>NZ_JACHJL010000067.1 GCF_014203645.1 Streptomyces zagrosensis | reverse complement strand
ATGACCTCGCCCTTCACAAAGATCTGGCCCTTGCCGTTGCCCGAGGCCACACCCAAGTCCGCCTCACGCGCCTCACCCGGACCATTGACCACACACCCCATCACCGCCACCCGCAACGGCACCTCCATACCCTCAAGCCCCGCCGTCACCTCTTCAGCCAACTTGTACACATCCACCTGCGCCCGACCACACGAAGGACACGACACAATCTCCAACCGGCGCGGCTTGAGGTTCAGCGACTCCAAAATCTGGATGCCCACCTTGATCTCCTCCACCGGAGGCGCCGACAACGACACCCGGATCGTGTCCCCGATCCCCTCCGCCAACAACGCACCAAAGGCCACCGACGACTTGATCGTCCCCTGGAACGCCGGACCCGCCTCCGTCACACCCAGGTGCAACGGGTAGTCACACTGCGCAGCAAGCTGCCGATACGCAGCGACCATCACCACCGGATCGTTGTGCTTCACCGAAATCTTGATGTCCCGAAAACCATGCTCCTCAAACAGCGAGCACTCCCACAACGCCGACTCCACCAACGCCTCCGGCGTAGCCTTGCCGTACTTCGCCAGCAACCGCTTATCAAGCGACCCCGCGTTGACACCGATCCGAATCGGCACCCCCGCACCCGAGGCCGCCTTCGCGATCTCCTTCACCTTGTCATCGAACTGCCGAATGTTCCCCGGATTCACCCGCACCGCGGCACAACCCGCATCAATCGCCGCGAACACATACTTCGGCTGAAAATGAATATCCGCGATCACCGGGATCTGCGACTTCTTCGCAATCGCCGAAAGCGCATCAGCATCATCCTGAGAAGGACACGCGACACGCACGATCTGACAACCAGACGCGGTCAACTCCGCAATCTGCTGCAACGTGGCGTTCACATCGGAAGTCAACGTCGTCGTCATCGACTGCACGGAGATCTGAGCATCACCACCAACCGCCACCGAGCCCACCTGAATCTGGCGGCTAACCCGGCGGTCGGCAAGCTTGGTCGGAACGGAAGGCA
>NZ_JACHJL010000066.1 GCF_014203645.1 Streptomyces zagrosensis | reverse complement strand
TTTTGCTTGGTGCGTCGTGACTGCGTGCCTTTTGAAGAATGAGCCTGCGAGTTTGCGGTGTGTTGCGAGGTTAACCCGTGTGGGGAAGCCGTAGCGAAAGCGAGTCCGAATAGGGCGTTTTAGTAGCGCGCTCAAGACCCGAAGCGGAGTGATCTAGCCATGGGCAGGTTGAAGCGCGGGTAAGACCGTGTGGAGGACCGAACCCACCAGGGTTGAAAACCTGGGGGATGACCTGTGGTTAGGGGTGAAAGGCCAATCAAACTCCGTGATAGCTGGTTCTCCCCGAAATGCATTTAGGTGCAGCGTCGTGTGTTTCTTGCCGGAGGTAGAGCACTGGATAGGCGATGGGCCCTACCGGGTTACTGACCTTAGCCAAACTCCGAATGCCGGTAAGTGAGAGCGCGGCAGTGAGACTGTGGGGGATAAGCTCCATGGTCGAGAGGGAAACAGCCCAGAGCATCGACTAAGGCCCCTAAGCGTACGCTAAGTGGGAAAGGATGTGGAGTCGCAGAGACAACCAGGAGGTTGGCTTAGAAGCAGCCACCCTTGAAAGAGTGCGTAATAGCTCACTGGTCAAGTGATTCCGCGCCGACAATGTAGCGGGGCTCAAGCGTACCGCCGAAGTCGTGTCATTTCAGCGTGAGGGCTAACGCCTGCTGGGATGGGTAGGGGAGCGTCGTGTGCCGGGTGAAGCAGCCGCGTAAGCGAGTTGTGGACGGTTCACGAGTGAGAATGCAGGCATGAGTAGCGATACACACGTGGGAAACGTGTGCGCCGATTGACTAAGGGTTCCTGGGTCAAGCTGATCTGCCCAGGGTAAGTCGGGACCTAAGGCGAGGCCGACAGGCGTAGTCGATGGACAACCGGTTGATATTCCGGTACCCGCTTTGAAACGCCCAACGCTGAATCCATTAATGCTAAGGCCGTGAAGCCGTCCTGGAGCCTTCGGGCAAAGGGGAGTGGTGGAGCCGCCGGTCCAAGGTGGTATTAGGTGAGTGATGGGGTGACGCAGGAAGGTAGTCCAGCCCGGGCGGTGGTAGTCCCGGGGTAAGGGTGTAGCCCGAGAGATAGGTAAATCCGTCTTTCATG
>NZ_JACHJL010000065.1 GCF_014203645.1 Streptomyces zagrosensis | reverse complement strand
CACCGGTGGTGGAAGCCAAGGAAGTCCACTCCCTCGCCTTCGACCTGCAGGTGCACGATCCTGGTCTTGGCCGCCTTCGGCTCCAGGCCGAGATCAGCCAGCAGGACCTTCAGCTGCCCAAGGGCAGCCTCGGCCTGCTCGCGAGTAGCACACATCACCACGGCATCATCGGCATAGCGAACCAGGACCCCATGAAAGCGCGCGTCCCATGCCCGGTCCAGCCGGTGCAGATAGACGTTCGCCATCAGCGGTGAAACCACACCGCCTTGTGGAGTTCCAGTCACCGGCCGACGGACCTGCCCGTCCTCCATCACCCCGGCCCGCAACATGGCGCGCAGGAGTTTGAGGACGGACCGGTCGCAGACGCGTTCCTCGACCGCCTGCATCAACTTCTCATGCGAAATCGCCTCAAAACAGTTGGCGATATCCGTCTCCACCACCCACCGCCTGCCCCGCCATGCCTCATCGACCAAGACTTGGAGGGCATCGTGCGCCCCACGTCTGGGCCGGAACCCGAACGAGCACGGGAGCATGTCGGCCTCGAAGACCGGCTCAAGCACGATCTTCAGCGCGGCCTGCACGATCCGGTCACGGGCGGAAGGAATTGACAGCGGTCTTTGCTCCGCGGTCGTGCCGGGTTTCGGGATGAATACCCGGCGCGCGGGCAGCGGCCGCCAACGGCCTTCCTTGAGTTCCGTGGCCAGTTCGTCAAGGAGCCGGTCGATGCCGTACTCCTCAACCTGCGTGAGAGTGATGGCGTCAATGCCTGGTGCACCGTTGTTCCGACGCACCATTGCCCACGCGCGCCGCAGGACGTCCCTGCGGTGGACCTTGTCCCCCAGCGCGTGGAACCGCCGTCCGGGATCGGCCTTGGCCGCCCGGTAGAGCGCATGCTGCAAGGCGCGGACCGGATCCAGCTTCAGGGATCCCGACGTGGCGGAACTAGCCGAAACGGCACTCACCAAGTCCCTCCAGACAGACTGCGCATCGACGAAGCAGCGGCCCTTCCCTGGCCGGGGGTTGTGTTGTCCCCCGGCTCATCGCGGTACTACGGCCGCCTCCGACGCCCACCCGGCTCGCGTCCACTTCCCGGGGTGCACCCGGTTATAGGACGCGCAGCTTCCGACGGCAGCTGTCCGCAGGCCGTC
>NZ_JACHJL010000064.1 GCF_014203645.1 Streptomyces zagrosensis | reverse complement strand
CAGGCCGAACCACCGCTCGACCTGGTTCATCCAGGAGGAGCCGGTGGGGGTGAAGTGGACATGGAAGCGGGGGTGTTTGCCCAGCCACGTCTTGATCTCGGGGGTGTTGTGGGTGGCGTAGTTGTCACAGACCAGGTGGACGTCGAGTCCGGCGGGCACGGCCTTGTCGATCCGGGTGAGGAACTTCTTGAACTCGATGGCCCGGTGGCGTCGGTGCAGTTCCGATATGACAGTGCCGTCGGCGACGTTGAACGCGGCGAACAGGCTGGTGATGCCGTGCCGGTAGTAGTCGTGGGTGCGCCGTTCGGGCATGCCCGGCATCATCGGCAGTACGGGCTGGGAGCGGTCCAGCGCCTGGATCTGGCTCTTCTCGTCCACGCACAGCACCACCGCCTTCTCGGGCGGGTGGTGGTACAGGCCGACGACGTCGATGACCTTGGCGACGAACTGCGGGTCGGTGGAAAGCTTGAAGGCATCCTGCAGGTGCGGCTTGAGGTCGGACTTTTTCCAGATCCGCCCGATCGTGGACTTCGACAGGCCCGTGCGCTGGGCCATCGAGGCCCGCGACCAGTGCGTGTCCTTGCCCGGAGTGGACTCCAAGGTCGCCACGATGACGTCCTCGACCTGATCCAGCAGGATCGAGGGCGGCCGGCCCACCCGGGGCTCGTCGGACAGGCCGTCGAGGCGTTTGGTGATGAACCGGGCCCGCCAGCGGTTCACCGTTCCGTGCGATACGCCGAGTTCGGCGGCGATCTCCTTGTTTGTCCCGCCTTCCGCGCACCGCAGCACGATCCTCGCCCGCAGCGCCAGAAACTGTGCGGTCTTCGCCCGCCTCGCCCAACGCGTGAGCTCCGCATACTCGGCCTCGAAGAGCACCAACTCCGGCTTACGCCGACCCGACCGGGGCTCGTCCACCAGGCCCGCCATCCGCCGGTCCACGAACCGCGAGCGCCACTTGCGCACCGTCTCCGTGGACACCCCGAAGCCCTCTGCCACAGTGGTGTTCGACGCCCCGTCCGCACAGGCCAGGATGATCCGGGCCCGCTCCGCCACGCGAGCCGAGACCGCGCCGTCCGCCCAACGTGCCAACTTCGCACGCTCCTCGACGGACAGCACGACTTCCACAGCACGAGGACCCCGAGACGTCATGAAAACAGCCTACTGACTTCGAGCCGCCATTTCTGGCGCAGCACACTAG
>NZ_JACHJL010000063.1 GCF_014203645.1 Streptomyces zagrosensis | reverse complement strand
TTCAGAACTAACACAGTGGACGCGAGCAACTGAGGACAAGCCCTCGGCCTATTAGTACCAGTCAACTCCACCTCTTACGAGGCTTCCATATCTGGCCTATCAACCCAGTCGTCTACTGGGAGCCTTAACCCATCAAGTGGGTGGGAGTCCTCATCTCGAAGCAGGCTTCCCGCTTAGATGCTTTCAGCGGTTATCCCTCCCGAACGTAGCCAACCAGCCATGCCCTTGGCAGGACAACTGGCACACCAGAGGTTCGTCCGTCCCGGTCCTCTCGTACTAGGGACAGCCCTTCTCAAGACTCCTACGCGCACAGCGGATAGGGACCGAACTGTCTCACGACGTTCTAAACCCAGCTCGCGTACCGCTTTAATGGGCGAACAGCCCAACCCTTGGGACCGACTCCAGCCCCAGGATGCGACGAGCCGACATCGAGGTGCCAAACCATCCCGTCGATATGGACTCTTGGGGAAGATCAGCCTGTTATCCCCGGGGTACCTTTTATCCGTTGAGCGACGGCGCTTCCACAAGCCACCGCCGGATCACTAGTCCCGACTTTCGTCCCTGCTCGACCCGTCAGTCTCACAGTCAAGCTCCCTTGTGCACTTACACTCAACACCTGATTGCCAACCAGGCTGAGGGAACCTTTGGGCGCCTCCGTTACTCTTTAGGAGGCAACCGCCCCAGTTAAACTACCCACCAGACACTGTCCCTGATCCGGATCACGGACCCAGGTTAGACATCCAGCACGACCAGAGTGGTATTTCAACAACGACTCCACACACACTGGCGTGCATGCTTCACAGTCTCCCACCTATCCTACACAAGCCGAACCGAACACCAATATCAAGCTATAGTAAAGGTCCCGGGGTCTTTCCGTCCTGCTGCGCGAAACGAGCATCTTTACTCGTAATGCAATTTCACCGGGCCTATGGTTGAGACAGTCGAGAAGTCGTTACGCCATTCGTGCAGGTCGGAACTTACCCGACAAGGAATTTCGCTACCTTAGGATGGTTATAGTTACCACCGCCGTTTACTGGCGCTTAAGTTCTCAGCCTCGCCACCCCCAAAAGGATGACTAACCGGTCCCCTTAACGTTCCAGCACCGGGCAGGCGTCAGTCCGTATACATCGCCTTACGGCTTCGCACGGACCTGTGTTTTTAGTAAACAGTCGCTTCTCGCTGGTCTCTGCGGCCACCCCCAGCTCACCCAGTAAATAGGATCACCGGAAATGGCCCCCCTTCTCCCGAAGTTACGGGGGCATTTTGCCGAGTTCCTTAACCATAGTTCACCCGAACGCCTCGGTATTCTCTACCTGACCACCTGAGTCGGTTTAGGGTACGGGCCGCCATGAAACTCGCTAGAGGCTTTTCTCGACAGCATAGGATCATCCACTTCACCACAATCGGCTCGGCATCAGGTCTCACCC
>NZ_JACHJL010000062.1 GCF_014203645.1 Streptomyces zagrosensis | reverse complement strand
CCTCCGTAAGTTGTTAGGCGGCCCGGGAGGGCCGGATGTGGCTGATGGTGGCTTGCCGTTTGTGGCTCCCCAGGAGTGGCCGTCCGGCTCTCCGGGGCGCCCTGGCTGCTGATTGAGATGTGCGCGCCTTGTGCGGTCGCTGATTACGGAGCGGACAGCGGGGTGTTCCTCGGGCCGACGGCATGTCGTGCGGAACGAGGAGGGGCAAGTGAACGAGCGGAAGGCCCAGGTCTGGGCCGGTGTCGATGCCGGCAAGGGCCACCACTGGGCGGCGGTGGTCGACGAGACCGGCGCGACACTGTGGTCGAAGAAGGTCGACAACGACGAGTCGGCGATCCTGGCCGCGCTCGGCGAGATCCTCGGCCTGGCGGACCAGGTGCACTGGGCGGTGGACATCTCCGGCACGTCCTCCGCGCTGCTGCTGGCCTTGCTCGCGGCCCACGGCCAGCGGGCCGTCTACGTGCCCGGCCGCACGGTCAACCGGATGTCGGGCGCCTACCGGGGTGAGGCGAAGACCGATGCCCGCGACGCCTACGTCATCGCCGAGACCGCCCGCCACCGCAACGACTTCGCCACGATCGGCGTACCGGCCCAGCTCGCCGCCGACCTCGCGTTGCTGACCGCCCACCGCTCGGATCTGGTGGCCGACCGGGTGCGACTGATCAACCGGCTCCGCGACGTGCTGACCGGCATCTTCCCGGCTCTGGAGAGGGCGTTCGACTACAGCTCGCAGAAGGGCGCGCTCGTCCTGCTGACGGGCTACCAGACCCCAGCCGCGATCAGGCGCCGCGGCCGGGCAAGGCTGACGGCCTGGCTGGCAAACCGCAGCGTGCGCGGCGCCGACGCGGTCGCCGCGACAGCACTGGAAGCAGCCCAGGCCCAGCAGACCGGACTGCCCGGCGAGGACGTCGCCGCGCAGATCGTCGCGGACCTGGCCGCGCAGATCCTGGCTCTGGACGACCGGCTGAAGCGCATCGACAAGCAGATCCGCGACACGTTCCGCGGCCACCCGCAGGCGGAGATCATCGAGTCCCTGCCCGGCATGGGCCCGATACTCGGCGCCGAATTCGTCGTCGCGGCAGGCGACCTGTCGGCCTACGCCGATGCCGGCCACCTGGCGTCGGCGGCCGGGCTGGTGCCCGTCCCACGCGACTCCGGTCGGCGGACCGGCAACCTGCACCGGCCCAAGCGCTACAGCCGCCGCCTGCGCCGGGTGTTCTACCTGTCCGCGCAGACCAGCATCATCCGCGAGGGGCCTAACCGGGACTTCTACCTCAAGAAGCGCGGCGAGGGCTGCAAACACGTCCAGGCCGTCATCGCTCTTGCCCGCCGACGGGCGAGCGTTCTGTGGGCGCTGCTGCGTGACGGACGGATCTTCACCTCCGCCCCACCAGTCACGCAGGCAGCTTGACTTCGTCATTGAGACTCCTGG
>NZ_JACHJL010000061.1 GCF_014203645.1 Streptomyces zagrosensis | reverse complement strand
AGAAGCCGTTGCTCTATCGATCATGACGAACGCCGGTTCGGGTGTGGCGGCTCGGTCGGGTGATGTTCTGGTGAGCCGGGCATGAAAGCAGGGCCTCCCGCACAGCTCGTGGGTGTCGAGTCCAGAGCAACAGGAGGCCCTGCGTGGTGCAGTCTTTCGTGCCGGTATGCGCTGCGTCCAACTCCCTTGCCCGGTCGTGTGATTGTCTCGCGCACGTGTACGGGAACGCGGGTGACCGCCCTGAGCGGCAGCGCTTGTATCCCTCGGACATGACGGACGCCGAGTGGGCCGAGGTTCGTGCCGCGTTGCCAGTGCCGGGCTGGCTGCAGGGTCGGGGCGGCCAGCCGGAGGGTTATTGCCACCGGCAGATGGTCGACGCGGTCCGCTACCTGGTCGCGGGCGGCATCACGTGGCGGGCGATGCCGGCCGACTTCCCCGCATGGGACCGCGTCTACGCCTTCTTCCGACGCTGGCGCGACAAGGGCTGGATCGGCGAACTGCACGACCGGCTGCGCGACAGGGTCCGCGAGGCGGCCGGCCGCGATACCGAGCCGACAGCGGGCATCATCGATGCCCAGTCGGTGAAGGCCGCCGCGTCAGTGCCGGCCGCGACCAGGGGCTTCGACGGCGGAAAGAAGGTCAACGGACGCAAGCGCCACATCGTGGTGGACACCCTCGGGCTGCTGCTGACCGTCGTGGTCACGGCAGCTTCCGTCACCGACCGGGAGGCCGGGCAGACGCTGCTGGCCCGGCTGCGCAAGCGGCACTGGCGCCTGACGCTGGTATGGGCCGACGGCGGCTACACCGGCCACTTGGTCGACTTCGCCCGCAGCGTGCTGCGGATCGCGCTGACGGTGGTCAAACGCAGTGACGACGTGTCCGGGTTCGTCGTGCTGCCCAAGAGGTGGCTGGTGGAGCGCACGTTCGCGTGGCTTATGCGCTCACGCCGCCTGGCCCGTGACTACGAGACACGCACCGACAGCGCCGAGGCGGTGATCCGGTGGTCGATGAGCATGGTCATGAGCCGCCGCCTCGCCCGGCGAAGGCACTGAACATCCCCGGGCTCTCCTCGGTCAGCCATCCCCGCGCGGCCAGGCGCTTCGCCTTCGACCGCACGCCCTCGACCTTCGCGGGAACCGGCTCCAGGTCGAGCGCCGCGGCGAGCTGTCGGCAGTCCATCGCGCCGCCACCCGATCCGTCCCGGCCGGCCACGATGCCCATGATCCGCCGGTAGTCCGGCGCAAGCACGCCCGGGTCGAGCCCCTCACGCCACACCGGCACCACCGCACCTGGCACGGCACCCACGATCGGCACAGAACGCTCGTCGGATACGGCACCCGATGCTTCCTCACATTCGCGCGGCTCCGCCAGAATCTGACCGACCGTCTCACGAGCGATCACGAACCGCTGCCACGCGCCCTCCGCCTCCCGCAGTTCGGCCTGGAGGACCTCCACCCGCTGCCGGGCAGCACGCTCTCGCTCTTCCAGCAGCCCCATCACCGATGGCATCCGGAACCTCCACCACAGAGACGACACGACACGTCATCCCTGCCGCCGAAGCGCCGATCTCATTCCTGACCAGCGGAAACGCAGCGATCACCTTCGGAAAGACAACGGGTTCT
>NZ_JACHJL010000060.1 GCF_014203645.1 Streptomyces zagrosensis | reverse complement strand
ACAAACGACGACGGCACCATGTACCCCGGCAAACGACCCGCCGCAAACTCCCGCAACTCACCCGCCAACACCAGCCACCGCTGCTCCCGACTGCGGACGGCCACGGGGTCGTTCGCAGCCGGGCCCGTCGGCGAGTCCGCTGGGGCGTCGGGCCACCGCACCAGACGCGGGTAGGAGTCCGCTCCATCCTGGCCGGATGCCGTTCCCTCCAAACCGGTGTCCGTTGCCTCACACTGCGGGAGGAACGCCAGGTCCAGCGCGTCCGGTGTGCGGGACCAGTCGATCAGGAGCCGGTAGCCGGCCTGCGCCGCGGCCCGTTCCATCTCGTCGATTCCGGTTCCGCTCGCGGCTGGTTGGCCCAAGGTCACGGCCGTGCCACGGTCGACGACTTCGCCAACAAGCGCCTCGTCGTCCGCGCGTTCCAGGTCGTTGAGCGCCTGCTGCAGTTCGGTCAGTCGGTCGTACGGCCAGTCCAGCACTCCGAACGGCTCGCCACCGGCCGCCACCAGCACGTTTGTCAGCCATCGAGCGGACGCGGCACCCGGCTCCGCTCCGTTCAGCCAGGTGTCAACCCGCACCGCCGGCTGCGCGCCCCCGGGCACCCCGACATGCAGGGCGGCATCGTAGCGGAACGCCGTCATCTCGTTCCACTTTCGCCCGCGCCGCGGCATGACCTCGACTCCGGTCACGCGCGGGATCCGGCCCACCGCCCCGGTGAAGTACCGCGGTGCGACGAGTAGTTCCTCCTCGCGCGCCACCCCACGGGCCACCCGCTCGCGGAATGCCCCGACCGTCGCCGTGACCGGCGCGCGGTACAACTCCACCGACGAGCGGAACTCGTCGAGGAGGCCTAAATGCCGTACGTCACCGGCGAAGAAGACACCGCCGTCGCGCAGCAGGCCACACGCCGAGGTAAGCACCCGGTCCAGGTACTCCAGGTCGGGAAAATACTGGAGTACGGAGTTCAGCACGATGACGTCGAAGCCCTCGCCAATCCCGTCGAGCTGCGTCGCCTCGCGGCGGAACAGCTCCACGTGGTCGAGCCCCGCCTCCGACAGCGCCTGTCCCAGTTGGTCGAGCGTGGCCTGGGAGAAGTCCAGCGCGACGTACGAATCACACTCGGGTGCCACCCGCCAGATCAGCAGACCACTGCCGCACCCGATCTCCAGGACACGGCGAGGCCGGTACTCCAAAATCCGGCCGACCGTCGTGTCCACCCACTCCGCCATATCGTCTGCGGAGATGGGCTCCCAGGTGTAGCTGCTGTCCCAGCCCGTGATGTCGAAGTGGACGTCGGTCGGCACCGCCGTCTCGTCCACCTTCTCGAACACACCACGCCAGTAGTCGACCTGCTCCGCACGCGCCGCCCTGCTCTCGACTGGCACCTCTTCTGACCTGGCGGTTGGCCGCACATACGCCGCTAGACGTGTGCCGGAGTCGCCGTATTGGTGGGCGGTGACGAGGGTTTGTTGTACAGAGGGGTGGGCGGCGAGTGTGGCTTCAATCTCACCGAGTTCGATACGGAATCCGCGCACCTTGACCTGGTGGTCACGACGCCCCAAAAATTCCAGGACGCCGTCGCGGCGGTAGCGCACCAGGTCGCCTGTGCGATACATGCGCTCGCCGGGGAGGAAGGGATTCGGCACGAAAACCCGCTCGGTCTCCTCCGGCCGATTCAGATAGCCGCGGGCCAAAGCGATTCCGGATACGCACAACTCGCCCGCGACACCCGGCGGAACCAGGCGGTCGTCCGCGTCGAGGACGTACAACTGGGTGTTGTCACTGGGCCGACCCAGCGGCACCGTGTGCGAAGCATCCTCGGCCTCACTGCTGAGCCAACCAGTGATGGCGATCGTGGTCTCGGTCGGTCCGTACATGTGCAGCAGATCCGCATCCAACTTGTGCTGGAACTCCGCCAGCAGCCCGGCGGCGAGTTTCTCGGCCCCGCACATCACCAACCGCAGCGACCGGGCGCCTTCGATGCCTTCCTGCTCCAGGAACAGACGCAGCATCGACGGCACAA
>NZ_JACHJL010000059.1 GCF_014203645.1 Streptomyces zagrosensis | reverse complement strand
CGAGCGTTCTGTGGGCGCTGCTGCGTGACGGACGGATCTTCACCTCCGCCCCACCAGTCACGCAGGCAGCTTGACTTCGTCATTGAGACTCCTGGGTTTGCTGCTTGCCCATAAAGACACCGCCGGGCCCGCGAATGTGACACCACCATGGTTTGGGCGCCGTCAGTTCCCTCGACCCAGCTGGAGGCGGCGAGTCTGGTTCACCTCGCGGATGACGGCCCAGGCGTCCGCCACCGGGCCCACGTGCCCGAGCTTGTCGGGGTTGATCACCGAGCGGATCGTCTGAATGCGTCCGTCGAGTACGTCGAGCGCAAAGGTGTTGAAAACCTTGCCGTCCCGATCGCGGGTGACCGCGCCCGGCTGGCCGTTCACCTCGTGCGGCTCCAGCGTTCCCCCGATGCGGACGAACCAGGGGAAGGCCGCGATCAGCACCCGGGCCACCCGGTCGGCGCCGATGATGCCCTTACCCCAACGCGGTGCCTTGCCACCGCTGTCCCCGGCCAGTTGCACGTCCGTGGCGAGCAGTTGGCGCACGCCCTCGACGTCGCCTTCCCGGAGTGCGTCGAAGAAGCGCGCCGCCAACTGGTCCCGTTCCTTGCGGTCCGCCTCGAACCGCGGGCGCCCGTCATCCATGTGGCGGCGCGCCCGCACCACGAGTTGGCGGCACGCCGCCTCCGAGCGCCCCACGGTCGAGGCGACCTCCGCAAAGTCGAACCCGAACACCTCCCGTAGCACGAAGGCCGCCCGCTCCAGCGGGGTCAACCGCTCCAGCAGGAGCAGCGCCGCCATCGACAACGACTCGGCCAACTCTGCCGAGCGCTCGGGGTCCTTGTAGGGGTCGGTCAGCAGCGGCTCGGGGAACCATGGCCCGATGTACTCCTCCCGCCGGATGCGGGCCGACCGCAGGACGTCGATCGAGATCCGGGTCACCACGGTCGAAAGAAACGCCTTGGTGGACCTGGGTTGTGTCGGGGAGGACGCCAAACGCAGCCAGGACTCCTGGACCGCGTCCTCTGCCTCGCTGACGCTGCCGAGGATGCGGTAGGCGATCCCGAACAGCAGAGGGCGTAGCTCCTCGAACTCCGCGATCTGGGTCATCCGAGGCTCTCCCGACAACCCCGCCGCCACGACGGACAACGCCGCCACGACGGATAACGCAGCCACGACGGGTAACGCAGCCACGCGCTGGCCGCGGCCGACGCATGGGCCACGCTGTTGCACACGCCCCTCGCCTGGTGCTCCATCCCTTGATCTTCGCAGGGAATTCCGGCCTTTAGGCCGGGTGGAAATGCGATCCTTGGTCTGGAGGCGCGTAGCGCCGGAGATCTCTGCGTCTTCGGGGTGACGGTCACGCCGGTCGCTTCTGGTTTTCGATGTAGTTCTTGACGATGCTCAGTGGTGCGCCGCCGCATGACGCGGCGAAGTAGGACGGGGACCAGAACACCGAGCCCGTGCCAATCCGGTTGATCCGGTTGATCCGGCCGGTGTACTCCGCCCGCAGGTACCGGGAGCTAACGCCCTTAAGGGAGTTGACGAGTTTGGACAGGGCGACTTTCGGCGGGTAGTGCACGAGCAGATGCACGTGGTCGCCTTCGCCGTTGAACTCTCGCAGCTGCGCGTCGAAGCTCTCACACACGTCCCGCATGATCGCTTCGCAGCGCGTCAGCATGTCCTCGTTGAAGACCTCCCGCCGGTACTTCGTGACAAACACCAAGTGTGCGTGGAGGTTGAAAATTACATGGTTGCCGCGTCTGATGTCGGGGTCTGGTTCCCAGCGTGGTGACATGCGCCAAGCGTAGTAGGATCGAGCGACCACACCGGAGGGGGTGGGCTGGATGATCCGTGCGTACAAGTTCCTCCTGCGGCCCACTGTCCGCCAGGAGCAGGCGCTCGGCGAAATGCTGCGCGATCACTGCTCCCTGTACAACGGGGCGTTGCAAGAACGACGCGACGCCTGGCGGCACGTGTCAAAGACCAGCATCAAGTACGGGATGCAGTCCGCGCAGCTCAAGGAGATCCGGACGTTCGACCCGGAGCGTCAGGGCCGCTGGTCGTTCAGTTCGCAGCAGGCCACCTTGCGCCGTCTGGACAAAGCGTTCGCCGCGTTCTTCCGCCGGGCTAGGTCCG
>NZ_JACHJL010000058.1 GCF_014203645.1 Streptomyces zagrosensis | reverse complement strand
CGCCTCCAGCTCCCCATACGTCAACAACACATCACCATGCACCACCGCCACCGCACCCGGCGACCGCACAGCCTGCTCCTCAATCCACTCATGCAGACACTTCTCCGGATACGCGACCCCCGTCGCATTCCACCCCGACACCAAAACATCCCGCTCATCATCGGAAAGGAACTCCGCCTCCCTCACCCGCACACCAGGATCGGCGACCACACACTCCAACAACCGACGGAAATGACCGACAAACGCCTCGATCAGCTCCACCGAAAACAAATCCGTCGCGAACTCCACCCGCCCCGACAACACACCATCTTCGTCGGAGATCTCCAGGGTCAGGTCGTACATGGACGTGGTCCACGGGACATGCTGTTCTTCGGCTTCGAGCCCGAAGAACTCCCAGGAATTGCGGGGCGTCCTCAGCTGGAACATGGTTTGGAACAGGGGGGTTCGGCTGAGGTCGCGTTCAGGCTGAAGTTCCTCCACGAGGCGCTCGAAGGGCAGATCCTGATGCTCGTACGCGTCCAGAGCATGCTCCCGCACCTGCGCCACCAGATCCGCGAACGACGGATTCCCCGACAGATCCGAACGCAACACCAACGTGTTCACGAAGAAACCGATCAGCTTCTCCGTCTCCGCATGATGACGATTCGCGATCGGCACGCCCACCGCGATGTCGGCCTGCCCGCTGTATCGCGACAGCAGCACCTGATACGCCGCCAACAACGTCATGAACAAACTCGCCCGAGACTCCTGCGCCACACGCATCAACCCCGTATACAACCCAGGACCCAAATCGAAATAGACCGTCCGCCCCAACCCCGAACGCACCGCAGGACGCGGCCGATCCAACGGCAACTCCACCGGCTCCAACCCCGCCAACCGCCCCCGCCAATACGCCAAATCAGCATCGAGGCGCTCACCGCTGAGCCATTCCCGCTGCCATACAGCGAAGTCGCCGTACTGCACGCAGAGTTCGGGCAGAGGCGATGGGGTGTTCGTGCGGTGCGCGGTGTACAGGGCGGCGAGCTCATCCACGAGCACGTCGCGCGACCAGCCGTCGGCGGCGACGTGGTGGATGGTCAGCGAGAACGTGTGCTCGTGCGGCGTGACGCGGATGAGGCGTCCGCGGATCGGCAGGTCCATGGCAAGGTCGAAGGTAGCCCTGCCGTCGTCCGCGGTGATTTGTTCGGTCTGCCGCCGGGCCTCGGCCTGGGGTGACGCGGACAGATCCGTCCACTTCAGGGCGGGCACGTCCTCGGGGTCGCGAATGGTCTGTACGGGTGTGCCGTCGGCACCGGTGAGGGTGGTCCGTAGCGCTTCGTGGCGCCGGATCACGTCCTGAAACGCGCGCTCGAGAGCCGGGCGGTCGAGGTCGCCGGTGAGCCGGACGGCGAGAGCGATCTGATACTCCTCGCGCGACTCCTCCAGCTGGTCCAAGAACCAGAAGCGCTGCTGGGCGAACGACAAGGGCAGCGGCCGGCTCCGGTCAGCGGGCTGTAGCGGGGGCAGCTCGGAGCGTCGGGTGCGGTCCTCGTTCTGCATCGGCTTTTTCGGCTCTTTCGCCTGTTGCGGCTTTGCCGCAGCGAGTTCGGTGTCCGCCGGGCCGAAGTTGTCGGCCAGCCACTGCGCCGCGAGGACGGCGACAACAGGGCCGAGCACGCGGATCGTCGACGCCTCGAAGACCGACCGGAGTGGGACGTCGAACCCAAACGCCGCCTTCGCCCGTGAGACGAACTGCGTCGCCAGCAACGAGTGCCCGCCCAGCTCGAAGAAGTCGTCGTCGATGCCGACCCGGGAGACCTTGAGCAGCTCGGCCCACAGTGCGGCGAGTGTCTCTTCGGCGGGCGTCCTGGGAGCGACGTACTCGGCCGTGGCGACATCCGCGGGGTCGGCCTCCGGCAGCGCCCTGAAGTCGGTCTTCCCGTTCGCGGTCAGCGGGAGGGCCTCGAGCCATACGAAAGCGCTGGGAATCATGTAGCCCGGAAGGCTCTCGGCCAGATGCTCACGCAGCGATCGCGGGGCGCATCGCCTGCCGTCGGCGCATGTGTAGTAGGCCGTGAGGCGGGTCTCGTGGGCCGTGTCCTGGTGGGCGGTGACGAGGGTTTGTTGTACAGAGGGGTGGGCGGCGAGTGTGGCTTCAATCTCACCGAGTTCGATACGGAATCCGCGCACCTTGAC
>NZ_JACHJL010000057.1 GCF_014203645.1 Streptomyces zagrosensis | reverse complement strand
CCCGGTGAAACGGGACCGAAGGAAGCGTCCGTTCCTTGAGAACTCAACAGCGTGCCAAAAGTCAACGCCAAATTTGTTGACACCCCGTCTCCCACGTTAGTGGGGGCAGGGTTCCTTTGAAAAAGACCTCACGAGACCATGATTTCGGTTGTGGTTGTTGTGGGGCAACACAGCGAGGACGTTGTGAACATCGACCCTATTCCGGTTGGTGTTCCGCTCTTTTGATGTGTGTTTCCCGATTACGGGAGAGCATTCATGGAGAGTTTGATCCTGGCTCAGGACGAACGCTGGCGGCGTGCTTAACACATGCAAGTCGAACGATGAAGCCGCTTCGGTGGTGGATTAGTGGCGAACGGGTGAGTAACACGTGGGCAATCTGCCCTGCACTCTGGGACAAGCCCTGGAAACGGGGTCTAATACCGGATATGACTACTGACCGCATGGTTGGTGGTGGAAAGCTCCGGCGGTGCAGGATGAGCCCGCGGCCTATCAGCTTGTTGGTGGGGTAATGGCCTACCAAGGCGACGACGGGTAGCCGGCCTGAGAGGGCGACCGGCCACACTGGGACTGAGACACGGCCCAGACTCCTACGGGAGGCAGCAGTGGGGAATATTGCACAATGGGCGAAAGCCTGATGCAGCGACGCCGCGTGAGGGATGACGGCCTTCGGGTTGTAAACCTCTTTCAGCAGGGAAGAAGCGCAAGTGACGGTACCTGCAGAAGAAGCGCCGGCTAACTACGTGCCAGCAGCCGCGGTAATACGTAGGGCGCGAGCGTTGTCCGGAATTATTGGGCGTAAAGAGCTCGTAGGCGGCTTGTCACGTCGGATGTGAAAGCCCGGGGCTTAACCCCGGGTCTGCATTCGATACGGGCAGGCTAGAGTTCGGTAGGGGAGATCGGAATTCCTGGTGTAGCGGTGAAATGCGCAGATATCAGGAGGAACACCGGTGGCGAAGGCGGATCTCTGGGCCGATACTGACGCTGAGGAGCGAAAGCGTGGGGAGCGAACAGGATTAGATACCCTGGTAGTCCACGCCGTAAACGTTGGGAACTAGGTGTGGGCGACATTCCACGTCGTCCGTGCCGCAGCTAACGCATTAAGTTCCCCGCCTGGGGAGTACGGCCGCAAGGCTAAAACTCAAAGGAATTGACGGGGGCCCGCACAAGCAGCGGAGCATGTGGCTTAATTCGACGCAACGCGAAGAACCTTACCAAGGCTTGACATACACCGGAAACGGCCAGAGATGGTCGCCCCCTTGTGGTCGGTGTACAGGTGGTGCATGGCTGTCGTCAGCTCGTGTCGTGAGATGTTGGGTTAAGTCCCGCAACGAGCGCAACCCTTGTTCTGTGTTGCCAGCATGCCTTTCGGGGTGATGGGGACTCACAGGAGACTGCCGGGGTCAACTCGGAGGAAGGTGGGGACGACGTCAAGTCATCATGCCCCTTATGTCTTGGGCTGCACACGTGCTACAATGGCCGGTACAATGAGCTGCGATGCCGTGAGGTGGAGCGAATCTCAAAAAGCCGGTCTCAGTTCGGATTGGGGTCTGCAACTCGACCCCATGAAGTCGGAGTTGCTAGTAATCGCAGATCAGCATTGCTGCGGTGAATACGTTCCCGGGCCTTGTACACACCGCCCGTCACGTCACGAAAGTCGGTAACACCCGAAGCCGGTGGCCCAACCCCTTGTGGGAGGGAGTCGTCGAAGGTGGGACTGGCGATTGGGACGAAGTCGTAACAAGGTAGCCGTACCGGAAGGTGCGGCTGGATCACCTCCTTTCTAAGGAGCATCTTGGCTGCTGAGCTTTGCTTGGTGGTCCAGAGCCATGACGTCGGCGAATGTTCGACGGTGGTTAGCTCATGGGTGGAACGTTGACTTTTTGGCATCGTTGGTTGGTTGGCTATGAGTACTGCTTCGGCGTGGAAAGTAGTGGATTGATCAGGGGTGTTTGGCGCGCTGTTGGGTGTCTGAGGGCACGGCCGTGAGGCTGGTGTTCTTTGGTTGCCGGTCCCGGTGAAGCATCACGGTTGTGGTGTGTGACGGGTGGCTGGTCGTTGTTTGAGAACTGCACAGTGGACGCGAGCATCTGTGGCCAAGTTTTTAAGGGCACACGGTGGATGCCTTGGTACCAGGAACCGATGAAGGACGTGGGAGGCCGCGATAGGCCCCGGGGAGCTGTCAACCGAGCTTTGATCCGGGGGTGTCCGAATGGGGAAACCCGGCAGTCGTCATGGGCTGTCACCCATACCTGAACACATAGGGTATGTGGAGGGAACGCGGGGAAGTGAAACATCTCAGTACCCGCAGGAAGAGAAAACAACCGTGATTCCGGGAGTAGTGGCGAGCGAAACTGGATGAGGCTAAACCGTAGGTGTGTGATACCCGGCAGGGGTTGCGCTTACGGGGTTGTGGGA
>NZ_JACHJL010000056.1 GCF_014203645.1 Streptomyces zagrosensis | reverse complement strand
ATGTGCCAACTAAAGGTCTCGGTGTGCGACATGAAGTCGCTCCAGGTAAGTGAGGACAGCCACGTGAAGGAGGTATCGATGGGCTGAACTTCGGGCCAGTGTCCAGGGCCCGTCCCCGCGCTCCCATGCCTCGCTGGCAACGGCGGGGTGTGAAGCGGAGCGTTCAAGCCCTAGGGCGTCCCGGCCATTGGGGGGCAACAGGTGAGGGGAAGGCTGGACGGGCGAACGCAAGTGAACCCTTGATGATGCCCCGTGATCTTAAGACCGCGTCGGTGGCGTGTTGGCGGCGGTCACAGGACCCGGTGCTGAAAGGCACCAAGCGACCTTCGGGTAACTGAGCCCGCAGGGAGGACACCGCTGGTCCCGGGGTAGAGGGGGCGCCCACCCCAGCCGCGTCTTACTGGTGCGGAACGTGGAAACCCCGACGGGGTCCAAGCCTCGGCTTGGTAGGCCGACCGTAAGGAAGGCTGAAGTCCCCAGCGGGAGAAGGAAGATCCAAGAAGCGAAGGCCGGCAGACCGAAAGGCCAGAGGAAACCGAGAGACGGGACCTTCACCCGTCCCCCGCATAACTCGCCGGATACGGGCCCTGGCGGCCCGGCCCGAAAGGGCGCCCACGTGGATCAGGTGAGCCTTTGAAGTCACCACTGCAAGGAAGCCGGAACCAAGGGACAAGTTAGACACCGGAGGCGAACATGGAGATCACGGCACCTGCCGTGACGCCCTCGCCTGCGGTGAACGGACCCCAGGACGACTTACTCGACTGACACGGCATCGACTGGGCCACCTGCGAGGAGAACGTACGGCGGCTGAGGCAGAGGATCTTCAAGGCGACGCAGGACGGGGGCCCGAAGAAGGTTCGCAACTTCCAGAAGCTCATGCTGCGGAGCCGCAGCAACACGCTGGTCAGCGTGAAGCGGGTGACGCAGCAGAGCAGTGGTCGCATGACCGCTGGCATCGACGGGGAATGATCCCTCACGCCGAAGGCGAGAGGCACCTTGGCGGCCGAGATCCATCGGTCGTCGAAGCCCTGGAAGGCCAGGCCGGTCAAGCGAGTGTTCATCCCGAAGAGCAACGGGAAACAGCGACCGCTGGGCATCCCGGTCATCCGTGACCGGGTCCTCCAGGCCCGCGTGAAGAACGCGCTGGAGCCCGAGTGGGAAGCGCGGCTTGAGCCGAGGTCTTATGGCTTCCGGCCGGGCCGCAGCTGTCAGGACGCGATAGCCGCGATCTTCTGGACGGTGAAGGGCAAGAACCCGAAACGTCTGTGGGTCCTGGACGCGGACCTGTCGGCGGCGTTCGACCGCATCGACCACGACCACCTCATGACCATGCTCGGTCAGTTCCCCGCCAGGGACCTGATCCGCGGCTGGCTGAAGGCTGGCGTGATCGACCGCGGCCGGTTCGCACCGACCGAGGAGGGCACTCCTCAAGGCGGTGTGATCAGCCCGCTGTTGCTGAATGTTGTTCTGCACGGACTGGAACAGGCCGCCGGGTGCCAATACACGGTGCGGGCCGGGCGTGAGCCCGGCGCCATGCCGGGCACTCCGGTGCTGGTGAGGTATGCCGATGACTTCGTCGTGCTCTGCCACGACGAGGAACAGGTGCACCAGGTCAGGGCTCGGCTGGAGGACTGGCTGGAGCTGAGGGGTCTTCGCTTCAACGAGGAGAAGACCCAGGTCGTCCACCTCGATCAGGGGTTCGACTTCCTCGGCTTCACCGTCCGCCGAACGGGCGGCAAGCTGATCATCAAGCCGAGCACAGCGGCTTGCACGAGGCTCCGGGCGCGACTACGAACCGAGGTGAAGGCCCTGCACGGGTCCAATGCCGAGGCCGTGTTGCGCAGGCTGATCCCGATCGTTCGCGGTTGGGCGGCCTACTACCGGGCGGTGGCATCCACGACGACGTTCTCGTCGCTGGATCACTACATGTGGCGGCTGACCTTCAAATGGGCCAGGCGCCGTCACCGCAACAAGTCGAGTCACTGGGTCGCGGCCCGGTACTTCGGCAGATTCCACCCGTCTCGGCGAGATCGGTGGGTGTTCGGCGACCGCGACAGCGGCGCCTTCCTCATCAAATTCGCCTGGACCGGCATCGTCCGCCACCAGCTGGTCAAGGGCGGAGCGTCCCCGGACGACCCCGAGCTGACCGAGTACTGGCGAGACCGCTGCCGCAGGAAAGCGCTGCCGCCGATGGACAAGACGAGTCTTCTCCTCGCGGTCCGGCAGCAGGGGCTCTGTCCTCTCTGCAAGCAGGCTCTGATCGTCGGAGCCGAGTACGAACCGGACAGCCCACGCGAGTGGATCAACTGGTTCGCGGCCTCGAAGAAGATGCTCCACAAGCATCACTTCACCTACCGACGAGACGGCGGTACGGACGAGCGGAACAACCTTCGCCTCGTGCACTCCGAATGCCACCGCCAGCACCACGCTGGCGACAGCAAAAGGACCACACAATCCTGCTGACCTGCGAAGCCCTCGTGGCTTGCTTGAGCCGGATGCGGGGAAAGCTCGCACGTCCGGTTCTGAGGGGGCCGGGGACCAGCAATGGTCTCCGGCTACCCGACCACA
>NZ_JACHJL010000055.1 GCF_014203645.1 Streptomyces zagrosensis | reverse complement strand
CAACCGACCCGCCTGACCCCGCAAACCACCCACCGAACCACCCGACACCACCCACGGCACCACACCCACACCCACACCCACACCAGCACCAGCACCAGTCACCAACCCAGCACCAGACTCAGACCCGTCCTTCACTCCGACAGCAACCGGCGCCTCCTCCAACACCACATGCGCATTCGTCCCACTCACCCCAAACGACGACACCGCCGCACGCCTCGGCCGATCCCCCCTAGGCCACACCCGCTCCTGCGTCACCAACTCCACCCCACCAACCGACCAATCCACATGCGACGACGGCGCATCCACATGCAACGTCCGCGGCACCACACCACGCCCCAACGCCAACACCATCTTGATCACACCCGCCACACCCGCAGCCGCCTGCGTATGCCCAATATTCGACTTCACCGACCCCAACCACACCGGCCGATCCACCGAACGATCCCGCCCATACGTCGCCAACAACGCCTGCGCCTCAATCGGATCACCCAACGCCGTCCCCGTACCATGCGCCTCCACCACATCCACCTCAGACGCCACCACCCGCGCATTCACCAACGCCTGCCGAATCACCCGCTGCTGCGACGGACCATTCGGCGCCGTCAAACCATTCGACGCACCATCCTGATTCACCGCAGAACCCCGCACCACCCCCAACACCCGACGCCCATGACGCACCGCATCCGACAACCGCTCCAACAAAACCAACCCCACACCCTCCGCAAAATTCGTCCCATCCGCCCCCTCCGCAAACGCCTTACACCGCCCATCCCGCGCCAACCCCCGCTGCCGACTGAAGTCCACCCACAGATTCGGGGTGGCCATCACGGATGCGCCACCGGACAGGGCCAGTGTGCTTTCCCCCGAACGCAGCGACTGGCACGCCAAGTGCAGCGTCACCAACGAGGAGGAGCACGCGGTGTCCACGGTCACCGCTGGGCCCTCAAGGCCGAAGGTGTAGGAGATGCGCCCTGAGGCCACACCACCCGCGGTCCCGGTGCCCCCGTATCCATCCATGTGCTCCAACGATGCGCTGGACCAAGAGCTGTAGTCGTGCTGGATGACGCCGGCGAATACCCCGGTCTTGCTGCCCTTCAACTCCTCCGGAGCGATGCCTGCGTTCTCGAATGTCTCCCAGGCGGATTCCAGCAGCAGCCGCTGCTGCGGGTCCATCAAAAGAGCCTCACGCGGGTTGATCCCAAACAGTTCGGCATCGAACTCGTCGGCGTCATAGAGGAAACCACCGACCCGCGAATAGGTCTTACCCGGAGCATCAGGGTCCGGATCGTACACTCCCTCGACGTCCCAGCCGCGGTTCTCGGGAAACGGTGTGATGGCATCTTGGCCTTCGCTTACCAGGCGCCATAGGTCTTCGGGTGAATTCACACCGCCCGGGAATCGGCAGGCCATGCCGATGATCGCGATGGGCTCCGCATCCTTCTCTTCCATATCGCGCAACTGCGAGCGGGTGTTTTGCAGCTCACCGCTCACGCGCACCAGATAGTCACGGAGCTTGCTGTTCTCGTCCATGGAATCAACCTTCGGCTCGATAAGCGAGTAAGGGGGTGGAAGACCGGAAGGTCAAGCTCCCAATTGCCGGTCGACAAACTGGAACAGCTCTTCAGAGGACGAGGCCTGTAGTTGTTCAGTCAGGACCGCCCCACTCACTTCGCTTGTGGGTTCACCGGCACGTGACAGCAGCACACGGAGCCGGTCCGTGACGCGTGCTCGCACGGCGTCGTCCGGAGGGAGTTCCGAGAGAACGGACTCCATCTTGTCTATCTCGTTCATGGCCCAGTCGAGGGTTTGTGTCTCGCTCGGCGAGATCTCGGTCTGTAGAAACTGGGTGAGCGCAAGGGGAGTTGGATGGTCGAAGGTGAGGGTGGCGGGGAGTCGGAGGCCGGTCTCCTGTGACAGTCGGTTACGCAGCTCCACCGCGGTCAGCGAGTCGAAGCCCAGCGCGGTGAACGGCTTGCTCGCCTCGACTCCGGCGGCCCGACTATGCCCCAGCACGGTGGCGACCTGACTTACCACCAGGTCCAGCAGCAACCGCTCCTGCTCCGGGCCCGGCAACGCGGCCAATTTGGCACGCAGCGCTTCCGTATTGTTGCGGCCGTCGCCGCTGTGCGCGGTCCGCCGTGCAGTTCCCGCCGGGCCTGCCACCAGACCGCTCAACAGCGGCGACAGCGTCCCGACATGCCCCAGCTTGGTCACATCCAGCTTGACCGGCACCAACTCCGGGTCTCCGTGGGCGAGAGCCGCGTCGAAGAGTGCCAGCCCTTCGTCAGGGCTCATCGCCACCACGCCACCGCGTGCGAACCGCTCCCGGTCCGCCTCACTGAGCTTGCCCGTGAGGCCACTGCCCTGCCCCCACCAACCCCACGCCATCGACACCCCAGGCAACCCCGCCGCCCGACGCGCCCGCACCACCGCATCCGCAGCCGCATTCGCCGCCGCGTAATTCCCCTGCCCCGGCGTCCCCAGCACCCCAGCGGCCGACGAGAACAGTACGAACAGCTCCAGGTCCGATTCCCTCGTCAGCTCGTCCAGATGACACAGCGCGTCGTACTTCGGCGCGAACACCCGGCCGATCCGCTGCTCATCCAGCGCACCAATCACCCCGTCATCCAACGCGCCTGCACAGTGCACCACCCCGGTGAGCGGGTGCTCTGCCGGGACCGCCGACAGCAGTTGGGCCACCGCCGCGCGATCCGCCACGTCACACGACACCACCTCCGCCTGGGCACCGGCCGCCGCGAGTTCGGCCTGTAGCTCCGCCGTCCCGGCGGCACGTGCGCCACTCCGGCTGACCAACACCAGATGCCGCGCCCCGTACCGGTGCACCAGGTGCCGGGCCACCAGCGCGCCCAGATCACCTGTCCCGCCGGTCACCAGCACGGTCCCATCCGGATCGAGGGATACGGGTTCCGAGTTCTCGGGCGCGGTGCGGGTGAGGCGAGGTGCGTGTAACTCAGCTCCGCGTAGCGCTAGTTGGGGTTCATCGGTGGCCAGCAAGCTGGGGAGCGTGTGTGCCGTCAGTACGGCGTCGGCGTCAGCGTCCACAATGGTGATACGCCCCGGATTCTCGGCCTGCGCCGAACGCACCAACCCCCACACCGCCGCAGCCCCCGCATCCACCACCTCACCCGGCACCACCCCCACCCCGCGCTCAGTAACCACCACCAACCGCGCATCACCACACTCCTCATCCACCAACCACCGCTGCACCACCGCCAACACCCCACACGCCGCACCCACAGCACCTGAAGCAGCATCAGCGCTCGTCGGGGCACACCACACCACCACCCCCGGCAACCCCGACACGGAACCAGACTCAGAGCCACCGCCAGAAACGGCGTGAGAAGCCGAGACAAGCTCGGAAGCGTGTTCAGACTGGGGCTCCGGCTCCGGCTGGGTGGCCAAACTCCAACGGTCCTCACCCCACACCACCACCCCAGCACCCACCGGCCCAGACGCACCCAC
>NZ_JACHJL010000054.1 GCF_014203645.1 Streptomyces zagrosensis | reverse complement strand
ACGAGCTGCACGACCTTCTCGGCGGCGTCGCGAGCCAAGTCGTCGAGGACGGACTGGTAGATGTCTCGCGTGACCCGTGTGTCCGAATGGCCGAGGGTCTCCGAAACGACCTTGATGTCGACGCCGGCCGCGAGCATCAGCGTCGCGGCGACGTGCCGGAGGTCGTGGAGGCGGATGGGCGGCAGGCCGGCCGCCTCCGTGAGACGCTCGAACAGGTCGCTGACCTTGCCCGGATGAAGGAGGGAGCCGTCCTCCTGAGTGAAGATGCGACCCGTGTCCTGCCAGCCCTCACCCCACGCCTCGCGCTCCCTCTGCTGGCGAGCCTTGTGTGTGAGGAAGCCCTCGCTGGTCTCGCCGTCAAGAGCGATCAGCCGGAGTCCGCTGTCGGTCTTGGGCGCGCCCTCGTGGACCTCCCAGCCGTCCTGGACGAGCTGCGTGGCGATGGCCAGCGAGCAGTGCTTCGCGGAGTAGTCCTCCCAGCGGACACCGCAGGCTTCTCCTCGGCGGGTGCCTCGAAAGGCGATGAGTCGCCAGAGCAGGTACAGCCGGTCTCTCGCGACGAAGTCGAGGAAGACGGCGGTCTGCTCAGGGGTCCAGACCATGACCGGCGACGGCCTCTTGCCGGTCTCCTGCCAGCGAGCGATGCGCTCCTCGGTCCAGACAAGGGCCTTCGGCTTTGTTCCCGGGAGGAGCTCGACGTGAGCGGCCGGGTTGAAGGCCGGCATGACCTGCTGGGCGATGGCGACGTTCAGGGCAGCCCGGAGGGTGTCGCGAATGTGGGGCTGGGTGTTCAGCCCAGTGACTCGGCGAAATGGCGGCATCGCGTCGAGCTGGGCGCGGAACCACTTCCGGCGTGCTCGGTTCTCGGCTCCCTTGTTCGGGGTGGCCTTCAGCTCGTCGGCGACCGCACGGCGTTGGGCGTTCTGTTCTTGGATCTCGATGTTTCGCTCGTTGATGGCGTCGAACATCTTGTCGATGTGGTGGACCCGGAGCTTGTCGAGGCGAAGGTGCCCGAGGTGTGGCTTGAGATGGACGCGGATATCGCACTCGTAGCGCGACGCGCCGCCACGGCGCAGACGTTTCCGCCCCGCCAGCCAGGTGTCGAGCCACTCCCCGACGGTGGTCTTCGAGTTGAGCGACTGACCCGTCTGGAACCGGCGACGGGTCTCGTCGTAGTCCGGCAGAGGAGTCTTCTCCTTGACGCAGTCTTCCAGCAGATCGCTGATCTGTGTCTTGCCCCAGGCGTCGTCCTCTTCGGGTATCGCCATGAGGGCCCGGACCTTGCCCAGCTCCTCCTGGGCCTTGGTGCTGGTCTCGAAGCCACCACGCCGAAACCGCCGTCGGCGGCCGTCCTGAGCGGGGTCCAGTTCCTGGAAGACCCCGAAGGTCCCGTGCCGTCGTGACTGGAGCTTCGGGCACGAGGCCCCGAGATCCTTTCCGGTCTCGGGGTCAGTGCACCGGCACCGTCGCGTGATGGTGCCGTTCTTCATTCACTCTCCTCGGCCTCGGTGTGTGTGTCGGGTTGGTCGATGAAGGCGAGCCCGTCAGGAAGGGCCGGAGGGGTGAGTCCACGCTGGCGCATCCGTTCTCGGTACGTGCGCAGCTCCCGGGCATCCTCGAAGGCGTGCGCCTCATAGCCCTCGGCCCGCTGAAGGAGCGTGGTTCTGCGGCTGCGGTCCAGAGTGGTGCTGGCTACTCGCCGCCGCTCCTGTGCCAGGGCGTATGAGGACATCGCGGCCGCGACAAGGTCACCGTGGTGGCGGAAGCTGTCGAGGACGTCCCGGGGCGAGCCCTCGGGGGCAGCATCATCCAGGAGTGTCTCGCCGGTGAACCATGCGACCGCGTCCCAGGTGGACAGCTCGCGGCCCGGCAGGACCTCGACCGCCGCCGAGGAGCCGAGCGGAAACAGGAGAGTCACCGGAGGGACGCCCAGCACGTCGGCAAGCATGACGACGTCTGCCACGCTGATGCTCGTCTTGCGACCGGACTCCAGGTTCTTGATGGAGTGCTCGGTGAGTTCCGGCATGCCGCGGGTCGCGCAGCCCTGCGCGACCTCGGCCATCGTGAGGCCGGCGGCCCGGCGCGAGTCCCGTAGGCGCTGAGCGATCCGACCGGTGAATTCTGCCGACCATCGATCAGATGTCATGGCGACACCCTAAGGCCACAAAAGGCGCTGCAGCAACTCCGTGATACATCTTTCGCGTCACCACGGCACGCGAAATGACAGGGAGAGAGTCATGACGGCATCTAGGGCGTCTGGAGCGACACGGGGACTGACCGGCGACGAGCTGCTCGCTCTTCCTGCGGTGATCGATCTCGACACCTCGAACAAGGCGTTGATGGTCGGGCGGTCCACCGGGTACGGACTCGCCAAACACGGGGAGTACCCGGTCAAGGTTCTACGCCTCGGCAACGCGTACCGGGTAGTCACGGCCGACCTTCTGAAGTTGCTGGGCGTGGAGCGCCAGCAGCCCGGCGGGGGACAGGAGTCTGGTAGCAGCGAGCGGCACGGCCTCGCTGCCTAGGGGCGTGCCGCGACCCCTTGCGAGCGCAAGCTGCGCAGCTCTACGCGTACTGCGTGAGCGATAAGTCTGGAAGGTGAGTTCGGGGCGGTACCCCGGCAACTACCACCTGCCGGCATGCGTCGAACACCTGGATAGGGTCGCGGTACCCGAGCTGGAGAGGTAGCCGCATGGACCACGACATCGTGATCGCGCAGACGACCAGTGATGACGAGGAGCAGGCGAAGACGCTTGCCAGAGGCGCTGTTGAGAGCAAGCTGGCAGCGGGCGTTCACATCGATGCGCCCATCACCGCCTTCTACTGGTGGCAGGGGAAGGTCGAAGCGGCTCAGGAGTGGCGGATCTCCTACATGACGTCGTCGGACCGCCTCCCCGCACTGGAGGCCTGGCTGCACGAGAGGCACCCGTATGACGTCCCCCAGTGGGTCACGCTGCCCGTTACCGGAGGGTCGCAGGCGTACCTGGCCTGGGTGGTCGACGAGACGCGCCCGCAGTAGGGCACGCCGCCCAGCGCCTCGCCCTTGGCGAGCGTGCACGGGCGCGACGGTTCACGAGGAAACGAACGTCAGCAGGTGGCTGGCCAGGTCGTGCTCCGTGTCGGGGAGCCCAGCAGCGATTGCCTGCGCCCGCTGACGGCCCATGGTGTTGGGCTTGGACTCCGCTGCCGCTGCGAACTGGTGCGCGACGTAGGCCCCGCGGTCCACGTCGCCGCCGCGCAGAAGGGCCGACGCCAGGTCGCCGAGGACGACCACTCCGGAGTCGGGCAGCTCCCCACCCAGGCGCTTGACTGCGGAGTCGGCTGTGGCCGTCAGTTCCTGACGCTTGAGTTCGCCGTATACCGACAGCGTTAAGGAGTCCATCCGGTACGGCGTCACGAAGCGAACCCACGCTTGCTCACTCGTATGGTCGGCGAAGTCGTAAGCGAACTTCGCCTGTTCCAGGGCTCGGAGAGCGCCGGCATCATTCCCTGACTGAGCGGCTTCCTCAGCGTACCGGCCCAGGGCCCACGCTGCAGCGGTTGCGTTGCCACGCCCGCGCACATCCTGAGCTGCCTGCGACAGCATCTCCAACGCCTTCGCAGGGTTGGGGGCGCCGTAGCTCGCGTAGCCCAGGGCCAGGGCGCGCAGAGGGGGGTGCCCGGCCTTCTTCGCGCACTCCGAGGTCACTCCATAATAGGCGGCGGCCTTGTCGTGCTCCCCAAGATCCCAAGCAACCCACCCGGCAAGAGCTGCGGTTTCTCCCGCCGCGATGGTCAGCGCTCGCTCATGGGTACCGGCGCGGGGAAGGGCTGCGGTGATCGCGTCCAGGTGGGACTCGACCCGAGCCTGCAGGCTACGTGCGCCTTCGCTCAGCTCGTCCACGTGTAACCGGGCCGCATGATCAATGAGAACGCCCGCCGACTCAGGGTCGATCTTGGAACCCTTGCTGAGTGCATAGGCGAGCCGGCCCCACGGCTCGGCAGCCGTAGCCGCGCCGACGACGGCGCCTCCCAGCAGCGTTCGGCGCTTCACGTCGTCGAGGTCCTCCTCTTCGGCCCTGTTTCTCTCTCGCCGCCTGGCGCGGGCGGCTTTCGCCTCGCGCAGTAGTGGCTCCAGTGGGACGCCGCAGGCCAAAGCGATGTTCCCCATTGTGTGGTCCGTCGGGACGTTGTCACCTTTTTCGTACCGACCGACCTCTCGGCGGGTCATCGTTGCCCGGCCGGAAACGGCGTTGATCGCATTGGCCTGCTCGTCCTGCGTCCGGTTCGCGTTACGCCGCAGGTGACGGA
>NZ_JACHJL010000053.1 GCF_014203645.1 Streptomyces zagrosensis | reverse complement strand
GGCGACGTATCAAGCAACTCCACCGCCATACCCACCCACTGAGCACCCTGCCCAGGAAACACAAACACCGGCTTCGCCACACCACCCACCCGGCCGATGGCCGTGAGTTCGGTGACGTCGCCGAGGGCGACCACGGCGAGTTCAGCGGCCAGTTCGTCGCGGTCGGCGGCGACGAGCACCGCATGGTGTTCGAGCCGTGCGCGGGTGGTCAGTTGGGAGTGGCCGATGTCCGGCACGGTCAGGTCGGGGTGCTCCAGCAGGTGCCGGCGCAGTCGGTCGGCCTGGGCGCGTAGGGCGGGCTCGGTACGTGCTGAGAGCAGTACGGGGGTGGCGGCTGCCGGGGGCGGGGGGACCTCGTCCGTGGCCGGGGCATGGCCCGGCGTGGTCTCAGCCGGGTCCGCGACCGCGGCCGTGGCCTCGGCTTCGGCAGGCGCCTCTTCGATGATGATGTGCGCGTTGGTGCCGCTCACCCCGAACGATGAGACGCCGGCTCGGCGGGGACGGCCGTGGTCGGTCCACGCCCGGGCCTCGGTCAGCAGCTCGACGTTGCCTGTCTGCCAGTCGATGTGTGGGGACGGCTCGTCGGCGTGCAGGGTCTTGGGCAGTACGCCGTTACGCATCGCCATGACCATCTTGATGACGCCGGCGACGCCGGAGGCGCCCGAGGTGTGGCCGATGTTGGACTTGATGGAGCCCAGCCACAGCGGGTCCCCCGCGCGGTCCTGTCCGTACGTCGCGAGCAGCGCCTGCGCCTCGATGGGGTCACCCAACACGGTGCCGGTGCCGTGGCCCTCTACGGCGTCCACCTCGCCCGGGGTCAGTCCGGCGTTGGCCAACGCCTGCCGGATGACGCGTTCTTGTGCCGGACCACTGGGCGCGGTCAGGCCGTTGCTCGCACCGTCCTGGTTGATGGCCGTGCCTCGAATGAGGCCAAGGATGCGGCGCCCGTTGCGGCGGGCGTCGGACAGCCGTTCCAGGACGACCAGGCCCAGGCCATCGGAGAAGCCGGTGCCGTCCGCCGCGGCCCCGTAGGCGCGGCAGCGACCATCAGGCGACACGGCCTGCTGACGGCTGAACTCGGTCAGGGTGATCGGGGTTGTCATGAAGGTGACGCCGCCGGCGACCGCGAGTGAGCATTCGCCGTTGTGCAGGGCCTGCGCCGCCATGTGTAGGGCGACTCCGGAGGAGGAGCATGCGGTCTCCACGGAGACGGCCGGGCCTTCCAAGCCGAGGGTGTAGGCGATGCGGCCGGAGGCGACGCTGGACATGGTCCCGGTGATGCGGTAGCCCTCGTACTCGGTGGGCACGAGCATGCTGTAGTCGGAGCCGGTGATGCCGACGTAGACGCCGGTGTCGGTGCCGCGTAGGGACGTCGGGTCGATTCCCGCGTGCTCCAGGGTCTCCCACGAGGTTTCCAGCAGCAGCCGCTGCTGCGGGTCCATGGCGGTCGCTTCGCGTGGGCTGATGCCGAAGAACTCGGCGTCGAAGCCGCCCATGCCGGTGACGAATCCGCCGGCGCGCGCGTACGTCGTGCCGATCTGCTCGCGGTCCTCGCTGTAGAGGCGTTCCAGGTCCCAGCCGCGGTCGGTGGGCAGCGGGCCGATCGCGTCGCGGCCATCGGCGACGAGCTGCCACAGGTCATCGGCGGAGGCGACGTCGCCGGGGTAGCGGCAGCCGATGCCGACAATGGCAAGTGGTTCGTCCACGGCGCCGCGCCTCTTCTGCGCGGTGGGCAGGGCGCTCTCCGCTGGGCCGTCGATCTGCGACAGCAGCAGCCGGGCGACGGCGACCGGGCTGGGGTGGTCGAACACGACGGTGGCGGGCAGCGGGACACCGGTACTGCGCGAGAGGCGGTTACGCAGTTCGACGGCGCTGACGGAGTCGAACCCAAGGTCCTTGAAGGCGCGTTCGCCGTCCACCTCGTCGGCGGATTCGTGGCCGAGTACGGACGCGATCTGCGCCCGTACCAGTTCGAGCACCACCGACTCTCGTTCAGTGTCCGGCACGTCGGCCAGACGGCGCGCGAGGGAGCCGCCGGCCGCGGCGCGCCGGGCGGGCACGCGCACGAGGCCGCGCAGCACGGCGGGCAGCAGTCCGGCCCTGGCCTGCTCGCGCAGCACGGCCGGGTCAAGGTCGACGGGGGCCAGCAGCGGCTCGGCCGCGGTGAGGCCGCGGTCGAACAGGTCGAGGGCGGTTTCGGTGGGCAGCGGAACGATGCCGGTTTGCGCGACGAGCGCGGGGGCTGCGCCAGTGGCCTCGCCGTCGCCATCGGCCCAAAGGCCCCAGGCGAACACGGTGCCGGGGAGCCCGGCGGCGCGTCGGGTGCCCGCGATCGCCGTCAGCGCGGCGTCCGCGGCGGATGCGGCGGCCTGGCCGGGGATGCCGATCAGGCCGGCGAAGGAGGAGAACAGCACGAACGCCGACAGGTGCAGGTCGGCGGTCAGTTCGTGCAGGTGGCAGGCCGTATCGACCGTGTCTCGCAACACCGCGTCCAGCCGCTCGGCGGACAGCGTCTCGACCAGTCCGGCGTCCGTCACACCGGCGGCGTGCACGACCGAGGTCAACGGCCGTTCCAACGAGCCAATCAGCGCGGCTAGTTGGCCGAGGTCGGTGACATCGCAGGGTGCGACGTGGACTGCCGCGGGCAGGGTGTCCAGGGCCGCCGCGGCGTGCGGGACGGCCAGGACGACGTGCCGGGCGCCGTGCCGGGTGACGAGGTGCTCGGCGACGCGGGCGCCGAGGGCGCCGGTGACGAGCACGGTGCCGTCACCCACCACGGGGCTCGGCTCGTCAGCCGCCGGGCCGCCCGCTGCCGGCCCACTCGCTGCCGGACCGTTCGCGCGAGCAAGCCGGGGCGCGCGCACGGTGCCGTTCCGTACGACGAGTTGCGGCTCGTCCAGGCCGAGGAGCGTGCCCCATTCGGGCCCGCCTTCGGCGTCCGTGTCGAGGTCAACGAGGAGGATGCGGCCGGGTTGTTCGGACTGCGCGGCGCGTACGACGCCCCACGCGGCGGCCTGCGCGGCGTCGGGCACCTCGCTCTCGCTGGTGGCCACCGCGCCGCGGGTGACGACGACGAGGGTGGCCTCGCTCAGGGCGCCGTTGGCCGGCCACCGCCGTACCAGCGCCACGGCCCGCGCGGCGGTGTCCCGCACCGCGGTGGGGGTGTCATCGCCGGTCGTGTCGAGCACAGCGAGCACCGCCTGCGGGGCGGGCGCGCCCTCGGTGATGGCCTGCTCCAGCGCGTCGAGGTCGGCGTACTGATCGGCTACGTGCGCGAGTTCGCCGATCGCGGCCGTACGCACCGGCTTGGCCGCGCCTGCGGTGAGCGGCGTCCAGTCAAGGCGGAACAGCGCGTTGTGCCCGGCCTTGTGCTGCCCGAGGCGGGCAGGGTCGGCGGCGCGTACGGTGATCCGGTCGGCGTGGGCCAGGAGGGCGCCCTCGGTGTCGAAGACGTCGATCCGCACGGCGCCATCGTCGACCGTGGTGATGCGGGCGCGTGCCTGGGCGGTCGAGTCCCCGGTCACACTGACGCCGGACCAGGACGCCGCCGCCGGCGCCGTGTCGCTGCCGGCCCTGTGGGTGGTGTGTAGCGCGGACTCCAGCAGGGCCGGGTGGATCGCGTAGCCGCCGGGCTCCGTGCCGTCGGGCAGGGCAAGTTCGGCGTACACATCGCCGCCGGCCATCCACACCGATTGGGCACACTGGAAAAGCGCGCCGCAGTCGAGGCCGAGTTCAGCGAGCGCGGTATAGAGGGCGTCCACCGATACGGGCTCGGCGCCGGCGGGCGGCCACGCGGCCAGCCGGGCCGATGCCGGTTCGACGCTGGGGGCGATGCGGCCGTGCGCGTGGCGGACGGCGTCGGTGGAGCGCTCCGTACCGGTGTCGGGCCGTGAGTAGACGGAGACCTCGCAGCGGCCGTCTGCGTCGGGCTCGCCGAGCGTGACCTGGATGCGTAGGGGGGTGTCGTCGTCCAGGACGGGCGGGGTGTCGAGGTGCAGTTCCTCGACCAGGTCGCATCCGACGTAACGGCCCGCGGACAGCACCAGTTCGAGCAGCGCGGCGCCGGGCAGCGTCACGGTGCCGAACAGGGCGTGGTCGCGGGTCCAGGGCTGGCCCTGGTGGGAGACCCGGCCGGTGAAGACCCACTCGTCGCGGTCGCCGACCTGCACCGCCGCCGCGAGCACCGGGTGCTCGACGCGGCCGAGGCCGATCGCGGATGCGTCGGCGGAGCCAGCGGCGTCGAGCCAGTAGTGCTTGTGTTGGAAGGCGTAGGTGGGCAGCGGGATGTGTCGGGCGTGGGAGTGCGCGAAGCACGCGGCCCAGTCGATCCGTACCCCAGCGATATGCGCCTCAGCGAGAGAGAGCAGAAAGCGCTTCAACCCACCCTCATCGCGGCGCAAGGAACCCACGACGCCGACGCGGCGATCGGTGCCATGAGCGGCGATGGTCTCTTCCACCGCCATGGCAAGCACCGGATGCGGAGACAT
>NZ_JACHJL010000052.1 GCF_014203645.1 Streptomyces zagrosensis | reverse complement strand
CATCCCCCAGGATGCCGCCCTCGGTCAGCACCACGTCGCAGGGCCGACACGACAGAAGACCCGGCAGGTCAGCACGGTGAGCACCAGGGGCCCGGATCACGCCGCCTCCCCGTAAGCACCGAGCGCGAACGTGCACCACACCCGTTTCTCACCGGCGCGGCGTTCATACCCCCACCGCTCAGACAAAGCGGCGATCAACCCCAAACCCCGACCATGCTCGTTCAACGCACCGTCCGGGCCTGCTGCTGCCGGGTCCGGCAGCAGCAGGTCGGGGGCCGGGTCATCGACCGCGATGCACACCCGCGCCTGCGTGGCATGCACGGTCACCGTCAGCTTCGCGCCCACCGGCGAAGCGGCGGCTGGCACCGCGTGCACGATCGCGTTGGCGATCAGTTCGTCCACGCACAGCAGTGCGTCATCGCGAACCGCATCCGAGGGCGTCAAGGGCCGCAGGCACTCCGCCACCCACGCACGCACCTCACCCACCACGGCGAGCTGCGCGGGCACCGTGCGCTGGTGAGGCCGCAGCACGGCCATGCACTGCGGCGCCGAGATGAACGACTGCCCGCCGGCGCCGTGCTGCCAACGGGCCAGCACCGCCGTCTCCTCGGCTCCCGCGGCCAGCATGCTCAGCGTGGGGGTGACGATGCCGCACACACCCCCGGCCTCCACCGCAGCCAACGCCTGCCGCAGCTCGGGGCGCTCCCATGCGGGTACCCCATTGGACCGGGCACGGTCCACGAACTCCCGGATGGCCAGCCACTCACGCTCGTGGACGTATCGGCGTACCGATTCCAGCACCCGCCCGGTGTCCACCGGGGACTCCAGCCAACGTCCGGAGTCCGGCGGCAGGCAGGCGTAGATCACCACCGGTGTGCCCGGGGGAGCGGGAGCGGGCGGAGCCACCACCAAGTCGTGGTCAGTCATCGCGACCAACCTCCTGGCGGAGCGCGGACGTGTCAGCGACACCACGCACCGAAGCAGCGGGGCCTGCGATCAGGAGCCCCAACGACACCCACCGCGGCGGCGCAGCAGGTGGAGGTGCTGCCGCCGGTCGAACTGCACGGGGACGAGGCGGTTGCGGTTGCGGTGCAGTAGGGAGGCCAAAGTGGGGGCGGGGTGAACGGGCCATGGTTTCCTCGTCGTTGTGGAAAGGGCCAGATCGGTGAGAAGGCATGGAGGCTGCGCCAGTCACCCACCAGAGGCGAGGACGGATGCCTCGCGGGAGCTGGCCGGTGCGGCGTAAGGTCTGACGTTGAGCGAACCGCAAATCACCGTGAGTGGGCACCCGCGTGCGGGGTCGCGAGTGAGTAAAGTGTGTAAAGATCATCTTCGTTGCCGGGAGCGCACCGTGGCGCAAGCACGAAACACCCAGCTGGAGGCGCTTCTCGCCGAGCTGGGCTGGTCCAACGAGCAAACCGCGGCAGCCATGCGCCGTGTCGCCACCGAGGTGCAGGCGAGCCGATGGACGCAGATATCGCGTTCGCATGTGAACCAGTGGCGACGCGGCAGCGAGCCCAGTGGCGACGGGGCCGCTATTTTGTGCGAGGCACTGTCGCGCGGCCTGGGACGTATCGTGACGCCCGAAGCGATTGGCTTGCCTGCCGGAGCATCGACATCGCCGTGCGACTGGAACCTCGACACAATGACAGCGCTGGCGCACCTGGGGGGCGGAGAATCCACCGTGCAACGACGACAGATACTGACCTCGGCCGCCTACACGACAGCTGGCGCGGCCCTGCCGCCCACTGGCTGGTGGGAAACCAAACGCGAACACGTAAGAACCCCGCTGAGCAAGCTCACTGTGAGCGGGGCGCACGCGGAAACCATGCGCGAGACAGCCCTGTTCTTCTCTCGCCGCGATCAGCGCCTGGGAGGTCGCGCCGGACACGCCGCCCTGCTCACCTACCTGCGCACAGATGTCAGCGACTACCTCAGTGGCCGGACCACATCCGAGGCCGTGCGCCGTGAGGTGCTCTGCGCTGCCTCCGAGCTGGTCTACCTCGCGGGCTGGATGAGCTTCGACTCCTCCGACCACGCCCCTGCCCAACGCGCGTTCACTGTGGCACTCACCTTGGCAGCGGAGGCCGACGACGCCCCGCTGGCAGGACACATCATGCGAGCCGCAGCCCACCAGGCCGTCGACCTGGGCCACCCGCGCCAGGCTTTGGCCTTCGCAGAAGGGTCGATGGACCGCGAGCGGTACGGCCGCGCGTGTCCGAGGGAGAAAGCGCTGATGGGCGTCGTTCACGCCCGTGCACTGGCCGCCAGCGGACAGGAGAAGGCAGCACGGCTGGCCCTGAGACGCGCCGAAGACGATCTGACCCACGCGCGGCCACCGGGCGAGGTAGAGGAACCGGCCCGCGTCTTCTTCTTCGGCGAGGCCAGCCTCGCTCACGAAACCGCCTGCACGCTGCGCGACTTGGGAGACCTGCGCGCCGCCGAGAAGGAGTTCCGACGCAGTGTGCGCACCCGCGGACTGCCCTTCGCCCGCACCCATGCCGTGACCCTGGGCTACCTCGGAGACATCCAGGCCCGCCAAGGGCAGGTAGAAGCAGCCTGCGCCACCTGGGGACGCGCGCTGGACACGATGGACGGCGCGGGCCTGCAATCCGGCCGAGCCCGCGAGAGCGTCGTGCGTATGCGCCATGCGCTCTCCCCGTTGAAGGGACGAGGGGGCAACGCCGCGGCCAACCTTGACCACCGAGCCCGCGCGATCTTGCGCGGCGTAAGCTGACCACCGCTTGCCGGGCCACGCAGACGGCCCGCTGACCACAGGGGGCCACACATGACTGAACCGCTCGCGCTCACGCCGGTCGCGACCGTGGTCGGTGGCCATCAACACCCGGTCGATGACTTCCAAGGCGGCGTCGAATCGATCATCCGACTCGACGCCCGCTACCCACTGGAAAGCCTCCAGGGACTGGAGACCTTCTCCCACCTGACCGTCATCTGGCACTTCCACCGGGCCTCGCCGGCCGACGTCGCGCTGCACGCCCGCAGCCCGCGAGGCAACCCCCGCTGGCCGGCGACCGGCACCTTCGCCCACCGCAACCACCGCCGACCCAACCAACTCGCCACCAGCTACCCACGCCTGCTGCGTACCGACGGCAGAGACCTGCACGTCACTGAACTCGACGCCATCGAGGGAACCCCCGTCATCGACATCGCCCCGTACTTCCCGCAGATGGGCCCCCGCGGAGTGGTCACGGTCCCTTCGTGGGTCACCGAAATGCTCCCCAACTACTGGGGCCACACCGACCACCGCTAAAGCCCGTCCCGCCGCAGACTGCGTGCCGGAGGCAAGCGCACTCCCATGTACCCGATCAGCCGCAACAGCGCCCGCCTGGCCCTGCGCGAGCTCACGGTGGACGACGTCGATGCCGTGCACGCCATCTACGGCAGCGAACCCGTCACCGAGCACCTGAGTTTCACACCGCGCTCGCGTGACCAGGTAGGGGGCATCGTCGCCCGCTCGATCGCCTCCGCCACCACAACGCCGCGCCAGGAGTACGCCCTGGCCGTCACCCGTCGCGAAAGCGGCGAGCTGATCGGGTACACCCGCCTGGCCACAGACCCCCACCAACAACAAGCCGCCACCTTTGGTTTCGCGCTCCGCTTCGACACCTGGGGCTCGGGGTACGGTCGCGAGACGGTCGGCCTGGTCTTCGACCTGGCGTTCGCCGACCTCGGCCTGCACCGGCTGTGGGCCGCCCGATCGCCCCTGAACGTGGCCTCGGGGAAGACTCTCCTGGCGGTCGGCATGACCGAAGAGGGGCGCATTCGAGCCCACGTTCACGTGCGTGGAGCCTGGCGAGACTCCATCATCTACGGCATCCTCCGCGAGGAATGGGCAGCAGAAACTTCCTCGTAGTCGGCGATCGACTAGTGCGGGGTAGCGGTCTTTCGCTCGCGTCGGTACGGGGCTTGCGGGTCGTGCTGGGGCTAGTTGTTTCGGGGGCGGGGCTCCGGGCGCTTGCGTTCGGGTCATGGGTGCCTCGTCGTCGTCGAAAGGCTGAAGGAACGAGCAGGGGCGCGGGGGCCGGGCTGCGGAGTCCCAAAGCGTCGTCCCGAGGCAGGCGGTCAGCAACAGGCACTTGAGAGAAGCAGGCACGAAATCACTGCTCTTTGCGGAACATGACAGCGGGAGCAGTGAAGTAGTCACTGCTCCCGCTGTCATCGCCCTGTGTGTCGGTAGCATCACTTGGAGAACACGACGGGGGGGCAGGCTGTGCACAGTCCTTCATGTGCGAAGCGGCTACGCCAGGATGGGATGCAGCGGGGGTTATCCGTCAGCGCGATCGCGGAGGCCATCCGCGAGCACTGCTCCGTGAGCCGGCTGCGCGCGCACCGCCTCGCGCGAGGCAAGACGTTGCGCGAGGTCGCCGACGAACTGCGTCAGCTCGCCGGGCCGCACGGCCCGCGCCCAGACAAACTACAACTGGGGCACTGGGAGACGGGGGATCACAGTCCGCGCCCGGCTGTGATCGAGTTGCTCGCACGGCACTATGACTGTTCCCTGATGGAGCTGGGGTTCGATAGCCCGATGCTCACAGCCCATACCGAGCCATCCGCGCGCGACGTACGCGCTGTTCGTCCCGTTATTAGTCATCCTGATGAGCCAGGTGCGACCTTTGAGGGCCGCCTTGATGCCGCTCGCCGATTGACTGATCGCACATTGGCCACCTCCAGCACCTCCTCGGCGCAGCTGGATGTGCTGGAGGAGCGCGTGCACTGGGCAAGTCAGCAGTACGTGTACACGCCCCCCGAACCGATGCTCGGCGACCTCCTTGAGCTTCTCGACGAAGTGCGAAGCCTTGCCATGGACCGTCAGCCGGCCTCGGTGCAGACACGGCTGTCCGAGCAGACCGCGCTGCTGGCCACGCTGATCGCCGACAGCTTGATGAAGCTTGGCCTACTGGCCAAGGCCCGTGCCTGGTACGGCACTGCCCGCACCGCAGCGGACGACAGCGGCCTCATCGAGATCCGAGCACGTGTGCGGGCGCAAGCAGCCATGCTCCCCTTCTACTACGGGCCCATCGAAGCGGCAGTCGCCCTGACCCGCGAAGCTCACCTGCTGACCCGCGGCCGACCCACTGCCACCGCAGCCTTCGCTGCCGCGGCTCAGGCCCGCGCACTGGCCAAACTGGGTGATACCCGCGGCGCCCAAGACGCGCTTCGGCACGCGACAACTACGTTCGAGCGGTGCGATCCCGGCCTCGAAGACCACGCCTTCTCATTCCCTGAACGACGGCTCATGCTCTACCAAAGCGGCACATACACGGCTCTGGGACTCACCAGTCAAGCGCGTCACGTACAAGACCAGGCCCTCTCCCAGTACCCAGCGCGAACAGGAATCGACCCCACCCTGTTACGCCTGGAGACCGCGATCGGTCTCGCCCGTGACCACAGCACCGCCGAAGCGTGCCAGCTCGCCGGCAGCGCCTACCTGCAAGTCGCGCCCGACCACCGCACGACGATCGTCGAACAACGGGCCAGAGAAGTGATCACAGCCCTGCCACCTGCCATACGGACGACCAGGGCAGCCAAAGAACTGAACGAGATCCTCGCCCTGCCACCCGGGCAGAAGTGACAACCCGTGCGGGAGTCGGCCAGCCTTGGGGCATGACTGCCCCAGCGCCGACCCATGGCGGGTACGAAGCAACCGAGCTGCACGAGGTGCTCCACCGCGCCTGCACTGCCGTCGGACTCAACAGCACTGACGCCCGGCTTCTTCGCGGCCACACCAACGCCGTAATCGCCTTGGCCGAGGCACCAGTCGTCGTCAAGATCGCCCGCCGGGGCACGCCCCCCTCAAACGTTGCCCGCACCGTCCAATTCGTCGAATGGCTCATGAGCCGCGACTTTCCCACCGCGCCGCTCCACCCGGTAAAGCAACCCGTCATCATCGACCGCCACACCACGACGTTTTGGACGTACCTGCCTCAACCTTCGTACCCGGTCACGGCCGAACAGCTCGCGAAGCCACTGCGCGTACTACACAATCTGCCAAAGGCCCCCATCGATCTACCCGTACACGACAACATCCGTGCTATCCGGAAGTCGCTGGACGCAGCAACCTCGCTTACATCCGAAGCACGCGAGTACCTGTCAGACCGGGCTAAGAGACTCGATGAAGAGTTGGGAAAGGTCCGCTTCGATCTCCCCGCAACGACGATCCAAGGAGACCCGCAACACCGCAACGCCCTCCACAGCGCCGACGGGCGAGCTGTGCTGTGCGACTGGGACACCGTCGCGTATGGCCAACCGGAATGGGACCTCGTCACTGTCGAGGTGCACTGCCGCAGGTTCGGATACGGGAAAATACATTACCGGGCATTCGCCGACGCATACGGCCGCGACATCACGAACTGGGCCGGATATCGCGTACTACGCGATATCCGGGAACTCCGCATGATCACCACGAACGCCCGCAAGACATCACACACACCCGGTAGCTCGTCAGAGGTGATGCGACGCGTGCAAGGACTAATCGAAGGTGACTCTGATTTGCAGTGGAGTATTCTCTGACACATGTTCGGCCAGTTCCGCCGCGCAGGCCCTCCTCGCTGTCCTCCGCCCGCGCTTCCGAGCGTCGTGGAGCCAGACCAGCAGGGCCAGGTGGAAGTCCTTGGGCACCGAGATGCGGACCCGGGGCGCAATGGCCCACGCTGTCCCGCCATGATCCGGCCAATCCCGGCAACGCCCCGGCGGAGCGATGAAGCCAGCGGTACTTTTCCGGCATGACGGCGACGTTCCCCGAGCTCAGGCGCCCGTCTCCCGGGCCGACGTCCAAGCCGCCACCCGGCGGCCCCTCCACCGGGCCGCCGACCAGGCCGGACAAGAATCCCCCCTTCCCGCCGAGCAACCCCGAGCAGCCCAAGCCGGGGAGCTGACGGTCCGTGTATGTGGAGCGGTTGACGTTCGACGAGCTGCCCGCTGCGACCCGGGCCGTGATCGCGGCCCGGGTCGGTGCGGACTGCCCGCGCGTTGAGGTGGAGAACAGCACCAGCTCGGCGCTCGCCTGTTGGGCCTGGCCGACGACGCGCTCAGGGATGGTGTTCCAGAAAGGGCTGCCGGTGGCGCACGAGCGGATCGGCGAGCTGCGGACCGAGGTCGCGGTGGCCCGGTTCCTTCCCCCCAGCGCGCCGAAGGTGCTGTGGCA
>NZ_JACHJL010000051.1 GCF_014203645.1 Streptomyces zagrosensis | reverse complement strand
GGATGCACGCCGAGGTCGACGGCCAGCTTCTTGATCTGCGGCTTCGGATCCGAGGCGCGATACATCCGCACCGCACGCTCACGCAACTCCAGCGAATATTTCCTGGGGCAACCATGGTCGATGTTCCTCTCATGAGAACCATCTGACCCTCTGTCACCATCTTCCGCATCTCGGGGGAACCTCAACCGGGGACAACGGAGCCGATGTGCTCGGCCGCCTGCCCGACGGCCGGACCATGGTGATCCAATGCAAGCGGTACGCACCCCACCGGACGATCGCCAGTCGCGAAGTGCGCGATCTACTGGGAGCAAAGGTGCATTTCGCTGCGGATGTGGCCATCTTCGTCGCCACCACACGCTTCAGCCCCCAAGCCGATGCGTTCGCGGTCAAGCACCACATCCTCACCCTGCACCGCGACTTCTTCGGTCTGTGGAACAACGGGACACCGTTGCTGTCCCTGGCTGAAGTCAACGGACGCGGACAGGGAGAAGCCCGCCACCGAGCACGCTGGAAACAGACGTACTCCAAGTAACCAACCCCACCCTCCAGATGGACGGCCTGTTCGGATCGTGACAGATGAGGGGAGCGGCACGGTGCACCCGCCCCGCCAAGGGCCAGGCGGGGCACGGCAGCAGCCAGCACCCCATCGGCTGCACCGACACCGAGTCCGGAAGCCGCCGTGCCCGCCGTCACCGCACCTACTCGCTCAGCCCTTCCTGGTCGACGAAGCCGGGATGCTTTTCATCAGCGCTCTTCGCCAGGTGCAGCGGCGCGGGCAGATTGGTGCGCCCGTCCCACATGGCGGCCTGCTCCGAGACCCGCGCGGCAAGACCTGCCAGCTGCCCCTCACGCCAACTGCCGCAGCGGGCGATGACGTATTCGGTGCGGGTCATGGCGTGAAAAAGAGCGCCCATCTGGGCCAGTTGCCCGCCGGGCAGGGTGCGGCCCGCGTACTGGGTGCCGGTGCGCTGGCCGCCTGCGTGCTGGCGGGACTGCCCCGAAAACAGCCAGGACACCGCGTCCCCGTAGTCGTAACGGTAGAGGATCTTCTCCGGCATGACCGGCTGCAGCGGGTTGGCCGGCAGCTTGCCCCCCCGCAGCCGGTACGCCGTGACAGCTGCGGCGTGCCCTGCCCGTTGCCGACCCTCACGACCGCCACATCCCACCCCTGCGCCGATCAGGCTCTGCCCGGGAACATGGCCATCGCCAAGCCGGTGGTTGCACAGCCCGGGCCAGATCCGCTCACGCTCCTCGGCGAAGACGATGATCGGAAACCGGTCACCGAGCGCGGCCAGCGCCCGGTCCACATAGGTGCGCACGTTGTCCGGGCCCCCCCATGGTCCTCCCGCAGGTGATGCCCTCTTTTGCCGATGGGACCGGCATGGTGCAGGGCCCGTGCCTGGGCCAGCGGGCACCAGCCCTGGTCGCCGTACATGAGCGTGGGCCAGTACGTGTCCGCGCCGAGCGGGATCCGCATGGCGACGAGCGTGATGGCCAGCACGGCCAGTTTGCGGGGACGGCCGGGACGTTCGTCGAAGCGGTGATAGCGGGTCCACAGACCCACCGCCACGGCCTCTCGGTCCAAAGCCGTGTCCTTCGCATTGCGGTGGAAGGCGGTGGCTGCCAGGCGGTTGTCGATGATGCCGGAGTCGGAGTGCAGACTGCCGAGCGCGATCTGCACCGCATGGTCGTCCTTGTAAGCGACGTCCGGCTCCGGCAGACCCGCCTTGAGGGCCCTGGAGCGCGTGACCTTTTCGGGCGTGTTCAGCCGGTAGGGATCGCCGGGATCGGAGTCCATGGTGATGAACTGCGAGGGGATGCCACGCTCGGCGAAGAGCCCTTTGAGCGCGTGCTTGGCATCCGTCGGCACCGGACTTGAACCAGGGCAAAGTGTTCACAATCAGGCTGCGGTCGTGGCTGCCGTGGCGGACGAGCTCGGGCAGCCGCACCGCCACGAGCTCGTACCCGGGCGCCAGGACCACCGGCTGCTCGTCGGGCAGACCGGCCAGTTCGGGCCGTGCGTAGTCGCGGGCAAGCTGCCCCATCACCCGCGTGCGCCAGTCGGCCGATTCGTACAGCACGACGGTGCACACCGTATCGAGGCGGGCGCCTGCCATGGCGTCGGCCATCTTGCCGGCCGGTACGTAGGGCGGCAGACCCCCGCCCGGCTAGCTGACCTTGATGGATGTTCCGGAGTAGACGACGGGCTCCTGGCCAAGGACGTGCCCGGCGTGTTCCTCGAGCCGGGCGTGAAACATCGCACCGGCGCCCTTGTCGATCGGGTGCTTGCCCGTGCGGTGCACCCCGCGCACCCCCCGAGTTCGTCCAGTCCCGTCAGGGGCGGCTGGGGCAGGCGGCCGACGCCGCAGGCCTCGACGATCTGTGCCGTCGCCCCGCGGTAGCGGACCTCCTTGGGCTGCATGAACCCGTCCGGACCCTTCTCCCACCGGCTTGTGATCGGGGCCTTGAGGATGATGTCCGAGTTGACGGGATGGCGCAGCAGGACGTTGCGGATGCCTTTGTAATGGGTGGCGACGCGCGAGATCCGCGCCGACAGATGCGCGAGCAGAGTCTTTCCGCCAAGGGCGGGTTCGACCTCGATGTGGATGCGTTCCATGGCGTAGCCGGCGATGCGCCGGCGTTTGCCGCTCTCCTCGTCGATCCACGTCCTTTCGTGGACCAGCGGGGCCTACCACGCCAGCAGGTCGCCCTCACTATCGAGGTGGAACCGCAGCGCGGGCAGGGTCTCGTCGAGGGGGAAAGGCTGGGCAGCCAGCACGCTCGCCAGCCGCCACCCGGCCACCCGAAACGCCCAGCGGGGACCGGCGATCCGCCCCATGGTGTCGCGGTGCAGCAGCGAACTGAGCGGCTGGGGCCCGTCGTCGGACAACTGCAGCAGGGCGGCGAGGGTGTCGCGGCCGTCATGCCCGTCCAGCCGCGTCTCCCACTCCCGCATCAGGGTGCGCACCACAGCTCCGTCCAAGGGCCCGGGCGTGACGATCACGCTCCGCCCCGCCCATCGGCCGGTCCTGGCGGGCCGGCCGGGGTTGGTGAACACCAGCCGCTCACCGGTCACGGCACGCGCCGCCGTCTGCAGGGACGCGATCGGCTGCACGGCGTCCTTGCCCCGCGGCCGGGGCAGCCGCCGCCAGGCCGGAGCGAACGCTTCGTCCTGCGGATAGACGTGCACCGTGCCCAGCAGCCGGTCATCCAGCGGGAAGGACATGGTGAACAGCCGCCTGCGGTCGTCACTCACCATTCGCCCATCTCCTGTTCCTCGTACCCGGTGGGGGAGTGCTCCGCCAGCCCCAGCAGAGCGTCGGTCATGGTGGTGCCATAGACGGCGTCGATCAGCGGCATGTGATCCTCGTCCTGCCATTTCCCGCGCAACTGCTGAAGAAGGGCGGGCAGAGTGGAGTACGCGGCGGTCTGGGTGAAGGCGGCGTCCAGCAGCCGCAGCCGCCCGTGATCCCCGCCGCGGCGCGTACGCCCGCCCAGCTGGATCAGCCGGGTCAAGATCTCCGCGACGACGGCAAGCTTGACCTCCTCACCCGAGGTCTTGAAGTAGCCCTGGCCGCTGCGGATGCCGTCGAAGATCTGGCCCGCCGCGATCCGCAACCGCTCCAACTCCGCCGCGGGATTGGGGCCCGGCCGCCGCCGACGGTAGGCGAGCGAGTTGACCAGGGACAGCAGCACCGGCGGGTCTTCCATCACCGGGACGGGCCGGTTGACCAGGCAGGCCACATGCAGCAGAGACCACCCGTCACGGTCGACGATGTTCAGGCCGCGCTCCACCCGTGCCATGGGGGCGATCAGATACCGGCACCGGCCATGGCCCACGGCGTGAGGGACCTGCTCGAGTCGGTTGCTAGGGATGGGCACCCAGCCCGGCGGCATCCGCTCCAGCGAGGCCATGTCCTGCGGCCGCACCGCCACACAGATCTCCGATCCCGCAACCTGCATCGACCATGCCGCGGGCGAGCGCGGGACCGGCGTTGTAGGCGGTCGGCGCGAGCAGCGCTACGCCCGGTGGCGGTCGCCGCATCGGCGGCCACCGCGTCGAGCTGCGCAGGAAGACCCTGACCGACGCTGCGCCCCATGGCCGTATAGGCGCGTTCCCGGCTTGCTCCCTCGGTGCCCGACACCACGGTGCCCGCCCCGTCGTCCTGGCCGGCCTGCAGCTCGACGGTGAGGCTTCCGTTGACGTCGTCCGGTACGTACCAGGTCGGCTCCGGCAGGAGGTGATGACGCGGCGCGTACGGCATGAACGCGGTTGCGGACATCCCGATCACCGCCCGGCGGGTGCCGGTATGGGCGAGCGCGGTCACCTCGCCCAGGTAGGCCAGGTGGGCGTGCGGATCCCCGACAGACTTCAGCCGCAGCGCCGTCTGGTGCCGGTCGGCCGGGTCGAACGTCTCGGAGAACGCGAACAGCGCACGCCCCAAAGGGCCGTAGGGGGCAGCACGCCACGGCACGTGCGAGGCCAGCGCGTCCACCAGGCCGTTGCCGGCGAAGATCCCCGCCCCCTGCAACGGCGCCGCGACCCCGACGATGCGGTGCAGAATGCTGCGCATCTCCTCCAGATACGCCCGCCGGGCCTCCAGCAGCGCCAGGGAGTGCAGCCGCTTCTCGTCCTTCTCACCGGTGATCGCCGAGAACGCTTCTCCGATGCGTTTCAAGGTGACATGAGTGAGCCGGTCCAGCCCGCCGGCCAGGTCCGTGACCGAGGACAGCAGTTCCCTCAGCTCCGCCAGCCCCTTGACCTCGTCGGTCAACTCCAGCGGCCCCTCCCGCTTGTAGAGCTGGTTGACCGCCCGCATTTGCTGTTCAGCGGGCCGTTCCCCGGCCTCCAGCTTGAAGATCCGGGAGGCGAACATCCCGTCCCAGCGACGCGGCACCACCATGCTGCGCCGCTCCCGGTCGGGATGGATGACCCCGCCGACGAGGTGGGACACGTAGTTCTCGGCCAGCCACACCAGGTGGTTGATCAGCGGCCGCAGATACTGCTCGAGACTCATCGGCAGCCGGTGGCAGTGCCGCCGGAACTGGCTGTCGAGATCCCGTACCGGGGTGTGCTCCGCACCATCCTGGGCCAGCAGCACCTGACGGGCCGCCTGCTCGAAGGCCTGTGCCTGCATCACGTCGGCCTCGTCGATGATCACGAGATGGCTGCGGTGCAGCAGGAGCTGCTTGGTGGTCATGCGCCGTCCCGGGGCAGGACGGCCCGTCACCGGCACGTGGATGTGCCCGGTGAGGAAGTTCGCCTGGTTCGTGACGAGGATGTCCGCCGACGCCGCGGCCCGGTGGTGGCGGAACTTTCCGCATCCGCCGCGCCACGGGCAGGCCATGGCCTTGTCTGCTTTTGGCCCGTTGGGCTTGAGCTGGTCGCACGGCTCCTGGCCCGGCGTCCAGGCATCCACCGCTTCGGAGGAGGTGGTGGCGTGCCCGGTCAGGGAGCAGCTGTAGGACATCTCCCGGTACACCCAGGTTCTGAAGGCCGCATCGTCGTGCGGGTTGCCGGCCGTCTGCTCGGCCAGCTCCTGTATGGAGGCGGGGGAGACGACCGGCGTGACCTGTGCGGAGATCTCCAGGTCGGCCAGGTCCTGCCGCAGCCGGTACACCGTGGCCAGGACCTGTGCGCTCTGCGGAACGACCAGCGAGATCACCCGGCCCCGCTTGACGCACCACACTGCGACGAGTTCACTCAGGACGTTCTTGCCCATACCGGTGGGTGCGTGGAAGACCCGTAGCGGCCCGGCCTGGACGCGCAGGAGCTCGCCCACGTCCGTGCCGTCGCTGCCGCGGGCATGCCGCCTGATGTCCGCGACCGCCTTGCGCCGGTAGTCCTGCCCGCGCAGCTCATCGAGCCGACCCGCGATCTCGTCCAGCTCGGCGAAGGGGATCACCACCTCGTCCGCAACCGGGGCGGCGCCCAGCTCCTGCACCACGCTGGGAGCAGGGGACCCTTGGTAGTCGAGGTCGTAGAAGACGTCCACCACCCGGCCGGAGGGGCTGAGCGGGTCCCGGATCCGCAGGTCGTTGACGTAGGAGCCGGGCGGCGCAGGCTTGGGCAGCAACTGCCCCTTGGCCGCGTTGCCCTCGAGCGCGTCCAGCAAGGCATCGATGAGGGCTTCCTCGTTGCCGACGGGAAGGATCAACACCTGCTCCTCCTGCTCCTCAGGCGCCCGGTTGGGGAACACCCGCGCGGCCAGCAGGATCGCCGCCCGCAGGTCAGCGGCACGCCGACGGAGTACTTGACGTTCTTCGGCGACGTCATGTGTCCATCCCCTTCACCCGCCGGGCCACAGCCGTCTTGAAACGGCTGACCGTGAACACGCTGTAGCGCTGCCCGTCAGCAGTCCGCAGTGCATCGAGCCCGGCCTGCAGCTGATTGACCTGGCTGCGCCGATAGTTGGGGACGATCACCGCCTCCCCGGCAGGTGGCCGGTCGATGATCGTCTGCGCGTCCTGGTGGTCTTTGACGTCCACCCGCCAGCGATGCCCGTCCGCCAGGTAGACGCCGATATCCCACTCGTCGAGGTTCTCCCAGCGCTCGACCCGCACCCCCTCCTGCTTCTCCAGCCACTGCATCAAGCCCACCTCACTCAGCCCGGGGCAGGTGATGTACCGCCACACCCCCCCAGTCCAGGCACAACACGCCCTCCGCCGGCTCCGCAGCCGTCGCCAACCGGCCCCGCCCACCGGTCAGTGCAGGTGGCCCACCCCGCTTGCCACTGCCCGCGACAAGACCGAACCGGCTCTGATGCGGCGGATACTCACACCGCAACTGTCCCCCCCCCGCAGCACCATCGGATACCGGCACTGCGGACACGGCCACAACCACGACGACGCCCCCACCTACACCCGGTCCGAGGGAACAGGCCGATACGCGTCCATCCGCGCCGCGCCACGCCGCGAGTACTCCTCGACCAACGCCCGCTCCGTGCCGTACGGCACCTCGGTCAGCATGGTCCGCGCCGCCACATAGCCGGCCTGCCCGCCGGAGCGGATGTGCCGAAAGGCAGCCCGCTCCGTCTGCTCGGCCGTCTGCCGAACTCATGCCGGAAGCCACGTCCCACCGAGATCGAAGTATCCGTCGTCCCTGTACAGGGCCTCCAGATAGTTCATCCCCGCCTCGAAGGCCTCCTCGGTCAGCTCACCGTTGTCCGTCAGGACAACCAAATCCCCCATCGACAAAGGCAGTTCGTCCCAGGCCAAAGGCACCCACTCCCGCAGACGCACCGGCAGCAAGTCGATCATCTCGGCATGCGTCGAAGGACCGGCTCCCACCGGCAGACTCAACAAGAGCACCCCATGCATACGCGACAACTCCCGCCACGCACGAGGCTCCTCAACCTGGTTGATCCACGCCGCACCGGCCCGCAGAGCAGCGGTAATGATCCTCCGAGCGGCAACATGTTGACTGACAGGCACAGCTCATCACCCCTCTACGCCCCACCAGTGGTATTCGGGGCCATTTCAGACGGGCCAACAACTCCGGGAACCTACACGCCCGGTCTGACAACGCCCCCGAAAACCAACAAAGATGGGCCCCACGACAGCGGGGCACCACAAGAAACCGGACATCCTGGCAGGCATGCCACCCGGGCCATTAGGCCCCGCCTCACCCTGTTCTGTTGGCCCGTCAGGGCCAAGGCCCCACAGTCCCCGGCACAGCAAGGGGGGAGGGGAACCGGATAACTGTCCAACAAACCCTTACGACATCACGGTGCTGCAGGCGCCGACACACCACCAACCCCTGCCCGGCAGGGCAGGGAACCCCAACCACCCCGAACCCCACCGTCATGCCGCCAGGCATGAAGCCCGAAACATACGACAGCGGGGCCGCCAGGCCCCGCCCTGTCTGTTCCGGTTGGCCCGTCAGGGCCAACCCAGACAACACACAGGCATGCCGCCAGGCATGCCTGTGTGTCACCTTACGGGCCGTCAGGCCCGTAGTTGGCCGCCAGGCCAACGGTAGAGCCACCAGGCTCTCCGCC
>NZ_JACHJL010000050.1 GCF_014203645.1 Streptomyces zagrosensis | reverse complement strand
CCATCACCCACACCATCCCCACCACCCACACCTACCTCGAACTCGGCCCCGACCCCACCCTCACCACCGCAACCCAACACACCCTCCACCACCACACCACCACCCCACCCACCACAGAGGCGGCGCAGGGTGCGGCGACCGATGACGTGGAGTCCGTGGAGGTTGTTGCGGCGCAGGAGCGGCCCGCGCCGGTGGTGGTCGCTGCCCTGTCGCGTAAGCAGCCCGATGTCCAGGCGTTCAGCCGCTGCCTGGCCCGGTTGCACACCTCGGGCACGGTGGTGGACTGGGTGGGATGGTTTCCCGCGGAGCCAACGCCGCGGGTGGTGGGTCTGCCGACGTACGCGTTCCAGCATCAGCGCTTTTGGCTGGACGCGCCGGCGCCGCGGTACGCAAACGGTGCCGGGGCACTGGACGCCGCGGAGAGCCAGCTCTGGCACGCCATCGAGGAACTCGATGTTGCCGCGCTGTCCAGCGCGTTGAAGCTGGAGCAGGACAGCCCGGGCTTTGACGCGTTGCTGCCCGCGCTGCCGGTGCTCTCCGCCTGGCGGCGACAGCACCGTACGCAGTCCGTGCTGGAGTCCTGGCGTTACCAGGTCGCCTGGCAGCGGCTTGCCGACGCGGCCACCGCCGGGGCGGCGCTGACCGGGTCCTGGCTGCTGGTGCTGCCCGCCGGGTTCGCGGACCACCCGGCCGCGCAGACCGCAGCTCAGGCGTTGACGGGGCACGGTGCCACCGTCGTCGATCAGGTGGTGGACACGCAGCGCACGGAGCGCGGCGAACTCGGGGATGCCATCAGGGCGCGTATCGCGGACGCCTCGCTGGCCGGGGTCGTCAGCCTGTTGGCCCTTGCCGAGGAGCCGCACCCGGAGTACGCCGCGGTGCCGGCCGGGCTCGCGGCGACGGTCGCCCTGGTGCAGGCGCTCGGCGATGCGGAGGTGCAGGCGCCACTGTGGTGCCTGACCCAGGGCGCCGTGGCCACCACCACGGCCGATCCGTTGCCGAGCCCGTTGCAGGCACAGATCTGGGGCCTGGGCCGGGTGGCGGCGCTTGAGCACCCGCAGCGCTGGGGTGGGCTCATCGACCTGCCCACCACCATCGACCACCACACCGCTGACCAGCTCGCCGCGCTGCTCGGCCCGGGCCAGCCAGAAGATCAGGCGGCGATCCGCAGCGGTCTGTTCGCCCGCCGCCTACGGCAGGCGCCGACCGCGTCCAGCAGTAGCCCGTGGCTGCCGACCGGCACCACGCTGATCACCGGCGGCACCGGCGGTCTGGGTGCCCAGGTGGCCCGCTGGCTCGCCGCGAACGGCGCCCCGCGGCTGCTTCTCGCCAGTCGCAGCGGCCCCGATGTGCCGGGCGCCACCGAACTCGCCGCCGAGTTGACGGCCCTTGGCGCGGCGGTCAGCATCACCTCGTGCGACGTCTCCGACCGTACGCAGCTTCAGCATCTCCTCGATGACGTGCCGGCCGATCAGCCGCTGACCGCGGTCGTGCACACGGCGGGCATCCTCAAGGTGGACACGCTCGCGGAACTGAGCCTGGAGGATCTCCACCTGACCCTCCGGTCCAAGGCGCTTGCCGCTACGCATCTGCACGAGTTGACGAAGGACTCGGGCCTCAGCGCGTTCGTGTTGTTCTCATCGAACGCCGCCACCTGGGGCAGTGGCCGGCAAGCCGCGTACGCCGCCGCCAACACCTATCTCGACGCGCTCGCTGAACACCGTCGCGCCCATGGCCTGGCCGCCACCAGCCTGGCCTGGGGCCCGTGGGGCGGGTCCGGCATGGCCGCCGACGACGCCGGGATCGCTTACCTCAAGCGGCGTGGCCTGTCGCCGCTCGGCCCCGACCTCGGCATCGCGTCGCTCCAGGCGGCTTTGGAGCGCGGCGACACGACCGTCACGGTTGCGGAGGTGGACTGGGAGAAGTTCGCCACCGGTTTCACGGGGCAGCGGCCGAGCCCGCTGCTGAGCGAGGTCCGCCCCGTGGCGCGGCCGGAGACCGGTGCCGCGGATGCATCGGCCACCAGCCCGCTGCGGCGGCAGCTCGCAGACGGCACCCCCGCCGAGCAGCAGCAGACGCTGCTCGCGCACGTACAGCAGCACGCCGCAAGCATCCTCGGACACGCGAACCTGGACGCCGTCTCCCCCACGCAGCCCTTCCAAGAACTCGGCTTCGACTCGATCACCGCGGTCGAGCTGCGTAATCAACTCACCAGCAGCACCGGCATCAACATTCCGCCGACGCTGGTCTTTGACCATCCCACTCCGCATGCCGTCGCCACCTATCTACGCGGCCAGCTCACCGGGCAGCGCACACCGGCCGCCGCGCACACGGCGAGCGCGGTCGGTAGCGATGAGCCCATCGCCATCGTCGGCATGGCCTGCCGCTATCCCGGCGGGGTGCGTTCTCCTGAGGACCTGTGGAGGTTGGTCGCCGATGGCCGGGACGCCATCGCGGACATGCCCACCGACCGGCACTGGGACCTGGACAACCTGTTCAACCCCGACCCCGAGCATCTGGGCACCAGCTATGCGCGCGAGGGTGGGTTCCTTTACGACGCCGCGCAGTTCGATGCCGGATTCTTCGGGATCAGCCCGCGCGAGGCGCTGGCCATGGACCCGCAGCAACGACTGCTCCTGGAAACCGCCTGGGAGACCTTCGAAAGCGCCGGGCTCGACCGCGAGACGCTGCACGGCAGCGACACGGGCGTCTTCGCCGGCGGTACGTTCCAGGGCTACGGCGCCACGGGCACCGCTTCCGCGCAGGAGGTCGAGGGCTATTTGCTGGCGGGCGCCACACCGAGTGTGATGTCCGGTCGGCTTGCGTACTCCTTCGGGCTAGAGGGCCCGGCGGTGACGGTGGACACGGCCTGCTCCTCCTCCCTGGTGGCCATGCACCTAGCGGCCCAGGCCCTACGGCAGGGCGAGTGCAGCCTGGCGCTGGCCGGCGGCGTCACGGTGATGGCCACACCGACGACCTTTGTGGAGTTCTCGCGCCAGCGCGGGCTGGCCGCAGACGGCCGCTGCAAGCCGTTCGCGGCGGCGGCGGACGGCACCGGCTGGGGCGAGGGCGCGGGGCTCGTTCTCCTGGAGCGGCTGTCGGAGGCCCGGCGTAACGGCCACCGGATTCTTGCCGTGATGCGGGGCTCGGCGATCAACCAGGACGGCACGAGCAACGGTTTAACCGCGCCCAACGGCCCCGCTCAGCAGCGCGTCATCGGCCAGGCGCTGGCCAATGCCCGGGTTGCACCGGCCGAGGTGGATGCGGTGGAGGCGCACGGTACGGGGACCACGTTGGGTGACCCGATCGAGGCGCAGGCACTGCTCGCCACGTACGGCCAGGAGCGACCCGAAGGCCAGCCCCTGCTACTCGGCTCGATCAAGTCCAACATCGGCCACACCCAGGCCGCGTCCGGCGTTGCCGGTGTGATCAAGATGGTGCAGGCCATGCGGTACGGGCTGCTGCCCGCGTCGCTGCACATCGACGCGCCGACGCCGCACGTCGATTGGGAGGCGGGCGAGGTACGGCTGCTGACCGAACGGGCCGAGTGGCCGCAGAGTGAGCGTCCACGTCGGGCAGCCGTGTCCTCCTTCGGCATCAGCGGCACCAACGCCCATGTGATTTTGGAGCAGGCGCCCGAGCCGGTAGGCGTGCCCAGCCCGGTGGACGGGGCCGAGCCGGTTTCGGCAGCCGGCACGCCGCCGAGCCGGGTGGAGCCGTGGCTGCTGTCGGCCCGTAGTGCTGAGGCGTTGCGCGGGCAGGCGAAGGCGCTGGCCGCGCGGGTCGCCTCGGATACGGAGTTGTCGCCGGTCGATGTGGGCTGGTCGCTGCTCAGGTCACGATCACTGTTCGACCACCGAGCCGTGGTCGTAGGAGGCAACCGGGACGAGTTGCTGACCGGACTAGAGGCCCTAGCCCGCGGGGAGAACCATCCTGGCGTCACCAATCCCGAAGCACCGGTCGGCACCACCTCCGGGCACACGGTGTTCCTCTTCAGCGGCCAAGGCAGCCAACGCCCCGGCATGGGCCGCGAGTTGTACGAACGCTTCCCCACCTACGCCGAGACCTTCGACCACGTCTGTGACCTCCTTGACCCCCACCTGGAGCACCCCCTCAAGGACGTGGTGTTCACCGGCGGACCCGACCACCTCCTTGACCACACCACCTACGCCCAAGCCGGCCTGTTCGCCCTACACATCGCCCTCGCCAAACTGCTGGAAACCTTGGGCGTACGACCCGACGCCGTGATCGGGCACTCGATCGGCGAGGTCGCCGCAGCCCATATCGCCGGGGTCTTCGACCTCCCCGACGCCTGCCACCTCGTCGCCCAACGCGCCACCCTCATGGGCAACCTCCCCACCGGCGGCACCATGGCCACCATCGCCGCCACCCCCGAAGAGCTCGCCGACGACCTGGCAGCGCTCGACGGCCAGGTGACGATCGCCGCACTCAACACCCCCGGCAACACCGTCATCTCGGGCCCTATCGACCTCGTTGAACAACTCCGCACCACCTGGGCCGACAAGGGCCACAAGGCCAAGGCGCTCACCGTCAGCCACGCCTTCCACTCACCGCTGATGGACCCCATCCTGGAACCCTTCACCCAAGCCATCACCGGGCTGACCTTCCATGAACCCACCATCCCCCTGATCAGCAATCTCACCGGACTCCCCGCCGATCCGGAAGAGATCACCACCCCCACCTACTGGGCCCAACACATCCGCCAACCCGTCCACTTCCACCCCGCCATCACCCACACCATCCCCACCACCCACACCTACCTCGAACTCGGACCCGACCCCACCCTCACCACCGCAACCCAACACACCCTCCACCACCACACCACCACCCCACCCACCACAGAAGACGCCAGCCCCCCACCCACGCCCCTGATGGTGGCCACGCTGACTCGAAAGCAGCCCGAGGTGCACGCGTTCGGGCTGGCGCTGGCGAGGTCGCACGCCCATGGCGTACGGGTGGATTGGTCAGGCTGGTTCCCGACCAGCCCGGCGCCGCGAGTGGTGGAGCTGCCTACCTATGCGTTCCAGCACCAGCGGTTTTGGCTGGCTCCGGCCACGCCGGCGGTCGGTGACGGTGGTGGTAGTGGCCATGACGCTGCTGAGGCTGAGTTGTGGGACGCGGTGGAGCGCGGTGATGTGAAGGCCTTGGCCAGGACGCTGGACTCGCCCGATGATCAGCAGCCGATGCTCGGTGCCGTCCTGCCGGCGCTATCGGCCTGGCGACGCCAGCACCGCGAGCAGTCGGTCATCGACGCCTGGCGGCACCGGGTCGTCTGGAAGCGGCTCGCGGACCCGGCCGCAGCGGCGTTGAGTGGGGCGTGGCTGTTGGTACTGCCTGCGGGGTTCGAGGACCACCCCGCCGCGCAGACCGCAGCCCAGGCGTTGACGGGGTACGGGGCCACCACGGTTCGGCATGTCGTGGATGTGCAGTACATCGAGCGCGGTGAGCTGACGGATGAGGTAGCCGAGTTGGCCAGCGGCAGCGCGTTGTCCGGAGTGGTCAGCTTGTTGGCGTTGGCCGAGGAGCCTCATCCGTACTACGCCGCCGTGCCGGCTGGACTGGCCGCCACGACCGCCCTCCTGCAAGCCCTCGGCGATGCGGAGGTGCAGGCGCCGCTGTGGTGCCTGACCCAGGGCGCCGTGGCCACTGGCGCGGCGGATACGGTGCCGCATCCACGGCAGGCGGAGGTGTGGGGGCTTGGTCGGGTTGCGGCCCTGGAGCACCCCGACCGCTGGGGCGGGCTCATCGACTTGCCCACGACCATCGACCACCACACGGCCGGCCGCCTTGCCGCACTCCTGGTGCCTGGGCAACCCGAGGACCAGGTCGCCATCCGCGCCGGCCTCCTCGCCCGCCGCCTGCACCACGCACCCAGCACACCCACCACCACCCCCTGGAAACCCACCGGCACCACCCTCATCACCGGCGGCACCGGAGCACTCGGCACCCACATCGCCCGCTGGCTCGCCACACACGGCGCCCCCCAACTCCTCCTCACCAGCCGCACCGGACCCAACGCACCCGGCGCCACCCAACTCACCGAAGAACTGACCGCACTCGGAACCACGGTCACCATCACCGCGTGCGACGTCTCCGACCACGAACAACTCCGCGCACTCATCGACACCATCCCCGCCGAGCAACCACTGACCACAGTCATCCACGCCGCGGGAACGACGGACACCGAGTACATCGCCGACCTTCAGCCGGACCGGCTCCAGCACGTATTGCGGCCGAAGGCGCTCGCCGCGGCCCATCTGCACGAGCTCACAAAAGACCTGGACCTCAGCGCGTTCGTCCTCTTCTCCTCCGGCGCCGCAGCCTGGGGCGGCAGCCACCAAGGCGCGTACGCCGCCGCCAACACCTACCTCGATGCACTCGCCGAACACCGCCACGCACTCGGCCTCCCCGCCACCAGCCTCGCCTGGGGGCCATGGAGCGATGCGGGCATGGCGGCGGACGAGACCGCCGCGGACTTCTACAGCCGGCGCGGCATGGCGCCGCTCAGTCCGGAGCTGGCCGTCAAGTCCCTGCACCACGCACTGAGCCAGGGCGACACCACCCTCACCATCGCCGACATCGACTGGCACACATTCCCCACCAGCTTCACCACCCAACGCCCCAGCCCCCTCCTCACCGACCTCACCCCCAACACCACACCCCACGAACCCCACACCACCACCACAACCAACGCCCTCCAACAACAACTCGCCGACACGGCACCAGGCGAGCAGCAGCAACTTCTCATCCAGCACGTGCAGTCGCTGGCCGCCGCCATCCTCGGACATGCGCATCCCGAGTCGATCCCCTCGGGCCAACCGTTCCAGGAGATGGGCTTCGACTCGCTGACGGCGGTCGAGCTCCGCAACCAGCTCGCGGCTTCCACCGGTCTCGATCTGGCCCCGGCGCTCATCTTCGACCACCCCACGCCGACCGCGCTCGCGAAGTATCTGCGCGGCGAACTCACCGGCCGGCAGGCGTTGGTGGCCGCGCCTGCGGTAACGGTCGTGGCGCAGGACGAGCCGATCGCGATCGTCGGCATGGCCTGCCGCTACCCGGGCGATGCGCGAACCCCGCAGGAGTTGTGGGAGCTGGTGGTGGAGCAGCGGGATGCGATCAGCCACATGCCCACCGACCGGAACTGGGACCTGGGTGCGCTCTTTCACCCGGACCCGGAGCACCAGGGCACCAGCTATGTGCGTGAGGGCGGGTTCGTACACGACGCGCCCCAGTTCGATGCCGGGTTCTTCGGGATCAGCCCGCGCGAGGCGCTGGCCATGGACCCGCAGCAACGACTGCTCCTGGAAACCGCCTGGGAAGCTTTCGAAAGCGCCGGGCTCGACCGCGAGGCGTTGCAGGGCAGCGACACGGGCGTCTTCGCGGGGGTCACCTCGCAGGACTATCTGGCCCTCACCGGCGATACGGCCAGCGATGTGGAGGGCTACCTCGCCACGGGCAATATCGGCAGCGTGGTCTCGGGGCGCGTCGCGTACTCCTTCGGGCTTGAGGGCCCGGCGGTGACGGTGGACACGGCCTGCTCCTCCTCCCTGGTGGCCATGCACCTAGCGGCCCAGGCCCTACGGCAGGGCGAGTGCAGCCTGGCGCTGGCCGGCGGCGTCACGGTGATGGCCACACCGGGCGCGTTCATCGAGTTCTCGCGGCAGCGCGGGATCGCCCCCGACGCGCGGTGCAAGCCCTTCGCCGACGCCGCTGACGGCATGGTGTGGGGTGAGGGCTCCGGCCTCGTTTTGCTGGAGCGGCTGTCGGATGCGCGGCGTAACGGGCATCAGGTGCTAGCGGTGGTACGGGGCTCCGCCGTCAATCAGGACGGTACGAGCAACGGCCTGTCCGCGCCGAACGGGCCCTCGCAGCAGCGGGTGATCCGACAGGCGCTGGCCAACGCCCGGCTGTCCGCCGCGGAGGTGGACGTGGTGGAGGCGCACGGTACGGGGACCACGTTGGGTGACCCGATCGAGGCGCAGGCACTACTCGCCACGTACGGCCAGGAGCGGCCCGAAGGCCAGCCCCTGCTGCTTGGTTCGATCAAGTCCAACATCGGCCACACCCAGGCCGCGGCCGGTGTGGCGAGTGTGATCAAGATGGTGCAGGCCATGCGGTACGGGCTGCTGCCCGCGTCGCTGCACATCGACGCGCCGTCAAGCAAGGTGGACTGGAGCTCGGGCGACATACGGTTGCTGACCGAGCCGGCCGGGTGGCCGCAGGAGGAGCACCCACGGCGTGCGGCCGTGTCCTCCTTCGGCATCAGCGGCACCAACGCGCACCTGATCTTGGAGCAGGCGCCCGAGGCACCCGCACCGGCCGCGCCCACGCCTCACGACAGCGGCGCACTGCCGTGGCTGCTGTCCGCCCGTCACGGCGAGGCGTTGCGCGGGCAGGCGAAGGCGCTGGCCGCGCGGATCGCCGCAGATGCGGAGTTGTCGCCGGTCGATGTGGGCTGGTCACTGCTCAGGTCACGATCACTGTTCGACCACCGAGCCGTGGTCGTAGGAGGCAACCGGGACGAGTTGCTGACCGGACTAGAGGCACTGGCCCGCGGGGAGAACCACCCCCACGTCACCAACCCCGAAGCACCGGTCGGCACCACCTCCGGGCACACGGTGTTCCTCTTCAGCGGCCAAGGCAGCCAACGCCCCGGCATGGGACACGAGTTGTACGAACGCTTCCCCACCTACGCCGAGACCTTCAACCACGTCTGTGACCTCCTTGACCCCCACCTGGAGCACCCCCTCAAGGACGTGGTGTTCACCGGCGGACCCGACCATCTCCTTGACCACACCACCTACGCCCAAGCCGGCCTGTTCGCCCTACACATCGCCCTC
>NZ_JACHJL010000049.1 GCF_014203645.1 Streptomyces zagrosensis | reverse complement strand
AATGGTCCGTTGTCGGTGGTGGTGTCGGGTGATGTGGTGGCGTTGCGGGAGTTGGTGGCGGAGTGTGAGGCGGACGGTGTCCGTGCCCGGATGATTGCGGTGGATTACGCCTCGCATTCGGTGCAGGTGGAGGAGATCAGGGACCGGCTTTTGGAAGAGTTGGCGTCGGTGCGTCCGCAGGCACAGTCGGTGCCGGTGTACTCCTCTGTTACCGGAGGGCTTTTGGATGTTGGTGCGGCTGATGCGGCGTACTGGGTGCGTAATCTGCGCGAGACGGTCCGCTTCGAGGAGGCTGTTCAGGCGTTGATCGCGGATGGTCGACGGGTGTTTGTCGAGGTCAGTCCGCACCCTGTACTCACCACGTCGCTCCAGGAGATCTTGGACGCGTCCGCCGTGTCCGCTGGCATCGAGGGTGTTGTTGTGGGCACTTTGCGCCGGGGTGAGGGTGGTTCGCGGCGGATGGTGGCCTCGCTGGCCGAACTGTTCGTCCACGGCGTGCCCGTCTCCTGGCGGTCGATCTTCGCCGGTGATCTCGATGCTCGCCGGGTCGAACTGCCCACGTACGCGTTCCAGCACCAGCGGTATTGGACCGACGAGGGCCGGCGATCGGACCCCGACCAGCAGGCCACAGCGGACGCGGAGTTCTGGGACTCCGTGGAGCGCGCGGACATCGACGCCCTCGCCAACACACTGGAGCTGGACACGGGCATGGTGTCGTCCATGGTCCCCGCCCTGTCGTCGTGGCGCGAACGCAGCCGTGACAACAGCGCTGTGGACGCCTGGCGTTACCGGGAGTCCTGGCAGCGGCTGGACATATCGGCCTCCCCGGTCTGCGTGCCGTCCGAGCCGTGGCTGGTCGTTGTCCCGACAGACATGGACGAGGACCCGTGGGTGGCTGCCGTAGTGGCTGCCATGGGACCTCGGACCGTGGCGATGGTGCACGACGGCGCTGACGACCGTGCCGCGCTGGCGGCGCGGCTGTCCGAGCACGCCTGCGCCGGTGTCCTGTCCCTTCTGGCGCTAGGCGAGTCCGAGCCGGTGGTGTCGCAGCTCGTCCTCGTCCAGGCACTCGCGGACGCCGGGGTCACCGCCCCCATGTGGGCGGTGACCCGGGGCGCGGTGTCCGTGGGACGCCGCGATCCGCTCACCAGCCCCCGGCAGGGCGGCGTGTGGGGCCTCGGCCGAGTGGCCGCGCTTGAACGGCCCGCGCAGTGGGGCGGCCTGGTGGACCTGCCCGAAATGTTCGACGAACGGGCGGCGGGGCGGCTGACGTCGGTGCTGGCCGGCGAACGGGGCGAGGACCAGGTCGCGGTACGGGACGACGGTGTGTTCGGTCGCCGGCTGGTCCGGGCATCGACGGGCCCCTTCGTACCAGGCGGCCCGGACGGACGAGGCACGGGCTTCGACGGTACGACCCCGGCGCCCTGGCGCACCGGCGGAACCACGCTGATCACCGGCGGAACCGGCGGTCTGGGAACGTTCGTTGCACGCTGGGCGGTCGAGCGCGGTGCTGAACACGTGGTGCTGCTCAGCAGAAGCGGCCCGGACGCCGAGGGAGCCGGGACGTCCCGCGCCGATCTAGAACGGCTGGGTGCCCGGGTCACCGTAGTGGCCTGCGACGTCGCCGACCGCGACGCGCTCTCCGAGGTGGTGGAGTCCGTCCGGGACACACTGCGCATGGTCGTCCACGCCGCCGGCGTACGCCAGGCCCTGACGGACCTCGACACGGTGACAGCCGACCATGTCACGGCCGAACTGCGCGCCAAGGTGACCGGCGCCGCACATCTGGACGAGTTGACCCGTGACCTGGAACTGGACGCCTTCGTGCTGTTCTCCTCGGGCACCGCGACATGGGGAAGCGCCGGCCAGGTCGGTTGCGCCGCCGCCGACGCCGCCCTGGACGCCCTGGCGGCCCACCGCCGGGCTCGCGGGCAGACCGCCCTGTCGGTGGCATGGGGTGCCTGGGCCGAGGTGGGCATGTCCGTTGACAACCTTGTACAAACCGCGCATCTGCGGCGGTTGGGCGTCCTGCCCTTGAAGCCGAAGCTGGCTCTTGTGGCGCTTCAGCGCGCCTTGCACGACGACGACACGACCCTGACGGTCTCGGACATGGACTGGTCCCGGTTCGCCCCCGCGTTCACGGCGGCCCGTCCGAGTCCGCTGCTGTCGGAACTCCCCGAGGCCGTCGAGGCGCTGTCCGGTGGCAGAGAGCAGAGCGCGGACGGCTTCGCCCTGACGGACTTCGGACGTCGATGGGCAGGGATACCGGTGGGGGAGCGCCCGCGCTTCTTGCACGGTCTGATCGGTGGCCATGTCGCGGCCGTACTGGGACACAGCTCACCGGACCGCGTCGATGTCGGCCAGGCATTCAAGGAGCTTGGCTTCGACTCGCTCACGGCGGTGGAACTGCGCAACCGCCTCGTCGCCACGACCGCGCTCAGCCTGCCCGCCAGCCTCGTGTTCGACTACCCCACGATCGCGGGACTCGCCGGTCACCTCACCGAACGGCTCGACAGCCCTACCACCCCGGTGGGTGACGTGGCAGGGGGTCCGGTGTCACCGCGCCTGGTACCGGCCGACGACGACCCGATCGTGATCGTCGGAATGGCATGCCGGCTGCCCGGCGGGGTGGCGAGCCCCGATGAGCTGTGGAGCCTGGTCACCGGGGGCCGGGACGCGGTGTCGGAGTTCCCCACCGACCGGGGCTGGGACCTGGACGAGCTGTACGGTACGGGCCCCAACGCCTCGGTCACCGCCGAGGGCGGCTTCCTCCATGACGCAGGGGAGTTCGACGCGGGGTTCTTCGGGATCTCGCCGCGTGAGGCGCTCGCCATGGACCCGCAGCAGCGCTTGCTGCTGGAGACTTCGTGGGAAGCGCTCGAACACGCAGGGATCGCCCCGGCCTCCCTGGCCGAGGCCCCCATCGGGGTGTTCATCGGCGCGATCCCCTCGGGCTACACCGAAGTGGCGGCCCGGTCGGGCGAGGACATGTCCGGTCACCTCGTCACCGGCGGCTCGCAGAGCGTACTGTCCGGGCGCGTGGCGTACACGCTGGGCCTGCGGGGCCCGGCGGTGACGGTGGACACGGCGTGTTCGTCGTCGTTGGTGGCGTTGCATCTGGCCGCGCAGGCGTTGCGGTCGGGCGAGTGCACGATGGCCCTCACCGGCGGTGTGACGATCATGGCGACGGCCGAGGCGTTCGTCGGCTTCTCGGTGCAGGGCGGGCTGGCCGCCGATGGTCGGTGCAAGGCGTTCGCGGACGGTGCCGATGGCACCGCGTGGTCCGAGGGCGCTGGCGTGCTGGTGGTGCAGCGGTTGTCGGATGCGCGGCGTGAGGGTCGTCGGGTGTTGGCGGTCGTGCGGTCGAGTGCGGTGAATCAGGATGGTGCGTCGAATGGTTTGACGGCGCCGAATGGTCCGGCGCAGCAGCGGGTGATTCGGCAGGCGTTGGCGGGTGCTGGGTTGTCTGCTGCTGAGGTGGATGTGGTGGAGGCGCATGGTACGGGCACGGTGCTTGGCGACCCGATCGAGGCGCAGGCGCTGATCGCTACGTACGGTCAAGGGCGGCCGGAGGATCGGCCGTTGTGGCTGGGCTCATTGAAGTCGAACATCGGTCATACGCAGGCTGCGGCGGGTGTGGCGGGCATCATCAAGATGGTGTTGGCGATGCGGCACGGTGTGCTGCCGCCCACGCTGCACGTGCACGCCCCGTCCTCGAAGGTGGACTGGACGCAGGGGAGCGTCCGGTTGTTGACCGAGGCGACTGCGTGGCCGGAGTCGGGTCGTGCGCGTCGGGCGGGTGTGTCGTCCTTTGGGGTGTCGGGGACCAACGCGCACGTCATTTTGGAAGCGCCCGAGCCTGTCGTTGAGCCGGTTGAGCCGGTTGAGCCGGTTGAGCCTGTTGGGTCTGTCGGGGGGCTGGCGGATGGTCTGGCCGTTCCCGTAGGTGTGGTGCCGTGGGTGCTGTCGGGGAAGACGGCGGAAGCGGTACGGGCCCAAGCTGCCCGCCTGTTGCAGTGGGCGGAGGCCCGGCCCACCCTCGACCCACGGGACGTGGCGTGGTCGCTCGCGACGACCAGGTCTCCCCTCGACCACCGCGCGGCGATCGTCGGCGCCGACCGGAATGCCTTGCTCGATGGTCTGCGGGCCTGCTCGGCGGGGGAACCGACGCTCCAGGGGCAGCCCGCCGGAGCCACCTCGGGTGTGGGGGTGTTGTTCAGTGGTCAGGGTGCGCAGCGGTTGGGTATGGGGCGGCGGTTGTATGAGTCTTCGGCGGTGTTTGCGGGGGCGTTGGATGTGGTGGTTGCTGAGTTGGAGTTGCATGTGGGTCGGTCGTTGACCGAGGTGATGTGGGGTGGGGATGCGGGGTTGTTGGAGGGTACGGGTTGGGCGCAGCCGGCGTTGTTTGCGGTGGAGGTGGCGTTGTTTCGGGTGGTGGAGTCGTGGGGTGTGGTTGTGGATTATGTGTTGGGTCATTCGGTGGGTGAGATTGCTGCTGCGCATGTGTCGGGTGTGTTGTCGTTGGGGGATGCGTGTCGGTTGGTGGCGGCGCGTGGTGGGTTGATGCAGGCGTTGCCTGCCGGTGGGGCGATGGTGGCGGTGGAGGCCAGTGAGGACGAGGTTGCCGGGTTGTTGACTGCGGGGGTGTCGATTGCCGCGGTCAACTCGCCTGGGTCGCTGGTTCTCGCCGGTAATGAGGATGAGGTCACGCGTATTGCCGAGGAGTTCGTGGGCCGAGGGCGGCGGACGAACCGCCTGCGGGTCTCTCACGCGTTTCATTCGCCGTTGATGGAGCCGATGCTTGCTGAGTTTGAGCAGGTTTTGGGGACGTTGGTGTGGGGTGCGCCGCGGATTGCGGTGGTGTCGGCGTTGACGGGGGAGTTGGTGGATGCGGAGGTGTTCTCTGCTCCGGCGTATTGGGTGCGTCAGGTGCGGGAGACGGTTCGGTTCGCTGATGGTGTGCGGCGGTTGGAGTCGTTGGGTGTACGGACGCTGATTGAGGTGGGGCCGAATGGTGCCCTGGCTGCGATGGCGCAGCACACCTGCACCGAGGCCGTCACCGCCGTAGCCCTGCTGCGCGGTGACGACCAGCCCGAGGACACCGCACTGGTCACGGCGGTGGCCCGGCTGTTCGTCCAGGGCATCCCACTCGACTGGGAGCCGTTCTTCGCCGGGGCCCGGCGCATGGAGCTGCCGACGTACGCGTTCCAACGTCAGCGGTACTGGCCCGACGCCCCGGCTGCGGTCGGGAACGTGCTGGGTGCGGGGCTCACACCGGCCGAACACCCCTTCCTGGGTGCGATGGTCTCCCTGCCCGACTCCGGTGGGACGCTGTTCACCGGCAGGGTGTCGCTCCTCTCGCACCCCTGGCTGGCCGAACACGTGGTGCGGGGGCAAGCGGTCTTTCCCACGACCGGCTTCGTGGAGCTGGCGGTCCGCGCGGGGGACACGGTGGGCTGCGCTCACCTGGGTGAACTGGCCCTGGAGACACCACTGGTCATCCCTGCTCAGGGTGGCTGTGGGCTTCAGGTCGCCCTTACCGAGCAGGAGCGCGGCTGGACGGTCACGATCCACTCCCGCCCCGACGGTGGCGAGGTATGGACCCGGCATGCGACGGGTGTACTGAGCGCGGCGCCGTCCACCACTGATGACATCGAGTTCGGCACAGTGGGCTCGCAGTGGCCGCCTGCCGGGACTACGGCCGTCGACATCGCGAAGACGCACGCCACCGGACCCGAGAGTCCGGATCACGAGGTGACGTACGGGCCGGTGTTCCAGGGGTTGACCAGGGCTTGGGCCCAGGGGCAGCGGGTGTGGGCAGAGGTCGCGTTGCCGGAAAGCCAGACGGATCGGGCCGCGGCGTTCGGAATGCATCCGGCGCTGCTCGATGCCGTCCTGCGCGCGGCGATGTTCGCCGCGCCGCACACACCATCGCCGTCACAGCGGGTGCTGAATGAAGAAGCCGAAGAAGAGGCGCGGCTGCCGTTCCACGTCACCGGCCTCGTACTGCGAGCCTCCGGCGCGACGCGAGTACGGGCCTGCCTGACCCGGACAGGCCGCGACGAGATCAGCGTCGCGGTCACGGACAGCGCGGGAGAGCCCGTGCTGTCGATCGGATCGGTGCTGACCCGCCCCTGGTCGGAAACCGACATCAGGGACGGACTCGACGATACGGCCGTACTCGTACCCCGGTGGGCCGAGCTGACGCACACTTCCGGGCCGGGCCCGGCCCTGCCGGGCGACCACTGGACCGTCGTGGGCGGGGGCGGCCACCACATCGATCTGCCCGCGCTGACGGCATCGCTCGACGAGGGGACGCCCGTACCGCCACGCGTGGTACTCGCCGTGCCGCACCACTGCGGGCCCGACTCGGTCGTCCGAGCGACGCATGACGTCACGGCCTGGACGCTGGAGCAGCTGCGGCACTGGCTGACCGAACAGCGGTACGCGGCAACCCGGTTGATGGTGGTGACCCGGGCCGCGGTCACCACGGGCCCCGGCGATCCGCTGGCCGACCTGCCAGCCGCCGCCGTCTGGGGTCTGGTGCGCTCGGCCCAGACGGAGAACCCCGACCGGATCACCCTGGTCGACCTGGAAGCCCCGGGCGCCCCGGACGAGCTGCGCGATGTGGCCGCCGGAACAGGCCCGGACCTCGGGAGTCTGGTACGGGCGGACGCGACCGGTGAGCCTCAGCTCGCACTGCGCGGCGACAGCATTCTCGTCCCCCGGCTGGTCCGGCACACCACCGCCGAGCCGGCCAAGCCCGACGCCCTCGCGGGCATGGACGGAACGGTGCTGATCACGGGCGGTACGGGCGGCCTGGGCAGCCAGCTCGCCCTGCACCTGGTCCGCACCCACGGGATTCGGAACCTGCTGCTGGTCAGCCGCCGTGGCGAGCGGGCCGAAGGCGCGGCCGAACTGGTCGCGACCCTGTCCGGGCTGGGCGCCCGAGCCACTGTGGTGGCCTGCGACGTCTCCGACCGGGACGCGGTGGCGGCGCTGCTGGCCGAGCACCCGGTGGCGGGCGTCGTACACACCGCCGGTGTCGTCAACGACGGTGTCATCGGCTCGCTGACCCCGGAGCGGCTGGACTCCGTGCTCGCGCCGAAGGCCGATGCCACCTGGTATCTCCATGAGCTGACCCGCGACCTGGACCTGTCGCTGTTCGTCGTCTTCTCGTCCCTGGCCGGCATGTTCGGCGGCCCCGGGCAGGGCAACTACGCGTCCGCGAACGTCTTCGCGGACGCGATCATGCAGGCGCGCCACCACAACGGGCTGCCCGGTGTGTCGCTGGCCTGGGGCGCCTGGTCGCCCGAGGCCGGTCTCACCGCGGCCCTGTCCGACATCGACCTGCGGCGGATGAACGCCTCGGGCATGCCACCGCTCTCGATCGAGCAGGGACTCGGCCTCTTCGACCGGGCACTGAACGTCGGTGAACCGGTCGTCGCACTGACCCGCCTGGACAGCGTGGCGCTGCGTGCCCAGCCCGATGTCCCCGTGGTGTTGCGATCCCTCGTGGGCCGGGTGGTCCGGCGGAGCGCCGGCGACGACCGCCCCGACGCCGACAGCTTCGCCCACCGCTGGGCCGGGGTCCCGGCCGACGACCGTACGCGCTTTTTGCGCGAGCTGATCCACGGGCAGGTCGCCGCCGTACTGGGGCACACCGCCTCCACTCGGATCGATATCGGGCAGGCGTTCAAGGAGCTGGGTTTCGACTCGCTGACGGCGGTGGAGTTGCGTAACCAGCTCACCGCGGCGACCGGGCTCAGCCTGCCTGCCACCTTGGCCTTCGACTATCCCTCGATCACCGCACTCGCCGGCCATGTGGCCGAACTCCTGGGCGTACCCCGCGCCGCGGACATCAGCACCGTGCCGGCTGTCCTTCCGGTGACAGACGACCCGATCGTCATTGTCGGCATGGCCTGCCGCTACCCCGGAGAGGTGTCGAGCCCGGACCAGCTGTGGCAGCTCGTCTCCGATGGCCGGGACGCCGTGGCCGGCTTCCCGGAAGACCGGGGCTGGGACTTGGACGGACTCCTTGGCTCAGGCGCGGCCGAAGGCGCCTCCGTCACCGCGAAGGGCGGTTTCCTCAGCGGCGTAGGGGAGTTCGACGCGGGGTTCTTTGGGATTTCGCCGCGCGAGGCGGTGGCGACCGATCCGCAGCAGCGGTTGCTGTTGGAGACCTCGTGGGAGGCGCTGGAGCACGCGGGTATCGACCCATCGTCGCTTGCCGGCAGCCCGGTCGGTGTCTACGTGGGCGCCTTCGAGTCCGGATACGCCCAGGTCGCGGGCCGGTCGGGCGAGGACATGACCGGTCACCTCATGACCGGAGGCTCACCGAGCGTCGCCTCGGGCCGGGTGGCGTACGTCCTCGGTCTCCAGGGCCCGGCGGTGACGGTGGACACGGCGTGTTCGTCATCGCTGGTGGCGCTGCATCTGGCCGCGCAGGCGTTGCGGTTGGGGGAGTGCACGATGGCTCTCGCCGGTGGTGTGACCGTCATGGCGACACCCGAGACCTTCGTCGGTTTCACCCAGCAGGGCGGACTAGCGGCGGATGGTCGGTGCAAGGCGTTCGCGGACGGTGCCGATGGCACGGGGTGGGCCGAGGGTGCCGGAATGCTGGTGGTGCAGCGGTTGTCGGATGCGCGGCGTGCGGGGCGTCGGGTGCTGGCGGTCGTACGGTCCAGCGCCATCAACCAGGACGGCGCGTCCAACGGTTTGACGGCGCCCAACGGTCCGGCGCAGCAGCGGGTAATCCGGCAGGCATTGGCGGGCGCGGGGCTGTCGGCAGCGGATGTGGACGCGGTTGAGGCGCATGGTACGGGCACGGTGCTCGGCGACCCGATCGAGGCCCAGGCGCTGTTGGCGACGTATGGCCAAGGGCGGCTGGATGAGCGGCCGTTGTGGCTGGGCTCGCTGAAGTCCAACGTCGGTCACACCCAGGCCGCCGCCGGAGTCGCGGGCATCATCAAGATGGTCATGGCGATGCAACACGGTGTGCTGCCGCGGACCCTGCATGTGGACGCTCCGTCGTCGAAGGTGGATTGGTCCCAGGGCGACGTACGGCTGCTGACCGAGTCCACTGCGTGGCCCGAGACGGGCCGTCCGCGGCGGGCCGGAGTGTCGTCCTTCGGGGTGTCCGGGACGAACGCGCACGTCATCATCGAAGCCGACACGGAGACGGAGAGCCCGGCGGACACATCCGCCGCTGGTCCTGCCACCGCTGGCGGCACGGGGAGCGGTAGCGGGACCGGTCTCGCTGGCACCGAGGTGCCGTGGGTGTTGTCGGGTAGGTCGGTTGAGGCGGTGCGTGGTCAGGCGGTGCGGTTGTTGGAGTGGGCGGAGGCCGCTTCGACTGTTGATGTGTTGGGTGTGGGGTGGTCGTTGGTGGCGACGCGTGCTGTGTTCGATCACCGCGTGGTGGTGGCTGGCGGTGATCGTGCGGAGTTGTTGTCGGGGTTGCGGGCTGTGGTGGGGGGTGAGCCTGCGTCGGGTGTGTTCCAGGGGCGGGTTGCTGGTGATGTGGGTTCGGGTGTGGTGTTTGTGTTCCCGGGTCAGGGTGGTCAGTGGGTGGGTATGGCGCGGGAGTTGTGGGCGGCTTCGGAGGTCTTCGCGGCGGGGATGACGGAGTGTGCGGAGGCACTTGGCCCGTTCGTGGAGTGGTCGTTGTGGGATGTGTTGGGTGATGAGGTGGCGTTGGGTCGGGTGGAGGTGGTGCAGCCGGTTTTGTGGGCGGTGATGGTG
>NZ_JACHJL010000048.1 GCF_014203645.1 Streptomyces zagrosensis | reverse complement strand
GACGGATACGCCTTTGGGGTGGCCGGTTGAGCCGGAGGTGTAGATGACGTAGGCCAGGTGGTGGGGGGTGAGCGGCGCACGCCGATCAACATCCGTCGGATCACCGTTCGCGCACCGATACCACTGCGCCCGGGTCACCGGCGCATCGGCGGCCACCACCGGGGCGGTGAGGCCGGCGGGCAGCTCGGTGGCGGTGGCGCTGGTCGTGAGAATCAGCGCCGGGGCGGCGTCGGCGACCAGATAGCTGATGCGCTCGTGCGGATAGGCCGGGTCGATGGGCAGATATGCGGCGCCCGACTTGAGTACCCCGAGCAGGACCGCCACCTGCTCGGCCGAGCGTGGCATGGCGATACCTACCAGCTGCTCGGGGCCGATTCCGCGGCCGATAAGCCAGTGCGCGATCTGGTTGGCGTGGGCGTTGAGCTCCCCATACGTCCAGGCATCGCGCCCATCGCTGACGGCCAGGACATGCGGGGTGGCGGCGGCCCGTGTCTCGAACAGCGCCGGGAATGTGGCCTCGGCACACTCCGGGTCGCTGGGGCTCCAGTCCGTGAGAACCTGGCGCCGCTCTAGCGCGGTGGTCAGCTCCACGGCGCCGATGCGCACCGTGGGGTCGGCGACCACCGCGCGCAGCAACCGCGACCAGCGGCCGACGAACGCCTCCACGGTTGAGGGGTCATACAGGTCGGTCGCGTACTCGACGGTGACGCTCACGCCGTCCGGTACCGAGCCACAAAAGCTCTCCGCAAGGCTGAACAGCACGTCGTAGCGGGCCGTGCCGGTCTTCACGAACCGCGGGCGGATGCGTAGACCCGGCAGGTCGAAGTGGGACTCCTCGTTGTTCTGGAGCACCAACGCGACCTGATACAGCGGGTTGTGGGCCGCTGAGCGCTGCGGGTTGAGCTTTTCGACCAGGGTGTCGAAGGGGATGTCCTGATGGCTGTAGGCGGCGAGGCTGGTTTCGCGTACGCGGCCGAGTAGATCGGCGAAGGAGGGGTTGCCGGAGGTGTCGGTGCGTAGCACGAGGGTGTTGACGAAGAAGCCGACGAGGTCGTTCAGATTGTCATCGGTACGGCCGGCGACATGGCCCCCTACGGGGATGTCGGTGCCCGCGCCGAGCCGGGTCAGCACGGCGGCCAGCGCCGCCTGGAGCACCATGTAGACGGTCGTGCCGGTGGAGCGGGCCAACTCGGTGACCGCCTGGTGCAGCTCGGGCTCCAGGTCGTACCAGGCCACCTCGCCCGCGGAGGACATCACGGCGGGGCGGGGCCGGTCGGTGGGCACCGTGACCTGCTCGGGGAGGTGGGCCAACTGCCGCTCCCAGTAGGCGTACTGGCGATTGAAGAGACTGTCGGGGTCGCTCTCCTCGCCCAGGACCCGGTGCTGCCACAGGGTGTAGTCCGCGTACTGCACCGGCAGCGGTTCCCACGGTGGGGCCTGGCCGGCGCGGCGTGCGGCGTAGGCGGTGGCCAGGTCTCCTGCCAGCGGATTGATGGACCAGCCGTCGCCCGCGATGTGGTGCACCAGCAACATCAGCACGGATTCGGTAGGGCTGAATACGAACAACGATGCCCGCAGCGGCACCTGGGTCGCCAGGTCGAAGGCGAAGCGACCGGCGGCGTTGAGCGCGTCGGCCAGTTCCTCCTCGTTCGCCACCTGCCGCACCGCGAGGTGCACCCGCGCCTCGTCGGGTTCCACAATCCGCTGGTACGGGCCGTCACCCGCATCCGGGAACACCGTACGCAGCGGTTCGTGGCGGGCCGCGACATCGTTCAGCGCCGCCTCCAGTGCCCGCTGGTCGAGTTCGCCCGAAAGACGCAGCGCGAACGGCATGTTGTACGTGGCGGAGGGGCCCTCCAACTTGTGGAGGAACCACAGCCGTTGTTGCGCGTAAGACAGCGGCAGCCGGTCGGGCCGAGCCGCCCGGTCGATCGCGACCAGCGCGGCCTGCGCCTGGCCACCCTCGGCCAACTGCCCCGCGAACTCAGCGACGGTCGGGGCCGTGAAGAGGGTACGCAGCGGCACCTCCACATCGAAGGCGGTGCGAATGCGGCTGATGAGCTTGGTGGCGAGCAGGGAGTGGCCGCCGAGGTCGAAGAAGTTGTCGTCGATGGTGACGGCGGGCAGTCCCAGGATCTCCGCGAAGACCGTGCACAGGATCTCTTCCTGCGGGGTGCGGGGCGGGCGCCCATCGGTGCGGCCCGTGGTGTCGGGCGCAGGCAGCGCCTTGTGGTCGATCTTGCCGTTGGGGGTGAGGGGAATGCTGGTGAGCGGGGTGATGGTGGCGGGCACCAGGTGTGCGGGCAACTGGGCGGTGAGGCGCTCGCGCAGGGCGGTGATGAGCGCGGTGGTGGTGAGGCTGGTGCTGGGGGTGTTGGCGAGGGCGGAGGGGGAGCGGCTGATGTGGGCGGGCCGATAGGTGCCGGTGTAGGCGCTTGTGGGGTGGTCGGCGGGGATGAGGATGAGGTCGAAGGCGTCGGTGGAGTGGCCGTTGTACGTGCACAGGGCGCGGTAACCGTGCGCAGTGGCCCACTCGACCGCGGCCTGGGGGTCGATGGCGGTGGGGTCATCGGTGTCGAGGATGCGGCGTACGTCCTCGATGGGGGCCTGTGCCTGGGTGGCGTGGAGGGCAGCGGTCTCAGCGGTGAGCCGCTTGTTGGGCAGTGCGGTGATGCGTAGCGGTGTCTGGTGCTGATGGGTGAGACGGGCCAGCTCCGCGGCCAGGCCCTGGGGCGTCGCGGTGGTGTCCGAGGTGGCCCACGGCTGTTCGGGGAGGGACTGGAGGGGCAGGGGTTCGCTGGGGTTGGTGTGGAGGGTGGTGTTGTAGCGGTGGCGGGTGAGTTCGTTGTGCGGGGTGCCGTGCTTGATGCGGGTATCGACGGCGGTGATGTGGGGGTGGTCTTCGGCGTACGCGGTGAAGAACGCCGGGTGAATGAGGAGTTCTTCCTCGTTGATCACGGCCTGCTGCGCGGTGTGGTGCAGGGCGGCCGTGTCGGCCGCGGTGGGGGCGTACACGGCAGTGCGGAAGGCGGCATGGGTGGCGTGGTGGCGGATGTCGCCGAGGATGATGCGCCCGCCGGGCGCCAGCCGTTCGATGGCCTGGTTGAGGACATCGGTCAGATAGCGGTGATGAGGGAAATACTGGATGACCGAATTGAGGATGATGGTGTCGAAGGTGCCGCCGGGGATGCCAGTGAAGTCATGGGCCGGCTGGCAGCGCACGTGGACGTGTTCCCAGTTCCTGGCCTCGGCCTGCTCGCTGAGGTAGCGGGTGGAAGCGGGGGAGAGGTCGGTGGCCCAGTACCGTTCCACGGTGGGTGCCAGGGGCGCGAGCAGCAGACCCGAGCCGGCGCCGATCTCCAAGATGGCGCGGGGCTGGTGTTCCCGGATGAGGTCGAGCGTGTCCGCGCGCCACTCCTGCATGTCGGGCAGCGGAATGGGCTGTCCGGTGTAGGAGCTGTTCCAGCCGCGGAAGTTGCTGCCGAATGCGATATGCGCCGACTCGCCATAGAGGGTGTCGTACATATCCCGCCACTCCGCCACCCGCTCCTCGCTGGTGGCGGTCTCCGCCAGGGCCGGTACGACGTACGCGGCAAGGCGCACATCGCCCTCGTCGGAGCGACGGGTGGTGACCACCGCGCGGGCGACGCCCGGATGGTCGGACAACGCTGCCTGAATCTCGCCGAGTTCGATGCGGAAGCCGCGGATTTTGACTTGGGTGTCGGTGCGGCCGAGGTAGTGGAGTTGGCCGTCGTGGTTCCAGCGGGCGAGGTCGCCGGTGCGGTACATGCGGGAGCCGGGTGGTCCGTACGGGTTGGCGAGGAATCGGTCTGCGGTGAGGGCAGGACGGCCCAGGTAGCCGCGGGTCATGCCGGGGCCGTGGATGTATAGCTCGCCGGGGATGCCGGGGGCGACGAGTTGGAGTGTGTCGTCCAGGACGTAGAGCTGGGTGTTGAGGAGGGGGTAGCCGATGGGGGTGTGGTGGGTGGTGAGGGGGTGGCTGATGGTGGCGGCGACGGTGGTTTCGGTGGGGCCGTAGAGGTTGAGCATGCGTCGCCCTGCCGACCACGGCTCGACCAGATCGGGTGGGCAGGCCTCGGCCCCGACGATGAGGGTGCGGAAGTCGGTGAGGGCCTGCGGGGCGTCGTCGGGGAGGGTGGCCAGTACCGATGGCGGGATGAAGGCGTGCGTGATCCGCTCATCGGCCAACACCGTAGCCAACTCATCGCCGGCCAGCCGCTGCTGTTGAGGAATGACCAGCGTGGCGCCGGCCGTGAAGGCCAGCATGTACTCAAGGACCGAGGCATCGAAACTCATGGACGCCAGTTGCAGCACTCGGCTGTCCGCATCGGCCCGGGAGCGCTCGACCAAGGTGGCACCGAGCCCCGCCAGCCCACAGTGGGTGACCGACACGCCCTTGGGCCGGCCGGTAGAACCGGAGGTGTAGATCACGTAGGCGAGATGGTGCGGCGCGAGGGGGGCGCCCTGCCGGTCGGCGTCGGTCGGATCGGTGGCGGCGTACTGGCCCCATGCCGTCACGGTTTGCGGTGCGTCGGTGACCACCAGCTCGGTGCCTAGCTCCTGCGGCAGGTCGCTGAGGGTGGCGCCGGTCGTCAGAACCAGCCGGGGCCCCGCGTCGGCGACGAGATAGCCGATCCGCTCGGCCGGATAGCTCGGATCGATCGGCAGATACGCGGCGCCTGCCTTGGCGATGCCGAGAATCACCGCGAGCTGTGCGGCGGAGCGCGGCATCGCGACACCCACCACCTGCTCGGGACCGAGCCCGCGGGCGATGAGCCAGTGCGCGATGCGATTGGCCCGCGCGTTCAACTCCCCGTACGACCAGACGTGCTCACCGTCGCTGACGGCGGGAGCCGCTGGCCGGGCCGCGGCCTGGTCCTGGAACAGCGCGGGCAGCGTCGCCTCCGCAACATCCGGGTCGGTCGGGCTCCATTCGGTCAGGACCCGGCACCGTTCCTCGGCGGTGATCAACTCCACCGCGCCAATGCGCCGAGACGGGTCAGCGGCCAGCTCCCGCATCAGACGGGTCCAACGGCTGATGAACGCCGCGATCGTGGCGCGGTCGAACAGATCGGTGGCGTACTCGGCCCGAATCTCCAGGCCCGCAGGCGCCCCGCTGGCATCCTGGTGCTCGCTGAGGCTGAGGAAGAGGTCGAACCGCGAGGTCTTGGGGTCCACGATTTCGGTGCGGACCTTCAGCCCCGGCAGATCGAACTGCCAGGCATCGTTGTTCTGGAGGACCAGCGCTACCTGGAACAGCGGCTGGTGCGAGGTGGACCGCTCCGGATTCAGCTTCTCCACCAGGGTGTCAAAGGGCAGGTCCTGATGCGTGTACGCGGCCAAGCTCGTCTCCCGCACCCGGTCCAGGAGTTCGGCGAAGGTAGGGTCGCCGGAGGTGTCGGTGCGCAGCACCAACATATTGACGAAGAAGCCGATCAGATCGTGCAAGCTGTCGTCGGTGCGGCCCGCGACGCCGCCGCCCACCGGAATGTCGGTGCCCGCGCCGAGCCGGGTCAGCAGCGCGGCCATGGCGGCCTGGAGCACCATATAGACGGTCGCCCCCGACGAACGCGCCAACTCGGTCACCGCAGCGTGTAGTTCGGCGTCCAGGCTGAACCAGGCAGCGTCACCCGCGTAGGACTTGACGGCCGGGCGGGGCCGGTCGCTGGGCAGTGTCACGTGCTCCGGAAGGTCGGCGAGTTGCTCGGCCCAGTACGCGTACTGCTGGGCGAAGCGACTGTTCGGATCGCCTGCGTCGCCCAGCAGCCGGTGCTGCCACAGTGTGTAATCGGCGTACTGCACCGGCAGCGGTTCCCAGGCCGGGGCGCGGCCCTCGCGGCGCGCGGCGTACGCGGTCACGAGATCGGTGGCCAGCGGACGCAGCGACCAACCGTCCCCCGCGATGTGGTGCAGCACCAGCATCAACACGGCCTCCCCGGGGCCGGTCGTATACAGCCACGCACGCAGCGGGAGGTGTGAAGCCAGGTCAAAGGGGTGGTGCGCCGCCTGCGTCAACAGGCCGGGCAACTCCTCTTCGCTGACGGGCATGGGCCGCAACTCGACGGTTGCCTGGTCGGGCTCCACGATGTGCTGGTATGGCCTGCCATCGACCTCCGGGAACACCGTCCGCAGCGGCTCGTGCCGCGCGACCAATTCGGCAAGGGCCGCGCGCAGCGCGTCCAGGTCGTACTCGCCACTGAGCCGCAGCGCGAGCGGCATGTTGTACGTGGCGGACGGGCCCGCCAACTGGTGCAGGAACCATAGCCGTTGCTGCGCGTACGACAGCGGAAGTCGCTCGGGCCGTGGGGTGGGCAGCAGCGGTGCGCGCGTGTGCGTGCCGGTGAGCCGCGGGGCGAGCGCGGCCACGCTGGGTGCCTCGAAGAGGAGGCGCAGCGGGACCTCCGAGCCCAGGGCGGTGCGGATGCGGCTGGTGAGCTTGGTGGCGAGGAGCGAGTGCCCACCCAGGTCGAAGAAGCTGTCGTCGATGGAGACCGTGGACAGGCCGAGGACCTCGGCGAACAGCGCGCACAAGATCTCCTCTTGCGGAGTGCGTGGCCCCCTGCCGCCGTCCGCGAGCATCGGGAGTTCGGGCGCGGGCAGGGCCTTGTGGTTGACCTTTCCGCTGTGGGTGAGTGGGAGGCTCGCGATGAGGGTGATGGCCGCCGGGAGCATATAGCCGGGGAGCCGCTGTTGCAGCGCCTGGCTCAGGAGCGAGGGGGACAGCTCGGCGGACCGCTCGGGCACCGCGTACGCGACCAGCCGCACGCCGCCCTGCTCGTCCCGGTGGGTGATGGCGATGGCCTGGGCGACGCCGGGCTGCGCGGTGAGGGCGGCCTCGACCTCGCTGAGTTCGATCCGGAAGCCGCGGATCTTGACCTGGTGGTCGGTGCGGCCGAGATAGTCGAGTTGGCCCTCGCGGTTCCACCGGACCAGGTCGCCGGTGCGGTAAAGGCGCGAGCCGGGCGGCCCGAAGGGATTGGCCACGAACCGCTCGGCGGTCAGGGCGGCCCGTCCCAGATAGCCGCGGGCGAGGCTGGGCCCGGCGACGTACAGCTCCCCAGGCACCCCCGGAGGCAGTGGCGTCAACTGGCGGTCGAGGACGTAGAGCCGGGTCCCCACGATGGGCGTGCCGATCGGTGCCCGGCCGTCGATCAGGGGCCCACTGGTGGCGGAGCAAATGGTGGTCTCGGTCGGGCCGTAGGCGTTGATCAGGGTGCGACCCGGCGCCCACTGCTCCGCGAGCTGAGACGGCAGCGCCTCACCGGCGACGGCCAGTGTGCGCAGCTCGGTCAGCGCGCCGGGGCTGGCTGCGGGGAGGGTGGCCAGCACCGATGGAGGGAGCGTGGCATGCGTGATCCGCTCCTCGGCCAGCACCGTCGCCAACTCTTCGCCCGCTAGGCGTTGCTGGTGTGGCAGGACCAGGGTGGCGCCCGTGGTGAGCGCCATGGCCAGCTCCCATACGGAGGCGTCGAAACTGGGCGACGACAGCTGCGCCACGCGGGAGCCGGTGCCGGGGGCGAACCGTTCGGTGTGCGTGGCATTGAGCGCGGCGATGCCGGTGTGGGTGACTGCCACGCCCTTGGGGCGGCCGGTGGAACCCGAGGTGTAGATCACGTACGCGAGATGGTGCGGGGTGATCGGCGCACCGTGTCGGTCGGCGTCGGTCACATTGGCCGGGGCGTACGTGTCCCAGGCCGCCAGGATCGCTGGTGCGTCGATGGCGATGAGCGGCGCCGTCAGTTCGTGCGGCAGGTCGGCCGCCGTGGCCTCGGTGGTCAGGACCAGCTTGGGGCGGGCGTCGTCCACCACATAGCCGATGCGCTCAGCGGGGTAGGCCGCATCGATCGGCAGGTAGCCAGCACCTGCCTTCATGATGCCGAGGATGACGGCGACCTGTTCGATCGAGCGCGGCATGGCCACACCCACCAGTTGCTCGGGGCCGATCCCCCGGGCGATGAGCCAGTGCGCGATCTGGTTGGCCCGGGTGTTCAACTCGCCGTACGTGCGCGTGAGGTCGCCGCTGCTGAGCGCCGGCGCGTCGGGGTGCGCGGCGGCCTGCGCCTCGAAGAGCGCGGGCAGCGTGGCCGGTACGACGCCGGGGCGCGAGGGATTCCAGTCGGTGAGGACCTGTTGCCGCTCCTGCTCGGTGGTCAGCTCCACGGCGCCCATGCGCTGCCGCGGATCGGTGACCATCGCGCGCAGCAACCGCTCCCAGCGCACGGCGAGCGCGGTGATGGTCTCGGGGTCGTAGAGGTCGGTGGCGTACTCGGCCCGGACCCGCACGCCGCCGGGCGTCTTCGCCTCGTCGAACACCTCGCTGACGCTGAGGAAGAGGTCGAACCGGGAGGTGCCGGTAGTGACGGTTTCGGTGTGGGCCCGCAGCCCGGGCAGGTCGAAGTGCGCCTCTTCGTTGTTTTGGAGCACCAGCGCGACCTGGAACAGCGGGTGGTGGGCCGCCGAGCGTTCGGGGTTAAGCTTTTCCACCAAAAAGTCGAAGGGGACGTCTTGGTGGGTGTAGGCGGCCAGGCTGGTCTCGCGCACCTGAGCTAGCAGATCGGTGAAGGTCGGGTCGCCCGAGGTGTCGGTGCGCAGGACCAGCATGTTGACGAAGAAGCCGACCAGATCTTCGAGGTCTTCATCGGTGCGGCCGGCCACACCGCTGCCCACGGGGATGTCGGTGCCCGCACCGAGCCGGGTGAGCAGCGCGGCCATCGCCGTCTGGAGGATCATGAAGACCGTGGTGCCGGTAGAGCGGGCGAGTGCCGTGATCGACCGGTGGAGCGCGGTGTCCAGGGCGAAGTCCAGGGTGTCCCCCGTGTACGACAGGACGGCGGGTCGCACCCGGTCGGTGGGGATGGTGACCTGCTCGGGCAGCTCGGCCAGTTGCTTCGCCCAATAGTGGTGTTGCTCGGCGAACAGACTCTGCGGGTCGGCTGGATCACCGAGGAGCTGGTCTTGCCACAGCGTGTAATCCGCGTACTGCACGGGCAGCGGCGACCACTGCGGCGTGTGCCCCGCGCGGCGGGCACCGTACGCGTTGACGAGGTCACGTGCCAGCGGGTTGATGGACCAGCCATCGGCGGCGATGTGATGGAGGACCAGGACAAGGACCGCCTGCCCTGGGCCCGTGGTCAGCAACTCGGCCTTGACCGGGACGTCGGTGGCCAGCTCGAACGTGTGGCGCGCTACCTCATCGATCGCTCCGGGCAACTCTGCCTCGGTGCACTGCCGCTCCGACAGGTTGAGGGTGATCCGGGCCGGGGCAAGGATGTGCTGATACGGGCCATCGGCGCTCTCCGGGAAGATGGTACGCAGCGTCTCGTGTCGGGCGATGACGTCGCCCAACGCTGCTTGCAGCGCACGAGTGTTGAGGTCGCCGGCCAGCCGCAGCACGAACGGCAGGTTGTACGTGGCCGATGGGCCTTCTAGCTTGTGGAGAAACCACAGCCGCTGCTGGGCCGCGGACAGCGGAAGGCGGCTTGGGCGCTTGCCGGGCGTCAGCACCGCACGCGTGCGGCCCTCGGTGAGTTGAGGGGCCAACGCGGCGACGGTGGGGGCCTCGAAAAGCAACCGCAGCGGGGCCTCGGAACCCAGGATGGCGCGGATGCGGCTGGTCAGTTTTGTGGCGAGCAGGGAATGGCCGCCGAGGGCGAAGAAATCATCATCGATGGACACGGCGGGCACGCCGAGAATGTCCGCAAAGAGGGTGCACAGGATCTCTTCTAGCGGCGTGCGTGGTGCGCGCCCTTCCGTCGCGTGGGCGCCATGCTCCGGAACCGGGAGCGCCCGGTAGTCGATTTTCCCGTTGTGGGTGAGCGGAATATCGTCAAGAGGGACGATGCTCGCCGGAACCATATAATCGGGAAGTGTTTGGCGCAGCATCTCGCGCGTTTCTGCCGCGGAAAATTCGCCCACCGATGAGGGAACCGTGTACGCGACAAGTCGTGCATCGCCCGCGCTTCCTTCGTAGGTCGTCACCACGGCCCGGGCGATATCGGGTTGTGCGGCGAGGGCGGCTTGGATTTCGCCGAGTTCGATGCGGAAGCCGCGGATTTTGACTTGGGTGTCGGTGCGGCCGAGGTAGTGGAGTTGGCCGTCGTGGTTCCAGCGGGCGAGGT
>NZ_JACHJL010000047.1 GCF_014203645.1 Streptomyces zagrosensis | reverse complement strand
AGTGCCTCGTTGCCGCAGTACATGGTGCCGTCGGTGTTTATTGAGGTGGACTCGATTCCGTTGACGGCCAACGGCAAGATCGACCGCCGCGCCCTGCCGGACCCGGACGAGAGTGCCACCGATGCCTTCGTCGGCCCTCGCACCCCCACCGAGGAACGTCTCTCCTCCATCTGGCAGGAGCTGCTGGGCAAGCAGGCGAGCGTGCAGGACAGCTTCTTCGAACTCGGTGGCCACTCGATTCTCGCCGTACGGCTGATCTCGCGGATGCAGAACGAGTTCGACCTCGATTTGCCGATGCGGATCGCCTTCGAGAGTCCGACGATCGCTCAGCTCGCCGTGGAGATCGAGGGTCGGATTCGGGCGGAGATCGACGCTCTGCTCAGCGACGCCCACTGACTACCGGCCGGCTACCGGCTGAGGAAGACAGGCAGGCCCATGCGACACATCATCTCCATCAACGACCTGACCGACGCCGACCTGCGGCACATCGTCGAGCGAGGAGCCGCATACGCTGCCGGCGACCGCGTGAGGCCTTTGGAGGGCGCGATCGTCGGAGTCTACTTCCGGCGCACCTCCACTCGTACCCGTACCGCCTTCACCAGCGGCGCGCTGCGGCTCGGCGCGCAGACGGTGACCTTCGGGCCCGGCGATCTGCAACTGAACACCGGGGAGAGCATCGAGGACACGGCCAGGGTGCTGGCCGGCATGCTGGACCTGCTGGTGGCCCGCACCGCGGACGCCACGGCAGAGCTGCGGACCCTGGCGGCCGGCGGGCCGATGTCCGTCATCAACGCGATGAGCGCCGAGGAGCACCCGACCCAGGGGCTCACCGATCTCACCACGCTGTACAGCCACTTCGGCCGGGTCGAAGGTCTGCGGCTGATGTACGTCGGCGAGGGCAACAACAGCGCGGCGGCCCTGGCGCTGGCTCTGACGCGGTTCCCCGGGACCGAGTTGGAGTTGCGGACGCCCATCGGTTACGGGCTTGCCCCGGAGATCCTCGCCACCGCGATCACGCAGGCGGGGCGCTGTGGATCGAAGGTGTCCGAGCGGCACGACATGGAAGCGGTGCCAGCCGGCCTCGACGCCATCTACACCACCCGCTGGCAGACCACGGGAACCAGTAAGGCGACCGCGGACTGGCGGGACGTCTTCGCGCCCTTCCAGGTCACCCGGGAGCTGTGGCAGAGCAGCCCGAACGCCGTCTTCCTGCACGACCTCCCCGCGCACCGCGGGGAAGAGGTCACGGCCGAGGTGCTTGACGGCCCGGCGAGTATCGCCTTCACCCAGGCCACGCACAAGCTGCACAGCGCGATGGCCGTTCTGGAATGGTGCTGGGCCAACCGACGATGAGTGTGGAAGAGGCGGCGCCTTCCGAGCGGCAGGAGGCGGTGAACCCCGAGAGACAAAGGGCGGCGGCGTTCCAGACGCACGAGGCGGCACCTGTCGAGTTGACAGCGGCAGGGCCCCCCGAGAGGCAACAGACGGCGGCGCCCGCCGGGACGAAAGCGGCGGCGTCGCCCGCGAGGCGCCGGCATCGGCTGCCGCCGCTGAGCAGTTACCGGGACTTCCGGTTGTTGTGGACCGGTTCCGCGATGTCGGTCATGGCGGAACGCTGCTCCGGTATGGCCTTCATGCTCCTGGTGCTCTGGCACACCGGATCGAAGAGTTCGGCTGGCCTGGTGGGTTTCGCCTCACTCCTGCCGGCGCTGCTGGTGCAACTGCCGGCGGGGGTGCTGGTCGACCGACTGAACCGGCGCCGGGTGATGATGTGGACCCTCATCATCCGGATGCTGGCCGTCGCGACGGTCGCCATCTCGCTTCTGGGGGACAGGCTCTACGTGTGGCATATCGTCACCGTGGCCTTCATCCAGAGCAGCATGACCGTTTTCTATCAGCTGTCCGAGCGGGCCATGGTCCGCGGTGTGGTGCCGTCCCGGCAGCTGGGCGCCGCACTGACGATGAACGAGGCACGCTCCCGCGGGGTCAACTTCGTCGGAAACCCGACGAGTGGCGCCCTGTTCGGCCTCTCGGCCTGGGTTCCCTTTTCCAGCAGCGTCTTTCTCTACCTGTGTTCCTTGATCACTCTCGTCCGGCTGCGGGGAGAGAAGCTGCGGGGAGAGAAGGGGACGCCGTCCCAGAAGAATAAGAAGAAGCCCAGGATGCGCGACCAGATCTCGGTCGGGCTGCGATGGGTATGGGATCGCGCCTATTTCCGTACGGCGCTGTTCATCATCGCCGGCAGCAACCTGGTCTTCCAGGCGCTCATACTCTCGGTGGCCGTGGTGGTCAGGGAGGACGGCGGCGCCGCGGGCACGATCGGTCTGATCATGGCATCCGGTGGTGCGGGTGGTTTGTTGGGTGCCTTCAGCGGCGGCTGGCTCAGCAGTCGGATGCCCATGCGGAAGGTGATGATCCTTGCCCATACCTGTTGGGCCGTTGTGCTGCCGGCGACTGTTTTTTTCAGACAGCCGTTGGCTCTTGGCGTACTTTTCTTCATAACCTCTCATATTGGTGCCGCTGTTACCGTCTCTGGCATGTCCTATCAGGTGCGCATCACACCTAACGACATGCAGGGGCGGGTCGGCAGTGTCGTCATGCTCCTGGTTTCGGGAGCGAGTTCGCTCGGCGCGCTCGGTACCGGATTCCTGCTGGAGACAGTCGGCTCCCGACAGACCCTGGCGATCGTGTCGGGCGTGATGGCTCTGCTCGCTGTCGTGGCAGCCGTTGTCTTCACTCGCCGCGGGGCCGCGCTCGAGGATCAGCAGGACAACGAAACCCCCGCAAAGCCACTGCCTATCCCCATATCGGATGGGTCGCGGCTGATCCCCTCGGCACCACGCAGCTACGGAGAATCAATGTCGATCGATGACGCGGTGCGGCTTGAGTCGCTCACCAAGACATATGGGTCAGGCGACAGTGTGGTGACCGCGCTGCGCGAGATCCATCTGTCCTTCCCCAGAGGGAGCTTCACAGCGATCATGGGTCCCTCGGGCTCCGGGAAGTCGACTCTGCTGCAGTGCGCCGCCGGCCTAGACCGTCCCACATCCGGCCGGGTGTTCATCGACGGCAAGGACATCGTCGGGCTGAGCGAGACGCAGCTCACCGAAATGCGGCGGGAGTTGACAGGCTTCATCTTCCAATCGTTCAACCTGCTGCCCTCACTGACCGCGGAGCAGAACGTGTCGCTACCGTTGCGCCTTGCCGGGATCAAGCCGGATCGGCGTGCGGTGCTGCACGCGCTCAGCCAGATGGGGCTCGACCAGAAGGCCGGCAACCGGCCCAGCCAGCTCTCCGGCGGTCAGCAGCAGCGCGTCGCCATCGCCCGCGCCCTGGTGACCCGGCCGGCCGTGCTCTTCGCCGATGAGCCCACCGGAGCGCTCGACCTCAGCACCGGGCGGGAACTGCTCGGCCTGCTGCGGGATTTGGTCGGTGCCCGGCAGCCGGCGTACGACCCGTCCCAGGCGTACGACCAGTCGCAGGCGCACGGCGCCCCGCAGCCCCAGGGCTACGGAACGCCCCCCGCGGTACCCGCCCCTGCGGACGGGGAGGGTGCGGTGACCACGATCGTGATGGTCACGCATGATCCGAACGTCGCGGCCTACGCGGACCGGGTCCTCTTCCTCGCAGACGGCAACCTGGTCGGCGAACTGATCACCCCCACGGCCGAGGCCGTCGCCGAGCGGATGACCGATCTGGCGGTGGACCGGTGATCAGGGTTGCCTTCCAGACCCTGCGCTCACGCTGGGTATCGTTCCTCGGCACCGTCGTTGCGCTGGTCCTCGGAGTCGCGCAGGTCGCGGCCATGGGCCTTCTTCTCATGACCATGATCGACATGCCGGACCGGCCAGCGGAACGCTTCGCGGGCGCCCCGGCGGTGGTGCTGCCGCACGACCCGACGTGGCAGGCGGCCCACCACGACCTGGGCATCCGTTCGCCGGCCGAGGCCAAGGGCGTCTCTCCCCAGCTGCGGCACAAGGTCGCGGCCGTGGGAGAGACCGTCACGGACCGGGCCTTCTATGCCCAGCTCGAAGGCGGCTCCAAGAACCAGGTGGGCCACCCCTGGCCGGTGGCCCGGTTCGGCGGCTACCAGTTGGAGGACGGCAAGCAGCCGTCCTTAGACACGGATGTCGTTGTCCCTTCCGACCAGGGGCATACCGGCGACCAGGTGACCGTGCTCACCGCCGACGGGGTCAAGAAGTACACCGTGAGCGGCACCGTCTCCCCGGTCGACTGGGAGGACGCGGTCTTCTTCAGCGACGCAGAGGCCGCCAAGCTCTCCCCAAGGGTCCACGCCCTGGTGGCACTCGGCCCGCTCGACAAGGTACGAACCGCTGTCGGCCGGGACGCCGAGGTGCTCACCGGGGAAGCCCGGCACCGGGCGGACGCCAGCGAGGACCTCGACCGGGAGGCGCTGGACAACACCATCACGCTGGTACCGGTGATGGCGAGCGTGGCGGGCGTAACGGCGATCTTCGTGGTGGCCTCCACCTTCGCCTTCGCGGTGATTCAGCGCCGCCGTGAGATCGCCCTGCTGCGGGCCGTCGGCGCTACGCCCAAGCAGGTGCGCAAGATGGTCCGCAACGAGGCACTGCTCGTCGGCATCCTGGCCTCTGCCATCGGCACGGTACTGGGCCTGTTCGGTGCTCAGCTGCTCGCCGACATGCTCATCGACATGGACATCTCACCGTCCTGGTTCGAGGTCGGGTTCTCGACGCATTGGACGGTCCTCGCGCCGCTCGCCGGCGCCTTCCTGGTCGGACTCATGGTGGCGCTCGGCGGGGCGAGCGCTTCATCCCGGCGGGCCGGGAACATCCGTCCCATCGAGGCACTGCGCGAAGCGGCCGTCGATGACAACGGGATGACCCGGGGCCGCTTCTGGCTCGGCGCCGCAGGCGTGATCGGTGGTGTCGGCTGGACCGGCTGGATCGCCATCGGCAATCCGGCCGGCGTCCTGTCGCCCACCACCTATGTGCTGTCACTCATGGTGCCGGTGCTGGCTGCTGCGGTGGTCGCACCGCTCCTCGTCGGGCCGCTCACCAAGCTGCTGATGTGGCCCTTCATGCGCTCCGCCGGGCCCACCGCCATGCTGGTCCGGGAGAGCGTATTGACCTCGCGCCGGCGCACCGCTGCGATCGCGGCGCCCGTGCTGCTCACCGTCGGCCTGGTGTTCTCACTGCTGGCCGCCACCGACTCGCTCGGTGCGGCACGCGACAGCGCAGTGCGGAACTCGGTGAAGTCGCAGTACGCCCTCGCATCCGACGGCACTCCGGGCATCAGCCCGGCGGTGGCCGACAAGGTCAGCCGCATCCCCGGCGTACAGATCGCGGCGCCGATCCTCACCACCATTTACACCCAGGACGAGGACAGGTTCGACGAGAACGACGCGCTGGTGGTGGACCCCGCCGCGCTGAAGCGGACGATGAACCTCGAAATCGTCGATGGCTCGTTCGACAAGTGGGACGACAACAGCACGGTGGTGGCCGACCTCTGGGGTCTGGACGTCGGTTCGACGCTCGAAATCATGATGGCCGACGGCTCGATCGCCAAGCTTCGCATCGCGGCGACCTACAAGGCGATGCGCGGTTACGACGTGGCCTATCTGACCCCGAAGTTCACCAACACCGCGGCCTACGCACGGGACGGACTGGTCAGGCGCGCCTACATCTCGCTGAACCCCGGCACGGACACGGCCACCGCCACCGCGGCGATCAACCACGCCATCGTCGGCACCGGCGCGGACTTCATGACCCGGGACCAACTGGTCGCCTCGGAGGCCGCGCACGCACGACACCTCACCGAGGTGCGGCAGAGGTCCACCGCCGTGATCATTCTGATGTTCTGCTTCATCGCGATCCTCAACACCCTGCTGATGGCGACGGCGGACCGGCGCCGCGATCTGGCGGTACTCCGGATGGCCGGGGCCACGCCGAAACAGTTGGTGAAGTTCTTCATCGCGGAATCGCTCCTGGTGGCCTCCATCGGCCTGGTACTGGCGCTGGTCTCGACGGCGGTCAACCTGGGCGGGCTGTGGGTTGCGCTGCACCAGCTGTTCGGCACCACGCCCATCGTCGTGCCGTACCTGGCGGTCATCGCAGTCGCCGTCGTGTCCACCCTGCTGGCCGTCATCGCCACCGTCCTGCCAGTGGGCGCCGCGCTGCGCGCCAGGACCCTGGCGTTCATCGGGGCCCGCGAGTAACAGCACCACCTGTAGTTCCCCACCGGCCCACGCGGCCCGGTCCCGCCCCCCGTCGGGACCGGGCCGCGTGCTGTTTCAAGGGCCGCGAAGAGGTCTTGGACGGCCACGGAGGCGGTTATAGAGGGCTGGTATAGCTCCCCGTCCGATGCTGAACACGAATCCGATCAGCGAAGGGAATCCGACATGGCTGACGAACGAAACGACAACCGCGTCTACCGGGTCGTCCTCAACGACGAAGAGCAGTACTCGATCTGGGACGCGGACCGGGAGCTGCCGGCGGGCTGGCGCGCCGAAGGCACCGAAGGTGCCCGGCAGGACTGCCTCGACCGGATCGACGAGGTGTGGACGGACATGCGGCCGGCGAGCCTGCGCCGCCGTATGGAGCAGGCAAGCACCTGAGATCCCTGCCGCCGACCGGCGGTAGGGGCCGGCGGCAGGAACACGCCGGACAAGCAGTCCACGTAACGGCAGGAACGGTCGGGAGGAGCGCTCAGCATGAGCACTGGCGAAGTTCGGACGGGTCGGCAGGCCGAGGGGGAGCGAGAGGCACTGGTGCGCGCCCGACTCGCCGGGAGCCGCAGCGGACGACGTTCCGCGGTGGCTCCGGTGGACCGTGAAGGCCCGCTGGTGCTCTCCCACGGTCAGCAGCAGATGTGGTTCCTGAGCCGGCTCGACCCGGACAGCTGGGAGTACAGCGTCCCGGTCGTGCTCCGGTTGCGTGGCACGCTGGACGAGCGGGTGCTGCACCGCAGCTTCGAGGAACTCGTGGGGCGCCACGAGATCCTACGTACCCGCTACCGGCTCGAAGGGACCGAGCCGGTCCAGATCGTCGATCCCCCCGGCCCGTTCGACCTTCCCGTCGACGACCTCACCGCCCGTCCCGGGGCGGACCAGCGGGAGGCGCGCGCCACCGCACTGGCCGAGGCCGAGGCCGGCCGGCCCTTCGATCTGGAGAACGGGTGGCCGTTGCGCGCCCGGCTCATCAAGATCGACGCAGCCGACCAGTTGCTGGCCATGGTCTTCCATCACGTGGCCTGCGACGAGTGGTCGGTCGGACTCTTCATGTCCGAACTCTCGGCCGTCTACGGGGCGTTCATCGAAGGCCGGCCGTCCCCGCTCGCCCCGATGACGATCCAGTACGCCGACTACGCGGCCTGGCAGCGCAAGCGGCTGGCCGGCGACACGGCGGCCGGCGACCTGATGGCGAAGCAACTCGACTACTGGCGCGGCCAGCTCGCTGGTTCCACCGCGATGGAGGTGTCCACCGACCGTCCCCGCCCCGCCGTCCGCGGCTGGGACGGCGACGCGGTACCGCTGGAGATTCCGGCTCCGCTAGCCGAGAAGCTCCGTACCCTCGGCTCCGAGCACGGCGCCACCCCGTTCCAGACCCTCCTCGCCGGCTACCAGGCGCTGCTCGCCCGCTACACCGGACGCAACGACGTGCCGGTCGGCACCGTGGTGTCCGGACGCAGCCGCCCCGAGCTTGAGCAGCTCATCGGATACGGCATCAACACCCTGGTGATCCGCGGACGCTGGCACGGCGACCCGTCGTTCCGCACGCTGCTCACCGGCTCCCGCGAGACGGTCCTGGACGCTTTCGACAACCAAGAGTTCCCCTTCGCCGGGATCGTGGACCAGCTTCAGCCCGAGCGGGACATGTCCCGTACCCCGCTGTTCCAGGTGGCCTTCACGATGCACCGGGAGCGCACCCGCGACTTCCGGTTGCCCGGGGTGGAGACCGAGACGCTGGAAGCGACCTCCCGGGTCTCCCGGTTCGACCTCTCGCTGCAACTCGGTGAGCGGGCCGACGGCAGCGTGCGGGGGACGCTGGAGTACAGCACCGCCCTGTACGACCGGAGCACCGTCGAGCGGCTAGCCCGGCACTTCGTGCGGCTCCTTGAGTGCGCGGTCGTCCAGCCGGACCTGCCGCTCTCCCGTCTGGAGATGCTGGACGAGGCCGACCTGGCCGTGATCGTGCCCAAGCCGCAGATCTTCCCGGCCCCGGACCGTACTGTTCACGAGCTCTTCCAGGACTGGGCCGCAGCCACTCCCGACGCGGTCGCACTGGTCCACGGCCGCCGACGGCTCAGCTACGGCGAGGTCAATGCCCGCGCCAACCGCCTCGCCCACCAGTTGCGGCGACTGGGCGCCGGACCCGGAACGCTGGTCGGTGTCAGCCTGGACCGCGGCCTGGACCTGGTGCCCGCCCTCCTCGGCGTGCTCAAGTCCGGAGCCGGTTACCTGCCGCTTGACCCCGAGCACCCCGCCGACCGCATCGGCTACACGCTGGGCGACGCCGACGCCCGGATCGTCGTGACCTCCGCGCACCACGCCGAGCAGCTGTCGGGCGTACTCGACGGCCGGCTGGTCGTCCTCGACGACGCGTCGGACGCGGCGGCCCTGGCCGCGGAACCGGACACCGACCCGGAGTCCGGTGCGCTGCCGAACGACCTGATCTACACCATCTACACCTCGGGCTCCACCGGCCGCCCCAAGGGCGTCGGACTCACCCACGCGAACGTGCTCCGGCTGTTCTCGGCGACCGAGGAGCACTTCGGCTTCGACGAACGGGACGTCTGGGCACTCTTCCACTCGTACGCCTTTGACATGTCGGTCTGGGAGATGTTCGGCGCCCTGACCCGCGGCGGCAGGCTCGTCGTCGTCGAGCCGGAGACCACCCGCTCGCCCGAGGACTTCCTGCGGCTGCTCGTCGATGAGCAGGTCACCGTGCTCAACCAGACGCCGTCCGCGTTCCGCGGCCTGGTCGCTCTGGCCGCCGACGGCAATCCGCTCATCGACGAACTCGCCCTGCGCGCGGTGACGTTCGGCGGTGAGAAGCTCGACATCCCGAATCTGAGGCCCTGGACGGTGCGGCGCGGCCTGGACCGTACGGCACTGGTCAACATGTACGGCATCACCGAGACCACCGTGCACACCACCTACCACCGGATCACCGACGCCGACGTGGCGTCGAGCATCGGCAACGCGGTCGGTGTGCCCATCCGTGACCTACAGGTTCATCTCTTCGGCGAGCACGGCGAGCTGGTGCCCATCGGCGTGCCCGGCGAGATCCACGTCGGCGGACCCGGTGTCGCGCAGATGTACCTGAACCGCCCCCGGCTGACCGCCGAGCGCTTCCTTCCCGATCCGTACGGAAAGCCGGGCTCCCGGCTCTACCGAAGCGGCGACCTGGCCAGCAGACGGCCCGATGGCAGCCTGGACTACCACGGCCGGATCGATCACCAGGTGAAGATCCGGGGTCACCGCGTCGAACTGGGCGAGATCAAGGCCGCGCTCACCTCCCACCCGCTGGTCCGGGACGCCGTCGTGGTGGCCCGCGAGGACACCCCCGGCGACCGCAAGCTCGTCACCTACGTGGTGCCCGCCGCGGAGGCCGTGGCAGCGCCGAGCGAGCTGCGGACACTCCTCGCCCGCTCGCTCCCGGAGTACATGATCCCGACCGCCTTCCTGATCATCGGGAAGATCCCGCTGACAGTGAACGGCAAGCTGGACCAGCCCGCGCTGCCCGCCCCCGACCGGGGCGCCCTCGGCATCGGGACCATTCATGTGGCGCCGCGTACGCCGGCCGAAGAAGAGATGGTCGCGGTCTGGCGCGAGACTCTGGGCGTCGAGCAGGTCGGCGTCGAGGACAACTTCTTCGACCTGGGCGGCGACTCGCTACGAGCGGTGGCCCTGGTCGGCGCCCTGCGCGACGCCGACCAGGACGTCACGGTCCGTGACGTCTTCGAGTACCGCACCCCCGCCCAGCTGGTCGAGTTCCTCACTGGACGGCCCGCCCCCGCCGAGGCCGAACCGGCTGTCGTGCCCTTCGCCCTGCTCGCTGAGGAGGACCTGGCCAAGCTTCCCGAGGGCCTGGTGGACGCCTACCCGCTGGCGCAGGTGCAGCTGGGCATGGTGGTGGAGATGCTCGCCGACGACGGCCGCAACCACTACCACAACTCCACCTGCTTCCGCATCCTTGACGACCAGACCTTCGAGCGGGCGGCACTCCAGCAGGCGGCGGACGTGGTGATCGCCCGTCACGAGATCCTGCGCACCTCGTTCGCCCTTGAGGGCTACTCGGTGCCGCTGCAACTCGTCCACGATTCCGCACGGGTCGAATGCCCGGTTGGCGGGCGTGACCTGACCGGTCTCGACCCTGCCGAGGTCAATGCCTCGCTGCGCGCCTTCATGGCCGAGGAGCGCACCCAGCTCTTCGACCTGACCAAGGCCCCGCTGATCCGGTTCACCGGGCATGCCTGCGACGACGGCAGTTGGTGGCTGACGCTGACCGAGTGCCACGCGGTGCTCGAAGGTTGGAGCCACCACTCCCTGCTGATGGAGCTGGTCACCGCCTACAAGGCGATACGTGACGGACGCCCACTGGACGAGCCCGAGCCGGCCGCCGTGCGGTATGCGGACTTCGTCGCCGCCGAGCTGGTATCCCTGTCCTCGGATGAGGACCGGGACTACTGGCGGGACATCCTCGGCAGCCACACACCCTTCGAGTTGCCGGTCGGCTGGGGTGACAACCCGGTGACGACGCCGCGCGGACTGCACCGTGCCTGGGTGCCGTACCACGACCTGGACGCCGGGCTCCGCTCACTGGCCGGCCAGGCCAAGGTGCCGATCAAGAGCGTGCTGCACGCAGCGCACCTGAAGGTGATGAGCCAGCTCACCGCCGAGGAGTCCTTCTGCACCGGCCTGGTGACCAACGCCCGGCCGGAGGCCGTGGGCGCCGAGCGGGTTTACGGGGTGTACCTCAATCCGCTGCCCTTCGTGTTCACCCGTGGCGCCAAAACCTGGCGTGACCTGGTGCGCCAGGTCTTCGACCAGGAGATTGAGATCTGGTCGCACCGCCGCTTCCCGCTCAGTGCCATGCAACGCGAACTGAGCACCTCCGACCGCCTGGTGAATGTGCGGTTCAGCTATCAAAACTTCCGCCAGGTCGACCAGGACCTGGTCGACTACCCGGCCACCATCGACGACAGCCCCACCGAGTTCCCGCTGGGCGTCTCCACCCGGGCCGGCTTCATGGTGATCACCGCGAACCGGCATGTCATCGACCGGGTTGGGGTGGATCGTCTTGCGGCGATGTATCGCTTGGTGTTGGAGTCGATGTCTGGTGATGTGGATGGTGATGCGCGGGTGGTGTTTTTGC
>NZ_JACHJL010000046.1 GCF_014203645.1 Streptomyces zagrosensis | reverse complement strand
GACCCCCATAACCGGCAATCAACTCCACAGCCCGCTCCACAGGCAACGCCAACGACACCATCCCACCCAAACCAGCAAGCCGATCCCGCACCAACACACTACGCACCGCAACAATACGAGCCGCATCCCGCAACGACACCGCACCAGCAACATACGCAGCAGCAATCTCACCCTGCGAATGCCCCACCACCGCCGCCGGCTCCACCCCACAAGAACGCCACAACGCAGCCACACCCACCATCACCGCAAAAAGAGCCGGCTGCACCACATCCACACGCCCCAAACCAGGCGCACCATCAACACCCCGCAAAACGCCCTCCAAATCCCACTCCACAAACTCACCCAACGCCTGCCCACACTCAGCAATCACCCCAGCAATCACCGGCGACGTATCAAGCAACTCCACCGCCATACCCACCCACTGAGCACCCTGCCCAGGAAACACAAACACCGGCTTCGCCACACCACCCACCCGGCCATCGACGAAGACGGGCGACGGCTCGCCAACGGACAGCGCAGACAGCCCGGTGAGCAGTTCTTCGCGGTCGGCGGCGACGACGACGCCCCGGTGCTCCAGGTGGGCGCGCGTGGTGGCCGCGGAGAAGCCGAGGTCGGCGAGGGACAGGTCGGGGTGCGCGAGCGCGTGGCCGCGCAACCGGTCGGCCTGGGCGCGCATCGCCGCAGCGGTGCGGCCGGACACGGGCACCGGGACTGCCGGCAGGGGCTGCGCCCCGGTGCTCTCGGCGGGCTCCTCGGCGGGCGCCTCCTCGACGATGATGTGCGCGTTGGTGCCGCTCACCCCGAACGACGACACGGCCGCGCGCCGGGGCCGGTCCCCCGTGCGCCACTCCCGCGCCTCGGTGAGCAGCCGGACCTCGCCTGTCTGCCAGTCGATGTGCGGGGACGGCTCGTCGGCGTGCAGGGTCTTGGGCAGTACGCCGTTACGCATCGCCATGACCATCTTGATGACGCCGGCGACGCCCGCGGCCAGTGAGGTGTGGCCGATGTTGGACTTGATCGACCCGAGCCACAGCGGGTCCCCGGCCCGGTCTTGCCCGTACGTCGCGAGCAGCGCCTGCGCCTCGATGGGGTCACCCAACACGGTGCCGGTGCCATGGCCCTCTACGGCGTCCACCTCGCCCGGGGTCAGCCCGGCGTTGGCCAACGCCTGCCGGATGACGCGTTCTTGTGCCGGACCACTGGGCGCGGTCAGGCCGTTGCTCGCACCGTCCTGGTTGACGGCCGTGCCCCGAATGAGGCCAAGGATGCGCCGACCATTGCGGCGGGCATCCGACAGCCGTTCCAGGACGACCAAACCCAGGCCATCGGAGAAGCCAGTGCCGTCCGCCGCCGCTCCGTAGGCACGGCAGCGACCATCAGGCGACACGGCCTGCTGACGGCTGAACTCGGATAGCAGGAACGGGCCGGACATGACGGTCACGCCGCCGACGAGCGCCATGGAGCACTCGCCGGCGCGCAGCGCCTGCGCCGCCAGGTGCAGGGCGACGGCCGATGAGGAGCAGGCCGTGTCGATGGACACGGCGGGCCCCTCCAGGCCGAACAGATAGGAGATGCGGCCGGAGGAGACGCTGGCCGCGCCGCCGGTCAGTTGAAGGCCGTCGATCTGCGGCAGGCTGCCTGCGGGCGCCGTGCAGTAGTCGCTGGTGCCGACGCCGCAAAAGACGCCGGTGGCGCTGCCGCGCAGCGAGGTCGGGTCCATCCCGGCGTCCTCGAAGGCCTCCCAGGACGCTTCGAGCAGCAGCCGCTGCTGCGGGTCCATGGCCAGCGCCTCGCGCGGGCTGATGCCGAAGAACTCGGCGTCGAACTCGGCGACGTGGTCCACGAATCCGCCGCCGCTGGTGGAGATGGCGCCGGGCCTGCGCAGGCTCGGATCGTAGAGCCGCTCCAGGTCCCAGCCCCGGTCGGTGGGCAGCCCGGAGATGGCGTCGCGGCCGGAGGCCACGAGCTCCCACAGCTCGTCGGGTGAGGTGACGCCGCCGGGGTAGCGGCAGCTCATGCCGACGATCGCGAGAGGTTCGTCGGCCTGCGCGAGCAGCCGGTTGTTGAGCTGACGGAGCCTGTCGGTCTCCTTGAGGGACTTCCGGAGCGCCTCGACGAGCTGTTTTTGGTCGGTGGCCATGTCTATTCCTTCGTCTGCGGGCTCAGTGCGGCGCGGGCGGGGGCGACCGGGGTCACGCGAGGTCCTCCTGGGCCATCCGGATCAGGGCTTCCGCGTCCATGTCGTCGAACGACTCGGCGTCGCTCTCGTCGGCCGCCGCCTGGGGCGGATCGCTGTGGGCCAGTTCGCGCAGGATGTCGAGCAGTCCGGCCTTGCGGAGCCGATCGACGGGGATCGAGGTGAGCAGGGCGCGGATCTCGTCCTGCTCGGACCGTGGAGGGGCGGCGGAGTCGGGCACGAGTTCCGGCAGCAGATGGCGGGCGACGGCCGCCGGGCTGGGGTGGTCGAACACGACGGTGGCGGCCAGCCGCACGCCGGTGGCCTGGCTGAGCCGGTTACGCAGCTCGACGGCGCTGAGCGAGTCGAACCCCATGTCCTTGAAGGCACGTTCGGGATCGACGGACGCCGCGGAGGCGTGCCCGAGGACGTCGGCTGCCTGCTTTTGGACCAGTTCGAGCACGATCCGCTCCCGTTCGGCCTCGGACGCCCCGGCCAGCCGCCGGGCGAGCGTCGCTGCACCCGAGTCGGCGGCGCGGGCTGGCGTACGCACCAGGCCGCGCAGCAGCGGCGGGAGCAGGCCCGCACGGGCCTGGGCGCGTAGCGCCGCCGCCTCCAGCAGCACCGGGGCGACCACGGCCGCGTCCGTCACCAACGCCTGGTCAAACATCGCGAGCCCGGTCTCGGCGGTGAGCGCGCTCATGCCCATACGACCTAGCCGCGCAAGGCCGGCCTCGTCCAACTGGGCGGCCATGCCCGCGGTCTCCGACCACAGACCCCAGGCGAGGGATACGGCGGGCAGTGCGGCGGCCCGGCGCGACGCGGCCAGTGCATCCAGCGCCGCGTTGGCAGCCGCGTAGTTGCCCTGCCCTGGGCTGCCTATCAGCGATGCGACGGACGAGAACAGTACGAACGCCGACAGGTCCGCGCCTGCGGTCAGCTCGTGCAGATGCCAGGCCGCGTCCACCTTGGGCCGCAGCACGCGCTCAAGCTGCTCGGGTGTCATCGACTCGATCACACCGTCATCGAGAACACCGGCCGCGTGGACGACGCCGGTGATGGGCCGCTTCACCGTGCCAAGGGCAGCGGCTAGTTGGTCGCGGTCGGCCACGTCGCAGGCGACGACCCGGGCCTCGCAGCCCGCCGCCGCCAGCTCGGCGATCAGTTCGCCCGCGCCCTCGGCCTGCGGGCCGCGCCGGCTCAACAGCAGCAGATCGCGCACGTCGTGCCCGGTAGCGAGATGCCGGGCGAACAGCGCGCCCAGACCGCCCGTGCCGCCGGTGATGACCACCGTGCCCTCGGGGCCCAGCGGCGCCGGGACGGTCAGCACGACCTTGCCCACGGTGTGCCCCTCGCGCAGGGGACGCATCGCCTCGCGGCCCTGCCGCACATCCCAGGTCTGGATCGGCGCGAACTGGAACACACCCCGCTCAAACAGGCCCACAACCTCGGCGAGCAGCTCGCCAAGCCGCCGCGGCCCCGCCTCATACAGGTCGAACGCCCGGTACGCCACCCCCGGCCGCCGCGCCGCGACCTCATCGGCGTCCCGGATATCGGCCTTGCCCAGCTCCACGAACCGCCCGCCGCGCGGCAGCAGATCCAAGGAGGCGTCAACGAACTCACCGGCGAGGGAGTTCAGTACGACGTCCATGCCCGCGCCGCCGGTCACGTCCAGCAAGGCGTCCCGGAACGTCGTCTCCCGCGAGGAGGCGATGTGGTCCTCCCGCACGCCCGCCGCGCGTACGACGTCCCGTTTGGCGGGACTGACCGTGACGTACACGTCGGCGCCCAGATGCCGCGCGAGCTGAAGGGCGGCCGTGCCGACGCCCCCGGCGGCGGCGTGCACCAACACCTTCTCCCCCGCGCGCAACCCGGCCACGTCCACCAGTCCGTAGTACGCGGTCGCGTAGGCCACAGGAACGGCCGCGGCCTGCGTAAAGGACCAGGAGTCCGGCATGCGTGCGACGAGACTGCGATGCGTAACGGCCACAGGCCCGAAGGAGCCGGGCACGATGCCGAACACCCGCTCACCTACGGCTAGTTCGCTGACGTCGGACCCGGTCTCAAGCACCACACCGGCCGCCTCAGCGCCCAACGGCACATCGTCCGGGTACAGGCCAAGGGCGATCAGTACGTCACGGAAGTTCAGGCCAGCGGCACGCACCCCGATGCGCACCTCGTCGGCGCCGAGCGGGCGACGCGCACCGGATGGCGTGATCTCCACGCCATCCAAAGAGCCCTTGCGTGCGGCGGACAGGTGCCAGGCGTCGTCGGCGGGCGCGGTGGCCACGCCAAGCCGCGGCGCGAACACCTCGTCCCCGCGCACAGCAAGCCGCGGCTCATCAGCGTCAAGCAGCGCGCCCCAGTCGGGTTCGCCACCTTCCACGTCCACCAGCAAAAACCGGTCCGGATGCTCGGACTGAGCGCTGCACAGCAGGCCCCACACGGCAGCCTGGGCCAGGTCCGGCGCCTCAGCACCGATGGCGGCGGCACGCCGGGTCACGACGACCAGCCGGGCGCCACCCAAGGCCCCGTTGGCAAGCCAGGACCGGACGAGCTCCAGCGCCTCGGCAGCGGCCTCGCGAACGGCCCTGGCCGTGTCCCGAGCCGCGTCCCCGGCCGCGTCCCCGGCCGTGTTCCCAAGGGGGGCGGCGACAGCGGCGACGACCAGCTCCGGCGTCTGACCGCCATCGGCGACGGCCTTCTCCAGCGCGGCCAGGTCCGGGAACCGCTCCCCCGCACCGGGCGCACCACCCAGCACCGCCGTGCGCACCGGTCGGCCCGCGCCGACCGCGACCGGCGCCCAGTCCAGCCGGTGGACCGCCTGCCGGCCGCTGCGCCGCAACCGCTCCAGCTGGGCCGGGTCCACCGGCCGCATGTCCAGCCGGGCCAGGCTCAGCACCGGCTCGCCCTGTTCACTCGCGACATCGAGGCCGAACGCGGCCTCGCCGACCCGCCGCATACGAACCCGCACCCGCGAAAGGCCGCCACGCGCCAGGCGCACCCCGGACCAAGAGAACGGCAGGAACGCCGTGTCGCTCGGCCCGTCCTGCAACAGACCCGAGTGCAGGGCCGCGTCAAACAGCGCCGGGTGCGCCCCGAAGCTCTCCCCACCGCTATCACCGGGCAGGGCGACCTCGGCGAACACCTCGTCACCGACCCGCCAGGCCGTCCGTACGCCCTGGAAGGCGGGCCCGTAGTCGAAGCCCAGGTCCGCCATCCCGGCATACAGCGCGTCCGCGGGCATCTCGACGCCGTCAGCCGGCGGCCACTGCGCCGGCACCCACGACACCGCGGCGGTGTCCTCGATGGCCAGTGTTCCTCGGGCGTGGCACGTCATCTCGCCCTGCTCATCGTCGCCGGCCTCGGCACGGGCGAAGACCGCGACCGCACGACGCCCGTCCTCACCGGCGGCGTCCACGGTGACGCGCAGCTGGACGGCTTTCCCCTCGTCCAGCAGCAGCGGCGCCTGCATCACCAGCTCGTCCACCACCGGCGCACCCACCCGGCGCCCGGCTGCCAACACCAGCTCCACCCATGCGGTACCGGGCACGATCACCGAGCCCAGCACGACGTGATCACTCACCCACGGCTGCGACTGCGCCGACAGCAGCCCGGTGAACACCCACTCGTCCCGGTCCCCGACCTGCACGGCCGCAGCCAGCATCGGATGCTCGACCCGCTCCAGACCTGCCGCCGCAACATCACCGCCCTGCGGGGAGGGAGTGAGCCAAAAGTGTTCACGTTGGAAGGCGTACGTCGGGAGGTCTACGCGCTGGGCGCCGGTACCGGCGTAGAAGGCCTCCCAGTCAACGCCGACACCCGCGGTGTGGGCACGGCCGAGGAAGCCGGCGAACACGGACTCTTCGGCGTGCTTGGCCCGCAGGGCAGGAACGAACACCGCCTCGGCGTCCTCCTCCACACACTGCCGAGCCATGGCCGACAACACCGCATCCGGCCCCAACTCCAAGAACCGACGCACCCCCAGATCCCACAGAACCCGGATACCGTCCGCGAAACGCACCGCCTGCCGGACGTGACGCACCCAGTAATCAGCGTCGAAGGCGGAGACGATTTCGCCGGTGACATTCGAGACCACCGGAATACGCGGCTCGGAATACGTGAGCCGCTCAGCGACCGCCCGGAACTCCGCCAACATCGGCTCCATCCGCGGTGAATGGAAGGCGTGCGACACCCGCAACCGCGACGTCTTACGCCCCTCCCACCTCGGCAACCATTCCTCCACAGCATCCGCATCACCAGACACCACCACAGCCAACGGACCATTTACCGCAGCGACCTCCAACCGGCCTTCGAAGCCAGCCAGCGACTCCGCTACCTCAACCTCAGCCGCCTGCACCGCCACCATCGCGCCACCACCAGGCAACCCACCCATCAACCGACCACGCGCCACCACGAGCTCAGCAGCATCAGCCAGTGACAACACACCCGCCACATGCGCGGCAGCCAACTCACCCACCGAATGACCAATCAAGTAATCCGCGCCCATCCCCAACGACTCCACCAAACGGAACAACGCCACCTCAACCGCAAACAACGCCACCTGCGTGAACTCCGTCGAGTCCAACACACCACTGCTATCGGCAAGTAGCTCCCGCAACGACCGACCCAACCGAGGATCAACCTCAACACACACCTCACCCAACACCCGCCCAAAAACGGGATAAGCGCGCGCCAACTCCAACCCCATACCAACCCGCTGCGCACCCTGCCCCGTAAACAAAAACGCAGACTTGCCCCCAACCGCCAACTCCCCCACAGCCGACTCCCCAACAACCAACTCACCCAACCGCGCCAACAACTCGTCACGACCCGAAGCGACGACCACCACCCGCCGCTCCAACAACGCCCGCGACGCCACCAACGAGTAGCCAACGTCAGCGACGCTCACCCCCTGATCAGCGGCGACGCGCTCCCGCAGCCGCCCCGCCTGTGCCCGCAATACAGCATCGTTGCGCGCGGACAGAACGACCGGCACAGTACCGGCCGCGCGGGACGCCACTACGGGTGCCGACCCCTCAGCCGAAGGCTCAGCCGACTCCTCGGCCAGCTCCTCGGTCGGAGCCTCCTCAACGATGATGTGCGCGTTGGTGCCACTCACCCCGAACGACGACACACCAGCGCGCCGCGGACGCTCACCCGCCGACCACTCACGGGCCTCCGTCAACAGCTCCACCCGGCCCGCGTCCCAGTCCACGTGCCCAGACGGCTCGTCCACATGAAGCGTGGGTGGCAGCACTCCGTGCCGCATCGCCATCACCATCTTGATGACACCCGCCACGGCAGCAGCCGCCGACGTATGACCGATGTTCGACTTGATCGACCCCAACCACAGCGGGTCCCCCTCGCGGTCCCGCCCATACGTCGCAAGCAGCGCCTGCGCCTCGATCGGATCACCGAGCACCGTGCCCGTGCCATGCCCCTCGACCGCGTCCACCTCGGCCGGGGTCAGCCGCGCGCTCTCCAGCGCCTGCCGGATCACCCGCTCCTGAGAGGGTCCGTTGGGCGCGGTCAGGCCGTTGCTCGCACCGTCCTGGTTGATGGCCGTGCCACGGACCAGGCCAAGGATGCGGCGGCCGTTGCGCTTGGCGTCGGAGAGCCGTTCCAGGACCAGCAGGCCGAGACCATCGGCGAAGCCGGTGCCGTCCGCCGACGCGGCGTACGCGCGGCAGCGGCCGTCCTGCGACAGGCCGCGCTGCCGGCTGAACTCCCGCAGCATGAACGGGCTCGGCATGAGGGTCACGCCACCGGCGAGGGCCATGGAGCACTCACCGGCGCGCAGCGCCTGCGAGGCCAGGTGCAGGGCGACAGCGGAGGAGGAACATGCGGTATCGACGGACACCGCGGGACCTTCCAGGCCGAACAGGTAGGAGATGCGGCCGGAGGAGACGCTGCCCGAGCCGCCCGTCAGCTGGAAGCCCTCCACCTGGGGAAGGTTCTTGTCCGGTCCCACGCCGTAGTCCGTGACGCTGAGTCCGCAGTAGACGCCGGTGTCGCTGCCGCGCAGCGAGTGCACGTCGATGCGGGCATGCTCGAAGGCCTCCCAGGACGCTTCGAGCAGCAGCCGCTGCTGTGGGTCCATGGCCAGCGCCTCGCGCGGGCCGATGCCGAAGAAGTCCGCGTCGAACTCGCCGATGTCCTGGACGAAGCCGCCGCCCCTGGCGTAGACCGTGCCGGGTTGGTCGGGGTCGGGGTCGTAGAGCTGCTCCAGGTCCCAGCCGCGGTCGGTGGGCAGCCCGGAGATGGCGTCGCCACCACGGGCTACGAGGTCCCACAGTGCTTCTGGGGAGGTCACTCCGCCGGGGTAGCGGCAGCTCATGCCGACGATGGCGATCGGTTCGGCCGCCCGGTACTCGTTCTCTTCCAGCTGCGCCCGGGTCTCGTTCAGTTCGAGCGCCACCTTCTTCAGGTAGCGGACGAGCTTGTCCTGCTGATCGATGGTGTCCGTCATTTCCGTGATCCCCCGTTACTCGTCGCCCAGATCGACATCGATCATCTGGAAGATCTCCTCGGCGGTGGTGGCCGCCTCGATCCGCTCCCTGGCGTTTTGCTTCTTGTCGCCCTGTGTGGTGTCACCCGTGCCGGTGCCGATGCTGGACAGCAGGGCGCGCAGGCGCTTGGCCACCCGTTGCCGCTCCTCCGCGGAGCTTGCGGTGAGCATGTCCTCCAGCTTCCGCACCTCTTGGTCGATGAGCGGCTCGGCCGGTTCGCCGCCGCCGATCTCCGACAGCAGCAGGGTGGCGACCGCGACCGGGGTGGGGTGGTCGAAGACCAGCGTGGCGGGCAGGCGCACGCCGGTGGTTTGGGTGAGCCGGTTGCGTAGTTCGACGGCGCTCAAGGAGTCGAACCCGATGTCCTTGAAGGCGCGTTCGGGGTCGATGGAGGTGGCCGTGGCGTGCCCGAGTACGCCGGCGACCTGTGCCTGAACCAGTTCGAGCGCGATGTGTGCCCGGTCGGCCTCGGGAGCCCCGGCCAGCCGTTGCGCCAGCACCGCGGTGCCGGCGTCAGCGGTGCGCTCCGGCGTACGCACCAGGCCGCGCAGCAGCGGCGGGAGCAGGCCCGCGCGGGCCTGGGCGCGTAGCGCCGGCGTCTCTAGCAGCACCGGGGCGACCACGGCCGCGTCCGTCACCAACGCCTGGTCGAACAGGGCGGGGCCGGTCTCGGCGGTGAGGGCGCTGATGCCCATGCGTGCCAGCCGGGCCAGTTCGGCTGCGTCCAGTTGTGCCGCCATGCCGGCCGTGCCCGACCACAGGCCCCAGGCCATGGCCATCGCGGGCAGACCCGCAGCCCGGCGCAGCCCGGACAGGGCTCCCAGCGTGGCGTTGGCGGCTGCGTAGTTGGCTTGCCCTGGGCTGCCGATGAGCGCCGATACCGAGGAGAACAGCACGAACGCGGTCAGGTTCGCGTCGGCGGTCAGTTCGTGCAGGTGCCAGGCGGCGTCCGTCTTGGGCCGCATGACGCGGTCGATCTGCTCGACCGACAGCGACTCGATCACACCGTCGTCGAGCACACCGGCCGCGTGGACGACGCCGGTGACGGGCTGCTCCACGGTGCCCAGGGCTGCGGCTAGTTGGGCGCGGTCGGCTACGTCGCAGGCGACGGCCCGCGCGTGGCAGTCAAGGCCCGCCAGCTCGGCGACCAGTTCGGTGGCGCCGTCAGCCTCGGGTCCGCGCCGGCTGAGCAGCAGCACATGCCGCACGCCGTGGGTGGCTGCGAGGTGCCGGGCGAACACGGCACCCAAACCGCCCGTACCGCCGGTGATGACGACGGTGCCCTCCGGACCGAAGAACATCGGCCGCTCGGCCGGTTCGGCGGCGGCGCGGGTCAGCCTCGGTGCGAGCAGCCGTCCGCCGCGCACCGCGAGCTGCGGTTCGTCGGCGGCTGCCACGGCGCCCCAGTCGGGCTGGTAGGCGTCGAGCGCCCCCGCGTCGAGGTCGCTTGCGGTGGGGCCGCTTGCGGCGGAGGCGTGCGCGTCGAGGTCGTTCGTATCGAGGTCCACGAGGACGAACCGGTCGGGGTGCTCGGATTGGGCGCTACGCAGCAGGCCCGATACGGCGGCCTGGGCGAGGTCCGGCATCTCGTCGTGCACCGACATCGCGCGCCGGGTGGTCACCACGAGCCGGGACTCGCCCAGCCACTCGCTCGCCAGCCGGCGCTGCACCAGCGCCAGCGCCTCGGCGGTGGCCTGCCGGGCGGCTTCGGCGGGGTGGTTCGCACCGGCTGGCGTGGCGACGTGGGTCAGCACCAGGTCCGGGACGGGACCGCCGTCAGCGACGGCACGTTCCAGCGCGGCCAGGTCCGCGTACGCCTCGCCCTCGGCGGACAGTCCGCCGAGCACCGCGACTCGTACGCCACCCGCCGATCCGTCCGCGGGGGCCGTCGCCGGCGCCCAGTCGAGCCGGTGGACCGGCGGCCCGCCGGCGCGGCGAAGCTGCGACAGCTGGGCGGGGTCTACGGGGCGCATGTCGAGCCGGCCCAGGCTCAGCACCGGCTCGCCGTGCTCAGAGACGGCGTCCACGCGCAGCGCGGCATCACCGGCGGGCGCGATCCGCACCCGGACCCGCGACAGGCCCGTGCGGCCGATCCGCACCGAGGACCAGGAGAACGGCAAGAGCGTTGTGCCGTCGCCGGAGCCCTTCTCGGCGAACGCGCTGTGCAGCGTCGCGTCGAACAGGGCCGGGTGGAGGCCGAAACTCTCCCCGCCGCAGTCGCCGGGCAAGGCGACGTCGGCGAACACCTCGTCGCCCACGCGCCACGCGGTGCGCACCCCTTGGAAGACGGGCCCGTAGTCGAACCCGAGCTCCGCCATGCCCGCGTACAGCACATCACCGGTCATCTCCTGGCCGCCGGCCGGCGGCCACTCGGTGGGCGCCCACGTGGGCACGGGCGCGACGTCCTCGGTGGCCAGCAGGCCACGCGCGTGGCAGGTCATGTCGCGTTGCTCGCCGCTTTTGGCCTCGGGACGGGCGAACACCGCGACCTCGCGGCGCCCGTCGTCGCCAACGGGCCCGATAGTGATGGCCAGTTGGGCGGCGGCGCCCTCGTCCAGCAGCAACGGCGCCTCCATGACCAGCTCGTCCACTACCGGAACGCCCACTGTGCGGCCGGCGGCGAGGACGAGTTCGACCCATGCCGTGCCGGGCACGATCACCGTGTCCAGCACCACGTGGTCACGCATCCACGGCTGTGACTCGGTGGACAGCCGCCCGGTGAACACCCACTCATCGCGGTCACCGACCCGCACGGCCGCCGCGAGGACCGGATGCTCCATGCGCTCCTGGCCCGCGGCGGCGACGTCACCGGCCCCGGCCGAGGGCAGCAGCCAGTAGTGCTCCCGTTGGAAGGCGTACGTCGGCAGTGCCACGCGCCGCGCGCCCGTGCCCTCGTAGACCGCATCCCAGGCGATGTGTACGCCCGCGGTGTGTGCCTGGCCGAGGGAGAGCAGGAAGCGGGGCATGCCGCCCTCATCACGCCGCATCGAACCCACCACCGACACCCGGGCGTTCGCATCCCGCGCCTCGATGCTCTCCTCAACCGCCATCGTCAGCACCGGATGCGGAGACACCTCAACGAAACAACCCATGCCCTTATCGATCAACGCACC
>NZ_JACHJL010000045.1 GCF_014203645.1 Streptomyces zagrosensis | reverse complement strand
CCCGAAGTTCAGCCCATCGATACCTCCTTCACGTGGCTGTCCTCACTTACCTGGAGCGACTTCATGTCGCACACCGAGACCTTTAGTTGGCACATCTCGGTCTGAGCTGTGCAGGTCAGAGCGAGATGGAGAATTTTTGTTGGCACATTCCGAGCGGGATAGTTGGCACTTCAAGAGTATGCATGCTCACTGTGGGTGACTGCCGAAGGTGCTGATGTTGATGATCTGTCCAGCGCCCGAGTCGATGTCCCGGGCAAGTCGCTGCGCGTAGTTGGTGAGGAGTCGGCGAAGGTCCGCGTAGTGACGCAGTGGATCGGGGCGGGAGAACTGGAACCATGCGGTGTTCCGCCGCGCGGCCCACTCTTGCTGGATCTCGGTGGGCTGTGCGGCTTCGAGTGGGCGGGGAGCGAAGAGGTGCTCGCCTCGCGTGATGAGCGTCCAGATGAACACCGAGGCGTCCTGGCGCTAGCGGTCGTCGGTCCGGGTGCGGGTCTGGGTGCGGACGGACGGGAGTCCTTTGAACAGCGCTTCCCAGGAATCGATGTTGAGCACCCATTCGTGAAGTGCTTGTCGCCTGCGCTGGTAGTCAATTGCTGGTTGACGTCGTGCTTGCAGTTCTGAGGCAAGAGCGCGAAGGGCGTTGTCGACATCAAGGGGGTTGCATCGCGTCCATGCTGAGCGCCGGGTCTCCCGTCCAGTGAGTAGATGTGTCTGGACGGGAGCGATCCCGAGGAACTCTGCGGCGTCGTCGTAGGTTCCGCCCTTGGCCCACTGGACGAGTCGGACGGCCGCGGCCCTGCGCACGGACTTGACTTCCGAGCCCGCGCAGCGGGCAAGGTAGCGCTGATACCAGTCGGGTTCCAGGAACGCCGGGATGTGCTCGGGCTGGTAGCCGCTTCGGAGCGGTCTTCGTGTGCCTCTGCGGCCGCTGCTGACCTGGGGGAACGTCCGAGTGAGGGGCTCAGCGGCCTGGCGGAGTCGCTCGGAGCAGTCGCTCTTGTGTCTGTCGTAGAGAACGGCCCATGCGCCCCGAAGCGGTTGCGGCCCTGGACGCCACCACCCTGTTCTTGCGGATGGGCAAGATCTACTACGGCCTCATGTTCCGGGAACTATCGCTCCTCGCTGACCGGCGTGACCCGCAGGGCGGCTCCATCGTCTCGCCCGAATTCCTGACCACCTTCCGCATGCACCACCTGCTGCTGCAGGCGGCTCGCGGCGCCGTACGCTGGCAAACAGACCAGCATCCGGCCTCCGTGTTCGTTTTCCAGGCGCAGGAGCTCACCGACCCGCGCCACCGTTTCGACTATGTGGACATCATCAACTTCCCGTTCTTCGCCATCAGAGTCGGAGTGACCGCCGTCGTCACCGTGCTCCAGGACTGGGGCGCGCTCGCCCAGGCTGTGACCGTTCCAGCTTTCGAGGCGGCCCGACAACTCGTGCTCCACCCGCAGCAGTTCCGTGAGGTGGCTGCCCTGGCCGCCTACATGACTACCCTGTTCAACCGCGTCCCCAAGCATCTTCTGTATGCAGGTGAGAACCACGTCGATGTCATGACGCTGCCCCTCCAGGGCATGTCCACCAAGTTTGTCTTCGATCCCTTCGATGTGGGCGACTACGCACAGGTTCTGTCCTATGTCACGGGTCATCCCCTCGAGAAGCTGTATGACGGACGCAACATCGTCACCCTCCTGCGGGACGGGGACAACCAGCCGTGGGCCGTTCCATGGCCTGCCGACGAACGCCAGTACCCCGACATCCGGTTCATGCAGCGCTGACCTGCACAGCAATTCCCGCAGGCCGACAGGAGCAGCTCACGGCATGCGACCTGCACCCGAGCCCCAAGCCGCGGTCTGCATCGGGAGCGTCAACGTCGTGCCGGCGCAGGCAAGGGAACGGATCTCGCCGGCGGCGCGGAGGTCGTCTGCCCGGCGGCGGAGCGAGGAGGGCACGGTGGGGCCTTCGGCGCTGTCCGGCAGGCTGGAGCACCACATGATGCGGATCAAGAACGATCATGAAGGGCGAAGCGGGTGCGCCGCACCCTCTGCCGGCGCCACGGAGCATCCGGGATGTCTCCTGCACCCGGTCCAGTCCTCCACGGACCGGTACACCAACGCTGCAACTGCACGGCGCACCCCTCGTCTGCGATACGCACCGTCATTCCTGCCGACTGTGAGAATGAGGCTTCACCGGCATGCTCGTCATGCCTGCAGCGCAGCAGCAGGCACGGGAGTCGGGTGGAGCGGTCGGGCAGCTTGTCGGTGTGGCGTCGTGCGGCGAGGATGGCGGGGTGATCGAACGTGACCATGCGCCGAACGCCGGGACGGGACTGCTCGGAGCGAACTTCAGTCGTCGCAGCCGTCTGGAACCGACCGACGACCGGGCCGGGGCCGGACGGTGGATCGCCATTGACGAGTCCGGCTACCACGGCGATCAGCTGTACGGCGGCGACCGCTACATGATCCTGGGCTCGGTGGCCATTGATGACGCCGATGCTGCCGCCATCGTGGACACCCTGCGTGTTGAGGCGGGGATCCAGAAGTCCGCGGCAGAGCTGAAGTTCCAGAAGATGTTCGCCGGCCCGGCTGCGGGCCGGCGCCGTCACCTCCTGGGCGACCTGCTGGCACCCGATGGTCCGCTCCATGACCGCGCCTCGGTATACGTGATCGACAAGCACTACTTCGTCGCGGCCAAACTTGTCGACCTCCTGCTGGAGGAGCGGTTCAACGCCATGGGCATCGACATCGTCATGAACGGCGTCGCCCGGCAGTTCGCCCTGGACCTGGCCACCGAAGGCCCCCGGGCGATGGGCCGCGACGGCTTCGACCGACTCATCGCCACCGCCGTGGGCTTCTTCTCCAAGAAGAACCGTACGGGCGACCATGTCACCGTCGACGAGCTCTTCACCGTCATCCAGCAGTGCCACGCCTACGCCCGTCGCCGTGAAGCCCCGCAGGCGAAGAAGGCGGCACAGGTCCTGGAGATGTTGCGCACAACCCGCCCGGAAGCCGAAGCCTTCGCCCGTGAGCGGCCGTCCGAAGCCACACCGACCGGAGAGCACGGGCTGCTCGACGACTCCACCGATCCGCTCGTCACCGCCGTGCCGACGGTCATCCTCCACGCCTCGATCCGACACGGAGGCAAGCTCCAGGTCCTCGCGGACGACCAACGGCTTCTGACCGACGACAAACTCGACGTCCTGGAACGCGGGGCGACAGCCGTGGGTCTGGTGCAAGGCCTGATCGAGCAGAGCCACCTTCAGAACCTGGTCCGCGGCCGGTCGGTGGATCATGCCTCCCTCCAGCTTGCCGACTTGGTGGCAGGCGCCGGCCGAGCGGTTGCACGATGGCACGACGGCCAGGACGACGCTGCCGGGCAGGACCTTCACCTAGTAGTGGCGCCACTCGTGGACCCCAACGGCCTGCTCATGGATGAGAAGCCCGCCGATTTCGCGCGAGTCGACACCGCCCGCGCGAAGCGCCGCTGAACGCCGTGCGCTGCCGTAGCGTCACCTGCGGCTCGAGCACCGGATGGGACGCTGCCCGGCCGAGGTGTTGCCGTCGCTGCCCCTGCCGCCGCGCAGAGTGCTGATGCCCCGTGCCCGGACAGCAGTCGGCGAGCCCTTCCGCACGGCAAGAGGAATATGCGCGTGTCGCATGTGAGGGAGGTGGATCCTGGTGTAAGCAGGCGTGAAGCCCCACGGCCGTAGACGTCCGGCGGGGCAGGGATCGGGGTGGGGCTCGTGACAGAAAGCGCGTACGAGGAGCTGCAGACCGGCGGGTTGGGGCCGGCCACGTTCGAACTGCTGCGGAGGCTGGTTCACCAGGTGCGCCGTGGCACCGGTTTTCCGCCCCCGGAGGGGCACACGGTATGGAGCGATGACGCGGCTTACGACGTGATTAGCGCGATGTTGTCCCAGGAAGGCGCGGGACAACGGTTCGTGACCGTCTGCTTCACCCAGGCCGCCGACGAAGCCTCTTTGGAACGACTGTTTCTCACGTCGATCAAGAACTTCCTCATCGACGAGGCGAAGAAGACACCGCGAGGCAAGCTTCGGCGCCGTATCGCCCGGCGGATGGGCGAGGACGCGGCCTACCGCAAGCTCAAGGGTTCCCCGCCGCGCTGGGCACTGGCCGACCAAGCCGAAGGAGCCGTATGGCAGGGAGATCTCGACGATCTCATCGCCCAGGCCGCACAGGTGAAAGGCGTCGGCATCACCCGCTGGAACCACTCCGGCCCCACACCCCAGCAGACCGTGCGCGCCCTGATGGCCATCCTGCTGTCCGTGCTGCAGTACGCACAGGGAGCGGTACGGGAGGAAGACCTCGCCAAGGTTCTCGAGGCCCGGTTCGGGCTTCTGGCACCGGCCCGCATGACCCCTCTGTTCGCCGACGAAGGGACCGTCGCCGCCATCGTCGAGCAGCATGCAGCCACCACCGCACCGGACCCGACCGGGGTCGAAGGGGTTGCCGAGGACATCTGGCAGCGCCTCTCACCCAACGAGCGTCTGCTGCTTCCCTACCTCGACAAGGACGCCCACCACGCGGCGCAACTACTGGAGATTCGGCAAGGCCATGCGGCGCTTGTCCTGTCCAACCTCAAGACGATGCTCTTTGAGGCCCTCTCCGCTGACAGTGATCCCCAGGTGGTCATGGCTGCCCTGTTGCGGCGCTGCAGCGAGGCTGCGTCGTGAACAGCCCCAGTTACGTCGTCTGGACCCAGTGAGAAGAGAATGCACTGATGGACCACAGCCGAGGAGACGGGGGAGACGGCATGAGCTCTGTCCACACCACTGCCTACCAGAGGCTTCTAGCCGCCGCAGCGAACCTGAAAGTACCCGACGCCGTCCACCGAGTGGCCACCGCAGCACCCCAGGACCCGCGCCCCGGCCAAATCTGGCGCGCGATGTGGGAGGACACCATCCTGCTGCTGCTGATCACCGCGGCCGGTGACGACGACACCGCGCGCGTCGTGCCGGCCTCATTCGAGCGGTACGCCGACGCCGACACCCTGCTTCTGCCCGTCCAGGCGACTACCCTGGAGCAGCCGCTGGCCCTGTGGTGGGGCCTGGAGACCACCGTGCCGTGGTGTGTGCTGGACCGGCAGGTCAGCGAGCTGACAAGCCGCCCCGACAATCTCACCTCCCGTGCGCTCGCAGACACAGTGACCGGCGCCCAGTGGGGGAGCCGTACCGTCTTGTCCTCAGCGGCAGGCGAGTACCGCGCCGTTCTCACCGACCACTTCGAGGTCCTCGGCTCCGCATGGTGGGCCCCGCAAGGATCGGGAGGTCTCTCCGAGCTCCTTGGTGAGCATGGGATCACCGTCAAGCAGCTCGCGGCCGAATTGAAACTGCTACCCCCTCTGGCGCTGGACGTGTGGCGGGGCCAGCAGCCCCTCACTGCCGAACAGGCCGCAAGGCTCGCCGCACTCCTCGGCCAGCCCGCCGCCCGCTTCCTCGACGCCAACCCGGCCCTGCCACCCGCCGTCGTCCACGAACTCAACCGGCCTCTGCGGCGCAGCCAGGTCAAGAAGCTCTCCGCCCAGTACGACGAGACCGAACACGCCGCCCGTCTGCGCGCCGCCTATGGCGTCTACACGCTCGCGGCACGCGACGACAACCGCACCCAGCCGAACTGGACCGCACGCACCGACCGCTACTTCGAACTCCTCCTGGACCAATAGAGAAGAGGAGTACCCCCGAGTGGTCAACTACGTGCTCGCCGGCGCCGCCCGCACCCAGGCCGCCGCCATGATCACAGAACTCGAAACGGCCCGCCCCGGTGCCGTCGAACTCCTGGCGCAAGGCGCCCTCGCGGAACTGCGGACCTGGCCCGAGCTCACCGTCAAAGACGTCCCCGAGAACGAGGCGGCCCAAGGCTGCAGCGTCGCCGGCGCGTACGACTACGGCCCCCCACCCCGCCTGTCCGTCGCCACCTCCAACAGCCACGCACGGCGGGACTTCACCGCCCTGCACGAACTCGGTCACCACCTGCAGAAGAACAGCTTCGACCTCATGGAGCCCTTCAGCAAGGAAGCCGACCGCGGCGTCCTCCTCGAAGACGCCGCCTGCGACGCGTTCGCCGCCCAGATCCTGCTCCCTGCACATCTCGTCGACCAGCACCTGGACGCCAAAGGGCCCACCGCCTCAGCGATCACCCTCCTGTGGGAGACGAGCAAAGCCTCCCGCATGGCCGTCTGCGTGCGAGCAGCCCAGCATCTCCCCGCCCCCGGTCACGTTCTCCTCCTCGACCCTGTCGGACACCTCGCTTTCGCCGCCTCCCACGGCCTGCCGCCCCTGCGGCGCGGCAGCTTCCAAGGCGACATCCCCGTCATCGACCGCGCCCTGGCCGGCCCCGGCCGCGTACAAGGACGGACCCAGGTCCGCTACCGCGACGGCATCCTCGGACGCGAACTGCACACCGATACCGCCCCCATGGACGGCTACACCGTCGCCGCCCTCGTCACCGACTCCGCCCCCTGGCGCGCCTTCACCCCGCCCACCACCGACACCGGCCCCCGGTCGCGCGACTACATCTGCGCGAACTGCGACGAGAACTACCGCTCCTTCGAACCCGCCTGCTGGCGCTGCCGCGTCCCTCACTGCCCCGAATGCGGCCGCTGCGCCCGCCCGCCGCGCACCCCCGGCCGCTCCTGCCCCGGCTGCTTCCTCGAGCACCCGCCCGCGATGTTTGCCCCGGACAGCGACCGCTGCCTCGACTGCTCCTGACACCCCGCCGGCCCCGCCAGCCACACCCGTCTTCCTACCCGCGAGTTACGTCGTCTGTCCCAGGCGAAGCACCCCACCCAGGGTGCTCACGGAACCCGGGCGCCGGCCGCGGGGACCCGTAGGAACGTTGCCGGCAGGGACAGCAACATGGCTATCCAGATCACCGCAGTGCGCGTGACGGCCGGCGGAACCGCGCACGAGCACATCACCCACCTGTGGTGGACCGAGCAGGCGACTGGCAAGACCGGCGACAACACCCGGGCCGAGATCGTCCACTGGATCGAGAACAAGGCCGGCAAGGCCTACACGAGTGACGCAGTCGGCCGCAGCACGGAAGTGCTCGTGGTGACGCCCACCCGGGGCGAGAAGTACCTGCGGACCCACGCCGACGGCGTATGGACCAACAACCTTCTCGCCCTCCCCAGGCGCTGACCGCCACAACCCCCCGGGCACTCGGCGCGCCGCCCCCGTAGCGGCGCGCCGGGGTACCCCGCATCCACAGTCCGAACACGCGCTCCCCACTTCAGGAGGACCCCATGTCCCAGGACACTCACGGGCCTAAGCCCGTCACGATCATCGTCAACGCCCGCCCCCACATCTGGGAGGCGAAGGAGATCACGTATGAGCAGGTCGTCGACCTCGCTTACCCCGGCCAGCCGCCGAACGACCAGGACACCTACACCGTCCGCTACAGCCGCGGACACGACGGCCACGGAACAGGCAGCCTCACCGCCGGCCACAGCGTCCGAGTGAAGGAGGGAATGGTCTTCGATGTCTACCGCACTTCTCGCTCGTGACCCCGACCTGTCCCGCCTCATCGACGACGGCTACGCCATCACCGTCCACGCCGGCCACATCATCGTCCGGATCCCGTACGTCACCGAGAACCGCACTGTCGAGCACGGCTTCCTCGCCCACCCGATCACCGTCAGCGGAGACCGCCTCGTCTCCGGCACCGACCACCGCATCTGGTTCGGCGGCTCCACCCCCTGCACCGAGCACGGCCACCCCCTGCCCCTGGCCACCCCCGAGAGCCGAGTAATCGCCGAGGGCATGCAGGCGAACTTCATGCTCTCCAGCAAGCCCCCGGACGGCTACCCCGACCAGTACACGAAGATCACCGCGTACGCGCGGATCATCGCCGATCACGCCCACGCCCTCGACCTCTCAGCCACGCCCACCCCAGGCGCCGCGTGGCAGGAGATCGACGACGACAGCCCCTTCGCCTATCGCGACACCGCCACCTCCCGCGCCGGCATCACCGCTATCAACCGCCGCTTCCGGGGCCACCGGATCGTGATCGTCGGCCTCGGCGGCAGCGGCAGCTACATCCTCGACCAGGTCGCCAAGACCGAGGTCGACTCGATCCTCGTCATCGACGGCGACACTTTCGACAACCACAACGCCTTCCGCGCACCCGGCGCCCCCACCCTCGACACCCTGCGCACCCGCCCACCCAAGGCGACCCACTTCGCCTCGATCTACGCCAACATGCACCAGGGCGTGACCGCCTGCGCGCAGTACCTCGACGAGGACAACCTCGACCTCCTCACCGGGGCGACGTTCGTGTTTCTCGCCTCCGACGACGCCGCCAGCAAGCCGGTCATCATCGACTGGCTCGAAGCCCACGACGTGCCGTTCATCGACGTCGGCATGGGCATCGAAGAGATCGACGGCCGTCTCAGCGGACTGCTCCGCATCACCACCAGCCTCCCCGGCCGCCGAGACACGCCCCGCGGGCGCATCCCCCGGCCGGCACCCGAACGCGACGCCTACGCAAGCAACATCCAGACCGCGGACCTCAACGCGCTCAACGCCGTCCTGGCCGTCATCCGATGGAAACGCTCCCTCGGCATCTACGCCGACGCCACCGACGAGGCCCATACCACGTACTCACTGATCACCAACGAGATCGCCAACGAGGACCTCCCGTGACCCCGCAAGACACCCTGCGCCCGGTCTTCACCGAGACCTTCCCCCAGGCCATGGACGCAGGAGTGCTTTACATCTCGATCCCGTACCGCACCTGCGGCCACCTGTGCTGCTGCGGATGCGGGTACGAAGTCGTCACACCCCTCTCCCCGGCCCAGTGGTCCCTCACCTACGACGGCGAGAACGCCTCCCTCACCCCATCGATCGGCAACTGGTCCCTCCCGTGCCAGTCGCACTACTGGATCCGTGACGGCCGCGTCCGCTGGGCTCGCCGCTACTCGCCAGCGGAAATCGACCAGAACCGGAACCGGGACGGTCGCCTGCTGGCCGTCCACGACACCAGAGATCCCCAGCCGAAACGACGGGGAGGGATCCGCCGCCGTCTCCGGTTCTGGCACCGTCCGTAGACTGACGTGCGAGCCCCCACCGCAATGCCAGACAAGCAGACCCCTACAACGCACTTAGCCTTGATCCACCTCGGTGGATCAAGGCTTAGCTCCGGGCCGGGAGCCAAGGCAGGCCCGCACGCGGGTGCGGCGCCCAGGAGAACAGGTAGCCAGAGATTCCACTTAGGGCCGTACGCGGAGTCGCAGAGCCGTGTCGGCCTCCCGCGCGGTGGCCGCCGGCCCGGCGGCTGACGCGACGACGCTCTCGCCCATGTGACGAACACCACATCACCTTTTGTGCGTCCGAAGCGGCTGTTGGGCGTGGTGCGGGGCGGCCCGATGTGGAACCGTGCACCCCTCCTCATCAGGGCTTCGGCTGCTTTTCCCTGTCCGTGACTGTGGCGGAGCCCTGCCGGAGTGCCCTCCGTTGGGCGACGAGCGGCTGGCACGAATCGCCAGGGAAGGCTCCTCCCGCGCTGAGCTCCTGCCGGGTGGGCAGCCGACACTCCGGCACCTGCTCACGGCCCCAGGCGCCAGGAGAGCACCGAGCAGAGTCCCTCCGAATGCCCTCGCCACGGGGCCTTGGGCTGTACCTCGCCCAGTGGGACACTCCACCACGGAACAGGTCAGCCGCACCTGGGATCAATCTCGTTGGGAATTCCGACGCCCAACTCTGCGCGTTCTTGTCTCGCCGTGCCGGCCCGCGCAACCGCGCATTCCTGTGTGGTGTTTCGAGGGCACGGCCATCGGCTTCGGGGGCGTCCCCGTTCGTTTCGGAGACGCGGCCGTCGACTTCGGGGGCGTCCCCGTTCGCTTCGGAAGCACGCTGCCGGGCTTCGAGGCCAGCCAGTCTCGCGGGGCAGGTCTCGGTCTCGCGGACGCAGGTCTCGGTCTCTCCTAGGTCTCGCGGGAGGTCTCGGCGTTCAGCGACACGGGGCCTGTGTGCAACGGCTGCTGTCGCGACACGACGGCGACGTCCGTGTCGACGGCGACGTCTTGTCCGCGGACATCCGCGCGGACGGATCCGGATGTCCGCCCGGATACCCCGGATGTCCGACGGGTTGTCCGCCCTCCGCTGTGACGCGGGCCCGCCGTCACGGCGGGCCGAGGACGGACCGCAACGCGGACCGGGGACGGACCGGGGACGGAACCGGGCTGGGGACCGGGCTGGGGACCGAGACGATCCCCAGCGGACCGGGACGGACCGGAGTGGGGAACCGGGCTGGGGAACAGGTGGGGACCGTCGCCGCTCGGTCCCCAGCGCCTGAGCGCGTTCACGCTCGGTGAGCGTGAACGCCGCGAATCAGTGAGCGTGAACCGGTGAGGTGAGCGTGAACCGAGCTCACCGCACCGGTTCACGCTCACCCAAGAACCGGTAATCAGGAAGCGGTAATCCGTACCGGTACGGGTGCTCGTACGGCGCCCTCACCGTGCTCGTACGGCGCCTGTACGAGCACCGCGGCGTACGACCGGTACGGCCGTACCGTACGGCGCACGTACAGCCGTACCGGATGCAGTTGCGCGTGAACTGCGAAGTGGTTCCCGCCCAGGCGGGAACTGGGTTCTCCGCAGTTCGTCCAGCCCTTCGCCGGGGCCGTACGTACGCCGTACAGGCGCCGTACGTACGCCTCGGCAATGCACCCGTACGTGTGCTGTACGTGCACTGTCCGCGTGCGGTAGTACGGCGGCGATGCCGCCCGTACGGTGACTGGAACTACCGGTTCTTGGGTGGGCGTGAACCGGTGCGGTGAGCTCGGTTCACGGTCCCAGTTCATGGCGCTCACGCTCACTGGTTCGCGGCGTTCACGCTCACCGAGCGTGGTCCCGCTCGGTGAGCGTGGGACCGGGTGGGGATGGTCCCCACTCCGTCCCCACTCTGGTCCCCACTCCGTCCCCAGCGTGGTCCCCCAATCCGTGCCCGGTCCCCAGCCCGGTTCCCCACTCCGGTCCGTCCCGGTCCGCTGGGGATCGTCTCGGTCCCCAGCCCGGTCCCCAGCCCGGTTCCGTCCCCGGTCCGTCCCCGGTCCGCGTTGCGGTCCGTCCTCGGCCCGCCGTGACGGCGGGCCCGCGTCACAGCGGAGGGCGGACAACCCGTCGGACATCCGGGGTATCCGGGCGGACATCCGGATCCGTCCGCGCGGATGTCCGCGGACAAGACGTCGCCGTCGACACGGACGTCGCCGTCGTGTCGCGACAGCAGCCGTTGCACACAGGCCCCGTGTCGCTGAACGCCGATCTTGTCGCGAAGAAGACGAGACCTGTGTCGTTGAACGCCGAGACCTCCCGCGAGACCTAGGAGAGACCGAGACCTGCGTCCGCGAGACCGAGACCTGCCCCGCGAGACTGGCTGGCCTCGAAGCCCGGCAGCGTGCTTCCGAAGCGAACGGGGACGCCCCCGAAGTCGACGGCCGCGTCTCCGAAGCGAACGGGGACGCCCCCGAAGCCGATGGCCGTGCCCTCGAAACACCACACAGGATAAGGAAATGAAGTCATACGGCAGGGGTGAATCGAAAGAATGAAATGCCAGCATTCGCGAGAATTGGAGGGCCCCGAGATTCGACAGTTTCTCGATTCGGGAATCGGGATCCGGAATTCATTGGGTTCCGCAAATAGGGAAAGGGATGTATGCTGGCGGATGATCGCGAGTTCCGGGAAGCCGGACAGATCACTCGGTCCACAAATGAGTCGGGCCCCACGCCTCTGTTGCACGAGATCGTGGGGCCCCCGGTTCCGGACCTGGGATGGGCTCGGCCGTGGCATCGGCCGGGCCCATCGTTGCTGCTAGTTCAGCTGCCAGAGCTTGTACACCCAGTACGCGGCCTGGCTGGCACGCGCGATCAGGATGCATATCTGGACGGCTGACTGCCGCTTGGTCCGGTCCGGCTTGGTTCCCTCGTCGGGATTCCTGCCGGACACCGAATCACCTCCTCCCGGTAGACCAGCTGAAATCCACCGGAATTTTTTGGAGGGGTGTCTCGACAGTAGCAGAATCAGGCTTACTGGAAAGCGGCTCCCTGAATGCGGCACCCATGCGACGCGGCTAATGGTGAGAGCTGTCCGGTGGCGCCGAGGCGTGGGTAATAGCTGGCTCGCGCTCCGGGCGAGTCTCGGCGTGGTTCCGGTTACGGTCTCGGCGCCGAGCCAGTGATCTTGGTTAGATTCCGAGCGAGGAGGGCCGGGCGGGCCGGGCGCTCCAATCGGCCACGGCGTTGGTCATGGGGTGCTGTCGATCCCGACCGTACGGCGCTCGGTGTTGAACACGTGCCAGATGCGGTCGCCGGTGGTCATCTCGATCTGCTGGCGGACATGCCGCTCGCCCCGGTGGGCGCTGCAAGCTAGATCGCCCTTGAGTCGGTTGTGGCGCTCGGGGTGCGCGTGGCCGGGGTTGGTGCGGTCCGCATCACGAGCCGGGAAGATCCGCTCGCGCGTGTCTGCGCGGGACCGGCGGCATGAGCTATCTCGACTCTGCCCCGTTCGCCGCCCAGAACGTCGCAGTGATCCCGTTCAGGCCGCTGGTCACTAGCATCTGGTCCTCCGGTCGCCAGCTCAGTGACGTGTGGGCCCTGGTCTCACTCGGTCGCAGACCATCTTCAGACCCTGTCGCTCGGCGCCGTGCCGACGCCGCGGACACCGATCAACGCGCAACTTGAAGACACTGCCGGCCTCCGTGGGCGGCAGGAAGTGGAGCCTTGGTGGCCCGGGGTGGACCCGGAGTCTCCGGCTCTGCGTATCGGTGGCACCACCGTGTACGACTTCCTTGCGCAAGGCTCTCCGGCTACACAACTGCTCTGGCTACACAGCGCTACGGGGCCAAGGTGTGCCAACTTGCGCTCTCCATGTGCCAACTAAAGGTCTCGGTGTGCGACATGAAGTCGCTCCAGGTAAGTGAGGACAGCCACGTGAAGGAGGTATCGATGGGCTGAACTTCGGG
>NZ_JACHJL010000044.1 GCF_014203645.1 Streptomyces zagrosensis | reverse complement strand
TAGTGCTTGGTCAGGTTCATTCGCCGGTGGCGTGGCCGTTTGATTGGTTGGGTCGTTGAGCGGGTGCGCTGGGTGCAGAGTTGGCCGCGGTCCGGTGTGATCCGGAGGACTTCGCGGCGGAGATGTTCGAGCCGTTCGAGCGGGCGGATCAGCGCCAGTGGGAGCGAGGTCTATCTGCGGGGTCTGTTGCTGGACGGGCGGCGCAAGTCGGTGGAGCCGATGGCCGCCCGGCTGGGTGAGGACGGCAACCGGCAGGCCCTGGCCCACTTCATCACCACCAGCCCGTGGGAGGCGGCGTATGTGCGGGCCCGCCTCGCCTGGCGGATGCAGCAGGTGGTCACGCCGACCGCGCTGATCGTCGATGAAGAGGTCGGGCACGTGGAGAAGTGGCAGCTAGCCCTGGACGTGATTGACGAGACGAGGTCGTGGGGCATCGAGGTTTTCCTCGTCGTCGCCGACGGAGGCTACGGCGATGCCGCGGCCTTCCGCCTCGGCTTGGAGAAACGCGGCCTTGACTACTGGTGGGCATCTCCACCACGACCGCTGCCCAGCCCGAACTGCCTATGCGCTGGCTGCTGGCCGAATAGCCCGCCACCGAGCCCGAACCCGTCCAGTTCTGGCTGTCCAACCTGCCCGCCGACACCCCGCTGGCCACCCTCGTGCGCACCGCAAAGCTGCGCTGGTGCATCGAGCACGACTACCGCGAAATGAAGCAGGTCCTGGGCCTGGCCCACTTCGAGGGCCGCACCTGGCGAGGCTGGCACCACCACGTCACCCTCGTCTCCGTCGCGCACGCCTTCTGCACCCTCCAGCGCCTCACCCGGCCCCCCAACGAGACGGCGTCGGCCTGAGCCTGTATCGGGTCGCCCGCGAACTGCAGCTACTTCTCGCGGCCCGGACCGGCGCCTGCCCCACCTGTTACCGCGACATACCCACAGCGATACCAACCTGACCAAGCCACTAGGAACAGGTACTCGCAGCCGTGGTGGGGACGTCGGCGGTCAAGGTGGCGACGAGGCCCTACTCGTCTCGGGCCACCACTAGGGCGGCGTCGCGGGCCGGGCCTCGCCGATGAACCCCACCGCTCATGGCGAGCGAGCCTATCGGTACGCCTACCTGACCAAGGCCGTCGATGACGACCAGCTCGATGAACTGCACCGGCATCCTCCGGGCCAGGGCGATACGGCATAGCCAGTACGAAAGCCATGTCACCCGTATAGCACTTGCCGCTCGGCGACCTTCCATCCGCCTGAGCTTCAAGTGCCATATGGGTGAATGCAGGTCAATTAACGACAGAACCGCCATAAACGCGGCACTGTACTACTGCAAGGCTCGTGCGATCGGTTTCTCTCCGCAGGAGCCGATGCTTACGACCAATGGATGCGTTCGGGCGATAGGGAGCGAGGGTGGAATGACCATCGACGTGCAGGCCCAGTGTGCAGAGTTCGGGAAGATTCTGGGCTTGGACCACCCCGTAACTGAAGAGGTGTTCAAGGCAGCCCTCGCCGACGAGGTGTATGCGGCGAATCTTTTGACCTGTCGCCGTGATCCGGAGCTGCTCCGGTATTTGCTGTCTCGCCCGACCGCCCGAGCAAGGGAGTTGACGTCTGCAGAGCTCCTCGTGCGGGGTGCGTCCGCACTCGCCCGATGGACAAAGGCAGGATTCACGGTCGTCAGCAAGGAGACTTATCAGAAACGTTTGTCGGCGTGCGGGCAATGCCCACATCTGCAGGTACCGCCTGGCGGCCGACGTCGTCTTCTGTACGCCCTGACGGGTGCTGGATCGTCCGATAAGACGGTCTGTGGACTGTGCGGTTGCTCGGTTACACGTAAGGCTCGCCTGACTTCCGAGTCCTGCCCCGCTCCGCATCCCAATCAGCCGAACAGCACGAGGTGGGCTGAGTCCGCGCCCGCAGCTCACACCTGAACCGCTCACCCTAACCAGCGAGTGCCGCTATGCGGAAAAGAGGAAAGACTATGCAACAGCCGCGTTACTCATCCACAACGTGTAGAACAAAGCTAACCGAGCAGGAACTTTTGCCTGTATGCGATGACGTGCCCAGCAGCATGAGGTATCACTGCACGGAAGCAGATGCTCCGACGCATTACCAGAAATTGTGCGGCAGTAAGACAGGGGGTGATTATTTCCCTGTCCAGATCGCTAACTGCGAATTCACGGACAGCGCAGGACAAAAGACCTACAAGTACTTCAACAAGAATCCGACACCAAACAAACAATGCGCCAAAGAAGGTGGGGAGCCTTCGTCGTGCTACTGCTGCTGCGCGTGCATGGCGTATGGCACCAGCGTTGGAGTTCCTGGCGGGCATCGAAGTATCGAGTCGATCGCCTCCGGGGACTACGTGCTGGCGGGAAAGCTGACCCAAGGGAATGGAAGCGCAGCCCTGTCGTGGGAGCCGGTATTGGTCGGTTTCAGCGACGGAACGGCGATGGAGGGGTCGTCCCATACGGTCTATCTGTCCTATGGGCCACCGGAAGGTCTAGGGGGGGAACTGATCTGCTCGCTTGACCAAGTAGTCATGCTCGCGAACGGCGGACTGGTGCGAGCTTCCCAGTTGCACGTGGGGGATGAACTGGTAGATCAAAGCGGCCGTGCCGTGCCTCTTCGGAGCGTCGCGATCGGTGAGTACCGAGGTGGGGTGCACCATATTGGAACGGTGGTCCCCGCAGGCGGCGTTGACGGTCACCTGTTGGTCGCCGGAGGGGTTGTGGTCGGCGACTACTATCTCCAGCTCACGTTCGACTCGGTCGCTGGTGAGAACAAGGTCCATGACGCGGAGCAGCGCCCGCACATCTGGTCCGACGAGTACAGGCGGCAGGCAGGTGTGCAGCCAACTCGAACTGCGCTGGTATTCGGAGCGAGCACAGGGCCGCTGCCTGAGCGGGTGGTCCTGCCCACAGGGACCTTTACCGTGTTCAGCGACACCCGAGATTACTGTGACGGTGCCGTGGCCGCGTTCCTCACCCCCGCTCAGTCTGCTGATATTCGCAAGCGCGGGAAGCAGACAAGCTTCGAGAACCCCATTCCCAAGGCATTGGTCGATATCGTGCTACGTCATCTGCGGGGATTCTTCCCGGACGTTGACTTCGAACTCGACTGGGTCAATCCCGAGCCGAACGTGTATTCCTCGTACCGCGACGGGCGTAAGCGCGTTGTGGTGACCGGAGGGCTCGCGCGCACGAGGGAACTCGATTTCGAAGGACTGACCATGGCCGCCGCCCATGGCGTTCACCGATTCTCGGAGGGTGAGCAGAGGGGGCACAGCTTCCGTGGGGCGGGGGCGGCCGACTACGACGCGTTCGTCGGGACTAGCCGATGGATCTGGTGGGGCAAGCAGTGGATCAAAATGGTCTATGAGGCCCAGGTCCAGTGGGAGAAGTTGTTCGGTTTGATCACCTCCGAAAATGCTGGTGCTGACCCCGACAACCAGATCTACCGGCCCGCCATCTCTTGCCGCGTGGAGTGCATCGAGGCACTGAACAAAGACCTACCAGAATGCGCCGGCGGGCCCCCGCCCTTGCGGATCGCTCTGGAGGAGGCGCGGGCCACGGAGGAGGGCGTCGCCCTCGTCGTCAACCTCGCTCCCACCGAGGAAACCGCAGCGGTGACTGAGAACTACATCATCCATCCGCACGTCGAGGTCCGATTCGCCGAACGCGATCCCGACCGCGCCCACCGCATCCTCCTGACCACCGCTCAATCGCTCGGCGTCGGCGATCACACAGTCACTATTCGAAACCTAATCTCCGACCTGGATACAGGCGTCGACCCCGACCGCGCCACAGTCCAGGTAACGGGCCACGATCCTGCCCCCAGGGCTACTCTTTAAGCGACGACGGGTCGCACCGGGGGCTTTCCCGTTTCGGTGCGGCCTCAGATAGCAAAAGGAAAGACGTATGCTTACGGCCCACTGGAAAGAAAAGCCTCTCCGATACTTGCGCGCCTCCCTCCAGAACCGAGATGTCACGGAACAAGACCCGGTCAAGCTCAACCCCGTTCAACGTGACTTCCTTAAGGCTGCGCGCCAGTACTCGGCAACCGACCCCTTCTGGGCAACAGAGTTGGGGGATGTGCTCGCCGAGCTCTCTTCCTTCGGAATCACAATCCCCCCAGAGAATAAGATCGATAGCGAGCTGACAAAGCTCGAAAACGCGGTTAAGGCGAAGCAGAAGAATTACAAGAAGGATGAGGCGGCAGCCAAGAAAAAGTCTCAGGAAGCGCTCACCCAGGAGAACGTGACCGAACTAGGACACCACCGTGGCGTAAATGTGCCGAGCGCGGAGGCTCAAAACATCCGCTATGCAGTTCGGCGTGCCGTCAGCACCGACTCGCAAGGGGTGTACCAGCAGTCGTTGAACTTCGAGCTCATCGACGATGCCACCACCCCGGCCGTGAGCCAGCGGGGCCGTGCAGTGCGTATCAGCACGGCAGGCACGATCCTGGACACAGCCCGTATGCGGATGTCCTTCGGTCCGACATTCAATTATATGTCCAGGCGATTCGAGTACGACGATGTCGATGCTTTGACTAACCAGTCCTCATACAAAAGGATGGACACTACGACCATCCTGCATGCATTCTGCATGAACATCCAACCGGTCACTGCAATTCCCGACAACCGCTCGTACGGTACACAGGGCAACAGTGACTGGCTGCTCGCGGGGTTGTCTCCGACTACGCGTAACCAGGACAAGTCTGTAAGCGTCTCGACCAGCGTGGGAGTTAACCTCGGGTTCTTCGGCGACACGCCCACGGCGGGCGTCAGCTACAGCTACACTACCGGCTCATCGTGGATGCTCCCGGACTACGAGCTGACGGCGGCGGGTGCCACTACGCCTGACGGGCCCTATGCCGCCTGGGCAATCACACGAACCGACAAGAAGGCTGATCCGCTGCTCGCCCGGTCCGCCCTTCTCCCGTACTTTGAGGCGGTGTTCTGCCTGCGTCCGGACGCCAAACCGCAGAGGTATTCAGCCTTCGCAACTCGCACGACCCTAAACCTCGATCAGCGGACTATTGAGCCGGTCAGCTACTCTCAAGCCATCTCCGAGATTATCGGTGCTCCATTCAGCATCCTGACCGGCAGTGACATTAAGTTGACTCAAGACAAGGATAGGTATGTATGCATTCCCTTCTACCAATCCTACGTTATCGACTGGGAAACAGGGCATGTCACGATGATTGGAGGAGAAAAACACGATACACATAAGCGCCCCTTTCACGCTCTGCCACTCATGGTCACTGGCCCCTTTGAAACCAGTCGGGTCAAGCAGTCCACTCCGTTCCTTCAAGGGGTCGTGAAATCCAAGGCCGATTACGCGCACGTCAAGAAAATTCTCTCACCCCCGGTGGCAGCGCCAGCCGTATCCGATGTCACCCCGCGCTTCCAGTACCGCGGCGCCTCTCCGGTTGGCCTGGTGCGTGCCGACTACCTCGGCACCGACTTCGAAGTCCTAGTGCCCGAAGAGCGTCTAGTTCACTATGTAAACGGCTTCACGGTGGGCAGCACCGATAAGGCTGGTACCTGGTCGCACGACTGGCTGCCCGGTAAACGAGCGCTGCGGATTCGCAGGCTGCAGTCGCTAAAAGATACGCCCTTGTCGTTGTGGATCAGCCCCCGTGGTTACCAGGGCGGACTGTGCACGATCATCAATGTGGACACGGCGGGTCACAAGTCCTACGGCGGCACCTTCCCGGTACAGAGCCTGGGATTGCCGGAAGTGCCCGATGCGATCGTGCCGGTCCGTGTGACACGCACGGCCCTGAAGCAGCAGTGGTCGGCCACCAAGGCGGTGGGCAAGGACACCAAGGGCAGGGAACTCAACGCTCATGTGCTGTATTGGCGCGACGGGGCCTACGGCTACGCCTCCCCCAGCAGCGGCAAACCGGGGCTCAGAGCGCCGGCGAAGGTGCTCCGCGGAGATGGGGCGGCTTTCCTGCTCGATTCCGGACTGGACACCGCCGTCGGTTACCCCACCGATACAGAGTCGCCAACCCGTGACCTCGCCACGGAGATCCTTTTCCTGAAAGGAAAGTCAGTCAGGTTGGCGCAAGCCAATTGGCACGCGGTTACAACTACCGCACCAGACTTTTCCCCGATCACCAAGCTTTTTGGCGGTCGACTGGACGTTGTCATCCCTCACACCGTGAATAGTGTGCACAAGCTCACCTTCATCGGAGGGGGGAAGGCCCTCACGCTCGCCAACACTCTCGGTACGGTACCCACTGTGCCGACTGGAGCAAAGCCTGTCCCGTTCGCTGAGGCCCTCGCCAAGGACCAAGCCACCACGACTGGCCTGTTCAGCAGATGTCCTCCGGAGATGCTTGCCGTCGACGCATTCATGGAGGACAGTGGCAAGCTGTACTTCTTCCACGCGCCGGGCAGCTACCTCAATGAGTAGGTGCGTCTCAGTCCGCCGGTGACGAGCGGCGGGTGGGAAAATCTTCATTCAGTAGGGGGCCCGACTGGTGCCTGGAACGGGATCAGACAGACCGCTGAAGGGGTCTTGGGGTGGCCCAAGCGGCTGCTCGAGGGCGGGCGGGGCGAGACCTCCGGATGCGCCGCTTGCGTCATCGTAGTTAGTGCGCCGCTTAAAAAGCTCAGCCGGCGTGGGATGCTGGACGATCCCGAGAAAGTCGCCCGGCGAGCATACGTACTCCGGATTCAGGAGACCTCGTTTGTAGAGTGGGCGGCTGATAGCCCGGTCGTTCGGGTGCAACTGGTACTGAGGAAGGTCCCCAATGGGCGTGGGGAACTCGCTGACCTCCCCAAAGGAGAGGGGCGCCCGCCAATTGCTGGTCTTCTTCAAGCGCGTGAGGTCCCACGCGCCGGTACTACGGTACAGAGCGGATCCGGATACGCCCTTGGGAGCCAGGAGAGCGTCCTTGATACCCTCGGCCTGCTTCTCGATGTCCCGGCTCTTCTCACTCAGGCGGAAAAGAAGGCCGCGGCGGTTGTATGGCATCCGCGCCTCGTCCTCTAGGCCGGGGCGCAGAGCCTTAATGTAGTCCCATCCCTCACCGATCATCTTTTTGATAAAATCAGTTTCACTTAGAGCCCCCGCCGCCACACCTGGAGGCAGCATACTTTTCACCACGTCGAAAGCTACGGGCAGGAGGTCCCAGACCACGGTGCCCACATCCAGGGCAATTTCCCCCGGGTTCCTACGGCCGTACTCCAACTTATCGAGTGCAATCTCTTTCCAGGTGCGGGCCTCGTGGCGAATGTCCGGGACCTTGTGGGCAGCATAATTCAACATTTTACCGATTCTGATCAAGTATTTCGCCCCTTTCTGTATGCCCGAATACCAATCATGAGGCACAAGGCCCCGTTGCAATAGTTCTCCGAGAGAGTTCGCCAATTCCCCTTGATCCGGCTCTGGAGGATCGCCCTCCCGGTAGGGATCTTCGCCCTTGGCGATACGCTTCAGCACAGAGACTCCGAGATCCAGCCCGTGTGCGAAATTTTTCAACGCCAAGAAGCAGGCGAGCGGTGGGCAATACGTCGGCCCCCAAGCAAAACGCATGTTGCGGACCAACCCCCTGACCCGACTCGTCTTGGGATTTTCGTACTCATCCCGGGTGAGCGTGTTCGGGTCTACCATGAGATCCCATTCCACGACCAGATCGAAATCGGCGGCTTGCGCTGGCGAGGTGCGTGCCTTCACGTCGCGGTCCGAGCAGAGCCCCTTCTCCGTAATGCGGAGCACCTTCTCGCGAAGATCCGCGAGTTCCTTGGAATCCGCCACGAACTTTTTTAGTCCGGGGTCCTTCTCCATGTCCTCAGGCCGCACGCTTTGAAGGCGTTCCTCATATCCATCAGCGACACGGCACGCCTCTCGACTCTCCGGAAGCCCCGATTCCTTATCTCCGCTTCTAGTGTAGAACTTGAGGTAATGGCGCATTGCGGCGTCATTCCCCAGTGCCTCGAATGCGGTCAGGTCTGCTGTAGCTCGCTCGTACTTGTGAGCCTTCGTCCACTTGCTCGCAAGCGGTAGGTTGACCTCGCTGTTGTCGATTGAGCCACTCAAGCCTGACCCGGCATATCGCAATAGATACCCCAATGCCACTTCAGGAGGGTAAAGGCTGTCACCGATTTGCGTGATGACGCCATGGGGCACTCCGACGATGCCCCAAGTGCCGCGGTGATTACTTGACTGGGCCTCTCCCGCAGGAAGGTAAGTGCTTTCTGTGGCACTTCTCCCCGCGTTTGCAATAAGGACCCTAAGGCCGCTATCTCCACCTGCTTTGCCGCCAGCAGACAGTTCAAGGACCTGGACGTTCCCTCCGTTTCGGTTTCGCGCATAAGACTCTCGGTACTTCAGCGGGTCGTACTCCGTGGGAGACTTAGGGTCGTACCCTTCAGGGATTGGAGCAAGCTTCGCGAGCCCTTCTACTAGCTTTTTTCCTTTTTCTCCCTCTCCAGGCTCCATCAGCTTCTTCAGCAGCGCCTCGACATACTTGACAAAGCCTTCCCGGTCCGCCCACGACTCCTTCTTTCGAGCATCCTGCTTCTCCCTCAACTTCAAGTACCGATCGCGGACCTTTCTATTTTCGGATGTGTCGGGCAGCATCTCCAGCCGATGCAGCAATTCGACTGGATGCACGTCAACGCAACCGATTCCATTGCCCAGATCGAACACTTCCAGTTCGATGGGTTGACCCGCATCGTCCTTCCCGAAGTACAGCTTCACCTTGGGAATTTCGTCGCCCTGCTCTCTAATGCCGCGCATATCCGGCACCGTAGTGGACGTATGTGCGTTCACAGCGACTCCATACGATCGATGCGTTCAGGGGTTGCCTGCCACTTATACTCCGTCGCAGGTCGAGTCGAGCGACTCAGGCAGGCGGGGGCCAGGCCCTGCTTGGAGGCATGTGCTGAGCCGTATGGCCGCTCGGATCCGTTGACGCAAGCCCGCCACTCGAGCGCGCCCAGAGAGCTAGCTGTCCGTCGCCGCCCTCCAGCACCTGTGTCCTCTCAGACATGTCAAACTCCCACGTACCACAGATTTCGCCTTAGATTTCGACTCAGACGCGATCAGACTCGTTCCAGATGTCCCGAAATTTGTCCTCTGCGCTTCTCTTGGGTTCGACAGTGGATGACTGGAGCCTTGTGCCTACGAGTTGGAAGGCATACCAGCCCTCACATGGAAAGAGTGTTACGAAAACACTCGGACCGCCTGGCCTCCTCGCCTTCCTTACGCCAATCGGGGGACTTATTGATCCGAAACGGTTTGAGTTCTGGGTCGTTGGTGGCGTGTGAGTGATCTGGTGGGGGACGCGCGGCATCTGTCGCCGTCGGCGCAGGAGGGCCTGCGGTTGCGGGCGGTGGCCGCGTTGGTGGTGGGGCGGGAACGTGAGGACGTGGCGGCATTCTTCGGGGTGTCGCTGAAGGCGGTCGACGGGTGGTGGGCGAAGTGGCAGGCCGGCGGCTGGGAGGCGTTGGTTATGCGGCCGAGGGGCAAGCCGGTCGGGGTGCATCAGGTGCTCGAGGAGGCCGAGCAGGCCGCTGTGCGTCAGGCGGTCCTCGATCACCTGCCCTGTGACGTGGGTCTGAGCGGGCAGTTATGGACGCGACGGCTGATCGGCGAACTGATCGCGAAGTTGTACCGGGTGCGGCGCTGACCGAACCAGGGATGGGCGAGTACCTCAAGCGCTGGAGGTTGTCTTTTCAGCGCCCGGACAAGAGGGCCATCGAACAGGACTCCGAGGCTGTGGCGCGCTGGCAGCAGGAGACCTGGTCGAAGACCCACGCTAAGGCGAGGAAGGACGGCGGGGAGGTCCTCTTCGCCGACCAGGTCGGCGTCCGTTCCGACCCAGGTCACCCGCCACACCTGGGTGAGAAGGGCAAGAGGCCCGTGGGGCGGCGGAGTGGGAACCGGTTCGCGGCGAACGCGATGTCGGCGATCAGTACCAAGGGCCGGATGCATTTCATGGTTTTCACCGAGAGCTTCACCGCCGAGGTGATGTGCCGCTTCTTGGACCGGCTCGCCGGCTACTTCGACCGCAAGATCCACCTCGTGGTCGACGGGCACTCCGCCCACCGCTCCAAGCAGGCGACTGACTCGCCGCCCACCCCGACGACATCGAACTGCACTTCCTGCCGCCGTCTTCTCACGAGCTCAACCCCGACGAACTGGTCAAGGCGGACCTCAAGCACAGCCTGCCCCATCACCGTTCCTTCCGTAGACGCCAGCGTCAACCGCACGTCGTCCGCGGCTACTTAGATGTGGGTGTCCAGCCGGCCGGGCCTTCCCACGCAATTTGGTGCGGGTGGGGCCTGCCGCTGGCCCCGGTGGTGCCGCAATCGGGTTCGTTGGAGCTCGCCCTCCTATGAGAGCGTCTCGCTCATCAGGCCCGCCACGTGTGAGCGCTCCTTCCTCCGCTCCGGTACACGATCCCGACGAGCCCCTGCGGAGCCCTGACCCGGAACGACCCGTCGCTGCAGCCCTGCCCGGCCGCGGCGTATCGACCCGCTCCGCTGTATGGGTTGGACACCGCCGGCAGGTCAGTCAGTTTCGTCTGCGGCTGCGGGCGGTGAGAGGTTCGTGAGGATGGGAATAGCCTCGAATCCGTTGGCGTCCACCAGTTCGGCACCGCCGCAGTGGTTGTAAGGGCTGGTGATGGGCAGGCCAGCGAGATTATTGCTGCCCGCACCAGCACCGGAGGTGGTCGCGCCTTTGGCGTGTGCCACACCGTGGTTGGCGCAGGAGGTACCGACAGATGGCGAGATGATCGGCAAGACGCCGCCCGCTGAAGCCGGGCCAGCAGTCAGGCCGACAGCGAGAACCGCAAGTCCACATGTGACACGAGTGCGCTCCATGCCGTCATCAACGACCAGCATCGTCGGCCAGTCACGGCTACTGGCCGTAGATGGGGCGCTACCCCCGCCTGTACCTCCCCTCGGCGAAAAGTCTTAAGCGCCCAGCGCCGCGACAAACTGCGCGGCTCCCGCCGCTCTCGCTCCGCTTCGTTCAATGGCAACAGGTGAGACAGCGGTAGAGGTCTCGCGTCGATCCGGCATCCTGCCAATGTGGACGAAGGACCTGGCGTCGTACCGTTTGACATCCCTGGGCAGTGGCCTGACCGTGGAGGGGGAGAGAACGCAGTGCGCCCAGCGACGTCAGTCGCTCCCGCCAGGACCTTTCACCGGGCCGCCCAGTACGTACAGGGCGGCCACGGACAAACCCTTTACATCAACGCCGCCTGCGGCCCGCCGCCAGCCCCCGAACAGACGTCGAAGGGGCAGGTATTCCCGCCCAGCGCGAGGCCCGCCGCCAAGACACGCACCGCCTCCTAGCCGCCCGGTAAGTGCACGCGGCGCGCACTGCCCAGACTCTGTGGCAGTGGCGGAAGACCGAGCTCGCAGCAGCGGCGCGGGCCACGCGAGGAGGTACCGGGTGAGCGAGAACCTTTCCGGGGCAGGCGGCTTGCCTGAGCCGCAGGGGGTGGCCTTGTGCCTGTCCGGTGGCGGGTATCGGGCAATGCTCTTTCACGTCGGTGCGCTGTGGCGGCTCAACGACGCCGGCTGGCTGGGCCGGCTGGATTTCATCTCCAGCGTCTCCGGCGGCTCGATCACCGCCGGAGCACTAGGACAGCGCTGGCAAGACCTGGACTTCGACAGCCACCAGCGCGCCGTGAACTTCCCCCCGACGGTGGTGGAGCCGCTGCGCGCCCTGGCACGCCGGACCCTGGACCGCGGGGCGCTGCTGCGCGGCATCCTGGGGCCGGGGGCGGGTGAGGCCGTCGCTGCCGCCTACCGCCGTCACTTGGTGGGCGAGGCCACCTTGCAGGACCTGCCGCCGCACCCCCGGTTCGTGCTGACCGCCACCAACTTGCACACCGGCACCCTGTGGCGCTTCTCCCGCCCCTACATGCGCGACTACCGCCTCGGGGCCATCGAGACACCACGACTGCCCCTGGCCACCGCGATAGCCGCCTCCTCCGCCTTCCCCCCGTTCTTGTCCCCCCTCACCCTGCGCCTGCAGCAATCGGCATGGACCCACCTGGCAACCGGCGAGGATGAGCGCCCGGTGCGTCCGCCGCGCGAGATCGCCCTCAGCGACGGCGGGGTCTACGACAACCTGGGCCTGGAGCCGGTCATCAAACGCTGCCACACCATCTTGGTCAGCGACGCCGGCCAACGCCTGCGCTACACCCCCCGCGTGGCGTGCGACTGGCCCCGCCACGTGCTCCGCGTCCTGTCCGTGATCGACAACCAGGTCCGCAGCCTACGCAAACGCTCCCTGATCACCGCCTACCAAGAAGGCGACCTGCGCGGCGCCTACTGGGGCATCCGCAGCGACCTTGCCTCCTACCCCCTCCCTGAGCCCCTACCCGTCCCAGACGAGGCCGCCCACAGGCTGGCAGAGGTACCCACCCGCCTCGCCGCGCTCCCCGACCACCTGCACGAACAACTGATCAACTGGGGCTACGCCGTGAGCGACGCAGCCCTGCGAGCGCACATCGATTCCACCGCCCAGGCCCCTGGCGCCTTCCCCTACCCCAACGCCGGGTGGCCGCGTTAGCCAGTCACCCACCCAGCGGCCACCAAGCCGCAGCCATCGTTTTGTGCCACCCCAGTCGCCAGCCCACCCCACGACCCAGTCCGAGCAGGCTGTGGCTCGCATCAGCGTCAGCGGGTGCGGGCCCGGTCGGCCCGGGACCCGGCCCGAGCGGGTCGTCGCTGACAAGTCTTAAGGCCCGAAAGTTCCCAGCTGCCGGCGCGACGCTTTGGGACTGGTGGGCGGCCACACCCCGAGCTCGCCGGAACATCGTCGGCTGCCGACGAATGAGCATCGTCGCCGAACCCGCCGCCGGGGTGCCGCGCTACAACGCGATCAACGCGGTCTACGCCCGGGGGCGAGACCCCCGATCCGGTCACAGCCGGCGCCGAGCTCGCCAAGAACGACCAGCTCGCTGCGGCCGGCGAAAACGTCTACCCGCACACCCTCGCCAGTATCCACCGATTCTGACGGACACCGACAGTCCCACGGCGTAAACCACTTCCATAACTACGAGGCGAACGTTGCCTGATACTGCACTAGCCAGGGGATGTGCCTGGTCGATCAACTACAGATCTCTTCGAAGATCGAATCCACTGCCTTCCCGGCGCCGGTGGTGGCTGACCAGTCACCACCGGCGCCGGGGTAGAGCGGCCCGCAGCAGGGAACTGACGCCGATGATGAGAAGACCCACGAGGCACAGCAGGAACCAGACCGCGTCACCTTGGTCGTGGGCACGGTCGCCGGGCTCGCCGCTCGCACAGCGTTAGTCGGCTACGTCCCTCAGCGCTCTGCCGAACGCCGGCCCTCGCGCCCAACTGATGGCCCGTCCTCCG
>NZ_JACHJL010000043.1 GCF_014203645.1 Streptomyces zagrosensis | reverse complement strand
ATCTTGTCGCTCGAATCCAGCGATGAGGGCGCGCCAACTGCCATGTCGAAGTTCTTCGGAGTCGTCTTCTTCGTCTCGTTCTCCACCCATGACCCATTGGGAATGAACAGCGCCTTGCCCTCATTCCAGGCCACCTGCGACTGGACGTGGTCAAGGCCAGGTGTGCCCTTGAGGATGTAGCCCTTGCGCTGCAACTCGTCGTACGCCTCGAACGCCGCCTTCACCGCGTCGTGCTTCCACGCGTTCGGCTCCAGGTTATCGATGGCATCCAGCGTCTGCGGGCCACCGATCTTCGCGATGAACGGGTACAGGCTGAACGGCAGGTAGTACGGATACTTCCCCGGATATGTCCAACCCGCGATTCCCTGCTTCTTCGCATCCTTGCACAGCGTCAGCATGTCATCCCAGGTCTGTGGGTACTGCCAGTCGTGCTTGGCGAGCAGCGACTTCGAATACCACACCCCGTAGATGGTGTACGCGTAATAGAGGACCCAGACCTCTTGCCCCGTGAACTCGCCCATCTCCACGACGCCCGGCCGCAGCGTGTCCCGCACCTTCTTGGTCGGGTCGTCGAGCGATGGTGCGTCCAGCAAGGCGCGTAGATCCGTGAGTTGGTTCTTGGATACCAGCGTGCCGAAGTCCATCTGCTCCGCGCCCGAGTTATCGATCAGGTCCGGCGGCGTACCGCCATTGAACCGAGGCGCCAGCCTCGCCTGAATCTTCTGCGTCGCTGAATGCTTGATCTTCCCCTTGGTCTTCGGGAAAGCCTTCACGTACTCGGCCTGGGCGTCCTTCGCGTACTGCTCACCGAAGCCGCCATCGAAGATGACGACATCCACACCCGCGCTCTCGTTCACCGCGAGCGGGTTTTTCGCCGACTTCTTTCCCTTGTCCACCTGCTGGGTGCTCCCGCCGCCGGCCGTCGCGCACGCACTGAGTGCGGCGAGCGAGGGAGCGGCGACGAGGCTGGCCGCGGTAGCGCGTTTGATCAGGGTGCGCCGTCCGACGTCGATGGGTGTCATGCTCACGCTCTCGCCTTCTCCGGGGATGTCGCGGTGACCCGGCTGGGGTAAGGATTCGCGCAACGTCGCAGGCAGGTCCATGGACGCCCGCTGTGGCCTCTTGGACAAACGCGCAGCCGATCGCCCCACGCCGGGCCGCCACCTCGCGTCAGCCGGTCGCCCTCCCTGCGCAGCACCATCCGCATCGTCCGATGATCACCCGCGATGGTCCGCCGGTACGGCACCGGTCGCCGACGCCCCGGATTTCTCGCCGGTTCGGCCCCACGGCGCACTGCCCAGCCGCGGACCGCGAGCCGTACAGGCACCGATCGCCGTGCGTCGTGGCTACTGCGCCTGGGCTACTCCTTGACGGCGCCGCTGAGCATGCCCTCGATGAAGCGGCGTTGCAGCGCCACGTACACGATCACGACAGGCAGTGCGATCAGCACAGCGGCAGCGGCCAGCAGCGCCGTTTCCGAGCTGTGCTGCCCCTGGAAGAAGGCGAGGCCGAGCGGGACCGTGCGGTGCGCCTCGTCGCTGACCATGACCAGCGCCATCAGGAACTCGTTCCAGGTCCACATGAAGACGATGACGACCATGGTGGAGATGGCGGGCCGGCCCATCGGCACCAGAACCCGCCACAGCGTGGTCCAACTGTTCGCGCCGTCGATCCGCGCCGCCTCGATGACCGACTGCGCGCTGCCGCGGAAGTAGGTACGCATCCAGAACACGCCGAACGCGAGGGACTGAGCCGCCTGCGGCAGGATCAGACCCCAGTAGGTGTCCGTGAGTTCCAGCTGGCGCAGATCGAAGTAGAGCGGGACGACCAGCGCCTCCTGGGGCAGCGCGAGGCCGAGCACGAAGAGGTAGAAAAGCGCCGTGGAGCCGGGGAAGCGCATCACCCCGAAGGCGTACGCGGCCAACACGGAGAACACCGTGGTGATGGCGACGACGGCCAGCGTCACCAGCACCGAGTTACGCAGATAGGTACCGAAGTGCCCGCGGCTCCAGGCATCCGCGAAGTTTCCCCAGTGCAGCCCGTCGTCGGGCAGCGAGAAGCCGGTGTTCAGCGAGGACTGGGAGCCAAGGGCAGTGGACACGATGCCGAGCACCGGGGTCAGCGAGACCACGGTGAACAGGGCCAGGATGGCGTACGTGAGGGTCCGCTCCGTGCGCGAGATCATGTCCGTCGCCCTTCGACGAGCCGGGAGAGAGTGACGGTCAGCACGAAGATCAACACGGTCAGGGCCACTCCGATGGCAGCCGCGGAGCCGACCTCGTTGGTTTCAAAGGCTCGGTGGTAGACCTCGTAGGCCGGTACCGAGGTGGAGTTTCCGGGGCCGCCGCTGGTGGTGATGTAGATGAGGTCGAAGTTCCGCAGCCCGGCCACGATGGTCAAGGTGAGCGCGACGGCGATCTGCGAGCGCAGGCCCGGCAGCGTAACGGCGAAGAACTCGCGCACCGGGCCGGCCCCGTCCAGGCGCGCCGCCTCGTACAACTCGCGCGGGATGCGCTGCGCCCCGGCCAGGAACAGCACCATGCACAGGCCGGTCCCCACCCACGTACCCACGACGCCAACGGCCGGCAGCGCCCAGTCATAGTCACCGAGCCAGGGCCGGGCCGCGGCGTCTAGGCCGACGGCGCGCAGTGTGTCGTTGAGCAGTCCATCGGGGGCCAGGATCGCCCGCCAGGCGACGCCGACGACCACCAGCGCGAGTACCTGGGGCAAGAAGAGGACCGTACGGAAGAAGGTCATGCCGCGCACCGGGGCTCGGGACAGCAGCGCGGCCAGGAGCAGTCCGATGACCACCGGCAGGGCCGAGTAGAAGACGAGGAGCAGCAGTGCGTGGGCGAACGGGGCGCGCAGGTCGGGGTCGGTGAACAGGTCACGGTAGTTGTCGGAGCCGGCCCAGGTGGCGGCGCTCATGCCGTCCCAGTGCAGGAGGGACAGCCACACCGACTGGCCGAAGGGGAACAGCAGGAGGGCTCCGTAGAGCGCGAGGGCGGGGAGGATGTAGAGGTAGCCGATGGCGCGCGGCTCGCCCGGCGCCCGCCGCCGGTAGCGGTTCAGCAGTCGCTGGGTCGCCGGCCGCCGCCCTGTGTGGTGCGCCGTGCGGGCCATCTGCCGCATCGCGCGGGGCGCCAGCTCTCCCGAAGTAGGTGCGGTCTTGCCCGGGCCTACGACGGCTCGGGCCTGCCCATCGGCGGGCCGCTGCGGGTTGCTGGCCGGCCGTCTCGCGTCCCCCTTCACCGGCCGTCCCGCCGCTCGCCGCGTGCACCTCGCGCCTTACCCGTACGGTCTCGGTCGTCCTGCTGTTGGGTGCGCATAAAGGCCCCGTAGTCCCTCTGTGCGGTCGCGGCGAAGCGTGCGGGTGACACGGTGCCTGCGATGACGCCTTGGAGTTGTTCGGAGAGGGTGTCGTAGAAGGTGGGCGTGGCGTAGTCGAGGTAGGGCACCAGGCCATCGGCCTCATTCAGGCGCTGCCAGCCGTCGAGCATCTGCCCGTCCACGCTGTCGCGCGGCACCTTCGCGGCGGCCTTCCCTGGCACGGCGGGCAGCACTCCGTGCTGGGTCATCACGTCGGAGGCGTGTTCGGTGGTGAGGAAGTCGAGGTAGGCGGCGGCGACCTCGGGGTGTTTGGTGCGCGAGGTGATGGACCAGGCCAGGCCCTGGCCCCCGGTGGAGACGGGGGCGCCGCCCGCGGTGGCCGGTGGGGGCGGGATGAAACCGAGCTTGTCGCCCATGGCCTTCTTCAGGTCGGCGAGTTGCCAGGTGCCGGTGAGCAGGTAGGCGCCGTCGCCGGAGGCGAACTTCTTGGCGGCGTCGTCGTAGCCGAGCCCGTTGGTGCCCTCCGGGAGGTAGCCGCGGCGGTGCCAGTCGGCGAGGGTGGCCGCCGCGTTCTTGGTCCGCTCGTCGTCGAAGCGCCCGGCGCGGCCAAGGACGGCGTCGCGCACGGGGCCGGCGGCCGACTGGTTTTGCAGGACGCCGAAGGTGTGGATGGCCGGATATTTGTCCAGGTTGCCGAACTGGATGGGCAGCCGGTCGTCCTGCTTGATGCGGGCGAGGCCGTTGGTGAACTCGGCCCACGTCGTTGGCGGCTTCAGCCCGCTCTTGGCCAGCAGATCCTTGTTGTAGTAGAGGCCAACGAACTCACCGGTCTGGGAGATTCCGTACAGCCGCCCGGTGCCAAAGTTGTGGCCATCGGCCGAGACCCGGTTGAGGTCCAGCAAGGTGGCCGGGTAGCGGGTGTTCCAGTCGTAGATGCCCGCGTAGTTGTCGAGCGGGGCGAGCAGCCCTGCCCGTACGAAGGCGACCATGTCCGGGTAGCCCTGATTGGTCTGGATGACGTCGGGCGGATTGTTGCCGGAGACGGCGAGCTTGAGCGTGGCCTTCAAATCGGTGAAGCCGCGTGCCACCCGCTTGATCCGCACATTGGGGTAGGCGCGCTGGAACTCCTTGTTGAGTTGTTTCACCTCGCCGTTGGTGCCGCCGCGGATCTCCTGGTCCCATACGGTCAAGGTCACCTTGCCGGCCTTGGCCGGGTCGGGGATGGCGGTGGCAGCGCCAGCGGTACCGCCGCGTGCGCCGGGGCCGTCCGTGCCGGGCACACAGCCCGTGGCGAGCAGCGTGAGGCAGCCGAGCACGGTGGCGACGACTCTGCCGCGCCGCCGGCGCCCTCTTTCCCCTCGTTTGTGCATGGAGGTCTCCTTCGTCGAAGGCCGGCGTGCATGCGTCGGATACCGCTGGGCGCAAGCATGCCCGCCCTGCGTCCTCATGCGCCCCGGAAGCCGATGGTGGGCAGGGCCCGCAGCCGGGAGCAGTCCCGTACCTCGGCTGGAATGAGCCGGTCGAGGAACCGGTAGCGGCGCACGGTCTGCGCGTGCTGCGGCCCGGTTCGCTGGGCGACGGTCGGTTGCGTGGCCCACGCCCACCAGGCGGCGATCTCCGGCCAGCCGGGGGCGGAGAGCGAGCCGCCGAAGTGCTGGACGGACAGCCCGGCCGTGAGGTTGGCGAAGGCCAGCCGGTCCGCGAGCGGCCACCCCGCGAGGGTGCCGGTCATAAATGCGGCCACGAACACATCGCCCGCCCCGGTCGGGTCGAGCGCATCCACCGCGAGCCCCGGCACGTCCGCGTACTCGCCGGTGAGCGAGTCCACGGCCACCGCGCCCTGCGGCCCCTTGGTGACCACGGCGATGGGCACCAGGTCGGCCAGCGCACGCACCGCGTGCTCGGGGCTGTCGGTATGGGTGTAGCGCTGTGCCTCGGTCGCGTTGGGCAAAAAGGCGTGGCAGTACGGCAGGTCGGGCAGGGCCGCGATGTCCCAGCGTCCGCTCTCGTCCCAGCCGACGTCGGCGAAGACCTGACTGCCGCGGGCGTGCGCCTGTCCTACCCAGCCGTCCTGGCGGCCCGGTTCGAAGGCGGTGACGCAGGCCCGGGAGAGCGGCGGGGGGCCGGTGGCGGTGGGCGGGGCGGGGTGCTCGTGCGTGACCATGGTCCGCTCGCCCTCGTACGCCATGGAGACGGTGACGGGCGAGTGCCAGCCGGGCACCCGGCGGGAGGCGGTGAGATCCACGCCCTCGCTGTCGGCGAGGCTCTCCCAGCAGTAGTCGCCGTAAATGTCGGTCCCGAAGGCGGCGGCCAGGGTCGTCCGCAGCCCGAGCCTGGCCAGCGCGGTGGCCATATTGGCGATGCCGCCGGGGCTTGAGCCCATGCCGCGTGCCCAGGATTCGGTGCCACGTATCGGGGCGTGATCGAGGCCGGTGAACACGATGTCGAGGAAGACGGTGCCGGTCAGGTACACGTCGTACGCGGGGTCGCCGGGGCCGCGCACCGCCGCCAGCGGATCGACGTGATCGGCCAGCGCAACGGCTTCTGCGACGCGGTGCGCGGGACGGGCCGCGCCGGCGGCGTACGCAGCATCGACGGCGGGCGCTGCGCGCTCCGCACGCCCCGCGCGCTCGACGTGTTCGGCGTGTTCGGCGCGCTCGGCGGCCGGTCGAGGGTCTTCGACGGCTCGGCCAGCGTCTTTGGCGGCACTCAACTGACGCGCCCTTTCTCTTCCGTGCGGCGTGCGGACGACGTGCAGGTGCGCGGGTGCCGTACGCGAGGACGCGGCATGCCCGTACGGGGGTGGACGGCGGCGGCGCGCCGGTACGGCCGCGCCGCGCGGCCGTCAACCTGACGTGTCTGCCGCTTCATGTGACGGAAACCTTGCACTGATGAGCCCCCTGAATGCAAGAGTTGCGTCATATTCGCGCAGACTCGCGCGTGTGCAGTACGTTGCGGGCATGCTGCGAAAGACCCGCCACGAGAAGCTGCTGAGTGTCCTCGGCGCGGAAGGTGTGCTGCCGGTCGGAGAGATCGCCCGGCGGATGGGGGTCAGCGAAGCGACCGCCCGCCGTGACCTGGACGCGCTAGACCAAGCGGGCCAGCTCACCCGGGTCTACGGCGGCGCGGTGGCCAGTGGGCGCGTGGGCGACGAGCGCCCCTTTGGCGAGGCGACGGTCGATGACCTGGCCGACAAGGCGGCCGTGGCACACCGGGCCGCCGAACTCGTCGCGGACGGCGATGTGGTCCTCCTCGACATCGGCACCACCACGCTCCAACTCGCCAAACTGCTCAGGGGCCGCGATGTCACCGTGGTGACCAGCAACCTGGCGGTCTTCGACGAGCTGCGCGATGACCCGGCGGTGACGTTGATCCTGCTCGGCGGCCAGGTGCGCCGCAACTACCGTTCGCTCGTTGGCTTCCTCACCGAGTCCAACCTGCGCCAACTCCACGTCGGCCGACTCTTCCTCGGCGCGAGCGGCGTGTTGCCAGATGGTGGCGTACTCGACAGCACACAGGTTGAAGTGCCCATCAAGCGCGCCATGCTCAGCGCGGCCCGCGAGGTGGTGCTGCTGGTGACGGTCGGCAAGTTCCCCGGTGAGACCGGTCTGGCCCGGGTCTGCGGGCCGCGCGATATCAACACCCTTATCACCAACGACACCTCAGACCCGGCGACGCTCGCCGTGTTCCGTGAGGCCGATGTGGAGGTACTGACCGTATGAGGTTGACCGTGCTGGGCGGCGGCGGGTTCCGGCTGCCGTTGGTGTTCCGGGCGCTGCTTGATGACCGCGGTGAAGCCGCCGGACGCTGCACCGAACTCGTGCTGTACGACACCGAGCGGCGGCGCCTTGACGCGATCGGCGCGGTGCTCGCCCAGCAGGCGGCGGGGCGGGCCGACGCACCCGCCGTACGGCTCACCACCGATCTCGACGAGGCGCTGCGCGGCGCCGACTTCGTGTTCTCCGCGATCCGGGTCGGCGGCCTCGCAGGCCGCGCCCGCGACGAGCGGGTGCCGCTGGCCGAGGGCGTGCTCGGGCAGGAAACCGTTGGCGCGGGCGGCGTGCTCTACGGGCTGCGTACGCTGCCCGTGGCGGTACGGATCGCCGAACGCATCGCGGCCGTGGCCCCCGACGCGTGGGTCATCAACTTCACCAACCCGGCCGGAATGGTCACCGAGGCCATGCAACGCGTCCTGGGCGACCGGGTGATCGGCATCTGCGACTCGCCAGTGGGTCTGTGCCGTCGCGCGGCGCGAGCCATCGGCGCCGACCCGGACCAGGCGAGCTACGACTATGTCGGGCTCAACCACCTCGGTTGGCTGCGCCGGGTCACCGTCGATGGTCAGGATCGGCTGCCCGAACTCCTCGCCGACGAGATGGCGTTGGGCTCCTTCGAAGAGGGCAAGCTGTTCGGGACCGACTGGTTGCGGGCGCTCGGTGCGCTGCCCAACGAGTATCTGCACTACTACTACTTCAACCGCGAGGCGGTTGCCGCCATCCGCGACTCTCCGCAGACTCGGGGCGAGTTCCTACGCGAGCAGCAGACCGCTTTTTACGAGTCGGCCGCCACCCGGCCCGCCACGGCCCTCCAAGCGTGGGAGCGCACCCGGCTTGAGCGCGAGGAGACGTATATGGCCGAGAGCCGGGAGGCCACCGGCGGTTGGCAGCGCGACTCCTGCGACCTCGATGGCGGCGGCTACGACCGGGTCGCCCTCGCGCTGATGCGGGCCATCGCCCGCGACGAACGCACCACGCTCATCCTCAACGTCCGCAACCGCACGGTCGTCCCGGGCCTTGACGCGGACGCGGTGGTCGAGGTGCCGTGCACCGTGGACGCGAACGGGGCGCACCCACTGGCCGTGGGCGCGGTCGCCGCCGGTCAACTGGGCCTCATGCTCTCCCTCAAGGAGGTGGAACGCTCGACCATCGAGGCCGCGGCGAGCGGCTCACACCAGGCGGCGCTGCGCGCCATCGCCTTGCATCCCCTGGTGGACTCGGTCAATGTCGCGCGCCGCATCTTGGAGGCGTCGGAGACGCCGGGATAGCAGGGAGTGTCGGAGACGCCGGGATGACAGGGAGTGTCGGAGACGCCTGTGTAGTGGAGGCGTCGGAGACGACGGGGAGCGTCGGAGATGGTCGGTTGGCGGTGGTGCCGGCGATGCCTGGCGGTGGGACAGCACGCCGATCTGGTCTGGGAGAGGACCTGCGGCAAGATCGACGCGGTCATGCTGCTGGCCTGATCAGACGTCAACTCCACACGCAAGATCTTCGGTACGGGCAACCCCTCCCTGCCCTGCCTCATACCCTGTAGTCACGCTAGTTGGCCACTCTGAGCATCCCACTGGGCCGCTGGACAGCGACGCAATCGCCCCTGTCAGGCGTCGAAGCGGTGACGGGAGGTCTCAATGTGGCCGAGGTACCGGTGGGTCCAGTCGCACAGTCCGCCGATCGTCACCCGCAGGGCCCGGCCGGGCTCAGTGAGGGCGTACTCGACCCGCGGCGGCACGACGGGGTACACCGTCCGCTCGATCAGACCGTTGCGCTCGAGCATGCGCAGGTTCTGGGTGAGCATCTTGTGGCTGATGCCCTCGATCTCGTTCCGCAGCTCACCGAAGCGCAGGGTGTGCTCCCCCAGAGCCTCAATGATCAGGAGCGCCCACTTGTTGGCGACGTCCGAGAAGATCTCCCGCGCCAAAGAGTCCGCGCGCCTCAGGTCCGCTTCGTCGGGAGAGCCCGTGAACTGCTTGGTCACCATGAGGTTCCCCAGTCACTAAAAAGTGCGTTCTTCCATGTCAGCGGCCACTCTCCTACGGTTCCTGAGTAACCACAAGAGACCAAGGGAACGTCTTGGTCCGGTGGCAGCGAGCCCGCGGGCTCCCGTGATAAAGAGGCAGGCAGCATGACCGTCACTCTGGTGAACCCCAGCGGATTGCCCACGATCGATGTCTACCGGCAGGTGTCGATCGCGACCGGGACCAAGCTGGTCTTCATCGCCGGGCAGGTTGCCTGGGATGCCAAGCAGGTCACGGTCGGCGAAGGCGACCTCGCCGCCCAGGTCGAGCAGTGCTACCTCAACATCGCCACCGCCCTGGCCGAGGTCGGCGGCTCCTTCGACGATGTGGCGAAACTGACCGTCTACGTCGTCGACTGGACCCCCGACAAGATGCCCCAGCTCCTGGAGGGGATCAGTCGGGCGTCCGCCAAGCTGGGGGCTGCCCCGGTCCCGCCGGCCACGCTGCTGGGCGTTGCGGCACTGGACGTCCCCGAACACCTGGTGGAGATCGAAGCAACCGCAATCCTTAACTGAACAGATCTCTTCGCCCGTTGAGCACCGAAGTGGCCAACTACGGAGCTCAGTGGCCAACCAGCGTGCTCAGTTACATACCCGAACCGCACCCCACATCACCGGGACCGCTCAGCGGGCCCGCCGCGCCGTTGGGCCGCCACGAGAAGCTCATCCCACCCGCCCTACCCGCCCCATCCGTCCCGTTAGGCCGCGTCGTGGAAGACCAGCCCAAGCGTGTGCCGTGAGCCCGAACGCACCACGCTCACCCCGTGCCGCACGGGCGCCGCTGACCACCCACGCGCGGAGGGCACCGGGCGGTCGCGGGTGGTGAAGATCAGCCCGTGGCCCTGCGGCAGGAGTGTCGCCGTACCCCGTGACTGGGCCCGGGGACGCTGCTCCACCAGCAGGAACTCGCCCCCTGTGTGGTCGGCGCCAGGCTCATCGAGGCCGATGACGACCTGGAGCGGGAAGACCAGGTCTCCGTACAGGTCGCGGTGCAGCGCGTTCCAGTCCCCCGCGCCGTAACGCAGCAAGATGGGCGTCGGGCGGGTCTGCCCGGCCTCGTGGCACTGCTCCAACCACGCATCGAGCGTGTCGGGCCAGGGCGCGGGGCGCCGCAACTTGGCTGCCCAGTCGCGGGCGATGGGCAGCAGGTACGGGTAGAACGCCGCCCGCAGCGCGGCAACCGGCTCGGGGATGGGGTGGTCGAAGTAGCGGTACTGGCCGGAGCCGAACCGGTAGCGGGCCATATCGATGGTCGAGCGAAACCGCTGTGGTTCCTCGTACAGCCGGGCGATCTCCCGGCACTGGTCCCGGTCGAGCAGCCGCGGGGTGAGGGCGCAGCCGTACGCGTTCACCTCGTCGGTGAGCGCCGCCCAGTCGGCTCGGCCAACGAGGGATGCGGGGGTTGGGGCGGCGGCGCTGGCGGTGTGAGCGGTGGTGCGCGTGGTGGTCATGGGAGTCTCCGGGGTGGTGCCGGTGTGAGGTCGGTCGGCGTGCGGCCGGTCGATGCGAGGCCGGTCGGTTAGAGGCCGGTGTGAGGTCGGTGTGCGTGCGGCCGGTGTGCCGTTGCGGCGGCCGGCTGGCGTGGTGGGGGCGGCCCGTGTCAGTGGTGCCGCACCGCTGCGCGAGGACCTGCCGTAACGGCCGGTGCCGTCACGCCAGGGACGATTCCTGCGCCGCCCACAGATAGTGCGTCGCATACGACCGCCATGGCCGCCAGCCCTCGCCGGCCCCCTCCTCCCGCGCGCCCCGCGCGGTGCCGGCGTCCGCCAGCCATACATCAGGGTCGCCCAAGGCCCGCATCCGGATGTAGCCCGCCGCCCAGCGCCCGACGCCGGGCAGGGCGAGCAGTCCGTGCTCGGCCTCGTCGCGGTCCGCGCCCGGGTCCAGGCGTACGGTGCCGCCGGCGAGGGCGGTGGCGAGCGCGCGCAGGGTGTCCCCCTGGTGCGGCGCTAGGCCCACCTCGCGGAGCGAGGCATCGGCCAGGGCCTCGGCCCGCGGGAACAGGTGCGTCAGTCCGCCGCTCGCGGTGGCCAGCACGTCGCCGTACGCGGTGACGAGAGCCTCCCCCAGGCGGCGCGCCTGCGGGCGCGTCGCCCACTGCCCGAGCACGGCACGCAGCGCGAGTTCGTGCGGGTCGGCCGAACCGGGCACGCGCAGCCCGGGGCGCGCGGCCACCAGCGGCCCGAGCCGTGGACAAGCGCCCAGGCGCTCGGCCACCGCGTACGGGTCGGCATCCAGGTCGAACAGCCGCCGCATGCGCTGGCTTGCCGTCGTCAGGTCGCGCAGTTCGCACAGTTGCAGACGGCATTCCAGCCAGCCGCGGTCGGCGGCCGACTCCCGCACCTCCGCGATGCCGCCTCCGCCTGGCAAGCGCAGCGTGCGGCGGTACAGGCGCGCACCGGTCTCCCCCGTCACCTCTTCGACGCCGGCGATCTGTCGGCTCTGGAGGTAGTCGAAGAGCTCCCGACCTGCGTATACGCCTCGGTAGGCCAGGCGTAGCGGAATGCCCCGCGGCGCGCCGTCCACCGCGGTCGCGACGGCCACAGGACCGACTTCCGTCGCATCGGCGCGGACCTCGATACCGGCTCCGGGCGGCGCGAGCCGGGGCGCCAGGACGGCCGTACCGGTCCGTCCCAGTGCGGCGGCCCGCCCCGCACCCGGCGACCGCGCTCCGGGCCCGTCGTCGTACGCCTCCTCGCGGGCCACCGATCCATACCGTGCAGCACTGCCGGGGCGGGCGAGGCGCAGGGCGGTCGGTGTGCTCGCGTAGATCTCCCGGATGGTGTCGTTGAACTGCCGTACGCTCGCGAATCCGGCCGCGAAGGCGATGTCCGCCGCTTGCATCCGCGTCGTCTGGAGCAGCACTCGCGCCGTGTGCGCACGCTGGGCGCGGGCCAGGGCGACCGGTCCTGCGCCCAGTTCCGCGGTGAGCTGCCGCTGCACCTGGCGGGCGCTGTAGCCCAGGCGTACGGCCAGGCCCGCCACGCCCTCTCGGTCCACGACGCCGTCACCGATCAGGCGCATGGCACGGCCGACGACATCGGCGCGGGCGTTCCACTCGGCGGAGCCGGGCACCGCGTCCGGCCGGCAGCGCCGGCAGGCCCGGAAGCCCGCGCCCTGAGCGGCGGCGGCCGTCGCGAAGAAGCGGACGTTCTTACGCTTGGGGGTGACGGCGGGGCAGCTCGGCCGACAGTAGATGCCGGTCGTTATCACGGCGAAGAAGAACTGTCCGTCGAACCGCGCGTCCCTGCTGCACACCGCTTCGTACCTGCTGTCCTCGTTCATCACGCCCTCCACTATGCGCGGCCGGCGCGCGGTCGGCTGGCGGGAATCGGACGTCACGCTTGGCCGTCTCGGGCCATCGCCGCCGCCGCGCCGTATGCGCGCCAGGCCAGCTCCGCACGCCACGGCCGTCCCGCCTTCGAGCCTACGTGCGGCGGCCCGCTCAGTGCGTGGGGGGCGTCCAGTCCACGACGAGGTCGAGCAGTCCCGGGAAGCGGGCGTTGAGATCGTCCACGCGTACCTGGCTGCGCCGCTCCAAACCGTACTGACGCTGCCGGATGACGCCCGCCTCGCGCAGTGCACGGAAGTGGTGGGTCAGCGAGGACTTCGGTCGATCCAACCCGAACCAGTTACAGGTGTGGTCGAACTCCTCGCGTTCGAGGAGGAGTTTGCGTACGACTCGCAGGCGTAGCGGATCGCTCAAGGCGCCCAGTACCGCCTCCAGGCGCACCGTGTCGGCGGCCGGTTCCGGCAGCGGTTCCGGTAGGTCGGACGGCTCTGGGAGCACCTTGATGGCACTTCTCGTGGGCGCGGTCGATGCCATGGGCGGGTCCTCCTCGCAACGCCTGCTGCTGTACGAGTCTCATCGTACTGCATGTTAAGTTCGACTTAACTCGTACTGGAGCTCGGCGAAGGAGTCACCCATGCCGGAAAGTCGGATCGCGGAGCCGAGGGCGGCAGACGGAAAACGGTTGGGGCCGAGGGCGAGCACGGCGCAGCGCGGACCTGCTGGCCCACCGCACGGCACACCGGATCACGGGACGGTGAACGGGGCGGGGCACGGGGCGGGGCACGGGGCGGCTCGGGGGCCGGGGCGCGGGTCGTCCGGTGGGGCGGAGGGAGGAAGCGCGGTTGAGACACCGTCCGGGGTGCCGGCTCAGGCCCCCATCTGGTGGGTGTGGCTGGCCGCCTGGCCGGTGCTGGCGGTGTTCGTCCTTTCGAATGCGGCAACGCCGCTGTACGTGCTCTGGCAGCACGACATCGGCTTCTCCCGCTCCACGCTGACCGTGATCTTCGCGTCGTACATCGCGGGCCTGCTGGGATCGCTTCTTGTTTCGGGCACGGCCTCCGACCGGTGGGGCCGCAGGCCCGTGCTACTGCCCGCGCTCGTCCTGGCGATGGCAGCCTGCGTGATCTTCGCAACCGCCGCGTCGGTGGTCGCGCTGATCGTGGCGCGGCTGCTCACGGGGGTGGCGGTCGGCGCCGTCGTCTCCGCCGGAATGGCCGCCGTGAGCGATGTGGCGGGCGAACACCGCAAACCGCTCGCGGCCCTGCTCGCCTCGTGCGCCATGGTGTTCGGAGCGGGCCTTGGCCCCTTCCTCGCGGGCGCCCTGTCCGAGACACTGCCCGCACCTACCAGCACCATCTTCCTCATCGAACTGGCACTCCTGGCAACGGCGTTCCTCGTGACCCTACGCATGCCGATACGGCGTCCGGCCCCACGCGCCGTGACCACCGTGACCGCTGCGCCTGCCGGCAACGCGCGAGGCACCAAGGGCGCCGGAGGTGGCGCGCCCGCGGGGCACTCCTGGATACGTGTGCCCAGGGTGCCCCGCGGTTCCGGGGCCCGACTCGCGCTGGGTATCGCCGTCTTCGCGCCCGGCATCACCGCCACGTCCTTCGTGCTGTCGCTCGGCCCCTCGCTGCTCTCGGGGCTGCTCGGCACCACCAGCCGGGCGGTGGCGGGAGGCATGGCGTTCGCCATGTTCATCGCCGCAACCGGGGTGCAGTTTGCGGTACGCAGGCTCCGCAGGCACACCATGCTGCTGGCGGGCGCGGTCAGCACGGCCGCCAGCATGGTCGCCCTCGTCACCGCGGTACGCGCCTCGTCGGTCCCCTTCCTCATCGCCTCCGCCGTGTTGGCCGGCGCGGGTCAGGGCCTGGGCCAACTCGGCGGCCTCTCCCTGCTCAACTCCGCCGTCCCCACTCGGCGGCTGGCCGAGGCCAATGCGGCGCTCAGCATCGGCGGCTACGTGCCCGCCGCAGTGCTGCCTGTCGCCGCCGGCTACCTCAGCGACATCCAGGGCCTGACTACCGGGGCCACGCTGTTCGGCACCGCCCTGCTGGTCCTGGCAGTGATCGGCGGTTTGGTCGTGGCGGCCCACAGCCAGGCGCGGGCCCGCTAGACGGGGCGCGGTGGCGCCCTGTCTGTCCCGCCACCTGCCTGCCCCGCCGCCAGTCGGTGCCATCGCCAGTCGGTGCCCACCACCGGTCGGCCCACCTCGTCCAGCGAGCGGGCTGATCATCAACCCGGACCAGCCGCCGCGCCAACTACCGGGCGCCGACTGGTCAGCGCCGGACCGGTGGCCCCGCCTGGAACAGCTTCTCCCCGACATCTGCACCATCGACCACGGGTCGCTGAACCTCGACGAGGGCAGCAACCCCTACGTCTCCACCCCCGCGCGTCCCCACTCTTGGAGGAGCCTTCATGTCTGTTACCGCGCCCGAAAACGTCCGGCGCGTCGCCTGCGTCGGTACAGGAGTCATCGGTGGCGGCTGGACGGCCCACTTCCTCGCCCGCGGCTACGACGTCACCGCCTGGGACCCGGCCTCCGACGCGGGTGAGCGGGTGCGCCGCATCGTCGCGTCGGCCTGGCCGGCGTTGGAGCAGCTTGGCCTCGCCGATGGCGCGTCACCGGACCGGCTGACCATCACGGCTACGCTCGCCGATGCCGTAGCGGACGCGCAGTTCGTACAGGAGAGCGCACCAGAAGAGTTAACACTCAAGCGTGAGCTGCTGGCCGACCTCGACGCGGCCACCGCCGACGACGTCGTCATCGCCTCGTCCACCTCCGGCTATCCCATGACGGACATGCAGACCCACGCGGCGCGTCCGCAGCGGCTGGTGGTCGGCCATCCCTTCAATCCGCCGTATCTGATTCCGCTGGTGGAGGTCGTGGGCGGGGAGCTGACCGACCGCTGGGCCGTCGAGTGGGCGTCCGCGTTCTATATGGCTGTGGGTAAGTCAGTGATCACCATGGATCGCGAGGTGCCCGGCTTCATCGCCAACCGGCTACAGGAAGCCCTGTGGCGTGAGGCCCTGCACATGGTGGCCGAGGGCGAAGCGACCGTCGCGGACATCGATGCGTCCATCACCGAAGGCCCCGGGCTGCGCTGGGCGTTCATGGGTCCATGCCTCACGTTCGCCCTCGCTGGCGGCGAGGGCGGCATGGCGCACATGCTCGATCAGTTCGGCCCATCCCTGACATTGCCCCTGACTCGATTGGAGGCGCCCGAGCTCGATGACGCGCTGCGTGCGGCGATGATCGATGGCTGTGCCGACGCCGCGGGCGACCGCCATTACGCCCAGCTTGTCGCCGAGCGCGACCAGGGGGTCATCGATGTGCTGCGGGCCACGGGGCGTCTGCCCCAGCCACGGAAGGCATAGCTGCGTTCGTCGCCCTCGCATCCCGCCGCGCCCTTCCCGCGCAGCGTCCCTTCCCGCGCAGCCCGCGGCGCGCTCAGTCGGCGTCCGTGTTGCCGCGCCGGGCCCCGGCGCCTCGTATCTCCAGGCTGTCCAGCAAATGCTTGGTCGCACCCGCCACCGCGGCCACGGCTTCGTCGAACGCGGCCCGGTTATGCGCGGCTGGCGCCCGGAAACCCGACACCTTGCGGACGTACTGCAATGCGGCTGCTCGAATGTCCTCGTCGGCCACCTCCGGCATGACCGGAGGGCGGAGCGTCTTAATGCTTCGGCACATGCTTTCAGCGTAGGCGCAGGGTCTGACATTGATGCTGGTACTCAGGTTCCGGCGGCCGTGGCTCGGGGTCTGACTGACAACGCCTCTCAGCCGACCGACACCACGCCTGGCTACCCATGCGGCACTGTGCCCGGCCGCACACGCGCCGCCCCTTGCTGGAAGGTGAGAGAGGTGAGGAAGGCGGCCACCGCGTTCGCGAAGCCGGCCGGGTCGTCATCGTGCACCCAGTGCCCGCAGCCGTGGAACTGGCGCAGTTCGGTGCCGGCACGCCGGTCGGCCATCTCCGTGGCCAGCGACGTCGGGAGCACCAAGCTGTCCGTGCCGTGGATCAAAAGGGCCGGGCACGAGGAGCCGAGCCAGTCCTGCCACCAGTCGCCGATCGCCGCCTGCTGTGAGGTCATCATCGCGTCGAGGTCGAAGAGAAAGCCCCAGCCGTCCGGGTACTCCACCGCGCTTTCCAGGAAGTAGCTCGCATCGGGGATACCCCGCTCCTCGATCCGCTGGCGCAGCGCGGCCAGCGTGGGGGCACGGCGTGGCCAGTGTCGTACGTCGAGCACGGGGTGGGGGATGTGCGGCTGCCGGTTGTACGCGCCGCCCTCTTCCACGACCAGAGCACTGACCAACTCCGGCCGCTGGGCCGCGAGTTGGAAGGCGGTCAGGCCGCCTACCGAATGTCCCACAATGGGCATCGGGCCAAGGGCGAGCCCCTGGAGGAAGTCCGCGACATCCGCCACATAGGCACCGCGGGTGAAGTCTCCCGCATCGGCCGCGGGGTCGGCGCTGCGGCCGTGCCCGCGCTGTTCGAGCGCGATGATCCGATACCGGGGAGCGAGGGCCGTCGCCAGCGCGGCATACGCACGAGCTCTGCCGAAGTGGCCATGCAGCGCGAGCACGGGGTGGCCGGGGCCGCCCGCATCGAGGTAGCGCAGCCGGCGGCCCCGAACGAGTGCCGACGATTCACGGAGCGTGTCCCTGAGCATGACGAGTCCTTGTGCGGGGCGAGTGCGAGTGTGGTCAGGCGTGGTGCACTTCAATCATTAAGGTAACGATCGTTTCCCTTATGTGTAAAGTCGCGGCCTCCGTGCCTCGCGCGCCCTGCCGCGGCCCGCGCGCCTCCCCTCCCCCGCCGCGGCGCTGGTACGGGTCGGTGTGCCGACCCACCGGCTCGGGTCGGCACACCCGGGCGCCACCTCCGGCACCCCGCCACCTCCGGCACCCCGCTGCCCCCGCTGCCCCGGATTAGGGTGGCCGCGGCGCCCGTACGCTCGCGGCAGCCGCTTGCCCTACCCCGTCGATCGGCACGCCGCCGATTCGCCCGAACCCCCCGAGGAGCGCACCGCATGGCCAGGCCGCGCGACCCACAGCGCCGCACCGAGTTGCTGGACGCGATCATCGAGTATCTGGCCGAGCACGGCCTCGCGGGTCTTTCCATGCGCCCCCTGGCCCAAGCCCTCGGGCACAGCACTCGGGTCCTCACCCATCACTTCCGGGATAAGAACGAGCTCATCGACGCGGTCCTCGTGCGGCTCGATGAGCGCCAGCGCGACCGCCTCGGTGCGTTTCCCGGTTGGGAGGAGGGCCGCAGCCTTGGTGCCGTCATCCGCGCGTCGTGGGACTGGCACGTGACGGGCGACTACCTGCCGGTGATTCGACTACTGCACGAGATCGAGGGGTTGGCTGCGGGCGGCAGGCTCCCTGGCACGCACGTGCCAAGCATGCTCAGACAACGGGCGTTGTTCGTGGCCGAGGCGCTGCGGGCACACGGCGTTCCCAACGACGTTGCCGAGCGACGCGCCACGCTGCTCAACGCCGCGTATGCGGGGCTGCAAACCGACTACCTCGTGACCGGCGACCGCGCGCGCGTGCAGGCGGTCGTGGACGACCTGGCGGCACTGGCAGACGCCTGGGCCAGGCCCTGACCACAGCCCCGCAACTGCGTCGCCGCCGGCCGTCCCTTCACTCGCCCGGGCTGCCGTAGTCACCCGACCCGTTCCCCCAACTCACCACCCCACAAACGCCGTAGGCCAGATGCGGCCCAGCCGATCGCCCGCCCGATGGCCCGCCCGTCCCGCCCCACCCCGGCCGATCCCAACCCAGCCCATCCCAACTCGTCCCAGCCGGATCTGCACATCGACGCGGCGTCATACCCGCTTCGGGGGACGCGAGTTGAGAGAAGCCTCACTTGAGGAACTGGAATAGCAGGGCGTCTCAGCGCATTGCAGCCCGCGCGGTTCGCCGAGCCGCCGCTGGCGCCGACGCCGTAGCAGCGCTTCGAGTTGCTCGAAAAACCCCAGTCTCCGACCCCAGCTGGGGAATTTCTGCGGGCGCATGCCCCCTACCACCCCTATTCTCTTAGCACCGGTTGACACTCATCTGGCGTGGCGGTGAGGATTATTGCTAAGTCCGTCCTTGACAGCATGCTGTGAGCCATAACAAATGCTGGGGCGTGATGACCACTCTTTACGGGGGCCTGAACATGCCGGCGTCACCACGCCTCGGAATGCACACCATATGCACGTCAGCCATCGGACAGCCGACGTGCTAATCGGCGATGAACCGCTGTTCAGCTCTCCGTTTTCCCGCATTATCGCTTTTCCGTGAGCCTGCTGGTGCGCTTTTTCCTCCTTCGCAGGCGACGCCCCTTAACTCACGTGATGGAGTGTTCGTGACCACTGTTGGTGAATTTTCTGCTGCCGATTTTCCTGCCGACGACGCGCACACACAGCAGAACACCGCGCCAACAGCGGCCGAGCGGGAGTTGCTACTCCATACCTGGCAGGTGAGCCAGGACATCGCCGAGGCCACGCTGCCGGAACTCTTCGAACGACGGGTGCGCGAGAGCCGCCATGCGGTGGCGGTGACCGATACGCGCCGCGCGTGGATGTACGGGGAGCTCAACGCGCACGCCAACCGCATTGCCCACTGGCTTATCGGTCGCGGAATCGGCCCCGAGCAGCTGGTGGGTATCGCCATGCCACGCTCGGTCGAGCAGGTGGCGGTCCTGCTCGGGGTACTCAAGTCGGGCGCCGCGTACCTGCCCATCGACCCGGTCTACCCGCACGAGCGCATCAGTTACCTCATCTCCGACGCCGCCCCCACCCTGATCCTCACCACCACCGGGACCCTGGACGGCCTGCCGCGGGAACTCACCCCGCCGCTGATCGCCATTGATGCCCCGGCCACCGTCGCGGCCTGGGATCAGTGCGCCGACACCGACCCGGCGGATGTTGATCGGCGTGCGCCGCTCACCCCCCACCACCTGGCCTACGTCATCTACACCTCCGGCTCAACCGGCCACCCCAAAGGCGTATCCGTC
>NZ_JACHJL010000042.1 GCF_014203645.1 Streptomyces zagrosensis | reverse complement strand
GCCACCTCCGCCGCAAACACCGGCGAAGAATCCAACAACTCCACCGCCATACCCACCCACTGAGCACCCTGCCCAGGAAACACAAACACCGGCTTGGTGCCGGCCGTGCCCCGACCCTCGACGGCGATCGGCGACGGCTCGCCGATCGCCAGGGCGGCGAGCCCGGCCAGTAGTTGGTCACGGTCGGCCGCGGCCACGACGCCCCGGTGCTCCAGATGGGCGCGGGCGGTGGCCGCGGAGTATCCAAGGTCCACGAGGGAGAGGTCGGGCCGGGCCAACACATGGGCGCGGAGCCGCGCGGCCTGGGCCCGCGTCGCGGCGGCGCTACGACCGGACACCGGCACGGCGACGGCCGGCACCGCTCGCGTCGCGGCGGCCCGCTCGACGGGCTCGTCGGCGGGGGCCTCCTCCAAGATGACGTGCGCGTTCGTACCGCTCACGCCGAACGACGACACGGCGGCGCGACGCGGACGGCGGCCGTCCGATGGCCACGCGCGGGCCTCGGTCAGCAGCCGGACGTCTCCGGACTCCCAGTCGATGTGCGGGGAGGGCTCGTCCACGTGCAGGGTCGGCGGAAGCGTGCCGTGTCGCATCGCCATGACCATCTTGATGACGCCGGCGACACCGGCGGCAGCCGATGTATGACCGATGTTGGACTTGATCGAACCCAGCCACAGCGGATCGCCGTCGCGCTCTTGGCCGTACGTCGCAAGCAGCGCCTGCGCCTCGATCGGGTCGCCCAGCGTGGTGCCCGTGCCGTGCCCCTCGACCGCGTCCACCTCGGCCGGGGTCAGCCGCGCACTTTCCAGCGCCTGGCGGATCACCCGCTCTTGGGAGGGGCCGTTGGGCGCGGTCAGCCCGTTGCTCGCACCGTCCTGGTTCACCGCGCTGCCCCGGATCAGACCCAGGACGCGGTGCCCCTTGCGCCTGGCCTCCGACAGTCGCTCGACCACGAGCAGCCCGAGGCCATCGGAGAAGCCGGTGCCGTCCGCCGCCGCCGCGTACGCCTTGCAACGGCCGTCTTCGGCCAGGCCGCGCTGCCGGCTGAAGCCGACGAGCAGGTCGGGCGTCGCCATCAAGGTGATGCCGCCGACCAGCGCCATCTCACACTCGCCGGATCGCAGTGACTGGGACGCCAGGTGCAGGGCGACCGCGGAGGATGAGCAGGCCGTATCGATGGCCACCGCCGGGCCCTCAAGCCCGAGCGTGTACGCGATCCGGCCGGACACCACGCTCAGGGTCGTGCCGGTGAGGTGGTAGCCCTCCAGCTCGGGGACCATCGTCGCGTGGTAGCCCGAGGTGACGGTGCCGCAGAAGACTCCGGTGTTACTGCCGCGCAGCGTCAGTGGGTCGATGCCGGCGTCTTCGAACGCCTCCCAGGACGCCTCAAGCAGCAGCCGTTGCTGCGGGTCCATGGCCAGCGCCTCACGCGGGCTGATGCCGAAGAAGTCCGCGTCGAACTCCCCCGCACCGTCGACGAATCCGCCGACCCGCGTGTAGATGGTGCCGACCTGGTCGGGGTCCGGGTCGTACAGCCGCTCAAGATCCCAGCCGCGGTCAGTCGGGAACGGGCCCATCCCGTCCCGGCCGGACGCCACCAGATCCCACAGCTCGTCCGGCGAGGCCACGCCGCCGGCGAACCGGCAGCTCATGCCGACGATCGCCAGCGGCTCCCCGGTGTCCCCGCGCCGCGGACGCGTCGCGCGCGGACGTACCGCCGTGGCATCCACGGTGACCTGGGAGACCAGCAGGCGGGCCACGGCCTCCGGGGTGGGGTGGTCAAACACCAGGGTCGCGGGAAGGCGCACGCCGGTGTTCTGGGTGAGCCGGTTACGGAGCTCGACCGCGGCGAGCGAGTCGAAGCCGAGGTCCTTGAAGGCGCGTGCCGGGTCGATGGCGGTGCCCGATGCGTGCCCGAGTACGCCCGCGACCTGGGCCAGCACGAGGCCAAGCGCCAGCTGCTCGCGCTCTGCCTCCGGCACGCCCGCCAACCGCCGGGCGAGGGACCCGCCGGCCTCCGCGCGCCGCGCGCCGGGCGCGAGCCCGCGCAGCACGGCCGGGAGGGTGCCGGCGCGTGCCTGGGCGCGCAACGCGGCCGTGTCAAGGCGGACGGGTGCCAGCAGCGCGGCGTCCGAGGTGAGGGCCTGGTCGAAGAGATCGAGGCCGAGTTCGACGGTGAGCGGCTTGGCACCAAGCCGCTCCAGTCGGGCCACTTCGGTCTCGCCCAACCGGGCGGCCATGCCCACGGTGTCCGACCACAGGCCCCAGGCCAGGGAGGTCGCGGGAAGCCCCGCGGCCCGGCGGGCGGCGGCAAGCGCGTCCAACGCGGCGTTGGCTGCGGCGTAGTTGCCCTGCCCTGGACTGCCGATGAGTGCGGCAACGGACGAGAACAGCACGAAGGCGGCCAGGTCGGTGTCCGCCGTCAGCTCGTGCAGATGGCGAGCGGCTTCGACCTTCGGCCGCATGACGCGTTCGAGCTGCTCGGCCGACAGCGACTCGATCACACCGTCGGCTACGACGCCCGCGGCGTGCACGACACCGGTAATGGGACGGTCCAACGTGCCGACAGCGGCTGCTAGTTGTGCGCGATCGGCCACGTCACAGGCCACGATCCTGGCCTCGCTGCCCAGCTTCTTTAGCTCCGCGACCAGGTCGGCGGCACCGTCAGCCTCGGGTCCGCGTCGGCTGAGCAGCAGCAAATGCCGCACGCCGTGGGTGGCGGCGAGGTGCCGGGCGAACACGGCACCCAGACCACCCGTGCCGCCGGTGATGACGACGGTGCCATCCGGATCGAAGGCGGGCGCCGACTCGCCAACGGCGGCGTGGACGAGTCGCGGCGCCAGCACCCGGCCGCCGCGCACCGCGAGCTGCGGCTCGTCGAGTGCCGGCAGACCGCCCCAGGGCAGCCCCTCCACCACGGCGTCGTCGTCGAGGTCGATCAGCAGGAAGCGCCCCGGATGCTCGGACTGCGCGCTGCGCAGCAGGCCCCACACGGCGGCCTGGGCGGCGTCGGGGGCTTCCTCATCGACGGCGACGGCGCGCCGGGTGACGACAGCCAACTGGGCGGAAGCCAGAGCCGTGTGAGTGAGCCAGGTCTGGACGATGGACAGCGCCTCGACGGCGGCCGGGGTTTCCTCCGGGGCCTTTACCCCCACGAGTACGAGCTCGGGTGCGGTGGCACCGTCCGCGATGGCACGCTCCAGCGCGGCCAGGTCCTCGAACGCCTCGCCATCGGCGGGCAGCCCGCCCAGCACCGCGACCCGCGCCACAGGCCCAGCGCCGGTCGTGATCGGGTTCCAGTGCAGCCGGTACAGCGCACCCTGCGGCTCAGCGGCCCGCTTCAACTGTTGTGCGTCCACGGGGCGGAACACGAGCTTGTCCATGCTGAGGACTGCCGCGTCGTGCTCATCAACGATGTCGATGCGGAAGGCAGCCTCGCCCACCGGGACGAGCCTGGCACGGGCGCGAGAGACGCCGGTCCGCCCGAGCCGAACGCCGTTCCACGAGAACGGCATGACGAGGGTGTCGTCCGCCTTCTCACCGAACAGCGAACTTTGCACCGCCGAGTCGAAGAGGCCCGGGTGGATGCCGAAGTCGCCCGCGTCGGCGCCGTCCGGCAGCGCCAGCTCGACGTAGACGGCGTCCTCGTCCTGCCATGCCTCGACCACACCTTGGAACAGCGGGCCGTAGTCGTAGCCGATGTCGGCCATGCGCGAGTACAACGCCTCGGCGGAGAGGGATTCGGCCTCCTGCGGCGGCCACTCGACGTCCCACTCGGGTACGGCCTTGGCGTCCGCCCCCAGCCAGCCCCGGCCGTGACAGACCGCCCCGCCCTGCTCGTCCGCGTCGTCGGTATCGGGCCGGGAGAAGATGGCGAACTCGCGGCGCCCGTCCTTGTCGGCGTGGCCAACGAGGATCTGCACCTGGCGGCCCGCCGCCTCGTCCAGCGTCAACGGCGCCTCGATGACCAACTCGTCCAGCGTGGGGCAGCCGACCTCACGCCCGGCGGTCAGGCTCATCTCGACCAGCGCCACACCGGGCACGACGGTTGCGCCCATGACGACGTGGTCGCGCGTCCACGGCTGGTGGGCGGTGGAGATACGGCCGGTGAACAGCCACTCGTCGCGATCCCCGAGCAACGCCCGCGCGGCCAGCACCGGGTGCTGCACGGCGATGAGCCCAGCGGCGGACACATCACCGGGGGCGGCGCCGGGGGTAAGCCAGAAGCGTTCCCGTTGGAAGGCGTACGTCGGGAGGTCAACGCGCTGGGCGCCGGTACCGGCGTAGAAAACGTCCCAGTCAACGCTGACGCCCGCGGTGTGGGCACGGCCGAGGAAGCTGGCGAACACGGACTCTTCGGCGTGCTTGGCGCGCAGGGCAGGGACGAACACCGCCTCGGCGTCCTCCTCCACACACTGCCGAGCCATGGCCGACAACACCGCATCCGGCCCCAACTCCAAGAACCGACGCACCCCCAGATCCCACAGAACCTGGATACCGTCCGCGAAACGCACCGCCTGCCGCACGTGACGCACCCAGTAGTCAGCGTCGAAGGCGGAAACGATCTCGCCGGTGACATTCGAGACCACCGGAATACGCGGCTCCGAGTACGTCAACCGCTCAGCGACCGTCCGAAACTCCGCCAACATCGGCTCCATCCGCGGCGAATGGAAAGCGTGTGACACCCGCAACCGCGACGTCTTACGCCCCTCCCACCTCGGCAACCATTCCTCCACAGCATCCGCATCACCAGACACCACCACAGCCAAGGGGCCATTTACGGCAGCGATCTCCAACCGGCCTTCGAAGCCAGTCAGCGACTGCGCCACCTCAGCCTCGGCAGCCTGCACCGCCACCATCGCACCACCAGCAGGCAACCCACCCATCAACCGACCACGCGCCACCACAAGTTCGGCAGCATCAGCCAGCGACAACACACCCGCCACATGCGCGGCAGCCACCTCACCCACCGAATGACCAATCAAGTAATCCGCGCTAACTCCCAACGACTCCACCAACCGGAACAACGCCACCTCAACCGCAAACAACGCCACCTGCGTGAACTCCGTCGAGTCCAACACCCCGCTGCCATCGGCAAGTAGCTCCCGCAACGACCGACCCAACCGAGGATCAACCTCAGCACACACCTCACCCAACACCCGCTCAAAAACGGGATACGCCCGAGCCAGCTCCAACCCCATACCAACCCGCTGCGCACCCTGCCCCGTAAACAGGAAGGCCGACTTCCCAGCAGCAGCCAGCTCCCCGACCGCCACCTCACCCAACCCAGCAAGCAACTCTTCACGACCCGAGGCGACCACAACGGCTCGCCGCTCCAACAACGCCCGCGACGTCACCAGCGAATAGCCAACGTCAGCAACACTCACACCCTGATCAGCAGCAACGCGCTCCCGCAACCGCCCCGCCTGCGCCCGTAGCGCAGCGTCCGACCGCCCCGACAGCACCACCGGCACGGCAGCGGCCAAGCGGGGCGCCCCCGTGGGCGCCGAGTCCGCCGCCAAAGCCTCGGCCGGCTCCTCGGCGGGCGCCTCCTCAATGATGATGTGTGCGTTGGTGCCGCTCACTCCGAACGACGACACACCAGCGCGCCGCGGACGATCACCAGCCGACCACTCACGAGCCTCCGTCAACAACTCCACCCGGCCCGCATCCCACTCCACATGCGGGGACGGCTCGTCCACATGCAGCGTCGGCGGTAGTACGCCGTTGCGTAGCGCCATCACCATCTTGATGACGCCGGCGACGCCGGCGGCCGTCGAGGTGTGGCCGATGTTGGACTTGATGGAGCCCAGCCACAGCGGGTCCCCCTCGCGGTCTTGCCCGTACGTCGCCAGCAGTGCCCGTGCCTCGATGGGATCGCCGAGTACGGTGCCGGTGCCGTGGCCCTCTACGGCGTCCACCTCGCCCGGGGTCAGTCCGGCATTGGCCAGGGCCTGCCGGATGACGCGTTCTTGCGCCGGGCCACTGGGTGCGGTCAGGCCGTTGCTCGCACCGTCCTGGTTGACGGCACTGCCGCGGATCAGGCCAAGGACGCGGTGGCCATTGCGGCGGGCGTCCGACAGCCGTTCCAGGACGACCAGACCCAGGCCATCGGAGAAGCCGGTGCCGTCCGCCGACGCCGCGTACGCCTTGCAGCGGCCGTCAGGCGCGAGGCCGCGCTGGCGGCTGAACTCCATGTGGAGGAACGGCCCGGCCAGTACGGTGACGCCACCGGCGAGCGCGAGGGAGCACTCCCCGGCGCGCAGCGCGGTCACCGCGAGGTGCAGGGCGACGGCGGAGGCCGAGCAGGCGGTGTCCACGGACACGGCAGGGCCTTCGAGGCCGAGGCTGTAGGCGATGCGGCCGGACACCACGCTGGTGGTGGAGCCGGTCAGTCGAAGCCCCTCGATTTGCGGCAGGCTGCCCGCGGGCATCGCCGCGTAGTCGGACGGGCCGACGCCGCAAAAGACGCCGGTGTCGCTGCCGCGCAGCTGGTGCGGGTCGATGCCCGCGTCCTCCAGTGCCTCCCAGGCCGCCTCAAGCAGCAGCCGCTGCTGCGGGTCCATGGCGGTCGCCTCGCGCGGGCTGATGCCGAAAAAGTCGGCGTCGAACTCGGCGGCCCCTTCGATGAACCCGCCTTCCCTCGCGTACACGGTGCCGAGCCGGTCCGGGTCCGGGTCGTACAGCCGCTCCAGGTCCCAGCCGCGGTCGGTGGGGAACGGGCTGATGCCGTCGCCACCGGAGGCCACCAACTGCCACAGGTCCTCCGGCGAGGTCACCCCGCCCGGGTATCGGCAGCTCATGCCGACGATCGCCAGGGGCTCCCCGTCCCGGGACTCGTACTCGCGAAGGCGCGCGCGGGCCTGGTTGAGGTCGCTCGCCATCTTCTTGAGATAGCGGGCGATCTTCTCCTGCTGATCGGTGTTCTCTGCCATGTCCCCGCCCCTTGTCACGCTTCGCCGAACTCGGCGTCGATCATTTGGAAGACCTCGTCCACGGAGGTGGCCGCCTCGATGCGCTCGGCCGTGCTCTCCGTCTCGCCGTCGTCGGCGACGACGGACAGCAGGCGGCGCAGGCGCTCGGCCACATGGCGCCGTTCGGTGTCGGCGACCGCGGCAAGCATGGCTTCCAGCTTCTTCAGTTCCTTCTCGATCGGTGATTCGCCAGCGGCGCCGCCACCACCACCACCGAACTCGGCGCGCAGCAGGCGCGCGATCTCCGCTGGCGTGGGGTGGTCGAACACGAGCGTGGCGGGCAGCCGCATGCCGGTGGCCTGGGTGAGTCGGTTGCGCAGCTCGACGGCGGCGAGCGAGTCGAAGCCCATCTCCTGGAAGGCACGGTCGGGTTCGACGGCCGCGGCCGAGGCGTGTCCGAGCACGGCCGCGACTTGGGTGCGCACCAGGTCAAGGACGATGCGCTCGCGGTCGGCCGCATCGACCCCCGCCAGTTGGTCGCGCAACGACACGGTCGGGGCCTCGACGCGGCGGGCCACGACGGGCGCGAGCCCGCGTAGCACGGCCGGGACGGTGCCGGCCCTGGCCCGGGCGCGTAGCACCGCGAGGTCCAGCCGGACCGGTGCCAGCAGTGCGGCATCCGTGGCGAGTGCCTGGTCGAAGAGGCTGAGACCGAGGTCGGCGGTCAGCGCTTGGGAACCCATCCGCTCCAGGCGGGCCAGTTCGGTTGTGCCGAGCTGGGTCGCCATGCCGCCCCCCTCGCTCCACAGGCCCCAGGCGAGGGAGGTCGCGGGCAGTCCGGCGGCCCTGCGGGTGGCGGCGAGCGCGTCCAGCGCCGCGTTGGCAGCCGCGTAGTTGCCCTGCCCAGGACTGCCGATGAGGGCGGCGACGGACGAGAACAACACGAACGCCGACAGGTCCGCGTCCGCTGTCAGCTCATGCAGGTGCCACGCCGCGTCCACCTTGGGCCGCATCACACGCGCTATGTGCTCCGGCGACAGCGACTCGATGACACCGTCGTCGAGGACACCGGCCGCGTGGACCACTCCGGTCAGTGGGCGTTCCAACGTGCCGAGTGTGGCGGCGAGTTGATCACGGTCCGACACATCACAGGCGACGGCTCGGGCCGCGCATCCCAGGGCGCCCAGCTCAGCGACGAGTGCGGCGGCGCCGTCAGCCTCGGGGCCGCGTCGGCTGAGCAGCAGCAAATGCCGCACGCCGTGGGTGGCGGCGAGGTGCCGGGCGAACACGGCGCCCAGACCACCCGTACCGCCGGTGATGACGACGGTGCCATCCGGATCGAAGGCGGGCGCCCGCTCGGGCATCGGAGCCGGCGCACGTACGAGCCGTGGCGTCAGCAACCGGTCGCCTCGCACCGCTAGTTGGGACTCATCCGCGCCTAGCACAGCGCCCCAGTCGGGCTCCGTACCCTCCAGGCCCTCCAGGTCCACTAGGACGAACCGGCCAGGATGCTCGGACTGCGCACTGCGCAGCAGGCCCCACAGCGCCGCCTGAGCGACATCGGGCGCCACGTCGTCGGCGGTGGCCATCGCGCCCCGGGTAACCAGCACCAGCCGGGCCTCGGTCAGCCGCTCACTGGCCAGCCATCGCTGCACCAGCTCCAGTGCCGCGCCGGTCGCGGCCCTGGCCGCATCGGCGGTGTCGCCGACCGGCGTGATGACCTCGGCCAACACCGCATCGGGCACGGTCACACCGCCGGCCAGGGCCTTGTTCAGCGCGTCCAGGTCGGCGAACCGGTCCACCACCGCCCCACCAACGGCACCGATCGCGACGAGGCCCACAGCCGCAGCCGCGACTGTTTGCGCCTGTGTCCAGTCCAGCTCATAGAGGTGGCGGTCACCGTCGCCCCGCGCCGCTTCCAGGTTCGCCCGCTCCACCGGACGAACGTCAAGCCGCCGCAGGCAGGCCACCGGCAGACCGTCCTCGCCCGCAATGTCGAGCCGCAGGGACATCGGGTCGGGCAATGTGATCCGCACCCGCAACCGTGTGAGGCCATAGCGCTCCCACTGGACCCCGGACCACGAGAACGGCAGGCCGCTCGGGTTGTTCTCCCCCATGTCGAGCTTGCCGAGCCCACCATGCAGGGCGGAGTCGAACATCGCCGGGTGGACGGCGAACCCGGTGGCCGGTCCTGCCTCCTCGGGCAGCGCCAGCTCGACCAGCACCTCGTCACCCCAGCGCCAGGCGGACTCCACGGCACGGAAGGCCGGGCCGTAGTCGAAGCCCACATCGGTGAGGTGGGCATTGCGGTTGAGCATCGTGTACAGCTCGGACACGGCGAGCGGCTCGGCGTCCACCGGCGGCCACGGAATCGGCAGCGGCTCCAGCGGCTCCGCCTTCGCGGACAGCCAACCTCGCGCATGACAGGTCGGCTCGGTCCCCTCGTCATCGCCCGCGTCAATGCGGGAGAAGAACGCGATCTCACGGCGGCCGTCCTCGCCGGGCACACCGGCGGTGACCCTGATCTGCCGGGTCACGCCGTCCTCCAGGACCAGCGGCGCGGCGATGACCATCTCGTCCACGACCTCGCAACCCAGTCGCCGGCCGATGGTCAGTGCCATCTCGCACATCGCAGTACCGGGCACCAGGACGATCCCGAACACCGCATGATCGCGCGTCCACGGCTGCGACTCCTGCGACATGCTGCCGGTGAACACCCACTCGTCCCGGTCCCCGACCTGCACGGCTCCCGCCAGGATCGGATGCCGCATCCGTTCCATCCCGGCAGCGGAGATGTCCCCGGCAGCGGCCTTACGGGACAGCCAGTAGTTCTCCCGCTGGAAGGCGTACGTCGGGAGGTCTACGCGCTGGGCGCCGGTACCGGCGTAGAAGGCCTCCCAGTCAACGCCGACACCCGCGGTGTGGGCGCGACCGAGGAAGCTGGCGAACACGGACTCTTCGGCGTGCTTGGCGCGCAGGGCAGGGACGAACACCGCCTCGGCGTCCTCCTCCACACACTGCCGAGCCATGGCCGACAACACCGCATCCGGCCCCAACTCCAAGAACCGACGCACACCCACATCCCACAGAACCCGGATACCGTCCGCGAAACGCACCGCCTGCCGGACGTGACGCACCCAGTAATCCGCATCGAAAGCGGAAACGATCTCGCCGGTGACATTCGAGACCACCGGAATACGCGGCTCCGAGTACGTCAACCGCTCCGCGACCGCCTGGAACTCCGCCAACATCGGCTCCATCCGCGGCGAATGGAAAGCATGCGACACCCGCAACCGCGACGTCTTACGCCCCTCCCACCTCGGCAGCCACTCCTCCACAGCATCCGCATCACCAGACACCACCACAGCCAACGGGCCATTCACCGCAGCAATCTCCAACCGGCCTTCGAAGCCAGTCAGCGACTGCGCCACCTCAACCTCGCCCGCCTGCACCGCCACCATCGCCCCACCACCAGGCAACCCACCCATCAACCGACCACGCGCCACCACGAGCTCAGCTGCATCAGCCAACGACAACACACCCGCCACATGCGCAGCGGCCACCTCACCCACCGAATGACCAATCAAGTAATCCGCGCTAACCCCCAACGACTCCACCAACCGGAACAACGCCACCTCAACCGCAAACAACGCCACCTGCGTGAACTCCGTCGAGTCCAACACACCACTGCCATCGGCAAGTAGCTCCCGCAACGACCGACCCAACCGAGGATCAACCTCAGCACACACCTCACCCAACACCCGCTCAAAAACGGGATACGCCCGAGCCAACTCCAACCCCATACCAACCCGCTGCGCACCCTGCCCCGTAAACAGAAAGGCCGACTTCCCAGCAGCAGCCAGCTCCCCGACCGCCACCTCACCCAACCCAGCAAGCAACTCTTCACGACCCGAGGCGACCACAACGGCTCGCCGCTCCAACAACGCCCGCGACGTCACCAGCGAATAGCCAACGTCAGCAACACTCACACCCTGATCAGCAGCAACGCGCTCCCGCAACCGCCCCGCCTGCGCCCGCAACGCCGCATCCGACCGCCCCGACAGCACCACCGGCAGCGGAGCCACCGGCGCAACCCGCTCGACGTCTGCCACCGGCTCCGCGGCCGGCGCCTCCTCGACGATGATGTGTGCGTTGGTGCCGCTCACTCCGAACGACGACACACCAGCGCGCCGCGGACGATCACCCGCCGACCACTCACGAGCCTCCGTCAACAACTCCACCCGGCCCGCATCCCACTCCACATGCGAGGACGGCTCATCCACATGCAGGGTCGGCGGCAGCACTCCGTGCCGCATCGCCATCACCATCTTGATGACACCCGCCACACCAGCAGCAGCCGACGTATGACCGATGTTCGACTTGATCGACCCCAACCACAGCGGGTCCCCCTCGCGGTCCCGCCCATACGTCGCAAGCAGCGCCTGCGCCTCGATCGGATCACCGAGCACCGTGCCCGTGCCATGCCCCTCGACCGCGTCCACCTCGCCCGGGACCAGCCCGGCATTGGCGAGCGCCTGCCGAATGACCCGCTCCTGAGAGGGGCCGTTGGGCGCGGTCAGGCCGTTGCTCGCACCGTCCTGGTTGACCGCGCTGCCCCGGACCAGGCCAAGGATGCGGCGACCATTGCGGCGGGCGTCCGACAGCCGCTCGACGACGAGCACGCCGACGCCATCGGAGAAGCCGGTGCCGTCCGCCGCCGCCGAGTACGCCTTGCAGCGGCCGTCCGGGGAGACCGCGCGCTGGCGGCTGAACTCGGTGAGCAGGTACGGGCCTGCCAGCAGGGTCACACCGCCCACCAGCGCCAGCGAGCATTCACCGGACCGCAGCGCCTGCGAGGCCAGGTGCAGGGCGACCGCGGAGGACGAACAGGCCGTGTCCACCGACATAGCGGGGCCCTCCAGGCCCAGCGTGTACGCGACGCGCCCTGACACGACGCTCGTGGTGGTGCCGGTGAGGCGGTAGCCCTCCAGTTCGGCGGACGCCATGCCGCCGTAGTCGGTGGTCACCACGCCCGCGAACACTCCGGTGTCGCTGCCGCCCAGCGTCGTCGGGTCAATGCCGGCGTCTTCGAACGCCTCCCAGGACGCCTCAAGCAGCAGCCGCTGCTGCGGGTCCATCGCAAGCGCCTCGCGCGGGCTGATGCCGAAGAACTCGGCGTCGAACTCACCGATGCGCTCCAGGAACGCGCCGCCGCGGGTGTTGATCTTTCCGGGCCGGTCCGGGTCGGGGTCGTAGATGTCCTGGTCCCAGCCGCGGTCGGTGGGCAATCCGCCCACGGCATCGCGGCCCGAGGCGACCAGCTGCCACAGCTCCTCCGGGGAGGTCACCCCGCCGGGGTAGCGGCAGCTCATACCGACGATGGCCAGTGGTTCGTCCGCTGAGCCCCGCTTCGCGCGGGCGCCCGGCTTCTTCGGCGTGTCGGCGGTCCCGCCGATCTCGGAGAGCAGCAGGTGCGCGACGGCGCCGGGAGTGGGGTGGTCGAAGATCAGCGTGGCGGGCAGGCGTACGTCCGTGCTCTGGGTGAGCCGGTTACGCAGCTCGACCGCGCTCAGCGAGTCGAAGCCAAGGTCCTTGAACGCCCGGTCGGTGTCGATCGCGGCGGCGGAGGCGTGGCCGAGGACGGCCGCGACCTGCTCGCGTACCGCGTCCAGCACGATCCGTTCGCGGTCGGTCTGCGCGACGCCCGTGAGGCGCTGCGCGAGGGAACCGCCGGTCTTGGCACGCTTGGCGGGAACGGGTGCCAGGCCGCGCAACAGCGCGGGCAGCACACCGGCCCTGGCCTGGGTGCGTAGCGCGGCCGGGTCGAGTTGGACGGGTGCCAACAGGGCAACGTCGGTGCCCAGCGCCAGGTCGAACAGTTCGAGGCCGCGCTCCTGGGACAGCGCGCCCACACCGGTGCGCTCAAGACGGGCCAGGCCGGCCTCGTCCAACTCGCCCGCCATGCCGCCCGCCTCGGCCCACAGGCCCCAGGCGAGGGAGGTAGCGGGCAGTCCGGCAGCTCGGCGGGTAGCGGCGAGCGCGTCCAGTGCCGCATTGGCAGCCGCGTAGTTGCCCTGCCCAGGACTGCCGATGAGGGCGGCGACGGACGAGAACAACACGAACGCCGACAGGTCCGCGTCCGCTGTCAGCTCATGCAGGTGCCACGCCGCGTCCACCTTGGGCCGCATCACACGCGCTATGTGCTCCGGCGACAGCGACTCGATGACACCGTCGTCCACGACGCCCGCGGCATGCACCACGGCCGACAGCGAACGCTCCAGCGAACCGAGTACGCCGGCCAGTTGGTCACGGTCGGACACGTCGCACGCTTCGACCCGAACCCGGCAGCCCAGCCCCTCAAGCTCCGCGACCAACTCGGCGGCACCACGGGCCTGCGGACCGCGCCGGCTGAGCAGCAGCAGATCGCGAACACCGTGCGCCACGGCCAGATGCCGGGCGAACACCGCGCCCAGACCACCCGTACCACCAGTTATCAGCACCGTGCCAGCACCGAGTACGGGCAGCGAAACGGGGGCGATCGCCGCATCCACCCGCACGAGCCGCGGTGCGAGCAACTGGCCGTTGCGTGCGGCTAGTTGCGGCTCGTCCGCGCCGAGCACCGCGCCCCAATCGAGCACGTCACCGGCGGCGGTGTCGGCATCGGCATCGGCATCGTCGAAATCGACGAGGATGAACCGCCCCGGGTGCTCCGACTGCGCACTGCGCAGCAGGCCCCACACCGCCGCCTGGGCGGCGTCAGGCGCCCCTGCGTCGTCGGACACGGCGGCCTTGGTCACCACCACCAGCCGGGCCTCACCCAGCCATTCGCTGGCCAGCCACCGCTGCGCCAGTACGAGCGCCTGCGCGGCCGTGGCATGCACCGACGCCGAGCCGTCCGCGCTGCCGCTGGGCACGGTTGCGAGCACAGCCGACGGGGTTGAGGCAGCCCCCTCGGCTAGCGCATGCTCCAGGGCGTCCAGGTCGGCATACGCCTCTCCCGCCCCGATCCGTACGAGGTCCGGCGTGCCGGCCCCGTTGGCCGCATCAGTCGCGACGGGCGTCCACTGGACCCTATGCAGCGACTGCCGCGCGTCCCCGCGCGAGCTGTCGATACGCTCCTGCTCCACCGGACGCACGACAAGGGAACGCACCGAAACCACCGGCTTCCCGTCCTCGTCCACCGCGTCCAACCGCAGCGAGGTGCCGCCGGTCATGGTGGAGCGAACACGCAGCCGGGTCGCGCCCGTTCCGTTGAGCTGCACACCGCTCCAGCTGAACGGCATGAGGTGCGCCGCCGCGTCGCCGCCGGTCAGCAGCACGACACCACTTTGCAACGCCGAGTCAAACAGCGCGGGGTGGATACCAAAACCCCCGTGCCCCTCGGGCAACGTCACCTCGGCGTACGTCTCGTCGCCGTCTCGCCAGAGGGCCTCAACGCCGTGGAAGAGAGGGCCGTAGTCGTAACCGAGGTCCGCGAGACGGCCGTAGAGGTCATCGACGGGCATCGGTTCGGCGTCCTGCGGCGGCCACTGCTCCGACCAGGCCGGCGCTGCCACGCTGTCCGTGCCGAGGGTGCCGCGTGCGTGGCAGGTGCTCTCGGTGTCGCCGGTGGCGTGCTCGGGCCGCGAGTAGATCGCGACCTCGCGCCGACCGTCCGGACCGGGCGCCCCGACGATGACCTGAAGGTGCCGGGTGACGCCCTCCTGCATGCGCAAGGGCGATTCGAGCACCAGCTCGTCGAGTACGGGGGTGCCGGCATGGCGCCCAGCGGCGAGCGCCAGCTCAACGAGCCCCGTGCCCGGCACGACCATGACGCCGAGCAGCAGATGCTCGGCGACCCACGGCTGTGTCTCGGTCGAGACCCGTCCCGTGAGCACCCATTCGTCCCGGTCCCCGACCGGCACGGCCGCCGCGAGCAACGGATGCTGGACACCGACGAGCCCGGCGGCGGACACATCACCGGTACCCGCCCCCGGCGTCAGCCAGAAGCGTTCCCGTTGGAAGGCGTACGTCGGGAGGTCAACGCGCTGGGCACCGGTACCGGCGTAGAAAGCCTCCCAGTCAACGCTGACGCCCGCGGTGTGGGCGCGACCGAGGAAGCCGGCGAAAGCCTCCCGCTCGCCGTGCTTGGCCCTCAGGGCAGGAACGAACACCGCCTCGGCGTCCTCCTCCACACACTGCCGAGCCATGGCCGACAACACCGCATCCGGCCCCAACTCCAAGAACCGACGCACCCCCACATCCCACAGAACCCGGATACCGTCCGCGAAACGCACCGCCTGCCGGACGTGACGCACCCAGTAATCAGCGTCGAAGGCGGAAACGATTTCACCGGTGACATTCGAAACCACCGGAATACGCGGCTCCGAATACGTCAACCGCTCCGCGACCACCCGAAACTCCGCCAACATCGGCTCCATCCGCGGCGAATGGAAAGCGTGCGACACCCGCAACCGCGATGTCTTACGCCCCTCCCACCTCGGCAACCATTCCTCCACAGCATCCGCATCACCAGACACCACCACAGCCAAGGGGCCATTTACGGCAGCGATCTCCAACCGGCCTTCGAAGCCAGTCAGCGACTGCGCCACCTCAGCCTCGGCAGCCTGCACCGCCACCATCGCACCACCAGCAGGCAACCCACCCATCAACCGACCACGCGCCACCACGAGTTCAGCAGCATCAGCCAACGACAACACACCCGCCACATGCGCGGCAGCCAACTCACCCACCGAATGACCAATCAAGTAATCCGCGCCCATCCCCAACGACTCCACCAACCGGAACAACGCCACCTCAACCGCAAACAACGCCACCTGCGTGAACTCCGTCGAGTCCAACACGCTGCTTTTCTCGCCGATCAGCCCCCGCAACGACCGACCCAACCGCGGATCAACCTCCACACACACCTCACCCAACACCCGCTCAAAAACGGGATACGCCCGAGCCAACTCCAACCCCATACCAACCCGCTGCGCACCCTGCCCCGTAAACAAAAACGCAGACTTGCCCCCAACCGCCGACTCCCCGACCGCCACCTCACCCAACCCAGCAAGCAACTCCTCACGACCCGAGGCGACCACAACGGCTCGCCGCTCCAACAACGCCCGCGACGCCACCAACGAATACGCCGCATCCACCACCGACACCTCGGGCCGCGCCACCACATGCGCCCGCAACCGCTGTGCCTGCGCCCGTAGCGCAGCGTCCGACCGCCCCGACAGCACCACCGGCACCGCGCCGGCGGGCCGAACATCGTGGACCTGCGTGTCCTCGGTGGGCTCCTCGGCCGCAGGGGCCTCTTCGATGATCAGGTGGGCGTTGGTGCCGCTCACTCCGAACGACGAGACACCAGCGCGCCGCGGACGCTCACCCGCCGACCACGCACGGGCCTCCGTCAACAACTGCACCCGGCCCGAATCCCAGTCCACGTGCCCAGACGGCTCGTCCACATGAAGCGTCGGCGGCAGCATCTCGTGCCGCATCGCCATCACCATCTTGATGACACCCGCCACACCAGCAGCCGCCGACGTATGACCGATGTTCGACTTGATCGACCCCAACCACAGCGGGTCCCCGTCCCGGTCTTGCCCATACGTCGCGAGCAGCGCCTGCGCCTCGATCGGATCACCGAGCACCGTGCCCGTGCCATGGCCCTCGACCGCATCGATCTCGACGGGGCTGAGGCCGGCGCTCTCCAGCGCCTGGCGGATGACGCGTTCCTGGGCCGGGCCGTTGGGCGCGGTCAGGCCGTTGCTCGCACCGTCCTGGTTGACCGCGCTGCCCCGGATCAGGCCAAGGATGCGGCGGCCGTTGCGGCGGGCATCGGACAGCCGCTCAAGCACCACCAGGCCGACGCCGTCGGAGAAGCCGGTGCCGTCCGCCGCCGCCGCGTACGGCTTGCAGCGGCCGTCGCGTGCTAGGCCGCGCTGGCGGCTGAACTCGACGAAGAGGAAGGGTCCGGCGAGGGCGGTGACGCCGCCGGCGAGTGCGAGGGAGCACTCCCCCGCACGCAGCGCGTTCGCGGCGAGGTGCAGGGCCACGAGGGACGAGGAGCAGGCGGTGTCGATGGTGACCGCGGGGCCTTCGAGGCCGAGACTGTAGGCGACGCGGCCGGACATGACGCTGCTCTGGGTTCCGGTGACCCGGAAGCCCTCCAGTTCGGGCAGCGTCGATGGGCCGTAGTCGGAGGAGACCGTGCCGGCGTAGACGCCGGTCTCGCTACCGCGCAGGGTCGCGGGGTCGATGCCCGCCCCCTCCAGGGCCTCCCAGGCCGTCTCCAGCGTGAGCCGCTGGGTCGGGTCCATGGCGAGGGCCTCGCGCGGGCTGATACCGAAGAAGTCGGCGTCGAACGAGGTGACGCTGTCGACGAAGCCGCCCTCGGTCGCGTACGCGCTGCCGGCACGCTCGGGGTCGGGGTCGTAGAGGCCTTCGAGGTCCCAGCCGCGGTCGGTCGGGAACGGGCCCATGCCGTCCCGGCCCGACGCCACCAATTCCCACAGCTCGTCCGGCGAGTTGGCACCGTCGGGAAAGCGGCAGCTCATGCCGACAATGGCGATCGGTTCGACGTCACGCTGTTCCAGATCGCGCACGCGGCGGTTGGCGGTGCGCAGTTCAGCGGTGACGCGACGCAGATAGGTGCGGAGCTTGTGCTCGTCACCCGTGGGCCCGCCGCGGCCGTCGTCAGTCTTCCCGGTCATGCGGAACCGAGCTCCTTGTCGATCATGTCGAACATCTCACTGTCGGAGACGAAGTCGAGGTCTTCTTCGAGGTGGTCGTCGGTGTCGTCCTGGCCGTTTCCGGTGTGACCGAGCAGGGTCCGCAGCCGGTTGCTGAGGGAGCGCAGGCGTGGTTCGGCACCGGCGAGTTGCTGCTCGTGTCCGGACAGGGCGATCAGGAGTGCTTCCAGCCGCTGGAGTTCCTCGTCGAGGGGGGAGGGACCGGGTCCGGCGGCGGCTCCGCCGACCTCGGTGAGGATCAGGCGGGCGGTGTCGGCTGGGGTGGGATGGTCAAAGACGAGGGTCGCGGGCAGTCGGACGCCGGCGACCTGGCTAAGCCGGTTACGGAGCTCGACCGCGGCCAGCGAGTCGAAGCCCAGGTCCTTGAAGGCGCGAGTGGGGTCGATGGCGTCAGGTGAAGCGTGGCCGAGAACGGCGGCGACCTGGGTGCGTACGAGATCGAGGACGACCTGCTCGCGGTCGGCCTCGGGGACGCCGGCGAGGCGTCGTTCCAGGGTGCGTCCGGTGTCGGCGCGGCGCGCGGGGGTGCGCACGAGGCCACGCAGCAGCGCGGGCAGCATCCCGGAGCGGGCCTGGGTGCGCAGGGCGCCCAGGTCGAGGCGGACCGGGGCGAGCAGCGCTGCCTCGCAGCCGAGGGCCTGGTCGAACAGGTCAAGGCCCTCGTGGCTTGAGATGGCGCCGATGCCGCTACGTTCCATGCGGGCGAGGTCGGTCGCATCGAGTACGCCGGTCATGCCGGTGGAGTCGGACCACAGGCCCCAGGCGAGGGACACGGTGGGCAGGCCCGCCGCCTGCCGTTGTGCGGCGAGGGCATCGAGAGCGGTGTTGGCTGCGGCGTAGTTGGCCTGACCGGCGTTGCCAAGGAGTCCGGCGGCGGACGAGAACAGGACGAACGCCGACAGGTCCATGCGCGCGGTCAGTTCGTGCAGGTGCCAGGCGGCGTCCAGCTTGGGCCGCATGACGTGGCGCAGCTGGTCGGGTGACAGCGACTCGATGACGCCGTCTGCCAGCACACCGGCCGTGTGGATGACGGCGGTCAGCGGGCGGTTCAGGGAGGCGAGGAGGGCGGCGACCTGTTCGCGGTCGGCCACGTCGCAGGCGGCGACGCGGACACTGGCGCCGAGTGCTTCCAGTTCGGCGACGAGTTCGGCCGTACCATCGGCGGCGGGGCCACGGCGGCTGACGAGCAGCAGGTTGCGCATGCCGTGCCGGGTGACGAGGTGCCTGGTGAATAGGGCGCCGAGGCCGCCGGTGCCGCCGGTGACCAGGACGGTGCCCTCGGGGTCGAGGGGCGCGGGCACGGTCAGGACGACCTTGCCGACGTTACGGCCCTCGCGCAGGTGACGGAACGCCTCCTGGCCCCGGCGCACGTCCCAGGCGCGGATCGGCGAGGGGGTGAGGACGCCGCGTTCGAAGAGGTCGGCGATCTCGACGAGCATCTCCTGGATGCGGTCCGGGCCGGCCTCCAGCAGGTCGTACGAGCGGTAGCGGACGCCGGGCCGCTGTCGGGCGACGGCCTGCGGGTCGCGGATATCGGTCTTGCCCATCTCGATGAATCGGCCGCCACGCGGGAGGAGTTCGAGCGACGCATCGACGAACTCGCCCGCAAGGGAGTTCAGGATCACGTCCACGCCCGCGCCATCGGTCACCGCGTCGAAGGCGTCGCGAAAGCCGAGGTCGCGGGAGTTGGCGATGCGATCGGCCGGCACGCCCAGGGCGCGTACCGCATCCCACTTGGTGGGGCTGGCGGTGGCGAGGATCTCGGCGCCGAAGTGCCGGCCGAGCTGGATGGCGGCCATGCCGACGCCGCCGGCGGCGGCGTGCACGAGCAGTTTCTCGCCGGACGTGAGGCCGGCCAGGTCGATCAGGCCGTAGTACGCGGTCAGGTAGACGACGGGGATGGCGGCGGCCTCGGTGAAGGTGAGGCCCGCTGGCATGGGGGCGACGGTCTTGCGGTCGGCGACGGCGACGGGCCCGAAGGCGTCCGTCACTAGGCCGAACACCCGGTCGCCCGGCTTGAGGTCGGTGACGGCGGAGCCGACTTCCAAGACGACGCCGGCGGCCTCGCTGCCCAGCGGTGCCTCGCCCGGGTACATGCCGAGCGCGATGAGGACGTCGCGGAAGTTGAGGCCGGCGGCACGGACACCGATCCGGACCTCGCCGACGCCAAGAGGGCGGGCGTCGTCACAGGGCACGACGGCGAGGTTCTCCAGGGAGCCCTTCGCGGTGCTGGCGAGCCGCCAGGCCCGGCCGCTGGGGCCTTCGGCGGGGCGGCCCAGCCGGGGCGCGAACAACGCGCCGGACCGTACCGCTAGTTGGGGCTCATCGAGGTCGGCGATGCACGACCAGTCGGGCGGGGCTTCACCATCGGTGTCCACCAGCACGAAGCGGCCGGGGTGCTCGGTCTGCGCGCTGCGCAGCAGGCCCCATGCGGGTGCCTGGGCGAGGTTGACGGACTCGGCGCCAACGGCGACCGCGCTGCGGGTCACGGCCACCAGGGTGGCCTCGCCGAGCCATTCGCTGGCCAACCAGCGCTGGGCGAGGGCGAGGGTGCGCTCGGCCACGAGGTTCGCGGTGTGCACGGGGTCCTCGCCGGCCGGGGTCTCGATCTCGGCGAGCACCAGACGCACGTCACCGGCGTCACTGGCGCCGCCGGCGATGGCCCCTTCGATGGCCTCTTCGAGGGCCTGGAGGTCGGCGTAGTGCTCACCCGGCGCGTCCAGGCCGCCGAGGACGGCGACGCGAGCCTGTGACGGCGCGCCGGTGACCGGGGCCCACTCCACCTGGAACAGGGTGTTTTGCTCGCCGCGGGCGCGCATCAGCTGCGCCGGGTCCATGGGGCGTACGGCGAGAGCGTCCACGGCGACGACCATCGCGCCGCTCTCGTCAACGACGTCCAGGCGGAACGCGGACTCGCCCGCGCCGCTGATCCGCACGCGCACCCGGGTCGCCGCGGAGGTCGCGCAGCGCACACCGGACCAGGAGAACGGCAGGTCGGGTACGGAGCCGGGGTCCTTGTCCACCATGCTCGCGTGCAACGTTGCGTCGAACAGGGCCGGGTGGATGGCGAACCCGTGCACGGTCGTGTCATCGGGCAGCGCCACCTCGGCATACACCTCGTCACCGCTGCGCCACACCGCCTGCACACCCTGGAACAGTGGCCCGTAGTCGAGGCCGACGTCGGCGAGCCGCTCGTACAGGGCGTCGGCGGACACCTCGACGCCCGCGAGGGGCGGCCAGTGGGTGGGGAACGGCGCGGAGGGCTCGGCCTCGGGTGCCAGTTGGCCGCGTGCGTGCCGGATCGTGTGCCGGGTGCCGTCCGGTCCGGTGGTCTCCGGCAGGGAGTGGATGGCGACCTCGCGGCGACCGTCCTGTGCGGGCTGCCCGACGATGACCCGGATGTGCCGTGCGGAGCCTTCGTCCAAGATCAGCGGCGCCTCGAAGATCAGCTCGTCGAGGAGTTCGTAGCCGAGGTGTCGGGCGGCGGCGAGGGCGAGTTCGACGAGCGCGGCGCCCGGCACGATCACGGTGCCCAGCACCACGTGGTCACGTACCCACGGCTGCTGTTCAGTGGCGAAGCGTCCGCTGAACACCCATTCGTCGCGGTCGCCGACCTGCACGGCCGCCGCAAGCACCGGGTGCTGCATCCGGTCCAGGCCGGCCGCGGCGACGTCACCGCCCTGCGCGGACGGCGTCAGCCAGTACCTCTCTCGCTGGAAGGGATACGTCGGCAAGTCCACGCGCCGCGCGCCAGTACCGGCGTACACCGCGTCCCAGTCAACCTTCACACCGATGGTGTGTGCTTGGCCGAGGGAGAGCAGGAAGCGGGGCATGCCGCCCTCATCACGCCGCAGCGAACCCACCACCGACACCCGGGCGTTCGCGTCCCGCGCCTCGATGCTCTCCTCAACCGCCATCGTCAGCACCGGATGCGGAGACACCTCAACGAAACAACCCATGCCCTTATCGATCAACGCACCAATAGCCGGCTCAAAACCCACCGGATTACGCAAGTTCGCATACCAATACGCAGCATCCATCGACGCAGTGTCGATAAACCCACCCGTCACCGTGGAGTACAGGGGGAGGGTCCCGGTCACCGGCCGGATCGGCTCCAGAGCTGCCAAGAGCTCCGCTTCGAGCGCCTCCACATGTGCACTGTGCGAGGCGTAATCCACCTTCACCCGACGCGCACGAACATCCGCACGCTCAC
>NZ_JACHJL010000041.1 GCF_014203645.1 Streptomyces zagrosensis | reverse complement strand
TGTGTGGTCAATGGTCCGGGTGAGGCGCGTGAGGCGGACTTGGGTGTGGCCTCGGGCAACGGCAAGGGCCAGATCTTTGTGAAGGGCGAGGTCATTAAGACCGTGCCGGAATCGAAGATCGTGGAGACCCTCATCGACGAGGCCATGAAGATCGCCGAAGAGATGGAAAAGGCGGGCGTCGAATCCGGCGAACCGCAGGTGAACGTGGCGGGCTAGCGCTTGCGCTGCGTGCCGCCTGCCCCACCGGTTGCGGTGGGGCAGGGAATGCCGCGGGGTTCGTGAGTCGGCGCATTCGCGGCGGCGCATTCGCCGTACTTCGTTCTCCGTTGGACACAGGGCGGCCATGCTTCGGCGTGGCCGCCTTGTGTGTGGGCCATCGGTCGGGCCGCCTCGCCTGGCGCACGCCGCTGCCCAACCAACTCCCGCGGCTTGCACCACTGTTCGAGGGAATCGCTACCGTAAGCCCATGCCACATGCCTGCGCACTCCTCGTCATTGACATGCAGAACTCCCTAGTGGCCATAGCGCACCGGGCCGACGAAACAGTCGCCACGATCGCCGGCCTCCGCCAACGAGCCAAGGCCGCGGGCGTACCGATCGTGACGATCCAGCAACGGGGCGACGAGTTGGAGCCGGGCACCGGGGGCTGGCAGATCGTGCCCGAACTCGCGCCTGGTGCCGATGAGACGGTCGTCCACAAGACCAGCGCGGACAGCTTCCTCGACACCAACCTCGACACGACGTTGCAGACACTGGGCGTCACCGAGGTGGTCATCACCGGGTTCGCCACGGAGATCTGCGTGGACACCACGGCACGTCAGGCGCTGAGCCACCGCTACGACCTGGTGTTGGTCGCCGATGGGCACACCACATCCGGGCGGCCCGACAGCGGCGCGTACGCCTCGCCCCAGCAGTCGATCGCGCACCACAACGAGATTTTCCGGCACCTCGACTTCCCCGCCCGGAGCATCCGGGTGCTGCCAGCCTCCCAGGTGAACTTCGCTCCGACACAGCCCGTCAGCGGGCCGACTGGCACCGCCTGAACCGGACGCAAGGGTAGCCGCTGACGGTCACCGCGGCCGGGTCCGCCGGGGATACTCAACCGACCCGGCCGCCGAAGTCGCCCATCGCCTCCGCGAATTACGGTGGACGCCCCTGCGCTGCGCCGGCACGGTGAGCACGACGTGACCCTGGCATATCACGCCAGTTTTGGCGTGCTTTGGCGTGCGCAGACGCGGCCGAAAGTTGTTGCCCAGGGCGGCGGTGACCGCACGCCGTGATGTCTCTAAGTGCTGCTCAGCGCCGCGCACCTGGCGTACTTCTCGTATGTCGAAGTGCCCACTGTGGGCCGTGGGATGGTTGAGAAATCGCTTTCGGCCAAGCGTTCGAGACGCGCCACCTTCGCCCACCCTGGTCGCCCCGGCTTGGCGCCGGTAATCTCCGCGTCAGCGAATTTCTCGCATATCCAAGGACGGCGAACAGAGCGCTTTTGCGTGCCCGACTCGGGAGGGCCTCCCGGGGCGCCTGCCCAGTCAAGGGGGAAGCTGGATGCCGGAAGAATTGAGAGAGCGGGTTCCGACCAGCAAAGAGGTCATGCCCATCCTGTCGGCGACACCGAAAAAGCCGGACACCGGCGAGATGCAGAATGACCTGGTGCGGCTCGGGCTGAGCTGCGAGCAAGCCTCACTGCAAAACCTTCGGCAGTACGTCCAGGACGTCACAGAGCAACTGCCGAGGAACCCGCACGGGCTCCAGAGTTTCCTGATCGGCAAACGGGATACCAACCTGAAGACTACGCTCTCCCGGTCGGCCTTGGAATTCGTGGTTCACGCTCCTCGACTGAGCCAGCACACCCTGCGGGAGCGAGCGGACGCACTCAGCAGCCATCCCGGGTGTGGCGACTTCCTGCGGCACGTGCTGTCGGACAACCTGGGAGGCGCCAGCTTCGTCAGCGCGATGACCGGCGTGGAACGGGACGACCCGAACTTCTTCGAGCAACTGTCGGCCGAGCATCCGAACACCGTGCAGCTGCTGGCCATCCTCGCCCAGCACGACATCGTGCCATCAAGCAGTGGGACCTGGGTTCCGGACGAAAGCCAGCAGTACATCGGCACGCTCATGGACAACCTGTCAGAGCTCCTCAATCACGACAGGTTCGACTGCCTGCGCACCAAGCAAGAGAAAAGCAATAAGAAGGATACGCACCGAGGCCAGCAGTCCGATTCCCTTTGGGGAGTATGCAAGTACCAGCAGCTTGACAGGTTCAACTGGAACTCGCCCACCGTGCAGATCATCAAGAACAGTTACGTCGGCCTGGCCGCCAACGCGACCTCCTTTCTTGATGTCGGTATCGAGACCCAGAATCTGGTGGCCATCCTCTCGAATAAGATCGCCGGATTGCAGGATTCCCAGCTCACGGACTACGACCCCGGTCCGCAAGAACTCCTCGTCTTCCTGGTGAAGAATCCCGTGATAGAGGACGGATACCCCACGGTGGACGGGGCCGGCGCCCTCTCCATCACCTGGAACCTCTACGTCCACGAGTACAAGTCAAAGAAGAAGAAGTACAAGGAAGGATGGATGGACGTCTGGCTCAGGTCAGCGCTCTACGAGTCCTACTCCGAGTTCAACGGGGTGATGTTGCAGGACCAGATGAACGACGACACCGGCCTCTGCCCGTAGGTCCCCGCCCGTACGAGAGGAACGAAACCATGGCTAGTACGGAATCCGGTACGGAAGCCAGTACGAAAACAAGCGTGCTCGGTGAACGAGTTCCCACCGCGGGGGTGACGATCTTCGCAGAGCGTCCTGGTGCGTCGAAGGACGTGTTCGACCAGTCGGTCATCTTCCAGCAGGACTCCCAGACCGGCAGGGCCCTGACCCTCTACGCCCCCGACCTCCAAAACATCGGTTGCATCGACAACACGGGTTCCGGCGCGACCACCACCTACGCGAAGAGCGTCAGTACCGGGTTCACCACATCCCTGACGACGCAATTCACCATCGAGACCCGGGCCGAGGTCTCCATCGAGGTGGTGAAGGCGTCCCTGTCGGTGGGGTTTTCGGTCTCGTTCACCGAGCAGTATTCCAAGGTCACCACGCAGACCATGACCTTCTCCGTCCCCCCGGGCCACAAGGCGTTCACGTACCAGGGCTACATCCGCACGGTGGTCATCCAGCACGACACCGGCAACCGCACCTACGAGTACCAGCCGGGCACCGAGGGGACCTTCCTGACCGAGGTGCTGGTCACCTCCCCGGTACCGGTCATCGGCGCCGCGACCATCAGTCGGTAACTCCCCCAGAGAAAGTCGGCTTCCCTGGTCGCCAGGCGCGTTTGCCGGCGTAGTCCTCTCAAGACCGCGTACGGAAGGCCGCGGGGCACAGCGGGTGGCGTACCGGGCTCGTACGACGCGGGGTGTCCGGGGGCTGCGGTGGCTTCCACGGGGCCGTGCGTACGGCCGATGCCCTAGCCGACGAGACGCGCGGCGGAGCCCTTCACCCGCAGCCCGAGCCGCGCTCCCACTCCGACCAGTTCCCCTCGGGATAGCTGTAGCGGATGCGCTCCCACTGCTGCCCATCGGTGCCGGTAACGGCGATGTAGAAGGTGTCGTGCGGGAGCGGGCAGATCTGGACCCCGCTCCGGGCCACACCTCCCATGGACGACCACGCGTTCCAGCGCCCGGACTTGTCGGTGTAGCGGGTCCACACCGCGTAGTCGGTTCCGATCGCGAATTCCTGCTTGACGCCATGGTCAAAGGTGTATTTGGCGACGCCGTACTCGCAGATGATGCGCCCGCCACCCACGTTGCACACGTCCGCCTGCGCCGGTGCGGCAGCCACGGCGATACCCGCTACGGCAACCGCCGCGACGACGATGGCCTTCGTTCTCTTCAGCTTGATGACTAACTCCCTAGGTGATGCACCGGTACCCCGGCGGGGCACGCGGACACGGCTCTGAGCCGCCCGCCCCACTCCCCCGGGCCGGCTGCCTGCGACCCCCGACGCTTCCACCGCGTACTCACGTATCGCTAACGCGGCGCTGCCACGGGGGCCACGGCGCAGCCGCAGCCCGCTCCCATGCGGGGATCTCGTCCCAGGGTGTTACGTGGCTGGGCTCGGGCACACCCGGGAAGTGTTCGACCGCTCCAGCGATCCAGGCTGCACGCAGGACACGGCCGTTTTCGTTGGCGGTCTTCGGGGATCGGCGATCGTCCGGTGGCGCTGGGCCGGTCAGGCGCGGCCGTGGAGAGTGGTCTGGTAGCCGTCGGGGTCGGCGAAGGTGAAGGCGAAGGTCCGGCCGAAGGGGCCGTCGATCGGTGCGGGACCGATGGTGTGGTCGCGGCGACGAGGGCATCGTGACTGGTCTGGACGTCTGTGGCGTGGAGCCAGATCGCGGCACCGATGCCGGGCCGAGCAACGGATGCGAGACCGGTGGGCCGGACCTGCACACGCCGTCGCCACCTCCGCACGCCGTCGCCTGCGAGACGAAGCCGATCGCGTTCGCACTGCGCGACGTCGTTCCGGGCGGGCGCGCGTATGGCGGATGTCCTTCCGCACCATGCCACGCGGAGCGTGCCTGTCGATGTCGCGCTGAGCGGCTAAAACTCCGTGACACACGCCGCCATAGTGCGGCAATCGCCGCTTCACAGGGGCCGCTGGGTCATCGTGGTCAGTGCGGTAATTCGCTGGTTCGACAATCCCGCACCGCCCCCGTTGAATGACGCGGACCCGTGCCGATCCGAGGAGCCCCCCGTTGCCACGTCGCCATCCGCTGCGCGCGCTGTTGTGCGCTGTGCTGCTGCTCGTCTGCGCGGCGTGCGACGGCGCGTCAGGTACCGATGCGGGCCCACCGTCCGGCCGTGCGGCGCAGCCAGGCGCCGCCGGGGTCGGTGACCGGCTCTTTCCGGGGCTGGGCAACGGCGGTTACGACGTCACGCACTACCGCCTCGCCCTCGACTACGGCCCGGATGCCAACCACCTCCGCGGCACCGCCACCATCTCCGCCCGCACCACGGCCGGCCTCAGCTCCCTCAACCTGGACTTCGCGGGGTTGCGGGTCCACCGAGCCACCGTCAACGGCGCCCCGGCCGCCACCGCGCGCAAGGGCACCGAGCTGACCCTCACACCACATGCGGCGCTCGCCGGGAATCGTACGTTCACGGCGACCATCCAGTATTCCGGGACGCCGAAGACCATCATCGGCGCCGACGAGGGCGAGGAGGGTTGGATCGAGACGGACGATGGGGCGGTCGGCCTTGGCGAACCCTCCGGCTCCACAGCTTGGTTCCCCGGCAACCACCACCCGTCCGACAAGGCCGCCTACGACATCGCCGTCACCGTCCCCGCCGACTACACCGCCGTGGCCAACGGCGAACTGCGCGGACGCCACACCAAGGGCGGGAAGACCCGCTTCGACTGGCACAGCTCGGAGCCGATGGCCAGCTATCTGGCCACGGTCATCGTCGGCTCCTTCGACGTCCAGACCCACGGCGACCTGCACGTTAACGACGACGGCGACAACAACGGCAACGGGGACGGAGACGGAGACGGAGACGACAACAACGGCACCGATAGCGCCCCCCGCTCCCATCGCGATCGGCACAGCGGCGCCGACCCGCGAAGCGACAGCAAGAGCCACCTCAGCGGCGGTGATGTGCCGCAGTACATCGCCATCGACCCGGATGAGGCCGCGAGGAGCCGAAGGGTCGCCGATGACCTCACCGAGATCATGGACTGGGAGAGTGGGCTGTTCGGCCCGTACCCCTTCTCCTCCACCGGCGCCGTCGTCGATCACGCGCCCGACCTGGGCTATGCCCTGGAGACCCAGTCCAAGCCGTACTACAGCTCGCCGCCCGACTCCTACCTCCAGGTGCATGAGCTGGCCCACCAGTGGTTCGGCAACTCGGTCACGCCGCGCACCTGGGGCGATATCTGGCTCAACGAAGGCTTCGCCACCTACGCGGAGTGGCTGTGGGAGGAGGAACGGGACGACGAGGGACGAGCCGCTGACCAGATTTTCAGCGACTACTACGACGGTTCGGACGACCAGAGCGACGGCATCTGGGCCTTCCCGCCCGGCACCCCGCCCGGACCCGCACAGCTCCTGGGCCCGCCGGTGTACGGGCGCGGTGCGATGACCCTGCACCAGGTGCGCAAGGCGGTCGGCGACCGTACGTTCTTCTCCATCGTGCGCACATGGACCGCTGAACACCGGCACGGCACGGTCAGTACCAAGGACTTCATCGCCCTGTGCGAGGAGAAGTCGGGCAAGGATCTCGGGGAACTCTTCGAGGCGTGGCTGTACGAGAAGGGCAAGCCGGACCTGCCCTGACGCCGCTGGCCCTGCGGGCGCCACCACCGCCACCACCCCGCCACCGCCGCCCCCGCTGCCGCCGCCAGCCGCCGTCCCGCGGCGCGGCGGGCTGACACCGCTGGACCCGCGGGCATGTCCGTACGCCGTCGATCATGTCCGTACGCCGTCGATCCCGTGAGCCCCGCCAGTCCTGTGGACCGTGTGAGTCCTGTGAGTCCTGTCAGCCTTGTCAGTCCCGCGTCCCAGCCAGCGGGGTGGGGGTGTCCCGCCTCCCGACGAGCGGCTGCGGGATCTCGCGCGCCTGGTCAGACGATTGCTGACCGTCCCGCTCCCGCGCCCCCTCAAACGCCTTCCGATAGTCGCGCGGCGAAACGCCGACGTGCAGCATGAAGTGCCGCCGCATGTTCGCCGCACTGCCAAGACCGCTGCGCTCGCTCACCCGCTCGATCGGCAGGTTCGTCGATTCGAGGAGCGTTTGTGCCCGCGCGAGCCGCTGGTTGAGCAGCCACTTGAGCGGCGTCGTGCCGGTCCCGGCCTGGAGGTGCCGGAAGAAGGTACGCGGGCTCATCCCCGCGCGGCGGGCCAAATCGTTCACGGTCAACGGCTCATGGAGCCGCCCGGAGGCCCATTCCAGCACCGGGCCGAGCCCCTCGTCGTCCGTCACCGGCACCGATAGGTCGATGAACTGCGCCTGCCCACCCGCCCGGTGCGCGGGCACCACCATGCGCCGCGCTAGCTGGTTGGCCACCCGCGCCCCGAGGTCGCAGCGCACCAAATGGAGACACAGGTCAAGGCCCGCGGTCATTCCGGCGCTGGTCAGCACGTCACCGTCGTCCACGTACAGCACCGAGTCATCCACCGTGACCTTCGGGTACCGCTTGGCCAGGTCACCGGTGTGCATCCAGTGCGCGGTCGCCCTGCGCCCATCCAGCAGGCCGGCCTCGGCGAGCGCGAAGGCGCCGGTGCACAGCGACACCATCCGCGCTCCCGACTCGGCCGCCAGGCGCAGCGCGTCCACCAACTCGGGCGGCACCGGGGCTCCCTCGTCCACGACCGACTGCGGCACGGACGGGACGATGACGGTATCGGCCGTCGCCAACTCGGCGAGCCCGTAGCGGGTACGTAGCGAGAATCCGTCCAGCAGTGGCGTATACGGAAAGGCCGCCCCGTACGCACCACTTTCCTCGCGCTTCGCGTGCTTTTCGTGACGCCCGCGATCCTCGTGACGGCCGTGACCCTCGTGACGCCCGCGATCCTCGTGACGCCCGTGACCCTCGTGTTTCTCGTGTTCCTCGTGATCTGCGGGGCGCTCGTGACGGTCATGGCTTTCGTGGCCCGTGCGAATGTCGCCGGGCAGCATGGGACGCGGCGCGCACAGTCGCAGCGTGTACCAGGTGTCGGCGAGGTCGGGTTGCGCCTTGCCGAATACGGAGCAGGCGATGGCCAGTTCGTACAGGTCCCACAGCGGCATGCCGGAGTCGTCAACGACGGCGATCGCGACGGTGCCGGGTTTCATATGCCGCTCCCACACCCGGCGCGATGGCAGGTGAACAACCGATGGCTCATGGCCTCACGGTACGACAGTGCGACCCCCCGACCATGGCAGGAATTTTGCGTGGGGCGTCAGTACAGCCACTGTCCGGGCCGAGCCACCGGTGCGAGCGTAGGCATCCGGCGGACACACCGGGGGCCTCCCCCGGACCCGAGGGCCACGCGTCCACAGCTCCGACGATCCACTTATGCACCGATCCACCACAGGAGCACCACGCATCATGAGCACCACACAGCCCGCAGCCACCACCCACACCAGCGCTGACGCCCAAACCGGCGCCGAGCAGCCCCCCGTGACCGTCCTCGGCCTCGGCCGTATGGGCCAGGCATTGGCCGCGGCCCTCCTCGGTGCGGGCCACCCCCTCACTGTCTGGAACCGCTCCCCCGAAAAGGCGGCTGCCCTGGTCACCCAGGGTGCGACGCTGGCCACATCGGCACGTACGGCGGTCGGCGCGAGCAAGCTGGTGATCGTCTGCGTCACGGAGTACGACGCCGTGCGCGGCCTGCTCGACCCGCTGACCGACGCCCTCCGCGGTCGGGTCCTGATCAACCTGACCTCCGGTTCATCGGCGCAGGCCAGGGAGACCGCTAGCTGGGCGGCCGAGCACGGCTTCGACTACCTCGATGGCGCGATCATGGCCATCCCTCCGGTGGTCGGCACCCCCGACGCCTTTCTCCTCTACGGCGGTGAGCGCCCCGTGTACGAGGCGGTCGAGCCCACCGTGCGGGCCTTCGCCCCCGCTGGCACCACCTACCTCGGTGCTGACCACGGCCTGTCCTCGCTGTACGACGTCGCCTTGCTCGGCGTGATGTGGGGCGCCCTGAACAGCTTCTTGCACGGTGCGGCCCTGCTGGGCGCGGCGAAGGTGGAGGCGGCGGAGTTCGCACCATTCGCCAATCAGTGGCTCGGCTCGGTGACGGGCTTCATCACCGCGTACGCCGCACAGATCGACGCGGGCGAGTTCGGGGCACACGACGCGATGATCGACACCCATCTGACGACGATGGAGCACCTCATCCACGAGAGCGAGGCGAGCGGAGTCAGCGCCGAACTGCCGCGCTTCGTCAAGGCCCTGACCGACCGTGCGGTCGCAGCGGGGCAGGGCGCTTCGAGTTACGCGGCGATGATCGACCAGTTCCGCGGGACCGGCACCACGGCCGGCGCGACTGGCCGCTAGCAGCGATCGCCCAGGGGCGTGACTCCGGCGGCGTACATCTCCCGCGCGGGGGTGCCAGTCGGGACGGCGGCACTGGCCGAGGCTGCGGCACTGGCTGGGGCAACCGTCTCGGCTGGGGTCACCGTCCCGCCCGGCGCCGCGATCGCGCCCGACACTGCCACCTCGCCCGGCGCTGCCGCGGCGTGCGACCTGCCGCGTAGCAGTTCGGGAAGCAGGGTGGCGATGCCGGCCACGGCCATCACGACACCGAGCCACACTGGGGCGCGCAGCCCGAAGTGGTTGATGCCAACGCCGCCGACAGCGGACCCGATGATGATGCCGAGCGTGATAAACGAGGAGTGCACGCTGTTGACCAGCGCGCCAGCGTTGCCGACCCGGTGCACACGGGTGATCATCGCCGGGTTCATGGTGACGCCGACCAGGCCGATGCCCATCATGAACACCACAGCCGGGACGCTGACATGGGCCAGCAGAGCGAAGCCCGTCAGGAAGAACGTATTGAGCACGAGGCCGCACAGCAGCACGGCGAGGGTATGCCGGTCGGCGAACCGACCGACGATGTTGTTGCCGACCACGGTGGCCGCGCCGTACGCGACCAGGAGCAGCGGTACGGTCCCCTCGCTGAACCCGGTGACCTCGGTGAGGATCGGGTTGAAGTAGCTGAACGCGGCAAAGGTGGCGCCGATGATCAGCGTGGACGTGGACAGCACGAGCCACAGCCGCGGATTACGCAATGCCGCGGCCTCCCGGCGGACGTCACCGCCGCCATCGGCGCGCTCCAGGGCCGGCACTCCGACGATCGTGCTCAGCGCGGCGATCACGGTCATTACGGTGATGGCCCAAAAAGCCGCACGCCAACCGAGGTGCCCACCGATCACCGTGGACAGCGGCAGCCCGAGCAGGGTGCCAAGCATCAGCCCGTTCATGGCCACGGCGATGGCCCTCCCGCGCTGCTCCGGAGGCGACAACTGGGCGCACAGGGCCAGGGATACGCCGAAGAACGCCTGCGAGGCGATGCCGGTGATGACGCGCGCCACCAGCATGACCGAGTAACTGGTAGCCGTGGCGGCTAGCACATTGCCCGCGAGGAAGACGGCGAACAGCACCAACAGCGCAGACTTCTGCGGCATCTTCAACACGGCGATGGTGAGAAAGGGACCGCCACAGGCCATGGCCACGGCGAACGCGGTGATCAGATATCCGATGTCCGGCACGCTGACGTCCAGGCCATCGGCCATCTGGGGCATCAGCCCAGCAACGACGAACTCGCTGGTGACCATGGCGAAAATACCCATGGCCAGCACGTATATGGCACGTGGCACGGCAGTTACTCCTGTGTCGTGAAGGAAAGGAAAGGAAAAGTTTTGAACAGATCGGTACATAACTTGCGCATGCGTAGGCGCACATCGCCGAGGCCGCCACCCGGGCCAGCTCCACCCGGCCACCCACCCAAACCCAGGGCCAAACCCAAACTCAAGGTCTAACCCGGCCCGAGGCCCGGGCCCAAGCCCGAAGGCTGGCCCGCGCAACAGATCACATCAGACCAACGCATCCATGGCCGTCGCAGCGATACCTTCCAAATCGGCCCTGTCGGCGCCGCCTTGGGCGGAGACCCGCATCCCGCCGATCACCGCGTTGAGGAACTTGGCCAACGAGTCCGCATCCCGGGCGGAGGAGATTTCCCCGCCCCGCTGTCCGACCTCGATCGCGACCCGTAGCGCCGCAAGGCGGCGTTCCAGGTCCCGCCCCAACATCGCCGCCGCCTTCGGATCGCGGCTGGCGAGCTCGACGGTGGTGTTGACGGTCAAACACCCGATGCTCCGCCCCTCGACGCGACGCTCGAACTCGGTGTCGATCACCACGTCGAACAGCGTCCACAACCGCCCCACGACCGACCGCCCCTCATCCTCAAGTACGGCTAGCTGAGCGGCAGTCATGCCATTCATGTACCGGTCCAGCGCCCGGATGAACAGGTCATGCTTACTGCTGAACGTGTTATAGATGCTGCTGCGGCCCAGTCCCGTGGCAACACAGAGATCTTGCGTGGAAGTGGCCTCATACCCCTTCTCCCAAAATTCCCGCATCGCCGCGTCCAGGGCCCGCTCTTCGTCAAACGTCCGTGGTCGAGCCATGTGCGCACGCTAACACGTTCTGGACTGGTCAGTGCAATACTCGCACCCACACCCCTACCGACTACGGGAGGGCAGCCGACCGCCGCGACCGCGGGTACCTACCGGTACCGAGTGCCTAACGCCCCCGCCAGACGATGGTGTTCGACCTGACGCCCGCCGCGACCACCCAGTAATCGCCGGGACTTCCCATCGGGAAGGCGCCGAACTCGCGGGTGCCGTCGGCGCGGATGGTGTGGATGCGCTGGTCATAGGGGCCGTTGGTGGTGTTCGAGTACGCGAGGATCGTGACGTCCACGTTCGGCGGAAAGCCGCTCATACGGACGTTCATCTCGTTGCCGTGCCCCCGGACGATGTAAATGCTGCCCGCTACCGGGGCGGTCCTGGCAGGCGCGGGAAGGGGCCTTTGCGGTGCCGATGCCGGTGCCCGAGATGTGGGGCGGGGATTCCTCGTCGGCTCCGACGAGGCCGGCGGCAGCTGTGACGACGACGCCGACCGTGACGTCGATGGCCTCGGCGCGGAGGAGGTTGGCCCTTGCGTGCTGCTCGGGGCGCTGGGGGTGGCCGACAGCGAGAGTGAGGGCGTCGTTGTGGTGGTCGCGGTAGCCGTGGTGGCCGCTGTGGCGGAGGGGGCAGGGGAAGGGCGCGGCCCACCGGTCGGCCCGGGCCGCGGCGTGGCGCCCGGCGGGTGATCCTGCGGATGGTCCGGCGGGTGATCCGGCGAGAAGAACAGGACCGCGGCAGCGACGGCGATCAGCACCAGCACCGCCGCCACGAAACCCGCCCAGGGCAGAAACCTGGTGCGCTGCGCGGGGGGATACGAGTCGAGGATCTTGCCCAGGCGGCCCAGTTCCCGTGCGTGAGCGGCGAGACAGCCATCCATGCCCAGTAGCGCTTCTTCGCACTCGACCAGGGACGCGCCCTGTGGGAGAAGCGGCACGGCCAGCCGGCTCTCCCGGCGGCCCGGGGGCTCTGGCACCTTCGGCGGCGTCTCTCCCGTACGAGCCTGCCGGCGGGCCCAGTCATCAGCAACCTGTTCAGCGGCCTGCCGCAACCGGTTGGCCCGCTTCTTGTCCGCCTGAGCCCTTTTCAGTTGCGCCTCGGCCAGGCGCAACCGCTCCCGGAACTGGTCCCGGTCGGCCCGAACGGCACGCAGATCCCGCTCACCCGGCCCCAGCCGCTCGTTGAGCCGCCGCATCTGGGCTTCCAGGGCCGTGATGGTCTTCAGCATTCCTTGCACCAGCATCACGCTGAACTGCTCGGCGCTCTCGGCCTCTAGCTTGATCTGCACGATGCCGGTGTTGGCGAAGCCGTGCGGCCCCACCTCCACGGAACCGCTGTGCTTGACCCGTAGGGCTGATGTTTCGGCCGATGGCCGCACCGGTGCCGGGTCCGCGGCCTGGTCGCCGGTGCGCACCACGTCGTGCCCCGGGCGTGGGGGGCGAGGATCTTCGCCGGTTGGGTTCTTCTTCACGGGCATGCGGGCTTTCTTGTGGGCCGCGCGTCTCGCGCTGGTCAGGGGCGGTAGACGCCCGAGCACGCGACGCTGTCGGGGCCCTGCGCCGTCGCGTCCCCGGACTTCTCGACCCGGGCCGATGCGGCGTCGGTACGCCGTCCGCGCAGCACCCCGGTGACCGCCCTGCCTCCGTTCACCGCGCTCGCCCTGCCGGTAACAGTCGCGGTGTCGGCGCCACCGGGCGCATGGGGCTCGGTGGCGGCGAGGGAGGTGAGCAGGCTCCATGCCAGCGCGATCACTCCCGTGGTGCCCTGGACGGACGCGGCTGCCAGTTCGCCGCTGTCGGGGCCGCCGAGCAGCCAGTACAGCGGTGTCGAGACGATCGCCACCGCGGCGCTCGTCATGATGAGGGCCTGTGCGGCCTTCGGTACGGACACGCTCTTCTCCCCCAGCGGTTCAACGACTCGTCGGGCGAGCCGGGCCACCGCGACCACCGCGACCACCGAGACCACCGGCACGGTCGGGCGCGCCGGGCCGCCACGACCACCAGCACCCGGGTCGTGCCGCGCCTACCGGCCCCGCGCCGCCCCGGCCCGATGACCTGGCGGCGAGCAAGGACAAGTCAATCCCCTAACGAAACTCGGCCGAGTTGGTGACGTTCGCCGTCCACTCCGGCTTCCGGGCGCGCCGGCCCACCGGGCCGGTGCCGCGCGCGGTCGGCGGGCAGCGGGCAGCGGGCAGCGGGCAGCGGGCAGCGCGAAACGAGCGGCGCGCGGTCAGCGGGAGCGCACGGCGTACGCCCCGGCGCGTACGCCGATACGTACCGAAAGGGTGATGCTGTGCAGCGGGGCGTCACCCCGTAAGACGTGGCGGCCGAAACCGTAGGAGGATGCCCGCTCCGCTGCCCGCCGAGCCTGCCAGCGCCCTCGAAAGACGGCACCCGGCCGGGCGCACCAGGCCCGGACCCATGACGATTTTCCGCGGCTCCGAGCGGGTGACGACGAGGGCGCGCAGCCCCGGCATGGCGCGCTGCGCCCGCCCTTGCCGCCACACTGCCAAGACCGACCGCATCCGCGCCCCCCGGAGCCCGCCCATGCCGCAACCCGCCACCGGATCGACCGAGGGGGAGACCTTTCCGGCCGTATGCGGTCACACACACCTGTTTCCGGGCGCCCGCTGCCGTCTACAGGGGCTGCCCGACCCCCGGGCCTTCGCCGCCGACCCTTGGCCAATCGGTGTGGACCTGCGCTTTTCCGACGTGGTGGGTGCCGAAGCGGAGCTACGCACCGACGACCTGGCGGGCCCCGTCCTCGCCGTCCCGGCCTACACCACCGGCGCGGGCACGAAGATCGAGGGACGCACCTGGCTCGTCCGGGGGGTCGCCCTGGAGGGAGACGAGGTCGAGCTGACGATCGGCAGCCGCGCCGTAGCCTGATCGCCGTTCCCGGGCCTTGGGGCGTCGCCTGCCGCGTCAGCTCAGCCGGGCGGCGGCCAGCGCACGACGCGTTCCTGCGTCCTGGCCCCTCAGTCCCCTACGGTTCCCGTCGAATTCTCCTTGCTACGCGGTGAGGGTCCGACCGGTGTATCCCGGTCGGACCCTCACTGCTGTCGTGGTGCGGCTCGTGCTTGTCTGTCGGTCAGACGGCCGCAGAGGCGCCGAGCATCGCGGAGGCTTGCTGGACCGGGCTGAGGACGTGTGCGGGCTCAGCGACCTGGGGAAGGCCGCGGCAGGTGAAGCCGAGCCGGGTCATGGCCCGGACGACCTCGCCCACACTGAAATCGCGGCGGTCCTGGCGCGTGAGGACCTGCCCGACCTGCTTGACGGGGTAGGTGCGGCGGCCGACGATCACGGACTCGCCGACTACCGGCTCGGGCTTGACGCCCTTCATCGATTCCAGGACGCCGATCTTGGTGAGGTCGAACGGGAAGCGAGCGATGACGAAGCGCATGATGCCTCACAAGAAGAAGAACGATGGAGGGTGGTTCTACCGCGGTGAGGCGGTTCAGCGGGTAAGGGCGAGGACGCCCGGAGCGCTGCCTTGTCCGTCGAGAGCAGCCGGGGCATCGCGCTGGTGGTAGCGCATCGGATACTCGGTTTCGGCCACCGTCCCCCGCACCGGGGTGGCACTCGCCGAGCAGAGCCGCATCTCCACCAGCGTCACAACGTGCCTCCCGTGGAGACGAGCCGGCTAGCTGATCGCAAAGCGCCTAGGCCGCCGCGTCAAAGGAGGACTGCCGCACGACCACACGCCGGGCAGCCGAAGCGGGGCTGCGTCGGCCGCGCGAGGCCGTGCTGCGCTTGCGCCGCTCGGCCACCGGGGCGGTGATCGTCACGGGGACGCCGGAGGGGGTCCGGGCGCCGGTGATCCGGCTGAGTGTCTCCTCGCCGGAGCGGACCTGAGTGGTCTGCGGCACGATGCCGGCCGCCGCCATGAGGCGGGTCATCTCGCGGCGCTGGTTGGGGGTGACCAGGGTGACGACGCTGCCGGACTCGCCGGCCCGCGCGGTACGCCCGCCGCGGTGGAGGTAGTCCTTGTGATCGGTCGGAGGATCGACGTTGACGACGAGGTCGAGGTTATCGACGTGGATGCCGCGCGCGGCAACGTTCGTCGCCACGAGCACGGTGACGTGCCCGGTCTTGAACTGGGTCAAGGTCCGGGTGCGCTGCGGCTGCGACTTCCCGCCATGCAGGGCGGCGGCCCGTACACCACTGTTCAACAGGTCCTGCGTCAGCCGATCGACAGCATGCTTGGTGTCCAGGAACATGATCACCCGGCCCTCGCGCGCCGCGATCTCCGTCGTCGTCCGGTGCTTGTCGGCACCGTGGACGTGCAGCACATGATGTTCCATCGTGGTGACCGCACCTGCGGACGGATCGACGGAGTGTACGACCGGGTCGGTGAGGTAACGACGGACCAGAAGATCGACGTTACGGTCGAGGGTGGCGGAGAACAGCATCCGCTGGCCCTCGGGGCGTACCTGGTCCAAAAGCGCGGTGACCTGGGGCATGAAGCCCATGTCGGCCATCTGGTCGGCCTCGTCCAGCACAGTGATCGCGACCTGGTTCAGCCGGCAGTCACCGCGACCGATGAGGTCCTTGAGGCGACCCGGCGTCGCGACGACGACCTCGGCACCGCCGCGCAGCGCACTGGCCTGCCTGCCGATCGACATACCGCCGACGACGGTGGCCAGGCGCAGCTTCACGGCACGGGCGTAGGGGGTGAGCGCATCGGTCACCTGCTGCGCCAGCTCACGCGTCGGCACGAGGACCAGGGCCAGCGGCTGGCGGGGCTCGGCGCGCTGTCCGGCGGTGCGGGCCAGCAGGGCCAGGCCGAAGGCGAGAGTCTTGCCGGAGCCGGTCCGTCCGCGGCCGAGGGCGTCGCGGCCCGCGAGGGTGTTCGGCAGGGTCGCGCCCTGGATCGGGAACGGGACGCTCATGCCTTCCGCGGTCAACGCGGCCAGCAGCGGTGCCGGCATATCGAGGTCGGCGAACGCCTCAACGGCGGGCAGCGCGGGGGTGATCGTCTTCGGCAGGGCGAACTCGCCCTGGATCGCTGCGGGCCGACGGCCCTGACCACCCGAGCGGCCCTGACCACCGGAACGACCCTGACCACCCGAGCGGCTCTGACCACCGGAACGGCTCGGGGTGGAAGAACCGAAGCGGTCGTTGCGGCTCGAACCTGCCCCGGAGCCGTAAGCGGCGCCGCCGGTGCGGCTGCGGGAGGAGCGGTTGTTCGTACGTGTGGGGTTCATGCAGAACCTTCCTTGATACGGCACGTATCAAGGAATTCCCGCAGCAGAAGAGCAGCGCGGGGAATCACAAGAACGGGCCGGCTGGAAAACGAAAGCAAATGTGCCTGCAAGGAATCCGGTGCGGACGCAGGCGACAAAAACAGGGGACGTCTTACGGATGTGACATCCAGGACGCCGAAGGGTGCGGCTTCGCGAAGGCCCGCATCCGTGTAGATGGGGTCTACGGGCGGTGGTTGTTCCACAGGTGAAACCACTGCGGAAAATGCCCGTAGCTGGGGCCCGCGCCCCGAGGGATGCGGGCCCCAGCTACACAGTGCGCGTCACCGTCAGGCGGGGAAGATGTTCTCGGCCGTCGGGCCCTTTTGGCCCTGTGCGATGTCGAAGGTGACCTTCTGGCCTTCGGTCAGCTCACGGAAGCCCTGGGCTGCGATGTTCGAGAAATGGGCGAACACGTCAGCGCCGCCACCGTCCTGCTCGATGAAGCCGAAACCCTTGGCCGCGTTGAACCACTTCACGGTGCCAGATGCCATGTCATATCTCCTTAGGGGCAGTACACCGGGACCGCAATGCACGGACGCCGGGTCGCCGCGATCATGCCCCGCCCGGAAAAATGACCGGAAATACAAAGCGTTTGCAGCGGCTTAAGGTGCCGATTGAAAACGCTTGAAGTTTTGGGAACCAAGACTGCAACTGAGATCGAGACTAGCATGCAGTAGCAGCATGTGTGGGTTGAATAAACTCGCTCTGGTGGGTGCAGTAAAAACACTCCCAGCTTGGCGCGTTAAACTCTCACCCCGCGGCCATAGATATTGGTCCGCCCGGAGAGCAACGTTTCAAGAACCGCGGTCGCACTCACGGCTCGCAGGACGCCCCTACGGCCCATGCGCCACACCCCCGGCAGGCGGGTGCGGGTCCCGCCGGCGCTTGGCGGGCGCGCACCCATCTCAGACCGCGGGCGGCGAATGCACCGATTCGGCGGCACGGCGGTATTCGGCGTTGATGCGCCGGGCCTCTTCGAGCTGGTCTTCGAGGATGACGATGCGGCAGGCAGCCTCGATGGGGGTGCCCTGGTCGACGAGCTCACGCGCGCGGGCGGCGATGCGCAACTGGTAGCGGGAGTAGCGTCGGTGGCCGCCCTCGGAGCGGAGCGGAGTGATCAAGCGAGCTTCTCCGATAGCGCGGAGGAAGCCCTGGGTGGTACCGAGCATTTCGGCGGCCCGGCCCATCGTGTAGGCGGGGTAGTCGTCGTCGTCAAGACGGCCGAACGAGTCGTCTGCTGTCATTGCACCTCTCTGTGAAACGCGTGGAGGGGCCTTGGTGCCGTATGACACCAAGGCCCCGAAGGAACTGCTACACCATCTGCCGGCCCTGGTACTGCGCCGGCCTTCTGTTTCCGCGAACCTGACCGAGATACGGCCGGGGATGCGGGGATCGCGGTTGCTTGACCGGAGACCACCTCACTATCGATGTCCTGCGGTACCCGGACTCAAGAATTCCGCCCGGGCGATCCTGATGGCGCGGGGCTCCTCCGTTCTTCCCTCTAGATCAACTACGTGCCCAACGGGTACTGCGTACTGCGGGTACTGCGTACTACTGGTACTGCGTACTGCTTGCACTTCTCACTGCTCGTGGCCTCGAACAGCGCCACTGTGCGGCAGCCAGCCTCGTCACCCGTCCTGCGTCTGCTCTGGCTTCGAAGCTCCACCACCGCACCGTTCCTGTGAAACGGATACTGCTGCCCGGTAGTTCGTCTCTGCCGGACCTTGCTTGACCTCGGCTACAAGAGAAACCATAACCACACCAGCACTCAATGTCTACCCCAGCCAGCATAGATTTACGGGCGCTAGCCAGGGAGATAGTTGACCGCGATCGCAGAAGCGGCGCGTGGCGGCCTCACTCCAGCCCGAGACACCCGCTCCGAGCAGCACCGACGCGGTTCGGGACGCCGAACCTGACTGATCACAGGGCGGACCGACCGCATCGACGGTGGCGCAGAGGCTCCGCAGGCGTCACCATCGGCTCACACCGAGACATTCTCTGCTAATCCGCCCCATCGCCGCCGCGGAGACGGCCGCGGCAGGGGTTCGCGTTCTTCTTCGGAAACTCGACAAGAGCCCTGTCTCGGCGTGCGTCCCGCGCAACAGACGCCCCACCGGCAGACCGCGAGCGCGCTCCTACTCGCCGGCTACGGGCATGGGGTACCGGGCTGAGTGACATGGAGCTCGATGTCTTCTTCGGCTTGCCAGCGGCTGTCCAGGGCAGTTCCGGACCCGGGCCGCTGTGAGCAGACCATCCAGGAGTCGGGTTCGCCTTCGGCCGGGTCCGCGTACGGGTTGACGCCGCGGCGGGCTCCCACCAGGCGGGGTGCCTTCATCAGCGTGTTCTCGACACCGGTCAGAGCAGACCGTGCGCCGGAAACCGTCACCCCAGTAACGTCGGGCATCTTCAACCACGGGACCGGCTTGCCATCCTCACTGGGGCACGGTTCACCTTTCTCCACGGCGGCGAACTCGACCGTCCGCCCCTGTTGCATCTGGGAGCACACGGACCAGTCGGCACGCGGCACTCGATCGCCACTACCGGCGTCGTGAGCCGATGAGGTGAGGCCGGCGAGATCCGTCTGCTCCCGGGCGGCTCCGAGCACCCGCCCCTTCTGCGACGCCAGCTCCGGGGACGGTTGTGAATCGCTGGTGCAGCCCACCATCGCCACTGCGCCAGCCAAGACCAGCACGGACGCACGGAGAGGAAGTCTCAACGCCTGCCCCCTACCGGACGAACGAGGTGGCCTTTCGGGGCGACAGCGGTGGAGCAGGCAACAGCAGTAGGGGGAGGCAACAAGGGAGCGGCGAGCCAATTCAGGCGTACATCCATACGACGTACCCTTACTGATGCACATTCCCGGGGTGGCCACGAGGCCACATGTGTCTGAAAGCAACGGTCGTCAGTCGAAAGGCTGCGAACCGTATGTTGCGCGGTTCGGACCATGCCGGAGCATTCGGGCGTCGAGGGGGGTACGTCTTCGAAGCGTCGCCCGGGTTGGCCAGTTCCTTTCACTGGTTCAGTTGAAGCCGAGCGGAAAACGCTCGACCGGGAAACCCATTCCTCCGCGCGGCTCTGGCGGAGTGAGAGACCGATGAACCCCGGACCGCGCGCCCACACACTCGTACGCCCAAGGGAATGCCATGTCGAGCACTCTTCGGCGAGGGGCAATCGACGTGATACGCAAGGGGCTTGGGCTCGCCGTCATCGCGGCCGTCACCCCGTACGCAGATCGTGCCACCACCCACCTGTTGGCCGACCGCGTCAGGAGCGGTTACCCCCGCATTCCCCGGACCAGGTGGACTTGGCCGTCAACACTTACCTTGTCCTGCTGTTCATCATCGGAGCGCTCGGCGTCCTGGCCTGGTTCGGGGCGATCTGGGGCGTCAAAACGGGCAGGCGGTGGGCCCGCCCTACCTGGACCATGCTGTGCGCCTCGGGGTGGGTGTCGCGCTGATCAGACTGCTCACCAATGACACCTCTGGCGCGACCGGCCTGCCACCGGCCCTGGGCTGGGCCGAGTTGGCGCCCTGCCTTGCCGGCGCCCTGGCAGTCGCCCTGCTGTGGAGAAGCCCGCGATCGACATGACGTGCGGCAGCAACTCCGCGATCGGCCCAGACCGCACGCATACGTACCAGAGGACGACACCGTGAAATGCATCGGCATCATCGGAGTGCGGGAGATCGGCCGGGCCATTGTGGCGGGCCTGTGCGGCACGGGCGGCCCGGCGTCAGAGGCATTCCTATCCCCCCGCGGCGCCCACATCGCCGCCGAACTCGCCGGACGGTACGGCCGTATCCGCGTCTGCGCCGGCAACCAACGGGTCCTGGACTGTGCCGAGGTGGTGAGCGCCGCCGTACGCCGCCAGGACCGGCACGCAGCACTGGACGGCCTGCGGGTGAACGGGGCCACAGTGATGGTCAACGTGATGGCCGAAATCGCGAACGACGACCTGCGCAGCATGCTCGCCACCGACGCCACGCTGGTACGCGCCATCCCGCTGCCTTCGGTGCGCGAACGCCGTTCCGTCACCGTGACGTGTCAGCGCCCATTCCATGACGTTCACGCCGTTACGAATCCATGGGAAGAGTTGCAGTAACGGAGCGTTGTGGGCGAGAAACGTCCCAGCGGTGATTGAGAGCGCAGGCGCCCCAGGGCCGAAGCGCCCCGGAGCTGAGTCTCCGGCGCTCCGCGCCGGGGGAGCCGAGACGTGGGTACTCCGCGTTGCTCAGCCGACCGGTCCCCTCACCATGAGAGGCCGTACCGCCGCTTCGAGCAGCGACAGTGTCCGTTGCTGCGCATCGAGGCCGACGCGGATGCCGACCGGCATCGGCAGATTCGGGCCGGCATGTCCGAACTCGTCGTTGCCCAGGACGGGGATGTCGCGGTCGCCGAGGACGTCGAGGACCAGTTCGGCGAGGGTCGGGGACGTGTCGGGCGAGTCGAGTCCGTCGATCGCGTGCGGGACGCCCACGACCATGCCGGAGATTCGGTCGAGGATGCCGGAGTGCCGCAGTACCTGCAGATAGCTCCACACATGCGCTGCTTGACCGCCCGCCTCCTCCCAGAAGAGCACCGCGCCGTCGAACCGTTCGAGGGGCAGCGCGAAACGTGTCGCCTGGGCGAGCGCGATGCGATTGAGCAGCCCGCCGATCAGCCGGCCTTCGGTGCGACCGGCACGCCAGCACTCCCACGACGGGGTGGCTGGCAGCGCACCGATCGCCTCGCCGCTGGTCAGCAGCGTCGAGTAGAGCTTTTCGAGTTCCGCTCTGCGTGCTGCTGACGCGGCCTGCCAGTGCCCGCCGAGTCCAGGGGTGGCCAAGTCGGCATGGAATCCGACCAGACCCGTGCGCGCATAGAGCACCAGATGCACCAGGGAGATGTCGCTGTAGCCGAGGATCGGCTTGGGGTCGGCCGCGACCGCCTCAACGTCGATCAGGTCAAGGTAACCAAGCGCCGTCTGGCCGCCGTCATGCGCGATGATCGCGCGCACCTCAGGGTCACGCAGTAGTCCGTTGAACTCCTCGGCGATCTCTGCCGGCCGAGTCGCGCTCCACCAGTGGTGCCGCCCCGCTTCGAGGAGCGGTGCCCGACGCACGCGAAATCCCATCCGCTCGATCACGACCACCGCCTGCTCAAGGTCAGGCTCGTAAGCAGCGTGGAGCGGCCCGGACAGCGATGCGATAACGACGAGATCTCCGGGCCTCAGGGCACGAGGGCGAAGCAGTTGAGGCAGTGCGGAACCGGTCACCGACGCAGTGTCCCAACACACGCAACGTCACGCTACACATTTACCGATCGACGAACTCAGGGACTGGGATAGTTCCTACTGCTCCTAACCTCGATTGTTCATGAGTCCTCGTCGGTTTGCTGACGGGGGCTCTGCGCTTGTGTGGTGTGGTCTTTTCGAGGCTGGGGCAGGCTGAGGGCCCGGCTCTCGCGTCGGGTGGGCGCCGGGTTCCACTTCGCCGGTGTGTTGGTGCGGGTTGTCGGGACGGTCGATGTGGCTGGTCAGCCGGGGTTCGGCAGGGCGTTGAGCCTGACGGCCGCGTGGCTGATGACGGTGGTCCAGGGCCATCGGGCGGGCAGGCGGAGCCAGCGGCGACCGCCGGTGTTCACGAGCTGCGCGGCGGCGGAGAACAGCCGAAGCCGGAGCTTCTTGGGTTCCCAGCGGCGGGCCTCGCCGGTCAGCGCGAGCATCGGCATCCAGGCGAGGAGGTCGAGTGCGAGGGAGACGATCTCCAGCCAGATCCGGTTTTGCGCGGTGTCGTGCAGGGGCAGGTTGCGCAGGCCAGTGGCGCGGGCGGCGCGGATACGGTCCTCGCAGCGGGCCCGCCTGCGGTGCCGCAGTTCGAGGTCGGCGAGCTGGCCGCCTTTCGTGTTGGTCGCAAAGCAGGTGAGCCGGTTGCCGTCGATGTCGGTGAAGCGCAACTGGGCACCGGGGTGCGGGCGTTCCCTGCGGACGATCAGCCGCATGCCCGTGGGCCAGGTGCTCAGGTCGGGCATCTCGGTGATCTCTGCGACCCAGGCGCCGGGCCGTTCGGTGCCGCCCGCGTCATAGGCCGGCGTCCACGCCTTCTTCGGGATCTTCAGCACGGCCTGGTGGATGGCGTCGGTGATGGTCATTCCGACGGAATACGACAGCCATCGCCCGCGCCGGGTGAGCCAGTCGAGGAAGGCGTGGGTGCCGCCGCCGGAGTCGGTGCGGATCAGCGTCTGCCGTCCCCGCCGCAGATGTCTGGGCAGCTGAGCCAGGGCGAGTTGGGCAGTTTCGATGTGGTCGGCGGCGGTGTTGGAGCCGGCGTTGCCGGGCCGCAGCAGGGCCGCCACCGGCTCCCCGGACCCGGCCTGGCCGTGGTCGACGAACGCGACGAGCGGATGATGACCGAAGGTCTTCTTCCAGGTCGGAGTGGCGTCCTGCTTCTCGGAGTGCGCGAGCACCAGCACGCCGTCGATGTCCACGATCACCTGGCCGTCGGCGGCCGGACTGCTTGCCCCGGCCAACTCCCAGACCCGCTGACGCACTTCAAAACGTGCGCCGTGGATCGCCGCAAGAGCTTTCGGGCCGGACGCGGCGAGTGCGTCGACGAGGCGGGAGACGGTCGGATCGGAGGCCACGGGGCCGAACACGGCCGGCTCGGCCCGCAGCATGCCGACGTCGGCCAGGCAGTCGCCGCCGAGTGCGACGGCCAGCGCTACATCCAGCAGGATCTTGCCCGGATCGTGCACGGCCCGCCGCTTGCGCCACGGCGTGAGTGCCGTCGATATCGCGGTATCCAGACCGGACTTGCGGACCGTCTCGACCAGCAGCACCGAGCCAGCCTGGGCAACCACCCGGTGACCGTCACTCCCGACTCGGACACGGGGGTAGGACCCGCTACTCTTCTTCACCTGGGAAGTGCCTCTTTCGCTACCACGTACAGGACCCTCAGCAAGTCCTATCGTTGCAGCTCAGGGGCACTTTCTGCTTTCTCGATCACCTACCGGACGGCACCCCTCGCGTAGGGTCGAGGGCTGGCGCGGTTGCGGAGTACGTCCGCCCCGTTTCCAGCCCCCGCCGCATCGAACCGTGCATGCGGTTCTCCCGCACACGGC
>NZ_JACHJL010000040.1 GCF_014203645.1 Streptomyces zagrosensis | reverse complement strand
TCAACTCACTCGCCGACTACCTCACCAAAGTCAACTCACCAACCACCGATACCTGAGAGCAATTTAGAGCCGCCATTTCTGGCGCAGCACACTAGTGCTGTGGCCGAGTAGGTACACCAGGTCGGTGGTCGAGGCGGTTGGATGGGCGGTGATGTTCGTTCCTCCCTCTGGAGGTGCGGTGGCTGAACCTGTCGGTGTAGCAGCCTGACCGAGCAGGAGGGGCAGAAGCTGCAGCAGATCGTGCACCGGGGCAGCACGACTTCGGTGCGCTATCGGCGCACGATGACGCTGTTGGGCCTCGGCCCGGCCGACGGCCATCGGGTACTGGTCAGCGCCCAACTGATGCAGGCCGATGAAGACATTGTCCGGGACGTGATCCACCGCTTCAACGAGATTCACCTGGCCTGGCCCTGGCCATGCTCGCCCACGCATCCCTGGCCGCCGTCGTAGCCCAGGCCACGGAAAGAGGGGCCGCAGAAACGACCCCACCAGCACCATCCGCTTCACGGTGGCAGAGATCCGCAGACTCCGGGACACTCTTCTGCCCCGCCCCACACCCCGTCTCGGACCAGTCGTCCACGCTCTGACCTGTCCCTCTAACGCAGACAGCGCCAGGCCATCGCCCGCCGGTGCCAGTACGAACGACGAACCAGCTTAGGCAACGATTTCTGACTGGAGTACTAGCGGGCATGGCGCCGATCAGTGCTACGGGCGTGCGCCGGGGCATCAACGCCCGTAAATAGAAGCTGGTTTGACTCGCAGTCTGTCGTCCAATCGTGGCTACGGGTAGCAAACCGATGACCGACTCTCCTAGCATGTCCCCCACTGTCGATGACCCGGTTCGCCGCAGGTGGGTACAGGGTTGCGAGACGTGGGGAGCGAGTCATCGTTGATCTCAGTAGGCCGAGTGTCGCCAGGATGTACGACCACCTGCTGGGCGGTACGGACAACTACCAAGTTGACCGGACTGCCTGTGAAGAACTACTTCGCCTGGCGCCCAGCACACGCGAGTTAGCGCGGGTGAACAGGGCGTTTCTCGTTCGAGCTGTCAGATATCTGGCCCGTCGACACGGCGTGCGCCGCTTCTTGGACCACGGCTCAGGGCTGCCAACGCGACCCAACGTTCACGAGGTAGCGCAAGAGGTCGATCCAAGCAGCGAAATCGTGTACATCGACAATGACCCCATCGTTCTCGGACGTGGGCGCATGATGCTGGCAGAGGACCCTGATACCACAGCCATCCTCAACGCTGATATGCGCGACATCGATATAATCTTCGAGAGCGAGGAAGTCGGACGCTTACTTCGGGACGGGTGTCCCGTAGCGGCCCTGTTCGTGAGTGTTTTGCACTGCATTCCCGATGATGACGATCCGTGGGCGCTGGTGAACAGGGTTGCGGAGATGTTGCCCTCCGGTAGCTACATGGTGATCTCGCATTTGGCCAGCGATGACCCTGAACTGCGGAAGTCGCTGACGCAATTCATGGGGGAAGCGACCGGTGGGCATTGGGGCCGCGTTCGCTCAATAGCAGAGGTCCAAAGACTTTTTGAACATATGGAAGTAATGGAGACCGAAGGCCCGGTTGAGGTCTCGCGTTGGTTGCCGGACAGCGACCTTGCTCCGCGCCAGGGTAGCGCAGAGTGGATTGAATACGGTGCCGTAGCGCGCATCAGGTAACTACTTGGGGCGAGTCGACAGGTCGGCAGCGCACTCCAGCAAGAGTTCGAGTGTCTCCTGCTTTGAGAGCGCCTTGGCCCACCAGTCGTCCATTGATGCCTGATAGCTTTCGACTTCGTCGAGATCATTGATGTAGGTGCCGCCGCGGTTCATTTCTTCCAAGTAGATAATTCTGCTTGTGCTTGTATCGTGCGACGTAAAAAGCGTCATCGCCGGGTGGGGCGGCGCCCCGGATCGTGTGGCGGAGGTCGGCAAGATGCGAATGTGTACCTTGGGCTTGTTCTCGGCAAGGTTGTGGAGCTGGCGGAGCTGTTCGCGCATCACGTTACGGCCGCCCCATTCCTTCCTCACGACCTGCTCGTCGATCAACGCCTCGAACTCGGGCGCATCTGGCTGATCGAGTAGATGTTGGCGCCGTAAGCGCAACTCCAACCGTCGCTCGACGGTCGCGAGGTTCTTCTTCCGCGTCTCAGCTTTAGGATTCTGTCCGTAAAAACCCTTCATGACCGCCCGTGCGTAACCGGCAGTCTGAAGCATCCCGGGAATGAAGATCGCTTGGCAGCTCCTGATTACCTTGGACTGAGCCTCAAGAGCGGAAAGGGTCGTCATGGTTTGGCCAGCGACGTCGTAGTAGTGCGACCACCACTGCTGATCATGGGACTGCTTCATCAGTATCTCCACTTCCTTGAAGACCTCGGGAGGAGCCTGGTAGAAGCGAAGCAAGGCGCCGACGCGCTCCGGCTTATGCGGGTAGAGGACCTTCCCGTCGGAGTCGCAGGGGACTGCCTCGTATCGAGACAGTGTCGGGCCCGAGCCGACGCCTGTGGCCTGTGCGACCACCTGTGCCTGGGTAAACCCACGGCCTTGGCGTAGATGCCGCAGCAGAAGCCCGAGAAGCTGTGCTGCGGCATCCGGCGTTGCAGGGAACGGTTCCCCTTCCCGACCTACAAGGGCCAAAACGCGAGCGAGCATCCGAACTCCTCAGTAACGAACGACGGCGCTCCCGTCGCGCACCAAGGATTAACGGGTAACCGACTCGGACGCAAGTGGCTCCTGTTCTTTTTTAGACAGTCATATCGTTGAACTCGCCCTTAGACGCCCCGTCAACGAATGCCTCCCACTCGGACCGCGTGTAGATGAGTGCCGGGCCTTCAGGGTGCCGCGAGTTGCGGATGGCGAATTCGTTTTCACTGAGCCGTGCAACCTCGACGCAGTCGTTCACCGCATCGCTGGCGGTAGCCTTCTGCCATCGCGCGCCGGCGATCTGGTCGGCTGCCATTCCGTTCTCCCACTTGATCATCCCGTGCCTGCCTTCCGTCCACGTCCAGTGGCGACACCTCGCCACTGCCCTACCTGAGTTAGACACACTCACTCTCTTTTTCACACCGGGTGAAATTTTCACCAGCCGCGAGAACGATCGAAATCCTAGACGGCGATCAGGCTCCACACTGCCCTTCGAACGAATGTTCTCGGCTCGAAGGGAGTCGCTAATCGGATTAGTGGCTTATCCGTCGTGGCGCGTGGCTCGACAGTCGAAGAATGGCTTGAGCTCGCCCGTGGGCTGGGAATGAAGGCGCGGCCGGCGGGATCAATCGACCTCCCGGCCCTCAAGGAACATCGGAGGTGTCTGTCTAAAGGGGGCGGCAGAAACGACACCACCAGGAGCATTGGCTTCACCGTGGCAGAGATCCGCAGACTCCCGGACGGTCTCCTGCCCTGCCCCATACCCCGCCACAGCCCAGTCGCCTGCGCACTGAACTGGTCCTCTGGCGCAGGCAACACCAAGCCATCGCCCGCCGCTGCCACTACCGCCGACGTACACGTGACCGTGAACGCCCCCAGCCGCGTACAGGCGAACGTACAGAGTTCTTGATGCGCGGAGTGCCAACCCCCGGCATGCAGCTGGTCTGGCGTTCGATCATGTCAATGGTGAGGCTGGGCCGGCGGGCGTTGCAGCGCCTTGCCTGTGCAGGTGGGCGACGTGACGCCATAGGAGGACGGCGTAGCGGCGGCGGGCGCACTTGAGCTGCGCTTCCCTGGGCTCGACGTCGGCGATCAGGGCGAGGTCCGGCGGGGAGTGGCTGCCCTCCCTCCCGCGCTGGCAGGCCGGGTCAGGCAAGACCGTCACGGCGGCCCGCAGGGGCACAGCCGTCCGGGCCGACGAGGCGCCCGGGACCCTTGTCTCCCGCGATCTGCCGTATTCACCCGGGCGGCGGCCCCGGAGAGCATAGGATCTCGAAAATATCGATCACGGACCGTGCAGCCCGGGGGACTCCTTCCCGGAGAAGAGGGCACCGCGGCCCCGTCGGCGGGGGAATCTGTGTATTTGGCGCATCTTCGGGTCGAGAACTTCCGGGTCTTCGGAGCAGCGGCCCAGAGCGAGGGCGAGATGGACGCGTCGCTGGACCTTTCGTTCACGGCTGGGACGAACGTGCTGGTCGGCGAGAACGATAGCGGGAAGACGGCGATCATCGACGCGATCCGGCTGTGCCTGCAGACCGCGGCGATGGACTATTACCGGGTCTGTGAGGACGACTTCCACCTCGCGGAGGGCGGGCGGGCGGAGACCTTCACCATTGTATGCGGGTTTACCGCCCTGTCGGCCGAGGAACAGGCGGTCTTCCTGGAATTGCTTACCCACGACCGCGGCGGTGCTGCCTGGCTTTGCGTGACGTTCAAGGCTCAGCGGATGGACCCGGTCCCGAACCGGGTCTCGGTCACCACCCGGACCGGTCCGAATGGCAACGGCCCCGCCCTGGACGGCGCCGCACGCGTGCTCCTGCGCGCCACCTACCTGCGCCCCCTGCGCGATGCGGAGGCGGAACTGCGCTCGGGCCGTGGATCACGGCTGTCCCAGATCCTCGCCAGGTACCCGGCGATGGAGGACCAGGGCGTCAGTGACTACGACCCCGAGGGCGATACCCCTCCCTCCACTTTGGTGGGCATCCTGCGCCGCGCTGAGCACGACATCCGATGCAACGACGCCGTCTCTGATGTGAGCCGGGACATCAACTCGGCTTACCTGCAGCGGTTTGCCATCGGCGATGACGTCCTGCGCGCCAAGGTCAGCGTCGCCACCGACGCGACGCTGGCCCGCGCGTTGGAACGGCTCGAACTGAATCTCTTTGCTGAGTCCGACGAGTGGACGCGCCGCGGGCTTGGCTACAACAATGCCTTGTTTATGGCCGCGGAGCTCCTCCTGCTAGGCAAGAGCGAACTGGCACCTCTATTGCTGATCGAGGAGCCCGAGGCGCACCTCCACCCCCAGCTCCAGACCCGGATCATGGACTTGCTCCGCGACAAGGCCCAGGGTCCACAGGAGGGCGGCAGGGTCCCGGTCCAGGTCATCCTCACCACCCACAGCCCCAACCTCGCTTCATCGACGTCCGTCGAGTGCCTGACCCTCGTCGTCCGGGGTCGCACCTTCCCGCTGCGTCGCGGTATCACGCGCCTGACCGGCGAGGACTATGAGTTCCTGACCCGGTTCCTGGATGTCACCAAGGCCAACATGTTCTTCGCCCGAGGTCTGGCGGTGGTCGAGGGCGACGCCGAGGTGCTCTTTCTGCCTGCTCTCGCCGCGGCCCTGGGCATGCCCTTCGACGAGCATGGCGTCAGCGTGGTCAACGTCGGCCACGTCGGCCTGTTCCGGTACAGCCGCGTCTTCCAGCGCTCCGGGGAGCAGATCCCCCTCCCCGTCGCCTGCATCCGCGACCGCGACCTCGTCCCCGCCGGCACTACAGAGGAGATGCGAGGCGGCCTGAAGTGCTGGGAGGAGATGACGGAGCCGGAGATCGCCGCGCACGTCGCGGGCCTCGCCAGCGACGACGACGGGCCAGTGAAAACCTTCGTGTCGAACTGGTGGACGCTGGAGTACGACCTCGCCGTCGCCTCCTGGACCATGGCCAGGCTGATGCACCGCGCGGTCAAGCTCGCATCCGTTGCAGAACGGTCCTGGCCGGACGCCGCCAAGACCGATCAGGTCATCGCGCGGGCCGACAAGGATGTCGACGAGTGGGAACGCCTGGACCTCACCTTGGAACAGGCTGCCCTGAAGATCTACAGACCGCTCAAGCTCGACAGAGCCAGCAAGTCGATCACCGCGCAGTTTGCCGCGCAACTCCTCGCCTCCACCTCGCTGACGGAAAGTGACGTCCCGCCCTATCTGGTTGCCGCCTTCAGGTACCTGTGCGGCGAGGTGTCCTTGTGACCGGCATCTACCTGTCCGATGCCTTCACCACACACAAGGTTGAAGCCATGGTTAAGCTCCTCGGGCTCGACCCGCTCGACGCCGAGCAGTGGGACTTCCTGCAGAGGGAGACCACACAGGACCTTCAGGCCGCGCCGGGGTCGGGCAAGACCACCTTGATCGGGCTCAAGCTCGCGCTCATGGCCGACGCATGGACCTCCGTGACCTGCGGGGTGTGCGTGCTGTCTCACACCAACACGGCCAAGAGCGAGATCGCCGACCGGGTGGCCTCCCTAGCTGCGGGGCGGAGCCTGCTGCGCTACCCGCACTTCATCGGTACTATCCAGTCCTTCGTGCACACCTTCCTCGCGCTTCCGGCCGTGCGGGCCAGGGGCGTCGAGGTCCAGTCCGTCGACGACGCGGCCTTCGAGACCGCAGCAATCCGGCTCCTGCAACACCCCAACTACTCCACCTTGCGCAGCTTCGTGGAACACCAACGCGATGGCACCGGCATCGTCACCGGGGCAACGTTCACCTACAGGGATGGCGAACTCGTGGTCACCGGCCCGACCAGGGAGCTTCCCTTCGGCGCCGAGACGGCCAGCAGCAAGCAACTGTCCAGCCTCAAGCGGGCTTTGGCTCTCCGCGGTGTCTTCCGCTACCAGGATATGTACGCCATCGCCCAGCAGTACCTCACCAGGCACCCTGGCATCGTCCCGGCCGTCTCCGCGCGCTTCCCGTTCGTTCTCCTCGACGAGATGCAGGACACCAGCGCCACCCAGCACAAACTGCTGGACCTCGTCTTCGCCTCATCGTCCACCGTGGTGCAGCGGGTAGGCGACATCAACCAGAGCATCTACAGTGACGCTGGCGTCATAACTGGATCCGCCTCGGCGTTCCCACTGTCCGGCGCCGCTGAGCTGCCAGTCAGCCGCCGCTTCGGACCGCAGATCGCAGCAGTGGCCAGCCGCCTGGCCGTCCGGCGCCCACAGCACGTCCTCGGAGCCGGTCCCGACGGCCAGGTGGCGGTATTACTGTTCGACGAGGCCACAGCGACCGACGTCGTGCCGACCTTCGAACGTATGGCCGCCGTGATCGTCCCTGAGGACGTCCTCCTCAGGCGTCCGCCGCGTGCGCTGGGCGCGCGGCAAAACCGGGGAAGCTCCCAGGCCTACCCGCAGTCGATCTCCTGCTACGTGCCCGGCTACACTCCACCCGGCCGCCCAACAGCCCACCCCGCCCTGATTGATGCGGCCCGTGCGGCAGGGACCCAGTGGAGGTCCGGCGCGGACAGCCACGAAGCGGTCACCGAGTTGTGGAACGCCCTGCGCGCGTCCTTCACACCCCTGACCGGCGAAGGGCTACCGGCGCTCGGCCGCCTGGAGAGGTCTGCGGCGACCCCCGGCGGCAGGATGCGGATCCTGCTGCGCGAGCTCCTCGTCCACGCAGCCGCGTTCGATCAGGCGCACTGGAGCATGATCACCGAGCAGCTGACCGTCCAAATGACGGTGCTCGCCGATCGGCCGCTGAAGACCGCCGGCCTGGAGTTCACCCCCGCCGCGGCCGAGTCGGCCGCAGCAGCGGGCAGCGTCCCCAGGAACTCCGCCGCAGTGCCAGCAGTGAGGGCCGTACCCGGGACCATCCAGAGTGCGAAGGGCGAGACCCATGCAGCGACGCTGATCCTGGAGTGCCTGGAAAAGAACGGCAAAAAGTTCGACGTGAGTGAGGCGCTCCGCATGGTCGTCGAGGGGAGCGATCCCCAGCGAGAGCTGAAAAGTGTTCAGGCCGCTGTGCAGCTCGTCTTCGTCGGGGCGACGCGCCCCACCCACCTGCTGGTCCTCGCCACCCACCGCGACCGCGGCAAGCGGTACGCGGAGGCAATGATTGACGCGGGCTGGGACGTCCGGGACCTCACCGAGCACTGACCCCTGCATCCGTACCGGCATAGCCGTCTCACCCGCTGGCTGGGGGCCGTCTCCTGGCGCGGTGCCGCGCCGGTGCGCGAGTGGATCGAGACGGAGCTCGCTCCGGCTCCACTCGGCCCGCGTGGAGGGCCTCGGGACGAGGTCCCCGATCAGGTGCGGGTGTGCGAGGAGGTTCGCGAGTTCGTCGCCTTGGCGCGGGCTGGCTCGTATCTCGCGGGGGACCGCCGGGTCTCTCCAAAGGAGCGGACGCGCTGGCGGTCCACCTTCCGCCGCCTGGCTGACGAAGCGCAGGCGGGCTTGGCGGCATCGGACTCGCGTCCGGCCGAGGAGGCGGTGGAGGTGCTGGTCGATCTGGCCTGTTACGTGAAGGGTTACGACTGCTTCCGCTCCGAGGACCCGATGGAAGCGGCGGGGTTCGTCGTCTCCGACGCCGCCGCCGCACTCTGGGGCAGGATGCTGGCCCGGAACGGATCGGCGGTGCTGGCCGAGCGCGCGATGCCGCAGCTGGTCCGCTGGGCTTCCCGTTTCGGCTGGACGCGGACTGAGTTCGGCGCCGTGAGCGAGCGTGAGACCTCGCTCGCCTCGGTCATCGCACGCGTACTGTGCGACCTCGATGCCTGGGTGGCCTGCGCCGACGGGTACCTAAAGGTAACTCGACCGGTTGGTTGAGTCAGAGCCGGTCCGAGCGAGCGGGTCTACGGCTGTGACTCCTCAGCTTCGGAACGTATGCGCCGCACGGGTGATCTGGCGGAGTGGCACGGGATGCCGTTGGAGCGGCTCTCGGACTACGACGCGGCGGACCGCCTCGCCAGGCTGGCTGCGCACCCTGCCTTCACCGGTGCCGAGTCGCTGCTTTTCCAGGCCAGGCTGGCCTGGCGGGACGGCGAGACTGACCGCGCCCGCGCCCTGGTCGGCGAGGCCCTGAGTGAGCTTCCCGGGCATCAGGAGCTGCTGAGGTTCGCGGCCGAGATCGGGGCAGCGCTGCCAGCTCGGGTACAGGGGGCCGCAGGGTAGTTCTCCCGCTGCGGGGCTCGGGTGGGGCGTACCGGAGTCGTGGACGCGCATGCGGTACGCCGGATCCGCCCGTACACGGTGCCGGAAACGGTTGGGGAGCTGACCGGGTCGTGTGCCCCTTTGAATCAAGCAATGTACCGCGCAAATGAGGCCACGTTAGCAATGCCGGAGAGATCAGGATAAGAGTCCCTGACGAGTGCAAAACTTGTGGTACTACGTGCACACGGAGTGTGAGGCAGGGGGGTTGGATGGCGGCTGAGTATGCGTCGCTGCCGACGGCAGTGAAGTACCTGGTGCAGTTGGTGGTGCAGGCACCGGACGGTCTGACACGGGGAGAACTTGCGACAGCGGCCAGTGCCCGGTACGCGCGGTTGCCGGCCGAGCGCATCTCCAAGTTGTTGCGGGAGGCTCTCCATTCGGGTGCTTTGACAGAGCGTGAGGGGCGGCTGAGGGGGCCGGTGCCGGTCGAATGCCTGGCGGAGGCCGCCGTGCTGCTCCGAGCAGATGACTTCCGGGCCGTTTCCCTTGATCTCGAAAGTGTCGTACGGACCACTGCCACCGAGCCGTGGATCGAGCGGCGGATCTTCCAGATCGGGGCCGTGCGCTTGGGCACGGACGAGACATGGGTCCAGGAACAGCCCAGGTTCGAACGCTGGGCCAGACTGCCCGAACCGCCCGAGAGGCCCTGGGAGATCAACGATCCCGCCCGGCGTAAGCGGCATGACGCCGAGGCTGTGGACGTTGGCGAGGCACTGGAGGCGCTTCGTTCCTACTGTGCCGGGGCGGAGATCGTCATCGCGCACAATGGGATGGCTGCGGACTTTCCGCTCCTCGACGAGGAATGCGCGCGCGCCGGACTCGCGGTGCTCGACACCACACGTGCGGACTCCCTGTACATTGCACACGTTCTCCGCCCGACTGACACTAGCCACCGCTTGGCCGACGTCGCGGACGAGTTGGCCACGGATCGTCGCGGGCTGGTCCTCCATGATGCGGTCGACGACGCCGAGTTGCTGGCCCGTTTGCTCCGGAGGGCAGCCCAGACATACGGGCTGTGGCCTGTGGAAAGCCGCGAGTTGCTCGCGGCGGCCTGCGCGGATTCCCCGGCCTGGCGGCTCCTACGCCGGCTTGCCGGTGAGCCGGACCGAACGATGACTCCGTGGACGCCCGCTGACACCGCCGCCGTCATCGGTCGATCCCTTGCCTCCCATGTTCCGCGTCGCGTCCCCGCTACTTGGGTTCAGGCAGGGCGAGGACGGATCGTCGTGGACGAGCGGCTGTGCGGTGCGGACGGTCGGGTGGACCCGACAGCGCTCGCGGCCGTCGTCCATGAGGGCGAGGCTCGGCCGCGTCCAGCACAGCAGGAGATGGCCGCCACGCTGCACGCCTGGTGCGATGCGGCAGTACCAGGCTTGGTGGAGGCGCCCACCGGAACAGGAAAGAGCTACGCGGTGCTCGCCGCCGCGCTTGACTGGCTCGCAGGCGGACTCGACCGCACGGCCGTGATCGCCACCTACACCAAGCAACTCCAGACCCAACTCGCCAAAGACGTCAGAATTCTGGACAAGGCAGTGCAAGGCCTGGCGTCCTCCGCCGATCTGGTCAAAGGTAGCGCCAACCGCATCTCGCTGCGCATTCTCACCAGTGCACTGGCCGAAGCGACGACGGTCGGCAGCGCCGCCGCCGCTCGCGCGGTGGGCGTCAACCGCTTCGTACAGCGCTACGAGTATCGGGAACTGCTCGCCTACATATGGCTCAGGCTCGCCGCATCGCAGGCTCCACCACTCAGTTGGACCGCACGGTCGGTGGACCCGGTGGACATTCCGGCTTATTTCGGGGACAGTGTCGGCTCCGTTCTGCCGCTCTGGTTGCAGTCGCTCTCGCAGAGCTCGGGTGGCGAATACCGGGCCGGTGCCGCCACGCCGCTTGCGGAGCACACCGACGCGGTGCGCGAGGCGCTCGCCTCACACCGTCTGCTTCTCGCCAACCATGCTTTGGTTCTCACCCACCTAGACGACCTACGCGCCCTGCCCGGCGACGTGCTTCTCGTCATCGACGAAGCCCATCAACTGGAGGATGCGGCCACCTCCGCGCTCACGGTTTCACTCAACTACGCGGCTGTCGAAGACCTCGCCGGGGAGTGTGCCGCGTGGCTGAGGGAAGCGCGCCCAGGTGCTTCACGGGACCGTGTCACGGCGACGCTGAGGGAGCTGGAACTGCTCCTGGACCATGAGCAACTGCCGCGTGCCGCAGCCCAGGCATTTGACAGCAGCGGGTCCGGCGGTTCGCACGTTGGAACGCGGACGGTAACCCTCGCCAGCCCGTACAGCGGTAGCTCGGGCGTCCGCGCGGCGCGGGACGTTGAACGGCCGCTGGTTAGCCTCGCCGCCTTGACGCACATGCTCGGGACCGCACTCGCAGCGTACGGTGCCGAGCACGGACATTCGCTGGACTTTTTCGCCCAGGAGCGGCTCGACGCCCTGTACGACCGGGTCAAGGACACGGCCGCTGCTGCACGTGACCTCATTGATGACCTCGATATGGTCCTCGGGCCTCCCGGCACGACAAAGGAGGAGGCTCCGCTACAGATCACGGCCGCAGACGACGCGGAGCAGGACGACACGGCCCCCGCTGACGATGAGGAGACACTGGACGATGAGCCGGAGCAGGGCGTGCTTCCGGTCCTCCCTCCCGTCCCCAATCGCGTTGTTCATGGAGAGGAGTTGGAGGTACCCAGACCGGGCCTGCGGCGTTACCGCTTCCGGCTCTCTTCCAGCCCTGTCGAAATCTCTGCCGACCCAGTCTGGCAGCGCTTCCGCACCGCCTTCGCCCGTAGCTATTACGTATCCGCGACCTTGCGTGTGGCCGGCAGCTGGGACTTTCTAAAGGAACGTCTTGGTCTGCCGCAATCCATAGCCGCAGTCCACCTGCCCACGCCCTTCCGGCTCGGCGAACAGGCCGAACTCGTCTGCCTCGCCGACTTCCCTTCCTGGGCCGAACAACAGGAGGGAGCGATGCGCACCGTTGCCCACCAACTCGCCGGATACGCGGAACAGACCGTGCACCCCGCCTCCGGAGGGGACTTCGGCGGGTGGGACGGGGGTGCTCTTGTTCTGACCACTGCCCGGTCAACGGCGGGCGGCATTGGCGAACTTCTCACCACCGAACTCCGACGGCGCGTTCACGACGCACCCGTACACAACGCCCTGACCCTCGGCAACGGCCGTGCCTTCGCGGACTTCACCGACCGAGAGCACGGCGGCGGATTCCTCGTAGGCACCCGGGGCCTGTGGCAAGGCGTCGATGTTTCGGACGCGCACAGGCTGCGCTTGGTGTGGATCAACAAGCTGCCGTTTGCCCCGTTCGCGGCCCCCATCATTGAGGCCCGCCGGGCTGCGGTGCGGGCACGGGCCGAGGCCGCGTGTGAGGAGGATCCCGACGCGTACGCCACTCGCCACTACTACCTGCCGCTCGCCGCGATCCAGCTTCGGCAGGCTGTCGGGCGGCTCATCCGTTCCGATCAGCACCGGGGCGTAGTCGTCATCTCCGACCGCAAACTCGCCGGACAGTCCGCGCTTCGCCGGGCCTACCGGCAGGCTTTCCTAGGTAGCCTCGAACCCGAACTGCTGCGCCCCGACCCGGTCACGGGGGAGGCAGGTGGCGGCAATGTTGTGCCGATGGCCGAAGGCTGGGCCCGGATCTGGACGTTTCTTGCCCGGAACGGGGTCATATCCGCTGCCCGTGCCGATGAGCTGACCGAACCTGCGGCGCTGCTCGAACACACCCTTCTGCCGCAGACGCGCCGCATCCGAGAGCTCGCCCTGAGCACCGAGGAAGCGGGGGAGCTCCGGTTGGCGGGCACGCTCGCAAAGGAAGTACTGCGACGATCCGCCGAGACTGCCGGTCTGCTGCGCCTGATGGACCAACCGGAAAACTTCCGGCTCAAACCGGCCCAGCAGGCGGTCATCGGTGCCGTAGCGGAAGGACGAAATATCCTTGCCTTGCTGCCCACAGGGTATGGCAAGAGCTTCACGTTCCAGTTGCCCGCCCTGGTGATGCCCGGCGTCACGATCGTCGTGAGCCCACTCGTCGCCCTGATGCAGGACCAGGCGCTCGAATTGAACCGATCCATCGGCGGAGCGGTACGCGCACTGGTGGCGCCGATGCGTGAGTCCAGCAGCCGGGCTGGCAAGACAGAGGTCGCCGAGCAACTTGAGGGCCGCCACAACCACGGCATCAAGATTGTGTACATCAGCCCCGAGCGCCTGTGCCAGAGCCGCTTCAGGGAGCTTGTCCGCGACGCGGTCAAGGCGGGCATCGTCACCCGGATCGCGCTCGACGAGGCCCACACCACGGTGCAATGGGACGACTTTCGGCCGAGTATGGGGCGGGTGGAACGGTTCCTCGCCGAACTGCGCCAGGAGTACGCCCTGCCCGTCACCGCGCTGACGGCCACCGCGAACCGGACTGTCCACGCAGGACTACGCGAAGGGGTGTTTGGGCTCACTGCGGATCCGCCGTCCCTCGGCAGCGAGGCGGAGCGCCATGAGATGGAGCGGCCCGGGGTGAACGGCGCTCTGGTCACGGTGCGCGAAAACCCTATACGGCCGGAACTCGCCCTGTTCCGTCGCATCTTGCAGCGCTCCGGGACACTCACCGCCGCCAGACTTGCCGAGGAGGTGGTGGACGCGATTCGGGACCATGCCGTGCTGTACTGCCTGACGGTCAAGGAGGTAGTGGCTCTCCACGCACACCTGCGGGACTACCTCGGAGACGCCGGAATCCGGGTGCGGCGCTTCCATGGCCGGCTCACGGAGGTCGAAAAGGCGGCAGTCATGACGGAATTCCGGGAAGCACCACGCCAAGGAGAGGAAGGATTCGCCCCACTGGTGGTCGTTGCCACAGCCGCCTTCGGGCTGGGTATCGACCGGGACGACATTCGCACGGTCTTCTGCGTCTCCGCGCCCACCGATATGGCCGCGCTCTACCAGCAGCTCGGCCGTGCCGGACGCGACGTCGCCGGATCCGGCGTCCAGCCAGGGGAGGAGTCACCCAGCAACGACGGTCTCGCCCTGCTCACTGGGCGCGGTCTGCGGACCGTCGCCTGGATGACCGGCACCGATTTGGCACCGGATTTGCTGGAGCGGATGGGCCGGGCCGTACTCGACTGCCGCGGCGGAGTGCTGGACGCGGGGCACATGGCCGACGCGTTCATCGGCCAGGACCTCGCCGTAGGACGCCTCACCGAAGAAGACGCCCGGCTTCCGCGAACCATCGGTGCCTACACCACCGGTGTCATGAGGACGTTCAGTGCCTTGGCCGGCCACGGTCTGATCACGGATCTCGGCGACTTCCCGCCGCGTTGCACCGTCCGCCCCGGGGAACTGTCACCGGACGGTGCAGACGTGGAGGCGGCCGTTGTCGCTGCTGTCCTATCTCTTCCGGGCCGCGCGGAGGCAACAGGCGGGCTCAACCGTGCCGTACTCGATGTCGCACGCCTGGACGTGTGGCTCGCCCGCACGGTCGACGGTTACCGCCTACTGTCGGCCACTCCGGCGGAGACTTGGCAGTTGCTGGCCGATCTGCACGATCGCGGGGCGCTGGACGTGTCCGCGGCACCGAGCCGCCGCCTGGTCACCGGGCTTGAGGTGCGTGGCAGTGGCTTGCCCGGTGGATTCCTGCGTTCTTTCAATGCCCGAGCCAAGCGAGCGGCTCGCGAGACGGCCCTGCTCAGGGACTACTTCGAGGACTCCAGCACGTGCGCCCACCGCAAGTTCGCCGACTACTTCGGTGTCACGGCACTCCCTGATGGATGCTGCACCACGGCATGGAATCGCTGCTCGGCCTGTTGGGAGGATCCGTCCCTGCCGCTCGGTGAAACCCGGCCAGCCGCAGCCCGCGCGTTGTCGACACCAGTGCAGCAACTCCGAGGCACGAGCAACCGGGCTGATGCCGAACACCTGCGCCGCCGCTTGGACGAGCAGGTCTATCGCTTGGTGTGGACGGTCCACCGGGGCCTGCACCCCCGAACTGTCTGGCGGGCTCTGAAAGGCGAGGACTCGTGGTACTCGCCCGTCAAACAGCGCAGCGTCCGGCTTCACCCAGCTCTCTCCAGCAGCCGTCACTTCGGATCTCACGCAGACCTGACCTACCGTCAAGTACAGGACAGCCTGGAACGACTCGCCGCCGAAGAGCGTGTGCTCCCCGACGAGCACCGGTGGCGGGCCGAAGCGCACGTCCGCACCACCAGCACAGCGCCACCCGCAGGAGGTACCTCATGACCGTCATCACACCTGCCGCGGGGACCCAGCTGTGGCGTCCGTATGACGACCTGCCGCTACTCACTCCCGACATGGCAGCAGGACCCGCGGCGACACCTCCTGAGGACGCTGCCCAGCTGGGCCGGTATCTGGCCGCACTGGTGGCGGCACGTCGCTGCCCGGTACATGTTTCCGTCGCGTTCAACGCCGTCTACTTCGGTTACGACGTACACGAAGGCGGCTATCTCGGCGGCCCGCTGGACTTTGAGACCTTTCCGACGGTCAGCCTCGGTGAAGCCGCCGATGCGCTACCAGTGGGGGCAATGGTCAATGTGGCCACAGGAGCGATCCTGATGCCTGCCGAGATCGTCTACAAGGAGGGAGCTCACCCGCAACTCGGTGAGGCTGGGGAAGTGCCTGGTTGGCTGTCGGGTGCGCCCTCAGGAGCCTGTGGCCCGGGAAGGATGGACCCCTTGGCGCAGGCAGTGCTCCATGAACGGTTGGTGATCGACCCCGATGCCTTCGGGGTAGGGCTGTCGGCCGATGCCACCCAGCTGGCACGGATGCGCCGCAAGAGCCGCTGGCTGGACGCTCGTGGCCACCTGGTTGTGGACGCGCAGTATGCCTCGGCGGCCGAGGCCGACCTCAATGACACTGACTACTACGCGCACTTCCTCCTGACCCGGGGCCGAGACCTCATACTCAGCCCGCATGCTCCGGCACCGCTGCCGACTCTGCTGCCTCCTGGTGCCGACGAAGACGCCTTGGCCACCGCGCTGCATGGCCTGCTGGATACGGTGCGCGGGGTGCTGCGGGGAATCGACGAGTTGCGGATGTGCGGCGACTACGCCTTCACCCGCGTGTCCTTGGCGCAGCGCCTTGCGGACGACGGACCGCTGGGAGGGCAGGCACTGGAGGACAAGGCCACGTCGATATCCCGCACTGGTGTCCCCAGCCAGCGCCGAAACCGCGCCCTCGCCCGAACCGTCGGACATACGGCGCTCGGCCCTGCCCTTCTCGCGATGCGGGACACTTCCGGGCTGTTGGACGGAATCGCGTACCCCATCGCGATCTGTCATGCCAACGCCGTGCTCGCCGACTACGTGCGCTGCGACAGCGACGAGGACACCGGGTTGTTGCGCAATGGCGTCCACCTGCGGCTGGACGATCCATGGCAGGGCGGCGGGATATGGCGGGCCGAGCATCCCCACACAGCGCCGGCAGACCGGGCGCCGGATGAACCTTTGGGACTGGGTTGGCAGGACTCTCTGCCGCCACACGCGGCGCAACCCGTTCCTGAGCCTGAGCCCGTATCCCCAGAGCCCGCGACGGGGCCCGTCGAGGATCACGAACAGGGGGAGCGGCCCGACTGGGCTCCTGACGACGAGGATCTGGGCCTCGGCTCGCTCCCCGCGCTTAACGACAGCCAACTGGACTGGATCCAGACCCTGCGTTTGTGGCACACCCTCCAGGATGTGTTACCGCTACCCAACGCCGTTGCCGAGGGGCTCCGCGACGCTGGATGGGAAGGCCGTATCCTTCGCCTCGAACTTGATCACGCTGGCGAGCCACTCGCTGCTGATGATCGGGCCTTCGGCGTGACCCTGGAACGGGACGATAACGGCGTCAGGCTCACTGGTGTCGTCTGGCCGCTGGAATTCTTCCCCGGCATTGTGCTCACCCTCAGCTGGGCTCGCGCCGGAGGCGTCATACGGGCCCGCACTACCCTGCTGCCCGAGCCGGTCGTCATCGACGGCGAGGACATCCGGCACCGCTACGACCCCCAGGTCTTGACCCGTGACCAAGCCCCCGGCAACGCCCGGAAGGACACACGCGGTACCAATGAACTAACCCCCGGGCAGCAGCTCCTGCGAGCGGTACGCATCCTCGGCCTTCTCGACCAGTACGGCCGGGCCCTGCTCCCTGAGGTGTATCTGGCAGAGGCGCTGCGCCGTACGACGCCCGACGGCCACGGCGTGCTCACCCAGCTGGAGGCGGAGGGAGCCATTGGTCCTTTGGTCGCAGCTGGAGAACTCAGCGTGGAGCGAGGCAGTCTCGGAGAGGATGGCCGTGCCCAACATCCCGCCCGTGCCGGGCAACCAGGGATACAACTGCTTTGCTACACCCCGCGTCGGGCGCAGAGGTTCGTCGAATCACCGGTCATGGCGGTCTCGTCCACCGATCGTCTGCAGCCGCGAGGCCATCGTGTCCACGGCCACTTGCGGAGGATCGGACATCTTGGCCGCCAGCCCAGCGACAAACAGCGCGCCGCGTACCGCGAGGACATGCGGCGTTGGGGTCTGGTCGGAAGCCTGGAGATCCCGCGGGGATACACATACATCCCTGATCACCACCGGGGCGGCTGAGCCGTCCCGAAACCCCTCCCGCATCAATCAGCTAGTTGAACACCCGTACCGGAGCCGCCCGTGACGAAGAACCGCATGCCCCGCCCTCTCGACTGCAGCGACGAAATGGCCTACCCGGTGTTCCCCGCTGAGGAATCTGTCGGCGGCGCGGACACCAAGCAGCTCAATGACGCCTTGAAGGAGCTGGCCGCCGCCCTAACGGCCGTACCAGATGCCTTCGAGCCAGCCATCACGGACCTCACCCCGTCGGATATCGGCGCAGTGTTGAATGCGATGCCCGTCATGGAGCGCAAGCACGCCTTGGGCGCACTGCGGATCCCGCTCAGCGGGGACAAGGTCAACGGTCCGCTGTGCCGTGATGTACTGGCCCGGCTCCGGCAAGATACGGCTTCTCCACGCGTTCGGCATGCGTTGCGGCACCTCACCATGCCGGTCCAAGCCCAACTCTTCCAAAGCATGGTGCCGGATGACCTGCTTCCGCCTGATGAGGCGCGGGAGTCGCAGTGGAGCAGACCGCTGTTGCGTCTCTGTCTGTGGTCCCGCGCGCGGGTCAGCGTCGGGGATGCGTACCTCTGGCAGTGGGCCCTAACTGAGGCCGGGCTGGAGGAAGGACTGGACGCGGTGGCCGTTGCGGCAGCCGCGGCAGCCGCCACCGCAGTCGTCGATCTGACGCCGGAGAAGCCTTGTGTCTCATGCGCTGAGGTGGCCGAGCCCGATCGGGAGCAGAGCGCGTCGGTCGATCACGTGGAGAGCTACGATGAGGCCCTGTCCCAGCTGATGATGACTGTCTCCGAGCTGACGGAAGCTGCTGCCGGAGCACAGGAGTCGGCCGAGAGGATCGCAAGCGCGGTGGCGGCTGCTACCCGCCCGGACGACACCGATCTTGAGGTGATCAGCAAGCTGGCTGCATCGTTCGATACCTCATTGGCGGCATTCCCGGAGCTCGGTCTGCCCCAGCCGGCTGCACGGGTGGATGCCATTGAGGCCGCCGCCGAAGATGCTGCCACTCGGGTCGGTGACGGGGTACTGCGCACAGAACTGCGAGCCGTCCTAGGGCTGCGAGCGGTGGCCGGATCCGTGGCAGAGCCACTGCTTGGGGAGGCCCAGCGCCACACTAGAGAGCTCTTGGCCGACGTGTCCTGGCTCCAGGACCACCGACAGCGGGCCGAAGCGATGACGGCCCTGCTGGGACTTATCCGGATGAATGGCCAAGGGGTGGATCCCCAGGCGCTGTTTGCCCTGCAGGGGAGTTGGATGGCTGGTTTTCCGGAATTGGCCCAGCTTGCTGTGTGTATTCCTCTGCTGTCCGAGCAGGGTGCACTGGCCGAGGAAGCGACTGCCCCGCTGGACGTGGCGTCGCAGCGTCGGCCGGAAGGCAGCATGCAGGGGATTGTCCCTGTGCCAGCAGCAGTCCTTGACGATCGAGTGGTCCCTGATCCCGGGCCGTTGTTGGCCGCTGGTGGGATCGGGAGCGAGGAAGAGGTGCCAGCAGCCCCGGTGCTGGTTGCCGACAACAACTTGGGCAATGTCGTGAACGCGCCTACGAGTGAGCTGGTCGTGGCGCCTCCGGCGGAGACCAGGCCCGTGTCAACCGAGCTGCCTGGCAAAGAAGCCGGAACCGTGATCGAAGACCCTGCAGTCGAAGTCGTCGTGGCCCTGCTCCCGGCTCAGCGCTACGGTCTCGCCGCCCATGTCGCCTCGGTCGCCGGTTGGCCCGAGCAGCGGCAGGCTGCTCTTCGGATTGCTGCTTACGCGTACGATCTGCGTAACGAGGCAGGGGGTTGCGCCGCCGGTCTGAGTAAGGAAATGTCCGAACTCGATGCCGAGGCCGTGGCAGTGGACTGGCCTACCGCAGCTCTCGTCGTGCCCGCCGTCATTCGTGCCGCACTCATCACCGGCGAGCACACTGCCGGTGCGTTGCTGCACACCCTGGCGCCCCGGCTGGAAGAAAATTTCGGCACGTTCGCCCGGGAAGTGGCGGATCGGGCCCTGTCTGGTGCACTTCTGCACTGCCCGCCACTGACCGTTGTCGAGGATGTGGCAGCCACCGAGCGGGAGTTGGAGCGGGCGCGAGCGGCCTGCCGGGACGCGCTGCGCAAGCCTGCCGGATTCCGTTTTCCCCGGGCAGGTGGCATCGCCAAAAAGTGGCTCGCCAAGGACGGACTACTGGGCGCCATCCTGAGCAAGGCCGCGGCGGACGAGCGTGATGCCTTGCCTGAGCTTGTAGACGCGGTACACCGGCTGCTCAGGCCCGATGTGATTCGCGTTGAGCTGGACACCATGGATCGTGAACTGATGAACCCCGGTGGCAAGCCGTTGGAAGGCCGGTCGCGGCAGGATCTGCTGCGGCTGGTGTCGACGCGGCTTCAGCCAGTCGAGCATTGGATTGCTGCAGCCCGGGCATTGCCCAAAATACGTTCCCAGGACCTCGGCTGGAGCCGGGGCGAGGTCTCTGCCCTGCGTGCTGGAGCGATGCAGCGAAAGGATGCTGCGCTGGCGGCCATGAGCAGGCGAGCGGCACAGGAGGTCGATCCGCTCAGTCGTGCGGCCTGCCAGGCGGCACTCGCTTCCCTCCAGCTGACCTTCGCGCTGCTTGCGGGACACGAGCGCTTGTCGGCTGATGAGCGCCCGCCCGGTCTGGTACTCGACTCCGAACTCCTCAAAGTCCCTGGGACTCGCGTGTCAGCGGGCATCTACGAGATCCACCTGCCCCCGACTACGTTGGCTGATCTCGCCGCGGCAGCTGTAAGGACATGGCCCGAAGCAGTACGACGGCAGATGGCGGGAGAGCACTACGACACGGTCGACTATCTACTGGACTGTGCGAAAAGGCAGTTGCTGGACCCTGCCACCGGTGCCGAGGCGGAGATGATCTTCGAAGAGCTGCGCCGGGAGAGCAGGGCGGCCCGCCAGCGCAGCACCGATGCGCTCGCGAGCATTCACGAAGCCCTGGATGCTGATCTGCGCCAGGCGCGCCTTCACAATGCGGTGTCCTCGGATCAGGAGCGTGAACTGGACCGCTGTCTCCAGGCGACGGCTGGGCTTGAGCGCGGTGATTTAGGTGCCGTACGGGCTGAACTCGGCGACGTGGCGGGGAAGCTCAAGGAACACTGGGCACGATGGGAGGGCGTCCTGCGGGCCAGGCTCGACGCGCTCCGTGCCGTGGACGCCACCGCACTGAAGAAGGTAGAGCGCGAGCTGGCGGCAGGGCAGTTCGGCGATGCCGAGGTGATGATCGCCCAACTGGAGGCGGATGGTGTCCTCGCGCAGATCGGCGGCCGACGTGAGCTCGACATCTTCTTCCCCCGAGTCCCTGAGACGCTGCCCAAGGGAATCACCCGTGACCTGGTCGCGGTCGTACGTAGCCGTGGCTGTGTCGAAGGGCTGCCGGAGCTGGACTATTCCCAACTGTCGGAAGAGAACGCCGAACGTGCGGCGGAAGCGCTGGACAACTGGTCCGCCATGGGGAGGCGGGCAGCCGCACAACGACAGCAGGGCCTCAAGGAGAGCGAACTGCTGATGCCGGCTCTGCGGCTGATCGGGTACAGCAGTCTCCGCAGCCCACTGCGCCGTGATGATCTGCGCAAGGGGTCGGACTACCGGTTTCTCGACCTGCCGGATGTCCGCTCGACCGGCGATGCCCACGTACCGGCCTTCGGCTCAGAACTAGGGCGCCGACTGCGGATCATGCTCGTATGGGGGCAGCCGGCTCCGGAACTGCTGCTGAGTTATGCGGACCACGACTCCGGACGGGAGAGCTTGCTCGTCGCCTATTTCGGCACGATGTCGACGAGGGACCGGGCCGCCCTGGCCGTGCACTGTGTCGGTCGCCGTCCGATCGTGGTCCTGGATGACGCGGCGCTCGTTTATCTCGCGGCGCACGGAAAACGCGGTCTCGATACCGCGATGAGCATCCTGTTGCCCTTCTCCGGCGTCAACCCGTATATCAGCCAAAAGCGGGGGCGCGTCGCGAAGGAAATGTTTTTCGGCCGGGAGGGAGAGGTAAATGCTCTCCAGGACCCTAAGGGCACACAGGTGGTCTTCGGCGGACGAGGGCTCGGTAAGTCGGCTCTTCTAAAGGAGGTGGGGCAGGCGTTTGAGAAAGCCGGCACTGCCAATGGCACTGACCAGATCAGTCTCCTGCTAAGCCTGGATTCAGTCGATTTTCGAGGTTCGGCCACTTCGGCGACCGTGTGGCAGGAGATCAGCAGGAAGCTTGAGGGGCGTGGGATCACGCTGCCGAAGCGGACCAGGTCCACCTCTGGCATCACGCATGCGCAGGTCCAAGATGCGATCCAGATCTGGCTGCGCGAGGACGACCGACGAAGGCTCCTCATCTTGCTCGACGAGGCCGATAAATTCTTCGACTGCGACTCTCCCGAATTCCTCGAGACACGTCGGCTTCGTGATCTGGGGCAGGAAGATGACGGCAGGGTCAAGGTGGTCTTTGCCGGGCTGCACTCCGTGCAGCGTTATGCGAAGGTCGCTCGGAACAGCCCGTTCAGTCACCTGGCTCAGCAGCCCACTGTCGTGGGACCGCTCGATCCTCAGGATGCGGCGAACCTGCTCGGTACGCCTCTCGCTGTGCTGGGATACCGGTTTGAGGAGGATAATCTGGTACATCGAATTCTCGGCTACTGCTCTTATCAGCCGTTCCTACTCCAGATGTTCGGGCATCGGTTGGTGGAGACGATGCATAAGCGGCGTGCGGAGGAAAATTGCGGAACCCCTCCCTTCATCATCACCAGGGCGGATGTTCAGGCAGTGCACGGTGATACTGGTTTGCGACAGGGGATCACGTCAGCATTTCGGGACACCCTCATGCTCGACCACCGGTACAACGTGATCGCTAATGTGCTTGCCTACCACGCTCACGAGCGCGGAATCCAGTCGCGCATGAGCCAGTCGGAGTTGCGCGACGAATGCGTGTCCTGGTGGCGGGCCGGATTCAGCGGACTGGACGCCGAGGCATTTCGAGCGTATCTGGCTGAGATGGAAGGGCTGGGTGTACTCGCTCCGGACACCGGTCTCGGCTGGCATCTGCGCAGCACCAATGCCTTGAGCATGATCGGCAATGTGGGCGAGGTCGAGAGCCAGCTAATCAACGCTGAACACGGGATCGTTCCCGAGGAGTTCGCAGCGTTGGAGGCGCGGCCCCGATTGGGGGAGGACTCGTATGCTCCTTTGACCACCAGCCAGGTCGCAGACGTTCTCGGCGGCGACGGCAATCAGGTGCGGGTAGTGATCGGCAGTACCGCCACCGGTGTTGAGCACGTCACGCCCGCGCTACGCGACCTTACGTTTAGGGCGTCGGGATGGGTCGTTCCGAGCATCAGGAATCGAGGTGACTTCGCGCGTGAACTGTCGGCGGGAATGGCGAGTGACAAACGTGTGGTGTTGGACGATCTGACGGTCAAATCACCTAATTCCGCAGCGTGCTTGGTGTCGGTCGAGGCCGCTCTCCACCAAGTGCCGACCGCATCCGGAGTCATGAGATCGGTGGTGATCGTCGCAGGTCAGGGTCAGCTTTCGCTGTGGCGTGACCTGTTGTCGGGCCGCATCCAGGATTCGTCCCTCGACGTGGTTGTACTCCGTCGCTACAGCCGGAATGGGTTGCGTGCCTGGGCTCTGGAACAGCAGCGGTTCACCGACAGCGAGCATCTCGAACATCTGGTCCAGGCGACTGGGGGCTGGCCGGTCCTCGTGGAACAGATCGCCGAGCGCTTGCGCGAGGGACTCACCGAACGGAAGGCATTGGCCCGGTTCCGCGAACGTCTGGCCAAGCCGAGCGAATGGCGGACCTTTGTGGAGGCGGTCGGGCTCGGTGAGGGGCGGGAACTCTCTGCCGCTTACACATCAATCCAGCGATATATGGGATCGAGCGGTCTCAACCGAGGAGAACTCGTCGACGCCGTCGCGGAGGTCCTGGGCGACGAAACTGCCAGGGAAAGTGTTGAGTGCCTCAGGGCCATGCAGGTCTTCGAAGAGAGCAGCCCCGGTCGCTTCTCCTTGGAGCCGGTATTGGACTCGTGCTGGCGGCAGCTGTACGAGTGACGACACGTAGCGGCTGCACGGGGTCCGACCCTCGATCAGGGGGACACAGTGCCGGACCGGGCGAGGGGGGAGCTTGTAGAAACTCTACAGTGGCCTCCGCTTGTCTCGCCGGCCGGTTGACAGGGTCGTTGGGGGCCCAGCTCCAGTCTCGTTGGTAGGCCGGCGACAACCCCTTCGGTGGACAGCCGGTGGACAGACGCCTTTGGACCGTGCATCACGGGGCGGCACAGGTCAACTTGTTGCATGTGCTCTGATCAGGTCAAACGTCACCACACAGCACAACGAGGCATTACACGACATGATCGCTCACGGTCTCGTAATGCGTAGGTCTCGGGTTCGAATCCCGAAGGCGGCTCTGCGAAACCCCAGGACTCACTCGCCGTGACCTGGGGTTTTGTGCTTTCCAAGATCAATCCGTAGTGGTAGGGCAACCTTTCTGAGGCGCCATGATCGCCTCCGGTGGACAACCGGTGGACAGGCGGACGGCGAGCGTGCAGACCGGTGGACAAGCGGGTGGCCGCCGACGAGGGAAGGAGGGCGATTCCGGGACCGCATCCGCAGTCGCCGGGCAGCGCTCCGTTGCGAGCGGTATTGGGGGGTTCCTATAAACAGGCGGTGTCACGGCGCCGCTTTGTGGAGATTCGGTCGCTCAGAAGATCACGGTGGAGGACGGTTGTGAACGTGATGCGCTTCGACGCAGAGGCCGGCGAGTTCGTCCTTGGCGTCCGGGAGGAGAGCGTGCAGCTTCTGCGGGGCATGGGCACGATCTGTCTCCAGATGGGGCTTGAGGTGAAGGCGCCTACCGCGACGAAGGCTGGCAGGGTCCTGGCGCTGCAGACCGACCTGTACGGGATCGGAAACTCCTACCAGCGGATGCTCGTCGGAAGGGGCACTGAATTGCTCTCGTTTACGCCCGAGACGGGAGTCGAGCGCCCGGTCCTCAAGTTTCTCCTCACCTCGGCCCAGCTCCACGCCATCAACGAGGCCCGCGACGGTGACCTTCGAATGGAACTGGAGGTCACCGGCACGCTTCCGCAAGCCCCCGGCTTCCCCGGCAGCACGAAGGAGGTTCTGCACTTTAGCGTGGCCAAGAGCCGTTGGATCGATCAGATCACCGCCCTCGGTCCCGCGGTCGCGTTCGAGATGCAGGTTCCGTTCCCGCTAGAGGACGACCCCCGCGCGGAGCCCGCCCGGCACCTGCGTGCTGCCCAGCGCCGACTTCTGGACGGTGACATCGACGGCGCGATCCTGGAGGCCCGTCGCGCGCTGGAATGGGTCAAAGTCCACAGCGGCTGGATGTGGCCCGGCGGCAAGGACAGATTGCAGCGCACACAGGAGGAACGCTGGGCCTGGATCCGTTTCGCCGTTGAGGACCAGACGAGCGCAGCGGTGCATAAGGACGCGGTGACGTCGGCATTCTCGTACAGCCGGGACGAGGCGAAAGCGTTGATCGCCATCGCCGCAGCGTTGTTGACGGTCGTGGACGGACCCGTCTGAGCGTTCCGAGCGGGTTCGTGAACCGGCTTCACGCACAGGCCGGAGCCCCGGTCAGCTTCCCTCTGACCGGGGCTCCTCCTCCGTCCACCGTCAGGCGGGACGATTCTGCTGTGAGGCGTCGTTCTTGCGTGGCGGCGCCATCCTCGGCAGCCGAGCCGCCGGGTCTGCCTGCGGCATGACGTCGGGAACAGCCGCGAGCG
>NZ_JACHJL010000039.1 GCF_014203645.1 Streptomyces zagrosensis | reverse complement strand
TTCATCCGCTCCGTGCTACGCCCTCACGAGGTGCGCGATGGCTACCTCCCCGGGGAACTCGTCGGCAACGACCAACGAGCGCAGATCAAACGGGATGTGCTGACAGCGCTGGAACAGGGCACCTGGCAGCAGGCGACGCCACCGCGACCACAAGAGACGCAAGCACACCAGACCGTGGTTGAGGCACAACGCTAACGAGACCAGTTGACGCAGAGCACCATCTGACCGCGGGCACCTGCCCGCCACTGCGAGGGGCTGGGCGGGTGGAGCCGAAGGCCATGGCCGGCCACGTCGCGGGGCGGTGGTGTTCGGCTCTACTGGGCTCGGTGGAGATAGATGCGCTGCCCTGCGGGGTCTGCGGTGACGCGGTGGTGTTTCCACGGCGGGGCGTCGGCAACGGGGAGTTCTTTGGGCCAGCCGAGGTTTTCCCATGGGGGTTGGTGGCGTTGGCCGCGCAGTTTCATGAACGCTACCGGTTTGATGAGGTGGCCTGTGGCGCTGCCGGCGCCGTCGCAGGTGAGTGTGAGTAGGGCGTCATGGCCGTACGGGGTGTCGATGGGGGTGAGGATGGTGCCGCCGTGGCGGACTTGGCACAGCCAGGCTGGGGGAATGGTACGCACTGCGGCGGTGGACACGATGCGGTCGTAGGGCGCCCGCAGTGGATACCCAAGCTCACCGGCGCCGGTGACCACCAGCACTTCGAGCGCGGGATCAAGGCGCAGTAGTCGTTGCGCAGCCTCCTGCGCGAGAGCGGCGTCAATCTCCATGGTGACTAGGCGGCGTGGGCCTAGGCGACGGGCGAGGAGCGCGGCGCTGTAGCCGGTGCCGGCGCCGATCTCCAGGACGTTCTCGCCTGGTTGCGGGTCGAGGTGGTGGAGCATGTCCACCACGATCGACGGGCAGGAGATGGAGCTGGTGAAGGTACCGCTGGCCGAACCGTTTTCGGGTGGTGTCTGGCCGTCGTCCATCTGTGTAATGAGGGCGGCCAGCGGCCGGTAGACCGCCTCCAGCCACTGCCGTGGTCGCACCGTGCGGTCTAACTGGGGGTACAGGCCGTCACCTCGTGCGTCGGGCCACCACACGAGGTCGGGCACGAACTGCTCACGCGGCGTGGCGAGAAAAACCTCGCGCAGCCAAGGCCGGTGGTGGAAGTACCCAGGCGCGTAGGTATCGATGCTGCGCGCGCACTCGCCGCGCCAGTACCCCGGGTCCGTGGACATCGTCGCGCTGCTACTCGTCCTCGGGTGGTTGAGGGTCCTCTTCGGGGTGCACATCCTGCAAGTGCAGGACCGTCCTACGACGAATGCAACCGACACCGATCTGGCTGAAGCGCTTCCCACTGGTTGGTCGCCCATGGCAGGCTCTTGCTCTCCAGGCAGGCGAGGGGAGTATCTCGATGAAGGGTTTCGCGGAGACGGAAGGTGAGCTGTGTGCGGATTGCCAGGCGGGCCCCGGTGCCAGGAACGCCTGCGTCGGGGTGGGACAGCCCATCCAGATGTGGCACTCGCCCGACTGCCCACAGTGGACCGTCATGCAGATCAACGCCGAAGCGAGCTCCCGCCGCGTCAAAGAACAGGACGCTTGGGCCAAGGACATCTTCCCCACCACGCACGACCGCTTGAAGCGGGCTGCCGCCGCAATCGAGCCGGGCACACCCGCCCAGCCATTCATCGACGCGCTGACCGAGCTGGTCCAGGCGCAGGCCGACACCACTGGATTCGTCGTGCTGCACCGGTGGACGGAAATCTTGGAACGCCACTTCCCCCCGCAACTTCCCGACCCGGACCATGTCATGGAGTAACCCAGCACCCGACTGGTCCGCACGCCGCAGCCGGGTGGCTTCGTTCACTTCTAGCGGCAGCGTTTGTCTGCTGTTTTGGGCAGCAGTTGCGGATCTTGGGCCCCGTGGGTGTTCACGAGAAGTAGCAGCAAGCGGGGCGATGATCGGGTGTCGGGCTTGGTCATCGAGGCGGTCTCTGGTGGGATCCGCCGCTATCGTGCTCCCGTGACTGGTTCCGTGCAGCGTGCCCTGTTGTTTCTCGATGTCGATGGGCCACTCATCCCGTTCGGTGCAATGTCCCAGCCGTATCCGATCTATGCGACGGGTCCTGAACTGCCCGATGCTGACGCGAATCCGCTCCTGACCAGGATTAATCCCGAGCACGGGCCCCGGCTGGCGGCGCTGCCGTGCGAGGTGGTCTGGGCGACGACATGGATGGCGGACGCGAACGAGTGCATCGCGCCCCGCATTGGTCTGCCGCAGTTGGCGGTGGTGGTCTGGCCGGAGCCGTCCGATATCGATGACCAGGATGAACGGAACAGACTGCACTGGAAGACCCGTGCCCTTGTCGAATGGGCCGCGGGTCGCCCGTTCGCCTGGGTTGACGACGAGATCACGAATACCGATCGGGCCTGGGTCGCTGCCCATCATCAGGGGCAAGCCCTGCTCCATCGCGTCGATCCCCGCCGTGGCCTGGCTGACAGCGACTATGCGGCTCTCGAGTCGTGGCTGCGACAGCCGGTCTGACACAGCTGGACAACATGAAGAGGCCGCGGGAACGACCTGGTGGCGCTGTGGGACGGTCCGCCGCCCGTGAGGGCGTCGGACCGTCGAGACGGAACCCGCAGGAGTCAGCTGGCTGTGGCGGGCTCTTCAGCTCGTGCGCGGGTGCTGGCGAGGCGGTAGGAGTCTGTGCCGGTCTCGATGATGGTGCCGTTGAAGGTGAGGCGGTCGACGATGGCCGCGCAGAGGCGTGGGTCGGTGGAAGATCCGCGTGATCGTGTGCCGCTGCTTGCGTGGTGCGTCGAGGTCCGTCCGCAGCATCTCGTCGATCACCGGCTTGTACGGATCCAGCGCAGTTGGCCGCGGCGGCAACTTCTTCCGGGGCTCCGGCCAGACGGAATCCACGGCCTTCAAGGCCCTGTCCTCCCGAAGCTGCCGCGAAGTGACAAGTAGCTCTCTGTAGCAAAGCGGGGGTGGGCTTGTCTGAGTTTTCGATCTTCTGGGGTTGTTGAGCGGGGTGTTCCGCGAGGTTGGTCCGGTCACGACGACCGGAGGGAGCGCGGAGTGCGGCAGGAGTGGGAGCCGGAGGACCTGATCGAGGTCTGGACGCTGCTGGAGGAGGATCAGGAGCGGCTGCGGAACAAGTCGGGGGCGAACCGGCTGGGGTTCGCGTTGTTGCTGAAGTTCTTCGAGGTGGAGGCCCGGTTCCCGGAAGATGTCGGGGAGATTCCGGCGCCTGCGGTGTCGTACGTGGCCCAGCAGGTGAAGGTGCTGGCCGAGGAGTGGGCCGGGTACGACTGGCAGGGCCGGGCGATCAAGCGACACCGGGTGGAGATCCGGGGCGCGTTCGGGTTCCGGGAGTGCACCGGGGAGGACCAGGCCCAGCTCGCCGAGTGGCTCGCGGCGGAGCTGTGCGGAGTGGAGCTGAACCGGGACCGGCTGGCGGAGGCCGTGGTCGTCCGCTGCCGGGGCGACCGGATGGAGCCGCCGACGCCGGGACGCATCGCCCGCCTGGTCGGGTCGGCGGTCAGCACCTTTGAGGAACGGTTCTGCGCGGCCCGCCTCCGCACGCCGGGAGGGGGCCGCCGCCGGGCGGGAAACAGCCGACGAGCATGGCCCCTGGGCCCGTGCCCTTGGAGGACGGAGCGCTCTGCCTGCGGCACTCCCTGACACAGAGCAGCGTGCCGTGCGGGAAGTGGTCGCAGGACCAGGTCATGCATCCGTGACCGCCGCCCTCTGCCGTACAGCACTGCGCATATGGTCTGCTGGCTGGGCGTCTTCTGCACCATGCCGGACGGAGACGAGCCGGAGCAGTAGGGCAGGATCTGAAGCTGCGGTACTGGATCATCATGGTGCCCCGCTGCTCCTCTTGCCCCTGTCCTGAAAAATCGAAGAAGGGAACCTCGTCATGCTCTGGCCCGCACTCCGTGTGCTCGCCCATGGAGAGCTGACGTCCGAGCAGCTACGGCGGCTGCTCGGCACTCTGCGGCTCGAAGAGACTCCTCGTACCGAAGGCCCTGGGGCGGCGGGGAGCATCGCGCACCGCTCCTTCACCGACGACACGGACACCCGTCTTGTCATGGATCTCGCCCGCACCGGCGAGTCCGGCTGGGTGCTCGCTCTGTTCTTCGACGGGGAACCCCCCTCTGCCGGCACCGTCGAAGGTCACCGGGTGCTGCTCCGCGACGCCGTCGAACGGTTCGGTCTCACGCTCGTCGAGATCACTCCCGCCGCCACCGCCGACGAGGTCCACGTCGCGCCCCCGCCGCCACCCGGTGTCCCCGAGGCGGGCATCGGCGTTTACTGGGACCTCCCGTACGACGATCTGGACCAGCTCTGGCCGCACGTCGGTCTGCGCAAGGACGCTCCCCGGGAGGTGAAGGAGGTCAAGCTGCGCGAGGTGATGCGCACCCCGGCCTGGTCCGCCGCTCCCCTGTCGCTCCGCCGCCAGGCGGAGGCCTTCCTACGCGACATCTGACCCCGCCCGAGTGGGAATGGCCGGGGCGCCCCGCACGGGGCGGAAGCGGAACGGCACAGCGATGGGGCGGGCCACTGGCGCGGGAAAGCCGAATGCACGACCAGCGCGGCGGTCCGGGCCGGTGCCCCGGGCGTCGTGGTCGCCTCCTCCGGCAACCACGGCGCGGCGGCAGCGGCCTACGCGGCCCGGGCCGGGCTGCGCTGCGTGGTCTTCACCTCCACGGACACGCCCCCGGCCGTTAACGCGTTCCTGCACGCGTACGGGGCGGTGGTGCTGCCAGTGCCCATCGACCACCGGTGGCCGTTGGTCCGCAAGGTCGTCGAGCACTGCGGGCTGCACCCGGTCAGCAACCTGACGGCCACCCACACCGGACACGCCTACGGCGCCGAGGGCTACAAGACCATCGCGTACGAGATCCACGCCGAACTCGGGGCCCCCGCCGCCGTCTTCGTGCCCACGGGCTACGGCGAACTGCTCTACGGCGTCTGGAAGGGCTTCGCCGAACTCCAGCGCCTGGGCGTCACCGACTCCGTCCCGCGGATCTTCGCCTGCGAGCCGGCCGCCGGCGGCCCGCTGGCCGCGGCGGTACGCGCCGGGGTGCCCGCGACCACGGTGCGGGTGGGCGACACCGACGCGTACGGCATCGACTGCTCCGTCGGCGGCTACCGAGGCGTCGTCGCGCTGCGCGCGAGCGACGGCCGTCCGCTGCTGCTGACCGACAACGAAATGCGGGCGGCGCAGCGGGAGTTGGCCGCGGCGGGGCTCTGGGTCGAGCTGTCGGCGGCGGCCGGCCTGGCGGGGCTGCGGCAGGTGGGCGAGGTCGAGGGGCCGGTGGTGTGCGTCTCCACCTCAAGCGGCTTCAAGGACGTCTCCGTCGGCACGCGGATCAGCGAGCCGGTGGACCCCGAGTGGGAGCAGGTCCGCCGCCGACTGCGCGCGGCCGGCATCGACGCCTGAGCGGTGTCGTGGGATGGCACGGCCTGCGGGCGGCGCCCTCCGCCGCGCCACCTCGTCACCGGAACACCTCGCACAAGGGCCGTGACCAGTGGACCCGCGGCGGTGGTCGCGGGTCCCCGACCGCCGCCGCGCGAAGGTGACCGCAAATAGTCGGGAAAAAAGGGCGACTATGCTTGCGTCGCCGCTTTTCGCGCCCCTAGCATCGCTGGTATGTCGTTCAATGACGGAACGATTTTCGCCATGGTGGAGGCACAGCTCTCCACTTCCGGGCTGCTGCCCCTCAAGGTCGCGCATCGGTTGGGTTGCGAGGTCGTCTTCGTCACCAACGACCTTGAGCGATACCAGGGCGTCGGTAACGTCGCCGAAATCTTCTCGGAGCGCGTCTCCAAGGTCATCGAGGGCGACACGAATTCGTCAGCCGGCATCCTCGCAGCAGTCGAGGGACTGCTGGGCAGCGGGCGGCTCAGGGCGCTCTACACGCACTGCGACTACAACCTGCCTTTCGTCGCGGAATCAGCGGCGGCGCTCGGTCTGCCTGGCCTTTCTCCGACAGCCGCCGGCACCGCGCGGGACAAGCTGGAAACCCGCCGGGTCTGCTTGGCCGCGGGAATTCCGGCACCACGGTTCGCTTACGTCACGACGGAATCCGAGGCAGTGGCCGCGGCGCGCGATCTGGGGTTTCCCTGCGTCGTCAAACCGATGACCGAGTCCGCGAGCACCGGTGTCCACCTGGCGTTCACCGAGGCCGAGGTCGGCGCGCGTTTCGGCGAGATCGCCGCGCGGCCGTACGACGCGCGAGGCCAACGCCGCCGCGCCGGTGCCCTCGTCGAGGAGTACGCGCTCGGCTACGAGGTGAGCGTGGAGACCGTGACGTACGAGGGGCGTACCACCCTGATCGGCGTCACCGACAAACAGCTCAGCCCGGCCCCGCACTTCGCCGAGATGGGCGACACCTTCCCCTCGGCCCTCCCGGAACGGGTCACGGGCGCTCTCGCGCGGACGGCGCTCGACGCGCTGGCCGCGATCGGATTCGACTTCGGCGCCGCCCACACCGAGGTGCGGATGACGGCGGACGGCCCGAGACTCATCGAGATCAACGCGCGCATCGCCGGCGCCTCGATCGCCGATCTGGTGGAACTGGCCCTGGGCTTCCCGTATCGCGAGCAGATCGTGCGCATGCACCTGGGTGAGCGCCCGGACCTCACCCCCACCCGACACGGCGGCGCCGCCTCGCGTTACCTGATGGCCCGCGAGCGCGGCACCGTACGCGCCGTGCACGGCACGGGACTCGCCCGCCGTGTCGAGGGTGTCGCCAACCTCGAGGTCGAGGCCGCTCCCGGCCACCAGGTCGCGCCACCGACGAGCAACCACGACCAGTGCGGGCTGGTCGTCGCCACCGCGGAGACGTCCGCCGAGGCGGCGCGGCGGGCCGACACCGCGCTCGCCCAGATCCATCTGGACATCCGTCCCGGCGGCTGACCGCACCGCCAGGAGCCACCGGGTCGGACGTCCGTCGCAGCCCTCCACGTCACCGACGAAACACGCACGTCACCGACGAAAGGACTCGTGGTCATGGCCAACCCCTGGGACGGCAAGTACCGCGTGATCGACCTACCAGCTCCAGAGCCCGACGTACTCGCCGAGTTCGAGACGCTTCCGCCCGACGACTTCACCGGTGGCCGCCAGCGGTTCCGCCGCTTCTCGCAGTTCAGGATGGACTACGACCAAGGCAGCGACGCCTGGAGGCTGGAGCTGCTGCCACACCGGCCCTTCCTCCAGCCCCGCGTGGTCAACGGGCTGGTGGGCGGCGTCCAGCGGCCGTTCGCGCCCCTGCGCATCGACCCCACGCGGCAGATCGACGCCGGCGCCAGGGCCCTGGGCCTGGACCGCGGCCGTTCCTGGCAACTCAACGTGCACCAATGTCGGGTCATCTCCGCACCCGACATCAAGGGCGTCTCCGTGCCCGAGGGGCCGCACCGCGACGGGCACGACTACGGCATGCTCGCGGTCTTCGGCCGCCACAACATCACCGGTGGTACCAACCAGCTCATGCCTACCGGCGGCGGTGAACCCTTCTTCGAGGTCACCCTCCAACCCAACCAGGCGCTGGTGTACGACGACGACGCGATGTGGCACAACGCGACGGACATCGTGGCCGAGGACGAGACCGGCGGCCACCGCGACCTGTGGATCGTCGCCGTCAACGACTGGGAGCACCGCAAGTACGGCGAGGAGTTCGAACGCCTGGCCCTCGCCGGTGACGGCGGCGCTTCCGTCCCGGGGGCGGTGTGAGTCCCACGCCGGACGCCTTCGGCCCCGGGGCGTCGGGCGCGCCTGATCTCGCCGCGCTCGGCGCGCGCTGGGGCACGCCACTCTACGTCCTCGACCTGGACCGGCTACGCGCCAACCTGACCCGTCTGGCACGCGAACTGGCCCCGGACACGACGCTGTACTCGCTGAAGACCAACCACCTTCCGGCGGTGACGGAGGTCGTCCGCGAGCACGGTTTCGGGGTGGACGTGGTCTCCGGATACGAACTGCGCGCCGCGTTGCGCGCCGGGTTCGCGCCGGAGCGCATCGTCTTCAACGGACCGGTGAAGACCGCCGAAGAGCTGCGCGAGGCGGCCAGCCGTGGCGTGTACGTCAACATCGACGGCGAGGAGGAGATCGACACGGTGGCGGAGTCGGCCGGCGCCCGGGGCGAGCCCTTGCCGGTGGGGCTGCGCGTCTTCCCGCCGCAGGACGTCTACGCGGGCCCGCCGCCGCTGCCGCGGCGCACCACCCCGTCCAAGTTCGGTTGGCCACTGGCCTCCGGCGACGCCGACCGGCTCGTCAAGGCCATCCAGGGGCGTCCGGAGCTGCGGCTGACCGGTCTGCACTGCCACCTCGGTTCCCAGATCACCAGCGTGCCCGCCCTGCTGGAGGCGCTGGAGAGCGTCATCGTCTGGGCCGCAGCGACAAGCCAGACGGCGCCGCTGGAGCTGCTGAACCTGGGGGGAGGCTTCGGCGTACCGGGCATCCGGCGGTTCAAGGGAGCCGTGGCCGGCCTCAGCCAGATTCAGGCGGCGCGGGAGGAGCCCGCGGAGCAGGAGCGCTTCACCCCCGCCCGGCTCGCGGCAGGGGTGCGGGACCTGCTCGGCCGGCACGGCCTCGCGCACCTGCGCGTGTGCTGGGAGCCGGGTCGGGCTGTCGTGTCCGACGCGATGACGTTGCTCACCCGGGTCGCCGCCGTCAAGCGCACCGCACCGGGGACCTGGGTGCTGCTGGATGGCGGGCTGAACCTGCTGCCGACGGCCGGGGTGGCGGAACGGCACCGCTACGAGGCGCTGCGCAGCGAGACACCGGACGCCTCGTACTTCCTCGGCGGGCCGCTCTGCTACGAGGGCGACGTCTTCTCCCTCGACGCCCGGCTGCCCCAGGACATCCGCCGCGGGGACTTCGTCGCCGTACGGGACGCCGGGGCCTACAGCATCACGCGTGCCACCAGCTTCAACCAGCCGCGTGCGGCGGTCGTCGCGGTCAGCGGCGGGGACGCCGCACTCGTGTGGCGCGCGGAGACGGACGACGACATCTTCCAGTTCGCCCAGCAACCTGGGGAGACCAGTTGAGCCAGGATAGCGCGTTAGGCGCGCCCGACACGGGCGGCCGCTGTACCCAGGTCGTCGGACTCTGGGCGGTTCCCCGCTCGGTGTCCACGGCCTTCGAGAAGACGTTCGCGTGCCGCACCGACACCGACGTCGTTCACGAACCGTTCACGGACTGCTACTACTTCGGCCCCCACCGGCGATCCCACCGCTACGGTGATCTGTCGGAGTCGGCGAGCTACGACGGGCGGGCCGCCAGCGAACAGGTGCTGTCGGTGGCGGCACCGGTGGTGTTCGTCAAGGACCTGGCCTTCCAGGCCGGCCCCTACCTGAGCGACGACCTGTTGAGCCGGGCCGTCAACACCTTCATCATCCGACACCCCAAGCGGGTACTGCCCTCACTGACACCGCTGAAGCCCGACTTCACCGAGGAGGAGTTCGGCTACACGGCGCTGCACGCGCTGTTCACCCGGGTGGTGGAGGAACTCGGCCACCCACCGGTGGTGGTGGAGGGTGACGTCTTCCGGCGCCACCCCGAGGCGGTGCTGCGGCACTACTGCGGGCGTGTGCGGCTGCCGTTCCAGCGCTCGATGCTGGACTGGCAGGACGGGCGCATCCGCCGCTGGTCCGAGGGCGAGGAGGAGTCGCAGGCGAAGTGGCACAAGACGCTGGAGGCCAGCCACACCATCCTGCCGCCGGACGACGACGCGCGGATCGTGGTGCCGCCCGAGCGGCGGGCGCAGTACGAACGGGCGGTGGAGATCTACGAGGAGTTGACGCCGTTCGCCGTGCCGGCGTCCGTCTCGGGAGCGGCCTTAGAGCCGGCCCGGCCCGTGGCCAGCAGGTCGGTCGCCACGTAGACCGCGCCGGACAGCAGCGCGAGACCGAACACCACCCCCCACAGCACGGTGTCGCCGTGGGCCTCCCGGAGCGGGAGGCCCACCCCGGGTGCCAGGGCGCTGCCCAACCAGATGCTGGCAGTCAGCACACCGACGTACGCGCCGCGATGCTGCGCCGGGGCCAGGCGCAGCGGCGCGTCCTCGCTCGCCGGCCCCCACACCATGTCGCCGATCAGGAAGGTGATCACCACGATGACCACCGCCCACAGGGCCGCGCTCAGCGGGAGGACCAGAAACGCCGCGCCCATCACGGCGGTGCCCGCGGTGAGGCGCAGCCGGGGGGAGACGCCCGCCGTCCAGCGGCTGACGCGCAGTTGCAGCAGTACGACCAGCACCGGGCCAAGGGCGTAGACGACGCCCCAGGTGGCGGGGGAGAACCCGTAGCTCTGGGTCAGAGCGATGGGCAGGACGGTCTCGTACATGTAGACCACCGTCCAGGCGGAGGTGGCGGCGAGCATCAGGGCGTACAGCCGCCAGTCGCCGAGCGCGGTGGAACGGCTCCGACCTCGCGCCACCGGTCGCGCCGCGGCGGGGGGACGGTAGGGGACGCGGAGCGCGGTGAGCAGCGACAGGGCGTACAGGAGGGTGACCTCAAGGTGCAGCAGCCACCACCCGTGGACGACGAGCCCGGCTCCCAGCAGCGGGCCCGCGAAGGTGGCCACGTTGATCACCAGGCGGTAACCGGCGAAGAGCCCCTCGCTGGGTATGTCCGGGGCGGCGTCCACCAGCGCGATGCGCTGTGCCACGCCGCGCAGGGGCTGGAGGAAGGTGACCGCGACGAGCACCGCGCACGCCGTGCGCGCCCCGATGCCGGGCAGCAGCAGTACCGCGCATCCGACGGCCTGTCCGGCGGAGCCGAGGAGGACCGCGGGGCGCGGGCCGAACCGGTCGGTGATCCGGCCCCCCAGGTAGCCGCCCGCGACGCCGGAGAGACCGGCCGCGATGTAGGCGGTGGAAGCCTCTCCCGTGGTGGCGCCCAACTCGCCCACCAGCCACGGCCCGAAAAACGTGGCGAACACCGAAAGCGCCGCGAAATTGACGCCGATGGACAGGAGGGGCCGCCGCGCGGGCTGCGGAATCTCGGCACCCAGGACCCGCTGCATCAGCGCTTCCGTAGTCGGCATGGCCGGAGTCAACCAGCGCGAAGGACGCAGCGTCAAGACAACAGAAAGCGGGCGTTTTCATGGCATGGCGAGTAGGCGCGTGCGAGGAGTTGCGCAGCGTCCGCGAACTGAACGAAGCCGAGTGGGAAGCGTCGCTGGGCGCGCATGGATTCTATGCCTCACTACCCTGGTTGCGGGTGGCCGAGGAAACGGCCGACATGCCGCCTTTCTATCTACGCTCGACAATTTCCGGCGGAACACGCTTCGCCACCCTGCCGTGCTACCCGATGGCCGCGGAATCGCCTTTTCCGTTCTGTCGGGTGGAATTCCTGGCAACCAGATTCATCGAATCCTGCGCGTCGGGGGAAGGGGCGCGCGTCGCCGCCTCCCTCATGCCGGCGCTCTTTCTCGGCGGCAGGAATCCGGCGCACACCCGCGTGGGCGCGGCAGCGCTGGAACGCGGCGCCGCCGGCGAGCGGGAAGCCGCGCACGATCTGCTCGGCGGGGCGGAGGAGGCCGCCCGGGACCGGGCTCTGCGGAGCGTTGGAATGCTGTACGTGGACGAGGACGACGCCCCGCTGCGGCAGGCCCTCGCGGAGCGGGGGTACGTCTCCTTCCCGCACCACGGCGCCGCCGTGCTGGACGTACCGGACGAGGGCTTCGACGCGTACGTCCGCGGGTCGGGCCGGCACCCCCTCACCACGAACATGCGCAACAACGTACGACGGGAGATGAAGCGCCTGGCGGCGGCCGGCGTGCGGTACGAGTCCCGTGAGCTCGACCCGGCGGCACGGGAGGAGGCCGACCGGCTGGAGGCGCGGCTCAACCGGAAGTACAAGACGTTCGACGACCGTGCGGTGCGGCGGCTGCGCGAGGCGGTCGCCCGGCAGGCGGGTGACCACGCGGGGCTGGAGTTCGCCCGCCTGGAGGGCCACGCGGTCGGCTCCCTGTTGTACTTCCGCCGCCGCGAGGAGTTGTACGTGCGCACCGCGGGCTTCGACTACGAGGCGACCGAGGGCCTACCGGTCTACTTCGGCCTGCTGTTCTACCACCTGATCGAGCGGGCCCGGGCGCTGGGCGTGCGCGTCATCCACTACTCGGTCGGCACCGAGGAGGCCAAGCGCCGCCGGGGCTGCCGACTCGTGCGACAGTACGCCTACGTCAAGGGCCTCGCTCCCGGCCTGCACGACGCCTTCGCCCACCATGTCGCCGCGGGGTAGTCGGTGGCCACGCGGAGTGCGCACGCGCTCAGCGCGCGCTCACCGCCAGGACTTCCCCGCGGGCGGCCGGCCGTACCGTGCTCCACCAGCGCGGCGATCGCGGGGCGCGCGGACATGTTCGACGCGGACCGCCGTGTTCCGGGCGCGCGCGGGCGGCCGGTCGCCGCCCCGCCCCGCTGTGCGGGCGCGCCGGTCGCACGGGGCAGCGCTGGGCCCTCGCGGGCCGGTAGCCCGCGAGGGCCCAGAAGCGTGGGGGAGGGGCGGCGCCAGTGGTGACGTCAGTCGTCGAGGACGTCCTTGATCTTTTCCTTCGCCTGACGGGCGTCCCCCTTGGTCTGGTCGGCCCGGCCCTCCGCGGTGAGGCGCTCGTTGCCCACAGCGCGCCCGGCGCCTTCCTTGACCTTGCCCTTGGCCTGCTCGGTCTTGGCCTCGGTCTTCTTGTCGGCAGCCATGTCACTCACACCTTGCTGTACTGGACATTGGGGACACCTACCGTCTGACCGTCATCGGAGGGTTCAAACCCGGCCCGGGGGTGGCGGCTGTGGTCGGTGGGTGTGTCGTGACGTGTGGGGTCGTGTGGACGCTCACTCCCGCGAAGGGCGCGCGCGGCATGGTGGCCGTGACGCTCCGGCGGGCCCGTCCGCCCGGCGCGCGAGCGGACGGGCCCGCTGATCCGGGACGGATCAGCAGTTCTTGTAGTCGTAGCGGGTGGAGTTGTACGAGCAGGTGTCCACGCGGCTACCGGAGGACTTCCGCAGCGTCGCCGTGTCCCGGTCGTTGTTCCACACGTACGCCCGACGGTTTTGGTACTTCGTGGACGCGCTGTCCTTGCCGCGCCCGGTGCGGACCGTCACCGTCTTGCCGGCGCCCAGCGTGAACGTGCCGAAGGTGTACTTGTGCCGCGAGGCGTCGGTGAGCGTCCAGCCCCGGAGGTTCACGCCGCGGCTGGTCGAGTTCTTGATCTGCACGTACTCGGCGTTCAGGCTCCTGGTGGACCGGTCGTCCTTGCCGGGGCTGTCGTAGTAGATCTTGTGCAGGTGCACGGAGCCTGCTGCTTGGGCCTGAGCGGGCAGCAGCGGGACCAGCACGGCCCCTGCCACGGCGGCGGCGCAGGCGGCGGTGCGTATGGAGAGCGTTGGCATCCAGACATCCTTCATTCACGGCCGGGCACCCCCTAGGGGCCCGGTGTGGTGATCACACTAAGTGCCTGTTTCTGAGCTGGGCATGACATGACCACCTGCGGCGTCTGGGCGTTTGCCCAGCTCAGAATTCGAACGGCGGGGTCTGGGTGGCGGGAGCGGCTGGTCGACTGCCGCTTGGCACCGCACCCGGCTCATATTCGGTGCGGTGCGGCTCCGTCCTGCCAGCGGTAGAGGTCGCGCAGCAGGGAAATTTCGGCGCCGTGATGGATCAGCTCCCTGTTGACGTGCAGGACCCTGTTCTCCATGGGAAACCGCTCGGGACCCATCGCGGGCGGATTGTCTAGGTCGGCGTCCGAGAGTTCGCGGACCCCCGCGTTCCATCTCCCATACATCTCATCGAGCTGTTTTAGCGCCTCGTCAGCGGTCCTCGCGTAGGCGAACGCCTCGGCGTCGAAGTCCTGGCCGTCGAAGTACCAGCGGATTGCGGGGCGACGGGGCTGGTCTCCTCGAAGTGCTCGCGGGCCTGCCGGCCCTGGTCGACCTGGGCCCGGTTGACCTGGTGGCGGGCCGTGTCGTCGCTCATGGCCTTGAAGGCGACGTCCGGCCTGCGCAGCAGGCCGGTGGTCACCTCGGCCGCGACGTGTTCGTCGCGGGTCAGCTCCTCGACGACCTTCACCTTGTCCGCCTTGGCGACCCGGGCGACGACCGCGGGGCGGCGCAGGAAGTCCGGGGCGACCGCGGCCGCGACCTGGTCCTCGCGGGTCAGTTCCTCCACGACCCGGACCTTGTCCTCGTCCCTGACCTGCGCGACCACCGCCGGCCGCCGCAGCAGGTCGCCGGTGACACGTCCCGCGACCTCGTCGTCCTTGGCGAGCGAGTGGATCGCGCTGACCTTCTCCTGCGGGGTGACGGGCTTGACGACCTGGCGTCCGACCCGCCGGTTGGCCTCGTCCGGCGTCCAACGGGACTTGCCCTCAGGCGGGTTGAGGATGGTGGTGAACCGTTCCTCGTCGTCGGCGATGGCCGCGAGGATGTTGTGGACCGTGAACGACACTCCTGCAACCCGCCGGTCCTTCGGCCACTTCGACGCGGTCCACCGGGCCTTGTCCACCATCGCGTAGGACAGCCCGATGTCCTCGGCCAGGCGGAACAACGAGTCCTTGACCCTGAACAGCGCGTCGCTCCGCTCCTGGCCGCCAGCCTCGCGCATCGGCTCGACTTCGAGTGCGTAGTCGCCGACCGTGAACTGGATCCGGCTGGCGGTCTCCACCAGTTTCCGCAGCTCGGCCACGATCTCCGCGTACCGGTTCACGCTGACGCTGCCGACCTTGTCGGCGCTCTCAATCTCTTCGGTCATGGGCTTCTCACCCTCAACTACGGGCTGTGGCACGGCACTTAGGGCCGCGGCAAGACGCAGCCCGCCTCTCGACCGAGAGTCAGTCCGGAAATCCTAAGATCACAACGATCGACCGTGAATGACCGGAATCTGATCGAAGATGCGATTCGGGTGCGTTCGCGTTGCGGTCACTGTGACCGTTCGCCGAACGATTCCTTTCGGGCCCGCCAGGCCCTCGTGACGCATCGCCGCGAGCAGTAGATCGCGCTCGAACGGCGGTCCACCCCGGCGACCCAAGTAGTCCCGCACTCGGGGCACTCGGCCCGACCGGCGCCACCCAGTTCCGCAGCCACCCGCTTGCGCAACCGCAGGTCACGACGCCACTGCCTGGCACGACACGCCGTAGAGCAGAACCTCGCCCGAGGCGGAGCACCCGGCCTCAGTCGACTCCCACACCCCTCGCACGCACGCTCCACAGCCTGCCCGGCGTCCTCGGACACCCAGCCAGCCTAGGGCACAAAGCTACTCAAAACCCGGGATCGAAAACAGGCACTTAGGGATTTGCGGTCAGCCGGCGTGCAGGGGGCGCAACCGCAGTGGCGGAGAACCCTCGCCTACGCCGACGAACAGATCAACCGCCTCGCCCTGGCGACCACTGCCGGCCTGTGGGAATGGCAAAGCCCCCACCAACGCACCGCGCATGCACTGCACCCCGCCCTGATCGCTCCACCCGACGCCCCCGCTGTCCCCACCGCTGAAGCCACGGCGCGCGAGGCGTGGATCCAGCGCGTGGTACGGATCGCACACGTCGCCGCCACCATCCGTACGGTGCAGGGAGTGCATCCCCTGTCGACAACGGGGGCCGATCCACTGGAAATGGCTCTGAGTTCCACCGCGCTCGCACTGGAAGACATAGCGCCCGCCGCCGCCGAACTCGAACGCCTGTGGGGCGTGCGCTTGGACCAGTCCGTCAGCGCCTGGGAACGGGCGCACGTCTCCCGAGCCCTGCGCGACCATGTCCACGCGCTGGAGCAGGTGCTGGGTCGCCTAGCGTCCGTCTTGTACTTTTTCGCGCACGACGACACCTGACACGGGGCGGGCCGTCAACGGCGACGAGCCGTTACTGCCCCGACCACCGGGATCTGGACGTCCGCCCGGCGCGCCGCCGCCCTGTGGGCCCTGGCCCACCTCGACCAAAGGGGGAGTACGGGACGTGATCAGTCACGTACGACTTCGTCATGCACCATCGCGTACACACTTATGTGCTCAGCCGTGCGTTCGAGCGGCTCCGGCCGAGGAACAGCCGCCCCTGAGGCGCTGACCGGCAGGCCCTGCCCCAGCCAGGCCGTTCGACCGGAGCTGGGTGCCGGTCTGTGTCCCCTGCCACCGCTCCCACAAAGATCTTCTCGTTGGCGTTGGGCGGCACTTCCACGACGGCCGCCAAAGCGCCGGGCTTCCACGCGCGGATCAGCTGGGGCAGGCGCGGCAGACGGGCCGAAAAGCACGCCGTGGGGTGACTTCACCGACTCCTTCACGACGGTCAGCGAAGCGCTCGTAGCGGCGCAGGACGCCGGCGGTCTCCTGTCGTGCTTTGCGTTCGACGACTCCGGTGAGTACGAACGGGCCTTGCGCCGGGGTGAGGACGGCTGGCGCTACGAGGTGACGCTGTACCCACGGGGCTACCTACGGGAGCTGGTGAAGACGTCTTGGCTGAGCGCCGAGGACCAGGACCAGGCCGTCGAGCAGCTGCGCCGGGCCCTGTCCGAGTATGTGCCCGCAGGGCTGCGCCGCCCCGACCTTGAGGTCGAACCGCGGCCGTCGACCACCAGCGTGCCCCGCGTCGGCTGGACACAGAGTGTGCCCCTGGCCGGGCTGGAGACCTGGCAGGACGTACGGCTTGCGGAGAAGGACCTGCCGCTGTTCGCCCTCCCACCACTCGCCCATAGCCCCGGCGGCTTCTGCGACCCTCTGCCGGAAGAGACCTTCGCCCTGTTCCAGGCGCACGGTCTGGAGGCGCACAGCTGCGCCGGCTGCGGTATGCCGGTCACCAACCGGCACCCGCACTGGCCGGACGTGTGGGTCAGCGTGGAGAACGAGTTCGGGCCGTCCTGCGAACGTTCGCTTCTGCCCGGAATGGACTCGCCGCAAAGGGTGCCGCACGTCGTCGACGCGACCCAGGCACGGCCCGCCAGACGGCTGACCGGCAAGGAACAGAAGGTCCAGTGCCGGCACTGCGCCGCGCATGTGACCGAGCAGCATCCCGACTGGCCCGGCGTGTGGACTGAGGCCGGCGAAGACAGTTCGCCGGTCTGCGCGATGGTCGGCTCCGGATGCGGCGACGCGCAGTCGTACGACCTTGTCGACTGCGTCTATCCGCACATCCCGGCCGACGGAGACAGCCCGGCCGCGGCGGCCATCACCACAGCCAAGAAGGCCGGCTACTTCTTCCAGCCCCGGCCCGTCCTGTTCTGACCTGCCGTGGCCACAGAGGGCCGCGAGGGGGTGGGTTCGTGGATGACCACCCTCTTACGCCTCGTTCGCGCGGGCATCGCCTGAAGCGCCGGCGCCATCAGGCTGGGCTGGCTGGCGCCCAGCAGCCGGGAACCTAGACGGCCTAGACGTCTCTCGGGGTCATGTCGTCACGAAGTCGCAGGTAGCGCACGGGGTGCCGGTAGGTACCGAGATCCACGGCGGTATCGACATCGATCTCGGCGACGAGGTCAGGTTCGACCGGATGGAAGACCAGCTGCCCCACCCGGCTGAGAAGCGCCGACCGTACCAGGGGTGCTCCGGCCCGGCAGGATGCAGGACGGCGCCCAACTCGGCTGCGGCGGGCCGGGACAGTGGGGTGGAACGGGCGATCAGCCGGAGCCGGCCCGCAGGGTCGAGGCGGCCGAACAGGAGACTGTGCGGCGCGTGAACGGCTCCGGTGACCGCACCGATGAGGGCCTCAGCCGTCATACGCCTCCTCAGCTTTAGCCACCCTCGCTCTCCGGGCCGGTACCGGGAGCCGGAATCCTTGATCATCAAGCCCTCGACGCCCGCCGCTGCCCACGCCGGGTCCAGCCAGGTGCGGCCCATCGTGGCATCGGCGGTCTGCGTGCACAGCGCCCAGGGCGCGGCGAGCCCGCGGGAGGCGAAGAGGCTGCCCAGCGTGCTCCTGCGCTGGTGCAGGGGCTGGTCCATGAGGACGGCACCGGCCTCGAGCACATCGAACGTGATCAGGTGGGCGGGCTGCTCCCGGGCGGCGCGCTCGGCCTTGGCGCCGCGGAGCCGGGCGCGGTGCTGCAGTGCAGTGAAGTCCAGCCTGCCCTCGTGCCAGACCACCAGCTCGGCGTCGATGACCGCCTCGACGCCGAGCGCGGCCGCCGCCCGGGTGATCTCAGGGAAGGCCGGGCCGAGATCGGCGCCGCGCCTGGACTGGAGGTACGGCTTGGGGCCGGTGAACACGAGGACGCGGAACCCGTCGGCCTTCTGTTCGAACAACATCGGCCTTGCCCCGGGTGCCGGCAGCGTCGCAACGGAGCGGGCCAGCATGGGCTCGACCGGCGGTGAGAGGTGCACTCTCCACTCCTACGCCTTTCGAGCCCCGCCCGTCCGCGCGCCGCGCGGAAGGCCGAGGCATCGCCTTCCACTTCGACCCCTGAGTCAGGGGAGGCGCCTGGGGGCGGCCTCGCGGCCCGGGGCGAGGAGCGAAGCACCATCGTCTATACGGCATTTCGGCTGCTGTAGCCCATCGGCTCCCTCACCGCACAGGGCCGGGAGCCGTGTGCTCCCGCGTGCGCGGGTGCGTACCACGCCCCGTACCGCCGCGGAGGGAACCGTCACCATGGCCGACGTCCAGCACCGCGCCCATCTGACCTGGGCTGAGAGACCCCAGATGTATCTCACTGTCCAGGCCGACGAACGGGTCGGCGAGGACGATCCCACCCCGGTCTGCGAGGGCTACTGGGAAGTTCGCGTCACCGCGGACATCGAGGTGGAGGAAACCCTCGACGTCCCGTCCGGAGGCGACCGCGACCAGTCGAAGGCCGCGGCCACCGCCGCCCTCCTCGCGTGCAGCTGGCACCCGCATGGCGACTGGGTCGACGAGCCGTACGAGACGACGGTCATCGTTAAGCAGACCCCGGCCAACTACGACACCGAGGACCCGATGGCCGACGTCCCCCACCCGCAGGCCGAACTTGAGGCGAAACTCGCCGAGGTGTACCCCAGCCCGAAGGTGCCCGCCCTCTGCCGTCATGAGGCAACGGCCGTACACGGGCCCGATGCGGACCGCCGAAGCGCGCGCGACACTCCTCGCCGAGCTGGGCATGCCGAGCGTAGTTGAGGACAGGGTCGGACGATGTGTAGCTCAGGCCGCGTCAGCCCGACCCCGCGCTGCTGGAGCCGGGAGCGCCGGGCTGGCCGCCGGGGTTAGTTGGCTTCTGGGGGCCGGAGCTGCTCGAAGAGGCCCGCCGGATACAGCGGGAGGTCCAGCGCGAGTTCCAGAAGGAGGACCGTGTGAGTGGCGGGAAGCCGGGTTCCGTCCAGCACTGCCTTGACCGTGGGGTGGCTCGCCTGGGCCAGCCGGGCGAGCTCGCGGACACCCAGACCTCGCTGGGCCATGGCCCCGGCCAGACTCTTCGCGAGGGCCTGGCCGAGGTGAGCACCGGGAGGTGCGTCGGCCGCCAGGTCACCGGCTGGCCATTCGCCCTGGGCGAGGTGGTCCCGGGGGATCACCTCCCGCGCCATCTCCCACCCCGCTGTAACTGTCAGTGCCTGATGCCTCGAACGCCCCATTTTCGCTGATCCTCGTGTGTGACTCGCGCTATCCCGGGTGGTAGTTTTTTCTACCACTGATCGATTGAGGGGGTGTTCGCGCGGTGCTGTTCGTCGGATGCGACTGGTCGGACAAATGGCTCGACTTCGCGGCGCTCAACGAGGCCGGCGCCGTGATCGCCGAACGCCGCATCGTCTACACCGACAGCCCCGACCCGGTGGCCGAGTACCTCGCGTTCCTCGCACCGCTGGAGCGGCGCTGGCGCTCCGCCGTCACCGGGATCGAAGACACCGGCATCCTCTTCGCGCGCGCCCTGGCCGCGGCCGGCATGGCCGTGGTCCACGTCGATCCCACGCGCGCGGCCCGCCACCGCAGCGCTCTGGGGATCGCGAAATCCGACCGGGCAGACGCCCAGATGCTCGCCGCTATGGTCCGCACCGGGGTTTCCCGCCCGGTAGTCGACAGCAGTCCCGACGCCCAGGCGCTGCGGACCCTAACCCATGCGCACCGCGCCGCCGTCGCGGCTCGCGTGGAAGCCGCCCACAGCCTGCGCGCCGCACTGACCCGGATCTGGCCCGCGGCGGCCGCGGCCTGGCCGTCCAGGCTCGGCGGGCTGCGCAACGCGCAGGCCAGGGCGGTGCTGGCCACCGCCCCCGGGCCACGCGCCGCCAGCCGTCTCACCCGGGCCCAGCTGTCCCAACTCCTGCAGCAGGCGGGCCGGACCCGGACGGTGAACGCTGAGGCCGAGCGGCTGCACCTGTTGTTCTGCCGCCCCGTCATGCTCCTCGACCCGCAGGTAGAGGACGCCGAGTCGGTGCGGATCAGGGACCTGGTCGGCGTCCTGGACCGTGCGATCGACCGAGCTGCGGCCCTGGAGAAGGACATGCACGCGCACTACGCCCGCCAGCGGCACTACCCGCTCACCGCCCAGATTCCGGGGATCGGCCCCGTCCTCGGCGCCTACCTACTCGCGGAGATAGGGGACCGGCCGCAAGAGCGCTTCGGCAGCGGCCGCTCCCTGGCCGCCTACGCGGGCGTCGCCCCGCTCACCTGGGCATCCGGGGCCACCATCCGCGTGGCCTTCCGCCGAGCCTCCTCCGTCCGCCTGCGCAGCACACTGCACACCGCCGCCTTCAGCCTGGCCATGCAGTCACCAGGGGCGCAGCACTACTACTACCGCCGGCGTGCCGCCGGCGACGCGCACGCCACCGCCCTGCGCAAGGTCGGCCGCCGGCTGGTCCTGTGCCTGTACCGGTGCATGTCCGCCGGCCTGCCGTACGACGACGCGATCGCCTTCAGCTACGACCCGCTGCAGGCCGGCGCCTCCGCGCTGCAGCGGCGAAGTCCACTGGACCCGAACGAGATCAGCCACGCCCAAGAGCTGCTTGCCGAGCCCGGCGCCACCGTCACGGGAGTGGCCAAGGTCCTCGACGTCAGCACCCAGACGATCTACCGGCACGTCCTCGGCCGTCCCCGGGCGGCCTGACCGGCAGACCGTTGGTCCGAGAACGGAGGCGTCCGCCGCTCAGCGGCGAAGGCCCCCGCCCTCGGCTCGGGCGGGAGAGGCGGGTGGGCGTGCGGTACGCCCGTTCACGCCAGGGCCCGCGAGCCCCTACGTGGGAATGGCGGCCGCACCGCCCACCCGCCTCACACCACCCGCAAAGCCGGACCGGCGGCCCTCCACCGGTTGCTGCGGCCGGGCCGAACCAGGAGCACTTCACGTGGCGGACGGAGCAAAGGCCAACGCCCATGCCGGTCGTCGCTGTCGAGCGGGACGCGCATGGCTGGGGACAGGCTGTGCCGAATGGTCTCCGCCGGGCACGCCGCAGCGTTCCCCACCGGCGCGCCGCCCACGGCGTCATGGGATCACCTCGACCAGTACGCCGGCGAGGGCCTGATGGTGCTGCTCGGTCCGGTCTCCGAACCGCTGCGTGCTCTGTCCGCCGATCGCGCGGACCTCGCCGAACGGCTCTTGGAACCTTGGCGGCAGGCCGTGGGCGCGGGCCTGCGTCTAGAGGTGGTGTGCTGGGGGGCTGTCCGGCACCGGGCCGGGCTCCGTGCGCCTGGCCGCGCACACGTTCACTCTCGCTGACCGCCTCGCGATCCCGGCCGTCCTGACCAACGCCGTCCGCGCTACGCGGACTCGGACCAGCACCGGATCGCGGACGTGTTGGATGCCGCACGGTTGCTGCGGCGGGTGGACCGGCGCCAGCTGGACTGTGGCGAGCGCTGGCTCAAGCCCGCCGCCGACCTGACGGCGATCGCGGAGAGAGTGGCCGACGCTGCCGGCACCGGTACGCGGCGGGCGCAGCGCCTGATCGCCGACACGCTCGCCGTCGCGGATGCCTGCACGCTCGATCCCGTGCAGGACCTCGTGATCGGCACCCCCACTTCCCCGAGGCCGAGGTGGTGGGTGCGGAGGCGGTGCCGGACGGAGCGATGCGGCTGCTGAGGCAGCGCTGCGAGTCCGGCATGGTCGCCCGCGGCCTGGACCTCGACAAGCGTGCGATGGACCAGCTCGCCTACGAGCTCGGCATCATCGGCCGACTGGGCTTCGAGGCCTACTTCCTCGCAGTCGCCCAGGTGGTCACGGACATCCGAGCGATGGGTATTCGGGTCGCTGCCCGCGGCTCGGGGGCCGGAAGCATGGTCAACCACTCGTTGTTCGTGGCCACCGCGAACCCGCTGGAGCACCGGCTGCTGTTCGAGCGGTTTCCTCAGCGAACGTCGCAGCTCGTTGCCCGACATCGACATCGACGTGGAGTCGGCACGCCGGCTCGAGGTGTACGACAGGATCATCAAGCGATTTGGGACGGACCGGGTCGCGGTGACCGGCATGCCCGAGACCTACCGGGCACGTCATGCCCTGCGCGACACCGGCCTAGCGCTCAGCATCACACCCCAGACCGTGGACAAGATCGCCAAGTCGTTTCCCCACATCCGCGCCTGTGACATCACCTCCGCCTTGGCCGAGCTGCCAGAGGTGCGGCAACACGCCGCAGAGACGGGGCAGTTCAGGCCGTTGTGGGAGCTCGCCGAGGGCCTCGACGCCCTGCCGCGGGGCATGGCGATGCACCCGTGCGGCGTGATCCTCAGCAACCGATCCCTGCTCGACCGGCTGCCGGTTCAGTCCACGCCCGGCGGCCAATACCCGATGGTCCAAGGCGACAAGGAGGACGCAGCTTCTCTGGGGGTCGAAGCTGTTGCCGTGGGGCCTGGCTCACGTTGATGCAGCTCAGCGACTTGGTAGCTGATTCTATTCATCACGACACCTGTGGTGCTAGCGCTCGATCCGTTGATCCGCTGTGTGGCTTCGTCGATGTCGCGGAGAAACACGGCCGCTGCCTCGTGCGCGTCAGATATTCGCTGTGCTGAGATGAAGGGCGTCCGTAGGGTTCGGGCATGGCAGACGAGAGCGAGCAAGCCGTTCAGGCGGCCATCGCTGCAGAGATGCGGCTTCTGGACCCCGACGTGCGTGCTTCGCCAACCCTGGTCTCGGAGCTTCTGGACCCGGAGTTCACCGAGATCGGAGCATCGGGACGACGCTGGGACGCGACCTCGATCCTCACGGTGACGAGCGCGGGTTCCGTGGTCCCAGAGTCTCCGGTGATGGTCAGCGAGATGACAGGGGTTGTGCTCGCTCCCGGCATCGTTCATCTCACGTACTTCGCCGATAACCGAGGACGCCGTGCTTGGCGGAGCTCACTCTGGCGTCTGACGGAAACGGGCTGGCGCATGTACTTCCACCAGGGCACTTTGACGAGCTGAGCATCGGTTCTCGGCGGCCGAAGGCCGCCGAGAACCGATGTGGGGTGACCTGAGCGCCAGATCGGACGGTGGTCTGTCGCGGATCAAGGCCGGTGATTGAGGGCCCGGGTCAGCTCCCGGTTCGCGGCCCGGGCTGCCTCCAACTCCTCTGTCCGCTCGTCGAGTTCGCCTTGCTTGGCGGCGACCTCCTGCTCGAGGAGGGTGATGCGGCGTTGAAGTTGGTCGATGTCAACGGGTGCGCCGAGGCCGGACTCGGCCCAGACCCCGCCCCTGGCCTCCGGCCGCCGTGTGATCTTCGCCAGCCTCGAGGACGGCTCCGGCCTGGTCGACGTCGCGTTCTTCGAGGACTCCCACGACCAGTGCGCCCACACCGTCTTCCACGCCGGCCTGCTCCTGGTCCGCAGCACGGTACAACGCCGGGGGCCGCGCCGCACTGTGGTCGGGTCGATGGTCTGGGATCTCGACGAACTCGCCGCCGCCCGCCGCGATCACGGACCGGAAGCCGCTCTGCGCATCCTCGGCCAGCGCACACCGCAGCCGACTCCTGCCCAGGTGCCCCAACGCACCCTCGCGAACGGAACGGCAGGAGCACGACTACACCCGTACGCGGATCTCGAACCCGCCGGAACCCGATCCGCCGACCTCAAGGCGCTCGGCTACACCAGCCTCGGTTCACCACATCTTTAGATGTCTCACGAGACAGCGGGCGCATCTCCGGCTGAACTCGATGACCAGTGGGGTCACCACCGTGCGCGCAGCACGCCGTCGTTATCGGGCAGGGCGGCGCAAAGAAGTGGGTGGCGTTCGTCGAGGTATACGGGTAGGGCGCAGGCCGCTCGAGAGTCGACCACCAGGGTGGCGAGTTCTTGGTATTCGGTGTCGTCGACGACCGCGTGTCTGATCGTCCCGTCCTGTGTCTCCCAGACGAACTCCGTGGATCCGTCCTCTGGCAGCGTGGCGAAGACCGCGCGGACATCGGGGTTCAGGTCCGGCCAGACGGTCAGCAGGGCGCGCGGGTTGAGACCGGTACGCACCGCGTCGAGGTTCTGCGGTGTGAGGCGGTGGAAGCGTGCGGCGTTGCGGACGTAGCCCTCCTCCAGGAGCACCGCCTTCTGTGAGGCCAGCGCCGTGCGCACGCGCGCCCAGAACCCCTCGTCGGCCGCCTCCGTCACGTCCGGCTCCTCCAGCTCCGCCGCGTAGAGGGAGGTCGCCATCGGGTTCGGGAAGAGACCGAGTTCCCGTGTACGGGCCGCGGCGTCCACGCAGAGCCGGTCGCTGCCCACGTATACGTACTGGTCCCACCCGACATGCACGGTGAACACGTCCCCAGCCTCCAGACGGCACCAGGCACCTTGGTCACGGAGCATGACCCGGATCAGCTCCAGAGCGACCGGAAGGGAAACCTCGGCCCCGTCGTGGTAGCCGGCGAGATCGGGCGGGAAGAGATCGCCGAGGCCGTGTCCTGCATCCGACGGCTCCACGCCGAAGTGGACGAAAACGAAACCGGTGACTGCGGGCTCGCGGATCTCCAGCCGCTCGATACCCGAGGCCTCCGCGAAGGCGGCGATCGCCGCGAGGTACGCGGCTTCGACCGGCCCATGGTCACTGACCGCCTCCTCGGCACCGGTGTAGTGGCCGTGTTCGTCACGGTCGGCCGGGTCGTACTTGGTGATCCGGTGGACAAAGGACGGCGGCACGTCGCTCCCTGCGAAGTCAGAAAGGGGATCAGCTGCTGAGGTCGAACACGCCCCAGGTGGTGAACGGCTCGGCCTGGCCGTAGATCCTGCTTCCTCGGCCGACAACCCGCCGACGGCCTGGGGCAGAGCCATCGCGCAGGGTGAGCAGGCCGACGTCCGTTGGCTCGACGGATGTCTCCATGATCTCTCCGTGGGCGAGTCGGTCCCGCTCTTCGCCGTAGCCACCGTAGAAGGCGACCCGCTCACCGTGAACGGCCACCGCTTTGGCGCCCCGTACGCGGTTCCCCCACACCCTCACGGGCCGATGGGTGCGGTCGGGGCGTATCTCAACGAGCGGGAAGTCCGTGTACGGGCACGCCCAGGCGGTGGTGCCCGACACATTCAGGGCGTAGCAGTCGAAGAGGCCGGGGATGCCGGCGTCGTCTGATGTCCAAGTGAGTCGGCCCGTGGCGCTCCAGCAGCGGATTCCCACCGGGTTCTCGTCGAAGTGCCCGACCCAGATACGGCTGGCCTCGTCCACGAGCAGGTGCTCGATGGCGTCCCCGACGGAGAAGGACGAGGTCTCACGGCCCAGCGCGTCGAAGACCTGGACCTGGTTCGCGTCCTCGTATCGGCGGGCGCGAGACGCGGCGACGACGAACCCGCCGTCGGGCAGGCGATCCAGGTGCGGCCAACGGGCTCGCACGGCGCTCAGCTCGGTGAGTTCGGCGTTGCCGTCCGGATCGACGGAAACGACCAGCGCGTCGAAGGGCTGGGCAGCGTCGCCAGGCTGCGGAACACGGTCGGCAAGCAGCCAGTGGGCGGCGCCGAGAACGTCGACGGTACTGGTCAGGACGTGGTGGTCGTGGTGCGCTTTGGGCAGGTGGGCGTAGGGAACGAGGACGGTCTTCTGCACGGGTGGGCTCTCCCGAGTGGGCGGTCGGTCACGGCCATCGGGCACTGCGGTGCGGCGACGGCGGTGCGCGAGCGGTGGAGAGCGGAGCGGGGTGCCTAGAAGGCATGGCCCTTTCTGGTCGTCATGAGGTGATCCTGGTCGACAACCAACCTTGGGACAAGCCATTTCAGGTGCAGCTGAGTGCTCCAGTTGGCACGGTTGGCCAACCGGAGCGCTTGCGCAGAACAAGCGTCAGAGGGATCGGACAGCGGATCATGCCAGGGTGACGTCCATGCCGCCCTCGGCCAGGGTTTCAAGGACTGTGGTGAACAAGTTGTAGGGCTGGCCGTCCGGTGTCAGGGCGTGGGACAGGTGGTCGCGCGCGGTCGCGGCGTCTCGCCAGAGCAAGGTGGCGGGGGCGGCGTAGCCGAAGGTGCCGCGCAGGCAGTCGTCGAGGGCGGCGAGGCAGCCGCCGAAGTAGCCGCCGGGTCCGTTGACCGCTTCGCCGAGCGCCAGGTAGAGGGCTGGTTCGTCGGTGATGTACCGGCCGTCGAGTTCGTAGGCGTGACCGGCTGGCCGGTCACGGTGAGATCGTCGGCAGCCCCGCTCGCGTACAAGGTCATGCCAGGCCCCGCGGCAGCGGGTGTCGAGACCGGCCCAGGTATTCACGGCGGCCGGTGGTCCGGCGAGCCACCGCTCCCAGATCGACCGGGCGTATTCGGGGACCGGTGTGAAGCGGGCCCCGTCGAGTTCAAGATCGATCAGGTCCGCCTCGAAGGAGTACGGGCGCCAGGCACGGATCGTGGTCCACAGCAGCCGATCGGTGAGCAGCTCTCCGTGGCCGTCCCGTAACTCCAGCGCGGCCCCCTCCAGGTCCAGGGCCCGTCGGGTGCCCTTCGCCAGTGCCGCCCTGAGCTGATCACTCGGCGCGAGCCCTCGCAGGACAATTGGTGCAGGTATCTGCTCGGGCGACATGATGCGGGTGAATTCCCGGCAGGAGCCCAGCCAGCGGCGCCCGTCGTGCACCCGAACGCGCCCCCTGTGTCCCTCAGGTGAACCTTCGTAGTCGTCCAGACCAGTGAGTACGAGACCGTCTGTCCCAAGGACCTGCCCCAGGGTCTCCGCGTCCTGCAGCAGCCAGGGTTCAAGAGGATCGTCATCCGGCACCAGCCACACTCTGTTGCCGACCCAGCCGCTCACTTCTGCTTGCGGAACCCAGCCGAAAAGCTCATAGGTCCCGCGCTGAGGTTCCCCGAACAGCCCTTCCGCCTCGGCACAAGCGCCCCAGGCCTGCCCGTGTTCCGTCTCAGACAGCGTGTACCGCATTCGCCCGCGATCGTCCTTGTCTTCGTACACGGTGGGAATCATGCCGGGGCCAGGTCCTCACGGCGAGGGCATTTCCCCCGTAGTCGGCCGCGATGATTGAAGGCCACGGTCATTGACCACTTGCACACAAACTGCGGCGAAGTAGTACTCGGATACGGGTCCTTGCCCCTGCCACACCACGAATGCCATCAAGCCGGTGACGAGCCCGGGCACCACGATCCGGGGGCCGGGTGCGGTGAGCAGCTTCGGTCCGTGCCGGACGATCAATCCGGTCCCGGTGCAGGCGATGAGGCCGGCCGCCACGAACAACAGGGTGAAGTGGGACCGAGGTCGGCTCGTTGCCCGAAGGTGGGCGGAAGCCCGGTGCATGTGAGCACCAGCCAGCCGAGCCCGGCCAGCGTCGCAGTCTGAAAGACGTCGAGCTTGCCCGGCCATTTCGCTCGGTCGGGCACCAACTGCTGCTCACGGCTCACCCAGCGCCCGGCGCCGCGCAGCCGTCCCGGCTGCGGTGCGACGCCTGCGGCCCGGTGCTCGACGAGGAGAGCAAGGACTGTGTCCCCGAAGGCAATGGCTTTGGTGTGTACCGCGAACCGGTCGCTCGACAACCGGGTGAACTCAGCCTCACGACCGGGCTGGATGCGCATTCCGCTGCCCTGGGGGAAGGCACGGTTAATCGGGTGTCCCGGGTCGGGGAAGCCGGGAAGCGTGGGCGCCGACCGGCCACCACCGCCGACCAGATCGGCCACTGCATGGCCAGCCCGCTCGGGGATGAACGACTCGTACAGCCGGTCCACTTGCCGCTCACCATGGAGGCTGGCCTGCAGGGCCTCGGCCTGCTCGACGACCGCGGTGAGGAGAGGGGGGCGGCCCACGCTGTCCCGCCATGATCCGGCCAATCCCGGCAACGCCCCGGCGGAGCGATGAAGCCAGCGGTACTTTTCCGGCATGACGACGACGTTCCCCGAGCTCAGGCGCCCGTCTCCTGGGCCCACGTCCAAGCCGCCACCCGGCGGCCCCTCCACCGGGCCGCCGACCAGGCCGGACAAGAATCCCCCCTTCCCGCCGAGCAACCCCGAGCAGCCCAA
>NZ_JACHJL010000038.1 GCF_014203645.1 Streptomyces zagrosensis | reverse complement strand
GAGGCCCCGATCCGTACGCATCTGATCAGGCTCGCCCCGGACGAGCATTACCTCGTCATCTCCCAGCATCACATCGCCTCCGACGCCTGGTCGCACAACATCTTCATCAAGGAACTGAACACGCTTTACCGGCCGTTGGCGGATCTTGAGCCGACCATGGCCCTGACCCCGACCTTGGAACCGCTGCCCCTCCAGTACGCCGACTTTGCGTACTGGGAGTCGCGCCAGGAGTCCCGGGCGGCCGTCGACAAGGACCTGATCTACTGGCGGGAGCGCCTCGACGGCACGCAGACGCTTGCGCTGCCCACCGACTTCCCACATACGAGCAGCCCGGACGAGCGGGCCGGGGTGATTGAGTTCTCGATACCGGAGGGCCTCGTGGCGGAGCTCGACCGGCTGTCCCAGGAGCGTCAAGCGAGCGTGTTCATGCTGCTGTTGGCGGCGTACCAGGTGCTGCTGTCGCGATACAGCGGGCAGGACGACATCGCGGTGGGCGTGCCGGTCGCGAACCGTAATCGCGCCGAGACGGAGAACCTGATCGGCTTCTTCGTTAACACCCTCGTCCTGCGCTCCGACCTTTCGGGCGACCAATCCTTCACCGACCTGCTGGCGCAGGTGCGGGAGCACGCTCTGGACGCGTACGAGCATCAAGATCTGCCCTTCGAGCGCCTCGTGGAAGAACTTCAGCCTGAACGCGACCTCAGCCGAACCCCCCTGTTCCAGACCATGTTCCAGCTCGACCACGGGGAGATCGCGGACTGGAGTCTGGACGGCCTGTCCACGGAGGAGCTGACCTTCCGTCCCCAGGGGACGAAGTTCGATCTGATCTTGGACGCGACCCGGCGAGAAGGGGGTTTGGCCTGCCAATTCACCTACCGCAGCAACCTGTTCGAGGCCGCGACGGTCGAGCGGCTCGGCGAGCACTACCGCGTCGTCCTGCAGGAGATTGCCGACAACGTCTCCGTGTCTTTGAATGAGCTTGACATCCGCACACCGCGGGAGCGGGCCGCCGCTGCGGGCACGCACGGCATCCCCGTCCCCGTGGCCGTCCCGACGGTGCCCGAGCGCCTGGCCGAGATGGCGGCGAATATTCCGGATCAGCCGGCGGTGACGCACGGCGACGCGTGCCTGACGTATGGACAGTTGCACGAGCAGAGTTCGCGGCTCGCTCGTCGGCTCGTTGCGCACGGAGTCGGCCTCGAGTCACCCGTGGCGGTCTTCCTGGAGCGCGGAACGGACCACCTCGTGGCCGCTCTCGCGGTCATGAAGGCCGGTGGCGTCTACGTCCCCGTCGACCCGCAAATCCCGTCCGAGCAGGCCGCGTTCATTGTCGATGACGTCGATGCGCGAGTGGTCTTGGTCCACAACGCGACAGCCGCGAACGTAGCCGGTGACGGCGACGGTCGGAACATCCTCTCTGTCAGCACGGCGGAGACCGACAACACGGAGATCGCCGGCGCCGAACTCTTCTCCTCCGCTCCGGACAACGCGGCATACGTCATCTACACCTCCGGATCGACCGGCCATCCCAAGGGCGTCGTCATCGAGCACCGGTCCCTGGCCAACCTCGTGGACTCGCTCCAGGAGGCTCACCGGCTGGCGGTGGGCGAGCCGACGCTGCACAAGACCTCGACGATGTTCGACGTCCACATTCAGGAAATGCTCTGGCCGTTGGCGGTCGGCGCTCATGTCGTCGTGGCGGACCACGGCCGCGAGGGAGATGTCAGGTACCTCGCCGACCTGATGCGGCGGCACGGGGTGACGACGGCCGGGTTCGTGCCGTCCCTGCTGCGGACGTTCGTCGACGACGATCGTGCGGGCGACCTGCCGGCGCTGCGTCGGATTTTCAGCGCCGGCGAGGTGTTGACCCGCGATTTGGCCCGACGGGTGATCGACCGCTACGGATGCGAGCTGTACAACCTCTACGGTCCGGCCGAGACGACGGTGTACGTCACCATGGGGCGCATTTTGCACGACGACGTCGTCACGATCGGGAAGCCGCTCGACCAGGTCCGGTTGTACGTGGTGGACCGAACCGGCCGGCCTGCGCCGACCGGTGCGCCGGGTGAGTTGCTCGTCGCCGGAGTCCAGGTCGGTCGAGGTTATGTGAACCGCCCCGAACTCACCGCCGAGCGCTTCGTTGACAACCCGGTGAGCGGGGCCCCGGCGGGCAAGGCGTATCGCACCGGCGACGCCGCACGGTATTTGCCCGACGGCCGCATCGAATTCCTGGGCCGGCTCGACGAGCAGATGAAAATCCGCGGGCACCGGGTTGAGCCGGAGGAGATCGAGTCGGCCGTCGACTCCTTTGCCGGAGTGGCCGAATCCGCCGTGGTGATCAAGGAGCACGCTCCGGGAGACAACAGGCTCCACGCGTACGTCGTCCTTGAGCCCGGACGCACGAGCGCATCGCCCCAACCACTGCGCGAGTACCTGGCCTCGCGGCTTGTCCAGTCGCTCGTCCCGAACTTCTTCAACGTCGTTGAGAGCCTGCCGCGCACCATCAGCGGCAAGATCGACCGCAACCGGTTGCGGTCGCGGATCGAGGTCGCGTACGACACCGGACAGCAGATGTCGGGGGCGCCGCGGACACTCGAGGAGTGGCTCGTGGCATCGGCCTTCGGTGAGGTGCTCGACCGGCCCCAACCGGGTCCGGACGCCAACTTCTTCGACCTGGGCGGGCACTCCCTGCTGGCGGCCGCGCTCGTCGTGAAGATCCACGCGGCGTCGGGCGTCGATGTTCCCCTGGCGGAGATCTTCCGCAGGCCCACCGTGGCGGGCCTGGCGGATTTGCTGGCCGGTGGGCAGGAGGGACAGCGAAAGGTTGACTCCTCGGTGCTCGTACCTCTCGACGTACGAGCCTCCGGCAAGCCGATCTTCTGTGTGCACCCAGTCGGGGGCGGTATCTTCTGCTACGCGGACCTCGCCCGCCGCCTTACGCGCTCTCGCCCCGTCCTCGGCCTTCAGGCACACGGCCTGGACCCGGCTCAGGAACCGGACCGCAGCATCGAAGACATGGCCGCGCGGTATCTGCGGGAGATCGACAGCGCGGGGTACGAGGGTCCATATACCCTGCTGGGGTGGTCGTTCGGCGGTGCGGTGGCCTTCGAAATGGCCCGCCAACTGGGCGCTGCCGCAGGCGAGGTGGACTTGGTCCTCCTGGACAGCCTGCCACCGGGCTGTCCGCACGCCTCCGACGAGGACATCGCAGTGGCCTTCGTCGAGGACCTGGCCAGCATGCACAGCCTGACGGACGTACCCGCGCCGGCGTCGGGGAGTGTGTTCGACGCTTTCGAGCGGGCGCGTGAGCACGGGCTCGTCCCGGAATCGCTGCGTCTTGGTTCCTTCGCGCGCCGCGTCGAGGTGTACGGAGCGAATTTGCGAGCCGCGGCTGCGTATCGCCCGAGCCCCGCACAGGTCGAGACGACGCTGTATCGGCCGAGTCATTCAGCACGATCGCTCGACGAGGGCTGGTCTTTCCTTACGGCCGGCCGACTGAGCGCGCGAGAAATCACGGGAGATCACTACGAGATTCTCCGCGACCCGAACCTTGGGCAATGGACAGAGAACCTTCTCGTCAAGGAGTGAACTCATGGGAGCGAAACTCGAAACATGCCGGACCGAGTTTTCCGAACTCGCCCGCAGTCGCGTTCACCTGTTAGACCCGCAGGCGGGACCAGACCTGGGGCCCGGCTGGTTCAGAGAAGCCGTGAAGTGCTTTCGAAAGAATGTGGGCGACCGGGAATATCCATGCCATTTCGGTCGGCGTGCGCTCGAGCGGCGCGAGCTGTTCGTCACCTATACGAACAGCACCGACTTCTCTGATCTGGCAGCCGCACTCGCGGGGTTCCTGGACTACTCGCGCCCGACACCGGAGCGTCGGCAGGTCCTCGCAGCATTCGTCGACGTACCCAAAAAGGACACGACGCACGAGGACTACGGGCGGGTCTTCTGGTCCGCTCTGCAGCACTTGCACGGTCAGGACGAGACACTGTGGCCCGAGGGATTTCCCACGAACCCCGACGACGCGGACTGGGAATTTAGCTTCCACGGCACGGCGATGTTCGTCTTCGCCGCAGCCCCCACGCATGTACTGCGTGCGTCACGCCATCTGGGCGATTGTCTGGTATTGCTCTTCCAACCGCGCAACGTGTTTCATGGAATAGACGGTGGAACGCCGGCGGGCACCGCCGCGCGCCGTCGTATTCGAGACCGCCTCGAAAAGTGGGACGTCGCTCCGTTACACCCGTCGATGGGCAACTACGGAGATCCATCGAACTTCGAATGGCGGCAGTACTTCATCCCGGATGACGAGTCCGACATGTATGCCACGTGCCCGTTCCATCATTCGCCGAGTACCACCACCGGAGGGGAAGACTGAGATGCCATCAGCCATCGAGGTTCCGGAGCTTGCGGCTGCCGGGGACGCACATTCCATGGTCAAGGAGTTCGCGGCGAACAAGGCGTTTCGCGCTGCCGAGCGATACGAGCTCACGACGCAGGACAACCCGTACCGTCGGCCTGTCCGGCCGGACGACCTGGACTGGCTCGACTACAGCAAGCCGATGCCGGTGGAGAACGCCCTGAAGCTGAGTGCGCTGCTCGGACACCGCATGCTCAGGAACGCCTACGACAGCGAGCTTCTCTACCTGCCGCCGACGGACGTCGACACCGCGGCGAGCGACGGCGCCCATTTCTACTCGGCGCGAAACCGCGCCTACGCCGCCCTCGCCAGGCCGATCCTGGAGCGGCACCTCTTCACGCTTCTGGATGAGGTCAGGGAACCGCTAGAAACCGTCGAGTTGGGTGCACTGAAGCGGCACGTCCGAGAGCGGTATCAACAGCGCATCGCTGCGCCAGGGCACGCTTTCGACACGGCCTGGTCCGCCCGTGGCTGCAAGGAGGCTGGCACCTTCCTACTGGTGCAACTGACCGCCTTCTTGCCCTCGTCCAACGCCGCCGCCGCCCACAACGCGCTGGGTGAGTACGGCACTGCGCACCCAACGATGCGCCGGCACCTGGTCGAGGCGTACGGGCAGTGGGTCCACCTGTCGGACGCGTACGAGAAGCTGCTCGCCGGAGCGGGCCTCGTCGCGACTGAGGGGGCCTACTGGCAGCTCTGTTTGGGGACTTCCCTCGCCCGAGCCAACTATCTGCACTTCACCTCGCGCAACCACGAGCGACTCTTCGCCTTCATCGGGGCACTGCTCCACAAGAAGATCGACGAGGAGGCCATGCGCATCCCGCTGTCCTCCGTTCTTGCGCACACCCTCGACGCCGACACCAAGTTCTTCGACGCCCAAAAAACCCTCACCGAGTCAGACTTGGTGCAGCTGGTGGAGGACTTGGTCGGTCCGCTCCTGCAGCGGTTCGGCCGTCGGGTGATCGAGGGGGTCCACGCCGGTTTCCGGGACGCCGTTTGGTTCGCTGACCTGTGGGACCGCGACGTCACCGAGCAGTTGACGTGGGCGGATAACATCGAGCAGTACCAGGAGAAGGCCGCGAAGCTCGATCACCACATCACGAGCGAGGGCATCGAGGTTGACCTGGACACCTTCGTAGAGTCGTCGGACGAGACCTCGACCACACATGTGCACGACGAACACCGGCTCGTCATGATCGAGTCAGGGCAGATGCACTTCTGGAACAACGTGACGCACAAAATCGCCCTCAACGAGGGCGACAAGGTGCTCATCCCCATGTCCCGGCTGCACGGCTCGACGGTGCTTTCGGGAGAGTGCACCTACCACCAGCCGATCATCCCGGAGGACATGCTCCGGAAGTTCAGCTGACACCTTTCAGCACGAGATCGAGCAGCAGGCGGCGCGCCTCGTCAGGTGGCCACGCGTGATGCCGGCGCAGATGTACATAGGGCCAGCACACCGCGTTGAACACGAGGCTGGCCGCCTGCTCGCAGTCGGTCGGTGGATGCAGGGAGCCATCTGCCACCCCGTCGCGCACCAGGCGGGCGAGCGGTTGCACGAACCCTGTGGGCAGTTCGTCGGAGTCGCCTGACGGGGCATCGTGGAACGCCGTGTCGAAGGCGGCGAGGAGCGGCAGATGCCGGTCGAGTACGGAACACAGTTGCTCCAGGGCCCGCCGCAACCGTTCCCGGCCGGTGCCCTCCGCGGTGAGCACGGGCCACAGGGCGTCGCGATAGTCCCGGGAGAGCCGGTGCAGCAGAGCCTCGCGCAACGCGTCCTTTCCACCGACCTGCCGCCATAGGGTCGCCCGCGAGACGCCCGCCTTGTCGGCGACGGCCTGTAGCGTCACGCTGTCCCAGCCCACGCCGTCCATGAGAGTGACGGCGGCATCGAGGAACCTGTTGTCCATACCGGCCTATCTTCTTCGGCATGCCCGGGACATGCGGTGTGCGGTGGCAGGAATCAAACTAAGCGATGAAACGTTCTGTTGCACAATATGCGTCACCAAGTAGCATGGCTCCATGCGCTTAGGTCAACTCGTCATCGATGTGAGGCCCTTGAAGGAGAGCCGCGACTACCGCTGGCTCTTCACAGGGCGCGTCGGACTGCTCCTGGGCAGCGCGCTCACCGAGACCGCCGCGACGTGGCAGGTCTACGAGATCTCCGGCTCCACGCTCGCCGTGGGCTTGAACGCCGTGATCAGCAGCGTCGCCATGGTCACCGGCCTGATGTATGGCGGGAAGCTCGCCGACCGGGTGGACCGTCGCAAAGTGCTCATGATGGTGCGCCTGCCGGGCATTCTGTTGGCCGTCCTGCTGGCGGCCAACAGTCTGTTGGACGAACCCTCGCTCGCGGTGGTCATCTCGGCCTCAGCCCTGATCGAGCTGACCGCGGGCCTCGGCGCTCCCTCCTCGTACGCCGCGGTGCCGAGCCTCGTCGGCTCGGATCGCCTCGCCGCGGTGGGCGCCCTCAACGGCATCACCACACAGCTGTGTTACATGCTCGGCCCCGCCATCGCCGGACTGTTGATCGCCGGGCCGGGCATCGTCATCTGCTATGTCGCCAACGCCGTGGGATTCGTGGTGTTCGCGGGGGCGGTGGTGTTCATCCGGCCGATGCCGCCCGTGGGCCGGAGCCAGGACAAGCGCGACGGTGTCCCCTTGCGTGAGGGCCTTTCGTTCGTGGCCAGGAACCGCGTGCTGGCGGGTGTGCTGATCATCGACTCCAGCGCGATGCTGTTCGCCATGCCCAAGGGCCTGTTCCCGGCCCTTGCGATGGAGAACATCGGCGGCGGCGCGACCACCTTCGGCCTGCTCGCCGCGGCACCCGGATTCGGCGCGATCATCGGCGCGGCGACCAGCGGTTGGACCAGCCGCGTAAGCCGCCCGGGCATGGTGGTCATCGGCGCGAGCATGGTGTGGGCTGCAGCGGTCGTCGGCTTCGGCCTGACGACCTCCCTGCCCCTCGCCCTGCTGTTCCTGGCCCTGGCCGGAGCCGGCGACCTCATCTCGGAGGTGCTGCGTAGCGCCCTGCTGCAGCACTACACACCGGACCGGCTGCGCGGGCGGGTGACCAGCCTCTGGCTGGCCCAGGCCAACTTCGCGCCGGCCCTGGGCAATGCACGAGCGGGAGCGGTCGCCCAGTTCTTCTCCGCGGCCACCTCCGTGGTCAGCGGGGGGCTACTCGCCCTCGGCGGCGCCGTGCTCCTCGGCGCAGTGAACCCGCAGCTACGCAAGGCCTCGCTGGCCCCCGGAACCGGCGCCGACACCGCCGAAGCGGGCCCGGCCAGGGACGCGGACGTCACCACAGCCGATGCCACCAAGACCGATACCGCCGATGCCGACGTCACGAAAGCCGCGGCAACGCCGGAACAGCACGACGCGTGACACCACCGCCCACCGGTACCCGTGGCGTACGTCCGTCGATGCGGCCTACGTGCGGAGGGAAACGTCTCTTCGAAAGGTGGAGCCCCCATGGCGACCACGGAAGCACTTCTGCGCATACAGCTCCTGGGGCCGGTTCGCGCCTGGCGTGATGGCGTGGAGGTGGCCCTCGGCCCGCCCAAGCAGCGGGCCGCCCTCGCCCTACTCGCGAGCCGCGTCGGCGACGTCATGGGGGTCGAGAACATCGTGGACGCCATGTGGGGCAGCGACGTACCGCAGACCGCCGTAAACGGCGTGCACACGTACATCGCCGGGCTGCGCCGGGTCATCGAGCCCGAGCGCCGGGGCCGGGCGGCCGGTGTGGTGCTCACCTCCGAGGCCGGAGGGTACTGCCTGCGCGTCGCCCCCGAGGCCGTGGACGCCCTACTCTTCGCCCGGGGTCTGGGCGACGCACGCAGATCGCGGAGCGAGGGCGATGTGAACGCGACCTTGCGGCTGTACGAACAGGCCCTGTCGCACTGGCACGGCGAGGCTTTCTCCAGGGTTCCCGGGCCCTTCGCCGCGATGGAGCGCGACCGGCTGCGGGATCTACGCCTTACCGCCGTGGAGGAGTGGGCCGTCGGCATGCTGGCGGCCGGCCGGCACGCCGAACTGGTCACCGAACTCCCGGCGACGGTGGCGGACGAGCCGCTGCGGGAGAAGCTGCGCTGGTTGCTGATCCTGGCGCTGTACCGCAGCGGGCGCCGGGCCGACGCGCTGCGGATGTACGAGGAGACCCGCGAACTGCTGGCCAGGGAACTCGGCGTGGGGCCCGGCGCCGAGCTGCGCACCCTCCACGAGCAAATACTGTCTGGCAAGGACCCCGTGTCCACGCTGATCGCAGCTCGGCAGAGTGCGGTGCACGACACGCTTAGACCTGCCCAACTCCCGCCTCTAACACGCGATTTCGTGGGACGCGTCAAGGAGCTCGGACACCTCGAGGAGTGGGTGAACAGCGAGCGTGCGCGGGGCGACGCCGCGACACCGGTCGCGGTGGTCGACGGCCCGGCAGGCGCTGGCAAGTCGGCGTTCGTCCTGGAACTCGCGCATCGGCTCACCGACCGCTTCCCCGACGGCCAGTTGTACGTGGACCTGCGCGGCACCGGAGTGCTGGCGCGGCCGGTCAGTGCCGTCGACGCCCTGGGCCAGCTCCTGGGCAGCCTTGGCGTCGACTGCTCGCGGATGCCCCCAGGAGAGGCCGCCCGCGCGTCCCTGTACCGCAGCCTGCTGCACGGCCAGAGGATGCTGCTTGTCTTCGACGGCGCACACCATGCCGATCAGCTGCGCCCGCTCATACCCCGGGGCTCGTCCGCCGTCCTGGTGACGAGCCGGCAGCGCATGACCGGGCTCGCGGCGCGAGACGGCGCGCGCCTGGTCACGATCGGGCCGCTGACGGACGAGGAAGGAGCGCGTCTGCTGGTCCGGCTCAGCGGCGGACGGCTTGAAGGGCCGGGCCCGATCACCGAGCGCCTGATGTCGCTGTGCGGAGGGCTGCCGTTGGCGCTGCGCATCGTCGCCCAAAGCCTCGCGACCCATCCGGACGTCCCGCTGAGTGCCTTAGTCGAGCAGTATGCGGCCGCACACAGCCGGCTCGAATGGCTTACGGTGAAGGACGACGCGGTGGCTAGCATGCCCAGCGTCTTCGAGGGGTCGTATCGCTCACTGCCGACGGACGCGGCACGGATGTTCCGCTATCTCGGCCTGCACACCGGTCCGTTGACGGTGGAGAGCGCCGCGACGCTCGCGGGCACGGACCACGAGACCGCCCGTCGGCTGCTCGCGCTCCTGGCTGCCCATCACCTGCTGGAGGAGGGCCCTGGCCCCACATACCGCTTCCACGACCTCATCGGCATCTACGCGGCTGAGTGCGCGGAGCACGTGCCGCCGGCCCGCAGGCAAGAGGCTGCCACCCGGCTGAGGCGGCTGAGATAGGCGATGCGGAACCGCACACAGCCTGCTCCACCTGTGTTTGAGCCTTAAAGGGAAGTGCCCTACGGACCGGCAACGCGCTGGTCGCCACTGCGGCCGGAGACCTCAGCAAAGAGGGGTACGGTCTCGTCTTGCTCGTCGCCATCAGCCGGCGTGACCGGCGCAGCGCTGCACTTCCACTTCCCGACCATGCCCGCAGTCGCCACCGCGGTTATCGCCGCCGCGGGGCAGAATCTGCGCGACGTCATGGCACGGGGCGAGAGGCGGAGGTCACTGACGGGGTGTTGCCGGCGCTGAGTGTCGCGGTGAGCCCGGCGTCGGCGGGAAGGATAATCCCGGTGATCCAGCCGACCTGGGGCCCGCGAGGAACAGGACGGCGTCATCGGCGTCCCAGCCGGTGCCCTCGGTCGCCAGCGGGGCCGTGAGTCTGCGCTGTTCGCGGGCGGCGTCGTCGAAGCCCTGGGGGTGGACCACCGGGGTGTAAACGTAACCGGGGGCGGGGGCGTTGACGCGGATTCCCTCGTGCCCGCGGTGCGCGGCCGTGGTCTTGGTGAGGCCGATGATCGCGGCCTTGGCCAGGGGGTACGCAACGCCCGGGTGGCCGCCGACGAGGCCGACCACCGAGGACCTATTGACGCTCGACCCGCCGCCGACGGCGCACATGCGGGGGGCGGCGGCAAGGGGGATCAGCGCCGTCGAGTCAGATTGAGGCGCAGACAATGGTCTACGCCTCGAGGTCCACATCTCGACGGCGCTTCCGGGCGGGCCGCGACACCGACGTTGTTGACCAAAACGTCGAGCCGTCCGGAGGCGTCCACTGTCTGCGTGCGGACCGCCGATTACGGGACGGTGCCTTGGTGTAACCCGTCAGCCAGAGGCTGTCGATGGACATCCTCCTCGCACGGCAACAAAAGGAGCTGATCGAGTATCAATGGCGAGTCGAGTCAGTGAAGGCCGCAGTGGCGGATCTCATCGTCGAGTTCTCCCGCGATGAGCTGCCTACGCAGGAGGCCGTGCAGTTCCTCCCAGGCTGGGTTTGTGTGATGAATGGTGGAACTCGGTTAGTTTTGTTCAGTGGCGTCCGGTGGTGAGTCGGCCGTCGAAGGCGATGTCGAAGGCTTGGAGCGCGGTCTTCCAGCGCATGGTCCAGCGTTTACGTCCGGTACTGGTCGGGTCCAGGCTCATGACGGCCAGGCAGAAGCATTTGAGGGCGGCCTGGCTGGTGGGGAAGTGTCCCCGGGCCCGGACGGCCTTGCGGATGCGCGCGTTGATTCTTTCGATCGCGTTCGTGGTGCAAACGATCTTCCGGACCTCGACGGCGGATGACGGAAGGGCACGAACTCCGCCCGGGCCGCCGCCCAGAGCCGGACGATCGCCGGATACCTCTGGCCCAGGCGTCGGTGAACTCCACGAACCGCTCCAGGGCGGCTTCTCGGTCGGCGGGGTGCAGGCGGGCCTGAGTGTCTTCGCGATCTTTTCCCAGTCCTGCCGGGCCGCGTAACGGAAGCCGTTCCTCAGCAGGTGAACGACGCAGGTCTGGACGATCGCCGCAGGCCAGACGGCGTTCTCGGCGTCCGGGAGACCGGTCAGGCCGTCACAAAACAGCATCAGGACATCGGCCGCACCGCGGTTCTTGATCTCGATTGGTACCTGGAGCCAGTACTTCGCGCCCTCCCCGCCGTCACCGATCTACAGGCCCGGAAATATCCCGGTGCCCCTCGGCGGTGACCGCCACAGCCATGTAGACGGGCCGGTTGGCGACCTGCCTGTTTCTGACCTTCACCTTCACGCAGTCGATGAAGACGACCGAGTAGATGCTTCCAGCGGACGGTTCTACCATTCGGTCATGCTGGCCATAACACTGCAGGTGATCGTGCAGATCGTGGTCTTGAAGACCTTCGCGCCGTACACCTCGGCAAGAAAAGCGGAGATCTCCCCGTGCACGAGTCCTTTCGCCGACAGCGACAGGGCCATCTCGTCCACGCCGCCCAGACGCCGCTGGCGCTTCTTGACCAGTTACGGCTGGAACGACCCGGCCCTGTCCCGCGGCACCGCGACCTCGACCGTTCCCGACTCGCTGATCACCGTCTTGGACCGGTGCCCGTTGCGGTAGTTCTCTCGGCCACCCTCGGCCCGCCCACCGGGCTCGCGGCCCAGATGATCAATGAGCTCGTCCTCCAGCGCGAACTTCAGCACCTGCTTCGTCAACTGCTGCAGCAAGCCACCCTCCACGGTGAGCTCCACCCCACCGGCCTAGACCCGGGCCACCAGCCCGGCAACCAGCCCGGCATCCACGGCGCCCCCACTCACCACGGCCTCCCCGGCCTCGATGCCACTCGCCACGTCAGCCAACAACTGCCGCTCTCAGCAAGAGATGCACACCGCTCACCGCACAAACCCCGGCTCGGCAACAGGCAGGCCTCACGCCCGCTCAACGCCCGGCTGCTGAAGCGTGGGGTGACCATGCGACCGGTCTACCTGGGCAGCATCTGCCACGATCGCGAGACCATGGAGCACGCCCAGTGGTTACGCGCCCACATCACGACCGTTCCCGGTCTGCAAGCCTGCCGCCAGCGGGACGATCAAGAGGCCGTTGACAGATCGCGCTCCGGTTCAGCAGGGCCATATCCGAGACAGCTCGCGAGCTTGAGTCGAACCCGGAGATACTCCGGGGCTGGGTGAAGAAGCACCGGAAACAGCACGAGCTGAGCTGACGCGGTCGGCACGGACTGGTTGGCCACCAGCGCTGAGTGCCGGGTCCAGGAGCAGAACCGTCTGGATGCGGCGTGCTTCTGCCATCACACCGTTCCACCGATTAATCGATGCTTTGTTCACCGCTGCCTTTCGCCGCGTTCGTTTCTTGCCTCGCACCCAGCTGCGGTGCCGACGGCAGCGGTACCCGATCGGCCTGGCGTTGGCGGCACTTCGTATGCTCGCCGTGTGGGGAACCGGAAGCCGATCTTTGGAGGCGAACGACCATGTCGGAACAGCGTGTTGTCCTGGTGACGGGCGGGGGATCGGGAATCGGGGCCGCCACAGTCCGGCTGCTGCGCACCGCCGGGCACCAGGTCGTGATCTCCGGGCGGCGGCCCGAGCCACTGCGCCGGGTGGCCAAGGAGACTGGAGCGCTGGCCCACCCTTCCGACGCCGCCGACCCCGAGGCCGTGCGCGAGCTCGTCGAGACGACGGTGACGGCCTACGGGAGACTCGACGGTGTGGTGCTCAACGCCGGAATCGGGCGGGGCGGCTCGGTCGGCGACACCGCGGTCGAGGACTGGGAAGAGCTAATTCGGATCAACCTCACCGGCCCGTTCCTGATGTTGCGTGCCGCGCTGCCGCATCTGCTGGCGGCCCGCGGCGCGGTGGTCGCGGTCGCCTCGGTCGCCGCGCTCCGCAACAGCGTCGGCAATGCCGCCTATGCGACGTCCAAGGCGGGTTTGCTCCACCTCTGCCGCTCCCTCGTCGTCGACTATGGGTCGCAGGGACTGCGGGCCAACGCGGTGTGCCCGGGCTGGGTGCGTACGGAGATGGCCGACCAGCGGATGGCGCGGTTCGCGGCGGAGGCAGGGCTGGCGGGCGGCGCCGAGGCGGCGTACGGGGAGGCGACCCGGCTGACTCCCGCCGGGCGGCCAGGTGATCCGGAGGAGGTCGCCGAGGCGATCGACTGGCTGCTGTCGCCCGCCGCGTCCTACGTCAACGGGGCCGTCCTCACCGTCGACGGCGGGGTGACCGCGGTCGGAGTCGGTGGTGCCGCCTTCGACTACCGGATCGAGGCGCGCACCCCGCGCCTGTAGCGGGCTACCGGACAGGCCCGTTCCGCAGGGCCCGCGGCGGAATTTGAACCTATGAGCGGCCAGGGCCCCAGGAAGAGGCTGGGCCTGGATAGAGCCCCAGCGGCAACCGTGCTCGTCGCCGGGGCTTTCGATGCCGGCGGCGTGGCGTTCCATTGGCTTGCAGAGTTCTCGAATCCGTTAGATTGGCGGCCCCTGCCGGAACACTTGCCTTCGTCGTTGGCGGGGAACTGAGCCGCCCATCACGGACCAACGTAGACAGGGCTCGCATATCTTGACGAGCCCACGGCAGGGCTGGCCGCGCAGCGAGTGTGCTCGACCGGCCGCACCCCCCCGAGCTCCGGCCGAGCAGCGCCAACGAGTTACTAAAGTTGACCTCGTGGAGTCGCAGGGGCTGACGGTTCGTCGTCCGTGCGGTACCACCGATGCATGCGGTTTTCACAAGGAGGCGGGCTGGCCGTCGAACGGCAGCAGTTCCGCGAGGAGTTACGGCTCAAGGTGGCCGAGAGGTTCGCCCGGGGTGAGACGAGCTCGGTAATCGCGAAGGTCCTGTGGGTTAGTGTCCGCTCGGTGCAGCGGTGGTGGCAGATGTGGGACGAGGGCGGCCCACAGGCTCTGCGATCACAGGGACCTGCGTCGCTGCCGAGGCTGAGTGCGAAGCAGTTCGCCCAGTTGGAGGCGGAGCTGGCCAAGGGGCCGGCCGCACACGGCTGGGAGGACCAACGATGGATGCTCGCGCGGATCGAGACGGTGATCGGCCAACGCTTCCACCTGACCTACACCGTCAGGGGCGTGCGCAAGCTCCTGGTGCGCAATGGGTGGTCCTACCAGGTCCCGGCCCGACGGGCGATAGAGCGGGACGACGAGGCGGTGGCCGGGTGGGTCGAGGAGGTTTGGCCCTGCGCGGAAGACTCGCGGCGGTGAGTGGAGCAGGGCTCGTCTTCAAGGACGAAGCCGGATTCTCCATGACGCCGCCGCAGGCGAAGACCTGGTCGCAGTGCGGCCGGACCCCGGTGGTGCGCGTCCGCGGCCGTTCCCGCAGACGGGTACCCATCGCGGCGCTGACCTGCTACAAACCCGGCCACAGGTCCCGGCTGATCTAACGGCCGCGCAGGGACGACGGCCAAGCAACGGACGTAAGAGCTTCTCCTGGCGCGACTACCGGGGCCTGCTGACCGCCGCCCAACAACAGCTCGGCGGCCCGATCGTGCTCATCTGGGACGACCTCAACGTCCACAAAGCCGCCGGCCTCCGGGAGTTCGCCGAAGCCCGAGACCGGCAGGGGAACAGAAGCTGGGGAGGCACTGGTACGCCACCCTGGGACCGATCTCGTTCACGGGTTCCACGCCCGTCGGCAAGCGTATCGGGTCACTTGCCGGTGCTGATGTTAAGCGTGTAGCCCTAGAACTTGGTAGCAAGTCCGCCAGCGTCAATCTTCCCGGAGCAGACCTCGCACAGACTGTCCGCGCCGATGTCGCTGATGTCATGCGCAACGCAAAACAGTGCTGCAACACGTTGACGCGCACATTGGTGCATGCCGATGACCATGAAGAGGCGGTTCGGACCGTCGTCGAGGAGATTGCTTCCTATGTTCCCGGTGACCCGGCCGATCCCGAATGCCGCTTGGACCCTGTGGTAGGAGCGCCCAGCGAGAGGAAATCCGCGACTATATCCGTCGTGGCGTGGCAGGGGCGCCCGTCTCTTCGCGGGTGGATCTGAAGCCTCTGGAGGATGAAACAAGGGCCCCTACATTCGTCCTACAGTCTTCGCCGACGTCACTGCCGAGACGAGCATTGCTCGCGAAGAGATCTCGACCCACTCAAACTATCGGCGAGTTGCGCTACTCGATGCCCTTCCGCGCGCCGCCTGCCGGGCTTGCCCGGACCGGTCCTCATACAGGCAACACCGGCGGCCGGGGCCGGCCACCTGCTCTTGATGCCGCGTCCACTGCAGGAGTTCCAGGACCGTGCCCGCACCCTGCAGGAAACCCCCGCCTGAAGGACTCACTACGCGTAGCGCGGGGGCTGCGAGGCCACCGTCTCCGAGACCGGATACGCCCACGGCCTGCGCCGCTGCCGCTACTGCGGACTGGCAAAGACGCATGTCCAGCACGTCCTCACAGCCGCAGGCGCCAACATCATCTGCCTCAGCGAATACTTACTTCCCTCCCGGCACGGCCCCCAGGCCCCCACGGCCGCTCACCTCGTTCCAGCGGCTCTGCCAGAACACCGAGCTCCTGCCCGGCAGTTGGGCAGGCGAACATCACCAACAGCATCCGCTTGTGTGAGCCGAGAGCCACACCCTACTTACTTCCTATCGGATGTATTCGGATGAATTCTGAAGTCCCGGGCTGGGGTCGAGACGTAAGCTCGCGCCACGTCGAGGAGGAAGGCCATCTCGCTATCGAGATCGCCTTTGTCGAAGTTGACGAGACCGCCGGCGGACTGCTGGTGAGGCAAGCCAGCGAGCTTGGCGCTGCGTGCCCCCGTCATCACACACGCGAGCACCGTCGCGTCGACTTTGGCGTGAGCGACACTCACAGCGGCCACATGGCGGCGCGCGCGAGCCCAGGTACCGACGGCCACATAGTCGTTGAGGACGAGGATGGCATCCCGGGTCTCAATTATTTTGCGGTAGGCCAGCAGCCGCCAGGATGCCTGCGGCCACACGATCTCGAGCAGTCGGTGGCGGGGTTTGAGGAAAGCGACGTGCGGCACGGCCTGTACCAGGTCGCGCCACAGCGGCCACAAGTGCCAGATAGTGCAGATCTCTACGACGGCGCCCTGCACGGCCCACAGCGAGGGCGCCAGGAGGGCGATCGCACGTAGCAGCCCGTGCAAGTCCATGACGTACGGGAGGTACGGCAGCAGCCGATCGGTGTGAAACAGCAGGCTGATGAGCTGGCAGAGCCAGAATAAGCAGGAGAACGCGGTGCCGATTCCGAACATCCGTAAGCTTGCCTTGAGGACGGGGTTGGCCGTGCGTCTGCTGTACTGATGGCATAGGGAGATGCAAAAGATGTCCGCAGCGAGATGAACCGTAGTCAAGACGAGCCAATAGGCAGTGGAGGGAATCGGCGCTCCGTGGCCCGTTATGGCGTGTTCCCGGTGCGGTGGAGCCAGGGCATCCAGGGCCAGTAGGGATACCATGGCCAGGCCCGTCACGTAGTACACGCCCAGACGTAATCGGCGGTCGTCAATGGCCGCCGAGACGAAGTACAGGACTGCGCCCGACGAGAGTACTCCAATCAGGTTTCGTGCCAGGGCGATGGTGTGGACCCCCCCGGCGGTCTGGAGGGCGAACTGGGTCGCGGCGGGGAGCGTGAGCGTCATGGCCACTGCAGCGGTGGCCACAGCCAACCACAATCCGCGCTGCTCAGGAGTGCGCAGGCCGGCAGGGGCACGTAGTGCCAGAGCCAACCACAGGCAGCCCACGCAGATGTAGTCGAACCAGTGCAGAACGTTGGAGGGTTCAGCGTTCATCCGCGGCACGCGTCCCCAGCGCGGCTTCCAGTCGGCCCAGCACGCCGTGTGGAGATCTGGTGGCGGACTGTGAAGCGCGGAGACGCAGCAGACTGGCAAGCATCTCCGCCTCCTGTTCCTGGCGGTTGGTGTAGCTGGCGCGGCCGAGCAGCCGTTGCACCAACTGCGGGCTCAGATCGGGGAGAAGGGTTTGAGGCACCCCGCTGTGGCCTAGGTCCGTGCCCCAATGGTCAAACAGCATGTGCCCGATCTCATGCAGCACGATGTGCTCTTGGTGTACTCGGCTGGTGCGCTGTTCGAAAAAGATGTGGTCGTCGGTCTCGGTGGCGAGCCACATGCCGCAGATGTCGTTCCGGATGTCCTGTTGTGGCAGCGGATGCAGATGCAACGGACGTCTTCGCTGGACGGACAGCTCCTGGCACAAAGCATCGATGGTGAAGGGATTCGGCACACTGAGTTGGTCCAGGACCGGCTGGCAACGCTGATGTAATTGAGCGTATTTTTTCGGCATACGTCTCCCAATAGCCCTGCTGAAGATCGGTCGCTTTCGGGACACGTGCGATCCGGAACGCCAGTGACATAACAATGGACCCAATCTCACCCGGGTATACCGAGGGGAACGCTTCCTCAGTCATGGGAGTCGGCTGCGGGGAGACTTGGATGGTTTGTCGCCGAGAGGTTCTGCAGTTTGCGGGCCTCGTCGACCATAGTGAGTAGGGCGTCCAGGCTGGCAGGTGAGAGTCCCTCGGCGCGCAGCGCCAGACTGCGGATCTTGATGTCGCGCAGTGCGGTTGCCAGCATTAGCTGGGCATTGACCCGTTCCGACACCTCGTCGTTGAGGAAATATTCGGGTGGTACCCCGAAGAACTGCGCCAGAGTGTCCAGCTGTTCCAGCGTGAGGTTGCGTTTCTTTCCGGTGGCCAGTTCCCAAAGATAGGTGGCGGAGATGGTGCCTCCGGTCGTCTCACGGATTTCCTTGGCGAGCCGCGCGTAACCGGGACGGGTGCGCTCCTCGGGATAAATCATCTCGATCAACTTGTTGAGACGCTGCTCAAGTTGCAGGAGCAGCGGACGGTCTTCCTTGCCGCGTGCCGATTCGTTACTGCGCATCTCTCGCCCTTCCCGGCAGATGTCTCCCAACGAAGGCAGGAGCCAACCCGGCGTCTGCCAAGAGGAAGGAAGTCTAGTGTCTCGTGATTCTGTTTGTGGTACCGGAGGCGGTCTGTGATCGTTGAGTCTGGTACGGATCTCACCTCTGAACAGATGATTGAATTGCGGGAGTTGCTGAGATGACCCGGCCATCGTGGCGCTTCGCGCACGGATCGTGTTGTGGTTGGCTGAGGGACGCCGGCGCAAGGACATGCCGAGCTCGCCAGTGTGGCATCGCTGACGGTCGGCCGCTGCAAGGCCCGCTATGCCGAGCGGGTTTTGGCCGGTTTGGAAGCGTTACGGCGGGCCACCTGACCAGGTGCCGCCTCGGGCATGGGGCCGGGTGATTGCGCTGACGAGGATGTATTCGCCGGCCGATTCGGGGCTGTCGCACTGGTCGATGCGAACTTTGGCCGATCACTTGAAGCGGCGTGAGGGTGTCGCGGTGTGCTGGCATTACGTTGCCCGCATCTGGCGTAAGGGGAATCTGAAGCCGCACCGCTCGGGCACCTTCAAGATCTCGACAGACTCGGCGTTCGCGGAGAAGGCCACCGATGTCATTGGCCTATACCTGGCCCCGCCTGGTGGCGCCGTCATCCCGGAGAGGAGCGACCAGGCGGACAACCGGAAGAAGAAAGTCTCGTTGTGCGCCGCGTCCGCGACTTGGCGAAACCCGCCACTATCGGCGAACAGGGCGAGCTGTTCCCCGTCTGGCGCTACCACCCCTTCTTCACCGACAACCCCGCCCCCACGTTCCAGACCGAGCGTGAACACCGCCACCACGCTGTCGTCGAACAGGTCATCGAGGACAGCAAAGTCGAAGCTTTCGCCCACTTGCCTTCCGCCCACTTCCACCCCAACTCTGCCTGGCTCACCCTGTGGACATGACATACAACCTGTTACGGGCCACCGGCGCCCTGGCCTCGGCCTTCCACGCCAAGGCCAGTAATGTCACCCTCGCTCCCGCCTGGTCAACGTCCCCGCCCGGATCGCGCGTGCCGCCCGGCGGCTCACTCTGCACTTGCCCCGGTGATGGCCCTGGCAACACGCCTGGAAAACCTGTTCGACACCGTCCACGCACCGCCCGAACCGGCCTGACCTTGCTGTCCACTCCGCCCAACTGGGCCAACCGGAGATGAAACCGTGGGAAAGCCGGGCAGGCTGGTAGACACCCCCCATGCCTGCATCCAGTTGGCAGCACCACACTCGGCTCACCGAACCTCAAAAATCGGCTTCACAACCGGCCGATGGATCAAGGCTAAGTCTGGCCAATGACGTTGCCCCAAGGAAACTACTCTGGCGCATTGGTCACCTCCCGGCGGGGGCGTGCTGCCGCCGCGGCAGCGGGGCGGACGGACGTCAGAGCCAGGAGGCAGGAGGCTGATAGGACGGCCAGGAACGCTTGGTAGAGCGCCACCAGCCATAGCGAGCCGTGCCCCGCCGCGACCAGAGCCTGGGCCAGGGCCGGCGCAGTGCCCCCGAACACCACACCGGCCAACTGCTGGGCTAAAGAGATCGCGGTGTAGCGTACCTGGACCGGAAAGGCATCGACGAGCAGGGCGGCGACCACCGCGTAGACGACAGCGCTGGCGGACTCCAACCCGCATACTCCCAGCGCGATCCAGACCAGTGAACCGCTCCCCAAGGCTAGGACAGCGAGCGGAACCCCGAGCAAGTACAGAGCCAGCCCCAGGGCACAGATGCGTGCAACCCCCAAGCGTTGGGCGGCTATTGCAGCGACGGGCTGGACCAGGAACCGGGCGACAGCCGCGCATAGCACCACGCCCAGCACTTTCTCCCGGGGAAAGCCGATGTGCACGGTCGCCCAGGACAGCACGAAGGTGCCAGCCAGATACGTCCCGGCAACCGGAACGGCGCAGGCCCCGACGCACACCGCCATCTTCGGGAAGTGCCGCTGTAAGGTGTCGCGCACCGGGGCGGGTGCCACCCGCCGCTGCGCCGACAGTCTCTCGAACTCCGGAGATTCGGGCACCTTCAGCCGTATGACCAAGCCGACGGCCATGAGGGCGGTAGAGAGCAGGAAGGGGACCCGCCAGCCCCAGGCCAGGAATTCGCCGTCGCCCAGTCGTGAGAACGGGAGGAAGACCGCGCTGGCCAGGATTGAGGCCAGCGGGGCCCCTTGCTGCACCATAGCCGTCAGGATCACCCGGCGTCCCTGCGGCGCATGCTCACCGGCCAGCAGCACCGCGCCGCCCCACTCGCCGCCGACTGCTACCCCCTGGACGAGCCGCAGAGCGCACAGCAGCACCGGAGCGGTGATCCCCGCCTCCTCGTAACGAGGCAGCAGTCCGATGCCTGTGGTAGCCGCCCCCATCAGCACAAGTGTCGCCATCAGACTGCGTTTTCGTCCGAGCCGGTCCCCGAAATGGCCGAATAGCGCTGCACCGACAGGACGGCCTAGAAAGCCAACCCAGAACGTCGCGAACGATGCCAGCAGACCGGTGGCCTGCTGCGCTTCGGGAAAGAACAACTCTGGGAAGACCAGGCTGGCTGCGGTGGAGAAGACGAAGAAGTCATACCACTCGACCGTGGTTCCCGCCAGGCCGGCGAGCCCCGCCTTGTGGGCGAGGGACAGCCAGGGTCGTCGTCGAGTAGGTGTGCGCGGGGTCCGGCGCATCATGCTCCAAGAGATCATTGCGAGGGACGGTTGTTCGTAATGGGAGTAACTAATCAGCAGCATGCGGACGCGGCGACCACTGCCGTAGAGCGGCCGTAGCGCCTGACACAATTCCGAACTGTCCGTCTGGGCGGACGACTTGACGGTATATCGTCCGCTCTGTAGCGTCTGGGGCTGTCTACGCACGACCCCGTGTATTGCACTCGTTGCCACACCGCGCACGGGGCGCGGGAGCACCGACGTGTCAGCACACGATGCACTGTTGACGGCGATGGGACTGGGGCGGCCAAACTGCGCTGCGGCTCATCGAGCACCTTGCAGTGAACGCGTCGCTGGTGCCGAAATGCCTCGTCTTACGGTGAGTCTTCCTTGCTCGGAGCCAGATCTGCGCTGAGTGTCACCCAGCGCTCGGGGTACGGAGAGGGGTACCGCGCATGCCCGACGTGTTGGCGGGCGCAGCACAGAAGCACCGTGCGGGTGGTAGCGAAGGGGAGCCTTGTCGCGCGAGGTGGATGCCTGTCAACTCCCTTCTCCTGCAGCACCTTTCATGCCTGTAGAGGGAGAACGCCCTGGTCGAGGTGCGGACTGTGCTGCTGCCGATCATGGTGGGCTGCCCCACGAGACGGGTCGTCGGCGGTGTATACCGGCTGTGCTGCGCGGGGACGCCGGGTACATCGCGACCCGATTCGTTGAGGGCAGCGCACCGGGCTTCCGTCCTCGCCGTCAGGCCGAACCCTGGGTGCAGCATGACGCTTTCATACACCAGCCGCGCAGCCGCCCTGGGCGTCATGGCCAGCCATCTGCTCCGCTTCTCTCTTTCGGTGCGCTCATCTTGAGATTGGGTTTGGCGTTGCGACGCCGCCGGATGACCTTACTTGTAGCCAATGCCCAGGCTCCTAGGGCTGAGTAAACCCATGCAAGCCTTTACGTCATAGGGAGGGTAAATGGAGTCGGAAGGCCGTTGCGCGTGAATGGTTTATTCGGTCAGATAATAGACAGTGTATCCGTCGCTTCGTTGATTACGACGGACTTGCCACGACTGGCTGGGGAAAACACAGAGAATGCGCGCACGCTTGCCCAGTCTGGACATGAAGCTCCCTCGATCATTGTGTACTGCTCGTCGATGCCAATTATCGCCGATGAAGTGCATCGACTGAATTCCGTGAATTCACAGAGGTGGGGTGCAATCGATGTCAAGTTCTTCGATGGCAGAGAGAAGGACGCGTTTGTGTTTGCTATGGAATCCAATGCGCAACATGGCTTACCGCTGCCCCTGCCCGAGCGCGCAGCGGCGACAGAACGCATCGTCAAGCCGCATCCAGAGCGGTTTGATCGCGCGATTGCCGCAGCGACCAGCCTGATGGCCAAGATCGTCGCTGCAATCTGCCAGCGGTCAGCAACTGAGGAAGTCCCCCAGTTGCCCAGGCGGATTGGGTGGGACGACAAGGTCCGACCGGCCGACAGGGTGGAGAGGCGCAGGTATGCGAGCACTCTGCTCGTAGAGAAGCCCCACGCCTTACTGCGTGACGTGCGCCAGCGCCTTAGCGTAACGATGTGCCCGTCCCTCTCCCTCCGGAGCAAGGCTGAGCTGAATGCCGCACAGAAGATCCGCGCCGCGGTGGGCGGTGGGGCTGGCTGCGATTGGGGGCTGGACGAGAATCGGCAATGCAAGCTCTCATGCAGCATGCGGGACCCGCAACTCGCAAGGGGGGAGCAGGGGTTCATGGGACCGAGTGAACCCGGCCAAGAAGGACTCGGCCAGAAAGAATGCAACTCCATCGTGTATAGGGGTATCTGGCAATGAGTGCAATGAATATTGAGTCGCTGCACTCTGAGGCCATCCGTATGGCGTGTGGGGCGTACACAGGTCCGTCGCGGCATCCGGAGTCTTCCCCGGCGGCCACTGTGCCGATCGCGCTGCTGCTACCCGCCGATTCACCACGGCTGGCGGGTGAGAACTTGGAACACGCCCGCGCCCTCTCGGCTTCGGAAACGGAGTTTCCGCCTATCATCGTGCGCCGTTCGACGATGCGGGTCATCGACGGAATGCATCGCCTCAGGGCGGCGCAGATACGGGGCCATTCGGAGATCGCGGTTCGCTTCTTCGAGGGCTCCGAGGCCGATGCCTTCGTGCTGGCTGTGGAGTCGAACGCCGGGCACGGACTGCCGCTGACGCTGACGGAGCGGACGGCTGCTGCCGCGCGCATCGTCCTCACTCACCCTGAGTGGGCAGACCGCGCCATCGCTTCGGCGACCGGCCTGTCGGCCACAACCGTCGGTGCGTTACGGCGCAGCGAGGGGGCGGAGAGTCCCGCACCCGCCGCTCGTATCGGACGGGACGGCAAGGTTCGTCCGCTGAGCACAGAGGAAGGACGCAGGATGGCGGGGAGTCTGATCACCGAATCGCCCGACGCGCCACTGCGGGAGATAGCCAAGAAGGCCGGGATCTCACCGGGGACCGTGCGGGATGTGCGTGAGCGGCTGCAACGGGGGGAGGACCCGGTGCCTGCCACGCGCCGGTCGTCGAAGCCCGGCAAGCAGGCACGACTGACGGGTGTGGCGCAGGATCGGCCGGAAGGGCGGGGCCAGGTGCGACCCCACGAACAGTCGCGGTCGCAGCTGGCGGACGGCTCGTCCGCGCCCACCCCAGAAAGTGCGGCCGAAGAGTTGACCCAGGTGAATTTGGACGTGCTCTTCCGGAATCTGTGCAAGGACCCCTCGCTGAGACATACGGAGATGGGGCGCCTGCTGCTGCGGATGCTCGATATGCAGTTGATGGGTGCTAAGTGCTGGAGCGGAATCACCCAGGCCATTCCGGCGCACCGCACGGAGATGGTATCTGCCGCGGCTACTCAATGTGCCCGAGCCTGGGAGGAGTTCGCATCGGAACTGGCATTGCGGCGGTTTGCTTGAGCTAAGCTCATTCTTTTTCTTCCGGCCTCGAACGGTGTCTCGAACTGAGTCGCCCACCAGGGGATTCGCCGGACACGGGGGCGGCCTTCGTCTGCTCATGTGCTCCGACCAAGGTGCGCGTGACCAAGACGAAGGCCGTGAGAGTGAGTCTGCTGCCTGATGCTGTCCGGAAGGGAGCGTGACGGAGCAGTGGTCTTCAGGGGGCTGGGCTGCTTTGGTTTGGTGTCCCGCCTTTGCCGTCAGGGCTGCTTCAAAGTCCTGGTGATCATGTGGTTGTGCAGGTCAGGCGGCCGTAGTCGCGGGGCCGTGTCGGACACAACGAAGCTCCGGTTGTCCGGGGTGACCTTCCCAAGTCGCCCTGAAGTACCGGAGCTTCGATATGCCGTCAGTCTGGCCAAGATCGCATCGAGATTGTGCGCGTGCGACGCGTACTGGCCTCGGCTCCGCATCTCTGCGGTCAGCGATCGGCCGCGGTGGCCGTACGGCATTTCGAGGTGCTCACCCGTGCGTTCAGCAGGGCAGGGTGGTCTTGCCCGCCGCACCGGTGGCTCCGGTGGTGCCGTCCGCGGTGAGCGTGGCGGGGGTGCCGTTGCCGCCGTTTTTGCCCGGGCACACCGGGCTGGCGGCGCCGCCGGCACCACCCGTACCGCCCTTGAAGCCGCCGCCGACCTTGGAGGCGCCTCCGTTGCCGCCCTTGCCGCCGGCGATGCCCGCACCGGCGTTGCCCGCGCCGCCCACACCGCCCACGCCGCCCTTGCCGCCGAGAGCGGCAGCGCCGCCCGCGCCCCCGTTCCCGCCGTTGCCGTTGGCGCCGCCGGCGCCGCCCGCGCCGCCGCCCCCGCCGACGCTCGCCGTGCCGGTGGCGTTGCCGCCCGCTCCTCCGTTGCCGCCGTCGCCGTTGGCACCCGCGGCGCCGCCGGTGCCGCCCAGCCCGCCGAGCCCACCGAGGAGTCCGACGCCGTTGGCACCATTGGCACCCGGAGCGCCGAGGACGCCGAGGGCGGCCCGGGCGCCGACCGGACCCGATTGCGCGGAAGCGAGAGCGGGGGTGGCGGTGAGCCCCGCTACGGCGATCGAGGCGATGAGGAAGGTCCGGGCAGTGGTCGTGGTGCGCAGGAAGCGCATGACATACGTCCTTCGGTTTGTGCGGAAGGAGAGATTCCCCTACCGACACTCAGCAACGTAGAGAGGTAGGAGGCATTCCAACATCCTGAACGATGATCAAATGTCTTTAAATAGAGCGAATCATTAAACTTTGGCTGTAAATTGATAGGTTCGAACCTGTCATGGCTGACGCAGCGCCCTGCCTTTCGCTTTTTCGTCACTTGCAGCAGTCCGTGAACCGGGCGGCGTGAGTCCGCAGTGACGCAGAGAGGCCAGGGCTGATTCAAAAATCCTGCTCTGTAAAGGGTGTTGCTGTTCAGGGCAGTCCGATGAAGTCAAGTGGGCGGGTGTGGGGCTTGTAGGAGAGGTGGCGGAGGCCGGCGGTGATGCTGTGATGGTCTGCGGTGCGCAGGGTGCTGATCGTGAAGTTGCGCAGGGTGGCCATGTTGGCCGGGCCGTGGCCGGTACGGATCTTCGAGGCACCTTCGGCGAAGGTGGTGTCCCGGACGTGGTGCACGGCTTCGATTTTCCACTGCGAGCGGGTGAATTGGGCGATGAGCTGCGGGGACGCGGTGGTGGAGGGCAGGTCGGTGATCACGTAGACCGTCTTGCGGGTGGCCTTCCCGCTCCTCACGTCGACGCGGTGACGCACAATCTTCGCGGTCTGGGTAACGTACGGGAAGTCCAGGGCCAGGCCGGTGACGGTCAGCGCACGGACCGAGCGGGTCTTCCGGCGGCCATGTCCCCTCCCGCGGTCGTAGCGGCGGGCGGTGACCTGCTTCCACGGCAGCGCGCGCAGGGCCGTGTGCAAGGTGGGTTGGTTACGCTTCACGACCAGCAGATAGTGCCCCTTCTTGGTCTCCACCAGCCACTTCGCGTGCTCCCGGCAGGCATGCAGGGCATCGGCGATCACCGTGACACCGGTGAGATCAAACGGGGCCAGCAGCGGCGTGAAGCCGATGACCTCAGTGGTCTTATCCGGCACCCGCAGCTGGGCCACGACATGTCCACCGGGCAGGACCGCCGACAGTAGATGAGCTGCCGCGGTGGTATCGATGCGCGAGCCCCTGGCGCTCTCGCCGTCCACCGCCAGACACCTGGCACTCGTGGGATGACGGCCGAGCAGATCGGCCAGGCCGCCGGGGCACACCAGCGTCAGCACCCGGCGGATCGTGGAAGCGGCCGGGGCCCGGCGCACACCGAGCGGCCCGAGCGCCCGCGCACCCAGCCGGGCCAGGGCATCCTGCGGCGCGCTCGCCACCCACTGCCCGACAGGTCACCTTGGACAACCGGAGCTTCGTTGCGCCCGACACGGCCCCGCGACCACGGCCGCCTAACCTGCACAACCACACGATCACCAGGACTTTGAATCAGCCCTGGGCCTGGGCCTGGACCACTTCGAAGGCCGGTCCTGGCCCGGTTGGCACCACCACATCCCCCTCGTGACCGCCGCCTACGCATTCCTCACCGAACAACGGCTGGCCCCAAAAGCACCCACACTGACCTCACCCTCTACCAGACCCTCGACGCCCTCCAGGACATCCTGAGGTGCTGGACGGGCATCTGCACCACCTGCCAACAGCCCCTGCCCAACAGACCGCACACGACACCAAGACCGAGACAGACCTAACGGAGTCCTACTTAGGGGATGGGAATGATGATGGCGAATGTGCTTAGCCGGCAACTTATTGAGATTCTGGTGGACTACAACGGGTTCTCGTTGCAGGAGGATGATGATGGGGAGGTGCCCATCGTGTATCCCGAAGGGCGTGCTGAGTTAGGCGCAGCTTTTCTGGTTGCACATCGCCTTCGAGTTGATGTGGAGAGTGCCGGTCACACGCATTGGGCTCCGCTCACTGTGGAGGTCTGGGATGGGGAGCCGCCTATTGACGATTCGCAGGCGTGGGAGGAGAAAAGCGAGGTGACGCTTTTCTCGACTAGCGGACAGCTTGCGGTGTGGGTATTTGCCGGGCCGGAGGAGGAGCGCATCGATTTGGGTCGGGCTCAGACGACGTGGAATTTGAGAATGTACAGCGCGGGGCGCGGGGAAGTAGCGCGCTTGGCTGAGCTTGAGGTCCCAGAGGGAGTAGAGAGGTATCTCGCACATTTTTGGGAGGCTACGTGAGTACGGGGCTGGGCAGTGGCCCAGCCCCGTCAATCCCTAGAGAATTTTCACCAGAAAGGCGTCGACCAGGGGTAGTGGTAGGTCGGGCGAGCGGTCTGCAGAACGCCGACGCGGTCCAAGACCGTGGGGGCGATGGGGTGGCCGTTCTCCAGGACTACCGTGCCGCCGGCGTTGACCGGGCCCGCAGTGCGGACAGGGCGCGCCGGGCGTCGGGCGAGGAGAGCAGGTCGGGGTGTCGTGCGGGCTCGAAGAATCCGATCGCGGTGATGCCGCCCGGGGGTAGCCGGATTTCACCGATCCGGACGTCGTCCCAGGTGCCGCCGTTGAAAACGTGCAGGATCTCGCCGGAAACCGCATGGCGGCAGGCGCACTGACGCTGCCGGGGGACCCAGCCGACGGCCAGGCACTGGACGACGGGGGCGGTGCCCTCGAGTTCCTCCATGAGCGCACGGGCGGCCGAGCCGGCGGGGGACTCGCCCTGTCGATGGCACCGCCAGGCAGGAGGCATGTGTCGCGGCGGTCGACGTGCTGGACCAGGACCTGCCCGAGCTGGTTAGTGATCAGCACGGACGTCCCGGCCCACAAAGCGGCCGAGGCCCGCGAAGCGCCGTAGGCCTCGTCGCTCATTCGGGTGCCGGGCAACTCGCCGGGGACGGATGTGGTGGTCATGGCTCTCCGGTCCGCCGTCACCAAGGACGGCGGTGACCCGGCCGCTGCCGGCTTCCGCACACAGCCGTTGTGTTCGCTGCACCACGTACCGGTCGACATCCACAGTCACCACCCGGCCGCGCTCTGCCAGGATGTGCGCCAAGAGCTCCGCGTTGTACCCGCCGGATCCAACCTCAAGCACGGCCGCCCCCGGGCGTCAGCTGGAGTTGCTCGGCCATGTCGGCCTGGAGCCAGGCGGCGCTGACCGAGCTGGTCGCCCGGCCGTGCTCGTCCCGGCGGGTGACGACGGCCAGGTCGTCGTCGCAAACGATCTTGAGGTCCGTCTCCGGTGCGAACCGGTGCCTCGGCACCGTGCGCAGCGCCTCTTGGACCACGGCGGAGGACGTCCAACCGCCCGCGATGACGGCATCTGCCATGCGGTGGCGCAGCCGGACGGCTTCGGCCGGTTCCCCGGGCACCGGCGTCAGTTCGGTGGCGGTCGGGTAGACGTTGACCGGCGGCAGGCCGGGGATGACACCGGGCCAGACGGCATCCAGTGCCTGGGCGCTCGGGGTGAACATCGGGCCGAGACACCCCAGAGTGTGGAGGTCGTGCCATTCCCAGCGGGTGAACTTGTGCGGCTCCGCGGTGGTGAGGGTGCCGGTGAAGCCGGCGATACGGATCACGGCGGTCAGCCGCGGGACACCTTGGGCGGCGTCGGTGAGGATGGTCACCACGATGGCGCCGGTGGCGTGCAGGCCGGTCTCCTCGGCGAGCTCGCGCACCCCGGCTCCGTCCAGCGGCTCGGCACCCTCGATTTTCCCACCCGGGATTTCCCACATGCCGCATTTGGACCAGCCGAGCAGAACGCGCCCGTGCTCGTCGGTGACGACGGCCAGCGGCCCGGCAACGGCGTAGCCGGTGGCCGGCACGGACCGTTCCATGGCGACCGTTTCCGCGCACGGCCCGCGCAGGACCAGTGCCGCCGAGTCGCCGACGGCGATGCGGTGCACGCTCGTCCATCCGCAGGTGAGGGCGCTGATCTCATCCTCGTCCAGTGCGATGTGCCGCTTCTCGGCGGAAGTGCTCGCGGCCAGCGGGGTGATGACCAGCATGGTGCCGCCCTCGCGCAGTCGGCGCCCGAGCGTGTGCAGGACACGGGTGCGGTCGTGCAAGAAGGCCACCGAGAGGCGGAACACCACCAGGTCATAAAGGTCGTTGCCCAGCGGGGCGGGGTCGTCGCGTTCGATGTCCAGGCACAGCCACCGCACCTCCGCGTCGGGGTGGTCGGTACGGGCCTGCTCCAGGGCGCCCTCGGCGAAGTCCGCTCCGTCGACGGTGTACCCGAGCGAGGCAAGGCACACGGACACCTCGCCCGTTCCGCACCCAACGTCGAGCGCGCGTCCGCCCTTGGGCACCGGCGCGTGCTCGACGAGCAGGCCCTTCTCCTCGTCCCCGAGCCGCCGGAAGCCTTGCCCCTGGGTGTAGTGCTCGGACCAGTCAGTCCGGGTGATTCCCAACCGTGTACGACACGAAGATCCGGTCGAACTCCCGCCCCGGAACGCCCTGTTCGCCTGAGCCGCACACCACCTCCGGACGGAAGCCGAGATCGGCCAGCCGGGCCGCGGCCGCGTCGGTGAGGCGCCGGTACCGGTCGAGGGTGACGACCCCCTGGTCGCCGCAGACCTGGTAGGCCACCGCGGCGGTCACCCCCGCGCCCGTCCCGACGTCCAGCACCCGCAGACCCGGACACAGATCCAGCTCCTCCAGCAGCGAGGCGGTCAGACCCATCACCGTCGACATCGACGTGATCGACGCCCCCGACCGCATCCCGCGCACCCGGCCCAGCAACGGCTCCCCGTCGTGCTGGACGAGCACACTGGCCCCGCCGTACAGCAGCCCAACCAGCTCGAGGCGGTCCTGCGGCGCTGACCAGTCCAGCCACGCGGAGTGAGTGCCGAGTGGACCGCCTGCTGGGCAACTCTCCTTGGGCACATGCTGGCATCGTACGAGTCATGAGAACAGCAGGAACGACACCGGAACCGGAATCCTCAACAGGGAGTGGCCTCACGTCTTTGGGTGAGGTGGCCTGCCGTTATCAGGCGGATGAGATCCGCCCGGAGGACCTGCCGATGATTGTTGCCGAGGCACTCGCGGCCGGGCTGGACACCCCGACGTTGTGCGAGCTCGCCGGTTTGCCTCGCAACGCGGATGCCCGCGATATCCGCGATGCCTTCGAGCAAGCACTCTCCGAGGCCGGAATCGAGTTGCCTGATCCTGGCCTGGCACAGCGCCACGCTCTGCGTCGGCTGGCGGCGAGGCTAATCAATGGGGAGATCGCTCCCGCCGGCCTGGTGACGGATGGCTGGTGGGAGACGGAGGTCGAAACCGTTGAGGAGCGATCGTTTGTATCGTTGATCCCGCAATGCGGGTGCTGCATGGAGTACACGTTGGGGCTCGACCAGCAGACGTGGGCGTCCGAGCTGCGGATCGCCGCGCTCGCCCTGACATCGTCTCCGGCGACCTGCCCCGGCTGTTGACTCTGCCCTGACGGCATGCTCCCCCCATCAAAGGCGTGTACTGGTCGAGCTGACTTCACCGGAGTGGCTGTTCAGCGGCCTGGTCTAGCAGGGCCCGTGCGGAGTCCGCGTAGCGGATGGCGGTCTTTTCGTCGATGCCGAAGACGAGGGCGAGGTGGAGGGGGGCGGCGCCGTGGGTTAGGGCCAATGCCGTTCGGTTAGTCGTCTGGCGGGCTTGGTGATGCGTTGATCTTGATGTGGACGGCGGTTCTGCGGGTTCGGTGGTCGGTGTGGCGGCCGACGGCGCGGTACTTGGAGCTGATCGCTCGTTTCTTTACGCGGGGTCGGGACCGGTCTCGGCGGGCGGGTAGGAGGCCGTTGAGTATGGCGGTGCCGATCTGTCCGACGAGGTCGGTTTGGGTGTGGATGATGCCGCGCCGGCCTTGATGATCTGGTCGCGTGCCGTGTTCAGCGCGATGGTGAATGCGGCGCGGTCGGGGTCGATGTCGGGCCGGTGCAGGACGGCGTCGCTCATCGCGGTGCGTAGTGCCTGGTAGGCGAGCAGAAGTGCCCAGGTTTCCTGGGTGAGGGCTGCCGGGTGGCGGCCGCGCAGGACTCTGCCGCCCAGGATGGTCGATTTCAGCTCGCAGTAGCTGGTCTCGATCTCCCAGCGTTCTCGGTAGAGCCTGACCAAAGCGGTGGCGGGCGCTTCGTCGGGGTCGAGCAGGCTGGTGACGAGCCGGTAGGTGTGGTGGGTGGCACTGTGCTTGCTGGTGCCGTCGGCAGGGGTGAGGGTGATGGTGGCCTCGATGACACGGACGGTGACTTCACCTATGCGGGACAGGAACGTGCCGTCGGGCAGACGACGCAGGGTCGGCAGCTTGAGCGCTGTGCTGTGGGTTTTGGCCCGGATGAGGAAGTCCGCGCCCGTGGACGCGACGGTGCCCACGAACGTGGTGGCTGAGAAGTTCCGGTCACCCAGCAGCAGCATCCCGGGCCGGAGTGCTGCGGTCGTGCCCGCGGTGGTGACCAGCTCACGGGCGTAGGTCAGCTCGCCGGTCGCGTCGGTGCCGAAGGCGGCGCCCATGAGGGTTCGGGTCCCGCAGGCCATCAGCGTGACCAGACGCAGCATCGGGTAACCGGCGGGCCCGTTCGGTCCGGCCTTCGCCTTGGGGAACACCAACAGGTTCGCGGGCGTGTCCGGCAGCGCGATCTGGGTGCCGTCGATCGCGACCACCAGCCTGCCAGCGAACCGTGCCACTTGTGTCGCGGTCACCGCTACGGGGCCTTTGACCAGGTCGAACAGCGCTTTCAACGGTTTGGGACCGACCCGTCGCATCGCAGCGGTGATCGATGAACCCGCCGGTATGGGCAGCGGCACAGACAGCGAGGCGGTCAGCCGGGACCAGATCCCCGTCCAGCCCATCTCGGTGAACAACGCGCCAGCGAGCAGAAGGTAGACCACCACCCGCGACGGCAGCCGCCGCACCCGCTGCTGCAGGCCACCTGCGGACGCGAGCGCCTCGTCGACGAGATCGAACGGAACAACCTGGGTCAACTCGCCCAGGTGCCCCACGGCGAACACGCCGGGAGCATGCGTAATGACAGAATCAGACACTGCAGCCCTTGCAGAGGAACACGAGTCTTGGCGGACCCGAGAACCACTACAAGGGCTGCACCCGTATCACCAGCCGAAACGCCGAAAGTTGCACCGCCGATCAAACCTCTAACCGAACGGCATTGGGACTAGGGGCATTTTGGCGCGCCTGCGGTAGCGGCGGCTACGCGGCGCCTGCTCATCGTCAACAGGCACCCCGAACAAGGCGGCGGTGACGAGGCGGTCAGCCCATCGGGCGTGGCCTTCGACGACGTGATCGCGCGCCAGCTCACCGATGCCGTGCAGGTGGGGCAGTAGCGTGACCCACCGGCGATCCCCACCGGTGGCCAAGTTCTGCGCGTGATGCACCAGTTCGTGCGCCACCGTCTGCCCCATCACCTGAGGGTCTGCCAGCAGACCGGTGTGACGCAGGGCCTCCGCGCTCACCAGCGTCTCGCTCCTGCCGGTCGCCCCGGTGACCGTCAGCCCCATCGACATTACCCACGCCGCCCGCATCATCACCCTGGTGACCTTGGGGGCCGCACGTAGGCGGGACACCTCGGCAGGTGGGCATTCCGCCAGGTCATGAGCACACACCCGAGCCACGCTCGCGACGGCCTCCGCACGCCACACCTTGGGGATAAGGATGCGAAAGACGGGCTCCGCCGGCAAGGTCAGGCCAGTGATCTTCTCCACTAGTGGACCTGCGGTCTCGATGAGATCGTGCAGGCGAGCGGCCAGGTTTTCCTGCTGGTGCGTC
>NZ_JACHJL010000037.1 GCF_014203645.1 Streptomyces zagrosensis | reverse complement strand
CTACCCGGACCGGACTCACACCGGCAGGCGACAACGAGCTTACGACTCAAGATCAGCTACATCACGAAGACCTCCGAGCCTGCTGGGCGCGCGAAAGCCCGAGGCTAAGTCTCAGCGTGGCTGTCTGGGATTCAATGGCCCTAATGGCTTGCTGGTGCTTCCACGGACCCATGCGACGCAGCACGCGCCACGCTGTGGCCTCGGTAGCCTCTGCCCGTGCCGCTTCCAGAAACTTGCCTTTGGCTTCCTCGGATACGCCAACGGCAGTCAAGATCAGGTCTACGTCTGTGACCGATGGGCGAACTTTTCCGGTCTCAATCTTGGACAGTTTTCCGGCAGACATGGAAGCCCTACGGGCCACGGTCCCAGCGGTAAGTCTGGCCGCCGTTCTCAGTGCCCGTAGGGCCGTACCTAGCTCTGTCTGCTGGCTCAGTGGTGCTGTCCCCAGTATTCGGCGAACGGCACGGCGTGAGTCTGTGCAGTATCCCGGTATTGCCGATACTCGGGCAGATACTCAGTCGGCAACAGTTCCGCCCCGACAAACTTTCCCGAATCGGCGTAGTGCATCCGGTAGACCTCTGCGTCATCGAATAGCCAAAAGTCGTGATCCGGAAGCCCGGTCACTTTCTGTTGCGCCTGGTCGATGATTCCGATATTTTCCCCGGCAGTGGTGTTTCCGGAGTAGGCAGAAAGTTCGTAACGCAGGTAGTCGCTCAACGGCGACCGGAGGACGTGAACGCGAGAGACAGACTTCCCGAGGTCTGTCATCGATCGCACCCAAGGGTTATCGCTCCACTCGGGCGGCATTGCCTTACCGGCTAGGAATGCCTCGAACTCTTCCCGCTCTTCTTCCACGTCGTAGACGCTGAGGGTTTCCAGCCGAAAGGCAGTGTGCTGGAACGTCTCAAAGAGACAGCCGAACTCTTCACCGCCGAGCACTGAAGAACTCCTCCAAGACAGCAGCGGGAACCATGACGGCCGTTTCTCCTTCGGGCAGGTTGAGCTGTGCCAGCCGCGCCGGGTCGGTGACGACGTAGCCCTGAACTACATAGTCCTTTGCGTCCTCGGTGCCCCATAACGTCGGGCACGTTCCGTTCTTGCAGCCGTCCGAGGCACCGGAGAGTTTGCGAAGCATCCTTACCCCCTCATGTCGTCTGTCCCATTCGATGCTGGCGACGCGGTGACCACTGGGTCAAGGACTACGGCTTTCCAGAACGGGAAAGGTCACCTGCGGCCGTCCCTGCGGCCCCGTATGGGCTTCGCTGACTCCCCCTGCTCCCGCGGCTGTACGGCTGGTCCAACGGGTCTAAGGGAAGCCCCCAGCGGTTCCGGCTCCGTACACGCCGAGGCCCCGCCACCGTTAGCCAACGGGGTTAGTGAGTCGCTGGTCAGAGCGCCTGAAAAGCCGTCAGATGGGTCACCACCAGGTCACCACAAGCCCGAGGAACACACAGAAACGGCCCCGAACACTACCGAGAGTGTCCGGGCCGCATGTGCTCTGACCCGCTGGTTTGGCGCTATCCACCTGGCGTGGCAGAAGCCCCTCGTTTTGCTGCTACACGTAGAACCGACACTCCACCACAACCGCCCTGACCTGCGATTGCGTGGACGCATCCCATCACCATCCCAGCACGGAATTCACTGCAAAGCACAAGAAGATCCGGAAGCGCTAAGACTGGGCATCAACGCCCGCCCCAGATACAGGCCGCGTAGCACGCCAGACGCTGTAATAGTTTCTGTACTAGACTTGCAGCCATGAAGTCACCCCGCCCTGGCAGCACCGAGAACATCTCCGTCTCGATGCCCTCGGAACTCCTCGGTGCTCTGCGCACACGTACCGGCAAGCGCGGCGTGTCCGCGTACGTGACGGCAGCGGTCCAGCATCAGCTCGCGATGGATGGCCTCGCCGAGATCGTGGCCGCCTACGAAGCCGAGCACGAGCCGCTGAGCGAGGCCGAAGTCCAGGCCGCGCAGAGCGAACTGTTCGGCGATGCACCGGCGCCCTACGCGTCGCACGACAGCTCCGCATGAAGGAGCCCGCAGCCAGGTCCCTGGTTCTCGATTCCCAGGCGCTGTCGTTGTTGCTGCGCAACGACCGCCAGATGATCACCCGGATCGAGGCCGCTCGGCGCGTAGGCGTGCCCGTCCTCGTGTCGGCCCTGACCGTGGTGGAGTCCGTCTATGGGAAGACTGACACCACCCGGCTGCGCTGGCTTCTCTCCCGCCTTCAGGTCCAGGACGTCACCCAGGCGGACAGTCTCACCGCGGTGCAGCTGCTGAGCGACACCGGCGGCCTACACATCCACAAGTACGCCATCGACACCCTCGTCGCCGCGATGGCGCTCCGCTCCCCGGCCCCCGTCCTCGTACTGACCTCAGACCGCGACGACTGGTCGAAGCTGTGCGGCGACCGCGTACAGATCAAGGAGGTCTGACCTCGGCGTCACTCAGGTGTCCACCTGCTGATCGACTGCTGCGGGACGCCTCCGCGCGAGCGGAGGTGTTCCGACGCGCGCGGGGTTTCGGCTACCTGTACGCGTCCGCTCCGCACGAGCGGAGGTATTCCGATCGGCGAGGTCAGGCGGCCCCTGGCGCGGGAGTCCGCTCCGCGCGAGCGGAGGTGTTCGCCGCAGACCATCCGAGCCTCACGCCGACAAGGGGTACGAGACGACCACCTGCGCCGATGGCTAGGCAGACAGGGCATTCGCCACCGCATCGCCCGCAAAGGCATCAACTTCTCACAGCGGCTGGGCCGCCATCGCTAGGCTGAGAGGACAGTGTCCTGGCTGGCCGGATACCGTCGCCTGCACCGCCGCTACGAACGCAAGGCCGAGTTCCTCGCTTACGTTGGCATAGCCGCAGCCCTCAACAGCTACCGCAGACTCACCAACTGAAGCGACGTCTGAGCTTCTCCCTGTCGATCCAGTGGACGCCGTGCCGGATACCCCACGCCATGGCATCGCGGGGGAAACTCGTTGGTGACGACGACAGCATGATCGGCTTCGCTGACGTCCGACCGTCCCTTTCACGGCGTACATCACCGACGAGTCCGCCTGCCCGCCAACGGGGGTCTGCTTGGCCTGCACCACGATCCGGCCGCGCCACAGATGGTCACCGAAGACATCGACGGCCCGCTCGCCACCGCCGCCCACTCCCCGGGCCGACCCGCCGTCGCGAACCAGCAGATCCCGCAGGGCACACTCGAAGCGACGGTCATCCATGACCTCGAATCCCGCGAGCATGATCCGGAAAGTGGACCTGCTGCTCGTCCTGCCTACGCCGAGCGTCTTGTACCCGCTCGCATCTCAATCTCTCCAAGGACCGCATCCAGGGTCCCTTCGACTGTCCGGGTCTTCCGATCTCGCCAGCGGCCAGGCCGGTCGGTCAGGCCATGAGCGAGCCCCACGACAAGGCGACAGGAGCAGTCGGAATCCGTGGACCGCGCCCGGCTTACGCGCGTTCCGTCGGCATCCAGCACGAATCCAGCACGGTACAGATATGAGAGGTGATGACAGGTGACGAGAGGTCAGAAAATCCAGCACCTATCCAGCACGGTAAAAATTAATGGGCCCGACTCCGAAGAGTCGAGCCCCTCCTGACCTGCACGTTTGCCAGATCAGCGACGTGGTGCTAAATCACCCGCTACACATTGAACCGAAACTCCACAACATCCCCGTCCTGCATCACATAGTCCTTGCCCTCCATGCGAGCCTTGCCCGCTGCGCGGGCATCGGCTACGGAGCCGGTTTCTACGAGGTCGGCGAAGGAGATGACCTCGGCCTTGATGAAGCCCTTTTGGAAGTCCGTGTGGATGACGCCCGCCGCTTCCGGGGCCGTCGCGCCCTTCGTGATGGTCCAGGCGCGGGACTCCTTGGGGCCGGCCGTCAGGTACGTCTGGAGGCCCAGGGCCTCGAAGCCGACGCGGGCCAGGGTGGCTAGGCCCGGTTCTTCTTGGCCCATGGACTGGAGGAGTTCCAGCGCCTCGTCGTCGGCCAGCTCGATCAGCTCTGACTCGATCTTCGCGTTGAGGAAGATGGCCTCGGCTGGGGCGACCAGGGCCCGCTGAGCTTCCTTGAAGGGCTCGTCCACCAGCTCGTCCTCGTCCACGTTGAAGACGTAGAGGAACGGCTTGATGGTCAGCAGGTGCAGCTCATGCAGGAGCTGGCCCTGCTCGGTGCTCTTGGTGATGCCGGCCGAGAACAGCGGGGTGCCCTCTTCGAGGATCTTTTGCGCGGCCTCGGCGGCGGCCACGACGTGCACCTTTTCCTTTTGGAGGCGCATTTCCTTGGTGAGCCGCGGCAGCGCCTTCTCGATGGACTGGAGGTCGGCCAGGATCAGCTCGGTGTTGATCGTCTCGATGTCGTCCTTGGGCGAGACCTTGCCTTCCACATGGACCACGTTCTCGTCCTGGAAGGCGCGGATCACCTGGCAGATCGCGTCCGACTCGCGGATGTTCGCGAGGAACTTGTTGCCCAGCCCCTCGCCCTCCGACGCGCCCCGGACGATGCCGGCGATGTCTACGAAGTCAACCGTCGCCGGCAGCTTGCGCTGCGAGGAGAAGATGCCGGCGAGGGTGTCGAGGCGGGGGTCGGGCACGCCCACGACGCCGACGTTCGGCTCGATGGTGGCGAACGGGTAGTTGGCCGCCAGCACGTCGTTCTTGGTCAGGGCGTTGAACAGGGTCGATTTGCCGACATTCGGCAGACCGACGATTCCGATCGTGAGCGACACGTGGCGACTTCCCGTAGCGAGAATGGGCAGGACCGGGCCCAAGCGGGCCGGTCCACCAGTCTACGGGCCCGCCCCCGGACCCCTCTCCGCCCGGCCGCGCAGGCCGCCACGCCTGTTTCATCGCCGGCTCCGCGTACGCACCGATTCCGCGCTCAACCGGGCGGACTATCGGTCGAACACATCACCAAGGTGAGTCAAAGCGCGTGTCCATGGTCCGTACACCGGCGCCTGGCAACCTACGTTGGTCAAGTGGAACGACCCAGCACACGTGCGCCCCGCCGTACGGCACCGTCGCCCCGGCCATCGGCCGAGCGTCCGGCCGGTGCTGCCATCGGAGCAGCGGGCCCCGACGCCGAGACCGGCGAGCCCGGTGAGACCAGACAGACCGCCACCGTCTACCGCGCGCGGAGCGGCGGGCCGCTGCCCGAGCCGCTGCTCGCGGCGGTGCGCAGACTACCCGAGCCGAAGCTGACCGGGTTCGGCGCCGGCATGCTGGCCACGGTTGCCATGCTCGCGGTGGGCTGCCTGGATGCGCTGTTGCTGTCCAGTTCGGCGGCCGTGTACGGGCTGGCCTTCCTGTTGGTCTGTGCCTCGTGCGGGGTGTGGGTGCGGCCTGCCGACTTGATCGCCGGGCCGGTCAGTGCGCCGATCGCCTTCGCTATTGGTTTGGTGCCACTCAACGAGGGCAGTGACGGGCTCAGCGGCCAGGCGGTGGGCGTGGTGACCTCGCTTTCGCTCCAGGTCGGCTGGCTTTACGCGGGCACGGCGATGACCTGCCTGATCGTCTTTCTACGACGCATCGCCCAGGTCGGCCGGAGCCAACAGCGGGCGCGTCAGCGGGGCGGAAATGAGCAGCGACCCGCCGCGCGTGCGGGCCGTGACCAGCCACCAGACGGCGCTGGCCGGGAGACCGGCCAACGGCAGAGCAGCAGATCGGCGCAAGGCCATGGCCAGCGACCGGCCCCGGGCCAGGACGAGGGCAGCGCCGCAGGTCACGGGCAGGGCCAGCGTCAAGGCCGAGCCGTGGGCCGGGAACGGGGCGAGGCTACCGGATCGGAGCCCGAGCCCCGCTCCGATCCCGCTAGAAGCCAGCAGCGGAACCCAGGTCAGACCCCGGGCGCTCAGCAGAGTCCGGGCCAGAGCTCGGCGTCTGGGTCGGGGCACCACCAGCAAGCCGCCCAGCCAGCGCCGCAGCCATCGCGCCGCCCACAATCCCCGCGTTATTCCGAAGCTGAGCAGGCACCACCTCGGCCCTGATGCCCTTGATCAGCGGCAGGAATTTGTCGGCCTTACGGCTGACTCCGCCGCCGATGATGAACAACTCGGGCGAGAACAGCATCTCCACATGGGCAAGGTACTTCTCGACCCGGTGCGCCCAGTGCTGCCAGCTCAGGTCCTCGTCGTCCTTGACGCGGGTAGAGGCGCGCTTCTCGGCCTCGTGGCCGTTCAGCTCAAGGTGTCCCAGTTCCGTGTTGGGCACCAACTGCCCGCCGGTGAAGACCGCGCTGCCGATCCCGGTGCCGAATGTCAGCAGAATGACCGTGCCGGTACGGCCCCGCCCGGCGCCGAATCGCAGCTCGGCGATGCCCGCCGCGTCCGCGTCGTTGACCAGCGTGACGGGCGCCCCTAGTCGCTCCGCGAGCAGGCCAGCGGCGTTCACGCCGATCCAGTCCTGGTCCACGTTGGCGGCGGTACAGGCGGTGCCGCCCACCACCACGCCGGGGTAGGTCGCGCCGACCGGGCCGCTCCAACCAAAGTGCTGAATCACCTCGCAGACGCCGTCCAACACCGCATCGGGCGTCGCCGGGTGTGGGGTGAGCACCTTGTGTCGCTCGGCCGCTAGGTCGCCGCGTTCCAGGTCCACCGGGGCGCCCTTGATGCCGGAGCCGCCGATGTCCACGCCGAATACGTTCATGCCCACCACGCTACGGCCTGCCGGGCGGCGGGGGCCCACGGTTGATCGAGACCGTGGACAGGAGCGTACGTCTGGCCGTACGCCCCGAGCGTGCGCCGTGCGCCCCGACCTGTGTCGTACGGGCTCGCGACCGGGGCGTACAGGCTCGCGCCTGCGCCGTACGCCCTGGTCGTGCGCCGTGCCAGTGGCCCGCAGGCCAGCCGGGTCGGTCAGACCAGCCAGACCAGCCAGGCCAGCCCCAGCGAGCGCAGACATCGGCCCCGCGCTCACGTCACCGGCGCATCCTGCCGGTGACGGGCGAGCACGAGGCCGGTAGCGGCCCAACAGGCCGGGTGGGAATCAGTTCCTACGCGGTGGCCTCGCCTGCGGACGCCGAGCCGCTCACCGCTGCCGCTGCCTCCGCGCGCAGGTCCCTGCGCAGCTCCTTGGGCAGCGAGAACGTAATGCTCTCTCGCATCGGCTGGACCACCTCGACGTCCGCGAACCCGCGCTCGGCGAGCCACTCCAAAACGCCGTCCACCAGCACTTCGGGCACCGAAGCCCCCGAGGACACGCCTACGGTGCGGACGCCTTCGAGCCACGCCTCGTCGAGTTCGCTGGCGTAGTCAACCAGGTGGCCCGTCGTTGCGCCGGCCCCGAGCGCGACCTCGACCAGCCGTACCGAGTTGGATGAGTTCTTCGAGCCGACGACGATGACCAGGTCGGATTCAGCAGCTATCTGCTTGACCGCCACCTGGCGGTTCTGCGTGGCGTAACAGATGTCGTCGCTGGGTGGGCTGATGAGCTGGGGGAACTTCTCCTTGAGGGCGTCCACCGTCTCCATCGTCTCGTCTACGGAGAGGGTGGTCTGGGAGAGCCACACGACCTTCGACTCGTCGCGGACCTCGACGTTGTGCACATCGCCCGGGCCATCGACCAGCGTGACGTGGTCGGGTGCCTCACCGCTGGTGCCGATGACCTCTTCGTGGCCCTCGTGGCCGATGAGGAGAATGTCGTAGTCGTCCTTGGCGAAGCGGACGGCTTCCTTGTGGACCTTGGTCACCAATGGGCAGGTCGCGTCGATGGTGGCGAGCTGGCGCTGGGCGGCCTCCTCGTGCACGGCCGGTGCGACGCCGTGTGCGGAGAAGATCACGATGGACCCCTCGGGCACCTCCTCCGTCTCCTCGACGAAGATCGCGCCCTTCTTCTCCAGGGACCGTACGACGTACTTGTTGTGGACGATTTCCTTACGCACGTAGATCGGTGCGCCGTACTGCTCCAGGGCTTTTTCGACAGCGATCACGGCACGGTCCACACCCGCGCAGTACCCACGGGGGGCTGCGAGCAGGACCCGGCGGGTGTCACGCGAAGTGTCTCCGCTGGGGGCCGTGGCGGGCGTCGGGCTGGGCGTTGCGGTCATGCCAACCATGGTACGGCCGTGCCGCAGCGCGGAAAGGGCACTCGGGTGGATCACACTGGGCCGAGGCGCGACTTACGGAGGCATCATGGCCGACCCGGGCAGCACACAGCGCACCCAGGACACGCTGCGGCGCACGCTCACCTTCCGTGATCTGGTCGTCTACGGCCTTCTATTCATCGCACCGATGGCTCCCGTTGGCGTGTTCGGCGCCCTGGACGCCACATCGCACGGCGCGGTGGCGCTGGTCTATCTGGTGGCGACGGTCGCGATGGCCTTCACCGCGTACTCGTACGCACAGATGGTGCGCGTCGCCCCGCGTGCTGGTTCCGTCTTCACCTATGCGCGGGTCGGGCTCGGCGAGGGCCCCGGCTTTATCGCCGGGTGGATGGCGATGCTCGACTACCTGCTCATTCCCGCCGTCGCCTACCTCTTCTCCGGTATCGCGATGGAGGAGTTGGTGCCATCGGTTGACCGATGGGTGTGGACGGCGATCGCGGTGGTGGTGACCACCGGGCTCAACCTGTGGGGCGTACGGGCCGCCGCGCTGGTGGGCTTTTTGGTGCTCGCGATGGAGATCGCGGTGCTGCTCGTGTTCGTGGTCGCGGCCGTGGTGGAACTGGCCGCGCACGGCGCGCAGCGCGACTGGTTGTCGCCGCTGACCGGGCAGAGCGGCTTCACGATGACGGCCGTCTTCAGCGCGGTGTCCATCGCCGTGCTCTCGTATCTGGGCTTTGACGCCATCGCCTCCTTCGCGGAGGAGACGCTGGACGACGGGCAGGGCGGTGCCGCGCGCAAGGGCAGCGGGTGGCGCAGCGCCGCGGGCCCGGCGCGGGTGTCGCGAGCGGTGCTCACCTGCCTGGCCGTGGCGGGTTTCCTGTTCATCGTGCAGACGTATCTGGCCGCGCTGCTCTCCCCGACGTCATCGGCGGAACTGGCCGCCGACCCCGCTGCTCAGGGCTCTGCCTTCTATGACGCGGTGGACTCATCGGTCGGCACCTGGCTGCACGATCTGGTCGCGGTGAGCAAGGCGATCGGTGCGGCTTTTGCGGCGCTGGCCGGGCAGGCCGCGGCCGGGCGGCTGCTGTTCGCGATGGCGCGTGACCGGCGGCTGCCCGGCGTGGTGGCCAAGGTGAACCTGCGCAGCGGGGTGCCGCGGCGGGCGTTGCTGAGCGCGGCCGTGGTCACGATGGTGGCGGCGGTGTGGGCGGCCCGGCGCGATGACGGCCTGGACCGGCTGGTCTCGGTGGTGAATGTCGGCGCCTTGACCGCGTTCGCGCTGCTGCACGCATCGGTGATCGGCTGGTTTTGGGTACGCAAGCGGGCCGAGGCGCCGAGCGTGCTGCGGCATGTGCTGGTGCCGCTGGCCGGCATGGGCATCGTCGTCGCCGTGATCGTCGAGGCGTCGAGCACCGCGCAGATCGTCGGCGCGATCTGGCTGGGCGTGGGACTTGTGGTGCTGGCGGTGCAGTGGCGGGGACGGACGACGGGCGGGTCCGCGGACCACGACCGCGACCCGGCGCCACGGCCGGGACAGTAACTGCGCTCGCAACGCACCCCCGGCACGCCCCCGGCGCACCCCCGGCGTGCGCACCATACGCCGCGTCGATGCCGTGTCGATGGCGGCGTACAGACCACGGGCGTACGGACCACGCCGGGCCGGCGGGTCGGCGGGTCGGCAGGCCGGCAGGCCGGCAGGCCGGCAGATCACAGCCTCGTTGTCAGTGGCCGCGGTTACGCTCGTACGCATGGCTGTGAACACGTCCGCTGAGGCGGCGATCCCGGTCGGCGAGGTGTCCCGGCTGATCGGGGGCTGGATCGACCGGCTGGGCGCGGTGTGGGTCGAGGGGCAGATCACCCAGCTCTCTCGGCGCCCCGGCGCGGGCGTGGTGTTTTTGACCCTGCGCGACCCCTCGTACGACATTTCCCTCACCGTTACGTGCTTTCGCTCCGTCTTCGAGCAGGTCGCGGACTCGGTATCGGAGGGCGCGCGGGTCGTCGTGCACGCCAAGCCTGAGTGGTACGCGCCGCGCGGGCAGCTTTCGCTACGAGCCGCCGAGATCCGCCCGGTGGGCGTGGGCGAACTGCTCGCCCGGCTGGAGCGGCTGAAGAAGTCGCTGGCCGCCGAGGGGCTGTTCGCGGCCGACCGCAAGCGTCCGGTGCCGTTTTTGCCGCAGCTCATCGGCCTGGTCTGCGGCCGGGCGTCGGCGGCCGAGCGGGATGTCCTGGAGAACGCGCGGCTGCGCTGGCCCGCCGTGCGATTCGAGGTGCGCAACGTACCGGTGCAAGGGGTGCACGCGGTGCCGCAAGTGATCGAAGCGGTCAAGGAGTTGGACGCGCTGCCCGCGGTCGATGTGATCGTGGTGGCACGCGGCGGCGGCAGCGTGGAAGACCTGTTGCCCTTCTCCGACGAGCAGTTGATCCGTGCCGTCGCCGCCTGCCGCACCCCGGTGGTCTCGGCAATTGGCCACGAGCCGGATGCGCCGCTGCTCGACCTGGTCGCCGATGTGCGCGCCTCCACGCCCACGGACGCGGCGAAGAAGGTGGTGCCGGACGTGGGCGAGGAGCTGACCCGGGTGCAACAGCTGCGCGAGCGCGCACTGCGCGCGGTGAACGGACAGCTCGACCGCGAGGAGCGCGGCCTCGCAGCGGCGCTGGCCAGGCCGTGCATACGGCAGCCGCGGCGGATGGTGGATGACCGCGAGGAACAACTCGCGGCCTTGCTGCACCGCAGTCGCGGCACGTTGCGGCATCTGCTGGACCGTGCCGACTCGGAGCTGTCGCACACCCGCGCGCGGGTGCTGGCGCTCTCACCCGCGGCGACACTGCGCCGGGGGTACGCGGTGCTTCAGCACGCGGACGGCTCGGTGGTACGCGACGCCGCGGAGGTCACGGACGAGGAGCGGCTGCGGGCCCGGGTCGCCGAGGGCGAGTTCACGGTGGTCGCGGAGCGGCCTGCGCAGGCATAGCGGGGTCGCGTGGCCGGGATGCGACGCGACCGCATCGGGGGCAAGGGACCGACGAGGCGTACGAGCCGGCGGGGTGCAGGGGCGCCGTACGGGCCCGTGCGGCGGTACACGAGACGCGTCACACGGCGGCAATGTCGTTGTCGTCACGCGCACATAGGCTGGAGGCATGGTGAAGACGGGCGAGAAGTCCACCGAGACCGCGCTCGGGTACGAGCAGGCGCGGGATGAACTGGTCGAGGTGGTGCGGCGGCTAGAGGCGGGTGGCACCACGCTGGAGGAGTCGCTCGCGCTGTGGGAACGCGGCGAGGAGCTGGCGAAGGTCTGCCGGCGCTGGCTGGATGGCGCGCGGGTGCGACTCGACGCGTCACTCGCGGAGCGTTCCGACGCCACTGGTGCGAGCTCATCGGACTCACACGACGGCAACGGCAAGGCCGAAAACGGGACCGTCTGACGGGCCTGGCCGGCACCGCCGTAACGCTCGTACCGGATGCACCACCGGTCGATGGTTGGCCGACCGATGGCGGCCGGTCGAGCGGCGGCCGACAGCACGAGTCGATGGCCTGCCCGGGCGCCGGGCCTGTGCGGGCGCCCGAGCGTAGGAACAACATGCCCTCGGCAGAGATACGCGCCTGCTCAAGAGCAGCAGACCGGGCAGGACTCACCCCGCACACCGCGACCGCCGTGACCTGGAGCACTCTCCTCCGCTTTTAGTTGAAGGTTAACCTAAAATGCGTACAGTGAGATGAGGCCAGCTCGAACATGTGCCGACGAACTCGCACAAAACAAGCAGAAGGTACGCCATGACTCTCGCCCTCGACACGACCGCGCAAGACCTGCTCTTCCGTTCGGCCCACACCGCCAACGCGTTCACCGATGAGCCGGTGACCGACGAGCAGATCAAGGCGATATACGACCTGGTGAAGTACGCCCCCACGGCGTTCAACATGTCGCCGCTACGCGTACTGCTGGTGCGCTCCCCCGAGGCTCGTGAGCGCCTGGTCGGGCACATGGCCGAGGGCAACCGGCCGAAGACCGCCGCCGCTCCGCTGGTGGCCGTGCTGGCCGCGGACCACGAGTTCCACGAGGAACTGCCGAAGCTCTTCCCGCACGCCCCCGGCATCAAGGACGCGTTCTTCGCCGAGCGCCCGGTACGCGAGCAGGCGGGAACGTTCAACGCCGCGCTCCAGATCGGCTACTTCATCGTCGGCGTCCGGGCGGCGGGTCTCGCCGCCGGCCCGATGACCGGCTTCGACGCGGAGGGCCTGAGCAAGGAGTTCTTCGGCGACGGCAACCACACGGTGCTGGCCGTGGTCAACCTGGGCAAGCCGGGCGAGGGCGCGTTCAACCCCCGCTCCCCCCGACTGGACTTCAACGAGGTCGTCAGCACGGTCTGACCCTGACCGCCCCTTCCGAACGGTTCGCGCCCCTCAGCCCCTCGGCTGGGGGGCGCGCGTTGCGTCGGCTTCCCAGGCGGACACCCGAGGAGCCTTCCGAGCGTTCCAAGCGGCCTTCCGAGGGCTCATCCCGGCGGCCGGTCCTTACGGACAGCTAGGCCGCCGAGCCGTCGCGGAGCTGGCGGGTTACGGGGAGCCGGGAGCTGCGGCGAGTTGGCGGGCTATGCCGAACTGGAGGGTCACGGGGAGCCGGAAGGCTGCGGGGAGAAGCTGGGCCTCGCCGCCTTCTCCGCCTTCAACGCCTGGACCATCCGCAGCAGGTCCTGCTCGGGCGCGGTACCGGTGACGACGGTCGTCACGCCGGGCTCTTCACGGATCAACGCGTTGTACTTCTCGCCCTGGTGCCGGGTCCACTTCTTGCCCTTGACCTCGATCGGAGCACCGGCCTGCTTGGCCTTGTGGGTGACATCGGCCACGTACTGCTTGACCCGTTCGGTATCGCTCTGCTCGACCCCCACGTACTCCTTGCCCGGAGTCAGGTAGCCCAGGTGCCATATGGCGCCATGGTCCGACTTGCCCCGGTAGGTTACCGAGGTCGCGCGCCAGCCCGGGGGCAGCCCGACCGGCGCCGCGATCGCGTAAGGCGCGGCGCGGCGGGCGATGTCGATCTCGACCCGGGTGCTCACCGTCTTGATCGGGTCCTTGTCCTCATCGTGCGGAATGACGACGTAAAGGGTCGCCGCCACGATGCCGACCAGCGCCAACGAGAGCACCATGTTCACTACGGTCTGATTCCCACCACGCATACCAGCCACGTCTCTATCGTCCCCTACGCCCACCGGCGGCCATGACCAGGGGCCCGTGCCGACGCTCGGTCGCACCGCGAGCACGCTGTGACGCCGCTCATGCGTGGGGCCCTCTGCTCATTTTCGCGGCGTACCGATAAAGTCATCATCACCCTCGCCCTCCTTGCCCCGCTTCGGGCGGGAGGGGTCCCACGGCCGTCGCCGTACAGAAAGGTGCGCTCCGATGACCGAGCATCATCTGCCATCCCCCCTCGAAGTCAGCCCCGAGGCTCCCGACCGCAACCTGGCGTTGGAGTTGGTCCGGGTGACCGAGGCCGGGGCCATGGCGTCCGGCCGCTGGGTCGGCCGTGGCGATAAGAACGGCGCGGACGGCGCGGCCGTAAAGGCCATGCGTTCGCTCGTGCACACCGTTTCGATGAACGGTGTCGTCGTCATCGGCGAAGGCGAGAAGGACGAGGCGCCGATGCTCTTCAACGGCGAGCGCGTCGGCGACGGGACCGGTGCGGAGTGCGATGTGGCCGTGGACCCGGTGGACGGCACCACGCTCACCGCCAAGGGCATGGCCAACGCCGTCTCCGTACTCGCCGTCGCCGAGCGCGGCTCGATGTTCGACCCGTCGGCCGTCTTTTACATGGACAAGCTCGTGACCGGCCCGGAGGCCGCCGAGTTCGTGGACATCACGGCGCCGGTCGGCGTGAACATCCGGCGCATCGCCAAAGCCAAGCGCTCAAGTTCCGAGGACGTCACCGTCGTCATCCTGGACCGACCGCGCCACGACGGCATCGTCAAGGAGGTCAGGGAGGCGGGCGCCCGGATCAAGTTCATCTCGGACGGCGACGTAGCGGGCGCGATCATGGCCGTACGCGAAGGCACCGGCGTCGACCTGCTCCTTGGCATCGGCGGCACGCCGGAGGGGATCATCGCGGCCTGCGCGATCAAGTGCCTGGGCGGCACCATTCAGGCCAAGCTGTGGCCGAAGGACGATGCGGAGAAGCAGCGCGCCCTGGACGCGGGTCATGATCTGGACCGGGTGTTGCAGACCGACGACCTGGTCAGCGGCGACAACGTGTTCTTCGTGGCCACCGGCATCACGGATGGCGACCTGTTGCGCGGCGTGCGCTACCGGGCCGAGACCGCGACCACCCAGTCGCTGGTTATGCGGTCGAAATCGGGCACCATCCGCCAAATCGACTCCACCCACCGGCTGTCCAAGCTGCGCGCCTACGCATCAGTGGACTTCGAGCGCGCGCGCTGAGCGGCGGACGCGGCCCGCGCACGAGTGCGTAACCGCGAGGTTCGTACCCACAGAACGCGCCGCGCGCCCCGCGTACGCCTGGTGCACGAGGCGCCCGCAGCAGGCAGCAGGCATACGTACGCGCCACGCCGCCTTCCGGCCCTGACAGGACACAACTAGACACAACTGGACACAACCGGCCCCAGTCGGCCCCGCATCGACTTCGACCGGCCGTCCAGTCGTGTAGGGCGTACGTGAGCCGGGCCCGCCGCTGCTGGCGGACCCGGCTTCCCCGCCGTGCGATCCGCATGGGTCGCGGGGCGGCGGGATGCCCGGCGGGTGAGACCGGGACATGAGGCGAGGGGTACGGGTGAGGCTTGGGAGTCTGGATGAGGCCTGGGGTTCTACGTGATGCCTGGGGTTCTGCGTGAGGCTTGCGAGTCTGGGCGGGTTCGCGGGCCTAGGCGGCTTGCGGCGTCAGCCCGCCGCCGCGACCCGCACCGCGCGCTGAAGTTCCGCTTCGCGGCGCCTGCGTCGCGCCAGGACCACGCGGCGCTCGGCCGCCGTGAGGCCGCCCCACACCCCGTACGGTTCCGGTTGGACCAGCGCGTGCTCTCGGCACTCCACCATGACTGGGCACCGCGCACAGACCCGCTTGGCGGCCTCTTCCCGGGATAGCCGGGCAGCGGTTGGCTCCTTGGAGGGGGCGAAGAAGAGCCCGGCTTCATCGCGGCGGCACACCGCCTCGGCGTGCCAGGGACCGGCCTGCTCGCGAGCGTGGTCACGCTGCGGGGGCACGGCGGCGTCCTGCAGGGGGTGATGCGGTTGCAGCACGGTCTACTCCTGACGACGGCTCCGGTTGGGTCACCCTTGCCCGCCTCGCTGCGCACGACTTTTCGCGCCCGCAGCCGTACGAGAGACGATGCTCCAAGCTTTACCCGCTGTGCGGGTGCTTATGCACACGGTTGCTCCGCGTGTCAGGTTGGCGTTTCGGCCGGTGCGCGGAGCTGTGCGTTTTTGATGGGCCGTGCTGTGTGGTTTCGGTGGGCCGCGCTGTGGGGTTTCGGCGGGGGTTACGCGTTGAGGTTCCGTACCCGCTTTCCGCGCTTTGTCTTGGCCTCCACACCGCCGAAAAGGGCCAAACCACTGACGACCACCACCGGCGCCGCCGGGTCGGCCGCCTCCGTGTCCGCCACGTCGAAGCCTCCGAAGATGCCCGTGCCGGCGCTGCGCAGCGTGACGTTCTCCGGGACCCGGATATCCACACCGCCGAAGATCGCGGTGACGCTGATGACGATCTCCTGCTGCTCGAAGACCGCCTCGGTCAGGTCGATGTCCACGCCGCCGAACAGCGCGAACGCATTCGTCCTGCCGCCCACGCGCCAGCGTCCTCGGCGGCTGGCGCCGCCGAAGACCGCGATCAGGTTGTCGGTGATGGTGCTGCGCTCGGGGGGCAGTTGCGGGATGCCTGCGGACAGGGGGCGCGCGGTGCCCGACTGGCTCGGCGAGGCGCCCGCACTCGGCAGATCGCGCACGAACGGCTCAAGTTCACCGCGCGTCTTCGCCTCGTACACCCCACTGATCCGCTCGGCGTGCTCCTCCGCGGTCAGCCGCCCCTCGGCGAGGGCCTCGCGCAGGACATCGGCCACGCGGTCGCGGTCCGCGTCAGAGGCGCGGATAGCTCCACTCGGCAGGGCCACGGGCGCGGGGGTGGCGGTCTTGGACTTCGTCAAAGGCACCGGCTGCTGTTCGTCCACGACCTCAGCGTAGCGAAACGCGATAGATCGCGATAGAGGGTCAGTTGAGTGTGACCTCATCGCCGCGTTGTCGGAGCGCCGTTCTACTCTGGTGGGCGCTCCCCCGCTTCTGCTCGGGATGCGCCTGCCATCGACGTTAGCGACAGACCGCAGTGAGGATTGGCCCCGATGCCTGAGTTCGTGTACACGGATCTGCTGCCCGTAGGCCCGGACGCCACCCCGTACCGGCTGGTCACCGCCGAGGGAGTCAGCACCTTCGAAGCTGATGGGCGGACGTTCCTCAGGGTCGAGCCGCAGGCGCTGCGGAAGCTGGCGGCCGAGGCGATGCACGACATCTCGCACTATCTGCGCCCGGCCCACCTCACCCAGCTCCGCCGCATCCTGGACGACCCGCAGGCCAGCGCCAACGACCGATTCGTGGCACTCGACCTGCTGAAGAACGCCAACATCGCGGCGGCTGGCGTGCTGCCGATGTGCCAGGACACCGGCACCGCGATCGTGATGGGCAAGCGCGGCCAGCAGGTGCTGACCTCCGGCGGCGACGAGGAGGCCCTGTCGCGCGGCATTTACGACGCGTACACCCAGCTCAACCTGCGCTATTCGCAGCTAGCCCCGCTGACCATGTGGGACGAGAAGAACACCGGCTCCAACCTGCCGGCGCAGATCGAGCTGTACGCGACGGACGGCGACGCGTACAAGTTCTTGTTCATGGCCAAGGGCGGCGGCTCGGCCAATAAGTCCTTCCTCTACCAGGAGACGAAGGCGGTGCTGAACGAGGCATCCATGATGAAGTTCCTGGAGGAGAAGATCCGTTCGCTGGGCACGGCCGCCTGTCCGCCGTACCACCTGGCGATCGTCGTCGGCGGCACCAGCGCGGAATACGCGCTCAAGACCGCCAAGTACGCATCCGCGCACTACCTCGACGAGCTGCCCGCCGAGGGCTCCCCAGCCGGGCACGGCTTTCGGGACAAGGAGCTTGAGGACAAGGTCTTCGAGCTGACCCAGAAGATCGGCATCGGCGCCCAGTTCGGCGGCAAGTACTTCTGCCACGACGTGCGTGTGGTCCGCCTCCCGCGGCACGGCGCGTCCTGCCCGGTCGCCATCGCCGTGTCCTGCTCGGCCGACCGGCAGGCCGTCGCGAAGATCACCGCCGAGGGCGTCTTCCTGGAACAACTGGAGACCGACCCGGCCCGCTTCCTGCCGGAGACCACCGCCGAGGAGCTGACCAAGGGCGCGGGTCCTGACCTGGACGCGGTGGCCATCGACCTCGACCAGCCGATGGACGCCATCGTGGCCGAGCTGACCAAGCACCCGGTCAAGACCCGCCTCTCGCTCACCGGCACGCTGGTCGTCGCCCGCGATATCGCGCACGCGAAGATCAAGGAGCGGCTCGACGCGGGCGAGGAGATGCCCGCGTACCTGAGGAACCACCCGGTCTACTACGCGGGCCCGGCCAAGACCCCCGAGGGGTACGCGTCCGGGTCCTTCGGGCCCACGACGGCGGGCCGGATGGACGCGTATGTGGACCAATTCCAGGCGGCGGGCGGCTCCAAGGTGATGCTTGCTAAGGGCAACCGCTCCCAACAGGTCACCTCCGCCTGCGCGGCGCACGGCGGTTTCTACCTCGGTTCCATTGGCGGCCCTGCCGCCCGCCTCGCCCAGGACTGCATCAAGAAGGTGGAGGTCCTGGAGTACGAGGAGTTGGGCATGGAGGCCGTGTGGAGGATCGAGGTCGAGGACTTCCCCGCGTTCATCGTGGTGGACGACAAGGGCAACGACTTCTTCACCGACCCGTCGCCGACGCAGCCGCTGGTCACCACCATCCCGGTCCGTCAGGGGGCGTGAGCCCCACGGCCCACTGCTAGCTCCAGCTCTCGAAACCTCCTGGCCTCGTGGCCGTCTGCCCCTAGCCGCCTGGCTGCCGAGCGACCCGTTCGCTCAGCCGCCCGGCCAGGCGGCGGGGCGCACGGCCAGGCAGCGGGGCGCACGGCCGGCCGGCCGCGGGGCCGGCCATCACACTGGCCATCACACTGCCCTCTGACCTGCCGATTCAGGCGTTACCTGCGGTATGTACAGACAGGTAAGGTCGCTGGGGAACACCCGGCACCGGACGAGCGCTGGGCTTGGTAGGAGGTGGGTCAACGATGAGTGACAAGCACTACCGGGTCGAGCACGACTCGATGGGTGAGGTACGGGTTCCGGTGGACGCCAAGTGGCGGGCGCAAACCCAGCGTGCGGTGGAAAACTTCCCCCTGTCGGGGCAGCGGCTCGAACGGGCGCATATCCAGGCGCTCGCCCAGATCAAGGCAGCGGCGGCCACGGTCAACGCCGGGCTTTCGGTGATCGAGAAGGACATCGCACAGGCCATTGCCTCGGCGGCGGCCGAGGTCGCCGGCGGGCAGTGGGACGACCACTTCCCCGTCGATGTGTTCCAGACCGGGTCGGGCACCTCGTCCAACATGAACACCAACGAGGTCATCGCCACACTGGCTAGCGAGCGCCTCGGCCGCCCCGTACACCCCAATGACCACGTCAACGCCAGCCAGTCGTCCAACGACGTCTTCCCGTCCTCGATCCACATCGCGGCCACCGCGGCCGTCACCGCTGACCTGATCCCGGCGCTCGATCACCTTGCTGAGGCGCTGGAGCGCAAGGCGGAGGAGTTCGCCGAGGTGGTGAAGTCCGGGCGGACGCATCTGATGGACGCGACCCCTGTGACGCTCGGCCAGGAGTTCGGCGGCTACGCGGCACAGGTGCGCTACGGCGTGGAGCGGCTGCGCAGCGCGCTGCCGCGACTGGCCGAACTGCCGCTGGGTGGCACCGCCGTGGGCACCGGCATCAACACCCCGCCCGGCTTCTCGGCCGCCGTCATCGCCGAGATCGCCGAAGCCACCGGGCTGCCCCTGACCGAGGCCAGGAACCACTTCGAGGCGCAGGGCGCGCGCGATGGCCTGGTGGAGACCTCCGGCCAGCTCCGTACCATCGCGGTCGGCCTCACCAAGATCTGTAACGACCTGCGCTGGATGGCCTCCGGCCCGCGTACCGGGCTGGCCGAGATCGCGCTGCCCGACCTTCAGCCCGGCTCCTCGATCATGCCGGGCAAGGTGAATCCGGTGATCCCGGAGGCCGTGCTGATGGTCGCCGCCCAGGTCACGGGCAATGACACAACGGTGGCCACGGCGGGCGCCGCGGGCAACTTCGAGCTCAACGTGATGCTGCCGGTGATCGCCAAGAACCTGCTGGAATCCATCCGGCTGCTCAGCAACGCCGCCCGGCTCCTCGCGGACCGCACCATCGACGGCATCACCGCCGACGCCGAGCGGGCCAGGGAGTACGCGGAGTCCTCGCCGTCCGTGGTCACCCCGCTCAACCGGTACATCGGCTACGAGGAGGCCGCGAAGGTCGTCAAGCGGTCGCTGGCCGAGCGTAAGACCATCCGTCAGGTGGTATTGGAGTCCGGCTATGTGGAGCGCGGTGACCTGACGTTGGAACAGCTGGACGAAGCGCTCGACGTACTGCGGATGACCCACCCCTAGAACCCCTATACGTACCCCTATTTCCCGTACCCCTATACCCCCCCTAGACGCGCGCCCCGGGCCCGCCATCAGCCTGGTCCCGGGGCGGGGCTCACGGGTGACGGTGCGTCCGTCACCGAGAGCGGGTCGCGCCCGCGGTTCCGGCCAGGTCCGCACGCCTTTCCGGGTCGCGCCCCGGCCTAGTGCAGCGACCGTTCCCCGGCCGTTTGCCGGCCAGGCCCATGAGCGTTGCCCAGAGCCTCCAGGAAATGGGATTCATCACGGCGCTTCGGCCTTGCCGCGCCTAAGATCTGCTCATGACAGCGGACATGGTGGAGACGAGGGGCGCGACCGGCGCCGCCCACTGGGTGCCGGGAGCGCAGATCCTGTGGCGCTACCGGGCCAATGGCCACGACGGCATCCATATCTGCCGCCCGGTGACCGTCGTCCAGGACACCGATGACCTGCTGGCCGTCTGGCTCGCCGCCGACACCCTGTGCGTCAAGCCGCGCATGGCCGATGGCACAGAAGTCCATCTGGAGCCCCTCACCACCCGCTACACCAAGCCGCGCACCATCGCCCGCTGCCGCTGGCTGGGTACCGGAGTGCTCAAGTTGGCCAGCCCCGGAGAACCGTGGTCGGTATGGCTGTTTTGGGACGACGGCTGGCGGTTCCGGAACTGGTACGTGAACCTGGAGGAGCCACGCGTCCGTTGGGGCGGAGGCATCGACTCGCAGGACCACTTCCTGGACATCGCGGTCTACCCGGACCGGAGCTGGGACTGGAAGGACGAGGACGAGTTCGCGCAGGCACAGCGCGCGGGCTTGATGCCCCCGCACCAGGCGGGGCGAGTACGGGCCGCCGGCCGCGCCGCCATCGACCTCATCACCTCTTGGGGGGCTCCATTCCGGGAGGGTTGGGAGAACTGGCGGCCGAACCCGACATGGCCGGTACCCGCCCTTCCAGCGGACTGGCACCGCACACTGGCCCACCCAAGGTCACAAGCCTCTTGATGTGGACCTGGGCTTCAAACGTAGGATCGTCCTCCGTAACTCTGCTCCGGCAGGAAATCAAACAAACGCAACTCACGAACACGATAAGAATTTTGACGTGCGGTCACAGAAGGGCGATGTCGTGAGCGGTGCCGACTACCACGGGCACAAGGGGTACAGCCGGTTAGAGATCGATCGCAGCGGACAAGCAGAGGCGTTCGACGCGATCGGTGACCGGTACGACGAAGCGTTCCCCCACAAGGAGGGGCAGCTCCAATCCGGCCAGTGGATGGTCGATGCGCTGCCCGCGGGAGCGCGGGTGCTCGACGTCGGCAGCGGCACCGGGCTACCCACCGCGCGCCAACTCAGCGACGCGGGGCACGAGGTGATCGGCATAGACATCTCGCCCGTCATGCTCAAGCTCGCCCGCGAAAACGTGCCCGGCGCAAGCTTCCACCTCGTTGACATCGCCCAATTGCAGTCCGGCGCGCCCTACGGCCCCGGCGGACCGCGTGACCTGGGGCGATTCGACGGCGCTAGCGCGTTCTTCTCGCTGCTGATGCTGCCACGCGCGGAGATTCCGCACGCGCTGCGCACGCTGTACGGGATGCTGAAGCCACAGGGCCTGTTGGTCTTGTCCATGGTGGAGGCGGATGTGGACGACTTTGCGATTCCGTTCCTCGGCAACTCGATCCGGGTATCCGGCTACCTACGGGACGAACTACACCAGGTCGTGCACGACGCGGGCTTCGACGTCGCTAAGGAGGAGTCGCACGCGTACGCCCCAGCCAGCACGGACGTGCCACCAGAGCTCCAGCTCTTCCTGCACTGCCGACGACGCGCCTGATATCGGTGCGCCCGACCGACGCGGGCGCACAGCCCCGGACGGATGGAAACCCACGCGTGACGGAGCATCCCACCTCCCACGACCGCAGGCAGGCTGCCGCACCCCCGGCCGCCTCGGGCGCGGCCATGCCCGAGGACGCGCACGGCGCGGTCCCCGACCCGCGTACCGATCTGCGACAGGGCCCCGGCCCGGCCGCCGCACCAGAGCCCGGGCCAGACCATCGGCCGCGCCCCACCGGACACGAGGCCGAGCCACACCCCTCCGAGCTGCCGGCGACCGGTCTGCCGGCCCCGCTGGGTCGGCCCGCCGACGCCTCCGCCACGCAGCGGCCCGTACCGGCCGACGCTGTGTCGCAGCAGCCCACCACGGCGCAGCGGTCCTCCACGGCGCAGCAGCCCACCACGGCGCCGGCCACCCCGCTCCCCGCCACCGCACCGTCCGAAGCCGAGGCAATCGCCCTCGCGGCGCGCGCCGGTGAGCGGCTGCGCTACGTCGGCGCGGCGACCCGCCGCATCGCGCGCGGCATCGACCTCGACGAGATCGTCCTTGGGCTGTGCCGGGCCACCGTGCCCACCTTCGCGGACGCCATCCTGGTCTACCTGCGAGACCCGCTACCGGTCGGTGACGAGCGCCCGGTGGACCCGGTGATGCTGCGGCTGCGCCGCACCGACCGCATTCCGGAGGAGGCCGACACCGAGACCCGGCTGCCGCTACTGCCATCGGGCCCCGACCTGTCCCCGGCGCTCGGCGGCGGGCCCGCGGCCGATCTGTGCGAGGTGCATTCCGGTGGGCCGCTCGCTGAGGTGCTGCGCGGGGTGCGCCCGGTCTTCGGCGACTCGGCCGCGGCCCGGGCCGCGCTGCCCGAACTCCTCGGCGAAGGCCGCACGGTGGCGATGGGGCAACGTTCCATCCTCGCGCCGCTGCGCGGTCGCCGCCGGGTGACCGGTGCCGCCGTCTTCATCCGCCGCCCCGACCGACCTCCCTTCGAGCGGGACGATCTACTCGTCGCCGCTCAACTCGCGACGCACACCGCGCTGGGCGTGGACAAGGCCGTGCTGTACGGGCGCGAGGTGTACATCGCCGACGAGTTGCAGCGCACGATGCTGCCCGACTCGCTCCCCCAGCCCACCGGGGTACGGCTCGCCAGCCGCTATCTGCCCGCCGCCGAGAGCGCACGGGTCGGCGGCGACTGGTACGACGCGATCCCGCTGCCAGGCAACCGCGTCGCGCTGGTCGTCGGCGACGTCATGGGCCACTCCATGACCTCCGCCGCGATCATGGGGCAGCTCCGTACGACGGCACAGACGTTGGCCGGGCTCGACCTGCCACCGCAGGAGGTGCTGCACCACCTCGACGAGCAGGCCCAACGGCTCGGCACGGACCGGATGGCCACCTGCTTGTACGCGGTCTACGACCCGGTCGCGCACCGCATCGTGATCGCCAACGCCGGGCATCCGCCGCCACTCCTGCTGCACCGGGGCGGCCGGGCCGAGGTGCTTCGGGTGCCGCCCGGGGCGCCGATCGGGGTCGGTGGCGTGGACTTCGAGGCCGTTGAGCTGGACGCCCCCGCGGGCGCGACGCTCATGCTCTACACCGATGGTCTGGTGGAGTCGCGCATCCGGGACGTATGGACCGGCATCAACCAGCTTCGCGAGCGGCTGACCGAGACGGCCCGGCTGACCGGCCCCAATCCGCCGCCTCTTGAGGCGCTGTGCGACGAGGTCCTTGACATGCTCGGCCCGGGCGACCGGGACGACGATGTCGCGCTGCTCGCCGCGCGGTTCGAGGGCATCGCACCCAGCGACGTCGCGTACTGGTTCCTCGATCCCAAGGCGCAGACCGCCGGGCAGGCCCGCAGGCTGGCCCGGCGTGCGCTCTCGCGCTGGGATTTGGAGGAGTTGACCGACTCGGTGGAGCTGCTGGTATCCGAGGTGGTCACCAATGCCGTGCGGTACGCCGAGCGGCCGATCACCCTGCGGCTGCTGCGGACGGACGTGCTGCGCTGCGAGGTAGGCGACGACGTCCCGCAACTCCCCCGCCTGCGCCAGGCCCGCCCGTCCGACGAGGGCGGTCGCGGCCTCTACCTGGTCAACCGCTTGGCGAGACGCTGGGGCGCGACACGCCTGAGCACGGGAAAGGTGGTGTGGTTCGAACTGGCCATCCCACCCGTGGTCCGGCCCACTCCGGATAGCAAGGTGTGAGGTGCACCTGCACCCGAGGGTCACCGCTGGCCGGCGCGGCCACCAGTGAGCCGGCGCCCGCTCAACCGCGGGTCGGCAGCGGCTCGGGCGCAGGACTCGTTACGGCTTTTCGCGGCCCGGCGTTCCGGGCCAGGGCAGGAGCCCTGACTTTCCGTGTCGGGGCAGGAGTGTCGGGTCGTCCGTAGGGTCCGGGTCGGGGTCGGGCGAAGAGGTCGTCGGGTCCGGGGACGGGTCGGGTGAAGACGTGGTCGGGTCCGGGGACGGGTCGGTTGACGGGCTCGTGGTGGTCGGGTCCGGCTCGGGCTTTGTGGTGGTCGGGTCGGGGTCCGGGGACGGCCTGGTGGTTGTCGGCTCGGGCTCGGGCTCGGTGGTGACCGGCGGCGGCGTGGTGGCCTCGCGGGTCGGAAGGGCGGCCGGGCCCAGGTCCGCATCGAGGTCGAACGATGAGGAACCCTGCCCCTTGAGCGCCGCCTTGGTGTACGCGGCCCAGATCTCCGCCGGGTACTCACCGCCGTTGACCCGGCCGCCACCGCCCGTGCCGCGCAGCGAAACCTGCTCGCCTTGCTTGATCTTGCCCTGGGTCTTGTCGGCCTCGCCGAACAAGCCCACGGCCGTCACCAGGTCGGGTGTGTAGCCCACAAACCAAGCCGACTTGTTGTCGTCGGACGTGCCGGTCTTGCCCGCTACGGCTTGGCCCTCGGTGCGTACCGCCGAGCCGGTGCCGTCGTCCACCACGCCGGTCAGGACGGAGGTGACGGAGTCGGCGGTGCTGCGGCTGACGACCTCGTCGCCCACCGCGTCCGGCAGGCCGGCCTTGTCGTCCCGCTTCTCCGCCGACTTCACGATCGACGGCGTGACCTTTTTGCCGTGGTTGTCCAGCGTCGCGTACACCCCGGCCATGTCCAGGGGGCTCGCGCCCATCACGCCGAGGGACATCGCAGGCCGTTCCTCGAAGCCGCCCGCCTTGGCGTTCATGCCCAGATCGATCGCGGTCTGCTTGACGTCGTCGAGCCCCACATCGATCGCCATCTGCGCGAAGACGGAGTTGACGGACTTGTTCATGGCCTGCTGCACGCTGATCGGGCCATAACTCTTGTCGTCCTCGTTGGGCGGCGCGAACGCGGTGTCGCTGCCCTTGACCGGCCGCTTGCTGGTGCCGTCGTAGATCGTGTTCGGCCGGATCGGCAGGCCCTCCCGAGTCTCGGCACCGTTTTCGTACGCGGAGGCGAGGATCAGCGGCTTGAAGGTGGAGGCGGGCTGGTAGTCCTCGCGGGTGGCGTTGTTGACGTAGTGCTTGGTGTAGTCCTCGCCCCCGTAGAGGGCGAGGATATGGCCGTTCTTGGGGTCCACCGAGACAGCGCCCGCCTGCGCCCGCGCGTCTACGGGGCGCGCCTTCGGGTCGAGGTCACTGCGGAGTTCGGAGGTGACGGACTTCTCCAGCGCGCGCTGCTTGTTCCGGTCGATGTTGAGCGTGATGTCCCAGCCACCGGCGGCAACGAGGTCCTGCTCGTTCACGCCCCCCCGGATCAACTCCTGCTCGGCCAGCTTCACCAGGTAGCCGCGCTGCCCATCGAGCCCCGCCACCGCCTTCGGCGGGCGTGGCACGGGGAACTTCATGGCCTCGCGTGCGCCGGAGTCCAACCAATCCTTTTCGACCATGTTGTCGAGTACGTAGTTCCACCGCTGCTTGACCAGTTTCTTGCCCACAGGGCCGGCTGCCGCCCAGTCGTACTGGCTGGGTGCCTGGAGCAGCGCCGCGAGGTAGGCGCCCTCCTCGACGGTCAGCTGCTCGACTTCCTTGCCGTAGTACGCACGGGCCGCGGCCTGGATGCCGTACGCGCCGCGCCCGTAATAGCTGGTGTTGATGTACCCCTCAAGGATGTGGTCCTTGGACTTTTGCCGGTCCACCTTCAGGGAGATGACCAGCTCCTTGACCTTGCGGGAGACGGTCTGGTCCTGGGTGAGGTAGTAGTTCTTGACGTACTGCTGGGTGATGGTCGAACCACCCTGCTTGCCGCGGCCGAGAAGGGTATTGACGATGCCCCGGGTAGTGCCCTTGAGGTCCACGCCGGAGTCGCTGTAGAAGTTCTTGTTCTCGGCGGCGACGAAGGTGTGCTGCACGTCCTTGGGGACCTTGGACAGCTTGACCGACTCCCGGTTGATGTCGCCGGTGCGGGCGAAGACCGTGCCATCGCTGTAGCGGTAGACATTGCCCTGTGCCTTGGCGGCGGCGTTGCCCGAGGGGACGTCCACGATGGCGTAGAGAACGGCGAAGGCACCGATGCCCAGGGCGATCAGCCCAAAGAAGTAGGCGAGCAGCTTTTTCCAGGTGAAGAAGCGGCGCAGGCCCGTCTTCTTGGCGCCCTTGGCGCCCTTGGCGCTCTTGCCGCCCTTGGCGCCCTTGCCGCCCTTGGCGCCCTTGCCGCTCTTGGCGCGCTGAGCACCTCTAGCACCCTCGGCCGGCTGTGTCTGCTGTACCGGCCCGGGTTGCTGCGCTCTGGCCGCTCTGCCGGGCCGGTCGCCCGGTATCGCTCCGGGTGCGTCGCTCGATATCGGGCCGGTCGCGCCGTCCGATGCCGCCGCGTCGGCCGGCTTCACCCTCCTGCGGCGGCCACTCTTCTGGCGCGCCCGCCTGTCCTCCGCTCGGCCCATCTCTCCCGCCCGCTCCCGTCGTCCGCCCCCAGCCAGCTCACGAAGCTAACACCGCAACTAGCGGCAAAAGCCCATCGATCAAGCTAAACCGGGCGTGACAATCAGCACCTTCTCTATGCGAGTTCCATGCGACTTCCAAGCGAGTTCCCATGGAACCGACCGACGAAAGGTGCGGAAGGTTGCCCGACGCGTTAATGTGCTAGCACTTTGATAGGTTAGGATGATCGCCTCACCACTACGCACCAGCTACCGGAAGCACGACCGGACCTCACCCGGACACCACGGCAACACATGGCGCCCACCTGCGCGAAGGCCCGCCACCGGGTGCGCGTCCGATCCGTCCTCAGATACGGGGGAGCCTCATGCCCGACACCACTCGACACGTTCCCGCCACGGCGAATCCCGCCCCAGCAGGCGAGGCCGACGTCCCCGCGATGCCCGAGCCCCGGGTCAGGGAGTTCGCCGCGCACAGCGTCAGCGGCGGGCTCGCCCTGCTGTGCGGGCTGCTGGGCCTGTTCGCCGGCATCGCCGCGCTCATCGCCGGCATCGCGCTGGCCAACCATGGGTCGGCGGCGGCCGGGGTGCCGCTCATCATCATCGGTCCGCTGCTGGCCGTCGCCGCCTTCCTCGCCATGTGCGGACTGAACATGGTCGCGCCCGGTGAAGCCCGCGTCGTCCAACTCTTCGGCCGCTACCGGGGCACCATTCGCACGGACGGGCTGCGCTGGGTGAACCCGTTCACCAGCCGGGAGAAGATCTCCACCCGGGTCCGTAACCACGAGACCGCCGTGCTCAAGGTCAACGACGCCTACGGCAACCCGATCGAACTGGCCGCCGTGGTGGTCTGGCGGGTCGAGGACACCGCCCAGGCCATGTTCGAGGTGGATGACTTCCTGGAATTCGTCTCCACCCAGACCGAGGCCGCGGTCCGGCACATCGCCATCGAGTACCCGTACGACGCACACGACGAGAACGGCCTGTCGCTGCGCGGCAACGCCGAAGAGATCACCGAGAAGCTCGCCGTCGAACTGCACGCCCGCGTCGAGGCGGCCGGCGTGCACATCATCGAGTCCCGCTTCACGCACCTCGCCTACGCGCCCGAGATCGCCTCCGCGATGCTCCAGCGCCAGCAGGCGGGCGCCGTCGTCGCCGCGCGCCAGCAGATCGTGGAGGGCGCGGTCGGCATGGTCGAGGACGCGCTTGATCGCATCGCCGCGCGGAACATCGTCGAACTGGATGCGGAGCGCAAGGCCGCAATGGTCAGCAACCTGATGGTTGTGCTGTGCGGCGACCGCTCCCCGCAGCCGGTCTTGAACACAGGATCTCTCTACCAGTGACCGAGGAGCGCCCGAAGCGGATGCCGCGGCAGCGCAAGCAGACGCTGCTGCGGCTCGATCCGGCTGTGCACGATGCGCTGACCCGCTGGGCACATGACGAGCTACGCAGCGCCAACGCCCAGATCGAGTTCCTGCTGCGCCGCGCGCTAGCGGAGGCAGGACGACTGCCGGGAGACGTCGGCGCGATCCCCCGCCGCGGGCGCCCCCCGAAGGCGGCAATCGACGAGCCTGCGGCAAAGGCCGCCGGACTTCCGGACGAGACCGGAGGGCATTCGGCGGGCGCCTGCGAAGGGCCGGCCGGCGAGGAGGCCCCGGCTGCCGGCGAGGGGCAGGCTGCCGGCACCGACCGGCGGCCCGCTGCCAGCGAGAGGCAAGGCGCTACAAAGGGGGCCGCCGAAGACGCCACAGGGGCGACCAGCCCCGGCGCAGCTGGCACTTCGCCCGGTGCGGCCAGCGCCCCGTAGCCCGCGCGGCACGTACGCACACAGCACACCCGCAACACTTGCAACACTTGCAACACTTGCAACACTCGCACCACCCCAACCCAATACCCCGACAACACCTCTCACCTGCGGCGATGCGCCATACACAACATCTATACACAGGACGTATACACGGTACGTATACACATGATGTAGAGTTCTTCGCATGTCAATCGGTCACACCCTTCTCGGGCTCCTGGAATCCGGGCCCCGCCATGGCTACGACCTGAAGCGAGCCTTCGACGAACGCTTCGGGCAGGACCGGCCCCTGCACTACGGCCAGGTGTACTCGACCATGTCCCGGCTGCTGAAGAACGGCTTGGTGGAGGTCGATGGCGTGGAGACGGGAGGCGGGCCCGAGCGCAAGCGATACGCCATCACCGACGCCGGGATCACCGACGTCGGACAGTGGCTCGCCCAGCCCGAGAAGCCCGATCCGTACCTGCAATCCACCCTTTACACCAAGGTCGTCCTCGCGCTGCTCACCGGCCGCAACGCGGCCGACCTACTCGACACACAGCGCGCCGAGCATCTGCGGCTGATGCGCGAGTTGACCCAGCGCAAGCGCGGCGGCGACCTCGCGGACCAACTCATCTGCGACCACGCCCTGTTCCACCTCGAAGCGGATCTGCGGTGGCTGGAACTGACCGCTGCCCGGCTCGACCAACTCGACAAGGCGGTGCGCGCGTGACCCCCGCCGGCTCTCTGCTCATCGGCTCAGCACTGCGCAAGTCCTACGGCCCGACCCCGGCCCTCGACGGCGCGGACTTCTCCATCCACCCTGCCGAGGTGGTCGCGGTCATGGGCCCGTCAGGCTCGGGCAAGTCCACGCTGCTGCACTGTCTGGCCGGAATCGTCCAGCCCGACTCCGGGAGCGTCCGCTACAACGGTCGCGAGCTGTCATCGCTGCCGGACCGGGGGCGCAGTGCGCTGCGCCGGAGCGAGTTCGGGTTCGTGTTCCAGTTCGGCCAGCTCGTACCGGAGTTGACCTGCCTGGAGAATGTGGCGCTGCCGCTGCGCCTTTGCGGCACCGGCCGCAAGCCTGCCGAGGCCCAGGCCGCGGAGTGGCTGGAGCGGCTTGAGGTCGATGACGTACGGGGCAAGCGCCCCGGCGAGGTGTCCGGCGGCCAGGGGCAGCGGGTCGCCGTGGCGCGCTCGCTGGTCACCCGGCCCCGGGTGCTGTTCGCGGACGAGCCGACCGGCGCGCTCGACTCCCTCAATGGCGAACGGGTCATGCAGTTGCTCACGGACGCCGCTCGGGACACCAGGGCCGCCGTGGTGTTGGTGACCCACGAGGCGCGAGTGGCCGCCTACTCCGACCGCGAGGTCGTCGTACGGGACGGCAAGGCCCGGGACATGGCAGGCGTCCTATGACACCGCCCGACCGCAAGGGCGACTCCCCGCGCGCCACCACAGCCGTGGCCCTTACCGGTACCCCAGACGCCACAGGTGCCACCGACACCACAGACACCGCAGGCACAACGAGCACCACAGGCGCAGGCACGGGCACAGGCACGGGCACCACAGACGCTTCGGGTGCCGCCACCACCACGCGTGCCACAGCCGCCACGCACACCGCAACCACCTCACGTGCCACCACCGCCACCACCGCTCCGGCCGCCTGGGCGCGCGATCTCCTCTTCGGCGCCCGGTTCGCGGTCACCGGCGGGCGGCAGGGCTGGGCCCGTACAGTGCTGACCGCAGTCGGCGTCGGCCTCGGTGTGGCGCTGCTGCTGCTCGCCGCATCGGTGCCCAGCGTCCTGGGCAACCGCGAAGAGCGTAGTGAGGCCCGTAAGGCCGTGACCGTCAGCGACAACATGAAGCCGGGGCCACACACCTTTCTGTACGCCGATGCCAGCACCACCTGGCACGACGCCGACATCATCGGCAGCGTGGTGCGCCCGGACGGGCCCAAGGCACCCGCGCCGCCCGGCGTGTCCGCCGTGCCAGGGCCCGGTGAAATGGTCGTCTCGCCCGCGCTGAAGGACCTGCTGCGCCAAGACGGCAACAAGCTGCTGCGCGAACGGCTTGACTACCGGATAGTGGGCACCATCGCCGACGAGGGCCTGCGAGGCCCCGCCGAGCTCTTGTACGTGGCGGGCAGCGACACGATCACCGACACACACGCCGAGCGCATCGACCACTACGGCGACGGCATCGACACGGAACCACTGAGCGCCGTCTTGATCCTGCTGATCGTGATGGTGTGCGTGGTGCTGCTGATGCCGGTGGCCGTGTTCGTCGGCACAGCGGTGCGGTTCGGCGGCGAACAACGCGACCGGCGGCTGGCCGCCCTGCGGTTGGTCGGCGCGGACCTCCCCATGACCCACCGGATAGCGGCCGGAGAGGCGCTGGTCGGGGCGCTGCTCGGGTTGGCCGTCGGCTTTGGGATCTTCCTCGTCGGACGGGAGTTCGTCGGCTCGATCACGGTGTGGGACATCAACGTCTTCCCCGCCGACATCGCACCGCACCCAGGGCTCACCGCTCTGATCGCGGCAGCCGTCCCGGCCTGCGCGGTCCTGGTCACCTTGCTGGCGATGCGCGGCATCACCATCGAACCGCTCGGCGTGATGCGTCACAGCGCTCCCAAGCGGCGCCGGCTGTGGTGGCGGATCGTGCTGCCCGCACTGGGCTTCGGGCTGCTCCTCCCGTTGGTCGGCGACGTCAGCTATGCGAACGACAGCGACATCAACACCTACCAGGTGGCGTCCGGCGCAGTCCTGGTGTTGATAGGAGTCACGACGCTCCTACCGTGGTTGGTCGAAGGCTTCGTGAACCGCTTCAAGGGTGGCCCGCTGTCCTGGCAACTGGCCACCCGACGCCTCCAGTTGAGCAGCGGTACGGCCGCCCGCACGATAAGCGGCGTCACGGTCGCGGTCGCCGGAGCGGTCGCCATCCAGATGCTCTTCGCCGGCGTCAGGGACGACTTCGTCCAAACCCCAGGACACGAGGCCACCGATCCACAGGTAGGCGTGTCGCGGACCGTTGACGACGCCGAGGATGCCCGCAGCATGATCTCCGCGATCCGCGGCACGCCGGGCGCCCAGAACGCGGTGGGCAATATCCAGACCTCAGTCGGCAAGCCCGGCGCCGATCGCAGCCGCGACGACGGGGCCACCGATCAGCTCGTCATCGGTGACTGCCAGAGCCTGCGGGCGCTGGCCCGCATCGACCGGTGCGAGGAAGGGGACGTCTTCCTCCGCGCCGACAGGGACCCGGAGAGCTTCGCCGCCGCCGGGGCACGCGTGGACCTCACACCGCCCGGTTACGGGGACGGGACATCCAAAGAGCACCTGTGGACGGTGCCGGCGTCGGCCCGCACCGTGCAGGACCAGGCGGACGAACCAGCCGATGGGTTCTCGAGCATCATGGCCACCCCATCGGCGGTGCCGGTCTCGACCATCAGCTACCCGTGGTTGCTGGTGCGCCTGTCGCTCGACCCCGCGCAGCCGGACGCGATGGAGCAGATACGCAACACCGCGATGCGTATCGACCCCACCAGCAGCGTGATGGCGTACTCCGACATCGAGAGCGATGACCGCTTCGACGACATCCAGACCGGACTGTTCGTCGGGGCAACAGCGACGCTCTTGCTCATCGGGGTATCCATGATCGTCACCCAGCTCGAACAGCTCCGGGACCGCAAACGGCTGTTGTCGGTGCTCGTCGCCTTCGGCACGCGCCGCTCCACGCTCGCCTACTCGATCCTGTGGCAGACGGCCATCCCGATGGTCATCGGCCTAGCGGTCTCCCTAGCGGGCGGCGTGACGCTCGGTGTCATTCTGCTGAAGATGGTGGACCGCTCGGTTCGCGATTGGTCATCCATGGCGCCCATGGTCGGCGTCGGGGCGGGCGTCATCGCCCTGGTGACGCTGGTCAGCCTGCCGCCGCTGTGGCGCATGATGCGAGCGGACGGACTGCGAACGGAGTGACGGAACGCCGCCTCGGCACGGCCGCCTGCGGCCCGATAACGCGCGACACCCTCGCCGACTGCGAGGGCATCGTGCGCTGGGGTGGCGATGACGGTGACGTGGACGAGTCGCTCTTCTACGTTGCCGCCGCTCCGCACGACGAGCTGTTGAGGCAGGTCGCTGACAAGCTCCGCAGGTGGGACGCTACGCCCGGGAAGGGAGCCGGGGCGGGTGTGGACGTACTGTCGCCGGCCCACCACCGTCGCGCGGACCACCTGGCCCACGTCCAACAATCGGCCTGACAGGCTGCTCCGCTGCGGAGCACGGTGCGCCCGGCCGGGCTACGGACGAAGTGGCGACCCCGATCGAGTGAAGCAACTCGTACGGGGCACTGGGGTGAGCTCGCCCTACCATGATGGCCTCGACACCGGTCACCAGGAGTCTCAATGACGAAGTCAAGCTGCCTGCGTGACTGGTGGGGCGGAGGTGAAGATCCGTCCGTCACGCAGCAGCGCCCACAGAACGCTCG
>NZ_JACHJL010000036.1 GCF_014203645.1 Streptomyces zagrosensis | reverse complement strand
CTCTCGGCGGGTCATCGTTGCCCGGCCGGAAACGGCGTTGATCGCATTGGCCTGCTCGTCCTGCGTCCGGTTCGCGTTACGCCGCAGGTGACGGAGCAGCTCGGCGAACGGATCCACTGCCATGAGTCTGACCTCTATCGGTGGGAGAAATCCAATTCTCGTCCCAACTCCCCCCTCTTTTTCCCCCCTTGACAAAAAATTTCCCCCTCCGGTTTCCCCTGTTCCAGATCACGAAGCCACGGTGCGATGGGCACATGACCACGCACCGGACAGCAACGCCACCTCGACCGGGGGGTGATGGCGGCGACGCTCGCGTCGCCGGCACCGCACCCACTGGGTGTCCGCTGACCTCTCGCGTCTTCGAGATGGTCATGGAGCCGGCGGGTGTGCACGTCGCTCAGGCGCGACGAACCACGGTCACCGTGCTGAGCCAGTGGTCGGTGCCGGACGCTTTGGCAGAGGACGCCCGACTCGTCGTCTCGGAGCTGGTGTCCAACGCGATCACCCACGGCTCTGGGGATGTCCGCCTGCGACTGTGGCACGACAACTACGAGCTTCGGATCTGGGTCACCGACGACAGCGCCGCGCCAGCCCGGCGACGACGTGCTGGTGCCAGTGATCGCGGTGGTCGAGGGCTGCACCTCGTCGCCCGCTTGTCGCTTCGGTGGGGCACCGCGGACGACGGCCGAACTACCTACGCGGTCATCCCCACTCTTACGGAGGCACCCCCATGTCGCCGCACGACGCGGTCGAGCTTGGACCCGACATGTTGAGCCCCGTCGCCCGCAGCCCGGGGGGAGAGACGCAGACGGCCGGCGAGTTGCCGGTTGCCAGCAAGGACCGTCCGAGGTGGTCCCGCGCCCCGCACCCCACGAAGCGCCGGTCCCGGGCTGGCCAGCTCCGAAGGACCCGCCAGCATTTCTACCGACAGGTCGTCCACATGCGGGATCTCAGGAAGGGCGACCAGCCGCTGCGCTTGCTGGCGTACAGCTTGGTGCCGAGTCCGAGGGCCCGACCCGACGAGGACTGGGGCACGTTACAGGCCGAGGCCGAGCAACACGGTTACGCGATCGGCGCCCGGCTCCACGATGTGGCCGTCCCGGTGCCCACGACGTACTTCTTCGCCTCCCGTACGAGCCGGAGTGTCTACACACCTCCCTGGCAGCGCCCTGGTTGGCGCGAGGTCGAGCGGCAGCTCCGAGACGGCTTGGCGGAGGGCGTGGTCGTTCTCGACCGGCACAACATCAGCTGCGATGACGACGAGTACCACGCCGTGATCATGCGCCTGGGCGAGCAGTACCGGGCGTTTGTCCACCTCGTGATCTCCGAGGAGCCCAGCGCGCCGACTTGAAGGCGTCCACTGCGCTGGGTGGACAAGAAGGGCTGGGGCTGGAGGCAGATCAGCGCCCAGGTCCTCCTGATCGCCACTGTGAGCGCCGCGCTCGCCATCACCTTCAACCACACCTGATCGAGGGCTGACCATGACTTCCGCCGGACACACCGATCGGGTGCCGCGCCTGCTGACGCACCGCGAGCAGGGCGGAGCGCTCCTCGCCATCCAGGAGGCCATCCCGAAGGCGCCCAGCGAAGTGGGACTCGACCTCTTCGCCGTGCCCGCAGGCGAGGTGCAGGGGGGTGGCTTCGACCTTTCTCGCTTCCACCGGCTCTCTCGCCTGCCGGCCTCGCCGAACGGAGCGGTCTCGCCTTCGACTGACGGACCGCCGGACGCAGCCTGACTTCCCTCAAGCGAGCGCGGTGGCGAACGCCGCTGGTCATCGGCCGTCGCCCACGCACCTCGTCCGAGGAGCGCGGTCGCCCTGCACCATCCCCATCCATCCGTGAGCAAAGGTTGCAGATGAACCGTTCCGTTCTCGCTCTGGCCGGCACCATCGCCCTCGCGTCCGCGGTACATACCGCTCAGCGACACCTGCAGCACCGCCAGTTCCTGGAGTTGGCGGTGCACCAGGCCCACGGCCGCATGCTCGAAGTCGCGACGACACACCCGGACTTGGATCCGATATGGGTGCGCAACCACCCCGATCACGTCAAGGAAGATGAATCCGGTCCTCTCCTGATGTGTCAGTGGTGGCTCGAGTTCTGGCGCACCGGCCTCAACCTCGGTGTCTTCACAACCGCCGTGCTGCGGCAAAACGCGAAGAACTTCATGCAGGACCCGACGGCCCTCAAGGCATGGGCCCTGTCCCGCCATGGGCGTGCTCTGCAGTCCCGAGGCCAGCGCGACCGCAAGCACGTGGTGTTGCTCAACGCGGCCTTCGAAGAAGCCGGCGGCCCGGACCAGTACCCCGAGTGCGAACTCGGACCGGTTTCGGCCCTCTGAGGCGCGACGGCCACCCCTGACGAGAAGGACGATCATGACCGCTCCCGTTCCCGCTCACGAATCGCCACCAGCTCCGCCCGCGCCGAGCGACCACACGTCGCACGCTCTTCTCCTTGACCTAGACGGTGTCCTGCTCGACACCCGTCCGGTGATGCAGATGGCGTGGCGAAAGGTCCAAGAGCTGCACGGCGTCAACCTGCCGTTCCACGACTACGAGCGCCACCTGGGCCGCGAGTTCGGCGACATCATGCAGCGACTGGGCGTGACCGATGCTGAGACGGTCCGCCGGACGCACGAAGCGGAATCCGTCGCCGCCGCGCACCTCGCGCAGGAGTTCACCGGCATCATCGAGATGCTCCACGCCTTCGTGGCCGCCGACTGGCGGTTGGGTGTGGTGACCTCGAAGCACGTCGACCGTACGGCTCCTCTCCTCGCGCGCCTCGGGTGCCCCTTCGCGACCGCCCGTACGTCCGCGGGGGCGGGCCGGACCAAACCCGCCCCGGATCCGCTCCTCCTGGCCTTGGTCGATCTGGGAGTCGATCCCGCTGCCGCCGTCTACGTGGGGGACATGGCGGTCGACCAGGAGTCGGCCGCACGCGCCGGGGTCGCCTACACCCGCACTGGATGGGGGTACGGGCAACTCACGGCTCCTGCACCCAAGACGACCGTTTCGCCCGAGGAACTGCTGCGCCTCCTCCTCCCCGCCAAGCAGCTCGTCGAGGGGAGCAAGGTATGAGTCCCCGCACGACTGGTGGTCTGGGCCTGGTCCGCACCGCAACCGCCGGGAAGCCGACATGGGCTCTCGTCGGAAGCGGCGCCCTGGCGCACGCGAGAACCGACCACGTCCACACCACTGAACTGGAAGCCACGGCCGTCGACCGGCAGGAACTGCGCGCCTGCGTTGAGGACGCCATGGCGGCCCTCGACAACTACGGGGCCTCGCTGGCCTCCACTCCGGGCGGAGCCGGCTGGCTCCACGTCCAGCACGTTCCTGTGCGGCGCTTCGTCGCCGAGATCGTGCGCAAGCTCCTGGCCCTGAACGCATGGGCGCCGTTCGCCTCGGCGCCGGGGCCCTTGGTCCTAGCCCCGTACGAGGGACTCGTCGGACTGCGTTCGAGCAGCTCGCGTGAGTACCTGGCCTACACCGTGACCTGGTCCGGCATCGCGTACCTGCTCGGGGCTGCGGCACCGCACAACCCGACCCGCTCCGCCCAGCTACGCAACCGCGCCCGGACAAGTACGGCGAACACGGAGCCGAGTTCGCTCCCCTCGAATCTCGGACGACAGGACGTTCTGGCACTGTCCTGGACCTCCCGGCACGCTGCCACGCTGATGCCGGTTCTCACTGAACTGGCACGCGACGGGCAGAAGAGTCTCCTCCTCGATCTGGCCACCGACCCCGCAGAGCGGTGCAGCCCGGGATCGGTTACGGGCATCGAGCTGCGCTCGGCGCCGAGTGACCTCTTCGCCCTCTCCGGCACTGCCGAGGGCCTACACCTGCCCGACGACGAGCACGCAGTCAACATAAACGGCCACGGTGTTCAACTCGCCCGGCTTGTATGGCTCTTGTCCGTGCTGCTCGAAACCAGTGGGGGCTGCACCCAGCCGTCGTGGCGGACCCTGGTGCGGGCGGAGAGCTGGCTCGACGACATGCTGCCGACTACCAGGCCGCACACCGTCCTCCTGAGTAACGACACCAGTCCTCTGGGCGTGCTGGCCGCTCACGCCGCCGAGCGACACGGCGCGAATTCGGTTCACGTCCAGCACGGGGCGTGGACGGCGGAATCGATCGCCTGGCCGGCCCTGCACAGCCGCGACATCATCGTCATGGGCGACCGTGACCTCGCTCTGAGCCGAGCGTGGGTGCGTCACCCCGAGGCCGAGGTACACGTGCTCGGACAGCCCCGCTTCGACGTACTCGCTGGCTTGGGCCGCCAGGCGCAGCGGCGCTATCTGGAGAAGCTGCTGGCTGCGGGTGGCCGCCGCGTGCCCGCCCGGATCGCAGTGTGGGCCTGCCAGCCGTTCAGCCCCGATCACCTGGCGTCCCACGCGGACCTCCTCTTGGACGGGCTCGGCAAGGCGGACGGCGACTGGGGTCTCGTCATCGCTCCACACCCGGCGCAGGGAGCCGATGCCTTCGCCTCTCTGGTGAAGCGGGGTGGCGGACCGCTCGTGGCCGTGGCCGATTCCCGGATCGGAGCACGAGGCTGCCTCGCTGGCGCTGACGCCCTGGCGAGCGCGTACTCGACGTGCGGGATCGAAGCCGCGCTGCTCGGCGTCCCGGTGCTCGAAATCGGCCCGCCGGGCGAACGCACCTTGGGCCTGGCCGGTCACGGTCTCGCGACCCGGTGCGATGACACCAGTGGCGTCGCCGAAGCGCTTTCCGAAGTGCGCGAGGCACGTACGCCGATCCCGCAGGCGGCCCTGGACGTGGTGTGCCGGTGGCGCGGCGACAGCGCGACTCGGATCGCTCGCCTCATCACCGACCGCGCCACATCCGCCCCAAGGGCAAGGGCCGGCGATTCCACCCACCAAGATGCGGGCGCCGTTGCGTCGCCCCAGGACGAAGGAGCATCCGTCCGATGACACACCTCACCGCCGACAGCATTGCCGAGCTGTTCTCCGGCGCTGTCACGCTGGCCAAGTCCGGCGAAAAGGTCAGCCCCCGGGGCATGGCCACCCACGAAGTCCGTGACGTGCACCTGCTGCTTACCCAGCCGCGTGCCCGCCTGCTCTACGCCCCGCCGGCCCGAATCGTGAATCCGGCTTTCGCGGTCGCCGAGACGGTCTGGCACCTGTCCGGATCCGACGCCTCGTGGATCTTCGACTACAACGGCCGGCTGCGGCAGTTCGCCGACGACGGCGTCCTCCTGGGGGCGTACGGACCCAGGATGCGGAACTGGGCTGGCAAGGTGGACCAACTGGCCCGCGTCGTGGAGATCCTCCGGGCGGACCCCGACTCCCGGCGGGCCCTGATCCAACTCTACGACCCGGCCCAGGACGCCGCCGGGCACAAGGACGTGCCTTGCACCCTCGGATTCCGGTTCCACCTGCGCGCCGGCCGCCTGCACATGGCGACCATGATGCGCGGCCAGGACGTGTGGATCGGCATGCCGTATGACGTGTTCTTCTACACCGTGCTGCACGAGCTGGTCGCCGGGTGGCTCGACGCGGAACTCGGCGAGTTCCACCTGCACATCGGCTCGCTGCACATCTACGACGAGCACGTGGAGCAGGCCGACGCGCTGACCTCGCTCTCGGCGAGCCCGATCATGTCCGACCTGCGAACGTCCTGGGCGGGCTTCGCCAGCCTGCTCGACCAGGTCCAGGCCCGCGACGTGACCGGTCACCCCGGCTGGGACGCGATGGCCGAGACGTTGCGCAGTTACCGGCTGTGGAAGGACGGCAAGCACGAGCAGGCATGGCGGGCAGCCGACACGATCGACGGACCCCTCGGCCAGGCGCTCACCGCTTGGTACGGAGAGCTGAAGCGGCGCGCGGCCAAGCGTGCCGCGACGGCCGGGGCAAGGTGACCGCCGCCATGAAGCGCACACCTTCCGTCGTCCTCGGCCTGTGCTCGTACACCCACGACTCGTCCGCCGCTCTTCTCGTGGATGGTGAACTCGTCGGCTTCGTCGAGGAGGAGCGCCTTTCCGAGCAGAAGCACACCAAGCTCTACCCGGCCCGCGCCGTGGGGTGGCTTCTCGACCAGGCCAAGCTGAGCGCCACCGACGTGGACGCCGTCGCCTACAACTTCCAGCCCGCCCGCTATCTCGCCGAGTCGGCCGCGGCCCTGCGCATGGCGCTCTCGCCGACGACGCGCGACCGGAGCCTTGCCCGCGCCCACGGGTTCGCCAAGGTGGCCCTGCGTACCCGTCGGCGGCTGCGTGTCCTCGGCAGCCAGTTCCCCTCTGCCCACGTCACACCGGTTCTGCACCACCGCGCCCACCAGCTCACCGCCTTCGCCGCCTCCGGTTGGGAGGAAGCCGCCGTGCTCGTGGTCGACAGCCTCGGCGAGCGGCAGACCACCACGATCGGTCATGGCCACGGCACCCACCACCCCCGCGCCCGGACTCTGGAAGCGATCAACGACCCGGCCTCCTTGGGGTACGTGTACGGCGCTGTCACCGAGCACCTGGGTTGGCGGCGGGGCGACGAAGAAGGCACCGTCATGGCGCTGGCCGCCCTCGGCGACCCCGCCCGCTTCCGCCACCTGTTCACAAGGGCCGTTCGTACGACAGCCACGGGCTTCCGCATCGATCCCGGCTACTTCCCGTCGCGCACCCTCACATCGGGATACCCGAGGACATCGCGGCGATTCGTCGCCGAGACCTGCCCCGAGCGGCACTCGAGCGAGCCGCTCACAAACGTCCACCGAGAACTGGCGGCTGCCCTCCAGGAGCGGACCGAGCAGGTCATGGTGCACCTGGCCCGCCGAGCCCGCGTCCTCAGCGGCTCCCCGCGCCTGTGCGTGGGGGGCGGTGTCGCCACGAACTGCGTGAGCATCGGGAGAATCATCGAGGCCGGCATCTTCGACGAGGTGTTCGTGCCGCCCGCGCCCGGTGACGCCGGAACCGCGATCGGCGCCGCCCTCGCCGTGCACGTCGATCGACGCAACCCTCGTCCGGTGGCCGGCATCGCCCGCACCTGCTACCTCGGCCCCTCCTACGAGAACCAGCCCCTCGACCTCACCCCCTGGCCCGGCCTCCACCAGAAGACCCTGGGCACCGAAACCGCGGAGTTCCTCGCCGACCAGCTCGCCCACGGCACCATCGTCGGCCTGTTCCAGGGGGCTGTCGAAGCCGGGCCACGCGCCCTGGGCAACCGCTCGATCCTCGCCTCCCCGCTGAAGCCCGGCGTCGTCGAGCGGCTGAACGCCACCGTTAAGTTCCGCGAACCGTTCCGGCCCTTCGCACCGATAGTCCTGGCCGAACGTGCCGACGAGTTCTTCACCCTCGGCCAGCGGGCCCCGTACATGTCCATGGCCTCCGGGGTGACGGAGCAGACGCACAACCGTGTGCCGACCATCGTGCACGCCAACGGCACCTCCCGCCTGCAGACCGTCACCGGGTCGCAGAACCCGTTCATGCACGCGGTCCTGACCGCCTTCGATCGTCGGACCGGCGTACCCGTGCTGATCAACACCTCCCTCAACGTCAAGGGCAAGCCGATGTGCGGGACACCCGAGATGGCCCTGGACTGCCTGGCCAACTCCGGACTCGACGCCCTACTCCTCGAAGGGAGATGGATCACCAAATGAAGATCGGATACAGCTTCTGGGGCTTCCTCGGCAACGGCGTCACCGATACCCCGGACGGAGGCCGCAGCCACCGCCGCCCCTTCATCGACGCCCTCCTCGCCCGCGGTCAGGACATCGTCTTCCTGCAGACCGACCGCGACCGCCTCGAAGCAGGTGAGGACCTCGGCAGCGCGTACACCTTCGACGACGGCCTCCCGGGCATCGACGTCCTGTTCCTGGAGTGGCGCTGGTCGATCACCGGCCGCAACACCACCATGTGCGGGAGCGAGGGGCACACCTGCGATCTGCACCGCCAGGCCCAGCTCATCAACCACTACACCGTGCGGCACCAGACGCCCACCGTGATCTGGGACAAGGACCGCACCCTGCGGGCTGAGAGCGTGTGGCGCCGCACGGCACACACTCGCGTCTGCGAGGCCGCCCTCGCCCCGACCCACGGCGCGCGCTCCCTGCTCTTCCCCGTCGCCGATGACCTTCTCACCCAGGCCGACCCCCTCGCCCTTGCGGCACAACGGCGGGACCTGGCGCTCGGTTACGTGGGCAACCAGTACGACCGCGACGAGTCCTTCGACCGTTTCTTCGCCCCGGCCGCCGCCCGTGTCGAGCACCTGGTCGCTGGGAAGTGGACGAAGACCGACCGCTGGCCGCACGTACGCTTCGTGGGCCGGATCCCGTTCGAGGCCGCCGCCGGCGTCTACGGCCGGTCTCTGGCCACGGTGCTGATGTTGCCCGAGCGGTACGCCGCCGTCGGGCAGATGACCCAGCGCATCTTCGAGGCCGTGCTCACCGGGTGCCTGCCGCTGGCCCCGGCGGACATCCGCTTCGCCGACCGGTTCGTCCCCAGGGAGCTGGTCGTGCGCTCCGGCCGAGACGTGATCGAACGCCTCTCCTACCTCCGCGAGATCGCCGGCACCCAGCAGCACGCCGACCTGATCGCCGCGTGCGTGGACCGCCTGCGCCTGTTCGGCCTGAGCAAGCAGGTCAGCACCCTGGAATCTGTCCTGCACGGACTCGTCCAGGCCACCGCGACGGAGCGGGGAGCAGCCTGATGCCGACCGCCCCCCAGGCCATGGCGCCTGGATCATCCGGGCGGGTCCTGGAGGATGGCCCCGCCGGACACCCGCACCTCTCTACGCTGGAGCACCATGAAGAAGGTCGCCATCGTCGGCTGCGGAGGCAGCGGCAAATCCCACGTGGCCCGCGAACTGGCCACGATCCTCGATGCCCCGGTGACGCACCTGGACGCCGCGTTCTACGACGACGAGTGGAACGCGTTGCCCGTGGACAAGTTCACCGACGTGCAGCGCGAGCTGGTCGCGCAGCCGCGGTGGGTGATCGACGGCAACTACAACTCGACACTGCAGATACGGCTCGAAGCCTGCGACACGGTGGTCCTCATGGACGTGTCGACCGTGGTGGCGCTGTACGGGATCTTCTCCCGGCAGATCCGGCACGGGGCCGGGCACAAGGGCAACGGGGTGCACAACCGCATCCACTGGGGCGTGATCAAGTACGTCGCCACGTACCGGCGCAAGATGCGGCCCCGCGTGATGGCGAAGATCGAGGAGTTCGGCTCCGGCGCGGATGTGGTGCTGCTGGCCAACCGGCGCCAGACGCGGCGCTGGCTGCGGAAGGTGGCCGCCGGGCAGTCCTGACCGGCCCGCGCCCCCGGTCAGGGGGTGCGGCATGAACGAGCTCAACCCGTTCCTGGACCCCGCCCGGCAGCGGGAGCTCTACGGACATACCTCGCGGCTGCTCGGGCGGACCAGCGCCCTGATGCGCGCCAAGACCGCCGGCCGCCCCGTGCCCGAGACGATCGTCAGCCTGGTGCAGACCCATCACGCCCGGCCCGACCGGCTCGGCGTGGTGCTCGACATCGGCTGCGGTCGCGGCACGAGCAGCCTCGTCATCGCCGACCAGCTCCGGCCGCAGCGCGTTGTCGGCCTGGACGCCTCCCCCTCCCTGCTAGCGCAGGCCCGCGAGCGTGCCAAAGGCCTGCCCAACAGCACGGTGGACTTCGTCGAAGGCGACTTCCACGACCTACCCCTGCCCGACGGGTCGAGCGACGTCATCGTCGCCGCCTTCTGCCTCTACCACTCGCCGCACCCCAAGGACGTCGTCGGACAGGTCGCCAGGGTCCTTGCCCCCGGGGGTCTGGCGGTGCTCGTCACCAAGGGCCTCGACAGCTACCAGGAGATGGACCAGTTGGTCGCGTCCGCCGGCCTCGATCCGCGTGCCGCCCAGCACGAGAGCCTCTACATCGCAGCCCACAGCGGCAACCTCGCCGACCTGGCCGCCTCCTCGCTCGACGTGATCACCGTCCTGGACGAGGAGCATGTCTTCACCTTCGACGGCCACGACCACACAGCGCAGTACCTGGCCACCAACCCCAAATACGAACTCGCGCTCGGCCTGTACGGAAACCCCGGGGCCCTGGCCGCGGTCCTGCACGAATTCCTTCCCGACCAGCCGCTGACCACCCGATCCCGCATCACTTTCGTCGTCGCCCAACCGAACGAAGGGCGCTGGCCATGACCGCCCCGCCGTTCACCAAGCACTACGTGACACCGGAGCGCGCGGCGGGGGCTGTGCGCCACTACCGGTGGATCAACGAACACGCCAAGCCGCTGCGTCAGCCGGTGCTCTACACCGTCGGACCCGACAGCCTGACGTTCGAGCGGATCGAGGGCCGCTGCGTACGCCCCGAGGATCTCCCGCGCGTGGCGGAACTGCTGGGCCACGCCCACGGTGCCGCCTGGGCCAGCGACCTGCACTCCGCGTCGCTGGACACCCCGCACCACTTCCAGGACGGCACGACGTTCGACGACTACCTCGGCCTTCGGAAGCTCGCCCTACAGCGACGCCACGTGCAGGGCTACCTGCCGAACAAGGCAGCCCTGCACGCGATGTTCGGCCTGTTGGAAGCGACCGCCCAGGGACCGTGGGCCTTCTACAAGGACAGCAACCCGCGGAACTTCATCGTCACCAGCACGCAGGACATCGTCGCCGTCGATACCGACGACCTGTCCCTCGCCCCGATGGGTTACGACCTCGCCAAGCTGATCGCGACGCTTCACCTGACCTACGGACCGCTCATGGATCAAGCCGTCACCACTGCCCTGCTCGCGTACAGCGCGGCAGCCCAACGCCACGACGCCCGGCTGGGCACGACGGACCGAGGCCAGCTCGACAGCTTTCTGGGCCTGCACGCCGTGCTCACCGCCCCGTACGTCGGCCGCAACGGCTACCGCTACAGCCTGCCCCTCCGTTTCAGCCACCGAGGAGCCTCATGATCACCACCGAACTCGTCTTCGTACGACACGGCCAGGCCCAGTGCAACGCCGACGGCCTCGTCGGGGCCCCTCGTACCTGCACCGGCCTGACCAACCTCGGGTACGCCCAAGCCGAACAGGCCGCGCGCCGTCTGGCTACCGAACACCTGAAGAAGCCCTTCGACGTCGTCTACACCGGCCCACGGATCCGCCTCGTCCAGACCGGCGAGATCATCGCCCGGACGCTCCAGGTCCCAGTGCGCCACGACGATCGTCTCGACGGCCCGGCCCACGGCGATGCCGACGGCAAGCCCTGGGACGCGGTGAAGACGGCCGCCAACGGCGGACCGCACGCGCATCCCGACATCCCCTGGGCCGCTGGCTCCGACACCTGGAACGGATTCCTGAAGCGCGCCAGCAGGAACCTGAGCCAGCTCATCGAGGAGAACCACGGCAAGCGCATCGTCTTCGCGGCCCATGGGGAGACGGTGATCACCGCACACACCCTGCTGCTCGGCATTCCGATCGGCTCGCCGGCCGGCTTCACCCACAACCACGCCTCCATCACCCGCTGGCAGCACCACCACAACCGCCTGGGTCAGACCCGCTGGATGCTCGACCGGCACAACGACACCGAGCACCTAAGTCTCCTCACGCCGGAGCCGACACCGTGATCGCGACATCGGACGACCCCCGGATACGCCTGGCGCACCACTTCCTCGGCGCAGTCGAGATCGCACCGGGCCCCGTGCTTCCGCTCAGGGTCGTACGTCTGGTGGCCAGTAACGGGCGTCACTTCATGGCCAAACAGCACGCAAGGCGGGACCGGTACGCCGGGGAAGTCCACGCCTACGGAGCATGGGGCGCCCACCTAAGGGGCCATGCGCCGAAGCTGGTCGGCCGTGACGACGCCACTCTCACTCTGCTGCTCACCGCGCTCACAGGCGATCGGGCGGACACCGTGGCCCCAGGCTCACCCGAGGAAGAACTGGCCCATCACGAGGCCGGCCACGTCCTCGGCGAGCTCCACCGGGCCACCTCTGCGCCCCAGGGCGGTGCCGTCGGCGCGGCGCTCGCCGAGCGCTTCCAGAGTTGGATCGACCGGGCCGTCCACACCGACCTGATCGACTCGGTGGAGGAGAACCTGCTGGAGCACCACGCGGCAATCCTGGGCACCAGCCGCATGGACAGCGCGGTCTGCCATCTCGATTACCAGGCGCGCAACTGGCTGATAGGCGACACCTTCGGCATCTGCGACTTCGAGCACATGCGACACGACGCCCGCGTCCGCGACTTCGCACGGCTTGAATTTCGACGCTGGCAAACCGCACCCCACCTCCGCACCGCCTTCTTCGACGGCTACGGGCGTCCGCCGAACGACACCGAACGGCGTCTTCTGGAGTCCTTCGGCGCCATCGAGGCGGCCACGGCCCTGATCAAGGGCCACCAGGAGAACGACCCCGCCCTCAGCGAGCACGGCAGAACAGTCCTGTCCCGGCTCACCTGACCGCCCCCTTCGACGAAACCTTTCTGGAGGTCCCCGTGCCACAGCACGAGCAGCCCCCGACCAACGCTGCCCCCCGACGGGCCGTGGTGACCGGCTCAGCCGGATTCATCGGCTCCCACCTCGCACACGCCCTCGTCCAGGCCGGCACCACCGTGATCGGCGTGGACCGCCGAGACCCGTCCACCGACCCCACGGCCGCCACCAACCTCGCTGCGCTGCAAGGGCGGCCGGGATACCATCACGTCACGGCCGACCTCCTTCACTGTGCGATCGACCCTCTCCTGATCGACGCGGAAACGGTCTTCCACCTCGCAGGAATTCCCGGTGTGCGGCCTTCCTGGGGAGCACAGTTCGGCGACTACCTCGCGTCCAACGTGCTGGCCACCCACCGGGTCCTCGAAGCCTGCACCCGCATCGGCGTCGCCCGACTGGTCGTCGCCTCCTCCTCCAGTGTCTACGGTCCGACCGACGGCGGCGCGAGCCTCGAGTCCGACCGCCCGAAACCCGCCTCCCCGTACGCCGTGACCAAACTGGCCGAGGAGCAGCTCTGCCTCGCCTACGCCGAGCGCCCCATCGGCCCCAGCGTCGTCGCCCTGCGGTATTTCACCGTCTACGGCCCCCGGCAGCGCGCCGACATGTTCACCCACCGCGCACTGCACGCCGCCCTGACCGGACAACCCCTGCGTCTGTACGGAGACGGCCACCAGCGTCGTGACTTCACCTACATCGACGACGTGATCGCCGCCACGATCGCCGCCGCTGTCGTGCCGACGGCTCACGGTGCCATCAACGTCGGCGGCGGATCGAACGCATCGCTGCTGGACGTGATCAACATCGCCACCAGCCTCACCGGCCGCGACATACAGCTCCACTGGGACCACGCGCGCAACGGTGACGTCCTCCTCACCCGCGCCGACCCCAGTCGCGCCCGCAAGGTCCTTGGCTGGCAGCCGCGAGTTGACCTCCACAACGGACTGCGCCCCCACATGCAGGCCCTGGCTGCCCAGGTGCCTGACCTCAGCCGGGCCGCGTAGCCCTACGCCTCGGAGCCCGAGAGGAGTGCTCATGGAAACCCCCGAGCGAGCGCGATTGGACGCCTTCTTCCGGCGGATCACCGCTCAGTTCCCCGCCGGTGAGACGATCACGACGCTGGTCATCACGCACCTGCTCCCGGAAAGACCAGCGTTCCTGCGAGCCATGACTGCGGTGTCCACAATCGGCGCCGTACTGCCCAAGCCCCGGTCGATCCACCAGCCGACCCTTGACGCGGTCCGCGGCACCCTGCCGGTCCACGACCTGACCCGGGAGCGGTTCGCCGACGAGACACAGGCCCTGGAATACCTGGAGGACACGGCCGGCGGCCAGCACGTCGTCTTGGTGGACATCGGCGGGTACTTCGCGGCGAGCCTCGACACCCTCGTGAACAAGTTCTCCGGCCGCATCCTCGGCGTCGTCGAGGACACCGAGAACGGTCACCAACGGTACGCGGCCCTCAATTCCCTGCCGTGTCCGGTTGTGTCCGTGGCCCGCTCCCCGCTCAAGGAGTGCGAGGACCACCTCGTCGGGCGGTCGATCGTGTTCTCCACCGATGCCCTCGTCCGCGCCCGCGGGGACATCCTGACCAGCCGCAACGCCTGCGTCATCGGCTTCGGCAAGATCGGCCGCGCCATCGCCCAGACTCTGCGCGCCCAAGACCTGCGCGTCACCGTGTACGACAGCGATCCGGTCAAGCGGGTACAGGCGCACTCCCTCGGCTTCCTCACCAGCGCGTCCACCACCGAGGCCGTCCGCGATGCAGAACTTGTCCTGTGTGCCACCGGCAATCTCGCCCTTCGGCATGAGGACTTCGCCGCCCTACGGAACGGCGCGTATCTCGGATCGGTGACCTCTTCCGAGGACGAACTCGAACTCGGCAGCCTTGACGATCTCTACGAACGACACCCCGTCGGAGCTCAGTTGACGCGATACGAGGTCACCGGCCACTACTTCTACGTGCTCGCTGACGGGGGCGCCGTCAACTTCGTGCACCTCGCAGCCGTCGGCACGTACATCCACCTCGTCCAAGCCGAGATACTCGCCGCCACCGCGGCGCTCAGCCGCGCCCGCTTCCAGCCCGGCCTGCACGAGATGCCGACGGCCGACCGTGACGCCATCGCCAGAACCTGGCTCCGCCACTTCGAAAGGTGACTTCGTTGCCTCCCTCCACCGACCACATCCACGCTGTCACAGAGGCGTACCTCGCCCGCCATCCGGACGAACGCAGCTCCTTGGGCCTGCTGTTCGCCGCGCTCGACGGCGCGGATGCTCCCACCAGCCGCAAGACCTGCCCCGCACACGTGACCTGCAGTGCCATCCTCATCAACGGTGAACGGCACGTGCTGCACATCGCGCACAAGGCGTCAGGGAAACTGCTGGCGCCCGGCGGCCACAACGAACCGGCTGACCGGCACCTGCGCGACGCCGCCCTGCGCGAACTGCACGAGGAGGCGGGCATCTCGCCCAGCGCCGTCGTCCCACTCGCCGGCTACGAGGGCGTTCCCCTCGACATCGACGTGCACGTGAGCCGAGACAAGATAGTTGGAACCAGGGGGGTGCGCTGACCTGGCGGTTCTGGCCTCGCGGGACACGTTTGTTGGCACCATCTGGTCACGCTTCTTGCAACCTGTGATGGATTGCCATCCATGGTGGAATCAGTTCCGAAGACCGCGGGTTCGCGGCGTCCGCTCGGGCTTCGTGCCAAACTCGAAGAGAGCACCGGAAGCCCCCCTTCTGGCGTCAGGGGCAGGCACCACGAAATGATCCGCCTATGACAGATGTGATCTTTTTCGATCTGGACGGCACCCTGGTAGATCATCGAAGCGCAGTCCTGGAAACGATCGGCCAGATCGTCCAGGCCGCGCCGAACGCGACGGCTCCACCGGAGTATCTGGTGACGTTGTGGTGGACGCTGGAGGCACGCCACATGCGGGAATACCTGGCCGGTCAGTGCTCCTTCGCTGAGCACCACCGACGCAGACTCCGTTCCTTCCTGCCGATGCTCGGCGAGCCGGTCCCAGCAAGTCCCGGTCTTTTGGACGCCTGGATCGCCGAACGCTACCTCGCTGTGTTCGAGGAGGCCTGGCGGTGCTATCCCGATGTCCAACTCTGCCTGGAGAACCTGAAACGGCTTCCCCGAGGACCGCGTCTGGCTGTTCTCACCAACGGGGACCCCGAGCAGCAGCGCGCCAAGCTCGCTCGCTTCGACCTCCTCGAATACTTCGAAGCCGTCCTGACCCCGACCGAGCTCGGTGCGGCCAAGCCCATCGCCTACGCCACCGCCTGCCAGCGGATGCGGACGGACCCCGCGCAGGCGGTCAACGTGGGCGACATGCTGGAAGGCGATGTACACGCAGCCGCCCTCGCCGGGCTCACCGGCATCTGGCTGGACCGCGGCATCGACTTCGTCACCGGCGGACCATCGCCGACGGCAGACGAGACGGTGCTCCGCATCGAACGGCTCACCGACCTCCCCAACCACCTATCACGCGCGAACGCCTGATGGCTCCTCACGACCGTTGTCAGTGAGCGACCCGGGTCAAGGCCTTCCCCGGGGCACTCATCAGCCGGTTCCAAGAATCATGGCCCGATTCCAACTACCGTGGCTCGGCTCAGCACGCGATCGACGCGAACCCGCCGAAGAACGAGCCGGCCCACCACCACGTGGACTTCCGCTGGGCCTTCCACCTCGGTGCAGAACACGCGGTGACGCTTCAGGATTGGCGTTGGGAACCCCCCCGGCAGGGGTTCATGATCGAGCAAACGATCCCCGACGATGTGGCAGCGGCGTACGAGCGGTTGTGCGCCGAAGGCTTCACCAGCCGCCTGTTGGTGGATGAGTCGACTCGGGGTTGAGGGCCCGCACGAGACATTGAATGTTTAGGAGTTGGGGCCCGCCCCCCTGTTTGGTAGGCGGGCCCGCTGGTCGCATCAGGCGGCTGGGAGCGCCACGCCTCCTAGCTTGTCTACGAGCCAGTCCAAGCCCTTCGGGGTGAAGAAGGTCTGCTCCACCCACTGGTGTCTCGCCTGGACCATCTTCACCTCGGCTCGCCCGGCCTTGATGTGGTTCTCGTAGGGCAGCCGAGGGTTCTGTACCTGGAGGAAGCGTATGTCCTCCCGGCGCAAGAGCTCCATGAACTTAGTACGACCAAGCCCCCCGGTGACCTTGGTCAGGGCCTTTGCCGCACAACCCATGTCGATCAAACCATCGGAGTTGCAGAAGGAATCCCACTTGCCCGCCTTGGGGGCGGCCACGGCGAGCACCTTCTTCGTAGTGACGAGATCGCGTGCGGCCTCCACGTACTTCTCGGCCAGGGCAAGGATGCCCTCGGGGCTGGAGACGTCGGCTGCGGGCTGCTGCGCTGCGGCTTCGGCTTCACGGGTCTTGATTGCGAAGTACGTCTTGGCTGCCGCTACCTCGGGCTTGCGCCCGTCCCCGGCCAGGGTTACGTGGTACGCCCCGAAGCGGGTCAGGCGGTAGTCGGTCACGGCCTGCTTACCCCACCGACCGCCCCGCATCGATTTCACGGCGCCACGAAAGTGGTCAAGGGGGTCGAGCCCGGAGGCCTCGATCGTCTCCTTGGCTCGCTTGATCACGTCATCGAAGCGCTCCCAGCGCTCGTAACCCATAAGTTGCTGGAGGTCACGAGCCGACCAGCGCTCCTCGCCTCTGTGATCCAAGAGCATGATTCGGTCGAAAGGACTAGACCCCCGGCTGTTGCCTTCGTCGAGGGGCAAGGTAGTGTCCAGGTTGGGCAAGGTTGCACTCCTTGAACTCTGGGCTCTCGGCGGCTCCACCCGCACGCGAGCTGTCTAGGCCGCCTTCGCTTCGAAGGCGGCCTCGTGACATTCAGGTTACGGGAAGCTTCTGACGCAGAGTTATCCCTTCCGCAGGCACTGAGTGCCGCCCCCTTTCGGCGGTCCAGTGAATCCCAAGGAAAGGCCTGCTAGCACCCGGCATCCCGTGCCAGCAGGGACCGATTTACTCGAATTCAACCCCTCTGCTGTGATGCATGTCTCCGAATTTCGACTGAACCGAGCCTGCTTCACCTTCGTTTTGTAGGGGCCACAGTTAAGGGGTGGTGGTTACCCAGCGGGGCCAAAGTCCTTAGCCGCAGATGAAGCCAGTCGAACTGTCGGCTGTGGTCTCAGTCGTGGTCTCGATTGCCGCTCATTCTGGAGTCATCCACTGCAGTCCGCTGGTGTACGGGAACGACTGTGGCCAGGCATGACGCGTTCTTCGCGAACGTCTCCGGACGCCCCCGGACCAAGATCGGACAACTCGTAATGCGTAGGTCTCGGGTTCGAATCCCGAAGGCGGCTCGGAGGAACCCCAGGACTCACTCGCCGTGATCTGGGGTTTTTTCATTTTCTTGGCCTTGGTCCTGTCGGTGGCTTGGCCCAGAGGCCCCGCCGGGCACGCCCTGGTGGCCGACCGGTGGCCAAACGTGCGAACGGCGTGCAGCGGTGGTGGCCCGGAGGGCGGCGGTGGGGACTCAAGTGGAGACTTGCTTGTCGTTCGCTCTCTATAAGTCGGTGCCTTGTCTTGCAGCCTGGGGAACATCGGTGCAGCGGTCTTGCCTGGTGTTCTTCCCGGAATTCGGTATTCAGGGGGACTCGATGTTCGAACAGGCTGAACCGCAGCATATTGACGGGCCCGAGGTCGGCGCGGAGCAAACCCCGGCCGGCATATCGGGCCAAAAAAATGAAGAAGTGGGAGGCGCCTGCCCCCGCGTCCGGATGTGTCCTACACGCCGGCGTCCAACGGCGTGGACTACCTGGTGAGCGTCTTCCAACACTCGCCGCAAGGTGCGACACCTCCGAGCGCCCGAGACCTCAAGTACGTGGTGCTCCACCTTCAGGCGGCCACTGAGGTACTGCTCAAGGCTCGCCTACCGCATAAGCACTTCAGCCTCATCTTCACGGGCCTTCGGAGGCCACACGTAAGGCGTGGGAGAGCGCTAAGTTTTTAAGCTGCAGCACTCTGGGTGCCCAGGTGGCGGCCACCGCTATCGACGACCTGTTCGACCTGGACGTGAAGGTCCTGGAAGTGGTAGGCGGGGCCCTTTCGCTGATCCTCCTCACGGACGACGGCTGCGAGCGAATACATGGAACTTCTGGTAGGCCTCAGAAAGTCAATGTGCCCAGGTGTCCGGTCTCGACCTTCTTTGCCGTTGGCCCTGGCCTGCATCGGTCGCCCGACTGCCCGACCTGGACTGATGTCTCGTTGCGGCAGCGAATCCATCGGCAACCTGGGCCGAGACTGCGTCGGCGATCCGCTGTCCGCCGACAACATCAGTGAGACCAGCCCGTGGATGCGCCTCAACGCAGATTGCATTCGCGCCGGTCGCGGCGCTGCGTACCGGCAAGATCGATTGAGAAGGGATACCCGTATTAGGAAGGCGCGGCTTGAGATAGAAAGTCGCTAAAGATATACGTCACCTGATCCAAGAACTTGAACCCAGTTGACGTATATGTGTCAGCGTGTTCATTATCGCAGCTCATCGCCATCCCATTCGAAGGATTCGGAAGGTCGGTGGTGGATATATTCCATATCACAACCCCGAATACAGCACAGATCAATCCGATTCGAGCCCAACGGGGGACCTTGGGTCGCCTGACCGGTAGAACCATGATAAAAGCCGTAGCAATCAGGAGGGTTCCTGACATCACCTTGCCGCCACCAAGCAGCATGACGCCACACAAACCGGTGAGGATAATTCCTGTCCACATCGCTATCTTCTTGAGGTTGTCCATCAGGGGTTTCTCCTTGTTTGGAATCAGGCCGTTCGGCGGGCTCGGCCGGGAGCTGGATGTCGTCGGCGACGATGCGGTCGTCGAGCAGGCTTGAAGAACTGGAAGATCATGCCGATGTGCCGGCGGCGGAACTTGGCGAGCCCGGTCTCCGAGAGCACGTCGAGCCGGACCCCGGCCACCGTCACGTCGCCCGAGGTCGGCCGGTCCAGGCCCGCGATCAGGTTGAGCAGCGTGGACTTGCCGCTGCCGGACGGACCCATGACGGCCACCGCCTCGCGTTCCCCGCCGGCCAGGCTGACCTGGTCGAGTGCGATGGGGCCTGTCGCGTCGTACCGCTTGGACACGGCTTCGAGCCGGATCACGTGTGTCATGGCCCGGGATGCTAGGTGGCGGCTCGGCGACCGGTCGTCCGCACGGCGAGCCAACCTGGCGTCCCTCGTGCGAGGTACACCGTGGCGGGTAGCGCTTGCGAGGGACTGTGGACGGTTCGTACGCATGATGTACGCGGCACGCCGATCCGGCGAGAATGCCCGGGTGACCGCCTCACCGCCCCCGATGCCCGCACACAGTCCCGGACTGACGCCCTCTCAGGTGTCCGGCCGGCTCGCGGCGTTCCTGCGCCGACCGGGTCCGCGCGGCGGCGACGGGCTGCTCGCGGCGGTGATGACGGCGATCGGCCTCTACCTGCTCGCGTACGTCATCGAGCCCGAGGACGGTCCGCAGCCGCCCCAACAATTCGACGGCGTTTCGTACCTGGAGCCGGACACCGGGACCACGCCGGAGGTCTGGGCGGTCGTGTTTCTCATCCTGATCACGGCGTCATTGGCGTGGCGACGCACCCGCCCCATCGCGGTGTTCACCGCACAGGTCTGCATCATGCTGATCACCGACGGGAACGACGGCAACGTCGCCGGAGTCATGGCGGTGGCCATCGGCGCGTATTCGGTCGCGGCGCACGTTCGGCGACTCCCGGTCGCGGCAGGGGTGTTCGGCGTGGCGACACTCGCGCTCGCGGCGAGGTTCCCCGGGGACGAAGAGGGCCCGCCCGGCCTGGTCCCGCTCGCGGTGATGGCGACGATGTGGGTCACCGGCCGCACGATCGGCACGTGGCGCACGCGCGCGGGCGCCTTCCACGGCCGCGCCCTGCGCGCGGAACGCGAGCGCGAAGTCGCGGTCGCCCGCGAACGTGCCCGCATCGCCCGCGAATTGCACGACGTCGTCAGCCACAATGTCAGCGTGATGGTGATCCAGTCCGGGGCGGCCCGCATGGTCCTGCGCTCGAATCCCGACGGCGCGACCGAGGCGCTGCGCGCGGTCGAGACCAGTGGACGGGAGACCATGGCGGAACTCCGACACCTGCTCGGCGTCCTCAGCGCCCAGGAGGCGCCGCCGCACCCCGGCGGGTCGGTGGCGCCGGACGGCGACGCGCTCGGGCCGCCGCTCGCGCCGCAACCCGACCTGACCCGCCTGCCGCTACTGCTGGACCGCGTACGGACGGCGGGCCTCGACGTACGCCTGCACACCCGCGGCGACGCGCGCCCGCTGCCGCCCGGCATCGAACTGACCGCGTACCGCGTCGTTCAGGAAGCACTCACCAACGCCCTGAAGTACGCCCCGGGCGCACACACCGACGTCACGATGACCTATGCGCCCGACACCATACGCATCGAGGTCGCCGACGACGGGCCGGTCGACGGACGGCGCCCCGAACCCCTCGGCGCTGGGCGCGGGCTGCTCGGCCTGACCGAGCGCGTCACGCTGCACGGCGGCGGACTGCGGGCCGGGCACCTGCCGGCCGGCGGCTACCGCGTCCAGGCGTCGATCCCGGTGCCGGCGCCGTGACCGGCACCCCGCTGCGCGTCGTCGTGGCCGACGACCAGGCGCTCGTACGCTCCGGGTTCCGCATGATCCTCGCTGCCGCCGGCGTCGACGTCGTCGCCGAAGCCGCGGACGGCGACGACGCATGTGCCGCCGTGCGCCGGACCCGGCCCGACGTGGTCCTGATGGACATCCGCATGCCCGGCCTCGACGGCCTCGCCGCCACCCGCCGCATCATGGCCGACCCCTCACCGGCCCTTGACGGACGCCCGTGCCGCGTCATCATCCTGACCACGTTCGACCTCGACCACTACGTCTACGAGGCACTCAACGCGGGCGCGAGCGGCTTCCTCCTCAAGGACGTCACTCCCGAGCAACTCGTCGCCGCCGTACGCCTGGTCTCCGCGGGCGACGCCCTCCTCGCCCCCACCATCACCCGCCGCCTCGTCGAACGCTTCGCCCGCCCGGCCGCCGGCAAACCGCCCCCCACCGGCGACCTGACCACCCTCACCCCCCGCGAACTCGAAGTCCTACGCCTCCTCGCCCGCGGCCTCAGCAACGCCGAACTCGCCGCCGCCCTCTCCCTCAGCATCGAAACCGTCAAGACCCACGTCACCCGAATCCTCACCAAACTCCACCTCCGCGACCGCGTCCAAGCAGTAGTCCTCGCCTACGAATCCACCCTGATAACTCCGGGCGTCCACGACAGCCCGTAACCAACTCGGCTGACAGCGCCGACTCGCGGAAGTGGCCGCTCAGTCAGCCCACGAACACGTGCAAACGACTTCGGACATCAGTGCAGCCGGCTCCGGAAGCTGACAGCGGAGCGAGGGGGGCGGGTCCCCCGTACGCCCTACGAACCGTCCGCGTGGACGACCGGACGGGAGCGTCCCCGTCGAGTCCCTGGGCCATCATCTGGTCGTGGCCACCGCCCAAGGCGGCGTATACGCGTTCCTCCATGGTGACGGTCCCGCAACGGCACACCTGCTCGACTTCGCCACGGACATTGGCGCAGCCCTGGTCAAACGCCACCACGACGGTTTCGCCGACGTACCCGCCGGTGCTCTCGCCGTGACCGTCGAACGGGTGGACTCAGTGGCCGACCATGTGGAGGTCGGCGAACTGGAGCATCTGCTCCTGTGGCGAAGATCATGGGCGGGGTCAGCGCCTCGCGAGAAGAGCCCACGGCCCGACGCTCGCATGGTGCGGACCGGAGTAAACGCGTGCTCGCGACGAGGTTGTTCCCGGGAAGGGCGATAGTCACGCTGTGCGATCACTAGGGGCGCGCAGCAGCCGATTGGTGGCACTGATCACATGCCCGAGCCCCGGTCAGCTACCCGCTGACCGAGGCTCCTTCTCGCCTGCATCAGGCGGGGCGTTCTTTCTTGGCCTCGTCGCTTTTGCGCGGAGGCGTCATCTTGGGCCGGCGGGGGGAGTTCGTTGGCTCCTCGTCCTTCACCGCGGCCAGGGGCCTCCGGGCGTGCGGCACGAGTTGTACGACCTTCTCGGTGGTGTTGCGAGCGAGAACGTCCGAGACGGACTGGTAGATGTCCCGGGTGACCCGTGTGTCGGAGTGGCCGAGCGTTTCGGAGATCACCTTGGTGTCGGCCCCGGCGGCGAGCATCAGTGTCGCCGCGACGTGGCGGAGGTGGTGGAGCCGGATCGGAGGCAGGCCGGCGGCATCCGTCAGACGCTCGAAGAGGTCGCTGACCTTGCCGGGGTGGAGGAGGGAGCCGTCCTCTTGGGTGAAGATCCGTCCGGTGTCCTGCCAGCCCTCGCCCCATGCCTGTCGCTCCTGTTGCTGGTGGGCCTTGTGGGCCAGGGGGTCTTGGTTGGTCTGTTCGTCGACGGCGATTAGGCGGATGCCGCTGTCGGTCTTGGGAGCACCCTCATGGACCTCCCAGCCGTCCTGGACGAGTTGGGTGGCGATGGCGAGTGAGCGGGCCTTGGCCGAGTGATCTTCCCAGCGCACGCCGCAGCCTTCGCCACGTCGTGTCCCTCGGAAGGTGCGACGACAGCGACCCCGGGCGCGAGCAGCGGCGTCCGTACGCCGGCCAGGATCGGCCACACCTCGGGCCACACCCCGGGCCACACCTCGGGCGTTACCTCGGGCCACACCTCGGGCCAGGGCATGACGGGTTCGTTCTACCGACGGCCACAGACAGTGACGGTGGTGGTGACCGTGGTGGTGACGGTGGTGCTGGAAGCCGTATAGGCCGGATATAGCCGGGGAACGCACTCTTGTTTCATTCGAACGGATGGGGGAAGAGTGTCCGATCAAGAGGCGCGGGTGGCATTGGTCACCGGGGGGTCGCGTGGCATCGGTCGAGCGGTTGCCGCCCGGCTTGCGCGGGACGGTTTCGATGTGGCGATCTGCTACCGCTCGGACGACGCGGCGGCGGAGCAGGTCGAGAAGGAGATCCGGGCGGTCGGCCGACGCGCCCTGGTCCGTAGGGTCGACGTCGCTGACCGGACCGGCGTCCGGGCTTTTGTCGCTGAGACCGAGGCGGAGCTCGGCCCGGTGTCCGCGGTGGTCACCAGCGCGGGTATCACCCGTGACCGCCCGATGGCGCTGATGTCGGACGACGAGTGGGATTCGGTACTGCGCACCAATCTGGACGGTACGTACAACCTGCTGCGCTCGGTGGTGCGGGCGATGATCCGGCGCCGGGCCGGCACGGTGGTCACCCTCGCGTCGGTTGCCGGGGTCGTGGGCAACGCGGGACAGACGAACTACTCGGCCTCCAAGGCAGGGATCATCGGCCTGACCCAGGCGCTGGCCAAGGAGTTCGGTCGGTACGGTGTGCGCGCCAACGCGGTGGCCCCGGGTTTCATCGACACCGAGATGGTCGCTTCGGTGCCGGAGGCGGTGGCTACGGAGGCCATCAAACGCATTCCGCTCGGGCGCTTCGGCACCCCTGACGAGGTGGCGGCGCTGGTCTCTTATCTGGTCTCCTCGCAGGCCGAGTACATCACCGGACAGGTCCTGCGGATCGACGGAGGCATGGCGCTGTGAGGGTGAGCGCTTCGGAGATCTGGTTTCGCAGGTACGAGCGGGAGGGCACCCCTCGGCTCCGGCTGATCGGCTTCCCGCATGCCGGTGGCAATGCCCAGCTCTTTCATGGCTGGCCCGCGCGGCTGTCCGCCGACATCGAGCTGCTCGCCGTGCGCTATCCCGGCCGGCAGGAGCGGCTCTCCGAGCCGTGCATCGAGTCGATGGACGAACTGGTCGGTGAGATCACCGAAGCACTCACCCCTTACCGGAACACACCGTTGGTCTTCTTCGGGCACAGCATGGGTGCCGCGGTGGCCTACGAGGCGGCGGCACGGCTGGAGGTCGGGGACGGCGAAGGCCCGGTGGCGGTGCTGCTCTCCGGTCGCGACGCCCCGCACCGTACCTCCCGCACCCAGCTGCACCGGGCCGCCGACGAGGTGCTGATCGCCGGTGTGGGGCGGCTGGGGACGCTCGGCGGTGGTGCCTACGGCATCCCCGAGCTGCGTGACTTGCTGCTGCCCGTGCTGCGCTCCGACTACAAGCTGATCGAGACGTACCAGCCGGAGAACCCGGTGCGGCTGCGCGCCCCGATCGTCGCGTACCAGGGTGACCGGGACCCGGGCTGCATCCGCGAAAGGGTATTGGCCTGGGAGGAGTTGACCAGCGGCGGCTTCACGTTGCGGTCCTTCCCCGGGGACCACTTCTACCTCGCCCCCCGGGAGGCGGAGCTGACCGCGGACATCGCGGAGCGGCTGGCTCATGTCCCGGCTTGACAGACGATCTGACGGCTACAGCGAGAGGGCAGCGCCGTGACGAACACCCAGACATGGGCGCCACTGGAGATCGAGGCCAAGGGCGAGGGCGGGGTCGATCAACTGCTTGTTCAAATCGGCCAGTTGGAGGGCGGACTGGCCGACACCCTGGTACGGGAGAAGGGCCTGGTCTTCCGGGGGTTCGGCATCACCGAGGACACCCTCGATAAGGTGCTGGACCACCTGCTGCCGAGCCGGCTGGCGTATGTGCACGGCAACTCGCCGCGCACCAAGGTCGGCGGCAACGTCTACACCTCGACCGAGTACCCGCAGGAATTCGACATCTCGATGCACAACGAGATGAGCTACGCCCACGCCTGGCCGAGCCGACTGGCGTTCTTTTGCCAGACGCAGCCCGGCACCGGCGGCGCGACGCCGGTCCTCGACTCCGCCAAGTGGCTTGCCATCTTGGACCCGGAGGTGCGCGAGGCCTTCGCCGGCGGAGTGCGTTACGTGCAAAACCTGCATGACGGCTACGGCCTCGGCAAGAGCTGGCAGGACACCTTCGAGACCAGCGAACGCGCGGATGTCGAGACTTTCCTGAAGGGCACGGGCGCCGAGTGGCAGTGGCGCCGTGACGGCAGCCTGCGCGTTGAGTCGCAGCGGTCGTCCACCACCAAGCATCCGGTCACCGGTGTCGAGGTGTGGTTCAACCAGGCCGACCAGTGGCACCCGAGCGGTCTCGGTGACGACACCGCCGCGGAGTTGTACTCGATCCTGTCGGCTGACGAACTGCCGCAGTCGGTGACCTTCGCCGACGGCGGCGAGATCCCCGCCGAGTACGTCGTCCAGATCCGGGACCGCGGCCTGGAGTCCGCCGTGAACGTGGACTGGCGCACGGGCGACCTGATGCTGATCGACAACGTCCTGCTCGCACACGGCCGCCGGTCGTTTACCGGCGACCGCCGCATCCTGGTCGCGATGTCCGACTGAGGCCTTGTCCGGCCCCCGGCTTCCGCAGCAGACCCTCCGACGACAGAGCGAGTTGATCATGACCATCACCTCGGAAGAGGTACCCGCCGGCTGGGCGGGGAGCGGCACGGTACCGGGGCTTCGCCGGCCCGCCGTTGCGGGTACCGGAATTCACGACTACGTCATCGAGCACCACGCCGAGCTGCGGGAGCTGCTCACCGAGCGCGGGGCGCTGCTGCTGCGCGGCTTCGAGGTCGGTGGTGTGGACGGCTTCAGCGGAGTCGTCGAGGCGTACTCGGGCACGTCCCCGCTGGCCTATGCGGAGCGCTCGTCGCCTCGCTCGACCATCAAGGGGCAGGTCTACACCTCGACCGACTATCCGCAGGACGAGGAGATCTTCCTGCACAACGAGAACTCCTACCAGGCGGTCTGGCCGCAGCGGCTGTACTTCTACTGCGTCGAGCCGGCGCTCACCGAGGGCGCCACTCCGCTCGCCGACATCCGGCAGGTGCTGCGGTCGATCGATCCGCAGGTGCGCGAGGAGTTCACGAGGCGCGGCTGGCAGGTGGTGCGCAACTTCCACGCCGGCTTCGGGGTTCCCTGGCAGGAGGCGTTCAACACCTCCGACAGGAACGCCGTGGTGGGGTACTGCAAGGACCGTCACATCGAGGCCGAGTGGCTGCCGGACGGTGCGCTGCGCACCACCGCCGCCCACGACGCGGTGCACCGCCACCCGGTCACTGGCGAAGAGGTGTGGTTCAACCACGCCACCTTCTTCCACGTGAGCACCCTTGCCCCGGAGGTCAGCGCCGGACTTCGCGCGATCTTCGCCGACGAGGAGCTGCCCACGAACACGTTCTACGGCGATGGCGAGGCCATTCCGGACGACGTGATGGACCATCTCCGCGCTGCTTACCGGTCGGCGGCTGTCCGCTTCGACTGGCAGCGCGACGACGTGCTGATCGTCGACAACATGCTCGCGGCGCATGCGCGCGAGCCGTTCACCGGGCCGCGGCGGATCGCCGTTGCCATGGCCGAGCCGTCAAACGCTTGATGGCACAGGGGAGTTGAGGAACACATGACCGAGATCATTGGCTCGCGCATCTCCGGAATAGCCGGATACCGGCCGAGCCGTCAGGTCACCAACGAGGAGCTGTCGGGGATGACGACGGTCTCCCCGGAGTGGATCACGCAGCGCACGGGCATCAAGACCCGGTACCGCGCCGATGATTCAGAGGACATGGTCACCATGGCGGTGGCCGCGGGAGAGAAGGCCCTGGTCCACGCGGACATCGACCCGGCCGAAGTTGGCCTGACGATCACCGCCACCGCCACCCGCAGGAAGCGGATGCCCGGTATGGCCCCCGAGGTGGCCAGCCGTATCGGCCTGCCCAACTCCGGTGCCTACGACCTCAACGCGGTCTGTGCCGGCTTCACCTACTCGCTGGCGATGGCGTCCAACGTGGTACGCGTCGGTGATGCCCGCCATGTGCTCGTCGTCGGTGTGGAGCGGACCAGCGACTGGATGGACCCGGAGGACCCCGACACCTTCGTCATCTTCGGTGACGGCGCCGGTGCCGTGGTGGTCTCCCACTCGAACAGGCCGAACATCGGTCCTTCGGTCTGGGGCAGTGACGGCAAGCGGCATGAGGCCATCGCCATCAACGAGAAGGACGACGGCGGCGAGTACGTCACCATGAACGGCCCGCTCGTCTACAAGTGGTCCACGGCCACCGTGCCGGGCGTCGCCCAGCGCGCCTGTGCAGCCGCCGGGGTCACCATGGACGAGATCGACTGGTTCGTCCCGCACCAGGCCAACAAGCGCATCATCACGACCCTCGCCCAGCAGCTGAGGATCGCACCGGAACGTGTCGTCAACGACGTGGTCGATACGGGCAACACCTCGGCGGCCTCGGTGCCGCTGGCCCTGAGCCGGCTCATGGAGAGCGGTCGCAGCACCCCGGGGGACAAGGCGCTCCTCCTCGGCTTCGGGGCCGGTCTGACCTACGCCGGCCAGGTCGTACGGATGCCGTAGCGGACCACCGCTGCCGTACCCCCGCACCGCACGTTCCCTCGGGCTCGAACCCCTCGAACCCCTCGCCTCACGCACTCACGTCCCGTACGTCCACCGGAATGAAACGGAAAGCACATGACGACCAGAGAAGACCTGACCAACGAGGTTATCGCGCTGACCGAGCGCACCGCCCCGGACCTGGAGGCGACCGTCACCGCCGACCTGAGCTTCGACGAAATGGGCATGGACTCCCTGACCCGGATGGACCTGCTGGCCGCCGTGGAGAGGGCGTACGGCCTCGAAGTGCCCGACGACCAGATCGGCGACCTGATTCGCATCAGCGACGTCGTCGACTTCCTCACGGCCAGCAAGGCAGGAGTCTGACCGATGGATGGTACGGACCCCATTGGCGGGGCGATGCCCTTGTCGGTGGGCCAGACGGGGCTCTGGCTGCTCCACACACTGGCTCCCGAGAGCGCGACCTACAACCTCGCGGGTGGTGTCCTCATGGCGCCCGCGCCGGACCCGGTGGTCCTGGCGCGGGCGGTACGGGCGCTCACCGCGCGCCACCCGATGCTGCGGTCGGTCTACGGCGAGCCGGACGGTATCCCCGGTCGTTACGTACGCGAGCCCGGTGAGGTCGCCGAGCTGGAGATACGCGATGTGCCGGACGTCGACGACGATGAGCTGAGGCGGATTTTCGAGGCCGAGGCCCGCAAGCCCTTCCGGCTGACCGAGGACGGCGCCTTCCGCCCGGTACTCCTGCGCCGCGAGAACGACGCGGTGCTGCTCTGCCTGACCCACCACATCGCCACCGACGCGATATCCCAGTGGACCCTCTGGCGCGACCTGCTGGAGGCGTACGAGGCGTACTCTCTCGGCGAGGAGCCCGGTTGGGTACCGCTCACCAGCGAGTACCAGGACTTCGTCGAGCTGGAGCGCTCGCTGCTCGACTCGCCGCGCGGCAACCGGCAGGCGGAGTTCTGGCAGGAGCAGTGCAAGGGCTCCGTACCGGGGGAGTTCCCCCTGGACAAGCCCCGGCCCACGACCCCCACCGGCCGCGGCGCGAGCCTGGTGTGGAAGCTGCCCGACGCACTGTCGGAGCAGCTCAAGAACGCCGCGGCCGAGCAGGGCGTGTCGCAGTTCGCCATGGCACTCGGCGCCTTCCAGACGCTGCTGCACCGCTGGAGCGGACAGGCCGACTTCCTGATCGCCTGCCCCGCATCGGTCCGCCGTGGCGCGGCCAAGGATGTGGTCGGCTACTTCGTCAACCCGATCCTGATCAGGGCGCAGATCGACCGGGCCGACACGGTGGGTGAGGTGATGGCCGCCGCCAACGACAGGCTCCGGCAGACGACGTCCCGGGCCGGCTATCCGTTCCCGCTGGTCGTCCAGGCCGCGGCGACACCGGATTCGCTGTACCGGGTCTCCATCACCATGGTGAACAGCGAGCGCTTCGGTTCGGGCCTGAACGGGATTGTCTCCGGCGACGCCCTGAAGGTGGCCGGACTCACCATCACCTATCTGGAGATCCCGCACCTTGAGGGACAGTGCGATCTGTCGCTCGAAGTCACCCGCGACGTGTACGGACTGACCGTGGCCTTCCGCTACAACACCGAACTCTTCGAACGGGACACCCTGGACCGCCTGTACGACCAATTCCTCCGCATTTTGAAGTCCGCAGTCGCGGACCCGGGCCGCAAAGTGTCCCGTATCTCGCTGATGTCCGACGCGGAGAAGGCCGCTCTGCTGTCGATGAGCGGCAGCCCGGGCGGCAGATCATGAACCGACGGGTACTTCCCGGCATTCTCGATGCGATCGGCCACACCCACCTGGTGGAGCTCGGCGGCCTGCTTCCGCACTTCTCCTCCCGGGTGTTCGCCAAACTTGAGGCCTTCAACCCCGGTGGCAGTGTCAAGGACCGGTCGGCACTGGGCATGCTGATCGGCAGGATTCGCAACGGCGAGCTGATTCCGGGCCGGTCCACGGTGGTGGAGTCCAGCTCGGGCAATCTGGCCATCGGCATCGCCCAGATCTGCCGGTACTACGGGATCGACTTCATCTGTGTGGTGGACCCCAAGACCACCCCGCAGAACCTGGCCATCCTGCGCGCCTACCAGGTCACCGTCGAGATGATCACCCAGGTCGACCCGGAGACCGGTGCGTACCTGCCGATGAGGCTCAAGCGGGTACGCGAGCTGGTGGCCGCCACCCCAGGTGCGTACTGGCCCAACCAGTACGCGAACCCGCTCAATCCGCGTGCCCACCAGCAGACCATGCGCGAGATCGTGGAGGCGCTGGACGGCAAGGTGGACTATCTGCTCGCCTCGACCGGCACCGGCGGCACCATGACCGGCTGCGCGCAATACATCCGAGACCACGGTCTCTCCACCACCCTGGTGGGGGTCGACGCGCTGGGCAGTGTGCTGTTCGGCGGAGTGTCGGGACCGAGGCTGCTGCCCGGACACGGCGCCGCGATCCGTCCCGCCCTGTTCGACCCGACGCTCGCCGACGAGGTCGTGATCACCTCCGACCTCGAATGCGTGGTCGGCTGCCGGACCCTGACGCGGCGTGAGGCCATCTTGGCCGGCGGTTCTTCGGGCGCCGTGGTGGCCGCCCTGGGCAAGCTCGCCGACCGTGTCCCGCCGGGCAGCAACGTCGCGATGATCTTCCCCGACCGCGGCGACCGCTATCTCGACACGATCTACTCCGACGACTGGGTGCGGGCCCACTTCGGCGAGGTCTCACATCTCTGGAAAGAACCAGAGCACACCGTGGCGGTGGAAGCATGCTGATCATCAGGCACCGTGAGGTCGCCGGACTGCTGAACGGACACGAGAAGGAGGTCATCGATCTCGTAGCCGACGCCTACCAGCGGCACGACGAGGGGCGTACGAGCCTTCCGCACTCCGTCTTCCTGCGCTTCCCGGACCGGCCGAGGGACCGCATCATCGGCCTGCCGGGCTACCTCGGCGCCAGCACGGACAGCAGGGCCGACGGCAGCTCCGACGAGGTCGCCGGGATGAAGTGGATCTCCTCGTTCCCCGGCAACGTCGAGGCCGGCACGGAGCGCGCCAGCGCCGCCATCCTGCTGAACTCCCTGAAGAACGGGCACCCCGAGGCGCTGATCGAGGGCTCACTGATCTCGGCGCAGCGCACCGCGGCCTCGGCCGCCCTCGGCGCCCGGCTGCTGCTGGGCGCCCGCAAGCCGTCCGGTGTCACACTCATCGGCACCGGCGTCATCAACCGCGAGATCCTGCGCTTCCTCGCCGTCGAGCAGCCGGAACTGAGCGGCCTCGCGGTGTACGACCAGGACCTGAAGCGCGCCAAGCGCTTCACCGCACAGAACGCGCGGCTGCTGCCCAACGCGAAGGTGCGCCACTGCACCTCCCTCAAGGAGGCGCTGGGCGCACACGACCTGATCTCCTTCGCGACCACGGCCGGTACCCCGTACACCGACCTCGAAACCTGCTCGCCGAGCACCGTGGTGCTGCACATCTCGCTGCGGGACCTCACGGTGCCCGCGGTACTCGCTTCGCACAACGTCGTCGATGACCCCGGCCACGTCCTGCGGGAGCGCACCTCGCTGCACCTCGCGGAAGAGGAGACGGGCCGGCACGACTTCATCGACGCGAGCATCGGGGCGCTGCTGCGCGGTACCGCGCGGCTCACGCCCGACCCCGGCAGGCCGCTGGTGTACTCGCCGTTCGGCCTCGGCGTCCTCGACCTGGCCCTTGCCCGCTACGTCCGGGACACGGCACGCCGGGGCGGCATCGGCACCCTCATCGACGGATTTCTGCCGACGTCGGCGCCCCACTAGGACGCCATCGGCGACGTCCCGCAGGACTCCCCTCGCAGGCAGTAACTGATCACCACTTCTGGAGAAGAGATGTCTGTCCCGCTGCACGAACTGATCGCCCACCAGGCCGGCCGCACTCCGCACGCCACCGCGGTCGACGACGGACAAGGGCCGATGACGTATGCGCAGTTGGACGGGCGGGCGAACCAAATCGCTCGGCTGCTCCAGTCGCGCGGCACCGGCCCCGAAGCACGGGTGGCGGTCTGCCTGCCGCGCGGACGCGAACTGGTCGCCGCACTGCTTGGTGTGTGGAAGGTCGGCGCGGCATACGTGCCGCTGGACGCGGGCCACCCGGCTGACCACATCGCCTACATGACCGTCGACAGCGGCGCGCAGACGGTTTTGACCACCTCCTCGGCGGCCCCCCACTTCACCACCGCGACGCCCGGCGGAGTCGTCCTCCTGGACGATCCGGACAACGGACTCGACGCGCATGACGACGGGCCGCTCGACCGGGTCGCCGGCCCGGACCACGCCGCGTACATCACCTACACCTCCGGCTCGACGGGCCGCCCCAAGGGCGTGCTCGTCCAGCACGGCGGCATCGCGAACCGAGTGGCCTGGTTGATCGGCCGCCAGGGTCTGGGCGCGGACGACCGGGTGCTGCAAAAGACCGTCGTCACCTTCGACGCGGCGGCCCTGGAACTCTTCGGCCCGCTGGCCGCCGGTGGCACTGTGGTGATGGCCCCCGAGGGAGTCGAGTCGGACCCCGCGCTGCTGGTGAAGACGGTCGCCGCGCAGCGCGTCACCGTGTTGCAGGGCGTGCCGTCCGTACTGCGGCTGCTCGTCGACGAACCCGGCTGGGCCGAGTGCACCGGGCTACGACTGGTCTTCTCCGCGGGGGAGGCACTGGACGCCGAACTGTGCCGCCGGATCGGTGAGCCCACCGGCGCCAAGGTGTGGAACACCTACGGGCCCACGGAGTGCTCCATCGATGTCACCGGCCAGGAGTTCGATCCCGCACTGCACACCGAGGCCGTGCCGATCGGACGGCCGATCGACAACATGCGGGTGTACGTCCTGGACGAGGACCTCGACCCGGTGCCGATCGGTGTCGTTGGCGAGCTGTACGCGGCGGGCATCGGCACGGCCCGCGGCTACGTCGGCAAGCCTGGTCAGACCGCCGAGCGCTTCATTCCGGACCCGCACGGCCCGGCCGGCAGCGTGATGTACCGCACGGGCGACCTGGCCCGCTGGCGCTCCGACGGCGCGCTGGGCTTCCTCGGCCGGGCCGACCACCAAGTCAAGGTCAACGGCGTACGGATCGAACCGGCCGAGGTGGAAGCCGCCCTGAGCGCACACCCCGATGTACGCGGCGCGGTCGTCACCGCACGCGTCATCGGCGGAGGAAAGCGGCTGGTCGCCCATCTGACGGCGGGCCGTCGGATTCCCCGCGACGAGCTGCGCAGCTTCCTGCGCAAGCGGCTGCCAGAGCCGATGATCCCTTCCCTCTTCATACCGGTCGACGCCTTCCCGCTCACCAGCAACGGCAAGGTGGACCGCACCGCGCTGCCCGGCCCGGAGCAGCGGGGCACGGACCACGGCGGCGAAGACGCCGCCCACATCGAACCCCGGACTCCCTCCGAGCGCCTGGTCGCCCAGGTCTGGGAGCATCTGCTCCAGGTCGAGCGGGTCGGCACCCAGGACGACTTCTTCGCGCTCGGCGGCTCCTCGCTGGTCCTCACCCGCCTCGCCGACGCACTGCGCAAGGCTTCCGGTGACGACATCCAGCTCCGCGGGCTCTTCGGCGCCACCACCGTGGAGGCTCAGGCGCGCCTGCTCGACGCGGCCAGGCCCGCCGTCTCCGCGGTGGAGCCGGTACGACGCGACCAACTGCTGCCGCTCACCTTCGGGCAGCACCGGCTCTGGTTCCTGGACCGGATGCACCCGGGCAGCGACGAATGGGTGGCCCCCCTCTTCCTGCGGCTGCCCGCCGGCACGGCCGCCGACACCGTGCAGAGGGCGTTGGACGCCCTGGAGGCCCGCCATGAAGCACTGCGCACCCGGTACCGGCTGAACGGTGAAGCGCCGCACCAGCTGGTCGTCGCCCCGCAGCCGGTCGAGCTGCGGGTGGAGGAGGCCAGTGAGGTGGACCTGGCGGGCCTGTTCGGCGAGCAGTTCCGTCGCGGATTCGACCTGACCGACGGACCGCTGTGGCGCGCCATGCTCGTGCGGCTGCCGACCGGCGGACCCGCGCTGTTGGTGACGACGCATCACATCTGCACCGACGGCTGGTCGACGGTGCTTCTGGAGCGCGAGCTGCGCGAGCTGTGCGTGGCCTTCGAGGAGGCCCGCGAGCCTGAACTCGATCCCCTGCCCGTGCAGTACGCCGACTACGCCGCCTGGCAGGCGGCTCGTTCGGACGACCCGGTCCTCGACCGCCAACTCGACTACTGGAAGACCGCGCTGGACGGACTGCCCGAGCTTCAACTGCATACGGACCGCCCCCGGCCGGCCCAGCGCGACGGGCGCGGCGCGGGTGTGCGGTTCTCCGTACCGGCCGGACTCGCCGACGCCCTCAGCGGCATCGGCCGCCGGCACGGCGCGACCCCGTACGTCACGCTGCTCGCCGGCTTCGCCGCGCTGCTCTCGCGCCACAGTGGCCAGGACGACTTCGGCATCGGCTCCCCGGTCACCGGCCGACTCCGTCCCGAAATCCAGAACACCGTTGGGTTCTTCCTCAATTCGCTGGTCATGCGGTGTGATCTGACTGGTGACCCGACCTTCACCGAGCTGCTCCAGCGCACCAAGAACACGGCCATGGCCGGATTCGGGCACCAGGAGCTGCCGTTCGAGCGTCTCGTGGACGAGTTGCAGCCGGTCCGTGACCTGTCCCGTACTCCGCTCTACCAGGTGGCTTTCGACTTGCAGGACGAGGGATCAACCTCGGTCACCGTCGACGGTGTGCTGATGGACGCCTTCCAGGGCGCCTGGCGGGTGGCCAAGACCGACCTGACGCTGTTCATCTGGCGTCAGGCGGACGGTTCGCTGATCGGTGCGCTTGAGTACGCGACGTCACTCTTCGACCAACCGACCGTGGAGCGGATGGCGGAGCACTTCGTACGGCTCCTCGAAGGCGTCGCCGCCGAGCCCGATGTGGCCCTGTCGGCCATCGACATCTCATCGGTGCACGAGCGTCGGCTACTGCGTGTTTGGAATGATACGGCGGTGGTGGTGCCGGAGGTTTCGGTGTCTGAGTTGGTGGCTCGTCGGGCTGCTGTGGTTCCGGGTGCGGTGGCTGTTGAGTGTGGTGGTGTGCGGTTGTCGTTTGCGGAGTTGGATGTGCGGGCGAATCGTTTGGCGCATCGGTTGCGTGAGG
>NZ_JACHJL010000035.1 GCF_014203645.1 Streptomyces zagrosensis | reverse complement strand
GGGTCCGCGTACACCGCCACACTCTCGATCCCCGCATCCCGACAGGCACGAGCAACACGGACAGCGATTTCGCCACGGTTGGCGATGAGCACCTTACGCATGGGTCTCCGATTCCCTTTCCTGGCCGTCTCGGACGCCCGAGCTGCCCCTCATCACCTTGCCGCCTCGGCCAGGCGCGCCACTTTTGATAACGCCGTGGCCGGCGTTGTTATTGTCTTTGTCCGGGCGTTGCGCACGGCACAGCGCCCACAGCCCGCAGCCCCGGAACCGCGCCCGGCACTTCGGTGCGCGCCCCGCTCGGCGGGTGGCCGCCGGGGTGCGCGCCGTTTACGACGTCCACGCCCCCGGGGCCCGGTAGCCGAGGCCGCCCCGCCGGCCGGGTCCTGGGTGGTCCCAGCTCACTCGGGAGCGGTCGATGCCGTCGTCAAGGCGCCGGCGCGGGCCCGCACTTTGGGCCAGGGCGGCGAACAGCGCTGTGAGCGCGGCGACTTCCTCGGCGCCCGCGGTGCCGCGTACCACGCACAGCCGCGGCGCCCCGTCCCGCACCGCAGTGTCCGTAGCGGTGTCCGTCGCGGCGCTTCCTGCACTTCGCGCCAGCGCGATCTGTTCCGCACCCCGTGCCTCCACCGCGCCCTCAGTGCCCCGCTCCGCTACCGCGCCCACCGCACCCCGCATCGCCACCGTGCTCCCCGCTCCTCGCATCACCACGGCGCTTACCGCGCCACCTGACACCGCAGCAGCCTGCGGATGCTTGTCTCGTACGGCGCCCGGAGCGCCGTTTCGGCCGGTACTGCCCATCACACCGGCGGGTTTCCGTGCTTACGCGACGGCAGGTTCGCGTGCTTCGTACGGAGCATGGCCAGCGAGCCGATCAGCGCGGAGCGGGTCTCGCGTGGGTCGATGACGTCGTCCACCAGGCCGCGCTCGGCGGCGTAGTACGGGTGCATCAACTCGCTCTGGTATTCCTTGATCTTCTGCTGGCGCATCGCGTCCGGGTCGTCGGCTGCGGCGATCTCGCGGCGGAAGATGACGTTGGCCGCGCCCTCGGCACCCATCACCGCGATCTCATTGCTGGGCCAGGCCAGCGAGACGTCCACGCCGATCGAGCGGGAGTCCATGACGATGTACGCGCCGCCGTACGCCTTGCGCAAGATGACCTGCACCCGGGGCACGGTGGCGTTGCAGTACGCGTACAGCAGTTTGGCGCCATGGCGAATGATGCCGCCGTGCTCTTGGTCAACACCGGGCAGGAAGCCGGGCACGTCCACCAGGCTGACCAGCGGGATGTTGAACGCGTCGCAGGTCTGCACGAAGCGTGCGGCCTTCTCGCTAGCGTGGATGTCCAGAACTCCGGCGAGCGAGGCGGGCTGGTTGGCGACAATGCCCACGACATGGCCGTCGAGCCGCGCCAGGGCGCAGATGATGTTGGTGGCCCAAGTCGGTTGGACCTCGAAGAAGTCGTGGTCGTCCACGATCTCCTCAATGACCTTGCGCATGTCGTACGACTGGTTGGGATCGCCGGGCACCAGGTCGAGGAGCGCGTCCACGCTGCGGTCGGCCGGGTCCTCGGTCTCCTCCACCGGTGACGTCTCGCGGTTGTTCTGCGGGAGCATCGACAGCAGGTAGCGGACCTCTTCGAGGCAGCTTTCCTCATCGTCGTACGCGAAGGCCGCGACCCCCGAGATGGAGGCGTGCACATCGGCGCCACCGAGGCCGTTTTGGCTGATCTCCTCGCCGGTGACGGCGCGGACGACGTCGGGTCCTGTGATGAACATCTGCGAGGTCTCGCGGACCATGAACACGAAGTCGGTCAGGGCCGGGCTGTACGCCGCGCCGCCCGCGCACGGGCCGAGCATCACCGAGATCTGCGGGATGACGCCCGAGCAGCGGGTGTTGCGCTGGAAGATGCCGCCGTAGCCGGCGAGCGCGGTGACGCCCTCTTGGATACGGGCCCCGGCGCCGTCGTTGAGGGAGACCAGCGGGGCGCCGGCCGACTCGGCGAGGTCCATCAGCTTGTGAATCTTGGTGGCGTGGGCCTCGCCGAGCGCACCGCCGAAGATGCGGAAGTCGTGGGCGTAGACGAAGACGGTGCGGCCGTGCACGGTGCCCCAGCCGGTGATGACGCCGTCCGTGTGCGGCTTCTTCTTCTCCAGGCCGAAGCCGGTGGCGCGGTGCCTGCGCAGCGCCTCGATCTCGTGGAAGGAGCCCTCGTCCAGCAGAAGTGCGATGCGTTCGCGTGCGGTGAGCTTGCCCTTGGCGTGCTGGCGCTCGGTGCCGGCCGGGTCGCCGGCGGCGATGGCTTCTTTCAACTCCCGTAGCCGCAGGAGTTGTTCGGACAGTCCTCCGGTACCCGGGTCCTCTGGCAGGTCGTCGGTGGTGACCCGCCGATCGTCGGTGATGCTCATCTACACGGTCCCCCTGGCTTACTGGCTTGCTGGCTTCAGACCGCCGCGACGGCGGCTGTGGGCGCGAGGGCGTCGAGGGTCTTGACCAGTCGGCGCTCGTCGTGGGTGGTGAATGACGTCAGCTCGGGCACGATGCGACGGCACAGGCCGCTGAGCACCTTGCCGGGGCCGACCTCGACGAAGTCGGTGACGCCCGAGTCGGCCATCAGCTGCACCGAGCCGGTCCAGCGGACTCGGCCGGCGAGTTGGCGGCGTAGACAGGCGGTGATGTCCGCGGCGCTGGTGACGTGTTCGGCGGTGACACCCGAGATCACTGGCAGCTGCGGCTCGCGGAAGGTGACGCGGTCCAGTTCGGCGGCGAACTCTTCTTCGATGCCGCGCATCAGCGCGCAGTGGAACGGGGCGCCCACCGGCAGCGCGATGGCCTTCACGGCGCCCGCTTCCTGTGCGGCGACCCGTACCCGCTCGATGGCCTCGGCCTGGCCCGAGACGACCGACTGGCCGGGCTCGTTGTCGTTGGCGACCTCAGCGACCTGGCCCGTCTCGGCCGCGACCTTCGCGCAGATCTCCTCGACGGTGGCCAGGTCGAGGCCGAGCACGGCGGCCATCGCGCCGGGCACCTGCTCGTTGACGGCCGCCATGAGCTCGCCCCGGCGGCGTACCAGGCGCAGCGCGTCCTGCCAGTCGAGGACCCCGGCGGCGACCAGGGCCGTGTACTCGCCGAGGCTGTGGCCGGCGACGACATCGGGGCGCAGGCCGTGCTCACGCAGCACGTCGAGGGTGGCCAGGCTGGTCAGGAACACGGCGGGCTGGGTGATGGCGGTGTCGCGCAGCGCGTCCTCGGGGCCCTCCCAGCACAGGGTGGACAGCGGGATGCCGAGGATGTCGTCGGCTGCGCGGTAGTAGGTGTCGGCGAGGTCGGGGCGGTTCTCCAGCAGGTACTGGCCCATGCCGACCTTCTGGGAGCCCTGGCCCGGGAAGAGGAAGGCGGTCTTGCCCTGGCGCTGGGCAGCGCTGTCCCCCGGCTGCTGGGTGGCGTGCTCGGTCACTGCGTCCTCCGTCAGGCGCTGGGCAGCTTCGAGAGCCGCATGGTGTCGTCGGGGCGAGCGGGGGGCGGGGGCGTCGGGGAGGCGGGCTGCCGATCGCGTACGAACACGGCGACCATGACGGCGGCGAGCAGGGTGACGGCCGCGGCGTACCAGACGCCGTTTTCTATGCCTTCGGTGACGGCCCGCTGCCGTATGTCGTTGGCGATGTCCTCGGTGAGCGGCTTGTCCTTCGCGGCGGCGCGCAGCTTGTCCACGACCGTGTCCGTGCTGTTGCTCATCAGCGCGCCCATGATGGCGATGCCGACGGCGTTGCCGACCTGGCGCACCATGGTGCCCGCGCTGGCGGAAACGCCGACCTGGTCCTGTGGGGCGGAGGCGATGGTGAGCTCGGACGCGACCGGCATGGCGATGCCGAGTGCGAGGCCGGTGAGCAGCATGCCGGGCAGCAGGTTCGTCCAGGAACCGGAGTCGCCGTTCGGGTCGGCCAGCGTGTACAGCGCGATGCCGATCGCCATCAGCGTCATGGCCAAGGTGAGCGCCTTGCGCACGCCTGCCTTGGCGACGATCCGGCCGCCAACGGGCGCGCCGACCACCAGGCACAAGGTCAGCGGCAGCAGCCGTACGCCGGTCTCCTGAGCGGACAGCCGCAGCCCCTCTTGGAGGTAGATCGACAGATAGAAGATGACCGAGAACATGCCGGCGCCCATCAGGAAGGACGTCGCGATGCTGCCGCCGAAGGAGGGCCTACGGAACCAGCCCAGGTCGATGATGGGAGCGCGCGAGCGGGATTCCACGAACAGGAAGCCGAGCAGGAGCAGCGCGCCACCCGCGAAGAGCAGCAGCACCTTCGCCGAGGTCCAGCCCCAGGAGTTGCCGTTGATCAGGGCCAGGTTGATGCAGAGCAGCGAGGTGCTGAGCAGGCCGAGGCCCGGCAGGTCCAGTGACCTCTCGGTACCGGCGGCGGGGCGTTCGTCGGCGCCCATGCCCGCCAGCGTCGCGAAGATGACGATGGCGCCGATCGGCACGTTGATCAGGAAGATCCATTCCCACCCAGCGTGATCTACCAGGACTCCGCCGATCAGCGGGCCGAGCGCGGTGGCGAGGCCGCCGACCGCACCCCAGAGCATCATGCCCTTGGCCCGCTTCTCGCCCTCGAAGGACGAGTAGATGATGGCCAGGGTCAGCGGCAGCACGACGGCGCCGCCCACGCCCTGGATCACGCGGCCGATGTGCAAGGTGGTGATGTGGTCCCAGCCGAACAGGGTGATCTCGCCCGCGCCTGCGCACAGTGCAGAGCCCGCGAGGAAGACGACCACGCCGACGACGTAGATCATCCGCTGCCCGTACAGGTCGCCGAGGCGGCCGGCGGTGACGATGAAGACCGCCAGGGCCAGCATGTAGGCGTTGGCCACCCACTCCAGGTCATCGAACGTGGCGTGCAGATCGGTGCCGATGGTCGGCATGGCCACGGTGACCACGGTGACGTCGAGCAGCGCGATGAACAGGCCAAGGAGCGCGGCCAACAAGGTGAGCCCGGGCTTGTTGCGCGGTGGCAACGCCCTCAGTTGCACGGTGTGTCCCGACACGATGTCTCCTCCGTTTCGATGTCAGGCTGACCGGTGGTGGTCAGCGAACGCGATGATCAAGTCGGCCACTTCTTGCGCCTGTTCGACATGGCAGAAGTGGCTGAAGCGAGGGTCAAGGCGCAGTTCTGCGCTTGGCATGTCCGCTCGCAGCGCATCGGCACGATCGCCGAGCAGCCCGGGGTCGTGCGGGCTGCCGATCACCAACGTGGGAACCGATACGTGAGACAGCGCCAGGCTGGAAGCCGCACTGTACTGGTCGAAAAGCGCGAGGAAGGCCTGGGGGCCCATCTTCTCCAGCATCTTGCGCACCATGGCCGAGAAGATGTCGGGGTCCATGGTGTGCGCCCGCTCGCCCAGCCGGGTTTGCAGCCCGGCGGTCATGACGGCCGCGAACTGTTCCCGGAAGCCGTCGAAGATCGCCCAGTCCACCGGTTGGGTCGGCGACCAGTAGAACGGTGAGAGCAGGATCAGCGCGTCAAGCTTCGGGTTGGCGCCCGAAGCCAGCCATTGGAGTACGGAGTTGGCGCCCATCGAGTGGGCCACGAGCACCGACACCGGCTCGGGCACCATCTGGAGGCCGCCCTCGATCCACTGGCCGCTGGTGGCGCGGGCGCGCCACCGATAGGTCCCGCCCGACCGCCACGGCATGTCGAGCGGGAAGCTACGGAACTTGCCGGACAGCAGCTGGCTCAGCTTGGTGTAGCTGCTCCAGTCGTCCTCGAGCCCGTGCACGAGAGCCGCGGCGGGCAGCTCAGCGAAGCGGTGTACGGCCAACTCCTCGCCGTACAGCAGCGATTCACTCACCGGGGACGATGCCACGCCGCGGCTCATCACTTGCCTCCGGCGTCCGTGAGATGCAGCAGGGTCACATTGCCCTGTGGGCCCATGGCGCCGAAAACGGCGGTGCCGCGCACTTCGCGTGCGAGCTGCCGGCCGAGTGCGAGCGCGCTGGTGCCGGTGGCCTGTGGGGCCCCCTGCACGATGGTGACCTCGGTGCCTGCGCCACGGGCTGCGACCCAGGCGCGTGCCGCGTCGGCTGCTCGCGCGCCCTCGTCGTACGGCGGCAGGCACAGGTGGAGTTGGTCCACTCCGTCCGCTCCGCCGAGTCGGTCAAGGGCGGAGCCAAGGACCCGGGCCGCGTGGTGCGGCTCGTCGGGCAGCATCCGCCGGGTGCCGCCGGTCAGGTAGGCGTACGGCACTACCCGGCGCTCCGCGGCGGCCTGTTGCGGCTCCAGGTGGAACAGGCAGGCACCGAACGCGTCGGCGCGCGGCCCGGTCACGGGTTGCGCTGCGGTGGGCGGCGGGCCCTCGATGGTGCCGGCCAGGACGCTGTCCGCGCGGCCGGCGACCAGCGCACGGGCGCCGAGCAGCAACGCCTCGTATCCCGCGGTGAGCAGGTCGACGAGGGTGATGTTGAATGCCTTGAAGCCGCCTGCGATGGCTAGTTGGCCCGCGGGTACGTTCACGGAGAAGTTGGGGCACTCGACGGGACTGATGCCGGGTATGCCCTCGGCGATCAGGGCGCGGTCGATGCGGTCCACGATGGCGTCCACCGCGAAGTTGGTGCCGATGACCACGCCGGTGCGGGCGTTGGCCTCGGTGCGCTCTTCCGGCTCCATGGTGTCGGGGTGGCGCTTGGCGTCGGCGAGGGCGAGCCGCACCGCGGCCAGGGCCGCGCGGGTGGGCTCGGGGAAGAACTTCCAGCCGCGCTTGCCGAGGAAGTCCGCAGGATGGAAGGTGTCCATCGGGTCGATCGTCAGCGGAAGCGCGGGCGTGGTCCGCTCGTCGTCGCGAATGCCGAGGGTGGTGACCTCGGCCAACTCCTTGACGCCGATGGCCGGGCGGGTGACGGGGCCTATGCCAGTGATGGCGGCCAATGGTCTGCCATGCGTGCTCATCGCGTAACCCCCGAAGTAACCGCAATACCCGAAGTAGCCCCAGAACCTGAAGTGACAGCAGTGACAGCAGTAGCCGCAGACTCCGCGGTAGCCGAGGAGAGCGGCTCCGCCGCTCCGATGGCGACCGTGATGTTGTTGCCCCCGAACGCGTACGCGTTGACCAGTACGGCGTCACCGGCCGTCGCCTGCGGCACGTCCCGTACCAGGCGCAGCTCGCACTCGGGGTCGGTCTGGCGCAAGGTGCCCACCGGGGGCACCAGCTGGTGCCGGACTACCAGGGCCGCGGTCACGCAGGAGAAGGCGCCGGCGGCACCGCCGCTGTGACCGAGCGATGCCTTGATGGCGGCGACCGGTACGTCGGGGGTTCGCTGGGCGAGCACCCGGGCCGTGGTGCGGCTCTCGGTGCTGTCGTTGGCGGGTGTGCCGGTGCCGTGGCTGAGTACGGCACCGATGGCCTGTTCGGTGATACCGCCGCGGGCCAGCGCCTCGCGGGCGGCCCGGTCGGCCTGTTCGCCGCTGACGTCGGGCGCGGTGACATGGCTGGCGTCGCAGCTCCAGCCGGCGCCGAGGACCTTCGCGTAGGGGCGCTGGCCGCGCTGGGCCGCGTGCTCGGCGGACTCCAGGACGAGGAAGGCCGCGCCCTCCCCGTACACCGTGCCGCCACGCTCGGCGTCGAAGGGGCGGCAGTGCAGCTTGTCCGCCGCGCCCAGCCGCAAGAAGGCGCCTATCGCGGGCCGCGACACTGCCTCGGCCCCTCCGACGAGCACCAGGTCGGCCTCACCAGAGGTGATCATCTCGACGCCGAATGACACGGCGTACGCTCCAGCAGCGCAGGCCGTGGAGACGGTGCCGCCGGGGCCGTGCAGGTCCAAGGCGGAGGCCACGATGGCCGCGGTGCCAAACGGGTACCACTGCACCCCGGTCAGCTCCCGCAGGCCATCGCGCTCCTGCTCGCGCAGATCGCTGTCCCCGTTGCCGGTGCCCACGCAGACACCGACGCCGTCCAGCACCTCCTGCGGTGCGCCGGCCAGGCCGGCGTCTGCGAACGCGGAGCGGGCCGCGGCCACCGCGAAGCCACTGGCCCGCCCGAGGTCAGCGGCCACCGCGGGGGCGTCCTCGACCAGATAGGTCAAGGAGCCGTGTATGGCCGTGCCCGGGTAGTCCAGCGGGCGTATCGGAACGTCGCCGCGCAGCAGCCCGTTCCAGTAGTCCTCCAGGGTGTGGCCCAGCGGTGAGACCACGCCGAGCCCCGTGATGACGACATCGGTCATGGCGCTCACGCTTCCCACGAGAGGCCCTCGGAAGGGCGCATGACGGCGATGGCGTACCCGACGGTCGCCACCGGGTCATCGCCCACGAAGGACGTGCCGCTGAAGATGACGTTGTCGCCGACGTACTGATCGACGCGCACCTCGTGCCGCAGCGTGTCGCCCGGGTAGACCGAGCGGTGCAGCTCCACCTCACGGGCGGCGGCCAGGATCAACGAGCCCGCGCGCTCCCGCCCCTGGGCCTTGATGCGCTCCATCCACAGCACCGCGCCGCCCTGTCCCCAGGACTCGATGAGCAACGAGGTCGGGTAGGCGAAGGCCCGGGTTCCCAGGTCGGGTGCCATACGGGCGTAGCAAGGCTCGCTGCCGCTGACGGTCTTGGTGGTCACGATCCGGTCGTACGGGTCCATCTCCAGGACCCGGTCCACGAGCAGGATGGGATGGGCGTGCGGGATGATGCGGCGAATATCCGCGTAATCAAGCATGGTTCCCCCGATTTGGCTGCTCATCGCAGCCGGTACCGCATTTTGAGTAGGGCAGCCTTCGCATCACCCGTGGTGCAGTGTGCGATGACCGCGAGCGTGCCGGGCTCGTCGCCGGGCCGGCACTCACAGTGCACCCGCAGCTCATCGCCCGGGCGCAGGGCCGTGGTGAAACGCACCGAGTCCAGCCCGGACAGCTCCGCGTTGGCCTCGGGCCCGCGGGTCTTTTGTACGAGGTGGATCACCGCCTGGTAGGCGGTCTCGATGAGGAAGGCACCGGGATAGATGGTCATCTCCGGGTAGTGGCCCTCCAAATACGGGTCATCGGCGCGGATCAGCTTGACGGCGACGACCTCGGAGTCGGACAGCACGGTCACCGTGTCGATGGCAGCGATCGGTGACGCCCGCAGCTTCGGCCCGGTGACAATGACCGTCTCGGGTACGCCGGCGGTCACCGGCTCCGCAGCGAGGCTGGTCACAGCGACACTCCGCCGTCGATCTCGATGACCTCGCCGGTGATGTACCTGGCACGGTCGGAGACCAGGAAGGACACCAGCTCGGCGACCTCGTCGGCGCCGCCGTAGCGCTTCATCGGGATGGACTTCAGAGCCTGGGCGCGGATCTTCTCCGGCAGCGCCTCGGTCATGTCGGTCTCGATGAAGCCGGGCGCGACGACGTTGACCCGGATGCCGTACCCGGCAACCTCCTTGGCCAGCGACTTGCTCATGCCCTGGATACCGGCCTTGGACGCCGAGTAGTTGGACTGCGTGGCGTGCCCGTAGACCCCCGAGATGGAGGACATGTTGACGATGACGCCGGCCTTGGCCTTCATGTAGTCGAAGACCACCGAGCGGCAGAAGTTGAAGGTGCCGTTGAGGTTGGTCTCAATGACGGCCGTCCAGTCCTCCGGGGGCATCAGCACCATCGGGTTGTCCTTGACGATGCCCGCGGAGTTGACGAGGACGCAGACCGGGCCGAGGTGGGCCTTGGCGTCCTTGACGAACGCCTGTACCGCGTCGTAGTCGGACACGTCACACGGCGCGTGGTAGACCTGCGCGCCGTGTTCACGAATGAGCTTTTCGGTCTCGGCCGCCGCTTCGGTGCCGCTGCGGTAACAAAACGCGATGTCGTAGCCGTCTGCGGCCAGTTGTACGGCGGTGGCGCGGCCGATGCCGCGCGAGCCGCCGGTGACGATGGCCATCCGGCGCTCGGTGTCGGTCCCGGTCTCGGTCACTGGGCTGTCCTTCCCCTGTTATGCGATGAGTGGGGCCACGGCGTCAGCCGCAGCCGCCCGCGGTGTCGTGGTCCATGGCGCCGTGGCGCTCGATCAGCTCGGCGGGGATGTCCGCGAGCGTGTCGGGGCCCCACTCGGAGTCCACCAGCGGGTAGTTCTCGGTCTGCGGCTCGGTGCTGAGGGTGGTCATGTCACGCTCTCCTTCACGCCTTGGCGGCGGCGATTGCCAGCGCCTCATCGAGGGTGGTCAGGAAGTCATCCAGCCGGTCCAGGCCCCAAAAGCGGTGCCGACCGACCTTGAAGTACGGGACGCCGAAGATGTCGTCCTCGTACACGTTCATCAGGGCCTTCACACCCGCCTCGCGGATGTGCGGCTCCTCGGGGGCGCCGGTGAGCGCCTCGGCGTCGAGTCCGGCGTCGGCGCACACCTTGCGCAGCGTGTCGCGGTCGCAGATGTCCTCGCCGCGCTCCCAGCGGGCGGCCATCGCCGCGGTGTAGTACTCGCGGTGTACGCCCAGCTCCTTGGCCTTGATCCAGGCCAGGTGCGGCAGCTCCCACCACTCGTCGCCCTTGTCGATCGGCCACTTCATCGGGTAGCCGAACTTCTGGGACAGGCGCTTGGTGTCGTTGAGGATGTAGAGGTGCTTGGCCTTGCTCATCGCCACGTAGTGGAACTCGCCACCCTGTTCCTCAAGCGCGCCGATGCTGATCGCGTCGGGCTCGAAGAACGGGATGTACTCGATGATGTCCTGGGCGTTGGGCAGGCGCTCTTCGAGCTGCCGGACGGCCATCCAACTGAACGGCGAACGCAGCGAGAAGTACAGGCGCGGCGGCTTCTTCACGCGGCACCGCCGAGCAGCGTCTTTTGGGTGGCCTCGTCCAAGACGGCGACCGTGCCGGCCTTCTCGCCACGGCTGATCGCGTAGCCGTGCATGATGGTGCCGGTCGCGGCCAGCTCCAGGGTGTCGCCGCGGCGGACGAAGCAGTCCATCCGCGCCGTGTACATGGTGTCCTTGAGGATGTCCTCAACAGTGAAGACGGTGTGCACCGTCTCCTCCATGTAAATGTCGGACACCATCTGCACCCGGGCGCGCGAGACCACGGGAATCCAGCCGCGCTCATCGAGCAGCGTGCCCACGGCCAGGTTCTTGTCGGCCAAGAAGCGGTCCACGACCTCTTCCATGGTGCGGATGTACGCGGAGTGCTGGAGCCGGTCGGAGAAGTGGCAGTAGTAGTACGGGGCGCGCCAGTCCCACAGGTAGGCGTTCGAGCCCTCGGGGGCGAGCACATCGGCGACGCTTTGGCCGTCGGCGATGGTCAGCGTCTGCTTGGCGGAGTTGGTCAGCGCCGACACGTCCGGCACCACGTAGGGCTCCAGGATGGACGGTATGGGCTCGCTGCCCGAGCCGTCCTTGACGGTCACCAGCGCGACGCGGACCTTGCCCTTGAGCGTGGTCACCGTCTCGCCGTCGCGCTCGACGGTGAGGGTCACGGTGAACGGTGCGCCCTGGCCCGGCTTGGCCTTGGCGGACACGACGGTCGCGTACACCTGCTCCTCGGCCTCAAGGGCCACCGGAAGCTGTACGGAGGAGTCCACTATTTCCAGGCCGAGGCCGTAGCGGTGGTAGATCTCACGGGCGCCCACGCCGCGGTCGCGGAAGTACTGGAGCACCCCCTCCTCGACCAGGTACATGAAGTGCTTGAACCCGATCCAGGTCCGGATGTTGGCGCCCTCGTAGCGCGGCGAGCCGACATAGCTGGTCGGCTGACCGTCGAGCAGTTCGGTCACAGGTGTTCCTCCTTCAGGAGAGTCGGCAGCGGACCGGGGGTCACTGAGGAAGGCAGCGGTTACCGCGCTCATGTCCTCGACCTGGTCCAGATGGCAGAAATGGCCGTAGTCCGGCCTGATGCGCAGCGTCGCGGCGGGCATTGCCCGGTCCAAGGCGGCGGCCCGCATCGGCGTCATGCCCTCGTCGCCCCGGCCCACCAGGACGAGCGTGGGAACCGTGATGCGGGACAGGTCATGCAGGCCCGACGCCTCGAACGCGGCGTAGAAGACGGGGAACCCGGCTGGCACGGCCCGCTCAACGAGCTTGTGCTCCATGAGGGACAGCACCTCGGGGTCCATCCGCGAGATCTTGCCGGCGCCGAGCGAAACCCGCAGGCCATCCGACAGGACGCGGCGGAAGGCGGCCAGCGAGCGCAGCCGTAGCTGCTCGGACAGCGAGAAGTCGGCGGGCCGGTAGAACGGCGCGACCAGCAGTACGGCGTCCAAGCCCGGGTCCCCGTCCACCGTGGACAGGTGCTCCAAGATGGCGTTGGCGCCGAACGAGTGCCCAACGAGCACCTTGGGCGGCTCCGGTACGAGCGCGAGCGCCCGCCGCAGCCAGTCGGCCGGTCCGCCGCCCGCCGGCCACTCGTAGGTGTTGCCGCCGTGCCACGGCAGTTGCAGGGCGTACGGGGTGTAACCGGGAATCCGGCTCGTCAACTCCCGCCAGTTCTTCCAGGAGTCCTCGATGCCGTGCGCGGCCACCAGGGCGGGCCCCTCGCCGGGACCGCGCCACACCTGGAGCGGCCCGTCCGAGGCGATCAGCGTCCAGCCGTCGAGTCCGCGGCTCATGATGCGGCCCCCGCACTGACCGCCGTACGGGCTGCCGCACCGGCTGTCTCGCCGGACGCGGCCCGGTCGGCGGCGGCACTGACGTCCACGGTCAGCCAGCCGTCGTCGGCGTCACCGCAACTGACGGTGTAGCGCGCCGAGTTGGCGGCGTCAGCGGCTGCCTCGGTGGTGGGTGCCGCAGCGATCGTGGCAGCGGCGGCAGCAAGGCGCACCACACCGGCCGCCCCGTAGAACTCGCCGACCAGCGCGTCGGCGAGCGGGGGTGTGACGGCGGGGCGCGACGCACCGTGGCGTACCACGGGGCCGCACTCGATGCCGGTGTCCCACGGCCATGCGCCGGGCAGCCCGAGCAGCACGACGCCGGCGCCGGCGATCAACTCACCGGGCGAGCCCGGACGCAGCGCGGCCAGGCCGCGGGCGATCGGGTCGGCGGGCTCGACGCCCACCACGACGGCACGCTCGGCGCGCCCCCCGAGGATCAGCAGCCGGGCCAGCCGCACGGCGTCGAGCCCAGCGGTGGCGCCGGAACACACGGCCAGGTTCGGGCCGTTGAAGCCGTAGCGGATGGCGAGCGATGAGGCGATGACGTTGCTGGAGGCGTTGGGTGCGTCCATCGGACTCACTGCCGTGCCGCCGCGCTCGCGCATGTCGTCCAAGACCGTGCACACCGTCTCGACGTTGCCGAGGTTGGAGGCGACGACGACGGCGGTGCCCGGTGCGTACGGCAGTGGCTCGGCCAGCTTGCCCGGCGGCAGCCCGAGCACCCGGTGCACGGCGCACAGGGCAAGTCGGGTGGACGGTTCCTTGCCGAGCAGCCCCTTACGGCCAAGGACATCCTTGGCATCGACCGGCAGGCAGGCGGGCTCAGCGGGCGAGCCCGGCAGGTCGGTGGCGGCCAGCCCCGGCACGTGCACGGCCCAGCCGCCCACCGCCAGCCGCTGATCGGCCTTGCGGATCTCAGGCATCGACGGCCTCCACGATCGTCACGGCGTTCACTCCGCCGAAGCCGAACGCGTTGATCTGCGCCAGCCGGGGTCGGATGGCCAGCGGCGCACCGCAGACCATGGCCAGCTTCTCGGCCTCGGCGATCGCGGTGCGCAGCCCGGTGACGGGCGGCACGGTGCCGGTACGCATCGTCTGGCAGGCGACGAGCACGCTCATGAGGGCGGCGCCACCCGAGGTGTGCCCGATGGCGCCCTTGATGGCGGTGACGGCTGGCGCCTGGTCTGCCGGCAACCCGCCGAAGACCTGGTGCAGCGCGGTGGCTTCGGTCGGGTCGTTGAGCGCGGTGGCGGTGCCGTGCGCCACGATCAGATCGATGTCGCCGGGAGCGATGCCGGCGCGCTGGTGCGCGTCGTGCATCGTGGCCACGATGCCATCGGGATCGGGGGCGGTCTCGTGATACGCGTCGCAGCCGATGCCGACGCCCCGAATCAACCCGAACGCGGGCTTGTCAGTGGGCAGTTCGAGCACCACGGCGACAGCGCCCTCGCCGAGCAGCACCCCGTCGCGGTCGGCGTCGAAGGGGCGTACGGTCTCGGCCGTGGTGGTGCCCACGCGGCCGATCATGGTGAGCATGGACTCGGTCATGGTGTCGCAGCCGGCGACCACCACCGCGTCAGCCTCACCGAGGTCGAGCAGGTCGGCGGCGAGCGCCAGCGCGTAACCGGAGGCGGCACAGGCGTTGGCGAGGGTGTGCACCTCGGTGACGCCTGGCGCAACCGAGCGCACGGCCTCGTTGAAGTGGAGCTGCGCCAGCCGCAGCGCGGCGGCGTCGCCGTGCCACTGCTCCACGGCGCGCAACTCGCGCAGCCCGGTACCGACGATGACCGAGACCCGGCTGGTGTCGGGGTCAACCCCGGATTCGGCGAGCGCCTTGGCGATGGCCGTGGCCACCCACCGGCCGGCGAGCCGCACATCCTCGCCGATCCCGTACGCACCATCAGCGTCACATGCATCGGCAGTGCTGACAGTGCTGACAGTGCCGGCAGTGCCGGCAGCGCCGGCAGCACTGTGAGTGCTAGCGACGCCGACAGCACTTTTGACGGCGCCGGCGCGGTAGCTGCGCTCGGTGTCGGCGTCGATGCTGTACCCATGGGTGACGTTCAGCTTGGCGGGGTCGCCAAGGCGCAGCGGGGAGGCCCCGCTGCGCCCGGCGACCAGCGCGTCGAACGTGGCGTCGAGATCGCCGAGGCAGCTCACCATGGAGCTACCCGTGATCGCCACCGGCACGACTCCACCCCCTGACGACGGCCGCTCCGGCCGCGCCTTCGGCGGACCGCGTGGTGATCAGCGACAGTTCGCCGTCCCGCGCGGGCTCCGCGCGGTGCCGGGCGAGCAGGGCGGCGAGTTGGAAGGCACCGGAGGCGCTGAACGCCTCGCCGGTGGACTCCTTGACTCGCAGCCGTGCGGTGCCCTCGCCCAAAACCGCGCCGATGGCGCGCTCCTCGGCCTCGTCGAGCAGAGCCATTCCGTTGGCGGCGGTGGCCACCGTGGTGATGTCGGCCGCGGTGACGCCGGCCCGCTCCAGGGCGCGGCTGATGCACAGCCCAAGACCTCGGCTGAACTCCCCATCGGGGCCCGGGGGTTCGAAGACCCCGACCTCGATGGAAAGCACCTCGGCGTCCGGGGTGCGGCCCGCGGCCCGTACCGCGTCCGCGTTCTCGACCACGAACACGGCTGCACCCTCACCGGGTGCCGCGTCGCCGCCGAAGACGGACTGGGCGTAGTGCACGGCCCAGGACGAGTGCGGGCTGAACTCTTCGACCGCGCCGGCGAGCAGCGCGTCCGCGTAACCGCAGTTGATGAGGTTACGGGTGTAGCGCAGCACGTTCAGCATGGCCATCGGGCCACCGGCGATGGTGGCGTTGGGGCCCTGGAGCCGGAACTTGATGCCCGACTGTCCGGCCGCACAGTTCATCACGGCGTTCGGGAACAGCAGCGGGTTGACCAGGTAGGGCCGGTCCTGGATGAAGGTGTCTTTGCTGTAGTCGCTGGTGGACTTGGCGCTGCCGGCGGTGGTGCCAAGCGTGATGCCGATCCGCGCCCGGTTATCGTCGGTGATCTCCAGGCCGGTGTCGGCCAGCGCCTCCTTGCAGGCGACCATGCCAAGCGAGGTGGAGCGGTCGAAGAACGAGGTGCCCTTGCGGCCGAGGTGGTCGCGGACCTTGAAGTCCACGAGCGCGTGCGCGTCGTTGCGCGGCAGCTCCTCCTCGAACATCTCGCTGACGTCCACCGGCGCGGCGGGGGCGGTCAGCGCCGCCGCCAGCGCTTCGGGGCCGATGCCGGCGCCGGAGAGCACTCCGAAGCCGGTGATGGCCAGGGCCGAGGTGCCGGTGCCCGCGGTTGCGGGCGCCGGGGCGGCTGCGGGAGCGCTCGTCATGAGGGCCTCCCCAGCATCACGATGGCGTTGTTGCCGCCGAACGCGAAGCCGTTGACCTGCGCGATCCGCACATCTGCGGTGCGTGCCTTGTTGGGCACACAGTCGATCTTGGGCATGTCCGGGTCCGGAGTCTTGAAGTTGATGGTGGGCGGCAGGAACGAGCCCGCGATGCCGAGCACCGACGCGATGGCGCCGAGTCCCGAAGCGGCGCCCATGGTGTGGCCAAGCATCGACTTGGTGGAGCTGATCGGCGGCGCGTTCTCACCGAAGACGTCCACCACGGCGCTGGCCTCGACGAAGTCGTTGGCCGGGGTGCCGGTGCCGTGGGCGCAGATGTAGTCCACTTCCTCAGCCTTGACGCCCGAGTTGGCGTGCGCGATGCGCATGCACTCGGCGATGCTGTCCCGGTTCGGAGCGACCATGTGGTTGGCGTCGCAATTGAGCCCGTAGCCAAGGACCTCGGCGTGAATGCGGGCGCCGCGCGCCTGCGCCGACTCCAGCGACTCCAGGAACATGGCCGCGCCGCCCTCACCGGTGATGATGCCGGAGCGGTCCTTGTCGAAGGGCGAGCACGCCGTCTCGGTGAGTGCGCCGAGCCGGTAGAACCCGGCGTGCGACCAGCGGCCGACCGAGTCCGCGCCGCCGGCGATCATGTAGTCCGCCTCGCCCGTCCTGATCAGGTCGTACGCGTAACCGAGTGCGTAGTTGCTGGCAGAGCAGGCGGTGGACAAGGTCACGGCGTCGCCGGTGAGCCGCAGTTCGCGGTTGACCGCCTGGGACAGCCGGGCGCTGGAGACCTGGCGTACCAGGTTCGCGTCCAGGCCGCCCATGCCCGCGGTCAGCGAGTCACCGGTGAGCTTTTCGAGCACCTGCGACTCGCCGCCGGTGGTGCCCATGCTCGATCCGGCGCGCGAGGCGGCCAGTTCGTCTTCGTCGATCCCGGCGTCCGCGACCGCCAGGCGGGCCGCGGACGCCGCGAAGAGGCTGGTACGGCCCCATTCCTCGACAGACAGCCGCCGGACCATGTTCTCTGGCCGGAAGGCGTGGACTTCGCCGGCCATGATGTAGGGGAAACCAGTGGGATCGAAGCAGGCGATCGGCGAGACGCCGTTGACGCCCTCGCGCAGCCCCTCGCTGTAAGCGGACGCCCCGATCCCTATGCTCGACACAGGCCCCAGGCCGGTGATGACTACCCGTCGGAGTGACATAAAGCTCAGCCCTGCCAACCAGCGTGCTCGGCGAGCACGTTGTACACCTCGGTGAGGTTGATCATCTTGGGGAGCTCCGACTGCGGAATCTCGACCTTGTACTTCTTCTCCAGGCGGGCGAGGATTTCGATCGCGCGCAGCGAGTCGGCCTCGTGCTCCTCGATGAAGTGGCTGGTCTCGGTGACCTCCTCGGGCTCAAGCTCCAGCACCTCCGCGACAATCTCGCGAATCTCATCGAGCTGCTCCTGCTTGGTGGCAGTCGTCATTTACGGTCACCTTTCTAGGGAATGCGGGGCTGCGATCTTTCGCGCCCTGACTTCTTCAATGTTATGCAGCGAACGACCCTGCGAGCCACCGTTGATGGGCGTTCAAAGAGAGCCCTGAGCGGGTTTTACGGGCCTTCCTGAGATGCCCCGGACCGCTTTTTCCAACAAACGGCAAGAGAAATTAATACCTCGTTACCCAAGAATGACAGGGCCGCAATATTCGTTGCGATTCCATGACATCTCTCAGCGAGGTGCCTGAACCGCCGTCCGGGGCCTGGCGACAGCGATCAGCGAATCAATGACCGCGACACAGCGATCGGCCGCCCAGATCTCGCCCGACATGAAGGCGCTGTCAGCAACGAGCTGCTCCAGGCGCACCACATGGCGCAGCACCTCGCCTGGCTGTACGTCGCCGACGAAGCGGCAGCCGCGGATGGCAGCCAGCATCAGCACACTGTCCGGGCCACCCGTCTCCGCGGTGGCCAACCACAGCAGCGCCGAGGTCTGGCCGAAGGACTCAAAGATCAGCGAGCGCGGGAAGCTGTACCGCTCGCCCGGCAGCCCGTCCGGCAGGTTCTGGTAGCAGACATCGCTGCCGGAAATGGCCTTGACACCGCTGATCAGCCGTCCCGGCTCGACCGCGACCACGCCGTCCACGAGCAGCATCGGGTGCCGCACGGGCAGCAGTTCGCGGATGCGGGCGTGGCCGATGATGGGTGGCCCTGTGACCGGCTCGGGCGCGGTGAGCGGCCCGTGGGTGCTGGTCAGCGGCTGTTCGCCGGTGGCGACACCGACCAGCAACTTCAGCCGCGCGACCGGGGTGCCATCCTGCCGAGTGCACCGCGCGTCCAGAAACCAACGGTGCTCGCCCTCGGCTCGTACAACCGCATCCACCGTGATCTCATCGCCGCCGAGCATCGGTGCCTGAAGTCGCACGGAGCGCACCTCAAGGAGTTCGGGCACCTCGCTGAGCGCGAACGCCTCGGCCACCGCCTGCCGCACGCCCTCCAGCAGGAACACCGCGGGCAGCATCGTCAGATCGGGGAAGTGACCCGCCATATACGGGTCGCTCTCGCGCACCACCTTGGTGCTGCGCAGTCGGGTACCGTCCGCGGTCTGCGTCAGTTCGACGTGGTCAACGGCGCGCAGCGGCGCGGCGAAGGAGAGCTTGTCGTTCACGGTCACCATCAGACCGCTGCCTCCCCACCCGCGGTGGCCGCCGGCCCGGTCGCTGCACCGGCCGACGCCGATCCGGCCCGCGCCGATTCAGCCGGTGCTGATACGGCCGGCGTCGATTCAGCCGGTGGGGCCAGTGCCGAGCTGGGCCGCAGCGCGGTCATCACCGAATCGATCCGCAGGATTTCGACGCCGTCCACCGTGGTGGCACCCTCAAAGATCCAGGTGCCTTCGAAGGCTCGGCTGATGCGCACCTCGTGCCGCAGCACATCGCCGGGCAGCGCCTGGCCCAACACCTCGATGCCGGACATCCCGCCGAACAGGGCGACCTGGCCTGCGGCCTCTTCGGGCGACTGGTCCCAGGCGGACAGCAGCGCCGCACTTTGGCACCAGGACTCGATGAGCAGGGCCAGCGGGTAGGCGTAACCGGCGTCGTCGGTGTCGTCCGGCAGCTCCCGGTACCAGGGCTCGTTGACGGTCACCGCCTTGACGGTGCTGATCCGCTCACCTGGTACGACCTCGTCCACCCGGTCCACCAGCAGGATCGGAAACCGGTGCGGGATCAGGCTCTTGAGGTGACGCGGACCAACGGGGCGCGCGCCGGCCTGGTCGGTTGCCGCGGGTGCGGGCGTGGTGGCCGTCATACGAACCACACCCCGTCGTACTCGTCCCAGCGCGTGGCCAGCTCGTTGGTGTCCAGGCACTGCACGCCCTCGATCAGGTCGGCCGCGGTGAAGCCGAGGGCCCGTAGATCGGGCTCGTCCACCATGACGGGCACGCCTTCGGCGATCAGCTGGCGGACCGATCCCCGGTAGTCGGGGAGCGTGTCGATGCGAATCGGCCCGAACTCCACTACCGGCTTGTAGTCACCCTCGTCGATGGCGACGGTCACCGCGGCACCGCGCAAGGCGAGTGCGACCCCGCTGAGCTGCTGCCGGAAGTCGAGAATGCCGTACAGCGCGTCGAAGAACTGCACCTCAACGGCGCCCCGGTACCCCCGGTCGATGATGCCGAGCACACGGTAGTCAGCCATCAGGCACCCCCGATGAACACGGTTTGGTCGGCGGCCTCGATGGTGGACACGAAGCGCAGCGGGGACCGGAAGCGGACCTCGGCGATGTGGTCGGTGGCGCCGCGCTCGGCGCTGCACGCGGTGCAGGCGATCCAGGCGAACTTGCCCGGATTGGCCGCCAACATCTCCCGCACGATGTGGGCGCTGGAAGGGTAGAAGCCCTCCGGGTCCCGAGTGTTGATCAGCTTGGTGTCGCCGTGTGCCTTCTGCGTCAGCATGTTCGCGTAGCCGCAGGCCCACATCCGGACCGTCTTGCCCTCGTCGAGTACGGCCTGTGCCAGCCGCATCGCGGAGGTGATCACGTCGTTGGAGTGCGGTGCCGCGGTGACCACGAGCAGCAGGCCCCAACGGCGCTGGACGATCTTGGTCGGCTTGCGCGTAGCGGGCAGTTCGGACGTCCCTGCCGGCTGGATGGTCGTGTCCGTCATCAGTGCCACACCGCCCGGCATCCATCGGACATCAGCAGCTTGGCCACCGAGTCCATGCCCACCAGTTTGACGTGCGGCGACAGCGAGCGCGCGGGCAGCGCACGCTGGGCGGTGGAGAAGTCGTCGGCCCACACCGTGGCGCCGAGCTCGGCCAGCGTGGCGATCTCGGGGACGGAGTCGTTCACCGCGGCGAACACCCCGTCCTGAACCAGGAAAACGGACACCTGGTGGCCGGACTTGGCGAGCGCGGAGGCGTCCCCCAAGAAGCGGCCCGCGTTGGGCCCGGCCCAGTTGCCCTGGCTCTCTATCAGCAGGTAACGCGATGGTTTGTCGCCCACCGGCTATCCATCCCCCTCTTGCATTTGAGCCCCCGCCGCATCACGCTCGGCCAGCGCCTTCAGTGTCTGTAGTTGCTTGCGCATCATGAACCCGTCGCCCGTGGCAAGCAGGTCGCCCAGGGGACGGCCCACGCCCTTGCGCCGTGCGGAGTTCAGCCGCACCACGTAACGGCTGGCGTTCTCGCCGCGCGGCTCCACCTGGTACGTGATGGCGATCTGCCCGTACCTGCGCCGCGCGGCGGGGTAGGTCACCCCGGTCAGATGCCGGTTCTCCTCGAACTCCACCAGGTCAAAGGCGAGGAAGCGCTGCCCCACGGCCAGCCGCTCCACGCCCGGCGTGAGCGTGCGCGGGCTGCGGCCCTGCCGCCCGTAGGTGTACGCGGAGACCTTGAGTTGGCACAGCCAGCGGAACGCCAGTGGCACCGGGGCCGCCACGTCGATGGCGCGGTGGTGGCTGTCATACGGCTGTGAGATGTGCTGGTCACACGGGTAGCTGAGGTGGCACTCCGCCTCGGTGGCACCCCAGGATGTGTGGTCGCGCATGACGTCTCCTCAACCGGAATCGCGGTACCGCAACCGCAAGGTGGCGGTCTTCTCCCGGTCAGTGTGGCAGCGCACTTTGACGTCTCTGCCGCCATCGGCCACGGTCTTGATCACGCATTCCACGGTGAGCACATCGCCGGGAAAGACCGGCGACGCGAAGCGTACGGACCGCACCTCGGCCAGCTCTGTGCGGACGCCGCCGATGCGCTCGGCGTGCAACCGCACCGCGTGATCGACAGCATCCAGGGTGAAGACCCCGGGCAGCAGCGGGAAGTGCGGGTAATGCCCGGCGAACACGGGCGCGGCGGGGTCGATGGTGACCCGGGTGTGGATTGCGCCCTCATCGAGGCTCACCACCTCGGCCCCCGGCAGCAGGGTGACCGCGCTCATGCAGCCGCCAGCTTCCGCACCAGCAGGTCGTGAACATCCGGCAGCCGCCTGATCTCGGCTATTTCCTTCTCGTCGATCTTGACCTCGTAGCGACGCTCCAGGATCACCGACATTTCGAGGGCGACGAGCGAATCTACCTCAAGGTCCTCGATGAAGCGCGCGTCGTCGGTCAGCGATTCGGGCTCGACATCGAGCGCGTCCGCGACCAGTTCCCTAAGTTCATCTCGGTGTACATCAGCCTGCGTGGCCATGAATTCTTTTCCTTTCCTTGACCAACCGCCGGAACTTTTACCGGACGCCAATTGCGCTCATTCCGTTCGGCGTCCCGCGCGTCAAACGCTACGCGAAAAGCGGCCGGCACCCCCGCTATGCATGGGTGTTGGGAAAAGAGGAATTTCCACGTACCGCGGTGAGATGGCCGTCAGCCGAAGCGGCTATCAGCAACCAGGGCCCAGGAGACCGCAGCAACTGGGCAAGGCGCAGGATTCCGGAGACGGTGCCATACCGCGCATCGGCACCGAGCGACGGTGCCTGCTCGACCATCGGCCCACCGCTGCCCACCAGCGCCTTACGCAGTGCCTCGTCGGCCGGCGCGGCGCAGGCAGGGCCGCAAAACGCGTACCGCAGCGGCGGCACCCCAACCGCGCCCGCCCCGCTCGCGCCATCGGCCACCAGCGCCGTCAACCGGCGGGCGGCGGCCTCCAGGGCGCGCGGCTGCCAGCTTCCATCGGCGGCGACCGGCACGAACCGCGAGGTGCCGCCGGTGACTTCGCCCAGTGGTGCACGCCCACCGGGGCCCGCGTCGGCGCGTGCGTCCAGCGTCAACGCAGCCGCTCCGCTCAGCGTGCGGCCTGCCTCCGTCGCCCGAGCGGCTGCGACCGCCGGCGCCGGGGCCTCCTCGGTCGCGGTGGCCAGCACGCGCTCGGCCCGGCCGGCGCCCAGCGCCGACGCGGCGAACAGCACCGCCTCAAGCCCGGCCACCACTGGGTTGGTCAGCGTCACCGAAAAGGCGCGGCAGCGCAGCGAGATGGCCAGTTGGCTGGCCGGCATGTTGACCGAGAAGCCGGGGAGTTCGGCCGGGCTCAGCCCGGACGGGCCCTCCTCGCGGGCGATGTGGTCGAGCCGCTGATGCAGCGCGCTGATGCCGTGGTGGGTGCCGGTGACAACGGCGACCCGCTCGGCCGCATGCCCCTCGGGCGGCGCATCACCGTGCCGGGTACCCTGCGCCTCGTTGGCCGCGGCCAACAGGTAGCGGGTCGCCGGAGTGAAGTACTTCCAGCCGCGCTTGCCCAGGAGCGGCACCGGGTCGAACCAGTCGGCGGCCACCTCGTCGGGTGCCTGCGACGCATCCAGGTCGGCGAGCGTACGAACGCCGGGGGCCACCATGCCGATGCCGGTGATGTACGCGTTCACGAGGCGGCCCCCAAAACCAGCGCGGCGTTGTTCCCACCGAAGCCGGTGGCGCTGACCAGCACCCGCGGCCGGGTCAGCGGCACCGGACCGGCCAGCGGCACGGTCAGCGGGCAGTCGGGATCGAGCGTGGTGACGTGCGCGTTGGGCGGCACGCTGCCATGACGCAGCATCAGCGAGGCGGCCACACAGCCGAACACCCCGGCCGCGCCCGCCGTATGACCGATGACGGCCTTGATGCCGTACGCGGGAACCTCCGCCACCGCATCGCCCAGCGCCGTCGCGATGACCTGGCTCTCCACCACGTCGTTCACGGCGATCCCGGCCCGGTGCAGCACGGCAGCGCCGGGCGTGCCGCCCGCGCCCGCGAGCGCCGCCGTCACGGCGCGGCTGAGCTGTTCGCCGCCCGGCTCGGGGGCGGTGGGGTGATGCCCGTCGCAGCTCCAACCAACGCTCTCCAGCACGGCGTACGCCCGCGCGCCGCGTGCTCGTGCGTGCGCGGCGGACTCCAGGACCATGGCCGCGGCGCCGTCGCCGGTGACCATGCCCTGCCGGTCGGCGTCGAAGGGGCGGCACAGCTTGGCGTCGAGCATCCCGAACCGTTCGAGCGAGGCCAGCGCCACCCGCGAGTAGCCGTCCGCGCCACAGGCGATGACCACGTCCGCCTGCCCGCTGGTGATCAGCTCGGCGGCCCAGCTCACCGCGTACACCCCGGCGGAACAGGCCGTGCTCAGGCTCTGGTTGGGGCCACCCAGGCCGTACGTGCCGGCGACGGCCGCCGATACCCGATAGGTCTCGGCGGAGCGGTCGGCCTCGGCAAAACGACCCTCCTCGGCCAGGTCGATGTCGCCCAGCGTGGTGCCGAGCGTCAGCCCGGCATCGGCCAGCGACTCGGCGTCGAGCCCGGCATCGGCGACGGCCTCACCGACCGCCGTGCACGCCATCCGGCTGGTCCGACCGGGAAAGCGGCCGTCCGGGTCGGAGGCGAGTTGGTGCGCGCCCGGCACCTGGTAGACGCGCGGCGAGCCAGCGAGCGCACAGTCGTCGGGGGCTATCCCGGGGCGGTGCTCCGCGCGCAGCAGCCCCTCCCACAGCTCGTCCACCGTCCCGCCCAGGCAACTCACGGCGCCCAGACCGGTGACCACCACCTGGCTCATCCATCCATCCCCCGCCGCTGTGTCACTGCTGTTCCTCTTTCTGTGCTGCCGCTGGCCCTGTGCTGCCGCTGGTTCTCTGCTGCTGCTGGTTCTGTGCTGCCGCCGGTTCTGTCCTGCTGCTGGTTCTGTGCTGGCAGCGCGCGACACCCCCATACGCCGCGCACCGCCCCGTACGCTGTACGCCCCCGTGGCCGTGGCGCCCCGTACGCCTACCGGCTCGCTCAGAGCGGCAGCGCGCCCCGCAGCACGGTGCCATCGGGGCCGGCCACCGCCTTGACCCGGAGCAGCCGCTCGGAGTCGTCATAGACCATCCGCAGCTCCATCGCGCGGAAGGCGTCGAGCCTGGCCCTGCCCTCGGTGGTACGCAGGGCGGGCACCCGCCACTGGGGTGCGGCGGCCGAACGCAGCCAGGAGGTGAGCGGGCCAAGCACGGTCTGCTCACGCAGGTACACGTTGCGCGGGTGCTCGATCTGGTTGGCGGTCGCGTACTCGGCGGGGAAGCGGCACCGGTAGTAGGGCTCCGCGTTGTTCCAGGTGCCCTGCATCAGTCGGTTGCAGCGCGCGCAGCGCACCATGCCGCGTAGCGCGTACTCGCGCACGGCTGCGGCGTGCACCGCGTCCCCCTCGGGCCGGGCGCGGCGGGCCTCGAACCGCTCCCGCACCCGCTCGAAGACCTCCGTGGGCAGCACCGGGCTACACACGGACGCTCCGCCGCAGCCACTCGTCGAGGAGTGGCCGGCGTAACGGGAGTTGACCAGGATCGCCCGCACCGCGCTCTTGGACCAGGCGGCGACGCCTTCCCCGGTGCGCGGGCCGTGCGAGCCGGGGCTTGGCACCTCGTCGGCGGTCAGGCCCTCGGCGATGATCTGAAGGCCGCGGTCATCCAGGTATTCGCTGAAGATGCGCCGTACGACCGGCGCGGTCCGCTCGTCGGGCACAAGCCGCAGCCCGGTCCCCTCCGGGCCGGCGACAGCACGGTAACCGTACGGCGGACGACCCCAGATACGCGGCGGCTTGCTGCCGTGCTGCGGCGCACTGACGGCGTGCTGCGGCGCACTGACGGCGTGCTTTCCAGCGGTACCGATGGCGGTCCGCTGGGACGGTATTCGATCACAAGCTGGTGACGACATATGCATGAAAAACCCCCGTAGTCATGTGTGTCGTGTGGTAACGCATCGAACGCGGCATGAGAGGGCCGCTCGGACAGTGGCGTTCGAACGGCGGCGTGTGGACGGCGGTGAGGCGAAGTGCACGCCCGCACCCAGCGGGCCGCATCGTTGCGGCGTGGCGCTAGGGGTGACGGCTCGGCACGAAGTAAGCCCCCTGCGGGGCGGACCGGCCTTCCGGGCTGACCGAATCAAGCGTTCCCCGCGATGTCTTCACGCTAAGTCGGCCACCCTGCGCGACACAACGTGGAGTCCACAAGATGCCAGCAGCGAAAGAAGGTTTCCGTAAGCCGCCTATAAGTGGTGGCAAGTTGTTGTCTCGGGAGGCAACCTGTGGCGCAACCCGCCCCACAAAAACGGCGCAAGCTGCTCCATAAAAACGGAACACACTGCACCACATAAGCGGGGCAACTTGCTCCAGAGACGCAGGTCACACTACCCAAAAGGGCTGCCGCGCACCGCGCGACAGCCCTCCGTTACGCACCATGCGGGATGCGTTAAAGGAGCCCCATCTTCAAGGTGTAGACACCGGCCTGGAAACGCGAAGTGGCCCCGAGTGCGCGCATGATTTCGGCAACACGGCGCCGGTACGTGCGTACGGAAACCGACAATTCACGGGCCGCGGCCTCGTCGGTGTATCCCTCGTAGAGAAAACGCAGTATCTGCGTTCCCGAACCGCCCCGCAGATATTCGCTTATCTGCTCGTATTCGGTGAGTGGGATAGCCCGCCGCCAGATGCTCATAAACATGTCGTGCAGCGCCCTGACCACCACGGGAGCGCGCACCAGGGAGGCCTGATTCTCCCCCACATCGGGGTCGGAGCGCACCAGCGCAACCCGGTTATCAATGAGGACGACCCCTCGCTGCGACTCCCCCGCGAGACGCACCTGAAGGCTTGCGCTGCCGCCACCGACGCGTTCGAAGTCCGTGAGTCGATGCGCGACGGCGATCTCCGGCGAGCAGATAAGCCGCACTCGCACCGTGCGTCCCCAGCGATCCGCCAGTTGCTCCAGTACCTGAAGCACGATTTTGAGCGGGGCGGGGTTCGAAGGGACCAGGATGCAGATGCTTCGTTCGGCCTGCGAGACCAGCTGATTGAGCGCGTGCGCCGCGGTGTCGGTGTCCTCCGTGGTGACCAGGAGGGACTGGTCAAGCGTCCTGACCTGGTGCCGGGAGACCACGGTCTCGATCAGCGAACGCACCTGCCGCAGGGCGTCATCGACATCGTCTACCACCTGGGACTGGGCCCTCGGAATTTCCGGCAGCGATGGCCGGTCAGGCGGATCGGGAACCGCAGCAATCGCCCCAGAAATCGACATTTTCACCCCGTTGGACAGCTATGAACCCTCATTGAGTCGAGCAAGAGCTCTCGACGTGAGGTGGACCTCGGGGTAAATTCGAAGTCAATTCCCGATTTCACAGCCGCTGATACCGGCCGTAACACTCGCTGTCCGATACCGACTGCGCGACACCAAAACCGTGCGACCGCCCCCGTGGATGCCACACAATAGGTTATTAAACCTACACGGATACACCTTGCTTCGTCAACAAAAAGCGTTTCTTTCATTTTTCAACAATGCTGGCCTGAAATATCCATCGCGTCGCCAGTGCCTCCCCAGCCGACCGGGTTACGCATGACCAGCGACACGCTCGTGAACTCGGGTGATGTGTCGCAGCCCGCGCCTTCGGCAGGTTCCGCTTCCCCTGCGCGCGCCACACCGAGGCCCCGTTCGGCCCGCTGCGCCCCACTCCTCCACCTGGATCGGCCATCGCCGGACCGTGCCCACGCGCCGTTCTCCAGACCCGTCCACGACGGCCGCTCGCACGCGCCGGCCCACACGCGGGCGCACGCGTCCAGGTGTGCGATCACGCCTGCTCGGCCCCGGGTGTTTCCCCCAAGCCGCCGCGCTGACACGATATGGACCTCACGTAGCGCGACGCGGCGTGATCGGCGGTTACGCGGTGACGCGCGGGGCTGCGGAGCCCGGGACGACCGGGCCGCAGACGTGACACACGGGTGGGCATGGGTGGGGAGGTATGCGTGGCCGAGGTGTTCCTACGACGACTGACCAGATGGCAGGCCGAGCAACAACGGGAGGCCATCGCCGACCTCTACGTCATGGCGTATCGCGAGGTGCCGGGCGCAGTGCCCGCGCCAGGCGCCGAGGCCGGCGGCAGCGGCGGCACAAGCAGTGGCAGTAGCAGTAGCGGCAGGACGAGTAATGGGCTCGCCGGCGGGGGCCCGACCGGTGGCGGTTCGCCAGGCGGCGGGTACGCGGGGAGCGGGCTCGCGGGCAGTGGGGTCGCGGGCAGTGGGGTCGCCGATCGCGCGGCGCCCGCGCCGGGCCGCCACGACCGCCGCGCCTTCCTGGAGCGCTTCGAGGACCACGTCGGCCAACCCGGCTTCGACATGATCATTGCGAGTTCGCCCGCCTTGGTCGGCTGCGTCTACGGCTTCCAGGCCGACCGGGCCCACGTGTGGCACCCCGGCTTTCGCGAGGGCATTCCGTCCGATATCGATGAACTCACCTTTTCGAGCCCGGTGTTCCACCTCGTGGAGCTGTGCGTCCTGTCCTCCCGGCGCCGCGACCACATCGCCACCCGCCTGCTCAACCAGCTACTGACCCGCTCGACGGGCCCCTTGGCAACGGCGATCGTGGACGCGAACAACCTCCCGGCCCAGCGCGCGTTCGCCTCCTGGGGCTGGTCGCACACGGGTGCACTGCTCCCCTCCACGGACCCGCCGCAAGCTCCACCGCGGGAGGTTTGGAGCCACCGGCTGGGCGGCTGAGCGGCCCCCGGCCCGGAGTACGCGCCCGGGGTCGCCACCCCGGGCCAACGGCGTGCGCCGGCCCGGCGCGTCAGCGCGCGGGGTGGATGGGGCGAAAGTGCCGGAACTCGTTCATACAGGTCAGGTAGTACGGCAGCGGCACATTGGCAGGCAGGTCGCGGGATGGGAAGGGACGCCCGAAGGAGTGCTGGACGGGCACGGTACCGGCCCAGTATTTGTTGGCCGTGACGTCGCCAGGCAGATCGTGCGGATCGCCGTAGGCCACTTTCGTACTCACGTGCTCCAGCTTGAGGCCCAGCACGGTGACGCCGTCCAACTCCGCGGAGCTGGGCATTCGGGTGTCGCGGCTACGGTTCGGCATGACGTGCTCGACGATCGTCCGCAACGCCGTCTTCCGGCGCTTGCGGCTGACCGGGATCGCCTCACCGTGAATCGTCACCGACCGGTAGTGGATGCCACTCATGGCGGCCGACCGCGCCACGGAAATGCCGTCGATGACGGCCACGTTCACACAGACCCACGCGTCCGGAACGTCGCCCGTCTTGTTCTTCGATGCCAACTGCTGGTGCATGCGGGCCTTGGGTGAGCCGTGGAAATAGAGCATGTCGCCGTCCCTGCCGAACACCTTCGGCATGACGACCGGGAAGCCGGCCTTGCAGCCCCCGTCCGGCTTGGAGTTCGCCGGGGCCCGGTACGCGACGTGGCAGATGAACGCCTCGTCCAGGATGCCGTTGGCCAAATCACGGTCGTAGCCGACCATGCGCGCGAGGTACGTGCCGCCCTTCTCGTTCGGCTTGATGTACGTGTGGCAGTCAGGTGTGTTGCCCGCCTGCGCCACCGGGACGGGTTCGGGGGTGTGGAACAGCCGGAATTCGGTTTCGGGTTCCTGCATGGTTGCCGTGGTCCCTCCGAGGACGGCCGCGCGCATCACGGTGCGCGGCGGCGTGTGTGGGGTGGCGTCGTGCGGCAATGGCGTCGTGAGGGGCTGGCGTCGTGGGGGGCGTCGTACGGGACGAAGCCCGGCGCGGTGTCCGGCGGGGGGCCGCGGAGCCGACGCGGGCCAGTGAAACACGCCATGGGCAGGCGCTCAGGTGCTCGGCGCGCCGCACCGGCGGGGGTTCTCCCGAACGGCCCACACCCGCACTAGGCCGGGCCCTCCCGGGTTGCGCTCACGGGATGAACCTCCCAGCTCACCGCGTGGCGGGCTCCCCGGCTGCCCCACCGGCCGTAGTACCCCTGGTGCGCTCGCTCCGCACCACACCAGTACGTCGAGGGGTTCACCATGCGCAGCATCAGCCGCGACTACGACGCCGTCGTCGCTGTAGGCAACAAGTTCTACATCTTTCAGGACGACGAGTGGTTCGCCTACGAGCCTCCGACGGACAACAAGCCGGTCACCGTCACACCGAAGAAGATCAACGACGGTGCTACTTGGGCGATGCTGAAGGACCTGGGCTACCGCAACCTCGACGCCGTCTGGACCGACGACACCACGGACTACGCATCTCAGGGGAACAGCCTGGTGCGCAAGAAGAGCAGTGGCAACTCTGAGTTGTTGAACCTCCTGGACACGCTGAAGGTCCAAAAGCCAACCCCCGACCAGGGCAAGCGCGCCTTCGATCCTGAGTTGGGCCTCGACACCGTCACCATGCGGCGCACGGCTTCGAACGCGTACTACTACCTCTTCCAGGACGAGGAGGTCTGCCGCGTCGATGCGAATCAGAAGAATAAGGTCACGCTGGACCCCAAAAAGATCGGGGTGAGCGGGGGTGACTGGGTGGGGCTGCAAGAGGGCAAGCCAAAGGACGACAAGCAGGATGACGGCAGGCCGAAAGCAGTCCAGTGGTACAAGGACATCGACGCCATCTGCGAAACACGAGCCAACAAAGTGACCTCGGGCTATCTGGTCTTCAAGGGCGATCAGGTGCTGGAGCTGGACAAGGACGGTAAGAAGACGGCCGGGCCCATGCCCATCATGCAAAAGTGGCCGATGAAGCTCGGATGAGCCGCCTGCCGGGTGCGGGCTCCCCGCCCCGGCCCACCCGCGCGCCCCGCCCCGGACCGGCCAGGAAGCCGCCGCCCGTACGGCCGAAGTGCGCCCCGATAACCAGCGGCTGACGTTGCCGTCGCAAGGCTGCCAGACCCGGCCGCCCGCGACTGCTGAAGTGGTGGAACCCAGCCGCCGGCCCAGGCCCCAGGCGCGCCCGCGCGGTGCACCCTGGGCGCGCGGCCCACCGGATGCGACCGGTCTCCAGGGGGCGCGGTCGGCGGGCACCACCACAGGACGGAACGTGTCCATGCCCGCAGCGCCATCACCCGCTTCCGCCACCGCGAACACCACCTTCACCACCGCGAACCCCACCCCCACTACCGCGGACACCACCACCCCCGCCCCCACGGGCCACACCCCCACCACCGCGGAAGCCGCCACACCCCTCCCTTCCCCGCTCAAGGGCTGGCTGGCCGTGGTCGGGCTCATGCTCGGCATCTTCGCGATCGTCACCACCGAAATCCTGCCGATCGGCCTGCTGACGTCCATCGGGTCCAGCTTCACCGTCTCGGACGGGATGGCCGGCCTGATGATGACGATGCCGGGCCTCCTCGCCGCGGTCGCCGCCCCGCTGGTCACCGTGGCGACCGCGCGCATCGACCGCAGGCTGATGCTGTGCGCCTGCACCCTCCTGCTGGCGGTGGCCAACTTTCTGGCAGCCGCCGCACCGCACTACTGGCTCGTGCTGGTTTCCCGGGTCATGGTCGGCGTCACCATCGGCGGCTTCTGGTCGATCGGGGTCGGCTTGGCGGCGCGGTTGGTGGCGCCGGAGTCGGTCGGCAGGGCCACGGCGGTGATCTTCTCGGCCGTCCCGCTGGGCTCCGTGCTCGGCGTGCCCGCCGGCACCCTCATCGGCGACCTGGCGGGCTGGCGGGCGGCGTTCACCGTCATGGGCGTCCTGACGGTCGGCGTACTGGTGCTGCTGGTCGTCGTGTTGCCGCCGTTGCCCGCCGTCCACATCACCCGCCTCGCCGTGCTCCGCACCACGGCCCGCAGCGCCCCGACCCGGCTCGCGCTGCTGCTGACCTTCCTGGCCGTACTGGCCCACTTCGGCGCGTACACCTACATCACCCCCTTCTTCGAACAGATCACGCACGCGAGCCCAACGCAGGTCACCGTCTTTTTGCTGCTGTACGGAGCGGCGGGCATCGCCGGCACCTTCCTTGGCGGCGCGGCCGTTGCTCGCCGCCCCCTGGCCACGTTCGGCCTCGCCGCTGGTCTCATCGCCATGGCGACCCTGCTGCTGCCTCTGCTCGGCCACTGGCCGTTGGGTGCCCTCGCCCTGCTCATCGTCTGGGGAGTCGCCTACGGTGCCGTGCCGGTCTGCTCCCAGACCTGGTTCACCAAGGCGGCCCCGCACGCACCGGAGGCGACGTCCGTCCTGTTCACCGCCTCCTTCCAGGCGACGATCTCGGCCGGGGCCCTGGCCGGCGGCGTCATCGTGGACCGCACCTCCCCGGCAACGCTCATGGCCATCGGCGGCGCGACGGCGATATTGGTGCCGCTGGTGGCCTGCCTTCCGGCCGCTAAGCGGGCCGCGGCGTAACTCGCGCAGAGCGGGATACGACGCCGCCGCGCTTCCGAGCGGGCGCACCGCTTCTTCTAGCTCATCGTTCTTGCGCGCTCCCTGCGGTACAGCAGGGCGGACCTGATACCACAGCCGATGGCGAGCAGCAGCAATACGGCGATCGACGGGTTGACGTAGCCGGGGACCACGGCCTCGTGGCTGCTCCCATCAGGCATCTGGCAGATGATTCTCAAGGGGATGAAATCACTGGATACCGCCGTCGCATTCCTCCCGCACTCACCGACCGTCCGCCCCTGCCGATCGAGGATATGAAGGCACCCCCATACGTAGAGGGTGAGCGACGCGGTCACAGCCGCCAGCGAGATGTCACGCCCCACTGCGTGCGGCGTAATAGCACCCCACTTGGAAGGCATGAACCGGGAGCCTAGATACATGACGAAAGCGCAGAGGGCAGGTATACCGGCCAACACTATGGCGATGCAGGCTAACTCGGTGTCACTGCTGTACGACGCGAAAGCCATCAAGGGGCTACGGTGAGACCGTAAGAGAGCACACCGGAACGGGCTGTGCCGCATGCATTAAGCGACCGGTCATCCCGATTTGTTTGCACGCTATCCCTCGCCGAGCCCAGCGGATACTGCGATTACCCTATACGGATGGCAACTACCAGGGACAAGGCCGGAAGCGAAGTTGGCCTAATGACGGCGTTGAGTAAACGCCCTCGAATTCCCCACCGCATCGCCTTCACAGCCTCCGCAACTGCGTGACGTCGGCAGACGCAACAAGGCCGAGCTTTGGCACCATGAGCCCGCGTTGGCTCGAAGCGCATGCATCGAGAGGCGAATTGCTCATTCCATGCGCACTGCCCGTCACGGCACCGTTGGCGTTCCACATCGTATGTGAGGTAGGCCGGTCATGGCACCTGTTTGTTCAGGCACGAGAGTGCGCGTCCGTAACCGCGTACCCACAGGTCATTCGTACGCGCCAGCGCGACGGCCGCGAGGAGCCGGAACGCGGGTGCCACGGTGGGCAAGGGCGGTGGCGGTTCGCCCTCGCCGAGGTCGTAGGTGCCATAGGTCGAGACCCGGAACCGAGCGTGCCCGGTGCCCTCCCGATGCGTCGCCATCCACACATCCACTTCCGCGACCGTGTGGCTGTCGTCCGCTGCGGCCAGACACTCATGACCGTCCCCCAGACAGAACACGTGGTAGCCGAGCGCTCCGTACGAGGTCTGCCAGTGCGGCGGCAAGGGGCTCATCGGTGGCTCTCCTTACGTGAGGGGGTGGTCACGGCGGCGCGCAGGGCACGCGTCAGCAGGTCGTCAAGGTCCTCGCTGGCAGCCCACCGGCTGCGGTGGGGCACGCCGTGACAACGGCACGGGCTCAGTTCGCCGGCCGCTATCCGCGCGTCCACACCCGAGACCCACCCGCCGTCCACGACCAACGTCATGTGCTCGGGCCGCCGGAAGTCCGTGGCGAGTACGCGATGGTGGTTCGGCAGTTCCAGCCCGACCGCGTACGCGGCTCGCCCGGCCGCGGACAACAGCAGTTCGCCGGGGCGCAGGATGACGCCCGGCACCTGCCACGGGGTCGTGTCCTCGCGGGTCACCAGGACCTGCGGCATGCCGCGGGTGGTGTCGCCGGGGGCCTCGGGGTTCAGCGGCTTCCACACCAACAAGGCCACCCGAACCTGCCGGCCACCGGTCATGACACATCCCCCATGTCCTTGGGCATGTCCGCCAGGTAGTCAAGGCCGCATTCCTCGGGTGTCATGCCGTTCGTGGTCATGACCCCGGCCGTTCGCGCACCGTCCGACCAGAAGAATCCACCCGGCCCGGCAATCGCATCCAGCGCGAGTTGGATGCGATGGGTATTAGCGCGCAACTCGCCGGACTCCAGCCCGCGCGGATCGAACAACGCGTTCTCATAGGCATGTTGGAACTCAATATCCGCCACGGGCTTCCACCCGATCGCGAGATCGGACGGTGCGGCGTCGGCGAGAAAGAACCGCAACACCGTCCCCTGCACCGTCCGTACGGTGTGCTGCCCAGTCAGCACCAGGCTCCGCTTCCCGACGCCCCGCGCGGCTCGCCCGCTCTCCTCACCGTGGCGCTCCACGCGCCGATGCTCAAGCGGGACGTCCACGGCTTCACGGTGCGGCGGCCACTCCCGCAACGCGCGGGCACGGTCCCGAGTGCCGTCCAACGCCCGACACCGGGCACACCGGCAGGCTGCGGGCGTGGCGTTGGCGTCATCGACCACATGGACGTCTGCTGCCAACTGGTCGCGCGCGGCGAGGAGTTGGGCCACCTTCTTATCCGCTGGTTCGGGGGCTGGGGGCCAGTGGTCAGGCTCATTCACGAGGCTCAGGCTCCCTCGTGGTCGCGGCAGTTGGGGCAGCGGCAGGCCGGCCACTGGGCCGGGTAGTGGTCATCGAGCCACCGGGACGTCACGTCGTCGGGGTCGATGGTGATGACCGTCGCGGCCCGACTGACCCGAGGCGGGTCCTCACCGGGGCGCTTGCGGTAGACCTTCATGGTCATCTGGTGCTTCATTCGACGGCTCGTTCCAGGCGGAAGCTGTTCACGCCCCGCGCGACGCACAGGGACGTCGATCCCGATCACCGGTTGTGACCAAGTGCTTACAGACTTCTCCCGCGAAGGCTACGATCGCAATTGGTGAGCCGTTCCGGCCAAAGCCACCTCACGGCCGTGACGGGAAGTGTTGTGACACGCAAAAAAAGGGGGTCCCCATGGCACGTCGGGGACGCGGAGTTGACAGAGACGCAGGCGCCTCTCCATCACCGCCCGGGAATGATCTCGCGGTGACGGCCGCTCAACTGTTCGGCAGGCTCATAAAGCGCGAACGCGAACGCGCAAGCCGAACGCAAGCCGAACTGGCCGAGGTAGCCCATCTGGATCGTTCCATCGTCGCGAGGATCGAGGCCGGAGAACGCGTACCCGACAAGCGGCAAGTCGTCCTGTGGGACGACATGCTGGAGACCGACGACCTACTGCTCGATCTGTGGCGCCAAGTCGACTGGTACCCGACCGTCCAGAGACGCGACTGGTTCGAGCGTCGGGCGGAGATGGACCGGGAGACGACCGCGTTACGCATCTACCAGAACCAGTTCATGCCCGGACTGGTGCAAACGGAGGCATACGCGAACGCGGCGTACGCCCAGGTAGTGAGAAACCGCGACGACCTGAAACGCTGCGTCGAGGCCCGACTTAGGCGGCAAGATCGGTTCGTGGCATCAGACCCTGGGAGCCCACTTCTTTCCGCCATCCTGACCGAGGACACCTTGCGCACGGTCGTAGGCGGACCGGAGGTCATGGCCGAACAGTGTGCGCACCTCCTACACCTGGCTGAGCTGCCAAACTTCGTCATCCAGGTCGTACCGTCGAACTGTCCACCGGTCGTACGCCCCAGCGCTCCAATGACCATCATCTCGACGCCGAACGGCCGAGATTGGGTCTACTCGGAATCAATCGATTACGGACACTTTGTCAACGACCCGGCCCGGGTCCAAGAGCTTACTCGCCTTTACACTCGACTTGCGGCGGACGCACTCTCCACGACTGAGTCCGCTCAATTCATCCAGAGCGTAATGGAGGGGTATCAGTGAACACCGATCTCAGCTCGGCGAAGTGGCACAAAAGCAGCTACAGCAGCTACCAGGGCGACTGCGTTGAGGTCGGCACCGGCCTGCCGAACGCTGTTCCCGTACGCGACTCCAAGGACCCGCACGGCCCCGCCCTTGCCTTCACCGCGGCGGCCTGGTCGGCGTTCCTCGCCGAGGTCAAGGCTGGCGAGTTCGGCGTCTGAGTCACCGGCGCGAAGAAGCCCCGTCGCTCCGCCTTTGCGGAGTAACGGGGCTTTCTCGTCGTGGCATGGTGCGTAGCTACCGGGTCAGCGGGCCGCCGGTGTGGCGGAGACCTCGGGCGATAGTGCCGACTCGGCGCCCGTTCCGTCGATGGTGCTGATGACGTAGTAGTACGTCGTGCCGTTGCTCAACCCCGTGTCCGTATGAGAGTTGCCCGACGCGTTGAAGGAAGTCTCCGCGTTCTCCTTGGTGACACCGGGGCTGGTCGAACGGTAGAGGCGGAACCCGACGACGGGCGGAGAACCGACCTCCTGGGGCGGGGAGTACCAGTCCAGGGTGATGCGTCCGTCGCCCGCGCGTACGTCGTAGAACGACGTGGTCGGCGGTGGCTGCGGGACACGGACCTCGGGCAGGACCGAGGTGGAGGCTGCCGACCGGACGCCGTAACCGGACTCCGCGACCACGACGTAGTAGTAGTCGCCCTGACCAACGGTGAGCTTGAGCGACTTCTCCTGCGTCACGGCGACCTCGTTCGCCGGGTCCGTGGTGTCCACCGACGCGTTCGTGGAGCGGTAGACGTGGTAGCGGGAGACGGGCACGTACGAACTCTGCGACCACTCCAGGAGCAGCCGGTCGCCCGTCACGCGCGCCGTGTGGATCTGTGGCGACTGCGGAACGCTGCTCGGGCCGACGAGTTTGGTGGCACTGACCCAGCTCGATTCGCGGGACTCGTTGCCGGCCGCGTCCACGCCCTTGACGACGTACGTGTACGGACGCCCCGTTTCGCCGGAGGTGTCCCGGTAGGTCAGCGTGGCCGTGCTGCCCACCTTCGTCAGCGGGCTGTTGTACGGAGAAGTGGACCGGTAGACGGTGTACTTCACCGCATCGGACCCACCGCCGCGCCACGTCAGCGTCACCCCCCGCTCGTCCTCCTTGGCGACCGTCAGCTCGTGCGGCGACAGCGGCGCGGTGGTGTCCCGCGTCGCGCGCGCGACCTTCGAGTACGGCGAGGCGTTGCCCGCCGTGTCCAGGGCTCGCACCTTGTAGGCGTACGGCACATCGGCGTCGGCGTCGCTGTCGGCGTACGACGTCGTCTTGGGGGTGGCTATGCGGGTGAAGGGTCCCGTCTCGCCCGTCTCTTCGGATGCCCGGTACACCTCGTAGCGTGCCGCGCCCGCAACCGGCTTCCACGACAACGCGTTCGCCTTACTTCCGGGGGTGGCGACAAGAGCGGTCGGGGCAGTGGGCGTGGTGCGGTCAACCGTGGTGACGGTTGCCTCCGCGCTGTATGCGGACTCCTGACCGTTCTTGCCAACAGCGCGCACCGCGTACGCGTATGCGGTGCCGGTCGCCGGGGGCTTGTCGGTGTACGAGGTCGTGGTGAGCGGGGACTTGCCACTCACCACGGCGTAACTGGCGTTGCTCGCGCCCCGCGTCTTCCGGTAGAGCCGGTAACCGGCGACCTTGCGGCTGTCGCCCTTGGCCCAGGTGACCTTGGCCTTCGAGGTGGTGCGGTCGTAGGAGGCGGCGGTGGAGACGGGAGCGGGCGGCGCCGCTGCGGTACCGACCGCAGGGGCCTTGGGCGCGGCGGCCGAGGCATCCGCCGCACCAGCGAGGGCGACGGCCACGGCGATGGTCGTGGTGGCGCCGACGAGGCGGATACGCCGTAAGCGGTTGGTCCCCGAGTAACGGGAGAGGTGAGACACGGCTGAGGCCCTTTCCTGGTCATGGCGGTGCGTGGCGCTGGTGCATGGGGGGAAGGGACTGCGGGCGTGCGGCGCAAGGGATACGAGGCGCCCGTGCTGCTGTGGGGGAAAGGCACTGTAACCGTGAACGCGAGCGGCGTTAGAGGAGTCGAGAGGTGATCCGCGCGACAGTGGCACGGTGGGTAGCAACGGGCCGCCGTGACGCAGCGACCGACCCGGCGCCGCACGCGCTGGGGGCCGGAGCCAGAGCGCGTAACGGACGGGCCTAGGCGAGGCCGCCGTTGCTCTGGAGGAGCTGGCCGTTGATCCACTGCCCTCGTGGCGAGCACAGGAAGTCCACGAGATGTGCGGTGTCCTGCGGCGTGCCGAGCCGCCCGAGCGGAGCCGCGCGTACGCAGCTCTCCCGCATCTCGTCCGACATCCAGCCCGTGTCCACCGGGCCGGGGTTGATGACATTGGCGGTGACCCCGAGCTGCGCGAGTTCGTGGGCCGCGGCCAAGGTGATGCGGTCCAGGGCGCCCTTGCTCGCACCGTAGGGAAGGTTGCCGACCGTGTGGTCGCTCGTGAGGGCGACGACGCGGCCCGTGCCGAAGGCGCCGCGGAACCGCAGTCCGTACTCCCGGATCAGCAGCCAGGTGGCGCGTGCGTTGACGGCGAAGTGTCGATCGAAGCTCTCGACGGTCGTGTCGAGCAATCCGGAGTCAACCGATTCGCAGTGGCACATCACCAAGGCGGTGACCGGGCCGAGCCGGCGTTCGGCCTCGTCAAAAATGCGTGCGGCGCTGGCCGGGTCGGCGAGATCCGCCTCGATCGCCGCCGTACTCGCGCCCTGCTCAGCGAGAGCGCTACCCACCGCCTCCGTAGCCCCCGGCTCGTCTCCCCAGGTCATGCGCCGGTCGTACGGGGTCCAGTAGGTGAAGGCAATGTCCCAACCCGAGGAGGCGAGTTGGCGGGCCACACCCGCCCCGATGCCAATGGTCCGCCCCACACCTGTGACCAGGGCGAGCGGTCGGGCCGTAGCGGAGGGCTTGGGCTCGGTCGTATCGGTGGTCGTCACGGGACGCGATGATGCGGCATGGGCGCCACACCGGCAAACGCTTTGCCGTGCGGTACGCGCAACCCGCCACGCACCGCGAGGCGGGGCCGGGCGCGGGGCGGGACGCGGGGGCCAGGGATCGCCGGCCTTCGGCGGGATTGCCCGCGCCGGTCTTGCACATGGTGGATGACGTCGGCTCCGAACTCCGCGCAAAACGCGGCGTACTCAGCTGAAAGGCAGCGACTGCGCGCTTCTTGCCCGTCATGGACTACACATCACGGAAGGCATTCATCCGACCACGACGTCAACAGGGCCCTGGCTTCCTCCCCGAAAAGCGCATAGTCCTCCAAGGTGGCGAACAAATCCACATGCATTCCGATGTCCCGTGGATCTCTCAGGAACACGACACCAGTGGTGTTCTCAACGGTGACCAGGGTGTTGTCGTAGACGGTGAACGTGTCCATCGGAACCATCGGCTTGTGTCCTGCTATCGGGATGACGCCGAGCCTCACATTCGCCAGGTGATTCAGAGACGCCAGCCGGTCAATCTGCAACGCCATCGCAGCCGGTGGCAGGAGTGGCCACCGCACGGCTTGCTCAGTGAGCAGGAAAGTAAAACGCTTCGTCGTGTCGCAGAGAACTTCCTGTCGCTCCAGCTTCCTCGCGATCGTCTTAGTGACATCGGCGGGAGAGTGGGCGAGGCTGGCCCGAATGTACTCGGGGGTGGACAGAAGTCCGGTAATCATCGACAACAGGAAGAAGCGGAACTCCGTAGCCGATGACTCCAGGGCGGCAAGTTCACTCTGCTTCTTCTCCAGGCCCCTCCGGCGCAGCGAACGCAGGTTGTGCCATTCGGTGTTGGCCAGCCTCGCGAGAGCGACGACCTCCTCGATGACCTCGGGCGGAGCGGCGATGGCCCGGAGGATGCCCTCCAGGTCGAGCAGGCTCGGCCGCACCTTCCCGTTCTCGATGCGGCTGACCTTGGACTGGGACATGTGGCAACGCCGAGCGAGCCGGTCCCCAGTGAGGCCGGCTCGCTTGCGTAGTTCTTTCAGCAGGGCTGCCAGTTCCTGTTTCGGCTGCCCCAACTGTTGTGGATCGAACGTCACCCGCTCACGTACTCCAGGAAAGGAACGGATGCGGCGACGGCGATCTGTTTCCACTGCCGGTACGGCTCCGGGTCCCCTTCGAAGAGTTCCCGATTGATCTGCGTTCCGTCCGACCGGTAGTTCAGCAGCACGACCTTGGATTCGTCGAACATCCAGAAGTCCTGGTCTGGCAGGCCCGGGTTCTCCTGGTCGGTGAGGTCGAGGATGCGGATGTCTTCACCGGCCTTTACATGGTGCCGGTAGTAGCACTCGAACTCGAACCGGAGGTAATCCGAAAGGGGGCGGGTCACTACGTGCACTCTGCCGACGCGCTTCCCTTCCGCGGTCCACTGCCGAACCTCTTCCATCCAGGACGATGTGTAATCATCCGGCGACTTCTCCCCAGCGAGGAATCGCTTCAGCTTCTCCGCTTCCTGGGGCATGGAGTAAACGGGCAGCGTCTCCAGCCGCCATGCCTCCCGCTCCATGGCATCGAAGCAGTCGTTCCACGCGTCACCAACCAAGTGCACGAAATGCCTCCCTGAGCACCGGCTCCGGGATTTCCACGAGCCCTTCCCCGGTAGGCGCGGTGAACGCCTCGGACACGTTGCCCTGCATGATGAACAAGCCCGTCCCCTTGCGGTACACGTTCGGGCAGTCCTTTTCTCCGCACTCGCCGTTGCCGTTCCCAGTGAGCCTTTTTCAACCTCCTGACGTAGCTGCGTACTTGGGGTGACAACGAAGTGAAGCCCCTGGTAGATGGGTTTCGACCAAGAGAACCG
>NZ_JACHJL010000034.1 GCF_014203645.1 Streptomyces zagrosensis | reverse complement strand
GGGGACCCTGTGGGAGAGTAGGACGCCGCCGAACAATCTTTGGTAACGGGAAGCCCCGTTGTGGATACACATCCACAACGGGGCTTTTCTGCGTTTGTCATGCAGTTTGCCACGCATTCTGGGTTCGTTTGATTTCCCTGGGTTCGCTGAGCTGTTCTCGTGCTTCCTGTTTCCTCCCCTCGTCGGCGCGGCCCGACAAGACCCCCGGGAGACGGAGGGTGCCGATGCTGGTAGCCGTGCCGGTGGGGCGAGTGGCTTGGCTGTTAGCCGGTGACCAGGCTGTTGTGCGTGCGGGGCCAGCGGGCTCGGGCCTGCTCCGGGGAGCGCATGAGGGCCAGTGTGGGCAGTCCCTGGGCCACGCCGCCGGTGACCAGCTCCGGGAGGGCGGGGAAGGGTGCCACCGCGGCGATGTCGTCCAGTACCAGGGTGAGTGGTGGGTCGAGGCGGCCGGGGGATGACCGTTCGGCCATGCGGCGACCGCGCTCGACCACGTTTGCGACGAGTGCGGTCAACAAGGGCATCGCACCCGGTTGTGTCCGTGGATTCTCCAGGGCCTCACCCGCCACGTACAGCGTTCCCCCTTCGCCGATGAACGACTCCAGCGCAAGGGCATCGGCCCGGTTGGCATTGCACGCGTCCCTGATGTGGATCGAGGACAGCGCCCCAAGAGCACGGGCCGTCAGCTCCTGCGCCAGATCCCGGCGTTCGGGATGTGCGGTGAGCGTGGACTCCAGCTCACCGGCCATGCCGCTGATCGCTTTTGGGTTCGTACGGAGAATGCGTACCGGTTCGTGTGCCGAATTGCCCTGTGCCCAGCGGTGCACCTGGCGGAAGGGGCGACCGTCCACCGCCGCCGCGTGCAACCAGCAGCGCAACAGCGTCTCCGCCGCGTCCGCTGTGGCCGAGTCGATGAGGGACGCCGGGCGTACGGGGGCGAGGAGCGCAGCCGAACGGGTCGCGGCCACCTCGCGGGCCTCGCAGCCGCTGGCCGGGTTCCAGCGGAGCCGGGCCGGCGTGTCGAGGAGATGACCCGGGTCGAAGACGTGCACCGGGCCGAGCTTGGCGCGCGTGCCCGCGGACTCGGCCCACAGCGCGGCGTCGCTGGAGGTGACCAGGACCGGCCCGGTGGCCTCCAGGATCGCGTGGAGTGCGGCCTCGTGGCGGGTGGCGGCAGGCCCGTACAGCACGCGGGGCGGCTCCGCCGTGCCGGACCAGAGGGCGGCACGCTGCGAAGGTACGGCCGCGGACTGGGTGGAGGCTCCGTAGGCCAGCGGGATGGGGACCGCACCGGTGTTGGAGGCCGGCATGCCGCTGGCCGCAGCGCCGCCGGAAGCAACTGTTTCCGTAGCAGGTGCCGCCTGGGGCGAAAGGGATGGTGAGGCTGCGGGTGCTCCGAAGCCGTGGGCGTAGGGCTCTGCCCCGGGCGACGGTTGTTGCATGGCGCGGGTGGGGGAGGCGGCGTCGGGTTGCGGGGCCTGTGCGGTCGGGTAGATGGCCGTGAAATAGGCCCCCGGGTCGGCGGGGAGCGGGGCGGCGGCCGTGGGGTCCGCAGTGGGCTGCGCCGGTGATGCAGCGGGGGCACTTGAAGCCGGTGCGGCCGGTGCGGGGTGCGCGGTACGAGGCCCCGGGATGGCCTCGGCGGGGCCGGCGCCCTGTGTGCCGTACCGACCGGTCTCCTTCGGGTGCTGCCCGGATCGTCGCCCGGCGGCGTCCGCCGGTGGGTCATCGGCGGCCTCGTGGCTGGAGGCGGCTCGGCGGGCTCGTACCAGTCGATAGCGGGCGACCGTGCCGATGGTGAAGACGGTGGCCACCAAAACGATCAGCAGTTCGCTGATGAAGATGCCCCAGAACAGCCCGTACCCGGAAAGCTCGTCCTCCGGGGTGTGCGGCCAGGCCGCGATCAGGTTCTGAGGCTCCTCGAAGAGCTGCCGCACGGCGAGTGGGGTGCGGATGAAGGTGACGTTCTCGGGCCAAGCGCCGTGTGCGAACAGCCCGGCCAGCCCGGTCGCCGACCACGCCAGCAAGGTCAGGCCGAGGAGGAATAGCAGCGCGCCGATGAGCAGGGAGTCCGGAATGCCACGCTCCGAGGCGCGGTCCCGCTTCGGGTCCGCCATCGCCTAGGCCACCGTGGACTCGGAGGACGCGTCGGATGCTGGTGGGCCGTAGGGCGAGTACGGACCGTACCGGTCGTACGCGTCGCTCTCGGCCGCGTACCCCTCATCTGCCAGCTGCTGTTCAACGGCGGCTGCTGCGCGGGCCTCCGCCTCGACCTCGGCTTCGGCCGCCATGGTGGCGGTCAGCGAGTCCTCGGTCATGGCGCGGTCGGTGTAGACCAGGGGGCGTTCGGCCTCGGTGATCAGGTGCTTGACGACCTGGACGTTGCCGTTGACGTCCCAGACGGCGATGCCTGGGGTGAGGGTGGGGATGATCTCGACGGCCCAGCGCGGCAGCCCGAGCACCCGGCCCGTGGCGCGCGCCTCGTCGGCCTTTTGGGCGTAAATGGTGCGCGTGGAGGCCATCTTGAGGATGGCCGCCGCCTCGCGCGCGGCGGAGCCGTCCACGACGTCGGACAGGTGGTGGACCACCGCGACGAAGGACAGGCCGAGCCGGCGCCCGAACTTCAACAATCGCTGGAAGAGTTGGGCCACGAACGGCGAGTTGATGATGTGCCACGCCTCTTCGACCAGGAAGATCCGCTTCTTGCGGTCGGGCCTGATCCAGGTGTGTTCAAGCCAGACGCCCACGATCGCCATCAGGATCGGCATCGCGATCGAGTTGCGGTCGATGTGCGAGAGGTCGAAGATGATGAGCGGCGAGTCCAAGTCGATGCCGACCGTGGTGGGGCCGTCGAACATGCCGCGCAGGTCACCATCGACCAGCCGGTCCAAGACGAGGGCGACGTCCAGACCCCAGGCGCGTACGTCGTCCAGGTCCACGTTCATCGACTCGGCCGACTCCGGCTCCGGGTGCCGTAGCTGCTCGACGATGTCGGTCAGTACGGGCTGCCGGTCGGTGACGGTCTCATTGACGTACGCGTGCGCCACCTTCAGCGCGAAGCCGGACCGCTCGTCCAGGCCGTGGCCCATCGCGACCTCGATGATGGTGCGCAGCAGGGCGAGCTGTCCCGTCGTGGTGATCGACGGGTCGAGTGGGTTGAGCCGGATGCCGTCGTTGAGGGCGGCCATCGGGTCGAGCCGGATGGGGGTGATGCCCAGCTGTTGGGCGATGAGGTTCCACTCGCCGACGCCGTCCTCGCCTTGCGCGTCCAGGACGACGACCTGCCGGTCGCGGAACCGCAACTGGCGTAGCACGTACGTTTTTTCCAGTGCCGACTTGCCGTTGCCCGACTCGCCGAGCACCAGCCAGTGCGGGGCGGGCAACTGCTGACCGTAGAGCTGGAAGGGGTCGTAAATGTACCCCTTGCCCGAATACACCTCACGGCCGATGATCACGCCGGAGTCGCCGAGGCCGGGTGCGGCGGTGGGCAGATAGACGGCCTGCGCCTGGCCGGTGGAGGTGCGGACCGGCAGCCGCGTCGTCTCGACCTTTCCAAAGACGAAACTGGTGAAGGCCTCGGTGACGACGCCCATCGGATCGACCACGGCGGAGCCCCTATCGTCGGATGCCGGTCGCGAACGGCAAGGTGTTCACAAAGGCCCGGTGGTGTTCACGATCGCACCACTCCAGCTTGAGGTAGCTCTTCCCTGCCGAGGCGCGGATGGTGCGCTTGTCGCGGGCGAGCGCCTCGGGCGAGCGGGAGGAGACCGTGATGTAGCCGACGATGTTCACGCCGGCCGCACCGCTGGCGAGGTCCTCGCCGCGCTGGTCGAGGCGGCCGTGGGCGGCGATGTCGCGCGGATCGACGGTGCGGTTCATCTTGGCCTGGCGGCTGGCCTCCGCCTCGTCGTTGGTCTTCTCCGTCAGCATGCGCTCGATGGCGCGCTCGGTGGGCTCCAGGTCCATGCAGACCGCGACCGTGCGGATCACATCAGGGGTGTGGACCAGGAGCGGGGCGAGGAAGTTCACGCCGACCGGTGTCATCGGCCACTCCTTGACCCAGGCGGTGGAGTGACACCAGGGGGCTCGGGTGGCGGATTCGCGGGTCTTGGCCTGGAGGTACGTGGGCTCCATGGCGTCCAACTCGGCGGGCCACGCGTTGCGCTGGGTCATCGCCTGGAGGTGGTCGATGGGGTGGTCCGGGTCGTACATCGAGTGTACGAGGGAGGCCAGTCGGCCCTGGCCGAGCGGCTGCCGGACCCGGATGTCGGCCTCGGCGAGGCGGGCGCAGATGTCGGTGAGCTCGCGCGCCATGACGACGGCGAGCCCCGCGTCACGGTCGATCCGCTTGCCGTTGCGCCGGGTGGCGCGGGCCATGGCCTGGCCCTCGGCGGCCAACTCCCGGGTGTAGTGCATGCAGGCGACGAGATAGGCCCGGTGCTGCTCGGAGGAGGTGGAGACCATCGACTGCAACTGCTCGTAGGAGTCCTTGAGCCATTCGGGCGAGTTCTGCTCGCCGCGCCGCTCGACGTCCTTGGCGTGCGCGTCGGGGTCGGCGGGAAGCGTACGGGCAAGCATCTGCAACCGGGTCACGAAGCCGTCGCCGTTGGCCACGTGCTTGAGCAGCGTGCCGAAGCGATCAACCAACGCTTCCTGGTCCTCGCTGTCGCGCAAGCCCACGCCGGGGCCCTCGATCTCGATGGCTGCGGTAACGGTGCGTCGGTCGGCGTGGAGCAGGACGGCGATCTCATCGGGGCCGAAGGGCGCGGCGAGCCAGTTGATGTGCCCGATGCCGGGCGGCGGGCCGACCTCGACCTCCCGCCCGTCGATCTGGGTCCCGGCCTCGGCTGCGGCGGAGCGGTAGGTGGCGCCGCGGCGGGCGATGCGCCGGTGGGAGCGGCTGATCTCGAACCACTTGTAGTACGTACGACCCTTGAACGGGACGTAGACGATGGCCAGCGCCAGCGCGGGGAAGCCCACGAGGGTGACGATGCGCAACATCAGGACGGGGACGAGCAATCCGCACATCATGCCGACGAAGCCGCCGGCGATGATCAGCGCGATCTCGCCGGTCTCGCGGTTCTTGCCAACGATCGCGTTCGGGCGGGCCCGGCCGATCAGATACGTGCGGCGGGGCGTGAGGGGGTGGGACTGGGCCTCAATCGTCAACGCCGGTCACCTCCCGAGGGTTTGCTCGTGTTGCCTGTCTTGCTGGTGTTGCTGTTCTGGGTGCGGGGTGCCGGTGGGGCAGCCGGAGCCCGCCCACCGCCGCTGTCGCTGCCCGAGCCGCTCCCGCGGGAGCTGTGGGCGGCGACGCCGCCGGAGACGGGGTTGGCCGGGCGTGGCTGCGACGCGCCGGAACCGCCGTCGCCGCCTCCACCGCCACCGGAGCCGCCCACGGCGCGGTTGCTGTGCGCGCTCATGCCCTGCTTGACCAGGGCCGCGGGGGAGCTGACGATGGCGGCGGCCTGCCGGGAGGCGGCGTCGTTGCTGGCGTTGCGGCTGCTGATGATCTCGTCGCCGAAGCCGGGCACGAAGCGGTAGATCATCGCGCTGGCGAAGATGGCGAGGATGATGATCGAGAGTCCGGATACCACGGCCGAGAACGCGTCCGGGCCCTCGTCGCCGGAGAGCGCCCCGGCGAGGCCGAGCACAACGACGATCACCGGCTTGACGAGGATCACGGCGATCATGAGCCCGGCCCAGCGGCGCACATGGCCCCACATGTTCTTGTCAACGAGGCCCGCGTAGACGGCCGTGCCGAGCAGCGCTCCCACGTAGAGCAGGGCGGCGCGGATGACGAGTTCGAGGCAGAGCACCCCGGCCGCGAGGATGGTCACCAGGGACACGACGATGAGCATGATCGGCCCGCCGCCGATGTCCTCGTCCTTCTTGAGCGCCTTGGCGAAGGAGCCGAAGAAGGCGTCGTTATCGGCCCCCGTGCCGGAGGAGATGACCTCGGTGACGGCGTCGGTGGCCGAGACCACGGTGTAGAGGATCAGCGGCGTGAAGGCCGAGGCCAGCACGGTGAGCCACAGGAAGCCGATGGCCTCGGTGATGGCCTCGATGAACGGCACCCCCCGAATGGCCCGCTTGGCGACGGCGAGCAGCCACAGGAGGAGGGTGAGCACGGTGGAGGCGGCGAAGACGACCGCGTACTGGCGCAGGAACGTCTCGTTGGTGAAGTCCACCCCCGCGGTCTCGTTGACCAGGTCAGAGAGCTTGCCAACCAACCAGGAGGCAGCATCGGCACAAGCCCTGGCTAGGGAGGCGGCGGGGTCGATGGGGTTGGTGGGGTCTTCGGAACCGGGCGCGTCGCCCCGGCCCTGGTCACGGCAGTACTCCCGGCCGGCACCATGAATTTGATCGCACGGGTCGTCGCTTTTGCTTGGCGTTGGTGAAGGCGTAGGCGAGGGATCGGCCATCGCGCGTGATGCCAGCAGCACCAGTGTGGTCTGTAGCCCTACCAGTAGACCAGTGAGCGACAGGACGCGACGGCTTGACTTACCTGGCATAGGTGAACCCTCCGTACCCTTCGACCGCCTGTGTGATCTTGTCGGCGGCAGAAGCTGGGACGTCACCGCTGACTGGGGCGGGGCCGTCCTGCAACGAATGAGTGAGAGCCTTCCAGTCGTTCCCCGTCCAGGACAGTTTTAGCGTCACGGTGAACCAGTCGGTCGTCACCGGCCTCTTCGAGCCTTCGCCCGCGAATCCAGAGAGGTCCGTGCTCCATACCTCGACCGTGGCAGCGCTTTTGGAGTAGTCCGTGACCTTCGTGCCGACGGGGATAGTGCGGGAGATGAAGTTGAGTCCGTCTGGCGCCTTGCCGTCCTTGCTGAGGCCGATCTTTTTCAAAACGTCCGCTGAATATGTCCTGTCCAGCGCCTGTTGGACGCCGGGCGCCGCGGTCGGCGCCATCACTGCGTTGACGATCTCGTGTCGTCTTTCGCGGTCGTACATCTCGACCGACCCCAAAGCCACCGCATAGTTCGCCGCAGCGCTCTGGGCTCCCTGTTCCGTTCGGGGGAAGCCCGTGGCGATGCCCGTGGCTTCGTTCTTGCCGTGGACCGGGCGCTCGCCGGTGGGGGCGGTGGGTTGGGCTTGGTTGTCCTTGCCGCCGCCCGAGCTGCCGCTGCTGCTGCCACCGTTGCTGCTGCTGTCGTCCGAGTCGCCGTCGCCGCCGCCTCGGTTGGCGAAGGCGATGGCCGCGATGAGGAGGACCACCACGCTGACCACCGTCAGCATGCTGCGGCTCGGCTTGGCAGTCGGGCGGGTTCGGCGTCCGCCGCCGTACGGGTCGCCATCGCCGTCGGGGAGTCGGGTGCGGGTCAGTCGCCCGTCGGGGCTGTCTGGGTTGCCGTAGGGGTCGTAGTGGTCATCGCCGCTGGGACTCACCGCGCATCTGCCCCTTCGCCCATGGCCTCGGCCTTGGCCTCGTGTCCCGATCCGGCCGCGCCCGCTCTGCGGGCCGCGGTTCGTTGGGGTGCCGCTGTGTCAACCGTCATCTCGCCCGCCGATGCTCTCGTATCGCCCAGGTACGACGGTAGCGCCGCGGGCCGAAGTGCGGGGGCGATGGTGTGAGTGCACATCAAGGTGACACGACCTCAGCAGCGAAACCGGGGGAATGGAGGGACAACGCGGGGGTGGTGGCACGGTGTGACTGTTGCCTGTCCCGCTCGGACCGCGGGGAGCGCGGAGGGCGGTCCGAGTGGCCTGAATGAGTGGGCATCAGCTTGCAGCCTCGTGGGGAGGAGAGGGATGAGCGGAAGGCTCGGGGACGCGAAACGGGAAGACGTGGGGACCGGGAGCGGGTGGGGCTTCGCGGTGTACGGGCGGGAGGCGCTCGTACGGGGTGCGAGCATGCGGGCGCGTGTGGTGCGCCCGCACGGGGGAAGAGGCCGGTGGCCTAGACGGCCATGCCGTACACGATGGTGAACACGGTGCCGAGCGAGCCGATGATGAACACACCGGTCAGACCAGCGACGATCAGCCCCTTGCCCTGCTCGGCGCTGAAGGTGTCGCGCAGCGCCGTGGCACCGATCCGTTGCTTGGCCGCACCCCAGACTGCGATGCCCAGGCAGAGCAGAATGGACACAGCCATCACGACCTCGATCATGATGCGTGCTTCGCTACCAAGGCTCCCGAAAGGCCCCCAGTCGGGGGCGATTCCGCCAATGATGGTGGTGATGTCGCCTTTTTCGGCTGCCAAGAACATGTGAACTCACCGCCCTTTATGGGTAGTTATGCGCCCATGCCGCGTGGCATGGGTCAGTCTCTATCTTCTCTGAAGTTGCCACTGTCGCATGTCGATTTGGTGGCATTTCTTGGTGGACCTCGTATGGAATCTGGCCTCTGACCCTCTGACCAGCAGTCAAACCGTACAGAGTCGAGCCGACGAGGTGTCAGTGAACCTGACCATCGTCACTCTACGTATCACGTGCCGTGGCGCCGAGCAATAATGGCCGCATGGGGGAGCTGAATGCCGGGGGCGCGAACGGCTCTCGGTGCGCCGGGTGGGGCGCTCATCGCCTGCCTGGCGCTCCTGCTGCGCCCGATGTGCTCTCCCGCATCCACCGTGCGCCGATGGCCGGCCGCCGGTAGGGCGTTCGCGGGTTCTCCCGTAGGCGTGGCTATGGGGCTGCCCCACCTACGGCGTACCCGCCGACGCGTCCGCGCAGCTGGCGGCCCGCTTCACTCCACGAAGTCGTCGAACTCCCCGGCCTTGACGCCCTTGATGAACGCATCCCACTTCGCCTGCGTGGTGATGACCACCTTGTCTGGGGTGCGGCTCTCTCGCATGTAGATGCGGCCATCGGGGCCCGCGGCCACTTCGAGATATTCCGGTAGGTCTTCCCCGTCGGGAACGGCGCGCTGCCAGTCGAGTTGGTCCATGTCCATCGCGTGGTTCCTTGTCGTCCTTGTCGCGTGTGCCAAGTGGGTCGCGAGGAGTTGTCGGGTGGCGTCGGGCGGGTGCCCGGTGGGTGGGACTGTCTGGGCGTACTGCTGGTCCGGTGCGTTCGGGCCGGTGCGTTCTACGGCAACGGCATACGGGCCTACGTTGGACTGTAGCCGGGCCGTGTGGGTCGTCCGTCTTTCCCCGGCCGGTTGCCGGCCCCAACGCGCGGCCTGTTCCGCCCACTCCATGACTCGCTGTACGCGCCCCGCCCCCTGAGTGAGCGTCCATCCCATGGACCGCTCACGCGCGTGATCCGCACGCGACGCTCCACGGCCATCCATGCGCCTCATCCGCGCCACCCGTAGTTCCTGGCCGGGTCGTTGGTGTGCGTCGGGGCGCGGAAGGCGCTCTCGCCAAGTCGGGGGGCTCCGCCGTACCGTGCGAACTAGGTTCGTGCGGTGGCTGGATGGGGGAGGATGGCCCGGTGCGTAAGGTCTGGCTGGGTGTCGGTGTCAGTGTGGGGCTGTCTTTTTCCTTTGTCGTGCTGCTCGTCCTCGGGACGTACATGGTGGCCGGCAACGCCAGGAGCGGCGGCTCGGGCGGCAACGTCCAGCTCGCGGAGGGCACCGTGCCTGCCGCGTATATGCCGCTGGTGCAAAAGCACGGGAACACCTGCTCGGCCATCAATCCGGCGCTACTTGCCGCGCAGCTCTACCAGGAGAGCGGCTGGAACCCCAAGGCGCAGAGCCCGGCCAACGCGCGCGGGCTGGCGCAGTTCATTCCCGGCACCTGGGCGGCCTACGGGGTGGACGGCGACAGGGACGGGGACCGGGACATTTGGGACCCCGCAGATGCCATCGCGTCCGCTGCGGCCTATGACTGTGCGCTGGCGGGGCAAGTGAAGCACGTGCCCGGTGACCCCACGCACAACATGTTGGCTTCCTACAACGCAGGCCCCTACCCGGTGATCAAGTACCAGGGTGTGCCGCCGTACAACGAGACGCAGAATTACGTGCAGCGGATCACCACCTTGGCCAAGAGTTTCGCGGCACCGACGCAGCCGGTCGCCTCGTCGGAGCAAGCCTCGGCCGCGATCTACTTCGCACAAAAGAAACTGGGTACGCCGTATTTGTGGGGCGGTAACGGGACGGCGGCGCAGGGCGGTCGGTTCGACTGTTCCGGGCTGACGAAGGCCGCGTACGCCTCCGTTGGCATCGAGTTGCCGCGTGTCGCCAACGATCAGTGGAACGCCGGGCTGCACCCGAACCGCAATGAGCTGCAACCAGGCGACCTGGTCTTCTTTGCGCACGACCTACAAGACCCGCGCTCCATTCACCACGTCGGGATCTATGTAGGCGGCGGCAAGATGATCAATGCTCCCTATACGGGAGCGGTCATCCGCTTCGATGACATCGATACGCCGGACTACATCGGGGCCACCCGCGTGACAGAAGATGGCGCAAAAGCGCTGCCCGCGCCTCGGGACCGCGCAGCCTGATCGCACGCTGTCCCCCTCCACCGACGGGGGCGGCGTCTGGACCGGAAGATGATCAACGCCGCCGTTCGGGGTGTAGCGTGGCGGGAACTCTCCGTGAGGGCGCCTGTCTGAGCTGCGACGATGGGTCACCCTTCGATAACGTCCAGGTGATCGTTGGGTGGAGAACGGAACGTCTTGCCCCAGAGAGGCGTTTCCTTCGAGTTGAATAGCAGCACACTTAGTTTATGGACCGCGGGGGCAGGCCAGTTGCGTGCAGCGACGGGCATGACGGGCAAGAGATAAGGGGCCGCGGCAGATGGCTGGACTCGTACTGGGGTCCCCCCTGGCACAGGACAGGGAAGGGTCGAACCCGGATGTCAGCCTGCTCTACGACATCAATGGTCTAGCTCAGGACGCACCGCACTGGTGTGACCGGGTCATGGAGTTCGTCGGCGAGTTCGGCATCGTCTTCGGTTTGCTCGCGATGCTGTTCGGCGCCTGGTGGAGTGCGCGCAAACGGCCCGATGCGGCGAGCGCCGTTGCGGGGCTCGTCTGGGCACCGCTGGCCGCCGGCATCGCGCTGTTGGCCAACATTCCGATCCGCGGCTTCGTGGAGCGGCCCCGCCCCTTCGTCGATCACCAGGGGCTGGAGGTGCTGGTGGCGGGCAAGAGCGACTACTCGTTCGTCAGCGACCACTCCACGCTCGTGGCCGCGATCGCCGTGGGCATCTTCATGGTCAGCCGCAAGTACGGCGTGGTGGCGCTGATTCTTGCCCTGCTCGCGGGCTTCTGCCGGGTCTACATGGGCGTGCACTACCCGACCGATGTAGTCGGCGGGTTCGCGCTCGGCACGGCGGTGACGCTGCTGCTCGCGCCGCTGGCCATGATGCTGCTGACCCCGCTGATGACGGCCGTGGCGGGCTCGCGTGCGGGGTGGTTGGTACGGGTCGGCGCACCTGGCGTCCGCACGCCTGGCGAACAGGCCAAGCATGGTGAGCCCCCATCAGGCACCCCTGGTGAGTCGGGACGGCCCGGCCCAGGCGGTGGCACGGTCGCGCCCGTCGCCGACAAGCGGCGCGACAGCGACCTGGCGGCGTGACAGCGGCCCCGGCGGGCCGGGCGGCGTGACAGCGGCCCCGGCACCGGCGGGGCCGGCGCACGGGCGGCCCGGTGTGATGGTTCGGTGCGGCCTGCGGCCTGTGACCTGACGTCCCGGTGTGGCCGCTCAGCGCGGCCGGCGACCGGCAGTCGGTGACTGCTGGTGCGCGCCACCGCTGACCAGTCGTCAGTAGTCGATACGTGAGTAGTCGATACGTGCCGTCACAGCGCCTGCGGGAAGCTGAACAGACGGCGGGGGTCGTAACGCTTCTTCAGCTTGGTCAGGCGGTCGGCCGCATCCCCGTAGTACGCCTTGCGCCAGTCCTTCAAACTCGCGTCGGCATAGTTTTGGTAGGCCGCACCCGAGGCGTACCGGCGCATGGCCGCGTGTGCGCTATCCAGCCAGGAGACCTGAGCGGCGCCCGCACCGCTCGCCGGCCAGGAGGCCGTGTACTGCGCCAGCATCCGCGAGCGGCGGTGCACAAAGGCGGTGGACAGCGGGGCGACTCGGTTGACGGCGCCACCGAGCGCGGTGAGTGCGACGCTGACGGCACCGCCACCGCTGGTCTTGCGGCCGTAGCGCTCCACCTGGTCGAGCAGCGCCCGGATGCCCGCCTGGTTGAGGGAGCGGCCGAAGAAGTCGGAGCGGGCGCCGTACGTCTCGCGCCGCAGCACACCGGTCACGTGCCGGCCCGGCGTCTTGCCCGGCAGATGGCACTGGTCGGTCGGCGTGCTGGCGCAGCCCGCGTATCCGCGCATCGCGTCCACGTAGGTTCGCCGCCGCAGGCTCACGCTTTTGGCGCTGGCCCCGGCCTTGTCGGCGAGCTTGTCGAGGGCGTTTTGCAGGTCGCCGTAGGTGCCGAGGGAGAAGGCGCTGACGGAGAGGGTCGGGGTGCGCCCCGGTGCGGCCGAGAAGTGGATCGATGACCAGATCTCGTCCGGCTGGGTGGGGCCCCACTCCTGCCAGGCGCGGAGTACGGCCGCAGCCTTGGCCCATGGCCAGGTCAGGTACGCGCTGACGCCATCGGCTGCCTTATGGGTGCGAAATTGCAGCTCTGTGACGACGCCGAAGTTGCCGCTGCCGGCGCCGCGCAGCGCCCAGAACAGGTCTGCTTCCCGGCTTTTGGAGGTCTGCAAGGTTTTGCCGTCGGCGGTGATGATGGTGGCGCCGGTGAGGCTGTCGGCGGTGAGCCCGTAAGCCCGCGAGACCACGCCGTGGCCGCCGCCGAGGGTCAGGCCCGATATGCCAACGGTGGGGCAGGAACCGGCGGGGATGGTGACGCCGTGCGCCCCGAGCCCGGTGTAGACGTCGATGAGCTTGGCGCCGGCGCCTATGGTCGCGCTGCCACCGCTGGTACGGACCGATTTCAGCCGCGACACGTCGATGACCAGCCGGTCGGTTCCGCTGGAGTAACCGGCGTAGCTGTGGCCGCCGTTGCGGATGGCGACGGGGGTGCCGTGGCGGCGGGCGAAGGCCAGGCACTCGGTGATGTCGGCAGTGTGGGACACGTAGGCGATGGCGGCTGGTCGCTGAGCGTCGAACCGGGTGTTGTACAGCTGTCTGGCCACGGCGTAGTCGGCGTCGCCCGGACGTATCAGGCCGCCGCGCAGTCCCTTGCCGAGTGCGGTCCAGTCGGTGGCCTTGGGCTTGCCCGCTGCGGCCGATGCCGATGTGGTGGAGGGCGGCCGGGCGCTGCGGGCCTCGGCGCTGGCGGTGGTGCTTCGCTGGTTGGGGGCGGCGTGGCCGGCCCCATCACTGCACGCGACGCCCCACGCGGCCGTTGCGGCCACCCCGGTGCCCGCTGCCAGCAGTGTGCGCCTGTTCATCGTGCCCTCCGCTGTTCGCTACGGCTCTCTCTACGCAGAGGCTGTACGGGGCCCGGTGGTTCCGTTCCGGGAGTGGCGGATCGGGTCTGGCGGACGATCGCGGCGGATGGGGTGACGCGAACGATTGCGGTGCATTGACGGCGGCGCACGGGGCTCGGCCGGCCGGCGGTGGGCCGCGCAGGCGCATGGTGGGCATGGAGGGGCGTGCGGTGGGTGAGCGCGCGCGGGGGCGACGGCGCGCGCTCAGTGGTCGGGGCAGTGCGTCGGCGGCGAGGGGGTGTTGAACTCCCGTAGAGCGATGGACTCCCGTACCTGCGTGTGATGGCCATCGGCGTCCGTACGAGCCCGGGAGCGGGCTCTACGGGCGGGTCCTGACCAGCCGCAAGAGCATCGGGCGAGGCAGAAAGCGCCTGTTTCCATGGTGGTCGTCTCGTGTTCTTCAGCACCGAACTCAGGCACGTACCCACGCTACCCGGCCGTGACGGGCCCTTGGAGCGGTCGTTGAACGGAATATATTTTACCGTCGTCCCGGCGGCCCGGCCCGTGCTGTGTCCGGCGCGGAGAGCGGGGCACGGCGCGACGCGCGGAGTACGGGCGCGACAACGGGTCAGGGGGTCGGACGTCGATGAGAGTCCATAGATCGGTCCGGATGCCGATGCGGCGGCATAGATGTGGCGGTGGTGCGGTCGCGGCCATGGCGGGTGGCCTGGTGGTCACGCTGGTGGCCACGGCCGGATGTGCCTCACAGGCCGAGCCCCGGGAGGCCGGTGACGCATTGGCTCAGGAGCGCGTCGCCGATGGGCAGGCCATCGGGAGTGGGACAGTGGGCGGCCCACCTGCCGGGAACGTTGGACAGGTGCGTACGGGAACCGAGGGCTCGCGAGACAAACGGGAGGCGGCCGAACGGGAGTTCGGCGAGGCGCCGGCCGCGTTGCGGAGTGCCGCGGCGACGCTGGTCAGGGCGGGTAGTGCACGGGTGCGGACGTCGGTGGAGAGCGAGTCGGGCGCCACTCGGGTCGCGATCCGAGGCAGCGGCGGCTATGACTTCGCCGAGCGCATGGGGCGGCTGCGGGTGCTGCTACCAAAGGACGCGGTGGGGGCGGGCGCACACCAGCCGGTCACCGAACTCCTCGCACCGGCCCAACTGTTCATGTTCAACCGGGGCGCCGGTGTGCCGCGTAACCGCTGGGTTCGGGTGAACAGCACCCGAGTCGCGGACGGCAACCTGGTCACCGGTGGTGCGACCGATCCATTGGTCTCGGCTCAACTCCTGCGCGGAGCTCGGCAGGTAAGTGTGGTGGGGCAGGAGGCTGCGACGGGCGGCGAGGTGCGGCACTATCGGGGGGTCGCCGATCTTGGGGCCGCGGCGCGAGCGGCGCCGCCGTACGCCAAAGCGGTGCTCAGAGCGGCGGCGAAAGGGTTCGCCAGCGACGCGGTGCGCTTTGATGCCTTCCTCGATGAGCAGGGGCGATTGCGCAAGATCCGGCACCGGTTCACCATGACCAGCGTCGCGGGAGGGCAGCATCGGGAGACGGACGTGGTCTCGACGACCGAGTTGTACGCCTTCGGCACGGTGGTGGACCTCCAGCCTCCCAAGCCCGCGGATATTTACGCGGGCACGGTCGATTCGCCGAAGAATTAGGCTCCGTGAGCGGGTTTAGCCCATGGAAATGACCCATCCGTGCCATGTGCACGGTGTGTGCCCATCCCTACGCTGGAATGCCGGCGTCCAGGCCGGCGACACGGTCGGCGCTCGAAGGAGGTGACGCACATGGTGGCGTTTTACGGGTCGCCAGTTCCCGACCATGTGGCCCTCGTCGAGATTGATCTCTACGGCGAGTTGATGATCGCCGCGTCGAGTGTGGTCGAGGAACGAATGAGCGCGGACCATATCGACCAGGTGCTGCGCGTCGAGGTGGACCGATCAGTTTCCGCCACTTCGAAACCGGTCCGCGAGTGAGTGCGCGATCTCGGCCGCGGTTCGGCATGGGCCGGCCATGCCGTACGCGGGGCTGCCGCACGCCTGGTGGGCTCGCGGGTCGGAGCCGTTCGGGCGATTGTGGTCGTGAGCCGGCCCGCGGCGCCCGTCAGGTGCGCAGCAGTCGGGCGATGGCGGCCGTGGCCTCGGCAACCTTGGTGTCGATCTCTTCGCCGCCCCGGACCGCGGCGTCTGCCACACAGTGTCGAAGATGCTCTTCGAGCAGTTGCAGGGCGAAGGATTGCAGCGCCTTTGTACTGGCCGAGACCTGGGTGAGGATGTCGATGCAGTAGACGTCCTCGTCAACCATGCGTTGCAGGCCGCGGATCTGGCCCTCGATCCGGCGCAGCCGCTTGAGGTGTTGATCCCGCTGCTTGGCGTACCCGTGCGGCCCGGGCGGGCTGCCTGTCGAGGTGCCCTGTGGCGGTTGCGCCGAGTGGCCCGCGCACGAGGTGCTGTCACGGGTCTGGTCCAAGGCGTCGTCCGCGCGGGACACTGTGACCTGCGTCGCCGCCGTGACCTCGCCGGTTTCGGCTGATGTGGTGGCGGGCAGGGCGTCGCTGGGAGCTTGGGGCTGGTCGCCATCGCGGGCGGCCCCGCTGTCGGCTGCCGTCGTCGTCATGGCGTCCTTTCGGTCCGATGAGGGCGTCATATACCCCCTTGGGGTACATGGTACCGAATGGCGCTGATGGTAGCCGAACCCGTTATAGGCACTCTGCCCGATAGGCGACACTGGTGGGATGCCGGTTAGCCATGGCCGGATGTTGTGCCTAGCATCAACGAGACCGAATCCGCTGCACCCAGAGGATGCCCCAGTGCGCTTTCGTCTGACCCCCAGGGAGACGAGCTTCTACGACATGTTCGCCGCGTCAGCGGACAACATCGTGACCGGCTCCAAGCTCCTCATGGAACTGCTCGGGGCGGACTCCTCCGCTCGGGCCGAGATCGCTGAGCGCATGCGGGCGGCGGAGCACGCGGGCGACGACGCCACCCACGCGATCTTCCATCAGCTCAACTCGTCCTTCATTACGCCGTTCGACCGTGAGGACATCTACACCCTTGCCTCCTCGCTCGACGACATCATGGACTTCATGGAAGAGGCCGTTGACCTGGTCGTCCTCTACCAGGTGGATGAGCTGCCCAAGGGGGTTGAGCAGCAGATCGAGGTGCTGGCCAGGGCCGCCGAGCTGACCTCCGAGGCCATGCCGAACCTGCGCACCATGACCAACCTCACGGAGTACTGGATCGAGGTCAACCGGCTGGAGAACCAGGCGGACCAGATCCACCGCAAGCTTTTGGCCCATCTGTTCAACGGTAAGTACGACGCGATGGACGTGCTCAAGCTCAAGCAGATCGTCGATGTGCTTGAGGAGGCGGCCGATGCCTTCGAGCACGTCGCCAACACCGTTGAGACCATCGCGGTCAAGGAGTCCTGACCACCGGTGGACACCTTTGCGCTCGTCGTGACCATCGGGGTCGCGCTCTTCTTCACGTATACGAACGGCTTTCACGACTCTGCCAACGCCATCGCGACCTCGGTTTCCACCCGGGCTCTAACACCGCGCGCCGCGTTGGCGATGGCCGCGGTGATGAACCTCGCCGGTGCCTTCCTTGGTAGCGAGGTCGCCAAAACCGTCAGTGAAGGGCTGATCCAGACGCCCGAGGGCGACAAGGGGATGGGCATCCTCTTCGCCGCGCTCGTCGGGGCGATCGCGTGGAACCTCGTCACCTGGTACTTCGGCCTGCCGTCCTCGTCCTCGCACGCCCTGTTCGGCGGCATGGTGGGCGCGGCGCTGGCCGGTGGCATCGACGTCATCTGGTCCGGGGTGATCGAGAAGGTCGTCATCCCGATGTTCGTGTCGCCGTTCGTCGGCCTGATCCTCGGCTATCTGGTGATGGTCTTGATCATGTGGCTGTTCCGTGATTCCAACCCGCACAAGGCCAAGCGCGGCTTCCGTATCGCCCAGACCGTTTCGGCGGCGGGCATGGCCCTTGGTCACGGTTTGCAGGACGCCCAGAAGACGATGGGCATCGTGGTGATGGCCCTGGTCATCGCCGATGTGGAGGATGCGGGCGATCCGATTCCGGTCTGGGTGAAGATCGTCTGCGCCCTGATGCTGTCGCTCGGTACGTACGCGGGCGGCTGGCGCATCATGCGTACCCTGGGCCGCCGGATCATCGAACTCGACCCGCCGCAGGGCTTCGCCGCGGAGACGACCGCGGCGTCCGTGATGTACACCGCGTCGTTCATGTTCCACGCGCCGATCTCCACGACGCATGTGATCACCTCGGGAATCATGGGCGTGGGTGCCACCAAGCGGATCAAGGCGGTCCGGTGGGGCGTCGCCAAGAACATCATCATGGGCTGGTTCATCACGATGCCGGCTGCTGCCGCGGTCGCCGCGGTGAGCTATTGGATTGTGCAGTTGGCCTTCGGCTGACGCGCCGTGCGGCCCACGCTGCCCGAGCCCTAGCCTCAGCCCCGGCTCCATGCCCGGCCCGATTCCGACCCATTTCAACCCGGCCCGGACCATTCCATACCGGCCCATCCTGACCCGTTTCGCCTGACCTGTCCTGACCAGACCTGTCCTGTCCTGTCCTGGCCAGACCAGACCTGTCCTGGCCCGGTCGGTGGTCGTGCTTCGGTTGCAGCGGCGTTTTCCGTACCAGCATGGTGGCCAGTGGATGAGTGTGGCCCGCCCCCCGGGAGCCGGGGGGCGGGCCCTTCGCCTTGCGGTGGCACCGCCATGCAGCACCGCAAAGCTGCTCTTTCGCGAGCCCGCCCCGCAGCGCCCGATCTGGGGTGCTTGGTCCGGGACGGGGGTCGGGCTGATTAGCCGAAGCGGCCGGAGATGTAGTCCTCAGTGGCCTGCACGGACGGGTTGGCGAAGATCCGCTCGGTGTCATCGAGCTCGATGAGCTTGCCGGGCTGGCCGACCGCGGAGAGGTTGAAGAACGCCGTACGGTCCGACACACGGGCCGCCTGCTGCATGTTGTGCGTCACGATGACGATCGTGAAGCGCTCCTTCAACTCGCCGACCAGGTCCTCGATGGCGAGGGTGGAGATCGGGTCGAGCGCCGAGCACGGCTCGTCCATCAGCAGCACCTGCGGCTCGACCGCGATCGCACGGGCGATGCATAGGCGCTGCTGCTGGCCACCGGAGAGGCCGGAGCCGGGCTTGTTCAGCCGGTCCTTGACCTCGTTCCAAAGGTTGGCGCCCTTGAGCGACTTCTCAACGACATCGCTCAGTTCGTTCTTGCGGTACGAGCCGTTCAGGCGCAGCCCCGCCGCCACGTTGTCGAAGATCGACATGGTGGGGAACGGGTTGGGGCGCTGGAAGACCATGCCGATGGTGCGGCGCACGGAGACCGGGTCCACGCCGGAGCCGTAGAGGTTCTCGTCATCGAGGAGCACCTTGCCCTCGACCCGGCCGCCCGGGGTGACCTCGTGCATCCGGTTGAGGGTGCGCAGGAAGGTGGACTTGCCGCAGCCGGAGGGGCCGATGAAGGCGGTCACGGAGCGCGGCTCCACGGTCATCGAGATGTCCTCGATGGCCATGTGCGAGCCGTAATACGCGGTGAGGCCGCTGACGTCGATGCGCTTGGCCATGTGAATCACTTCTTTTCTCACGTCGGCCCCGCGCGGCGGAGCCTGAATACGGGGCCTCAGCGGCCGGTCTTCGGGGCCTTCCAGCGGGCGATGCCACGCGCGACCAGGTTCAAGATCATGACGAAGGCGATCAGTACGAGCGCCGCCGCCCAGGCCCGGTCGTACGAGGGCTCATTGCCGTTCTGCCACTGTTCGTAGATGTAGTACGGCAGTGAGGACTGGGCGTCTTCGAACGGGTTGTTGTTGATCGCCGGGTTGCCGAACACCAGCAGGACGATCGGTGCGGACTCACCCGCGATACGGGCGACGGCGAGCATGACACCGGTGGTGATGCCGCCGATCGCGGTCGGCAGCACGACCTTGATGATGGTGCGCCACTTGGGTACGCCCAATGCGAGCGAGGCTTCGCGCAACTCGTTCGGGACGAGCTTGAGCATCTCCTCGGTGGAGCGGACGACGACCGGCATCATCAAGATCGCCAGCGCCATGGCACCGGCGAAGCCGGAGTAGCTGAAGTCGAGCATGATGATCCACAGGCTGAGGATGAACAGACCGGCCACGATCGAGGGGATGCCGGTCATGACGTCCACGAAGAACGTGACGGTCTTCGCCAGCTTTCCGCGCCCGTACTCCACCAGGTAGATGGCGGTCAGCAGGCCGATGGGGACGGCGATCAGGGTGGCGATGGCCACCTGCTCCAGGGTGCCGATCAGGGCGTGGTAGACGCCGCCGCCCGCCAGCATGCGCTGGGTGCCGTCCATCGAGTGGCCGAGGAAGTAGCCGTCGAGGACCGTGGAGCCCCGGTCCACCGTCTCGTACACGAGCGAGGCCAGCGGGATGACGGCCAGCAGGAAGCAGACCCAGACCAGGCTGGTGGCCAGCTGGTTCTTGGCCTGCCGCCGGCCCTCCACCTTGAGCGTGAGCAGGTAGGTGAAGACCACGAAGAGGATGGCCGATATGAGGCCCCACTGGATCTTGCTCTCCAGGCCGATCAGGGCACCGCCGCCGCAGCCGATGATGAGCGCGAGGGCGAGCGGGGCGGCCGGACCCCACCACGGCAGGCGTGCCTGGCGCAGGGTGGAGAGCTGCGGTGCGCTCGCGGGATCGGCCGACTTGTTGACCGTGATGTTGCTCATGCCCCGCACCTTTCGATGACGTCTTCGCCCACACGGCGCGAAGGTGCGGCGAGCTGGTTTGGCTGCGAGGAGGTGGCCATGGGCGCGTCACTCATGCGTTGGCCCCCGAGTACTCCTTGCGGCGGGCGATGATCATGCGGGCCGCGCCGTTCACGATGAGGGTCAGGACGAACAGCACCAGACCCGAGGCGATCAGCGCGTCGCGGCCAACGCTGCCCTCGACGTCGGTGGCCTCCTTGAAGCCGCTCGCGATGTTCTGGGCGATGGTGCCGCCGCCCGAGTCCAGCAGGCTGGGCTGGATGTCGAAGCTGGTGGAGAGCACGGTGGCGACGGCCATCGTCTCGCCGAGCGCGCGGCCAAGGCCCAGCATGGAAGCGCTGATGATGCCGGAGCGGCCGAACGGCAGCACGGACATCCGAATGACCTCCCAGCGGGTCGCGCCGAGGGCCAGCGCCGCTTCCTCGTGCATCTTCGGGACCTGGAGGAAGACCTCGCGGCTGACGCTTGTCACGGTCGGCAAGATCATGATCGCCAGCAGGATACCGATGGTGAACAGCGAACGGGGCGTGCCGTCGTTGTACTCGAAGATCCCGGTCCAGCCGAGGTAGTCGTCGAACCACTTGTAGAGCCCTTCGAGGTGCGGTACCAGGAAGAGCGCGCCCCACAGGCCGTAGACGATGCTGGGCACCGCGGCGAGCAGGTCGATCAGGTAGCCGATCGTCGAGGCGAGCGGGCGCGGGGCGTAGTGCGAGATGAACAGCGCGATGCCGATGGCCACCGGTACGGCGATGACCATGGCGATGACGGCGCTGACGACCGTGCCGTAGAGGAGTACGGCGATGCCGAAGTTGGGGTGGGCGCCGTTGGCCGCCCACTCGAAGGTCGTGAGGAAGCTGCCTTCGTTCTTGGTCAGTGCCCTGGTGGCCCGAACGGTGAGGAAGATCGCGATGGCGGCCATGACGACTAGCAGCGCGATGCCGGAGCCCCGGGAGAATGCCAGGAAGATCCGGTCACCGGGCCGGGCGGCCGTGCCCGTCGAGCCCGCCTTGTCCACCGCGAGCGGCGGTTGGTCCTGGGGTGGCGGACTGGTCGGTGAGGTGGGTTTTATGTCCATGTGTTTCTCCGGTCTGCGGAGCCTGGGTGCGGCTCCTGGCGCGGCGGTGCACCGGAAGGTGCGGCCGACCTCCACGCGTCCCCTCCGCGCCCGGCCAGGGCGCGGAGGGGATGGCGGCCGACCGCACTCGGGGTCAGGAGAGGGTGGAGACGGTGTCGCGGACCTTGGTGGCGATCGCGGCGGGCAGCGGGGCGTAGCCCAGCTCCTTCAGCGAGGTCTGACCGCCCTCACTGGCGGTGTAGGCCAGGAAGGACTTGGTGGCCTCGGCCGTGTCGGCCTTGTTGCCCTTGTCGCAGGCGATCTCGTACGTGACCAGGGTGATCGGGTACGCGCCCGGGGCCTTGGTGTCGTACGCGAGCTTCAGCGCCAGGTCCTTGCCCTCGCCGACGACCTTGGCCTCGGCGATGGCCTTGGAAGCGTTATCGACGGTGGCCTCGACCGGGGCGTCGGCACCGGTGTCGAGCGCCACGGTCTTGAGGCTGCTGGACGCGGCGTAGGAGAGCTCGAAGTAGGAGATCGCGCCGTTGACCTGCTTCACCTGCGCGGACACGCCGGAGGAGCCGTCAGCGGACTGGCCGCCCTCGCCCTCCCAGGCCTTGCCCGGCTCGTGAGGCCAGGCCGCGGGGGAGGCGGCCTTGAGGTACTTGGTGAAGTTGTCGGTGGTGCCCGAGTCGTCCGAGCGGTGGAACGCCTGGATCTTCAGGTCGGGCAGGTTGGCGTCCGGGTTGAGCTTCTTGATCGCCTCGTCGTCCCACTTCTTGATCTTCGAGTCGAAGATCTTGGACAGCGTTTCGGCGTCCAGGGTGAGCTTGTCCACGCCGGAGACGTTGAAGCCGACCGCGATCGGGCCGCCGACCATCGGCAGGTTGATGCCCTGGCCGCCCTTGCAGATCTTCTTCGACGCGGCAACCTCTTCGGGCTTCAGCGCCGAGTCGGACCCAGCGAACGCCGTCTTGCCCTGGAGGAACTCCTGGATGCCGGCGCCGGAACCGGTCGCCTTGTAGTTGACCTTGGTGCCGTCGCACTCATCGCTGTAGTTCTTGACCCACAGGTCCATGGCGTTCTGCTGCGCGGACGAACCGGAGGCGAGCAGGTCGCCCTTGCCCTCGCACTTGATCGGGCCGGCGGCCTTCGTCGAGTCGCCGCCACCGTTGGACTCTTTGCTGTTGTCGTCCGAGCCGCACGCTGTGAGGACCAGGGCGCCGGACACGGCGAGGGCACCGGCGGCAATGGCGCGAAGCCGGTTCTTGCGCTGAAGCTTCACTTTTCGGGAGTTCCTTCCAGGAGCCGCCGGTGGGGACGGCGCGCGAAGACATTGATGTCGTAACAGGTCTGCGTAAGCAGGTACCAAAGCGCGAGGGCCCATGCGCGGTCCGACTCGCACTGTCTACGGCCGAAATTAGGCAGATCAGATGAAGCCGCTGAAGGGCATGGGTGAACGCAAGGTGAACCTCACCCGTCAGGGTGGTGGCCTCCCTGAGGGATGTTGCGTATGGGGCGGATGGGTGGTGCTGAGCTGGTCGCCTGATGGCGCCGAGGTGTCTGCATGGCGGTGGGGCGCTGGGGGATGAGTAGGGCGCGTGCGCCGTGCGAGGGGAGCGCATGGCGAGGCGTACGCCGGGTGATGGGCAACGGATGGCGCGGTGGACGCCCAGCGAGCCGAAAGTGAACCGTGTGGGGGACGGCGGGCCAGGGTTTGGGGGCTTTTTCCACACCCCTGTTGCCGCGGGGCCTGACGTGGCACGATCCGACGTTACGTGTCAGTAAGTTCGGTAGGGGTGCGGGGAAACGGAGGCCGACCGGTGCGACGGGAGCAGGAGACGGACGGGGCGAGCGGGAGAAGCGGCACAGGCCGGGGGCGCGCAGTCATGGCGGCAACCGCCCTGGTGTGCGCCGTGGCCGGGGTGCTGACGATGCCGGGGGTGGCCCAGGCCGCCCCGGACAAGCCGAAGCCCAAGAGTGCCAAGGAGTTGGCGGAGGTCCACCGCCAGGTCGAGGCGCTCTATCAAAAGGCGGAAAAGGCCACCGACGCGTACAACCTGGCGCAGGAGCGACAGCGAAACCAGGAGAAGCAGCTCACGCGGATCGCTGAGTCGGTCACCGCCGCCCAGAAGGAGATGGCCGAGCTGCGCAAGCAAGCCGGGGCGATGGCCCGGGCGCAGTACCGGGACGGTGGCATGCCGCCCGAGGCGCGCATGCTGCTCAATACCGACCCGGAAGGCTTCTTGGACGGTGTGGCCCTCGCGCGAAAGGGTCAGCACGCCACCAAGGGCGTACTGGGCAGCCTGGCCCGCACCCAGTCCGAGCTGGACCGGCACGCGAAGGACGCGACGGCCAAATGGACGCTGCTTGAGCAGACCCGTACGCAGAAGGACGCCGCGCGCAAGGACGTCAAGGCCAAGCTCGCGGCGGCGAAGAAGCTGGAGTCCGAGCTCGCGGCCGAGGAGCGGGAACGGCTGCGCAAGCTGGAGGCCGACAAGGCGGCCAAGGCGCAGTCGAAGTGGCTGCGTTCGGGCGCCCTTCAGGACACCAAGGGCGAGGCGAGCACCGCGGGTGAGCGGGCCGTCGCCTTCGCCACTGAGCAGATCGGCAAGGCGTACGAGTGGGGCGCCGAGGGCCCGAAGACCTTCGACTGCTCGGGCCTGACGCTACGAGCCTGGGGCGCGGGCGGCCAAGCGATACCGCGGACGTCGCAGGAGCAATGGCGGCAACTGCCCAAGGTGGACATCAAGGACATGCGCCCCGGTGACCTGATCATCTACCACAAGGACGCGAGCCACGTCGGGATGTACGTGGGCGACGGCACGATCGTCCACGCCCCGCGTCCTGGCCGGAATGTGACGCTGGCAGGTGCAGGTTCGATGGAGATCTTGGGCGTGGTGCGCCCCGACGCGGCAACGGGGCCCAAGGCGCCCAAGGCGCCCAAGGCGCCCAAGGCACCCAAGGCACCCAAGGCACCCAAGGCTTCCAAGTCGACGGAGTAGCAGGCCGCGCGGTTCGGGCCGACCGGATGGTACGGGCCGCGCCTTGGATGGTGTGGCGCGTGGCCCGAGCGCGTGGGCGACAGCCCGCCGGCGGGGTGGCCGGCACGGCACGGCCGGCGGGTGGCGAGCGCGCCCGGGCGCGGTGCGCGTGCGCTGACGAGAGGTACGGACCTATGGCGCGTACCCGACGCTGCCAGGGCCGTCTGACGCCAGCCCATACCCGTACGGGCTGCTGCATATGACCCTGGTCACCCATTCGGGCGGCATTCCGTTCGGGTGTCAGGATTCGCTAGGGTCGCCTGGCACTACCCGGCAGCACACCGTGCCCCTTCCGCCCCAGTGGTTGCGGCAGCGGATGCGGTGCGCGGTCGGTACGGGCGGCGGCAAGCCGTCCGGAGCTCAGCCGTTCGCGTACCGCCGTCCGCTCCACGCGGCCGATGGTGCGCGGCGACCGAGCCCAGGCCCCCCACCTCATGGGCCGGCCGCGACACGCCCGACACCATGGGCCGATCGCGACTGGCGGCATCACGCCATGGCTAGGGGCGGACCATGACGCGTCTCGGGGGAGACAAGGAAGTGGAGCGATGCCCGTACCGGCACCTGCACCCGTGCCGCGCCCGCGAGAGGCATCGGCTGCCGCACCGCCACCGCTGGGCCCGCTGCCAGACCCTGGCATCAGCCTGCTGGTGATCGAGGACGACCCGGCCGGGTCGCTCGCGATGCCGGAGTTGGTGGACGCCGAGGGCAAACCGGTGCGTGTCAGAACCGCACGCAACCTCACCGAGGCACAGCGGCTACTCACCGACGACGCCCAGTGCATCGTCTTGGACCTGGCCCTGCCGCGGTCAAAGGACGGCCAGGGCGATGGCGCGGCGGGCGATGGCGGGGACGACGCGCTGGAGACGCTGCGCCAGGTGCTGCGGCTCGCACCCGGGCACGCGGTGCTCGCGCTGACCGCCGAGGGGGACGCGGAGCGCGCGGCCGAGGCAGTTCGGGTGGGAGCCCAGGACTACCTCTTCCGGCACGAGCTGGACGACCGAGTCCTCAGCCGTGCCGTGCGGTACGCGGTGGAGCGCAAGCGCGCCGACCACGCACGCCGTCAGCTCACCGAGTCGCGGCTGCGCGCCCGGGAGAACGCGCGGCTGGAACGTGGGCTGTTGCCCACCCCCCTACTCGACGGCTCCAACCTGCGGTTCGCCACCCGCTACCGCCCCGGCCGTAGCCGGGCGCTGCTCGGCGGCGACTTCTACGACACCGTCCGCACCCCAGACGGCGTGGTGCACGCGATGATCGGCGATGTGTGCGGCCACGGCCCGGACGAGGCGGCACTCGGCGTCGAACTGCGCATCGCCTGGCGGGCGTTAACGCTCGCCGGACTCAGCGGCAACTCCCTGCTCAGCACGCTCCAACAGGTGCTGGAACACGAGCGGGACGACGAGGAGATCTTCGCGACGCTATGCACGGTGGACATCGCCCCCGATAGCCGCCGCGCCGGGCTTTGCCTAGCCGGCCACCCCGCACCGCTCCTCGCTCATTCCGGGAAGGCACCGAAACTCCTCCCGTACGACGAAGGCGGTCCCGCGCTTGGCCTGCTGCCGGACGCGCGCTGGCCGTGCCGGGAGGTGGAGTTGGGCACCGAATGGAGCCTGATGATGTACACCGACGGCCTGATCGAGGGCCGCGTCGGCGCCGGCTCGGACCGGCTCGGCGAGGAGGGCATGGCCGAACTCGTCGGCGAGCTCCTCGCGGCCGGACTCTCCGGCGAGACGCTGCTGGACGCCACGGTGACACAGGTGCGCGAGCTCAACGGCGGCGAGCTGACGGACGACGTGGCCGTGCTGCTGCTCGGCCACGACGGCGTAGAGCAACCGACGCCGTAAGGCGGGGGCGAGGGGGGCAGACAGGCGCCGGCTTCAGCGGCCGTTGAAGGGGCCGTACGGGCCATCCGAGCTGGAGCCGCCGCGGCGACCACGGCCACCGGAGATCTGCCGGACCGCGGGCCGCACGTCCACCATGTACACGATCGTCGCGATGAGGCCGATGATCGGGATGAAGTGCATGACGTCCAGGACCAGGTTCGCTGCCGTCGCGATGCCCAACAGGATCAGCCAGAAGGGCTTGGTCTGCTTGCTCGCCGCCCGGTACGCGTCCTCGCGGCGGATCGCCGAGTCGATGAACGCGAACAGGCTGAAGAGCAGCAGCCCCAAGGAGACCCAGTACAAAAGCTCGTTGAATCCCTGCACCAGCACGTCATCCACCGCCTGAGATGTTGTGAGTGTCCATCGCACCAGTCGGGCGTGTCAGCCGCAACCGTACCCGTACAGCGGAACGAGCACGGGCCTACCACCCGCTTCCGGCCTCGTTGCGCGCCGCGCGCCGCCCGTCGTGGGCCGCCCGTCGTGGGCTGCCCCGGGCTGGCTGTCCCGGTCTGTGGGTAGCCTCGTTCGCCGTCACGTCACGCCGCCGCCCGGCCGGCCGCGGGCTCGCCCGGTTGGGCGCGCCCGCGGCACGGGGGCTGGGTTGGAGCGGGCAAGGCCCGTCACTCCGTGGGCTTGGGCGTGGACTTCTTAGGAGTCGCCTTCTTGGTCGTGCTCTTCTTGGCCGCCGGCTTGGTGCTGCCTGTGCCGCTTACGTTGCTCGTGCTGCCTGTGGTGCCTGGGGTGCTCACGTTGTTCGCGCTGCCCGTGTTGTTTGTACTGCCCGTGTTGTTACCGGCCGCGCCGTTGGGAGAGGGCTGGGGCACGGGAGGCGCTGCCGGCGTCGGAGCGGCGGTAGTGGCGGAGGGGACCGCGGGCTTGGGCGAGGCCGCGGACTTGGGGGAGGCGGGGGGCGGAGTGGCGATGCGTCGCCCGTTGCGCGCGCTGCCGGCAGTGGTGCGCGCCGTGCTCTTCGCGCGCGGCTCGATGGCCTCGGCGACGTCGAGTGCTTCTTCCGCTGCCTCGCCGCGCCAGGTCTGCACGGCGCCCCGGCCGCGCTCGGCCAGCTCGTCGTAGGTGTCGCGGGCCCGCACCGCGTACTCGGCGACCCGACCCACGCCCTGGAGCGTCAAGTCCTGCGCCGTCTCGCGCAGCTTCTTGATGTCGGTGTCGAGGGTGCCCAGCAACTCGGTGAGCTTGGCCTGGGTCTCCTGCGCCTGCTGGGACACGCGCTCCTGTACGACCTTGGGGTCGGTGTCCCGCACGGCCGCGATGCGCTCCGGGGCCTCGGCGACGATCTTGTCGAACAGCGCCGGGGCCTCCCTCAGCTTCTCGGCCGCGAGGTCGGCGGCACCGGCTACGACGTACAGCGGTGTCGGGTCGATGATGCGCTTGCGGATGTCTTCGGTGATGGCCATGACGGGGGTCCTCCCGGATCGGTCAGGGCGTAGCTGCGTTAGAGGTGCTGCTCTGGCGGGCTCGCCGGTGCACTGGGCACCGGGTGCCGTGTTCGTTAGCCGTTGGTGTCGCCGCCACGCCGCCCGCTCCCCGTAGCGCCGCTTACGGCACTGTCGGCGCGGCTCTCGGCGCGGTTGTCGGCCGGGTTGTCAGCGGGGTCGGCCTCGGTGGCGTGGGTGCTGATGCCGTCGCCGCCGGCTATGTCGGTGCCGGGGTCGGCGCTCGGCGCGGTGCTGTCAGTTCCCGTGCGGTCCTCCGCTCTCGCGAGGCTCGACAGGGCGATATCGGGCTGGCCCGCGTCGGGGGCCGGGTCGTCGTGGTGTGCCGCGGTGGCCTGCCGATCCCATCCGGTCCCGTTTTCCTTGCGGAAGGACTCGTAGATCTGCAGCAGTACCTGCTTTTGCCGTTCGGTGATCGTCGGATCGGTCAGGATCGCGCTGCTGACCTCCACCTCGGCCCGGTCCCGCTCATCGAGGATGCCGGCCTGGACGTACAGCGTCTCGGCGGAGATCCGCAGCGCCTTGGCCAGTTGCTGAAGGATGTCCGCGCTCGGCTTTCGCAGGCCGCGTTCGATTTGGCTGAGATACGGATTCGACACCCCGGCGGCATCCGCGAGCTGCCGCAGCGAGAGCTGGGCGGTGCGTCGCTGTTCGCGCAGGAACTCGCCGAGGTTGCCGACGTTCAGTGTTGCCATGCCTCCGATGGTGCCCCATCATCGCTAACTTTTGCAAGCGACTGCTTGCAAAAGTGGCGTGTCGCATGGGTGGCCGAATGGGTCACTGATGTGCTTGTCCGTTCTCAGTAGATGTGGCGAGTCCCAGTGGTTCTGGCGCAAGGACCTGGCGGAGTCCTGGCGAAGCCGGCCGACCCTGTTGTCCCGCCTCGCTGAAACTGGCGGATTCCCACTCGTTCTGAGTCGTGCTGTCGGATTTCTTTCGTAGCGCTTTGAGCGGCTGTCCGCTCTCGCCCCAGTGGCTGGTCAGGGCCTTCTGTGGATCGAAATCCCAGTGCGTACGGGCTAGTTCGCACTCGCATACTCGTGCGAGCTCATGGAGGGGGAGGCGGAGGCAGCGAAGCCCGCTGAGGCACTGGCAGAACGTGCGGAGGCAACACGCCGGGTAGAGCAGTTGCGAGCGCGCGTCGTCAGCAGTGCGCGGTACCAGGAGGGGGAGACGCCCGCCGAGGATGCCGCCCAGTTGTTGGCTGAGACCAGTGAGGTGCTGAGCGCTCTGGAAACGTTGATCCGGCGGATCAACCGGACCGCTGCCACGGTGGAGATGAGTCCCGACGGCACGCTCACCGATGCCCTCGCACGCCGGGATGTCCTGCGGTTGCGTCACTCTGTGGTCACCGCGGTGGCGGGCAGCGGTGAGCGGGGATACAGCACCATGGACAACGGCGATCCGAGGACAACGGGGGGCGTGCGAATTCACAGCAACCCCCTTTTCACCAGACGCACGGATGCCTTGCGCCGCTGGACACCAACAGCACTGCCGCGGACGGTGACCATGGCCGGCGTCCCGATCGACATGCTGCAACGCTCCCTCCCCGCCTTCGCCCGTCTCGCCGCCCGCGCCAACGGCACCGGAGAACCCGTCCACGCTCACTACGACCTCTACGTCGTCTGTCGGCTCTGCATGCTGCGACATGGCATCCACGAGCCCGTGTTGGCACATATGGCTCCGGCCCTTCGGCTCTGCCACGGGCACGCTGTCTGGCTCGATGCCGCATGCCACCCCCACGTCGGCGCCATCTCGACGGACTGATCAAGGCACAGCGCCAGCACTTCGAGCTGGTCCGTCGTGTCCCCGAAACCATCGACATGGCAACGAAGGACGCGGATGAACTCGTCCACTCCTGGTTAATGACGAATTACCAACCAGCCCATCGAAAGCGTTGGCAGGAACGGCTAATGCAGCTCTCTTGGGACACCACCGGGCCAGCGATCAACCGGATTCCCACCACCACATGCGCTGGGACGCCAAGGGCTCACGGTGTCCCGCTCCAATCGACGGGACTCTGGTCAGAGGCGTCGCTCTCCGCCGCTTCTCCCGGGAACGGACAGCGCTGTCCGTTCCTCCCTCCGGCCGGTCCCGCCCTCGTCGGGCTCGGTCAGGAGTGCGCCACGGTAATACGTCACATCGATCGCTACCCGCAAGAGCCGGCACTGTTCCGATGGTTGACCTTCACCTTGGGGGAAGCCACAGCATCGGTGGGGCCGGGCGACGTGCTCGGCATGAGGAGGAGCGAGCGTGGAGTTGCTGACCATCGGGACATTCGCGAAGGAGTCCCGCCTGTCGCCGAAGGCGTTGCGTCTCTATGACGAGCTCGGATTGCTGACCCCCCGCTCGCGTGACCCGGTGAGCGGCTATCGCCTGTACGCACCGGAACAACTGGACCAGGCCCGGCTCGTTGCCTGGCTGCGGCGCCTAGGGATGCCCCTGACCCGTATTCAGCGCGTCAGCACGCTGGAACCAGCCGCGGCGGCCCAGGAGATCCGAGCATTCTGGGCCGAGGTGGAAGCCGACACTGCCGCGCGGCGGGACCTCGCTTCCTTCCTCATCGACCATCTGTCCTGGAGGGACCCCGCCATGTCTGCGACCACCAAGCCCCTGGAAATTCGTTACGCCGCCCTTTCCGACACGGGCCTTGTCCGCAAGAGCAATCAGGACACCGCCTACGCCGGGTCTCGCCTGCTCGCAGTCGCCGACGGCTACGGCAGCGCAGGAGCCCCAGCCAGCGTGGCCGCCATCGAGGCGCTCAAGCGCCTCGAAACCGACAGCATTCCGGCGGGTAATCTCCTCAACGTCCTCGAAGACGCCATCGAGCAGACCAAGCAGGCCGTGCACGGCGTCGCCGGGAGCGGCTCTTCACTCGAAGAGGGCGGCACGACACTCACCGCGATGCTCTGGACCGGATCGCAACTTGCCCTCGTCCACATCGGTGACTCCCGCGTCTACCTCCTGCGCGACGGAGAGCTGTTCCAGATCACACAGGATCACACCATGGTGCAGTCGATGGTCGACGCAGGACGCCTCACCCCGGAGGAAGCCGCTTCCCACCCCCAGCGGTCGCTGTTGCTACGGGCCCTGGGCCATGGAGCCGATGGCAGCCCCGACATGCGCCTGCACGAAGCCCAGCAGGCAGACCGATATCTGCTCTGCTCCGACGGGCTGTCGACCGTCGTGCAGGTCGAGGAAATCCGACGCGTGCTCACCGGGATCAGAGAGCCCGAGCAGGTTGTCCGCGAACTCATCGCCCTAGCCAATGGCTCCGGCGGCCCCGACAACGTCAGCTGCGTGGTCGCCGACGTCGTCGAGGTCCAGCAGTAGGAGCGAGCGGCATGCACTTCGAGTTGCACCAGATCCGCTCTCAGGAACGCATCTGGGAAGCCAACGAGTACCGACTCGCCCAACAAGCCTGGGACGCCACTTCGGTTCGCCGATCCATGCCAGCCAGCACATGGCGACCGACTCCGCGACGCCTGCTGGCTTGGTTCCGCGGGTTAACCATCACGCTGCCGTAGGCACCGCAGGTCAGAACCTCGCCCTGCCCACAGGCGTGACCTTGATAACGGCGAAGGCGAGTAGCCGGGCCAGACGCTGGCTGGGCGTTGGTCAGTTGCCTAGGGGTAGTGGCTGATCGACGGCGGCGACGAGGGGGCGTACACCTGCTGCGCCTTGCGGACGGCCGGTCCGGCGGAGTGGTCGGCCGGGCGGCGCTTTGGTCGCAGGGCGGTGTGAGTGGGGCAGTGAGACGGACCGAGTGGTCTTAGCCGCGGGCGGATGGTCTGGCCGGTGTGATGGCCTTGCGGGCGGCTACGCCACTGACGAGGTTGCCCTCGTGCCCGAGCCGTTGGACGCCCGCCGCCCACCGGTCGAGATCCTCGCGGCCGATCTGGTCCAAGAGCTCGTCCGTGCTGTCCGTGCTGTCCGTGCTGTTCGCGCTTGAGGAAGTGGCGCGCGGTCGCCGCGAAACCGTCGTGCTCTCGGAACGGATCGCTGACGGCCGGCACCCCGGAAAGTTCTGCGAAGAAGTTCGGGAGGAGATGTCGGATCGGGGTGGTGGTGTTCGTAGCAGGGGTGAGGCCGCCCGCAAGGGGGCGGCGCCGAGGTGGAGGAACCGCGATCATGAAGCTGACGACCATGACCCAGGTCACCATCGATGGAGTGATGCAGGGAAACGGCGGCGCGTCGGATGAGGACCGCGGGAACGGATTCGAGCGCGGCGGGTGGGCCCTGGGGAAGGGCGACGACGAGACCAGGACGTTCATCACGCAGAGCTACCAGCGCGCCGAGGCGTTCCTGTTCGGCCGGCGCACCTACGAGTTGTTCGCCGGCTCCTGGGGATCGACTGACCAGATGCGTACACATCCCATCGGCGTGGCCTTGAACGAGGCCCCCAAGTACGTTGCCTCGACCACGCTCACCGCGCCGCGTTGGCAGGACACGACCGTTCTCCGCGGTGACCTCGCGGCGGCCATCAGCGAGCTGAAGGCCAAGCCCGGGGGTGAGTTGCAGGTGCACGGCAGCGGCGCCCTGACCCGGTGGCTGCTGGAGAACGATCTGATCGACGAGATGAGTTTGATCGTGATCCCGGTGATCCTTGGCCAGGGCGCGAGACTGTTCCCGCAGAGCGGTCCGGACCTTGCGCTCGACCTGGTCGAGTCGCGGGCCGACTCGAAGGGCGTGTCGATCCAGGTCTATCGGCCGGCCGGGCGCCCGCGGTATGCGACGGCTTGACGTCCCTGACCACCGAACCACGCTGTTGTGACACCACAGGAGATGATCTTCATGCAGTACCTGGTTTCCGTGATCGATGACAAGAGCAATCCTGGCAGCACGGACAGGCAGCCTGCCATCAGCGCATTCAACGAACGACTGATCGCCGAGGGCCACTGGGTTTTCGCGGGCGGACTCGCGGACACCGATGCGGCCACCGTCATCGACAACCGGGGCGAGCAGGCGGTGTTCAGCGACGGGCCTTTCGTGGAGTCAAAGGAGTACCTCGCCGGCGTCTGGGTGTGGGAGGCCCCTGATCTGGATGTGGCGCTCAAGCTCGCCACCGAGGCGTCGAAGGTCTGCGATCGAAAGATCGAGGTCCGGCCGTTCCGGTGAACAGGGCCAATGTCCGCGAGGCGGTCTCCCGGGCTCACCACGAGGAGTGGGCCCGGGTGGTTGCCGCCCTGACTAGGCGTTTCGGTGACCTCGACATCGCCGAGGAGGCTGCGGCCGAGGCGTTCGCGACCGCCGTCGAGCGGTGGCCGACCGATGGCGTACCGCCCAACCCCGGCGCGTGGCTGACCACCACCGCCAACCGTAAGGCGATCGACCGCATCCGGCGCGAGAACAAGCGCGACGACAAGCACAAGGAGGCTCAGATGGTGTACGACGCCGACCCGCCCGAGCCTGTCGGCGCCATCGACGACGATCGGCTCCGGCTGATCTTCATCTGCTGTCACCCGTCGCTGGCGATGCGGACCCGCGTGGCACTGACGTTACGCATGGTCGGAGGTCTGACCGTGCCCGAGATCGCCCGTGCCTACCTGGTGGCCGAGACCGCCATGGAGCGGCGGATCACCCGTGCGAAAACCAAGATCAAGGCGGCCCGCATCCCCTATCGCGTGCCGTCCACCGAGGATCTCCCGGCTCGCGTCTCCGGCGTCCTCACCGTCCTCTTCCTCGTCTTCAACGAGGGCTACCTGGCGACCGGCCCGGACACCGATCCCGTACGTCACGACCTGACCGCCGAGGCGATCCGGCTCACTCGCCTGATCCGTGCCCTCCTGCCGGACGACGGTGAGGTGGCCGGGCTGCTGGCCTTGATGCTCCTCATCGAGGCCCGCCGCCCCGCCCGGGTGTCGGGCAGCGGCGAACTAGTTGCTCTCGACGAGCAGGACCGTGGGGCCTGGGACGTGGCGCTGATCGCCGAGGGTCACCGGCTGGTGCGCGAGCGCCTCGCCGCTGCCGCCACCGGGTTGGCCCCGGGGCGTTACCAGATCCTCGCGGCGATCAACGCCATTCACACCTCTGCCCGCGACGTGCGCGACACCGACTGGTCACAGGTCCTCGCCCTTTACAACCAGCTCGCCCGCCTGGACCCCTCGCCGGTCATCGCCCTCAACCGGGCCATCGCGGTCGCCGAGCTCGACGGGCCGGAGGTGGCGCTGGCGGCCGTCAACCGTCTGGACGGCGCATTGGCCGACTACCACGCCTACCACGCCACCCGCGCCGACCTGCTGCGCCGGCTGGGCCGCAGTCAGCAGTCGCGCGCGGCGTACGACAAAGCCATTGAGCTGGCGGGCAACACCGCCGAGACCGCCTACCTGACCCGCCGCCGCGACCAACTGCGGTAGCCCCCAGGGATTGCGGGCCTGGCCGAAGGAGATCGCCCCCGCCGCCGGGAACTGGTTGTCACCCACGCCTTCCTCGTCGGCTGGCTGCTCCCGAGCTGCCCTCGACGCGCCGGAGTGGCGCTGAATGGGTCTCAGTCACGGTAACGCGGCTGCAACGGTCATCCGTTACGCACCCGGCAAGCCATCCGCTGGCCTCCGGTTCGGCATGGGCGAAGTCGTACACGGCGAAGTCGGTGACCGGGAAGTACCCGATGCGTTGGTAGAGGGCGTTGCTAGTGGCGTTGGCCGCGTTCGCGAACAGCACGACCGCCGTGGCGCCTTCGGCCAGCGCGGCCCGACTCACCTCGACCGTGACGGCGGCTGCGTAGCCGCGACCGCGTAGGCGGGCTGGGGTGTAGACGGGGTCTATCTGGATCTGGCCGGCCACCACCGGGTTCATGCCTGCCATGGAGACGGGCGTGCCGTCCGGGGATTCCCAGAACGTATAGCGCTTGTCGGCGAAGCGGGTGCCGGGCCAGGAGTCGGAGTCGATGACGACCGTTTCCCCCACGTCCGCGGCGAACTCGCGGCACCAGCACATGAGGTGCTCGCGGTCGCGCTCGCCCACGAGCCGGCCTCGGCCCGGGGGGAGTGGATCGGGTGGGGTGAGTGTGCCAAGGCGGTACAGGCGGAGCCGGTCGCGGAGGGTCGGTGTTGCACCCGTGTGCCGCTGCCAGGCCTTGGCGAAAGCAGTGGCGGTGTGGTCGTCCGCGCTGACGTAGGGAAGGGAGTGCCCGAGGGCGGCCAAGTGGGCGGCGAGGGTGCTGGCCTGCTCGGAGGTGAGAGGGGTGAGGCCCAGGCCGCGGGCCGGAAGTCGATGAAACGTGGCGAGGACCTCGCCCGCTCGCTCCAGTCGGCCGAAGACGGGGGCTTGGGTGCCGTGTGCGGTTGCTCCGCTTGTTCGTACTCTCGCGGTGACCGTCAGCGGCATGATGTGCAGAACGGGTCGCGAGCGCAAAAATTCTCCGGTGTAGGCGAGAAATTCGGTCACGTCCTCGGTGAGGTGCCAGTCATCCGGGCGCATGTTTCACAATCCTCGATCCTCGTTCACTGATCACCGACCGTCGATCCTTGGTGCCCGTTGCGGGAAAGGCGCATGCCCGCATACGCGCGCGCTGGGTCGGCCCGCCCGGTGCACTGTCCCCACCGCAACCTCGTGACCGGGTTGCCTCGTACTGGGCGCGACACTCGTACTGGGCGCGACAGCAGAACTCCCGGGCGGCAGTGGGCTGTCACCCAGCCGAACCGGATCGATACGCGGTAGACCAATTGGGCGATGACCTACGATCGCCAGGCAACTTCAGTTGATCTCCACCCTGATCGAGGCTGTGCACCCGCGTCAGCCAGGAAAGGACAACCTTGCCCACCACGACACTGCGCATTCCCACCCCGGACGGCCAAGCCGATGCTTTTGCCGCCTTCCCCGACCGTGGCGAGCGGCACCCGGGGGTGCTGCTGTACATGGACGCCTTCGGCGTGCGGGCCGAGTTGGAGCACAAGGCCCGTGAACTGGCCGGGCACGGGTACTACGTGCTCGTTCCCAACCTCTACTACCGGCACGGTCCGGCGCCGGTGATCGAACTCCCCGAGCACATCGGGGAGGAGGTCCGGTCCGCGCTCATTACCCAGTTGATGCCCTTGATCGAGGCGCACACCACCGAACGTGTCCTGCGCGACGCCGACGCCTATCTCAGCTTCCTCTCCAGCCAGCCCGAGGTCAGCGCCGGGCCGGTCGCCGTGATCGGGTACTGCTGGGGCGCCGCCTTGGCGATGCGTACCGCGGCGGCACACCCCGACCAGGTGGCCGCCGTCGCCGGCTTCCACCCGGGCTTCCTAGTCACCGATGCGCCCGACAGCCCGCACCGCCTCGTCTCCCACCTCACCGCCGAAGTCCACATCGGCCTCGCCGAGAACGACATGTCGCCCGAGACCATCGGCGAGCTCAACCAGGCGCTGGACGCCGCAGGCGTCGAGTACGCCACCGAGGTCTACCCCGGCACCATCCACGGCTTCACCATGTCCGACACGGACGCCTTCAACCCCTCCGCGTTGCGGCACCACTGGGACCGCCTGCTTCCCCTCCTCGACCGGACCCTGACCCATAGCTGAATAGCGCAGTGGCCGAACAGCCGAGGCTCCGGCTCGGGAACACACCTGTTCGCGTTCCGGTCAGGTCAGCCCTGCGTCAGCACCGTGTCTGCACTGTCAGTGCCGCCTCAGCACCGCGATGAACCGAACCATCGGTACGTCGCCGTCGCCGTCGCTGCTCGCGACGGGCACTCAGGAGCTCGTGAGGATGACGAGCTGCTGGGTCGCTCGGGTCATCGCGACGTAGCGGTCAACCGCTCCTTCGATGCCATCGCCGTACGCTTCGGGGTCGATGAGGACGACCAGGTCGAACTCAAGCCCCTTCGACAGCTCCGGGGTCAGTGAGCGGACCCGGGGCGTCGACCGGAAGGTGGGATCGCCGATGACGCAGGCGATCCCGTCGGCGTGTGCGGCGAGCCAGGTGTCGAGGATCGAGCTCAGCTCAGCGGTAGACCCGTGGACGACGGGAAGGTCGCTGCTGCGGATGGAGGTCGGCACGTTGGCGTCCGGGAGAACGGCCCGAATGACCGGCTCGGCTGCCGCCATGATGCCTGCCGGCGTGCGGTAGTTGACGCTCAGGGAGGCCAGGTTGATCCGGTCGAGTCCGACCCGCTCAAGCCGTTCCTGCCACGACTCCGTAAACCCGTGCCTGGCCTGGGCGCGATCCCCGACGATGGTGAAGCTCCGAGACGGGCACCGAAGCAGCAGCATCTGCCACTCCGCGTCGGTCAGTTCCTGAGCCTCGTCCACGACGATGTGCGCGAACGGGCCGGCGAGCAGGTCCGGTTCCAAACCGGGGGGCGTCGTCTCTTCGATCAGGACGCTTTGGAGGTCCTCCCCGCTGAGCATGGTCACCGCACCTTCACCGTCGTCCTCGGCCGCGAGGAGACCATCGACGACCTTGGCCATGTGCTCGCGGTCGGCGGCGACGGAGGCGTTGTGCCGGCGCTTGCGCAGTGCCGCCTTCGGGTCGCCGAGTCGCTGTTGTGCTGCGTCCAGGAGTGGCAGGTCGGACACCGTCCAGGCATGGGCGTCCGCGCGCTGCAACCGCCGAACGTCATCGGGGCTGAGCCCGGGGGCGCACCTGCGTAGGTAGGCGGGTACTGACCATAGGTCTCCCACGAGGTCAGCCGCTTCGAGCAGCGGCCATGCGCGGTGGAAGGCCGCGCGCAGCTCCCTGTTTTGCAGCAGTGACTTGCGCAGCATGTTGGCCGGGGCGTCGCCCTCGTGCTTGTCCACCAGGATGGTGAGCAGCTCCTCCCAGACCTGCTCGCGCGCGTCGTTGTGCGGAGTACCGGGTTCCGCTGCTTCGAACGCCGCGACCCAGTCCTCGGCGCCCAACCAGATGTCGGACCAGTGGGTCGAGACCGTCATCCCCTTGGTGGGCGGCTCTTCGTACATGCTGACGGCCGGCTCGATCGCCCGCACCAGCTGCGCGGACGACTTCAGGAGGGCCACGTTCGGGTCGGTCTCGATCGCTGCTTCGGCTCCCTCGGCGACGAGGTCCCGCAGCGTACAGATTTGTACGCCCTCCTCTCCGAGGCTGGGGAGGACGTCGGCGACGTAGCGCAGGTAGGGCTGATGCGGACCGATGAACAGCACGCCCCCTCGGCGGTGACCGAGGCGAGGGTCGGAGTACAGGAGGTAGGCGGCGCGGTGCAAGGCGACGACGGTCTTGCCCGTGCCCGGGCCGCCATCGACGACCAGCGCGCCGCGAGATCCGGCGCGGATGATGGCGTCCTGGTCGGCCTGGATGGTGCCGAGCACGTCTCGCATCTGCGGTGACCGGTTGCTGCCCAGGCTGGCGATGAAGGCGGACTGGTCGTCGAGCGCGGCGTGCCCGACGATCCCGTCCGAGGTGAACACCTCGTCCCAGTAGTCGCTGATCCGGCCGCGCGTCCAGCGGTACCTGCGGCGGCTTGCCAGCCCCATCGGGTTGGCGTGGGTGGCTCCGAAGAACGGCTCAACCGCGGGGGAGCGCCAGTCGAGCAGCAGCCGCCGCCCCGCGTTGTCCGTCAGGCCAAGCCGTCCGACGTACACGGGCTCGGGGTCGTCCGCGCTGACCATGTGTCCCAGGCACAGATCCAAACCGAAGCGCCGCAGTGTCCGTAGGCGAGCGGTCAGCCGATGGACCTCCATGTCGCGGTCCATCGCCTGCTGGCCTATGCCGCCGGGCGCCTTGCGCTGGGCGTCGAGGCGGTCGGACAGTTCGGCGATGGACTCTTCGAGGCACTTCGCGATGGCCGCGAAGTGTTGCTCATCGCGGGCGATCAGCGCCGGCTCGGCCTTGGGGGCGAGGCGGTCGGGTAGGTCGAACGCACTGGTCGTCAGGGGGTTCACGTCATCAGCTCCGATCGGAGGCCGCTTGCAATCAGTGCGCGCAGCAAGGCGTCTGGACCGGGGTTGTCCTGGTCGTCGATGCGGGTCGTGGTGGCCCAGTCGCGCCCGACGCGTACGCGGTGGCCCTGCGCTCGGGGTGCCGCGTTGGTCGCCTGGGCGTGTTGTGGCGGGTTCTTTGGTACGCGCCCGCTGCTGAGGCCCTCGTACGCCGCAGGTGTGCCGGCATGCAGAGGCGCCAGCGGTTCGGCATAACCGCGCGACCCATACTGCGACAACAACACACGCATGTCCTGACTCTCTTTTCCGCAGATTCTGGGCCTCGGCCGATGATTGTGCGGTACGACCTGGGCCTTGCCGCAAGCCCCCCTGTGCGCTATAAGTTGAGAGTGGAAAGGAGTGGGTACCCCTTCTTTCCCCGCTCTTTTCTCGTCCTTTCCCGGCTCTTTTCTTGCCTTTCTCGCCCTTTTCTTGTCCGTCCGCTGCGGACGGACAACCTGCTCGGGAAGTGGCGCCACGCCGCGTACGGCGATCAGCCCGTGGCCGCCGCCCGTCCAATGATTCTCCTACGAAACTGTATCCGGGCTTCTCCGGGCCTCCTGACCTCGCATTCCGGCCGGCGATATGGAGGGGCGCTGCCTGGGCCTGGTCCGCTGCTCGTCGGTTCCGGGCGGTTCGGGAACCGCCCGGAACGCTGACGGCATCGCTGACGGCAGCACTGTCAACAACACTGGCCACATCACCGCAGTAGCGGTTTACCTGGTAAGTTCGGTTGGTTTGTCCAGTCGTGTCAGTTTCTGTGGGTTTCTCATGAGGTAGATCCGGGTGATCCGTTCGTTTTCCATCACGAGGCTCACCGCGGTCGGCTCGCCGTCGATCTCGAACCTGCCCGCGGGCGCGCCGTTGAGCCACACGGTCGTCGTCTCGAACGCGGCCACGACCCGGTTCGCGCGCGCAAGGACCTTCGCCACGAGTTCGGCCCCGTGGAGCGGAGCCAAAGCGGCGGCCACAATGCCGCCACCGTCGGCGATCAGGACGACGTCCGGTGCCATGATCTTCAGCAGGTCCTGCAACTGCCCGGTGCGCAACGCGACCAGGAACCGCTGCACCACGGCCTGCTGCTCCGATCGGCTGACCTGCACCCGCGGTCGCCGAGCCGCCACATGCTCGCGTGCCCGCCGTGCGATCTGCCGCACCGTGGCCGCGGACTTCCCCATGGTCTCGGCGATCTCGCCGTACGGCACCTCGAAGACCTCACGGAGCACGAAGACCGCCCGCTCGGTTGGCCCCAGCGTTTCCAGCACGGTCAGCATCGCGATGGACACGCTCTCCGCGAGTTCGACGTCATCGGCGACATCAGGGCTGGTCAGCAGTGGTTCCGGCAGCCACTCGCCCACGTAGTCCTCGCGGCTGCGCGACAAGGTGCGGAGGCGATTGAGTGCCTGCCGTGTGACGATCCGGACGAGGTACGACCGCGGGTCACGCACCTGCGACGGCTCGACGTCGGCCCACCGCAGCCAGGACTCCTGGAGCACGTCCTCCGCGTCGGCCGTGGACCCGAGCATCTCGTAGGCGACCGTGAACAGCAGGCTGCGGTGGGTGACGAAAGGGTCCTCGCTCACGCGCGCGACGTTACCCGGGACTGGTCGGGACGCGCGGCCAGCGGAACCTCGCATGTTGCGGAGTAGCCCTGCGAGGTGACCCCGTGCACCGTGTTGGTCCTGGTCGACAGGTTGGCGAAGCCGATGAACACGGTGAGCTCGACCAGCGCCGCCGGGCCGAGTTGGGCGAGCAGACTCGCCGACAGCTCGTCGGTGACGGTCGTCGGCGTGTTCGTCATTGCCTCGGCGTACTCCATCACCTCCCGCTCCAGCGGTGTGAACACCTCCGACTCCCGCCAGTTCGGCACCTGGCTCGCCTTGGCCACGTCCAGCTTCTGGTTCAGCGCTGCGAAGTAGTTGACGTCAAGGCACCAACTGCAACCAACCTGCGCCGCGACAGCCATGTGCGCGAACGTCTTGAGGCCTTCGTCGGCCGCGTTCCATGCGCCCACCTTGGCCGAAAACTCCAGGCTGGACGTGGCGACGTCGGGGTTGTTGAAGGCCACCTCAATGGGCTCGGGCACGGCACCGAGCTGCTGGATCAGGTTGTCCTTCAACTCGGTGGGAATCTTCACCTTCGGAATACGTACTGTCATGGTGTCCTCCGTAAGTTGTTAGGCGGCCCGGGAGGGCCGGATGTGGCTGATGGTGGCTTGCCGTTTGTGGCTCCCCAGGAGTGGCCGTCCGGCTCTCCGG
>NZ_JACHJL010000033.1 GCF_014203645.1 Streptomyces zagrosensis | reverse complement strand
AGTGCCTCGTTGCCGCAGTACATGGTGCCGTCGGTGTTTATTGAGGTGGACTCGATTCCGTTGACGGCCAACGGCAAGATCGACCGCCGCGCCCTACCGGACCCGGACGGGTTTGCTGCGGATACCTATGTCGCGCCCCGCACGGTAACCGAGGAGCGTATCGCCGCGGTGTGGGGTCGGGTGCTGGGTGTGGAGCGGGTCGGTGTTGAGGACAACTTCTTCGACCTCGGCGGTCACTCCATCAAGGCCATCGCCCTGGTCGGTGCCCTGCGCGCCGAGGGCTTCGAGGCTGGTGTCCGCGATGTGTTCCAGCACCGCACCATCGCTGGACTCGCCGCCGAACTCGGCGGCGGTGAACCCCTCGCCGAGACCGCCGTCGTCGAACCGTTCGCGCTGCTGGCAGCGGGGGACCTGGCCAAGCTTCCCGAGGGCCTCGTCGATGCCTTCCCGCTGGCGCAGGTGCAGCTCGGAATGCTGGTCGAGATGCTCGCCGACGACGGCCTGAACAAGTACCACAACACCACTGCCTTCCGGATCAAGGACGGCCGTCCGTTCGACGCCGACGCTCTCCGTCGCGCCGGACAGGCCGTGGTGGAACGTCACGAGATGCTGCGCGCCTCCTTTGACCTCGAAGGCTTTGAGGTGCCGCTGCAGCTCATCCACGCTGCCGCCGAGATCCCGGTGACCGTGCACGATCTGCGGGGCCAGGACGATGAGCAGCAGGCCGCGGCGCGTCGGGCGCACATCGTCAGCGAGCGCGCCGAGACCTTCGACCTCTCCCGCGCCCCACTGCTCCGTATCTCCGCACTCGTCGAGTCCGACGAGGCCTGGTGGCTGTCGGTCAGCGTCTGCCACCCCATCACCGAGGGCTGGAGCCACCGCTCGCTGCTCAGCGAGATCGTCGAGGGCTACCTCCGGGTGCGCGACGGCGGTTCACTGCCCGCGGTGGAGATGCCCGAGGTGCGCTACGCGGACTTCGTGGCAGCCGAGCTGGCTTCCGTGGCGTCCGACGAGGACCGGGACTACTGGCGGGATGTCCTGAGCAGCCATGCGAAGTTCGAGCTCCCCGCCGGCTGGGGCGACGGCGCGCCGGGACCGGCGAACGTCGTGCACGTACCGCTCGCCGACCTGACCCCGGCGCTGCGCGCCGCGGCGAGCGGCACCGGCACCTCGCTGAAGGCCGTGCTGCACGCAGCGCACCTGAAGGTGATGAGCCAGCTCACCGCCGAGGATTCCTTCTACACCGGCCTGGTCTCCAGCGGTCGCCCCGAAGTCGTGGGCGCCGAGCGGGTGTACGGCATGTACCTCAACACGGTGCCGTTCGCCCACCAGCGCGGTGCGCGCACCTGGCGCGAGCTAATCCGCCAGGTCTTCGACCAGGAGGGCACGCTCTGGCCGCACCGCCGCTTCCCGATGCCGGTGATGCAGCGGGAGCTGAGCGACGGAACCCGACTGCTCGACGTCCGCTTCAGCTACCTCGACCTGGCGGACGCCCAAGCGGAGACCGACCTCGTCGACACCGAGTCCGGTGACGGTGAGGGCGCCACGGAGTTCGGCCTCGCGGTGGCCGCACGCGGCAGCGGTTTGCTGCTCACGGTGAATCCGTTGGTTCTGGGCCGGGTTGGGGTGGATCGTCTTGCGGCGATGTATCGCTTGGTGTTGGAGTCGATGTCTGGTGATGTGGATGGTGATGCGCGGGTGGTGTTTTTGCCTGGTGGTGAGCGTGAGTGTGTGTTGAGTGGTTGGAATGATACGGCGGTGGTGGTGCCGGAGGTTTCGGTGTCGGATTTGGTGGCTCGTCGGGTTGTTGTGAGTCCGGGTGCGGTGGCTGTTGAGTGTGGTGGTGTGCGGTTGTCGTTTGCGGAGTTGGATGTGCGGGCGAATCGTTTGGCGCATCGGTTGCGTGAGGTGGGTGTGGGTGTGGGTGTGGGTGTGGAGTCGGTGGTTGGGGTGTTGTTGGATCGTTCTGTTGATTTGGTGGTGTCGTTGCTTGCGGTGTGGCGTGCGGGTGGGGGGTTTGTGCCGTTGGATTCGGTGTTGCCGGTGGGGCGTGTGGCGGGGATGGTGGTTGATGCTGGGGTGTCGGTTGTGGTGACGTCGGGTGTGTATGCGGATCGTTTTTCGGGTGTTGAGTTGGTTTTGGTGGGTGAGGATTTGTCGTCGTATCCGGTGTCGGTGCCGGTGGGTTGTGTGGATTTGGATGCTGTGGCGTACACGGTGTTTACGTCGGGTTCGACGGGTCGGCCGAAGGGTGTGCAGGTTTCGCATCGGAGTTTGGTGAATCATGTGGTGTGGGCGGTAGGGGAGTTGGTGTCGTGGGGTTCGGGTGGTGCGCCGGTGTTTTCGTCGGTGGCGTTTGATTTGGTGGTGCCGAATGTGTGGGCTCCGTTGGTTGCGGGTGAGCGGGTGTGGTTGTGGGATGGGGAGTTGGCGGGGTTGGGGGCGGGTTTGGTGGCTGCGGGTCCGTTTTCGTTTATGAAGTTGACTCCGGGTCATTTGGAGGTGTTGTCGGGTCAGTTGTCGGATGAGGAGGTTCGGGGGTTGGCGTCGCGGGTGGTGGTGGCGGGTGAGGCGTTGCCGGGTGGTTTGGTGGAGCGTTGGCGTGTGTTGTTGGGTGGTGGTCGGGTGGTGAATGAGTATGGGCCGACTGAGGCGACGGTGGGTACGTGTGTGTTTGTGTTGGAGGGGGCGGTTGAGGGTGTGGTGCCGATTGGGCGTCCGTTGCCGAATGTGGTGATGCGGGTTCTTGATGGTGGGTTGCGGGTTGTGCCGGTGGGTGTGGTGGGTGAGTTGTTTGTTGGTGGTGTGGGTGTGGCGCGTGGGTATGCGTTTCGTGGGGGTGTGACGGCGGAGAGGTTTGTGCCTGATCCGTATGGTGTGGCTGGTAGTCGGTTGTATCGCACGGGTGATGTGGTGCGGTGGCGTGGTGATGGTGTGGTGGAGTTTTTGGGTCGTGTTGATGATCAGGTCAAGGTTCGTGGTTATCGGGTGGAGTTGGGTGAGATTCGGGCTGCGCTTATTGCTCATGAACGGGTGGTTGACGCGGCGGTGGTGGTGTCGGGGGATCAGCGGTTGTTGGCGTATGTGGTGGGTGGCGTGGAGGGTTTGGCGGATTGGTTGGGTGTCTCGTTGCCGCAGTACATGGTCCCCTCGATGTTCATTGAATTGGACTCGATTCCGCTGACGGCCAACGGCAAGATCGACCGCCGCGCCCTACCGGACCCGGATGGGTTTGCTGTGGATACCTATGTCGCGCCCCGCACGGTGACCGAGGAGCGTATCGCCGCGGTGTGGGGTCGGGTGTTGGGTGTGGAGCGGGTCGGTGTTGAGGACAACTTCTTCGACCTCGGTGGTCACTCCATCAAGGCCATCGCCCTGGTCGGTGCCCTACGCGCCGAGGGCTTCGAGGCTGGCGTCCGCGATGTGTTCCAGCACCGCACCATCGCCGGACTCGCCGCCGAACTCGGGGGTACGGAACCTGGCTCAAGCTTTACCCCCGCCGCACCGTTCTCGCTCATCGCCGCGCCGGTGCGGGAGACCCTCCCCGCCGGGCTGGTCGATGCGTACCCGCTCTCCAGTGTGCAGCTCGGCATGCTCGTGGAAATGCTCGCCGACGACGGCCTGAACAAGTACCACAACACCTCGACGTTCCGGATCAAGGACGGCCGTCCGTTCGACACCGACGCTCTCCGTCGCGCCGGGCAGGCCGTGGTGGAACGCCATGAGATGCTCCGTACGTCCATCGCGCTTGAGGACTTCGACCTACCACTCCAACTGGTCCACGAGAGCGCCGAGATCCCGGTGACCGTGCATGATCTGCGGGGCCAGGACGATGAGCAGCAGGCCGCGGCGCGTCGGGCGCACATCGTCAGCGAGCGCGCCGAGCTGTTCGATCTCTTGCGGGCGCCGTTGCTCCGTATCTCCGCGCTGATCGAGTCCGACGAGGCCTGGCACCTGGGCTTCACCCACTGCCACGCCATCACGGAAGGCTGGAGCCAGCAGTCGCTGCTCCTTGAGGTGCTGAGCCTCTACCGCTCGTACGTGAACGGGGAGGAGCCGGAGCAGCAGGAGCGGCCGGCCGTCCGCTATGCCGACTTCATCGCGGCGGAGCTGGAGGCACTGGAGTCGGATGACGACCGCGGCTACTGGCAGCGGATCGTCGACCACCACGCCATGACCGTGCTCCCACCCGACTGGGGAGACGGCGCCGGCGCACCGCGCGAGGACTTCAAGGTGTCCATCGAGTTCCGCGACATCGAGCCGGAGCTGCGGGCACTGGCCAAGTCCACAGCCACCTCCTTCAAGGCCGTACTCCTGGCCACGCATCTGAAGGTGCTCAGCACGGTCACCAACGAACCGGCCTTCCACACCGGGGTGCTGTACAGCGCACGGCCGGAGGAGCCGGGCGCCGAGCGGGTGTACGGCATGTACCTCAACACCCTGCCGTTCGCGCACGACCGCAGCGCCCGTACCTGGCGCGAGCTGATCCAGCAGGTCTTCGACCGCGAGGCCGAGGTCTACAGCCACCGCCGCTACCCGCTTCCGGCGGTGCAGCGACTGGCCGGCGGGCGAAGGCTGTTCGACATCATGTACCGCTACCAGGACTTCAACCAGGCACTGGATGACGGGCCGGTGGACTGGGAGTCCGGGGCCGGTGACAGCTCCAACGAGTTCACCCTGTCGATCGCCAACGTGCCGGGGCGGCTGGTTCTGCGGGCCGTGAGTACCGGCCTGAACCGGGCGAACGCCGAGCGGCTCGCTGGAATGTACCGGGCGGTGCTGGAGGCCATGGCCGGTGATCCGGACGGCGACGTGAATTCGGCGCTGCTGTCCGCGACGGAGCTTACTCAGGTCCTTGAGGACTGGAACGACACCGAAGTGGAGTGGGGATGAGCAGGTATGTGCACGAGGTGATCGAGGCGACGACCACCTCGACACCCGACGCCATCGCCGTACAGACGGGGGAGGCGACCCTCACCTACCGCGAGCTCGACACCCGGGCCAACCGCATCGCGCACCATCTGCGGGCGGCCGGAGTGGGGCCGGAGTCGGTGGTCGGTGTGCTGCTGAGCCGCGGCCCGGACACCCTGCCCTGCCTGCTCGGCATCTGGAAGGCGGGCGGTTCGCATCTGCCGCTGGACGCCGGACTGCCGGCGGACCGGCTGAACTACATGCTGGAGACGTCCGGCGCCCGCCTGATCGTGACCGAGGGCACGCTGGCCGAGCGGGTGGGCGAGGGGTACGAGGGGGAGTTCATCCATCTCGACCGCGCACGTACGGAGATCGCCGGGCTTCCCGGTACCGCTCCGGACGCTTCGGCCGTACGTGATCCGGCGGATGTGAAGGACGAGGGCCGTAAGCACCGACTCGCGTACACCCTCTTCACCTCCGGCTCGACCGGCCGCCCCAAGGGTGTGCAGATCGGCCAGTACGCCCTGCTGAACCTGCTCTTCTCGATGCGGCAGCACTACGGATGCAAGCCGGAGCACGTCTGGCTCGCCGCCACGCCGCTGTCTTTCGACATCTCGACCGCCGAGATGTATCTGCCGCTGATTTCCGGCGGCCGGGTGGTCCTCGCCGATGACGAGGTGTCGAACGACCCCGCCGATCAGTTGAAGCTGATCGACAACGCCGGGGTGACCCATGTACAGGCCACCCCGGCCGGCTGGAAGCTGCTGCTGGCCGCCGGCCTCGGCCGCCGCCCGCTGGTCGGGGTTACCAGTGGCGAGGAATGCTCGCTGCCGCTGGCCCGGGATCTGCGCAGCCGGCTGGACACGTTGTTCAACCAGTACGGGCCGACCGAGACCACGGTCTGGTCGCACGTCTGGGACGTGGTTCCCGACCCTGAGTCGATAGTGCTCGGGCGTCCGCTGCCCAATTACCGGACGTACGTGCTCGATGCCGCTCAGCAGCCCGTTCCGGTGGGCGTGGCCGGTGAGGTGTACATCGCCGGTGCCGGTACAGCGCGCGGTTATGTGGGCCGGCCCGGGCTGACCGCTGAGCGGTTTGTCCCCGAGCCGTTCGGCGGGCCGCCCGGCTCGCGGATGTACCGCTCCGGTGATCTGGGCCGTTTCCGTTCCGATGGAGATCTGGAGTTTCTGGGCCGGATCGACTTCCAGGTGAAGATCCGCGGCTACCGGATCGAGCTGGGCGAGATCGAGGAACTGCTGCTGACGCACCCCGGGGTGCGTGACGCGGTGGTGGTCGCCCGGGAGGATGCCAACGGTGAGAAGTGGCTCGCCGCCTACGTGGTCTCGGACCGGCCGGACGGCGAAGCGGAGCTCGACCAGGCCGAGTTGCGTGACCACCTGGCCGCCTCGTTGCCGTCGTACATGGTGCCCGCGGCCTTCATGATGCTGGCCGCCATGCCGCTGAGCCCGACAGGCAAACTCGACCGGACGGCGCTGCCCGCACCTGGCCGTACGGCATTGGTCACAGACCGGGAGTACGTCGCGCCGCGGAACAGGACCGAGCAGCTGCTGGTCGACACCTGTGTCGAGGTACTGGGCGTGGCCGAAGTGGGCGTACGAGACCGGCTGACGGACCTGGGCGCCGACTCCATGCGCATCGTCCATGTGATGACGGCCGCCCGGCGGGCCGGACTTGAGCTGACGCTGCGGATGCTGTTGGACAGCGAGACCATCGAGGACCTCGCGGTCGCACTCGATGGCGGAACGCCGAATGAAGGCGACGAGAGCGATGAGGGAGCGACGCCGGTGAAGTTCACCACGGCCTCACGTTCCGCGCTGAGCGCGCCCGAGGTGGCCGAGGCGATGGTGACCCATGGGGTGCCCGGCGCGGTGGTTGCCCTGCTCAGGGACGGCCAGCTAGTCGGTGTGCAGGCCTATGGGACACGGAACGCCGAGACCGGCGCCCCGGTGACCCTGCGGACCCGGTTCCAGGCCGGATCGATCAGCAAGCATGTGACCGCCTTCGCGGTGCTGCGGCTCGTCGACCAAGGTGTGCTCGACCTGGATGCGGACATCGACGGCTATCTGTCTGACCGCAAGGCACCCCGGGCCATCGGCGGGAGCCTGCTGACTTTGCGCCACCTGCTGTCCAACACCGCGGGCCTTTCGCAGACCTCAAGTGCGTGGTGGCGGCCGGACGAGACCATGCCGGAGCTGTCCGCCGTACTGGACGACGTCTGGGCGGAGCACGAACCCGGGGCGTTCTTCCGCAAGGCGGGCAGCCAGTGGGCCATGGTCGAGCAGTTGCTGCTCGATGTGACCGGCCACGAGTTCCAGGAGCTGGCAGCCGAGCTGGTGTTCCGCCCGCTGGGCATGCGGGACAGTACGTTCCTGCCGCCGCCGGTCATGGACCGTTCCGTCCCCCAGGACCTGGCTGTAGGCCATGACCAGCAAGCCCGTGGACTGCTCGGCGGCTACCGGCTGCGGCCGGTGCATGCGGGCAGCGGACTGTGGTCCACTCCCGCCGACCTGGCGCAGCTCGCCGTCGAGATTCGGCAGGCTCACCTCGGCCTGTCGGGGCTGCTCTCCGCGACGTCGGTGGGCGCCATGCTCACGGAGGCCTTCCCGGGCAGCTTCTACGGCCTGGGCACGGTGGTCGACGGCTCGTCGGCGGACCCCGATGTCGGCCATGGCGGACAGACCGCGGGCTATCGCGCGCTGACCTCGATGCAACTGGGCTCGGGCAACGGCTGTGTGGTGATGACCAACTCGGACAACGGAAAGCAGGTCCACAAGGCGGTCGCCGCGCTGCTGGGCCGGGAACTCGAAGTGGCCGCGGACTGACCACAACGGATGAAGGGCCGGCCGGGGCTGCCCCGCCCTGATCAGGACAGGGCAGCCCCGGCCACGGTCCGACGCGGTGTTCTTCAGCCCGGTGTTCCACCCGCGTGGCAGGTCAGTGACGGCCCTGCCACGCCGCGTCCGCGGACCTCGGCCAGCCGCTGCTGGTAGCGCTCCAGCACGGCCCGGCGTTCCTCCGCGCTCTCCTCGGCCTCCGCGCGTTCCCGGGCGAAAATCCGCATCAGATCCTGGAACCGGTAGCGCATGGTGTGAGGGTCCGACCCCGGCCCGACCTCGACCAGGCGGGCATCGACGAGTCTCTCCATGAGGCTCTCGGCATCCACCTGGTCTGTGTCGAGTACGGCGGCGCTGGCCCACGACTCGAAGTCGGACGTGCTCAGCAGACCGAGCCGCCTAAAGAGCCGGCGGCCGGCGGCCGGCAGAGCCCGGTAACTGAGCCCGAACCCGGCCCGTACTCCACCCTGACCTGGGCTTAGTTCGTTCATGCGCCGGGCCGGGTCCACAAGCCGGTTGGTCAGATGCTGTACGGACCAGTGAGGCTTGGAGACGAGCCGGGCACCGGCTATCTGCAGGGCCAGCGGAAGCCGGTCGCAGAGTTCGCCCAGCCGCAGGGCAGCAGCCGGATCGGAACCGATCCGCCCTTCGCCGGCGAGCTTGGCGAGTAACAGCGGTGCTTCCGCGGGAGCCATCGCGTTGAGCCCGATTTGCAGGACGGTGTAGTGGGTGATCAGATCCTCGATGCGCTCACGGTCGGTGATCACCACACAGCAGCGGCCGTTGCCGGGCATCAGCGGACGGATCTGGTGGAACGACCGGACGTTGTCCAGCACGATCAGTACCCGCTTCCCGTCGAGCACACTGCGGAAGAGCGCCGACCGACCGACCAGGTCGGCGGGTATCCGGGACGCGGGCACGCCGAGAGCACGGAGAAACCGGTCGAGTGTGGCGAAGGGCGAGATGAGTGCGTTGCGTTCGTCGAATCCATGCAGGTCGGCGAAGAGTTGCCCGTCCGGAAAGCGCTCGGCGACCCGCTCCGCCCAGTGGATGGCCAGCGCCGTCTTCCCGATCCCGGCGACGCCGCTGATCGCGGCCACGGCCAGCGGGACCCGGCCGGCCCGCTCGTCCAGCATCCGGTTGAGCGCCGCGAGTTCCGCGACCCGGCCGGTGAATGAGGCAGGCGCCGCCGGGAGTTCGGCCGGCACTTGGCCGGGCGGAGTGGCATGGGGATCGGCGGTCGGCCCGCCCAGCTCCGGCGCGTCCTGCAGTACGAGATCGTGCAGTCCCCGTAGCGCGGGCCCCGGTTCGATCCCCAGCTGCCGCACCATCAGGTCGCGGCCCTCGCGGAAGACCTCAAGAGCCTCGGCCCTGCGTCCGGCCCGGTAGTGGGCCAGGATCAGATGGGCTCTGGCCCGTTCCCGCAAGGGGTGTTCCGTCACCAGAGTGGTGAGTTCCGCGATCAGTGGCTGCGGGCCGTACAGCTGGAGCCGCAGTCCCGCGTGCTCCTCGCACACGTCGAGGTGCGTTTCCTCCAGCCGGGTGACCTCCTCTTCGATGCGCTGCCCGGTGACTCCGTCCAGGGCCCGGCCGCGCCACAGCGCTAGTGCCTCGGCGAAGAGGTCGCAGGCCTCAGCGGTCTGCCCCTTGCGGAGGGCCTCCCGCGCCCGGCTCACCAGATTCTCGTAGCCCGTGATGTCGAGGAGGTGTTCGAGGGTATTGATGACGTAGCCGGGGTGTGAGGTGGTGATCAACTCACCTTCCCCTGCCGCGTCCTTGAACAGTTTTCGCAGGCCGGCCACGCAGATGGCGATCTGGTTACGCGCCGTGGCGGGAGCACCGCTCGGCCATACGGCCTCGGTGAGTGCGTCCACCGAGACTGTCTGACCTGGGGTCAGCAGCAGCATGGAAAGAATGGTGCGATGGCGTGGCCCCCCGAGCTTGACCGGCTCCCCGTCGATCCGAACGTCCAGTGGTCCAAGAAGTCTGAAGACAGCCTGTTTCATCGTGCCTAGTCCTTCCCCCGTTGACCAACACATCCCCCGAGTGTTATCGAGGGAGCCTCATTGTGAACCCCTACCGACCGGTAGATCCAGCGTCGAACGTATTGAGGGGAGATGACCATCCAATGCGATTGCCATGCGAATTGCATTGGGGTCGTGGAAGATCTCGGCGGCATGGGTGAACGGGGCTTTTGTGGTTGCTCGATACGGGTTCCATTTCGCCTTGATAATCGAGTGTGACGTGTATCACACGGCGTGGGGCGGCCGTAAGTGCTGCTGGGACTACTGAAGTTGACGTATGGACGCCCCACGTGCCGATCTCCGCCCCCCTTCCCACCAGGGAGCGCGGGCGGGACCGAAATCGAAGTGATAGCCGCACGAAAGGCGGCTCTCCTACCTTCAGGAGCAGCACACATGGTGTGACCACTGAACGGGGCGATGTATGGAATTGCGAATCCTGGGACCAGTCGAGGCGTGGCACGGTGATGACCGGGTCGCGTTGTCCGGTTCGAAAGTGCATACAGTCCTGGCCGCTCTGCTCCTCGCCCGGGGGCGGGTCGTCTCGGACGCGCGGCTCAGCGCGCTGCTTTGGGGCTGGGACCCGCCCGCCACGGCCAACGCGCAGATCTACACCTACATATCCCGGCTGCGTAAGCATCTCGGGGACGAGGTGGAGATCGTCCGGCAGCAGCCGGGCTACCGCTTCGTCGCGAACAGTAGCCGTACCGACCTCCACCGGTTCGAGGAGCTGGCGCAGCAGGGCCGGGACTGCCTACAGCGAAAGGATTTCGAGCGGGCGGGTGAACTGCTGCGCGCGGCCCTGGACCTGTGGCAGGGGCCCGCGCTGGCCAATGCCACCGAGCACCTGCAGGACGTGGAGCGGCAACCGCTCGAAGAGGCACGCACCCGCACCCTGGAGAACCGCATCGACGCGGACCTCGCGCTCGGCAGGCACGAGCAGGTCACCGGCGAACTCACCGCACTGGTCGCCCAGCTACCCACCCACGAACGGCTGCGCGCCCAGCTGATGACCGCGCTCTACCGGTGCGGCCGGCAGGCCGACGCGCTGCTCACCTACCACGAGGGCCGCAAGGTGCTCGCCGAGCAGCTCGGCGTGGACCCGGGCGCCGCCCTCGTCCTCACCTACCAGGCCGTACTCGGCGGCGAACTGGGCCTGGAGTCGCCCGCTCCGATCACCTCGGGACGGTACCCGGAAGTACCGGCGATGCTGCCGCCCGACATCGACGACTTCATCGGCCGCCGCGCCGAACTGGCCGTGCTCACCTCGATGATCGCGCCGACCGGCGACACCAACTCTTGGCGATCGCGGCGGTTTCTCCTCACCGGGATGGCGGGCATCGGCAAGACGGCCCTAGCCGTGCATGCCGCGCACGCCAGTGCCGGATGCTATCCGGACGGCCAGCTGTACGTGGACCTGCGCGGCACCGACGGGGCGCCGAGAGACGCGTGCGATGTCCTCGTCGTGCTGCTGAGGGCACTGGGTGAGCCCGCTCTCGACGGGAGCCGGACGGCCCCGGACGACCTGGAGGAACTGGTCCGCCTCTACCGCACCCGTACGTCGGGCAAGCGTCTGCTGATCGTTCTGGACAATGCTGTCAGCGAGCTTCAGCTGGACCCGCTGTTGCCGGGCAGCGCCGAGGCCGCGGTCCTGGTGACCTGCCACACCCAACTGGCCCGGGTGGCAGGGGCATGCACCATCGCCCTCCCCCCGCTCGACGACGACGATGCGATGGACCTGCTCGCCTCGGCGGCGGACCGGCCCCGTATCGCCGCCGACCGGGATGCCGCCGCCGACCTGGTCGCCTACTGCGCCGGACTGCCCCTCGCGCTGCGAATCGTCGGGGCCCGGCTGGCATCGAGACCCCACTGGCCCGCCGCCTGGCTCGCGCGCCGGCTGGCCGACCCGTGGGACCGGCTGGCCGAACTGAGCTTCGGCGACCTGAGCGTGAGCGAAGTCCTGCTGCGCTCAATGCGGTTGCTCGACCGCGGCGCCCGTTCCATGCTGGCCACTCTCGGCGGGGTCGGCACCGGCCCCTTCTCCGTACTCTGGGCGGCGACTCGGTGCGGTACCTCGGAGGCCGAGGCCGAGGTCGGGCTGGAGAGCCTGGTCGACGCGGCGCTGCTGGAGATCAGCGGCGTCGACCGGGAAGGCCGGCTGCAGTATCACTGCCATGAGCTGGTGCGGCTCTACGCGGCAACCCAAGGCCACCCCAACAACACCACGCCCTCCGTCCCTCGCCTTTGCGCGCACGCGGCGAAGTAACTCAGGAGATCAGTTGAACCCCTTACCCCTGACCCGATCCTGCTTCGCGACCGTGGCGGCGGCCGTCCTGAGCGGCGCGCTACTGACCGGCTGCGAGGGCGGAGCGGCGAGCAACCAGGAGACCGACACCCGCTCGTTCACCGTCTCCGACAAGGTGACCGCGCTCTCCATCGAGGCTTCCGGCGGTGACATGGAGGTGACCGGCGACTCGGGCACCACCGTGCGCGTCACCGAGACGATCACGTATACGGGGGACAGGCCGAAGACCGGCCGTCAGGTATCCGACGGGAGGCTGTCGCTCTCCGCGGGCCCCGACTGCGGCCCCATCGACGATTCCGACTGCGATATGACCTACCAGGTGAAGGTGCCCAGCACGCTGTTGTCGGTGCGGCTGGTGGAACGCGGAGGGAGCATCAAGCTGAAGAACCTGGCCGGTGCCGTCGAGGCGCACACCACGGGCGGTTCCCTGCGGGCCGACAAACTCGCGGGGAAGAGCCTGGTGGCCAAGGTCTCCGGTGGTGAGATGACAGGGAACTTCACCAAGGCACCCGGCAAGGTCGACGTGGACACCAACGGCGGCAATGTGTCGGTCATCGTGCCCTCCACAGCCTCCTACGCCGTGGACGCGAAGTCGGCGGGAGGCAAGAGCAAGGTGTCGGTGACCACCGACCCCGGCTCTGCCCGCACCATCAAGCTGCGCGCGGTGGGTGGCAACGTGTCGCTCACGTCGTGACGCGAGCGGGGCCAGGCGCTCGCCCGCGGGCCCGGCCCCGCTCGCCCCGGCCCCGCTCGCCCCGGCCCCGCTCGCCCCGGCCCCGCTTGCCCCGGCCCCGCTTGCCCCGGCCCCGCTTGCCCCGGCCCCGCTTGCCCCGGGCCCGTCGCTCCGCTGGCGGGCCCGGTGCGCAGGGTGGCGAAGGAGGCGAGGGTGAAGGTGGGTCGGCGTTCCACTCGCCGCCGTCCTCGGTCTCGTGGGCCAAGTCGAGCAGCGGGTGCCCTTTCCTGGTCCGGCAGGTCAAGGTGTCCTCCGCGCAGTACGGTTCGGGGCCGAGGGCGGGCAGCAGCGTGGTGTGCAGGTGCAACATCAGGCGCCGTGAGCCCTAGTTGGCGAAGTGCAAGTGGGCGTCGTAGATGAGTACGCCGATCCCCAGTGCCGCGGCAGCGGTGTGCACAGGTGGGGCTGGTGTCCGCGAGTGCATTTCCTCCGAGCCTGGGGAGTGGGAGGAGGCGGGGAACCAAGCGGAGAAGACTGGTGGGGGCCCGGGATATGGGGCGGGGACCGCAGGCATCACCCCGAGTGGCCAACTACCTGTGCGTCAGAGAGCCGGCCGACCAAAGGGAGGGTTTAGGTGCGCGTCCGCAACGGATCGCCCGATTACGGAGCTTGGCTGAAATGGTGCTCCGAGCCGGAGCCCTGCCGTGTTATGTCGTCGTTCGACATCCCCGCCCAGAGGAAGGCCACGTGCTGGACAACGACCGGAACCGGCTGCCCGTGTCGCCGTCGGGCGCTCTTTCGACCTGTCGCCGTGGAGTCGGCCATCGACGGTAGTTGGGCTACACCCCTCGAGCCCGTGCCGTACGGGCCGTCCCCCAACGGCCGGCACCTTCGTTGACCTACGTGGCTAGCGCAGCGTGCCGCGGCACCGCCTTCTGTGCGCTGCCGAATGGGTGGGCGGTAGGCCCTTGTCAGCTGGGTGGACGGCCTACTGCCGGCCCGGCGAGACTATTCGTCAGGCGGTGTACGGATGGCCGCGGCGTTGCCGGGAGTGGAGGAAGCGGATGACCTTGGCGCCCGACGCCGCCTCCTCGGATTTTTCCGCGTAGTCATGCGTGACGGGCGTGAACTGGTCGTGCAGCCCGTGAAAGGGCGGAAGCCGGCTCTCCTCGCGTTCCCGGGCCGAGGATTCCGCACGGTGCGCGACGCTGTCCCGCCAGCCCTGGGCGTAAGCGCGGGCCTGGATGGCCTCGATCTCTGACCGCGAAGCCATCAGCAGGCCCTCCGGGATGGAAGCCCGCACGAGCTCGTCGACCTCGCGCCGGACGTTCGCCTTCCGCAGAGGCTGCGGGGCTGCCGTACCGTCCGACGAGGCGGGCTGGCCCTGGCCTTCGTTTCTCTGTTCCGGAGTGTGTGCCGCCTCACTGCGTACTGTCATGCCGTCCCCCACCCCCCGCACCTTTCGCATCGGATCTCTGGTATCGATGACCATAGGGGGTGCCACTGACATGGGTACGCGTAGCGTCTTCCGGCGGTCGTGGCCCTGCCACTGGCCGACAGGCGCCGACGGCATACGCCGCGCGTTCAGCGCGAGTCTTCGGCGGGTAGTCCGGCAGGCGGTCCGGCGCCGGACTGCTGAGGGGGCCGCGGTGTCGGAACTTCCCGCTCCGCACGGGCCGAGCGCCTGAGCCGATGGGGCATCAGCAGGCCCTGCCTCGCGGTGTCGGCGGCGGCCACCAGGGGTAATGGCTGGGGAAACGAGAAGACGGCGGCGTCCGGGGGCTTCGCCTTCTCCACGGCGGACGGGGGCTGCGCCGGTGGTTCGGCCGGAGACTCTCGCCGCATGCCGTCCTGCCAACCGTGCGCGTAGGCGCGTAATTTCATCGCCTCGATCTCTGACTGGGTGACTACCATCAGATCATCCGGAAGCGTCGCCTGCACGAGGCTCATGACGAGGTTCTGGACCTGCTGCGCCGGCAGGGCCTGGAGAGCGGAGCCGCCATCGGACATGCCGGGGTCGAGCCCCGGCGGGCGCGGGGACCGGCAATCCGGCGAGCTCCCATCATTTTCACCTCGCCGGGTACCTCCCTCGTGGTCGTCCTTCGGGCTGTCGTCACTTGCCAAGGCCCCTGCCCTCCAAGCCACGGCACCGGTAGCTCAGCCCGTGGCGCGTATGTCTAACCCCTTGTCCTCCGGCTGTCGCGGCGTGAACTGTTCCGCCACCCGGACGAACACCTCCCGCATTTCTGCCGGGACCCCCATGGCATCGGCCGCCTGCTCGGCGGACATCCGATGTCCGGTGGAAGCACCCTCAGCAGCGTACCCAGGCAGACTCGGTAGATCGTCTTCGGTGAGTCTCCCTGACCGGATCAGGACCTCCCTCACCGGTACCCGCAGCGCCTTGGACAGGCCGCGCATGGTGTCGAGGTCGGGCATGCTCTGCCGTTGGAGCAGCCTGGTGACGGCCGCCCTGTGGACGCCGGCGTCCACGGCGAGCCTGGACTTCCCGCCTCCCCGCGGGCTGTCGATGTCGTAACCCTGCTCGCGCATGAGTCCCTCGACCCAGGCAGCGAAGGTCTCGATGTGTTCTGCGTCGCTGTGCATAAGCGGATTCCCTCCATTCGCGAGCACAAGATACCGCGCGCTCGCGCACGAAATGAGCACTCACGCGCGCGCAATCGTGGAGGGTCTCGTATGGGCGTCAGTTGACCGTTGGTGAAGTGACTCGGGAAGCCTGAGTGACTAGTGATACACCCAAAGTGGTTGCGCGCGAGTGCGCAACAAAGCACGATGTGCGAGCGCGCACCGTCAGAGCGTGCGGCAAAAGACCTGCTTCCTCATCGCGCGGCCCCGGATCGGAAGGTGCTCATGACCACAGACCTCGCCACCCAGCACGCAGCCCGCGCCACCTTGTGGATCGACGTCCTCCGGCGCCAGTTCCCGGAATTGCTGGAGGAGCTCGTCCCCGGCCGTCCCTCCACGGCCACCAGGCCCAGCGCGCCCAGGAGCCCTGCCGCCCGCCAGGCACGCGCCGACCGTGACCGCGCGGACCGCGCCGACATCCTGTGGAACGAACAGCACGGCCTATCGCCCATCGGTGGTGGCGCGGCCCCGATCAACCTGCGCGTCTCCGACGCCATCCGGGACATCACCGACGGCGTCGTCGAACTCGAAGAAGCCGTACGGGACAAGCTGCGTCTCGGCCGCCCGCCCCGAGCCGCGGTCCCGGACCGGCTGCGCCGCCTCACCCGGCTCCTCGACCAGGTCGCCCAACACCCCGCCCTGGCTCAGCACGTACTCGACGAGTCCCGCCGCATGGCGCGGCGCTGTGGAGCCGCCCTGGGCGATGCGGAAGCGCTGGTACGGGTTACCGGCCGCTGCCCCTGGTGCGACTCGGTCTCACTGCGGGCGTTCCCGGCCTGGCGGGCGGTGCTCTGCGTCAACCCCGGCTGCCGCTGCACCGAGCAGGACTGCCCCTGCGCCACGAACCCCGGACACCGTCACTCGTGGGCGGAGACCGCCTGGGCGCGACTCGCCGCCGTGTCCGGCGCCGACGCGGCTTCGATAGCCGCCCTCGTCAACGACGCCGAAGCGGGTGACGCCTGATGTCGCTCCCGATGGCTCTCCCGGCATGCCCGGCCCTGGTGACCGGCGTGATCGCCGCCAACGAAGCGGGTGTGGTGCCCGCGACCATCCGCAAGTGGGTCCAACTTGGCCGCCTCACCGCGGCGGGCCGTCTGGGCACGAAACACCTGTTCCGCCTGGAGGACGTCTTCGCCGCCGAACGTGCGGCATTCCGCGGCGATCGATCCCCGGTGAACACCTGACCTCTACGCCGGTCTCTCCCACGTTGGCCCGTGCACCTTCGGTGCACGGGCCAACGTGCATGTTCCGCCGCAGTGGGACGCCGGGATCACCACGCCCAGCGCGAGGGCCTTCTGGCTCGCACCAGAGAACAGGTTGCGCTCGCGGTCGCAACCTGTCACAGTTGGTGCAGCGGCGGAGCTGTGCCCCACACCAGGGGAACGGCCTCGCCGTTTCCTGTGGGGCGGCCCCCGCCGCCGACCGTGCGCACGGCCAACACCTCCATTCGCACGGAGGCCGTGCGCACGGTACGGCGGAGCCGCTTCTCCGCTACTGCTCGCTTCTGCGTGAACGGAGCCCGCCTTGGCCGACCCGCCGATCACCTTCCCCGATGTCGAACGACTCGTCGTCAACTTCCTCGACGCCCGGCCCGAACTGGACGCCGCCACCGTCGATAACGTCCCGCCGGCCGGTTTCACCGGCACGCAGCCCGTCATCCTGGTCTCCCGAGCCGGTGGCGCCTGGGTCGACGACCTACGCCTCGACCAGCCCCTGGTCGATCTGGAGGTCTACGGTCCGACCAAGACCGCCGCCCACGGCCTGGCACTCGCGGCCCGGTCCGCCCTCGTCGCGCTGCGCGGCACCACCTACGGCACGGCTTACGTCTCCGACGTGGTCGAGGCAGACGGCCCGCGCTGGCTGCCCGACTGGAACCGGTCGGCCGCCAACCGCTACCTCTCCACGGTGCGGCTGCACATCCGCCCCATCTGAGCCGCCTTCCACGCGCGCTCGCCCTTGCTCAGGCCCTGCCGCCCGGCGGGGCCTTCGTCATGTCCACGCACACATCACAGGAGTTCACATGGCAGGCACCAATGCTTCCGAGATCCGCGTCGCCGGGACCGGCCGAATCCTCGTCGCCCCGGTCGGCACCGTCGCGCCGGCCGACACCTCCGCCGCCTGGGCGGCTGGTTGGAAGGATCTCGGCTTCACCTCGCAGGACGGCATCAAGCTCTCCAAGAAGGACAAGCTGGACCCGGTCGAGACCTGGCAGTCGGTCAGCCCGGCCCGGTTCATCTACTCCGACCGCGACCTGACCGTGAAGTTCCAGCTGCTCCAGCTGAACGAGGACACGCTCCCCTTCTTCATGGGTGGCGACACCCTCGCGGAGACGGCGACCAGCTCGGGCATCTACAAGTACGAACTGGCCGCCGACCCCAAGTTCAACGAGAAGGCGCTGGGCATCGAGTTCAGCGACGGCAAGGACATCACCTACCGCTTCGTCATCTCGCGCGGCCAGGTCACCGAGACCGAGGAGCTGTCGCTCACCCGTACCGCCTCGATCAAGCTCGGTGTCACCTTCACCGCGCTGGCGGTGGACAACACCAAGCCGCTGGCGACCTTCCTGATGAAGGACCCGTCGTACAGCGCCGTCTGATCACCCCGGGGCCGGGAGCGCCCAGCTGCCGGCCCCGGGCCTTTCCCGCACCCCGCACCCCACGCTGCACCGCACACCTCAGGAGATGGAATCGCCATGGCTAGTTTCGACGTCGGCGCCGCCCGCGCCCAGCGCCTGGAGGCGCTCGGCCGTTCCTGGACCTTCACCCTCGACAAAGATGTTTTCGAACTCCCCACCGAGCTCACCCGCGCCGCCGCCCGTAACCTGCGCGACCTGGACGACAACGACGTCGACGGCCTGCTGCGGCTGCTGCTCGGCAAGCGGCAGTTCGACCGCTTCGACCGCCACGAGGTGACGATGCAGGACATCGCGGCGATCTTGGAGGCTTACGGCAAGGAGACCGGGCTCGCCTTGGGGGAAGGCTGAGCCTCGGCGCGTTCATCGACGAACACGCCGAGGCCCTTGAGGCGGACCTGCTCCGCCACTACGGCGTGGATCTGCTCGACTGGCACCGCGGCCGGCTCACCTCCCGCCGGCTCGCGGTGCTGGTCAAGCACCTGCCACGCGACAGCGCGACCCTGCATGAGATCCACGGCGACGCGGCGGGCTGGTCCGTGACGGACTACCTTCTTGCCGCCGCGGTCGACCACCTGGCCGAGTCCAACTGGATGTTCGCCACCGTCAACCGTGACGAGGACTCCGAACCGCTGGACTACCCCCAGCCCACTCCCCGCCCCGGCGACGAATCCGCTGCGGCCGAAGCGCCTCCTGCCGAAACGCCGGTTGCCGAAACGGCCTCGCAGAACCCCAGCACCGTCCAACTCACCCGCTTTTTCTCCTGAGGAGGCGAAAGCCGCGACGTGAGCCGCATCGTGTCGGTGATGCATGGCCGATTTCCTCGCACACCGTGAGGAATGCGAAGGGAGCGTGGTACGGAATGTCGCTGGGGTAGTAGGAGCGACAAATTTATGCGGCTTTATGTCAGTTACGCGAAGGTGGTGTTCCAACGCCAGCGGACAGATTCCGAACCATGCGAGTAATGGTGTGGAAATAATCGGCACGACTGTACCCACCCACCTGAGATCCGTCATGGGGATGGCTTGGGCTAATCCATTAACCCAAGCAGTGTCAGAAGCGCAAGTAGCAGATTGAGAAAGGGGCGAAAAGTCGTGGCTGCGAAGGATGATGACGTTCTATATCTATGGAAAGGTGAGCAGTATGACGCACACAAGAAAAAACTGAACGGGATTTCCACCACCGTTGAGGGCCTGAAAATCGGGCTGGCGATTGTGAGTACTGGCCTCACTGTTCTCAAGGCAGATCTAGCAATAGTCAAGGTCGACGAGAAGGGCGTGACGTTTCTCGGTAAGCAATGGTGGACGTGGCCTCACGCACGGAATACCGGAGAGAAGGAGGCTGCTGCGGAAAAGGAATTCCTTAAGCGTGTAAAAAAGGTTCAAGATACCGCCAATGAAGCGACTCGAAGCGTCAAAATCGTGAAGCGCCGACAGGAACAGCTCGCCAGTTCCGCACGTCATTCCGGCAGCCTGTATTCCGAACATAATCTCGCAACCGCCAAGGCGCAGGCGGAGCGTGACCTCCGGTCGGCGTCGAAGGCCCGGGAGAAAGCTCAGAGAAACTATGACAAAATCCTCTCGTTGAAGTTCAATGCCGACCGAGATGCGAAAGCTGTGGAAAAGGCGCACAGCGAGAGCAAGGAATCGTTCGTGGATCTTAGCCTCAAATTGGATGCTCTCAACGGTGAAGCGCGGGAGCTGGCCATGACGATTGGACTGGGGTGACCAACCCATGAGTTTGAAACAGGCTCTCAGCAATGCCACCGCAAGCCTGAAACCTTTCCGTCTCGCGATAGGCCAGACAGCGACCGCTGTAGGGCGGTTGCGTAAGTCGTCCGGGGACGCGTCCGGCGCGGTAGGGAAGGTCAAAACGTCCGCCGGGCAGGTTGCTCCGGCGCTGAAGAAGATGAAGGGCGACGCGGACAAGCTGCACGCCTCGCTCGGGAAGTTGAAGACCTCTGCCACGCAGAGCGGCGGCGGCCTGGACAAGGTGAAGACGGCAGCACGGAACGCCGATGGGGGGATCGGGAAGGCACGCGGCGGGGCGGACAGGCTGACGAAGTCGCTGGACAAGCTGAAGGGCGCGGCGCACCGGGCCAAGGGCGAGCTCCAGAACGTCAAGCGGCAGGCCGACGCCGTCGAGAGGTCGGTCGGCAAGGCCGGCAAGGGGGCCGACCGTACCGGGAAGTCCATGGGTGGCCTCGGCAAGGGTCTGAAGGGGGCCAACCTGGCGCAAAAGGCACTCAACCTGACGATGGCGGCCAGCCCGTTCGGGCTCGTCATGGCGCTCTTGGCGCCGCTCATCGCGCAGTTCATCAACATGGACAAGGTCGTCGCGGTGGCCAAAAGGGGCTTCTCGGCCGCGATGAAGGCTATCTCCAGCGCCACCTCAAGCATGATCAACTTCATCAAGCCGCTCCTCAAGATGGCGGTGAACCTCTACACCACGCCCATCAGAGGCATGATCATCGCCCTCAATGGCGCCATCGGCGGTCTCAACGGGATCAAGGTCAGCATCCCGGACTGGGTTCCGAAGTATGGCGGCAGGAGCTTCGGGCTCGACATCCCCAAGTTGCCCAACATCCCCGCCCTCGCCCAGGGCGGCCTCGTCGAGGCACGCACCGGCGGCACGTTGGCGCTCATCGGCGAGGCCGGCGAGGCCGAGGCCGTCCTGCCGCTGAGCAAGTTGGAGCGGATGTTCGGCCAGGGCGGTCCCGCCTCCGGCGCCGCCCTCCACCGCCTCGTCCAGGCCGTGGAACGACTCGCGGAGCGCCCCGTACACGTCCAGGTCGATTCCCAGACCATCGCCCGCGCCGTCCTCGTCGGACAGCGCCAGCTCGCACGGAGGTGAGCGCGTGACCAGAAACCTGTGGATCGGAACCCCCGGAAGCGGCCTGCGTGAGATCACGCAGGCCGCTCGTTCGTGGGACCGCACCGCCGACCTCGGGATGAGTGAATTCCGGTCCCTCGACGGGACCGTCACTCTGTCCCGCACCCGCTACACCCCTCGCCGGGCCAAGCTCTCCTGGGAGTGGCTGACCCTCGAAGACGCCCGCCACCTCGATGGGCTGGCCCGCCGCATCACCAGTTACGGGCCCTGGAGCCCGGACGCCGACTCCCCCGGGCCGATCGCCTTCATCGACCCCGCCGCCGGCAATCTGCTCGGCGCTTTGCAGTCCACCGGCCGCTGTGGTCCCAGGGACGCCGAGCAGGGGTGGTTCACGGTGTCCGGAACGGCGGCGTACGAGCGCCACCACGACAGCGTCGGCGCCACCGCCAGTACCGCCGAGACCGTTCTCGGCTGGCGGCACGGCACCTGGCCGGGTTGGCCCGTCAAGTCCGGGATGAATGTGTCCTGGCTGCTGCCGTCGTACTGGGAGCACCTCGGCACCGCGGTCGCCCAACTGGACTGGAAGGACGCGTCCGGTGAATACCTTTCCAGCAGCACCAGCGCCGGCCCGACCGTCACCGGCACCGCGCCGGGCGGGGCGGTATTCGTCACTCCCGCCGGTAAGCCCGGAGTCGCGAAGACGCTGGTGGACTTCATCGGCGCGTGCCTGACGATCGGCGAGCCCGCCCGCCGGGACATGCCAGGTGACGGATGCCCCGCCATGGCGGTCACCTCCTACACCGACACACCGGCGCCCCGCCTGCCGTACCGGAACATGTCGGTCGATCTGGTGGAGGTGAACGGTGCAGTCCGGTAACGACGACCTCGCCAGGACACTGGCTGGGGGCGACCGCACCCCCAGCCACACCACCCGCCTCGGCGGCATGACCATCGGCGACGAGTTCTTCACCGAGGCCACCGTGGGAAGCCGCCTCCAGTCGTGGACCCTGGAGCGCTCCTACAACACGGATCTGCCCAACGCCATGCGGGCCTTCGCGGGTAGTGCCTCGGCCCAGTTGGAGCTGGAGATCTCCGGCACGGACGCCCTGAGCGCACCGCAGCTCTACTCCCCCTGGGCCAACCGCTGGCCCGGCGACGCCCTGCGCCCGGGGCAGACGGTGGTCCACACCGCAGGTGTGAACGGCATCGACCTGCCTGCCTTCCGCGGCACGCTGCGGTCCCGGTCCGCGCTCTCCGGTAGCGACACCGTCAAGGTAAGCGCACTGGACGGGGCCGAGCGGCTGCGTGGCCCCGCCGCGCTGAACAACCCGTACAGCGGGTCCGTGGGAAACCAGCAGATCGCCTCCGCCACCTGGTGTGTGGACGAGCTTTTGCGTCAGGGCGGGGTGCACAGCTGTCCACCGCCCCGCGCCCCCAACGCGGATGAGATCGACAAGATCACCGGCCGCGGGGACTACGACCCGTTCACCATCTTCTACGCCTCACTGCATGGCGGGCTGAATTCCACGTACGGCCACCCGCACCTTGTACCGGCTACGGACCAGTACACCTATGTGCGCGAGGGCGCTCCCCACGCCATGGCGCTGGTGCCGAAAGAGCGCGGGTTGACCGCCTCGTGGATGCCACGCAGCCGGGTGATCGTCCCCAGCGACGACCGGCTGCTCGTCGAGGCCCACGTCAACAGCGGCCTCGGCCCGGGGGACACGGTCGACCTCACCCTGGTCCTGGATGAAATGGGCGAGGGGTCGAGCTTTATCACACTCTACGTCGACTTCGCGGCAGGAGTGGTCTTCATCGGCTCCGGCGACAGCGACGATAACAGGTGGTTCGCCTGGAAGTGGCCGCTGCTCGCCGCGCTCAAGGGCGCCTGGCACATCGGCATGCTGATCGATGTCTCGGGGACCGGTTACCAGATTCTGCCGAAGGTCAAACCGTTCCTTGTGGCCCCGGACGGCACTCGACTCGCCGGCGCCGTGGCCGAGTACACCGACCTGGTCGCGAGCCTGTGGAACAGTGAGTTGCTTCAGCTCGATCTGAAGACCAGCGTCGCCGTCGAGGCCCTCCAGGTCACCACCCGGGTGTCGCCTGGGATGACGAAGGAGGACTTCGACCGGACCGGTACCTGGGTCAAGTCCGTGGAGCTGGACGATCCTGTCCTGCCGCTCTACGCCATCCCCAAGGTGTCCGGTTCCCAGTGGGACGCGATCAGCTCCATCGCCAAGGCCAGCATGTCCACCGCGGAGTTCGATGAGCGGGGCGTGTTCCGGTGGCGCAATGCGAACCGCTTCCAGACCCAGCCGACCACGCCCGACCTGACCGTCTCATCGCGCCGGGAGATCGCCGCCCTCACCGTATCGGAGGAGATCGACGCCTGCCGCAACTACTGCGAGCAGCCCTACCAGGACTGGGCCGGCCGGGGCTTCGACTTCAGCGAGGAGGCCAAGGACACCGCCGTCCGGCGGATCGATCCGGGACGCAGCCTGGAAGTCGGCTACACCGTGGCGGAGGACGAGTTCGACGTCGGGCCGCCGGTGATCTACGACTTCGGAGATATCCCCGGCGGTAGCCGCGTCCGCTTCGGCGACGGCTACGTGGAGGGCGTCAGCGGCGGCGCATCCGTGAAGGGCACGGTCGTGGTCACCGCCCGCCGCGAGGGCGGGATGTACATCCTGCGCTTCACCAACCAGGGCAAAAAGACCGTCTGGACCACCACCAAGGACGGCAAGCCGTCGGTGGTGATCGCACCGGTCAGGCCCAAAGGCGAGCCGGTGCAGCGCCACAAGGCCAGCTGGAACGCCGACAGTCGGCGGTACTACGGACTCCAGCAGTACGACGCCGAAGCCAGCGAATGGGTGCAGTCCGCGACCGTCGCCCAGGCACTCGCCGACACGATGCTCGCCGCGGGGCGCAATCCGGTGCCGGTGCTCAGCGATGTTGAGGTGCTCTACGACCCGCGCATCCAACTCGGGGACGTGGTGCGCGTCATCGACCAGGCCGGCGCCAGCTTCGAAGCCCTCGCCTGGGTGATCGGCATCCGTACCAGCTGCGCGGCCGGGGGCTCGGTGCAGCAGACCCTCACCCTGCGCGGCACCGAACACAACGGCTCGCCAATGGGCTACTGGCTGGACACCGACCCGCCGACCGACCCGGAGTACTGGCGCCTGCGCACCTACGCGGAGGTGGCCGCCGCCCACACCACGCTCGCCGCCCTCGCCACGATCACCTACGCCACCTTGAAGGACCACAGCTGATGCTCACCACACCCCTGGGTGCGCTGCCCTACCCGCAACCCACCGACACCGCCGATATCCCAGCCCATCTACGGTCCCTGGCCCAGGCCGTGGACGGCCGCACCGTGCTGCGCTTCGACGACGACGCCGACCGCACGGCCAAGGTGACCTCACCACAGGCCGGCATGGTCGCCTGGCTGGCCAAGCCCGGTCTGCTCACCCTCCACAACGGGTCCGGGTGGGTCAGCGTCCACTCACCGACCGACACCGGCTGGCTGCCCCTCACCCCGGCGTCCGGGTACGTGACCGGGATCACCGGGTCGGCCGCCCACCCCCCGGCGCAGTACCGGAAGATCGACAACCGGGTCCATCTGCGCGGCTGGATCTCCCACGGCACGGCCGCCACGGTCATCCCCCGCAACACCACGCTGCTGACCCTCCCGGCCGGGTGCCGCCCCGCCTCGGCGGCCAGCTTCGCCGCGGTCTGCCAGGAGGCCACGACCGCCAACTACAACGAGCACGGCACCACCCGACTGGAGATCACCACCGGCGGGCTGGTGAAGAACCTCGGGCAGCACACCGTGGCCGGCTACACCCACATCGGCCTGCCCGACAACGCCTTCTTCTTCCTCGACTGATCCAAAGGACCCGTGATGAGCGAGACCACTTCCGAGCCGCTACCGACACCCGTCGTCCTCACCCCGGAGCAGCTGACGCAGCTCGCGGACACCTTGGCCCGGCACCTGGCCACACACCTGGCGCGCCGCGACCCCGAGCCGGTGGGCGTCGCCGGCCCGATCAGCTCGAGCGGGGACCGCAACAGCAGTTCCATCCCCCTGTTGGTCCCGGCTGCGGCTGCGTACGGCCCCGACCGGTGAGGAGTTTCCGATGACTGCTCCCACGAGTGCGCAGAGATTTCTCGACGCACTGCTTGGCGAAGGGGTCCGCGTCGTCGAACACAACGGCTGGCGCACCCACAACCGCAACCACAAAGGCCCGTGGGGCCCGGTCGATGGTGTGCTGCTGCATCACACCGCCGGGTCCGCCAGCGTCGGCTTCTGCCGCGCCGGCACCGCCGATCTCCCTGGCCCGCTGTGTATCGGCGTCATCGCCAAAGATGGCACCGTCCACCTGGTCGGCTACGGCCGCACCAACCATGCCGGAAACGGCTCCCGCGCCGTTTACGACGCCGTGCGCGGCGGCACCGCGCTGCCCGCCCGGCCCGGCCCGGACGCGGTCGACGGCAACGCCCGTTTCTACGGCTTCGAGATCGAAAACCTCGGCAACGGCCGCGACCCTTACCCCGACGCGCAGCTCGCGGCGGTCGAGCGGCTGGCCGCCGCCCTGTGCCGAACGCACGGCTGGGGTGCCGGCCATGTCATCGGCCACAAGGAGTGGACCACGCGGAAGATCGACCCGAGTTTCTCGATGCCGGGCATGCGCGCCCGGATCGCCACTCGGCTCGGCGCTGCCAGGCCCATCTCGTACGAGCCGTTCCCTGGCGCCGCGTACTTCACCGCCGGCCGACGCAGCGCGGTCATCACCGCCATGGGCAAGCGGCTCGTCGCTCAGGGCTGTGGTCGGTACGAGGCAGGCCCCGGGCCGGCCTGGACCACCGCAGACCAACGCTCGTACGCCGCCTGGCAACGCAAGCTCGGCTTCACCGACACGGAAGCCGACGGCATCCCCGGCCGCACCAGCTGGGACAAGCTCCGTGTGCCCCGCGCCTGACCGGAGGGCACGCGCTCGGACCGCGAGGAGACACCAAGATGACCGACGCCAACCGCCGTACGATCCGCACTCTCGTCCAGACCGGCCTCGCGCTGGCCGCTGCCCTACCGCTGCTCGTTGAGGCGGCGGTGCCCGGAGCTGCCGCCGCACTCGCGGTGGCCACCCTCTTCACCAAGGTGATGTCGCTGGGCGCCGTGGACGCGCTGCTACCTGCCTGGCTCCGCCGCTCGGCGGCTGGCGAGGAGGAGGCCGCCGGGTGACGACCGACTCCCAAGGCGGGCTGGGCGTGGCTCTCGAACTGGAGCGCCTGCGCCGCTCGGTCGACGTGGGCTTCGCCACCACCCGCGGCGACCTCGCGCTGCTCCTGCAACGCGCCGACCAGACCGACAAGATCCTGAGCGAACACGAGAACCGCATCGATGCCTTGGAACGCTTCCGCTGGCCGCTGCCTTCGGTTGCCGCTCTGACGGGGCTGCTGGCCCTGGCGATCGCTGTCTACGGCACGTTGGGCGGCTGATGCCTCGAGGAAGAGGCCCGAGCCGTTTTTGACGACATGTTGTTGGTTTATTTTGAGCCCGTGCATGGCGGCGGCTCCCAAGACCTGATGGTGGTCTTGGGAGCCGCTGTTGTCGTTGGGGGACGATCGCCCGGGCTCAGCAGGCGTAGACCCTGGCCAGGCGAGAGGGCCGTGACGGCTCACCGTCAGCTCAGCTCAGACCTCCTCTGCGCTGCGCTCCTTCGAGGTAGCCGCCTCCCCCTCCCCATGCCCCTCCTCCAAGCTGGGCCAGCGAATTTGGGTGGCGCAGACGGCGACCAGGGCTGCTGAGGCTGCTACCGCGCCCATGCCCCAGGTCAGGCTGCTGCCGCCGGCGATGAAGCCGATGACGGGTGGGCCGGCCAGCAGGCCCGTGGTGCCGGTGGCGGCGACCAGGGCCAGGGCTTGGGGGCCTTGGCGGGCCGCGGCTACGTAGATGCAGGGGGTGACCGCCGCTATGCCCAGGCCCACGCAGGCGAAGCCGATCAGGGCGGGGACGACGCCGCCGGTGAGCAGGGCGATGGCCAGGCCCGTGCCGGCCAGGATGCTTCCGGTGCGTACGACGCGGGCGTCGCCCCAGCGGGCGCGCCAGCCGTCGGCGAAGAGGCGGGCCAGCACCATCATGACCGAGACCACGGCGATGCCAAGCGGTGCGATCTGCGAGGAAGCGTGGGTTACGTCCTTGAGGTAGAGCGCCGACCAGTCGTTCATGGCGCCCTCGGTCACTGTGCCGAACGCCATGGCGCACCCCATCCACAGCGTCAGCCGGGATGGCAGGGACATGCCGCGGGGCTTTTTCTGGGTTTCTTGTTGTGGGTGATCCGCGTCTTGGGGGGTGTGGTGGTCCTCGACCACGAGCGATGTGTCCTGGTCCGCGGGGTGTTCCTCCGGTAGGAGGCCCGGTTGGGCTGCGGCGACCAGCAGGATGATGAGGGCGGTGCCCGCGGCGAAGTGTGCTGTGACGGATGAGGTCAGCGCGTTCATGCCGGAGGCCAGGAGCGCGGCGCCCAGGGAGCCGGCGCTGAAGACGGCGTGCAGCTTGGCCATGGCGGTGCGTTGGTAGCGCGATTCCAGGGCCGCGCCTTGTGCGTTCATGGCGACGTTCAGGCAGCCGACCGCCAGGCCGTCGCAGCACATGACGGCAAGGGCGATGGGGTAGTTGGGAGCGGCGGCCAGGCCAAGGAGGACCAGGGCCAAGAACAGGGCCGAGAAGATCGCTAGGCGCTTGGAGCCCAGGCGCCGGGTCAGGACGGCGACCAGCGGGAAGGACGCCGCCGCGCCGACGCCCGCGGCCATCAGGAGCAGGCCCAGTTGGGCCTCGGTCAGGTCGAGGTCCGCCTTGATTGCGGGGAGCCGCGAGGCCCAGGTGGCGTACTGGAAGCCCAGCACGCAAAACAGCGCTGCGATCGCCAGCAGGGTTCTACGGAAGTCGTCGCGGGCACCCACCATGCTCATCAGTTCACGTCGTCTTTCAGGGGTGGCCCGGCGAGCGGGGTAGGGGGCGGCTTGTCGGTCTCGGAGCGCCCTGCCGGCACCGGAGCGGTCATGTAGACGGCGTCCGTTCCGTAGCCGTGGGGGACTGCTATCTCCGGGTGTGGGCGGTAGCCGTGGGCGGTCCAGAACGCCTGGCTGCCCGCGACGGAGACGAGCGAGAACTGTTCGTAGCCCGTCGCTCGTGCCGTCGCGGTGAGGTGGCGCAGCAGTCGCCGGGCCAGGCCACGGCCGCGCAGGGCCGGGGCGATGACCAGGTCGTGTAGGTGCAGGTTGGGGGATGGGGCGGCGGTCTTTGGTGCGTGCTCCGGGTGGCTCAAGTCCGGGGCGCTGAACGGCGGGTAGGGCAGGGCCAGGCAGTAGCCGACGACGTGGCCGCCCTGGTCGAGGACCGTGCAGGTGCTGGGGGAGACCTGCGCCCGCGAGCGCAGGGTGGCCTCGTCCTCGGACAGCCCGATGGCGGCGTAGGCGGCGGCTTCCAGTGCGATGATGCCGCTCCAGTCGCCTTCGGCGAGGTGTCGGATGCGTACGTCAGCGTGCATTACGCCAGGCCCCCCGCTATGGCCGCGGCATCGAGTTGCTGCGCCGGTGGCTGTGCTGGTGCCGGTGCCGGTGCCGGTGGCTGTGCTGCTGGCTGCGCCGTGAGTGGTGCGCCGCCGCGGCCGGTGCGGTCGCCGTCTATCCAGGTGTACGGAAGGGGGCTGAAGCCGTTGAAGCCCTGGGTGGTGTAGCTGGTGGCGTAGGCGCCGCAGGACATGATCCACACCGGGTCTCCCGATGCGGCGGCCTCCGGCACGAGGACCAGGCCGGGGCCGTAGGCGTCGTCGCTGTCGCAGGTGGGGCCCGCGATGACGGCCGGTATGTAGTGCGCGCCGCTGTGTGTGGGGAAGACCAGCGGGTATTGCAGCCCGTCCATTTCGTACAGACCGTTGAACTTGCCGCAACTGAGGTAGAGCCAGTGCGCGCGTTCGCCGCCCAGTTGCTCACGGGCGGAGAGTCGGGCGACGTGGGCGCGGATCGCGCCGTGGTCGGCGACCAGATGGCGCCCGGGCTCCATGAGGAAGTCCAGCGGCGTGCCCGCGATGGCCCGCAACTGCTGCATGCCCTCGCGGATGACGGCGAAGATCTTGTCCAGCGGCGGGTTGAGGCGCCGGCCGTACCGGTCTAGGCAGCCGAGCGCGGGCAGCCCGCCGCCGAGGTTGATGTGGTCGAGCCGGATGCCCCGCCGGCCCAGCGCGGTCAGCACGCCAGCGAGGCGGTCGATGGCGCTGCGCCAGGCTTCGGCCGTCATCTGCTGGGAGCCGACGTGGAAGGACAGGCCCGCTGGGGTGAGGCCGGCCGCCCGTGCCGCCGCCATGATGCGTACGGCGTCCGATGGGGTGCAGCCGAACTTGCGGCTCAGGCCCCACAGGGCGCCTTCGCCATCGGTGGCAAGGCGGCAGAACACCCGGGCGCCGGGGGCGTGGCGGGCGATGGCCCGTACGTCCTCCATGCTGTCGGTGGCGAAGTCCCGTACGCCGAGGCGGTACGCGTCGGCGATGTGCTGGTCGGACTTGATGGTGTTGCCGAAGTGGATGGTGTCGATGGGCGCGCCGGCGCTGATGGCCTGCGCGATTTCGGCGGGGCTCGCGGCGTCGAAGCCGGCGCCCTGTTGGGCGAGGGTGCAGAGCACCTCGTCCACGGGGCAGGCCTTCATGGCGAACCGTACGGATAAGCCGGGCAGTTCGCGCAGCAGCGTGGCGTGCCGCTCCGCTATGCCTGCGAGGTCGAAGACGATCTGGTCTTCGGTCGCTGCGGCCAAAGCTGTGCGCAGTGCGGTGGTGACGTACATGGTGGATGCCCCGGGTCCGGCTACCGGTGTAGCGGTTGGATGCGCATGGACTGGCTCGCTTGCATCAGCGGCCCCCATGCTTCGATGAGCCGCCCGAAGTCCTCCATGTCCTGCCGGGCTTCGTCCAGCAACTGGTGCCGGCGCGGTGCGAGAGTGTCGGCGAATGCCGCGTACCGGCCGCCGAGCCGCCGGTATGAGCGCTCCACAATGTCCAGCCGTTCTACGTTTTCGGCCGGGTCAAGGCGGGCGCTTTCCCATACGAGGTCGCTGACGCGTGCGGCACGCACCTGGTGTGCGTCGTTGAGTAGCGCTGGGCCGGCCTTGGCCATGGCGTCGTAGACGGCGTTGAAGTACAGCATCGACAGGAAGAACTTGATGAACCGCAGTTGGTAGGCCATGAAGCCGGCGTCGGTTCTTCTTTCCTGCGTGTAGAAGTTCACGATGTTGCGGTTGTGCAGCACGCCGGGCAGGGCGGCGTCGTACACCAGGTGCATCAGGAAGTAGTCGCTGCCAATGGTGTTGGTCGCGGGTGGCAGCGGTATGTGCTCGTGGACCTGGTGGAAGCTGATGTTGCACATGTCCAGGCGCATGGGGTCCACGAGGGTCAGCAGCGCGTGGTCGCCGGTGAACGGTTCGGTGCCGGCGCCCGTGAAGGACTCGTCCACCAGCTCCCGCTTCTGCTGCTGCGAGAAGGTGGTGGGCGCCCACAGGCTGACGATGTCGTAATAGACCTCGGGGTCGAGCTGCCGTATCTCGCTGATGTCCACGGACAGTTCGCCGACGAAGGAGCTGCCCACCAGGACGACCGGCTTGTCGCCGTGTACGGGATCGAGTGTGACCTCGGTGACGTGGGCGGCGGCATCGGCCGCGCGCTCGCCGAGCGAGGTGAGCTCGTGGTGGATGGGGTAGACGGGCTCGCCGTCCCATGTCTGGTAGCTGCTGTCGGAGTCGCGGCGGTGGACGGAGGTGCAGCCCAGTGCGCGGCCGATGAGGAAGGCCCGATTGGTGCAGGCGCCGTACGAGACGTCGGCGGGGAGCATCAGCTCAAGCAGCAACTCGGGCTTGGCGAGGCCGGCGCGGTGGATGATCTCCTTGAGGTGAGTGCGCTGCGCGTCCTCGCCCAGGTGGTGCACGCGGACCTGCGGCGTTGCGGGTTGCGCGCGCAGGGCTCGGGCGTGCTCGGCGAAGGCGTCGGGGGCGGCGGAGTCCAGGATCAGTACGTGCACCTCGACGTCGAAGTGGTGGGCCGCGTAGGCCGCCTCTTGGCAGATGGCCGCGACCATGGGCGCGGAGGCCCTGTTGGTGGGCAGGGTCAGACAGATGCTGCGCATTGCGGTTCTCCGGTTCACCGAGGGGCTGCTGTCCCGTGCCAGGACGTGTGGCCGAGGAGGCGTTCGCCCAGGTCGTTGAGCGTGGCCGTCTCGTAACGGAGAGATTCGTGCCGCGTGGCGTCACCGACCAGCGTCGCGTTCCAGTCCGGCGTGCTCAGGTGGCGCCAGGAATCGACGCGGGAGGTGCGTAGCTCGTGGTGCTCTTCGAGCGCGGGCATCATCGACAGGTACTGGACCGAGCGGACGCCGTCCTTCGACGAGTTGGGCGCGACGCCGTGCGCCAGCATGCCGTTCCACAACAGCAAGTCACCGGCCGACAGTTCGGGCCTGACCACGGGGAACTCGGCTCGGTCGGCCGTGGGCCGGATCGGGTCCCGGTCCGCGGGCTGGGTGACCTTCCACTGGTCGAACTGGCGGAACAGCTCGGGCGAGCATTGGAAGCCGCCCAGTTCCGGCTGGGTGTCGTGGAGGGCGATGATGCCTTGGACCCGCTGCGGCAGCACGCTGAGCGTGGAGTCCACGTCCCAATGGAGTTCGATGTCGAACCCCTCTTCGGTGGGGGCGATCAGGGCGCGGTCGCGGTTGCGTACGTTCGGCGGGTTGAGGTTGAGCCGGTCCAACGTCACCCACAGCTCTTGGCAGTCCCACACGTCCACGAAGGCGTCATAGACCCGCTGGGTCTGCCGGCTGTCCCAGATCAACTGGTGGTGGTACGCCTCCACGAAACCGTAGATGTACAGGTCGCGTTCCAGGTCCGTGGGAAAGGTGCGCTCGGTGTACCAGGTGTCCGGGCGGCCCGGGTCGAGCCCTTGGAAATCCCAGGCGAAGTCCAGCAGGCGCTGCGCGGCGGCGGCGGGGATCGCCTCTTTGACCACGACGTATCCGTACGTCTGCCAAAAGGCGAGGTCGTCCTTGGACAGCACGCGCAGTGGCTGTGTCTTGTCGATGTCCCTCAGCGGTGTCTGCGCCAGATACGTATCGCCGTCCGCACTGAAGTAGGGCCTTTCCGAAGCGGCTCGGTAGAGATATCCGTCGGGCGTGGGCATGCAATGTCTCCAGAGCGTGGGTGTGCTGGGAGGGTCGGCTGAGCCCTCGCGGTACAGGCACGTCGGTGCCGTGCGCGGAGGTGGCGTGAGGGGGCGCCGGCGGTTTCGTCGCCGGCTGTGAACGTCGCTGTTCAGCGGCCAGGCGTGGGGCCGGTGTGACACTCGCTAGGGGATGTGTTCAGCCAGGTGAGCGCGGGCTCGTCGGGGGTGCGCCGGGCTGTGATCCGATCCGGAGCGGGGAGCTACGGACGGGGGGTGCTGGTCGTACCGCGACGGTGCGCTGTGAGGGGAACGCCCAGGGAGAGACCGGGGGGCAGGCTGCGGAGCCGCGCGCGAGTTCGTACGGGCAATGGAGGTGTCATTGCCTGCGGGTTGTGGCGACGGATCGCGGTGCGTGGGTCATGAACCGTGATCCTTGCGTCGTGGAATCCGCGGCGGAACGTCGCGAGAAGTGGGGGACTCGGCAGGCGGCCAGGGTGCAAGTACGGTGCCGCGCATGATGGTCGTGGAGGTCGTTGTTCGCCGTGACGTCAGGGCCGAGTCTCCTTACCTCTCACTTCGTCGCACTCGGCGCCCGCCCCAGGTGAGCGAGAACCCGCGGTGGGCGTGGCGTGCCGGCCAGTTGGCGCGCTGTTCCGGCGCGGAGCCATGCCGGCTTGTCCACTGTGCCGAATGCGCTGTCCCCTTAAGATGGACTAGACCAACTTTGGGTGTCAACCCCCGTCTTGCGGCGGGCACATGCCGTACCGCGGACCGGATTGCGGCCCGCGGTACGGCGCTGGGGCGTGGGCGAATGGCGGCCCGTAGCCGGCCGCCCCGGCCGCTCAGGCCACTCCGGTGAGCACCTCGGCGACGGCGATCCCGGAGACGCGGGTGGCGCCGTAGGTGGTCAAGTGGACCGCCCCGATGTGGTCGCCCGCAGGGACGCCCATCTCGACCACCAGCGCGTCCGGGCGGCGGCGCACCAGGCCGGCCAGCGCCTGCGACATCCAGCCGTGCCGGGCCGCGTCGCGCACGACGATGACCAACTCCTTGCCGGCCGCCGGCGCGAGCGCCGCCCGGTCAAGGAGATCGCTCGCGGCAGCGAGTTCGGACTCGGTGATACGAACCGAGGTGGTCTTCGGGCGAAGCGCGCGCAGCGGGTCGGCCACGCCCCAGGGCGTCGTGCCGTCTATCGCCAGGCTCATCGTCGGGGACAGCTCGACGACGTGCGGGGCGCCCACCAGCGGAAGTTCGGCGGCGGCGCCCGGCTGCCTGCGTACCCGTACCGCGCGGCGGGCCGCGATCAACCCGATGTCGGGCGCGTCCGTCTCGGTGCCGGCCTGCCGTGCCAACTCACTCGACCAGGCGGCGAACGCCTGGACCCGCGAGGCGGCGTCGGCCAACCGCTCCTCGGGCAGGGTGCCATCGAGCACCGCGTTCACCAGGGCGGATGCGAGGTCATCGGTGGTGGACTCCTTGGCGCTCTCACCGCCGACGCACACCGCGTCGGCGCCCGCGGCGACCGCTCTCACGGTGGCGCCGGTGATGCCGTACAGGTCGGATACGGCGCCCATCTCGATGCCGTCCGTGACCACCAGGCCGGTGAAGCCGAGCGTGTCGCGGAGCACGTCCTGAATGATCCGCGGGCTGAGCGTCGCGGGTAGTTCGCTGTCGTAGGCCGGGATGAGCATGTGGGCGGTCATGACCGTACGCACGCCTGCCTCGATGGCGGCGGTGAACGGCGGCAGGGACACCCGCGCGATCGTTTCTGCATCGGCGGTGACCTGGGGCAGGCCGTGGTGTGAGTCGATATTGGTGTCGCCATGGCCGGGGAAGTGCTTGGCGCACGCGGCGACGCCGGCGGACTGGAGGCCGCGTACCCAGGCGGCGGTGTGACGGGAAACGAGGTCGGTGTGCGCGCCGAAGGAGCGCACGCCGATGACGGGGTTCATCGGGTTGGAGTTCACATCGGCGCTGGGCGCGTAGTCCAGCGAGACGCCGATGTCGCGCAGCGCGCGGCCGATGTCGCGCGCCACCTGTTCGGTGAGGTCGGTGTCATCGATGGTGCCGAGCGCGAGGTTGCCGGGCCAGGAGGCTCCGCTGCGCACATCGATGCGGGTGACATCGCCGGCCTCCTCGTCGATGGCGACGATCAGCTCGGGGTTCTCGGCGCGCAGCGAAGCGGTGAGGGTGGCGACCTGCTCGGGGTGGTCGATGTTGCGGCCGAACAGCACGACGGAGGCGAGCCCATCGGCGATCCGGCGGCGCACCCAGTCCGGCGCGGTGGTACCGACGAACCCCGGCTGAAGCACGGAGTTGGCCAGCGCGGTGAGTTTCGGATGGCTGCTGCTTGCCATGAAGAGACCTCCGAGGGGCGGGTGCGGGCCGACGGTTTCGGACGGCCGTGGCGACGTAGAGCAGACGAGACGGATATTGGCCTGTACCAATCAGGGGTGTCAAGGAACGGGTGTGCGGGGGTTTGCTGGGAAATGGGAGGTCAGGGTGGGGGCTTGGGGCGGGGGAGCGCACGCGGTGAGGCGGGGGCGGATGCCAGGGTGATGGGGGTGGTGGGGGTGGCGGGCGTGGTGCCCGGGGGTGATGCGGGTGGGGTGGGGCAGCCATGCGTCGCCGTCCGACCGGACCGGTGGGGTGAGGGGCCGCCGTGTGCTGCCCCGCCGGGCCCTCTGGGTGGGGTCGCCGCGCGCCACCGTTCGGCCGGGCCGTCGAGTGAGGGGCCGCCGTGCGTCGCCGTCCGACCGGACCGGTGGGGGTGAGGGGCCGCCGTGCGTCACCGCCCCGCAGGACCGTCGCGCGGGCGGGGTCCACCAAGTGGTGGACCCCAGGTTCAACTGATCGAGGCTGTTGGCGCTGGTGGCCCTGCGACCAGCATGGATGCCATGAAGAATCTTCCCGTACGGATGGCTCGTTGGAGCGCCGGGCACCCTTGGCGCGCGATGGTTGGTTGGTTCGTTTTTGTGGCGCTGTGCCTCGGCGCCGGGATAGGCATCGGCGGAAATCCGGCCGTCGCGGAGGATTTCCATATCGGGGAGGCGGGCCGGGGCGAGAAGATAGCCGCCGATGGTGGACTCCAACAGCGGCCTTTGGAGCGGGTGCTGATCACCGCCAAGCCCGGGGCGGGCCGCCTTGACCCAGCCGCTGCCGATGCCGCCGCCCGCGATGCGGCGACGCGGATGCGGAAGCTGCCCGAGGTGCGCTCGGTTGCCGACCCGGTACGCGCCGGCGACGGCACGGCCGTCCGGGTGGACGTCACCATGAACGGGCCCGAACTCGACGGCAAGAAGCACGTTGATCCGCTCCTCGCCGTGACCGCCGCGGTGCAGCAGGCACACCCCGAGCTGAGGGTCGAGGAGACCGGTTCTCCGTCCATCAGCAAGGGCGTTGACAAGCTACGGGGCGATGATCTGGCCCGTACCGAGGTGATCGCCCTGCCGGTCACCCTGATCACCCTGCTGCTGGTGTTCAGCTCGGTGGCGATGGCCTTGGTGCCGCTGCTGCTCGCCCTGTCGTCCATCGCGGCGTCCATCGGCTTGTCGATGCTGGCCTCCCACGCCTTCCCGGACGCGGGCGTCGGCACCAGTGTGATTCTGTTGATCGGGCTGGCCGTTGGCGTGGACTACACGCTCTTCTACCTCAAGCGCGAGCGTGAGGAGCGGGCCAAGTCCGGCGGTGCGCTCTCCTCGCAGGCCCTGGTGGAAGTGGCCGCCGCCACCTCGGGGCGAGCCGTCGTGCTCTCCGGCCTTGCCGTCGCCGTCTCCAGTGCGACGCTCTTCCTCGTAGACGACGTCATCTTCTCCTCGATCGCCACCGGGGCCATCGTCGTCACCTTGGTCGCCGTGGCCAGCTCGCTGACCGTACTGCCCGCACTGCTGGCCAAGCTCGGCCAGCGCGCGGAACGTCGAACCGAGCGCAAGGCGGCCCGTGCGCTGCGCCTTGGCAAGCCCGCACGGCCCGCGAAGCTACCGAAGGCCGACACCGGTCGGATCACCGCGGCCGTGCTGCGGCCTGTCAGCAAGCGGCCTGCCGCTGTGCTGGCCGTCACCGTTTTGGCCATGCTCGCCCTGGCCGCCCCGGCACTGAACCTGAAGCTGACCGATATGGGTCGCGAGACGCACTCGCGCTCGGTTGGCGCGATGCAGACGTGGGACCGCCTCAACACCTCGTTCCCCGAGCTCATGGCCATGCACCAGGTAGTTGTACGGGCCGAAGCCGACCGCTCAGCCGAGGTGGCCGGCGCGCTGCGCGAGCTGGCCAAGGAGGTGCAGGGCGACCCGCGGCTGTCCGGCGACGGAGTGCTGTCCACCTCGCAGGACAAGCGGATCAGCATGCTCCAACTCCAGGTCCCGCACTATGTCAGCAGCGAAGCGGCCCAGTCGTCCCTGCGGTCGATCCGTAACGAGCAGGTGCCCGACACCATCGGCAAGATCGCTGAGACCGAGGTCGCGGTGACGGGCGATGTGGCCCGCTACGCGGACTACCCCGAGCACCAGAAGCAGAAGCTGCCGCTGATCATCGTGGCGCTGCTCGTGGTCACCTTCGCCATGACGGTGTGGGCATTCCGCTCGGTGGTCCTCGGCCTGGTGGGCATCGCGCTGAACCTGCTGTCCGTCGGTGCCTCGCTCGGCATCCTCGTGCTGACCTTCCAAAACACCTGGGCTGAGGGCGTACTCGACTTCACCTCCACCGATTCCATCGGCTCCCGGGTTCCGCTGTTCCTGCTCGTCATCCTCTTCGGCCTGTCGATGGACTACCAGGTGTTCGTGATCAGCCGGATCAGGGAAGCGGCGCTGAACGGCGTGCCCACCCGGCAGGCCGTGCTCGACGGCATCGGCCGCTCGGCCGGCGTGGTCACCAGCGCGGCCGTCGTCATGGTGACGGTGTTCGCCAGCTTCGCCGCCCTGCACCTGATCGAGATGAAGCAGATCGGCTTCGTCCTCGCGGTCGCCGTACTGCTCGACGCCTTCATCATCCGCATGCTGATCCTGCCGGCCCTCATGTTGCTGCTCGGGCAGGCCAACTGGTGGCCTTCGCGTGGCATGCGCCGAGCTCAGGCGCCTGCGATCGCTGCTGCGCCGGCACCCGAAAAAGTAAGCTGACCCCATGGTCCCGCCGCTGCCACAGCCCTACGATCGGTTCACCGCAGCCAGGCTCCACCTCTGGTACGGCCTTGCCTGGGCCGTGGTCGGGGTGGCGCCGACCGGACTGGCCGTGCGGGAGGAGCCCCCGGCAACGGCGTACACCATGGCAGGACTGCTGGCGCTGCTGACCATCGGTTACGGGTTGGTGTCCTTCCTGCCGCGCAACCCGGCGCTCCGCCCCCAGATCTATTTGGTCGTGCTCGGCCTTGGGCTGGGGGCGGTGTCGTACCTGCTGGCAGGGGCCGCCGCGTTGTACGTGGTCTCGCTCCCGCAGTTCTGGGTCTTCGCCGACACCACGCGATCCGCGCTCAGGCTGAGCGGTTTCGCCGCGGCGACCACGGCGCTCGGCGGTCTGCTGCCGCAGGGCTGGAGCCCACATCTGCTCACCGGCAACACCATCGCCACCCTCATCGCCTACGCGGCGAGCGTGGCGGTCGGGCTGTGGGCCTACCGTTTCATCGGGTTGAACCAGGCAAGGGCCGACGCGCTCGCCGCCGAACTGGCCGAAGCGCAAAAGGAGTTGGTGCAGGCGCACCAGCGCCAGGGCGCGGCGGACGAGCGCGAGCGGCTGGCCCGCGAGATCCACGACACCCTCGCCCAGGGCTTCGCCTCCATCATCGTGCTGGCGGAGGCGGCCCGCTCCGGCGTGCACAGCGACCCCGCCAAGAGTGCCCAGCAGTTGCTGTCGATCGAGCAGACGGCCCGCGAGAACCTCACCGAGGCGCGCGTCCTCGTCGGCTCAGCGCCGCAGAGCGGCGTCGCGCCGGGCTCGGTCGCCCAGGCGCTGCGCCGGACGCTGGATCGGTTCGTCCAGGACACCGGGCTGATCGTGGAAGCGGAGCTGGGGGACGTCGTGTGCGACCAGCGGACTCGCATCGCGCTGTTGCGCTGCACTCAGGAGTCGCTCGCCAACGTACGCAAACACGCCGCCGCCTCCACGGTGGGCGTCGTACTCGCCCGGCTTCCCTACGGAGTCGAGTTGGAAATAACCGACGACGGCCGCGGGTTCGTAGTCGATGACTCTTACGGGTTCGGCCTCGACGGCATGCGCAAGCGGCTGGCCGAGCTCGACGGGGAACTGTCGGTCACCAGCTCGCTCGGAGACGGCACCCGCATCCTCGCCACCATCCCGCTGGCCGATGACGAGCGGCCAGGGACCGCAGCCGATCACGAACAGCCGATGACAACTAGCCGATCACGAGCAGGCGATGACAACTAGCCGATCGCGAACAGGCGATGACAACTAGCCGATCGCGAACAGGCGATGACAACTAGCCGATCACGACCAGCCGACCATGAGCAGTCAGGTCCCTTGGCCGATCACGAGCAGTCAGGAATGACATGACGCACAACACCATTCGCGTGATCGTGGCGGACGATCACACGGTGATGCGCGCGGGAGTCCTCGCCCTCATGGCCCCGGAGACCAGCGTGGTCATCGTCGGCGAGGCGGGCAACGGCAAGGAGGCCGTCGAGCTCGTACAGGCGCTCACCCCGGACGTGGCCCTCCTTGACCTGCGGATGCCGGTCATGGACGGGGTCGAGGCCACCGCGCAGATCGTCGCCAGTGGGGCGCCCACCCGGGTGCTGATCCTCACCACGTACGACACGGACGTCGAGATCGAGCGCGCGGTCGAGGCCGGGGCCGTGGGCTACCTGCTCAAGGACACCTCGCGCGAACAACTCGTGGAGGCGATCCGCTCCGCGTCCCGTGGCGAAACCGTGTTGGCACCCAAGGTCGCCCAACGCCTGGTGGCCCGGATGCGCAGGCCGACCCCCGTCGCCCTGACCGCGCGGGAGCTCGATGTGCTGAACGCGGTGGCCGATGGTCTGTCCAACGCCGACATCGGCAGGCGGCTGATCATCGGTGAGGCCACGGTCAAGACCCATCTGCTACGCGTCTTCGCCAAGCTCGATGTGAGCGACCGCACCCATGCGGTGGTCGTGGCCCTCGATCGGGGGCTGCTGGTGCGGCCCGACCGCGACGCACCCACCGCAATCTGACGGGCTCACCCCGGTCGGTTGGCCATGAGCGTGCGGTAGAACGGGAGGGGGCCAACACCCGAAGCGCCGCCGTCGCGCCGGCACGCCGTCATCGGGCCGTCATCGGGCTACCACCGGACCGTCATCGGACTGCCATCGGACCGTCTCGGTCTGACATCGGACTGCCAACGGACCGACACTGGACTGCCAACGGATTGCCGACGGACCGCGATGATGACCAGGCGGCGGCTCGTTCGGCCGTGCGGGTGGGTGAGGGTTGAGGGGGCTGAGGTGGCTGAGCCGGACGAGAGCTGGCCGGGGCGCGTGGACCGGTTGCCGTTCGTGGGCAGGGCGGCCGAGCTGGATCGGCTCGACGCGGCCTTGGACCATCTGGAGCGCCGAGGCGACGGCGGGCCCGCCGTCGTCGATGTCACCGGCGATGCCGGCATCGGCAAGAGCCGGCTCTTGACGGAGTTCGCCGCGCGGGCGCGCGGCCGGGGGATGACCGTGCTGCGCGGCCTGGCCGCCGAGCGCGAAGGGTACGGCCCGTTCCAGCCGTTCGCCGATGCCTTCGCCGACCTCGACCAGCGGGCGCTGCGCGCCTTTCCGGCACTGGCCGAGTTGCCCACTGCCGTACGCGGCGGAGCCGATGGAGCGGGCGCACCGGTGCCGCGGGACCGGCGCGCTGTGGTGCGGGCCACCGCCGCGGTGCTGCGCGGGGTGGTCGAGGCGGGGGCGGACCGCGGATGTGGTGATGCGTACGCCCGCGCCGCTGGGCGCGTGCCCGCTCCCGGGCTGGTCGTGCTCCTCGATGACCTGCACTGGGCGGACGCGGCGTCGCTGGAGCTGCTCGACCATCTGGTGCGGCACCCCGTACCGGCCCCGTTCCTGCTCGCCGTCTCCCGGCGCGCCCGGCAGTCGCCGCCCGCGCTGGTCTCCGCGCTGGCCCGCGGCATCGACACCGGCGCGGTGCTGCGGATCACCCTGGGGCCGCTCGGCAGCAGCGAGTGCGTCGGGGAGTTGACTGGCGAGCTGCCGCCCGAACGGGCCGCAGCGCTCTACGCGGCCTGCGAGGGCAACCCGCGTTACCTCCTCGCACTCCTCCAGGCCCACCGCACCGGCCCGGGCACCGCCCCGCCGCTCGATGAACTGGCGGCGCTCAGCGCGCTGGAGCGCGGCGTGGTGGAGGCGGTAGCGGTGCTTGGCGACCAGGTGACTACGGACCTGGTCGGCGCGGTCACCGGGGCCACGGAGGCCGACCTCGTGGCGGCCCTGCGCCAGCTCGTACGCCGCGACCTGCTGCGCCCGCAGGAGAGCGGCCGGCGGTTGGCGCTGCGCCACCGGCCGCTGCAAACGCTGATCCGCGCCGGCGTGGACCCCTGGCGGCGCCGGGAGCTGCACCGCCGGGCCGCGGCCGAACGCGCCGAGGCCGGCGCCCCGCTGGCCGAGCAGGCCCACCATGTCGAGCAGTCACTGACCCGTTGGGACCCCGAGGCGGCGAACGTCCTACGTCGGGCCGCCGATCAGGCCGCGGTCACCGCGCCGGCCGCCGCCGCACGCTGGCTCGCGGTCGTCCTCGGCGTCTTGCCGGACACCTCCGAACACCGGGACGCGCGCAACGAGTTGATGCTCGCACGCGCCCAGGCACTCGGCATGATCGGCGCGGTACGCGAGAGCCGTGACCTGCTCCACGAGCTGATCGGCCGCTGCGGCCCGGGCGCCGGTGGCGGTGACACCAGCGACGCCAGTGACACCAGCGACACCAGCAATGCCAGGAGAGCTAGTGATGCCAGCGATGGTGGCCTGCGTACGGCCGCGCTGGTGCAGTGCGCTTTTATGGAGCGGCATTTGGGGCGCTATGTGGAGGCCGGTGCGCTGCTCCGCCGCGAACTCGACCGGCGCCCCGGGCCCCCGCCGTCCCAGCGCGCCGGGATCGTCGTCGAATGGGGCTGCCGCGCCCTGTTCGCCACCCGCTTCCCCGAGGTGCGCGAGGAACTCGCCCGTACGCTGGCCGACGCCCGCGCCCGCGGGGACGAGCGGGACGAGGCGGAGGCGCTGACGCTGGCCGCCATGGGCGAGGCCTACGAGGGCGATACGGCGGCGGCCCGCGGCTATGCCGAGGCCGCCGCAGCGCTCGCCGACGTGCTGACGGACGTTGACCTCGCCGGGCAGTGCGAGTCCCTGGTGCGACTGGGCTGGAGCGAGGTGTTCTTGGAGAACTACGCCGACGCCGAACGGCACGCCCAACGCGGGGTGGCCATCGCCCGGCGCAGCGGCCGGCCCTTCGCGCTCTCGCAGTCGCTGCTGTGCGCGGGCTACGCCCAGTTCGTGACGGGTCGGGTGACGGCGGCCCTCGGGCTCGTGGATGAGTCGCTGGCCGTTGCCCACACCCTGGGCGGTGGCGAACTACTCGGCTTCATCCAGGCGATCCGGGCCGCGATCCTGCTGCATGCCCGGCCGCCGGGCGATCCGGAGGTGCTGGCGGCGGCCGATGCGGCGGTGGCCACCGTGGGCGGGATGAACGGCTGGTGGGCGACGACGTCCCGCTGTCTGCTGGCGTACGCCGCGTTGGCGGCGGGTGATCCGCACCGGGTACGGGACGTACTGCTGCATGCCGGCGGAGGCGAGGAACTGCCCCAGTTGCAGCCATCCGTACGGCCGAACTTCCTTGAGCTGCTTGCCACCGCCGCGCTGGCCACCGGCGACACGGTGGAGGCGGCGCACTGGTCCGAGCGTGCGACCAAGGAAGCGGAACGGCTCGCCTTGCCGTCCCAGCGGGGATCGGCGCTGCGGGCAAGCGGCCAGTTGGCGGCGCAGCGCGGCGATGTGGCAGCGGCGGCGCGGGCGTTCACCGAGGCCGCACGCGAGAGTGCGCGGTCCGGGGCGGCGCTGCGGGAGGCGCACAGCTTGTTGCTGGGCGCCCCGCACGTGCGGGCCGCCGGCGACGGCTCGCGGGCCTTCGCCATGTGGCGTAGGGGCCGCCGCCTGGCCGCCGATGGGGGCGCGCTGTTGCTGGTCGAGTTGGCCGACCGAATCGCCCCCGCGCTACGCGAGGCGCCGCCGCTCGGCCCGCCCGGCGCGGTGCTTTCTGAGGCTGCGCCGTCCGGTGTTTCGTCTGGTGGTACGGCGTTTCCTGGTGCGGCGTTTCCCGGTAGGGCGTTTCCCGGTTCGGCGGGTTCGGCGGGTTCGGCGGGTACGACGGGTTCGGCGGGTACGGGCCCGGCCTCGGGTGCCGGGGCCGACACGGTGGACGGAGCCGGCCTCGCCTTGCTCACGCCGCGCGAGCGGGAGATCTCCGCGTTGGTGGCCGAGGGCCTGACCAACCAGGCCGTGGCTGACCGGCTGTGCCTCAGTCCGCGTACGGTCGAAAGCCATGTCGCACGGGTCTACCGCAAGACGGGCATCTCCTCGCGCGCCGCGCTGGCCTCCTTGATGGCCCGCGGCGCGGGACCGAGCCCGCCGGAGTGAGCAGCGCCGGAGTGAGCCCGCCGGAGTGAGCAGCGCCGGACCGAGCCCACCGGAGTGCGCAGCGCAGGCGCGGCCGTAGCTGTCGGTTGGTCGGCTTCACTTCTCCTGCGGATGCGTGGCGATCACCTTGCCGCTGGGGTCGGCCTTGAGGTACCCGGAGCCGTATCCATCGGACAGGTAGATGCTCATGCTGGGCCCGCTGTTGAAGACGGTGGAGGCCGTGCTGACGACGAGGTAGCGGCTGGTGGGCTTTTCGACGCCCAGCACCCGATCGGCCTTGCTCAGGAGCGCGGGCAGGGCGTCCCAGTCGAAGCTGGCGAGGTCCACCGGCACGGTGCCTGACATGGTCGTGCCGCCCGCCCCTTGCCGGCTGGCCACGTCGCCGCCTCGGTAGGTGAACCGGTCGTAGCGCTTGGTGCTGCCCTTGACGAGCGCCTCGGCGGACACGTGTTCCGGGTACACCACGAAGCCGGTGACTCGGCTGCCGCCCATGATCGGCCGCAGCTTCCCGACCGCCTTTCGTATCCCCTCCGGGGTCAACAGGTTGGTCTCCGTCATCTCTTCGGCCTCCGGCACCGAGGCAGGTGACGGGATGAGCGTGTCGTTCGGCGGGTCGGATGCGTCGGGTGCGCCGGATGTGTTGGATGCGCCGGGCGTGGTGGCGGGGCGGTGGGCACCGGAGTTGGTGGCTCCGCCGGTGAGCTTGCCCTCTGACGTGGGCATCAGCGTCCACAACAGGACTCCGACGAGGGCGGCCCCGGTGAGGGTCACGGTGCCTGCCGCGATACGCGTCCGCAGCGCGCTGCGCCGCGCTCTACCGGCCGGCCCGGGCGCACCATCGGCCAACCCGAATGCCCCGCCGCCTCCCGTGGACGGCGGCACCGCATCGGCGGGCTCCCCGGGCCCGGCGGCCCCCACGCCGCGCCGCGCGTCGTGCGCGTCGCTGGGGTGTGCGGTGTTGGGGTGTGCGGTGTCGGAGTGCCCCGGGCCGGGGGCTTCCGGTGTACGCGATGGCTGCGCGCCTGGTGGCGCCAGCCGGAACGAGGTGGTCTCGGGCCCCTGGGCCTGCCTGGATTCAGCGCGTGCGGGGGCGTGCTGGGCGCTGGTCGCGCCCTGGGTGCTCGCCGCCGTGAGCATGCGGTCCAGGGTTCCGGCGTCCGGGCGCGCGCCGGCGTCCCGTACCAGCAACAGGCTCAGCACCTCGGTGAGCGGGCCGGCCCGCAGCGGCGGTGGTACGTCGTCGTTGAGGACGGCCGCCAGGGTCGCGAGGGTGTTCTCCCGGCGCAGCGGGTGGTAGCCCTCCACGGCGACGTACAGCAGCATGCCGAGCGACCAGAAGTCCGCGGCGGGCCCGCCGGCCTGGCCGCGCACGCGCTCGGGGGCCATGTAGTCGGGCGAGCCGATCACGGAGCCCGTGGCCGTCAGGCTGGTGGACTCGCGGATCGCCGCGATGCCGAAGTCCGTGAGGACCGGACGGCCGTCCGGGCGCAACAACACGTTGGCGGGCTTCACATCGCGGTGCTCGATGCCGACCGCGTGGGTGGCGCGCAGTGCCGCAAGGATTCCGCTGCCGAGCCGCGCGGCCTCGGTGGGCGTCATCGGGCCCTGATCGAGGCGGCCTTGGAGCGAGCCACCGGTGACCAGCTCCATGACGATCCAGGGGTACCCGTCCTCGCCGCTGTCCACGATGTGGTGGATGGTGACCACGTTGGGGTGGTCGATGCGGGCGAGGGCGCGCGCCTCGCGCAGCACGCGGGCGCGCAGCGTGCGGGCCGCCTCCGGGTCGTACTCGGCGAGCGCCGGATCGGGCGGGCGCACCTCTTTCAACGCCACGTCGCGATGCAGGGCCATGTCACGGGCCCGCCACACCAGGCCCATGCCGCCGCCACCGAGCCGTCCCGCCAGCTCGAAGCGATCGTCGATCACTCGTCTCACGAATTCCCCCGGTTGTTCCAGAGCGCCCGACATGTCTGGATGCTCATGCCATGGCGTTCACGCCATGCCGTAATGCCATGGGCATGCCATACGCGCCTGGGGAGGCCGATCCGTCACCTGCCGCGCTGCGAAGGACGATCCCGGCATGCCAAGCCGTGGTCGCACTCCACGCGTCAGCGCGTACACCGCTTGTGCCGGGACGAGCCTGTCAAAGTCGCCGCGCGACGGCATCCGTAGAACTACGGAATCGCCTACGCAAATTCGCTGGCCTGCGATCTTCTCCGCCGGCCCACGCTCAGCTGTCGGACCGCACGGAAGATTCCAGTAGCGCACGACTCTTTCCGATGCGGCCTTCAGCAGCGCACCGGGTTCGCTGCCCCGCTGCCCCGCTGCAACCTGGCCCGGCAACTGTCAGGTGCACCGGTACGTCTTTGAGGCATGACTACTGCTGCACCTGCGCCGCCGTCCAGCACGCCGCCGATCTGGCCGCACTGCCGCCACGGCGCGACCGCGGCCGATCCGGTCGGCTGCCGCGGCATCCGCGTCGGTGTCCATACCGGCTGCCTGGCCCACCTGGCCGACACCGACCGCGACGCCTACCTGAACGGCCTGACCCCCGGCGCCGACATCGACCACCGCGGCACCCCCATCACCGAAGACCTGCTGGACCGGTTACTCACCGCCCTGCACGACCCCACTACCCGCAGGCCCCACATCGGCACCGCCTGGTTCGACGGGGCGACCTTCATCGGCACCGCATGGTTCGCCGGGGCGGCCTTCACCGGCGACGCCCAGTTCGGCGGGGTGACCTTCACCGGCGAGGCCTGGTTCGGCGGGGCGGCCTTCAGCGGCGACGCCGGATTCGCCAGGGCGGCCTTCACCGGCGACGCCTGGTTCGGCGGGGCGGCCTTCAGCGGCGACGCCGGGTTCGCCAGGGCGGCCTTCACCGGCACCGCCTGGTTCGACGAGGTGACCTTCGCCGGTGCCGCCCAGTTCGGCGGGGCGACCTTTACCGGTACCGCCAGGTTCGCCTGGGTGACCTTCACCGGCGACGCCCAGTTCGGCGGCGTGACCTTCACCAAGGACGCCAGGTTCGACGGGGCGCGGTTCGAGACGGCGTCGCGTCTGGGGCCGCTGGTGTGCGGTGCGAAGGTGGTGCTGGACCGTGTGGTGTTCGATCAGCCGGTGACGGTGGAGATGGCCGCTCGCGAGGTGAGCTGTGTGCGGACGCGGTGGGCCTCGACGGCCACGCTGCACCTGCGTTACGCCGAGGTGGATTTGAGGGACGCGGTTTTGGAGTACCCCGTGGTGGTCGCCGCCCGCCCGGACCCCTTCCCCTCCCTCTCCCTCTACTCCTATGACCCGCTGTCGGAGGTGGAGCTGTCCGGCCGGGAGCCCGGTGTGCGTCTGACGTCGGTGGGTGGGGTGGACGCCGCGCACCTCGCGCTGTACACCATCGACCTGAGCGGGTGCCGGTTCGCAGGTGCCATCCACCTCGACCAGCTGAGGGTTGACGGCTGGTGCACCTTCGCCACCGCCCCCGCCGACCGGGGCCGGCGCTTTCCCTGGCGGTGGAGTCGGCGCAACACTCTGGCCGAAGAGCACCACTGGCGGGTGCGTACCGCCCGCCACGCCACCCCGGGCTGGACCGCCCCGCCCCAGGGCGCCCCCGAACTGCCGCCGGCCGCGGTGGCCGCGCTGTACCGGCAGGTACGCAAGTCGCTGGAAGACGGCAAGAACGAACCGGACGCCGCCGACTTCTACTACGGCGAGTGCGAGATGCGCCGCCACGACACCACCCGCCCCCAAGGCGAGCGGGTGCTGCTGACCGCCTACTGGGCCCTGTCCGGGTACGGGCTGCGTGCCACCCGAGCACTGGCCTGGCTGGGGGTGGCCATGGCTGTCACGATCGCGGTGATGGTGCTGTGGGGCCTGCCCGCCGATGACCCGAAGCCGACCACCACCGGCCGTCAGGTAACCATCGGACACAAGATCGTCCTCACCACCGACACCCCCAATTCGGTCAACCCCACCGGCCCGCCGGCCGAACGCGTCACCACCGAACGGCTGGAGAAGGGTCTGCGGGTGGTGATCAACTCAGTCATCTTCCGCTCCTCCGGACAAGACCTCACCACCACGGGCACCTACACCGAGATGGCCTCCCGCCTTGCCGAACCCGTCCTCCTTGGCCTGGCCGTCCTCGCCATCCGCAGCCGCGTCAAACGCTGACCACTACCCACACACGGCACAGGAGACAACGCGGCGCCCCACCGGGCACTGAGATGACCGGTGCCTCGCACCACTCCAAGGCGCCGTACGGAAGATTCCAGTTTCCAGGCCACAGCCCCGCCCACTGACATCTCTTGTGCGGCCCGACACCCGCACCGGTGAGCTGTGCGGCGGTCGCAGGCCGCGGCGTGGTCCCGCCGGGCGGAGGGTGGCACCCGAGACTTCCGGCCCGTCGCTCAGCTCGCGTCACAGAAAGTAAGAAAATGACTACACGTGACCCCGCCGTCTGCGAGGGTGTAAAAGATTCGGCCCCTCCCTGGGGGCCCATCGCGGAGGTGTGCGGTGCGCTCACACTGGGGCTGGTTGCTGTCAGCGGTGCTGGCCGAGGCAGCCATCGCGACTGCCGACGCGCTCGTTGGCGGTGTCTCGCTCGGCGGTCTGCTGATCGTCGGGCCGCTGCTCGCGGCGTACCGGCTGCCCACGGTTCCCACCGCCGCGGTCAGCGCCTTGGCGGTGCTGCTCGCGTTACTCGCGCCCCTGTTCGGTGGCGGTGAGGCGATAGCGCCCATCGAGGCGGAGCACATCATCGGCGTGCTGGCGGTGAGCACCGGCGGGGTGTGGGCGACGGCCACGGCGCACGCCCGCACGCGCTGCCAGCGTGCGCAGGACCGCATCCGGCGCGGGTACGCCCGCATGCGCCGGGCGCACGCTCGAACGCGTAGTGCGTACGCCTGTACGCGGGAGGCGTACGCCACGACGCGAGGTGCGCTCCTGCGTACGCGCCGCGCCCTCGCCCACATCCAGCGCGTCCACGCGCGGACCAACGACGCCTGCGCGGCGGCCCAACGCGCCCACCAGGACGCGCGACGAGCCTTGGAGCGCATGACCCGGATCGCCCAGGTGAGCCAGCAGGCGATCGTGTGCCCGCTGCCATCGGAGATCGGCGATCTCACGCTGGCCGTGCGGACCCACTCCGCCACCGAGAACGCCCTGATCGGCGGCGACCTGCACGACGCGATCCTCACCACCACCGGCCCACGCCTGATAGTCGGTGACGCCAAAGGGCACGGGCTGGACGCGGTGCGGCTCAGCGCGGCCGTACTGGCGGCCTTTCGGCAGACGGCAGCCGCCGAGCCCGATCTCACCCAGCTCGCCCGCATCCTCGACACCCGGATAGCGAGCGAGTTGGGCGCCGAGGACTTCGTCACGCTGGTGCTGGCGGACTTCGCGCCCGGTGAGGTACGGCTGGTCAACTGCGGCCATCCGCCACCGCTGCGTACGGGTCGGCACCTGGAGGTGCTGGAATCGCCCGCACCCTCGCCCCCATTGGGTTTGACCCCGGAACCGATCCTTCAGCGGATCATGCTGGCGCCGGGCCAGCGACTGCTGCTGTACACCGATGGCCTCGCCGAGGCGCGCGACGCCAAGGGCGAGATGTTCCCACTCGATCACCAGGTGCTCGCCGCGCTGAACGGCCCCACCCTTGACGCGTCGCTGTCCCAGTTACTCGACCTGCTCCACGCGCACGCCGGTACGGCCAGGGCCGACGACCTGACCCTCATCTTGGCCGAACCGGCCGCCGCCACCGCGCCCCTCATCGACTCACAGCCCAGCGGGCCCACCTCCGCCCCTGCGCCCGTCGCCGCCCCCGCTATCGTCCCTGTCTCCGCTCCCGCTCCCGTAAGCCTGCCGGCACCCTGGCCGCCTCACGCGAAGGCGGGGGAACGGCAGCACCGGCTGCCGGACTAGTCACCGGCCCTGGTCCGGCCACCGGCCCAGCCCGGGCGCCTCACACCGGTTCGGGTGCGCGCGCCGCTCGCTCGTCGTACTCCCCTTGCGCCACCTGGATATCGGACATATGAGACTCCGACCAGATGCGGATGGCGTCCGTCAGCCCCGCCAGGCTCTGGCCGAGGTCCGTAAGCCGGTACTCGACGCGAGGCGGAACGGTCGGGTAGACGGTGCGCAGCACCAGGCCGTTGCGCTCGCAGTCGCGCAGGCTCTGGGTCAGCATCTTCTGGGTGATGCCGTCGAGGCGGCGGCGCAACTCGCTGAAGCGCATGGTGCCGGGGCGCAGCGCGCCGATGGTCAGGCACACCCACTTGCTGGAGAGGAAGTCCAGCACCTCCCGGGAGGCACAGTTTCGTAGATACGCATCGGCGCCACCGTAAGAACGCAGGTCAGGGATGGTTTCCATAAGGTACCTAGATACCATTGAGGTGCCTACTTCACAAGGGAAACCACTTAGCGGAGCCTTGATGACATGACAGAGAACATGCGCATCATTCGCCAGGAGACCCTGGGCGGCCCGGACGTCCTTCGGCTGACCGAGGTCGAGCGCCCCACCCCGCAGGCGACTGAGATTTTGGTTGCGGTGCGGGCGGCCGGAGTGAACCCCGCGGACTGGAAGGTGCGCCAGAACGGTTACTGGCTCACCCCGCCGTTCGGCGTTGGATGGGACGTATCGGGCGTAGTGGCCGAAGTGCCGCCGGGCGAGAGCCGGTTCGTGGTCGGCGACGAGGTGTACGGGATGCCGCGCTTTCCGGCCGAGGCGGGCGCGTACGCCGAGTACGTTGCCGCGCCGTCGCGGCACTTCGCCCGAAAGCCGAAGAGCCTGGACCATGTGGCCGCGGCAGCACTCCCGTTGGCCGCGCTCACCGCGTGGCAGGGCCTGGTGGAGGTCGCGCAGATACGCGAGGGCCAGCGGGTGCTGATCCATGCCGCCGCGGGGGGCGTCGGTCACCTGGCGGTGCAGATCGCCAAGGCCCATGGCGCGTACGTCATCGGAACCGCCCGCGCGGCAAAGCACGAGCTGCTGCGCGACTTGGGGGCCGACGAGTTGATCGACTACACGGAAGCGGACTTCGCCGACGCGGTACGGGACGTGGACGTCGTACTCGACCTGGTCGGCGGCGCGTACGAGGAGCGCTCGTTGCGCACCCTGCGCCGCGGCGGCATTCTCGTCACCGTTCCCAACCCGCTGGCGATCGCGGAGGCGGTGGCCAAGGCCGCGGCGGTCGGCGCCCGCGCCGCCACCGTGCAGGTCGCCCCGGACCACACTGTCCTTGAGCACCTGGCCACCCTCGTGGACGAGGGCACACTGCGGCCCCTGGTCGCCCAGACGTTCCCGCTGGCGGAGGCGGCGAAGGCACACGAGTTGGGGGAGGCGAACCGCACCACGGGGAAGATCGTCCTGACGGTCTGAGGCGTTGGCGGGCTGCGGGGATTGCGAAGACTGCGGTCTGCGGGGCTGCGGGCTGCGGCCCGGTGGTCTGGCGGTCTGGCGGCTTGAGGGGCGCGGGGGAGGCCGGCAGCAGCCATCTGCGCTGTGGGGGGTGTACGCCACGGGGAGCAGCGGCGGTTGGGCGTTACTCCCGGGGCCGTACGAGCGGGGTCGGTCTCAGGGGGGAAGCGGCCCCGGCGGTCCGGCTCGTAGCCTGATGGTCCCCGCGGTCTTCTCAGGGCGGGTGATGGGCCTGGTGTGCCCGCCACGCACCGAGTCCGTCGTTCCCTCCGGCCGATGGGGGCAGGGGCCACGTCGTCCCCTGCTCGGCCGGGCGCGTTGAGGGTCCTGGCACGCCACCGGGGCCCTCATCGCTGGGGCCCCGCACGCGCTGCCACCCGACCGAACGATGCCCCGCATCGGCAGTACCGAAAACGGCGCACGGACGATGCGTCGGTCAGTTGCGCCCTACTCGCGTTTTTGGAGGCGATCCGACTCAGGGAACCGGAGTTCGTCGGCGTCGGCCGTCCACTCGATGCCTCCGCCTTCCGGCCGCATAAAGGCAATACGTTTTCCGTCGACCTGCGGATCGAACAGGAGATCTTCCACGCTATGGACCGACTGGAGCACCCCCACCTGTCCGGTGTACGGGTCGTAGGCACGCTCGCCCGGTCGTGGTCCGTGATATCCGGAGTCGCTCATTCTGACGTTCACGCGTCCCCTTTCGTTTTCTCTTCGCAGTCGGAAGGCCGTTCGAGTTCGGTCTCGTATCGGGGTCGGCATGTCGTCTCTATTCCCCCTCGGAGACAACTTCCCTCTAACGCCTGCTGAATTGCGAGGTGAAACCGCAGGAGCAGAAACGCTTCTTGTACGGCGACGCCGCTTTCGACCGCTTCCGCGTGCAGCCGTCTGCTATGCGCGCTGACCAGCCGCATCGGCCAGGACACGCGGCCCGTCATGTACCACCAGCTCTCCCACCGCAGCGCCGCTCCATGCCGCCACGTACCGAACGGACTCACCGCCGTTGCTTTCGCGCGAGGTGTGCTCGCACTTGTTCGCCCAAGGCATCGACCAGCCGCCACAACTCACTGAGCGGAAGCCGTTGTTCGCTACTGGGGGGTAGTTTTTCTTGCGCGGCCCGGGGGGTTTGGCCGCGTTCTGCATTCGCCATGGGGGACTTTCTGAACTTGGTGACGCCCGACGCGGACGCGCATTACCGTGTGTATCTCAAATGTCGCTCTGGGGCGTGCAGTTCGGTAGATTTGAGGCGACGCCACGGCTCCTGGAGTGAACGAGAGGCACGCCATGGAGAGTGAGAACGCCCGCAAACGGCCAGTGTTGTTCCGGTGCGGGACAGCAAGAACCGGGGGACCGTCGTTGGTGTCCCCCGCCAGAACGTGGTCGCCGTTCACGGCTGCGATGTGGCGCGCAGAGCTCCCGGCCGGCTGAGGCCCCCCCGCCCCGCACCCGGCCCCGCCTCGCCCCGCACAGCACCGCTCCGATCCGCGTCACGTCGTGGCGCGAGGTGGCGTGAGGATCTCACCCGTTGGCCACGTGCTCAGCCCGCTGCACCTCGCTTGGCGGGGCGTCTCTATGCGACAACGCGCATAGTCGCGACGACGCGTGGACGAGCCCGGACGGTGCCCCGTACGGTCGTGCTCGAAGGCCCAACCGGGTTCGCAGACCAGGGGGTTTCACATGGCACGCGAGGAACTTACCCGACTCACTGAGCCTTTTCCATCATCGGTCTGAGCTGGCCAGATGCAGGGCGAGGACGGCCTGGATGAGGGCGGTGATCCGGGTGGTGGAGCACCGGAGT
>NZ_JACHJL010000032.1 GCF_014203645.1 Streptomyces zagrosensis | reverse complement strand
TCCCTTCGGTGTTTCCAACCTTACCAGATCCTTTTCCCGCTGTTTCCGGCGGAATTTGTTTCCAGTGGCCGTTGGAGAGCCTTTTGCCTTTCGGCGTGATACCGACTTTATCAGATTTCTCTGAGTCGATTTCCCCACCTTGTTTCGGTGTTTCCCTACGTATGAGTACGTCGGGTTCCCGATCAGGTGGAGCCGTAAACGTACTGGACGGCCGCGGCCGGAGGCAAATCGAGGCCGGGCGCGGCCGTCCAGAGGGTGAAGGATGGTCAGACCTCGACGACGACCGGCAGGATCATCGGGCGCCGGCGGTAGCTGTCAGAGACCCACTTACCGATGGCGCGGCGTACGAGCTGCTGGAGCTGGTGTGGCTCGCCGACGCCGTCGGCTGCGGCCTTGGCCAGCGATTCCTCGATCTTCGGGGTCACCGCGACAAAGGCGGAATCATCGATACCGGTGCCTCGGCCTTGGATATGCGGGCCACCGACGATCTTTCCGGTGGTGCTGTCCACCACCACGAAGACGGAGATGATGCCCTCGTCTCCAAGGATGCGGCGGTCCTTGAGGGAGGACTCCGTGACGTCACCGACCGAGAGGCCGTCCACGTACACGTAACCCGCCTGCACCTTGCCGACGATCTTGGCGATGCCGTTCACCAGATCGACCACGACGCCGTCCTCGGCGATGACCACCCGGTCCTTGGGAACGCCGGTCAGCGCGCCGAGTTCCGCATTGGCCCGTAGATGGCGCCATTCGCCGTGGACGGGCATGAGGTTGCGCGGCTTGCAGATGTTGTAGAAGTACAGGAGCTCGCCGGCCGAAGCGTGTCCCGAGACGTGCACCTTGGCATTGCCCTTGTGGACGACGTTGGCGCCCCAGCGGGTGAGCCCGTTGATGACCCGGTACACCGCGTTCTCGTTGCCCGGGATCAGGGACGAGGCGAGGATGACCGTGTCGCCCTGGACGATGCGGATCTGGTGGTCGCGGTTGGCCATCCGGGACAGCGCCGCCATCGGCTCGCCCTGTGACCCCGTGCAGACCAGCACGACCTCGTCGTCGGGAAGGTCATCGAGGCTGCGTACGTCCACGACGAGCCCCGGGGGGACGCGTAGGTACCCCAGGTCGCGTGCGATGCCCATGTTGCGAACCATGGAGCGGCCGACGAAGGCGACGCGTCGCCCGTGCTCGTGGGCCGCGTCCAAGATCTGCTGGATGCGGTGTACGTGGCTGGCGAAGCTCGCCACGATGATGCGCTTGTCGGCGTTGCCGAAGACCTGGCGGAGCACTCCGGAAATGTCGCGCTCCGGGGCGACGAAGCCGGGGACCTCAGCGTTGGTGGAGTCCGAGAGCAGCAGGTCGATGCCCTCCTCGCCGAGTTTGGCGAAGGTGCGCAGATCGGTGAGGCGCCCGTCCAGCGGAAGCTGGTCCATCTTGAAGTCGCCGGTGTGCACCACCATGCCCGCGGGAGTGCGGATGGCGACCGCGAGGGCGTCCGGGATGGAGTGGTTGACCGCGACGAACTGGCACTCGAAGGGACCGATCCGCTCCCGGTGCCCCTCGGTGACTTCGAGGGTGTAGGGCCGGATGCGATGCTCCTGAAGCTTCGCCTCGATCAGGGCGAGCGTCAGCTTGGAGCCGATCAGCGGGATATCGGGCTTCTCGCGGAGCAGGAAGGGGACGCCGCCGATGTGGTCCTCGTGGCCGTGCGTGAGCACGATGCCGTCGATGTCGGCGAGGCGATCCCGGATGGACGTGAAGTCCGGCAGGATCAGGTCAACTCCAGGCTGCTCTTCCTCAGGGAAGAGCACTCCGCAGTCAACGATCAGCAGCCGCCCACCGTACTCGAAGACGGTCATGTTGCGGCCGATCTCGCCGAGCCCGCCCAACGGGGTGACCCGCAGGGCGCCCTTGGGAAGCTTCGGCGGCGGGCCGAGTTCTGGATGCGGATGACTCAAAAGACTCTCCTTACCACGCGCGCCACATGTCCTCTGGGGCTCCGCTGGGAGCGCGCAGAGAGGCACGTGGCGCGAGTGTCATTCGTGCACTTGCAAATGGGTTCGTTATTCGGTTGTGAAGTCTGTGGTTAGAGCTGTACCCCGCCGGCGGCAAGATCTCGCTTGAGCTGCTCGGTTTCATCTGCCGACAGCTCTACGAGTGGCAGCCGCAGCGGTCCGGCCGGCAGGCCCTGCAAGGCGAGCGCCGCCTTGGTCGTGATGACGCCCTGGGTGCGGAACATTCCGGTGAAGACGGGGAGCAGTTTTTGGTGGATCTCGGTCGCCTTGGCGACGTCGCCGGTCAGGTGCGCGTCAAGGAGCGCGCGCAGCTCCGGGCTGACCAGGTGCCCGACGACGGACACGAAGCCAACGGCGCCGACCGAAAGCAGCGGCAGATTCAGCATGTCGTCGCCGGAGTACCAGGCGAGCCGCGACCTGGCGATGGCCCAGCTCGCACGCCCCAAGTCGCCCTTGGCGTCCTTGTTGGCGACGATGCGCGGGTGCTCCGCGAGCCGGACGATGGTCTCGGTGCTGATCGGAATTCCGCTACGGCCGGGGATGTCGTAGAGCATGACCGGCAGCTCGGTCGCGTCGGCGATGGCCGCGAAGTGCTGGAGCAAACCCTCTTGCGGGGGCTTGCTGTAGTACGGAGTGACGGCGAGCAGACCGTGGGCGCCGGCCGCGGCAGCGGCGCGGGCCAGTTCGACGCTGTGCCGAGTGTCGTTGGTGCTGGCTCCGGCGACGATGTGCGCACGGTCGCCGACCGCCTCTACGACGGCTCGTACAAGCTCGGCTTTTTCCGCATCGCTGGTGGTCGGGGACTCGCCGGTGGTGCCGTTGATGATCAGCCCATCGTTACCCGCGTCCACCAGGTGGGCGGCGAGCCGCTGGGCGCCGTCGAGGTCGAGCGCGCCGTCAGCCGTGAACGGCGTGACCATGGCGGTCAGCACGCGCCCGAAAGGGGTCTGCGATGTGGAAGTCGGAGCCATGGGCACCACGCTACTCGCAGCGCACCCGTACGTGCGCCCTAGGGGGACCCGCGGCGTCGGCCAAACCGGCACGAAATGCCGCGTCATGGGGCTGTTCGCGAGCACAAAAGGAGTCGCCGCGACGGGAGGCACCGGCACTGCCTGCTCGGGGGTTCAGGCAGTGCCGGGCCCGTTGGTCAGCCTAGGTGCACTTCACGAAACGCCGCAATACGGACAGCGCATCCTGGGGGGTCACGCCACGTCCAGCTACGGGGCGACGCGCCCGTTGGCGTTGAACGCCGCATGGGTGAGCGGCATCAAAGCGGTCCACTGCGCCTCCATCAACTCGCCGACCATCTCGATCTCCCGCTGCGGGAAGGACGGCACGGCCGCCTGCTCGTGCTGCGTACGCAGGCCAAGGAAGTGCATCAGGGAGCGGGCGTTACACGTCGCGTACATCGAGGAGTAGAGGCCGACCGGCAACACCGAGCGGGCCACCTCGCGGGCGACACCGGCATCCAGCATCTCCTGGTACGCCTCGTACGCGTGGACGTACGCGTCCTCCATGACCTTGCCCGTGAGCTCCTGCTGGGCCTGGGTGCCCTCGACGAACCGGTATTTGCCGGGGCGACCCTGCTGTACGAGCTTGCGGGACTCGGCCGGGACGTAAAAGACCGGTTGCAGCTCCCGGTAGCGGCCGGACTCTTCGTTGTACGACCAGCCGACGCGGTGCCGCATGAATTCCCGGAAGACGAAGATCGGGGCGCTGATGAAGAAGGTCATCGAGTTGTGCTCGAAGGGGCTGCCGTGCCGGTCCCGCATCAGGTAATTGATCAAGCCCTTGGAGCGCTCGGGGTCCTTGGTGAGCTCTTCCAAGGACTGTTCGCCCGCCGTGGAGACCCTGGCGGCCCACAGCACATCAGAGTCGGCAGCGCTGTGCTTGACCAGCTCGACGGTCATGTCACTGCGGAAACTCGCCGTGGCGCTCTCTGCGGGGTTGTCGGTCACTGAGGGTCCTTCCACTTGCATCGCTCTGGGCGGCGCCCAGCTTACGGGCCCCCACCGACAGTCCCGACGCACACGTCCTTCAGGAGTCTTGCCCGACAAAACGGACCCTGATGGCGGAGTCTGACGTGATAGTTGATATTTTCTCCTCCAAGTAGCTGAAAACGGGCACGCGTGGAAGCGCTCAGACGTTCCCCGTACAGATGGCCCCGATAGCTCAACATCTGGTGTGCCGGCCCCGAGACCTTGAGGAGAGCGTCCGTATGTTCCGACGGCGAGAGTCCGTGCCGTTCGCCTTTGTCGCGGAGGCCGACCACTTCCGTAGCAATGTGGCGCCACCACCGAAGGAGCCGTCCACACGGGGCCAGATAGCGGGGCGGACGCTGATCGGGCTGACCGTTGCCGCGGGTTTCGTGGGCGCGCTGCTGTTCGGGATGCCCTCGCTGGGTGCGGAGTCGCATTCGACTCATCAGGTTCCGCGCTCGGAGGCGGCCGAGGGGCACTGACGGTAGCCTCACCCCGCACAGCCGAGTGTGCTGGTGAGTGAGGACGCGCCGTGCCTTTGACCTTTCTGACTGCCGACCGCGAGTTCGACGAGGCCGCGGCCGGCTTCTCGCCGCTGCCCCACGAGGGCCAAGACCGTGAGCAGTGGCGCCGTCCGTACCGGCCGGGTCCCTGGCGGGTCGGGCTCGCCGCGGTGCTCCTGCTGCTGGCTTCGTTCGTACTGCTGTCGTCCATGGTCATCGCCATGGCGGGCTCGATGGCGGGCGCCGGGGGGTGCGCTGTCATCGCCGCGATCATGATCGCCATCGCGGTGCGGCTGCTACGGATGGGCGTATGGGTGAGCCAACACGGGCTGCGGCAGATCGGCCTGATGAGCACCGTGACATTGAGCTGGCCGCAGGTCGCGAGCATACGGACCAGGCAACAGCCGGTGAAGCTCCTCGGCCTGCCGCGTACCGTGCAGGGACAGGCTCTGGTCATCACCACGGCGCGGGGCGATGTGCTGCGCACGGTGATCACCGACCACAACAGCGACTTCCTCGGCCGTGGCACGGCCTTTGAGCGGGCGGCCGACGTGATCGAGGCGTGGGCGGCGGAACACGCGTAACGGCGCCGCGGCCCCGTAGCCCTAGCGGGCTGCCTAGTTCCGCGTGCGGGCCCGGCTCAGCTCCGTACCGGCTGCCCATCGTGCAGATTGATGGCGCGCTGCATCGCCTTGCGGGCCCGAGGTGTGTCGCGGGCGTCGTGGTACGCGACTGCCAGCCGGAACCAGGTGCGCCAGTCGTCCGGCGCCGCCTCCGCTTCCGCACGGCGCTCCTCGAAGACCGCGTCCGCCGCGTCGCGGATGATCCGGCCGCCGGGCGTGCGGGCCAGATTGTCGACAGGCAGCGCGCCCTCGGTCTCCAGCTTGCGGGCCAGCCGGTTGGCCGCGCGGGCGAACTTCGTGCTCTGCCACAGGAACCAGGCGCCGATGAACGGCAGCACGAGTACGCCCGCGCCGAACCCGATGGTCAACGCGGTGCCCTGCTGGATCAGCAGCACGCCGCGGCTGCCGACCAGCACGAAGTAGACGACCAGAACCGCCGCGAGGGCGAAGTAAGTGATCTTTGCGCGCACTGTTCTCAGTCCAGATCCAGGAAGTGTTCCAGCCCGAAGGTCAGGCCCGGAGTCGTCACCACGCGCCGCACACCGAGCAGGATGCCCGGCATAAACGAACTGTGGTGGAGGGAGTCGTGTCGGATGGTCAGGGTCTCACCCGCGCCGCCGAGCAGGACCTCCTGGTGGGCGAGCAGCCCACGTAGCCGTACGGAGTGCACCGGAACGCCGTCCACATCGGCGCCCCGTGCCCCGTCCAGGGCGGTGCTGGTCGCGTCCGGCTGCGGGGCGCTGCCCGCCTGCTGTCGCGCCGCAGCGATGAGCTGCGCGGTACGAGTCGCGGTGCCGGACGGGGCATCCGCCTTGTTCGGGTGGTGCAGTTCGATGACCTCGACCGACTCAAAGAAGCGGGCCGCCTGCTGAGCGAACCGCATGGTGAGTACAGCTCCGATGGAGAAGTTCGGCGCGATCAACACGCCGGTACTGGGGGCGGCGTCCAGCCACTCCCCCAGGCGCGCCAGGCGTTCCTCGCTCCAACCAGTGGTCCCGACAACGCCGTGGATACCGTTGCGGACACAGAACTCCAGGTTGCCCAGGACGGCGTCTGGGTGGGTCAGCTCGACGGCGACCTGAGCGCCCGCCTCGGTCAGCGTCTCCAAGCGGTCGCCCCGCCCCAGTGTGGCGACGAGTTCCAGATCATCGGCCGCCTGCACGGCCCGTACCGCCTCGGACCCGATGCGGCCCCCGGCTCCGATCACGGCTACGCGCAGCTTGCTCATCGTCTTTGGCTTTCCTTCGCTCTAGCGGGTGGGACGGGAGGAGTCGGACCGGTGGGACGACACTGCCGGCGTGCCCCGACGGACGGGGCGGGCCGGGGCAATGGTGCTCGGGGCACGGGGCACGGGGCACGGAGCACGGGGCACGGGGCACGGAGCGACCGGCTGCCCGCCCCGTACGGTGCCGCTTGCTGCCGCTTGCCCGGTCTGGACCGTCTGGACACAGCGACAATCATGCCGCCGACCTGATGTCGCGCGGCGACCCCGCCCCACGCGGAGCGGGGTCGTACGGGGCGGGGCCGTGCAGCGTGACCGAACGGACAGGACGGGACACGGCGCGGCGATGCCGTAGCGCTGCAAGGCGGCAGGTCAGCAGGGCGCTCGGTCAGGCGACCGCCTCGTCCAGCCGGCCCACCTGCTTGTCCTTCAGCGGGCCGATGACCGCAAGCGAGGGCCGCTGCCCCAAGACCGTACGGGCGATCTCGCGTACGTCGTCCGCGGTGACGGCCGCAATCTGCCGCAGCATCTCATCGACGGACATCTGGTCGCCCCAGCACAGCTCGCTCTTGCCGATGCGGTTCATCAGCGCGCCGGTGTCCTCCAGGCCCAGCACCGTGGAGCCGGAGAGTTGGCCGATGGCCCGCCGCAGCTCCTCGTCGCTCAGCCCGTTCTCCGCGACCTGGTCGAGCTCGTCGCGGCAGATTTGCAGCACATCGTGCACCTGGCTCGGGCGGCAGCCCGCGTACACCCCGAACAGGCCGCAGTCGGCGAAGCCAGAGGTGTACGAGTACACGCTGTACGCCAGTCCGCGCTTCTCCCGCACCTCCTGGAACAGCCGCGAACTCATGCCGCCGCCGAGCGCCGTGTTCAGCACGCCCAGCGCCCACCGCCGGTCGTCGGTGCGGGCGATGCCGGGCATGCCGAGCACGATGTGCGCCTGCTCGGTCTTGCGGGCCACCAGATCAACGCGGCCAGCGGTGCGGATCGTCCTGCTGCCGCCGCGCGGCGACACCGGCTCCGTGTCCGTCCGCTCCAGTGCCCCGGCCCGATCGAAGGCCGCACGGACCTGGCGTACGACGCGGGCGTGGTCCACGTTGCCCGCGGCGGCGACCACCAGGTGGGTGGGGTCATAGTGCTTGCGGTAGAAGCGCCGAACGCGATCGGCGGTCAGGGCGTTGACCGTGTCCACGGTGCCGAGAACGGGGCGGCCCAGCGGGGTGTCGCCGAACATCGTCTCTGCGAACAAGTCGTGAACGCAGTCGCCGGGATCGTCCTCCGTCATCGCAATCTCTTCGAGGATGACGCCGCGCTCGGATTCCACATCCGCAGGTTCGATCAGCGAGCTGGTCAACATGTCGCAGACCACGTCGATGGCCAACGGCAGGTTGGTGTCGAGCACCCGCGCGTAGTAACAGGTGTACTCCTTGGCCGTGAAGGCGTTCATCTCGCCACCGACCGCGTCGATCGCGGCGGAGATGTCGAGCGCGCTACGCCGCTCAGTGCCCTTGAAGAGCAGGTGCTCCAGGTAGTGGGTGGCGCCACCGAGTGCCGGCGTCTCGTCGCGGGAGCCGACGTGCGCCCAGATGCCGAATGTCGCCGACCGGACGGACGGAAGGGTCTCGGTGACCACGCGCAGCCCCCCGGGGAGGGTGGTGCGGCGGACCGTACCGATGCCGTTCTCACCCTTGAGGAGCGTCTTGGTCGTGGACCGGGTACGGGCGACGGCCCGCCCCTCGTTGGAGGGGCGGGCCGTCGCGCGGTGCGCACGGGACATCACTGGGCGGCTTCGTCCTTCTGGTCGTCGCCTTCCTCGCCCTCGATCACGGGGATCAGGGAGAGCTTGCCGCGCTGGTCGATCTCGGCGATCTCGACCTGGACCTTCGAGCCGACCGCGAGCACGTCCTCGACGTTCTCCACGCGCTTGCCACCGGCGAGCTTGCGGATCTGCGAGATGTGCAGCAGGCCGTCCTTGCCCGGGAGCAGGGACACGAACGCGCCGAAGGTGGTGGTCTTGACGACCGTACCCAGGTAGCGCTCGCCGACCTCCGGCATAGTCGGGTTGGCGATGCCGTTGATCGTGGCGCGGGCGGCCTCGGCGGCCGGGCCGTCGGCGGCACCGATGTAGATGGTGCCGTCGTCCTCGATCGTGATGTCGGCGCCGGTGTCCTCCTGGATCTGGTTGATCATCTTGCCCTTGGGGCCGATGACCTCACCGATCTTGTCCACCGGAATCTTCACCGTGATGATCCGCGGCGCGTTCGGGGACATCTCGTCCGGGACGTCGATGGCCTCGTTCATCACATCGAGGATGTGCAGCCGGGCGTCCCGAGCCTGCTTGAGCGCGGCGGCCAGCACCGAGGCGGGGATGCCGTCGAGCTTGGTGTCGAGCTGAAGCGCGGTGACGAAGGTCTTGGTGCCCGCGACCTTGAAGTCCATGTCACCGAAGGCGTCTTCCGCACCGAGGATGTCGGTGAGGGTGACGTAGTGCGTCTCGCCGTCGATCTCCTGCGAGATCAGACCCATGGCGATGCCGGCGACCGGGGCCTTGAGCGGCACACCGGCGTTCAGCAGCGACATCGTGGAGGCACAGACCGAGCCCATCGAGGTCGAGCCGTTGGAGCTCAGCGCCTCGGAGACCTGGCGGATCGCGTAGGGGAACTCCTCGCGCGTCGGCAGCACCGGCGTCAGCGCACGCTCGGCGAGCGCACCGTGGCCGATCTCGCGGCGCTTGGGCGAACCCACGCGACCGGTCTCACCGGTGGAGTACGGCGGGAAGTTGTAGTTGTGCATGTAGCGCTTGCGCGTCACCGGGGACAGCGTGTCGAGCTGCTGCTCCATGCGGAGCATGTTCAGCGTGGTGACACCCAGGATCTGGGTCTCGCCGCGCTCGAACAGCGCCGAACCGTGCACCCGCGGGATCGCCTCGACCTCGGCGGCCAGCGTACGAATGTCCGTCACGCCACGGCCGTCGATCCGCTTCTTCTCCTTGATCACGCGCTCGCGGACCAAGGTCTTGGTCAGCGAACGGTACGCGGCGGAGATCTCCTTCTCGCGGCCCTCGAAGCGCGGCAGCAGCTTCTCGGCGGCCACCGCCTTCACGCGGTCGAGCTCGCTCTCGCGCTCCTGCTTGCCCGCGATGGTCAGCGCCTTGGTCAGATCGCCGCGCACGGCCTCGGACAGCGCCTCCAGGACGTCGTCCTGGTAGTCGAGGAAGACCGGGAAATCACCGGTCGGCTTCGCCGCCTTGGAGGCCAACTCCGCCTGCGCCCGGCACAGGGCCTTGATGAAGGGCTTGGCAGCCTCAAGACCGGCAGCCACGACCTCCTCGGTGGGGGCCTCGGCGCCGTCCTTGACGAGTTGGATGGTCTTCTCGGTGGCCTCGGCCTCGACCATCATGATCGCGACGTCACCGTCCGCCAGGACCCGACCGGCGACGACCATGTCGAAGACGGCGTTCTCCAGCTCGGTGTGGGTCGGGAAGCCGACCCACTGGCCGTTGATCAGCGCGACTCGGGTGCCGCCGATCGGGCCGGAGAAGGGCAGGCCAGCGAGCTGCGTGGAGCAGGAAGCAGCGTTGATGGCGACCACGTCGTAGAGGTGGTCGGGGTTGAGCGCCATGATCGTCTCAACGATCTGAATCTCGTTCCGCAGGCCCTTCTTGAAGGACGGGCGCAGCGGGCGGTCGATCAGGCGGCAGGTGAGGATCGCGTCCTCGGACGGCCGGCCCTCACGGCGGAAGAAGGAGCCGGGAATCTTGCCGGCTGAGTACATCCGCTCTTCGACATCCACCGTCAGTGGGAAGAAGTCGAGCTGGTCCTTCGGGTTCTTGGAAGCCGTGGTGGCCGACAGCACCATGGTGTCGTCGTCCAGGTAGGCCACCGCGGAACCGGCGGCCTGACGGGCCAACCGGCCCGTCTCGAAGCGGATGGTGCGGGTGCCGAAGCTGCCGTTGTCGATGACGGCCTCGGCGTAGTGGGTCTCGTTCTCCACCAGAAAAAACTCCTCGTCTGCGTCCCTCGTCCGTGTGACGGGGACGGTGGTGGAGGAGCGCTCGGTGCCGCCAGGCTCCGGCGGCCGGGCCGGTCTTCGATCGAAGCTACCGGAATTGCCAGCTCCGGGAGCCACTACCGAGGACCGGCGCCTGCGGCCTCGATTCGGCGGGAAGAGGGCGCTCCCCCTCGTTCGTTATGGCGTTATGGGACCAGACTACAAACCTTCAGCCTTCGCCACGATGGCTGAGACGTCTGTCCAAGGCGCCATGGTGTTGTGCTCCGGCTGCCGCGCGGGCCGGCTGCGGCCTCGTGGCCACCCGGTCTGCGGGGTGTCGGTGTGGGGCGTGTGCTGCCCGCCGCGGCCAGCCGCCCGACCGCGTGGCGAGCGGTGTGGGCTGGGTACAGGCGCGGGGGCGGTAGGGGTGCGCATGCGGTACGGATACGCATATGCGTGCGATGTGCCGTACGGCTGAGGTGCCCGCCCGACGCGTGAGCGGCGGGCGCCAACCGCGTAGCCGGCGTAACCGGCTGAGGCCCAACCGTGCGGACGTATAGCCGTACGGATGTGCGGTCGCGTGGCCGTACGGCAAAGGAGCGGCTCCCATCGTTGGGAACCGCTCCCTCCACGGCGTGTTACTTGGCGCCCGCCGCACCGCGGCGGATGCCGAGGCGCTCGACGAGTGCACGGAAACGCGTGATGTCCTTCTTCGCCAGGTACTGCAGCAGGCGGCGACGCTGGCCGACCAGGAGCAGGAGGCCACGGCGGGAGTGGTGGTCGTGCTTGTGCGTCTTCAGGTGCTCGGTCAAGTCCGAGATGCGACGCGAGAGCATGGCGACCTGAACCTCGGGGGAGCCGGTGTCACCCTCCTTGGTGGCAAACTCGGTCATGATCTGCTTCTTCGTTGCGGCGTCGAGCGACACGCGTACTCCTTAAGGAATCTCTTATTTCGGCCACCGAGTGCCCCCGGTCTCATTCGCGGGAGAGCTTCCATGACTCGGAAAGCGGGGTCCGCTGGGCGCAGTCTCCAGATCCTCCGGAAACGCGTACACACACGGCCGTCACACAGCGTACCAGCCACTCGGGAGAGGGCTGACCGGGGGCTGGGCTGGGGCTGGGCGGGTCAGTGTGGGGGTGGGACGGGGTGGGGTGCAGTCGGGGTGGGGTGGTGTGCGTGGAGTGATGTGGAGTGGTTGCGGGGGTGGCGTGTAGTCGGGGTGGTGGGATGAGCGTATGGAGCGACGGGGCACGGGGCACGGAGCACGGAGCACGGGGCACGGAGCGCTGCACGGAGTTACGGAGCGGCGTCGGGCACGGAGCACGGGGCGGCGTCGGGCACGGAGCGCAGAGCGCTACACGGGGCCGCGCCGGCACGGGGCCATGGGGCACGGAGCGCCCTAACGGGGCTACGGGGCGGCGTCGGCGGGTCCTGCGAAGCCTCCCGCCGCACGAGGCACGAGGCACGGGGCGTACGGAGTGACGGGCACGGCGCCCCCATACGGAGCACGGAGCCCCACCGCATGAGTACGGGGCGCCCACACGACCCACGAGGGGGATGACCACACGAAGCGACGGAGCACGGGGAGCTGGGGCACGGGGCACGGGGCACGAGGCCGCGTGGGCCGTCTCGCCGTGCGGGGCCCGTACGGGGTTGGTCGCGCCAGGCCGCGCCAGCATCAAGTGACACCCGCCGTGTCCATCGGCGCCCGGCCTCGCCAGCCCCGGGCACCCCAGCTCCGTACCCCCGCTCCGTACCCCCGCGCAGATCGCGCGAGACTCGCGCCTCAGCGCCGGCGGCTACCCACTCGTCATGCTCCGTGCCGATGCGTAGACATCGAGTACGGCCAGGCACAGCGGCACCAACGACAGCAGCAGCGCCCCTTCCGCCAGGTCCGAGACGCGGCCCCAGAAGGGCGTCAGCCCCCTCTTCGGGATGATCAGTCCGAGTGCGACGATCAGCGCGACTCCGGCGGCGATGGCGCCTGCGAGCCAGACGGTGCGTACGTCCATGCCGGTTCGGTCGCCGCGCAGCAGCTCCTGTTGGAGATGGTCGGGGGCGTGCAACGCGAGCCCGAGCACCAGCAGGCCGATGGCGCCGACACCGGCCACAAGGACACAGGCGACCTGCGAGGTGTACCGAAAGAGCCTGGCCCGCAGCAGCATCGCCAGGCCAGCAACCAGGGCGAGCACCTGGCCCCATACCGCCTCCGAGAAACCCAGTACCCCCGCCGCCCCGATGACGACCACGCTGCAACCACCGACCAAACCGAGCAGCATCTCGTGACCGCGCCGCGCCTGGGCGGCGATGCGTTCGGCATCGACCGGGTCGGGTGCGGGCGGGTCGTCAGGGTCGGCGTCGAAGTCAATGCTGGTCGCGCTGTACGGCGAGGCGTAGCCGATCGGCAGCCGCGCGAAGCGGGTGGAGAGCCCAGGCAAGAAAGCCAGGGTGCCGATCGCTACGGGCAAACAGACTGCGGCGGCGTCGGTGGCACTCGCGTCGGCGAGGATGGCGCAGAACGTGGCGAGCGTCCCGATGGTCGCGGCGAAGGCGGCGGCGACGAACGGCGCATCTCCGTTGGGTGTGAGCGCCACGAGCACCACAGAGGCCACGAGGACGCAGACGCAACCGAGCAGGAACTGTAGCCGCCCCGGCCCCGCACCGCGGTCCGCCGCGATGATCCCGGAGCCGGCGATCAGTAGGTGCGGCATGGCGCCAAGCCCCAGCGCGACGGCCGACGCGCGATCGTCATACACCCGGGCTCGCACCCCGGCGAGCGCCGTCAGCAGCACCGCGGCCACGCCGGCGACGATGCCGGGCAGGCCGTGCATGGCGTGCCGGTCGGGGTCCGCGTACCAGAGCACGAAGCTCATCAGGACGAGCAGCAGCATTCCGCCGACCAGGCCCGCGCCGCGCAGCATGTCCTCGCGCCACAGGTGCCGATCGCGCGTGACAGCGGTCGCCACGGCATCGGATACGTCATCGAAGACGGTGGGCGGGAGGGAGTCGGCGAACGGGCGCAGGCTGAGCAGTTCACCGTCCAGCACGCGTTGCGCCGCCAGCGTGCGTGCGCCATCGAGGACGGTGCCGTCGCGCCGTAGCAAGTGGTAGCCGGTGGGCGTGCCCGGGGGTTGGGTCTGGCCGGTCAGCCGAAGAATTTCGGGATAGACGTCGGCGACCGCGATGTCGTCGGGCAGAGCGACGTCGATACGACTGTCGGGAGCAACGACGGTGACACGGCTGAAGCCGGTCGTTGCGGTCGAACTCACCAGGGTGCCCCTCTGTTTGGCGCCTGTGTGACGGGTGCGCGCCGGTCACCCTACCTACCTCGGTGTCAGAGCGTGTCAGTAGGATCACGCATACGAGGTGAGAGGTTGGCGCTGCGGGTATTTCGGCCCGAAATTTCCCGAAGTCGTCGCCGCAACACGGGGATTGGTGCACCGGTGAGTCAGATCGTCGTCAAGCGTCCGCCGCGGGCGTTGCCTGCCGAGGTGCCATCGGACGAGCTGCGGCTTGAACCACCCCCCGAGCTGCCCCGTGGGCAGCAGGAGGGCGTGTTGATGCAGCTCCTGCCGATGCTCGGCATGGGCTCTTCGGTGGTGTTCTTCTTCATGCCGGGTGCGCCGCCATTCATGCGGATCATGGGCGCGCTGATGCTGGTGTCCACGGTGGGCATGGTGATCGCCCAGATCGTGCGCTACCGCAGGGGCACGCAGGGCCAGTTGGCGGATGTCCGCCGGGACTACCTGAAGTACCTCGCACAGACACGCCGCCACATCCGGCGCACCGCGCGGGCCCAGCGCGACGCCCAGTTTTACCTGCACCCCGCTCCGGACCAGTTGTGGTCCCTGGTGGCGGAGGGCTGCGCGCGCCCGTCCGGGGACGCCGCGAGCCGGGTGTGGGAACGGCGGGTCAGCGACGCAGACTTCGGGCAGGTGCGGGTCGGGCTCGGCACACAGCAGCTCGCCACGCCTTTGGTGGCGCCCGACACGGCGCCGATCGATGAGCTGGAGCCGCTGTCGGCCGGCGCCATGCAGCGATTCGTGGCGGTGCACGGCGCCCAGGACGGGTTGCCGATGGCCATCTCGCTGCGCCGCTTCTACCACCTGACCATCTCAGGTGAGTCGCGGTCGGCGCACGACCTGGCGCGGGCCCTGGTGGCGCAGCTGGTGGCGCTGCACTCGCCGGAAGACCTGCTGGTCGCGGTCGTGGCATCGCCGGATGCTGTGCCGCGTTGGGACTGGACGAAGTGGTTGCCGCACGCGCAGTTGCCGGGGTCGGTGGATGGAGCGGGTACGAAGCGGCTGTTCGGGGACGATCTCGGTGAGTTGGAGGAGCTCGTCGGCAGGCGGCTCGACGGGCGGCCCAGGTTCCAGCGCGACGGCCAGCCGCTGCTCGACCAGCCGCACCTGGTGATCGTGCTGGACGGCGGCATGGTGCCGCCTGATTCGGTGTTCGCTGCGCCCGAGGGCCTCCAGGGTGTCACCATCGTTGAGGTGGTATCTGGCGAGTTGGACGCATTGCGCGGCGGCCTGTCGGTGGACGTGCGCCCAGGCCGACTGAGCCTGGACTCCGGGGCGGGCGTCCGATATGAGGGGTCGCCGGATGCGCTGTCCTTGGAGGCGGCGGAGGCGTTGGCGCGTCAGCTCGCGCCGCTGCGGGTGGGCGGCGGGGACGACGATGAGCCGCTGCTGGCCAACCTGGACTTCACGGACCTGCTGGGACTCGGTGACGCGGCTGCGATCGATGTCACGCGCACCTGGCGCTCGCGTACGCAGTCGGAGCGACTGCGGGTGCCGATCGGTGTGGGCGAGGACGGCCAGCCGGTGATGCTCGACTTGAAAGAGGCCGCGCAGGAGGGGATGGGGCCACACGGACTGTGTGTGGGGGCGACCGGTTCGGGCAAGTCGGAGCTGCTGCGCACGCTGGTGCTGGGGCTCGCGGTGACGCATTCGTCCGAGACGCTCAACTTCGTGCTGGCGGACTTCAAGGGCGGCGCCACCTTCACCGGCATGTCCCGTATGCCGCACGTATCGGCGGTGATCACCAACTTGGCGGATGACCTCACGTTGGTGGACCGGATGGGTGACTCAATCCGTGGCGAGTTGCAGCGCCGACAGGAGCTGCTGCGCTCCGCCGGCAACTTCGCCAACCTCCACGACTACGAGAAGGCACGCGCGGCGGGCGCCGCGCTGGAGCCGCTGGCATCGCTGGTCCTGGTCATCGACGAGTTCAGCGAACTGCTTTCCGCCAAGCCGGACTTCATCGACATGTTCATCCAGATCGGCCGCATCGGCCGGTCCCTCGGCGTGCATCTACTGTTGGCCTCGCAGCGCTTGGAGGAGGGCCGACTGCGGGGTCTGGACACCTATCTGTCGTACCGCATCGGATTGCGGACGTTTTCGGCAGCCGAGTCTCGTACGGCGCTGGGCGTGCCGGACGCGTACCACCTGCCGTCCATCCCCGGCTCGGGCTATGTGAAGTTCGGTACGGAGCAGATGACCCGCTTCAAGGCGGCGTACGTGTCCGGTGTGTACCGCACTGGCGTGACGGCCTCCCCCGGCGGGTCGCTGCCCATCGAGCGCCGCCCCGCGCTGTTCACGGCGGCGCCGGTGCCGGTTGTGTACGGCCTACCGGACCCACGAACGCTCACGGTGCCCCGTACGGGGGATGACCCACAGGCCGACACGGTGCTCGATGTGGTCGTACGCCGTCTGGAGGGCCAGGGCCAGCCGGCCCACCAGGTGTGGCTGCCGCCGTTGGAGGATGCGCCGACTCTGGACCAGTTGCTGCCACGGCTATCGACCTCCCCCGAACGTGGCCTGCATGCCGTTGACTACACGCGTCTCGGTGGCCTCGTCGCCCCGCTCGGTCTCATCGACAAGCCCTTCGAACAGCGCCGCGAGGTGCTGTACCGCGACTTCTCCGGCGCCGCGGGGCACATGCTGGTGGTGGGAGGCCCGCAGTCGGGCAAGTCCACGCTTCTGCGGACCCTGATTGCCTCGTTCGCGCTCACGCACACTCCGCGGGAGGTGCAGTTCTACGGGCTCGACTTCGGCGGCGGCGGCATGTCGGCCCTCACTGACCTGCCCCATGTGGGCGGCGTCGCCTCACGCCTGGACCCGGAGCGGGTGCGGCGTACGGTCGCTGAGGTCGCCGGCGTCCTCGCGCGCCGCGAGGAGCACTTTCGCGCGAACGGCATCGACAGCATCACCTCCTATCGCCGCCAACGCGCCGCGGGGCAACTCCCCGACCAGTCGTGGGGTGATGTGTTCTTGCTGATTGACGGCTGGGGGTCGTTCAAGCAGGAGTACGAGATGCTGGAGCTCATCGTGACCGACATCGCGGCCCGAGGCCTTGGCTACGGCATCCACGTCGTGATCACCGCGTCGCGCTACATGGAATTGCGGGCCAACCTCAAGGACCAACTGCTGGGCCGCCTAGAGCTCCGCCTCGGTGACTCTCTGGACTCCGAGTTCGACCGCAAGGTCGCCGCCAACGTTCCGGCCGGCGTCCCAGGCCGCGGCCAGGTGCCAGAAAAGCTGCACTTTATGGCGGCCCAGCCGCGTATGGACTCGGCCAGCGACCCGGATGGCATCTCCGACGCCACCTCGTCCCTGGTCCGCGCCGTCACCACACACTGGCCGGGCCCACACGCTCCAGCGGTCCGTCTCCTCCCCCGCCGGCTCTCCTCTGACCGTCTCCCCAAAGGCTTCGAGTTCCCCCAGCGCGGCATCGCCATCGGCATCGACGAGACCAACTTGGAGCCGGTGTACGTCGATTTCGAGACCGACCCGTTCTTCCTCATCTTCGGCGAGAGCGAATCCGGAAAGACGGCGCTGCTCCGCCTGATCGCGAAGCAGATCACGGAGCGGTACAGGGAAGACGAGGCACAGATCGTCGTAGGCGACTATCGACGCTCGCTGCTGGAGGCCATTCCCTCGGAATACCTGCTGGAGTACGCGCCGACCGCTCCCTCGCTACTGACGCATATGAATGCCGTCAACACCGTGATGGAAAGGCGGGCGCCACGGCCCGATGTCACCCCTCAGCAACTGCGGGACCGCAGTTGGTGGTCGGGCCCGCAGCTGTTCGTTTTGATCGACGACTACGAACTCGTCTCCAGCGGTGACAATCCCCTTGCCGTACTCATGGAAAACCTTCCCTTCGCCCGGGACGTCGGCGTCCGCTTCATCGTCGCCCGCAACTCGGCGGGTGCGTCCCGCTCATCCTTCGAGCCCTTCATGCAGCGCGCCAAGGAACTCGGTGCGCAGGGGGTCGTCCTCTCGGGCGACCGCGGCGAAGGCGAAGTCCTGGGCACGGTACGACCTCGGCCGCTGCCCCCCGGGAGGGCCGTCTTCGTCACCCGCCGCCGCGGCACTCCGCTGGTGCAACTGGGGTGGCTGCCGGAGAACTGACGGGCAGTTCGAGCACGGATCATCCCAGGCCCGGCGTCCAGGTACGGGTCCGAGGGGGCGCCGAGGCAAGTCAGCACACTCGCAGGCACAGGCACAGGCACAGGCACAGGCACACGACAATGCGGGGCGGATCAGGTAATCGATCCGCCCCGCAAATGACGCGTCGCGCGCTCCAACCGTGCGGCTGATTTGCACCGCTCTGGCCCGGAGGGCGTACGTATTCAGCAAGCCCTACATACGGAACTGGGACGCGGCGGCCTTGTCCGTGGCGCGGTATCCGTCCGTCGCGTCATCCAGGGCCCGCGCGATCTGCTGCAGCGTGTTGGTCAGTTCATTGACCGAGGTGTTCCACTGCGTCTGAGTCTCATGGAAGGCGATCTGTGCGTCACCCTCCCATGTCGCAACGACCTGCTCTACACGTCGGTGCAGTTCATCGAGTTCGGTCTTCAGCGTGTTCGCGGTCGTACGGACGTCATTGGCGGCCGTGGTCACGGTTTCGTACGTAACGAGAAGTGACATCGACTCTCCTTGAGTCAGAGGGGGTTTCGGCCGTCAGGCCATGTCGAGGATGCGGCTCTGGCCGCCGCCGCCACCGTCGCCCTGCATGTTCTTGAACTTCTGTAGTTGGTCCAATTCCTGCTGCGAGAAGCCGTCACGGCTCATCTTCATCGCCTGCTCGATGAGCACAAGCAATTCCCGAATCTTTCGGGCATGCAGGTTGACGCCGCTCTGAAGCTGGTTGTAAGCCCCGGCGGCAGAGCCCTTCCACCCGCTCTCAATCCGGTCCACCACGCCGTTCAATGCCCGGATCTTATTCTCCAGGGAGCCCTCCATCAGGTCCAGGTCATTGATCAGTTGCGTGAGTTCAGCCTCGGTTACCTTCAGATTTCCGGCCATTGCGTGCTTCCCTCCGTTGTCCGTACTGCTGCTGGCGGTGGTCGGTCATTACGTACTCGCCCGTCACTACATACATGCCGGTCACGAGCGCTTATCCGGCACTACGAACTTGTCCGTCACTCTGGTTCGTCACTACGGGCTCGATCGAGAGGTACGCCGCCGCAGAAAAAAGACCGCCGCCCCGATGGCCACCACACCGGCGCCCGCGCCCAACACCGGCCACAGACGGCTGGGCCCCCCGCCCTCGCCCCCGCTGGACGCGAGGCCTTCGGCAGCACGTCGAGCGTCTTCGGAGTCGGAATTCTTACCTATGCCCGGCGACGAGGCGGAAGGCTCGGAGGACGGCTGGCGCGACGGCTCCGCCTGCTTCTTATTCGGCAACAGCGGATTGACGTCGGGGTCGCCCGGATCGCCCTTACCGTCGATCAGGACCTGCCCCGGACGAATAATGCCGTAACCGATGTACTTGCTGGGCACCTTGCCCTCCGGCTTGCTCGCCGTCTGCATCATCACCCGAAGAACCTGGTTGTTCGTCCAGGTGGGGTGCTTGGACCAGATGAGAGCGGCGGAGGCGGAGGCTAGGGCGGTGGCATGACTGGTGCCGTCCTGCGCGCAGAACCCTTGCCCGTTCTTACATCTACCCGGAATCCCCACCCCAGGAGCGGCCAACTTCACCTGCGGGCCGTACGTGGAGAAGTCCGCTACCTTTCCGGACTGGTCTACTGCGGCTACGCCTACGACTCCGGGGTAGCTCGATGGATACCCAACAGGGCTGCCATCCTTTCCATCATTTCCCGACCCGGCAAAAACCAGCACGCCCTTGTTTCGAGCATAGTCAACAGCCGCCTGCAAACTTCTCATCCGTGCGTCATTCAGACCCGTTGCCGTCTGCGACATGTTGATGATACGTGCGCCATGGTCCACAGCATATTCAATAGCCTGGATCCAAACATCAGTGGGCGCACCTATCGTCAGATCAGCGTAGCCGGTTTTCAGGGACATGATCTTGGCATCAGGGGCCAGCCCTTTAACACCCCCCGAACGTCCCGTACCAGCAATTAAGGAAGCCATCTCCGTTCCATGGCCACGCCCAACGTTCCCTCTCAGTGGTCGCTCACCAGCGAAATTTTTCTCGTCCACGACTGAGCCCTGCAACTCAGGGACAGGGTCAACACCCGAATCAATTACTGCAATGATCACGCCCTTCCCTGTGCTGACGCCCCATAACTCTTCGGCACTCATGGCATCCAGGTGCCACTGGCGGCTGCGGAAATCCTCAGCCGACACGGGAGCTGCTATCCAGACTGATCCAACTCCCAAGAATACGAGCATGTGGATCAGGCATCGTCGCCAATGACTCAACGCAAAAGGCATTCGCTCTTATTTCTCCCGGTAACGCAGCAGAGGACGGCTACTCGACGACTGGAGGGACAGTGTCACGCCCCAGGGGCCACACATCACCTTCGTCAGTTCGCTCGAGTCGAGTCGGCTGAGGAGGCCGCTGAGCGCGCTGTCGTGTCGCCGGCGCGATGGTTGACCCCCGAACCAACCCAGCTCCGCCAGGCGTGAAGTCAGCGCGGCTCGGTGAGCCCGTGCGGCGGTCTGCGACCGTGCCTCCCGGCTCGATCGCCAGCCCCTGCCCCCTTCTCCCGCCATCGGGCCCTCTCATGCCGCCCGGGGGCCCTGCGGGAATGCCGCCCGCTGCTCCCGAGATTGGCCCTCTGGTCAGCGCCGACGCGCCCCGCTCCTCCCCAGCAACCACTCCTCGCTGAAGATGCGCTGCCGATGGAGTCTCCGAGCCGCGTGCCTGCGGGCCGCCACTAGGGCTGCCGGGCTCGTAGCTCCGTCTATTCCCCGGTATACCACCCGCAGTAGGCGCTCCGCCCGCCCCCGAGGGGCTACCGGTCATAGCTCCCCTTGCCAGAGGGGCGCGCTCTTCTCCCATAACTAGCCCTCGTGGTAATCGAGATTGCCCAAGCGAGCCATTGGGATTATGCAGGTAGCCACCCGAAACCCCTGGTGTACTGGGCGTCTGCTTCGACGCTCGCACGATCGGTTGCACCGGCCCGGTGGAACCAGCGTCAGGCATACGGGAGGCGGACGTGCGTTCCAGTTCTGGAAGGCTCGGTCCACGGTGCCGTCCGACAGGAGCCGTTCGGGCAGGCGCCATGGGGAACGGTTGCGCCGAAGGCCCCGTCGGCTCCGTGGATGGGGGAACGTACTGCGGAGAGTCGCGGACAGCATGTGGCAAGCCGTCAACCGCATCGATATCCATGCCTACGCGGCGACTTGGGCCTCCGCCGGGGTCCACACCATGCACAACAGGAATGCTGGCATTTCCGTTCGGACCATGCACCGAAGCAGACTCCGGACGGCCGTTCAGCTCCACGCGAGGTGCGGACGTGGTCGGTGAAGTCGCATTGGGCCAAATTGCTCTCTCTGGTAGATCGACCGGGTCTTTGGACGGCAACGGCTTGAACTCAGGCTCACGCTCGGCCTCAAGGTCCTCCTTGGCCGCCCTGTAGTAAGAGGAAAGTCGCTCCATCTGGTGTATGGCCTGCTGAAGCTTGATGGTCCCGTCAGCGATGTGTGCCTTGTCGGCATCGGGGTCCCCATGCGCCTTTTCCGCATCAACGGGCTTAGGTACGGACGCCTTTGCCTCCGTTAGCGCTTGGCCCGCATTGATCATGTGACTACCAACGGCGCCGGTGAACTGCCCCAAGCGCGTCACCTCCAGAGCGAAATAACTGGCCCACTCTCGAAAGTTGTCAGCACCGTCCCCGCGCCACTCGACGCGAGTGGCGTGTCTCTTCAGGTAGGTGCCGATCTCCGTGATCTTCGGACCCGCATCACCAAGCGCGTTCCCCGCGTTCGCCAGTTTGGCTGGATCAGCACCTGCCAGCATCGCGTGCAGGCCAGCAAGAGTCTGGCCCTCAAATTCCCCGCTCCCCATGCCTCTCTTCTCCTACCTGAAGTCCGAGCCGGAGCCGCCAGTCCCGCCACTCGCCGTGTCCACCGACCCGGTCCCGTGCTCGATCGGCTGGTCTTCGTTCATCGACTTGTAGTCCGCACGCGTACGGCGCTGGATCTGCTGAAGCCGCGCGGCCTGCTGGGCATCGATGCCGTCGTAGCCGCGGTCTGCGATCTGCACGGCGATGCCGAGCGCTTCGAGCTGTTCGCCGAGGGTCCGGGAGAACTTCTCCAGCCGTCCATGCACCTTGTCGTACATGCTCGCGAGATCGTCCGCCGCGCTGAAACCCGTTCCGTAGGCCGCACGCGTAATGGTCTGATCGCTGATCTTGCTTTTCGCGGCCGGAGACGACTCCAGGTCGTGAAGAATCTTGTCGATCTTGCCCTTGAAGTAGCTCAGGGTCTCGGCCTCGCGAGAAAGATCAGCCCCACCCCGCCTGTCGCCTGGACCACGGCCACTGCCCTGTTCTTGTTCACTCATCCGACTCCGCCTCCCCGTACGGCGTAGATGACGTCGCGTGCCACTCTAACCACTCCGAGCGACATCGCGCGCGACGTTTCCTGAACAAGCCATCGATTACCCGCCGTTGAGGATGGCCATGTGGCACGTCACAGCGCTATCACCAACGACCTGAAAGTCCCCCATACGGGTGAATAGCGCTGTTGAGCGGTGAGGTACGCCCGCGGGGGCGCCACGCTTCCTCTGCCTGGGACTTCGCTCCACACCATGCCGGCCGCTCTCGCTGCCGGACCGCAACCCGTCCCATGCATTCGGGGCCTCGCCAGCAACGCGGATGGGGCGGACGCCAGTTGGCGTCCGCCCCCTCTATTGGGTCAGGCAGGTTTCTCCGAACTCGTCAGGGGCCGAAGGCCAGGATGAGCTTTTCGCTCTCGTCGTCGCCGGTCAGTCGTTCAGAAGCCATGTAGAAGCGACCCTGTTCGTCGAATATGCGGCGCGTGCGATAGAAGCCATCCTCCGCTTCCCTGGTGGCGGCGGGGAGTTGAAGCTCCGTTTTCTTCGGCTCTCCGCCACTCGGAGAGATGCTGACGATCGCTCCAGCCTTGTCGTATGTGGGTTCCTGATAGGCGATGAGGTTCTTGCCATCCATACGCAGCGGGGACATCATGCGGCCAGCAACCTTGGATTCCCACTTCTTCTTGCCGGTATCAAGGCTGAAGGCGTGGATCTCAGTGGTGAGCCCTGACGTGCTGCTCTTTCCCAGCGAGGTCGGCAGGAAGAACGTGTCATCCGATGCCACGACACCCTGGCAACCACCCATACTGCTACCGAAGATGTCCATGCCGCAGTCCGGTTGGTAACTCTGCTTTCCGAGATCGAGGACGGCACGCTCCTGACCGCCCTCCTTGATCGCGATGATGCCGCCTGACTTCCGCTTCTCGTCAGTGAGGTGAATGACTACCGGGTTGGTGGAGTAAACCTTTGCGACGTCGAACCCCTTACGCACCGGGTACGCCCATGTGGCCTTTCCCGTAGCCGGGTCCACCTTTTGCAGCTTGGCGGTGCCGTCGTTGCAGGAGTACGCGCGCAGCAAGGCCTTGCCGCCTGCCCAACCCTTGACGGAACACGAGGCGGTCAAATCCGGGGCCTCGATCTCGCTGCCGTCCTTGACGCTCACCATGGCGGAGCCACCGAACCAGGAAAGCCCCACCGCATTGCCGCTTTGGGCCATACCCAGGCTGTTGTGTCCCTCGCCGAACAAGCCACCCTCGGGGGCCGGCTTGTCCCAAAGCTTCTTTCCTGCCGTTAGGTCAATCAGAGCGAGTTGGCTGCACTCGTCCTTCTTGCGCCCCTCGTACGCGATGACGACCTTGCCATCGTCATTCGCTGTGGTAGGAGCCGCGCACACGGCCTTCGGCAGCGGGACGTTCCACTTCTCTTCGCCGTTGTTGTCATAAGCAACGACCTTCGTTTGGACGGTCTTCACCACATATCCGTCCATGACCCAGAAGCCAGGGACGTCCACGCCGCTGCGGGTGACCTTGGGGGCTGGCGTCTGGAAGAGAACCTTCGCCTCGCCATCCTGGCGGATCTCGTTCGGGTCGAGCTCCTCTTCTTCCGGAGGGGCAGACTCTCCCTCCGAGCCCTTGGTCGGCTCCGCCGACTCCTTCTTCTTGGGCTCAGTGCTGCGATGCGCTTTGGGTTCCTTGTCGCCGTCATCACCCCCCACCACGGCCCACACGCCACCGCCCGCCGCGAGCACGACCGCCACCGCCGCGCCGATGATGATCGCCATGCGCTTCTTGCGCTGGCCATCCTGGCCGCCGCCGGGAGGCCCCGGCATTCCTGGCCCACCCATTCCGGGCGCACCGTAGGGCGGCAGGCCGGGCGGTGGGTAGCCGTAGTGCGGCTGTTGCGCGTACGGGTTCGGCTGCGTTGGGTGCTGCGCGTATCCACTGGCACCACCCCACGCCTGCGGCGGTGTGACCGCGGGCGGAGCGTGCGGAACCGGCGATGGCGGCCCCACGGGAGGCACGGGGGGCGGACCGGCGGGCTGTTGAGGTGCGCCAAAGCCGCCCCGTGACGGTTCTTGCGGCGCACCGAAGCCGGCAGGCGGCGGCTGGTTAGGGGGCTGCGGCGGCTGCGACATCGGCGCCTACCTCTTTACGCGGGTCCGCCAACCGATCAGCCTCCTCCCGCAATTCGGACGAGCTTTCCCCCGAAAAGGAGCGAATCGGTCGCAGAGCCCACTATGCAATGACCATCGAGCGGGGGTTCTTTCTACCATTACCAGCCAAGAACCCATTGATGAGGTAGCAGGTCACAGATCTCAGCGATAAAGATCCGCTTCATCGTGGTGCCTGCTATTCGCCTCCGTAACGTACTCGTGCACGCCGGTTCGCGGCATAGGGACGCGGTGCCGGCGGACAGAACCAGTCGCATGACGTACGCGGCACGGGGCACGGGGCACGCCGCCCACCGTCGGCACGGAGCACGGGACACGGAGCACGGAGCACGGAGCACGCGAGGGACGGAGCCTGCGAGGGGCGGAGCCTGCGGGGCAGCACAGGCCCAACAATTGCCACAGAGCCACGGGTGCAGCACAGGGTCAATGCTCGGCCGAGGCACGGGGCACGGCACACGGGGCACGGGGCCCCGAGTTAAGCGCGGTGCTCGGTGCCGCGGCGGCGCCGGTCCCGCAAGATGATCGCCGTGCCGACGATGACCGCGACCGTCACGGCCGTGGCTCCCAGTGCGTAGGTGGCCAACCGCTCGCGTCGCTCTTGTGCTGTCTCGCCGAACGTGAGGCGCGCTGGCTCCGGGGCGCTCTGCTGGCCCGGTGCCCGATCCGGAGTGGGGGCCGAGACGGGCCTGGTCCTACCGCTGAGAGCCCGGACGGGGTCAACTACGCCCCAACCGACATTGTTGTCCCGGCCGTTGATCGACCGATCGGCGGTCTGCTTGATCCAGGCGACGACCTCGTGCTCCTCCCAATCCGGGTACTTCGCACGCAGCAACGCGGCGACCCCGGCTACGTACGGGGCGGAGAAGCTGGTGCCGTTATCGACGCACTGTCCGTTTCCGGGAACCGTCGAGACGATGTCTACGCCTGGTGCCGCCACACCGACGAAGTCGCCACGTTGAGAGAACGGGGCTCGCTCGTTGTTGCGGTCGGATGAGGCCACGGCCAACACGCCTTCGTAGGCCGCCGGATAGGTTTCCTTCACCTTGTTGTCGAGACCGTCGTTGCCCGCCGACGCCACGACGACTATGTCGTTCTGCCGCGCCTTTTTTACTGCCATGGCTAAATCCGAATGATGCGAGAGGGGCTTGGTCGTGTCCTGCGAGATGTTGATGACTCGGGCACCCTCAGCGATCGCGTGCTCGATGGCCACGACCATCGTCTTTGTCGTACCCGTGGCCTTCTCGTCGTTCTGCCGGATCGGGATGATGGTTGCTTCAGGAGCGAGACCAACGAAGCCGGTACCCGCTCGCGGGCGGGCGGCGATGATCCCCGCAACCTTCGTGCCGTGCCCCACAGAGTCGGCCGACGGGTCCTTTCGCTTCCCCTTGGTCACCAGGTCGAGGCCGCTTTTCTCCTCCACTGCCGTCGCCAACTGCGGGTTCACGTCGTCCACTCCGGTATCGATGACCGCCACCTTTACGCCCTCGCCCTGCGTCTCCTGCCACAGTTCGTCGAGCGCAACGCGCTGAAGTGCCCAAGGTCGGGGAGCGAACTGCTTCTTCATCGGGTACGTGCATTCGCCGCCGCCGTTCGGAGTCAGACCAATGCCGCGCACCGGTGCGGCCCCGAGCTCCCCGTCGGCGGCCAGGCGCACCTGGTCATCTCGTACCAGCGCCCCCGCAACGGCTGCCGTCCCGCTGGCGGCAGGTATCGCGCTGAGGCTTGTCAGCAGCGCAGCAGCCAACACTGACGCCGACCTGGTCGCCTGGCGCGTCGTCCACATCGTCGTTTGGTCCCTCTCCGGAGTTCTCGTGCCCACACCGCGTATGTCCGCCGCCGCGCCTGTCGCTTGGCACGCCGCAGGACACGTCCCGCAGCCTCACATCTACGACTGAGCGCCATGCCCCATCCGCCACGCCCCGCCGCCCCGTTGCTGTCTCCTCGCCCCGTACCCCGTCCCTCGCCTTCCTCCCCGCATACTCCGTGCCCCGTGCCCCGTGCCCCGTGCCCCGTGCCCCGTGGCTCCGTGCTCCGTGCTCCGTGCCCCGTCGTCTCCCTCCGTGCCGCGCGCCTCAGCCTTCCCCGCCCCGCGCCCCGTGTGGCCCCGCTCCTATGCGCCCTGTGGCTGGCGTGCTGCGTTGGTATCCAGGCGCGGGCCTTTGGCCAGGAAGGACGACCACTCGATGGGCACGCGTACCGGTTTGACGTCCTGGTAGCCGAGGCGAATGCGTGCCTGGTCAATTTCGCGCTGGCTCTGCTCGTTTGGCTTCTTCGGCTTGCCGTCCGTGCCGATCGCGCTCTCCTCGGAACTGCTGTCGTTGTTCGTCTGCACCGCGTATCGCAGCCCCGTGTCGGTCACCAGGAAGAGCGAGCCGGACGTGGAGTGGTGGCCCCGGATCTCCCGGTAGAGCAGCCCAGTGCCCGGAGTGACGTAGGTGGTGCTGCCGCCTTCCGCGACCGTCGCGGGGAAACTCTCGCCCGCCCAGGTGCTCAGCTTCGTAGAACCGTCGGTTTTCACATCGCGCAGCACACTGCACACCGTGTCGCGGCCAGATTCGCCACCAAGAGAGTTGACCTGCACGGCCTTCGCCTTCGGCCATGCGCGGTCGCCGTAGAAGGCGTCCTCAGCGCCCTCAGGGGTGAACGCCTGAGCATCGACGTCCTTGGCCTTCCCCGCCTGGTTCAGGCCGTCCGTTTCCGGTGAGCTCAGCAGGAGTTCGGCAGTGAAGTCCGAGACGGGTAGCACTTTGTCCGCGAGGACGACGTACCGCTGGGGCCCGGTGCCGGTCTGCGCACTGAGCACCATGCCCACGCGATTCTCGTCGTCGCTCAGCCCCTCGATACCCGCGTCAGCGGCCACGGTGCCGGGAAGGTGAGGAAAGGTGATCGGGGCACCGTCGCGTAGCGTTTTGAGCCAATCGTCGGTGACGCTCTGCGGATGTGCCGACCTGTTGCCGACCAGGGTGCGCAGCAGCAACTTGTCGTACGCGGAGCCGTAGTCAGCCGACCGGTGGCGCCAGTTGGGACCGCCGATCAGGTACTTGGCGCCCTTGCCGTCTACCAGGTAGCGCGCCCCGTTCTGGGCGCGTACGTACATCACCTGGCCTGCGCGCAGCCGCCGCTCCCCCTCCACCTTGGACGTCTCGCGGTCAGCTAGGACGAACGTCGCCTTCTGCACCGTGCTGCCGCGCCCACCCGGCTGCTCGCATACGGCCCACCGTTTGGTCCTGCCCGCGTCGCTCGCGCCGGGCAGCCGATCCGGCGCGTACGGGATGCCAATGGTGGGGCCGTGCGGAATCTTCCCGTTGTCCAGCACTTTTTCGTCAACCTTGATGACCTTGCCCTTGCTTGGGTTCAAGAGCAGCTTGGCCGAAGAGAGGTTGAGGACGGGATGGAGTTGCGCCTTGCCATTGGTTTCAAGAACCACATACCGCGTGGTGGAGTCGCTGCCGATAATGACGTTGGTCGTCGGTTCGTTCCAGCCCTTCGGGGCTTTGGGTTTGAACATGCCCCATGCCCCGAAACCGGCGAGGATCAGGGCGCCGATGATGGCGCCGGGCAGAATTGCGCGCAGTGCACGAGGCGCTCCCTCCTCCGTGCCAGCGGGTGTGGGCTGCAAGAAGGCAGCGACCATACGTTTTTTGGCGAAGGTGTACGCGTTGAGCTCATCCCGCCGCGATGCCATGGCCTTTGTTCCTCCCCCACGCTGAACGGTGCTGGCCGCGCGGCCAAGGCCCGGTTCCGGACCACCGCTGTCAGACCGGGCCCCTACTATGCCGGTAAGCGTTCAGTGCGTTACGTGCGGGTCACTCCGTGCAAGGTTGGACGGCCCGCGACTTGGGGGAAGGGGCGCTACGGTCTACGGTCGGTGTGCGCGCGGCAACGGCGCGTGGATGCGGGGGTTGTCAAGTGACCGGGGTGGACCGTTTCCGGTCGCACGGCGTGAGGGGGCACGGCATGACTCGTAGGGCCTGTTCGTGCCTTCGTGCGCCTTCAGGGCCTTACCAACGCGCCTACGCCCTAGGGAACATGGCGGTGGGCCTGGCTCTGGGTCGTCAGCAGGGCTGGAGTGGCGGACGGGCGCTGGACCAGAGCCATGGGCCCGGTCAGGCGCATGGCAGACGTGAGGATAGGGGCCGAGTGCGGGGTGGGGGGCGATGACAGGATCAGCGGTCGCGGGTGGAGCGGCAGGAGCCGGGACGACCACTGCGGGAACACCGGGCCAGGGGCCGAGCGCACCGGCTGGACCGCGCGCCGCGCCAACGGCCGTGCCGCGTACGGCAGCGCGTACGGGAGGTTTCAGCGCGTTCCCGCTGCGCCAGCTCGTGCTCGTGGAAGTCGCCGCTGCCGTACTGCTCATAGCGTGGGTCGCCGATACGCTGCTGCTGGCGCCCGCCGCGGCCATCGCAGCCGCGCTGGTACTGCTCGCTCTGGTGCGGCGACGGCGACGCTCGTTGCCGGAGTGGCTGGCAACCGCGCTCGCACTGCGACGGCGCGTGCGACGAGCAGCAGCCGACCGCGTCCCCGTAGGCACCGATCCCGGACTGGTCCCGGTGCTGGAATGCGAACCGGCGCTGCGTACCTACTCTTTCACCGGCCGTGCGCGACGCGACGTCGGCATGATTGGTGACGGTACGTTCCTGACCGCCGTGCTGCGCTTGGAGGCCGCCGACCATGGACTTCGGCCGCCTGGTGGTGAACGTTCCCTGCCGCTTGGGCTATTGCGCGATGGCATGGACGTGGACGGCATACGGCTAGAGTCCGCGCAGGTCGTACAGCACACCCAGCCAGCCCCTGCGCCGCATCTCCCGCAGCAGGCGGTGGCCATACGCAACTACGCTCCGCTGCAAGCCTTGACGGGCGCGCCCGCCCTGCGTGTGACCTGGATCGCGCTGAAGCTCGACCCAGAGCTTTGCCCGGAGGCCGTCGCCGCCAGAGGCGGCGGGCTGAGTGGGTCCCAGCGATGCCTGTTGCGCGCCGCCGACCAGTTGGCCAGTCAACTGATAGGGGCAGGCTTCCGGGCGGCCGTGCTGTCTGAGGGTGAACTCATCGCGGCCGTGGCCGCTGCCGCATGCGCCAACCCGATCGTGGCCGCAACCAGCGATGTTTCGGGCACGCCCGCGCGACGCACCGTTGAGACATCGCGCACCTGGCGCTGTGATGATCGCCGGCACACCACGTACTGGGTGGGGCGTTGGCCCCAGCTGGGGGCGAGTGCGACGCCGCTGCCACGGCTGGTATCGCTGCTGACGGCCGTCCCGGTGCTGGCGACGACGTTCAGCCTGACCCTCAGCCGAGGCGGCAACCAGGAGTCCGTCATCAGCGGGCATGTGCGGCTCACGGGGCGCAGCGACGATGAGCTAGTGAACGCACGTCGGGAGTTGGAGCGCACGGCGCGCGAAGCCAAGGCCGGTCTCATCCGGCTGGATCGCGAGCAGGTCCCCGGTGTGCTTGCCACCTTGCCGCTCGGAGGGACCCGCTGATGAGTACGCCGCCGCCCACGCCCGGCGCATCGAGCCACCCGCCGCACGCCTCGGGTCAGCACCACGGGGCGCCCAGAGCAGCCGCAGGTTCGGCCGCCGGCGGCATCGACTCCGGAAGACCTGGTGCGCCTGGTGCGCCCGGTGCTGGCACACACCCCGCTGGCGCGCCCACTGGCCACAACGGCGCGCACGCGCCCGGCGCGCAGGGCGGCGCCACGGTGGGTTTCGGTGCGGCCCCGAACTCCTTTGGCGGTCCGGACTCCTTCGGCGCTCCGGGCGCTTCGGGGGTTGCCGGAGCGCACGCGACTGGGCGCACGCCGGGGGCAGCCGGGGGCCCCGGCACAACTGGCAGTGGCAGCGCCGTGGGTGGGACCGGTGTGACCGGCGGGCAGGGCGCGCCGTCGCCGATTGCGCCCGGTTCGATATCCGGTACGCCGTACGGTCCGCCTGGCGCGGACTCCCGTGCGGCGCCCGCTCCCCCGCTTGCCGGGTTCGGCACGCCCTCCTCGGGCCAGCGGGCACCAACGGCACCACCTCCAGCACCGGCCGCACCGCGACCCGTACCAGCGGGGGGCAGCACTCCCACCGGCGGGGCACCCGCCGGGGCGGGGCGAGAAATCCGCGCCAGAGTGGGTCGCGGGTTGATCGGTCCGCGCCGCGACCGGCACGTACTGCGCGCCGGGCAACTCGCCGCGTTGGCACTGCCGATCGGGGACGACGGAGTGGTCATTGGCACCGACCAGCAACAGCGCCCCGTCACGCTCGGCCTCAGTCGCCCGGCTCCCTTTGACGTAGTGCTCGTCGGTGGCCTATGGACCGCGCAGGTTCTCGCGCTGCGGGTGGCGGGTACCGGCGTGCGCGTGGCCGTAGAGACGGGGCGTGCGCAGTCCTGGGCCGCTTTGGTGCAGGCTGCCGGTGGTGGCCACCCCTGCATGGTGACGCACGAGGTGGGCCGGGTAGCGCCGCAAGGACCATCGGTGCGCGGCCCCGTACTCGTGGTACGCGACTGCGGGATGCGCCCGCCGAGGGGCCGGGTGGCGTCGGCACCCTGGCAGTCGGTCCTGACACTGCTGCCGTACGTCAGCCCGGTGGCTCCACGACTGCTGGAACAGGCCGACCTGGTGGGCATTCAGCGAGTCTCGCCCGATGAGGCGGCTGAGGTGGGCCGGGTGTTGGCGCTACCGCGTGCAGATGTGGACGCGCTGTCATCGCTTCCCGATTGGGCCACTTTGTGGTGTACGCGACGTTCACGGCAGTACGTGACGACGCATGCAACGGATACCGAGACGGGGTTACTGGGCGCGCCGCGTCGCGTGGACTGACACGTGAGTGCAGTGACCGAAGTGTCAGCGCAGCGGGCCCGACCCGTGAGCCAAGCCGACGCAGGACACTGACCAGCGATCGCCAGACGTACACTGCCGGTTCCCCTTGGGAAGGCAGAGGCCAGGGGGCGGGCCTGCCGTTGTTGCGCTCATGGTGATTAGTCTTGGTGTGGAGTACGGAGAACCCAATGGTGGTGACTCCGCGTCCCCATGAGGGAAAGCCGAGCGGTCGTACGACGGGAACGGTCGGGAACGGTCGGCCCGCCGGGATAGTCAAGGGTGCTCGACCACACCAGCAGGAGGCATTGTGAGCAGCGATCGGGACGAGATCCGCACGGGCGGAACCAACCCGGGCGAGGATCAGTCCGACGCGGACGCCGAGCACACGGGCGAGTTCACCATCGACTACACCCCGCCCGCCTGGTATACGCAGAACGCTGCGTCCTCTTCACCTTCCTCTTCGTCGTCGCCTTCGTCGCCGTTTGCTTCGTCAACGCCGCCGCCCCCTTCGCCCCCGAGTTCGGCGTCTTCCTCGTCATGGGCGGCCATCCCGCCCTCACCCACGACGCCCCCGGCGGACGGTGGATACAACTTGGCCCCGCCGTCCGGACGAGCAGTGACTCCTCCGCCGACCGGCAGCCCGGTGCCGGAACTGCCACAGCCGGATGCGTACCAGCCTTCGTGGTCGCCGCCCGCCGTCACGCCCACGGGACACTCGGCGACGGGGCCTTCGATGGACGCAACTACTCCTGCCGGTGCTCAGCCAAACGCCTCGGACGCGGGGGCGGCACACACGTCCAACGCAGCGTCGTCCACAGACGCCGACCACGGAGCAAGCACAAGTGCCGCCACAAGTTCCGTCCGAGGCCTCGGGGCAAATTCCATTTCAGGTTCAGATTCCGGTTCCGGTTCCGGTTCCGGTCTAGTTGCCCATTTTGGATCGCACACCGACGATGCGGGCTTGGGCGAGAAGGACGCAACCTCGGAGTCCGCTTCGGTGGCCGACGCGTCCAGGCTGTCGGACCTCGCGGAAGCCGCTGACGGGGCCGATTTTCCGGTGAGCGGCACCACTAGTGCGGTCGCGGACGGCTCCAGCGTCAACGTACGCAAGGGAGTGGAAGCCCCTAAAGCAGGCAACGAGGGCAAGGTGTCCACGGTGGGCGCCATGGACTCGTCGGCCGGCGCGAGCGACGCAGCGTCTGCCGGCGGCAATACGGCCGACAATCCGGCCGCAAGCGGGTCAACCCGCGATGACGCCCTCGCGGAGGGGTCCGCGGCGGATTCGTCGGCTGTGGATGCTGGTTCCTCTTCCGATTCTGTCTCTGCCGGCCCTGACGTGGTCTCGGGCGGAGGCAACGCGTCCGCGGGCCGTGGTGGTAGCGGCTCCGATGCAGGTTCGGCGCCCTCCGCACCCGGCCCCACCACCGACGCATCGGAAGGCTCCGACCGCCCCAATGCCACGGATGCCACGGATGCCACGGATGCGAACGCCGCCAACGGGGCCCCTGAGCGCGACGTTCCGAGCAACTCCACGATCCGGTTCTCGACCGCATCGCTGCACCGTGACATCGCGGAGTCGGCGGCGCGCGAGAGGGCGCGTCAGACCGGGACAGGTGACGACACAGCGGCGGACGTACGAGAGGCCTCGCCAAGCGAGCAGGGTGAGCCCGCCGTAGGCGCCGACTCTCCCCGTAACGGTGCGGATGATGTCGGTGGCCAAGGCACCGTGCGGTTCTCCACTGCGGCACTGCGGCACGAGGCGGTGGAGCGTGGGCAGAACATGGACGGTACCGCCGGTGCTGCCGGTACCGCCGGTACCGCTGACGGCGCCGGTGCCGGTGCCGGTGACGGCGCCCCGTGGCCGAATGCGACAGGCGCCGCAAACGAGCCGAACAGCGCTGCACCGTCCGACGCCGCGCCCACCGCACCGTCTGGCACGACGCCGCGCAACGCCGGGCCACAAGACGCCGCAGCACACAGCGTGGCGCCCCCAAATGCGCCGCCGGCGCCCCCGTACACCGCCACCGACCCTCCCGCCGGGGCGTGGCCCCCTCCCGCCGCTCCACACGCCGGGCTCCCCCCGCTGCCACCCAATTTCGAGCCCGCTGCGTCAACCGCTGGTCAACCCGACCTCCACTCCGACTCCGCGCCCAGGGCGACCAATGGCCCCGCCACGCCGCCCCCTGTGGGGCCGCCGTGGGGCTCGTCGCACAACAGCTTCACCGGTGCGGCAGGGCAGGGTGGCGCGGCAGGGAGAAGCGCTCCGCAGGACGCGACGCCGCAAGGCGCCGGCGCACCGGGGGCGCTGGGGGGCCCGTGGGCACCGCCCAGCTCCCACGCGCAGGCCCAACCCGGTCTCGCGCCGCCGCCGGGTCAGCAGCGCCAGAGTCCCCACGCGGTGCCGCAACAAGACGGTTACGGCTACCCGCAGCAGAGCGCGCCCGGCGCGGTGCCCCCGCTACCTGGCGCCCAGCCGTCCGGGGACGGGACATCCGATGAGCAGCACACGCCCCAGGCCGGAGCGCGGGCAGCCCAGGCACCCGGAGCGCCTGCCTACGACCCCAGGAACGGCATGCCAGGGGAGCAGGGCGGTTATGGTTTCCCGCAGCCCGGCACCGTATCCGCGCACCAACAGACTGGAGCGCCTGCTGCCCCCTACGGGGCGGCGACGCCGGCCAGCTATGGATACCCGCAGCCCACTGACGCCATCCCGGGCACGGCGAGTGCGGCGGGGCACCAGCCGCCCACCATGGACGCACCACGCACAGGCCAGCCCGGTCCGGCGGGGCCCGGCGTGCCGCAGGACGGTTACGGTTTCCCGCAGCCCGGAGCGCCGAGCGCACAGCCAGCTCCCGCGGCCGGTGGCCAGGGCGCCGCGCCGCACGCAGGCTACGGGTTCCCCCATCCCGCAACGCCCGGTGGCGATCAGCCTCAGCCCGGCGTACCCGGCTATCCCGAGCAGCAGGCCCAGTCAGGTACGCCCGGCCAGCACCCCCTAGCGGCGGCCTCTTTCGCACCGGGACACGGGGCCGCTCCCGCGCAGCCACAAGGCATCGCGCCGATGGACCCACGGTCCGGAGAGTGGCCCACCACGCCCGCCGACCAGCGAGCGCGCACGGGGCACGGAGCGGGCGCCCCACTGGGCTACACCGCGGCCGTGGAGCTCTCCTCGGACCGGCTGCTGCGCGCCAAGCAGAAGCCGAAGAAGCAGGGTGGCGGGGCTGGTTCACGCTTCAAACTGGGCGGCAAGAAGGAGGAGGCGGAGCGGCTACGGAGGCTGGAGCTGATCCGTACGCCGGTGCTGTCCTGCTACCGAATCGCGGTCATCAGCCTCAAGGGCGGCGTCGGTAAGACGACCACGACCACCGCACTCGGCGCGACCCTCGCGACCGAGCGGCAGGACAAGGTCATCGCCGTCGACGCCAACCCAGACGCCGGCACGCTCGGGCGCCGGGTTCGGCGCGAGACGGGGGCGACCATCCGCGACCTGGTCACGGCGATCCCGTACCTCAACAGCTACATGGACATCCGGCGGTTTACCTCACAGGCCCCGTCCGGCCTGGAGATCCTCGCCAACGATGTGGACCCGGCCGTCTCCACCACCTTCAACAACGAGGACTACCGGCGCGTCATCGACGTACTCGGCAAGCAGTATCCGATCATCCTCACCGACTCCGGGACCGGGCTGCTCTACAGCGCCATGCGCGGCGTGCTCGATCTCGCGCACCAACTCATCATCATCTCGACGCCTTCGGTCGATGGCGCGAGTAGCGCCAGCACCACGCTCGACTGGCTCTCCGCGCACGGTTACGCCGATCTCGTATCGCGCAGCATCACCGTCATCTCCGGAGTCCGCGAGACCGGAAAGATGATCAAGGTGGAGGACATCGTGTCGCACTTCGAGACGCGCTGCCGTGGCGTGGTCGTAGTGCCGTTCGACGAACACCTAGCGGCGGGCGCCGAGGTGGACCTGGACATGATGCGGCCCAAGACCCGCGATGCGTACTTCCAGCTGTCCGCACTGGTCGCCGAGGACTTCACTCGGGCCCAGCAGGAGCAGGGCCTGTGGACGACGGACGGCAGCGCCGCCCACCCTCCGCACGTAGCGCCCCCGCTGCCGGGTCACCAGCAGGCCGTCCCGCCCGCCATGGGGCAGCAGTCGGCGCCCGGTTACGGGCAGCAGCACGCAGGGCCCTACACCCCGGGCCAGCCGCCCCACCAGGCGCAGGCCCAGCCATTTCCCCCGCAGCAGGGATACCCGCACCAGCCGGGGCAGCAACAGGGGCAGGGCTGGCAGCACCAGCCGCCGGCGGCCCAGCCCGGTCAGGCCGACGCCCAGCAGTACGCACAGGCCACCGGGCACGACGCTGCGGGCAAACCGCGCCCCGCCGTCCAGCCTGCGGCCCTCCCCGCGGCCCAGCAGGGTCAACCAGCCCCGTACGGCTACGGCTACCCGCAGACCGGCCAGCCGGGCCAGCCCGCCCCGCACCAGCAGGCGGGCCAAACCGACCAGCAAAACGCCGATCAGAGCGGCTGGCCCCAGCCACCTGCCGCCCCGCAGCAGTAACGGGAGCGACGGCCGACCAGCACGCTGGCAGGCCCATCGACGAGGGCCCGCACCGTTTGACGACAACTACGGTGCGGGCCCTCGTCGATGTACAGCCTGTGTGAACACCCGTGTCTGATCCAACCGCCTGATCGGGCTCGGCCGACCGCCGCTCGCGCCGCTTGCTGCGCGTGTACGGCCGCCGACACGGGCCACGGTTCCCTGCTCCGGGGCCTCAACGCTCTTGGAGGGCTACCTGGCGCCCTAGGGAGGCCGGCCGCCCTGGGGGGCTTTCCGGCATACACGCGGGGCCTTGCACACGCCCGGGGCTTTGCGCGCTCCTCTACCGGGCTTGCGGGGCTTACGGGGCTTTGGAGCGTTCCCGACCGCTGTCGTACTCCCCCACTAGCTCCCGTGCCCGCTTCACATCGATGGCCATGCGCTCCAGCAGCGCCTCGACGGAGTCGAACTTCTCCTGCCCCCGCAGGAACGCGAGAAAGTCGATGGCCACGTGCAGGCCGTACAGATCGAGCCCGACGCGGTCGATCGCGTACGCCTCCACCGTCCGCTCCGTGCCATCGAACTGCGGGTTCGTCCCCACCGAAATGGCTGCGGGCATCACTTCGCCGTCCGCCGTCAACCAACCGGCGTAGACCCCATCGGCCGGGATGGCCGTATGCGGCAGCGTCTCCAGATTCGCGGTGGGATAACCGAGTTCACGCCCCCGCTGCGCGCCCCGTACGACGACACCCTCCACACGGTGCGGACGCCCCAGGACCTCCATGGCACCTGCCACGTCGCCCTCGGCAACCAGCTTGCGGGTCAAGGTCGAGGAGAACGCTTCGCCGCCGCCCGCCGCGCCCCGCTCGTAGAGATCGACGATCTCGACCTCGTAGTCGTAGGTCCCACCGAGTTCCTTGAGGGTGTCCACGTTCCCGGCAGCCTTGTGCCCAAAGCGGAAGCTGGGGCCTTCGACGACCATGCAGGCACGCAACTTATCGACGAGAACCTTCACCACGAACTCGCTCGGCGGCAGCTTCGAGAACTCCGCCGTGAAAGGCAGGATCAACACCGCATCCACCCCCAGCTCTGCCATCAACTCGGCGCGCCGATGGTGCGGGGACAACAACGGGGGATGGCTGCCCGGGCGCACGACCTCGCTCGGATGCGGGTCGAAGGTGACCACGACCGCGGGCACACCGAGCTCACGCGCACGCTCAACGGCCCGGCCAATGATCAGCTGGTGTCCGCGATGCACGCCGTCGTACGAGCCGATGGTGACGACGCTGCGTCCTCCAGGCCCGAAGAATGCAGCCTCGGGGATGTCCTCCAAGCCACGCCAGCGTTGCACTGTGCCCGCTCCTCGCCCGAACTTTTGTCTGTCCACTACGCAGGTCTAAGACTGCCATGCCCACCGACCGGGCCTGGCATCACCCACCCACACGCCCCATCCCGCGTACTCCATGCTCTGCGGGCCCCTAATGATCCGCGACGCTCCGTGCACCGTGCTGGATGGCACGGGCGCGGTCCGCGGCCCGGTGCCCCGTGGCCCCGTGGCCTGCGGGGCGGTGGGCTCCGTGCCCCGTGCCCCACGCCCCGTGGTGCGATGGGGCTCCGTGCCCCGTGGGCGCGCCCCCGTGCCCACGGCCTACCACGCAGCCCCCGGCCGGCGGGCTGGGGGCTGGGGGCTAGGGGCTAGGGCCCAGCAAGGGTCTCGCTCCAGACGGCATGTGCCGAGGAGAGCCCGCTTGCCCGGGTGAGAGAGGTCGGCGGGCCGTAGCCGGGACAGACCGCTTCTTGCGCACCCAGGCCAACGGCCACGGACCGGTCTCCCGGCCAGCGGCGGCTGGTGGCCCGACGGGCGTGAAGCCGCCGGTCCCCGTAGCGTGGCGGGGCCGGCGGCATGGCCTCTCAGACTGGCCTGGGGGGTGGCGTAGCACCCTCGCACAGGGCTTTCGGCGAAGATCTCGCTCGGCGACGGCCGCTATGCGAAGACCGCCAGGCTCTTCGTCTTGCCGTCCCGTTCTTCGATGAGGGCCAGAAACCGGCCTTCGGGGTCGAAGACCGCGATTGGCTCCTCGGTCCCTAGCTCCGGGCCTTGCAGCCGCACTCCGTTGCCGAGGAGTCGGGCCTGTTCGGCGTCCACGTCCCAGCGCGGGAACGCGGCTGCCGCGGCTTCGGCGATCGGCAGCACCGTAAGCGACGTCTCCAGTTCCTCCAGCGAGTGCGCCCCGTCCAACCCGTATGGGCCAACGCGCGTGCGGCGCAGCGCGGTGAGGTGCCCCCCGGTACCGAGGTCGGTGCCAAGGTCCCTGGCGAGCGCGCGGATGTACGTACCGGAGGAGCAGACGACGGTGGCGTCGACGTCGGTGACGTGCGTACCGTCCTCGGCAACGGCCTGGCGCACCTCGTGCACAGCGAAGGTCGAGATGGTCACGGGGCGGGCCGGGATGTCGAATTCCTCGCCCTCTCGTACCCGCGAATACGACCGCTTGCCATCGATCTTGATGGCGCTCACCTTCGACGGCACCTGCTGGATGGCGCCGGTCAGCTTGGCGACACCCGTGTCGATGGCCGCTCGCTCCACACCGATGGCGCCTGCCGACGCGGTGATTTCACCCTCAGCGTCGTCGGTGACGGTGCTCTGGCCGAGCCGGATCGTCGCCGCGTACTCCTTCTCGGTGAGCGCTAGGTGGCCGAGTAGCCGGGTCGCCTTCTCCACGCCGATGACCAGTACACCGGTCGCCATCGGGTCCAGCGTCCCGGCATGCCCGACACGCCGGGTCCCCGCGAAGCGGCGCAGCTTGGCCACGACATCGTGCGAGGTGAAGCCGGCCGGCTTGTCTACGATCACCAGCCCGTTCGGGCCGGTTCCCTTTCGCTTCATGCCTTTGTGGTGCCCTCGCTGCCGTCCTCGCCCCTATGGGGCTGCACGGCGTCGGCGTCGGCATCTTCGGCGGTGTCAGCGTCCGTGTCAGTATCGGCATCGTCGTCCGGCTTGCGGTACGGGTCGGCGCCACCTGCGTACGCGGCCCCCTCGGACGCCTCTCGTACCTGCGCGTCCGCCGCCTTCGCCTTGGCGAGCAGGTCGTCGATGGTGCGGGCGTTGTCGGGCAGCGCATCGGGGATGAAGGTGAGGGTGGGTGTGAATCGGACGCCGGTCTGGCGGCCCACCTCGGAGCGCAGTACGCCCTTGGCGCTCTCCAGCGCCGCGGCCGACGCGGTGCGCTCCTCCTCGTCGCCGAAGACCGTGTAGAAGACGGTCGCCTCCCGCAGGTCGCCGGTGACCCGAGTGTCGGTGATCGTCACATAGCCCAGCCGCGGGTCCTTGATGCGCCGTTGCAGGGTCTCCGCGACCACGACCCGGATGCGGTCAGCTAGCTTGCGTGCCCGCGCGGTGTCGGTCATGCGTCTTCTTCTCTCTTCTTCGGTTCACGTATCAAGTCGTCGGGCTCGGCTCGCCGCCCACCTGGCTTTCCCGTCGCCGAGCGGCATAGTCCGTAGCCCCGCGGTGGCGCCGCAGTGAGGCGGGCCCCACGGGACCCGTGCGGGCTCCGTGGCGGCCAGCAGTGGTGGTGGCGCGGCCCCGCCGGTGGCGATCAGTCATCGTCACCGTGGTGCCGCCGGCGCACCGAAAGCAGTTCCACCTCTGGCCGGGCGGCCACCCAGCGCTCGCACTGGTCGAGCACGTCCGTGAGGTGACCCGTGTCGCCGGAGACGGCTGCCAAACCGATCTCGGCCCTGCGGTAGAGGTCCTGGTCTCCGACCTCCGCCACGCTCACACCGTACTTGCGGTACAGCTCGGAGACGATCGGGCGGACGACGGAGCGCTTCTCCTTCAGCGACCGTACGTCGCCAAGGAGCAGATCGAAGGACAAGGTCCCTACATACATGTGTGTCCGGTTAACCCGCCGGTCCGGGGTAGTTCCCCGCCACTGCTTGGCAGGGACACCAGCACCGTACACGCAACGGCCGGGGCCGATCGACTGGGATTTTCCCTCCGCCGCCGCTGGGGCGGCAGAGGGGACCCGGCCGACCGGCCCCGGACCGTTGGTCAGACGAGATTAGCCGCGGGGCTTCTCCCGCATCTCGTACGTCGCGATGACGTCGTCAACCTTGATGTCGTTGAAGTTGCCGAGGTTAATACCACCCTCGAAGCCTTCGCGGATCTCGGTGACGTCGTCCTTGAAGCGACGCAGACCCTCGATGTTGAGGCTCTCCGCCACGACCTTGCCGTCACGGAGGAGGCGCGCCTTGGTGTTGCGCTTGACCTCACCGGAGCGGATAAGGACACCGGCGATGTTGCCCAGCTTGGACGAGCGGAAGACCTCGCGGATCTCCGCCGTACCCAGCTCGACCTCTTCGTACTCCGGCTTGAGCATGCCCTTCAGGGCCGCCTCGATCTCCTCGATCACCTGGTAGATGACCGAGTAGTAGCGCACGTCCACGCCCTCGCGCTCGGCTGCCGACGTGGCGCGGCCCTCGGCCCGCACGTTGAAGCCGATGACGATGGCGTCGGAGCCCGCCGCCAGGTCGATGTCGGTCTCGGTGACCGCACCGACGCCACGGTGCAGGATGCGCAGGTCCACCTCTTCGCCGACGTCGAGCTGGAGCAGCGAGGACTCAAGGGCCTCGACCGAACCAGACGCGTCGCCCTTGATGATGAGGTTGAGCTGCTGTACCTCGCCGGCCTTGAGCACCTTGTCCAGGTCCTCCAGGGAGACCCGGCGGGTGCGCTTGGCGAACGCGGCGTTGCGCTCACGGGCCGCACGCTTCTCGGCGATCTGACGGGCCGTACGGTCCTCGTCAACCACCAGGAAGTTGTCACCTGCACCCGGCACGTTGGTCAGACCGAGCACCAGGACCGGAGTCGAGGGGCCGGCCTCTTCGAGCTGGGCGCCGGTGTCGTCGAGCATCGCCCGGACCCTGCCGTACGCGTCGCCCGCCACCATCGTGTCGCCGACGCGCAGCGTGCCGCGCTGGACGAGAACGGTGGCCACGGCGCCTCGGCCGCGGTCGAGGTGAGCCTCGATCGCGATGCCCTGCGCGTCCTGCTCCGCATTGGCGCGCAGGTCGAGCGAGGCGTCAGCGGTGAGGACGACGGCCTCAAGCAGGCTGTCGATGTTCAGCCCCTGGCGTGCGGAGATGTCAACGAACATGGTGTCGCCGCCGTACTCCTCAGCCACCAGACCGAACTCGGTGAGCTGACCGCGCACCTTGGTCGGGTCCGCGCCCTCGACGTCGATCTTGTTGACCGCGACCACGATCGGCACATCGGCCGCCTTGGCGTGGTTCAGCGCCTCGATCGTCTGCGGCATCACACCGTCGTTGGCCGCCACCACGAGGATCGCGATGTCGGTTGACTTCGCACCACGGGCACGCATGGCGGTGAACGCCTCGTGGCCCGGGGTGTCGATGAAGGTGATCGCGCGGTCCTCGCCGTTGACGGTGGTCGCGACCTGGTAGGCACCGATGTGCTGAGTGATGCCACCGGCCTCGCCCGCGACGACGTTCGTCTTGCGGATCGCGTCCAGCAGTCGCGTCTTACCGTGATCGACGTGACCCATGACGGTCACCACCGGCGGACGGGAGACGAGCATCTCCTCGCCGCCCTCGTTCTCGCCGAACTCGATGGAGAACGACTCGAGAAGCTCGCGGTCCTCCTCCTCCGGGCTGACGATCTCGACGGTGTAGTTCATCTCGTCAGCGAGGAGTTGCAGCGTCTCGTCGGTGACCGACTGGGTCGCCGTGACCATCTCGCCGAGGTTGAGCATCACGGCGACGAGCGACGCCGGGTTGGCGTTGATCTTCTCCGCGAAATCGGTGAGGGAGGCACCACGCGACAAGCGGACGACCTGTCCGTTGCCACGCGGCAGCATCACGCCGCCGACCGACGGGGCCTGCATGGCCTCGTATTCCTGACGCCGCTGCCGCTTCGACTTACGGCCACGACGCGCCGGGCCGCCGGGGCGACCGAATGCGCCTTGTGTTCCACCACGGCCACCGGGGCCACCGGGGCGACCGGCGAAGCCGGGACGACCGCCGAAGCCGCCGCCACCACCGCCGCCACCGGGACGACCGGCGAAGCCACCGCCGCCACCGCCACCGGGGCGACCAGCACCACCGGGGCTACCGGGACGACCGGCGAAGCCACCGCCGCCACCACCGGGACGACCAGCAGCGCCACCGCCACCGGGACGACCAGCACCACCGGGGCCACGGCCACCACCGCCGCCGGGGCCCGGACGCGGAGTCGCGGCCGGACGCTGCGGCATCATGCCCGGGTTCGGACGGTTACCACCGGGGCCACCAGGGCCGCCACCAGGACGCGGGGCGCCGCCCGGGCCGCTTTGCGGACGAGGCATCCCGCCGGGGCTCGGACGGGCACCGCCCGGACCCTGCGGACGCGGACCGGCGTGACCACCCTGGCCGCCGCCCTGCGGACGCGGACCTCCCTGGCCCTGGCTGGCAGGGCCGGGGCGGGGGCCGCCCGGACGGGGCGTCTGCGGACGCGACATACCGGTGCTGCCACCGGAGGTGAAGGGGTTGTTACCCGGACGCGGGCCGGAGGGGCGCCCGCCTGGACGAGGAGCCCCGCCCTGACCGCCGGGGCGCGGCGCGCCAGAGCGGCCACCACCCTGACCTTGACCACCCTGACCACCTTGGCCAGGCCCGGAAGGCCGGGCGCTGGGGCGGGGGCCCGGGGTGGCGCCAGGCTTGGCGCCACTGGGCTTGGGGGCCGCAGACTCGGCCGGGGCCGCAGGCGGCGCGGTGAACTCAGGCTGCGCCGGTGCTACAGGCGCGGCCGGTGCTGCGGGGGCCTCCGGTGCCTCCGGCGCTGCCGGCGCCACAGGGGCAGCCGGAGCGGGGCGCGGGCCCGGAGTCGGGGCCTTCGGGCCCGGAGTCGGGCGCGGCCCCGGCGCGGGGGTCGCGCTGGTCTCGCCCGCAGGACCGTCGGACGCCGGCTTGGGGCCGGTCGCCGGAGCCTTGGGGGCAGCAGGACGGGCCGCCTGCGGAGTCGGCGCAGACGGCTTGGCGGGCGACGCCTTGCGCGGCGCCGCGGGCTTGCCAGCGGCACGGCCAGAACCGTTGCCCTGCTGGAAAGCGTCAGTCAACTTGCGTACAACGGGCGCCTCGATCGTCGAGGACGCCGAACGTACGAATTCACCGAGTTCAGTGAGCTTGGCCATGACGACCTTGCTCTCAACTCCGAACTCCTTAGCGAGTTCGTATACCCGGACCTTAGCCACATCGCTCCTTTTAGGTCCGGGGTTGACCGCCGGACCGTCGCTACTTCATGGGCGTACTCATCGCGTACTCATCGAGTGCTCATCGCAATCTCGACCTACTTCCAACTCGCGAGGTACCTGACCGCACGGTGTCCCGTGCCGTACTTCCAACTCTTACGGTGTTACCTGCTCGACGTACTGGCGCAAGGCCGTCGTGTCGAGCGGACCCTGGACCCGAAAGGCCCTGGGAAACGCCCGGCGGCGAACCGCCAGGTCGTGGCAGATCAGCGTCGGGTGCACATAAGCACCCCGGCCGGGCAGCGTACCGCGCTGATCGGGGACACATTCGCCCTCGGCCACCACAGTGCGCAGTAGATCGCCCTTGGCGGCGCGCTTCCGACATCCCACACAGGTTCGTTCAGGGCATGCGCTGTCGCGCGTCCGGCCAGACACTGTTTTAGTCTACCTCCCCGCGCCGACATCACCCATTTAGGGCAACGATCGGCCGGTCACTTGCTTTCTTACGCTGCTGAGCCCGCCGGCCCGATCGACGGGGACCCGGGGCCCACGGCGACGTTCGGGAGCACAAGCGACGCCCGGCACGGAACGCACTGCCGCCGGTGACGGCTCAGCCTCGCGCGCCGTGCTCCGTGCCCTGTGCCCCGTGCTGCGTGCTCTAGCGGGCCCGCCCCGTGCTCCGTGGTCTTACACACCGTGCGCCGTGGCGGCCCGCACCGTGCCCCGTGCTCCACGTCACCGGTGGGGCACCGCGCCTCTAGGTCTTCTCTCGGCTCGCATTCCGCGCGTCACGGCGCATGGAGCGCATACCTGGGGCCTGCGATTTCCCGTGTTTCATGTCACGAGACGGGCGGCCACGGCCGCTCTTCTGCCCTAGCCGCGCCGGAGGTGACCGAGCCCTCCGCGCATACCTGAGCCCGGTCTTCCCAGTCCACACCCCATGGCGCTCCATGCCCCGCGCACGGGGCTGCGCACCCCGTAACAGCGCGCCCCGTAGCTCAGCCCTGGTCGGCCGGCTGCTGCTCGGTGTCCGGGCGGATATCGATCCGCCAACCGGTGAGGCGCGCGGCGAGGCGGGCGTTTTGGCCCTCCTTGCCGATCGCGAGCGAGAGCTGATAGTCGGGCACCGTCACCCGCGCGGAGCGCGCCGACAGGTCAACAACCTCAACCTTGCTCACCCGGGCCGGCGACAGGGCGTTGGCAACCAGGTCGGCCGGGTCATCCGACCAGTCCACAATGTCGATTTTCTCGCCGTGCAGCTCAGCCATCACATTGCGCACCCGGCTGCCCATCGGCCCGATGCAGGCACCCTTCGGATTGAGACCGGATCGGGTGGACCGTACGGCGATCTTCGTACGGTGCCCCGCCTCACGAGCGATGGCCGCGATCTCCACCGAGCCGTCAGCGATCTCTGGCACCTCCAGCGCGAAGAGCTTGCGCACCAGGTTGGGGTGGGTACGAGAGAGCGTCACCGACGGGCCGCGTACGCCCTTGGCCACGCGGACGACATAGGTACGCAGGCGCGTGCCGTGAGCGTAGTCCTCGCCGGGAACCTGCTCCTGTACCGGCAAGATCGCCTCCAGCTTGCCGATATCTACCAGCACGTTCCTGGGGTCCTTGCCCTGCTGCACGATGCCCGCCACAACGTCGCCCTCGCGCCCCGCATATTCGCCGAAGGTGATCTCCTCCTCGGCATCCCGGAGCCGCTGCAAAATGACCTGCTTCGCGGTCGTCGCGGCAATCCGGCCGAACCCGGTGGGCGTGTCGTCGAAATCCTGTGGCTCGGCGCCCTCCTGAGCGCCCGCCAGGTCCGCAGCGTCCTCCTTGGCCCACACGGTCACATGACCGGTCTGCCGGTCCAGTTCAACGCGCGCCCGGCGGCGGCTTCCTTCGGTGCGGTGATACGCGATGAGGAGGGCCGCCTCAATCGCCTCGACCAGCAGGTCGAACGAAATCTCCTTCTCCCGCACCAAACCCCGCAGGGCACTCATGTCGATGTCCACGGCTACGCCTCCTCTTGGCTCTCGTCGTTCTTCTTCTCACTGGCTGCACGATTGAACTCGATCTCCACCCGCGCCTTGGAGATCTCACCGAAGGCCAGGCGGCGCTCCGTGGGCTTGCGACCCTTGACGCCCGGGACCTCAAGGTCAAGCCCGTCGTCATCGACGGCGATGATCCGGGCCACCAGTTCTCCCCCATCAACGAGCTGCGTCTTGATGAGGCGGCCGGTGGCACGGCGATAGTGCCGTGGCTCCGTGAGCGGCCGGTCGGCGCCCGGAGAGGTCACCTCAAGGACGTACGGGGCACCGCCCATGATGTCCGTCTCGTCGAGGGCCTGGGAGGCCGCGCGACTCAGCTCTGCGCACGCGTCCAACTGCACACCGTCATCGGAGTCCACCACGATGCGGAGCACGCGCCGCTTCCCGGCTGGTGTCACCTCGACCTCTTCCAGATCCAGGTCCCGCGCGCTGACGAGCGGTGTCAGCAGTCCGCGCAGCCTCTCGCTCTGGGTGGTGCTCATCCGGGTGACTCCTCGGCCGCGTGTGCTGTTGTTGGAAAGTCGCGTGTCGGGTCAAAGCCTAGCCGTTCCAGCGACGAGCTGACGATTCGGAGGTTGCGCCAACCCCGGCCCCGTGGTGCAGCCCATACGGGGCCGGCTCCGGCGGGGGCAGCACCGGCCCGGCGGGTGCGGTGGGTACGCTCGCCTGCGGTGATCACGAGCAGGGAATGAGGAACGTGCCGCTCACGAGAACATCGCCGGGCCCCACGGGCCCGCGCAGACGCAGCCTGATCGCACTCGTCGGAGGCTCGATCGGTGCGGCTGGCACCGGAGCACTGCTAACGGGCTGCACCGACGACTCCGGGGGCAGCGGACACACCGACGCGCGCGCGTCAGCCGACGAACGCCTACGCAGCCACGCGGCGCGGGAGTCCGCTGCGCTACTCGCCCGCTACGACGCAACGGCTGAAGCCCATCCAGCCCTCGCTAACCGGCTCCGTCCGCTGCGGGAGGAAGTAGCCCGACACGCGGAGGCGTTCGGCTCGACTCCAGCGTCGGCCTCGCCTCCCAACCCCGCCGCTGACGCCACGAGCGGCGGCCCGCTCCGTACCCCCGCAGTGCCCCGACATGCCCGCAAGGCCCTCACAGCGCTAGCCGAGGCGGAACGCCACACCGCCGACGCTCGCGTCTTGGCCCTGGCCGCCGCCCCGCCTGAACTCGCCCGGCTCCTCGCCTCAGTGGCCGCGAGTAACGCCGCCCACGCGTACCTCCTGGCAGAGAGCCGCGCGTGACACAGCACGGTGCGCTGGGGCGACGGCAGTGGCCGCGGGTGCCGCGCGGTGGCGGCACGGAGCACGGAGCACGGAGCACGGAGCACGGAGCACGGAGCACGGAGCACGGAGCACGGAGCGAGATTCTCCCGCGAGGCGCGGAGGTTACGCCGCCGGGAAGAACCCGCACAGCGGGGCACGTCACAGGACGGAGAGGACGCCAACATGAGCACCTGGCAGCCTGCAGCGACGGTCATGAGTGCCGATGGCGGCAAGGGCGACGATGAGAGCGGTCCCGCAACAGCACGGCGCGCGCTGCAAGCTATGCAGGCAGCGCTGGCTGCCGAACATGCCGCTGTCTACGGGTACGGCGTGGTCGGGGGCCGGATCGAGGATCAGCGGCTGGCCGAAGCGCGCGAGGGCCTGACGGCGCATCGGGCCCGCCGGGATGCTTTGGATCGAGCTGTACGGGCGCTGGAAGGCGAGCCGGTCAGCTCCGCCGCGGCATACGCCCTGCCCTTCCCCGTGCCGGACGTCGCCGCGGCAGCCCGGCTCGCCGGCGAGCTGGAGGCCCGGGTCTGCGCCGTCTACGCCGATCTCGTACGGGCCACAGATGGGGCGACACGGCGCGAGGCCGCAGCCGCACTGCGGGAGGCGGCGGTCCGCGCAGTGCGCTGGCGAGGCAGCAGCGTAACCTTCCCTGGTCTGGCCGAGCGGGCTGCTGGCAGCGCACCATCAGCCACCACAAGCAACGCGACCGACGCGCTGTGAGGCGCCCCAGGGACCTCGGCGGCGCGGAGTGCCCAGCCGTCGCATCGCGCACAGCGCACGGAGCGAAACCACGGGGCACGGGGCACGGGGCACGGGGCACGGGGCACGGGGCAGGCTAGTCATCGATGGGTGGTGAAGGCACTGCGCGTGAAGCGTAGAGATTGGGGCTATTTCACGGCTCAGGGAGCACGGGGCGTGGAGCGGGGCGGACGGCTCACGACACGCCCTGAACGACGGGGCGCGTGCGGGCGCGACGCCGCCAGGTAAGGAAAGGGACAGCTCGGGAATGGCAGCAGCACCGCAGGACAGCGACCCGGAGCACACGGGGGTTCACATCGAACCGCCACAGAGCCTGGTGCGCGCTTTGCAGGCCGAGCACGGCAACGCAGGCCAAGCCTGGTTGGCAACGGTACCCGAGCGGGTTGGCCGGCTCCTGGCACGGTGGGAGCTGGCTGCCGACCGAGTATGGGCGCCAGGTGGACGCGCAAGCCTGCTGGTGTCGGTACGTCAGGCAGACAACACCCCGGCGATGCTCAAGCTCAGCATGGTGACGGAGCGCGCCGAGCACGAGCAGGCCGCGCTCTCCCATTGGGACGGCTCCGGCGCCGTACAGGTGCTTCGGAGCGAGCCGGCCGACGGTGCCCTTCTGCTGGAGCGGCTGCACGGCGAGGTGAGTCTGCGCTCCCTACCGGAGCCGAAGTCGATGCTGGAGGCAGCCGAGACGGTGCGCCGCCTTTGGGTGCCACCGCCAGCAGGCCATGTTTTCCCCACCGTTACGGAACGCACCACGCGCCACGCCTCGACTCTACGCGAGTCACGCGACCGCCCATGGGCCACCGACGCAGGGCCGCTGATTGACGAGGCACTGGCGGCGCATGCCGAACTCACCGCCACATCGCCCGAAGAGTTGCTGCTGCACGGCGACTATCAACAGGGCAAGGTGCTGGCCGGCGATCGGGCCCCGTGGCTCGCCATCGCACCCAAGCCGGTAGCCGGCGAGCGCGCGTACGACCTGGCATGGCTGACCCGGGACCGGCTGGACACCCTGATCGCGCTGCCCGGCGCCGCGAACGCGGCTCGTCGGCGCGTCAACAAGCTCGCCGACTCCCTAGAGCTCGACCGTGACCGACTGCGCGGCTGGACGCTGTTCCGCTCCGTGGTAGCCGGCGTACACCGACTGACCCGTGGTCAGCGAGAAGACGGCGAGCTCCTTTTGGAGTTCGCTGGCTGGCTCTGATCCCTGCGAAACCTCCTGGCCTTCCCTGCGCACCACCCGTGCCCCCACGCCCCGTGCCCCGTGTGCCCCGCGGCATGAGGGCCGGGAGACGCGGACAGGCGGAGCGGGGGCGGCATGGTTCGTCGGGTAGGTGCCAGCCGCCTCACACATTGAGGCGGGCCACCGCCTCGTCGATAGGCAGTTCCTCGCGCTCGTTCGTGCGCCGGTCCTTCAGTTCGACGACGCCGTTCGCCGCCCCGCGGCCGACTACCAGGATGGCCGGGATGCCGATCAGCTCCGCGTCCGTGAACTTCACACCTGGCGAAACCCCGGCCCGATCGTCCACCAGCACTCGTACACCCATGGCGCCAAGCCGCTCGGCGAGTTCCAGGGCGAGTTCATTCTGCAGCGCCTTGCCCGCCGCGACGATGTGGACGTCGGCCGGCGCCACCTCTCGCGGCCAGCACAGCCCTGCCTCATCGTGAGTCTGCTCGGCGAGCGCGGCAACGGCGCGGGAGACACCGATGCCATACGAACCCATGGTCACCCGCACCGGCTTGCCCTGCTGGCCGAGTACGTCGAGTTCGAAGGCGTCGGCGTACTTGCGGCCTAGTTGGAAAATGTGACCGATCTCGATGGCACGGTCGAGTGCGATACCGGCGCCGCAGGCCGGGCACGGGTCGCCCGGCTGCACCACGACCACGTCCAGGTACTCGTCCACCTGGAAGTCCCGACCGCATACGACATTCCGCGCGTGAGTGTCAGCCTTGTTGGCCCCGGTGATCCAGGCGGTGCCAGGGGCGACACGCGGGTCAGCGATGTAGCGCAACGCCTTGCCCGCCATGCCTTGCGGACCGACGTATCCACGTACCAGGTCGGGCCGATTGGCGAAGTCCTCGGCAGTGACCAGTTCGACGGTCGCCGGTGCGAGATGTTCGCTCAGCTTGCCAAGATCTACCTCGCGATTGCCGGGCACGCCGACCGCGGTGATCTCGCCGTCCACCGTGACCAGGAGGTTTTTCAGCGTCGCGGAGGCGGGCACGCCCAAGTGCGCGGCAAGGGTCTCGATGGTGGGGGTGTCGGGCGTGTCCAGTTCCTCGACGGGGCCATGCGCGGCTGCGTCCTCGCCCGGTTCGGCGTGAAAAGTGACGGCCTCCGTGTTCGCCGCGTAGTCACAGGCGGGGCAGTCCACAAACGTGTCCTCGCCCGCCGCGGCAGGCGCCAGAAACTCCTCCGAGGCCGAACCGCCCATCGCTCCGGAAACAGCTGACACGATCCGATAGTCGAGGCCGAGACGCTCAAAGATCCGGGTGTACGCCTCACGGTGCAGCCGATAGGACTCTGCGAGGCCCTCGTCGGTGGTGTCGAAGGAGTACGAGTCCTTCATCTGGAACTCACGGCCGCGCAGCACTCCCGAACGCGGCCTGGCCTCGTCCCGGTACTTCGTCTGGATTTGGTAGACGATCACCGGCAGATCCTTGTACGACGTGCATTGATCCTTGACCGTCAGCGTGAAGATCTCCTCGTGGGTGGGCCCGAGGAGATAGTCGGCGCCCTTTCGGTCCTTGAGCCGGAACAGGAGATCGCCGTACTCGTCCCAGCGCCCGCTCGTCTCGTACGCCTCGCGCGGCAGCAGCGCGGGGAGGAGGACCTCTTGAGCGCCGATCGCGTCCATTTCCTCGCGCACGATGCGGGAGACATTGTCCAGCACCTTCTTGCCGAGCGGCAGCCAGGACCAGATGCCCGCCGAGGTGCGGCGGACGTACCCGGCGCGGACGAGCAGCTTGTGGCTGGCAGTCTCGGCATCGGCCGGGTCGTCGCGCAGTGTTTTGAGCAGCATCGTGGACATGCGCTGGACGTTGACGGCATGGGCCATGGGGATCTCCTGCGTACGAGGTGCGGTGAGCGAGAGGTTAACCGCAGCAGATCCCGCCCGGGAAATGAGTTGCCGCCTTGTGCCCCGTGCTCTGTAGCTCTGTGCCCCGTGCCCTGTGCCCTGTGCCCACGCGGGGCAGGCTCCGTGTTCCGTGTGAGGAAACCAGGCCCACGGCACCGGGGCCCGTGCTCCGATGGCGTAACGCAAGGGCCCGTGGCACCGTTCACCAACCCCCGCAGGCTCCGTGCCCCATGCCGACGCGGGGAGGGCCCCGTGCTCCGTGCTCCGTGCTCCGTGCTCCGTGCTCCGTGCTCCGTGCTCCGTGCTCCGTGCTCCGTGCTCCGTGCTCCGTGCTCCGTGCTCCGTCAACGGCAGGATGGTGCCCGGCGGCTCCGCGCCTCAACGCTCCCCGCACCGTGACTCGTGACCCGTGATCCACCCGCCAGGGCTGCGGCCTCATGGCCCCGCCCACCAGCCTCACACTCCGTCCAACGCGCCGTGCGCTCCGCGCCCCGTGCCCCGCATCTGCGTGGCCCGCGCACCGTGCGGCAGATCGATAGGCCACGTGTCAGCTAGGCGCCGCCCACGCCGCTCTACCCTGCCCCGCCCCGTACAGCGCCGCAGTGGGGCCCCGCGCGTCGGGCGCCGTGCGTCGGGCCGCATGTTGTGCCAAGGGCCAGGGGCCTCGCGTTGCAGCGAGCGCGCGCATCATGCGTCCCAGCGACCTTCCGCTGGGACACAAAACTCACGCCCGCCGTCGCCGCAGAGGCAGGTGTGCGCCCATCACCACGTACGGGCTCTGGGCGCTAGGGAAGTGCACGGGGCGGGCCAGGTCTCGGTAGCCCAGTTCGCGGTAGAGGCCGTGGGCGGGGGTTGCCGCGTCGATCGCCGAGAGGATGCTGCGTGGCTGGGCGGCCCCGTCAGTCAGCTCGGTGATGAGGGTCCGGCCGATGCCGCGCTTCTGGTGCCCGGGGTGGACATGCAGTTCGGTGATGACGAACGAATCGTCCAGCCAGCCCTCGTGTCCCTCGGCACGGAGATACGGGGCGACGACGGTTGACCACCAGTGGGCGCGGTGGTTCGGCAGACCGTAGACGAAGCCGACGAGCCGCCCGGTCTCGGAGGTGGCTCCGAGCGCGCGGGCGCCAGGAGTGGCGAGGTGGCGGAGCACGATGTGGCGCCGCACGCCGATCTCGTCATCCGTCAATCCGAAGGCGAGAGCCTGAACGGCGAGAGCATCGTCAACACGGGCCGCGAGATCGAGCGGCCCGATGACGACGCCTCGGGGGTCTGGGGACGGTCCCTCAGCGGGATGCGACATGACCGGCACCCTACTGGCCGACTCCGAGTCAGAACAGAACGCTCATGAACGCGCCGACCTCACGGAAACCAACGCGCCGGTATGCGGCACGGGCCGCGGCATTGAAATCGTTCACATACAGGCTGACCACAGGGGCCACCTCGCGCAGGGCGTAACCAAGTACGGCGGCCATGCCGGTCTCAGACAGGCCGCGACCCCGGTCTTCGGGAGCGACCCAGACGCCCTGGATCTGGCAGGCCCGTTGGGTGGCCGCGCCGATTTCGGCTTTGAAGACGACCCGCCCGTCCTGTACGCGGGCGAAGGAGCGGCCCGAGCTGACAAGTTCGGCCACCCGGGCCTGGTAAAGCAGGCCACCATCGCCCGCCAGCGGTGAGACGCCGACCTCCTCGGTGAACATGGCCACGCACGCGGGCATGATCACGTCCATTTCATCCTTGTGGACGCGGCGTACCAACGGGTCGGGCGCGATGTTCGCGGGCGTGGACGTAGCGATCATCAGCGGTTGATGGCTACGCACCTCGCGGGCCGGGCCCCAGCTCGGCTCCAGCAGGGACCACAGGTCAGCCGTGGGGGCGGCGGGACCGACGATCGAGGAACAGCGGCGTCCCGAACGACGAGCTCGATCGGCGAAGGCCCGTACGGCGTCAGGAGTAGCACAGATGGGGACAAGGTTGGCCCCCGCGTAGCACAGTGACTCAAGCCGCCCATCTGCGTACCAGCCCCACATCTCACCACCGAGCCGCCACGGGTCCAGACCTGCCGCCTGGACCCGGGCAGCGACAAAGGCGTTGGTGACCGGGTCGCGGTCCAGGACCGCGAGGGCCTTATCAAGCTCGCCCGGCTCAAGGACCCTGGTGGTGGTCGTCGTCAGCACGTGTCGATATGCCTCATGGTTGCGGGCCTGCGGGCCACAGGGGACTCGGTTTCCGCACTGTACCTCGCTCCCCCGCACCGCACCGCTCGCAGCCCGTGAACGGAGCAGTCCCCGGCACCGTCAGCCGACGGTGACCTTGGGCTCACCAGACATCGTTCCGTCCCGCTCCATCTCTTCGGCGATCTTCATGGCCTCGTCGATGAGGGTCTCCACGATCTTCGATTCCGGCACGGTCTTGATGACCTCGCCCTTCACAAAGATCTGGCCCTTGCCGTTGCCCGAGGCCACACCCAAGTCCGCCTCACGCGCCTCACCCGGACCATTGACCACACA
>NZ_JACHJL010000031.1 GCF_014203645.1 Streptomyces zagrosensis | reverse complement strand
CTCTCGGCGGGTCATCGTTGCCCGGCCGGAAACGGCGTTGATCGCATTGGCCTGCTCGTCCTGCGTCCGGTTCGCGTTACGCCGCAGGTGACGGACGGGTGGCGTGGTTGTCGGCGACCACGTGCAATTTCACCCTCGGGTGGGCCTTGGCGACGTGCTTGAGGAAAGGCAGGAACGGTAGAAGCGAGCGTCACGGCCTCGCCGCCTAGAGGCGTCAACCGAGCGATGTGCCGACCTTGACCTGTACGACGGCGGGCCCCCGACCACTAGAACTCAAGGTGTCGGGGGCCCGCCGTCGTCGCTCAGTGCGGAGACTCTAGACGTCGCTCGTCCGGATCTGAGCCCCATGCTCGTTTCGCTCGTACGTACGCCGCGTGTTCTTCTCGATCTTCCGGGCGACCTCGGAGTCCAGGTCCACGCCGTTCATCTCGGCCAGGGCTGTCAGGTAGAGGAAGACGTCGGCCAGCTCTTCCCCGAAATCAGGTAGCCCCTTGCGCCATGCGGTGAATGCTTCGCCTACCTCGGCGGTGAGGAGGCCGAACTCCAAGGCCACGTCCGTGGTGTTGAACCCCTTGAGGGTCTTGTTTTCCCAGGCGAGCTTCTGGGCGGACCCGATCTCCAAGACTCCTCCAGCGCCGGTACAGCAGGTGCCTCCGAAGCCTAGCGGGAGCGGTGTGCCGGTGTGTCGGCTTCGGCTGGCCGCCACCCTGTCTACGGAGGTTCGAGCGTCGTGGTGTCGAGGACGAGCACGCGGGTGTAGTCGGTAAGAGTGGAGAAGACCCTTTCGTAACCTGTTACCAGGGCGCAAACCTCTTCCAGACTGGCTCCCTCGCCGTCGCGCGAGAGGAGTCTCTGGTGGATGACGGCTGGTGGCGCGGTCAGGTGGACGAGCACGCCGGAACGCTCGATGACGCTCTCGGCCAGGTCGATCGCCTGGCTCCAGTTGATCCGGGACCGGCCCCGGTGAAGAGGACCGTAGACCAGTTCGCTGATGAAGCACCGGTCGAAGAGGATGCGCCCGGTTCCGGCAAGGATGTTCCTGTAGCGGCTGGCCAGGTCGAGGTGGTCGGGAGTCTTCGGCGAGTGCACTACGACGAAGCCGTGGTGCGTCGATAGGCGTGCTCCGAGCGTGCTCTTGCCGACTCCGTCGCAGCCTTCCAGGACCAACGTCTGGTACTCGCCGGCGATCTCGTCGAGGTTCACGAGGTCAGCCAGGACAGGACGGCGTCGCCGTTGTCGAGGTGGGCGTCGGTTGCGTACTGGATCATGAGGTTCCGCCAGTTGGGCTCGCGGCCATGGGCGTGCGTAAACGTCGGGCGCGGTTGGAAGGCCGCGATCCTTACGCCGCTGGCCACGGCCGCACCGATGAGCAGGGCAGTTCCCGGCGGCGTTTCGGGGCCGGAGACATCGGCCAGCAGCCGGGCAGCCGAGCACACCGCGGTCAGGTCAGCCAGGGCCCCTGCCACCGGGTCGGACGCTGCGAAACGCTGGGGCACCACCACCGTGTGGCCAGCGTCGACGCATGCTTTGGCCAGATGATCTCGACCCCATGCCGTGTACGGCGATGCTTCGACGTAGACAGGTGCGCCGATTACGGCAGGTGCACCCACGAGACGGGGAGCGCCATCCGGGAGGTCAAGCAGCGCGTCGACGGCCGCGTCGAGTGCCGTATTCGTCTGGGCAACGTTGCGCGCCTGGAAGCCCGGGAAGCGGGACCGGGCCGGAGCCGGCGGGGGAGTTGGTGGTCCGAGCTTGGTGACGCGCACGATGCGTGTGGCCACGGCCTGGAGGAGGGGGTCGGGGAATTCGAGGCGGGGGCCGGCCTCGGTCAGCGAGTAGGTCTGGAAGTCGGTGGTGAGCACGATGACCGGGACACCCGAAGCAGCGGCGTATCCGATCTCCATGCAGACCCCGTCGTCAAGGCTCGGGCCGTGCAGGATGGCGACCATGGCGTCGAGGCGGCCAAGGCGTTCGCGGTCCAGCTCGAACAGGCGGCGCCCCTTGACCTCGGCGACCAGGTCCTCCTCGTCGGTGTCACAGAACGGCAGGAAGACGCGACCCGGTCCGACTTTCGCGGCGAGTCGATCGGCGAGGTCGGCAGCGAGTGCGCGGTCGTGCGCGGCAAAGAGCCGGTGGGCTACGTAGACGGACACTGGGAGAGGCCCCCAAGTCGTGAGGTCAGCCGCGTCAAGGCGCGGGGATCGGAAGGGAAGAGGCCGCTACGTACCTGGCTGCGGCTGCTGTCGCCTCTGCGAGAGCCTGGGCGATCGTCGCCCCCTGCGCACGATGGGCCAGGAAGGTTCCGGCCAAGGTGTCTCCAGCGCCGGAGACCTCGCGTGGATGATGCAGCGGTGGAACGGCGGAGGCCACCTGACGCCCGAAGCAGCGCACCACTGCGGCCCGAGGGCCATCGGTGATGACCACTTCAGGGAGCGCACTCGCGTCGATCACTTGCTCCAGAATCCGGTACTCAACGGCGTTGACGAACACGCTGGTTGCCTTCGGTAGCCAGTCGGCGGCTGCGCGGATCATCGCTTCCGCGCTCGGCAGGAAGAAATCCACGCTGAAGTCGGTCCCGTTCCCCGCGAGTCGGTCGAGCACTGCCACCACGTCCAACGGGCGGCGGCAGCAGACGTGGTAGGTGCCGCGCGGGTGCAGGTCCACGTGCCTGAGCGCATGCTCGGTCAGGCACGTTGCCACGCCGTAGTGCGTGCCTATTGCCACCAGCTCGCCTTGCAGGTCGTACTCCAAGTCGAAGCTGGTGGAGCTGCCCTCGAACTGGGCCCTTGCCGACCAGTCGAGCGCGTCCAGACCCGATGCCTCCGGAAGGTGCGCGAGATCACTTCCGAGAACGCAGACCGGGGCCGCCCGGCGGCCGGCCTTCGTCGCCGCCAGCGACACGAACAGGGCCGCGCCCCCGAGCCGGGGACCGCCACGATGGTCGGGATAGCGAGTCAGGTCCCGGCTGATGTTGCCGATCACGTCGAGCCGTTCCACGGTCTCACCCCAGGAGGTCAAGCACCGCGGGCGCGGTGTGCGCAGTCGATGACCTTCGAGCAGACCGGCCGCAGCCGGCAGAGCTGCGGGGCGGGACCGTTGAGGTACAGGCGCTTGAAGTAGATCAAAACGAGGTGCGCCCACCAGGTCGGCTCCACCCCGTCGGGGATGGTGACCTGGTACTCGTTGTCGATGACCAATGAGCGGAACTCGTCTGAGCGGGCGTGCACGGCCGCCTCAAGGACGTGCCGCATCCGTTCGTGTGCCACGGCGCCTGACGGAAGGGCAAGGCCCAGTGCCGGTGCGAGCTTGGTGACCATGCCGGAATCCACCGGCATGATGCCGCAGTGATACCCGCGGGCGGTGAGCAGTGCGCACTGGGCGACCTTGTAGGACGCTCCTCGCACCCGTGCGGCGAAGTCGAGGATCAAGGCATCACAGTCGGCTGAATCCCCAGTCGGGTCGGTCCCCTCCTTCTCCCAGCCGCACAGGAGCTCGGCGAGGGAGCGCAGATAGTCGATCCGGGTCTGCGGCAGACCGATGGGACGTACCAGCGAAGCCAAGTCGGCGTCGGTAGCCGCAGCGAGGCTGTCGAAACCACGAGCATCCGCCGACGTGATCACTCGGGCGTACGTCTCCACCATGCGATAGGAGACCCGAGTGGACCAGCCAGCGGCGAGCATCCGTACCCGCGGATCGCTGATCGACGTCGGCCACCACCGGTTCTCGTCGTGGTTGGCCTCCACCTCGGCCCGCACATCCGGGAGGCCGGCAGCGCGGGCCACGAGCCGGTGGACGCGCCGGATCTCAAGCGGCTTCGCCTTCGCTCCCTCGATCGTCATGAGCAAACTCCAGTACGGGCCCGGGCGGCCAGAAGTGCCATGGCGAGGTTGGACGAGAGAACCGGCTTGCCGAACCGGTGCTCCAGTTCAGGGATCACCGCCAGGGTGTGCCATCCGGTGCACGAGAAGACCACCGCTTCGGCAGCCCCGACCGCTTCCTGCGGTAGCTGCCCCGTCAGGGACAAGATCTGTTCCGGGGTGATCGCGGGATAACCGTCGGCCAAGCCAAGGCTGGCATGAGCCAGAACCTCCACGCCGGCCGCGGCGAGTGCCGCGGCTTCCGCTTCGGTCACCGGGACGGGATAGGGCGTGACCAGCACCACGCGCGCCGCGGCTGCCCTGGTGAGAGCTTGCAGGAGGGCGTCGAAGGCGGTGAACACGCCGTCCGGCAGCGGGGGACCGTCGCTGAAGCCCGCTGACGTGCACGCCAGCATCACCACGTCGAGCGGAACATGGGACAACGAGTCCAGCGCTTGCGCTGATGCCGCACGCAGCCCGTGCCAGAACGAGGCGTCGATCGCTGTCGTCCTGGACGCGGGTACGAGCCGCGCGTGGTGGAAGACCGTGCGGCGCAGGCCGAGGCGGGCCAATTCGGTCTCGACAGCGACGTTGGCCCAGGGCAGCAGCAACCCTGCACGGACAGTGCGGGCCGACGCCGCGTCCAAGGCTGCCAACGTCGCGAGGGTCCCGTCAGGAAGCGGATGCAACACGTTCTCCGTAGATCAGGCGAGGCGCATGACCGGTAACCACCAGGTCGCCGGTAGTGCCGCGAGGCACCGCCGCATCGCGCTCGACGATCTGGATGGAGTACGAGCCCAACCGCCGCCACCAGGTCCCGCCCTGGCCGATGAAGTACGAGTGGAGACCTGGCACGCGCAGCCCGGTCGGATAGACCCGCTCCTTCATCGGCTGGTCCCAGGTGAAGTCGATGTCCGCCTTCCACGAGGGGAATTGCTCCGCCGATGGCAGCGGCTCCAACGCTCCGAGCGCAGCCAGTGGCGTACCAGGGAAAGCCCGCGCCAGGCGTAGGTTCGTCCGATGGCACAGCAGGCCAGCATCGAAAATATCCGCCAGGCCCCGGAGGTTTGCCACGTGGGTGCCGTGAGTTTCGCCGGGCAGACCGTAGATCAGGTTCAGGCCCGGAAGCAGCATCGGCAGACCACCAGGGCCACGGGCGGCGCCCGCCACGTTCACGTGCTCGACGGCGCGCATCAGGATCTCGGGCGTGCAGGTGAGGGTGTTCCTCGCGATGACTGCCGGGTCGAAGCTCTCGATACCCATCGGCGCGCAGTTGCCCTCGGTGCAGTAGTCCGCCACCAGCTTGGCGATGCGCAGGCCGACCGGCGCGGCCACAGCGAGGGGGTCCGCGTTGTCGATGTGAAGCACTTCCAGATCGGGGCAGCGCTGCCGGATACCGCCGAGCAGGGCGCGGATCGCGTCCTCGTCCCGGTTGCGATAGGAGAAGAAGCAGGTCTGCTGCCCGAGTCGCATGTTACGGACGCCAGCGGCGTAGAGCTCGGCAGCCTCGGCGACGACATCGTCGGCCTCGCGGAAGGCGACGAGAGGGGACTTCGCTGGCTCGTTGCAGAAGTCGCAGAACTTTCGCCGGGTACAACCGCGGTACAGCTCCAACTCGGCGATCGGACGCCAGGGCATCTGCTCGACGAGGCCGGTGAACGAGTCGCGCTCGCGCTGCATCCGCCCGTAGGCAGCCGGGTGACGGCTACCGAGCAGAAGGTCGTCGGACGTCACGGTATGCGTATGGACGGCGTCGAACAGCCCCGCGTACTCCGCCGGTGCGGCCAGGGCGTAGGTGGACAACGGCCCGAGCAGGTAGCGGCGGCCCCGCGCGCAGGCGAGCGCACGAGAGATCTCCTCGAACGACCCGTTCACAGCGTGCAGATGGACGGATGGAACAGCGTCTCCCGCGATGACGACCACGATCTCGGCATCCCGCAGAAGCTGAATGGCGGCGTCTCGGTTGACGGTGGTCGAGTATGTGAACGGATCGCTCTGGGGCGGTTCGACGGTGGGCTTGCCACCTGCCAGACACCAGCGGACATCATCGATGGTCACATACCGAACGTCCGCCTCCGGCCTCGCCCGCCGCAGCGCCGACCAGGCGTTCCGGACGTAGGTCGACAGGTACGGCGGTACGCCGAGACCACTCGGCTCGACGGTGAAACAGTCCAAGATCACTAATTGCTGCATGGTGTTCTCCCTCCGATGCCAAGGGCATTGGCGACGTTCCAGCAGCGTCCTGGCCGGGAAAGCCGTCGGCCCGCAGCTCCTCCAGTCTCAGTGCTGACACAGCTTGCGAGGAGGGGGCAACGGGGTTGTTCGGTTGTACGGGGGTTGTTCTTTCATGGCCCTGCGTCAAAGGACTGGGACAGAGGGTGATCGACAAGGCATCATCTGCGCATGGGAAGCACAAAGGGGGCCGGCGAGAGCAACGCCGGGCTCGCGGCTGTGATCTTGGAGACCGGTCGTTCGCACGCGGCCCTTGCCCGCAAGGTCAACGAACTGGCCGCGCTGCAGGGCGTAGTCACGCGCTACGACAAGGCGTCGGTGACGCGCTGGCTGCAAGGAATGACCCCTCGCGATCGGGCCCCTGAATTCATCGCCGCTGCCCTGGCCGGTTTCTTAGGCCGTCCCATCGCACCTGCCGACCTCGGCTTCCCAGAGCAGCGTCAGCGGCCCGTGGTCGCCCGCGCTTTGACGTACCGTGAAGACGTGGGTGAAACACTGCACACGCTCGCGGAGCTGGGCTCCACCGACATCTCGCGGCGCAGCTTGCTCGGGGCGGCTCCCTTCGTCGCCACTGCCCTGATGGACCCCCAGCGACAGTGGCTTCTGTGGCTCCTTGAGGACGATCAGGCTCCGCGCCTGGCCGCTGTCGCCGGCGGGGGCCCTGTCGAGCAGGTCCAGGCGATGATCGCCATGTTCGACGAGATGGATAACCGCTTCGGCGGTGGCGGAGTCCGGGCAAGCATCGTGCACTACCTGAGCAGCCAGCTCGCGCCCATGCTGCAAAAGCGCAACATGCCCACGCACCAGCGCCGGCTTCTCTACACCGCGGCGGCGAAGATGGCGGCGACCGCCGGTTGGTGCTCTTACGACACCGCCGACTACGGACTCGCCGAGCGATACATGATCCAGGCACTCAGGCTGTGCGCCGAAGGCGGCGACCGGGTACTCGGTGGACAGATCCTGGCGGGCATGTCCCACCTCGCCACCAGTCTCGGCAACCCGGCCGAAGGCGTCTCGCTCGCCCGAGCGGGCATCGTGACCGCCAAGTCGGCGGGCAGCCCGCTGGGGCTCGTGCGGCTGCACGCCATGGCCGCCCGTGGTTACGCCGCTCTCGGCGACTCCAAGCAGGCCACGGCCTCCCTGCACGCGGCTGGCAGAACGCTGGACATCAGCCGAGGGCCGGCCGAGGAGTCGCCATGGGTCCGCTTCCTGGACCACCACTATCTGGAAGCCGAGGCCGCCCTGGTCCACCGTGACCTCGGCGAGGCGACTCAGTCCGAACGGCTCGCCAACGCATCGGTGGAGGCGAACGGCGAACGGCGCCGCCGACAGGCGATCAGCCGCTCGGTACTTGCCACGGCGTTCCTCCGACAGAACAGACTGGACGAGGCAGTCGGCACCGCCAGCGATGCCCTTGACCTGCTCAGCGGCGTTCACAGCGAAAGATCGGTCCAGGCCCTGCGCGACTTCCGCGCACGCCTTGTCCCCCACCGAGGCGAGCCGATGGTGCGTGAATTCGAGCTCAAGGCCAGGCCCCTACTCGGCACTGCGGCATGACCCGTTCGGTCAGTACCCCTCCGGTGTTGGTGCGTTCTGCCCTTTGTCAACGGGGAGGTTGACCCCTGTCACCCCACGCGATTGGTCCGAGAGCAGGAACGCGATCACGTCCGCCACCTCCTCCGGTCGTACCAGGTCACCCCCTGCGAACTCAGCACGGAAGCGGTCGAAGGCCGCCGGGTCCTCGCGTCGCATCCGGTCCCACCGCTTACCTGGGATGAGCATCGACCCGGGCGAGACCGCGTTCACGCGGATGCCGTCCATGGCCAGCTCCCTCGCCAAGGACGACACCATGTGGATCTGAGCCGCCTTCGCCGCGCCGTACTGAGCCTGTGGTCCCGGCTTCCAGCCGGAGACCGAGGCCACCACGACGATCGGGCCGCCACCAGCCGCCCGTAGGTGAGGGGCACTCGTCGCGACCAGTCGCGCAACATGGCCGACGTTCATCTCCCACGTCGCCGACCAGTCTTGAGTCGTTGCCTCGGTGATTCCCCGACCCCGCGCGCCGCCGGCGCAGGCGACGGCGCCGTCCAGGCCACCCAGCGTTGACGCGGCCTCGTCCACAAACCGCTCCAACAGCTCGGGCACAGATACGTCCAGAGGCCGGGTGAACAGAGCTTCGGGTGAATGGAGCGAGTTGCTCAGCGCCTCCAGGGGTTCGGCCTCCCGGGCACACGTCGCCACGCGCGCTCCTTCCGCCAGGAGCAAGCGCACGACGTGTTCGCCCAGCCCTCTGGAACCGCCGGTCACCACAATCCGGCGGCCCTCGAAACGTCCCGTTGCCGTTCGCTGCCCGCTGTCGTGCCCTGTGCTCGTCATCCGTCCAACCTTCCACCAACCGTGCCAACCCGCGTGGTCGGAGACACCCTCCGTGCACCCTTCTTACCGAGACGCCGGAGCGGTTCCCTTGGGGGACGTACCCGGTCCGGGGGACAACCGTGCGGTCGGCGATCAGCCGGCACCAGCTCCGCGAATTCGGAGACGGCGCGAACCCGGGATGTCGCAAGCCGTTGCTCAACCGTCGTTCCCGGGCGCGGCGGACCCATCACGAGACGAACGAGAGCCAGCGAACGCACCCCGCGCTCCTCTCCCCACCCGGGAGGCACACCGTGTCCCAGCCACCTCACCCACGCAACAGCCTGACATTGGCCGACACCCCCAACGCTGTCGGCCTGGCACGGCTGCACACCGCAGACGTTCTGTCCGGCTGGGGCGTGCGCTTCGATACCGTCGAGACCGTGCAGCTTCTCGTGTCGGAGCTGGCCACGAACGCCGTTCGGCACCCGAAGGAAGGCGAGGAGGAATCCTCCCTGTTCTCGGTGCGGAACGTGGTGCAGACCTTCGAGTTCGCCCTGGAGATCATCGGCCACGCCGTGCGGGTATCGGTGTGGGACCGCGACACGAGGCCGCCCGTGTTGAAGGAGGTCGGCGTTGAAGCGACGGGCGGCCGGGGCATTTTCATCGTCGCCGTGGCGAGCAGGCGCTGGGGCCACTATCCGGCTCGCGGTAGGCCCGGCAAGGTGGTTTGGGCGGAGGTCGATCTCGTACCCGCCAGCCCAGTTGGCGAGGATGAGAGGTCGCGCTCTCCGAGCCGGTATCCAACGACCGGCCCAAAGAAGCCATGGGTCGCACGGGCCGACCCGAACATGATCGGGCGCGTGCTCGTGGGCCTCAGGAGCATCTGAGCCGTGGACGAGACAGAAGATGTCAGCCCGGCGCTCACGTGCGTCAGGAGTTTGCTCCCTGGGCGCGGTGCCTCTTCACCGGGGCGCGGATGGTGAGCGCCGACGAACAGACGGAGACAGCCGCGACGCCCCGCCACCGCCCGGAGGCAGCGTCGCCCCATGCATCGCACTGGTACGGCCAGTGGCTGAGCCGTACGGCCAGCGCTCTGCACGACGAGACGTAGTCGTCAGCCAGAACACCACGAACCTTCCTCACCCACCAAGATCGGCGCCCTCGCCGTTGTTACCGGACCTCCCCCGAGGTCCTGAGCCCGTCTCCGACGGTGAGGGCGCTGTGTAACAAAAGGATTTGACGATGTGTCAGCACCAACCGGAGTGTCCCGCCGCACGTTGTCCAGATGGTCAGGCCGCTCGTTCGGTTGCTAGCCACCCGGAGCAGGGGTGGTGGTTGCTGTGCAACGGCATCCTCCTCTTCGAGGACACCGGCAGCCTGCTTCCTGACGGCCGGGTTACCGCTCCGCATCGGCCTGCTGCCACGGTGGCGACCTCATGAGCTCGACGCCACGCCAGTTCTACTGGCGGAGCCTGCACATCCCCTTCATCGCCCCGTGGACGGGTGAACGAGCACGTCACTGCACCGTTGTCCTGCGACGCGGCCGTGGCGGGGAGGGTATCGGTTACGCCGACGAGTCCGGCGTAGCCGACAGAAGGCACGGTGTGTTGTGGGTGCGTCAGCCCGCCGTGCGCGGAGTCGGTGAACCTCTGCTGGCGGGCGTGCACGCGTTGCGCCAACGGCAGGCCATGTCCCACATGCTGTGCCAAGTCTGTGGCACGTCGGCCCTCGGCAAAGCCGACGAACGCCACCTGTTCCTGATGCGTGACGTGACGGGCAAGCCGATCGGTGAGGGCGAACGGACCGCCACGCCACCGGTTTGTCAGCCATGCGCAGTCGAGTCCGTGCTCGCCTGTCCACACCTGCGCAAGGGACACACCGCAGCGCTGGTGCGGCACGTACGGCCTTGGGGCGTCGCCGGCATCGTCTACGATCCGCGAACCCTCACTCCCTTACCCAACGACGTCACGAACGGCCTTGTGGAGGTGGAGTACACCAACCCGGTGATCCGGTGGACCCTCGCAGCCCGCGACGTCGTCACCCTTCACGACTGCACCACCGTTGACCTGGAGCAGCTCGTGGCCACGGGCCGGGACGGGCGCCCCGACAACTCAGCCACATCACACACGAGCCGTCAGGCACCACATGCGCCAGTGCACGGGTCGCCACTACTGTGATCGTCCTACCGCGTCAGGTGACCGTTACATCCCCCGAAGCGCACGCACGAATTAGCGGAAGCGGGACACCGCTTGACGCGGGCGCGGCCTTCACCATCTGGAGGGTGGCCGAAACCGGGCCGGACGGAAGGCGCCGGTGTGCGCGGCCCGAGGTGGTATTCGAGCACCGTGCCCCTTGCTGTCTCGGCTGCTTTCGTACTGACACGGATGGTGTCGCGCGACAGCGACTGGTGGACAGCGTCTCGGGCAAGTCGCTCTCCCAGTTGCTGGGCACCTCAGGCTGGGCGGAGGCTTCGCGCTGCGGCATGAACGACGATCAGCGAGCGCGCGGGTTTCGGCTCCGCCTCCACCTACGGGCACCCCTGCCAGGCTGCCTGCTGCGCCCGCCGATACGACGGTAACCCCCTTGGAGGCGAGGTGAAGCGTCATGCGGGAAGAAGAGCCCATCGGCGAGGTCGCATCCGCTGCGGATGCGCTGCGGTCTTTCTGTGCCGCCGAGTTGGTGATGGCCGTAGCTTCCTCAAACGGGTATGACAGCCATGAAGCGGTACCACGGTCGTTCCAATGGCATGAGCGGCATGAAGGTGACCTCGCGGGTGGCGCTGCCCGAATGCGAGGTGTATAGACGCCGTTTGGTCTGCGTCGATGGACAAGCGGGGGTCGGGAGATTGGGTGATTCCCATAGGCGTCGTGCGGTGGGGTCGGCGCGCACCGATTCGGTGATCGCGCGAAGCCGGTGGTCTGCGGGCCATTGCTCTGCGTGCAGACGAAGTTGAGCGATCATCGGCAGTGCCCAGTCGGTTTCCCAGCTGATAAGTCGCGTGCGGGCTTCGGGCTGCGTCAACGCCCCTTCCATGATGTTGGCGCCTTCTCGAATCCACGGGAAAAGGTCCAGCAGCGGGGCGTTGTAGGCGAGGACATCCCATCGATGGTCGCATGCGTAGGCGCCCCACGGGCGCAGGCCCTCGACGAACTTGCGCACTTCCGGAGGCGCCGGGTCGTTTTGCCGCTGAGGTGACATGATTTCGGCGGGCAGGTCCTCTCCCCCCGCGAGTCGGTAGAGCACCATCCATTCCTCTTCGCTGAGCTCAAGGGCTTTGCCGACGGCTGTGAGCATCGCGTCGGAGTACGGGCCCCGCCGGCCGCCCTCCAGGTTGCGATACCACCGCGGGGTCACGCCGACCAGGTCAGCGGCTACGGCCTGAGTGAGACCTCGGCGAGCCCGGGCGGTTTGCAGCACCCGGGTGATCGTCTGACGCTGCGGACGGTTCCCGACACTCTTCGAATTCATATCAACCAGATAACGATCATTTTGCGGTCTACGTCACACCGTGTTCGCGAGTAGGGGGTAGCTCGCGCGGCGTTTTGCTGAGCTGAGTATAGAGCGTCCCCTTTCTTCACGAGGTTGTTGCGGAATTGCCAGTTCCCTGTGCGGTGTATGGGGAACTGGGAATTCCGCACCTTCGCTAGCGCTGCCCATTGCCTGGTGGCGAATCGCGGTACCGTCTGCCCCTCAATTGGCGAATCGGGATGACGGATCAGGCGTTGATCATTCAAGGGAGGGCGCGCAGCGCCTGCAATAGCTATCGCAGGGAATTGACGCACGGTCGGTTTTCATACCTCCTGCGCGGGCCGCGACCGGCCATTGTTCGCCTCCTTGCCTTGGAGACTTGAAGAAGCTCGTGGATTGCGGGCTCTCAGTGAGGAATCATCATGCTGTGGAGTCAAAAGGGCCCCACTCGCGCGCGTGTGTCGCGCCGGGAGTGCGCTCGCGTGGTGGCCGGTATGCCGCTGCCGGTGCCGTTCACGCTCTCCGGGCTGATCGCCGAGATGGAGGCAGCGCGTGGGCGGCGCATCTGCCTGGTGCCCTTGGAGGAGGACGCGCCCGGGCACGTCGGCGCGTGCGGGTTGTGGCTGCGCCACCACCGCCTGCCGCTTGACCTGATCTTGCACGTGCGCGGTACGAGCCGGTTCCACCGCAAGAAGATCATTCTTCACGAGCTGTGCCACCTGTGGTGCGAGGACGGTGCGCGGGGTACGGACATCGACCGCCTCATCAAGAGTTTCCCGGGCCGCGGGGGCGAGCTGACACGGCAGCTCCTCGCCAGCGGACAGGCACAAGCCCGCGGTGGGTACGGCACTCACGTCGAGCGCCGCGCTGAGCTGGTCGCCGACATCCTGCACGACCTGGTGCGCACCCCACTCAGCTCCTCCGACCCGATGACGCGAGCATTGGACCTCGACTTGGCGCACCCCCACGCGGTGCGGGCCATCGGCGAGGGCGTGGCGGCCGGTGCTTGACCTAGTGGCCTCGGTGATCGTGGCCCTGTTGGTGGGTCAGGTGCTTTGGCGCCTGCCCTCAGCGTTGCGTAGGCCGGGTGGTCAGCGGTCGCTGGTGGGAGTCTTCGCGGCGTTCGCCGGGGCGTGGTGGATGCGCTCGGACGCTGGCCGCACGGCAGTCGACCGGCTGGGTGTCACAGATCTGGCCACCCTGTGCAAGCACCTGCTCACGATCGCCGGCGTCTGCGTGCTGATGACCTACGTCACTGCCGTATACGCCGAGGCGTCGGGCAGCGCCGAGGCACGGCACGTACGGATCGCGGTGGCCGTACGCCGGGTGGCGGTGCGAGCCTCACTGGCCGCCGTCGCGGTCATCACCGGAGTGTTCTTCTGGGTCCTGAATCGGGCGCACCCGGTCGCGCAAAGCCCTTACTTCATGACCCGGCATGCCGGCGAGGTGGGGCTGGCGCTTTATATGGGGCTGTTTTACCTGTACGTGGCCGCAGCGGCGCTGGTGTGCGGTTACCAGTGGGGCAGTGCAGCGCGGCGGGCCGAGCGCTGGCCGTTGAGGGCAGGGCTGGCGTTGATGGGCGGGGGAATGGGGCTGGCCGTGTTGTACGCGGCAACGCGTGCGGGGTATGGCGTGATGATCACGGTCCGCGAGGTCTCGCCGTCGTTCGTTACCGCGCAGGAGGCGGTAACCGATGCGATGCTGCACAGCGCGTTCATAGTGTGGCTGCTGGGCGTGATCGCCCCCGCCGCGAGCGCCCTCGCCTCTCGGTGGCGTGCTCGGCGCACCGTACTCGCCGTGTACCCGCTGTGGCGTGAGCTGGCCCTGGCGGTTCCCGACGTCGTCGCCTATCCGCCCGCCACCTTGCCCGGAGGCAGGGTGGGCCGATGGGCGGGCAGCGTCCGGGACTTGACCCGTACGGCGCCGCGCCTGCTACTGGAGCGCTACCTCACCGAGATCAACGACGCGGTACGCACCCTCAGCCACTACGCGCCACCGGGTCTCTCCGCGCGGACGACGGCTTATGCCACACGCTGCGGGCACACCGGTGAGATGGCTCGCGCGGTGGCCAGCGCCTACTGGGGACGATGCGCCCTGCTGGCGCTGGCTGACGGGGTACCACCGCAGCGCGCACCCGTGGATGCCCCACCCAGTGCCGATGACGGCTTCGAAGCCTTCGTCGCCCGCATGCCACTCGTCCAAGCCGCCTACCGCCGGGTGAACGAGCAGGTGGCGCGCCACCTGCTCTCGGTCAACGACGCGGAGCCGCCCCGCCCGGACGGTGGGCCCCCGATACCAGCGGACAGGACACCATGAGCGCCACCTTCGTCGATCCCTCGCATGCCAAGCCCGTGCCGTCGGCCGGTGTGTTGTGCTTCAACGAGCACGGTCACCTGCTGCTGGTGAAGCCCACCTACAAAGCCGGATGGAACCTGCCCGGCGGAAGAATCGATCTTTGGGAGACACCCAGTACGGCCGCGGTGCGCGAGGTCCGCGAGGAGTTGGGCTTGGACGTGTGCGTCGGCGAGCCGCTGGCCATTGCCTGGGTCGCCGCTCCGAGCGAGCGGGTGCTGTTCCTCTTCGACGCTGGCACGCTCACCACCACCCAGCAAGCAGCGATCTGTCTCCAAGCCAGTGAACTGAGCGAGTACGCGTTTTACCCGCCCGAGGACATCGATGTCACTACCGCTCCACCGGGGCTGCTCGGGGTGCTGCACGACGCACTAGCTGCCCGCGCCACCGGGCAACGCTCGTACACCGAGATCAGCGGCTGACACCGCCGCCGCGACGCCGAAGAGGAAGTTTCGTGCGCATGACGGTTACGGGGTCAGTCCAGGTCGGTAGCGTCGGCTCCCGGGAGCGTGCCGTTGTCGATGTCTTCCAGAAGGTCGGCGATAGCCGACACCAGCCGCTCGTTGAGCTGGCCCCCGCCTCCTCGCATGGCCAGGTGGGAGATCGGCGGGTGCCGCAGCGAAGCGAGGGTCTGCAACTCCTGGGCGATCTCGCGCACGGCCTCCCCATCGGGCAGCAGGGAGCGCGTCGGCACATCGAATACCGCGGCGAGCGCCCGCACGACCTCCGGTGAGAGGTCGCGGCTGCCTCCCGCTCGCATCTGCGCCACCTGCGGCGCTGTCACGATCATTCCTGCTAGGTACGCGTTCAGCGCCTTAGCGATGTCCTCGTTCGAACCGGTCGCGGTGCGCAGCAAGTTGCTGATCTTGAGCGCGGACGTATCACCTGATGGATCGGTTCGCGCGTCCTCGGGGGCGGTGTGGCCGAAGCTGCGTTCCTGGGCCGCCAGCAGTTGCTCAACGCTGACGCCATAGGCGTCTGCTAGCGGTTGGGTGAAGCGCTCGGGCAGGCGTCGGCGCCCTCGTTCGGCGTTGGCGACCGGCCCGGCGCTCTTAGTGCCCAGGACCTGCCGGGTTTGGTATTGGGAGTAGCCCGCGTCGGACCGCAGATCAGCAAGATCGGGTGGGCCCTGGCGAGGGAAGAGATCATCGAGGGCGGCCCCCAGCGCCTGGGCGAGGGCGGGCAGTTTCTCCGGGCCGGGCCTGGCGGCACCGCCCTCCCACGAGGCCACAGTGCCTGTCGAGGACAAGCCCATCGCCCGCGCGACCTCTATCTGCGAGAGGTCGGCAGCCCGGCGTACCGCGCGTACGCGGCGGCCGTCGAAGTGGCGGACGGGCATCATGCTCCTGAGCAGCGGCTTTTGTGAGAACGAGAAAAGCTTACCCCCTTGATCCGTACGCGAGGTCGAGATAGCTTCATTTCCATGAATGCAGCCATGCGGCGCGAGTTACCGCGCGGGTGAGCCTTGCCCTGCTCGCACGGGGCACCACTCGCGCCCACGACTCAGTGCCCACCTTCCAAGGGGCCGGCCTGCCACAGGCGTGAAGCCACGCCCGCAGTGCCATGGAGTCGCCGCCCTCAACTCGCCCCTCCCGCCGCGTCGTTGCTAGAGGCAGTAGCGGGCGTGGCATCACGCTGTGCAACCAGCGCAGAGTTCGAGAATCAACTCTGGATCTTGGGCCGGACCCTGCGTATGTTCGTCGTCCCCCCGGGCAATGCCGCCCGGCATCCCCGCACGTAAGGAGCGTGGCAGGCACCGACCCAATCGTGTAGGTCCGCACATAGCGACGGCGCCCGAGAGCTACGAACTCCCAGACGCCGAACGCTCAACGGCATAACCCGCCCCGGCAAGGGCGGAGATTGCCTACCTTCACCACGCTGATCCCTACCAACCGGGCGCTTCAGCGTGGCAACACTGCAAAGGGGATTCTCGCATGCCCTCTACCTTGCGCAAACGGCCCAACCGCCCGGCCTGCGCGGCAACCGTCTCTATCCCGGTGTCTTCCCGCACCGGTCGTGAGCACGTCACCACGGCCTCAGTGAACCGTCGGTGCCACCTCGTCGGCGGGAGCGGCCGATGAGCAGCGACGCTCGCGAGGGGGCGGAAGCCGGTACCTCCCGACGGACACCGGCACTCCGGCGCAGCGGAAACCAGCACCCCGATGTACCGGAATCCGGTCGCCGGAACCGCAGGTACAGCAGCAGTAGTGGGGTCGCCGTCACTTCGGTTGCCGAGTGGCAGGCCGACTCAAGCACCCGCGCCTGGGCACGCCAGCAAGGACACCTCGACCGCCTCGGCCATGAGGGCCTCGCCGCCGCCGACGTGAGGTGGCGTGCCCACCGCGCCGGCGCCGAGCCCCGCTCGGCGGGCGCCTGGGCTGCCGACTGGCGTTCCTGGGTCGCCCGGGAGCACCCCCCAGGTCACTCTCTGCCCGACAGCGGCCCCGCAAAGCCGAGCGGCACGACCCCCGTCAAAGGCCACACCGCAACCCTGCTCGCCGCCCAGCTCGCCGACATGATTCCGGGCGCGGCCACCGTCCGGGTCAGCCTCAACGACCCGAAGCAGGTGTGGCCCCACCCGCACGCCATCGTCAAGGACGAAGCCGGTAAGACCATGGAGCTGGGCCGGACGACCGCCAGGGTCGCAGCCCGCTGGATTCTGCGAGTCTGGCCGGAGGCGGACTGGACTCGGCCGCACACCTTCGACCTCGCCGACGCGACCCTCACCCGCAGCGACCTGGTCGCCGGTCGGGGCCGCTGACATGGCGCGGATACGAACCATCAAGCCGGAGGCTTTCGTCTCCGAGTCGCTCGCCGAGGTGAGCGTCGCGGCAGAGCGCACCTTCTTCGGCCTGCTCACCCAGGCCGACGACCACGGTCGCCACCGCGACAACGCCGCGATCATCGCCGGGTTGCTTTGGCCCCTGCGCGCCGAGCACACCTCGGTCCACGTCGAGGACGACCTTCACCAGCTCGCGACCGCCGGTCTGATCTGCCGGTACACCGGCTGCGACAGCCGCCGCTACCTCCACATCGTGACCTGGTCCGCGCACCAGAAGATCGATAAGCCGAGCCAGTCCCGGCTGCCCTCCTGCCCGCAGCACTACGGTGCCGATCGGTGCGGCCCCTGCAGGGGGACCTGCACCAAGCGGGTCGAGGAGTCGCCCACCCCTACCCGAGGGCTCGCCGAGGCTTCGCCGAACGCTCCCCGAGCCCTCGATCTGCCCGCGCAGCCCGCCGCGACACCTCGCGGCCACACAGACCAGGCTCCTGCCGTTCAGCAAGACGCCTTCGGCGGCATGGTCGGTGCCCCTAGCCGCGCTGACTCGAAAAACGCAGGTCAGGGCGCATTCGCGGAGGGCTCTGCGAACCTTCCCCGAAGCCTCGGAGAGGGCTCGGAGTCTGGATCTAGGATCTTGGATCCTGGATCTCTTGTCCCTACGGGGCGCACAGCGCCCGCAGCCTCCGTCTCCGCCAAGGACCTCGTAGGGGAGTACGTCGCCGGGTGCGACGAGCGCCCCCCGAGCGACGTGATCGGGCACCTGGGGCGGATTACCAAGAAGCTGCTGGGCGAGGGCATCGCCCCGGCGCACATCCGAGCCGGGCTGGCGAACTTCGCGGCCAACCCAAAGCACCCGAGCGTGCTGACCAGCATGGTCAACGAGGCCATGAACGCCCGCCCCGGCGCTTTGGCGCGGCCGGGAATCCGGCCTAACGTGCCCGCTCACCAGGCGTGGACCAACCCGACCAACGCTGCCGCCGCCTACGCCGAGGAGCTGTGATGCGCACCCGTACCCGCGAACCGCAGACCCTCGGCAGCGAGGGCACCCTGGACCGGATGGCACGAATCCTGGCCGCTCGGAACATCGACCCGGCCGCCGTCGCCGAGCTGATCGACGACCCTGAGTCCTTCTCCCCGCTGGACGCCCTGTCGGCCGGTCTGCCCCCGCGCTACCGAGGCGCCGTCGCCGACCACCCCCAAGTCCTGGCCTGGGCCCATGACGTCGCCGAGGCAGCCGTCGCCCCCAGCCGGGGAGCCCGGCGACAGGTCACCACCGGCCCCAGCCTGCTGATGGCCGGGGTCGTCGGCGCGGGCAAGACGCACCAGGCGTACGGCGCGGTCCGGCGGCTGGTGCAGAGCGGGGTCGGCGTGCGCTGGCGTGCGACCACCGCCGCCGACCTGTACGCCGACCTGCGGCCCCGGCCCGGGGGCGACAGCGAGCGAGAGCTGGCGGCCGTCAGCCGCTGCCCGCTGCTGATCATCGACGACCTGGGAGCGGCCAAGGCCAGCGAGTGGGTCGAGGAAGTGACGTACCGGCTGATCAATCGCCGGTACAACCACATGCTGCCGACCTTGATCACCACCAACTTGGCGATCAAGGACCTCCGGGCCTATCTCGGTGACCGCGTGGCCAGCAGGCTCGCGCAGATGACCACGCGAGTCGAGTTTGAGCCGGCCGACCGCAGACGTCACCGCCCCGCAGCCTGACCGGCCGCAGGCCGCCACGCCGGGCCGCGCCCTCAGCGCGCCGCCCCATGCACCTCCCGACCCAGCGCACCCCTCCGCCGACGCCCCTGCGCGCGGAGAGCGATCGGAGCAACCCCGCATGACCACCACGACGATCAGCCCTACCCGCCACCGCCTCCTCGGCGATCACACCTGGCAGGACCAGGCCGTCTGCCAGAGCACCGAATACAACCCGGTGGACCCCGAGACCTTCTTCCCGGAGCCCGACGAGACCGACAAGATCGCCGCCGCCAAGTCGCTGTGCGGCCAGTGCCCGGTCCGCCGCACCTGCCTGGATGCCGCACTGGAAAGCGGTGACACCGACGGCATCCGGGGCGGACTGACCGAGGAGGAGCGCGGGCCGCTGCACGAGAAGCTCGCCAACCGCCTCGACTACAGCCGCGTCAACGCCACCATCGCCGGGCGGGACGTCCACCTCACCAAGGCCGAGCGCCGCGCGGTCGTCCACGCCGCCTACCGCCACGGGGTGACCGAGCAGCGCCTGGCCTGGCTCCTGAAGATCACCGAAGAGCACGCCCAGAAGAAGTACCGCGAGACCCGCCGCGCCCTGCGCAACCGGGACCTGGAGCAGCCCAAGAAGACCACCCCGCCACCCGAGGCTGGCTGTGAGCGCCTGGGCCGCGACGACTTCGGGACGGCGGCGTGAGCACCGCGAGCGCGCCGAAGGCGGCGCACATCACCGGCTGGGACCGCGCGGTCGTCATCGCCCTGGGTGGCGCGGGATGTGCCCTGTCATACGACGCTCTCCAGCAGATGGCCGTCGCCATCCACGTCCGCGGTTTTCTGACCTACCTCTTCCCCCTGGTGATCGACGGCTTCATCGCCTACGGCATCCGGGCACTCCTGGTCCTCCGCGACGCGCCTTTGCGCGCCCGCCTCTACGTCTGGGCCCTCTTCGGCACGGCCACCGCCGCCAGCATCTGGGCCAACGCCCTCCACGCGGTCCGGCTCAACGACGAAGTAGTCGCCGGCACCGGCCTCCGGCTCGGGGACACGGTGGTCGCCGTGCTGTCCACCATCGCCCCCCTCGCGCTGGCTGGAGCGGTCCATCTCTACATCCTGATCGCCCGAGGCCCGGTCAAGGGCAGTGGTCGGGAGGAACTTGGTCAGGTTGACCGGCCCGAGGGCGTCGCGGTCACCCGGACTGACCGGGTCGGTCAGCGGCAGCCACAGGCCGGTCAGGTCAGCGCCGGGCAGCCGGTCAGCGCCCGGACCGACCGGCCGCAACTGTCCCTGGACAAGCAGATCCCGAGTCCTCGGTCAGTGACCGGGGACAGTGTCCCGGCGGCCACCAGCAACCCGGTCACCGGCCACCACGGTCAGCGACACGAGGCCGCTGAACAGCCTGGACACTCGGACACCGCGCCGCCGGTCACTGACCGCGCGGTCGGCACCGAGCCGGTCATCGGCAACCAGGACAGCCACGCGCCGGACACCGACCGGCCGGTCACTCCGGCGCCGGTCACTGACCGGGACACCTGGACAGCCAGTGACCGGCGAAGTGACCCGGACACCGAGGAACTGCTGAAGATCGCCCGGTCAGCGGTCGGGGCCGAGGACAAGCTGACCCGCAAGGTGGTCGCCCAGGCGATCCGAGGTCAGCAGATACCGCTGTCCAGCGACACCCTGACCGCCCTGATGGCCCAGCTCCGCGCCCAGCACGGACAGCCGGTCACCTCCGGCCGGAACTGACCGCACAGCACGAGGCGGGTGACCGAGCCGGACACCACGGCCGGTCACCCGCCCCCGGTCACGCGCACCACATCCTTACGAAGCGAGGCGGAGAGCAATCCATGTGCACTCACCCGGCCACACCCACCGAGGTCGATTCCTGGCTGACCGTCCTGCACCAACGCGGCCACCTGCACCGGGCCCAATCCGGCCCCGACAACACCTGGACCGTGCAACGAACTCGGGAAAGTCGCCCCTGGACCCTCCACCACCCGGTCCTGGCCATGGACTGGATCGAGGAACTCGTCCGCGAACTGCGGCAGGAGAACCCGGAGACGAGCCGATGACCGCCAACGATCCGGTGGTTACCACCGCCGGACAGCAGCGTGACCCCATGACGGCTCCTGGCGGAGCAAGTTGTCGCGTACGACGGTCCTACGGCCCGTCGTACGCACTTGCCCCCGCCCAGGAGGGCGGGGGAAGTTCGGCCGGTCCCCGAGCGAGGGCGCACGGGGACCAGCCGGACGCCCGGCACCAGGGGGTGCCGGACGCGGGGGGAGCAGCAGACCGCCACAGCGACCACGAGCAGCCGAGCCCGAGCGCGTCCCCCTTCCCCGACCGCAAGCCGCGCCGCCGCAACCGCAACCCGACCGAGCGCACCCGTAAGACGACTACCCGCCTCTCCGATACAGAGAAAGCCGAGATCGTTGACGCCGCCGCGCAGCGCAGTGTCACCGTCGCGCGATTCCTCGCCGCCGCCGGCCTCGCCGCCGCCCGCGGTTCCACCACCTTGCACACCAACGAACAACTCGACGCCGCCATCGACGAGCTGGCCGCCCTGCGCACCGCCCTCTCCCGGGTCGGCAACAACATCAACCAGATCGCCTTCGTGTACAACGCCGGAGGGCAGCCCCGCCCTGGCGAACTCGACCACGCCCTCAGGGCCTTGACCCGTGTCCTGGCCCGCGTAGACGACGCGGCCGACACCCTGGTGAAGAAGCGCCTGTGATGGTCCCCAAGATCCGACGCGGTTCACGAACCCACGGCCTGCTCGTTTACCTGTACGGCCCGGGCAAACGCGACGAACACATCGACGCCCACCTCGTCGGGAGCTGGGACGGCTTCGCCCCCGACCCCGGACGAGACACCAGCCCCGACCCCGACCCCAAGGTCACCCTCGCCCGCCTGTCCGCAGCGCTGGACCTGCGGGTCAAGCAGGCCGGCGCCACGGCACCTGGCCAGCACGTCTGGCACTGCTCGGTCCGCACCGACCCCGGCGATCGGACCCTGACCGACGCCGAATGGAACACTGTCGCCCGCCGCCTGGTCCACGCCGTCAACCTCGCCCCCGAAGGCGACCCGGACGGCTGCCGCTGGGTCGCCGTACGGCACGCCGACAATCACATCCACATCCTGGCCACCATGGTCCGAGGCGACCTACGCCGCCCCCGGATGAACTACGACTTCAAGAAGGCCCAGGCCGAATGCCGCCGCATCGAGAAGGAGATGGGCCTGCGCCGGCTCAAGCCCGGTGACGGCACCGGAGCCAAGTCCCCCACCAGCGCAGAGCGTTTCAAGGCCGAGCGAACCGGGCGTCCCGAGGCCCCTCGCGAGACTCTCCGCGAAGCCGTGCGCCAAGCCCTCGCCGGGGCAGCCACCGAAGGGGAGTTCTTTACCAGGCTCCGCGAGGCGGGCCTTCGTGTGAAGATCCGAAACGCTCCGTCCGGTGACGCCATCGGCTACAACGTCGCACTTCCCGGCGACCGTAACCGCGAGGGCAACCCGATCTGGTACCCCGGATCCAAGCTGGCCCCCGACCTTTCACTCCCCAAGATCCGCCGCCGGTTGGCCGACGGCACTGCTGACCAGACGACGCACCCGGCGGCCACCAGCGGCCGACCGGACTGGTTCCCGCCCGCCCGGGAACGACGCAACGCCACCGGCATCGCCGAGCGCGCCGCCATCCTGCTCGACAGCGACGACGACGAAGCCGCAGCTCAACTGGTAGGGCTCGGCGAACTCCTGGACGCGGTGACACAGACCTCCCCGGCCGCCACCCGCGCCGAGCTGGGTGCCGCCGCCCGTGCCTTCGAGCGTGCCACCCGCAGCCACGTCCGAGCGGAGCGTGCCGATACCCGGGCGATCCGCTCGGCGGCCCGGGGCATCATCCAGGCCGGTGGCGCCCTCGGCCGTGGCGAGGACGGTGGCACCACCGCCATGCTCCTCTCCACCCTGGTCCTGGTGACGCTGGCCGTCGCCCGCTGGCACTCCGCTCGTGGACATGCCCAGCAGGCCTACGCCTCGCGGCAGGCCGCCGAGCATCTGCGAGCCGCCTACCGTCAGGCCGCTGCCATGCCCATGCAGGCGCTGCGCGACCGAGGTCGTGCCCTACCAGAAGTCGAACGCCGCACTCACCAGGCCACCATCCGCGCGGTACTGCCCGAAGCGGTGATGGGAGCAGACAGCTCGTCCACGAAGACCGATGCCCTGACCGCCACGCTTGCCCAAGCCGAGCAAGCAGGCCACGACCCCAAGGCCCTTCTCCAGCAGGCCATCGACATGCGCGAACTTGACACGGCCGACGACGTGAACGACGTGATTGTCTGGCGGCTGCGCCGTCTCGCCCAGCTTCCCGCTCACCCGGGTGCAGCGACGCGCCGCCCGCAGGCCGGCACCAGCCAGCCGAAAGCCTCGGCCAATCGCACTAACAACCGGGCGGCGCCCACGGCAGTACCTCGCCCCGCCGTCTCCGACCCGCGCAACCGCCCACCGCGCCGCTGACGAGGGCCCGGCGGGCCGGGTGACCAGCCTTCGAGAAATTCCTGGACAACCAGTTCCACCGGCTGTTACGGATGGAAACAGAAGCACCTCGACCGGAAGATGACGCTCGTGCTCAGAACCACCGACCGCCCCACAGAGCCGACACCCGTGCTGCCCGTCCTCCCCGCCGGCACCGTTTCCCTGTTGCACGTCGAATACGAGACGCAGCCGCCCAGCGGCCCCGGCGCGACGCGCTGCCTCAGTCACCCGCGTGAACTGGCCGTTCGCGGGATCCCGGTGATGTGCACGGCCTGCCGTGCCCGGCGCGACTGGCTGCTCATCAACCACGGCCGAAACGTCTGGGTCTGCTGCCGCTGCAGCAACCAGTGGCTCGAACCCGAGATCAGCCGCGCCGACTTCGACGCCCTGATCGCCATCCCGGACGGAACGACCTACCCCAGCGTCGAGCAGGGTCTCACCGCGCTCGGCTTCGACGGGGCCTTCGCCGGTACCTACCTGGATTAGCCGAGCGGAACACCGAATGCCGAGGAGCACCACCGATACGTCGGTGGCGCTCCTCGGCGTTGCGTGATGGTCAGCCGCGGTTCCCGTTCTTCGGCAGCCCTCCTCGGAAGTCGCAGCCGGGGCACTCGTCCTCGCCCTGGATGTGACCCTCGTACCAGCCGTGGACGGCGGCGTGGAGGATCGCGTCCTCCACCGAGGCTTCCCCGTTGCGCACTGATGCGATGGCGTTGCCGACGACCACCCGGAGCGCAGCGTTGTCAGGCGAAGGGAACGGTGGGGAGGGCATCGGCGAATCGGACGTCATGGCCGCAGCCTACGGGCGGGCGCGAGCGCCGGTCAGCCGGACGGCGTGATCCCCTGTGAGGAGGGGCGGTGCAGGTCGCTACGGAATCCTCGGCCGACCGGGTTCCAGGTCTGGAACGTGGCGGGTCTCCAGCGTGGCCGGTCCGGCACGGTGGTGTCGTCAGGCGCGGGCAGGCTGCCCCGGCTTTTGCAGTTTCGGGCAGCCCCAACGCTGATGCCCAGGTGGGCGGCGACCTCGGGGTACCCCCAAAGTTGCTGGTCGTCGGCCATCGTGCCCTCCTCGTTCGTCGGTGACGAGCGTACGCAACACGCGGCTGGACGTACGGCAAGGCCGCCCCTGCCTGATCGGCGCGGGGCGGCCTTCTGCGGTTCGGTCAGACTTGGGCGAGGCGGTTCGAGAGGTCGAGGGCGGCGGTCGCGACCGCGAGGGCGGCGCACAGGCCAAGCACTTCGTGGAGGGTCGGGCGGACCAGGCGCGGCCAGTCGTCCGGGGCATCGGGCCACGAGGCGAGGTGCACCTCGGTGGTGGCCAGGCCCAGGTGGGCGGTGATGTTCCAGCCTGTGAGGGAGGCGGGCTCCCAGTGAAGGCGAATGCGGCCGAGGGGGAGCGGGGTTTCGACGGCGAGCCAGGTGACGTCGAGCGGCCCGTCGGGCAGGGCGCTGACGCGCTGGACCAGCGCGCCGCGCATGGCGCTCGGTATGGGGCGTACGGCCAGGCTGCGCAGGGGAAGGGCCTGCGAAGGGCGGGCTTGCGACGAGATAGGAGCCTCCGGGATTTTTGTCGATGGGGCAGGTCAGGCCCAGGCGAGGGCGTTGCTGATCGCCACCGGGAGGTAGTCCTCCTGGCCATCGTCGGCGATGAACGCCTTGCCGTCCCGGACGATGACCTCCGCCCCTAGATAGTGGGTGAAGGGGAAGTCCGGGTTGATGGCAAGACGGATCGGCAGGCTGGGGTCAAGGTCCTGGAGTTGGCGGAGCAGGTGGCCGACGGTCAGGTAGTGGGGCACGGGATTCTCCAAGATCGGTGCGGAGCGGCACGGCGCAGTTTGATGAGTGAGCGTCAGGGAACTTTGAGGCGGCGCAGGTCGCGAAGGTCGTCCGGCCCTTGGGTGTGGTTGCGAGGTGCCGCTTGCGGCTCTCGTTGACGTAGCCCTTGCCGGACTGCCTCATGCCCCAGCCGCCGCACGGGGGCAGATGGCCTGCGTGTACGCGCGGCCGGGGCAGTCGGGGTGAAGCGGCTTGCCGGAACTCGTGTGCTTGTGCCCCGCCGGGCAGGGAGTGCCGTCGGCGTGGTGGTTGGTGAGCGGGGCGCGGCGTGCCACGAGGTCCCTCCGAGACATGGGTCGGTAGCGCGGTCAGCGGGTGGGGGTGGCGATGAGCGCGGCGAGAAATCCAGCAACGGCCTCGGAAGGGGTGTGGAGGCCGAACTCCTGCACCCACGGGTCGCCTTCAATGGGCTGCACTCGGACCTGCCAGACGATGCCGCGCTTCCAGGCGGCGATGTCCTCGGGGAGCCAGCCGACGTAGACGCGGCCGTCCGGGCTCGTCGCGTGGATGTTGGCCTCCGGGGTGTCAACGGCCGTCCAGCCGAGGGCGTTGAGGAGGTCGAGCACCGGGCCAGCGCAGTGGTTGGAGGAGAGCCAGCGACGACATTCCACGGCTGGGCGTGTGACGGCGGGCAGGAGGGTGGGGGAGGTGTTCACGGTTGGACGATCCCTTCGTTGACCTGCGGTTTTCCCCAACACCCGTACGTTGACATGCGGTATGCCGAAGTACGTAGCCCTTTCCCGGGAAGCGGCGTCTGCCGTGGGCGAACTGGCGGTCGCCGGTGGCGGTGCTGACGTCGGGAATGGATCGGTGAACGCGGTTGTCGTAACTGGGTTGCGGCAACGGGCCGCACGGGACCGAAGGGGGAGCAGGGATGGCGGAGCCGAGCAGACACGGGGACGGGGCCGGGCTGGAACGCAAGTTCCGCGCCGCCGGGCGGCCGTGGACGGTGGGCGACATCGCGATGGTCGCTGACGGCCAGTGGGCTGTCGGTGTGCAGTGCGACGGACGGCGAGACGAGGACGCCGTGGTGGAGGACCGGATAGCGGATGGGCGTCGCGTTGAGTTGACGTTGGAGGACCTGGCCCGCGCGGTGGGCTCCCGCATCGGGGATGCCCACCGCGACGAGGACCTCAGCTGACCGATCAGCGGTGCGGGCCCAGTGCGGCCAGCGACGGGCCGGAAACGGCCGAAGCAGCGGGTTGATCGGGCGACTGGCCCAGGGCGCGTAGAGCGTGCCCCGAGCGGGCGACAGCGGCCTGGGCCAGCCGGGCTGCCGGGGCCCGGTCGGCGGTCGCGGCGGCTTCACGCGCCTGGATCACGTGGCTGATGGCCTGAAGGGATGTCCGGCTCTCGGCTTGAGCGACGCGGAGCTCCGCCGCTGAGCTGGTGCTCCGTTCCAGGTCGTAGAAGGCCGGCACACGGCCGGGCCGGGTGAGGGCGTGCAGACGGTCCTGGTGCACAGCCACGGCGTTGGTGGAGGCGGCAGGGTGTCCCGCGGGACAGATTGGGTGTCCCGTTTGGTGAATGGGAGGCCCTCACTCGGCAGAGTCACGCCTATGAATGGACCCGAGGGGCCGAAGCCGCCCCACGCCGTGGGGTCGAAGACGCCCCAGCCAGAGCCGACCGAGCCGAAGAAGGAGATCAAGAACGATGATGCAGCCGGACTCGCGAAGGAAGGCCAGCAAGGTGCCCAGGCCGGCCAAGGATTCGCGCAGGAAGCCGGGAAGGCGGCAGTCGGGGGAGCGGCGTCCGGAGGCATCCGGGGCCTACTCGACTGGTTCCGCGAGGTCCTTCGAGACGGAGACGGCGGGGGAGTGGGCTCCTGACATCGAGGATTTCGACGGCCTCACCCAAGAGGACTGGTTCGACTACATCCGCTCCGCGCACAAAGCGTTCGGCGAACTCTCAACCCGCGAGATCTCAAGGAAGGCTCGGCATTACGACAGGGGATGCACCATGGGCAAAAGCACCGTCCACAAAACCCTGGAAGGACGCTGGCCGACCGCGCAGACCGCCTATCGGCTCGGCCTCGGCATCGGCGGGCCGGGTCTCGCCATGCAGTTCCGCAACGGGTGGTTAGCTGCGGACGGCAAGCTGCGCAGGGAGATCCACCTTCGGAACATGCGTCATGTTCTGGCGAGGCAGGAGGACCCCCGAGCTCTTGAACTCTATGAACGAGGCCAGGAAGAGAGACGCGAGCAGCGCAGGCGGGAGCAGCGGGAAAGTGACCGGCTTCGACGATGGGCCAGAGTGATGGTGCCCATGCAGATCGCCGTGGCGATCTTTACGCTCGTTGCGTTCTGGCTAAGCCAACGCTGAATCGGGTGGTGGCCCGGCCCATGCGTCTAGGGTGCTGACCGTGATCTTTCTGTCGGCGGTCCTGCTCGCCCGGCCCGCCCGGCTCTGCCATAACGACTCACCTTTGACTTAGTGCAGAGAAGTCTGTGACGACCAAAGCCGAGCGGGTGCGCATGGCCGAGCGCAGGAGCGGGTCGTCGCCAGGGCGGCGGACCGCGAGGAATTGCAGAGTGTCAATCGGGCGGCCCCAGGCTGTCTCGATCATGACGGTGGCCTGATCGAGTGTGGTGGCGTTGGGCATGGTGGAACTCCCGGCATTCGGAGTGGTGCCTCGGGTGCAGGTGCTGTCCCGCAGGGACCGGAGCCGGTAGTCAGCGGCTGTGGCGTGGGGGTGTCGGAGCGGCCGGCGGCCTGGCCCCGAGAGTGGGCGCGGGAGTGCTCGACTGGTTCTGCGCCGGGGCCGCTGTACGGCTGCGGGCGGCCATGACCCGTAGGTCGGCGGCTGTCCGAGGGAAACGTGCGGCGCGGTGGACGGCCTGCGTGACAGCAGTGCGGCGTACGTCAAGGGGAGTGGGAGCCCGAGGGGCCTGGGGCGCGGTCGGGCCGATGGAGGTGAGCGAGACCAGGTGCTCCACCTCGCGGTGGATTTGGTGCCGCTCACGTACCGCCGGGGCTGGATCGGCCATGGCCGTCGCTGTCGCGGCGATCAGGTGGGAGGGGGTCCGGGCGGAGAAGATCGCCTCCGCGCGAGTGCCCCACCCTGGTGGACCCGCCCAGAGCGTTACGGCTTCGGCGTCCGGGCGGGAGCGGCGGTTGTCGATGAGGACGCCTGCTTGTCCGTCTGGGGCGATGATTTCGGCGGTGCCCAGCTCGGCTCCGCCGTTGCGGGTCCAGCCGGCATCGGTCAGGGGCTGGACGGCGTCGGCCCAGCGGTACGAGGGGCTCGCCAGGAAGCGTTCGTTGCCCTCGTACGCATCGGCTTCGGCGTAGTCGTGGGCCAGAGCGGTGGTGAGACCGGCGACGATCTCGGCCGGGGTGACGTGGTTGAAGGTTGCCGTCCAGCGGGGTGCGCAGACGGCCTCCTCGGCGGCAGCGATCTTCCACAGCTCGAAGTCGTCACCGAACCAGCCGATGCGGATTTTCTGATCCGGCGAGGTGACAAGCAGTTGGCAGGGGCCCTCGTCGAGGTAGTGGTGCGGCCAGTGGGCGACGGGGGCGAAGCCAGCTTCTCCGGTCCCGTTGGAACCGGCCAGGTACATGGGGCTGACCAGTACCTCTTGGTACGGGTCTTGGTCGTCGGGCTGTTGGTGGCTCATCGTCGAGGCTCGGAGAGCGTGGGAGGGGCGCGCGCCCGCGTGCGCAGCAGGACGGGCTGCTCGGCTGCACGCGGGCGCTGTAGGGGAGGGGAGATGCGGCTGGCTCTCCGTGGCACCTGGATCACCGGCCCCGAGTGGGGGCCGTATGGCGGGCGACGGCGGCCGGCACCTGTGGTTGCGGGTGTGGTGCGTGGCTGAACATGGCATTCGGCACGGCGGTGCTCCGACGCAGGGCCGCTGCCGTGCGAATGCCGTCCGTTCCGAGCGGGACGTCGGTTTGGGCCAAGGCGGCTGCCATGGTGGAGACCGGGGGCGCCGAGTGCTTCCGCACGGCGACGGGGTTACTCCAGCGCTCGACGACTGCGTAGACGGGACCCAGCGCCCGCCCAGCGTCGGTCAGAACGTAGGGGTCACCATGGCGCGGTCCGGTGCGGGTGACCAGGCCGTCGGCCTGAAGCCGGTTGAGTCGCTGCCGGGTGAGAGCGTTGTCGAGGCCGACTTCCTCAGCGATGTGGACGAGCCGCGTGGGGCCGCCCGCGTCGAGGATTTGGATCACGGCGGTTGAATGCCGTAGATGCAGACGCCGCACGGCGTCCTCGACGCGTTCGGCACCAGCTACCTGGCCGCCGAGCGACAGGTTGACCTGGGACCAGTCAGAAAGGGCGTGGTGTACCCGAGACAGCGATGTGCCGAGGGCGCTGAGCTGGTACGGAGCTCCGCGGCGGTCGTCGGCGCGGCTGACCAGCCCATGCTCGTGCATCTGGCCCAGCCGCTTGCTGATGAGCTGCTCGCTGACGAAGGGGAGCCTGGCGGCGACGTCACGCACACGCATGGGGCGATCCTGCTGTGCCAGGGTCTGCGCCGACCAGGTGGTCCACTTCGGTGCTATCAGGGAAAGCGCGTCCTCGACACGCTGGGCATCGACCGAGCCGATGGAGGAGGCGAAGGGTTGTGCGGGGCTGGGCATGGGGGTGTCCTTTCAGCTGCGAGTTAGCGGGGACGGGAAGGCTGGCTGGAGGCCTTGGTTACGGGCTCGATAGCCGGATTGACGATGGCGCCGGAGTGCGCCGTCGTGCTGGTGCGGCTGAGGGCGACGGATACACGCGGCGCTGTGGCACGAGCCTTTCGAAGGGCCGCCTCGCCCAGGGGCGTGAGCGAGAGGAGCTGCCCAGGCCGATACAGTCCGGGCTCCTGTCCTGGACCAGTAGCCCGTCGGCGACCAGTCGCTGGACGGTTTCGACGATCTCCTGGTCAAGACGCGGGCCTTGTCCAAAGGAGAGGTAGGCGTGGCCGTGATTGCCGCTGCGGTGAAATCGCAGTTCGCCGGTCTCGGCGGCTTGAAGGGCTTCGAGCTTGCGTTCGTCCGAGACGGCCCAGTCATCGACCCGGCCGGGATCGTGTTCGCGGTTCGGGCCGCGGGTCTCTGCGGTCGAGGGCTGAGCAGCATCCGACTCGGGCAGGAGATGGCGGTACGCGAAGATCGATTGGGTGAGCCGCTCGTAGGCCGCGTTCTGTCGTGAAATGAGGTGTCCGATCTGTTGGACCGCGGACCGCAGGGGCTCGTACGAGCCGGGCGAGCCGGTGAATTTGCCTCGTCCGAGGGGTTCGAGCAGTCCGAGTGCGGCCTTGGAGGCGTGAGTTACGCGGCCATGCAGCTCGTCTAGGTCATGGGCGGCCCCGATGACGAGCGTCGCGGCGAGGTACAGCGGCTCATTTGGTCGGTAGGCGGTGTTCAGCGTCCGGGGTTTTCAACGCCGAGCATCTGGGCGACGAGGTGGGCGCCGGGCCGCTTGGTCGCGTCGTGAGGGTTCATTCCGCCGCCTCCATTCGGGCGAGCAGGGAGCGCACCAAAGTGGGCAGGCTCTTGGGACCGTCGCCGATCCAGACGTGGTCGGTCGCCTCGCCGAGGACGTACGCGGCGTCTTCGATTAGGCCGCTGGAGATCTCCATGCAGGCGTCGGTGATCCGGGAGGCTGCGAGCAGGGACTCGGAGAGCACCTCGACGTAGTCGGCCGGCGCGAGACCGGCGGCCTCGGCCGCAGTACGGATCGCCGCCAACTCCAGGGCGCTAAAGGCGAAGTCGAACTCGCTGTTGTGCTCCACGCTGACCCGTGCGGCGAAGGCCGGGTCCGGCGGCTCCGTGGGGATGCCGACGCGCGTGCAGATCCGGTCGACCGAGGCGGTCAGCTCGGCGAGGGACTCGGTGAGCCATCCCAGCGCCGAGGCGTAGGACGCCAGGGTGAAGAGACCTGCCGGTGTCGTGGGGAGCGGATCGTCGGCCACGTCGGCTACGAAGCCTTCGAGCCGGTCGTTCAGCTCGCAGACGACCTGGGGCCCGGCGGATAGTGCACCGAGCACGGGGTGCAGGTAGGAACGGCTAGCGGCCGTCGGGTACTCGGCGGTGAGGATGCCGGAGACGCTGTGCGCGCCCTCGGTGAGGAGGTCAGCCAGTTCGGTACGGGCCAGGGGGGCGCGGTCGGCGGTCATCGCTGGGCAGCCTTTCGAGGAGCGGCAGCAACGGGTTGGACTGCTGCGGGAGGAGTCGCCGGGGCAGCAGTCGGCTGGGCGACCGTGCGGGGAGAGCGAGAGCGAGCGGCCTGCACGCGCGCCTCGGAGGCAGAGGCTGTCTCGGTGTCCTGGTGGGGGTTGGTGCGCAGGTGTGCCGAGCGGTAGACCGCGTAGTCCTTCCTGCTACCGGCGGCGACGAGATAGATCTCGCGCTTGTGGTGCGAGGTCGGGGGAGCCGGGCGGAACTGGATGACCATCCGGTAGGAGACGGACGGATCGACGTAGACCTTGTGGAAGCCCGCGAGGCGACCCTTCAACGGCAGGCAGTCATCGCTGCCGTGAACCAGGTTCTGCAACTCCAGCAGGGCCAAGTCGCGTATTTCGTCGGGCAGTTCTCGGAGGTCCGCGATGGCGTCGGGGTGTGCGGAGAAGGCGAAGCGGGCGCGGCTCACAGCGACCGCCCGCGGCTCGGTCGCTGTGCCGTTCCTGTCGGAGGCGCGCTGGGGGCGTCGAGGCCGGCTTTCGGTATCGCGGAGGCGCCGGACGAGCGGATGAGGGCAGCGCGGGCCCTGTGCTCGATGGCCTGACCGCGGTACTCCGGCGGCTGCGGCATGGGGCCGCCGCGCTCGTCCAGACAGCGGCCGGCTGCCCTTTCGTCGAAGAAGGCACCTTCACGCACCGTGTAGGTGTGGGCGTCGAAGTCCCCCTCTTGGGGAAAGACACGAACCGGTGCCTGGCCGGTGAGGCAGTCGCGCGTCATCGTCCACGCCTCACACGGGACGAGATCCGAGGTCCTACTGCTGAGGACTTCGTACCGAGTGCCCGACTCCCGGTTGTGCTGCTCGATTTGGACGGTGAGATCGTCGGCGGGCTGCATGCAGTCGTCGCCGATCTGAGCGATTCGCTCGGGTGGGCAGCCGCGTTCGATCAACCAGTTCTGAGCAAAGGGCGCCGTGGCGTGATAAGCCGTCTGAAGGGTGTACGTGTGCAGGTTGCAGTCCCGTGCGACCGTGATCGCGGCTATCTGCGGCTCACCGGGCACACCCCGAGTAATCGACCTGTCGTGGGCGACGACGTAACTGTGGGAGCCGTTGGGGGCGGTGTGGTGCTCAGCCAGAATGGTCAGGTCATCTGAGCAGAACCCCCGCTGCGCGTACTTGGAGTCCGCGTCGGCGGGCACGAGATCGTTGAGACGGAAGTCGAGTACGTCGCTCATGCCGCCACTCCCCACTGCTCGGGCGCTGGGGTGGTCAGCACACGATGGTTGGGTCGGGTCGGGCTCGTTGCGCACGCGGCGAAGGGGCCGTCTGGTGCACGGAGGTGGACCAGCGTTTGGTCCAGGTGGTCGCGGTGCCAGGTTGAGGGGCCAGTCAGTCCGGCTTCGGTGTCGGTGAGTTGCTGCCATGCGAGCCAGAGCGCGTGAAGCCGGGCGACGGCCTCGGGGTGTTCGTGCCACTGCGCACACCACGGACGAGTGGTGCTGATCTCGCGGCCGTACACCGGCAGGAAGAGGTAGTTCACCCAGTCGCTGAGGGCGGCGAGTTCGATGGCGTACGCCTCACCGCCCAAGGCGAGGATGAACACCGAAGCGGGGCCGCCCTCCTGCGGGGAACTGGCCGCCTCTGCGGTCGGAGCGCCGTCCGCCGGCGGGAGTGCGGCGGAGGCGGGGGCGGGCTCGGAGCCCAGGCGGTCGAGGATGACGCCGTGCTGCCTGACCTCGGCCATTGTCTTGGCGAGGGTGCTGGCGAGGTCGTCGAGGTCCCCGTCGGGGACGCGGAACGGTTCTTGGTCGGGGGTGGACGGGCTGGGGTCGGACATGGGGGCGTGCTCCATCTGTGAGACGGCGACATGAGGAAGAGGATCTGGAGGAACCGCGATTTGGTCCGGCCGGGAAATGCCGGTAGTGAGGTGCTACGTCGTCGTGCAGCGAGAGCAGCGCGGGAGGGGCTGCGCCAACAACTGCATTGCACGGCGCGCCTGTTGAGGCACGACGCCGTTGCCCAGTGCGGTGAGTTGAGCTGGTCGTCCGAGCCCGGGAGTGGCGGTGACCCAGCCGGGCTCCAGTCCCTGCATCCACTCCACGAAGTCAGCGCGAAGGCGTCCGGCCGCATCGGTGGGCGGCGGCGCGGGGCGGGTAAGCGTCTCCCACCGGGTGATGGCGGCTGCGTACGCCCCCCATCGCTGGTCGGCCCCCCGGTTTTCGGAGCCGATTCCGTCCAGAGCGGCAGAGTTATTGCCGTTGCGGGAGGGCGCCATCCCTTGCCCGCTCGGCGTCGCGGGGTGCCCGTGTCGCTGGCCCGCGGTGTGGGCAGCAGTGACGCCGCCGCACTCGGCAGGGTCATGTCCCCATTGCCGTGCCGCTGGTTGGGCGAGCCCTTGATCCCGTCCGACGCCTTCGGCGTAGGCAGGAGCCACTCCACCTCGTCGGCCAGGCTCGGGCCGTGTCCTCCGCTCTTCCTCTTGGAGGGGTGTTGCGAGCCGCCGTTCTTCGCGATGTTGCTGGTCGGCGTCTTGAACAGGGCGTTCGGCAGGCCGGGCGACGAGGAAAGTGCGCTCGCGGCGGTGCGGGGCTCCGATATCGGAGGCGCGAAGCACGAGCCACCTCGCGTCGTACCGGAGGTCGGCCAGGGATCCGAGTACGGCACCGAGTGCCCGCAGAGGAGGCTGACCTGGGGTGTCTCCCAGACACCACGGGCAGAATTCCACGTCGCCAGGGGAACCGGCGGGTGAGGTGAGGAGGCCGCGCACATTCTCGATCACAACCAGGCAGGGTCGGAGGGCTTCGACCGCACGGGCGACGTGCAGCCACAGCCCGGAGCGGGTCTGGGAGTTGAGTCCGGCCCGGCGGCCGGCGACCGAGACGTCTTTGACAGGGGAAACCCGCAGTCAGGACGCACACCCGGGGAACGGTGGACCAGCCGACGGTCGTGATATCGCCCAAGTTCGGGACGCCGGGCCAGTGGCGGGACAGGATGCGCGAGGCGTTTGGATCGACTTCCGCGTGCCAGGCCAGCGTGCCGCCGAGCGCGGACTGGACGCCGAGGTCCAGCCCGCCGTACCCCGAGCAGAGCGAGCCGATCAGCGGAGGGGGTGCGATGGCGGTCCGCATGTCACCGACCCCGAGCGATCCGGCTCGCAGGAGCTGCTGCTCCCGGGACTGTCGGCGGAGGTGAAGCGAATGCGGGAGCCGCGGTCGCGGATCGGCTACGGGCTGCCTGCAGCCGCGCGGACGGAGGCGAGACCGTCGCTGACGCGGCGTGAAGGGCGTCGGCGGCTTCGCGTAGGGCGGTGTCCGCCATGCTGAGCGCGTCATCCGTCACCCGTGCCGCAGCCTCCCGAGCGTCCCGGGCATCGGGCTGGTCGCGGAGGTGCTCGGTCTGGTTGAGGAACGAGAGCTGGTGGGCCACTGCCCCGAGAGCGGATGCCGCCTCGCCGGCAGGCCCTACGGCGGCGGCGAAGCTGGTGATGGCCCGCGCGGTGTGGGCCTCCTGGTCTTGGCCGACGACCCGGGAGGAGACCTCGTCACCCAAACCGCTGATCAGCGCGCCGAGTTCGGAGATCTGCTGGGCGACGGCGACGCTGTTCGGCGAGCGGTGGGGGTCTCCGGGAATCGGGAGCTTGCCGCGCTGGGCATCGAAGGCTGAGGCCGTGGCACGCAAAGCCAAGGCATCGGTGTCGGGGGTGTTGTTCACGGTGAATTCCAAGGGAGAGGACGAGCGACGGAAAGAGGGGAGGGTTCAGCTGTGTCGGCGAGAGGGCGGTCGCACGGCGGCCGGGCTGGGGGCAGAGCCAGGCCGGACCGGGGACGGCGAGACTGGGCGCGGTGTGCTGCGGGCGAGTGCCGCGTGCACCTGCGCAGGGGGCGGCCCGGTGGGTGAGGGAGCCGGGGTCGGCGTCGGTGCGGGGCGGCCGGTCGCGGTCTGCCAGCGGGCACGCACTTCATCGAGCGGACCGAGCGCGTGCAACGCGTGATTGATGAGCCTCCCGGGGGCCAAAGCCTCGTTCTCCGCCAAGGCCCGGATGGCACGCGCGGAGGTCGCCGCCGTGCGGGTGACCGACGAGCGCATCACCAGCTCGCCGAGCCATTCGGCGCTGCCTGGACCCACGCCGTCGCAGATGGCGGCGAGCTGATCGCTGGACAGCGTTCCGTCGGCCAGAAGCCCACGCCGCTGTGTCTCCCAGAGCAAGGTGACCCGATCGATGGGCTCACCCCGGTGGTGCAGTGCGCCGAGGCAGCGGTAGAGCTGCCCGTGGGCGGGGTCGGCGAAGTCGCCAGGCCGCAGCCAGCCGACTACCTCGTCCATGGCCTTCGGCTGCTCAGCGAGGACGGCCAGAAGGAACCGCTCGTCCTCGGCGACCCGGTCGGCCCGAACCAGCGGTGGCAAGGCCGGGACGGCGGCCGACGGAGTAGCAGGCGTGACCGGGCGCGGTTCGGTACCCCACCGCTGTGCGAGATCGCTGAGCACGCCGGCAAGGACGTCCGCGTAATGCAGGGCTCCCTCGACGTCGCCCTGCACGGCGTCGGCGCGAGCCGCCTGGTGAAGGCGGATCGCGTGTTCGGTGATGCTGCGCTGGATCGCGCCCTCCAGCACCATGCGGCCGTACACCGGAGCGTGCGCGGGCCGCGGGCAGGCCACGATCAGGGTGTGGGCGTACGTCGCGGTCAGCCCTCGTACGTGGGTGCTGGCCTCGGCGACCGCATCGGTCACCCACGACAGCGGTACGGTCTCTTCCGCCAACGCGGGGTGGCCGTCGTCCCGGAGCTTGCGCAACGCGGCGAACAGCGCCTGGTGGGCTGGTCGGTAGAAGTGATCTGGTGCGAGCCAGTCGAGGTTCGAGAGCTGACCCGGGTCGAGCAGCACGGAACCGATCACCGCCTGCTCCGCGCCCAGCAACGGGTTCATCGCTGACCTTCTGCGTCACAAGCGGGAGGTTCGCTCTCCCGGGCGCGGAGGTCGGCGACCGCCTGGTCGGCAGCGACCAACGCCTGGGCGAAGCGGTCCAGCGTGCTGGTGAACGCGGGGTCGGAGGCGAGTATCGAACCGGCCCCGCTGACCAACCACCACTGCCCGTCGCGCAGAACGACCGGCGAGCGTACGAACCGCCCGGGACGCGGCGTGGGCGCGCTCATACCGACAGCCCGAAGTCGTCACGGCCGCGGGTCTTCGCGATGGCGCGTTCGGTGATCGCCTTCGTCGCACGGGCCGAGGCCGGGCCGACCACCTTGGCGGACGGCTCCTTGTACCAGGGCCGGAGATCGAGCATGGCGATGCGGATGCCGGTGGCCAGGAGCAGTGCCTTGCCCTTGGGTAGGGCCCGAATCGCGTCGGGTGGCAGGATGCGCTCGGTGCGCATGCTCACCGAGGTGGACTTGCCGCTGTCGCTGGTCGACACCGAGGTGGTCTGCACGTCGTGGTCGCCGACCTGCCTGCTGAGCCGGTCGGCGAAGTCCGCGTCGTCGATGCCCGAACCGATGATCTTGACGGTCGCCGCGGACCATAGTGCGTCCATGCCGGCCTCGCCCCAGCATCGCTGGCCCTGCCGGTAGGACTGCAGGATCGTCATCGGGATGACGCCTCGGCTGCCCAAGTGGCTGTAAAGATCCGGGAGATCGCTAATTTTGCAGACGTTCGCGGCTTCGTCGAGGACGCACAGGGCGGGCGGATCGAGCCGTCCGCCGGAGCGCTCGGCGACGACCACGGCCGCGCGCATCACGGCGTCGGCCGCTGCGGCGATGATCGCGCTTGCGCTGCCGCCGCCGTCCTTGCTCAGGAGGTACAAGGTGTCGTAGGAGGTGGCGAAGTCGAAGGGCTTGAACTCGGGGAGATGCTTGGCGGGCGTTACCCAGGCTGCGACGTCCGGGTCGAGCAGGCAACTCGCGTACTGCCGCGCGGTCTCGTAGATGCCGTCGCGGGTCTCGGTGGCGCCGGAGACGGTGCCCTGGAGCTGGGCGGCGACCGCGTCGTGGCCGGCGTCGGTGAGCAGGTCTACCGGGGTCCGGTCGGCGGGGGAGGCGAGCCAGGCCAGGACATCGGTGATCGGGCGCTGGTGGCCGGCGGCAGCGAGGAACAGCGCGCCGAGCGTGTTGCTCGCGGCGGTGGACCAGAAGTCGGAGCCGTTCGATTCGTCCACACTCGCGGCGACGAAGTGTCCGGCAAGGCGTTTCGCTCCGGCCAGGTCGCGGGCGTCGGCCAGGATGTCCCACCACATCTCGCGTGGGTGGTGGGCGATCTGCTGGGGGTCCAGGGCCCAGACCGTGCCCACTTCGGCGCGAGCGTCCACCGTCGCGGTGAAGGCGTCGTTCGCGGCCTTATTACTGGTGAGCAGGACCGGGCCGGGCGCCGCGAGAATCGCCGGGATCGCGAGTCCGGAGGTCTTGCCGCTTCGCGGAGCCATGATCGCGACGATCACGTCCTCCCAAGACGCGCGGACAGGGGCCCGTCCCGGGGAGAGAGTGCCGAGCAGGATGCCGCGGTCAGCAGGGGCGACCTCTTTGACACTCCCTGCCGCTCAGGGACGGCCGCAGGCTCCTGGCCTTGGCGGTGATCTCCTTGTCCAGCAGCGGAGCGAGGTCGGCCTTCCGGGCGAGGCCGTTCTTCGGCCCGCCGCGCAGCCGCATCCACAGCACCAGGCCGAGGACGGCGAGGCAGACGGACAGCAGACCGGGGATGATCCGCACACCGACCAGCAGGGCGGTGGTACTCAGGTGCGGCCACAGCACCTCGGGATGAAGCAGCGCGTCAGCGGCCCTGAACGCGGACCAAGGCCCATGCCCCAAGAGGGAGTTGGTGAGATTGCCGCTCAGCCAGGCCAGCGAACCGCAGGCGAGCGCGATGCCGAGTATGCCGAAGAGGAGGTAGAGGAGCGCGTCCGACCCGGTGGTGGTCGAGGGCGCGCTGGTACGCGGTGCGGGCATGGTGCTTCCTGGGAGTGAGCGCAGGCGAGTGATGGGGGCGGGGCACGCGGCGCTCTTCTGCTGGCCATCGAGGAAGCTCCTGTTCAGGAGGAAAGCCGGCGGTCCGGGCTATCGGGTGCGAGGGGCTCGGGGCGGCGCAGTGCTCGGCGCCGCGTCTGCGGAGCCGGCCGGGGTCGTTGCGCGCTGGGTGGCAGCATTCGGCGAGGAGGTACGGGCAGCGCGCTGCCGGTCCGCTTCCGGATTGCCATCGGCGGGCGGCGGGGCTGGAGCGACCGGACCAGCACCGTAGAACTCGGGCATGGGGTATCCAAGTCTTCGACAGGGGAGCCGGTGCCCCGCCAAGGCGGGGCACCGGGTGGTCAGAAGTGGGGGTTTTCGGTCGGCCGGTCGGCTTCGGTGGCTGTCTGGAGCAGTTCGGCGAGGTCGTCCGGCTCGGAGGAGCGCTGGTCGATCCACCACCCGGCACGGTCGATGGCGCGAGCGGCCTCCTCGATCTCCTCCCACTCCATCTCGCTGGTCCCGCCTTCGAGGACCAGGGTGGTGTAGGCAGCGGCCAGGACCTGGTGGCGACAGCGCACTCCCCAGGCGACGGCTCGCTCGGTCCCTTCCAAAGGGGGCATCCGGTACTGCTGAGACCAGGCTTCGGATTCCGCCTGCTCTTGGGCCCGTTTGGCCTCCAGCCAGGCGGCCTTGCCCTGCTCGTCGCCCTCCCGGGCGGTCCGCCAGCAGGTGGTGCACTCCTGCTTGGCGAGCCATTCGGCGAAGCCCGCGCGACGGTCGGCTGCCCGGTCGGACAGGTCGCGTTCGGCGTGATGGCCGCAGGAGTGGGTGATCTGCCAGATGGTCTTCACGGCCATGGGTAACGCTCCTTACGGGAGTTGGGTCAGCGCTTGCGGGAGAACGCGATGCGCGGGTCGGCCGGCCGTGCCGCCGGAGTTGAGGTGGCGGGAGCGGGGACCGGAGCCTTGTTCGGGAGGTCGGCGTGGGCTGGGCTGGTGGCGAGCGCGGCGGCGCCGATGGGGAACTTGTGGGTGGTGAAGCCCTGACTGTGCTCGTGGCGCGCGGTTGGCGCGGGTGCCGGGGGGCGGCGCGCTGCTATGTCCTGGGCGAGATGGGGTTGCACCGCGACCTGGAGATCGGATCGGTGCATCGACACTGTGGCGTTGGCGACCTTCTCCAGGACCTCACTGCGGTTGGCGGTGATGGGCAGCGTGTAGATATCCAGGTTCGGATTCAGCCGCCAGCCGTGTTCCTCCAGGATCAGTGGGCCGCCGAGCGCGGCGGAGTGGTCGCTGGTGGCCGCGACGATGCCGAGCCGCGGATGCTCGGCGAACGCGACGTCGGGATCTATGCGCGGGGGCCGGTCACGGGTGGGAGTCCTGCCGGAGGCCAGCGAGGGGTCGAACGCGGCATCCGCATCGACTCGGTAGCCGGCCTTGCGCAACAGCGCGACGGCTTGGGTGGCACGCCCCTGTCCGTCGCGCTGTTGGTCGGCCAGCGCGTACAGCGTCGGCTTGCCCGGGACAGGGTGGAATCCGAACCCTTCCAGCATCCATGTGCCGGCTGCGAGGTGCTTCGGGTTCGCGGCGACGATGCCGTGGTCAGGGTGGTGGCCGAGCGCGACATCGGGAAGCGAATCGAGATGGGAGCTGGACATGGTTGATCCATCCGGTGCGGACTCGGAGATGGGGGCGGTCGAGGGCCGGGGCGGTTCTGGTGCGGGGCATGCGGTACTCCGAGGTAGGAAGCGGTCAGTGACCGGGTACGGGCGGGGGCGAGAAGGATGCAGCACGGGGCTGGTCGAGAATCCGGCGATCGGCCGGTTTGGCCTCGCCGGAAGTCGCTGCTAGGAGCGTCAACGCGAACGGCGTGTGGCGGCTGGATTCGACGCGGGCGGCGTGGGAGGCGGAACGGGTGGAGTCCCGCGATGACCGAAGCTGGATCGAGCGAGAGCAACTTGGGCACGTTCCTGCGATGAGTGATCGGGCACTGCCCGGCTGGCCAGGTGCTCGGCAGCTCGGACCAGTGCGGGCCCTTGATATGCCAGCTCTGCTGCCTGGTGCCAGCCCTCGGAGTTGCGGATCTCCTGCGCCCGGCTCGCGTAGAGCTCCCGCGACCCGGGGAGCGAAGCGTCCATGAGCGCCATGACCTGATCCCATTCGTGGCGGATTCGGCCTGCTCGTTCCAAAGTGGTGTCGATTCCGCGAAGCCGCCGGAGGTCTTCACTGATCGGCCCCTCGACGTAGTCGGCACCGCTGGCGGCGGCACGGACACCAGCCAGTGCTTCGGGCCCGTGGTCGAGAAAGACCTCGACGTGTGTCCACGCTTCGGCGTTGCGCTTCCGTACGCCGCTCAGCAGGCCCTTGCGGTCCAGAGACCGGTCGTCGTGGTTGTGGAAGGAGTTCGAGACCGCGTCCCAGGCATCTGACACCCGGACGATGCCGGCGGCGGCGGAGGCCAGCGCCGGAACGTGTAGCCGCCACGTCGAGTGATCGGCAGTCGGCGAAGGCTGGTTCTCCTCGGACGCGGGGGAGTTGGGAGGAGTGGGCATGATGGTCCTTGTGCCGGTGCTCACCGCGACCGCGGTAGAGAAAATGGATCGCAGCCCAGCTGAAGCCACAGGCTCTGCGAGAGGACCGCTTTTTGCAGGAGATCTTCGCGACCGACGGTGACGTACGCCGCATCTGCGACTTCTTCGGCATCGGTATCGACGCGGCCATGCGCTACACGCTGGCCCTCGCGAAGGCTGACCCCGACACCGACTCCGAGTGGTAGCCGACGGGAACGCAGGACCTCACCTGCAATCATCACTGCACCTCACGGAGACGGAGGGGCAGCAACGAGGCTTCAGTTTTCGTGAACTCGGCGCCTTTGGCCGACATGCGGGCGTCGGTGTCGAACAGTGCTCGCTCGGCGGGGTGCAGGATGTGCTGGGTGATGAAGCTTCGGCCTGCGACCTTCCACAGGCCCCGGCCCTTGGTCAGGGCGGACACCGCCTGGGTCTCCACGCCGGTCAGGCCGAGCAGTGAAGCGGCAGCAGCGAGCTGGTCGGGTTCCTGCCGGTAGATGATGCGGGTGGAGCAGTCGGCAAGCAGGCCCTCGGCCAGCACCCGGCCGCGCGAGCCGGCATCGCCTGCGCTGAGCAGGTCGCTCAGGCGGTGGATGACCATCAGGTTCGCGATGCCAAGCCCGCGAGAGAGCTTCCACTGCGACTGCATGCGCTCCAGCAGGCCGATGTGCCGCATCACCCGCCACGCCTCGTCGTAGATCACCCAGCGCCTGCCCCCGTCCGGGTCGGCGAGCGCGGACTCCATCCACGCCGAAGCGCAGGTCATCGCCAGCACCAATGCGGTGTCGTCGCCGGAGCCGCCGAGGCGGGAGAGGTCGATGGACAGCATTGGGGTAGTGGGGTCAAAGGCCACCGTCGAGGGGGCGTCGAACATGCCGCTCAGATCGCCGTGCACAAGGCGGCGAAGGGCGTGCGCGAGGTCCTGTGCGGCGGGCCCCATGTGTCCGGCATGGTTGCCGAGGGCTTGGTCGAGGCGCGCGGGTGAGCCGAGGGCGTGCGCGATCTGGCCGAGCAGCGGCACCGTGCCGTTGGCGTCGGCCTCGGCGACGACCAGGTCGAGAGCGAGGTCCAACGCGGTGTGCTCCATCGGCAGGAGGTCGCGCTTGAGCACGGTGCGCGCCAGGCCCGCCAGGAGAAGGAGGCGGCGCTTTCGAACCTCGGCCGACCAGTCGCCCACGCTTACCGAAGCGGGCCGGGCTGGAGCATCCAGCGGGTTCAGCCGGCCCGGAAGCCCTGGGCCGAGCGCGATGCTGCAGCCGCCGAGGGCCTGCGCCATGGCCGTCCACTCTCCCTTGGGGTCGCAGGGAACGTAGACCCGGTAGCCATGGGCAATCGCCCGGGTGGCTATCGACTTGGCCAGCGCGGACTTGCCCATGCCGATGATCCCGGCCAAGACGGCGTTCGGATTCGTGAAGCCCTCGATCCGCCCGCTGCTGTACAGCGAGAACGGGTCGTAGCAGAACGCCGCCTCCGCGTGGACGTCCCGTCCGATGAAGATCCCTTCGGCGCCCAGTCCTCCCTCCGCGAGAAACGGATAGGCGCCACTGACGGTGGCTGTGGTCATGCGGTGGGCAGGGAGGCTGAGCTTGCCGCCCCGAGCTGATGAGGAACCGGGCCGTCCGGACAACGGATAGGCCGGCCGCAGTTCCGGGTCGAGGCGCTCCTCGGCGCGGTGCTTTGGCGGTGCTCCGGCGCGGCGGGCCTGGCGGCGGGCCTCGGCGAAACCTGCGCGAGCGGCACGCTGCTCGGCGCGTGACGCCTTGCGGGGGATGAACAGGTGGGAGGCGCTGGCACGGGTGCGAGGCATGAACGTTTCTCCGTATGGAAGCCGGGTCAGCGGCGGACGAGACCCGTGAACGGCGAGTGCAGGTCGGCCGGGGTGGTGCGGCGGCGTACCAGGTGCGCGGTGCGCTGGTGGCGCTGGCAGATGGTCAGCTCTGGCGCCCCCTCGGGCAGGTCCGCCTGGCACGCCTCACGTTCGGGCACCTCGCCGGAGTCCGGGCGGGGTGCCGCGTGATACGCGGCGTGGATGTGGTCGGCGGCTTGCCAGATCCGGGTGCGGGTGGCGCGGAGCTGGTCGCCTTCGACGGGCACGAGCTGGCCGGTGCGGGCGGTGTGAGCGTCGAGCAGGCCGTGCAGCGATACGAGGTGGTCGTGCAGGGTGTCCAGTTCGGCGCGGGTGGTGATGAGGGGACCGCCGGGGATGTTGAGCGCGCGGTGGAAGTCGAGCGCGGCGGTGGCGAAGGGCATGAAGTCCTGCGCGGGCGGGCTGGCGGTGCGGGACATGGGGGTGCTCTTTCGGGGGGAAGGAGGGCCGGCATCAGACGGCGAGGGCGAGCGGCATAGCGGCGGCGGTGAACGCTTCGGCCTGCTGCCAGGTGAGCGGGCGAAGGTCGAGCTGGGCGCCGACGGCCGCGCTCTCCACGACGGCGCAGGCGGAGCGGAGTTCCTCCTCCGTGTCGGCCGAGACGGTCAGCAGACCGGTCAGGGCGACATCCGCGTGGCCCGCGATGAGCTGGCGCTCCCGGGACTTGATGTCCTGGTACTCGATCGAGTGCGCCTCGGAGTCGACCTGGCCCCGGCGGGCTCGCTCGGCGGCGTCGGCGATCACGCTGGACTTCTTGCGCTGGACGTCGCGCAGGGCGGCGTCCAGTCCCTTCGGCTCGTACGACAGCGACAGCGTGCGCCGGACCCCGGCGGTGAACAGGAGCTGGTGCAGAAAGCCCGCCGACGTTTCGGTGCGGGGCCAGTTCTCCACCCAGTACGTGGCGTGGACGGCCGAGTCGGTCATGATGTGGTCCGACTTCTCGACGACCACGACCGGACCGGCAGCAGCGGGCTCAGCCTCGGGACGTCCTGCCGTGGACCAACGATCCAACGATGCAAGGGCCTTGGGGTCGTACGCGGTGCGCACGACGGCCGCGATCTCGTGGGCGGTGAGCCAGCCGGTGGGGTTGAGCCCGGCGGTGCGCGCGGCCTGATCGAAGGTCGAGGTCAGTTGCGCCAGGACGCTGAAGGACCCGGTGAGGCCGCCACCGGCCTGGTTGATCAGCCGCCGTGCGGCCTTGGCGTCCAAGGACACCGCGACGTACGCCTCGTGCGGTGCCGCAGCCGGGCCGGCGCTTTGGATCAGCTCGCTGTAGATCGCACCCGCTACGGGGGCTTGGGGCTGGCCGTGCTCCTCCCAGTACCGGCGCAGCGCGTCACCAGAGTCGGGGACGGTGCGCTCGATCACCTGGATTCGGGCGACCTGGCCCGTGCGGGCGAGCGCGGCCAGTGCGCGTCCCCATCCGTTGACGTTGGCGTTCTGGGTTCCCGGGTCAAGCAACGCGAAGGCGCGGGAGGAGACCTTGACGACGGCGGTCAGGGTGCCGGTGTGGGGGTTGTGGACCGCGCCGTATCGGCGGTCGGGTGCGGTGACCACACGCAGGCTCGCCGCTGTGCCGGGCAGGTGGAGTAGCCCTTCGCGGATCGGGCGGCGGGAAGGCCGGGTGAGCCAGATCAACTGGCCCCGCGTTCGGCGCAGGGCGTACCGGGTGACGATCGGAGACCAGTCGGCCAGGGCACGGCCTCGGTAGCGGACGAAGACGAGGAGGGCGATGGCGGTCCACACCGGAATAAGTTCGAGTGCGCCGACCACGCCGCAGGTGAGAATCACGGCGAGCAGGAGAAGCCCGGTGAGGCTGACAACGATCAGTTGCGAGGCGGTCAGGCCGAGCAGGATGCCGCGCCGCGAACGGTGCGGAAATTTGACGCTGGCCGTGGCGGCTTCGGCCCGGAGATTGTCGGACATGGCGGTTCCAGACGGTGGGAGCGGGCGGGGGCGGGGCGTGCGGCGCTCTTCTGGAGGTCATGGCAGGGCTCCGTTTCTGGTGATCGGTGGCGCGGGGCGCGGGGGCGGGCTGCGGGTGCAGCCCGCCCCCAGATTGCGATGGGTCAGGAACCCGACGGCGGCTGGCTGGGATAGACCCAGTTCGTCGGTGGTGCAGAGCCGGATGCAGACGGCCCCGTGGAGGATGGCGGTGGCGGTGCTCCAGGGCCTGCCGGCGGCGCGGCACCAGCGCGGGTCATGCTGCTGCCCGCAACCGAAGCGGCAGCGAACTGGCCGCCCGCGGCGTGTCCTTCAGAACCTCCCGATTCGCCGTCGCCGGGTCGGGTGATGAGCGCCGGGATACCGGGGCGCTGGATCAGGGGCCGCCCCCCGTCGCCGGAGGCGTTCGAATCTTCGCCGTACCGGAAGCTGGTCCGTGGCTTCGGCGGTCCCGTGTCGATGCCCTCTTTGCTGAGGTTGCCGCCCGCAGGGTTGATGCCGGAGGCGACACCGTTCCTGTCCGCACCGGGGACCTTGTTCGGGCCTTGCGGAGCGGGAGCGCCCGCGTTCGCCTGCATCGCCAAAGTGCCCGCGGTTTTCGCGGCCCCGGCGGCGACCGCCAGGCCGCCGATACCGGACCGGTGCAGATCGTCATGACCACCGCTGTCGGTCGCCCAGTGGACGAACTTGTAGGTGGTGTAGGGACACAGGAGCACGAGGACCATGACGACGATGCCGGCCATGGCGTCGGACAGCGCGGCCATACCGTCGTCGGCGTCTGACTTGCCCATCGCGCTGACGCCGATCAGGAAGACCACGCTCATCAGCAGTTTCGATACGACCAAGGTGGCGGTGGCCTCGATCCATCCGCGCCGCCACCGTTTGGCGACCTCCCACCCGCCTCCGGACCCGGCGAACACGGCGAGGGCGACGAGTATCAGGACTCCGACCTTGCGGGCGACCATGACGCCCCAGTACATGAACGCGCCGATGGTGAAGCCGACAGCGACCACGGCGGGGACCGCCCAGCCCAGGCCGAACATCGCCCCCAGTTGGTTGACTTTGACGACCCGGCGGATCGCATCGTCGAGCGAGGTGTTGGCTGCTTGGAACAACCCTGCGGACAACGCGTCAACCACTGTGATGGCCACGGAGGTGAAGGCCACGGCGCAAAAGGAGAAGAGGACGCCGATCATGGTGCCGATCCCAGCCTGGGCCAGGGCGCGTTCGTCACGTCGCCAGGCCGCCGACATCAACTGGATGCAGAAGGTGGCGACGGTCAGGGTAAGGCCGATGGGCAGCAGCAGCTCGTAGTTGTCCCGGAACCACCGGGCGTTGAGATCGATAGCCGTGGTCGTGTCCACGGCTTTGACGGCGAGGTCCGCCGCGCTGGCGGCCAGTTCACCCGCGGACTTCGCGATCCACGCCCCGATGCCATCGGTGACGGTTCCGGCGGGGTTGGTGGCAAAGTCAACGGCGGCACAGACGCCGCCCATCATGGGCAAGTCGCAGACTCCCATGGCGGTACCTCCGTTCGTGGGTGGGGGTCAGGGTGCGACGGACGGCAGGACACCGGCCAAGGCACAGGGTCGGGAAGGCCGGCACTGGACCGCGAGGGTGGTAGCGCGGTTTTCGGCGCCCCCCGCAGGCGAGCCCTTCCACGCGATCGACTGCTTGCCGGTGACCGTGACGGCATAGACGTAGGCGTCGGTGATCGCTGCGGGGTCTGTCTGGAGAGCCCGGGTGAACGAGTTGGGGAAATGCCCCTCGTTCACGGTGGCGGTGGCGAACTGGCCGTTGGCGGCCAACTGCTTCCACAGCGCTGAAGAGGGGACGAGCGCGTCGATCGAAGCTGTGTCGGCGTACTTGGATTCGCTGGTCAGCCAGCCGCGCAAGGTCCGCAGCAACTCGGGTTGGGAAGAGGCCCGCGTGTCGTAGGACCACAACGCTGCTGCCGCCGCCTTTCCGAAGGCGATCGGGTCGTGCGTGGTCGGCGGGTCGGGCAGGGCGCTGGCACGCCCGCTTTGTGGTGGTGAGCTGGACACCGAGGCAGCAGGGGAGGAGGGCGACGCCGAAGTGGGATGCGGCGAACCTGCCTTCGAGGGTGCCCTATCACCGCGGGTGAGGTAGGCAGTCAGCCCTGCGAGGGTGACGAGCACGGCCAGAACAGCGGTGCCGAGCAGTACCCGGTGGCGTACACGGGAGGCGGGGGCGGAGTGTGCGGAGTCGGAGGACTTCATTGGACCTGTGACCCGAGCGAACTGAAGAAGGAGACGACGCCGTTCGCGGCACCCAGCAAGAGGGCCGCGCCAGCGCTGACCAGGACGCCCTTCTTGCCGCTGGCCTCCGCCTGGTGACCACCGGAATGGTGGCCCCAGGCCCAGACGCCCGCACTGACGGCGAGCGCCCCGACCACCGCGATGATGCCGAACAAGTTCACGGAGCCGACCACCTGCCTGAGGACGAACAGGCCGGGCAGACCGCCACCGTGCGGTGTGATGCCAGGGTCGTAGGCGAGCTGAATCGATTTCTCAGCGAGATACATCACGAACATCCGTTCGAATCGGTGCATGCCGAAACCCGAAGGGCGAAGCGGCGGTGCGAAAAAAGGAATGAGGGAAGACGCCGGTCAGAGGACTCGGCGAGCCGCGAGAATCTGCGACTTCCAGGACGCGAGGGTCGCGATGCGTACCACGTCACCGGTGTGCGGGGCGTTGATGATCAAGCCCTGGCCGATGAACATGCCGACGTGCTCGGGGACCTCGGCCGTCCCCCGGGTGAAGAGCAGGTCGCCCGGGCGAAGGGCGTCGGCCGATACCGCCTTGCCTTCCTTGACCTGCGTGTACGTCGTACGCGTCAGGGTCACCCCGGCGGCTTTGTACGCCTGCTGCATCAGGGACGAGCAGTCGCAGCGCCTCATCGGGTCGGGCCCGTGGGAGTCGGTGCAGCTCCCGCCCCATTGGTACGGCGTATCGAGCTGACCGAGTGTCCAGCGAATCGCCGTCTGGACCTTCGGCGGAGCGTCGGCGGGGATCTTGTACTCGGCCGGCACCGCACCGGGCGGGATAGTTCCGAAGTCGGTTCCGTCCCCGGCGGGCGCACAACCGTCCGCGGTGTCGGGCGGAGAGCTGCCGGTGCCAGCCGACCCGGATGGCGAAGGACTCGGTGACGCGCCGGCGGGCTCCGACAGCAGGGGCTCGATGGCCTGCTGCAAGGCGGTGGCCAGGGGCTCCCACTTGGCGTAAGCCTCGGGGAAGCCCGACTTCTGCACCGCTTGGGCCGCCTGGGCGACCGACAGCGACTGCCAGCCCGAGACCTTCTCCAGCGCCTCGTAGAACATGGTCGAGGAGTGCACCGGGTCGAGGATCTGGTCTGCGGTGCCCCACCCTTGCGACGGGCGCTGTTGGAACAGGCCCAGCGAATCGCGATCCCCGTAGGTCAGGTTCCGCAGGCCGCTCTCCTGCATCGCCGTGGCCAAGGCCACGACCTGCCCCCGGGCCGGGATGTTCTTCGCAATACCGGCGGCCTGGATCGCCTTGGCGTTGGGAACCTGCTCGGCTGGATCGTCCAGCCCCGACACGGACACCACACCCTTGGCGCCACCGCCGAGGAGGATCTCCTTCACCTGGGCGGACACGGCCGAACTGTCCACAGCTTGTGGGCCATCGTTCGAGCAGGAGGCCGTCGCGGTTCCGGCACCGATAGCGAGGATCGGCACGATCAGCAGGAGGGGACCGCACGCGAAGAGACCGAGCACGGCTCCGGTGGTCTTCTTCATCGCCGCTGCCGTTCACCGGTACGGCGGTGCCAGCCGAACAGCGGTGTCGGGTCGGGGCGTGGGGGTGCCAGGGCATGCTGCATCGCAGCGGCTCCTCGTGGTTCGTAGGAGGCGCGGTGCCGACTTCTCGTGCGAAACCGTCGGCACCGCGCCGATGCGAATCCGCCTCTCAGGGCGGGCCCGGGTCAGGTGAGTTGGTAGCTCCCGGAGGCCGGTGTTGGGTCAAGCACGGCAGCCAGCCGCGCTCGTAATCTCAGGCGGTACAACGGGTCTCCTCACGGCGTCTCGGACGAAGGGTCAACGGGTGTCCCGTGCTGCCCATTTGGACGTGACAACACGGATAAGCACAGGTCAATGGGGGTGGGATCGCTGCGCTGTACCGCTGATGTGGCGAGACAGTAGACCGGGAGTCCGGCCGCGCCAAACGGCTCTCGGGATCGGCCTCGGCCGGAGGCTCAGCTCGTTAGGTGCGGCCGGAATTCGCGAATAACCTCCGGCGCAACCCCGCTCGAAACGAACGCCGTTGAGCAACGTCCGGAGCGGGGCCCAGTCCCGCCGTGCCCTGAAAGAGGCCCCGTACATGAGCTACACGCTGCACCGAGGCGATGCCCTCACCGTGCTGAAGACCCTCCCGGACGAAAGCGTCAACGCCGTCATCACCGACCCGCCGTACAACTCCGGCGGGCGTACCAGTTCGGACCGCACCGGTCGCACCGCGCGAGCCAAGTACGTCACCAGCGGATCGACGCACGACCTGCAGAACTTCCCCGGAGAAAACCGCGACCAGCGGAGCTATCGAAGCTGGTTGACCGCCCTGCTCACCGAGGCGTACCGGGCCGCCACCGAGCATTCGGTGGCCATCGTCTTCTCGGACTGGCGCCAGGAGCCGACCACGTCCGACGCCCTGCAGATGGCGGGCTGGACCTGGAGCGGCACGATCCCGTGGATCAAGCCCGCCAGCCGGCCTCGCAAGGGTGGGTTCAAACAGTCGGCCGAGTTCATCACCTGGGGAGTCAAGGGCAGCCTGGCGAAGGATCGGGACCTGTACCTGCCCGGCCACTTCATCGCTTCCCAACCGCGCAAGGACCGGGTGCACATCACCCAGAAGCCGGTCGAGATCATGCGGCAACTCGTGCAGATCTGCCCCGAGAGGGGAACCGTTCTCGACCCGTTCACCGGCAGCGGCTCCACGGGGATCGCAGCCCTCCGCGAGGGGCGCCGGTTCGTAGGGGTCGAGCTGTCCTCGCACTACGCCGACGTGGCAGAACAGCGACTCCGCGCGGAGCTGACACAGGACGACTTCGTCCTGGCCGGACCGGAGGGGTGATCATGAGAGCGGAGAGCCCGAGGCCCGCGGACCGCAGACGCCCAAGGGCGGTTGGCGCATCGAGTAACCGATGCGCCAGCCGCCCTTCTGTTTGCGTCAAGCCGCCTCGAACGCCCGTCGGATCAACGGCGCCGCCTTCTCCAGGTCGGGCCGCCGAGGCGAGACGCACCTCCAGGCCCCCGGTCCCCAGGTGCCCGATGCCGCGCATGTCTCGGGTGAAACCCTCCTCCAACTCGACCGCGTCCGGGTCAAATCTGAGGTAGACCAGGATCGCTTCGTGCTTCGGACGGAAGATCACCGACGCGACGTTCACCAGCCGCCGGTAAGCGATGTAGTGCCTGAGAGGGGCCACCTCGACCTCGCCCCACGCCGTGAGTGCGTCGTCCAGCTCCGCGTACAGATCCCTCAAGCACTCCGGGACGAGACCAAAGCCCGTCGGCGGCGAAGTCACAGGGGCCGTCGGCACGCTGATAGTCGCCCTGTCCCGCCCCCTGGCCCGCCGAGACGAAGCAGCGTTCACCGAACCGGGCGAGGAGTCCACAAGCAGCAGGCTCAGGAGGTCACCGTCGAAGACGCGGTAGCGCACCAGGTCGATCCGCTCGGGCAGCCGCTGCACAGCCACACGGTCGTGGTGGGAGAAACCGGCCGCGATGCACACCAACCGCGGTCGGCGCCAGTCGATCGACTCAGCGGCCTCCACGCCCAGCACCTTCCGTACGAGCGCCTCGAACTCGTGGTGCGCCGACTCTAGCCAGGACAGATAGGAGACGGCCTGCGAAAGCACCCCGCTGTCGGAGCCCTTTTTGCACTCGATCACCACGGGGGAGTTGTTCTCGTCAAGCCCGAGTGTGTCGATCCGACCGCGGTGCCACGGTCCCGTCGGGTATTCCGAAGCCAAAAGGCGGATGCCGAGCATCGACTCCAGCCCAGCCTCGACCCGACGCTGCAGCTCCACCTCCAGCGCCACCGTTGAGCCCCGCACTTCGACATCCCGGCCATCGACATCTCTCCGGAACAGCATCAGGTCGGCCACCAACGTCCCCCTTGCCCGCGAGCCGTACAAAGGAAGCAATCGAAACCGCTCGTGGGGTATTCCGAGCGGAGCCGCACGTTCCTGAGGGCAGCGCACCGCACTGATACGGCATCACACGGTTCAGGCGAGGGATGGCCACCCCGGCCTCCATGAGGCGCAGCTAAGTAAAGCGGAGTAAGCGGGACACGGTTGAGCTGGCGATCAGCGTACCGAAGCGGTCCCGGGTCGTGGCTCCGAGCGATGACTAGGACTCCTTGGCGCGCGAGAGCTCGGTAGTTCTTCAGGCTCCGCCCTCATGGCGATGAATAACGTCACTCGAAAGAGTGGCGGTGGAAGCGAGTTAGGGCGGAGTTTTTCACGAACGCAGATCTTTTCTGCACGACAGTTGATCGGTTTAGTGCCTTGATGTTCGGTCTACCGCCGCTACGTGGGTGCAAGGTGTGTGCTAGCGACGTCTTGCTTGAGGTGATGCGGAGATTCCGCTTCCGTTTTCATGATTGTCAGCTCATGCCGTGATGCGTCGGCCAGAGGTTAGCGTGAAAGCGCATAGAAAAAGGGTCCCGAGTTGGCTGGCGCTCGCGTCAGGACCCTTCTTCGCGTGCTTCGTCATCCAACGCACCAGGGAGGCACGAGAGAATTGATTGAGCACACTCGTCGGGCGCTAGCGCGCCTTAAACGGGCGGCGCCCGGAGGGAGCATTCCGCTGCCGCTGCCATTCCAAACAGCCGTCGTCGGTATTTTCCTCACGTTCCGCTTCGGCTCGGTGCTGGCCATGATGGTGTTGGCAGTGGCGGTCATCTGGCCTGGGGCTTTGCCACCAGCCGTCCAAATGCTGATGACAGCACAGGCATGGTCGGATCGTAGTGCCGTCTCTTTCGTAAAAACCCGCCACATCGGCCGACGCGCCGAGTGAGAACTGACAGCTCGTGTCCTGACCACAACGAGTAGCGGGCCCCACCTGCTTGGGGCACGAGCTGTCCACTCGGGTCGGACGGAATCGACCTTTTCTACGACGAACCAACTCTAAATTTGCGCTCGTGCACGCCACAGCCGTTGTGAAGCTTGGCGGGCGCCCTCTACCAAGTTCTGTGGAGTGGACAACATGCCTCAGCGCCATGTCCTCGCCGGGACGCGCGCCAACTCCGAACTGGGTTCCACAGCCCGCCCTTTGGGGGAGTCCGTAAGCGCACCCCTTGCTTACACGGCTTTTTGCCACGATCACTGGCCGGTCTATCGGCGGTTCAGCAGCTCCATCGCCGGGTCGCCGCGCAGAGGTAGCGACCTTGCGCGTATCGCGCTGTCTGTTGTCGCCACCCACTGGCCGGTGGTGCTGGGGAGCGCCTCGCCCTCTGCGGCTGCATGGAACCTACTATCGCGCCAGTGCGCAGCAACGCGAGCGGAAACAAGCCAGGCGCACGGCATACTCGAACGTCTTGAGGCCGATGCGCTCGTACTGCGCCACAAGCTCGGACTCACGTCTCAACAAGCCGGCTATGCCATGGGGATGCCCGCAGCGGAATTTGAGCTCTTGCGCAACCGGGCTGTACGGAATCTCAGCTAGTGTGCTGCGCCAGAAATGGCGGCTCTAAATTGCTCTCAGGTATCGGTGGTTGGTGAGTTGACTTTGGTGAGGTAGTCGGCGAGTGAGTTGAGGATTTCGTCGGCTGTTTTGGTCCAGGTGAAGGGCCGTGGGTTCTCGTTCCAGGTGTCGATCCAGGCTCTTATGTCCTGCTCCAGTGCCTTCACGGAGGTGTGGACGCCGCGGCGGATGAGTTTGTCGGTCAGCAGGCCGAACCACCGCTCGACCTGGTTCATCCAGGAGGAGCCGGTGGGGGTGAAGTGGACATGGAAGCGGGGGTGTTTGCCCAGCCACGTCTTGA
>NZ_JACHJL010000030.1 GCF_014203645.1 Streptomyces zagrosensis | reverse complement strand
ACCACGATCGCCGAGTTGAAGAAATACCGGCCCATGCTCGCGGTATTCCACGCGTCCGACCAGTTCCCGAAGTGCAACGACGAAGGCAACGCCCAGGGAGAGGTGAAAATCTCCTTGTCCGTCTTGAGGGAACTCATCGCCGCCCACAACAACGGCAGCGTCACCAAGAGCCCCCACACGGCCAAAATGCCATGCGAGAACACATTGAGCACCCGGCCGCCCAGCTCACCCCCACGCCCGCCGCCGGACGCCACCGGCGATGTCTTGGTGAGCGTAGCGGCGTCCCCTTTATCCACTTTTTCCACGTCCGGCAGGCCCGCGGCCTTCTGCGGTGGCAGTCCGGTCACTGTGCTTCACTCCCCACATCGCGGCGTCGGCCGGTGTTCGGCAGCTGGTGGTTTTCGCCCGGGTGAGGTACGTGAGACGGGTGAGCCATATCAGAACTCCAGCCTTTCCCGGCGGCCAAGCCGCATCACGATCATCGCGAAGAACATCGTGACAATGAGCAGCGCGACCCCGAGCGCGGTGGCGTAGCCCGCCTGCCCGTCCCGAATGCCCTTCGTGTACACGAACCACGTCAGGACCTCGGTTGAATAGTCAGGCCCGCCGGGGCCGACCGTCATGATCTGCACCACCGCAAAGGCGTCAAGGGCCATGATCCCCATGTACACCCAGCCGGTTTGCACCGTGTCCCACAGCAGCGGCAGGGTGATGCGGAAGAACGTCGTGAACCGGTTCGCCCCATCCAGCAGCGCCGCCTCATAAAAGTCCCGGGGAATCGTGCTCATCGCGGCCGAGAACAACACCACGTAGAACCCGACGTTGCTCCACACCATCACGCCCATCACGCACCACAGCGCCAACTTCGGGTCACCGAGCCAGTTCGGCTGCACCGAATCAAGGCCGATCCCCGACAGGAACGAGTTCAGGGCGCCGCTGTTCGGGTTGTACGCGAACTGGAAGATCAGCGCCACGATCGCGATCGACAGCACCTGGGGGAAGAAGTAGATCACCTTGTAGATCGACGAGCCCTGCACGCCGGAGACCACCGCGTTCTTCCGCCGCCCGCCCACGTTCAGCATGAAGGCGAAGAAAAGACCCATGCCGAGCGTCACCAGCGGCAGCACAAGCAGCAGCACCAGGTTGTTCCGCAGCGCATGCCAGAACACATCATCGTCCAGCAACTTACGGTAATTATCGAACCCGACCATCTTCAGGTCCGAGCTCAGACCGCTCCAGTTTGTGAACGAATAGTAGATGGCCTGCACAAACGGCGAGACCACGAACACCGCGTAGATCGCCAGCGGGAGAATCAAAAACCCTGCGATAAATCCGTTCTTACCGTGCCGCACTGCTACCGACCCCGTTCCTCGCCCGCGGGAACCGCCGCTGGTGACGCGTCATCACTTGTGCCGGTACTTCGTCACTGCGCTGTCCTTCGCGGTCTCATCCGCGAACTTCTGGCACTTGGCCATGCACTCCTTCGGCGACATGCGGCCGGCCATCATCTCGCCCAACGCGGCCACGCCGATCTTTTCCTTCTGGAGCGTCACGTACCAGTCTTGGAGCCGCGGGTTCACGATCTTGTCCGGGTTGGCCTTCTGCCACAGCTCCTGTGCCGATGCGAGACCGGGGGCGAGCTCGATGCCCTCCGTACCACCATTGAGGGAGGACAGCGAAGAAACCTGCTGGATGAAGTTTTGCGTGGACTTCTTCCCCAGCATGACCCGCAGCAATTCCATACCGCCCCGCGGGTTCTTCGCGTTCTTCGGCACAATGAATGGCTCACCACCGGATGCCCAGATCGTCCCGAACGGCATCTTGTCGCTCGAATCCAGCGATGAGGGCGCGCCAACTGCCATGTCGAAGTTCTTCGGAGTCGTCTTCTTCGTCTCGTTCTCCACCCATGACCCGTTGGGTATGAACAGCGCCTTGCCCTCATTCCAGGCCACCTGCGACTGGATGTGGTCAAGGCCAGGTGTGCCCTTGAGGATGTAGCCCTTGCGCTGCAACTCGTCGTACGCCTCGAACGCCGCCTTCACCGCGTCGTTCTTCCACGCGTTGGGCTCCAGGTTGTCGATGGCATCCAGCGTCTCGGGGCCACCGATCTTCGCGATGAACGGGTACAGGCTGAACGGCAGGTAGTACGGATACTTCCCCGGGTACGTCCATCCCGCGATTCCCTGCTTCTTCGCGTCCGCGCACAGCGTCAGCATGTCATCCCAGGTCTGTGGGTACTGCCAGTCGTGCTTGGCAAGCAGCGACTTTGAATACCACACCCCGTAGATGGTGTACGCGTAGTAGAGGACCCAGACCTCTTCCCCCTCGAACTGCCCCATCTCCACGACGCCCGGCCGCAGCGTGTCCCGCACCTTCTTCGACGGGTCATCAAGCGATGGTGCGTCCAGCAAATCACGCAGATCCGTGAGTTGCTTCTTGGACACCAGCGTGCCGAAGTCCATCTGCTCGGCGCCCGAGTTATCGATCAGGTCCGGCGGCGTGCCGCCGTTGAACCGAGGCGCCAGCTTGGACTGAATTTTCTGCGTGGCGGCGTGCTTGACCTTTCCCTCGGTCTTCGGGAAAGCCTTCATGTACTCGGCCTGGGCGTCCTTCGCGTACTGGTCGCCGAAACCGCCGTCGAATATGACGACATCCAGGCTCGCGCTCTCATTGATCGCCAGCGGGTTCTTCGCCGACTTCGTGCCCTTGTCCACCTGCTTCGTTTTATCGCCGTCACCCGTCGCGCACGAACTAAGCGCCGCCATGGTGGGAACGGAGATCAGCCCGAGCGCCGCCGCCCGTTTGACCAGATCACGACGGCCAAAATCAGAGGTGAATCCCATTTCAAGTCCTCGCCTTCTACAGGACTCAGGCGGTGTCAGGTCTCCCGTTCTTCGCTCGCCTATGGCGAACGGCCCGACACCGCGGGTCAGTTGGAGCTGATGTGTGCTGCATATGCGCCGGGACGCCCCGGGGCGGTAGCGTGCCAGTTCGGCGCGCGCATCCTCCGTCGGGTCCGCTGCCGTAGACAACGGCGGCTCAGACGCGACAGGTATAGTCCACTTGGCGCGTACTGGGCAAGATCGAAGCCAGTATTCGTCGGCAGTCTTTCCCGAGTTGAGACCTGCGAGACTTACGGTGAGGCCCATGGTCCGGGTGTGTCGTCAGCACACCGGGACCGCTTTTTGCCATGTGCCTGACACTTACGCCTCAGAGCTGTCCCGACGGCATCTGGCATTGCCTCCGCCGCAGCGCCGCCGACGCCCGTCCGGGCATCCGTGCCCGTGCGCTGGTGCCCGTCCGCAGACACGGAAGCGGGCCGCATTCCTGGGGAATGCGGCCCGCTGTGTTACCGAAGCCGGCAGCCGGGCTCGCGCGAAACCGCCGCCTCAGCCCGCGCGGAAGCCGGTACCGAAGGGGTGGCGAAAGGGCCGGTTTCCAGCGGCCATCCGCGAGCATTCTCGGGGCCATTGGGCGCGCCGAGAGCCAGTGCGGCTGGCCCCGGCGCGCCCGGCCGGATTCCTACTTGCGGATCAGCGACCGCAGCACGTACTGCATGATGCCGCCGTTGCGGTAGTAGTCCGCCTCGCCGGGGGTGTCGATGCGGACGATGGCGTCGAACTCCACGCCGCTGTCCGTGGTGACCTTGACCGTGCGCGGCGTGATGCCGTCGTTCAGCGCGGTCACGCCGGAGAAGGAGAACGTCTCCTCGCCGGTGAGGCCGAGGGCCTCGGCGGACGCGCCCTCCGGGTACTGGAGCGGAAGGACGCCCATGCCGATCAGGTTGGAGCGGTGGATGCGCTCGTAGGACTCGGCGATGACGGCCTTGACGCCCAGCAGGGCGGTGCCCTTGGCGGCCCAGTCGCGGGACGAGCCGGAACCGTACTCCTTGCCCGCGAGGACGACCAACGGGATGCCCGCGGCCTGGTAGTTCTGCGAGGCGTCGTAGATGAAGGAGACCGGTCCTTCCGCGACGGTGAAGTCGCGGGTGAAGCCGCCCTCGGTGCCGGGCGCGATCTGGTTGCGCAGCCGGATGTTGGCGAACGTGCCGCGGATCATGACCTCGTGGTTGCCTCGGCGCGAGCCGTAGGAGTTGAAGTCGCGCCGCTCGACGCCGTGTTCGGTCAGGTACGTGCCCGCCGGAGTGTCGGCCTTGATGGCGCCGGCCGGGGAGATGTGGTCGGTGGTGACCGAGTCGCCCAGCTTGGCCAGAACGCGCGCGTCCGCGATGTCCTCCACCGGTGCCGGGTCCATGGCCATGCCATCGAAGTACGGGGGCTTACGGACGTAGGTGGACTCGGGGTCCCACTCGAAGGTGTTGCCGGTCGGGATCGACAGCGCCTGCCACTGGGCGTCGCCCGCGAAGACGTCGCTGTAGGACTTGCTGAACATGTCCTCGCCGATGGTGCCCGTCACCACGTCGTTGACCTCGGCCTCGGTCGGCCAGATGTCGGCCAGGTAGACCGGCTTGCCCTCGGTGTCGATGCCCAGGGGTTCCTTGGTGATGTCCACCTTCATGGAGCCGGCGAGGGCGTACGCGACGACCAGCGGCGGGGACGCCAGGTAGTTCATCTTGACGTCGGGGTTGATCCGGCCCTCGAAGTTGCGGTTGCCGGAGAGCACCGAGGTGACGGCCAGATCGTTGTCGTTGACGGCCTTGGACACCTCGTCCGGCAGCGGGCCCGAGTTGCCGATGCAGGTGGTGCAGCCGTAGCCGACGAGGTTGAAGCCGACCTTGTCGAGGTAGGGGGTCAGGCCCGCCTTGTCGAAGTAGTCGGTGACGACCTTGGAACCAGGGGCGAGGGTGGTCTTGACCCACGGCTTGCGGGTCAGGCCCTTCTCGACCGCCTTCTTGGCCACCAGCGCGGCGGCGACCATGACGTACGGGTTGGAGGTGTTGGTGCAGGAGGTGATGGCTGCGACCGTTACGGCACCGTGGTCGATCTCGTACGTCGAACCGTCTGGGGCCGTCACGGTGGTCGGCCGCGTGGGCACGCCGTTGGCGGAGGCCGGGGCGTCGGAGGCCGGGAAGGACTCCTTGCCCGCCTCCTCGTCGTCGCTCACGTAGTTACGCACGTCCTGCGTGAACTTCTGGGCGGCGTTGGCCAAAACGATGCGGTCCTGCGGGCGCTTGGGGCCGGCGATGGACGGGACGACCGTGGCCAGATCCAGCTCAAGCCGCTCGGAGTAGTCGGGCTCGGCGGCCGGGTCCAGCCACAGGCCCTGCTCCTTGGCATATGCCTCTACGAGCGCGAGCTGCTGCGGGGGACGACCGGTCAGCTTCAAGTAGTTGATGGTCTCGGCATCGATCGGGAAGATCGCCGCGGTGGAGCCGAACTCCGGCGACATGTTGCCGATGGTGGCGCGGTTCGCGAGCGAGGTAGCGGTGACGCCCTCGCCGTAGAACTCCACGAACTTGCCGACGACGCCGTGCTTTCGCAGCATCTCGGTGATGGTCAGCACCAGGTCGGTGGCGGTGGTGCCCGGCTGGAGCTCACCGGTCAGCTTGAAGCCGACGACCCGCGGGATGAGCATGGAGACCGGCTGACCGAGCATCGCGGCCTCGGCCTCGATGCCGCCGACGCCCCAGCCGAGCACACCGAGGCCGTTGACCATGGTGGTGTGCGAGTCGGTACCAACGAGGGTGTCCGGGTACGCCTGGCCACCTCGGACCATCACGGTCCGCGCAAGGTGCTCGATGTTCACCTGGTGGACGATGCCGGTGCCCGGGGGGACGACCTTGAACTCGTCGAAGGCGGTCTGCCCCCAGCGCAGGAACTGGTAACGCTCCTTGTTGCGGCCGTACTCCAACTCGACGTTCTGCGCGAACGCCTCGGAGGTACCGAACTTGTCCGCGATGACGGAGTGGTCGATGACCAGCTCGGCGGGGGCCAGCGGGTTGATCTTCGCCGGGTCACCGCCCAGCTCCTTGACGGCCTCGCGCATGGTGGCGAGGTCAACGACACAGGGCACGCCGGTGAAGTCCTGCATGATCACGCGTGCCGGGGTGAACTGAATCTCCTGGCTCGGTTGGGCCTGCGAATCCCAGCCACCCACCGCGCGGATGTGGTCGGCGGTGATGTTCGCGCCGTCCTCGGTACGGAGTAGGTTCTCCAGCAACACCTTCAAGCTGTATGGCAGCCGGGCTGAGCCCGCGACCTTGTCCAGCTTGAAGATCTCGTACGACTCGTCGCCCACGCGCAGCGTGCTGCGGGCGTCGAAGCTGTTCGCCGACACGACAGTCTCCTTCATGCATGAATTCGCGCGTACCACCGCATCCTGTCGCCCCTGGACCTTGCCGATCCGCTAAGGTGTGCCTAACTTAGGTACACCTAACTTGCGCGACAGCGGTACGCCTTCCCGGCAGATATCTCGATGTCGAGATAACTCTAATACATCACCGCCGCGCGGTCATGCGCTGGCTGCCCGCGCCGGCCGCGCACACAACCCTCGACATACGGGCTACCACGCCCGACCGACCCCTTGCCCACACCGCCGCACAGGTGCGTTCACCTGCCCCCGGCAGGTCGGCCCCACCGGACGCGGGCCTCGCCCGATGGGCCACAGCCCGAGCCACCCGGGCGTTTCGCGCCGCACGCCAACGGGTGCAGCGCTGACCGGCGCCAGCGCTGCGTGCGCCGCACCACTCGCACCGCACCGCACCGCACTGCACCGCACTGCACCGCAGCACAGAGGAGACGAGGCGGAAGGTCTCCCTCCGCCGCGCGAAGGCGCCATTAGCGCGCCGCGCCGCACGAGCCCACCAGCGCGAGAACATCTCATATCTGAGATAAGATCGAACTCATGACAGACGCGTACCTCTCCCGCATCGGGAAGCTCATCCGCGACGCCCGCCAGCACCGGGGCTGGACTCAGACGGAGCTAGCCGAGGCGCTCGGCACCAGCCAGAGCGCTGTCAACCGCATCGAGCGGGGAAATCAGAATATCAGTCTTGAGATGATCGCCCGGATCGGCGAGGCCCTAGATAGCGAGATCGTCTCCCTCGGCTACTCGGGCCCGATGCACCTGCGGGTCGTCGGCGGCCGTCAGCTTTCCGGCGCGATCAACGTCAAAACCAGCAAGAACGCATGTGTCGCGCTGCTGTGCGCCTCGCTACTCAACGCGGGCCGCACCACGCTGCGCCGGGTCGCCCGGATCGAGGAGGTCTATCGCATCTTGGAGGTGCTCGGCAGCATCGGCGTACGCGCCCGCTGGATCAACGATGGCAACGACCTGGAGATCGTGCCCCCGGCTGAACTCGACCTGGCCGCCATGGACACGGACGCCGCCCGGCGGACCCGAAGCGTCATCATGTTCCTCGGCCCGCTGCTGCACCGGCTCGACCGATTCCGTCTTCCGTACGCGGGTGGCTGCGATCTCGGCACCCGTACCGTTCAACCGCATATGACGGCCTTGCGCCACTTCGGCCTTGAGGTGACCGCGACCGAAGGTACGTACCACGCCGAGGTCAACCGCGAGGTCTCCCCCACCCGCCCGATCGTGCTGACCGAGCGCGGCGACACGGTGACCGAAAACGCGCTCCTCGCCGCCGCCCGGCACGACGGCGTCAGCGTCATCCGCAACGCCAGCTCCAACTACATGGTCCAGGACCTGTGCTTCTTCCTGGAGCAGTTGGGCGTACGAGTGGAGGGCGTCGGCACCACCACGCTGACGGTGCACGGCGTCGCACACATCGACCGCGATGTGGACTACGCGCCATCCGAAGACCCGGTGGAGGCCATGAGCCTGCTCGCCGCGGCCGTGGTGACCCAGTCGGAGCTGACGATTCGCCGAGTCCCGGTGGAGTTCTTGGAGATCGAGCTCGCGGTCCTGGAGGAGATGGGCCTCGACAACGAGCGCAGCCCCGAGTACGCCGCGGACAACGGGCGCACCAGGCTCATCGACCTCACGGTCCGCCCCTCCAAGCTGAGCGCGCCCCTCGACAAGATCCACCCGATGCCCTTCCCCGGCATCAACATCGACAACGTGCCGTTCTTCGCGGCGATCGCCGCCAGCGCCCAGGGCTCGACCCTGATCCATGACTGGGTGTACGACAACCGCGCGATCTACCTCACCGACCTCACCCGACTCGGTGCCAGCGTCAAACTCCTCGACCCGCACCGAGTCCTGGTGGACGGCCCCACCCGGTGGCGCTCCGCGGAGATGATGTGCCCACCCGCGCTACGGCCAGCCGTGGTGGTACTGCTGGCGATGATGGCGGCCGAAGGCACCTCGGTGCTGCGCAACGTGTATGTCATCAACCGGGGTTACGAGGACCTGGCGCAGCGGCTGAACTCCATTGGCGCACAGATCGAGATCTTCCGGGACATTTAATAGGCGAATGCGCCGCACCCTGCCTGACCTGCTATTTAGCGTGCCAGGGTGGGTGCGGCGGCACCTTCGGGACTTCCCCAGGCGGGTTTCGGCGCGTGCGAGTTGCAGCCCGGTATCCGGCTCTTCGGGAAGCTGACCGGTACCCGGCCCAGCAAAAAAAGCGCGTCACCACGCCGACCAACGCGCCCCGGGGGCGGCAGACCGGCTTCCGCCCGCCTGCCGCCCCCGGGGGTCACGGCCATCAGCGCGTGACGTCCACGAAGATCGGGTTGGTGTAGAACCACGTGTCGAGCCACGGGTCACCCTTGCCGGGCTCGTGCGGCAGCGGGCCGTGGGGGTCGATCTTCGCGCCGAGGAAGCCCGCGCCGTGGCGCTTGCCGTCGCTGCCGCGCAGCCGCAGGTAGAACGGGTGATCCGCGCGCCCGACCGGGATGCGCAGCGTGTACGTACCGCGGCGGCCCAGTACGTCGGAGGTGTGGACGACCCGGGTGTTCGGGGCTCGCCAGTCGTCGCGGTCGGTGGCCGGTCCGTGGACCGCGCCGCGAATGACGTCGACGTGTTGCAGACGGGGCAGCACACCGTACGGGTTGCGGCGGGAGGCCGCGGTCACGGTCACGGTGAGGGTGAGCCGCTCGCCCCGCCGGGCCCGCAGCCGGCCGCCGAGGGTGGCACTGTTGCCGCGCTCGCCGCGCACCTTGACGTCGATGCCGTCGATGAGGTGGCCGTGGTCGGCCCAGACCCGCCCGGCACGCAGCCCTTCCATCACATGGCGGTAGCCGTACCGGGTGACCCCCACATGCGTGCGGCTGAACTGGCCGGGCCAAAAGTCGCCGCCGGGCTGCGGTTCGGTGGTGTTGTGCGGGTCGGGGAGGCGGCCGGTGTTGTCGAAGTTCTGCCCGGGCCGCCAGTCACCGTTGACCCAGGTGTCCTGGGCAACGCGGTGGACATCGGAGTTGGAGGTGATGGTGAAGAGCTTGCCCTCCGCCAGCATCGCGTCCCACATGCCGCCCACGGTCGCGGTCGCCCAGTCGAAGCCGCCGTGGGTGACGTACGCCTCGCGCGGGTAGCCAGGCCAGGAGTCCGCGGAGGGCGAGTTGGTGTACTCGCCGCGGACGTTGGTGTCCGCATGCCAGCCGGGGATCGCACCTGCTTGGGCGCCGGGAGCGCCCTCCATGCCGATCATGATGTCAGGGGCGGCGTCGCGCCAGCCGCGCAGCTCGTGCGGAGAGTCGATGCCGAGCCGCATGGGGTGGTTGGCGAGGACCAGGACGTCGTCCACGTACCCGGTGCGACGCTGCTCGGCCAGCCACTTGATGGCCTTGATCGCGTGCGCCTCGTTGCGCGGGGTGTCGGGGTGGTTCGGACCGCCGGCCGCGTAGCCGAGCAGCTTGCCGTCAAAAGCTTCCTCGAAGCGGGTCAACAGGTCGACCTCGTGCCGGCCGGGCGGTGAGAAGACGGAGCAGTGTTCGGCACCGGGGATGTACCACTCAAGGCCCTGGAAGATCAGCATTCGTCTGTTTTCGGCGCGGGCCCGCAGGATCTCGCGGTGCTCCCGCGCGGCACCGAACTTGGCGTGGCCGATGTTGCTGTGCTCGGTGAAGACCATCCAGTCAAGGCCGAACTTCCGCCCTGCCGAGGCTATTTGGGAGAACGTGTACTTGGCGTCGTGGCTGTAGACGGTGTGGTTGTGGTGGTCCCCGACCAGGTAGACCAGGTTGGGGACGTGGCCGTGCCCGCCGTGCCCGTGACCGGGGCCGTGATGACCGTGTCCCCCGCCGTGCCCGTGCCCGTGGGCCAGTGCGGGAAGGGGAAGTGAGGCGGCGGCGAACCCCGCCCCGAACAGGCCGGCGCGACGCATCAGCCCTCGACGGCTGAGCCCCTGCGGGTCGAGTGATTCCGCGGGCACCTGAGGGTCGGCCCATTCGGGCACAGGGTGGGTCATGACGTGCGGTTCTCCGTCGGGTAGGAAAATGTCGTGCAAAGAGGAGGATTTCTGGATCGCGGAACGATGGGGTGAATCAGGGGCGAATTCCGCGGATTCCCGCTGTGGAGTGCTGGCCGCGGGGGCGCGGGGTGCGTGACCCGTGATCAGGGCATCACCACTGGTCACGACTGTCTGGGGTACCGCGGGAGCCGGGTGCCGGGTGTCGTCGAGGGCGGAGGCCAACCCTCGAAGGGCACACCCTCCGGCGTGGGCCGGCCCAGCGGGCTGTCGCCGAAGGCGGCGAGCACGCCCGCGCCGACGACAGGCGGTTTCGAAGCGAAGCTCGCCCATCCCCAACCATGGGTGACACGAATCATCAACAGCGCTGCCAGGGAGCCGAGTTACGCCTCAACGCGGTGCGCAGAAGCCGCGGCGTTCCGTCAGCCAGCGTCGGAGTCGTACCTCGCACGGTTGGCGAACACGTCGTCCGTGTGCGTCTCGGCCCAGGTCTTGTTGCCGCGCACCATGTGATGAAACGACTGGCCCAGTGCGGAACCGTTCGTGCGTGACGGTGACGGGCACGGTGGGCGGCACGACGCGGCTGATGAGCCCGTCGCGCTCCAGCGCTCGCAGCGTCTGGGTCGGCATCTTCTAGCTGGCACCCGCCAGCGTGCGCGACAGCTCCGAGTAGCGCGTCGGCCGAGGCTCACCGACGCATGCCCCACCCGGTTGGTGCGATCCGCCGCCCGTACGCGGACTGTGCGCGCAACGTGGACTGCGCCCGTATGCGAGCTGAGCCCCGTACGCGAACCGCGGGCGGTACGAGAGCCCTGGCGGGCACCCCCAGGTCCGAGCCCGGCCGGCATCAGCTCACGGCTCGTCGCCGGGCTGGGGCCCGGCGGCCTCAGACGACGGGCCCGGGCGACGGGCGAGGGGGGCGGGACGGGCGGCGGGCGAGGAAGGAAGGGGCGTGGCGCGCTCGCCCCGTGCTCAGCCCTTTGTGGCCCGTGCCGCCTGCTCGGCCTACTCGGCCTGCTCGGCCTTCTTCGCCTTCAGCCGGACGGCCTCCTTGCGGACCTCGGCCTGCGTGGCGCGCTCGCGCTCCAGCCACTCGGGCCGCTCTTCCTTCAGCGCGTCGATCTGCTGCGTGGTCAGAGGCTCGGTGACGCCGCCGCGGGCGAGGCCCGACGCGGAGACACCCAGCTTGGCCGCGACGACGGGGCGCGGGTGCGGACCGTTCTGGCGTAGGTCGCTCAGCCACTGGGGCGGGTCGGCCTGGAGGGCGTTCAGCTCGGTGCGCGAGACCTCGCCCTCCCGGAATTCGGCGGGGGTGGCCTCTAGGTACACACCCAGCTTCTTCGCCGCGGTGGCGGGCTTCATGGTCTGGCTCATGGATTAAGGGTAACGAGCCAATGCGCAAGCGTTGACCACGAGGGCTCGCCGCCGCCCGTACCCTCCGGTGGGTCGGTCGGTGACTACGGCCGGTAGTCTGGCGAGGTGACAGGCTCGGAAGAATCTCCCGCGTTCCGGCTCGCCTGCGTACCCGGGGTGACGCCCTCGAAGTGGGTGCGCATCTGGAACGAGCGGCTGCCTCACATCATTCTCACCCTCACCCAGGTGCCAGCCGCCGAGGTCTGCGAGGCCCTGCGGAGGGGCGAGGCCGACGCGGGGTTCGTTCGGCTTCCGGTCGACGGGGACGACCTCAGCGCGATCCCCCTCTACGAGGAGACGACGGTGGTCGTCATCCCCAAGGACCACCTCTTCGCGGCGGCCGACGAGGTGGCCGTGGCCGACCTCGCCGAGGAAGTGGCGCTACACCCGCTGGACGACACCCTGGACTGGGAGCAGCCGCCGGGGCGCCCTGCTCTTGAGCGCCCTGCCACGACCGCCGATGCCGTCGAACTGGTGGCGGCGGGCATCGGCGTACTGATCGTCCCGCAGTCCCTGGCCCGGCTGCACCACCGCAAGGACCTCACGTACCGCACGATCACGGACGTGCCCACCTCCCGCGTGGCGCTGTCGTGGCCCCAGGAGGCCACGACGGACATGGTGGAGGACTTCATCGGCATCGTCCGCGGCCGTACCGCCAACAGCACCCGGGGCCGCCGCGCCGAGCCCGAGCCGAAGGCCAAGCGCCCGGAGAAGGGCGCCACGCGACGGCAGCAGCCCGCCGGGGGCAAGGGCGGCGGCAGGGGCGCCGGCAAGACGGCGGGCAAGCCCGCCGCCAAGAACGCACGCCGCGGCTCCGGCGGCCCGAAGGGCGGCAAGCCCCGCCGCAGGCCGTAACGCCTGCTGCCGGCCAGCAACCAGGGGACGGCCAAGGGGTGGCTTCTTGCTGCCCGCGAACCGATCACCCCCGGTGGGCAGCCCCCGAGAGGTCTCAGGGCGCCCAACCGCCGGCTCGCGCGGCCCCGGCCGCGGGGCACGGGTGGCCGCATCGCGGGTCACCGCATCGCGGGTCACCGCATCGCGGGTCACCGCATCGCGGGTCACCGCATCGCGGGTCACCGCATCGCGGGTCACCCGGCTCGACGCCGGGCGACCCGCGTGTTCTAGCCGGTGGTTAGAAGATCTGCGTGTACTGGTTCCAGCCGGCGGAGCCGATCTTGACCTTCGCCTGGTACGGGGCGGACGCCTTGCCCGTGCCCTTGTACAACCACAGGGCGCCGGCCTTGTCGCGGGCGAGCAGGTCGGTGCGGCTGTCGCCGTTGACGTCCCCGGTGGAGACGAGGTGGTTGAAGGCGTTCCAGCCGGGACCGACCTTGCTGCGCTGGGCGAACGGCTTGGCGGAGTCCCCGGTGCCCTTGTAGAGCCAGAGCACGCCGGAGCGGTCGCGGGCCACGATGTCCGCTCGGCCGTCACCGCTCAGGTCGTGCTGCCCGGTGATGTGCGTGTACTGGCCCCAGCCCAGACCGACCTTCTTGCGAGCGGACAGGGTCCCGTCTGACTTGGCCGGGTGCAACCACAACACGCCGGCGGCGTCCCGGGTCACCAGATCCGACTGCTTCGTCCCGCCGAGGTCCCCGGGAGACAGCAGCACGTTGTACTTGTGCCAGCCTCCACCAAGAACCCGGGTGTTGCCGAGGCTGTCGGAGTACACGAGCGTGCCGTCGCTGCCGCGCGCGTACAGGGCTGCGGACGAGCCATTGCTGTGCAGGTCCACCTGGGTCGTTGCGTCGATGCCCGCCCAACCGTCTTCGGAGCGCTCGCGCTGGCTCAGGCCCCCTCGGCCGTCGGGCCAGTACCAGTACTGGTCGCCGGACCGGGTCACGGCCCATACCGGCAGAAGAGGAGCGGACGAACGCGCGGCAGCGCGTGCGCCAGCGTCTTGCGTGGCGCCCGGTGCGGCGACGGACGGGGACGCCGCCCGATCCGGAGCAGGCACGGGCGTCGGGACGTGGGTAGCCGCTGACGCGGCGGTGCCGGTCAGGGCCGTGGCCGTCAGCACGGTCGCCAGCCCCGTCAGGGCTCGACCGATGTGATGGCCGAAGCGGTAGGTCACGTGTGCTTCCCCCCAAGGAAGGTGACAAGGACCGAGGGCGCGCTGACGCCCCCGGTGATCGCGATATCGCCTTGATCTTCACATGAAACCCATACATGTCAACTTGCGGCCCGCCAGGGCAGTTTCGGAGCTGCCACGCCTCGCCACCGAGAAGCAGGGCGTGAGCCAGGTGCAGGGCGAGCCAGGTCCAGGGCGAGATGGCGCACGTGCAAGCGAGACGAACGCGGATACGTCACCGCGCCGCACACCACGAGGGCCGTGTTCTGGAGGCCGGCGCCGCCACGCTCGCTGGTCCGACGCCACCGGCATCGTGCTCGGGCCGTCTGTGCTGGGCTGGATGGCGCCGAAGAGGCATCCCCGTCGTCGCGGTCCGGTGCGGTCAACTGCTTGTCAGCCGCTGCGGGGCGGCGCCCCGGAGGTGCGCCGGTAGGCGACCGGGGTCGTTGCCAGCGCTCGGTGGAAGTGTTGGCGCAGGCTGTCCCCGCTTCCCAGTCCGCTTCGCTCGGTGACCGTGTCCCACCCCCCAATCCGTCGTCTCCAGCAGCTCTCGCGCCCGCGCCAGCCGCTGCTGGTTGAGCCACTTCAGCGGCGTGACGCCCACCTCAGCGGTGAAGTGGCGGCCGAAGGCTTGGGTGCTCATCCCTGCTCGGGATGCCAACTCGGCGATCGTCAGTGGTCGGTGGAGTCGGGCCAGCGCCCAGCCAGGGACCGACCCAAGGCCCTCCGCCCGCCGGGGGCGGGGTCGGGGGTCGAGGGTCGGGGGTCGGGAGCGGTACGTACTGGGTTTGGTCGCCCTCCCAGTGCGGGGCCACGGCCATCCGGCGGCCGGCCTCCGCGCCGCCACCGCCGTGCCGTAGTCGCCGCGCACGATGTGTAGCCACAAAGCGATGGCCGCGGCCGTCCCCGCGCTGGTGCGGATCGAGCCGTTATCGACGGACAAGGACCGGTCACACCGCTCCCGGCCCCGCAGCGCCGACACGTTGGCCTATGTGCGACAACTGGCCAAGCCTGCCATCCGTCGTTGACAGCCCTGTGACGGCACGCGAGCATCCGTCTCGATCCGCGGACCTAGAGGGGGAACCACTGTGTCTAGATCCCTAGCCGGCAGACCGGAGGTCGCGCCGAGTCGCCGCACTGTCCTTCTCGGCCTCACGGTCGGCGCCGCCACCGTATGGCCGGGACTCCCGGCGGCGCGTGCCGCCGACGCACCGTATGAGCCGGTCCTTTACTGGAGCAAGATTCTTGAGGGCGCGGTCAAGCAAACCGGCGGGGCCCCGGGGCCCGCGGCCAGGGCGGCGGCCATCATGCACCTGGCGATGTACGACGCGGCGAACTCGATCGTGTCCATCGGCCGCCCCTATCTGGCCAAGCAGCCGGTGCTGGGCGTCGCCTCGCTCAACGCGGCCGTCGCCACCGCCGCCTACACCGCGCTGCGCGCGCTTTATCCGTCCGGTGCGTTCGACGGGAACTACGGGTTCGCCCTGTCGCAGGACACCAGCACGCAGACGGAGAAGGACAAGGGCGCGGCCGTTGGCCGAGCGGCAGCCCAAGCGCTGCTTCAGGCGCGCGCCACCGATGGTTCGGCCACCACGGTCACCTATGTCCCCGACGGCGTCCCCGGGGCCTGGCGCCAGACCAACCCGCTGGAACCGGCCGTGACGCCGCACTGGGGCAACGTCACGCCATTCGGCGGGTCTGCGCCCGGGCAGTTCCGCCCCGGCCCACCCGGCGGCTTCACCACTTACCAAGACCTTCTGCGCAGCAGCCAGTACGCCGAACAAGTCGATGAGGTCCGGGTGTTCGGCGGGCACTCCAGTACGGCCCTGACGACGGTGGTGCGCACCGCGGAGCAATCCGACATCGGCAGGTTCTGGGCCAATGATCTCGATGGCACCTACAAACCCACATCGCAGCTCTATCAGCACGCTCGCATCATCGCCCGTAAGAAGACGTTGACGCCCGCCCAGAACGCTCAGTTCTTCGCCGTGCTGTCGATCGCTCTGGCAGACGCGGCGGTTGTGGCCTGGGACGCCAAATACAACACGCCGATTGATCTGTGGCGGCCGGTGTCCGCGATCCACGAGGCCGGCTCCGACGCAAACGCCGACACAACGGCCGACCCCGCGTGGCGGCCCCTGTCCGCCGCCCTGGACGGGTCCAGTTTTACGCCGCCGTTCCCCGCTTATATCTCGGGGCACGCCACCTTCGCCGGTGCGTGGGCCGGCGTCCTGAAGACCTACTTCGCCACCGACGCCATCGCGTTCAGCGCGACCACCGACAACGGCGGGGCCACCCGACGGTTCGCCACCATCTCGACCGCTGCCAGCGAGAACGCCATCAGCCGCATTTATCTCGGGGTGCACTTCCGGTGGGATGCCGAACAGGGGCTGGCAGCCGGCGAGAACGTAGCCCAACACGTCACCACCACCTACCTCTGAGCTGCTTCGCACGCCCATGACCGCTCCCCTCCTCCGGTTCGGGGCCACGCGTGGCGAGGCGGCGCTGAACACGCGCCGCCGCGCCACGCACCCCCGTGCGGGCGGCTGGTGTTTTTCCCCCTCACCAGCCGTGCAACATCTTCGACGGTACGGCGTTGGGGACAGGCGGCACATCAGACGGCCGACCGAGGTCAGTGCACACCCAGCGGTGCATCGCCTCGTTGCCGTGCTACCAGGGAGGTACGGCGGCCTCCTCCCTCCGGTGCAGTTCGGCCGGGGGCCTCGGCCGGCCGAACTCGGGTTCCCAGTAGGGGACATGGGCGGCTGGGGGCTAGGGAAGCAACGCGATGCCGTCCAGTTCCACCAGGGCCTGCTCGTCCCAGAGTCTGACCACTCCCACCACCGCCATGGCCGGATAGTCCCGGCCAGCCAACCGGCGCCAGATGCTGCCCAGTTGGGCGGCGTGTGCGCGGTAGTCGGCGACGTCGGTGGCGTACACCGTGACCCGGGCGAGGTGTTCGGGCTCGCCCCCGGCGGCGCGTAGCGCAGTGAGTAGGTTGCTCAGGGCCCGCTCGAACTGGGCCGGCAGCGCCCCGTCGATGACCCGACCTACTCCGTCAAGCGCGGTCTGCCCCGCGAGCAGAACCAGCCGGGACCCGGTGACGGCGACGGCGTGGGTGAAGCCGGTGGGTGGCGAGAGCTCTGGGGGGTTGATGCGACGTATCACAGGGGCGGTGGGCGGGGGCGACACAGGGTGGGTGGGCGGGGGCAAGGGCACGTTCGGGGCGTCGCGCTCCGGGGACGGGGGCGGGGACAACACAGCGTCGGTGGGCGGAGCCGGAACAGCGTCGGTGGGCGGGGGCAAGGGCACGTTCGGGGCGTCGCGCCCCGGGGACGGGGGCTGGGGCGGGGTGGGGCGTTGGGGCGATGGGGAGTTCACCGGTACAGCTCCTTCGCGATGATGGTGCGCTGGACCTCCGTGGCCCCCTCGTAAATTCTGGGCGCGCGCACCTCGCGGTACAGGTGCTCCAGGGGGTGGCCGCGTTCCAGCGCGCGGGCTCCGTGGATTTGGACGGCGGCGTCAACCACGTACTGGGCGGTCTCGGTGGCCAGTAGCTTGGCCATCGCGGAGCGCCGCGCGATGCCGCTTTCGCCAGCGTCGTGTGCGGACGCCGCGGCGTAGACGAGCAGTTGGGCTGCCTCGGTGCGGGTGGCCATTTCGGCGAGTTGGTGCGCGACGGCCTGGAGGTCCTTCAGCGGGCCGCCGAACGCGGTGCGCTCCTTCGCGTGCGCGAGGGCGAGGTCGAGCGCGCTGCGCGCCATGCCAACGGCGAAGGCGCCGACGCTGGGCCGCAGCAGGTTCAAGGTGCGCATGGCGACCTGGAACCCGGCGTCCACCTCGCCGAGCACATCGGCGCGGGTGACGGGCACGGCGTCGAAGAACAGTCGGCCGATCGGATGCGGGCTGAGCATGTCCAGGTGTTCGCCGGTGAGGCCGGGGCGGTCGGCGGGGACGAGGAACGCGGTGATGCCCCGGCTGCCTGCGCCCGGTGTGGTGCGGGCGAAGACGGTGTAGAAGTCGGCCTCGGGCGCGTTGGAGATCCAGCACTTCTCGCCGGTCAGTCGCCAGCCCGCGGCCCGGGAGACGCCTGTGCTCTGCGCCCGCCCCGGCCCATCCGTGCGCCCCACCCGCCCCGCAGTCCCGGTACGTCCTACACAGCCCGCAAGCCCCGCAGGTCCCGTAGACCCCACAGGCCCCGTATCGCCGGCGCCGTTCTCGTCTGCGCCACCGGCCTCTTCGCCACCCGCCGCAACACCGCCAACGGGGTGGTCCCGACCAACACGACCGGCCAGTCCAGCAGAGCCGCGCGGGCCGCCCCGTGGCCCGCTTCGCGCACCGGCTGGTTCCGCCGCCAGGGTGAGGGCCGCGGCGTCGGAGCCCGCCCCGGGCTCGCTGAGCGCGAACGCCGCGACCGCGCGCCCCGCAACTACCTCGGGCAACCAGCGGGCGCGCTGTTCGGGGGTGCCGGACTGGACGACGGGGTAGCAGCCGAGGCCCTGAAGGGCGAGTGCCGTCTCGGCCTGCGTGCACTCCCTGGCCAGCGACTCGCGCAGCAGACACAGGTCCAGGGCGCGCACAGGGGCCTGACCGTCGAGGGGGAAGAGGCGTCGTAGCAGACCCGATTCGCCCAGGGCCGCTACCAGCGGCCGGTTCACCCGGCCGGGGTCGCAGCGCGCGGCGAGCGGGCGCAACTGTTCGGCGGCAATGGCGCGCAGCGTGGCGCACCACTCCCGCTGCTGCGGGTCGAGTGCGAAGGCGGTCACCGGCACCCCTCCTTTATCGCGACATGTTGACTGCCGTCATGAACACGTTACGCTTGGCATGCATCTTCGGGACAGGACTGCCGCACTTCCCCATCGGTTAGAGGGGGCGCATCCGCGATGGAGCTCACGCCTTCGGCGCACATCGATACCTTCGCCCGTGACCATCTGCCGCCCGTGCACCAGTGGCCCACGTTGCTGCGCGATCCGCCGGTCCCGGACTATCCGAAGCGGCTCAACTGCGCGGTGGAGTTGCTCGCGGAGACCGATGGCAGGCGCCAGGCGAATCGGGTGGCGCTGCGCGGCGGGGACGGGGAGGTGTGGACCTACGGCGAACTGCGCGGCCGGGTGGATCAGCTCGCGCACACGCTCACGGAAGATCTTGGGGTGCGGCCTGGCAACCGGGTACTGCTGCGCGGCCCGACCTCGCCTTGGCTCGCCGCCTGCTGGCTCGCGGTGCTCAAGGCGGGCGCGGTGGCGGTGACCGTACTGGCCAGCCAGCGGTCCCACGAGCTGGCCACCATCTGCGAACTGGCCCGAATACGGCACGCGGTGTGCGCCGCGGAGGTCCTCGACCATTTGCAGCGGGCCGGCGTGCCGGGGCTGCGGATCGCCGCGTACGGCTCGGGCGCACCAGACGATCTGCTGCGGCTTGCCGCCGCCCGGCCCGGGGCGTACGAGCCGGTGCGTACGTCTGCCGATGACGTGGCGCTGATCGCCTTCACCTCGGGCACCACCGGGCGGCCCAAGGGGTGCATGCACTTCCATCGCGATGTTTTGGCCATCGCCGACACCTTCTCGGCGCGGGTGCTGCGGCCCGCGCCAAACGATGTGTTCGCGGGCAGTCCGCCACTGGCTTTCACCTTCGGCCTCGGCGGGTTGGTGATCTTCCCGTTACGGGCCGGCGCCTCCACGCTGCTCGACGCCTGGGGCGGGCCGGCCAAGTTGTTGCAGGACATCGCGCGACACCGGGTAACGGTCCTGTTCACCGCGCCGACCGCGTACCGGGCCATGCTGGAGCGGCTGGGCGGCCACGACGTCTCCTCGCTGCGGCGCTGTGTGTCGGCGGGCGAGAATCTGCCAGCCGCGGTCTGGCACGCCTGGTACGAGGCGACCGGGCTGCGGCTCATCAACGGCATCGGTGCCACCGAGTTGTTGCACATCTTCATCTCGGCCGCCGATGAGGCGATCCGCCCCGGCACCACGGGCGTTCCGGTGCCCGGCTTTCAGGTACGGGTCGTGGATCACGACGGTGTACCGCTGCCGGACGGCGAACCCGGCCTGCTCGCGGTGCGCGGCCCCACCGGCTGCCGCTATCTCGCGGACGAGCGGCAACGGGAGTACGTACGAGGCGGCTGGAACCTCACGGGCGACACCTATGTCCGCGAACCAGATGGCTACTTCCGCTTCGTGGCACGTACGGACGACATGATCATCTCGGCCGGCTACAACATCGCGGGCCCCGAGGTCGAGGAGGCGTTGCTGCGCCATCCGGACGTGGTCGAGGTGGCGGTCACGGGCCAGCCGCACGAGGTGCGCGGCGCCGTGGTCGTCGCCCATGTGGTGTTACGGGACGGCGTGCCGCCCGGGGCCGGCACGGCCGCGGCGCTCAGGGAGTTCACCCGGGCGGAACTGGCCCCGTACAAGTGCCCCCGCGAGGTCCGCTTCCTGTCCGCACTGCCGCGCACTCCCACCGGCAAGGTCCAGCGGTACCGGCTGCGCGAGGGTGGCCCAAGGACCGCTCTAGAGTGACCGGGTGACCGATCCGCTCGCGCAGTACACCCCGCGTTCCCTGATCGTGACGTACTACGGTGCGTACGGCCGTGGCATTGGGCCCGCCTTGGAGGACCGTGGCACGGGGAACGGGCCGGGCGGCCGTGGCGCAGGCAGCAGCGCAGACGGCACCGTGCCGGTTGCTACGTTGATCCGGCTACTCGGCGCGGTCGGCGTGGACCCGCCATCGGTGCGCTCGGCCGTCTCCCGGCTCAAGCGGCGCGGGCTCCTGGTCGCCGCGAAGACGGCGGATGGGGCCGCCGGATACGCGCCGTCCGAGGCCGCTGTCCAACTGCTGGACGACGGTGACCGGCGCATCTTCGGGCGGTTGGACGCTTACTGCTGCGCTACGCGCCCCGGCGCGGGCGGGTTCGCCCAGTGCGCCCGATCCGGCCAGCCCGCTCAGCCCGGCCAGCGCACCCAGCCCGCTCAGCCCGACCAGCCCGCTCAGCCCGGCGAGTCCAGTCGGTCTGCGTCGCGGTCCGCGTCCGCGTCGGGGCTCGGGCCGGCATCCGGGGCCGGCCCCGGGCCCGGACCCGAAAAGGAGCCCGGTGACTGGCTTTTGGCCGTTTTCTCGGTTCCCGAGCAAGAGCGCCACAAGCGGCATCTGCTGCGCTCCCGGCTCGCCCGGCTCGGCTTCGGCACCGCCGCGCCCGGCGTGTGGATTGCCCCGGCCCTGCTGCGCGAGGAGACCCGGCACACCCTGGAGCGGCTCGGCCTGGCGTCGTATGTCGATCTCTTCCAGGGCGAGCACGCCGGGTTCGCGCCCACGGCGGACGCGGTGCGGCGCTGGTGGGACCTGGACGCGCTGGCCGCCCGGCATCACGCCTTCCTCGCCACCCATGAGCCGGTGCTACAGCGCTGGGCGCGCCGGAAGACCGTGCCACCGGCCGACGCGTACCGGGACTATCTGCTAGCGCTCGACTCCTGGCGCGCGCTCCCCTACGCCGACCCCGGGCTGCCTCCTGGGCTGTTGCCCGACGACTGGCCGGGCGAGCGGTCGGCGCGCGTTTTCGCGGGACTGCACGAGCGACTACGGGACGCGGGCGCGGAGTTCGTGCGTACGCAATCGGGCTGAGTGACGAGCCCAGCGCACGAGGGCGAGCGCGCAGCGGTGGACGGGAGCGTACGCGAGCGCACAGTGCGCCGTGAGCGAGGCGGGTGCGGCGCGGTGCCCTTCGCGGCCGACTCGGCGGGCCGCGGCCTCGCAAACCGCACGGGTACCAGTACGAGAGCACTACGAGAGTACGAGGCCCACCCTATGGACATCAGCACGGACCGACCGGGTGGGCACCAGTACGGACCGCATAAGGTGCTGATCATGCCTACGTCACACAGCCCTCAGAGGCCCCTCCAGCACCGTAAGCACCAACAGCACCATGGCTCAGGGCCGCTTCGTCGAAACAAGGTCTTGGTTGCGGCCGTCGGTATCGGCATGGTCCTCGCCGTGAGCGGATGCAACGACTCCGACAGCGGCGACGACAAGGGCGCCGGCAGCACCGCGCCGAAGAAGCCCGCGTCCGGGGCGCCCGCGCCCGCCTCCTCTGGCGCGACGGACCCCGCGGCCTCGGTGGCCCCCACCGGCGAGCAGCCGCTCGTCGCGGGATGGCAGACGCAGAGCCGCGCCGAGCACCACTTCCGCTACGACGTGCCCGCCAAGGCGGCGCAGTGGAAGCTGCTCACCCAGGACACCGCCCTGTCGTACACCGACGAGAGCGGCAAGCCGATCGTCGTGATGACCGGTGCCGCCAACTACCGTGAGGGCGGCTGCGCGTCGAGCCCCAACCCCAAGGCGCTCGGCGAGGCGGGCAAGGGCCAACTCGCCACGGTTGGCACCACGGGCGGCGGCAAGGACGGCACGCTTCAGGACAACGCCCGAAACTGGGCGGGCAACTGGGGCTTCGCCGCGTACGGCGGTGCGGACCACAAGCCCAAGGTCGAGGTCAGTGAGGCCAAGCCGTGGAAGCGGGGCGGCCTCGACGGCTTCACCGCGACCGCCAAGGTCACCGTTACCAACCGTCCGAGCGCCTGCGTCCCCGCGACGGCCATCGTGCACAGCATCGCGCAGAAGCTGCCGGACGGCACCATGCACGGTTGGGTCATCTACGCCGACCAAGGGGTCCCTAACGCGCTGACCAGCGCCGAGATCAAGAAGGTCATGGACACCGTGCGGTCCACGGACGGCTGACGGCAAACGCACCGGCCTCGGCAGCGGGCCGCACCACGGCCGTCAAGCCCCGTGCGCCGAGCCCGCCCACCGTGCCCCAGGTGCCGCACCCGGGGCGTCGAGCCCCGTCTCGTGGCCCGTCATCGAGCGGCTCGCCGCGGCGTATCGGCGGGCCAACCGTCCGCAGGCGGCGGCGAGTTCCGGTGGGCCGACCACCTCGATATCGCTGGCGAACGTGCCGATCAGGGCGGCGAGTCCGGTCCAGGACCAGGCGCCGAGGGTGAGCCGGCACCGGTTGGCCGTGACCTCTTCCACCATGGCGCCGCCGGGGGCCCAGCGGGCGACCACGGCCGCGGGGGCGTCGAGCAGCACCTCGCCGCGGCAGGGCCAGTGGCCGGGGGCGTCGCCCCGGTCGAGCTCGCCGGTGATAAACGTCGTCAGGTCGGCACTCGGCATCTCGCGGGGCGAAAAGCGGACCCCGGTGGGCGGGCCGAGGGTGATGCGGTCGGCCCGAAAGGCCCCCCACTCGCGCCGCTCCACGTCCCACGCCACGAGGTACCAGCGGCCCGACCAGACGGCGAGGCGATGCGGCTCCAGGCGGCGCGCTGATGACCGGCGCGGCGCGGCGCTTTCGTCCTCGGGCGGGTCCGCCGCGCTCGCGTAGTCGAGTACCAGCACCGCACCGTCGTGTACGGCGGTGCCAAGGGCGAGCAGCAGCGGGGAGTCGATCGGGGGCGCCGCGAAGTCCCAGGCGTTGCCGATCGAGGTGACGTGCACCGCGTCGATCCGGTGGCGCAGATGCGTCGGCATCACCTGGCGGACGGTGGCGAGCGCGCGGGCTGCGGCCTCCTCGATGCCAACGACGGTGGTGGGCGCGGTCTGAAGCGCCACGGCGACGGCTATCGCCTGGTCGTCGTCGAACAAAAGCGGCGGGAGCCTGGTGCCCGCATCCAGCCGGTACGCGCCACCCGGCCCCCTGCTGACGCGTACGGGATAGCCGAGTTGCCGCAGCCGGTCGATGTCCCGGCGCAACGTACGCGAGCTCACCTCCAACCGCTGCGCCAGCGCCGTGCCTGACCACTCCCGCCGCGACTGGAACAGGGAGAGCAGGAGCAGCAGCCGTGCCGAGGTCTCCGCCATGGCTCGATCCTGACATAAGAAGCATGAGAGGCGGACAGTATGTGGCCACCTCTGCTGCGACGGTGATCGTATGACCCCCTTTCCCACGCAGAGCGGCGAGGCTGCCCCCGGCGCGCCAAGCCCACCCCAACCCGCCACGGTCTCCGGTCGCTCGGCGGTGATCGCGCTGGTCGTGGTGCTGGTCGCCGCATTCATGGAACTCCTCGACGCCACGATCGTCAGCGTGGCGGCCCCCGTCATCGCCAGGGACCTCGCGGCGAGCGAGGCCGCGGTGCAGTGGATGGTCGCTGGCTACACCCTGGCGCTGGGCGCGGGGTTGATCACCGGTGGCCGGGTAGGCGACCAGTTCGGACGACGCCGGGTCTTCCTCCTCGGCCTGGCATCGTTCGCCCTCGCGTCCGCCGCCTGCGCCTTCGCGGCGAACCCGGCAACGCTCATCTGCACCCGCGTCGCACAGGGTGTGGCGGGCGGCCTGATGGTCCCGCAGGTGTTCGGGATCATCCGCTCGGTCTTCCCACCGGCAGCGCGGGCCCGGGCGTTCGGTGCCTACGGCGCGGTTCTTGGGCTTGCCTCGGTCGCGGGGCCGCTGCTCGGTGGTCTGCTCGTCGAAGCGGACGTCTTCGGCCTGGGCTGGCGCACCATTTTTTGGATCAACGTTCCCATCGCGCTCATCGGCCTCGTGCTGGGCGCCCGGGTGCTGCCCGAATCGAGCACGTCCGACCGTACGCGGCTCGACCTGCCAGGCGCGGCCCTCGCCGCGGCCCTCGCGGTGCTCGTCTTGCTGCCCCTGGTGCAGGGGCGCGACTGGGGCTGGCCCTGGTGGGGCTTTGCCCTGCTGGCCTTGGCCGTGCCCACAGGAGCGCTGTTTTGGTGGCGGGAGCGGAACCTGGTCGCCGGCGGTGGGCAACCCATCCTCGATCCGGCGCTGTTGCGCGTACGGGCGTTCAGCGGGGGGCTCGCCGCCTCCGGGTTGTTCTTCGGGGCACTCGGTTCGTTCTTCCTCATGTTGTCCCTGTACCTCCAGTGGGGCACCGGGCGTTCGGCCTGGCAGACGGGACTTGTCATCCTGCCGTACGCGATCGGCTCAATCATCACCTCCGGCATCGGCGTGCAGTTCGCGGCGCGCGCTGGGCGCACGCTCCTCATCTCCGGGGCGCTCGTGCTGGCCGCATCACAGGTGCATCTGCTACTGGTCGTACGAAGCGGGGCAGAGCCTTCCTACTGGCAGTTGGCCGCTCCGCTGTTCATCGGCGGGCTCGGCCTTGGGCTGACGGCGCCCTCGCTGATGAATGTGGTCCTCGCCGGGGTGCCGGCGAAGGACGCGGGCGCCGCGGGCGGCGTGCTCACCACCGTTGGCCAGCTGGGCAACTCCCTGGGCGTGGCCGCGCTCGGCGTGCTGTTCTTCGCCGAACTCGACGCATCGTTCGGCGACGGCGCGCCGCCGCACGCCGCCTACGGCGACGCCCTGACCGCGGTCCTCCCTTGGCAGGTTGCGTGCTACCTCGCGGCGGCGGCCCTGATGCTGCTGCTACCCAAGGCGGCGAAGCCCGACTGACGGTCGGCCCGGCCGACGTCACGGCCGGGCCCCGGGGTGTCGGCGGCGGCCGTCAGTCGCGGCCCGCGCCGGGTGTGGGGCCGCTCAGGGTCAGGCGCGGCCTGGGGTCGCCCGTGCGTCCCGTGGGTGGTCTGCGGCTGCCCGCCCGGTACTGCACCGGCCAGGGTGCGCCAGGCCCGGAGTACCCCTGCTCTGCCGCCGCGTGCAGGGTCCAGTGCGGGTCGTACAGATGCGGCCTGGCCAGCGCGCACAGGTCAGCGCGCCCGGCGAGCAGCAGGGAGTTGACGTCGTCCCAGGAGGAGATGGCGCCCACGGCGATGACCGGGAGGCCGAGTTCGTTTCGTATCCGATCGGCGAACGGAGTCTGATACGAGCGTCCGACCTCCGGCGTCTCGTGGGCGACGACCTGCCCGGTCGATACGTCGATGGCATCGGCCCCGTGCGCGGCGAACGCCGCCGCGATGGCGACCGCGTCGTCCGCCGTGGTGCCGCCGTCCGCCCAGTCGGTCGCGGAGATACGCACCGTCATCGGCGCGTTGGCCGGCCAGACGGCCCGTACCGCGTCGAAGACCTCCAGCGGGTAGCGCAGCCGCCCGGGCAGTTCGCCGCCGTAGCTGTCGGTGCGGTGATTGGTGAGCGGGGACAGGAAACCGGAGAGCAGATAGCCGTGCGCGCAGTGCAGTTCGAGCAGGTCGAAGCCGGCGCGGGCGGCGCGCTGCGCCGCGCGTACGAACTGCTCGCGGATCTCGGTGAGTCCCGCGGCATCCAGAGCCTGCGGAACCTGGTTGACGCCCGGCCGGTACGGCAGCGGGGACGGGGCCACAAGCGGCCAATTGCCGTCCGGCAGCGGCTCGTCGATGCCTTCCCACATCGGCCGGGTCGAGCCCTTGCGACCGCTGTGCCCGAGCTGAACGCCTAGTGCCACACCCGGTGACGCGGCATGCGCGAACTCGGTGATCCGCCGCCAGGCGGACTCGTGTTCCGCCGCGTACAGGCCCGCGCAGCCCGGTGTGATGCGCCCGGTGGGGCTGACGCAGACCATCTCGGTCATCACCAGGCCCGCGCCGCCAAGGGCCCGGCCGCCAAGGTGGACGAGGTGGAAGTCACCGGGGGCGCCGTCGATGGCGGAGTACATGTCCATCGGGGAGACGACGACCCGGTTGCGTAACGTCAGGTCGCGCAACCGCAGCGAGGCGAACATCGGGGGCGTATCGGGCGGCAGCTTCGCCTCGCGCTCAACGGCGGTGACGAAGTTCGGGTCCCGTAGCCGCAGATTGTCGTGGGTGACGCGGCGGCTGCGGGTGAGCAAGTTGAATGCGAACTGCCCTGTTGGCTGGCCGAGATAGTCGGCGAGGTTCTCAAACCAGTCAAGGCTGGCGCGGGCCGCCCGCTGCGTGGAGGCCACGACGGGGCGCCGCTCCGCCTCGTACGCGGCCAGCGCCGCGGCCACCGTGGGCTGCTCCTCCAGGCATGCGGCCAGCGCGAGCGCGTCCTCGACGGCGAGTTTGGTGCCGGAGCCGATGGAGAAGTGCGCGGTGTGGGCGGCGTCGCCGAGCAGCACGATGCGCCCGTGTGACCAGCGCTCGTTGACGACCGTGCGGAACGCCGTCCAGGTGGAGGCGTTGCTGCGCAGTGGCCGGCCGTCGAGCGCGGCGGCGAAGAGTTTGGCGCACTTGTGGGCGGACTCGCGCTCGTCGCAGCGGTCGAGCCCCGCCGCGCGCCACACCTCCTCGCGGGCCTCGACGATGACGGTGCTGGCCCCGGCGCGCGTGCCGGCGCGGGCCTCGGCGCGTACCTCTGTGCGGGCTTCGGCTCGCGTGCCAGCGCGGGCTTCGGGGCTGCGGGCTTCGGCCCAGGCTTCGGCGGGGGTTTTCGCGCGGGGAGGGCCGTCCGGTATGCCGGATGGCGGTAGGGCGTGGGCGTACGGATAACCGTGGAGTTGGAGCACGCCGTGCTCGGTCTCGGCGATCTCGAAGCGGAACGCGTCGAAGGCGAAGTCGGCGGCGAGCCAGATATAGCGGCAGTGGTGGGTGGTCAGGTGGGGCTGGAAGACGTCGGCGTGCGCGCTGCGGGTGGTGCTGTGTACGCCATCGGCGGCGATGACCAGGTCATGATGGCGGGCGAGTTCGGCTGCGGGTGGCGCGGTCGTACGCTCACGCAGCCGGATGCCCAGGGAGCGGCAGCGCTGATGCAAGATCTCCAGGAGCCGCTGCCGGCCGAGCGCGGCGAAGCCGTGGCCTCCGCAGGTGCGCACCTGGCCCCCGCGTACCACGTCGATGGCGTCCCAGCGTACGAACTCGCGGCGCAGCGCCTGGTAGACCACGGGATCGGCGTTTTCGATGCCGCCCAGCGTCTCGTCCGAAAGGACCACACCGAAGCCGAACGTGGTCTGCGGCTCGCCCCGCTCCCAGACGGTGATCTCGCGCTCCGGTCGCAACCGCTTGAGCAGCGCGGCGGCGTACAGGCCGCCGGGGCCGCCACCGATGACCGCGACCCGCGCGGCCGTTGGCGCCGTCACCGCCCCTGCCACTGGGGCGGGCGCTTGTCGGTGAACGCCGCGTGGAACTCGGTGTAGTCGGCGCTGGTCATCAGCAGCGCCTGGGTAGCGGCGTCCAGTTCGATGGCGGCGGCGAGCGGCATGTCCAGTTCGGCGGTGAGCAGCGCCTTGGTTTGCGCGTAACCGAGGGCTGGGCCCTGCGCGAGACGGTGGGCGAGCCGGGTGGCCTCGGCGTCGGCCTGCCCCTCGTCGGTGAGCAGGCTGAGCAGGCCGATCCGCTCGGCCTCGGGGGCACATACCGGCTCGCCTAGCATCAACAGCCGGGTGGCGTGCCCGAGTCCGACGATTCGGGGCAGCAGATAGGCGGCGCCCATGTCACCGCCGCAGAGGCCGACCTTGGTGAACAGGAACGCGAATCGGGCGGTCGGGTCGGCCACTCGGAAGTCGGCGGCCAGCGCGAGCACGGCGCCGGCGCCGGCGGCGATCCCGTGCACCGCGGCGATCACCGGGAACGGGCACTCGCGCAGGGCCCGCACCACCTGCCCGGTCATGCGGTTGAAGTCGAGAAGCGCGTCGGTCTCCATGCCGAGCGTCGCCCCGATGATCTCGTCCACGTCCCCGCCGGAACAAAACCCCCGGCCCGCACCGGCCAGCACCAGCGCGCGTACGGAACGGGCCCTGGACAGCTCGGCGAGCAGGTCCCGCAGATCGGCGTAGGCGCCGAAGGTCAGTGCGTTGAGCTTCTCGGGACGGGCGAGGGTGACGGTGGCCACGGCGCCGTCGAGGGTGAGGCGCAGATGCCGCCACTCCCGCGTATCGGGCGCGGACCCGGTGAACGGACTCATACGCATGGCCTCCTTCGGCCGAACGGTGGGTGCCCGCATCATCTCGAAGCTATCACTGTTATGTGACTGTCGTCATGAGTACGCGATAGCCGAAAGCGGGGCGCCGTCCACGCCGGCAGCGCGGTCCGATCGGGTCGGTACGCGGTCAGCTTTGGGATGAGTTGGTGGAGGCCCGCTTCTGGTGGGGCCCGGATGGCGTGGTGTAGGCGTCGCGTAGGCGCGAGTGGCGTCGCCCGTACGCCGCGTACAGCCCCATCCCCACCAGCAGGAACACCCCGAACTGAAGCCAGGCCGCCGCGCCCGTTCCGTAGATGAGGTAGCCGCAGCAGGCGATGCCAAGCAGTGGGGGCAGCGGGAAGAACGGCATCCGGAAGGGGCGGGCCAAACGTGGGTGGGAGCGGCGCAGGGCGATCACGCTGGTGTTGACCACCACCATTGCGGCCAGCGTGCCGATCGTGGTCAGGTCAAGGACCACGTCCAGCGGCACCACCGCCGCGGGCACAGCGAAGACCGCGGCGACGATCCAGGTGCCCGCTACCGGGGTCGCGGTAGCGGGCGAGATCCGCTCGAACACCCGCGGAATCAGGCCGTCCCTTGACATCGACATCAAGATGCGGGTCTGCCCGTACATCACCGCGAGCACCACCGATGCGATGGCGACGACCGCGCCGAAGGCGATGATCCCGCCGCCCACCGCGGAGTCGGTGACCCGGTTGACGATCAAGGAGAGCGCGGCCGGCTTGCCCGCCACGTCATCCGCGGACATGGCGCCGATGGCGGCGACCGCCACCAGGCAGTACAGCAGCGTGACCACACCGATGCAGATCATGATGGCGAGCGGGATGGTGCGGCGCGGATTCTTCACCTCCTCGCCGGCGGTGGTGATCGCGTCGAAGCCGATGTACGAGAAGAAGGCCACCGACGCCCCAGAGGTCACCCCGGCCACGCCATGCGCCGCGAACGGGGTGAGGTTTCCGGCCTCGAAGGCCGCGAAGGCGATGGCGCAAAACAGCGCGAGGACGCCGAGCTTGAGCACCGCCATGGCCGCGGTCGCACGGGCGCTCTCCCGAACGCCGCGCACCAGCAGCGTTGCGGCCAGCACGATCACCACGACGGCCGGCAGATTGAGGACGCCGCCCTCGCTGGGAGAGGTAGACAGCGCCGCGGGGAGCTGCCAGCCGGTCACGCTGTGCAGCAGCTCGTTCAGATACTGGCCCCAGCCCACCGCGACGGCCGAAACGGAAACCCCGTACTCCAGGAGGAGACACCAGCCGGTGATGAACGCCGCGCCCTCGCCGAGGGTGGCGTACGCATAGGAGTACGAGCTGCCCGAGACGGGGATCGCGCCGCCCAACTCGGCGAACGAGAAAGCGGTGAGTACACAGGTCACAGCGGCAAGGGCGAAGGAGACCACGGTCGCGGGGCCGGCCTCGGCAACCGTGTCCGAGAGTCCGACGAAGATGCCGGTGCCCACGATCGCACCGACGCCGAAGCACACGAGCTGAAACAGGCCCATGGAGCGGCGCAGGCCGTGCCCTTCGAGGTCCGCGCCGGATTCGGCGATGAGCACATCGGGGGACTTGACGCGGGTGAGGCGCGGGCGCATGGGGGGTTCTCTTCTCTGGGTCTGACAGGCGGTGCTGGTTGTGCTGGTTGTACTGGCGGGCTGGCGGGGCGGTGGGAAGCACGAGGTCGGCGGCGGAGCCTTTACGGGGAGCGGTTGGGAGCGGCACAACTCCGGTGGTGGTGGTGCTGGCGGGTGGCGGTGCTGGCGGCCGGCGAGGGCTGGGCCGACCAAGCCGGCTAGCCCGGCAGCGTTAGCGGGCCGGCACAGCACAATGGGGCCCGAGCCGGCAGGCCCGAACCCCACTGAATACGACCATTCTACCCACATGGACTGCATGGTCGCGCATTCAAGCGTATGATTATTCACTCATCGTGCGAGGGTGGCGACCATGATGGCCTTGATCGTGTGCATGCGATTCTCGGCCTCGTCAAAGACCACCGAGTGCGCAGACTCGAAGACCTCGTCGGTGACCTCAAGCGAGGTCAACCCGTGCCGCGCGTGGATTTCCCTGCCGACGCCCGTGCCGAGATCGTGATAGGCGGGAAGGCAGTGCAGAAAACGCACGCCCGGGTTGCCCGTGGCGCGTAGCACGTCCATGGTGACGGCGTACGGGCCGAGCAGCTCGATGCGCTCGTCCCACACTTCCTTGGGCTCCCCCATCGAGACCCAGACGTCGGTGGCGACGAAGTCCGCGCCGCGCACTCCCTCGGCCACGTCCTCGGTCAGCGCGATCCGCGCACCCGACGTCTCGGCGAGCCGCCGGGCGTGCGCCACGATCTCATCGGCGGGCCACAGCGCGCGGGGGGCAACGATGCGTACGTCCATGCCGAGTAGCGCGCCGGTGATCAGATACGAGTGGCCCATGTTGGCGCGGGCGTCGCCGAGGTACGCGTACGCCACCTCGCCCAGCGGCTTCGCGCAGTGCTCGGTCATGGTGAGCACGTCGGCCAGCATCTGAGTGGGGTGCCACTCGTCGGTCAGGCCGTTGTAGACCGGCACGCCGGCGTGCGCCGCCAACTCCTCAACGACGGGCTGGCCCGCACCCCGGTACTGGATCGCATCAAACATCCGACCGAGCACCCGGGCGGTGTCCTTGACCGACTCCTTGTGCCCGAGTTGCGAGCCCGCCGGGTCAAGATAGGTCGTGGATGCGCCCTGGTCGGCCGCGGCCACCTCGAAGGCGCAGCGGGTGCGGGTGGAGGTCTTCTCGAAGATCAGCGCGATGTTCTTGCCGGACAGCCGCTTGATCTCGGCGCCCGCACGCTTGGCGGTCTTCAGCTCGGCGGCCAGACTCACCAGGCTCACGAACTCATCCGCGGTGAGGTCCAACTCCTTGAGGAAGTGACGGCCGAAGAGGTCTGTCGCCATGGCAGGCTCCTAGGTCACAGCATTCGGGAACCTCGGAAGCATATACGAGGATCGGCATTTATATGCGATCGGTGATCAACGCATGTGCTTGCCGGCCCGGCCCCGGCCGCGCTCCGCACACCGACCGTACTCACACCGCGTCGCGCTCGACCGGGCAGCTCATACATCGCGGTCCGCCCCGGCCCCGGCCCAGCTCGCTGCCGGGGATGGTGATCACCTCGATGCCGCGCTTGCGGAGGAACGTGTTGGTGGTGACATTGCGCTCGTACGCGACGACCACCCCGGGTTCGACGGCCAGTACGTTGCAGCCGTCGTCCCACTGCTCCCGCTCCGCCGCGTGGACATCCTGGGTCGCGGTCAGCACCCGGATCGAGTCCAGGCCAAGCGCAGCCGCTATGGCCCGATGCATGTGCTCCGGCGGATGGTCGGTGACCTTGAGGTCGCTCTCTTCGGCGCCCGGCTCAATGGTGTACGAGGGCAGCATTCCCAGGCCCGCATACTGCGTGAAGGTGTCGCCGTCCACCATGGTCATCACCGTGTCCAGGTGCATGAACGCCCGGCCCTTGGGCATGTCGAGCGCCACGATCGTACGGGCCGACCCGGCCTTGAACAGGCCGCGCGCCAGCATCTCCACCGCCTGCGGCGTGGTGCGCTCGCTCATTCCGATCAGCACCGCGCCGTTGCCGATGACCAGCACATCACCGCCCTCGATGGTGGAGGGGAACGCCGCCTGCCCCTCCGACCAGACATGGAAGTCCTCGTTCGCGAACAGCGGGTGGTGCCGGTAGACGGCCTCGTAATGCACGGTCTCGTGCCAACGTGCTGGCCAGCGCATCGCGTTGATGGACACCCCGTCATACACCCAAGCCGACGTGTCGCGGGTGAACAGATGGTTGGGCAGCGGGTGGACGACAAAGTCATCCGGCTCCAGGACGTGGAAACGCACGGACACCGGCTCCGGGTGCCGCTCCAAAAACTCCCGCTTGGTCTCCCCACCGACCAGCGCCTGGGCCAGCTCCGGCGCGGACAGTTCGGCGAATGCGGCCCGCAAATGGTCCGTGGCCAGCGGCCCGTACTCCTTCTCGTCGAACACCCGGTCAAGCACCAGAGCGCGCGCCGCGGGCACCTCAAGACTCTCGGCCAGCAAGTCGCCGAAGAGATGCACCTCCACTCCGCGGTCGCGCAACACATCCGCGAACCCGTCATGCTCCTGTCTCGCCCGCCGCACCCACAGCACGTCATCGAAGAGGAGTGCGTCCTTATTGGTCGGCGTGAGCCGCTTCAGCTCCAGGTCGGGGCGGTGCAAAATGACACGGCGCAGCCGCCCGGCCTCGGAATCGACATGGAATCCCATGCCCCCATCCTCACCCGAAGCCGGGCCCCTGCACATCGGTTACGACACGCCCCGCACGCGGCGGGAGCGCTCCGCGCGTCGGAGCGCAGCGCCGGCGGTTCGCCCGCGGCCGAGCCCCGACCAGGCCCGCGCCCGTTGCGACGCCCGGGGCGGCCCTGTCGCCCCGCCCCAGCGGCGGAGCCGCACGCGACGCGGCGGCGGCGCGGCCCACCGGTCGGCGCGGTACGGTTCCCGACAGCTGTCGGGAACCGTACCGCGTGCGTACGCCGCCATCCTCGCCGCCTGTGCTCTTCAGCGCCTCGCCTTCACAGCCGCGGATCGACCGCCTCGGACTCCAGCGCGAGGACCGCGAACACGGCCTCGTGCACCCGCCACAACGGCTCTCCCTCGGCCAACCGCTCCAGTCCCTCAAGCCCCAGCGCGTACTCGCGTAGCGCGAGCGACCGCTTGTGGCCCAGGTGCCGCGCCCGCAGCCGCTCCAGGTTTTGCGGACGGGTGTACTCCGGGCCGTAGACGATCCGCAGGTACTCCCGGCCACGGCACTTGACGCCGGGCTGCACGAGCCTGCCGTTCTTGGTCCGTACGCCCGCCTCGACCGGCTTGACGACCATGCCCTCGCCGCCGGCCCCGGTCAGCTCCAGCCACCATGCGACGCCCGCCGCCACCGACGCCTCATCCTCGGTGTCCACGCAGAACCGGCGGGTGGGGGCGAGCAGCCGGTTTCCCTCCGCCTCGATGAGCCGGTCGATCAGGGCGAGTTGCCCATCGTGCGGCAGCATGGCGAGGCGACGCCCCTGCCCGGCCAGCAGCTGGAACGGCGCCAGTCGAACCCCGTCGAGGCTGCCGAGGCCGGTGGCGTCGCTCAGTGCGTCCAGGTCGTCGAGGCTGGTGGGGGCCTTGAGGTTTGGAACGTCGGCCGGGCGGCGTGTGTGAGCGGTTGCCAGCTCACCCGGCCGGCCGCGCGCCGGGTCGCCAACGGGCCAGCAGTAGCGCCGGTACGCCTCGGTGAACGCGTCCGCGTCCGCTGCGCGCTCCCGCTGCCTGCCCAGGAGTTCGGTCACCTCCAGGCCGCGGGCCGCCGCCGACTCCAAAGCGCCGAGCACGCTGGGGAACACGGCACGCGAGGCCGCGCCCACGGCCGCGTACTGGCTACGGAGCAGCCCCTCAGCCTTCAGCGACCACGGCATCAGCTCGGCGTCGATGAGCAGCCAGTCCGTGTCCAACTCCGCCCACAACCCGGCATCGCCGACAGCGGCGCTGAGCCGGCGCAGTAGCCGCTCGGTCAGTTCCGGGTCGGCGAAAAATGGCCGCCCCGTGCGGGTGTGCAGCGCGCCCGTCACGCCGGCGCTCGCGCCGAAGCGCGCACGGGCGACCTCCGCGTCCCGGCACACCAGGGCCACCGCCCGGGAGCCCATGTGCTTCTCCTGACACACCACCTGCCGTACGCCATCGGCACGGTAGGCGGCGAACGCCTCGGCCGGGTGCTCCAGGTAACCGTCTTCCTTCGACGTCGCGCATGGCGCCATGGTCGGCGGCAGATACGCCAACAGGCCCGGTTCCACGGCGAATCGACTCATCACCTCAAGCGCCGCCGCCGCGTTCTCCTCATGCACCGTGACCCGGCCCAGCTCCTTGGTCTCCACCGCGCGCCGCCCGATGACATCGCCGATGTCGAGCGGGCGGCCGTCCGCTCCCCCGGGCGCCTCGTTGGCCAGCGGCTTGACGGGCGCGTACCACACACGCTCGGCAGGCGTACTCACCAGCTCGCGCTCCGGCCAGCGCAGCGCGGTCAGCGAGCCACCGAAGACACAGCCGGTGTCGAGGCAGAGAGTCTTGTTGAGCCAACTCGCCCGCGGGACGGGCGTGTGCCCGTAAACAACGGCCGCGCTGCCCCGATAGTCCTCGGCCCACGGATAGCGCACCGGCAGGCCGAACTCGTCGGTCTCGCCCGTCGTCTCGCCGTACAGCGCGAACGAACGCACCCGACCCGACTGGCGGCCGTGGTACTTCTCCGGCAGACCGGCGTGGCAGACCACCAGCTTGCCCTCATCCAATACGTAGTGACTGACCAGCGACCGGATGAACGCGACCACCCGGGGCCGGAACTCGGGGTCGCTGACGTCCTCCTTGGCCAACTGCTCGATGGTCTCGGCGAGACCGTGTGCGTGCCGAACGGTGCTGCCGGCCAGATAGCGGGCCAGCTTGTTCTCGTGGTTGCCGGGCACGCACAGCGCCGAACCGGACTCCACCATGCCCATCACCAGGCGCAGCACGCCCGGACTGTCCGGGCCGCGATCCACGAGGTCACCGACGAAGACCGCCGTACGCCCCTGCGGGTGCGCCGCTTCCACCGCGCGCCCGCTCGCGTCACGGCGCAGCTCGTATCCGAGGTCACCGAGCAGGGTCTCCAGCTCGGAGCGGCAACCGTGGATGTCGCCGATGATGTCGAACGGCCCGGTGAGGTGCCGCAAATCGTTGTGACGCCGCTCGCGCGTGACGGTGACGGCGTCCACCTCGGCCACCCCGCGCAGCACATGCACCCCGCGGAACCCCTCGCGCTCCAGATGGCGCAGCGAACGGCGCAACTCGCGCTGGTGTCGCTGGATGACATGGCGCGGCAGCATGGCACGATCCGGCCGCCCAGCGTTGCGTTCGGCACACACGCCCTCTGGCACATCGAGCACGATCGCAACCGGCAGGACGTCGAACTCTCGGGCCAGCGCGACGAGTTGTTTACGGCTTGCGGGTTGCACATTGGTCGCATCGATCACGGTCAACCGGCCGGCCGCAAGCCGCTTGCCCGCGATGAAGTTGAGCAGTTCGAACGCGTCGGAGCTGGCGCCCTGGTCGTTCTCGTCATCGCTGACCAGCCCGCGGCAGAAGTCGGAGGAGATCACTTCGGTGGGCTTGAAGTGCCGCGCCGCGAAGGAGGACTTGCCCGAACCGGTGGCGCCGACCAACACCACAAGCGACAGATCGGGCACCGTGAGAACTCGCTCACCAGTCATGCGGTCGCCTCCTTGTCCTGCGCGCCGCCCTGCGGGGCGAGCTGAGTGGTGTTTTCGGGGGTGCTTTGGGGGGAGTTCTGGGTGGTGTTCTTGGGTGTGGGTTGTGTGGCGCTTTGGGGGGAAGTGGGTTGTGCGGCGCTTTGGGGAGTGAGTTGCGTGGCGCTTTGAGGGGTGGGCTGAGCGGTGTTGTGGAGGGTGGGCTGAGCTGGCGCCGCTACGTCGAGTGGCACGGCGCCCTCGGCCGCCTGGCCTGGCGTGGCGGCGGCCCGGCCCGCGGCTCGCCGCGTCCCGTGCACGGTGAACAGCGCGAGCTGGGTCGGCGGCCCCACCTCGGGATCGTCCGGGCCAACCGGCCGAAACTCCACGTCGTAGTCATGCCGGTGCGCGACCGACCGGGCCCAGACCCGGAACTCCTCACGGGTCCACTCGAACCGGTGGTCGGCATGCCGGACCTGGCCCGCGGGCAGGCTCTCCCAGCGCACGTTGTACTCCACGTTCGGCGTCGTCACCACCACGGTTCGGGGCCTCGCCGAGCCGAACACCGCGTAACTGAGGGCAGGCAGCCGCGGCAGATCGACATGCTCGATCACCTCGCTCAACACCGCCGCGTCGTACCCCTTCAACCTGCTGTCGGTGTACGCGAGCGAACCTTGCAGCAGCTTGATGCGGGCCGCTTGACGTTCCGAGAGTTGATCGAACCGCAGCCGCCTGGCCGCCGCGCTCAACGCGCGCTGCGACACATCGACGCCCACCAACTCCGTGTACCGCGCATCCTTCAGCAGTTCGGCAAGGAGCTGCCCCTGTCCACAGCCGAGGTCGAGCACCCGCGCCGCACCGGCCTCGCGAAAAGCGGCCACGACCGCCTCGCGCCGCCGCACGGCCAGCGGCACCGGAGCCTGCTCGGTGTCGGTGAGCTCGTCCACCGCGTTGTCCACGTCCTCGGGCTCGGCGTCATCCGCCTCGGCGAGTCGGGCCAGTTCGAGCCGCTCCAACGCGTCCTTCGTCAGTGAGCGACTACGCGCCAAGTAGCGGCTGGCAATCAGCTCATGCTCCGGGTGGCCCGCCAACCAGCCGTCACCGGACCGCAGTAGCTTGTCCACCTCGTCGGGCGCGACCCAGTAGTGCTTGGCGTCATCGAGAACCGGCAACAGCACGTAAAGCTGCCGCAACGCATCGACCAACCGCGTCTCACCCGTCAACGCCAGCCGGACGTAGCGCGAATCGCCCCACTCGGGGAACTCCTCGTCCAACGGCACCGGGGTGGCCGTCACCTCCCAACCCAGCGGTACGAACAGCCGCTCCACCAACTCCGCCCCACCGCGCGCAGGCAGTACCGGCACCTCGATGCGCAGCGGTAGCAACCGTTCCACCAACTCCGGGCGTGCCGTGCATCGCCCCTGGAGCGCACTGGAGAAGACCGTACGCAGCGCGACCGCGAGCAGCGAAGAGGCCGCATAGGGGCGGTCGTTGACGTACTGTCCGAGCGCCGCCCCGACCGCTGCCCCGGGGCGCGCGCCGCCAGCCCCCTTGCCTCGTGCCTTGCGGACCAGGGCCACCGCGTCCACCTCAAGCAGCAGCGCGGCCGTGCACCGCTCGGGCGAAGCCTCGGGGTAGAGCACATGAGCCACGCCATGTGACGTCGAGAACTGCTGCACCTTCTCGGGATGCTTGTGCAGCAAATAGCCGAGGTCGGACGCGGGTCGTTCGGGGGCACCTGTGGTGCTGAGGGTCAGGAACACATGACCGAGTATCACCCGCTCCCGCCAGATGCTCCCACCGATTTACCCGCGCTACGACGCCCCCGCTATCCCCTCTCACGCCCGTGCTGTCGCCCTTCCGCCCGTACCGCCGCGGCGAGTTCGGCGATCCGGTCGGGACCCACTCGGCAACAGCCGCCGACGAGCCGCGCCCCATCGCGCTGCCATGCACCGACCCGGGCCGCATCGAACGTAGCGCGGCCCTGCCAGTCCCCCACCGTGGCGTCCCACTCCTCCCCACTGTTCGGGTAGAGGACCACCGGCTTGCCCGCGACCAGCGCCGCCAGGCGCACCGCGGCCTCAGCATCGGCGGGCGTACTACAGTTCACCCCCACCGCGATCACCTGATCGTTGTCCGCCGCAAGCGCGAACGCACGCTCCAGCGGCTGCCCGGACCGAGTGAATCGGCCCTTGACGCTGTACGAGAGCCACACCGGCACCCCACAGTCCTCGGCCGCCCACAGCATCGCCTCTGCCTCGTCGATGTCGGGCACCGTCTCCAGCGCCAGCACATCGGGCCGTGCCCCGGCCAGCGCCGCGATGCGCGGGCGATGAAACGCCGCCAACTCCCGCACACTTAGACCGTATTGGCCCCGATACTCGCTCCCATCGGCGAGCATCGCCCCGTACGGCCCCACCCCGCCGGCAACCCACACCCCGCCCGCGTCCGCGCCAGTACCGGCGCCGACGCCAGTACCTGTGCGTCCCGCGCCGCCCGCCGCCTCGGCGCTTTCCGCCGCCGCCCGGCGGGCCAGGTGGACGCTCCGCCGAAGCAGCGCGTCCACCTGCCGTCGATCGAGGCCGCGTCGGGCGAAGCCCTCGTAACTGGCCTGATAGCTGGCGGTGATAAGCACCTGTGCGCCCGCCCGGACGTACGCCGCGTGGGCCCGCTCAATCTGCGCCGGGTCGTCCGCAAGCAGCCGAGCCGACCACAGCGCATCGGACAGATCGCAGCCCTGTGCCTCCAACTGGTGGGCGAGCCCGCCATCCAGCACAACCGTCCCGCGCGCGAGAGCCTCCGCGAGCGAGAGCGTCGAGGACTGCGCTCCCGAGGACGCAAACCCGGAAGGTGCAAACCCGGAAGGTGCAAACCCCGAAGACGGGGCCACCGAAGACGGCGGCACCGAAGGCTGAGACGCCGAAGTAGACGGCGGCGGGCCCCATGGGTCCGGTCCTTCTGCGGGCGATCCCCCGGCAGGCGGTCTGCTGGCCGTTGGGTCAGCGGGTCCAGCAGGACCAGCAGGTTCGGCGGGTTCGGCGGGTGGTTCAGCGGCGGACGTCACGGGCACTCCGTCTTCAACTGAGTTGCGACTGCACCTGGGACGAGATGAGCTCCAGATGATCGAGATCTTCGAGGTCGAGGATTTGGAGGTACACCCGGGACACGCCGATCTCCGCGTAACGACCGATCTTGTCCAGCACCTCGGCCGGCGAGCCCGCCAGCCCGTTCGCCTTGAGCTCGGCCACCTCCCGGCCGATGACGGCTGCGCGCCGGGCAACCTCATCGTCGTCCTTGCCGACGCAGGCCACCAGGGCGTTGGAGTACACCAGGTCGTCGGCCTTGCGCCCGAAAGCCTCGGCCGCCGCCCGCACTCGGCCAAACTGCCGCTCGGTGTCCTCGATCGAGGCGAAGGGGATGTTGAACTCGTCGGCGTACTGCGCCGCGAGCCGCGGGGTACGCACCGCCCCATGGCCGCCGATGAGCACCGGGACCTTCGACTGAGCCGGCTTGGGTAGCGCAGGCGAGTCGGTGAGCTGGTAATGCGTCCCGTTGTGGTTGAACGTCTGGCCAACGGGCGTCTGCCACAGCCCGGTGACGATCTCCAGTTGCTCCTCAAGCCGCCCGAACTTCTCCTTCGGGAACGGGATGCCGTACGCCCGGTGCTCCTCCTCGAACCAGCCGGAGCCAAGACCGAGCTCAACTCGCCCACCGGACATCTGGTCCACCTGCGCCACCTGAATGGCAAGCACGCCCGGCAACCGGAAGGTGCCCGCGGTCATCAGCGTGCCGAGTCGGATACGGCGAGTCTCCCGAGCGAGACCAGCCAAGGTGATCCAGGCGTCCGTGGGGCCCGGCAGCCCATCCGCACTGCCCATGCGCAGGTAGTGATCAGAACGGAAGAAGGCGTCGAAGCCCAGGTCCTCGGTCGCCTTGGCAACGGTGAGGAGGGTGTCATAGCTGGCCCCCTGCTGGGGCTCGGTGAAGATACGTAGGTCCATGGCCTCCATCCTGCCCTCTTCCCCGCATGTCACCGATGCGCCCCGACCCGTGTCAAGCTCCGCCGTCGGCATGTGGCTCGGCTTGCAGGTGTCTGGCGTGGAACGGATACGTCCGCCGCTTCGGTACACCGAGGGGGGCCTCCCCCCTCCCCTCCCCCCGCCCCGCCCCTTCGCGTCCCACGCCCCAAAGGGCCCGCCATCGCCCGGTCCCTTCCTCACGGCCCGGGCCGGGCCGGCCGGCACCCAGCCGAGCCCATGTGTCGGTACCTTGCTGCACGCCTGTGGTCGGCCGCGCTCGCCTGCATTCCGCGCGCCGGCTCTGCCGCTTAGGCCGCGCCGCCCTCCTGCCTGATGGAGAGTTCCCTCAGCATGCCGAAGATGCGGTCCCTGGACTCGTCGGCGGCGTCCACCGCCTCAACGCACTGCCAGTACAGGCCCTCCTCCGCCACGCAAGCCACCTCCACCAGGGCGATGCCGACTTCGCCGAGCAACACCCCCAGCGCCAGCAGTACGCGCCGGGGGTCGCGCACTTCCGTTAGTTGCATGGCCCGTATCGCGCCGGTGCGTAGGGCGGGGTGGCTGAGCGCGGGTCGGTTGAGCGCGCCACAGGCCCGGCCGCCTGCTTCGCTCAGCCCTTCTGCCTCCCAGCGCGCGGCCGGGGAGGCACTTCCTGCGAAGTAGTCCCCGATCACCTCCGCGAGCGCCTGTGCCTGCCACGCTTCGGCGACGATGTCCTGCACGGCAGTTGCCTGTGTCAGGGCCAGCCGGGTGGCGTCGATGAGCCGCATCGCCTCCATGTCTCGTATCCCTCTTCCGCCGCGCTGGGTTGGTTACTGGTTCGCTACCCAGAGTGATGAATGGTGGGCGGAAAAGCTAGGGGAATCTAGGAACCTGTGGACAAGAGTTGCGAGGGGAGAAAGTTCGTCACTACATAGAGTGATGATCATCTGCGGTGGGCGGAGCGTCTCGGCGCGCCGGGAAGCGCAGTTCGTTTCGTTCGATCTTGGCTGAGAGTGCCTTCAGCGGGTCGATTCCCAACGTCTCGCAGAACTGTAGGAGGTAGGCGAGGACGTCGGCCACCTCGTCTTCCACTCGTGCCGATGTCTCGGGGCCGTGCATGACCGCGGCCGACTCCTGCGGGGTCAGCCATTGGAAGATTTCCACGAGTTCGGCGGCCTCGACGCTCAGCGCCGAGGCCAGGTTCTTCGGCGTGTGGAAGCGCTGCCAGTCTCGCGCCGCCGCGAAGTCGGCGAGTCGGCGCTGCAACGCTTGCAGATTAGGATCGGGACGGGGTTCCTTGGTCACGCCCCAGGTCTACCACCGTCAGCCCGGGCACCCCGAACGCACCCTTACCCACACCAGGCGCACCGGCCGCACCTGACGTGCGAGGCACGCCAGCCGCGTCAGCCGTGCCGAATGCGCCGTATGCGCCGGGCCGTCCGCCGTCAGGGCCCGTGTCCTTCCCGCGGTCTGTCCGCTCCCCGCCCCGGGGGTTTGCGGCGCCATCGCTTCCGGCCCCGCTGCCCCCGGCAGCGCTGCCACTGCGGGCAGCGCCGCCGCGGGGGTCACCGCTGCGGGCGCCGTCGCCCGCGCCGTCGCGTACGGCCTCGGCGTCATCGTCTCGGTAGCCGTCGCGGACACCGCCGTCGTCGCCCTCGCCGCCCAGTGCTGCCGCGCGCGGAACCTCGTGCACCGCGCCCACCAGTCGGATATGCCCCCTTTCGCACATACGTCCAGCCAGTTCGAGTAACAGCCGGGCCTGGCGCTGATCCAGGCATCGATCGAAGCCATCGGCGAGCACGGTCAGGGTCTGTAGGGCCGGCAACACGTCCGCCACCGGGTCCACGTCCAACACTCCTGGCCCGGTGAGCAGCACCAGCGCCAGGGCCAGATAGCGCAGTTCCCCGTCGCCGAGCCGCTCGATGGGCATCCGGCCGTATTCCCCCAGGCCGAGCACGGCCCGCACGCCGGCGCCGGTCTGTACTCCAGCACCGCTCTGTACTCCAGCACCGGCCTGTCCACCGAGCCCACCGGCATCGCCCCGCGCACCGAACCCACCGGCGCCGCCGAACCCGCCACATTCGCCGTCCGCGCCCGCCGCGGCCTGTCCGCCCGCCGTGCCACCGGCCGGCCGGTGGCCCCCGCCGGCCCGCCCGGGTGTGCCTGGATGGCTCCCGTTACTCCCGTTACTCCCGTTGGGTCCCGCCTTCTCCACCGTCAGTTCCCTGACGGCCGGGCCAGCGCAGCCCGCACGTACCGCTGTGACCAGCGCGGCATGCCGGGTACCGCACTCCTTGCGCGTGCGGTAGAGCACGGCGGCTAGGTTGTCGCAGCCGCCCCGAAGTTGTCCGTCCGATCGCTTCGTGACGGCGCGCATGGTCTCTGGTCTCGGGTCGCAGGCGAAGACGGAGCGCAGTGCCACAACGACCTGTTCCGCAGCGGCGAGGGCGAGCCGCTGGCCCGCTGTCTTGCCTGCGATGCGCAGCGGCAGCAGCGCCGTGGCCAGCCGGTCATCGGGGAGCGGGGCGCGGGTGACGGGGACGGAGCCGGCCGTGTACCAGGCCGCTTGCACCGTGTGCCGGCTCGGGTCGCGCAGCGCCGTCTCCAGCAAGATCTCGCCCGCGCCGGACATGCGCTCGCCTACGATCCGCAGTTCGGGTTCGGCTTGTACGGCGACGTCCAGCCGCACGGGCCCGACCGGGCCGTCTACGGTGCAGCCGATGCGGAAGCCGCGGCGTCCCTGTGCATCTGGGCGGGCCTGTCGCGGCACGCAGCCGGCGGGGTCGGGGAAGACTTCGGCGAGTTGGTCGCCCGCAGCGAGCCTGGCCAGGGCCGCGTATGCCTCCAGGGCACCGGACTTTCCGCTTCCGCTGGGCCCGGTGAAGAGCGTCACCGGGCCCAGGGGAAAGACCGCGCGCCGGTGTGTCTTGTAGGCAGTGAGCCTGAGTTCCGTCACGGCGGGCCGCTGGCCTGGTGCGTTCATGGCCGGGAACGTACCGCCGATGGATTTCGCCGAACCGTTTGCTCGTCGGTGCGTTCCTACGATCGGGGGATAGTAGACCCAGTTACGGTCGTGAACGCGGGGCGCAGTTCAGGCTCGTCCACCTCGGTGCCGGCCGGGGCGAGCAGGAACACATTGGTGTCCACTCGGTGCATGCCGCTGCCGAGGCCGAAGACGACTCCGCTGGAGAAGTCGAGGATGCGCTTGGCGACGTCCGCCTCGGCGCCGCTCAGATCGAGCAGCACGGGTATCTGGGCGATCAGGTAGTCGGCGACCTCGCGCGCGTCGGCGAAGACTTGTACTCGCAGGACGACGAACTGGCGCTGGTCCTCTTCGGGCTCTTCTTCGGGGAGCGCACGGTGGTTCGGCCAGGACGGCCATGCGTTGTTGCTGCGCAGCGGGACGACTTCGGCGAGCCCCTCCCACTGTTCGTCGGTGACGTCGTGGCTGTTCACCGGTTCACCCCGCAGGTGTGCTCACTGAATATCTGCATCGGGCGATTCTAGGGATAAGCGTGTGATCCATTGGCGCACCGACACAGGTATCGGCGCAGGTAGTGACGTAGGCAACGGGATCGGAACGGGGCTGGGAGCCGGTGCGCGAGCCCCGCGCGGTGCTGAACCGGCCACCGCGCGCCGCGTCCCCCGACGCCACACGCGACCGGCTCGGCAGCCCCTCGTTCGAGCCCGACGCCATGTGGCTGGAGCCTTGAGGGCCGACCCTCGTCGGCCCTCCCCCGTTGCGCTCCAGCCACCAGCGCGGCCAACTCCCACCAGCATCCCGGCATGTTGCCTGAGCGCCTTGCGGTCGGCGACTTAGCGGCCGTGCCAGCGTGGGATGGCCCCGCGCCGGCCCCCGTACCGTCTAGCCGCCGACGCGCCGCGCCGACTCCACCCGGGACGCTCCCCCGAAGCCAAGTGACGTTCAGGGCAGCACGAGTTGGAAGAGGCGGCGGCGAGCCCCCCGTTTAGTGCTTCCCCCGACACCACCGCCTCTGCACTCCGAGCATCACATGCCAACGGGGCAAAACTCAACGCCGCGTTGAGTTTTGTCGAAACTGCGTTACTTGCCTGTCGAACAGCTACGGTGAGCCGCATGGACGACAACGGGGACGAAGCACCGCACACGACGCTGCCGCCCCCGGCTCAGGTCCGGGGGCGCAGGCGTCCTCGGCTGAGCCGAGGGGACCGCAGGGAGGTAGCGATCCTTGACAGCGTCGTCCGCCTCTTGCGCGAGCGCCCTGCGAGGAAGATCACCATTGAGGAGATCGCCAAGGGCGCCGGGCTCTCGCGTCCCTCGGTGTATTTCTACTTCGACAGCAAGCAGGCCATCATCGATGCGGCGGTGCAGCGCGTGATGGGCGGTTTGCTGACGACCGCCGCGGCCGTGGCCGGCGACGCGGACGTCACGCTGGAGGCGTCACTGGACGGACTGATCCACAACGTCCTCAACACCTGGGTGGAACACGGCTCGCTGTTTTGCGCCGCCATCGACTACGTGGGGCGTGACGCGGACGCCCGAACGGCCTGGCGGGACGGGCTGGAGGCCGGTGCGGACGAACTGGCGGCCATGCTCGAACGAGACCGCTCCCGCGGGCTGATCACACCGGGCGGTGACGCGCGGGCACTGGCCGTAGCGGCGCACTGGATGGTCGAGCGCAATTGCTACATGCTCTTCAGCCGCGAGCACTCGGCCGCCGAGGAAGACCTACTGCGCGCCACGATGGTGCTCACCGCACGCCGAGTTCTTGGCATACCCGATCCAACGACCGTGGCCTGAGCCACCTTTCCCCGACACGACACGACACGACGCGACACGACGACACGCGATACGACACGCCCCACCACTCCCCCACCACGCCGCGCCGCGCGACGCCTCCCTGAACGCGCGGGCCTACGACCCGGCCGCGGCGGGCCGCGAACCCGCAACCGTGCCGCAGCGGAGCCGCTGAGTGGCTAGCCCACAGCCGCCGTTGAGGGGACGCGGTCGGCGCGGATGACTACGAGTTCCTCTTCCGCCTGGCCGCGGTCGATCAGCCCGCGGTCCGCCAGCCACGTGGCGCGGGAGGTGAGGACCGGTCCAAAAGGCTGGTTACGGCGAGCCACGATCGACGCTTTGAGACCTGACTCGCCGAGTAGCCGCAGGGTCTGTTCCGGTTCGCACAGGGCGGAGTGGACGATGAGCATCATGCCGTCCTCGGTGAGGAGCTCCGGGGCCATGGCGCACAGCCGATCCACGTAACGGCGCCCGTCGAGGCCCGCGTTCCACGCCCTGGCCCTGCCTCGTCCCCGGTCGGCTTCGCTGGGGCAGGGGACGTACGGCGGGTTGGCGGTGATCACGTCATAGCGCTGGCTCGCCGTCAGGCAGGAGCGGAAGTCGCCGTGCTCGACGCGTATCGGTAGTCGGTTCAACCGTGCGTTGCACCGGGCGGTCAGCACCGCTCGGTAGCACGTGTCCACGGCCCGCACCCGCAGGGCGCCGAGCCTGGCCGCCGTCAGCGCGATCAAGCCGGTGCCGGTGCACACGTCCAGGACCTGGGCGCCGGTGGGCACCGACGCCCTCAACAGGGCCTCTCTGAGCAGAAAGGAATCGCCTTGCGGCCCGTACACACCCCACGTTTTCAGCAGCATCGTGTCCACCTGTCGTCTCTCCCCCGGCCTCACCGCGCCCGCGGCTGAGCCGGCTGCCGATGCGCGCACCGGCCGGCGCGCGCTCGTGTTACGCACCACCCGGCGCGCTCCTCTGTGTCTTTTAGGTCGGCATGCTGGTATCGCATTCCGACCGGTGCGCTCATGTCCTGTGCTGGCCTGCGGTTTTACGGTTCGTCACCGTGCCGCGTAAGGGGCCGATTCACAGCCGTGGCGCGTAGGGGGCCATGCCGATGATGAGGATGCGGCGCTCACCGGGCCCGGGGCCGTCGCCGAGTTGCACCGGGCCGACGTAGTGGCTGACCCGATGGTCATGGACGGCATAGCCGTCCAGCGGGTCGTTCAGGGTGAAGCGCGCATGGAGGTCATCGGGCGGCAGATCGTCGGGCTGCCGCCCGGCGCTTTCCGGCGTGGCGATGACGTTCTCGCCGCCGCTGATGTTTCCGCAGCTCACCAGGTGGGCGAAGGTGAACGTGGCGGACGAACCGCCGTCCTGGTGCAGACAGTTGGGAGACGATACGGCGATCTCTGCCGGGTCACTCACGGCCAGCTTGATCAGGTGTACGCCGATGTACAGCGGGGCCCGCTGGAGTTCCTCCAGCCACAGGGCCTGCTCGATGTCGGAGTGGATGAGGTGCTGGAGCAGCGCATTGCTTTGCAGCGCGGCGGGGATGTCGGGCAGGCGGCGCCGCATGTCCGGGTATTCCGGATTGTGGCCGTCCTGCCAGTATTCGGTGACCGAGCCGTAGGTGGCGTCCGGTGCCCCGGGGATGAAGGAGAGCTCTCGCGTCCAGGGCAGATAGACAGCGTGCGAGTAGCGGCGGAATCGGTTGGTGGTGGGGGCGTACGGGTCCGGGGGAAGCTGAGCGTAGGCGCCGGTGATCTGTGCCAGGTCGCCGGCGTGCGCGGCCAGCGACACGCCGAGGTCCTCCGCGCGGTAGCGGGCGAAGCCATGTCGCCGTAGGTCGCCCGGGCCGCCAATCGCCGCGGCGCGGGCTGACGTCAGGCTCTGCATGGTCGGGGTGTCCTCCATAGGCTCCTCCAGTGTTGCCGGGTAGGGCCGACGCCTCCCCCTCGGCATTTCCCAGTACCCCAATCCCTCCTCAGTAGACTCACACGGCCTCTGGTGGTACGTCCTGGTAGCTCCGCCATTGCGGTGAAGCAGGAACGCTCTCCTCCACTGCGCCGACCGTGGTCGTCCGCGGGCTCGCGGTGAGGCTCGTCAGGTCGTCCACCACGGCGGTCAGCCCGCCCGGGCGCCCGGCCACGGCGCGCTGGCGGTGCGCTCCGGAGCCGCGCCGCGACAGCCGCCCCAAGAATGCCGTGACCACCTCCACATCGCCATGGTCTTCCAGCGCCGGGCGCACGTGTTCGAGAAGCCGGATGCCGCGCTCCGGGGCGGGCAGGACGGCGCCGGACAGGGCGTCCACGCCGCGGCCCCACCAGCCGTCGCGGGTGGCGTACCAGTAGGCGGAGCGCAGCAGCTCGCCGCACGTCCGCGGGCCCGGGTCGCCGCTGCGTACCAGCCCGGCCGACGTCACTACCAGGGCCCTGGTGACCGCGGCGAGTGCGGCGGTGTCCGCGGGGTCGGCCGGCACGTCCATGCAGCGCACCTCCAAGGTCGGCAGCTGCGGGTGCGGCCGGATGTCCCAAAAGGGCAGCTCGGCGAACGGCATCGAGCCCGTCTCCGCCATCGCGGCAGCGGTCTGCTGGTAGTGGGCGAAGGACTCGGCGTACGGGGGTGGCCCCAGGCAGGGGAACCGGCCCCGAATCACCGAGCGCCAGCTCGCGTATCCCGTGTCCCTGCCGCCGTGGAAGGGCGAGTTCGCGCTCATTTCCACAAGGAGTGGCAGCCAGGGCCGCAGATGGTTGCCGACGAGCACGGCGAGCTCGCGGTCGGGCAGGTGCACATGGACGTGCAGCGCGCTGATGGCGTAGTCATCGATCATCGATCGGAACAGGTCCACGCTCGTCCGGTAGCGCGGGTGGTCCCCGACTACCACAGGACCCGCTCCGCCGAGCACCGGCGTGGCCGAGGGGCACACCCGCAGGCCCTCTGCCGCTGCGGCAGACGCGACGGCGGCCCGCAGCCGGATCAGCTCTTCGTGGAGCTCCGCCGGCGTTGTACAGGGCGTGGTCTTCACCTCGATCTGGTAGTCGGTGAACTCCCCGGAGACCAGGTCGCCCAGGGCCTCCGCGGCCCGTGCGACCACCCGCGGCCCGGCGGGTTCCACGGCCCGGCTGTCGGGGTGTACGAGGAAGTGCTCCTCCTCCACGCCCACCGTGGGCGGTCCTGCATGCGTGTGCGTCCCGTGTCCGGCCTTGTATCCGCTCCCGTTCATCGCCTCAGCATTGCCCGCCGTTCGCCCCCTGTCGCGACGTACGGCGCGGCAGGGCGCATCGCGTGCGAACAGCGGCATACGAGCGGGGCCGGGCCGGAGCGGGGCCGCCGTCCTGCTGCGCCACGCGTGGACGGCGCACGGCTGGGCACTCGGGGAGACTCAACTGTGTGGAGGTTGCCCATGATCCCGGTCAGGTCCGATGAACGCCCCGCTTCCGTGCCCCGGCCCCCGGTCCCTGTGCCCACCGCACGCGGCCCGCTCTCCGAGTTGGTGACGAAGGTGCTGGCGGGGCCGGCCACCGGCGGCTGCCAAGGACCGGTCGAGGCGGCGCTGGGCGATGTGGCCGGCGCCGATCCGCTCGGCGATGACCTCCAGTTGGCCCTGTACATGTGCTACGAGCTCCACTACGAGGGCTTCGCCGGCGTGGACCCGGACTGGGAGTGGCAGCCGGACCTGCTGCGGTTGCGCGGCGCACTGGAGCATGCCTTCTGTGGCTTCGTACGGGACCACGTGGCCGGCGGGACCGACCTCGATGCGGAGCTGGACGCCCTGCTCATCGAGCCGGTGGACGGCTCCGGACTCTCGCACCACCTACGGCGCGAGGGCACGTGGGAGCAGGTACGGGAGGTGTTCGCGCACCGCTCCATCTACCAGCTCAAGGAGTCGGACCCGCAGGCGTGGGTGATTCCCCGACTGTACGGGCGGGCCAAGGCCGCGCTGGTGGCAGTCGAGTACGACGAGTTCGGCGCGGGCCGGGCGGAACACGTGCACTCCCAACTCTTCGCCGACCTGATGGCCGCAGCCGACCTCGACCCCCGGTACGGGGGCTATGTGGAGGCCGTACCCGGCAGCACCCTCGCCGTGGTCAACCTCATGTCGTATCTGGGCCTGCACCGCGCACGCCGCGGCGCCATCGTGGGGCACTTCGCCGCCGGGGAGATCGCCTCGGCACCCGGCGCGAAACGCATGCTCCAGGTGCTCGACCGGCTCGACGCTCCGGCGGCATGTCGCTACTTCTACAGCGAGCACGTCGAGGCCGACGCCGTACATGAACAACTCATGCGCCGCGAGGTGATCGGCGGGCTGCTTGAGGTCCAGCCGGAACTACGCGGCGAGGTGGTCTTCGGCATTCAGGCGACGAACTTCGTGGACGGCCGCTTCAGCGCGCACATCCAGGACTGCTGGCGGCGCGGAACCACCTCGCTGCGCGGGCCGCTGCCCACTCTCGCACCCGCGCCGTAGCGTGTCAGGACGGCCCGGACGGTAGGCGCTGCGCTGGCGCGATGGGGCGGGTGCAACGCGCCAGCGCTGGGCGGGCAGCGCGATGATCCGCGAGGAGCGGGGCGCATGGGCTGCGTGGCCCGGGGGCGTACGGGGCCGTGCGGGAGCCGGCGTACGCGGCAGGACAGCGGGCACAGCGGGCTCGGGCTCAGTTCTGCGCCTCGCCTCGCTGCCGTGGCTCCTTGCGCCGGTGGCTGGTGTCGCACCAGGGGAAGGACCGGCTGCGGCGGCAGACACACAGCGCCACCTGTGGGCGGTCCGAACGCGCTATGCGGCCGTCGCCCCACTCCACCTCGACAGGGCCCTCGATCAACAGCGGGCCGTCAGGCGCGATGACGACGCGCGTGGGTCGGGCGACACGCGTGGGCTGGGCATCCTGCGGTGCGGCGCCCGATGCGGCGCTCGTGGGAGCCCCGGGGCGCGCACCGCCGCCCGCCCCATCGCTCGTACCGCCGCCCGCTCCTGCGTCTGCGTCGAACTGAGTGCCAGGCTGGGCGCCGAGCGGGGCGTCCGGCGGGGCAACGGGCTCCTCCGCCGGGATTCCGGGCCGTGGTGCGGCCGTCACCGCCCGCCACCGCCCACCGCGCTCGAACCCGCGCCGCCACCCGGGCGGCGGCAGCGCGAAGCCAAGGAGCGAGGGCGGATCGGGGAGTGATCCCGATCCGGGAAGGAAGCCGGGGCCGGACACGCGGTCGGGGCCACGAGGGACGCAAGCACACGAGGTAGCAGCACGGGCTGCGAGTACCGCGGCAGCCCTGCGCCGAAACGTCCGCCGCCCCGCCCCCAGCGGCCCGTTCACCCGCGACGTTCACTCACCGCCGATGGCCGACGAAGCGCGGCGCACGGCTTATGGCGTACGACTCACGGCGCGCGGTGCTTCGCGCGGGCGATAACTCGGTTGCCCCTGAGTTCGCCATCTGTTGCACTTCTCGACGGTGCCGGCCCACCACGGGCCGATACACCAACACACATCACGAAAAGCAACAGCAACAGCAACCAGGGAGACGGTTATGCGTTCTGCGTCCATGTCCAACCAAAGGGAAATCACCATCTCTTCGAAGGACATGACTCGTAGTGCATACGTTGAACTTGGGAATTCTCGCGCATATCGACGCCGGTAAGACCAGCCTGACCGAGCGGCTACTGCATGCGGCTGGTGTCATCGATGAGGTCGGCCGGGTCGATGACGGCAACACCCATACTGATTCGCTGACGCTGGAAAAACAGCGCGGGATCACGATCAAATCCGCGGTCGTGTCCTTCGCCATCGATGGCCTGACGGTCAATGTGGTCGATACTCCGGGGCACCCGGATTTCATCGCAGAGGTCGAACGCGTGCTGAGCGTGCTCGATGGCGCCGTGCTCGTCGTCTCCGCGGTCGAGGGCGTGCAGGCGCAAACCCGCGTGCTCATGCGGGCTCTGCGGCGGCTGCGCATCCCGACCCTGATCTTCGTCAACAAGATCGACCGACGCGGCGCACGCGAGGAGAGTGTGCTGCGCGAGTTGTCCGCGAAGCTGGCCCCTACCGTCGTTCCCATGGGCACGGTCCTTGACGCGGGCACCTGTGACGCAGCGGTGAGGCCGTACGACCTAGGCGACGTCCGTTTCGCCGCGACCCTCGTCGAAACCCTCGTCGATCACGATGACGCGCTGCTCGCCGCGTATGTGCACGATGAGTCGGCGCTCTCACCCGACCGGCTCCGCGCGGAGTTGGCCGCGCAGACCGGCCGCGCGTTGGTGCATCCGGTGTTCTTCGGCTCGGCAATCACAGGTGCGGGCGTGGCTGCGCTGACGGTTGGGATCAGGGAGTTGCTCCCCGCGGCGCGTGGTGCCGTTGACGGCCCGGTGGCCGGCAGCGTCTTCAAGGTCGAACGCGGCCCGGCCGGCGAGAAGATTGCGTATGTACGGATGTCGTCAGGCACCCTGCGCGTCCGCGACCGGCTGCGGTTCGGCGCGGCATACGAGGGCAAGGTCACCGCCATCAGCGTCTTCGACCAGGGCGCGGCCGTGCGGCGCACGACGGTGAGCGCGGGCCAGATTGGCAAGGTGTGGGGGCTCAGCAAGGTTCGCATCGGTGACGCGATCGACGCGGCTGCGGGAGATACGGGGCGCCCGAGCGCAGGCGCGCGGGATGCCCAGCCTGCTCCCGGCATACGTAACCAGCACTTCGCGCCGCCCAGCCTGGAGACGGTGATCTCCCCGCGCTGCGCCACCGACCGGCCTGCCCTTCATCTCGCGCTCACTCAACTCGCCGAGCAGGACCCGCTGATCAATCTTCGACAAGACGAGGTCCGACAGGAACTCTTTCTCTCGCTCTACGGCGAGGTACAGAAGGAGGTCATCGAGGCGACGTTGGCGGATGAGTACGGCATCAAGGTCGCCTTCCGTGCGACCACCACGATTCACACGGAACGCGTGCTCGGCACGGGCTCAGCTGTGGAAGTAATGCACAAGGAGCCCAATGCGTTTCTCGCCACTGTCGGGCTGCGCATTGAACCGGCGCCGGTTGGTTCCGGGGTGGGATTCCGGCTTGAGGTGGAGCTCGGGTCCATGCCGTACGCCTTCATCAAGGCAGTTGAGGACACCGTTCGACAAACCCTGCAACAAGGGCTGCACGGTTGGGAGGTAGCCGATTGTGTGGTCACCCTGACGCATTCTGGTTACGCGGCTCGGCAAAGCAACGCCCACGCGGTTTTCGATAAGAGCATGTCGAGTACCGCTGGCGACTTCCGTCAGCTGACGCCGCTGGTGCTGATGGCCGCACTGCGCCAGGCGGGCACCCGGGTGTACGAGCCGATGCACCGTTTCCGGCTGGAGGCTCCCGCCGACGCGGTCGGGGTGCTGTTGCCCCTTCTCGCGCGGCTCGGCGCCCTTCCGCGCCCCCCTGCCGTGGGCGATGCGTCCTGTCTGCTGGAGGGTGACATTCCGGCCGCGTCGGTGCACGCGCTGGAGCAGCGGTTGACCGGCCTTACCCGCGGCGAGGGCGTACTGGAATCCGCGTTCGACAGCTACCAGCCGGTCCGTGGAACGGTCCCGATCCGAGAGCGCACCGATCACCATCCGCTCGATCGCAAGGAATACCTACGACGCGTCATGCGAGGAGTTGCCGGGCATGGCCCGCAGGTGTGAGACGAGCGAGCCAGGCAGTTGAAACGACTGGGGCGAGTGGGGCGAAATGAGCCAGAGGAGACAAAAACGAACGCATGCGACACTTCGAGGTGCGTAAATCAGTCCTTTCAAGGGCTATATGGGCGTAACTTCGCGCGGTATCCGGCCGTTGATCCGGACATGAAGATGCTCGACATGTTCACCGTGGCATCTGTGGTCGCAGGTGCCGTCACAGCAGTGGGCGCTCCGTTGGTTCAGAGCGACCTGCCCGGGACCGAATGGAGCAAAGCGCTGAGCCGTACCGACGCGCTCGGTGACCTCAACCACCACCCGGCCGAAGACTCTTCCTTCACCGAGGCCAACCCCTCATCCGCTGCCCCGAGCAACGCCTAACGGCGCGGGGCCCGAGTTCGCCGGGGTGGGGGGGGGGGGGGGGGCCCCCCCCCCCCCCCCGCGGGGGGTGCCCCCCCCCCCCCCCCCCCCGGGGGGGCCCCCCCCCCCGGCCCCGGGGCCCGCCCCGGGCCCGGC
>NZ_JACHJL010000029.1 GCF_014203645.1 Streptomyces zagrosensis | reverse complement strand
ATGTCTCCGCATCCGGTGCTTGCCATGGCGGTGGAAGAGACCATCGCCGCTCATGGCACCGATCGCCGCGTCGGCGTCGTGGGTTCCTTGCGCCGTGATGAGGGTGGGTTGAAGCGCTTCTTGCTCTCGCTCGCTGAGGCACACATCGCCGGGGTACGGATCGACTGGGCCGCCTGCTTCGCGCACTCCAACGCCCGATCCGTCCCCCTGCCCACCTACGCCTTCCAACACAAGCACTACTGGCCGAGCATCCGCCCGGCCGCCAGCGATCCGGGCGCGTCCGGTCTCGGCCGCGTCGAGCACCCGGTGCTGACGGCGGGCATGCAACTCGCCGACCGGGACGAATGGGTGCTCACCGGCAGGCTGTCCCACGAGACACAGCCCTGGCTGCGCGATCACGTCGCCTTCGGCCTGCCCGTCGCACCCAACTCGACCCTGGCCGAACTCGCCTTGGCCGCCGGCCGCGACCTTGGCACGCCACTCCTGGACGAGCTGATGTTCGAGGCGCCGCTGCTGCTGTCCGACGACGCCACCCTTCAGATACAGGCGATCGTCGGCGCCCCAGACGCGGACGGCCGCCGCACGGTGTCCGTCCACTCACGCCCCGATGGCGATCAGCACGCCGAGGCGACCCGGCACTGCACGGGCCTGCTCGCCCCGGACACCGAGCCCGCCATCGGCCTGGTCGGCGCCTGGCCGCCGCCCGGCGCCGAACCGGTTCCGGTGGACGGGCTGTACGCCGCGCTCGCCGACCTCGGTCTCGACTGCGGCCCGGCCCTGCTCGGCGTACGAGCGGCTTGGCGCGCCGCAAACGAGGTGTACGCCGAACTCGCCGTGCCCGATGACATCGGCGCCGCCGACTTCGGCATCCACCCGGCGCTCTTCGAAGCCGCGTTGCACACCCGGCAGTTGGTGCTCGCCGAGCAGGGCGTGCCGAAGCTGCCGGTCTCCTGGTCCGGGGTGCGCCTGGTGACACCCGGCGTCGGACACGGCCGGGCCCGCGTCGCCGTCGATGGCGACACCCTGCGGCTGGACCTGTACGGCGACGACGGCTCCCTGGTGTTCGCCGTGGACCGCGTCGCCTTCCGCGCGGCCGACCCGGCCCATCTGGAGGAGCTGCGACGCGGCCAAAGCTCGCTGTACCGCGTGAACTGGACGCCGGTTTCGGTCGGTGCGTCCAGCCCGATACGGCCGGTCGTGCTGGGTGCCGCCGACGCCGACGCCGGTGTGGGAGCCGCAGACCGGTACGCCGACCTGGATGCGCTCGCCCGGGCCGTGGCGGACGGCGCGGCGACACCGCAGGCCGCCCTCACCGTGCTTGACACACCGGCCGACGCCGACGCTTCGGCGGTACAGGACGCTGCCGACGACGCCGCAGCGCTCGTACGGGGCTGGCTGGACGGGGCGCCGTCCGATGCGGCCGTCCTCATTGTGGCGACCCGACGCGCGGTCGCCGTTGGCGACGATGACGAGGAGGATGTGCTCGACCCGGCGCAGGCGGCCGTGTGGGGTGTCCTCGGCGCCGCGCAGGCCGAACACCCGGGCCGGTTCCTGGCTGTAGATGTAGATGGAGATGTAGGCGCGGCCGTGGGCGTGGTCGTGGCTGGTGCCACCGCACCGGAGTGGGGCGCGCTGCTCGGCCTCGATGAGCCGCAGCTCGCCGTCCGCTCCGGACGGGTCCTCGTACCCCGGCTCGCCTTGGCCCCGGCACCTTCCACCGACCGGCCCGCGGCCCTAGGCGCCAACGGCACGGTGCTGATCACCGGCGGTACGACGCCCCGGGGCACGGCCCTGGCCCGGCATCTGACCGCCCACTACGGTGTACGCGATCTGCTGCTGCTCGGTGAGCCCGGCGCCGCGGCGGACGAACTCGTCGCGGAACTCGCCGAACGGGGCGCCCGGACCCGCGTCGAGGCCGCCGAGTCGGACGGCCTCGCCGCCCTCGTCGCGTCCCTGGACCAGCCGCTCACCGCGGTGATCCACACCGAAGACGGGGCCAGCGGGCCCGATCTGGCCCGGCAGTTGCACACGTTGACGCAGGAGTCCGACCTCGCCGCCTTCGTGGTGTTCAGCTCCTTCGCCCCGGTAACCCCCGTCGCCCCGGGCACTTCCCTCGCCGGCGGTCCCGCCCGCGCGGAGCATGCGGCGGCCGACGCGGCCGGCCATGCCCTGGTGCGGGCCCGGCGCGCCGCCAAACAGACCGGCACCGCGCTGGCCTGGGGCCCGTGGGCGGGTGAGCCTGCGGGACCCGGCGCGGTCGAACTGCCCGTCGAGCGCGCCCTGGACCTGTTCGACCAGGCCCTCGCCACGGACACCGCGCTCCTCGTGCCGGTACGACTCGACTCGGCTGCCCTGCGCGCACAGGCCCGCGAAGGGACCCTGCCGGCGCTGCTGCGTGGCCTGGTCCGGCTGCCCGCCAAGCCCGAGGCCGGCACCGGCTCGCTCGCGCAGCGCCTGGCCGGCGTCTTGGCCGCGGACCGCGAACGGGTCGTGCTCGACCTGGTCACGGAGCACGTCGCGGCCGTGCTCGGGCACGGCGCCGATGAGCGGATCGACGCCGAGCGCAAGCTCAAGGAACTCGGCATGGACTCGATGAGCGCCGTGGGACTGCGTAACCGGCTCGCGCAGGCGACCGGGCTTCGGCTGCCCGTGTCGTTCGTGTTCGAGCACCCCACCCCGGCGGAGATCGCCCGGCAACTGCTCAAGCAGGTCAGTACCGGCGCCTCGGACGCCGTGCCGCCCGTACCCGCAGGTGCCACGATCAGCGCGCGGCTACGGCAGGCCGCCGCGTCCGGCACGTTGCCCACCGCACTGCGGCAGCTGGTGGCCGCCACCGCGGAGCGGCCCGTGTTCGCGTCGGCCGCCGAACTGCCCGACAACGGCGGCAGGCTCGCCCAACTGGCCGCAGGGCCAGGCCGCGTGAAGATCGTCTGCGTGCCGTCGTATGTGTACGTCGTCGGCTCGGGCCAGGAGCAGTTCATGCGGCTCGCTGACCGTTTCGACGGCGTACGGGACGTGCATGTGTGCACCCTGCCGGGCTTCGGCACCGAACAGGCCCCGCGGTCCCGGGAGGTGGCCCTGGACCTCCTCGGCGACGCCATCCGAGCGGCGGTCGGCGACGCGCCGTTCGTCCTCGTCGGCTACTCCATGGGCGGCGTCGTGGCTCGCTCGCTCGCCGAACGCCTGGAAAGCGGTGGTGCGGCGATCGCCGGCGTCGCGATGATCGACACACTCGCACTCGACACTGGCGCCGCCGGCGATGCCACCGCCGACACTGATGCCGATGCCGATGCCGATGCCGCCGCTGACGCGTTCGCCGCACTGCTGGCCGGGTTGCTCACCCAGGAGCGGCGCGAGATCGCCATCGACGATGCGAGTTGGCTGTCCATGGGCGACTACCTGCGGCTGTTCACCGGGGAGCGGACCGGGCCCAGCACCGCCCGGACCCTTATGATCCGGGCAACCGAACCCCTCGACGGTGCCGCGCCCGACGACCGGCGCTGGGTGGCCACCGACGACCACGTCGGCGTCGCCGCCGACCACTTCACCCTCATCGAGGCTGCCGCCGGCGACACCGCGGACGCCATCGAGCGGTGGATCGGGGCATGAACGGCGTACCCCTGTTGGACAGCACTCCACACCACGTGACCCAAGCGGCAACGAGACAAGGAAGCAACGAATGAATCCCTCAAGCAACGCTCACGACGCGGTGGCCACGTCCACGCCCGAGGCCAAGTGCCCGATCGACCACACCGCGGCGACCCCGAGCGAGGTCATTGCCGGCACCGAGCTACCCGTGGTGGACATGCCCCGGCTGAAGCAGGTGCTGAGCGTTTGGGCCCGCCCCGAGACCTATCTGAAGAAGTGCCGCGACACCTACGGCAGCCGTTTCCGCGTCACGATCATCCCCAATGTGCCCCTGTACGTGATATCGGCGCCCGAGGACGTCAAGCAGATGTTCCTCGCGCCCCGCGACGTCCTGCACACCGGCTCAAGCAACACCCCCATCGAGAAGTGGACCGGCCACAACGGCCTCGCCTGGCTGGACGAGGAGGAGCACACCGCCCGGCGCCGCAGCGTCATGCCGAGCTTCCGCGGCGAGGCCCTCAAGCGCATCGAGCGGGGGGTCCTGCGGCTCGCCAAGCAGGAGGTGGCGGCCTGGCCGCGTAACCGCGCGGTGGCCATGCACCCCTTCGCGCACCGGTACGCCACCAAGGTGATCTTGGAGGTCCTGTTCGGTGAGCACCGTCCCTCCAACGAGGACGCCTTGTTCCGGGAGGTGATGAAGATGCTGGAGTTCAACTCCCGCCCGGCGACCATGCGGCCGTTCCACTTGCTGCCCGCCTGGAAGATGCGGATGACGCGGCTTTTCCGGCCCAACGGCGTCCACGAGTTCTTGACCCGCCGCGACAGCGTCCACGCGAAGGTGTACGCGGCCATCGACGAGCGTGAGAAAAGCGGCGCGGTAGGCGACGACCTGCTGGGCGTCATGCTCGGCATCACCGACGAGAACGGCAACCCGCCGAGCCGCGTCGAGATGCGCGACGAGATCATGACGCAGTTCCTGGCCGGCACGGAGACCACCACATCCGCCATGTGCTGGGCGCTGGAGTTCCTCACCCGCAACCAGCCCGTCGTTGACCGGCTGCGCGAGGAGATGGCGGAGGGCACGAGCGATGAGTATCTGACGGCCGTGGTGTACGAGGTGCTTCGGCTCGCCCCGCCCATCCAGCAGATCGTCCCCCGCGAGGTCGTCAAGCCGGTCGAACTCGGTGGCGTGCGCTACCAGCCAGGCGACCGCCTGTGGGCCAGCGCCTACCTGCTCAACCGGGACAAGGACACCTACCCGGACCCCGACGCGTTCAAGCCGGAGCGCTTCCTCGGCGTCAAGCCGGCCTCGCACACCTGGATTCCGTTCGGCGGCGGCCACACCCGCTGCCTCGGCGACCGGATCGCGATCTTGGAACTCAAGGCCACCATCACCGAGATTCTGACGACCTGCGACATCGAACGCGGCGACGCCGAACCGCAGCCCGCGCACGGCCGTACGGTCGTCAACATCCCGCGCAACGGCGCCCGCACGGTGCTTCGCCCGCGCCGATAGGTTGGCCGCGTCCCGTACCCGAGAGACGGAGTGTGTATGAGGCTGCCCAACACGGCGTTTACCGAGCGACCGTGGAGGATTCACGAGTTCATCAAGGACTTCGAGCTGGAGGACGTCTGGGACCTGGACACCCCGGGCGGTCCCGACGACCTGGCCCTGCTGGTCAAGCAGTTCAGCGGTGACGGCTCCGACTTCAAGCCGTCGCCCGCCTACAAGGTGCTGTTCGCGATCCGCTGGAAGCTCGGCGCCCTCCTCAAGTGGGACAACGCTGAGCACGGTGTCGGCCCCCGCAACCCCTCGCTGCGCGACCGGCTGCCGGAGGACCTGCGGGACGGTCCGCGCGGCCCCGACCTGCGGACCGTCCCCATGAAGTCCGTGTACCAGGCCCACGACGAGTGGGCCACCGAGGTCGTCAACAAGACCGTCCACGCCGTGATGCACATCGGCTGGGTCGCCGATGGCAACGGCAAGCATCACGCGCAGATGGCCGTGCTGGTCATGAAGAAGGGCACCTTGGGCAAGATCTACATGCCCGCCATCCTGCCCCTTCGGCGTGTGTTCGTGACGCCGTCGCTGGTGAAGACGATCGGCCGCAAGTGGAACGCGCGGAGCACCGTGTAACCACCCGCGACCTGACCCCCAACCGATCCACGTACGCCCGGTGCGGCTGCCGCGAAACGGCAGCCGCACGGGTCTGTCCTGCCCGCGGACCAGCAGCGCTGCCGGTGCGGAACGCGACGCCACCACTTTGGCGCACTGCCCGATTGAGACCGCGAAAGTGTATCTGCGGCAGCCTTCCCCGGATCGTGCAACAAAAGGCGTAGAAAGGGCAGGAGCTCTATGAACGTGAACGAGCACGCGCAAGGGCTCACCGGGGTGGGTCAAGACGCCGTCGCCGTCATCGGAATGTCGTGCCGGGTTCCCGGCGCCGACGACGTGCGCGCCCTGTGGCGGCTGCTGACGGACGGCGTTGACGCCCTCGCGGACGCACCCGCCGACCGGTGGCCGCGGGACATACCCGAACTGGCGAGCCACCCCAGGGGCGGTTTCGTCGAGGGCGTCGCGGACTTCGACGCGGACTTCTTCGGCATCTCCCCGCGCGAGGCCGCCGTCATGGACCCGCGCCAGCGCATGGTGCTCGAACTGAGCTGGGCGGCCCTTGAGGACGCCTACCTGCCCCCACACAGCGTGCGCTCCAGCGCCACCTCGGTGTTCCTGGGCGCCACCGGAGACGACTACGCCTCCCTGGCCCACCGGCAGGGCTCCGACGCGCTGTCCCACCATTCCATCGCCGGGCTCAGCCGCGGACTGATCGCCAACCGGGTCTCACACCAACTCGGCCTCCACGGGCCGAGCCTGACCGTGGACACCGCCCAGTCGTCATCGCTCGTCGCCGTGCACCTGGCCTGCGAGAGCCTGCGCTCCGGCGCTGCGCGCCTCGCCCTGGCCGGTGGCGTCCACCTGAACCTGGCGCCCGAGAGCACCATCGCGTTCGCCCGCTCCGGCGCCCTGTCCCCGGACTGCCGCAGCTACACCTTCGACGCCCGCGCCAACGGCTTCGTACGCGGTGAGGGCGCCGGCATCGTCGTACTCAAGCGCCTGGCCGACGCGGTCGCGGACGGCGACGACGTGTACTGCGTGCTGCTCGGCGGCGCCGTCAACCACGACGGGCCCGGCGCGCTCACCGTGCCCAGCGCCGAGGCACAAAGCGCGTTGCTGCGCCAGGCGTGCCGCGCCGCCGGGGTGGCCCCCGCCGAGGTGCGCTACGTCGAGCTGCACGGCACCGGCACCCGCGCCGGCGATCCGGTCGAGGCGAGCGCCCTGGCCGACGTCCACGGCGAAGGCCGCGCCGCCGAACAGCCGCTGCTGGTCGGCTCGGTGAAGACCAACATCGGCCACCTCGACGCGGCGGCCGGCGTCCTTGGTCTGATCAAGACCGCCCTGTCCGTACGGCACGGTGTGCTGCCCGCCAGCCTCAACTACGCGACACCGAACCCGGACATTTCGCTCGACGCCTGGAAGCTGCGCGTCAACACCGCCGCCACGCCGTGGCCCGCGGGACGCCGGCTGGCCGGCGTCAGCTCGTTCGGCATCGGCGGCACCAACTGCCACCTCGTCGTGGGCGCCCCCGAACCCACTCCCCAGCCCCCCGGGATACAGCCCGCACCGCGACCCGAGACCGGCACGCCCGTTCCGGTGCTGGTGTCCGCGCGCTCCCCGCAGGCCCTGCGCGCCCAGGCCCGCCAGCTCCACGACTGGGTACGGGACGACACCGCCCTGCACCCGCTGGACGTCGGCCACTCCACGACGACCACCCGGTCCGCGCTGAAGAACCGGGGCGTCGTCCTCGCTGCGGACCGGGCGGAACTCATCGAAGGTCTTGCCGCGTTGGCCGCGGGCACGCCCGCGGCCAACGTCGTCACCGGCACCGCCGGCGAGGGCAGCGGCGTCGTGTGGGTGTTCTCCGGCCAGGGCGCCCACTGGGTCGGCATGGCCCTGGGCCTGTGGGAGACGAACGAGGTGTTCGCCGCCCGGATGGACGCATGCGAACGGCTGCTCCAAGAGTGCGCCGGCTGGACCCTGCGCGACGTACTCGGCGACGAGAACGCCCTCAAGCGCATGGACGTCGTCCAGCCCGCGCTGTTCGCCGTCATGGTCTCCCTCGCCGAGGTGTGGCGCTCCGCCGGCCTGACGCCGGACGCGGTCATCGGCCACTCCCAGGGCGAGATCGCCGCCGCGACCGCCGCGGGCATCCTCACCCTCGCTGACGGGGTGCGCCTGATCGTCGCCCGCGCGCGGGTCATCACCGAAAAGCTGTCCGGGCGCGGTCTGATGGCCATTCTCGACCTGCCCGCCGACCAGATCGACCAGAGCCGGGTGTCGATCGCCGCCATCAACTCGGCCGGCACCGTAGTGATCTCCGGCGACCCCGAAGGCGTGCGCACCGCTGTCGCCGACTGCGAGGCCAAGGGGCTGCGGGCCCGTATCGTGCCCGTCGATTACGCCTCCCACAGTCACCACGTGGAGTCCATTCGCGACGAGGTGCTCAGCGGCACCGCGGGCGCCGCGACCACCGACACCGGGGTCGCGTTCTACTCCACCGTCACCGCAGGCCGCGTCGAACCGGCGACCCTCGACGCCGAGTATTGGTACCGCAACCTGCGCGAACCTGTCCGCTTCGCCGACACCATCCAATCCCTGGAGGCCGCCGGATACGGGGTGTTCGTGGAGGTCAGCCCGCATCCCGTGCTGACCGTGCACATCGCCGCCACGGCCGGCACCGCCGTTGTGCAGCCCACCTTGCGCCGCGACCAGGACGAGACGAGGTGCCTGCTGCTGGCCATGGCCGAACTCCACAGCCGGGGCGTCGATCTCCACTGGCGCGATGTGTTCACCGGCGCGCGGCGCGTGCCGCTGCCGACGTACGCCTTTCAGCGCGACACGTACTGGCTCGACGGCGCCACCGCCCAGGCGCCCGCCGCCCGCCCCGCCCCCGCGGCCGGGACCGCGGCACCCACCGAGCCCGGCGAAGGCGCCCTGTCCGAACAGGAGCTGTGGACACTGGTGCGCGGCGAAGCCGCCGTGCTGCTCGGGTACGCGGACACCACACGGATCGGCGCCGACCACACCTTCAAGGAACTGGGCTTCGACTCGGTGACCGCGGTGCAACTGCGCGACCGGCTCAACGCCTCAACCCACCTGGAGCTGCCCGCATCCCTGGCCTACGACCACCCGACGCCCGCCGCGGTCGTACGGCACCTACGGGAGCAACTCGGCGGCCCCGGCCCAGATAGCTATGGGCTGGAAACCGCCGCCGCGGACCCGGTGGACGAGCCGATCGCGATCGTCGGCATGAGCTGCCGCCTACCCGGCGGCGTGGAAAGCCCCGACGACCTGTGGCGGCTGGTCGCCGATGGTGTCGATGCGATCACCGGCTTCCCCCAGGACCGCGGCTGGCAACTCGACGCCGACGCCGATTTCCTGCCCGCCGGTGGATTCCTGGCCGGCGCGGCCGACTTCGACGCCGGGTTCTTCCGCATCAGCCCGCGCGAGGCCCTCGCCATGGACCCGCAGCAGCGGCTCGCCCTGGAAGCCGTCTGGGAGGCCCTGGAGAACGCCGGGCAGGACCCGGCCGGGCTGCGGCACAGCCCCACCGCCGTATTCATGGGCGCCATGGCCCAGGACTACCTGCCGCGCCTGCAAGACGTGCCCGACAACCTGGCCGGCCATGCCCTGACCGGCGGCTCAGGCAGCGTCGTGTCCGGCCGCATCGCCTACTGCCTCGGCCTGGAAGGCCCGGCCGTCACCGTGGACACCGCCTGCTCGTCGTCCCTGGTCACCTTGCATCTGGCCGCCCAGTCGCTGCGCTGCGGGGACTCCTCCCTCGCCCTCGCGGGCGGCGTCACCGTCATGTCCACGCCGGGCATGTTCGTCGAGTTCGCCCGGCAGGGCGGGCTCGCCGCCGATGGCCGGTGCAAGGCGTTCTCCGACGAAGCGGACGGCACCGGCTGGTCCGAGGGCGTCGGCGTGCTGGTCCTTGAGCGGCTGTCCGACGCGCGCCGCAACGGCCGTCGCGTCCTTGCCGTGCTGCGCGGCAGCGCCGTCAACCAGGACGGCGAGAGCAACGGCCTCACCGCCCCCAACGGCCCCTCCCAAGAACGCGTCATCCGGCAGGCACTGGCCACCGCCGGACTGTCCGCGGCCGACGTCGATGCCGTGGAGGCGCACGGCACCGGCACCGGCCTCGGGGACCCGATCGAGGCCCAGGCGCTGCTGGCGACGTACGGCCGCGACCGCGAAACCCCGCTGTGGCTGGGCTCGCTGAAGTCCAACGTCGGCCACACCCAGGCCGCCGCCGGTGTCGCCGGTGTCATCAAGATGATCCTCGCCATGCGGGCCGGCACCCTGCCCCAGACCCTGCACGCCGAGCAGCCCTCCAGCCGGGTCGATTGGACCTCCGGGGCCGTACGGCTGCTGGCCGAGCAGCGTGACTGGCCGATGGCGGACCGGCCCCGCCGCGCCGGTATCTCCTCCTTCGGCATCAGCGGCACCAACGCCCACGTGATCATCGAGCAGGGTGATACGGCTGAACTCGCCGGGCCCGCCGCCCAGGCCACCGCCGCGCCCCGCGGCGACCTGGCGTGGCCCGTGTCGGCGCACAGCGCCAAGGCGCTGGCCGGGCAGGCCCGCAAGCTGGCCGCCGCGCTCGCCGCCGACTCCACCCTTGACCCGGTGGGCGTGGCCACGTCCCTCAGCACCCAGCGTTCCACCTTCGACCACCGTGCCGTGGTCATCGGCGCCGACCGTAACGAACTCCTCGCCGGACTCGACGCCCTCGCCGAAGGACAGCGCGGTGTGATCGCCGGCCAGGTGTCGGCACCGCCCGCCGTGGCCTTCCTCTTCTCCGGGCAGGGCAGCCAACACCTGGGCATGAGCCGCGAGTTGATCGACACGTTCCCGGTGTTCGCCGACGCCTGGCGAGAGGTCTGCGCCGCGCTCGACCCGCTGCTTGAGCACCGTATCGACGACGTCGTATCCGCCGAACCCGACGCGGACACGGCCGAGCTGCTCGACGGCACCGCCATGACCCAGCCCGCACTGTTCGCGTTCGAGGTCGCCGCCCATCGGCTGCTGGCGTCCCTCGGCGTCGAACCCACGGTGCTCGTCGGGCACTCCATCGGCGAAGTGGCAGCCGCGCACGTGGCCGGCGTGTTCGGTCTCGCCGACGCCGCACGCCTGGTCGCCGCGCGCGGTCGGCTCATGAGCGCGCTGCCGCGCGGCGGTGCCATGATCGCCGTGCAGGCAAGCGAGGACGAGGCCCGGGCCGCGCTCGCCGGACACGAGGACGCCGCGTCCGTCGCCGCCGTGAACGGCCCCACATCGGTGGTGATCTCCGGCGTCGAAGACGTCGTCACCGAGGTCGCCGCGGCCCTGTCCGCTGACGGCCGCAAGACCAGCCGGTTGAGGGTCTCGCACGCCTTCCACTCGCCGCTCATGGACCCGATGCTGGATGACTTCCGGGCCGTCGCCCGCACCGTCGCCTACGCGCCCGCGCGCATCGCCGTGGTGTCCAATGTGACCGGTGCCATCGCCGAACCGGGCGAACTGGAGAGCGCCGACTACTGGGTGCGCCATGTGCGGGACGCCGTGCGTTTCGCCGATGGTGTCACCGCCGCCGTGAAGGCGGGCGCCGAGGCGCTGGTGGAGGTCGGGCCCGCTGGAGTCCTGGCCGCCATGGCTGGCGACATCCTCACCGAAGACAACGTGAGCGCGATTGCGCTGGCCCGCAAGGGGCGTTCGTACACGCGCTCGGCAGCCGAGGCCCTGGCCCGGCTGCACATCATCGGCGTCGCCATCGACTGGCCGGCCTACCTGACCGCAGTCGGCGCCACGGCCACGCCCGTAGACCTGCCCACGTACGCCTTCGACCACCAGCGCTACTGGGCACAGCAGGAGACACCGCGCGGGGACGTCGCGAGCGCCGGCCTTGCGGTCGTTGGGCACCCGTTCCTGGCCGCCGCCACCGAACTCGCCGTGGGGAACCAGGTGGTGTTCAGCGGACGCATCGACCCCAGCGCAGAAAGCTGGCTGGCCGACCACGCCATCTTCGGCACCACCGTGTTCCCCGGCGCCGCCGTCGTGGACCTGGCGCTGCGCGCCATCGAAGACACCGGCTGCCCGGCCATCGAGGAACTGACCCTGCACGCGCCCCTGACCCTCGCCGCCGGCGCCGTTCAGGTGCAGGTCCTGGTCGGCGACCTCGAACCGACCGGACGACGGCCCCTTGGGGTCTACTCGCGCCCCGAAACCGGCGATTCGACCCCGTGGACCCGGCACGCCGCCGGGCACGCCGTACCGAAGGCGCCCGCCCGACCCGCAGCCCCCGACACCTGGCCGCCGCGGGACGCCGAACCCGTTGACCTGTCCGGCTTCTACCCGCAGCTCGCCGAGCGCGGTTACGGCTACGGCCCGGCCTTCCAGGGCCTACACACGCTGTGGCGCGTGGGGGGCGACGAGATGTGCGGCGAGGTCCAGCTGCCCGAGCGCGTGCCCCACGCCAAGGGCGGATTCGCCGTGCACCCGGCCCTGTTCGACGCCGCGCTGCACCCGCTCCTGGCGCTCCTCGGCTCGGATGACCCGACGCGGGCCGTGCTGCCCTACGCGTGGTCCGGCCTCACCCACCACGCGCCCGGCGGCACCCGGCTACGGGTCCGCGCCACCCGGATCAGCGACACCGAGGTGGCCCTGGCGGTCACCGACGCCGATGGCGCTCCCGTGCTGAACGTTGACTCCCTGGCCCTGCTGCCCGCATCGCGAGACCAACTGGCGATCGGCCCCCCGGCCGACTCCCTGTTCGCCGTGCGCTGGTCACCGGTCGAGCCGGGCACACGACGGCCCGCACCGCCAGCCGACATCGTCTACCTCGACCCCACCCCGGACAGTGACGCGCCCACGGCGGCCCGTGGCAACGCCCGCCAGGCACTCGACCTGGTGCAGCGCCGGCTGGCCCACCACTTCGAGCGCCCGCTGGTCATCGTGACCCGCAACGCCGTGGCCGCCCTGCCCGACGAGACGCCCGACCCGACCCTCGCACCCGTGTGGGGCCTGGTGCGCTCGGCACAGACCGAGCACGGCGACCAGTTCGTCCTCGTCGATACAGACGGCAGCGAACCCTCCCTGCGCGCCCTGGAGTCCCTAGACACCGACGCACCCGAACTCGCCCTGCGCGACGGCCGGATCTACGTGCCCCGGCTCGTCCCGGCACAGCCATCGGCCACCGGCGAACGGCCGGCCCTTGACCCGAACGGCACGGTGCTGATCACCGGCGCCACCGGCGGCCTGGGCGCCCTGCTCGCCCATCACCTCGTCGTCGAGTACGGCGTACGCAACCTCCTGCTGCTCAGCCGCTCCGGCGCCGCGGGACCGGCCGCCGAACTGACCGAACTCGGCGCCCACGTCACCCACGCGGCCTGCGACGTCTCCGACGCGGACGCGCTGGCGCGGCAGCTCGCCGCAATCCCGCAGGAAACGCCGCTCACCGCGGTCGTGCACCTGGCCGGCGTGCTCGACGACACCACCGTGGAGCTGATGACCCCCGAACGCATCGACCGGGTCTTCGCGCCCAAGCTCGACGCCGCGTGGCATCTGCACGAGCTGACCAAGGACACCAACCTGGCGGCGTTCATCTTGTACTCCTCCGTCGTAGGCGTCGTCGGCAACGCGGGACAGGCCAACTACGCCGCCGCCAACGCCTTCCTCGACGCGCTTGCCGCACACCGCGCCGACGCCGGACTGCCCGCGCTGTCACTGGCCTGGGGCCCGTGGGAGACCGGCATGGCCAGCACCCTCAACCAGGTTGACCTGGCGCGCTTTCGCCGGCACGGCATGGCGCCACTGACCGCGGAGCGGGGCATGGCCCTGTTCGACGCGGCGCTCGCATCGGACGAGACGCTGCAACTGCCCGTGCAGGTGAACCGGGACACCCTGTGGCAGCAGGACACCGTGCCCGCACTGCTGCGCACCCTGGCCAAGACCCCGTCCGGTGTCGCGGGCGGGGCTGTGCCCGGGGCCATACCCGGGGCCGTCACCGCCGCCGCCGACGAGGGCGACGGCCGCTCACCCATGGCGGTCAGGCTGGCAGAGCTGGAGGAGGCGGAGCAGCACGAGGAACTGGTGGCGCTGCTCCTTGAGACCGCCGCCGTGGTGCTCGGCTATCCGTCCGCCGACGACATCGACGCCGACATGTCGTTCCAGGAGATCGGCTTTGACTCGCTCAGCGGTGTCGAGTTCCGCAACCAGGTCAAGCAGGACACGGGGGTGCACGTCCCGGCAACCGTGATCTACAACTACCCGACCCCCGCTGCGTTGGCGGAACGCATCCGAAACCTGATGTTCCCCGAGCCGGAGGCCGGCGCTGGGGACACGGGGGCCGAGGGCGCCGCCGATGCCCCGGACAACGGGCTCAACAGCCTCGGCGATGTCGGCGATATCGATGACCTTGACGATCTCGACGACCTTGACATTGAGGCCCTCGTGCAGCGGGCGAACTCCGAGTGACCTTGTGACGGCACGACCGCGAAACTGCCCGGCCGCATGGCCGAACGACCGCATGACCGCATATCGATGGAACGCCGCTGCGTGCCCGAACCGGAGAGTGGAGAGATGAAACCGGAAGACCTGAAGGCCGTTCGCTCGTTCGTCAAGGAGCATCTTGGCGACCGCCACACGCAGTGGGACACCTTCGATGACAAGCCCTCGGAGGTGTACGAGCGGTTTCGGGAGACCGGACTGGCCAACTGGTGGTTGCCCACCGAGCTCGGCGGGCGGGGGCTGAGCCTTGAGGACAGTGTGGAGATCGTCAACGAGATCGCGTACGGCGACGCCGGCGTGGCGTTCACGCTGTTCATCTCGGTGCTCGGCACCAGCATCGTGCAGCTGTACGGCTCCGACGAGCTCAAGGCCCGCTACCTCAAGCCCATGGCGCAAGGCGGCTCATTCTGCGCGACGCTGGGCAGCGAGCAGGCCGCGGGCAGCGAACTCGGCAAGACCGAGACGGTGGTGACGGCAGAAGGCGACGAACTCGTCGTCACCGGCGAAAAGTTCTTCTCCACCAACACCGACTTCGCGGACTTCCTCGTCGTCGTCGCCCGCTCCGCCGAGGACCCGGAGGCGTACCACGCGGTGCTCATCCCGCGGGACACGCCGGGCATCGAGGTCGTGAAGCGCTGGGACGTCATCGGCCTGCGTGCCTCACACACCTACCAGGTCAGCCTGAAGGGCTGCCGGGTGCCCGCCGCGAACCGCCTCGACGGCTCGGGCCTACGGCTGCTGGAGATCGGCCTGAACGCCAGCCGCATCCTGATCGCCACCACCGGACTCGGCATCGCCCGCCGGGTGCGCGACCACTGCATGAACTACGCCAAGACCAAGCCGTTTCGCGGTGGACTCCTCGTGGAGAGCCCCGTGTTCGCGCAGCGGCTCGGCCAGATGGAAATGCAGATCGACGTCATGAAGAGTCATCTGCTGCGGGCCGCCCGCGACTACGACGCGATCATGGCGGCACCCGACGCGGCGGGCCGCTTCCACCGGCAGGGCACCCTCAAGTCGGCGCTGACCGCGAAGATGTTCTGCGGGCAGGCCGGCTGGGACGTGGCGAGCGTGGGCTCCGAGATGTTCGGGGGCCTTGGCTACACCGACGAACTGCCCATCGGCAAACTGGTCCGCGACATGCGGTACGTATCCGTCGTGGAGGGCGGCGACGACGTCCTGCGCGATCTGCTGTTCGGCCGCTACGTGATCCCGGTGCCGCGCCGCAGCTAATCGCCACAGCCGGGCACGACAGCCGGGCCCCGCAGCCGGGCACGACAGCCGGGCACCACAGCCGGGTATGGCAGCCAGGCACCACCACGCCGAAAGGGTCCGGCGCGGCACCACACGTGCCGCGCCGGACCCTTGTGTGTCGTTCGGCGGGTCAGGGCACCTCGGCCTCGAACAGGGCCGTGCAGCCGTGCACCGCCAGCTTGTGCTCCGGGAAGCGCGCCGCCAGCTCCGTACGCAGGTCGCTGAGGCTGTCCTCGGCGTTGTTCATCACGCCGCGCCGGTTCAGCGACGGGAACATGACCCGGGCCACCGGCCCCACCGGGACCTCCTTGGTGAGCACCGTCGCGCCGAAGATCCGCCCGCCCGGCCGCACGCACGCCGCCACGTTGTCCAACACCCGTGCCTTGTCCCGGATGCTGCCGGGCACGCAATGCAGCAGGAAGTTCATCGACGCCGACCCAAAGGACCGTTCCGCAAGCGGCAGCGGCTCCAGGGCGTTGGCCCGCACCGTCGTCACGTCGAAATGGCTCAGCCGGCGCGCCGCGTGCCGCAGCGAGTGTTCGTTGAGGTCGGCCAGCGTGATGGAGCGCTGGGGCGCGGAGCAGTTGGCTAGGAAGTAGCCGGTGCCCACGCCGACGTCCAGGTGCTCGGGGGAGACGTTACGGTCGAACATGGCGATCACCTCGGACACCGGAACCCGGAACAGCACCCGGCAGTTGACCTTGAAGGCCACCAGGTCATAGAGCGGCAGCGTCCAGGGCCGGTAGATGGCCTGCCCGGCGTGCACCTGCTTCGAGCGGGGCGAGGTGGTCATGTGCGGAACCTCCGGTCGGCCGATGCGTCCGGCCACCACTGTACGCAGGGCACGCGGGCCCCGCGGGGTCCTGGCGGACGAAGGCGGCTTACGCGGTGGCCGGTTGAGCCGCGTGCGGCGATGCGGCTCGCCCAGTGGGGCACCACCGAGCGAGCCGAGGATCTCGCGCCTTTACCTGGCGTGGCGGGACACCGCTGTGTTCACGTCTTCGATGCAGCTGGCACCACCGGGACGGCTTCGTCGCCCGTTGGCTCGTCGCCACCGATGACGCCGACGTGCCGCAGCACCACGGCAGACAAGAACGCGAGCACCAGGGTGCTGACTGCCGCTACCAGCATCGCGACGTTCAGCCCGGAGGTGGCCGCCTCCTTGGCCTGGTCGAGCCAGCCGTCCGGCAGCTGGTTCCCCGAGGAGGACGCGCCGGCGAGGCTGTCGCCCGCCGCCTTGGCCACAGCGGGCGGTGTGCCGGCGGGGATCTCGTCGCCGATGCGGTCGCGGTAGACCGCGGTGGCCAGACTGCCCAGGGTCGCCACGCCCAAGGCGAGGCCCAGTTCCTGCACGGTCTCCGACATCGCCGAGGCCGAACCTGCCTTCTGCGGTGGGGCGGCTCCGACCACCAGGTCCGTGCCCAGGGCCGCGATCGCCCCGAGCCCGAGGTAGACCAGCCCGAAACCGATCACGATCGGGGTACTGCCGCTCGTCGGGTCCACTTGGGACAAAAGCGCGTACCCCAGCGTGGACAGCGCCAGGGTGCTGGCCACCACGATCCCCGGCGGCACACGCCGCGCGACCAGCGGTGCCCCGATCGCGGCCAGAAACATCATGAGCGCGGGCGGCCCCATCCACAGGCCCGCTTCGACGGGCGACAGTTCCTCCACGAGCTGGAGTTGCTGCGTGATCAGCAGCATCGCGCCACCGACGCCAACCAGCCCGACGAGTAGGACGCTCAGCGCGGCGCTGAAGGTGCGGTTGGTGAACAGCCGCACGTCAAGCAGCGGGCTCGCTAGGTTGCCCTGACGTCGGACGAACAGCACCGCGGCCACCAGGCCGATCATCGTGGCGGCGATCGTAGGAGTCCCCAGGCCGTCCTTGGCGACCCGCTTCACCGCGTACACCACAGGCAAGATCGTGAGCAGCGACAGCGCGACGCTGAGTAGGTCGAACCGGCCGCTTTGCGGTGCCCGGTACTCGGGGATCAGCACTGGTGCGGCCACCAGCAGGATGATCGCGACCGGGACCGCGAGGAGAAACGCCGAACCCCACCAAAAGTGGGCCAGCATCGCGCCGCCAACCACAGGCCCCAGAGCCATGCCGAGCGCAAAGCTTGTCGCCCAGACGCCGATGGCCAGTGAGCGCTGGCGCTGATCGGCGAACATGTTGCTGATCAGGGCGAGGGTGGACGGCATCAGCGTGGCACCGGCGATTCCCAGCGCCGCGCGTGCGGCGATGAGCATGTCGACGCTGTTGGCGTAGGCGGCCACCATCGAGACGGCCCCGAAGGCGGCAGCCCCGATCATCAGCAGCTTGCGGCGGCCTACCCGGTCGCCCAGCGTGCCCATGGTGATCAGGAAGCCAGCGATCAAGAAGCCGTAGGCGTCCATGATCCATAGCTCTTCGGTGCTACTCGGACGCAGGTCTTCCGCCAGCGAGGGCAGGGCGAGGTACAGCACGGTGACGTCGAGGCCGAGCAGCACGGTAGGCAACGCCAGGACGGCCAGCCCTGCCCACTCCCGGGGGCCGGCTTTGCGTACGGTCGGTGTGCTCATAGCGCTCCCATGCGTTTCGCGTTCGAGGACATGCGACGTCACTGTGCCGACCGAAGCGCACGATTTCCTGATGGTCCGCTGGTCATACACTGTGTCCATGCGCTACGGGGTGCTCGGCCCGCTGGCCGTCTGGGACGCCGAGGGGCAGCCGGTCAAGGTCCCCGAAGTGAAAGTGCGCGCCCTGCTGGCGAACTTGCTGATCCACGGGGGCGGGCCGGTGCCGGCGGACCGTCTTATCGATGACCTTTGGACGGGCAATCCGCCGGGCGGATCGGCCAACGCGCTGCACAGCAAGGTGTCCCAACTGCGCCGGGTGCTGGGTCGAGAGCAGGTGGTCCGCGAGCCGGCGGGCTATCGGCTGCTGCTGGCGGACGACACGGTTGATGCACTGCGGTTCCAGGCCCTGGCCGAACGCGCCCGCGCGCACAAGGAACCCACGGCGCAAGGGGACCTGTTCGCCGACGCGCTCGCGTTGTGGCGGGGCCCGGCCTACGCCGACGTCGCCGAGTCCCTGTTCGCCCGCGGTGAGATCGCCCGGTTGGAAGGGCTGCGGCTGACCGCCCTTGAGGACCAGGCCGAGGTGCGGCTGATGCTGGGCGAACATCTGCCGCTGGCCACGGGGCTGGGCGAACTGGTGGCGCAGCATCCGCTTCGCGAACGACTGCGCATGGTGCACATGCGCGCGCTGTACCGGGCCGGGCGGCAAGGTGATGCGTTGCGAAGTTTTCAGGAGCTGCGGCGTCAGCTCGCGCGGGAGCTGGGAGTCTCACCCGGGCCGGAAGTTTCCACGCTGCACGAGGCGATCCTGCGCCAGGAGCCGCATCTCGCGCCGCCGACCGCCGAGTCCCTGTCGCCCCGTACCAACCTGCCCATAGCGCTGACCTCGTTGATCGGCCGAGGGGAGGCGGTCGGCCAGGTCCGAGCACGGCTGAGCTCGGACTCCCACACCCGGTTGGTCACCCTCACCGGTCTCGGCGGCGTAGGCAAGACGCGACTGGCGATAGCCGCGGCGCGCGACATGACCCAACGCTTCACCGACGGTGTGTGGTTGGTTGAGCTGGCCGGTTTGGGTGCCGCATCGACCCCGAACGACATCGCCGAACGGGTCATCACGACGCTGGGGCTGTGCGACACCGCTGCCACGGAGCCGAATCTGGATGACCTGGTGACCTGGCTGTGTCAGGCGGTGGCCGACAAGCGCCTGCTGATCCTGCTCGACAACTGCGAGCATCTGGTCGATCCGGTCGCCGCGCTCGCCGGTGCCGTGCTGTCGTCGGTGCCAGCAGGGCATCTGCTGGTCACCAGCCAAGAAGCCCTGGATATCCCCGGCGAGGTGGTGCATCCGGTACCTCCGCTGGCACTGCCACAGCACACCGATCCGGGAGCGGTCGCCAGGTCCAGCGCCGTGGAGCTGTTCGTGGAGCGGGCAGCAGCGGCGGCGCCCGGCTTCCTCCTCGACGCGGACAACGCACCGGCCGTTTCCGCCATTTGTCGCCGACTGGACGGTATTCCGCTCGCGCTGGAACTCGTGGCCCCCCGGCTGCGGACGCTGAGCCCGCACGAGCTCGCCGCCTGCCTGGACAGCCGGTTTCCCCCGCCCGAAGTTCGAGCGCGCGGGCTACCCGCCCGGCAGCAGACGCTGCGGAGCATGCTCGACTGGAGCTGGCACCTCCTGACCGCGGACGAGCGGACCGTGCTGCGGCGGCTGGCCGTGCACGCCGATGGCTGCACCCTGTCGGCCGCCGAGACCGTCAGCGCCGACCGCGACCTGCACGTCGAGGGGGTGGCCGACCTGCTGTCGCGGCTGGTGGACCGTTCGCTGGTGGTCCGTGAGGCGGGCCGGTTCCGGCTGCTCGAATCGGTGGCCGCGTACTGCGCCGAGCGGCTCGCTGAGGCGGGGGAGGCGGTCGCCGTCCGCGCGAGGTTCGTACGGTGCTACGCCGAGCTGGCCGAACGGGAGAGCGAGCGGCTGCGTGGCCCGGAGCAGCGGCGTTGCCTGGAGCGCCTGGACGCGGAGACGGTCAACCTGCGCCGCGCCCTCGACCTTGCGGTCACCGAGGACGCCGGTGAACACGCGTTGCGGCTGGTGAACGCCATGGCGTGGTTCTGGTTCCTACGCGGGCGGCTCACCGAGGCCCGTAGGTCCCTCCGGGCGGCGCTGGCCACCCAGGGGGAGACCGACCCCACCGCACGTGCGGCGGCGCGGGCCTGGCTGGCCGGAATAGAACTGCGCACGTCATCGACCGGTGCCACACCGGTCCCGGCCGATGAAGACCCCACGGCCACTGTCGCCGACCCGGTGCTGCGAGCGCGGTTGCAGTGGTTCGTCGGCACCGGCTTGACCGGCCACGGCCGCCATGGCGAGGGGCGGCATCTGGTGGAGGCGAGCTTGGCCGGTGCGCGCAGCGCTCAAGACCGCTGGGGCGAGGCCGCAGCACTGGTGGAGCTCGCCGGCGACACCCAGGGCCGGGGCGAATCCGCCGCGGAACTGGGTGCCGCGCTGTTCCACGAGGTCGGAGACCGCTGGGGGCAGCTGCGGGCCACCCGGTCCCTGGCGCTCGCGGCCGAACGCAACGGCGACCACGCGCGAACGGAGCGGCTGCACCGAGAAGGGCTCCTGGTGGCCGAGGAACTCGGGCTGTGGACCGAGGTCGTCGAGGCGCTGACCTGGCTCGGCCAGACCGCATTGGCCGATGGCCACGCTCGGCGAGCGACGGAACTGTACGAGCGAGCGCTGTCCGCTTCGACCGAACGGGCGTACAGCCGAGGCGAGATCCGCGCCGAGATCGGTCTGGGGCTTGCCGCACGGCTGCGCGGCGACCAGGAAGCCGCCACCCGCCACCTGAACCGCGCGCTGGCCAAAAGCCGCGCATCGGGCCACGCCGCCGGTGCCGCAAACGCACTGGCGGAACTGAAGCGCGTCTCCCGAGCTTGACCGGGTTCGCGCTTCGCCGCTGGGCCGGCGGCGGTGGAAACGCACGCGCCTACCCGTCGAAAATCCTGCTGTGCCGCTACTCACACAGTCCAAGGTCACGATGTAACCCAAGGGTAGGCTAGGCAAGTTACCGACCACGAACTTCTGCCTATGGAGGACGCTGTGTCTGGATCTGTCATCCTCGCCGGGGCCCGCACCCCCACCGGTCGCTTGCTTGGCGCACTCAAGGACTTCTCCGGGGTCCAGCTGGGCGGCATCGCGATCAAGGCGGCGTTGGAGAAGGCGGGCGTGGCGCCCGAACAGGTTGAGTACACGATCATGGGCCAGGTGCTCACCGCGGGCGCCGGGCAGATCCCGGCCCGCCAGGCCGCAGTGGCCGCCGGCATCCCCATGAGTACCCCGGCGCTGACCGTCAACAAGGTGTGTTTGTCCGGCATCAACGCCATTGCGCTGGCCGACCAGTTGATCAGGGCCGGTGAGTTCGACCTGATCGTCGCGGGTGGCATGGAGTCCATGACCCAGGCACCGCACCTCTTGACCAAGTCGCGTGCGGGCTTCAAGCACGGTGAGGTCCCCCTGACCGACCACATGGTCTACGACGGCTTGTTCTGCCCGTTCGACCAGTTGGGCATGGGTGACTCGACCGAGAAGTACAACAGCCGCTACGAGGGGCTGACCCGCGAGAAGCAGGACGCGTTCGCCGCCGCGTCGCACCAGCGGGTAGCCGCCGCGGCGGCCGAGGGGCGGTTCGCCGAGGAACTGGTGCCGGTGACCATCCCGCAGCGCAAGGGTGACCCGGTGGTGTTCGACACCGACGAGGGCGTGCGTCCCGACACCACGGTGGAGGTTTTGGCGAAGCTGCGCCCCGCGTACCGCAAAGACGGCACCATCACTGCCGGTTCGGCCTCGCAGATCTCCGATGGCGCCGCAGCGGTGGTCGTGGCGAGCAAGGCCAAGGCCGAGGAGCTGGGCCTGTCCTGGATCGCGGAGATCGGCGCGCACGGCGTGGTGGCAGGTCCGGACGGGAGCCTGCATGAGCAGCCGTCGAATGCGATCAAGGCGGCGCTGGCCAAGGCCAAGCTTGAGGTCAGCGACCTGGACCTGGTGGAGATCAACGAGGCGTTCTCCGCGGTCGGCATCGTGGCCACCGAGAAGCTGGGCATCAGCCCGGACATCGTCAATGTCGATGGCGGAGCGATCGCGCTCGGCCATCCGATCGGCGCCTCAGGCGCCCGGATCATCGTGCACCTGGCCTACGAGCTGCGCCGCCGCGGTGGCGGCCTCGGCGCGGCGGCGCTGTGTGGCGGCGGCGGTCAGGGCGACGCGCTGCTGATCCGCGTGCCGGGCGCCTGACGTTTTCACGTAAGACCTGACGGTTTTACGTAGCACCTGACGGTTGTACGTAAGAGGTGATCGACCTGGGCGATCGCGCACGGACATGGGTCGCCGCGCACGATCGCCCGGTCGTTCGCGCCGGTTGAGGACGCGGACCCGGGGCGGGCTCGGGGTAGGGGCGTAGCACTGCCGTACGGTGGCTCAGCTCAGCTCAGCGTCAGCTTCCGGTCACCCGGAGGCTCCCTCACCACGGGCGTGCCGGTCGGCGGGAGCGGGGGCGGAAGTCCCGGGCAGTGCTACGTCAGGTGTTGCCGACGGTCGGAGTGTGAGCAGCAGTACGCTGACGATCAGGGCGCACAGGATGTTGATGTCCATCGCGACGGCGTACACGTGGTGGAAGGACGAGACGCTTTCGGGCACCGCGCTCGATGCCATGATCGAGGCCAGTCCGGCGACGCCGACCGCGCCACCCACCTGACGAACCGTCAAGGTCATGCCGAGCCCGCTGGCGAACGCGACGGGCGGCACTGTCTTGGCCGCCAAGGTGGAAAGGCAGGTAATCGCCAGGCCCAGGCCCCCGCCGCCGAGCAGTGAGGCAGGGAGCCACCCGCCCCAGAAGTTCGGTTCTGCGCCGAACAGGTCGGAGGCCCAGATCGCGTTGCTGCCCGCGAAGAGCAGGGAGCCCAACACCGCCACCTTCACCTGGGCCGCCGGGGCGGTGACGCGGCCAGCCGACAGCGAGCCGACCATCGAGGAGACGGCACCGATGCTCAGCGCACCGGCCGTTTCCAGGACCGACCAATGCCACACGGATGCGGCGAACAACGGGGCGGCCAGCATCCAGGCGAACATCGTCATGTTGAGCATGCCGAGGCCGAGGTTGGCGATCTTGTAGACGGGGCTGCGCCAGACCGCGATGTCGATGGCCGGAGCCTGGTGCGTACGCGAACGCAGGACGGTGCCGACGATCAGCGCGATGCCGACGACGCCAAGCCCGATCGTTCGGGCATCCCCCCAGCCCCATGCGTCTCCCTCGGTGAGCGCACTGACGACACCGGCGATGCCCAAGGCGAGGGCGGCGCTGCCCACCGGATCAGGCAACCGCTCACCGGAACCACGCAGGTGCCTCGGCAGGGCCAGCAGGCCGCCAATCAACAGCGCGGTACACAAGGGCAGGTTGATGTAAAACACCGATCGCCATCCGAAGGCGCGCAGGAGTAGCCCCCCTACCGCCGGTCCGATCACGGCCGAGAATCCCGCCACCGCGGACCAGGCGCCTACCGCACGCGGAATGTGCTCGCGGGGTGTCGTCGCCAAAATCAATCCCAGTGCGGCGGGAATCATGCCACCTGCCGCCACCCCCTGGACGAATCGCGCGGCAATGAGCCACCAGACGGACGGTGCCACCGCGCACACGAGTGAGGCGATCGAAAAGCCGGCGAGTGACCAGAGAAAGACGGCCCGCCGGCCGACGCTGTCCGCGACCCGGCCGGCGCAGGCCAGCGTGGCGGCCAACATGACCGCATAGCCGCTGACGACCCACGTCATGTTGTTGAGCGTGGTGTGCGGAAAGTCATTGAGAATATCGGGAAAGGCGATGCTGATGATGGAGAGGTCGAGAAACGCCAGAAAACTGGCGCCGCTACAGAGCACAAAGACGCGAGATCGGTCCGCTGCGTCGCGCTTGCGCTGCGGCTCGACCGAATCGTCGGACATGGGCCGATCCCCTCATCAGGATGGGTGGGTCGCGTTCGTGGGAATAACTCGGTGGTGGCATGGTGAGCTGGTAGAGCCGGACGAGTTCGGCAACAGTAGGCGCCGATGTGAACTGGGCCTTAATAAACGGCATTCGGTGCGAGTAGGCGACTCAGGCGCCCACTACGGCCGCGGTCATCTCCACCTCCCTAAGTCCCCATGCCGCCGCATAAGGACCGCAGGCGCTGGGCTGTCGCAGCCAGGTGACATACCATCAAGTGCGGAGCTACAGCGGCTACTTCGAGTCATCTGGGGGACCTCATATGGCCTACCGGCGTTTGACGCAGGGTGAGTCTCCGGCACCAACAGGCAGGCAGTCAATGCCAGGCAGCGCGGTTCGGTGATGAGGGCGATGGCGCTTGTGTCGGATGATGATGACGCTTGTGCATATGACTCGCGCATGTGATGACAATCACTTGAGGTCTACGAAATAATCTACGTATCGTGCCTTGCGGTGGGCCACCCACATGCTGAGCATGGTGAACGTCCAGCGTGCACCGGCGGATGCCGCACATGCAGCGCATCCCGTACTTCGTACTTCGGCCTTGGCGGCGCAGGCCGTTGGTCTATGGCTGTCGATGGGGCTGTTGAGTAGGTAGGAATCGGTGCTGGGTCTGGGGGGACTCTGAAATGGGCGCGGGGGCGGCGGACGCCCCGTTTTGATCTCGATGCCGGTACTCGCGGGCCGCGATGCGGCACGATATGCACCTGATGTGACACGGGCCAGGTCGGCTCAACTACCCCTCGACGTCGCGCGAGTTGAAGCGGTAGGCGCTGCCATTACCGCGGAATAGATGCGCGTTGAACGAACGCATGAGAGATGAACTCGGGGAGACGGGGCGATGACTTCTTTGAATTCCATCTTGATCGGTAGTGGGAGTGTGCTCGCGCGTTGCGGCGACATTCTCCTATCGAAGGGGCACCGGATTAGGGCGGTGGTGACCGGTGACTCCGTGGCACGTTCTTGGGCGACCAAGGCAGGAATCGCCCACCATGAACTCGGCGAGGCCGTCGCCCGTGCGCCGGAACTGACCTGCGACGTGCTGTTAAGCGTCGGCAACTATGCACTCGTACCTGACGCGTTGCTGGATTGCGCGCGGCGCGCAGGTGTCAACTACCACTACGGTCCGCTGCCCGAGTATTCGGGCCTGCACGCGCCGTCTTGGGCCATCGCCGATGGTGCGAGCGAGTACGCCATCACGTGGCATCGGATGGGCAGGCTGGTCGATGGTGGCGACATCCTCAAGCGCGTCCCGGTACGCATCGAGCCCACTGAGACGGCCCTGTCGCTGGGCTTGAAATGCGACGAGGCGGCCATCTCCAGTGTGGCCGAGCTGATGGAGGAGATCGCAGCAGGCCGCGAGACGGCGACGCCCCAAGACCTCACGACGCGCCGCTACTTCTCGCGACACACCCAGTTCGCCGCCGAAGGACTGATCGACTGGCGGCAGGGTGCCGAGCGCATCATCGCCCAGATCCGCGCCACGGACTACGGCCCCTTCGGTAGCCCCCTGGTGTGGCCCAAGGTGTGTGTCAACGGCCGCTTCTTCGCCGTCCGCGAAGCCCGCATCGGCAACGCCGCGACAGCAGGCGCGGTGGCAGCGGGTGCCGTGGCAGGCAACGTAACGACCGGCAGTGCCGCGGCCGATGACGCCACGGCATGCGACGTCGCTCCCGGCACGGTCGTCTCCTGTGACGACGCGTCCGGTGCGCAGATCACCACGGCCTCCGACACCATCTATCTGACCCGCCTGAGCACCTTGGAAGGCGATCCGCTCACCGGCGGTGACCTCGCGTCCACCGGCGGCATCGCGCCCGGCATGACGCTGACCACCCCCGCCGACGCGATCGCGGCCCGCCTCACCGAGGCAGGCGTCAAGGCATCCAAGGCAGGCACCCACTGGCGCGAGCGCTTGATCGCGGGCAGCGACCCGTACCGCCTTCCCTATCCGCCGCCCAAGCCCGGGGAAGAACAGGACACCTCGCCCGTCACCGTTCAGGTCCGCCCGACGGCCCCAGCGGGCCAAGAGGGCGACAAGGCGTCCTTTGCTGCCTATCTGGCCGGCGCCTTGGCCGTATTCCTCAGTCGGGCGACCGGCAAGCAGGACATCCACCTCGCGATGGCTGCACCTCGCGATGACATCGACGCGGACTATCAGGACCTATTCGCCTCCTGGCTTCCCCTCTTGGCTCATATCGACGACGGTAAGACCATTGCGGAAAACATTCGGGCCCTCGGTCGGGAGTTCATGCTCGGTCTGGGGCGCGGGTGGCTTCGCCGCGATGCCATCGGTCGCGATGACGTTCTCCGACGCCTTTGGGACGACGGCGCCCTGACGCCGGATGTGTTGATCACCTGGGGCGGCCAGACCCTTACCGATACGGCACACCCATCGTCCGGCACCGGCCACGGGCCACGGCTGGAACTCGACGTTCAGGACGACGCCGAAACGGTGGTGCTCCGCTATGACGCGACGCGCATCTCCCGTCAGGACGTCGCTCAACTGGCAGACCAATTCGGCACCTGGTGTGAGCGACTGCCCTCTATGGAAGACCGGCAGCCGACTTCCGTGGACGCCATCGCGGCCCCCGAACGCCGGGCTCTGATCGGGGATTTCGACGCCACCGCAGACGCAGCCCTCTTGGGGCATTGCCTGCATCGCCGCTTCGAAGACGCCGCCCACACCCATGCTGCGCGCACCGCGTTGGTGTGCGCGGACTCCACACTGACGTATCAAGCACTCAATTCCCAGGCCAACCGTCTCGCCCATGTCCTGATTGATCGCGGCGTCGGTCGCGGCGACTTGATCGGGGTAGCGCTGGATCGGTCCATTGACTTGGTCGTGGCCTTGCTGGCGGTCCTGAAGACGGGCGCGGCCTATGTGCCGATCGATCCGACCTATCCGGCCGCCCGCATCCGCTTGATGAACGACGTTGCCGATCTCAAGCTGATCGTCACGCCCGCCGCGCCCCCCGCCAGCCTTTCGACCTGGGCCACTCGCTGCTTGAGCGTTAACGAGGTGCCGGCGCACTCCGACGCGCACGGCGACAATCCCGAGGTTGCGGTGTCCGCCGACGATTTGGCGTACGTCATCTACACCTCTGGTTCGACCGGCCACCCCAAGGGCGTCGAGATCCGTCACGGTGCGTTGTGCAACTTCCTGTCCTCGATGGAGCGGCAGCCGGGTTGCGATGGCACGGACCGGCTTCTTGCGGTCACCACCGTTTCCTTCGATATCGCGGTCCTTGAGCTGTTCTTGCCGCTGCTGTGCGGCGCGACCACGGTCATCGCCCAGGCCCATGAGGTCATCGACGCCAAAGCGCTGCTCGCGCTCCTGGAGCGGCACGCGATCACCATGATGCAGGGCACCCCCGCCACCTGGCAGTTGCTCCTCGACTCAGGCTGGCAGGGCACGCCCAGGCTGTCGAAGGTCCTCTGCGGGGGCGAAGCGTTGCCCCGGCACCTGGCGGACCGGCTGCTCGCGGTCGGTGACTCGGTGTGGAACATGTACGGCCCGACAGAGACCACCGTATGGTCGAGCATCTGGCAGGTGCGAGAGGGCGGCGATATCGTCATCGGCGATCCGATCGCCAATACCCAGCTCTACGTACTCGACGACGAGCTATCGCCAGTGCTGCCCGGCTTCATAGGCGAGTTGTGCATCGGGGGCGCCGGAGTGGCGCGCGGTTACCACAACGACCCCGAGCAGACCCGACTGCGTTTCGTGGCCAACCCCTTCCACGACGGCATGCTCTACCGCACCGGCGATCTGGCCCGCTATGTCGAACCCGGCAAGCTGAGCCTGCTCGGACGCAACGACCGGCAGGTCAAACTGCGGGGCCGCCGCATCGAGTTGGGCGATATCGAATCGGCCATCCTCAGTCACGAGGACGTGAGCCGCGCGGTGGTGGTCGGCCATGACGAGCAGTTGGTCGCCTACTGCGTACGCGACGCCGCACCAGCCACCGATTCGGGTCAAGGCCAGGCCGACCAGAGCGCGGCCGTGGCGCAGTGGGCGGGGGCCTGGAATCTTGCCTATGAGACCGAGGCCGCGGACCCAGAGTTCAATGTGGTGGGATGGCGCAACAGTTACGACGGGCAGCCCTTCTCCGCTGCCGAAATGCGCGACTGGCAGTCGAGTTCCGTGCGCCGCATCTTGTCGTACGCGCCGCACAACGTGTTCGAAATCGGGTTCGGCAGCGGTCTGATGTTGTTCAGCCTCGCGCCGCACTGCACCACTTACCACGCGGTAGACGCCTCCGAACAAGCCGTGGCAGTCACCCGCGCACACCTCACCTCCCTGCCGCATGTGACCTGCGAACATCGCTCGGCCCATGATCTGCCCGAGGTGGCCGAAGGCGCCTTCGACACCATCGTCATCAATTCGGTGGCCCAATACTTCCCCACCGTTGACTATCTGACCTCGGTACTGGAATGGGCGACCAAGGCGGTCGATACAGGCCGCGTGTTCATCGGTGACGTACGCGATCTATCGCTGCTGAACGTCTTCCACGCCGACGTGACGCACTTCCGCGGCAACGGCGACATATCCGACGAGGAACTGGCCCGCCACGCGAAGCGAGCGATGCGCTCAGAGCGCGAATTGGTGGTTGCCCCCGACTACTTCGCCAACCTGCCCAGCCTCTTCCCCCGCATCAACCGCGTCGATATCACCTTGCGTGATGGCCACTACGTCAACGAGATGACGCGCTACCGCTTCGACGTCACGCTCCATATCGGTGCGGGCGACCAGACCCCCGCCCCGGCGCCGACCACCGAGAAGAACTGGCGCGAGGACCAACTCGACATGGCGTGGCTGCGCGAGACGTTGAGCACGCACAGCGATCGGCCCCTGCGCCTGACCGACATTCCCAACGGCCGGCTGGGCGAGGTGCACCGCCGTATCTCGGCCGCCTTGGACGACGCCCCGCAGGCGCCCGCGTCGTGGGTCGATCCACAGGACCTGGCAGACCGTGCGAGCGAGGCCGGCGTGGAGCTGGCCCTGCTGCCCAGCCGCTCCGGCGACAAGTGGAGCTTCGACGCCCTGTTCTGGCACCCGGGTCAGACCCCGGATCTGGGCCTGCGCCCCGCGGAGGCCATGGCGCGCGACGCACTCGCCCCGTACGCGAACGTGCCCGCCGTGGGCGAACCGTCCAAGGTCCACCTCGGCCGGGTGCTGCGCCCCTGGCTAGCCGGGCGCATACCGGACTATATGGTGCCCGCCTTCATCGTGGAGCTGGACGCGTTGCCGCTGACCCCCAACGGCAAGATCGACCGCAAGGCGCTGCCGGACCCCGTGGCGGAGCTCACCCCCACGGCCAAGCCGGCCACCGAACTCGAACGCGACATCGTGGCCGTGTGGACGGATGTGCTGGGCCACGACCGGATCGGCATCAACGAGAACTTCTTCGAAATCGGCGGCACCTCACTGCGGGTCGTGCGCGTACAAACCCAGCTCGAAGAGTTGCTGGGACGCCCCATATCAGGGCCCAAGCTGTTCGAGCACTTCACCGTCAGGGCCCTTGCGGCCTACCTGGCCGGCGGCGACACCACCAGCCCCGCCATCGTTCCCGCGCGCCGCCCCGCCAGCCACGATGAGCCCATCGCCATCATCTCCATGGCCTGCCGGCTGCCCGGAGACGCCAACTCTCCGGAAGAGTTCTGGGAGTTGCTGGCACGCGGCGGCGATGGGATCGTGGACGTACCGGCGGATCGCTGGGACGCCGCCGCGCTGTACGACCCGGACCCGGAGGCGACCGGCAAGTCGTACTGCAACCGAGGCGGCTTCGTCACCCCCATCGACCTGTTCGACGCCCCCTTCTTCGGCATCTCGCCCCGCGAGGCACGGTCGCTCGACCCGATGCAGCGCATGGCGTTGGAAACCACGTGGGAGGCGTTCGAGCGCGCCGGCTACACCGTGGAGCAACTGCGCGGCAGCCAAACGGGCGCGTTCATCGGCGTCGGCAAGACCTCCGCGTACCACGAATACGGTCTCACCCTCGCCGGCGGACTGTCCGACCTGGACGGATATGTGGGCCCGGGTTCCGCCGGTGGCACCATGTCCGGCCGGGTGTCCTATGTGTTTGGTCTGCAAGGGCCCACGCTGACCCTGGACACGGCGTGTTCGTCCTCGCTGGTGACCACCCATCTGGCCTGCAACGCGCTGCGTAACGGCGAGTGCGACATGGCGGTGTCGGCGGGCATCAGCCTGATGCTCTCGCCCGAACTGCACGTGGAGTTCAGCCGGCTGCGGGGCATGTCGGCGGACGGCCGCTGCCGGTCCTTCTCGTCCGACACCGATGGCACCGGCTGGAGCGAGGGCTCCGCCGCCGTCGTGCTCAAGCGGCTGTCCGACGCGCAACGAGACGGCGACCCCATCGTGGCCGTGCTGCGCGGCACCGCCGTCAACCACGACGGCCACAGCGCCAGCCTGACCACGCCCAGCGGCCCCGCCCAGCAACGCGTCATTCGCGCGGCACTCGCCGCATCGGGGCTCCAGCCCGGCGACATCGACTACCTGGAGGCCCACGGCACCGGCACCAAGCTGGGCGACCCCATCGAGGGCACGGCCCTCGCGGAGATCTTCGGCGGCAGCCGCCCGCAGCCGCAGGCGGAGCCCCTGTGGGTCGGTTCGGCCAAGTCCAACGTGGGCCACACCCAGGCGGCTGCCGGCCTGGCCGGGGTGATGAAGGTCGTGCTCGCCATGCAGCACGACCTGCTACCCCGCACCCTGCACGTCACGGAACCCACCCCGGCGGTGGACTGGAAGGGCGCCGGGATGGCGCTGGTGCAAGAGGAGCGTGCCTGGCCGGCGAAGGACATCCCGCGCCGCGCCGGCGTCAGCTCGTTCGGTATCGGCGGTACCAACGCACACGTCATCGTCGAGGAGCCGCCGAAGCCCGCGGCCGATGCGGCCGACGCGAGGGCGCTGGCCCCGCTGCCGCCCGCGGTGCCGTTCCTGGTGTCCGGCTACACCGATACCGCCCTGCGGGAGCAGGCGGAGAACCTGCACCTGCACCTGGGCATGAACATCCACGACCGCATCGGCGATGTGGCCCGCTCCCTGGCGACCACCCGCAGCCACTTCCGCAGGCGCCTTGTCCTGATGGCCAAGAACAAGGCCGAACTCCTCGACCACTTGGCCTCCTTCGCCCGCACCGGCGAACTTCCGAGCGACGCGGTACGTACCGCAGACCTCGACGGGGACTCCCGCCTGGCCGCCCTGTTCACCGGCCAGGGCAGCCAGCTGCCGGGCATGGGCAAGGACGTGTACGACGTCTATCCCGTCTTCCGTGCTGCGCTTGACGAGATCGCGGCCCACTTCACCGAGCTGGAAAGGCCCCTGCTCGACGTCATGTGGGCCGAGCCCGACAGCGCCGACGCCACCTTGCTCCACCGCACCGACTTCACCCAACCTGCCCTGTTCGCGCTTGAGGTGGCGCTGTGGCGGCTGTGGGAGAGCTGGGGCGTGCGGCCGGAGCTGCTGCTCGGCCACAGCATCGGTGAGTACGCCGCCGCCCATGCGGCGGGAGTGTTCGACCTGCCCGACGCCTGCCGCCTGGTGGCAGCGCGCGGCCGGTTGATGCGGGCCCTACCCGGCAGTGGCGCGATGGCCTCGCTGGAATGCAGCGGCGAGGAGGCGGAAGCGGCCATCGAGGCCCTGGGCCGTACCGGCACGATCCACATCGCCGGCTTCAACACGCCGACACAAACCGTCGTGTCCGGTGACACCGACGCGGTGCAGGCGGTGGCGGCCCACTTCGTGGAGCGCGGCCACAAGGCCAAGGAACTGACGGTCTCCCACGCCTTCCACTCGCACCACATGGACGGCATGCTGGCCGCATTCCAGGCCGTGGCCGCCACCGTACGCTTCAACCCGCCCAAGCTCGCACTGGTCAGCGGCCTGACCGGTGAGCTGGCCAGGCCGGGCGAGCTGGAGCGACCCGACTACTGGGTGCGCCAAACACGCGGCGCCGTGCGCTTCAGCGACGGCATGCGCACCATGCACCAGCAGGGCGCGAACATCTTCTTGGAGCTGGGCCCGCAGCCGGTCCTGTCCGGCATGGGCGCGGCATGCCTGACCGACCAGGGGCCGATTGCCTGGCTGCCGTCGCTGACCAAGGCCAAGAACGGCGCCTCGGTCATGGTGCGTAGCCTCGCCGAGTTGCACGTACGCGAGGTGTCGATCGACTGGCGGGGCTACTTCGCGCCCTTCGGTGGCGAACGGATCGCCCTGCCGACCTACGCCTTCCAGCGCGAGCGCTTTTGGTTCGACCCGCCCGTCTCGCGGACGATCGGTGCCGGCCTCAACGACACCCACCACCTACTCCTCGGCGGTGGCATGGACGTCGCCGGCACCGAGATGTCCGTGTTTACCAACGTGGTGGGGGCCCAGGAACCGAGCTGGGTGCAAGAGCACAAGGTCATGGACGCCGTGCTCATGCCGGGCACCGCGTTCTTCGAGGCCATGAGCGCCGCGGGGGGCGCCAGCGGCGCTGGCGAGTGTGACCTGGCGGACGTCGTCATCCTCGCGCCCCTGGTGCTCGCCGCGGACCTGCCGGTCCGGCTTCAGGTCACGGTCAGCGCGGCGGTCGGCGACGCCCGCCCGGTCCATGTCTACAGCTCTCCGGAGGGCCAGGACGGCGGCTGGCAACTGCACGCGCAGGGCCAGCTCATACCGGCGCACACCGAGCCCGCCGCCGACGTCACCCTGCCGCCCAGCGGCGCCGAACCCATCGACGCGTCCGCCCTGTACCGCGACCTGGCCGCACTCGGCTACGGCTACGGGCCGACCTTCCAGGGCATCAAGGAGGCTTGGCACATCGGGGACGAGGTATGGGCCAAGGCAGCGCTGCCGGAGAGCGCGGAGCAGTCCGCCAGCCACTACGGCCTGCACCCGGCCCTGCTCGACTCGGCCATGCACTCCCTGCTGCTGACCCAGCGGCTACAGAACACGACCGGCGACGATCTGTTCGTGCCGTTCGAGGCCGAGCGCCTGACGCTACGCGAGAAGGGCCTGTCGGAGATCTGGGTACGCGTCGCCGACTTCGAACTCGGCGACGGTGAGTTCTGGGCCTCGCTCGACATCTACAACGCCGAGGGAACCAACGTCGGCCGGCTGCACCGCCTGCACGCGCGGCGCGTGGACCGGGCGGTGTTGCGCCGCCTGGCCGCGGCCGGCGTGGAGCGCTTCCAGTTCGACGTCAACTGGCGACCGGTGCACATTGTTGACACTGCCAACACTGCCAACACTGCCAACACCGGCAACCCCGGCACCACTGCCCACACTGCCGACATCGAAATCGGCGGCTCCTGGGGCATGCTCTGCCCGGCCGGCGACGTGACATGGGCGCGGGAGGTGAAGACCGCCCTGACCAAGGCCGGTGTCCAGGTCATCAAGATCACGGACCTCGAAGACGCCGAGGACCTGGACGGGCTGATGTGCCTGTGGGACTCGGATGCGGACGTACGGTCCCAGGCGCACGACTTCACCGCCAAGGCGCTCACCCAACTCCAAGAAGCGATCAAGACCGAGTTCCGGGTCCCCCTGGTGTGGATCACCCGGCAGGCGGTGGGCACGAGCGCCGACGACCCGGTCACCGGGCTCGGCGCAGGACCCCTATGGGGCCTGATGCGTACCGCCCGCAACGAACACCCCGAACTGGCCCTGCGCCTCATCGACCTCGGCGATGCGGCGGCGGACCGCAAGGCCATCGCCACGGCGCTGATGCTGGAAGCCGAACCCGAGTGCGCCCTGCGCTACGGCGACGTGCTCGTACCGCAGCTTCTGCGGGTCGGCTCGGCCAAGGACGTGGCGCTTCCCACCGAGGGCAAGTGGCAGTTGGAGATCGCCGCCAAGGGACGCCTGGACGAGCCCTTGCGGGTCACGGCCATGCGGGAGGTGGCGGTGGCCGCGGGGGAGATCCGCGCCGAGGTGAAGGCCACCGGTGTGAACTTCCTCGACGTACTCAACGCCCTGGGCATGGTGGAGATCCCGGCATTCGGCCTTGAGTTCGCCGGTGTCGTCACCGAGGCGGGGGCCGACGTCAAGCATGCGAAGGTCGGCGACCGGGTCTTCGGACTGGCCCGTGGCTCCTTCGCCTCCGAGGTCGTCATCGACGCACGCCGCGTGGTGCGCATCCCGGACAACCTCGACTTCGAGGAGGCCGCCACCGTCCCCATGACGTTCCTCACGGCCTGGTACGGCCTGCATGAACTAGGTGCCCTACAGCCGGGTGAGCGCGTACTGGTCCACGCCGCTGCCGGCGGTGTGGGCATGGCGGCCGTGCAACTGGCCCAGCTGCACGGCGCCGAGGTCTACGGCACCGCCAGCGAGCCGAAGTGGTGGGCGCTGCGGGAAGCGGGCCTGGCCGACGACCACCTTGCATCCTCTCGTGACCTGGGCTTCGTCAAACATTTCGGCCCGAGCCTGCCCAGCGGGCGCTTCGACGTCGTACTGAACTCGCTGGCGACCGAGTTCATCGACGCGAGCCTTGGCATGCTGGGCGACGGCGGCCGATTCCTGGAGATGGGCAAGATCGATCTACGGGATCAGTCCTGGATCGACGAGAACCACCCGGGCGTGACCTACACCGTCTACAACCTGCCCGAGGCCGGCCCCGACCTCATCCACACGATGCTGGTCTCCATCGCGGGCCTACTGGGCGAGGGCAAGCTGCGGCCCCTGCCGCTGCGCACCTTCCCCATGACGCACACGTCCGACGCGCTGCGCTTCATGGCCGGGGCGCGGCACGTGGGCAAGGTCGTGCTGGTCCCCTCGGAGCAGCAGCGGTTCATTACGCCGGACGGCGCGGTGCTGGTCTCCGGCGGTCTCGGTGACCTCGGCCGGCGCGTGGCCACCTATCTGGCCAGCACCCACGGCGTGCGTGACCTGGTGTTGGCCTCGCGTCGCGGCATGGAAACGCCCGGTGCTCAGGTGGTCGTGGACGAGTTGGCCGAACTGGGCGCGACAGCCACCGTGGTGGCCTGCGACGTGGCGGACCTCGACAGTGTCACGTCGATCATGGCCATGTTCGGTGCGGACCGGCCGCTGCGCGGTGTCGTCCACGCGGCCGGCGTTCTTGACGACGGCGCCCTGACCACCTTGACGCCGCAGCGGTGCGACGGGGTCTTCTTGCCCAAGCTGGACGGCGCCTGGAACCTGCACCAACTCTCCCAGGGCGCAGAGTTGGACTTCTTCGTGATGTTCTCCTCCATAGCGAGCGTCATGGGCGCACCGGGCCAGGGCAACTACGCAGCCGCCAACGCCTTCCTCGACGCACTGGCGCACCTGCGCCGCGCCAAGGGGCTGCCGGCCACCTCGGTGGCGTACGGCCCCTGGGAGGGCGAGGGCATGGTGGCCGGACTCAGCGACATCGACCGCCTCCGCTTCGCCCAACTCGGCCTGGACCGGCTCGCGCCGGAAGAAGGACTGGAACTGTTCGAACTGGCGGTCACCAGTGGCCGCGCGCTGACCATGTCCGCCGCCTTGGACGTGAGCCGCGCACAGCACTACTACGAGGAGCGGGGCGGCCTACCGCCGCTGCTTCGCGCGCTGGCCACCAGCACCGCAGCCGGGCGCTCCGCCGGCGGCTCGGCGGCCACGGATCTACGCAAGCTGCTTGGCGAGGCCGCGCCCGATGAGTACGCGGCCGTGGTGCTGCACGCGGTACGGGACCAGGTGTCGAAGACCCTCGGGTTCTCCTCACCGGATGACGTGGATGTCAGCCTGCCGCTCCAGGACATCGGCATCGACTCGCTGACCGCGGTCTTGATGCGTAACCAGTTGGCGGACCTGACCGGACTCGCACTGCCCGCCAAGATCGCCTTCGATCACCCGCACCTCAAGGCGCTCGCCGATTTCCTGCTGGCCAGGCTCGTCGAAGCAGGAGTGGACGCGCCGGCCGAACAGGCGCCCAAACCGGCGCCAGCACCGGCCACGGCGGTCGATACCCCAGCCATGGCCCTCGACACCTCGGGCCTGGACATGTCGCTGGCTCACAAGGGGCTGCTCCACCCCGACCTGCGATTCGACAACGCCGATGGGGCCTTGGCGCGCCCCGAGTCGATCTTCGTCACGGGCGCGACCGGATTCGTCGGCGCCTTCTTGCTGCACGAGCTGCTGGAGTCGGGCGTCATCGCCTACTGCCTGGTACGAGCGGAGGACCCAGGCCAGGCCATGCGGCGCCTGACCACCACGCTCGACGGCTACGGCCTGTGGAAGGAGGAGTACGCGCCGCTGCTCAACCCGGTCGTGGGCGACTTGACCCGCCCCCTGTTCGGGCTCGACGAGGATGCCTTCGACGAGTTGGCGGACCAGGTGGACGCCATCTGCCACTCCGGGGCCCTCGTGGACTGGATGCGCCCGCTGGAGGACTACATCGGCCCCAACGTGATCAGCACGCACGAGGCCCTGCGCCTGGCCGCACGGGGCCGCGGCAAGGCCGTCCACCTCATCTCGACCTTCGCCACGCTCCCCAAGTACCTGGGGTACGAGGTCACCGAGGACGCCCGGGAATACGGCTACATCACCTCCAAGTGGCAGGCGGAGCACATGGTGGCGGCGGCGCGCTGGCGCGGCGCCAAGGCGTCGGTATACCGGCTGCCGTTCGTGGCGGCCTCGACCCGTACGGGCCACTTCCGACTCGATCGCGGCGACTTCTTCCACAATCTGATCGTCGGCGGCATCGCCATGGGAAGTTTCCCGTCGCTGAACGCCGACCTCACGGCCGTGCTGCCGGTGGACTACCTGTGCCAGAGCGTTGCCAAGGCGATGACCGACGACCTGGCGCGTATCGGCAAGGACTACGACTTCGTCAACGCGCAGGCGCCGGCCTTCGACACCTTTTTCGGCCTGGTCGGGGCCGCCAGTGGCGGGGCACAGATCGTGCCGTTCGACACATGGCGACAGCAGGCACTTGCCTACGCCGACGCCCATCCGACGAGTCCACTGGCGCGCATCGCGGCCTTGGTGGATGACCTTACGGAGGAGGGCCTGGTGGATATGTTCGCGGCGCTTCCCGTGGGTGAGGGCGTATTCGGGCGAGCCGACTATCCGTCTCCGCCGGTCGATGAGCAATTCGTTCAACAGTACGTGGACTGCATCAATGCGGCGTACCCAGTGGAGAGGTGAGTAGACCGCCATGAGCAACGCAACCGTCGAAGACGAGACCCCGGTGACGGGCACCTACCAAAAGACCGGCACTTTCCTGCACACATCCGCTGCCGCGCACGCCCAGCAGCTGGCCCCCGTTCTCGACAAGTACCCGGTGGACCAGGGCGAGATGGAATCCCGGCTGCCACCGAGCCGGACACTCAACCCGAGCCGCTTTGTGCCCGAGGTGCAGCCCACCCAGGTCGTCCCGATGAACCTGGACGCCGATCTCGCCGAGAACCTGGCTCGCCAACTACGGTGCCAGGCCATCATCCAAGGAAGCTTCGCCGAGGCCTCACTCGGTGCCTACTTCCCCGTCTCCACCATGTTCGAGAACTGCGTCCTGTTCGTGCCGTCGGCCAAGCGCTTCTACGACCTGAACCAGGACATCGTGCAGGAGCACTTTCCCGAAGTTGAGACGGCGGTGGTCAACGCCTTCATCGTGCCCGCCGAAAAGCGGCCATACGGCACCCACGCGGCCAGCAGCATCGCGCTGCAAATCCCGTCCCTGGTGAAAAAGCAGCTCGGCTTCCCCACCGAGTACCGCAGCTTCCACACCGCGCTGACCCCCACCCCCCTCGACCGACAGCCCTTCGTCATCTTCGAGGAAGCCGAAGTCGAGGCACCGAACCTGCAATACGTCTACGAGAAAATGCTGGAGTACGGCCTGGACGGCGAGGAGAAGGCGGCGGTTGACAAGGCCCTGCACCTCTTCTTGGAAGGCAAGCTGTCCGAACTCGACCTGCCCACCGTGCGCGACTTCCTCATGGCCAAATACTGGGAGAAGCGCTACGCGGACACGCCGTCCCCTGGGTACTACTGCGACTCTCGGGTGGGAGACGCACTGGTCTTTGACAACTACCGCGCGCACGCGGACGGCACCTTGCCGATGACGTCGAAGGACCGGTTGACCATCGACCTACGATGCTTCAACCGGGTCCACTACCCGCGCGGCATGGCCAGCGGACTCGATTTCATCGTTGACCCCGAAGAGCGCGCCTACCAGACCAAGCGCAAGTGGGCGTCCATAGAATTCCTGCTCGCCACGCTCGGCTATGAGAGCGTTGACGAATTCCTGCGGACGGTATTCGGCACCAGCGTGCGCGCGGATTCCATCGATCCGTTCGGGCTCATGACCGACCTCCAGTTCGGCATCTACAACAAGTCCGAGTACCACCTGTTGGACCAGAACCTCGATGACCACTACGAGCGCGTGGAGCGCCTGTACGAACGCATCGTGAAGGACGGGGAGTACGTACTCCCTGACCGTGCGCGCAACTGCCTCAACGCGCTGTCGAACTAGGAGGGTACGCACCATGAGCCACGCCGAGGCAATGCCCGACCTCGTACGGGAGTTCTGCAAGGTCACCAGGCTTCCGCACGACCCGTTCGCCAAGGAATTCCTCAATCGGTGCCGCTCGCACACCATCAAGGTGAACGGAAGGTTCTACAAGTTCTTCCAGAGCGGCAAGGGACCGACCGTACTCCTTGTGCACGGCGTCAACGCCAACCTGGGCAGCATGGTCACCATGGCCGATGAACTGCTGGGGCAGGGCTATCGGGTGGTGCTGTTCGACGTGGCCGGCCACGGGGAGGCGCTTGGAGCGGCGGCGGTCGATCCGGGCGAGATACGTGACCTGCTGCGCGGCATCTACGACCGGATCGCTGACCTGCACGCGGTGATCTGCCATTCCATGGGCGGGTTGTGGGCCCTGTCGGCATGGCACGGCGAACTGAACGCCAAGGCGCTGGTATCGATTTCGTCCCCTGCGAGCATGATGTTCCTGGTCGAGAAGTTCGCCGAGTTGCACGCACTGGAAGGCGACCAGGTCCAGGAGTTGATCGGGCAGATCGGAAACTGCTTCGGCAAGGACGTGTGGGCCACATACTCGCCAGCGGAAGTCGTCAAGACGATCAACGTGCCGGGGCTGATCATCCATGGAGCCGCCGACGCGTATGTACCACCTGCGCACGCCAAGGACCTCCACGCCGGCTGGCCGCAGGCGAACATGGAACTCATCGAAGGCGCAGGCCACTTCGACATCATGGAGTCACTACAGGTACGGAGCCTGGTCTCCGCCTACCTGAGGGAAGCGCGATAGGACACGGGTCCGGCTCGTCGGCCGGTCGGCGTACTGAGGAGTCACACGACACATGGACATGACGGAAAAACTGCGGCAGCTCGCCTTCACGCCGATGCGCACCCAGCGCCCCAGCGCGACTAAGGAAATCCTCAACCAGGCTTCAACCGAGGCCGAGGTAGTCGATGGCAACAAGGTGGTCCATTACGTCTGGGGCGAAGGCCAGCGCCGCGTCCTGCTGGTACATGGCTGGTCGGGCAACGCCGGGCACGTCGCCGTACTGGCCGACGCTCTCGTGAGGGCGGGATGCACGGCGGTCATCGTGGATCTGCCCGGCCACGGCGAGTCGGAGGGCAAGGAGTCGTCGGTCATCCACTTCGCCAAGGCGATCGAGGCCGCGAACGACCGATATGGCCCCATCCACGCCGTCGTCGCCCACTCGCTGGGCGCCGCCGCCACCACGTATGCGATGTCTCGCGGACTCGCTGTGAACAAGGCCGTGTTCTTCAACCCGATCAGCAGCTATACGACCCTGTGGCGCCGCTCCAGGGAAGTGATGCAGGTCCCGCCGGAGACGATCGCTGAGGTCAGGGCGCGCGCGGAGGAATGGTTGGGCGTCAAGTTCGACGACATCGAGCCGGTGACCGCGGCGCCCGGGTTTTCGAGCGAACTACTGATCGTCCATGACGAAGACGACACGGAATCCCCCGTGTCGGACAGCGAGGCGTTGGTGAACGCGTGGCCGCGGGCCGAACTGGTCAAGGTCGAGAACCTGGGCCACACCCGAGTCCTGCGCGATGAGGGCATGGTCCGGCGCACGGTCGACTTCGTGACGGGTGCGGAGGGCGTGCTGCCGAGCCCGTGAGGGACGGTACGCGGTGGGGTGTCCACGTCGCGGGGGCGTGGCGTCCGTCGATGCGGGATAGCGGGGAGGCCCGCGGCCATACCGAACGATGGCCCCGCCACTCCTTAGCGGGGAGTGGCGGGGCTCTTGGCGTTGGTGGTTCAGACGCCGAACTCGTCGGCCTTGACCCCGGCGAGGAACGCCGACCAGGCGGGCGCGGTGAAGCTGAGGGCGGGGCCGTGGGGGTCCTTGGAGTCGCGGACAGGGACGACACCGATCGTGGCCGCGTGCGCAGGGGCCCACTCGATGCAGTTGCCGCCACCGTTGGAGTACGAGGACTTCCGCCACTGGGACGGGCTGATGTTGTTCTTCATGGGATCTCTTTCGCGAGCCGTTCCAGAATCTTTGGGGTGTCCACGTCGCGGGGGCGTGGCGTCCGTCGATGCGGGATATCGGCGAGGTCCGCGGCCATACCGAACGATGGCCCCGCCACTCCTTAGCGGGGAGTGGCGGGGCTCTTGGCGTTGGTGGTTCAGACGCCGAACTCGTCGGCCTTGACCCCGGCGAGGAACGCCGACCAGGCCGACGTGGTGAAAGCGAGGGCGGGGCCGTGCGGGTCCTTGGAGTCGCGGACGGGGACAGTGCCGTTCGTTGCCGCATGGATCGGAGCCCACTCAACACAAGCGTTCTCCATGCCGCTGTAGGAAGACTTCACCCACAAGGTGTCCGGAATCATCATCCTTTGTACTCCCTCAAATAGGTGCGGATCAGCTCCACAGACTCCAGCGGGGGAAGCGCTTGAGAGCGGGCCACGTCAAATCGATCTTGCAGGTCCATCACTTGACGCGGCACGTCGATCGCTACCCCAGTGCCGAAGCTTTCCACAAGGCTCCGAGTGACGCCGTTGGCCTTGGTCAACAACGTCAGGCTACCGCTCATCAGTGGATGGAACGCTTGCCCGAACGGCAAGATCTGGACACGCACTCGCTCACTTACGCTGCCGATGACACGGTCGAGTTGTTCGATCATGACGCGCCGATTCGTCGTCGGTCGTTTCAGAGCGCTCTCGTCCATGATCGACCAGAAAAGTGGCGGATCGTCGCGCGACAGGACCTTCTGTCGGTCCATGCGAGACGCCACGCGCGTTTCCATTTCACCCAGCAGGTCATGGGGAAGCCCGGCGGCCAGTACCTCGCGAGCGTAGTCCTCGGTCTGGAGGAGTCCCGGGATCAGGCTGCTGGTGAACACCTCGATCCGTAACGCCTCCGCTTCCGTCGTTTCGAACTCCTGCGAGTAGGGCGCTACCAGGGAGTTCATTGACATTGACAACAGATCGCAGAATAGGCCGCCGGTGCGTAGATGAACGTCCAGCGCTTCCGCCAGGGCCTCCGAGGGAAGCTGCTCATGTCGCTCCACGCGCGCGATGTATGAGTACGGATAGCCGATCTGCTCAGCGAGGGCGCGCTGTGTGATCCCAGCCATCTCTCGAACGCGCCGCAGGTGTCGGCCGATCAGGACGTGAGGCGTCAACTTGTCGTCGTCTTCGTGTAGTTCCACTTTGCGTCACCCCATCGTGTTCCTGAGACCAGGCAATCGTTGGTCTCCGGATCAGCGTGGACCCTTGACGGTCGCCAGGCAATGCTGTGAGGGAGTGATTACCCCATGTGATCACGCCAGCGCACGGCATGGTCCGAGCGCTGTTAGGTCTGCCAGAAAGCGCATGCGATGAAGCACACGATGACCATGAAGGTCTACCGCAAACGCCCCGGCGAGGGCCCGCCCCGGGCCAGTCAAGCCGCGACGGTCGTCTCCATCGACCCCGACGACGTGACGGAACAGTGGCTTGATGCCCACTATCCGATCCGGTGGCCGGCCTGTGCGTGCCCCAACTGCCGCAGTCGCGGGGAGGGCTGATCCTCGTGGACTTGCCCGACCACTGGCCCCCCGCCGCCGAACCGGCGGACATGAAGTTGGCGCAACTCTGCGCCATCAATGACCAGTTGGCGTCCGATGTGCCCTTGGTGGAGCACGTCGATAGGGAGCCCGCTGCTCAATCGTGCGCTACGTGCCGGACGGTGGCCACCGTCCGGGACCGTGCCCGCGCGCTGCGGGACTGGCCGCAGTACCGCAAGGCCGTAGAAGCGCTGCACGCCCATCGGCGTGCAACGCACCCGCAGGGCGGTGCCGACAGGCGAGCCCTGGTGCTGACCGGTCAGCACACCGTGCGTACCACCGATGGCACCGTGCTGCGGTTCTTCCTCGCCAGCGCAGCGGCCCGCGCCGAGGCCGACGCCGGCCCTTCCGACCCGGCGTGCGGGTGGGAGCATGCGACGGACTTCGAGTTTCAACGAGCCTACGAAGACGCGCAGTTCGATCCACAGGCGCTGGCGTCCGGCGAGTTGCGCCCCAACGTGCACCGTAGGCAACTGCCGCTGGACGCGCTCGCCGGGCCAGGCGGCTTCTTTTGGTCGGACGGCGCGGACGAGGCCGGCATCATGACCACCAACGGCCTGGCACCCGGCGAGTGCGGACTCTCCCACCTCACCGACCTCCCCAGGAGTATCGGTGGTGCGTCATGACTGGCCGGCAGGTGCAGGTGTGCTTGCTGGTGTGGAAGCCGCTGGACCCTGACGCGCCGGGGGATGTGAGTGGCGGCATGCCGCAGGTCCTGTTGGTTCGCGACGATGCGACCCCGTGGCAGGTGCCGGGCGTCATCCTGCGCCCCGGCGAGTTGCTGCTCTGCGCGTCCGAGCGCGCCGCGCACGCTGTCGGACGGGAACTGCCCAGCCGCCACCGCGTACTCGCCACGGACTTCCGGCGACTCGAACACATGACGATGGTCGTGGACGGCGGGTGGGTCTCGGGCACCGATGCCCGTACGGCAGTCGGTGAACTCAGCCCCTGCCCCTGCCACCCCACCCCTTACCGCCGTCGCTGGGCTTCCAGCGAAGACCTTGACGCCGTGCTGACGCGCGCCCTGCATGCCGCAGTAACCACCCCACCGCGAAAGGAAACCCGCCGATGATCCCCTTGCCGCGCCATTGGGAAACGCACACCCACGGCTACGCCGCGTTTTGCCTCGGGGACGGTGAAGAGTGCGAAGCGGAGGCAGACGACAGGCTCACCATTGCTGAAGTGGACGTATGGATGGCCACCCATCGCGCCCACAGTGGACACGCCCGCTTCCATGTGTCCGCCTTCGGCACCGCCGACCTGTGCGAAATCCATCCCCCCATCGCCCTCCCCATTGCCACGCCCGCCCTCCGACTTGTCGCCACCACCGCCCTCACCCGCCTGAATCGCCTCTGGACCCGCCACTACACACACGCCCTTTCGCGCTTGAACAAGCAGACGCCATAACCGTTGGTGACACGGAAGTCGCCAGGTAATGGACGTTCGCGAAGGAGCCAATTGTTGCCGCAACAAGAAAGTCTCGACAGGCCGTTGCGAACCGACCCATCGAGACTTTGTGCTGGCCCAGCCAGCGCGCCCCGCACGGCCACGTGCCGTGCGGGGCGTTGGCGGAGCCGTAGGCGGTACTCCAACTTCTAGGCGCCGCCCTAGGCCTAGCGTCGCTCGCCTTCGTATCGCAGTCGGTACGCCGATCATCAGGCGCCCGCTGAAACAAGCGCGGCACGAGTGCGTGGGATCAGGCGCGTCGTCGGAGCCACACGGGGGTTACGGCAGCGATCAGCACGGCGGCGATGCCGATTTGGAAGAAGTGCCGAATCCAGTCGATGCCGCCGGTGTCACGTACGCCAAAGGCGGTGGCGAGCCCGTTGCCCGCAAGAGCGCCGACGATACCCAAAATCACCGTGAGCCACAGGGGAATGGGCTGGCGTCCGGGAACGACGAGCTTGGCCAGCAGCCCGATGATGAGTCCGGCGATAATAGCCCACAGAAAAGACACGGTAATTCCCTTTCGATCTACTGGTAAATCTGCTCTCGCTCATGTGCCCGCAGCGGCATCCTCTAAGCATTTCCCCACGTGGTGTGCGTCTCAGTAGTTGGCTACGGCACAGGTCTCCTGGCCGTAGGCACCCGAGCGGACTTGGACGAGCTACGCGTCCTCAGTGTCCGAGCGCCGAGCGGCGCGGTGGCGCAGCCGCAAGGGCAGTACGTACCAGCAGAAGCCGAACCACAGCATGACCCCGCCGGCCAGCACCTCGGCGAGGACGCCCGGGATGACGACGCGGAGTATCAGCAGGAGGGTGCATCCGATGGTCAGGGCGAGGAGGACCATGCCGCACATCATCAAGCGAGCGGCGGTTTCCACCACTTCGTCCTTCATGCTCTGGCCGGACAGAAAGCGGTGTATGGAGACGGGCGCGATGAGCGACCCGGTGGCCGACGCACCCAGCACCACGGTGATGATGTAGATGTTCCGGTCGAAGGTGCCCAGTTCGCGAAAGAGCGGGGTGAAGGCCACGCTGAGCAGGAACCCGAAGAGAATCTGTACGCCAGTCTGTGCGACCCGCGTCTCTTGGAGGATCTCGTTCCACCGGCGGTTGACGCGCTCACGTGCGGGTTCCGGAGCCTCCTCAAGGGGCTCGGGTCTGCGGGACGTGTCGCATGCGCCGCGCGAGGGATCTTCCTCTCTTGGTTCGGTGGGCTGCTTCGTCATGGTCATGGCATCCTCCAGTTTCCAAAGAAACCGGCTGCCCTGTTGAGGTCGATCCATACGCCTCCCCGGTGAATCGGCCTCGTCAGACCCGCTGGGTGGTACGACCGTCAATGCCGCGTGCTCAACCGTTCGGGGACAGGGCCAAGCCACCGCCTCCCGGGCCAGGCCGCTACCCCCAGGGATCGGCGGCCATGACTCCCGCGATGGTGCGTCTGCTCGTGGTGCGGGTGCCGTGCCAGTCCAGGCACAGGACGGTGGCATCGTCCGGCAGGCGGCCCCGGCAGGCATCGAGCACGGCGTTGCTCAGGGCCCGTACGACCTCCCGAGGGTGCAGGGGGCCGGTGTCGCGGACGAGGGCGGGTAGATCAACTTCCGCGGCGGCCCGCTCCTGCATGCCGTCGGTCAGCATGACCAACCGATCGCCGGGGCGCAGGTCCCACTCCTGGACCTGGTAGGGAACGGGCGAGGGGACACCGAAGGGCAGGTTGACACCGAGTTCTATCTCCTCGACGGCACCGTCGCGCAGGAGTAGGGGCCACGGGTGCCCGGCGTTGACCAGGCGCACCCGGCCGTCCCGTAGACCGATGCGCGCCAACTGGCCCGTCGCCAGGCCGCGGCCGTGGTCGAGCAGGGCACGGTGTGCCCGGCGGGCTTGCTCCGCGAGGTCACACCCCGCGCGTCGCGCGTTGCGCAGGGCGCCCAGAAGCAGCGTCGCGAGGAGAGCGGAGTCCGTGTCGTGGCCCATGGCATCGGTGATGGACAGATGCAGGGTGTGGCGGTCGAGAGCGTAGTCATAGGTGTCCCCGCCGATGTCGTCGGCCGGCACCAGACCGCCCGCGATGATGAACTGAGCGGCCTCGCAGCACGGGGCCGAGGGCAGCAACTGGTGCTGGATCTCCGCCGCCAGGCTCGTCGGCGTGGTGCGCCGGCTCCCGTGGTAGAGGTCGGTGAAACGGCGGTCGGTCACGATGATGTACGCCAGGGCGTGCGCGGCCTCTGCCACCTGTCGCAGCACCGAGTCATCCGTGTGGGGGAGGGTCATCTCCAGCAGGCCGACGCAGTCGCCCCGATTGGTGACCGGCGCGATCACTCGGCGACCACCCTCACCATCAGGCTCGTGGTACAGCGCCTGATCCCTCAACACCCTGCTGTACGCGTTGTCCCCGAAAGCGATGCGCTCCCCGCCGGGACCGCTGTTGGGCCCGTCCGCCGTGACCATGCGAACCAGCTCTCGACCCACGAGATCGGCGCATAGGAAGGACACACACGACGCACCGAACCGCTTTTGAAGGCTCAGCGCGACGACATCCACCGATTCCACGGGTGACGCGTTCTCCGCTTCCGTTAGGACTTCCCCCAGGTCCAGCGCATCCTTGCCCACGACAACCTCCTCCGTTTGCCGCTGCTTCTGCCCCGGAGTGGTGGGGGGATTACCAGATTGCTCCTGGAGGGTGAAGCGATGGCCGTCAGCCCGACTGCGCCGGAGAGCCGCGGGGGCGCAGTGGTGGGGGGCCGGGGGCGCGGTTACTTCGGGGCGTTGGCGCGCGAGCGCGCCTAACGCGCTCGTGCGTGGTTGGTGGTGGCGCGTCGAGGGCCGCGGATTCGCTGGCCTGTTGGCGTTCGGGTACCGCTTGCCAGGGTGGTGGTCTGCTGGTGGGCCAGGAGTCCGGCGACGGCTTGGATGATGTCGCTCATGTGCTCGCGTCGGCCGTGGTGTTGGGCGAGAGCACGCCAGTTCTTCGGACGGGATGAACGTGCAACTCCTGGCCGACCCCTTCGCCGACTGCTGTGGGCCTCACCAGCCCTGCCCGGAGCCGGCCACGGCATCCGCGCGGCCCGCGAGCACGGCATCGTCAACGCCCTCGCCGACGTCAGCATCCCGTGCTGAGCGGACAAGGCTCACCAGGGCGCCGGCGGCACGGTCTGCACTCCGTACTGGGGCCGGTGGGTGACGCTCCCACCGGCCGAAAGTTGGTGAACCGGGCCCACGCGCGCAAAGATCCGCGCCCTCGTCGTGCCGAGCTGCTCGGCGAGGTAGTCGACGACTTCGGCCGGCACGTCGGTCGGGTCGTTCAGGAACACCCCGAGGTAGCGCGCGGTCGTGAGCTGGGCCGCGAAGCCCAGCCGGTTGTGGGACGGCCGCTTGCCCTCGATCAGCTCCCGGTCCGCGCCGTCCAGGAAGAAGAACCGCTCCAACTCCGTACGGGACGGCGCCCCGTCGTACGCTGCGTACGCGGCAGTTTGTGCATCCGTCAGAAACTCGACCGGCACCCCGGACCTCCACACAGTCAATGATCAACACGACTGCTGAAGGCTCCGCCCTCGAAGAAGTCCAGGGCAAAGCGCTCTCAGGTGCACGGGAGGCTTAGCGCCGGTTTTCGTTCCGATGTTCCTCAACCCCTTTTCCATCCTCACTCCGTCACTCCGAGTTGGTCAGATGAGGGCTGAGACGGCCTGGGTGAGTTTGGTGAGCCGGGGTGGTGGAGCACCGTAATGTGCGGAGGAGTCGCCATCACTTGGGCGTGGCGACAGTGTGCTCCGCGCCTTCCAGGAAGCCGCCCGCGGCCGGGTCGACCTCGCCCGCATCGAACGCTGGTGGGATGACATCCTGCGGATCATCGGCTCCATCCACACCGGCGCGGTCCGCGCGTACGACGTGATCCGGATGCTGTCGCGGGACGGACGGCCGACCCCGCTAGGGGACGCGATCGCGCACTACGGGCGAATCGCCAAGTCCCTGCACATCCTGCGCCTGGCCGACGAGCCCGGCTACCGCCGCCAGATCAAGGCGCAGGCTAACCTCCAGAAGGGCCGCCACGCGCTCGCCCGGAAGATCTTCCACGGCCGTTCCGGGCAGCTCTACCAGCGCTACCAGGACGGCATGGAGGGACCAGCTCGGCGCGCTCGGCCTGGTCCTCAACGCCGTCGTGCTGTTCAACACCAGGTACATGGACGCGGCCGTCGCCCAACTACGGGCGGACGGGTTCGACGTCCGCGACGAGGACGTCGCCCGCCTCTCACCGTTCGTACGGCAGCACATCAACATGCTGGGCCGGTACTCGTTCCAGCTTCCCGACCTGCCCGGCGGTCTACGTCCGCTGCGGGACCCGGACGCCGCCGACGAATGACGATGACATTGGCCGTATCTCGTCTGCCGTCCCACGACCCCGCACAGGCTTAATGATGCTCCCGCGCCACGCACTGCGCGGGTGGTTGTGACGACAGCGCGGGGGGACCATGGATCACACAGGCGGCATCGGCGTACCACCTCCCGGGCATCCGCCACAGCTTCCGCCCCGGCCCCCGCCTCAGCCGCCGCAGCCGCCTGCTCAGATGCCGCCGATGCCGCTGCCTCCCCGCGGGGGAAAGCCGCTGGAACTCCGGGTCCAGCGGCAGATCCTGTGGGTGGGGTCGGCGGCGGTTCCGTTGCGCAATGTCAGCTGGGTCGAAGCGTTCAGGCTGAAGCCCGCCTGGGGCAAGGCCGGCGGCTACCTCGTGCTGTTGGTGGTCATCGCCTTCGTGGTCTCCGCCTGGCTCGACTCCATGGGCGGGGGCGGCGGGGGCGGCGGCCCTGCTCCGGCCGTCCTGGCCCTGTTCGCCTTGGTCGTTGTCTGCGCCTTCCTGCTCTGGTCGAGGAAGCCGGTGCTGGTCGTCGAGCTGAACAGCGGTTCCAGGGTGGTCCTGACCCTGCCGACCATGGATGAACTACAAGCGATCGCCGGGCAGATCGTGTACGCGATCGACCACCCGGAATACGAGTTTTCCGCCGTCCTTGAGCAGTACAACACCACGAACAACTTCGGTTCCGTCGTCAACATGAACGGCGGTAGGGGAAACACAGGGATGACACTATGAGCGACACATCGAACAACTTCGGTTCCATCGTCAACATGAACGGCGGCAGGGGAAACACAGGGATCAACCACGGCACCGTCGTCCATAACGACGGCACCGCTCAGGACACCGAGCTGCAGGCCGCCGTGAGGGACCTCACCCGCCTCCTCGAGGACCTGCGCCCGAAGCTCACCCCGGACCAAGCCCAAACCGTGGAGAACGCGTTGCCCGCGCTCACTCCCGACCGGGCCGCCCTGCGTGAGCGCGGCATGATCCTGGCATCCGTCGCGCAGATCGCGGCGACCGTGGGCGAGGTGGGCAGGCCCGTCGTGGAGGCGCTGGGGCGGCTGCTCGGGCTGCTGGGCTGACGGGCCTGCCCTGATGGGTACGGTCATGGCCTACGTCGTAGGCAAAGCGGCGAACCCGGGCCTGGAGATAGCGGCCGAGTTCCCACGGCGTCCCCGGCCTGTAGGGCCTCACCGTCTGCTGTCCCCCGGCGCGAGCAGACTCGTGACCTCGGCGATCGCCTCCGCCGAGGGGTGGAAGTACTTCCGTACGTTCTCCGGCTTCTTGTGCCGGGACTTCGCCATCAGCATCGGCAGGTTGGCTCCGGCCTCACCCAGGTGCGTAAGGCCCGAATGCCGGTACTCGTGCAGGTCCCAGCCCGTGCCCGGCGCCCCGCCGACCGGGGTGTGGGCATCCAGCAGGGCACGGGCCTGCCCGTACGACAGCCCAGCCAGCCCGGTGTCCGGGCACACGTCGCGCGGTGCGATCACCTTCCCCGGGCCGGGGCGGCGGTGGGTGACGAAGACCGGGCCGCGGGTGCGGCCGCGCAGCAGACGGGGCAGCAGCCGCGCGGTGCCGGCGTCCCAGTAGACCGTCTCCAGCACGAAGTCCTCCCGCGCCCGCCCGCCCCGGCGCCGGGCGGCGGCGCCCTTGGCCTTCACCGGCGCCCGGCGCCCCGGCAGGTCCAGCTCCTCGATGTTCGCCCCGAGGATCTCCTCCGCCCGCGTGCAGGTCTCGTAGACCATCCGCCACAGCGTCTTCTCCCGCAGCGGAACCTCCCGGCGGGCGATCAGCCGGTCGACGGCCAGCTTCGGCCGGGCCGGGGTCTCAGAGTCCGGCGGCGTCATCCGCTTCACCCAGGCCGGCACCGCCGGGCCGTCGTAGCCGTGGTCCGCGCACCAGCCGAGCCAGGACAGCACCGCTGCTCGGCGGGCGTTCCAGGTGTTGACCGCCGCAGTGCCCCACAGCAGTTCCAGCGCCTCACCGACCTCGTCGCGACCACGGCCGCCAGCGGCCGGTCCTCGCCAAGCCGTTCGGCGGTCTTCCCGACACCGGTGCCGTAGCCGCGGGCGGTGTTCGGGTTGGCGAGCGAGCCGAGGAAGACGTCGGCCGCCGACCGGACGGTCAGCGCCTTCTCGGACCGGAGCTGGACGACGGCAGGCACCGCTTCCTCCTTGCCACAGATAACGGGGTCGCTTCGCGCAGCGGCGCGGCGACCTCGCCGCAGGTCGACTCCGGCGATGCCGCAGATAATAGGGCGTTATCTGCGGGACGACTTCCGACGGGTTCGATCGCCGACGCTCCGTCAGCCGCCCACCAGGGCCGATCGAGGCTTAGCGCCGGTTTTCGTTCCGATGTTCCTCAACCCCCGAAAAGGCCCGTCCCCTTCAACAATTATGTGAGCCGCTTTCGGCTGTCGGCAGGGCCTGTTGCGATGAAGTCACCTCGCAAGGCACGTGCATCTCCACAAACGGAGACGCTCTCGTCTCATCTCGGGAGCGGCGTTGTGCTGACGAACGCCGGCTGTGGGAGCCTCGCCAGCTGAGCCTGCTGAAGTCGCCTGCCCTGCATCCATCCGGTAACCACGAACTCCGACTCACAACCATAATTCGGGATTTCCACCGAACCTGGGGGCAGTTCAAGGATTCCAAACGAAGGTCATCCGCTCGGGCCACAGGTTCCATAATCTGGATCACACTGCCAATCATCGAAGTTGCCCTCCGGGTGCTCCAGATCATTATTGAAGTCAATAAACCAGGCAACGGCGTATACCACGAATACGACGAGGGCTAGAAATACCAGCCATGGCAACACCTTGCGGATTACACGGCCAACACCGTGGGGCGCTTGCGACCCTTGGTCAACATCCTTCTCATCATGGGTGCCTTCCCCCTCTTCATCGTCTGAGTGATTCAACCAACGATACCCTTCAACCCTTTCTTTTGATCTGTAGGAATTACTCAAGTGGCGCCCCCTCACCATTTTTTCCTCAGATTCTCGCTATGTCAGCCTGCTCCAGATCCATCTCTCATGGTCCGAAACCACCACTCGGATTATGTCCCGTACGGCGTCGCCGACGCCCGGCCCCGGTGCCGCCGGCCCTGGCCGTGCCTCCTCGGTCACTGGCCGGTGCCCTTCGCGATCTCGGTGGCCAGCGCGTGCGCGATGGGGCGGAGCAGAGGCCGCGGTGGACGAGGGCGTGGTGCGCGGTCGTCCGCTGGATTCCACCAACTCACCTGCGAGGTCCTCGCAGACGCGAGCGTGGTCTCCTCCATGCGTGTCAGGTGTGTGTCCTTGAGGACCTTGAGTCGGTACTTCGTCACGAGAACCAAGTGTGCGTGAAGGACGAAAGCGCGGTGTCGGTCACGCGGTGTCGGCAACTGTCGGCAACTGTCGGCGGCGGGGTCAGTCTTCGCTGGTTTCCGTGGGCCGCGGCGGGGTGAACCGTACCGGGGCCTCGAAGTGGGCCCGGCGCGCGGCGCGCCGGAACGTGGTGAGGACCGTCGGGCCGGCCAGCATGATGCACACGAAGTTGGTGATCGCGCGGCCGGTGTCCCAGCCCAGCGAGGTTGCGACGTCGAAGGCGACGTAGCGCTGCCACTGCTCGGTGAAGGGCAGGCCGGGCAGATAGGCGAGGGAACTGTTCGGATCGAGCGAGAACGGCCAGAACGACAGGTTGAGGAGGAAGCCGAAGAGGTAGCCGGAGCGCGACCCGTAAACGGCCAACACTCAGCACTTCGCGCCGCCCACTTGCTCGGGGGAGGAGGCCGGCGAGCATGCCGACGAAGGCGCAGCCGAACATTCGGTACGGCATCCACGGCCCGACGCCGCCGGTGATCAGGGCGGAGGCGAACGAAGACGTACAGCCGAGGGTGAAGCCGAACCCGGGTCCGTAGACGCGGCCGGCCAGCAACAGGATGAAGAAGACCGTTTCAATGCCGGCGGTCCCAGCGCCCAGCGGGCGCAGTGCCGCGTTGACGGCGGACAGTACGCCGAGCATCGCCAGGGCCTTGGAGTCGATGCCGCCCTCGGCGATCTCGGAGCGCCACGCACAGGACGAGCAGCAGGAGCACGCCGAAGATCAGCAGCGGCGCGTACTGGGAGCTGAACGTCCCTGGGGCGACGACGAACGGCCAGAAGAAGGCGACCAGGCCAAGGGCGACGGCCAGCGCGATGACGACCCCGGCCCGCGGGGTGAGCCGAATGGCCGTGGCGGCGCGGGGCGACTTCACTTGGCCTCCCGGTCGCCGTTGGCCAGCGCCGCAGTCGCCTGGCCGCTGTCGGTGGGCGCCGAGGCCGCCGCACCATTGGTCAGCGCCGCAACCTTGTGATCATTATCGGCGAGCGCCGCGGCCACCTGCTCTACGGCGAGGAAGGCCAGATACCCCTTCCCGCAGCCGTGCGCGGCGCGCGTACCGCACTGCCGTGCAGCTGCGGTGGAAAAGGGGGAATGCGTGGTCACCCGCCGTGAGTTGCTGCTGACATGACTATCGGAGTAGCACTGAGTGCGGCGAATGCCGCCAACCAGGTCGATGCCACGGTGGAGCTTGCTGCCGAGGCCGCGGCTGCCGGCTTACAGTCCGCCTGGTTCGGGCAGACCTTTGGCCCCGACTCACCTCAACTCGCAGCGATCGTAGGGCGTGAGGTGCCCGAACTTCAGGTGGGGACGTCGGCAATCCCCGTCTTCGCCCGCCACCCGCTGTTGGTTTCCAGCCAGGCCCAGACCGCGCAGGCGGCCACGCACGGCCGCTATCACCTTGGTCTCGCGCTGGGCTCCAAGACTTTTGTCGAGGTCCCCTACGGCATCCCCTTCGAGCGGCCCATCACCCGGCTGCGAGAATTCCTCACCGCCATCCGGCAGTTGCTGGAGACGGGCGGCGCCGACTTCCACGGCGAATTGCTGACCGCCACCACGCCAATTCCGGCCCGGGTGCCGGGCGCCGAAGGCGGGGTGCCCCTCCTGGTGGCCGCGATGGGCCCGCAGGCGCTGCGGGTGAGTGGCGAACTTGCGGACGGCATCCTGCCCTACCTCGCGGGCCCGCGCGCCCTGGCCGACCACATCGTCCCCGCCGTCAACGCGGCGGCCGAGGCGGCAGGTCGCCCAGCGCCTCGAATCGTCGCGATGGTCAACGGCGTGGTGACCGACGACGTCGAGTCCGCCCGCGCGACCGCCGCGGAGCAGTTGGCGTTCTATGAGCAGTTCCCGTCCTACGCCCGCGTGATCGAGCTGTCCGGCGGGACCCGGGCCGCCGACGTGGCCGTCATCGGCAACGAGGCCACGGTCGCCGCTGAGGTGCAGCGCTACCGCGATGCCGGCGCGACCGAGGTGGTGTTCGCCAGCACGGACCTGGCCGGCGACGCAATCCGCCGCCGCACCTGGGACCTGCTGGGGAGCCTGGCGGGCTGAGCGAGCCGAACGAAGCGGGGGTGAGGGGAGCGGCGGCCCGGCCGGGGCCGCTGGCCACGCCGTGGCCTCGTAACACAAACCCGCTACGTGGCCGAATGTGGTTATGCCGAGGTGTCATCTGCACGGTCGCGTCCGCCGTGGCTACCTTCGCTGTAGGCGCTGAGTTTCCCTCAAGACGCGCCGGATCGCGGCTCGGAACAACCGTCCAGGCCACCATGCCCGTCAGACGTTCAGGCCGTGCGACCGTCGTGCGGTGCAGGGTAGCGCTGTGATGCGGCTGCTCCCAGGTGAGCACAGGGCGGGTGGACCGGTTGTTCGCCCCTCCCCTCACAGCGAAGGAGCTCCACCATGTCCAGGCGACGAATACCGCTGGGGATAGCCCTGTTGGCCACGGCCACAAGCGTGGCCACCGTACTGGTGTCCCAGCCGGCTGGTGCAGGCAGCGCCGACAGCGGGTCGGACTTCGCCGGTACGCCCGCCGCGGCCGTCGCGGCCTCGCCCGCAGCGCTCAGCGCACTCCAGCGCGACCTGGGGTTGAGCGAGGAAGCGGCCATCTCTCGGCTCGCCGCGGAGTCGCGGGCCGGTGACGTGGATCGTCGCATCCGCGAGCGGCTCGGCGAGAGCCTGGGTGGCACGTGGTACGACGCACGGGGCGAGAAGTTGGTGGTCGCGATCACGGACCCGGCCGATGCCGCCGCGGTGCGCGCGGCAGGTGCTACGCCGCAACGCGTCACGCACAGCGAGAAGGTGCTGCGGACCGCGGTGCGGCGCCTGGACGGGGCGGGCGAGCGGGCGCCGGATGAGGTCAGCGGGTGGCGTACCGACCCGGTCGGCAACACTGTCGTGGTGCGGTACCGATCGGCCAGCGACAAGGCGGCGCGCGCATTCGTGCAGGCGACGGGGGTACGCACCGACCTGGTGCGGTACGAGCGCGTACGGGAAGCACCGCGCCCGCTGATCGACGTGGTGGGTGGCAACCGCTACTGGACGTCGAAGTACGGCTGCTCGGTGGGCTTCACGGTCAACGGCGGTTTCGTCAGCGCCGGTCACTGTGGCGAGGTGGGGGAGACCACCACCCAGCCGAGCGGTCGCTTCAAGGGCTCCAGCTTCCCCGGCGACGACATGGCGTATGTGCAGGTCAATGCGGGCAACACACTGGTGCCGGCCGTGAACAGGTACCGCAACAACGAGCGGGTTAATGTGGCCGGGTCGCGGGAGGCGCTGGTCGGCGCGTCCATCTGCCGGTCCGGCGGCACCACGGGCTGGCACTGCGGCACCATCAAGTCCTGGGATTCGTCCGTCGATTACGGCGAGTATGGCCAGGTCACCGAGTTGTTGGAGACCAACGTCTGTGCCGAGTCCGGCGACTCCGGCGGCTCCGCCATCGCGGGCCAGCAAGCACAGGGCGTCACCTCGGGCGGCTCCGGTGACTGCAAGCAGGGTGGAACGACCTGGTTCCAGCCCGTGAACGAGATCTTGCAGACCTACAAGGTGACCCTGGCCACCAGGTCGGGGCCCTCATCCCGCCAGTGAGTGCCTGCGCCCAAGCCACCAGGCGTCATACGCCCGGCTGCACCCCAGCCGGGCGTCATAAACGTGCTGGGTGTGCTGAAGGACCTCCTCGATATGCCGGTGCACCGTGCTGTTGCGCCGGTAGAACAGGCGCAGCTCCAGGCGGAGGGGATCGCCGGCGAGTGCCCGGATGACGAGGTGCCCCGGGCGATCGCTGCTGGTGCAAAACGTGGGAAAGATCGAGCGCTGGTCGGCGATCAGCTCCAACGCGGTGAACGGGCTGACCGTGCTGTGTTGTTGGCCGAGCGACACAGCCGCCTGATGACAGACCCGTCGTACGTAGCTCGTCCACACGGTGTGGCCGGGCGGCTCATCCACCCAGGGGTATGCGGCGAGCCGAGCCAGCGGGACCGAATCCTCCTCCGCGAGGGGGTGGTCAGGGGCCAGCGCGATGAAGACCGGTTCACTGGCCTGGGCGGTCACACTGTTCACGGCGTCGGGCACCACCAGCCGCGTCGCGGGTGGCACAGAGACCATCGCGAGATCCGTCACTCCCACCGCCAGCCCATCCACGGCGGTTTGGGCATCCAGGTCCTCGTGCAGCAGGACTTCCGAACACCACGGCAGCTCACGCAACCGCCGGGCGAGCGCGACCTGCGGATAGCCGCAGTAACCACCGATTTTCAGCGGGTCGCGGGGGCCGCCTCTGGCACCCCACGCTTGTGCGCGTTCGCGAATGCCGGTCATGCCCCGCAGGACGCTGTGGGCCTCGGCGAGGATGTCCGCCCCGAGCGGGGTGGGGATGGACCCGTTCTTCGTACGCACGAACAGCATGTCGCCGACGCTGCGCTCGATGCGTTGGAGAAGCTTCGACAGCGCCGGTTGTGACATGCCCAGCTGCCGGGCGGCCAAGGTGAGGCTCCCGGTCGTGCCGATGGCGGCGATGGCGCGCAAGTGCCGGACTTCCAGTTCCATGTGAACCTCCCGTGCGATCGCGACCCTTTGGCCTGCGTGATCGGCGGTGACCGATCCGCGGCTGGTCAGTCACTCTGGGGGACCGGTGGCCTGCGGGATAATCCCATGTCGCTATCAGGCACGCCTATACGCCAAGGCTCCGTCTCTCCAGCGTCTTCGCGGCCCTCCCAGCCCCTTCAGCCCTCATGGCCCCGCCCGGCCTCCGTTCCGGCCCCGGCCAGAGCGGCAGTGGGCAACAAGGCGCGAGGCGAGGGCGTGGAAACGAGAACCGGGGTGGGGGGGGGGGGGGGGGGGGGGCGCCCCCCCCCCCCCCCCGGGGGCCCCCCCCCGGGGGGGGGGGGGGGGGGGGGGGGGGGGGGGGGGGGGGGGGGGGGGGGGGTGTTTGGGGGGGGGGGGGGC
>NZ_JACHJL010000028.1 GCF_014203645.1 Streptomyces zagrosensis | reverse complement strand
CGACACGACACGTCATCCCTGCCGCCGAAGCGCCGATCTCATTCCTGACCAGCGGAAACGCAGCGATCACCTTCGGAAAGACAACGGGTTCTAAGTACGCCAGTTGAGGCTGCGCGAGGGGCGGTCCGGGTGGGAAGCGCCCGGAAAATGATTGCGTGACGGACGATAGCGAGTCGCGGGCTCCCGCTGGTGGTGTGCAGCGGGAGCCCGCCTTGAGACAGACGGCGGTCGCAGCCCGCCGGTTATCGCGGCGGCTCTGACAGCGCGTGTTCGTCCTGGATGGTCAACACACTGGTCGTCCCGAGTGTGCCTGCCGCGCCAGTGGCCTTGCCGGCGTGTTCGTTTGCCGCCGCGGGTATCACCGCAACGGCTGCCGCAGCGCTCGTAAAAGCGAGAACGATTAGGGCCTTTCGAATGCGGGTCATAGCCGAATCCTCCAAGAGGTGGGAGCGCCGCTCGTCACGTGAATGCTGCAACGGACTATGCGGCGCAGGAGACGTGTGTTCGATGGCTGGCTGAAAGTTAGTGAACCTTGGCGAAAACGACACTGTGCGCTTGAAAGGGCAGGGATCACCGCCGACGACTCCCCCTCCGTGCCATCGACGGTGATCCCTGCACGCACGCCCCAGCTAGGCCGTGGGGTGCAGAGGTGATGCTCTTCTTACACGCGCTCGGAGCTGGCGTGCTCATCCTGCACAACGAGCGGCTTCGGGCTGCTCACGTGCTTGTCCTTGATCACCAGTGGCTCCGAGCTTGCGTGCTCGTCCATAACCACCATCGGTTCGGAGCTTGCGTGCTCGTCCTGGGTGACGAACTGCTTCGGGCTGCTGGCGTGCTCGTCCTTCGTGCTGAGCGGCTTGGGAGCACTGGCGTGCTCGTCCCGGCTGAGCAAGGGCTGCGGGCCGCTCGCGTGCTCATCCAAGGGCCGGTAGCTGTCCGACTGGGGTTTCTTGTCTTCACTCATGGTGCTCAACTCCGTAGACCGTATGTGGCAGGGGCCAGAAGAGCCCGCCCAGCAACTCCCCCGAGGGTCGCTGGACGGGCTACTTGGGGCCGTTCACCATAACGGTGTGGCTCCCCGTTCGACCCGCCTGCCCCCCGACGCGACGGATCGACATGCACGAGAGTGCCTGGGGGCGATAAACGATTGATGAACGCCGGACAGAACCGCAGCCTGAGCGACTCCAAGAGGGCGTCTGGACGCTTCAGGACACGACTGGCGACACCGCATGTACGGAACGGTGCCTTGGTGTCTTCAAGCAGCGGCCATCGGCGACAAAAGTGCCCGCACTTCCTCGACCTCGACTGTCCCCAGCTGCTCGTGAATAGACAACGCCTCACGCCAACAGGCCTGCGCTCGATCGGTCTGACCGATACCCGCAAGCGACCTGCCGAGCACCGTCAATGCAGTGGCGCGCCGCCACTCCCCGCCGATTCCCCGGAGGGCGAGAGCCTGCTCAGCGTGGCCTGCGGCCTCCGGAGCGCGCTGCCCTGCCAGGTATGCCTCCGCCAGCCGGTGATGGACCATGCCTTCCCATAGCGGCTGACGGCTGACACGGAAGATGGTGAGAGCTTCCGTAAGCTGCTGGATGGCCTCGTCGGCCCGCTCGGCTCGGGTGAGGGCCAGGCCGAGGGCGTACTTCGCGTTGGCGAGCCGCAGCGTGAGACCGAGGCTGTCGTAGATGTCGATCCCCTGCTGCGCGAGTCCCACCGCGCTGGCGGTACGTCCCATCGCCAGGTGGACGCGCGAGAGGTTGCACAGCGCGCTGGCTTCCCCCGGACGGTTGTTGTCCGAGCGGAAGGCTTCGATCGCCTGGAGGAGGTACGCCTCGGCTTCCGGGTGGCGCTTTTGGTACAGAGCGATGATGCCGCGCTGGTTTGGTACTCGGCAGGCGGGCACCAGGTCCTCAGCGGCCAACCCCAGCATCATGGCCCGCTTGGCTTCCTCATCGGCTTGCGAGAATCGGCCGAAGAGGCTCCGAATGTGAGCTAGAAAGGTGCGCGCCCGGCCTTCCGCTTTGGGGTCTCCTGCCAGGTGCGCGGCCTCACTGATCGTGGTGGCGGCGCTTTCGTACTGCCGGGAGTTGGCCCCGGACTCGGCCAGATCGACGGCGGCCATGAGAAGGTCAGCGGCGCGGCGGAGCATGCTTCCGCTTGCCGACTGTTGGGCGCACGCGAGAAGGCACCCGGCCTCAGCGAAGAGCCAGTCAAGGGCGGTGTCTCGGCTGGTGAAGACCAGCCCGGGATACACGGTGGGCTCCAAGTGGGCGACCAGCCGGTCCCCAGGCCGCTCGATGGCGTACACCCCTGCCGCCGTGGCCAGGTAGAAGTCCAGCAGCCGCGACATCGCCGCCTCGCATTCCGAGGGTGGCTGTTCGTCGCGTTCCGCGCAGGCACGGGCGAAGAGACGGACCAGGTCGTGGTAGCGGTAGCGGCCCGGGGCTGCGGATTCCAAGAGGGACGCATCGACCAATGACTCAATGAGGTCCTCGGCGTCGTCCTGGTCCATATCGAGTAGCGCAGCCGCGGCGGCTAGCGAGATATCGGGACCATCGGCCAGTCCCAGCAGGCGAAAGGCGCGGGCCTGCGAGGGCTCCAACTGGCCGTAACCGAGCTCGAAGGTGGCCTTCACTGCGAGGTCGCCCGCGCGTAGCTCGTCTAGGCGGCGGCGCTCATCGGCGAGTTTGCGAGCGAGGACAGAGACGGTCCACGTACGGCGTGAGGCGAGCCGGGAAGCGGCGATGCGAAGCGCCAGCGGCAGGAAGCCACAGGCGGCGACCACGTCCATGGCGGCGTCCCGCTCCGAGTTGACGCGCTCTTCACCGACGATGCGGGTGAAGAGTACGAGCGCTTCCTCGGGGCTCATGACATCGAGATCGACCAGATGTGCGCTGGCCAAGTCGATCATGCGGGCGCGGCTGGTGATCAACGCGGCACAGCCCTCGGCACCCGGCAGCAGGGGCCGCACCTGGGCGGCGTCCCGCGCATTGTCGAGCAGGGTGAGGACCTTACGGCCGGCGAGCGTGGATCGATAGAGCGCGGCCCGGTCCTCCAGAGTGTCTGGGATTGCCTCGTCGGGCGTTCCCAGAGCCCGCAGGAAGGAGCCGAGAACCGTCTCCGGTTCCGAAGCATTAGGGCCCGCGCCCTGGAGGTCGATGTACAACTGCCCGTCAGGAAAGTGGTGTCGGGCGGCGTGTGCGACATGGACGGCGAGCGTGGTCTTGCCGACACCGCCGATGCCCGCCACAGCGGAGACCGCCATCACGCTGCCTTCGGCCGTGGCGAGTTGATCACTTAGCTCGTCAACGAAGGCCGCGCGCCCGGTGAAGTCGGCCACGGTGGCCGGCAGCTGTGCTGGTCGTACGGGTGCGGAATGCGCAGCGTTATGCGAGCCCCGCACCGGCGTGTTGAGATCGGCATCCGCCTGCAGAATCCGCTGCTGAAGCTCCGCGAGCTCCGCACGCGGATCGACACCCAGCTCATCGGCGAGCAGCCGCCGGGTGTCGGCGTACACCGCGAGCGCCTCCGCCTGTCGGCCGCTGCGGTAGAGGGCCAGCATGAGCAGCTCGCGAAGGCGTTCGCGCAGCGGGTGCGCGGCCGTCAGAGCAGTCAGTTCGGAAATGGTCTCCGTGTGATGGCCAAGCTCAAGATCGAGGTCCAGTCGGGTCTCGACCAGGCTGAGGCGCCACTCCAGGAGCCGGGTGCGCTGATTGTCCACGTAGGGCCCGGGAAGTCCGGCGAGCGGTTCGCCGTCCCATAGATCGAGGGCCTGGGTGATCAGCTCGCGGGCGCCGGCACGCTCGCCCGCGGTGCGGGCCTTCTCGGCCTCGGCCGCTAGGTGCTCCGCACGGGCGAGGTCGAGCGCGTCCACATCGACGCGCATGGAGTATCCGCCGGCTTCGCTGACGAGTGCCACCGACTCCGGGCCGAACGACTTGCGCAACCGTGAGGCATACGTGCGCAACGTGGCGATGGCGGCGTCCGGGGGCTCGTTGCCCCACAGGCCGTCCACCAACTCGGGAGCGGTGGCCGTCCGACCGTCGCGGAGCAGCAGGGCCGCTAGGAGGGCGCGTTGTTGCGGCGAGCCGGTGCTGAGCTGTTCGTCGCCACGCCAGGCCCGCACGGGCCCGAGCACGGTGAAGCGCAATTGGCGCGCCTGCCCCTGATCGTCGCCCATGGTCTCCCCTTGCCGAGTGTCTTCCGCTTCGCACCGGTCAGTTTGCCTTGTCGGCAGCCTCTACGTCAGTAGGGCCCGAGCCTCTACACAAGGCCCGCAAGAGTTGGCCGATTCGCAATATTCGTTGTTCCGGCAGTTGAGCAGTGTGCTGTACACCGAGCGTCGGGCTCCATGATGCCGGCGCCGTGCAAACTCCATGGTTAACGGCTACTTCCGCGGCTCCCCGGCCATTGGTGGGGATATATCTCTATTTTCTCTTCTATGGCAGGGCTTCGACCTCGATCACTATGAGGCCGCTGTGCCATGAAGCGGCCTGATGGGACGCGACGAGGGGTGTTCTCAGGCCAGTTCACCGGGATGATAGCGATGTCGGGGCGCCCGCGCAGCGCTCATCCACGACGGTTTCCCGTCTCGTATCGGCACGGTACGAGCTGTCCGGTGACCACGCTACTCCTCGTATCGGACCTTGTTACCGCTTCTCTACGGCACTCTGAGATCAACCGTTCGGCGCGCCTTCCGGTTGCCATCGGCACTGTCTTCGAGCCGTCCTCGGGAAGCCGTCCGGATGGCGTGCAGTTGCCCTCCGGATGTCTTACGGCGGCTGGTGCGCTCGCCATCCGGGCAGACGCTTGGCCGCACCGGGCGAGGCCGCCGGCACTGGGCCCGGCAGCCGCGGCCCCACTCGATGGCTCATCTCGGCAGTCCACTTGAGCAGTCCACTTCAGCAGTCCCTTCAGCGGGCTGCTTGGGCAGTGCACTTAGGCGGTCTGCTGGGGCCGCCCATGTGGGTGGTTTACACCGGTAACGCGCGGCATATGCAGCGCACTTCGAGGTACGCCCGGGCGTGATCAAGTCGCCGCAGGCAGGCCGTAGAGGCGAGCCTGGTCGAACGTCGAGACTACAAATAATCCACGGTGGTGTTCACGAACGCGACTATCGACGAGGTCGGCGAACAAGAATATGTCGCATTTGCCCATACGGCGTATACGTGCGGCCCGTCCGAACTATTTACACCTGAAACTTCGTGCCGATCAAGTGTCCGCTAAGTGCCCGTCTCTTTGCTGAGGGTCGGGTTTCGTAGACGCGGCTGACCGCTCCTGGCACGCTCACTTCCGAAGCGGTCCGACGGTTCGCGGGGAATCGAATCCGTCGGTCGCGGAGCCAGAATTGCAACGCTGGCTCTCGGCGAACGGGGGACCCGCTCGTGCCCACCGTCGCGGAGTTGGGCACGAGACGGGGCCGCCGGCTCTCGGGGCCGTGGGGACGGAGGCGCCTACTAGTTATCGCCTTGTATGGATTGGTTGAGGCTGTTGATGAGGCTCGTCGCATACCGCAGTTCTGATGTGTCACTGCTTACGGGGCATCGGCTGCCGGGAGAGCTGCTGGGAGTGCGCCCTGTCGGGCTGTCCACGTCGGCCCCACCGCACCGGATCGCCGAACCGTGGACACGTCGCGACGAGCGGCTGTACGTCGTGCGTGACGTCGCGTACGTGCGGTACACCGAAATTGACTGGGCGAGCGGCCAGGCCCGGCTGGAGATCGGCCCGCGTGAGTTGGTGGAGCACGGTGAGCGCGAGCTGGAGGAGTGCGGCGGGCGTGAGCACGACGGCGACGTGCTGACCGAACTGGTCGAGTCGGCTGTGGAGCACGGCCGCCGCATCCTCAAACTGCGCCGGTTCTACGGCTGGGTCACCCCGGCCGCTCGTCCACCGATGGAGCCCTTGCGAAAGGCCGGATTCGGATGGGAAGCGATCGTGCCGCGGAGTTGCTGGTACGAGGGCGTCGAAGTGGAACGGGAGATGTGGGGAATGGTCGGCCATGCCTGAACTCGTACCACTGGAACTCCCGGAAGGTATACGCCGGTTGCGCCGCTCACCCAGCAGTGGGCTGGGCTTTCTCGGCCTCGACCCGCTGACGCAGAGCGATCAGTGGCTGCTGGGCCGTTTGACGGCCATGGGTGCCGCCTTGTACGTCGGGGGGCGCGGGACCCTCGTCGGATACGCCCCGAGTGTCGCCAATCCCTGGCAGGCGCAGGTGGCGGTGGCCGGGGATGACGGCCCGGCACTACGCACCCTGCTCGCCTTTCTTCGGTCGGCGGTTGCCTGCACCTCTTTCACCGCCACTCTGCGCGCGGCCGATACGAGCCTTCCCGCGGTGCTCGACTGCGGATTCCGTGAAGTCGGCGTGCTGCGCGACCATGCGTTTAGGGCCGGGATTTATCATGACGTCGGCGTCTATTACGCAGCGGTTGCCGATCTGCGCGGTGACACTCCGATGGCCCTCCCGCGCCTAGCCCCTGACCAGGTGAGCAGCACATAGCGGGCCCGAGTGCGGAGCGCCATCGCTGTCGATCGAAAACCTCGGTTTATGACCCGCGCCACCTCAACGACTACCCCGTGCTGGTGATTCGCTTATCAGGCAGTTAGCGCCATGCGTCACGCTGGAGGCGAAGACGGGGCCGACGCGGAGGGGCGACATGACAGCGAACGAACCAGGCGTGTCACACAGCACTATGACGATTCGGCTCTACCAGCACGCCTTGCGGGAGGGGGGAATCGAACCGCAGCACGTCGCGGAGCACCTGAGGATTCCCGCTGAGGAAGCCGCTACCGCGATTGCAGAGCTGCGTGAACTCGGTTTGCTGCGCCGGCTGTCCATAGCCGATCACCGCCTCGTAGCCATGAATCCGCAGACCGCGGCGGCCGAGCGACTGGGCCCGCGCGAGCACTGCCTGCGAGAGGAACAGTCGCGGCTGGCCTTACAGCGCTCCGCAATCGAGGCTTTCATGCCTGTCCATCTCGAAACCACCATGGGAAAGGACCCGGCCGAGGGCATCGAGATCGTTGAAGGCCCCGACCTGGTCGATAAAACACTGACCGACCTGATCGAGGCCTGCCAGACGGAGGCATGTGTCATCCAGCCCTTCGGGCTGCGCACCCAGCGCGAGACCGAGCGAGGGCTGCCGGCGCATCTCGCGATGCTCGGTCGTGGTGTGCGGCAGCGCACGCTGTGCCAGCACAGTACCCGCTACAGCACCGCCACCAAGCAAGCTGTTGCCGCGATCTCCGCGGCGGGGGCGGAGGTGCGCACGCTCGATGTGCTGCCGCCGCAGATGGTGGTCTTCGACTGCTCGCAGGCCGTTCTCACGAGCCTGGACGACGGGGACACCGCCGTGGTCATAAGGAATGCGGCGGCGGCTCGCTATTTCGCCTCCGTCTTCGAGGTCTTCTGGCTGACCGCGGCGCCGTTTCCCGGAGTGGGACCAGGCGAGCGGGACAGGGAGATCTCCCGGGACATCGATGCCGCCATCATCAGGCTCCTCGCCACCGGGGCGAAGGACGAGGTCATCGCGCGGCGGCTGGGCGTATCGCTGCGTACCTGCCGGCGCCGCATCGCCCACCTCATGGACGACATCGGCGCCGACAGCCGCTTCCAGGCGGGGTACTTGGCACGGCAGTACGCGGGAGAGCGGCAGCGCCAGGAGGCGCGGGCCGGCTCCGAGGCCGTGGAGCCGGCACTGTCCGTGGCGCTGCGCGGGCTATGGGAAGAGGCGGTCAGGGTGAGCTGAGCCCGGCGGCGCCACCACACCGGCAGCGGTGTTACGCGCGGGGGCGGGGAGCAGGGACCGGTGTACTAGGCCAGCAGTCGGCTCACTTCGAGCCGCTCGGGTGTGCCGAGCCGCTGGTGGACGGCGAGTGCCTCGCCCCAGCACGCCCGGGCCCGGTCGATCTGGCCCATGGCCGCGAGGGCCTTGCCCAGGACGGTGAGGACGGTGGCGCGGCGCTGCTCGCCGCCGACGGAGCGTAGTTCGAGGGACCGCTCCGCATGGTGTGCGGCGTCTGCGGGGCGTTGGGTCGCGAGGTACACCTCGGCCAGTCGGGCGTGCGTTGACCCCTCCCATAGGCGTTGGCGGTTTTGCTTGAATCGATCGAGCGCGCGTGTCAGATATGCCAGCGCTTCGGCATGACGCCCGGCCTGGCACAGAGCGAGGCCCAGTGCGTACCAACCATTAGCGAGACGGAGGGCCATCCCGGTGTCCTCGTACAGAGCGACGGCCTTGGCCGCGAGTGTGACGGCGCTTTCGGCGCGCCCTGTGGCCGCGTACACGCGCGATATGTTGCTCAGCGAGCCCGCCACACCAGGGCGATTACCATCCGCACTGAAGGCGGCGAGCGCTGCCTCGAAGTGCGCAACGGCATCGATACACCGGCCCTGAGGCAGCGCGACGATGCCGCGCTCGGTGTGCGCCTCGCATAGCGGCACCGGGTCCCCCGCCGTGGCTGCCAATTCCAGGGCTTGCGCCGCCCAGGAGTCCGCCTCGTCGTACTTGCTCGCTATCCGGCAACACTGCGACAGCAACAAGCATGCTCTCCCCTCCGCCCGCGCGTCGTGAGCCGCACGGGCGGCGTCCCGACAGGCCCGTACTGCCAGTTGGTACGAGCGAGACGCTGCGCCGGACTCCGCCAGGTCCTTGATGACGAGTAGGAGGTCGCACGCTCGGTGGCGCATCGAGTCGTTGAGGGATTGGTGAATCGTTGTGAGGAGGCAGTGGACCTCCGGAAAAAGCCAGTCCAAAGCGGCTTCCTGGCCATCGAAGACCAGCCCGTCGTGATCAGTCCGCGCAAGGTGAGCGACCAGCCGGTCTCCGGGCCTCGTCAGTGCATAAACCCCCGCCGCGCTAGCCAAATAGAAGTCCAGCAGCCGGGAGAGCGCGCCCTCTCGCTGGGCCGGAGGCTGGTCGCGGTCGGCGCGGGCGCGGGCGTAGAGGCGGACCAGGTCGTGGAAGCGGTAGCGGCCCGGGGCGGCGGTCTCCAGCAGGGAGGCGTCAACGAGGGACTCGATGAGGCGCTCCGCGTCGGCTGCGCCCATATCGAGGAGAGCCGCGGCGGCGGGAAGGGAGATGTCCGGGGCGTCGGGCAGGCCCAGCAGGCAAAAGGCGCGGGCCTGGCGGGGGTCGAGTTGGCTGTAGCCGAGTTCGAAACTGGCGGCCACCGCCAGGTCGCCGGCGCGGAGCTCGTCCAGGCGGCGACGTTCGTCGGACAGCCTGGCCGCGAGGACGGCCACGGTCCAGGTGCGGCGCGCGCACAGTCGGGAGGCAGCGATGCGAATGGCCAACGGCAGTCGGCCGCAGGCGGTAACGACCTCCCTGGCAGCGTCTTGTTCCACGCTGACGCGGTCGTGCCCCACGATGCGGGTGAAGAGAGTAAGAGACTCTTCCGGTGTCGTTACCTCCAGGTCCACGAGGCGGGCCCCTGCCAGGGCCAGCCGGGCGCGGCTGGTGATCAGCGCGGCGCACCCTTCCGTGCCCGGTAGCAGCGGTCTCACCTGACTGGCGTCGCGCGCGTTGTCCAGCAGGGTGAGGACGCGGCGCCCGGCGAGTGCGGTGCGGTAGAGGGCGGCGCGCTCCTCGGCGTCGGCGGGGATGGCCTCATCGGGGATGCCGAGGGCGCGGAGGAAGGAAGCGAGTACGGTCTCGGGTTCGGCGGCAGCGGTGGGGTCGGTGCCCCGGAGATCGACGTAGAGCTGTCCATCGGGAAAGTGGGACCGGACGGCGTGCGCGACCTGGACGGCGAGTGTCGTCTTGCCGACGCCACCGATGCCCGCGACGGCCGACACCGGCATGACCCGGCCATCGGCCGTGGACAGGTGGTCGGTCAGCTCCGCTACGAGTCGGACACGTCCAGTGAAGTCGGCTGCCGCCGCGGGTAGTTGGGCCGGCCGCACGGCTGTTACCAGGTAGGCGGCTGCTGAGTCGGTGGCCGGCGGGCTCAGGGCTGCGTCGGCCCGCAGAATCCGCTGTTGCAACTCGGAGAGCTCCGTACGCGGCTCGACGCCCAGCTCCTGAGCGAGCAGCCGACGAGCATCGGCGTAGACCGCGAGCGCCTCCGCCTGCCGGCCGCTGCGATACAAGGCCAACATCAGGAGTTCCCGCAGCCGTTCCCGTAACGGATGGGCGGACGTCAGCGCCGTCAACTCGGCGACGATATCCCCTGGGTGACCCGTCTCAACGTCCAGTTCCAGGCGGCTTTCCAGCAGGCTCAGGCGCCACTCCTCCAGGCGGGTGCGCTGGGCTTCGGCGTACGGGCCGGGCACCCCGGCCAGCGCTTCACCGTGCCAGATATCCAGCGCCTGGGCGATCAGGTCGCGGGCCCGGAGGCGGTCGTCCGCGCCGCTGGCCCGCTTCGCCAGCAGCCACAACTTTTTAGCGCGGTCTAGGTCGAGAGCATCGGCTGCCACCCGTAGCGCGTATCCGCCCAACTCGCTGACCAGGACGTTCGAGTCGGCTCCGAGCGTTTTACGCAGCCGGGAGGCGTGGTTGCGCAGCGCGGCGATCGCCGCGTCCGGCGGTTGCGGGCCCCATAGGTCGCTGATCAACTCCGGCGCGGTCGCCGTACGCCCCCGGCGCAGCAACAAGGCCGCCAGCAGGGCGCGCCGCTGCGGCGACCCCACATCAAGCAACTCACCATCCCGACACACCCGCACCGGCCCGAGCACGCCGAAGCACAGCCCCGCTCTGTCAGCGCCCCGCCATTGCCCTGAGCCCTTCCGCGGTCGGGTCTCATCCGCCATAGCTTCCCTCCCCAGGCATAGATCAGCGCAGCGTCAGTCATTTTGCCTGCTTCCTCCGCTCCGCACGGGAGGAAGCAGGGACTGCCCTGAAAGTCGCGAAGTCGTGGCCTGATGTGGTGCGGCTGAGATGCTTCGATCTTCCTCGTCCGGGGCCGCGGTGGGGGTGGGAAGCGGCCGGGGCGTGGCAGGGAATGGCCGAGTGGGCGGCGGGCGTTGGTGCACGGGTGCCGCGAGGGACCGGTAAGACGGAGCGCCGGTGGCCCAGTCAGTCCCCGACCTCGCTCAAAAGTGCGTGCTCGCCCGCACCCGCCCGCACCCGCGCGCACCCGCACCCGCCCGCACCCGCCCGTGCTCGCCCACACCTGAACTCGCACCCGCACTCACGCGCACCCACACACCCCCACCCACCTCGCCCGAGCGCACCAGTTCAGTGGTCGCCCAGGAAGATCGGGTTGGTCATGGCGGCCATCGGGCCCGGCAGGTCAGCCGGTCCATCGCCCGCCGGGGCGTGACGAATCTCCGCCCGGACGTACGCCGCGTACGAGGGCGTCGTCTGCCACTCCACCACGCCGGAGCCGGAACCCGAGCCCGCGCCGGAACCCGAGCCCGCGCCGGAACCCGAGCCCGCGCCCGAGGTGGGCGTCGCCGTGGCGTACAGCTGGCCCTGGTCGGTGATGAGGCGAACCGTGCCGCCCTTGGGTGCGCCGGATATCTCCAGTCGGACCGTCACCCGCTCGTCCTGGGCAACCGCCAACCGGCCGCCGATTCCCGCGTGCTCGCCGTGCCTGCCGAGCGCGGCGAAGGAGAGGTTGATGTCGGCGGACTCCGCTATCCAGCTCCGTCCCGCTCTCAGGCCCGCCAAGATGGCCGGGCGAGATAGGTCGTCGGCCAGCACCACGGTCTGTGGCAGGCCCACCACCTGCGGCTCGCGGTGTGCGTCGCTGTTGCCCATGGCCGGAAGCCATGGCTTGCCGCCGCGCACGCAGGAGACCAGCGTGTTGTCCCACTCGGCGATCGTCACCTCGTCGTCCGGGGTGAACGGGCCGTTCCACACCTCCACCGCGTCCGCGTCATTGAAGCCGAACTTCCAGTTGCAGCCGATGCAGGTCGCATGCGGGTGGGCCGGCACGACCAGGCCATCGGCCTGCCGGATCTTGCGGGAGAACCGGCCGAACGCGTTGTCCCGTGCCCGATACCGCCAATCCACGAAGACGCCCGGGTCCACACCGAGCGCCAGCACATGGCCGTTGCGCGTGGTGATCTCTTCGCCGGTGAGGATCAGCAGGTCATCACCCCACAGCCCGTCCCACGCGGCATGTCCGGAGGTGGTGTTGTGCTCGGTGGTGGTGAGGAAGTCGAGCTTCGCGGCGCGGGCCGCCGCCGCGACTTGCGCGGGGGTGCGCTTGCCGTCCGAGTGGACCGTGTGCAGATGGCTGTCACCTCGGTACCAGGCGCGGCCTCGGCCCTTGGCGCGCTGCGGCGGATACACCGGCCTCGGCGTACGACCCCGCTCCCCGTACCGCAGCGTGATCGTCACCTCGTAGCGCAGGCCCTGTGGCGCGACCGTGTACGGCCCGAGCACCACATGCCAGGTTCCGGCGCCGACCGGGCCCGGCAGATAACCCGGAGTCGCACGCTCTGCGCTGATGGAGAACTCCGTACGGAAACCGCCCGACCAGCCACGAAAGCCACGCCCGCCGAGTTCGGTGCCTCGCTCGTCGAAGATGCCGATGTCACACGCGTTGCCCTGGGTGCCGGCGGGCACCGTGGGTTTGTCGTAGGTGTACGCGACGTGTATCTCCCGGACCCCACGCGGCACCTCGATCGGCAGGTAGACGAAGTCCGGGGCGCCGGGCGGCAGTTCGCCCTTGGCGGTTCGGGTCACCTCGCCTCGCTCGTCCGCCGCCTGGGCGAAGGTCACGGTTCCAAGCGTGAGAGTGCCTGCCGCTCCCGTGGCGGCCGACAGTTTGAGTAGCGCTCGACGATCCATCCCTGTCCCCCCATGAATGCCCCGCACCATCCGCGAAGCCCAGTGCTCACCCTTGCCCATCGGAACGCCCGCGCCGCCCGGCTCACCCGCGCCGCTCGAAACATCCGTACTGCTTCATCGCTCGTGTCGCTCGTGTCGCGTGTGCTGCCCGTACTGCCCGTGCTGCCCGTACCGCCCGTGTCGTTCGTACTACCGCTGCCGCTGGTACGACCCGCGCCGCATCCCGCGTCTCGCTCCGGTGGTCGAGCGGCCCGCAGGACGTCAGACGTACGGTGGTTCGCGCGCCGTATGACAACTGTTGTACGCGTCTGTGACAGGTGCGGAAAGCCCTGTGGATAACGCGATGACGGTGAGAGAACATACGGGCAGTCGGCCCAGCGAGCGCGGAGGTGTAGCACGGCATGCGGATTGCCATCACCAGTTTCCTCACCGACGAGACGGTCGGTCCCGCCCGGCTGGCGCGCGAACTCGAACAGCGCGGATTCGCAGGGCTCTATCTGCCTGAACACACCCATATCCCGGTGGACGCCGCGTCGTTGCCGCCGACTGGCGGGCCGACACCGCGCGAGTACGGCCGTGCTCTCGACCCGTTCGTTGCACTCGGCCAGGCCGCGGCCGTCACCGAACGACTCGGCCTGGCAACCGGCATCACCCTCGTCGCCCAGCACGACCCGATCGATCTCGCCAAGCAGATCGCCACTCTCGATTTCCTCTCCGGCGGCCGGTTCACGCTGGGCGTGGGCTACGGCTGGCACGTGGAGGAGGCCGCCAGTCATGGGGTCGCCTGGTCCACGCGGCGTGAGCTCGTCCGGGATCGGATGGCCGTGATGCAGGCGCTGTGGGCGGCCGAGCCGACCGGTCATGAGGGCGCGTACGGCTCCGTACCAGCCAGCCATGCCCATCCCAAGCCGCTGCTTGCCCCGCGGGAGCGCGCCGGCGCACCGCTGACCGGGCCGCGCACGCTGATCGGCGGGGCGGCCGGGCCGAAGCTGTTCGCTCACATCGCCGAATACGCCGATGGCTGGCTGCCCCTCGGCGGCAGTGGCCTCGGCGAGTCGCTACGGCAGCTGCGCCGGGTCTGGTCCGACGCGGGCCGCCCGGGGGAGCCCGAGGTGGTGCCGTACGCGGTGCTGCCGTCCGCGGGAAAGCTCACGCACTACGCGGACCTGGGCATCAAGGAGATCGTGGCGCAGACCCCGACCGGCGGGGAGAGCGAAGTGCTGCGGGCGCTCGACGGATACGCACAGCACTTGTGAGGGCCACCCGATGGGCGGCTCCGGTACGGGGCGGCCGGCCGGTGCCGCTGTCGAGGCCGCTGCGATGGGCGGCGCCTGCGATCGGGCGTGGCATCCGGCCTTGTGCAAACGGCCCGGCCCCCTTTGTAGGCCCGCATGCCAGCACCTGTGACGTAGTACGCAGTGCTCTTCTACGCCGCTGTCGGAGGCCGCTCGTATCCTCAAGGGATGACGACGAGCGCACAGGGACAGGGACCCGAACGGCAGCCGCAGCGGTCGCGGCAGGCTCGGCAGTCGGACCAGGCCGCGGCTCACCAGACCCCGGCTGACCAGACCCCGGCCGACCAGGCCGCGGCTCACCAGACCCCGGCCGACCAGAGCCCGCCGCCCACGGCCAACGCCATGCGGCGTGCGCTGCGCCGGGCGCGGGACGGCGTGGCGCTGGATGTCGGGGAGGCGGCGGTGTTGCTCCAGGCGCGCGGCGCCGACCTGGAGGACCTGTGCGCGTCCGCCGCGCGAGTGCGGGACGCGGGCCTGGCCGCGGCCGGGCGGCCCGGCGTCATCACGTACTCGCGCAGCGTCTTCATCCCGCTCACCCGGCTGTGCCGGGACAAGTGCCACTACTGCACCTTCGCCACGGTGCCCGGCAAGCTGCGTCGCGCGGGACACGGGATGTACATGTCCCCGGACGAGGTGCTGGCCATCGCTCGGCGGGGCGCCGAAATGGGCTGCAAGGAAGCGCTGATCACGCTCGGAGACAAGCCCGAGGACCGTTGGCCCGAGGCGCGCGAGTGGCTGGAGGCGGAGGGGTATGACGACACCATCTCCTACGTACGCGCCATGGCGATCCGCATCCTGGAAGAGACCGGGCTGCTGCCGCACCTCAACCCCGGGGTCATGTCCTGGACGGACTTCCAGCGGCTCAAGCCGGTCGCCCCGTCGATGGGCATGATGCTGGAGACCACGGCCGATCGGCTGTGGAGCGAGCCGGGCCAGCCGCACTACGGATCGCCCGACAAGGAGCCGGCCGTACGCGTGCGCGTGCTGGAGGACGCGGGGCGTAGCTCCGTGCCGTTCACCAGCGGATTGCTGATCGGCATCGGCGAGACGCCCGAAGAGCGCGCGGAGTCGCTGTTCGCGCTGCGCCGTGTCGCGCGCGCCTACCACGGCATCCAGGAACTCATCATCCAAAACTTCCGCGCCAAGCCGGACACGGCGATGCGGGCGACGCCGGACGCGGAACTGGACGACCTGGTGGCCACCGTCGCCGTGGCCCGGCACATCATGGGCCCCTCGGGCTGCCTCCAGGCTCCGCCGAACCTGGTGGACGGGGACGTCTCGCAGCCGGCGGCCAAGGGCGCGTACGCGCGGCTGATCGGCGCGGGCATCGATGACTGGGGCGGCGTGTCGCCGCTCACCCCCGACCACGTCAACCCCGAGCGGCCCTGGCCGCAGATTGACACGCTCGCCGAGCACAGCGCCGCCGCCGGCTTCCAGTTGCGCGAACGCCTCGCCGTGTACCCGGAGTTCATCCAGCGCGGCGAGCCCTGGCTCGACCCCCGGCTGCTGCCGCACGTCAATGCGCTCGCCGACCCCAAGACGGGCCTGGCCCGCGAGGACGCGGCGCCGATCGGGCTGCCGTGGCAGGAGCCGGACGAGGGCTTCTCGCTGCACTCGCCCGGTACGGGCCGCACGGATCTGCACCGCACCATCGACACCGAGGGTCGCACCGGCGACAGGCGGGACGACTTCGACCACGTCTACGGCGACTGGGAGGCGCTGCGCGAGGCCGCCGCGCCCGGCATGGTGCCCTCTCGGATCGACGGCGATGTGCGGGCCGCGCTGTCCGTGGCCGCCGACGATCCGACCCAGCTCACCGACGACCAGGCGTTGACCTTGCTGCACGCGGACGGCGATGCGCTGGATTCGCTGTGCCGGGTCGCGGACGACCTGCGCCGCTCGGTGGTCGGCGACGATGTGACGTACATCGTCACGCGCAATATCAACTTCACCAACGTCTGCTACACCGGCTGCCGCTTCTGCGCCTTCGCCCAACGTCGTACGGACGCCGACGCGTACACCCTCTCCCTCTCCCAGGTCGCCGACCGCGCCCAGCAGGCGTGGGATGTGGGCGCGGTGGAGGTGTGCATGCAAGGTGGCATTCACCCGGATCTGCCGGGCACCGCGTACTTCGACATCGCGCGGGCGGTGAAGGAACGCGTGCCGGGCATGCATGTGCACGCCTTCTCGCCGATGGAGGTCGTCAACGGCGCGACGCGTACGGGCCTGTCCATCCGCGAGTGGCTGACGTCCGCGCGCGAGGCGGGTCTCGACACCATTCCTGGTACGGCGGCCGAGATCCTCGACGACGAGGTGCGGTGGGTCCTCACCAAGGGCAAGCTGCCCACCGCCACCTGGGTGGAGGTCGTCTCCACGGCACACGAGCTGGGCATTCGCTCCTCGTCCACGATGATGTACGGGCATGTGGACCAGCCCAGGCACTGGCTCGGGCACTTCAGGCAACTGACGAACATGCAGCAAAGGGCCCTGGAGAAGGGCGTCGATGGCTTCACGGAGTTTGTGACGCTGCCCTTCATCCACACCAACGCCCCCGTCTACCTGGCGGGCATCGCCCGCCCGGGCCCCACTACCCGCGACAACCGCGCCGTCACGGCGATGGCCCGGCTGCTGCTCCACCCCTACATCACCAACATCCAGACGAGTTGGGTCAAGCTGGGCGCTGAGGGTGCCGCAGAGATGCTGCGTTCGGGGGCGAACGACCTGGGCGGCACGCTCATGGAGGAGACCATCTCGCGGATGGCCGGGTCGGGCTACGGCTCGTACCGCTCCATTCGCGATCTGATCGCCATAGCGGAGGCCGCGGGGCGCCCGGCCCGCGCCAGGACGACGACGTACGGGCAGGTCCCGCAGGAGCGACAGACCGCGGCCCTGGCATCGGACGGCCATCTGCCGGAGCTGCTGCCGGTGTTGGGGGACTAGCCGCCGGCGTTCGAAGACGAGCGAACCGCCCGGGAAACCGGGCACCGAGGCCGGCCCCACCCAGCAGCACGGGGCCGGCCGACCACCTTTGCTCACCGTCCGCTGAGCCCGCGGGCCAGCCCACGCGCTGGCACGGCCGGCCCCCACCTCGGCCCCCACCGGGCTCCTCCTCGACCTGGCGCCCGGGGCGCGACGTCCATGCCGAGTGCCGCGATGTGGGCAGTGCCATGCCGCGTGACGCGGCACAATGCCCCGAGCGTCCAGCGCTTGGGCACGGTGTGCGGTACGAGCACGGCGGCGAAGGGCCGGTGGAGGACAGCCGAGGGGAGGGGGCGCCCGATGGAGGCGTGGGCGACCGGGCCTGAGGCCGGATCGCGAGGCGGTGCCGTGCCCCGCACGGGCCGTCGCGATGATGTGCTTCACATTCAGCAACGGGCCGGAAGCGATCATTCATGGTCCATTACAGTGCTGAACCAGTTTGGGTGTTGCGCAAAGACCTATAGAAACCTATCGAAAGGGGCGAGGTCGTGACGGCATCTGCCCGTGCAGCGACCGCGATCTGGGGCCGTGCTGAGCAGCAGGACTTCCGCAGCCGGGTCCGCGGTTGCCTGCTCGGTGGAGCGATTGGCGACGCCCTGGGCGCTGGCATCGAGTTCGACTCGCTCGCCGCCATCCGCGAAGCACACGGGCCGGACGGCGTCACGGACTTCGTCGCCGCCTACGGCCGGCGCGGCAACGTCACCGACGACACTCAGATGACCCTGTTCACCGTGGATGGCCTGATCCGCGCCCAGGTCAGGCGGGACACGGGCGCCTGGCATCCGCCCTCCGACGTCTACGGCGCCCACCGCCGCTGGTACGCCACGCAGCACGACTGGGGCCCCGACGAGCGCAACCAGAACGACGGTTGGCTCGCCCGCGAGGAGTGGCTCTACGCCCAGCGCGCCCCCGGCCGGGCCTGCCTGGCCGGCTTCGCAGACGGCCCCATGGGCACCCTGGACGCGCCGAAGAATCCCGACTCCAAGGGGTGCGGCGCGGTGATGCGCTCCGCGCCCTTCGGGCTGCTCGTCGGATGGGAGCCGCAGCTCGTCTTCCAGCTTGCCATCGAGTGCGCGGCGCAGAGCCACGGCCACCCCACCGGCTACCTCTCGGCGGGCGCGTTCGCGCTCATCGTGCACGGCCTGGCCCGCGGCGAACCGCTGGACGGCGCCGTGCAGCGGGCGCTCGCCATGCTGGCCACCAGACCCGGGCACGAGGAGACCACCGACGCGCTCAAGCACGCGCTCGGCGCCGTACGGCAGGGCCTGCCAACGGCGGAGCGGGTTGAGTCGCTCGGAGAGGGCTGGACCGGAGAGGAGGCGCTGGCGATGAGCGTGTACTGCGCGCTGGTCGCCGAGGACATTCGGCACGGGCTGCTGCTCGCGGTCAACCACGGCGGCGACAGCGACTCCACCGGCTCCATCTGCGGCAACCTCCTGGGCACCTTGCACGGTGAGACCGCCCTGCCGCCCGCGTGGCTGGCGGAGGTGGAGGGGCGCAGCACGGCCTTGGAGCTCGCCGACGACTTCGCGATGGAGATGACGCAGGGCCCTGCTCTCCACAGCCCGGCCAAGTCCGCCCCCGCCTGGCTGGCCCGCTACCCCCGCGGCTGATCCGCGCGCCAGCGCGTCGCGCCGGCGCAGGATCGACGGAACACCAGCGCAGCACCACCGCGCTACGAAAAGGCCGGTAGCGTAAAAGCCGCTACCGAAGATCCGCTGCCGAAGCCTGCTACCGAAATGCCTGGCCAGCCGCGCCAGACCCGCGGCCATCGCCCGCGGCGTAAGCGTCACGAAGGACAGCCGCAGTATGGTCGGGTCGGGCTCGCCGGCGTAAAACGGGGCGCCCGGCACATATGCCACGTCATGCGCGATGTCATGCGTGGCGTCGTACGCGGCGTCGTACGCGGCGTCATGCGCGACGGCCTCGCGCAGCAACGCAGCGTCCCAACTCGCGGGCAGCCTCGCCCAGACGAACATGCCGCCCTGCGGCCGATTCCCCTGGGAACCGTCCGGGAGTACGTCGGGCAACCCGGCGATGAGCGCGCCCCCGCGGGCGCGGCAGGCACCGCGTACCCGGGTGAGATGGACATCTACGTCGCAGTCGGTGAGGTAGCGGGCGGCGGCGAGTTGGTTGATGGTCGGCACCAGATGAAGCAGCTTCGGCCGGTCCCGTTCGACGATCGCCGCCAGGGCTTGTCGGGTCCAGGCCCTCCGCGTCGCCCGGCAGGGGCACGATGCGCGCGCCCGCGAGCCCGAAGCACTGGAGCGCCGCGAAATCACACGGCTCCTCCACCAGCATCATGGACGAGAAGGGCAGCAACGGTACGGGAGGGGCGGGGCAGCAACGAGCCCCCTCGGCAAAGACGGCGGCCTGTCGAGAGGGCTCGTAACACCCAACGCGCCCTAGGTGCCGACACGTTGCGGACTTGCAACGGAACGCCGAGGTCAGCGCGGCAACCTCGCTTGTGCGATGAGACCCCAGCGGCTAGCAGCAGCGCACGGTGGTCCGTCGCGGCTCATGGGGTCTCGATGGGAGCTGGGACGGTCCCGGTGCTGTGCGGCGGACCGAGCCGGCTCCCGGGGTGGTCAGCGCTTACCGATGGCTTTCCGTCACCAGGGTGGCGCCGAGCGGATTCAGCAGTTCCGTGCCACGGGGAAGCGGATCAGACGCCCTTGAACGCGCCGCCGTTGACGTCCGCGATAAAGCTGTCCCACGACTCTGGCGAGAAGCTGAGGGAGGGGCCGCTCGGGTCCTTGGAATCGCGCACGGCGATGACCTGGATGCCGGGAGAAGCCACCTCCACACACGCGCCATTTCCTCCGGAGTGCGTGGACTTCTGCCAGGCGTGGGTGTCCCCGCGTCGAATAGCCATGTTTACTCCGATGTGATTGCCGGATGGTGCCCGTCGCCAATCGGGCGACGTGATCGACGCTACTCGCCTCCATCGTTGAGGGAATGGGGCATTCACTCGACCGGATGGCTTATCCCATGGATCTCTTCCACGCGAGGGGCGCGGGGGTGTACTCTCCCCCCTCGCACTTCGAGTAGGCCCTCATATCGTCCTGGCTGGCAACCGGCTGAAGGAGAAACGGTGTTGGTCCGGGATGCGTAGGGGGCGGCGATGGAAAGACGGGCGGGAGCGCGGTGGGCAGCTAAAGGCCGCTTCCTCGCGTATCGGAAAAACGCCACGTAGTTCGCCGGAAAATGTATCGAGCGCCGGCCCGAAAGAGCATCAGTGAAGATTTTTAGCTCGATGTCTGGTGATTTTGCGCATGCTCCCTGGCCACTTTCGCGATGAACTGCCGGCTCTGATCGACGTTGAGAGCCTGGGCCCGCAGATGCTCGTACATCATGCTGTAGCTCTGCACATCGGAAAGCTTCTCCAGGTAGAGGTCGCTGGTGACGCCCTCTAGATAGACCACGCTGGTGTCCGACTCGTCGGAGAACTCCAGAATGGAAAATTGGCCGCTCATGCCGGGGTGTGACCCGAGATCGAACGGAAGCGCCTGCACCGTCACATGGGGCTCGTGGCTCATCTGGATCAGATATTCCAACTGGTCCGCCATGATGCGGGAGTTTCCCACCAGGCGCCGCAGCGCCGACTCGTCCACGACCGCCCACAGCCGTAGCGGACTGAGCGGGTCGGTGATCCGCTCCTGCCGGCGCATCCGCACCTGAACCCGCTGCGCGAGTTGCTCAGCGGTGCCTTCCGGGATGGCCCCGCCGATAACCGCCTCGGCGTACTGCGGGGTCTGGAGCAGCCCCGGGACCACCTGGGACTCGAAGACCCGCAGCGAGGCGGCGTCATTTTCGAAACCGATGTAGACGCTGTACGGAACGTCGCCGAACGCGTTCCACCAACCCTGCTGGCGCGAGTCCTTGGCCATTTGCATCAGCGACTCGACGAGGCGTTTGTCCTCGACCCGGTAGGCGCGGCACAGGTCGCGCACATCGCGCTGGCTGATGCTGCGGCGACCGTTCTCCAGTCGGCTGATCTTCGACTGCGAGACCATCAACTCCTCGGCCACCTCCTCCGCCGTCATGCCCTTCTCCTGGCGGAGTCTGCGCAGTTCCTGCCCCAACCGACGTCGCCTGACCGTGGGGCCCACGTTGGATGTCACGGGAAGTGCACCTCCGGGTTTGTTGTGCTGCCCGTTGCTGGGACCGTCCCCGAAGTCGTGCGGGGACCACTGGTGTTCAGCAGCCTGCCACCACCGATCGGGGCGGCGCTGGAAAACGCACACAGAGGGTCCGGGTATGGCCACGGTCGGCGAAGCGCGCGACCCGCCGGCGGCGCAGGCATGCGCGCGGGGCGGTGGGACGGCCGTCCTTGGGGAACGGTCGTCCCACCACCCCGCGCGTTTCAGCGGCTCCCGAACCGGGTCAATAGGGACTGCGGTGCGGTCAGCGCAAGCGACGCGCGGCATGGCCCGCATCGCCTGCATCGTCTGAGCGGTGCTGATGTGGTGCTAGTTGTGTTGATGTGGTGCTGGTATCGCTAGGTGAATCGGTGTGGTGCTGGTGCGCTGCCTCGGTGCCGTGCGGCGTTGGGGAACGCTGCCGACACCTCGTAGCGCTGGTGCTGCGGGTGTGACGCCGACGGTGCTGGCGGGGTGTTGAGCGGTTCCCAGCCGTCGGCTCACGCCGTCCTACGTGGTGGTGCCCTGAGTTACCTGTGGTGCTGGTGTTGCGTGGTACGTGACGAACTGGTGCTGCGTGTGGAGCGGGTGGAGCGAGTAGTGCCTGCGTCGCCAGGTGGTGCCATGGCGTCGCGCCGGCCGAGGTAACGCCAACTGGCGCTGGGTCGGCCGGCGGTGTGCCGGTTGGCGATGTGCTGACCGGGAGCGAACTGACCGGCGGCACATCGGACGAAACGGTTTTTCGTCGCATCCGACACAGGACCGCCGTCAGCGAGCGCCGACGCGGGCCATGCTTCCGTCCATGCTCCCGTGCAAGGACGCCGACTGCGCCGAAACGCTTGTCGCCGTCTCCGCAGCGGGCCGCGCCCCGGCTGGCCGGCCTGTTGGGGCCGGTGCTCGCCGTGGCGGTGCGGCGGCGCCGTTCTGTACGTCCATCACGGCGTGCGCCACGAGCCCACCCATCGGGTCGTGCCTAATCAGATCCCGGAGCCTGGAGCGCGATGAACGCCCCTCATTCCCCGGGTACAGATGCTTGCCGAGCCCGACCGCGTGGGCCAGGGCGGCAAGCGCCGCGGTCCGTGGGTCCGGCGGTACGCCGGTACGGATCGCGTTATCGAGCCGGGTCCTGATCTCCCGGCTGATGGCCGTCTCCGTCGCTTGGTAGCGAGTCGTCGGCAATACCCCGCACATCTGGCCCGCCACGGCATGCACCATGCCGCACCGCTCCAGGTGCGAGAGATACGTCTGGCGTAGCCCCAGTCGGGGCCCGCCGATCCAGTGGACGGCGCGCACCGGACTGCCGCGTCGGCGCAGCAGTTCGAGCGCGGAGTCCAACGTCGGATCTCCGGTCGGCCGTGGTAGTACCACGGCGATACGATCCCCATCTGGGGCTATCCGTCCTGCCAGAGCCAGCTCTACTAGCTGGGCCCCGGCTAGGCCGAGGTCAAGCGACTGCGGCTGCGCTGTGGTTCCCGTCGCCGGGTCCAAAGCGAGCAACAGAAGCTCCTCCGGAATTGTTCTGCGGCTCCTGCCCATCCATGCCTCCCCGCGTGGATGAGTGACAGGGTGACCCCTCTCACATCTGTCTGTCGAGAGTGCGTGGTCACTTCGGACGGGAACCGGTAGGTATGTCGTTCTCGTCTAGCAGGTGGGCGGCGCCCCTTGGCGAAACGGCTGCGCATATGGGCGGAGCGGCTGCGCACATGCGTCGCAGCGACACAGGACACTGGTAGACGGTTGGGCGGCGGGACGCGGTGCCACGGGCAGTGGCGCGTCCCGCGCCACGTATTTCAAGGAGGCATCGGTGGCGGGCGAGTCCCCCGACAGGTCAGAGCAGCGAAAGTCATCGGGGGAGACCACCAGGGGCGAACGTGACCCGCGGCTCACCGACCGGCGTGAAGCGGAGGGAGCACCGAAGTCCGCTGCGGAGCGCGAAAGCGCGGCGCGTGCGGCCTCTCGGGCGACACCGGGGGGCGTAGACCGCTCCGAGGAGCCTGACGGCGCCTCCAAGGCCGCCTCGGGGCCGCTGGGGCGCACGGGTGGGTCAGATGGTCGGTCCCGCGCCACCGGCGCGGAGAACGGCGCTTCAAGCGCTTCTACGCGCACCGGTGCTGCGCCGGGTGCGCGGCCGGAAGCGGAACTGGGCTCGGGCTCGGCGTCGCGGGCGGTGTCGGCCACGGACGAAACGGGCCAGGCCGAGGGAGCGGCGGAGGGCGGCCCCGCTCGGAACGGTTCGGGGCGCGGTTCCGCACGCAACGGCTCGACGCCGGACAACGGCTCTGATGCCGGTGCCGGTGCCGGTGCCCATGCCGAGGGCCAGGACCGGGCAACGGCCGTCTTCCGTACGGGGGCACTGCCCACACGGCACGGGACCGGCCCGGCCGAGACCGAAGCGGACCAGACTGACGCCGACACCGAAGCCGACACCGAAGCCGACCAGCCCGACGCCGACGCCGACGCCGAAGCGGACCAGCCCGACACCCACGCCGACACCGGCAGTGCCGCTGCGGGTTCAGGTGCGGAAGCCTCAGCGGAGACAGCCGCAGACACGTATACGGCCGGGTCGGATACGGCCGCTGCTGCTCCCCGGGCGTCGGCCGGTTCTGCCACCGGCTCGACGCCGTCTTCGCCTTCCATGCAAGATTCCGTTTCTGGTTCCGACCCTGCTTCCGCAGCGGGCTCCGATGCCCGTGCCGATGCTGGTTCCGGGGCTGTCTCGAAGGTCGGCGGCGGACAGGTCACACCGGGCGGCGATGCCCGGTTGCGGGCTGCGGTCGCCGCATGGGTGGCCAAGGCCGGTACGGATGAGGCGGATGACGAGACGGGCGAAGGCTCGGCCAACGGGGCCCAAGAGGGTGCCCGAGATGACCGTACGAGCGCGAGGAACGACGCCGCCGTGAGCACCACCGCTGATACCGCCGATACCGACTCCGCAACAGGTTCCGGTTCTCGTTCCACATCTGGTTCCGGTCCTGATTCCGGTTCCGGTTCCGGTGCCGGTTCCACTGTTACGGGGGCGGCCTCAGCCGATTCCGTAACCGATGACTCCACCAAAGACTTTCCCGATGACTCTGCTGCTGGCCCCTTCGACGCGGTGGCGGGCAAGCCGTCCGATCGGGCGACGGCCGTGTTCGGCGCGGTGCGTGGTGCTGCCGCTGGGAACCGGGCGGCTCAGCGTGGTGACGCCGACGATCGCGCCGACGCCAAGCGCGGCGAGGCCGACAGCGACCGGGGCGGTGACCGCGGCGGCGAGCGCGCTTTCGGCAGTGGCGGCGACGCCCAGCCGGTGGACAGCCCGACGTCGGTATTCGGCACCGTCCGCCCGAAGGACCGAAACGGTGCGGGCGCAAAGGGCGACACCGACGCCTCCGCGAGCGGACCCACCACGAAGGACGCCGATAAGGGCGTAGGCAAGGACACCGCCAGGGGCGCCGAAAAAGACACCAACATCGACACTGGCACCAGCACCGACACCAGCGCTGGCACCGGCACAGACATCAGCACCGGGACCGGCACAGACACCGGCGCGAGTGCCAGGCCCGTCGATCGGCCAACGGCGGTCTTCAAGGCGCTGCGGCCATCGGATGCGCCTCGTGCGCCCGGTGCCGCCGCGGCCGGCGCGGGTACCACCGCAGGCCAGCGCCCCGACAACGGTCAGGGCGCAGGCGCGGACCGACGCAGGGGCGCTGGCCAGGGAGCCGGGGCGAGTGCGGGTGACGCGGGCCAGTCCGCGCCGAGCGTCGAGCGGACCAGTCAGTTCGTACCGCTCAAGTCCGCCGATGAGCGGCCCGCCAAGCCGGCAGCGGCGGCTAGCGGCAAGGGCGCGGCCGGTACGGCGGCGGGCACGCAGCCCGGCACGAGGCGACAGCCGGGAGGCAAGCCACAGCCCGGCGAACAGGCCGGGGCCGGGGCGGGCGTGGTGCCCGGTACGGAGAGCACCAAGCAGCAACCGACGTTGCCGACACCGGGCGCCGGGTTCCCCACCCCGAAGACCGGCGCGGCGCCCGGCGGCGCGGGCGCGGCGGCGGCTGGTACCGCGGCTGGTACCGCGGGGACTGGCACCGCGGCTGGTGCCGCGGGTACTGGTACCGGCGCATCGGCGGCGCCGCTCGATCTGCTGGCGCAGCTCACGAACACCCCACCGCCGCCGAAGACGCTGACCCGCACCGTCGTGCGCCGGGTGAAGATCTGGACGCCGTTGGTGTTGGTGTTGGCCATCCTGTTTGGCATCGCGCAGTCGGTGCGGCCGCTGCCGGCGCCCGAGCTGAACCTCACGGCCAACGAAACCTTCTCCTTCGACGGTGCTAAGCCGTCGATGCCGTGGCCCGGGTCCGGGCAGGCGGTCGTGGAGGTCGAGGGGCTCGGCAGCCTCGGCGCGTACGGGGAGCAAAAGCCCGCGCCGATCGCGAGCGTGGCGAAGGTGATGACCGCGTACGTGATCATGCGCGACCACCCGATGAAGGCGGGCGCCGATGGTCCCAAGATCACCATTGATGCCAAGGCCGCAGCGGATGCGGGCAAGGCCGCGGACGGTGAGTCCGTGGTCAAGGTCGATGAGGGCGCGAAGATCACCCAGCGCGAGGCGATCGAGGGCATCATGATCGCTTCCGCGAACAACGTCGCGCGGTTGCTCGCTCGCTGGGATTCCGGGTCGGAGGCGGAGTTCGTCAAGAAGATGAACGAGGCCGCCAAGAGCCTGGGAATGAAGAACACCACCTACACCGACCCCAGCGGCCTCAACGCCACCACCGTCAGTACCGCGGCCGACCAGGTGAAGCTGGCCAAGAAGGCGATGGACGACCCGACTTTCCGGGAGGTCGTCAAGATGCCGAAGTACAACGACAGCAGGGGCGACGAGCACGGCAACTGGAACCGGCTCGTGCCGTTCAACGGCGTGGTGGGCATCAAGACCGGCACCACCACCAAAGCGGGTGGCAACCTGGTCTTCGCCGCCGAGAAGAAGATCGGCGGCACCAAGCAACTGATCATCGGCGCGGTGCTCTCGCAGCCCCCCGCCAAGCGGGACAACTCGATCCTGACCGGAGTCCTGGACGCCAGTAAGAAGCTGATCTTGGAGGCGCAGGACACGTTGCAGGACCGCAAGGTCGTGAAGAAGGGCGATGTGGTCGGCGAGGTGGACGACGGCCTGGGTGGAAAGACGCAGGTCATCGCCGTCAAGGACGTGACGGCCGTGGGCTGGTCCGGTCTGACGGTGAACCTTGAGCTCACGGACGGCGGCGAGAGCCTGCCGCACGAGGCGAAGGCGGGCACCGTGGTCGGCACCCTCACCGTGGGGCATGGCCCCGGCCAGGTGAAGGTTCCGGTGGCGCTGAAGGACGCCCTGTCCGAGCCGTCCTTCGGCGCGAAACTGATCCGCATCACCTGATCCCCACGGCTGGCTCCTACGGATCTGCGATCGGCTGATCCCTACGGATGTGCCAGGGTCTGATCCCTACGGAACTACCGAGCCTGCCCCCGGCGTCCCTACGCCGGGGGCACGCTTATGCCTGTGCGCTGGTGCGCCGGGCGGTTGTCGGCGGCCCACGCCAGGCGTTCGGCGGCCTGGGTCAGGTGCACGGGGTAGACCACCGCGACGAGCGGTGACCTTGGGCACAGAGGATCGGTGAAGGGTTGGCGAATGTCGAGGTCAGGCGCTCTCTGCGGCCTTGGCGTGACGCCTGCGCGTGCTAGCGTCGCGAAGGCCGATCGGCCGCTATCGCAGTCATCCCGTGGCGCGACCGACGCGAGTCAACCGGGTGGCAGACAGACCCGGAGAGCGTTGAAGATGGGGAAGACCCTCGGGGAAGACGGGAAGAGCCGTAGTGACCACCGTTGATCCAGCGCGGGCCGAGCAGGGCGACGCGAACGCCACCGGACCGATACGGGTACCCGCGCAGCGGCGGTCAGGGGAGGGCGAAGGCGGCTCACCTGACACCCAGGAGCGGCCAGGCATGCTTCGCCGAATCGCCCGCGCACTGTGGCACCCGATTCCGGCTGCGCTGATCTTTGCCGGTCTGCTGCACCTCGTGTGGGTGCTGGTGGTCGCCAACAGCGGCGGCGACATGGCCGCGCAGGACGCCTGGGCGGAGTTCGCGCTCCAGCACCCAGGTTCGGCGTACAACCTCGCCTGGTACGGGGGCATGCACCCCGTCTCGTACAGCGTGATCTCGCCCTATTTGATGGCGGTGCTCGGCGTCCGCACCACGATGGTGATAGCGGGCACGCTGTCCGCCGGACTCGTGGCGCTGCTGCTGGTGCGTAGCCGTGTCGTACGACGTCCGCTGTGGCCCGCGCTGTACGCGGCGTTCGGGTTGGTCTGCAACGCCATCTCGGGGCGGGTGACCTTCGGGCTCGGCACGATGTTCGGGCTCGCCGCGCTTGCCGTCATCTTCGCGTGGCCCACGAGGTGGCGCTCCACGCGAGCGCTGCACCGGACGCTGCGGTGGCTGCTTGCGGCCCTGTTCGCGGCCTTGTCCACCATGGCCAGCCCGGTGGCCGGGCTCTTTGTTGGCATCGTGGCAGCGGCGCTGTGGCTGACGAAGCGGCGCTGGGCCGCCTACGCGCTCGGTGTCACGCCCACGATCGTGGTGGGGCTTTCGTCGTGGTTGTTCCCGTTCTCCGGTGAGCAGCCCATGGGCCTGTGGTCGGCCATACTGCCGTTCCTGTGCGGCGTGGGTGCGTTGGTCTTTTCGCCGCCAGGCTGGCGCACGGTGCGCTTCGTCGGCGGTCTGTACGCGTTCGGCGTGCTGCTTGCCTGGCTGGTCCCGTCCCAGATCGGCAGCAACATCACCCGCCTGGGCATGCTCTTCGGCGGCGTGGTGCTGCTCGCCGCGCTGCCCGAGTTCCGCCGGCCCAGCCGTGCGGAACTGCTGCGCAGCGGGCGTAAGTGGGTAGCGCTGGTCACCGCGATCGTGGCGGTCACGGTGTGGCAGGGCTTCAAGTCGGCGGACGACATCATCAACACCACCCCGTCCGCCGCGTGGGCTCGGGAGCTTGCCCCGCTGCTCGACCAGTTCGAGAAGGTGGACGCCAAGAAGGGCCGGGTCGAGGTCGTGCCGGCCAAGAGCCACCGCGAGTCGTCCGCCCTGCTGCGGTACGTCAACCTCGCCCGCGGCTGGAACCGACAGGCCGACCTGGAGCGCAACCCCCTCTTCTACGACGACTCCCTCACCCCGCACAGCTACCACTCCTGGCTGAAGCGCTGGGCGGTGCACTACGTCGTGCTGCCAGCGGGCAAGGTGGACAACGCCGGCGAGAAGGAAGCGGAGCTGATCACCGAGGGGTTGCCGTATCTGCGGGAGCTGTGGTCGAACGGAAGCTGGAAGCTGTACGCGGTCAACAACCCGACGCCCGTCGCCGAGCCGCCCGCGAAGCTGGAGAGCGCGGAGCCCGACAAGCTCACCATCAACGTGAAGAAGGCGGGCCCGGTCCTCATCCGCGTCCCGTACTCGCCGTGGCTTGGCCTCGTGGACCGTAAGGGTAAGAGCATCAAGCCGCCGAAGTCCGACATCGATGGTGGCGTTCCGGTCAACCTCAACGGCTGTTTGACCAAGCGGGTCGTGGAGGCGAAGGACGGGCAGCCGGAGGACGAGTGGACGGTGCTGCACGCACCGTATGCGGGCACCTACCACATCGCGGCGCCGTACCAGTTGCCGCGCGGGACGCCGTGTCCCGACGAGATGCAGGAGTAGCGGAGCGGGTAGCCGGGCCTGCTGCCCGCCCGCGAAGCTGGGCGGGCCCGCCATTGAGGTGTGGCCCTTGTTGCCCGCCGGCAGCTGGTGAGGGGCGTCCTGCGTCCTTGGGGAGTTTGGCGAGCGCTGCCCGCCGGCCGGCCAGCCAAGCCGCCTGCCGGTCATCCGTTGGTGATGCGCTGGTGATGTGCCGGTGGTCAGTTGCCGGCGGCGTTGGCGGTGAGCAGGCGAAGCAGGTGTATGGCCGTGGCGCGCTGCTCGGGGGTCAGGCCCATGGTCTCGCCGATGGCCGAGGGGATGGCGCGAGCCTTCTCCCGGAGGTCCGTACCGGCCTGGGTGAGGCTTACCGCGACGGAGCGTTCGTCGTCGGCGCGCCGTTCGCGGCGGATCAGGCCGCTGGCCTCCAGCCGCTTGAGCAGCGGAGACAGGGTGCTGGATTCCAGGTGGAGCGCGGCGCCGAGGTCCCGGACGGGGACCTGGTCCCGCTCCCACAGCACGAGCATGACCAGGTACTGCGGGTAAGTCAGCCCCAGTTCGTCCAGCAAGGGCCGGTAGCCAGCGGTGACGGACCGCGACGCGGCGTACAGGGCGAAGCACAGTTGATCCTCAAGCAGGAGCGAGCCGCGTGTCGTGGCCTGGTCCATGGCATGGGTCCTTACGTCGGCTGATCGGCTCGGCTGACTCCATTCTACCGTTCCAAACGCCCACGATCATGTCGCGTCCGATTAAGTTGTGCACGACTTAATCGGGGTGTACCTTTCTGGTTGTGCCCACCGGATGGCCTGCACATCACCCCGCCGACAACGCCCCGCCGACAACGCCCCGCCGACAAAGCCCTGCCGGCACGCCCTGTGAGGAGCCCCCCATGTCCAAGACCACCACTGAGCCGGTCCTTGAGCCCGCCGCCGCGGCGTTCGCCGAGGCCACCGCCAACCCGCCGTACCTGTTCGACCTGGACCCGGCCGAGGGCCGCAAGGCCGTCAACGAGGTGCAGTCCGGCGAGATCCACAAGCCGGAGATCGCCGAGGAGTGGGTGACCGTGCCGGGCGGACCGACCGGTTCGGTCCGGGCCCGCATCGTCCGACCGGCGGACGCCGACGGCCAGTTGCCGGTGATCATCTATCTGCACGGCGCCGGCTGGGTGTTCGGCAACGCCCACACCCACGACCGGCTGGTGCGCGAACTGGCAGTCGGCGCCCGGGCCGCCGTCGTCTTCCCCGAGTACGACCTCTCGCCCGAGGCCCGTTACCCGGTCGCCATCGAGCAGAACTACGCCGTCGCCCGCTGGGTCGTCACCGATGGCATCGCCAAGGGCCTGGACGCCACTCGTATCGCCGTAGCCGGCGACTCGGTCGGCGGCAACATGACGGCCGCGCTGACCCTGATGGCCAAGGAGCGAGGCGACGTGCCCCTCGTGCAGCAGGTGCTCTTCTACCCGGTCACCGACGCGAGCTTCGACACCGCGTCCTACCACCAGTTCGCGAAGGGCTACTTCCTGCGCCGCGACGGCATGCAGTGGTTCTGGGACCAGTACGCCACCGACGAGAACCAGCGCGCCGAGATCACCGCCTCACCGCTACGCGCCACGGTCGAGCAGCTCACGGGGCTGCCGCCGGCGCTGGTCATCACCGCCGAGGCCGACGTCCTGCGCGACGAGGGCGAGGCGTACGCCAACAAGCTGCGCCGGGCCGGCGTCCCGGTCACCGCGGTGCGCTACCAGGGCGTCATCCACGACTTCGTCATGCTCAACGCCCTGCGGGAAACCCACGCCGCCGAAGCCGCCATCAACCAAGCCATCGCCACCCTGCGCACCGCCCTGGGCACGACTTCCCACGCGGCCACCGGCACGGCCATCGACACGGCCACCGGCGCTGCGTAAGGCACTCAAAGGCACCCAAAGCCGCCCAACTGCGTTCTCGGGTAGTACAGTTGCCGGCCCGGTGGGCCGCACCTGCGCACAGCGCACATCCCCTGTCCGGACCGCCGCCCATCCGCGAGACATGGCGGCCCATCCGCCGCCCTCGTCATCCCACCTCCACCGGGCCTGCGGCCAGCGCGATCGGCCCGTCATCTGGTGGCCGAAATCCCGTAGGGCGGACGTTGCCCGATCGCCGGACAGCCGGCCACCGCTGGCTCCGCTTCGCACCTAAGCTAGACAGCACATACCGCCTTACCGCCAACAACCGGGAGCACCCGCATGGCAACAACGCGCACCGCCACCACTCACTGGGCAGGCAACCTGCTGGAGGGCAAGGGCACCGTGGCCCTGGACTCCTCCAAGCTCGGTACGTACGACGTGAGCTGGCCGGCCCGTTCCGAGACGCCGGGTGGCAAGACCAGCCCGGAGGAACTGATCGCGGCGGCGCACTCCTCCTGCTACTCGATGGCCTTCTCGCACGGCCTCGCGGGCAAGGGCTTCACCGTCGAATCGGTGGACACCCAGGCCGATGTCACCTTCCAGCCCGGTGAGGGCATCACGGGCATCGTGCTGACCGTCAAGGCCCGCGTCCCCGGCCTGTCCGAGGACGACTTCCAGGCAGCGGCGCAGGACGCCAAGGCCAACTGCCCGGTCAGCCAGGCCCTCGCGGGCGTCAAGAACATCACGCTCCAGGCCGAGCTGCTGTCCTGACCGACCCGACGTGACCCGACACGCGGGGCCGGACGCCGCCGTCCGCGGGCCTAACAGCCGCACGGCGCGCCCGGCCCTGCGGCGTACCGGCTCTGCTGGAGTGCCGGGTTCGACGCCCGCGTCGGGCTCGCCCTACGGACGCCGTACGCCCGTACGCCGTCCGTTAGGTAGGCGCCCTCTAGGCGTCTTCTAGGCGCCCTCGTCCCAGTACGGCGGCTCCGGCTCCGGCTCCTCGTCGGACCAGTCGTACCCGGAGTCGGCCGCCGCGGCCCGGGGCCTGGAATCGCTGGCTCCGGCGCCGGCGGGCGCGGCGATCGAGCTGCCGACTGGCGCCGCGGCCGGCCGCACCCCGGATCGGGGCCCAGCCACAACCGGGGCCGCTGCCTCATCCGCAGCCGGGGCCGCCGCCCCACCCGCAGCCGGTGTGGACCCGGCGGTCAAGACCCCCTCGTCCCGCAGCTCGGCCAGCACCTCGAGGATGGGCTGCCCGTACTTGGCCAGCTTGTTCTCACCGACGCCGTTCACCGTGCCCAGCTCGTCGAGCGTCGTGGGGGCACCCATGACGATCTCGCGCAGCGTCGCGTCGTGGAAGATGACGTACGCCGGTACGCCCTGCTCCTTCGCGGTCGCCGCACGCCAGCCGCGTAGCCGCTCGAAGACCGGTACGGCCGTCTCCGGAAGATCGACGACCGCGGCCCGCCGCGAACCACCGCTGCCGCCGCCCCTGGCATCGGCCTTGGCGGCACGCTTGGCCGGTTCCGGGTCGCGCCGCAGCGGCACCTTGCGGCGACCGCTGAGCACATCGCCGCTGGTGTCGGTGAGGACCAGCGTCCCGTACTCACCTTCCACGGTGAGCAACCGCTGGGCCAACAACTGCCGTGCCACGCCCCGCCATTCGGCATCGGACAACTCCGCGCCGATGCCGAAAACGGACAGCGTGTCGTGGTCGTGCTGAATCACCTTGGCGCTCTTCTTGCCGAGCAGGATGTCCACGATCTGCCCGACGCCGAACTTCTGCCGCCGCTCGCGGTGCAGCCGTACCACCGTGGACAGCATCTTCTGCGCGGCGACCGTGCCGTCCCAGGAGGCCGGCGGTGTCAGGCAGGTGTCGCAGTTGCCGCACGGGGTGGATTCCTCGCCGAAGTACGCGAGCAGCCGCTCCCGGCGGCACTCGACCGTTTCGCACAGTGCGAGCATCGCGTCCAGATGGCTGCCGAGGCGACGCCGGTGCGCGTCGTCGCCTTCGGAGCCCTCGATCATCTTCCGTTGCTGGACGACGTCCTGGTACCCGTACGCGAGCCACGCGGTGGACGGCAGCCCGTCCCGCCCTGCGCGGCCGGTCTCCTGGTAGTAGCCCTCGACGGACTTGGGCAGGTCGAGATGGGCGACGAACCGTACGTCCGGCTTGTCGATGCCCATCCCGAAGGCGATGGTGGCGACCATGACCACGCCGTCGTCACGTAGAAAGCGGGACTGGTTGGCGGCGCGTACTCGCGAGTCGAGTCCGGCGTGGTACGGCAGCGCGTCGATGCCGCTGCGCACCAAGAAGTCGGCGGTCTTTTCGACCGAGCCACGAGAGAGGCAGTAGACGATGCCCGCATCGCCGGGGTGCTCGGCCCGCAACAGCGTGAGGAGCTGCTTCTTCGGCTCGTTCTTCGGGGCGATGCGGTATTGGATGTTCGGCCGGTCGAAGCTCGCGACGAAGTGCCGGGCGTCCTTGAGGTTGAGCCGTACCGCGATCTCGTCGTGGGTGGCCTCGGTGGCGGTCGCGGTGAGCGCGATGCGCGGCACGGTGGGCCATCGCTCGTGCAGCGTGGACAGGGTCAGATAGTCGGGGCGAAAGTCGTGGCCCCACTGCGCGACACAGTGCGCCTCATCGATGGCGAACAGCGAGATCGTGCCACGGTCGAGCAACCGCAGCGCGGATTCCGTACGCAGCCGCTCCGGCGCCAGATAGAGCAGATCAAGCTCCCCGGCGAGGAAAGCCGCCTCGACTGCCTGCCGCTCCTCGAAATCCTGCGTGGAATTGAGAAAACCGGCCCGCACGCCGAGCGCCCGCAGCGCATCGACCTGGTCCTGCATGAGCGCGATCAACGGCGATACGACGATGCCGACGCCGTTTCGTACGAGGGCCGGAATCTGGTAGCAAAGCGACTTTCCGCCACCGGTCGGCATCAACACGAGCGCGTCGCCACCACTGACGACATGCTCGATGATCTCTTCCTGCGGGCCGCGGAAGGCGTCGTAACCGAAGACTCGCCGCAGCACGCGGACGGCCGGGGACGCCCCACCGCTCCCGTCGCGATCCGGGTGCCCGCCGTCGTGGTCCGCGGGCACGTCGTCGGCCTCGGAGGCCGCCATGGCATCGCCGAGGTCGTGATCGAGGGGAGGGGGAGTCATTCGGGCATTCTACGAGGATCGCAGCGGGTGCCACGGGCCGTTTCGCGCAAGGAGAGAAAGGACTCGTGGGACTCGCGGGGACCAGCACGGCCGGTCGGCAGTGACCAGCGGCCTACGCAGCCGGCCGGGCCCGGCCCAGAGCCGGCCGAAGGCAGGCAGGCCCGGCCTCCGACAGCGGACACCAGCCATCCATCCTCCCAGCAGCCAACCGGCCGGCCGCGCGCCTCCCAGCAGCCAACCGGCCGGCCGCGCGCCTCCCAGCAGGCCTACACCACGGCCCGCACCACGTGGGCCCCCACACCCTCGATCTGATCGGCCATGTCCTGCTCGTACCGATAGGCCAACTCGCTGTACAGCACATCATCGAGCGAAGAGAACCCGAACCCACGGAGCAAGTCGGCGAGTTCGCCGGGGGAGAAGAGGCTGCGGAAGGGCTCGCCGTACTTCGCCGCCCACTCCGCACGCTGCTCATGAGCGGCGCGGTGCTCGGGCGCGAGAGAGCTGGGCGGCTCGCCGTAGTCGAAGACGATCTCGGAGCCGGCGGGCAGGGACGCGACGAAGCCGAGCGTGCTGGATATGGCGTCGGGCGTCAGATACGGGATGACACCGAGGCATATGAAGAACCCCGGGCGCTCGGAGTCGAACCCCGCCGCCGTAAGCCCCTCGGCCAGACTGGACTGCTCGAAGTCCACGGGTGCGAAGGTCAGCGAGTCGGGCACCGCGATGCCGGCCTCCACAAGCCGCCGCTGCTTCCAGTCATGCGTGGCCGGGTAATCGACCTCAAACACCCGGACCCCAGCAGCGCCGTGCGGATTGCGGTACCCGAAGGTGTCGAGCCCAGCCCCCAGCACGACGACCTGCTGCACCTTCCGCTCGGCGACCGCGACGGCCGCCGCCTCCTCGGCGTACCGCGAGCGCGAGGCGACCGCGACTCGTACGGCCTCCCGCTCCGGCTCAAAGGCGATGGCGCACAGCGGATCATCGGCGTACGGCCCCAAGATCCGCAGCGCCAGCGGGTCAGCAAAGACCCGCCCGCCATCCAACTCCTGGTGCGCAGCCCGCAGCGCAGCAGCCGCTCGCGCAGTAAGGCTGGGCTGTCCAACCTGCATGAAAACCCTCCCGACGTTGTTCGCCGAGTTCTCCGACGAACCTTGATCCGGCGAACTCTCATCGTGGCAGCGGCCCACACCCGCCGTCCTGATCACATCAGGCCAGGTCGGGCTGCCAGGGGAAGGGGGCAGGGCGACACCGCCCCAAAGGAGCCCAACTGGCCCGGAAACGACGAAGCGTGATCGCGTGGCTCCGGGGGCTCCGAGGGCTCCGGGGGCCGCAGGACTACAGCGCTCCAGGGCCGCTGAGGCCCCAGCGCTCCGGGGCCCCAGCGCCCCGCGCCGCTCGGCGCCGTAGGCCCCCGCGGGGCAGGAGTGGCCGTCCGGGCCAGGGTGCCCGAACGCCCCAGACCGTGATCGGTCTGGGGCGTACACGCCGAGGCTTCGGCGGGGTCACTGTCTGCGCCACCCGCGGTGGGGGGCCGCTCAGCGCCGTGATCTTCTCGGCGGCGCCAGTCCCGGTGCGTCAGGGAAGCGGCGGCCTTTCCCGAAGCTCTCCCTGTGGTGTCCTTCCCGTGGTGCCCTTATGAGGGATTTTGAACAAAGAGGACAGACCAGGCGTATCCGCTCAAATTATCGTGTGGAACTCGCCGGACTTCCTTCACCTGGCAGCCGTCGTGGGCGTATTTGCTGGCGAACCGGTTGAGGCGCTGCTCCTCGGTGAGCTCGTCCATGGACAGCGGTGCTCCGATGACGAGGTCCTCATGGACGATGGTCTCGGGCGAGGCGTCGTCCGAGCAGGCCGAGCAGTGGTGCGTTTTAGGTAGGGCCATGGGTCCATTGTCCTCCTCGCCCGGCGGCCCCGACGCTCGCAGCGCACGCGGCGGCACCACGGCACGCCTCGCCAGGTGGCGCACCTTCGCCATGGGTCGCCGTCTTGTACGCAAAGACCTCCGCCGGCACGCCGTTCATGAAGACCGAACCGGCGGGCATGCTCACTGGGCGCTTTGGGGCGGTTCGCGGCTACCGGCTGGCTCCCTCCTGCCTTGGTCGAGCGGTGGCCGTGATCAGTGGTGTGGGTTGATATCACGGATGGCGCAGGAGTGGCCACAGAACGTTGATGCACCGCCGATCAAAGCGAAGAAGCTTTGGGTTTGTGTTTACCTTCGACGCGTTTACGGCCGGAAAAGGCGCGAGTCGCGCTGAATTAGACACCGGTCAACAGCGAAACGGAGAAGATCCAGGACGGCCCGCGCGGGCTAGTTTCGTTCCTTCTTGTCCACACTCTGACCTATTTCTCTCGGGCCTATCCCTTTTCCCTTCCCTTTGCTGCACACTAGTCGTCCCCCCAAAGGACATTAGGAATGAAACTTTCCGCATATTGTCGATGTGAGGACGCAATGACGGCACCGCTAGTAGATGTAGACGCCCTGGTAAAGAGTGACCAATCCCGGTTGATCCACCCGCACCTGGCCGGTGCTGACACTGAACGCATCGTCATGGTGGAAGGCTCTGGCTGTCAGTTACGCGACGCGCACGGCCGCGAGTACCTGGATGCCACCGGCGGGCTCATGCTCGGCCACGTGGGGCATGGGCGGCGCGAGTTGGTCGACGTCGCGGCCGGGCAGATGTCGAAACTGGAATACTTCAGCAGCTTCCACGAGTTCACCAACGAACCCTCGATCAAGCTGGCCAGCCGGCTCATCGACATCGCGCCTTCTCCGATGGAGCGGGTGTACTTCACGAGCGGCGGTGCCGAAGCGGTCGATGCCGCGCTGCGGATGGCCCGGCTCTACCACCATCGACGTGGCGAGCCGGAGCGGACCTGGGTCCTTGCCCGCAACTTCGGCTACCACGGGGTCACGTACGGTGGCGGCGCGGCGACCGGTATGCCCATGTTCCACAACGGCTTCGGGCCCATGCTGCCCCACGTCCGGCACCTGACGCCGCCGATGCCCTTCCATCCGGAGCTGTACGGCGGTGAGGACCCCACCGAGTTCTGCCTGCGCGAGCTGCGGCAGACGATCGAGGAAATCGGTGCGGACCAGATCGCGGTCATGATCGGCGAGCCGATCCTCGGCGCGGGCGGCGTGGTCATACCGCCGCACGACTACTGGCCGCGGGTGCGCGAACTACTGGCGGCCCATGGCATTCTCCTCATTCTTGACGAGGTCATCACCGGGCTCGGCCGGATCGGGCACTGGTTCGCCGCGGAGCCGATGGGCATCACGCCCGACTTCATCGTCACCGCCAAGGGCTTGACCTCGGGCTACTTCCCGATGGGCGCACTGCTGGTGGCCGGCCATGTGGCGGATGTCGTCACTCGTGACGAGGGGTTCATCGGGGGGTACACCTACAGCGGTCACGCGACCGGCTGTGCGGTGGCACTGGAAAACCTCGACATCATCGAGCGCGAGAACCTGCTCGCGGCAGCCGTCGAGATCGGCGACCACCTCGGCGACCAGCTACGCCGGTTGGAGGAGTTGCCCATCGTCGGCCAGGTACGCCAGATCGGCCTCATGATCGGCATCGAACTGGCCCAGGACCCGGCCACCGGAGAGCCGCTGTCGGCCGGTTGGGTCGCGCCACTGGTCAGGGAGCGCCACGGGATCATCATCCGTAACAACCCGAACACCATCTTGCTGAGCCCGCCGTTGGTGTTGAGCCGTAGTGAGGCGGACCAGGTGGCGGCGGCGGTGACCGACGTGCTCACCGAGTACGCCACTACGGCGAAGAGGCGGGTGTCGGCGCCGACACGGGACTTGTCGGTACTCGACACCGCATGGGAACAACCGCCCTCGATGCCGGACCTGCTCGCCGCCGCCATGGAATGGCACTTCCATCCCAAAACCGGTTCTCGATTCTGGCTTGAGCGGGCCAAAAGCCTGGACTTTGATCCGCGAAAGGATATCCGTACCGAGGCCGACCTGACGAAGTTCCCGAACATCGTCGATGAGTTGCGCGACGTCCGCGTAGAAGACCTCGTACCGCGGGGATATGAGGACGAACAGATTCCGTTGGACGTTTACGAGAGCGGCGGTACGACCGGTTCGCCAAAGCGCGTCGTCTGGCTTCCCGACCTCCACGAGAAACTGTGCACATGGCACTCCGGAGTTTTGGACGATCGTGGCGTTCCCCGCGGGGTGAACTGGCTGACGATCGGCCCGAGCGGGCCGCACATATTCGGTCCCATCAGCCGGACGCTGGCGCATCGTCGGGGCGGCGTTCCGTTCACCGTGGACCTCGATCCTCGGTGGGCCAAGAGGTGCGCTGCTGAGGGAAGATTCGAGGAAACGAAGAGGTACCTCGAACACATCCTTGACCAGGTCGAGTGGATTTTGCGCAGCCAGGACATCGGCGTCATCTTCACCACGCCCCCGTTGCTGGAGGCGCTGGCCGGTCACGAGGAGTTGGCCGAGCTCATCAATCGCAAGGTTCGTACCATCGTCTGGGGCGGTGCCTCGATGAACCTCGACACCCGCAGCCTCCTTCGCGACGAGGTGTTCCCCCAGAGGCAGCTGCTCGGCTTCTACGGCAGCACCATGGTCGGTGGTGGCATGTACGAGCGAGCGGGACTCGCCGCGGACGAGCCGTCCACCTTCGACCCGCCGCATCCGTTCATCAGCATGCGGGTCATCGCCCCGGACACCGGGCGGCTGGTGCCCTACGGCGAACGCGGTCAGGTGGTCATGAGTCACATCAGCCGCAGCATGTTGATCCCCAACAACCTCGAACGGGACACCGCGATCCGCGTTCCCCCCGCCAAGGGCTTCGGCGGTGACGCGGTCGCCGACATCAAGCCGGTCCCGACATTCGGCGGCACCACCATCGTCGAGGGGGTGTATTAACGGTGACCGACTCTTCCGCACTGGTCCACCTCGACGCCCTTGGCCCCAACGGGCCCTATCGGGCGCAGGCGAAGGAAGTCATCACCGACGTCACCGGTCGGCCAGTCGCCGAGCTGAGCATGGTGCCGCGGTTGTACGTGCGGCGCAGCCTGGCGGCGTTGCGGCGGGCGCAGACGCAACCGCTGGACGAACGGATACCGGCACTGGCCGAGGCGGGCCGGTTATTCGCCACCGCCACCCTCAACGGGTTGTCCGTCGAACAGTACGAGCACGCTGTTGCCCGGGTGAGCGGTCTGCCGATCTCCGTCGTGCGGGAGGTCACCAGCACCACCGCGACGGGCCTGGCCGGTGCGTACGGTTCGGCCGGCCAGGCCCGACCGCGTGGCAGCAGGGACGCGGCACACGGTGCCAGCGCCGCGCGGTGGATGCGGCGCGGCGATGTATTCGCCGTGCTCACCGCCGGCAACCACCCCGGGATACACGTGCAGTGGGCGGAGGCGCTCGCACTCGGCTACCGCGTCGCGGTACGGCCCTCGCGACGCGAACCACTGAGCGCACACCGGCTGGTCACCGCCCTGCATGAGGCTGGGTTCGGCACGGATCGCGTTATCCTGCTGCCCACCGACCACAGCGTCGCCGACGAACTGGTCGCCGGCGCCGACCTGGCCATGGTCTACGGCGGCGACGCCGTGCTGAACAAGTACCGGGCCAGCAACACCGTGTTGCCCCACGGCCCCGGTCGGGCCAAGATCCTGATCACCGCAGACACCGACTTCACGCGGCACCTCGACACGATCGTGGACTCGATCAGCCAGCAGGCCGGCGCCGGATGTGTGAACACCACAGCCGTCTTCGTCGAGGGGGACCCGGGGCCGGTGGCCGCGGCCGTCGCCGAACGGCTGGCCGGCCTGCCCTCACTGCCACCGCAAAGCAGCCGGGCCGTACTGCCGGTCTGGCAACTGGACGCCGCACGGAACCTGGAGAAGTTCGTGCACTCGCAGGCCGCTGGCGTCACGGCGTGGCTCGGCGGTGAAACCATCGTCGCCGAACTCGACGAACCCGACCGCGGAGCCGCGGTGCTGCGTCCGGCGGTATTCCAACTGGACCGCGCCGACGCCCCGCAGGCACGCCTGGAGCTGCCGTTCCCCTGTGTGTGGATCGCACCATGGAGTCGGACCGATGGCGTCGCCCCGCTGCGCAACACGATGGTGCTCACCGCTCTCACGTCCGATCACGACCTGGTTGGGCACCTACTCGACGAACCGACCATCCGCAACCTCCACGTCGGCGACCACCCGACCCATGTATTGGTACCCGGCCTGCCGCACGACGGCTACCTCGGCGAGTTCCTCATGCGGAGCAAGACGTTCACGAACGGGGCGTCAGCGACGCCGTAGCGAGGGCCGACGTCGTACGAGGGCATGACCGGGATGTTCGCGAAACGCCCGGGCCGCCGCCGCGAACACCGAGTCGAACTCCGTTCCCGGCGTCGGCGCCCTCGCACACGCCCGTTGTCGGTCAGTTCACGTCAGCCCGTCGTCCATAGCCGTAGCTTCTCAGGGTTCCGTACTCCCCAGATGTGGGTGATCCGGTCGTTGCTGACGCCGAACGACATCACCGCCACGGCGACATCGTCCATCTGAAGCACCAGGCCGGGCTGGCCGTTGACCGTACGCTCCAACATCGCCAGGTTGGGTACCTCGCCGGCGAGATCGACGAGGTAGCGCGCGACGTGCTCGCTGCCTTCGATCGGGCGGAGCGCGGCGCTGACGAGGCCACCTCCATCGCCGATCGCGGTGACGCCGGGGTCGAGAAGGCTGACGAGGGCGTCAATGTCTTTGGCGGCCCATGCCTGCTTGAACTCCCCGATGACACCGGCGTGTTGGGCGGTCGCGGTCGCAGTCGCAGTCGCCGTCGCAGGAGTGTGCGAGGCGCGGAGACGACGACGGGCCGAGGAGGCCAACTGGCGGCAGGCCGCCGGCGTACGGCCGACGATGTCGGCCACTTCGGCGAACGAGTAACGAAAAACGTCATGAAGGACAAATGCGACCCGTTCGGCCGGGGTCATCGATTCGAGCACGATGAGGAAGGCCATGGTGATCGACTCGTCGAGAGTGACGTGGTCGGCTGGGTCGCCCGTCCTGCCACCTGGCCGTCCGCCGGTCCAGTCCACGGAGTCGGGCAGCGGCTCCGGAATCCATTCGCCCACATAGCGCTCGCGCCGGGCCCGTGCTGAGCCGAGCTGATCGAGACAGATGCGGCTCGCGACCTTCGTCAGCCAGCCGCCCGGAGCCTCGATGGCCTTTTGCTGCTGCGGCGACATGGCGTACCAGCGGGTGTACGTCTCCTGTACGACGTCCTCGGCGTCAGCCAGGGAGCCGAGGAGCCGGTACGCGAGATTGATCAACTGACGCCGCTCGCTCATGATCGCGCTCAGGCTCGGATCGAGCGAGCCGTCTGCTGGTTCGAACTGGTTCTCCACGGTGTCGCCGCTCCCTTTGACTGCGTCTGCCGTCACCACTTCGACGGGGCAGCCCGCCGAAATGTGAGGTGGGCGCGTCGCCTCACATTCAGCGGGCCTGTCTCGTCGTACTGCTGGGACGACGAACACGGTCCCCGCTAACGGCCCAACAGGAGGACATCACTGTGGAAATCCGTCTCGACATCTTCGCCAACCCAGTGTCGGCCAAATCTCTCAAGCACATCGTCATGGCGGGCAAGGCGGTCGCGGACTCAACGCTGCCGCCCTCGACACGAGAACTGGTACTGCTGCGCGTCAGCCAAATCAATGGCTGCGGATTCTGCGTGGACATGCACACCAAGGAGGCCGTGCACGCGGGGGAGACCCCGCAGCGCGTCAACCTGGTCGCCGTCTGGCGGGAGGCGACGGTCTTCACCGACGCCGAGCGCGCAGCCCTGGAGCTGGCGGAGCAGGCCACCCGCATCGCCGACGCGGCCGGCGGCGTGCCCGACGAGGTCTGGGCGACCGCGGCCAAGCACTACGACGAGGACCAGCTCGCCGCCCTGTTGTCGCTCATCGCCATCATCAACGCCATCAACCGCCTAAACGTCGTCACCCAGCGGCCCGCGGGCGACTACCAGCCCGGCCAGTTCGGGTGACTAGCCGCCCTGTTCACCCCTGACGGCCCCCGTTGGAGACGGGCAGGGCACCGGACGGGACCAGGGCACACTGCCGGACCCACGGAAACCGCCGGTGGCCGGATATCCGATATCTGGTAACTGATATCCGATATCCGGCCACCGCGGCGCGAACACGTCGTCTCACCTACGCTGCGCACACCCCCAAGGAGTGACCACACATGCCGATCACCACCAGGCTCGGCGACCTGACCGGCAACTATGCCCTCGATACCGGGCACACCCGCATCGGCTTCGTCGCGCGGCACACCATGTCCACCAGGGTGCGCGGGCACTTCGGGGAGTTCGAGGGCGATGTGCACCTGAACGGCGACCACCCGACAACGTCCCGTGTACGCCTGGTGATCCAGGCGAAGAGCATCCACACCCACAACCGGCAGCGCGACGACCTGCTGCGCGGCAAGTTCCTGGACCTGGACAACCACCCAGCCATCACCTTCACCTCGGCCACGGTGGAGCAGGTAGACGAAACCCACTACAAGCTCACCGGCGACCTGACCGCCCGCGGCGTAGCCAAACCGGTCACCCTGGACGTCGAATTGACCGGCGGCGAAAACGACCCTCAGGGCAACCTCCGGGTCGGCTTCAGGGCCAGCACCACGATCAACCGCAACGACTGGGGCGTGAACTGGAACGCCGCAACCACTGTTTTCATCAGCCCGAAGGTCACGCTGGAGTTCGACGTCACCGCGATTCGACGGCAGTCCTGATCCTGATGGGGCGCGTCTACCCAACAGCCACGGGAACCGGTTGCCGAAACGGCGCCCCGACCCTGGCTGATCACCGCCGTTGATGCCAGAAGCAGCTGTCAAACGTCCCGGACCTTGACCGCCGGTTCGTGCATACAGGGGCCCGTAGGGCCGTCCGCAGGTCCCCAGGGAGACCTTGCGGATCTCGAAGTGCTGCTGGAAGTAGCGCCACTCCTGCTCGGTGGGCTCCCGGTATTCCGCGGCGGGGCGTTCGGCCCGGATCGTGGCCAGGATGCTGGCCATTCCCGGGTTGACGAGCGGCAGCCGTTCCTCGTCGCTGTCGGACGGCACGACCTACGACAGCGGGACGATCTCACCGGTGCCGGGGAGCTTGTAGTTCTCGCATGTTCACGGGGGTTCCCAGCCTCATGTGTGCTGAATGCGTTCTGTACGGATGCCTAGCTGGCAGGCTGCCAGCTGAAGCACAGCCTGCCGTGCCAGCAGCCGAGGCTACATGCAGCCTGCTGTGATCAATCGATCCAAGTCGTGGGCCGTGCGCGTGTGTTCCTAAGGCCAAGTTCCCCGCTCCCGCGCGGTGTATATGTAGCCGGAGACTTGTTGCGAGTGGGGGCGTGGTGATGGAGAACCCTGTAGGCATGGACTCGACAGTCAACTCTGTATCAGGCGGCCAGCAGAGCATCGTCGTACAGGCAGGGACCATAACCGGGCCCGTTCACCTGTCGCCCCCTGCCATGCCTCCGCGTTACGTGCAGCCTACGAGGATGCTGTTGCCTGATCCTTAACCGCCTCACGTGAGCGCGCGCAGCGCTGCAACTGCCGCGACCAGCCCTTCGCGCTCCAAGGACGTTATGACGTCTGCGACCACGGCATTGGGTGGGGTCCTCCAGCTGTCGGCGATTTGCTGAAGCGTGGCATATACGACCTGGGAGGACAGGTCGACCTGCGCCTCCAGAAACACGTCAGGATGTACCGCCTCTACATCCCACGGGGTGAGTCGGTCGGCCGGGAAGTCCTTCAGGTTGGATGTGACGATGACTTGGGCGCGGGCTTTGATGGCGGCCGCCAAGACGTGCCGGTCATCGGGGTCGGGCAACTCGAGCATGTCGATGAGCGGCTCGTACCCCTTGACCAGCACGTCGCGGATGGAACCCACCATCAGGCTGCGTGTCCTGTCCAGATGATCCGGATTGAGCTCTGGCCGGTTCGCTTTCAGATTCCGGAACGTCTCATCCAGGATCTGGTCCGTCCACTTCGCCTGCACCAGACCGGCCTGCGCGACGCGTATGAGTACGTCGCGGAGGGTGCTGGGGTATAGAACGTTGGCGTCGTAGACGGCGACGAAGGGCATGGCCTACATCAATCCCATCTCTTGTCCTAGCTGGGTCAGCTCGTCGGCCACTTGGCGGCGTCGATGGTCGTCTTGTCGCTTGTATTCCAGCAGGGACGAGGCTGTGATTCTGCGGTGCGTTCCGACGGTCCGGTAACCGATCTCCCCGGCGTCGAGGAGGCCGATCAAGAAGGGCCGGGAGACATTCAGCATGTCCGCGGCCTGCTGGGTGGTGAGTTCTGCGTCCGAGGGGACGATGGACACGGCGCGGCCGGCGCCGAGGTGGGCGAGCAGGGTGGCGAGCAGCTCCACAGCCTCCCTGGGGAGGGTGAGTGGCTCGCGGTCGGTTTCGTCCTGAACGGTGACGTGGATCTGTCCGAGGTCCTGATGCTCAGTCAGGTAGCTGCGGACGCGAGTGAGGGCCTGGTTGGCGGTTGCCTTCTTCTCGTCCGGCAGTTGAACCGGCCTGATGTCGGTCTTGGTCATGGTGCGCCCCTTGGTGGTCTGGCGGGTTGGGCGTCGCCTATGAGGTGTCGCTTGACGGTCGGTGTGGGGTGGCGGTGTGGGTGACGGTGGCGGCTTGGCCGTTGTCTGGCGGTGTCTATCGTTGTCCAGTATTCGCAATAAACGAAATAAACGCAACAGGTAAAACGCTGGGTGGTGCGCCGACGTCGGCGGAGGAGAGCATGACCAGTGTGAGCATTCGCGGCTCTGACCTGCTGGTTCCTGCTTGAGTAAGCGATTAGTGACCGATCTGTACCGCACCCCTTGTGCAGCATCAGCGCCGCCGCACCCAGGCACGCGCAAGGGCCCGCGACCAACCCGGTCGCGGGCCGAGCGAGGGTAGTGCGCCCCAGAGGGCCAGCGGTTCTTCGCCCCGGCGGTCACCAAGACGGGCCTCGGCCAGCTCAAGCTCACCCCGCACAAACTGCGCCACACGGCGGCCTCGCTCGCCATCGCCAGCGGCGCGGACGTCAACGTCGTCCAGACGATGCTTGGCCACAAGTCGGCGACGCTGACGCTGGACACGTAGGGCCATCTCTTCCCCGACCGTCTCGACGAGGTCTCGAAGAAGATGCACAAGCGTCGGGCGAAGCAACTGGCCAAGGCAAAGGCCAAGTTGGAGAAGGCTGAGAGGAAGGCCCGCAAGGGCGCCGAGGCGGTGGCGGACCTGGAGGACGCCGCAGCGTGATGTGTGCCTGATCCGTGCCGATGCCAGCTAGGTGCTGCCCGTCAGACAGGCAGGGGCGGCACCTGACGGCAGGGTGCCGCTCAGCTGTTCCGCGGGGCCCGGTTCAGGTACGGCCGCATGAAGGCGTCCATTGCCTCGGCGGCGTCGCGCATTGCGAGACGGCTGATCTCTTCGGGTACCTCACGGTCGTCGTAGACGAAGAGGCGTCCGTCCACGAGCTGGGTCTTCGGCTGCCAGCCAAGACGACGGCCCGCCTCGCGCGCGACACGTCGTGCGTCCTTGAGGCCGCCTATCTCTTCGAGATCGTCACTGCCCAGGGCCAGCTGTCCGTGGTAACCCTGGTAACCAGGCTTCAGTGAAGCCGTCATCAGAGTCTCCAGGCGGTCGACCAGGTTGTCGTAACGGCGCTTGGCCAGTTCGTCCTTAGCGGGCATCGCGGTACAGCTCCCCACCCTCGGCGCACATCTCGTGTGTGCTAAATCCGTGCCGGACGGCAGAGGCCCTGTCGCCCCAGCGGGCGACAGGGCCTTTGACCTGCTACTTAAGCGTGCCCCCGGCAGGATTCGAACCTGCGGCACCCGCTTTAGGAGAGCGGTGCTCTATCCCCTGAGCTACGGAGGCGGGCCGTGAGGGACCTCGGTCTCGGGTGAGATCGGTGGTGGTCTCCGCATGGTGGCCTGGGCCGTCGGTGAAGGCGGCCCAAGACAGGGTAGCGGATGGGGGGTGTTCGCGGGGTGGGGGGCGGGGGCAGGGGGCAGACCGAGGAGGCGGGCCGGGGGCGCGGGGCGCGTCCCGGGGGCTCGCTCGTTGGTTAGCCGCCGAACTGCCAGGTCACCGTGTCGTTTGCGGTGATGAGTGTGATCAGGACTATCAGGTCTGCCACGCCCAGGGTGAGGCCGAGCAGGGCGCGGCCCTTGCGTTCGGTGCCTCGGATGAGGGCGACGGTAGCCAGTGCGATCGCGCAGGGGCCGAGGACCAGGTTGAAGACCAGCAGGCCGACCAGGCCGAGGACGAACGAGGCCACTGCCATGCCGTTGGCGTCGCGCGGGCGGTCGATGCGCTTGCGCTGGCTCTTGGTCGCGCTTGCGCTGGTGGAGTTGGCCGTGGGCGCGGTGCCGTGGGCAGCGTCGGTAGCGGGTGCCTGCGTGGGCTGCTCGGCGTGGGGGCCGGTGGGCTGCTCGGTGCGCGCACCTGACGCGGTGTGTGGGTCGGCGTGGGGAGCGGTGTGTTGGTCGGCGTGCTGGCTGGTCGAAGCCTGGGGCGGCTGCGGGGAGGTGGTGGTGCGCTTTTGGTTTCGGGTGATGGTGCTCATGGTGTGCTCCTTTCGCTCCGGGGTGGCGGTCAGTGGAACCTGGTGCGCGCCCGGTGTTCGCGGATGGAGAAGATGAGCAGCCAGCCGCCGATGACGGCCGCCGCGACGAGGAAGACAGGCAGTGTGGTGTGGGCTGCCGCGCCGACCACGACGCTCATCAAGAGGAAGAGTGCGACGAGGACGAGCATGTCTTGGCCTTTCCAGCGGGTTGGTTGTCTGTGTCGGTTGTGAAGCGTGCGTACGGGGGTGAAACTGACGCAGCACGCGATGATTATTGAGTGAACAGTTGGCATGACGACTGTTCACTGACTTCAGTGTACGGTGGCCAAAGTGAGAGAACGGCTGTTTACTGAATGACATGAGTCACACGGTCGGGGTCAGGCAGGCCCAGAAGCAGAAGACCAGGCAAGCGCTCCTGGACGCGGGGCTGCGGCTGCTTGAGGAGCAGAGCCTGAGCAGCCTCGGTCTGCGTGAGGTGACCCGGCTGGTGGGCGTTGCCCCCGCCGCCTTCTATCGGCACTTTCGTGACATGGCCGATCTTGGTGTGGCTCTGGTGGAGGAGGCGCTTGGCAGTTTGCACGGCATGATCCGCGCGATACTCGCCGAGCAGGACGGCGACGAGGAGCGGATCGAGGGCACCGTCGATGCCGTGGCGCAGCATGTGCGCGCGTACCCGGCGCACGTCCGGTTCATCGCGCGCGAGCGACATGGCGGCGTACGCCCCGTTCGCGAGGCCATCGCCGCCGAGTTGGGCCGCTTCGTCGATGAGGTTGCGGCGGCGTTCGCCGTGCAGTTGGTGGCGGACGGGTGGAGCGCGGAGGACATCCGGATGCTCGCCGAACTGTATGTGGACCACATGGTGATGACCGCCGCCGCGTTCCTTGAGGCGGCCCCGGACCGTACGGCCGCTGCCGATACCGTGTCCACCGCGGAGGGTTCGGCCGCGGTGGACGCCGAGGCGGCCGATCGTGCCGCGGCCGAGGTGGAGGCCCGGATCGCCGCTACCGCGTGCAGCCAGCTGCGCATCATCAGCTTGGGGCGGCGGCACTGGCGGGACGCGTAACCTTCGCGTTCCCCGTTCCCTGTTCGCAGTTACCCTCTCTCCCTCTTTCCCCCCGTCCCGTTGCTGGCCTATTTTCCTGGGCCCTGTTCCCGGCCCTGTTCCTGTGCTCGTCCCTGGGTGCTGTGGATGGGGTGGTGGTGGACGGGGGGTCAGTTCGTCGTGGAGTGTCGGGTGATCTTGACGGGGTAGTCGCCGCTTCTGGTGCGGTCGGTGACGGAGATGCTGACGCGTACGCCGTGCCGCTTGTCCGTGAAGGTCTGGCCCGGGGTGAAGGCCGCGTCGCTGAGGCCCGGGTGGACGTTGGGGAGCGTGGTGCAGCCCTGGGGGGTGCTGTGCAGTGCGGCCTTGGGGTGGACTCGGCCGGATGCCGGGGGGTGGCTGGGTTGGTGGGGGTGGTGTTTGTCCGGGCTGGGCGGGTGGGGGGGTTTGGTGTCCCGCGTGCTGTCCATCACGGTTACCGGGCCCTGGCCCGAGTCCTTGTGGACGTCCACCCAGTAGATGAGAACGCCCGGCTTGCATACGGCGTCGTCGTTGCCCTCGTTCGTACGGGCCTCGACGGCGTAGCCACCGCGGCGGGACACCGGCAGGTAGGCCAGCTTCGTGCCGCCGCCGCGGCGGGCTAGGGGGCTGAGGGTGTGCCGGGAGGTGCCGGGGCGGGCGGTTGCGTTGGGGCTGTTGGTGACGCAGTCGATCTGCCGTGGGCTCAGCCAGCCCAGCTTCCACTTGTGCCAGCCCAAGAGGTCGTTGTTCGCGCCCCAGTCCTCGGACATCAGGTCCCAGTGGCCGGCCTGGCCCGCTCCGGACTCCGTGTAGAGGTCGGGGAGGCCGAAGGAGTGGTTGTTTTCGTGCGGTAGGACCCGGTAGCCCGTCTGGCGCAGGGTGCCGGAGCCATCGTCTTGGCGGCTGTAGACGAACGACACATTGGAGAGCCGTACGCCATCGGCGCGCGGCGATCGGTCGTTGTTCGCGAACGTCACCGAGAGCACCGTCTGCGCGGCCGATGGCCCGGCGTTCGGCGTGACCAGCACGTTGATCAGGTCGTATCGGCTGAAGTCCACGCGTTCGTCGGCGGTGGCCACGATGTCCTTGAGGAGGCGCTGATAGCCGGGTTCGTACGGGCTGCCGCGTTCGATGTCGTACGCGGCGAAGGGGCGTGGCATGCGGAGCCAGTGCGGGATGGGCGTGGCGGGGCGGTAGTCGAGTCGCCCGTACGAACTGCGCGCGAACCAGTGCGAGGTCTGCGGAAAGAACTCCGCGAACCGCTGCCGCGCGGTGCCCTCACCGGGGGTGCCCGGGAAGTCGATCATGAGGGTCAGGGCCCGTACCGTGCCCGTGCTGCGGCTGTAGCTGCCTTTGGTCGGTATGCCCTCGGCCATCTGGGCGTCGCCGCGCGTCGGCAGGGCGCAGGGGAGGTCGGCGGCGGTGTTCGGGGTGGCGGGATCGGGCCGTGCGGCGTCGGTTTCGCCGCTGCGCTGCGCATCCGGTGCGGTTCGCGTCGCTGCCTTGGCACCGTCCCGTTCTGCTATGTCGCCGGGCTCTTCGGCCTCTGCGACCTTCGGTTCAGGCTGCCCATCGTCGGCGCTGTCGGCGCTGTCGGCGCTGCGTTCGCGCGGCTGGCCGTCTTCCAGACCCGGTATGGCGCTCTTCTGCCCGGTCGGCGGGTCGCGCTCAAGGAGTGTGGGGGTCGGACCGCCCAGGACGGCGGAGGCTGCGGGTATGAGGGCGGCGAACGCGGCGGCGGTCATGAGCGCGGTACGGCGCCTCCGGCCTTGGGTGCGGTGCGGTCTGTGATGCCGGCCGTTGGATATGTGGCTCGGGGTGTGGGGGTGGGTGTGGGTGTGGGTGCGGCCAGGGGCAGGGCGGGCCCGGGGGCTGGGGCTGGTGTCGTTGGGGGTGGGCTGCCGGGGTGGGTGCGGGGTGTCCGACTCGACGTCCTCCGGGTGGGGAGGCTGCGGGGTGAGGCCGGTCGCGGGCAGGTTCGGGGCATGGCCTGGCGGGGGCCCGTCGGGCGGTAGTGGACCCCCGGTCGGGTACGCGTCCGATGCAGGCCGCTCCAGCCGGGGAGCCTCCGCTCCGGGCGCCTTGCGTCGGGAGCGGCCCTCGTTGGAGCCCTCCGCGCCGGAACTGCTTTCGCCTGGCCGGTGATGCCGCATGCCGGACCCGCCTTCGTGGCCGGGGCAGCCGGTCGGGTGCTGGTGGCTGCGCTGTGCGATCACCATCCCGAGCGGGGCGGCTCGGCGCGCGCTGGGCGCGGCCGTCTGCGCGGAATGTGTGCGCTGCTTGGGTGTTGGGGGCAGTGGGGAGGTTTGGCATAGTGGGGGAGGAATTGGGGCCTTGTGTCGTGGCGCGCAGCCATCGGGTTCCCGGCGTGCTACCCGCCGGAGAAGACGGTTCGCCTCCCGGCCTCACCGGGGAAAAACCGCTGGCCGGAAGTCCGCCCGGCAGGGTTGACTTCAGCCTTCGCGCCCCTTCAAACCTTTGTGCCCCAGATCACAGCGGACCTCGAAATATCCGGGGAGGTCCTCCCCGTTTAACCGAGTGACTTCAGAAACGGGGACTAGGTCCCCGGTACGAGGCCCAGGGGCGCAGTCCCCAGGACCTAGTCCGGGACCGCGAACCGGAGCAAGCCAAGAGCACCGCGCAGCCCGAGCAGCGCGAGGCGATTCGAGGCCACCTCCGTAGCACCGCACCGAAGCACGCAGGACCGAAGTACGCAGAACCGAAGCACGCAGGACCGAAGTACGTAAAAACGCAGCACCGCAGAAGCCGCGTAGCAGCGGGGGCGCGGCGTAGCGGAAGAGAACCGAAGAAGAGAACGAAACGAGCGGGGGTTCGCCCTCGGACACCGAAGGGAGAGCGGTCGTGACCGCCACCAGCTCAGCGAAGGTCACGCAGCCCCGGCTGCGCGCTGACGCGCTGCGCAACCGGGAGCGGATCATCGCGGCGGCGCGCCAGATGTTCGTCGAGCACGGGGCAGATGTACCCCTCGATGAAATCGCTCGACGAGCAGGGGTAGGAAATGCCACGCTCTATCGGCACTTCGCGGATCGCCGTGAGTTGGTCCACCACGTCACGCTCTCCGTCATGGACCGCATCGCGGACCAGGCGGAGTCGGCCAGAACAGAGGAGACGGACGCCTTCGAGGCGCTGCGGCGCTTCGTACACAAGGCGGCTGACGAACGGATCGGCGCGTTGTGTCCGCTCATCTCGCACACCGCCGACAAGGGGCATGCGGACCTGCTCGCCGCGCGATACCGCCTCAACTCCGAGATCGACGCGCTGATGGCCGCCGCGCGAGAGAGCGGCCAACTGCGTACCGACATCGGCGTTGGTGACCTGATGGTCGCGGTCACCCAGCTCACGCGGCCACTGCCCGGTCTGGGGCAGACGCCCCGGTCACACGAGACCGGAAGCGTGTGCATGGACTTCGACCGCTTCGTACACCGGCACTTGCAGCTGTATCTGGACGGCCTCGCGACACCGGCCCGTTCCGAACTCCCTGGCACGGCCGCATCCCTGGAGGACCTGCGCCCCAAGACTTGAACCACCTGCTGTCGCGCCTGCGGCCGTCACCGTAGCCGCGCCTTCCCTCACTATTCGGGCCCCACATGCCTCCCGCGCCTGCGGCCCGCCACGTCCTGTCTTTCACGCCCCTGTATCGCTAGGTAGGCCCACTCATGCCAGAAACGGCTCAGCACCCAGATCCGAAGCGTTGGAAAGCGCTGATCTTCATCGCCCTTGCCCAGTTGATGGTTGTTCTCGACGCCACCATCGTGAACATCGCACTGCCCTCGGCGCAGGATTCCCTGCACATATCCGAGGGCAACAAGCAGTGGGTCATCACGGCCTACGCCCTTGCCTTCGGCGGACTGCTGCTCTTCGGTGGGCGCCTCGCCGACCTGTGGGGGCGCCGGCAGACGTTCATCATCGGTCTGCTCGGCTTCGCCGCCGCGTCCGCCATCGGTGGGGCCGCGGTCAACACCGGCATGCTGCTCGGCGCCCGCGCCTTGCAGGGCGCCTTCGGCGCGCTGCTCGCGCCCGCCGCCCTGTCGCTGCTTGCGGTGACGTTCACCGACCCGAAGGAACGTGCCAAGGCGTTCGGCGTGTTCGGTGCCATCGCCGGTGGTGGTGGCGCCGTGGGCTTGATCCTCGGTGGCGTGCTCACCGAGTACATGGACTGGCGCTGGACGTTCTACGTGAACATCCCGTTCGCCGCCGCCGCGGTGGCCGGCGCGATCCTGGTGATCCGCGAGCCCAGCGACAGCCGTAACCCCTCCAAGCTGGACATCCCCGGCGTGCTGCTCGCCACCACGGGTCTGGTCTCGCTGGTGTACGCCTTCACCCGGGCCGAGGAAGACGGCTGGACCGCAGGCGCCACCATCGGCCTGTTCATCACCGCCGTCGTGCTGCTCGCCGCCTTCGTGGTGGTCGAGGGCAAGGTCAAGAACCCGCTGCTGCCGCTGCGTGTCCTTACCGAGCGCAACCGCGCCGGCGTCTACATGTCGCTCGGTCTCGCTGTGATCGGCATGTTCGGTCTGTTCCTGTTCCTCACGTACTACCTACAGATCGTCAAGGAATACAGCCCGGTCACCACCGGCCTCGCGTTCCTGCCGATGATCGCGACGATGATCACCGGTTCGACCCAGATCGGCGCCCGACTCATGACCCGGGTTCCGCCGCGACTGCTGATGGGCCCCGGCTTCCTGACCGCCTCCGTGGGCATGGCGCTGTTGACGCAGCTCGACACCGACAGCTCGTACGTCGGGCTGATCCTGCCCGCGATGCTGCTGCTGGGTCTGGGTATGGGTACCGCGTTCATGCCGGCGATGAGCCTGGCGACGCACGGTGTCCAGGCGCGCGACGCGGGTGTCGCCTCCGCGATGGTCAACACCTCGCAGCAGGTCGGCGGGGCGATTGGCACCGCGCTGCTCAACACGATCGCCGCCAGCGCCACCACCGCGTACCTCAAGGACCACGCGGAAGGCGCCTCGTCGGCGCAGAGCCTGAAGCTGAACGCCCTGGTGGACGGCTACACGACCGCCATCACCTGGGCTGTGTTCATCCTCCTGCTCGCCTCGGCGATCGCCTTCACCTTCGTCAACACCGGGCCGCAGAGCGGCCAGCCCGCCGCCGCGTCCGGCGATGGCGCGGAGGACGAAATTCCGGTGCCGGTGATGGCGCACTGACCGAGCTCACTGCCCTACCGGTGCCGCCTACGGCGCCTGGGTGAGAGGGACGGACAGCGGCTGCCGCACCTGGTGCACGGCAGCCACGCACAGGACCCCCGTCGTTGCGGCGGGGGTCCTGTGCTGCGTTGAGGGTGGCCGAGCGGCGGGCTTGCCGGGGGCCGCGCGGGGCGTAGTCGGGGGAGGACGGCGTCAGCATGGTCAGGGGACGGGGACGGGGGTGGGGGTGGGGCGGGAGTGGGCGTGGGGGTGGGGTGGGGCGGGGGCGTCAGCGTAGCCAGGGAAGGTCTGCGCCGCCGCATTCCGGTTGGAGGCCCTTCGCGATGGCGCTACAGATCTCGCCGAGTTGGGTGATCTGCTCGGCCGAGAGCTGGTCGAAGACGGCGCTGCGGACCGCTTCCACATGGCCGGGCGCGGAGCGGCTGAGCACCTCGTACCCCTTGTCGGTGAGGACCGCGTTTTGGCCGCGTCTGTCGGACGGGCAGTCCTCGCGCCGCACCCAGCCGTACCCTTCCAGCCGCGACACCGCGTGCGAGAGGCGGGACCGGGTGATCTTTGCGCTCCGCGCCAGCTCGGTCATCCGCATCTGCCGCCGTGGCGCGCTTTCGAGCAGCACCAGCAGGGCGTAGTAGGCGTGCGGCATGCCGGCGTCGCGTTGCAACTGACGGTCGAGATGGTCCTCAAGAAGCGTGGCGGCATGCATGTACGCCCGCCAGGTCTGCTGCTCCTCATTGCTGAGCCAATGCGGCTCGGACTGGGGTCCGCTCGTCATAACAACCACTGTTTCATTCGGGGAGCTCTCCTTGAAGTTTAAACAAGTGCGAGATGCAGCCATTCCCCTTGTCTGGTTGCTCGCGTATTTTTTTACGGAGAGTCGCATCGGGCCCCTCTGCTGCCCCGCGTTCAAGGGCGTGACCGAGTGCCCACCGGTAGTCGATCGTGGCCGGGGGCAGCTCAGTGCATGGTCCACCAACCCGAGGCGCCCGCATGGCTTTTTGATCATCTCTGCACACGCGGGAGGGATTCTCTTGACATTCGGGTCGTTCCGAGGCCCTTCCTGCCCTGTCGCGAAGAGGGCCGTAGGCCCTGCCTTCGAGAGCCATTACTGGGCCGGGCGGCGGGTCGGGGAAAAGTGCGGCCTGTGACGTTCGCGCTCGCCACACGTGTCCGAAAGACACCGCATGCGCCCCGGCTTCGGTGTCCCCGGCCGCCCTTGGTGTCCTTGGTGTCTCTTTGGTGCCCTTGGTGCTCCCGGTGTTCCCGTGTGGCGTTGCCCGACCGGGGTTGGTTGTCCGGGGTTGGGGGCGGGGCTGTCTGGGGTTGGGCCGGGCCGGGCCGGGCGGCGTTGAGGCTGGGCTGGGGCCGGCCGCCGCCTAGTCAGTGCTGTCCGTGCGTACCCCATGCCGAGCGGGTACCACGGACACCGCGGGCGGTACGGGTGGTGGGGGTGGTGGAGGAAGCAAGGCCGGGCTCGACTGCGGACTGGGCGTAGAGGGCCGCCGTTTGTGCGCGATGGTCGCCGTCTGGCGCGCCGGCCGCCACCTCCAGGGCGGTGTCGGCGAACTTGATGACGTGCTCGTCGCCATGCGCTGCGGCCTGCGCGAACACCTCGTCGGCCGTCATGGTCGCAGCCCACTTTTCGGCGTCGCGGCTCGGTGCCGCGGGTGCCTTCGGGCCATAGGCGGTCGTGAGCGCGGCCACGGCGCACCAGACCGCCCGGAGCGAGGGCCCCCACAGTTCGCGCGGGAGAACGGGCAGCGTGCGGAGCACCGCGTTGGGTGCGGTGGCTGCGTGTACGAGCATGATCGGACTGCCGTGGCCGTGGGTGAGGTACCGATACGTCCCGGCCCGTACGAGCCGGGTGAGCTGCCCGTAAGCCAGGTCTGGATCGTCCGGTGCCCGCAACGTCTCGGCCGCCTCCGTCCAGCGGGGGATCTCGGGGAGCCGGGCCAGCCGCTCCCGGATGCCGCCGCTTTGGTCCGCGAGGCGGGGCCTTCGGGCTCGGCCGTGCCAGTCCGGTGCAGGGGAGCGTGTGGTGGTTGGTACCGGGCCGCCCAGTAACCGAGCGCGTCGGCGAGTTCGGCGATACGGGGGGCGCTCGGGGCGGTGGCCCGGGAGGTGGCGCTGTCGTTTGCGGACGAGTCGTTGCGCAGGGTGCGTACGGCGTGCCCGACGCGGATCACTGGATGAGTGGCGGAGGCGAGGATTCCGGGCAACAGCCGGGGCCACCACTCGGTGAGCACCTCGCGCCAGGGCCGTTCGTCCAGCTCACGGCCGAAGTAGTCGGCCCAGTCCGTGAGGTGCCGGGGGTCACCCAGCGCGTTCCGCCAGGTGACCTCGGTGATCCGCGATATGGGGTGCGGCCGGTCCTCCAGCTTGCTGCTGTAGTAGTCGAGCCAGCGATGGACCATGACCGCCTGACCGTTTCTGACCAGTGCTTCCACCGCCATCGGCGCATGGTTGGAAAGCCAGCCTCCGCGTTCTGGGCCGGTGGTGTGGAGGCGTTCGAGAGCTTCGTCGAGAGTGCCGCTCGTGTCGTCCATGACGCGCAGGCTAGGCAGCGGCCCGTGGGGCCTGGAACGGCCGCGGGGACCAACTTCACCTGGTCCTCTCGACCTGCGACCGAGGCCCTCCGTCGCTGCCACCCGGGTAGCCGCTGGGTCGCCCGGGCTTGCGTGGCGCCCGGGCAGTGCGGGGCGGGGCGGCACGAAGGTGGCATGAGGCTGATGACGGGGCGTGCGTGGTGCGTGCGTGGTGCGTGGTGCGTGGTGTGTGGTGTGTGGTGTGTGCGTGCTCTGGGGCGGGTACGGGGGTGGGTGCTGTGTGGGGCGGGTGGGGCTGGTGTGTGGCTGGTGTGTGGCTGGGGCGGACCGTTGTACGGCCCCTTTCGGGGACGCGGTTCAACTCTTTCGGGGGCGCAGTTCAGAGGGGCTTCTCGTACCAGGCCACATCCCAGTAGCGGCCAAACTTTCGGCCAACCTCGCGGAACGTACCGACGTGGGTGAAGCCGAATCGGGCGTGCAGGCGCTCGGACGGCGTGTTGGGTAGCGCGATGCCGGCGTAAGCACGGTGCAGGGAGTCGTGCCGCGCGGCTTCGTCGGCCAGTGCCTCGAAGAGGGCCTGATAGAGGAGGGTGCCGATGCCGTGTTGGGTGAGGTCGGGGGCGCAGTAGACGCTGACTTCCACGGAGGTGCCGTACGCGGCCTTGGGGCGAAACGGGCTGCTGGTCGCGTAACCGAGAATCCGGCCCGGGCCTGATGGCCTGGGCGGTCCGGCGGGGCGTGGCCCGGCGGGGCCGCGCGGGGCAGGCTCCTGACCAGGCTCTCCGCTGGTGCCGCCCCCTGCCTCCTCGGTGCTGGACTGAGCAACCAGAAGCCGGTGTATGCCGTCTACAGGGTGAGAACGCAGCCACGGACGACGCTGTTCGGGGGTGAAGGGATCGGTGTCGAACGTGATGGCCGTCTCGCGAACGTAGTGGTTGTAAATATCCGTGAGAGCACCGATGTCATTCTCGGTACCTGCCCTGACCTGCACTTCCTGCTGGTCTCTTGACATGAGGCCTCCCTTGCGGCGGCACAGGGTACTGCATGATCAGGAAAATCGACGCGCCGCCTGGGAATTCTGTCCGGATTCCACTCGTTGTTTCCATCGGACGGGGTACTTGCAGGGTCCTGAGCCCGTTACAGCAATTACCTCACCCATCCCGATCCCGCGACCGACTCATCGCAAGGGAGCACGCATGGCAACCCGTGTCGTCGCCCGTCGTCAGGCCACCAGTACCGGCTCTGACCGGGCAGGCAGCGTTCGCGCCGTAGGCGGGGAGATCGCCGACCGCGACCTGGTCGGCATGTACCTCGAAGAGATCGCACGTACGCCGTTGCTCGACGCGGCCAAGGAAGTCGAGCTGTCTCAGACCATCGAGGCGGGTGTGTATGCCCAGCAGATCCTCGACGGCCAGGTGAAGGACTCCGAGGCCGGGGGCGCCAGCCGCGAGGAACTGGCGGCGGTAGTCGCCGATGGTGCCTGGGCGAAGGACGTGTTCATCCGCTCCAACCTGCGCCTCGTGGTGGCGGTGGCGCGGCGGTACCCGCGTAGTGGATTGCCACTGCTGGACCTGATCCAGGAGGGCAACGCCGGCCTGGTGCGCGCGGTGGAGAAGTTCGACTACGCCAAGGGCTTCAAGTTCTCCACGTACGCGACCTGGTGGATACGCCAGGCCATCACGCGCTCCATTGCCGACCAGTCGCGCACCATTCGGCTGCCCGTCCACCTGGTTGAGGAACTGGGCCGCATCCGCCGGGTGCAGCGCGAGTTCAACCGGGAGAACGGCCGCGACCCCGAGCACGCGGAAATTGCCGCCGAGCTTGACTCCACACCGGCGCGAGTGGCCGACGTGCTCGACTGGGCGCGCGATCCGGTAAGCCTCAACATGTCGGTTGACGACGAGGGAGACACCCAGTTCGGTGATCTGCTTGAGGACACCTCGGCGGAGTCCCCGGAGCAGTCAGTTCTCGTCATGCTGCGCCGTGAAGGCCTTGAGGACCTGATCAGCCGCCTCGACGAGCGCACCGCCTCCATCATCAAGGCGCGCTACGGCATCGAGGACGGCCGCGAGCGGACCCTCACGGAGGTCGGCAAGCAGCATGGCCTCACTCGTGAGCGGATTCGACAGATCGAGAAGCACGCTCTGCTCGAACTGAAGAAGATGGCCCGCGACACGGGATTCGACGCCGCGGCGTAACGAGCGGCCGGGCGGCGCTTTACGGGGCTGCCCCGCCTCGCCCGACGCTGGGCGGGCGTGCTTGAACCGTGCCGTGGGCTGCTGGTCGGGCGCGCTGAAGTGCGGGCTGCTGGTCGGGCGTGCCTGAAGTGCGGGCTGCTGGTCGGGTGCTTGAAACCGTGGGCTGCTGGTCGAGTGGTCGAGTGCCGTTGGACCGTGGCCTGGTGGTTGAGAGCCCTTGGACCTGGGCCCGGTGGTGGAGAGCTTGGTCCGTGCCCTGACCGGGGTTTCTCACCTGCGCCTCGGCCGAGCGTTTTGGCCGGTGCGGTGGGCTGGTCCTGGTGGATCGTCACGGTGGGCCATCCTGGGCCGGTGCGATGGGCTGGTTCTGGCCGGCTGTCGCGGTTGGCTGGTTCCGGTGGGCCGGTGGGCCGGTGGGCCGGTGGGCCGTGGGGTCGGTTGGTGCGGTGGGGCCGCCCTGGCTGGGTGCGATGGGCCGCCTTGGGCCAGTGCGGTCGCCTGGCCCGGTGGGTCGTCTCGGTCGCCCCGGTCGGTTGTTCGCTGTGGCCGTCCGGGGCCGCCCACTGCCCGCCCACCCCTCAAGCCCGCTCGCACTTTGGCGGCTGCTCCTTACCCCGCGCCTGTGGCGGGCCCTAGAAGCCAAGCATCGCGAGGGCCCTACGCCATAGACCAGAGTCTCGGTGCTGCCCCCGTCCCGGCCCCCCGCCCCGCCCCCGCCCCCGCCCCCGCTCCGAGGCCTCGCCTCCAATCCCTGGCCTGCGCTTCCGCTCCCCCGGCCCGGCCCGGCCCGGCCCGCGCTCGCTGGCCTCGCTCGGCGGCCTCGCGCGCCGCGCCCGCCCGATGTCACCGCGCCCACCCGGTTTCACCGCGCCCACCCGGTTTCACCGCGCCCACCCGGTTTCACCGCGCTGGCCCGGTTTTCGCCGCGGCTCAGCGGGGGGCCGCGTACAACTCCCGGTACGCCGGGAAGACGCCACCGGGGCCCTCCACGCTTTCGGCAGCGAGCATGGCGTCCACTACCGCCCGGGTCAGTACGTCCGCCCCGGCGGCCAGCACCTCATTGAGCGCACCCGCCGCCATGTGCACCCCGAATGCCGGGTCCGCGACCTGTGGTGTCCCCATCACGGACTCGGCGAGCAACGGCCGTTCACCGGTGGCCAGCGCGAACACCGTGTCCCCATCCGACAGCAGATGGACGGGGCGTACGGCGCGTGCCAGCCCATCGTGCGCGGTGCCCGCTAGCTTCTGTGCCTGGGCGCGGGTGAGGTCCGCGTCGGTGGCGATGACGGCGAGGGTGGTGTTCAACGGTGGGCGCACCGAAGCGGCCGAGCGCAACTCGGACTCCTCCCGCGCCTGCCGCAAACGTCGTTGGGCCACCGCGTGCCGCTCCGGTGGCACCGGAGCGCCGTACGCGCCGAAGAGCGTGCCATACAACGCTCCCGTCGCCGGGTCGATCGCGGACCCCGCCGCATTCACCGCCGCGAGCGCGGCGACGGTGCTGCCGGAGGGCAGCACCACACTCGCGGTGCCCACACCGCCCTTCACCCCGTTGGCCACCGCCCCCGTTCCCGCGCCAACATTCCCGCGTTCGCACGGCGCCCCGGTCTCGCTGCGGGCCGCCGCCTCCGCTGCCTCACGACCGAACGCCGCATCGGGCCGGGCCCGCCAGTTACCGCCACGCCCCAGGTCAAACAGGGCGGCAGTCGGGACGACGGGCACCACCTGGGCCGGATCGGGGCCCGCCCGAAACCCGCGGCCCTGTTCCTCAAGCCACTCCACGACCCCGGACGCGGCATCCAGGCCGAAGGCGCTGCCCCCGGTCAGCACGATGGCCTCGACGTGCTGCACCAGGTTCCGCGGGTCGAGCGCGTCGGTCTCCCGTGTGCCGGGCCCACCACCCCGCACATCCACCGCGGCCACCACCCCTCCCTTCGGAGCCAGCACCACGGTGGTGCCCGTCAGCCAGCCCGAACCCCGCCGTTGCGCGTGCCCGACCCGCAGGCCCCGCACATCGGTCAACGCGTTCCTGGGCCCCGGCCGGAGCGCGCCCTGCGCTGTTGCCGCGTCACGGCCAGGTACGGACTCAGCATCGTCAGCGTCAGCCATGGGCCATGCGTATCACGCGGGCTACGAGGCGAGGGAGGCGATACGCGAGCGGTGGCCCACACTTGCCCCGGTCCGCATACCGCCGCCACCCCTCTCAGCCTGCTGCCCCGCTCTGCCGGCCCGCTGCCCTGCAAGCTTCTGCCCTGTCGGCTACACCGGAAGATCAAGTCGGCCGGGCCGGTGGTGGAGCCGTTGCCTTCTCGACCTGGGGGTGAGGGTTGCCAGGGTTTCCGCCTTGTATGCCTCGCTCACCTTCTGCGTCACCTGTTGTTCGATGAACGCGGCATCGCTCCAGCTCCGTATCGCCTCGCGACCGTGGAACTCGCGGCCCCAGTCGATGTGGGGTTGTCTCCAGCACAGCAGGGGTCCTTCCGTCTCGCGCGCCAGAATTCGGGTTGAGGTCGGTGGTGCGGTGTCCGACGCCTTGCGCAGGGGGTGGGGTGGCACTCCTCGCCGGCAACGATGCGGCGGTTTTCCGCTGTCGATCGGCCCGGGTTTGCGGGAAGGGCAGGGCAGATGGTGAGGTGGGTGAAGGGTCGGGGAAGCATCGCGGAGGCCCTTGTGTGCCGTTCGCCGCGGAGGGCACTGATGCGAGGCCGTAGCGCCCTGCCATTGATCCTGTGAGCGACTCTGGGTGCACACCCATGGGGTGCGAGCAACCTCGGAAAGGCCCTCTGGAGTGCGCGTATAGCGTTCGTTGATTGGACGTCAACGTCAGCACGGGACGCTGTTCTCATGTTCGCCGTATCTGACACCATCGCACCAGCCGCCGCCACCACCCTCCCCGCCGCCACTACGTCGGGGACCGTATCCGGTGGTTCGGGGGAACCGGTGGCGCTGCGCTGGGTCGGCGAGCAAGGGCGGGGCGAGGAGTTCACCCATTCACAACTCCTCGACCAGGCGACCTGCGCGTCCAGCATGCTGACCACACTGGGCGTGGGCTCCGGAGATCGGGTAGCCGTGATGCTGCCCCTAGTACCGGAGTCGGTGGTCACCACGCTCGCCTGTGGGCGCCTCGACGCGTCCCGTGTATCGCTGCCCATGGGGGAACCGGTGGGGGCATTGCGCGAACGGATCAGGGAGTCCGGAGCGCGCGTGCTCATCACCGTCGATGGGGTGCTGCGGGACGGTCGAGCGTACGGGTTGAAAACCGCGCTCGACCGGGCGTTGACGGGATGTCCCGAGGTGGCGGCCGTGCTGGTCGTGCACCGACTGGGACTTCCGGTCCGGTGGGTCGCGGGCCGCGACCACTGGTGGCACGAAAGTCTGGCCGCCGCCCAGTAGTCAAAGGGCCGCGCCAGATGGGCAGGCCAGGGTGAACCTGCCCCGCCGCGTTCGGCGGCTGCTGGTTGGGGGACCGGCAGCCGCGACGCGGTTGACCCCGAGCACCGCTCCGGCACGGGGGACCGGAGCGGTGCTCGGCGTCGTGCTGGAAATCGGACGTACTCTGGAAGCATGTGCACCGCCCCCGCTTCTGAATCGCATGATCCGGCTCCCGCGCTGATCTTTGACGACCCGCTGACGCAGCGGTCCCCGGACGATACGGACCAGGGGTGGGGCGAGCGGGCTTCGGGCGCGGTTGACGACGGCTCCCTCGCTGATCTGGCCCGCTTCCTCGACGAGAAGCCTCCCCACCACCTGTAAGCCGAGAGGCTTCGCCGCCACCTGCGCGAAAAGCCGGTGCGCTGAAGGGGCTTCGCCGCGGACACCGGCCGCCGTTGGGCGTGGCACAGGGCTCGACGGAGCGCGGGGCGAAGCCAGGACAAGCCGCCTAGCGCTCGGTCGGCCCCGGGCCCGTGCTCTGACCGCCAGCCCCCTGATCGCCAGATCCCTGCCCCGTGAAGTCCTGACCGGCAGAACCCTGACCGGCAGAACCCTGACCAGCAGAACCCTGGCCAGTAGCGCCTTGGCCGGCAGAGGCCGGGCCTGCCTGCTGCGCTACCAGGACGTCGCGGATCTCGCGCAACAACTCCACCTCGCTGGCCTCGGCCTCGGCGTGCTCCACCTCCGCTTGCTTGTCCTTGGCCGCCTTCCGTGCCAGGTAGCGGGACATGGGCAGCACCATGAGGAAGTACACGACCGCGGCGGTGATCAAAAACGTGAGGGTGGCGCTGAGCACCGTGCCCCACATGATCGGCACGCCGCTGACCACGTCGCCCGCCTCGTTTGTCTTGCACGGGCCCTTGAGGCAGGAGCTGTACCGGTCGAGATCCTTGGTGCCGAACGCGCCGACAAGCGGATTGATGACGCCCTTCACCATCGAGTTCACCACATTGGTAAACGCGGCCCCGATGACGACGGCCACCGCCAGATCGATGACGTTGCCGCGCATCAAGAAGGCCTTGAAGCCCTCCAGGACGCTCTGCTTCTCCTCGGTCGCCGTACTGCTCACCGCCGTGCCTCTTTCCACTATCGGATTTCCAGATTCCGCAACTTACGGCACGGCGGGGCAGTGCTGTCCAATCCGCTGACTCGAACCAGCGGATGGCTGGAGCAAGGGTGCGAATCATCGCCGCAACACCGCCAACCGTGCGGTGAGACCCGTGCTGACCAGCGCTGTCGCGGTTTCGCGCGGCACCGAAAGGACTACCAGGGCGCCGTCACCCGCAGCAGCATCGCGTAGCTTCGGCACCTCGGCCACGCGGGCTGCGCGGGCGATAACACGCGCGCCGGTCGGCGCGCCGATGTCCGGGTGCTCGCTTTCGGTATCGGTGCGGTCGGCACGGGTGCCGGGGCGGTCATCACGGGTGTCGGGGCTGCTCTCATCCGGCGTGGAACTGGTAGGGCCGATGGAATCTGCGGGATTTGTGGAACCTGTGAAACCCGTGGAACTGCCGGGCCGTCCGCTGGCTGCTCCGACCGCCGGTGGGCCGGCTGGCCCGGTCATCGGCCGGTTGATCGATGCGCTGGTCCAGCCGATTTCGGGGGTGGTGGCCAGCACATCCACCCGGTCCCCGGGACGCAGCAGCCGTACGACCTCCGCGTCGGCGATCCGAATCGGCGCGGCCAGCAGGCCGTCCGATGACCGTCCGCGCTCCGCGCCGACCGACGCCGAAGGAGGCGAGGCGCCGGACGAGGGAGGTGCGGGAGAGGAAGCAGGAGCGGAGGAGGCGGGCCGTCCTGGGCGGTGGTCGTCGCCCGCTGGACCGGCCGCTACCGCGGCGGTCGCGGCTGCTGCCGCTGCCAGCCCGATGGCCGCCGTCCGTCGTCGCTTGCGCAGCACGCGGCGCAGCCGATACCACCGGGCCCGCCGCACCCGCACCGGCTCGAACAACGGCAGCCCGCGCGGCGGAGGTGCGGCCCGACCGCGACTAGGCGAACCATCCGGCGGCTCTACCGCACCGCAGAGGGACGCTGCACCAGGAAGGGAAGCCGCGCCGGGGAGCGGGCGCGGCGGTGAACCGAGCAGGGGCGCCGGGCCGAGTGGGGACGCCGAAGCGGGGAGGGAACCCGTACCGAGCGGATAGTCCGTAGCGGGAAGGGGAGTTGATGGAGCGTACGCGGACATGACGAACACCACCTGAGGTGCGGAACCGTGGCTCTTTGGCCTTCTGACCCCACGGTGCATGCATTCGGCGAATCTCGCCGAGCCCTGTGGATAGCTCTCAGGTTGTGGATAACTTCGTCACCCGACCGAGGCCCGCGCCGCCCTTACCCCGTCACTCCCCGCCCACCAACGCCAGCCGCGCGGCGGGCCATTCGCTGCCCAGGGACGTTCTCCCGCGAGGGAAGTCCTCCCGCAGGAAGGTCCACCCCCGAGGGAGCCCTCCTGCGAGGAGCCCCGGGGCCCCAAAGGACGCCCTCCCCATCGACACCCCGTCGCGACGCGGGTTACGGCAGCTCGATTCCCAGGTTCCACCCGTCGTGGGCGCGTACGCACAAGCAGACGCGTTCGGCCGTCGCGGGCAGGGCGGCCACCGCGTCGAACAGCACCTCGCGTAGCCGTCCCACGTTCGCCGAGAAGACCTGCATGACCTCCTGGTGCGAGACGCCCTCGCCCGCCTCCGTTCCCGCGTCCAGATCGGTGACCAGCGTCAAGGACGTGTAGCAGAGCTCTAGTTCGCGAGCGAGTACGGCCTCCGGGTGGCCCGTCATGCCGACCACCGACCAGCCCTGTGCGGCATGCCAGCGCGACTCGGCGCGGGTCGAAAAGCGAGGCCCCTCGATGACGACCAGCGTGCCCCCGTCCACCGGCTCCCAGTCGCGCCCGCGCGCCGCCTTGAGCGCGGCCAGGCGCCCGGCCGGGCAGTAGGGGTCGGCGAACGTCACATGCACGACATTGGGCCGCGGCCCTCCAGCGAGCAGCGGCTCACCGTCGAAGTACGTCTGCGCGCGTGCCTTCGTACGGTCCACGACCTGGTCCGGAACGAGCAGCGTGCCGGGGCCGTACTCAGGGCGCAGTCCGCCAACCGCACACGGGCCGAGGACCTGCCGTACGCCAACGGACCGCAAGGCCCACAGGTTGGCGCGGTAATTGATGCGGTGTGGCGGGAGATGGTGCTTGCGACCGTGCCGCGGGAGGAAGGCGACCTGACGCCCCGCCACCTCGCCGAGGAAAAGCGAGTCGCTTGGCGCACCGTAGGGGGTGTCCACGGCGATCTCGGTCACGTTGTCGAGGAAGGAGTAGAACCCCGACCCGCCGATGACCCCGATCTGCGCTCGCGGCGCGGTTCCCGGTGCTTTTGGCAGTGCTGTGGTACGCGTCTCGGCCATGCGGTCACCCTAATGGCGCCGACCGCGCGGCCCGCGAAGGGCCCCGGGCCCCTGCGGCGTGCGGGGGCTCAGCAGGTTCCGGCCGTGGCCGCTAGCTACCTCCACCGCCCGCGATGGGGGCCACTTCGGGCCGTACGCGATGGGCTCGCCAAGCTGGGCCGCCCGCGGCAGGCCGCCACCTGGAGGTGGAGTCCCGTACGTGCCATGGGCATGGCGAAGCCCCCGCTCACCTCGCATGGAGGCGGGCAGGGGCTTCGGCAGTCACACGTCGCGAGCGGCGGTCGGCAGCTGTGTGACGTGCCGGCGTCCACGTTCCCGGCGCCCATCTACTGGCTCAGGTTCTACGGTGGCGCCAAGTCCGCTGACGGTCGGGCTGCGGGCGTCAGCTTGCCGGCCACCATGGGCCCTGGGTGCCAGGACGCCGGTGTCAGCCTGTCGGTGTCAGCCCGCCGATATCAGGCGGCCGTGGAGCCTGACGATGCCGTGGATGTCTTGCCCGATGTGCCCTTGCTGCTCGACGAGGACGACGAGGAGCTTGCGGACTCGGACGACGAGGAAGACGAAGGAGACGAAGAAGGCGAGGAGGACGTGTCCGAATCACTCTTCGCGGACTTCGACGGGCCCGTGGAGCTGCCCGACGACGCGCTGCGGCTGTCGGTCCGGTAGAAGCCGGAGCCCTTGAAGACGACACCGACCGCCGAGAAGACCTTGCGCAGGCGTCCCTCACAGCTTGGGCACTTGGTAAGCGCCTCATCGCTGAACTTCTGCACCACTTCGAGGCCCTCGCGGCACTCGGTGCACTGGTACTGATAGGTCGGCACGTGTTCCTCCTGGCACTCTCACTCAATGAGTGCTAACGACGCTCCATAGTGCAGTATTCCGCCGCGTCAGTCCACCGGAACGGCCTCGCGGTGAGCGACCCCACGTGTGGAGTCGCTCACCATGCGGCCAGCGGAGCGGGTCGCGAGGTGCCCGCGCAGCGTGACCAGGGTCACCAGCGCCAGGCCCGTTCCGGCCAGTGGCACCACAAATCCGGCGCTCGCGCCGAAGCCGTCCGCGAGTTGTCCCGCCGCGGTCGTCGCGCCGGCCTGGCCGAGTGCCACCGCGCCGGTGAGCCAGGTGAATGCCTCGGTTCGCGCGTTTGCCGGAACCAGCGCGTCCACCAGCGTGTAACCGGTGATCAGCGCGGGTGCGATGCACAACCCGACCAGCAGGCCCAGCGCGCCAAGCAGCGGCACCGCATGCACCGCCCACAGCGCGGACGTCGCCAGCGTCAGCAACGGGTAGGCGATCAACAGTCGCTGCTGCGGGCTGCGTCGCCAGGTCACAGCGCCGCAGATGACACCAGCCAGCATGTTGCCAGCCGCGAAGACGCCGTAGAGCACGCCGTTGATGCCAGGTTGGCCGATCTCCTCCGTGAAGGCGGCCAGCGAGACCTGGAGGCCGCCGAAGACGGTTCCGATGCCGAGGAAGACGACGGCCAGTACCCGAACCCCAGGCACGCCCAGCGCGCCCGCGGCGCCCGCGCCCACGGTAGGCGCGCCGCCCCCCACGCGTGCAGCCTCCGTCACGCGTGCTGCCTCCGTCGTCGGCGTCGCCGCTGTAGCTGTAGCCGCAACTCGCCGGCTCGGCACCGGTTGCGTACGGTGCTGGGCGGCGAACAGCAGCCCGCCGATGAGCGACAGGGCGGCCTCGGCGACCAGGCCGGCGGCCGGGTGTACGCCGGTACACAGGGCAGTGGTCAGCACCGGGCCGATCACAAAGGTGAACTCATCCGTCACCGACTCGAACGCCGCCGCCGTCGTGAGCAACCGCGGCCTCCCCAAGCCGCCCGCTGCGGGCGCTCGCGCCGCGTCGCCGCCGAGCAGCGCCACCCAGCGGGCCCGCACCATCGGGCCGACCTGCGGCACCGAGGCGCCGGCCGGAATCGCGGCCACGAACAACGTCCACAGGGGCGCGTCAAGCAACGCGAGCGCGGTCAGCAGCGCGACCGATACCGAGTGCGTCAGGACCCCGGGAATGAGCACGGCGGCCTGCCCGAAGCGATCCGCGAGCTTGCCGCTTTGCGGCGCGAACACCGCCATCGCCACGCCGGCCGTGGCCGAGACCGCTCCGGCGATGCCGAACGAGCCGCTGGTGTGCTGGATCAGCAGCACGATGCCGATGGTGAGCATGGCAAACGGCTGTCGGGCCGCGAACCCGGGCAGCACGAACGACCAGGCACCGGGGGTCCGCAGAAGCTGCCCGTACCCGGGCTTGTCTGCTCCGAGTGCGTTCGCTCCGGGCTTGTCCGTCCCGGGCTTGTCTGCTCCGGGCCTGTCCGCGGAACGCCCCGCACCATCGCCCGCAGCGCCGCTGCCATCGCCCGCCGCACTGCTGCCGCCGTACGCAGCACCGTTGGCGTCACCCGCAGCACCGTCGCCGTTACCCGCCGCATTGCTCTCGCCGTGCGCCGCATCGTTCTCGCCGTGCAGGTCACTGACACCGGGCGCGGCGTGCTGTTGGGATATTCCCGCCGTCTCGGCAGGGTCGGCCGTACCGGCCTCGTCGGCCGGTTCGGGGGAGACCGTGGGTGCCACGGCCGGGCCTTTCCGCCACCTGGTAGCGCCCGCGGGATCACCACGGAGCGCCGAGAGCTGTCCTCTCGCGCATGACCGTGGTAGATGCCGGACCGGCCGCCGTGCGGTCGCGCCAGCTCTGCATCAGGCAGAGATGGTCGATAGTTGGTCGGTTACTGCCTCTTTGTATTCATGTTACCGGCAGATTTTTGCGTCTCGTTACGCTCTTTCCGCGTCTCGTTACGGTCGTGATCAAGCTCATCGCGGGGCTCGTGGTCCTTCCCGCTGCGTCCCGTCCGGTCGCGTCCCGTACCCGCGCGCCGAGTGGCGCCGTGTTCGCAGCTGCGCGAGCCGGCGGTGGCGGAGGCGGCGTCGCCGGCCTGGTGCCCACGGTCCGCGCCAGCGCCGTCGCCCGTCTGCGCACCCTTACCGCCCGTTCGCCCGGTACCCCCCGCGTCGGACCCCCCACGCGTTCGGCCGCCGACGTGCGCGCCCGCCACCAGGCCCCCGCGGGTGCTCGCGCGCGCCACCTTGCGCCCGCGCTGCCAGGGCCACGGCAGCCAGCTTGCCGGTGAGGCGGATCGGCGCGGTGGCTTCGGGCGCCGGGTGGACTCATCGCTCGTGCCGAGCCAGTCCGCCAGCTTGCCACCCTGGCTGACCGCACGCAGCCGCCGCTCGGCCGCGTCGCGTACCGGATCGGTGGCTACCACCAGTAGCTCATCGCCGTACCGCAGCACGGTCGTCGGCGACGGTACGAAGCTCGTGCCGTCCCGTACGACCAAGGTCACCGCCGCACCGGCGGGCAGCCGCAGCTCCCCGACCTCGACGCCGTGCATGAGCGAGGTTTTCGGGATCACCAGCGACAACAGATGTCCGCGCAGCCGCTCCAGCGGTGCCGACTCCACGCCGAGGTCGGAGGCCAGCTCCGAGTCGCCGAGCCGTAGCCACTTGGCAAGCCACGGCAGCGTTGGCCCCTGCACCAGGGTGTAGACGATCACCAATACGAAGACGATGTTGAAGATTCGTTGGCTCTCCGGCACCGCGGCCACCATCGGGATGGTGGCCAGCACAATGGGCACCGCGCCGCGTAGCCCCGCCCACGACAGCAGCGCCTTCTCCTGCCACGCGGTACGGAAGGGTGCCGTGCTCACCAGCACCGAGAGCGGCCGTGCCACCGCAGTCAGAACGAGGCCCACCACTAGCGCCGGCACGATGTCATCGCCCAGTTCGTGCGGCGTCACCAGTAGCCCGAGCAGGACGAACATGCCGATTTGGGCCATCCATCCCAGCCCTTCGGCGAACCCTCGGGTCGCTGGCCAGTGCGGCAGCCGTGCGTTGCCCATCACCAGTGAGGCCAGGTAGACGGCGAGGAAGCCGGAGCCGTGGGCCAGGGCGCCGCCCGCGTAGGCGACGACGGCGATCGCCAGCACGGCGATCGGGTACAGACCGGACGCGGGCAGTGCCACGTGCCGTAGGCCGTACGCGCCGAGCCAGCCGATCGCCAGCCCGATGGCCGCGCCGATGGCCAGCTCAAGGGCGATTTCGCCGACCAGTATGTACCAGTGCTCGATCGGCCCGGTTGCCGAGAAGGCAACGACCAAGATCACCACCGGGGCGTCGTTGAAGCCTGACTCGGCCTCTAGTGCGCCCGTCAGCTTTGAGGGCAGCGGCACCCTGCGCAACACCGAAAAGACGGCCGCCGCATCGGTCGAGGAGACGACGGCCCCTATGATCAGGGCCTGTTTCCAGTCAAGACCTACCAGGTAGTGCGCCGCGGTCGCGGTGACGCCTACGCTCACCGCGACGCCGACCGTAGAGAGCGTGGCGGCCAGCGGCAGTGCGGGTTTGATCTCTCGCCACTTGGTGCTGAGGCCGCCCTCGGCGAGGATGACCACGAGCGCCGCGTAGCCGATGACCTGGGTCAATTCGGCGTCGTCAAACACGACGCCGACCAGGCCGTCCTGACCCATGGCGACGCCGATGCCGAGGTAGATGAGCAGGCTTGGCAGCCCGCTGCGGGAGGAGAGTCGCACTGCGCCTACCGCGACCAGCAGGACCAGCGCGCACATCAACAGGAGTTCGTTCAGGTGATGGACAGTCAGGGGCCGACCCTTTCGCGAGGATTTCGACCGAAACGTTTAACCTCGGCCGACCAGAACTTCATTGCCTTACCTAATATTTTACGGGTTCTTGACGCCCGCGATCGACAGCGGGGCGTTTTCGGGCGTCTGTCCGCGATCGTTCCCGCTGGTCGTCGGCGCCTGGTTCGGTTGATCGTTCGGCCGGTCGCCCGCCCGACCGCCGGCCACTGACTCCGCGTAAAGAAGCCGTCTGTGCTCCGGATACGGTTGCTCCAGCACTCCAGGCCCACCCTGCCCCTCGAAGGACAGCGATGCCCTCCCGCGAAGAATCGACCGCCCCTTCCGGTAAGAAGAAGAGGAAGGGGCGACGCGCCCGTCTGATCGTCATCGCAGTCGTGCTGGTGCTCGTCGCGGGTGTCGGATATGGCGTGTTTTGGAGCATCAGTACCGTGCGCGCCTCGTTCCCCGAGACCACCGGATCGATCCAGCTCAAGGACATGTCGGCCCCGGTCCAGGTCAAGCGCGACGGCAGCGGCGTCCCGCAGCTGTACGCGGACACCTCGGAGGACCTCTTCCGCGCCCAGGGCTTTGTGCAAGCCCAGGACCGGTTTTGGGAGATGGATGTCCGGCGGCACCTGACGGCCGGCCGGCTCTCCGAGATGTTCGGCTCAGACCAGGTGGAGACCGATGCGTTCTTGCGTACTCTCGGCTGGCGCGAGATCGCGCAGCGCGAGTACGACACCAAGCTGTCGGGCGAGACGAAGAAGTACCTCAAGGCGTACTCCGATGGCGTCAACGCCTACCTCGAAGACCATGACGGTGCTGAGCTGTCCGTCGAGTACGCGGCGCTGAGCTTCAAGAATGAGTACAAGCCGCAGAAGTGGACCCCGATCGACTCGGTCGCTTGGCTCAAGGCCATGGCCTGGGACCTGCGCGGCAACATGCAGGACGAGATCGACCGCTCGCTCGCCTCCAGCCGGCTCAGCGCCGAGCAGATCGAGGACCTGTACCCGTCGTACCCGTACGACAGGAACCGGCCGATCGTGGACCGGGGCGCGGTGAACCCGCTGACCAAGGAGTTCGACCCCAAGGGCGAGGAGCAGTCGGACGGGACCGGTGTGCAAGGCGCCACGAGCCCCGGCGTCGGGGACGGGCTCCAAACGCAGCTCTCGTCGCTGTCCAAGACGCTGGATGAGATCCCGGCGCTGCTTGGCCCCAGCGGCAATGGCATCGGCTCCAACTCGTGGGTGGTCTCCGGTGCGCACACCACCACCGGCAAGCCGCTGTTGGCCAACGACCCGCACCTCGCGCCGCAAATGCCCTCGCTCTGGTACCAGATGGGCCTGCACTGCAACCAGGTCAGCGCGAAGTGTCCGTACGACGTGGCCGGCTACACGTTCTCCGGCATGCCGGGCGTGGTCATCGGCCATAACCAGGACATCGCCTGGGGCATGACCAATCTGGGCGCCGACGTCTCCGATCTGTACCTGGAGAAGGTCACCACCGACAGCTATCTGTACGACGGCAAGCAGCGCCCCTTCACCACCCGCAAGGAGACCATCAAGGTCGCCGGGGGCAAGGCGAGGCACATCACGGTGCGCTCCACCAAGCACGGGCCGATCGTCTCCGACCGTGATGACGAGTTGGAGAAGATCGGCGAGAAAGCGCCGGTCGGTGATGCCGCCCCGGACCGCGGCGATGGCTACGCCGTCTCGCTGCAATGGACCGCGCTGAAGCCGTCCAAGACGATGGACGCGGTCTTCCAGCTCAACCGGGCGAGCGACTTCACCGAGTTCCGCGCCGCCGCCGCCAACTTCGCGGTGCCCTCGCAAAACCTCATCTACGCCGACACTAAGGGCAACATCGGCTACCAGGCGCCCGGCCAGATCCCCCTTCGCGGCAAGGACAAAAACGGCAAGCCCATCGACGGCCGCTACCCGGCGCCCGGCTGGGACTCCGCGTACGACTGGACCAAGTACATCCCGCAAAAGGCGCTGCCGTACGAGTACAACCCCAAGCGCGGCTACATCGTGACCGCCAACCAGGCCGTCATCGACCGGGAGAAGTATCCGTACCTGCTGACCGACGACTGGGGTTACGGGGCGCGCAGCCAGCGCATCACCGAGCTCATCGAGTCGAAGGTCAAGGACGGCGGCAAGATCTCCACCGATGACATGCAGACCATGCAGATGGACAACAGCAGCGAGATCGCCAAACTGCTGACCCCGTACCTCCTCAAGATCAACATCAAGGACGACTATGTCCGCGATGCGCAGAAGCTGCTGGAGGGCTGGGACTACACGCAGGACGCCGATTCGGCGTCCGCCGCGTACTTCAACGCCGTGTGGCGCAACACGCTCAAGCTCGCCTTCGGCAACAAGCTGCCCAAGGAGTTGCGCGTCAAGGACCAGTGCCTACGGGTGCGGCCGGTCAACGACACGGGGCCGGTCGAGGATTTGGACGACGACAGCGACCTGATCACCGAGTGCGGCGAACGCGACAAGGACGTGGCTCAGCCGGACGGCGGTGACCGTTGGTTCGAGGTCGTACGCAAGCTCCTCAAGGACCCGAAGAACGACTGGTGGCACACGAACGGCAACCAGACCACCCGCGGCATCGACACCCGCGACCAACTGCTGGCCCGGGCGCTGAAGGATGCGCGGTACGAGCTGACGTCCAAGCTGGGCAAGGACATTGACACCTGGAGCTGGGGTCGGCTGCACCAGCTCACCATCAAGAACCAGACCCTCGGTACCAAGGGTCCCGGCTTCGTCCAGTGGCTGCTCAACCGCGGCCCGTGGAACCTGAGCGGCGGCGAGGCGGCGGTCAACGCCACCGGTTGGAACGCGGCAGGCGGCTACGAGGTGGTGTGGGTGCCGTCCATGCGGATGGTGGTCAACCTCGACAACCTCGACAAGTCCCGCTGGATCAACCTCACCGGGGCGTCGGGCCACGCCTACCACGAGCACTACGACGACCAGACCAAGAAGTGGGTCAAGGGCGAACTGCTCGACTGGCCGTTCAGCAAGCAGGCCGTGAGCGAGGCGACGGATGACGAACTCGCACTGACGCCGTAGCACCGGCTCGGGCGGGGTAGGGGCTAGCCCGGCGGGGCGGGTAGGACAAGCCCGGCAGGGCGGGGCGAGCAACCTTGGCCCGGGCCCGGGCTCTCGCGGGGTCGGACTCGCAGGTCAGGCCCGTGGCCCGCACGTTAAGGCCGCGCTGCCGAGCAGCCCACAAGCTCCTACGTCGCGAGCGCCGGGCCACCTGGGACGCACCCAGTTGGCCCGGAGCTCGCGTTCAGGTGCGGCCCGGCGTTACAGCTCCGGAGGGTGGAACCTGCGCACCCCCTGTGGGGTCACCACCGCATGCACCTCCCGATCGTGCGGGTCGCGTGGCACCCGCTGCACCACCTCGTGCGCGTACAACAGCACCACCAGCGACGGTGTCGCGCCCGCGATCTCCAGCCGGGCCAGCACCCGGTCGTAGCTGCCGCCGCCGCGCCCGAGCCGCACCCCGCGCCCGTCCACGGCCAGCCCGGGCAGCAACACGGTGTTGGCCGAGAGCACGGCCTCGGGCCCAAGCCGTGGCCCCTGCGGTTCCAGCAGGCTGATCTTTCCGGGGTGCGCGATGCGCGCGAGCCGGTCGGCGCCGGCGTACACCGCCCAGTCCAGGTCGTTGTCCGGCAACAGCACCGGAAGTAACACCCGTACGCCCCGCGCACGCAAGGCATCAAGGAGCGCGCGAGTGCCCGGTTCGCTCCCCACCGAGACATATGCCGCGACGGTACGCGCCGCACTCAACTCGGGCAGTTCTAGCGCATGCCGCGCGAAATCCCCCTGTGTCGCCTCGACGTCATCCGCCGTCAACTCGGATCTCACCGCCAAGAGATCTCTTCGCAACACCCGCTTACTACCGTCAGTGTTAATCATCGTACGTACAAACCCCTCGTTTTGTGCTGTCGTTGTGACGCCTCGGGTCATATTCCGCGTACCACCATGATCTGCTCAAACGCACAGGTAGGGTGCTGGTCATGACCCCATCGCGCACTCGGATCAGCAAGGCTGTCATCCCCGCCGCCGGCCTCGGGACCCGCTTCCTCCCGGCCACCAAGGCCACGCCCAAGGAGATGCTGCCGGTCGTCGATAAGCCCGCGATTCAGTACGTGGTTGAAGAGGCTGTCAGCGCCGGGCTCTCCGACGTCCTCATGGTCACCGGCCGCAACAAGCGCCCCCTGGAAGACCACTTCGACCGTAACTACGAACTCGAAGAGGCCCTGCGCCGCAAGAAGGACGAATCCCGACTCGCCCGCGTACAAGAGTCCAGCGACCTGGCGACCATGCACTACGTCCGCCAAGGCGACCCGAGGGGCCTTGGCCACGCGGTGCTGTGCGCCGCGCCGCACGTGGGTGACCAGCCGTTCGCCGTGCTACTCGGTGACGACCTGATCGACCCCAGGGACCCGCTGCTCTCCCGCATGATCCAAACCCAGGAACTGCACGGCGGCAGCGTCGTCGCCCTCATGGAGGTGGACCCCGCCCAAATCCACCTCTATGGCTGCGCCGCCGTCAAAGGCACCGACGCGGACGACGTCGTGCGGGTCACCGACCTGGTCGAGAAGCCGGATGCGGCCGACGCGCCCAGCAACTACGCCATCATCGGCCGCTATGTGCTCGACCCCGCCGTCTTCGAGGTGCTGAGCAAGACCGAGCCGGGCCGCGGCGGCGAGATCCAACTCACCGACGCCCTCCAGACGCTCGCCGGGGACGAAACGGTTGGCGGCCCCGTACACGGCGTGGTCTTCCAGGGCCGCCGCTACGACACCGGGGACCGAGGCGACTACCTACGCGCCATTGTCAGACTGGCGTGCGAACGTGAGGATCTGGGTCCGGACTTCCGTGCCTGGCTTCACCATTACGTCACCGAGGAGATGTAGCCCGTTGAGCAGCACCGCCGAACCGGCCACCAGCAGACCCGAGCGCACCTGGTTGGTGTCCGAGCACCTCGATGACGTCCTGGGCCGCATCCGCCCGCTGGACCCGATCGAGTTGCGGCTCCTCGACGCGCAGGGCTGCATCCTGGTGGAGGACGTGACCGTTCCCGTCGCCCTGCCGCCCTTCGACAACAGCTCCATGGACGGCTACGCCGTGCGGGTCGCCGATGTGGCGGGCGCGAGCGAGGAGTTCCCGGCAGTGCTCACCGTCATCGGCGACATCGCGGCGGGCAGCGGTCAACTGCCCAGAGTCGGCCCTGGCCAAGCAGCCCGCATCATGACCGGCGCACCGCTCCCGCCGGGCGCCGAGACGATCGTGCCCGTCGAATGGACCGACGGCGGTACGGGCGGCGGACCGGCCAGCGGCATGCACGCGCACAGCACGGCCCCCGAAGGCGCGAGCGGCGAGGTCCGAGTGCACCGGCCGGCCGCTGTCCGCGCGCACGTACGGGCCAAAGGCAGCGACGTCGGAGCGGGTGAACTCGCCCTGCACGCCGGCACGGTACTCGGCCCCCCGCAAATCAGCCTGCTGGCCGCCATCGGCCGCGGCACGGTCCGCGTCCGCCCGCGCCCGCGCGTGGTCGTGATGTCCACCGGCAGCGAACTGATCCCGCCAGGACAGCCCCTGGGCCCGGGCCAGATCCACGACTCCAACAGCTTCACCCTCGCCGCCGCCGCCCAGGACGCCGGGGCCATCGCCTACCGCGTCGGCGCGGTCACCGACGACGCCGCCACGCTGCGCGCCACCATCGAGGATCAGCTCATCCGCGCCGACCTCCTGGTCACCAGCGGCGGCGTCAGCGTCGGCGCCTACGACGTGGTCAAGGAGGCGCTGACCAGCATGGGCGGCGACACCGACAGCGTGGAGTTCCGCAAGCTCGCGATGCAGCCGGGCAAGCCGCAGGGCTTCGGCTTCGTCGGCGACAGCGACGGCGGCCGTGATCGGGCCCCGCTGCTCGCCCTGCCGGGCAACCCGGTCAGCGCCTACGTCTCCTTCGAACTGTTCGTACGGCCCGTCATCCGCACCATGATGGGCATCGAGCCGGTACACCGCAGGGTGATCAGCGCCGTCTGCCCGGAGGGTGTGGAGTCATCGCTGCCCGGCCGCCGCCAGTTCCTGCGGGGCCGTTACGACGCGGACGCGGGCTCGGTCACTCCGGTCGGCGGCGCCGGCTCCCACCTGGTCAGGGCCCTCGCGCACGCCAACGCGCTGATCGTGCTCCCGGAGGAGACCACGGAGTTGGAGCCGGGCGGCATGGTCGATGTGGTCCTGCTGGACTGAGCCGCCCGAGCCGGCGGGGGAGCGGTACCGGTAGCAAGCGCTCGTCGGGGCACGCGCCCGCCCGATGGGCCCCGATCGGGCCAGCCGCGGGCCGACCGGGCGCCCGGGACAGCGCTCAGGGTGGTTGCCGCGCTGATCCGCAGGAGTGGCCGGTACGGTGTCTGCCCTAGGACCGACCGGGAGAACCATGAGCAGCGCCCAGGACCATCTCACTCACATCGACGACGCGGGCGCGGCACGCATGGTCGATGTCTCGGCGAAGGACAGCACCGCGCGTACTGCCGCAGCCAGCGGCCGGGTGCTCGTCTCGCCGCGCGTGATCGAACTCCTACGAGGTGAGGGCATGCCCAAGGGCGACGCCCTGGCCACCGCCAGAATCGCCGGCATCATGGGCGCCAAGCGCACCCCGGACCTCATCCCGCTCTGTCATCCGCTGGCCGTATCCGGGGTAAAGGTGGACCTGTCGGTCGCCGACGACGCGGTGGAAATCCGCGCCACCGTCAAGACGACCGATCGTACGGGCGTGGAGATGGAAGCCCTGACGGCCGTCACCGTCGCCGCGCTCACCGTCATCGACATGGTCAAGGCCGTGGACAAGAGCGCGGTCATCACGGATGTACGCGTTGAGGAGAAGACCGGCGGAAAGTCCGGTAACTGGAGCCGCACCTCATGACCACACACCCACCCACCGCCGCGCCGAGCGAACCCCGCTACCGGGCCCTGGTGGTGACCGCGTCGAACCGCGCCGCCGCAGGCATCTACCCCGACCAGGGCGGACCGCTCCTCGCCGGCGGGCTGAGCGCGCTGGGCTTCGCGGTGGACGGACCGCGCGTGGTGCCGGACGGCGACCCGGTGGCGGCGGCGCTGCGGGAGGCCGTGGCCGCCTCGTACGACGTGGTCGTCAGCACCGGTGGCACCGGTATCTCGCCCACCGACCGCACCCCCGAGATGACGCGCGCCGTCCTGGACTACGAGATCCCGGGCATCCCGGAGGCGATCCGTGCCGAGGGCCTGGCGAAGGTACCAACGGCGGCGCTGTCGCGCGGGCTCGCCGGGGTCGCTGGCCGCACCCTGATCATCAACCTGCCCGGCTCGTCAGGCGGCGTCCGCGACGGGCTCGCGGTGCTCGGCCGACTGCTGGTGCACGCCGTGGACCAGCTGCGAGGCGGCGACCACCCTCCCGCAGACCCCGGCCCCGCAGACCCCGGCCCCGCAGACCCCGGCCCCGCAGGGACCGCCGCTCCTGTCGGCCGGCCCGGGAGCGGGCGCTGAACACCTGCTGGCCGGTGGCACTGGTGGACGGTCCCACGACCCTCCGCCCGATAAGGCTGCGCGACCAGCGCGCCTGGCGCGACGTCAATCGCACCAACCGCGAGTGGCTGCGCCCTTGGGAGGCGACGATTCCGCCACCTCCGCCGGGCGGGCCCATGGCGCAGCGGCCCACTTACCGGCAGATGGTCCGTCATCTACGCGCCGAGGCGCACGCGGGGCGGATGCTGCCCTTCGTCGTGGACTACCAGGGGCGGCTGTCCGGGCAATTGACGGTCGCCGGGATCACCTGGGGCTCGATGTGCTCGGGCCATATCGGCTACTGGGTGGACAAGGCGGTGGCCGGCCGCGGGGTGATGCCGACCGCCGTGGCCCTCGCCGTCGACCATTGCTTCCGGTCGGTCGGGCTCCATCGGGTCGAGGTGTGCATCCGCCCGGAGAACGGCCCCAGCCGTCGAGTGGTGGAGAAACTGGGGTTTCGCGAGGAAGGGCTGCGGCCCCGCTACCTACACATCGACGGTGCCTGGCGGGACCATCTGGTCTACGCACTGACGGCGGAAGAGGTGCCGGAAGGGCTGCTGAGCCGGTGGCATCGGATGAGCCCGGGGACATCTCCCCTATGAGCTAAGTGTTCGATACTGACCGCGGCTGGCTGGGGATGACCGCAGCTGACTGCGGCTGACGATGGTTGATTGCAGATTGACCACATTTGCAGGCCGCTCGTCGCACCAGTCACAAAAAAACTTGAGATATGAGCCAGATCGTGCGACACACCGCACCAATTGGCGGATCGGTTCGCTCCGGTCCCTCTACCGTGTCACCGTGAGCAGCAGTGGCCTCATTTACGCAGTCATCGTCGGGGCCTGGGCCGCCTACCTGGTGCCGATGTGGCTCCGCAGGCAGGACGAACTCAACGACGCCCGCCCTACGGAGCGCTTCAGTACCGCGATCCGATTGCTGTCCGGCCGGGCGGCGATGGAGCGGCGTTACGCCAAGGGGCTCGACGCCGGGGAACTGCCCGAGCCGGGCACCGACGATGCAGCTGAACCGGACCGTCGAGCCGTTGGCGACGACGCGAGCACGGACGTGCCCGAACGCGGCGCGGCCGGAGCGGACGACGAGACCGATGTGGTGGACGTCCGGGCCTTCGCCCAACCCGCCACCATGACGGTCACCGTGCCCGACGCGCTGACCGCTGGCCCGTCCGAGGCCGTCGCGGAGCGGGCCGGCGCAGCCGCGCCCAGCTCGGCGACGGGCAGTCCAGGCGCCTCCGCCTCCGCCTCCGCTGCCGGGGCCGTGGACGCGGAGGGCTCGTCGGGGGAGCGTGCCTGGGAGCGGACGCGGCGCTCGCAGGCGCTTGCGCGCCGCCGGCGCACCACGGTGCTCCTCTTTTTCGCCTTCACCATCGGCTCCATCGTCGCCGCCGTTGGCGGCGTCGCCTTCCTCTGGGCGCCGGTGGGGCCCGCGGCGCTGCTGAGCGCGTATATCGTCTACCTCCGGGTCCAAGAGCGCCGCCGCTTCGCCTTCACTATGGATCAGCGCCGCGCGGAACTGGCGGCCCAGCGGCTACGCGAACACCGCCGCCGCGCGGCCCCGGGCCAGGACCGGCCCGCCTCGCCGCACCCGCAGTCCACAGACGCCCCCCAGCCACCGCACCCAGGCCCCGACCGCTCGCCCCCGCCTTACGGCACACCGGCCTCTGCTACGCCCGACCGTTCGACGTCGGACCGTCCAGGCCCGGACCGCCGTGGGGCCGCACGCCCAGGCGCTGATCGCACAGACCCACACCGCGCAGGCGCCGACCGCAGTGGGCCCGACCGCACGGGACCCGATCGCAGTGGGCCGGACCGCAGTGGGCCGGACCGTGGAGGTGCCGACCGCGCCGGGCCCGACCGTCCGGGGCCCGCCAAGAACGCGGGTCCCACGCGCCGCCCCTTCGCGGCCGGCGCGGGCAACGCCGCCCCGGTGCCGCGACACCTGCCGAACGGGGCCGACCAACCCCGGCACCCAGCCAATGGCGTGGGGGCTCCGCGGCAGTCCCCGAGCGGTACGGAGCACAGCAGGCGCCGGGCAACTGCGGCGGGCATGCCCCGGCAGCCCGGAAGCGGCAGTGACCAGCCTCGCACTCCGGCGACGGGTGACGGGCGCGGCAGACACCAGGCGTACGAGGGCGACGAGGCCGCGAGACAGCGGGCGCAGGGTAGCGACCAAGCTCGGCAGGCGTACGGGGACCATGCCCGGCGCCCGGCGCCCGGCGCAGGCGCGGCCCGTAACACTGCCGCCCCCACTGGCCCTGGCGGGGCCCGACCCATCGCCAACGGCCCCGGCGGGCCCCGTCCCGTGGCCAGCGACCGGGCAGCCGAGACAGCCCCTTCCACTCCACCCGGCCCCCCCGGCCCTCCCGCCGAGGCCGCCCGCTCCGCCCACGCGGCCGACCGCCGGGCCCTGGTCGAGCAGACCGACCACGCGGAGTGGGTGGACGAACGGGACCGTGCACGAGGCGGCGCGACGGGCGAGAGCTGGGACCCGGTTCCGGTGCCGCTGCCCACCTACGTCACCGCGCCGGTGGCACCCCGAGCAGCCGGCGACGTGGACCTGGGCGCCCCAGACGCGTGGAGCTCTGCCCGCTCCAGCGCGGTCGAACCCGCCGCGGGCCAGGCACCACCGGCCGACCCGACCGCCACCATCGACCCGCCCGACCTCGCCGCCCACCCGGCCGCCCCACCCCGCCCCACCGCGCGCGACCGGGGCCGCACCCCATTGTTCGACCAGTTCGCCGACGACCCCCGCCCCCGAGCCGCCAACGAGTGACCCCCGCCACCCACCGCCGATCACCGTCACTGACCAGCAGGGAACGAATTTCCAAGCACCCCGACGAGGATGCTAGAGTTTCTTTCGTTGCAAGGGCCTGTGGCGCAGACTGGTAGCGCACCTCGTTCGCATCGAGGGGGTCAGGGGTTCAAATCCCCTCAGGTCCACGCAGACGACAGACGGCGTGTGCTCGCGGAAGACGCGAGCCGCGTCGTCTGTGTTGTTTTTGCCCGGACTTCGCGTTGTTTTGCCCGGACTTCGCCCGGGCGGGCGGCGGCTACGTAATCCGCGCTCCCTTCTTGCTCCTGAGATAGCTCGGGAATAGCTCACGAGATCCCGTTCGGCCGCATGGACCGGGCGGGATTTCGGCGTTTCCAGGAGCTGTTCGAGGTGGTGTCCCACCGAATGAGGTGGGCGCCAGAGGCGGCTGTGCGGCGAGTGGGAGCCTGAGTTTGGGTGTGGTGGGGTCAACGCCCTGTCGTCGATTGGCTGGAGGATTTCATGCCACTGTCCGTCTCATCCGTGCGACTGGCCGCCCACGGTCTCATACTGCGTGAGTGGGAGAACGCGGATTTGCCAGCCATGGTCGAGCTGTTCGACGAGCCTGATGTCGCTGACCGCACTCCGCTGCCCTCGCCCTTCGACATAGGGGCGGCACGTGAGTATCTGGAGATGATTCACCGTACCCGCGCCGAGGGGCGCCGACTACACCTCGCCATCACGACCGACGGCCACAACCCCCTCGGCGAAGTGCTGCTCAGTCTGTCCAGCGGTGCCATGGGCTATGGCGTTGGTTGCGCTCACCGTGGCCAACGCCTGGCCGTGCGTGCCGCGCAGCTCCTGACCGACTACGCCCATCAGGTCTTGGAATTGCCCCGCGTTGTGCTGGAAATCGAGGCTGACAATGCCCCCAGCGTCGCTGTCGCACGGCGCTTGAATTTCCGCCTCACCAACGACGAGCCGCAACGAATCGAGGGGAAGGGCCGGTCCTTGGTCCTGCAGACCTGGGCCCATGACGTCCCAGTACGCCCTGACCACTGACACCGTGCTCGCGCCACGCAGCACTCATTCGGCTGCCGTGCGGGTGGTGTGCCTGCTCAATCACGGTGGGGCCCAGCTGCCCGTACGCGGCGAAGCCCGTGCTCAGCGTGGGGCGCGCACGCCCCTGCCCGGGAGCGGGGGCGTGCGCCAGGGCAGGGGGGCGAGTCGGGATAGTGCTCTGCGCTCGGGTGTGGTCGGCGGGGCGGTTACCGGGTGGTGTCGGGGCCTATCGTCGGCAGGTAGCGCGGGGCGCGCCACGCGTCCAGCCGGTGTTCCACCGCAGCACCCAGGGACAGCAGCTTGGCGTCTTGGTGGTCGCCTGCCATCAGGAGTAGGCCGATGGGCAGTTCGTTGACGGTCCCGGCAGGCACCGACAGCGAGGGGTATCCGGCCACGGCCGCGGGGGTGGAGGACGGAATGACGTCGTTATCGCCTCGCGCGCAGTTGGTCGTCCAGGCGGGCGGGTTGGTCGGTGCCGCGATGGCGTCCAGTCGGTGCTTGGTCATGGTCTCGTCTATGGAGCGCCGCGAGAGGTCTTTCAGTTCGGCGCGCATGGCCTGGTATTTCGGGTCGGTGGTGGGAAGTGCGACGAGGGCCTGCTCGAACAACTCCTGGCCGGCGAAACAGGTCTGCTCTGCCGGGTGGGTGCGGTTGAACTCGATCAGTTCGGCGAGGTTCTGCGGCCCCTTGCGGGTGCCGAGATAGGCGTTGATGTCCCGGTGGAACTCGCTGAGCAGCGCCGGGAATTCGAGTTCGGACACGCGCTCCTGATAGGGCGGCGTCACCTCGACGACCTCTGCTCCCGCGGTACGCAGCTTCTCCGCCGTACGGGACATTACGGCGTCCACATCCGTTCCGAGCGAGGGCAGCCGCCACAGGCCGATCCGCTTGCCGCGTAGATTGCCGGGGCGCGTCGCGTCGTTCGTCAGGCTGCTGTGGTCGCCGGGGCGCGTGGTCTTGTTCTTGCTGAGCACCGCTAGCGTGAGCGCGGTGTCGATCACGTTGCGTGCCATGGGGCCCGCGGTGTCCTGCTCGGCGGAGATCGGTGCCACGCCGGACGGGCTGACCAGTCCGAGGCTGGGCTTGTGGCCGACCACCCCGTTCATTCCGGCGGGGCACACGATGGAGCCGTCCGTCTCGGTGCCGATCGCCACCTGTGACAACGAAGCGGCGAGCGCGGCGCCAGAACCGGCGGACGACCCGCACGGATTGCGGTCCAGGACGAAGGGGTTGTTGGTCTGACCACCCACCGCCGACCAACCCGACGTGGGCTTGGTGGAGCGGAAGTTCGCCCACTCGGACAGGTTGGTCTTGCCGAGGATCACCGCACCGGCGTTCCGCAACGTGGTCACCAGGGGGGCGTCGGTGGCCGGTGGGCTGCCGGCCAGCGCCAGAGATCCGACCGTCGTCGGCATGTCACGGGTGTTGATGTTGTCCTTCAGGAGGACGGGTATGCCGTCGAGCGGGCCGAGGGTGTCACCGCGCCGGTGCCTGGCGTCGCTGGCTGCGGCCTGGCGTAGCGCCGTGGGGTCGGTGCGTAGCACAGCATTGATCTTGGGATCGACGGCCTTGATACGCCCCAGATAGGCGTTGGTCAGCGCCGACGAGGTGAGCGAACCGTGTGCCATGCGCCGCTGCAACTGCGGGATCGTGACCGTGTCCAGATCGACTCCCAGCCCCGAAGACGCCCCGGCCGGCGGTGGCGAACCGTCGGCACGGGATTCGGCGGCTTCCGCCTGCGGGTCGGGTACGCCGGTCACAAGGGACCCCACGACCAGGGCGGCGATCAGCGTGGCAATGCTCCTCTTACTCATGAGGGTCAGCGCACTACATGCCGGTGGTATGGCGCAAGGGTGCCGCGATGTCTGACTGTGGGTGCGGCTGGAGGCGGACGGACTGACGGTCCTGTGCTGAGGGCATGTGTCGGAGGCATGTGCCAGCTGCGCGTGTCGGCGTATGGCCCGGGGGCGTGCGGCGGGTCGCACTACCCAAAGCCTGCGCGCTCTCTCTACGGTGGCACGGTGGCCGCGGTGAGAGCGACGAGGCGCGCGCCGGACGGAGGGGGAGCGGTGGAGGCTGAGTTGACGGCGCTGGCGGCGTCGGGGGCAACGGCGCTGGTCGGACTCATGGTGTCCGAGACCTGGACGCAGGCGCGCGATCGGGTGGCCCGGTTCTTCGCGCGGGGCGGCGACGAGAACTCGGTCGATGACGAACTCCGCCTGTCTCAGATGGAATTGTTGGTAGCCCGCGCTGCCGATGACGAGCTCACCGCTGCGGACATCGAGGCAGGCTGGCGCATGCGGGTGCGACGCGCCCTGCAGGCGGACCCGGCCGCTGCCGATGAACTACGGTTGCTGCTCGCGGAGTTGGGAGCAGACGAGGATGGCGACCCCGCCGGGACCGTACACAACAGCATCACCGGGGGCGTACAACACGGGCCGGTGATCCAGGGGCGCGACTTCTCCGGTCTCACCTTCGATGGGATGCGCAGCCTCCCGACCACTGGCAATGCGGACCGAACGGCGGTGCAGCCCCATGAGTGAGGGCGCCGACGACTACCAGGACACTCCGGACGACGGGCCCGGCGAGCCGCAATCGGCCGCGGGGAGCGACGGCCCAGACCCGGCCGCGGGGAGCGACGGCCCAAGCCCTGCCGTCCGAGGCGACGGCCGAGGCCCCTGCGCCAGGGATGAGCGGCCAGGTCCGTCTGCCGCGGACGGTCGGCTGAGTCCGCGCGTCGGGGGTGACGGTGCGCCGGCGGCCATGGTGAACGAGCTGTCCGGCACGGTGTACGGGCCCAGCGTGCAGGCCCATCGGGTGCACGGTGACATCACCTTCAATGTGCAGGCGGCGCCCCCCTGTGCGTGCGGCGAAAGCGCCAGGCCCGACCAGATTCCGCCCCAGACCGTCCCGCACATCAATCGGTTAACGGAACTCGCCGAGTTGGACGATGGTTTGCGTGCGGTCGTGCGCGAGGCATCGGGTGTCAGCGTGGGGTGTCGCGTGCTGTCCGGGGTGCCTGGCGTGGGCAAGACCAGCCTGGCCTGCACCTGGTCGGACGCGGTACGCGAGCAGTTTCCGGACGGGCGGATCTTCATCGACTACGCGGCACTGCGCGGCCCAGGCAGCGGGAGCGTACCGGGTGGGACGGGCGGCGCGGGTGGCCAGGCCGGCAGTGATGTCTCGGAGGCCGTGGCCCAGTGCCTGCGGGCCCTTGGCGTCTGTCCCTCCTACATCCCGGCGTCCCTTGCCGAGCGCACCAACCTCCTACGCACCCGATCCGTAGACCGGCGCCTTTTGATCGTGCTCGACGACGTACACCAGCCCGCTCAGGTCAGAGCCCTGCTGCCCAAGGGGCTCGGGAGCATGGTGTTGGTGACCAGCACCGGCCGACTGCGTGAACTAGCCTTGCTGGGGGCGCAGTTCCTACCCGTGGAGCCGCTGGATCGGGCCACCAGCATGCAGGTGCTGGCCGCCCGCTGCGGCGCGCAGGCGGTGGCGGCTGAGCCCGAGGCCGCGGGGCGGCTCGTCGAGTTCTGCGCCGGTCTACCGAAGGCGCTCCACTTGGCGGCGGCCCGGCTGCTGACCAACCGGCGGCTCACGATGCAGGCACTGGCCGATGAGCTCGCCGACGAGGCCCGGCGCCTGTCGGGCCTGTCTTTGGGAAGGGAGCACTCGATGTCCGCTGTGCTGGAGCTCAGTTATCGCGACTTGCCGGCCGATGCGGCGCGGCTTTATCGCACGCTGGGCTGGCTTCCTGGCCGTACGTTCGACGTGGGCATCGCCGCCGTCGCCGCCGATATGGACATGGCCGTCGCCTCGTCGCTGCTGGACAGGTTGGTGGAGGCGAGCCTGCTTGATGAGACCGTGGACGACCGCTTCCGCTTCCACGACCTGGTACGGCTGCACGCGCGGGAGCGGGCCGCGGCCGAGGAGCCGGATTCGGGCGAACGGACCGTGCTTGAGCGGGTGGTCATGCACTACCTGGCCCTCACCGCGTTCGCAGACCGGGCCATACGGGAGGACCGGCTGCGGGTCGCCGAGCTGACCGACCTCCTGGACGGTGCGCCCAACCCCTTTGCGGCAGACGGCGGTCCGGAACCGCTCGGTTGGCTCGACGCCGAGCGTGCCAACATCTTGGCCGTTCTCCGAGAAGCGTCCCGATGGGGGTTGCACCAGCAGGTGTGGCAGCTCGCGGAGGGCTTTACGGTGCTGTTTTTGCACCACAGGTACGTGGGGGACTGGCAGGAGTCCCTGGAGTTGGGCGCGACCGCGGCGGCCGAGGTGATGGTGCCCGCGGCGGAGGCGCGGCTGCGTAGCCTGCTGTCCCGTCCACTGATGGATCGCGGCGAGTTCGAGCGGGCGCGTGCGGAGTTGGAGAAGGCGGTGGCGTGCGCTGAGGTGGCGGCGCACACCGTGCTGAGCGCGTCCGTGCAGGAGTTCTACGGGCGTTACTGGGACCGATTCGACGCCCCCCGCGCCATGGCGGCCTACCGGCGGTCGGTGGAACTCAACGTCGAGGCGGCGGAGTGGCGCGGCGTCGCCATCGCCACGTACTTCCTGGGCTGCGCGCAGGACGCCGCAGGGGAGCACGGCAAGGCGCTGGAGAGCCTGCGCAGGGCACACGAGGATCTGCTGGGCCGCAACGACCGGCGGATGGCGGCTCGGGCGCTGGCTTCGATGGGTGCCGTGCATGAGCGGTTGGGCGACACACAGGCGGCACTGCGCACGCTGAGCGCGGCGGCCCAGGCCCTGCGTGCGGAGCAGGCGCACCACTACGAGGCGCAGACCCGGGTACGGCTCGCCGACCTGACCGAGCGGACGGGTGGCACTCAGGCGGCCGTACGAGAGCAGTTGGCCCGCGCGTACGCGATCTACGAGGCGGGCGGCAGCCCCGACGCGGAGCGGCTGCGGGAGCGCTTGGATCAACTGGACCGACTGGACCAACTTGACCAGCCAGACCAGCCAGACCAGCCAGGCCAGCCAGGCCAGCCAGACCAGCGCGGTGACGGCTAACGGCTGGTTGCGCGGAGCGGGCCGCATCCGGCGTCCTGGCCCGTACGCGCCGAGGGGGCGCGCTGCGCGCGGTAAGAAGCCGTTGCTCTATCGATCATGACGAACGCCGGTTCGGGTGTGGCGGCTCGGTCGGGTGATGTTCTGGTGAGCCGGGCATGAAAGCAGGG
>NZ_JACHJL010000027.1 GCF_014203645.1 Streptomyces zagrosensis | reverse complement strand
ACCCGACCCAACGCCACCTCATCACCCAACACATCCCACAACGACCACTCCACAAACGAACCAAGAGCCTCCGCACACTCCGCCATCCCCGCCGCAAAGACCTCCGAAGCCTCCACCAACTCCCGCGCCATACCCACCCACTGACCACCCTGACCCGGGAACACAAACACCACACCCGAACCCGCCCAGGCGGATACACTCCCCTGCGACACCCCCGACGCAGGCTCACCCGCCACCACCGCCCGCAGCCCGGCCAGCAGCTCCACACGGTCGCCACCGGTCACCACCAGACGGTGATCGAACAGCGCCCGGCTGGTCACCAACGACCGCCCCACATCCAGCACATCAACAGCGGGAGCGGCCTCCGCCCAATCCAGCAACCGCACCGCCTGACCACGAACCGCCTCAACCGACCTACCCGACAACACCCATGGCACCGTGCGCTCGACTCCGGGCCACACATGGCCGGCGGAGAACGCGGCCGGTTCACGCGTTGCGGCCTCCGTGGCGCCGTGGAGTTGGTTCCACTTCACGGGAACGCCACGTACATGCAGTTCGGCTAGCGCCGTCAGGAAGGCGGGCTCGTGCGCCGCGCGGAGTGACACCACGTCGGTCCCGGCCGGTCCCAGCGCCAGTACGGTCGGCACACCGGCCGTCCGCAGCGTCTCAAGACCGTCGGACCACGGCGCGGCCCCGTGCAGCGAGTTCGCCCAGTGTTCGGGGGAGGTGATCTCCTCGTCCGTCATGAGCCGCCCGGACACCACCGGAATACGTGGAGCGGCGTACGTGAGCACTTCGGCGACCCAGCGCATCTCCCCGAGCGCGTGCGCCAGCGCTGCCCCGGGCAGGGCGAGTTCAGAGGTCAGCCTGCCGCGCGCGGCGACGAGCGCGGCTGCGTCGGCGAGGGTGAGCACCCCGGCCACCTGTGCCGCGGTGATCTCGCCCGCCCCTTGTCCAATGACGTGGCTAGGGGTGACACCGAAGGACTCCAGCAGCCGGAAGAGTGCAATCTCGACCGCGAAGGCGGCGGGCTGTGCCCATTCCGCGTCGTCCAGCGACTCGCCCGCGTACCCGCCCCCGCGCAGCATCGGTCCGAGCGGACGGCGCAGGTGGACGTCCAACTGTGCGCAAGCGGCGTCCAGTGCGTCGGCGAAGACCGGGAACCGTTCGTACAGCCCCGCTCCGCGGATCACTCCGGTCTCCGCCGCGGGGCCGTCTGCGAGCGGTACGGGCGGGTGTCCGGTGAACAGGAAAGCGGCTTGTGTCCCGCACTCGCCCTTACCCACACCCGCGCCCACTGGCGCGCGGACTACGCCGGGGATGTCCTTCCCGGCGGCCAGGGCACTCAGACCGCGGCGGAGTTCGTCGGCGTCAAACGCGACCACCGCGGCCCGGTGGGGCAATCGGGTCGGGGTGGTCGCCGCCGAGCGTGCGTGGTCGAGTACGGACGCGAGGTCCGCGTGGGCGAGGCTCTCCGCGCGGTCGCGCAGGGAGGCCGGGTCGGGGGCGGAGAGGAGCACCGGCCCGGTGAGGGCGCGGGGGGCCTTCGGGGTGGGCTCGGGGGCCTCCTCCAAGATGAGGTGGGCGTTGGTCCCGCTGAATCCGAACGCGGACACTCCCGCGCGGCGGGGGCGGTCAGCGCGCGGCCACTGCCGTGCGGAGCGGAGCAGTTCCACCGCGCCCGATGCCCAGTCCACCCGCGACGACGGCTCGGCGGAGTGCAGGGTGCGCGGCATGACTCCGTGTCGCATCGCCATCACCGTCTTGATGACTCCGGCCACGCCCGCGGCGGCCTGGGTGTGGCCGATGTTGGTCTTGAGTGACCCCAGCCACAGGGGCGCCGCCCGGTCTTGGCCGTAGGTGGCGAGCAGTGCCTGTGCCTCGATCAGGTCGCCGAGGGTGGTGCCGGTGCCGTGCGCCTCGACGATGTCCACGTCGGACGCGGCGACGCCGGCGTTGGCCAGTGCCTGGCGGATGACCCGTTGCTGCGCTCGTCCGCTCGGTGCGGTGAGGCCGTTGGTGGCGCCGTCGGAGTTGATCGCGGAGCCGCGTAGGACCGCGAGGATGTGGTGGCCGCGGCGTCGGGCGTCGGAGAGCCGTTCCAGTACGACCATTCCGACGCCTTCGCCCCAGCCGGTGCCATCGGCGTCCTCGCCGAACGCCTTGCACCGGCCGTCGGCGGCGAGCCCGCGTTGGCGGCTGAAGGCGAGGAAGCCGCCCATGGTCGACATCACGGCGGCGCCGCCCGCGAGGGCGAGATCGCACTCGCCGCGGGCCAGGGACCGGGCGGCGAGGTGGAGGGCGACCAGTGACCCCGAGCAGGCGGTGTCGACGGTCAGCACGGGGCCTTCTAGGCCCATCGCGTAGGCGATACGGCCCGATCCGACGCTGGCCGCGTTGCCCGTGATCAGGTAGCCCTCGGCACCGTCGCGGGCATCGACGAGTTTGGGCCCGTACTCGTGGTCCTCCATCCCCACGAACACCCCGGTGGCGGTGCCCGCCAGGGACGTGGGGTCGATCCCCGACCGTTCGACGGCTTCCCACGAGACTTCGAGCAGCAGTCGTTGCTGTGGGTCCATCGACTGGGCCTCGCGAGGCGAGACGGCGAAGAACTCCGCGTCGAAGTCGGCCGCCCCGGGGAGGAAGCCCCCGGAGAGCACATAAGTCTTGCCCGCGCGGTCGGGGTCGCTGTCGAACGAGCCCGCCGTGTCCCAGCCGCGGTCATCGGGGAAGTCCGTGATGGCGTCGGTCTCGTCCAGCACGAGCTGCCACAGGTCCTCGGGGGAGCCGACTCCGCCGGGGAATCGGCAGCCCATTCCCACCAGGACGATCGGATCGTCGTGGTCGTCGGCCCGCTCGGGGCGGGTGGGGGCTGTGTTGGTGTCGGGGTCGCCGAAGAGTTCGCGGGCGAGGAAGTCCGTCAGGTCGGCCGCGGTGGGCCGGTCGAAGGCCATGGACAGCGGCAGAGGCAGGCCTGTGGCGGCGGCCAGCCCGCGGTGCAGGTCGACGGCGGCGAGTGAGCCGAGGCCGAGGTCCGCGAAGCGTTGTGCCGGCTGGACGCGCTCCCCGTCGGGAAGCTGTAGGACGGTCGCCAACTGCCGTACGACCAGGTCCAACAGCAGTTCGTCCGCGCGCTCGCGCGGTACGCCGTGCAGACGTGCGAGCAGGTCCTCCGGTGACTCCGGACCCGGGGACGTCGAGGGTATGGACGGCGGGGCATCGCTGGTCATACGGTCTCTCCCACGGGCAACGACGACGGGCGGAGGGCCGACTTGGGGTCGGTCTTCACTACGTGGAGATGGCGGACGGTGCTGTCCAGCCGGGTGAACAGCGCGTCCGCGCCGGTGAAGTGGACGGTGTGTACACCCTGGGCGACGAGGGTTCCGACGACCGCGCGCCAGTTGAACGGCCGGTTGAACGTGTCGAGCAACATGGTGCGCATGGCCTCTGCCGTGTCCACGATCGAGCCGTCCTGGTCCTTGACCACGGCGATGCGGGGTGTGCGGAGGCCTACGTCGGCGAAGACGTCCTGTTCCATCGCGGTGCGCAGTTCGCCGAAGAGGGTGGAGTGGGCGGGTGGGCGCATGGTGTGCATGGAGTAACCGCCGATCGAGCCGATCGCGCGTTTGAACCGGTCGAGGAGTGTTTCGCGCAGGGTGACCATGGCGAACCCCTGGTCGAGGTCGCCCGAGACTTCGAGCCGGTCGCCGCGTGCGTTCCATTCGGCGAGCAGTGCGGCGAGCGGTTCCGCGGGAACACGGACGACGGTGTGCGTGACGATGTCGCTGTGGTGGGTGCGGAAGAACTCCCGTTCCCTACGCGCGATCGCAGCGGTGAGCCGGATGCCTTCGGCAAGGTCGAGGGCGCCGCTGTACACGGCGGTGGGGCGGAGTCCGAAGCTCGGTCCGGCACAGAAACGGGGCCGCGCGCCCCGTACGGTCTCGGCACGCTCGGCCAGCGCGAGCGAGCTGATCAGGGAGGCTACCTGCGCGGACTCGGAGTAGTCGTCGTCCGTGGAGTCCCGGAACCGTTCCAGCAGGGGATAGCCGAGCACCTCGTCCGCCACGCGTACCCGGGGGCGGGCGAAGCGGTCCAGGACGAGGAACTTGCCCAGTGCGGCGAAGGTCGTTCCGGCCAATCCCGGGAACACGACCGCGCTCGTCTGCTCGCCGGTCCGGGATGCGCGGGGCACCGGGCGGTCGGTGGGGCGGGGCATGGCGTCTCCAAGAGCGGTGGTTCTCGGTGGCGTTCAGCGGACCGATGGTTCAGCGGACCGATGGTTCAGCGCACCGATGACCGTGGCACGGGCCGGGGACGTGGTGTCAGCGGCAGCCCGACGCCGGCTGTCCGCACGGGCGGTGGCGCGGTACCGGGGGGCCGGTGTGTGACGTACGAGTGACACCACCGGGTCAGGCCTCGGGGAACAGTGACCGGTAGAAGGGCGAGGCGCGGAAGCTGTCCTGATGGTGTGCCGAGCGCCAGCGCAGGGGAACGGCCGGGCCGATGTCGCGGCGGAGTGTGCCGGCCAGCGCGTAGTCCGGGTGAACTCCGTCGTCGCTCATCGTCGTGGTGAAGGTGAACTCGAACCGGTCGCCGGGCCGTACGGGCAGGCCGACCTCTGAGAGCGGCGCCCAGACGGGGGTCCAACTGCTGGCCTGCACAAGCGAGTCGAGCGGTTCGTCGTCCTCGGCCACCCACAGGCGCATCCCGAGTGCGAGTCCGTGGAAGCGGCCGGCCCGGGTGAAGGCCACCTCGGCCCGATCGACGCCCTCGGGGCGCAGGTCGCCGTTGAACTCCAACGGCTCCACCTCGGTGGTAGTGGACAGGTAACTCTCTTTTCTCATGGCCGGGTTGTCCTGCGGGCCGACGAGACACACGCGCAGGTCGAAGGGGTGGCCGGTGCCGGCGAAGACCTCTTCCAGGTAGCGGAGGGTGAAGAGCGGGAAGCCCGGTGGTGCGCCGGCCGAGGCGCGGCCGATGTCGAAGGCGACGGCCGTGGTGGCACTGCGGTGCGGGATGAAGAGGCCACCGGGTTTGACCAGCCGCTGCCTGGCATCGCGTAGTACGGCGCCCGCGCCTTCGGAGCCGCCGAGTGTGCCGATGATCTCGGAGACGCACAGGTCGACGGGTTCGGGGAGTTCGATGTCGGTGGACAGGCCCTCGATCACCGTGATCCGGTCGGAGAAGCCGGCCTGCTCGATGTTCTCGCGGGCGATCCGTGCCGACTTGGGGATGACTTCGACGGCCCACACGTGCTGTGCGCCCGCCCTGGCCGCGGCGAGGGCCCAGACCGCGTCCTGGCCGGTGCCGATGTCGAGCACGGTGCGGCCGGGAGCGTAGCGGCGTACCGCCGCCGCGTATCGCTCCATCCGCAGCTCGTCCTTGAGCATCTGGCCGTAGGCGAAGTCGTCGTAGAGCGGGTACTCGCCGATCGACGGAAACAGCCACAGGGGTGGGATCGGCTCGTAGACACATGCGCGCACGGGCACCCTGCCACCCGGTGTGTCAATTTCGGCGACTAAGGAACGAGCCACGCACAGTCCTCTCAAGCGGCACAAGACCACATCGGTCGCGCGCCGGCACAACCCCTTGCACCAACAGCATGTCAGAACCATCGGCCGGCCCGGAAGTCGGGATATTGAAAGAGTTGATCTCCGTAGTGGTGTCCTTCGTGCCGAGCCGGGTATACCGGCGGTGCCCCACCAGAGGGCATACCTACAGGTCACTTCGGAGAAACCTGATCTTCATGTGAGATGTGATCGTGAAACCATTAGGGTGGACGCGAAATCGCGATCGGTGTCGTGTGCTCCGAACAACGGCGGGCGGGGCCCACACTGCCGGACGGCGGCTCCGGTCCATGGAACAGCGAGGTGACTCAATGGCCGCGAAAATCTTCGCCGCCGATTCGGTCGATACCTTGGATGTCTTCGAACAGAAGGCCCTCGGTCTGGCCCACACCTTGCGCGCGCGGGGCGTCCATCCCGGCACCCGGGTTTTACTCAAGGCAGGTAACTCAACTGGTTTTGTAGGAGGCTTACTCGCCCTGATGCACCTCGGCGCGTCGATCGTGCTCGTGGACCATCAGGAGAAGGCCGATCAGACGGAACGTATTCGTGCTCAAGCCGGCGCCAAGATCGTCCTGGTCGACGATGACGCACCGGTCGCGGACGGCGGCGAACTGGTCTTCCTCTACGAGGTGATGGCCGCGTCGGCCGGGACCGTGCCCCAGGACGGCGCACTGGACTTCACCACGTGGTCGGCGCTGCCCGACGGACTGATCATGTGGTCCTCCGGCTCCACGGGCAGGCCCAAGGGCATCGCCAAGAACGGCGGGAGGTTTCTGAAGAACCTCGAACGCAACGCACGCCATGTCGGACACACTTCGGACGATGTGCTGCTGCCGCTACTGCCCTTCAACCACCAGTACGGCCTCTCCATGGTCCTCATCGCCTGGATCACTCGCTGCTCCCTGGTCATCGCCCCGTTCCGCAGGCCGGACCGTGCCCTGCGCTTCGCCGACTACACGGGGGCGACCGTGCTGGACGCCACCCCGGCGACGTACCGTTCGATCCTGAACATCACACGCCGGCGTCCCTCCACCAAGGCGGCTCTGCGCTCGGTCCGCATGTTTTGCAGCGGTGCCTCCCCGCTGGACCCGAGCCTCAGCCGCTCCTACGTCGACGAGTTCGGCCTACCGCTCCTCGATAGCTACGGCAGCACCGAACTCGGCAACGTCGCCTTCGCGACCCCGGAGAACCCGGTGGCCTGCGGCACGGTGATGGAAGGCCTCGCCCTGAAGGTCGTCGGCGAGACCGGCGATTCGGTGGCCCCCGGTGAGATCGGTGAGGTGCTGGTGGACTGCCCGGACATGATGACCGGTCATCTCGACGCCGAGGGCGGTGTGGTCCCCGCAGCGCAGGGCTGGTTCACCACCGGTGACCTGGGCTACCTCGACGACCACGACAATTTGTTCGTGATCGGGCGGAAGCTCGCGGTCAACCGCAACGGCTACACCCTGTACCCGGAGATCATCGAACGGAAAATCGCCGACCGCGGCTGCTCGGCGAAGATAGTCTCCCTTCCGGCCGCCGACCGGGGTTGCTCGCTGATTTTCTTCGTCGAAGATGACCAGGGCCGCGACGCCAGGCACTGGCAGGACATCATCAACGACGCGCTGCCGGCCTGGGAACGGCCGAACCGGGTGCAGGTGATCGACCGTTTCCCGGTCAACGCCAACGGAAAGCCGCACAGGGCTCAACTGGAGGAAATGGCGGTGCAGTTGTTCTCACGGGCCGTCCCCTCCCCCACTGGTCGTGACACTGCCCCGGAGCCCACGGCCGGGCCCGAGCCCTCACATACACGTCGGGCGTAGGCGGCGCCAGGACGGTGCTGGACTCCGGCGCGGTGCATATGTCGGAGCGGCTGTCCGGGTAGCCGGATGTGCAGCCATGGAAGTCAGATCTGGTTCTGGCCCCCGTCGACGTACAGGCTCGAACCGGTGATGAAGCTGCTCTGTTCGGAGGCGAGGAAGGCGACGGCGGCGGCGATCTCCTCCGGGCGCCCGAGCCGGCCCAGCGGCACCTGCGTCGCCAGGTGCTGCCGGAAGCCGGCGGCCTGCTCCGAGTCGGGAGCGAGCCCCGACAAACCAGGGGTATCGGTCGGGCCGGGCGTGACGGTGTTGACCCGGATGCCGCGTCCCTTCAGTTCGTTGGCCCAGGTACGGGCGAACGAACGGGTGGCAGCCTTGGACGCTGCGTACACGCCGAACGCCTCCATGCCGACGTCCACGTTGGTACTGCGGGAGTGGCGATGAAACGGAGCGACTCAATCGGCCGACCGCGAGGATTCGAAGCCGACGAAGCTCTTGACCGCGCCCTGCTGGTCTTCTGGGAGCAGGGCTACGAGGGGGCCAGCCTGGCCAACCTGACGGACGCTATGGGCATCTCCACCACCAGCATGTACGCAGCCTTCGGCAACAAGGAGGAGCTGTTCCGCAAGGTCCTGAAGCGCTACGCCGAAGGTCCGAGCGCATACCTGACCCGGGCCCTGGGCCAGCCCACCGCCCTCGGCGTCGCCACCGCGATCTTGCTCGGCACCGTGCGAACCACCACCCGCACGGCCCACCTCCGCGGGTGCCTGGGTGTCCAGGGCGCCCTGGCCACCAGCGACTCCGGGCGTGTAGTCCGTGACCTTCTCATCGCCTGGCGTAACAACGGCTGCTCCAGCGTCCGAGAGCGGTTCCAGCGAGCCATCGACGAAGGCGACCTGCCCCCGGAGAGCAATCCGGGACTACTGGCCCGCTATGTCACCACTTTGGCATTCGGCATCGCCGTACAAGCCGCGAGCGGTGTCGGCCGCGATGAGCTCCAGGAGATGGCCGACGCCGCCCTGCGCAACTGGCCGCTCTCCTGAAAACCGCCGCCTTCGCGAGCGACTGCTCGCCGTAGCGGCCGGTTCCCACCAACGGGGCGCTTCCTACCGGTGCGAGATCAGGAACGAGTCGCCACAATGTCGTTGGTCTTGGATCGGTTCTCAGAGGTCGTTCCTCCCGGTGTTTCAACCGAGATGCAGCGCCACGGGGACGATGACGAGAGACGGGCCGGCCCCTGGACGGACGGCGGGATTTCGGTCGGTTTCGTAAACTCCTGGGACACAACGCGGCGTTGTCAGCCACCTTGCCAGGCGCAATGGCACCGGGGCCAAGCGGGTCCCGCATCGACTTCCGTACCGAGTTCGGAAGCCCTAGCGCTCCAGCGACCGCATCGATGCCCCCGACTCAGCGAACATGGCGCGCGAACCTCTCGGCCGTGCCTGGGTGGTCGTCCAGCACCATGTGGGTCAACTCTGCCTGCCTCCCAACCGCGCGGAAGGGGTCATCGTCAGCGGTATTCGTAGGCGAGATAGCTTTTCTGCCTTGCGTCACAATATTCCTTGCTCATGGTGTCGCACTGGGCATCGGCCTGTCCGCCTTCATGTCCGTTCGCAGCACATGCGGGCCCACCATTCCCGAGGGCAGTACCGGCAGTATGGAAAGGACGCTGTCACCGCAGTGAGCATCAATGGCTCACCAAATCTCCGCCGCCTGGTTCGACTTGGAGGTATGTCCTGTGAGTGAAATCTCCGTTGTCACATTCGATGGTGATGAGACGCTGTGGCGATTCCAGGCCGCTATGAGGCAGGCGTTGGAGGTCGCGGCTCAGTGCTTCGCAGCAGAAGACCTCTCCCGTGCGGGCGCGCCTGTGACAGCTAGCTGGCTAGCCACGGTGCGTGAGGACGTCGCTTCCCGGCCCGAGTTCAGTGGCGCGAGCATGGAAGCGATCCGCTGGGCGGCGTTCGAGGAAGTGTCTGCCGAGGTGGGGGCCGAAAAACAGTTCACCAAACGAGTATTCGGGGCCTACATGGACACTCGGCATTCTGCGGTGACGCTCTATGACGACGCGATGGCGTGCCTGCACTTGCTCAGTAGTCGAGGCTTGCGCCTTGGGCTGATCACCAACGGAAACAGCCGGCCCGACCTCCTGGGTGTGGACAAGACCTTCGAAGCCGTAGTGGTAGCCGCCGACTGCGGTTTCCGAAAACCCGACCCGGCGATCTACCACCACGCCGCAGAACAGTTCGGCGTTAGCCCTGCGCAATGCGTGCACGTTGGCGACCACCCCGTGGAAGATGTCAAGGCCGCTACGGAGGCCGGAATGCGAGCCGTGTGGATCACCCGCAGTTCCCAGACCAGCGAGGACACGGTGAGTGCCTGGCGGACGATCTCGCGATTGGAGGAGCTGCCTCCTGCGCTCCTCAGCCAGGGGCCTTGACTGGTCGTCTCCCGATTCGTGAATGCCCCGCCCCCGTCCTCGCGCGCCATGACCAGGCCGCGCAGGCCCGGCGCAGCAAGTACCCGGGGGGCTATGCCCAGGGGTTGGCCTTCGCTCTTCGGGTGCTGGGAGGCCGGAGCCTGGCGGGCGGTCTAGGTTCTTTCCGGCGCATCAGGTGCCTACTAGGCTGCGATGATGGAACGCATAACCGACATGCCCAAAGGTCTCGCCCACTCTGGGGCTCCCGTTCAGCTGAATGACTACGACAACTTCGCCGAGGCGTACGCGGCGGACAACGAGAACAACCTCCTGAACGCACACTACGAGCGGCCCGCGATGATAGCCCTCGCCGGAGACGTGGCCGGCCGCCGGGTCCTGGACGCCGGCTGCGGATCGGGGCCCCTGTCCGCCGCATTACGCGATCGCGGTGCCGATGTCACCGGCATCGATGCCAGCGCCGGGATGCTGGCGTTGGCCAGGCGGCGGCTCGGTGCCGAAGCGGACCTGCACGTGGCTGACCTGAGCGACCCCTTGCCGTTCGCCGACGATGCGTTCGACGACGTCGTCGCGTCGCTGGTGCTGCACTACGTAGAAGACTGGGGGCCGACGCTGGCCGAACTGCGGCGAGTGATCGCGCCCGGCGGCCGACTGATCGCGTCGGTGCAGCACCCGTTCGTGGACTACGCGATCCAGGACCCTCGGCCCGACTACCACGCAACCACCAGCTATACCTGCGAGTTCACGTTCAGCGGGCAGTCCGTCCCGCTGAGCTTTTGGCGCAGGCCGTTGCACGCGATGACCGATGCCTTCACCACCGCCGGCTTCCGCCTTGCCGTCATCAGCGAGCCGCAGCCCGACCCGGCCGGCCGTGAGCTGTTCCCCGAAGAGTTCCACACCCTTTCGACCAAGATCGGCTTCCTCTTCTTCCTCCTCGAAACACCGCCGCCGACTGCGGACTCGGACGAGTAGCCAGTCGGCGGGACGCGAACGGGGGCCGAGGTGTGTCTGCGGTCAGACAGGCGGCAACGCGTGGGCGCGCGCGGCAGCCAGCGCGACGCGAACTGCATGGTCCGCGGTCGATTCGTCAACTGGCTCACCGGTGAACACCAGCCGGAAGTAGAGCGGTGCGGCGAGGGTCTTGAGCAGTTCGGTTGGGTCGGTGTCCGCAGGCAGTTCGCCGCGCTCAATGGCTCGGGTGACGACGATGGCCGCCCGCCGGAACCGGTCACCGAAGAGCGCGCTTTTAACTTCGGCAAGTTGAGGAATGCGTACGGCATCCGAGAGGACGGTGACGAGCAGGGCCTGGCCTGCGCGTGTGGTCATGGTGCTGATGAGCGTGCGGGCCAGCTCGCGCAGATCGCTGTCCACCGCCCCGGTGTCGGGAATGGGAATGTCCTGGGCGAAGTGGCTAGCCAGCGCGTCGGCGACCAGGTTGGTGGAGTCTTTCCAGTTCCGGTAGATCGTCGTCTTGTGCACCGCGGCCCGTTTGGCGACACCATCGACGGTCAACGCCGCATAGCCGGTCTCCGTCAGCTCGGCGATGGTCGCCTCCAAGACGGCGGTGCGCATCTTCTTGCCACGCCCGACAGCGGTGGGGCGTCGTGAGGCTGACGCAACTGGCTTCATTGCAACTCCCTGTTGCGTTGATGACGGGTCGTGCGGCAGGCTTCAGTTTATCGCAACCAATAGTTGCAATGCGGCTGTTCCCTCTGAGTCGCAGTCGCCCCTGCCCACCATGGAAGAAGCCCCCCATGCCCTGTAACTCCCACGCGACCGCCCGGCTCTCGCTTCGTGGCCATGACAACGCGGCTATAGATGGCGTTGCCCGCTGCCCTCGCCCGGCCGGCGATCGCTTCGAGACATCGGCGCCGCAGGCGGTTTCGACTACGAGGTGGACGCCGGATTCCATCCCTGACCAGTCGGGACGGCTGGCCGTGGTCACGGGCGCCAACAGCGGCATCGGATACGCCACCGCGCGCGAACTCGCACGCCACGGCGCCCATGTCGTATTGGCCTGTCGTCACCGCGAGCGCGGGGGTGCGGCCCTACAGCGACTACGAGCCGAAGTACCCGACGCCCAGGCCGAATTACGCCGCCTGGACCTCGCCGACCTGGCGTCCATCCGCAGCTTCGCGCAGAGCTGGAACCATGACCGGCTCGACCTCCTGGTCAACAACGCCGGCATCGCGATGGTGCCGTTCTCCCGGACCCGCGACGGCTTCGAATCGCAGTTTGGCGTCAACCACCTCGGCACGTTCGCTCTCACGGGGCTACTCATGCCCCATCTACTGGGCGCTGCCAGCCCGCGCGTGGTCACCGTCAGCAGCGAAGGCCAGCGGTTCGCCCGATTCGACATGGCCAACCTCAACGCAGAGCGCCGCTACCGATCGGCATTCGCGTACGTCCAGTCCAAGCGGGCCAACCTCTACTTCGCCGTGGAACTACAACGGAGGGCTGAAGCTGCCGGGTTGGCTCTGCGCAGCATGGCCGTCGCCCCCGGACTCACCCGCTCCCATGTGCTCACCGGCGGCGCCCATAGCACCAGGGGCCGCGCGTATAAGGCGCTCGTGCGCCTGCTCGTAGGCATCGCGTTCCGTCCCCCGCTGGAGGGCGCTAAGACCTCCCTGTACGCCTCAACCGTCCCGGGCCTGCCCGGCGGGAGCTATGTCGTGCCCAACGGGCCGTTCCAGCTCCGGGGCGAGCCCACCCTCCGCGGCCGAGAGCAGGCCATCCAGGATTCCGCTACGGCCCAACGGCTGTGGGTGCTCTCGGAGCAACTGACCGGCGTGCGTTTTCCGATGAGCGACAGCCCTTGAGTTCGCCCGAGCCCTGCTCGGCCATTTCCGCCCCGGACCGAAGCCGCCCCACCGTGTCGAGGCGTTCGGGCTGGGCGAGGAGACCGCAACGCGCTCCTCAAAACCTCGCACGGGCCCTCCGGGAGTAGGCCGCTGATCAGCGGCTTCGGTGGTGTCCGGCGCTGCCGACAGCTGGTGAGGAGCTGCGGCGGCATGGGTGTCTCTCTCACCGTGAGCGATGCAGATGGGTGCCGAAGACCCTCGCCATTCGAACCGGGCCGGTGTAGCGGCCCGTCACCGGGTACTCGTTCCGTGCCCCGCCTTCGGCATTGCCCGACGAACAAGATCGTGGAAGGGACAGCCCTCTCATGCAGCATGACGAAATGATTGGAAAGGTGCAGGCGCTCGCTCAGTTGCCGGGCCGGGGGCCGGCCGAACGGGCGACACAGGCCGTGCTGAGCACGCTGGCCGAACGGCTGCCGCCCGGACTCGCCGACCATATGGCCGCCCAACTGCCACCGGAACTGGCCGCCTCCGCCCGGCAGGCGACGGGTGCCTCCGCTGACGGCACCGCGGACAGTACGGGCGAGCGATTCGACCTGACGACGTTCGTCGGGCGGGTCGCCGGCCGAGCGGGCACCGACGAGGACATGGCCGTACGCGAGGCCGCCGCCGTGTTGGAGGTGCTCGACGCTGCCCTCGCTCCGGAACTGACACAGAAGGTGGCAGGGGCGCTGCCCGCGGACATCCGCGAACTCATGCCCGTCAGCCGCGCCGCCGAGAGTACGGACTGGACTGATTGAGGCACTGACTGACGCGAGGGCACGGTCTGGTCGCCCGGCGGAGACCGGCCTGGTCTGGTCATCCTGGTCCTGGTCTGGTCAATCCTGGTCTGGTCATTCGGTGGATGAGCCCGGTCGCCCCTCGGCAACCATTGGCAACCATGGTAAAAGGCTCCTCCGGTGCCTTCCGGTGAGGGGACTCCCCCGTAATGTCAGTACCGGAACTCGCGTGGCGCGTGTTGCACACTCACCCAGTGCTGGGTGGTGAACTCGTCCACGACCCAGTCACCGCCGAAGCGCCCCAGCCCGGAGTTCTTCTCTCCGCCAAAGGCGATATGGGCGTCATCGTGGACGGTGGTGTCGTTGACGTGGGTCATCCCCGCTTGCACGCGGAGGGCGAACCGCAGGCCGCGCTCGACGTCGCGCGTATAGACGCCGCTGGACAGGCCGTACTCGGTGTCGTTGGCCAGGCGGAGGGCGTCTTCCTCGCCGTCCGCTGCGATGACGGTAGCGACCGGCCCGAACACCTCCTCTTTGGCGGTGGTGACAGTATTGTCACCGTTCTTACCGGTGTGACCGTTCTTACCGGTGTCACCCAGCAGAACCTGCGGCGGCAGGACCTGTCCCGTGGGCCCGGTGGGCTCACCGGTGAGGACGAGTTCGGCGCCGTCCGCGACGGAGCGGGCGACCCTGGCAGCGCGGTACGCCTCGTCCAGGTCTCGGGCATCGGCCAGTGTCGTCTCCAGCAGGACCTCACCGGTGTACGGATCGGTGTTGGGACGGGAACGGCCGGCTCCGCCGGCTCGCCACTCGCCGGCGATGGGCATGTGGTCGAAGCCCGTGTAGACGTCCTGTGCGGCCGTGCGGGTCATGGTGCCTCCCGGGTCCGAGCACGTTTCGGGTGCCCGGATTTCACGCTTTATCTCACCTCCCCTTCCGGCTCCTCGAACCATGCGGCTTCCGCTTACCCCTTACCGCAGGTCACGGGCCCAGCTCCGGCGGCTTCCGAGGCGGCGGCGCGGGGGCCTGCCCGGGCGGCGGCGGGGAGGTGTGGGCGGGCGTGGTGTGGCGTGCGGGGCGCGGGGCGGGTGGTGCGGGCTGGAGCGTACGGCCCCCGGCTGCCGGCGTGCGGTAGATGTACGGGATCTGGTCCTGGGGCGCCCGAGCTCCTTCTCCCTGGCCCCGTAGCGGCTCGGCCGGGGAGGCGCGCGCATCGTAGGTGGGGTGCGGCAGCGGCGCCTGCGCGTGGGCGCCGCGGGGCGAATCGGCCACCGCGCGTACCAACCCATGGTCGGGTGAGAGAGCGCACGCCGGGTCCGTGCGTGCCGCATCGCCCGTCAGCGCGTACGCCTGGCAGCGGCACCCGCCGAAGTCGCTCTCCTTACGCGGGCAACTCCGGCAGGGCTCGGCCATCCACGCCGTGCCCCGGTACCGGTTGAACGCCGGGGAGGACTCCCAAATCCATTCCAGCCGCCGGTCACGTACGTTGGGCGGGTCCAGGCCCGGCAGCACCGACGCCGCAGGGCAGGGTAGCGCCGTACCGTCCGGGGCGATGGTCAGCGATACCGCGCCCCAGCCGCCCATGCACGGCTTGGCCACGCCGTCGAAGTAGTCCGGCACCACCCACACCAGTTCGGTCGTGCCCGCCAGCTCCGCTCGTCGGCGCTCAATGACCGCACCGGCACTGGCCAGTTGCGCACGGCTTGGCAACAGCGCCTCCCGGTTGCGAAGGGCCCAGCCGTAGAACTGTGTGTTGGCGAGTTCGATCCGCTCGGCGCCCCAGGCCACCCCGAGATCCACGATCGCGTTCACGGCGTCGAGATTGTCGCGGTGCAGCACCACATTGACGCCGAGTGGCAGCCCGGTCTTGCGGATCAGCGCCGCCGCCCGCTCTTTGGCGGCGAATGCCCGATGCCCGGCGATCCGGTCGGAGCGCGCGGCATCGGCGTGCTGGACCGAGAGCTGCACACTGCGCAGCCCGGCGTCCACCAGGGCGCCTAACCTGGCCTCGGTGAGCCCTACGCCGCTGGTGACAAGCTGGGTGTAGATACCGGCCACATCGGCGGCTGCGACGATCTCCGCCAGGTCGGTGCGCAGCAGTGGCTCGCCGCCCGACAGATGGGTCTGTACGACCCCGTACTCCCCGGCCTGGCGCAACACGTCCCGCCACTCGTCGGTGGTCAACTCCTGTGAGCGGCGAGCGAGTTCGAGGGGATTCGAGCAGTACGGGCAGTGCAGCGGGCAGCCGTGGGTGAGCTCGGCTAGCAGCGCCCAGGGACGTCCGTGTCCGTCGCTCATCGCAGCCACCCCTGTTCACGCAGCCGCGTCAGGAACGCGGGAACCTCGTCCGCGACCGGCGCGTCGGGAAAGCGGTCTGCCAACTCCCGTACGATCTGGCCGACAGCGCGCCGCCCGTCACACAGCCGCACTACGTCGGCCGCCCGGTCGTTGAGGACCACCACCCGCTCGGGCAGCACCAGCAATTCCGTCCGCCGCACCCGGTCCCGACGCAGCAGTACGGAGGGGGCCAGCACGGGTTGCCAACCGGCGTCGGCCCCGGCAGCGCCCTGTGCCGTCTCTCCGGTGCGAGGCTTCACTCCGCTCACATATGCTCCTGCTCCGCTCGCGTACTCCTCCGCCCCGCTCGGGTGACTGCTCGGGGGACGTGTCGTGTCGCCCACCGAGTGGGTCCACGTACCCGGCCTCGTCGCCGCGTACGTCCGCGCGTGCCGCGCCGCGCTCACGGCCGCCACCCGGCTCGGTCGGAACGGGTGGCGGGGTCGGAACGGGTGGCGGGGTCAGCCGTGTCAGCGTGCGCCACCGCATCAAGGAGTGACCAGAGCACATCGCACTTGAAGCTGAGCGCGGCCACCGCCCGGTCCTGGTCGGCAGCGGCCTTGGCCCAGGACAGCACGAGGTCCAGGGCCTCCCTGCTGTCCCGGCGCCCTTGGTGTTCGCGGATGCGGAAGTACGCGAGCCCGGCCGGGTCGATCCACTGGTAGTGGCGTTCGAAAGCGTCGATGCGGGTGAGCATGATCCCGGGTGCGGACAGCTCGGTCAGCGAGGCGGCAACCGCCTCAAGCGGCGAACCGTGGCGGCAGAAGTTGACATAGCCGTCCACCGCGAGCCGCACCCCGGGCAGCACTCCCTCTCCCGAGAGCAGCACCTCGCGATCGAGTCCCACGGCCGTGCCAAGCCGCAGCCAGTTCTCGATCCCGCCCTCGCCTTCGACTTTGCCGTCGTGGTCCTGCACCCTGCGCAGCCATGTCCGGCGCTGCTCGCGGGTGTCGAACTTGGCCATGACCAGGGCGTCCTTGATGGGGATGTGGCGCTGGTAGTGGAAGCGGTTGAGGACCCAGCGGCGTAGCTCGCTGGGGGTCAACTGCCCCTCGTGCATCCGCACGTTGAACGGGTGCCGGTCGTGGTAGCGCCCCGTGGCCACGGCCCGCAGCCGTGCCTCGAACGCCGCTGCGTCGGCCGCCCACGCCTGTGTCTGCCCGCCCAGACCCGCGGTGCCGTTCACACGCGCCGCTTTGCCCACACCCGCGCCGCCGTCCGCGCTCACGGTATCCGCGCTCACAGTGTCCGTGCCCTCCCGGCTCACGGCGGCGTCCGAGCCCGCGGCCGTATGGGGGCCCGCGGGCACTTTCGTACGCTCATCCGCGCCCAGACTCACGTCCGCTCTCCGGCCGCCGGCACCGGTTTCCGGGCGCGCTCCCGGCCCTGGCCCCGATCCCGTGCCCTCTCCCCCGGCGGTCTGCGGACCCTCGCCGGCTCTCACCGCAGCTTTGCTCACAGCTCGATCACCATCCCGTCAGCGGCTACCTCGATGCCCCACTCGGCGAGCCGGCGGTGCTCCGCCGCGCCCGGGTCCACGAGGGGGTTGGTGTTGTTGAGATGGGTGTAGAGACAGCGAGCGTGGAGCGTGGACAGGCGTTCGGCCGTGCCGCCGGGCCCGACGATCGGCAGGTGGCCCATGCCGGTGGCGGTACGTGTGCCGATTCCGGCGCGGCATGGTTCGTCTTCGTCCCAGAACGTCCCGTCAACGATCACGCAGTCGGCTTCGGCCACCGCGTCCGCCAGCTCTGCGGACCACGTGGCGATCGCCGGAGCGTAGAGGGCGGTTGCGCCGGACACCCGGTCGGTGATCCGCAGAGCAACGACCCACCCACCACCATCGCGGCCCTGCTCCTCGCTCCCCCTTCGGTCCGCTCCCCCGCTCGTGCTCCCGCTCGCGCCGCCGGTTTCGGCCGGGCCGTCGTCGCCGAGGCCCGCCGCGCGCTTGCCGCCGGGGCCCGGGCTGTCCGCTGGCACGGCGTACCGCGGGCGCTTGCGGGATACTGGGATGGCGCTGACCTCCACCAAGAGGCCGCTGTCGGCCTCGTCGGTGGCCAACCTCCCGGCCCGTTCCGCGATCGCCCACCCGGCGTCATCGCCCGGCGCAGCGGGCAGCCCCGGGTTGGCACGCGCTGCCGGGTCGGCCGGCTCGGCCGGGCCGGGCCCGGGCGCCTGTCCGAGGGGGACCGCCTGTCCATGGGGCAGTTCGCGCCAGCGCAGTTCGGTGTACGGGCCAAGGACGGTTCCGAGTCCCAGCCGATTGAGCAGGGCGTCCCGTACGGCGCCGGTGGCGAGCACCTCAAGGCCGGCGGCCTCGCGCAGCCTGGCGATGCCCAGCGTGTGGTCGAGTTCGGCGTCGGTCAAGATGAGCCCGGCCACCGGGCTGCGGCGGGTTCCGGGTCTGGGGCGCAGCGGTGGGCAGCCCTCGATCTGGTCCCCGATGTCGGGCGTCGCATTGACGATGTACCAACGGCCTTCCGTTGCCTGTACGGCCAGCGAGGCGTGGTGGCGGCGCCGGGCGGGATGGGCGCGTGCCCCGGTACAACTGGGGCACGCGCAATTCCACTGCGGTATGCCGCCGCCCGCCGCGGTACCGAGTACCCGCAGCAGCACGACGCCGGCTAACGGTTGCTCAGGGAGTACGCGGTGACTTCGAGCGCGGTCTCAACGACCGTGTAGTCAGGCGTGTGCCACCCGGCGGACCCTTCGGACGCCGGGGCCGCCGAGACCGCGGGATCGACCGGCCGTGATTGCCGCTCGACCGCCTGCTGTACGGATTCCGTCATGAGCCATACCTGCCTTTCGCTGCCTTTACTGGGCTTTCCGTGCCTTCTCGGCCTGCTTTCTTCTCGCTCCCATTTGCTCCTTTCTCCTGAACGCTTCGGTGAGTTCACTGACCTTTTCGCTGGTTTTTGCTTGGCCTGGCAGCCCGCTCGGGCGCGGCGCAAGAGCGTCGTGTGCAGGGTCGTGTACCCGACTTCCGCCATGGGCCGGGGGCGCGCGAGCAGACCGCGTCGCGCGCCTGAACGTGCGGGGGCGGGTGAGTGTTTGCGTGTGCTCAGGCGGTGTCCGTGCCGGATTGCCGTTGGGTGCCAGTTCCCGTGTACGGAGCACGGGTACGTGCCTGCTGGAAGGGCCCCGTTGATGGTGCGTAAAGACGGCTTGGCTTACCCCGTCGTACGGTGACGTGTGGCCCGGTACGGCGCACCGATCGGGCCGACAAGCATGGTGCTGAACGGGCTCAACTATGCCTGGAGTGTCCGAACTTCACGCCGGACGCCCACAGTGGCTCTCGTTGCAGAATCGCGATCCCTGTGACGTCAGTCAAGAGCTGTTGACGAGACAGGAAGCCTTCTTTACATTTCCCTCAACTGCTCTCGCATACGCCCGGCGCCCGTCAAGGCGACCGCCGGTCGGCCACAGTGACTTCGTCCAAGAGATCACCAGCGTCACCGCACAGCGAGCCGCACACCCCATCCGAGCAGGGCCCACGTCTCGTACCCGACGACGCGCCGCGCGGCACAGCACCGCAGCAACGCCCCGTCGCACGCGACCCCATCGAAGCCTCCACGCACCGCCTAAGAGCACATCACCACCACCGCAGCGCACCGCCCGCCACCGTGCACGAACTCCCACCTCTAGGAGGAACGTTCCATGGCCAGGGTCCCCCGCACTTCCCGGCAGGCCCGCCGGCGCACGCTGCTCGCGTTGACCGCCACGACCGCGCTGACCGCGGGACTGCTCACCGCCACCGCAGCGACCGGCAATGCCGCGACCGCCACTCATCGGGCCGCCGGCCCGGGCCACGCGGCCACGGCCGCTTCCGGCCACATTCCGTACTCGGCCATCCAGGGCGCCGACTCCCCGGCCGCCTTGGGCGCGCCCGCCGGAACGCTCCCGAAATTGGCCGAAAGCGAGCGGAACGCGTCGCATTCCGCCAACGCCCCCGGCCCGGCAGGCGCCATTGACCTGCGCGCCAGAGCACTTCGCGGCGGCCACCACGGGCGCTCCGTGCCATCCGCGATCCGTACCGTCTCCGGCGGCTGGTCGGTCCCATGGGGACTGAGTTGGCTGCCGAACGGGTCAGCGCTGCTCACCGAGCGGGAGACGTTCAAGGTCTTCCGGCTGTCTCGGGCAGGCAAGCGCGTGGAGGCCGGTACGGTCCCCAACGTGGTGACCACCAACGGCGAGGGCGGGCTGCTCGGCGTGGCCGTGTCGCCGAACTGGAATCGCGACCACCACATCTTCTTGATGCACTCGGCTCAAAACGACAACCGGATCGTCCGGATGACGTACGACGGCTCCCGGCTCGGGAATTACACCGTGCTGGTCTCCGGCATCAAGAAGCACAGGTTCCACAACGGTGGCCGGCTCCAATTCGGCCCGGACAAATTGCTGTACGCGACGACGGGGGACGCCTTCGAGTCCGGGCTCGCCCAGGACAAGGCGTCCCTCAACGGCAAGATTCTCCGGATGACCCCGGAGGGCAAGCCCGCTCCCGGCAACCCTTATGAATCCCTCGTCTACTCCATCGGCCACCGCAATCCACAGGGTCTGACCTGGGATGCCCAGGGCCGGTTGTGGGAGGCGGAGTTCGGCAACAACGCGTACGACGAACTCAACCTCATCAAGCCGGGCCAGAACTACGGTTGGCCGGTCTGCGAGGGCCAGTGCTCGACACCTGGCATGACCAACCCCGAGCGGCAGTGGGCGGTCAGCGAGGCGTCGCCGAGCGGCATCGCCTACGCAGACGGCGCGCTCTACCTCGCGGCCCAGCGCGGCCAACGCCTCTGGCGCGTCCCGGTGGACTCCTCTGGCGCCGGCACCCCCGAGGCGTACTACACGGGTGCTTACGGACGACTCCGCACGGTCGAAAAGGTGCCCGGCACCAACGCACTGTGGCTCACCACGACCAATGCGGACTTGGGGGGCGGCCAGCCGAACGGCTCCGACAAGGTGTTTCAGGTGACCCTGCGGTAGCCCCGGGGGCACCGCCCGCCGATGAGCCCAGCTCCCCCACCGCGGAATGCTGTTGGTTCCTTTAGGGGCGTGCGTGACGTCGGTTTCCAAGGCCTGGTAATGGCCTTGGAAACCGACGTTGTTGTTTTGTGGGGAGAGTTTTTCCAGGCCGTTGCTGCCTCCTCGCAAGGCACCCCCGCCCGGTGCACGCCCGTGCGCAAGTGCGAGCCTGGGGGTGTGGCACCGGAAGAAGCCCTACTGCACCTCCACGCCTTTCCTGGGCGCCCGATGAACCAGGAGAAGGATAGCGTTGTGTCTATACAGAAATCAGCCGCGCTAAAGGCGCTCGGCGACATCGCGCCGAAGATTTCGCACTCCAGGTATGTGTGTGGAGTGCCGCATCGCATATTCGGCCGCGTGCCCACCATGCTGTAGTCCGCCGTGAACCTTTTTCCCTTGGTCATGACAATGAGAAAGTGAGATGTTCCCATGCGGGCAACGTTCATGTACGAAGCCGGCGATGTACGTGTCCACGACGCGCCTGATCCGGTCATCGAGCAGCCCACCGACGCGGTCGTGCGGGTGGTGCGCTCCTGCGTCTGCGGCAGCGATCTGCACCCTTACCACACCATGGCCGCCTCTGACCGCCCCGTGTCGATGGGCCATGAGTTCCTCGGCACCGTGGAAGAACTCGGCTCCGACGTCTCCGGGTTCAAGCGCGGTGACCTGGTGGTCTCCCCGTTCGCCTTTGCGGACAACACCTGCGAGCACTGCCGGGAGGGCCTGCACACCTCGTGCCCTAACGGGGGCTTCTACGCGGCCGGCGGTATCGGTGGCGGCCAGGCGGAGGCGGTCCGGGTGCCACAGGCTCAGGGCACCTTGGTGAAGCTGCCGGCGGATGTGGACGCGGCGCTCCTACCGTCGCTGCTCACTCTTGCTGACGTGTACGGCACCGGCTACCACGCCGCCCAACAGGCCCGCGTCCGGCCCGGCGACACGGTCACCGTCATCGGTGATGGCGCCGTTGGCCTACTCGCCGTCCTCTCGGCCAAGCGCCTCGGCGCGGAGCGGATCATTCTCATGGGCCGTCACAAGGACCGCACCGACCTCGGCCGCTTCTTCGGTGCCACCGACGTCGTCGCGGAGCGTGGCGACGAGGGCATCGCCAAGGTCCGCGAGCTGACCGGCGGCCACGGCACCCGCGCCGTGCTGGAAGCCGTGGGGCACATGCCCGCTTATGAGATGGCCATTGGCGTCGTCCGCCCCGGCGGAGTGATCAGCCGGGTCGGCGTCCCGCAGTACGCGGCTGCCCCAGTCGGCTTCGCCAGCCTCTTTGGCCCGAACATCACCTTGACCGGCGGGCCCGCGCCGGTGCGCGCCTACATTGACGAACTGCTGCCCGCTGTCCTGGACGGCACTGTCGAGCCAGGCCGCGTCTTCGACCGCACCGTCTCCCTGGACCAGGTACCCGAGGGCTATCGGGCGATGGACCAGCGTGAGGCCCTGAAGGTTCTCGTCACACCCTGATGCGCTGGCAACCCCTGGTGGGTAGGCGGCGGCCTGCCCACCAGGGTGTCGGACGGTTCAGCCGGGCGTGTCGATTGCGGCGTTGGCGTAGCGGCAGGCCAGAGACGCGAAGGCGGCCTTGAGCTCGGCCGGGCCCACGACCTCGATGTCAGCGTCGAACCGGCCGATGCTGGCGGCCAGGCTGGGCCATGACCAGGAGCCTGCGATGAGCCGGCAGCGGTCCGGGCCACATTCCTCGACGACTCCTTCGTGAAGGTGACGGGCCACGGTGGCGGCGGGTAGATCGAGGATCACCTCGCCACGGCAGGGCCAGGTGTCGGAGCCGTCCGAGCCCGAGAACCTGCTGGCGATGAAGGCGGACACCGCGCCTCCCGGCAGTTCGCGCGGCGTGAAGCGGGGGCCGGTGGGGGTGCGCGGGGTGATCCGATCGGCGCGGAAGGTCCGCCAGTCCTCGCGGTCAAGGTCCCAGGCAACGAGGTACCAGCGCCCGCCCCAGGTGATGAGGTGATGGGGCTGCACCCGGCGCGGCGGGGGCCCGCTGGCATCGCCGCCGCCGTCTCCGGCCCCCGCTGGGGACCCGGAGGCGTAGCCGAAGCGCAGCACTTCGCGGGCGTGGACCGCGGCGCTGAGCGTCATGAGCACGCTGCTGTCGGCCGGTGAGTGCGGCCGGGACGCAGGCCGCTCGACGGCGGTGACCTGGAGGGTGTCGATCCGGCGGCGCAGCCGTGCGGGCATGACCTGCCGGACGGTGGTCAGCGCGCGCACTGCGGCTTCCTCGATGCCGGCACCGGCGGTGGTGGCGATCTGAAGTGCGATGGCGAGGGCGACGGCCTGCTCGTCATCGAACAGCAGCGGGGGCAGTTCCGTACCGGCTTCGAGCCGGTACCCGCCATCGGGTCCCTTGAAGGTCGCAATGGGATAGCCGAGCTCGCGCAGCCGGTCGATGTCACGGCGCACGGTGCGTGGGCTGACGTCCAGTCGTTCGGCCAGCAGCGCGCCCGGCCAATCCCGGCGCGCCTGGAGCAGCGAGAGCAGTGACAGCAGGCGCGCTGAGGTTTTCGGCATGCCGCCCATGGTGCCCGAGGAAGCGGCCACACCCTGGCCTCTTCCACTGCGACTGTGGTTTCAGGCCGCACCACGCAAGACGGCCGGCAGGACCCCCTCTGTGGAACCGCCCCACGCCACCCTTGTCCGGTCGGTGCCGTGGTCGGTGTCCGCGGCCAGTGCCGCGTCGGTGTCGCGGCTGTGCCGTGTTGCGGCCGTGCCGTGTCGGTGATGCGGGCCGGTGGTCCGGCCGGGGCGCTGCACGGCGCCCAGAAACGATGATCAAAGAACGAGGAGCCATACATGTCCGTCAAGTCCGTGACCCATGTGAACTTCCAGGGCGATGCCCGTGCGGCACTCCACTTCTATCAGTCGGTATGTGGTGGTGACATTGCCGTTGTCACCTACAAGGACGCGGGGAACGTACAAGACCCGGCCGATGCGGACAACGTGATGTGGGGCCAGGTCGTCGCGGCCAGCGGTTTCCACGTAATGGCCTACGACGTGCCCTCGCAGCTGCCGTGGAACCGAGGTGAGAACTCGTTCTTCGTCTCCCTTCGAGGCGATACCGCGCAAGAGGTCACCGCGTACTGGGAGAAGCTTTCTGTGGGAGCGACCATAGTGCAGCCACTGGCACCTGCGCAGTGGGCCCCGCTCTACGGGATGCTCAGGGACCGCTTTGGCGTCACCTGGGTCGTGGACGTGGTGAGCGAGTACCACGGGTGAGCCTCAGGCATGGTGTGGGAGGCACGCACGGCCGGCCTCCCACACCACGCTCCCGACAGATGCCTATTGCCATTTTGCCTATTGCCATTTCCAACGATGTGGCGTTTTGGCTGCTCTGGAGCGGGAACTCGTGCGCGAGATCGCCATGGACGGCCGTGGACGGTGGTGGGCTCGTTCGCCAAGCCGTGCGTACTGCTCGCTGGTCGGGGATCGATGGTCGGTGGTCGGGACGCACCCCTTGACCGCTCGCCCCCGCCCGTGCCGACGCGGGTCCGATCTGGCTTACACCAGGCCCGTAAGTCTGTGAGATCCCACAAGGCGAGGACCTCAGCAGTCGCCAAGGCCAGGGCTTCGCGGAAACGAGGGAAACCGCGGAACTAAGGGAACCGCGGAAACTGAGGAAACCTAGGAAACAGAGGAAGCCGAGGAACACAGCCGTGAACCAGCAGCCGCAACATCCCGCTCACCAGCACCCACAGCCCCGGTTCCCCGCCCAGGACCAGCCTCACCCCGGTTGGACCGGGCCGATGGACCCGCCTCCGGACCACGGTGAAGAGTCCTATCGAGGATGCGGTCACCTCAAGGACCGTAAGGCCGTGATCACCGGCGCGGACTCAGGAATCGGCAGGGCGGTGGCGCTGGCCTTTGCTCGCGAGGGCGCCGATGTACTTTTCACGCACCTAGCCGAAGAAGAAGACGAAGCGAGTAAGACCAGCCAATTGGTGGAAGACGCTGGCCGCCGCGCGATCGCCGTCTCGTGTGATATCCGCGCAGAAGGCAACTGTCGGTCCCTGATAGAAAAGGCCGTGGGCGAGTTCGGCCGCATCGACATTTTGGTGAACAACGCGGCGTATCAGATGTCGCAACCAGATGGCATCGAGGCCATCTCCACCGAGCAGTTCGACCGCGTCATGCACACCAACCTCTACGGCATGTTCTGGTTGTCGAAGTTCGCTCTGCCGCACATTCCCGAGGGCGGCAGCATCATCAACTCCACCTCCGTACAGGCCTATAAACCCAGTCCCCACCTGCTCGATTACGCAATGACCAAGGGAGCCATCGTCACCTTCACCCAGGGGCTGGCCCAGATGGTGATTGACCGGGGCATCCGCGTCAACGCGGTGGCACCGGGACCGGTGTGGACGCCACTGATTCCCGCGACCCTGCCGGACACCGTCGAGTTCGGCAAGCAGTCCCCACTCGGCCGACCGGCGCAACCTGTCGAGATGGCGCCCGCCTATGTCTTCCTCGCCTCACCACAGGCATCCTTCATCACCGCGGAGATCGTCAACGCGACCGGCGGCACACCGCTGCCGTAAGCAGGCCGACACACCACGGGTCAACGCGCCGCCGCGCACCAACTCCGGTCCGCCGGAGTATGCGCCGTGGGTGGCCATGATCCGGCAGGCGGTAGCACCCTTCAGTAACGAGGCGTCATATACCGGTACTCGGCAGCGACTTACTATCTGCCAGGTATCGCCGCCCACCGCCGCCTCTTCCTGGAGAAGCCATGACCCTCCGCACAGTGAGCCGGTACGACGCCTCGTCCAGCCGCGTAGCCCGACGCCCGGCCCAACGCGCGCGCCCGCTCGGCATCCTCGCCTCCGCGGCCCTCGCCGCTGCATCCCTCGTCGTGGGCGTGGCTCCGGCTGCCGTCGCCGACAGCCCTGAGTCTGCCCCCACACTCACCCAACTGCCCTTCTTACCCGGCGACTGGTACAGCGAGCCGACCGGTCTCAACGACGATGGCGTCATCGTGGGGTACTCCACGCCATCCGATGGCATCTACAGCGCCAACTACCGCGACCGGGCGGCCCGCTGGAACCCGGACAACAGCATTGCCGCCCTGCCGCCCGCCCCCGGTGACGTCTTCAGCAGAGCGACCGGCGTCAACTCCGATGGCACGATAGCGGGCTACTCCTGGCCCACGGCGACCGCCGATGCAGCGCGGCACGGTCATGCGGTGCGCTGGGACGATGGCATTGCCACCGCGTTGCCCCCGCTTGCCGGAGATCCCCACACCAGACCCGCCGCCATCAACGAAGCGGGCGTCATCGCGGGAGCGTCCTGGGAAGGTGAGGGCGGCCACACCGAGGGCAGGGCTGTGACCTGGAAGGCTGACGGCTCGGTGGTCTCCTTGCCTCCGTTGTCCGGTGACACCTTCAGCGTGCCCCTGGACATCAACAACGCGGGGATCGTCGTCGGGTACTCCTGGAGCGGTCGCCTCTCCGCGACACACGCGGTGCAGTGGAGCCCTGATGGCACGCCCACCGACCTCGGTGCCCTGATCCGCAAGCGCTGGCCCGACCACGACTCCAGCTACGCCGATGAAATCAACGACGCGGGCGCGGTCATCGGCAACGCCTCTCGGGCGTACCCCCAGTCGAACACCGATCCGCACGCCGTACGGTGGGACGCTGACGGCACCACCCGGGATCTGGGCCTCCGCGCCTCCGCAAGCGCGATCAACGCCCAGGGGGATATCGCCGGGAGCTATCCGATAGGGGATACCCGGCGCGCGGCCCAATTGTGGTCGGCCGATGGCACGTCCACCGCGCTGCCGTTCCCAGCGGGCATGGAGAACAACATGGGCGACGGGGCGACGCTCAATGACTCACAAACCGTCGTCGGGAACGTCTGGTCCGGCAACCCCAGCCGGGAGAACAAGCTGGCAGTGCGCTGGCAGCCGGACGGATCGGCTATCAATCTGGGCACGGCGCCTGGCGACCCGTACAGCTCGGCCAGCTTCGTCAACGCCGAGGGCACCATCGCGGGAGTCTCGATCAGGAAGCCCATCTACACCTACCTCGCCGGCTCGCACCACGCCGTCGTGTGGCGGCGCTGACGCGCCGGGACACCCCTGAGCGGTGGGCCGCCGCCGCCCGCATTACGAGCCGTGGGCCGAGCCTCAGGTGAGCGAGGCCGGCCCCGGCTCCCACTGCTGTGCGCAGCCGTCAGGTGGTGGGTGGTTCGCGCGGCCTCGGAACGCGCCATCAGCGCGGGGTGCCGCGGGCGGGGCTGCGGCCCGCGAGGCGCAGCTCACCAGCGATCGACCCGCACATCTAGATCACTTACGTCAGCTGCACGGGCGACAGCGGCTGCAACCGGTCGTCGTCCTCCGGGTCCGTGCGGGCGCACCGCTCCCACGCGGACACCACATCGGGTGCGTCCACCGCCACCGCTTCGACGGCGAGGACACCGGCCAGGTCCTGCGTCGTGCAGCTGGTCGTGAGAACGAACGCGGGACGAGCGTCGGTGGTCATCGAGCGGATGCGTTCGGCGGGGTGCGCCGGGTTGATCAACAGGTAGGCGGCCCCCGTTTTCACGACGCCGAGGATGACCGCGATCTGCGCGGCGGAGCGCGGCACGGCCACCCCCACCAACCGCTCAGGCCCGATGCCCCGTGCGATCAGCCAATGTGCGATCTGATTGGCCCGCGCGTTCAACTCCCGGTATGACCAGCGGTCGTTCCGCCACTCGATGGCCGGAACCGATGGTGCCGCCCGGACCTGGGCCTCGAACGACATGGGGTAGCTCTGCTCCGGTACCCGCTCCGTCGCCGGCTGAGGTGGTGCCCCGTTCTCACTCTGCGCTGTCGCTGTGCCGCTTCGTTGGAGCAGGGGGTCGCGGTCGGGGCGGTCGGCGGTGGACGGTTCACCTACAGCGGTCATAAGGGTCTCCACGAAGAGTGCGAGCTCACTGGGACGAGCGAAGAGGCCGCGCGCGGGGCCCCGGTGCGGCAGAGCGGGACCTCTGGGGGCGTACGCAGACGTGCTGGTTCGGCCGACCTGCCCACCGGGGGTGAGTCACCGGGTGGGCCGCTGGGCAGGTCGGCTGGGTAGGGCAAACGCTCAAGGGCATGGGCACGCCCGGGGACCGGGCAGCGGACAGCGGACAGGGTAAGGGCCGCCGCGGGAGTCGAAAGGGGCGGTTTTGGGCGGGTGCGTGGGGGCGTCCGGGCCATGCGAAAGTCCGTGGGGGCTGGGCAGTAGGGCGGCGGTGGCGGGTGGGCGTTGCTGTTCAGACCCATCGCGCCGCTATACGGGGTGAGGCCGTGTCGAACACCGTGAGGCGAGTCGGGTACGCGATCGACCGGGAGGGGCGCAGGGTCACCTGGTGTTGGGGTGTCCAGCGGCCATGTCAGTTCTCGATGGTGGAGTGGCGGGCCCACCAGCATGGTTGCCATCGGCGCAGCCGGGCGTCAACCACTGCCGTATTAGTCGCAGTATTAGGGGGCGCGACCGCGGGCGACACCCGATCGTCGGACATGCCGGCAGGGGTCGAAGGGCCCCACCGGGGTGTTCGGCGTCGGGTAACCCCTACGCGGTAGCGCACGGGTTCCGTACGTGCCGCCGTTGGGTATGGGCGCCGGATCAGGGCCGCGGGCAGGGCCCCAGGCAGGGGCGCGTGCTTGCGTGGCGTAGCGCTCTAGCCGCTATGCCAGCGTCAGGACCGCACGGGCGCGGGCAGCAGGATCGAGGAGTCGGGTTCGCCACCGACCGCGAAGCCGCCGATGACACAGCGTTGCTCCAGGTCCAGCACGGTGACCTGGCCGGTGTCCAGCTCGCTGACGTAGGCGAGCGGCGCGTGCGGATGGAGGGACACGGCCGAGGGCACCCCTGCGAGGGGGATCGTCGCAACCCGGCGCAGCGTGGTGTCGAGCAGCGTGACGGTGCGCTGGGTGATGTCGGTGACCAGCAACAACTCGGTTGCCGCGGGCCCGGCGGCGTAGATCCGCAGCGGGTCGCCGCCCCCGGTGTCGTAGTTGCCGGTCACGGCCAGTGTGTCGGCGTCCATGGCGACGACCATTCCGCTGCCCCGAACGCCGACGTACAGAATGCGTCCGTCAGGCCCTAGGCAGCAGCCCTCCGGACGCGGGCCGGGCGAGGCCGTCACGGGCAGGGCAACGGGGTCGTGGGGCCGCACGAGGCTGACGGTGTGGGAGTCGAGCCCCGTGACGTACGCCCGTTCGCCGTCCCGGTCCACGGCACACAGGTGAGTCTTGGCGCCGCCGGTGGGCACGACGCGGGAGGGCGCCGTGGCGGTGCGCGGCTCGTCGTAGCCAAGGAGGACGGCGTCCGTCTCGGCACGCGCATAGACGCGGTCGTGTCGGTCGGTGGCCATGCCGTGGACTCGCCGGAACGGGCCGGTGCCCAAGGTGCGTACGAGCCGCCGCGCACGCAGATCTACTACCCACACGCCCCAGCCGCCTCGCCCCAGGTCCCCGGACATGCGCACGCCGTAGTGGCCGATGTAGGCGTATCGGCGGCGGGAGTCGGCGACCATCTCGTGCGGATAACGCTCCAGCGGGACGCGGGCGAGGAGGCGGCCGGAGGCCGTGTCGTGGAACGCCAAGGCGTGCCCACTCTTTTGCACGACGGCCAAGACGTCGGCCCCGCCGCCGCGCGGGGCCTGCTGTGGCGCCAGGGGGAACGCGCCGGGCGATGCACCTGCTGACACGCCGCTTCCGCTCCCTTCGGCCCGGGCCGGCCAGGCGCCGCCGAGCGCGGCGGCGCTCGCCGCGAGTCCGCCGACCAGCGTCCGCCGCGCCGGCCGGGACGACCCCGGCCGCGCCGCCTGCGTCTCAGGTGCCGGCTTCATGGCCTCTTCACCCGAGCCCCGGCCCGCCCCCGGCTGCCTCATGGCTTGTCCACCCCAGCGACCTCGACAGCGCGTTTTTGCGCGAGCGAGCGCCGCGCGGCGTCCAGGACGCGTACGACCTCGTAGCCGAAGTCCACGTCACAGGGGTGGTCCCGGCGGCCGTCCGTGACCAGGGCGGCGAGCGTGTCGATCGCGGCAGCCGATGCGACGGACGCGGGGGTGAAGCCTTGCGGCATGCTGTGTACGCCGCTGTCCCCGTAGGCCGTGGCGAGGACCTGTCGAGCGGCGGGCGGCACGGTCAGGCTCAGCGCGGCGGTGCCGGTCGCGCCGTTGGCATGCTGGGTCGTCAGGTGGACCGTGTCGCCTCGCCCGGCCAGCGCCGTCACTCGCTCGACCGGTCCGAGCAGCGGGGCGAGGACGGACAAGGCGTGCGGGCCGATGTCCCACAGGGCGCCCTCGGTCTGCCGCCAGTCTCCCGATGCGAAGGGCCCGGCCGGGTCATAGAGCGCGGCGAGCCAGACGGCGGAGGCCGTGTGCCAACCGCCCGTACGCGCCGCCGCGTCGATCCACTCGCGCTGCTCAGGCCGGAAGCGGGAGGTGAAGAAGACCAGCGAGGCGACCCCGGAGGCGCGGACGGCCTCGCGGACCTGCGCGGCCTGAGCGGGGTCCACCGCAATCGGCTTCTCCAACAGCAGGTGGCGCCCTGCCCGCGCGGCGCGCACCGCCAGGTCGGGTTGGACGGTGGGCGGGACGGAGAACACGACGGCGTCCACGTCGGCCAGGAGCGCGTCGTAGCTCTCGTAGGCCGGTACGTCCAGTGCGCCGGCGACCGCCGCTGCGCGCTCGGGCGCGCGCCCCCACACCCCGGCGAGCGTGCCGCCGGCGCCGGCGCGCAGGCCGGCTCCGTGCGTGTCGCGCGCCCAGGGGCCCGTCCCCACCAAACCGAATCGCAAAGCCATACGAGACCCTTCCACGAGGCTGTCGTGCCGGCACAGGGCTCACGATGCCGCATCGCTTCCCACCGTGCCCAAACGACCCTACCCAGACCACTGCGAGGACCGGTTCGAGGCCGAGGCCGGACTCGAGGTCCGCAGACCGTCGAGCCGGACCACCTGTCACCTGTCCACCTGGCCACCTACTACACCCGCTACTGCACCCGGGAGAGTCGTACGGCATCCGCACCCCGATCTGCTAGCGACTTCGGCAGCGGTGGTACGCCACACGACAGCCGGCATCGGCGGCCGGGGATGGTCAGGTGCGGGCTCCCGGCTGGGGGGCCACGTCTACGTCATCCCCCGCCGTCTGGTGGGCGATGGCCTGGTTCAACGCCCGTATCCGTTCCGTCTCCTTGGCCCGCGACCACACCAGCACCAGCGTGGGCTCAGGCAGACCGACGACGGGCACGAACGCGATGTCGCCTCTCTTGTGGTACGTAGCGGTGGGCGCGCCGAACAGCATCGTGCCGCGCTGCGTTGCCACCGCCGTCAGCCCTTCCTGGAGGGTGCACACCAACGGGCCCCGCGGGATGGGGCGTCCGGCGGGGGTGGCGGAGGGCGCCATGGTCTCCCGCCAGTAGCGCGGTGCCGGTCCGGTGAGCCCGATGAGGCAGCAGCCTGCCAGTTCCTCGGCGGTGACCGCGGGGCGGCTGGCGAGGGGATGCTCGATGGAGACGGCGAGGATTTGGGGCTGTTTCCACAGGACCGTCCCGATCACCAGGTCGGGTTCCTCCACCGGCAGCCCTACGACCATGGCGTCCACTTCGCCCCCTTGAACGGCCCCGAACGGGTCGGCCAGCGGTATCTCCACGGCCGCCACCTCGCACGCCGGGTAGCGATTCTTGAAGGCGCCGATCGCCCCCATGATCCATTCATCGGCCATGCCCTGGAACCCGACCCGCAACACGCCCTCCACCCCGCGCGCCGCCGTGCACGCGTCCTCGACCGCCTCCCACAGCGCGGTGTACGCGGGGCGCAGTGCGGCCAGGAAGCGCTCTCCGATGGGAGTCAGCCGCACTCTGCGGCTGGTGCGCTCCAACAGTTGGGCGCCGATGCGACGTTCCAGTGAGACCAGCATTTGGCTCACCCGGCTCTGCGATACGTACAGCCGCTTGGCGGCGCGGCCGAAGTGCAGTTCCTCGCTCAGGGCCAAGAAGCACACCAATTCCCTGGTCTCCACGCCGCGTACGCCAAGCATCGCGTCCATGTCCACCGCGCCCGATGTGCCGGCCCCGCCTGCCCCGCCCGCCGTGTGCTCTCTGCCCGACACATTCGCCCCTTCCGTCACGTCGCGGTGTCCGTCACCGCTCACGTCCGTGCCCTGCCCGCGCCGGCCCACGCAGGACGCACGCACCACGCACCGCCACGTGCGTCCGCTGCGCGCCACCGGTCACCTTGCACGTAGCCCGTCACCTTGTGCACCGTTCACCCCATCTGCCGCACGACTCGCCACGCACACCCGCACACCCGCACACCCGCACCCGCACCCCAACAGGGCACGCCAGCGCCGCGCTTCGCCATCGCCTGACCCGTCCGGGTCTTTCCCGCGCGATGGTGCGTCGTTCGGTACGTGTCGGCGTTGCCCTACCACCGCGAGTGCGCCACGGCCCTGACGAAGCTGTGGAACTGCATCGTCTTCGGCCACCCCATCGGCCGTCAGCCTCCATCGATAAGCGTGGCTGATCGAAGGATGAGGGCTTGGGCATTGTTCCCAGTACCGGAACGGCGCAAGCCTGTTCCCATGGTCGATCCCGCCGGCACCCCGGCCCCGTCAGGCGCATCCGGGACTTCGTCGTCCGCTGCTGCCGCGAAGCACCTCGCCGCGCCCGCGCCACCGGGTTCCGCCACGGAGGGCGCAGAGGCCGCGGCGGGCACGGCGGGCGCGGAGGCCGCGGCGCGCGCGGAGGCCGCGGCGGAAAATGCCCGGTCGCCCCTGCGGAACTGGCTCGCGGTTGGCGCCGTGGCCATCGGCATCTTCTCTGTGGTCACCACCGAAATGCTGCCGGTAGGGCTGTTGACCTCGATGAGTTCCGCGCTGGGCGTCTCCGACGGCACGGCGGGCCTCGCGATGACACTGCCCGGCATCGTTGCCGCGCTGTCGGCCCCGGTGTTGACCGTGGTCGTAGGCCGCTATGACCGCAAGATCGTCCTGTGCGCCTTGATGGCGTTGCTGACCGCCGCCAACCTGGTCACCGCAATCGCGCCCAACTTCGCCGTCCTGCTGGTGGCGCGGCTACTGATCGGGTTGACCATTGGCGGCATCTGGCCGATAGCGGTAGGGATCGCGGTACGACTGGTACCGGAACGGTCTGTGGCCACCGCCACGTCCATCATTTTCGGCGGCATCGCCGTGGGCTTCGTCCTCGGCGTCCCGGCCGGCACCTTCATCGGTGATCTGAGCACCTGGCGCCTGCCCTTCGTCGTCATGGGCCTGTTGACACTCGCGGTGCTCGCGACCATGGTGATCTCCCTGCCACGCCTTCCCGCCACCCAGACGGTCCGGCTCACGGAACTCCCCGGCCTGCTGCGTAACGTGCGGCTACGGACCGGCTTGATCATTACCGCTCTGCTGGTCACCGGCCACTTCGCGGCCTACACCTATCTACGACCGGTGCTGGAAGAGGTCTCGGAGGTCCCCACCGGGTTGATCAGCACCCTGTTGCTCATTTACGGCGCCGCGGGCATCGTCGGCAACTTCGCGGCCGGGTCCCGGGCCTATGACGATCCGCGCGGCACGCTCATGGTGCTCGTCGCCCTGCTCGCCGGGTCAGTGCTGCTGATACCACTCGTCGGGACCACGACCGTGGGTGCCGGCGTACTCCTCGCCGTGTGGGGCTTGGCCTACGGCGGTGTGTCGGTCAGTGCCCAGGCATGGGTGCTTCGGGCGGCGCCGGAAGCGGGCGAGGTTGCCTCAGCGTTGTTCATCTCGGTCTTCAACGCCTCCATCTCGCTTGGCGCGCTGCTCGGCGGTCGCGCCGCGGATGGCATCGCCGTTTCCAGTGTCCTGTGGTGTGGTGGCACGCTCGCGATGCTGGCGCTGGTCACCTTGTGCGCCGCCGGCGCCCACACGATGCCGCGGCGGAGCTGACCCAAGCTCGCGCGTGGTCAGCCACCGCCGCGGTGGCGAGCCGGCAGGGCTCAGGTGAGACGGCACTCCACCGAGTCATCGACCCGTACGGTGTCGATCGTGACCAGCCACAGATCGACGATCGCCCCGGGCTCGATGCACCGGGCACCGCCCCTGGTGTCGCCGATCCACACCGATTCGTGACGGGCGTTGATGACCTGGAGGGGAGCTTGTAGCTGCTGGGGCAGGTACTGCCAGGGGGTCACGTCGTGGTACTCATCGACGACTTCACCGTCCTTGATGAAGCAGAAGGAGGGGTACGAACAGTCCGCCGCGGGCACCGAAGGATCGGTAGGTTCCGCCTGCGCTGTGACGGTCATCCCGCCGAAGAGCACAACTACGGCCGCGAGTACGGCCATGACGCCGCGTGAGCCGACAACTACCTTCACTCGATCTCCACTTGCCCAGGGAGACGTGAACAAGTCGCCTCCGATCGACACACTATCTCCATACGTCACGAGCCTGGTCAAGAGTCGCGCGGCGCTGCGGTAGCCGCCTCCCAGGCTCTCGTCGGTCGAAGTTGTCGCAGGTCATGGCAGGGTCGGCGGAACCATCCCGGCGCTGCGCAGCCTCGGCCGTGGCGGCCGGCCTGGGTGGCCGGCGGACAGGGACGGGGAGCGTGGATGGCTACGTGCGAGTGACTGCGGGAACGGACACGGTGAGCTGGCCCCATGCCGGCCCGCGCCCAGGAGCAGTTCAGCCCAGTACCGCGCAGCAGGTGAGGCATAGCTCACGGTGCCACCCGCGGCCTGCTGGGGGCAGGCATGCTGGGGCTGCTCTGGTTTCGTGACGACGGTCACTTTGTTCCTTCGTCCTCGGTGTCAACCGGATGCCCTGTGGCGGGCGTATGCCCGGTGAAGCGAGAGATCCGGGAGTGGCTGTTGACCGTCGAGGAGTTTGAAGAGTTCTACGCCCAGGCGGTCGCACGTCTCACGGGGCAGTTGTACGTGATGCTCGGCGACCTCCACGAGGCGGAGGACGTCGTGCAGGAAGCGTTCATCAAGGGGTGGGCCCGGCGACGGCAGCTCGATCTCAACGGCCAGCCCGAGGCGTGGATTCGTACGGTCGCCTGGCGGCTGGCGGTGAGCCGATGGCGTTTTCGGCGGCGTACGGCCGATGCCTGGCGGCAGCGCGGTGCCCCGCCATCCCACGTCGAGGGGCCAAGCCCGGAGCAGCTGGTGCTGGTCGATGCGTTGCGCGAGTTGTCGGCTCAGCAGCGCCGCACCATGACGTTGCACTACCTGTGCGACCTCACCGTCGAGCAGATCGCCGATGAGACCGAGGTGTCCGCGAGCACCGTCAAAACCCACCTGGTCCGCGGTCGGAACGCACTCGCTCACCATCTACAGGACCCGTGCATGAAGGAGGCCCCTGGTGCCTGAGCCTGACGACCCGCTGCGGTACGAGTTCCAGCAAGCAGCCGCTTTCGGGCGGTCACGTGCGCGTACTGCGCCGGTCACCCGCATCGCCCAACGAGGCCGGCGGATGCAGCGGCTGCGCATCGCCGGGCTTGCCGCGGGGGTGTGCCTGGTCCTGGGCTGCGGCGGGGTAGCCGCGGCGACGCTGTTGCCAGGCAATCCGCCGCCGGCCGTCCCGGCCGACAGCCCCGCACCCACAAATTCGGCGCCGACGGTGCCCTCGACGAACGTGCCGTCGAGCCACTCGCCCACCCCACGTGGCGCAACGCGTCCCCCTACGACCTCCATGACGACGCAGGCGACGCAGACGATGGGCGCGGGTCCGACGACCTCGCCACCGGGCGGCACGTCGTCCGGTCGGAGCACGGGCGAAGACGCCACCGGTAAACCCCTGTCGGGCAGCACAACCGGTGCGAGCTCCACGTCCACCACCTCGACGCAGCCTCCGACGGACGGGGGCAGCGCCGCCACGCGCTGATCCCTCTCATCTCGTCACCCGGCGAGCGCCACTGGGCACTTCCGTACGCCTACACACACCCGAGCGAGCTCCGTATGCCCTTTTTGATTGCTGGTTCGCGTGAAGCAGCATCCGTATCCGCGCCCCCTTCCGCGCCGCGCGAACAGCTCAGCTCCCGGCGCGGTGCAGCGAGTGGGCCGCGTTCGCACGGCTCGGGCGCGCTCTCGCGTGGTTCCTTGCCGTACCGGCTCAGTGCCGCCGATCGCGAGGTGCTGTGGCTGTATCTGCTGACTCGCATAGGCATAGGGGCCACCGCCTACTGTGCCCGGTGGCTGTTTCCTGCTGACTCCAAGGCTCGTGCTGCCGGCTCCGTCCTCGTCCCTTTCGAGCGGTGGGACTGGAGCCATTTCCTGCACATCGCGCGCGATGGCTACTTTCCCGAACAGGCGGCGCCCGGGCACAGCGGTGGGGACAGCCGAGAAGCGTTCTTCCCCGGCTTCCCGCTCCTGCTGCGTGCCGTGCACACCGTCGTCCCGAGTTGGACCGCGGCCGGGCTGCTGATCTCCTTCGTCGCCGGCGCCGTCGCCGTCCTGGCGCTGGCGAGAATCGCCCGGCTGTACCTACCCCACGCGGAGGCCGGCCACCGTGCGGTCCTGTTCCTGCTGCTCTCCCCGTGCGCGATCTTCTTGGCCGCCGGCTACAGCGAGGCCCTCTTCCTCGCGCTCGCCCTACCGGCCTGGCTCCTTGCCCAGCGGCAGCACTGGCCGTGCGCCGCACTCCTGACCGCCCTTGCCACGGCCGTGCGCGTGAGCGGCCTTTTCCTCGCCGCCGCCATCGCCGTGCAGTTCGTGCTGTCGGCCCGCGCCCATCGCAACTGGCGCCCGCTGCCCTGGCTGGCGCTGCCCGCCGTGCCCCTGGGTCTGTACACCTGGTACCTACACGCGCACACCGGCGACTGGATGGCGTGGAAGCATGCGCAAGAACGCGGTTGGTACCGCAACTTCCATAGCCCCTGGGAGGCCTGGACCAACACCTGGCATGCGGCCTTCGCCCATGCCCAGACCACCGGTTACGCCTTCATGTTCCAAGCTGAGCTGGTGGCCATGCTCGTCGGGCTTGTGCTGCTCGGCCTGCTGATACGGCGACGCCGCTGGGCCGAGGCCACGTACATCGGCCTCAACCTTTGGGCTCTGGGCACGTCCTACTGGTACATGTCCATCCCCCGCGCCACCCTCCTGTGGTGGCCCCTATGGATAGCTTTGGCTGCCTGGAGCCTGCGCGCGCCTCGGTTCAAGACCGTCTATCTGTGTCTCGCGGCGCCCTTGACCACCGTCTTCGCTCTCACCTTCCTGTCCGGACGGTGGGCTGGCTAGGGGCCGCAGGGCGAAGCTCACCGATGTGCGCAGGGCATCGGGTGAAGCTGGTGGCGTACGAGTGGCCGCTGAGAACCGCTGTGGGAAAAGTGAGTGCATAACTCCCGTTGAGGTTTGGCCGTAGAGAACATCGGCTACCCGTCGTTGCGTCCGACCGCGCAAGCGGCCGTCTCACGCGGAGGGTGCGCGCCATGTTCGTGGAGAAGATGCATGAGGCAGGCGTACGGAGCGAGCACGCCCCCTTTGGCGCGCTCGTATCGACCGGCGGCGCGCTCGTATCGACCGGTGGTGTGTTCGCGCAGTGCTGGACATCGCAGCGGACCGAGCGCGCCGGCACAAACCGGGCCGACCGGTCGGACATCGTCCTCGGAAAAGGGCGCTCACCTGCTGCGCAGCCGGACTGGCGCAGCCCCCGTAGGAGCAGAGCGACGGTTGTGTGAACTCGAAGTAGTGGCATCCGACGCAGTTCGCCGCACCGTGCGGCGGCCGATTTCTGCCGTCGCCTGCCCCCGGCACACGCCCGTAGGGCAGGTGATGCGGCGGGCGGATGCGTCCGACCGTAACGCTGCCGAAGGGAACCGCTATGCGGCGCGAGGCCACCGCCGATGCCCCGTCCAACTCGACCACGCTGGTCAACGCACCCCCCGCCGCTCCCCCGCTGGCTGGCCTGCGCACCCCGGCCCGCACAAGTGACAGGTCCGTGAGAACGGTCGAAGAGGTGGCGCCCGCGGTCGAGCGAGTGCTCGCCGCCCACCTCGCCGAGCGGCGGTGGGACAGCGATGCCGTCAGCGAGCGGTTCACCGCCGATGTCGTCAGCCGCCTCTCCGAGTTGGCGTTGCGGGGCGGTAAGCGGCTGCGGCCGGCCTTCTTGTGGTGCGGCTGGTGTGCAGGGGGTGGCACGGGCGAAGGTGAAAGAGCCGTGCTGCGGGTGGGTGCGGCCCTGGAACTGCTCCAGGTGTGCGCGCTCATCCACGATGACCTCATGGACTGTGCGCCGCTACGGCGCGGCCGGCCCTCGCTTCATGTCGCATTTGCCGACCTGCACCGCGACCGGCAGTTGGTGGGTGACGCCAAGGAGTTCGGCGCCTCGGCAGCCCTGCTGGCGGGCGATCTGGCGTTGGTGTGGGCGCACGACCTATGGGAGGCCACCGCGGTGCCCACCGCAGCGCGGCGACCCAGCCGGGAGTTGTGGCAGGCCATGCGCACCGAGATAGTGGCCGGCCAGTACCTGGATCTCCACGGACCGGCTGCCGGGACCTGGCAGCCGGCTGAGGCGCTGCGGATCGCCCACCTCAAGGCGGGTCTTTACACGGTGCAGCGCCCCCTGGAACTGGGAGCGGCGCTGGCCGGTGCTCCCGTAACGGTACGAGAGTGCCTGGCACGAGCGGGGCAGCGTGTGGGGGTGGCATTTCAACTGCGTGACGACCTCATCGATGCCTACGGCGACGCTTCCAGTGCGGGCAAGCCCGTTGGCGAGGACGTCCGGCGCGGGAAGCCGACCTATTTGATGGCGGTGGGCCTGGAGCGCGCCAAGGCAGGCGAACATCGAAAGGCCGAGCGGGTGCTGACCGGTGCGTTGGGCGACCGGGCCCTGGATGACGCCGGCCTTGAGCGCGTACGAGCAGCGTTGGCCGAGGTGGGCGCTCCGGCGATGGTGCGGCAGCGCATCGACACCCTGGCCCGGGAGGCGTTGGACACGGTTGCGGACGCCGACCTGCCGGCCGCAGCCGCCCACGAGCTCACCGGCCTGATCACCACACTCCTGGGTGTCCCGCCGTCCGTAGGGGATGCCTCCTTACGCGCTCCCACGGGCTGGGGCCCAATCCGAGGTGACATCGCATGAGGCTGGTGCAGGGGCCCAGTGACCATGTTGTGGTGGTGGGGGCGGGGCTTTCCGGCCTGTCGGCGGCCCTTTATCTGCTCAGCGCGGGCCGATCGGTGACGGTGGTGGAGCGGGAGGACGGCCCCGGCGGTCGCGCTGGTTTCCTCGCGGCGGCGGGGTACCGCATCGACACCGGGCCGACCGTGCTGACGATGCCGGACCTTTTGGACGAGGCGTTGGGCGCGGTGGGTGAGCGATTGTCGGACCGGGTGGAACTGCACCACTTGCACCCGGCCTACCGGGCGCGGTTCGCCGACGGTTCGCACATCGATGTCCACACCGATCCACACGCCATGGAGGCGGAGATCCTCCGGGTGGCGGACCGAGCTGACGCGGTGGGCTATGGGCGGATGCGTCGCTGGCTGGAGCGGCTGTACCAGGTACAGATGCGGTCCTTCATCGATACCAACTTCGATTCCCCGCTCGGCGTCCTGGGTGCCGACCTGGCCCGGTTGGCGGCCCTGGGCGGGTTCGGTTCCTGGCACGGCCGGGTCGCCCGCTTCGTACGAGACGAGCGGCTGCGGCGCATCTTCTCCTTCCAGGCCCTGTACGCCGGGGTGTCGCCCACGCGGGCGCTGGCGGCGTACGCCGTGATCGCCTACATGGACACGGTGGCCGGGGTGTCGTTCCCCAAGGGGGGCATGCATGCGGTGCCCCGGGCCATGGCTGCTGCGGCGCAGGCAGCCGGTGCGACGTTCGCCTACGGCAGCACGGTGCGTGCTGTGGAGCGCGCCGGCGGGCGGGCCACCGCGGTGCACACCAGCGATGGGCGGCGCATCGCGTGCGACGCGGTGGTGCTCACCTGCGACCTGCCGGTCGCCTACCGATTGCTGGGCCGTACGCCGCGCCGCGCGGTGCCGCTGCGGTACGCGCCATCGGCCGTCGTGCTGCATATGGGCGGCCGACGCACCTGGCCGGAACTCGGCCACCACACGCTGTCATTCGGGCACGCGTGGGAGCACACCTTTGATCAGCTCACCCGTAGCGGCGAGCTGATGAGCGACCCGTCGCTGCTGATCACCTCCCCCACGGCCACCGACCCCGACCTTGCGCCGCCGGGCCGCCATCTGTACTCCGTGCTGGCCCCCTGCCCCAACCTGCGCATCGGGCCGCGCGACTGGGACCGGCTGGCACCGCGCTATCGCGAGCAGATCTACGCGGAGCTTGAGCGGCGCGGTCTCACCGGCTTCGGCGAGGAAACGGAGTTCGAGCGGATCGTCACCCCGGCCGACTGGGCCCGGCAGGGCCTGGCCGCGGGTACGCCGTTCTCCGCCGCGCACACCTTCGCGCAGACTGGTCCTTTCCGCCCCCGCAATCTGCCGCGCGGCTGGGACAACGTCGTGCTCGCCGGGTGCGGTACCACTCCGGGCGTGGGCGTGCCCGTCGCCGTCATCTCCGGCAAGCTCGCCGCCGCCCGGATCACCGGGGCCCACCGGCAGCGACCCCACCGTGCCCCGACCCGGGGAAGCGCCCCGTACACAGTGGGCGCAGACGGTGCAGACGGTGCAGACGGCAAGTACGGCAGGGACGGTACGGCCAGCTCAACCGGTGCGGTCGGCGCAGACGGCGCAGAAAGTGCGGACGGTACGGTCGGCGCGGACGGTGCACGGTGACGGCCCGGGAACTGGACGCGGCGGGCATCCACGATGCGGCCCTGCGCGCCGCCTACACCCGATGCCGCCAAATCAACGCACACGGTGGCGCCACCTACTTCCTCGCCACCCGGCTACTGACGCCGCATCAGCGCCCCGCCGTGCACGCGTTGTACGGCTTCGCCCGCCATGCCGATGACATCGTGGACGCGCTGGACGACGCGACGGACGTCACCGCTCGGGCCGCGGCTTTGGACGCGTTGGCCGCCACCGTTGACCGCGCGCTGCGCACCGGGCGCAGCGATCATCCGGTGGTGGCCGCGCTCGCCGACACGGCCGGCCGGTACCGCATCGAGCCGGCGCACTTCACCGACTTCATGCACTCCATGCGCATGGACCTGCACGTCACGGACTACCCCAACTGGCAGGCGCTGCGCACGTATATGCACGGCTCGGCCGCCGTCATCGGGCTGCAACTGCTGCCCGTCCTTGGCACCGTCGTACCGCGCGAGGAGGCGGCGCCTCATGCAGCGTCGCTAGGAGTGGCCTTTCAGCTCACGAACTTCCTGCGCGATGTCGGCGAGGACCTGGACCGGGGCCGCGTCTATCTGCCGCGCGATCTGCTGGCCGCGCACGATGTGGACCGCGCGCTGCTGATGTGGTGCCGGGCGACGGGCCACACCGATCACCGAGTACGAGACGCGCTGCGGGAGTTGATTCACCTCACGCGCGGCAGCTATCGACACGCCGCCAAGGGGGTGCCGATGCTGCATCCGGCCTCTCGCCCGTGCGTGCGTACCGCGTTTATCCTGTACCACGCGATTTTGCAGCGTATCGAGGCCGCCGACTACGCCGTCATCGACCACCGGGCCATCGTGCCGCGCCGCCACCGGGCGGCCATCGCGCTCGGTGGCCTGGCCACCATCGGAGCCGGGCGGCTGCGCGGTGCACTCGGCCCCGGCGGTGGGCCACCGACACGGGCGGGGGCCCCCGCATGAGGCGGGGCGAGCCCTGGCGGGTTCCGCTGCGGTTGCTGCCGGCCCCGCCGTGGAGCGAGCAGAGCCCCACGTGGCGCGCCGCAAAGCCGCATCTGATCGCCGGGGCGCTGCGTCGCGCCCTGGCCCGCCCTTCAGGCAACTGGTACGTCCTCGGGGCCAGCCGCGAGCTGCCGCCGGGGCGGCCGTTCGGGCGCACGGTGGCCGGTGCGGAGGTCGTCGCCTGGCGGCGGGAGTCCGGGCAGGTGACCGCAGGACCTGGCGCCTGCCCACACCTGGGTGCCCCGTTGTGCCACAGTCCGGTGATCGCGGGGCGGCTGGTGTGCCACTGGCACGGACTCACCCTGGCCGAAGAAGGCGGCCCCGGTTGGGAGCCGTTTCCAGTGCACGACGACGGCGTGCTCGTGTGGGTGCGGCTGGACGACATCGGCGGTGAGCCGCCGCTACCCGCGCCGCGACTGCCCGAGCGCCCGCGCCCAGAGGCCGCGGTGGACGCGGTCACCACGGTCGTGGGCGCGTGCGAGCCGCAGGACGTACTGGCCAACCGGCTCGACCCCTGGCACGGTGCCTGGTTCCACCCCTACGCCTTCAGCCATCTGACGGTCGTCGAGGAGCCCGATGCGAAGGGCGACGACCGGTTCGTGGTCGAGGTCGCCTATCGCGTCGGCTCCCGAGCGGCCGTACCGGTGCGTGCGTCGTTCACCGCGCCGGAACCGCGCACGTTGGTGATGCGGATCATCGACGGTGAGGGCGCGGCGTCGGTGGTGGAGACCCATGCCACTCCGCTGACGCCGCCCGGTGCCACCGAGCCGCGCACCGCTGTCATCGAGGCCGTCGTCGCCACCTCCGAGCGGCCCGGGTTCGCCGTGGCGCGCGCGGTGGCGCCGCTGTTGCGGCCCCTGGTGCGGCGGGCCGCGGCCCGGCTGTGGCGCGATGACATGGCCTATGCGCAGCGGCGTTGGGAGCTACGTAGCCGCGGCCAGTTGCCGGGCGTGCCATGACCGCGAGGAGCGCGGCGCCGGCCGTCAGCGGGCCGCGGTACGAGGACGGTGCGCAAGAGGTCGCGGTGCCGCGGCGCGGCGCGGGCCCGCTCCGGCGCGTACCTGCCACGCACTGTGCGCGCGGCCGGCCGGGTGGCCGGCCCAAGGGCGGTTCGGGCGCGGCCGGTGGGGCTTGTCTTCGCTGCGTCGATGCCGGGAGGGGCACGTGAGCGAGGTGGACATCGTGGTGGTCGGCGGCGGCGCGGCAGGGCTGTCGCTGGCCAGGAGGCTGACCGCGCCGGCAGGCCCCGGCCGGGCCGTACCGTCGATCGCGGTCATCGAGCCACCGACCGGGCCGCTGAGCAGCCCACCCCGCACCTGGTGCTTTTGGGAGCGGGGCGAGGGCGACCTCGATGCGTACGTCTCCGCTTCCTGGGGCCGCGTGCTGGTGCGCGGGGCCCACCGCGAGGTAGTGAGCGACGGCCGGGGCCACCGGTACAAGATGATCCGCTCCCATGACTTTTTGCCCGCCGTCACCGCCGAGTTGGCCTCGCACGAGCGAGTGCGCCTGCTGACGGCCACCGTCACCGGCATCGTGGACAGCCCTGATGGCGCTCAGGTCACCGGCACCGACGCCACCGGACAGCCGATGTGTGTGCGCGGGCGCTGGGTGTTCGACTCCCGCCCGCCCCAGGGCCTGCCGCCTGCGCGTACGACATTGCTCCAGCACTTCCGCGGCTGGTTCGTACGGACCGCGTCGGATCGGTTCGACCCAGGGGTAGCCGAATTGATGGACTTTCGTACGCCCCAGCCGGCCCGGGGCCTGTCCTTTGCCTATGTGCTGCCCTTCACCCGCCGCCGGGCGCTGGTGGAGTACACCGAGTTCTCCCCACGTGTACTGAGCGACGACGGCTACCAGGCCGCGCTGGAGCACTACACACGCCGCGTCAGGCCGCTGGGCGCCTTCACCGTCACCGGCTGCGAGCAGGGCGTCATCCCCATGACCGACGCCCACTTCCCTCGCCGGCGCGGTGCCCGCGTCTTCACCATCGGCGCCGCCGGCGGCGCCGTCCGGCCCGCCACCGGCTACGCCTTCGCCACCATCCAACGCCAGGCCGCGGCCATCGCCACCGCCCGCAGCGCGGGCGCCCCTCCGCTGCCGCCGCGACCGCACCCGCGCCGCCACCTGGCCATGGACGCGGCATTGCTCCGGGCGCTCGCCACCGGCCGCGTCGATGGCGGCGCGTTCTTCACTCGGCTGTTTGACAGCAACCCCCTGCCGCGTGTTCTCGGCTTCCTCAACGGCACCTCCTCACTGGTCCAGGACGTCGCGCTCGGCCTGCACTGTCCCCTGTGGCCGATGACCCGATCGCTGCTCGAACTGCCCTTCCTGCCCCGCCAAGCCGCCGAAGACCAGGGCCAGGGCCAAGAGGCTTTCCCGCATGCCGCCCAGCGAAAGGCGCACCCGTGAACCGCCGTCGCACGACCCGACTGGCCCGCGACCGGCGCGCCACCTACTGGCCCGCGCCCCCCGGCGCGCCCCAGCTGACCGACCCCGCAGCGCGCACCGCCGTCGTCGGCGGCGGCATCGCAGGGCTGGCCGCCGCCACCGCGCTGGCCGAACGCGGCATGCGAGTCGATCTCCTGGAGCAGCAGGCGGTGCTCGGTGGACGCGTCAGCGGCTGGACGACACGGTTGGCCGATGGCACCGAGGCCACCATGAGCCGCGGTTTCCACGCCTTCTTTCGGCAGTATTACAACCTGCGCAACCTGCTGCGGCGCACCGATCCGGCCCTGACCGGCTTGGTCGGGCTGCCGGACTACCCGCTCCACCACGCGGCCGGCCACCGCGATCGCTTCGCGCAACTGCCGCGTACCCCGCCATGGAACGTGCTCGCCTTCGCCGCGACCAGCCCGACCTTCACCGCAGCGGGCATGTCGGGCATGAACCCGCGCGCCGCCCTGCACCTGCTGGATGTGCAGGCCAGCAACGTGTACGGGCGGCTCGACCACCTCAGTGCGCACGACTTCCTCAACGCCGTGCGGTTTCCGCCCCCGGCCCGGCACTTGGCCTTCGAGGTGTTCTCCCGTAGCTTCTTCGCCGACCCTCGTGAGCTGTCGGCCGCCGAGCTGGCGCTGATGTTCCACATCTACTTCCTCGGCTCAGCCGAGGGCTTGCTGTTCGACGTACCCGCCGAGCCCTTCCCCACCGCGCTATGGGACCCGCTCGCCGCCCGGCTCGACCGCCTCGGTGCTCGGGTGCGCACCCGCACTCGGGCCGAGCATCTGGAAGCGCGCGGGGGCAACTTCGCGCTCACCACCACCGACGCCTGCGGGCGGGTGCGCGAAGAGCGCTACGACGCGGTGGTCCTGGCATTGGACACCGGCGGCCTGCGGGCGCTCGCCGCGGCCTCCCCGAAGCTGGGTGGCCCCAGGTGGCGCAAGCGGATCGATGCCCTGCGCCAGGCCCCGCCCTTCCTGGTGTCCCGCTACTGGCTGGACCGCCCCGTCGCGCCACACCGCCCCGCGTTCTTGGGCACCAGCGGATACGGTCCGCTCGACAACATCAGCATCCTGAGCCGCTACGAGGGCCAGGCCGCACGCTGGGCCCGCCAATCAGGCGGCAGCGTCGTGGAGTTGCACGCCTACGCCGTCGATGCGGACGCCGACCGCGTGGGCGTGCAGCATCGGCTACGGAGCGAGCTCGCCCGTATCTATCCCGAAACCGCGGGCGCGGTGGCCATCGACGAGCGGCACGAGTGGCACGCCGACTGCCCCCTGTTCGCCCCCGGCACCCACGCCGACCGCCCCACCGTGCACACCCCGCACCCTCGGCTGGTCCTCGCCGGAGACCTCGTACGAACCGCTGCGCCCGTCGCCTTGATGGAACGCGCCGCCACCACCGGTCTCCAAGCCGCCAACGTCCTTTTGGCCACCTGGCAGGTGCGCGGCCATCCCCTGCTGACCGTCCCCACAGCAGGGCGCTCCCCCCTGCTGCGCACGCTCGCCCGCGCCTTCGCCCCCACCCTGACCACCCCTGACCACCTGCGACGACCAGACCGCCGTGGCATGGCCACCGGCTCCCCATGCCTGTCAGCCGAGGCCCAAGTCCGGGGGCCGTGGTCCTAGCTGTGGCCTGGTCCCAGCCCTGGTCCCAGCCTTGGCCAGGGAGGTTCGTCGGAAAGTCGTGCGCGATGATGGCACCGTGAGTGAAATAACTTTGATGTCGGACCCGAAGGTCGCCGCCATACCTGTGGTGGATTGCGGTGAACGTCTCGTAGACGTCCGCCTCGGCGGCTCGCTGCTCGTCGATGTGCGCAGGCAGGACCCGTCAGGCGCGTTCGCGTACGTGCGGGAAGGCGTACTGGAACGGCTGCTCACGGCCCAGGCGATGCTTCCGCAGGGCCTGCGGCTGCTGTTCGTCGAGGGGTACCGGCCGCCGTCCCTCCAGCGCACCTACTTCGAGGAGTACGCCGGCCAGCTACGGGCCGGCCACCGCGAATGGCCCGAGGAGCAGGTGTTCGCGGCGGCGAGCCGGTATGTGTCGCCGCCCGATATCGCCCCGCACAGTGCCGGCGCGGCCGTTGACCTCACGCTGGCCGACAGTGGTGGGCGCGAGTTGGATTTGGGCACGCGGATGAACGCGAACCCCGAGGAGAGCGACGGCGCCTGTTACACCCATGCCGGCAACATCAGCGAGGAGGCTCGGGCCAACCGGGAGGTGCTGGGTACGGCGCTCACCTGCGCCGGCCTGGTCAACTACCCAACGGAGTGGTGGCATTGGTCATTCGGTGACCGCTACTGGGCTCTGCTCTCCAAGGAAGTTACTGCCCGCTATGGCTCGCAGGAGATGACTCCGCGCGGCTGACGCTGGCTCGTGCAGCGGTGATCGCCATCGTGGCGTAGTGCGTCGTGAAGCTGCCGCCCACCGCGTCGATAGCGGCCCCGACGCCCTCCAGTATCGACGCCAGCGTGTGAGGCGGGACGTGGGTGAGGGTTCCGTGGGTGGGCAGTTGTTCCAGCCACGCGTCCCGGGTGTAGGTGTGCTCCCAGTCGTACCGTCACTGCTGTGGGGTGCTGAATCCGCCCGCACCTTGGATCGCGTCGGCGGTCTTGGTGACCAGCGCCTGGTACGCGTCCATGACCTTGGCCTCCTGCGTCAGCGCAGGGAGATTGACCGGCGCATCGGGCATGACCCGGCGGTAGACCGCGGCGCAGGCTTCCGCAACGGTGACCGGCAGACGGAACACGTTCCACAACACGGCGAGTTGGCCGCCGGGGCGCAGTGCCAGTGCGACCTTGGCCGTACCCGCAGCCGGGTCTATCCAATGCCATGCCTGGCCGGCCACGACCGCATCGAACGTCCGGCCGGCCGGGCCCCATGCCTCGAAGGTCGCTACGTCGGCCTCGACGACACGGTGGCGCGCCAGGTCGGCCATGCGCGCGTCGGTGGCTCGACACCGAGCACCCTCCGTAAACAGCGCACACGGGCCACGGCCCATTCCCTTGGCTCTCACGAGATGGCCCGCACAGCACGTCGGCAACCGGCAACCAGCAGCTACGACAACAGCATGCGGCTGGCTGTACTGGTCTGCCCTGCGTCCGTCAGGCGCCCCCGGGCGCCGCGTGCGGGTTGCCAAGGCCCTCGCCGAGTGAGGCGATCGCCGCCGCACGATGCCCCGCGGCGAGCAGCGGGGCGCGGATGTCGCGGTCGAGATCGGGTAGATAGCCGATCAGCACGTCGGCCGGCCCGTCGATCTCCACCCGCCCCAGGGCTGCGGGCAGCAGAAATGTGCGAGCTCGATCGAGGGTGCCAGACCAGCCGTGCGGCGCGGTCAGCGTGGCCGCAGCTCCCGCGTTGCTGAGGATCACGGCGGTGTCGAGGTCAATGGCCAATTGCTCGGCGGAGCCCGCCTGGTGGCGTTCGAGCGCGAAGTAGGGGCCGGCACACAGCACGGTCCGTTGCGTATCGTCGTTCGATGGCAGGCTCAGGCCAGGGTGGAAGACAGGCCGGCATGCCGGCTTCCACTCCACCAGCAGTCTGTCGATGTTGGCCCGCCGCTGCGTCTCGTCCAGCGGCGAGCCATCTTCCATCCGCCACGTCATGGCGTGCTGTTGGATGTCGGAGGTCTGCTCGATCTCGTAGATGAGCGTGTCCGGGCCGAAGCTGTGCAGCGTTCCGCCGGGCACGTAGAGGGTTTGGCCCGCGCGTAGCGGCAGCCGGCGCATGACCGCATCGAAGTCCTGGTCGAGCAGGGCGCGGCGCAGGGCCTCGCGGTCGATGCCGGGGCGTACGCCAACCAACGCGGTGGCGCCGGGAGCAGCATCGAGGATGTGCCATGCCTCGGTCTTACCGTTGGTCTGCTGCTCGAACCGGCGAGCGTCCTCGTCATCGGCGTGCAGGTGCACCGGCAACGCCCCGGCGGCGTCGATGTATTTGGTCAGCATCGGAAACCGCGTCCCCGACCAGCCCCGGCCAACGAGTTCCGCCGGTGCCTCACGCACCAGTTCCCGCAACGGCCGCCCGCTCAGTGGGCCGTCCACCACGGCCGCTTCGTCGCCATCGACGTCGCTGACCTCCCAGGTCTCCGCGACGCGCCCGTCCGGCAGCCCTGAGCGGCCCCAGCGCTGCGCGATGGCCCGGCCGCCGAAGATGTGCTGCTTGATCGGGGTGGTCAGCCGTAGCGGGTACCACTGCACGACAGCCGTCCCCTCACTTCCTGGGCCGGGCCCTCGCAGGCCGGGCGAGTGGTGATACGGAGCCGGCGGCGTGGCTCGAACGAACGGGCGAAGCCGCCGCAGACTGCTCCATTCGGTGCCTTGAGATGCGACTACCCGCGATCTTTTTGGACAAACCGCCCATTTCATCGGCCGGCATCGGGCATAGACGCCTCATGGTCAAAAACCTGTGGGGCGCACAAGGCGCACGGGGCGTAGGTGACACGGGAGGTGGACACCACCGCAGGCCGCCGTGGTACCTCGCGGCGGCGGTGGTCTTCGCCGTGGCCATGGCGGGCACCACCGTGCCCACCCCGTTGTACGGGCTCTACCAGCAGGAAATCGGCTTCTCGGAACTGGTCGTCACGGTGGTCTTCGCCGCGTACGCGGTGGGAGTGATCGTCGCCCTGCTGGTCGCCGGGGACTTCTCCGACGTCCTGGGCCGACGCCCCGTGTTGCTGGCCGGCCTGGGGCTGTCCGCGGCGAGTGCGGTGTGCTTCGTGGTGGAGGGCGGACTACCCCTGCTGTTCGTGGGGCGGGTGTTGTCGGGCTTCTCCGCCGGGTTGTTCAGCGGGGCCGGTACGGCCGTGGTGCTGGAACTGGCCCCACAGGGGCGCAGGGCACGGGCGGGGCTCGCCGCCACGGCGGCGAACATGGGCGGCCTCGGTTGCGGCCCACTGCTGGCCGGGGCGTTGGCGCAGTACGCGCCATGGCCACTGCGGCTTCCCTTCCTCGTCCACCTGGCGCTGGTCATCGCGGCGTTCATCGTGTGCTGGGCCCTTCCGGAGACGGTGACCCCACCCACTTCGCGGCCACGGCTACGCCCTCAGGGGATGGGCGTGCCGCCCGAGGCACGAGCGGTGTTCGTACCGTCCGCGCTGGCCGCCTTCGCGGCGTTCGCCTTGATGGGGCTGTTCACCGCGGTGGCACCCAGCTTCGCCAGCCAAACATTGGGGGTGCGCAACCTCGCGGTCACCGGGGCTGTCGTCTTCACCGTCTTCGCCGCGTCCGTGGCAGGCCAAACACTGATGCCGCGCCTCGGCGTGCGGCGGGCGTTGCCCACGGGGTGCTTGACCCTCGTGGTGGGCCTGGTGTTGGTGGCGCTCTCGCTGCTGGCGCATTCGCTCCTGCTGCTGGTGGCAGGCGCGGTGGCGGGCGGGCTCGGCCAGGGGATGGCGTTTCGGGGCGCGTTGACGGCGGTGAGCGACGCAGCGCCACCTGAGCACCGGGGGCGGACCATTTCGGGATTCTTCGTGGTGGCCTACGGCGGAATCTCACTGCCCGTGGTGGGGGTGGGCGCGCTCACGCTGCCGCTGGGGCTGCGGAACGCGGGGCTGGTGTTCTCGCTGTGCGTGGTGGTGCTGGCCGCGTCCGTCGCCGGGTATCTGCTGCACCGACCGGTGCCGGAGTCCGAGTAGGACCGCATGGGCATGGGGCCAGGGGCTGGCATCCACCCCCGCAGCGACCCCTGGCGGGGCCGGGGTGGTGCCGAGCCCCGGGGCTGCGCCCGGGGCTCGGTGGCCGGTGGCCGGTGGCCGCTTCGTCAACGGCGGCACCTAGCCGTGAGCGGTGAGGCGATCGGCGCGTCGCGTACTGCTGGCGCTGTCCGGCCTATGTGCCGGTGGAGCCGCCGCTGCTGGTCGAAGTCTGCTCGGCACGCGCGGCAAACAAGCGAGCTCAGGCCGCCCGGGCAGGGCCGGGCTCGGTGGGCGCTACCGGAGCTACCGGAGCTACCGGAGCTACCGGAGCTACCGGAGCGTCCCCAAGGCGCTGCGACTGCGCCAGTACCGCATCCGCAGCGGCCAGGGCGTCACCGATGGAGCGGGCCCCCGTCGTGACACACAGGGTGTACGTCACGTCTGCCAGCTTGCGCTGCGAGGCCGGCGTGCTCCGGTGTGCGTGTTCGATGCGCACGGTCGCGTAACGGGCGAGCAGAGTTCTCACTTCGCGTGGGTCCGGCGTCAACACGGTTACACCTCTTTGATGAAAGGGCGGGTATGTGTTCTGTCGCTTACCCCACTGCGACCTACCGCAGGCATCCATCGGACATACGCACGGCACGAGACGTGGTGGCAGAACCCTGCTGACGCAGGTCCGTCATGTGAGTACGGCGCTGCTCACTTGGCGGGGTCATGCCCCCAGTTCATCAGTGAGTACCGCCACCGAGTGTCGGAGATATCGCCCTGGGGCCGCTGCGCCAGGTGCCGGTGCACGTATCCGACGACCTTGCGCAGGTGCGCGATGTCATCGTCGGTGAGGTCGGCTTCCTTGGTGCGCAGCAGATGCACGATGCGGCGTCCCGAGGCGTGGCCCACGCTCTCTTTCGAGCCATCGGACTGCCCAGCGCTGCGCGACTCGTCCGTCCCCAGCCACTTCTCCATCTCTCCCGCCGTCATGTTGACGGCCTCGCCGAACTGCTTCACCGCCTCCTTCCGCTGCGGGTCGGCCCCGCCGCTCACGCGTTCCCGTCCTTCGGGTGCAGGGACTCGGGCTTGTGGACCGCGTGGCGGCCGGACTTGTCGCTCTCGACCTCGTACTGCGGCTCGTCCTTGGACGCCGCGACCGTACGGCCGGCCGCCTTCGTCCGTTCCGTGATCTTCTTCCGTACCGTGCCGGAAACCTCCTGCCCGTGACTGCTCCAGGTGACCTCGTCGCCCTTGCGCAGTTTCTTGTTCTTCGCCATGGGAAGGTCCTCTCGCTCGTTGCGGCCAAGATGCCGCTCATCAGCACGACCGCGGCGTGTTCCGGTGCCAACTGGTCGGCGCCCCACGGTCGGCATGCCGGGGGGTGGACGGCGGCTTCGGCCGGGTGCTCACGGGGGCAGCTCGCTGAGGAGGTGGCCCTCGTCCCGCGTGTCGGGAGCACACCTTCCATGGTGCAGCCAAAGGCCGCGGGGGTCATGCGGAGCGCGGCCAGGCGCACGCCGCCGGCATAGGGCTGGCCGGCGGCGTGCGCCGCTCATGCGAAGGAGACAGCGGGCGATCCGGGTCGGCGTCGCTAGCGCGTGGCCGGATACGCGTAGCCGCGAAGTTCACCACCCATGGTGCCCACCACATAGACCTTGCCGCGGTCCGCGGCCACCGGGGTGGAGAACACGTAGTCCCGGGAGATCTGTCCGCGTACGCGCGAGGTCATGGTCGCGGTGTCCACGCTGTAGACGAGACCGCCGTGCCCGGTGACCACCGCATCGGTGCCGGTCAGGACGACGCCGGCGTTGGCGAGTTGCGGCACCGTGGAGGTTTGGCCGTGCACCGAGCCATCGGCCGGGTCCACCAGGCGTACGGTGCCGTTCTCCTCCGGATAGAGCAGGTACTCCCCCGACCACACCGGGGCGGTGTGCCGGTAGCTGCCCTTGATCTCCCAGGCGGTGCCCCCGGTCACCCGGTGCAAGGCCCGGGTCTGCAAAACGGTCGAGACCAGGACGAGGTCATCGGGCAGCATGACCTGGCTGTCCCAGGGGCCGTAGATCAGCCGGGAGTACGTGCCGCCGGTGGGCGTCTGGTCGGTCGTCCACACCGGTGCGCCGGTACGGGCGTCCAGCGCCCAGGCGTTGCCGTCGCCGTCGCCGAGATAGACGCGCTCGCCATCGCAGGCTGCCGCGCCGCAGGTGATCTGCGGCAGGGTGTGCCGCCACAGCACCGCGCCGCTGGCCGCATCGATGCAGGCGAACGTGCGCCTGGCGGCGGCCAGCACGACCGGCTTGCCCGCAACCTCGGCCACGGTGAGGTCCGACATCACCGGATCACCCAGGTCGGTCTTCCACGCCACCTTGCCCGTGGCGGCGCTCAGCCCGTACACGTGGTGGTCGCTGGACGGCGCGAACACCCGCCCGAGCTCACGGCTGAGCGCAAGATTCGTATGGACTGGCCCGATGGTGCGCGACCAAACGGTGGTGGCCCTGCTGCCCCGCGGACGCAGCCCGCGTATCGCGCCGGCCGAGGATGCCGCGACGACCAGGCCGTCGAACTCCACCAGACCGGCCTGGACGACGCCGCCCAGGTCCGCGGTCCACAGCGGCCGGAACCCGGCGACCTCGAACGGCACCAGTTCACGCCACACCGTCCCATCGGCTCCGACGACGCGTACGATCACCCGATGCTCGCCCGGCACTACGTTGGCCAGGGTCAGGCTGCCCTCCCATCGTGTGCCGCTCGCGGTCAGTTGCTGCCACGGGTCGTCGTAACTGCCGCCCACTTTCTTGTAGTTGTAGATCGCAGCGTCCACCCGCGCCGCGGGGGCGTGCCGGGACAGCCGCGCCCGTACCTGCACCTGGTTTCCGCTCACGGTCGCGCTCACCGCCAGTGGCCGCAGTGCGGTGTTGCCGTGCCGGCGCGGGGCGAGGTCGATCGTGGTGAGTTCGCGACGACTGCCGGTGCTACCCGGCTTCGCGGGGTCGGCGACGACGACCCGCTCCACCGTCAGGGTGTCCGCGTGGGCACTGCGACGCCGGGTCAGGGTGTAGAAGCCGGGTTCGTTCGCGTTGGCCGCCCCGACGATCTGGGTCAGCCCGTTGACCTCGCTGACGTGTTCGCGATGGGTGTGCCCACACAGGAAGCCGGCAACGCCCGCGTCGGACAGGACATCCAGGAAATCCTCGGCGTTGTTGACGAGGTAGTACGAGTCGCCGACCGGGTAATGTCCCACGACCAACTTCGGCTTGCTGCCGGCCCGGGCGAGATCACGGCGCAGCCATGCCAGGTCACTGCGGTCGTAGTGGGCGAGTTCCTGCTGGGCCATGGTCGGGTCGGTCATGACCACATGCAGCCCACCCACGTCGAACGAGTGGTTGCGGGCACCGTGGAACTGCTCATAGTTCTCGTACGCCGACGCGTCCCAGCGGCTCTCATGGTTGCCGGGCACATGGTGGACGCGCGAGCGCAGCGCGGCAGGCAGAAGGTCAACCCAGGTCTGGTGCTCACGGACACTGCCGTATTCGGTGAGGTCGCCCCCGTGCAAGATCGCGTCCGGGTCGAGCTCCACGAGCGCCTCGACAGCGGCGCGCGCCCTGGCCACCTTTGTCGGGTTCTGCGGATCGACGTGGACGTCGGTGAAGTAGGCCAGCACGGTCTGGGCCCTGGCCTGCGCTGGGTCGGATGCGGCGCCCGGGGCCGCACTCGCGAGGGGGCTGACGAGCGCGGGCCCGACCAACCCGGCGGAAGCGGCACTGAGGAATCTTCGTCGATTGACTGTCACCGCCGGGACGGTAACCGAACTCTGCGAACCCCACGGCAACGCTATGTGACACCCCGGCTCTGAGCGCCGCCGAGACGCCCATTCGTCGAGGGTGCGCGGCTTCACCCACGTACGGCGTCTGCCAAGAGTGGAGACACATAAGGCGGCAACTCAAAGGTGGGAGCTGCCCGGTACTCCTTCCCGCCCACCCGCACGGTGCACTTGTAGATCTCTGCGGCCCGCGCTTCCAGCAGGTTCATTTGACCAATGGCGTAGTCCACCTGGCCGGGGCACCCGTTGAAGCCGATATGCAGATTGTCCACCAACGCGGCGTACAGCGTGTTGAATTCATCGGCGCGCTCGTACGCTGGCGTGCCTAGCTCGTAGAGATACATTCTCGGGTCCGGCACGATCTGGGTGACCTCGCTGTCCGTGGGGATATCGAGGTGGCCGGTGGGGTTGCACTCCACGTCTCCTTCGACGAACTTCTTGTGATCGCTCAGGCCGAGGAAGGCGAAGTAATGGGAGATGTCGCCGTTCTCGTCCCACATCTTTCCATCGTCCCCCTCCCCCTCGTCGATGACGTCCGACAGCAGGGCGAGAGCGCTGTTCTCGTCCGACACGCCGATGTAGTCCTGGCCACCGAAGTAGAGGTACTGGTTGCCGAGCGACCCCTTGTTCGGGAATACATAGTCGTTGCCATACTGGGCGACCAGTGCGGTGATTCCCTTCTTGACCTCGGTGTAGAACGCCCCGATGGACGGGTAGGGGGCTAGCACAAAGGGCATCAGCGGCCCATTCTTGCCCAGCCGTACGTAGGTGACCCCCTCGGTGGGGGCGGCCCCGGCGGCCACATTCACTTCCGAGGTGTTCACGTCCCCGCGAATCCAGTCCTCGCACGGGTTCTCCGGCTGCTCGATGAAGACGCCCAGCTTCGCGTACGCTTCCCCGTAGTTGAGCAGCGGAATCTTCTTGAGCTGTTCAAAGCCGGCGGGCAACAGCCTCGGGTAGGTAGGGGCCGCTGCGCTGCGCACGTCGGCGAATCCGCCTACGGCGATCAGCACATTAGCGGCGATACTCAAGTGCCGCATCTCGCAGATGACGATCTGTTGCAGGATGTTGGCGAGTCCCTGGTATTTCCCCTTGCGGTCCGGAATGGTCCACAGGCCACTGAGGTAGGCGGGAATCGTGGTGTATTCCAGGGTCATGGCGGCCTGGAGAGCACTTCGCAGCTCCGCCATCGTTTTGATCTCCGGTACGCCAGCGGCGTCGCGCTCTTCGATGTCTTGCCTCACGAGGCTCTGGGTCATGGCTCTTTGGCTCCTTAGCTTGGGCTGGGCACGGTGGCAGGAGGCCGGCCGAGGGATTCACTGATCCGGGACAGCAGGTCGGAGGAGGGCAGCAACGCGGAGAACACGAAGTTTTGGGCGATGATCTCGTCGGGGTGGAACAGTTCCGAGGCGGTGTTGCGCCCGATCGTGTTCAGGTACTGCTCCTCCAGGTAGTCCCGCCATTCGTCGCCCGGTGGGGCGGCTCGGTAGGTGACGGGGCGCCCCTCCCCGTCCAGAACCGGCTTCCACTCGCCGCCTTCTTCCGTGACCTCCAAAAAGAGCCACTCCAGGTAGGCGAAGAACACCCCTCCGTCATACGGGCCGTTCGCCATCAGGATCGGCACCACGTCGCGGGTGGGCCAGGGCGGTGGTTCCATGTTCGGGAAGGAGAAAGTGAACAGGGCGTCGAGGAGGGGCGCATCCGGATTGGTGATCTTCAGGTCCGGCATCCTGGCGGAAGAGGTGTTCTTCGGCCAGGGCACATCAGGCAGAGCGACCGGTCGGTCGAGTTGCCGGTAGCCGATCAGCTCGTACAGCGCTTTCCGCTGCTTGGCGTTGTTCTTGCTCACCAGGTGGAACAGCTCGTGAATCAGGATGTCGCGCAGGCTGGCGGTGTTGTTCCTGGGAAACAGCGGATCGCTGTCACTGGAGACGGCGAAGATGGTGTCCACCTTGCCGGCCGGCAGCACGATCGTGTCCAGGTGCCGGGTGTACGCGGCCCGGCCCTCCTCCTGCCCGGTCGTCTTCACCAGGTGGATCACCGGCGGCAACGTGAACGACCAGCGCCCGGAGATCCTGCCGTCGATCTCCTTGACGATGCCCTGGAGCGCGTCCGTCTCCGCCTTGGTCCAGGCCATGATCTGGGAGGCCACATAGTCCAGGTAGATTTCCGTGGTGACGGTCACGGATGAGCTGCGCAGGCCAACACGGGACTGGCGGTCGAAACCGCTCAGTGCGTTGACGAACGCGTCGTGTGCGCGCAGCAGTTGCCGGCCATCGGCAACGGACGCGGCGACGATCTGCGACCCCATGATGGTCCCCAGCGGGGTGCCGCCTGGTCGGGTCACAGGGACTGTCCCGGCAGCTTCTTCCAGCCGTTTTCCACCAGCCACTGGTAGAGCTTCATCACCTGATACTTGCCTTCCGACAGTTCGCGGGAGGACGGCATGTAGAGCGTGCTGTTGTCCGTGCTGCGCAGTTCCGGGTCCGCGAGTTCCACGATCTGCGCGATGTTCTTGTCCACGCTGGTCTTGTCGCCGAGGTCGAGGCCGGCGACGTAGCGCATGACGGGATAGACCACGTCGTAGACGTACAGCACACGGTCGTACAGGAACTTCCACGCGACGTGTTCGCGAGCCGAGTCGGTCGTACATGCGTTGACCGCGGTACGGAACTCGGTAGGTACGGGCTTGTCGCGGGGCAGCACGCGTACGCAGCAAAAGGAAGCGGACGCGGTGGACAGGCCGCCTTCGGTGCTGGGCACCGGGCCGATCTCCTCCGGCAGGTCCTCGACCTTCGTCTCCCCGGGGAAGAAGACGAGGATGGGGCAGCCGGGCTGTTCGTCGTCGATGCGGTTGATCTGGAAGGACCCGGTGCCGTCCGTGAGGGTGACTTCCATGCTCGTCGCGTCGCCTCCCTCGAAGGTGACGGCCGGCGGGTAGTCGGACAGGGCGCGGCCGAGGGTCACCAGGTGCCAACCGCCCGTGCTCTCGCCGGGCGGATACGGGTCGGGCATGTACTGCGCGACCCGTACCGTGGTCGGCTCGGTGGGCTTGGCGCCCTTGGTCCTGGCGTGGAGGGTGATCGTGACGTTGTCCCCGTCCAGGTAGGTGCTGCGCTGGTCGGTTTCGACGACGGTGGCCCGCTCCGTCAGGACGTCACCGCTGTCGCCCACCGGCATCGCCGCGGCCTTGAGGCTGAGATCCGCGTCGTTGAACATTTTGTCGGTAACGGCATCGGGGATCAGTAGCTCGACGATGCCGCTGGTTCGCTCGTAGGCCGCCTTGGCGTATTGGCCATAGGGAATGGCGGGTAGCTTGTCTCCGCCGGTGGACAGGACCAGTTCGAGGGCGCCGTGTTCCGCGTCATTCTGCCGCTTTTTGCTCAGTTGCGCCTTCAGCGCGTCGCCGTCCGTTTCCGGAATGGTGCTGCCCAGGTCGATGACGGCGTAACGCTTGCCATCGGCCGCCTTGTGGCACTCGACCATCGCCGACCCGAGCCAGCCGGACACTGGGTCCTCATGCTTACTGGGCGGCGGGGCCCAGCCGAAAAACTTCTTCTTCGGGTACAACACTCTGCCGCAGGGCCCCGAGGTCACGTCCTCACCCTGGTGCCAGAGGCCGACCGTGCCGACCACCTTGGAGACGGTCGGGTTCTGGCTGGGGACCCTGCCCGCTTCCAGTTCGTCGTTCCACAGTCGGACCAGCCGCGAGTACTGGGCGGTGAATCGGTTGCCCAGGTCCGGGATCTTGTTGCAGTCCTCGAAGCCATCGAGGTTGAAATAGTGGGTCAGGTACACCACGCAGCGCACCATCAGCCCCCGCACGGTGCTGTCGTTGTCTACCTTGTCCTTGAGCGCCTGGAGCGCTACGGACGAGCCCTGGGTGATGCGGAGTTCCTCCTTGGGCAGACATGCCTGGAGCATGGCTGCGCCGACCCCGGCGAGTTGGCGCATGCCATCGGTATTGAGGTTGCGCTGGAGATTCAGCCACCGCGAGGTCATATAGGTGCCCGGTTGCACCTCGCCTGTCACAAAGCATTCGGGCGCTGTCACGGTGCCGATCTGGATTTTCTTCAGATAGAAGTTCGTGCACCAAAACGCGTCCGGGTTGTTGTCGATCGCGCGGGCGGGGGTGTGGAAGGTGTTACCTGGAAAGGGATCGCCGACGACGTCGATCACGGCCTTCTGCTTGACCAGCTCGTCGTCGGTGACGGGCCCCGTGCCGTGGGCCAACTGAGTGCCGGTGACCCGCGTCTCCAGGTCTCTGTGGTGTAGTGCCCAGCCCATGTCGCCGTAGTAGTTCCACTCGCCGGCGCACTGCTGCCACTTGCGCCCGCGCTCGTCCACGTAGTCGCGTAGCTGGCGCGCCCATACGGGGAAGGTGTCCCGGACGTTCTCCGGGGTGATCCCACTCTGCTGCTCGTTGAGGTAGTCCCAGTTCAGTTCCGCGTGCGGGAAGTCGTAGACGGGCCACTGGTCGTTGTTGTTGCCCGTCGCCGGGTTGTTGGACATGACGCCGTTGAAGTAGAGACGTGGTACGGCGAGGACGCTCACAGTTTTCTCCGGGGTGATCTCGGTGTGCGGCAGATGGGGCCTTATGTCGCCGTATCAGTGCGGGATGTTGAGGGCGGCACGTTCGAGCCGCAGCGTGGCGACGGTCTCGCCGGTGCCACGCAGGGCCAGCTTCAAGGGGATGCTGTCGCTGTCGCCGAGCAGGTCGAGGATCTCGTCGAGTTGCTTTCGGGTGATGTCGAGCACGGGCGTGCGCGCGGTTTCCGCGGCAGCCTGGGCTGCGGCCTCGGCGGTGCCGGGCTGGTGGTCCTGGATGATGGCGGTCAGGTTTCCGACCATGGCTTCTCCCGGTGCTCTTGGCACCCACCGCGGCGGCGTGCGGGTGGCTGTATGCGGACGGGACCGGTCATCCGGCCCGTGCTGCGGCTAGTTGTCCACGGCCGGTGCGCCGTGTGTCTGCGAGCCTTCTCCCCTGCGGAACACCGAGTTGCCTCGGCCTCGGCTCGCGATCACCCGTTCGGCGAGGTCGTTTCATGCGCTTGCGGGCGAGTGGTGCATCGCGCGAAGCCGGCCCGCGGCTCGGTGGCGTCCATGAGGGCCAGCAAGATGGCTGGCAGGTCGGTGGCGGCGTACCGGTCGCGGGCCGCGGGCGTGGTGATGGGCTCGGAGCACAGCAGTACGGGAGCGTCGTCAGCGGTGTCCGGGAGGCGGCCGTGGCTACCGCGTACACAGCCGGGGTCCAGCGGCACCACCGACAGGGTGGAGCGCAGCCCCAGCTTGCGGCGGGCCAGGGCGCCGGCGGCACGGAGCCGGACCAGCGGGTCGCCGGGGTCGAGGAAGAGTTCCGCCGGGTCGTAGCCGGGCTTGCGGTGGATGTCCACGCAGCGGGCGAAGTCGGGGGCTCGCGCGTCGTCAAGCCAGTAGTAGTAGGTGAACCAGGAGGTCGGCTCGGCGACGGCGATGAGTTCGCCGGCCCGCTCGTGGTCGATGCCGTGGGCGGCCTTGTCGTGCGGGCCGAGGACGTGTTCCACGCCAGTCAGTGCGGTGACCACCTCCCGCACCCGGGCGACGTCGTGTGGATCAGCCACGTAGATGTGGGCGACCTGGTGATCGGCGACGGCGAAGGCCCGAGAGGTCCAGGGGTCGAGGTACTCCATGCCTGCTTGCGCGTACACGCTCAGTAGGCCCGCCTCGCGTAGCGCGCGGTTGATATGGACGGGGTGGTCTACGGGGGTGATGCCGTACTCGGACAGCACCACCACGGTGCGCCCGCGCTCGCGGGCGAGGGCGAGCAAGGGGGCGATCGTGGCGTCGAGTTCGGTGGCCGCGGCGACGGCCTGCGGGCCGAGAGGGCCGTGGCGTTGTAGTGCGTAGTCCAGGTGTGGCAGATAGGCCAGGGTCAGGTCCGGGTCGGCGGTGCGCAGGATGTGTGCGGTGGCGTCGGTGATCCACCGGGTGGACGTCAAGCCCGCGCGCGGCCCCCAGTAGTCGAACAGCGGGAAGGGCCCAAGACGTCGGGTGAGTTCGTCGTGCAGGGCCGGCGGGGTGGTGTAGCAGTCCGGCGACTTGCGGCCATCTGCGTGGTAGACGGGGCGCGGGGTGACGGTGATGTCGGTGCCGGCGCCCATGGCGTACCACCAGCACACATTGGCCACGCGGTAATCCGGGTGGCGTCGTCGTGCGGTCTCCCACACCTTCTCGCCCTGGATCAGCCGGCTGTGTTGGCGCCACAGCAGTACCTCGCCGAGCTCGCGGAAGTACCAGCCGTTGCCCACGATGCCGTGCTGGCTCGGGGCCAGGCCGGTGACCAGACTGGCCTGAACTGAGCAGGTCAGGGCGGGGAAGACCGGGTCAAGGCGGGCGGCCGGGGCCGCACCGTGGCCGGTGTCGCAGGCCAGCGCGCGGAGCGCCGGCATATGGCGCAGGGCGCGGGGGGTGAGACCGGCGACGTTGAGGACGAGCAGGGGTTGGGGGCGCGGTGCGGCCGTCACCGGTGACGCCTGGTGCCGGCGGGGCTCGTGGGGTGGGGTGTCATGCGAGGGTCTCCTTCAGCCCGGCGTCGATCAGATGGTCGCGGGCCCAGGCGAGTTCGGCCGCAATGCCCGTGACGAGGGTGGTGGTGTCGGGTGGCCGGTGCCCGCCGGGAAGCACCGACCAGCAGTACGTCTCGACCTCCAGGTGGTCGGTGCGGGGGTGCGGCCCTGCGAGCAGCGTGCGGATGGTGTCGTCCAGGACCGGGCGTGTGGAGGTCAGGGGCGGCTCGGGCGGAGCGTGCAAGGGGACGTGGAAGTGCACCCGCCACGGCTGGCGGGGCTGCGCGTCGGTGCCTACGGGGGTGCGTAGCGCCTGATCGAGGTCGTCCCACTGCCGGGGAGGGCCGTCGGTGCCGGCGCGGGTTTGATGGAGGTATCGAGGTTCGGCGAAGCGGGTCAAGGCCCGGCGTACGGCGGGGTCGTTTGGGGCGTCGGCCTGTAGGGCGCACGACAGTTGTGCCTTGACCACCGGCAGACCGGCGGCGGCCAGGTGCCGGGCCGCTTCGCCGGGGTCCTCGAAGTCGGTGGCCAGATGGCAGGCGTCAAGGCACACGCCGATGTGGGTCGCATCGACATCGTTGAGCCGTGCGCAGGCGTCGCGTACGGTGCCGACCTCACACCCGGGCTCCGGTTCGAGGCCGACGCGGACCGTGCGGCCGGTGCGGTGGCGCAGGTCGGCCAGGCCTGCGGCGAGCGTGTCGAGCGCCCGTAGCGCCCGATCGTGGCGGGCCGGGGTCCAACTGGTGCGCCAGCCGAGGGGCAGCGTGGAGATGCTGCCGCGCGCGGCGTCGTCGGGTAGCAGCGCGGCCAGGATGTGCGCCAGGTCGAGGGTGTAGGCCAGCCGCGCCGGGTGGCTCCAATCCGGGATGTACACGGCCCGTTTGACCACCTGCTGATGGAACCCGCCGTACGGGAAGCCATTGAGCGTAACGACTTCGAGTCCGTGCGCGGACAGGGCATCGCGCAGCCGGTCAAGCGCCGCTGCGTCGTGCGTCAACTCGCCGACCACCTGGTACGGCAGCCACAGGCCCACGCCGAGGACGGGGGCACCGAGGCGCTCGCGGACGGGCGCGGCGTAGGTGGCGAGTTGGCGCAGGATGCCGTCGAGGTCTTCCGCGGGGTGCACATTGGTGCAGTACGCGAGGTGCACGGTGGTCCCGTCCGGGTGGCGTAGGCGCATCGCGGCCGGTCTCCTTCCTACCCGGGGTCCGGTGCCGCCCGGGGTCGCGGGTGGGGGCTATTCGCCGCCGCGCAGCACGGAGTTGCCGAGATAGGCGCTCTCCTGGGGCGAGTTGGCTGTCTCTTCGGGGAGGTCGAGCCGGCCGCTTTGGCCGTAGAAGGCCACCGGGTTGCGCCACAGGACCTGGTCCACCTGGTCGGTGGTGAACCCGGCGGCGAGCATCGCGTCGGCCGTGCGGCGGGTCGCCAACGGGTCGCTGCGCCCCCAGTCGGCGGCGGAGTTGACCAGCATGCGGTCGGTTCCGTACCGCTTGAGGACGTGCACCATCCGGTGCGGGTCCATCTTGGTGTCCGGATAGATGGAGAACCCCATCCAGCAGCCGGTGTCGGCGACCTCGGCCACGGTCAGCTCGGTGAGGTGGTCGATGAGCACCGTCTCGGGTGCGATCCCCGCCTCGCGCAGCACCGCGAGGGTGCGGCGGGTGCCGATGGCCTTGTCACGGTGCGGGGTGTGGACCAGTGCGGGCAGTGCGTGCTCCATCGCCATGGCCACCTGGGTGGCCAGCGCCGCATCTTCTTGCGGGGTGATCGCGTCGTAGCCGATCTCGCCGACCGCGACGACGGCGTCCTTCTCCAGGTAGCGCGGCAACACGTCGAGGACCTCGGCGCACCTGGGGTCGTTCGCCTCCTTGGGGTTGAGGGCCAGCGCGCAGTGGTGCTGAATGCCGAACTGGGCCGCGCGGAAGGGCTCCCAGCCCAGGAGCGAGTCGAAGTAGTCGGCGAAGCTGGTGGGCCCGGTCCGCGGCTGGCCCAGCCAAAACGCCGGTTCCACGACGGCCCGCACGCCGGCGGCGCGCATGGCCTCATAGTCGGCGGTCGTCCGTGAGGTCATGTGGATGTGGGGGTCGAACAGGCGCATCAGCACTCCGGGACGAGTGGTGGGGGATGGCAGGTGACGGGTGTGGGGTCGGCGAGCCACAGCGCGTCGGCGCGCACCGTACGGCCGGCGCTGCGGCGCTCACGGACGTACGCGGCGGCCATGCGGCTCAGTTCGGCGTCGGCGCGGCGGGTCAGGTCGGCCACGGCGCGCAGCGGGATGCCGCTGTGCAGGCAGGTGAGCACGCCGTGCCGCCAGCGGGGGGTGGGCAGGTGCCGGGCCGCGTAAGGGCCGAGAGCTGCGGCCACGAGGCGCGGGTCGTGCGTGCGCAGCGCGTCGGTCACCAGGGCCAGGCCCTGCTCGTTCAGGTCGTTCAATACGTTCGGGTCGTTCGGGTTGTTCGGGTTGTTCGGGGCGTTCGGGTGTTCCGGGTGGGCTGGCGCGGGTGGGCCGAGGGAGCCGAGGGCACGCAGGACGCCGCGCCGTTCCGCGGCGTCCCCGCCCGCGTAGAGCTCGGCTACCCAGTGCGCCCAGGCGGTGGCCGGCGCCGGCGCGGCGGCCAGGAGCAGGGTGCGCACCGCGTCATCGACGGTCCACACCAGACAGACAGCGGGCACGGCACCAGGCACAGCCGCCGGCATGTCATCGGGCACGGCAGCGAGTACGGCAGCGGGCGCGGTGTCTGGCGGGGATGCGACATCTGGAGCGGACGCGGCCCGGCGGGTGTCGGGGCCGGCCGCTTGCGCGGGCGCTACATCAGTGAGGAGCGTACGGCCGCAGCGGCGACCCACCTCGGCGAACCGTCGCCGCAGCATCGCCCGCGGGTCGTCGGCCACCTCGGCCAGGGCGTCCGCGAGCCATCGCGCCGCTTGCGGGGTGAGCCGGTGGCGAAGGATGGAGCGCAGCAGGGGCAGGCTGACGTCGGCGGCATTGGTGACGGCACCATGGGTACCGGCGGCGTCGGTGAAGGCAGCATCGGTGAAGGCAGCGTCGGTGGTGCTGGTCAGGGGGGCGATGGCGGCTGCGGCGAGGTTCATGCAGGGCTCCCGGTGTGCGGGGCCGTCGCGGCGGCCCGCAGGAACGCGAGGGACGCCGCGGCGGTATGCGGCGCGGCGTGGCTGTGCCGTGGCAGTTCGACGCTGACGAGCCCGCGGTAACCGGTGCTCCGCAGAGCCACAAGCACCGGCGGGAACTCGATCTCGCCGGCCCCGAACTCCAGGTGTTCGTGCACGCCTCGGCGCATGTCCTCGATCTGCACGTTGACCAGTCGCGGCCCCGCACGCAGGACGCAGTCCCGCACGGTCGCCTTCTCCAGGCACCGGCAGTGGCCCACATCCAGCGTCAACCCGAAGCACGGGGGGTGGCCAAGTAGCCCGGACAGTCGGTCGTAGCCGTCCAGAGTGTCCACGAGCATGCCCGGTTCGGGTTCAAAGCCCAGCGTCACGCCATAGCGGTCGGCCTCCTCGACCACTGTGGCGCAGCCGCTCACCAACCGGTCCCAGGCCACCGGCCACGCGAGTGCGGCGGGCCGGATGCCGCTCCACAGGGAAACCGCCTGCGAGCCCAAGTCGGCCGCGACCCGCACGGCCAGCGTCAGATATTCGATCCGATGCTGCCGGGCGTCGTCAAGCAGGGTGGGGGCGTGCTTACGGTGCGGGTCGAGCAAATAGCGGGCGCCGGTCTCCACCACCGTGTCCAGTCCAAGGCCCGCCAGTTGGCGGGCCAGTGCGGCGGTACGGCGGGCGAGTTGGGGGGCGAACGGGTCGAGGTGGCAATGGTCGAGCGTCAGGGCCACGCCGTCGTAGCCGATGTCGGCCAGGACCATCAGGGCGTCGGTCAGCCGGTGGCCGGCAAAGCCATTGGTGCCGTATCCAAAGCGCAGCCGCACCGGCCGTCGCACGGCCTCGGAAGCCCCGGGCACGGTCCCCGCTGCCATCGCGACACCGTCCGTACCTGCCATCGCGACACCGTCCGCACCTGCCACCGCGACACCGTCCGCACCCGCCACCGCGACACTGTCCGCCCTTACGGCTGTCGCACCGCTCGTGTCCGGCTCCGCCGACCCGGGGTTCGCGCCTGCTGTGGCGACCGGCTGGGGGCCGCCCGTCTCCCGCGCGGTGTACGTCATGTCGGCGACACCTGCCGGGACAGGGCCCACACCAGTGGCACCGCGGCCAGCAGCGCCGCCGCTGCGGGCGCCCGGCCGGCCCGGGCCGAACACGCGGCTTGCAGCGGAAGGGTGCCCAGGATGCCGGCCGTGACGGCGCGGCGCACACTGCGTGGGTCCCGCCGGACCACGATGGCCTGCGCTCCGGCGAACCCAGCCGCGTACACGGCCAGCGCGGCCAGCCCCAGCGTCCGATGCCCGTCGCCGCCCGGCCCTGCCCCGCTCGGTCGGCCGGCCAGGGCCGCCACGGCGCCGGTGCACACCACGGTGGCCAGCGGCGGGCTCGCCATGCCGTGCACCTCGTGCCGGCTGAGGGCACAGACGACAAGGGTGTGGGCGCCAAGGAGAGCGGCGGCGGGCGCAGCGGTACGCAGCCGCCCGTAGCCCGCGCCCAGCAGGACGTCCAGGGCCCGGGCGGCGGCCATGGTGAGTGGCCCGGCCAGCGGGTGGGACTTGGTGGCCAGGTCGTAGACCCACACCGTGCCGGCGAGCGGTGCGGCGACCGCTACGGCCCGGGCGCCGCCGCCGGCTTGGGCCAATGCCAGTCCGGTCGCCGTCAGTGTGGTGGCCAACGCCAGGGCGAAGGCGGGTTTGATCCGACCGGACGGAATGGGGCGCTCTGGGCGCTCGGCGGCATCCGCCTCGCGGTCCGCGTAATCGTTGAGCGCCATGCCGGCCCAGTACAGGCAGGCCGAGGACAAGCACAGCAGCGGTGTTTTGCTGGTACAGGCCCGACCGGCAGCAGCGGCGCCGGCCAGGGTGTCGCCGGGAGTGGTGAGCGCGGCCGGGGCGCGAACCAGTTGGGCGACCGCCCCGGCGGTCGGCAGCCAGCAGGGGCGCGCACTCGTCGGCTGCTTCGCCACGGCGCTCACCGCGCGTGCAGCGCCGTGGCGAAGGCCCGCAGGTCCCGGTACTGGTCGGCGAGGTCGGCCGGCGGCCGGTCCACGGGGTCCTTGAAGAAGAAGGCGAGCGGCGCCAGCGGTCCGGCCAGGCCCGCGGCGTGTGCGGCGGCCGTCAGCCGGGCGAGGTCGAGGACCAGGGGCGCGGCCAGCGCGCAGTCACAGCCCTGCCATGTGAACTGCATGCTCATCCGTACGCCGAGGAAGCCGTCAAACGCCACGTGGTCCCATGCGGTCTTCCACGTACCCAGGGCGGGGACGCAGTCGATCCGCACGGTGCCCTCGATGTCGTCGCCCACCATTTGCTGAAGGGTGCGACGCTTGGACAACGTCTTGCTGGCCGCCGGTCCCGGTGCCGCCAGCGTCGCGCCGTCGCCGCCGCCCAGCAAGTTCGTACCCGACCAGGCGCGCACCCGTAGATTGCGGGCGGCGAACATCGGCGCCAGGGCCGTCTGTAGCAGTGTCTCGCCCGTCTTGGCGTCGCTGCCCGCAAGGGGCAGTTCGCGCCGGCGGGCCAGCGCGGTGAGCGCGGGCAGCCGGGCACCGGGCGAGGGTGTGAAGTCGATGTAAGGACATCCGGCCATGAGGGCGGCGTACGCGTACAGGGAGCTGGGTGGCAGCAGGTCGGTCACCGATGGCAGGGCGCGTTCCAGGGCCTCAAGGTCGTTGTGCTCGGCCCGGGGAGGCACGGGCGGCTCGGTGGAAGCGACGTGGACCACCACGACCCTCGCCAGGCCGAGCCGGCGCCGGAAGTCGTCGATGTCGGCCGCCAGTGCGCCCGCCACTTCGGCCTGGGAGGTGCCCGCGGTGAACCGGGGGCCGCCCATGGGGCCGGCGTAGCCCTCGCGGATCTCCTGTTCGGCGGCGGTCAGGTCCTTTTCGCACGGCTCCAGCAGTTGGGCCGGCAGTGCCCGGTCGCGCACCAGTGCTTGCGCACGCTCGATCAGCGCGGGGCCAGGCAGGTCGTGTCCGCCGAACACCAGGGTGTTCAGCGGCGGCAGGTGCTCGTCCGGAAACTCTGCGCGTGCGGTGACGCACCCCGTCGGCTCGGCCAGCCCCGCGCACATCGCCGACGCGCCGACCACCGCCGTGGTGGCCACCGCGCCCCGCGCGCCGATCAGCCATACGCCGACTCGGCTACCCGTCTGAGTCACGCCACTCTCCTTCGCTGCATGCGATGCCGATCGCCGCCTGGGAGCCACCGTCGCCCGACGCCGGAGGCGGCCCCTCGGGACCCGGGTCGTGACGGAGCGTCCACTCCCACCGTGGGTAGCCGATGACAGCACCGTACGAAGCTGCTGGCGGCAGCGGTCGCAGCACGCCCGCGATGATCACACTTTCGGATGAGATGCAGAGCACCAGTCAGGGGAACGGTGCGGGGCGTACGAAGGTCAGGCTTGGCCTGTGACGTGGACCGCCGCCGGGTCCAGCGCCCTGTCTCGGGGTGGGCTCGGCGGGCAGCGCGGGGCGCTGGCCCGCGCACGCCCGTGGCCGCTGGTCCGCGCTCAGCGGTGGCGGGGGCCTCGCGGGCGTGTACGGCGGGGATGCCGCGTGCGGGCCCGCAGTACGCCCGCAGTACGAGTGCCGCGATGGCGGCGCCGGGGATGGCCAGCGGGAGCAGGGCGCGCGGCCCGGGCGGTGCCTGGACCAGCTCGGGCCCGAACATCTTCGTCAGCAACTCGCCGCGGCCCTGGCCATCGCCGTGCTCGCCCGACAGCGATCCCCCATGCGCCACGACCAGGTCGGCAGCTCGCTCGACGAACGCCCGCATGAGAGCGACACCCCCTCCGCGCCCGGCTCAACGGGGCAGCGCCGATTTCGGGCATCCACCGAGAGCAGCCGGTTGCAGTGCTTGCTCCAGTCCATCACGACGGCGGCGTTGCAGCACTCGCCGGGGCAGGCTCGTGCCGCCACCACGCGACAGCAACGGCGCCCCCAGTTTCCCGGCACACCGCCACGGTCTCCTGCGCCACCTCCGCCGTGCGCGGGATGACCACGGCGTTGGGGATCTGCCGGTAGTTGGAGCCATCCGTCGAGTACGTGGACAGGGCTAATCGGTCGGCCTGGGCACCGTCAACCTGACTCGTCCCGCTCGTCTCCGCGATCGCCCTCAGCTTGCGAAGGAGTCGTTCGGGGCGTCGCGCGACCGGGTCGGTCGGCGGAGAGGCCCCGCGTCACTTCACGTTCGATGTCATCGTCTCGCTCGCCCTCGGCCTGGGAGGGTGTCTGCTCGTTCATCTCACTCATCGCAAACCTCCGGTGTGGCCGTACCCGGTTGACGCGTCGGCGCGAGCCGGCCTTGGCCGCACACCGATGACGGCCGCGAGCCGAGCCGTGGCGCGCGGGTACCCGCGGACGCCGCCGGCTAACAAACGGCCATGCAGGTGTGTGCAGGTGTGGTACCCGGCCCGGCGGCAGACCCGCGGACCGGCCGCTCAGGTGCATACGAGTGAAGCAGCGCTGCAACGCCGGCCGGCTGGCATCGCCTTGCCCTGACGACCTTGCCCTGCCGCGGGGAGGGGGCCCCGGCTCAAAGCGTCAGGTCGCTGCCGCACGCCATGGGGCGAGCGCATCCGAAGGAGACCGCAGGCCGCGAGGAAGTTCGGATCGAACAAAACTGTTGACCATGTCTCGTCAAGCAGTATGGTCTAGGCCAAGCAGTCGGCGCGGGCCCCTCCCGAACGGCCGCTGACGGGCCGGAATCCCCACCTCCGGCCGACGCGTCAGCCGCCTCAGCCGCATGTTGCCCTGCTGCCATCACCTGCCCCCACGGCAGGCCCCCCACTGAAGGAGCTGCCATGAACAGCAAGAAGAAGCTGGCCATCACCATGGGGGCAGTCATTGCCCCACTCATCGCCATCAGCCTGCCCGCCAACACGGCCAGTGCCCACGGCTACATCTCCTCGCCCCCGAGCCGGCAAGCGCAGTGTGCTGACGGCACGGTACCTTGCGGCCCCATCAAGCACGAGCCGCAGAGCGTCGAAGGCCCCAAGGGGCTGAGCAGTTGCAGTGGCGGCAACGCCGCCTTCGCAAACCTCGACGACGACAGCAAGGGCTGGAAGGCAACCCCCGTCAACCGGATCACCAGCTTCAACTGGCGGCTGACTGCGCGGCACTCCACCAGCACCTGGCAATACTTCGTCGGCGGATCGAAGATCGCGGAGTTCGACGACGGCGGAGCCCAGCCCGGCTCGACCGTCACCCATCAGGTTGACTTCGGCAACCTGTCCGGCAAGCAGAAGGTGCTGGCGGTGTGGAACATAGCCGACACCTCCAACGCCTTCTACGCCTGCGTGGACGTCAACATCGGTTGATCGGAACCACAATCGGGTCCGGGCCGGGGTCGGGAGACTCCGCTCCGGGGCTGGCCTGAAGCCTTTCGGCTACGGCCGCGCACGCCTGGCCCCGGCGGGGTTCCCATCGCCTGCCGGGGCGTCAGCCGATCTTCGGCGGCTGGTCCGCCAGTGACGTCACCTGAAGGCGCCCCCAGTCCACGAGCCGGTCGAAGCGCAGCGTGGCGGACTTGGTTTCGGCAGGCGGCGTGACCTTCAGATATCCGGCCTGCACCGCGTCCGTGCCCGACTGCGTCCAGGCCAGGTCGGCCCAGGCCGAGTCGCCGGACTCTACTCGTACATTGGTCTTCCCCGGGTCCTTGGCGTACCAGGTCGAGCCCCACTCGGCCTTGGTGGCAAGCGCCTTGTGGTCCGTGCGCTCCAGGCCCAGGCCCGGGTAGCCACGCAGTAAGCAGGTGTGGTCGGTGGTGTTCTTGAAGCGGAGGTAGATTCCCGCATGGCTCATGCCGTTTCGAACACCGGGATCGACGCCGCCGTCGTCCAGCGTCACCTTGAGTCCGCCGAGCTTGCATGTGGGGACGGCCGCCGCCGACGCCTTGCGTGCGTGATCGCCCGCCGCGCTGCCGGTGGCGCTCGCGCTGCTCGCCGACAGACCGGCGGCCAGCAGCGCCGCGGCCATGACGGCGACCCCGGCAGTGGTACGGGTGGCCGGCGTGGAACGCGGCGCGGCAGTGGCCCGGGTCATGATGGTGCTCGTGGTGCTGGTGCTTCGCATGGTCGTTCGTCTCCTCCGTGTGTTGCCCCGGCGTTTCGCCCAGGCAGCGGTATCGGCGATGTGACGCCTATCCGTACTTGAGGTGACAAAAAACGGTCGCCAACGGATGGGTCCGCTTTAGGCCATGAACTACTTTTTTCTAGACAGCGATCACCAACCGTCCCTCGACGCATGACTTTCGCAGGTGCCTGGCCGCCGCCCACCCGAGGCCGTGCACGCCGTGGACAGCGCCGACCGGCAACGCCCTACCGGCCCTTGGCAAGCCGATCCGGGCCGTCACACTGACCTTCAGCCGCCACGCCGGGTGCCGGTGGGCGCGCCGAAGAAGCACCAGCCGCTCGACCCCGCTCACGCCCGGGACAGCGCCGCTACGTCATGGCGTTCCACCACGGCGACCGGCCGCGTCAGCGACTCGTCTTGGGCGTCGATCTCCAGCCGCCGTAGCCCGTCCTGGAACTCCCCGGCGGTGAGTTGGGTGAACTTCGACTGGGGCTGGGATGTCATACGGGCGTGGTAGTCCCGCAGGCTAGCGGTGACCGGCCGAGCGAAGGACGTCACCGTACGGACCGTGAAACCGGCTGCGGCGAAGTCGTCAAGCACCTCGGACTCGGCGGGGAACCGCTGCTCATCCAGCGCGCGCAGCTGCGGCCAGTAGTCGTAGACCAGTGCGTCCAACCGCTCCCGAAACGTTGTCCGAATGACCACTACCCCACCGGGCCGAAGGATGCGGCCCAACTCGCCTGCAACCCGGGCCCGGTCGGGCAGGTGGTGGATCACACGGGACAGCAGGGCCAGATCAAAGAGGTGGGAGCCGGTAGGCACGGCTTCAGCGGTGCCTACCGCGTACTGGACTACCGGATGCGAGTTGAAGCGGTGAGCTTGGATGAGCATGGGCACGGACGCGTCGATACCGACGACCGCCGATGGGTTCAGCCAACGGGCCATGGCCGAGCAGAACATGCCCGTCCCCGCCCCGATCTCCACCACGGCAGGTGTTGGATGCTCCGTGAAGGAGCCGATCAGGTGCGTCCAGTCCCGCAGTGACGCCTCGGGCATCTCATTGCCGCGCTGGTAAACGCCCGCCAGCCGCGGGTCCTCGTAGACATTGGCCATGCCAAGGATGGTCGTGAGTGCACCGTTCTTGGGCAAGACCGCCTGCCCGTGGTCAAGGCGTGCGGTCGGCATCTGAGCACGACCAACGCGGCGTTACGTCACCGGAGATCCTTCCCCCTCTGGTACCCCGCCGGGCCCGCGGCCCTTGGCCGCGTGGCCCTCCCCTGCCACCCCCGTCACTCCGGGCACATTCAAGCGATGGCCCCGGATTAACAGACAGGCATCAGGCAGGTCGGGGTGGACCGGAAGCCAATTGGTCTAGTCCTACCTTGGTTCAGACCATTGACATGTATCTGACCGCGAGGATATTCCAGTGTGCATACCGCTGCGCACCCGGGAATCGGCGGTCCCCACCTCACCAGCTTGGACAGACATGAGACGTAAGCGCTCGCTCAGCGCCGCCCTGGCCACGGCCGTCACCGCCGTGGTCGCTGCGGGCCTGACCGCGATCAGCGGCGGCACCGCCCAGGCGGCAACTCCCCTGCCACCCCGCGTCTTCGCCCCCTACTTCGAGGCTTGGACCGGCGAGAGCCCCGCCGCCATGGCCAACGAGGCCGGCGTAAAGCACCTGACGATGGCGTTCATCCAGACAGAGAAGAAGGGCTCCTGCACGCCGTACTGGAACGGCAGCACGAGCATGCCGATCTCCCAGGCCACCTTCGGTGACGACATCAAGACCATCCAGGCCAGGGGTGGCGACGTCATCCCCTCGTTCGGCGGCTATACCGCGGACACCACCGGCACCGAGATCGCCGACAGTTGTACGGACGTCAACCAGGTCGCCGCCGCGTACCAGAAGGTGATCACCACCTACGACATCTCGCGGCTCGACATGGACATCGAGGTTGACGCGCTGAACAACACCGCCGGCATCGACCGGCGGAACAAGGCCATCAAGAAGGTCCAGGACTGGGCCGCGCAGAACGGGCGCCAACTGGAGATCTCGTACACGCTGCCGACCACACCGCAGGGTCTGGCCGACAGCGGCCTAGCCGTGCTGCGGAACGCGGTGAGCAACGGGACCCGGGTGGACGTCGCGAACATCATGACGTTCGACTACTACGACAACCTCCCGCACGACATGGCCAAGGACACCGAAACCGCGGCCCAGGGATTGCACAACCAACTCGCCCGGCTCTACCCGGACAAGTCCGCGACACAGTTGTGGGCCATGATCGGTGTCACCGAGATGCCGGGCGTGGACGACTTCGGTCCGGCCGAGACCTTTACCCTGGCCAACGCCACCCAGGTCTACAACTGGGCGGTCTCCAAGGGCATCAACACGCTCTCGATGTGGGCTCTCCAGCGGGACAACGGCAGTTGCCCCGGCGGCGGAGCCAGGGACAACTGCTCCGGCATCGAGCAGAACAAATGGGACTTCAGCCGCATCTTCGCGCCGTTCACCAGCGGCTCCAAGCCTCCGACCAACGACTTCTCAGTGACGGCCACACCCGCCTCCGGCTCGGTAGCCGCCGGTGGCACGGCCACCACCACGGTGAAGACCGCGGTAACAACGGGTGAGGCCCAGAAGATCGACCTCGCCGCCACGGCACCCAAGGGCATCGCCGCCACGCTCAGCCCCAGCTCCGTAACGGCGGGCGGCTCCTCGACGCTGACCCTGTCCGCGGCTCCTGAGATTCACTCAGGCACCTACACCGTCAGCGTCACCGGTACGAGCGGCGACCTGAACCACACGGCGACGTACACCCTGACCGTCACCGGCGGGGGCGGCAACGAGTGCACGGCCGCTCCCTGGGCCGCCAGTACGGTCTACACCGGTGGCCAGCAGGTCTCGCACAAGGGCCACAACTGGAAGGCCAAGTGGTGGACGACGGCCGAAGAGCCTGGCACCACCGGCCAGTGGGGCGTCTGGCAGGACCTCGGCGCCTGCTGATCTGTTCCTGACTCTTCCTCCAACTGCTCGGCAACTCCACTGCTTTCGCCTCTCCGCCCATCGCGGCGCACCGATGTCCGGCAGGTTCGTCCTGCCGGACATCGGTTCCGCATCGCCGTGGGACTGCTCACGCATACCGCTTGCCCACGCTTGGCGGCGCCGGGGGCGCGACCTCGCAGCCACCGCCCCTGACCGGCAACGACCAACGGGCCCGCCACCTCGCCCACACGCCCACACGCCCATACGCACCGTCAGACGGGCAGGACACAGCCCGAGGAAACGGTGGCGAAGGGCGTTCCGGAGGAGGTGAGTGCACCGGTTTCCCGGTGCACGGTGAAGGTGCCGACCGTACGTCCGTACTGGTTGGCCGCGAAGAGCACCGTGCCCGCCGGCGAGAGGCTGATGTGCCGGGGCCAGGACCCACCGCACGGCACCGTGTCCACCAGGCGCAGACCGGCTCCGCCGTTGGTGACGGCAAATCGCGCGACGCTTTCGTGGCCGCGGTTGGAGAGGTAGACGAACCGGCCATCGGCCGAGATCACCACCTCGGCCGGGTAGTTACGCGTGCCTGGGTCGGAGCCGCCAGGGAGCGTCGGCTGACTCTCGCCGCGGGTCAGCACACCGGTCGACGTGTTGTAGGCATAGATGCTGATGGTGCTGTTCAACTCGTTGGCCACATAGGCGTAGGGGGCCGTGGGGTGGAAGACCATGTGCCGGGGGCCGGCGCCCGGCACCGACTTCGCCTCGGACACCGGCCTGAGCGTGCCGGACCCGGCCACGAGCCGGTAGGTGTACACCTTGTCGGTGCCCAGGTCTACAGCGAAGACGTAGGCGCCCGCCGGGTCGGTGAGGATCTGGTGCGCGTGCGGGCCCTCCTGGCGGGTGGGGTCGGGGCCGGAGCCAGTGTGCTGAACGAGCGATGTGCGCGCGCCCACGCTGCCGTCGCTGTTGAGGGTGTGAGCGGCGATGCTGCCGGCTCCGTAGTTCGCGCTGAGCAGGTGGCGGCCGGTGGGGTGCACCGACAGGTGGGTGACGTTGGCGCCGCCCGTGGACCGCGCCGGGCCCAGTGCGGTCAGCGCGCCGCCCGCGCCGATGGTGAAGGCACGTACTGCCCCTTCCCGGCCGCCGTTGTCCAGCGAGTAGAGCACCTTGCCGCTGGGGCTCAGCGCCAGGAAGGAGGGGTTGACGACCCCGGGAAAGCCTCCCTTTTTGGTCAGCGCACCGGTCGCCGTGTCGTAGGTGCAGGAGATGATCCCGCTGCCGTACGTACCAAGGAACGCGTATCGCAGGTCGGCGTCGCGTCGCTGGCGAGAGGGGGCCGGAAGGGCCTGCGCGGCGGAGACTCCAGCGCCGAGCGCCGTGGCGCCCAGCACGCCGGCGCCCACTGAACCGACGAACGAGCGGCGTCCGATGCCCGAACCGAGGGTGACGCGGCGAGGGCGCTCCTGTGGGGAGAGGGACATAATGGGGGACCTTTCGACACCAGAGGTATGACATGCCTAGGTCAAAAAGCATGACGCGCGCCGCCACCTAGGTCCAGACCTATTACCGCCAACGGCGAAGGCACAACCCTTCGCGTTCCCGGCTCCTGCATAACGGCCGCCCGCCCGGTTGGCTACGGCTGTGGGGCTGTTTGTCGCCCTCGGCTCAGCGCCTTCGCTGGCCCCCGTACAAGAGAGCCCCGCTGGTGACGGCGAACAGCGCGGCCGATATCCCCAGGCCCGTGGTGTCGAGCGCCTGCTGGTCCGGTTCCTCGATGTACGGGTCGAGGAGTCCCGCGGGGTCCTTGTACAAGATGACCCGCTGGCCCGGCTTGAATTGCCCGGAGCAGTTCTGTTGCTCAGAGATGCGGTGCACCGCGCCCGAGGTGTCGATCACCGTGCAGGTCTCCATGGTGGTGCCCTTGGCGTTCCGCCGCTGTCCGGTCTGGGTGACCATGGCGTCCAACTGGTCGCCCACGCGCTTCGCGTACAGGTCATAGAGGGCCGGCCCGGCAAAGAGCACCAGGGCACATGCCGCGACGCAGGCAAGGGTTGCCGCGCCCGGCCGGTGCCATCGCCCGCCCGCTATGAAGCCGGCCGCGCACACCGTGCCCAGTGCCAGCGGAGCCGCCAGCCACAAGCCGTGCGGGTACTGCCCGGACCAGCCCGCCACGGTGCTCAACAGCGGAATGAGCAGGGCCCACAGCAAGTGCTGAGGAACGCTGAGGAACGGCGAGCGCGACCGCGATGCCAAGGCGGCGGTCGTTCCCCCGTCGCTGCCCGCATCACCGGGCGTGCGCTCGTGCGTCTGGCTGCGCTGCGTACGCAGGCTGCCCTGCGTACGCGCGTCATCGCTCGGGCCCGTCGAGCCATCGGTCCCGCCGGTCACGCTCACGCACACTCCCCCGCCGCCCTCCCTCACTCACTCACTCACTCACTCACCAGCCATCCTGCCGCTGCCCCCGCCGGGGCTCCCCCTGGGTCGCCCCTACCCGACCAGATCAGACCAGACCAGACCAGACCGGCCTCTCGGTCGGTGCCCGATGGGCTCACTGGATGGCGGGTGGCGGACTGGCAAAAGGTTATGGCCAGTTGGCAGTTCTCTGGGACGGCCGGTTGTGCCAGGCTCCGCAGCGGCGGCGTACGGCCTTGTGCGCAAGGACGTACCGGCCGGCGCCCGCCCCACACCCGTTGTCCCCCCACACGAAGGAGTGTGTGATGGTATCCACCAGACGTTGGGGCCGTGTCGTCGGCCTCATGGTCGCGGCAACCGGTCTTGTGGCCGTCAGCTTCGGCCCTGCGTCCCCGCACGCCTCGGCGGCACGGCACGACACCGCGCCGGCGGCGTCCTCGTCCACCCGCTCGACAGCACCCTCTTCAGCACCTTCGGTAGCCGCCGCCGGTACCGAGCGGACGGCCGATGTGGCCTTGCGATACGGCAGCGCTGGGCGGTCCTGGAGCCAGGAGATCCGCTCGCCCGGTTCGTCCTACGTGAAGGTGCACTTCGCCGCGCTCAAGCTCGTCGGCAACGACCGGGTGACCGTGGCCTCCCCGGACCGACGCGAGGTGCACACCTATTACGCCGACCGCAGCCGCGGCTCTGACTACACCGAACACGGTGACGCCGGCTTCGCCGCCCTGTCGATCGACGGCGACACCGCGGTCGTGACCCTGCACGCGACAGGGGCCCGGGACGCCGATCGGCTCGCCCGCCGCGGCTACGGCGTGGAGATCGACACCTACTTCCGTGGTCTCGACGCCACCGAGCGGGCCGTGCGCGCCCCGTCACCCAAGAGCGTATGCGGCAGCGACGCGCGAAGGGACGTCGCTTGCTACCAGACCAGCCACCCGGTCGAGTACGCCCGCGGCAATGCGGTAGCGCGGCAACTGCTCAGGGGCACAGGCCACTGCACCGCCTGGCGGGTAGGCAATACCAACCGGATGCTCACCAACCAGCACTGCATGGAGAGCGAGGCGGACCTGCGCTCCAGCGAGTTCCAGTTCGACTACCAGTGCGCGACCTGCGGCGGCAACAACCCGCGCCCCGGCACCAAGGTCAGCGGTCAGCAGCTGCTCAAGCTGAGCGGGCTCAACGCCCTCGACTACGCGCTCTTCAGCGTCAACAGCTTCGAGAAGATACAGCAGTTCGGGACGCTCTATCTGGAGCCGCGTACCCCCAAGGCGGGCGAGCGCATCTACATACCGGGCCACGGTGACACCAAGCCCAAGCGGCTGTCTGTCTACGAGGAGTCCCAGGGCGGTGCCACCTGCAAGATCGACACCGTGTCGTCCGGAGTCAACACCGGCTATCGGTGCGACACCTCGGGCGGCAACTCGGGTTCGCCCGTACTGGCCGCCTCCTCGCACAAGGTCATCGCCCTGCACCACCTCGGCGGCTGCCCCAACTGGGGAACGCGCATCTCACTGGTGTACGACCAGATCAAGGGCGACATCGACAACAACCAACCGCCGCAGGCAGCCGCCCGCTAGGCAGCTCTGACCGATAGCCACGTGCCCGAGCCCGTACGCCAGCCCGCGACCGATCCACGGCCTGCGCTGCTAGCGCATGGCTCGCTGACCGTAGGGCCCGGCGCGTCCGCCCCTACCGCCATCTGCTGAAGGAAGTTCGTCCGGCCACTGCTACCTCCGTGTCCGCATGGTGGGTGCAGACGGGCCGGACGAACGGACGCCTCGCGCCGCGCTCACAGCGTCGCTCACTGGCCGCACGGGACAGCCCGACGCTCTCCCCCGCAGAAGACACCTTCCGCAACGCGCGGCGACGGGTCGGCACCGGTCAAGGGGCATGGGACGCGCTCAGGATCAAAGGCCGCACTGCGGCAGGGCGAAGTGGCGGATCACTGCGCCTGGCCAAACCTGCCCCGGTGGCTATGCCTTACGCGCCACGCCGCCATACATCGCAACATCGTGGTCGGGGACATCGACCTGACCGGGCCCGGGGTGCCAGTGATGCACCAGGACCACGCCAGGTTCCACCAGATCAAGGCCGGTGAAGAACGCACGCGACTGCTCGTGCGAGCGTAGCCGCAGCGTCATGTTGCGCCGGGTGTACTCCCGGGCCACGGCGGTCATTTCCCGCGGAGCCGAGTCGGCCGTGGCAGTGGTCAAGGCGAGAAAACTCCCGCTGGGCAGCGCATCCATCAGCCGCCGCACGATGCCGTACGGATCGTCGGCGTCCGTAAGGAAGTGAACGACGGCGATGACGCTCAGGACCGTTGGCTGAGACAGGTCCAGGGTGTCGCGAACCTCGGGGGACGAGATGATGCTGTCCGGATTGCGGAGGTCGGCCCGTAGGAAGCTGGTGCGCCCCTGCCGGGTGCTGTCCAGCAGGGCTTGCGCATGGGTCAGCACGATGGGGTCGTTATCGACGTAGACAACTCGGCTGTCCGGCGCGACACCCTGGGCGATCTCGTGCAGATTGGGTGGGGTAGGGATGCCCGTGCCGATGTCGAGATACTGGCGGATGCCGTGCTCGCGCGCGAGATAGGCGACCGCACGCCCCATGAAGTCTCGGTTCTGCCACATCGAGATCGGGAGCGAAGGCCAGCCGCCACACATCGCCCGGCCAGCGTCTTGGTCCGCCGGATAGTTGGTCTTGCCGCCCAGGATGTAGTCGTACACCCGCGCCGGGTGTGCCGTCGAAGTATCCAGTGGGAATGGTGTGGGGCGGTCCTGCGTCATGTCCTACCCTCCCTGTTTCGGTGGTCCGGTCTTGATCGTGGCGAACGGTCCGGTGACGCCAACCGCGGTGTACCCGCGGGCGAAAGCGCATGTGCACATTCGCCCCGAGGCAGGTCACGGCGGGCCGGCGGGACGTCGCGGGGGCGGCACGTTGTCTATGAGCTCCCACAGGGGGCGGGAGCCGGCGGCCCAGGTGCCGAGCAGGCGACGGTCTATGAGGTGGATGCGGTGGGTCTTGCCCCAGGGGACGGCCGGTGCGGAGAACCGGCCGTTGGTCAGGACGACCGCGACATCGGCGCCATGGACTTGCCGGGCGGTGCCGTTGACCTGCTGGAGCACGCCAACGCCGACCGACGAACCGCGATCCCCGTCCCTGCGATGTTTGCACTGGATCGCCCAAACGCGACCCGCCGGGTCCACTGCCTTGACGTCGCAGGCGTCGTCTCCGGCGCCTCCAATGCGCTCCGCCCTACAGCCGTCCCGGCGCATCAGGTCACGGACCGCAAATTCGAACTCGCTGTGATGCAGCGCGTCGATCTCCGCCAGTCCCCATCGCAACGCGCCGGCGCGCGCCTGCTCCCACTGGGCTCGCTGCTGAGACCGCTGCTGCCAGGCCACCCCGGCCACTGCTGCCAAAACGACGAGGACGATCAACACCCACCAGTGCGCGACAAGCCATTGGACGAGACCGACTACCACGACGATCGCGACAACGGCGCCCAGCAGTCGCTGATTTCGCCGCTCTGACGATCTACTCTGACGCCGTCCACGGGCGGCGCCCCGACGTGCGGGACGACGTGCGAGACGGCGTGCGGGGCGACGTGCGGGACGGCGCGCGGGTCTGTGCGGAGGGCGACGCGCCGGCCGGCGGGCGGGCCGGGGGCTCATCGGATGCCCTCCTGCCCGGCCGCGACGGCTGCGGCGAACCGCAGTTGCCGGGCACGCTGCCTCCTACTCCGTTCGCCCCCACCCCGTTCGCGCCCTTCGCAGCCGTCTCGCGACGCGGGCTGCGATGCCCTGCGCAGCCGCCGCGGGGGCGCTCCCGGAAACCGTACGACGGGTCCAGGTGCCAAGGCCGTTTGCCCGCTGCTCATCGGAGCCAGCCGTCCGGCTGGCTGAGGCCCGCCGTCGTCATGCATCTCGTCTGTGGTGGCCACGATCACGCCCCATCTCCTCGTCAGTGGCCTGCTGCCCGGCCGACCGCCCGGGCCGAACCTGCCGCCCTCACACCCCTCGTAGGCCGCAGCCGCCCCCACACCTCGCACCTTCGCCACCCCGTTCCCTGTCGCTACTGCTTGCCCTGCGCTCCGACACAGCACAGCCACCCCCGCCCGGCCGGCGGGTGCCTCCCTGTGTCGTTCCACCATCAGACCACGCGCCACTGACAATGAGCTGAGCAATGGTAACTTTGAGCGATCATCGGCCTTCCATGGCCGCGTAAATCTCCGGCCCGGCGTCCGTCGTGAGAGCCCGGGATATGCCCCCGCTGGGCCGGGCCGAGCGGCCTCGCGTCGTCGGCCGGTCGTCCCAGTGCCCTGGGCCGCGACGCCGCCCCGTACAACCGACAACAGGCGTTGCACAAACACGTCATGGCCCCCCATACGACCAACGCCAGGCAGCGACGAGCAGGCAATGGACGGCATGCGCGGCGTGGAGCGGGGCGTGGAGCGGGGCGTTCCGGCTGGGTGTGATGGCGTACCTGCCTCGCCGTTCACCGTACGTCGGCGCATCAGTTGGCCAACGAATCGGTCCGTACGCTCCCGCAGTGTGGATCAGCGGCTTACGATGCGCTTGCGCATACAGAGGACACCTGGGGGGCTTGATGTCCGGTATATCGCATGACGGGGCGCCACGTGACGGCGTACCAAAGGCCTACGCCTCGGAAGGGCTTCGGCATCTGAGGAAGCTGGCCGCACGGCTGCCGGACGGCGTGGAGTTGTACGCGCTGAGGCCCGATGGCGGCATCGCCTTTGCCGACCGGGGCGGCGCCCGAGAGCTCGGCCCAGAGCGGGACTTCCTCCGCTTCATCGACGACGGCCAGTTCGCCCACTACCTCGTCGGGGACGCCGGCACCTCACCCGAGCGACCGTCCAACGCCACCGTCAAGCTCGGTGTCGTCGGCCCGCGCAGCGCCTTCACACCACACGCTCACGGCGGTGAGCACTTCGTGCTCAGCCTCGGCCACGCCGCGTGTGGCCTCTACGACGCGGAACGATCCGAAGTCAGCCAAGTGCCCCTGGTACCAGGGGTGATGATCCGTATCCCGGAGATGATGCCCCATTCGTTTTCCAACCGGGGCACCGCGCCACTGACCATCTTGGCCGCCAACACCGGTTACGGCATCGACCACGAGGACTACGCGATCACCGCGCAGGAGGCGGAGCGCCGTTCGACCGCCACGCCCGCCGCCGGTGATGGGCCGCTGAGCACCATCACCCGCTCCGGCACTGACTTCTACGCGCTCGCCGCGGCCCTGCGCGACATCGAGAACGTCCAGCGGCTGCGGGGCACGGGCACCACCACCATGCGGGAACGATTGGCCACCAGGTTGCGCCGGGTGGCCAGCGCGCTGGAGGCACCCCGGTGATCTGCCCGCACTGCGAGAAGTCGCTGTTACGCAAAGAGCGGCCCAACAACGTCTGTAGCAACTGCAAGCGGCGGTACGCGCTTGACCCCAAGACCAATCCCTTGCAGATCAGCGACCTGCGCATACGCCGGGTCATGACCAAGCTGACCGACGAGGGGCGGGTCCCGTGCACGCCCGGGCAGTTGTGGTACGCGCTATCGCGCAAGTCGCTGCGGTCGAAAAGAACCGAATCCGGTTGCGTGGCGCTGTTCGTCGCCGTGGTGGCGACTATCGTCGGACTGTTCAGTGACACCAGGTTCGTTGTCATCGCTGGCTGCGTGGTCTTGCTCGGCGCCATCACGTACCTGGGCATGCTGGCGGGTGGTCTGCGCAGGGGCCGGCCGAGAGTGGCCCGCTCGGACTTCCACAAAGACGTACTCCAGCAGTGGATCGGCGTATACGGCAGCCCCCCGCCGGGTCTGGTGGACGATCGGCGTCATCCGCAGCCGGGGCCGATCCCCGCCGGCAGCCACCATGCAGTGCTGCTGTGTCCGGACCCGTCCATCGCCGCCTTCCTCGTCGCCGCCGGACTGCCCGACCGCTACGGCCTCGCCCTCGCCCGTGAGGTGCACGACGTCCCCGCCCGCGGCCCCGTCATCGTGCTGCACGACGCCGGGGCGCACGGTCTGCTGCTCCTCCAGCGTGCCCGTGGCGCCCTGCCGGGTCGGCCCGTGATCGACGCGGGGCTGCCGCTGCGCACCATGCGGGGGCTGCCGAACGCCGTGCCCTACCGGAGCGGCAAACCGGGCCGGGCCGCCATGGCCGAACTCACCGCACGGGGCCACTTCACCCGCGGCGAGCTCAGATGGCTGCGCGCGGGCTGGACGTTCCCCCTCATCGGGGCACCACCGGCCCGGCTGCTTGCCGTGGTGGAGCGGATCGCCGAGCGCGTGGGTATGGCCACCGACCCACAGCGGCGGCACGCCGCGGCCGTGGGCTTTTTGACCTGGCCCACCACGGGGGAACGATGACGTGCCCGCACTGCCAGGCGCAGCTGCTGCGCAAGGAGCGGACCGGCAGTGTGTGTTCCCGCTGCCGCAAGCGGTTCGCCCTGGACCCGAGGGAGCACGGTAGGGGCATGCACGACCTGCGGATACGCCGCCGTGTCCAGCAGGTGACGCAGGACGGCCGAGTGCGGGTGACGCTCGGCCAGTTGTGGTACCTCACCCTGACCGACAGCCTGTATTGGGGCCCTTCCGACGCCAAGGGCACGCCGCCGCGAACCCGGTGGCTAATCACCGGTTCGCTGGCCGCCGCGCTCACCGTGGCCGCTGTCGTGGCCGCCGTCAGCACTCCCGTGTCAGGCAAACCGGTGGCGTACGCGACCGGCGTGGCGTGCCTATTGCTCCTGGGCTGGGCCGCGGGCGGCAAGTACCGTCCGGCGAGCCGTGGCAAGGTGTCCCTCTCCTCCTCGTACGTACGCTTCCGGGAGCTGATGTGCGGTCCCTGGAAGCAGGTGTACGGCGAGTTGCCTACCGGGATCGTGGACGAGAGGGCGTTCACCGACTCGGCCCTGCCGGTGGCCAAACCGAATGCCGCACTGCTGTGCCCCGACCAGGCCGTCAGGGTCTTCCTCGCCGCCAACGGCCTTCCTCAGCGGTTGCGGCTGGCCGTGGTCGAAGGCCTCGGTGAGCTGCCCAGGAAGGTGCCGGTGGTCGTGCTGCACGACGCGAGCGCTGAGGGCGCCCTGCTGGCTTCGGACATACGCGAGGCCCTGCCGGGGCGGGTGATCGTGGACGCCGGTTTTTCGGTGGGTGTCGCGCACGCCACCCACACGGTACGGCTGTTGAACCTACCGTCCCGCATCAGTTCGGAGCGGCTACGCACGGCTGCCGGGCTACCTGCGGCGCTCGCCGACTGGCTGGCCGATGGGTGGTGGAGCCCGCTGGCGGCGGTGCCTCCCGCCCGGCTGGAGTCCGTTGTCATACGGGCCGTGGAACAAGCGGTGGAGCGGGGCCGGATCGCGGCCGACCCGCAGCACCGACGTGCTGCCGCGATCGGCTTCTTGACCTGGCCGCAGGCCACCAGTTCCGCTTTCGAGGAAGGCAGAACCACCTGATGACCGCGCAACCCCCTCCGGCCCCACATGCCCGACAGGTCCCGCAAGTCCCACAGGCCCCACAAGCCAGCCCGGGGCCGCACCGCGGGCGACGGGTCGGCGGGCCCGCGGCCCACCTGCTCGACTGGGCCATCACCGTGGCCGCCGCCCGGGCCGCCGCGCCCGGCGGCATCCGCTTCACCGAGCGCCAGCTCTACTACGCCACCTGCCGCGTCCTGCGGCCGGTGCCCAACGTGCTGCGCCGTATCCCGCGCTCCCCTGCCCCTTCGCTGCGGCTGGCCCATTTCACCCGCGCGCTTGAGGCCCGCGGCGGGGAGGTGCCCGGGTTGCTGCGCGAGTTCGTTGCCGAGGGGACCAGTCCCGCGGTGGGCCCGGCCCGGGAACCCGATGTGTACGACTACGGGCTGCCCCGGCTACTGATCTGTCAGGACCGTTCCATCGCACGGATGCTGTTGGCCAACCATGTGCACCTGGAGGCGGCCTGCCCGATCCTGGCCGCCGAGGACGGCCAACCGCTGGACGCCCGTCTGGTGGCCGGCCTGGAGCGGGCACAGGGCGCGACCGTGTACGTCCTGCACGACGCGAGCCCCACCGGCCTCGCCCTGCCCGGCCGCATCCGAGACGGATTCGGGCCGGTGCCGGGGGTGCGCGTGGCCTCGCTGGGTCTGGTGCCCCGGCATGCGGCATCCCTGCATCTGGCGTCCGGGCGTGCGCCCGGCCCGGTGCCGCTGCGCGAGCCTCTGCCCAAGGGGCTACGCCCGCAGGAGGTCGCGTGGCTGGCACAGGGGCGGTTCACCCAGGTCGCTGCCGTACCACCAGAACAACTGCTGCGCACGGTGCAGCGGCTCACGCGCGGCCCTCGCCCGTTGCGGCCCTCCGTATGGACCGATCTGCGCGAGCTGCGGAGCACTGGCTTTTTGACGTGGCCGACCGCGCAACGCGCTCCGGCGCTTCCTACCACCCTCAGCACTTCTCGCCTACCGACCGCCCATACCAAGGACCGCAGAAAATGACCCGGCCACATGAGATCGGTTATACCGACGAGTTGCTCGCCGACGGCAGCGTCCATCGCGCTTACGAGGACGGTTGCCAGGAGTGGCGCCGCCGCGGGGACGGTGGCGTCGTGCACTGGCACGACAACCGGGGCGCGGTGGGCACCGACGAGCTCCTGGGACAGCGCATCGTCAAGCGCGTACAGACCGATGGAACAGTGACGTACGGCCGCGACATCGGGTACGGCCGGACGCTGTGGGCACGGGGCGAGACGGTCATGATCAACCGGACGTCGTTCGGCGGCCGGACGGGCGCCGTGCTCGCCACACTCGGCGTGGTGAGCCTGGCCATCACCGCCGCCCAACTCCCGCCGCTGCACCTGACGCCCGCGGAGGAGGAAGCGCTGCGCCAGCAGCAGGCCGCGCAGGCGCAGGGGTCCGCAGGCGGTGACGGCGGGGGCGACCCCGGCGGTGATCTGAGCGGGGCTGAGGAAGAGAGCTGGGAGGGTAACTGGGGCGAGGACGACGGCGGTTGGAGCAACGACGACTTCGGCTGAGCCTCGATAGCAGCTGGTCGGACCGATCCGATGGCATGGAAACTACGGGCGCCACCAGCCGTGCACAACCAGCCCAGCAAGCGCAACCAGCACCCGGCGCCTACCTCCGGCGACCTGCCCACGGGTGCAGGGAACGACACACAGAACACGGAAAGACTCAAGAAAAGGAGCCGTCCATGGCGCGTTATTGCGCCTGTCTGGCGCCCTCCCCCGGACGGGCTCGCGACCACCTCGCCGCGATGGGCGCCACCGAGCGCACAGCGCGCGGCACAGCGACACCCGGCACAGCGACGCCGGGTGTCGCCCTGCTCATGGACGAACCCGGTCACGCCGACGGCCCCTTCGTCGTCCGCGGGCTGACGGCCATCGGCGAGGTCACCGTGCACAACCGCGCGGAGTTGTTCGCCGCGCTCGCCGCCGTAGGCGAGAACCCGCCGCCCGACTGTGCCGATGGTGAACTGCTGTTGCGCTGCTGGGCACGGCTGGGCGAGGGCGGCGTCGCCCTGGCGGAGGGCATGTTTACGCTCGCCGTCCTGGACGGCTCGGACCTGGTGCTGATCCGTGACCACGTGGGCGCCCGCACCCTTTTCTACGCTCGCGCAGACGGCTGCTGGGCCGCCTCGTCGTCGTTGCGAGCGTTGCGGCGCTGGCCCGCTTTGGGCGCTGGGCTGAACATGGCCGCCGTCCGCTCCTTCTTGACCTTCGCCTATCTGCCCGGCGAGGAGACGCTGCTACGCGGCGTGCGCGAGGTGCTGCCCGGGCGAGTGCTGCGGCTCGCGGCGGACGGCACGGTCACCGAACAGGTGCACTGGGAGCCACGCGAACACCTTGCGGACCCGGAGCAACGAGACCCTACGGACACCGTGCTGGACCTGCGCGCCGCGCTGGAAGCGGCCACCGCTCGGCGGCTGCCTGAGGCCGAGGCCGTTGGCGTCCTGCTGTCTGGCGGCATCGACAGTTCCCTGGTGACGGCCCTGGCCGTCAAGTTGCACACGCATCCGGTGCGCACGTACTCGATCAGCTTCGGCAATGAATTCCCCAATGAGCTGGGGTACTCAAGCCTGGTCGCCGCGCACTGCCACACGCGGCATCGGGTGCTGACCGTCTCCGGCGATGCCGTGGCCGCGCGGCTTCCCGAAGCGGCGGCGCTCATCGACAATCCGGTGGGTGATCCGCTGACGGTGCCCAATTTGCTGCTGGCCGAGACGGTGGCGGGGGAAGGGCTGCGGGTGGCCCTCAACGGGGAGGGCGGGGACCCGGTGTTCGGCGGTCCGAAGAACCTGCCGATGCTCGTCCACGAAATGCACCAGGACCCGGCCGGGCCCGGCGATGACCGTGCCACCGCCTATTTGCGCTCCTACCGCAAGTGCTGGACCGATCTGCCCGACCTGCTGACGGCCGAGGCCCTTCGGACACTGGCCGATGCACCGGTGCCGCAGCGGTTCGTCGAGCCCTATCTGTCCGGGCCGGATCGGATGACGTATCTACTCAACCAGTTGCTGCACTGCAATTTGCGCACCAAGGGCGCGCACCACATCCTCACCAAGGTGGAGCGGCTGACCGCCTCGCAGGGGATACAGGGGCGGTCGCCCCTGTTCGATCGCCGAGTCATCGACCACGCCTTCGCCACCCCGCCCGGGCTGAAGCTGCGCGGCACCGTAGAGAAGTGGGTGCTGAAGGAAGCCGTGCGGGACCTGCTGCCCGCCACCGTCGTGGACCGGCCCAAGAGCGGGATGCGGGTGCCGGTGCAGCAGTGGCTGCACGGGCCGCTGCGAGAGCTCGGCAGCGATCTGCTCCTGGGCGCGTCCGCACGGCAGCGCGGGCTGTTCCGCCCCGACACGGTGCGTACCTGGATGCGCGGCGAGGGCACCCTACAGCCTCGGCACGGCAGCAAGCTGTGGCTGGTGCTCACCCTCGAACTGTGGCTGCGGTCCTACGAGCTATGAGCGCGGCGTGATCGAGCGGGCAAAAACGGCCCGTAGGCCGCGCCGTGTGCACCATACGAGTCGGCACCAGGAGGACCTGAGCCCATGGACACCCCGATATCCGCTACGCAGCCCAGCAGCCCAGAAACCACCGCGCAAACCAGCACCCCGGCGACCACTGTGCGCTCCATTGCGCTGGTCGATCCCCGCACCGGGCGGGTACGCGGCACGGTGCAGGGGGCGCGTAAGAAGGAGGTCGCGGCGGCCGTCGCCGCGGCGCGCACAGCGGCGCACGCCTGGCGTGAGCGGACTCCCAGGGACCGATCGCGGCGCCTGGAGCGGCTCGCCACGCTGGTCGAGGAGCACGCGGCCGAGTACGTGGCTCGGGAGCAGGCCGGGACGGGCAAGCCGGCGGCCGAGGCGGTGGGCGAGGTGGAGCAGGTCGCCGATCTGTTCCGGTTTTACGCTTCGGCCGCCCGCACGCAGCTGGTTCCGGCATCGGGGCGCCTGGTGGCCGGGCATGAGAGCTGGGTTCGCTGGGAGCCGGTGGGCGTGGTGGGGGTGATCGTGCCGTGGAACTATCCGCTGATGATGACGGCGTGGCGTGGCGCGCCCGCGTTGGCCGCCGGTAACACGGTGGTGGTCAAGCCCGCCGAGACCACCCCGGACTCGCTCACCCTCTTCGCCGAGCATGCCGCCGATGCGCTGGGCGATGCCGTGCTACAGACGCTTCCCGGCGACCGCAAGACCGGCAGGCTGCTGGTAGAGGCGGACATCGACATGGTGGCCTTCACCGGCAGCAAGTCCGCCGGCGCCGACGTGGTGGCCCGCGCCGGGATACGTCGAGCCAGCCTTGAGCTCGGCGGCAACGCCCCCGCGCTCGTGCTGCCCGACGCGCCCGATGACACCTGGGCGGAGCTGGCGCGGGCCTGTACGTACAACGCGGGGCAAAGCTGTGCCGCGCCCGCCCGGGTGATCACGCTGCGCGAGAACTATGAGACCGCCGTCGAGCGGTTGTCGGCCGCGATGGCCCAGCGGCTGGCCGGGCGGGACTTCGGGCCGCTCAACAACGCCGACCAGGCCGCGCGGTACGACCGGATCGTCGCGGCCTCCCGGGCCGGGCGGAACATCGCGGCCGAGATCGCGCCGGGGTCGGGCGAGGAGGGCGGAGTGTGGCGCGCCGCCCGGGTGTTGGCGGATGTGCCCGATGATGATCCCGCGGTCGTCGATGAGGTCTTCGGGCCGCTGCTGACCGTCCAGTGGGCGGCCGGCTTGGACGCGGCCATCGACCTGGCGAACGGCGTACCGCAGGCGTTGGCGGCGAGCGTATGGACGCGCGATGTGGGCACGGGGCTCGATGTGGCGGGCCGACTGAACGCGGGCGAGGCCTGGTTGAACTGCCATCTCGTTCAGACGGCGGAGCTCCCGCACAGCGGCAGGGGCGCCTCGGGCCATGGCACGGATTTGAGCGTCCTGGCGCTGCATGAGTACCAGCGACCCAAGACGATAACGGCCCGCTTGCTGGCCGGCCCGGCGTCCATGGAGCGGTGAGGACCCCGTACGGCCAGCGGGGCTGCCACCGGGCTCGTCGGGGCCCGCCCAGGTGTGGTTGACCAGGCGCGGCGGATCAGTTGCCGGGAAGGTGGAGCCAGCAGGAGTCTTCCGGCGCGATGGTCACCGAGCGGCCGGCGAGGTCAAGCCGAATGGGAGTCTCGTTGAAATCGGGCACGCTGACGCACAGCTTTCCCGACCGCATGCGCAGCGAGACGCCCCGGTGGCCGTGGAAGCGGGCGCAGAAGCCGTACTCGGATGGCTCCAGCAGTGGCGCCGCGCCGGGTTCAGCCACAGCGCGTCTTCGCGAGTTTTGAGGCCGCAGCCACCGAGTGAGGGTGCCCTGCCGCAGGTCGAGCTTCTGCCGGAAGCTGGTGAGGGTGGCGCTGTCAGGGGTGAGCCAGGGCCCGGGGGCCCGTCGCCCCGGCGGACTCGGTAGCGCACGGGCAGTCGGTGGGGAGTACGGGCTGACCCCGGGGCCAGCGTCGGGCAGGCCAAGAGGCGGGGCCGGCCGCAACCAGTTACGAGGCCAGCGAAGCTCCAGGCCCCCGTGCCTTGCCGCTTTGGGCGGGCCCAGGAGTGCGCGGGCGCCCGCGCGCTCCTGGGCAGTTTCTCGGCGTGGGGAGCGGGTCAGGCCGCGCGCGCCGGAGCCAACTGGGCCTGGCCGAACAGCAGCGCGTATCCCTCGGGCAACTGGGCGAGGATGTTCCGCACCAGGTCAGGACCTGCGGTGCGGGCCAGGACGCCGAGGACGGACCCGGCGTTCCAGCGCGCGGTCACCGGATCGAGGCCGGTGCGCGCGGCGAGCTCGTCCACGAACTCGCCGCCGGTGAGCCGTCGCGTAGCAGGGATCTGGGCGGCGAACTCATGAGCCGCTTCCGCCGGCAGGAGACGGGCCAATACCACCCGCTCATCGCCGACGAGCTGACGGCCCAATGCTGCCAGCACGGTACGCGTCACCTCATCGGCTTCCGCGGCCGTGGCGTAACAGCCGTCCTCCTGCACTGCCTTGATCAGCTCGTCGAACCTCATGCCCCTCTCCTGCTGTTCAGCTCGCCGCTCAGTGCGCATGGTGGTGTGATTGCCTTTCTCGTCGAAGGGGGAGCCCGGCTTAGGCCACGATCTGGCGGGGGGTCCCGCCTCCGTCGCCGATCTTGATTTTGCGGGGCTTGGCCTTCTCAGAGACCGGCATCCGCAAGGTGAGCACCCCCGCGTCATACGACGCATCAATGCGCTCAACGTCGAGCGTGTCGCCGAGCAGAAGCTGGCGAGTGTGTACTCCGGAAGGCCGCTCCGAGGCGATCATCTCCGCCCCGTCAGGCGCCGGTGAGCGACGCTCGGCCTTGACTGTGAGCACATTCCGCTCGACGTCGAGGTCGATGGTGTCTGGGTCGATGCCCGGCACATCGAAGTGCACGACGAATGCGTCGTCCACTCGGTAGGCGTCCATTGGCATCACGGCCGGGTGCGCGGCGGTGCCAAGGAGTTGCTGGGTGATTCGATCTAGATCACGGAACGCATCAGTACGCATGAGCATCACAGGTCTCTCCTCTCATCTCGAACTGCGTGCGATGCCCTACGCCTTCTTATATAGCTCGCCACCCATAAAGTTGACAAGAGGAGACTCAGGAAAATCGGCGAGTCCGTATCGCAGGCCGCACACGCAGCGGGCCCTGCCGAGGCTAAAGATCAACCTCGACAGGGCCCACCGCACAGCCCGTACGCGTCATGCCCCATCCGGAGACAAGGCCATGACGGTCACGGGGCTTCCGCGCCACACGACCTCAGCCGAATGGCACGAGTACCGCCGTGGTCATCAGGTGCGGTAGGCGTAGTAGAGGGCGCGCGGGTTGGACGCCACGATGCTCGCCACCGACTTCCGGTAAGTGTTGACCGAGTGGTACGTCAGGTACGGGACGCCACTGGAGCTCCGGTAAGTGGTCATCATCGTGTGGTCCTTGGAGCCATCCCGGTCGAAGTCCATCTGCATGACGTCCCCGACACCCATGTGATAGACGTTCGACAGGTTGGTGGCCCGCTTGGAGCCAAGCGTGAACCACGACCACTCGTTGGCGCCGACCCAAGACAGGGTCTGGTAGGAGGAGTCGTACCACCAGTTCCGGTAGTCCGAGTACACACCGGAGTCATGCTTCCAGCCGCCCGCCTTCAGGGCCTGGCTGATGAAGTTGGTGCAGTCCCCGCCGGCGTCGTTGAACTTCCGGTAGGCGGGGTTGTAGTTCTTCCAGTACTTCTCGGCGTAGGCCGCCATGGCCTTGTAGTTGTAGCCGGCCGTTCCCGGCGGCTTGGCCTGCGGCCTTGAGGGGCGCGCCGTGGCGGCGGGCTTCGCGTTGGGAAGCGCGACCGCGCTCGTCACCGTTGCCGTCTGGGGCTCATTGATCGCAACCGGGCCATCGTCCGTTGACCGCATGCCCGTCAGTTCCCACTTGCCGCCCTGGGCAAGGGCGAAGCTCAACTCGTGGTGGGCCTCGAAGCCGGTCGTCGCGGGCTCGTCGCCGCGGATCTTCTTGTACCGGAGCGTCGTGTTCTCGGTGACCTGAACGATGGCTCGGCTGCCCGTGATGCGGGTCTTGTTCACGGTGGTCTTGGTGTCGGCGGCGGTGTACGCCTCACCCAGAGCCGCAAGCCGGGCCTTGCGCTTGCCCAATGAGGACACGGCCGTGTTCTCCACCCGGGCCAGCGCGGCCGACAGGCGTACGGTGCCAGCGCTCTGCGGCGCCGCCCGACGCGCGGACCGACCGTCCACGATGGCGGCGGTGCGCTCCGTCAATACGGCATCGGCGATACGACCAAAAGACTGGGTCGTCGCGCTGTCCACCGTACGCGTCTTGGATTCTGCGCTCTCCGCCGCGCTCGCAGCCGACGCGGGCAGAAGTACGGCCGAAACGGCCACCGTCAGTGCCGCCCCGACAGCGGATCTGAAGGTCGTAGGTATCACGTTGTTTCCCCTTGTCACCCGGTCCGGACGGGCCGGAGACGGAATCTTCGCATGAACTCCCGATTTTTAGCGGGTATGTGAGGAGATTGTGGATCAACCGTGAGATGAACTCCGCGGAGGTGACCCACCGCCACCCGGCTAACCAGCGAACGCGCACCCCCGGAGGCAGCTCCCCCGACCCGCGGGGCATCCGCTTCGGGCGCATATGGCTCGCTGCGGTGCCTCACCCAACAGGCAAGGGAGGCGGGCCGATACGGGGCGAGTAGGCGGCCTCCTAGTCGCCGCGCGAATCACCAATAAATGCGTAAAAGGGTGGAAGCTCGGCGAAGCCCTCATCATGAGATGTGTCTGCCAAGTGAAGTGAGGAGGAACGACATGCCATCCAAGCGACGCCGCAAGAAGAAGGCGCGCCGCAAGAACGACGCCAACCATGGTCAATGACCGCAGTCCTGACCCATAGGCGGGTGCCATCAGACGCATTCGAGGCACGCGCCAACCGGGCTCCGCCGCCCCGACTGGCCTGTCGCGTGGCGCGGTGGGCCCGGCACCGCGCTCCGCTTGAGCGGCAGCGGCAGGTCTTAGCCGATGGCCTTGGCGATCAGCGCATACCGCTCATCGGTCACGGGGCCGCCCCAAAGGTTCGGATCATCGCTGAGACTTTCCACGCGCAGCTCAGCGACGAGCGGTCGCACATGGGCCGCAAGATCAGCGGCGCTCACGCCGCCATTCCACGGCAGCGCGCCCGCCCCGGCCACGTACGGCACGTCGGACTGGCCGGCCTCGCGCCACCGTCCCTCGATGAGTATCAGCGTGCCGCCCGGCCGCAAGCGCTTCGCCCACTCCCGTAGCGCCACGTCGGGATCGGGCAGGGTCCACACCAGATGGCGGCTCAACACCACGTCGTACTGGCGGTCCCCGGTGGGCGGCGCCGCCGCGTCACCAACCAGGAAGTTCCCCTCCAGCCCCGCGGCGGCGAACTTGGCGCGGGCTTGGTCGATCATCCGTGCGGAGAGATCGACGCCGGTCATTCGGTGCCCGGCCGCGGCAAGCGGCAAGGACAACGAGCCCGTCCCACAGCCAACATCGAGCACATCGACGGAATGGGACGGCACCCAGCCGTGCAGCAGGCTCGTCCACGCAGCCCGGACATGATCGGCTCGCAGACCGTGGTCGGGCTCGTCGTCGAACGATGCAGCCGCGCCGTCCCAATATTTGGTGATGGCGGCAGAGGTCTCAGTCATGTCGGCGATCCTCGCAGCCACCACCGACAATGCCACGGGCCCACAGCCCTCAGGCACCTGCCCCGTAAGGGAACCCACCAGGTCAAAGACCCGCCGCCAACCTCCGATAGCCCCACCGCCGGCCAGATGGAGGCAAGCAATCCGCCGGCGGCCGAGCGGGCGGAGGAAGTTCGTCCGCAAAGCGGGGTGGGATGGGCTGATGGGCCGTTGACCAGGCGTCTCGGTCGGTGGTCGTAGGCCCAGCGCAGGATTTCGCGCCCCGGGCCCACCTGCCAGCATCGCCACATGCACCCTTCCTGGCCCGCCCATCTCGACGTCGGTGCCGTGCGGTTCGCGCGCCCCACGGCCGCGTACGACGAAGTCCTCGTCTTCTACCGCGACGCCCTGCAGTTGCCCGTGTTGGCCCAATGGCGAGGCCACCAGGGGCACGACGGCATCGTGTTCGGTCTGCCCGGTACTCCGGTGCACATGGAGATCACCCAGCACGGCACCCCGCCGCGCATCCCTGAGCCGCACCCGGAGAACCAACTCGTGCTCTACCTGCGCGGCTCGCAGGCCGTGGCAACAGCAGTCGAGCAACTGGCCGCACACGGCCGCGCCCCCGTCCCAGCAGCCAATCCGTACTGGCCCGACCGCGGGGCGGTTGCCTTCGAGGACCCTGATGGGTGGATGGTCGTCCTCGCCCCCTGGGTCTTCGGTGAAGACCCCGTCCCGCCGGCGAACCCAGACCGCGGCTAGCGGACAACGGCCGCACGCCCGTCCTGGCAGCTCGCCAACCGCCCGGGGGCTGGCATCAGTTTTCACTGGCCGGCTGGCCTGATGTTCTTGTGCCGCACATGCTTCTAGCGTCATTCGGGTCGCAACAGCTTGATCAAAAAAGATCCGAACCATGCAAAGGAGCACGATGCGCATCGCATCGACGGTTGCCGCCGGGCTCGGCTTGACCGGTTTACTCGCGGGAGCCGTGCCCGCTCTCGCCGCACCCGCCCCACACTCGCCCACCTCGCACCACGCGCCGTCCTCCCCTGACGCCTCGTACCGGCACCAGCGCCTGAACTGGGGGCCGTGCTCGGCTGCGCAGGACGAGCTCCACACGGCAGGGGCCCAGTGCGCGCAGGTGAGCGTGCCACTCGACTACGCGAAGCCGAGCGGGCGGACGATCCAGATCGCCGTCTCCCGGGTCAAGGCGAAGAACCAGCGCGAGCGGCGCGGCGTGCTGTTCTCCAACCCGGGCGGGCCCGGCGGGACCGGACTGGCCAACACCGTGGCCCTGCGCCCCACGCTCAAGGAGGTGGCGGACCGCTACGACTTGATCGGCTTCGATCCGCGGTTCCTCGGCGAAAGCAGCCCCATCACCTGTGCGCCCGCCCCGCCGCCAGTGCCACCCGGGCCCACAACCAGCCCGCGGCAGGACTTCGACGATTCCGTGCGAACCTCCCAGGACACGGCGCGACGCTGCGTGGACCACGGGAACAACGCCGATCTGCTACCGCACGCCTCCTCGCGGAACGTTGCCCGGGACATGGACGCCATCAGGGCGGTGCTCGGCGAGCGCAAGCTGTCGTACTACGGCATCTCCTACGGCGCCGACCTGGGCGCCGTCTACACGCAGATGTTCTCTAGGCGGGCCGACCGCATCGTCATTGATTCCTCGACCGACCCGGCAGCCAGCCAGTACGAGCTGTTCCAGCGTGCGGGCGTGCCGCTGGAGGAGTCGCTCGATGAGTGGGCCACGTGGGCCGCTCGCCACGACGGCACGTATCGGTTGGGGACCACCCGCGCGGTGGTGCGCGCGAGCGTGCAGCGGCTGCTCGACCACGCCGAGCGGCGGCCGGTTGCCGTCCGGGACGACCGGTTGAACGCACCGCTGATGCGGCTGCTGTTCCGGCAGCTCATTCAGCACCAGGAGCACGATGCGGCGCTGGCCAGCGTGGTGCGGGACCTGGTGGACGCCGACGCGGGAAGGCTGACCGAGCCCGGCCCGGAACTCGCTGGTCTACTGGAGCTGCTGCACTCTCCTGACCTGGCCGACAGCATGGTGGGCGGGGCGCTGTTCATGTGCGGTGACGGCGGCTGGCCCGCCGGTGGTTGGCCGAAAGAGCCGGCCACGTACTGGAAGAACATGCAGCACAGCCGCGCCACTCAGCCGGTCTTCGGGCCGTTCGCCAACGGCATGATCGCGCCGTGTGCCTTCTGGGGGATCGAGCCTCGCGAGGCCGGCACCGCGATCGACAACGACGTCCCCGTCCTGATGCTCCAGGCACGGCGCGACAACAACGTCCCCTATGAGGGGGCGTTGGCGCTGCACCGCAAGCTCACTGGTTCGCGCCTGGTGACCGCCGATATTCGCTCGCACGGCGTCTACGGGCGTGGCAGCGAAGGGCTGCGGCCTGTGCCGTGCGCCGACCGGGCCGTCAACGACTATCTGCGCGGTGGTGCGTTGCCGGCCAAGGACCAGAGCTGCGCGCAAACCGTGAAGGCCGGGCAGACCGGGAAAGAGCAATGAGTGGGGAGCAGCCGGTGTTCAGCCGGCGCACCGGGATGACCGCTGCCGCCGCGGCGCTGCTCGTGGGGGCGTCCCCAGCGGTGGCGACCGCGGACAGCACATCGCGCCGAGGCGGGCTCTTTCGAGCGGACCAGGCCGGGCGTGATGAGGGCCTGCAACGGGACGTGGACGCGATCCGCGCGACGGGCGCCACCGGCGTACTCGCCGAAATACAGACGGCGCACGGTCGCGCGGCGGCGCGTGCCGGTGGGGCGGACCAGGGGGCGCGGCGCCCCGTGCCCTGGGACGCGTACTACCGCATCGGCAGCGACACCAAGACCTTCACCGCCACGGTCGCTTTGCAACTCGTCGGGGAGGGCAGGCTTGCGCTGACCGACACCGTCGATCACTGGCTGCCCGGCCTGGTGCGCGGCAACGGCAACGACGGACGGCGGATCACGGTCGCCAATGTGCTGCGGCAGACCAGCGGGCTCAACGACTATTTCTCGGCGTCCGACACGGGAGATGTTTTTACCCCCGATGGCTATCGCAAGGGCCGGTTCACCAGTCAGTCCCCGCGTGAGCAGGTGGCGGCGGCGCTCAAGCAACCGCCTCGGTGGCTGCCCGACGCCGACGATCCGGTCAGCGAACAGCGCTGGGGCTATGCCAACACTAACTATGTGCTGGTGGGCCTGCTGATCGAGCGGGTGACTGGCCACTCCTGGGCGCAGGAGGTCCACGAGCGCATCATCGAACCGCTGGGCCTGCGCCACACCCTGATTCCGGGCACCTCACCGTATGTGCCGCAGCCGACAGCCACGGCGTACACGGCCTTCCCCGGCACCACCGACCTCACGGACACCACCTTGGCCTATGCCGGCTTCGCTGACGGCGCCCTGATCAGCACGCCCCGGGACCTGGCCACCTTTTTACGCGCCCTGTTCAGTGGGCGGCTGCTGAGTCCGGCCCAACTGGCCGCTATGCAGGTAACAGTGGCGGCGGAGGGCTGGATAGCAGCGGCGGGCGTCCGCTACGGGCTGGGTATCGCCTGGCGACCGATGCGCGGAGATTTTGGCGGGATCTGGTTCCACGGCGGTACGCACCTGGGCGTGGTCTCGGAGAGCGGCGTACGCGCCGATGGCTCCCGCGCCGCGACCACCGCGATCTTCACCCTCCGCATGGAGGGCGGCCAAAAAGACGCGCAGGAGAAGGCGGCGCTACGGCTGGTGGACAACGCGCTGCGGACGGGGGCCGCGCCCGACTGAGCGGGCCGCGGAGCCCGAACTCCCGTGCCCATGTGCGCAGGCCACCCCAATTGTCAGTGCCCTCGGGTTCACTGGTTCCAGTCCGAAGGGAAGGGGACCACCGTGCGCGAAGCCCGCCACGCCACCCGCTGGAGCCAGCACGCCACCACGCCCCCGCGCGGCGCAGGCAGGAAGGGAGGCGCGATAGTGCTGGCGCCTTCGGCGGGAGCCGTCCGCGAGGGCACCCGGCCAAGGGGGTGGTGCGGTGATGGGCAAGGCGCGGCGTAAGGCGTCGGATGCGGGCACCGAAAGGGCAGGTAAGACGGCGAGTTCGGTCCATGCGAGTAATTCGGCCTCGTCGTCCGCCGCTGCTCATCCGCGGCAACCGCCCGGTCCGGACAGCGCCGCCGACCCTTCCGCCGAGCCGGGCAGCGACGGTCTGGACAGCGGCATCTCCGCGGCGGAGCGGGAGCTGTTCGGTGGGAAGCTGCGCTACGACTCGTCCTTCGTGCAGCATGAACAGCCGCTGCTCAAGGTGGGCTTTTGGGGCATGGCCAAGGCCCTGCCCCAAATGGTTGCGGTCGTGGTGCGCGCGGCCTGGGCAGCGGATCGGCGCGCCCTGTACGGCGTGGTGGCTGCGGAGTTGGGGCAGGGCCTGACCGCGGCCTTCGCCTTGGTGGCCGCCAACCGGGTGCTGACCGAGCTGTTCGCCCAGGGCCCGACGACCGACCGGTTGCGCATGGCCTTGCCCGCACTGGCGGCCATCACGGTGGTGGCCATGTGCTCGGCGGTGCTGGCCGCCTGGTCGGTGGCCATGTCCGGTCGGCTGGAACCACAGGTCGAACGGGCGGTCTCCACGCGCTACTACGCGGCGACCGCACGGGTGGAGTTGCGGGCCACCGAGGAGCCGGCCGTTCAACGCAGCCTGGAAGCAGGCAAGTTCGGCACCGACTCGGCCCGCCGGATGATCGGCTCATCGACGGCCGTGGCCAACGCCCTGATTGGGCTGGCCGCCGCGGGCACGGTGTTGGTCACGCTGCATCCGTTGCTGCTGCCGATGCTCTTGCTCGTGGCGGTGCCCAAGGGCTGGGGCGCGGTGCGCTCGGCGCGGCGGGAGTACGCCTCGCGACGGCACTGGGTCGATCACCGCCGGGCCATCGCCACGTTGCTTCAGTATGTGACGATGCCGCACGCCGCCCCGGAAATCCGGGTGCACGGCGCAGGTCGGCTGTTGCTGCGTGGTTACGAGGAGATGTCCGCCTCGATGGAGACAGAACAGCGCCGCCTCGCCCGCGAACAGGCGAGTACCCAGCTCATCGCCGCCGCGATCTCCGGTGTCGCCGCACTGGGGGTCTACGGGGTGCTGTGGCTGCTGCTGACGACCGGTGGCATGCCGTTGGCCGTGGGTGGCACCGCGGTCATCGCCATCCGCACCTCCACTGGCAAACTCACCGCCTTGGTGACCCAGCTCAACCGCACCTACGAGGAGGCGTTGTACCTGGCCGATACCGAGGAGGCGTGCGCACTGGCCGACCAGCACACCATCCCCACCGCGGGCAAGGCGCTGCCGAAACGGGTGCGCCAAATTCGGCTGGAGCGAGTGTCCTTCACCTATCCAGGCGCCACGCGGCCCTCGCTGGACGAGGTGAGCTTGACCGTGCCGCGGGGCACGGTGGTCGCATTGGTCGGAGTCAACGGCTCCGGCAAGACCACGCTGGCCAAGGTACTGGCCGGTCTGCTGCTGCCCACCGCGGGCCAACTGTGGTGGGAGGGTGACTGCGCACCCGACGACGGCCAGGAGGGCAGCAAGGAGGGACAGGAGGGCACCGGCGCATCGGCGGTCGAGGTGCGCGAGGCGGATCGAGCCGAGGTCTTCAGCCAGGTGGCCCTGCTGGGCCAGGACTTTCCGCGCTGGCAGATGTCGGCTCGTACCAATATCACCATCGGAGACGGGACCACCGCGGCCGATCAGCAGCGCCTGGAGCAGGCCGCCCGGGATGCCGACGCCCGCACCATCGTTGACGGCCTGCCGTACGGCTGGGACTCCATCGTCGTCAAGGGTTACGAGCGCGGTACGCAGATCTCCGGCGGCCAGTGGCAAAAGCTGGCCAACGCCCGTATCCGCTATCGGGCGGCGCCCTTCGTCCTCGTAGACGAGCCCACCTCGGCGCTGGACCCGCACGCCGAAATCGACACCTTCGCCCGGCTGCGACGCATGACCGACGATGGCACCACCCTGGTGCTGATCACTCATCGACTGGCCGCCACCGCGGCGGCCGACCACATCTACGTACTCGACCACGGCCGACTGGTTGAGGAGGGCGATCATGCGGCACTGATGCGGCGCAACGGGGGCATGTATCGCGCGATGTACGAGGCCCAAGCCGCGCAGTATGGCCACCCACCCACGCGGCAGGACGCACCGGCGACCGCCCAGCACGCGCCCACAGACCAGGCTGCCGCGCCGGCGGGGCAGGCCGCCGCACCGGCTCAGGGGCAGGGGCAGGCCGCCACGGCCTCGGAGGGAGGCGGATAGCGTCCCGAGAATGGATGGACGGGCCTCTCCGGAAGCGGGTGAGAAGGCGTGTGGGCCCCGGCAGCCAGCACGCCGGGGCCCGCACACCGGCAACCGACGTGCTGACATCGTGCTGATGGCATGGTGCTGACATGCTGTCGGCCTGCGTTCCGGTTGAGGTTCCCCCGAGATGCGGAAGATGGTGACAGAGGGTCAGATGGTTCTCATGAGAGGAACATCGACCATGGTTGCCCCAGGAAATACTCGCTGGAGTTGCGTGAGCGTGCGGTGCGGATGTATCGCGCCTCGGATCCGAAGCCGCAGATCAAGAAGCTGGCCGTCGACCTCGGCGTGCATCC
>NZ_JACHJL010000026.1 GCF_014203645.1 Streptomyces zagrosensis | reverse complement strand
GGCGCCCCCCCCCCCCCGCCCCGCGCCCGGGCGGGCGCGGGGGGGGGGGGGGGGGGGGGGGGGGGGGGGGGGGGGGCCCCCGCCCCCCCCCCCCCCCCCCCCCCCCCCCCCCCCCCCCCCCCCCCCCCCCCCCCCGGGGCCCCCCCCGCGGCCGGCCCGCCTCAGTGGGGACCCCGCAGGGTCCCCACTGGTCGCGCGTTGACCCGTTGTCAACCCAGGTATGGGGAGTCTCGACGCTCCAAGTGATGCCGGATGCGGAGTTGTTGTGTGTGGTGCATGGGCAGTTGGGCCAGTTCTGTCGGCGCTACGAACCGCAGCTCCGTGGACTCGTCGGAGATGGTCAGCGCACCGCCCGTGATGCGTGCGGTGAAGCACACATTGAATTGCCTACGCACTTCGCCATCCGTATACGCGATGACGTGACGCGGATCGGTGTACGTGCCCACCAGTCCCGTGATCTCCACGTCAAGGCCCGTCTCTTCCTTGACTTCGCGCACCGCGCACCCCGGCAGGGAGTCGCTCATGTCCATGCCTCCGCCCGGCAGTGCCCAGAGGTTGTTGTCCCGGCGGCGCTGGAGCAGGATGCGTCCCTCCTCGTCGGTCACCACGGCGGACGCTGCCACGACCATGCTGTTCGGCTCGGGTGCGTCCGGATCGTCGTAAAACTCGGAGCGTGCCACGTTCAATCCTCCTGGCGAACGGGATCGGCAGAGTTCCAGACTGCCGTGAAGCTGTCGGCATAGGTGTCGAATATTCCAGCCGCACCGGCCCGTTTGAGGTGCCACATAGGCGCCGCGTATGCGCTGACCCCCACACATGGACCGGAGTTGACGTCAAGAGCTGACCTACCGCCGCGGCGCGCCCACCAGGGGGCGCGCCGCGTTCGGCCCGCCTCAGTGGGGACCCCGCCGGGTCCCCATGGGTCGCGCGTTGACCAGCAGCAACCATGGCGCCGACAGCCAGTTGACATCGCTAAGCCCCGCTAAACCAGTCCAGCTCAGGGGTGGGCCGGTCGCCACAATGCGGTTGTCAGCCATGACGGCACCGCATTACGTTGCCGATGTGGATCTCTTCTCACGCTCTTGGGCGGCATTACGCGCGGCGGTCGCCGATCTCTCGGACGAAGACTTGGCGCAACCGTCCGGCTGCGCCGGCTGGCTCGTGCGGGACCTGGTGTGCCATCTGATCATCGACGCTCAGGACGTCCTGATCACCCTCGCGACCCCCGCCGAAACGGAACCGACCCGCGACGCGGTGACCTACTGGGAAGTCGCCCATACGCCGCCGACCGGCGACGATCCGCTCGACGCGCTGACCGTCCGACTAGCCGCCGCGTACGAGGAAGCCTGGCTGCTCAAGTTCCACCTCGACGACGTCGGCTCTGCCGCCGGCCGAGCCGCCCAACTCGCTCACCCTGCCCAGCGCGTGAGCACCCGCGATGAGGTCCTGACCGTAGGCGAATACCTCTCGGTGTACGTCCTGGAGTGGACGCTGCACCACCTCGACCTGATCGCGCACCTCACCGACGCGGCCCAACCGCCGGCGGAAGGGCTCGCCAGGACCCGTGAGTCGCTGGCGAAGATCGCCGGGTTCTCCTTCCCCTCGTCGTTCTCCGACACGGACGCGCTGCTGCTAGGCACCGGACGGCGCGCCCCGAGCGCAGCGGAGACGGCCGAACTGGGCGAGTTGGCCGGCAGGCTGCCGATCACCCTCGGATGATCGGCTAGCCGAACGAGGCCCTTGGCGTGGGCAGGGCAACGACGGTACGGGGGGCCGGGCCCCGCTCACCCCGGGCCAACCCCCGCGCGCCCCCGCGCCCTCAATGCCCCCGTGCTACGCCGACAGGTCCTCCGGAAGGAGGAGGCGCAGGTCGGTTACGTCGGGGGCGGTCATGGTGCCAAGGCGGCGGGCCTGGCGGGTCATCATGGTGTCGAGGAGGCCGCGGGCCGTGCGGGCGTTGCCGAAGGAGCGGTCGCGTGGCAGGGCCTGGACGTGGGCGCGTAGCGTCTGGAGCGTCTCCGGTGCGCAGTCGTAGCCGGAGTCCGACGCATGCCGCGTCAGGATGCTGACCAACTCGTCCGTCGTGTAGTGCTCGAACTCCACCGTGCGCGAGAATCTTGAGGCGAGGCCCGGGTTGGAGGCGAGGAAGCGCCCCATCTCCTCGGTGTAGCCGGCGGCGATGACGACTACGTCGTCGCGGTGGTCCTCCATCAGCTTCAGCAGCGTTTCGACGGCCTCCTTGCCGAAGTCGGACGTCGCCCCCTCGGGAGTGAGGGTGTACGCCTCGTCGATGAACAGCACACCGCCCAGGGCGCTTTCGAATACCTCCTTGGTGAGCTGCGCGGTATGCCCCACGTAGCGGCCCACCAGGTCGGCCCGTGCCACCTCCACGAGTTGGCCCTTGGCGAGCACGCCTAGGGAGTGCAGCAGGCCCGCATAGAGTCGGGCCACCGTGGTCTTGCCGGTGCCGGGTGGGCCCGAGAAGATCAGATGGTGGCTGATCTTCGGCGCGGGCAGACCGGCGGCTGCGCGCTGCCGGGCTGCGGCGAGCAGCGAGACGAGGTCGGTCACCTCACGTTTGACGGCGCCGAGGCCGATCATCGCGTCGAGCTGGGACAGCAGTTCATCGGAGCGGTGCGCGCCGTCTTGCGCGCTCCCCACGTCCTCCGCAACGTCCTCGGGTAGCAGCAGTGACAGATCGCTTTCGGCGGGATCGGCCATGGAGCTCAGTCGGTGTGCCTGGCGGTCCACCATCTCCTCGAAGACCCGTCGGGCGGCCCGGCCGTTGCCGAAGGTGGCGTCCCGTGTCATCTGCGCGTAGTGCACGGCCAGCGCGTCCAGGGTGCGTGGGTCCAGTGCGTACCGGTGCGCCTCACACATCGACTCGGTGATGGTGACCAGTTCGTCCACCGAGTAGTTGGCGAACTCGATGGTGCGGGTGAACCGGGACGCGAGGCCCGGGTTGGAGGCGAGAAAGGACCCCATCTCGTCGGTGTAGCCGGCGGCGATGACGACGACGTCCTCGCGGTGGTCCTCCATCAGCTTCAGCAGCGTATCGACGGCTTCCTTGCCGAAGTCGGCGCCGGAGCCCTTGCCGTCGGAGAGCAGGGTGTACGCCTCGTCGATGAACAGCACACCACCCAAGGCTTCGTTGAACGCCTCGGTGGTCTTGATGGCCGTGCCGCCGATGATCTGCGCCACCAGGTCGGCTCGGGAGACCTCCACCAGGTGCCCGGAGCGCAGCACGCCGAGTTCGGCCAGGATGCCGCCGTAGAGCCGGGCGACGGTGGTCTTGCCGGTGCCGGGCGGCCCGGAGAAGATCAGATGGCGGCTCATCGGTGGCGCGGGCATGCCGAGCCGGGCCCGGCGCTGGGCGAGTTGGTTGAGGTTGACCAGCGTGAGCACCTGGTGCTTGACGTCGGCGAGGCCGACGAGGGCCTCCAACTCTTCCAGCGGGCCCTGGGGGGCCTTGCGGGCGGCCGAGGTGCCGGGCCTGGCGCCCGGTCCCTTCGACAGGTTGTCGGCCAGGGTCTCGCCCCAGGCGTCGGGGACCGCGTTGCCCGCGCTGATCAGGCCCTCCACCGTGAGCCGTTCGCTGACTCGGGTCTGGCGCAACCCCGCGCCGCGGTTGTCGCGTACGGCGCAGTCGGTTGCGGAGACGGGCTCCGCACTGTCGACCCGGATGCCGTCTCCCAGGCTGCCGGTGACCTGGCAGGAGGTGAGCGTCGCCCGGGCGCCCTCAGCGAGGAGCACACCGTGTGCGCCGGCCTCCGCTATCTGGGTACGGAGCACGGTCAGTTCGCCACCGCCGTCCACGACGATGCCCGACGCGGAGGCCGCGTGCACCCGGCAGTCCCGCAGCGTGCCCATGCCGTCGCGGGCGGCGTGGATGCCCGCTTCGGCGGCGCCGCTCACGGTCGTGTCCCGCACCTCGGGATGGCCGCCCAAGGCGATCCGTACGCCCGCGCCGCCCGCACCCTCGATCGCACAGTTCTGGAACTGCCCGCGGCCGTCGTCGATGACCTCCACGCCATGGCCACCGGGGGAGACGATCCGCGCGTGGCGTATCAGCGGATGCGCGCCGGAGCGCACGAGCAGGCCCGTACCGGCCGCGTCCGTCACCTCCAGGCGGTCGAACTCGGCCACCGAATCGCCCTCGATGAGCACGGCCCCGGCCGGGTCGGCGCAGTCTCGGACCCTGGTGTCGGTGAGCGTCGGCGTGCTGGAGCCCAGGACCCGAATTGCTGGGGCAGCGGCCGTGTCGAACTCGCACTCGCGGAAGGTCCCGCGGGAGCGCTCGGTGACGGCTAGGCCGTTGCCCTCGGTGCGGCTGGTGCGGCAGTGCAGGAGCTCCGGATCGGCGCCGGAGGCGAGTGCGAAACCGGGTCCCGTCGTGTCGGTGACCGTAACCTCTTCGAGGGTGGGGCGCGAAGCGCTGGTCACATAGACGCCGACCGCCGTGTCATGGACGGTGGTACGCAGCACGCGGGTGCTGCTGCTCCCCTCCAGGGCGATGGCGGGCTTTTCCGCACCGGAGACGTCACAGTCCTCGATCAGCCCGCGCGCCTCGCCGCTTGCCAGGATGCCGTTGCCGCGGGCGTCGCGCACCCGGCAGCCGCGCAGGGTCGTACGGGCCTGTTCGCTGAGCACGACACCCGAGGTGCCGAGGTTTTCCACGACACAGTCAGCTATGACACTGCCGGTGGGTGCGGTGTCCACAATGCCCGCGCCGCTGGGGTTGCTCACCCGGCAATCCCGCATGGCGACGGCGCCGCTCTCGCGGGCGAGTACCGCGGTCCAGCCGGAGCCTATGACCGTGCAGCCGTCCATGGCGACCTGCCCGCGGGGCGCGTCCACCACGGGCAGGTCCTCGGTGCCGCCGCGCAGCGTCAGATCGGTGAGCATCACCGCGTCCGCGACCAGGACGAGCGCGGTGCCGCGGCGCGGGCAGATCTCGACGCTGCCCCGCTCACCATCGGCGACGATGGTGACCCGGTTTCGCACCGTGATGTTCTCCGGGTACCGGCCGGGCCTGACCCGGATCACCGCTCCCGTGCGGGCCTTGGCCAGGGCATCGCCGATCGTCGGGAAACTGTCTGGTTGATCCGCGCATACCGTGAGCATCTGCCGTGACACGCTCGCACCTCCTCTTTCTCGCCGCCAGCGCCGATCCTCCCTGTCCGAGGGGGCCCGAGAGGGAGGGGCCAGTGGAACGCCGGTATTTCTCCGGTGAATGCTAGGCAAACGGAAGCCTCATCACGCGTGCACACTTGGCGAGTTGATGTGCAGAGCGCGTCGGCGTGCCCTCACCTTGATTGCATAATATGCGGATCATGCGACGCGCCCGTATACCTCGGCTCCGTGCAGCGGGAGCGCTGACGGCTGCCACGCTGCTGACGGCCGCCGGACCACCGGCCGCCCTGGCGGCGGAGCCCGTAGAATTACCGGTCCTACGCAGCACTTTGACATCCGATGAGCCATGCGTACGCGCCTCCACGATCAGGGCCAAGGCCCAGCCGTGGACGGTTCCCGCCTTGGGGCTGCCGCGCGCCTGGTCGCTTTCGCAGGGTTCGGGGGTGACCGTCGCGGTGGTGGACACCGGGGTTGGGCGCGATGTCGCTGCGCTGGTTGGCCGGGTGGAGGCGGTCGATGGCGCGGACGAGGACTGTGTGGGGCACGGGAGCTTCGCGGCCGGGTTGATCGCTGCTGCCCGCCTGGATGGTGTCGGTCCTGCCGGGGTGGCGCCGCAGTCGCGCATCTTGGCCGTACGCGGCACGGACGCCCGAGGTGTCCCCACCCCTCAGCGCCTCGCGGACGGTATCCGGGAGGCCGCCGACGGCGGGGCCCGCATCATCTACGTGGGGTACGCGCTGCCCACCGGCAAGGCAGAGCTGACCGCCGCCGTCGCCCACGCGAGTACGCGTGACGCCCTGGTCATCGCGCCCGCCTTCCCTGACCCGGTGAGCCGCGAGCGGGGCAAGCCCGATGTGCCTGTCCCCACGACGCCCTGGTATTGGCCGGCTGCCGTGCCCGGAGTGGTGGCCGTGGGCAGCTACGGTCTGGACGGCGCATCGCCGGCCCGGGCCCCGCAGCCCCCGCGGGTCGCCCGCATCGATCTCGTTGCGCCGGGTGACGCGGTGGTCAGCGTCGGGCCCAGCGGATCGGGGCACTTCCTTGGCTCGGGGGCGTCGCTGGCCGCCGCGCAGGTGGCGGGGGCGGCGGCGCTGGTGCGGGCGCAGCGGCCCGAGCTGACGGCCCCCCAGGCCGTACGGCAGCTCACGGCCGCGGCCTATCCGGCGTCGCCGCCGCGCCTTGACCCGTACGCGGCGATGACGGCGGTGCTCGGCGAAGAACGCCCCACCGTGCCGCATCCAGCAGCCGCGCGGGTCCCGGAGCCGGGCTCCAGGGCGCCGCGTGACCGGGCGCTGATCGTCGCGGCTGCCGGCGGGGGCCTGGTACTCCTCACGGCGGCCCTGATGGTGGTCGTCCCCCGCGGCAAGGCGCGCGGCTGGCGCCCCGAAGGCGGATAGAGCGGGCGAACGGCCCCTGCAAGCTGGAGCGGACGCGTAAAGCCGCGCATCCGCTCCCTGCGGGGCCCGCAGCAAGCGCTAGACCCCCGCCCGGCAGCGAGTGCCCCGCGCCCCGCGGCCTGTCGGTCTCGCGGCGTGTCAGGTCTCGGGCGTGCTGCCTTCCAACAGAGCCGTCTGGACGCGTACCGTCTTGCGGCGCGCGACCCGGGTGCCGCGGCCCGCGGGCAGGATGCGGCCCTTCGTGTTGCCGAAGACGTAGCCCTCCGATGGCGGGCAGGACAGCAGCAGGCCCGGCGTGTTGACCTCCTGGAGCCGGCGGAGCAGATGGTCGCCGCCCAGACTGCGGCCGGCGCCCGACGCGGAGCGCGCTACGACGATGTGCAGGCCCACCTCGTACCCGAGTGCCAGCTGGTCCAGTAGCGGATCGAAGGGGGCGTTCATCGGGCCCGTACCGACCATGTCGTAGTCGTCCACCAAGATGAACAGCCGCGGACCCGTCCACCAATCGCACAGCCGCATCCGCGCGGGGGAGATCTCCGGGCCAGGGGCCCGCGTTTGCACCGCCCGGGCCACTCCGTCGATCAAGTCTCGCAGCGCGTCGATGGACACGGCGTGGCCGAGTCGGTACTCGTCGGGGACGGCCCCCACGAGTTCACGCCGGTAATCGACCACCATGATCCGTGCCTCCGCGGGGGAGTATCGACTCATGATGGCCTGGGCCGTCAGCCGCAGCAGGTTGGTCTTGCCGCTCTCCGTGTCGCCGACCACGATCATGTGCGGGTGCTCGCTGAAGTCGTGCCGTACGACCGACAACTCGTCCTCCTCAAGGCCGATCGGCACCCGGAAGTCGCCATCGGGCGCGGGCAGGTCGGCCACGGGCAGGACGGCCGGCAGCATCCGCACCGGCGGCGCCGGCTCGCCCAGCCAGCTCTCCTTGACGGCGGACACCAGGGCGGCGACACCCTCGCTGAGATCATCGGACCGCTCCACGCCGTCGATGCGGGGCAGTGCGGTCAGATAGTGGAGCTTCTCCTCTCGGGTCAGCCCGCGTCCGGGCAGCCGCGGAACGGTGGCGGCGCGCCGCATGTCGATTCCGGAGTCCATGGGGTCCCCCATCCGCAGCTCCAGGTGGGTGGCGGCCTGGTCTCGCACCGCAGAGGAGAGCTCCACCCAGCGTGCGGTGGTGACGATGAGGTGAATTCCGTAGTTGAGGCCGCGGCTGGCGATCGCGTTGAACGTCGCGAGGTGCCGTTCGTAGTCCTGCCGCACGGTGGACCAGCCGTCGATCACCAAGAACACATCGCCGTGCCGCTCGTCGGGGAACTCACCCGCTGCGCGACGGCGGCGGAAGGTCGCCATCGAGTCGATGCTGTGGTCGAGGAAGAACCGCTCCCGGGCCGCCAGCAGCGTGTTGACCTCGGCGATCGTACGGCCCACGCGCTCGCCGTCCAGCCGGGCTGCAACCCCGCTCATGTGCGGGAGGTCCGCAAGGCCGGCCAGCGTGCCGCCACCGAAGTCCAGGCAGTAGAACTGCACTTCCCGCGGCGAATGGGTCAGGGCGAGCGCGGTGAGGATCGTACGGACCATGGTGCTCTTACCGCTCTGCGGGCCGCCCGCAATGGCGATGTGCCCGCCCGCGCCCGTCAGATTGATCTCCAGGAGATCGCGCAACTGGTCAAAGGGGCGGTCGATGATGCCGATGGGCACCCGCAGCCCGCCACGCCCTGCCCAGCCGACCGTGGTCAGTCCCAGCTCGGGATCGGGGGTCAGCGGCGGCAGCACCTGGTCGAGCGTCGATGGCAGGTCCAGCGGCGGCAGCCACACCTGGTGGGCGGGCGGCCCCGCGCCGAGCAGCCGTTCTACGGCCACCGAAAGGAGCGTGTCGCCGCCCTCATCCGGCTCCGGGTCGGGAGGCGGCGCGGGCAGATGACGGGGCACCACGTAGCCGGTCGTCCACGGCACCGTCTGACTGGCGACCCTGGCCTGATGCGCGCTGCCACCACGCCGCCGGTAAGGACCCGATACGTACGCGGCGCGAAAGCGGGTCAGCGCTTCGACGCCCGATTTCAAGAAGCCGCTGCCCGGCTGCGAAGGCAACTGGTAGGCGTCCGGCACCCCAAGAACCCCGCGGCTCTCCATGGCCGAGAAGGTGCGCAGCCCGATCCGGTAGGACAGGTGGCTCTCCAACTGGTGCATCCGACCCTCGTCGAGCCGCTGCGAGGCGAGCAGCAGATGGACGCCGAGGCTGCGCCCGAGCCGTCCGATCATGACGAAGAGCTCCATGAACTCCCGGTGCGCGGCAAGCAGCTCGCTGAACTCGTCCACGATGACGAACAGACTCGGCAGCGGCTCCAGGGGCGTGCCCGCCGTCCGCGCCTTCTCGTAGTCCAGGGCCGAGGTGTAGTTGCCCGCGGAGCGCAACAGCTCCTGCCGACGTATGAGTTCACCGTGCAGGGCGTCCTGCATCCGGGAGACCAGGGCCGCCTCGCCGGCGAGGTTGGTGATGACAGCCGAGGTGTGCGGCAGCGTGTCCAAACCGAGGAAGGTCGCACCGCCCTTGAAGTCCACCAGCACGAAGTTGAGCGTCTCGGACGAGTTGGTCAGCGCCAGCGAGAGCACGAGCGTGCGCAGCAACTCGCTCTTGCCGGAGCCGGTCGCGCCGATCAGCATGCCGTGCGGCCCCGTGCCGCCCTGCGCCGACTCCTTGATGTCCAGCTCTACGGGGGCGCCGTCCGCGCCGACCGCGATCGGCACCCGCAGCCGGTTCGGCCCGGTGTTGCGCTGCCACAGCGTCGCCGGGTCGTGCCGGAACAGATCCGGGATGCCAAGCAGCGAGGACAGTTCCACATCACTGGACAGCGGCTCGGTCTCATCGGTTCCCATGCCCATGCGGTACGGGGCGAGCCGCTTGGCCAGTGCGGTGGCGCTGCCGCAGCCGAAGCTGTCGGGGCGGCCGAGCCGGGTGGTCTGCTCCTTGCGCTCACGGTCCGTGCGGACCAGGGCGAAGTCGGCGTCGCTCACCTCGAAGCGCAGGGTGACCCGGCCGGGGCGCCAGGTCAGCGCGCCGGTGAGGTCGAGTACCACGGTGTTGCGCAGCCCCGGGCCGTCCAGCCGATGACCACCGGGGACGGTGCCGCCATCCACCACGATGACGGTGAACGGCTCCTCGCGGCCCGGGACCGTCTCGGGGTCGAACGGCGGGCGCTCCAAGAACTCCGCGCCGAGCAGGTCCTCCAACTCGTGGAAGGCCGAGCCGATCATGCGGGCCGGGCCCGCCCCGTCACTCTCTTGCGGGTGCTGGCTGTGCGGGAGCCACTTCGCCCACTCCCAGTCCGCCCGCCGCTCATCCGACACGCACAGCGCCACCCACAGGTCGTCGGGGGAGTGGAACGTCGTGAGCTGCGCGACGAGGGCGCGCGCCAGCGCCCGTATCCGCTCCTCATCACCCCGGAACAGCACCCGCGCCCACGCCCGCAGATAGAGCGCGATGGGCTGCTCGGGCACGGTGGCGTAGGCCCGGATGAAGCTGCGCAGCGCGTGCGCCGACAGCGGCTCCAGGTCCTCTACCGGGCTGGTGGTCGTCGGGGTGAGCCGCAGGCCCAGCTTTTGGTCCCCGACGGCCGCCCTGACCTCGCCGAAGTCCTCGTCCTGCGGCCGGCGTTCCCACAGCCGCGTCGAGCCGACCAGCGACCACAGGGCGGCCGGCTCCGGATGCCGCCAGGCCAGCGCCCGCTGCTGGTCCACGACGGCGGCCCGCACCTTGCGCCGGGTCTGGGTGAGATAGCGCAGATAGTCGCGGCGCTCTCCCTTGAGCCGCTGCTTGCGCTCGCTGCTTCGGCGCATGGCCTGCCCGAGCATCATGGCGGCGGCGGAGATCACCATCAGGCCCAGGGCCAGATAGATGAAGCCGCCGCTGCCGCGGGTCATGCCCGGCCGCATGAACATCAACATCATGGACACGGACATCAGCGCCATGGGCAGATAGGTCCACACGGCGGAGCTGTCAGGCACCACCTCCGGCAGCGCCGGGGGCTCCTGGAGGTTCACCTCGCCCTCGGGCATCTCCGGGCCGCGCCTACGGGCCGGCCTGCGGAAGAGAACCACACTCACGGACGGGCTCCTTTTTCGGGACGGGCGGGGCGTGCGGGGACGTACGGAGCCGCACGATCGGAGGGCAGGTGCGCTCAACCGCCCGGGAAAGTGCGGGACTCAAGGAGACTGAATCCCGCTCAGACGACGAGGTCAGCACGCTGTTGGTGTACGGGTGGCAAACGTGCCGGGTTGATACGGCGAACGATCGCCAGGATGCGGTGCTTATCGCTCACCATGATCCCAAACCGGCGGGCGGCTGATATTACGATCCATCGGAAGCGGATCGCCAGGGACCAACTTGGCACACCTGCTGATTTGTTAAGGGGCCGGGCCCGGGACGCGTGTCGGCGTGCGGCAGACTCCCCGGTACCCCACCAACCCGTCAGCAGCCGGACATCCGAGAGGCGTGAACCAGCTCCATGACTGACAACCAGGTGGCCGGCCTGTGCCGCCTGACGGTGCGTGCCCCCGCCAAGAACATCGACCTTGCCGTGCCGTCCGACGTCCCCGTGGCCGACCTGCTGCCAGCGATCCTCGGTTACGCCGGGGACGATCTGGAGGAAACCGGCATCGAGCACGCGGGCTGGGTCCTGCAACGGCTCGGCGCCCCACCCTTGGACGAGGAGCGCACCCTCGATTCGCTCGGGTTGCGCGACGGCGAAACCCTCTATCTCAGGCCCCGCACCGAGGCACTGCCCGAGGTGCACCTGGACGACCTGGTGGACGGCATCGCCACCACCATGCGGCAACGCCCGTACAACTGGAGCCCGGAAGCGAGCCGCCGCCTGCTGCGCGGTCTCGCGGTGGCCGCGCTCGTGACCGGGCTGCTCGTACTCGCCCTGCCAGGCGGCTCAGCCACCCCGCGCGCCCTGTGCGCCGCCGTGGCGGGGCTGCTGCTGCTCGCCGGGGCAGCCGCCGCAAGCCGCGCGGTCGGCGACGCGGGAGCAGCCGCATCGCTCGGCTGCATGGTGAGCCCCTATCTTGCGCTCGCCGGCTGGCTGTTGACCGGCGGCGAGCTCAGCGGCCCGCACGAGGAGGTGCTCGGGCCGCGGCTGCTCGCCGCGTCCGCGGCCGGCGCGGGCGGCGCCGTACTGGCCCTTGCCGCGGTGGCCTCGTTCGCCGCGCTGTTCCTTTGCCTCGCCGTCGTCGCCGCCTTCGGCGCGCTCACCGGCGTTTTGGTCACCACGGCAGACCTGGCCCCGGGGCAGGCCGCGGCGCTCGCCGCCCTCCTTGCCGTGGTGCTCGGTGCCTTCGTACCCTCGCTGTCCTTCCGGATGTCCGGGCTGCGCATGCCGCCACTGCCCACCAACGCGCAGCAACTCCAGGAGGGCATCGAGCCGCACCCCACCGCCGCGGTCGCCAGCCGGGCGGTGCTCGCTGACGGCTGGATGACCTCGTTGTACGGGGCCGTTGGCGTGGTGTGCGCCGCCTCTTTGACCCTGCTCGTGCGGCACGGCGGACTGCCCGCCACCATCACGGCGGTGGCGCTGTGCCTGCTCCTCCTCCTGCACTCCCGGGGACTCGGCCAGGCGTGGCAACGGCTGTCCCTGATCGTGCCCGCGGCCTGGGGCGTGCTGCTCCTGGTGCACGACGCGGCGCACGAGGCCGCGCCAGACACCCGACTCCTGGTGGTGAGCGGGCTGCTCGCCGGCACGGCGGTCATCGCGATCGCCTCGTGGACCGTGCCAGGCCGGCGCATCGTGCCGTACTGGGCCCGCGGCGCGGAACTGCTGCACTCGACCATGGCGATCAGCCTGCTGCCGCTGACCTTGTGGGTGCTCGGCGTCTACGGCGCCCTGCGCTCGCTGCGCGGCTGAGCCCACCACACCGGCCACCACCACGTCGGTGACCTCGCACAACCTCATGACGCCGCAGACCTCATGAGCCGCACGCCCCGATGACGCCGCAGACGCCGCTGACGCGAAGGAGCCTCCGCTGTGCAGTCCACCCGTGACCAGGTACAGGCGCACATGTTTGTCATGGGGCGCCTGACCTCCGGCATGCTGCGCGGTGACCCGGACGCCCCGGAAAGCCCACAGGGCCGAACCAATCGGGGCATCGCCCTTGGCATCGTGCTCGCCGTGCTCTTCTCGGCGGGAGCTTTCGTCTTCGGGTTGCTCAAGCCCGGCACCAAGGACTCCTGGAAAGCGGCTGGCACCTTGGTCATCGAAAAGTCCACCGGCTCCCGCTACCTCTACCTGGACGGCCGGCTGCGCCCCGTACGCAACTACACCTCGGCGCGGTTGCTCGCCGGGGCCGACATGAAGACCGCCACGGTCCGCAGCGCCTCGCTCAAGGGCACCCCGCACGGCGCTCCGGTCGGCATCGGCGGGGCGCCCGACGCGCTGCCCCCGAGCAGCGCCTTGGACGACGGCCCCTGGCAGGTCTGCTCGGGCACCGCTACCGGTTTCGGCGCAGGCGCCCCCACCAGTTACGCCGGCACCACCCTCGCCGTGAGCGTGGCCAACGACGGCAAGGGCCTGGCCACCACACAGGGCCTGTTGGTACGCGGGCCGGACCGGGCCACCTACCTCGTATGGCGGGGCAGCAAGCTGCGGCTCGGCGAGCGGGACGGCGCCACCGAAGCACTCGGCTACGGTTCCGTGCCACCCGTACCGGTATCGGCCGCGTTCTTGAACTCCCTGCCGTCCGGGCCCGACCTGGCGCCGCCAGACGTCCCCGGACGCGGCTCGAAGGGCCCGCGACTGAGCGGCAAGGACACCCGGATCGGTGAGGTCTTCGAGATCACGGTGCCTGGCTCCGCCGGGCGGTACTACCTGCTGCGGCGCGAGGGATTGACCCCCATCACGGCCACCAGCGCGGCGCTGGTGCTCGGCGACCCACAGACGCGCGAGAAGGTGTACGAGGGCAGCGCCGCGGCGGCCAGCCTGGGCGCTGACGCGCTGCGCGGCCATCAGGCGCCCCAGCCCCAGGGTTCCGGCGAAGCCGGCGCCGCCGGGGCCCTCCCGGAGAACCCGCCCAAGGCCGCGACCGTGGAGCAGGGCCAGACGCCCTGCGCACGGATCGAGGCGGGCGGCTCGGGCACCCGGGTGAGCGTTGCCCTGGTCGGGCGGTCCGATCTTGGCCCGGCCGCCCAGCCGCCGCCCGATGGCTTCACCCCCGCCTGTGTGCCGGTGGGCCGGATCGTCGTACGGCCTGGCGGCGGCGCACTGGTGCACGCGCTGGGCGCGGGGGGCGGGGACGTGGGGGGCACGGTGTACCTGGTGACGGACACCGGCATGAAGTACCGGGTGGCCTCGGCGAAGGCGATGGAGGCCCTCGGCTATACGACGAGTCAGGTGCAGCGGCTCCCCGCGCCGCTGCTGGCCATGCTGCCGACCGGCCCCGACCTCAGCCCGGGAGCCGCGTCGTCGGGCAACGGGTCAACGACGACGACCGGTTGTGAGCCACTCAAGGCAGCCAAGCCCGTACGGAATGTGTCGGATGGCCTGGCGAAAACGTCGGCTGGGCGTCCCTGAGATGACGTCAAGGTGCCGTGGTGTAACGGGAGTTCCCATCGGTAGGCTTTTGGCACAAGAGTTCCACTGAACTCGTTGCAGACTGAACAGTTCGCTGTTTACGTTGATGCTCCGGACCCGATAGACGCGACCCAGGAGGTGCACGTCCATGGCGGGCATGCAGCAGTCAGAAGCAGGCGCAACCCAAAACGGCATCCAGGCCCTGGAGCAGGCGTTCACCGGCGTCCAGAACTGCCGGCAGGACGTGGAGAACATGAAGTTCAACCTCGCCTCGGGACTGAAGGGCTCGGTCGGCAAGGAATACCGGGACCTGCTCCAGCAGTGGGACGAGCAGGCCGAGATCATCTCGATCAACGTCCGGGACATGGTCGAGACGCTCACCGAGACCCTCCGCACGCAGGGCCACACCGAGACGACCTCCAACGACTCCATTCGCCAGGCGTACAGCCAGTCCCAGTCCGTGTTCGACGCGCTCAAGGGCTGAGCGGTCCAGCCACCGCCGCCCCGGCCCCCTCCCGGGGCTGTTGGAACCCTCCCGCGTCCCGCTGAGGCCCCGCGGGCCTCTCCGAGCACGCCGACACCTGACTGAACCGAGAGACACCGAGAGACGAGGCCAATGATGAGCGACTTCACCGACGGTTACATCTACGTCGATTACTCCCACATGAGCAACGCTGCGGACGACATGGTGCAGCAGACCAAGGCGATCGCCAGCATCCTCGTGAACCTGGACGCCGAACTCCAGGCACTCAAGGAGACCTGGCAGGGTGACGACCGGGAGGCCTACAGCCAAAAGCAGGCCGCCTGGAACCAGGCCGTTGACTCCATGAAGGCCCTGCTTGCCAGCCACTCCGCACTGCTCACCGACGTGTCGGAGGGCTTCCAGTACAGCGAGAAGTCCCTGACCCAGCTCTGGGAGGGCGTCCGCGTCGGCAGGTGACCTAGCCGCGCACGACACCAGACGGCAACACCAGCGGGGACCGGGGCGGCCGTCCTCCACCCGCGCGGACGCGACTAGGAGAGATCCGGCATGGCGGACAGGCCTCCCCTCAACTTCGACAAGACCTGGCTTGAGAACTTCAAGAACGACGACGTCAAGACGTTTCTGACGGCGATCACGGACATCCAGGGCGACAGCACCGCTGGGCCCGCCCTGGCCAACCTGATCGCCGGCGGTACGCGCGGCTCCAACGTCCCGGCTGAGATCAAGCTGCCGCTGTCGATCGGGGGCATGGAAGGCGATGGGACAACCAACGGTGGGCATTTGCAGACCGCGGTCAAGGAGTTCATCGAGGCGATCGTCGCCATCCTGAAGGATCAAAAGGAGCTCTTCGAGGAGCTGGACGATGCTCTGGAGGAGACGCTGAAGGAGCTCCTCGACGCGGAGGGGGACAACCTGAGGAAGATCGAGGGGGGCAAGCTTCTGGACATCTTCTCCGATGTGGAGGAGGTCCTCGAAGGCGACAGCGGCGGGTCCGGCGGAAAGAAGGACGACTGACGATGGCGGAAGAAAAGGAAGTCCCCCTTTCCGATGCCAACGACTCGTGGCACAAGGCTGTGCGGCTCTTCACCGGTTACAAGGCCCCGGATCGCAGCACGCTCTTCGAGGATCTGAAGGGCAACGAGGGCATCCCTCAGATGAAGGTGGAGATCACCAAGCAGAACAGCGTTGACTACGTTGATCCCAACGACCTCAACTGGCTCTCCGAGAACGCGGGTTGGAGAATCGAGAACACCGACTTCGTCATCCCCTTCTACGTCGCGGGCGGTGATGGGGACGAGGGTTCCCAGGTCACCTACTACAAAGCGCGCTTCACGCTGCTGGGAAACAAGGTGTCCGGCGGCCCGCCGGTGGGCGGTGTGGTGAAGGGCGGCGAATTCAAGAGCAGTTACGACAACCACCTCGGCCTATCCGGGGCGGACGCCACCTGGAGTACGCAGCATCTCACCCAATACGCCTACGGCACCGGCAAGGCCCTGGAGGCGTTGCTGACCCAGCCGAACGGCACTCACGGCTTCGCCTGGAACGAGTTGGACGTACCGAAGGATCAAGCCGTTTCGTTGGCCTCCTTCGACAACGCTGCTAGCGGATTCGACCGGGTCGCGCAGTTCTTCGCTAACCGCAAGACCGTCATCGAGGAGTGGGAACGGCGGGTCGGGACGGAGCAGAACAAGGCATGGCGCGGCCAGGCCGCCGGCGTCTTCTGGGACCTCATCCATGTGCTCGGCAAGCGGTACGACGGTTACGCGAAGGACACACTGGCCAAGGACGGTTTCGGGTCGTTGCAGGGCGACGAGATCCGCCAGGCCAAGAAGGACTTCTACAACGAGGCCGATGCGCTCTACGACCGGTGGTTGTTCTGGGAGTTGCGCATGGGGAATCCCCTTCGATGGCTGCATGACCTGCTATCGGAGATCACCAAGCATGTATGGAACCACAACATCACGAACATTACTTATAAGGTGCATCCGGCGGTTGGGCCGTACAGTACCCCCTCCACCACGTACCACACCATCGGTGAATTCAGCCAGGTCGCGAAGGACAGCAGCGGCGAGGAGTTCGGCCCCCTGAAGGACCTGACGACCTGGAAAAAGGTCGGCGAACAGGCCATCGAGAACTGGGCCAAGTCCGTCGTCGAACACCTTGGTGAAGCCGCCGACGAGGCCATGCGGAACGTTGGCAACAAGTGGGGCACCAAGGAATTCGACATCGGATCGATCAAGTCCCGGGGCGACGGCGACCTCTCCGGGCACCACTCCAAGGACAAGTCTGACAAGGCCGCTGACGACGCGGCGGCGGCAGCGGCTGCTGCGAACAAGAAGAACGACGACTTCATCAATTGGCAGAAGGAACAGGCCGCAGCTGCTGCCGCCGCTGCCGCAGCAGCGAAGGCCGAGGCGGAGCGCAAGGAGAAGGAAGCCAAGGCCGAGGCGGAGCGTAAGGAGAAAGAGGCCAAGGCCGAGGCAGAGCGCAAGGAGAAGGAAGCCAAGGAGGAGCAGGCCCGGCGCGACCGCGAGGCCAAGGAGGAGCAGGCCCGGCGGGACCGGGAGCAGACGGAGAAGGAGAAGCAGGCCAAGGCCGAGCAGGAAGCCAAGGAGAAGGAACAAGAGGCCAAGCAGCAGGAGCAGGAGGCCAAGCAGGAGGAAAAAGAGAAGGAGCAGGAACAGAAGCAGCAGGAACAGGAGGCCAAGCAGGAGCAGAAGCAGCGGGAGCAGGAAGCCAAGCAGGAACTGAAGGAGCAGGAGGCCAAGGCCGAGCAGGCGGCCAAGGAGAAGGAACAAGAGGCCAAGCAGAAGGAGGCCGAGCAAAAGCAGGAAGATGCGCAGAAGCGGCAAGAGCAGTTGCAGATCACGCAGGTGAAGCAGGCGAAGGACGAGCAGGAGAGCGCACGGAAAGAACAGGAGCGCAAGCAGTTCGAACAAGAGGCCAAACAAGAGGAGAAGGAGAAGGAGCAGGAAGCCAAGCAGGAACAGAAGGAGAAGGAGCAAGAGACCAAGCAGCGGGAACAGGAGGCCAAGCAAGAACAGAAGGAAAAGGAACAAGAGGCCAAGCAGGAGGAGAAGGAGAAGGAGCAAGAGGCCAAGCAGCGGGAACAGGAGGTCAAGCAGGAGGAAAAGGAAAAGGAGGCTCAGCAGCGTCAGGAGGAGTTGCGGGGCGAGCAGGAGCGTAAGCAGGAAGAACAAGAGGCGAAGCAGGAGGAGAAGGAGAAGGAGGCTCAGCAGCGTCAGGAGGAGTTGCGGGGCGAGCAGGAGCGTAAGCAAGAAGAGCAGGAAGCCAAGCAGGAGGAGAAGGAGAAGGAGCAGGAAGCCAAGCAGGAACAGCGGGAGAAGGACGCCCAGCAACGCCAGGACGAGGTGCGGGCCGAGCAGGAGACCAAGCAGAAGGAGCGCGAAGAGGAGCAGAAGCGGGCTGAGGAACGCTACGGCCAGGAGCGGCGGGGCCTCCTCAACGAAGGCGACCTCATCGATCGCGACCCCTCGTCCTTCACATCGCCCTCCATCGGCGGGCCGACCGTCCCCAGCGACGGCCCGTTCGCCCCCGACGCCGGCGTGCCACACGTGGACTCGCAAGGCAGGGTCGTCACCGAGTACCCAGACGGCACCCGTACCGTCATCGACCCCGACGCCCACACCGCGACCATCACCCGCCCGGACGGTGGCACCATCTCCGGCCCGCTGAACAGCGGCGACCTCCTGCCCAACCCCGACGACAGCGTCTCCCGACTGGACCCGGACGGCAAGGTGGTCACCGACTACCCGGACGGCAGCCGGTCGGTGATCGACCCGAAGACGGGCGAGACCACTTACACGCACTCGGACGGGACGACCAGCACCGGTCAGTTGAACCCCGGCGGCGGCCCGGAGACCGGCTCGCGGCACATGCCCGGCGCAGGGTCGTACGACTCGCTTCGGTACGAGGAGGAGTTGTACGACGACGAGCCGTACGAGTCCCCGTACGAGCGCTCCCTGGCCGGCGCGACCGCAGGCACGTCCGCGGAGTCCGCGGGCGGCACGCCGCTCAACTCGGGAAGCTTCCCCGGCCCCCCGCCGGGCGGCTCACCGATGGGCGGCGGCATGCCCATGGGCGGCGGTATGCCGATGGGCGGTGGCGGTGGCGGCGGGCAAGGCGGCCAGTCCAGCTCCGAGCGGGTCCGCAACGTGATGGACCGCGACCACGTCGCCGGCCGTGGCACGCCGGTCGGCACAGGGGCCGGCCGCCGCCCCGACGAGCCCGGCGCCCCGCGCGGCAGGACCGGCACCACCGGTGGCGCGCCGTTCATGCCGCCGGTGACCGGCGCAGGCGCAGGAGGCTCGGGACGGCCGCAAACCCAAAGCGGCGACCGGACCAGGGAAGCGTGGGCCGAGGAGGACGAGGACGTCTGGGGAACCGACGAGGGAGGCTCGCCCGCCGTGATCGGCCGATGAGCCGCATGCCGGACGGCATCGGGCCGGGGGAGCCGATGGAACAACGACTGACCAAGGCCATGGCCGAGTTGGACGCCGTACGCACCGCCGCCGCGGCAGCGGAGGAGCAGTTGCGTAACGCCTCACTCACCGTCCGCTCCCGGGATCGCGCGGTCGAGGTCAGTGTCGGCGCGAGCGGGGAACTGCTGGACCTGAGATTCCTGGACGGCAAGTACCGCACCATGACCGCCGCCCAGCTGGCCGCCTCTGTGCTTGAGGCCGCGCGGCAGGGCCGTACGGAGATGGCCCACCGGGTGATCGAGACCTTCGAACCACTGACCCGGCCGAGCGGCGACACACCGGAGTTCGGCGGCATCGACATCGACTGGGAACGGATCTTCGGCTCCGCGCTCGGCGGCGGGCCCGGAGCCCGCGGCGCGCGCTCGGCGGGCGACCGCCTGCGTGACGAGATTCACGAGGACACCCCCGATGCCCCGCGGCCGACGAGAGGGAGAGACCAGACATGAGCGGTAGCTACGAGGCGCACCCGGCCGCCCTTCGCCGGTTCACCGAAGACATGAAGCAGTTGCCCGCACAGGCGAAGCAGTTGGGCAAGGACTTCCAGGAAGACCAGTACCACTACGTCGAATGGCCGGGCTGGACGGATGACTTCGCACACACGGCGCGCCCGGCGTACAACAAGAACAACGAGTTCTGCGTGCAGATCACTGGAGCCCTGTATCAGGCCTTCGACGCGGCGGTATCGGCGACGTTGATGAACCTGGGCGACATCGAGGGAACGGAGGGCGACATGCGCGACCGCATCGATGCCCACCGGCGACGCACGACAGACGGCCCCGACGACCCCGATGGCGGGAAGCGCTGAGTGCAGGAGATCAACTTCCCCGAAGACGTCAGGAAGATGCTCTTCGTGCTGCTCGGTGAGATGCCGTTGCAGGCCCGGGAGAATCTGGCTTTCGCGAGCCGTGCGCTCTACCTCAATCTCGCGAAAGGCGTCTTCGACCTGCGCGACGCCGCGCGACGGTCCGTCCGGGACGCGGCGAGCACGCTGCCCCCGGCCGTCGCGGAGCGGTACATCGAGGCGTTGTCGCTGCTGACGGACGACGGCGGCATCGACCGCCTCCAGGAACTCACCGACCAGCTCGATGACATGGCCGATGGCCAGATCGACTACTCGATGAAGATCCAGGAGGCGAAGTGGGAGATCATCGCCGAGATCGTCATGCTGCTCATCGAGTTGGCCTTGTTGGCGGCGCTGGCCGCCTTCACGGGCGGCACCTCGCTGTCCCAGATGGCACTGGCGCGGGCCCGAAGCCGACTCGCGATCCTCATCATTCTCGACCGCCTGCTGCGCATGACCCATCTGGCACCCACGCTCAGCGAGGCGTTTGAAGAGGCATTTCAGACCCTCGCGGTGAACCTCGCACAGATCGCCTTCAACCCTCCCGAGCGCAAGCCGCACGGCATTGACTGGGCGGACGTCGGCAAGGCGGCGGCTTTCGGGGCCCTCGCCGGGCTGTTCATCAGCGGGCTCGGAGGGCTGTCGAACCTGTTCAAGAACTGGCTCAAGAACGGCTTCGACAACTTCGACAACTTCCTGAAGGACAACCCCTTCCTCGGCAGAGTCCTGAACGACGTCTACGACGTGCCCTCCATCTTCGTGGTCAACGGGCTCGGCGAGAGCGCGGCCGAGGTGTTGGTCGGCGGCATCTTCGACGGCAACTGGCAGTTCAAGTGGGAAACGTTCGTCGGGGGCGGGACCAGTGGCATCTTCGACATGTACGCCCAAGCCGGCGCCGGCGGCCTGGGCAACTGGCTGAACAACAAGTTCTTCACCGATCTCGGCCCCAGCACCAACTACAACGACCTGCCGTCACCGCATGGCGGTGGTGGTGGTGCCGGGCCGGGCACCAGGGGGCCGGTTCCCGTGCCGACCACGGGTGGCACCGGCCCGTTCATCGGCAACGGCACGCCCGTCCCGCCTCCGTCGCCCCTTCCTCCGGTCGGCGTCACCGGGCCGGTGCCGGAAGCCGCGCCGACGCCCTCGTACCAGCCGCCGCCCCGCGTCGCGCAGGTGCCGCCTCTCATGGCCCCGCCGATACCGCCACTGCCCGTATCGGTCAACACGCCTAGTTCTACCGAGGGTTCGAGGCCCATAGCCGAGAACGATCCGTCGCCTCCGTACTCCCCTGACTCGCAAGAGCCGCCCGCACCGATCGACACAGTGCCGTCCCCGCTGCCGCTCGACCCGCTCGGCATTCCCTCGCCGCTCGCGCCGCTCCCGCTCGCCCCTCTCCCGCAGAGCACGACGGGGCCGGTCACGCTGCCGAGCGACCTTGACCCGACGGCATCGCCGGACCCGGTGGCATCGCCGGACCCGGCGACGTTGCCCGATCCGGCGGCATCGGTGTCACCCGACGCGGGGCGGTCCCCTGCGTCGGGAGGCCCGGCCTCCGCCCCGCCGATCAGCTCGCGCACGCCCACGGACGGCTCGCCGGAGACGACCACCAACATCCCGGAGGACGAGAACCCCGCCCTCACCGATGAGTTCTCGGACGATCTGCCGGTTGACGGACAGGACACACCGGACGGACAGAGCGCGCCGGACGTACGGAACACATCGGACGGATCGAACGCACCGAGCGCCAACTCGCCGCACGTGGTGACCGACCCCGCGACGGGTGCGCGTGGGAACACCTCGGCGGGTACGAGTCCGACCGGGCACCCGGAAGCCCCCGCCCCCGCTCCGCACGCCCCCGGGTCGCAGCCGAATACCGCGCAGCCCCCCGCGGCGCAGCCCACCGCACGGAGCCAGCCCACCTCAACTAGCGGGTCGGGCAACGAAGATGGGACCAACGCGAGACCGCAGCAGAAAGTTGCGAACGACGCGGGGACGGACCCGGGAGTAGAAGACGACGCGGGGACGGACCCGGGAGCAGAAGACGACGCGGGGACGGACCCGGGAGCAGAGAGCGACGCGGGGACGGAGAGCGGCCCCGAGACGCAGAACGCCCCGGGGCCGGACGTTGCCCCCGCGCCGCAGTCGGGCCGCCCTGGGTTGAGGAGCGACCCCGGCCCGCAGCAGGGCACCGACGCGCCCGTAGCAACCGAAGCGCCGCTGCGCGAGGAGGCCGACGCGACCCCGCTGCCGGCTGCCACGCAGGTTCACGCCCCTGGTCCAGGGGCGCCGTCCCCAGGCGTCGATCCGGCCTGGGCGGCAGCCCGGGCCGCGGTCGAGCCGGTCACCCGTTCGCACACCTGGGTGGACCCCATCTCCACCCCGCCGGACCCCGGGCAGCCCGGAAAGACGACGCAGTTCGCGGTCCGGTCGAAGTTCGAAGCGCGCCGTTTCCTGTACGAGGGGGAGTGGTTCACCGATCTGACGGTCAAGGTGGCCACTGGCCCGCACGGGATGCCGGCGCAGACCTGGAACGCGGTGCGCAGCGGTGTCGCGGACCTGTTGAACGCCCCCGGCCACCGGCTACCGAGCGGGGACCGGCTGCATGTGACCGTGGAACAGGTCGCGAGCGACTCACACCTCAACGCGCTGACCGTCCAGTTCGTCGGTCGTGACCAGCGGATGACCCGATCCGCATGGTGGCTCGATGCGGCCCCCATCGACTACGCGCACGAGATCGCCCACCAGATCGGGCTGCGCGACGAGTCACCCGACGCGTACGCGCCGCACCGCCCTGACATTGCGGGCAGTCTGCTCGGGGACTACCACGATGCCGCATTGCCCGGCCTGTCCCAGGGCGGTCTGCGCGATCGCCACCTCCACCTGCTGGCGGCACACATCGGTGACCTCGCGTCCGCAACGCCCGCCCCCACCACCGGCGACCACGGCACCCGCGCCACCGGCCCCATCGGCGCAGACTCCGCCGCCCTACGGCCAGCCAAGCCGGTGGCGACGGTCGGCGGGCAACCCGGTGCGGAACCCTTCGCGCCGATGCCCCCCAAGCAGCCACAGCCCAAGCAGCCACAGCCCAAGCAGCAACCCGAGCAGGCCCAGCCCATACCGCCGCCCACACTGCTGAACGCGCCGCCGCCACCGGAAACCGCTCCCGCGCTGCCAACCACGCAAGCCCTCACACGGCCGCAGCCGCAACCCGAGTTCCCGACCACCGGCAAGCGCCCTCTTCAGACCACACCATGGATGGGCCGCACGCTGGACGCCACCCACCCGCCCGTCCTGGAACAGGGTGCGACGAGGCCGCCGGCGGGGCGGCGACCGCCGATGGAGTTCGAAGACGGCAGCAGCATCCCCGCCTACCTCGACGATCTCCCATCGCTCCTGCCCGATCTGCCCCAGGACATCCTGGCCGAGTTGCTCAGCAGTGCGAGCAGCTTCGGGCACGGCGACGTCACCTTGCGCGGCATCGACCTGGTGGTAGCCGAGATCGACGGGGCGCTGACACGGGATGCCATCGGCCAGCACGAGAGCAAGCTGCCCGGATTGCCGGGCTTGCTGGGAAGCGCCGGTCTGCTCACTGATGTGGAACGCGCTCTGCGGCACGAGCCACGTACCTTCGCGAGTGGCAAAGGCCGCGCCTTCCCGTACACCAACGCACAGGGCGAGACGCGAAAACTGTGGATCAAAGGCACTCACTACGGTGACTGGAAGCGGTTCGCCGATGGTCAGGGCGCGCCACAAAAGGTGGACGCCATGGATCGGGCCGTCACCACCGCAGGGCAGAACAAGATCATGCAGTCTGTCACCCAGGTGGCTCTCTCCGGCCCGCTCGGCCCGGTGGGTGCCGCGGCCTTCTCCGGGTTCGGCCGCATAGGGCTGCGGTTGGGCTTCACCACCAAGGTCGGCTTCACCCAGACCGATCAGAGCACGAACCAGTCCGAGACCCGCGCACTCGACGGCTCGCATCTACATCTGGACGATGTGTACTTCGACGTGCGCGTGACCGATGCCGAGGACCGCATCGTGCCGCGCCCGGCAACCGGTCCGTCGCGCCCGTCCACCGATCCGCGCCCGGAGGCGCGGTACGGCTTTGCCGTACGCAACGGGCTGCTGGTGCGGCTGCCGGACAGCGCCACGAAAAAGGGTGCGCCGGGACGTACCCCCCAAGACATCACGCTCGACCGCAACTCCACCTACCGGCTGGTCCGCTCCGAGGGAGCCGGTGCAGTGGAGCCGATCCGTGACTGGGCGGTGCAGGACATCGGCGCGGCTCCCGACAGCAGTGCTCACCGCGAGCTCGACGCGTTCTTCTCCGATGGCAGCTTCCAGCGCGAGTTCCGTGCGCTGTCAAGCGGCCGGGTCACCACGGTGCCGTTGTTCACCGACGACAAGCAGCGCAAGCCGCTGGGCTTCTTCGTGGTGGACGTGGTGCCCAGCCGGGCGATCCTCGTCAGTGAGACGACGCAAAGCGAGATGCGCGACGTCAACACCTCCACCGTCCGCAACGAGCGCAGCCTCGCCAAGACGGCCGCGTTCAGTATCGACGGTGTGGCGGGGCCGGCGTTCAACCTCTTTGACCTGGGGCTGCCCGCGATCAATCTGCGCCTCCAGTTCGGACCCGCCTTCCGGTACCTCTTTTCCGTATCGCGCTCGGCCCAGCTGGGCGGCTCCGGGGCCATCAAGTCAGCGGGACAGGTGAAGGGCGACCCCACCGCCCTCTACCTGGTCGTCAAGACGGCGTACGTGGCGCGCAGCGGCAGCACCGTACCGCCTCGGCGGTTCCACATTTGGGGCCTTGAGCGGATGACGCGCTCCGAGGCCCGCCGGCTGGCCGGGTGGGATGACGGGACCAGGTTGGCACTGACCCAGGGGGCGCCTGAGCCCTTCGCGCCGGCCTATCTGACCCGGGACCACCCGCCCACCCTGGGCATGCACCGGCTGGAGGAGCTGGTGTTCGACGACGGGCTACGCACCCGTGAGACCAGTGACGGCCGAGCCGCCCGCACCTTCCTCGACACCTACATCGACGCGGCGCTTGAGACCATCGCCGCTCAGTACCCGGGGTTGGTCGCCCCGTTGCACGAGCTGGCCGCGCCGGAGCAGCGTGACTGGAAGAAGCAGTTCAAGGGCCTGTTCACGTCGTCGGGGCCGCTGCCGATCGACCGGCCCACGCAAGCCAAGTGGCACGACGACGCTGCGTACAGCACGGCCGTGGCCAACACCCGCGAGGTGCAGACCATGCTGTCCTACATCTATGTGGCGGGCGGCCTTGATGCCCTGGTGACGGTCGGCGTCCGCATCCGGCTGACCGAGCCGGGTCAGTTCGGTCAGGGGCATCGCTACATCTGGGTGCGCGGTGCATTGACCAATCGGCGCTTCGAAGGCACACAGCAGGAGAGCAAGATCCGTTTCAGCGCCGTTGGCGCGGAACGGCTCGATGGGCAGAAGGGCGCCAAGCGGGTGGCGGAGGGGGGCGTGGACGGCCAACTGGCCGTCCGCGATCCCAGTGCCGATGACATCGGTATGCCCAACAACGTGGGCACCGTGGCCGTCGGCGCGCGCTGGGGCCGGCAGTCCGACCGGGAGAACGGCTTCGGGTTCACAGTCGGCAACGAGCCGATGTCGGTGAGCACCGGCCCCTCCCATCTGTACCGCTACGACATCGCACTGTCCGTGAGCCACGGCGGGTACTGGCGCTTCCGCGGCCTGGTACGCGGTGTCGCGACACTCGGGCTGCTGGGTACGCAACCGTTCGTCTTCAGCCGCCCCGAAGACGTGTTGATCGGGCAGCGGCCGGACGGCTCCCTGGTCAGCGGCGGCCCCCGCAGGGGGCAGGTGCTCATCAGCAGCCCCGTAGCCCACGCTCCCACCCACGATCCGCACCGCCCAGGGGCGAACAACCCCTTCCGGTCACTGAGCGGTCCCCTCCCCACCAGCCGCATGACGCCGGAACGCGCCCGCGCGCTGGCTGTCGGAGATCTGTCGCGACCGGGCAGCCTGATCCGTACCGAAGATCTGGCCCCCCTGTCCACACCTGGTGCCCTCGAGCTGCCCGCACCCTCCGGCGAGCGTGGGTCGCAGGTCTTTCGCGAACTCCTCACCCACCCCTTCCTGACCGTCAGCGTGCTGATCCCACCCGCCCTGCTGACCCACCTGGGCGAGGTCATACAGACCGCATCCGGCGGCGCCTGGCAACTCACCGAGGAGAGCGCGCCGACCAGGGAGGCGGTGCTGCGCCCCTTCCAACCGCAGTACGCGACCGCCAACTTCGACCAGACCTCGGGGCCGCTCGGCTGGACCGCGAGCGGCCTGATGGGCAAGGGTCCGGGCACCGACCTGTGGGCGACGCTGCGCCATCTGACGACCGTGGACGCCATCCAGCCGCTGACCGATCCGGTGCCGATGGACTCCGAAATGTTCCTCAGCGGCACCGGCCAGACCTCCGGCAAGCTCAGCAAGGGCAGCACCTTCACCCTCGGCGGGCAGCTGGTCTACGCCCGTACGCACACCGCGGGCCCCGGCATCCTCGGCAGCCAGGCCCTGGTCCTCAACCCGTGGTCGTTGTCGGCGTCTCGGAGCCAGACGGTGGCCATCACCGTGGTCGCCGAGATGAACCGCAAGGGCCTCGGCCATCAGGTGCTGGTGACGGGCACGGCCGAGCACTGGACGGCGCTGGCGTCCAGCCTGATCGGCACGAGTGCCATAGGCAAGTCCTATGTGCCCGGCTTCCTGGCCGGGGCGGCGGGCCAGATGACCCAGGTGCCCGGCGGGTGGCTGGCGCACGTACCGGAGAAGAGCGCCTATCAACTCGGGATCATCGACGACGGGCTTGGCGACGTCCCCCACTACAGCGCACACGCCTGGTCGCCCCAGCCCTGGATGAGCGGCTTCAACTTCGGCACGTACCCCGTCAACGCACTCGACCCGAAGGCCGCACTGGCCGCCTTCCAACGCCAGGTGCACACCCTTGGCCTCGATGACGCGGGAGAGGAGCGCGTGCGCACCCTGGTCTCCTCCCGGGTGCAGCGCGCTCTCGGTAAGGGAATGGCCCGCACGGGCGCGTCGGCACCGGTGCGCACCGGCGGTTGGGGCTGGCACGGCATCCGCATCGGCAACCGCAATGTGCGGGCCCGCGTCGAGCTCATCGCAGCCGGACCACCCACCCTCGACATGCTCGATCACAGCACCGAGATGGAGGAGGACCGCGGCGCCGCCGAGACCTTGCAGAGCAGCGCCGACTCCACGCGGGGCCGCACCTTCGGCCTCCAGGTCAGCGAAGGCGTACACACCGGTGACCCCACGGCCGTGGCCAGCGGCCCCACCCTCACCGAGACGGGGACCAGCCAAAAGACGATCGGGGCGAGCCACTCCGCCACGACCACCACGGTGTTCCGCGCGGCGACCACCGAGCCGTACGCCAAGATCGCGACCCCTTACCGGCTGCGGATCACCCTGGAGGTGGCCGCCGCCACCGACACCCGTGATGCCACCGAAACTCCCGATGCCCCCGACACTGCCGGTGCCACGGGTGCCACGGGTGGCACCGCTCCCGCGCATGGCCCCGCCACCGATCTGCTCGGCACCCGTGGGACCGCGCTCGCGCGACGGGCTGCCGCGTGGCGCGACCAGTTCACGGGCAAGAAGTCGATCAGTGTGGAAGAGGACGCCGGCACGCAGTACGAGGAGGTGCCGCTGAGCCTGATGCGACCTACGCCGCCACCCGGCTCGCCCGCCGTGGACCCCCGGCTAGAGCCGCCGGTACTCGCTCTACTGGACCCGCCGCGGGCCGGTTACGACCTGGACATGACGAGACCGGACGTTCGGCAAGCGGACGGCACCATGCGGCCGTTCACCTTCCCCGCGACCGGTTACGACGTTCGTGGCCTGCTCGGGTACGAGGACGTGTTGGCGGCCAGCACCCTGGCCATCGCGCTATCCAGCGACACATCCTTCTCACCCGCTGCGCCCAACGCTCTGGAACGCTCCAAGAACACCAGTCTCACCCGCGGGGGCACCGGCGCAGCGCAGGTCATTGAGGACGGTACGAGCGAGGCGGTGCTCGCGGCGCACTACCACCAGGCCGTTACGCCCGCCGCCTACCGGCTGCCGGGAATGACGGAACGAAACCTCATCGGTACCCATGAGGCCCAACTCGCCCTGTACGCCAAACCCGACTTCAGCCGCCCGACGCTTCTGACCGTCAGCGACGGCATGAAAATGGAGGTCCTGCGGCGTGTCAGCGAGGGTGCGAATACCTCGGTGACCCAAGAGGACGTGCAGGACCTGTCCCTCGGCGGCGGCGTCCTGGTCACCTCCCCGCAGACGGGCTTCGGCCAACTCGGCGCCGCCGCGACGGCTGCGTACGCCGCGGACGGTGTCAGCACCTCGGCCGCCGAGGACCAACTCACCTCGATCAACGTCAAGCCCAAGACCGGGCGGGTGTTCCTGTTCGCCGTCCCCACCACCTGGCTCAGCGTCGCCGACGTACAGCGCGCGCTCAAGGACACGCGCGTCGGCAAGTTCGTCGCGGGAACCTTGGGACACGTCAGGCCGGGCATGAAGATCACCACCTCGCAAACCTATGCATTGACGTGGATACGGGATGACATCGCCCGAGACCTCGGGCTGATCACCGACCACAACTTCCCCAAAGAAGTGGGCGCGGCGTGGGATGCGGTAACCCAGGCAGCCAAGGCATGGGTCGCGGCCGACACGGCGTACCTGGAGCGCCGCCGCCCCGCTATGGCACTGCTCACGGAGCTCAATGACGCGCGGAGCGCCCGCAACGAGGCGCAGGCCGCGGCCAACGCCGCGGCGCTGCAAAGGGACCGCTTCATCGATGCGGCGAACGTGGCCGATGCCGCCCTGGATCGCGAACTGGCCGATCAGGCCACGAGCCTGGAGACCGGGCAGCAGACCGTACAGACCGCCCGTACCACCCTGGCCACCTTCGACGACGTGGACCTGGGTGAGGCCGCGCACGAGGGATGGGCGAACCTGATCGAGGAGCAGATACGGGCGGCCCGCGCGGTGTTGGCGACTGCCGAGCAAAGCGCCGCCGATGCGGCGAGGGCCGCGGCAGCGCGCGTCGAGGCCGCGCGAGCGGCCAAGGCCCGGGCGGACAACCAGGCGAAGCAACCCAGCCGCAAGGCGGCGGACACCGCGCTGCGACTCGCGGAGGCCACCGACCGCTGGGCGGCTGCGGACACCGCCTATACGGACCTGCGCGGCAACCTGGACCTCCTTCGTCGCACAGCAGAGGAGGCGGTGGCCGAGTACCACCGGGTGCGGGCGGCAACCGACCAGCTCACCCGCTGGCACCAGGAGGCGGCCACCGCCGAGGGCCGCGCCCGCCTCGGTGACCTCGCGAAGCCGCCCGCCGTCACTTACCGGCCGCCGCCCGCACCGCCGAAGCCAGGCCCCCCGACCTGGCCGACGTACACCAGGGCCGTCACCGCCTCCGCGACCCTGCTGACCTCGCCGAACGGCCTCACGTACCAGGTCCCGCCGCACGGCGCCGAACCGTCAGACGGCGACGGTTTTTTCCACGCCCTAGCCCGCGGCCTTGGCGCCAGCGCGCCACAGGCGCTCATCGACCAGGGCGTGGACATTACCGACCCGCCGGCCGCCGTGGCACGGCTACGCAGCGTGCTGGCCGGCAGGTTGAGCGATCCGGCAGATGCGGACCTGCTGAACTTCGCCACTCCTGACGAGACCGACCGGTTCAGCGATGGGGAGATCGCGGGCGCGGGCCTCGATCTCGATGGCGTAAGCGGTACGGGGCCAACCGGGGCGCCCGCCGCCGCCAACGGTGACGGGCGGACGCCCGCTCGCCGGGAGTTCGACGGGCTCGGCGGTCTGCTGCCGCACTCCGTGACGCCGGACGCGCAGACCAGGGCGGCCCTTGCCACCACCCAGCTCACCCGGCCGGGCGATGCCGCCGATGAGAGGGGCTGGAACCATTCGGCGGCCGACCTGCTGCCCATCCTGGCCGCCAGAAGCTTCGGCGTGGACATCACCGTGGTGGCCGGTGACGGGCGGTATCAGCGCTTCGAGGCGGGTGAACCCCCGGCCGGCCACCAGCTCGCAAACCTCCTTGAGGAGCCCCTAGGCCCTCGCCCGCACCTCGTCCTGAGCCTCACCGACCGGCGCTACCAGCTCGCGCTGCCGGTCGGCGATGACCTTCAGCTGGCGACGAAGGGCGCTCCGCCCGTTCCGGACGACGCTTCGGGCCAGGACGACACCTCGCCCGACACTTCCCCGGCCGCTGCTATCAAGCCGGCGCCGGCCCCGCAGACACCGGCCCCGAAGACACCGGCCCCGCAACTTCACGTGCCGCCGCCCGGCCCGATAGCGAAGGCGGCAGCCGCGACGACGAAGCCGGCGGAACCAGCAACGGACACGACGACAGCGACAATCGACCCGGTGGACCCGGTGGACCCGGTGGACCCGGTGGACCCGGTCACCGAGCCGACGCAGCCGATACAGCCGACGCATCAGACGCATCAGACGCAACAGATACAGCCGACGCAGCAGACGGAGCCGATACAGCAGACGGAGCCGGCACAGCCGACAGCCGTGCCAAAGGCGCCGGACACGAAACCGGTCTCGGGTCCAGTGGTGAAACCGGTCACGGAAGCGGTGCCGGCCCCGGCGGTGAAGCCGGTGCCGGTGCCAGTGACGGGTTCGGTGACCGACCCGGTGCCGGCCCCGGTGGCGACATCGGACCGCGTGCTGGCCAGGGGCAATCCGATCCCCGTGCGCGGGAACGGTGAATGCCTGCTCTTCGCTCTGATGGCGAGTGACGCCACCCGCGTCAGGGACATGCTGCCCGCCCTGGCCGCGGAAGCCCCAGACGCGTACGCGTGGCTCTCGGACCCCACCGCGGTACGCGATCGACTCCGTGCACAGGCCACCGCGCGGCCCACTACCAAGGGTGCGGGGGCCCAGGAGAGTACGGGCCCCGAGGCCGTCGTCGCCGAGGCCCTGCGCGTTTTGGTGACGGACTATGTTTTGGTGAGCGACGGTCGGCTCGACGCGCAAATCATCGGTCAGTTCCGGCAGTCGAGCACTCATGAGTTCGACGCCCGGGTGCGCGCCATGAACCGGGACGAGGTCCTCGCGCTCTTCGCCCACCACGGCGCCGCGCTGGACGTGGCGACTGTCCTGTCCGACGACGAGTTGCGTGCTGAGTTGATCAGTTGGTACCCGACGAGCCAAGCGCCCTTGGACGATGACGAGTTGCAGACGGTCTTGAACGCCGTCCAGGACTGGGGGAAGAACTGGTGGAAAACGGTGGGCGAGATTTTCCCACCCCTGCTGGCTTTCGCCCTCGACGTGCGGATCGACATCGCGCAAGACGGCGAACAACGGGACACCAGGCGTGTGGGCAGCGACAACGCGGCGCGCTTGGTCGAGGTGCACTACAGCGGCCTCAACCACTATGACGGCAGCGACGCCGCACCGACGATGGGGCCGCGAGCCTTTGGCGATCCGGTATCGCCTAAACGGATCAAGTCACAGGAGCGCGATGACGGCGGGGACGTACGGCTGAACCCGCTGTGGGTTCCGCTCGATCAATTCCCCCCGGCCCTCCTGATCACCGAGGACAAGGACGCGGTCTGGCTCTACACCGTCACGCGCGACGGCCAGGTGTTGTTGGGCAGCGAGGAGCCCTCGGCGATCATTGCGGAGGAACAGTTCGATGCGTTGCTCGCCGGAATGCGAGCGAAGAATCCCGAGTTGACCGCCGAGACCCTGCGCGCGAGTCTGACCGGGCTCGGCCATACGGGAATCGCCGCCGAGTTCGCCGATGACGGCCGGTCGCTGCCGGGGAGGAGCCGGGTATCCGGTGAGTTCCGCTGGAGCCCGGAGCAACAGCGTTGGTCAGTCAACGACAAGTCGGGCCGCTATATGAGCGAGTCGGTGCGGCCGGGCCTGAAAGCGGAGGTCGCGGCCGGCTGGTTGGCGAATGTGGCAGGGGTTTTCAGCACCCGGCTCGGAGTTGAGGTCGTGCCCGTCCAACTCAAGACCGCCGCCGCCCCGGCGCCTGTCGGTGCGGGCGGCGGCGGACCGATCGCGGCTGCCGCGGGCGCTACGAGCGGTGACCAGGTCGCGGCCCCGGTCGCCGCCAAAGCCGCCGTGGCGAGCGCGCCTACTGGCATGGGCACGACCGCGGGTACGACCGCGCCCACGACCATGGTGACGGCTAAGGCCGGGCCCGAAACAACGACCACGGCCGAGGCTGCGCCCGTGCCGACGGTGACGGCCAAGGCCGCGCCCGAGACAACCGGCTCAACCGAGCCCGCGCCCACCACCATGGCTACGGCCAAGGCCGCACCCGCCACCACGGTCGCCGGTCCGCCCGGCACGCTCGCCGCTGACGCCCTTGTCGGTGACCTGTTCGCCGTGGCCTTGCTGCGGGCGTTGAACGGAGCGGACATTGACCCGATACTGGTACCGATACCGATTGCGGGCGATGTGCCGGTGGCTGACCTCATTGCCGTGGGCGTGAAACTCACGGCGGGGCAGCATGCTCAGGCCATCTTGATCGGCGGGTCGCTGAACCCTGCGGACCTGGAGCTGACGCCGGTTCAGCGGTTGTTCTTGCTGCTACGGCTCGGGAGCCCGCCGCCACGCGAGACCCTCGACGCGGCGGCGTCCGCCGTGGCGTCCGCTCTCGGCGTCACTGTGGTGATCGTCGGGCCGGGGGAGCAGACCAGAAGGTACGGGCCGGACGCGGGCCCGATGGTGCGGCTGTTCTTCGACGGAACGGTCTTTACTTCGCCGGGCGCTATCAAATAGCGAAGGACATGGCCCAGATGGAACGTCGGCAGCGCGCACCGTGGATAAGGCGGGTTGATGTTCGTCCGCTGTTCATGTGTCAACTACTCAGTTGGCGACGGTAGTTCCATGACGGCTCGACGCCGCGCCGCATGGGCGGCCGTTTGCGTAGCGATCAATGAAAACATCCAAGACTCAATGGTTTGGCGCCCGAGTCGTGAACTAATATCCGAACGGTACGGCTGGACCATTTCTTCGGCAGGCGAGGTTCGTATGAGTGAGTCCGGAGCCCGCTGGTGAGCCGGTGGTCCTTGGGGCGCAGGGGCCTCATGCGGCGACGTGGCACGGAGTCCCCGGGTCGGGAAGCCGGCAGGCACGGCTCTGCGGCGGCGTCCGGCGCCGACTCCGGGGAGGCATCGGCGTTCGCCGTCGAGGAGTTCGGCAGCGTTTTGCTGATCAGGCTGCCTACGGACGACATGCTTGGCCCCGCCGATATCGAGGACCTGACCCGTTCCCTGGCACCGGGCGATGACGACCGCACGGTCACCGTGGTGGCTGGAGCCGATGAGCAATCAGCCGCGGGACTATGGCCTCGCCTGGCCTCGCTGCTCGACGCACTGCGCGAGGAGGGCACCACCACCGTACGGCTTGTCATGTCGGGCGTGGGCGCCGATCGTCCGGGCCGTGCGGCCACTGCGCGTCGTATTGCCGATGCGTGGAACATCGAGGTGATCGCCCCTGACGGGGTCGTGCTCGTCGTGCCGGGCGGCGGTCTCTTCGTGCCGGGTGGTGAGGACGAGTCCACCGCCGGCAGCGGCTGGTGGCGCTTTAGCCCGGGTGCTGAGCCGATGCCGCTGGGACCGCGCCAACCCGCGCCCACCTGGCAGCCGCCCCCCGGCGCACTCCTCACGCGCACCCGCGGTGGCTGTCGTGTCGCGCAGATCCCGGCCGGGCTACTGATACGCCCCGATGGCGCGCCCGCGCCCCGCCCCGGAGACCTGTGTTACGCGGTCCCCGTGGCGGCGCGCACCCCCGTGGTGCTGGTAGGGGTTCCGGCGGCTGACGATGTTTCGGCGGACGATGTGACGGAAGCGGTTGCCGCCCTGCCTTCGGTGGGCCGCGACGAGGTACGCATCGCCCCCGGTGGGCGCCGGGACGTGCTGGGCATCGGCCAGTCGGTCGCCGACACGCTCGGCTCAGCCGTTGTGGTCCACTCCGGCCCGCCCCTGCTCTCCGGCGGCGGTGGCACCGGCCGGCCCGATGCACGGTCCACCTTCGCCGATGCGGATGGCGTTCCGCGGTGGCACCCCTACGTGGACGCCGTGCTGTGCCGCCCCCAGCGCGAGCTGGAGGCCGGGGCGGCGACGGGCCCCGAGGTGCTCCGCTGGGAACTGCCGCTGACCGGCCCGGCCGGTGGGGGACCCGGCGTGGTGGCGCTCTCCGACCGCTGGCACGTCGCCGCGACCCGCGCTGGTCTGTGGATCGGCGGGCACGACGGACAGCGACCACCGACAACGGCACAATCCGTGACGCCGGACGGCCCGTTGATCGAGGTAGGCCGCCCCGACGAGCCACTCGACGCCTCGCTATGGCCTGAACTCGCCGGGTTGCTCACCGCACTTGGGCCCGAGCTCTGCGCCCGCGCCAGGCTGCGGGTGCACGGCACCTGTGCAGATGGTGGGCATGAACTACGGCGGCTTGCGGGCCAACACGCGCTGCGGAGCGTACGCCTCGCTACCGGATCAACCCCGGCGCCCGCCCCTGCTCCTGAGCCGGCGACTGCGCCGGCCCGCCCTGCTGTTGCGGCCCCCGCCCCTGCGCCCGAGGTTGCACCCGCTCGCGCCGCTGGCTTCGAGCCCGCCCCGATTCGGGCCCCTGTTCCCGCCCCGATTCCGGCCGCTGTTCCGGCACCGGTGTCCGCCTCGGCACCGCTCGTGCCGGCCGGGTCGCCCGTGCCGGCCTCACCGCCCTTGGTAGGCGCTGACGTGCCGGCTTCGGCACGTACTGTTGCTGTGAGTACATCCGGTGAGGGCCCGCCCGAGCCGGGACCTGCGGTGCGGCCCTCCCTGTCCGGTGGGGTGCCGGTGTTGGGCGACCCGGGGCCGGCAGCGTCGTCTCCAAGCGCGGTGGCGATGGATGGCATATCCCGCGCCCGGCCGCCCGGAGCGCCGACATCCGAACGCGAGTCAGGCCCACGGCGCGCGGGGGAGGAAGAGGCGCCGGAGCGTACGCCCGTACGCGAGGAGCTGCGATCTGGCGCGGAACCCAGCCCTGGCGCGGAACCCAACCCTGGCGAGAAGCCCAGCCCCGACCCGGAGCCCAGCTTCCAAGAGGCCGGCGCCGAGGGCGCCCCGGGGCCTGCCCTGGTGTCGGGCCCTGCCGGGCGGGACGTGCGCACGGCCGCACCGCGCTTAGCGCCCGTGCAGTCGGCGCCACCTCCCGCCGCGCTCGATGCGGCGGCCTCCGGTTCCGTTCAGCCACCTCACCAGCCTCAGTCACCTCTCCAGCCCGAACGCGCCCACCAGCCTCAGTCGGCCGCCCCCAAGTCCGGCTCTGGCCCACCTGTTGTGCCTGTCGCTCCCGGCACTCCTGTCACCCGCGCCACCTCGCCCGTGCTCGTCCTGCCGCCGGTTCCGTTCGTTCCCGGACATGCCAGTACCGAGGCGGAGCAGGCGGCCTTTCGCACGCTTGCGGAATCGCAGTGGGAACGGCTTGGGTCTGCTGTCGCCCGTACGTTGATGCGGATGCCCGCGCTGCGTGGGCACGAACAGATCGCCGCCCGTGCCGACCTGATTGCGCTCCAGCTCTATTTGCGGGGAACCCAGAGCGAGTTGGACCACGAGGCGTTGCGCCGGGCGCTGCACTCGGGAGACGGCCGGCTGCTGCCGTACGCCGCATGCGTCGCCTCGGGGCTGCGGCGCCTGCCCTCCTTCCGGGGCGCCGTGTTCCGGGGTGCCCCGTCGCTGCTCGCCGTTGGCGGTGGGCTGACCCCCGGTCGGCTGCTGCGCGATCCAGGTCCGGTGAGCGGGCTGCCAGTGGAAAGTGAGGGGCCCTCGCCAGGAGGCGCGCGCTACGTGATCTGGTCGGTCACCGGTCGGCGCGTACGACAGCTGTTTGACGCGCCCGGTGCTGCCGCTGTCAGCACCTCGCGCGACGAGGTGGTCTTCCCGCCCGGAACGGTCTTTCGTGTCCTCGACGCCAGCACCGATGGGCCAGGCGGCGAAGCACCGCTGTTCCTCCTGCGTGAGCTGTCGGTGTTGCCCGCGGTCACGACTGTACGGCGGGACCCGCTCGATGATCAGGACCGTGCCGCGCTCGTGCGGCTCCAGGAAACGCTGAGCCGGCATCCGGCGGCGGTAGGCCCGTACCACTGGCCCGACCGTTGTGCAGGGCCGGTCGGCTCCACCAGCGACTGAGGGGACCGTCGATGCCGCGTCACCAAGAACCTCCCAGCCAGCGCCCACAGAACCAAGAACCATCGGGTGCCGACCCGCAGGGCCAAGATCCTTCCGGCCCTGGTCCGCAGGGCCAAGATCCTTCGAGCCCTGATCCGCAGGGCGAAGGCGTACGAGAAGAGTCACCGGGCCAAGGATCGCCGCGCCGAGCGTCTCCGGACAGTGGCCCGCGCAGCCCCGGGCCCGCGCAGCCGACGTCCTCGGCCCCGGCCGTACGCCGCGCCACCGCACTGCCGCAACTGCCGGATGAGCCCGCTGGTGCCTCGGCCCTCGCTCCGCGTACCGGGACCGCTGCCACAACCGCCCTCGTGGGCGCGGCGGCTACACCCGGGCAGGAGCCAGCTGGCCCGCCCGGCCTTGCCGCAAGCTCGGCGGGCGCCGCCAACACCACCGCAGGAACAGGGGAGTCCGCCACCGGCGAGTCCCGCGGAACCAGTGCGTCCGCCCCTGCGCCCGCCGGTTCGGCTGCTTCGGCATCTCCCGCCGCTACCGCATCGGCGGCCAACCCCGCGACGCGTACCGCCGCGGCAACCAACGGCGGGGGCCCCGCGGAGCCTGGTGCCGTGGCGGTGGGGGAGGGCGGGCTGCCTTCGGGCCGCCCCCATAAGCAACTTCTGGCCGGAGCGGCGATTGCTGGGACGCTGCTAATCGGTGTGCCGCTGCTCTTCTTGGGCCTTGGTGATGACGGGGACAAGACGGATACGACCGGAGCGCAGCGGAATGCGTCCGGCACGGTGTTGCAAGGGGACCGCTCCGGTCGTCAGGGCCCCGATGGGTATGCCCCTGCCTCGAATTCGCCCTCAATGCGCCCTTCTCTCGGGAAGACAACCCCCGCGCACGAACCACGGGGACAAAAGGAGGCGGCGCAAAAGGAGGCACAGCCCGCGCCGCGCTCCGGTGGTGAGCGGCCGGCGGACGAGCCCTCCACGACGCCGAATGCCGCACCGAAGGGCGCGCCCAAGGCCGAAACGAGCAAGCGGGCCGAGCGGCCCGCCGCGCCGCGGGCCAAGAAGGACCCCGCCGCGCCGCCGGCCAAGAAGGCGCGTACTCGGGTGGCGAAGGGCAACGGACTGCCCCAGGGCGCGAACTTCCGGACCGTGAAGGGCGTCGTGCTGAAGAACCGGATGACCGGCATGTGCGCCGATGTCCCCGGCTACGGCATGGGAGCGCTCGATGGGCCGGTGAACCAGTTCACCTGTGACGGTTCCAGCAAGGACAACCAGCGGTGGGACCTCATCGTCGGCCAGAAGCGTGGCGGCCCTGGCGACGCTGACTTGTTCAGCATTCGCAACAGCAAGGACGGCTACTGCCTCGACCTGCCCGATGGTGGTGCCAAGCCATCGCGTACGGGCATCTTCGAGTGGCACTGCAACCCGGGGCCGGGCGACAACCAGATGTGGTATCTCGACAAGAAGGCGAACGGCGCATTCTGGATACGCAACCACGCCAGCAGCAACCGGTGCTTGGACGTGTCGGGTTACTACGGCTCCGGCGGCCGGGACGCGCATCTCACCCTCTTCGACTGCGACGCCAAGGACGACCACCTGTGGTCCTTCTCATGAGTGCGCGGCCCTCCTCGGGCCCCGCCGACCAGGACGGCCCGCAGGACCCACGCGGCAGGGGTAGTCGAGCGCCACACAGCGCCGCGAGCGCACCGCGCGGGCTTGCGGTACGCGGTGACGCGCCCGCCGACCACACCGCATCGCCAAGCGTCATAGGTCCCACGTTCACGGAGGATTGATGTCCGCCCAGAGCCTTCCCGATCCAGACTCCGGTGCCTCCCCGGCCCCCGCTGCCGCCCCGAGTACGCCCCCGTCCGCCGCTGCCTCCCCGGCCGGGCCTTCGGCCGCTGGCGTCACCCCGGGCACGTCCCCGTCCACCCCGGACACGTCCTCGGCTGCCGCGTCAGCCTCACCCGCCGCATTGGCCTCACCCAGCGCGGCCTCACCCAGCGCGGGGGCGGCGGGCGCGGCGGCTGGGGCCACCGGTGGTGCGTCGCCGGTGCGCCAAGCGGTCGCCTTGCCCGGGGTGCCCGATGGCTCCCCCGCAGCCTTGACGCCCGCGCGTGCTGACGGTCGGGCTGCCTCGGCCGCAGCCTCGACCGCCGGACGGGACCCGGGACCCGATGGGGAGGCGACGGTGGCCACCCTCGCCTCGCCGCCAGGTGCCGGCGAGCCGGGCGCCGACGTGGGCGAATCGTCTGCCTCCGGTCGCCCCAAGAAGCCGATGCTGGCTGCCGCGGCGATCGCGGGCGCACTACTGATCGCGGTCCCGTTCTTGGTGGCTTCGGACGGTGACGACGACGCCGGCACCACCGTCGTAGGGCAGCCCTCCAGCGGTACCGTCCTCGACAACCTGACGCCCGGCGGCCCGGGGGCCTACACCGCTGAATCCCCCTCCGCGTCGGCGACCACCGCGCGCCCCTCGCGCTCCGCATCACCCACCCCGGCCGGCTCCACCCCCGCCAAGCCATCGGCCAACGCCCCTGCGCCGGACGCCAGTCGCAGTGCCACGGCGAAACCGAAGGAGGTCAAGCCGCCCGCCAAGGCGTCCACCAAGCCGCCCGCCAAGCCGCCTGCCAAGGCGTCCGCCAAGCCGCCGCGTCACCAGCCGGCAACCAAGCCATCCCCGAAGCCGACCCGCAAGGCGCCGCCGCCCAAGCCCAAGGCTAAAACCGTCATCCCGGGCCGTGCGCTGGTGAACGCCAAGTCCGGCAAGTGCCTGAGTGCCATGCAAGGCACAGACGGCACCCAACTGAGACTTGCCTCCTGCAACGGATCGGCCGCCCAGCACTGGGAGACCAAGTCGGACGGCACTGTACGTTCCATGGGTTTGTGCATGGACGTGGCCTGGGCCTCCACCGCCGACTTCGCGGCCATCCAGGTGGCCGTGTGCAGCGGCAACCCGGCGCAACTCTTCCGTCTCAATAAGACCGATGACCTGGTGTCCCAACTGGCGGCCAAGTGCGTGGACATGTACCACGGAGGGACGGCCAACGGCACGCCGGCCGTGCTCTTCTCCTGCACCGGTAGGGGGAACCAGACTTTCACCTGGCGCTAACGCCCGGACCCGTAACCGGTGCTGGGCACCGGGACGGGTGGCGGCTTCCATAAGGGCTTCGCATTCGGGGTCGGGCCATGGCCGGTCGTGCGCGAGGGCGCGGCGGTGACCGGCGGCGATATCCGCGTACAGCGCCGCGTACAGGGCTGTGTACAGCACGGCGTACAGCACCGTGTGCGGCCCGGCGGGGGCACTGCGGTAGTCGGTGAATGCGGTGGCCGGTTCACGCCCAGTGCAGGGACGCTCCCAAGGTGAAGAGTTCGACGGCCGGGGCGAGTTCGACGTGATGGCTTCCGCCGCAGTTCCTGGATGCCCTGGGCTCGGGGTATATCGCGAGCGTATGGAAAAACGCATACGCCACCGCAACAGTCATCCGCCTTCAGTGGACGCCTGGACCACCGCACATCGACGGTCGGTTCGTCGATCGGAAAAGAAAAGTGATCATGGACTCGGATTTTGTACGTGGTATCGACCGGCGGCGGCTGCTCAGGTGGGGCGGACTGGCGACCGCCGGCGTGGCGGCGGCCGGCGCACAGCTGGTGGACACCCCGCCCGTCCACGCCGACTCGGCTCCAACCGACCTCAAAGCGATCCCGCCGGACACCCGGCCCGGCGGAGCTTACGACCGGTATGTGGCGAAGCTAGCCGCTGAGGACAAGTTCTCCGGCGTGGTGTTGCTGTCGCACCGGGGCCGGACGGTGTTATCGCGCAGCTACGGCATGGCCGACAAGGAGAAGGAGATCCGCAACCACGAGGGCGTCGCGTTCAACCTGTCCTCGGCGGGCAAGCCGTTCGGCGCGGTGGCCATCTTGCAGCTGGCGCAGCAGGGCAAGGTGACGCTCTCGGACTCGGTGGGCACCCACCTGACGGGCTTCGCCAAGGAGATCGCCGAGAAGGTGACCATCCACCACTTGCTCTCCGGCACCTCCGGGCTGAACACCCCGCAGGAGGATCTGCAACGCGTCTTCCAAAGCCGGGATGAAGTGCACGAGTTCTACGAGCGATGGGCCCGGCAGTCGGAGTTGGTGGCCGCTCCCGGCACTCCCACCGACCACGCCGGCGCCGAGGTCGCCATCCCCGCACTGATCGTCGAGGCCGTGACCGGCATGACGTACTGGGACTACGTCGAGGAACACATCTTCGGGCGTTGCGGCATGACCGGCACGGCGTTCTACACCAGGCCGCAGTGGCTCACCGACAAGCACATCGCGCACTCGTACATGCGGCAGGCCGATGGCAGCCGGGTGGATGCCGTCCGCAACTTGGACAAAGGCAGCCCGGACCCGTACCAACTGGGCAAGAACCCAGGCCGCTACTTCATCGATCCCCCCGGGGACGGCGGCTTCGCCACCGCGCCGGACCTGGTCCGATTCGCGCACGCGCTGGGTGACGGCACGGTGCTGGACCGGCCCTACGCCGAGCTGTTGACCGGGGCCAAGATCCCGCTGGCTCCGCAGGGCGGTGGCCTGGCCGGCCAGGCAGCTCCCGCCGACGCGTCGTTCGCGGCCTACATGATGCCGGTCAACCTCATCAAGGGCCAGTGGGTGAACGGGCGCGCCGGCGTCAACCCCGGCAGCTTCGCCAGTTGGAACATCTACCCCGCCACCGGTTGGGTCGGCGTCATCCTCGGTAACTACGACGACGTGCCGTTCCCGGAGATCATCCAGCAGGAGATGCAGGCCATCATGGGCTAGCTCTGACCGCCCAGCGCCTGCTCGTCGGTCAGAACTCCACTGGCACGCATCTGAAGCTCACGACGTCCGCAGCCGATCAGGGATCTGCTGCCGAACCCCGTCGCCGGGCCAACCGAGTGTGCTGGACGCTTAAGTCGGCGGGTCACGTCGTGTCTTCGCTGAAGGCTCCGCACGATGCAGAGGGCGGGCCGGTGTCACATGTCGCCGGTGTACGAGGACGTCGAACCACTCGGTCAGGGAACCGCCCGTCATGTGGTGAGCGGTGTCGTTGTCCGGGTCGTAGCGTGGTCCGATGGCCCGGAACGTGGCGGTCTGTACGAGCCAGTCGGTAACCGGCTGCGGAGCGGCCGTGCGGAGATTCAGCAGGTAGTCACCTGCCGCCTCGTCGCCCAGTACCGACTCCACCAGTGGTGGCGCGGGTCTGGGCACCCGGTGGGGCGGGGTGTCGGCGTACGTGGCCAGTTCACCGCGGCCGAAGGTGAGCCCGATCGACAGGTACCGGTCCCTGAACTGGGCGTGGAGGTGACTGCCGGCGTTGCGCGAGGCATGTGCCGGGTTCGGCGGGAAGCTGATGGCCCGGGCGTGCGCCTTGGCGGAATGGGAGCTGGAGGTCCACAACAGCACCTTGTGCCCGGTGTGTTGGTGCCACCACGCGACGTTCTCGGCGATGGACCGCTCGTAGTAGGCCATGTTGTGCGGGTCCAGCGAATCGTGGTCGTGGTCGTGGAGTTCGTGGAACTGGACGATCACGCGGGCGGTGTGGAGCGCCCAGGCATGACCATCGGAGCCTGGTACCCCCGCCACCAGGGCGTGGGCCGCTCGCGCCCGGTCGCACCAGGCCCGCCTGTGTGACAGGGCGCGGAAATGACGCGTGTGCGCAGGCATCTCGCCTTGCGGTCGCAGGTCGGCGTAACAGGACTCCAACTCGTCCAGCAGCTCAGGTGCGGCTCGGCGCACGTAGTCGGCCACCGTGTCGTATGCCGATGGACCCGTCTCGTGGGGGCTGACCCCAACGAAGCGGACGGGGTCGTGCGGGTGGGCCTCGTTGAAGGCGCGCATCCACCGGACGAGGGCCAGCACCTCAGCGGTACGGCAGAAGGGCTCCGCGGACATCAGCAACGCCACGGGATCTCCGGCGCCGGTGCGTACGTAGGTGTCGAGCCGGACGCCGAGCGTCCAGTCCTGGTCGAAGGCGACGGCGCGAAATCCGGCCTCTCCGACCAGAAGCCTGGCGATGCGCACCTGGAGTGCGAAGAGTTCATGCGCTCCACGTGTTCCGGCCCCGTATCCCACCACGGCCGTCCGCTCATCGAGCATGCCCAGGAGTGGCCTCAGATCATCCAGCGGTGCCGAGAGGCCCACGGTGGTCAGGGGGTGCGCCGTGCTCCTGATCCAGTTCTGCATCGCAGTGTGCTGTTCCGGTGAGATCGCCATGGGGCCACCTTCTGACCTCAAGTCCAGTTGAGGTCAAGCACGCTGTCGGACCCGACTGGGGCGCCCTGCTCGATCGCGACCGCCGCCGCGGGGGAGTACCGGAGCTGACCACCGCGCGCCGTTGCTGACAGCATCGTGGCTCGCAGACAAAACGGCTGATCACTGGTTACGTTCTCGGTATGGAGCGGATGCGCAGGATGCTGGGGACTGAGGACATCGTCGCGAAGGTACGCGGCGATATCACCGAAGGGGTGTACCGGCCGGGTGACGCGCTCCCCAGCCCGGAGAGCCTGGCTGCGGAGTTGCGCGTACTCACGCGGGCGGTTGAGGCCGCGTACCGGCAGCTTGCCGATGGCGGGCTCTTGATGGCGAACCTGCTGGGGCCGGGTGTCGTCGTGGCCGACCCGGAGCTTGACCCCACGATCCGCGCCGTCGTACAGGCCGTGCACACGATGCAGCACCAACTGGAGCGGTTCGAGAAGCAGCTTGACCACCTCAGCGAACGGGTAGACACCGTGCGGCGCATGGGCGAGGCCGGCCGTGCAGCCGAGAGCCAAAAGACCCAGCGGTACTGAGGACACTGAGGACACGAGCTCTGCCGGTGCCGGAAGGCCGCAATGACCGCTGTGCCGGCGAAGCGGCTCACCGGCGCTATCTCATCGCTGCAAGTTAGGTTAGCCTCACCTACACATTCCGCTCTGATGAGAGATGCACCGCTATGGGCTCCCCTCGCGCTGACACGCCGTTGACCTCCCGCCGACACCTGCTCGCCCTCGGCGGCGCCCTGGCCCTGAGTCCGCTGCTCGCCGCCTGTGGGAAGGACGACGCGAACGGCGACTCGAAGAGTTCGGGGTCCGGACAGAAGGGTGACGATGGCGCCTGGCACTTCAAGGACGACCGCGGCCGTACCGTCACCTTGGACCGGCGACCGCAGCGCATCGTCGCCTTCGTCAGCGCCGCCGCGGCCCTGTACGACTACGGCATCGAATGCACGGGCATCTTCGGGCCCAGCAAGCCAATCGACGGCAAGCCCAACCCGCAGGCCGGACGCCTCGACCTGGACAAGCTGACCAGCGTCGGCGAGCAGTGGGGTCAGTTCAACATCGAGAAGTACGTGGCCCTGCGGCCCGACCTGTTGGTCAGCACGATGTTCCCGCCGCCAGCACTGTGGTTCGTACCCGGGGAGAGTCAGAAGAAGATCGAAACCCTTGCGCGCACGGTGGGCATCGCGGGTGCGCACCGCTCCCTGCTGAAGCCGCTGGAGCGCACCGCCGACCTCGCGGTGGCGCTCGGCGCCGATCTGCGGGCCCAGCAGCCGGCCCAGGCCAAGGCCCGCTTCGAGCGCGCGGCCGAGACCCTGCGCGAGGCGGCCCGGGCCAATGGGGGGTTGAAGGTGATGGCCATGACTGGTTCCCCCGACCAGATGTACGTCGCAGTCCCCGATGCGTACTGCGATCTCCACTACTTCAAGGACCTCGGGGTGGAGTTCGTGGAGGGAAAAAAGAGCGATAAGTGGGGCTTTTGGGAGTTCCTGAGCTGGGAGAACGCCGACCGCTACCACGCCGACCTCATCATGATGGACAACCGCGCAGCCGCCATGCGCCGCAAGGACCTCGATCAAAAGCCCACCTGGCGCCAACTCCCCGCGGTCCGGGCGGGGCAGATCGTTCCGTGGTCGATGGAGGAGCGGTACAGCTATGCCGGGTACGCGCCGGTGATCGAGCACCTCGCGGCGGCCGTGCGGGACGCGAAGAAACTGCGATAACACACCACACCGGGCCCACCTCTGTGACCTAAGTCGCTCACGCGGCGCTCTTGTTCATCCCTTGGTTGTCAGGCCGTGGACCATCGGCTGATGCCCCGCCGCGCCGCTGCTTTCCACACTGGAGCCAGGTCGCACCGCCCGTAGGCGCGACCACTGGATATCCGACACGTGGGAGGCGCGGTGCGCAACGAAGGATTCAGCCGGGCACGGTTCTTGGCCGTGGCAGGGGCTGCCGGGGGCGCTGCGGCGACGGGGTCGCTCTGGGGAGCGGGCCAGGCGGCGGCGAGGCAGCCGGCGCCCGGCGCGGCGCAGCCAGCGTCCGGCGCGGGCAGGCGGCGCGGCCTGACCTACCGGGGGGTGTGCTACGAGGTCGGCGAGGGCATGACCGACGCGGGCTGGACCATGGCCACGATGCGTCAGGACATCCGGGCGATCAAGGACGAGCTGCACGCCAGCTCCGTCTCTGTCTGGGGAGATGGCATCGACCGTCTCGGGTCCACCTCCACCGAAGCCGCCGAGCGCGGGCTGCACGTCTGGCTCCAACCAAGGCTCGGGGACTGCCCGCCGAGAGAGATCCTCGACCATCTCGCGGAGACGGGCCGGCACGCCGAACAGTTGCGTCGGCAGGGCGCTCGGGTGCACCTCAGCGTCGGCTGCGAGTTCGTGCTCTACGTACCGGGGATCGTGCCGGGCGCCGATGTCCTGGAACGCATCGAGAACCTGCTCAGCGGCGCGTACGACCCGGAGCTCATGGCGCGGCGACTGCACGCGTTCATCGCCCGTGCGGCGGCCGTGGGCAGGTCCGTCTTCCGTGGCGAGCTGACGTACGGAGCGGCGGCCGATGAGGAGGTGGACTGGAATCTGTTCGACATCGTCAGTGTCAACTACTACGCGTACTTCCGTGACCGGGCCGACTACGTCCGGGAACTGCTGACGTTCCAGCGCTGGGGCAAGCCGGTGGCCATCTCCGAGTGCGGCACCTGCACCTTTCAGGGCGCCCCCGAGCAAGGCGGTATGGGCTGGAACGTCGTGGATTACGGCAAGGAGCCGCCGCAGATCAAGGGCGGTCTGGTCCGCAGTGAGCGCACTCAAGCCGCGTACCTCAGCGAAGTCTTCGACGTCTTCGAGTCGATGAATCTCTACGCGGCCATGGTGTACAGCTTCGTCAGCCCCGACTCTCCGCACGTCGCGGACCCGCTCTACGACCTGGACATGGCGAGCTACAGCATCGTCAAGACCATCAGGAAACGGCCCGACGACAAGGAGTCCGACTGGCACTGGGAGACCAAGGAGTCCTTCCACGCACTGGCCCGGCACTTCGAGCGTGCCTGCCGCGACCGCTGACTCCGGGGGGCTGCCCCACGGCCCCCCACGGCCCGGCGTGGCATGGGCGTCATGTCACCCGTTTGGCCTCTACGTCCCGTGCGTGGTTCGCGGTAGACAAAGGGATGCGCCCGCCGATGGTGTCCGATTGTCGATTGGGTGGCCGATCTTGCTCTCCTCCCGAACTTCCCCGAGCGCACGGCACGAGGGGCATCAATGAGTACACCGGCACCACTTCGCGTTCTGCGCGGCACCGACTTGCTGGACCTCACGTTCAGTTTCGTCGGACTGGTCTTCGACAACCGACTGGGGCGCCGCTATCTGGTCCGTGCTGACGAGGCCCTAGACGGGCTGTTGACCGTTGCCTTCGGACCGCAACACATCATCGAGGAGGCGTTCCAGGAGGAGAGCCCCACCCCGCCGGCGAACGCCCCCGTGGGCTCGTTGATCAGCGGCCGAAGCGTCCTCGTCTTCGAGGTCCGCGCAACGGACGCCATCTTGTACTCCGAAACGGGCCTGCTCGAAGCCATGCGGGACCTGCCGCTGCGCATCGTGGACGCGGCCCGCGAACCGGATACCACCACGTCCATCCAGCTCGCGGGCCCCGCACCAGCGCAGGCAGCCACCGAGGACGACAATCGCCTCGACGCAGACGCCCCGGCCAGGGCCACCGCGCTGGTGCGGCTGCTGCGTACCACCGCCGAGCTCAGTGCCCGCTACGGCACCGACGCGACACTCGCCGCGGCAGCAGCGGCCGGCGCCGTCATCGAGGTCACCGCACATGATCGGACTGTCACCGCACCCGAACCACCTGCCGCCGCACCCGAATCGTCCGTCAGCACACCCGAATCACCTGTCATCACAGCCGAACCGGCTGCCACACCCGAAGCGTCCGTCAGCGCCCCGGCGGCGGTCCGGCGCAGCCCGCAGGACCCGTTCGGCGACCCGGTCCACCCGTACACCGGCATCGAACTGCCCTATCGGCTGCTGCTCTCCCCCTCGCAGCGGGCGCAGTGGATTCACCGCGGAGCGATCGACCCGGAGCCGGGCGAGCGGGTCGAGCTGTGGCACACGCGGCTCACGCACCGGGCCGGGCTGCCGCAGGACCGGACCGTACGCGCGGTGTGGAACCGGGACCGCGGCCCCGACCCGGGCGCGCCCGAGACCTTCACCGCCTCGCTCAGCGCCGCCCACCGCAACGCGATCGTCGAACTGACATCCAACGACGGGCTGACCACCCCCGAGGGGCAGCCCTTTACGCCGCTACCTGTGGCGGTGGACACCCTCATGCTGTCGGCCGTGGGCGGCTGGCTCGACAGCCTCGGCCAGTGGCCGAGCCGGCCCAGCGGTATCACGCTCTCGGAGTGGCGGCACCGCGCGGCGATGGGCCGCGACCACTACGTCCGGGTGATGTTCTCCGGCTTTTTGTGCCCCTTCGGGCACCGGGCGGACCTCATTCAGGTCACGGAGCGAAAGTTCGACGACGCGCGCGCGGCCTATCTGTTCCAGCGGCGGTTCATCGTCGTACGGCAACCGCTGCGCACCTACGACGTGAAGCGCGCACTGCCCATCGGCGCGGCGGAGACCAGCCCCCTGGCCAATGTGCAGTTCCCCTTCACCTCCGTGCGCATTGACACGCTGGTCACACCGAACCTCACCAACGACATCCCCACGCCCGAGTCCTGCCATTTCTTCCCCGCCACGCGGGCCGAGACCCCCTTCCGCTTCAAGGTCACCGCCGTGGACCACGAGGGCCGGACCGTCGAGTTCCGTACGCCGCTGCTCTTCCTCACCGAGGACCGTGGGTCTCAGGGACAACTCGCCGCCATCGTCGCCGAGTACAACGCACTTGCCCCGATGCCGCTGGCGGCATCCGACGCCTCGTTCGAACCGGCCCCCGAGACCACGGCCGACCTCCTCGGCCAGGCCGTGGCGCTCGCCCCCAGCTTCAAGCCGGACGACACCAGCTTGGACGTGGCTCAGATGGTGTGGGGAGTGGAGGCGCCACCGGGGCTGCACACCCCCTCGCTCAGCGACACCCATTTCTTCCCCCAACTGCGCTGGGCCGCCGTCACGGTGCCCGCGGTCAGCCAGCTCAGCGGCAACGACTTCACCGTGCCGGTGACCTACGCCAAGCGGTTCACCGAGTCCGGCTTCAGCCAGATCGACCAGGGGCTACGCAAGGCCAATCTGGGCGAGGTCTTCGTCAACGTGCTTCCCGTACTGGGTGCGCCGGATCTGCCACTGGCCATGAACTTCGGCAAACAAAGCGACCGATCCGGCGGACTGGTCGCGCCGAGCTTCGACGTGGCCGGCCTGTCCCGTAAGACGGGGCCGGTCTCCGGCGTCGTGGCGGGCGGAGCCGACGCGCTGGAGTCGATCGCCAACGGCACCTTCGAACCCACCGACTTCTTCCACGCATCCGACGTCCTTGGCCTCCTGGGCGCCAACTTGCTCGGCATCCTCCCGCTGGCCGATCTGGTCAAAAAGGCCGGGCTCGACCAGCCCCTGAAGGTGCCCAACTTCTTCACCGAGAGCATCAACGCCGTCACCGGCTTCCTGTCCGAGCTACGCCGCATCCGCGACCTCATCGAGAACGAGGCCGAACGCTATTCACCGGCGGGCCGGCGGGTGCTGCAAACGGCGGAGGCGCTGGTCAAGGTGATCGGCGCCTATCTGGCGCAAGCCCTCTCAGGCAAGCCAGGACCCATCGACCTGGCCCAGATCGACACCGCCTTCAACGCTTTCGACGCCGCCCTCACCGAGCTGCTGAACACCCTGCCGCCCGGCGCCGACCCGGGGGTACGCGCCCTGCTGGACCGGGTACGGCAGACGGTCGCCACCTGGAACAACTCGGCCGGGCAGGTGCTGTCCTTGCGGCAGGCCGTGGAGAAGGCAGGCAAGGGTGCGAAGCTACCCGAGACGATCAACGCGCGGCTGGAGTGGAACCCGGAGATCAAGCCCTTCCCGCCGGGCGATCCCATCTTCGTTCCGCACGCCGAGCCGGGCAAGCCCACCGGGCGCTTCTCACTCGTCGTGGACCTACGCGGCTCGCTGCGCCCTGACCTGTCGTCCGGCGCCGATGTCACCTGTAGCCTCGAAGAGTTCGATCTGGTCCTGGTGCCCAGCTTCAACGCGATGCGGTTGAACTTCGAGCGCATCCGCTTCACGGCCCGAGCGGGCAAGAAGCTCGACGTCGAAGTGGCCTTCCGGGGCGTGGAGTTCATCGGCCCGTTGTCCTTCGTGGAGACCCTGCGCCAGCTCATCCCCTTCGACGGCTTCAGCGATCCGCCCGGCATCCAGGTCAGCAGCAGCGGCATCGTCGCCTCGTACGCGCTGCCGCTGCCCAACTTGGCGGTCGGCGTGTTCAGCCTGGAGAACCTGCGCCTTGCCGCGTATCTCAACCTGCCCTTCATCGGTAAGTCGCTGGAGGTCGGCTTCTCCTTCTGCACCCGGCAGGCCCCCTTCCGGCTGACCGTGTCCATGCTCGGCGGCGGCGGGTTCTTCGGCATCGTGCTCACCCCCAAACGGGTGGCGGTCCTAGAGGCGGCGCTGGAGTTCGGTGCCGCGGTCTCGATGAACCTCGGCGTCGCCAGTGGCAGCCTGTCGGTGATGGCCGGGATCTACTTCCGGCTGGAGCTCGACTCCGGAGAGGCCCGGCTGGCCGGGTACTTCCGGGCCCGCGGAGAGGTCGATGTGCTCGGCATCGTCTCGGCCTCCATCGAGCTCTACCTCGAACTGACCTGGCAGCCCGGCAAGGTCTCGGGCCGGGCCAAGATCACCATCAGCATCCACATCGGCTTCTGGTCCCAGTCCGTCACGATCGAGTGCGAGAAGACGTTCGTGGGCGGCGGCGAGAGCCAGGACGCGCTGGCGGGCCCGGCCCCAGAGGCCGTACGGCCGCCCACCTTCGCCCAGATGATGAGCCCCTACCCCGACCCGGTCACCGGCGCGCGGCGCGACCCCGTCGATGAATACTGCACCGCCTTCGCGGAAGTGAGCTGAGCCATGCCCGAGTCGATCCGGTGGACCGTCCTGCCCGACGGGCTCACGCCCGACGCCAAGCTGCGGCTGACCGTGCTGGTCAGCCCCCGACTGACCGGAGGAACCCAACTCGCCTCCTTCGGCAACTTCATCGACTGGCCCGCGACGCTGGCCCGGTACGCAGCCGCCCTCCAGGTGGAGTTCCGGGCACCGGGCGCCGCCGGCGTCGCCGTGTCCACCGCCCCGCAGCCGGACCGCTACCCGCCGGCCGACAGCGCGATCTGGCAGGAGTTGTTCCGTACCGACACCAAGGTCAACGCGCCCACCACGGCGGCCATCGTGGCCAGTGCGGAGCCGCTCACGCTGCGGTCGTTCCCCAGCAAGGCGGTCCACACCCAGGTCACCGGGTTGTACGAGACGGCCGTGACGGCGACCGCCGCGCGCAGGGCGTTCCCCGACCCGGGCGGCGAGGAAGCGCGCGCCGGCGGCCCGCCGAACCAGTCCGCTCCCCTCGCCGACGCCCCGCGAGGGCCAGCCGGGGCCGAGCCTGTCGAGAGCCCCAACGGCTTCGAGCCGCCGCAACCCCTGCCGAGTTGGGACCACCCATACCCGCATGATCTGACGGCGCCCCTCACCGAGCCCATCAGGGCACTCGCACGCTCCGTAGGAGCCTCGTACCGCCGCCTCGATGGCCTCATCGGTCGCCCCGCGGGCGGCGGGGGACCGGCCGCCACCGGCGGTGCGGCGGGCACACCAGCCGCCGACAACCCCTACCGGCCCCGCTACATCGACCGCTCGCACCCGGACTACGAGCCCTTCCACGCAGAACTCGGTTTCGCCGAGGCGTACCGGTTCTACGACCGCCGCTCCGGGCCCCCCACGCCGGGCGCAACCGCAGACCCACCACCACCCCCACCGGAGAAGCCCGACCTCGACTTCCACTCGGCCTGCGCCCTGCTCGCCGACTACCCGGAACTGCTGCGGCGCTTCGGCCTCGCCATCGACCTCCTGGTCACCCCGCCGGCCGGGCTCGCCGACCAGTGGCAGGCCCGGGTGTCCTTCGTCCCGCCCCACGACGGGCTCAACGCCGGCGAGGGGCTGCGGCCGTGGACGAGTCTGCGGTACGCCGCGGGGCAGCGGTTCGAGGCGTACGCGCAGGACAGCGGGCCGTACGGGCGCCGGATGCTGGGCCTTGGGGACAGCCGGGTGCACGTTACCGACCTCGATGTGGATGGCGCGGCGATGAAGTTCGTCGAGTTCTCCCGGATCTTCGACCAACTGGTGACGATCCCCACCGACCCGGCGAGCGCAACCGCCCCGGACAGCACGGCGCTGCCCGCCCTGCACGGCGCCGGGATCACCGTGCTCATCGAGGGCCGGGACGCGGCGCTCGCCGACCAGTTGGAGGCCGACGCCCGGCACACGGCCGGTGTCGGCGCGGATGGCGCCGCGGTCCCCGCCGCCATCTTGGACGCCGCGCACCTGGTCCGCGGCTACCGTGTGGACGTCGGTGTGGTGGACGACGCGACGGGCCAGGTCACCCGTTGGCAGTCGCTGTGCGCGCGCACCGGCAGCTATACGATCAGGCGGCAGGGCAGGCCCCCGCTCCCGATCCAGGCCGGGCCAGATGAGGGCCACGTCAAGGCCAGCACGGTGACCCAAGACCAGCTCGACGCCCGCCAACACTACGTACACCAGGCGCTGTTCGGCTGGCACGGCTGGAGTCTGGCCGCGCCCCCGCCTGGCCGCACCATCGGCGAGGACAATCAGCCGCACATTCCCGCACCCGAGATCTCGCCGGAATTCCCGCTGGACACCACGTTCAGGCCGCAGCGCGGCAGCCTCCCGGCGCTGCGCTACCAGCACACCTACCGGCTGCGTGCCCGGCTCGTCGATCTGGCGGGCAACGGCCTTGGCCCTGACACCGGCACCGTCGAAGGAACCTCGACGGGCCCGCTCACCTACGGTCGCTGGGAGCCGGTGCCACCGCCCGCGATCGTGCCCCGCTGGCCCTTCCTGGAGGGCGAGTCGGAGCCCCGGTTGGTGATCCGCAGCACCGTGTCCGACGAGGGAACGCCGATGCGCCCGGACGAGTGGGCCATGCGTCGCAACCGCGAGGTTCCCGACCATGAGCCCGATTCGCCGGTGGACGGGCTCAACCGGCAGTACCGGTCCTTCGACGAGCGGCACCTCAGCCCGCCCAAGACCTCGCTCCAGATGGCCGAGCAACACGGCGTATACGACGCGGTCTTCGGGCCGGACAAGCCGGCAGCACTGCGGCGGCAGTTCTTCGCCGCCGCGTCCCGCGAGGCGGGCAGCTACCTCGACACCAAGGTCAGCCTCCCGGAGAACCCGGACCGGGTGATCGACCTCAAGGCCACCCGGCAGATCCATGTCGCCAAGCACAACGCGCGCGACACCGAGCCGCTCACCGAGCTGCCGGTGCTGCGCGGCGACGGCCTGTCCCCCGGCGAGTACGTCGTCCACGACGGCCGCCAACTGATGCTGCCTTATCTGCCCGACGTCATGGCGCGCGGCCTCTCGCTACGCGGGTTGCCCGGCGCCAAGCCCAACGAGATCTACTCGTTCCCCGGCCCGTGGCCGCAGGCCAGGCCGCTGCGGTTGAAGATCGAGGAGGGCAGCGGCCCACCGGTTTGGCGCGGGCTGCTCGACCGCGAGCTGACCGTGTTCTTGCCCAAGGCCGAGTTCGCCACGGTCCGGATGAGCTGCCACATCCACCGTGACGATCTGGAGACCTTCCACAACTGGCGGCTGCTCACCGGCTCCTGGCTGTGGAATGACCCGACGAGCGGCCTGCCGCCGGCCAAGAAGGAAGAGATCACGGCCGCGTCTGCCGACGGCGAAAACTGGATGATCACCCCCTGGGTCGCACTCACCCTGGTGCACGCCGTGGAAAAGCCGCTGGAGCGCCCGGTCCTTGGCGAGTTGACGTTCCACCGCCGTGCCGAAGCAACCTTCGCCGACCTGAGCGGCAGTGTGCGCTTCCACGCCAAGAGCACGGGTCGGATCGATGTGAACGCCACCTGGCAAGAGTGGAGCGACGACGTCACCGAGTCAGCTCCGGAGCGCATCACCGGTCATGCCCACGTCGGTGATGTCACCGTGGAACCCGGGCAAGACAGCCGCTCGCTGTCGGGCGTACGGCACGAGTTCCGCGACACCCGGCACCGCAACGTCACGTACACACCGACCGCGACCACCCGGTTCCGGGAATACTTCCACCCGGCGATCACCGCGCGCACCGAACTGATCACCAGGGGCGGGCTGGACAGCACGAGCCCATCGGGCCAGGGCTGGTCGGTGCCCAGCACCCGCAGGCCGGAGCCACCGGAGCTGAGCCATATCGTGCCCACCTTCCAATGGGAGCGCACGGTCGATCACCGGCAGCACCGGGTGACCCGCACTCGCAGGCGCGCCGGGGTGCGCGTGTACGTCAAGCGACCCTGGTTCTCCTCGGGGGACGATGAACTGCTGGCGGTCGTGCTCGACCCGGGCGCCACCACCGGACCCGAGCTGCCGGACCAACTCGTCACCCGGTACGGCACCGACCCGGTGTGGTCCGATACCACCGCTTCGCCCTCGCTCACGGCAGCCAACTTCCCGAACGCGGAGGTCGCCGCAACCGGCCGAGTGCTGGCCGAACTGGTGGGAGGCCAGCCGGCGACGGTGGACATCGCGGCCTTCGTGCCCGAGTTCGATGAGCGGGTGGGGCTGTGGTATTGCGACATTGACGTGGCTTTGGGCGATACGGCGGACGGCACCGCCTACTTTCCCTACCTCCGGTTGGCCGTCGCCCGCTATCAGCCGCACTCCGTCGAGCCGCTGCACCTGTCCAAGGTGACGACGGCCGAGTTCACCCAACTGGTGCCCGACCGCACGGTGTCCGCCGCGATGGCCACCGGCGGCACGATCCAGCTTGAGCTGAGCGGCCCCGTCGCAGCCAACTCAGTCGGCGAGCGGGTCGGCGCAGGACTGCCCGGCATGGCGGCCAGCCGGCGGGTGCTGGCCACGTTCCAGCGTCGTGAAGTCGCCGGCTCTGACCTGAGCTGGGCCGATATGGGGTCCGCCGTGACCATCGACTGCGCTGTACGCGGTGGCGGCTTCGCCTGGTCGGGCCTGCTGACGCCGCCTGCGCCGCAACTCCTGCCGCCCTCGGTCTACCGGCTGCGGATCGAGGAGTACGAGACGTATCTGACTGACCGGACGACGGCCACCGGCACGATCACGGTGAACGGCACGGCGTTTCCGGTGGGCCGCCGGCTGATCCACGCCGACCACTTCGGGCTGGCTGTCTCACTGCTGGGGAAGATCGTTCTTGATGAGTGACCTGGAGGCTGCCGGGTCGGCGCTGGTTGGCAGCTGTGCGTTCCGGCCTGGCGTCCTGCGCCCGGCGGTGTGCAAGACCCTGACCGCGGGTGATCAGGGCAGCCAAGGGGGCCGGGCTGGCTCAGCTGGCTCAGGTGGCCAGGGCAGCCAGAGCGGCCAGGTCCGTGCTGGGTGAACGGCTTGCGGCCAGGCCCGTGGTGGACGGGGCAGGCCCGGCGGGAGGCGTGCCGGGCCTGCCCCAGCGGGAGGCGTGCTAGGCGGCGGCTCCGAAAGGGCCCGGCCCAGCCGCTGCTGCCGTCGAGGGTGGACGGGAGCGAACTGCAAGATCAGCCGAACCGCACGCCCTGCGCCACGGTGAACGTGGGAACACCGTCCCAGGTGCCGCCGCGCGCCGCCACCGTGGCGATCGCTCCGGAGGGGCGACAGTCGGCGAACCGGTTGACGGTGGCCACGGTGTCCGTACGGTTACTGGCGTTGGCGGCACCACCACTGATCGCCCGACAGCCGTTGGGCGGATCGGAGATGGTGTCCGGCCTGTTGTTGTCTGCTCTCAGGTACTCGAACTCTCCCGTAGCCGCCTGGGCGCTGAGGGACATGGAGCCCAACAGCAGTGACGCCATCGCCGAAACCAGCGCGGACCGACCCATGCGTCTCGGGATCTTCGGCGTCTTCGCCATGGGGGTATCTCCTCGTCTCGTCGGTGTCCGTCCCCTCGCGAGGCGCCAGCCGGCGGCAACAGGTGCTGCGAGATAGCCCACAAGGGATGTGAAGCTCGATGCCCTCTCAAAATGGCATCAATCCGTACTCACTCCAATGGACCACTGCATAGGTGCGCGAGCGGCTGCCGCGACACGCGTGAGTGAACGGGCTCGTTCCCCGCAGGCGAGTGAACCGGGTCCACTCCCCAAGCCAGCGTGCGCCAGGCACCAGCCCATCGCCACCCGGGCCCCGCGCGAAGGGCGAAGGCGGCTCCGTGTCTCTCGGCGACTTTCACAAGTACGCACTCTTATGTGAAAGGCGGTTCGGTAAACGGTCATCGCGCGGCCTACGGGAGTTTGCGCGGGAGTCGCAGGTCCGCGCACTCATCGGCATCCAGCGGGGATCGCGTGAAGGGGAGACGCTCCCGCGCAGGCGCGCATCACTGTGGAAAACGGCTCCCCGGTGCGCCCTTGTGTCATGTACGCGGAATACGCCAAGGTTCAGCAACGGCAGTCCGCCACCCCCGCGCCGACCGCACACCATGCGGTCGGACTCCCCACCGGACCCGGCGGTCTCCGTGTGATGTCACAGCACCCACCGGTGAGGGCCCCTGCTCTCCACCCTCGCCATGACGCGGCAGCACGGCTCAGGGACGAATCCCCTCGTGGCCCCACAGATCCGCCACTCCGTCCCGGAGCCAGCACAACAAATGCGCACGCATACCCCCGCACCCCCCATGCGCGTGTACCGCAGCGCGCCCCGATGAGGAGGACCCCTCACCATGGCAACACCCACCCGCAGGACCCGACTGGCCACGGCGATCACCGCGGTGGCCGCCGTTACCGCGCTCGGAGCGATCACCGCGCTCCCCGCCGAGGCCCATGAGGCCAAGGCGGCCGAGGGCCGGATCGTTGACGCGGACAAGGCCGGTGCCATCAAGGGCAGTTACATCGTCACCCTGAACCAGGCCACCGGACTCAAGTCCGCCTCCGTTGAGGGCAAGAGACTGATAGCCGAGTACGGCGGCACGGTGAAGTTCACCTACACCGCGGCGCTCAACGGCTACTCCGCTCAGCTCAGCGAGCGCGAGGCCAAGAAGCTTGCTGCTGACCCGGCCGTTGACCAGGTCATCCAGGACTCCACGGTCCACGCCACCGGCACCCAGAACAACCCGCCGTCATGGGGCCTGGACCGCGTTGACCAGGCGAACCTTCCGCTGGACCAGAAGTACAACTACCCGGACAGCGCGGGCAGCGGTGCCACGGTCTACGTCATCGACACCGGCGTACGCATCAGCCACCAGGACTTCGGTGGCCGCGCCGTGAACGGTTTCGACGCGGTGGACAACGACAACGTCGCCCAGGACGGTCACGGTCACGGCACCCACGTCGCCTCGACCACCGCCGGCACCTCCTACGGCGTCGCGAAGAAGGCCAAGATCGTCGCGGTCCGCGTGCTCAACAACCAGGGCTCGGGCACCAACGCGCAGGTCGTGGCGGGCATCGACTGGGTCACCAAGAACCACAGCGGCCCCTCGGCGGCCAACATGTCCCTCGGCGGCGGCGCCAACACCGCCACGGACACCGCGGTGCGCAACTCCATCCGCGCGGGCGTCACGTACGCCGTCGCGGCCGGAAACGACAACCGCGACGCCCGCAACACCTCGCCGGCCCGAGTTGGCGAGGCCATCACGGTCGGCTCGACCACCAGGACCGACGCCCGGTCGAGCTTCTCCAACTACGGTTCTGTCCTGGACCTGTTCGCTCCGGGATCGGACATCACCGGCGCCTGGCGGACCAGCGACACCGCCACCAACACCATCTCCGGTACCTCGATGGCCACCCCGCACGTAGCGGGCGCGGCTACCGTCTACCTCGCCGGCCACCCCGACGCCACCCCGGCACAGGTGGCCGCCGCGCTCGTGAACGGTGCCACCTCTGGCAAGGTCACCGGCCCGGGCAGCGGCTCGCCCAACAAGCTGCTGCGCATCGTCCCGTAATTCCGTTAGCCACTAGGCACATCGGCACTTCTTCCCCCACACAGCACGTCGAGCACCACACGGCGCACCGCGCCCGCGGGTCACGCCCGCGGGCGCGGTGCGCCGTCGCGTACGCGGTGCACACCGCGGGCGGCAGCTCAGCGCTCAGCCAGCTCAGCGCTCAGCCAGCTCACGCTCGGCTACCCGACTGGCACAGCTAGCTCAGTTACTCGGCCAGCGCAGTGCCGCAGCGACCGCAGTAGCGGGCGTCGGTCTCGGGGGCCAGGCGTCCGCACGCGGGGCAGACGCGGTGCAGCAGACAGGCCGCCTCACCACCCTCCCGCTCGGCGGCGACGGGGGCCGGTAGTGCTGCGGGCGCGGGGGAGCCGATGGTGAGGCCGGGGCGCCGGCGGTGCACGGTGAGGTAGGTGAGACCGGTGGGGCCGGCGGACACGGCCCGCCGGGCGCCGTGCGGCAGCCACACCACGGCACCAGGCCGCAACGACTGGCCGCGCTCGCCGTCTAGCACACCGCTTCCGTCGTCCCGCTGCCCCGCGCCATCGCCCGCCAGCACGCCGCCGCCCAGGCCCGGCTCGTTGCCCGGCGACTCCGGTTGGCCGCTCTCGCCCTTCGTGCCCTCGCGCTCGTTCGCCGGCAGGCCGACCTCGCTCGCAAGGTGTCCGCTCCCGTCGATGACGTACAACAGCACGTCCAGGCGCGCTTCGAGGTGCGCGGCGACATGCGCTCGCGGCGGCAGGTGAATGACGTTGGCATCCAATTGTCGCTGGTCAGCGGAGAGCCGCCAGAGTGCTCCGCGGTGCTGTTCTGGCATGCCACGGATCAGCTCGCCGACCCGGGTCAGCACACGGGGCTCAGAAACCGGTCCCACGGCAGTCCTTTCTGTTCTTGCTCCGCGCCGCGCCGTACCGCACGGAGCACGCTCCGAAGCAGTGCTCAGCATGAGTCCGGATCGTACGAAGAAAGCGGATGCTACCCCCGTCCTGGCGCCCGCCGAGTCGCACCACGGCACCCACCGAGCGCCGGCCATCGCTGCGGCTGGCGCGAGCGCCCCGACCGCTGCCGCCCGACCCCGGCATCGAGATCGCCAGGGTCGGGCGCGTGCCGGTGAGTTTCGGGGACCGGGTGGCGCAGCGCGCGAGGGCCTGTACGGGTGGTGGGTCGCTGGCCAGCCGCCGGGTTCCGCGGCCCGGCGGCCAGGAGTGCCGCATGATCACAGCGCGGTGATCGCGGTCGGCGGTGACTGGCGACGAAAGATCGGGGCATTCGTCCAGCGGCGACGACAGCCGCCGGACGGTGCGCCAAAAGGGCGGAGGCTGACGATGGTGGACGAGGACCGGATCGCCGCGCCGTGGGGTGCCCGTACGCCGTATGCGCCGGGTGAGCCGTGGCCGGTGCGCGTGGACGGCCAACTCCAAGACGGCATCGGCCCGGACGACGTTGAACGGTGGGTGCCAACCGCCTCGCTTCTCCACTCCAATGGCGACGCCATGGACATCGCCGTACGCGACGGGCGGATGGTCGGTGTGCGAGGGCGTGCTGGCGATCGCGTCAACCACGGGCGCCTGGGCCCCAAGGACCTGTTCGGCTGGCAGGCGGGCGCCTCGCCCGACCGGCTCACCCGGCCGCTGATCCGGGAGGGCGGTCGGTTGGTGGAGTGCGATGGGGAGACGGCCATGGGGCGGGTCGTCGCCCGGTCCAAGGAGTTGCTGGACCAGCGTGGCCCCGGCTCGATCGGCTTCTACACCACCGGCCAACTCTTCTTGGAGGAGTACTACACCCTCGCTGTGATCGCTCATGCCGGGATCGGCACCAACCATCTGGACGGAAACACCCGGCTGTGCACCGCCACCGCGGCCGAGTCGCTCAAGCAGACATTCGGCTCGGACGGCCAGCCCGGCTCCTATACGGACATCGACCACGCCGACACGATCGCGTTGTTCGGCCACAACATGGCCGAGACGCAGGCGGTGTCGTGGATGCGCATTTTGGACCGGCTGGCAGGGGCGAGTCCGCCGCGCCTGGTGTGCGTGGACCCGCGGGCCACCCCCGTGGCCCAGCGGGCGACCGTACATCTGGCGCCGCGGGGAGGCACGAACGTGGCCCTGCTCAACGCCCTGCTCCACGAGATCATCCGCACCGATCGGGTGGACCATGCCTACGTGCGTGAGCACGCCGTCGGTTACGAGGAACTGACGAAGTGCGTCGCGCCGTGCACCCCGGCCTGGGCCGCGGAGATCTGCGACGTCCCGGCACGTGCCATCGCCGAGGCCGCCGAGATCCTGGGCGCGTCACAGCGGCTGCTGTCCACGGTGCTCCAGGGCGTCTACCAGTCCCACCAGGCGACGGCTGCCGCGGTCCAGATCAACAACCTGCACCTGTTGCGCGGCATGCTGGGCAGGCCCGGCGCGGGCGTGCTCCAGATGAACGGTCAGCCCACCGCCCAAAACACCCGCGAGTGCGGCGCCAACGGCGACCTGCCGGGCTTTCGCAACTGGCAAAACGAAGCCCACATCGCCGACCTGGCCAGGGTATGGAACGTCGAACCACTCTCCATCCCGCACTACGGACCGCCCACCCACGCCCTACAGATGTTCCGCTACGCGGAACAGGGGTCGATCGGCATGCTGTGGATCAGCGGCACCAATCCGGCCGTCTCGCTGCCCGAACTGGCCCGTATCCGCGCCATCTTGAGCGGCGAGGGACTGTTCACGGTCGTGCAAGACCTGTTCTTGACCGAGACGGCGCAGCTCGCCGACGTCGTGTTGCCCGCCGCCACGTGGGGCGAGAAGACCGGCACGTTCACCAACGCCGACCGCACGGTCCATCTGTCGGGTAAGGCTGTCGAGCCGCCCGGCCAGGCCAGGCCCGACCTCGAAATCTTCCTCGACTACGCGCGCCGCATGGATTTCCGCGACAAGGACGGCGCCCCGCTCGTGTCCTGGCACGACGCCGAGTCCGCCTTCGAGGCGTGGAAGCGGTGCAGCGCCGGACGGCCCTGCGACTACACCGGGCTGAGCTACGCCAAGCTGCGTGGCGCCGATGGCATCCAGTGGCCATGCACCGAGCAGGCTCCCGGCGGTACCGAGCGCCTGTACGCCGAAGGCTTCACCTGGGCCCACTCGGAGGCCGCCGAAAGCTACGGCAAGGACCTGGTCACCGGCGCGGCCTTCGAGGAGGCCGACTACCGGGTCCGCAACCCGGACGGCAAGGCCATGCTGCGGGCCGCTGAGTACGTCCCCCCGCACGAGGAGCCGACACCGCAATTTCCGCTGCGGCTGACGACGGGGCGTACTCTCTACCATTTCCACACCCGCACCAAGACCGGCCGCGTACCGCAACTCAACGCCGCAGCCCCCGAGGTGTGGGTCGAACTCTCCGCCGCCGATGCCGCTCGCGATGGCCTCGGCGAGGGCGACCTGGTCGAGGTGGCCACGCCTCGGGGACGGGTGCACGCTCGATTGCGGATCAGTGGCATCCGCGAGGGCGTGGCGTTCTTGCCCTTCCACTACGGCTACTGGGACACCCCGCTTGGCCACCGGCCTCCCGATGGCGCGGGGCGGGCCGCCAACGAGACCACCATCACCGACTGGGACCCGGTGTCCAAACAGCCGCTGTACAAGACGAGCGCCGCCCGCGTCACCCTCATCGCCCGCAGCGAAGGCCAACCGTCCCCGGCCCCGACCGCCACGGCATCCGCGCCCGTCCGCGCCCACCGCACGCACGGGGGCCAGCGATGAACGGCGTCACCCTGACCCTACGCACGCTGTACCACGGTGAAAGCGCACTGGCCAGGGAACTGGTCGCCGCGGCCGATCGCCACCGCGCCGAGCACGAGGTGCACCACGTCGCCACCGACCTCGCCGGCTGGTCCCGTGAACACGTCGGGCTTTTGGCGCGGACCGGCCTCGACTACGGCCTTGACCTGGCCACCGACGCGCAGCCCAGCGCGCCGGGGCTGCCGTTCGCCGACCCGCAGCGGGCCACCGGCGACCGCACCGTACGCGATGTGGCCGCCGAGGTCATCGGGCCGCACCCCGAATCCGGGCCGCTGCTCCTGCTCGACCTCCGCGCGCTGTACCTCACTGCATCCGGCAACTTCCTGTCCTGGGAGATGCTGGCGCAGGTGGCGCAGGCCCGTAAGGACGGCCGTCTGCTGGGGCTGGCCACCGCTTGCCACCCGCGTACTCTCCGGCAGCTTCGCTGGGTCAATACCCAGCTCAAGACGCTGTCCCCACAGATCTTGAGCAGTCTGTGACCACGCAGATCTTGATCAGCCTGTGACGATTTCGGGCGCGGCACTTGGGTAGTTGACGCAAAGCGGCGCCGGTGCGCCTGCGGCGGCTCATCGGTCTGGGCCCGGCTGGTTCTTGCTGCCGCGGCTGGCCCAACCGGCCATGCCGCGGTGCGGCGACCCGTCAGCCGCGGTCGGTACGCAGCACCCGCAGCACCTCGTCGTCGGTGAGCTGAGCGAAGTCCTCGTACCAGGAGCCGACCGCGTGGAATGAGGGTGGCTGCTCCAGGCAGACGATGTCGTCCGCCTCGTCGCGCAACGACCGCACCGCATCGGGAGCACACACCGGCGCGGCGAGCACAAGCTGGTCCGGACCCTGGCGCCGGGCGAACCGCAGCGCGGCGCGTGCGGTCGAGCCGGTGGCGAGGCCGTCGTCCACGACGATCGCGGTGCGGCCGGCGAGCTCGGCCTCGGGCCTGCCTTGGCGGTAGAGCGCGGTACGCCGTTGCAGTTCCTGCCGCTCACGGGCGAGAATCGGTGCCAGATCGTCCTCGGTCAGCCCGAACTGCACCAGCGCAGCCTGGTCATACAGCGGCGGGTCATCGCCCGCTACCGCGCCGAGGCCCACCTCCTCGGCAAACGGCGCGCCGATCTTGCGGACGACGATGACATCCAGCGGCGCGTCAAGCGACCGGGCCACCTCGTCCCCGATCGGCACCCCGCCCCGGGGAAGCGCAAGCACCAGCGGATCGGGACACCGACCGCCCTTGCGATAGGGCAGCAGGTGCTCCGCCAACGCGCGTCCCGCCGCTCGGCGGTCTTGAAAGCGCATCATCGGTCGCACTCCTTTCCACGGCCGCGGTCCAAGGCACCGGGACACCCCCGAAACACCCAGGCCAGGCAGCCACCGGGACATCCGCGGCGCGCTCGATGGCCGCGCGGATCATCCCTACCCCATTCCGCCTTCCCACCGCGCCGGCGTCCGGGTGGTGCACTGGCCGAAGCCGCGAACCGTAGCCAGGCCCGGCCGTGGCAGCAGATCAGCCGGATGGCACCGCGCATGTCGCGGCGCCATCCGGCTGTGGAAGTGGCCTGATCAGTTGCCGCGTAGGCGTTCCAGTTCTCGCCGGTCGCGCTTGGTGGGGCGGCCCGTGCCCCGGTCGCGCACGCCGAGCACCGCGACCTCCTCGCGCGGCGGCGGGGGCGGGCTCTTGTCCACGTAGCACTCCGCGGCGACGGCAGCGCCGACCCGCTTACGGACCACGCGCGAGACAACAACGATGCGCTCACGCCCCGCATGGAACAGCCGCACCTCGTCCCCCGGGCGCACCACAGCGGCGGGTTTCACCCGGTCGCCATTGACCCGGACGTGGCCACCCCGGCAAGCCGTGGCGGCCACGGAGCGGGTTTTCGTCAGCCGCACCGACCAGATCCAGCTATCGATTCGTACGGTCCCCTCGTCTGCCGTCATGCCTGCGACTGTAGCGCCGGGCCTGGGATCACCGAGGTGGGTTTTACGCCAAGGCCACGCGCCACCCGGTGGCTCGGCGCCTGGCCGGCGCGGTTCCTGGCCGTCTCGACCAGGTGGCATGCATGCGATCGGGCGGGCACGGTACCCGCGTCCTATGGGGTGCGTATGGGGTGCGTATGGGGCGTCACAGGTCATAGCTCGCTGGATCTGCTGGGTGGAATCCACCAGGACGGCCCGCCAAGACCACGCACCAGGGGAATGTAGGGATGCAGGGGATGCAGGGGAATGTTGAAGGGCAACTCGCCAAGGAGGTGAGCCGATGAGCGCACGGGCGATACGGCGCGGCCTGCGGCGTTGGCTGTGGCGCTGGCGACGCAATCCGCTACGCCGCCGTACGGACGTGATCGAGGCGTGGACCGTATTGCTCACGGCCGTGATCATGGTGGTGGGAGGGGCGGCGTTGGGGGCAACGACGGCTGTGACCGTGCAGGAACCGCTCATGGAGCAGCACGAGCACCGGCACCAAACGCAGGCCGAACTCGTCAAGGACGTGCCGGCGCGCCCCACCGAACTGGGTGACCCCGGCGTCAACCGGGTGCACGCCACCGTCCGCTGGACGACCCCAGATGGAGCCACCCATACCGGAAAGGCGCGGGTGGAGGAGGGGCGTAAGGCCGGTGCGAGGGTCACCGTGTGGACCGACGCGCGCGGCGAGCTAACCTCGACGCCGCTTAGCCCCGAGCAGGCGACCACTCGGGCGGCGGTCCTTGGCGCGATGGCGGCGACCGGGTTCGGCTGCGTCACGCTGATCGCCCGCCACCTGGTGCAGCGCAGGCTGGAGCGGGATCGCAACGAGCAGTGGGAGTGCGCATGGGCCGAGATCGGTCCGAAGTGGAGCGGTCGGGTCTGAGGCGCGCGAGATGGCGTAGGTCAAGCAAGCCGGGCTAGCTCAGTCATGAAGAGCATGGAGAGCCATGAACGGTCATGAACAGCCATGAACAGTTCTGCCCGTGCGGGTCGTCCACGGCATGCAGACCACCCACAGCGCGCTGGACGAGAGGCAGCGGACAGGACGCGACCACCTGCCCGCCATTCCGTGCGTCTCAGTGCCAGCCCGCCGTTCCGTGCGTCTCAGTGCCAGCCCGCCGTTCGGTGCGCCTCAGCGCTTGCCCGCCGTTCCGTGTGCTTCAGCGCCTGCCCGCCGTGCCGAAGAGTTGTGTCCAGTACGTGCCAGCCAGGCTGCCCGTGGCGTATCCGATGCCGATCTCGTCGAAGCCGGCGGCCAGAATGTTGGCGCGATGGCCCGGGCTGTTCATCCAGCCGCGGACGACGTCAGTGGGGCTGCGCTGGCCGCAGGCGATGTTCTCGCCGATGCCCCGATGGGGGCACCCGGCCGCCGCTGCTCGGTCCCAGGGCTCGCGACCATCGGGCGTGGTGTGGGCGTAGAAGCCGCGGGTGACCATGTCGGCACTGTGCGCTTGCGCGGCCATCGTCAGGCGCGGATCGACGGCCAGCGGGCGCAGTCCGGCCGCGACCCGCTCGGCGTTGGTGAGCGCCACCACCTCCGCCGCCGTGCGCGCCAGGCCCGCCCGCGAGAACGGCTCGGCCCACAGCACTGTCCAGTAGACATCGCCCGACGCCGCTCCGATGGCCTGGCCAACTCCGGCGTGGGCGACCGACGCATCGCGGAACGGAGCGCCGCGCCTGGCATCGGACTGGCAGTAGTCCACGAATTCGGCCGCCGTGCGCGGCCCGGAGACCAGGTGCTCGGCGATGGTGAGGCAGACATAGCCGGTGCTCGATATCCGGTGGAAGACCGAGGTGCCGTTGGGGGCTTCGATGCCCAGGCGCTCCTGCGCGGCCATGGCCGCGGCATGTGCTTGCGCCGCGCTGCTCAGGCGCCCGTCGAGCGTGACGAGGCGGGCGCCGACACGTGACCGCAGGGCGTTGACCCGCGTGAGGACGTCACCGCCCGCGCTCGGTCCGCCGGCCACCGGCGATCCGAGCGCAGGGCGGGCGCCCACCGCCCACGCCCCGGGTGCGGGGCTGCTCGCCGCCGGGGCGAACGGAGCCGAAGGCCGCCGAAAGGAACCGCCGGGCGGCGCCGGCGGGGGAGCGGGGGCCGGCGGTGGTGGGGCCTCGTCCAGCACGTCTACGCCGAAGTCGCGGGCCACGCCGGCCAAGCCATCCGCGTACCCCTGGCCCAACGCCCGCACCTTCCAATGCCCGCCGCGCCGATAGATCTCTGCGAGCAGCAGCACCGTCTCGGGACCCAGGCGCGGTGGGGTGAAGCGGGCGAGGGGTGCGCCGTTGCCCTGTGCGATGCTCAGCGCGGGCACCGGCAGGCCGCCGAGCGGGGCGCCGGGCTCGGCCGGGCTGACGGCCACCGTGACCCGACTGGCGCCCGGGCGAAGCTGCTCAGGCGACAGCGTGACGGTGTCGCCGTGCAGTTGGGCGCCGGGTGCGGACGGCTGGTTGAAGAAGACGAAGTCCGCGTCGCCGCTGACCTTCCCGCTGTCGTCGGTGATCAGAAGCGATACGTCAAAGGGTCCGCGGACCCGGACCGTCAGCGCCCCCGCGGGCAGGACCTGATTGCCACCGGAAACCAATTCGTTCATTGCGCACCCCCGCTACGGCCGTCGCCGTTCATGGGGGCAACGTGCGCGCCGCGTGGCGGGTTCCAGCGGCTGCGAACGGGTGGACCCCATCACCCGAGCGTGTGCCGGGCGCGCGTCTATGGACCGGGCCCGGCTCGTACGGGGTTGGCTGCTGGGGCACGTACGGCCAGACCACGGTCACCTGCGCCGGCACGGTCGGACGCGTTCGCCCGCGGCATGCCGTGCGACCAAGGCCACCAGCGAAGCCAGGCCCGCGACGGCCGGACCAAGCCGGACCGCTCCGCGCGCCCTGCGGACAACGGGAAGAAGAGGCCGACCTCGCCCCACCCCTTGACCGCTTCGGCGCAGAAAGGCACAAGAAGGCGAAGGCACAAGAAGACGAAGGGCTTCAGCGTCTTTCGAAGAAAACACGTCGCACAGTCAGTCAACTTCGTTCAGAGGATGCATGGTATGGACGGCATGCGAAGGCGCACCGTGCTCGCGGTCATCGGCGGCACGGTCGCCGCGGGCGGCGCGACGGGAGGCCAGTTGGCCACAGGACAGTCGGCTCAAGCGGCTGCGGGGCAGGGCACGGCGGGCCACGAAACGGCGAACCAGCGCACGGCGGGCGCGGTCCCACCGGCGGCCCGGCGCACCGGCCCCCACGAAGGCGGCCCCCACGAAGGCCAGATCAAGAAGCTACTTCGCCGGATGACGGTGGAAGAAAAACTTGGCCAACTCCAGCAACTCTCCTGGAACGGGGACACCGGCCCAGGCGGTGGCCAAAACGAGGAAGCCGAACGGGCCGCACGCAGCGGCCGACTCGGCTCCGTACTCAACCTCTACGGGGCGGCCCACACCAACGCCCTTCAGCGGCTCGCCGTCGAGAAGTCCAGGCTTGGCATTCCGCTGATCTTTGGACTCGACGTCATCCACGGCTTTTGGACGACGTTCCCCATCCCGCTCGCGCAGGCCGCCAGCTTTGACCCATCGATGGCCGCCAAGGACGCCCGAGTGGCCTCCGCCGAGGCGCGTTCCAACGGGGTGCACTGGACGTTCGCCCCCATGATGGACGTCACCCACGAACCGCGCTGGGGCCGCATCGCCGAAGGCGCGGGCGAGGACCCGCATCTGACCGAGCGGTTCGCGGCGGCCAAGGTCACTGGGCACCAGGGCCGGGCCGATGGCAGCGACCTGGCGGCCAGGGACCGGATGGCCACCTGCGCCAAGCACTTCGTCGCGTACGGAGGGGCCGAGGGCGGGCGCGACTACAACACGGTGGATGTCTCCGAGGCCCGGCTGCGCAACCTCTACCTGCCGCCCTTCAAGGCCGCCGTGGCCGCAGGAGCCGCCACCGTCATGGCGTCCTTCAACACCATCAGCGGTGTGCCCGCACACGGCAACGCGCACACGCTCACCGATGTCCTCAAGCGCGAGTGGGGCTTTTCGGGGTTCGTGGTCAGCGACTGGGCCGGCGTGCAGGAGATGATTCCGCACGGCTTCGCCGCGGACGGCACGGATGCGGCCCGGCTCGCGCTGAACGCCGGTGTGGACATGGAAATGGTCAGCACCCACGTCCGCGACCAGGGGCCGAAGCTGCTCGCGTCGGGCGAGATCAGCCGAGAACGACTGGACGACGCCGTCGCCCGCATTCTGCGGATCAAGTTCCAACTGGGGCTCTTCGACCGTCCTTACGCGGACGAGGACGCCGTCCTCAGCGGGCCCACCGCAGCGGCGCGCACAGCGGCGCGCGAGGTCGCCGGCCGCTCCATGGTCCTGTTGAAGAACGAGCGCCACACGCTTCCGCTGCACCGCAGCACCTCCTCGGTCGCGGTCGTTGGACCCTTCGGCGACTCGACCGATCTGCTCGGGAGCTGGGCCGGTCCCGGAGCCAAGAAGTTCCCCGCCACCACCGTGCTCGACGGCATCAAGAAGGCCGTGCCCAAGGCCAAGGTGACGCACGCCCAGGGCGTGCCCCCGCAAGGCGGCGACACCGGCGGCATCCCGGCGGCAACGGCCGCGGCACGGGCCGCCGATGTGACGGTCATCGTGGTCGGCGAGCCTGCCGCGCTCAGCGGCGAGGCCAGCTCGCGCAGCGACATCGGGCTGCCCGGCGCACAGGCGAGGTTGATCGCCGCCATCGCGGACACCGGAAAGCCGTTCGCCGTTGTCTTGTTGGCCGGCCGGCCGCTGACCAGCGGCGACTGGGTGGCCTCCGCGCCCGCCGTAGTGGCGGCATGGCAACCGGGCATCGAGGGCGGAAACGCCATTGCCGATGTGCTGTTCGGCGCCGTCAATCCCGGCGGCAAGCTGCCCGTGTCCTTCCCCCGCGCCGTCGGTCAGATTCCCATCCACTACAACCACGAGAACACCGGGCGCCCCTACGATCCGGACAACAAGTACACCTCGAAGTACCTCGATCTGCCGCCCGGCCCGCAGTTCCCCTTCGGCCACGGCCTGAGCTACACGACCTTTGAGATCGGCGCCCCAAAGCTGAGCACCGACCGGATCGGGGCGGATGCGCTGCGCGATGGCGCGACCGTCGAGGTGACGGCCACCGTCCGCAACACCGGTGATCGCTCGGGAGATGAGGTCGTGCAGCTCTACATCCACGATCCGGTCGCGAGCATCGCGCAGCCCGTCCGAAGGCTGCGCGGCTTTCATCGGATCACCCTGGGCGCGGGGGAGAGCCGCACCGTACGGTTTCGGATCGGCGCCGATGACGTGGGCTTTTGGACCAACGACACCGCGGGCCGATTCATCGTCGAAAAGGGTGACATCGAGGTCTACGTAGGCGGCGACTCGACGGCCCGCGGAAGGGCGCTGCTGCGGGTCACCTGACGGCTCGTGTCACTGGCCCCAGGGTTGGCCCGACCCGCCGCCCCTGGGGCGCGCCCGTGAACCGCCAGGTCACCGCAGGTCAGCTCAGGTCGCTCAGGCGCTGGCCAGCCGGGCCCGGCAGCCCGTTGGGCGACGGGCCAGGGCCCGAGCCAGGGTCCTGGCCCGAGCCGGCCAGGCTTGGGCCGAAGTGGCCTGGCGCCGCCCAGCGGGCCAACTCTTCGGGCGTACGCGGTGCCGCCGCGCCCTTGGGCAGCAACCCGCCCGCCGTCAGCACCTCGGTGACGGCCATGCTCCAGGGTTTACGCAGCCGGGCGGCGTCGAGCAGCTCCTGCCGGGCCAGCAGCGTCGCCACCGACCCGGTGCGCAATCCCTCGTCGGTCAGCACCGCCGCGTCGTCCGCCCAGCGCAGGGCGAGGTCCACATCGTGGGTGGCCATCACGATCGTGGTGCCCGTGGTGCGCAGCCGCGCCAGCACGTCAAGGAGCCGTTCTTGCCCGTGCGGATCGAGGCCGGCTGTGGGTTCGTCCAGCACCAGGACCCGAGGTCGCATCGCCACCGCGCCAGCGATGGCCGCCCGCTTGCGCTGCCCATACGAGAGCAGATGCGTGGGCCGATCCCTGAGCCCCGCGATGTCCAGTGCCTCAAGGGCGTCGCGCACCCGGGCGCGCACCTCCTCCTCCGGTAGCCCCAGGTTCATCGGCCCGAACGACACGTCCTGCTCAACGGAGGCCGCGAAGAGTTGGTCGTCGGGGTCCTGGACGACCAGTTGCACCGTCGTGCGCAGCCGGGTCAGCCCCTTGCGGTCGTAGCGAACCGGGCTGCCCTCCAGCACGAGTTGGCCCGGCGCGCACCGCAGGCCACCGCTCAGCAGCCGCAGCAACGTGGTTTTGCCTCCACCGTTGCGGCCCAGGAGCGCCGTCGCCCGGCCCTCGTGGATGGCGAAGCTCACCGCGCTGAGCACGGGCGGCCCGTCCTCGTACGCGTAGTCCGCCGCCACCAGTTCGACCACCGGCGGCCCAAAGCCCCGAGCGGTGTCGGGGCGCTGCGAGGTCATGGGAGGAACCTTTCGAGTACGAGGGTGAGCACGGTGAGGGCCACCAACAGCGCGGCCGTCGCGGCCAGAAAGCGGCGGGACATCGTCGTCTGGGGCACCAGCACCCGCAACGTGCCGTCGTAACCGCGCCCGGCCAGCCCGTCTTGGAGTCGGGCCGCCCGATCGAAGGCGCGGACGAAGGTGGTCGCACCGAGACCGGCCAACGACCGCCAGGCCGCGCCCCGCGTGGTGTGGCCGAGCCGGGCCGCTTGTGCTTGCCGAACCTGAGCCATCGAGTCGAGCAACAAAAAGCTCATCCGGTACGTCACGAGCGCGACATCCACTACCGCCGGCGGCACCTTGGCTCGTACCAGCCGGGGCAGCACATCGGACAGGGGCGTGGTGAACGCGAACAGCAGCACGCCGAGCGAGGCGGCCGAGGTGCGGGCCAGCAACTGGCCCGCGATCACCGGGCCGCTCGGGGCGAACGAGACGAACCCGTCTGCCCCACCCACCGCGAACAGCAACGGCAGCGCCCCGGTCACACAGAACCCGAGCGGTACGCGCCACGCCCGCCACAGCCGTCGCGGTGGCACTCCTGCTGGGCCGAGCAACACCACCAGCGCGGCGATGCCCACGAGCGGGGCACCCGGCCAGGCCGGGAGAGAGATCGCCAGGATGGTCAGTCCCAGTCCCAGGCATGCCTTGTCCAGGGGATGGCGGCGGCGCCAGCGACTGCTGTGCGCCGCCGCATCAATGGGCAGCACCGGCGGCTACGTCCCGGGCCGTGACGGATCGGGAGTGACGCCCGGGTCGGCGGCGGCGTCTTCGGCGGCCCGGTGCACGCTCAGGCCGATGGCACTGCCCTGGCCCGCGGCTGTGCCTGTGCCTGCGCCCGCGGCTGTGCCTGTGCCTGTGTCGAGGTTGAGGCCGATGGCGTCGGACTCGTCTTGGACCGCTGTCAGCCGTTCCTCGCCCTGGCGGCGGCCCTTGCGCAGCCCGAAGTAGTACGCCAGGACCCCTGCGCCGATCGCCGCCTGTAGGGCGAAGAGCGCCGATTCGATCTCCCCGGACGCCGGTTCGTACAACGGCGTGAACCAGGGGTCGTAGTCCGGTTTCAGCTCGATGATGGCGGTCTCAGCCTGGGCGTCCGCGCCCGCGAACGGCTCTTCCTCGTCGTCGCCGAGCCCGAGTATCACCGGCAGCGCGGCCAACGCCGCGACGATCAAGAGCAGCAGTGCGTTGATCTTCGTATTGCGCTTCATCCGGTCACGGCACCCTTGTTCGTGTTGTTTTCCGTGCCGCTGCCCGCGTCCGCCCGGCGCGGCACCAGGACACCGAGCCGCGTCAGCTCGCCCCGGCTCGACTGGGTGAGCAGCCGCATGACGAGCACGGTGAGCAGCCCCTCGCTGACCGCCAGCGGAACCTGCGTCACGGCGAAGATGCCGCCGAACTTGCCGAGCGCCCCCAGGAAGCCGCTGTCCGGGTCGGGGAAGGCGAGGGCGAGTTGGACGCTGGTCATGCAGTAGGTGCTCAGGTCGGCGGCGAAGGCACCGACGAACACGCAGGCCATCAGCGGTGCGCCGAACCGGCGGAGCAGGCAGTAGCTCGCGTATCCGGCCCAGGGGCCGACAACGGCCATCGAGAACGCGTTGGCGCCCAACGTGGTGAGCCCGCCGTGGGCCAGCAACAGGGCTTGGAAGAGCAGCGTGATGGTGCCGAGCACCGCCATGATGGGCGGCCGGAACAAGATCGCGCCGAGCCCCGTACCGGTCGGATGGGAACAGCTCCCGGTCACCGAGGGGATTTTGAGCGCGGACAGGACGAACGTGAAGGCGCCGGACGCGCCGAGCAGCAGGGTGCTCTCGGGATGTGCCTTGACTTCTCGGGTCAGGGCCCGGACCCCGTGGACAACGAAGGGAGCGGATGCGGCGCCCCAGGCGACCGCGTGCAACGGGGGTAGATACCCCTCAGCTATATGCATGACGAGCGGGACCTCTCCAGCACCTCGTGGATGGACGACGCGCCTTGGCCGGTCTCCTGGCTTACGGGTGATGCCGTCCGTGCTCCGCCTTCCCAGACCGTCCTTTCACAGACGGTCCAGTGGCTTCGCGGGGGATGGAGCTGGACTTCCCGATCACAGTGGCGAGGGCCGCACCGGTACTGCACCGGTTTCCCGTCACCAAGGCGTTGTGACAGTAGCGGGCACTCCGGCCTGCGACAACCCGCGTGCGTGGGGGCGCCCCGGTTCGTTACCGGGCGCCCCTCGCTGGCCCTCGCCCCCGCGCGGCCACAGGCCCATGGGTTTACCAGCGCCTCCCGTGTGGCACCCGATGCCCTACGGCCAGGCAGGAGGTGGGCGCCCACCCATCCGCGCTGGTCAAGCGCTGTGGTGAGCACTGCTCGGGGTGGGCACAAGATGAGCGGAGCCAAACGCAGAGGATGGGAGCGAAGGCGGGCGCCACGGGCGATGAACGGGGTGGGGCACCACGCTGTACGTGCGCGACCGCCAGGGAGTGAGGCACATGAAGATCGGCTACAAGCTGGCCGCCGAGGCGTTTGGACCGGCGGAGCTCATCCGGCAGACCGAGCGAGCGGAGGCCGCCGGTTTCGACTTTGTGGAGATCAGCGACCACTTTCACCCATGGCTGGACAACCAGGGGCATTCGCCCTTCGCCTGGACCGTGCTCGGTGCCCTTGCCGAGCGCACCGAACGCATCGGCCTGGCCACCGGTGTGACCTGCCCGACCGTCCGCTACCACCCGGCGATCATCGCGCAGGCGGCTGCCACTCTCGCGCTGGTCTCGGAAGGCCGGTTCACGCTTGGCGTGGGCTCAGGCGAGCGGCTCAACGAGCACGTGGTGGGCAGGGAGTTCCCCGCCGTCCGGGTGCGGCACGAGTTGCTACGTGAGGCGCTGGAGATCATCCGGCTGCTGTGGCGCGGTGGCTACCGTTCGTACGACGGCAAGCACCTGAGGCTTGAGGACGCACGCGTCTTCGACCTGCCCGACGAGCTGCCGACGATCGCGGTAGCGGCCAGCGGCCCGCCCTCCGCGCGCATCGCCGCCGAACTCGGTGACGGCCTGTTCGCCACGGAGGACAATCCGCAGATCGTGCAGCGCTACGGGGAGGCCGGCGGCACCGGCCCGAAGTATGCCGAGGTGCCGATGGCCTGGGCGCCTGACGAGCACACGGCGGCCAAGGCGGCACTGGACACCTCACGCTGGGCGCTCACCGGCTGGAAGGTGATGAGCGAGCTCCCCAACCCGGTCAACTTCGACGCCGCGACCACCACCGTCACCGAGCAGGACATCATCGAGAAGTTCGCCTGCGGCCCCGACCCGACCCGTTACGTGGCGGCGGCGCGCAGCTTCGCCGACGCTGGGTTCGACCATCTGGTCATGCAGAACGCCGGCCCCGACCCAGACGGCTTCATCGACTTCTACGCGAGCGAACTCGACGGTCCGCTACGCGAGCTGACACCGAGCGCACCCGCCTGAACCGACGTGGCCTCGGCGGCTTGCGCCGACAACCGGCAATGAGCGTGCGGTACGACGCGTCGCCGCAGCTTGCGGGCGACGCGTCGCCGCGGCTCGCGCCATCGAGGGGAGCTACACCATTACGGACACCGTGCCCCGGATGCCGAACAGCGATTTCCCGTAGATCTCGGTGGCCACCTCGGGGTTGAGGATGGCGTGCCGGCTCGCGGTCTCGATGTCGCGCCACATGCGCTGGAGCGGGTTGGACTCACCGAAGCTCGAAGCTCCCTGGGCCGAGCACACGATGCGGACCGCCTCACGCGCGTGGACCGCCGCCATCCCCGCGTCCATCCGCATCCGCGCCCGGGCGTCGTAATCGGGGAACACCCCGGCCCGCGAGGCCTCTTCGATGTCGGCTGCTGCGCGGTAGGCGTGCAGTTGAGCGGAGTCGGCAAGCGACGCCGCGTGCGCGGCGGCGAGTTGGATGGTGGGCGCCTCGGCCTGGGAGGCGTAGCTCGTCATGGTCAGCGCTCGCCGCGGGGCTCTTTCCACCAAGAGATCGACAGCGGCAGCGGCCAGCCCGAGTTGGGGCCCGATCAACGAAAGTGTGGCGGCTGGCACGAGCGGCGCCCGGTAGAGCGCCTCGTCGGTGAAGGGTGTGGCGCAGCGACCCTCGACTGCGTCGGGGACGGAGTGGAAGCGGTGCGCGGGAACGAACAAGTCCTCGCCGATGAGCGTGTTCGACGCGGTCCCGCGCATGCCCGTCACGAACCAGGTGTCTTCGACGGTCAGTTCGGGCATCGGCGCGAGCACGATGCCAACGGCGTCCGACGTGCCCTCGGCGGCTGGCCGGGTGACCCCAAGAACCGCCCAGTTGGCGCTGGCGCACCCGGAGGCGGGACCCCAGCGCCCGCTCACCCGGTATCCGCCATCGACGACATGCGCGGTACCCAAAGGAGTGATGACGCCGGCAAGTCGGGCGTCGGGGGTGTCGGCCCAGACGTCGTCCTGGGCCTGGGAGGGGAAAAGCCCGACGAACCACGCATTGACATTGTGCAGCGAGGTCACCCAGGCGGTGGAGCCGCAGGCGCGCCCGACCTCACGGCTGACCTCCAACAAGGTGCGGTAGTCGGTTTGCAGACCGCCGTAACGGGCGGGCTGCAGCAACGACAGCAGGCCGGCTTCGGCCAGGGCGCCGATGCTCTGCACGGACACTTCGCGCTCGCGGTCGGTTAGATCGGCGCTGCCGGCCAGCAGTGGTCGCAGTGTGGCGGCGCGCTCGACGAGGTCGGCCCGCAGCGTGCGCGCGGCGTCGGTAGTGCCGGGGGCGTCCATGCTGATGCTCATCGTCGTCACTCCGGTGTCGGGGGTCATGCACAGTACGGGGCAGGCAGCGTAATCCGGTGCGACGTCAGGTGACGCAGTCGAACTACAGCCCCGGGCGCCGGTGTTGACAGCCCCAACCAGCGCGCCGGCCAAGGAGTGCTCAGGAGTGTGTGGGTACCGGCGTCGCGTCGAGCGCCAAGGTCACCCGATCCTCGACGGTGCGGTAGCCGAGGCGCTGATACAGGGCGTTGCTGGTGGGATTGGTGAGGTCGGTAAAGAGCAGCACTCGCTCCACTCCCGCGTCCAGCACACCCTGGGACACGGCAGCGGTGGCGGCCCCCGCGTATCCGCGTCGCCGCTGCTCATTCGGCGTGTAGACGCCGCCGATGCGGACCATGCCGCTGCTGGGGCGGGTCACCGATGCCATCGCGACCGGCACACCAGCCACCTGCCACAGCGTGCAACCGCCATAGCTGAGCCGTTCGGTCAGCGCCCGCTCGCTGTCCGTGGGGTCCTCTTCCATATCGCGGTGATAGGCCGCGAACCAATCGAGCAGCAGCCCGCGGTCTTCCTCCGTGGCCAGCCGGGCCGCGCCCGGGGGCGCCGGTGACGGCGGCACCAACTCGCCCAGCCGATACAGCCGTTGGTGCGCGGTGACCCGCGCAACCCCGCCGGTCTCCTGCGCCCAGGCCGCCGCGAAGGCCGTGGCCGCCGACTCGCGCCCGCCCGCACCGGTGATCGTCCGCTGCCCGCCCAGCAGCGTCCTCGCAAGGTCCGCCGCGGCCTCCTGCGGCATCGGCGAAAGCTGTACGGGATAGGGCGGCGTCCAGATGAACGCCGCTGACACGGCCCCCCTTGGCCCGCGCCACCAGCCGTAATACGGCACGCCGTCGCCGTACCGGCCGGGACCTGCGGTACGCAGCGAATCGGCGAGCGACAGCAGCAAGGTGTTCTCGTCGGGCCGCTCACGTACAAAGGGGCCCGCGTTGTCGAGGAAAGCGTCGTTGTCATCCGTAGTTGTCCACGCCATGGCTCAGCCTCTCCCAACGAGGGCGCGCGGCGCACGCTATTTCTGCTGCTCGGCGGCGGTGCGCGATGGGTGGCGCTCTGGCGCGCGGCTCTCGGCGGTGGACGCCGCAGCGCGCGTGCCCGCGCCTGCAACCGGACATCGTCAGGCCGTGGCGACGGCGCCGAGATAGGGGGAGCTGTCCCGGTAGATGGTGCCGTCCCAGTCCCCGTACAGCTGGACGGCGGCGAACCCGGCCTCGCGACACAACTCGGCGAATTCCTCGGCGCGGTAGATACGTACGTCGTATGCGGCTCGTCCGCTGCCCCCACCGGGCGGGGGCACTGCCGTTAGCGCACCGACGTCACCTTGGCCAGCAGCTCGCCGCCTGACCACCGCCGGCCCGCCCCGGGGCCGGCCGCCTCCATGCGGCGTACGAGGGAGATCAACTCTGTGTTCACGGGGGCGGGCAGCGCATGGCGGGCCGCCAGCGCGACCACCTCACCTTGCAGCGAATCGATCTCGGTGGGCCGCCCGCGCTGAAGGTCTTCCCAGGTGGACGACCTGGCCTGGGCATCGACGGCGAGCGTGGCAGCGGCAAGGCGCCGAAAGAGCCCGTCCGGCAGCCGCAGCAGCCGTGGCGTGAGCCTGGCCGGGACGGGGCCAAGCCGTGCTGGTCGTATCCCCTCCGCTTGGTAGGCGGCCAGCGCCTCGCACTGGCTGAGCGCCAGGCACTCCCGGTAGGCGCGCTGGCCGAGCTGGTCACGCAGCGGAAGCCCGGACAGGGCATTGATCGCATTGTTGAGGTTCATGAGGAGCTTGGCGTACTGCACCTCGCGCATGTCGCCGCGCGCCTCGATGCGCAGCCCCGCCCCGGCCAGGGCTCGCACCAATGGCCCGGCACGCGGTGTGTCCTCCACCATGAGCGTGCCACCCGAGCCCTGGTGGAAGGCGCCGGGAGAAGTCCGCAGCACGTTGTAGGGGACCATGCCGGCGAGCACGGGATGTCCGTCGAGTGCGGAGTCGAGGATCTGGGTGTTACGCAGCCCGTTTTGGAAGCTGACCACCACCGTGCCCGGGGTGAGCTGCGGGGCGAGCAGCCGCGCGGCGTCGGCCGTCGCCGCGGACTTGACCGTGACGAGTACGAAGTCAGCCCCGGCCGCCGCGTCGGGACGGGTGGCCAGGCGCACATCGGCCGGGCCGCCCGATGAACCGACGCGGAGCACTCGCCGCCCGCCACCGGTGAGGGACAAGCCGTGCTCACGCAGCGCGTCCATCGCGGCAGGACGACCGATCAGCGTGACGTCGGCGGCGCCCGCGAGGCTGCCGCCGAGGTGGCAGCCGATGCTGCCCGCACCCATGACGGCGATCTTCGGACGGTGACGGGAGTGGGGCGCGGTGGGTGGCATGGGAGCCGATCTCCTGGCAGTCGTGGCGGCCGTGGCACGACGGGGGTGCCTCATCGGTTGTCGTCCGCCCCGGCTGTCCCCACCCACCGCTCGATCTCCTGCGAGCCAGGACCGTACGGCCGTGTGCGCAGGCGGTAGGCGCCCGAGCCGGGTGACGGAGATCGGTGGGGCGGGGTCTGCCCGGTGCGGACGGACAGCGCACCCTCATCAACGCTTCCAGCGCCGAACCTACCGCTCGGTATGGAGCGACGTCCAGGTGCGGGCGGGCGCTGGGGGCGCGTGTGCCGCACTCCCACGGCGCTGCCTGGCCGCGTGCGCCGGTCGCACAAGCCGACGCGCCGGGGCGGGCGGCGAACCGGTCTCCACCGGCTCGGTACTGGCCCGATGCCGGCCCGATCACGCCAGTCCCAGCGCCCGTCTGCCCGGTGCGCAGTTGTCGCGCAGCGCCGACAGGTCCGCATCCGGCAGGAACCGGGCCGTGCCCCGGCGATTGGCATGCAAATGCTCGCGGCCGGCCGCCAGCCACTTCGCGGTAGCTTCCACCCCGGCGAAGTGAGCCAGCCGGGTCAGCTCGCGCTCCGGCGCCTCCAGCAGGTCCTCGTAGGCGAGCGACATGCGCCGTGGCTGCGGAACCTTCGCCAGCAAGGTGACGCCCTCCGTGATCAGCTCGGACCACAGCGCGCCGAAGTCCGCCACCGGCATCGGCCGGTCCATGACCAGCCGCTTGCCGTCGAAGCGATCGGCGAGCAGCGCGGACAGGTCCGATGGCAGCGCCTTGATGTGCTCCTCCGTCAGTTCCTCCATGGAGGAGATCTGCGAGCGTTCCATGACGTCGCGCAGCAGTGCGATCACCCGGTAGCCGGGGTGGCGGCTCATCGACAGGGCGCAGTCCGGGCCGTCCCGGAAGAGATGAACGAAGCGCGCCGTGGGGAACGCGCTGGTGAGTCGGGGCACCCAGTGGAGTGAGTATCCCGAGCGTTCGATGACCGCCCTGCGGCCGAATCGAGTGCACAGCAGCTCGAACAGTGCCTCGTAGTGACGCGCGGCCGAGCGCTGCGGCCAGCTCTCCACCTGGTCCGCCAACTCGTCCAGCAGCCTGTCGGGGTCGTCCGTGAGGTGGGGCAGGACCATCAAGGACAGCGCGGGAATGCCGGTGGTCTCGGCCGAGTAGCGCCCGGGCTGCCGGATGTACAAGAACTCAGGAAGCGGTACGCCGCTGCGGGTCATGGTGTCGAACACCGGATTGGGGTCGGTCAGCAGGCGCCGGAACTGGGGCCCGGTCAGTGGCTCGGATGGCAGAGCGCCGGCGCCGACCGAGGCGTACAGCTCATTGAGACTCAGAATGTCGGGGTGGAAGTTAACGATCCGCGATAACGCGCTCGAACCACTACGTCCGGTACCCACGATGAACGTCAAGGACTGCATGTGCTCCACCCCAAGCTGACGGCTGCGCTGCCGATCACAGCGTACGGCGGGTGGCATGGCCGACGAGGGGCGGTAACCGATGCCGGGTGATCGAGGCCGGATGGCGGCTATCGGCGGTCGGACGCCCATCGGCGCGGCCCGTGCGGGGCGGGTGCCCCCGCACCTCGGCCCCCGTACTCCGACCTCGGCCCCCGTACTCCGACCTCGGCCCCCGTACTCCGACCTCGGCCCCCGTACTCCGGGACCCTCACATTGGGCCCCGCACACCGGTTTCCGCACACCGGATCGCGCGTGCCGAGTCGCGGCGCGGGCCGGATGCAGACCGGTCCGGTGGCTGAAATGAGGCGCTGGTCTGGCTGTGACCACGGTAACGATTGGAGATCACCCACGGCCTGCCGCACCGTGCTACCTTGGGATCAGTTGCAGTTGTGGTTCCCATAGACGTTGTGTGCGCCTGCTGGTTCTGGACCTTCAGGCGCATTTTTGTTTTCCGGTGGGTATTTTCTCCGGGCGGGTGATCAGCGCGACTAATGTGAATTCGCAAGGTGCGGATTCTCGTAAAACCCGTAAGGAGTCGATATGACTACCGGTACCGTGAAGTGGTTCAACAGCGAAAAGGGCTTTGGCTTCATTGCCCAGGACGGTGGCGGCCCGGACGTTTTCGCCCACTACTCCAACATCGCCTCGCAGGGTTTCCGCGAGCTGACCGAGGGGCAGCAGGTGCAGTTCGACGTCACGCAGGGCCCGAAGGGTCCGCAGGCTGAGAACATCAGCCCCGTCTGATACGTCGCGGCCTTACGTGCCGCGCGGCGGGCCCGCACCGCAGGGTGCGGGCCCGGCCCATGCCGCCGTCCCGACGAAGTGACGGCGGCGTCTTATATACGGCATCTGCCCCGGACGCCCGGATCGCTTTTGCAGTGCGCGTGATATTTTCTATCGCCGTGTGCCGCGCAAGATATTCAAGGCAATCGAGTGCGGGCGCCAACCCCCGACATATATTCCGGGCGTGCTGGCTTTCTGCCTGCGCCTTATTTTCATCACTTCGGTTCGTTCTTGCGATTCCTGTGCGGCCAAGTCGCCGCCGGGACTTCCTCGATACGCGCCGTTTCGAGGAAGGTTCCGCATGAACCGCTCCATCCGCTCTACCGAGCGCTCCCCCCGTTCAGGCCAGGGCCGCAGCCAAGGCCAGAGCCAGAGCCAGGGTCAGCCCCGCACCGGGCGCCCCCGTCCCCGCCCGCAGGGCCAGGGCCAGGGCCGCCGTAGGTCCGCCCCCTCCACCGGGCACGCCGAGTTCGCGCTGCCCGTCAGCACCACGCCCTCGCTGCCCGCCGTCGAGGCATTCGCCGACCTGGGCATGCCCGACGCGCTGCTGACCGCACTTGCTGACAACGGGGTGACCACGCCTTTCCCGATCCAGGGGGCTACTCTCCCGAACTCGCTGGCCGGGCGTGACGTGCTGGGCCGTGGCCGAACCGGCTCCGGCAAGACCCTGGCCTTCGGCCTTGCCCTCCTGGCCCGTATGGCAGGACAGCGGGCGCAGGCACGGCAGCCGCTTGCGCTGGTTCTGGTTCCCACCCGAGAGCTGGCCCAGCAGGTCACCGATGCGCTGACGCCATACGCCCAGGCCGTACGGCTGCGGCTCGTCACCGTCGTCGGCGGGATGTCGATCTCCCGTCAGGCGAGCATGCTGCGCGGTGGTGCCGAGGTCGTCGTGGCCACTCCGGGCCGGCTCGCCGACCTCATCCAGCGCGGCGACTGCCGTCTGGACCAGGTGCGGATCACCGTGCTCGACGAGGCCGACCAAATGGCCGACATGGGCTTCATGCCGCAGGTGACCGCGCTGCTCGAACAGGTGGTCCCCGATGGGCAGCGGATGCTGTTCTCGGCCACGCTCGACCGCAACGTTGACAAGCTGGTGCGTCGTTACCTGTCCGACCCGGTGGTCCACTCCGTCGATCCGTCGGCCGGGGCCGTGACCACGATGGAGCACCACGTGCTGCATGTGTCGGACACCGACAAGCAAACCGTGGCCACGCACATCGCCGCTCGCGATGGCCGGGTCATCATGTTCATGGACACCAAGCACGCCGTGGACCGGATGGCCAAGCGCCTGCTGGCCAGCGGCGTACGGGCGGCGGCGCTGCACGGCGGCAAGTCCCAGCCGCAGCGCAACCGCACGCTGGACCAGTTCAAGAGCGGTGGCGTGACCGCGCTGATCGCCACCAACGTGGCGGCCCGCGGCATCCACGTGGACGGCCTGGACCTGGTCGTGAACATCGACCCGCCCACCGACCACAAGGACTACCTGCACCGAGGTGGCCGCACCGCCCGCGCGGGGGAGTCCGGCAGCGTTGTCACGCTGGTCCTGCCCGAGCAGCGGCGGGAGATGACCCGGCTGCTCGCCGCCGCCGGCATCACGCCGGAGACCGTGCGGGCGCGTCCCGGCGATGACGACCTGGCCCGGGTGACCGGTGCCCAGGAGCCCTCCGGGGTGCCCGTCACCGTCGCTCAGCCCCCCGCCGCGTCGCCCGCGCAGCGCGGCGGCAACTCCTCGCGTGGCCGGCGCAGCAGTGCCGCCCGCGTACGCCGCGGCAGTGCCCCGCACGGCAGCGGCAGCGGTGGCAACACGGGCCAGCGCGGCGGTGGCGACCAGGGCGGCGGCAACGGCGGCCAGGGCCGCCCGTCGGGTCGCAGTGGCGCCCCGGGCCGGGGCGGTGCCCGCCGAGGCCCTGCCGCGTAACGGATCGCTGGTCGGCAACGCGCGGTGACGCGCTGCGCCGCCAACCAGAGCGCGAAGTAACAGCAGAGCGGCCACGGGTGAGCCTGTGGCCGCTCTGCTGTTTTGGTGGCCCTACGCGCGCGAACCTGTGCCCCGGCCGGGCGTGGGTTTGTGGCTCAGGCTGTGGTGATCACATGGGCAGGACCCGGCGCCGGGATCGACCAGATCGGCCTCCAGAGCGGTGGGAAAGGCCGCCAAGTTGATCTCTCGGATGGCGGCGCGGTCGGCGGCGCCGCTCTCGACGCGGGTGATCCAGATGGGGCTCATGGGGTGCCCGTTGTCCCCTCCTTCGCTGTTCTGCGCGCTCGGAGTGCCCTGGCCAGGTGTGCTGTCGCGGTGTCAGCTGTCGTACGAGGGCTGTTGCTGCGGGCGGTCCGGCGCGGTGGTGTCCGTCGGGGTTGAGGTGCTGTCGTCCGCTGCTTGCGGTGGCGGGGGCGTGTCGCCGGCTGTCGGGCGCCAGCCGCCGACCCCGGCCATGATGGCCGCCACGAGTACCAGGCCGGCGGCGATCAAGGGCACCTGTCCATCGCCGACGATGCGCAGCCCCAGCGCCCCGATGACTCCTGCCAAGGAGATCGCCAAGTAGAGCGCGGATTGGTAGAGCGAGGTGAGCAGTGGCTGCCCGTTCTTGGGGGCCAGGGCGATGATTTGGTGCTGCTGTGGCGTGGTGACCGAGAAGGACGCGACGCCACTGAAGACGATGAGCGCCAGGGCGGCCGGGTATGCCTCCCGAAACAGCGGCATCACGGCGAAGATCACCGTGAGCGCCAGCGCGGCGATGGCCACGATCCGGCGCGGCGGTATGCGATCGGCCAACTGGCCCGCCATCAGGTTGCCGGCCGTGGCCGCCAATCCGAAAGTCATGAGCAGCAGGGCGAGAAGGGTGCCTGAGCCGTCGGTGGCCGGGTCGAAGATGGCGCTGATGTAGGTGTACGGGATGTAGATGCCCGTAAAGATCACCAGCGTGGTGGCGAGGACGCGCAGTACCCGGCGGTCGCGCAGGGGAGCCAGGCGCTGCCGCAGGTCCGTGCGGGTCGCGATGATGTCGGGCTCCGGCAGCCGCAGCGTGATCAGGGGGATCACCACGAGCGCCAGCGCGGAGACGAACCACATGGTCGAGCGCCAGCCCAGCCAGGAGCCGAGGACGGTACCCAGCGGCGCGCCGAGGACGAGCGAGGATGTCATGCCGAGCATGACGATGGAGATGGCCTTGCCTCTGCGACTGTCCCCGGCGAGCGCGGCGGCGGTGGCGCTGGCGTTCGAGGTGAACATCGCGGCGCCCGCGGCGGCCACCACCCGGGTGGCTAGGACGAGGCCGTAGCCGGGAACGAGCGCGGTCGCCACGTTGCCGACCGCGAATATGGCGAGCGCGGTCACCAGCACCGTACGCCGAGGCCAGTGGGCGGTGAGCGCCGTCAGCACGGGGGCTAAGAGCGCGTACGCGATGGAGAACACCGTGACGAGTTGCCCCGCCGCGCCCACGCTGACCTGCACGGAGTCGGCGATTTCAGGCAGTACGCCGGAGATGACGAATGCGTCGGTGCCCACCGCGAAGGCGCCGAGGGCGAGCACGGCGGCATGGCGTCGCCAGTGCTGAGGAGGGGCGGAGTCGGACATGAGCCACCTATCATTCACATGGACATCGGAAACTACGATGAGCATCGTAACCATAATCCGATGGGTATCGTAGGCTCCGATCTACGAAGGAGGGCGTGATGGGTCGGCACGAGGAGACCTGGCTGCCGCAGCCGGAGCTGGATGAGATCGATGTGGGCACCGTTTTGCAGTCCCTGGCCGACCCCATGCGGCTGCGGATCGTACGACTCCTCGACGAGGTCGGCGAGTCCACCTGCACGGCCCTCGACCTGCCCGTCAAGATCTCGACCGTCTCGCACCACATGAACCAGTTGCGGCACAACGGCCTGGTATCGACCCGATTGCTGGGCGCCAGCAGGCCCAGCCGACTGCGCCGCGCCGACCTGGAGCGACGCTTCCCCGGACTGCTCGACGCCATCATCAAGGCCGCGCCACCCCGCCCCGCGGCTACGCACCAGGCGGAGCCCGACCCGCCCCCGCGCGGCGCTGCCGCAGCGCCCCACGGGGTGGCGTAGCGGCTCAGGCGGCGGCACAGCGCCGCCCGTTCGCTCCCGGCGGTGCCGCGCTCAGGCGCGCGACAGGGTGCGGGCCCCCGGTGTGTGGCCAAGGGTCCGCCGAAAGGTGTCGATGAAGGCGCTCGCAGACGCCCAGCCGCAGCGGTGGGCCACGGCGGTCACCGACATTCCCTCGGCGAGCAGAAGCAGCGCGCGATGGAGCCGCAGTTGGGTGCGCCACTGTGGGAACGTCATGCCCATCTCCGCTCGGAACAGTCGGGCCAGCGTCCGATCGCTCGCCCCGACCGCTGCCCCAAGGGTGGTGAGCGTCCGGCCATCGGCCGGGTCGTCCATGAGCAACGCACACACCGCCGCCAACCGAGGATCGCGCCCGGTGGGCAGATGGATGGGGCGTTGGGGCGAGTGGCGAAGCTGATCGAGCAGCACGGCCAGTAGCCGCCGCCGCTCCGGGCTCTGGTCGGCCGGATCGCGGGTGTACTCCAAGATCAGCTCGCGCAGCAGCGGCCCCACCGCGAGCACGGCGGGCCGGTCAAGGCCCAGCGGGTTCACCGTCGCGGGCAGCCCCACCGTGTGTAGGTCCGTCTCGCCGCAGGCGCGGGGCTCGTGAACCGTTCCGGCCGGAATCCACAGGGCACTGGTCGCCGGCGCGACCCAACTGCCCGCGTCGGTCGTCACAGACAGCACGCCGCGCCCGGCGTAGACGATCTGATGGTCATCGTGGTGGTGCGCCCCGACACCGAAGCCGGACGGCAACCGCCGCACGGCGGTGTTGGCACGCGGCCGGTGGCGGATATTCGACATCAGTTGTCACTTTATCGGAAGCAGGCCACGCTGCGCCCGTCGATGATCGTCACATGACACCTCTCCTGCGCGCCGGCCGTCGGCCGTCGGCGATCGGCCTGCTCGCTGCGGCGCACGCCTGCAATGACATATATCAGGGCGCGGTGTTGGCGCTGGTGCCCTTTTGGGTGTCCGAGCGTCACTACGGTTATGTGGGGGTTTCGGGCATCGTGCTCGCCGCCACCCTGCTGTCCTCCGTGGTGCAACCAGCCTTCGGGGCGCTCACCGACCGCAAGCCGATGCCGTGGTTGATACCGGGCGGCATCGCGGCGGCCGGACTGGGCATCGCGGTCTGCGGGCTCGTTGAGTCCTACACGCTGACCTGGATCGCGGTCGCGGTCTCCGGGCTCGGCGTCGCCGCGTACCACCCGGAGGCCGCCCGCATGGCGCGAGCCGTCACCGGCGGCAACCACGTCGGCATGAGCTGGTTTTCCCTCGGGGGCAACGTCGGTTGGGCGCTCGCCCCCCTCTTCGTCACCCCCGTGCTGGCCTTCGGCGGGCTGTCCGCCACACCGCTGCTGATCATCCCCGCCGCCCTGGGGGTCACCCTGCTGATGCTGACGCGAAGCTCGGTCGGCGGACTCGGCGCCGGCGGCACCAAGGAGCGGGCCGGCGAAGACGACTGGCCGCTGTTCCTGCGGCTCTCGGCGATCGTGATTTGTCGGTCCATCGTGTACGTGGGGCTGAGCGCATTCATCTCGCTCTATGTGCGGCAGCACCTGGATGCCGGCGACACGGCCGGGGCCGTGGCCCTGTTCATCCTCTTCGGGGGCGGCGCGGTCGGCACGCTGCTCGGCGGCAGGCTCGCCGCACGCTGGGGCCGGGTGCGGTCGCTGCGCCTGGCGTACGCGGTGGCCATTCCCTCCGTCGCGGGCATCCCCTTCGCGCCAGGGCCGCTGGTGTACGGATGCATCGCGCTTACCTCCGTCGCGCTGTACGTGCCGTTCTCGCTGCACGTCACCTTGGGGCAGGACTACCTCCCGCGCCGCGTGGGCACGGCCAGCGGCGTCACGCTGGGCCTCGCCGTGAGCATTGGCGGCATCGCCAGCCCGCTGATCGGCGCCCTCGCCGAGGCGACCTCGCTTCGTTGGGCACTGGCGGCGCTGGTGGCGATGCCGATCGCCTGCTGGGCGCTGTCGTACACGCTGACCGAACCCGCCGCGATGGAGGGCAAGCGGGTCGAGCCCAAGGCACGGGTCGCGGAGTGAGCCGGGGGCACCCGCGCGCCCGCGGTGGCGAGTCAGCGGCAATGGCCGGGCGGTGGGCCTCGTCAGCGCGCGGCGCCGTCCCGTAGCGCGATGCTGCCGCTTCGTGTCATGTGCATGTCCCGTATTGTCCGTTGAAGCTGGAACATAACGGTGTGAGCCACTTATGCGGACCATTACCTGACGCTATCGGGAAGTGACATGCTCCACGAAACCGGGAAACTCCCCGAGACTCAGCACCACAACTGAGCTGTATCCGGAACGCCTTCACCGCTATCCGGGCGGTCGGACGGTGTTTCGGGTCGGAAAATGGAGTTCCCCACATGCAGCGCTCCAAGATATTTCTGACGGCTTCGCTCGGCCTCGGTCTGGCCACCGCGGTCGCGTCCCTGCCTGCTTCCGCATCGGCCTCATCCACCAAGGCCGCGGAAACTCACGTCAGCACCGCCGCGACCATCGCGGCTTACAACGGATCGGGCGAGAACCAGGCCCAGACAAAGGCGTTCTTCGAAGCCGTGATGAAGTCGGCCAAGGCCAAGCAGGCCAAGACCGGCGCCGCCGCCGTCACCGTCACGTACAGCGCGAGAAACGCCCCCACGTTCAAGTCGCAGATCGCCCGTAGCACCCAGATCTGGAACAGTTCAGTCAGCAATGTGCAGCTTCGCGAGGGCACGGGAAGCTACGACTTCGATTACCGCGAGGGCAATGACTCCCGCGGCTCGTACGCCAGCACCAACGGCCATGGTCGCGGCTACATCTTCCTCGACTACCGGCAAAACCAGCAGTACAACTCCACCCGCGTCACCGCCCACGAGACTGGACACGTGCTTGGCCTGCCCGACCGCTATTCGGGGCCGTGCAGCGAGCTGATGTCCGGCGGTGGGCCGGGGACCTCCTGCACGAACGCGTACCCCAACGCGCAGGAGAAGTCGCGGGTCAACCAGTTGTGGGCCAATGGCCTCACCGCTTTCGACAAGGGCTCGTACCTCAAGGCAGTCCGCTAACGCGTAGCGCCTTGACCGTTTGACGCGGCGGCGGCGGCTCGGCTCACGGCGGTGAGCTGGGCCGCCGCCACTGCTGTGCCCCGCTGCCTGGGCCTAGTCGCCGGGTGTGCCTGGGCACTTGGGCCTGATCGCCCGGGCCCGGTTGGCCGGGCCCGACATGTGGGCGCCTGGCCGCTGGGTCCGACATGCCGCCGCCTGGCCGGGCCGGGTAGGTCAAACGTGTTCCGGATAGCCCAGCAGCCGCAGGGCGTTGGCGACCACGAGCAGCGTGGAACCCTCATGCACCAGCACCGCGGGACCGATGCCAAGGCCGAGCACCGTGGCCGGCACCAGTACCGCGACGATGCCAAGGCTCAGCAGCAGGTTCTGCTTGATGACCGCGCTGGTGCGCCGGCTGAGGCCGGTGACCAGCGGCAACTTGCTAAGCCCGTCCGACATGAGGGCAATGTCGGCGGTCTCCAGTGCCACTGCGGAACCCGCGGCTCCCATCGCGATGCCCACCGTGGCGCTGGCCATCGCCGGAGCGTCGTTGACGCCGTCGCCGATCATGGCCGTACGGTGCTCATCAGCGCACAGCCGCTCGATGGCGGCCACCTTGCCCTCGGGCAGCAGGTCCCCCCAGGCGTCGTCGAGACCCACCTGATCCGCGACGGCGTCGGCGACCCGCTGATTGTCCCCCGAGATCATCACGGCCCGCCGGATGCCGAGCGCCCTGAGCTGGGCCACGACCCTTGCCGCCTCGGGGCGCGGGGTGTCCATCACACCGATGATTCCCAGATAGCACCCGCCATGCCGTACGACCATCGTCGTACGCCCCGCGCATTCCAACCGCTCGGCCTGCACCCGGATTTCCGCAGGCAGCGGCGGCCCGGCCACGGCAATCCCTTCCGCTTTTTTCGCACTTAGGGTTTCTTCGGTTCTCTCTGTTTGCTTGAGGTCCTTAAGATCCTTGAGTTTCTTAAGTGCTACGGGCTCTACGGGTACTTTTGCCTCTCTTGGGCCTTCCTCGCGTGCTGCGTTTCCTGCGTTTCCTGTGCTTGTTGTGTGTTCTGTTCTTTTTGCGTTTGCTGCTCGCACGCACACCACCCGTACGCCAGGCCCCCGTGCCTCGGGCTTTCGCGGCTCGGGCCCCCGCACATGGGCGAAGAAGGACGTGCTGCCGATGGCCACCGGCACGCCATGGACCCGGGCCAACACACCGCGCCCGACGATGGCCTGCAACTCCTCGGCAGTGGGCACGGACGCGTCACCGAGCCGCTGAGCCAGGTCGCGCACGACCGCCTGGGCCAGCGGATGGTCGCTGAGCCGTTCCACGGCTAGCGCGGTGGTCAGCAGCTCGCGTTCGGGTACGCCGGGGGCCGGGAGCACATCCGTGACCCGTGGCTGGCCTTCGGTGAGGGTGCCCGTCTTGTCGAATGCGATCGCCGTGAGCTTCCCCAACTGCTCCAACGGGCCACCCCCCTTGATTAACACCCCGCTGCGGGCCGCCCGGCCCACCGCGCTGAGCACGGCGGCTGGGGTGGCGATGGCCAGGGCGCAGGGGCTGGCAGCGACAAGCACGGCCATCGCGCGGTAGAGCGAGGCCGAGAACGGTTCGTCCACCACAAGCCCCGCGCCTAGCAACGCGACCACGGTGCCGATCACCGCAGGCACGAAGACCCGCTGGAAGCGTGCGGTGAACGCCTGCGTCGGGGACTGCCGGGTCTCCGCATCGCGCACCATGGCCACCACACGGGCCAGCGTGTTGTCCTGGGCCCGGCTGGTGACGGTGACCTCCAGCGCGCCTGCTCCGTTGACGGTGCCCGCAAAGACTCGGCTGTCCCGCGCAACCGCGTCCGGGTCGCGCAACGCCGTCCGTACGTCATCGACCGGCACCTTGTCCGCCGGCATGCTCTCGCCGGTGACCGCGGCCTGGTTCACGGCGCTCTTGCCACTGCGCACGATGCCGTCGGCGGGCACCAGGGCGTGTGGTCTGACCACTACCGTGTCGCCCACCACCAGGTGTTCCACCAAAACCTCACTGGATCGGCCGTCCCTGCGGAGCAGCGCGGTTTTGGGGGTGAGCTCGGCCAGTGCCTCGATGGAGCGCCGGGCGCGCCCCATGGCGTACTCCTCCAGCGCGTGCCCGAGGCTGAACAGGAACAGCAGGACTGCCCCTTCCGCCCACTTTCCGATCGCCGCGGCCCCGACTGCCGCGACCAGCATCAAGAAGTCAACCTCGAACCGGCCCGCCCTGATGGTGGTGATCGCCTCGCGCACGGTGAAGAAGCCGCCGAAAGCGTAGGCGGCGAGGTAGCAGAAGAGGGGAATCGGCTCGGCGACCTCGGTGGTGAGGTCGAGCAACAGCCCCGTCAGATAGGCGAGCCCGGACAGCAGCGCGAAGACCAACTCGGCGTGCTCACCGAGGAAACCGAGCCCGTGTGCATGGCTGTGGTCATGGCTGTGAACATGCCCATGCCCATGCCCATGACCGGGGCTGCGGTCTGCGACCTGCGGAGTGTCGTCCTCCGCGTCGTCGTAGCCGCCTGCTGGGTCGCCGGCATCGCCGGCATTGTCGGCATCAGTGCCACCGTGTCGGCTGGTGCCGTGGTCGAGGCGGGTGTGGTCGCTGGCGGTGCGTGCCGCCTGGTGGACGTCTTCCACGGCGAGGGCAGCGGCGTCGAAGTGCACACACACCGTCCCGGCCCCGCCGGTGCGGTCGGGGGCCCGGTGTACGGAGCCCACGGCTTTGCTCTGCCCGAGCGAGATGACGATGCGCTGGACACAGGGTTCACAACGCGCAGGCGGGCCCGGCAGCAGGTCGGCAATGTTGAGGCGCAGTGTGTCCGCGCCGGCGCACTCATCCTGCGAAGTCATGAGCTCAAAATATCATGACCTCGTGATGTATTGAGGTGGGGAAAATCAGCCACCAGGCTAGTCACATGATTACCGGTACCATTTGCGGTATGGGACCAGGGAATACAGGCGAATTGATCTCTCAGGAGCAGGCTTTTGCCGTAGCCGAGGTCATGCAGGCGCTGGCCTCGCCCGTACGTGTACAGATCCTGGATCGTCTTCTCCATTCCCCCTGTCCAGTCGGGGAACTGGCCGCTGAGGTGGGCATGGAGCAGAACACGGTCTCCAATCATCTGCGCATGCTGCGCCATCTCGGTCTCGTCGCCGGGCTTCGTGACGGCCGCAGGGTGCTCTACTCGCTCCATGACGATCACGTTGCGACACTCATCGAACAGGCTCTCACTCATGTCGGACATCACCGGCCGAACGGCGTCAGTGGCGCCATGACGCGGAGGGCTGGATAGCGCCGCCGGGTGGCGCGACCCCAGGGTGTTCCGTTCGACCGATGCGTTCGTTTCGTCCGGCGTGCTGGCTCGGGGCGTTCGGCTGGCTTGTTTGGCTGGTACGCCTTCGTACACTGGTGCGCCTTCGCACAGAGCCCGTTCTTGGTGCACGGTGTTGTGTGTCCTCATGTGCCACGTGTGAATCGGTGACGTCTTCCTGTCCCGTGTCTGTTGCCGTGTCTGTTGCCGTGTCTCCATGGTGTGCCTTCGGGCGGCACACGTCCGGGCGCGACACGTCCTCGCCGGGCATGCCCAATATCGGCGTAAAACCCGCACGATTGAGCCCCCATCGGATAGTTGAGGCCGCGGGGGAAGCGGGCGTTCCCGTGAGATGGGGCTCCTCGTACGGTGCCGGAACCCCCCGTACGTCCTGCCCTTCGCCGATGGCGACCTGCGCTGGCTCGACGCCGTGGAGCGGGTGCTGAACACCGCGATGTCCGATGCGGCCGACCGAGATGGCGGGGCCCGATACATCGACACCTACGCGATCTCACGTGGCCACGACGCCTGCACGCCACATGACCAAGCGTGGACTCAGGGCGAGGACATCGATCCGCTGGCGGCGGCCTCCTACCACCCCCGCCGGGCCGCCATGGTGGGTGTGGTGGCGCAGGTCAAGTGCGTGCCGGAGGTCGAGGCGCGGGCGAGCGGCTGAGCGGCGGCACGTCGCCATCCGCGCGGCGCCCTCGTGCTGCCCCTCTTGTCGTGCGCAGCGGCGGCGCCTTCGGGCGCGCCTCCGCGTCCCCGCGCGGATGCGCGAGCCGGCAGGGGGGACAACGGTGTCCGCGATGGGCATGGCTGGAAGGGAAACCCGTGGGGTCCTCGGGTGCCGGCCGTTGGTTTTGGCTGGGTTCGCCGGGCCGCACGCCACGAGCAACGGTTCTGCGACGAGAGGACAATCAATGCGTCTGCGATCCCACTCGCGAATATGGCTGGGGACCGTGTTCGCCGCGGCCACCGTGCTGACGGCCTCGCTCACCACCGCCGTGCCCAGCAGTGCGGGGTCGAGCTCGACCAGCTCGCACAAGACGTTCGTGCGGCCTGCCGAGCGCGGTGGACCGGGGCGGCCCGATGCGCGCGATGTCGTGCTGGCCGTGCACGGCGGCGCCGGAACAGCCCTCGATCCCGACACGACCAGCCCGCAACAAGAACGGGCCTATCGCAAGGGCTTGACCGATGCGTTGCGCGCCGGGCAGCGGGTGCTGCGCCGCGGAGGCGACAGCGTGGCGGCGGTCGAGGCTTCCGTGCGTGTGCTGGAGGACAACGAACTGTTCAACGCCGGCAAGGGCGCGGTGTTCACCGCGGATGCCGGGCACGAATTGGACGCCTCCATCATGCGCGGCTCCGACCAGGCCGCGGGCGCCGTAGCCGGGGTGCGTAGCGTACGCAACCCCATCTCCGCGGCCCGCCTGGTGATGGAGAAGACCCGGCATGTGCTGCTCGCGGGGGAGGGCGCCGATGACTTCGCCGCCCGCAACGGCCTGCCCACCGTCACCCAGGACTACTACTGGACGCAGAAGCGCTGGGACCAGCTCATGGCGGCCAAGGAGAAGGCCCGCAACGCCAAGAGCGCTCCGGGCGAGGGCACCCGGGGCCCAGGCGGGGGCGCCACGGCGTCCGACGACGAGCAGACCAAGGGCACGGTCGGCGCCGTCGCCCTCGATGGACGCCACAACCTGGCCGCGGCCACTTCGACCGGCGGCATGACCAACAAGATGCCGGGCCGGGTCGGTGACTCGCCGATCATCGGGGCCGGTACGTACGCGAACAACGGCACCGTCGCGGCCAGCGCCACCGGGCACGGCGAGGTGTTCATCCGGGGCGCCGCGACCGCGACCATCTCCCACCTCATGGAGTACGGCGATCTCGATGTGGCCCAAGCCGCATACCGGGTGTTGGTCAAGCAACTGCCCCAACTCGGCGGCGATGGCGGTGTCATAGCCCTGGATGGCGAGGGAGTATTCGACGCGCCGCACAGCAGCCCGGGGATGTTGTACGGCTACCTCACAGGCGACGGGAAGATCATTACCAAAATATTCCCCAGCGAATCCCCGGCCAACGAATGAGAGTTCTCCAGGAAGGGAACCGGTGACATTTCCCCAGCAATGGGGACCTCGGGCCCTAATGCGTCCATCGGCCCGCTGAGGTCGTTTCCCTGAACTTCGGGCCCTGGCCCGCTCTCCAGGGCCCGCACCTGGGCGTATGGAGGGGATGCCCCGACGATACCGTGAAGCGATTCGCTCCCCAAGGAGCGCAAGGGCCGCATCTCGCCGATGGCGAGGTGCGGCCCTTCGCGTTTCGTCTTCGTCATCATCTGGCAGCACGGGAATAACCGCACGGACACTACGACTTTCGCGGCGTTGGGAATACTAGCGAACGTCAGCGAGATTCCTACCCAAGACCGAAACTCGGGTCGCCGGCGAGCTGGGCATTCTATCGACGCATGAAACAACAACAAATAGCCGGGCAGCAAACAATTACCGACCGAGACCGACGACGCTGCTGAATTCCCCCTGAACGGAGACCAGAAATGCCTACGCTCTCGACGTCCACCGTAACGGCGGCCACCAACTCGTACATCACTGCCATAGCGGACACGCCGCAGCAGATCGAGGCCGCGCAGCGCCTGCGCTACCAGGTGTTCGGCGAGGAGAAGGGGGCCACGTTGCAGTCGTCGGCCACCGGGCTCGACGTGGACGAGTTCGACGCCGTGATGGACCACCTCATCGTGAGCGACAGGGCCACCGGCGAGGTGGTCGGCACCTACCGGTTGCTGCCGCCGGGGCGCGGGAACCGGCTCTTCTCGGAGGGCGAGTTCGACCTGCGCGGACTGCCGCTGGACGTCCGCTCCTCCCTGGTCGAAGCGGGCCGCGCCTGCGTGCACCAGGACCACCGGTCCGGCGCGGTGATCAACCTGATGTGGGCCGGGCTCGCCCGCTACGTACTGCTCTCGGGCCACCGCTACCTCGCGGGCTGCGCCTCCGTACCGCTCGCCGATGGCGGCCAGGCTGCCAGCAACGCCTGGTTGCTCGGCACGACTCGGCACGCGGCACCGCCGGAGCTGCGGGTCCAGCCGCGTGTGCCCTGGTCACCGTCGCTGTCGCCGTCACCGTCGCCGGACGCTCAGCCCAGCTATGCCACCTTGCCGCCGTTGCTACGCGGCTACCTGCGCGTCGGCGCGTGGATGTGCGGCGCCCCCCACCACGAGCGAGACTTCGATGACGCCGACTTCTTCGTCGTCCTGGACACCGAGCGGATGAACGACCGCTACCGCCGCTACTTCCTCGGCGAAGCCCAGTGAACGCTTGGGCCCCCACCTCACCCTGCGACCAACGCTGTGTGGCGCACGCCGCCGCCCGGGTCACCGTGCCGCGTGCCGCTCGCCGCTCGGTGGCCTTCGCTCGCCGTTTGGTCAGTGCACTGGGGACGAGTGAGGCCCTGGCCGACCCGGCGAACGTGCAAGCGTGCGCGCGGGGTGTCCTGGATGCGCTCGGCATCCGCTTGGAGTACCACGGTGGACCGCTCAGCGTGCTGGGGGCCAAGGCAGCGCCGTACGGTGTGCCTGCCCCGGTCACCCTCCCGTACGCTCCGATTCCGCACCCGGCCGCTATCTCGCACACCACCGGCGCGGCCCCCGCACACGAGCCGCCCGCTGGCTCCTCGTACGACCCGAATCCGCATCTCACGAATTTGAGCCCGAACCTGAGCCCGAACCTGAACCCGGACGTGGGCGCTTCGCACGACGCGTGGCGGGCCGGGACGGGAACGTTGATCGTGGCGAACCACATCTCCTGGCTCGATGTGATGGCCCTGCTCGCCGTGGAGCCGGTGACCATGCTCGCCAAGCGGGAGGTGGGCAACTGGCCGGTGATCGGCACCCTGACCCAGCGGGCCGGTACCCGCTTCATCGACCGGGACGGCATGCGGGCACTGCCCCAGACGGTGAGCGAGATCGCCGAACTGCTGCGCTCCGGGCGCTCGGTCATGGTCTTCCCACAGGGCGCCACCTGGTGTGCGGGCACGACCGGCGGCTTTCGCCGGGCAACCTTTCAAGCCGCAATCGATGCGGGAGCGCCCGTACGCCCGGTGACCCTCGGCTACTTCCAACACCACGCCCTGAGTACGGTGGCCGCGTTCGTCGGCGATGATGACTTCGGCAGCTCGCTGCGCCGGGTCATGAGCGCGGACGGGCTCACGGTGCGCGTTCAGGCACACCCGCCGATCCCGTCGTCGGCCGCAAGCGACCGCAGGGAGTTGGCCGCGCTGGCCCGGGAAGCGGTGCGCGACGGCGGCCCGGTTGCCACCACGTCGCCGGTTGCCGCTACCTTGCCGGTCGATGCCGACGCGACGGGTGTGCGGGGCGCGGCCTGCGGGCGTGATCTGCTGGCCCCCGTCGGTGCGGTACGCGATACGGGCGTGGTGCGCGACCCGAACTCTTCAGCCGGCGTTGCGAGCGCGGCGAGCCCGGCCGGCTCCTGGCGCGGTCCGTTGGCTGCGCGCCGGCGGCTGCGCGCCGCGGCCACCGAGGAAGGGGCCGTTGCTCGCTAGCGGTGGATGCTTGCGCCGCTGACCTATCGTGCGGTGCTGTGGGCGGGGGACCGTGCCCGGGCGCGTCCCCCGCCCACAGTGACGGTCAGGCGGTCGTGGTCGCCTTGTTCATGGCCTCGACCAGGCTGCGGGGCCGTAGGTCGGTCCAGTTCTCCTCGATGTAGGCGATGCACGCCTGATGGGTGTCGGCCGGGTGCGCGATCTTCCAGCCCGCCGGCACGTCGGCGAACTCGGGCCATAGGGAGTGCTGACCCTCGTCGTTGACCAGCACCAGATAGGTGCCGTTCTCGGTGTCCTCGAAGGGGTTCGACATCAGTGGTTCTCGCCTTCTGGGTGGGTGGTGGTGTCGCCGATGGCCTGCCGCAGCCGCGCCTCGATGACAGGGCCGAGTTCTCGCAGGGTGTCGGGGGTGACGATGGTGTTGTGCTTGCAGGTGACGGTGTGGTGGGTGATCTCGCCGTCGATGTACGGGCGCCACAGGTCCGCCGTCAGGAGCGGGCCCTCCTTGTCGGAGGCCGCGAAGAGCAGCATGTTGGTGGCCGCCCTTTCGTGCCGGTAGCCCGTGCTGACCTGGCCGTTGGTCTGGAGCAGCGCCATCATCGCCGCGAACTCCTTCTCGGACATGCTGCCAAGGACCGTGCTCGTGGTCCTGGCCACCGTCGTGAACTGCTCGTAGGTGAGCGATGCGGCCGGGATGTCGCGCGGGTCCACGCCCAGGAGTTCCAGCATCCCGGCGTACATCCGCCCGGTGTCCGCAATCGCCGCCCTCTCCTCCTCGGTGATGGGCCGGGAGGGCTCCGAGTCCAACGAGACGATCAACTCCACGCGCTCGCCGCGCTGTTCCAGCAGCGTCGCCATGACGTGGGCCAACGTGCCGCCGAAGGAGTGGCCGAGCAGATGGTAAGGGCCTTGCGGCTGGACCCGCTGCATCGCCTCGATGCAGTCTTCGGCGATCTCCTCCATGCTCTGCCGCAGCTCATCGGGGTGCGCCAGACCGTGTGACTGAAGCCCGTACACCGGGAAGTCCGGACTCAGATGCGGCAGCAAAGCCGCGTACGTCCAGCACATGCCGTTGCCCGCGTGCACACAAAACAGCGGTGGCAGCTTGCCTCCGGTGCGTAGCGGAAGCAACACCTCAAGCGCGCTGTCCGAGTCCCCGTCACCGGTGAGATGGGCGCTGACCTGGGCGATGGTGGGGTTCGCGAACAGGACGCGCAGGGGGATGTCGAGGCCAAGAACCGTGCGGATGGTGCTGATCAGCTTGGTGGCGAGCAAGGAGTGGCCGCCGAGGTCGAAGAAGTTGTCATCGATGGTGACGGCGGGCAGGCCCAGGGTCTGCGCGTACAGGGTGCACAGGACTTCTTCCCGTGGGGTACGCGGCGGCCGGCCGTTGGTGCGGGGGGTGTGGTCGGGGAGGGGCAGCGCCGAGTAGTTGATCTTTCCGTTGGGGGTGAGGGGGATGTCGGTGACGGGGGTGATGGCGCTCGGGAGCATGTGCGCGGGGAGGTGGCGGGCGAGGTGCTCGCGGAGTGTGGTCGTGAGGCGTGCGGTGGCGTGGGTGGTCGTGGGGGAGTTGGTGAGGGTGGCCTGTGGCCGGTGGGTGCGGGCGGGGGTGTAGGTACCGGTGTAGCCGGCGCCGGTGCGGTGGGCTGGGATGAGAACCGCGTCGAATGCGTCGGGTGCGGTGTCGTTCCAGGTGGTGCGGGCCTGCATGCCGTGGCCCGCGGCCCACTCGTGCAGGGCCTGCGGATCGACGGCCGCCGCTTCGCCCGGGTACTCGGCGCGCAGGAGGGCCCGGATCTCCTCGATGGGCGCGTTGCGCTGCGCGGCAGCTAGGGCCGCGGTCTCCGCGGTGAGGCGTGCGTTGGGGATGCGGGTCAGACGTACGGGCCCCGCCTGCGGGTCGAGCGCGTACCGCTCGGTGAAGTCGCGCAAACTCGCGTACGTCCAGGGGCGGGCAGGCACGCCGTCGAGCACGGTGGGTTGGGCGGGGCTCTTGTGGATGATGGCGTCGTAGCGGTGGCGGGTCAGCTCGTTGTGCGCGGTGCCGTGCTTGAGCCGAACGTCGGCGCCGCAGACGTCGGGGTGGCGTTCGGCGTACGCGGTGAAGTAGGCGGGATCTACCAGGAGTTCTTCCTCGTTGATGAGCGACTGCTGTGTGCTGTGCTGTAGCGCCGCGGTGTGCGGAGCGGCGAGGGCGTGGATGGCGTTGTGGAAGGTTCGGTGCAGACCGTAGTGGCGGACGTCGCCGACGATCAGATGCCCACCGGGTGCTAGATGTGCGAGGGCCTGATCGATGACCGCGGTCAGATAGCGCTGGTTGGGGAAGTATTGGCTGACGGAGTTCACGACGATCGTGTCGAAGGAGCCGGTGGGAATTCCGGTGAAGTCGTCGGCGGGCTGGCAGCGGACCTGGACGTGTCGCCAACCCTTCTGCTGAGTTCGCGCGGCGAGGTTGCGGGCCGCGCTGTGGGACAGGTCGGTGGCCCAGTACGCCTCCACGGTCGGCGCAAGCGGCGCCAACAGCAGCCCCGACCCTGCGCCGATCTCCAACAGCTGGCGGGGGCCGCTCTCCCGAATGAGGGCGACGGTGGCCCGCCGCCATTCCTCCATGTCGGCCAGCGGGATGGGTTGTCCCGTGTAAGAGCTGTTCCACCCGTGGAAGTCGCTGCCGAGATCCGCTTCGGTGGGCTCGCTGTAGACGGTGTCGTAGATGTTTCGCCACTCCTCGACCTGGTCGTCACCCGCCGTGAGATCGGCGGCGGGCACCACATAGGCGATGAGCCGGGCATCGCCGTCACCGGGCCGATGCGTGGTGACCACGGCCTGGGCCACGTCGGGGTGCGCCACCAGCGCCGCTTCGACCTCGCCCGGCTCGATGCGGAAGCCGCGCACCTTCACCTGGGCGTCGGTGCGGCCGAGGTACTCCAACTCCCCGCCGCTGGTCCAGCGGGCGAGGTCCCCGGTGCGGTACATCCGGGAGCCGGGCGGGCCGTACGGGTTGGCGACGAAACGGCGCGCGGTCAGCCCTGCGCGGCCCAGATAGCCACGGGCCAGGCTCGGGCCCGCCGCATACAGTTCGCCGGGCGTGTTGACCGGCATGGGACGCAGCGCCCCGTCCAGCACATAGAGCCCGGTATCGACGGTCGGCGTACCGATCGGGACCCGTTCGTCGGTGAGTGGGCCGCTGGTGGCGGCGCAGATGGTGGTCTCGGTCGGCCCGTAGGCGTTGATGAGCGTACGGCCCGGGGCCCACAGCTCGGCCAGGTGAGGTGGCAGCGCCTCGCCCGCCAGCGTGAGCACCCGCAGCCCGGTGAGGCTGGCCGCGCTCGGCGCGGGGAGCGTGGCCAGCACCGAGGGCGGCAGCGTGGCGTGGGTGATCCGCTGCTCCGCCAGCGTGTGCGCCAACTCTTCGCCAGCTAGCCGATGTTGCTCGGGAATGACCAGCGTCCCACCACTAGTGAGGGCCATGACCAGCTCCCACACCGCGGCGTCGAAGCTCGGTGAGGCGAACTGGAGCACCCGGCAGCCGACGGCCGGCGCACAGCGCTGGGTGTGCGTGGCGCGCAGCGCCGCGAAGCCGGTATGGGTGACGGCGACGCCCTTGGGCCGCCCGGTGGAGCCTGATGTGTAGATGACGTACGCCGGATGCGCGGGAACCAGTGCGGTCACCGGATCGGTGTCGGCCGCCGCCCGCCACGCATCCAACGTCTCGACGGCGTCGATGAGCACCAGGTCCGCCACCAGCTCGCGGGGCAGGCTCGGGGCCGTTTCGGTGTTGGTGAGCAGGAGCGCGGGCCGCGCGTCGGCGGTCATATAGCCGATGCGGTCGGCCGGGTAAGCCGGGTCGATGGGCAGATACGCGGCGCCCGCCTTCAGCACCCCGAAGATGACCGCGATCTGTTCAGCCGAGCGCGGCAGGGCGACGCCGACGAGCTGCTCGGGGCCAATGCCGCGGCCGATGAGCCAGTGCGCGATCTGGTTCGCCCGCGCGTTCAGCTCCGCATACGACCAGCTGGTCGAACCGTCCGACACCGCCGCCGCCCCGGGCGATCGATCGACCTGTGCCTGGAAGAGATCGGGCAGTGTCTGCTCGGCCAGGGCCCGGCTGCCCTGGCGGCCTTGACCGTACGCGTCGATGAGCCGTTCGCGCTCGGCCGGGCTCAGTAGGTCAGGGCTGCCGATGCGCAGCGCGGGATCGGCGACCAGCGCCCGCATCAAGCGGGCCCAGCGGGCGATGAACGCCTCGACCGTCCCCCGGTCGTACAGCGCGGTGGCGTACTCGACGGTGATGTCCACGCCGTTCGGCTCGACCCGGTCACGGAAGCTCTCCGAGACGCTGAGCAGCATGTCGTAGCGGGCCGTGCCAGTATCCGCGTGCTCGGCCGTGACCCGCAGTTCCGGCAGGTCGAAGTGCGCCTCTTCGTTGTTTTGGAGCACCAGCGCGATCTGGAACATGGGGTGGTACGCGGTGGAGCGCTGCGGGTTGAGCCGCTCCACCAGCGTGTCGAACGGAACGTCCTGGTGGGTGTAGGCGGCCAGCGCGCTCTCGCGGACCCGGGCGAGCAACTCGGCGAACGCCGGATCGCCCGCGGTGTCCGTCCGCATGACCAAGGTGTTGACGAAGAGGCCGATCAACTCGCCCAGCTTCTCATCGGTGCGGCCGGCCACACCGCTGCCCACGGGGATGTCGGTGCCCGCGCCGAGCCGGGTGAGCAGCGCGGCCATGGACGCCTGGAGGACCATGTACACGGTGGCGCCGGAGGCCCGGGCCAGGTCGCTGACCGCCCGATGGAGCTCGGCATCCAGGCGGAAGTGCGCGGCGTCACCGGCGTAGGAGATGACGGCCGGGCGCGGGCGGTCGGTGGGCACCGTGACCTGCTCGGGCAGCTCGGCCAACTGCCGCTCCCAGTACGCGTACTGCTGCGCGAACAGGCTCTTGGGATCGCTCGGGTCGCCGAGGAGTTCGTGCTGCCACAGGGTGTAATCCGCGTACTGCACCGGCAGCGCGCTCCACGCCGGCTGCGCACCCGAGTGCCGGGCGGTGTACGCGGTGGCCAGGTCCTGGGCCAGCGGGGCGACCGACCAGCCATCGCCCGCGATGTGGTGCAGCACCAGCATCAGCACCGACTCGGTGGGGCCGGTCTCCACAAGCCAGGCACGCAGCGGGATCTGCGCCGACAGATCGAACGCGAAGCGCGCCACCTCCGTCAGTACCACCGCCAACTCGCTCTGCTCAACCCGTCGCAAGGGCAGGTCGATCCGCGCCTCTTCGGGCGCCACAATGTGCTGGTAGGGCGCGCCGTCCAGCTCGGGGAACGTGGTACGCAGCGTCTCGTGCCGCGCGATGACGTCATGCAGCGCCGCTTCGAGCGCCCGATGGTCCACGTGTCCGCTCAGCCGCAGGGCGAAGGGCATGTTGTACGTGGCGGACGGGCCCTCCAACTTGTGTAGGAACCACAGTCGCTGCTGTGCGTAGGACAGCGGCAGCCGCTCGGGCCTGGCGGCCGGCGCGAGGGCCTGCCGGGGCGGTGTGGTCTCGTCCAGGCCGGCGATCTGCTCGGCGAGTCCGGCGACGGACGGAGCGGCGAACAGGGTCCGTAGCGGGATCTCGACACCCAAGGTGGCGCGGATGCGGCTGGTCAGCTTGGTGGCAAGGAGGGAGTGGCCGCCGAGGTCGAAGAAGTTGTCGTCGATGCTGACGGCCGACAGGCCCAGGGCTGCGGCGAACAGGGCGCACAGGATCTCCTCCTGCGGCGTGCGCGGCCCGCGCCCGTCCTCCGAGTCCGCGTGGTGCTCGGGTGCGGGCAGCGCCTGGTAATCGATCTTGCCGTTGTGTGTCAGGGGAAGGGTGTCGATGGCGAGCACGCTGGCCGGAACCATATAGCCAGGCAGCTGCTGGCGCAGTGCCTCGCGCGCCCTGGCGGGTGCGAACGTCGCAGGCTCGGCCGGTACGACGTAGCCGACCAATTGTGTGTCGCCCGCGTCGCTTTGGTAGGTGGTGACGATGGCGTGGGCGACGTCGGGTTGTGCGGTGAGGGCGGCTTGGACTTCGCCGAGTTCGATGCGGAAGCCGCGGATTTTGACTTGGGTGTCGGTGCGGCCGAGGTAGTGGAGTTGGCCGTCGTGGTTCCAGCGGGCGAGGTC
>NZ_JACHJL010000025.1 GCF_014203645.1 Streptomyces zagrosensis | reverse complement strand
GGCCCTGCTTTCATGCCCGGCTCACCAGAACATCACCCGACCGAGCCGCCACACCCGAACCGGCGTTCGTCATGATCGATAGAGCAACGGCTTCTTAGAAGCGCTAGTGACCTGGCAGGTGTAGTACGTCTGCGCAGTGAACGTGTAGTAGCGCGACATGGTGACCGTCTGGGACTGGCCGGGGCCGACGGTGACGCGCTCGTAGTCGGTGCCCATCGTGGAGCTGTCGGAGTCGGACTTCCACTCGACGGTGATTGAGTAGTCGTACGTCGTCGTCGTTGACGGGTTGTGCACCATCACGTCGTACTCAAGCTGGCTTGTGGCCTGGTCGTAGCGGCAGTTGCTGCCATTCGTCTCGCCGGTCACATCCGAGTCGAACGACGGCTCGGTGGAGGACGGCGAAGGGCTGTAACCAGGGGTGTAGCTGGGGCTGTAGCCCGGGGTGTAGCTGGGGCTGTAGCCCGGGGTGTAGCTGGGCACGGCTGTCGGTATGTCGCTGGCGCCCCCGGTGAGGCCGGAGGACGAGGAGTCGTCGCCTATGCCGCCGTTCGATGCGCCGCCCGAGACGAAGCCGTCGTTCGATGAAGAGCTGCTGTCGTCGTCGCAGCCGCCACCGTCGCCACCGCGTCGGGCGCCGGTGAGGGCGATGAAAACGACGGCGACCACCGCGACGACGCGCAGATGACGACTACGACGAGCATGCATGAAAAACCCCCGTGGAAAAGACCATCGCAAGCCAACATAGGCACTAGTTGACGAGTGCACGCCAGCTTAGAGCAAGAAAGAGGCGGCCTCGCCCCGTCCCGTTGAGCCGTACCAGCCACTCGATTGGCCCAGTCCCGCGATGGGGACGGGCTCCTCTACGGACGCAGGCGGGATCGCCATTCCACACGCTTTCCGGAAGGCTTCGGACCGCTTGATCGCCCATGGCGGATCTGCATTTCACCACGCCACTCGACGCGTATCGGTTCCCTCTCGACGCGTTGAATGATCTCTTCACCAACTCCCCCCGCACCGTTACCCAGCGTGTTGCACGCGTGGCAGATGTGACACGACGAGCGTAGCGTCGTGAAGGAGAGCGGTTAGCGACAAGACGAGGAGTCGGAGATGGTCCGCAACGTCTTCGGGAGCCTCATCGCTCTCATTGGAGCGACGGCCGTCGTCTGGAGCCCCTTCCGTGCCTGGTACGACGGCCGTCACGGTCGCGATATCCGCATCGATGACCTCTTCAGCGGCCTGGAGGGAATACACGGCGCCGAGGCCGGACTCCTGCGCTCACTGCTTTTGCCCATGGCCTTCGCCGCCCTGCTCACCCTGGTTGGCCTGCTCCTGCGCTCGCGGCTACTCGTGGCGCTGGCCGGTCTTGTGGCGCTGGGATTCGCGGTGTTGTGGATGGTCCGGCAGGGCCAGGCCGCCGGAAGTCTGACGGTGGACGGCGAGGGCAACGGCCTAGGCATCGGCGTCGCCGCAGCCGTAGGTGGCTCAATACTGCTCCTGGTTGCCGCTGCCGTGATGAGCGGACGCGGACGCGGCCGGGGCCACCGCTCGTGCGCCGGCGCGCGCGTGGCCGAGGGCGCCGATGACGAGCAGGTCGCCGGACGGTACGACGGATACGAAGGCTCCGCGGCGTATGGAAGCCCCGGGGCCCACAGCGATCCAGGCGCTTACGGTCGCGCCGGCACGGACTGGGAACCGCCGCTGCCCGCGGGTTACGCGGCCGGGGCGTACCAGCGCGACCCGCACGAGCCCGAGGCGTACCCGCGTGACCTGTACGCGCCCTCCCCTCAGCAGCCCCCGCCCGGGCCTGCGCAAGGGCCCCAACCCGGACCAGCGCCCCAGCCCGGGCCAGCGCCCTCGCGGGGGCCGAGACCAAGCCCGCGCTATCCGTATGGCACCAGCCCCGGTCACGGCGCAGGTGCCAGCGTCGGCGTCGGGCCGACTCCCCCGGTCACCTGGCCCGCTGCGCCGCAGGGTGGTCGTGAGCATGGGGAGGGCGAAACGGTGGAGATGCCGCGATCGTTCACGGAGCACTCGGACGCCCCGTATACCCACTCAGGCCGCGACTTCGACGCTGACTGGGGCCTCGGCGATCACGGGCGTACGGGCGAGGGCGCCGACGAGGACGATGCCGGCGGGCCACCCCCGGAGGTCACCTCCGATAACGTCCCCTGGCCGAGCCCGGCCCCCGCCCCTCCACCGGAGTCGGACGCGGAACGGACGCTGCCGCAGCCGGTACGGCGAGACGAACCCACAGATACCTGAGACTGGCTCACCCAGCGCCCAACACCCGGCACCCAGCGCCCAGCACCCTGATATCGAGCGGGCAGGCGCCGGCTACGGCTGGCGCGCCGGGGAGCGGGACAGGCCCGTGCCCTTCACCGCGTCCAGGGCGTAAACGCAGCGGTCCTTGCTGCACGCGTAGACGACGCCCGCCACGGCCACCGGGGAACCGGTGATCTCGCCGCCCGTGGCCAGCTTCCAGCGGAGTTGGCCGCCGGTGGCGTCCACCGTGTAAAGGCAGTGGTCGGCCGAGCCGAAGTGGACCCGGCCATCCGCGACGACCGGGGCGCCGATGACCTCGCCGCCTGCGGCGAAGCGCCATTTGGGAGTGCCGGTCACCGCGTCCAGCGTGTACAGGGCGCCGCCGCTGCCCAGGTGGACGGAGCCGGCCGCGACCAGGACCGGCTCTATGGACTGGCGGGGCTCGGTGGCGATGCGCCAGCGGTCGCGGCCGTTGGTCGCGTCCAGGGCGTAGACGGTGCCGAGGTAGTCGGCGATGTAGATGCCGCCACCGGCGACCGCGGCGCCCGGGGCGTACGCGGGCGGGCTGAGGAAGACGGCGGGCGCCTCAAAACGCCAGCGCACATCGCCTCGGGCGATGTCGATGGCCAGCACCCGGGTGCCGGCCGTGACGTAGGCGACGCCATCGGGCGCGTGCAGCAGCCGCACCGGTACGCCGCCACAGGACGCCGCGTCGCCGACCGGATAGGACCAGCGCTCGACGCCGGTGCGCGCCTCAAGGGCCCGCAGGCGTGCGTCGGACCACACGTACACCGTGTCGCCGTGGATGGCCGGCCCTGACTCGGGCGTCTCGAAGTCCGTCTGGGCACCGGTCTTCTCCCACAGGAGTTCGCCGTTGGCGGCCTCCCATGCCTGGACACCACCGCCCCGGGTGCCGGTGACGACGGTGCCCCGGTCCACCGAGAGCGAGTACACCCAACCGTCGGTGGCCAGCCGCCACCGCTCCGCTCCATCGGCCGCGTCGAGCGCGTACAGCGTGGTGCCATCGGAGGCGTGGATGCGCCCGCCGGAGACGGCCATCGCCCAGGCGACGTCGCGGGTCTTGAAGACGCGCCGCCCGGTCCCGGTGTCCAGGGCGTGGACCTCGAAGGAGGTCACGTACAACAGGTCCCCGGCGACCGCGGGCGTGCCCCACACGTCGTTCGACATCCGAAACCGCCACGGCCGCCAGCGGCCTTGGCCGCCACTCACCGGGTCGGCGGCGGGCTCGCCGTCGCCTTGCGGGTGCGCGGGGTACGCGCCGCGTCCCCCGTCACCGCCGTTGATCGGCCCGCCGGGGCCGCCGTGTCCGCCTGCACGGCCTGCCTCATCCGGGGAGCGGTGGCCGGGCGCGGGTCCGGGCCCTAGGCCATGCGCGGCGGGCCCGGGGCCGGGCGGGTGGCCGCCTGGCGAGCCACCGTGCCCCACTCCGGGGCCGCCGCTCGGCGGTCTGACCCAGCCGGTGGCCGGGCCGCCGTCGATGGCTGCCCGCCCGTCCCTGGCGTCGGCGGCGCGCGGGCCCGGGCCGATCGGCACCTGCGAGCCGGCCAGCCGTACGGAACCGTCCGGCCCGTCGGATGCTCTGGGCCCGCCGGAGCCCGCCCCGGTCTGCCGCGGGCCGTGCGGTGCGCTCGGGCCGCCCTGTGGCGTGGGCGGTGCGCCGTGTGGGGCTGGCGGCGCGTAGGACGCTGACGATGAGGGCGGCGACGACAGCGGTGGCTGCGCCGATACGGGAGCGGAAGCGCCGGGTCCGCTGGTTGCGGGAGCGGACGTGACCTGTGCTGGAGGCGCGGAGGCCGGAGCGGCAGCCGGCGGCCCCATGGCCGCGGAGCTGGGCGCGGCAGGTGCGGCGTGCGCCGTATGCCGGCCGGAGGCGGGCGCGGGGCCCGCCGAACTCAGCCCGCCGCGCGGGTCTCCCCCAGCGGCCGGGCCCCATCCGGAGCCACCGCCAGGCTGGCCCGCGGGCGACCGATCGGAACGGCCGCGCGAGCCGCCGCCCCCGCTGCGGCCCTGCCGCTGGCCGCCGGCGGGTCGCACCAGGGCGCCCCGGCCGCCGCGCCGCTCTTCGATGAGGGCGACCGCGCTGTCCGGGAGCCAGGCCGATGCCGTACCGCTGTCGTCACCGCCTGACGCGAACAGGTGCGGCGCGAGCTGCGCCTGGAGGTCCGCGGGAGAGGGGCGCTCACCGGCGGTCATCTGCATACAGGACTCGATGAGCGGAAGCAGTTCGTCCGGCAGCCCGGCCAGATCCGGGCCCTCGCGCAGGAGCATGAAGACGGTCTCGACCGGGTTCGCACCGTGGAACGGCGCATGGCCGGTGCCGGCGAACACCAGGGTGGAGCCGAGGGAGAAAACATCGCTCGCGCCGGTGACACTGCGCGAGTCACGCGCCTGCTCGGGCGACATGTACGCCGGCGTGCCCACGGCCACATTGGTCATTGTGAGCCGGGTGTTGGAGACGCCGGATGCGATACCGAAGTCGATGACGCGCGGCCCGTCCTCCACGACTAGCACGTTCGACGGCTTGAGGTCGCGGTGGACCAGGCCACCGCCGTGGATGGACTGGAGTGCCTCGGCGATGCCGGCCGCGAGCCAGCGCACCGCCTGGGCCGGCAGCGGCCCGCACTCGTTGACTATTTCCTCAAGCGAAGGGGCGGGAACGTACGCGGTGGCCAGCCACGGCACGGCGGCCCGCGGGTCGGCGTCCACGACGGCGGCGGTGTAGAAGCCGCTGACGGCGCGGGCCGCCTCCACCTCGCGCGTGAAGCGGACCCGAAAGAGCTGATCCTCGGCCAGCTCGGTGCGTACGGTCTTGATCGCGACCCGCCGGCCCGAGGCCGAGCGTGCGAGATAGACGAGCCCCATGCCGCCCGCGCCGAGCCGCCCAAGCACCTCGAACGGGCCGATCCGTCTCGGGTCGTGCTGCGTGAGCTGCTCCACTTGCTTGCCACCTCCCCGTGGGGGCCGGAAATGTCCGACCCCTTGCAGCGTCTCACCGACATAGCCCATCGGTGGTACGCAACCCGCATTCTCTCTGGCGAAGGCGTCGGTTGCGAACCCGGGGGCAATTCGCCGTGTCCCGGGCGGTTCGGTCATGACCTCGCACATCGCCACGCGAGCCCGCTCCCGGCAAAGGACGCGCGGAGGCGAGCAAAGGGCAAAGCGCGCACCCTGTGCGGGTACGCGCTCACGCAACGCCACGGGGAAGCCGGCCGGCCCCGCGGTCCGCGGGGAAACGGGCCGGGCCTGCGGCCGAACGGGGCACCTGGACGGCGACTGAAGCGGGGGGCTGGACAGCGACTGCACGGGGCGGCCGAGCGGCCGACGAGTCGCCGGCCAGAAGGCGGCTGGCGGCTAGGCCCCGGTGGTGGAACCGGGCCTGACGATCATCAAGACCACGACAACGGCCCAGGTCAGCGCGAACATGCCGGTGACCATCGACAGCTTGGGCAGCCGTGCGGCCATGGCCCGCATCGCGCCCACTTCGCGGTCCTCGTCTTCGAGCAGGGTCACGACGGAGTCCTGGTAGCCGAGGACGGCAATGCCAAGCAGGACCGCGGCGATGGCGGTGAGCACCATCGAGGCGATCAGCCAGGCGTCTCCGATCACACCCATTTGTTGCGCGGTGAGCAGCCCGAAGGCCGGTACGACCACGCTGAGCAGCGCGTAGACCCGGCTGATCCGGTGCAGCAGCATCACCGAGGCCACTGAACGCGTCGACTCCACGCTCGTGATGCCGCCCGCGCCGCCCGCGGCCGAAGCCGCCACGGGGTCGGCTGGCCTGGCCGCCAGCGCGGTCTCCTGCGCGCCGCCGTCCACGGCCGATGACTCGCTCGCGGCTGCGGTGTGGGCTGCTGCGCCGAGGTCCGCGTCCGTCGCATTGTGCGCGGTGGCCAGCGCCCCGACTGGCGTCAGGGCCTGGCGAGCGAAGCGGGGGAACAGGCTCGCCGCCACCGTGACGGGGCCGATGAACATCACGGCCACCAGTACATGGATGCTGAGCATGAGTTTGGTCATGGCATGCCTCCCGTCGGCACCTGGCGCGGCACCGACCCCTAGTTTCAGTCTGCCTTAAACTCAAGTCGAGGCTAGCATTCGCGCCGCTGGCCAATGACGGGGCCGTCCCCCTTTTGGGGTACCGGCCGACAAGAGGCCGTCCCGCGCGGGCGGCCGGAGGGCAGGAGTACGTGAGGCAGAGCCCGGTCGATCATCCGCGCGTCCCGCCGATGCCGGCGCCCACGACATCGCGTACCGGCATGCTGCTGCTCACGGCGGGACGGTTGGTCCGCGAGGAGATCGACCACGCCCTGGAGGCGCAGGGGCTTTCGCTACGGCATCTGAGCGCCCTTGGCCACCTTTCGCGCGAGCCCGGCCTGTCCTACAGCGCGCTGGCCCGCCGGGCCGGGGTCACTGCGCAGAGCATGCAGGCCACCGTCAGACAGTTGGAGAAGTCGGGGAGCGTCACCCGGGAGTCACCGGTCGGGCGGGGCCGCACCGCCGAGCTGCGCGTCACCGCGCACGGCCGGGAGACCCTGAGCGAGCTGGACGGGGTCCTACGAGCGGCCGAGGAGCCACTGCTTGAGGGGTTGTCGCAGGACGAGCGCGCGGCGCTGGCGAAGGGGCTACGCCAGGTTCTGCTCAATGGATGGCGGTCTCGCCATCCGGAGTCCTCTTCCGCGCCACCCGGCGCGGCTGCGATGCCCGAGTGACCTGGGCCCCCGGTCACCCGCACCCCACGACAACGGGCGGGCCTGACCCATCGGTCAGACCCGCCCGTGTGGCGGCCGTACGGCTGTGGTGCGTACGCGAAGGGCTGGCCCCGGCAGCGGCTGGCCACTTCGGCGATGGACGGCTTCAGCGAGGGGCAGCCCCAGCGAGGACGGCCCACCACCTTGGGTCAGGCGGCGCGGCGCCCCCGGGTGGAGACCAGCCGCCACGAGGTGACCGCCACGGCCGGGTCGGTCAGCAGTGCGCCCACCCGATCGAGTTCCGCCTCCGTGGCCCCGGCCGCCAGCAGCCGGGGCCGGAGTTGGACCGTGTTGAGAGCCATCAGCCGCGCGCCCGCGCTGCCGCCCGACCAGCTCTCGGCATGCTCACGGGTGTGCACGTCGGTCAGCCCGACGGCTGCCATCGCCGCGTGGGCCTCGGTGCCCCAGGCCGGGTCGGCGCCGCTAGCGATCAACAGTTGCTGGGTGAGATCGACGACCCGGTCGATGATCTCCGCGTCGCGGAAGGTCGGCGTGGTCAAGGGCCGTTGGAGCGACGTCGCGTCGAACTCCTCGATCAGCAACCAGCCACCCGGCGCGACCGCATCGACCAGCTTGGCCAGGATCTCGTGGCGCTCCGGGATGTGCCCGAGTACCAGCCGGGCATGCACCAGGTCATAGCGGTCTTCGGAGGGCAACGACCCGCGCAGGTCGTGTTGCCGCAGCTCCAGACCTTCGGCCGGGGACGTCAGGGCAAGCTCAAGGTCAGTGGCGAGCACCCGGCCGCCGGTCGGGCGCACCAGGGTGGCCAAGTGGTGCGCGATGGACCCACCGCCGGCACCCACCTCCCAGCAGCGGGCGCCCGGCGGGAGGTCGATCTCGCCGATACGGGCGATGGTGATCGGGTCGTACGCGGCCTCCAGCGCGCCCAGTCGGGACGGTGCCTGAGCAGCCTGGTTGTCGAACGCGTATGCAGTGGTGACGGGCATCGTGGCCTTCCGGCGATACGGAGCGGGCGAGGGGCAGTCCGCAGACCATCGGCGACGCAGGCGCGCGTCGCCCCGGGACGGCAGGCGGTGGGTGGCGAGTGGTGGGCGAAGCGGCGACGGTTACAGGATTTGTACGCGTTGCAGGCGGCGCGGCGACTCCTGGCGGAAGGATTCCCTGCGGTGCAGCACCGCATGGTTGTCGATCAGCAGGTAGTCGCCGTCCTGCCAGGTGTGGGTGTAGCCGGCGCCGCCGTGGTAGAGCCGCTCGTGCAGGTCGGTCAGGAGTTCGTCGTGCTCGGACGCGGGAATTCCCTCGACCGTAAGGCTGAGCGGGTTCTCGTACTCGTCAGCGGGCAGCGGCTCGGCGTAACGCAGCGTCGGACGCCCGGTGATCGGGTGCGAGGAGACCAGCGGCGTGGTGAACTTGCCGCCGAAGTGGCCTTTCTTCTCCACGGTGTACGTGATCTGCACGTGGTCCCACATCGCCCGGCGTTCCTGCCCGGCGTTGTTCAGGAGCAACGTGGTGTCGATGAAGCTGGTCTCGCCGCCCGCGTCGGCCATCGGCGCCTGTACGCACTGGAAAAACATGTACGCGGGCGTCTGCTCGGCGAACGCGCCGTCCCAGTGGTAAGGCACGCACCCGGGAGTGAACAGGTAGTTCGTCGGGCGTTCCTGCACCACCAGGTCCAGCACCTCGCCGAAGTCCCAGGTCAGCAGCGGGCCCCAGCGGCGGGCGCTGTCGGCGAACGCCTCCTTGGACAGGCCGGCGAAGCCCCGCAGCACCACGACCCGGAACTCGCCGACCCAGCGCGCGAGGAGAGCGGGCGGCAGGACATTGAGGTCCGTGTCGCCGTTCGACTCGACGACCAGGCCGAAGGGCTTGAGATCGCTGCGGTCGATACGGATTCCTGGGGGTAGCGGTAGAGCCGACGTCATGACATGACCTCCTGGAGCGTGAGATGTGGGGCGACGAAGTGGCTGGGGCGGTTCTTGCGCCACACGAGCGAGGCCTTGAGCTCCTCGGCGTGGCTGCGCTTGGTCAGGAACATGCCGTCCCCGGTCTCCAGGGCAACCCCGTGCCACGGGGTCAGCCAGCGGTCCCGGGTGCGGACGAGGTGGAATCCGATCTTCTCGGAGTGGACCGGCTGCGGGTGGATGGACAACCGCAGGGCGTCCGGGAAGGTATCGGCCACCAGGCGGCTCCAGGCGTTGGAGCGCCGAATGACCTCCCAGGCGACGGGCTTGGCCTCTTCGCGGATCTTGGTACGGCTCTTGCCGGGATTGACCGCGACCCGGTCCTCGAACATGAAGCGGTGGATGCCGTTGAACATGCCGCGCACCTGCTCGTCCAGCGTGGAGCGGTGCTTGAGGCTCTCCAGCGACTCGGCGTGATGCTCCATGAGTTCGGTGCGTACGGTGTCGTAATCGGTGCTGCCGTACGCATCGACCAGCGCATAGAAGCCGACCGAGCTGCCATCGAAGGAGGCGACCATCGCCTCCAGTTCGGACCGGTAGCTCGTGGCGTCATCGTCGCTGACCCCGACGACATCGGCGAAGACATGGCCGTCCGAGCAGATGGTCACCCGGGCTCCCGGGGCGTGATAGTGCGCCAGGTGATCGCAGAAGGACTGGAGGAACTCCAGGGCCAGGCGCTCTCCCATGTCGGGCAGTGCACCCAAGACCTTCGTCTCGTTGGGCGACTTCGCGGGGAAGGCCGGGATCACGAAATGAATGGGCTCACCCGCGTCGATGTATTTCTGCACCTTCTTCTCGTGCGGCGCACGGCATTCGGCGCACGGCGTGTCGGCGCAACCCCCGTCGGGGCCGGCGATCAACCGGCGGTACTGGAATACATGGTTGAGGATCTCGGTGCTGGTCGCCTGCTGAATGACCTGCGTCACCGCGTTCTCCTGACTACTTATAAAGGATATTTGGAGGTGGTTCATTAATCACGTGCCGGAGCCCTCATACCGAGCTTTCGTGCGAGGACCCATACACTCGGGTCACGCATTTAGGCCCTGCTCTGGAGCTCTTGTGCTGGTACGACTCGCGCTCGCGCCTGGTGCGCCGGCACATTTCATGCCAGCGCAGCTGGTGCCGGTGCGTTTGGTGCCCCGCGTCTGGTGCCGGTGTATGTCGTGCCAGTGCGTTTCATTCCGGCGCCTGGGCGCGGCAGGGCGGTGGTCGGATCGTGGGAGCGTCGCGATGCCGCAACGACGCGCTGACCTGCAACGATGAGCCGGGACGAACGCCGCGGAGGGCGGCTGGCCCGGCGAGTGGCGCGCGTGGTGGCATCGATGTCGAAGCTGGCACTCCGGACAGTGGCGCTGTACCGGGCACGCGGCTCGCGTCGAAGCTTGGCGTACGAATCCAACAGCCCCGCACCCGTCCACGGCGGACACCCCGAGTATCGAAGCATCCGGCCACGGCCGACGCCAGGGGCCATCTCTCCCACCGAGCCGCCGGGGCTACCCGTGGGCGACCGCGCCGGCACCACTGCACCTGTGTCACCGTGGCGCACCACGGGACACGGCAGTACGACGGCACGACGCCCCGGCAGGCGGCGCGGTGGATCGGGTGACGCTTCGGTACGCCGGACGGTGCCGCCGTACGCAGTGCTCGGGCAGCACCACAGGCGCCTGTTGGGCAGCCAGCTACTCCCACGATGCCATCGCGCCCACCAACCCATGGTGTGGCCGACCGCGTTCAGAGATCGATCATGAAGTCCGGGTACAGCTCCCCGTCGGTGGCTACTCGCTGCGTCAGAGCGCGCATCCCGCTCTCCCTCCCCGGAGTCCCCCTGTGCGACCGTGCGCCCTGTGACATGGAACGGGCCACCTCCCAATGGTCTCTCACCGCGAGGTGATCGACGTGTGGGGGGTGGCCGCCGGGCCGTGACCCGGGCGGCAGGTCGCTCTGCTACAGATACTGTGTACGGAAAAACGAACGCACCGCTATTGCCTCTTGCGGCATAGCCACAATGGCAATGCCGGATCAGGCAATGCCACATTGGGCATGACCCGAATGAGCTATGCCGCCTCCGACATCAGCGCATTACGGTGGTTGTAAACGATCAGTGCGGCTTCGACACGTGAGCGGGCCCCCAACTTCCGCATTAAGCTCGTGACATGGGCGCGTACTGTGCGCTCGGCGATATTGAGTTGACGTGCGAGCGAGCGATTTGACTCGCCGTCAGCCAGTAACAAAAGAACCTCTACCTCGCGCTTGGTCAGCAAGGAGAAGTCGGGCGCCAGACGCCCTGGCCTTCCCGGACGTTCCCGCTCACCCGTGCTGATCGACTGCCCCCGTGAGTGCACGTGCCCTCCCCTAAGACGTAACCAAACCGGGTCAACTACCCGCACTCCCATGAGAACAGAGGTTCGTCGCGGCGACACGGTGGAGCGGGCTATGAGTGACCCAAGCCACCCACCGGGACCACCCTTTGACGGACGACGTGTCATCAAAAAGACGTAGCTCACGTCACGCAGGGCGGTATGGCCGCATATCCTCCATCTGCCCCGTGTCGTACCGACATGGAGGCCCCTCCTCCGCTTCTCGCTCGCCCCCGGACTCCCCGCCTGCCCCCGCGCCACTCCCGGGCATGCGCTCTCCCGGGCAGCGGCGGCCGTGCCCGGGGGCTCACGCGGCCGGTAGGCGGCCAGCAGGCGAAGTGGCCGCATACACAGGGCCACAGCCGTCTACATCACTTGTTCGAGAGCGTTCGGAACTCACGCCGTCGCCGCGTCACCGCGCGTCCTGGTGTCGATCACGGCAAAGCTCGCGCCCTGGCTGTCGATGACCACCGACGAGCGGCCGTGCGGCGTAGTGACCGGGTCGATGGCGATGCGTCCGCCCAGTTGCTGGGTGATCGCCACCGCTTCGTCACAGTCGTCCACGACGAAGTAGGTCAGAAAGTGGGCGGGCATTTCGGTCGGGTACCCGGCGCTGATCAAGCCCCGGCCGCCCACCGCATGCTCAGCTCCGGCCGGCCGGCCCCTCGGGGTCCACCGGACGACGCCGGGCACCCCTGCGCCCTCGTCCGGCTCCACCCGGAAGCCGAACACCGCCTCGTAGAAGGCATCCACCCGCTCGGGCGCGCGGGTGTAGACCTCGGCCCAGCCGTACGAGCCCGGGACGCCCTGCTCTTCGAAGCCGGCATGACTGCCGGCCTGCCAGAGGCTGAAGACCGCGCCGCCGGGGTCGGCGACCACCGCCATCGTGCCGAAGTCGCCCACCCGTACCGGGTCCGTGATCACCGTGCCGCCTTCATCGCGCACCTTCCGCGCCGTGCCGATGACGTCCCCGGTGGCCAAGTAGACGCTCCACGCGGTGGGCATCCGCCCGTCCGGCTTCCCCACCAGCGCCGCGACGTTCTTGCCAGCGCGAAATGCCTGCGTATACATGCCGTACTCGGGCGCGGAGGTCCCGAAGGTCCACCCGAGCAGCTCACCGTAGAAGCGCTTGCCCGCCTCGACGTCGGGCAGCGTCACATCCACCCAGCAGGGCACACCTTCCGCGAATGCGGCCATGGCTCCGGGTCCTCCCGTGCTCAGGGATATCGGCACCCAGCAAGTGCCTTATCGGCCACGCTAACGGCGCAGCACCGATCTCGCCCGCTCCGCGGTCCACAAAAGCAACCGATGGCGCTCTACACCGAAGCCGCGACGAGGCGCCATACACCTGGCGAACAGCAGACGAAGGAACGGCACACACACCGTCTCCACGACCTGCACACGAGTTATCCACCGATGTTATCCACAGGCTGTTGATAACAGGAATCATCCGTACGGCCGACCCCACACCACTTCTCGCACGGGCCACCTACGCACCGGCCCGAGGCCGGGCCACACCTCCTGAGCTGCACGTTCCCCTCCACCCACCGGCCCGCACCCCATTTGCAGGCAGCCGGATCGCGCTCTGATCACCCCTCGGTAAGCTGACGTCATGACAGGACAAGTTCGCACGGTTGACGGCCGGGTGGCCGGGCGCCGCGGACAGGCGACGCGGCAGAAGCTGCTCGACTGTCTCAGCGAGATGCTCAGTTCCTCGCCGTACAGAGACGTCAAGGTCATCGATGTCGCGCGCAAGGCAGGCACCTCGCCCGCGACGTTCTACCAGTACTTTCCCGACGTCGAGGGTGCCGTCCTTGAGCTCGCCGAAGAGATGGCGCAGGAGGGCGCGAGCCTCACCGACCTGGTGGCAGGCCGCTCCTGGGCCGGTAAGTCGGGCTGGCAGTCGGCCGAGGAGTTGGTGGACGGCTTCCTCTCCTTCTGGCGCAAAAACGACGCCATCTTGCGGGTCGTTGACCTAGGTGCCGCCGAGGGTGACAAGCGGTTCTACAAGATCCGCATGAAGATCATCAACGCCGTGACCGGTTCCCTGACCGAATCCGTCAAGGAGCTACAGGCCAAGGGCAAGGTGGACAAGGACGTCAGCCCGGCCGCGGTGGCCGGCTCGTTGGTGGCCATGCTCGCCGCCGTCGCCGCCCACCAGAAGGGCTTCCAGAGCTGGGGCGTCAAGCAGGCCGAACTCAAGCCCAACCTCGCGCTCCTGGTCCACCTCGGCATCACGGGCCGCAAGCCGACGAAGTAGCGCCCCGCAAGCGCTGCGGGCGCCCTGCTTCTGGCAGCGCGATCCTGGCCCCTACCGGGGGCGTCGTGAGCGCCCTCCCGCTGGTTCCCGCGAGGTTCCGTGCCCCTGGCCCCGCGAGCCCCGCGCGGCTGATGTCTAGGCCCGCGCGGACGACCAGTCGGCCGGGGCAGCGGGGGCGCGTCGTTCGCTAGTTCGCCTCCGCGCACAACAGTTGAGCAGGACCGTACGGCCGCTGCCAGATCGACTCCCGGCCGGCTATGGCGACGCCGCCGGAATTCCTCGGCCGCAACCGCCGCACTGCCGGCCGCACCACCACCGCCGCCCCGCCCCGCCCCGGCGCCCAAGCACGCCCTGGCGTCCGAGCACGGGAAAGACCACTCGGCAAGAAGAGAAGCGGTACACGGGCGAAAAGCAGCACACACCGGGGAACGTCACGGTCAGCAGCCGCAAGCCGATAGCCGACAAGCGCAGCCCGCGCGCGGCCATAAGACAGCCATGCGGTGAAAGGGATAGTGGACGGCCGGCGCGACCATGGCAGTCGGCGCCGCGTCGGTGAGCTAAGCGGTGCGAGAAAACCCCGCCGAGTAGACGAATAGAGCGCACGAAAAAGCGCCCTGCGCCGGGTCATGGCAGCACATTCGCGAGGGAAAAGCCCGGCCCACCGATGGGCGGGGCAGCACAGCGACGGGCGGTGCGGGCACAGCGGAAATCCGGGCCGGACGCCGTGGCTTGTCACCGTGACTGCCACCGCACCCGGACCCGGTTCCGCATTCAGACCGTACGCACCTGGGCCGTACGCCCTTCGCTGTTTCCTCAGCCCCTCCCCCAGTCTGTCCGGCCGCCGCCGCCGAACCCCGTGTCGCTGGGCCCGGTGTCGCTGGGCCCGGCCTCGGGCGGCAGGGGCGGGGTGGTGAGGAGTCGGGTCAGTGGGTCAGCAGCGGGTTACTCGGCCACCTTGAGCAGCTTGTTCGGCGTGCCCTCACTCGGGTTGGTGATCTTGTCGGGCGTCGCGCCATCGGTCAGCGCCTTCGCCACGGCCTCCGGCGCCGCGTCCTGGTGGCCCGCCAGGTAGACAGCCGCCGCGCCCACGACGTGCGGGGTGGCCATCGAGGTGCCCGAGATGGTGTTGGTTGCGTCATCACCCGTGTTCCAGTCGGAGGTGATGTCCGAGCCCGGGGCGTATATGTCCACGATCTGGCCGTAGTTGGAGAAGTCGGACTGCTCGTCGGCGTTCGTGCTGGAGGCCACCGTGATGGCCTCGGGGACCCGGGCGGGCGAGCCTTGGCCGGCGTCACTCGACTCGTTGCCCGCCGCGACACCGAAGGTCACGCCGGATGCGATGGCCTTCTGCACGGCCGCGTCCAGCGCCTCGTCCGCGCCGCCACCAAGGCTCATGTTGGCTACGGAGGGGCCCTGGTGGTTCTCGGTCACCCAGTCGATACCCGCGACTACCTGCTCGGTGGTGCCCGAACCCTGGTCGTCGAGCACCCGCACAGCGACGATCTTGGCCTTCTTGGCCACGCCGTGGTCCGCACCGGCGATGGTGCCCGCCACGTGCGTGCCGTGGCCGTTGCCGTCGTCCGCCGAGTCGTCACCGTCGATGGCGTCGAAGCCGTGCGTGGCACGACCCTCGAAGTCCTTGTGCGTGATGCGCACACCGGTGTCGATGACGTACGCGGTGACGCCCTCGCCAGCGGTGTCGGGGTAGGTGTACTTCTTGTCGCCCTGCGTGTCGGCCTGGTCGATGCGGTCCAGACCCCAGGACGGCGGGTTGTCCTGCGTGGCGGTCGTCTTGAAGGTGTGGTTCTGCACGACCTTCGCTACGGCCGGGTCGGCCGCGAGACGCTTGGCCTCCGTCTCGCTCAGGCCCTTGGCCGCGAAGCCGTTGATCGCCGATTCGTAACTGCGCGACAGCTTGCCGCCGTACTCCTTGGCCAGGTCCTTGCCCTCGTCGGTGGCCTTGACGCTCTTGTCGCCCTTGAGCATGACGATGTAGCTGCCGTCGATGGCGCCCTTGCTGTTGGTGCCGTAGACCGTGCCCTCGGCGGGAGCGTCGGTGGCGCCGGCCGGAACGACCACGAACGCCCCGGCGGCAACCGCGGCTGCGGCCCCTATCGCCAGGCTGAGACGGCGGTTGCTCATGCGCTTGTGAGATGCCATGAAAAGTTGACCCTTCGCGTGCGTGTTGTGGGGGGAATTTGTTGCCATCACGCTTGGCAACGGAATGTTCTCCGCTGCGCCTGCAAAGACTGTGCCCGGCTACCCATGGTCATTTCAATATGCCGATCCCCCTGTTACACATGCGCCAGGGAACAGCAACAGAGAATGACCCAAAATGCGGACATAGCCTGGGAATTGCTGCCGGATGATCTTAACTACCCGTCCCGTTTGGCATCGTTCGTCAATCTTTTGACGGCCTATTGGATGGCTAGTCCGGACCAATTCCCTTGGTACCGCCGTGACGTCATGGGGCGCCATTCACATAACCGCCCCACGGCGGTAGATGATGTGTACATTCAGTGACGTTGACGAAACTGATGGAGACCACCGAATCGAGCGAAACCGGCGAAACCGGAGCGCTCGAACGGACCGCAGACACCGGCGAGGACGTGGCCCAACTGGAGCCGCGGGCCCATGGCGTACGCACCCGGCGCCTGAGTACGCAACCGCCACCAACCGGAACCCCAGGGCCGACGCCACGCGGCGCACTGGGCGAATGACGGCGGGTCCGCCTCGGTCTGACAGGGCAGGAACCTCGCCCTTCCGGCCGGCCGCGTTCGTCGTCCGCACTTATTCCTTACCCACCCAAAGGCCGCGCTGTAACGCTTATTGACGGCACATTGCCCATGCGATGTGGAGAGTTTGTGGTGTCAGCTGCCGGACGGGCCGCACGCTGCCCACTCGGCGGGTCCCTCGCCGCTCGGCCGAAGTCCTCCGCCGCTCGGCCGGCGAGCCGCCCCGCACCTTCGGCGGCGCGCTGCCAGGCCCCACCGCCGGCCTCGACTCGGCGCACCGCAGCTCTTGGTGCCAACCGATGCGATCAGACGTCATCTGTTGGAAAAAGCCGCCCCTGAGCAGGCGGTTCTCGCGAGGTGACGCAGTTGTCAGTGCGGCGCGCTATACATGTTCTTGTACTCGTGGCATTACACCGGGTAGCCACGAGGCGCGGGACGGGGGGCGAGCGTGAGGCTGACAGAGGACTTACCCGAGACCGATGTACGCGTAGTGGCAGACCGACGGGATTTCGGCCGCTTCGTCGGGAGCACCAAGACAGAGCGCGATGGCGTTGCCTGTCTCGGTTGCCTCCTGAGTGCGCTCATTTTCATGGTCGGTGCGGCCGTGACCCTCGCCAGCGTGGCCTCCGATCGCGAACTGGGCGCGGTGGGGCGCTTCGTGGGCGTCTCCTTGTTGGTACTCAGCATCGTGGTGCCGCTTGGTACGAGGGTGTGGCAAGAGCTCAAGGGGCCACCGCCCTTGGTCTTTCACTGCTTCGAGCACGGCTTCGTGCTGACGCACGGCCCGGACGTACGCGCGCTTCCCTGGTCCGAGGTCCGGGTCAGCGCCTTCCGTGAGAGCCCGCACACGCCCCATGGCGGTGCGGCCGAGCCCATCGAATGGGTCGAGGTGAAGGACAGGGACGGCGAGCCTCTCTACTCCGTGGCCGGCGAGGCGGCCCCGCGCATAGCCACCGTGGCCGCTTCAGATGAACTCCCGCGCGCAGCACACCGCTTGGCCCGCGGCGGCATGGCCGTCTACGGCAGGTTCGCCCTCTCCGCGGACGATCTGTTCCTCGACGGCCGCCCCCTGCCCTGGCAGGAGATCCGCAAGGTGGAAACCGGCACCCACTTGGTGCAGGTCTACCGCCATCAGGACGCGGACCACAGCGCCCACTTCTCCGCGCCACGGCACCAGACCCCCTACGACGGCGTAGTGGTGACGCTGGCCCACACCTACATACGTCCGGTGGCCGATCGACCACCAGGCGACCAGCCGACCGACCTGCCGTGCGGTGACCGTGCGGCGGCCGGTGGTCCTGGCGCCTGCCTCGATGGGCCACCACATGGGTGTCCCAGCGAGTGATGGGCGCGCGGGGGTGGTTGCAGGCGTGCGGTGGAGCGCGATGAGGCCAGCGGCGACCTGGCCCGTAGGCGCGGTGAGGGCGGTGCATGGGGTGCGCGCGGTGTGGGCCGTCCACGAGAGTGCGGGCATCGCGGTGGCATGCGCGGGGAGGAGGGCACCGGAACGGGCAGGATGGGGCGGGTGATGACCCCGATGAGCGACGACGAACAGAGGGCGTTCCGTGAGGTGCTGCGGACCTTGCGAGTCTGGGAGGACCCACTGCCCCATTTCGCGCCGGAGGCGGCGCCCGCCGAGCCGCTGCCCCTGTTCCAGCGCTGGCTCGGCGAGGCGGCCAGCGCCGGGGTCCGGGAGCCCCACACCATGACGCTGGCCACGGCGGATACGGATGGACACCCCTCCACGCGCGTGGTGATGCTGCACGACGCCGACGAACACGGCTGGCACTTCGCCTCTCACCGCACCAGTCGCAAGGGCCGCGAACTAGCGGCCAGGCCGTACGCGGCGCTTGGCTTCTACTGGCCCGCGGTGGCCCGCCAGGTGCGGATCGCGGGTCGGGTGACGGCCGCCGGGCCCCAGGAGAGCGCCGCGGACCTGCACCGGCGATCCCCTGGCGCGTTGGCTGCGGCGCTGGTCGGCCGGCAGAGCGAGGTACTCGGCTCGTACGAGGAGTTGGCGCAGGCCTCGTCCGCCGCCTGGGAGCGCGCGCGGCGGGAGCCGGGCGCTCCGGTTGCGACCTGGACGCTGTACGTCCTGGAGCCGGCGGAGGTCGAGTTCTTCCAGGGTGACGAGCGCCGCCGCCACGTACGGCTGCGCTACCGCGCGACGGACGACGGATGGTCGCGCGAACTGCTGTGGCCATAGCACCCGGGCCCGTCAGCCGGGGGCCCGGCCAGCGAAAGCAGTCCCGCCCCGTCAGCCAGGTTGGCCCGGCCAGTGGGGCGGCCTGCTCAGCAGGGTGGCCTGGTCAGCGAGGGTGGTCTGGTCAGCGAGGGTGGTCTGGTGCTGCGGCCCAGGCCGGGGTGTGGGCGGGGGGTTCGGCCGTGGCGGAGGGGACGGCTGTCTGGCCGAACCGGTAGGGCGGCAGGTCGGTGGCCAGCCGTGCGTGGATGTGGATGTCCCTGGGGGTCTCGGTCAGGTCGAACATCGCGCCGCGGAAGATGCCTTCGACCCGGTACGCACAGCGGTCGGCCACCCGGCATGAGGCGTCGTTGCCGACCGCGTGCCCCAGCTCCAGCCGATGCAGGCCCACGTCCTGGAACAGCCAACGGGTCATCGCCTCCAGGCCCCGCGCGGCCACCCGCCGACCACGCGCCTCGGGCAGCACCCAGTAGCCAACCCGGCCGCTGCGATGGGCGAAATCGATCGTCCCGGCGTAGACGCTGCCCAGGACTTCGAAGGTCTCCAGGTCCGTGATCGCGAACGACGTCATATCGCCCCGCCGCCAGCCTTCGGTGCGGGTGTGGAGAAAGTCCCGTGCACCGTTCGGGGAGGCAGCCGGGGCATTGACGGCGCTCCAGCGAAGGTATTCCGGATCGGCTATGCCGCACTGGATGGCGCGGAGGTCCTCTTCCTCCCAAGGACGTAGCAACAACCCGTACATCTCCAACTCGACCGGCTCCAGCATCCGCGTCTCCTCTCGCGCTCCGCCTTGCCCGCAGCCGTCTGTCCGTCCGCCTCCGCATTCAACACCTTGGGAGGCCGAACGCCGCCACCGGGGGCGGCCATTCCGCTCCCCGTAACCGGCACCACATCAGCTGTCGGGTTGTCAGTTGCAGAGCGCGCAAAAGCCACGGCGTAAGGGCTGAGCGTCCGGGGCGAGCGGTAGCCCCGCCCGCCGGGCGGGCCGGCCACGGGGCCGTGGGTGGCTGAGCCGTGCGGTCGGTGGCGGTTGGCCGCAGAGTCGCCCGCGAATGGGCCCCGAGGTCGTGCACGCTCAACGGTCGATAACCAAGGCGGGAGCGACAGAGAAGGGCAGTTTCGACCAGAGTTGGGCGGGTTGCGGCCCGTAATCGTTCCGCAACCGATTCGGTACCAGTTTGACCGAAACCCGTCAATCATCCGGCTACGCTCGGGCATATGGCCGACAAAACTCCGACTCCTCCCACCCCCGTGTATGTCATCGGCGGCGGCCCCGGCGGGCTCGCCACGGCGGCGGCCCTCGGCGAACGCGGCGTACGCGCCGTCGTAGTGGAGAAGGGCCACGCGGTGGCCGGGGCCTGGCGAACTCACTACGACCGGCTCCAGTTGCACACGACGCGGCGCATGTCGGCGCTGCCCGGGCTTGCAATCCCCCGCTCGTACGGCAGGTGGGTGGGCCGTGACAACCTGGTCCGCTATCTGGAGCAGTACGTGGAGCGCCACCAGTTGGAGTGCGTCACGGGCGTCGCGGTCTCACGCATCGAGCGTGCGCCAGCTGACGGGCCCGCTGCGGGCAACTGGGTGCTGCACGCGACGGGCGGCCGTGAGCTCACCGCGCCGGCGGTCGTGGTCGCCACCGGCTACCATCACGCCCCCCATCTCCCGGAGTGGCCGGGCCTCACGGAGTACGCGGGGGAAGTCCTGCACGCGGCCGAGTACCGCGATGCCGGCCCCTACCGGGGCAAGGACGTCCTCGTGGTGGGCGCGGGCAACTCGGGTGCCGAGATCGCCACCGACCTCGCCGATGGCGGCGCGGGCCGGGTCAGGTGGGCGGTGCGTACCCCTCCGCACATCGTGCGCCGTTCCCGGCTTGGCTGGTCGGCGCAGCGGTCGGCGGTGCTGGCCCGGCGGATGCCAGTGGGCGTGATGGACCACGCATCGGCCGCCCGGGCCAAGTTCTGCGCCCCCGACCTCGCCGAGCACGGCCTCCCTCGCCCTGCATCGGCAGGCGGCGCCGGGCTCTATTCGCGGGCCCGGGCGGGTGCCATTCCGGTGCGCGACGCCGGCATCGTGCGCGCCGTGCGGGCGGGCCGGGTCGAGGTCGTCGCGGCGGTCGAGTCATTCGACGGCGACAAACCGGTGCTGGTGGACGGCAGCCGCATCGACTCGGAGGTGGTCATCGCCGCCACCGGTTACCGCCCCGGCCTCGACCAACTCGTGGGCCACCTGGACGTTCTGGACGCCCACGGCCGCCCCCGCGTCCACGGCGCACGCAGCCTGGCCACCGCGCCCGGGCTGCACTTCACCGGCTATACGAATCCGGTCAGCGGCATGCTGAGGGAACTCGGCATCGACGCCCGCAAGATAGCCAAACGCGTGTCCCGTGAGTTGCGTTGACGTTCGCGTGACCCGCGAGCTGCGTTGATTTTCGTAGCCCCGCAACGGCGCCACCCGGGCCTCACGGCCGCTCCGTCGCCCCGGTGCCGTCGATGCGGCGGTCCGCCGCCAACACCGGGTCCGTTCCTACGGCCGGTGTCGGTGCGGGCGTCGCATCTGTGGCCGGTGCCGCTGTGGGCGTCGCTTCTACGGCAGCCGCCTGGGGGCGTGCCCCGGCCACCGTGTGCCCGGGGCGTGCCACCGGCCGCCGCTTGGCGCCGGACCTGCGGTCGCCGACCGCCGCGACCAAAGTGAGCAGCAGCGCGAACACCACGCCGCCGAGGATCGCCGTGGCCGGTGAGGTCGCCTCCTGTACGACGCCCGACAGGGTCGCGCTGACCGCGTAGCCGACGCCGACCGCCGCGTACATCACGGAGTAGGCCGCGGCGAGGGCGCTCGCCGGCAGCGCCTCGCGCAACGCCAGAGTCCGCGTCATCTGCACTCCGGACTGGAGCAGCCCCGCCACCAGCAGGGCCACCGCGATCAGGCCGAGCCCGGGCACGACCGCTGCCGCCGCCACGCACGCCATCACGGCGAGCATCAGCACCAGGCTCTGCGTGGCCAACCGGCCGGGCCAGCTACGCAGCCCGTAGACGAACGCTCCGATGGCGGCAGCGATCGAGTAGCCAGCGAGCAGCGGCCCGGCCCACCCGACCGCGATGCCGCGCTGTTCGAGCAGGGCGGGCAGTACGAGTTCGGCGAGCGCGAGCAGGGAGAGCGCCGCCGCGCCGGTCACATAGACGGGCCAGGCGGCGGCCAGGATACGCAGCATGGACGCGCCCTCGCGGTCGCTTTCGTCCGCCTCCCACCCCGCAGGCAGCGCCCACAGGCCGGCCACGGCGGCAGCCGCCAGCAGGGCCCCGAGGAGCAGCGGCAGGGCGGGGTCCACGCCCAGGGCGAGGCTGGTGGCCAGCGCGGGTGACGCGGTCCACACCCCGTAGGTGGACATGGATTCCATGCTGAGCGCCTGGGTACTGAGGCGCTCAGGTATCAGGCTGGTGAGGAGCGCGCGCAGCCCTCCCGGCGCGGCGCCGGGGGCCGCGCCGGCGAGCACCGCGAGCGCCCCCAACACCGCGGGATGCGCCGTTGACGCCAGCCCCAGCGCGGCGAAGGCCGCCGCCCCGACCGCAAGGCCGATGGCGAGCTGTCGCCGCGCCTGGTCGGCACGCAACCGTGCCCCGAGCGTGGCGGCACCCACCACTTCGCCGATGACATACGCGGCGGCGAGCACCGCGCCCAGCGTGTAGCCGCCGGGCCGCTCTCGTACGAGAAACACCAGGGCAAGTGGGGCCATGGCGACGGGCATTCGGGCGGCGACCGCCACCAGTACCCAGCTCAGCACGGGGCGTGTGGCGAGTTCTCGATAAGCCATGACTGGACGATAAAGCCCCAGTCAGCGTCAGGCGTCACGCTCACGTTTTACCGGCAGCGAAGACCAAGGACACTGGAGCCAGCGGAAGGGAGCGCGCGTGCGCACGCAGATCAACCGAAGCCGGGGCAGCGGAGGCGCCTGGACGTCCCCGGCAACGGGCCCTGACCAACCCGGTGAACCCGGTGAACCCGGTGAACCCGGTGAACCCGACAAAGCAGCCGAAAAAAGCAGAAGCGGTAAAAGCGGCGAGCGCGATCAATCCTCTGCCGCCATGAGGGACATCGTTGGGGAGAGGCCGGCCGTGGGGGAGCCCGTCGCGGCGGACCCGGGCCTTCGCATCGGCCAGCTCGCGGACCGTACGGGTGTCAATGTGCGGTTGCTGCGCTACTACGAGCAGCAGGGTCTGCTCCGCCCGCAACGGCTCGGGAACGGCTACCGGGTGTACGCCGAGGACGATGTGCGCCTGGTCGCGTACATCAGGACCTTGCTAGCGGCCGGCCTCACCACCGCCGTCATCGCCCGGCTCCTGCCGAGCGTCTGCGAGCAGGACGGCGTCCTGCGCCCCTGCACGCCGGAACTCGCCGACGAACTGCGCCGCGAACGGGAGCGTATCGACAACCAGGTTGCCGGGCTCTTGGCGTCCCGACGTCTGCTCCAAGAGGTCATCGAGGCAGCACCCCGCCACACGCTCTGACCGGAGCTGGCCCTCCACCAGGTGCCGGCCCCACTCTAAGCCAACTTCCGCCCGGAGCCAGCCCCCGCCCTGGCACCAGCCCGCAACGCGCAAGCCCCGCTCAGCACCCCCGGCCAAGCCCGCCCGAGCCCGCTGCACAGGCCCACGGAACTTTTGTCCAAGACAGGGCCCGCCGAAGTGGGCAACGGTAGGGGCATGAGCAGCAGCTACGACACGGGGTTCGGCTCCATGGATCGCGATGCCGCAAACGGCTGGGAGGTCGCAAACCCCGCCGGTGGCACGTCCATCGGCGGCGTCCGGATGGCCGGGTTCCGCGACCGTATCGCTGCCGGTCTTGACCTTCATGTGATCCCTCAGCCTGTCGTGACCATCGTGATCGGGCTGGGGGACGAGCCGTTTACGGTCGAAGGCGCCACCGGGCACCGGCGCCTGCGAAGCCTCGTCTCCACCTTGTCGCCCGGCCCGGCCCGAGTCCGCGGCGAGCACGTCGAATGCATTGAGATGCGCTTGTCACCGCGGGCCGCCTATGCGGTGCTGGGCGTTTCCCCACGCGGACTTGACGGGTCCGTCACCGATCTTCAGGACCTGTGGGGCCAGCACGAGCGACGCCTGCGCGAGCAGCTGACCGATGCCACGACCTGGCAAGTACGCCTCACACTGATGGACGAGTTCCTCATGAGGCGGGCCGCGCAGGCGCCGTCGATGTCGCCCGAGGTCGCCGGCGCCTGGGACCACATCGTGGCCCAACGAGGCCGGATACGGGTCGATGACCTCGCCGCATCGTGCGGCTGGAGCCGCAAGCGGCTGTGGTCCAGGTTCCGTGCACAAGTCGGCCTCACACCCAAGCGCGCCGCCATGCTGGTCCGCTTCGACCACGCCGCCCGAGCGCTCTGCGCGGGCGCGAACGCCACCGATGTCGCCCTGGCGTGCGGGTACGTCGATCAGCCTCATCTCCACCGCGACGTACTGGCCTTCGCCGGGTGCACACCGGGCGCCCTGGCCAGTGGAGCGACGTCGGTCGGTTAGCCCAGGAATACGCCGAAGAAACCTGCCACGCACACACCACCACCCACGCCGCCTCGCGCACGGCCGCGGGCCCCGGCTCGCACACCACCACCCACGCCGGTTCACGCACGGCCGCGGGCCCCGGCTCGCACACCACCACCCACGCCGGTTCACGCACGGCCGCGGGCCCCGGCTCGCACACCACCACCCACGCCGCCTCGCGCACGGCCGCGGGCCCCGGCTCCCGCACCTGCCCCACACACGAAAGAAGAAGCACACCCATGACCAACACCGATGTCCTAGCAGCAGGCATGGCCGATCGCGAACTGATCGTCCGGCTCGCCTTCGGAAGCATGGCTGCCCAAACCCTGCGCGCCGCCGCGCGGTTGAGAGTGGTCGAGCTGATCGGTGACGCACAGCGCCGGGCCGCCGACGTGGCCGCCGACGCGGGAGCCGAACACCAGCCCATGACCCGGCTACTGCGTGCCCTGACCGGCCTCGGCCTACTAGAAGAACACACCCCCGACACCTTTTCGGTAACCCCCGCGGGCGCACTCCTCAGCTCCGAGCGCCCCGACTCGCTCACGTCTTTGGTGCGGCTGCTCACCGAGCCGGTGCTCGTCCGGGCCTGGGAACACCTGGACGGCAGCATCCGCACCGGCGATATCGCGTTCGACACCGTCTTCGGTACGGACTTCTTCACCCATCTCGCCCAACACCCGGAGCTATCCCTGGTGTTCAACGCGGCGATGAGTCAAGCCGCCGGGGAAACCGCCGCCGCGCTGCCGTCCGCCTTCGACTTCGGACGCTTCACCACGATCACGGACGTCGGCGGCGGCGACGGAACCCTGCTGGCCGGCATACTCGACGCGCATCCGGCCCTCGCCGGTGTCCTCTACGACACGGCCGATGGCCTGGCCCAGGCGCCGGAGAAGCTCCAGCAACGCGGGCTCACCGAACGCTGCTCGCTGATCGCCGGGGACTTCTTTCGGTCGGTCCCCAAGGGCTCGGACCTGTACCTGATCAAGAGCGTCCTGCACGACTGGACGGACGAACAGGCGGTCACGATCCTGAGCCACTGCCGCGAGGTGCTACCGCCGGGCGGTCGCGTCCTGATCGTGGAACCCGTGCTGCCCGACGTCGTGACCACCACCGCGCAATCCCACGCCGCCGATGGCGGAATCACCTACCTGAGCGACCTCAACATGCTGGTGAACGTGGGCGGTAGGGAGCGCACCCGTAAGGACTTCGAGGAGGTGTGCCACCGCGCGGGCCTGTCCCTCACCTCGGTGACGCCGCTCGCGGAGGCCACGCCGTACTCACTCATCGAGGCCGTGGCCGACTGACTGCCCCCGCAGATCGACTGGTCGAACCCCGTGGGCCGGCATGGGCACGCCACCCACGCAAGGTCCCGCGCCGGCGTGCCACGGGGCGCACGGCGTGGCATGGCACAGGGCCGCACGGCGGCGAACGGGGCACGGAGCCGCATGACACAGGGCCGCACGGCGGCGTACAGGGCACGGCGCGTGCCCCGGCGTACAAGTGGCGTGGCGGTGCACCATGCGCGCCCCGAGCACGGCATCGCGCACCGCCAGCCCCTCCGGCGCCGCCGCCCTGTTGCCGCGCCGAACCGCGATCCGCACTCGCCGAGGAACGCACCCACAGGCACGAGGTTCCCTCGACGTCCCCTCACGGCGCATCGCTGCACCTAAGAGTGATCAATCGGACACGTCACGTCAACACCCGGTCTGGACTAACCGATTCACACCCGGCGCGCGACTGGGCGGCGAGAGGTGCACGCGCCTGCTAGCGGTACGTCTCGTTCGCCCGTCAGCGGTGCGTTCCGCCGTACGGCTACAACCGTTGTGGAGGGCCCCGCCGACACCACGCCGGGCCCAGGCTCGCCGCCGGCCCCACTCGCATCACCCGTTGCCGCGGCACCACCATCGGCGTTCCGCTCCACGCCGTGCGCGGCCGGTTCAGCGCCGCTCACCGCCGGAACAGCCTCGCTCGCGGCCGACTCGGCGCCACCCACCACCTGCTCAGCGGCATGACCAGCCGGTTCTTGGGAGGGATGCGCCGCGTGCGCCGGTGGTGCGCCCTGGCGGTCCACCTCGCACCAGATGCTCTTGCCGCCTCCCTCCGACTTCCAGCCCCAGCGGTCTGCGAGGCCGTCCACCAGCTCCAGGCCGCGCCCATGGGTGTCATCGCCATCGGCGCACCGGGGCCTGGGAGGGCAGCTGCTGGCGTCCATGACCTCCACCCGCACCGTCTCCACCGCCGACACTTCGACGCCGCTGCCCGGCACCGCCCGTACGCCCGCGCTGTGTTCACCCCGCGCACTCTGTGCACCCCGGGCACCCTGTACACCCCCTGCGTCCCGTTCACCCCAAGCAGCCGAATCCGGGCCTGCCTGGGCGGCGGACCCGGCCGCGCCCCCCGCACCGCGGTCCGAGACAGCCCCGGCCGTCGGCTCGCCACCAGCGCCGGCCGTAGACCCATCCGCGCCGCCATCCGCGTCCCCGACCGCGTCCTCGTCCGCCGCACCGCACTGCGCGGGGAAACGCATCCGCAATACCGCCGGACACCCCGTGTGCACCACGGCGTTGGTCACCAGTTCCGAGATCAGCAGGACGAGCGTCTCCGCCAATGGCTCGTCTACTGCCATTCCCGAACCGGCGAGCCGGGAGCGTGCCCATCGGCGAGCCCGACTCACCTCGGCCGGGTCCGGCCGGACCTCCATCTGCATTTGAAGCACCTGCACCGCTCACACCATCCGAACCGGCGGACACATCGCCTCGCGTCTCTCCGGGATCACGGAACGTGATCCCGCTACGAGACAGCATGGTTGACGTACAGTCACCCCGCCAAGCGCTTCCGGCATATTCCAGCGCCAAGGAGTAGGCCTGGTGCATACTGTGCGACGCGCGCTGCGGGGAGTCGAACAGAGCGCCAACAGCGCCCCGCGCCCTGCGCGAGCTGGGAACGCATACGACATCGGAGCCTCCATCGTGGCCTGCCCCGGGTCATCGCGCTTCACTACAGCTCGCATCCAACGGAGCGTACCGGAGGGCGAAGCCGACTCCCCCGCGTAACGAGTCACGCCGAGGACACAACCCGGTATCAACGCTCAGTGACGACATCGCCCGAACCCACCGTCCTTTCCACGCGCGCTCACTCCCACACCGGGCCTGCCCCCGCTCCTCCTCACCCACGTGCAACTTTGGGCCCAACTGTCCGCCTTCTCCGCACCCGCCTCCAGCCACTGTCCGCACACGTCAACCACCGCCGGAACGTTGTGCGATGACCGATCATGTCCGGAATTACGCGCTCCGGATAACCCCGACCGGGGTGCCCTTGCGCACTGCGCTGATATTCGTCCCTGATCCGCCCCCTCCCGCCGCGCACGTCCCAACCTCGCGCGATGATGGACGACATGGCGCATGGAGGGGAGGACGCGATGTCGGGGGAGCAGCCGCCGAGCGGGCAGGCCGCGGGGCGAGGGCCAGGCCGGGGGCCGGAGCGACCTCGCCATCAGGGCCTACTGGCCGGGCGCTACCGGCTCGGCGATCATCTCGGCGATGGCGCGCTGGGGACCGTGTGGCAGGCGACCGACGAACTCGTAGGCCGCGAGGTCGCCGTCAAGGAGCCTCGGCTGCCCGCCACGCTCCCCGCCACTGAGCGCGCGCGGGCCTACGACGCGTTGCGGCACGCGGTACGCGCCGCGACGCGCATCGAGCACCCCTGCGTCATCACCGTCCACGACGTGCTGACCGTGGAGGGCCGCCCGTGGGTCGTGATGGAGCTGATACGCGGCGACTCGCTCGCGGCGACATTGCGGCGGGCCACGCTTGGCGTACGCCAGGTCGCCCACATCGGGCTCGCGGTGGCGAGCGCACTACGCGCCGCGCACACGGCAGGCATCACCCACGGAGACGTCACGCCCGGCAACATCCTGCTCGGACGCGGCAGAACGGCGCCCGCGATGGTCCGCCCGAACGCCGAAGCGGGAACAGGGGTCGGAGTAGGAGCCGGAGCCGATACGGGCCCGGAGGTCGAGGTCGTCGGAGCGGGACGGGTCGTGCTGACCGACTTCGGCATGGTGCACGCGGTGGACCAAGCGATGCCGGGGGCCGGTGCGCCGGCGCGGCTGGGCGCGGTGGGGCGCGAGGGCACGGCGGAGGATAAGGAAGCGGGGGGACAAGAGCCCGCCGGGTACGCCGCATCGGCGGACGGCCGGGCTGCCATCGATGCGGTGCAGTTCATCGCCCCCGAGCGGCTAGGGGGCACATCGGCCGCACCGGAGCCGGCCGCCGACCTGTGGGCGCTCGGCGTCGTCCTCTACCTCGCGTTGGAGGGCGTCACCCCGTACCGCCGCGACACCCAGGCCGCAACGCTGGCGGCGGTGCTCGGTGCGCAGCCTCGTCCGCCGGTGCGGACCGGACCGTTGACGGAACTGGTCGGACGGTTGCTGGCCAGGGAACCGGCGGCCAGGCCCGGCGCCGAGGAGGTCGAGGCGGCTTTGCGGACGGTCGCGGCCGCCCTCGCCCCGCCCGCGTCGTCGGCCCTGTCGGCTGCGCGATCGCAGACGGCCTTGCCAGCGGCAGCGGAAGCGGAAGCCGGCCCACCGGGAGGCGCGCCGACCGGGCCGGTGCCGCCGCGGGCCCCGGAGACGGGAGCGGCCGAGCCGCCCCAGCGGGCGACCGGCGCGCAGCGGGCCTCCGCGCCCCGGGCTGCCGCGCCCGGGGCGCGGCAGGCCGGCAGCCCCTCGTCCATGGACACCTTGCAACTCCGCGCCCTGGACCGCGGCAGCCCCGAGCCGAAACCGGGCCCGGAGGCCACCCGCCCCCTGCCGGCCCAGAACCACCCCCACCGAACCACCGACCAGCCCAGCCCAACCCACCAACCCAGCCAGTCCCATCAGTCCCATCAGCCCAGCCAGTCCCCGCACCCCGGCCAGCAGCAACCAACCGGCCAGCCAACAGACGACGGCGGTCCCCCAGCCCCGGGCTGCCCCGACGCCCACGGCGGGCCCGCGGCACCCGATGCGCCCGGCGGGCCCCGGCTCGGCAGGCCCGCGTCCGATGCACCGGTCGCGAGTGGTGGCCGCACGGCCGGGCCACCGGACGCCTCCCCCGCCCTCGGAACTGGCCGCCCGAGCATGGGCCACCCGAAAGTGAGCCACCCGAGTGTGGCGCTTCCCGGCGCGCTGCCTGCGGCCGTGCCGATGCCCGCGTCGGGCCGTACGGGTGCGGGCGGGCCTGTCAGCGCGAGCGGCCCGGCGCCGTACCCGAGCGCTCGCACCGGCCGGGCGGTGGGCGACGCTGCGACACCGGGCGACGGTGGTGCGGGGGCCGGCAAGCGCGGACCGCTGGGCAGCGTCCGACCCAAGGTCGCCTTGGGCGCGCTGGGGGCGCTGGTACTGGTCGTTGGAGCGGGCGTCTTCCTCATCCAGGGGCCGCTAAGCGACGATGCGGCCACCGCGCCACCGGCGGCCAGCGCCGAGCCCTCCAGCACGGCGAGCTCCAGTCCCACCGGTGCGCCGACGCCCACCCCCACGGCCCCATCGGCCCAACCCGGGCGCCCGGCGCTGCCCGCCGGTTGGCGACTGCAAGCTCACGAGCCGCTGACCGCGTCGGTGCCACTGCCGAACGGCTACCGGCTCGGGGACAAGAACGACACCGAGGCCAACTGGACCGGGGGCGACAAGGGCGCCTTCACCATCGGCCTCAAGCGCGACACCGGCCTGGGCGCGACGGCGGCCGAGGCATCGGAGAAGCAGATCACCTGGTACCGCACGACCAAGGACTCCTCCATGGAGGACGTGCACACCCGCAGGCACTCCATCGACTGGTACGGCGCGCAGGCCCGTTGGATCGAGCTCGACTACCGCTGGCGGGGGAAGAAGGAGATACGCCGCCGCGTTGAACTGTTCGTCCCCGGCGCCGATCACCGCGTTTACCAGTTCTTCGTAGACACCACAGCCACCACAGCCACCACAGGCACTACAGACACCACCGCGCACCGGGCAGAACAGGACAAGATGTTCGACATCGGCCGCGCTCAACTCCGTATCGACACCCCGCCGGACGCAACCGCCTCACCAGGCACCCCTGCCGCATCCGAGCCCCCTGTCACACCCACGCCTTCTTCCGCGCCAACTACCAACGCCACGCCAACCGCCAACGCCACACCGACGACCAACACCACACCGGGTGCCAACACGACACCAAGTACCGGCGTCACACCGGGCCCCGACGCGACGCCGAAGGACGATTGACCTCAGCGGGTGGAGCGGTAGCTGGCCGACGCTTGGTCGAAGTAGCGGTCCACCGCACGGCGTTGGTTGTCCGGTCCGATGACCTGGACGATGTGGTAGCGGTTTTGGATGATCATGGCGAGGTTACGGGCATACGCCTTGCGACCGCTGCTGTCGTTCCAGCCGAAGGCGCCTTCGGCCATCGCTGTCTCGCCCACATCGATTCGGCGCAGCCCGGTGGCCGATGCCCATTCGGAGTTGCGGAAGGGGGCGAGTTCCGGTTCCAGGACCTGCTGGTACTTCATCGGGTCGCTGCCGTACTCGGCGACCTTGTCCCGGCCCGGTACGACGATGAGCTCGCAGTCGTTGCCCAGATAGCGGATCTGGCCCCGGCCGTTGGGCTGTCGGCGCTGCCAGCCATCGGACACGGCGAGTTGGAAGCCCTCGGGGTCCTTGCGCAGCGCAAAGCCCTTGGCGAGCCCGGTCGGGTCCGTGGACTGCGGCTGCCGATCGCCGTTCTTGCCCTCCGCGTTGCCAGCACCCTTGCCATCGCCGGCCCCGACCGTCCGTTGCGGGGTGCCGCTGCCCGAGCTGACCGAGTCGCCGCGGCCCGCGCCCTCGTCCTTCTTGGCCTCGGGCATGAACACCATCGCGTACAGCACCGCAGCCGCCAGCATCAGCAGGACCAGCACCACGAGCCACCGGCCGAGGTTGCGGGGGCCGCGCTCACCCGCCCCGCGTGGCGCAGCGGCTTCGTGGGACTCAAGACGCAGGTGTTTCTCCTGGCGGGGTGGCGGCTCCTGGTGCTCGTGGTGTTGTCGCGGTACGCGCGGTAGCTTGCCCCTCTTGTGCCGGTGCCGCCCGTGCAGGGTCGCGGCCTGGCGCCGGCGGCGCACCAGTTCGCCGCGGCGGCGCAGTATGGGCAGCCGCTGAGGGTCGGCGGGGCCGCTCGGCCCGGTGGGGGGCACCATGACCGTGCGGCTGCCGACGTCGGGCTCGGGCGCGGACCTGATGAGCGACCGCAGCCAGCCGCGCAACTCTTCGAAGTCCGGCCGCTCGGTGGGGTCCTGCCGCATCAGCGACTCGACCACGGGCCGCAACGCGCCGCACTCTTCGGCGTATGCGGGCGGCTCGGCGCACACCAGTTGTACGAGCTCCGCCGCGTTCTCCTCCGGGTAGGGCGCATGGCCCTGCACCGCGCGGAACAGCAGCGCGCCAACGGCCCAGAGGTCGGCCGCGGGGCCAACGGGGGGCGCGAGGCGCCAGTTCTCGTAGACCGGGCCCGCCTGCTCGGGCGCCCAGCGCTCGGTGATCGCGCCGACCACGACGATGCGTGCCTGCCGTGCCCGCTCGGCCGCGAGCGCGGAGTCGGGCCCGCGGTAACCTCCCGCGTCACTACCACCACCGGCCGCGCCGAGTGGCGGCGTGTCGGCAAGCTCCCGGCCGTCGTCGGCCCAGTGCTCGCGCGGCGGGTCGTCGCTGGACCAGTCCTGGCCGGCCCGTTCGGTGTGCTCGTCGGTGTGCTCGTCGGCGGGTTCTGCGGCGTAGGGGCCGGTGGCGCCTGGGCCGGTGGCGTGAGAGCCAGTGGCGCGCACGTGAGTTTGTGGCGCCTCGGCGGGTCCGTCCTTGACGGGTTCGCCCTCAGCAGGTCCGCCCTCGACGGACCCGCGCGCGGCGGCTTGCGCTCCGGCGCGGTAGGCGGCGATGGCGCCGGCGCGCGGCGCACGCAGCGGCGCGCCCTGTCCCGCGTGCTCCGCGCCGCCACCCGCATCACCGGCTCGTACGCCGCTACCCGGGCCGCCGTTCGCACCTGTGCCCAAGCTCGCGGCGGGCCCCGCCTTGACACCACCGTGTCCGTTACGTGGCAACGGAAGCCTGCCCGCCGGCTCCTGGTTCCGGTAAACGGGGCCCGCTGGGCCGCGTCGCACCACCGGAGTCGCCGGGAGCGCGCCAGCGCCAGCAGCCGCGGCATCCGGTTCGGGGCCGGGGCGGAATTCGCGTGCGCGTGCGCGTTCGCGTTCGGCACGCTCGGCCGCGAGGTCCCGGCCGGCACCGCCGCCCACCTGCCGCTCCGCGGTTGATCCCCCACCTGCGGCTAGCCCTCCGCCCGCGCCCGGTCCGGTGTCGGCGTGGATGTCCCGTAGCGCATCGGAGCCCGTGCCCGGCCGGGGGGAGGGCACCGCGCCCACATCCACCCGGGCGTCACCTGCTCCGGCCCCGCCCCCGGCCCATGGCTCGGGCGTCTCATACCCGGCGCCCGGGTCGAGACCAGCGTCGTCGAACGGTGACCTCGGTTGAGGGGCGCGCGCCGCGCGCAGCGCCTCCGGCACCGGGTCGTAGCCGCAGAGCGCCTCCTCGGCCGCGCCGGCCGCCAGGCCGGTCAGCATCGCGCGCCCGTCGTCGCAGACCAGCACCGTACGGGTGGTGATGTTGCGGTGGGTCCAGCCGTGCGCGTGTAGGGCGCGCAGCGCGGTCAGTACGTCGGCGGCGACCTCCGCCGCGCGGTGCGGGCTGAGCGGCCGTTCGGCCAGCAGCGCGGCCAGCGGTCGGGCCGGAACCAGTTCGCTGACGATCCACAGGCTGCCGGACTCGGCGAAGACATGGAAAACCTGGTCGAGCCGGGGGTGGTCGGGCACCTGCGCGGCTGCGGTGGCCGCGTCTATCGCGCGTCGTACGGCCGGGTCCCCCAGCCCGCTGCCCTGGATCGCCCGGCGGCGTGTGTCCTGCCCGCCGCCCGGCCGCCCGTCATCGGAGCCGTACGAACCATATGAGCTGTATGAGCTATATGCCCCCTGCGCCGCATATCCACCCGCTGGCCCGGCGCCTGAGTCCCGGTAGGACGGGCCGTCGCCGACCATCTCCGCTTCGACGACCTCGGGCAGCGGCACCTGCCTGACCAGCACTTCCTGGCCGCTGTAGGTGTCGAAAGCACGGGTCTCCACGAATTCGTACTCGTCGGCGGGTGGCAGCGGCAGTCGATAGCGGTCGGCGAGCACCCGACCCGCGTAGTCGTCCACGACGCCTCCCCAAGCGCGCGATTCGCCCAACGCTCACCGCACGTAACCGTCAAATCCGGTCATTTTTTTGCGCTTTACAGCTACCTACGGCCGCGAGTTCTCACGATACGTGCCCAACTCGCTTTGTGCCGACTGGTCGGCCGAGTCCGCTCGGTCTCTCTCGGACCGCATGGCCGCTTTACCGGACCACGTGACGTCTGTCCCGGACTACTTGACCGCTGCTATGTGGCCTCTGTCCCGACCCGGTGCTGCTCAGTCCTCGGGGCTGGGGGGCTGCACCCTCCCGTGCGAAGATCTTCACTCCTTGGGGGCGAAACTCCGCAATGCGACCTCGCGCAGCGTGCGGCATTCCCGCTCCGCCCAGGCACCCTTCTCACAGGTGATCATGACGGCGTAACCGCGCTTGGCATCGACCTTGAAGCCACGGTTGAGCACTCGGACCGTCTTGCCGCGCTGGTCGCGCTCGAAGTTCCAGTCGGCGACGGTCGGATAGCCCTTCCAGTCGGTGACGGCGTGGATGCCAAGGCCGCGGTAGCCCTTCATCGTGCGGGACGCGCCGGGCTCCGCGCCGCGCCATGCCTCGGCGGCGTTGGGCAGCGGCTTGGCGTTGAAGTCAACCTGCACGCGCGGGAATCCGCCGCTCGCGCTGTAGACACCGCCACCGCTGTAGCCCGGTATCGGGCGGCGCTCCCAGCCCTTGGGCAGCGTCATGGCGAAGTGGAACTTGCCGTCGCTGACGGGCTCGTACCCCTGCGGAATCCCAGCGGGTACGCCGCTGTTCTTCTTGTCGCCCTTACTGTCCTTGCTGTCCTTGTCAGTTTTGTCGTCCTGGTCAGCGGAGTTCTGTCCGCCCGTGGGCTGAGCGCTCGACTGGTCACCTGCGTCGCCGTCTCCGGTCTTGCCTTCGTCGTCGCCCGTTGCCGTGTCATCACCGGTGGCACCGCTCGAAGCTGACGCGCGCGCGCCGGACTTGCTTTGCTCGCCCTTGTCGCCCTCACCGCTGAGCGCCAGGGCGATCGCCGTGCCGAGCACGGCGAGCAGCACGACGACCACGACGATCACGAGCGTGCGCTTGGGCACGACGTCCGTGATCGAGGCGCGTGAGCCGCCACCCCGCACGGACGCGGGCGGCGCACCGGGAACACCATGCGGTCTGGGCGGCGTGGTCGCGTCCGAGTGCGGTGCGGACCGGGCACCCCCGCCACCGGCGGACCCGGCAACACCGGCCGTACGGCCCGTAGACCGGCCACCGCCGAGCAGGCCGCTGGGGCGCCCCGCCGGCCGCGCCGACCCGGCCGCTTCGCTGCGGTGCACGGGGCGCGTGGTGTGCGGCGCCACGGGCCCGGGCGCCGAGGGCAGCGGCATGGTGCGAGTCGGCTCCATGGGCGCCGCGGGGCGGGCGATCCGGTCGTCTGGCGCGTTGACCGCGGCGGTCAGCATCGCCCGCGCACCCGCGTCGTCCAGCCGGCGCGCCGGGTCCTTGGCCAGCAGCCCGTAAATGACCTCTTCGAGTACGCCGGCGTTCTTCGGCGGATCGAGCGCCTCGGTCATCACGGCGGTCAATGTCGCGATGGCCGTGCTCTTGTCGTACGGGGGGACGCCTTCGACCGCCGCATAGAGCAGGCCGCCGAGCGACCACAGGTCGGACGGCGGTCCGGGCTTGTGGCCGCGGGCCCGCTCGGGCGCGATGTACGAGGGGGCGCCGACCAGCATCCCGGTCGAGGTGACGGACGGGTCACCCTCCACCTGGGCGATGCCGAAGTCGGTCAGCACCACTCTGCCGTCGTCGGCGATGAGCACGTTCGATGGCTTCACGTCGCGGTGCAAGATGCCCTCGCGGTGTGCCGCGCGCAGCACGTCGAGCACGGCGAGCCCGACCTCGGCGGCCCGGCGCGGGCTGAGCGCGCCATCGTCGCGTACCACGTCCGCCAGGGACCGGCCCTCGATCAACTCCATCACGATCCACGGCCGGTCGTCCTCGTCAACGACGTCGTACACCGTGACAGCACCACTGCTACGAATCCGGGCGATGGCCTTGGCTTCACGTAGCGTACGGGTGATCAGACGCCGCTTTTCGTCCTCGTCCACGCTTGACGGAAAGCGCAGTTCCTTCACCGCGACGGTGCGGCCCAGCGTCTCGTCGCGAGCCCGCCAGACGGTGCCCATGCCGCCCCGGCCCAGCACTTCGCCGAGCCGGTACCGCCCAGCGAGGAGGCGCCCAGTCTTGCCCTGCGTCTGCTCCGCCTCCGACATGCGTCCCCTCTGCAATCAACCCACCCTGGCAGAGCGTCCATTGTCTCTCATCTACAGACCAGGGGAAGTACCGGCCCAGCGCACGAACGAGCTCACTCCGGTCGCGTCAGGGAGTATCGAGCGACCATACGGGATGTGGACATGGCCAATCGTTTCCCGCCACCGACGGTTCAGCAGGGACGATCGGCTCGGGCCTGACGTCGCGTCGAGCCCGCCATTCCGCCATCGTTCCTCAGAAATTCGGCCATCGTTCGGCCAACGAGCGCCCGCGCGCGCCACCCCTGGGCCACGCCGCCCTGCACCGCACACCACCCACGCCCCACCCGCACCGGCACTGGCACCGCACGGCCACGCCCGTCACCGGACGCCCCGGGGCCCGCGCGCCCCGCGCCGTTACAGCGGCTGGATCTCCGGCGCGCCCAGCCGGGCGGCGTCCGCCGTCAGGTCGTCCGGTTGACGCTGCGACTCCCGCTCGGCCTCCACCCGCTTCGCGTAATGTTCGACCTCCCGCTCGACCTGCCCCGCGTCCCAGCCAAGGACCGGTGCCATCAGCTCGGCCACCTCGCGTGCGCTGCGGGTGCCGCGGTCGAAGGTCTCGATGGAGATGCGGGTACGCCGGGTCAGCACATCGTCCAGATGCCGGGCACCCTCATGCGAAGCGGCGTAGACGGCCTCGGCCCGCAGATAGTCCTCGGCGGCCGGCAGCGGCTCACCCAGGCGCGGATCGGCCGCGATCAGTTCGATGACCTCCTCGGCCAATGACCCGTACCGGTTGAGCAGATGCTCCACCCGGGCCACGTGCAGCCCGGTGCGCCGGGCGATGACCGCGCGGGCGTTCCAGCGCGCGTGATAGCCCTCCGCCCCGACCAGTGGCACATCCTCGGTGACGCAGTCCGCGACCCGCTGATCGAGCCCGTGCACGGCCTCGTCCACCGCATCCTTGGCCATCACCCGGTACGTCGTGTACTTGCCACCCGCGACGACGACCAGGCCCGGCACCGGGTGGGCAACGGTGTGCTCGCGCGAGAGCTTGCTGGTCGCGTCGGACTCCCCGGCCAGCAGCGGGCGCAGCCCGGCGTAAACGCCCTCTACGTCGTCCCTCGTCAGCGGGGTGGCGAGGACCGAGTTGACGTGTTCGAGCAGATAGTCGATGTCGGCGCTGGATGCCGCCGGGTGGGCCTTGTCCAGGTCCCAGTCGGTGTCCGTGGTGCCGATGATCCAGTGTCGGCCCCAGGGGATGACGAACAGCACGCTCTTCTCGGTGCGCAGGATCAGCCCGGTAGTGGAGTGGATGCGGTCCTTGGGTACGACGAGGTGAATGCCCTTGGATGCGCGGACGTGGAACTGGCCGCGCTCTCCGATCATCGCCTGGGTGTCGTCCGTCCATACGCCGGTGGCGTTGACCACCTGCCGGGCCCGCACATCGAACTCGCCGCCCTGCACCACATCGCACACCCGGGCGCCCACGACGCGTTCGCCCTCGCGAAGGAAGCCCACCACGCGAGCGCGGTTGGCCACCTTGGCACCGTAGGAGGCGGCGGTGCGTACCAAGGTGGTGACGTAGCGCGCGTCGTCCATCTGCGCGTCGTAATACTGCAACGCGCCCACCAGTGCGTCCTTACGCAGGCAGGGCGCCACCCGAAGGGCGTGGCCCCGCGACAGATGCCGGTGCATGGGAAGCCCGCGGCCGTGCCCGGAGGAGACCGACATGGCGTCGTAAAGGGCCACGCCCGAACCCGCGTACAGCCGTTCCCACCCCTTGTGCTGGAGCGGATACAGGAAGGGCACCGGCTTCACCAGGTGCGGCGCGAGCCGCCCCAGCAACAACCCGCGCTCCTTCAGCGCCTCGCGTACCAGGGCGAAGTCGAGCATCTCCAGATAGCGCAGCCCCCCGTGGATCAGCTTGCTGGATCGGCTCGATGTGCCCGCCGCCCAGTCGCGCGCCTCGACGAGGCCGGTGGTCAGGCCGCGGGTCGCGGCGTCGAGTGCGGTGCCGGCGCCGACTACTCCGGCGCCGATGACCAGCACATCCAGTTCTCGTTCCGCCAACTGGGCGAGCGCCGTGGCGCGCTCCGCCGGTCCCAGGGTCGCTGTCCTCACCAGTGCCTCCCACTGTGATCGGGGTCACGCTCACTTATGAATGATTTTGACCGTACACACCATGAACAGCCAGATAGCCAGCCAGCCAGACCAACTGTCAGCCAGTCAGCCGGGCCGACCGGCAGCCCACCTCAGCCACCGGCACGGCCACCCGCGCCACCCGAGTGACCACGACCGCACGGCCCACACCACCCGCGCCCGTAACCCGACACGGCAGGCGCACCAAAGCGCCAGCAGAAGCCCTGAGCACGACGCAGCACGGTCCGGCACCCCGCAGCACGCGCAGCACCACGCAGCACCGTTCAAACACCCGTGCGCACCCCGCCCGGGCAACACCGCGTCGCGCCCCTCACCCAATCCTCACTATGGGTCATATTTCCGCTTAGTCTGACTTCGTGCCATCCGACATCGCCGTGGGAAGGAAGGGCGGCACCTCCATGCCCGCAGATCTCGCCGTCATCGGACTCGGCCACCTCGGCCTCCCCCTCGCCCAGGCCGCGACCACCGCCCGCATCCCCACCATCGGCTACGACCCCGACCCGCGCACCGTCGCGGAACTCGCCGCTGGCCGTCCCCCTGGCGGTGGGGCCGGCACCGGCGCCGGCTCCACACAGCACGAACCCGGCGGTGGCCCGCTGTCAGCGGCCGGCATTCGGCGCATGATCTCCGGCGGCTTCCGTACGACGACCGACTCCGCCGAACTCGGCCGGGTGCGTACCGCCGTCATCTGCGCACCGACGCCGCTCGGCCCCGACCGGACGTTGGACCTCAGCGCCGTCGGCGAGGCCGCCCGCACGCTGGCCACCCGGCTGCGCCCACACACCACCGTGCTTCTGGAATCCACCGTCTATCCCGGCACCACCGAGGAGTTCCTGCGGCCGATCCTCGAAAGCGGCTCAGGGCTGCGCGCGGGCCGCGACTTTCACCTCGCCTACTCCCCCAGCAGGGTGGACCCCGGCAACCGCTCGTACGGCTACACCAACACACCCAAGGTCATCGGCGGCCTCACCCCGGCCTGCACAGAAGCCGCCGCGGCCTTCTACGGGCGGCTCGCGGACAAGGTGGTGCGCGCCCGCGGCCCGCGCGAGGCGGAGGCGGTCAAGGTCCTGGAGAGCAACTACCGGCACGTCAACATCGCGCTCGTCAACGAGATGGCCGTCTTCTGCCATGACATCGGCGTCGATCTATGGGACGTGGTGCGGTGCGCCGAGACCAAACCGTTCGGCTTCCAGGCGTTTCGCCCCGGCCCCGGCGTCGGTGGCCCCGGCGTCGCCATCGACCCCAACTACCTCTCCTACCAGGGGCGCACCATCGGCTACCCACTGCGGATGGTCGAGCTGGCTCAGGAGGTCAACGGCCGCATGCCGCGCTATGTCACCCAGCGCTGCGCGACCTTGCTGAACGAGCACGGAAAGTCGGCGCGCGGCGCCCGCGTGCTGCTACTCGGCGTCAGCTACAAGCCCGACGTCGCGGACCAGGAGGGCTCTCCCGCTCGCGAGATCGCCTCCCGTCTGATGGAGCTGGGCGCGCAGCTCAGCTATCACGATCCGCACGTACCGCAGTGGCGCGTGCTCGGCCGCCCGGTACCGCGCGCCGACTCGCTGTACGAGGCCGCCGCGAGCGCGGACCTGACCGTGCTGCTTCAGCAACACCGCACGTACGACCTCCAGGGCCTGGCGGCCAAGGCCCAACTCCTGCTGGACACCAGGGGCGCCAGCCCGGCGGGCACGGCCTACCGGTTGTAAACCGCCCGACCGCCCGCCCGGCAGACCGGCAGACCGGCAGACCGGCAGACCGCCCGACCGACCGGCAGCAAGGCGAGGGCCGGCAAGGGCCAGCGCGGCCGTGTTGCAGGGGTGCGGACGTACGGACGCACGGACGCACGAACGCACGAACGTGCGGGCGCGTAGGCGCACTCCCTGACGGGTTCAGACCCGGGACATCTGGAGCGTGCGCTGCGGCTGCGCGTCCAGCACGTTCCGCAGCGCGCCGAAGTTCTCTACGCACCGTCCGGTGCCCACCGCCACACAGTCCAGCGGGTCATCGGCGATCAGGACCGGGATGTCCAACTCCTGCCTCAGCCGCACATCGAGCCCGCGGAGCAGCGCCCCGCCGCCGGTCAGCATCACACCGCGGTCCATGATGTCGCCCGCCAACTCCGGCGGCGTCTCATCCAGCGTCTGCCGTACGGCGGTGATGATCGCCTCCACCGGCTCGGACAGTGCATGCCGCACCTCCTCCGCCGTCAGCTCCAGCGTCTTGGGCAGGCCGCTGGCGTAGTCCCGGCCACGCACCGTGCACCGGTCCGGCGGCTGTAGCGCCTCCTTACGCTCCGCATCGCCCTCCTCAAGGGCGGCCTCCCACTCCTTCGAGCCCGACATCTCGACGTCGGGCTCGGTCCGCTGGGCGAGCGTGTCCAGGGCCTGCGCCGACCAGTGGGCAGTGGGCGCGGCCGAACCGATGGCCATCTTCAGGTGCTCCGCAGTGCGCTCACCCATCGCCAAGGCGTGCGTCTTTTTCACGTACGCCGTGATCGCCGCGTCCATCGCGTCACCCGCGATGCGCACCGAACGTGCGGTGACGATGCCGCCCATCGATATGACGGCGACCTCGGTCGTCCCGCCGCCGATGTCCACGACCATGCAGCCGGTCGGCTCGCTGACCGGCAACCCCGCTCCGATGGCCGCCGCCATCGGCTCCTCCACCAGGTGCACCTGTCGCACTCCAGCCTGGGACGCGGCCTCGATCACCGCGCGTCGCTCGACGCCGGTGATCCCGGAGGGCACGCAGATCACCACCCGGGGCCGCGAGAACCTGCGTCCACCGGTGACCTTCTTGATGAAGTGCCGGAGCATCCGCTCCGCTATCTCGAAATCGGCGATGACCCCGTCCCGCAGCGGGCGGACCGCCACGATGTTGGATGGCGTTCGGCCGATCGTGCGCTTGGCCTCCGACCCCACTGACAGCACCGCGCCATCGACCGTGTTGACGGCGACGACCGATGGTTCGTTGAGCACGATTCCCTTGCCCCGCACGTACACCAGCGTGTTCGCGGTGCCGAGGTCGATGCCCATGTCACGTCCGCTGAACGACTTGCTTTGCGCCATAAGATGAGATTATTCCCTATGCCGGATTCTTATCTCGGCTTGACGCCCGCTTTCCGGCTCCCGCACGTCAGCCCGGCCAGTGCCGGCCCGCCGCTGCCCGCGTCCGTACGCCTCGCTGGCCGTCCTCCATCTCGTCACGGCCAACAGCGCCGAATGGGCATATAGCGGACCGGGTTGTCTCTAGTACGTCCCAGCCATGTCACGGTCAACTCTTCAGCTTGTCGGAGCATCCGGCCCAGCTGTTAGTTTGTGGCTCGAAAAACACCTGCCGCTCTCCACATACTTCTGTCCCCGGAGCGCGGTCGAACACACCTTCATCCCCGGGGGATCACATGAGCCAGCCCTGGCAGCAGCCACAACAGCCCCAGCAGCCCCAGCAGCCGGGCGGGTACCCGCAGCAGGGTGGCTACGGCTACCCGCAGCAGCCCCCGCAGGGCGGCCAGCCGCAGCAGCCCCAGTACGGGGGCGGATTCCCGCCACCGCCGGCCCCGGCCCCGCCCCAGGGCAGCGTCGGCCTCGCCATCGTGGCCGGCATCGGCGCGGCCCTCGTCGGCGCGCTGCTCTACGCCTTCCTGCTGAGCGCGCTCGCCGACACCGATGGCCAGCAGCCGGAGATCACCAACTTCGCCTACGCGGGCGTGGCGCTCGGCGCCCTCGTCGGCGCCGTGGTGGCCAAGCTGGGCGGGCGCAACCAGGGCCTGTGGATCATCGGCGCGGTGTTCGCGCTCATCGCCATCTTCCTCGGGGAGATGTACGGCTACGCGCTGATCGCCAACGACTTCACGAGCAACGCCGTCGAGCGCCTGGGCGGAGACAGCAGCCAGGTCCCGTCCGCGAACGAGTTCTTCTTCGACCACTTCGGCGACCTGTACGACGGCTGGAAGGAAGACGCCGACGCCATGACGTACATCTTCATGGCGCTGTCCCCGGTCGCCGCCTACGCCGCGGCGCACAAGATCGGCAACCGCTGAGCTGCGGGTTGACGCACCAGCGACACCAGATACCAGCGCCGCGCCCCGCCGAAGTCAACCGGCGGGGCGCGGCGCTGTGTTGAGCTGCTCGGGCACGGGGGCACGCACAGCGGCCCGCACCCCCACCGCACGGGGCACGGGCCGTCAAGGCGCCTGGGCCGGCCCCGGTCAGGGGCGCGGCCTTGTCACCGCCGCATCACCGGTTGTCGTGCTGCGACGGGGACACCGTCACCTCCACCCGCTGGAACTCCTTGAGCTCGGAGTATCCGGTGGTGGCCATCGAGCGGCGCAGCGCGCCGAAGAAGTTCATCGAGCCGTCAGGGATGTGCGAGGGGCCGAGCAGGATTTCCTCGGTGGTGCCGGCCGCGCCCAGGTTCATCCGCTTACCGCGCGGCACATCCTCGTGCACGGCCTCCATGCCCCAGTGGTGGCCACGGCCCGGCGCATCGGTGGCGCGGGCCAGTGGGGAGCCCATCATCACGGCGTCCGCGCCGCAGGCGATGGCCTTGGGCAGGTCGCCGGACCAGCCGACGCCGCCATCGGCGATGACGTGGACGTACCGGCCGCCGGACTCGTCCATGTAGTCCCGACGCGCGGCGGCCACATCGGCGACCGCGGTGGCCATCGGTACCTGGATGCCCAGCACGTTACGAGTGGTGTGCGCGGCGCCGCCGCCGAAGCCGACCAGCACCCCGGCCGCGCCGGTGCGCATCAGGTGCAGGGCTGCGGTGTAGGTCGCACAGCCGCCGACGATGACCGGCACATCGAGCTCGTAGATGAACTGCTTGAGGTTCAGCGGCTCGGCGGCGCCCGAGACGTGCTCGGCCGAGACGGTGGTGCCGCGGATCACGAAGATGTCCACGCCCGCGTCCACCACGGCCTTGGAGAACTGCGCGGTGCGCTGCGGCGAGAGCGCGGCGGCCGTCACGACACCGGAGTCCCGCACCTCCTTGATGCGCTGCCCGATCAGCTCTTCCTTGATCGGTTCCGCGTAGATCTCCTGGAGCCGCCGGGTAGCGGTGCGCTCATCCAGCTCGGCGATTTCCGCGAGCAGCGGCTCTGGGTCCTCGTACCTGGTCCACAGCCCTTCGAGGTTGAGCACGCCGACCCCGCCCAGCTCACCGATGCGGATTGCGGTCTGCGGCGAGACGACCGAGTCCATCGGGGCGGCCAAAAATGGCAGCTCAAAACGGTAGGCGTCGATCTGCCAGGCGATCGAGACCTCCTTCGGGTCTCGGGTGCGCCGACTCGGCACGATGGCGATGTCGTCGAACGCATACGCCCTGCGACCGCGCTTGCCGCGCCCGATCTCGATCTCAGTCACTGTGTGGCCCTTCCTACGGAGTGCGCCCCCAGTATCCCCGACCGGGAACACTGGGGGCGCACTCGATGTTGCGCGCGCTCACTCCGCGACGAGTTACCTGCGTGAGATCCATCCCAAGCCAAGCCAAGCCGAGTCGGCCCCGGGCCCGGCAACGCCGGGCGCCCGACCACCGGCCGCGCTGGTCCAGCGCGGTCAGCGCCGCGAGTAGTTCGGGGCCTCGTTGACCATCTGCACGTCGTGCGGGTGGCTCTCCTTCAGGCCCGCGGCGGTGATGCGGACGAAGCAGCCCTTCTCCTTGAGCTCGGTCACATCGGCGGAGCCGACGTACCCCATCGAGGCGCGCAGCCCGCCGATGAGCTGGTGGGCCACCGAGGAGAGCGGACCGCGGAAGGGAACCTGGCCCTCGATGCCCTCGGGCACGAGCTTGTCCTCGGACAGGACGTTGTCTTGGAAGTAGCGGTCCTTGGAGTACGAGCGGCCCTGGCCGCGCGACTGCATGGCCCCAAGCGAGCCCATGCCCCGGTAGGACTTGAACTGCTTGCCGTTGATGAAGACCATCTCGCCCGGCGACTCCTCGCACCCGGCGAGCAGGCTGCCCAGCATCACGGTGTCGGCACCGGCGGCAATCGCCTTCGCGATGTCGCCGGAGTATTGCAGTCCGCCGTCGCCGATCAGCGGCACACCCGCCGCGTGGCAGGCGCGGGCCGCCTCGTAGATCGCGGTGACCTGCGGTACGCCGATCCCGGCGACCACCCGGGTAGTGCAGATCGAGCCGGGGCCCACGCCGACCTTCACGCCGTCCACGCCGGCGTCAATCAGCGCCTGCGCGCCGTCGCGCGTCGCAACGTTGCCGCCGACCACGTCCACCCGGACGTTCGACGCGATTTTGGCGATCATGTCGAGGATGCCCCGGCTGTGCCCGTGCGCGCTGTCCACCACCAGGAAGTCGGCCCCGGCCTCAACCAGCGCCTGCGCCCGGTCGTATGCCTCGTCGCCCACGCCGACCGCCGCACCGACGACCAGCCGGCCCTCGGCATCCTTGGCCGCGTGCGGATACTTCTCCGCCTTGACGAAGTCCTTGACCGTGATCAGGCCCTTGAGCGTGCCCGCGTCATCGACCAGCGGCAGCTTCTCGATCTTGTGGCGGCGCAGCAACTGCATCGCGTCCTCGCCGGAGATCCCCACCTTGCCCGTGACCAGCGGCATCGGCGTCATGACCTCGCGGACCTGGCGGCTGCGATCCAGCTCGAAGGCCATGTCCCGGTTGGTGACGATGCCGAGCAGCTTGCCCGCCGCATCGGTCACCGGTACGCCGCTGATGCGGAACTTCGCGCACAGCGCGTCCGCCGTATGCAGCGTCGCGTCGGGGCGCACCGTGATCGGGTCGGTCACCATGCCGGACTCGGAGCGCTTGACCAGATCGACCTGGTTGGCCTGGTCCTCGATGGACAGGTTGCGGTGCAGCACCCCGGCGCCGCCCTGGCGCGCCATCGCGATCGCCATCCGCGACTCGGTGACCTTGTCCATCGCCGCGGAGAGCAGCGGAATGTTGACTCGTACGTTGCGCGAGATCCTGGACGAGGTGTCCACCGCGTTCGGCAGCACCTCGGAGGCGCCCGGCAGCAGCAGCACGTCGTCGTACGTCAGCCCGAGCATCGCGAACTTCTCAGGCACTCCGTCGACGTTGTCAGTCATGACACCCTTCCAGATGGTCTTGCCTCGGCGCGGACTCCCATGCTAACGGGCTCGGCACCCGCCTCATTCCGCTCACAAGGCGTAGCAGACCCCCACATTCCACATCGAGGCCATCCGACCTTTCACTCACCGGACTTACGTCCCATGAGCCGGCCGCCCCAGCCCTGAGCCGATCGCGGCCCGGGTACGCAAGCGGCCTCGGCGTGGGAACGGCGGCGGCGGCCGACCAAGCGGTCAGCCCGAGCACCCCGCGCCGGGCCGCGCGGCCTCGCCCGCAGCCGCCGACCCCGCCGCGCGCAGCCCTACTGTTCGGCGAGCGCCCGCAGCCGGCTCAGCGCCCGATGCTGGGCGACCCGGACAGCTCCCGGCGACATGCCGAGCACCTGCCCGGTCTCCTCCGCCGTGAGCCCGACCGCAACCCGTAGCAGCACCAGCTCTCGCTGATGCTCGGGCAGGTTGGCGAGCAGCTTCTTGGCCCACGCGGCGTCGCTGCTGAGCAGCGCCCGCTCCTCGGGGCCGAGCGAGTCGTCCGGCTGCTCGGGCATCTCGTCGGACGGCACGGCCGTGCTGCCGGGGCGACGCATCGCGGCCCGCTGAAGGTCGGCGACCTTGTGGGCGGCGATGGCGACCACGAACGCCTCGAACGGCTTGCCGGTGTCGCGGTAGCGCGGCAGCGCACACAGCACCGCGAGGCACACTTCCTGCGCCAGGTCGTCCACGAAATGCCGGGCGTCCCCCGGCAGCCGGGACAGCTTGGTTCGGCAGTAGCGCAAAGCGAGCGGATGTACGAGGGCGAGGAGATCGTGGGTGGCTCGCTCGTCCCCCTCGGTGGCGCGTCGGACGAGAGCGCCGATCTCGCCGCGACCCGTGGCCACAGCTGACCCAGGCTTCTCGTCGTCACGCATCGGTCCATGGTGCCTTGGCGCCGCAGCTTCCGCGGCACCGCGCCCATAGTTGTACGTCGAAGCGTTATAAGCGGGTGCGTTCGCACTCAACTCGTGCGCCCTCCCCTCACGCCTGCCCGAGCCGTCCCCGAGGAACTCCATAGCTCAAGGATGCGGCAGCGCGAGCGGAACCGACACAAGCCGCCGCCACATCTGCCACGCCAAACGGCGCACCGTGGCCCGTATCTTCGGGCTCTTCGCTGGTCACACGCTCGCGGGTCGCGCCTCATGATGCATCCAAATCGGTACCGAACGTGCCGGTCTCCGGCACCGCCCCGCCCACCCCACGGCGGACGGGGAGCGTCATGCCCGCACCGCCACGCGCTCCGACATCCGCGGCCCGGGGTGCGGCCGGCGTCGTTCGCCCCGTGGGCGAGAGGCAGGCGGGACATGAAACGCAACAACAGGCGCCTTAGCGGACCAGGCCCCAGCGGAAGCCGAGCGCGACGGCGTGGGCCCGGTCGGAGGCGCCGAGCTTCTTGAACAGCCGCCTGGCGTGTGTCTTCACCGTGTCTTCGGAGAGGAACAGCTCGCGGCCGATCTCGGCGTTCGAGCGGCCGTGACTCATGCCTTCAAGGACTTGGATCTCCCGAGCGGTGAGCGTGGGAGCCGCGCCCATCTCTGCCGATCGCAGCCTGCGCGGCGCGAGCCGCCAGGTCGGATCGGCGAGCGCCTGGGTCACGGTGGCCCGCAACTCTGCGCGGGACGCGTCCTTGTGTAGGTAGCCGCGGGCGCCGGCGGCCACCGCGAGGGCCACCCCGTCCAGGTCTTCGGCGACCGTCAGCATGATGATGCGGGCCCCGGGGTCCGCGGACAGCAGGCGGCGCACGGTCTCGACGCCGCCGAGCCCCGGCATTCGTACGTCCATCAAAATGAGGTCCGAGCGGTCGGCGCCCCAGCGGCGGAGGACTTCCTCGCCGTTGGCCGCCGTCGTCACACGCTCGACGCCGGGCACGGTCGCTACCGCGCGGCGCAGCGCCTCTCGGGCAAGCGGGGAGTCGTCGCAGACGAGGACGGAAGTCATGACCGCCATCCGCAGCTAATGCGCGTCACCTTGAGCCTCCAGGCTGGGTACTTTTCGTCACCTAAGCGGTTGACCCGTCGGACATCTGCCCGTGCGCTTCATTCATCAACCGCCTCGCACATTCAACGACGGTCACCCGAAAGAGTTACGGGCCGAGACGGCCGCCTTCGGCACTCTACGTGAGGGAGCGGACACGCTCCGAGCGCTGCCAGCAGGACCGCACCCCTTCCGGCCCTTTGCCCTATTTGGCCGGTTTTACTTCATTTTGGCGACGTCTATGGCTAGATTCGCAATGAGTCATATTTACATCTGCTTACACAGCAGATGTACGACCCCGGGCAACACGTCCGCAACAGCTCGCCTCCGAGGGGATAGCAATGGCAGATTTCTCCCGCCTTCCCGGACCGAACGCCGACCTGTGGGACTGGCAGCTGCTGGCCGCGTGCCGAGGCGTGGACAGCTCGCTTTTCTTTCACCCGGAGGGCGAGCGCGGCGCGGCGCGCAGCGCCCGCGAGACCTCGGCCAAGGAAGTCTGCATGCGCTGCCCGGTCCGCGCCCAGTGCGCGGCACACGCGCTCGCGGTGCGGGAGCCCTACGGCGTGTGGGGCGGCCTGACCGAGGACGAGCGCGAGGAACTGATGGGTCGGGCGCGACACCGCGCCATCGCGGCGTCGGGCACGGTGCCGAACCGCTAGCTCGCCACGGCCGGAAAAACGTTTTACCTGGCGTTTCTGCCGGAAACCGCCCCGGGTGGGCCCTCCGCCGCCATCCTCGGCCGGGCCAGCGGGCCAGCCAGCCCCGCCCGCATCGGCGCCGACTACCCCCTCACCCCATCGGCGTAACGCGGAACAGGCGATGCGCGCGGGAGGTGCGTACGTGCGCGCAGTGCGCGCATGGGGGGTACGAGCGAGTGAGGCGTGCGACTGCGCTGCGGCTAGCCGACTGGCTGCGGCTGACTAGCTGCGACTAGCCGGCTGGCTAGCGTTTGGCGGCGAGTTCCAGGCGGTCCAGCGTTGCCGCGACGGCCGGGACTCGGGTCAGGTCGGGGAGGGTGAGCGCCACGACTTCCCGTTCTACGGCGGGCTCGACGCGTACCGTCCGTACGCCCTTGATACGTACCGACTCCAGCGCGAGTTCGGGCAGCACAGCGACCCCTAGGCCGGCGCCGACCAGGCCGATCACGGCCGGATAGTCATCGGTGGCGAAGTCGATGCGTGGGGTGAAGCCCGCCTCTTCGCAGACCTCGACCAGCTGCCGGCGGCAGCGCGGGCAGCCCGCGATCCACGGTTCCTCGGCCAGTTCGCCGATGCCCACCACCGACGCGTCGGCAAACCGGTGTCCCTCCGGGACCAGGCCGACCAGCCGGTCGGTCAACAGCGGCCGTACCGCCAGGTCGCTCCACTCCGACTCGGCGCCCGCGCACCCGTTTGCGTTCGCGCTCCCGTCTTCGTTCGCCTTCGCGTTTGCCTTGGCGGCCCCGGCACCGGCCCCGGACATCGGGTAACGAAAGGCCAGAGCGATTTCGCAGTCGCCCGCGCGGAGCAGTTCCACGGAGCGCGGCGGTTCGGCGTCCACCAGCGAGACCTGGGTGCCGGGGTGCGCCGCGCGCAGTTCGGCGAGGGCGGTCGGCACCAGAGTGGAACTGCCGCTGGGAAAGGACACCAGCCGCACCCGTCCCGCGCGCAGCCCCGCGATCGCCGCGATTTCCTCCTCGGCAGCCGCCAGCCCAGCCAGGATGCCGACAGCATGTCGGAGCAGGGCGCGGCCTCCTTCGGTCAATCGGGTTTCGCGCCCCATACGAACCAACAGGGCTGTGCCCGCGGCCTGTTCGAGCGCCTTCATCTGCTGGCTGACGGCGGGCTGCGTACAGCCGAGATCACGTGCGGCGGCGGAGAAAGAACCGGTAGCGGCCACCGCACGCAGTACCCGGAGATGACGAGCCTCAATCATGCATTGAGCATAAGCGACCCTTGGGGGAAAACGTAAGATTTCGCTCGACGCTTTGAGGGACGATCGCTTACCGTGCGGCCATGCTGCTGCTCTCGCTGAACCTCGGCCGTTCCGAACTTACCGAGCACACCGACGTCGATTACACCGGCATCCGCAAACAACCCGTCACGGGCCCGGTGGCCGTCAGCGCGCCGGGCCCCAAGGGCATCGGCGCCAGCGGGTTGGCCGGAGACTCCGTCTGCGACCTGCGCAACCATGGCGGCAATGACCAGGCCGTCTACGCGTACGCGCGCGAAGACCTCGATCTGTGGGCGCGCGAGCTCGGCCGCGAGCTGCCGCCGGGCGCCTTCGGGGAAAACCTCACCACCAGGGGGCTCGACGTCAACGGTGCGCTGATCGGCGAGCGCTGGCGGATCGGTCCTGACCTGCTCTTGGAAGTAACCTCGCCGCGCACGCCGTGCCGTACGTTCGCGGGCTTCATGGCTGAGCAGCGGTGGGTGAAGCGATTCACGCAGGTCGCCCTGCCCGGCGCGTACCTACGCGTCATCGAGCCCGGTGAGATCACGGCCGGGGACGGCATCGAGATCGCGTACCGCCCCGAGCACGAAGTCACGGTCTCTTTTCTGTTCCGCGCCCTCACCACCGAACCGGCGCTGCTGCCAAGGGTGTTGGCGGCGGGGGAGGCATTGCACCCGGAGGCGTACGAGAAGGCGCTACGGCGTACCGGCGCGAACGAGCGCCTCGACACCCGATAAGGCCGTACGCAGCCGCGCGGAGCCCTGCGGACCGCGCAGCGGCCGGCGGGACTGCACGGCGCCACGGGGCCGGCTACGGGCCGTGCAGCGCCCTCGCTCGGGTCGAAACGCCGCAGTGGGCGCCGTGTTGACGTGGTGGTGGTGCAGCGAGGGGCGGGAAGGTCAGGTGCGGGCCCGCCCAACCGGCCGACTCGGCCGACCCGGCCGCCGCTGCCTACGGACGTACGGTGGCCGGATAGCGTGCGCGTATGACGACTGCACTCATCACGGGATCGACGGCGGGCATCGGCGCGGCGTTCGCGCGGCGGCTGGCCGCGCAGGGCACAGCGCAGGCCCAGGGGCATGGTGCCGGGCACAACCTGGTGCTCGTGGCGCGGGACAAGGGGCGGCTGCGGGAGCAGGCGGCCGAGCTGCACGACCAGCACGGGGTCGAGGTCGAGGTGCTGTCCGCCGATCTGTCCCAGGAAGAGGGCATCACGGCCGTCGAGCAGCGGCTCGGCGATCGCAAGCAGCCGATCGATCTGCTGGTGAACAACGCCGGATTCGGCAACAAGGGGCAGTTCCTCGACGTTCCCCTCGCGGACGAGTTGACCATGCTGAAGGTGCACTGCGAGGCCGTACTGCGGCTGACCAGCGCGGCCGTGACGCCCATGCGGGAGCGGGGGCGCGGCGGGGTGGTGAATGTGGCGTCGGTCGCGGCGTTCGTCCCTCGCGGCACCTATGGGGCGAGCAAGGCGTGGGTCGTGCAGTTCACCCAGGGCGCGGCCCGCGACCTGAGCGCCGCCGGGGTGCGGCTGATGGCACTGTGCCCGGGTTTCGTGCGGACGGAGTTCCACCAGCGGGCCGGGATGGACACCGACAATGTGCCGGGTTGGCTGTGGTTGGACGCCGATCGGGTGGTGGAGGCTGCGCTGAAAGACCTGGCGCGCGGCAAGACGCTGTCGGTGCCGGACCCCCGGTACAAGGCCCTGACCGGGCTCGTCAGGCTCGCGCCGCGCGGGGCGCTGGCCCGCGTATCGACCAAGACGGGACGCCGCTACGCGCCGCGCTAGATCCGGTCATCGACGGGGCCTCAACGGGTCCTTGATGGCTTAAGGCTGTCAGGGGCATGGCGAATCACGCGCGATCCTCGTACGTCAGCGCCTGCCCCGAGGCGCTGAGGTCCGCCGACGCGCCGACGCGCCGAAGCCCAGCCCCCCACGGATACGGAAGTGGGAGGGCCGGGCTTCTTGCGTGGTGCCGGGTTGATCCGAAGATCAGTGGGAGTGGCCGTGGCCGTGGCCCGCGTCGGACTCCTCATCGGCCGGCTTCTCCACCACCAGGGTCTCGGTGGTGAGCAGCAGCGACGCGATGGACGCGGCGTTCTCCAGGGCGGAGCGGGTGACCTTGACCGGGTCGATGACGCCGGCCTTGATCAGGTCGCCGTACTCGCCGGTGGCGGCGTTGAAGCCCTGACCCTTTTCCAGGTCAGCGACCTTGGAGGTGATGACGTAACCCTCAAGGCCAGCGTTCTCGGCGATCCAGCGCAGCGGCTCGACGACCGCGCGGCGGACGACGGCGACACCGGTGGCCTCGTCACCCACCTTGTCCAGGCCGCCTTCCAGCACCTTGGCGGCGTGGACGAGCGCGGAGCCACCACCGGAGACGATGCCCTCCTCGACCGCGGCGCGGGTCGCGGAGATGGCGTCCTCCAGACGGTGCTTCTTCTCCTTGAGCTCAACCTCGGTGGCCGCACCGACGCGGATCACGCACACGCCACCGGCCAGCTTCGCGAGGCGCTCCTGGAGCTTCTCGCGGTCCCAGTCGGAGTCCGTGGACTCGATCTCGGCCTTGATCTGGTTGATCCGGCCCTTGACGTCGTCGGAGTTGCCGCCGCCGTCCACGATGGTGGTGTCGTCCTTGGTAATGGTCACGCGGCGCGCGCTACCAAGAACATCCAGGCCGGACTGGTCGAGCTTGAGGCCGACCTCCTCGGCGATGACGGTCGCACCGGTGAGGGTGGCGATGTCGCCGAGCATGGCCTTGCGGCGGTCGCCGAAGCCGGGGGCCTTGACGGCCACGGCGTTGAACGTGCCGCGGATCTTGTTGACGACGAGGGTGGAAAGCGCCTCGCCCTCGACGTCCTCGGCGATGATCAGCAGCGGCTTGGAGGCACCCTGCTGGATGACCTTCTCAAGCAGCGGCAGCAGGTCCTGGATGGCACCGATCTTGCCCTGGTGGATCAGGATGTACGGGTCGTCGAGGACGGCCTCCATACGCTCCTGGTCGCTCACCATGTACGGGGACAGGTAGCCCTTGTCGAAGGCCATGCCCTCGGTGAAGTCGAGCTCAAGACCGAAGGTGTTGGACTCCTCAACGGTGATGACACCGTCCTTGCCCACCTTGTCCATCGCCTCGGCGACGAGCTCGCCGACCTGCTTGTCCTGGGCGGAGAGCCCAGCGACGGCGGCGATGTCGGACTTCTCGTCGATCGGGCGGGCGGTCGCGAGGAGTTCCTCGGAGATCGCCTTGACCGCGGCGTCGATGCCCTTCTTCAGGGCGGCCGGAGAAGCGCCGGCGGCGACGTTGCGCAGGCCCTCGCGGACCAGCGCCTGGGCCAGCACGGTGGCGGTGGTGGTGCCGTCACCCGCGATGTCGTTGGTCTTGGTCGCCACCTCCTTCACGAGCTGGGCGCCCAGGTTTTCGAACGGGTCGTCCACCTCGACCTCACGGGCGATGGTGACACCATCGTTGGTGATGGTCGGGGCGCCGAACTTCTTGTCGATGACGACGTTGCGGCCCCGGGGGCCAATCGTCACCTTGACGGCGTCAGCGAGCTGATTGACGCCGCGTTCGAGGGCGCGACGGGCGTCCTCATCGAACTTTAGGATCTTCGCCATGGTTGCCTTAAGTCCTCTCCAAAAGAACCGCGCCCCGGTCGCCCGGGTGTTTCAGACACGGGAGGCCGGGGCGCGGGTCACGTAAAACTGGGTGAATTACTTCTCGATGATCGCGAGGACGTCGCGAGCCGAGAGGACGAGATACTCCTCGCCGTTGTACTTCACCTCGGTGCCGCCGTACTTGCTGTAGAGCACAACGTCACCGACGGAGACGTCGAGCGGAAGACGGTTGCCGTCCTCGAAGCGGCCCGGGCCCACGGCCAGGACGACGCCCTCTTGGGGCTTCTCCTTAGCGGTGTCCGGAATGACCAGGCCTGAGGCCGTGGTCTGCTCAGCGTCGAGCGGCTGGACCACAATGCGGTCCTCAAGCGGCTTGATGGCAACCTTGGAGCTGGCGGTCGTCACGATCCGACCTCCCCCTTCGGAGATCTCACGGGGTTAACTGTCTGAGGTGGCGACCTGGTAGATCCGTCGTCGCGGGTGCCGGATCTGCCCGTCGCTGTGTTCTGGCACTCCTTGGTGCGGAGTGCCAGCTCTGAGACTAGGACGCGGTTAGCACTCGGTCAAGCGGAGTGCCAACGCGGCGCACAAGTCGGAGGCCCCGAGCGGCCCCCCGCGGGGCCTTGGGACCGGCATACGTGCGGCACCCGCTGACACGTCGGGGCGCGCGCCGCGGCGGCCCGCGCCGCCTTGGGTGCGAGCGCGCCCCCGGCAGCCCCGGCAGCCTGCAGCAGCCCGCGGCGGCCCCGGAGGGTGGGCGCTGCGAGAATGGGCCGGTGAGCGCGACCACCCTGCCCGTCGAGGCCTTTCCCGCCCTGCTGACCCATGAGGGGCAGGCCCTGCTCGCCACGCTCCGCGACCTCGACCCCGCCCAGGAGTTGGCGACCGCCACCCGGCTACGCCGCGACCATCCGGCCGAGCTGGTTTCGGCCGCGATCGGGCAGGCCGGGCTGCGGCAGCGGGCCGTGGCGAAGTTCGGCGAGGCCGATGCGTACCGGATGTACTTCACTCCCGACGGCGTCGAACAGGCCACGCGCGCCTCGGTGGCCACGTACCGGGCGAGCCGGTTCGCGGCGCTCGGAGTGCGGCGGCTGGCCGATCTGTGCTGCGGCGTCGGCGGTGACGCGATCGCACTGGCACGGGCCGGGGTGTCCGTACTCGCCGTCGATCGCTCCCCGCTGACCTGCGCCGTGGCCCGCGCCAACGCGGAGGCCCTGGGCCTGGCGGAACTCATCGAGGTGCGGTGCGCCGACGTTCGGGAGACCAGCACCGAGGGGTACGACGCGGTCTTCGCCGACCCCGCGCGCCGGGGTACGGCGAAGGGGCGTGGCGGCTCGCAGGGCGGCGGACGAGGCCGGATCTTCGACCCCGAGGCGTACTCGCCGCCCCTGTCCTGGGCCATCGGCGCCGCCCGCGGCGCCCCGTATGCGGCGCTGAAGATCGCGCCCGGGGTGCCCCACGAGGCGATTCCCGAGGACGCCGATGCGGAGTGGATCTCGGACGGCGGTGACGTGAAGGAGGCCGTGCTGTGGTTCGGCACCGCCCCCGGCGCCCGCCGGGCGACGCTGCTGCCCGGCGGCGCCGCGCTGACCGGCGCGCACCTGCCGGACCCCGCGCCGGGCCCGGTGGGCCGCTGGCTGTACGAGCCGGACGGCGCGGTGATCCGGGCCCATCTGGTCGCGGACGTGGCGCAGCGAGTCGGCGGCCGGCTGATCGACCCGACGATTGCGTACATCACCTCCGATGACCTGGTGCCGACCCCGTACGCGACCGCGTACGAGATCACCGATGTGCTCCCGTTCAACGTCAAGCGACTCAAGGCGCTGCTGCGGGAGCGGGACATCGGGGTGCTGACGGTGAAGAAGCGCGGGTCGCCGGTGACGCCGGAGGAGCTGCGCAAGAAGGTCAGGCCGCAGGGGTCGGGGGCGGCGACGGTGTTCCTCACTCGGGTCGCGGGGGCACCGGCGATGCTGATCGGGCGCCCCGCGCGGGCCCTGCCGTAACGCCCTCCTTGGCCCTCTCGGCTGAAAGTGGCCGCTGGCGCTGGCCTAGGTCTGGGAGCGCGGTTCTCCGGTCGCGGAGCAGGGCCATCGCGACCAGCGCCGCCGCGGCCAGCAGCCCGGCCGAGACCGCGAAGGCCGTCGCGTAGCCGGTGGCCAGCCGCGCATCGGGGGCACCGGCCGCCCGGTCGGTGGCCCGTGCCACGACGGCGACCAGAACCGCGAGGCCGAGCGAACCGCCGATCTGCCGGAAGCTGTTGAGCAGCCCAGAGGCCATGCCCGCCTCGGCCGCAGCGACGCCGGAAGTGGCCGCCGTGCCCAGCGGTACGAAGCACATTCCCACGCCCACGCTGGCGACCAGGGACGGGCCCAGAACGGAGTTCAAGAAGGTGCCATCAGCGGCGATCGCCAGCGAGAACCAGCCAAAGCCCACGGCACCCAACGCCCCGCCGATGACCAGCAACCAGCGGGTGCCGAGGGTGGCCACCGTACGGGTCGCGAGCACCGAGCCGATGACGATGCCGATACAGAAGGGCAGGAAGGCGAGGCCGGCCTCGGTCGGTGAATAGTCGAGGACCTGCTGGGTGTAGAGCGACAGGAAATAGAACGCGGCGAACTGGCCGGAGAACAGCAGCATGACGAAGAGATTGGCGGCCAAGACCGGCCGGTTGGCCAACAGGCCTATGCGTAGCAGCGGTTGACGCACCCGCAGTTCGACCACGACAAACGCCGCAATAAGCAACACCGCCCCCGCGAGCGTGCCGAGAGTAGTGGCCGATGCCCAGCCCTGCGTTTCGGTGCGCGCCAGCCCGAACACCAGCGCGGTCATGCCCAGCGTGATGAGCGCGGCCCCGACTAGGTCGAGCCGGGGCGCAGCGCCGGTGCGACGATCAGCGGCCACCCAACGGCGTGTTCCGGCCAGTGCGAGCAGCACGAGCGGCACATTGATCAGGAGGACGGAGCGCCAGCCCGCCCCTTCGGTGAGCAGCCCGCCCGCGAGTACGCCGACCGCGCCGCCCGCCGCGCCCGCCATCCCCCACAGACCCAGAGCCCGAGAGCGGGCCGGGCCCGCCGGGAGGGTGACGGTGATCAGGGCGAAGGCGACCGGCGCGAGCGCCGCCGCTCCCACGCCCTGGACCGCACGGGCGGCGATCAGCCCGCCCGGCGAGCTGACCAGGCCGCCACCGAGGCTGGCGATACCGAAGACGGCGAGCCCGACGGTCAGCGTGCGCCGCCTGCCGACGATGTCGGCGAGCCGCCCGCCGAGCATCAGCAAACCGCCGAAGGCGAGGGCGTACGCATTGACCACCCAGAGCAGGTCATCGGCGGTGAAGCCCAGGTCGGAACGTATGTCAGGGAGCGCCACATTCACTACGGACAGATCGAGCGACACCAGGAACTGGACGGTGAGCACCACCGCCAACATCCCTCGGTGGCGCTGCTCCGGTCCGCCCGTGCGCCGCTGCGTCCCGCTATCGGGACTGTTGTCTATTGCCACAACCCACTCTCCAGGCAGGGGACTTGAGCCGGCCATGCGGCCGGCATGCCATCAGCAACTCACGTTACTACACGCGTGGAAAAACTACAGGGGCCCGCAGCACCCACCCCGCCTACGGCCCCGCGCGGCGTTCTCGACCACCACGCACACTGCCGCGGGGGCGGCGGTGGACAATGAGCCGGTGAGCGAGGAGCGGATGAGCCGGTGAGCGAAGTGCAAGCCAAACGAGCCGTGGGGCGGCCACCTCGCCTCGAACGCGAGACGATCGTGGCCACCGCGCGGCGCGTCCTGGAGGAAGAGGGCGTCCACGCGCTGTCCATGCGCCGCCTCGCCAAGGAGGTCGGCAGCACCCCCCGCGCGCTCTACCACCACGTACGTGACAAGGACGAGTTGCTCCTCCTCGTGCTCGCCGGCATGGCCGCATCCGCGCCGCGCCCCGAACTGCCCACCGCACCGCGCGATCGCATCTACGTCATTGCCCTGCACATCCACGACATGCTCCAGCGGCTGCCCTGGGTGGTGGAGGTGCTTGGCCTCGGCCATGTCACCGACAAGGGCGCGCTGTGGATGGTGGAGGAGATCGTCAACTCGGCCATCGAATGCGGCCTTGCCCCGCGCGAGGCCATCCGTGCGTACCGCGTCATCTGGCTCTACATCTACGGCGATCTGGCCGTGCACGCCGCCATCGACCGCCGCGCCAGCGAGGGCGGCGAAGCCGAACACCGCCGCCCCCTGCCCGACATGCTCACCCCGGACGACGCGGCCACCCTCCCCCGACTGACCGCCCTGGGCCCGCAGTGGAACGAGGTCGCCAACGTCTGCGACGTACCGAACGGCCTGCACGCGGTCATCGATGGCCTGCTGGCGCGCGGGGCGGGGGCGTAAGTACGGGGCGCGGGGTGAGGTCACACGGCGGGGCGGCGCGAAACGGCACTGTGACTAGGGAGAGCGACACAATGCGGGACAGCGACGCGGCACAAGACCATGACATGACACAAGACGGCGAAGCGGTACGGAACAGCGGCGCAGCGGGGCGGCAGCATTGCCGCACGGAGGCCGAGATCACCGGGCGCAAGGCACCACCCGAGGCCGAGAACGCGCCACTTCGGACCCTGACCCCACCCGCAGACGCCACACCCCGGGCATCACGCACCGCCGATAACACCAAGCACCAGCCCTCGCCCACAACCGATGGCGTGCCACTGCGGATGCTGCCCGACGAGCTGTTTCCCGAGGTCGGCTCCGCGTGTCACGTCGCGCTGAGCGCCGATGGGCAGTGGCTTGCCGTCGTCGGCTACTTGGGCAGCGCCTACACCCGCGTCCGGCTGGTACTCCTCCCTCAACGCCCTCGGACCCGCCTCTTGCTCTATCAGCGTGCCGACCTGACCCGCTGGCACGTGGTGGAGACGCCGGACGGTGACCCCGACGTACTCGCCTTCCACCCCGCGCTGCCGCTGCTCGCGATTGGCACGGATGATGCGATCGACGAGTACGAGAGGAGCGGCATACTCCTGCTCGTGGAGCCCGAGACGGGGCGCCGAGCCCAGGTGGCCTGTGCGGACGCCGGTGTGCTTGCGCTGTGCTGGCGGGACGAGGACACGCTTGATGTGCTCCTCATCGAGAGCGATCTCACAGCGCCCGTCGAGTGGGAGGCCACCTACTCCGAGTGCGTCGTGCGCCGACCGGCCTCCGGCGACTGGCTGGATCTCGCCGCCGAGACAAGTGTCTTCGACGTCCGACAGCCGCCCACTCGGCAGTGGCCGGAGTTGCTGGAGGAGGAGGCCGACACTCACCAGACCGGGCTCGCCGATTTCGCTTGCGCCGCCGGGCTCGCGAGGAGCCAGCGAGGCAAGGTGTGGGCGGTCGAGGGGCTCGCCGATGGCCGAGTGCTGGCCGCGAGCGATCACGACCTCCTGGAGTGCTGGTCGCCCAGTGGCCAGCTGCTGTGGGCAGCACCGCTGCCAGCCGAGCCCCGCCCACACTCCGGCCCAGACCAGCAACTCCTCATAGCATCGGACGAGCTCACGGCTCGGGTCACCACGAGCTTCGACTGCTACGACGCACAGCACTCCATCGTGCTGGTGGTGTCGCTGGCCGACGGCTCCTTACGCGAGGAGCGCCGCCTGGAGTACCAGGCACTGTTCGCGGCCCGCGCCGATGGGGTCTGGGCCGCCCGCGACACCTGCGGGACCTATCCCGCCCCGCCCTCGTGGACCCCATCGAGCACCCTGCTCTTCGCCCCGGACGGCATGCCGCTCGGCGCGGTGCCCCTTGGCCACTACGACGCGCGGACTGAACTCACCGTCCGCCGCTCGCCGCACCTGTACTTCCTGGTGGTCACGGATGGGCCCGCGCCGGATGCGGCGCGCCCTGAGGGCATGAGCGAACTCGGTGCGAAGAGACCGGGCCTCATCGATTACGTCGAGTACAACGGGCTGCCGAAACGTCAGGTGCTTTGGCTGGTTCGCGTGAGCCCTGGGGAGCGGGGTGCGCCCGGTACCTTGCAACCGCTGTTCCGGCTCGGCCAGAAGGCGGCCGTACGCGGCGGCCCGGCGGTATACGTCACCGACACCGCGGGCTCCGCCCTCATCCTGAGCACCGACGGCTCCGCGGGCCCCCGCCTGACCCGTAGGGCGCTCCCGCACGGCGAACCGGCCTGGACCCTGCCGGCCGCTTCCGCCATCGCGGGCGTGGACGTGCACGCGGGGACGGTTTACGCAGCCTGCGCGGCGGGCGAACTCCTGACCGTGGACGCCACCACCGGCGCTCTCATCGACCGCACCCCCCTCACCACCCGCGGCCACACCTTCACTCCCCTGTCGCTGGTCACCACCGCCACCGGCGACGTCGTCATCGGGACGCTGGAGGGGAGGCTGCTCATCCTTCGAATTCGCCAGACGGCAGCGGACAAGTGAGAGAAGCTGCCTGGAGCAAGTCCTCCAGTACCGCCGACGTGCCCGCCGGGGTGGGGACGGAAGTCTTCGTACCTCGTAGCTGCCTGCCCCAGCTGGCCAACTCGCGGTGACGCACCCCTCGGTTGGAGCATCCAGCGCAGCCACCCCCGGACTACGGGAGTGCCTGACCGTGGGCCGATAGCCAACCCCGTTTCGAGGAGGCGTGATGGATAAGAGTGACCTTGCCGTGCCGGATGGTGGTCTTCCTGGCTTGGCCAGGGATCTAAGCGAAATGCAGAGCTACCTGGAAACACAGGCCAGACGTATGACGACCATCATCGACGTCATCGAGTCGGGCTGGCGCAGCTCGGCAGCCAGCACCTATGCCGAATTCCAGCAGGGCGTCGCGGAAGACCTGGTGCGCATCAAGTCGTCCCTGTACCTGCTTGAGGAGGCGGTAAGAATGAGTAGCGATGGCTTTTCCGCACAGGAGATTGACACATTGCGCAAATTGCAGCGAGTGCAAGGTTCGATGGACGTCGCTCACGAAGCGCATGACCTCACCCGCACCGATCCGGGGAGTGCTTCTACAGAATATCGCAGCAGAATACTTGACACCTAGGAGGGCAACCACCGAGAAGCAGCGAAAGGGCCAGCATGTCAGACTCAGAGCACATTGTCGTTAACTTCTCAACCTTACGGACACTCTCCGAAGAAATCGAAGGGATTCTCAAAGACCTCGCCGAGAAATTGGACGCGCTCTACGTCAGGACAGAAAAAGTCGTACTGACATGGAACGGCGAAGCCCGAGACATGTTCGTGGATAGCCTCGATAATTGGGACCGCTCTGTCCAGGACCTGGAAGCGGCCCAGCGTTGGTTACACGAAGTCGTAGTAACCGGACACGTCACCAAAAGACAAATAAATATATCAAGGCGAAGGTCTCTCATGGAGTGCAGGTGAGAATCACCCCCAACGCTGCCCTGAATCCTCCATTCACTGTATTGACATCAACGCCAACGAGCGCAAAGGAAAAGAAATAATCAATGCATGAATGCACGGAGATGGACTATGATCGCCTATCAGGCGCCCATCTTATTCTTTCCGCATTCGGCTACCATACAGGCATCCCTTCATTCATCGAAGAGAGGCACCAGGTTTTGCAGCCCACCATTCGCGCGGCGTGGAATCTTAGCGAACGGGGCGGGCGTACGCTTTGCGAGATCGCAGATCAGGTCCGTCAGGTAGCGCTCATCGTTGAGTCAGACCCGAACATGCAGCGTATATCTTTGAGGGGGATGCCGACAGCGGAAAACCACGAAGCCACTATCGCGGCCCTGGGCGAAATATCTGATTACTTGGAGAGCTGGGAGATCGGGTACGCTTCCAAATTGCGCAACGCCGTACCTACAAGTCAAGAATTGAATCTTCGATTCCCGCAACTCAATCATCTCCTCCACGCGTACTTCGGCCAGGACGGCATCGCCACGGAAGATGACATCACCGAGGTCGAGGGGCTGGGAATGTATATCGACGACTTTCACCCCACATGCCCATGGCGGCTCCCCGGACTGGTCGGGGAATGTCATGAGGCTTTGGCGCTCTTCCACGACGAGACATCGCTGAGGTGGTTCTTCGAAGAGGAGCAGGGCATGGGGTCCGGGACGTTGTCGTGGTCGGAGTGGATTCCGCTCATTGCGGATACGGTGTCGGGGCACATGCGGGAGCACCACGGCTACCGTTGGCAGACTGGTCAGGAGAGCTGAGCCGTGCGCACCAGGTCCGCTACCTATCCCGACCGGGAAACTGCCCACTGGTGCACCCAGCAGGTCGTCTCCCGCAACGAACAGGTCATTCATCGTTGGCTGGCGCAAGGCACCCGCCAACGGCTGAGCATCGAAGCCGCCTGGCCGTCGCGCGAGGAGCCTGTCGGCCGAGTGCTCCTCCAAGCCATGCTGCTGGCGGGCCGGGGACCAGTGCCGGTGCGGGCGGCACGAGTCATCCTCAAGCGGGACGACTCCCATTCGCAGGGCTTCACCGTCCAGGCTACTTTTCCGATCTACCTGTAGAGCAGGACAGCATGTCCCTGAAGCCACGCGAACACGACGCCCGATATGGCGAGTTAGATCACCTCATACATGCCTATCTGGGCCAGTCGGCCGACGATGACGCCGAGCGCCGCAGCGTAGCCCTGACCGCCTATCTGCACCACACATGGCACACCCGCCCATGGGCTCTCGCCCTTGCCGAGCGGCAACTTCGTGAGTACGCGGAAAACCCACCCGGCAGGCTGCGCGTACGCCTTGGCGAGTTCTACTCGCTGCCCGACATCGGCCTGCCCAATGGGGACATCCAACAGTGGCTTCTGACGCTGGCCGAGCATCTGAAGGAAAGCATCGAGCAAGGCCAGGTACCCCCGCCGTGCGGCCCGCAGACGCACTGGGAATGGCACGCCCGCTTTCCGGAACTCGGGCAGTTGCTGGGCTGTTGGTTCTCCCAGGACATGCCGGATGAGTTCGCGGACCACGAGGCCGCCATCGGGGACTACGCGGCTTCCACGGACGCGGCCCTAGTTGCTCGACTGTTGGGAGAGGTGCACGAACTCCTGGCCCTAGAGATCGAGGAGGCGGACTACGCCCTCGGCCTCGCTGAGTTGGGTATGGAGGTTGACCCTCCAGCCCCCTACTCCGCCAGCGGCTGGCTCGCTCTCGTCGCCGACCAGCTCAGTAGCGGTGGCGCCCCGCGTGGTGGGCCGCCGCAGGAGTCAGCCCGCTGACACGCCCGGGCCGAATGCGCCCCTACTCCCCCGCCACCGCCTCGAACCGCCACCGGTGCACGGCCCGCCGCGCCAACCCTTCGGCCGGGTCCGGAAGTTCGGGCAGCTCTGCCTCGTACGGCGCGTCCCACCAGGTGATGACCAGGACACGGTCATCGGGGGCGCGGAAGGTCTCCCGGCGTAGCGGTGCGGGGTCGAGGGTTTGGCTGCGGGCCCAGTCGAGTAGTTCCGGGCCGCGGCCATCGACGGCCCGGGCTTCCCACATCAACGCGAGGGTCATGAGTAGAGGTTGTCCTTGCTCAGCTCGTGGAAGTGGTCGTGGTCATGGTCATGGTCGTGACCCTGCGCCGGTCCATGGCTGTGGCCATGGCCGGGAGAGTGTCCGTGCTCGTTCGCGGCGGTGGCCGGTACGTGCGGTTCGGTGACCGGGAGCGAGGAGTCCGCCGACAGGTCCCAGGCCGATGCCGCCCGGCCGCGGGCGACCATCTCCGCGCCGAGTGCGGCCACCATCGCGCCGTTGTCCGTGCACAGCTTGGGGCGTGGGATGCGAAGCGTGATGCCCGCGTCCTCGCAACGACGCGCGGCCATCGCGCGCAGCCGCGAGTTGGCGGCGACGCCGCCACCGATCATCAGGTGGTCCACGCCGTTGTCCTTGCAGGCGCGCACCGCCTTGCGGGTGAGCACGTCCGCCACGGCCTCCTGGAACGACGCCGACACATCGGCGACCGGCACCTCCTCGCCCGCGGCCCGCTTCGCCTCGATCCAGCGAGCCACGGACGTCTTCAGGCCGGAGAAGGAGAAGTCGTACGCGGCGTCCCGCGGCCCGGTCAGACCGCGCGGGAAGCGGATCGCGTTCGGGTCGCCTTCACGGGCGATCCGGTCGATGACCGGGCCGCCGGGAAAGCCGAGGTGCAGCACCCGGGCAACCTTGTCGAACGCCTCACCCGCCGCATCGTCGATGGTCGAGCCCAACGGCCGCACGTCGGAGGTGATGTCCGGGGCCAGCAGCAGCGACGAGTGCCCGCCCGAGACCAGGAGCGCCATGGTCGGCTCGGGCAGCGCTCCGTGCTCCAGTTGGTCCACGCAGATATGTGAGGCCAGGTGGTTGACCCCGTACAGCGGCTTGCCCAGTGCGTACGCGTACGCCTTCGCGGCCGAGACGCCCACCAGAAGCGCGCCCGACAGGCCAGGGCCCGCCGTGACCGCGATGCCGTCCAGGTCACGGGCGGCGACCCCGGCCTCCTTCAGGGCCCGTCTGATCGTGGGAACCATGGCCTCCAGGTGGGCCCGGCTCGCCACCTCCGGGACGACTCCGCCGAACCGTGCGTGCTCCTCCACGCTGGAGGCGACCGCGTCGGCCAGCAGCGTATGACCGCGCACGATGCCGACTCCGGTCTCGTCGCAGGAGGTCTCGATGCCGAGGACGAGGGGCTCGTCGCGGCGGCCGGATGCGTCAGCCATGGGTACCAGTCTCTGTCTCTCGCGCTGTTTCGTGCACCGTTGTCCGCGCTGGTTCAAGCGCGGTCGTCGGCGCTGTTGTCGGCGCTGTTATCGGCGCTGCCTCGGGCGCTGTCGTCCGCGTTGTCGTTCGCGCTGTCGTTCGCGCTGTCGTTCGCGCTGGTTCGTGCCCTGCCGTCTCGTGCCCTGCCGTCTGTGCTGTCGCGTGCCCCGGCGCTCGCGCCGCCGTGCGCGCTGTCTCAGGTACGTGAGCGCCCGCGGGCCCAGGCACGTCAGTGCGCCCGGGCACGTCCTCGGGCGGGGGCCCGGACGCGCCAGCAGGCACAGGTCCAGATGCTTCATCGGTGGCGGGGGGCGTGTCGGCGACGGGTTCGGCGTAGCCCTCGGCCGCGAGCTGGGCGGGGGCCACGGGGCCGGGCAGCCGCATGACCAGGGCGTCCACGTTGCCCGGCTGGTAGTAGCCCTTACGGAAGCCGATGGGCTCGAAGCCGAAGCGTTCGTACAGGCGCTGGGCGCGCACGTTATCGACGCGCACCTCCAGCAGCACCTCATGACACTCGAACGCGGTGGCGGCCGTGAGCAGGTCGGTCAGCAGCCGCGCGCCGAGACCGGTGCCCCAGTATTCCCGGATCGCCCCGATCGTCTGCACGTCGCCCGTACCGTCAATAGCGGCGAGCCCCGCGTATCCCACGAGCCGCTCCTGCTCGTCCTCGGCGACCACATAGTGGCGGGTCGCCCCGGCGCCTCTGGCGTGCGCGAGCTCCGACCAGAACATGCCGTGCGACCAGGCGTCATCGGGGAACAGTTCGTGTTCGAGACCGAGTACGGGCGCAATGTCCCACCAGCGCATCTCGCGGAGCCGGGGGACGCGGCCCGCGGTGTGCGGCATGGCTGCACCCTCCGATGCTGCGCCCGTCTCGCGCGCTTCGCTCACTTCGGGGTGACCACCTTGTAGTTCGCCGGCACCTGCGCATCCGGGCGACGCAGATACAGCGGCCGATCGGGCAGGAACTCCTCGCCGGCGGCCAGCATCTCCACCGCGAGCGCGGCGAGCGCGGCGGCGGACTGGTACTCGGGCAACTCTCGCGACGCCGCAGCCGCCACTGGCACCGCCGCCAGCACCTTGGGCTCCGGCGACACTCCCGACGCCGACCCCTCAGACACGTCAGGCACCTCAGGCACCTCGCTCGGCGTGCTCCCGATCCCAGGGGCCGTACCCGCGTCCCGCTTCCCGTGCCCACCGGCCGCCGCGGCGAACACCGCCCGGTAGAGGGTGCCGCCCGCGCCCACCACCGGCAGTCCCGCAAGCGCGTCGGCGATGTCGGCCGGGCGGTCTACGGCGGGCTCGGTGATCCGGGTCCGGGCGTCCGCGTACCGCGCCCAGTAGACCTCCTTGCGCCGGGCGTCCGTGGCGACGACAAAGGGGCCCGTAAGCCCGGCCTGCCCGGCGGCGTACGCGATGCCGTCCAGCGTGCACAGGCCGCGCACCGGGATGTCCAGCGCGGCCCCGAACGCGGCGGCCGTCGCGAGCCCGACCCGCAGCCCGGTGTACGGGCCGGGGCCCACCCCCACCACGATGTCCGTCAGGTCCCCGGGTGTAACGGAGGCCATCGTGAGCACCCGGTGCACGGCGGGCAACAGCAGCTCGCCATGGCGACGGGCGTCCACCTGGTGGGATGCGGCAAGGACGGCCTGGCCATCGTGGAGCGCGACGGTCACGGCCGGGGTAGCGGTATCAAGAGCGAGCAGCAGCACGCCCATAAGCGTACGGCCGCTGGCCCGGGCATCGATCCCGTGCTCGCGTGCCGAGTGCTACGGTCGCCCCGTAGTGGAGTGATGAAGGGTGGCTTGACGTGGCACGGTCCAACTCCGGAACCATCGTGGGCGGACTCACCGCCGCAGCGATCGTCGTGGTAGGCGTCCTCGCGTACCACGCCTCCGCAAACGCCCCGATCAACCCGAACCAGGCGGCCCGCCCCGGCGCAACCGACTCCGCCCATCCGAAGGACAAGGCGAAGAAGGAGAAGTCCACCGCCATCCCGGCCAGCTCCGGCACCGGGCGTCGGGTGGTGTACGCGCTCGGCGACAAGCGGGTGTGGCTGATCGGCGCCAACGAGCAGGCCATTAGGACCTACCAGATTTACCCCAGCTCGGTGAGTCCCGCGCCCGGTACGTACAACGTGACCTCCCGTTCCGCCAGCGTCACCGGCTCGGATGGAATTCCCATCGAGCACGTCGTGCGCTTCCACACTGAGGGCGACATAGTGTTCGGCTTCAGCGCGGCCGTGAACGGTTCGACGCCCGACCCGGACTCAACGAAGCGGACCGGCGGTATCCGCGAGAAGCGCGCCGACGGCGCGGCGATGTGGTCGTTCGCGACGAACGGTACCGAGGTCGTCGTCATCCGCTAGCAGTCATCGTCATCCGCTAGCAGGAGTGGCGAGGCTAGGCCGCTTCGCGTGCACACTGCGCCGCTGGTTCGGTCTCCGCGCCCGGTTCTACCCCGGGGGTCGGCAGACCCCCGGGCGGGGTGGAGACCGCGGTTGCCGCGGCACAGGACGCGAGCATGGCTGTGACCGAGGGTGCCCGCGACTCAATGCGCTGTGCTGGTTCGGTGGGCTCGTGGGTCGCCATGGGGTGCCTCCCGGTACTCCTGGAGCATGCAGCGCGGTTAGGTACGCCTAACTAGAGCGCTTGGTCTCCATGTGACCACGCCTGGGGCGGTGAGCGCAACATCTTCCCGACGGCTTGTCGGAATCTATCGCCCTGTGTGGCCGACCTCCCGCCCCACCCGGTCCCCAGGACGTATCGGCCCGCAGCGGCCTGCCTGGGGCGGCCCCGGCCCGTGCCGTCCGACGCGTCCGCGGGCGCTGCCCCGGCCGCGGCGCCCGCGGCTCTCCTCGCCGAGTTGCCGAGTCGCCGGCCCCGCTGCTTCAGCCGACGCGTTCCACCGACTCCAACACCGAGAGGTCCACATCGGCCCACCGCGCGCCGACCCCGGTCACGGTCACCCGCCGCACATCGGCATCGGCTTCAGCATCGGCATCGGCGGCTTCCGCATCGGCGCTGGCGGTAGCGGCGTCGCCCGCAACGGCGGCGGCGTCATCGGCGTCATCGGCAACCTTGCTGGCTGCGGGGTTGGGGGCGTTAGCGGGGATCGGCTCGGGGGTGTCGGCGGGGGGCGACGCGGGCATCGTGGAAGCGGCGCCGGCCGCGGGGCCCGGCGCCGCGAGCCCTGCCTCCGCTCCCACCGCACGCTCGATCACCACGTGCAGCCGGTCATCCGACAGTTCCTCCACCTTGCCGTCGCCCCATTCGACGACCACCACCGACTCTGGCAGCGAGACGTCCAGGTCAAGGTCTTCCATCTCGTCCAGACCGCCGCCCAACCGGTACGCGTCCACATGCACCAGCGGCGGGCCCTCGCTCAGGGACGGGTGCACCCGGGCGATGACGAAGGTCGGCGACGTCACGGCACCTCGTACGCCAAGGCCCAAGCCAAGCCCGCGGGTCAGCGTCGTCTTGCCCGCGCCCAACTCGCCGGTGAGCAGCAGCAGGTCGCCGGGACGCAGCAGCGTGGCCAGTCGGCGGCCCAAGTCCCCCATGAGCTGGGGGGTGGGAACGGAGATCTGTGCACGGGCGTACGGAACGTTCATACCCGCCGATGGTACGGGCCCGCACGGAGCGTCCCGCACTCCCCGGAACGGCTCCGTCCGCCCAGCCGTACGCCCGGCTACCTCACTCGTACGCCCAGCCATACGCCCGCTCGTACGCTTTCCCCGTACGCCCCGGCTCCTCGGCGCTATAGGGCCCTGCAGGGCCCTATAGGTCGATATAGGGCTCTACAGGGCGGTATCCGGCGTGGCTAGCCAGGTGCCGTGCGGCTCGTTTCGGCCGTGCCGCCGCCCCTGCTCTCGTCACGGCTGCCGCTGCCGCTGCCGCTCGCACTCCCGTTGCCACCGTTGCCCGCGGCAGCTCCGGCCGCGCCCGGAACCCCGGCGACGTCGAGGAGTTGCAGCAGGCTGTCGTACACCGTCTCGGGGTGCTCCAGCATCACCAGGTGCCCCGCCCCGGGAACGATCTCCAGACGGGCACGCGGCAGGAACTCGGCGATGGCCTCGCTGTGCTCGCTCGGCGTGATCAGGTCCCGCTCCCCCGCCAGAACCAGGACCGGCAGCCCGTCGAAGGTGGGCAGCGCCTCGGACTTGTCGTGCTCGGCGAAAGCCGGGTAGAACTCGGCGACCACATCGATCGGCGTCGCCTCGATCAGCCGCTCCGCGAAGCGCGCAACGCCCGGGTCCACGTCCCGCGACCCGAACGAGTACCGCTTGATGACCCCGGCGAACAGATCCGCGGTCGCCCGCCGGCTCCGCTCCACCAGTTCGGTCTGCGAGCCAAGGGCCCGCAGCACCCCCGGCAGCACCCGCCGCACCGCCCGCACCCCCACCACCGGGAGCCCGAAACTGACCTCGCTGAGCTTGCCGGCCGAGGTGCCGATGAACGCGGCGCCGACCACCCGCCGCCGCACCAGCTCGGGAAACTGCGCCGCCAGCGCCATGATCGTCATGCCGCCCATCGAGTGCCCGACGAGCACCAACGGACCCTCGGGCGCGGCAGCGTCGATGACGGCCTTGAGGTCGCGGCCGAGCAGGTCGATGGTGACCGGTTCGCCGCCCTCGCTCTGCGATCGGCCGCGTTCGGAACGACCGTGGCTGCGCTGGTCCCAGTACACGGCGCGAACAACGCCGGCGAGCGCGGCGCGCTGGAAGTGCCAGGAGTCCTGGCTCAGGCAGTAGCCGTGGCAGAAGACCACGGTCACCGGCGGCGCGGTGCGGTGCCCCTCGCGCCGGTTCGACCCGGTGGGCGCCGGCGCGCCGGCGCCCGACACCGAGCCCACCACCCCGCCGCCCGCGCCCTCCCTGCTCCCGAAGCCGTTGACTCGCTCGACGCCCTCGACGCCCTCGATTTCGTCAGCGAATTCCGTGCCGCCCGCGGCCTCGTAGGCGAACTCCGTGTCGTCCTCGACCTCGTAAGCGAGCTTCGTACCGTCCTCGGCGACGGCCGTGCCTGGCGTACCGCGCAACGTGCCGTACGGACCCGCCGCGTCCAGGGCCAGCCGGGCCTTGCGGCGCATGCCGCGCCCTACCGTGAGCCGCTCCAAGGCAACGCCGGCCGCCGCACCCGCGGCCACCACCCCTATCGCGGCGCCCGCGAGCCCCGCGCCGCGCCGCCAGCCCGCAAGGGCCACCGCCTCGACCACGTCCTCCGCCGCACCGCTCACGCCGCCCGTACCGCCCACGCTGTCGCTCATGTCGGGGTGCCCGTGCCCTCACCCGAATGGGGGTAAACGCCGCCCACACGGTCCTGCACATCGGGCCCGTGAGCGGCCGAGCCGCCCTCGCGGCGAGCCGTGCCCCGCCCGTGGAGTGCGGTGTCGTCCCTGTACGGGGCCCCGTACGAGGTCGCGTCCTGCTCGCGGGACGCGGTGTCGCCCTCGTGGAGGTACACGCGGGGCACCCGCTGCCCGATGCGGGTGACGATTTCGTACGCGATCGTCCCCACGGACTGCGCCCAGTCCTCCGCCGTCGGTTCGCCCCGGTCGCCCGGCCCGAACAGCACCGCCTCATCGCCCTCGGCCGCCTGATCGCCGCCGAGGTCCACCACGAACTGGTCCATGGCCACCCGGCCCGCAATCGTCCGTAGCTTCCCCGCGACCAGCACCGGACCGGAGTCGGATGCGGCGCGCGGGACGCCGTCCGCGTACCCGACCGGGACCAGCGCCAGCGTCGTATCGCCGGGCGTGTGGTAGCGGTGCCCGTACGAGACGCCATGCCCGCCCGGTACCCGCTTGACCAGCGCCAGCGAGGCGGACAGCGTCATGGCCGGGCGCAACCCGAAGTCGGCGCTGGCCCCGACCTGCGGGCTCGGCGAGATTCCGTACACCGCGATGCCGGACCTGACCAGGTCGAAGTGTGACTCGGGAAGGGTCAGCGTGGCCGGGGAATTGGCGATGTGCCGTACCTCGGGGGCGATGCCCGCGGCCTCGGCTTGCGCCAGCATCTGTCGGTACGCGGCGAGCTGCGCGGCGATCGAGGGGTGCCCCGGCTCGTCCGCACACGCGAAGTGCGACCACAGGCCGGTCACCTTGATCGTCCCGGCCGCCTCCGCCTTGCGGGCGGCAGCCACCAGATCCGCCCAGTCGCCGGGCTGGCAGCCGTTGCGCCCAAGGCCGGTGTCGGCCTTGAGCTGCACCCGCGCGGTCCGCCCCGCGGCCTGGGCGCCCGCGACGGCCTCGCGCAGCGCCCACATCCCGCTCACCGATACGTCGATGTCCGCCGCGATGGCCTCTTGCCACGGTCCGCCCGGCGTCCACAGCCAGCACATCAGCCGTCCGGTGTCCCCGGCCGCGCGCAGCGTGAGCGCCTCTTGCGGCGTGGCCGTCCCCAGCCAGCTCGCACCCGCCTCCCGGGCCGCCCGCGCGCAGGGCACGGCGCCGTGCCCGTACGCGTCCGACTTGACCACGGCCATCAGCTCAGCGCGGGGCGCGCGCTCGCGCAGCGCGCGAACGTTGGCCCGCAGCGCGGCCAGATCGACGGCGGCTCGGGCACGCATCGGTGTCTCGTTCATCCCACTCAGTGTCTCAGGCGCCCCGCACACACCACTGTCGGCCGGCATGCGCGGTACCGAACGACACCGCGGGCGGCAGGCATGGCGGGGTGTTGCCGGGTTTCCTGCTGTTGCGCTGTGCCTTTGCTGGACGGGGGGCTTGTCGGGGTCGGAGCGTTGGGGGGCGCTTTCTCCATGCTGGAATGCGCTCTTGACGCTCCTCGCCCACGGCGCGCGGGCGGAGCTCCGTGCGTATCGCGCACCCCGCACCACGTGCCACGTGCCACGTGCCACGTGCCACGCATCACCTATCGCGCACACGTATCGCGCACCGCGCACCATGCACGCCACCGCGTGGGCGCCGTACCGCTCGGGCAATCAGCACGATCTCCGTGGGCTCACCCCGCGCACACGTTCCGCCAAGCCTCGCCCAGCGCGTCGGCCACATCGGCGGCCGTGATGGGTGCCGCGGGTCCGCCGGGTCGTGCCGCCGCGCGCCGGGCCGCCAGGCCGTGCAGGTACGCCCCCGTCGATGCCGCCGTGCGCGCCGAAAGGCCCGCCGCGAGGAGTGAGCCGGTCAGGCCCGACAACACATCGCCGCTGCCCGCCGTGGCCAGCCAGGCCGTTCCGGTCGGGTTGACGCGTACGGGGTCATCGTCGGGACCGGCGATCAGCGTCGTGGACCCCTTGAGCAGCACCGTCGCCCCGGTCTTGGCCGCCAGCGCGCGCACCGCCGCCAGCCGACCCGCCTCGACCTCCTCACGCGGCCGGCCGAGCAGCGCCGCGGCCTCCCCCGCGTGCGGGGTCAGCAGCGTGGCGGCGCTGCGGGAGCGGACGCCGTCCGGTGGCAGCAACCGCAGCCCATCGGCGTCTACGAGCACCGGTACGTCGGAGGCCAGCACGTCGGCCAACGCCTGCCTGGCCTGTGCGTCGTCCCCGATGCCGGGGCCGACCACCCACGCCTGCACCCGGCCCGCCTTACCGGGCGGGCCAGCGGACACCAGCGTCTCGGGGAAGCGCGCGATCACGGCGTCCGCTCCCGGCCCGGCGTACCGCACCGCCCCCGCGCCCCCGCGTAGCGCCCCCGCCACCGCGAGCACGGCCGCGCCGGGGTAGCGGGCCGAGCCCGCGACGACGCCCACCACGCCGCGCCGGTACTTGTCGCTCTCGGCCGATGGCCGGGGCAGCACCGCCGCCACATCCGCGTGCTGCATCACCTCGATGTCCGGCGTCGGCGGCAGCCATGGCCCGAGCCCGATATCCACCAGCCGCAGCGCGCCGGTGTGCTCAGCGGCCGGATCGATGAGCAGCCCCGGCTTGTACGCGCCGAAGGTGACCGTCGCGGCGGCGCGCACCGCGGCCCCGCCTACCTCCCCCGTATCGGCGTCCACGCCGCTCGGCAGATCGACGGCGACCACGGGCACCCCCGCGTCGGCGGCTACGGCGGCGAGCCGCGCGGCAGCCGGCCGCAGCCCACCCCGCCCGCCGATGCCGACAATTCCGTCGAGTACGAGGTCGGCCCGGCCGATGGCGCGCAGCGCGGCCTCCTGCGCGTCAGGACCGCGGCCCCCTGGTGCACCGGCCGCCCACCCCGCACCGGAGCCCGCGCCCGTACCCGTATCGGCATCCGTATCAGCGTGGGCTTCCGTGCCCGCAGCCGCGAGGAGTTGGCCGCCCGCCGCGCGCAGGGCGGCGAGGCCAGCTGGGTGGGCGCGGTCGGGCGTCAGCAGTACGGCGGTGACCCCGGCCCCGCGGCGAGCCAGCCGGGCCCCCGCGTACAGCGCGTCGCCGCCGTTATCGCCGCTGCCGACCAGCAGCACCACCCGCGCCCCGTAAACCCGCCCGGGTGCGCGCCGGCGCGCTCTGCCTGTTACAGCCGATGCGGCAGCGCCGGCCCCCGATTCCAGCAGCCCAGCGCAGGCGGCGGCGAGGCCGGCCGCCGCCCGGTGCATGAGCGTCCCTTCGGGCAACCGGGCCAGCAACTCCCGCTCGGCGGCCCGTACGGTCTCCACGCTGTAGGCAGTCCTCATGGGCCCAGTGTCCCGTGATCGGCACGCGGCGGCCCGGCACGCGCGGTGGCCCGGCGGCCGGCGACCCAGCACCCGACAACCCAGCACCCGACAACCGGCGCCCGACAACCCAGCATCAGACGGCCAAGCGTCAGGCGGCCGGCGACCCGGCGTCAGGCGGTGAGGCGCTCAGGCAGTCAGCCCCGCGGACGCGGGCGCCACGCCCCGCGGTCCCCATCCGGTACGCCGACACCGCCACCGCCACGATCCCCCGCCGCCCTCGCGGATTCGCGCACCGCTCCCACGCATGACACCGCCGCCCTCGCGAACTCCGGCACGCTCAGCTATCGCCCTCCGCAGGGGCGGTCCCCTCCGCGTAGCCAGCCTCCGCCGCGAACGCGGCATCCTCCGCAGCCGCGTCATCCGCGGCCGGTGCGTCGCCCTCGGCGATCACCACCGCCGATGCGACACCCGCATCATGGCTGAGCGACACGTGCCAGGTACGCACGCCGAGCCGCGCCGCGCACTGCGCGACGGTGCCGCGCACCCGCAGCCGAGGCTGGCCGCTGGGCAGGGTCCAAATCTCGGCGTCCGTCCACCGCAAACCCCGCGGTGCGCCCAGCGCCTTGGCCAGGGCCTCCTTCGCCGCGAACCGGGCGGCCAGCGAGGCGATGCCCCGGCGTTCACCACTGGGCAGATACAACTCGCGCTCCACAAAGACGCGGTCCGCGAGCCCCGGCGTACGCTCCATGGCCGCGCCGAACCGATCGATCTCGGCAACGTCGATCCCCACGCCAACGATCATGCGACCGCCACCTCACTCCACCGTCACGGACTTGGCGAGGTTACGCGGCTGGTCCACCTCGTTGCCGCGGGCCGTGGCCAGTTCGCAGGCGAAGACCTGGAGCGGCACGGTGGCGACCAACGGCTGGAGCAGCGTCGGGGTGGCCGGGATCTCGATGAGGTGATCGGCGTACGGGATGACCACCTCGTCGCCGCGCTCGGCGATCACGATGGTTCGGGCGCCGCGGGCCCTGATCTCCTGGATGTTGGACACGATCTTGTCGTGCAGAACGGACCGGCCACGCGGCGACGGGACGACGATGACCACCGGCACATCGTCCTCGATCAGCGCGATCGGCCCGTGCTTGAGCTCGCCAGCGGCGAAGCCCTCGGCGTGCATGTACGCCAGTTCCTTGAGCTTGAGGGCACCCTCAAGGGCCACCGGATAGCCGACGTGCCGACCCAGGAACAACACGGTGTTCTTGTCCGCCAGCGAACGGGCCAGCTCCCGCACCGGCTCCATCGTCTCAAGCACCTGCTCCACCTGAGTGCCGATCTCGGACAGCTCCCGGATGACCGAATGGATCTCATCACCCCACTTGGTGCCGCGCACCTGGCCGAGATAGAGCGCCACCAGGTAGCAGGCGACGAGCTGGGTGAGGAACGCCTTGGTGGAGGCCACGGCGACCTCGGGCCCGGCGTGCGTGTACAGCACGGCGTCTGACTCACGCGGAATGGTGGAGCCGTTGGTGTTGCAGATGGCGAGCACCTTCGCCCCCTGCTCGCGGGCGTGCCGCAGCGCCATCAGGGTGTCCATCGTCTCGCCGGACTGGGAGATGGCGATGACCAGGGTGCGCGGGTCCAAGATCGGGTCGCGGTAGCGGAACTCGCTGGCCAGCTCCGTCTCGCAGGGAATGCGGGTCCAGTGCTCGATGGCGTACTTAGCGATCATTCCGGCGTGGAAGGCCGTGCCACAGGCGACGATGACGACCTTGTCCACCTCGCGCAGCACCGAGGCCGGGATGCGGACCTCGTCGAGCAAGAGGCTGCCGGCGGCGTCGATGCGGCCAAGCAGCGTGTCGGCGACGGCCTTCGGCTGCTCGGCGATCTCCTTGAGCATGAAGTAGTCGTAGCCCCCCTTCTCGGCGGCCGACACGTCCCAGTCCACGTGGTACGGGCGCACGGTGGCGGGCGATCCGTCGAAACCGGTGACGTTCACCCCGTCCCGACGCAGCTCCACCACCTGGTCCTGACCCAGCTCGATCGCCTCGCGGGTGTGCGCGATGAACGCGGCGACGTCGGACGCGAGAAAGTGCTCGCCGTCGCCGACACCCACCACAAGCGGCGAGTTGCGGCGCGCACCGACCACCACATCGGGCTCGTCCGCATGCACCGCGACCAGCGTGAACGCGCCCTCAAGCCGCCCGCAGACCTGTCGCATCGCCTCCGCCAGGTCTTCGGTGGAGGAAAAAGACTCGGCGAGTAGGTGCGTTACGACCTCGGTGTCGGTCTCGGAGGTCAGCTCGTGGCCGCGCTCGACCAGCTCGGCGCGCAGCAGGGCGAAGTTCTCGATGATGCCGTTGTGGACGACGGCGACCCGGCCCGAGTTGTCCAGGTGAGGATGCGCGTTGGCGTCCGTGGGCCCGCCATGGGTGGCCCACCGGGTGTGGCCAATGCCAGCGGTGCCGCTCGGCAACGGCCGCTCCGCCAGCACCTTGTCCAAATTGGCGAGCTTGCCCGCCTTCCTCGCAGCAGCGAGCCCACCATCGGCGAGCACGGCAACCCCCGCCGAGTCATAGCCCCGATACTCAAGGCGCTTGAGCCCGGCCAGAACGACATCGAGGGCGGACTGCCCTCCCACGTAGCCAACGATTCCGCACATGGAGGCAGGGTACGCGCGGCCCGGCTCACGCCCCCGGCACCCCGACACCTCCTAGCGCCCCCGCGCCCCAGCACCCCCACATACCGCCCGCCACACCCCGGCGTGACCGAACGCACGCCCCGCAGCGCACCGTGAGAACCCACAATGAGTCCGTGATCACGTCTTCGGTGAGTGGCCAGCGGCCAGCAGGCGGGCAGCACGGCGGGGGTCGGCGGGCCGAGTCGAGCCCCTATGTGGATCTCTCGCGCGCTGAGTGGAGCGGACTGCGCGAGAAGACGCCGCTGCCGCTGACGGCCGAGGAAGTCGAGCGGTTGCGCGGTCTCGGTGACGTCATCGACCTCGATGAGGTACGCGACGTCTACCTGCCGCTCTCCCGTCTCCTCAACCTCTACGTCGGTGCGACCAGCAACCTGCGAGGCGCGCTCAACACCTTTCTCGGCGACGCGGGCAGCGGCCAGGGCGCCCAGCAGGGCACCCCGTTCGTCATAGGGGTCGCCGGCAGCGTCGCGGTCGGCAAGTCCACCGCCGCCCGCCTCCTCCAGGCCCTGCTCGCGCGCTGGCCCGAGCATCCACGCGTCGAACTGGTGACCACCGACGGTTTTCTGCTCCCCAACGCGGAGCTGCACCGCCGCGGCCTCATGTCGCGCAAGGGCTTCCCCGAGTCGTACGACCGCAGGGCGCTGACCCGCTTCGTGGCCGATGTGAAGGCAGGCAAGGAGGAGGTGACCGCGCCCGTCTACTCCCACCTGGTGTACGACATCGTCCCCGATCAGCGGCTCACCGTACGCCGCCCCGACATCCTCATCGTCGAGGGCCTGAACGTGCTCCAGCCCGCGCTGCCCGGCAAGGACGGCCGAACCCGGGTGGCGCTCGCCGACTACTTCGACTTCAGCGTGTACGTGGACGCCCGGGCGGAGGATATCGAGCGGTGGTATCTGGGCCGGTTCCAGAAGTTGCGTGCGACGGCGTTCCACAACCCGTCCTCGTACTTCCGCAAGTACACCCAGGTCTCCGAGGCCGAGGCCCTGGATTACGCGCGCATGATCTGGCGTACGGTCAACAAGCCCAATCTCCAGCAGAACGTCGCCCCCACCCGTGGGCGCGCCACGCTGGTGCTCCGCAAGGGCCCCGATCACAAGGTGCAGCGTCTGCGCCTGCGCAAGCTGTGAGCGGAAGCCACGCCGCCGGTGCCCGGCGCACGGCACGAACAGCCCCGGCCCGGGCCCGTCCGTCAGGCCCGTCAGGTCGCCGGCCAATGAGAAAACGCTGAGGAGCCCGCCGTGCTGCATCTGCGGCTGATCGTCCCCGCCCACCGCACCCACGAGGTGGTCTCGCTCTTCGAGCGCAGCGTGGGCACCGCGCATCTGGCCGTGCTGGCCGGGGCCGGGCGTAACCCGGCCGGGGACCTCGTACTGTGCGACGTCGCCCGCGAGGCCGCCGACGACGTGCTGCGCGAGCTGCGCGAGATCGGCATCGACGAGTGCGGCTCGATCGCGGTCGAGACCATCGACCTGTCCCTGTCCAAGCGCGCCGACAAGGCAGAGAAGGAGGCGCCGGGCGAGGGCTCGGACGCGGTGGTGTGGGAGCAACTGGTGAACGCCACCCATGAGGAGTCCACCCTCTCGGTGACCTACCTCGCCTTCCTGACCGTGGCGACGATGCTGGCCGCCTGCGGTGTGGTCCTTGACAACGCGATTTTGATCGTCGGCGCGATGGCGGTCGGGCCCGAGTTCGGCCCGCTGGCCGGGCTGTGCACCGCCCTGGTACGCCGCGCCCCACGGCTGGCGCTACGGTCGCTGCTCGCCCTGCTCGTGGGGTTCGCGGTGGCGATGGCGCTGACGACGCTGTTCAGCCTGTTCATGGACGCGGTGGACCTGTTTCACAAGGCGGAGGTGGAGGCCGAGCGTCCCAACACCGCCTTCATCTACCGGCCCGACTGGTTCTCCTTCGTGGTGGCCTTCCTCGCCGGCGTCGCCGGAACCCTGTCGCTGACCTCCGCGAAGTCCGGCGCCCTGGTGGGCGTGGCGATCTCGGTCACCACGGTCCCGGCGGCGGCGAACGCCGCCGTCGCCCTCGGCTACAGCGATTACGGCCAGGCACGCGGCTCATCGGAACAACTCCTGCTCAACCTCGCGGGCATCGTCGTCGCCGGCACCCTGACGTTGCTGGCCCAACGGCTGTTCTGGGCCCACCACACCCGCGCCCGACCTCCGGCCTACCCGAACGTCGGCAGCCGGGGCGGGAGTTGAGGGCCCTGTTGTGGAGAGGCTGGGGCCTCGTCCCTTCCGGCGGCCGGTGCGGATGAGGAGGTTGGGCTGGGTGTCCTCGACCGTCTCGCCGCCCGCGCGGTGGCGGAGCACGGTGGGCAGCATGTCGTCGGTGATGACCGGGGGCCGGCCCGCCGCGGTTGCCCCCGCGAGCCGCGGTGTCGAGTCCGCAAAACCAGCGGCTGCGTAGGCAACTCGCGCACGCGCTCGGCCACCAGCGAGCCGCAACTACGCGCTCGTGAGACGTTGCCCTTCACCTTGTCGGCTTTGCCGATTGACCTGGCGCCTTGTGCGGGGGAGCAATCGTCGTACATGCCTTGGTGGGGTCCGGCGAGCATGTTCGGGGCCAGGTCATGGGCGATGAGGTGGTCGGCCAGGGCTGCCAGCTCTGCGGCAGAGCGTCCCAGGCGCTTCGTCTCGTACACCGTGAAGATCACCCGGCAGTACGGGGCGTGGGCTGCAACCTCCCGGGCGGCGGCGAGCGCGGCCTCGAACTGCGGGCGGCTTCGGACCCGGACCCGGGTACTGATCTGTTACGAGATGAGTTGTCCCGGGGAATGTGCTTCGCGGCGAGTACGTCCAACTGTGTGCGAAGTGCCGGGCCATGCGCGCGTCGTGGTCCGGCCCGCTCGCCATGGCGCAGGTCACGGCGGTCCAGCGACGTGCGCCGCAGTGCCGTCGGGCCGGCCGCCTGTCGGTGTTCGCCCTGAACCCACACACCTCTCGGCCCCACAGTTCGTCGCCGCCCGGCGCCGAGGGCTGAACGATGCGTGGGAGCGCGGGTACGAGGCGCGGCCGTCTCCGTGCCGAGCAGCACGGAGACGGCACCTGAAGGCGCCGCCCGCATGGAGGCTTGTGCGGCGAACGGCAGCCTGACAGCAACGATGCACGACGCGAACGTTCTCGCCGGGCAATCAATACGCGGGGGACGGCATCTCAATCGCAGCCGTTGTAGTCCCGAATCGAGCGACTAGCCGCGGATCTGGGCACACGCCTCGTTCGTATAGTCCTTTTCTTCGCGGGTCGAGGAGACGCCGGCGCAAATGTAAGTGCCGTTGGGGTACGTACGGTCACTAAGCGGCTTGATGAAAATGCTGATGCCGTTGGTTGTTTGCCAACTCGTCCAGACCCATTCGCCGGAACCTCCATTTCTTACCTTGGCGAAAAAGTATCCGTCGGTTTGTTTCGTACCCACTTGCACGGCACTCACATATCGCCCTTTGCCTATCACCGAGAGGCAGACGTCCTTGGAGCATTTAACGGCGTCAGCGGACGCCACGCTTGTTGCTAGCGTGGAGAAAAAGGCAGTGGCAACGAGCAGGAGCAGGGGCGACCTTTTGCTGATTTTTCCCATTCTTGCCTCACTTGTAGATGTTTCAACCTTCATGGCGAGCTCAAGCTATGACCAGCCAGAAAGCGCCGCAAGGGATGAATCGAGACACAGGATGACGAAAATCTGCCTTGCCGGATAGTGAAGGATTTCGTTCAAGGGCTGACTGAGGTTCGTACCACTGGCCGCTCCCTGCCAGCTCATGTTTCCTTCGATCAGCTGCCGGCGATTCCGCTTCTTGACTCGAATTCCAGCGTTGACCAGCACGAACGATGTTACCCATTCTCGCTCCGCATTCGTGCGGCCCGGGTCCCGCATCGACGAGTTCACGCCGATAACTACCGCAGGCAGTACCTTGTCGAACGGGGCGACCGCGCCGCTCAGCGAAGGCGGGAAATCAGCAGTCCCCGGAGATAAATATGAAGGGAGAGCGCGCTGGGCATGCTGCTCGCGGGCGCAGTGCTGAGCTCAACGAAAGCAGCCAGGATAGGGAAACGAGGGAGTAACCACTACTCAGCGCTACGGGCCAGCTGGCGGTAGTTATACGGGAACTGGACTCTGAAGGCCCGCGGCGTACTCAAGCCCGAGCCTCGACGGTGCATAGAGCGATGAGGACAGCGCCCAAAACTCACAGAGCGATTTCGAAGGATCACAGAGAGATGAGGCCCGCGTTGGTGGTGATGAAGCCGCAGGCGTCGAAGTAAAAGGCCCGCAGATGGTCATCGAAGTCAACGTGCAGCCACTCGCACTTCGCCGCACGGGCTCCTTCCACGGCGGCGGCCACCAGCCGCGTCCCCACGCCCGCCCTACGCAACTCGGTGGCGACCATGGTGTCCAGTACGAAAGCATGCGCCCCGCCGTCCCACGCGACGTTCACGAACCCCACGAGCTCGCCCCCACGGCGCGCGCACACCCAACCGAGGCTGTGCCGGTGCACCTGCGCGTGCCAGTCGATGGGCAGGAGGGGATGGTCGAAGCCCTGCGCGTGCAGCGCATTGACGTCCGCGTTGTCGAAGTCGCCCCGCCACTCGTACGACTCCTGCGCCCCGTGCGACTCCTGCGCGGCTGGCCGCTCCTGCGCCGCGGGTTGGTCCTGTGCGGCTGGCCGCTCCTGCGCTGCGGGCTGGTCTCTCGCCGCGGGTTGGTCCCTCGCTGCGGGTTGGTCCTGCGACGCGCACACCTCCGACTCCGGCGCCGCATCGCCTCCTTGGGTGTGGTGCGCCTTGCTATCGGTGCTGTCGGTCATACGCGGGATCGTACGCACGGACCACGCCAGCACCACACCCTCATGCTCACCCTCGCCTCACCCTGCCACCGTGAGTTGATACAGCTCAGGCACCGACACCTTGATGGGCTCCTGCGTGGTTCGTGCGATCACGACGACCACGGGCTCGTTCGGGTCGGGGTTCTCCTCGCGATGCGGGACGAACGGGGGGACGAGCAGGAAGTCTCCCGGGTCGGCGGTGATCCGTACCTCCCGCGTCCCGTCGTGGAAGACGAACACGGGATGCCCGCTCACCACGTAGATCCCCGCCTCCGACGCCCCGTGGTGGTGGTTGTCCGTCGAACTCAGCGGCGGGTTCTCCACCCGGCCCATCCAAAGCTTCTTCGAGCCGACGGTGCCGCCGCTGATGGCCGCGTAGCCGTCCAGCTCTCCGGATCGCACATGGTGTACGCGGTTGCCCTGCGGCGCGTTGCCGGCGGTGCTCGGCGTGGGCTCGGCGCCTTCGTGAGTGGTCATCGTGTGGCCTCCCGGCTGGTGTGTTCGATGGCCGATTTCGCGGCCCCGTTGGCGGGCCTTCGGCAGGGCACCAGACTGCAACCACCGCCGCGAGAGCGGCAATTATCGTTGCGATAATGGCAACGCATCCGCGCTGTCCCTGCCCCCGGCCCTGCCGAACACGGCTCAGAGCTGCCGCAGATGGTCCCGCAACCTACGGGCGACCTGCGCCATCAGGGCCTCCGCACCGGGCTGCGTACTGGCGGGCACCAGCGACTCGGTAAGGACGGCAACGGCGAAGACCTGGCCATCGGAGTGCTCGACAACGCCGATCTCGTGGCGAAGGTTGAGGAGGGTGCCGGTTTTGGAGGACCACATGGTGGCGTCGGAGCTGAAATCCGGCGTGAGCCGATGCCGGAGCACGTTGTGCGCCATGAGGCCGCGTACCGCATCGGCCACCTCGGGATGGATGGCCGATGGTGTCCACAGGGCTTGGAGCAACTCGACGTAGGCGCGGGCACTGCCGGTGTTGGCCCGGGTGGTGTCGAGCTGCGGCACCCGGTGCCCGCGACCGCTCGTTCCGGCGTCGATGGCGAGGGCCTGGGCGAGATGCGCCTGGTCGGCGTCGAAGCGTTCCACGGGGGTGTCCGACAGTTCGCGCATGCCGTGCCGAACGGTGATGCCGCGTACGCCGAGCTCCTGGAGGAGGTCGGCGACCTGCGCAGGCGGGGTGAGCCCGAACAGCGCGTCGGCGGCCGTTCCATCGCTCACGCAGGTGCTCAGGTAGAGCAGGTCATCGACCGCGATCCGGGTGGGATGGCGAAACCGGCTCAGTCCGGTGGGGCCAGGCGTGGTGATCCGCCCGGGCTGCACGTCGAGCATCGCCGCCCCGTCAAGCTCGCCGCGCCGGATACGCTCCGCCGTCGCCACCGCGAGCGGCACCTTGACCAAGGAAGCGGAGGGCAGTGCGGTGTCCGGGTCGATCCCCAACTCGTCGCCGGTGTGCAGATCCCGTACGAGCAGACAACCGCGCAGCCCACCGTCGGACAGCTCCCCGCGCATATCGCGCAGCAGTGCCTCGGTGTTCACGCCACCACTCCGCCAGTGTGGCACCCACAGCACCCACGGCACCCACGGCACCCACGGCTTGCATCGGCGCCGTCACCACCATCGCAACCGTCACAGCCATCCCCACCAACACCACGATCGCCCCCGGGGATTGCGCGCTCCTCCGCGCCAAGACAGCGGGCGATGGCATCACCTAGGCGCGCCTGAATGTGCTGGGGGTTTCCCTCCGCGACAGCGGCGAGGGCCAGTCCGCGGCTGAGCGCTATCTCACCTATCGGGCGCCAGTGCAAGGCGAGTTCCGTAGCCTGCGCCGGGGAGCACAGCAGCAGGTCGCGCGTGCACAGGACTTCCGCGGCTGCGGCGGTCAGCTCGTCCGCGGCCACGAGTTGGGCGGGCCGCAGGCCCACCGCGTCGCGCAGTCGCGTCAGCGGGTCACGAATGTGCGGTACGTCGTCCTCCGGTTGGACCCAAATGCGGCGGGCCGGGCCGGGCGAGGCCCGTCCAAGGCGCAGCGTTTCCAGGTAGACGCGCTTCACCCCGGGGTCATCGACACCGGCGAGCCCCAGCGGCACCGACCACGTCGCATCGTCCGCGGGCACCGCGAGCAGGGCGGCACGCACCTGCTGCGCGTACAGGAGTTCCCGCCGCTGCGCCGGCGCCGCAACCCGTAGGTCAAGCGTGACGCCATGCCCCCGCGCCGCCGCGACGAGGCGGGCGAGATCGGCCGTAGCGCAGATGCCGGGCACCGCGAGCCGCCACGGCTTGCGCTTGACGACCTCCGCCTCATGCAGCAACACATCGGCCGCCTGCACCAGTTGCCTGGCCACCGGCAGCATGTCCCGGCCGAAGGGGGTGAGGACGGCCCGCCGCGACGTGCGCTCAAACAACGGCTCGCCGAAGTGCTCTTCCAGCGCTGCCACCCGGCGACTGGCCACCGGCTGCGACATCCGGGCCGCTGCTGCCCCCACGGTGAAACTGCCGCGCTCACTGACGCTGACAAACGCGCGACACGCTCCCACCAGATCCACGGCCCGCACTCTATGCCAGTTCGGCATGGAACAGCGCATGAGCGTATTGGACCGCATGACGCCCCGGGACGAGGGTGGTCCCGGCACACCTGATCACGTACTCGGATGGGGCCGTGTATCGCCCTCTCCCCCTACGCCCCTGTGCGGGACACCCCGGAGGTTTTCGGACCATGCAGCAGCACACCCGTGCCCGGCGCGCCGTTCTCAGCGCGCTCGCCACACTCACCCTCGTCCCGCTCGTGGCCTGCGGCGAAGACGACTCATCGGATACGTCGTCACCGTCCGCGTCCGCATCAGCGAAGACATCGCAGTCGAGTGCCGCGCCCACGTCGTTCACCCGAGAATTCCAAGCGCTTGAGCGCAAGTTCGACGCGCGGCTTGGCGTATACGCCATCGACACGGGCACCGGGCGCCAGGTGAAGCACAACGACGGCGAACGGTTCATCTACGCCTCCACCTTCAAGGCGCTGGCCGCCGGCGCCGTGCTGCGCAAGTCCTCCATGGACGGCCTGGACAAGGTGATCAAATACTCCAAAAAGGACCTGATCGCCAACTCCCCGGTGACCGAAAAGCACGTCAAGACGGGGATGACCCTGGGCGCGCTCTGCGACGCCGCCGTCCGCTACAGCGACAACGCCGCGGCCAACCTGCTCCTCGAAGAACTCGGCGGCCCCAAGGCCCTGGACGCCACACTCGAAGAACTGGGCGACAACGTGACCCAGATGGAAAACTACGAAACAAAGCTGAGCGACTGGGACCCCAAGTCCCCACGCGACACCACCACCCCGCGGGCACTGGCCAAAGACCTGCGCGCCTTCGTCCTAGGCAACGCCCTCCACAAACCCGAACGCGCCCAATTGACGAAGTGGCTACGCACCAACACCACCGGCGACGAGGTCATTAGGGCCGGCGTCCCCAAGAACTGGGTGGTCGGCGACAAGACAGGAACCGGCAGCAACTACGGCGCCCGCAACGACATCGCCGTCGTATGGCCCCCGGACTCCGCCCCCATCGTCATGGCGATCTTGTCGAACCGCCATAAGAAGGACGCCGAACCCGACAACAAACTGCTCGCGGAAGCGGCAAAGGTAGTGGCCGACACCCTGTCTTAACGGCAACCCCCACGGCATCACCTCTCCCCCCGCTCCCCCACACACCACCACCCCACACGCACCGCGCCCCCACCCCGAGCCACAAGCCGGAGCGGGGGCGCGGTCGCCGCACGCGATGGTGTGCGGCGAATCAGCCGTCGAACTCGCCGACCTTCACACCGGCTATGAAGGCCGCCCACTCACCGGGCGGTAGATCTGCGTCCCGGCATCCCGGCCCTCGTGTCACTTTCGCCAGAACAGGTGGTGCTGCACGCCGCTCGTGCTGGGGACGACCTCAAGGTGAAAACGGTCGAGCAGCTCATCGGGTGACTCCCAAAGTCGTATTCCGGTCCCGTACTTCATCGGCGAGACCGCCACATGCATGGTGTCGACGAGGTCCGCGTCGAGGAACTGCCGGATGGTGGTAACCCCGCCGCCAAGTCGGACGTCCTTGCCCTGCGCCGCCTCCCGCGCCTGTTGGAGGACCGTGGCCGGGTCGCCGTCGACAAAGTGGAACGTAGTGTCGGAGAGCGTGAACGAAGGACGCTTGTGGTGGGTGAGGACGAACACCGGGGTGTGAAACGGGGGCTCGTCTCCCCACCAGCCCTGCCACTCATGGTCGTGCCAGGGCCCGCGCTGGGGCCCGAACTTGTTGCGGCCCATGATCTCGGCGCCGATGTTGCGGGCGTAGTCCCGTATGAAGTAGTCGTCGAGACCGCGACTCCCCCCGGGGCCAGTGCGCATGAGCCAGCTCGCCGTGGCACCGGCCCACCCGAACAGCTTCTCCGGCTCGACGTGGCCGAACGGGCTCTCAAGGCTCTGGTCCTCGCCGGCGCCGATTCCGTCACTGGAGACGCCGAAGTTCTGGACTCTCAGTAGTTGATCCACGTGTTTCTCCTGTGGTGTCGATTAACGGTGGTGAGACTCTCTGGGCCGCGAAACCTCAGCACCGCGGTCGTGTCGGTCAGGATTGGGGCTACCTAACGGTCCTGCTGTCCTGATGTAGGAGGTTCGTGGGGTTGATCAGGCTGGGGTGGTGAGGGGGCGTCCGCCCCAGGTACGTCCACCCCAGATACGTCCGTCCCGCGTACGTCCGCCCCAGCGGATGCCCTTCGCACCGCGGATGCGGCCCGCTCGCGGCGCTGGGCGGCAAGCATGACGAGGTGACGGGCGGCGAGCACGTCGGGGGCCGGGCGTTGGCGTCGCGCCGGCGCAGGTATCGGTGCGGCTCACGGGTCTGGACCGGGTGGTGGGGTTGGTCCGAGTTGGCGATGGTGAACTGCCGCAGCGGTCCGAAGGGTACTTCGATCGGGTTGGCCCCATAGGAATTGGTCGGGCCAAAGCGGCTAACTCGTGCCGTACACCGCCGGGTTCAGTCGCCCTTCGGCGCGTAGTGCAGTGCGGTGATGCCACAGTCGAACGGTCGGGCGCCGACGAGGCGGAGGTGCTGGTGGGTGCCGAGGGCCGGGAATACGGGTATGCCGGCGCCGATCGCGGTGGGGTTGACGAACAGGTGGAGCTCGTCGAACAGGTTTCTCGCGATCAGGTCGGCGACGAGCGTGCCGCCTCCGTAGGCGATCATGTCGCCGCCCGGTTGGGCCTTGAGCTTGGTGATGGTCTCGGTGAGGTCGCCGCCGGCAACGACGGTGTTCTCCCACGGCGACTCGGTGAGGGAGTCGGAGATGACGACCTTCGGGGTCTCATGCATCTTGGTGACACCCGGCTCGCTCTCCGGCTGGGCGGCCCAGTGCGGGATGAAGCCCTCGGCGAGCTTGCGGCTCAGCACCATGCAGTCAACCGGTTCTGTCAGGGCCGTGACATAGGCGTTGATGTCGTCGGTCCAGGAGAACGTCATCCAGTCCATCTCGCCGTCCGGGCTGGCCATGTAGCCGTCAACGGAGGTCTGAACCTGAAGCTTGAACGTGCGCATGGTGATGTCGCCTTTCGGATTACGGAGTTGCAGCGTTGCGGCGTTGCGGCGCTGAGGCGCTGAGGCGTTGCGGTGTGCAGGCTTACGGACGCGGTGTGGGAGTGGATCGTCGTTCGCGGCATGACAGGTCGGACGCCGATCGGGCACGCCTGTTGCCACCGTTGGACTTCTCCCGCCGCCCCACGTGAGAAGAACGCTAGCGGCCACCACTGACAATCAGACCGGGCAGAGGGCCCCGGCCGCTGCCGCACGCTGCTCAAATCCGCTGGTCACGAGCCCGTAGAAAGCGATCTCTGCCCTCGGCAAGGTCAACGATCGGGTCCGGGTAGTCGTAGTGCGCCCGCTCTTCGGGTGGCAGCTTCCACGGCTCGTGCACGCTCGGGCCGTCGAGCGCGGCGAGTTCGGGCACCCAGCGACGCACGTAGGCGCCATTTGGGTCGTAACGAAGGGCCTGGCGTACGGGGTTGAGGACCCGGTTTGGGCGGGTATCCGTCCCGGTGCCGGCCGCCCACTGCCAGTTGAGCTGGTTGTTCGCCACGTCGCCGTCCACCAGCCAGGCCAGGAAGTGGCGGGCGCCGACCCGCCAATCCACGTAGAGGGTCTTGGTGAGGAAGCTCGCGGTCAGCAGGCGCCCACGGTTGTGCATCCAGCCCTCGTGCAGCAGTTGGCGCATCGCGGCGTCCACGATGGGAAAACCGGTGCGTCCCTCCTGCCATGCCCGGATCTCCTCGCCCGCCGGCGCCTCGCCCCGCCAGCGATCGCGGCGGGGCCGGTAATCGGCCGAGGCCGTCTCGGGGCGCGCCGCGAGCACCTGGCGATGGAAGTCGCGCCAACACAACTGCCGTACGAAACCCTCCGCGCCCGGTCCGCCCACCTCCCGCACCCGATGCACGAGTTCGGTCGGCGACACGGTGCCGAAGTGCAGATGCGCGGAGAGGCGGGACGTTGCGTCACCCGGCAAATCGTCGTGCGTGTCCTCGTACGCCATGACGCCGTTGCGCAGCCATGCCGACACACGCCGCCGCCCGGCCTTCTCCCCGCCGACCGGAAGCCCGGCAGACAGGCCGCGCACGCCGGCGCGCGGGGGCAGGGGCGCCGAGTCGATTCCCGCCGGGACCCGCACCGTGCGCGGGGCGGGGAGCGGGTCGCGCAGCCGTACACGGGACCAGTGACGAAAGTACGGGGTGAACACGGCGAAATGGCCCGAACCGCTGCTGGGCGTCACGGCCCCCGGTGGCACCACGGTACTGACCGCCTCGTGGACCCGCAGCCGCCGGCCGTCCCGCGCCAGGGCCGTGCGCAGCCGCTCCTCCCTGGAGCGCGCGTAGGCGCTCTCCCCCGCGGCGACATGGACCTCATCTGCGCGCGCTTGCGCCGCAACCGCTCGGACCTCATCGGCCACGTCACCGGACCGCAGCACCAGACGGCCCCCACGCGCCCGCAAGGCAGCGTCCAGATCGGCCAGACAGTCGCGGAGGAACGCCTCCCGGTTGGGTGCTGCGAATCCGGCCGCGGCGATGCCGTCGTCCCGAACGAACAGGGGCACGACATGGTCCCCCGCGGCCAGCGCGGCGCGCAGCGGCGGATGATCGTGCACCCGCAGATCGGAGGTGAACAAGACGACCGAGACCTTCATGGCTTCACTCCAGTTCAGGACGCGGGGCGCGCGAAAGCGTGGGGCACGCCGTAACGCGCGCACGCCTCCTGCCGCGCGCGGCACGCGCTACCCATCGGCGGGGCACAGCCCGCCACGCTCCGCCGCGGGGCACGCCGGTCAACGCCGTGTGCCGCGTCGGCTCGCGGCCGGCATCGCCGGCCCGGTGGTGGGCCCGCCGCCGAGGCCATCGGCTTCCCTGATCGCGGCCTTGGCGATGTTGCGGGCCATGCCCCCGAAGACGACCGTGTGGAACGGCGCGACGCCCCACCAGTACGCATGGCCGAGCAGTCCGCGCGGGTGGAAGAGCGCCCGCTGCCGGTAGCAGGTACGGCCCATCTCGTCGGCGGCTACGGACATCTCCAGCCACGCCAGGCCCGGCAGCCGCATCTCAGCGCGCAGCCTGAGCAGCCGGCCCGGTTCGATCGCTTCGACGCGCCAGAAGTCGAGCGAGTCACCGACCCGCAGGCGCTGCGCGTCGCGGCGACCCCGCCGCAGTCCGGCCCCGCCGACCAACCGGTCCAGCCAGCCGCGCACCGCCCACGCGAGCGGGAAGGAGTACCAGCCGTTGGTCCCGCCGATGCCCTCGATGATCCGCCACAACGCCTGCGGCGCGACGTCCACGGCCAGCTGCCGGCGGTCGGTGTACAGGCTTCCGCCGGCCCAGTCGGGGTCGGTGGGCAGGGGGTCGCTCGGCGCGCCCGGGAGGGAGGCCGCTGACCAGCGGGTGGCAACCTGCGCTTCCTGGATCTTCCGCAGGGCCAGTTTCAGCGCCATGGCGCACGGCAGCGGGTGGCCGGGCAGCTCGGGTACGTACTGCGCGATGTCGTGCTCCCGGCATACGACCTCGTACCGCAGCGACTCCGCGAGCGGCTTGGCGATGGCCGGCGGCACCGGTGTGACCAGGCCGACCCAGTAGCTGGACAGCCGCGGCGTCAGCACGGAAACGGGCACGATGAGGCGCCGGGGCAGCCCGGCGACGGCCGCGTACTGGCGCATCATGTCCACGTACGTCATGACGTCGGGGCCGCCGATGTCGAACGTGCGGTTCAGGTCCGCCGGCAACCGGGCGCTGCCGACGAGATAGCGCAGCACATCGCGCACGGCGATGGGCTGGATCTTGGTCCGCACCCAACTCGGTGTGACCATCACCGGCAGCCGCTCGGTGAGATAGCGCAGCATCTCGAATGAAGCGGACCCGGAACCGATGATCACCGCCGCACGCAGCACGGCGGTGGGCACTCCCGACGCGAGGAGGATGTCGCCCACCTCGGCCCGGGAACGCAGATGGGGCGACAGCCGCCGCTGTGCGAGGTCGGCCGGGATGAGGCCACCGAGGTACACGATGCGGCGCACGCCCGCCGCCGCGGCCTGTTCGCCGAAGATCCGCGCTGCCCGGCGATCGGTCTCCTCGAAGTCGCGCCCGGTGCCGAGCGCGTGCACCAGGTAGTACGCGACGTCGATGCCGCGCAGCGCGGCGCTGACCGCGTCCGCGTCCAACACATCGCCGCGTACGATCTCGACCCGGTCCGCCCAGGGATGCGCGCGCAGCTTGTCCGGCGACCGCCCTACGCACCGCACTCGATGCCCGGCCGCCAACAGCTCAGGCACCAGCCGGCCTCCGATGTACCCGCTGGCCCCGGTGACGAGGCAGTGCCGCCCGGTCGCCTCGTCATCGCTGCTCATACCGCTTCCACCTGGTGCCCCATCGCGTCGCGCGTACGCCTGTCCCTCACCAGACTGCGGCGCGCGCGGCCCGTCCGCGAACGCACGACACCGGCGGCTGTAGGCCGAACGCGTGGCCACCACCCGACACCCCGGCGCCCGAAACCTCCGCCGTCCGGGCACCCCCGGCACCCCCGGCACCCCCGGCACCCCCGGCACCCCCGGCACCCCCGGCACCCCCGGCACCCCACAGTCGGGCACCCCGCACCCCCGCACTCACCAATGGGCCCCGCGTCGTACCCGTACGCCGTATGCCCGGCCTCGCAGCCCCTCCCACCCCGGGCGCGCACCGGCCTGCGCGCCCGACCCCGACCCCGACCTCGGCGCCCCCGGGTCCGCTATCGGCCCTTGTCCTGCGCGATGGTGTGGGCCACCAGGGCATTGGCGTGGCCGTGCCCCAGGCCGTGCTCCGACTTCAGCCAGCTGACCAGCTCCATGTGCTTGGTCAGCGGGGACTCGCGAATCAGGCTCTGCCACTCCGCTATCGGCCGGCCGTACTTCTGCTCGATCGACGGAAAATAACTCGCCGGGCCCTTCACTGCTTCAGTCATGGGCGCAGCATGCCACCCGCCACTGACATTGAGGCTCGTCAGCGGCTTCGGCGGTCAGGGCTCAACCGCTGGTTGACGCCTCTGCCTCCGGCCGTCCCGTGTCCTGGCCCCATGCCGGGTCCGCGCTCCCACGGGGCCAACCGCTGGGGTGGACGATGCCCCGCAAGATCAAGACGAGCTCCTCCACGATCTGGTCGAGCGTGGCCTCCACGTTTCCCGCGGACCAGTCGTGCAGCGAGCCGTTGACCGCACCGATGAACGCCGTGGCCGCCACCCGGTAGTCGCGACGAGCCGCCTCGCCCCGCTGGCAGGCCGTCGTCAGCTCGGCGAGGATCACGGCAGCCCAACGGGCGCGCCGCGCCAGGCGGTTACGCTCCAACTCCGTACTGACCCCGACGACCTCCACGAACGCGATGCGGATGCGGCGCGGGTCGCTCGTCACCGACTGGGCGTACGCACGAAAGGCGGCCGACGCGCGCAATTCGATGCCGGGCCTGCCTGCGCGAGAGCGGCCAGCGCGGCGTCCTCCGCCCACCCGTTGACCTCGCGGTGCAGGACGGCGAGTACAGCAGCAGGAGATCAACTCTTCCTTCTAGAAGGAACTGTTCGCGGACGGCGACACCGTGCCCGGGGTGACCTACGTGGTGCTCCAGACGACGAAGGACGCCGTCGTCACCCCGTACACCCATGCCTTCCTCAAGGGCGACAAGGTCCGCAACGTCACCCTCCAGGGCCAGTGCCCGGCGGACCCGGTCGGCCATGTGGGGATGTTCGTCGATGGCCCGGCCATCCAGCACGTCGTCAACGCACTCGGCCCGAACGACCCGCGCTCCGAGCCCACGTGCACGGGTTACGGGCTGCCGATGTAACGTGCGGGCCACGCCGAGCGGTCGGCGGTGGGTTCATGGCCAGGGCCGTAAACCCACCGCACACCAGCCGCTCCGCACCGATCGCGCTCACACAGCCAGCGGAAAGACGGCCTTGATGACGCGCGCGGCAACCGGGCTCATCTCGCTGTGGGCCTCGGTCGCGTTGACCGAGTACACGAGGGTGCGGGACAGGTCCCTGGTGGCCGCGATGGCCGTGGCGTAGCCCGGCCGCGCCCCGGACTTGGCCCAGACGACCGTCCCGTCCGTGCTCACGAAGCGCTGGAGGCCCGCGCTCATCTGGGCACCCTTGATGTCTGGCACCGTGAACATCTCCCGGTCAAGGAGCGGTTGCGGGACGACCTTGCCGCGGAACAACGCGAAGAGAAGCTTCTCCAGGTCCGCGGTGGTGGAGATCATGTCGCCGGCCGCCCAGCGGTCCGATACGTTCCACTCGGTCGCATCCACGAGCCTGCCATCCGTCAACCGCTGGTAGCCGCGGTTGTGCGGGCCGTGGATGCGCGGGTCGGGCCCACCAGGGAATGACGTGTTCCGCATGCCGACCGGCCGCAACACGCGCACGGCAGCCTGGTGTTCGTACGAATCGCCCGTGACCTTCTCGATCAGCATGCCGAGAACGGTGTAGCCGATGTTGCCGTACCGCTGTTTCTTGCCGGGCCCCTCTCCCTCCCCGCGATAGGGCCCCTTGGCAACGGACGCCGCGACGACGTCCTCCGGCGTGAGGGTCTTGAACCGGTTCTCATACCCCTCCCCGTTCGTCGGGCCAAGGTCCGCGCCCGGCTGGAGCCCAGCGGTGAACGTGAGCAAATGCCGCACCGTGATGGGCTCGAAAGCGTCGCTCAACAGCCCCGGCAGATACTCCTGGACGGTGCCGTCGAGGTCGATTCGCCCCTCGGCGGCGAGTTGCAGTACGACAGCGGAGGTGACCACCTTGGTCGTGGACCCCGCACGGAACCGGGCGTTCTCCAACGCCTTGCGCCCGCTGCGAAGATCATGGACGCCGACGCTCTTTCGCCAGTGCCCGTCGCCGCCGACGCGCACCAGGGCCGCGGTGGCGTCCTCGTTGGGCAGTCCGCGCAGCGCCTCTTCCAGCGCCGCAGTGTCAGGGCCGGTCGCCGATCGGGCCGCCGGCTGTGGGTCGGCCGACTCCACGCCCGTCTGCTGCTTCTGCTGCGAAATGGTGTGCGGGGCGCCGGATGGTGCGTCGGCCAGGGCGGGTACGGCAGTCAGCGGGATCGCGGCGGCCAACCCGAGAGCGAGGGCGGAGGCGACGGCGGTACGTATGCGAGTGCTCAAGCGGTACTCCGTGATGGACGGGCCAAAGGCCGTGAACGGCTGGTGCGTACGCCATTCATCCTTTCGAGCGCCGCCGCCCCCGGGCATCACCGCGAGGTACGGTACCGACCCTGGCGCCACCCTGGCCTCACCCCGAAGCGCACCTTCGGGGTTCCCCCCTACGGGCCAACTCTCCTTCTTGCCAACGGAGACGGCGTGTTCCACGCGCACGGAAAGTCAGGAGCAAACCTGTCTCACACGCACAGGAGGCGGAGGCTACCGGACCCATCGTTCCGGTAGCCCCCGCCTCTTGCGAAGACGCTGTTGAAACGCCCGGGACCTAGCCCAGCGCCGACTTCACCACGTCCGCCAGTCGTCCGGCGACCGACCTGGCCTGCTCGATGTCAGCGGCCTCGACCATCACCCGTACCAACGGCTCGGTACCCGAAGGACGCAGCAACACCCGCCCGGTGGCGCCGAGTTCGCGCTCCGCGTCGGTGACCGCGATCCGCACCTCCGGCGAGGTCATAACCCTGGACTTGTCCACGTCCGGCACATTGATGAGGATCTGCGGCAGCCGCTGCATGACGCCCGCCAGGTCCGCAAGCGACCGGCCGGTGGCGGCGACTCGCGCGGCCAGCATCAGCCCGGTCAGCGTGCCGTCGCCGGTCGTCGCATGGTCGAGGACGATGACATGCCCGGACTGCTCACCGCCGAGCGCGAGGCCACTGCGCTTCATCTCCTCAAGGACGTAACGGTCGCCGACCGCCGTCTGCACCAGCGCCAGCCCCTCGCGCTCCATGGCCAGCTTGAAGCCGAGGTTGGACATCACGGTCGCCACCACGGTGTCCTTGCGCAGGCTGCCCGCGTCACGCATCGCCAGCGCGAGGACGGCCAGGATCTGGTCACCGTCCACCTCCGCGCCGCTCGCGTCAACGGCCAGGCAGCGGTCCGCGTCACCGTCGTGGGCAACGCCCAGGTCGGCGCCGTGCTCGACGACCGCGGCGCACAGCTTGCCCAGGTGGGTGGAGCCGCAGCCGTCGTTGATGTTGAGGCCATCCGGATCGGTGCCGATCGTGATGACCTCGGCCCCGGCCCGCGCGAACGCCTCGGGCGAGACCCGCGCCGCCGCGCCGTGTGCCCCGTCGATGACGACCTTGATTCCGTCGAGCCGGTTGGGCAGCACGCCGATCAGATGCGCGACGTAGTTGTCGAAGCCCTGGTCGTACGTGGTAACTCGGCCCACGCCCGCACCAGTTGGGCGGTCCCATGGCTCCCCGGAGGCGTGCGCGTGGTACGTCTTCTCGATCCGGTTCTCCAACTCGTCGGCGAGCTTATGGCCGCCGCGCGCAAAGAACTTGATGCCGTTGTCGGGCATCGGATTATGGCTCGCGGAGAGCATCACACCAAGGTCCGCACCGAGCGCGCCGGTCAGGTACGCGACGGCGGGCGTCGGCAGCACGCCCACGCGCAGCACATCCACGCCCGCGCTCGCGAGACCGGCCACCACGGCCGCCTCAAGGAACTCCCCGGACGCCCGCGGATCGCGTCCGACCACTGCCACCGGCCGATGGCCCTCGAACGTGCCCACCTCGGCGAGCACATGCGCCGCTGCGACCGACAGGCCGAGCGCCAGCTCTGCCGTCAGATCAGCGTTGGCGACACCGCGCACACCGTCCGTACCGAAGAGTCGTCCCACTGGTGTCCTCCGAGATTACGTCACATGAACCAGGGTTTACGTCCAGGTATACGCCCCTGGCCACCTATGACCGAACGCCCCGGCGGCACGAATGGTGCCGCCGGGGCGTCGGAAGCGCAGCACGATCGCCGCGCAACGCTGCGATGAGCGTCTCGCCGCGATTAGCGCTTGCTGTACTGCGGAGCCTTACGGGCCTTCTTCAGACCGGCCTTCTTACGCTCGACCGCACGGTCATCACGCTTGAGGAATCCGGCCTTCTTCAGGGCGGCGCGGTTGTTGTCCACGTCGGCCTCGTTCAGCGCACGGGCGACGCCAAGACGCAGCGCACCGGCCTGGCCGGAGATGCCACCGCCGCTGATGCGGGCGACGACGTCGTAGCGGTCATCGAGCTCCAGCACCTTGAAGGGCTCGTTGACTTCCTGCTGGTGCACCTTGTTGGGGAAGTAACCCTCAAGGGTGCGACCGTTGATCTTCCACTTGCCGCTGCCCGGAACGATACGGACGCGGGCAATGGCGTTCTTGCGACGCCCGAGGCCCGCAGCAGGCTGCGGGTCGCCGAAGCGGGACGCGAGCGACTCGCTCGTGTACTCCTCGACCTGCACATCTTCGGTGTGCTCGGTGGGCTCTGTCTCCGTCACGACGTCTTCGACGACGACGGGGGTTTCTGCGGTGGTCTCGGCCACGATGCTCCTCAGATTCTTTTCTTCTTAGGGGGTGGCCGGAACTACTGCGCGACCTGGATGATCTCGAACGGGACCGGCTGCTGAGCAGCGTGCGGGTGCTCAGGACCCGCGTACACCTTCAGCTTCGAGAGCATCTGACGGCCCAGGGTGTTCTTGGGGATCATGCCCTTGATGGCCTTCTCGACGGCCTTCTCAGGGTTCTTCGACAGCAGCTCGTCATAGCGGACGGACCGCAGACCACCCGGGTAGCCGGAGTGACGGTAGGCCATCTTCTGGGTCCGCTTGTTACCGGACAGGTGCACCTTGTCGGCGTTGACGATGATGACGAAGTCACCCATGTCAACGTGCGGCGCATACACGGGCTTGTGCTTGCCCCGCAGAAGGGACGCGGCCGTTGTGGCCAGACGGCCCAGGACAATGTCCTGCGCGTCAATGATGTGCCACTGGCGCTGGACATCGCCGGGCTTGGGGCTGTACGTACGCACGGTCGTAGCCTTCGCTTCTTCAGTGATGGGGTCGCCCCTGATTCGTGAGAGCCAAGGGGACGAGTCCTGACAAGGCCACCCGGACGATCACGACAGCCGTGGCGGCACGCCGGGGACGCAACCCGAGTGCCTGCCGCTGGTCATCGGCCCGGTGGACCGGCGTAAGGGCCCCTCACGTGAGATCGAGCAAGCCAATACGCATAACGAACTCGCAGAATACCGGCCCGGCCCCATCCGGGTCAAAAGCAGCCCCGAACCGCTGTGCGGTTCCGCCGCCGATCCCCACCGTACGACCTCGAACCGGCGTACGGCTTCGCTGCCGTTTCGTTGCCCCTTCGCTGGCCTTTCGCTGGCCTCTCGCTGGTCTCTCGCTGGCCTTGCCCACCGTACGACCTGCGGCGATGCACCGGGATCGGCTCGGACCGCCGGGCCTACCAAAACGGTGCCCCCGCACCCCTGCGCGAGGGGCCCGGGGGCGGGGGCTGTACCGGTACGGTGGCCGGCGCCTGCATTCATGCCGGCGCCGGCGCGAGACGACACCGACGCCCCAACCAGGTGAGCCGCCCGGGTTGTGCGTGCTGTGCGTGCTGTGCGGGTGGTGCAGATCGCGCGGGTTAGCCGAACTGTCCGGGCGTGTAGTCGCCTGCGGGCTGCTGAACCATGACGTTCACCCGGTTGTAGGTGTTGATCAGGGCGATGACGGACACCAGGGCGGCGAGCTGGTCCTCGTCGTAGTGCTTGGCCGCGTTCGCCCAGGCCTCGTCCGTGACGCCGCCGGCCGCGTCGGCGATGCGGGTGCCCTGCTCCGCCAGCTCCAGGGCAGCGCGCTCGGCGTCGGTGAAGACCGTGGCCTCGCGCCAGACCGCGACCAGGTGCAGGCGCGTCGCGTCCTCCCCGCCGTGCGCGGCGTCCTTGGTGTGCATATCGACGCAGAAGCCGCAGCCGTTGATCTGGCTGGCGCGGATCTTCACCAGTTCCTGCGTCGTGGCCGGCAGCGTCGAGTCAGCGACCACCTTGCCCGCTGCGGTGATGTGTCGCAGAGCCTTGCCTATGACCGGGTTGCCGAAGAGGTTCAAGCGAGCTTCCATGGTGCACTCCTTGCCATCCATTGGTGGTTACACCTCTTTGACGGATCAGCTCAGCGCCGTGTGACAAGCTCGGATGTGACGTGCATCTCCCCGCTCGCCCCGCAGCCGCTACCCCAGACCCAGCCGCCCCAGCAGGCACGGCCGCCACCGCGGACACAGCCGCCACAGACCGGCCGGGACCGCGGCCGGTCCTCGGTTAGTCCGCGGGTCAGTCAGCGGGGGCAGTCCCCGGTCACCGCTCGCGCCGCACCCGGCTCTCGTCCCAGACCGGCTCCGGCGCCTCACGCACCACACCGTCCGCGCCGAAGATCAGGAACCGGTCGAAGGAGCGGGCGAACCAGCGGTCATGCGTAACCGCGAGCACCGTGCCCTCGTACGCCTCAAGGCCCTCCTGTAGGGCCTCCGCGCTCTCCAGGTCCAGGTTGTCGGTCGGCTCGTCCAGCAGCAGCGCGGTCGCGCCCGCCAGCTCAAGGAGGAGGATCTGCATCCGGGCCTGCTGGCCACCGGAGAGCCGGTCGAAGCGCTGGTCACCCTGCCGCTCCAGCTCATACCTGCGCAGCACGCTCATCGCCCCGCCCCGATCCTTGGCGTGCTCCTTCCACAGGATGTCCACGAGGGTGCGGCCCATCAGCTCGGGGTGAGCGTGGGTCTGCGCGAAGTGCCCCGGCACCACCCGCGCGCCCAGCTTCCACCGGCCCTGATGGGCCACCTCGCCACCGGCCAGCAGGCGCAGGAAGTGCGACTTGCCCGAGCCGTTGGAGCCCAGCACCGCGACCCGCTGGCCGAAGAAGACCTCCAGGTCGAAGGAGCGCATCAGCCCGGTCAGCTCAAGCCCCTGGCAGGTGATGGCCCGCACTCCGGTCCGCCCGCCACGCAGCCGCATGGTGATGTCCTGCTCACGCGGCGGCTCCTGCGGCGGCCCCGCCTCCTCGAACTTCCGCAGCCGGGTCTGCGCGGCCTGATAGCGCGAGGCCATGTCCGAGTTGTACGCCGCCTTCTGCTTGAACATGAGCATCAGCCGCCGCAACTTGGCGTACTCCTCATCCCAGCGCCGCCGCAGCTCCTCAAAGCGCGCGAACCGCTCCTTGCGTGCCGCGTGATACGTGGCGAAGCCCCCGCCGTGCACCCACACGTCGCTCCCCGCCGGGCTCGGCTCCACGCTGATGATCTTCTTCGCCGACCGGGACAACAGCTCCCGGTCGTGGCTGACGAACAACACCGTCTTCGGCGTCTCCAGCAGCCGTTCCTCAAGCCACCGCTTGCCCGGCACATCCAGATAGTTGTCCGGCTCGTCGAGCAGCAGGACCTCATCGGGCCCGCGCAGCAGTGCCTCAAGCACCAGCCGTTTTTGCTCGCCGCCGCTGAGGGTGCGCACCTGGCGCCACTGCGCCCGCTCATACGGCACGCCCAATGCGGCCATCGTGCACATGTCCCACAGGGTCTCGGCCTCGTACCCGCGTGCCTCGGCCCAGTCGCTGAGCGCCTGCGCGTACCCCATCTGCGCGGCCTCGTCATCGACCGTCATCACCGCGTGCTCGGCGACATCCACCGCCTTCGCGGCCTCCCGCACCCGCGGCTGCGCCACCGATACCAGCAGGTCACGCACGGTCCGCTCGTCCCGTACGGAGCCCACGAACTGCGGCATCACGCCCAGCCCGCCGGTGGCCGTCACCGTCCCGCCGTGCGGCTTCAGCTCGCCCGCGATCAGCCGCAGCAGCGTCGTCTTGCCCGCGCCGTTCGCCCCGACCAGCGCGACCACGGCGCCCTCTCCCACCCGGAACGAGACATCACCGAGCAGCACTCGGCCGTCAGGAAGGTAATACTCCACATGCGCGCCCTCGACGTGTCCCATGGGGAAAGTCTCGCCGCCGCTCCCCGCCCCCGGTCAACCGCTTTACGCCCCCCGCCACCAGGCGTCCCGGCCGCGCCGGCGTGCCCATAGGATGCGCGGCATGAGCTTTGGGCAAGGGGGGCCTTACGGGCCCGGGGGATCTCAGCCGCCGACGCCGGACTGGACGGCTCTCGCCGACACCGCAGCCCGTGACCGGCGCCGCAAGTGGCTGCTCTTCGGCGGCGGGGCGCTCGCCGCCGCGGCGGTCGCCGCCATCGTCGCCACGGCCGTGATCACCAGCGGCGGTGGCGATGACGACAAGAACGCGTCGCAGCTCCCCAGCCCGAAGAAGCTGCCGAGCCAGTCGGTCACGCCCGAGCCGCGGTTCTCGGACGTCAACCCGCCTGCGCCGCTCAGCCCGCTGGAGATCATCGCGAACGGAAAGAAGGACAAGGCGCCCATCGACGCCGCCGGCCTCTTCCCCGGCGACCGGGCCATCGTCAAGGGCCGTAGCTACACCAAGGGCGCGACCGCGAGCACCAAGGACTGCGGCTCGGTGGCCCAAAAGAAGCTCTACCCCGCTTTGACCTCGAACAACTGCCGCCAGGTGGTCCGCGCGACGTACACCAGCGACGGCGTCGCGGTCACGGTCGGCATCGCGGTCTTCGACAACCAGGCCGCGGCCCAAAAGGCCAAGGACGCCGCGGGCCCCTTCATCGTGTCACTGCCCGGCGACGGCATCGGCACCTTCTGCCGCAACACCGCCTGCCGCTCCACCAGCAACGCCATCGGTCGCTACGGGTACTTCACCATCGCCGGCTACACCGACGGCAGCAAGGTACCGACCAACGACACCAAGGCCCGCCTGGCCGGCCGCGACGTGGCCGACCACGCCTTCAGCCGCATCATGCAGCGGGCCACCGCGCAGGCATCGGCGGCGGCAACGGCAAGCGCGGGCTGACCCCGAGCCCCGCGCCCTCGGCGCCCCGCACCCCGCACCCCCGCACCCCCGCACCCCCGCACCGATAGACCTCAGCCCGCCCCCTTCTCAGCCTTCGCCCTCTTCTCAGCCTTTCGCAGCCTTCGCAGCGTTCTCTATCTTCGCCACCTGCGCCTTGACCACAGCAGCCGGCATCTCAACCTTCTTCGGGTCCACCATGTTGCCGGCGAAGAAGACCGACACATTCGGCCCGCTCCGAACGACCGTGTACAAGCTGGGCGCCCCCGCCTCCGCGTCCACCACCCGGTAGGCCAGCACCTCATCGCCAAGCTTCGCCGCGTCCACCGGCTTCACCTCGGAGAAAACCTGCTTGCTGCCATCCCCGGTTGTCATCGAGAAGCCCTTCGCGCACGCGGTGACCGCGCCCCGCAGCTCCTCCACGAAGGCCGTCGCGTCGTCCCCGCTGTACGAGGAGAGCCGGACCATGCCGATCAGGCCCACCTGCGACAGGTCATCGCCGCCCTCGGTGAAGGTGCCGTACACCGCAGCGGACGGCTTGGGCACCGGCGACGAGCCGAGCATCGCCGCCAGCGGCTGGCACTCCTTGTCCGCCGCCTTGGGCGCGCCGCCCTCCGCCGCCTCCTTGTCCGTCATCTGCTGAAACTCAAAGCCCGTGACGTCGCCCTTGACCAGCGCAGCCTTCTTCAGTTGGGGCTGGCTCAACGACGCGCCGCCATCGGCGCCCGGCTCACCGCCGGCCCCTGGCCGCTCCCCCGCCGAGCTGCCGCCCTGCGACGGCTTCTTGTCACCATCGCCTCCGGAGTCAGAGCCGGAGTCACTGCTGCATGCCGCCGTCAGGCCGAGCACCCCCGCCACGGACACGGCGACCAGCGCCCTGGACACGGAATTCCTCATATGGGCTCGCCCCTCTTAGACCTGCGTATGACCTGCGTGTTGACCTACGCATGATCTGCGTACGTCTGCTGTCGCAGCTCGATGGTGCGAGTCATCAAACAGCCGGCCCGCCGCCGTGACCAGTGTTTTCCGTGACGATCCGGTATCGCCAGGCGGATACACCGACGAGATCTCTTCCCGGCAACGAAGCAGGCGTCTTCGCGCGCGCCCGCTCGCGCGGATGCATAACCAAGGCAGAAGGTTGCATGACAGGACACCGTTGTGGCTCATTTAATAACACGGTAGGCAAAAGCAACTTTCGCCGCCGTGAACCGTCTAATGGGGCAGGCCAGGCCAGAGGGGAGGCAGCGCGCGACAAGCACAACCTGTCGCGCGTGAAGACAACATGAAGATCTCATTCCTGCTGCACAACGTGTACGGCATCGGTGGGACGATCCGTTCTACGTTCAATGTGGCGGGCGCCCTCGCCGAGAACCATGAGGTGGAGATCGTCTCTCTCATGCGGACGAGCGAGGCACCGAGCCTCGCCCTGCACGAGGCGGTGCGCATCGTGCCGCTGATCGACCTGCGCCCAAACAGCCGGACCAGTGACGTGGGCAATCCGCTGCTCAAGCAGATCACGCCGCGCATCCCGCCCGCCGAGGCGAACGGCACGGTGAACTTCAACGCCCTCACCGACGAGCGCATGGCCGCCTATCTCGCGGACACCGACGCCGACGCCGTCATCGCGACCCGGCCCGGCATGCTCATCTATCTGGCCGAGTTCGGCGCGAGCGGTGACGACAGCCAGTCCAGGCAGCCCGGGTCCACCGGGCGCAGCCGCGGCCAGCGCGGCTATCTGCGCATCGGCCAAGAACACCGGCTCTACGAGACGCACAAGCCCGCCCTGCGCGCAGCCTGCGACGCGGCCATCGCCCGCCTCGACGCGCACACCACCGTCTCCGAGGCCGATGCCGCCACCCACCGCTCCCGTCTGCCGGGCATCTCCACCCGCCTGCTCGGGCTGCCCAACGGCGTGCCCGCCACCGGCGTCGAGACGTCCGACGGCCGGGCCAAGCTGGTCGTCGCCGCGGGCCGGCTGATCCCCGTCAAGCGCTACGACCTGCTGGTCACCGCCTGGGCCACGGTCGCGGCCGAGCACCCGGACTGGAAGCTACGGCTGTACGGGCGCGGCCCTCAGCACGCCGCGCTGCGCGAGCAGATCGACACCCTCGGCCTCGCCGACCACATCACTCTCATGGGTGCCCACTCCCCCATCGAGACCGAATGGGCCAAGGGCTCGATCGCCGCCGTCACCTCTCGCGAGGAATCGTTCGGCATGACCATCGTCGAGGCCATGCACTGCGGCGTACCCGTCGTCGCCACCGACTGCCCGCACGGCCCCGGTGAGATCATCAAGAACGGCGAAGACGGCATCTTGGTCCCCAACGGCGATGCGGACGCCATCGCCAAGGGCCTGCTGTCCCTCATCGAGAACGACGACCTGCGCCGCCGGATGGGCCAGGCCGCCCGCACCAACGCCGAGCGCTATGCACCGCAGCACGTGGCCGCCGCGTACGAGAACCTGTTCCGCGAGCTGTACGCGGCCCGTGGCCAGGGCACCGCCCTGCCGTCCCGCGCGAAGTCCGCCCCCAAGGCGCCCCGCCGGCCGCTCGCCGTGATGCTCAGGGACACCGTCAAGAGCATCGTGCGCAAGCCGCCGCTGCGGGCCGTCGCCACCTGCCGCGCCGACGCCAAGGGCGGCCTCGTCATTTCCGTCGATGGCTCCGGTCTCCAGGGCCCGAAGCTGGACCTGACCCTCACCGACCGCGCCAAGGGCGACCACCACAGCATTGCCCTTCAGCCACCCACCACGTCCGGCGGCCCCTGGACCGCGACCTTGGCCCACGAGACGCTGAAGCTCGCCGAAAGCCGCTGGGACCTGCACGTCGTACGCGCCGCTGACGGCGCCCGCCGCCGCCTGGCCTGCCGCTACGCCGAGGGCCGCGGCCTGCTGACCGCGCAGCCGCCGGCCGGCACGCCGTTCACGTGGTGGGTTCCGTACACGACCGTGGACGGCTTCCTCGCCGTGCGGACCTGGTACCGCGACGCGTACGCCGAGGCCCACACCCTGCACGCCGACCGGACAGGCATCACCGTCACCTGCGCGCTCCACGGCACGTCCCTGCCCGACCCGGCACAGACGTACCCGGCGCCCGGGACCGCCCCCACGGTCATCGCCAAGCCGCGCACCACCGGCGAGGTGCTCACCGTCCCGGTGACCGTCCTCAGCCCGACCCAGTTCCGCTTCGTCATCTCCTACGAGCAGGTGCACGCCGCGTACGCCACCGCCGGCGCAGCCGCCGGCGCTGAGCCCGGCCCCGCGCCGGTCTGGGACGTGTCGCTGGTCCCGGGTTCGGGCGCCCCGAAGATACTGCGCGTCGGCCGCATCCTGGGCGATGTCCTGGACCGCAACAAGACCGACCTTTACCCGGCCATCGAGGGCGTCCGCCCGTACTTCACCAAGGCCAACAACCTCGCCCTGACCCGCCCGCACCCCGCGTCGTAGGCTCCCCGCCGGGCCGGCAGCCCCAGCAGCCCGGCGGCCTCAACCGCCGGGCTCCTCAACCGCCGGGCCCCAGCTTCAGCAGCAGCCCGCGTCACCCGCCGCCGAGGCCGGGCCCGAGCCCGCCGCCCCCGGCAGCGACCGCCTGTTGCGGGCCTCCCGGCTGCGGGCCGCGAGCAGTTCGTCCGCCGGGTAGCCGACCTCCTCCAAGGTCAGCCCGTGCGGGCGCACCACATGCACGGCCGAGTCCCGCACGCCCGCCGCCAGCACCTTTCCCGGCCAGTCCGCGGGCCGGTGCCCGTCGCCGACGAAGAGCATCGCGCCCACCAGCGAGCGGACCATGTTGTGGCAGAACGCGTCGGCCCGCACGGTCGCGGTGATCACACCGTCATCGCCCCGGCTCCACGAAAACCGCTGGAGCGTACGGATGGTCGTGGCGCCCTCACGCCGCTTGCAGTACGCCGCGAAGTCGTGCTCGCCCACCAGGCGCCCGGCCGCCTCGTTCATGGCGTCCACATCCAACGGCCAGTCGTGCCACAGCACATGCCCGCGCAGCAGCGGATCGGCGCCGCCCGGATGGTCGGTCACCCGGTACGCGTAGCGCCGCCAGATCGCCGAGAACCGCGCGTTGAACCCCTGCGGCGCAAGCTCCACCCGCCAGATGCGCACATCGTGCGACAGCCGCCCCGAAAGCCTCCGCAGCAGCTTGTCGCGGTGCTCGTCCCACACCTCCGCCGGCAGGTCCACGTGTGCGACCTGCCCCCGCGCATGCACCCCGGCATCGGTGCGCCCTGCCACGGTCAGCTCGTACGTCCGCGCCGAGCGCGTCACCGTACGCAGCGCGTCCTCGATCTCCCCCTGCACAGTTCGCCGCCCGACCGTCTGCCGCGCCCAGCCCGAGAAGTCCTTGCCGTCGTAGCTCAGGTCCAGCCGTACGCGCACGTGCCCGGGGGCCACCTCGTCGCTCACCAAAAGATCCTTTCGCATGCCGAACGGGCCCGCCCCAGAAATTCTGGAACGGGCCCGTCCATGAGCCTTCGCCTCTCACCCCGCCAGTGGCGGGACGAGCGATCAGGCGTCCTTGGCCTCGGTCTCCGCGGCCTCGGCCGGGGCCTGCTCGGCCTCGCCCTTCTTGAGGTCCGCGACGGCCTCGTCGCCGGCGACGTCCTTGGCGGACCGCTTGGTGGCGGCCTCGGCCTCGTTCACGGCGGTCTGCTGCACGGTCAGCGCCTCTACCAGCTCGATGACGGCCATGGGCGCGTTGTCGCCCCGGCGGTTACCGATCTTGGTGATACGGGTGTAGCCACCCGGGCGGTTCTCGTAGCGCGGAGCGAGCTCCGTGAAGAGGGAGTGCACAACGCTCTTGTTGCGGATGGTCTGGAGCACCAGACGGCGGTTGTGAAGGTCACCCTTCTTCGCCTTGGTGACCAGGCGCTCCGCGACCGGACGCAGGCGACGGGCCTTCGCCTCGGTCGTGGTGATGCGGCCGTGCTCGAACAGCGCCGTGGCGAGGTTCGCGAGCAGCAGGCGCTCGTGCGCGGCGCTGCCGCCCAGACGTGCACCCTTGGCAGGCTTCGGCATGGTGTTTCTCCTCGGTGTCTGCACCGGCCGTATCAGGTACCGGTGTCAGTTTCCGGGCAGGCGATCGCCCACCGGAACCCGGAGCTCGCGCCCCGGAAGTCTGCTACCAAGGCGCCCGGCCCGCAGCAACGGGCCAGGCTCCTTCGGTGTGCCAGGGCATCGGCATCGACATAGCCATAGCCCCGGCGGCTACGGCCCAGGCGCCGGAGATTGCCCCCAGCGCCCGAGCCGGGAGCGCATCAGTACTGCTCGGTCTCCACGAACCCGGCGTCCGCGTCGTCGTCGGCGCCAAAGGCGTCCGCGGCGGCGGTCGGGTCGAATCCGGGCGGGCTGTCCTTGAGCGCCAGGCCCATGCCTGCCAGCTTCGCCTTGACCTCGTCGATGGACTTGGCGCCGAAGTTGCGGATGTCGAGCAGGTCCGCCTCGGAGCGGGCCACGAGCTCGCCCACCGAGTGGATGCCCTCGCGCTTGAGGCAGTTGTACGAGCGGACCGTGAGCTCAAGCTCCTCGATCGGCAGCGCCAGATCGGCGGCGAGCGCAGCGTCCGTCGGGGACGGACCCATGTCGATGCCCTCGGCGTCAACATTCAGCTCACGGGCCAGACCGAACAGCTCGACCAGGGTCTTACCGGCCGACGCCATCGCGTCCCGCGGACGCATGGCCTGCTTGGTCTCGACATCGACGATCAGCTTGTCGAAGTCGGTGCGCTGCTCAACACGGGTCGCCTCGACCTTGTAGGTGACCTTGAGGACCGGCGAGTAGATCGAGTCCACCGGAATCCGGCCGATCTCCTGGCCGACCTGCTTGTTCTGCACGGCGGAGACGTAGCCACGACCGCGCTCGACGGTCAACTCCATCTCCAGCTTGCCCTTGCCGTTCAGCGTGGCGAGCACCAGGTCCGGGTTGTGCACCTCGACACCGGCCGGCGGCGCGATGTCCGCGGCGGTGACCACGCCGGGGCCCTGCTTGCGCAGGTACATCACGACCGGCTCATCGTGCTCCGAGGAGACGACGAGCTGCTTGATGTTGAGGATCTGGTCGGTGACGTCCTCTTTGACGCCCGGCACGGTGGTGAACTCGTGCAGGACCCCATCGATACGGATGGACGTGACCGCCGCACCGGGGATCGAGGAGAGGAGCGTACGGCGCAGGGAGTTGCCAAGGGTGTAACCGAAGCCAGGCTCCAGCGGCTCGATCACGAACCGGGAGCGGTACTCGTCTACGACCTCTTCGGTCAACGAAGGGCGCTGAGCAATCAGCATGAGGTGTTGCCTCCAGTCTTCGGCACCCACTATTTGATGCCGACGGATACTGCAAGGGTACGGGCGGCACGTCCCCCGAAAGAGTCGTACCGCCCGCGACCGCAAAGCGACTACTGTCCGTAGCGGCCGGCGCTACTTCGAATACAGCTCGACGATCAACTGCTCCTGCACCTAAGTGTCAATCACCTGGCGCTCGGGCAGGACGTGCACGAGGATGCGCATCCGCGACGGAATGGCCTCAGGCCACGCCGGTACGGTGCGCTCGCCAGCCTCCGCGCGAGCGACCACAAAGAGAGTCATCTCCCGCGAGGGCTCGCGCACCTCAATAATGTCGTTCGGCATCACCCGGGCGGACGGAAGGTCGGTCTTCCGGCCGTTTACGGTGATGTGACCGTGACGAACGAGCTGACGAGCTGACGAGCATGGTCACGGGACTTGGCAAAGCCCGCCCCGTACACCACATTGTCGAGCCGAGTCAGCTCAGCCGCTCAATCAGACCCGGCGCCGCTTCGGGGGACGGCACCCGTTGTGCGGAGTCGGCGTCACGTCCTGGATCGAGCCAACCTCAAGGCCCGTGGCCTGAAGCGAGCGGATCGCAGTCTCACGGCCGGAGCCGGGACCCTTGACGAAGACATCGACCTTGCGCATGCCGTGCTCCTGCGCGCGGCGGGCGGCCGACTCGGCAGCCATCTGCGCGGCGAACGGAGTGGACTTACGCGAGCCCTTGAAGCCGACGTGGCCGGCAGAGGCCCAGGAAATCACGTTGCCCGTGGGGTCGGTGATCGAAACGATCGTGTTGTTGAACGTGCTCTTGATGTGAGCGTGCCCGTGGGCAACGTTCTTCTTCTCCTTGCGGCGCACCTTCTTGGCGCCCGCCGTACGGCTCTTCGGAGGCATTCTGATGAACTCCCGTGGAGGTGATCGGTCCTACAGCTCGGACCGCGAACTGCTCGCGCGACGCAGGAGCGAATTCCTGGGCCACGGCGCGTCCGGTGCGGACTACTTCTTGCCCGGCTTCTTCTTGCCGGCGATGGCGCGACGCGGGCCCTTGCGGGTGCGGGCGTTGGTGCTCGTGCGCTGACCGTGAACCGGCAGGCCACGGCGGTGACGCAGACCCTGGTAGCAACCGATCTCGACCTTGCGGCGAATGTCGGCCTGGATCTCGCGACGGAGGTCACCCTCGGTCTTGAGGTTGCCGTCCACGTACTCGCGGATCTTGACGAGGTCTTCCTCGGCCAGGTCGCGAACACGGGTGTCCGGGTCGATGCCGGTGTTCTTCAGGGTCTCCTGGGCACGGGTACGACCAATGCCAAAGACGTAGGTGAGGGCAACCTCAACGCGCTTTTCACGCGGGAGGTCAACGCCTGCGAGGCGTGCCATTAATCTGGCTCCAGTTGAAATACGGAGGTCTTCCACAGCATCTGCCCCGGCCGCCCTCCGCGGAGGGAATCGCCGGGTCCCCGGCCTCCGCCGGGGGTGTCGTCCTCATCGCCTGGGGCGTTGAGGACGGATGACTGCGTATGTACGGTTGCTCGCGTCGCGCGAAGGTACTGCGAGGTGCGGGGTTGTGCGTCAGCCCTGGCGCTGCTTGTGGCGCAGGTTGTCGCAGATCACCATGACCCGGCCGTGACGGCGGATCACCTTGCACTTGTCGCAGATCTTCTTGACGCTCGGCTTGACCTTCATGGTGTGAGGTTCTCCGGGTCGTGCCATCGCCCCACGGGAGCGGGACGGCAGCGAGATCTACTTGTAGCGGTAGACGATGCGTCCGCGCGTCAGGTCATAGGGAGACAGCTCCACCACGACCCGGTCGTCAGGGAGAATGCGGATGTAGTGCATGCGCATCTTGCCACTGATGTGCGCGAGGACCTGGTGACCGTTCTGGAGCTCCACCTTGAACATGGCGTTCGGCAGGGACTCGATCACGGTGCCCTCGATTTCGATGGCACCTTGCTTCTTGGCCACACTTCGCCCTTCGAATCGGCTACCTTGATCAACTCTCGGCACCGTTACGCGCTCATATGAACCGAGGAACATACGGGCACGCAGATACACGAGAGCCGACGCATCAGTCTACGTCAGGGCTTCCCGAAAGACGAATCCAGGTCTTCCTGCCCGTCCGAGAAGATCATTAAGCGCCGCGCCGCCCACAGCCCCGGCTCAGACACCCACCCCCGCGCGGGCGCTCCACCCCGCGCAGACGCTTAACCCAAGCCAGCTCAAGCCAGCTCAAGCAGGCTCAGAAGCCGTTGCTCTATCGATCATGACGAACGCCGGTTCGGGTGTGGCGGCTCGGTCGGGTGATGTTCTGGTGAGCCGGGCATGAAAGCAGGGCC
>NZ_JACHJL010000024.1 GCF_014203645.1 Streptomyces zagrosensis | reverse complement strand
CTCGGCCATTCGGACACACGGGTCACGCGAGACATCTACCAGTCCGTCCTCGACGACTTGGCTCGCGACGCCGCCGAGAAGGTCGTGCAGCTCGTGCCCCATGCCCGCAAGGCGCTCGCGGCTGTTCCCGACGTCATGCCGCAGGCAGACCCGGCGGCTCGGCTGCCGAGGATGGCGCCGCCACGCAAGAACGACGCCTCACAGCAGGATCGTCCCGCCTGATGACAGAAAAGATGCTGTAGAAGCACTCCTGCGAAGCATCGGGGCCCGCTTTTGGGGCCCCGATGCTGCTTGCTACTCCTCAGATCGCAGATGCTTACTACGGTGCCGGTGCTGTGGAAGGAGCCAGGCCGAGGTATAGGTCCGGGCGAGGATCCTGAGCGAGAAGCTTGAGCACCATGTCTGCGGGCCAGTGCAACTCGTCGGCGAGACGCTGGGCGGTGATGCCCTTCCGTTGAGCCATCTCGTAGGCCCGCTGCAACAGCACCGGGATCTCTCCGGGGAACCCCTGAACCGATGTGCATGGCAGCAAGCCCTGCGCTCGCAGGGCCCTGAGACGCCTCCAAGCACGACCGCTCACCGCTTCGGTGTGAAGGCCCAATTCTCGGCAGCGGACCAAGAGGGAATCCAGCGAAACCCCCCAGGTCTGCTGCAGACGTCCCAAGATCGTGAAGTCGACTCGGGTCGGCAATGAGCCCGTGAGCCGTGCTGCGGGCGTCAGGAACTCAGCGGCGAAGGCATCCGCCTGACGCTCATGCTGGACATCGCCGGGATGCGCTTCGCTGTGGAGCAAGAGGTGACCCAACTCGTGAGCGCAACTGAACCGATGGCGGTATACGTCATCGCGCTCGTCGTTGAGCACGATCACAGGGCGGGTCGGAAGCCGCGCCGTGGAGAAACCGTCCAGCTTCCTACTGTCCTCGTTGGGAAACGGCAGAACCGTCACGACGATGCCGCGCGATTCCAGTAGGCGAACCAGGTGTGGGATCGGGCCATCGCCCAAGCCCCAGCAGGCGCGAAGTGCTCGCGCGGCCTGTTGCGGATCGGTGGGCAGGTCGGGGATTGTCTCGCCGCCATCCCACCCCGGCAGATCAACCGCCGGTAGCCGGATATGGCTCTCCAGCTCGTACACCAGTTCCCACAACAGTTCCGTGAACGACACGCTCCGCTCACGTTCACGGGCAGGAGCAGAGCGCAGGGAACGAAAGTGGACGGCTGCCGTATCCAGACCAGCTCGTGGACGGCCCACGGTGAAGAAGGCACTAGGCATCCCGAGTGCGTCGGCCAGCCGACGGACCTGCTCCGGTCGAGGCCGGATAGCTCCCGCCTCGTATTGGCCCACAGCGGCGGGAGTTACGTTGATCTTTGCCGCCAACTCCTTCTTGGTCCAGCCGGCCAGTCGCCGGGCCTGCGTAAGTCGTGCACCATCGAACGCCGCTGCGACAGATGCAGAGAGGTCGAGTGGCAGGACTGGGGCCACCGAAAGTGAAGATCGCTTAGTGCTCATTGCTTTCGTTCGCGGTGTCGTCCGCGTCTTGCAGGTCGATGGAGGGCTCTGCGCCGGTTCCAAACCCGGGGGTTGAGGGATCGATGGGGGCCACGGCAGAGATTCCGCCGGTGCCGCCCTGAGCGTCGGTGATGGCGAGAGGCTCGAGCCATTCCCAGGACACCGCACCCGAGAGGTCCAGTTTGGCCTCTCCGACGAAACAGTTGAGCAAGCCACCCTCCCGGTTGCTCGCGTAGGCGAGCAACAACATCTTCGGTTGCCCGGGCAGCTCCTCGAGCTTTTCCTCGAGGTCCTCGATGGTCCACTCTTGACCGTCGATGCCATCACTGATGCGGAGCGCGGTCTGGACCTGCGGCGCGAGTTTGCCGTAGGCGGCGAACATCTCGCTACGGATTTGCGAGGTCCGGATCTTCATCTCCCGCACATCCGTCGTCGAGTCGCTGGCGTAACATACGGGGTAAAGAATCGCATTTCCGACACCGAGCATGAAGGTGCTCTGCACCCGCATCGGCTTGGCCTCGGGAAGCTCTTGCAGTTGATCCTGATCTTTGAGCGCACCCACAGTGAACCGCCATCGATTCGTCCCGAAGGTGTGGCCGTCGCTGTACTTGCTGAACTCGTACGCGTCAATCGCTTCCTGAGTCCCCGTCTTCAGGGACCAGATCACATGCTTTCGAACCCGCGGAGCCGAAGCCCCAACCAACTGATCGAAGCGAGAGCTGCGCAACGCCAACGAACCCACCCCCAGTAGGACAATCAACGAACTCGGCAAACTTTACTGCTCGACGAGATCATGCTGCATCACTTTATTTTCTGCGTCAATGTCGATCGACGCGCCAGGGGCCCGGGACGCGTAGGAGCGACGGCACAGGTTCCGACTTGGCCTCGTCACATGTGGCCGCACAGTCAGTGCCGTCCGGGGACCTGTGGGAACCTGCCAAAATTCATCCCACGTCAATCGCGACCGCGCGACCAGGGATGCGTCTCCGTTGCCAGCCACTCGAAAGCGTCGCCGAGCGCCCGTCCAGGCACCGCTCTGCACGCCCGCCGCCCGACTGTCCACCGGTTGTCCACCGAGGGCGATCATGGCGCCTCGGTAGGGGTGTCGTATAACTATGAATTGATCTTGGAAAGCACAAAACCCCAGGTCACGGCGAGTGAGTCCTGGGGTTTCGCAGAGCCGCCTTCGGGATTCGAACCCGAGACCTACGCATTACGAGTGCGTTGCTCTGGCCAACTGAGCTAAGGCGGCATGCTGCGCGAAACCTGGTAGGCGACGACAGCGGGGCCAAGTCTACACAGTTTCCCGGAGTGCTCCGTACGAGGTGCTGTTCCGGGTTTCCGTGCAGGTCAGGGGTGGTGGTGGTCAGGTGCACTTCTTCGCGGGGGTGGGGGGCTGGCCCGTCAGGAGGTAGGTGTTGATCGCCGTGTCTACGCAGTCGCTCCCGCGGCCGTACGCCGTGTGGCCGTCGCCCTCATAGGTCAGCAGGCGGCCCGAGGTGAGTTGGGAGGCGAGGGCGCGGGCCCAGCGGTAGGGGGTGGCCGGGTCGCGGGTGGTGCCGACGACCAGGATGGGGTCCGCGCCGTTGGCCTTGATGTGGTGCGGGCGGCCCGTCGCATCGACGGGCCAGTAGGCACAGCTCAGGGCCGCCCAGGCAAGGCCGCGACCGAACAGTGGGGACGCCTTTTCGAAGGCCGGCAGGGCTCGGGTGACCTCGGTCGGGCGGCGAAAGGGCGGGGGTAGATCGAGGCAGTTCACGGCCTGGTTCGCGGCCATGAGGTTGCTGTACGTACCGTCGGCCGACCGCTCGTAGTACGCGTCCGCCAACTGCAACAGGCCCGTGCCGTCGCCCTTCGCGGCAGCCGCGATCCCCGCACGGAGCGTCGCCCAGGCTCCCTCGTTGTACATCGCCGAGAGCACCGCCGTCGTGGCGAGGGACTCCGTCAGGTCGCGCCGTTCGCGAGTAGGGAGCGGGTGAGCGTCGGCGCGCCGGAACAGGTCCGCGAGGCGGTGGACCGCCGCGGCCCCGTCACGCGTTCCCAGCGGACAGTCCGACCGCCGTACGCAATCCGCCACGAACGCCCCGAGCGCCGTCTCGAACCCACCCGTCTGGTCCAGGTTCATCTGCTCGGCGCTCAGCGACGGGTCCATCGCACCATCCAGCACGAGGCGGCCGACACGGCTCGGGAAGAGCCCCGCGTAGGTGGCGCCCAGAAACGTTCCGTACGAGGCGCCCACATAGGTCAGTTTCCGGTCACCGAGTACCGCTCGCAGTACATCCATGTCCCGCGCCGCCTCGGCCGTCGAGAGATGCCCGAGGCGTGCGCCGGAGAGCCGCTGACAACCCTGCGCCAGCTTCTCGTACGCGTGCACCAGGCCCCGCGTCTCGGCGGCGTCATCCGGCGTTTGGTCACTTCGCACATGGGCGTCCATCTCGCGGCCCGGCAGGCAGTCCACTGGCTCGCTGCGCGCCACGCCGCGCGGATCGACCGCCACCATGTCATAGCGGGCACGCACCGCGGCCGGATAGCCGACACCCGCATACGCGTGGAGGTAACCGACCGCCGACCCGCCCGGCCCACCCGGGTTGACCAGCAACGACCCCAACCGTTGCGCCCCGCCCGTCGCCTTCTTTCGGGACACGCTGAGCCTCAACTCCTTGGCGATGTTCGGCCTGGCGTAGTCCAGCGGCACCCGGAGGGTGGCGCATTCGTACCCGGCTGGCCCGCAGGCCCTCCAGCGCAACCGTTGCTCGTAATAACCCTTGAGCACGGCCGGGATCGCCTTCGGTAGCGGGCGCAACGGGTTGGCGCGCCTGTCTGCGCCGGGCGGGGCTGCGGAGCCGCTGTCGCGCACCTCGTCTCCTGCCCGACCCGGGACCGCATCGCCCCTTGGGCCCCTCCTGCCCGTCTCGTCGCCTTGTCCCTCGTCGGCGGCCGTGGGCGGTGAGGGTGCACGGGTCGCCGGTGCGGTCGCCGCGCTGGGTGATGGATCACTCGACGAGCATCCGGAGATCAACAGCGCCACAGCCGCGATGACGATGCCAGGGGTGCGGAACAAGCGGCATGTGTCCATCGTCGGCCCCTCAGTCGTACGCGGCGTCCCCGCGCGTCGGCTCCGCACGCTGGGAGTCGGAGAGTACCGGGGCGTGTACGGGGAGTTTCCACTCGCCGACCCGTACGGGTGACCGAACGGAGCAATGCACGGCAGCCGGGTCACGGGACACACCCAAGCCAAGCCCGAAACAAGCCCAGGCCGAGCCCCCAAGCCAAGCCCGAAACAAGCTCAGGCCCGCCCGAGGCGAGATCGGGGCAGCCCAAACCAGGGCCGGAAACAAGCCAGGAACGGGAGCGGAGAGCCGAGGCCGAATCAGCCCGCTCGTAGTGACATGGTCATCGCTTCCACTGCCAGCAGTGGGGACACGTTCCGGTCGAGCGCCTTGCGGCACGCGGTGATCGCTTCTATCCGGCGCAGCGTCCGTTCCGGCCCGGAGCCCGCCGCGATGCGCTCCAGGGCCTGGCGCTGCTCGACGTTGGCGATGGCCACCTGCGAACCGAACTGAAGGGCCAGCACGTCCCGGTAGAACCCGGTGAGGTCGGTGAGGGCAAGATCCAGACTGTCCCGCTGGGTACGGGTCGAGCGACGTTTTTGGCGGTCCTGAAGGTCTTTCATCGCACCGGCCGTGCCGCGCGGCAGCCTCCCGCCGGTGCCCGCGGCGGCGCCGAGCGCCGAGCGCATGTCCTCCGTCTCCTTCGTATCGACCTCCTCCGCGAGCTGTTTGGCCTCTTCGTTCGCCGCGTCCACCAGTTCCTGCGCGGCCTTGAGGCAGCCACCGATGTCGTCCACACGCAGTGGGAGCGACAGCACCGCCGCGCGCCGCGCTCGCGCGCGTTCGTCGGTGGCCAGCCGACGCGCCCGGTCGATGTGCCCCTGTGTGGCGCGCGCGACGGCGGCGGCCGTGTCCGGGTCGATGCCGTCGCGCCGTACGAGGACATCGGCGACGGCTTCCACCGGCGGCGTACGGAGAATGAGGTGGCGGCAGCGGGACCGGATCGTCGGCAGCACATCCTCAAGAGACGGCGCGCACAGCAGCCACACCGTACGCGGCGCGGGCTCCTCGATGGCCTTGAGTAGGACGTTGCCCGCGCCTTCCGTCAGCCGGTCTGCGTCCTCCAAAACGATCGCCTGCCAGCGTCCGCCCGAAGGAGACAACTGCGCCCTGCGCACCAGGTCCCGGGTCTCCTTGACACCGATCGAGAGCACGTCCGTACGCACCACCTCGACATCTGCGTGCGTACCGATCAAGGCCGTATGGCAGCCGTCGCAGAAACCGCAACCAGGGATGCCGCCCAGTGCCCGGTCGGGGCTGACGCACTGCAACGCCGCAGCGAACGCGCGTGCCGCCGTCGCTCGCCCGGACCCGGGCGGGCCCGTGAACAGCCAGGCGTGCGTCATCTTCGAGCCGGACGGGCGGCCCGTGCTGCCGCCGGCCGATCCTCCGGCAGCCGCCTCCCCAGCTTCGGCAACGCCCCCGGCCCTGGCGGCGCCGCCGGCTCTACGCAGGCTCGTCGCCGTGACCAACGCGTCCGCGTCGCGTGCGGCAGCCGAGAGCTGCTCCGCTACCCGGTCCTGCCCCACCAGGTCGTCCCACACCGCCATGGCTCGTCTCCCTGCTTGTGCCTGCCCCCACCTGTCCCCGCTTGTTCAACCCGCTGCCGGTCCGCCCCGCGGTACGCCTCGCCCCCGCCCTACGCGCCAAGCGGCCCTCGCCTGTGAGCGGCGTACGGCGGCTGTGTCCTGCACCGACCTCTTCACAGCGGAAAGCCGCCGGTGCCCCCCGCAGGGGCGTACGCACCCACGCGTCCCCCATACAGCCCGCACGGACAGCCGCCGAACCATTCCGTACGGACCCACCACTGCCCGCATGGCTGCCAAGGCCGTACGCACCTGCGCCCACACGCACATGCCATCCCGCCGCGCGTACGGCCCCGTGCGGAAGCCCGCACACCGCCGGCGGGCCCTCCCCCGGTCCGCCGCCGCGTGCGTCGTACGTCCTCATGCCAATCCATTGTGGAGTACGGCACTGACAATCACGGTGGACCCTTGCGCCGGGCCGCCACGGGCGCTGTCACGGGGGACTGTCACCGGGGCTGTCACAGGCGTGACGATGGCGGGCAGGAGGTGCCGCGTCGGCCCCGCGAACCGTGGTTCTCAGCTCCTGCGGCCCCAGCCCCGGCGGCCATCCTGACCACCGCTACCGCCGCGACCGCCCTGGCCACCGCCGCCCGCACCACCGGTCCCACCGGCACCGCCCTGCGCTCCAGGACCAGCCCCGTCGCGCGTCCCGTGATCGGTTCCGCGGCCGTCCGTGGGGCGGCCGTCAGGGTCCGTAGCGCGGTCGGCGTCGGCGCTGTGATGCCGCTCGTTACGTGGGTCGTAGTAGCCCTCGTTCGCGGCATCGCGCGGGCCAAGCAGCTCGTCCGCGAGCGTGGGAAGGTCGTCCAGCGGCGTCTCCTCGGCCCACTCTGGACGCCGCCGCTGTCGGCCACGCTGCTCCGCAACCGGCTCACCCGGCTGGCCTGTCGGGTCCGCGTAACCCTGCCCCTGCCCGCGTCGGTCAGGTTGGCCGCCCGGAGCTGCGCCGCCTTGCGACGGGTCGTACTGCGGCAGTTCCCGCGTGCGCTCATTGCCGGGCTCAGGAACGGACGGGCGCGCGCCGCCATCGTCCTCCGGCCGGAACAGCCACGGCGGAACACGGTCCGCGGGGTCCGCGGGACGCTCAAGGTACGGACCCTGCGCGCCGCTGCCCACGGCGGGCAACACCGCTGTCTCATCGGCCGCACTCGCGGGCGGCGCCGCGGGCAGCACGGGCGGCTGCGGCAGTTGCGCGGTCTCCTCCGCGTCCCGTGGCGCCCATGAGTCATCTGACTCACGCGCATCCCATGCCCCGTACGCATCCTGCGCTTCCCGCGGCTCACGCGCTCCATGCGCATCCCGCGAGTCGTGCGCGTCCCGCACACCTCCTACGCCCTGCGCGTGCGCCGCCGGCGCACTCGCATCCGGGCGCACCCGCGGCAGCGCCCTCGTCTCATCGTCGGACACCTCTCCGGCGCGCCCGGTAGCGGCGCCGTCCGGTCGCGGCACCCGGGGGTCCACACGAGGCGTCTCGACCGTCTCCGTCGTATCGGCGTTCGACGGAGCGTGCGCCGGCGCGCCTTCGTGAGCAGACTGTGCGCCAAAAGCGCCCCCGGCTACATCCGCACCGTCACCGCTGCCGGCGCCCTCACCAACACCAGCACCCTCACCACTACCCGGCGCCCCATCCTGCCCAGTGGCGCCCCAATCCCGCACCTCGGACAGCTTCACGGTCGGGATTGCGACGGTCGGCGCCTCGTCTCCGCCCGCCGCAGTCGGCCTGGGCCCGCGCTCGGGGCCCGCGCCCGGCCGCTGCGGAGCCCGCCCCTTATCCGTATCCCTGCCCGCCTCCGGCACAGCTGCCCCGCCTCGCTGCTGAGGCGACCCCTGGCCACCACGCACGGGCTCGGGCCCCACACCCGGTTCCGGCATTGCGGCGGCAGCCTCAACCGCCCTCGCTGCCTTAGCCGCCTCCGCTGCTTTTGCTGCCTCCGCTGCCTCAGCCGCCTCAGCCGCCCTCGCTGCTTTCGCGACCTCAGCCGCCCTCGCTGCCTCAGCCGCCTCCGCTGCTTTCGCGACTTCAGCCGCCTCAGCCGCCTCAGCCGCCTCAGCTGCCAGCCGCGCCTGCTCCGCGCGGACCAGGGCCTCTTCGGCCTTGCGCTGCTTTTCCAGCCGCCGCGCCTCGGCCTCGGCCCGCAACCGAGCCTCCTCCTCGGCCTGGCGGCGAACCCGCTCCTCCTCCGCCGCGCGGGCCTGCTCCTCGGCCTCACGGCGCTGGCGCTCCTCCTCGGCGAGGCGGCGCGCTTCCTCGGCCCGCAGCCTGGCCTCCTCGGCCTGACGGGCAGCCTCAAGGCGCTTGGCCTCTTCGAGTTCGCGGCGCTTGCGCTCCTCTTCCTCGGCCCGCAGCCGCGCAAGCTGCTCTTGCCGCTCGCGCTCAAGCCGCTCTTCCTCGGCCTTGCGCGCGGCTTCCTCCTCGGCCTTGCGGCGAGCCTCTTCCACGGCCTTCTTACGCGCCTCTTCGCGCGCCTTGATCTCCGCTTCTGACAGTGGCAGCAACTGGTCGAGGCGATGCCGTACGACCGTGCTGACCGCCTCCGGCTCCTGGCCGGCGTCCACCACCAAATAGCGCGCCGGGTCGGCCGCCGCCAAGGCCAGGAACCCGGCCCGGACGCGCTGATGGAACGCGGCGGGCTCCGACTCCAGCCGGTCGGGCGCCTCCGTGAAGCGCTCGCGCGCAGTCTCTGGGGACACATCCAGCAGCACCGTCAGATGCGGAACGAGGCCATCCGTCGCCCAACGCGAGATGCGGGCGATCTCCGTAGGAGACAAGTCGCGACCCGCGCCCTGATACGCAACCGAAGAGTCGATATAGCGATCCGAGATGACGACAGCACCGCGCTCCAGAGCGGGCCGTACGACCGAGTCAACGTGCTCGGCCCGGTCCGCCGCGTACAGCAACGCCTCCGCGCGGTGCGACAGCCCCGCACTGGATACGTCCAGCAGGATCGACCGCAGCCGCTTGCCGATCGCCGTCGCGCCCGGCTCGCGCGTCACCACGACCTCATGGCCCTTGTGACGAATCCACTCCGCGACCGTCTCCACCTGCGTGGACTTGCCCGCTCCGTCACCGCCCTCCATCGCGATGAAGAAGCCGTTGGCGGCCGGCGCCTGGGCGGGTTCGCCACCGCGTAGCGCTTCGCGTAGGTCGCGGCGCAGCGGTACGCCCTGCCGGTCGTCGGTCTTGCCGAGCACCAGCGCAGCCACCGGCAACAGCAACGCACCGACCAGCATCAAGGTGAACGCCGCGCCACCGTGCTCAAAGACGAAGTCACCGTTCTCCAACCGGTGCGGCCCGATCGCCGCGGCCAGCAACGGGGCAGCGAGCACGCCGAGCGCGAGCGAGACGCGTACGACGGCATGCAGATGCTCGGTCGTACGAGCCCGACGCGACTCCTCCGCCTCCTGGTCGAGCAGCGTGTGCCCGACGTTGGCCGCGACGCCGGCCGCGACACCGGCGAGGAGCGCGAGCAGCAGCACCGTCGTCGGGTCAGGGACCAGGCCGGCGGCGAGTAGCGCAAGGCCCGTGGCCGCGATCGCCAGCGCGAGCAGCCGGCGGCGGGAGAGCGTAGGCAGCACCCGCGGCGCGCAGCGCACGCCGATCACCGGCCCACCGGCGATCATCAGCGCAAGCAGCGAGAACCCGACCGGGCCACCACCGAGATCGGCCGCCTGCAACAGGGTGACGCCGAAGGCCGCGGCCATCGCTGCGGCCACCGCGGCGCAGGCCGCCACCAGTACCGCAAACGAGCCCGTACGCCCCTTATCGGGCACGGCGGCCCGTACGACGCCCGGAACACCGGACACACCAGCACCAGCACCAGCACCAGCACCAGCACCAGCACCCACAACGCCGCCGCCAGCACCGGCAGCGGCGCTCGTCGCCGTGCCGCGCGCCGGGGCCTTGGGACGGCGCAAGCCCTCCAGCGGGGAGCGCGCGCGGGTCGCCTCCGCGCTGGGCAGTTCCAGGAAGTAGAGGACGGACACCGAGGCCGCGAAGAGACCGGCGGCCACATAGGAGGCTAGGGCCGGCTGATGCGCGTGGAACCAGTCGATGCCGGAGCCAAACAGATTGCTGACCAGCGTGACGGCGATCATGCCGGCAGCGGCGATCGGCAACGTCACGGCAGTGGTACGAAGCGACAGCCTACGCAGCGCGTCCAAATGGTCCGGCAACGGCCGCACCGCCGCGCCCTCCAGCGGTGGCGCGGGCAGTAGCGCGGGCGCAGCGCCCTCCTTGGCCACCGTCCACAGCCGCTCGGCGACGCCCACCACAAACGCGGTGACCAGCAACGAGGCAAGCGCATCGGCCGGCATCCAGTCGATCCACAGCGGAGCGATCACCAACAGGGCGAGCCGCACCCCGTCCGCACCGATCATGGTCCAGCGTCGGTCCAGTGGCCCGGAGGGGCCGATCAGCGAGGCTAGGGGGCCGAGCAGTACCGCGCCGAACAACAGCGTGGCCAGCAATCTCGCGCCGAACACCGCTGCGATGGCAAGTGCTGCCCCGCGGTAACCACCGCCAAACGAGCCCGCCGCAACCGCCGCCTGAAACGACAGTGCCAGCAGGACAAGCACGGCGAGTGCGTCACCGATGCCGCTGACGAACTGTGCGCTCCACAGCCGTCGCAGCGGCGGGAAGCGAAGCAACGCTCGCACGGCGCGCTCGCGGGAATCCGCGGCGAGAGCGCCGGATGGGGGGGTGACGACCGTTGGCTGCTCGGTTCGCGTCATCCCGCCAGCCTATCCGGGCCACCCGAATCCCCATGCCTCCGCCCGAACATACGGCCGGACCCGTCACGACGTACGGCAGGATGATTCGGACAATATTGGACGAACCGACCCTATATGGCGACGAAGAAGGGGCGCACAGCGACAAAGTGCGCCCCATACCCACCGCGACCGCACGCCGGAGCCGACCCGAGCGACGCCCCAGTCCGCCCCTCCGCCGACCACCCGTCACGGAGCATCACCGGCTTCCGGCCACCACCAACCAGCCGGGAGCCAAGCGCACACAACCGACGTAAGACCAGCCGGGTCAGGCCGGACCCAGCCAGATGCGCCTCTTACAGACCCGGTCCGGCCGCGCCGAGGTCGGGCCCGCCTCGGCAGACCCGACCTCAACCGCTCGCTACTCTCCCGCGCCGCCCGTCGCCTTCCCCGCCGCCGCGGTCTTCTTCGCGGTCGCGGAGGTGGTCTTGGCCCCGGACGTCGTCGTCTTCTTGGCCGCCGCCTTCTTCGTGGCGGTCTTCTTGGCCGTCGTCGTCTTCTTAGCCGCCGCCTTCTTCGCGGGGGCCTTCTTCGCCGGGGCCTTCTTGGCCGCGGTCTTCTTCACCGGCCCCTTGGCGCGCTTGTCCGCAAGGAGCTCATAACCGCGTTCGGGCGTGATCGACTCGACCTCGTCGTCGCGGCGCAAGGTGGCGTTGGTCTCGCCATCGGTGACATACGGGCCGAACCGGCCGTCCTTCACCACCACCGGGCGCTCGCTCACCGGGTCGGTTCCGAGTTCCTTCAGCGGCGGCTTGGCCGCGGCCCGGCCGCGCTGCTTGGGCTGGGCATAGATCGCCAGGGCCTCATCGAGCGTGATCGTGAAGATCTGGTCCTCGGTCTCGATCGACCGCGAGTCAGTGCCCTTCTTCAGGTACGGACCGTAGCGGCCGTTCTGCGCGGTGATCTCCTCGCCGCCCTGCGGATCGACGCCGACCACTCGGGGCAGCGACATCAACTTGAGCGCGTCCGCCAACGTCACTGTGTCCAAAGTCATCGACTTGAACAGCGACGCCGTTCGCGGCTTGACCGCGTTCTTGCCGGTCTTCGGGGTGCCCTCGGGCAGCACCTCGGTCACGTACGGGCCGTACCGACCGTCCTTGGCAACGATCTGCCGTCCGGTCTCCGGGTCGGCGCCAAGCTCGAAGTCGCCGCTTGGCTTGGCCAGCGCCTCCTCCGCATACTCCACGGTCAGCTCGTCCGGCGGCAGATCGTCGGGCACGTCGGCGCGCTGCCCCGGCTCGCCTTCGGTCTCCGATGCCTTTTCCACGTACGGGCCGTAGCGCCCGACGCGCAGCATGATGCCGTTGCCCACCGGGAAGGACGACACCTCACGGGCATCGATCGCGCCCAGGTCAGTGACGAGCTCCTTCAACCCACCGAGGTGGTCGCCCACGGCCCCGGCACCGGGGGCGGCGGCGATGTCGCCGGCGGACGGGACGGTGCTCCGCTCGGCCCCGAAGTAGAAACGCCGCAGCCATGGGATGGCCTGGGCCTGACCGGCGGCGATGCGGTCGAGGTCGTCCTCCATCTTGGCCGTGAAGTCGTAATCGACCAGACGGCCGAAGTGCTTCTCCAACAGCCCCACGACGGCGAAGCTCAGGAAGGACGGCACCAGTGCGGTGCCCTTCTTGAACACATAGCCGCGGTCCAGGATGGTCCCGATGATCGACGCATACGTGGATGGCCGGCCGATCTCGCGCTCTTCCAACTCCTTGACCAGCGACGCCTCCGTGTAACGGGCCGGAGGCTTGGTGGCGTGGCCATCCACCGAGATCTCCTCGGCGGTCAGCGGGTCGCCCTCGGCGACCTGCGGCAGCCTCCGCTCGCGGTCGTCCAATTCGGCGTTGGGGTCGTCCGCACCCTCGACGTACGCCTTCATGAACCCGTGGAAGGTGATCGTCTTTCCGGAGGCAGTGAACTCTGTGTCGCGCCCGTCACTAGCCAACCCACCGATGCGCACGGTCACCGAGTTGCCGACCGCGTCCTTCATCTGAGAGGCGACGGTCCGCTTCCAGATCAGCTCATACAGCCGGAACTGGTCACCGCGCAGACCGGTCTCCGCTGGCGTACGAAAACGATCCCCCGAGGGTCGGATTGCCTCGTGCGCCTCCTGCGCGTTCTTCACCTTGCCCGTGTAGGTGCGCGGCTTGTCGGGCAGGTAGTTCGCCCCGTAAAGCTGCGTGACCTGAGCGCGGGCTGCGGTCACTGCGGTTGCGGACAGCGTGGTGGAGTCCGTACGCATATAGGTGATGAAGCCGTTTTCGTACAGCTTCTGAGCCACCTGCATGGTCGACTTGGCGCCAAAGCCCAGCTTGCGGCTGGCCTCCTGCTGGAGCGTGGTCGTGCGGAACGGGGCATACGGGGCACGGCGGTACGGCTTCGACTCGACCGAGCGCACCGCGAAGTTGGTCTCGGTAAGCGCCGCCGCCAGCGTCCTGGCCTGCGCCTCGTCCAGGTGCAGTACGGCGGAATTGTCCTTGAGCTGCCCGATCGAGCTGAAGTCGCGGCCCTGTGCAACCCTGCGGCCATCCACCGAGGCCAGCCGCGCGGCCAAGGTGCCGGGGTCGCTGGCGTCGCCGGTCCGCCCCGTGGCGAAGGTGCCGGTCAGGTCCCAGTACTCAGCGGAGCGGAACGCAATGCGCTCCCGCTCCCGCTCCACCACCAGCCTCGTGGCCACCGACTGCACGCGCCCGGCCGAGAGCCGGGGCATGACCTTCTTCCACAGCACCGGGGAGACCTCGTACCCGTAGAGACGGTCGAGGATTCGACGGGTCTCCTGGGCATCGACCAGGCGCTTGTTCAGCTCGCGCGGATTGGCGACCGCCGCCCGGATGGCTTCCTGGGTGATCTCGTGGAAGACCATCCGGCGCACCGGGACCTTGGGCTTGAGGACTTCCTGTAGATGCCAGGCGATGGCCTCGCCCTCGCGGTCCTCATCGGTGGCGAGAAAGAGTTCGTCCGACTCGGCCAATAGCTCCTTGAGCTTCTTGACCTGGTCCCTCTTATCGTGATTGACGACGTAGATGGGCTGGAAGTCGGCATCAACATTCACCCCAAGGCGTGCCCACGGCTCGCCCTTGTACTTCGCCGGAACCTCGGCAGCGCCGTTCGGCAGGTCGCGAATGTGCCCGACGCTCGCCTCGACCACGTATCCAGGGCCGAGATAGCCCTTGATCGTCTTCGCTTTGGCAGGCGACTCGACGATCACGAGTCGCCTGCCGCCCTTCGCGGTCTCGCTGGTCGGGGACAACTTCGCTCTTCTCTCCGGTCGGCGCTCGGTGGCTGAGCCACCACGCGTACGGTGCTCGCGGTGGCAATACGGTGACGCTGCGGAGTGTGACGGTACATCCCGCCCCGGTGTCAAACGGAAAAAGCCCGCAACGCCACTCGAAGGGTAAGCCGATGGTCGCCTAAACACTCCTCCTGCGGCGCACCGCCTAGGCGCTGTCACCGTAACCCGACAACCGAGCCGCGTGCCGCACAGGCCGGCGCTGCCCGGGGTCGGCCAACCGGTCAGACAGCGCCGAGGCACCAGATTCCGCCGACGAGCGCGGCGATGCCGAGAAGGGTGGAGAGGGCCGCTGCGACCGTGGGATGAGCCCCGTCCAGGACCGGCTGACGCAGCCGCAGCCGGGCCGCCGTCCACAGCAGCAGTGCGACGCCGAACAGCGCAAATGCCGTACCTGCGAAGGCCGCGGGTCCACTTTCCATGGCAGGAGCGTGGCACGTACGCGCGACTTTCGGGCGAACGCCACGTGAACGTCCTCACACAGCATTCCTTCGAAGCACCGCGCTTGCGCGCCGGTCATTTTCGGCCGCGCTGCTCCTTGGCCAGCCAATCCGCCGAGGCCCGCCAAGTCACCTCCGGGCACCTCGCTCCGGGGCTCCTCACCTTTCCTCGGGGCTCGTCAGATCTCCCTAGGTCCGCTCCTCTCCAATCCCCACTCCCCTCTCCTGGGCTCCCCTTCTTCTTATGCACCTCTTACATTCCTTACGCCTCTTCACGTACGTCGCGCCCCGCACCCCCCAGGCCACGCGCCCCGGCACCGACATCCGGCGCGCACCACCGCCGCACCTCCGCCACTCCAGCAGCACCCCACCACTACGCTCCCCCCACATCACCCACCGGCTCCAAAAAGCCCTGCTCCACCAGCAACCGGATGGACTCCGGAGTGCGGTCGCGAAGTTGCACCGGGTCCTCCCCCAACAGTTGGGCGATCGCATCCACAATCCGGCCCGCGCTCAATGAGCCGTCGCACGCCCCGGCAAACCCCGCGCCGACCGTGTCCACCTTTGTCGCCCGCCGCATGCCCCGGTTTTGCCGCAGCACCACATGCTCCGGGTCCTCCGCTCCCGGCAATCCGACCTGCTCCTGAACGACCTCGGGAGCCAGCCGAAAACGGGCCGCCAGCAACGCAGCGTCATCGGTGGCCCGGAGAAAGTCCTGACGGTCGAAGTGCGCCCGCACCCACGCGCCCAGTGGCTGCTCCACCGGGTGCGGCCACTCCTCGACAGTTACCGACGGGCTGTCGGCACCAGACTTGCGCAAGGTGATCCAGCCGAAACCGACCGCCTTGGTCTTACGGGCCCCGAACTCGTCCAGCCATGTGTCGTACCGCTCCGCGTACGCCTCCGGATCGCCCTGGTGATCACCACCGTCGCGCAGCCACAACTCCGCGTACTGCGTAACGTCCTGCACTTCGCGCTGCACGATCCACGCGTCACAGCCGTGCGGCACCCACCCCGCGACCCGGTCCCGCCAATCCTCGCCATCGACGTGTTGCCAGTTGGCGAGCAGTTGGCAATACCCACCGTTCGTGAGGTGCTCGGCAGCACCCTCCACCAACATCCGGCACAGATCGTCACCGCCCATCCCACCGTCCCGGTAGGCGAACCGGGCGCCCGGGGAGATCACGAACGGCGGGTTGGAGACGATCAGGTCGTACGTCTCCCCCCGGACGGGCTCGAACAGCGAACCCTCCCTGACCTCGGGCACAGCCGCTCCGGAGAGCGCGAGAGTGAGCCGCGCGAACTGGAGGGCGCGTGGGTTGCGGTCGGTGACGGTCACACTGGTGGCGTGCTGAGCAGCGTGCAGCGCCTGGATGCCGGACCCGGTCCCGAGGTCCAGCGTGCGGGCGACCGGCTCCCGAACGGTGATCCCGGCGAGGGTGGTGGAGGCGCCGCCCACCCCGAGCACCAACTCCGCACGCCCCACCCGCGGCTGCCCGGTGTCGGACAGTCCAGCGCCCTCGTCCACCGTGCCCGAGCCGGAGTGCGCCCCCGGGCGCACGGCGATGCCGCCCGCGCCGCCGACCGCGCAACCGAGGTCGGAGACGATCCACCAATCCTCTCCGTCCGGCCCGCCATACGGACGCACATCCACACTCGCCCGCACCACATCACGATCACCACCAGCACCAGCACCGTCAGCGGATGCCGCCTCGCCCCCCTCGTCGGTGCGCACCAACCAGCCATCGGCCAGACAGTCGTCGATCGGGAGGGCGGCGCCGGCTCTCCCGTAGGTCACCGGGCGCTGCAACAGGAAGAGGCGGACCAGCGTCTCCAGCGCACTGTCACCGCGGGTAGCGCGCAGCGCGGGCACGATCTCGCTCCGGCCGAGCGCGGCATAGGCGGGAGCGCCGAGCAGGTCGAGGAGGCCGTCGGCGGTGAAGTCGGCGGCGAGCAGTGCGGCGCGTAGGCGTTCGGCGCGCTCGGGGTCGGTGGTCGGCAAGCGGTGCGTACTCACGGTCCCCATTGTCGGGGCTCCCACTGACAATGGGCGAAGGCCCGGCACCGCACCGGGTGTGGCGCGGTGCCGGGCCGTTGTGCCGCCGCTCTCGCGGGGCCTCGGTCCCGTCCGTACGGCCGTCGATCCGCGCTCGTACGGGCCGTCGATCCGCACGCGCGGGGCCCTCGCCCGCGCTCGCGGCGACCGCCGGGCGGTCCGAGGTTCACCAGGCCAGGCAGTGCGCTCGGGGCTGTTCCGCCCGGCCCATGGTGTTCGCAGGCGCCCCCTGTTCGGCCGCCCGCGCGTGCTGCACGCCGCAGAGATCTGCGTCTCGCCGACGTCACCGACCATCCTTCAGAAAGTGGCAGATCTCGTCGCAGAGCAGCTACAAAGAAGTCGCGGAGCGGCCATCGAACAGTCACGGAGGAGTCCAGGGGAAACGGGCTCCGACAACAGGAGGCAGGTTCGGTCACAAAGACGCGGGCTCCGACGCCTTGTCATCACCCACGGCGGGCGCAGACGCTGCGCCGGACGGCTTCTGACAGCCCTTCTGCTTGCCCAACGCCTCGCCCACCTCGCCGTCTTCAAGCTGCTTCAACGCGTCGTTACCGGTCTGGCTCAACTTCTTGAGCTTTGCGGCAACCCCGTGGAGGCCATCAGCGAACTTCGACTTGTTCTTGACGTCAAGCTTGTCCACGGAGATCTTCAGGTCACTGAACGCCCGCGACGCGGCGTTGAGCCCCTTGACCGCCTCGGTCTGCGTCTTCTCGCCGCCATCGACCGGCGGCGCACCCGCGTCCTTGAGCGACGTGCCGAGCGCCCGGTACGCGTCGGAGAGCTGCTGGAATGCCTGGGAATCCATCTGCTGAAGCTTCTTGGAGTCCGGCTCGTTCGCGGCTGCTTTGATGGAAGCGTTGGCCTCTTGCATCTTCTTCAACTGTGGTTGTACGTCGCCGCAGACCCTCTCGGCCCAGCTTTCGGCCTTCTTGTTGCCTTCGTCGTCGTCACCGCCGCAGCCGGTCAGCGCCAGTACGAGTGCCGCACCGCCGGACAGTGCCGCCACAAGCTTCTTGTTCACCGGATTGGTCCCTTCCATGGCCTTCGGCCCCGGAACTTACACGCCCTCAGAGCGAGAGCTACGAGTCGAGCATCCCTTATATGCCCTATTAGGGCTATTTCCTCCGCACTGGGCGTGGCGTTCGCCTCGCCATACGGACGACTCGTCGCCGCGTACGGCTGGCTCCGTTACGCCATCCAAGCCCCCGCGACGGTCCGTCTCATCCGGCTCACCGGAACCGATACGGCTTCACAAGGGGCAACACAAAGGGCGGGTAGCGTGTCAACGCACGCTACCCGCCCTTGTATTCACACCCGCACCGGCTCCCCCTCACGGCCCAAGGAGCACGCTCCACATCGGCGGGAGCCGGTGAGCACGGGCGTTGGCCAACTCAGGAAACCACCGCCGGATCGGTGCTCGCAGCCGTCCGTTCGGCGCTGTCGCCGCTCTCGTCCCCCACCGCGATGCCACGCCGTTTGGACAGGTACACCGAACCGATGATGATGAGGATGGCCAGCACAGCGATCACGGCCCGCAGACCCGGGCTCGCATCATCGCCGTAACTGAACTTCACCACCGCCGGCGCAATGAGCAACGCCACCAGGTTCATCACCTTGAGTAGTGGGTTGATCGCCGGTCCCGCGGTGTCCTTGAACGGGTCGCCGACCGTGTCACCGATAACCGTCGCCGAGTGCGCCTCACTGCCCTTGCCGCCGTGGTGTCCGTCCTCCACCAGCTTCTTGGCGTTGTCCCAGGCACCTCCGGAGTTCGAGAGGAAGACCGCCATCAGCGTCCCCGCGCCGATGGCACCGGCCAGGAACGACCCCAGCGCGCCGACGCCCAGCGAGAATCCGACCGCGATGGGCGCGAGCACCGCGAGCAAGCCTGGCGTGGCCAACTCGCGCAACGCGTCCTTGGTGCAGATATCCACCACCCGGCCGTAGTCCGGCGTCTCGGTGTAGTTCATGATCCCGGGCTTCTCGCGGAACTGACGCCGCACCTCGTACACCACCGCGCCTGCCGAACGCGACACCGCGTTGATCGCCAGACCGGAGAAGAGGAAGACGACGGCGGCACCGAAAATGAGGCCGACCAAGTTGTTCGGCTGTGAGATGTCCATGCTCAGATTCATCTCACCGGCCACGTTCGTGTTCACGTCATCGATCGCTTCGGCGATGGCGTCCCGGTACGAGCCGAACAGCGCCGCAGCGGCCAGCACCGCCGTGGCAATGGCGATGCCCTTGGTGATCGCCTTGGTGGTGTTGCCCACCGCGTCCAAATCGGTGAGCACCTGCGCGCCCTCGCCACGTACATCACCGGACATCTCGGCGATGCCCTGCGCGTTGTCCGAGACTGGCCCGAAGGTGTCCATGGCAACAATCACACCAACGGTGGTGAGCAACCCGGTACCGGCCAGCGCCACCGCGAACAGCGCCAGCATGATCGAGGTGCCACCCAAGAGAAACGCCCCGTACACGCTCAGCCCGATCAGCGCTGCCGAGTACACGGCGGACTCAAGCCCGAGGGAGATGCCCGCGAGCACCACGGTCGCGGGCCCGGTCAGCGATGTTTTGCCCACGTCCTGCACTGGGCGCCTGGTGGTCTCCGTGAAGTAGCCGGTGAGCTGCTGGATCAGCGCGGCCAACACGATGCCGATGGCGACGGCGGCGAGCGCGAGGAACCGCGGATCGCCATCGTGCGCCAAGATCTCTTGGTCCGTGACACCGTCCAGATCCGCGTAGGACGAGGGCAGATAGGCGAAGACCGCCCCGGCCACCAGCACCAGCGAGATCACTGCCGAGATGAAGAAGCCCCGGTTGATGGCCGTCATGCCACTACGGTCGGTGCGCCGCGGCGCCACCGCGAAGATGCCGATCATCGCGGTCAGCACGCCGATGGCCGGGACGATCAGCGGGAACGCCAGTCCCGCGTCGCCAAAGGCAACCTTGCCGAGGATCAGCGCGGCCACCAGAGTCACGGCGTACGACTCGAAGAGGTCCGCGGCCATGCCGGCGCAGTCGCCGACGTTGTCCCCCACATTGTCCGCGATGGTCGCGGCGTTACGCGGGTCGTCCTCTGGAATGCCTTGTTCGACCTTGCCTACGAGGTCGGCGCCGACGTCGGCTGCCTTGGTGAAGATGCCGCCGCCCACCCGCATGAACATGGCGATGAGTGCGGCGCCGAGCCCGAAGCCCTCCAACACCTTGGGCGCATCCGCCGCGTACACGAGCACCACGGAAGCGGCACCCAGCAGACCGAGCCCAACGGTGAACATGCCGACCACTCCGCCAGTACGGAAAGCGATCTTCATTGCCGTATGCGAAACGTCGGTCAGATCCTTACGCGGCTGACCGTCTTCCGGCGTCGCCGCACGCGCGGCGGCGGCGACCCGCACATTACTGCGGACCGCGAGCCACATACCGATATAACCGGTGGCCGCGGAGAATCCGGCACCGATCAAGAAGAACAGCGAACGCCCGATGCGCTGCGACCAGTTGTCGGCGGGCAACAGCATGAGCAGGAAGAACACCACCACAGCGAATACCGCGAGGGTACGCAGCTGCCGCGCGAGGTACGCATTCGCACCTTCCTGCACCGCCGCCGCGATCTTCTTCATACTGTCGGTGCCCTCGCCGGCGGCTAGTACCTGGCGTACAAGCACCATCGCCACGACCAGCGCCGCCACCGCTACGGCGGCGATCACCAGGATGATCAGCCGATTGCCGTCGGTCAGCTCGGCAGCGGCCAGGGTTGGGGATAGGTGTAGCTGATGAGGGGTAACAGGCCCCGCCATTCGTCCTCCTTGACGTTTGGCACATGGGCGCGCAGCAGTTTCGCGACCGCGAAAACAGCCGCCACGCTCAGGCGTCCTGAGCTCAAGATGTGGACGGATTGTAGGGATCAATGCGAGATCAAAACAGGGCACCTCTAAGGGAATTCGCCTGCACCCGTGGTGATCGAATGGTTCGGGCGTCATCGTTTCGCCCATACGAAGGAATGCCAGCTACGGACTGACGCACAGAAAATGATCTAAGAATCCTATGAATGCCCCTGCTCAGAGCTTTGCCCTAACCTCAGAAGACAACAGGGAACAGTTTTAGGGCATTACATTTCCCGATGTACGAAGCGTTCGCCGCCACCCCGTCCCGAGCACGGGACACACGATGCCACCCGGCCCAAGAGGGCGCGAACTCGGCGCAGCCCCACCCCGCCGCGCGGGCAGGGGTGCGCCGGGTCCGGGGGCCGATTCGGCTGCTGGTGGTTCGAGCCGCGGATGCGGCCGGCCGCACGGGGCCACACAGCCGACTGTCCGGCACTGCGTGACTTCGAGCCTCCCAGGGGCCGGATCGGGCACTCGATGACCTCACAGGCCACTCAGCGGCCCCAGAAGGCTCATCTGACGGGGCGGCAGGACTGGCCGACACCGGGAAACTCCCTCGCCGGACCCGAAACGCCGTCAGCAAGGGGGCCGGCTAGCAACCAGACCCGTGAACTGGCGCCCGCGCCGACAAGCAAGCAGGCACGCAAAAAGGCGACGCGAAGACGGTCGCGAAGAAGGGCAGAAGAACCCACACACGCACACCAAACGAGCTGCGCCCCGCTCGGCAGGCCGCCCATCGCACCCATGGAAGCGGCGCAACGACACAGAGGCCTACGGGCGACGGCTGAATGCCGTACAGGCGACGGAGTTCGCCCCGCCGCGAGGAAGACAGCTCCGTAAGCGACTCACGACACGCGGATATACCGGGCGCGGCGGCTCGGTACGCTAGCGCCGTCTCATCTCAGGACACTGCCGATGCGGTCGCTGTCGGCCAACTCATGCGGATCACACCGCCTGTCTCGTCCGAGGTCACCTCGACGTCATCGACCAGCCCGCTGATCACCGCGAGGCCCATCTCATCGTCCGTCTCGGCTCCCGCATCATCCCCAGACAGCGCATCCGCCGTAGCGGCATCACCTTCTGCGGTATGCCCGGTAACGGCACGCGGTGCCTCGTCCCCCACCTCGATGGAGAACTTCTTCTCATCCTCGGTCAGGGACACCCGCACCGGAGCCGTTACGCCGTTGCTGATGTGTAGCCCAACGGCCCGAGAACACGCCTCGCCGACAGCGAGCCGCACCTCGTCCAACACGGCCTCGTCAACTCCGGCCCGGCGCGCCACAGCGGCTGCCACCAGCCGGGCAGTGCGGACGTGCTCCGGAAGGGCACTGAAACGAAGCTCGACGGTAGCCATGCCATCCCCCTCGGTCATACATGCCCTCTTCCGTTCTGCAAAAAAGGGCGAACTCGCGGAGGGGCCGGGCCTTCAGCCCGGTACCCCCCGCCACGACGATCTTCCACCCCGTGCCACTGGCACAGGGCGTCCACCACCGTCAGTCGGTGGCGGTGACGGCGTCATCGACCGAGGTGTGAATGGGGAACACCTTGGTCAAGCCGGTGATACGGAAGATCTTCAAAATGCGCTCCTGGTTGCAGACCAAGCGCAGCGAGCCCTCATGGGCACGCACCCGCTTCAGCCCGCCGACCAGCACGCCGAGCCCGGTGGAGTCGAGGAAGTCGACGCCCTCCATGTCAACGACGAGGTGATAACTACCGTCGTTGACAAGCTCGACCAGCTGCTCTCGCAGCTTGGGCGCGGTGTATACATCAATCTCGCCACCGACCTCGACGACCGTACGGTCGCCAACAGTCCGGGTCGACAGGGACAGGTCCACGGAACCTCCAGCACCTTGCATCGAGCGGTCGCCCCCCATGGATCGGCAGCCGCGATGGCATTCAATCACTTACCAGTAGGCGCGCACGACGCCTTGAGCCCATTGTCCGTCACGCCAGTGACAGACTCTGGGTCAATGGCCCACAATCAACTCCCGCCGCCCGCCGGGATACGCCCCTCCCCACGGGCCCTGCTTGGTCGGCTCGCCGCCGGCGCAGACCGGGCAGCGCGCATCACTCATACGGAGCACTTGCCCCCGCGTACCGGTAGGCATGCCGACTGGCCGTCACTGATCCGGCCGGAAGTGATCGACGCCATCGCCGCGGCCGGCATCGATCGGCCATGGACCCACCAGGCCCGGATGGCGGAGCACGCGCTGCGCGGCGATTCTGTGATCGTCGCCACGGGCACAGCATCCGGAAAGTCGCTCGCCTACCTCGTCCCCGTACTCAGCGCGCTGCTCGACGGCGCAGATCCGCCCGCCGACCCAGACACCGACCCAAACACAGCCCCAGCCGCCCCCCGGCCGACCGCCGGCAGGGCCGGGGCCAGCTCAGGGAAGGCTCCGGAAGCGGGGGTCGTGCCTGATCACGAGGGCGAAGGTGAGGGCGGGGGCCGAAGCGAAGGCCGCGACGAAGCTGGTGATAGGGGCGCCGCAAGGGCCAGGTCTGCCTCCGATGAACGGGCCGTGGTTGGTTCAGCGACGGGTAGCGAGACGGGGAAGCGGTCTCGCCGTACCGTCTCCGCCTCCCGTCCGATCACCCGCCAGGGCGCGCGGGCGGGCGTACAAGCCAGCGCGCGGGGCGCCACCGCGCTGTACCTGGCGCCAACGAAGGCGCTCGCCGCCGATCAGCGCCGCGCGGTCACCGCCCTTGCCCAACCTCTCGGCTCCCACATTCGTGCTGCGGTCTACGACGGGGACACACCCATCGAAGAACGCGAGTGGATTCGCGGTTACGCGAACTACGTCCTCACCAACCCGGACATGCTGCACCGAGGCATCCTCCCCGGCCACCCGCGCTGGTCCTCCTTTCTGCGCAACCTGCGGTACGTGGTGATCGACGAGTGCCACACCTACCGCGGCGTCTTCGGCTCGCACGTCGCGCAGGTACTACGCCGGCTACGCCGCGTCTGCGCCCGCTACGGAGCGACCCCCGCCTTTCTGCTCGCCTCCGCCACCTCGGCCGACCCTGCCCGCTCGGCGGCCCGCCTCACGGGCGTCACCCCCGTCGAGATCACCGAGGACTGCTCGCCGCGCGGCGAGCTCGTCTTCGCCCTGTGGGAGCCGCCACTCACCGAACTGCATGGCGAACGTGGCGCGCCCGTCCGCCGCACCGCTACCGCCGAGACCGCCGACCTCCTCACCGATCTGGCCCTCCAAGGCACCCGGACAGTCGCCTTTGTACGCTCCCGGCGCGGCGCCGAACTCGTCGCTCTCATCGCCCAGGACCGCCTGGCCGAGGTGTCGGCCACGCTGCGCGGTCGAGTAGCCGCCTACCGAGGCGGCTACCTCCCCGAGGAACGGCGAGCCCTGGAACGGGCTCTACACAGCGGCGAACTCCTCGGGCTCGCCGCCACCACCGCCCTTGAGCTCGGCGTTGACGTCGCAGGACTCGACGCCGTACTGCTCGCCGGATACCCCGGCACCAGGGCCTCGCTGTGGCAGCAGGCGGGGCGTGCCGGACGAGCGGGTCAGGGGGCTCTGGCGATCCTCGTCGCCCGGGACGATCCGTTGGACACCTACCTCGTTCACCATCCGGAGGCGCTGTTCCAGCAACCCGTCGAGTCCACCGTCCTTGACCCCGACAACCCGTACGTGTTGGCCCCGCACCTATGCGCGGCGGCAGCCGAACTCCCTTTGACTGAAGCCGACCTGGAGCTGTTCGGCCCGACCGCCGCCGGTCTGATGCCGCAGCTCGAGCAGCGCAAACTTCTGCGCCGTCGTGCCACCGCCTGGCACTGGACCCGTCGCGAACGTGCGGCCGACCTCACTGACATCCGCGGTGAAAGCGGCAAGCCCGTCCAGGTGGTGGAGGCCGACACGGGGCGTCTCCTCGGCACCGTGGACGCCGCCGCGGCACACACCACCGTTCACGACGGGGCCGTCCATCTCCATCAAGGCCGCACCTACATCGTCAAGCACCTGGACCTGGAGGACTCGGCCGTCCTTGTGGCGGAGGCCAACCCCCCGTACTCGACCACGGCCCGCGATACGACCGGCATCGCGATTCTGGAGACCAGCGCCGAAATCCCCTGGGGTGAGGCACGGTTGTGCTTCGGGTCGGTCGAGGTGACCAACCAGGTCGTCTCCTTTCTGCGTCGTAAGCTCATCACCGGCGAGGTTCTGGGCGAGACCAAGCTGGATCTGCCACCTCGCACCCTGCGCACCCGGGCCGTGTGGTGGACCGTCACCGAGGACCAGTTGGAGCGTGCCGACGTCACCGCGGAGGCCCTGGGTGGCGCCCTGCACGCCGCCGAGCACGCGTCGATCGGAATGCTCCCGCTGTTCGCCACGTGTGACCGCTGGGACATCGGTGGCGTGTCGGTGCCTCTCCATCCCGACACCCTGCTGCCCACGGTGTTCGTCTACGACGGTCACCCTGGCGGCGCCGGCTTTGCGGAGCGCGCCTTCCACACCGCGGCCCGCTGGCTCGCTGCGACCCGCGAGGCCATCGCCGTCTGCGAATGCACGTCCGGGTGCCCGTCGTGCATCCAGTCCCCCAAGTGCGGTAACGGCAACGACCCTTTGGATAAGAATGCCGCCGTCCGCCTCCTCAGCGAGCTTCTGGCCCAAGTGCCAGCTGCCCCGGCGACCTCGTCGTAACCGGTGGCAGTGCCGTTCGCAGACTCGTTGGTGGCTGCCAGGCCGCGGCGGGCGACGCCGAAACCTCCACCCCTGATGGTTGGGTGCCAAAGCCACTTGGCGCGGCCACCGATATGCCGGGAACCGACACTGCCGGCATACGATGCAGGGAGCACCGTGCCCGGGCAGCGCCCGACATCATGGCCGCCGGTGCCTGCCGCCCTGGAGTTGCGGACGGTATCGCCGGGCCAGTGTGGCCTTCAGCGGACGGACCCGCACGGGATCGGACCCGCGGCGTGAACGTCCGTGCCATCCGCGAGGGTAGGAAGGTCGTCCCGCGTGCCGCCGGCACCTCGGCAACGAGGTCCGCTACCTCGCCGCGTACGGCACATCGCACTATCCTTGCCCCCTGCGCGTGGGCGACCCGTTCTGCCAGGGCGCACGCCACTCGCTCGCCCAAGAGCGCGTGGTCGGCGGCAGCCAGAGCCGCCATGTCAGCCGCGCCGCCTGCTCGATGTCGGGCCACGACCACCGAGCCCATCGACAGCACCACGGCGAACACCGCGCACAGTGCCGAGGTGGCAACAGCGACCCACACCGTGGCCATTCCGTCGTCACCCCGCGACCGCCAAGGGTTCCGGCGCGATCGAGTAACCAACCGCCGGTTTGGTTCAGTTCGCCATGACTGTGTCCTCCGCAAGAGCCACCGCCTCTCCTTTCAGCCGGAAGGCCAGCAGGTCAGGGCCCGCCGTGCTGGTCTCCACTCGTACCCGTACGAGATCGCCCTCCCGACTCACCTCGACCTCTGCTCCACGCGGGGCGGCTGACTGGGCGGCGGCGGTGGTCGCTCCGGCCGGTTCCGAGCGTGCCGCTGCCCTTGCTCCGGCCCGTGCTGCGTCCACGCACTGGATCTTTACCGAGGCTGCCATCAGGCCCCACAGCAGTGTCAGGACGAACAACGCCAGCGTCGGTAGGACCACGGCCGCCTCCGCTGTGACAGCGCCGCGGTCGCACCGCCACATACGGTCAGGCGGTGCTGCGCTGGGGCCCGCCCGCAGCCGCGCCCTGCCCGCGGTGAGCCGGTTGCGTGGGATACGGCCCCCGTCAGAACTGCGCATCGAGCGCCTTCCCGATGACCGACTGGAGGGCGCCGCTGACGGCCCCGCTCGTCACCACCTTGTACAAGACCGCGGCGAAGGCACACGCGGCCGCGGTTATCTTGGGCTATTGGACTAACTCACTGGTGAGAGCTGTCTCGCTGTGTGAGGCACGTAAGGCAAGTTCGGGGTCCACGGTGTTCGGGACGGGGTACCTCGTCGGTGGCCATATCGCCGATTCCCCTTCGACCTCGCTGGCTGTTGGCCAGGTGGGTACGGTGCGGGTGCGGCCTCCTCACTTCGTCTGGGGAGGCCGCACTTGTGGCTGGTCAGGTGGGCAGTTGGGCGAACGGCGTGGCCGCCGGGGTCTATCGCAGCTCGCGCGCGTCCGCTAGTTCCCAGGCGCCACGGGGAAGGGCGCCGGTCAGTTCCAGGACCCGCTTGGGATCGGTGTGCGTAATACGGCCGAACTCCTGGGCGCTGACCCGCCGCAGAACCTTGTTCCCATCGGAACAAGGTTGCAGTTCGGCCCGCCGACCCTGGCCCTTGCGGGGCTGTACGCGCCGGGCGACCAGAAGAGCGCGGGCCCACCCGCCCTTGCGGTCGTGGAGGGAGAACTCCCGCAGGTCCGCCATCAGCAGCTCGTCGCTGTCTACCCGGGGCGGTTCCATCACACCGTCACCAGGCCCCGGCGCCGGCCTCCTGCGGGTCGCCGATCCTGAACCTGATCCACTCCGTGAGGACTTTCAGGATGCCGAGCACGTCCTTGCACGCACTGTGCTGTTCTCGGGTGAACGTCATGGCGAGGGACGGCGGGTACCGGGATTTCGAGTTCACCTTCGCACTGCTCGTCTATGCCGTCTGATGGCAGGCGCTGACCACTCCCTGAATGGCTCCTTGCAGTGATTTGAACCAGAAGGCCATACTGGCCGACCAGGCCGCCATGTTTGCAGTCGCCTGGTTATTCAAGGCGCCCAGCCAGCCTGCCACCCAGGAGACTCCAGAAGGGAACACAAGACTTTTCCAAAGCATTTGCACTGCGTTCCCGAAATTGTGCCACTCCGCGAAGTACATACATGCGACCTTGGTGCTCATGGTCATGATGGTGATCGTCTCCGTGGGATGCGTGATCGCGTAGTCAATGAGATCATTTACCTGCTTCCAGAAGGTGTCGGTCATATTCAGAAGGCTTAGCCAGCCGGGTTTGACTTCTCCCCAGAGGGCAGCCGCGCCAACGCCACTGGCTGAGACGAACCCCGCCGTTGTCACATATACGACGTAGGCTCTCGCCCAAAAGCATGGGTCCGGGAAATCCCCGCTTGGCGGGAGCACGGTCGGCGCATCCACCTGGACCGGGCTCAGATTCTCCCGATCTCCGTTCTCCGGCGGAGGCGCATCGTAAGAGAATAGTTGCCTGCCGGAAAAGCTGAGAGGCGTCTCCTTCTTTCCGACTTTGAGATCCGCCCGAAAAGTAGGAGATTCATCCTTCCGGAGTTTGATGCTACCGCTTACCTCCTGAAGTCCGTCTGGAGTGAGGAGTTCTACGGGGGAAAATCTCCAGATTGAGTGCGTGTGGTCAAACACCGGATTGACGCGAGTGCCATTGAAGAGGAAATGTCCGTTGGAGTGGACGGCGAAGGGCGAGATTGAATTCTGTGCGTTCTCCGTGGTCACGTAAGCACCGGAGAGGCCGAGCAGTGAGGGATATTCCATGAGTTCTTCTCCTCTGTCGGGAAGGATTTGTGGTTGAGTTGCTGACTCGCAAGGTCTAAAGTTCGCCATTTCTCCGAGAAGCCGCGAACCTGCACCATCGCTCTAGCCTAGCGCCGAGGGTTCGTGACTCTGCAAGAATTGATGGGCCATTTGAGGGAATCGCCGAAGCGCTGGTTTGTGAAGCGTTCGAGAGGTGGGAAGCGTAGCCATGGTCAGCGGGTTCGTTGCGCTGGAGAAGAGCGGTGTCCCAACCTTCCGCGCCGACCTCAAGATCGGCCCCAATGTCACCCCGTCAACTCTGCCGGTAAACAGCTATTCCGATATGACGAGCCGATGCTTTGACCTGCAGTCTGGACCCCCGGGTCATTCAGTTCTTTGACTGCCGTGAGGAAGTGAAGGCCCGTTTGTGTCATTAGGGTCGCGGCTTCCTGTGAGTGCGTAGTAAATCAGCGAGCAGACGCCTAAGGGCGCCAGGAATCTGAATCACAAAGAAATGGATGGTGTGTGGCATGGCTATTGGGTTCGAGAATGGGGTCGACGCCTGCGCGCAGGGGGCTGGGGCGCTGGGATGGTGGTTCTTCAAGGGGAATCAGATCGTCAAGTCCAACGGGACGGAGATCCTGAGCGGCCCCTGCAGGATCACCGATGAACCCGGCTGGACGGGGCTCAAGGGCACCGACTTCGAGAACGGGATCGATGCCTGCGCGGAGGGCGAGGGTTCCACTTGGTGGTTCTTCAAGGGGAATCAGATCGTCAAGACCAACGGGACGGAGATCCTGAAAGGGCCCTGCAAGATCACAGACGATGAAGGTTGGCCCGCGTTGAAGGGCACAATCTTCGAATCAGGGATCGACGCCGCTGTTATCGGCGCCGGAAGCCTGGGGTGGTGGTTCTTCAAGGGGAATCGGGCAGTCAAAACTGCTGGTTCAAGCATCGAGAAAGGTCCATGCCTCATCACCTCCACCGAGGCTTGGCCTTCCCTCAAAGGAACTGCCTTCGAGTATGGAGTCGAGGCGTGCGCACTCGGTGCAGGCCAACTGGGATGGTGGTTCTTCAGGGGCGAGCTAACCGTCAAATCCAATGGGGATGAAATCCAGAATGGCCCGAGCCATATCTCGGCAACAGAGGCGTGGCCGTCTCTGAGAGGTGTGTAACAGCGCCTCCTGGAGGCGGAGCCACCGACCGGCTCCCCGGCGGGACCACAACACCATCCAACATCTATTGATCCGAAACGGTTCGGGTTCTGGGTCGTTGGCGGTGTGTGAGCGATCTGGTGGGGGACGCGCGGCATCTGTCGCCGTCGGCGCAGGAGGTCCTGCGGTTGCGGGCGGTGGCCGCGTTGGTGGCGGGGCGGGAACGTGAAGACGTGGCGGCATTCTCCGGAGTGTCGCTGAAGGCGGTCGGCGGGTGGTGGGCGAAGTGGCAGGCCGGTGGCCGGGAAGCGCTGGTCACGCGGCCGAGGGGTAAGCCGGTCGGGGTGCACCAGGTGCTCGGTCAGGCCGAACTCGCCGCCGAAACGCACCGGTTCTTCCGAGGCGTCGGTGTCGCGCAGGCGAGCAGGGGCGCGCTCGGCGTCGGCTATGGCTTTGCGGGCTTCGGCGGCGTGTCCGAGGGCTGCGTGTGCGCGGGCCTGTGCGGCGGCAGCGAGCGCGGCGGCGGCTGAGATGCCGTCGCCTGCCAGTGCGCGGGCGTGGTCGGCGAGGCGCAGGGCTGCGGCGGGCTGACCCCAGTTGAGGGGCACCATCGCTTCCCGGGCGGTCACCCAGGCGTGCACCGCGGTGTCGCCGCTGGCCTGGGCGGCGGCGGAGACGTTGGCCTAGACGAACCGTTCGGATCTCTAGGTTGAAGATCAAGCTGGCTGGCGGCGCCACTCATGCTCGAGGATGCTGAAGATGTCCGAGTCCCGCCAACCGTCCCGGATCAGCACGGTGTGCCGGTGCCGCCTCTCGTACGTCATTCCAACCTTGGTGAGCACCCGGGCCGAGCGGCGGTTACGGGGATCGCATGTGGCGTAGATGCGGTGAAGCCCCAGCTGTTCGAACCCTCGACGCAACAGTTCGTGCGCGATCGCCGTGCCGGTCCCTCCCCAGGCGTTGGGGTGCACGAAACACACGACCTCGCCTTGGCGCTGTTCCTCATCCCGTACATGCAGCTCCCCCATACCGACGACATCATCCCCGCGGCGGGCGAGATAGGGGAACCGGTACTGCGGATCACGCGACCACGCCCGTGCGGCCTCACGCACGAACGCTTGGGTCTGCTCCTGCGTCTCGGGGCCCCAGGGCTGGAAACGGCACACCTGGTCCAAACGTCTCCAAGCGTGCACCGCCACCCAGTCGCCAGGCCGCAGCCTGTCCAACATCACCGTGGGCTCGCGTGTCGCGGTCTCCTCGTGCATACCAGCCCCTTTCCCGCTCGTCGGCGGGCGACCTCGTACTCCCCCCTCACGGAGGACCGCTCATGAGCGGTCCTAGCCCACCCGGAGCCCTCCCCTACCCGGCCCGCAACGGCCGCTCCCGGCCAAAGTGCCGGACGGTCAGTATCCCTACGGTGAACAGGGCGACCTCCTGGGCCCGGCCCACGCGCACCAGGGATGCCTGGGTGCTCAAAGCCCACAACGCCTATGCGGGCCGCGGGGTCCTGCCCGGCTGGCATCTAACGCCGCGCAGTTCGCTGACCAGAACACGCCGGAGCACGACCGTCACAGGGCGCGCGTCTTCCTTGGGGTGTGCGGACGCGGACCTGGTGTTGAGAGAACACCAAGTCATCTGGCGTGCAACACCACGCCTGGTCTCCGCGGTTTGTCAACGTGTCGCACAACGGCCCCAACTCCCACACACAGCAGTCCTGCGACCAGTCCACCACCGCCACACGTGGTTCGCCTCCCGGCCGGTCTTGGGAGCGCCAGGCGGCCAGCAGCAGATCCGCCATGCGCTCATCCGGCACAGCGACGGATGCACGCCCCCACACATCACCCGTGCGAGTGAGCATCGCTCAGTCAGCACGCCGACCGAAGCCGACCGTGCCAACGCGACTATCCCCTCACCTGAGCTGCGCGTTCGCTGCCTCGTTACTGGAATGGGGCCCAGGCGTGCGGCTCACGACAGAAGCAGCGCGGACACCGGCAGGCGCTAAAAAGAGGGAAGGAAACTTTCTTCGATTGAGGAGCACGCAATGGGCGCGATCAACAATTTCCTCGAAATCCTCTCAGGTGCACAGCTGACATGGTTCAAGAAGCAGTCCATGGCCAGGCAGGCGGCGATCGCCGCCCAGTGGCAGGGCAGCGGCAAGACCCCGGAGGACGTCATCGAGGACAACGGAGGCCCCTCGCCCGAAGGCGGCCGGGAGGGGATCCCAGAGGTCTAGCAGGCCGGCTGCCGCCTGCCGCACACTCATCGCTGGCTCAGGGGCGTCATCGCCCGAGGCGAACCCGCTCCAAGGCCGTCATTCGCCCATTTTGGGTGACCGGGGTTGGTGCGGGCTCGTTGAACAAGGGGTGGTTCAGTTGCCTGCGAGGCGATTTCGCCTGGGGCGTGGCGCTGATGTGGAGGACGGGTACATGGGAACGGTTCGGGCCGGCGGTACGGAGTTGCTGGAGGCCGGTGGGGGTGCGGTGGGTGAGTGGCTGGCGATGAGTGGCCGGGCGTTGTCGGCGCTTCGGTCGTGGGCCGGGCGCGAGCCGCACTCGCCGTTGGCGGTGGCATTGTGGGCGTATGCGGACGCAGAACGCCTGGGGCGCCGTCAAGTGCGCGCGCATCTGCAATCCGCTCACGCCGCGGCCGGGCAGGCTCCCGCCCGCACCAGCGGCCTGGACCACATCCATCAATTGGTCGCCGAGGGTGGTGGGTGGGCGGAGGTCTTCCACACCTTCCAGCTCGCCCTCGCTGCTGTGGCCGCTGACACTGACGCGCTGCAGGCCATGGCCGAGCGGGCCAGGAGTGACCGGCGCCCGGACTACCACCAGGTCCTAGCCCCTGTGATCCAGGCCCTCGCGCACATGACGGCTGGCCGTCCCGGTAAAGCCGTCGCCCTCCTCACCCCCCTGGGACAGGAGGCCGAACGCGTCGGCGGGGTGCGGGTGGAACGCGAGATCATCCAGGACACCCTCACACGCGCCCTCATCGACACCGGCCAGATGGAACAGGCCGCCCACCTCCTGCACCACCGCATCACCCACCGCCGCCATCACACCTATGAAACCCTCCTCCTCACTCCCCGCCCCACTACCCTCCGCAGCCCTGCGCCCGCGCCCGCCGGCACCCCGCGGTACAGACCTGACCCCACGCGGTGACCAACCCATGGGGCCCTTTCGCGGACGTCAGTCGATCAACTGATCCACGTGCGGTGGTGGTCGCTGCGGAAGCGGGGGTGGCCGGGGGCTGCGCAATGCTCGCAGGTGTGCTCGGAGGCTGTCTCGGCGGCGTCGGTGAGGGCGGTCGCGGCGTCCACGAAGGCGCCGTCGTACTCGCCGGCCTCGTCGAAGCGGTTTGTGAGGTGGATGCGCAGGCTACCGAACCGGGTGGTGAGGCTGTCGAGCTGGTAGTCCGGGGCAAGGGTGAGCAGGTCGCGGTGGAGTTGGTCGAGCAGGGCGGTCCAGCCGGGCCCGACCGTGTGAGTCCAGGCGGGGATCTGCCGTGGGCTCCGGGTGGAGTGGGTGTTCTGGTCCGTCATGCGCCACATTCTGACGTGGGGGTCTGACAGTGGCGTCGAGCTGTGTTCTGGTGATCTTTGCGGGGGCCTGGCGGGGCTGGGGATGGTGGCGGCTGGGGTAGGGCTGTCATGTCGCGGCGGTTGTCTTCCCCCGGTTCGGTCGGGGGAAGACAACCGCGGTTTGCGCTGGTCAGAGCTCTCCGCTGATCATGGCCTGCCGGAACGCGTGCCACTCGGTCGCGGTGTACCGAAGTGGTTCCAGGTGGGGGTTCTTGGAGTCGCGTACGGCGATGCCGCCTTTGGGGAGGTCGGTGATCTCAACGCAGTTGTGTTCCGGTCCGCTGGCCTTGGCCTTGCGCCAGCGGGCGGCGGAGAGGTCGTGCGTGTACAACTCCGCCTTTGCTTCGTTCACTTCCGGTGCCTTTCTTGTATCTGTGCGATTCGTGCGAGTGAGTCCTCCACCGACAGGGCCGTGGCGCGGATGCGTTCGAGTGCGCCTGTGAAGGGTTGCGTGCCGTCGCCCTCAACGTAGGTAGCGCCGCTGAGGTTCTCCAACAGCACGACGTCTGGGGTGGGTCCGGGGAAGCTGACCAGGCTGAAGCCGCCGAGTATTCCGGGGTGGGCGGTGGAGTCCGAGGGCATGATCTGGATGGTCACGTTCGGCATGTCGGTGGTGTCGAGCAGCTTTCGAAGCTGCTCGCGCATCGTGGTGGGGCGGATCTCAAACCGCGTCTTGAGGGCCGTTTCGTGGATGATCGCCCACAGCGCCAGCGGGTGGTCTCGACGCGTGAGCACGGCTTGGCGGGCTTGCCGCACTTCTGCCAGTGCCGCGATCTCCTCGGGCGTCCTGGAGCTGGTGGTCCCGGCGATGGTCTCTCGTGCGTACGTGGTGGTTTGCAGCAGGCCGGGGATTACCAGCGGTGTCCACTCGCAGATCTGCTCGGCGTCTTCCTCCAGCGAGATGTAGTCCGCGTAGGACGGCGAGACGACGCCGCTGTACGTCTGCCACCAGCCGGGCTTTTTGCGGGCGTCCCTGGCGAGGTTCTCTAGCGCGGTGAAGACCTCGGCGTTCTTCAGGTCGTCCTGTTTGTAGCCAAGGGCCTTGAGTAGTTCCGTGACTTCGGCCGGTTGGATCTGCTGCCGGACATTCTCGATTTTGGACAGCTTGGGGACTTGCCATCCCAGGGCGGCGGCGACGTCCTCCGACGTCATCCCGGCGTCCTTGCGGAGCTTCTTCAGCGTCTGCGCGAGGCGGCGGCGACGGATGGTGGGCACCAGCTGAACGTGCGGCATATGCGCAGTCTGGCACCGCCCAGGGCGGAAACACGACCCCGATCTCAGTAATTGGATGCCCATTGGGCAGAAAGGTTGCGGCCCACACGAGAAAGGGTGCATCCTCGTGACGGAGAGGCCATGCGAGGTGAACTCGCCGTGATGCATGGTCACTTGATCCCACGCGCGGCCATGCGCCGCAGGTTGGAGGCAGCCGTGTTCGTGGACAGGCAGCAGGCCCGGTCAAGCGCTGGGTTCTACTTACGGGCTCGGCCTACCGGTTTTTGCGTCCACATGAACGCCTCGGCGGCCCACCTGCGCAGGGTGCGCGAGCTTGCGGCCAAGGCGCTGTGCGAGGCCGGGGTGGGCACCGGGACCAGCGAGATGGTGCAGCTGATCACCTCGGAGCTGATCGGGAACTCGGTTCGGGCCTGTGGCGACCACGTCCCCTTGGTCGTCGAGGTCGACGTCAAAGAGGACGGGGTGTCGGTGAAGGTCCACGACCCCGAGCCGGACCTGATACCCAGCCGCCGGCCGGTTGAGCTCGACGACGGGAATGCCGAGTCCGGCCGGGGACTGGGCTTGGTGGACAAGCTCGCCCCCGGCTGGCAGGTCCACCCCACACCGGTCGGCAAGCAGATGGTGTGCAGCCTGCCCTACGACGAAGGAGAAGGCCGTGCATGAAGACGCTGCCGAACAACTCCTGTTCTCAACGCCCAGCGCATCGTCTGATCCAGAAGACCCGCCGCCGACGGACGGGTGAGTTCGCCGCGGTCACCAACGCCTGACCACCCGAAATGCCTGCTCCCCCGGGCGGGCAGGCCCGGGCCTTGACCAGCGGCAGCAGGTGATGGTGCCCCGCCTACTGCCGCCTGCCCGCGAGCCAGCCCCGCCGCTGTTCCCGTTACGCATCGGCGGCTGGGCCACCTTGACCTCGCACCATCACCACGGCCCGGCCCAGTGGCTGAGCCGCATCTGATGTGTCCGCTGACCGAAGGAGGGCTTCATGCCCCGTTCCTCGCATCCGTTACGGTCCGACCGGATCGCCATCCTCGGGGCCGGGCCCTGCGGCCTGGCCTGCGCAAACGAACTTCAGCGACTTGGCCACCGCGCCTGGGTGCTGCTGGAGGCGGCCCCGGCGCCCGGTGGCCTTGCCTCGTCCGTGGTCGATGCGGCCGGCTTCACCTGGGATCTGGGCGGTCACGTGGTCTTCTCCCACTTCGGCGAGTTCGACCGGCTGCTGGCCGAGCTGTTCACTGCCGACGAGTTGCTGCACCACGACCGGTCCTCCTACGTCCGCTTCCGCGACCGTTGGGTGCCCTACCCCTTCCAGCACCACCTGCGCCACCTCCCGGCCGAGGACGCCGCGGCGTGTGTGCACGATCTGCTGCTCGCCTGCCAGCGGCGCGAGGAGCTGCCCGCCGGTGCCGACTTCGCCACCTGGCTACAAGCGATGTATGGATCAGGGCTGGTGGAACGGTTCTTTAGCCCGTACAACTCCAAGATCTGGGCGACGGCACCTGAGCAGATGGCTTCCTCCTGGGTGGCCGAGCGCATCGCCCCGGTCAGCGCCGAGGAGATCCTGGCCGCCTTCTGCGGTACCGCCCGGCCTGCCCGGCGGTGGGGCCCCAACGCCACCTTCGCCTTTCCCGCCCGCGGCGGTACCGGGGAGATCTGGCGCCGACTGGCCGCACGCCTGGACGGCGGCCTGCGCACCGCAGCCCGCGCGGTCGCCGTCGACCCCGCGTCCCACACCGTGACCCTCGCCGACGGCGAGCGGATCGGCTTCGACCACCTGGTGGCCACCGGTCCGCTGGACCAGCTCGCCGCCATGACGTCGGGCGCCCCGCAGGCGGTGCGGGCGGCAGCCGGGCAGCTGCGGCACACGTCCGTGGCCATGGTCGGCCTGGGTTACCAGGCCCCCACCACCGATGAGCGGTCCTGGCTGTACTTCCCTCAGCAGGACGTGCCGTTCTACCGGGCCACGAACTTCAGCAAGTACGCGCCCGCCAACGTCCCCGACGCCAACCCGCAGGCGTTCAGCGCATGGATGACCGAAACCTCCATGCTCCCGGGGACGCACCTGAACACCTACGGGCTGGTCCACGACTGCGACCAGGCAGTGCGGCGCCACGGCCTGGTTCCCGAGCACGCGCCGCTGGCCAGCGCCCACCTGGAGGTGATCGAGTACGCCTACCCGGTGCCCACCTTGGGCCGTGATGCGGCCTTGGCCGAGGTGGTGCCGTGGATGGAAGCCCGTGGGATCTACCCGCGGGGCCGGTTCGGCACTTGGCGATACGAGATCGGCAACATGGACCACGCGGTGAAGATGGGCATCGACATCGCCCGCCGCCTGGTGAACGGGGCCGCCGAGGAACTCCTCGCCCCGGCGCCCGGGGTCGCGGCGGTGGCAGGGGGCCAGGCATGAACGGCCGCACCAGCAACAAGCCGATGCTCTTCGCCGGGCACCGCTTCCACATCCACACCGATGCCGCCTTCGGTCTCGACCAGGGCATCCACCTGCGCAACTTCGCCCCCGAGAGCGACCCGGCTCCGCTGTGCGGGCAGCGCACGCACATCCGCGTCCACTACAGCGCAGACCTCTTGCGCGACCGGATGGCCCGCCTAGTTGCCACACCCTCGCTGCCGGTGGTGCCCTTCCGCGGCGAGCCGTACCGGTTGTCCCTGATCGGCCCCGTCTGCTGGTGGTGGCCCGAGCCCGGCTCGCACCTGCCCGCAGACCATCTGTACGCCAGGGACGCGACGGGCGGGCTGCACATCTTGCTGCATCCGGGCACCGACCGCGGTGAGCGGTATGCCCTGCGCGTGATCCGCGAGGCCGTCCTGCGCTGTGCCGAGCACCGCGGCTGGACCGCGTTCCACGCCGCAGCCGCCGCGGTCGACGGCCACGGCGTGCTGGTCGCCGGGCCGTCAGGGGCAGGCAAGACCACCGTGCTGACCGCGCTGGCCGCCCACCGCCGCGCTGATCTCATCGGCTCCGACCGTGTGCTGGTCACCGAGACCGCGGCGAGCGTGGTGGGGGTGCCGCTGTCGGTCCGGATCGCCGGCGGCACACTGTCCGCCCTCACCCCGCGCGAGAGCCTGCCGCCGCACAGCGTGCTGCCGACCGGCTTCGGCGTCGCGCGCAAAGCCTCGTGCACCCCGCACGACTTCGCCCACGCCTTCGCCGCCCGCGTCCGCGAGAGCGCCCCGCTGCGGCTCGTCGTCCTCCCCCAGTTGAGCGACGACGACCAGGAGCTGAGCATCACCTTCCCCTGCCCGGCGGCGGCCCGCGACGCGCTCAACGCGGTGTGCTGCACCCCGGATGACGAGGACTGGCTCCACCCGTGGTTCGCCAACCGCACCCGTGACCCGGGCGAACTGGCCCGTCAGGCTGCCGACCTCATGGACGACCTGGTCGCCCGGGTGCCGGTGATGCGGGTGACGGCCGGGGTGCACACCGCACACCTGCTGGAACGGATCGCCGACACCGTCACCCGGAGGCTGCTGTGAGCCCCAAGCGCATCGCGCTGGTCGGGCCGGTGGCCTCCGGCAAGTCCACCCTCGCCACCGCCATCGCCGCCCATACCGGCCGGCCCCACCTCGACATGGACGAGCTGTTTTGGGGACCGAATTGGACACCGGTCAACGCGTCCGTCTTCCACGCCGGCGTCCATGACGCCCTGGCTGCGGACACCTGGATCGCGGACGGCAACTACGGCGGCGAGGCCGGCGAGACGCTGCTGGCCCGCGCCGAGCTCGCCATATGGCTCGACCTGCCACTGCGGATCTGCCTGCCGCGGCTGATCCGCCGCTCGCTGCGGCGGGCCGGCACCCGGCAGGAGCTGTTCGCCGGAAACCGGGAGACCTTCTCTCATCTGTTCGCCCGCGACTCGATCTTGTGGTGGGGCCCCGCCCACCACCACCAGCACCGCCGCCGCTGGGCGATGCGCCTGACCCCGGACCGGGCCGACGGCCTGCCTATTGTCCGCCTCGACCACCCCGCGGCCATCGCTCCCCAACTGCGATCCCTCGGTCTTCTCGCCCCGAAGGAGGCATGACCTGCCATGATCGCCTCCGTCGTCCGCGTGCCCTGGCACACCACCCACGGCGGCTACGACCGCCTCCTGGACCACCTGCCACAGGTCCGCCGCATCACCCCACCCGTCGGCCCGCTCGCGACGACGGCCGCGCGGGCCGCCCACCGCCTGCTCGCCCAACGCTGCCCGCTGCCGTTCTACCCGGCCGAGCACTTCGCCACCGACCTGCACCTGCTGGCCTCCTGCGAGGCGGCCCATGTGCTGTACGGGGACGAGCAATACTGGTTCGCCCGCCACCGCCTGGGCCCGACCGCCGTGACCTACCACCAGCCACCCGCCCATCTCAAACAGCTTCTTCCGCCCGAAACGTGGCGAAGGCTGGCGCCGACGGCCGAGCACATCGTCGTCCTCGACTCGCACCAGCAGGCGTTCTTCACCGACCTGGTGCCCTGCGAGCGTGTGCACCTGGTGCCCCATGGGATCGACACCACCGCCTTCACCCCACCGCCCTGGCCGCCGTCCTGGGACCGGCTGAGGGTGCTGACGGTCGGTTGGTGGCTGCGGGACTGGGAGGTGTTGGACGCCGTGCACGAGCGGCTGTACCGCCGTTACGGCGGCGGCGTCGAGCTGATCGTCGTCACCCGGCAAGCCAGCCGCAGGCCATGGCATCCGGCCGCCCGCGTCCTGGAGGGCATCACCGAGCAAAGGCTGATCGCGTTGTACCGGCAGGCCGCTGTGATGCTGCTGCCGCTCATCGACGCGAGCGCCAACAACGCGTTGCTGGAGGCGATGGCGTGCGGCGCCCCGGTGGTGGCCACCGATGTCGGCGGCATCCGGTACTACGCGGGCCGCGGCCGGGCAGCGGTACTCACCCCGCCCGGCGACGCTGCCGCCGCGGCGGAGGCGGTCGAACAGATCCTCGCCGAGACCGGCACCGCCGCACACGCGGTGCGGCGGGCCGCGGCCCGCGAACAAGCCGAACTGTTCGCCTGGCCTTCGGTCGCCGAGCAGATGCGCGACCTCTACCGGCTGCTGGAGGAACGGTGAGCGAGGTGTGGTTGCAGATCGCCGTACCCGTGCTGGTGACGCTGCTGTTGGCCCGCGCCGTGTGGGCTGCGGCAGCGGTCGAGGTGTGCACGAGGTGGCTACTGGCCGCTGCCGGCAGTACACCCAGCCGGCCGCAGGCGGTGCCGTGGCTGGTGGTGCTGCTGCCGATGCTGCGCGAGCAGACGATCGCCGCGCAGACGGTGGCCGCGTTCACCGCGCTGGACTACCCGCGCGGGCGGGCCGCCGTCGTGGTCATCACCACCGAACGCGAAGCCTCCGCCCGCACCGGCCACCGCGCACGGCTGACAGCCCTGGCCGCCGCTTCCCCGCTCACGGCCGGGCAGTTGCGGGGCCTGTTCCCCGCTGCCCGCTGCGAGGAGGTCGCCGAAGCGGTCAACGCCGCCCCGCCCGCGGACCGGGTACGGGTGCTGACCGAGCTGTTCGACGCCGAGCCGACCACCGCCGAAGTCATCGCGTCCCTGGCCGCCGACCCGCCCGGCGGCGGGCTGCCGCTGGTGCACCTGCACCAGCCCGATCTCGGCGGGCGCAAGGCCGGACAGCTGAACTTCGCCCTCGACCGCCTCGCACAGGTCCTCGGCCCGCTCGACTGGCGGCCAGACGAACACGCACACGGCACCTTTGTCGTGGTCTACGACGCCGATGCGGTCCCCGACCGCCGCACACTTCCAGCGTTCGCCGCCACAGCCACCGCCCACCGGGCCCGCACGGGGAAGACCCCGGCGCTGATCCAGCAGCAGCGGCTGCCGCTGCTGGCCCGCCGCCCTTTCCCCACCGGCCCCGTCGGTCTGCTGCTGGCCGGGGAATGGGTGTACCAGTTGCGGCGCTCGCTGGGCATCGAACTCGCCCGCCTGCGCCTGCACCGTCTCCTGGCCGCCTCCCGGCTGCCGGAGGCGGTGCGGATGTGGCTGCGGCCGATGGTGTACGCCGTGGGCTGCGGAATGGCGGTTCACCTCCCCGCCGTTCGTGCGCTCGGCGGCTTTCCCGAGCCGATGGAAGACCTCGCCACCGGGCACCGTCTGTCCCTGCTCGGCGCCGACCTCACCGCATCCACGGTCGCCGTCCTCGACGAGCCCTATACCGAACCGTCGGGGCTGACCAACCTTCACGCGCTGGCCTTCACCGCCTGCGCCCGCCCCGACCGCCACGCGGCAGCCGTCGCCCACCTGCCCGCCGCCATCTCCCGCCCGGCCAAGGCCGTGCTGGTGGCCCGGGAGTGGGTGGACGAGGCCGCCTGGCTGATCGGCACCCCGCTGATCGCCGCGGCCATCATCTGCGCCTGGTCAGCGGGTCCTGCATGGACCGCCGTCGCCACGGCCGGTGTGCTCCTGCACGGCCCCGTGACGACCGCCCGGCTGCTGGCCCTAGCCCCCGTGCTGCACGCGGCCGTCACCCCGCCGACTCCCCTGGGCCCGCTGCCTCGGACATCCCCCCGGTACCCGGCGGCGCTGATCGCGGCCAGCCCACTCCAACCGTTCGTACGGCTGGCCGGGCCCTGGCGACTGATCTTGGCGAAGGTCACCGGACGCCACCGCGGTTTCGGCAAGACTGAACGCTGACATCCCTATCCACCCCACCACCGGACCAGAGTTGGAGCCCCTCGTGGCCGAGCCCCTCACCCCGACCATCCGCACCTGCGCCAAGGCTGTCGTCGTCCATAACGGCCGCGTCCTGCTCCAGCGGGCTACCTGGGAGGGCCAGGACTGCTACTTCCTGCCCGGCGGCGGTCAACTCCCCGGCGAACCGCTCGACGAGGCCGCCCGCCGCGAGGTCCACGAGGAGACCGGCCTGACCGTCACCGTTGACCGGATGCTGTGGCTGCGCGAGTACATCGGCGCCCACCACGAACACGCCGCTACCGAAGCTGGCACCCACCGCATCGAAGCGATCTTCCACTGCACACCCCAAGGTGACCCGGGCACGCTCGGCGGACACGCCGAAGACCAGGTGCAGACCGGCCTGGAATGGGTCGAGCTGGAGAAGGTACCCGGCCTGAACCTGCTGCCCCACGCGCTGCGGCAGCCCATCACCGCCCTCGCCACCGGACAGCCCCAAGCGGGCTACCTCGGCGACGTCGCCTAAAGCACACCATGGCGGCGATAGACGGCCAGGTCCCCTCAGACGCCCAGGAGATCACCACCGGACAGGCGAACCGCGTCTGGTACGTGGACGCCCCCGTGCCGTATGTGCTCAAGCACTACGGTGACCGGGCCCGCGCGGCCAACGAGGCCGCCGCCCTCGCCCTGCTCACCCAGCACAACGGCCCGGCTCCGCGGCTCCTTGGGGCCGATCCCAACGGCAGGCCAGCGTGGACCGCGCAGAGCGCGGTCCACGCCGAGCCCACACCCACCGACCGGCTCCTGGACGAGCTCGACGGCCCCCTCGCCGCCGTCCACTGCATCCCCGGCCAGCACGTCGGACGGCTCGCCGCAGCCCCCCGCCACCGCACCTGGCGCGACTACCTCCACAACCGGCTGGACACCTACACAGCCGCAGCCCCCGACCTCGCCCAAGTCGCGGCAGCCCTGCACCGCAACCTGGACGCCCTAGACGTGGACACCGAGCCCCGGCTGCTGCACCACGACCTCCAACCCGGCCACCTCGTCCGCCCATTCAACGGCCAGCCACTGTTGCTGGACTGGGAACTGGCCACCCTCGGCGATCCACTGTCCGACCTCGCCCGTCTCGCCGTCCGCCTCGACCTCACCAACCCCGCAGACGTGCTCCAACTCGCCCACCGGCCCCCTGCGGCAGCCAGCCGCCGAATCCACCTGTACTGGCGCATCCACCAACTCGCCGACGCAGCCCTTGGCACCGATCCGCTCGTACGGCAGCTCGCACGAGATCGCCTCTCGTGAGCTCCGGCCGCCCACCGGCACAAGGGCGCGGACGCGGCACACACCAGGTTCACCCTAAAAGATGAACCTGTAGCGAGGGTCTCCGCTTAACACCGCAGTTCAGCGCTGACGAACAGTCACCACACCCTCCCCGCGCGGTAGTTGGTGCTGCCTGTGCGGTGCGTTCATATGATTACGATGCGTGCCCGTCCGAAGTTGATCTCTGATGGGAACGACGCATGACCTACACCGAGCAGGACGTTTGTGAGGGCCGCCGCCTCATGGACGAGGGACGCGAGAACAGGCTGGCGATCGGCGACAAGCTGCTGGCCGTTGCCGGGCTGAACAACGACAGCGTCTTCGAGGAGTTCTGCGGCCAGATCGGGCTCGCGCCCGCCACGGGGCGGGAGTACCGCCACACCGCCCGCATGGCCACCCCGGCGATACGGCAGTTCATCGCCGAAGGCGACGTGCACGTCAGCTACAGCGCTTTGCGAGAGGGCGCCCGGCCAAGGCCCGGCGGCATACCGGCGGACGAGGGCTGGACCAAGCTTCGTGCCCTGCTGAAGGAGGCTCGCGAGGCAGGCCGCGACCGCGTCACCCACGCGTACTACCAGCAGATCCTGGGCACCGCGCCCGCTCTGAAGGAGCTGGTGGACCCGGGCTCGGGTGACTCCACCAAGCTCATGGCCTATCTGGGCGGCCTCAGCGGCTCCGAGCGGGAGAAGATCGTGTGCTCGCTGCTGGCCGACGACACGAGCCTGCGCACGTCGGTCCGCCGCACGATCGAGGACCAGCGCCGGCGGGAACGCGACCGCGAACGCCTGGACGGCCCCGAGCCGGCCACGCACTGGATGCCGCTCGCCCGGGCTCTGGTGGCCCTGGGCGACCAGGCCAGCGGTTTCGTGAACCGCCACCCGTCCGCCCAACTGGTCGAACAACAGCTGCCCGCCGCCCGAGAGGCGCTGGTCAAGCTGGAACTGGCCACCGCCTGGATCACTATGCGGCTCGACACCGCGGCGAAGCCCGCTCGCAGCCGCCGCGCGGCGAAGGTCGCGGTGGCCGTGTGATGGCGCACAACGTCGAGGACACCGATGACGGCCTGGAAGCCGACATCGCCGAGTTCGCACGGCACAACCGCGGCGGCGGCTGGGCCCTGGCCCTGCTAGTCGCACGCCGCGTCGAGCCGGACCTCGGGCATGGTCTCAGCTTCGAGCAGCAAGACAAACTTTTCGACCGAAAAGTTTGTCGCCAGATCAGCGCGGTCGAGTTCGCGCGCCGGTCGAAGACGTCGACCAAGCGGGTGTTGGCCCTGCACAAGGCGTGGATCAGGGGCGCGGAGGCGGGCAAGGTCGCCTCGCTGGAGAAGGTCGTCGCGGGCGAGTACGTGAAGCTCCCGGACGAGGACGATGTGCCGTTCTACGGCGAGCACGGCTTCTACAAGAGCCACGAGTCGCGGATGCCCAAGGGCGAGCGCCGTGATGCCCTGGAGACGGAGGCCGAGCGGGCCGGGGTCCGGCCCTCCAGTCCCGTCTTCGTGGCCCAGCATCCCAAGGCCGTCAAGGCCGCGGTCATCGCCGACGAGGCGACCCGCACCGCAGCCTTGGAGGGCATCGCCGAGGTCCAGCGCCGCGAGGCCAAGGAGCAGGGCCGGGCAGGCCGCCAGGCCGCGGGGGAAGTCGCCGACAGCCACGCCCGGGAACTCGACGGGCGGGCTGGCAACTGGTCCCCCGAGGGCGGCGAGGAGGGGATGGACCCCGCTGCCGCTGTGGCTGCGGTGCGGGCCACCGCCGAGCCGGGCGACGCGGATGCCGCTTTGCAGGTCTTCAACGAGCTGGCCCAGGTCAGGCTTGGGACGCTGCGGGTGCTGTCGCTGTTGCAGCGGCATCCCGTCCAGTTCAGCGACGATCGCGGCAGGACCATCACGCAGTTGTGCGAGGCGACGAAGGCCGCCTTGGACTTCGCCCGGGATCTGGTGGCCAGCCCGTACGCGGTCTTGGACGACGCCGCGTTGCGGGCGTTTCTCGAAGAGAGCGAGAAGCTGGGGTGAGCCGGGCCAAGGACAAGCCGCCGACCCGTTCCGAGCAGGACGCCGTCGACGTGCTGCTATGGCTGTACGCGCGGGCCGGCCACGAGGTCTCCTACAAGGACATCTCCGCGGGTGTCGGCCTGCCGGACGGCAGCCGGTTGCGGTCGGCGGTCCGCAGGGTGCGCGTGGCCGCGGCCCACGACGGCCACCGGCTGGAGCAGTTCATGCGCTCCAAGGACCCGCTGCGGCGCGGGGTGATGACCGCACGCTTCCATCGCACCGGCCAAGGCGACGAGTTCGGCGCCCGGGACGCGCTGCTGGCGTGCCGCAAGAGTGTGGCCTCCATGGCCGAGATGCAGCGCGCGTGCGCGTTCGAGGCGGCCAACCCCAACAGCGTGGACGCGGAGGCGTTTTCGAAGATGGCCGAGACCGCCGACGGGGCGATGCGGATGGTCAGCGGCGTCGAAGGGCTCGGCAGCAAGGTTATGAAAAACCAGCGGACCATGACCCGAATGGCGGAGCGGATCGCCGATCTGGAAGCCGAGGTCGTCCAGTTGAGCACTCGCCCGCCAGCGGCGAGCGCATGACGGGTGGGGGTGCCCCAAACCAGCCGGGCACCCCCACCACTTGGCTCACGTGGGCCGGTTGATGCTCTTGAACATCTGCCGCCCGGCCTCCCGCACGGCGATCACCTCTTCTTGGGCGTCCGCGAGCTGGCGCTTTAGGGCGGTGTTCTGCGCGCGGGCAGCGGCCAGCTCGTCCTTGACCTTGTGGATCTCGGCCTGCAAGTCGCCGATCCGCTGTGTGGCACTTCGGGCGCCTTCTTGGTCCAGGGCGGCGCCCAGGCTCCGCTGGACGGCCCGCTTGAGGCCGTCCCTCTCCTGGCGCAGGGCCTTGTTCTCCTCCCGGAGCAGTTCCAGGTCGGTGGCCAAGCTCGCCACCGAGGCGCCCGCCCCACCCTCACGCCGGCGCCGGGCGGCCTTGTCCTGTCCCTTCATCGCGGCCTCGATGTGCTCGCGCACCCCGTCCCTGTAGACCAGCCAGTTCGACACTTCGGCCGCGCGGGCCACCCCGACGAAGGTGATCGCGGTGCCGCTGTCCTTCATCGCGTCCAAGGCCGCCAGCACCTTGCCGCGCTTGGTCTGGCTGTCGCGCCGCCTCGCCTCCCGCAGCGTGTCGCCGGGCGTGCGCCGGGCCCCCGTCATGCCCCGGCCTCATCTCGCGGTGCCCGGCGGAACACGGGCATGGGCAGCGCGACCGCCCCGCGTCCCGCTTGGGCCGCGCGGACCTTCCTCAGCACCGCCGACGCTTCCTGAACCCGCTCGCGCTCCTGCGGGTCCATAGCCTCGACCTGCTCCCGCATCTGGTCCACCCGCTTCTTGTACGCCGCGACCTCGTCGTCCATGTTGCGCACGACGAACTCATCGACGTCCATCATGAACGCCTTCTCGCGCTGGGCCCGCAGCTGGCGGATGTGGTCCTCCATCGCGGGCAGGTAGGAGGGGTCGGGGTGATAGGACGGGCAGCCCACGCACTGGAACCGGATCGGGCACGCGTGCCCGCCCGCTTTCACATTCGACGGCTCGGTGCAGTTCCCAAACGGCACCTGTACCGACCCGCGGAAGTAGGCTGTCTGCGAGAGCGGGGTCAGACGGCCTTTGCGGTCGGTGGTGTGCAGGCGCATCACGTTCACCGCCTCCCGCTTGCGCTTCGCGGTGATCTTGTAGTAGCAGGCCGTGGTGGCTTCTGATCGGTGATCCATCAATTCGCGCAGCACGTCCGGGTCGATGCCCGCGTCCGCGTGCCGCTGGCAAAACGAGTGCCTAAACGCGTACGGGAAGATGCGGGCCGCATCGAAGGGGACTCTCGTCCCGTCCGGGCCGAACTCCTCATCCAGCAGGACCACGTCCTCAAGGTCGGCCCAGGCGCGGATGATGCCCGCGACCTGCTCGGGCAGCAGGTGCCGCAGCTGACCGTTCTCACCGGCCGGCGGGAACAGGTACCCCTCGCTGCCGGTGGGCAGGTCCAGCTTCGCCCGCACCGTCAGCCACCGCTCGATGGTCTCGACGGTCTCCGAGGTGACCGGAAGGTGGCGCCGGTTGCGGCGGGCCTTGCGGTTGTCCCAGATCAGGATTTGTTCCTTGCCCTCCTTCTTGAGGCAGCCGACCCGAAGTTCGGCGATCTCATACGGGCGGCGGCCGGTGTCCCGCAGCAGCTCGTAGACGGCCCGGCACATCTCGTGGACTTCCTCCGGCGTCATGCGGCCGTGGGTGACGCCCCGGCCGATCAGCTGGATCTGGTCGTCCAACTGGTAGATGACGTCCTCGGGTAGGGCCCGCCCGGCCTCGTCCTCCTCGCTCACCTCCTCCGGGGCGATCGCGTGGCTGGGGTGCCGGGCGAAGTAGGCCGACATCCCGCCCAGGTGCCCGGCCGCCCGGCCGTAGTCCAAAACCTTGAAGAAAAAGCCCATCAGGCCGTTGCGGGCCTTGCTCTTCATCGGGCCGCCGTCCAGCTTCGGCAGGTGCCGGAAGGCGTCGACCACGGCGTTCATGTCGGCGAACGCCAGCACCGCCTCGTCGGTGCCGCCTTGGGGCCGCAGCGCGAGCGCCCTCGCGGCGGTGACGCAGGCGCGGTGGGCACGGCGGACCTCGCCGGTCGTCGGCTTCGTCTCATCGATCCACACGATCAGCACCCGTCGCAGCCACGGCTGGGCAAGTTCGGTCAGGTCCAGATCGCCCGGACGGCTGGTACGACCGCCGCGCTTGCCGCGCACACCCAGCTCGGTGAGGTCCAGTGTCGGTTGCTCGGCCGGGTTGGCGCCGCGGAAACGGGCGAGGGCGGCGGCGACTACACGGTGGGTCTCACGCAGCAGCGCGTCGATGTTGCTCGCCGAGCGCCCTGGCAGATCATCGGCGTGCATCGTGGCCACGCTGTCAGCGGCATCGGCCAGGTGGGCGATCATCTGACGGGTGGCATGCGGGTCGATCTTCTGCCCGCGCGCATCACGCTGCTGGAGCGCGTACAACACCTCCAGGCGGGCGAGCGGGTGCAACGGGGCGAGGGAGAACTGATGCACAGACAGGTAAGGGGCCTGTCGGTCCAGCCAGTCAGCCGTCACCGTCGCGCCCGCCACCCGGGAGGCCGGGTGCCGCTTGAAGTGGCGGATGTGCTGGGAACACAGGGCGTGCGGGCCGCGGCCGTCGAAGCGGCACCCGCGCACCCGGCAGCCGGCCACCGGCCGGTACGGCTTTTGCCCAGTGACCCATACCTCCAGCGCCGAGTGCGGGTCGCGCTCCAAGTGCTTTTGCCGCAACGAGGCGTGCGAGCTGCACAAACCCCACAGGCTCTTCTCGCGCGGGCACCCCCCAACGCGGCACCGATCGTGCACACCGGTCATCGTTCTATCGCGCACCGGCACGAAGACCGCCTTGAACTCCTTCATCGACAGCCCGCTGACCCGCTGGGCCTTCGCGCAACTCGTACACAGGCTCTTGGCCCGCGCCAGCGCCTCGCACGCCGCGGTGCCGCAGCGGTACACCACCGTGCGCGGATGCCCGACATCACCGGTGAACATCAGCGTCTGCGCATCCCACTCGCCCTCCCGCCAACCGCCCGTGACCTGCTCGCGCAGCCACGCCGACCACCGCTCGGCCTCCAACGGCGCCCACCCAGCTGACCGCTCGTCACCGGCTGACCGCCGGCGCAGCGGCACAACGCTACCCACCGTGCTCCACCCTCCCCTGACGGCGCCGGGCTGCCACCAGCTCCACGGCGTCACGTTTCTCCTGGTCACTGGCATGCGAGTAGCGATCCTGGGACGCCGGCGACTGGTGCCCGGCCATGTTCTGGCGCACGTCCCGCGGCACCTTCGCCTGCCGCCACCGCGTGATCGCCGAGTGCCGCAACATGTGCGGCCTAGCCCGAAACCCCGCCCGCTTCGCCAGCCGCTTAAACAACTCGTAGGTGTTGTCGTAACGCATCGCCGATCCCAGCGGGGCGCGGAACAAATTGACGAACACCATGTCGCTGGCCTCCGCCTGCGCGACCGTCTCCCGCTCGTAGCGGTACTCGGTGTACAGGCCGACCGTGTCCTCCTCCACCGGAATCCAGCGCGGCTGCACTGACTTGGCGAAGGCGTTGTTGCTGTTGACCCGGCGCCGTACGTGGACGTGCGGCCCCTTGACCTGGCAGCCCAGCAGCCGCGAGTCAGGCAGGAAATGCGTGTCCTCGCGCCGCAGCCCCAGCGCCTCGCCGATCCGCATTCCTGTCACCGCGAGCAGACCCACCAAGAACCGGTCCCTGGCGTGCGTGGTTACCGCGAGGAGCTGGTAGACCTCCTCGTCCGTCAGCCACTCGTAGCCCGGCACCGCGACCCTGAACTTCAGGCGCCGGCCCTCGATCTGGAGGTTTTGGCCCTCCTCGCCCGCATCGAAGCCCGGCGGCGCGAAGCGCAGGAACCGGGGCTCGACCAGCATCGTCACCACCGTGGCCGGGACACCGAGCCCAGCCAGTGAGCACCACCGCAGGAAGTCGGTCATCGTGCCCGTGATCTGATTCGCTGTGCCCTTCTCCCGGTAGCGCCGCTCGGCCCCGGGCCGGCCACTGCGCGGTGCGAGGGGCTCCTCCACCAACCAGCGCTGAAACGCCATCAGCTGGGCCAGCGACGGCTCAGTCCACGCGACGCCGAACTCCTTGCACCACGACAGGTACAGGGCGACCCGAGGCGCGTACGTCCGGCCGGTGTTGAACTCCCGCCCCGTCAGGAACGAACACGCCTGCGGATGCAGCCCGAAGGACTCATCAACAACCACCCATCGGACACTCCCATCAGCGGACACAGCACGCTCGGCCCGGTAGTGACGAGGTAACACATCAGCTGTAACCAATGTGCCTTAACACCCCCCAGATATCGTGAAGGCAAGTAGACACCCACCCTACTTGCCTCACATGCCTTACGGCTCCTGGTTGCCCAAGATAACGATCGTGCCAACGGCGTACTCGGCGGTTGCCATCCCCGCCTCACGCCTACGGCTCAGCGCTCCTCGTACCGCCACCCACCGTCGTACGCACCACCGCACCGCCATGACGTCCCCCATGTCTTCCTCATCTCCTCGTGTCTGTTGTGTGTCTGTTCTTCAGGTACTCAGCAGCCCGTCCGCCAGCCCGATCACCACCGGCGCGACACCTACCAACAGGAAGGCCGGAAGGAAGCACAGACCGAGTGGTGCTGTGGCCATGACGCCCGCGCGCCTGGCCCGGGCCGTGGCTGCCCGACCGCGGTCGGCGCGACAGTCCGCGGCAAATCGGGTGACGGGTTCGACGGCGGGCGCGCCCGTCACCGCTGCCCGCTCAAGGGATCGAGCGAGGCCGGTAGCGCCAGGCAGCGCCCCTACTTGGCCCCAGGCCTCGGCCAAGTCACCACCGAGGCGCAGTTCCGCAGCCACCCGGGTAAGTCGCTGTCCCACAGGGCCACCCAGCGAACTCCCCACGGCCTCCGCGGCATCGCGCGGCTCCGCCCCTGCCGCCAAGCAGGCAGCTAACAAGTCCGCTGCTAGCGGCAGTTGGGCCGCAGCCGTGCTCGCTTCGCTCGACGTGAGCCCACTGCTCGCCGCTTCCTGTCCTCCCCCTCTCAATCGCCCCTCGCTGCGCTCGGCTTCACCGCCGCGCCACCACCGCCAGGCCCCGCACGCCAGGGCGAGTCCCACCACGTAACCCACCCAGCCATCGAGGAGGATGGGTCCGAGGCATCCGCAGCCGATGGCGGTCAGACGCTTCCGCATGACCCCGGTCTTGGCACCATTCGCTTGTCTGATGACCGGCCATCGCCGCAACGGGCTCGGAGCCTTCGATCGTTGGCCCCATCCGCCGCCCGACAACACGGCGGCGCGGCGCCGACGAGCGCTTCGCCGATGCCGTACCGCGCTGATCACCAGCGCCGTGCATCCAGCAAAGCACGAAAGCGAAACGGCCATCCCCAGCCTGTGGATAACTTCTCCAGTCATCACATGCTCACCCATTAGTCCTATTTAGTCCGACTTTGTCCGCCAGGGGAGTCGGCAGTGTCATCGGCTCAGCGGCCCCGCGCACGATTGCGGCCGTCCAGGCCAGCCCCGCCGACTCCAGCAGCACGCCGAGCGCCAAACAGCCAAGCCCGGCGGGCGTGTGCAACAGGACTCGTAGCGGATCGGCGCCCAACGCGCTGCCCATCACGAGGCCGAAGGCAGGCAACAGGGCGAGCACCACGGCCGTCGAGCGGACACCGGCCAACTGTGCGCGCAAGTCCTCGCGCTGGTCGCGCTCCGCACGCAACGCCACCGCCACTCGCTCCAGGCCAGCCGCAAGCCCCGCACCACCATCGACCGCCACGCGCCAGCACGCAGCTACACCGGCCATCCCCTCCGCACCGGGCAGCCGAGCGGCCAGCCGAAGCGCAGAGGGAACGTCCCCACCAAAACGTGCAGCAGACTTGGCTAGCCCCCACTCATCGGGGAACTCCGTGACCTCAACGGACAGCAGAGCGCCCACAGGTTGCCGACCGGCACGCAGCTCGCCAGCGAGGACGGCACACAATCCGATCACAGCCGCGCTCCGACGCTCCTCGTCCCGTGCCCGCGCCCGGGACCGTCGCCAACGCCAGGTGGCCGGCACCGCGAGCACCGCAGCGAACAGCGGCAACACCGAGTCGGTCAGCAGCGCGAGGGCACATCCCGCCGGTAGGCAGGCCAACTCTCCACCGGGGTCGCACCGCTTCAGCAACGCCACCCATCGCCAGCGCCATCGCTGCCAGGTACCGCTCCGCCGCAGCGCGTCGAGCAGCAGCCGCGCCCCGCCGACCCGTTCGGTGTTCCTATACGGACGCGGCCCGGGCGCCTTCGATTCCCAGAGCGCGTCGCCGTCCGCGAAGACCAGCCTGCCCCGCCGCTGTCGGTGACCATGCCCGAGGCCACCCCACAGGGCCGCGACCAAGCACAGCATCGACGCGAACGCCACCATGGACTCTGTCGTCACCACACCAGCCGTCATGAGCCCGCACCGCCCCTCGCGCACAGTCGTTGCAACCGCGGCCAGCCCACTACCTGCTGGAAGCCCTGCGCGCCCCAAAGGGCAGCGGGCACGGTCGTGACCAGCCCGTCCCGGTCGCGCTCCAGGACATGCAACTCCGCGATCCGCCGGCGGCCCACCCCGTCCCGCTCCAGATGAATAACCACCGACAGTGCGGCAGCCAACTGGCTGTGCAGCGCGGCCCGGTCCAAACCCGCCGTTGAGCCCAGCGCCTCCAACCTGGCCGGAACATCACTCGCCGCGTTCGCGTGCACCGTCCCGCAACCCCCTTCGTGGCCGGTGTTCAGGGCCGACAGCAGCTCCGTCACCTCCGGCCCACGCACCTCACCGACCACCAGCCGGTCGGGTCTCATGCGTAGCGCTTGCCGCACCAGGTCCCGCAGCGTGACCAGGCCGCGGCCTTCCTGGTTAGCGGGCCGCGCCTCCAGCCGTACGACGTGGGGATGGTCGGGTCGCAGCTCCGCCGAATCCTCGGCCAGCACAATGCGCTCTCCCGGGCCGACCAGACCGAGCAACGTGCTCAGCAGCGTCGTCTTACCCGATCCCGTGCCGCCACTGATCACGTAGGAAAGACGTGCCTCCAGCACGGACCGCAGCAGCGCTTCACCACCGGGCGGCACCGTGCCAGCCGCGACCAGTTCAGCGAGGGTAAACGCCCGCGGTCGCATCACTCGCAACGAAAGACACGTCCCTGCTACGGCGATCGGGGGCAACACGGCATGCAATCGGGTCCCATCGGGCAACCGGGCATCCACCCACGGTCTCGCGTCATCGAGTCGCCGCCCGGCCACGGCCGCGAGCCGTTGAGCGAGCCTGCGCACAGCCGCCGCATCGGCGAACCGGACCTCGGTACGCTCCAGCCCCGCACCCCGGTCGATCCACACCTGGTCGGGAGCGCAGACCAATACATCGGTGACGTCAGGCAGGGTGAGCAACGGCTCAAGAGGGCCGGCGCCCACGAGTTCCGAGCGCAGGTTTCGGACGACTCCGAGCACTTCCGTATCGCCGAGCAGCCGTCCTTCTTCCCGGAGTGCGGCAGCAACCCGAGCCGGTGTCGGCTCTTGACCGCTGCCCGCCAGTCGTGTCCGCACCGCGTCCAGCAGGGTGTCGCTCATGACGCGACACCTCCCTCGCTGGGCAGCGCCCGGGCCCAGAAGTCGGCGCAAAACCGGGCGAGCGGACCACGCTCAGCTGCGCCCGGTGGTTCGCCCTCGTCCAACGCTGCGAGCAGTCTGGGCTCAGGCGGCAACTCCCCGGCGAGCGGCAGCCCGAGAAGCTTTGCGATCTCCTCATCGTCGAGGCCGCCTCCCGTGGGCCCGCGCACCACGACCCGCAGGTCACGCAGCACCATCCGAACCCTTGAGGCGACGCGGTGAGCCGCTGCGACGGACCGCAGTTCGGCGGGCACCACCAAGAGTCCTACATCTAACTGTGCGAGCACCTCGGCCGCCGCTTCGTCCACGCGTCGCGGCAGGTCAACCACCACAGCGCCACCTCGTCGGCGGGCAGCGGCAAGGACCGAGCGGACCGCAGTCGGCGGGATGGCCACGGCACTGCCCCGATCCCAGCTCAGCACCCGCAAGGAATGCAGCTTGGGCAGCGACTCCTCCAGCGCGCCCGCAGCCACCCGACCACAAGACTCGGCGAATGCAGGCCATCTGAGGCCCGCGGCGCCCTCGCCACCGAGCAGTACGTCGAGGCCACCCCCCAGCGGGTCGCCGTCGATGAGCATGGTGCGGTGCCCCGCGCGGGCCGCAGCTACGGCAAGGGCGCAGGCCAGGGTGCTGGCCCCGGCACCGCCTCGGCCCCCGACGACGCCAACGGTGGTGGCCTGGTCGCCGACGCCTTCGGTGACGTCGGCGACTCGGTCCACGAGCCAGGTCTCAGCATCGGGGAGAAAGAGCACATGCTCCGCCCCAAGCTCGATACCCCGCCGCCAGATGCCTGGGTCATCTAAATCCCGGCTAATCAGCAGTACGCCCTGCCTACGGACCGCATCAGTCAATCTCGCCGCACAGTCATCGCCGACAAGAACCAGTGGTGCGTCGTCCCAGCCACTACTACCAACGAGTGTTCCGTGCGCCACTTCCGGCGCGGAACCAGCCGCTGCGCACAACCGCAACAAGTCGTCCAGCAGTTCTTCGTCTTCCGTCACGATCAGCGGTCTACGGCGGTGTTCCTCCTCCGTCTCCACTAGACCGGAGGCGATAGTTCCAGCCATGGTCCCCTCCCCATCTCGCTACGCAACTCTCGAACCCACGAACATCGCGGGGAATCGACCATGCAGCGATCCAAAAAATCTCGGGGATCTTGGTCCGAAACTGTGGATAACTCGCGGCTTGCGAATATCTCCGTCACCTATACCGGCGACTTCCTCAGCAAGGCCTGGCGATTACACACTGTTACGGTGCAGACTCATGGAGGAAGCGCACCGAACAGGCACCGGAGGAGAGAAATGATTCAGAGTGACGCGTTGAAAGGCGTCTGGACATGCGACGACCCCCGCCGGGGGGGAGAGCGGGGGTCGTCCCCACGGCCGACTCGGGGGGGGAGGAGCCGGACCGGGTTAGCACGGTCGCGAACGATCCGTGACTTCCATGGTGTACCCGAGAGCCTTCTCAGGCAAACCCACGCGCCTCAGCTTACGCCGAATGGTGGGCCCTATGCTCAGGTCGTGGAAAACCACTCCTTGCCGCGCACAGCAGCCTTCTTTGACCTGGACAAGACGGTCATTGCGAAGTCGAGCGCTCTCACGTTCAGCAAGTCCTTCTACCAAGGCGGTCTGATCAACCGCCGCGCCGTACTGCGCACTGCATACGCGCAGTTCGTCTTCCTCGCCGGAGGCGCCGACCACGATCAGATGGAGCGGATGCGGGAATATCTTTCCGCGCTCTGCCGTGGCTGGAACGTACAACAGGTGCGGGAGATTGTGGCCGAAACTCTGCATGCTCTGATCGACCCCATCATCTACGACGAAGCCGCCTCACTCATCGAGGAACACCACATAGCGGGCCGCGATGTGGTCATCGTCAGCACTTCGGGAGCGGAGGTTGTCGAACCCATTGGAGCGCTGCTCGGCGCAGACCGAGTCGTCGCCACCCGGATGGTCGTCGAGGACGGCTGCTTTACGGGCGAAGTGGAGTATTACGCGTACGGGCCGACCAAGGCCGAGGCCATCGTCGAGTTGGCCAAGTCCGAGGGGTACGACCTGACCCGCTGCTACGCGTACAGCGATTCGGCGACCGATATCCCCATGTTGGAATCAGTCGGCCATCCGCACGCGGTGAACCCCGACCGCACATTGCGTCGGGAGGCGAGCGTCCGTGGCTGGCCCATACTCAGCTTCGACCGCCCGGTCCGACTGAAACAGCGGTTGCCTTCGCTATCGATGCCACCGCGACCGGTAATGGCGGTGGCCGCAGCCGTGAGCGCCGCCGCGGCCACCGCCGGCCTGGTCTGGTATGCGAGCCGCCGCCGCGCACCATCACCGGGGGCCACCGCTCTCCATCCCATCGAGCATTACGCCCGAATTTGAATCCAAAAGTAAAGATATGCGGTGAGGGGTTCCACTTGTCGCTGCTCCGGAGTAGAAAGGAATTAACGGCCCGCGAGACCGAGGACATCCGAGAGGACGCCCTACGTATCAAGGCCCCACGGACCGAGCACAGACGTTAGGCACCCACGCGACGCCGACCCGTCGATTACGGGCCAGCCGCACCAGGACGGGCAAAGTTTCGACCTGATGGGCAGAAAACCGAGCACGCTTGGTAACCGGGCGACTGTGCCAGCGGCGGCGCCATCTCCATCTGGCGCCGCCGCACCCATCCGGCGGCGCTACCAGCCCAGCGGCCACGCCCAATGGCTGTACGCGCATCCGACTCCGCCCCATGAGTTAGAGCCCACACGCTGGACGCCCAACGTCACGCCGCCCACGGCGCCTTGAGCGCGCCAGGGGCGCTCTTTAACCCGGCAAGCTCTGCTCGCCGCCTACTCTCACCAACCGCCCTTGTCAGCACCGAGCCGGCTGACCGAACGGTGCATCAAGCTGCCCCGCGCTGGAGCGCCTCACATACGGCCGTGGACTCACGCACACCCAGCTCAACAGCTCGTCCGCAGTGCGCAATCCATGCGGCCACCCCATCAGGCGCACCCGACACGTAGCCCTCCAGCGCGCCGACGTAGCCGGCCCGCCCTAGTTCCGCGTAACCCACCTCTGCGGGGCAGATCGACTTCGGATCGAGGCCGCTGCCGACCAGCACGACGCGTTCGGCGGCACGAGCGATAAGGCCGTTGTGTGACCCGAACGGTCGCAGCGCTAGCAGTTCCCCATGCACCACGGCCGCTCCCACGAGTGCGGGAGCCTCGGTGCCCGCGAGTAGTAGCCGGGTCAGACCGTCCAACCGACCCGCAACCTCGTCGGCGTCCGGCAGCGGCAGTTCTACCAGCGGCTCATCGACCGACTCGCCCGCCAGCCTCGGCCGTCCAACTGGATCGGCACCGCTAGCCAACTGGCCTTGCGCGGCATCGCCCGCGGCCACCAAGTGCAGTCTGGCCAGCACTCGAAGCGGCGACTGTCGCCAAATGCTCAACAACTGTCCTGCCTCGGACGTCAGTCGTAGTGCGGCACCCACCGTGCGCGGTTCGCCCTCGGCGCCGAAGTCGGTGCGGCGACGCACTTCCTCCAGTGCCCAGTCGGCACCGGCGAGCGCCGCCGAACCACGCGCTCCGCGCAGAGCCGCCTCAGAGGCGACCTCGTGGCTGCGACGGCGCATGACCCGGTGGCCGTAGACCCGGTCCACGGCCTTGCGTACCGCGTCAACGGAGTCGGCCACACCAGGCAAGGCCACCAGCGCGGACAGCGGATCGGATGACGGACTACTCATGAGTACGACACTACGCACATCGGCGGCCACACCCCTCATTGGAGTGGTCTTCTTCACCAATAGCGGCCTTCCGCCCCATGAGCCCGCCTACGCTCGGTGAACATGAAGATCGCTTTCGTAGGGAAGGGCGGCAGCGGTAAGACCACGCTGTCCTCGCTCTTCGTCCGCCACCTCGCCGCCGCACGCGTTCCCGTCGTCGCCATCGACGCGGACATCAACCAACATCTCGGAGCCGCCCTGGGCCTGGCAGACCACGCGGATGCCGCGCCGCCCGCGATGGGCGCGCAGCTTCCGCTGATCAAGGACTACCTGCGCGGTACGAACCCGCGTATCACCTCCACCGACTCCATGATCAAGACGACGCCGCCAGGAGAGGGGTCGAGGCTATTGCGTGTCGGTGACGGCAACCCCATCTTCGACGCGTGCGCCCGTCTTGTGCGCCTTGACGACGGCGAAGTGCAGCTCATGGCAACCGGACCCTTCACCGAGTCCGATCTGGGCGTGGCCTGCTATCACTCCAAGGTCGGCGCGGTGGAACTGTGTCTAAACCATCTCATCGATGGACGACACGAGTTCATCGTCGTTGACATGACAGCGGGCAGCGACTCCTTCGCTTCCGGCATGTTCACCCGGTTCGACCTGACCTTCCTGGTAGCGGAGCCGACCCGGAAGGGCACTGCGGTCTACCGGCAGTACAAGGAGTACGCACGAGACTTCGGAGTCGCGCTGCGCGTTGTGGGCAACAAGGTTCAGGGCCCGGACGACCTCGCCTTCCTGCGCGATGAGGTCGGCGATGACCTACTTGTCACCGTCAGCCACTCCGACTGGGTGCGGTCAATGGAGAAGGGCCGACCGCCTCAGTTCGAGCTACTGGAAGAGACCAACCGGCAGGCGTTGCGCACGCTCCACGAGGCCGCGGATGCCGCGTACGAGACACGCGACTGGGAGCGCTACACCCGCCAGATGGTCCACTTCCACCTCAAGAACGCGGAGAGCTGGGGCAACGCGCGTACCGGCGCGGACCTGGCGGCGCAGGTGGACCCCGCGTTCATCTTGGACGAGAGGCCTGTTGCTACCCGGCAACCGGCCTGATGCGGCCCATCAGTTCGCCGCCGAATGGCTGCCCTACGGCACCGGGCGGCTGTTCCGCGGCGTGCGAGCCTACTGCTCCACGTCGCTCGTGTGACGCCAGCGAGCCGTGCCCGCCCGATGTTCCTCGCTCCTCGCGTGAGGCATCTCGCTCCTGGCGTGAGGCATCTCGCTCCTGGCGTGAGGCATCTTGACCGGCTGAGGCCGGGTCATCGGAGGACTGAGCACCTGCGTCCTCATCGCCGGCAGGCCGACCCGCGGAATCCTCTTCACCGGAGGGCTGATCAGCGGGGGACGGGGAAGCGGCGTGCGGGGCCCCCAGATATCCGGCCCAGCCGCCCTTCGGCCGCTCACCGACATCCAGCTTCCGCAGCTTCTCCAGTACGCGCGGGTCCTGGGCGTCCATCCAATCAGCGAGCTGCTTGAACGACACGCAGTGCACGTCCGGTCGTGGGCAGACGTTCTTGATGGTGTCCTCGACGGCGCGCATGTACGTTCCGCCATTCCACGACTCGAAGTGGTTACCGATGAGCAGGGGCGCCCGGTTGCCGTTGTAGGCACGGTCGAACGCCTTGAGCAGCCCGTCGCGCATCTGCTTGCCCCAGGCGGCGTGCTTCGCGCGGTCTCCCTGTGTCGTACCGGACTGGTTGACCAGGAAGTTGTAGTCCATGGACAGCGTCTCGAAGGCGCGGCCCGGCATCGGGACTTGCTGGAGCGGGAAGTCCCAGATGCCTCCTTGCTTGGCGGGCCAGACCTGTCGGCCGCCGGACGCGCTGGCGTCATAGCGAAAGCCCATAGAACGGGCGGCCGGTATCAAGTTCCGCTGACCTTCGAGGCAGGGAGCACGCCCGCCGACGAGTTCGGCACTGTAATCGAAGGGCAGCGGCTGCCCGTCGCGCAGACCGGTGTTGGTCTTCCAGTTCTTGACGAACGACTCGGCCTGCCGGATCTCGCTGCGCCACTCGTCCACCGACCAGGTGCCAACACCTCGGTCGGGGCCGCAGAAGTGGCCGTTGAAGTGCGTGCCTATCTCGTTCCCGTCGCGCCAGGCCCCAGCGAGTTGCTCGGCGGTGTCCTTGATGCCCTTGGCGTCATTGAAACCTATGTCCGACGCACCGGGCGCGTGCTGGGGCGGGTGGTACAGATCCTTCTTGGCACCGGGGAGCATGTACACCCCGCTGAGGAAGTACGTCATCGTCGCGTCGTACCGCTTCCCCACCTCGCGGAACCGCGAGAAGAGCCGCTGGCTGTCTTCGCCGGCGCCGTCCCACGAGAAGACGACGAACTGCGGTGGCCGCTGACCGGGGCGCAGGGGCTGGGGGTTCGGTTGGCTGGGCTGGGCACCGGTGTACGCGGTCGAGCCGTCACCTATCAGCCGTAGCGGCTTCGCGGCCTTCGCCGCCTGCCCCTTCTCCTCGCTGCCGGCGTCGGACTCCCCCGAACCGCCGGAGCAGCCCGCTATGCCGACGAGTATGGCCGTCAGGACTATCCCTGCTGTGGCCTTGCGTCCGGCCGTCATCTCCCACCTCGTTTTCGACCTATGAGCGCCCACAGGAAAAGGGGCAAGCTTCCCATAAGTTAATGAATAGGTAAGAAATGGCAGGCTTCTTCAAACCTCCCATCACCCGATAGATGGAATGACCAGCGCGATTGATCGAGACCTCTTCCCTGCGGCCTTCGCCTGGCATTACGATCCATTTACTGACGCCGAGGGTGACGAACTGAGCACATATCGTCATCACTCACGGTGGGCTCGCCCCTTTCTGCACTACGCCCTGGCCGAGCCCCCGCGCAGCCGCTGGTCACCGACCCCGTAGTCCGGCGCATCAGGTACCGCCCCGACGCCACCATCGCCCCGCACCCCTCGCATGGCAGCGTCGTACGGCTTCCCAATACAAAACAGTCCCCTGTTCCGAAACTGGAGCACCGCATTGTGAGCCCAGATGCAGGCAGCATTGGGCGACCGAGGACCCACCTCACCAGCCTCGGGGGCAGCCAGCACACGGCCGGAGGAGCGTCATCCGATAGAGGTCTACACCAATTTTTATCAACAGCCCTTGTCAGGGCGTGCCGCAGGCTGATGAGCTATGACCTGGGACACAACGGGCACGCTGGGAATGGGAGAAGTCGTGAGCAACGAAAGCCTGGCCAATCTGCTTCGGGAAGAGCGGCGTTTCGCGCCGCCCACCGACTTGGCCGCGAACGCCAACGTCACCGCGGAAGCGTATGAGCTGGCGAAGGCTGATCGGCTGGGCTTCTGGGCCGAGCAGGCCCGTCGGCTGAGCTGGGAGACGGAGCCGACCGAGACGCTGGATTGGTCGAACCCACCGTTCGCGAAGTGGTTCGCTGACGGCAAGCTGAACGTCGCGTACAACTGCGTCGATCGGCACGTGGAGAACGGGCTCGGGGACCGCGTCGCTATTCACTTCGAAGGCGAGCCGGGTGACACCCGGGCGATCACGTACGCCGAGTTGCAGCGCGAGGTGTCACAGGCCGCCAATGCGCTGACGGAGCTGGGCGTCCAGGCCGGGGACCGCGTCGCGATCTACTTGCCGATGATCCCCGAGGCGGTCATCTCGATGCTGGCATGCGCCCGCATCGGGGCACCACACTCGCTGGTGTTCGGTGGTTTCTCGGCGGATGCGCTAGCCACCCGGATCAACGATGCGGACGCGCGGGTCATCATCACCGCAGACGGTGGCTACCGACGTGGCAAGCCGTCCGCGCTCAAGCCCGCTGTGGACGAGGCGTTGACTCGCCCGGGCACGGAGAACGTGCGCAGCGTTCTCGTGGTGCGGCGCACCGGACAGGACACGGCCTGGGCCGAGGGCCGCGATGTGTGGTGGCACGAGATGGTGGGCCGTCAGTCTGACCAGCACACCCCGGAGGCATTCGAAGCGGAGCACCCGCTGTTCATCCTCTACACCTCGGGCACCACGGGTAAGCCAAAGGGCATCCTGCACACCACCGGCGGCTATCTGACCCAGATCTCGTACACGCACAGCGCGGTGTTCGATCTGAAGCCCGAGTCGGACGTGTTCTGGTGCACGGCGGACGTCGGTTGGGTGACCGGTCACTCGTACATCGTCTACGGGCCGCTCTCCAACGGCGGGACGGAGGTGCTGTACGAGGGCACACCCGACTCACCGCACCAGGGGCGTTGGTGGGAGATCGTGCAGAAGTACGGGGTGACGATCCTGTACACCGCGCCCACCGCAATCCGCGCCTGCATGAAGTGGGGCGACGACATTCCGGCGAAGTTCGACCTGTCGTCGCTGCGCATCCTGGGGTCCGTCGGCGAGCCGATCAACCCCGAGGCATGGATGTGGTACCGCAAGCACATCGGTGGGGACCGAGCACCGATCGTGGACACCTGGTGGCAGACCGAAACCGGCGGAATGATGATCAGCCCGCTGCCAGGCGTCACCGAGACCAAGCCGGGTTCGGCGCAGGTTCCGCTGCCTGGCATCGCGGCCACCGTGGTGGATGACGACGCGAACGAGGTACCAAACGGGTCCGGCGGTTACCTGGTGCTGACCGAGCCGTGGCCGTCGATGCTCCGCACCATCTGGGGCGATGACCAGCGCTACCTGGACACCTACTGGGCACGCTTTGAGAATAAGTACTTCGCGGGTGACGGCGCGAAGAGGGATGAGGACGGCGATATCTGGCTGCTTGGCCGGGTGGATGACGTCATGCTCGTCTCCGGCCACAACATCTCCACCACCGAGGTGGAGTCGGCGCTCGTTTCCCACCCCAAGGTCGCTGAGGCGGCAGTGGTCGGCGCGACCGATCCGCAGACCACTCAGGCCATCTGCGCCTTCGTGATCCTGCGTGGCGGAGCAACGGCGGAAGACGAGGGCCTGGTCGATGAATTGCGAGCGCACGTGGCCAAGGCGCTCGGCCCGATCGCCAAGCCGAAGCGCGTACTGCCAGTGGCCGAGCTGCCCAAGACCCGCTCCGGGAAGATCATGCGGCGACTGCTGCGGGACGTTGCCGAAAACCGAGCGCTAGGCGATGTGACCACACTGACTGACTCCTCCGTCATGGACCTGATCCAGTCCCAGCTCCCGGGCGCCGCCAGCGAGGACTGAGACACCACGGGCACACAGGGCACAACACACTGAGCACCAGCGAAGCCACGCCGGGGCCCTGGCCCGGCGCGTCGGCGGCAAAACGTCGGCGGCAAAACGGGAGACCACACAGCAACCGACCACCCCCGGTTAGGAGACGGGCAGCAGCAAAAGCAGACCCCCGGCCAGCGGACGGACTGAGGCACAAGCAGAGTCCAGGCAGGGCACCGCTCAGACGGAGGGGGCCGCAGGGGGCGCCCCGCCGATGGGTCAAGCCGCCCCACTGCCGCACGCTCAGCTGCAACTCCGGGACGCGTCGGACCGCCACTGCTGCCCATCACCGCGATCCATCGGCGCCGCCCTACCTGGCACCTGGTCCAGGCCGGTTCAGGCCGGGTCGGCCCGGCCCGTGCCCGGCCGGTCCGGCCCTCGGGTGGCCCAGCCGGGTTGGGCCACCCAATGAGCCGGGCCAAGCACGCCGACACACGCAGCCGCCCAGCCGCTCGACACTCCTGCGGCGCGAGCGGGCTCTCCTCGGTACATGCCATTTGGAGCAAAACCCTCGCTGGGCCGGGGGCTACGTGGTATCCGGGGCACGGGGGCGCGCCCACGGGGCACGGAGCCCCGCCGCACCACGAGGCACGAGGCACATGGCCCGCACCGCACCCCACCCGGGGCTGCGCCACGCCCGAGTCCGCACCACCCTCGGGAGCCCACACGTCACCGCCCCGGGGCCCGCGCCCCACCCGAGCCCGCACCTCGCCACCCCGAAGCCCGCCCCGGACCTCACACCCATGCTCGAACCCGGAGCCCCCACCACATTCGGGGCCGGGGCCGGGGCCGCACCACACCGCACCGCACCCACCCCCGAGCCCCGCACCCGCAACCCGCACCCAGGCCCGCAAGGGCCACCGCGCCCGCACAGGCCACTGGCCCACTCAGCCCGCTGACCGCTCGGCCCACCCGGTCCTCTCGGCCCACCGATCCGCCCCGATCCACCCCGACCCGCCCACCCGGCCCACGCGCCGCCGCCCCTCACCTCGCCCCTCATCGGCTTGCTCCTCACCACCGCATCCCGCACGACTGCTCCCCGCTCCCCGCTCCCCGCATCCCGCATCCCGCATCCCGCATCCCGCATCCCGCACGACCGCACCCCCGCACCCCGCACCCCGCACCACCGTTGAACGGTCACCCAGAAGAGGAAAGCCACAGGTCAAGAACCGCCTGGTCAGGGTTTGCACCATAAAGAGGTCCCCGTGGGGCGCGAACACGGCTCGGCTGTTCCGGTTAAGCTGTGCGGCGTCGCGTAAATAAGGCGACAAGAACACAGGGCGCGCCGGGAAGTCTGGTCGGCATACACCACAGGTGTATCCGCCGTCAGTCCTGCCCTTGGAGGTCAGCCCATCGTGGCCGCGCCTAGCAACCGTAAGTTTCTTGGACGACTGTCTCTTCCGGAGCGGAACTACGTAGCGGAGGCGCTGCGTACGGAGACGGTCGGTGGCGTACTGCTGCTCGTCGCCGCCATCGCAGCCTTGCTGTTCGTCAACACTCCACTCAGCGACGTTTACAACGACGTCAAAAGCTTCTCCTTCGGGCCGAGCTCGCTCCATCTGCATCTCAGCGTCGGCGCCTGGGCCCAGGACGGCCTGCTCACCATCTTCTTCTTCGTCGCTGGCATCGAACTTAAGCGCGAACTCGTGGCGGGCGAGCTGCGCGACCCCAAGGCCGCCGCCTTGCCGGTGATCGCCGCCGTGTGCGGCATGGTGGTCCCCGCGCTCGTCTACACCGCGGTCTCGTTCAGCGGCGGTGGCAGCTTGGGCGGATGGGCGGTGCCGACGGCGACGGACATCGCGTTCGCCCTGGCCGTACTCGCCGTCATCGGCAGCTCACTGCCCGCCGCGCTGCGCGCGTTCCTGCTGACCCTCGCGGTCGTCGATGACCTGTTCGCCATCTTGATCATCGCCGTCTTCTTCACGACCAACATCAATCTGGTCGCGCTGGCGCTGTCCTTCGTCGGGCTCGCCCTCTTTTGGGTGCTACACCGCAAGGGCGTGCACGGCTGGTACATCTACGTGCCGCTGGCCATGGTGATTTGGGGTTTGATGCACGCCAGCGGCGTGCATGCCACCGTTGCCGGGGTGGCGATGGGCCTGATGTTGCGCTGCACGGTACGGGAAGGCGAGCAACACTCCCCCGCCGAGCACATCGAGCACCTGGTGCGACCGCTGTCGGCCGGGCTTGCGGTGCCGCTGTTCGCGCTGTTCGCGGCGGGCGTGTCCATCTCGGGCGGCGCGGTCGCGGACGTGTTCACCAAGCCGGAGACGCTGGGCGTGGTGCTCGGGCTCCTGGTCGGCAAGACCATAGGGGTCTTCGGCGGCTCCTGGCTGGCCGCACGGTTCACTAAGGCCGAGTTGAACGACGAACTGGCGTGGGCGGACGTGTTGGCCGTCGCCTCGCTCGCCGGCATCGGCTTCACCGTCTCGCTCCTCATCGGCGAGCTTGCCTTCCCCGACGACCCGCTGCTGGCCGACGAGGTGAAGGCCGCGGTGCTGATCGGTTCTGTGTTGGCCGCGGTCTGTGCGGGCGTGCTGCTCAAGCTGCGGAACAACAAGTACAAGAAGTTGTACGAGGAGGAGGAGCGAGACGACGATCAGGACGGCATTCCGGACATCTACGAGTTGGACAAGCCCGAATATCACCTCCGGATGGCGGCGATCTACGAGAAGAAGGCCGCTGAACACCGCAGACTGGCGGAGGTCACCGCATCGCAGACCACCTCCGAGAGCGACGGTCCGGCATGATCTGAGAGGCTTCGGTTCCACGACAGCCAGGTAGAAGCTCCGCAGGACGTCCGTACGCGGCCCCCTGCGGGCCAGCAGATAGAAGACGAGGGAGACACAGGCGATGAGTGCAGCCGACGACGGCGAAAACCGCAGCCTCGGGCAACTGGTGTCCACGGCCACCAGTGAACTGTCCGCGTTGGTGCATGACGAGATCGCACTGGCCAAGGCGGAGCTACGGCAGGACGTCAAGCGCGTCGCGATGGGCAGCACCGCCGGGATCGTGGCTGGAATCCTGTTGCTCTTCTCGTTGCCGGTGCTCAGCTTCGCGCTTGCGTACGGGCTCCGCTCCTGGACCGATCTCGGTCTGGCCTGGTGCTTTCTGATCGTGGGTGGCATCTATTGGTTCCTGGCTGTGCTGCTCGGCCTGCTGGCGCTGATGAAGTTCAAGAAGGTCAAGCCGCCGCAGAAGTCCATTGCCTCAGCCAAGGAGACCGCCGCCGTGCTGGGTAACGTCAAACCGCACCCGCGTACACAGGGCGAGGCCATCCCCTCCGGCGCCCATGTTGTGACACGCTCGTCTGCATGACGGTCCCCGAACCCCCTGCTCGGCTCGCGTCCGTCGTACGACCCGATGGTCCGTGGACACATCGGGATGTTTCGGCGAACGGCGCAAGGTTCCACATCGCTGAGATGGGGGATGGACCGCTGGTTCTGTTGCTACACGGCTTTCCGCAGTTCTGGTGGGCCTGGCGGCACCAGTTGCCACGGCTAGCGGAGGCCGGTTTTCGCGCGGTCGCGATGGACCTGCGCGGCGTCGGCGGCAGCGACCGTACGCCCCGTGGCTACGACCCTGCCAACCTCGCGCTCGACGTTACCGGCGTCATCCGCTCGCTGGGCGAACCGGATGCCGCGCTCGTCGGTCACGACCTCGGTGGCTACCTGGCGTGGACGGCCGCGGTGATGCGGCCCAAGCTAGTGCGGCGGTTGGCCGTGTCCTCCATGCCGCATCCGCGCCGTTGGCGTTCCGCCATGCTCACCGACGTCAAACAAAGTCGGGCCAGCAGCCACATCTGGAGCTTCCAACGGCCCTGGCTGCCCGAACGGCAGCTCGTCGCGGACGATGCCGCACTGGTCGGACGCCTGGTCAGGGACTGGTCGGGGCCGCGTCCACCGGACGATGAGGCCATCGAGACCTACCAGCAGGCGATGAGCATCCCCTCGACCGCGCACTGTTCCATCGAGCCCTACCGGTGGCTGGTGCGCTCCCTCGCCCGTCCGGACGGCGTGCAGTTCTACCGCCGGATGAAGCGCCCGGTCCGGGTGCCGACGCTGCATCTGCATGGCTCGCTCGATCCGGTGACGCGGGTACGCAGCGCGGCGGGCTCCGGCGAGTACGTCGAGGCGCCGTACCGTTGGCGGCTCTTCGACGGGTTGGGGCACTTCCCACCGGAGGAGGACCCGATGGCGTTCTCCACGGAGTTGGTCAATTGGCTACAGGACCCCGAACCGGACCGCTGACGACGCCTGTTGACGGCGCCCGTTGACAGCGCCTGTTGACGCCGCCTGCTGACAGAACCTGCTGACGCGCCCGTGAGCCCGGAGCCCGCTGACCGTTTCGGCCGTCCGATCGCCCCAGGCCGGCGAGGTCGCGCAGTCCGCCGAGACGGGGGCGAGGGTCCGCAAGGGGATCGAATCAGGCCGGTGCGCGACCCAAGTCAGCCGTTGAGGACCGGTACCTGGCAGTACCCGGTAGCGTTGCCGGTACGGGCTCGCGGGCCGGTGTCATGGCTCGGGCGCAGGGGTCGGTGGGGCGCTGTGCAGGCAGACTTCCACTTGCCTCCCGCATAGGCCAATTGACGGCCCCGCAGGTGATTACCGACCTTGGGCCACGGGCAGAGTTCCCGGTATGGGCTGGACGCACGACTACCGTGACGCAGCGAACGACCGTGGCCGCGACGCCGCGCTAACCGTCTCCGAGCGGGGCGGCCTCGGGCATCCGCCGGGCCACGACCCTCATCTTGGTATTCCACGCATTATCCGCCGCCGTGCCCGCTGGGTATCGGCGCGGTTGCGCCATCCGCGCAGCCGGTAGCTTCCTCCGGCGGGCGGGCCGCGCGCTCCCTCGCGGTGGCCTCGCTTCCGCCGGACCCCTTACCTCCTGATCGTGTACGCGCGGCGGGTACCGCGCACGGCCGCGTCAGGAACCGCGTACCGCTGCGACGGGGCAACTCCCCGCGCAGCGGCCCACCCCCGCGGTGGAGGCACACTGCCTCAGCGCCGCATCGGACGCGCTCGGTGATGGGCATGTGTTCACCGGCCGCGCGCGGGGCACTCACCGCTGGCTCCGTCGTGGCGCGCGGGCTCCGCAGAGCCCGACACGGCGGGGGCGTACCACACAGCGAGGGGCGTACGGGCACGGCGGCGTGCCGTGTGGCCATGGCGTACGCCGCTGGTGGGCGCTGGCTACCAGGCGGCGGCCTTCCACGCCCGCGCGCGGAAGGCCGCCATGGAGACACCACGGCGAACGCGGACTCGGTGTGCGGCCGACTCGGGGTCGGGATGATGGTGACGCACGCCCTCGTCCGCATCCGCGCGCTACATGGCGCAGCCCTGGCTGTCAGCCTGGTCGGCGGCCGTACGGCCCTTACGGATGTCCTCGCGCACCTCATCCGCCGTCAGCGCGTAACCAGTGTTCGCGTCATCGAGGGAGCGGGCAAAGACCACGCCGTAGACGAGGCCTTCAGGGGTCAGCAGGGGCCCGCCGGAGTTTCCCTGACGCACGGTTGTGTAGAGGGAGTAGACGTCGCGGCGGACGGTGCCGCGGTGGTAGATGTCCGGGCCGTTGGCCTCGATACGGGCGCGCACTCGGGCGGAACGCACATCGAAGGCGCCGTTCTCCGGGAAGCCAGCGACGATCGCGTCGTCGCCACTGCCCGCGTCACCTTCGGCGAACTTCAGGGCGGGGGCGCGCAGCGCGGGGACTTCCAGGACGGCGATGTCGCGTTTCCAGTCGTAGAGCACGACCTCCGCGTCGTACAGCTTGCCCTCGCCGCCGATCTGGACGGTCGGTTCATCGACGCCTCCAACGACGTGGGCATTGGTCATCACGCGGTGCGGCGCGTAGACGAAACCGGTGCCTTCCAAAACCTTGCCGCAACCGGAGGCGGTGCCCACGACCTTGACGATGCTCTTCCTCGCGCGGTCCACGGCGGGGCTGTTGACGAGCTCGGGGTCGGGGGCAGGGACCACAGTGATCGGTTCGTTCGCGAACGGCGAGAACACCTGTGGAAAACGGTTCTCCGCGAGCACCGAGCTGAAGTCCGCGAACCAGGTGTTGGCCTCCTCGGGCACCACTCGGGCCACGCCGAGCAGCACCTTGGAGTTACGGACCTCCTTGCCCACGGTGGGCAGCGAGGTACCGGCGATGGCGGAGCCGATCAACCAGGCGACCAGCAGCATGGCGAGGACGTTGACCAGGGCGCCGCCGGTGGCATCGATGGCACGCGCCGGTGACCAGGTGATGTGCCGGCGCAGCCTGTTGCCCAGCTGGGTCGTACACGCCTGCCCGATGCTGGCGCACACGATGACGATCACGACCGCCGAGACCGCGCCGAACGAGCCAGGAGCGGCGTTGTCGGTGGTCTGGTCCCAGATCACCGGGAGCAGATACACGGCCACCAGGCCGCCGCCGAGGAACCCGGTCACGGACAGCACGCCGACGACGAAACCCTGGCGGTAGCCGATGACGGCGAACCAGGCGGCGGCGACAAGCAGCAGGATGTCCAGCACGTTCACTGAGTCACCGTCTCATGCACGCCAGTCGAGCGGGATCTGTCGTTCGCGGTCCCACGGCAGTTCCCAGCCAGCGAAGTGCAGGATGCGGTCGATCACCCCAGCAGTGAACCCCCAGACCAGAGCGCCGCCGACGAGAAACGCAGGCCCACGGTGACCGCTGGGGTGCACGGCGACGGCGCGGTTGGCCGGGTCCGTCAGCTCGGCCACCGGCACCGTGAACACCCGGGCAGTCTCGGCCAGATCGACGGGCGATACCGGGCTCGGCCGTCGCCACCAGCCGAGAACCGGCGTCACGACGAACTCGCTGACCGGAATGTACAGCCGCGGCAGCACGCCAAAAAGCTGCACCCCGGCCGGGTCGAGGCCAGTCTCCTCCTGCGCCTCGCGCAGCGCAGCACGCAGGGGCCCGTCCCCCATCGGATCGCCGTCCTCCGGATCGAGTGCCCCGCCGGGGAAGGAGGGCTGTCCCGCGTGCGAACGCAGCGTGCCGGCGCGCTCCATGAGCAACAATTCGGGGCCGCCGCCATAGGAGTCGCCGCGCGCCGGAGTGCGCTCCTGATCGCGCGCCAGGCCCTGTTCGCGGGCGCGCGCCGGGGGTTGTTCGTGGTCTCCCTGGTCAGCTCGGGAGGCGTGCTCGCGGGCGTGCTCGCGGGCGTGCTCGCGGGTGTGCTCGCGGGTGTGCTCGCGGGTGTGTTCGTTCGACGAGTGTGCGACCGCGCCATAGCGGCTCACCTGCCCCTCGCCGAAGAGGACGAGCACGGCGGACTGACGGCCCGTGCCGTTGCCCGGGGGCAGAAAACGGCTGAGCTGATGCGGCTCTATGGTCCGCGCCGCCCGTGCGACGGGCAGCAACCAGTCAGGCAGCCCGTGTTCGCTGACGGCGACCGCCCGGCCGTCGCGGGAGCCGCCAGCCACGGAGCCGGAGCTGCCTTGGCGTTCCCCCGGCCCACGGCTCAGGCTCCGCCCCGGGCCCGAACCATGCCCTAAGCCAACAGCGCCCGAACCCTGTCCTGAGCCTCCGGCGCCCGGGCCGTGTCCTGAGCCACCGGCACCCGGGCCGTGCGCGAGGCTAGGCCCGGGGATCGGGCCCGCTCCGGGCGCAGCGTCTGGGCCCCCGCCATCGAAGCGGCCTTCACGATGCGAGTCGGCGCTGCCGTAGGCGCCGACGCCCCCGTCCTCGTCACCGCCGATCACTCGGCCTCCAGTGGCGGAGCGGGCTTGCCGGGATAGTCGGCGGGGGGCCGCAGGCGCTGCCCCGGCTGGCCGCCCATCTCGTACTTCAGCAGCTTGCGCGCCTTCTCCGGGTCGGTCTCGCCTTCCCCGTACGACGGGCAGAGCGGAGCTATCGGGCAGGCGCCGCACGCGGGCTTGCGCGCATGGCAAATGCGGCGGCCGTGGAAGATGATGCGGTGCGAAAGCATCGTCCAGTCGCTCTTCGGGAAGAGGGCGCAGACCTCCGCCTCGACCTTTACCGGGTCCTCCTGTGTGGTCCACTTCCAGCGCCGCACCAGCCGCCCGAAGTGGGTGTCCACCGTGACTCCCGGTACGCCGAAAGCATTCCCCAAAACAACATTTGCCGTCTTACGGCCGACTCCCGGCAAAGTCACCAGGTCTTCCAACCGGCCCGGCACCTGACCGTCGAAGCGATCGCGCAGCGCGGCGGACAGGCCAAGGAGCGATCTTGCCTTGGCCCGGAAGAAGCCGGTCGGGCGGATGAGCTGCTCCAACGCCTCCGGGTCGGCGGCGGCCATGTCCTCCGGCGTCGGATAGGCACGAAAGAGGGCCGGAGTCGTCTGGTTGACCCGCAGGTCAGTGGTCTGGGCGGACAGCACCGTGGCCACCAGAAGCTGGAACGAGTTCTCGAAGTCCAGCTCCGGGTGCGCATACGGATACACCTCGGACAGTTCACGGTTAATGCGCCGGGCCCGACGCACCAGCGCAAGCCGCGACTCTGGCTTGCCCGGTTTCACAGCTTTAACGGCTTTCGCGACCTGACTCGACTCCTGTTCGCTCACAGCGGAATCACCTGATGCGGACGTCCTCACCCTGCCTCCATCGAAGGCCCCTCCGGGCCCCTTGCCCTGTGCTCTCACCGGCGTATTGGACACTCGGCCAGCGTAAGGCCCGCCACCGACATCCGCCCCGAGCGCTGGAAAACCACTGCTCGATCGGACCCCTGCCGTAGGGTCCTTGAAGCCGGTGCGTCAAACTTGTGATTGATCGCACTGTTTTACCGTCCGGCATCATGGAGACCACGGTCCCCTGTGCATGTCGACAAGGAGAGATCTCGTGGACGACGTTCTGCGGCGCGCCCCGCTCTTCGCGGCGCTCGATGACGAGCAGGCCGCTGAGCTGCGCGCCTCCATGGGGGAGGTCACCCTCGCGCGGGGTGACGCGCTCTTCCACGAAGGGGACCCGGGCGACCGCCTGTACGTGGTCACAGAGGGCAAGGTGAAGCTGCATCGCACCTCCCCTGATGGCCGCGAAAACATGCTGGCCGTGCTCGGCCCCGGCGAGTTGATCGGCGAACTGTCGCTGTTCGACCCCGGACCGCGCACCGCCACGGCAACCGCCCTCACTGAGGTGAAGCTGCTCGGCCTGGGTCACGGTGACCTTCAGCCCTGGCTCAATGCCCGGCCCGAGGTGGCCACGGCGTTGCTGCGGGCAGTGGCCCGCCGCCTGCGCAAGACCAATGACCAAATGTCTGACCTGGTCTTCTCCGACGTGCCAGGCCGCGTGGCCCGGGCCCTTCTCGATCTCTCGCGCCGCTTCGGCGTGCAGTCGGAGGAGGGCATCCACGTCGTGCACGACCTCACTCAGGAGGAGCTGGCTCAACTGGTCGGCGCCTCTCGCGAGACCGTCAACAAGGCCCTCGCCGACTTCGCCGGTCGCGGCTGGCTGCGCCTTGAGGCGCGTGCGGTGATCCTGCTCGACGTGGAGCGGCTGGCCAAGCGGAGCCGCTGACGGGCTCAAGGCCCCAGGCTCCACCGCTGATGTACACCACGGCCCCGGCGGGTCGGCCCAGCCACTCCGCCGGGGCCGTGGCGTGCGCCCCGCGTGCGCAGGGCGCACCGTACGCCCCGCGCGCGGCGCGCGGAGCGGGCGACCGGCCCAGGCTCAGATGAGGTCGCGCTGGCCGAGGTACTCAAGTTGGGCGCGTACGGACAGTTCGGCGGCCGGCCACAGCGAGCGGTCCACGTCCGCATAGACGTGCGCGACGACATCGGACGGGGTGCGATAGCCGTTTTCGACGGCCGTCTCGACCTGGGCGAGACGGTTGGCCCGGTGCGCCAGGTAGAACTCGATCGCGCCGCGCGCGTCGGCCAACACCGGGCCATGCCCTGGCAGCACCGTATGTACCCCGTCATCGACCGTCAGCGAGCGCAGCCGTCGCAGCGAGTCGAGATAGTCGCCGAGCCGCCCATCGGGGTGCGCCACCATCGTCGTGCCACGCCCGAGCACCGTGTCCCCGGTGAGCACCGCCCCATCGGCCGGGAGATGGAAAGAGAACGAGTCCGCGGTGTGGCCGGGAGTGGGCACCACGCGCAGCTCAAGGCCGCCAGTGGTGACCACATCGCCGGCGGCAAGGCCCTCGTCTCCGAGCCGCAGCGCCGGATCGAGCGCCCGTACGCGGGTACCGGTGAGCTCGGCGAACCGGGCCGCACCCTCCGCGTGGTCGGGATGGCCGTGGGTGAGCAGCGTGAGGCCGATTCGGTGGCCAGCTTGTTCGGCCGTGTCGATGACATGGGCCAGATGCCCCTCGTCGAGCGGGCCCGGGTCGATGACGACGGCGAGTTGCGCACCCGGCTCGGCCACGATCCAGGTGTTGGTGCCGTCGAGCGTCATGGCCGATGGGTTGGGTGCGAGTACGCAGCGGGCCCGGGCGGTCGCCGGGCCCCCGATCGCGCCGCCGCGTGGCTGGCCGGGAAGTGCGGCTGCATTCGTCATGCGCTGGCTCCGTCCGTGGCAGCGGGATGGGAAGGTGCGGGCGCGGATTGCGCGGGTGGCGCGGGCTGTACGGACGTGGCGGCCGGAGCGAGGCACGCGCCGTCCGCGACGGGGGTCGCGGCAATTGTGGGTGCTGCGGAGGTTTCAGGGGCCGGATAGGTCCCTGAAACTACAGAGGCTGTCGAGGCCCCGGGGGTCGCAGGGCCGGCGGAAGCGAAGTGCCGGGTGAACTCCTCGTGCCCGGGCCAGCTCAGCTCGATCTCGCCGTCGCGGAGCGTGGCACGGGCGAGGACGGGCGTCAGATCGCGGCCCGCGGAGGCGGCTAGCGCGTCGGCGGCCGTCGCGTACGGCACGAGCTGACGCAGCGTCGAGATCGTCGGCGGCATCATCAGCAGTTCGCCTTGATCGTACCCGGCGGCGGCCTCCTGTGGCCTGATCCATACCGTACGGTCCGCCTCCGTCGAGGCGTTCCTGGTGCGCTGGCCCTCGGGGAGCGCGGCAGCGAAGAACCAGGTGTCGTAGCGGCGTGGCTCGAACTCCGGGGTGATCCAACGCGCCCAGCCGCCCAGCAGGTCGGAGCGCAGGACCAGCGAACGGCGGGCGAGGAAGTCGGCGAACGACAGCTCGCGGGCCACCAGCGCGGCGCGGTCCGCCTCCCAGTCGTCACCGGTGGTGTCGGCGACGACCGTCTCCGCGTCCGGACCGGCCAACAACACCCCGGCCTCCTCGAACGTCTCGCGCACCGCAGCGCAGACGATGGCCTGCGCCGTGGTCTCGTCGGTCCCGAGCCGCACCGCCCACTGCGCACGGGAGGGGCCGGCCCAACCGGTGTCACGCTCCTCATCGCGCGCGTCCACGGACCCACCGGGATACGCGTACGCGCCCCCGGCGAAGGCCATGGAGGCGCGGCGGCGCAGCATGTAGACGACGGGTCCGGCGGCAGCGTCGCGCAACAGCAGCACGGTGGCCGCCCGGCGCGCGACGGGAGGCTCCAGCTCCCCATTGGCCAGGGCCCGGATGCGCTCGGGCCACTCCGGCGGAAACCACTGTGCGGCTTGGGTGGCCGGCGGGGCTTGCGTGGCCGGTGCGATTTGTGCGGCCGGTGCGGCCGGTGCGGCCCTCGTCCCCGGGGCGGGCTCCGGAGCGGCCTGCGTCGCCGCGTCCGGCGCGCTTTTCGGCGTGGCCGCTCGCGTGGCCTTCGGTGTTCCGGGCCCCGCACCATTCGTAGTGGACATGGCCGGATGCTATGCGCTGGTACGCGGATGTTCGAGGGGGAGTCATGACGAGGAGATGAAGCCTGGCCCGCGCCCGGCCCGGCACCGCCGCTGAGCACTGTGCCCGGTTCTTGGCGGTCCCCGGCGCTTCTCGGCGCGCCTCAGTGCTCTCGGTGCTTCCCGGTGCTTATCGCCGCCTGGGGCGCTGCCAGGCGCTGCCAGGAGTGCGAGCGCTCCCGCGTGCGAGCGGGCGCGGCAGCGTGTACGACTACGGCGCGTACGCGGGTGCAGCAGCCCGTACGGCTACGGCGCGTACGCGGGCGCAGCAGCCCGTACGACTACGGCGTGCAAGCGGGCGCCAGGCGGCTGCGAACGCGCGCCGGTGGGTACGGCTGCGGGCGCATCAGCCGTAGTGGCTGCTGCGCCCGCGGCCTTGAGGCGGATAGGCGCGGCTAGGCGCCCGCGACCTCAACCTGAATCTCGACCTCCACCGGCGCATCCAGCGGCAGCACCGCGACGCCGACCGCGCTGCGCGCGTGCACGCCCGCCTCGCCGAGGACCTCGCGCAGCAGCTCGCTCGCGCCGTTGATGACACCCGGCTGGCCGGTGAAGTCGGCTGCCGAGGCGACGAAGCCGACTACCTTGACCACCCGGACCACCCGGTCGAGGTCGCCGATCTGGGACTTGACGGCCGCCAGGGCGTTGAGCGCGCAGATGCGGGCCTGCTGCTTGGCCTCGTCGGCCGTGACTTCGGCCCCGACCTTGCCGGTCAGCGCCAGCTTGCCCGCGACCATCGGAAGCTGGCCCGCGGTATAGACGTACGGCCCCGTACGCACCGCCGGAACGTACGCCGCCAGCGGTGCCGCAACCTCGGGCAGCGTCAGCCCGAGGTCGGCGATCCGCTGCTCGACGGCGCTCACGCGGTTTTCTCCCGCTTGAGGTAGGCCACGAGATTGTCGGTGTTCGGGCCCGGAACCACCTGAACGAGCTCCCAGCCGTCCTCGCCCCAGGTGTCCAGAATCTGCTTGGTCGCATGGACGAGCAGCGGCACGGTCGCGTATTCCCACTTGGTCATGGTGCCGACTGTAATGCCTCTCCCCGGGAGCCTCGTGCGTAGCCCGGAAGGGGACTGGTTAGGCTCACAGATGTGAGCAGGCTCCATGTCGTTAGTGGCAAGGGCGGCACCGGCAAGACCACGGTCGCCGCGGCACTCGCGTTGGCTCTCGCCACCGAGGGCAGGCGCACCCTGTTGGTCGAGGTCGAGGGCCGACAGGGCATCGCCCAACTCTTCGAGACGGAGGCGCTGCCATACGAGGAACGCAAGATCGCCGTCGCAGCGGGCGGCGGCGAGGTGCACGCGCTCGCCATCGACCCCGAGCTGGCGCTCCTCGACTACTTGCAGATGTTCTACAAACTGGGCAGCGCTGGGCGTGCGTTGAAGAAGCTTGGCGCCATCGACTTCGCCACCACGATCGCCCCGGGACTGCGGGACGTGCTGCTGACCGGCAAGGCGTGCGAGGCGGTGCGGCGCAAGGGCAAGGACGGCCGGTTCGCGTACGACTCGATCGTCATGGATGCCCCGCCGACCGGTCGGATCACCCGTTTCCTCAACGTCAACGACGAGGTCGCCGGGCTGGCCCGGGTGGGCCCCATACACAACCAGGCGCAGGCCGTGATGCGGGTCCTCAAGTCTTCGGAGACAGCCGTGCACTTGGTGACGCTCCTTGAAGAGATGCCGGTCCAAGAGACCGTGGACGGCATCGCGGAGCTACGCGCCGAAGGGCTCCCGGTCGGTGACGTGGTGATCAACATGGTGCGGCCCGCGATCCTCGACGCCTCGGCCGTGGATGCCGCCGCCACCTACGAGCGGGCCGGCATCGCACGGGCCCTCTCCCAGGCGGGCTTGGGCTCGCCGCGCGCCGGCGGGCGCGCGGAACGGCTGGTCGAGCCGCTTGTCCAGCAGGCCCATGAGCATGCGGAGCGGGTCACTTTGGAACGCACCCAGCGCGCCGAGCTGTCCCGACTCGACCTTCCGACCCACGAGTTGGAACTCCTCACCGAAGGCGTCGATCTAGCCGGGCTCTACCGGCTCGCGGCAGACCTGCGGAAGCAGTGGGCTGCGTGAACGACCGGCGTACGGCGCGCCCACCCGCCCCGGGCGCGTGCGACACAGGTACGCACGGCGCGAGCACGCACGACACGGGTACGCACGGCACGAGTACACACAACGCGGGTACACACAACGCGGTCAGGACCGACGCGATCAAGCACGACACACCCACCGGCGAAACGACCCCGCACGCCGTGCACACGTACGGGCAGGAGGCGGCATGACGATGGACGCGGCGCCACGGCTGGAGGCCGATGCGGTGCTTGACGACCCGCAGACCCGGATCGTGGTGTGCTGCGGCTCCGGCGGGGTCGGCAAGACGACGACGGCCGCGGCGCTCGGAGTACGGGCCGCGGAGCGGGGGCGCAAGGTCGTCGTCCTCACCATCGACCCGGCCCGCCGGCTGGCGCAGTCGATGGGCATCGACTCGCTCGACAACATCCCGCGCCAGGTCAAGGGCATCGACGACGCTGCCGGCGGCGAACTGCACGCCATGATGCTGGACATGAAGCGGACCTTCGATGAGTTCGTCGAGACGCACGCGGACGCCGAACGAGCCGCCGCAATCTTGCGGAACCCCTTCTATCAGTCCCTGTCGGCCGGCTTTGCCGGCACGCAGGAGTACATGGCCATGGAGAAACTCGGCCAGCTCCGCGCCCGCGACGAGTGGGACCTGATCATCGTGGACACCCCGCCGAGCCGTTCCGCGCTCGACTTCCTCGACGCGCCCAAGCGGCTCGGCTCCTTCCTGGACGGGAAGTTCATCAAGCTTTTGATGGCCCCGGCGAAGGTTGGCGGCCGGGCCGGGATGAAGTTTCTGAATGTCGGCATGTCGATGATGACCGGAACCGTGAGCAAGTTGCTCGGTGGTCAATTGCTGCGCGACGTACAGACGTTCGCGGCGGCCATGGACACCATGTTCGGTGGTTTCAGGACCCGCGCCGACGCGACATATCAGCTTCTCCAGGCCCCCGGCACCGCCTTCATCGTGGTGGCCGCTCCAGAGCGGGACGCGCTGCGCGAGGCGGCGTACTTCGTCGAACGGTTGGCCGCCGAGCGCATGCCGCTAGCGGGGCTGGTGCTGAACCGGGTGCACGGCAGCGGTGCCGCGCAGCTTTCGGCGGAGCGGGCGCTTGCGGCAGCCGAGAGTCTGTTGGCGACTGCCGCCGGCGAAGACACGCTCGCCGACGCGCCGGCCGCAGATGTTCTCGAAGGGGCCGGCGGCGGGCACGCGGCAGCGGCGGCGCTGGCCGACTCAACAGAAAATCTGCCTGGCGGCGGCATTGTGGATCTTTCCACCGGGCAGGTGGAAGGAAGCTCACCCCAGCCCACAACCCAGCTCCCGCCCGACACGGCAGGGCACGCCGACCCCACCGGCGCGCAGGCCCGCAACGAGGAGCCGCACGCCACCACCACAGCACGCACCACCTCCAGCACCCCGCCCGCCGCGGAATCGGCAACGGGCCCGGTCGATGCCACCGCCACCGAGGTCACCACTCCCCCGGAGACCCCGGCGCAGCCGGCAGACGTCGCGCACGAGACCGCCGTGGCCAACTCAGCCCCGAGCGACGGCTTCGGCATCATCGACGCCGAGCAATTGGCCGCGGGGCTGCTACGGCTGCACGCCGAGCGGATGTCCCTACTCACCCGCGAACAGCGCACACGGGATCGTTTCACCGCCCTGCACCCGAGGGTCCCGGTTGCCGAGGTGGCGGCGCTGCCGGGCGACGTACACGACCTGGCGGGCCTGCGGGCCGTGGGCGACCGCCTCGCCCAGCAGCAGAAGTAGCGCGCGCCCCGCCTGCTCCTGCGGCGGCACGCCGCAGGCCCCGTACCCGCACCGAAGGTCTCGCGCACGGAGGCATCGCACACGTACCGCAGACACGGTGGCCAGAACCTGCCATCGCGGTAGTGGCACACGCGTTCCCAGGACCAGCGGCCCCGGCATCGGTTACGTTCCGCGTACATGCCCGTGCCCGTGCCTCGGCAGCGTCTCGTCCGTATCCGTATCCGCGTCCGCACCTCTGCTCGCCGGTCCCAGACGTTCGTGCTTCCGTACGTACGAACCAGGCCACCGGCGCACGGCACACGTCCCGCGGACGCAGACATGGCACAGACATGACGCAGGCCAGGAACGGGGCGGGAGCGGGGCGAAAACAGAGCAGAACACAAACAGCACAAGACCGGCCGTACACAGGCCGGGAGGCGTCAGACGAACGCACGACAGCGCGTCCGTACCACCATGGGGTGACCGTTGAGACCGCGAGAAGTGAGTAGGTGCTACGGGAACGTCAGCACGGGCCCACGGGGCGCCGAGCGGGCCTATAGGGCGCCAGACGGGGCTACGGGAGGCGTCAGGCAGCCAACGCGGCGTCGGGGAAGGCGACATGGCGAAGCGGCAGCCAGCAACCACCAACGAGCGGCAGTTGGAAGGGCGTCAGGCAGCGCGAAGGGCCACGTATGGCACCTGAGACGGTCCCACAGGTGGGAACCGCGCTGCGCGAGGCATCGCACGGCAAGGCCGTCTCGGGACCTTGGCAGCAAGAGGCCGCCTCATGGCGCCCGATGGCGGACGCATGTGCGCGACAGTCGAAACGATCGGCCCAGTTGGAGCCGTCCGCTAGCCGACTGCGGCGTAGTCGTGATCGTGGTCGTAGGTGTCGAACTCGTCCTCGTCGAGCCCCACGGGCAGGATGCCCGCGCCGCGCTCGTACTCCGTGCGAGCCGTCTCCAGCAATCTGCGCCACGAGGTGACCGTCGGACGGCGACGCAGCAGCGCCCTCCGTTCGCGTTCAGTCATGCCGCCCCACACACCGAATTCGACGCGGTTGTCTAAAGCGTCCGCGAGGCACTCGGTGCGTACCGGGCAGCCGGTGCAGACCGCCTTGGCTCTGTTCTGTGCTGCGCCTTGTACAAAAAGTTCATCCGGATCGGTAGTGCGGCAGGCTGCCTGCGCACTCCAGTCGGTTACCCAGCCCATGCTGGCGCCGTCCTCTCCCGAATTGAGGCTCCCCCACGGCGACAAACGGCATATTCACCGTCGCCAGTTGAGGACGTTACGGAAGGCAGGCAGGGCGCAACACCCCCTGCGGGCCCAATCTTGAATGGCCCGAACGGACTATGCGTACGCGGCAGATCACCCAACGGAGTGACCTGACGACATTGACATCTTTTCCGACAATACGGCACAAGTCCCCCATGACATATGGGGATATCTCATGTCATATGCCGGCAATATCGGCAGGTCTCATCACTCACTGGAGTGACGGCGGAGGTGTTGCGGCAGCGTGCGACTGGGGCTGGCGTGAAACAGCGTAGGCGAACAGGCGGGCGCCTGTCCGGCAAATGAGAACGTAGGCTGCCTCCATGGGAAAGAAGCGCTCCGGCGGAGGTCTCACCACGACCCAGCAGGCCGCGAAGTTCCTCGGGGTCAGCGTGCTCTCCGGAGCCGTACTGGCCGGCCTTGCGCTGCCCGCCGCGGGCGTGCTCGGCCTCGCGGCCAAGGGTTCCGTCGAAGGCTTCGACGAGATTCCAGCCAACATGAAGGCGCCGCCGTTGAGCGAGCGGACCACGATCTTGGACGTCAAGGGCAACGAGATCGCGAAGGTCTACTCCCGCGACCGGACCGTGGTGGGTCTGGCGGACATCTCCCCGTACATGCAGAAAGCGATCGTCGCGATCGAGGACGCACGCTTCTACGAGCACGGGGCGATCGACCTCAAGGGCGTACTGCGCGCGGTGAACAAGAACGCGCAGTCAGGCGGGGTCTCCGAGGGGGCCTCGACGCTCACCCAGCAGTACGTGAAGAACGTCTTCATCGAGGAGGCCGGGAACGACTCCGGCAAGTTCGCCGCTGCCACCGAACAGAGCATCGGCCGAAAGATCAAGGAACTGAAGTACGCGATCCAGGTCGAGAAGGAACTCGGCAAGAAGCGCATCCTTCAGAACTACCTGAACATCACCTTTTTCGGGCAGCAGGCGTACGGCGTGGAGGCCGCTGCCCAGCGCTACTTCAGCAAGAGCGCCAAGGACCTCAACCTGGAACAGTCGGCGCTCCTCGCGGGGATCGTTCAGTCGCCGAGCCGGTACGACCCGGTCAACGACCCGCAGGAGGCGACCGAGCGGCGCAACACCGTGCTGGGGCGGATGGCCGAGGTGAAGGACGTCACCTCAGCGCAGGCCGCCGCCGCGCAGAAGAAACCGCTAGGCCTGAAGATCAGCAGGCCCAAGAACGGCTGCATCACCGCAGTCGATGGCGCCGGCTTCTTCTGTGACTACGTACGACAGGTCTTCCTCTCCGATCCGGTATTCGGCAAGACCTCCAAGGCACGGGCGAAGCGTTGGAACCAGGGCGGCCTGACGATCCGTACGACGCTCGACCCGCGGGCGCAGGACTCGGTGCAAAAGTCGATCAAGGCGCACGTCTACCAGTCGGACACGGTGGCCACGGCCGTCACTTTGATCGAACCGGGCAGCGGCAAGGTCCTCGGCATGGGCCAGTCCCGGCCGTACGGCTTCGGCGAGAACGAGACACAGATCAACCTGTCCGCCGACAAGAAGATGGGCGGCTCGGCGTACGGCTTCCAGACCGGATCGACATTCAAGCCGATCACCGCCGCCGCCGCGCTGGAGAAGGGCAAGAAGCCCACCCAGCGCTACTCATCGCCGTATCAGATGGACTACCCGAGCCCCGTCTCCACCTGCTCGGGCAGTTGGCGCAACGACGACCACGACCCCGAGACCGTCCAGAACGAGAACCGCGATGAGGTCGGTCCGTACCGGATGCAGGAGGCGACCGCCAAGTCGGTCAACACCTACTTCGTCCAGTTGATCAGTGACATCGGGATCTGCCCGGTCACTGAACTGGCCAACAAGATGGGTGTACATCCCGCGTCCGGTGACAAGCTTCCCCAAAGCCCTTCCATCACGCTCGGCAGTGCCAACATGTCCCCACTGATCATGGCCAACGCCTACGCGACCTTCGCCAACCGCGGCGTCTACTGCTCCCCGGTCTTCATCGACTCGATCACCGGCCCTGGCGGTAAGAAGCTGAAGGTGCCGCAGTCCACGTGCTCGCAGGCCATGTCGAAGAAGACCGCCGACACCATCAACACCCTGCTGCGCGGCGTCGTCGAGGATGGCACCGGTAGGAAAGCGGGCCTGAGCAGCCGGGCCAGCGCGGGCAAGACGGGTACGACGGACAACCGCAAGGCCGCCTGGTTCGTCGGCTACACCCCGAATCTCGCGGGCGCCGTCTGGGTCGGCGGCCCGGGCGAGAGGGACGTCGAGATGAAGAACATCACCATCGGTGGCGTCCACCACGAGAAGGTATTCGGAGCCGACATCCCGGGGCCGATCTGGAAGGACGCCATGAGCGGCGCCCTGGAGGGCAAGCCGGCGCCCGGCTTCAAAACGGTGCACATCGCCAACCCCGACAAGGAGAAAAAGCCCGACAATAAGGGCGACGACAGGGACGACAACAAGCCCGACAAACGCAACAAGCCGGGCCGCTCCGGTGGCGACAACGGTAATAGCAGTAATAGCGGTGACAACCCGTGGCCCGACATCGACATCCCGGACATCCTCGGGGGCGGCGACGGCGGCGGTAACGGCGGCCGAGGCAACGACGGTGACCGCAGCAACGGCGGCTGGCCGGATTGGCGCTAGACCGCACGATACGCCGAGCGAGCTCGGGGTGAGCCGGAACGGCCTGCGGTGGGGGGCGGCTGCCGCCCGGGCGTAAAAGCTTGGTGTGGGTCGGTGTGGGACGCTCCCACTCGGTGATGGCCGGAGCGGAGCCAACGAGGCCACCGCTCCGGCAGGCTCAGCCGGCCAGGGACCGCTTGACCGCGGCAGCCACTCGACCGCCCTCCGCCCGGCCGGCGACCTTCGGGTTCACGATCTTCATGACGGCGCCCATCGCGCGCGGCCCATCAGCCCCACCGGCCTTGGCCTCCGCGACCGCATCGGCCACCAGGGCGTTCAGCTCCTCATCGGTGAGCTGCTTGGGCAGATACTCGGCGAGCACCTCGCCCTCGGCGCGCTCCCGCTCCGCCGACTCCGCACGCCCACCATCGGCAAACGCCTCCGCCGCCTCGCGACGCTTCTTCGCCTCGCGCGCGATGATCTTCTCCACCTCGGCGTCGGACAGCTCCCGGGCGCTGTCGCCCGCGACCTCCTCCTTGCTGATGGCCGTGATGGTGAGCCGCAGTGTGGAAGAGCGCAGTTCATCGCGGGCCTTGATGGCCGCGGTGAGGTCACTCTTAAGCCTGGTCTTGAGCGTGGTCATGCCGTCGAGTCTGCCAGTAGGCACGACGAAACGCCCCGTGATTTCAGGGGTGCCGTGCGTTCTGCGACGATGGGACCCATGCGCTCGCGATACAAAGTACCCCTGGGAATCACCGCTGGAATCACGGCAGTCGGCGCGGCCGGCCTTGCCTATGCGGCGGGGTTCGAAGCCCGCTCGTTCCGGCTGCGACGCGTCAGCGTTCCGGTGTTGCCGCCGGGTATGGAGCCACTTCGGGTGCTTCAGGTATCCGACATTCACATGGTGAGCGGACAGCGAAAGAAACAGCGCTGGCTACAGACGCTCGCAGGCCTACGGCCCGATTTCGTGGTCAACACGGGCGACAACCTCTCCGACTCGGAAGCCGTCCCCGAGGTGCTGGATGCCCTCGGCCCGCTCCTTGAGTTTCCCGGTGCGTACGTCTTCGGCTCGAACGACTACTACGGCCCCATGCTGCGCAACCCGGGCCGTTACCTGATGGAGAGGGCCAAGGGCCGGTACGGCCTCAATGGCAACCCGCCCGTGGTCGGCGCCGTACACAACCCGTGGGAGGAACTGCGGGACGCGTTCGACGCGGCAGGCTGGGTCGGCCTGTCCAACACCCGGGGACGGTTGAAGCTGGACGGCATCGAGATCGCGCTGACCGGCCTGGACGACCCGCACATCAAGCGCGACCGGTACGCGGAGGTGTCGGGCGGCCCCGACAGTGACGCCGACCTCTCCTTGGCGATCGTCCACGCCCCGTACCTCCGCACCCTGGACGCCTTCGCCGCCGACGGCTATCCGCTGATCCTGGCGGGCCACACCCACGGCGGCCAGCTCTGCATCCCCTTCTACGGCGCACTGATCACCAACTGCGACCTCGATACGGAACGGGTCAAGGGCCTGTCCACCCATCGCGCTGGCGGCCACCGCTCCTACCTCCACGTCTCCGCAGGCTGCGGCACCAACCGCTACACCCCCGTCCGCTTCGCCTGCCCCCCAGAGGCCACCCTCCTGACCCTGACCCCGCGCGAAGACTGACCCTGAGCGAGCACCGAGCACCGAGCACCGAGCACAGACCGCAGACCGCCGAGCACCGAGCACCGAGCAGGCTCGGCCGAGGCTGGGGGCGTGGCCAAGGTGGCGGGTGTCTGTGATGGCTGAGGGGCAGATGGCCTGAGTGGAGCGGAGTGGCGGGGTGGCGCCTGCGCTGGCCGAGTGAGACGGGGTGGCCTGGGCAGCTGAGTGCGGCCGAGTGGCGGAGCGGCTGAATATCGCACCCGGCCCGGCTCCATCCCAGGTCGGCCCGGCCGCGGGAGGCAGGTAACCGGATTTCGTCTCAAGCGACCGGTCCGCTAAAGTAGAGCTCGTTGCTTCGGGGTGTAGCGCAGCTTGGCAGCGCGCTTCGTTCGGGACGAAGAGGTCGTGGGTTCAAATCCCGCCACCCCGACAGCTGTAACACCAGGTCAGGGGCCTGATCCACTTAGTGGATCAGGCCCCTGACTCGTTCCTGGGGCTCTCTTGGGAGCCGTTTGGGAGCCGAAGCAGGAATCCGATCCTCAGGCGGCTCACGTCCCCCACGCAGGCAGCGCCCGCACATCTCGGTGGAAGCGGTCGCGCACGCGCGAGTGAGGTGCGTTGCAGCGCGAGGTGGCTACTGAGACGGGCACCGCACTACATGCGGCCCTCGTCTTTCGATCTTCGACCTTTCGCGAGTTCGGCTCTTCCGGCCCTGCGGCCGACAAGGCAAGGACGCGTCGGCCCCAGGCCAGTTTGCCGAGCGAACCGGTCTCGCATCGGTGGGGCGTGTCACCCCACGGTGGTGCTGGGAGGAAGCCGGGTGGCTGCCCGGTTGCCACCACTCGCCCACGCGCCACTCAGTAGCAGGTAGCCATCGACGACCCGTCGGCGCGTTCGGCGCCCTCCTCACGCAGGTAGGCGAGCTGGGTCTCATGGACTTGGCCTTGGCCTCCCGGGCGACCGCATACGCCTCATCCAGTTCAATGGCACCGCTGATGGCCTGGTCCACGAGGTCGGATGCGTACTGCAAGGCGATGCCCGCGCACCCCATCACGGCCAGGGCCACTCCGCCCATTCCCCAAGGAACGAGTCTTGACGGTGATCATCGCGGACTGCCTCACGGGACGGAAAGGAGCTAGATGCCCCCCCGAGCGTCAGTAGTCGGTTGCTTGCCAACATCAAGCATCCGCGCACTACTTCATGGGACTACCTCACCAACTGGGCACGAGGGCACTGGCCAATGACGGCCTCACGCCCTCCCGATTACAAGAAGTGAGAGCTACTTTGCCGCTTAAATCTGTTACTAGAGATACAATTTGACGGACAGTTAGGTACACGAGCATCTTCCGCCTTATGTGGGCTGCGCAGCAAGCTACGTGCCCAGAAAGGAAGTTACCTGTGAGTATCACTATCGACTCATCGCGCCTCTCCCTGGTGCGCGAGGAGTCCACCTACCTGGCAATCCGCACCAGCCAGGGCGGCCGGATCGTCTACACGACGCGCATCCCGCTCGCCGACCTCTCGGTCATCCTCACCATCCCCGACCCGGCCAAGCCGGACCCGGACAACCGCAAGGTGGACATCAACCATGCCAAGGGCTTCGGTCAGTACCTCGCCGACAACCCCGGCTGGGTGGCTCCGGCCCTCCTCATCCGCGACACGGGCGGCTGCCGCTTCGAACCGATCAGCGAAGACGGGTCGGTCGGCTATCTCACCGTCCCATGGTCCATCGGCGGTATCGGGCGCCTGATCACGATTGACGGCCAGCACCGCATCCTCGGGGTCCACTTGGAAAAGAAGCGCATCACGGATGAGGTCTCCCGCATCGACCGGGAGATCCACCGCGCCAACGACGCCAAGAGGGTAAAACTGGAGCAGGACCGCGAGGCTCTAGTCGGCCGAATGCAGCGACTCAAGGACGAGTTCGTCGGCATTGACATCTATGTAGAGCGCGACGGTGTCCAGGGCCAGCAGATGTTCGTCGACGTCGCAGACAACGCCAAAGGCATCTCCGGTGCCGTTCGGGCCCGCTTCGACACATCGCGCATCGCCAACCGCACGCTCAGCGACATCGTCACCCACCCTCTCTTCCTGGGCAAGGTCGACATCGAGCGGGACCGAATGACCCTGACCAACCGCAACTTGATGGGCGCGAAGCACGTAGCCGACATCACGCGAGCCGTCATCGCCGGCCCCGGTGGCCGTGTCAGTAAGAAGGTCGAGTCACTGACTGACAACGAGGTCATCGAGAGCGTCCGCAGCTTCCTAGACGTCATCTCCATCGCTTTCACCTCGCTCGCCGAGATCACCGAGGAGGACGTAGACAACTACGACCCCTCGCTCTCCGAGAAGAAGAAGAACGAGCCGCCGGCGCCTCCCACCAGGGCCATGAGGCTGCGCGAGTCCTCGCTTCTGGGCTCGGTGGGCGTGCTCCGCGTGCTGGGCGGTGTCTACCGCAACCTGCGGGAGGACGGAGCAGAAGACGGGGACATCCAGGAGTTCTTCAAGCGACTCGACCGGCACATGACCGCCCCTGTCACCGAGGACAGCATCTGGCGTACCACAGCCGCGAACGAGGACTTTGAGCCGAACGCCTCCGCCCCGATCATGCGACAGCAGAACGTCGTGCACCTGACCAAGGTGATCACGGACTGGTACAAGAAGGCCCCGGCCGCCATCTGATCCACCAGCAACACCGGAGCCCCCTCCACATCTCACGCGGAGGGGGCTCCTTGATTCCCAACGTACCCGACGGAAAATCGAGTGCACGTGTTCGACCAGCCCAAGGGTCGCGTACCGATGGCCCCGTTCCAGCTTGAAACCGACATTGGACCGATCGGCACCATCTCAAGTGGCGTCAGGCTGCTAACGCGCTCCGCAATCTCCGGGTAGTGCACCTGCACCGCCCCGGCGTACGGCCGACCCAGTTCGTTCCCTGTGGGCTTGGTCGTCACGCGGCCATCGCCTTGTCCCCGTAACGGCGTTGCCGCGCAACGCCGTCACAGGCCACCGTGAAATTACTGGAGAAAGACCGCGCGTGCGCGCAGGAGGTCGTTGAGCACGCGCACCGACGAACTCGGACAGAGGGCCAGCCGGGCGTCAAGCGTTGCCTCCCACTGCTCTGTCAGGCCGAGTATGAGGCGCTTGCGCATGCCAGGGGTGACGTGGGCATAGCGCGCCGAGACGGACCCGTCGATGTGTCCCATGCGCTGGTCCATGAGGACCTTCTCGGTGCCGAGGTCCTCCATCACGGTCCTATGGGTGTGTCGCAGGCCGTGAGGCGTGAGGCCCTTGGCGATCGGGAGCCAGCAGGCGTCGGCCCGTTGGGCGGCGCCGCGTCCTCGCGCGGGGACTCCTGGCCACGGGTCGCCGAGTAGTGGCACGGGTCGCGCCTCCTGCGGGGCCTTCTTCGGGTACCAGCCCGATACCGCCGGGGTGAACAGCCAGGTCGCGAAACCGTTCCTGCGCCAGTGTGCCGCGGGTTCCACCACCGCGCCGCCTCGTACGAACCCGAGGTCCGTGATGGCCTCCTCCACCCGTATTCGCGTCAAATCGGCGACGCGGTCGGGGTGGTTGAGGACGTTGGACACTGTCCCTGTGGAGACAGCGGCACGGCGTGCGACGTCGACGAGTTTCGCGCCCTGGTGGCCGCCCGTACGAGCCGTGCCCTGTCCGCGGAAGACGTAGGTCCTGCCGTGGCAGGGGCAGGGCGTCGGCTTTGTGCGGGCGACATGGTTGCTGACCAGGGCGGACAGCCAGTCCATCGAGTCGAGGGTGCGATAGCTGTCGTCCTTGGGCGGGCAGCGCACCATCTCACCCGAGTCGAGCTCGTACAGCTGCCACTCCACGCGTACAGAGCCGGGACGGGCGAACTCGGCCTCCAGGCCGACGATTTCGCCCCAGCGCATGCCGGTGTATCCCTTGAGGACGACGGCGACAAACTCATCATCGCGACCTGACAGCAGGGCTGCCCGTTCGGCGGTCAACAGGATGCCGAGCGGATCGGTGACGACCTTCTCCGGGCCTCGGTCACGGGAGCGGCCCGCACGCTTGCCCCGCCCGCGCCGCCTGGTCGCCGGGTTCGACGCGATCAGCCCTTCGTCGATCGCGTCCTCGAAGATCAGGTGGAACGTGGAGCGCCAGGTCTTGACGCTGGAGGCCGCGTACAGGGCCCTTTCCTTCTTCTCCCACCGTTCGACGTCCGAGCGCAGGATGCCTGCGAGCGCATGATCCTCGAAGTCGGGGAGGAGGTGCTCCTCAATGTGGCGCTTGTAGTTCTGCATGGTCGAGGCGGCCAGATCCTGGGCCTCGTACCAGCGGCTCGCGTACTCGCCGAACGTCTCCTGCCCCAGCGCGGGGTCGCGCCAGTCACCGCGGCGGTACTTGTTCTCAGCCTCGCCCGCCGAGCGTTGGGCCTCGCCCTTGGTGGCGAACTTGATCGCCTTGCCATGCTCGTCGACGACCGTGAGGTGCTTGCCGGGAGCGGTCTTGTATCGGGCACGCCAGTAACATCCGCGCTTCTCCGCGAAACCCAAGTGCGTTTCCTTCCTCTTCGGTGCGGCGTTCTACGCGGCGGTGTCGAACTCGGCTCGGTTGGATCGGCGTGGCGGCCTGGCGCGCAGGCGGCCGGACGGCGGAGCCGACTCGGGTGCACTGGACCGTCGAGCAGGTGCCGCGGGCGGGGCGCCAGGGGCCGGCGGTCGCGCAGCGACGGTCGGTCGCTCCTCGTGGAGGCGGATGATCTCGGCGAGATGGGCGGCGGTGAAGCGGTAGGCACGGCCCACGCGAGCGAATGGGATCTGGCGACGACGGGCCCGGTCCTTGACCCACCAGGCGGAGCAGCCGAGTACGGCGGCAACTTCGTCGGGGCGGTAGAGGCGGGGCACCGCTACCTCGGTGCCGGTCTGCTCAGCCACGCGGTACCGCCTCCTTCGCGGTACGGAGGCGGAGGGGCATCAGGGCAGGGGGAATGGCCTCTCGGCGCAAGGGGGTTCCTTCTCTGGCGCGGCCGTGCGGATACGGATACGCCGGTCTTGGTGGTTCAGGTACGGGCGAGGTGATGTACGTAGCGGCTGCCGGGTGTTGGCCCACCCGGGGAGCGCTGTTGAGGCTCGTTCCGCTAGCTCGTCTCGACGAGCAGGGCGAGCGGCGAGAGGCCGAGGGCGGCTGCGATGGCGATGAGGTCGTCGATGTCGCAGCGACGCTGTCTGCATTCGATGCGGGACAACATAGTGATGGTCATGGGGCGGCCGAGCGCGGAGACCCTTTCGGCCAGCTGGCGCTGGGCGAATCCGCGAGCCGTGCGGGCACGGGTAATGGCGCGGGCGGTCAGCACACCGGCCGGACCAATTCCCAGAGGGCTTTCAGGCATGGGTCAGTTGTAGCTCTGCATTGCCGGTTTGGGTAACCGGCGATCTGCTGCTATGTTCCGCGTCTTTTTTGTCAGATCTGCTTCCCAAGCCCCCCGCGAGCGACGCAACATAGCCCAGAATTCGCGGATGACCAAACCGCTGGGTGCCCTCATCCTGGTAGCACCCACATGGGGCTTGACGTGGGCCTCTTGCATCGCCCGGTCGCATCGTCTTCCGCTCTGGCTACCCCAGAGCCGATTTACCAGTCGCCCCTTTTGTGCCAACTATTGGGTCAGCCGCTAATTCGGGTCTATCGTTTTATGGGAGCTGCGTGCGACGCGTTCGCCGAGAGCTGTGCGCTTTCTCGACGGAATGCTGGACTTGCGCGGAGAGGGTGTGGCTGTCTTGGCCATGCGCCCTGAACCACGGAACTGGCGAGCGCATAGAAAAAGCCCCCGGCGGGCCAACGCCGGGGGCCAGGAAGTCCCCTACCGAAATCGCCCGTACCTGGACGATCAAGATGGTGGCGGTTACAACGCCACCGGGTGAGGAACCGTCTATGCCCCAACAAGTTACAACCCTCACGACGGTAGTCGCATCCCTGTCGGCCGGCTCCCCCGCTGCGCTCGCGAAGGCGGGGCGATAGACATGGCGCGGATACGCACGATCAAGCCGGAAGCCTTCATCTCCGAGTCGCTCACCGCGGTAAGCGTCCATGCCGAGCGGACCTTCTTCGGCCTGCTCACGCAGGCAGACGACCACGGCCGCTTCCGCGACCAGGCCGCCGTCATCGCCGGCGCCCTGTGGTCCCTGCGCCCCGAGCACGGCCCGCTGGAGGTCGAGGACGACCTCACGCAACTCGACGGTGCGGGTCTGATCTGCCGGTACGAAGGCAACGACGGCAAGCGGTACTTGCACATCGTCGCCTGGGCCCGCCACCAGAAGATCAACCGGCCCAGCGGCAGCCGCTGCCCGGCCTGCCCGCGCCACCAAGGGGGCCGATCCGACGAGGCGTCCTCGCCTGTTCACGGGGTCCTCCGTGAACAGACCGTGAGCCCTCACAGTGGAGGCCCTGAGGCGTCACGCGAACGTAGCGAGCCCTGCGTGAACCACGCAACCGCAGGTCAGGGCAATTTCAGTGAGCCCGCACCACAACGCCGGGAGACCGCAGTGAGCAATCAGGGTCCGGATCTAGGACCTAGGATCCTGGATCTAGGATCACCTCCGGTGGTGTGCGCAAGCGCCCCCGCGCCACAGGCTGACTCGGCTTCGGTTTCGGCCAAGAGTCTGGTCGGCGAGTACGTCGCCTCGTGCGAACACCGACCGCCCAGCGACGTGCTCGGCCGCCTCGGCCGGGTGCTCAGCAAACTGCTCGGCGAGGGCGTCGCACCTGACCATATCCGCGCCGGGATGGACCGCATGCGTGCCAAGAGCCTGTCCGTGAGCCTGCTGCCGAGCCTGGTCAACGAGGCCATGAACGCACCGCGGGCAGCTGCCGCCCCGCACCGAGCGTGGACCAACCCGGCACCCGGTGACGTCGAGGCGGCCTACGGGGGCCAGCTGTGACCGCAGCCACCACCAGCCGGGAACCACAGCGCATCAGCACCCTGGCCGCCCGCCTCGGCACGATCCTCGCCGATCGGGGCATCGATCCAACTACGTCACCTGCCGAGGCCCCTTCGGAGCGGGTGACAGCGCTGGAACTGGCCGAGGCCCGTATTCCGCCCCGCTATCGCCACGCCCTCGCCGGCCACCAGCAGGTAGCCGCCTGGGTCGACGAGGTAGCCCTCGCCGCACGGCCCGGCCCGAGCGGCACTCGGGGCATCGCACTCGGACCGTCCCTGCTGATCGCCGGGCCCACCGGCACCGGCAAGACGCACCAGGCGTACGGCGCGGTGCGGTCGCTGCTGACCGCCGGGGTGCGGCTGCGGTGGGAGGCAGCCACCACAGCCGACCTGTACGCCCGCTTGCGCCCACGTCCCGGCCACGACGCCGAGCGCGACCTCGCCACCCTCAGCAACTGCCCGCTGCTGATCCTGGACGACCTCGGCGCAGCCAAGCAGTCGGAGTGGACCGAGGAGATCACGTACCGGCTGATCAACCGCCGTTACACCGACCTGCTCCCCACGCTCCTCACGACCAATCTGCCGACCGCCGCGCTGCGCGACGCCGTCGGCGACCGCGTCGCCTCCCGTCTCGCCGAGATGACCACCACCGTGGTCCTCACCGGCGCTGACCGCCGACGCCAGCTCGCCGTCTGACCGCACGGCGCCGCCCCAGCTCACCTTCACCACGCCGCCCGTCCGCGCCCACGCCTGCCCACACGGCGCGGCGGGCCTCTGGAGACCCCTGTATGACGCAACTCGCCCTGCCCGCACTCGGGCACTGGAACGCGATAACTATCGCGCTCGCCGCCCTCCTGGCCGCATGCACAGTGCTGCTGGTCAGCTGGCTGATTTACCGACGCGCTCCCCGAAACCACGCCACGCGACAGCCCGGAACGCCCGCAGTCAGGGTCGCCGCACTGGCCGCGGTCGGATGTACCGCCTACAGCGCCGACACCAGCTGGCGGTTCGCCGCCGACTACCTGGACATGAGCGGCACCACCGAGCGCACTGCGATGTTCGCCGCCGCCGAGCTCGCCCTCTTCGCCACGGCACTGCTGGCGCGGCAGAACCTCCACGGCCCCAAGCAAGCCCCCGGCCTGCCCGGCATCCTGACCTGGGTGATCACCGCTGTGCAGGTGATACCCGCGTACGCCGAGTCGGGTGTGGTCGGCGGCACGGTGCGGGCCTTCGTGGGCCCGGTCATGGCCGCACTGCTCTGGCATCAGGCCATGGGCATCGAACTGCGCATCCGCACGCCCGAGGCCGCGTCCCACAGCGTCCTCGCCCGGGTAGGTCGCGAAGTACGCGAACGCATCCTCTCCCGCCTTGGGATCGCCGAACGTGATCGAGATGCCGCGCAGATCACCCGCGACCGTGCCACCCTCAGAGCCGTCGCCCTGGCCACGCACCTTGCGGAGCGAACCCAGAAACAGCGCGTCAGCTGGCGAGGCCGGCGAACCGCACGACAGCTTTCACGCGCCGTCGCCCAAGCTTCTGTGGGAATCGACCAGCGCCAGCGCGAAGTGCTGCTGCACCAGCTCGCTGTCCGCCGTCACGCGACAGCGCTGGCCACGATCGAACTGCCATCGCCTTGGACTGCTTTCACTCCGCACGAGGGCACCACGCGCCATGTCGGGACAACTCCCCCGCGCAGCCGATCAGGTGCCGACTGCACCTCGAAGAGCGAGGAAGCCACGGAACACCCCGGCCCTGACCTTCGCCCCGAGTCCCTGCCTCCTCGATCCGTGCAGAACCAACTCCCCCTGCACGATTCGGCACCCACTCCCGAGACCACCGAGTCGCGCTCCGGAGAAGACGTCCCTGCGACGCAACGCTACGTCCGTCCTCCCGGTGCCGAAATGGACGAGCTACTCGCCATCGGCCGCGAGGCCACTGCAGTGCACGGAACAGCCACCCGCGCCGTGCTGCGGAACGCCATCCGCGAGGCCGAACTCACCATCTCCGAGGACCGACTCACCGAACTCAAGGGGTTCCTAGCCGCTGAACAGGCGGCCAAGACCAGCGTCCCAGCGGACTGACCGGATATCCGGTCAGTCACGAACACCGGCACGGAACCTGCGGACCATCAACTCCGCCTGCCCACAAGCCCCCTGTCATGCCACTTCGCCAGGCACGACCCTCCCCCCGCGATTGCCTCTCACCACGGCGGGGAGGCGGGGCTCCTGCCCGTGCGCCAGCCTCATCCGCTCTTTCGCTCTGCCATCAGGAGCTGCTCTCCATGCAGGATTCGTGCACCAAGAATCCGGACCACCACCGGAACGAGACACAAGCCACCCCAGCCCCAAGCCGAGCAAGTTGGAGGTTCGGACACTCCCCCGTGGGGGGAGTGTCCGAACCCGTCCCCGCCCCAGGGGTGGCGGGGCCCGACCAGCGCCAGGGGACGCCGGACGGGAAGGCTGCGACCGAGGGCGGATCGCAGCCAAGCACAGCCGGACGCAAGCGCCGGGCCAGGGGGAAATCGCGTCCACGTGACAAGAAGCAGCGCCCCGCCCAGAGCGTCCGCCTCAACGAACGCGAACACACCCTCATCCAGGCCGGCGCCGACGCCGTCGGCATGAGCATCGCCGGATTCCTCGCCCACTCCGCCCTGGCCGCCGCCCGCGACCAGACCCGCACCGCCGCCACCATCGCCGCCGACCACGACATCCTCACGGAACTCTTCGCCACAGGCCGCAAGCTCGGCTGGGCCGGCAGCAACCTCAACCAGATGACCAAGACCCTCAACTCCGGCGGTGACATCGCCCGCATCGAAGACGCCCTCGCGGACGTCCGCCGCGCGGCCACCGCCACCAGGGGCGCCGTCGAGCGGATCATCGAACGCCAGAGAGACGAGACCGCTTGATCCCCCGCATCCACAAACAAGGCAGCAACACACGCGGGCTGCTCAACTACCTCTACGGCAAGGGCACCCGCGAGGAGCACCTCGACCCGCACCTGGTCGCCTCCTACGACGACATGGCCCCCGACCCCGGCCGCGACCCCTCCGTAACGAAGGAAGACCTCCAGCGGGTCCTCGACCAGCCACTGCACCTCCTCGACGAAGACCAGCGACCCGACCAGCACGTATGGCACTGCTCCGTACGCGCAACAGCCACCGACCGCATCCTGAGCGACGAGGAGTGGGGCTACATCGCCCGCCGCATCGTGGCCGCCACCGGCATCGACCCCGGCGGCGGGGACAGCACCGGATGCCGGTGGGCTGCCGTCCGCCACGCCGACGACCACATCCACATCATCGCCACCCTCGTCCGTGAGGACGGCCGCCGCCCCGACCACCACCGCTCCGGCCAACGCGCACAGGCCGCAGCCCGCCTCATCGAAGCCGACTACGACCTGCACCGCGTCACACCCGGCGACGGCACCGCAGCCCGGCGGCCCACCAGCGCCGAACGCCACAAAGCCGAACGGCAAGGGCAGGAGCGTACGGCGCGGGAGAGGCTGCGCGAGACTGTGCGCGGCGCGTCGGCCGGCGCTGCCTCCACGGATGAGTTCTTCGACCGTCTGGCCGCCGACGGGCTGCTGATCGGCAAGCGGATCGCACCGTCAGGTGACCTGCTCGGCTACAAGGTCGCGCTGCCTGACGACCGTAACAAGGACGACGAGCCGGTCTTCTATGCCGGCTCCACACTCGCCCCCGACCTGTCCCTGCCGCGTATCCGCGAACGCTGGTCCCAGCGCCTAGAGGCGATTTCCGAGGGCGGGCGCGAGCCTGTGCAGCCCACCTTGCCGCCGGTGACCCATCCCGCGTTCGCTCGGCGCCGGGCTGCCGCTGCCACCTGGCAGGCTCTGTTGATCATTGATCACGGCGATGACGGCATGGCAGCAGCACAGATCGCCGCGGCAGGGGAGGTCCTGGACGCGCTCGCCAAGACCTCTACTGCCCACACCCGCACTGAACTCCGGCAGGCGGCCTCCGTGTTCGAGCGGGCCAGCCGCTCCCACGTCCGTGCCGTACGCGGTCACGACCACGCCCTGCGACAAGCCGCCCACGATCTCGTCCACAGCGGCCCCGCCCCCGGCCGCGTCGAAGACGGAGCCACCATGGCGATGGTCATCGATATGGCCATCTTCCTCGCCATCACCGCGGCGAACTGGCACACCAAAAGGCACCACAGTCAGCAGGCAGCCGCAGCCCAACAAGCTGCCGAGCATCTGCGCAGCGCCTACCAGGCCGCCGCAGCCCATCCAATCGCCGCCCTCCGCCAGCGAGGCCAGCATCTATCGACGCGGATTCGGCAGCGGCAAGCCGATCTCCTGCGCCAAGCGCTGCCAGAGCTCGCGGAGCGAATCCAAGCCGAGCCCGGCTGGCCCGCCCTGGCCGCCACACTCGCCGACGCCCGGCAAGCGGGCCACGACCCGGCAGCGCTGCTCGCCGAAGCCACCCGGCGTCGCGAGCTCGGCACCGCCGACTCCATCAGCGACGTCCTCGTCTGGCGCCTGCTCCGCAGTGCCCATCTGCCCGCCGCACCCGAAAACCCCCAGGCCACACCAGCCCGCAATGGCCGTCGCATCCCGGCCCCAGCACCCACCGCACCACCGGCGGCCAGGGCGGCGAACCCCTCCAGCCGTCAGCGCTGACCCTGGGAAACGGGCGCAACATAGCCGACGATCGCCGGTTAGCCCAACCGGCGATTCTCCAGACGATTGATGTTCCCCAACCAACCCCACGAGGAGCAACACACCCGCATGACCACACCCTCATCCCGACCCGACATCATTGCCCTCCTCGCCGACGCGGACTTCAAGTACCGAGCCGACACCAGCACATGGAGCCATCGCGACGGACGCCCGTTCAGCAAGGAGGAACAGGCTCGCGTTCTCACGGCGACTCGCGACGATTTTGAGGCGCAGTTCGAGCGCTTCGTGGAGTACCGGCAGGAATGTGCTGACGCCCCGGAAGCTCTGCAGCGCTTCCTTGCCCCGTTCATGCAGCAGCTCACTGTGAAGAATCTCGGCAACGCCCACGAGATCATGAGCGAAGGCGACCGCACCGAGTTCAATCGCCTGCTCGGCCTAATAGCCGAACCGCCGCGTCCCTTCACCGCCAACACCTTCTGACGAAGGGACGCGTTGCTGCTTCACCAGAGCAAGACATGGGCATGGCCGGAGCGCTTCCCGGCCTCGGCGATCAGAGCCAGGAAAGATCAAATAGGCACCGTCTCTCAGCGGTGCCAACAAGCTGGACACAGCATCCAGCACTGACACACGCCCGCCGCCTCGGCCGCACCCCTGCTGCATGCAAAAGCTGCCAGAGCAGTGTGAAGCCGGGCCTCCCGTTCGGGAGGCCCGGCTTCGTAGCGCAGGGGGCATTGCTCAGCTGGCGGGAGCACGCAGGAGCCGGTCCCGCGTGCTCTCCGGCAACACCCGGCGTAGCACCGGTGCGGTGGAACTGAGCGAGGAGGCGAACGCCGCGACAAGGCTGTGCGGCACTCTGGCGCTAAACGACGCGGCCCACAGGTATGAGGCGCCCACGCCAAGCTCAGCCCACGCCTGCCAGCCCATCACCGCCGACGATTTCGCCTCGGCGGTCAGAGCGCGGGGGTCGGAGTCCTGGATGGGAGGCGGCACCTCGCCGAGGCCGAGGCGGGAAGTGAAGGTGGGGTGCATCGCTGCCGCATGGGGTTGATCGGCGTCACGGAGCCAACCATGCGCAGTGACGGCATCGAGCACCGCCTCGGGACCGGCGGACATCGCGCCGGGCTGGCCGCATGCGTCGAGCGCCAAGAGGAAGTCGCCGACGACTTCACCCGGGACGTCGCGGGTGAAGTAGGCGGACCAGTCCGCGAGCGGACTGCTCGCATCCGAGCGGGCGGACACCTGCCACGCGACCGGCAGGTCACCGAGGTGGAACGGCTCGTCCGGCAACACCCACTGAGCCCATCGCAGGGTGTCGGGGCTGATGTGCAGGACGGTGCTGCGTAGGACCTGACGGTCCTCCGGTGCCTCGTTGGGCTCCTGCCGTCCGCGGCCGATCATGAGGCTGGTCCAGCCTAGGCCGGCGAGCGTGTCAGCGACGACGTCGTAGAGACGTCCGTCGTCTCCGGCCAGGTGCCGGGGACCGACCCAGTACGCAGGCAGGGCACCCTGGTTCGGGTTCGACGGGTCGAGCAGAGGTTCGGGGTACAGGGCGCCTCCCTGGACTCGGGGAAGGGTGCTCGACTGGGTGTCGTACGTTGACATGCCTTGCCGCAGCGCACCAGTCATTTCAGCTGATTCCCTGTCTGCCGATGGCGAGCTGGCGAAAAGACCGACAGATTTACCCGTAGGCCCCGAACAAGCTCCCGAGCAGCGAGAACTGGACGCCACTCGCCAGCGCGCCTCGGTATTGATCACCTGCACTCAGCACTCCGGCTAGCTACCCCGCCCGCCGTTCCATGACGGGTCGCTCCGCTATCTCAGAGCAGCGTCCAAGTGCTGCTGCACCGGCTCGTAGAGCCCGTACGGAACGTAGTTGGGGATGTCGGCGTGCGCCACCCACGCAAGTTCGTCGAGCTCGTCGGTGTCCGCGACGTAGGCCGTACCGCCGACGACCTCACAGGCCGTGTACGACATGAGCCGACCCGTCTTCGGGTGAACCCGTTCGCCAAGGAGCTTGACCGAAGCCACATCCAAGCCGGTCTCCTCTTTTGTCTCGCGCACGGCTGCGTCCTCGCGCGCCTCGCCGGGCTCGACCTCGCCTGCCGGGAACTGCCAGGAGAGCTGACCCTCGCTGACGCGGCGTCGAACCATGAGCACACGGCTTTCGTGAACGACGATCGCCGCGGCGATGCCCGGTCGCTCATCTGCGTTCTGCTGCGACATGTCTACTCCTCCAGCACGGCGAGAATGGGCGGGAAGATCGTATCGGTGGGGATGAAGCGGGGCACTGCGTTTCTGGGGACCCACATCACGTCGATGTTCTCGACGGTGTCGGTGTTCTTGGCCTCACCCGCGAGGTACTCGCAGAGGAAGTACTCGCACAGCACGCCGGTCAACGGATGGAGGCGGTTGCCGAGGTGCTGCCGTACGGCGCAGTGGACGCCGGTTTCGTCGAGTGTCTCCCGCACCGTGGTGGTCTCCGCCTTGCCGCCGGGCTTGATCACACCGGCGGGGAACTGCCAGGTGATGCCAGTCGCTTCGTCGTCGCGTCGGCAGACCAACAGCACCTTGTCGTCCCGGACGACCACGGCGATGGCAACGCGGAGCGCTTGGGCGCCGGCCGCAGGCGTTGCCTGCGGGGCCCGCTCCGTGGCGACCAAGAGCGCGAAGCGCTGTCGCGCGGCCTCCGGGGCCTGCTCGTGGACGGTGTCGAGGAGCTGCTGCATCTCCCGGCGGGGTACGACAGCCGCGTCGGAATGCCAGGTGGCGACAGTCCGCACGGCGATGCCCAGGCGGGCGGCGAACTGTTCGTTGGTGAGGCGCAGCGCGGATTGCAGCAGGCAGGCGTAGCGGCCGCTCCATACCTCGATCACGTCCACGAGGCTGCCTCTCCGTCGTCGCTCGCGGTGCAGGAACCTGCGCTTCGAATGTGCACTCCCATTGCACTGGCGCTACATGGTGGTGCGGGTGGAGCTCGGGAAGAATTGGAGTCACCAGGCAAGGACTCGCCCGGTGAACTACTCAGCACCCGGGAGTCCAACGAGTGGTGCGAGAGCGCCAAGCGACCGCGGAGGAGATCTTAGCTGCGCTGCCTCAACAGTAAGTAGATGTGGGCAAGTTGGCTCATTCCTTCCCCTTCCTCGCTGGTCGATTCACCGCCAGCAGCATTAGCCCTTCTGGGGCATCGCCCGTACGAACGAACCGCCCTGTCAGCGCCGGTAACCTCAGCAGATGACGGCTGAGAACCCGTCATATCCGGTTGCTAGCAAGGCGAAAGGGAGTCAATGCCCCAGGATCAGGCACACACCGTCGAGCGCACGCTCGTCCTGCTCAAGCCCGATGCGCTGGCGCGTGGCCTGGCAGGAAGGGTCATCACGCGATTCGAGGACGCAGCGCTGAAGATCGTCGGCACGAAAATGAAGCTGATGGACGAGGAGTTCACCCGCCGGCACTACTTCGACCTTGAGGAGCGGCTGGGTTCGGAGGTCTACAACGTCACGTCGACGTTCATGCAGCAGGGTCCGGTCATCGCCCTGGTGCTGGAGGGGTTCGACGCCATCGCCACCGTCCGGAAGATCGTGGGCAGCACGTACCCGAACCAGGCTCCGGCTGGCACCGTACGCGGCGACCTCTCGCACTACAGCTCTGCCGCCAGCATCACGACGGGCAAGGCGGTCGCGAACCTCGTCCACGCCTCCGGCAACGCCGAGGAGGCCAAGCAGGAGGTGGAACTGTGGTTCGACAAGGACGAGCTGCAGGACTACAAGACGCTGGCCGAGATCTACACCTACTAGAGGCGAGTCACGGCGTCACCGTGGGGACGCTGACGCGTTGATCACCACTGGGGCACGACCGTCCGACCTGAGAGGGCACCATGACCAACCAGACCCGCACGGCCTCCGCCGATGAACTGGAGTCGATCTTCCAGCGCGAGCTGGTGACCGATCGGTGGGCAGCCACCGAGACCGCGTACGCCCTGGCGGTGCGGTACCGCGATCTGGGTGACTGGCCCAGGTCGCGCGAATGGGTCCAGCAGTGCCTCCGCCTCCTGGAAGGCTTCCCCAGCGACACAGAGGAACAGGTCGCCACCAGCCGCACCTCGGTGGGCGGCGTCTCGCTTCCGACCTACCTGCACTCGGGCGTCGTCCAGGACCGCTTCGGCGACCTCGGGTGACACCGCAGATGCCCATCGGGTGATGTGGTCGGCCCTTGGGCCGGCCGCATCACCCCGCCCCAGATCGTCAATTCCACATCGCACCCCCACCGGACAGGCCCCCCTGCGGCAAGTCCGGGCGGCTTCGCCATGCCTGAATCGAGGAGACAGCACCCCATGGCCATCGAGATCGAGATGCGCGCCCGCTTCACCAAGGAAGCCCACGACCAGCTGGTTACCCGTCTGAAGGCAGACGGCGCGGACCTGGGTAAGGATGACAAGCACATCTACTTCTACGTGCTCCCCGACCAGCTCCTGAAAGTCACCGACAACACGGCCGCCGGGACCGCCAAGATCACGCTCAAGGGAAGCAAGATCGGTCAGGGAACGGCCTTCGCGGAGACCGAGTTCGCCATCGCCCCCGCCGACGTCCCTGCTGCGGTGAAGGTGTTCAACGCCATCGGCTTCGAGACGACCATGCACGAGGCGTTCAACTTCCGTCACAACTTCCTCTTCGGCGGCGTCGAGATCGCGGTCAAGTGGAGCGAGGCATGGGGGTATCACGCCGAGTTCGAGGTCCTGCTCGACGACAGTGCCTCGGACGCCGACCGCGCCGAGGCAACCGCGAAGATCACCGACGTCGCAGCCGAGTTGGGCGTGACCTTGATGACCGAGCCTGAGCTGGCCGACTTCACCGCGGCCTTCGAAGCCGCGGAGAAGGCGCGCAAGGAGCGCGAGCAGCAGGCCGCACCCATCCGGTAGAGCAACGCCATCGCGGAGACCACCAAGGGGGTGGGCACAGATGAGTACGGCCCCAAGTCTGATCGAGCTGGCTGCCCATGGCCAGCTACCGCTCCACCAGTACGTCGATCACACCACCGTCGCGTGGATCGTGGAGAACCAGCCCGCCCTCCCGCCGACATCACCCCGGGCCCTGCGCCCGTCGTCGCAGCACCTCATCAAGCGCACCGAGATCCCGACCGCCTGGATGCTCGACACCCGTCTGTACACGTCGATCCACGGCGTCCGGCACGCCATGCGCACGGCCGCGCTAGCCGCTGTCCTTGCCGAGGCGAACGGCCTGGACGACGTCGACACCGCCACCGCGATCCTCGCCGCCGCCACCCACGACTGCCAGCGCCGCCACGACAAGGGCGACCAGGGCCACGGCGACCGTGCGGCCATCTGGCTCGCCGCGAACGCCGACACCGTCTGGGGGCACTTCGGCATTACCGCCACGCCCCGACGTGTCGTGCAGGCCGCCAGCGCCGTCCGGCTGCACGACGTCCCGTACACCGCCTTCACCGCCGACGACCGCAGTGACTACTCGCGCGCAGAGCACATCGTCGACGTGGTCAAGGCCGCCGACGCCCTCGACCGCTATCGCCTGCCGAAACTCACGTGGTGGCCGGACGTCCGACACGTACGCCAGCCAGCACTCGATGAGTTCCGCAGCCTCGCCTTCGATCTCGTGGTCATCTCAGAGAAGGCCCAACTCGCCGGCGCCCGCAGCCCCGAGGCCGTTCGGTTCGCCCTGGCAGAGAAGGGCCTGGTGTGACCGTGGACTTCCTCGATTCCTACCACCTGTGGGCCGACGCGCACGCCTTCTACGACTCCACCTTGATCCCCGGCTCCGCCGGCCTCAATGACCCACTTGCCGCGCAGACCGTGGCCTGGGACCAGCGCCTGGCCGAGGAGACGCCGAACGGCAGGCTGCTTCGCCACAACACTCTCTTCGACGCGCTGAACGGCAGCGGCAAGCTGCACCTGCTCCACGTCACCCACGCCCTGGAGGAGATCAGTGAGCAGGGAGTCCTCTACCCCTCGGGCGGCTGCCTCGTCGGCAGCATCTACTGCGCGCCGCTCACCGCGACCGCCCAGGGCCTGCGCATGCACAACCTTGCCTCCTACATCCTGACGAAGGAAGCGCCAGCCTTCCTGTCCAAACTCGGCCTCACCGACCGCACCCCGACCCCGCTGATCTTCGAGATCGACATTCCCCCGCAGGCATATCGAGGGCTCGCCGGCATCGACTACCTCCGACTGGGCCAGATCCACCTGCAGATCTACAGTCATCTCGAATACCTACTCAGCAAGAGCGAGCGCCACCGCCTTGAGGAAACGGTCGTCGGCCGCGTGAAGAACTCAGCGGCCTTCCTCGCCACAGCCTCCGCCGTGGCCTACCAAGGCGCACACGTCGAAGCCGAGCTGTTCCTCCGGCAGCTCGACGAGACCATCCCGCGCCTCCCGATCCTGGGCTACGTGTACTTCGAGGCGATCGCGGAGTACCTGATGCTCCACTCGACCTCCCGGCACACCCGCCGCCTCGCCGAACTCGGGGAACTGAACAACTGGCTATACAAGGAGATGCTGTTCGCCTCCTTCCCCACCATGGCCGGCAAGTTCGACCTCGCGAAGTTCCGCCCCCGCCCCGACCAGCTCGCCGCGCTCCTGCAGCGGGTGGACGCCACCATCGACGTAGTCGACGCGAGCACCTACCTCGTCGAGCGGATCAGCCACCTCGTCGCCGCCCGTCTCTTCACCCCTGGCGAGATCCCCGAAGCCTGGCACCACACCCGCTGGGAGTTCGACGCGCTCGCCACCCAGCTCGGACCGCTCCTGGGCCACCTCATCCACCGGGAACTGCGCACGTTCGGCCGCTACCCCGACTTCTACTTCTACTTCTACTTCGACCAGTACAAGGCCCTGCAAGCCTGGAACTACTGGAACCACATGGACATCATCGCGCCGTTCAACGGCACGATGCCCAAGGGTGAGATCGGGATCAACCCCGCCTACCCAAACCTCGACTACCGCGTTTGGCGTGCCGAGCAGGACGACGCCGGTCACCTCCACCCGGCCGAGGAACTCTCGCTGACCATCGCGCCACGGCTGGTCGACATCAAGTACACCCTCATGCGCAACAACCAGTGGACCGCCGCCGCGCCCAGCGCCGCGTGACCTCTCCCGCATAGCCCGCGGTTCGCCTTCCCCGCAACATCCTCCATGACTAGGAGCCCGTCATGCATCGCTTCGGCATGCCCTCAATCGACCTCCTCGGCGACCAGATCGCCTCCCTGCTTGACGATCCCGCCACTACCCACGGCCTGGCCCGCAGCCTCCGCGCTGCCATCCGGGAGATCGAGCTCCACCGCTACCATCACGCCGGCCAGCGCGCCTGGCCCGCCGGACGCATCGACGAGAAGCCCCCCAAGGTGCAGATCGGCGGCGGGGCCCACAGCATCGACGGCTTCTTCAACATCGACGCTGTCCCGCCCGCCGACCTGCTCTGGGATGTCCGCGAAGGTATACCCCTCCATGAGGGCACCGTCCAGACGCTCTTCTCCGAGCACTTCATGGAGCACATCGACTACCCGCGCTCCGTCAAGCACTACGTGGCCGAAGCCCACCGCGTACTCGAGTCTGGAGGCCAGATCATCACCGGAGTGCCCGACGCCGCCTTCGCCCTCAGCCAGTACCCCGGCCCCCTCGACCGCTCCACCGAGACGATCGACCGCTGGTACGCCAAGCGCGACTGCCTCGGCGACATCAACACCCAGCTCGACCTCGTCAACCTCGTCTTCCGGGACCAGGACGACGACCCCAACTACACCGCGCACCTGTGGGCCTACGACCACGAGAAGCTCGTCCAGCTCTTCACCGAGGCCGGCTTCACCGCCGTCGAACCCTGGACATTCGACTCCTCCATGGCCAACCCGAAGCGCCGCTGGGGCAGCGTCTACGTCATCGCGACGAAGTAGCGCCACCCGGCGGCGGGCGGGCCCCGGACGGCCAGTCCCCCGTCTGCCCTCCGGGGTCCGCCCTCCTCACCACGGTGCCCGCACCCGGCCACCCTCAGAGGGAGCCATCCACGTGAACCAGCACCACCCGCTTTTCAGCGACCTGACTCTCGCGGCCACGCCCAACGCCGTCTCCTGGGCCCGACGGCACACCGTCGACGTACTACGAACCTGGCGATTCCCCGACGAAGGCATCGAGGTCGCTCGCCTCCTCGCCTCGGAACTCACCACCAATGCCGTCTGTCACGCTCACCCCGAACGGACAGCATCCGACGACGAGAGCTCCCCGACATTCCGTACGATCCTGCTCAGGCTCTGGTCCACCAACGAAAGCGTCGTACTCGTCGTCGGCGACAGCGACCCACGCCCGCCGACACGGCGCTCCGCTGACGAAGATTCCACCGGGGGCCGCGGCCTGATCCTCACCGCGGCAATGGCCCGGCGCTGGGGTTACTACCACCTCAGGCCCTACCCCGGGAAGTTCGTCTGGGCCGAGGTACCCGCCGGTCCCAGCCCCGCACTTCGTGATTCAGGCACCGACAGCGCGGAAATCCCTCAGCTTGTGATGGGCCGAACCCTGATGGGTCTGCGCGAGCTCTAGGTTCCCGACACCGCAGTGCGTCCCTGATCGGCAAGGCCAATCCGATGTTGGCGGCCGGCGCCCGGTCAGGCCAGCTTCCCCCTGCAGACGGAGAACTGCGACGAGACCGCCGGAAGCGGGGCACATGCTCCTGTACGCCCCAGCCGCGCTGCAGCAGATGATCGCCGAAGCCATCGAGGTGGGATACGCGACGGCCCTGCGTGAGGTCCAGAACGGCGACTTTGACGACAAGCTGCGGGAGTGGCATCCCACCCTCTTCGAGGAGTTAGTCGGGCGGAAGACGTGTCGCTTGGACCTGCGGGTTCCCCGTGATGTCGCATGAATCCCGGTGATCTGCTCGGTCAGCGTGGAGATATGCCCGAAAACGCCATCTAGACAGTCTCGTTGATATCCTACTCAGCATCACCACCGAATGGATGCTGTTGGTGATCTTCGCTCGGTTTGGTGAAACCACGCCAACATGCTGTCCGTGCTGGCGGTCGGTGTGCTGCTTGGCGAGCGGGGTAGTTCTGCCAGTCGGATGGTTCCGCCGCTGACCGCGAAGATGGCCCGGGCGAGCAATCGTGAAGCCAGCCCGCCGCACTGCTTCACCCCGCACTACGAACATCACCAACAGCATCCCGAATGTGAGACAGAGCCACGTTTTACAGTCCCGGACGTGGCCGAGCCGCCGATTTGAGCGGCCAGCAAGGTCTGCAGCATCCGGTGATGGGCCTCGCGATTTTGCAGATCAGCTGGTCCGAGGCTGCGGATCCAGATCACGAGCGCCGCATAAGTGAAGGCCGGCGAGGTAGTACAGGTATGCCGGGACGAGCAAGTCGCGGTTCCGCATGTGGGGGTGGTGTTGCGGAACTCGGTGAAGCCGCCCCCTACAAGCCCTATTACCTCTGCTCCTCGGTTCCCTCGGCAGTAACGTCCTCGATACCTAGTTCCAGGCTCAGCTTCTCCTCAGGTGCAGCCGTGCGTCGGTACTGCGGGTGGTCGAGATCCATCTGCTTCGCGGCGTGCAGGGGGAGGGGGAATCGGGATCGGCCGTCCCAGAACTGGCTCTGGTGGCAGAGCTTCGCTGTGGTGATGGCGAGGGCCTCCTCGGACACTCCGGCAGCGCAGGCGAGCGGGTAGATTTCGCTGGCCGTCATGGAGTACCAGTTCTGCGGCATCTCCCCCTTGCGGCGGTCCTCCTTCTTGTCCGAGAAGACGGATGCCTTGGCATCCCAACGCGTGTACTTCGAACCCAGCCGACCCGCTCCGTCCCCGTCGAACGCTCGCGGGACGTTGCAAAGGATCCATGCAGGTGCGCCGAAGTCGGTGGTGACCTGGTAGAGCGTGGTCGCCGTGTCCTGCTCCACCGGCTCGCTGTCCTTGGCCTTAACAAAACGGGTGGTGCTCACCGGCTGCGGCACTTCTTCGCTGTCGATGTTGATGCGGATGACGGCCTGCGGCCTGTCATCGCGGCTCAGCGTGGTGCCGGGGAGCCAGTAGCGGCTGTTGCCGTCACCGGGCGAGCCTCCCTGTCGCATGTTCTGCAGCCCGTCCCACATCCGTCGGGAGGCGAGCTCGTCCACGGTGACCACGTACGGAGTACCGTCGAGTTCGTCGGTGAGGTCGGCGAGGGCGCGTTCGACGGTCTCGGCCGCGTCGTCCCAGCGCTGCCGGTAGGTCTTCTTGTCGCCCGTTCCCTCCGGGTAGGCGCTGGCGTGGAAGGCCGGCTGGGCGAAGTGGTAAGGCTGCCACTCGGGCCGGGTAGAGCTCCACCCGAGCATGGTCCAGGTGCCACCGGTGGCTTGCGGAGGCACGAGGGCGGACGCGGTGATGACGACCTTGGGCTGGCCGAACTCCCCCTTGCGCCGGTTCTGCTGCCGTACGTGGATGCCGACGTGGGCGATGCGGTCGACCGGGTAACCCGCCTTCTCCGGCTGTAGGGCGTCCGCAATGCGGTCGTCGAGGATGCCGAGTGACCGGTAGAGGTCAAGAAGGGCCATCTCGGCTGGGTGATCCTTGGCCTTGGGCTTGAAGACGACACCCTTCTCGTCTTGGCCGCGGAGATACTGGCTCGGGACGCCGAGGTCTCCGAAGATGTTCCTGGTCTGCGGCTTGGCGTCGAGATCGTCCAAACTGATCCCCGCAAACTCCTCAGCCACGGCGGACGTGGGAATCTCGGTCTCGCACCATGCCGCGACAAGTACCCCGTTCTGGGAGCGGATCGGTGCGCCGGTGGCTGCCAGTGCGTCCCTGCGTCCGCCGGAGGGGCCAGGCTTGAGGAAGTCGGGGGCGCGGTGGAACTCCGCGACGATCTGGTCGCCGTGCAGACGGAGTTCCTGGCCGTTCTCCCGGTCGAGCCCTTCGGGGTTGAGGTCGAAGCTCTTGCAGAAGGTGTCAAGCATCCGGAGCCGGGTGTCGTCCTGGTACCAGAGGCAGACGATGCGCAGTTTCTTGAAGCCTGCGGCCTCGACTGAGGCGAAGATGGATTCCGGGGTGGGGAACAGGGTGCCGCGCTTGCGGATCGGACCCAGTGTCTTCGGCTCCGGATGTGCCTCGCGCTCAGCCTTGCGGAGGAGGTATTCCGTCTTCGAGATGTTCTCGGGGTCCGTCGGCCGGTGCGGCAGGCTCATCCGTACCTCACGTGCCTCCAGCGGCACGGCGTCGGTGTCGAAGACCGTGGTGAAGTGCTGGTGCAGGAACCGCAGGTGCTGCATGCCGGGACCCGTGCCGACGGGGAAGGAGGAATTCTTCGGCAGGATGGGCCACACCTGGCCGGGGTGCTCGCTGGGGAAGCGGGGCGGCTCCTTTCCCTCCGCTTTTGCCTTTGCCGCCTCGGCGAGCAGCTTCTGCTCCGCCTGCGACCGCTCATCGATAGCGCGCAGGACGGAGTAGTCCATCTCCAGGCGGCCGAGGGCCTGCAGCGCAAGGCGGTTGATGGTGCGAGCACCGCCGCGGCCGTTGAGGGCGACCTCAAGGAGTGGGTGGTTCTCGCCGGGCTGCTCGGCGAGGGCGGTGTTGGAGAAGACCAGGGAGGAGGAGATCCGGGTTACCCGTGATGTCAGCAGCAGTACGGGGTTCGCGACGTTGGGCAGCGTCTTCAGGTTGAGGGCCGTGCGGGAGAGGGCGTAGCGACCGCCCTGCTCGTTCGTCCAGGGGTCGTCGAAGGCGACTAGGCCGCCGGTGGTGTCGGGCCGCAGCTTGACGGTCCGGCTGTCGGAGATGGCCCAGGGCTCGGTGGCAAGCTGCTGCGAGAGCTGCCAGGCAACTGTGCGGTAGAGCCAATTGGGGGCCGTGGGCTGAGCGTTCTTCATGGTCTGGAGGTAGGTGGCTAGCGAGTACGTGTGTTCGGGGGTGTCAGCGAACCGCTTGGCGAGCTCGGGAGGAGCGGTGAGGTCGATGGTGCTGACGTCCTGGCCCAGGGCGAGGTGATACGCGAGGGTGAACACACGGCGAAGCAGCTTGTCGTCGAGAGGTTGGAGGGAGGCGAGGAACGGGGCGCGGCGGTCGGGATCGAAGTACACGTAGCCGCCGCTGGTCATGTTGAGGACTGTGGTGGCGATGGAGTACGGGGCCTGGGCCGAGTCGTTCCTGAACTTCTTCTTGCAGAGCCTGTCGAAGTCATCCCAGAGCTTCCAGGTCGCCTCGTCGAAGTGGCGCACGTGGACTACGGCGTCGCCGACCAGTTCCGGGGTACAGCGGAAGGCGAGGGTGTTCAGGTACTTGCCGGGTTCACGGTCCTGCTGGGTCACGTGTCCTCTTCCGTCTCTGCTCGCTCAGTTGCACGGGAGGCCGGTGTCGTGGGGTTCGATGCCGGCGTAGGAGAGGAAGGCGTTGAGTGCCTCCCCGTACAGGTCGTTCATGCGCTGCCGTACCTGCGGCGTCCATTGGGAGTGGATGCGCTTGAGGACGGTTTCCAGGTCGGCACTCCAGGTGTCCTCGTGGAAGGCGTAGTCGACCATGTGCAGCACGGCTTCGGTACCGCCGCGGCGGGCGCGGCCAGCAAGCTGGATGAGGTCGACAATCATGCCAGCGACGACTTCCTCCTGGAGGGATTTGTGCATTGCCGTGAACTGGGGAGCGGTACGTAGTAGAAGTGCGAGACGGTCCCAGGCGGCGTCCCTGGCCTCAGTCAGGGCTTGCGAGGGTAGCGGGCTGCCGCCCGTCGGCAGGGCTCGCAGTCCGGCGGCGTTGATGCTGCCGTACATCTCGGCGGGGTCGTTGAGCAGGGCGAGGGGGCGCACGCACAGGTAGACGGAGCGGACCGCTGAGCGGGTGCCCTTGACGATGTTGAGTCCTCGGGCGATCAGCGACAACGGCACGACCAGGATCTTCCCGTGCCGGGGGAAGTCCTCGAACTCCTCGGCGGTCAGCCGTACGGCCACGTTCTCTCGGGGTAGCTCGGGGTTGGGGCTGTGGAGGTCTTCGGCCCTGACCGCCAGGCAGAGCCCTCCGTCGTAGCGCCCGGCCCGGGCGATGCCGCGGGCGAGCCAGGCGCACTGCTCGTAGGAGTTGGCGACAACCAGGACGTGTGCCCGGTCCGGGTCCTTGATGGCGGTGCGTTCGAGCTCGCGGTGGATGTACTGGTCGTACAGGTTGCTGCCCAGCTCGATGAGTGCGTCCTTCTTACGGCTGGGGTGGGTGCCAGAGACCTTGATGGGGTCACCGAAGAGAGGGTGGCCCTCGCCGTAGTCGATCCGGTGCTTACGGGCCCGGATGGACTTGGCCTGGGCGTCGGTCATCCACCAGCGCACCGGGGCATGCAGGTGTTCACGTACCGCTTGGGGGAAGTACGCGGTGGCAGACAGCCCGATCACCGGCCGCTCGACGCCGGCCAGGATGAGCGAGACGATGCCGCCCAGTTCGGCGGTGAAGGTGTGCGGGTCGCCGGCGATGGTCTGGGCGACCAGGGCGGCGTTCTTCTCTTTATCGTCGAGACCGGTGACACGGTAGCCGGTGATCGCTCGGCCTAGCATGCCGAGTGGCAGAACGGAGGCGACGGCGCCGGACTGCAGGTCCTTCGAGATCCTCTGGGCCGAGCGCAGGCCGGAGGAGCGGTAGTCGTGGGCCTTTTCTTGGAGAGCCGAGAGCGCCTCGTCCAGCTCGATCATTGCGGTTCTGGTGACCAGCAGGTTGATCGCCTGTGTCCGCTGGTGAGGGTCCTTGACGGCGTCCGCGAGGAGTCGGTGGAGTTCGAGCTTGACTGCATCCAGCAGGTGTTCGCCACGGGGCGCCACCAGTGCGCTGAGCTCGCTCCTGACCTCGTGCCAGTCGGGTTCAAGCAGGCTCGGCTGCCCGCTGAGCGGGTCGAGGCGTTGGTAGCGGGCGGGCATGAGCGCGTTGAGCCGCTGGAAGTACTCGACGGGGATGTCTGCCCTGTCCTCCGCTGCGGTTTCCGGCCACAGCAGCCGCAGGAGAGTGCGGTCCCGTCCGCGGGCTAGGTGCCAGCGGGTGCTGGTCTGGTCGGGGATGCGTGCCTGGGCGCGGTCGTCCTCGGTGGCGTGGAGGCTGAGAGCGTTCTTGCAGATGCTCAGCAGCAGGAACTCGGCCATGAGCCGGACATGGCTGACGGCAGGTAGCAAGCTGTGCTCGTCGTCGATGCGCAGCCGCTTGGCGTCGGTGTCCATCTCCTGGGGCGCTGCCGACCAGTGTCGCCGTGAGTGCAAGACGATCTCACTGGCACACTTGTCTACGGCTCGGGACTGGAACTGGTCGACTTCGTCGATCGCCACCGCGTGGCAGGTCCGCAAGGCGAACTCGGCTGCGGTCATGCTGCGAACGGGTCGGCCGTCCAGGTTGATGCCGATCTTCAGGTGGCCTTGCATGAAGACGTAGTGGTTCATGATGACGACGTTGGCGGTGGCCGCCTCGTAGACGGGGGTGTACTTTCCGCAGGTGGGGATCCAGGGGCAGGCTGCCGACCCAACGCCCTGTCGGTGCAGCGACAGGCACGGTTCGCGTCCGGGCGGGTAGTCGCCGGTGGATTCGAGGAACGTCCTCTGGGCACATCCGTATGCCAGGGGATCGACGTCGCGTTCGGCTCGTTCGCCCCACTCGCCCGGCGCGTCCACAGACTCGTTGATCAGCGAGGCGAGCTTGAGAGCGCGGTCGTGCATCCCGGAGGACGACATCAGGTGCGCGCACGTACGCTTCTGCTCGATGATCCCGGAACGGTGCAGGTGATCCAGGTCTTCGCGCACATTCCAGGTCATGGCCAGACATGCCTTGATATCCGGCAGGACGATGGCGATGCGCAGGTCATTGGCAGCGAACCAGGCACCCATCACGCGGACCAGGACACTCTTGCCGGTACCGGTGGGTGCGTTGAAGATCTCCATGCCGCCGGCAGTCAGCGACAGGGCCTCCTCGGGGGACACCGTGTCCGAGGTCTTCAGGACCTTGAACAGCTGCCCGAGAGTGCTGTGCAGGTAGCGTTTGCCCTCCGGGAAGCGTAGGTCGATCTCTTCTGCCAAGCGCAGCAGTTCCGGCGTGGGGATACGCAAGTCGGCCTGGTACGGCACGGTCGAGACGCTGGGCAGACGGTCGTGGCCGAGCGCCTCGGTGAACTGGGGGTAGGTGGGGATCTGCAGCCGCCCGTGGACCTGGCCCACATTCTTGACGAAGATCTCCCGGGTAAGCCACGTCCCCGGTCCGGCGAACTCCGGAGGCTTGGGGCGGGCACTGGGGCGTCGGAACCGGCTGGTCATGCGGTCGACGTAGCCCAAAGGATCACCGCCGAGCCTGGGGAACGCGGAATCCGCCGTGAAGGGATCAGTGCCCACGAGCTCGAAGGGGCCCATCACCGGGACGCTGCTGGTTCCGTCCGCGGTGAGCGGCGACAACAGGGTGCGCGCCGCTACCGAGAATGTGCGGACGTCGGCGAGTTCGCCGGGGGCGATGGAGCAGACCATGGCGATGCGCTGCCTCTCGTCGTGAGGCAGTTCCTTCCACCGGTCCCAAGCCCGGTATTTCCCCGAGACCAGGGATGCCGCCTCGGCGAACGGGGCCGCAGTGCGGGAGTCTCCGTCGACAGACTTGGGAAAGTAGTGGGCCGCGAGGGCCAGCGCCGTGTAGACGGCGGTCTCTGCGATCGGCACATCACTCATGTCCAGCTCACCCCAGCCTTCTCGCAGACCATCTCGCCGAATTCGGAGGCCGCCGCCACCCGCATGCTGTACTTTTCGCACACCCCCGACAGCAGCGGCACCTGGCGGGCCCGGTAGTCGGGCACCACCAGCCACTCGGCACCGCCGCGGTCGCCGTCCTGCGCATGGATCAGCTTGGCCAGCGTCGCCGCTGAGGTGTAGTCCTTCACGTCAACCTTGAACGGCACCTTCTTGGCCCGCTTGGGCCCGGCCTCGACCAGCAGGTCGTAAGCATCGAGTCCTGGCCACAGCTTCACTTTGAGGCCGCGATCGACCAGCCGGTCGTACAGCGAGAGTTCAGGAAGTCCGGGAACGGTCGTGTACCGCCAAATCCCCCGGCTGACGGCCTTGTGCCCAGCGACGGGCACAGCCAGCGGGATGTCCCCGAGGTCCGGATACAGGACTGCCTCACGGCCACTCGGTCGGGCCGGCGACGGTTCAGTAAGCAACTCGGGGGCGCTGGTATTCATGGTCGGCCGAAACAGGTAGGAGGCCCCCATGTCCGCGTGCGGAGCGTGCCAGCAACGGACTGCTCCTACCAGAGCGCCGCTGTTCTTCCGTAGGACGATCCGCATCGGCCACCGGCATACCGGGCACGGGAACCACCAGCCCTCGAACTGCGAGTTGTAGGGAATCTCCCGGTAGAAGTCCGCGACCAACGGGGGCAACCGTAGTTCGCAGAGGTCGTCCACGGCACCGGAGGGGGAACGGATCAGGTCCGACCGTCCGGCTTCGTAGACGGCCTGGTCACCCTGCTTGTACAGCAGCGTGAACGCGGTCTCCTGGTCGATCTCCGACTGAAGCTCCCTGTCGCTCACCACCCCCGCGGTCGTGTCGAGCTTCCGCAGCGTGTGCAGCAGCATCTGCTGCTCAAGATCGAGATCGAAGGCGTCCTCCGTAACCTGTCCATCCCGGTCGACGACCAGCATCCCTTCCAAGTCCAGCGGATCCACACCGTCGGGCAGCAGGGCAGCCAAATTCCCTCCAAGCGCGTGGCGGAACTCCCCGAACGACAGAGGAATCCCCGGGCCGCGCGCCGCATGCAGCGTTCCGTGGCACTCCATCAGGGTTGCCAGCCGCTGTTGCGGCTCAAGTCCGGGCTCAGTCACAGCCTTTGCCGCGCGCAGGGCGGCCCGGGTTACCAGATAGCGAACCCGGACATCGCCAAGTTCCTGCGTGCTGTTCTCCGTTGAACTCGTCACAGTCATGGAGCGTAAGTGGCGCCTCTGACAATCGGGCTGCCCAAGGAGAAAAGGCGCGAACTACGGCGCGTTACCCGCGATTGCTTCGAGTTCTGTGGTATTGACACTCGGATAGAGGTCTCGGTAGACGTGCAGGTACTCCGCTACATGGCGTAGGCCGAGATGGGTCAGCCGCCAGCGGTACTCCGAAACGTGTGTCCCTCCCGGTGCCATGACCGGGACGGAGTCCACGAAGCCACGACTCGGTTGTGCTCCGGACCTGCCCCGGTAGCCCACTCCAATGAAGAACAGTGAGCGGCCGGCTAGTTGGTCGTCCTCCAGGCCAGCAGGCTCTGCGGAAGCAACACGGGCAACGACGCCCCATAGCCACTCCGAAAGCAGGTGGGGCGCAGGATCCGGCTCGCGCGGTTCACCAAGCCCCGCACGGGCGGCAGCCCGGCCGCGCCTGGTGATTTCCACCAGCACGCGTCCAACCTCCCCAACAGCCGGGTGGTCAACGGAATCCTCACTGACCACCAACAGCCCCCGCCGCTCTAGAGCGTGCACCGTCGACCCCACACCGGGATCGTGAACGCCACGCTGGCGAAGCCGCTCCTGCAACCGGGTGTATCCGGCAACGGAAGGTGCGGCCCTCAGGGCCAGGGGCAATCGGCGCCACTCAGCGGCCTTGGGCACGGGCAACCGCTGAAGCCGCCGCATCCACATCTCGGTCGCGGTCATCCGGTCGTCCCGCATGACCTCCCCTAGGTAGACCTGCTGACGCTCGTTCAACGAATCCCATGTTGACAGTGCCGCCCTCGAAGGTGCCTGCTTGGCTTTGTCCGACAACACAGGAGCAGGATCTTCCGGCCTGGTGCGCAGCCATGCGTCAAGGACCATGCGTACCGGAACGCCGTACGCCCTGGCCAGGGGACCGATTAGGCGCCCCGTCGCCTCGGGGTCCTGCCAGTGCCGCCCGGTGACCTGTCCCCCGCTCTCCAGCGCGGAGACCTTCGGCGCGGACACGCGCAGCTCCCTCCCCGCAGGCGTGGTCTTGAGTAGTTCGGCGACCCGCCTCAAGGTGAGCCCGGCGGCATACCTGAGATCGATCAGCGTCTCCTGTCCACGCGGGGCACCGGTGAGCGTCTCTACTTTGCATCTGAGCGCGGTCGCCAACTGCTCCAGGCGCGGTGAAGTGGGGGTGTGACGGCCCTCCTCGTAGAAGAAGATCATCCGAGCTGAAACGCCGGCTAGGGCGGCTAGGGCGGCGCGGGAGAGTCCCAGCTCGACACGTCGAGCCACCAGACGTACCGGATCGACTGTGCGCAACGGCGATGGCATGCCTTCTATGGAAGTCGCATGAAGACTTCAGTGCAATGGTGCCGCTCCAACCACAGGGATGACGTCCGCCAGCCGTTCCAGAAATGTGTATCGCGCTACCTACGCAACTGGCAGACGACTGCCATATTCACGACAACTACTGGCCTCGGCCGGCATTCCAAGCAGCCGCAGGCTTCGCCCACTGTTCATCGCCCTGCACCCCGACTCACAAGTGACCGCATCAGCCGTGACCATGGCCTCGGTCGGCTTCGGCGCGAGCCTCGTCCAGCAAGAGCGCTTGGAGTTCCTCAGTCCGGACGGCCCCACCGGCTACGCCCTCGGCCTGCAGTCCTCCGGCTTGGACCGCCCTCGCACCCGGCCGTGAGGGCGCTGTGTTCCAGCGGCTGGACGTTGACAGCATCGCCTACGGCGAATGGGAGCTGGGCACCTGGAACATCCAGCCCTGGCACGAAGGCCCCGACCTCTACGCGCTCTGGGAACCATGCCGGGCCAAGGACTCCACGATCGAGCCGTACGCGAGCGTCGCCCTGTCCTGCGCCCAGTCCCTGGCCCGTCTTCACGCCCAAGGATGGGCCCACGGTGACGTCCAGCCCGCCCACTTCATCATCGGCCCGGACGACACGCACCTGATCGACCTGGCACTGGCACACGGGCAACCCGTGCCCCCGAGCTACGACTTCCCGTACCGCGGATGCCTCGTCCACTACGAGGCGCCAGAGATCTCCCGCAGCGTCCTCGAACGCGGAGTCGCGGAACCGACCCCGGCGGCCGACATCTACGCACTGAGCCTTTTCCATCATCGGTCTGAGCTGGCCAGATGCAGGGCGAGGACGGCCTGGATGAGGGCGGTGATCCGGGTGGTGGAGCACCGGAGT
>NZ_JACHJL010000023.1 GCF_014203645.1 Streptomyces zagrosensis | reverse complement strand
ACTACGTTAGCGGATTTCCCCGGAGCTTCATAATCGAAGCTTTCGATTCGCATTCCGGCATGCCGAAATACATCCCGATCAAGGGCCGCGCAGTAGTGGTGTGCCGCCGGTGCGGCGCGAGTGCAGTGCCTCGTTGTCCTTGTGGACTGCGTGGCAACCCGAAGAACACTACATGACGCTTTGGCGTGCTCCAAACTCATGGTGGTGACCTCGTTCGGGGCGTAGCGTCGGTGTCGTGACGACGCGCGTACATACCCAGTGGTGGGCTGCCTGACGGCGGCCCAGACCTGTGCGTACCGCGCAACCAACGGCCGCCGCTTCCGGCGGCCGTCTTGCGTTTCTGAAGCCTCGCTTCTCGCCCCGGCCGCTGGGGGGCAGGCTGCGCGCCGGGTGCGGATCTTCAGCGGGGTGAAGCCGACCGGGCATCTGACGCTCGGGAACTACCTGGGGGCCGTACGGCGGTGGGCCGACGAGGAGCAGCATGGGGCCGACGCACTGTTCTGTGTGGTCGATCTGCATGCGCTCACCGTCGAGCACGACCCGGCGCGGGTGCGGCGGCTCAGTCGGCAGGCTGCCACGTTGCTGCTCGCGGCCGGGCTCGATCCCAGCCTGTGCACCGTGTGCGCGAGGGGCGGGCTCGGGGCGTGCTGGACGAGTGGTTAGGTGCCCGAGGCGAGTTCGCGGCTGCGGTCGCGGGCCGCTTCGAGGGCGGCGATCAGTGCGGCGCGTACGCCGTGCTTCTCCAGTTCGCGGATGGCGTTGATGGTGGTGCCCGCCGGCGAGGTGACGTTCTCGCGGAGCTTGACCGGGTGCTCGCCGCTGTCGCGGAGCATCACCGCCGCACCGATCGCCGCCTGCACGATGAGGTCGTGCGCCTTGTCGCGGGGCAGGCCGAGCAGGATGCCCGCGTCGGTCATGGCCTCTACGAGGAAGTAGAAGTACGCCGGGCCCGAGCCGGACAGGGCGGTGGCCGCATCCTGCTGGGACTCGGGGACGCGGAGGGTCTTGCCGACGCCGTTGAAGATCTCTTCCGCGTGGGCCAGGTGCGCCTCGGTTGCGTGGCTGCCTGCGGAGATGACGGACATGGCCTCGTCCACCAGGGCCGGGGTGTTCGTCATGACGCGTACGACCGGGGTTCCGGCCGCGAGCCGGTCCTCGAAGAATGCGGTCGGGATGCCGGCCGCGCCCGAGATGACCAGCCGGTCGGCGGGGAGGTGCGCAGCCAGTTCGCGGAGCAGGCTGTCCATGTCCTGGGGCTTGACGGTGAGGATGAGGGTGTCGGCGGTCTTGGCGGCTTCCGCGTTGCTGACCGCCGCCACGCCGTGGCGGGTGCGTAGTTCCTCGGCGCGTTCTGGGCGGCGGGCCGTGACCAGCAGATCCGCGGGGGCCCAGCCGCCGCGGATCATGCCGCTGAGCAGCGCCTCGCCGATCTTGCCCGTGCCGAGCACGGCGACCTTGTGCGCCATGGTGTCGCTCACCTCATCCAATGCTGTACGGAGCGGTTCAGGGCTGTACGGAGTTGCCCACGCCGTTGTCGGCATCCTCGCATCGGAGTGCAGGTGGTGGGTGCAGGTGGGGCGGGTGAGGGTGAGCGGCGTGGGGTCGTGCCGTGAGGACTTCTGTCATCCCGTCAGCGGGGTGGTGCTGGAGGGTGCGGCTGCGGTGGGTTCGACGGGCGGTGCGTGCTCCGCGCCGCGGCTCAGGGCGCCTGGCCACCACACCGTGGGACCGATGTCCAGGGCGAGGGCCGGGACCAGGACCGTACGGACCAAGAAGGTGTCGAGGAGGACGCCGACGCCGACCAGGACACCGAGCTGCGCCAGCGTGACCAGCGGCAGCACGGCGAAGACCGCGAAGGTCGCCGCCAGCACGATGCCCGCCGAGGTGATCACGCCGCCGGTGCTGGTGAGGCCCGCGAGGATGCCGCGCGTGTGACCGAGGCGCACGGTCTCCTCGCGTACCCGGGTCATGAGGAAGACGTTGTAATCGATGCCGAGTGCGACCAGAAATACGAAGCCCATCAGTGGCGTGGACCAGTCCATGGCGGCGAAGTCCAGTACGTAGGTGAAGAGCAGGTGCGATGTGCCGAGCGCCGCGAGGTAGGAGACGACCACCGTCGCGAGCAGCAGCAGCGGGGCCACCAGCGAGCGCAGTAGCCAACACAGCACGCCGAGGACGACCAGCAGCACGATCGGGATGACCGTCGTCAGGTCGCGGCCGGCGGCGCGCTGGGTGTCAAGTCTCTGGGCGGTGGTGCCGCCGACCAGCGCGTCTGCGCCTTCGACCGCGTGCACAGCGTCGCGTAACGCGTCGATCGTGTCCTTGGCCGCCGCGCTGTCCGGGGCGGCCTTCAGCACCACGGAGAAGGTGGCGAGCTCGCTTCCTTCGGTCCGTACCGTGTCGTGCACAGCGCCCACCCGGGCCACGCCGGGCACCTCGGCCAGCGCGTCGTTGACACGCTGCACCGTGTCGCCGGCGGCGCGCGTGACCAGATCAGCGGGGTCGGAGGCGCCGGAGGGGTAGTGCGCGGAGACGCGTTCTTGGGCGACGACCGATTCGGGCTTGTCCTGGAACATCTCCGACTGGTCCAGGCCCATGGTGATGCCGAGCCCGCTCACCGCGAGGACGCCGGTGATGCCGAGCGACATCAGCCATGACCGGCGCGGGCGGCGGGCCACGGCGGCGCCGATCCTGGCCCACGGGGTGCGCCCGGTGTGCGGCGCGGTGCCGAAGCGCGGGATGAACGGCCAGAAGACCCAGCGGCCGGCGATCACCAGCAGGGCAGGCAGCACCGTGACCATGGCGATGAAGGCACAGCCGACGCCCACCGCGCCAACCAGGCCGAGCGAGCGCGAGGAGTTGATGTCGGCGAAGGCCAGGCAGGCCAGGCCGATGGCGATGGTGCCGGCCGACGCGAGGATGGCGGGGCCGCAGCGGCGCAGGGCGATGCCCATGGCGCGGTGTCGGTCCTGGTGCTGGTGGAGCTCCTCGCGGTAGCGGGCGATGAGCAGCAGCGCGTAGTCCGTGCCGACGCCGAAGACGAGCACCATCAAGATGCCCGCGCTCTGCGGGTCCACCGGCAGCCCAGCGTGCTGGGCGAGGAGATAGGTGGTGGCCTGGGTGAGGACCGCCCCGAAGGCCACCGCGAGCAGCGGGAACAGCCACAGGATCGGGCTGCGGTAGGTGATCAGCAGCAGGGCGGCGACGACCGCGCCGGTGATCAGCATGAGGGTGGTGTCGAGGGAGTCGAAGACCTCGACCGAGTCGATGACGGAACCGGCCGGGCCGCCGACCGCCGTGTCGAGCCCCGGCGGGGCATTCGCGTCGGCGATGTTGCGTACCTTCGCGATGTCGTCCTTGAGGTCGTCGCCATCCGCCAGCGGGATGGTGATCAGCAGGGCCGCGCCGTCGTCGGACCGCTCGGCCGGGGCCAGCTGCTCGCCCTCGGCCGCGATCGCCGCGAACCGTTCGCGGTCCGCCTCCGCCTTCGCAGTGTCGGCGGCGCTGAGGCCGCCGCCGCGGCTGTAGACGGCGACCGCTGCGGTGAGTTCGTCGGCGCGGAACTTCTCTAATTCGGTGTTGACGCGCGCCGATTCGGCGCCGCTCGGCAGGAAGGCGTTCGGGCCGCTGTCCTCGACATCGCCAAGCTTGCCGGCGAGCGGACCAAGGGCGACCACCAAAATGAGCCAGGTCACGAGAAAGACCCACTTCGAGCGGCGACCGCCGGGCAGGGCGGGGAGCCGCTTGCTCCAGCTGGGCATGGGTGATCTCCTTTGGGGCGGGAGTGAGTTGTGCGATGGGCTCGCGGGACGTCGCTCCGTGCGTGCGTACGGCCGGGAGTTGCAGCTCTCGGCCGTACGTGTCGGGGGGCGGCGCAAAGTACGCCGAAGGGTGTTCGCGCGGGTCGGCGCTCGGGCGCTCGCTCGGGAGGGCCCACGGGAAGGCGCCGCACCCGCGGAAGGGCGACTCGAGCGGCTGGCGTGCTGGGCGAGCGGACGCGCGGATGGCCGCCGAGGTGGCAGCGGGGGCGGGGCGCGGATGAGAGGCGGCTGCGGTGCGTACCGCACTGCCGGGGCTGACCGTGGTGTGGGGCAGGCTGGTTACTCGACCTCGCGCATCATCTTCTCCATCGAGTCGAGCGACAAGCGGGCCTGGCTCAGCTCGTCGAGGGTGCGGCGGTGCAGTTCGGTGTTGTCCTCCAGCAACTGTGCGTATTTCAGAGCCAGTTGCTTGTACTGCTCCTCACGGGCAGCCAGCATGCGTGACCGCCAGGTAACCGCTATCTGCCAAACAATCACGATGAGCAGGAGAAAGGTCCCGCCCGCACCCACCGCTCCTACCCACTGGCCGGCCGCGTCGTCCCCGGCGAGTGTCACCATCTCCTCGTTCACTGCGTTTCCTCTTTCACGGGTTTCACGGGTTTCACGGGTTTCACGGGTTTCATACGTTGCACACGTTTCACGGACTCGGGTTGGGCGGTTGCGCGGGGGTGGGTTCGGGGGCCGGTTGCCGCTTCCCCGGGGTGGCGCGCTCCGCTGCCGGGTCGGACGCCGCGCCGGAGTCGGTCAATGTCGCCGAAGCCGCCGCGATGATCTCGGGAGTCAAGCTGTGGGCGAACGGTGCCACCTCGAAGAACTTCATCGCCTTTCCGTCATCGGACAGCTCCAACGAGCCGACGACCAGACCCGCCGCCTCCAACCGCTGAAGGTGCATGTGCAGCAGCGGGCGGCTGATGCCGATGTCCCGGGCGAGTCGGCTGACATAATTCCGGCCCTCGGTGAGCGCCGCCACGATGCGCATGCGATGCGGATTGCCGAGCGCGGCCAGGACTTTCAGCAGGTCATCTCCGGTCGGGGCGGGGACCGAGCCCATCTCGAACCTCTCTTGCTGTGATGGTTTCTACGCTGACATCCCATGCGAACACCTGTCAAAGAAAACTGACACATGTCGGGGACTACTGAGGGCACCTGGGGGTCGTCTCAGGGTTATCCCCGATTGCACCGCTCTCCTCGCACCCGCCGGCATCCGGCAGGGCGCTTGCCCGGCGCCGCCGGACTCACCTGACTCACCTGACTCACCTGACGGCCTGGCCCGGCACCTTTACCTCGCGGGTAATCGACGGACGCCAGGCCCCGAGGCAAGCTCAACTGCATGACCACCACAGACGCCACCAGCAACGTCACGACCACGGGCCACACGAACAGTTCCACGGCGTCCGCCCACGCGGGGGCTGCTACCGCCGCCACAACCACCACAGCCGCCACCACAGTCGCAAGCACAGCCGCCACCACAGCCGCGAGCACCGAGCAGACGCGGGCCGTCGTCACGGAGTATCTGCGGCGAGTGGCCGACCCGGAGCAGGGTCCGCGGGAGATCGCCGCCGTCTACGCCGAACAGGTGGACTGGCAGATCGCCCCCAACCCGGCCGTGCCGTGGATTCGGCCGCGTTCCACGCGGGCCGATGTGGAGGGGCATTGGGTCGAGTTGGCCGAGCACACCGTGGCGGGCGAGGGCGGCGCGAGCATCGACGTCATCGTTGTCGAGGGGGCTGATGCGGTACTCACCGGCCAGCTGCACGGCACCGTGCGGGCCACGGGGAAGACCTTCCGGTCGCCGTTCGCGCTGCGGCTCACCGTCGAGGGTGGCGAGATCACCCGGCACCACATCTGCGAGGACAGCCTGGCCATCGCCGCGGCCTGCACCCGCGACTGAGTCAGCTCCCACGAGGTGGCGCCCCCGCCGAAACCAGGGCCCGGCGGCCAGATGCGGCCGAGCCCGGCTTGGCGCAGGGACGCCCCCTGCCCGAACAGCCCGAACTGCACGCTCAGCGCCGCTCAGTCCCGCTCAGTCCCGCTTGCGCTTCTTCCGCTTTGCCGCCGGATTTCCCGTACGCGTCGCGCGCCGCCGCTCGTGTCGGGCCTTGGCCTCCTCGTACTCCGCCCGGTACCGCTTCTCGCGCGGGGCCTCGAAGAGACTGCGGCAGAAGTAGGCGAGCAGTACGCCAACGAAGCCGATGAGTCGGATGCTGCGCATCGACTTCTCGGCAGCGGCGTCCTCGGCCTGGTCGCCCCTGCCCCTGCCTCCCCGGCCGCCGCGCCGGCGGTCGGCGCTGCCGCCGAGTTCTTCCATGGTGCGGCCGAAGGCCATCGCGCTACAGAGGGCAAGCGCCACGACGACCATGATGTTGACCAGCTCGCCGACCTCGGCGATGGCCACGCCCTGGTAGGCGAAGAACAGGAAGAGCGCACCGGCCGCCGCGGCCAGCAAGGTGCCGAGCGAAAATCCGATACGGCGCAGCGTGTAGCCGCCGTCGTGGTGCACCCAGGTGGTGCCGAAGAACCGGATCGGCTTCGGCGCTGGCCCCGCGTCGGCGCCCGCCGCGACGTCTGCCTCTGGGCCGGGTCCGTCCGCGCCTGGCTGCTGCTCATCGCTCATGCCGTCGATTATCCCGGGTGCTCGGGTTCGGTCACTCGGCCGCCTCGTGCTGACCCGCTGCTGCCCCTGCACGCAGCGGGTCAGCACCCGGACGCGTAACCCAGACACGAAACTCAGACACAAGACCCGGGCGCGTGACCCGGGCGCGTAACTCAGACACGTAACCCGGGCGCGTAAACAGCTACTGGCCGGTGGCCGGCGGCAGGTGTGGGCCAGGGCCGGTGGCCGATGTGGGCCGGGGCTGGCTCAGCCGCAGGGAGCGGCCACGAAGCCGTCGCTGCCGGTCTTCACGTACGCGTCTGCAATGTACTGACCCGGCGCGATGCTGTCCCAGATGTCCGATGTGCCGTACGGGCCCGCGACGCTTTGGCCGCGGCGCTGGCAGCGGATGCGGACGCGCACGTTGTACGCCAGCACCTTCACCAGCGAGCTGGAGGTGGACGGGCCGCTGCGGACGTTGACCCGGTAGCCGGGTGCCACCGGGTAGGTGACGTCGGCCATCGCGGCTGCGGTCCCCACCACGCCGGAATCCTCAGCCTCGACATCCACAACTGCCGTATCGGTGGCGCTGGTTACCGCGGCATCGGCCGCGGTCAGGCCGGGTGCCGCCGTGACATCCGTATCGGCCACCGCCGCGCCCGTTCCCGCCGTCATTTCGCCGATTTCTTCCATGGCCATAAGGCTTTCCCCCGTTGAGCGTTTTGTACGTAGACATGCGCAGGCTAGCAAGCCTCAACAGTCGCGCACGGGCCATCGACTAGGCTCCGTGAGCCGCATGTGCGGCCGAATTCACGGGGGTGGGGGGAATGCCGCCGCTGCGTAGCGCGGGGACAGGCCCGGAAGCGGAAGGACCGCAGTATGCCGGCCAGTACCGGCTTGAGGGACGTCTTGGCGCCGGTGGAATGGGCGTGGTCCATTTGGCCAGATCGCCCGCCGGAATGCGGCTTGCGGTAAAGGTCGTACATGCCGAATTCGCCACCGATCCGGAGTTTCGGGCACGCTTTCGGCAGGAGGTCGCGGCGGCGCGTCGGGTGAGCGGTGCGTTTACGGCGCCAGTGGTGGACGCCGACCCCTATGGCGAGCGGCCGTGGATGGCCACGCTGTACATTCCCGGGCCCACGCTCGCCGAGCACGTGAAGCGGAATGGTCCGCTGGCGCCGGATGAGGTGCGCCGGCTCGCGGCCGGCCTCGCCGAGGCGCTGCGCGATATCCATCGAGCCGGGGTCGTCCACCGCGACCTCAAGCCGAGCAATGTGTTGCTGGCCGCCGATGGGCCCCGCGTCATCGACTTCGGCATCTCGCGGCCGGCCGACAGCGACCTGCGCACCGAGACGGGGAAGTTGATCGGCACGCCGCCGTTCATGGCGCCCGAGCAGTTCCAGCGTCCGCGCGAAGTAGGGCCCGCCGCCGATGTGTTCACCCTCGGATCGGTCCTGGTGCACGCGGCGACCGGGCGCGGTCCCTTCACCTCGGACAGCCCGTACATCGTGGCCTACCAGGTCGTACACGACGAGGCCGACCTCGACGGCGTGTCCGAGGATTTGCTGCCGCTGATCCGAAGCTGCCTGGCCAAGAACCCGGCGGACCGCCCCACCCCGGACGGGCTCATGTCGGCCCTACGTGCGGGCGGGCGCGGCCCGTTCGTCCCGCTGTCCACGCCCCGGGTCCCCTTCCAACGGGCGCCCACATCCCTTGAGCGCGATATCGCAGCGGCGGGCGCGGACGCGCTGCTCGCCGACTGGGACGCCGCGCCGAGCGGACCGCTGAGCCCGTGGCTGGGCCCGCCGCTGAGCCCGCCGCCGCACGAGCGGGCGTGGGAGGAGCGCGCGTACGAGGACGGGTACGCGGCGGGGTACGGAGATGGAAGTGCGGTGGACGGGGCCCGCGGCGACTGCGCACAGGGCGTTGCGGCGGCGCACCCGGATGCTGGGGACGCCGCGAATACTGGGGATGCCGGGGACGCCGGGGACGCCGGGGACGCTGCGAATACTGAGGATGCCGCAACACATGTCAGGCGCTACCCGCCCATCGCCTCCCCCGCGCCGGAACGCCCCGCGGCGTCGGGCGATGACGCGCCGCCTGGTCATCGGCGGCGGCCGGGCGGGGCGCGCCGCGCGCTCCGGACCCCCCGCCTGGGGCGCCTGCGCCGGGGCCGGATGGCCAAGCCCGGTCGTAGGGAGCACCAGGAGCACCAGGGCACGCTGTCACCCGAGAGGGGGCCCGGCCGCCGGGGCCGGTGGCTGGCCGCGGTCGTCGTGGCCGCGATCGTGCTCGGGACGGGCACGGTGTGGACGTGGCGGCAAATCGATGGCTTCGGCTCGGATGCCGACCCCGACCGGCGCACCGCCGCAGGCCACACGTGGCGGCCATGGCGGATGAACCTGCGCGACGGGGCGGGGCTGCCGGCGCCGCAGGGGGCGCCGGGCAGCGGGGCGCAGATGTCGTTTTGCGCGTACGGAAAGGGCGCCCTGTACTGCGCGCAGCAGGGCATCGCGGCGGTCAGGATCGAGCCGAGCCGCGGGCGGGTGCTGTGGACGTCGGGCGAGGGCGCCAGCGAGGGAGTGGTCGAGAGCGGTGACGGCACCGCCGAAGGAGGCGACCTCACCACCGAGGAAAGCGGCGAAAGAAGCCGCGAGAAAAACGGCGAGGAAAGTCGCGAGAAAGGCCGTGGAAAAGGCCAGGAAATAAGCACCGAGGAAGCCGGCGAGAAAAGCACCGGGGAAGGTACGGAAAGCGTGCCATCGGCGCCGGTGTTCGCGGCAGGCCTGGTGCAGACGCTTTCGCCGGACGGAAAGCGGCTCAGTGCCATCGATCCCGGCACCAAGCGGCAGCGGTGGACACGCGAGGTGTCCGCGTACGGCGGTCGGGTCTACCACGCGGGTGACTGCGTTCTGCTCGTCGCCGCCGATGGCACCGTGACGTCGGTCAACGCCGCCACCGACAAGCCGCGCTGGAGCCAACGGATCGACGGGCACGAGCTACCCACCTTCGTCGCGTTCGGCGCCGGGGACCTCGCCTACGCCGTCAGCACCGCGCCGGACGGCTCGCACACGCTGCTCAGCGCGCTCGATCCGGTCAGCGGCGACGTGCGGTGGAAGCGCTCGTTGACGGGCAACCTCACGCCGGTGGGCGCCGGGGCGGACGGGGTGGTGCGGTTGGTGGAAAGCGATCTGGAGTCGCAGACCACGGCGGTCGTACGGTACGACCCGGCACGCCGCCAGGAGCGTCGGGCGCCGCTGACGACGCCGCTGCACGTGTCGAGCGTGGCGGTCAGCGATGAGGTGGTTTACCTGCTCGGTTACGACGGCGGGCTGGTCGCCATGGATGCCCGGCGGGGTGGTGGCGCGGCGAAGGCGCAGTTGTGGCGCCTTGAGACCTCGGTCGGCAATGCGTCGCCGCTGACCGCGTCCGGGGATCGACTGTTCTTCTCGTCCGCCGATGGGCGACTGTTGGCGGTGGATGCGATGGGCGGCGAGTTGCTGGGCCAGACGCCGCCGCGCCCGGGGCGGGCCACGAACGGCTATCTGGACCGGCTGCCCGCGCCGGTGGCTGCGGAGGGCAAGGTTTTCGCCGCGGCGCCGGACGGCACGGTCTTCGCGGTGGACGACCGGGTCCCGTCCCGCTGGTGACCGCGGGGTTCTTTGGCCTGCTGGGGCTCAGCCCAGTGCGCTGAGCTTGCTGACGTCTCGCACCGCGCCCTTGTCCGCGCTGGTCGCCATCGCCGCGTACGCGAGCAGCGCCTGGGAGACCTTGCGTTCGCGGGCGACCGGGCGGTACGTGCCGAGCCGGTCAAGCAGTGCTACGCGGCGGGCCGCCAACTCTTCGTCGGACACCTGGAGTTCGATGGTGCGGCCCGGGATGTCGATACGGATCAGGTCGCCGTTCTCGACCAGCGCGATGGTGCCGCCGGAGGCCGCCTCGGGCGAGGCGTGCCCGATGGACAGGCCCGAGGTGCCGCCGGAGAACCGGCCATCGGTGACCAGGGCACAGGTCTTGCCCAGGCCCCGGCCCTTGAGGAAGGACGTCGGGTACAGCATTTCCTGCATGCCGGGGCCGCCCTTGGGGCCCTCGTACCGGATGACGACGACGTCGCCCGCCGTGATCCCCTTGTTGAGGATCTTCTCGACGGCCTCCTCTTGCGACTCGCAGACGACGGCAGGCCCCTCGAAGGTCCAGATCGACTCATCGACGCCCGCGGTCTTCACGACGCAACCGTTCTCGGCCAGGTTGCCGCGCAGCACCGCGAGGCCGCCGTCCTGGGAGTAGGCGTGTGCGGCATCGCGGATGCAGCCGCCGGCGGCGTCGGTGTCCAGCGAGTCCCAGCGCTCGGACTGCGAGAACGCCTCGGCGGAGCGCTTACAACCGGGAGCCGCGTACCACAGGTCCAAAGCCTCTTCGGCCGTGGAGCCGCTGCGGATGTCCCAGGCCTCCAGCCACTCCTTGATGCCGGCGGCGTGGACGGTGTGCACGTCCTCGTTGAGCAGCCCCGCGCGGTACAGCTCGCCGAGGATGGCCGGGATGCCGCCCGCGCGGTGCACGTCCTCCATGTAGTACGTGCCCTGCGGCGCGACGTTCGGGGCGACCTTGGCCAGGCAGGGCACGCGGCGCGACACGGCGTCGATGTCAGCCAGGTCGTACCCGGCCTCGGCCTCCTGTGCCGCGGCCAGCAGGTGCAGGATCGTGTTGGTCGAGCCGCCCATGGCGATATCGAGGGCCATGGCGTTCTCGAAGGCAGCGTGGGTGGCGATGTTGCGCGGCAGCACGCTGGCGTCGTCGTCGTAGTAGTAGCGCTGGGTGATCTCGACGACGGTGGCGCCGGCCCGCTCGTACAGCTCCTTGCGGGCCGTGTGCGTGGCGAGCACCGAGCCGTTGCCCGGCAGCGAGAGGCCGATGGCTTCGGTCAGGCAGTTCATCGAGTTGGCGGTGAACATGCCGGAACACGAGCCGCAGGTCGGGCAGGCGTTCTCCTCGATACGGAGGATGTCCTCGTCCGAGACGCTGTCGTTGACCGCGTCACTGATCGCGTTGATCAGGTCGAGCTTGCGGACCGTGCCGTCCACCAGGGTGGCCCGGCCGGCCTCCATCGGGCCGCCGGAGACGAAGACGGTGGGGATGTTCAGCCGCAGCGCTGCCATCAGCATGCCCGGGGTGATCTTGTCGCAGTTCGAGATGCAGATCAGGGCGTCGGCGCAGTGGGCTTCCACCATGTACTCGACGGAGTCGGCGATCAGGTCGCGCGATGGCAGGCTGTACAGCATGCCGCCGTGGCCCATGGCGATGCCGTCGTCCACGGCGATGGTGTTGAACTCGCGCGGCACCGCGCCTGCCGCCTTGATCGCCTCGCTCACGATCCGGCCGACCGGCTGGAGGTGGGTGTGACCTGGCACGAACTCGGTGAAGGAGTTGGCGACCGCGACGATCGGCTTGCCGATGTCCTCGCTCGCTACCCCGGAGGCGCGCATCAGGGCGCGGGCACCCGCCATATTGCGGCCATGGGTGACGGTGCGGGACCTCAGCTCGGGCACGATGCTCACTCCCTGGTGATGCGGTGACGCGTACGGCGGTGCATGCGGTGACGCGTACGGATGTGCGGTGGCGCGTACAGCGGTGCGTACGGCGGTGCATGCGTACGGTGTCGTACGAGCCTACGCGCCGGCTCCAAGATCCGGACAGCGTTTCCGCGATGTGAGACAGGCGCCCGGAATCCGGACCCGATGGCGGACGAGGCCACGCCAGGCCCATGCCTGCCATGCCACTCCCACGCTCCCGCGCACATCGCGCGAGTGCCAACTCGTGCGCGGCGCTTCGCTAGCCCCGCTCAGCTACTCGCGTGGCCCGGCGTGCCGCCCGCCGGTGCGTCGCCCGCCGGTGCGTCGCCGGTCAGGAGCCGTTGGACACCCGGTGAGACGAGCGCGATCACATACTCCGGATCGACGTCCGCCAGCGGCTTCATTTTGATCACGTACCGCAGCAGCGCGATCCCCACGAGTTGGGCAGCGGCCAGTTCCGAGCGGAGTTGCGGGTCGGGGACGTTGAGCTCGGCGGCGATCCGAACCATCAGCTTGCTGGAGATCAGATCGCGGAAGACGGCCGCAGCCGCCTCGTTGCCCACGGCCGACCGCACGATCGCCAGCAGCGGCTCGCGCTGCACCGGGTTCTCCCAGACGCCGAAGAAGAAGCGGGCCAGCCGCTCCCCCTGCTGCTCGGGCGGGCCCGCGGGGATCAGCTCCGGAACCTGGAACGTGGGCCCGAAGGCCAGTTCGATGGCGGCGGCGAACACCTGTTCCTTGGTGCCGAAGTAGTGGTGCACGAGCGCCGGGTCCACGCCCGCGCCCTTGGCGATGCCGCGGATGGACGCCTTGTCGTAGCCGCGCTCGGCGAACTCGCTGCGCGCCGCCGTCAGGATGCGGTCGCGCGCTGCCGGCTCGGCGCCGGCCGCCGACCGGGCCGGACGCCCGCGCCTGCGTGGCTGCCCCACCTGGGCCACGTCGTCGCTCATGACCCGGCCACCCGGGACGGCGAGGCCAGGTGCAGCCGGGTGAAGGCCAGCGCCTCGGCGAGGTCGGCCTCGCGCTCGGCGACCGACATCGCGCGCCGCGTGTTGACCTCAACGACCACATGGCCGGCGAACCCCTTGCCGGCGAGCTGCTCCAGGAGCGCGCCACACGGCTGGGTGCCGCGGCCCGGCACCAGGTGCTCGTCCTTGCCCGAGCCCGCGCCATCGGCGAGGTGGATATGGGCCAGCCGGTCGCCCATGCGGTCCACCATCTCCAGCGCGTCGGTGCGGGCGGTGGCGGTGTGCGAGAGATCGACCGTGAAGTGCCGGTAGTCGTCCTTGGTGACGTCCCAGTCCGGGGCGTACGCGAGCATCTCGCGGTCCCGATAGCGCCACGGGTACATGTTTTCGACGGCGAACTGCACGTCCGTCTCGTCCGCCATCCGCCAGATGCCGCTGACGAAGTCACGGGCGTACGAGCGCTGCCAGCGAAACGGCGGATGCACCACCACGGTGGAGGCACCGAGCCGCTCGGCCGCGGACCGGGCACGCTTGAGCTTGATCCAGGGGTCGGTGGACCATACGCGCTGGGTGATCAGGAGACACGGTGCGTGCACGGCCAGGATGGGCACCTGGTGGTAGTCGGAGAGTCTGCGCAGCGCGTCGATGTCCTGGCTGACCGGGTCCGTCCACACCATGACCTCTACGCCGTCGTACCCAAGGCGTGCCGCGATGTCGAAGGCCGTCGCCGTTGACTCCGGGTAGACGGAGGCCGTGGACAGGGCAACCTTCGCAGCCGGAATGCGCACCACTGGCTCTGGCTCTGTCACGAGGGACAGGGTACGGCGTGTCGCCGCCCTGACAGCAGGCTGCCCGGCCGAGGAACGGATCACCCGGCCTCGGAAGTAACCGCACTGGAGGCCCCTGGGCGACGCGCCGCAGGAGTCCCGCCGCCCCACTGCCCTGCTCGCCCCACCCGCCCCGTCAACCCGTCAACCCGTCGAAAGCTGACCCACCGCAGCCTGCTCCGCCGGCAGGTGGTCCAGCCGCCGCAGGATGACACCCTCGCGCAGGGCCCAGGGGCAGATCTCCAGCTCCTCCACGTCGAACAGCTCCATCGCCGCCTCAGCCACCAGCGCACCGGCCACAAGCTGTCCCGCGCGGCCGAGCGAAACGCCGGGTAGCTCCGCGCGCTCGGCCGTGGGCATCCCGACGAGCTTGGGCACCCACTCCGCCAGCGCCGTGCGGCTCAGCGCGCGCTGCACGTACAGCCCATCGGTCGAGCGCGCCGCGCCCGCCAGCCGCGCGAGCTGCTTGAACGTCTTGGAGGTGGCCACCACGTGGTCCGGCGCGCCCAGGCGACTGAAGTCACCAACGACGCGCGCGATCTGCGCGCGCACATGCCGCCGCAGCGCCCGTACGTCGTCCGAGCCCGGCGGGTCGCCCGGCAGCCAACCGCCGGTGAGTCGCCCCGCCCCGAGCGGCAGCGATACCGCCGCATCGGGCTCCTCGTCCAGGCCGTACGCGATCTCCAGCGATCCGCCGCCGATGTCGAGCACCAGCAACCGCCCCGCCGACCAGCCGAACCAGCGGCGCACCGCGAGGAAGGTCAGCCGGGCCTCCTCGTCGCCGGTCAGTACCGCGAGCCGCACGCCGGTCTCGGCGGCGACCCGGGCCAGCACCTCGTCGACGTTGGACGCCTCGCGCACGGCGGAGGTCGCGAAGGACAATACGTCCTCGCAGCCCTTGTCCTCGGCCGCTTGCAGCGCATCCCTGATGACACCGATCAGCCGGTCGATGCCGTCGGTGTCTATCGCGCCGTTCGCGTCGAGCAATTCGGCCAGTCGCAGCTCCGCCTTGTGGGAGTGCGCGGGCAGCGGGCGCGCACCGGGGTGAGCGTCCACCACCAGGAGATGCACCGTGTTCGAACCCACATCCAGGACACCGAGTCTCATGCCAGAACGCTACTGCGCATAACAAACCAGCCGATCAGTGGCTGGTCACGATGCGGCGACGACACGGGTGCAGGGCTGCGAGCGAGGGTTCCACGGACGCCTAGGTGGACGGACATCCGAACAGCGGGGCATACGGAAGTACGGACATACGGGCGTACGCGTGTGACATGAGGTGCTGAAGATGGTCAGAGTGACCAGAGTGACACCGGGCGGTCGGTGCGGGACGTCCTGGCGCATACGCTGGAGTAGTGGCAAAGACGAACAAGGCGAAGCAGGACAAAGCGCCAAAGCAGGGGTCGAAGAAGTCGCTGAAGAAGTCGAAGACGGGAGCCGTGGCCGCCTTGGAGCGGCCCTCGGACGAGGTGGGCCTCGACTTCCCGCGGGGCTGGGTGGAGTTTGCCGATCCGGCCGACGACGAGCAGGTCTTCCGCTGCGATCTGACCTGGCTGACCTCCCGCTGGACCTGCATCTTCGGCCAGGGCTGCCAGGGCATCGAGGCCGGCCGGGCCGACGATGGCTGCTGCACGCTCGGCGCCCACTTCTCCGACGAGGACGACGAGAAGCGAGTCGCCGAGAACGCCGCGCGGCTCACCCCGGAGGTGTGGCAGTTCCACGACGTCGGCACGCGCACCGGCTGGGTGCAGACCGATGACGACGGGGAGCGCCAGACCCGCCGCTACGAGGGCTCGTGCATCTTCCAAAACCGCCCCGGCTTTGCGGGTGGCGCGGGCTGTTCGTTGCACATCCTGGCGCTGCGTGAGGGCCGCGAGCCGCTGGAGACCAAGCCGGACGTGTGCTGGCAGCTCCCCATCCGGCGGACGTACGACTGGGTGGACCGGCCCGATGACACCCGGGTGCTGGTCGTGTCGATCGGCGAGTACGACCGTCGCGGCTGGGGCCCCGGCGGCCATGACCTGCACTGGTGGTGCACGTCAGCGACCTCGGCACACGGCGCGGGCAAGCCGGTGTACGAGTCGTACCGACCCGAACTCACCGAGCTGATGGGCGAGGCGGCCTACGCCACGCTGGTCGAGCTGTGCGAGGCACGGCTGGCCTCCCTGCTCCCCCTGGCCCCCCACCCGGCCGACCCCACCCCCACCCCGGCCCCGGCCCCTGCCCCTGCAACGGGCACGCCTTCGACTGGCACGACCGCGGGCTGACCGCGAACCGAACGCGAGCTGACCGCCCCGGCCGCGGCTCGGCTACGTACGGCCTCCTATGGCGCGGGCGCGGTGCTCGGCGGGTTCGGGTCCGGGGTCGGCTCGGTGGGGGTGGGGGTTGGCGTGGGGTCGGTCGGGATGGGGGTCGGGTCCGTGCCACCGGGCTTGCCTTCGCCCTCGATGATGACCACCGAACCGGTCGGCGCCACCGAGACCCGGGCCACCCAGGGCCCTGCCGGCTCCAGGTCATGGTCAACGGACACCGTGAGCGTCACCGACTCGCCCGGGTGCAACTCGCCGGCCGTCTGGCTCAGCCGCAGCCACGCCACCTGAGCCGTCGCCGACCAGCGCACCGGGGCGCCGCCCGATGCGGTGAGCGTGATCAGGGTCGTCTCACCGCTCGGCTGGGCCGAGACCGTGAGCCGCCCGGGGCCTGGCTCGGGTCGCCCTGTGCCGGGCTCCGGCGGACGCTGGTCAGTACCGGTGCCTGGCGCGCCGGACGGGCTCGCCGCAGGCACCTTGCCCGACTGGTCCCGCTTGCCAGGCCGCTCGCCGTTGGAGCCGTCCGCATCGATCGACACGTCGGATGAGCTCCGGCCCGCCTTCCCATCGGGGTGGTTCTCCCCGTGGGCGTTGCCGGCCTTCTCGTACGGCTGGCCGCCTAGGTCGTCCCGCTCGGGTGCGGACACCCCGCCGGTGCCCGCCTGGCTCTCGCCGGTCGGCGGGGCACCGCGGTAGGCGGCCCACAGCGCGAGCACCGGTGCGGCCACCACGGTTGCGACGACCGTCGTGGTGACCGCGCGGCTGCGGAGCCGACTGCGCCGAGCGGCGCGGTCCTTCGGGTCGATCGGGAAGCCGCGCCGGTCGAAGCGCGGCCCGGGGGCCGCGGACCGCGCCGGCCTGGCACGCAACCCGCACTGCACCGCGGCGTACACCGCGGCGCGCGGCGCCTCCAGGATCGGCAGCGCGGCGGGGGCCGCGGCCGTGCCCGGCCAGGGCCCGCCCGCCGTGGCCCGCTCCGCGGTCCTGCGGCACTGACCACAGTCATCGACATGGCGTACGAGCTCACGCCGCAGCGCCGCGGACAGCAGCACCTGCGCGTCGCCGGCCAACCGGGAGACGGTGGGGCAGCGGCCGAGTTCCACGACGGCGAGCGCGGCGCGCGTGCGCTCCACCTCGCAGGCTGCGCTGGCGAGCAGTGCCCTGGTGTCGTCCGGGTCGAGCCCGACGACGGCCGCGACCTCGTGCGGTGAGAGTTGATGGCGCACCGCGAGCTCCAGCGCCTCGCGCTGCTCGGGGGTGGTGCCCGCGGCCTCCGGCCAGGCGAGCGCGACCAGGTCGCGGCGGCGCTGGGCGGGAGCGGTGGAGACGTGCGGAGTGTGCGTGGGGCGGGCGGACCGGCCACGGGACGTGCCCGCGTGCTCCGCTCGCAGTTCGGTGAGCCTGCACAGACAGGCCCAGCGGGCCAGCGCGTACAGCCAAGGGCGGCGCAGTCCGGAGTCGTTGGTGCCGGAGCGCTTGGTGTGCCCGGCCGACCCGGTTCGCCGGTGCGGCGTGGACCTCTCCGGCGTCCCCGGCGTCCCCAGCAGCCCCGGCAGCCCCGGCAGCCCCGGCAACTCTGCCATCAGGGCTTCCTCGGGCGTCAGGATCGCGGGGTGCGCCGGCGCGGCCGGTTCGGGTTCGGCGTCGCACGGACCGCTGTCCTTGGCCGTGAACCCGGTGGCCCGTCCACGCTGCCGCCGGCGCTCCGCGACCACGAGCGCATCGCCGAGGGCGGCGGTCGCGGCGTCGTGGTCGCACAGCACGGACAGGCAGTACGTGAACAAGCCGTCCAAATAGGGCTCGTAGCATGCGGGAGGGCGCTCGGCAACGGTACGGGGAGCGTGCGCGCCGCGTCGTTGTGCGCGGTGTGCGCCGGTGGGATGCATGGGGTGCTCGGGCCTGCTGCTCATCACCTGGCGACGGTAGGGGGATCACACCGGGTCACCCACCTGCCACGGCCACCTTTAACTCGTACGGGTGACCATCTCCCTCGAAAGGGGACAGAATTCTTACCTAGCGTGATTCCTAGGGCCTGACCTTGACATATGCGTCTGGCTCTTCCCCCCAGCTGCACCGCGTCGCACCCCGTCGCACCCCGTCGCATCCCGTCGCGCCCCGTTCCATCCCGTCAGCAGCCCGCGACCGCTCCCCGCCTCAGCTCCCGCACCCCGCTGCCGCCCACCCTCCGACCGACGATGTCAGTGCGCACCGTTACGGTGAAGCGCATGGCCACCCGTAGCTCGCGATCGTCCGCCAAGGACCGCCCCTCCTACCGCTGTAGTGAGTGCGGCTGGACAACGGTCAAGTGGCTCGGCCGCTGCCCGGAGTGTCATGCGTGGGGGACCATCGCGGAGTTCGGCGCCGCCCCCGCGGTGCGGACGACGGCGCCCGGCCGGGTCACCTCCGCCGCGGTGCCCATCGGCCAGGTGGACAGCCGCCAGGCCACGGTCCGCGGCACCGGCGTCGCTGAGCTGGACCGGGTGCTCGGTGGCGGTCTGGTGCCCGGCGCGGTCGTGCTGCTCGCAGGAGAGCCGGGCGTCGGCAAGTCCACGCTGCTGCTCGACGTCGCAGCGAAGGCCGCGTCCGAAGAGCACCGCACGCTCTACATCACCGCTGAGGAGTCCGCGAGCCAGGTCAGGCTGCGGGCCGACCGGATCGGCGCGCTCTCCGAACATCTCTACCTCGCTGCCGAGACCGACCTCGCGGCGGTCCTTGGCCATCTCGACACGGTCAAGCCCTCCCTCCTCGTCTTGGACTCGGTACAGACCGTGGCGTCGCCGGAGATCGACGGCGCGCCCGGCGGCGTAGCGCAGGTACGTGAGGTTGCGGGCGCCCTGATTCGCGCGTCCAAGGAGCGGGGGTTGGCAACGGTCCTGGTCGGCCATGTGACCAAGGACGGCAGCATCGCTGGTCCCCGGCTCCTTGAGCATCTGGTGGACGTGGTCCTGAGCTTCGAGGGCGACCGACACGCGCGGCTGCGATTGGTACGGGGCATCAAAAATCGGTACGGGGCCACCGATGAGGTCGGCTGCTTCGAGTTGCACGACGAGGGCATCACCGGGCTGACCGACCCCTCGGGCCTGTTCCTCACCCGCCGTGCCGAGCCCGTGCCCGGCACCTGTCTGACCGTCACTTTGGAGGGTCGCCGCCCGCTGGTGGCCGAGGTGCAGGCGCTCACCGTGGACACCCAAATTCCCTCGCCCCGCCGCACCACCTCCGGCCTGGAGACCTCCCGCGTGTCGATGATGCTGGCGGTGCTCGAACAGCGCGGTCGCATCAACGCCCTCGGCAAGCGCGACATTTACAGCGCGACGGTCGGCGGCGTGAAACTCACCGAGCCCGCGGCCGACCTGGCCATCGCCCTCGCTCTGGCCAGCGCCGCCACTGATACGCCACTGCCGATGAACCTGGTCGCGATCGGCGAGGTGGGCCTCGCAGGCGAGGTCAGGCGGGTGACCGGAGTGCAGCGCCGACTCTCCGAGGCGGCCAGATTGGGCTTTACCCACGCCCTGGTGCCCAGCGATCCGGGGAAGATTCCGCCCGGTATGCGGGTGCTTGAGGTGGCCGACATCGGGGAAGCGTTGCGCGCTTTGCCTAAGCGACCACGGCAAGAGGCGCCCCAGGCCCCCCGCGAGTCGTCCGACCGCCGGTAGACTTTGCCCTGGTCTCGCCCGCACGCCCGTACGTACCCAATCGACGTACATCCGGCAGGGCGGCCTGCGGCACCGACCAGATCTGGCGACGGAGGAGTGCAGTGGCAGCCAACGACCGGGCGACAGCTCCCGGCAGGGCCGGTGGAAGCTCCGGTTCCGATCGTCTGATGCGCGCCTCCCTGAGCGCGGTGGCGCCAGGCACGGCGCTGCGGGACGGCCTTGAGCGCATTCTCCGCGGCAACACCGGCGGACTCATCGTCCTGGGCATCGACAAGACCGTCGAGTCAATGTGCAGCGGCGGCTTCGTGCTCGATGTCGAGTTCTCCGCGACCCGACTGCGCGAGCTGTGCAAGTTGGACGGCGCGTTGATCCTCGACAAGGACATCACCAAGATCGTGCGAGCGGGCGTCCAACTCGTGCCCGACGCATCGATCCCCACCGAGGAGACCGGCACCCGGCACCGCACGGCGCAGCGGGTCTCCATCCAGGCGGGCTTTCCCGTGGTCTCGGTCAGCCAGTCCATGCAACTGGTCGCGCTGTACGTGGACGGCCAGCGCCGAGTGCTCGAAGACTCCGCGGCGATCCTCTCGCGGGCCAACCAGGCGCTGGCCACCTTGGAGCGGTACAAGCTCCGCTTGGACGAGGTCGCTGGCACGCTCTCCGCACTGGAGATCGAGGACCTGGTGACGGTCCGGGACGTGACGGCGGTCGCCCAGCGGCTGGAGATGGTCCGCCGCATCGCCACCGAGATCGCCGAGTACGTGGTGGAGCTGGGCACCGATGGACGGCTGCTCTCCCTCCAGCTCGACGAGCTGATCGCCGGCGTCGAACCGGAACGTGAGCTGGTCGTACGCGACTACGTGCCCGAGCCAACCGCCAAGCGCTCCCGTACGGTCGCCGACGCGCTCGCCGAACTGGACGCGCTCACCCACCCCGAACTCCTCGAACTGCCGGTCGTTGCCCGCGCCCTGGGGTACAGCGGTTCGCCCGAGACCCTCGACTCGGCGGTCTCACCCCGCGGTTACCGCCTCCTGGCCAAGGTCCCGCGGCTACCAGGCGCGATCATCGAACGCCTGGTGGAGCACTTCGGCGGCCTACAGAAGCTGCTCGCCGCCAGCGTGGATGACCTCCAAATGGTCGATGGCGTCGGTGAGGCCCGCGCCCGCTCGGTCCGCGAGGGCCTGTCGCGACTGGCGGAATCGTCCATCCTGGAGCGGTACGTGTAGCTCGCCGCTGGGCCGCTCCGCGTTATCGCGGGGGGCTAGCTTCGAAGGCTGCGGGGGCTGCCGGGCCGCCGGCAGATTCGGCGGCTTCTGGGGCTGCTGTGCCTGCCGGGGTTGCGGGCTGCCGGGTCAGGCCAGGAACGTTGCGCGGTCGGGGGCGATCCGATGGGCGAAGGTGTCGCCGCGCGCCCAGCGGCGTACCTCACTGATGGCCAGGTCCGTCAGGCGTCTCAGCTCTGCGCCCTGGGAGCCGGCGATGTGCGGCGTAAGCAGCACGTTGTCGCAGGTCCACAGGGGGTGGTCAGGTGGCAGTACCTCCGGGTCAGTGACGTCCAGTACCGCCCTGATGCGGCCCGCGAGGAGTGCTTCGGTCAGGGCGTCCTGGTCCACGACCGCGCCGCGCGCGGTGTTGATGAGAGTGGCATCCTGCCGTAGCGCTGCAAGCAGTTCCCGGCTGACCAGCCCGCGCGTCTCAGCCAGCAGCGGCGTATGCACGCTCACCACGTCGCTGAGCGCGAAGAGTTCAGCGAGCCCGGTCGCCCGTACGCCGAGGGCCGCCGCCTCGTTCCCGCTCACGTACGGGTCGTACAGCAGCACCTCCAGGTCGTACGGGCGCAGCAGTTCGATCACCCGACGGCCGATGAGCGACGCGCTGAGGACGCCGACAGTGCGCCGATAGTTGCCCTGGCCAGGGCCCGCATACTGCCAGTGCTCGCGGGCGCGGGCGGCGCGGTAGTCGCGGGCGGATTCAAGCACCCCCTTGTTGGCGAGCAGAATCATGGCGAGCGTGTACTCGGCCACCGGCAGCGCGTTGGCCGTCGCAGCGGAGGAAACCTCGATGCCGCGCTCCCAGCAGGCGCTGCCGACGTGGCCGCGTACCGAACCGGCCGTGTGCACGATCGCCCGCAGCCTCGGCGCGATGGCCAACACCCGCTCGTCGATGGACGGGCAGCCCCACCCGGTGATGAGCAGTTCGGTGTCGGCGAGCACCCGGCGGGCGCGTGCCGTCGTGAGGTCGGTGAGGGCAGGCAGCGGGGCGAGTTCGGTGAGCTCGGCGAGCGCGGCCAGCGATCCCGCGTCGAGGATGCCATCGGCCGCGTCGGGCGCCATGGCGAGCGCGGCGCGGGGCCGGGTGGCCATCCGATGGCCGGTGGGCAGGTGGGCGGTCGGCATGGGGTCTTCGATCTCCTGGTGTCACTGCGGCCGGGCGGCCGTACGTTCTTGTGTCGCGGCTGTGCGTTCTCGCGCCTTGGACCGGTCGTCCGTGCAGGGTGCTGGCAGCACCGTAATCTCGGGAAGGCAATCCGCTGCCGAAACGACTCGGATCGAAGACCCCGAGCGAACACCCAGACCGAACACCCAGACTGAACACCCAGACTGAAAACCCAGTCCGAAGACGCAGACCGAAGACGCAGATCAAAGGTGTCGGGCATGCAAACAGGAGACAGCGTGCAAGCCGTGGGTTTGAGGGCCATCCGAACCGGCCGGCTGCATCTGCTGCCGCTTGCCGTCGAGCATGCGGCCGAGATGGCCGAGGTGCTGTCAGATCCGAAGCTGCACACGTTCATCGGCGGGGCCCCGCACACCCCGCCTGCTCTGCGCTCCCGGTACGAACGCCTGGTCGCCGGCTCGCCCGAGCCATCCGAGACCTGGTGCAACTGGGTGATCCAACTCCGCGATGAAGGGCGCCTGGTCGGCACCGTACAGGCAACGATCGCCACCGGCCGGCGCGCCGCTGCGGCCGAGATCGCCTGGGTGGTGGGAACTCCGTGGCAGCGTCGGGGGATTGCCACCGAGGCGACCCGCGGGCTGATCGCCTGCTTGCAGCGGCACGGCGTGCAGGCCATCTTCGCCCACATCCATCCGGACCACCGGGCGTCCGCTGCCGTCGCTGCCGCGGCCGGGCTGGCCCCCACCGCGCATCGGCAGGAGGAAGAGGTCCGGTGGGAACTGCCGCCGACGCCCCTACCCGCCGGCTCAGCTGCGCCGGCGTGACCGTACCGTCGATGGCGCCGCCAAGGGGGGCGACCGTGGCTGTACAACCACGGTTCGATGTTCGGCGAGGACCGCGTAGCTACCATCGGCGCATGTCCGCCATACCGCCGCCGCCCCGGTTCAAGCAGGTGCCGCCAAGCGTCTGGGTGGCCCTGGCCTGGTGGGCGGGCACGGCCCTCACGCTGTTGATGCGCGTCAGGTTGCCCGGTGAGGGGGAAGCCGCCGAGCGCATCGGGGCCCCGCTCGTCCAGTGGGAGGGCTGGATCTCGCTCGCGGTGGCCAGCGCGCTCACCTTGGTCGGTGGGGGGTTGCTGCACCGCCGACCGTTGACAGCCCTGTGTCTGCTGCTCACCGCCGCCGCCACCGCGCCGATAGCGCTGAGCGTGGGAGAGATCCCGCTGCTGCAATTCCTGGCGGTGGACGTGGCGGTGTGCTTCATCGCGGCCACCCGGCCGCGCGCAACGGGGATCGTTGCCGCCGCGTTGTCGCTCGCCGTGCTGGCCGGCTATCTGGCCACGCGCACGCTGCTCGGTTGGCACGTCGGCACCTCGACGGAGCTGCTCGTGGCCATGACCACGGTCATCGCGTGGCTCATCGGCAACTCCGCGCACCAGGCCACGAAGTACGCCGAGAAGTTGGGCGCCCAGGTGGCGGCGCAGGCCGTCACCGCCGAACGGCTGCGGATCGCCCGCGAGTTGCACGACATGGTCGCGCACAGCATCGGCGTCGTCGCCCTCCAGGCCGGCGCGGCACGCCGGGTCATCGACTCCCAGCCGGCAGCGGCACGCGATGCGCTGAGCGCCATCGAAACCACCGGACGGGAGACCCTGTCCGGGCTACGCCGGATGCTCGGCGCGCTCCGTCAGGCGGCCGAGCCCGACCAGCAGCCACCGGACTCGACCACCCATCAGCAGGCGACGCACGCCGCGGGCGAGGCCGCCTACCGGGCAGGTGCGAGGGCGGCGGACGAGGGTCCGGACGGGGCAGACCGAGAGGCGGTGGGAGGTGCGGCAACCGGCCTAGGGCCCGGTCTTGCAGCCATTGAGCGGCTGGCCGCGACGACGACGGCCGCGGGCGTTCAGGTCGAGGTCCGGTGGCGGGGCGTCCCGCGCCCGCTCCCCCCAGAGATCGATATGTCCGCGTACCGCATCGTTCAGGAGGCGGTCACCAACGTGGTACGCCATGCCGGCACGCGCTCCTGCCGGGTGGCCATCGACTGCCAACCCGACGCGTTGGCCATCGAGGTCATCGACGGGGAAGACGTCACGGTGAGTGGGGCGGGTGAGGTAAGCGAGGCCGGCATGTGCAGCGCGGGACGCGGCGACAGGCACGGCGACCGACGCGGCGATGGGCGCGCCGGATTCCCCCGGTTGTTCTCCGCGCACGAGCACGGCAGGGCCCCCGGTGCGGGGCACGGGTACGGCCTCCTCGGCATGCGGGAACGGGTCGGCCTCCTGCACGGCGAGTTCTCCGCCCAGTCGCGCCCCGGCGGCGGCTTCCGCGTGCTGGCCCGCCTCCCCCTCCCCGCCCCCGCCAAGCCCCTCAGCGCACCGGCCCAGCCCATACCAGCCAAGTCCCCACCCGCACAGCCCACCTTGGCAGCAGCCCGTACCGCGGCGGTGACCCGTTGACCACCCGCGTCGTACTGGCCGACGATCAGCCCCTGGTCCGTGCCGCGCTGCGCATGGTCATCACCGACGCCCCCGACCTCGAACTCGTCGGAGAGGCCGGCAACGGCGCCGAGGCCGTGCAGTTGGCCGAGGCCGTGGAACCCGACGTCGTGGTCATGGACATTCGGATGCCCGGCATGGACGGTATCGAGGCCACTCGGCGCATCACCACGGGCCCCAGCAGAGCCCATGTCATCGTCCTGACCACCTTTGACGACAATGACTACGTCTACGGCGCGCTTCGCGTCGGAGCCGCCGGATTTCTCGTCAAGGACATGGCGTTGGACGACATCCTTGCGGCCATCCGCGTCGTCGCCGCCGGGGACGGGCTGCTCGCGCCGAGCGTCACCCGCCGCCTGATCAAGGAGTTCGCCGATCGGCCTGGGCAGCCGGCCGGCGCACGGCGCGGCGGCACCGGGTCGGCACGGGGGACCCGGCGCGAGGTCACCGGCATCACCGATCGAGAACGCGAGGTGCTCACCCTGATCGGAAGCGGCCGGTCCAACACCGAGGTCGCCGCCGAGCTTTCCATCAGCATCGCCACCGCCAAGACGTACGTGACGCGGCTGCTCGCCAAGCTCGACGCACGCGACCGGGTTCAACTCGTCATCATCGCCTACGAAACAGGCCTAGTCGCCCCATAACCGTCGGTTGCAGACCGCCGGCCCACGGGCACTGGCGGGCGCCGCCTCCCGGCCCCAACGGGCACCCGTTCCCCGGCCCCCACGGGAACCCGTCCCCGGCCCTAACGGGCCTCAGTTAGTCCTTCGCCAGGACGAAGGAGACGCGGGCCGTGCCGAGACCTTCCACCTTGGCCTCTACCAGATACGTGCCGGCCTTGGCCGACTCGGTACCGGAGGGGGATGCGCAGTTGCTCTGGGTGACCTTGCGGTCCCACTCCACCATGCGCTTGATCTTGCCGTCACCCGGCACCCGTACCAGCGACACCGCACTCCCGCGCGGGCAGTCATCCGATGCCCATACGTGGTCATCCGCTGCGTCCGTGATGGTGAGCGCCGCCGACGCCCGGCCGAGGTCCAGCTTGCAGGCGCCGTCACCGGAGTTCTTCGCGATGAGTTCGAACTCGGGCTTTTCGCCGGGCTCGTAGGAGTTCTTGACGCTTCGCAGCGTCAACTCCACCGCACCCGCCTCGCAGTCCCCCAGCGTCGAGTCGGACGGCTCCAACGCGCCGTCGCCGATGCCGAGTCCCCCGGTCGCGCCCGTCGTGCCGCTGCCGCCGGAGCCGCCCGAAGAGCTGCCGGCGTTTCCGCCGCTGCCGCCCGTACCTCCCGTACCGCCGGCGTTGTTGCTGCCGCTGGAGCCGGCGTCGCCGCCGGAGCCGCCGCTGTCGTCCCCTTCCTCCGATTCGTCTCGTCCGCCCGGCCGTTGGCTGTTGACGGGCGTGGACGCGGACGGCCCGGGCGTGATGGTGGTGGTGGCGTTACCGCCGCTGTTGCCCTTGGCGTTGTCCTTGCCACCGCCATCGCCGCCACCCAGGCTGACGGCCCAGATGACCAGCACGAAGAGCAGCGCGGCGAGGGACAGCGCAACTGCCCTTCGCCGCCAGTAGATGGAGGAAGGGAGCGGACCGATCGGATTGCGCAGAGATCCCACGCAGAAATCCTACGAGAGATCCGTTAGGAGACCCGCCAGTACCCGCCGCATTCCGGGCCGACTTTTCTCATGATCTGCCCGGACACGGCTTTCCGGGCACGATTTCATCCCGCCGAACCCACCACGTGCTCCGGCCGCGACTCGCCGTGACGCTGGTACGTACCTCACCGCGCCCCGGCCTCATCCCCCGGTACGTACCCCACCGCAGCCCGCGCACCTCCTGCCGCGTACCCACCGCGTGCCCCAGCCGACGCGCCGACGCGCCGACACACACAAGCCCGCCGGTGTGCTCGATGGTCCGTCCGGCGGTTTCGCCGCACCCGCTTGCCCGGCGCGGGCCGTCACCCGCCCGCCCGGCGCGGGCCGTTTCGTCGCGAGCCGGGAGCGTGCCAGGATCGGTTGTGCCATGACTGTCACACCCGCGCCATCCGTCGAAGCCCCAAAGTCCGCCGAGCACGCGCCGAGCACCTCGGAGTCAACCGAGCCAGCGGCGCAACCGCCGCACGCCCCGGAAGCCGCCGAGTCCAACCCGACCGCAGCCCTGCACACCACCGTCAACGCCTGGTTCGACACGCACGCACGCGACCTTCCGTGGCGGCGCCCCGAGGCAGGGCCGTGGGGGGTGATGATCAGCGAGTTCATGCTCCAGCAGACGCCGGTCAGCCGAGTGCTCCCGGTGTACGAGCAGTGGCTGGCCCGCTGGCCGCGCCCCGCCGACCTGGCCGCCGACCCGCCCGGCGAAGCGGTCCGCGCCTGGGGCCGTCTCGGTTATCCGCGCCGCGCGCTGCGGCTGCACGCCGCCGCCTCCGCCATAAAGGAGCGGCACTGTGGCGACGTACCGCGCGAGCACGCCCAACTCCTCGCGTTGCCCGGCGTCGGCGAGTACACCGCGGCGGCCGTGGCCTCCTTCGCGTACGGGCAACGCCACCCGGTGCTCGACACCAACGTCCGCCGCGTCTTCGCGCGGGCCGTGAGCGGCAAGCAGTATCCGCCGAACGCGACCACCGCCGCCGAGCGCAAGCTGGCCCGTTCACTGCTGCCCGACGACGAGGCGACCGCCGCGCGCTGGGCCGCCGCGACGATGGAGCTGGGTGCGCTGGTGTGCACCGCACGCGGGCCCGAGTGCGGGCGGTGCCCGATCGCCACGCGCTGCGCCTGGCGGTTGGCCGGCTCACCCGCGCACGAGGGGCCGCCGCGCCGCGGCCAGACGTACGCCGGCACGGACCGCCAGGTTCGCGGCAAGCTGCTCGCGGTGCTGCGAGACGCGGTCACCCCCGTGCCGCAGACGGCGCTCGACCAGGTCTGGCACGAGCCGGTGCAGCGGGCCCGGGCGCTGGACGGGTTGGTGGCGGATGGCCTGGTGGAGCCTCTCGCCGGTGGCGTCTACCGACTCCCGCAGTCCTGATCCGACCCAACGGTCAGACCAGCGCGCCCGGCTTGCCGCCGGGCTCGCCGGGCTTGCCGCCGGGCATTGGTCGAGTCAGCGTGCCCGGCTTGCCGCCGCGTGCAGCACTGCGTAAGGGCGCGGGCGCGGGCCGTGAGCTCGGCGGCGTGTTGCGGAGCCTTGGCGGCCACTGTTACAGAACCTATGGGTAGCTGTGCACCTGCGGCAGTGCTGTCGTACGGGATGCCGCAACAGCGCCTCCGTAGCTTCTTCGGTAACAGGCCACTTGACCGGTGGCGTGACGTGGGGAACACCGTGGAATGGAGGCTGCGCGATGGCCAGCAGCGGCGAGGTACTGGATTTCGAGGACTACGTGCGGAACCGGCAGGACGCGTTGCTTCGCAGCGCCCGCCGGCTAGTCCCCGACCCGATCGAGGCGCAGGACCTTCTCCAGACCGCGTTGGTACGCACATACGGCCGCTGGGACGGCATCGCCGACAAGTCACTGGCCGACGCCTACCTCCGTCGTGTCATGATCAACACGCGTACGGAGTGGTGGCGCGCCCGCAAGCTGGATGAGGTGCCCACCGAGGAGCTGCCGGACGCGCGCGTCGAGGACGGCACCGAGCAGCACGCGGACCGTGAGCTGCTGATGGACATCCTCTCGTGCCTGGCTCCGAAGCAACGCAGCGTTGTCGTGCTGCGACACTGGGAACAGATGAGCACCGAGGAAACCGCGGAGGCGCTGGGCATGTCCACCGGCACCGTCAAGAGCACGCTGCACCGTGCTCTGGCCCGGCTGCGGCAGGAGTTGGAGAGCCGTGACCTGGATGCCATCGCGCTGGAGCGCGCCGAGCGCCAGGGGCGCGGCTGCCCGAGCAGCGACAGCGGCAGCGCCGACAACGTGGGCATCCGCGCGCACGGCAGCAGCGCGAACGCCCGCGCGACCGGGAGCGCCGCGCAGCGCACGGTGAGCGCGAGCGCCGGCGCCAACGCCCGCGTCAACGGGGGCCCCGGCGTCAGCGCCCGCCCGAAGACCAGCACCCCGCGCATCCCCGCACAAGCGGCCCCGCGCATCCCCGCACAAGCGAGCCCGCGCATCGCCGCACACCTGAGCGCGAGCGTCGGCGGACGCCGCGGTGTGAGCACCAGCGCAAACCCGCTCACCAGCGCAGCCCCGCTTCCCGGGGTGGTCCGCCAGCGGCAGCCGCAGGACCAGCGCTCGGGCCGCGCCCCGGTGTTGGCCGTGCGCGCCGACCGGGACCGACGTACCGTACGCACCGGCGCTGCCTCTAACTCCGGCACCGGCCACGAGCACGGCGACCGAAGCGAGCACAGCGAACGCCACGATCGGGGGCAGGACAGGTGCGCGGCCTGATCAAGGCGGCTCCCAGCAAGACCGTCCTGTTCACCGGGGGCACGGTCGCGGCGTTCGCCGCCGCGGCCGGCCTGGTGTTGGCAGGATGCAACACCGCCAGCGATGGCGTGCGTAAGGAAGGCGAGGCGAAGCGCGAGACCGTCTCCCGGGACAGCGCCGCTCCCTCGACCAGTACCACTTCGTCCGCGGCGCCGTCGCCGGCCAAGGTGGACCCCGTAGCGTTGATCAAGGCAGACCCGAAGGTCGATAAGGACCTCAAGCGGGATCTCAAGCCCTGCGGCAAGGACGAGTACCCGGTGGAGGTCAGCTACGGCAAGCTGACCGGCGCATCCGTGGCCGATGTGGTCGTCAACGTGATGACCTGCGCGGATGGCTTCGGCATCGGCTCGTACGTCTACCGCAAGGTGGGCAAGGACTACACGAACGTCTTCCTCTCCGAGCAGGCACCAGTCTTTACCGACATCGAAAAGAACGAGCTACGCGTCACCCAGCAGGTGTACGACGCTGGGGACGCGCTGTGCTGCCCTTCGGGCGAGGACGTCATCCACTACCGCTGGTCCGGGCAGCGTTTTGCCGAGTCCGGACGTACGCACACAGACTTCAGCAAGACCGTGGACGACGACGACCTGCCCAGTGACGACGACGGAACGGAAGGCTGACGGCGACCGTGGCGGAAACCCACGTCCTCTTCGTTGAGGACGACGACGTGATCCGCGAGGCCACCCAGCTCGCGTTGGAGCGAGACGGCTTCGTCGTGACGGCCGCGCCTGACGGGCTGACCGGCCTGGAGCGGTTCCGGGCGAACCAGCCGGACATCGCCCTGCTCGATGTGATGGTGCCTGGCCTGGACGGGGTGAGCCTGTGCCGTCGTATCCGCGATGAGTCCACGGTGCCGGTGATCATGCTGTCGGCTCGCGCCGACTCCATCGATGTGGTGCTCGGCCTGGAGGCGGGCGCCGATGACTACGTCACCAAGCCGTTCGACGGCGCCGTGCTCGTTGCCCGCATCCGAGCCGTGCTGCGCCGCTTCGGGCACGCCAGCGGCCCCGGTGGCGTCGGTGCGGCGCGGTCGGCGGAGGCCGGGGGTGGCGAGGGGCCGTTGCGCTTCGGTGACCTGGAGGTGGACCCGGAGGGCATGGAGGTCCGCAAGAGCGGCGTACCGGTGGCGCTGACGCCGACCGAGATGCGGTTGCTGCTTGAGTTCTCGGCGGCGCCCGGCACCGTGCTCTCGCGCGATCGGTTGCTTGAGCGCGTGTGGGACTACGGCTGGGGCGGCGACACCCGTGTCGTGGACGTCCATGTGCAGCGGCTGCGCGGCAAGATCGGTCAGGATCGGATCGAGACGGTCCGCGGCTTCGGCTACAAGCTCAAGGGCTGACACATGGCCAGGTTCGCCTTTCGCACCGGGCTGCGCTGGAAGGTCAGCCTGGCCATCGCCTGCGTGGGCGCCCTGATCGCCACCTCGCTCAGCCTCGTCGTGCACAACGCCGCCCGCGTGTCCATGCTCGACAACAGCCGCGACGTCATGGACGAGCGCGTACAGGTCGCGCAGCGCTTTTACGAGTCCACACATCGGCTGCTGTTCCAGGCCAAGTTGGATGACCCCGCGCTGCCGCAACAGCTCAAGGACGAGGCCACGCGCGGCCTGCGCGCAACCTACCTGCAAGACAACGGCTCCGGCACGCCCGAGGTGTGGGCATCGGTGCCGGTCAGCGATGGCCGGGTGCTGTCGGTGCACGGCCAGTTCCTGGACCGCTTCGCCGTCCTGGACGACCTCGATCGGGTGCTGGTCGTCGGCTCGCTCGCCGTCGTGCTCGGCGGCGTGGCACTCGGCGTACTCATCGGCGACCAGCTCTCCCGCCGGCTGCGCAAGGCCGCCGCCGCGGCCCGCAAGGTCGCCGAGGGCGACAGCCAGGTACGGGTAAGGGAGGAGATCGGCGGGCGCGTACGGGACGAGACCGACGAGTTGGCCCGTGCGATCGATGGCATGGCCGACGCGTTACGGCAACGTCTTGAGGCCGAGCGCCGGGTCACCGCCGATATCGCGCACGAGCTGCGCACCCCCGTCACGGGGCTGCTCACCGCGGCCGAGCTGCTGCCGCCCGGCCGCCCCACCGAGCTGGTACGGGACCGAGCTCAGGCCATGCGCACGCTGGTCGAGGACGTCCTGGAGGTGGCCAGACTCGACGGCTTCGCCGAGCGTGCGGAGCTTGAGGACATCGAGCTGGGCGAGTTCATCGCCCGCCGGGTGCGGATGGTGGCACCCGAGGCGCGCATCACGGTCATATGGGACGCCTATGTGACCACCGACCCGCGCCGGCTGGAGCGCATCGTCGGCAATCTGCTCGCCAATGCGGCCAAACACGGCAAGCCGCCGTTCGAGGTCACCATCGAGGGTCGGATGATCCGGGTCCGCGACCACGGCTCTGGCTTCCCCGATGAGCTCTTGAAGGAGGGGCCGAGCCGCTTTCGCACCGGGGCGAGCGACCGCTCCGGCAAGGGCCACGGCCTGGGCCTGACCATCGCCCAAGGGCAGGCCCGGGTTCTTGGCGCCCGCCTCACCTTCCGTAACGCGGAGCCGACCGCGGAGGGGGGTCGGGGAGGCGCGGTCGCGCTGCTGTGGCTCCCGGACTCCGCCCCCACCAACACGGGCAGCTTCCCGATCATCCACGTACCGGACTGATCCCGACCGTCCACGTACCGGACTGATCCCGATCATCCACGCACCGAACCGATCCCGACCGTCCATGCACCGAACTGGTCCTGACCGTCCACGTACCGAAGCGATCCCGATCATCGAGGTACCGAAGTGAAGCTGATCATCCACGTGCCCGACTGATCCTGCGCTTGTGTGCGGCCCCGCCCGAGGTGACGCCGCACGCGTCCGATCGTGGCACGGGGGTCTGACGGCGGCGCCCGGGCCGCGTCGAGTGCCACGCGGCGCACCCGTCGCGCGCACACTGGCACTCACCGCACGCGAGGAGAGGACTCACCCGCCATGCCCCCAGTCATCGCCGTCAGTGGAGCGTCCGGCCGCATCGGTGGGCGCGTTGCGCAACGGCTCGCCACCGCAGGTGTCAGCCAGCGCCTGCTGGCCCGCGACCCGGCCAAGCTCCCCGACCTGCCGGGCGCGATTGCGGCGCCGGCCGCCGAATACGGGGACGGTGTGGCGATGCGCCGCGCCATCGAGGGGGCGGACACGTTGTTCCTGGTCTCGGCCCGGGAGAGCGCGGACCGGGTGCGCGAGCACATCACCGCCGTGGACGCCGCGGTGGCGGCGGGCGTTCAGCGCATCGTGTACGTGTCCTTCCAGGGCGCCGCGCCGGACGCCACCTTCACCTTCGCCCGCGACCACTGGCACACCGAACGGCACATCCGCGGCTGCGGACTGCCCTTCACCTTTCTGCGGGACAGCTTCTACCTCGCCGCCTTCCCCGCGATGACCAGCGACGATGGGGTGATCCGAGGCCCGGCGGGCGAGGGCAGGGTCGCGGCGGTGGCGCACGAGGACGTCGCCGGGGTCGCCGCGGCCGTGCTGACCTCCGACGCTGGCGAGCACAACGGAGTCACCTACGACGTCACAGGCCCGGTATCGCTCTCGCTTGCCGAGGTCGCCGACACGCTGGGCCGCGTGACCGGGCGGGAGATCCGCTACGTCGCCGAGAGCCACGACGAGGCGTACGCCTCACGGGCCGGCTACGACGCGGCGGCCTGGGAACTAGCGGGCTGGGTCAGCTCGTACGAGGCCATCGCCGCCAACGAGATGAGCGCCGTCTCCGACGCGGTGCCCCGGCTGACCGGCAGTCCCGCGCGCTCCTTCGCGGACTATCTCCGCGAGCACCCGAACAGCTACCGCCACCTACTCCCGAACGCGTGATACCTGCCCACCCGGTGCACTGGCCGGCCGCCCGGCAACCCAGCCAGCCGGCCGGCCGACCACTCGCCCACCCACCCAGCCATCACCGGTTATCCGCCACCCCATACGTGGCCTGTACGCGCCAACAAAGATAGGGTGACCTGCGGCGCGGTCGCATTTGGACCCGTCACGACCGATACCGCGGTGGCCGAAACTAGGCCGCTGGGCATTCTGGGGGACATCACTTCATGCGCTCCATACGCACCTCTTCCACCAACCCGACACAGCCCACCGGCGCGGCGCGCTCCCGCCGTTCGCTGCCCAGGACATTGGCGGCCGTCGCGCTGCCGCTGGCCCTGGTGACGGGCGGCACCACCGGCGCGGTGGCGAGCCCGTTGACCGATGGCGCGCAGGCGCCCGGGGTGGACGCCGCGCGCACCGCCGCGCACCACACCGCCGAGGGCAGCGCGCTAACCGGCGCCGCCCCGAGCGCGGGCTACCGCTTCAGCGCCGCGCAGGGCCGCTTCCTCACCGGCGCCGGCCAGGCCCCGCAGGCGCTGCGCCACATCAAGGGCGCGGCCACCGACTTCACCCTGCTCAAGGGCAAGGGCAGCGACGGGCCGACGCTGGCCGGCACCACCTTGGCCAGCACCTCCACCGCGTCCGCGCGGGCGGCCTGGGCCTCCAACTCCAAGTTCGTTGACCTCTCCTGGCCGGGCGTGCGCGACGCCGACCGGTACCAGGTGTTCCGGGACGGCGAGTTGATCGGCACCACGCAGGGCACCAACCTGCGGGACACCCGGGTTCGCCCCGGTGCCGCCAGCGAGTACCGCATCGCCACGACGGCCAAGGCCCCGGCGAGCGAGTGGACGGACAGCGAGCAGGCCACGTTCAACCGGACCGGCGAGGTGCCGGTCAACGGGCACACCTGGAGCCTGAACGTTCAGGTGCCGCAGTCGGCCAACACCGCCGCGCTGGAGACGGCCGCGCGGTCGGCGGAGGCCAAGGCCAAGTCGTACCACTCCACGACGATCAAGTACCGCACCTTCATCCGCAGCAAGTGGGTCACCGCGCCAACGGGCTGCAAGTACACCAAGGGCTACAAGTACGCGGGCGACAACCGCGGCTTCAGCAAGGCGGACAGCAAGAGCCACCGCACCGATCTGACCGGCACCGTCTACTGGCCGCAGGGCAGCTCGTCGTGGAGCAAGCACATCGGCACGACGCACGTCTACAAGACGAATGGCAAGTTCGTCGCGAAGAAGACGGCGAGCGGAAAGAAGATGTCCTTCCGCGTGATGTCGCAGAACTCGAAGTCCGCCGAGGTTCGGGGCATCACCGAGGCCGGTAACCCGTATTGCGGCGTCGGCAGCATTTCCGGTTACTACAACGCCCGGATCAGCCGCAGCGGCGACTTCTACATTTCGGGTCGGCACAAGCGGATGCCCGACCACGAGATCATCATCAGCGGATTCACTCGGTCCCCGATGAAGACGTACACGAAGTTCCTGCACACCAGCAAGCAGGCCAGCCCGCTGTGCCTGTTTAAGCCGGCTTGCCCCGCGGCTACGATTGGCAACAACGGCGGATACTGACGCACTGCACGGTATCCAAGCCGTCCGTCTGATTCTTTGACGATTGGCACGACTCATGAGCGCACCTCTTCCCAAGGCAGCCACGTTCGCCGTAGCGGCTTCGTTCGGTCCATGGGTGGTGGGTGCGCTCTTGTCGTTCGTGTTGATCTACGCGGGCGGCTATCCCGACGACGACGGCGACAGCTCGTGGGAGACGTTCTCGGGGGACTGGCTCACCGCCTCCGCGCTCCTCTTTCCGCTGGCCGCCGCACTGGTCATCGGCGTACTGACCCGGCTACGGCCGACCCCGCACCGGTGGCTGATCTCGGCGCAGAGCACCGTCGCGTACGCGGTGGTGTTGCTGGTCGTCAGCGTGCTCCAGTCCCTGGCCGATGGCGATGGCGTCGGCCAGGCCGTGGACTACGGGTTCGTCATGCTGATCATCGCGCTGTTCACGCTCCAGCTTCCGCTGTGCGCGGCGCTCTCCGCGGCCCTGGCGAGGCCGCTTGGCATCGCGGAGACGGGCGGCCCCACGGGCGGCTGGGCGCCACACCGCGAGCGCGTCTAAGGACGCAGCCCTCGCGCTCCTGCGCACGGACCGACAACACCACAGACAAAAAAGCGGCGGCCCGGTCTCTTCGACCGGGCCGCCGCTCTTGTCACGGGGGAGCCGTCACGAAGGACGGCTCATTGCGGGGGCCGCCGCCCTGAGCAGCGCATCGAGCACCACTCAGGAGGCGGACCCGCAGGTCAGGCATGAGGTCAGGCATGGGGTGCAAGCCCGCGGGCAGGCTCAGAAGCGCACGCCGTGGTGACGCAGGAAGCCCATCGGCTCGATGCCCGAGCCGTAGTTGGGGCCGGTGCGGACCTCGAAGTGCAGGTGCGGCCCGGAGGAGTTACCGGTGTTGCCTGACAGGCCGATCTGCTCGCCCGTGCGCACGGTCTCCCCCACGTTCACCTTCACCTTGGAAAGGTGGGCGTACTGCGAGTACGTGTTGCCGCCGTGCTTGATCACGATGGCGTTGCCGTACGCGGGGCCGTCACCGCCACCGTTGCCGCCAGCCTTGACCACGGTGCCGCCGTGGGCGGCCTTCACCGAGGTGCCGACGGAGACGACGAAGTCCTGACCGGAGTGGCCGTGGGCCCAGCGGGCACCGCCGGCCGCGAACGGCGCGCTCAGCGGCACGTCGCCGACCGGGGCGATCCACGAGGCGGCATTCAGCGGGCCACGCTTGGAGCGGTCCGCGTGCTTGCCCTTACCGCGGTGGTCGGCCTTCTTGTCCTTGCCGGACTTCTTGCCGTCCTTCTCGCCCTTCTTCGCCGCGTCGGCGGCCTTCTGCTGCGCGTCCGCCTGCGCCTGAACCGACTTCTCCAGCGAACCGGCCGAAGCCACGGGGAACACATCGGACTGCGGTGCCGCTGCCAGCGCCACACCGGTCCCCAGCGCAAGTGAGCCGCCGAGTCCCACGGCCAGCACGGTGGCGCGGGTGCGCAGGACCGACTTGCTCGACTGGGTGGCCTTGGTGTGCTGCGTCATACGGAACTACCTCCGGGGAAATCCAGGAAATGAATCAGTCCCGGCTGAGAAACGATTGCTGTGCACCGGGATCGCTCTACCTTGGTAACCCGGGCCCGGCTTTCTGCCAAGAGGCGCTTCTACTATCCAATCTCGTAGCGAAAGCCGGGGAAATATGACTCCCCGGCACCGTGAACGATCATCCACAAAGCCCGTCACTCACCGCCGAAAGGCATAACCGAACCCGCTCCTGCCCTTTCTTTTCGGGCCTTCCGCGCCCTAAGAGAAAGGGCCCCACCCCACCCTCGCGAAAGGCCCCGCTCGCCCAGGCCAAAGGTCCCGGGCGGCCCCCTCCGCTACCCGCTATCGGGCCTAGTAGGCCAAACGACGCCTGTGCCCCATGTCACCGGGGCACCGCTCCTCCCCGCCCCACGCGGGCCCTGTGGCCTGGGCCTTCGCCGGCCCTTCCGGGACCATCGGCCCCCGCCCGGCAGTAGCCTGTGCGCGCGACGGCGAGCGGCGGCGCGCGGCGGCTATGGCCCGGGCGCACGGGGGGTGGCCGGGGGCCGGGAAAGCTTTGGGGCGCACAGGGATACGGGGAGACAAGGGGGACGGGGAGTGGAGCCCGCAGCCATCGGCACGCGGTTGGTATCGAGCGCGATCGTGCCGCTCATCAAGAAGCTGTTCGTGGCGGAGGGGCCGGGCGCCGGGCTGGTGGACAAGCCGGTACGGGTCTCCGCGCTGGTCTCCTTCCGCGGCGAAAAACGCACCCTCACCGAGCGTGACCTGCACAAACTCGCGACCGAGCTGGTACGCAGGAGCATCCGATCGGCCGGCCCGCATGAGCGCCCGGTGTCACCCGGCGATGAGACCGCCGTCATCGACGCGCTGGCCCGCACCCTGCATGGCCTGGGCGACCTCACCATCAGCGACGTCGAGGCCGTACGACACGGCCCACGCAGCCTCGCGCAGCGCCTCAACGAGGGCTCGCCCGACGGGGGCTGCCCCACCCACCTCAGCGCCGACGCAACCACGCTCTACAGGAGCGTCCTGGAAACGGCCTGCCTGCACATCCTGCACTTCTTCACACAGCGCTCCACCTTTGTCGCGCGCACCCTCGTAGAGCAGAGCGAACAGCTATCCGGGCTGGTGGCGAAGGTGGACGCGTTAATCGAGCGCCACCCCTCGCACGCCACGGCCGACGCCCAGTTCGAGGAGCGCTACGCCCGCTATATCGCCAGCAAGCACGGCACCCTCACCATCTACGGCATCGACCTGACGTCGTCCCCGGACCGGTGGCCGCTGGACGCGACGTACCTGAGCCTCCAGGCGACGCGGGCGGGCACGGCGGACTGGGAGGCCAACCGGCCGGTGACCCTTCGCAATCTGCAAACTCCTGGCCCCCTCCCCTACGAAACCGCCCTCCCCCTCCCAGCGGACCAAGCCCTAGCCGACCGGGACCGGGTGCTGGTCCGCGGCATCGCGGGGTCCGGCAAGACGACGCTGGTGCAGTGGCTCGCGGTGGTCGCGGCGCGGCGGCACTACGACGAGCGCCTGGTGCACCTCTACGGCCGCATCCCCTTCGTCCTCCCGCTACGCACCCTCACCCGCGGCGGCGCCCGGCTCCCCACCCCGGGCCGCTTCCTGTCCGCCGTGGGCTGCCCGCTCGCGGACTCGCAGCCGGACGGCTGGGCGGACCGGGTGCTCAGCGCTGGGATCGGCCTGGTCCTCATCGACGGCATCGACGAGATCCCCGAGCGCGAGCGCGAGCAGACCCGCCGTTGGCTGCGCGACCTGCTCGACACGTACCCCGACAGCCGCTACCTCGTCACCTCCCGCCCCTCCGCCGTACGCGATGACTGGCTGGGCCAGGAGGGCTTTGACGAGCTCACGCTCTCGCCGATGGGCCGCGACGAGGTAAGGGCGTTCATCAACCGCTGGCACACGGCCGCCCGCTCAGAGGCAGCGGCCACGGGCGCGGGCGGTGGCGCAGGCGATGAGGCGATCCGCCTCGACGCGTACGAGCAGTCGCTACTCACCGCCGTGCGCACCAAGCAGGACCTCGGCCGCCTCGCGACCAACCCCCTGCTGTGTGGTCTGATCTGCGCCCTGCACCGCGACCGCCGCGGCTACCTCCCGCACGGCCGCAAGGAGCTGTACGACGCGGCCCTGTCGATGCTGCTCGCCCGGCGCGATCGGGAGCGCGACATGAGCGGTCCGTACGGCATCGAGCTGCACGAGGAGCCGCAGGTCCAACTCCTCCAGCGGCTCGCCTACTGGCTGATCCGCAACGGCCGCACCGAACTGGACCGCGACCGCGCGGAGCGCATCATCGCCGAGGCGCTGCCCGCGGTCCCCGCCGCTGCCGCCCAGGGCGACGCGGCGGCGGTCTTCCGTCATCTACTGCACCGCAGCGGCCTGCTGCGCGAGCCCGGCCCGGGTGCCGTGGACTTCGTGCACCGCACCTTTCAGGACTACTTGGGCGCCAAGCGCGCGGTCGAGGAGTGGGACATCGGCGTCCTGATCGACCACGCGGCCGACGACCAGTGGGAGGACGTCATCCGCATGGCGGTCGCCCATGCCCGCCCCCGCGAACGCGCGGAACTCCTCACCGAGTTGGTGCGGGCCGGGGACCAGGCCGAGGACGACCACACCCGCATGCGCGTCCACCTGCTGGCGATGGCCTGCCTGGAACACGCGACGGAGGTGGACCCCGGCGTACGGGAACAGGTGGAGGAGCGTACGGCGAGGCTCATCCCGCCCGCGACGAACGAGGCAGCGCGGGCACTGGCGGTGGTGGGCCCCCTCGTGCTGGAGCTGCTGCCAGGTCCGGAGGGGCTGACGGACGTGGAGGCCACCCGCGTAACGGTCACGGCCTCACATATCGAATCGGACGCGGCCCTCCCGGTACTCGCCAAGTTCCGGGACCACGACTCCATCCCCGTACGGTCGCAACTGGTGTGGGCCTGGTCGCGCTTCGATACGCAGCAGTACGCACGGGAGGTCATCGCCCATCTCAAGCCGGATGGCCTGTACTACTTGGCAACGTCGGTCGAACACCTCCATGCGCTACACGAACTCGGCGGGCGGCCGAGGTTGGAGACGCGCGGCGACATCGATCCGGAGGCGTTGGCCACCTATGTACGCAGCCACCAGCTCAGCCATCTGCGGGTACGGGACCACGACACGCTACGGGACCTGAGCTTCCTCGCGGGCCAGAGCAAGCTGCGCTCCCTCAGCTTCCAGCGCTGCCCATCGGTTCACAATCTGGAGCCACTCAGCGGACTGCCGCTGACCGACCTGGCGCTCGACGTGCACCGTATCGACCTGAGCCCGCTACGCAACCTGCGCCTCCTCCGGTCGCTCAACCTGGAGATACGCCAGGACAGGGACTGGAGCATGGACCAACTGCCACCGGAGGCCCCGCTCATCGGCCTCAACGTCGAGTTCACCGCGCGCGCCAGGGGCGGCAGTGAGGCCATCGCCCGCTGGCCGCTGCTGCGCACCTTGGCTCTCGGACCGAGCAGCCCCACAAGCCAAGCGGAGTGGGACGCGGTCACCGCGCTCGGGCAACTGGAGTACCTGGACGTCACGGCCTCGTCACTCGACCACCTAGCGCCCGGTCACGCGTTGCCTTGCCTCCGCCGCCTATTCATCAACCTCGGCGGCGAGATCCCCGACCTGTCGAAGCTCCCCGCGTTCTGCCCCGGACTCCGCTGGCTGGAGCTGAACGGTTCCATCTTCTTCGAGACCGCCTACGACGTCTCGCCCCTCGCCAGCCTCCCTGGCCTCACCATCCTCCACCTTCCGCGGGGCATCCGCCTGATGGGCGCCGAGGCACTCCCCCCGGGCCTACTGCCACCCGAGTACGCGTCCTAGTGGTCACTCCCACCCAGCCGGCCCCTCATTCCACTCCGAGATCGGGCCGGTTTCGGAACTTCGCTGACCGTGTCGGCGCCCGGCCCGCTGCTCACGCTTCAGCCGGGCGCGTTCGGCCCTCAGCAACCGTTCGTAGTCCCCCAACACGCGCAGCAAGGCGAACCCGGCCCCCAACGGGATGGGCCCCGCCACCCGGAGCCGGTACGTACCGTCGCTCTCCTCGGCCCGCAGCTCGGGGGACCACACCCCGTAAGCCGCCAACTCATATCGCAGTATCTCGGCGACCTGCGCCGCCGGGTGCTCCGGCGCCACCTCGCTCACGAGGCGCCGCCCAACGGCACGTTGAACTCGCACCACACGGTCTTGCCCGGCTCGTCAGCGTCCGGCTCGTCCCCGGCCTCGCCACTGGCCGACGTCCCGCACAGGTCGGCGAGGGCCGCTACCAGGAACAGCCCGCGGCCATGGGTGTCGGCCGTCGTCGCCGTGCGTGGTGCGGGTAGTCGGGGGTCCTCATCGTGCACGGCGAACCGCACGCGGGCAGGCTCGACGGTCACGGTCAGCCGGGCGTCCCCAACGGCATGCTGGTGCACATTGGTGACCAACTCCGATACGCACAGGGCGGCGGCGTCCACGAGCCCGGCCAACTCCGATGCCGAAAGCACGCTAGTGACGAAGTCCCGACAGACCTTGGGCGCGATCTGGCTCGCGGGGGTCAACAGGACATAGGTATGCGGAAGTTCATCGTCCAGCAGGGCCAGACGAGTGCTCTGCGCTCCCGGTTCGGCACGTACTCCCATGACAGGCTCCATGGCGTTCGTAAGTGAGAGGGCTACCCACTCCGGTGGCCTGCCGCCCCCGCGGCTGTGAATCGGGCGGTGCGCTTCCGGAGTTGGGCGGTTGAGGGCGCGTTGACGACTACGCCGCCGACACCCCTGTGTGATCGGTACAACACGTACGGTAGATGCAGCTTCAGCTAAGTTGCAACCGTACAGAGCGTTCGATAGACCACGCTGTGTTCCGCAGGGCACACTGTGGGTTCCGAACCCTCTGGAGGAACCCGTACGTGGCACTGCGAACACACATCACCGAGAGGCAGCGCCGACTCGGTGTGGAACTGAAGAGGTTGCGGTTGGCGGCGGGCCTATCCATCGCCAAGGGCGGCGAGCTCATTGGCATGGGAACGCCGCACCTCAGCCACATCGAGGCAGGCCGCACGGCAATCCCCACAGAACGGCTACGCAAGCTGGTGCACGCATACGGGTGCAAGAATGACCCGTACATTGACGCTCTCGTCAGCATGTCGGAGAGCAACGGGAAGGGCTGGTGGACGGAGTACCGCAAAACCTTCCCGCAGTTCGTGCGCGATCTGGCCGAGTTGGAGTTCCGTTCCACGAGTCTCCAGTCGTACGAGACGCTACTGATCCCGGGGATGCTCCAGACCGAGTCATACATGCGGGCGTTGTTCCGCAGCCTGGTACCTCACACCTCATCGGATGAGGTAGAAGATCTGGTCCGATTTCGTTCGGCCCGCCAAGAGGTGGTGCGTCGCGAGTCGGCTACCACGTTCCATGCCGTGATCCACGAAGCGGCGCTTCGGATGATGGTAGGCGGCTCGCACGTCATGCGGGGGCAGCTCATTCACCTCATCCGCATGTCCAAGAACCCTGGCGTAACCATTCAGGTGCTGCCCTTCGACATGGGAGTACGGTCCTGGTTCAGCACTCCATTCTTGATCCTCGGAGCGGTAGTCCCAGAGCTTGAAACAGTTTCCACCGAACAACCGTCCGGTAGCCTCTGGCTGAGGGACGCCGAAGCCATCGCCCAGTACCGGGCTACTTTCTCGGGCCTAAGCAAAAATGCACTGCCGCCCGTGGTGGCGAACGAGTCTCCAGAGCTCCATGAAGAGCGCGACTCATGGGGGCTCATCCACCACATCCTGTACACGCACTGAAAGCAGGCGGCATGTACCAACTCACCTGGCGGAAATCCACCTACAGCGAAGCAGCCGGAGCCAACTGCGTAGAACTCGCCTCCTCCCCCGCCGGCCGGCGCCCCTGGCAGAAATCTTCGTACAGCACCGACCAGGCCAACTGCGTAGAACTAGCCACCTCTCACACGGACATCCACCTCCGCGAGAGCGACACCCCCCGCACCCACCTCACCACCTCGCCCCATGCCCTAGCCGCACTCCTCGGCAGCATCAAACAGGGCGAGTTCGACCACCTCGCAGCCAGCTAGGGTCATCGGCCGGGCGGCCTCAGCGCGCGCTTGCTCGTACGCCATTGCCGGGGTCGTCCAGCCACACCGTCTGCCGCCCGGGGTACCGGTCAGGTTCGGCGCAGACGCCCGCTCCTCCCCGTACCCGCCATGCCTCCGTAGCCCGTTGACGCAGCGCCCCCGTCGCCTCCGGCGTGCTCAAAGGCCGAGTCGGCGTTGCCCTGGACGGTTCAGCGCTCCCTGCCTGGTTTCTTCGCTAGCCTGCTGCCAGTCGCCAACTGGGGCTGGCACGAGGCCGGGAGAGAAACCATGAAGGTCCTTATCGCCGGAGGAGCCGGTTACGTTGGCAGCACTGTTGCCTCGGCCTGTCTGGACTCGGGCATGACCCCCGTGATCCTCGACAACCATGTGCGAGGCCGCCGGGAGTTCACCGAGGGCCGCACCTTGTACGAGGGCGACATCGCGGACGGCACGCTGATCGACCGGATCTTCTCGGAGCACCCGGACATCTTCGCCGTGGTGCACTGTGCGGCGTTGATCGTGGTGCCGGAGTCCGTGGCGGACCCGATCGGCTACTACGAGGCGAATGTCAGCAAGAGCCTGGCGTTCGTGAGCCACCTGCACCGAAACGGTTGCGACCGCCTCATCTTCAGCTCCTCGGGCTCCATCTACCAGGCCGAGGACGGCTCGCCGGTCAACGAGGACTCGCCGCTGGCGCCACAGAGCCCCTACGCGCGGACCAAGGCCGTGTGCGAGGAGATGTTCGCGGACATCGCCGTGGCCGGGCCGCGCGTGTTGTCGCTGCGGTACTTCAACCCGGTCGGGGCCGACCCCAAGTTGCGTACCGGTCTCCAGCTCAAGCGGCCGAGCCACGCCCTGGGGGTGCTCATCCAGGCGCACCAGGAAGGCCGCCCGTTCCCGATCACCGGGACGAACTACCCGACGCGCGACGGCACGGGCATCCGGGACTACGTGCACGTCTGGGACCTCGCCGCGGCCCACATCGCGGCGGTCGAGCGCTTCGACTCCATCCTCACGACGTCACAGCGTTCGATCGCGATCAACCTGGGAACCGGCTCCGGCACCACCGTCCGGGAGCTGTGCGCCGCGTTCAACGCCGTCGTGAGCACCCCTGTGGCAACCATCGACGCCGACCCCAGGCCCGGTGACGTCGCCGGTGGCTACACCAAGAGCGACCGGGCGGCCGAGCTGCTGGGGTGGGTGCCGAAACTCTCCCTGGAGGACGGCATCCGGTCCGCGCTGGACTGGATGCGGGTGCGCGACGAGCTACTGAAGAACTGACCTTCGACCGTGCAGCGCCGCGCCCCGAAGAGCCGGTTCTGCTCCGTGGGCGGGTGCCCGCAACCCGGTACCGGAAAGCGGCCCAGCCAGTACGCTGGCGGGGCCCGGCCCGCGCCGAGCGGAAGCGCGTGCCCGGGCCACTTCGATTCGCAGCGCAGCGCCGGGGGACGCCGATGCCATCAGCGGATTCGTTCAACACCGTGGTGCGTGAGGAACCCGCCCTGACGTTGGAGCGGCTCCTGACCGTGGTCGGGGCGGGGGCGCTTGAGCTGTTCGCGGCGCCGCTTGGCCTCGAAGTTCCCGTGCACGGGGTCGTCGTACTGGACGCACAGGAACCGGGCCCTGTGACAGGGCAGTTGCTGCTCGCGGTCGGAGTGGAACCGCGGTCGGCCGACGCCGTCGAGCTGGTACGGAGCTCGGGGCGGGCCGGAGCGGTGGCCGTGGTCTTCCGACAGGACGGCACGGGGCAACCGAGCGCGGCACTGCGGGCAGCCGCAGCCGATGCGGGTACCGCCATCCTCTTTCGTACCGCCTGGGTGGACTGGGCGCGGCTGGTGGGGGCACTGCGCGCGGGCCTGGTGGCCGCGGGCGTACCGACCGACCCCGACCTCGCCACGGTCGCGCTGGGCGACTTGGATCGGCTGGCCGAGGCGGTGGCCGCGCTGGTGGGTGGCTCCGTAACGATCGAGGACCCGCAGTCGCGGGTCCTCGCGTACTCGTCCACCGATGAGGCCGTGGACGAGTTCCGGCAGCGCACCATCCTGGGGCGCCAGGTGCCGCGTCCGCGGGTGGCGGACATGCAGCGGAACGGGTTGCTCCCGGCGCTGTGGGGCTCGGGCGATGTCATCCACCGGCCGGCCGCGGGCAACGTACCCGAGCGGCTGGCCATCGCCATCTCCGCGGGCGGCGAGATTCTCGGGTCGCTTTGGGTGGCCGCCGCCGGGCAACCGCTGCCGCCGACCGCGCGGCAAGCGCTGCGCACGGCGGCGCGGGCGGCGGCTCCGCATCTGCTGCACCACCGGTTTCGCCGGGCGGGCCAGGCACATCTGGTGCTGGACGCGGCGCGCGCTCTCCTGGAGGGGCGGGGGTCGGCGGAGGCGCTGAGCGCGCGCACGGCGCTGCCGGTGGAGGGCCACTGCGCGGTCCTGGCCGTGTGCGGCCCGACAGCCCAGCCTGACGCCGGAGCTGACTCTGGCTCTGGAACTGGCTCCGGAGCTGCTTGCGGCCCGGGCTCCCGCCAGGGGACCGATGGTGGCGCCGCCGACCTCGCCACCAGGCTGACCGACCAGTTGGTGCTGCACTGTGCCGCGCAGGAGCGCCAAGCGGTGGTGGTGCCATCGGGGCGAGGCGCGTTGGTACTGGTGGGTGGCCTGGCGAAGGACCCCGAGCAGGCGGCTTCCCAGGTGACGCGGCTAGGCGAGGCCCTGGCCCGGCAGGTGTCCGCGGTCCTTGGTACGGCGTTACGGGTGGGGCTCGGCGAGGCCAGGCCGCGCCTCGACCAGGCACCCGATTCACGAGAAACGGCCGAACTGGCGCTGCGCGCCCTGCTGTTCCGGGCGGATCAGCCTCCCGTGCTGACCGTGGCCCGGGCCACGGACCTGGCCGAGGCGGTGGCGCTGCTCTGGGCGCTGGACGCGCTGCGCGAAGTGGAACTGCCGCCGGGCACCCCGGTCGCTCGGCTCGCGGCGTACGACGCGGGGCACGGTGGTGGCGCCCTGGTCGCCACGCTCCGCGCCCACCTCGACCACTTCGGGGACACCGCCGCCACCGCCCAGGCCCTGGGCATCCACGTCAGCACCCTGCGCTATCGCATCAAGCGGCTACGTGAGGTGTGCGGCATCGATGTGGATGACCCGGACTCCCGGCTGCTGGCCCATATGCAGCTCCGCCTGCTGGACCAGGACAGACCACAACACTGACAGCGGCTGAGCCGTCTGCCCCGCACTCGCCCCACCCTCCGTCGAAGGGCATCCTGCCCTGCCCCGCTCCGCGACGCCCGCTCCCCCGCTGCGGGACTCCCCCATCCGCCACCCCGTCGGATCGCAGCACAAAACAGGGCGGCGCTCCGCGTTCCGCACCAAATGGCCGCTCGGACGCTCACGCCCTTGGCGTGCGGCGCGGGGCGCCTCCGCGAACGTCAGGCATCTGGACGAAGACATGCCAGCGCCCCGCGGGCAGCCTGGTCACATCCCCCGGGAAGGCGCTGGGCAGCTCGGACGGGACGAACCGGAAGGCGTGAGATGACCCTGACTCAGGCGGCCAAACGACGCGAGCACATCCTGCGCGCCGCGGTACGGCGGCGACTGATCGACCCCGAGAACGCGCTCCTGGCGGGATTCGTGGACCTGGACGGCATGGCCGCGAGCGTCGCGGCGCTGCACGCCGCCTTCCCGGCCTCGCTGCCCGCGCTCCACACCTTCGCGGCGAAGGCGAACTGCCTGGTTCCGGTGCTCAAGGAGCTCCGCACCCTCGGCATGGGCTGTGAGGTGGCGAGCCCCGGCGAGTTGGCCCAGGCACTGGCGGCCGGCTTCGCGCCGGACCGTATCGTCTTCGACTCGCCGGCCAAGACCCGCGCGGAACTCGTCCACTCCCTGGACCTGGGCATCGCCGTCAACGCGGACAACTTCCAGGAACTGGACCGCATCGACGAGCTCATCGCATCGCGCCCGTCCCCTTCACGGCTCGGCGTACGGATCAACCCGCAGGTCGGTGGCGGGTCGATCGGCGCCATGAGCACGGCCACGCAAACGTCCAAGTTCGGCATCGCCCTGGAGGACGAGGGGAATCGCAAGCGGCTGCTCCACGCGTTCCAGCAGCGGCCGTGGCTCACGTGGCTGCATGCCCACGTGGGTTCGCAGGGCTGCCCGCCTGACCTGATCGCGCGGGGTGTCGCGAAGGCCGTGGACTTCGCCGACGAGGTCAACGCCGCACTGGGCCGGCGCCAGGTGGTCGGCATCGACATCGGCGGCGGGATGCCGGTGAACTTCGCCAGCGACGAGACGTCGCCCACGTACGAGGCGTACGTGGCACGGTTGCAAAAATATGCCCCGGGCCTGTTCACGGGCGCGTACCAGGTGGTCACCGAGTTCGGCCGCTCCCTGCTGGCCAAGAACGGCTTTATGGCCGCCTACGTGGAGTACACCAAGTCATCCGGCGGCCGATCGATCGCGATCACTCACGCTGGGGCGCAGGTCGCCGTGCGGACGGTGTTCATGCCCGACTCGTGGCCGCTACGCATCGGCGCCCACCACCCCACGGGCGTCACCAAGAGCGGGGAACTGGTGGAACAGGACATCGCCGGGCCGTGCTGCTTCGCGGGCGATATGGTCGCCGAGGCCCGGCCGCTGCCGCCGCTCGCGCCCGGTGACATCGTGACGCTGCTCGACACGGGCGCCTACTACTTCTCCACGCCCTTCCGCTACAACAGCCTGCCTGTTCCCGCGGTGTACGGCGTTCGAGTAGACGCCACGGGGAACGTGCACTTCCACCTCGTGCGCCCCGCCGAGACCACCGATCAAATCCTCGCCGGCTCCGGCGCCTAACGCCCCCTCTTGCCTCCCACACAGCGCAGCGCGGAGCCGCCCCACGGCAGCGCGCAGCCGCCGCCCCGACGACGGCTGGTCACCGCGCGGCGCTCACCGCGCGAAAAGGCTGCCCCCGGAAACCGTTGCGGTGGTTTCCGGGGGCAGCCTGTGAGCTCACCCGCGATGCCGCGGAGCGCGTCGGACGGTCGGGTCCGGCGTGCACGCGCCAGCGGGCCTACGCTTCCTTCGTCAGGTTCGGGCCGCCACCCGCAGCGGACTCGATCGGAGGAGTGTCCGGCAGGGCCGTCTTCTCCTCGCCGCGGAAGGTGAACTGCTTGTCCTTGGGCTCGCCCTCGCCCTCGACGCCGACGACCACGATGTGACCAGCGCGCAGTTCGCCGAAGAGGATCTTCTCCGACAGTGCGTCTTCGATCTCCCGCTGGATCGTGCGGCGCAACGGCCGGGCGCCAAGGACCGGGTCGTAACCCTTCTTGGCCAGCAGCGCCTTGGCCTCCGCGTCGAGCTCAAGGCCCATGTCGCGGTCCTTCAGACGCTCGTCCACCTTGTCCACCATGAGGTCAACAATTTGGATGATGTCTTCCTCGGTGAGCTGGTGGAACACCACGGTGTCATCGACACGGTTGAGGAACTCGGGCCGGAAGTGCTGCTTGAGCTCCTCGTTGACCTTGTTCTTCATCCGCTCGTACCCGGTGCGGACATCGCCCGCGGCGGCGAAGCCGAGGTTGAAGCCCTTGGAGATGTCCCGGGTGCCGAGGTTGGTCGTCATGATGATGACCGTGTTCTTGAAGTCCACAACCCGACCCTGGGAGTCGGTCAGGCGACCGTCCTCCAGGATCTGCAACAGCGAGTTGAAGATGTCCGGGTGGGCCTTCTCGACCTCGTCGAAGAGGACCACGGAGAACGGCTTACGGCGCACCTTTTCGGTGAGCTGGCCGCCCTCCTCGTACCCCACGTATCCGGGGGGCGAGCCGAACAGTCGCGAGACCGTGTGCTTCTCGCTGAACTCCGACATGTCAAGCGAGATGAGCGCGTCTTCGTCACCGAAGAGGAACTCGGCGAGGGTCTTGCTCAGCTCCGTCTTACCGACACCGGACGGGCCCGCGAAGATGAACGAACCACCGGGGCGCTTCGGGTCCTTAAGGCCGGCCCGCGTACGCCGGATGGCCTGCGAGAGCGCCTTGATGGCGTCCTTTTGGCCGATGACGCGCTTGTGTAGCTCGTCTTCCATGCGCAGCAGCCGGGAGGACTCCTCCTCGGTGAGCTTGAAGACCGGAATGCCGGTGGCCGTCGCCAAAACCTCGGCGATCAGCTCCTCGTCCACCTCGGCGACGACATCCATGTCGCCGGCCTTCCATTCCTTCTCGCGCTTCGCCTTCCCGGCCAGGAGCTGCTTCTCCTTGTCGCGCAGCCCCGCGGCCATCTCGAAGTCCTGCGAATCAATCGCGGACTCCTTCTCCCGGCGCACATCGGCGATCTTCTCGTCGAATTCACGAAGGTCCGGCGGAGCGGTCATCCGGCGAATACGCATCCGGGAACCGGCCTCATCGATGAGGTCGATGGCCTTGTCCGGCAGGAAGCGGTCGGAGATGTAACGGTCGGCGAGCTGCGCAGCGGCCACGAGGGCGGCGTCGGTAATGGAAACGCGGTGGTGCGCCTCGTACCGGTCGCGCAGACCCTTCAGGATCTCGATGGTGTGCGGCAGCGACGGCTCCGCAACCTGGATCGGCTGGAAACGGCGCTCAAGGGCCGCGTCCTTCTCCAGGTGCTTGCGGTACTCATCGAGCGTGGTAGCGCCAATGGTCTGGAGCTCACCACGGGCCAGCATCGGCTTGAGAATGCTGGCGGCGTCAATCGCGCCCTCGGCGGCACCGGCACCAACCAGGGTGTGCAACTCGTCGATGAACAGAATGATGTCGCCGCGAGTGCGAATCTCCTTGAGTACCTTCTTCAGGCGCTCTTCGAAGTCACCGCGGTAACGAGAACCGGCGACCAGCGCGCCCAGGTCAAGGGTGTAGAGGTGCTTGTCCTTGAGGGTTTCGGGCACCTCGCCCTTGACGATGGCCTGCGCCAGACCCTCGACGACCGCCGTCTTGCCGACGCCGGGCTCGCCGATGAGAACCGGGTTGTTCTTGGTGCGGCGCGAAAGCACCTGCATGACCCGCTCGATCTCCTTCTCGCGCCCGATGACCGGGTCGAGCTTGGATTCGCGGGCGGCCTGCGTCAGATTCCGACCGAACTGGTCCAGGACCAAGGACGTCGAGGGCGTGCCCTCGGCGGGGCCGCCAGCCGTGGCGGCTTCCTTGCCCCCGGAGTAACCGGAAAGCAGTTGGATGACCTGCTGCCGGACCCGGTTCAGATCGGCGCCGAGCTTCACGAGGACCTGGGCGGCGACGCCCTCACCCTCGCGAATCAGGCCGAGCAGAATGTGCTCCGTGCCGATGTAGTTGTGGCCGAGCTGAAGAGCCTCTCGGAGCGACAGCTCCAGCACCTTCTTGGCACGGGGGGTGAAGGGAATGTGACCGGACGGGGCCTGCTGGCCCTGACCGATGATCTCCTCCACCTGCTGCCGGACCGCCTCGAGCGAAATCCCGAGGCTCTCCAGGGCCTTAGCGGCGACACCCTCACCCTCGTGGATCAGGCCCAGGAGGATGTGCTCGGTGCCGATGTAGTTGTGGTTGAGCATCCGGGCTTCTTCCTGAGCCAGGACGACAACCCGCCGCGCGCGGTCGGTGAACCTCTCGAACATCGTTAATCGCTCCTCAGAGCGGTCAGAAAGATCGGGGACGATCCCCTCCCTGTCCTTCCGCAGCTTAGTCCCGCAAGCAGGGACCGCTCATTCCAACTGCCGACACCCGGGATCTCCCCCACAGCGGTGGGGAGGGATTCCTGCCCCGTACAGCCGACACCTGCTCCAACCCGATGGTGCGAGACGATGTTCCCGCAGGCCAAGCTTCTACGCACACCACCACTACGCCGATGGCGAACGCGCCGTTGTCCCAGCCGCCGGGCCGCCCCTTCCCACTAGGTCTGTCTTACCCTCACGCACTGACAGTCCATGCCGCGCGGGTCTGTTCCATCCGCTACGGGCGAACAACCTCGCGCCTACAGCACACCCCGAATACTCCTCGCGCAACCCCAGGCCGACCACAGAAGGCGACGGCATGCCAACCGACCGTAACCCCCTAGTCGTTCGGCAGGTTGCCTCGAATATGGCAGCATCCGACCCGGCCGCCGCGCCACTTCCCATTACTCGTACGCCCCCTAGCCACCCCTGTGCGGTGGGCCCCCACGCCTCCCAGCACGCGGTGCGGGAGTGGTACGAGCGCGTATTGGGCTGGCCCGCATCCCCGGCGTGCGAGGGGCCGGTCCAGTTGCTGACCGGGCTGCGCTTCGACGTTCTGGCGCTGCCTGCCGACGCGGGAGATGCCGTACTGCGCCGGGTGCCGCGCACCGGCCCCGTGGCCGTGCACGGGCCGACGATGCTTTTTCTGGTGGCCCCAGGCAGCGCGGACGAGCTGCCTGGGCTGCTCGACTGGCTGGAGTGGGGCGGCGTCCCCCTGGAACTGACCGCACTGGGCATCGGGGGCCGTATGGCCGCCCCCGCACCCATCCCCGCGATCGTGGGGGAACGACTCGGCTCGCGGGAGACCGCCACCTGGGTGCGGCCTCCCAGGCCGGGGTGCGAAGCGGGGCAGACACCCCCGCCGCGGGAAGCACAGCAACCGCGACAAGCGCTGCAACCGCAGCAACCGCGACAAGCACAAGAAGCACTGCCGTCCCTCGGCCTCCGGCACGGGGAGGGAGCCCGAGGGTTCCACGGCCTTCCCGACAGTGCGGGAATGGACGGCTTTCAGAGCGATCTCCATGCCCCGAATCTGGTCCGGTTGGTCAGCGCCGTTGCGACGGAATGCCACCGAGCCCGACTGCTGCGCGTACGGCGAAATGATGCCGGCCGTGCTCAGCCGTTGGCCTTCTCGTACGCCTCGCGCACGGTGGCCGGAACGCGACCGCGGTCGTTGACCTCGTAACCGTTCTCCTTCGCCCAGGCACGGATCTTCGCCGTGTCCTGGCTGCTGCTCGCACCCGCCCGAACGCGACCCCGGCCACCGGCGGCACGGCCTCCCGTGCGACGGCCACTCTTGGTGTACGGCTCAAGAGCGGAACGAAGCTTGTCCGCGTTACCCGTGGTGAGGTCGATCTCGTACGTCTTGCCATCCAGCGCGAACGTCACGGTCTCGTCGGCCTCGCCACCGTCGAGGTCATCGACAAGAAGGACCTGAACCTTCTGTGCCATTGAGGATTCCTTTCATGGATAAGGGATTACGAGGCATTAGCAAACCGCTTTTCCCGAGAAAACACAAACCCCCAGCGAAGGTTCAGCTACGCATCCGCGTGGGAACACTCCGTTGCGGAGCTATGTGATAGGTGAGCGATTCGGACATAGAGGCCGGCGATCACAGTTGCAGAAGCATCCGGCTGTTGCCAAGGGTGTTCGGCTTCACCCGTTCGAGGCCAAGGAACTCTGCGACGCCCTCATCATAGGAACGCAGCAGCTCGCTGTAGACATCACCATCGACCGGCGTCTCCCCGATCTCTACGAAGCCATGCTTGCTGAAGAACTCGACTTCGAAGGTGAGGCAAAAAATTCGCCGAACCCCTAGCCATCGAGCCGTCTGCAACAACTTGTCCAACACTTGGTGCCCGATGCCGCTACCCGTCAGTGTTGGATGCACGGCGAGAGTGCGCACCTCGGCCAGGTCTTCCCACATGACATGGAGCGCGCCACAGCCAATGACCTCACCGTCCTCGTCTCGCTCCGCGACCCAGAACTCCTGGATGTCCTCGTAAAGCGTCACGGTCGCTTTGTCGAGCAGGATGCGCTCACCCACGTACACGTCGATGAGGCGCCGTACCGCACGAACATCGGAGGTGCGGGCTCGGCGTACAGTGACGACTTTTGATAGTGCGGACATGGCCGGACGCTATCGCCCCGCTTCACTTGAGGTGTCGCCGGGCCCATCGAGTTGTACCACCCGCATGGCATCACGCAGCGCTTCCCGCTGCTGTTCGGACATCATCCCGAAGAACGCCACGAGGGCGGCTGCCGGGTTGTCACTAGCGGACCACGCTTCGTTCATGAGTGCGGCAGCGTATGCAGCCCGGGTGGAGACGGCCTCATATCGATAGGCACGGCCTTCTGCTTCGCGCCGCACCCAGCCCTTCTGATGAAGGTTGTCCATTACCGTCATGACGGTCGTGTACGCGATGGAGCGTTCCCGCTGAAGGTCTTCCAGCACTTCTCGGACAGTGACCGGGCGGTTCCACTTCCACACCCGCGTCATCACCGCGTCTTCTAGCTCTCCCAATGGTCGAGGCACATGTGAATAATAGTGGGAGATGCCGTAAATGCCCGTTTATTAAGAACAGAAAAGGGCGCACGTTCCGGCCGGTCGGCTCGGTTCGTACGCCCTCGGCGGGGCCAGTGGTCAGGCGCCGTGGCTCCCCGTGGTGCCGCCCTGCCGGGTCGGCTCCGCTCGCGCCAGCGCCGCGTCCACGGCAGCGTCTTCCTTGTTTTTGTTGGCGCCGCCCTGGCTCTTGACGATGGTCTTGATCAGCGCGACAAAGGCCACGGCCATCACGGCGGGCGGGACCAGCGCGGAGACGTAATCCATGAGTGTCGGCCTCCCTGTGCTTGAGGCCCCCAGGTTACGGGGTGGGCCACGGGCGACCTTGGCAGGGGCCGACAAACCGGCCATGGCGTGCGCAGCGCAGGACCATACGGGTGCATGCAGCGCCCGGTAGCTGGGCCGTACACGGCGCCCGGTAGCTGGTGCCGCACGCAGCGCCTGGTAGCTGGGCCGCGTGGAGGCGCGGACGGTCAGGCCGATCGGATGGTCGGCGGGGTGGCCAACCGTTCATCGGCTGGCGATGCCGGTGTTGACGGGGTTGACGGGGTTGACGATGGCGAAGGGGACGGTGGCGGCGGTGACGAGGGGCGCTTGGGCGGGAATGCCTCGCCCGGCGTGGGCACCGGCCGGCGCGGCCCGCTGGGCTCCGCATCGCCGGGAGGCTGCCTGACCGGTCCCGGAGCCTTGGCGGGGGCCCGGCCAGGGGACTTGTCGGGTGGGGGCCCGGCGGCGGGGCGCGAAGCTGATCTGCTGCCCGGGAAGGCGATCGGGCGGGCCAGTACGCCTCGCTGCGCCAGACGTTCACAACGGCGCAGCAGTGCGCACCTGCGTTCCGACTCCGCTCGGCTCACCGGATCGGCGCACAGCGCGCGGAGCGCGGTCAGGTCATCGGCGCTCGGCGCGTACCCGGCCGTTAGGGCGCCTCGCAACTGCTCTAGGTAGCTCGTGGCGGCGCCGGGCAGCGCGGCCCGGTAGCGGGCGAGTTCGTCCAGCACAAAGGCCCTGAGCCGGCCGCCCTCGCGGGCCGCCTCGTCCACGGCCTGGGCCAGCCGCAGGAACGCCCACACCTCATCGGCTCGGGCCGTGGCCGCTGTTGGGGCTGGGGTTGAGGCTGAGGCTGAGGCCGGCGCGCCGCGCTGGCCGGGGGTGGACGGGCCCGTACTGGAGTGGGACGCGGCGGCCCTGGGGTGGGGCGCGGTAGCTCGGGGGCCGGGCGCGGCGGAGGGGACGGCGGTGGCGGGTTGGAGGACGAGCGCGAGGGCGCGTTGCAGCACGCGCAATTCTTCGGCGCTGAACGCCATACCGCCTCGCGATCCATAGGGCGTGGGCATGGAACGACTTTAAGTGCTAAGCGGACAAATACCGCTCAGCACGCCATGTCGGGCGTGCCCTTGGCTGGAGCCCTGCCTGGCACGAGCCCGTAGCCGGGCCGCGCCTCCGCGCTTGCTGGTGGGAGGCGGTGTGTCGAGGTGCGCCACGGTGCGGCGGTCTGAGGTGGCGGCTTGCGGTGGCGGGTTGCGGTGCGGTGCGGATGAGCATGTGTCGCTCACGCGCCCGCTTGCGCCCCCGCGTGTGCCCGGGCCTCAGCGCGCTCTTGCGCGTCAAGCACCTCGTGGCCGTGCTGGAACGCCCAGCCGCCGCAGATCGCGATGGGTTCGAGCAGGATGCGCCCCAGTTCGGTGATCTCGTACGTGACGTGCGGCGGGGTCCGCGCAGGCGAACGGCGCAGGATCAGGCCATTGTACTCCAGCCGCCGCAGCGTCTCAGTCAGCACCTTGGCGCTGATGCCACCGATGCGCGCCCGCAACTCACCGTGGCGCAACGCTCCCTCGCGCAGCGCCCAAAGAGTGACCGCGGTCCAGGTGTTGGAGAGCAGATCGAACGTGAGACGGGCGCGGCAATCGGCGAGGAAGGGTGCCGCTCTGCGGTGACGACGAGGAGGCCCTCGCCACCGCCCGCACGCTGGCCGAGGCCGTGGGCTGCGCGGCGATCCCGGCGGGCGGCCTGGACCGGGCGGACCTGTTGGAGTCGGCTGCCCTGTTCGTGATCGGCCTGTGGTTCGGCGGCGCGGACGCCCGGTCGGTGATACCGCCGCTTGAGCACGCGTTCGGGTAGCGGCGGGCGCCCTCGCGCGAAGGCGGGCGTGGCGCAGCGGCGGCGAGGCGCGCGTACGTAGATGGGGGAGGCGCGCGTACGCGGTCCCGCGTGTGCAGGGGCCGGCACGGGAGCAACCTCCTCATGGCAGGTGCCGGCGGCTCCCCTCGTGCCACCCTCCCGCGCGGCCCCTACCTCACGTACCTCACGTGTGCCGCATGTGCCCCATGTACCTCACGGGATCACGTAGCTCACGTACGGGAGACGTTGCGCTCGTAGACCAAGCGCAGGCCGATCAGGGTCAGCCACGGCTCGTGTTCGTCGATGACCGATGCCTCGCCGAGGACCAGCGGGGCGAGTCCCCCGGTGGCGATGACGGTCACGTCGTCGGGGTCATCGGCCAGTTCGCGGGCCATGCGGGTCACGACGCCGTCCACCTGACCTGCGAAGCCGTAGATGATGCCGGACTGCATCGCCTCGACGGTGTTCTTGCCGATGACGCTGCGCGGACGGGCCAGTTCGATCTTGCGGAGCTGGGCGCCCTTGACGCCCAGCGCCTCGACGGAGATCTCGATGCCGGGGGCGATGACGCCACCGACGTACTCGCCGCGCGCGCTGACCGCGTCGAACGTCGTCGCCGTGCCGAAGTCCACGACCACGCACGGCCCCTCGTACAACTCGACCGCAGCCAGCGCGTTGATGATCCGGTCCGCACCGACCTCCTTGGGGTGGTCCATCAGGATCGGCACCCCGGTCTTGATGCCGGGCTCGACCAGTACGGCCGGTACGTCGCCGTAGTAGCGGCGGGTCACCTCGCGCAACTCGTGCAGCACCGAGGGCACGGTGGAGCAGATGGCGATGCCCTCGATGCCGTCGCCCAACTCCTCGCCGAGCAGCGGGTGCATGCCCATCAAGCCGTTGAGCAAGACGGCCAATTCATCCGCGGTGCGACGGGCGTCGGTGGAGATGCGCCAGTGCTCGACGATGTCCTCGCCGTCGAACAGGCCAAGGACGGTGTGGGTGTTGCCCACGTCGATGGTGAGCAGCATCAGCCGTCCTCCCGCAGATCCAGGCCGATGTCGAGGATGGGCGAGGAGTGGGTGAGGGCACCGACCGCGAGGTAATCCACGCCGGTGTCGGCGTACTCACGGGCGTTGGCCAACGTCAGCCGGCCCGAGGCCTCCAACTTGGCGCGGCCCGCGACCAGCGTGACCGCCTGCCGGGTCTGCTCGGGCGTGAAGTTGTCGAGCAAAATCAGCTCGGCGCCTACGGCGAGCACCGGCTCGATCTGATCGATACGGTCCACCTCGACCTCGATCGGCAGCCCGGGGAACTCGTCCCGTACCGCCTTGAACGCGGCCACCACGCCACCCGCCGCCACCACATGGTTGTCCTTGATCAGTGCGGCGTCCGAGAGGGACATGCGGTGGTTGACGCCACCGCCACAGCGCACCGCGTACTTCTCCAGGGCGCGCAGTCCCGGCGTCGTCTTCCGGGTGTCGCGCACGGCGGCCCCGGTGCCGGCGAGCGCGTCGGCCCAGGCGCGGGTCGCGGTGGCGATGCCGGACAGTCGGCACATCAGGTTGAGTGCGCTGCGTTCGCTGGTCAACAGGTCGCGCGTGCGGGTGCGGACGGTCAGCAGTCGGTCGCCGGCGGCTACCTGGTCGCCATCCTCGGCGTGCCGCTCGACCTCGAACGCGTCGGTGCACACCACCGACAAGATCGCTTCGGCGATCCGCAGCCCGGCCACCGTGCCCGCCTCGCGGGCGGTGAAGTCGCCGGTGGCGACCGCGTCCTCGGGGATGGTCGCGACGGTGGTCACGTCCACGCCGCGGTCTAGGTCCTCCTCGATCGCCAGGTGCGCGACGTCCTCAACCTGGATCGGGTCGAGGCCCGCGGTGACCAGCAGGGCCGCGAGGTCGGGGTCGAGCCCGCAGGTCAACGGGTCGAGCAGGTACGCGCCGTCTTGTTCCGCGCCCGCGGGGACGCCGCAGCCGCAGGCATCACCGCAGCCGCCTGCTCCGCCGGCTTCCCCGGCGGCCGAGCCGTCGATGTGCAGCAGCGGGAGGTCCGCTGGCTGCGGGCTGTCGTCGGGGGTGCTCACGATCACGGCTCCTGGGTGGGAAGGATGGGGCTGCATTCGACAGCTCCAGCAGCACCAGCAGTTCCAGCGGAAGTTGCGGATACGGCGGAGGAAGCTGCGGAAGGTGCCTGGGAGGGGGGAGGGTTGGCGGAGAGGCTTTCGGCGGGGCCACGTCGTACGGGCGGGAAGGCCGGGGTCTGCGTGGTACGCACAGCGAGCGAGCGGTCCGGCCGCAGGGCAACTAGCAGGTGGCGGCCCCACACCTCGTCGTCCTGGGCGGGGCAATCGTCGCGCCAGTGGCAACCGCGGGTCTCCTCGCGGCGCAGCGCGGCAGCCACCAGCACCCGGGCCACGAGCAGCAGATTCGTGGCCTCCCAGGTTTCGACGCCCGGTTCGGCGGTCTTGCCATCGGCTTCGAGTGCCTGAGCGGCGTCCTGGTGGATGCGATCGAGTTGTTCGGCGGCCCGGCGCAGCGTCTCCGCGGAGCGCAGCACTCCAGCGCCCAACGTCATGATCCGCTGCACGGCGAACCGCGCTTCGGGCGCCAGGAGCGGAGTGGCGGGCGCAGGGCCACCGGGCTGGCCAAGCGCATCGTGGTCACTGGCTTCGCCAAGCGCGGCCTGACCGCTGCCGATCGGGGCGCGGCTGTTGGGACTGGGGGAACGGTCGTTGGGACTGGGGAAGCGGTCGTTGGGGCGCAGGGAAGGGTCATTGAGGCTGGGCGAACGGTCGTTGGGGTCGCGGTGCGGGTCGGTCGCGTCCAGGGTTGCGATGTCGGCGGCGATGCGCTCGGCGAAGACCAGGCCCTCTAGGAGGGAGTTGGAGGCCAACCGGTTTGCGCCGTGCACCCCCGTACAAGCGACCTCGCCGCACGCGTACAACCCGGGGACCGTCGTACGGCCACGCAGGTCGGTCCGTACGCCACCGCTCGCGTAGTGCGCGGCCGGCGCGACCGGGATGGGCTCGGTCACCGGGTCGATGCCATGCGCGCGGCACGCGGCGAGGATGGTCGGGAAGCGCCGTTCCCACATGGTCGCGCCGAAGTGCCGGGCCTCCAGGTACATGTGCTCCGCGCCGCGCTCCTGCATCCGGCGCATGATGCCCTTGGCCACGATGTCGCGCGGTGCCAGCTCCGCGAGCTCGTGCTGGCCGACCATGAAGCGGGTGCCCTCGTCGTCCACCAGGTACGCGCCCTCGCCCCGCACCGCCTCGGAGACCAGCGGCTGCTGGCCCTCGGCGTCCGAGCCGAGCCACAGCACCGTCGGATGGAACTGGACGAACTCCAGGTCGGAGACCTCCGCCCCGGCGCGCAGGGCCAGCGCGACCCCATCGCCCGTCGATACGGCGGGGTTGGTGGTGGCGGAGAAGACCTGCCCCATGCCGCCGGTCGCGAGGACGACGGTACGCGCCCGCACGGCCCCCACCCCGTCCCGCTGCCCCTCCCCCATCACATGCAACGTCACGCCCGCCGCGCACCCCTTGGCGTCCGTGAGCAGGTCGAGGACGAGCGCGTTCTCGATGATCTCGATGCGGCCTTGGGAGGCGGCGGTGGGCGTGGCCGGGTCGCCGGCGGGGGCAGACGAAGAGGCCGGCGAGGGGGCCGAGCCTGCCGCGCGGACCGCGTCCACCAGTGCACGGGATATCTCCGCGCCGGTGGCGTCGCCGCCCGCGTGCGCGATGCGGCTGCGGTGGTGGCCGCCCTCGCGGGTCAGCAGGATCTGGCCGGTGTCGGTGTCGCTGTCGAAGCGCGCGCCGGTGGCGATCAACCGGTGCACGGCGCCGGGGCCCTCGGTGACCAGGGCGCGTACGGCGTGCTCGTCGCAGAGCCCGGCGCCCGCGACGAGCGTGTCGTGCTGGTGCTGCTCAGGTGTGTCGCCCTCGCCCAGCGCCGCGGCGATGCCGCCTTGAGCCCAACGCGTCGAGCCGTCGTCAAGCCGGGCCTTGGTGACCACCGTGACCGAAGCGCCCGCCGCTGCGCAGCGCAGCGCGACCGTCAGCCCAGCGACGCCGGAGCCGACGACCACCACATCGGCGTCCATCGCCCAACCGGGGGCAGACGCGTGCAGACGTACGCCGCTGCCGACGGCACGCGCATCGGTTACGCCCCCATCGGTTGCACCCGCGCCGGGCTCGGCCGCGCCGGCCTGGGGCGCGCCGGCCTGGGGCGCGCCACTGTCCGGGCCCGCGTCCCTGCCTGCGGTCGCGCTGCTGTTGCCGCTGCTCGTCATGGCGTGACTCCCCGCTCCGCGAACTCCAGGCGGACGTTGTCGATGAGGCGGGTGCTGCCGACCTTGGCGGCGACCGTGAGCACGGCCGCACCGTGGAAGGTGTCGCCGGCCTCGGTGAAGTCGGTGGCGTCAACCAGGGCCAGATAGTCGAGCACCAACGGTGGGTCGTAAGTGGCTGCCTCCGCGAGCACGGCCCGCGCGGCGTCCCGCACGACGCCCGGCAGCGGTGCGCCGGCCAGCCCGGCGACCGTGCCCGCGTCCGGCTTCGGGGTACCGGGTCGAGGTCGCCCGGCCGCCTCGACGGAGGTCTCCCCGCCGAGGGCGGCGCCGGCGGCGGGCGCGCCTTCGCGCACCGCCGCACCAGCACCAGCACCCGCACCAGCACCAGCACCCGCACCAGCACCAGCACCCGCACCAGCGCCCGCACCCGCACCCGCACCCGTCAGCGCGGCCACGCTCGCCGCGGCGAGTGCGTCGCGGCCCGCGAACAGTGCCCGGGACAGGGACAGCGCCGTGATCCGCTCGCTGGGCGAGAGGTAGCGGTTACGGCTGGAGAGGGCGAGGCCATCCGGTTCGCGGATGGTCGGGGCGCCCACGATGCGCACGGGGAAGTTCAGATCGGCGACCATCCGCCGGATCATCGCGAGTTGCTGCGCGTCCTTCTCGCCGAAGAAGGCCACGTCAGGCCGGGTGAGGTGGAGGAGCTTGGCGACAACGGTCAGCATCCCGTCGAAGTGGCCGGGCCGAGTCGTCCCCTCGTACCGCTCTCCCATCGGTCCCGCCGCGATCCGCACCTGGGGTGCGCCGCCCGGGTAGACCTCGTGCGCCGGGGGGGCCAGGACGATGTCCGCACCAGCCTCCGCCGCCACCTTCAGATCGGCTTCGAGCGTGCGCGGGTAGCGGTCCAGGTCTTCGCCTGCGCCGAATTGCAGCGGGTTCACGAAGACCGTCACCGTCACCAGGCCCTCGTCACCGACCTGGGCCCGCGCGGCGCGAATCAGCGAGGCATGCCCCTCGTGCAGAGCGCCCATCGTCATCACCACAGCCGTGCGGCCGTGGATCGCATGGGGAGACAGCGCCTCGTCATAGTCGCTAACGCTCGTGCACAGCTCCACGTCCGGCTCCCCGGCGCCGGGCTCGGTCCACCGTCGCGGGCTCATCGGCCGCCTCCGCTCGTACCGTCCGCGCTGTCCGCTCCGCCGCCCGTGCCGCCCGGCCCGTCCTCATCTTGGTGCGCGAGCACGCCCAGCAGGTCCTCGGCCAACTCCGGCTTGAGCAGGCCATGAGCAAGGGCCCGGTCCGCCGTCGCCCGGGCCATCGCCAGATAGCCCGGCACGGCCTGCGGCGCGTGCCGGCGCAACTCCGTGACATGCGCGGCGACCGTGCCCGCGTCGCCGCGCGCAACCGGTCCGGTCAGCGCGGCGTCGCCGCTGCGCAACGCGTTGTCCAAGGCGGCACCGAGCAGCGGCCCCAGCATCCGGCCCGGCGCAGCCACGCCCGCCTCCTGGAGCAGTTCCATCGACTGGGCGACCAGCGTGACCAGGTGGTTGGCGCCGATGGCGAGCGCGGCGTGATAAAGCGGGCGGGCCTCCTCCGCGATCCATTCCGGCTCGCCGCCCATCTCGATGACCAGCGCCTCGGCTGCCAGCCGCAGTTCCTCGGGCGCCGTGACGCCGAACGAGCACCCCGCCAGCCGGTCCACATCCACCGCCGTACCGGTGAACGTCATCGCCGGGTGCAACGCGAGCGGTAGCGCACCTGCCCGCAGCGCCGGCTGCAACACGCTCGTGCCGTACCGGCCCGAGGTGTGCACCAGGAGTTGGCCAGGGCGCACCGCGCCGGTCTCGGCCAGCCCCTCAATGAGGCCGGGCAGCGTGTCATCAGGCACCGTGAGCAGCACGAGGTCGGCGCGGGCCAGCACCTGGGCCGGGGTGACGAGCGGAACCTCGGGCAACAGGGCGGCGGCCCTGCGCATCGAGGTGTCGGAGACGCCGGATGCGGCGACCGGACGGTGCCCGGCCATCCGCAGCGCGGCGGCGAGCGCGGGCCCGACGCGGCCTGCGCCGACGACCCCGACGGTGAGCCGTGCGGGTCTGTCCTGGGGATCGGTGAGCTGTTGAGGGTTCACGGAGCGACGGCCTTCCGTTCCAGTCCGCGAGGGGTACCGGACGATTTAGCGCCATGCTACGCGAGTGCCTTCGGTGATCCCCAGGCATGTCCAGCGCCTGTGGATAACTTTGCGGGCTGCCCACAAGCCGCCCACCAAGCGCCAGTTCAGACCGGTCTACGGCCGCACCCCGCACCCGTCTCCGGCCCCTTCACCACGCGAGTTCACCGCCCACGGCCCCGCTCCCTTCACCAAGTGGTTGGCTGCCGCCGTCTCGGCCGCTGCCGTGGGACTGCCGGCGCTGCCGCGTATCGTCGCGGGCCGCAGCCAGCGGATCAGTGTGCTGCGGGCCGCGCGCAGCAAGCGGGACGCCGGGCCATGGCCCACCGCGCGTTCCGCCACCACCGTCTGGAACGTGTGGTGCTCGCGTAGCTCACGCACCGTGCGCCAGTCGTGGCGGCCGGGTGCGGGCGGTGCGGGCTCGCCGTGCTGTGCGCTGCGGTAGAGGTCGAGTGCGTACTGCTGGGTGATGTTCATGCCTTTCACCCTGCGACGGTCCAGCCTGGCGGGGCGCTTCGATTGACGCAGGCTGTCAAGCGTCTCTTGACCTGGGGCACAGGCAGGGCACAGTGGTTGTGTGAGTGTGACCATCGACATCGCGGGCCTGCCCCCAGAACGCATCGTCTTCGCCCCATCACCGCTGGCCGAGTTGGGTGCGGCGCTGCACGCGCTGTCCGAGCCCGCACACCACCCGGGCCTGCACAACTGGACGACCGCCACCGCATGTTCGCTCAAGCCCGACTTGGCCGATCGGCTCCAGGAGGCGGACTTTCTATGGCGTACGACGCGCTCCGACATACTGCTGCCCGGCACACCGGGCTCGACCCTCGCCGAGGACCTGGACCGCCTCGACCAGATGCCGCAGGAGCAGTTCGTGATCGCCGCGCTGGAGATCTCCTGCTCGGCCGACTACGGGCGCATGGCGAACCCGCTGCGCGATGCGTACGAACGCGACCGGGCCAGAGAGCGCGCCGCCGCCCGCGGCCCGTGCCAGGCGGCGTTCGTGGAACGAATGCTGGCCGACCCGGCCACCGTACGAGCCTGGCTGCGCCGCCTGTTCGAGGACTGTGAGCAGGCGTTCTTCGCCGACACCTGGCAGCGGGTACGCGTCCAGCTCGCGGCCGACGCCCGGCACAAGGCAGACGTGTTGCGCCACAAGGGGCTGGCGGAGGCGCTGGCGGCGGTCTCGCCTGCCCTCTCGCTCGACGCCGACCGGGGACGGATCGTCGTGGACAAGCTGGCGACCAGCCAGACGACCGCCCTGCTGCCGAACGACCGCGCCGGGGTCACCTTCGTGCCGACCGCCTTCGGCTGGCCGCATCTGATGGTGCTGTACACCCCGGGCTGGCGTCCCGTCGTCCATTACCCGGTGGCCTCCCCGGAGCTGCCCCGCCCGCAGGCGCTCGAACTCGTACAGCGGCGCCTGGAGGCGGTGGCCCACCCGGTCCGGATGAACCTGTGCAGGTCGCTGGCGCGCGGCACACACACCACGGGCGAGCTCGCCGCCGCGCACCGCATCACATCGCCCGAGGTCTCCCGGCACCTTGCGGTGCTGAAGAAGGCCGGGCTGCTGGCCACCCGGCGGCGCGGCCGGTACGTACTGCACCAGCTCGACCTGACGGCAGTGGCCCGCCTCGGCAGCGACTTCCTGGAGAGCGTGCTGCGCTGAGTGCGGACCGGCCGGCCGCTACTGGGCCGTGCCGCCCGCGCGCACCAGACCCGTCTCGTACGCGAGGACCACCACCTGCACCCGGTCCCGCAGCCCGAGCTTGGTCAAAATGCGGCCGACATGGGTCTTCACGGTCGCCTCGGAGAGCACCAGACGGGCCGCGATCTCGCCGTTCGACAGCCCCTGGGCGACCAGCATCATCACCTCGCGCTCCCGCTCGGTCAGCTTGCCGACTTCGGAGCGGACCGGCTCGGCAGCATGGGTGCTCGGCAGCATCGGCGTGAACCGGTCGAGCAACCTGCGCGTCGTGCTCGGCGCAACCACCGCGTCGCCGCTGTGCACGGCGCGGATGGCGGTGAGCAGTTCAGCGGGCGGCACGTCCTTGAGCATGAAGCCGCTCGCCCCGGCCTTGAGCGCGGAGAACGCGTACTCATCGAGGTCGAACGTGGTGAGGATGAGCACCTTCGGCGCGCCCTCGGTCCGGCATATGCGGGCGGTCGCCTCCACCCCGTCCAGCCGCGGCATCCGGACGTCCATGAGCACGACGTCCACCTCCGCGGTCTTCAGCACCTCAAGCGCCGCAAGACCGTCACCCGCCTCGGCGACGACGTCCATGTCCGGCTGGGCGGCAAGCACCATGCGGAAGCCGGTACGGAGGAGAGCTTGATCGTCGACGAGCATGATGCGGATACGCATCTGATTCGGTCCCTCTCTCGGGGCTCTTGAGGCGGTGGCTCGTAAGCCCGCTGCGTTCTGGTGGCTCGGGGGCTACGGGGGGCTGTGAGGGCTGCGGGGGCTGTGAGGGCTGCGGGGGCTGTGAGGGCTGCGGGGGCTGTGAGGGCTGCGGGGGCTGTGAGGGCTGTGAGGGCTGTGAGGGCTGTGAGGGCTGTGAGGGCTGCGGGGGCTGTGAGGTTCTGGGCGGCGGGGGCACCATTCACCGTACGCGGGCTCGTATCACTCGCCGCACGGAGCCCACACCGGTCACCGTGCCAAGGCTTGCCCCACTCACCAACCGGGAAGCGCGCACGGCGTACCCCGCACCACCCACCGAGCCGCTCGGCGCCCCAACGCTTCAACGTTTCACCGGCAGCACCACGCTCACCCGGAAGCCGCCGCCCCTACGCGGCCCCGCCTCCAAACTGCCCCCCACCATCCCGACGCGCTCGCGCATGCCAATCAGGCCATGACCGAGCCCATCGGCACCACCCGTCTCGTACAGTTCGCGTCCCGCGCCCCGGCCGTCGTCCTCGATCAGCAGGGCGAGTGCGGCCTCGTCGTAGGTGATCCATACGGTCGCTCCCACGTGCTCACCCCCGTGCTTGCGGGTGTTCGTCAGTGCCTCTTGCACGATGCGGTACGCGGTCAGCTCCACTCCACTGTCCAGCGGGCGCGGGCTGCCCTGCACCTTGAAATCGACCGGTAGGCCCGCGCCCCGCACCTGCTCGATGAGCTCCGAAAGCTGCTCGACACCGGGCTGCGGCACGTACTCGCCGCCCTCCGCCTGTTCCCCGGTGCGCAGGACGCCCAGCAGCCGTCGCATCTCGGCGAGGGCCTGTCGGCCGGTGCCCGAGATGGTCTCCAGAGCCTGTTTGGCCTGTTCGGGAGCGGCGTCCAAAACGTAGGCGGCGCCGTCTGCCTGCACCACCATCACCGACACGTTGTGCGCGACGACATCGTGCAGCTCGCGCGCTATTCGGGCGCGCTCCCCCGCTACCGCCACCTTCGCCTGTGCCTCACGCTCCCGCTCCAGGCGCGCAGCACGCTCCTCAAGCTGGGCGTAGTAGGCCCGGCGGGTGCGCAGCGAGTCGCCGAGGACCCAGGCCAGGGCGAACGGGATGGTCGCGAAGAAGATGCCGACTATGGCCTGCCATTCGGTCTGTTCCTGTGGGTGCCAGCGCACGCCGGCGATGGTCGGTGCCAACAGGCCGCCGATCAGCCCGAACCAGGAGGACCAGCGGGCACCGTTGGCAGCACAGGTGTAGATGACCACCAGCATGGCGAAATCGGCCGGGTTGATCTCGACGTTCGTTGCCAATTGGACGAGGCCGCAGCCCGCCACCACCAGCAGCATGTGCTCAGGCGCCCGCCGGCGCAGCGCGCTGGCCAGGCACAACGTGACACAGATGGGAACCGCCGCGATGCGCGGCTCGCGGCCCATGTCCGCCTCTACGAACCACACCAGGGCGAAGCCCGCCAGCATGACAGCCCAGAAGCTGTCCACACCGGTCGGGTGCCTGCGGAGGAAATCGTAGAGACGCTGCACGTTACCCAGCGTAGGCAGAGGAAGGATGTGTGGGGGTCAACCGGACGGTCGATCCGGTAGCCCCGCGCGTACTCCCCAAGGTGGAGACCGACCGCTCGGTATCCTCCTCAAAGCCCCCATCTCTCCACGCAGCCGCAGGTCAGCGACGACCCGAACGGGATGCTTAGCCCTACCTGACCACAGCGACGTAGATGATCGAGGCTGGGCCTGCCGGCCCGGGCAAGAATGCGGAAGGTGGTGCGCCGATGGCGGGCGACGACATGGCGAAGGACTCGGCCTCGCCCCGGAGCGAGGCACAGGACGGCTCACGCGGCGGGGAACGAGCCGGTTCTCGCAAGGGGGAACCAGACGGTTCACAGGGCGGGGAGTGGGGCGGTTCCTCGGACGGGGAACGGGTTGGTTCGCACAGTCAGGACGGGCCCGGAGTCGGGCCCTGGAGGGGTTGGCGGGCCGCCGCCGAGCGGGCGCTGTACGGGCCCAACGGCTTCTACCGCCGCCCCGAAGGCCCCGCTGGTCACTTCCGTACCTCCGTGCACGCCTCCCCCCTCTACGCGCAGGCCATCGCCGCACTGCTCGCCCGCGTCGATGCGGCCCTCGGCCGCCCCGCCGAACTGGCCATCGTGGACGTGGGCGCCGGGCGCGGCGAACTCCTCACCGGCGTGCTGAGCGCCCTGGGCGACGACGCCGATGGCATCGGTAAGCGGCTGCGCCCGTACGCCGTCGAACGCGCGGCCCGACCGGCCGGGCTCGATCCCCGGATCGACTGGCTCGACGATCTCCCGGCGCCCGGTTCGCTGACGGGGCTGCTGATCGCCAACGAATGGCTGGACAACGTGCCGGTGGACGTCGCCGAGGTGGACGCGGACGGTGTGCCGCGCCAGGTGCTGGTCTCAGCGAACGGTACGGAGCGGCTGGGCGATCCGCTGGCCGGCGAGGACGCCGCGTGGCTGGCCGACTGGTGGCCGCTGGACGCGGAACCCGGGCTACGCGCCGAGCCAGGGCCGCCCAGGGACGCCGCCTGGGCACGGGCCGTATGCACCCTCGACACCGGGCTCGCCGTGGCCATCGACTACGCCCACGCACGCGGCAGCCGCCCCCCGTACGGCACCCTGACCGGCTTCCGCAACGGCCGCGAGGTGCGCCCCGTACCGGATGGAACGTGCGACCTGACCACCCATGTCGCGCTGGACGCGTGCGCTGCGGCGGGCGCACGAGCGGCGACAGATCGCCGTACAGCGCCGCCACACCGCCTCCGTACGACGCCGACCGACCACGGCCCCGAGGTGACGGACGACCACGGCCCCGGGACGGCGACCGACCAAGGACCGGGGGCGACACCCCGCATCCGCACCCAGCGGGACGCGCTGCGCGCGCTCGGCGTCACGGGGCGACGGCCACCGCTGGCGCTGGCCAGCACCGACCCCGCCGGATACGTACGGGCCCTGAGCGCGGCCGGTGACGCAGCCGAACTGACCGACCCCGCCGGGCTCGGCGGCTTCCTGTGGCTGTGCCAACCGGTCGGGCCCGCAGCCCTGGCCGACGTGCTCGCGTAGCCGACTCAGGACGGCGTGGGTAGCCGCCTTGGGACCGCGCAGGGCGCCTTAGAGCGAGCTGACACACTAGGGCGCATGACGGAGACGACAGTCGGCATTGGCGGAGCGGCGGAGAGCACCGACATGGTGCTCAACATCGGGCCCCAGCATCCGTCCACCCACGGTGTGCTGCGGCTACGGCTGGTGCTCGACGGGGAGCAGATCGTCCACGCCGAGCCGGTGATCGGCTATATGCACCGGGGCGCGGAGAAGCTGTTCGAGGCGCGCGACTACCGGCAGATCATCATGCTCGCCAACCGGCACGACTGGCTCTCCGCCTTCTCCAACGAACTGGGCGTAGTGCTCGCCGTGGAGCGGATGCTCGGCATGGAGGTGCCCGAGCGCGCCGTGTGGACGCGCACCCTGCTCGCCGAGCTGAACCGCATCCTCAACCACCTGATGTTCCTCGGCTCCTACCCCCTCGAACTGGGCGGCATCACCCCCGTCTTCCACGCGTTCCACGAGCGCGAGCAGCTCCAGGCCGTCATGGAAGAAATCTCCGGCGGCCGGATGCACTTCATGTTCAACCGGGTCGGCGGCCTCAAGGAGGACCTGCCCGCCGGCTGGCTCGGCCGCGCGCGCGACGCGGTGGCCGAGGCACGGTCGCGGATGGACGTGTACGACGACCTCGTTCTCGGCAACGAGATCTTCCGGGGCCGCACCCGTGACGTGGGCGCCCTCTCCGCCCAGGCCGTCCACGCGTACGGGGTCAGCGGTCCGATCGCCCGCGCCTCCGACGTGGACTTCGACCTACGGCGGGACGAGCCGTACCTCGCGTACGGGGAACTGCGCGACACGTTGCGCGTCGTCACCCGCGTCGAAGGCGACTGCCTGGCCCGCTTCGAGTGCCTGCTCGATCAGACGCACAACTCGCTCGACCTCGCCGACGCCTGCCTCGACCGCATCGTCGAGCTGCCCCCCGGCCCGATCAACCAGCGGCTGCCCAAGGTGCTCAAGGCCCCGGAGGGCCACACCTACGCGTGGACCGAGAACCCGCTCGGCCTCAACGGCTACTACCTGGTCTCCAAGGGCGAGAAGACCCCGTACCGGCTCAAGCTGCGTTCCGCCTCGTTCAACAACATCCAGGCGCTGACGGAGCTCCTCCCCGGCACCCTGGTCGCCGACATGGTCGCCATCCTCGGCTCGCTGTTCTTCGTCGTCGGCGACATCGACAAGTAAGCGACGCCGGCAGGCAGGTGACACCGGCAACTAGGCGACACCGACGAGCAGGTAACGCCGACGAGCAGGCGACACCGACGAGCAGGCGACGTCGGCGAGTAGGCCACATCGGCGAGTGGCCACGTCGGCAAGCAGGCGTTACGTCACTGCCGCAGCCGCTACGAGATCGCGCCGCGCAACTCCGCGAGGCTGATCTGCTCCGTCTCGTCGTGGGCGGTGAGGTCGATGACCCCGTTGCTTCCCACGGCGATAGGGTCCCCGGGCGTGGCGTCCTCGGGCGCAACGTCCTCGACCGTGGCGTCCTCGGGCATGGCATCCACAGGCATGGCGTCTACGGGCATCGCATCCACGGACATGGCGTGCACGGCCGTGACGTCCGCTGGCGTGTTCTCCGCGTGGGCCGCGTGAGCGGCGATGGCCTCCGCGCCGACGACGTCCGCAAGGTCCTCCTCCAGCCCAGCGGTGGAGCGGCGAGCGACGGGGCTGCGGACGGCGGCCGATGACTGCGCATTGCCGAAGAAGTCGAAGCCGCCGATGGCCCGGGACGCGGGGCGGTGGTGCCCGGCGATCTGGGCGCCACCCGGCGCCGGCTGGGGCATGACCGCCGCAGCAGCGCCAGAGGGGACCGCCCGCGCCCGACTGTGCTGGGTGGGCGCCCCTTCGAGTGCGGCCCCGGCCGGAACCTCATCCGCGACAGCCGGCACCCGCACCTCATCCGCGACGGCCGCCGCAGCAGCCTCCTCGGCAACAGCCCCGGCGAGCACACGCTGCTCCCCAAGCCCGGCCCGCTCACCACCGCGCTCGGCGGCCGGGTCGGCGCCGCGCTGCCGGGCTGCGTTTTGTGCGAGGTTGCGCAGGGCCAGGGCCGCCTGCCGGTACGCACCGGAGGTCAAGGCCAGCTCGCCCGCAGCACCGGCCGTCTCCACCGGGCCCGCTGATCCAATCAATCCAGCGGCCACGGCCGAGGCCGGCGACGAAGCCGCCACGGCCGCAGGGCCCGCAACCGAAGACGCGCCCAAGGCGCCCGCAACCGAAGACGCCGCAGCCGAAGTGCTCGCTGCCGCCGGTGCGCCCAGGGTCAGGCGGCGGCGTTCCTCCAACGTTTTGGCGCGCTCGGTCTCGGCGGTGGCGTATCGGCGCAGCAGTGCCGCGTGCTCGTTACGCAGCCGCGCCAGTTCGGCGCGCTTGGCCCGCAGCTTCGCCTCCAACTTGGTGCGTACGGCGCGGTCCTGCTCCGCCTCGGCCTCCAGCTCCGCTGCGCGTTCCTCGGTTCGCCATTCCTCGCGCAACCGGGCGCTGTTCAGGTCCGCGATGCGCTTGCCGGCCACAGCGTCCCAGTAGCGCAGCAGTACCGCTCCGACGATCGCGGCCACCGCCGCGGCCGTGGCCAGCGAGCGGACCAGCACAGGTTCACCGACGAGCCAGGCAGCCGCGGCACAGGCGGTTGAGACACCTGCGACGGCCAGCGGTGGGAGCAGCCGGTGCAGAGGCAGGGAATGGCGATGGCGTCCACGTGGCATGGCCTGAAACTTACCGTGCGTACGGTGTGGTTCGCTGCCCGCCCCGCAATCTGTTCCCTGCCAGTTACTTCTTCAGCAGACCCTTCTTCTCCAAATAGTCCTTGGCGACATCCGCTGGCTTCTCTCGTTCCGCGTCCACCGCACGGTTCATGTCGGCCAGGTCTTGGGTTGTCAGAACCCGAGTGAGCTTGTCGAGTACCGCTTCCAGCTTGGCGCCGCCCGCGTCCTTCTTGTTGACCACGGGAAGGACATTGTCGGCGTTTTGCAGGCCCTTGTCGTCTTTCAACAGAACGAGACCGAAGTCGTCCAGTGTGGCGTCCGTTGTCGTGGTCAGCAGCATGTCGTCGGTGCCGTCCTTGACCGCCTGCTTGGACTGGACGGTGCCCACGCCCTTGGGATCGACATCCGTGACATTGATGCCATACGTCTTCTTCAGTCCGGGTGAGCAGAACGGGCGCTGGCTGCACTCATCACCCGCCGCCAATTTGATCTTGAGGTTTGACGCGCCGAGATCCGAGAGCGTGGACAGGTCGTGCTTCTCGGCGAACTCCTTGGTGACCGCGAACGCGTTCTGGTCGATGGCGTCTCCCGCGGAAAGCACCTTGAGCCCGCGAGGTTCGGCAAGCTTCTTCAGCGCCGCGACGGTCTTGTCCGTGTCATCCGAAGCGACGGGATTCTTCGCCGGCGCGTCGGGACCGTTCTTCTTGGCGTTGAGGAATTCGGCGAGCGTCGCCGCGTATTCCGGGACCACGTCGATCTGGCCCTTCTCCAGGGCCGGTGCGTACAGTTCGCGGGCCTTCAATGGCTGGATCGAGGTGCGGAAACCGGCATCGTCCAGTATCTGGGCGTACAGCTCCGACATGACCTTGAACTCGGTGAAACCGGCCGCTCCGACCACCACCGAGCCCTTGCCCCCACCACCACGGGCGCCGGACTCCTCCAAGCTCTTGCCGCCATATCCGATGACCACCGCACCGAGTGCAACCACCGCGGCCGTGCCGCCCGCCGCGAACTTCACCGCCGTCGCCGGCGCCACCCGCTCCTCCGACCGGCGTTCGCGCTCGGCCCGCCGGTTGGCCGCACGCACCGGCTTCGGCACCGGGCTCAGCAGCCGCTCGGCCACGATCAACACGCCCTCGATCAGCAGCGCAAGCCCGGCGACCAGCACGGCGCCAGCGATGACCTGGTCCGGGTTGTAGGTGTTGAAGCCCGCCGTGATGATCCGGCCGAGCCCGCCGCCACCGGGCAGCGCGGCCAGCGTTGTGGTGGCCACCACCTGCACGGCGGCCGTCCGCACCCCCGTCATGATCAGCGGAAAGGCCAGCGGCAGCTCGACCCTGCCGAGCAACTGCCAACCGGACATGCCCATTCCACGCGCCGCCTCGACAACGTCCCGATCGGCCTCGCGCATCCCGACGTACGCGTTGGTCAGCAGCGGCGGCACCGCGAACAGCACCAGCGCGATGATGGTCGGCAGGTCTCCGTGCTTGCCGAGCGGCGTGAGCATCAGCACCACGAGGACGGCGAACGTCGGCACCGCGCGCCCCGCGTTGGAGATGTTGACCGCGAGCGCGCCGCCCTTGCCGATGTGGCCCAGGTAGAGCGCGATGGGTAGTGCGATGGCACAGGAGATGGCCAGGCACACCACGGTGAGGTACACATGCTCACCGAGCCGCTGCCAGGCGCCGCTCGTGCCGGCCCAGTTGGCGCTGGTGGTCAGCCAGTCATACGCGCCGGTGATCTCGTCCATCGTCCTCAGCCCGCCTTCGCGACGCGCGCCACGCGCCGGGTTCCGATGCGTTTCCCAGCCCCGTCACCGGCTCGCCCGCGCCCTCTGGTCCACGGGGTCAGCAGCCACTGCACGCCGAGCAACAGCACATCCGCGACGACCGCAAGGAGCACACAAAGAGCCGATGCCGTCAGCACCTGGGCCTTGAAGAAGCTGTCCATGCCGTCGTAGATGAGGTTGCCCAGGCCCCCGAAGCCGACGATCGCGCCGACCGTGGTGAGCGAGACGGTGGAGACCGTGACGATCCGCACGCCCGCCATCACGGCGGGCAGCGCCAGCGGCAACTCCACCTCGAACAACAGGCGCGTCGGCCCGTACCCCATGCCGCGGGCGGCCTCACGCGCGTCGGCGGGCACGGATGCGAGCCCGGCCAAGATGTTCCGCACGAGAACAGTCAGTGAATACAGCACAAGTCCGGTGACCACCACCGCCGCTGACACCCCGAACACCGGCATCAGCAGGGCGAACATGGCCAGCGACGGCACCGTGTACAGCACTGTCGTCAGCCCGAGGATCGGTCCGGCGGCGGCGCGCCAACGCCGGGCGAGCAGCGCCAGCGGAAACGCCACGAGCAGGCCAATGCCCACGGAGACTGCGGTGATCCACACATGTTGCACCGTCGCGTCCGTCAGCTCCTGGCTCCGCGTGCGCACGTACTCGCCGCAGATCCATTCATTCGCCGCTAGACAGCCCTTCGCGCTCATGACCGCCCGCCTCCCCCGTGCCTACCAGTCCCATGCCCCGCACGTTTTCGAACGCGCCGGTCCCATGCCTGGCGACCCTAACCCCGAGCACTGACAATCGAGCTCGACCGCCACGAGAGCGCAATATGTTCTTCAACGAACACGGCGACAATGGGGACCCATGATCCGCTTCGAGCACGTCAGCAAGCGCTACGCCGATGGCACCACGGCGGTGGACGACCTTTCCTTCGAGGTCGCGGAAGGTGAGCTGGTCACGCTCGTCGGGCCGTCTGGCTGCGGCAAGACCACCACCATGAAGATGGTCAACCGGCTCATCGAGCCGACCAGCGGCCAGATCTTCCTGGACGGGGAGGACATCGCGACCATCGACCCGGTGCAGCTGCGGCGGCGCATCGGATACGTCATCCAGCAGGTCGGACTCTTCCCGCACAAGAGCGTCCTGGAGAACACCGCCACCGTGCCGCACCTGCTCGGTTGGCAGCGCGCCAAGGCCCGTGAGCGGGCGACCGAACTCCTCGATCTGGTCGGACTCGACCCCTCCGTTTACGGTGACCGCTACCCCGATCAGCTTTCCGGAGGCCAGCGCCAGCGCGTCGGCGTGGCCCGCGCCCTCGCCGCCGACCCACCGGTATTGCTGATGGACGAGCCGTTCGGCGCGGTGGACCCCGTCGTACGCGAGCACTTGCAAAACGAGTTCCTCAGGCTTCAGGCACAGGTCCGCAAGACGGTGCTGTTCGTCACGCACGACATCGAGGAAGCGGTACGGCTCGGCGACCGGATCGCGGTGTACGGCAGCGGGACGATCGAGCAGTTCGACGCCCCCGCCGCGGTGCTCGGCGCGCCCGCCACCCCGTACGTGGCCGACTTCGTCGGCGCCGACCGCGGCCTCAAGCGGCTCACGGTCACCCCGATCGAGCCCGGCGATCTGGAACAGCCGCCCGTCGTCCACCTCGATGACCCGCTGCCGAAGGCCGCGGCCCGGCTCGCGGCGGAGGGCGCGCGGTGGGCCGTTGTCCTGGACGACCGGGACAATCTGCACGGCTGGATCTTGGCGGACGCGGCGTTGGCGAAGAGCAGCGGGACGGTCAAGGAGCATGCCCGCCGGATGGAGGCGTGGCTTCCGGTTGGCTCGTCCCTCAAGCAGGCGTTCAGCAGCATGCTGCAAAACGATGCAGGTTGGATCGCGGTCCTCGACGGCGACCGCTTCCTCGGCGTCCTCACCCCGGGCCGCCTGCACGAGGCACTCCGCCGCTCCATCGACGCGGACGCCCAGGCGATCCCGCGCGCGGAGGTCGAACTCCAGACGATCGCCGACGCGTAGGCCCTGGCCGGGCAGGCGACCTGGCACGGGCTGGGGGCATACGGGCAACCTGGCACGGGCCGGGGCGGACGACCTGGCACGGGCGGGAGGCGGGTGGGCAACCTCGCGCGGGAGAGCGCGGGAGAAGCACCCCGCGCACCGACACAGCGCCGCCCAGCCCCGCACAGCGCCCCTGGCGGGGAGCGCTCGTGGGGGGCGGTGGCTACGCGCGGGCCGCGCCCCGTGGGTCATCGTCGTCGTCCTCCGGCAGCTTCAGCACCCGCTCCAGGAAGAACGCCACCGCGACCACCGCCGCACCGGCGACCACCGAAGCTCCGGCGTAGATCGCCTGGTCGCGGCGGGCCGGGATATCGAGTTCGCTGAGGACGAGGAAGAGGCCCACCCCGCCGTACATGCCCGAGACCAGCGCCGCCACCAGGGCGCTGGCCTGCCCGAAGACCACCGCGCGGGCCGCCACCAGCGGATCAACGCCCTTCGCGCCGGGCCGTCGCTCGCGCTGGGCGGTCAGCCGAGACCGTAGCGAAAGGGCCGTCGCACCGAGCACCACGGCGATCAGCGCCAGCACGACGGGGGCCGCGAGCGGCACGCTCGGCAGGGTGCCGAGCGTGTCCCATAGCCGGGCGCCTGCCCACGACAAAACACCGGCCACGGCGAAGAGGCCGACCAGCACCCCGATCCGAAGTTGCTTCACCGAGCGGTCGCCCCTCATCGTCGTTCTCCTGCACAATGTGCCGGCGCCGCCCACCAGCGGCACCAACCTGTCAACGTCTATTCAGGCAGCCGCAGTTCCAGGTCCACCCGCGGCACCACGCCAGCACGATCCACCTCGGCCAGCAATTCGGCGACCGTACCCCGGCCCGGAATGACTGCCTCCGGTTCCACGTCATGCCACGGTACGAGGACGAAGGCGCGCTCGTGGCAGTGCGGATGCGGAAGGGTGAGTACCGGATCGTCGGAGACGACGTCCTGGTACGTCAAAATGTCCACATCAATCGTACGCGGACCCCAGTGCTCGTCTCGTACGCGCTCGAAAGCCTCCTCGATCGCATGGCCGCGGTCCAGCAGCGACGTCGGCGGCAGCGTGGTCTTAAGAAGCACGACGGCATTGAAATAGGAGGGCTGCGAGCCCGCCGCCACCCCCCATGGCTCGGTCTCGTACACCGGCGACACTGCCTTGATCCGCAGGCCAGGCGTGTCCTCAAGGGCGTCAACCGCGCCTTGCAGGGTCTCCAGGCGGTTGCCCAGATTGCTGCCGAGCGAAAGCACCGCCCATTTCGGATTGCTCAAGGTGATATCCGCGGCGTCCACCCGTTCCACCACGGAGGCGGGAACGGGCTGCACGGTCGGATCGCTGCTGCTCATACTCGGCTCCGCGTGATGGTAATGGTCACGTCATCAAAAGGAACGGTGATCGGGGCTTCCGGCTTGTGCACGACAACCTCGACCTCGCGCACCACCGCGTGCCGCAGGCATCGGTCGGCGATCCGCTCGGCGAGGGTCTCGATCAGGTCCACCGGTTCGCCCTCCACCACGGCCACGACCTCTTCGGCCACGACCCCGTAGTGCACGGTCTTCGTCAGATCGTCATCGGCAGCCGCGGGCCGCGTGTCCAGGCCGAGCACCAGGTCAACGACGAAGGTCTGGCCCTTCTCGCGTTCCTCGGCGAACACGCCGTGGTGCCCCCGGGCCCTCAGGCCCCGCAGCGCGACACGGTCCACACGAATCACTCCTGCTGATCATCGGTACGGGCGGGCACCGATTCGCGCCGGCGCGCCACCCTCCCTGGGTGAGACGGGAATACCCCCGTTATCGAATCTACCTGCGAGCGCCGACCCCGCTCGCCCGCGGGGGCTATGGACAGCACAGCGTCCGACTGCTAGATGCACACTGTTGGCGCGCCGGCCACTGTTCTACGTCCCCCCTCCTTACCCTCCCGCCACGCAGCTCGAACGAGTGAACAGTCGTGCATGCGCTGGCGAGCCCGCGCTGACGAGGAAGCACGCCCGTACGGGGAGGAAGCAATCCCGACAGGCAGTCGGAAAACAACCGCTCCCACCGCGCCGGCCCGGTACGGCGCGGCTCATGCGGTGGGAGCGGTTCATAGGGACAAGCCCGGCGCGGCAGCACGGCCGCGGGCCGCCCGGCGTGTCAGTCGCCCAGACCTGCCGGGCTGCCGCCGATGCCGTCGTCGAGGGCCTCACCCAGATCGTCCTCGTCATCGCGCTCGGCCAGGACCGGGGAGCCGTGATGGGACCAGACCTTCCAACCGTCCGCGCTGCGCCGAAACACGTTCGTCGCCACCACGAGCTGGCCCACCAGCGGCCCGAGCGCGCCCTCCTCCTCGGCCGGGCCGCCGCTGAGGATGTTCTCCGTGCAGGTGACCAGCGCGGTGTCACCGAGCACGGACACCTCGACGTCGGTCAGGAAGAACTGGATGTACTCGGTGTTCGCCATGATCAGCGTGTACGAACGGAGCACCTCGCTTCGCCCGCGCAGCACCGGCCAGCCGGGATGGACACAGCTCACATCGTCATCCAGCCACATTCTGCCGAGCGCCACCGCGTCACCGCGCTCCATCGCCTCGTAGAGGGCGGTGTTCGCCAGTTCCACCAGCTCACTGTCCGTACGGGAAGTCACACCGCTCCCTCTGCGTTGGCCACGCCTGCCCCACCTGCCCCGTCCGTCTCGCACACCCTGCCTGCCTCGCCCGTCCTGCCTGCCTTGTCTGTCCTGTCTGTCTTTACCTGGTTCGTCCCAGTTCGGTCCGCGCCCGTATCACCCGCCCCGGGTGCGTACCCGTCATGCGTTCCCGCACCCCGGCCGCTGCCAGTCGCCCCGGGGCCGGTCGCCCCCGAGCCGGGCGCTTTGGAGCCGGTCGCCCGATGCGGCCCAGCGCCGACCGCCGACGAGGCCACCCCATGAGCGGGCGCAGCCGTAGCCGCCTCTGCGGCGGCTGCCGTGGCCGCGCTTTCGATCGCCCGGGCAACGCGTACCGCGTCGGCGCTCGGCCGTACCTCGTGCACCCGCACTGCCCAGGCGCCTTCCCTGGCCACGATGGCCGAGACGGCGGCCGTCGCCGCATCCCGCTGCCGGGCCGGCGGGGGACTGCCCACCCCGCCAGCGAGCACCCGGCCGAGGAACCGCTTGCGGGACGCCGCGACCAGCAGGGGCCGCCCCAACTCCCGCAGCCTGGCCAGGTTGGCGACCAGCGCCAGGTCGTGCTCCGCGTTCTTCGCGAAGCCAAGGCCCGGGTCGACGATGATGTGATCAGGTGCGATACCACCCGCCACCGCGCGCTCCACGCTGTCCCGGAGTTCGGCGACCACTTCGCCCACCACGTCCCGGTAGACGGCCCGGTTGTTCATGTCGATGGATTGGCCGCGCCAGTGCATCACCACGAACGGCACCCCGGCGGCGGCCACCACCGGCACCATCGCCGGATCGGCGCCACCGCCACTCACGTCGTTGACCAGCGTCGCCCCGGCCTCCACCGCACGCTCGGCGACCGTCGCCCGCATCGTGTCCACGCTGACGATGGCCCCCGCCGCGGCGAGTTCCCGCACGACGGGCACGACGCGCCGCAACTCCTCGGACTCATCGACCCGGGCCGCACCCGGGCGGGTGGACTCGCCGCCCACGTCCACCAGGTCCGCGCCACTGGCGACCAGGTCCAGGCCGTGCTTGACGGCCAGCTCGGTATCGAACCACTTGCCACCGTCCGAGAACGAGTCCGGCGTGACGTTCACTACGCCCATCACGGCGCACCGGTCCCACGTCGGCAGCCCGACGAGGCCGCCCCGACCCGTCCGTCCACCGTGATCACGCAACGTACTCATGCCTCCAGCCTAGGCCGCCCGCACCGGCGGGCCGCTCGTGCGGGGGTCCGGCCGCCCCGCGCGCGGACTGCGCGCCCCCTCGTAGACCCGGCGCGCCACAGTTTCAGCCAGGGCCCGCCGTACGTCCCCTTGAGCACCGGGAGTCATCGCAGCGGCTACGCCCGCGCGGGCCAGCGAGCGCCCGCGGCCCGCGCGCCGCGCACCCTGATCCGCGCCCGCCCCACCCGACGGCCCCGCCGCTGCCAGAGCCACCCGGTAGGGCTCGGTGATGCAACAGCTAGCCCGTGGGTGCGCCAGGTACTCCCGCGCCCACGGGGATGCCGGTTGCGTCCGATGCACCCGCACCAGCTGCGCCCGCACCAGATGTACTGGTGCCTGCGGACCTGGCACCTTCGGCCCTGGCACCACCAGACCTGGCGCCCGCCGACCTGGTGGCACCCGCCGCGCGCATCCGGCCGAACACGGCCCGGCCCCTGGCCCCGACCTCCGCGGCAGTGCCGGCCCCAGGCTCCGCCGCGGCATCGGCCTCCGTCGCCGCGGCGACCGGAGCCACCGCGTCCCGTCGCACCGCCGCCGACCCGCCCCCGGGAGCGGAACCGGAACCCCGGCCCCGCCACGGGATACGCGGCAGCGCCAGCGACACGAAGCCCTCGGCCTGCATCGCGGCCAGGCCGATACGCGGCAGGTCACGGGTGTTGCGGAAGACCACGAACCGTGGGTCCCAACGCGGCTGGAACTTGGCGTTGAACTTGTAGAGCGACTCGATCTGGAACCAGCGCGAAAGGAAGATCAGCAACCCGCACCAGCCGCGCAACACCGGCCCGGCGCCCAGCCGCTCACCGCGGGCCAGGGCCGAGCGGAACATCGCGAAGTTCAATGAGACCCGCTTGACGCCCAGCTCGGGCGCGGCCTGGAGGGACGCCACGATCAGCAGCTCGTTCATGCCGGGGTCGGCGGTCCGGTCGCGGCGCATCAGTTCGAGCGACATGCCATCGGTGCCCCACGGTACGAAGTGCAGCACGGCCTTCAAGTCCCCGTACGGCCCCGTGCCCGTACCCGTACCCGTACCCGTACCCGTACCAGCCGTACTGGTCGCGCCGTCCGCGCCGCATTCCTCGCCGCTGCGATGCGCTGTGGCGATCACCGCGTCGCCGTCCGCCGGGTCGCCGATGCGGCCGAGCGCCATCGAGAAGCCGCGTTCGGTGTCGGTGCCGCGCCAGTCGGCCGCCGCCCGCTGGATCTGCTCTATCTCGATGGGGCTGAGCTCGGACGCCCGCCGTACCCGGGTCTCGTAGCCGTTGCGCTTGATGCGCCCCACCATCTGCCGCACGTTACGCATCGAACGCCCGCTCAGGGTGAAGTCCGGCACCTCCACGATGGCCTCATCGCCGAGTTCCAGCGCGTCCAGCCCGGTCTCACGGGTCCACACCTCGCCGCCGGTCTCGCTGCACCCCATCACCGCGGGCGTCCAGGAATGCGCCTTGGCCTCCGCCATGAAGCGCTCGATGGCCCCGGGCCACGCCTCCACATCACCGACCGGGTCGCCGCTGGCCAGCATGACGCCACAGATCACCCGGTAACAGACGGCGGCCTTGCCGCTGGGCGAGAAGACCACCGCCTTGTCGCGGCGCAGCGCGAAGTGGCCAAGGGAGTCCCGCCCGCCGTGCCGGGCCAGCAGCTCCCGTAGCCGGTCTTCGTCCTCGGAGGTCAACTGGGCCACCGGCTGCTCGGGCCGGAAGGCGAGGTACGCGGTGGTGGCGACGGTCAGCAGGCCGAGGGCGCCCAGGGAGTAGCCGACGGTGTAGTCAACGCCGCCGGTGTAGTCCATCGGGCCCTCAAAGCCGAACAGGCCCCACAGCACATGCTCGAACCGATCCCTGATCGACGGATCGCCGACCACCTTGCTCGGGTGCGAGCCGACGATGACCAGCCCAAGCCCGAAGCTCGCGCCGCCGAGCAGCACGAAGTTGGCCAGCGCCTTCCACCGGGTGCGCGGGTCGGGCAGCGCGGCGAACTCGCCCCGGTGCCGCACAAGCAGCGCGAGCAGCACCAGCGACAAGATCGCGCCACCGATGGAGTGCCGGTAGATGAGCTGAGCGGCAGCGCCGACCGGCAGCAGCCCAGCCGCCGCGACCCATGCGCGCCGTTTGCGACGCTTGAGACCGTGGGCGAGCATGAGGAGCAGCACGCCCACCACGATCGAGGCGGCGGCGGCCAACGGGCTCACCGCGCCGGGCAATATCTCCGCCAGGGAGTGCGCCCAGCTATGGCGAAACCGCGGGAAGACGCCCGCGGCGATGTCGAGCAGACCGATCAACGCACAGGCGGTGCCGATCACGGAGGGAACGGTCTCGGGCCGCGGGCCCCGTGCCACACGTCGCAGCCTGGTGGCAACCACTTTGGACTCTTCACCGTCTTGCCTTGCAGACATGTACTTCCCGTCGCCCCTGTCAAGAGGATCTGCTGCCCGCTGGTCACAGCTTTGGTAAATGCGCCCTCTAGGACGGTGATTCACCGCACGGGGTTCCCTTCCGCGGCACGGGTGACCGGTCGCCCGTCAGAAAGTTCGCCATGGGTCTCACCAGCAACAAGGTCGTGACGCTCGCGGTCATCGCGGCTGTGCTGTTTTTCGCCATGACCGTGTGGCTGTGGCCGCGGCTGGCCCAGCGCAAACCGCTCGCGGTCCTCGGCCGCATCGGAACACTGCTGATCACGCAGGTCTCGGTGTTCTGCGCGATAGGGCTGTTCGCCAACCAAACCTTCGGCTTCTACGGATCATGGGCTGACCTCTTCGGCACCCAGGATTCCCTCGGCGTGGTCGTGGATCACGACACACCCGCCCACGAGCGGGTCAAGGTCATCAGCACCCGCAGGGTGAACGTGCCCGGCGGCGACAGACCGCACATCGGCGGGCGAATAGAAAAGATCACGGTGCAAGGACCGGCCTCGCGGATCGCCAGCCCGGCGTACGTCTATCTGCCGCCCGAATACTTCACGGAGCCGCGCCGCATCTTCCCCGCGGCCGTGATCCTCACCGGCTATCCCGGTACGGCCGAGGCGCTGATCAACGGGCTCAAGTACCCGCAGACCGCACACAAGCTCGTCAAGAAGGGGGCGACGCAACCGATGGTGTTGGTCTTGCTGCGGCCGACCGTAGCCCCGCCACGGGACACCGAGTGTGTGGATGTGCCACGCGGCCCGCAGACCGAGACCTTCTTCACCAAAGACCTGCCGCATGCGATATCGGCGCACTACAGGACCGGCCGCGAGGCCAAGAACTGGGGCGTCATCGGCAACTCCACCGGCGGCTACTGCGCGCTCAAGATGGCGATGCGGCACCCCGAGGCATTCTCCGCTGCGGCCGGCCTTTCGCCCTCGTACAAGGCGCCCATCGACCGCACCACGGGCGATCTGTTCGGCGGCGACAAGCAGCTTGAGCGCGAGAACAATCTGCTGTGGCGGCTGGATCACAAGCCTGCCCCGCCCGTGTCCCTCCTGGTCACCAGCAGCAAGGAGGGCGAGCACAACTACAAGAACACGATGAAGTTCATCGACAAGGTGAAACGATTGCGCAAGGACGGCGCGCCGACACGAATCTCCTCGATGATCCTCGACAGCGGCGGCCACAACTTCAACACCTGGCGCCGTGAGGTCCCCGGCACCCTGGAATGGATGGGCGACCGCCTGACGGCCCCCTCACCTGGGCGTCCCGCCTGACGGCGCCCTCGCGGGACCGGCCCCGCTCCGCATGGTACGCACTACCGCCCGATGATCAGGCTCATCGCCTCGGAGCGCGTGGCCGCATCGCGCAACTGCCCCCGCACCGCTGAGGTCAGCGTCTTGGCGCCGGGCTTGCGAATGCCGCGCATGGACATGCACATGTGCTCGCACTCGAAGACGACGATCACTCCACGCGGCTCCAGTATCCGCATCAGCGAATCCGCGACCTGCGTCGTGAGCCGCTCTTGGACCTGCGGTCGGCGGGCGAAGACGTCCACGAGCCGGGCCAGCTTGGACAGGCCGGTGATCTTGCCGTCGTTGGAGGGGATGTAGCCGACGTGCGCCACACCGCGAAACGGCACCAGATGGTGCTCACAGGTGCTGAACACCTCGATGTCCTTCACCAGCACCATCTCGTCATGGCCAAGGTCGAACGTCGTGGTCAGGACGTCCTCCGGCTCCTGCCACAGCCCGGCGAATATTTCCTTGTACGCACGCGCCACCCGCCCCGGGGTCGCCCGCAGACCCTCCCGGTCCGGGTCTTCACCCACCGCGATCAGCAGCTCACGAATCGCATTCTCGGCGCGCTTCTCATCGAAGTCACCAATGATGCTTGTGCCGTCCAAGGTGACCGGGTCGGTCATGGGCATTGCCTCGTTCCTCGTTCATGCCGTGCTGCCTTGCCGTGCTGCCTTGCAGACGTCGCACCAGCCGTACGGGCGGGGCTCACCCGTGTCTTCGCTGAAAAGCCGCGCCCCCCAGGCTAGAACCTGGGGGGCGCGTCTTTCATTCCGGGGCCAATAGGCGCCGAGAGGCACCGTGATAAAGGCCACGCGGACCGGTCAGTACCGGATCAAAACCGGCCTTCGGTCCGTGCCACTCTGGCCGGGCGCGGCATCCCGCGTCCGGCCAAAGCGGCATCAGGCGTCGCCGCGCGGCGGCTCGTCCTGCAACTCCGTTGTGTCCTCGGACGTGCTGCCCTTGCTGATCGTCGTGGCCGCGGCGCCGTTTGCCGGGGCCAACTCGCGAGGCGAGAGCACCGGCGGGCGGGTCGATGGCGTACGCCGCGAAGAGCCGGTCCACGCCGGGCGCAGCGGGCGCTTGACGATCGTGGAGAAGATCTCCGCCAACTCTTCCTTGTTGAGGGTCTCCCTCTCCAAGAGCGCGAGGACGAGGTTGTCGAGCACATCCCGGTTCTCGACCAGGATTTCCCACGCCTCGTTGTGCGCGTTCTCGATCAGCTTCTTGACCTCTTCATCGACCAGCGCGGCGACCTCTTCCGAGTAGTCACGCTGGTGCGACATGTCGCGGCCGAGGAACGGCTCGGAGTTCTCCGAGCCGAACTTGATCGCGCCCAGACGCTCGGTCATGCCGTACTGGGTGACCATCGCGCGGGCGGTGCGTGTCGCCTTGTCGATGTCGTCGGAGGCTCCGGTCGTCGGGTCGTGGAAGACCAGTTCCTCCGCCGCGCGCCCACCCATCATGTACGCGAGCTGGTCGAGCATCTCGTTACGCGAGGTGGAGTATTTGTCGTCCTCCGGCAGCACCATCGTGTATCCGAGGGCCCGGCCACGGGAAAGGATGGTGACCTTGTGCACCGGGTCGCTGTTCGGCGACGCCGCCGCGACCAGGGCGTGTCCGCCCTCGTGGTACGCGGTGGTCTTCTTCTCCTTCTCGCTCATGATCCGGGTCCGCTTCTGCGGGCCCGCCACGACGCGGTCGATAGCCTCGTCCAGCGCGTAGTTGTCGAGCAGCTTCTTGTCGTTCCGAGCGGTCAGCAGCGCCGCCTCGTTCAACACGTTGGACAGATCGGCGCCGGTGAAGCCGGGCGTGCGGCGGGCGACGGCCTTCAAGTCAACGTCCGGGGCGACTGGCTTCCCCTTCTGGTGCACCTTGAGGATCGCCAGGCGGCCCTGCATGTCGGGCCGGTCCACGGCGATCTGTCGGTCGAAGCGCCCGGGGCGCAGCAGCGCGGGGTCCAGGATGTCGGGCCGGTTGGTCGCGGCGATCAGGATCACGCCGCCCTTGACGTCGAAGCCGTCCATCTCCACGAGGAGCTGGTTGAGCGTCTGCTCACGCTCGTCGTGGCCACCACCCATGCCCGCACCACGGTGCCGTCCAACGGCGTCGATCTCATCGACGAAGACGATCGCCGGGGCGTTCGCCTTGGCCTGCTCGAACAGGTCGCGAACACGGGAGGCACCGACACCGACGAACATCTCGACGAAGTCGGAACCGGAGATCGAGTAGAAGGGGACGCCTGCCTCGCCGGCGACGGCACGCGCAAGCAGCGTCTTGCCGGTGCCAGGCGGGCCGTACAGCAGCACACCCTTGGGGATCTTGGCGCCAACGGCCTGGAACTTCGCGGGCTCCTGGAGGAACTCCTTGATCTCGTGAAGTTCCTCGACCGCCTCGTCGGCCCCGGCCACATCGGTGAACGTGGTCTTCGGGGTGTCCTTGGTGATCAGCTTGGCCTTCGACTTCCCGAAGTTCATGACTCGGGAGCCGCCGCCCTGCATCTGGTTCATCAGGAACAGGAAAACGACGACAATTAGGACGAAGGGAAGCAGTGACAGCAGGATGCCGACAAACGGATTCTGCTTCGACTGAGAAACCGTGTACCCATCGGGAATCTGGTCCTTCTCAGCATTGGCCTGAAGCGTCGCCGCGATCTTGACGCCCTGGTCGCCAATGTAGTTGGCCTGGAGCTTCCTGCTGCCCGAGACCTTGTCCTCGTCGTCCTTTAGCTGGACCTTGATCTTGTGCTCATCGCCGGTCGTCAGCTCTGCGGATTTGACTCGGTTCTTATCGATCGCATTGACGACCTCGCTGGTGTCCACCGACTTGTGGCCGCCGGACGAACCGACGACCTGCATCAACACGACCACGGCGAGGACGGCCAGCACGATCCACATGACCGGCCCACGGAAGTAGCGCTTCACGTCCATCCATACGGGGCGGAATCGCCCCGTCCCTCCTGCCACAGTGAGGCACGGAACCCTCTTGCGAGAGCTGCTTGTGCGTACGGTGTTTTACTCGGTCTGAGAAGACTGACCTTCGGACGGTACCCCAGCATCATCACCAGGCGCCGCCACGGGCGGTTAACGAAATGGCCTTCCCATGCTTCAACGGCGGGAAACGGTGACCGGTTCCCGCCGGGGCCCAGGGCCGTCGTCCGGCCGCTCAACCACCGTAGACGTGCGGCGCCAGGGTGCCCACAAAGGGCAGATTGCGGTACTTCTCCGCGTAGTCGAGGCCGTAACCCACGACGAACTCGTTAGGAATGTCGAAGCCGATCCACTTCACGTTGATGTCCACCTTGGCCGCCTCCGGCTTGCGCAGGAGCGTGACCACGTTGAGCGAGGCCGGGCCGCGGGAGCCCAGGTTCGACAGCAGCCAGGACAGCGTGAGCCCGGAGTCGATGATGTCCTCGACGATCAGCACATCGCGACCGGCGATGTCGGTGTCGAGGTCCTTGAGAATGCGCACCACACCAGAGGACTGGGTGCCCGCGCCGTACGAGGACACCGCCATCCAGTCCATCGTGACGGGGGTGGACAGGGCCCGCGCCAGGTCGGCCATGACCATCACAGCGCCCTTGAGGACGCCCACGATGAGCAGGTCCTTGCCCTGGTACTCCACGTCGATCTTGGCGGCCAGCTCGGCTAGCTTCGCGTCGATCTCTTCCTTGGTGATGAGCACCGACTGGAGGTCGGTGCCCATGTCCTTGTCGTCCACCCGTGCCACTCTCGCTTGTTTCACGCTTACCAGGCTCGGGCGAATCAGCCCTGCCGAATGACCAGTCTGCCACCCTGCCGCTGAACCTCGATGCGGCCGGGCAGGTTGATGGCTCGCTGACCATGCCAGCTGGTGATCAGCCGGTCCACCTCCTCGATGTGCCGGGCGAAGAGCGAACCGGCAGGCGACCCCGCCGCGATGGCCACCCGGCGAAGCACCCTGCGGCGCACGGCGGCCGGCAACTCACCGAGCGCCGCGGCGTCGAGGGAGTCGATGGCATCGGACGGTTCCACAGCGCTGCCCTGCCGAGAGCATGCGACGGAGCCAAGGGAACTCGGCGGACTGACAGCGTCAGGCGACACGGCAGATGCAGCAGAGACGAATGGTAGGCGGGACGCAGGGGGGGCCGTGGATGTCTGAGGTGCCTGGGGCGGGGGAACCACCGGAGGCGCGGAAGGCCCGTGAGCTACCGGAGATACGGGAGGCGCCGGAGATGCGGGAGGCGCGGAAGGTACCTGTCGCACTGGGGGCACGGAGGGTGCCGAAGATACGCGAGATGCAGGCGGTGCTGGGGGTGCCAGGGGCGCTGGAGATGCTGGGGCGGCCGGAGTGCCCGGTGCGCCGGCAGGGGCAGAGGTAGCCACCGGAGCGGGCTCAGCCTGGCGTGCGGGAGCGGGAGCGGGAGCGGGGGTGGGGGTGGGGACGGGGGTGGGGACGGGGGCTGGGACGTCGCCCGAGCGGGCGTGCGCGCCCGCGGGTGCCGGCGCGGCGGGGCGCACGGACGCGCCGGAGCCCGCGGCGGATGCCGAGGAAGCCGGGCGCACAGAGGCACCCGAGTCCGCATGGGCCGCCGAGGAAGCGGGGCGCACGGGGATGCCGGCCGGGGGCGGGGCCGTTGCGCGGCTCCTGGGGGCGGGGTGTGCGGCGCGCGCGGCGGCCTCCGCCTCGGCGGCCCATGCGTCCAGCGCGTCCGCGTCGTCGCGGGAGAGCTGCGCCGTACGGGCGAGGGCCTCGACGACGCCCTTACCGAGCGCCTTCTCCAGCATCGGCAGCGCCTCGTGCCGCACCCGGGAGCGGGTGAACGCCGGGTCGGCGTTGTGCGGGTCGTCCCAGACCGGGAGCGACTGGGCCAGGCACGCCCTGCGCGCGGTCTGGCGGTCAAGTTGCAGGAAGGGGCGACGGTAGCGCCCGTCCGTGCCGGAGACGTAGGCCATCCCGGACAGCGAGCGGGTACCCGAGCCGCGGGCCAGCCCGAGCAGCACCGTTTCCGCCTGGTCATCGCGGGTGTGGCCGAGCAGGATCGCGCTGGCGCCGAGTCGCTCGGCGGCCAGGTCAAGTGCCGCGTACCGAGCGTCGCGGGCCGCGGCCTCGGGGCCGCCGCCGCGGCCCACAGCCACGGCGATGGACTCCACCGGGTCGAGCCGCAGCGCTCGCAGCCGGTCGCACACCTCGGCGGCCCGCGCATCGGAGCCGGGCTGCAAGCCATGGTCGATGGTGATGCCGCCGGCCCGCAGCCCCACCTTCGGAGCCTCGAAGGCGAGGGCGGAGGCGAGCGCCATCGAGTCGGCGCCCCCGGAGCATGCGACGAGCACCAGCGGTCGCTGCGCGGCTGCGGCCACCGGTGCCGAGCTGTCGGTCAGCGGGCGTCCCGGTGTGCGGTGTGCGGCTACCGCCGGCCCACCGGTGTGCGGGAAGGCGTCACCGCGGGCGCCGGCGGCACACGGGAGATCGTCGCCGCGGGAGGAAGCGTCACCGCGGGAGGAAGCGTCGTCCCGGGATGGGGTGTTGCTGCGGGAGGAAGCGTCGCCGCCGCGGTAAGGAGCGTCGCGGCGGGCGGAGTCGTCGTGGCGGGAGAGAGCAGCGGCGCGAGCGTCGCCGTGAGCGGCGGCGGCGTGCGGTCGGGCCGGGGTGCGGAGGGAGGAGTGGGTGGAGGGGAGGTCGATGTCGGCGATGACGTCCTGGAGTACGCGGCGAACCGCCAGGCGTATCGCGGCGACCGCTGGATGGGGACCCATGTCCGTTTCCCATCTCTTTCATCGGGAGGTGCAATCGGGGGGTGCCTCGGGAGCCAGTGGGGCTCCAGTCACGCTAAGTATGTAGATGGTGACAGAGCCGAGCTGTTACCCGAGCATCGCACGCCTACCCGTTGCCGAGGGTCCCTCAGACGAGTGATTGAGAGGTCGTTCACCTGCCTCCTGGCGCGCGTCCTCTACGACTCTGCCTTACGGTGCACCCTCGCGACCCAGTCCGCCGGTTTGTGGATCTCCGCCTTCGTCGGCAAGGTGTTCGGGGAGGTCCACACCCGGTTGAAACCGTCCATGCCGACCTCGTTCACCACGGCCCGTACGAACCGCTCGCCGTCCCGGTACTGCCGAAGCTTCGCGTCCAGACCGAGCAGCTTGCGCAGCGCCTGGTCGAGCCGGCCCGCGCCGCTGGCCCGGCGCTTTTGGAACTTCTCCCTGATCTCCGCGACGGACGGCACGACGGCGGGCCCGACGCCGTCCATCACATAGTCCGCGTGCCCTTCGAGCAGCGACATCACGGCCGTGAGCCGGGCCAGGATCTCGCGCTGTGCCGGGGTTTGCACCAGTTCCACGATGCTGCGTCCGCCGCGTTCGGCCGGGCCGCCGTCAGGGTTCTCGGGGCGGTTGCCGGTCAGCGACTGGGCGGCCTCGCGCAGCCTTTCCAGGAGTGTGGCCGGGTCCACCTCGGTCTCGCCGAGGAAGGCCTGAATTTCGGATTCCAGGTGGTCACGCAGCCAAGGCACGGCGGTGAACTGGGTACGGTGCGTCTCCTCGTGCAGGCACACCCAAAGCCGGAAGTCGTGTGGGGCCACGTCCAGCTCGCGCTCGACGTGCACGATGTTCGGGGCCACGAGCAGCAGCCGCCCACCACCGCTGCCACCGCTGCCGCCGGCGGGCAGGTCGCGGCTTGGCGGGGCGAACGTCTCGTACTGTCCGAGCACCCGGGAGGAGAGGAACGACAGGAGCATGCCGAGCTCTACGCCGGTCACCTTGCCCCCGACCGCGCCCAGTACGGCACCGCCCGGCGTGGTGGAGCGGCGGTCCTGCATCTTTTCCAGGAGGGGACTGAGCACACTGCGGAACCCGGCAACGTTCGCCCGCACCCAGCCGGCCCGGTCCACGACCAGGATCGGCGTGTCCGCGTACGCACCGCCGGGCGCCATCATCCGGGTGAAGGCGCGGACGTGCTCCTCCGACACCTTGGCGTGCCGCCGTAGCTCCTGGACCACCTCACGCGCCTCGTCCTGGCTCACCTCGGGACCCGACCGCGCGAACCGGGTCGCGGTCGCTACCGCGAGATTCCAGTCGACCATCTCGACACCACCGATGCTCGTCATGGCTTCACGGTACGTGGGCGCCCCCGGTGTGGGGTAGTGAACGATGTTTCAGTTCGTCTGGTGGTCATACCGGCGGTGGACTCGCTGCCTCCTCGTGGCCTGTGACGCGCCCCAGGCCACGAGGGGTACCCAGGCTTAGCGGCAGCCGCAGTTGGCGAGCGCGGAGGCGAGGCGGTCCAGTGCTCGCTGGGCGGCGTGCGGGTCGTCGGTGCCGTTGGTGACGAAGGCGAAGGTCAGCAGGCGGCCATCGGCGTCCACGACGGTTCCGGCGAGGGTGTTCACGCCCGTGAGGGTGCCGGTCTTGGCCCGTACGACGCCGCGTCCGACCGCGTCCTTGGCGTAGCGGTCCCGCAAGGTGCCGGTGAAGCCCGCGATCGGCAGCCCGGTGAGCACGGGCCGCAACGCGGGCTGGCCCGGGTCGGCCGCCCGTACAAGCACCTGGGCCAGCAGCGCGGACGAGACCTTGTCGTCGCGATCCAGGCCGCTGCCGTCCGCGAAGCGGGCCCCGGCGACCGGCAGGCCGAGCTTTTTGAGCTGGGCGGTCACCGCGTCGCGGGCGCCGGCGAAGCTGGCCGGGCGGCCCGTAGCGAGTGCGGTGTGCCGGGCCAGCGCCTCGGCGATGTCGTTGTCGCTGTTGGTGAGCGCCCGCTCGACCAGGGCCGACAGCGGCTGGGAGCGGACGGTGGCCAACGTCGTATCCGCGCTGCCCTGGTCGTCCTCGCCGGCCTGGGCACCGTTGGCTCCCCGACCACCAGCGGCTCCCTTGGCATCGTTGGCTTCGGCGGCGGCGCCGGGGCGCCGGTGGTGGCGTGGGTCGCCGGTGACCTTGATGCCCCGGTCGCGCAGCAGCCCCGCGAAGGTGCGGGCGGCGTCGGCGGCCGGGTCCTTGGCCCGATCGGCGGGGCCACGCTCGGAGTCGTCGCGGCGGCCCTCGTCGGCCATCAGCGCGGTGACGGGGGCGAGGTTCTCGTTGGGTCCGATCGGATGCAGTACGGGGCCCGAGTACAGCGAGGTGTCGTAGTCGAGCCTGACGTTCCGCTGGTCGCGGGCGCCGAGTGCGCGTGCGGTGTCGTCGGCCAGTTGCCGCAGGCTGGCGGGGCGCGCCGACTCGGGGCCGTGGGTGGCGCGGGCCGTGAGCGTGGGGTCGCCGCCGCCGACGAGGACGATGCGGCCCGTATCGCCGGGCACCGTGGCGACGGTGGTGGTCAGCCGGTGGCCAGGGCCGAGCGCGGAGAGCGCCGCGACGCCGGTGACGAGTTTGATGACGGAGGCGGGTACGGCGGCGCTGTTCGCCTTCGCATCGAACAACTGCCGCCCCGTGGCCGCGTCCACGACGGCGCCCGCCCGCAGCGGGCCGAGCGCGTCGTCCTTGAGCAGCGGCCCCAGGGCATCGGAGAGCCCGGGCCCGGTGGGCATCGGGACGGACTGCTCACCGGTGCGCGGCGTGGGCGACTGGGTGGGGGCGCCCAGTGGAGCCAGGACGAGCGCCGCGCTGGGCGCGGGCGCCGGGCCCGGGCCGTGCTGCCCGCCTCCCGTGCGGGCTCCGGAGGCGGCCCGCTGCCGCTCGGCCGTACGCTGGCCAGAGTCCCAGGGACCGGAAGCGACCACGGATGTGGCCGCGACCGCAAGGCCGACAAGGGCGGAACCCGCAGCTAGCAGCCCCGTCCGGCGCTGCTCGCGAGTGGTGACGCGCCACTGGTCGAGCCACCAACCAAAACGCCATCTGGCCTCGTCAGGCATCTCAGAGCAGCCCCTTTCGCAACCACACACCTGCGTGAGGGACACTTAACCACCCGAAGTATGTGCTGATCATGGAGGAGCCACCCGTGGAGTTCGACGTCACCATCGAGATCCCGAAGGGTTCGCGGAACAAGTACGAGGTGGATCACGAGACCGGTCGTATCCGCCTCGACCGTCGACTCTTCACCTCGACCAGTTACCCGGCCGACTACGGATTCGTGGAGAACACCCTCGGCGAGGACGGCGACCCGCTGGACGCGCTGGTCATCCTTGACGAGCCGACGTTCCCCGGCTGCCTGATCAAGTGCCGCGCCATTGGCATGTTCCGGATGACGGATGAGGCCGGCGGCGACGACAAGCTGCTGTGCGTCCCCGCGTCGGACCCCCGCGTGGAGCACCTGCGCGATATTCACCACGTTTCCGAGTTCGACCGGCTGGAGATCCAGCACTTCTTCGAGGTCTACAAGGACCTGGAGCCCGGCAAGTCCGTTGAGGGCGCCGACTGGGTGGGCCGCGCCGAGGCTGAGGCCGAGGTCGAGGCGTCGGTCAAGCGCCTTGAGGCGTCCGGCGGCGCACACCACTGAGCCACGCCGGGGCCACATGTTGACACTGACCACAACCACTGACCGCAACCGCTGACCGCAGGCGCCGCCCCTAGGCGCTGCCGGATCGGCGGCCCTGATCAGCACAACCCCGATGGGCGGAGCACTGCGCACGCAGGCTCCGCCCATCGGCGTGCGCGTGGGGCGTATGCGTCAGGTGTACGGGGCGTACGGGAGCGTACGCGGGCGTACGGAGGCGTACGGGGCGGCTAGAAGCCGCGCGTCCGCTTCGCTGCGCGGCGGAGCGGGCCGCCGGTCTCCGCTCCCGGTGCGCGAAGGAACAGCCGGGCGATCTCATTACCGAGGTTCACCCCGATGGCGATGGCCAGCGCCAGCGAGGCGGCGCGGGTAAGGGACGAGATGCCCGCGTCCAGGTTCTTTTGGGCCAGCGCGAGCAGCCCGAAGTACGTCGCGCTACCGGGCAGCAGCGGCCCGATCGCGGCCGTGACGTAGGGCAGCGCCGACGCGTACCGGTAACGGGACAACAACTGGCCGAAGAGGCCGACCAGGCCGGCAGCTGCCGTCGTGGAGGCCACGGCCGGAATGCCCGCCACATCGTGCATCGAGCCGTACACCAGCCACGCCACACCGCCGTTCAGCGTGGCGAACAGCACGGTGGAACGTTCCTGCTGGAGCAGTACACAGAACGCCAGGGCCAGCAGCATGGCCGAGAACAACTGCACCACGGGCCGCTCATCGCCTCTGAGCGCGGCCTCCGGATTGAAATTCGCGCCCAGCCGCAGCCCCACAAACAGCACCGTCAGCACCCCGATCACGATGCCGACGATCAGGTACATGACCTCAAGCAGTCGGGCGGACGCGGTGATGTAGTAGCCCGTCAGGCCGTCCTGCACTCCCGCGACCAGCGCCCGTCCCGGGATCAGCGCGAACAGCCCACCGGTGATCACGGCGGAGCCCTGCACATTGGCGTGCGCCAAACTGAGCCCCACGCCCATCGCCGCCGGTGGCATCGCCGCCGCCACGAACTGGTAGAACTCCGGCAGGCCGCGGCCGGAAGCCAGCCACGCGAGCCGGTCGCCGAGCATCGCGCCCACCGCCGCCGCCACGAAGACCAGCCAGCTGCCGCCCACCAGCAGGCTCGCCGCGCCCGCCAGCGCACCGGACGCCACGGTCAGCGCCCAGCCCGGATACGGGTGGCGGTTACGACGGATCTCGGCCAGCCGCCGGTACGCCTCCTCCAGGGTGAAGTCGTCCTGCGAGGTGATGTCGTCCACGAGCGCGAAGACCGCCGAGAGCCGCGTGTAGTCCACGGCCCTGCGGCGAACCGTCCGGCTGGCCGTCACCGGGTCATCCACCAGCGACGGCTGGTACGAGATCGACAACAGGGTGAAGGTCACCGTCGGCTCGCAGCGTTCCAGGCCGTACGCGTGCGCCACGCCGAACATCGCCGCCTCGACGTCCTCAGCGCCCTCGCCGCCCGCGAGCAGGATTTCGCCGATACGTAGCGTGATGTCCAGCACGCGGGGGACGGCGAGCGCCGACTCCGCGTGCTTTTCGACCCGCTCGGGCACCGGGCGCTCGCCGACCGGCATGCGGAGCATCGTGCGCATCCGATCCTGCCAAGGCGTCTCCTTGGTCAGCCGGATGACGGGTATGCCGTGCGGAGGCGTGAACGCCGGGCCGCGCGTGGTGCCGCGCCCGGAGGCGATGCTGCCGTTCGGGGCCCCCGACGCGGGTGACTCGGGAATCGGGGTGCTGGACGTGGTGGAGCCAGGCAGCACGAACGCCGAACCTTCCGCCTCCGATGGTGCGTCCACCACCTCCGCCGGCAGGCCGCTCGGGATGGCGAACTCCGACGTCGGATGCTCGCCATCGATCGAATGCGACGCCCTCGGCAGGCCGTGCGGCGCCGTGAACGCGCTGTGCGCCTCGTCCGACTGCGGCTTGTGCTCCCTCGCCTCGTCCACGTCGCCCGCGTGCCCCGTGCCCTGCCTACCCTGCGCCTTTGACGCCACGTGCCCTCTCTCCTCGCCTGCCTTTCCTGCCCCTTCAGCCACGATGCCTGATCATCAGCCGAGGCGCCCAGTGTGCAACGTCTTCCCTCAAGAGCACAGGTCACCCGCCATCCGCCGGCCACGTCGCGATATGACCCGATAAGCCTGCTGGCTGGATGAACGAGAGGGCAGGTAGCTGACGAGGGGCGGCAGGTGGCCGGAAATCATGCGCCCAGGAGGTGGGGAGCATGCGCCCAGGAGGTGGAAGGCGGCGCGTCTACCGACCGGGGCGCCGGTGATCAGAGACGCCTAACGACCGGGACGCCGAGGCCCGCGACGCCGAAGGCCAGCTTCTTCCGATTGCGGGCGCTCGGTCGCCCGGCCGGTGCGGCGGCGGCGCCAGCCGCGGGCGTGCGGCTGCCGATGGTCGCGAGCATCACGCTGACCGCGGGAAGGCCGCTGCCGGTATCGACGGGGACGCTGCCCGCTTACGGAACTGGAGCCGCCTGTTCGGCGAGCGGCTCCGGGCTGCTGACCGCGGCCCCGGGCTGTGGTGACCGCAGCCGCGAACGCTGGCGACCGCGCCCTGACCTGCAAGCCGCGCGGGCTCGCAGATCAGGGTGGTGGCGGCGGTGGGTCAGCGCTTGGCGTGCCGACCGCGCGGGCCCGGCGGCTGCGGCGGGTCCTGCGGGTTGTGCGGGTCCCGCGCGTTGTAGGTGTCCAGGGGCTCGTACGAGTCGTTCCGCGGGTCGTACGCCGGGGCCTGCGGGTCATGCGGCGGGTCCTGCGGATTGGCGAACTGCGCCTGCGGGTCGCCGACCGCTGGCGGCTGCTGCCTCGGGTCGCGGCCGTACGACGGCTCCTCGGCGCCGTAGCCCCCGGCCGAACCGGGCTGTGCCGCGTAGCCGGGCTGCGCGGACGGGTTGCCGGGCTGCGGGCGGCGTTGGAAGGACTGGGTGGGCTGAGAGCCGGGCTGCGCCGCGTGGTCGGGGCGCTGTCCATATCCCTGCTGGGGCTCGTGCGGCCCTGAGGGGCCCTGCTGCCTCTGGTAGCTCTGCTGCCCCGGCTGCGCCTGGTGGCCCTGTTGCCCGTGCTGTCCCTGTTGTCCCTGCTGTCCCTGCTGTCCCTGTGGAGCCTGTTGTCCCTGTGGGGCCTGCTGGCTGTGGCCGTGCCCCGGGAAGCCCGGTGGCTGCTGGTTGTGGCTCGCCGGGTAGCTCCGTTGGGCCTGCGGGTCCTGGTAGCCGGGCCCGGCCTCGCCGCCGCCCTGCGGGGCCTGCGGCTGCTGGTAGCCCTGAGGCCGCTGCCCCGGGTGGCTCTGCCGCGGCTGCTGGGGCGAATGAGGCTGCTGGGTCTGTTGAGGCTGAGGCTGCGGCTGCTGCCCTATCTGTGGGCGCTGGCCCCGCTGCGGCGGCTGCTGGCCCGGCTGCGGCTGCTGACCCGGCTGCTGACCCGCTTGCGAACGCTGGGGCTGGCGTGGCTGCTGGGCCTGCTGCGGGTGCTGGCCGCGAGGGCCCGCACCGTCGCGCGGGTGGCCGAACACATCGGCGCGCGCCCCGCCGGGACCGCCCAGGTCGGGCCCGGACGGGCCGCCCCCAAGCGCTCCAGGCCCATCACCGAGCGAGCCGTCACTGACCGAGCCGGGGCCATCGCCGGGCGAGCCGCCGCCGGGCCCCCGGTACGCGTCGTCGCGGCCAGCGGCGCCCGCGGCGCCGGGCTGGGAGGCACCGGCACCGAACTGGGGGGCGCCGGTCGTCATGGCGGTCGCGCCGCCTCCCGCTGCGCCGGCCTTCTTCGACTTGCTGCGGGCCCGCAGAAACTCGATGACAATCGGCAGCACCGAGAGCAGCACGATGCCGACGAGCATCGCCTCGATGTTGGCGTGCACCCATTCGACCTTGCCGAGCGCCGCGCCAAGCAGCGTGACACCCGCGCCCCACAGCGTGCCGCCGATGATGTTGAAGATGACGAACGACCGGTAGTTCATCTGGCTCACGCCCGCGATGATCGGCGTGAACGTCCGCACGATCGGTACGAAGCGGGCCAGGACCAGCGACTTCGGCCCGTACTTCTCAAAGAATTCGTGCGCCTTCTCCACGTTCTCCTGTTTGAAGAGCCGGGAGTCCGGGCGTTTGAAGAGCGCGGGGCCCACCTTGCGACCGAAGAGATAGCCGACCTGGTCACCGACCACGGCCGCGATCACCACCAGCACGGTGACGAGCCACAGGTCCTGCTTGATCCCATTGGTGGTCACCAGCAGACCCGTGGTGAACAGCAGCGAGTCACCCGGCAGGAAGAAGCCGATGAGCAGGCCCGACTCGGCGAAAACGATGGCGATCACGCCGTAGATGCCGAACTGGTCGATCAAGTAGTCCGGGTCCAGCCAACTGGGGCCGAGCGCGAGAGTGGTCACGGGTGACGAGGCTCCTGGATCAGGGGGTGCAGGCGGCGCGTGCGGCCCTGCCGCGGGAGGCGGACTAGGTGCGGCGGGGTTGCGGGTGTGCGGCCCAAAACTATCAACGCCAGACGTCCGGCACCGGTTCCAGTCCGGCCAACCGGCACGGTCGCTCCCGCGTTATTTCCGTCGAACGGTAATCACGCAGCTCACAGGCCCTAAAAGTCCCAAAAGACACACCTGTTCCCACCAGTCACCGCACGCCCCACCTCCGCCCTCGTCACACCTCCCGTACCACCGACCGCCTGTTCCCACGCCCCGCCCCGCGCCCCCAGCCGCGGGGCGGCGCGCGGCTATCCCTGGTCGCTAAGCCCCTGGTCGAGGGGCCCCTACTCGCGGGTCGTTGGGTGCTGCCGTCGCGCGTTGGCCACGATGGCATCCCGCAGGAACCCGGCGAGCCCCGGCGCCAGCGCCTCATACGTCGCGGTGAAACGCTCGTCCGTGACGTACATCTCGCCGAGCGCCGTGTGGATCTCGTACGAACAGTCGTAGTAGAAGCGACAGATCTGCTGCCGGTGCTCCTCGGCAAGGTCCATCGCCGCATCGGACGCGGGGCCCTGACCGCCGCGGAGCGCGGCAACCATGCGCCGCCCCCAGCCCCCTTCCTCGGCCTTGATCCGCAGCCAGTCGTCCTTGGAGTACGCGGCGGTCCTGCGCTGCGACTGCGCGTACGCCTGTGTGCCGCCCCAGCGGCGCTCCACCTCGTCCGCATACGTGTCGGGGTCGGCGTCCCCAAAGACCTCGAACTTCTCTTCCGGAGTCAGGTTGATGCCCAATTTCTTCGCCTCCATGGCGTGTTCAACGGCGGCGGCCATCTTTTGGAGCCTGTCGATCCGGACGGTCAGCAGCTCGTGCTGGCGGCGCAGATGTTCCCGCGGGTCCGCGTCCGGGTCATCGAGGAGTACCGCCACCTCGTCGAGCGGGAAGCCGAGCTCCCGATAGAACAAGATCCGCTGGAGCCGGTCGAGATCGGCATCGTCGTAGCGCCGGTGACCCGCATGGCTGCGGGCGCTCGGCGTCAGCAGCGCGATCTCGTCGTAGTGGTGCAACGTCCGCACCGTAACCCCGGCAAACGCGGCGACCTGTCCCACGGAATGGCTCATCGAACTGCCCGCTCTCCTCGCTTTTCGGTACGCCGCCCACGGTGCTTCCTCACGCCGCGTGAGGTGCAAGTCCAGATATCGGAAACTGCTTGGGCACCGTTCGAATTGGATGGCATCCTGCGACGCATGCTCGGAATAACGGATCTCTCGACGTACCTCGCGGGTCTCGCACTGATCATCCTGCTGCCAGGGCCGAATTCGCTGTACGTCGTCTCCGTCGCCGCCCGACGCGGCCCGCGCACCGCCTACCGGGCGGCCGGCGGTGTGCTGTGCGGCGACACGGTGCTGATGGTCCTGTCGGCGGGCGGCGTGGCCTCACTGCTCAAGGCCAGTCCCGTGGCCTTCAGCATCGTGAAGTTCGCGGGCGCGGGCTATTTGACCTGGCTGGCGATCGGCATGCTGCGCGGCGCGTGGGCGCTGTGGCGGCGACGCACCGAGCAGGCGGCCGAAGCGCCGGGGGCGGCGGGGGCGACAGCGACTTCAGATGGAGCGGCAGGCGCCACCTCCACGCAGGCCACCGAGGCAGCAGACGGGGGCCGGCAGCAGACCGAGCGGCCGTACCGGCGCGCGTTCGTGGTGAGCCTGCTCAACCCGAAGGCGATCTTGTTCTTCATCTCCTTCTTCGTGCAGTTCGTTGACCCGGACTACGCGCACCCCGCGCTGTCGTTCGTCGTACTCGGCCTCTGGGCGCAGCTCTTCAGCATCACGTACCTGACGATCCTGATCTTCAGCGGCACGTTCCTAGCGGCGACCTTCCGCCGCCGCAAGCGGCTCACGGCAAGCCTGTCGGCAGGCGCGGGCGCCGCGTTCCTCGGCTTCGCGGCGAAGCTGTCGCTGGCGAGCGCGGGGTGAGGCTTGGTGTCGGGGGAATGCGGGCCGGGGCGCTGTCTTGCCGGGGTGGTTTTCTTCCTAATTTTTTCCTAGGGGTGGCTTGTTGGCCGAATCCGCAGGGAGAGCCAGGCGGTTGCATGCGCTTTGTCGGACTTCGCGGAAGTGAGTAAAAACCGGGGTGGGGCGCGGTAGCGTCGCAGGTCGCGAAGGGTGGTCCCCGCGGGTGCGGGGGTGGTCCCTCGCCGCGCGCCTGGTCGCGCTGGAAAAGATCGTGGTCCCCGCGGGTGCGGGGGTGGTCCCGGCGCGCTGTGGACCGAGGTCAACGAGGCGCTGTGGTCCCCGCGGGTGCGGGGGTGGTCCGGTGAGCGGCAGGCGGCCGGTGTCGAGCTGGTCGTGGTCCCCGCGGGTGCGGGATTGGCCTTAACCGCTCCCGGCTCTGGCTGCTTCTCACCCGTGGTACGTGGACCAGGCAGGCAGAAGACCGCCGTTGCGCGGCCCGCGCTTACGATTCCGCTGCGGTCTCAAAGGCGCGGAATCGGTTGCCAACCGGGCGTACATTGCGAGTGTCAGCACGCAATGGGGAGTCAGCATGCCCGACACCACAGACAAGCACCCGGGCGCTCGCATTCGCGAGATCCGCCTGATTCGCGACTACACCCTGGCCCAACTCAGCACGCGGTCACACGTTTCCACCAGCCAACTCTCCCGCGTCGAAAAAGGCGAGCAGCCCGCCAGCCCCTCGGTTATGGCCGCCGTAGCCCGTGCGCTCGGAGTGACTCTCTCTGTCCTGCACGGCCAGCCGTACATCCACATGCTTCAGAAGGACCAGCTCGATCGACTGCTGACACCGATCAGCAGCGCCCTCGACGCGTGGGACATCCCACCGGACGACGACATTCCAACGCAGCCGCTGGATGAGGTGGCCGCGCGGGTGGCGGCGCTCTCCCGACAACGTGCTCAGGGCGAGTTCGGTGAGGTAGCCGAGGCGCTGCCCGAGGTGATCGCCACGACGGCCACCGCAGTGCAGACCCACTCCACGCCGGGCCACGACCGGGAACGGGCGCACTACCTCCAAGCGGAGGCAGCACGCACCACGGCCATCCTCGCCTATCGGCTCGGTTATATGGGTCTCGCCCGGCTCGCCCTCTCGCGCATGGCCGCCGCCGCACCTCACTCCGGCGATCCCCGGCAGGTCGCCGTGGAGCGGTACGAGCGGGCGGTGATCACACATGCGGAAGCGTCGCGACCTGATCGAGGGGTGGCTTTGATGAGGCAAGCGCTGCGTGACCTGGACGAGGATGGCGACCCCCACACCTCTGCCGTGTGCGGCACTCTGCTGCTGCGCGCATCTGCCCTGTCCGCAGTGCAGCAGGACCACGCTTCGGCGGAGAACTGGCTCGGACAAGCCGCCGAGATGGCGGAGGCAGGGGCGCGGGCAGACGCCGCAGCGAACCCGCCCGGCAGCCGCTACGCCCTGGCTTTCGGCGAGTTGAACGTTGCCCTAGGCCGTCTCGACATGGCCATGCTCCAAGATGACCACGAGGCAGCAGTGCGGGTCGCGTCGCAGGTCTGTCTGCCCGCTTCGTACCAACCCACCAGAGTCGCGGGTTTCCTGATCCGCAAGGCCAGTGCGGAGGCATGGACTGCGCGGCATGACGAGTCGCTGGCATCACTGGTCGATGCGCGCCGAGTTGCCCCGCAGTTGACGCGGTATCACCCCGAGGTGCACCAGACGGTAGGCACCCTTCTGAGAGCGCGTCAGCGCGTCGCCGGCCCGCTGCGAAAGTTCGCCGAGTGGAGCGGTGTGTAGCGGCTCACTCGCCAGCGACCGCGCCCAGTGGAGAGTACCGTTTCAGGTGGCGCAACTCGCGAGCGAGGAGTCACAGCATGACCGAGAACCTGGCCATTGGAACTCTCTTGCAACGCGTCCGAAAAAGGCGCGGACTTTCTCAGCAGGAACTACACGATGCCTCCGGCGTTTCACTCTCCCTCATCAGAAAATTGGAGCAACAGGCCGTCAGTGACACACGCATGGAGACCGTGCGTCGTCTGGCCGCGGCGCTTCGCATATCCACCAGCAGCTTGATCCCTCAGCGCAGTTCCGAGGGAGAATCTACGGCTGACACATGGCGACCAGTGCAAGAGGCTATTGAAGCGCCCCCGCAACAGATCGACGAGGAGCCGTCTGCGGCAGGAGTCATCGCGTCGGTGCACGAAATCCGTGCCGCGTACTTCGCCAAGCGAATTCTCGACCTGTCTACGCTACTCGGCCCGGCACTTCGGGACGCTGACGCGCTGGACGACGCCGATCACGAGGCGCGCAGCGCACGGTCCTACCTCCTGCAAATCGCAGGGAGCACGCTCACCCAAGTACGCCAGTTCGCGGCAGCAGAGACAGCGCTACAGCGAGCGCTGGACGACGCCCCGGACAGGCTACGCGCTGCGTCGATCATCACCACGTGGTCGTGGCTGCTTGTGCGGCAGGGCCGATTCGAGGAGTCTGCCGCGCTCGCCATTCGCTGGGCCGACGACGTCGAACCGCGCATGTCGCGGGCAACACCTGATGAACTGGCCGCATGGGGCTGGTTGCTGGTGCAGGCTTCCGCCGCCAGCCTTCGCAACGCACGCACGGCCGAAGCACACGACACCATGCAACTAGCGCGCTCCGCCGCGGTTCTGACGGGGCGCGAACTGCCAGCGGGTGGCACGCGGCTCGCCACCTGGGGGCCATACACGGTGGCTTACAAAAAGGCAGAGAGGGGCATTGTCCTGCACCGACCGGACGATGTGCTGAACACTGCCGAGCGCGTAGCAGCGGCAAACCCCGTGGCAGGGACAGAATTTGACCGGCACCGGCTCGATGTGGCGAAAGCTCACCTCATGCTTCACCAGTACGGGGAGGCTTTCGACGCACTGCTCGACATTTCCCAACGCGCTCCAGAGTGGCTAAAAGAGCAGCGCTATGCGCAGGACATCATGTCCGATGTGATCGACGGGCGGCGGACGCTGACACCGGAAATGCGTTCACTGGCCACGGCGCTGCGAGTGCCGCTGTAACGCCCGTTGTCACAACACCGAAAAGACGCAGCCATCTGACATTGAGACAGTTTTCACTCGGCAATACGGTCAGTCATCGCACGATTACTGTCGATGACACCGGAGGCTGCGCCATGCCGCCCGAAGCCAGCACACCCACCCCCTCGCCCCACGACTGGATTCCGCCCGGCGGTGGGGTGCGTTGGACCAGGGTCGGTGAACTGGGTTGGCACACGCTGACCCTGCCGACCTACCTCGGCGACCGTGTCCTGGTTCAACTCGGTGACGCGGGTGGGGCGGTGATCCAAGAGGACATCGGCGCCCAGATGACGTGGCTGACCGCACCCCACGCGCCCGCCCTGTTGGGCCTGCCAGACCACGGCACCATGACGATCTCCGGCGACGCCGACTCCTACGTCTTCGTTCCCGGGATGACCCGCACCGACCTCGTGTGGTGGCGGGTCGCCCCGACCCCCGACCGACTGTTGACCGACGCGGAACACCTCACCGACGCCATCACCACCGTCCGCGCCAACCGCGCCGCCCGCGCCAGCCGGGCCACCGGAGGCGCCGCGTGCGGGAACTGAACTGGGCACCGCCGCCCTGCCCCGACGTCATGACCTTGCCGGCGGGGCGGCACTGGGATGCCGTGCGGACCTCAACAGCCGTTGCCGACTGGGCATTTGGCGCCCTGGACGGTGTCGAGGACTCGGCTGCGATCATCGACGCCCGCACCGACACCGCGTACTGGCTCGTCCCGCCCCAGCAGGCCCGCTGGGCACCGTGGGCGCAGTGGGACCGGCTGCGGCCCCACGCCACGGTCCTGCCCACCGAGCCCAACACCGGCACCACCTACGTCGGCGTACCTCCCGCCCACACCCGCACCGGCCATGGGTTGCGCTGGCGGATGCCCGACACCGGGTCGGGGCGCTTCCTCACACATCCGCATCTGCTGTCGGGGGTACTGACCGTCGCAATCCTGGCCGTACACGGCAGCGACGCCCTGCCCCTGCAATGCCAGCTCTGCGACAACGTCCTCAAGCGGGAGCAAGCCGTGACGGCGCTCGGCCGCCGCCACCCCGACGACCGCATGGAACGCCCGCTCACCGTCCACCGCGCCTGCGCGCAACGCGCCCGCTGCACCATCGAAGGAGCGGTGTCATGACCCGCAGCACCTACCGGTACGTGGGCATGGCCATCGAGCCCGACCCCGGTGCCGCGCCGTATACCGTCCGTGCCACGTGCGCCACCTGCGGCGAGCGGTCACCCGACCCGGAAGCCGAGGGGCCGACCGGGCAGCACAGCGAGGCTCAACGCTGGTGCCGCGACCATGCGGCCCACCACCACCCAGACGGCCGCCACCTCCACTACACCGCGACCGTCACCTACGGCTGGCAGATCACCCCCACCGAGGACATCGGCCCGGCCGCCGACCACGGCTCCGCCGCCTCCAGCACCCCCAACAGCCCCAACACGCTCGTCAGACCGCCCAGTTACCCGAAGGCCGTATCCACGTGAGTGACGACCCCACCCCATCTCTCCACCCACCCGACCGTCGATCCGGAGCTGATCTCCACCGCCCGTACGCGCCTCGCTCAGCTCGGTTATGAGCCGCACCTCACGACCTGCGACGCACGCGAAGGGTTGCCCGCTCGGGACGACGTCACGTTCGACCGCATCATCGCCACCTGCTCGGTGCCCCGCATCCCGGCGGCGTGGATCGAGCGGACCCGGGACGGTGGCCTCATCCTGACGGACATCGCCCTCGGCATCGAGGGGGGACTCGTCCGCGTCAGGGTCGATGGGGAACGCGCGTGCGGCAGCTTCACCTCCACGGGTGGCCGCTTCATGGCCGCGCGCGGCAACGCCGCCACCTACCCGGTCAAGGACCGCGCCCCGTATGAGCCCGCCACCGATACGCGGCCCACCACCGTCACGGCGCAGGACATCCGCGAGCACTACTCGTTCCGGCTGCTTCTCGCCTTCCAGCTGCCCGGCGCCGAACTCGTCTACCACGCCGACGCCGACACCGGCGCCATGGCCCTCCAGCTCCAGCAGCCTGACGGCACCTGGGCTCGTACCCCGCTCGCCGGGGCCTCGACGGTCACCTACGGCGGATCACCCGAGCTCTGGCAACGGGTCCAAGAGGCCTGGCAGTGGTGGAACGAACAGGGCCGACCCGCGCAACACCGGTTCGGCTATCGCCGTGACCCGGACGGCAGCGCACACGTTCAGCACATTTCTTCGCGCCGCCGCTGGGCGCTCTGACTCGCTTCGGCCGCCCGGCCGCCCAACGCTTCGAGCGAGCGACCGGAGACGCTGAAGCACCCGGCCCACTCCGGCGCAACCCGTACCCGCCATACGAAACCGCTCAGTGCGGGATCGTGTCGATCAGCTCGCGTGCGCCCTGCCGGAGCAGCGCGACGGCCACCGATGTGCCCAGCGTCGCGGGGTCAAGGGGGCCTGCCCACTCGTGGGCGTCCAGGACCACCTTGCCGTCCGGCGTGAAGACGCGCGCCCGCAGTGAGAGGCGGCCATCGCGTTCGGCCCTGGCGAAGCCCGCGATCGGGGAATTGCAGTGGCCTTGGAGCACATGCAGGAGCATCCGCTCGGCGGTGGTCTCGCGCCAGGTGTCCCGGTCTCCGAGCCCGGCGACGGCCTCTGTCGTTGCGGTGTCGTCCTCCCGGCATTGCAGGCCAAGGACGCCCGCGCCGATCGGCGGGCACATCGTCTCGACCGGCAGGATCTCGGTGATCAGGTCGGGGCGACCGATGCGCTCCAGGCCAGACACCGCGAGGAGCAGTGCATCGGCCTCGCCCGCGACCAGCTTCTCCAGCCGCCGGTTGGCGTTGCCGCGCATCGGTACGCAGGTGAGGTGCGGGTGCGAGACGGCGAGCTGGGCGACCCGGCGCACCGACGAGGTTCCGATGCGGGCGCCCTCGGGAAGCTGGTCCAGGGTCAGCCCGTCGGGCTGCACCAGGGCGTCCCTGATGTCGTCGCGCTTGAGGTACGCGGCGAAGACCGTGCCGGCGGGTAGCGGCCGGTCAGCGGGCACATCCTTGATGCAGTGCACCGCGAGATCGGCCTCGCCCGCGAGCAGCGCCGCGTCCACCTCCTTGGTGAACGCGCCCTTGCCGCCGAGCTTGGACAGGTCGCCCATCCACTTGTCGCCCGAGGTGGTGACCGGCACCACCGTGGTACGGATGCCTGGCCGCAGCGCGCTCAACTCGGTGCGTACGCGCTCCACTTGGGCCAGCGCCATCGGCGACGAGCGAGAGACGATACGGATCAGATCAACGTCATCCATGGGTCCACGATAGGCCGTCAGCGGGGCACAGCTCGCCTCGGGCCAGGCCCGGTGCGTCGGCCCTGGTGGGCGGGGATTTCGCTCGCTCACACGGGCGCGCCGGGTGAGGACGAGCAAGACCTCGCTACGGTCCTGCGACCGGACGTGTGACACCCCGTACACCCGGACGCGCAGCACGCCCCGGCACACGAAAAGACGGGCCTTATTTCCCATATGCCCGTATTGTCTATTTGCGGCACAGGGAGCGCAGACCGAGGGAGCAGCGGACCATGAGCACACCCGTATCCGTCAACGTCGCCGTCATCTACTACTCATCGACCGGTACGGTCCACGCACTCGCGGAGGCGATCGCGAACAGCGCGGAGCAGGCGGGCGCTGAGGTGCGGCTGCGCAGGGCTACCGAGCTCGCCCCGCGTGCGGCGATCGAGTCCAACCCCGCCTGGGCGGCGCACGCGGACGCGACCGCCGACATCCCCGAGGCGGTGCCGGACGACATGCTCTGGGCTGACGCGGTGATCTTCGGCTCGCCCACCCGGTACGGCAATGTCACCTCGCAGCTCAAGCAGTTCATCGACATGCTCGGCGGGTTGTGGCAGCAGGGAGAACTGGCCGACAAGGTGTACAGCGGCTTCACCGCATCCGCCACGGCCCACGGGGGCCAGGAGTCCACGCTGCTCGCGCTCTACAACACCATCCACCACTTCGGCGGCATCCTGGTCGCCCCCGGATATACGGACCCGGCGAAGTTCATCGACGGCAATCCGTACGGCACCTCCCACGTCGGCGGCCCGGACACCTCCATCGACGACAACGCGCGTACGGCGGCCCGCGTCCAGGCGGAACGGGTGGTCCGCTTCACCCGAGCGATCAAGAAGGGCCTCGCAACGTAACCCCTTCACCCGCCCCCGCGGACGCCCGCCATCCGCCCCACAGCCGCACCGCAGCCGCACCGGGCCGCGCCGGCCGAGCACCGCAGCCGCACCGCGCCGGGCCAGGCCGCGCCGCGCACCGCCACGCGACCCAGCACCCAGCACCCGGCACCCAGCACCCAGCACCGACCCACTCGGCCGATCACCCGCTCAGCCAATCAGCCACTCAGCCGCTGGTACCGCCGTACCGCCAGCGGGAAGAACACCGCGACCAGCACCAGCGGCCAGGCCACCGCCAGCAGTCCCGCGTGGTCGGACGCCCATGCGTCGCTGTCCCAGCCGGGGTTGTTGAAGAGGTCGCGGACCGCCGTCGCCGTGGCCGACATCGGGTTCCACTCCGCGATCGCGCCCAACCAGGCCGGCATGGTGTCGGTCGAGGTGAACGCATTGGACAGAAAGCCGATCGGCCAGACCAGAATCTGCACCGTCTGCACCAGCTCCGGCTTGCCCGCGGCCATGCCCAGGTAGATCCCCATCCACAGCATCGCGAAGCGCAGCAAAAGCAGCAGCCCGATCGCCGCGACCCCCGCGCCAAAGCCGCCGTGCCAGCGCCAGCCCATCAGCAGCCCGGCGCCGAGCAGGATCAGCAGGCTGACCAGCGACTCGATCATGTCGGCCGCGCATCGCCCGACCAGTACGGCCGACCGGCTCATCGGCATCGCCCGGAACCGGTCCACCACGCCCTTGTTGAGGTCCGCGGTAAGCGAGACCATCGTCGCCTCAAGCCCGAACGCCATGGTCAGCGCGAGCATCCCGGGGAACAGGAATTCCTTGTAGTCCCCTCCCCCGGCGACGTGCATGCCGCCGCCGATGAAGTACGCGAACATCACCAGCATGAGCACCGGGAAGGCCAGCCCGACGACGAGCTGTACCGGTTGCCGCGCCCAGTGGGCCAGTTCGCGCCGGGTCATGGTCCACGCGTCTGCCAGCGCCCAGCCGAACCGGGCGGCGCGACCGGTGGGCCGCGCCATGGCCGAGAGATCCACTGCGCTCGTCATCGTCATACCGTCGCCTCCCGACCGCTGGTCCCCTGGCTGCCCTGCCCCGCTTTTGGCCCAGCCGCCTTGCCCGGTGGCGGCCCTTCGTCCACCGCCCCGGGCTCCTGCGGTCGCGCCCCCGTGAGATGCAAGAACACCTCGTCCAGGGTCGGGCGGCGCAGCGCGATGTCCCGCGCCTCGATCCCGGCCGCGGCCAGCGCCCGTACGGTCTCGGTCAGTGCGGCGACCCGGTCCACGACGGGCGCGCTGACCCGCAGGCTGTCCGCGTCGGTCTCGACGCCATCGGCGCGGGCCGCCATGCCCACGACGGATGCGGCGGCGGCCAGCTCGTCCGCGCGGTGCAGCACCACGTCGATGCGGTCCCCGCCGATGGCCGACTTCAGCTCGTCGGCCGTGCCATCGGCGATGGCACGGCCGTGGTCGATGACCGAGATCCGATCCGCGAGTTGGTCGGCCTCCTCCAGATACTGCGTGGTGAGCAGCACCGTCGTTCCGTCGCCGACCAGCGTGCGCACCGCGTTCCACACCTCCCTGCGGCCTCGCGGGTCGAGGCCGGTGGTCGGCTCGTCGAGGAAGAGGACCTGGGGCCGCATGATGAGCCCGGCTGCGAGGTCGAGCCGGCGCCGCATGCCGCCGCTGTACTGCTTGATCGCCTTCCGGCCGGTGTCCGCAAGCCCGAACTGCTCCAGGAGTTCGTCCGCACGTTGCCCGGCCCGCCGCGCGCCGAGGTGGTAGAGCCTGCCGAACATCTCCAGGTTCTGCCGGCCGCTCAACTCCTCGTCCACCGCGGCATGTTGACCCAACAGGCCGATCCGGTACCGAACCTCGTTGGGCTGGCGCAGCACATCGAATCCGGCGACCTCGGCCCGGCCGCCATCGGGGCGCAGCAGCGTGGCGAGCGCACGGATGCAGGTGGTCTTGCCGGCACCGTTCGGGCCGAGCACACCGCGCACGGTGCCGCGCGGCACGGTCAGGTCGAGCCCGTCGAGCGCTCGGTGTGTGCCGTAGTTCTTCCGTAGTCCCTCGACAACGATCGCGTGATCGCGGTCAGTCAATGCCATCTCCTTCAGCAGCCGACTCCGGGATGAGCACCCGGTGCCCAATAGTCAAACTTGACTACGACAGGAAGGTACTGCCCATCCAAGCAATTAGTCAAACTTGATTAGCAACGGCGATGGCGGAGATTGATGAACGGAGGAGATGAGCGGGCGAGCTCGTCTAACTGCCGTCGCCCGGGTGGGGCCCGTTGGCGTACGGGTTTTCGACGCCCTCCGGGAGAACACCCTTGAACGGCTCGCCCTCACCCGCCATCACGTACGCACCGTTCTCCAGCCGTTCGATCAGGGCGCGCGTCCAGGCCGCACCGCTGTCCGATGTGGTCACCCACAGCTCCATGATTTCGCCGATATGGCCAAGCGACTCGGGCCCATCGGCCGGGGTGTAGTAGTCGGTCACCGTGGTGCGCCAGCCTTCAAGGCCCTCAAGGCGCTGCTTGAGGAGGGAGATCGCCTCACCGCGCGGCAGGTCGACGATGAGCCCAACACCCGCGCTCAGCACGTCGAGTTGGGGCCGCCAACTCCCCAGCGCCTCCCGAAGCAGCGCGAAGTAGGCCTCTTCCCCCTGCTCGGTCACCTCGTACTCGGTACGCGGCGGCCCACCCGCCGTACTGGGCGCGACGTCATGGGCGAGCAGCAATCCCTGCTTGGCCATCTGCTTGAGCGCGTGGTAGATCGACCCGGGCTTGGCGTTGGACCACTCGTGCGCGCCCCAGTACTCCAGGTCGTTACGGACCATGTAGCCGTGCGCACGCCCATGCTGACGCACCGCCCCGAGCACCAACAACCGCATCGCCGACATCAGCCCGCCACTCCGTTCCGCCCAGCCCACCCACTCGATCTTCCACGACCCAGGCTAGTCGTACGCTACGGGCTACTCAACTTTGACTAGCAAGGCAACGGCTGTCAGGCTCACCGGCATGACGGAGACGACCACACCCATGCTGCCGTGCCCTTCGGTCCCGGAGATCCTCGCCTTCTACCGCGCACTCGGCTTCGACGTCACCTTCGAGCAAACCCAACCCAATCCGTACGCGGTGGTCCAACGCGGCGCGATAGACCTGCACTTCTTCGGCATGCGCCGCCATGACCCGGCCGCGTCGTACGGCACGTGCCTGATCTCGACCGACGATGTGGACGGCATGCATCAGGCGTTCCGCAGCGGCCTCAAGGCGGCGTACGGGAGGGTCCCCACGCGCGGCATCCCTCGGATCGGGCCGCTGAGGGACACCACGTACGGCGTACGGCAGTTTCTGGTGACCGACCCCGGCGGCAACTGCCTGCGCATCGGCCAGCCGAACGGCGACAGCGTCGCCCACGGCGAGGCCCCCACCAGGGCCTTCGCCCGCGCTCTGCACCTGGCGGCGCTGCTCGGTGACGCGAAGGGAGACCACCGACAGGCGGCGCGCTTGCTCGACCGCGCGTTGGCGGCGGCCGATGCCGCCGAGGCCGGCAGTGGGGCCGGCAGTGCGGCTGACAGCGGGGCTGACGTCAGCGACGCGGCGGCGGATGCGGCGGGGGTGCGTCCATCGGCGGTGGAGTTGCTGGCCGCGCTGGTGCTACGCGCCGATATGGCGATCCGGTTGGATCAGCCGGAGCTGGCAAGGACGTTGCTCGGGCGGGCCGCTGAGATCGTACTGACGGAGGCGGACCGCGTCGCGCTGCGCGACGCGCTGCACCGGGCGGACGAGTTGCGTGAAGAACTGGGCAGTGCGGAGCTGGAAGGCGAGGAGCTGGGCGAGAGCGCCCCGTAGAACCGAGCTGGTCCCGCCGACCGCTGGGCGGGCTGCCAGGTCATGTCCTGACGCCCGCCCGGCGAGGTCACCCGGCTCACACCGCCCCGTCCCCCGCCTCGTCCACCAGGACAAACGCGGTCTTTCCGTCGATCGCCTCACGAATGATGTCCGCGTGCCCAGCGTGCCGGGCCACCTCCTGGATCATCGTCAGCAAGATCCAGCGCGCGGAACGGTCGCGGTCCTGCGGATACCAAGGGGCCTCGGGCAGCGTCACCACGACGTCCAGGTCCGGCAGCGAGGTGATGTACTCCTCGGTCTGCCGGGCGACCCGCTCGTAGTACGCGAGCAGGCTCTGCACCGTCTCATCGCCCACCGGCGCGAAGGACTCGTGCCAGTTTTCGTAGTCTCGCTGCACGGTCTCCTCCGGTCGCCCGGCGAGCGTGCCCATGATCCAGCCCTGTTCCACCTCGGCGACGTGCTTGAGCAACCCTGACAGGGACAGTTCACTGACGGTCGCCTTCTGGGCCGCCTGCTCATCGCTCAGCCCGAGGAGGGCCCGCCGGATGCCACCGCGCTGCGCGGCGAGGTAGTTCAGCAGCGCGGTGCACTCGTCGCCACGGGGTTCGGCATCCACGAAAGTGGGCATGGGGTCTGCCTTCCTACGGGGGCCGGTTCGGTGTCCGACCTCGTTGAAGATGACATTAGACGCCCTTGCGGACAGGTACTGTCCGCAATCCCAGCCAGGTACTGTCCGCGATCCCCGCCAGGTCCTGTCCGCAATCCCAGCCATGGACCGTCCGCAATCCCCGCCAGGTGCTGACCGCGAACCCCGCCGGCCACGGTCCGCGATCACAGCCAGGCACTGTCCGCAATCGCGACCTGGCCTGCCCGCAATGACGTCCGCGACCCGTCTGGATGTCCCCATCCCTCGCCCGCCACCCGCCGCAATCCGCTGCGACCGTCTTGGGCTCCCGTCGTCACGCGGGAGCGCGCGGGCATCAGAACGGGAAGGTGCTCCGGCCGTGCTGGATCGAGATCCACCTGGTGGTGGTGAAGGACTCCACCATGGCCTCGCCGTTGAGCCGTCCCACACCGGAGGACTTCTCGCCACCGAAGGGGACGATCGGCTCGTCGTGCACGGTGGCGTCGTTGACGTGCATCATTCCGGTACGCACCTGCCGGGCGACCCGTACGCCGCGCTCGATGTTGGCGGTGTGTACGCCGCCGCTGAGGCCGTAGTCGGTCTCGTTGGCGATCCGGATCGCCTCATCGTCACCGTCGAAGGGGATCAGCATCACCACAGGGCCGAAGAACTCCTGCCCGTACACGACGGAGTCGGCGGGCACATCGGTGAGCACCGTCGGCCCCACCAGCGTGCCGTTGACACTGCCGCGGACCAGCGCGGTGGCGCCGTCGGCGATGCACTGATCGACCATGCCGGTGATGGTCTCGGCCTGGCCCTCGTTGATCAGCGGGCCGATATGGGTCGCGGGGTCGCGGGGGTCACCGACCTTGAGGGCCTTGACCCTGGCGACGAACTTCTCGGTGAACTCGGCCTCGATACTCCGGTCGAGGAGCACCCGGTTGGCGGCCATACAGATCTGGCCCTGGTGCGCGAAGCGGCTGACGATGGCAGCGTCCACGGCGTAGTCGATGTCCGCGTCGTCCAGGACGAGCAGCGCGCTGTCGCCGCCGAGTTCGAGGACGCAGCGCTTGAATCCGGCGGCGGCGACGGTGGCCACGTGCCGGCCGACCTTGTCGGAGCCGGTGAACGAGATGACCTTCGGGATCGGGTGGTCGATGAGCGCGTCACCGATCTCGGCGATGTCGGTCACGACGACATTGAGCACCCCGGGCGGCAGGCCGGCTTCCTCGAAGACCTTGGCGACCAGACCGCCACCGCACACCGGAGTGTTCTGGTGCGGCTTGAGCACGACCGCGTTCCCCAACGCCATGGCCGCCGCGACCGACTTGATGGACAGCAGGAACGGGAAGTTGAACGGGCTGACGACGCCGACGACACCGACCGGCACCCGGTAGACACGGTTCTCCTTCCCGTCGATCGGAGACGGCAGGATGCGTCCCTCGGGGCGCAGCGCGAGCTGGATGGCCTCGCGCAGGAACTCCCGCACGATCTGGAGTTCGAACCCGGCTTTGAACTGCGTGCCACCTACTTCCGCCGTGATGGCCTCGGCCAGCTCCTGCTCACGATCCTCAACGATCCGCAGCGCCCGCTCGAACACCAAGCGCCTGGTGTACGGGTTGGTCTCCGCCCATGCGAGCTGCGCCCGCTCGGCGGCACGGTACGCCTGGTCGATCTCCTCGACGGTGGCGACGGTGATCGAGGCGAGCTTCTCTCCGTTGTACGGATTGAAGTCCACGATGTCCCACGAGCCGCTCCCGACCCGCCACTCACCGTCGATGTACTGATAGGCCAACTCGGAGAAGTAGGACATGCCATCCCTTATCTGAAGGCCGGGAGGCGGCTGGCCACCCGGTGACTGGGCGGAGCTCCTGATGCTTCGTCATCGTAGTGAGGACTCACATCAGTTGGAGACGGGCCCTCAGCACATCTCTCGATTTGGCCGGAGACAAGCTGTCGGCACGCAACCGTTCCATCGCCCGCTCGTATTGGGCGACCTCTTCGCGCTTGTCCAGATACAGCGCGCTGGTCAACTGCTCCAAATAGATGATGTCCGGCAGATCGGGCTCCGGGAAGCTCAGCATGGTGAACGCCCCGCTCTCACCTGAGTGGCCACCGAAACTGAACGGCATCACCTGAAGCGTCACGTTCGGCTGTTCCGACACCTCCAAGAGATGCTGGAGTTGGGTGCGCATCACCGTGGCATCGCCATACGGTCGATGCAGCGCCGCCTCGTCGAGTACGGCGTGAAAGTCCGGTGCCCGCTCGGACACCAGGAGTTTCTGCCGTTCCAAACGGAGCGCCACCCGCCGGTCCACCTCGGATGTGCAGGCATTGCGCTGGCCCCGCGTGACGACGGCGTGCGCGTACCCCTCGGTTTGCAGCAGTCCATGAACGAACTGCACCTCATAGACGCCGATGTGCGAGGCAGCACCCTCAAGCCCCACATAGGTCTGGAACCAGCCGGGCAGTACGTCGCCATAGCTGTGCCACCAACCCGCCACATTGGCCTCCCGGGCGAGTCCTAGCAGCGCCCCGCGCTCCGCATCGTCCGCAACCCCGTAGAGCGTGAGCAGGTCCTCGACGTCGCGTGACTTGAAACTCACCCTGCCCAACTCCATGCGGCTGATCTTGGACTCGGAAGCACGGATCGAATAACCAGCCGCCTCACGCGTAATGCCGCGCGACTCACGCAGCCGCCGGAGCTGAGAGCCCAGGAGGATGCGGCGTACAACCGATCCACTCGACTCGCTTGTGGCCATTTCCGTGACCCTCCCTGTACGTTCCGCACCCTCGCGGGTGCGTCCCCCACGGACCCCCGGCCGCGAAGTCTGCCACTTTTAGGCTCCGTTGAGTGCCCATCTCATTACCCAGGCATGAGATGGACACAAGTGGCCCCAGGAAGAATTCCTCGCGAACACGTCCACTCCGTCGCAAACCGGCCATGTGCACGTGCATCTGCCCTTGCATCTGGCCCGGTCATTGGGAATCCTGGAGCTCGCGCACGTGCACGCTTTTTGCAGATCCAGCCAGGGTCGTCACGGCCACGAATGCCAGGAGTGCCTCGCATGGGGACCAAAGGATCGACCATGGTCGAGCCGTTATGGCAGGGCCTGCCTCCCATCAACCCCTCGGCGCTCTCGCATTCCGCCTCGTGCGCGCTGGCAGCCCGCTACGACGCGGTCAAGGGCGCTCGCGAGTTCACGCGCACCACGCTGCACGGCTGGGACCTGCCCGGACTCTTCGACGATGTGGCGCTGGTCGTATCCGAGCTGGTCACCAACGCACTGCGACACGCACTGCCGAGTGAGGACCGCGCGGCGGGGCCTCCCCCAGAAGCGGGCCATGGGGCCGGCTACGGGGGCGGCCCCATGGCCACCATCGAGCCAGCGGTACGGCTCCATCTGATGCGCTGGACCTCGCGGCTGGTTTGTGCCGTCCGCGATCCGAGCGAGGTCAGTCCGGTCACTGGCGACACGGCGATGTTTCCCGAGCTCAACGGGGCGGCCGAATCCGGCCGCGGCCTCTACCTCGTCGAGTCCTTCAGCGACAGCTGGGGCTGGCATCCCCTGGCGGGGACGCTGCGGGGCAAGGTCGTCTGGGCGCTTTTTCGGCTACCTCGGGACGAGGACTAACGCGCCTGCATACGGCGTACGAGGCGCGCACGGGTCGCGGCGGGACGCGTGGGTTCAGGCCCCTACGCATGTGGCGCATATGACACGGGCCTCCCGGAATCCCGTCCACCGGCAAGGTCGCGTGCCTCAGCGAGGGCCGGCCCTGCCGGCGCAGGCTGGATCTCCGGCAGGCTGATCCACCAGCGGTGGCAGTCCCCCGACGGGCTGACACGGCTACGGTCGCATCCCCTCGATGGGGTGGACCGGCACGGCGTTGACGCCTCCGCGTACCGCACCGCCCGCGAGATGGCTGCGTCACGGCGGTGCCCAGGGGCTGACTACGCGGCGCACCACGTCCGAACCCGTCTACCCGAGGTAGACACACGGCGGGGCATGCCCGGTGTAAACCGCCGTCTCGCTGTCTATGATCTGCGCCGGACCGCGCCGGGCAGACGTCCACCTAGCCGGCCACAGCGCGTCCGAACGAGCGACCGAGGCCCCGACGAAGCCCCCGCCGCGCAGCCCCGACCGAACCCCAAGACCCACCCTTCCCGGGGCCCGACCACCGAGAGCAGCCAGGCCCTGGCCACCGGTAGCAGCGCGGAGTAACGCCGGCTCCGGCCGACTTGGGGCGGGCCACGTGGGCGGGCTCGCACTCGGCGTGCTCGCATAGGGCGGGCCGCGAGTGGCGCGCGACAGGCGCCGCGGGACGTGCGGCGCGGAACAGGCGCCGTCAGGGGCCGGGCGTCGCGGGCCGGCCGGTACGGGATGGCGGCGTACGAGAAAGACCACGGCCCGCGAAACCGCCGCTAGGCCACAGAGTAGGCCGAGCAGGCCGGGCAACAGCCCGAGCAGGCCAGGCAGCCCGAGTAGCCCAGGCAACAGGCCGAGTAGGAGACCATGGAGGGAAAACCGCTGGGCCGCCTCCCGGCATTCGCCAGACCACTGACGGGAATCGCCCGGCTACCCCACGGGGAAGGTCAGCTGCCGTACGGGATTCCATCGGATTCCCCAGCAACGCGGGGAATCAGCAGCCCCACGGGTGTGGCGTCCCTGGCCGGGCCCCATCGTCCCGGACCGGTCAATCGCCCGTCAGATGGTCGAACTCCCCATCCTTCGCACCGAGGAGCATCGCCTCGATCTCGGCCGGTGTGTAGACGAGCACCGGGCCATCCGGGAAGCGGGAATTACGCATGGCTACGTTTCCACCCGGCAGCTTCGCGAATTCCACACAGGAACCCTGCGAATTGCTGTGCCTACTCTTCTGCCAGACGACCCCGGGAAGGTCCGTCGCCGCCATGCCGTTATACGCCTGGTGCACAGGACACTCCGTGGGTGATTGCAGTCGTCAACTACCCCGGATCATAGTCCCGTTCATCTGCCGATGCATGAGCGGATGCACGTGCACACCGCGTACTCGAATGATCACCGCGAGGCGTAAGGCAACAACGCCATCTCGCGGGCGTTCTTGATCGCCCGCGCCAACTGCCGCTGCTGCTGGGCGGACACCCGCGTCACCCGACGACTGCGGATCTTGCCACGGTCGGAAATGAACTTACGGAGTAGGTCGGTGTTCTTGTAGTCGATATAAGTGACGCCAAGCACGTCCAACGGGTTGGGCTTGGGCTTCAAGTTTTTGTGTGGATGCGGGGCGCGGGCCATGGGAAAGAGCGGTCCTTTCGGGAGAGTTCGGGCTAATTCAGCGGCACGAAGGCCCCATGCGCGCAGGCGTGGGGGCCGCGGCCGGCCGTGGTCGGCCGCGGTCGGAACGGTAAGTACGGGGCGCGCACTCCGCGTGGTGGCGTCATGCGCCACAGCCAGCACAAGCGTTCCTGTGCGCGCCACAGGAAATCGGTGGGGCATGAGTGGAGCCGCAACGGCCGGAATGGGTAAGTCCATCACCGGGAGTGCGGATGCGAGCTCACCCGGTGCGGTCACATTCACATGCGGTTGTGAATGGAGCTCTTGGTTGAGACGCGTATCACCGGCATGAGAACGCGCAACGCGGGTAAAAGAGTGCGAATTCAGAGAACCGGGTCAAGGAGTTCATCGAACGCCCCCGACAGCGAACGCCAAGCCGCAGGACCCGCCGCGTATTCGGCGTCCGTCAGCAGACAGGACTCAAGCAACGAGACGAGACCCTCGCGGTCGAGGCCGGGCGAGGTGAACGTCAGATGTTGCGCGCGGTCTCCGTGTTCCGGGTGCCAGTCCAGCGCGGCGGCCACCCGACGCATCGGCGGCACCATCTCCCATGCCGCGTCCGGCAGCCCCGCCAGCCACGGCCCGGCGCCCTCCACGCACAGCGCGCCGCCTGCCGCCTCCCAGGACAGCAGGGTGTCCGGCCGGTCCGCGAGCCAGAACCGGCCCCGGCTGCGGGCCGCCGCACAGGTCAGGTCCTCCAAAGCGGCAAACAGCCGCTCCGGATGGAAAGGCCGCACCCGATGCCACACCAGGGTCGAGACGCCGTCCGCGTCCGCCTCCTGGGGCAGCAGCGCGCACGCCGGGTGTTGCCGCCCGGCCGCCGCCTCCACGTCGAAGCCGGCGAGTGCCACCGCCGCGAGGTCATCGTCCGCGTCGGCGTGCACCAGCAGGGCCATCGGATGCAGTTGGGACAGCAGCGCGAGCCCGGTCGGGTCAACGCCCCGCACCCCTTCAGCGCTGTTCGCGCCGGCGCCTGCCAGGTCCGCCGTCAGCTCCGCGCCGGGCACGATGGCCAGCACGGGTGCGTACTCCACCTGCCGCGCCCAGGTGTCGCCCACCGTCCGCTGGTCGGCGGCTGCCGCCGCCAGGCCCGTATCGGCGAGATCGTCACCGCAGGCGAGGTACGGCAGGACCAACGCCGGGTCAACGGCCGTGATGACGCCGCTCAACCGCAGCCCGGCAGCGCCGTGCGCGGCCACCACCTCGGCCATCGCCTTGGGCTCGACCGAGTCCCACAGTTCGACGATGGCCAACCGGCACAGCCCGCCATCGGCGAGCCGCTCCAACTCGGGCACTAGGTCCTCGCGCAGCGCACAGCACGCACAGTCGTTCACCAGCGGCGCTTCACCCTGGTCAAGCGTCTCCACGCAGTCTCGTACGGTGCGCCGCACGGTGCCCGCATCGGCCGTGGCCAGGTCGTGATGGAGGGCGACGCTTCTGGGCACGGTGCGCAGCAACCGTTCGACGGTCGATCGCCGGGCATCCGCGTGCAGCCCACCGACGATCACCACCGGCAGGGCGGCGGCCTCGCTCATCAGCGGGCCTCCCGCTTGCCGTAGCGGCGCTCGAAGCGCTCCACGCGACCAGCGGTGTCCAGTACGCGTGCGGTGCCGGTGTAGAAGGGGTGGCTCGCCGAGGAGATCTCGACGTCGACGACGGGATAGGCGTTGCCGTCCTCCCACTCGATGGTCTTCTCGCTGGTGGCCGTGGACCGGGTCAGAAAGGCGTAGTCGGCGGCCCGGTCACGGAAGACGACCGGGTGGTACGAGGGGTGGATGCCGGGCTTCATGGGCTGGGACTCCTTGGGTGACGAAGGGGGCGCCGCGCAGGCGGGCGGGGGCCGTTGGGGCCGAAGGGTGGTTCAGCGCTCTTCCTTGAAGGGGACGTGGCGCCTGGCGATCGGGTCGTACTTGCGCAGTTGGAGCCGATCGGGGTCGTTCCTACGGTTCTTGCGCGTCACATACGTGTAGCCGGTGCCGGCGGTGGAGCGCAGTTTGATCACAGGGCGTAGCTCGTTGCGGGCCATAGGGGCTACTATACAGAAATGATTTCCATTTTCATTAGGGCTCTACCTGGGCCGCAGCACACAAGGAGGCGCTGAGCCGTGTCCGCCCACTGCCAACTGACCGGACGTAAGCCAACGTTCGGTAACTCCATCTCGCACTCGCACCGACGCACCTCCCGCCGTTTCGATCCCAACATCCAGCGCAAGCGCTACTGGCTGTCGAGCGAGAACCGCTTCGTACGGCTCACGCTGAGCACCAAGGGCATCAAGACGGTGGACACACTGGGCATCGAGGCCGCCGTGGCCCGCATCCGTGCCCGAGGAGGGAAGGTCTGATGGCGAAGAAGAGCAAGATCGCAAAGAACGAGCAGCGGCGCATCGTCGTCGCGCGCTACGCCGCCCGCCGCGCGGCCCTCAAGGCCATCATCGGCAGCCCGCACGCGCGCGCTGAGGAACGGCTCGCAGCACAGGGCGAGTTGCGCCGCCAGCCCCGCGACGCCAGCGCCACCCGGCTGCGCAACCGCGACAGCTCCGATGGTCGCCCGCGCGGCTACTTCCGCGCCTTCGGCCTCTCCCGGGTCAATCTGCGCAAGCAGGCGCACGCCGGCTATCTGCCAGGCGTGCGCAAGTCGAGCTGGTAGCCAGGTGATTGCCCGCGCCGACCGCCTCGCTGGTACGTCCACTGACGGCGGTCGGTGGCGGGCGCTTGCTTGCCGGGGGCCGATGGGCGGGGCCGGTGCCAGGGGCGGGGCCGGGGCCGGGGCGTACCGGCATCGAAGACAGCAGACGCGTGCGACGGGCCGTGGACCGTTCCCCACGGTCCGCGGCCCGTCGCGCGGGATCGGCCCCCACTCCGGTGCCGGGGCCGATCCCGCCCGCGGTGTCCGCCCAGGCAGGGCGGGCACCGCGGCCGTGTGCGACACCTCAGACGATGGCTGCCTGCCTCGTCTGGGCGTCGCGTTCTTGGTTGGCCGCCGGCAAGCCCGCTACGGGCTCACGGGGGGCGTCGATGCCGTGGGTGGCCCAGTCAGGGAACGGATCGGGGAGCGTCGCCCAATGGGCCGCGCCGTGGGCGCACTCGGCGTCGGTGAGTAGACAGCCGGTCAGCGCCGCACGCAGCCCCTCGCCGTCCAAGGCCGTGCCGATGAACACCAGCTCTTGACCGCCGGGCTGTTCACGGCTCGGGAGGTCGGCGGGGTGCAGGGAAGCGACGGCGCGCACGCCGGCGGGTACGGCAGCGCGTACGCCGGAGGGTTCGAAACGGGCGACCGCGCCCGCCTGGGACCACAGGCCGGTCACCCGGGGGCGGGAGGCGAGCCAGAAGAAGCCCTTGGAGCGCAGGACCGTGCCGTACGCGCCGTCGAGGCCGCCGGTGACGAAGTCCCACAGCCGTTCCGGGTGGAACGGCCGGTCGGCTCGGAAGACGAGCGAGGAGATGCCGTACTCCTCGGTCTCCGGGACGTGGTCACCGTTCAACTCCCGCACCCAGCCCGGCGACTGCTGGGCGCGTTCGAGGTCGAAGAGGCCGGTGCCGAGCAGTGCCGTGGGGGCGACACGGCCGAACCGGGCGGGGACGATACGGGCTACCGGGTTGAGCCGGGCCAGCGTGGCGGTCAGCTCGGCGGCCCGGTCCGCGTCCACCAGGTCGAGCTTGTTGACCACGATGACATCGGCGAACTCGACCTGATCCATGAGCAGATCGCTGACCGTGCGCTCATCGTCCTCGTACTGGTCGAGGCCGCGTTCGGCCAGCTCGTCGCCGCCAACCAGCTCGGCCAAAAAGCCGGCCGCATCGACCACCGTGACCATGGTGTCGAGCCGTGCCACAGCGCTGAGCGTGGCACCGTCATGGCTGTCGTGGCCGTCGTGGCCGTCATCGGGCAGCAAGGCGAACGTCGCAGCCACCGGCATCGGCTCGGAGATGCCGCTGGACTCGATCAGGAGGTAGTCGAACCGGCCCTCGCGGGCCAGCCGATCCACCTCCACCAGGAGATCGTCCCGCAGGGTGCAGCAGATGCACCCATTGGTCAGCTCCACCAACCGCTCCTGCGTACGGGAGAGCGCGGCGCCACCACCCCGCACCAGCGCGGCGTCGATATTGACCTCGCTCATGTCATTGACGATCACGGCGACGCGCAGCCCAGCGCGGTTGCTGAGGAGGTGGTTGAGCAGCGTGGTCTTGCCGGAACCGAGGAATCCGGACAGGACGGTCACCGGGAGCAGGGGCGAGGGCGAGGGCGACGACCGAGTGCGGCCGGGTGGCGGCGGGGTGGTCATGGGCGTCAGTCCGTGGGCTGGATGAGCCCGCGCTGGTAGGCCCGTACGAGGCGGATGGGGACCCGGATCTCGCGGCCATCGACCGTGATCGGCACGAGCTGTGGGGCAGTGGCCTTCCACTGGGAGCGGCGGTGCCGGGTGTTGCTGCGGGACATCTTGCGCTTGGGGACGGCCATCGCTCGTCGGTCTCCAGGGCTCTCGGTGACGGTACGCGGCCATACGCTATATGAAAATGAGTCCCATTTCTAACTGGTGCGCCAGACCCGATCGTCGGGTTCGATCACCGGGTTCGATCACCGGGCCCCGCTTGCCAGACCTCGATTGTCAGACCCCCCTGTAAGACTCATGAGCATGAGATGGGCGGTGGCAGAGGCGGACGACGGGGGTGTTCGCCTCTGCCCCCTGGACGAGGCGGGGCGGGCGAGCGGTCCGGTCCGCGTCGCGCGCGACATCGTGGCGGCGGTGCGCGAGCAGCCGGAAGTGACGCGGTGGGTGTGGCGCTCCAGCGCCGAGATCTATGGCCGGTTGCTCAACGCGGGCATCCGGGTCGAGCGGTGTTACGACGCGGAGGTTGCCGAGACGCTGCTGCTCGGCCATGAGGGGCAGTGGGGGCGCCAGCCGCGTTCGCTCGCGGCGGCGTGGGCGCGGCTGCATGGGTTGCCGGTGCCCGACGATCCGCCGGTGCGTACGGCCGACACCCAGCCATCGCTGTTCGAGGCGGGCCCGGTGCCACTGCCGCCCGGCACCGACCCGTTGGAGGCGCTGCTCGCGGTGTACGCGGACCAGTTGGCTCGTACGGAGGCCACCGGGTGCCCGGCGCGTCTGCGGCTGCTGATCGCGGCGGAGTCGGCGGGCATGCTCATCGCCGCCGAGATGCGGCAAGCCGGGGTGCCCTGGCGGGCCGATGTGCATCGGGAGTTGCTGGATGAGCTCCTGGGCGAACGGTATCCGGGTGGCCTGGAGCCGCGGCGGTTGGCGGAGTTGGCGGACGAGGTCTCGCAGGCGTTCGGCAGCCGGGTGCGGCCGGACCTGCCCGCCGAGATCGTCAAGGCGTTCGCCCGAGCCGGCATACGGATCGGCTCGACGCGCGCATGGGAGTTGCGGGACATCGACCATCCGGCTGTGGAGCCGCTGTTGCAGTACAAGAAGCTCTATCGACTACACACGGCGCACGGCTGGTCCTGGCTCCAGTCGTGGGTGCGAGAGGGCCGGTTCCGCCCCGAGTACCTGCCGGGTGGGGCCGTTTCGGGGCGCTGGACCACGCACGGTGGGGGCGCCTTGCAGATTCCCAAGGTGGTGCGACGCGCGGTGGTCGCCGACCCGGGGTGGCGGCTCGTGGTGGCCGACGCGGAGCAGATGGAGCCCCGGGTGCTGGCCGCCGTCTCGCGCGACCGGGGGCTGATGGAGGTGGCGGGCAGCGCGCGCGATGTGTATGCGGCGCTGTCCGACCGGGGGTTCTCGGGCGATCGCGCGCAGGCCAAGCTGGCGCTGCTTGGCGCGATCTACGGGCAGACCTCCGGGGACGCGCTGAAGCACCTCGCGGATCTGCGCCGCCGCTTCCCGGCAGCCGTGGGGTACGTGGACGACGCGGCGCGCGCCGGGGAGGAAGGCCGTCTCGTACGGACCTGGCTGGGGCGCACGTGCCCACCCGCATCGGGCGGGGCGGACCCGGGCTCTGACGAGGCGGGGCTGCCGCAGGAAGAGCTGGTCGATCCGTCGCAGGCGGCTGGGACGCAGCGGGGCGCTGGTGCGAGCGCACGGGCCCGAGGGCGGTTCACGCGGAACTTCGTCGTCCAGGGCAGCGCCGCGGACTGGGCCCTTTTGATGCTCGCGGCGCTGCGGCGTGAGCTGTCCGGGCTCCAGGCCCAGCTGGTGTTCTTCCAGCACGACGAGGTGATCGTGCACTGCCCGGCGCAGGAGGCCACTGCGGTCAACGAGGCGATCCAGACCGCGGCGGACCTCGCGGGCACGATCGCCTTCGGCGATACACCGGTGCGCTTCCCGCTGACCCCCTCGGTGGTGGCCTGCTACGCGGATGCGAAGGAGTGATGCGTCGGGTGAGCCGCGCCCGGTGGGTGGGTCGCTCGGGGCAGGACCGGGGCGGCGGGGGTGGCGGGAGCGGCGGGGGCGGCGGGAGTGGGACGTCGGGTCGGCGAGGGTGGGTCGCCGGGGCGGGGAATGTGGGGTGCCGCGGCAGGCGCGGAAGCTGGCGGGCAGTCAGATGGCGCAAGGGGCGGGTCATACGGGCGGAGTAGTTCAGCGCGCGGAGCAGTGCGGGGGCTCGGACCATGGGGGAAGGACCGCCGGGCGGGCGGTCCTGACCCGCCCGGGATGAACTGGATAAAGGAGCGCCCCCCGTGAATCTCAGCCTTGAGCTATTGCGCCGCTGTTCCGTCGCCGTCGATCTCGGCGCCGCTCGCACGCGGGTCTATCTCAAGGATGGCGGGCTCATCGTCGATCAGCCAACGGTCGCCGCCGTGAACACCCGCACCGGTTCACTGATCGCCGTTGGCTCACTCGCCGAGCAGATGACCGGCCGCACCCCCCAGCACATCCGCGTCGTGCGGCCCGTCAGCGGCGGCACCGTGGTGGACATCGACATCGCCCAGCGCATGCTGCGGTTCTTCGTCGGCGACAAGGTTTGCCGCGCCTGGCGCCGCAAGCCGCTGCTGCGCGCCGCCATCTGCGTCTCGCACGACGCCGACCCGCTCGCCCGGCGCGCCGCCGCCGAAACGCTGGGCGGCCTTGGTGCGCGCCGGGTCGAGTTGGTGGACACGTTGATCGCCGCCGCCGTGGGCTGCGGGCTGCCCGTCGAGCGGCCGGAGGCGACGATGATCGTGGTGTGCGGCGCGACCACGACACACATCGCCGTGTTGTCGCTGGGGTCCATCGTGGCCGCCGAGAAGGTGCAGGTGGGCGGGGAGATCATCGACCGGGCCGTGGTGGAATACGCACGCATCCGGCATGAACTGCTGTTGCCGGGCCAGTCCGGGCACCCGCTGCATGACGCGTTGAAGGACACCGATCCGACGCTCGGCGGCGCCGAGGTGCACGGCAGGGACGTGTCCACCGGGCTCGCCAAGTCCGTGCGGGTGGACACCGCCGACGTACGGGCGATCGTGTGCTCCCCGCTCGCGGGCGTACTGGACGCCCTGCGGGCCGTACTCCGGCGCTGCCCACCCGATCTGGTCGCCGACCTCCTCGACCGGGGAATCATGGTCGCGGGCGGCAGCGCTCGGCTGACCGGTTTCGACGATCTGCTGTCCGAGGGCACCGGCATGCCCACACAGATCGCCGAGCGGCCCGACCTGTGTGCCGTCGAGGGATTGGGCGCCATGCTGGATGGCAGGGTCAGGCCGCTTCGGCTCGACCCGCTAGCACGATGACGCGGCCCCAGCTTCGAAATGCCCAGCAGAACCAGCAGGCCCAACAGGCCCAACAGGCCCGTGGGGAACTTCTGTGGTCTGTTCGGAGGTTCCCCTTGTGGATCTAGTGTGGTCAGCCCCTGACGTATCGCGCGAGGAGACAGCTCATGGCCCTGTGGGACAAGTTGAAGGACTCCGCCCAGACGATGCAGACCCAGCTGCAAGCCAAGAAGACCGAACTGAAAAGCGGGGCCTTTCGGGACGCCAGCATGGCCATGTGCGCACTGGTGGCGGCGGCCGATGGCTCCGTTGACCCGGCCGAGCGGCAGCGCGTGTCCTCGCTGATCACCTCGAACGACGTCCTGCGGAACTTCCCCGCCGACGAGCTCCAGCGACGGTTTGACGAGTACGTCGGCCAGTTGACCCGGGACTTCGCGATGGGCAAGGTCGGCGTGTTGCAGACGATCGGCAAGGTGAACAAGAAGCCCACCGAGGCCCGCGCCGTCATCCAGATCGGCATCGTCATCGGCGGTGCGGACGGCAACTTCGACACGACGGAACAGGGCGCGGTCCGCGAGGCGTGCTTCGCGGTCGGCATCGACCCCTCGGAGTTCGACCTGTAAGGCCAGCCCTGCCCCGAACCGGCTCCCCGCGCCGGCACCCCGAACCGGCCGCTGAGCGGCGCCGGTTGCGGGGCTGTGCCGGTTGTGGGCTGTGCCGGTTGCGGGGCCGGCTCAGGCTGCTCCGCGCTTGGCCATGCCCGCCAGGATCATGTGGTGGAAGGGCTCGATCGTACGGAAGTACATCCGGCCCGCCGGGCGGTGGTAGCGGACCACGGTGGTGCAGACACCCTCCGGGCCGCGCTTGCCCTCGCGTACGACGAAGACGCAGCGGTAGCTGAGGTGTTTATCGTCCTTGCCCGCCATCACTTCATCGTCGGAGACGGTCAGCACCCGCATGGGGCCGAGCCGCTCGCCAGATTTGACGGTTTTGGGTGCCGTTACATGGCCCACCTTCAGGCCGAAGGGCTTGACGAGCTTGTCTCGGGTTTTCATGAGCCCGACGACCCAGCCCGGTGGGGAGCTCATCATGGCCTGGGTGAAGTGGACAGCGCTCCGGTCGGGTGGCACATCGACGGCCACCGTGGACACGTGGTCGTAGCCCCCCAGGCTGCTGACGGCTCTTTCGGTTACCGGCTCGGCGTCTCTGCGAACCGTGGGTCCTGCCATGGCGTCGCTCTCCTCCCGTGAGCCGCCCAGTGGGTGCGCGGCTTACTGATTATGGAATGGCCGGTCCCTCAGCCCTGGATTTGGCAAATCGCGGCGCCCGAGGCAACGGACGCGCCGACCTCGGCCGTCAGTCCCGTAATGACTCCTGAACGATGGGCGTTGAGCGGTTGTTCCATCTTCATGGCTTCCAGCACCACGATGAGGTCGCCTTCCTCGACTTGCTGGCCTTCCTCGACCGCCGTCTTGACGATGGTGCCCTGCATCGGAGAGGCCAGCGTTTCGCCGGTGGCCGCTGCGCCGGCGCTGCTCGACTTCTTGCGCTTGGTCTTGCCCGCGTTGGCCGGGGCGGGGGGACCGGCGAGGCTGAGGGAGGCGGGGAGGGAGACTTCGAGGCGTTTGCCACCGACCTCCACCACCACGGTCTCGCGACCTTGGCTCTCACCGTCCTCGTCCAACCCGG
>NZ_JACHJL010000022.1 GCF_014203645.1 Streptomyces zagrosensis | reverse complement strand
GCCGGATGGGGGGTTTTCCTGACGATCTTGCACGCCAAGGCTGAAAGCGCCGGACGGGAAGTGATCGCAGTGGACCCCCGCAATACCTCCCGCACCTGCCCCGAATGCGGGCACACCGCGAAGGAGAACCGGCCCACACAGGAAAAATTCCACTGCCTCTCGTGCGGCCACACCGCGCACGCCGACACGGTGGGAGCTACCAACGTTCTACGGGCCGGGCTGGTCCGTCGCAACGCCAACCCGGCGTAACGAGAAGCCCCCGGCTTCAGCTGGGGGAGAGGTCACATCCCTAGCGGTGTCCGCAGTGGTGTTCGGAGCCAGGGAGCGGATGTGGGGTATCGGCGAGGGCAGTAGCCACAGCACCGACAGGGCCCCGCCGACAGCGGCGATGAGGAGGGTCGGCCTCAAACCGATGAAGGTAGCGAGTAGCCCTCCGACGATGGCGCCGATGGGGCGTACGCCGTAGTTGATCGTGCTGAACGCGCCGGCCACGCGGCTGCGCATGCCATCGGGGATCACTGCGGCCTGCAGGGAGTTGAGGTTGACGTCGAACAGCATGACGCCGAAGCCGGACAGGAACTCGGTCGCGGCCAAGGCCCCGGCACGAAGCCAGAGCGGGCCGTCCGCGGCGGCAGTGATGGCGATCGGCGCCGGGAACAACACCGCGCCCACCACGATGCTGCGCCCCACACCAAACCGTCGCGACACCTTCGGGGCGCACACCGCGCCTAGGAGGGAACCGGTTGCGCCGATCCCGAACGCGATGCCGATCAACCCCGCCGACAGTCCAAGGCTCCGGTTGGCGAACAGCACGATCAGCCCACTGCCCGCGACGAAGGAGAAGAAGTTGACGGTCGCCGCGCAGCCGAGAGCGGGCCGCAGCACTGGGTGACGGACGACGAACGACAGTCCCTCGCGGGCGCGTTGCCACAGCGAGGGCCCCGCTGCGTTCCCGGCGGCGGCAGGCGGTTCGTCGATCGCAACCCGACCGACCAGGAACGCTGATGCCAAAAAGGACAGGGCATCCACAACAAGGGTGACGGGCGCGGTCAGCGCCTGGATCAGAGCGCCGCCGATGGCAGGGCCGGCGACATACGATGCGGACCGGGTGGCGCTCAGCTTGCTGTTCGCATCGACGTAGGACGCGCGCGGCACCAGATGCACGAAGAACGGCGGATAGGCGGTGTTGAACAGCACCCCGGCGGCGCCCGTCAGTATCGCCACGGCGTATAGCTGTCCTAGCGTCACCGTCCCTAACAGATAGGCCACCGGGACGCTGAGCAGGACTGCGCCGCGCACCAGGTCGGCAAGGACCATCAAACGGCGTTTGCGGGCGCGCTGATCGACCCACGCCCCCAGAAGAATGGCGAGCAGGTTCGGGGCCCAGATGAGAGCGGTCAGCCACGCCACCTGGTTGGTCGAAGCGTGCAGGGCGCTGATGGCGATCAGGGGCAGGGCCAATTCGGTGATCCGGTCGCCAAACTGTGAGACCGACTGGCCGGCCCAGAAGCGGCGGAACCGTCGATCCCGCCATAGTGATACCGCGACGGTCTGGTCCGATATGTTCACGGCGTTTGCCCCGTCTGCCCCGTCTGCTGCTCGGTGCCTTCCGGCAGGACGTAGCGCATCAGATGGACGCCGCGGCCGTCCGCGGGCCGCTCGGTCGGGTCGCGAGTGACGTACGGCGCAAGGAGGCGCTCGATCTCGTCCTCGATGGCGGCGAGTTCCTCGGCAGAGACGACGACACGGGTGTTGGCCAGCCCGGCCAGTCTGCGCCACACGGGGTCGAGTCCGGGCTCGACTTCGGCAGCCCATCGGCTCGGGCGATCGGCATAGCGCAGGAACATCTGTTGCGACAGCACCCGCGCGGCTGACTGGCCCTCCTCATCGGCCGGGTCTTGCGGCGAATCGAAGCGAAAGCCTCGCGCTGCTGCCTCCCACCGCCGTTGGCGGCGGTCCGGTCCAGGCTCACTGTCACGGACCAGGCCAAAGCCGGCCAAGTGGCGCAGATGCCAACTGGTCACCGAGGGCGTTGCTCCCACGTTGGGAGCTAGTTGGGTGGCGGTTGCCGGCCCATGTCGCTGGAGGTGGTCAAGGATGGCCAGCCGCACCGGATGCGCCAGCGCTCGCATGGCTTGCGGATCGGTGATCTCGATATCGCCTAGGCGATTACTGGGGTCCATGATGTGAGAGTCTCCTCTCATAAATTGTGAGAGTCAACTCTCACATCTGTATCGTGAGGTAGGTGTCGTATAGGCCCACGGGGGATCGGGTGTGGCTGGGCACGTTGCGCCGGACGGACTGTGCCTGGGTCGTAGCGTGGGGCTGTGCTCGGTCGCGGTGTGGACTGTGCTCGGTCCTGGTGTGGACTGTGCCCGGTCTCGAAGTGCGGCTGTGACCGGACCCTGGCGTGGATGAGTCGGCAGGGGGCGCGCTGTCGATCAGGCTGCCGGGGTCAGAGATCTCGTACCACCGGGGTGGGAGCAGCCATTCCGTATCCATTCCCCTCCTCCCGCTCATGGGCCTGGCCCTCAGCCCGGCCAGCGACGTACTTGGCCCAGGCGTGTGTGACGTAGGCACCCCAGCGGATGGCGGCGGGGCGGCGTTCGTTCCCGAGGAGTGCCGTGATCTCGAATCGTGAAGTGTCGCAACGCCACGGCTTCCCCGAGTTGCTGGGCCTGCTGCCGCGCCTGGCGAAGGCCGCTGATGCGCATCTCGGCTAACTCGACGATGTTCGCTCGGCGGTGCGACCAGTCATATTTCGCCCAACCTTGCGACCGGTAAAGGGACGGCTCAAATTCCGTCAGACGGAATATATTCGGGCAAACTACCCTTGCTGGTGCGGCGCTGAGCTCGGCAGCGAGGCAGGAAATTCCGGTTTAGTGACGTGGAGTGTCTGATAGCGGGGCCAGCCTTTTCTGAGCGTCACGCTATTAGCACATGGAACACTCCCTCGCTCGTAAGAAAGGGAATTGGCGTGCGGGCACAGGCTGAGTCATCGAGAAGAGTGATCATAATTGTTTAGTGTGTCGAGCCCGGCTACTCTCCCCGGTAATCAACCACTGCGAAGGGAAGATTATGTTTACGCCACGCAGACTCTTTTCCGCTTTAGCGTCCACGGTCGCGGCCGGTGCTGGCATCCTCGCCATGACGACTCCGGCACAGGCGGCGGTCCCGGGCACAGAGCAGTTCCGGAATGTCGCCACTGGTTTTTGTCTCGACAGCAACGCCGCACAAAGCGTCTACACGCATAACTGCAACGGGGGCGCCTACCAGAACTGGAAGGTGAGCGCCGTCAGCGGCGGGTACACGCTGACCAACCAGGCCACGGGCTTCTGCCTCGACAGCAACGCCGCCCGTCGCGTCTACACGCACGGCTGCAACGGCGGCAGCTACCAAAAGTGGGTCATCACCGCTGCCGGCGGCAGCTACCGCCTCCAGAACGTGGCGACCGGCTTCTTCCTGGACAGTAACGCCGCGCAACACGTTTACACCGAGCCTTCGAACGGTGGCAGCTACCAGAAGTGGTCCTGACGACCCCGATGAAAGCCAGCGGAGCATCGCTCCTTCGGCCCGATGGCACAATGAGCCGAACAGCGTGAAGCAATGCGGACAAAGCGCCGCTCGGGGAGACGGAGCCCGGCCCGTCGGCCCCGGAGACCGGACGGTGTCAGGCGTCTGAGGGCTCCCGCTGTTGTTGTGCCGCCGCACGCTGCTCCCGTATGTCGCTCCTGCGCCGCGCTGCTGGCGGCGAGCAGAGCTTGCTCGTCGCCAGCTAGCTCACGGTGGTGCTAGGGGGCGAACGCCCCCTGAGCGCGCGCCGTCGAGCTTGCCGCTGTGCATCTCGGGCCGTTGATAGAGGCGGCGCGGGCTTCCGCGTAGCTGTCCGCTGGCTATAGCCGGCGCGTGCCACCGGCCGCCCCCCGGCGGCCAGTTGCGGGGGACCAGCTCTGTACGTCGGCCACTGCCTACGGGGCACGAAGTTCGGGCGTGGCGTCCTGTTCGGAGTGACCTGCTCGCGCGAGGCGCCCCTGTATGAGCGCAGCAATGAATGTCAGCGCTTCTTGGCACCATGGCGGCCATGAGTCAAAACATTGCGTACTCCACCGCGGACAAGAACGATGTGCTGGCCTACGGCTTCCCGTTCGCCTTAGCGGTGGAGGGATATCCGGCCATCGGCCACCTTCCGCTGGCTCAGGCCAAGCCCGCCGCTGATGCCTACCGGGCAGTTCTGGACCGGCTGACCCGGAGCTCCGGTACGACGTACAAGGGCTGACCGAGAAACTTGCGATCGAGCACACCGAGTGAAAGTACGCCACGAAGAACATCAGCTTCTTCACCCGGACACCCTTTTCCTCAAGCTCACCTGGCCGAGATTGAAGTGGGAGGGCAGCCGGCTGCACACTGTATGAGCCCCGACGACGATCGAAACGTTCAGTTCGTTCTTCTGCCCGCGGGCGATGCGTAGCCGACGCCCCGCAACCCGCGGCTACGTCGCTGTCCTCAACGAAGATGTCGTCCGTCGCTATCAAGCCCACCTTCACCGACGTCGGCAGACCCGACCAGAGGGTGAATACCGCGATACCACCGAGCAGGGATGGAAGAAACTCGCGGATCGCTTCGATCGCCGCAAGGTCGAACTCGCCTCATGCGGACGTCCCCAGGGCGCCCCTGTCAGCACGAACATGCCTGCTTTTTGAAACTTCGGGCCCTTTCCCTCCAAAGCCTCTGAGCTATAACTCTCCGAGGCCGAATTGATGACGGCAGAGGAAACAGCGAAATGTGGTGAAGGGCGAGAGCCGCTCCGCCTGCCGCCTCACTACTGTGACTTCGTATGACCGACACCGACACCGACACCGAGATCACCGCAGACCTGGTCCGCGACCTGCTGCGGGAGCAACATCCAGACCTGGCAGGGCTGGCCATTCGTGAGGTGGCGGGTGGCTGGGGCAATCACGTGTGGCGGCTCGGGGACGAGCTGGCCGTGCGAATGCAGCGCATGGACCCCACCCCGGAGCACCAGCTCAAGGAGCGGCGGTGGTTACCTGTGTTGGCCCCGCGCCTGCCGCTCCCGGTGCCGACCCCGGTGCGGTTCGGCGAACCGTCCGAGCGCTTCCCCAAGCACTGGACCGTGATGACGTGGGTTCCCGGCGAGCCGCTGGACCACGGCTCGATCAGCCGCGGCGCCCACGCGGCCGACGCTCTGGCGGGTTTCCTCCAGGCGCTCCATGTGGAGGCGCCCCCCGAGGCGCCGATCGCTTCGGACCGCGGCGCCCATCCCAGGAACTGCACGGACGGCTTCGACAACTTCTTTCAGGCCGTCACTCCCGACGACATAGCTGCCGACGTCCGGAAGGTCTGGGACGACGCCGTTGCAGCCCAGGCGTGGGCGGGCCCGCCGGTGTGGGTACACGGCGACCTGCACCCCGCGAACGTCGTTGTCTGCGGCGGAACGCTCTCAGGCATCGTGGACTTCGGTGACATGTTCGCCGGCGATCCAGCGTGGGACCTCGCCGCCGCATGGGTGCTGCTACCCGCGGGCACGGCCTCACGGTTCTTCGACATGTACGCGCGTGCGGACGAGGCGACGATCCGGCGCGCCCGCGGGCTGGCCGCTATGAAGAGCCTCTTCCTGCTGCTCATGGGGCAAAACGGAGATCGAGGTCTGCCCGGCGGCAAGCCTCACTGGGGACCCGTAGGTCGGGCGGCACTTGATCGTGTTCTGAAGGGTGTTTGATGCACGATTCGTGTTGATCTTGTGTGAGGGCTACGCGGGGAGCGCGCGGCGCGGCGCAGCACGTCATGGCCGGCCGTTGTCGCGTGCGAACACGATGTGCCCGTCGAGGACGGTGAGGTCGATGGGCAGGTGGGGGATGTCGTGCGGGTCGGTGGCGCGCAGATCGCCGCCCAGGACACACAGGTCGGCGACCTTACCTGCTTCGATGGTGCCCTTCCACGCCTCGGCGAAGTCCTGCCTGGCGGGGTTGACGGTGTAGGCACGCAGTGCCGTCTCCAGCGAAACGCGCTGGTCGGGGCCGCTCACCCGGCCGGTGGCCTTGGATTCGCGCAGCAGCATGCTGGCGATGCCCTGCCGCCAGTTGGGCATGGTGATCGGGGCGTCGGAGCCGACGCAGATGGCGATTCCCGCCTCGGCCGCGGAGCGCACCGGCCACTGGTAGTCCGATCGCTTGCTGCCGACTATGTCGTCCATCAGGTCTGCGATGGTCCACTTGATGGCGGGGTTCATGTTGATGCCGTAACCGTGCGCGGCCAGCTTCGCAAGGCTCTGCGCCGAGGCGAAGTCGCCATGGATGACATAGTGCCGAGCGTCCGGGCGCGGATGCGCGTGGTGGGCGGCCACGAAGGCATCGACCACGGCGTCGATCGCCCGGTCGCCGGTGACGTGCACCCCCACTTGGTACCCGGCGGTGTGGGCGACTCGTATCATCTCGGCGAGCTCAGCCTGCTTCAAGCTGGCGTCGGTGCCGTGTACGCACAGCGCTCCGTGACCGCCGCCCGGGTATGGATCGTGCATCCAAGCGGTCTCGTTGGGTGGCACGCCATCGGCGAACAGCTTGACTCCGATGACGGCGAGTCTTCTGGCGTCCACGTCCTTGGGTGGAGCGAGCCCCCGCAGGCCGGCGGTCACGTCGGCCGCCGTGCCGCCCATGGGCGCGGGCAGCAACAAGACGCGTACGCGGGACGCGAGTTGGCCGGCGCGGGCCAACTCGATGTAGGCGTGCAGCGTTGCGGTGTCGAGGCCCCCACCGAGGATTTCGGCGCCACCTGGGCCGAGCCCCGGTTCCGTGTAGCTGGTGATGCCCTCGGCGTGCAGTGCCGCCACGGCTCTTTGGATCGCCTCTTTGCGTTGGGCCACCGTCGCGGGCGGTATCAGTGCCTGCACGAGCGCCTGTGCCGTCTCCTTCAACATCCCGGTGGGTTCCCCAGTGGCATCGGTGTCGATCACTCCGCCAGACGGAGGCTCAGTACCACGTGCGATCCCGGCGAGCTCAAGTGCCGTGGAGTTCACCCAGACCATGTGACCGGAGAAGTCGGTTAGGCAGACTGGGTGGTGGGGGGCGGCGTCGTCCAGGTCGCTGCGCCGTGGGCGGCGGGTGGGATCGGCCAGGCACTCGGCCAAGTAGCCAACGTCCCAGCCGAGGCCGGTGATCCACTGCCCGCTGGGTGTTTCGGCCGCGGCCTGGCGCACTGCCTCGGTGATATCGGCGATCGACCGCACGGCCGGGTGACTGATGTCCAAGGCGAACGGCGGCCTGGTCAGTGCCCATGCCGCGCCGTGCAGATGGGAGTCGTTGATCCCTGGCAGCACGGTTCGGCCGGCAAGGTCGATCACCTGTGTCTGCGGTCCGGCGAGTGCGGTGATCTCCGCGTCGCCGCCCACGGCGAGGATGCGGTGGGCTTTCACGGCGACCGCCTGGGCGACGGTGAAGCCGTCGTCGATGGTCAGTACGTCGCCGCCGGTCAGGATGAGGTCCGCTGTCTCCGGCATGGATGACCTTTCTTGGCTGGTGAACGGTAGGGGCGGGGGTGAGGGCGCGCCCGGCGCGGGCGCGGCGCAGTGGCACGGTTGTGGTGGTCTGAGGGAGCGGGTCCGGCCGGCTGCGCTACGAGCGTTGCTTCGCGTGCTCGAACGAGGCGGGAGGCGCCGCCGGCATCGGTCCGCTCAGGTGCGATGTGCTCGCCGCTGGACCAGGCCGATGGTGCGCGGGTGGCCGCCTGCCGTACGCGCCACATTGTTTGGCATCAAACCTCGTGGGCGTACGGGCCCGACAGGGGATGGGTACTGGGGTGTGTGCGCCGGGTCGGATGCGTGCGGGGAGCGACGGTGCGCTGCGGGTGACAGTTGCGGGTCACAGGTCGAGTACACGGCGCAGCCAGGACAGGCGAGCCGCCAAGGCGGCGTGTGTCACCTCGTGCTCGGGTGCGAAAATGTCGAAGCCGTGGAAGGCCCCTTGCCAGATGTGCAGCTCTGCCTGTCCGCCTGCCGCCCAGATACGGGACGCGTACTGCACGTCTTCGTCACGAAACAGCTCTGCGCTGCCGGCCTCGACGAACGCGGGTGGCAGGTTCGACAGATCACTTGCCCGTGCGGGGGCGGCGTAGAGCGACACGTTGGCCATGGGATCGCCCGCCGTGTGGCCGAGCAACGCCTGCCACGCAAGGACATTCATCGATCGTTGCCAGGTGCCGCTGCCGTCGTACTGATGGCTGGAGACCGTGGTGTTGCTGTCGTCGAGCATGGGGCACAGCAGCAGTTGTCCCGCCACGAACGGCCCCTTGCGATCGCGTGCCATCAGCGCGACCCCGGCCGCGAGGCCACCTCCGGCACTGCCCCCCATGACGACGATGCGGCGAGGGTCCACGCCGAGTTCTGCGGCGCTTCGCGACAACCACCTCAGTCCGGCGTAGCAGTCCTCCACCGGGGCCGGGTCGGGGTGTTCCGGTGCGAGGCGGTACTCGACACTGAGGGCGACGACCCCGAGCTCCTCGACCAGGTCGGCGAGGCGGGGGATGTCGTGGTGGCGATGGCCGCTGATCATGCCGCCGCCGTGCATGTTGTACAGCCCGGGAACCGGCGCCTTGAGGTGCCGCGGACGTAGCACGGTGATGAGGAGATCCGGTGCGCCGCTGGGGCCGGGAATCGTTCGCTCCTCGGCGTCGATCGCCCGCGCATCGATGACTTCGGCGACTGAGGGTGTGGGGATGGCCGCCGCACCATCGCGCATCGCTGGAATGCTCTGCACACAGGGCTCGGGTCCCTCACTTCGAGGCAGTGCGCCAAGCACCGCGTTCAGTGCCGGATCGAAGGGAACGGGGGCGACGCGCATGGTGACTCCCTCATGGGCGGTCGGACAGGTGTGGGTGGGCGAACCGATCACTGCGGCGCGGCGAAGGCGAGCGCTCGCGCGGGATTCTCGACCATGATCGTGTGGAGGGCCTCCTCGCTGACCCCCAGGCGGCGCAGGGCGGGTAGGAAGTGCCGTGGGATGTAGTCGTAGCCCTGGCCGCCGTATCTCTTGAGCTGGATCTTTTGGCACACGTCGTGGCCGAGCAGGATCTGGTGCGCGTAACCCCGCTCGATCAGTTCCGCGACGCCCCAGGCGACCTTGTGGTCGCTGGTGAGGACGAGGTGCCCCCACGGGCTTCCGGGTGAGGCGAGGAAGTCGAACTCCACGAAGACGCCGCGCGCCAGGATGCGCCGGCCGAACGCCGGGTCCGTGAGGATCTCCCCGGCATGGCCCAGGACGATGTTCGACGCGGCGACGCCCTCCTCCGCGAGGATGTCGAGCACCCGGAACTTCTCCTCGCCGACTCCGCCGACGTGAAAGGTGACCGGGGCTCCCGTCGCCCTGCTTGCGCGCCCGCTCGCGCGCACGCTTTTGAGCTCGTTGTCCGTCAACGGGGCTGTTTCCGCGCCGACTTCGCCGATGATGCCCGAGCGGATTCCGGTGTCGTCCGCCCCGACGGCGACGTCGCGCACGATGATGTCGGCTAGTTCGTCTACGCCGCGCTCGTCCATGTCCGCCGGATGGAAGGTCGGGGTGTACCAGCCGCCACCCATGACGATGTTGAGTCCGCTGGCGCGAGACAACCGAAGGAGCGATTCGGGAGCCCTGCCCAGGCCGATGGGGGAGACCTCGACCATCGTGCGTCCCCCGGCGCGGACGAAGGCGAGCGCCTCCGACAGCATCTCGTCGAAGTCGCCCAACAGGTCGTTGTCGGCGTTCGGGTGCCCATGGCGGGTACGCGCCAGACAGGCGAGGGCGAGCGGCTCGGCGGCTTCGGCGGAGTCCTCGCCGGGACGGTGGAATCGCGGCGGCCGGCGCAGATCGACGAAGAGGTGCTCGTGCATGAGCGTGTCACCGAGAGTTGACGGGTCCACGGGCCCCGTGACGGTGAGGGCCTGGCCGGCGATGTCCGGGATCTCGAAGGGGTAGCGGCTCACGAGTCGGCCTTCCGGTTCGCGATGGTGAGCAGTCGTGCGGGGTTGCGCACGGTGATGGATTCGAGGAGGGCGTCGTCGGCCCCGAGCATCCTCATGTACGGGATGAACTGGTGGAGGATGAAGCCGTAGCCGCCTCCGCCGTAGGCGAGCAACTGCGCTTTGGTGCTGACGCCTTGTGACAGCAGAACGCGCCCGGTGTGGCCCTGGCGAGCGAGCTCCAGCACGGCCGCGGCGACATCCTGGTCGTCGTGGCCGCTGAGGGCCGAGGGCAGTCGGCCGAGTTGGTCGAACTGTACGAACACCCCACGCTCCAGCAGAGGTTGGAGGTCATCTGGGCGAGGCGAGAGCGCGTCGCAGTGCCCGATGGCGACGTGGGTGAGGTCCGCACCTTCATCGGCGAGCAGATCGAGCACGCGCTGCTGGGTGGTGGCGTCCGCGCAGCGGTTGAGCGAGATCGGGGCGCCCGTTGCGGCCGACGCGCGTGCCGCCGCGACCAAGACGGCGCGCGCTGCGGGCTGCGTCGGGTCGAGTGCCGAGAGTTGGCCGATGAGGCCCGCCCGGACCCCGTCCACACCCTCGGTGAGGTCCCGGACGATCTCCTCGGTGAGGCTCTCGGAGGTGATGTCGGCGGGCCCTTCGCCCCACGCGGGGTGGTACCGGCCCGCTCCCCTGACGATATGCAGGCCGGTCGCCTCGGAGATCCGACGCAAAGCGGCCGGGCGACGACCGAGGCCGACCGGCGTGGCGTCTACCAGCGTGGCACCGCCGGCGAGCCGATACGCGGTGGCCTCTTCGGCCGCGAGTGCCTCGTCCCCGAGTAGCCAGTTGTCCCTGTTGGGGGCGCCCATGCCGACTTCGCCGAGGAGCTTCATCGTCAGGGGCGCGCGGTAGAACGTGAGCCAGTGTGCGGCTGTGGGACGGGTGCGCCCCACAGCCGCCCAGGATGCCGCCGTGTCGCCAGGCGTGGCGAAGTCACTCAGCAGATGTTCGTGGGGGAGTACCACGCCGAGCGCGTCCGGCGGGACCTCGCCGGTGACGGTGACGGCGGTCCCCTCGGATAGCTGCGCGGCCCTCGGCACGTTGACCGCACCCACAGTCGAGTCGGTGGTGGACATGCGGCCCAATGTAACAGGCGAGATACCTCATCGTATACGATTTGGCGGGTAGTGGCGCGTGCCCGGCCCGGGCCGCGGGCCTGGCGTTGCGGCCGACCTACGATGCGCCCCGCGCCTGGCGCAACGCGTCAGCGGTAGCGATCTTGTGGCCGCAGGCAACCCGCTCGATCTCCTGGTTCTGCGCGCCCGTCTCGATCAGTTCCAGCAACCGCTCATGCTCCGCGACGGAGCGACGGGCCCGCCCGGGGACATGGCTGAAGGTCGAGCGGCGCATGTGATCCAGCCGTGCCCACTCCGCCTCCAGGAGGGAGACCAGATGTGCGTCCGGACAGTGCTCGTACAGGGAGAAGTGGAACTCTCGATTGAGGGCGGTGAAGGACATCGGGTCGAAGTCCTCCAGCGCCCTGGTCATGCGGGCGTTGACCTTACGAGAACGCTCGATGTGCTTCGCCGTCATGTGGGGCGCGCAGATCGCGGTCGCGTACCCCTCCAGGCGGGCCAGAACTTGGAGCGAGTGCTCCACCTGGGTGGCGTCGAAGACCGCCACCCGTGCGCCGATATTGCGCACGACCTCGACCAGCCCGTCGGACTGTAGCCGGCGCAGGGCCTCGCGCAGGGGGATCGTGCTGACGCCGATCTCTCGTGCGAGCTGACTGAGGACCAGCCGGTAGCCCGGCCCGTAGGTCCCGTCGAGGATGCGCGAGCGCAGCAGATCGTAACTGAGCTCGGCCTTTGACCCCTTGTCGGAGGTCTGTTTCTCCGTGGTACTCATCGATGTTCCCCTGCCCCGGTCCGGCCGGCCGCATCGCGACCCCGGCTGTCTACTCGTCCGCTCACCCTGCGAGCACTTCTAGGACTGTACGGCGGAACGCGGCCCCTGCGAGAACCTCAAGGTGGTCGCCGGGGACCGTGACCAACTCCGCCCCGTCGAGCAGATCGACGACCTGTTCTATCCCGCGGGTCATCGCGTCGTCCTTCCCGACGACGAAGACGGGCGGCGTCCGTCCGGCCCACGTTCGCGGCGTGAAGGGCGTGCTGCGCAGCCCTTCGACGCACAGCGCAAGGCCGGCTGCCCGGGCCCCGTGCGCGCGTACCATTCCGGCGATCGCCGCGGTGAACGGATCGGCGGGCTCGGCGCCGCCGGCGACCGCGCGGTGCAGCGCCGCCACGTCCACCGCCTCGAACGGCTCGACGGGGCTGAGCCCGCCGAGGACGGCCCGGCGCAACCGACCGGGTGCCGTCTTCGGCAACTCCCAGGCGAGCCTGGCGCCCAGCGAGTACCCGACCACATCGAAGGTGTCGGCGCCCGCCTCGTCCAGCACGGCGACCAGGTCGGTGACGTGAGCCGGTGCGGCGACCTCGTCGGCAGCCAAGGGCGCCGGGCTGTCCCCGTGGCCCCGCAGGTCGGGCACGATCACCACGCGTCCGGCCGCGGCCAGCGCTCGGGCGATGCCGGTTTCGACCCAGTCCCTGTTGCCGTGGGAACCGAAGCCGTGCACGAGGAGTACGGGCGGCCTCGCGGCGGCTTGGTCGGGGGCGAACGTACGGACAGTTAGACCAGTTCGACTGCGCATCGGTCGCACATCCTCACATCGAGTGTTGTTGGGGGACCTTCAATCCTGCCTGCGCCCCGTGCCTCGCCGTCGCGAAGCCGGCCGGATCAATGTCCCCTCATGCCATGCATGATATCGTATACGATTACTAGATCGCGGCTTTGCTCGACCCGTACCCCACAAGGGGCCGATGCCATCCGTGCCATAACCCTCGCCACGTCGGTACGGACCGGCGCCGCCCTCCTCGACCAGCGCCTGACGCCGCTCACGCCCAGGAGACCTCCCATGCCGCATCCGCTGGGAACCCAGCCGTCAAAGATCATCGCCGTCCACCTCAACTACCGCTGCCGAGCCAAGGAACGCGGGCGCGCCCCCGACCAGCCGTCCTACTTCCTCAAACCCCCCTCCTCGCTATCCGGGGTCGGTGACGTCCTCGTTCGTCCCAGCGGCTGTGAACTCATGTCCTTCGAGGGAGAGATCGCCCTCGTCATCGGCCGCCGGGCCCATCGGGTGGCGCCGGAGCAGGGCTGGAGCCACGTCGCCTGGGTGACGGCGGCCAACGACGCCGGCGCGTACGACCTGCGACATGCCGACCGCGGGTCCAATCTGCGGTCGAAGGGCGCAGATGGCTTCACTCCCATCGGCCCCCGGCTGCTGGACGCCACCGGGCTCGATCCCGCCGCGCTGCGACTGCAAACCTGGGTCAACGGCGAACTGGTCCAGGACGCCGACACCTCCACGCTGCTCTTCCCGTTCGGCGCTTTGATAGCCGACCTGTCGCGCCTGGTCACCCTGGAGCCCGGCGATGTGATCCTCACCGGGACCCCGGCCGGCGCCTCAGTGGTGTCACCCGGCGACACCGTGGAGGTCGAAGTCAGCGGCCCGCACCAGCGCGTCTCCAGCGGTCGGCTGCGTAACACGGTGGTTGAAGCCGAGCACACCCTGGCGACCTGGGGTGCCATGCCGCGCGCCGACGCCGCGCTGCGGGCCGACGCCTGGGGCCCGGCCCGCGCGGCCGAGCCCGCCTTGGCTGCGGACGTTGCCAAGGCACTGCGCGGCCTTTCCACCGCCACCCTCAGCTCCCAGTTGCGCAAGCGCGGCTTGCAGCACATGACGATCGACGGGGTACGCCCCACCCAGCCCGGTGCCAAGCTCGTCGGCACCGCGCACACCCTGCGCTACCTGCCACTTCGCGAAGACCTCTTCGCGAAGTTCGGCAACGGCATGAACGCGCAAAAGCGTGCCGTCGAAGAACTGCGCCCCGGCCAGGTGCTCGTCATGGATGCCCGCCGTGACCCCACGTCCGGCACCATCGGTGACATTTTGGCGCTGCGGGCGCAGCTGCGCGGCGCGGCCGGCATCGTCACCGACGGTGGCCTGCGGGACAGCGCCGCGGTGGCTGCCTTGAACCTCCCCACGTACTACGCCGCCGAGCACCCCGCCGTCCTGGGGCGCCGCCACGTCCCCTGGGACACCGGCACCCCAATTGCCTGCGGCGGAGCGCTCGTTCAGCCCGGCGACATCCTCGTCGGCGACGCAGACGGCGTCATCGTCGTCCCCCCGGACCTGGTCGAAGAGCTCATCGTCGACAGCGTGGAACAGGAACTCCAGGAGCAGTTCATCGCCGAACAGGTGGCGGCGGGCGAACCGATCGAGGGTTTGTATCCACTCGGCTCCGCCTGGCAACCGACCTACCAGCAATGGCGCAGCACCCACTCCTGACCCCGCTCGCCCCCACCCACCCACGGAGCAACCCATGAAGTTCCGCACCGACCCCGCCACCATCCGCGGGTCCATCGCCCCCGTCGTCACGCCGTTCACCGCGGACGGCGCGGTCGATCACGACAGCCTGCGGGGTCTGGTCCGCTGGCAGTTGGAGTCCGGCTCACACGGCATCTCGCTGGGAGGCTCGACCGGCGAGCCGTCCGCGCAGACCGTCGCCGAACGCATCGCAGCCATGCGCACCGCCGTGGACGAGATCGGCGACCGGGTGCCGTTCCTGCCAGGCACCGGCTCGCACAAGCTGGACGAGACGCTTGAGCTCACATCGGCGGCCCGGGACATGGGCGCGGACGCCGCCTTGGTCATCACCCCGTACTACGCGCGACCCACCCAAGAGGCGCTGTACCAGTGGTACGCCACGGTGGCCCGCGAGTTCCCCGACCTGCCCCTCGTCGCCTACAACGTGCCCTCCCGTACCGCCGTCGATATCGCGCCGCACACCGTGCGGCGGCTGTTCACCGACTTCGACAACTTCGTCGGCGTCAAGGAGACCACCAAGGACTTCGAGCACTTCTCTCGCGTGCTGCACGCCTGCGGCCGTGAGCTGCTGGTGTGGTCGGGGATCGAGCTGTTGTGCCTGCCGCTGCTCGCGCTCGGCGGGGCCGGTTTCGTCTCCGCGGTGGCCAACCTGGCGCCGACCGCCGTGGCCCGCATGTACGAGCTGTGGGAGGCTGGCGAGTTCGACGCCGCGCGGGAACTGCACTACCGCCTGCATCCGCTGGTTGACCTGCTCTTCGTCGAGACCAACCCCGCCCCGGTCAAGTGGGTCCTGGAGCAGCAGGGCCGGATCACCTCGGGACATGTGCGGCCCCCGCTCGTATCACCCTCCAAGGACGCCCTGGCCCGCATCCGCGTGCTGCTCGCCGAGGGCGACGACCTCACCCAGCAGATCTGACCCTTCGAGTACGGGAAGAGACACCATGTCCACGAACCTGACCGCGGGCCGCCCGTGCGACCTGCCCGAGAAGATCCGCCACTGGATCGGCGGCGAGCTTCTCGACAGCGCAGACGGCCGCACATTCCCCGTCTGCGACCCCGTCTCCAACTCTCCCTACACCACCGCAGCGGCGGGCAACCGCGACGACGTGGACCGCGCCGTCACCGCGGCCTCGGCCGCCTTCCCCGCCTGGTCGAAGCTGGGCAACCGGGACCGGGCCCGCATCCTGTACCGGATCGCCGACGAGGTCGAGGCACGCGAGGAGCGCCTGGCCGCCTTCGAAACCTTTGACTCCGGCCTGCCCATCACCCAGGCCCGCGGGCAGGCCCGGCGGGCCGCCGAGAACTTCCGTTACTTCGCCGACGTCATCGTCTCCCTCGGTGAGGAGGCCTTTCGAGTCGGCGACGAGCAGATCAACTACGTCGTCCGCAGCCCCATCGGCGTCGCGGGCTTGATCACCCCCTGGAACACGCCGTTCATGCTGGAGAGCTGGAAGCTGGCACCGGCGCTGGCCTCCGGCTGCACCCTGGTGCTCAAGCCCGCCGAGTGGACGCCGCTGTCCGCGAGCCTGTGGCCGGAGATCTTGGACGCGGCCGGCGTGCCGTGCGCAGTGGTCAACATCGTGCACGGCATCGGTGCGGAGGCCGGCCAGGCCCTGGTGGACCATCCACGGGTGCCGCTGATCTCCTTCACCGGCTCCACGGACACCGGCAAGCACATCGTCCGCAGTTCCGCGGAACATCTGAAGACCACGTCGATGGAGCTGGGCGGCAAGTCCCCGGTCGTGATCTTCGCCGATGCCGACCTGGACGCGGCGCTGGACTCGGTCGTCTTCGGCGTCTTCTCGCTCAACGGGGAGCGCTGCACCGCCGGCTCCCGCGTCCTCGTACAACGCCCGGTGTACGAGGAATTCACCCGCCGCCTGGCCGAGCGCGCCGAACGCGTGAAGGTTGGACTGCCCGCCGACCCGGCCACCGAGGTCGGTGCATTGGTGCACTCCGAGCACTACGCGCGCGTGCTGAATTACGTCGAAATCGGACAGCAGGAGGCAAAGCTGGTGGCCGGCGGCAGCCGCCCCGCGCACCTGCCGGATGGCAACTACCTTCAGCCCACCGTCTTCGTCGACGTCCCCCGCGACGCCCGCATCTTCCAAGAGGAGATCTTCGGGCCGGTCGTCGCCGTCGCGCCCTTCGACGACGAGGCCGAGGCCATCGAACTGGCCAACGCCACCGAGTACGGTCTCGCCGCCTACGTGTGGACCTCCGACCTGCGGCGCGGACACCGCGTCGCGCACGCCGTCGAGTCCGGCATGGTCTGGATCAACTCCCATAACGTCCGTGACCTGCGGACTCCCTTTGGCGGGGTCAAGTCATCCGGCCTGGGCCGGGAGGGCGGTGCGCATAGCATCGACTTCTACACCGAGTCGAAAATCGTCCACGTGATGCTCGGCCAGGCCCACACCCCCCGCTTCGGCGCGTGATCGTCAAGGAGCCACATCCCATGACCACACCTCCTGATGTCGTCCGCTCCGCTTACGCCCAGTTGGTCGTCACCGACCTGGCCAAAGCCCGCTGGTTTTGGGCCGACATGCTCGGCTTCCACATCCAGTACGAGGACGAGTCCCGGCTGTGTCTGCGCGGGACCGACGAGCTCACCCACCACTCCCTCGTACTGCGCAAGGGAGAGATAGCGGCCCTGGACCACCTCGCCTACCGGGTCCGCACCAGCGAGGACGTCGATCGCGCCGAGCACTACTTCACCGCACTCGGCCGGCCCGTGCGCCGCGTGCCCGCAGGCGCCGGCACCCCCGGAGTCGGCGACGCCGTCCGCGTCATCGACCCGCTCGGCTTCCCCGTGGAGTTCTTCCACGACATAGAGCGTGCCGAGCGTCTCATCCAGCGCTACGACCTGCGCCGCGGCGCCGAGATAGCCCGCCTGGACCACTTCAACATCTGCACCCCCGACATACCCGCCGCCTACGCCCACTACGAGGCACTGGGTTTCGGTTGCTCCGAGACCATCGAGGGCGACGAACACGAGTTGTACGCGGCCTGGATGTACCGCAAGCAGACCGTCCACGACGTCGCCTTCACCGGAGGCGCGGGGCCCCGTCTGCACCATGTGGGAGTGGCCACCCACGAGTCACACCAGGTACTGCGCACCGCTGACCTCTTTGGCTCGGTGCGCAAGGAGCACCACATCGAGCGAGGCCCCGGCCGACACGGTGTCTCCAACGCCTTCTACCTCTATCTGCGCGACCCCGACGGTCACCGGGTCGAGATCTACACCTCCGACTACTACACCGGCGACCCCGACCACGAGCCCTACCGGTGGAACGTCCACGACGACCGCCGCCGCGACTTTTGGGGCAACGCGGTGATCGAGTCGTGGTACAAGGAGGCCTCCCCGGTCCTTGATCTCGACGGCCGCCCCGTGCCTGTCGCCGAGGCCGTACTCGACGAGTCCGCCGTGCAGGTCGGTGCCGATGGCCTGGGGATCGTCGAACCGAACAAGCAGGACGGCTGACGCGGCACCGGGTGAGGGCTCCGGCCGTCACCCGGCCCGCAGTCGGACCGCGTACGAAGGCCGCCGCCGGCGAAGATCGCCGGCGGCGGCTTGATGGGATCAGCAGTCGAGATCAGCGGTCGGGGTCGGCGGTGGGCTGCCGGGGGCGACAGCGAGCACCCGTCAAATGATCAGTGCAGGGCATCGTCGTGGTGCACCCCGGCGCCGCCTGCACGGTGCTCACTGGGGGGCGCGGGGTCCTTGGACCCTCGAAGCCGGGGCAGCACGGTGGTCCACACGAGGACGCACGCGATGACGGTGGCGATGGCCATGGTGAGGGCCATGGTCAGTTCTGCCTGCCCGCCGAGCGCAACGAGGGGCGCTACGACCGGGCCAACGGCAAAGCTCGACATGCCGAGTAGGGCCGCCGCGGTTCCGGCGCGTTCGCCGTGCCCCGCGAGGGCGAGCGTCGAGCTGTTGGGGCTGATGACGCCGTAGCAAAACAGCACCAGCGCGAGAGCGATGAGCAGGACGCTCAGGCCGAGCCCGGCGACGACCACACCAAGCAGTCCAAGGGCGGCGACCGCGGTCGCCGTCGTGCCCACGACGTACATGCGCGCGGGTCCGACCCGGCGCACGATGGCCCGGTTGGACAGCGATCCGAGCACCGCGACGATCGCGTTCATCGCGAAGACGGCACCGAACGCCTGGGGGCTGAGGTGGAAGCCGTCTTGCAGTACGAAGCTGATGGACGCCAGATAGGTGAAGAAGGCCGTGCCGGTGCACGCCCCCACCAGCAGGTAGCACACGAAAAGGCGGTCGCGTAGGACCGTGCCGAACCGCCGGCCGGTGTCGGCGAACTTGCCCCCGTGCCGCAGCTCGGGCGGCAGGGTCTCGGGGAGCAACGTGGCCGAGACGACCAGCAGGGCGACGCCGATGCCCGCGAGGACGACGAACAGGCCCCGCCAGTCCAGCACGGCGGCGAGCTGCCCGCCGGCGACCGGCGCCACGATGGGGGCCAGCGCTCCTACGAGACCGAGGAGGCTGAGCAGCCGCGCGAGCTCAATGCCCGACGCGATGTCCCGGGCGGCGGCCAGCGCGATGACGATTCCCGCCGACCCGGCGAGGCCCTGGAGAAACCGCAGCACGAGCAGAATCTCGATCGAAGGGGCGAACGCGCACAGCAGCGAGAACACGGTGAACAGCGCGACGCCCCACAGGAGCGGGCGCCGCCTGCCCATCCGGTCGCTGAGCGGGCCCGTCACGAGCTGGCCGAGCGCGAGCCCCAGCATGCACACCGACATGGACGCCTGAGCGAGGCTGTCCTTGGTGTGCAGGTCCTCGGCGAGCTGCGGCAACAGCGGCATGGACAGATCCATCGACAGTGGCCCGAACACCTCAAGCGACCCCAGGACGAACGCGGCGCGGCGCGCACTCATGACCCGCGCGCCGCGCGCTGCGGCCGTCGTCACAGGGACCGGCCGGTGCTACCCACAACACGTCGCATCCACGACTCCCGGGCGGCCACCGCAGCCCTGGACACCTCGGCATCCGCTGAGAAGCCCGTGAAGCCGTGGTAGGCGCCGGACCACACGTGCAGCTCGGCCTGGCCGCCGGTCGCCCAGATCCGGGTGGCGTAGTCGATCGCCTCGTCGCGGAACACCTCGGCGGCGCCGACCGTGATGCAGGCGGGAGGAAGCCCGGACAAGTCCTTGGCCCGCGAGGGCGCCGCGTAGGGCGAAACGGCTGCGGTGTGACGGTCCGCGCCCAGCAGCGCGTTCCAGCCCGTGTCGTTGTTGTTGCGGTCCCAGATGCCGATGCCGTCGTACTGCCGGCTCGACACCGTGTCGTTGCGGTCATCGAGCATCGGGCAATCCAGTAGCTGCCCGACCAGGGCCGGCCCGCCGCGGTCGCGGGCCATGAGCGCGACCGCTGCGCTCAGGCCGCCGCCCGCGCTTGCGCCGCTGACCAGGATGCGGGCCGGGTCGATGCCGAGGGCGACGGCGTTTTCGGCGAACCAGACCAGCCCCGCATAGCAGTCCTCCGCGGCGGCGGGCGCGGGGTCTTCGGGGGCGAGACGGTATTCGACGCTCGCAGCGACGGCACCGAACCTCACCACCTCTTCGACTAGCCCTGTGATGCCGAAGAACCGGTTGCCGAGCATCATGCCGCCGCCGTGGATGGCGTAGATCCCCGGCGCCCCCTGTGTCCCACGCACCCCGCCGCGAGGTCGCAGGACGGTCAGTTCTACGTCCGGTGCCCCGGCCGGGCCTGGCACGGTGACGTGTTCGAAGTCCACCGGGCTTTCGCCGATCGCCGTCTCGATGGGGGGCACGATCGTGGCGAAGTGCGCGCGGTTGGCGACAATCGTGTCGGCCCGCAACGGGATGCGCTCGATGAGCTCGCGGCATGCCGCGAGGCCCGGTTCGAGCTGCGGGTCGTAGGGGACGGGGCGCGGGCGCGCGATGCCGGTCACAGCCGCAACGCCTGGGGCGGGCGCGACGGGTGTGCCGCGCGGATGGGTCGAGTGCCGGTGGACGCGGCGCCGCAGGCGCCCGAGGCAGCGGGTTGGGTCACGCAGCTCACCGATTGCTCCTGGTGCGATGTACGAGGCACTGCCGGCACGGTCAGGGACCTTCTGGATCGATGACGCCGCGGTCGATCCAAAACGGCTCGACCAGGGACCGCAGTTCGTCGGCCCCGATCCGGTCCACGAGGTCCAGGGCGTCGATGTTCTGCCGGACCTGCTCCAGTCGGGTCGCGCCGACCAGCGTCGAGGCGTTGGCGCGGTGGGTGAGCGTGAACGCGATCGCGAGCTGGGCGGGCGTGGTTCCCAGCTTGTCGGCAAGTGCGGTGATGTCCGGGACGGTCGCTACGATCGCGTCGCGGATCGCGCCCGGGTCGCGGCCGATCTCACGGGCGGGTGCGGTCCGACCGGCGAGGATGCCGCCTTCCAGGACGTCGGATGCCTGCATGCTCAACCCGGAGGTGAACAACTGCGTAAACGGCGCCCCGTCGGGGATGGCGCGGCGTGCGAGGCTGTACTTCAACTGTGCGATCTGCGGGCCCGGTACACCGCGCTCGGCGGCGATGCGGCGCAGGGCGTGGATGCTCGTGGCCGACCAGTTGTTCACGCCCCAGGCCCGGATCAGTCCCGCGTCCGTGAGCGTGGTGAGGTCGCCGACGAGGTCTTCGAGACGTACGTCGTCGCGCCGTAGGTCCCCAAGGATGACCAGGTCCGCGTGGTCCAGCCCGGTCCGCAAGAACGCGTTCTTCAGCTGGGGAGCGAACCCTTGCTCGTCGAAGCTTTCGATCCACAGCTTCACCGAGGCCAGATAGGCGGATCGGGGGATGCCCGCCGCTCGCATGATCGCGCCCCACAGCACGTCGGTGAAGACGGGGGGCTTGCCGGGCAGCCCGTAGACGCCCACGTCGAACAGGTTGATGCCGCGGTCGAACGCGTAGCGGACCATGGCTACGGCGTCGGCGAAGTCCATCCGGTCGAAGGTGTGCCACGAGCCGAGGGACAGCACCGACGCCTCAAGTGCGCTGGTGCCGATGCGGCGCTGGGGGAGCATGGTGGTGGTCATGCGTGGTTCCTTGTCTGCGGGGTGTATCCGGTCGCTTACGCGAGCCGGGGGTCGATGACGGCCTTGATCTCTTCGTGCCGGCTCATCGCGGCGATGCGTGCGCCGGCTTGCGACAGCCTGACCGGCGTGCCGAACAGCCGGTCCCAGGGCATGCGGTCCGAGAAGGAGGTGAAGAACCCGATCGCCTCGTGGTAGTCGGCGATGTCGCCGTTGAGCGAGCCGACGATGGTGAGTTCCTTGCCCATCACCGTGCCGAGCGCAAGCGGTTCGGCGACCGGTCCGGTACTGCCCACGACGACGATGCGCCCGCGCTGTGCGGCCATCGCCACGGCCTCTTGGCCAACTGTCGGGGCGCCGGCGAAGTCGAGCACCAGGTCGGCGCCGTGGCCATGGGTGAGTTCTTGCACCCGGGCGACGGCGGCTTCGGAACCCTGGGCGATGTCCACCGTCTCCTGGGCGCCGAACTCGTGAGCCAGGCTCAGCCGCGCCTGGGGAGCGCCGACAGTGATCACGGTGCCTGCGCCGCCGAGGTAGGCGACCGCGGTCGCGAAGAGGCCGAGCGCCCCCGAACCCTGCACGACGACACGGGAGCCGGGGCGTACGCCGCCGGCGCGGGAGAACGCCCGAAGAACGGTTTTCGCCGCGCAGCCGGCCATCGCGGCCCAGGTGTCGGGGATGGTGTCGGGCAACAGGAGGGTGGCCGCTTTGGGCACCACATAGGCGTACTCGCACAGGCCCGCTGTGGCGTAGGGGGGTACATCGGCGCGCTGTCGGAAGCCGTAGCCCCGGTCGGAACAGGCGACCGGCTCGCGTAGCACCGTACAACCGTGGCAGGCACCACACGTTGACTCCGACCAGCCGATGCGGTCACCGATGGCTAGTTGGCGGCCCAGCGCGTCCCGGGTGTCTTCGTCGATGGCGACGATCTCGCCGACCATCTCGTGGCCGAGCACCATCGGCAACATGCCGGGGAAGGTCATTTTGCCCGACCAGAGCTCGATGTCGGTGCCACACAGTGTCGTGCACACGATGCGTACGAGGACGGCGCCAGGTTCGAGTTTCGCTGGCAGCGGCAGGTCGGTGAGGTCTAGCGCGGCGCCGTGTGTGCTGAGGACCGCTGCACGTGTCGAGGAGGGAAAGTCCATCGATGCTCCTTCAGATCGAGCGTAGCGGGGCTCGACGATGCGTTAGTCTACGGACGTTGACTCAAATGTCGAGACCCTGAGAGCAACGAGGAGCACCCGTGCGCACAGCCGACTGCGACGCCCGCAATGCATCGGCCGACCTGATCCTGCGAGGCGGCGTGGTCCACTCCCTATCCCCGGGCGGCGGGGGAGCGACCGCGATCGCACTGCGCGACGGACTCGTCGCCCGCATCGGCGTTGACCGCGAGGTGATGGCACTGGCCGGCGCCTCGACCAAGGTCATCGAGCTCGCCGGACGTGCCGTCCTGCCGGGCATCAACGACGCCCACCTGCACGCCACTTGGCTCGGTGCCATGTGGCCGCACACCCTCTTCGGCGAAGAGGCCGGCCCCGGCCCCGCACCACAGCGGCCACTGCTGGACGCCGCACAGCGTCGCCGTGCGATCTTGCGCGCCGGCGAACTCGCCGCCTCGCTCGGCATCACCAGCTACACGGAGCCAGGCCTTGGCCCCGGCGAGGACCATGGTGCGACCGGTGCCTTCGGCACCTCGGTCGCGCAGCAGTACCGCGCGCTGGCTGCGGAGGGGCTGCTACGGGCCAGGGTCACGGTCCTTTGGCTCTTCGGAGAGCTCGACGGACCGAGCAACCTGGAGAGCTTTCTCGCCGGCCTCGCCACCACCGACGGTGCGACGAGCGACCCGCGCTGGCTCCGGTTCGCCGGGGTCAAGATATTCGCCGATGGCATCCCACCGATGCGGTCGGCCTATACGCACCACTGCTACGCAGACGGCGTCAGCGCCTCGCTCCTCGTGGCGGGCGTCGATGACGCCGACCGTGAAGAGAACCTGGCACGGATGATCGTCGCCGCGCACCGGGCGGGCCACCAGGTAGGGGTGCATGCCACCGGGGACCGCTCCATCGACGTCACGCTCGACGCGATCGAACGGGCCCGCACCGAGCGGGACATCGACCTTGGGCACTACATCATCCACGGCGACCTGGTGACCGGCCCGCAGCTGCGCCGGATGGCCGCGCTGGGGGTGGGCCTGGACACCCAGCCGGAGATAGCGATACGTACCCGCCCCCTGGTGGACGCCGCGCTCGGCCCGGGATCTGCGGCGGCTGCCTGGCCGTTGCAGGCGGCACTCGATGAGGGCGTGCCGCTGTGTTTGACCTCCGACGCACCGGTGCTCTCACCGGACTGGCGGCGCCAAATCGCAGCCGCCGACGAGTGGATGGGGCCCACGGCCGACCCGCGCCGGCGGATGGGGCGCCTGCTGCGCTGCTACACGGTGGAGCCTGCCCGCCAGGACCAGGCCATGTCGTGGAAGGGAACGCTCACTCCCGGGATGGCCGCCGACCTGTGCGTACTCGAAAGCGACCCCCTTGCCCTGGCCCCCGCCGAGTTGCCGGATGTCGAGGTCGAACTCACCGTGGTGGACGGGGAGATCGTCTATGAGCACGGCGTGCGGGTCGCGGTGCCAGAGACGGTCTGACACCGGCGGGCGGTGGCGATTGCGGCGTGCGACGGACTGTGACACTCGCGCCCACCACCCCCGCGACCCGGCCCGGGCAGCCACGGGCGCGGGCGACCCAAGTGGCCTAGCCCGCGGCGCGCTGCGGACGGCAACGCCCCGGGCGGCGGACGTCCCCCCGGGCACGGCCCGGCTAGTGCGCCGCCACCGTCACCGGGCGACGGCGCAGGGCCCAAGCGGCGCTCAGCGCCGCACACGGGGCCGCGATCAGCACGCACGCCCCCGTGACCAGGCCGATGGGCCGCCAGGGCACCATCAGCGGTGTGTCCACCGCGAGCATCGCCAAGCCGGCGTGCATGGTGCCGAGTTGAATGGCGGCCACCGCGCAGCCCAACACCGCGCCGACCACCACCACCAGCACCGACTCGGCGGTCACCAGCCGGATCACCTGCGCCCGAGTGGCGCCGGCCAGGCGCAACAGGGCCAGTTCGCGACGCCGGTCGGCGGTCGCCATCGCGAGGGTGTTGGCGAGCGCGATCCCCGTACAGGTCAGGGCGAGGCCCAGCACCAGCACCGTCCGCAGCCAGGCCAGGCGGCTCGCGGAGGGGGCGGTCGCCGCCAACCACTCCTCGCGGGTGGCGATGCTGGTGCCGAACGGGGCAGCCGCGACGCGGAGGCGATCGAAGGTGGCGGCGTCGGCCGCGCCGGTGCGCCCGATCTCGATGCGATCGACGCGGGCACCGGGGCCGTTGGCAGGCGTGACGTACAGGCCGTTGTCGCCCAACCCGTCGCGCAAGACGGCGGTCACCCGCAGGGTCACCCGGCTGCCGTCTGCGCGGATCACCGGCACCGGGGCCCCGACGGTGGTGCGGCCCCACTCCTCGGGCAGCACGATGCCGCCATCGTCCAGCGCGGACACCGATCCCGCGCGCACCGGCAGCCGGGCGATGGAGGCCAGCGCGGTCGGCTCGGCGGTCCTGGCCTCGGAGTCGACCACCGTGCCGTCCGGCTCGACCAGCGAGAGCGGGGTGGGCGCGGTCGGCGAGACGGTGACGCCGGGGACGGCGCGCAGCGCGTCGGCGAGGGCACCCGGGGACGCGGTGTGCGGCACGGCGACGTAGTCGGCGGCGGTCCGCGAGCGGGCCTCGGCGGTACGGGCCGCGCTGACCGTCTCCAGCGCCCCGGCCAGCGAGCCCGTCAGCGCCACCGCCACCAGCACGGGAGCGGCCACGGCGCCCGTGCGGCGCAGCGCTGCCGACGCGTTCTCCCGCACCAGACGTGCGGCGTACGCGGTGCGGCGGGCCGGCAACCAGGTCAAGGCGCGCAGCAGTGGCCGAGCCAGGACGGGCGAGAGCAGCCCGCAGGCGCAGATCAGCACCATCGGACGCACGGTGTACGCCTTACGCCGCAGCAGTTCGGCGGGGTCGGAGAACAGTGCGGTGACGACAAGCGCGGCGGCGGTGACGAGCAGTCCAAGACCCCAAAGCCAACGGCCCGCGGTCATCACCCCGGTGTCCACCTCAGCGCTGCGCAGCGCGTCCAGCGGACCCAGCCGACCCGCGCGACGGGCGGCCACCGCCACCCCGCCGAAGGCCACCAGCAGGCCCGTCCAGAAGGCGGCGTGCAGCGGCCAGTGCTGCGACCCGAGCGCGAGGTCGGGCGGCGCCATGTCAACGTCACCGAGCCAGCGCACCATCGAGGGCGCCGCGAGCCGACCGAGCAGGCAACCCGTAGCGGAGGCCACGGCGCCCAGGATCAGGGCCTCGGCGAGAACGGTGCGGCGGACCTGCGCGCGGGTGGCGCCAGCCAGGCGCAACAGGCCCAGTTCGCGCCGGCGCTGGGCCACCGCGTACGAAAAGGTGGAGGCGACGACGAACGCCGATACGAAGGCGCTCACCCCGCCCGCCGTGCCGAGCGCCGCCACCAGCGACACCACGGCCTCCCCACCGGGCAGCGCCAGCGCGGTGGCCAGCCCGAGCAGCATGACCGTCATCATCGCGACGCCGAGCGCCAGGGCCGTGAACGCCCCGATGAGACTGACCCAGCGGGCGCGCAGGGACTTCCAAGCAATCGGCAACATCCTCATGCCGCAAGCCAACCCGCCCGAACGCGCCTGATCAGTGGGGCGCGGGTCACTGTGCAGGGTAGGGCTAGCCCCACCGCGCGCGGCCGGTGTGGTGCCTAGGGTGGGCAGGACGGGCCGGACGGGCAGGGCAGGCCGGACGGGCCGATTGGGTCGGGAGGGGCCGGGGGCGGATGGGCGAGAACGGCGTGTGGCGCGCGATGCTGCGCCCGGGGTTTACGCGGTCGGCGCTGCCATGGCGGGCAGCCGGATACCTGCTGGTGAGCGGGGTGGCCGGGGCCTTGTTGTGCGCGGGGCTGCTGGTGGCGGTGGCGGTCGCCGGGGTGTTGGCGGTGGTGCTGGTGGGGTTGCCGTTGCTGGCGGCGTTGGCGTTGGTGGGAGTGCCGTTCGCGGCGTGGGAGCGAAGGTTGCTGCGGCTGCTTGGCGGCGCGCGGGTGGCGGACCCGCATCAGGTTCCGGCCCGCCCTGGCCTGCCTTGCTGGCTGCGGCTGCGCTACCGAGAGCAGGCGACCTGGCGGGAGCTGGGCTTCACGGTGCTGGCCGCGTTTTTGCTGTGGCCGGTGGACCTGATCGTCTTGGGCTGCGCGCTGGTGGTGCCGGCGTACCTGCTGGGGGCGCTGCCCCTGCTGCTGGTGGACGGCGAGCAGGTCAACGTCCTCAAGGTGTGGATGGTCCGTTCGCCGCTCGTGGCTGGCGCGCTGGGGCTCGCGGGTCTCGCGGTGGCGGCGCTGTGCGCGTACCCGCTGACGGCGGTGGCGGCGGGCCGGGCGGCGCTGGTCAGGCTGCTGCTCGCGCCAGGCGGGCAGGAGGTGCGGATCGGCGAACTAGTCAGTTCCCGGGCACGCCTCGTGGACGCCTTCGAGGCCGAGCGGCGCCGCATCGAGCGCGATCTGCATGACGGTGCCCAGCAGCGTCTGGTGGCCCTTTCGATGGCACTGGGTTTGGCCCGTTTGGACGCGCCGCCGGGCAGCGCGCTCGCGGACCAGCTGGACACCGCGCAAAGGGAGGCGGGGGCGGTCCTCGCCGAGTTGCGGGAACTGATCAACGGCATTCACCCCCAGGTGCTCACCGACCGTGGCCTGCCGGACGCCTGCGCGGACGCTGCTGACCGCTCGCCCGTGCCCGTCGAGGTCCGCTTCGACGTGCCGGGACGGCTCGCGCCCGCGGTGGAGTCGGCCGGCTACTTCGCCGTATCCGAGGCGCTGACCAACATCGCCCGGCACAGCGGCGCCGAATCCGCCGAGATTCAGGGGCGCTACGCTAACGGGCTGTTGACCATCGACGTGTTGGACGACGGGGGCGGCGGCGCCGATCCGGCGGGCGGCACCGGCCTCACCGGGCTGGCCGACCGGGTCTCGGTGGTGGACGGCGCACTGACGCTGAACAGCCCGCCCGGCGGCCCGACCCTGCTGCGCGTGGAGATCCCTTGCACCCCACTGAGCCCACCCCACTGCACATAGTCCTGGCGGAGGACGGCGTGCTGCTGCGCGAAGGGCTGATCGGCCTGCTCACCCGCTTCGGTCACCAGGTGGTGGCCGCGGTCGCAGACGCCGAGGCCCTACAGGTCGCCGTCGCCGAGCACGAACCGGACATCGTCATCACCGATGTGCGAATGCCGCCGGGGCAGACGGACGAGGGGCTGCGGGCCGCTGTCGCGCTGCGCGAGCGGCGGCCCGGGCTGCCGGTGCTGGTCCTCAGCCAATACGTACAGCGTTCGTACGCAGCAGACATGTTGGACTCCGGAGACGGCTCGGGCGTCGGCTATCTGCTGAAGGACCGCATCGGCCAGATCGATGACTTCGTGGCGGCAGTCGCCACGGTGGCGGCCGGCGGCACGGTGGTTGACCCGGAGGTGGTACGCCAGTTGCTGCGCCGCCGCCGAAACCCGCTGGAGCGGCTGACGCCGCGCGAGCGCGAGGTGCTGGCGCTGATGGCCGAGGGGCGGTCCAACGCGGCGATCTGTCGTACGTTGGTGGTCTCGGACGCCGCGGTGAGCAAGCACGTCGGCAACATCTTGATGAAGCTGGACCTGCCTCCGGCCGAGGAGACCCACCGCCGGGTGATGGCGGTGCTGAAGTTCCTGCGGGCCTGAACTCGCGCCCCATCAGGCCCGGGACCGGTCGCCGAGGAGGTCAGGGCCTGGCTTCCACCAGCCCCTGACAGTGCGCCGGCGTGCAACCTCCCCAGGCGCTGGGCGACGCGCGGACCGGCACGGCCGCCCGTGCGTCATCCCTCTCGTACGCGGGCGGCTGGCCGAAGTGATCAGGTCAGCAGTTGGCCGCCGTCCACCGGCAGGCTGGTGCCGGTGATGTGCGCGGCGCCGCTGCCAGCGAGGAAGACGGCCGCCGCGGCGACATCGTCCACCGCGGCGAACTTGTGCAACGGGATGCGGTCCTCCCACGCCCGCCGCTGCGGTGAACCCTCCGGCATGCCAGCGGCCATCATCTCCGTGCGGACCGGCCCGGGTGCCACGGCGTTGACGCGGATGCCGTGCTCGGCTAGTTCGATCGCCGCCCAGCGGGTAAGCGCGTCCACGGCCGCCTTGCTGCTCTCGTAGCCGCCCATGCCCGGCGTGGGCTGCCTGCCGCCGATCGAGGAGATGTTGACGATCGTCCCGGCGACGTCGGCCGCGACCATGCGGCGCGCGACGTGCTGGGTCATCAAGAACGTGCCCACCACATTGGTGCGCAGAATGGTGTCCAAGTCGCTGCCGGGCAACTCCAGGAGCTTGCCGTGCACCGTAAGCAGGCCCGCATTGTTCACCAGCACCTCGATGGGCCCGAACTGCGCTTGTAGCGCGTCGAGTTCACGGTTGATCGACGGCTCATCGGTGATGTCGAGAACCCGGCCATGGACGCCCAGGACCTGAGCCGTCTGCGTGACGCGCTCGGCGTCCCGGTCGGCGATCACCACGGTGTCGCCCGCGGCTGCGAATGCCGCGGCCACTGCTTGGCCGATCCCGCCGGCTCCACCGGTGACGAGCACGGTGCGTGTGCGCTTCATCTTCGCTCCCCTCGCGCCGAGACCCCTGTCACGGCGTCAGCGGTATAGTATACAAGCGTAGACAAAAAAGCCGAGGCTTCCGGGAGGAGCTTTGAGCACTGCACAGTCCGTGCCCCGCCGCCGATTGGGGCCTGGTGGCCCCGATGTGCCGGTGCTGGCGCTGGGGTCCTGGAATACCTGGGACCGGATGGATTTCGATGACGCGGTATCGCTGGTCGCGCGGGCCGCGGAGCTCGACTGCGCCTTCTTCGACGTCGCGCACTACAACATGGGCCCGCACGCGGAGAACGCGCGTACCGATCTGATCTTCGGCCGCGCCGTGCGGGAGGCCGGACTCGCCCGCGCCAACTGGCAGTTCTGCGGCAAACTCTGGCTTTGGGACTACCCCACCACCGGGTTCACGCAGCAGCTTGAGACGTCCCTGGAGCGCGTTGGCGTCGAGCGGGCCGACATGGTCGTCGTCGGCGACTACTTCGGCGACCTCGACGTCGAGCGAGTCGTCACCGATGTCGCCGAGCAGATCGACGCAGGCCGGTTCGGCACCTGGGGCGTGAACAACTGGCGGTATGGCGACCTGCGTGCGGCGATCGACTTCGCGCGCGAGCAAGGACTGGTGCCACCCACGTTCGCGCAGCTCAAGTACGGATTGGTGCGCAGGTCGATGGCCGAGGGTCGCTACTACGCCCCACTGTTCGACGCCGGGGAGCTCGCCCTCCAGGCGTCCGACGTCTTCGAGGGCGGCATGCTGGTCGGCAACCTTCGCCCGGGCCGCAAGATCGGTGCCGATGTCGGCGGCATCCGTGAGCGCATCGCCGCGTCCTACGGCGAAGTACGGCACCTGGCCGATGCGTTCGGCGCTTCGCCCGCACAGTTGGGCATCGCCTTTTGCCTGGCCAACCCCGGTACCGCCAACGTTTTGGTCGGCGTGTCCCGGCGGAGCCAGTTGGAGGACAACGTCGGAGCGATCGCCCTGCTCGACCGCGTGGGGCCAAAGGCGCTGCGCCGGGCCGTGGCGGACCTGTGGCTCGATCGCGACGTCGCCGCGGACGGCACCTGGTGAAACAAGACGCCGCCTGCGGGCGTGCGCATACCCCCTCAGCAGTCGTACGACAACTCTTCAGGAGGACACCATGACCGCACCCAGCACGTCCGCCGCGCCCGACCGCATCGTTGACATCGCGATCGGCTACATGGGGGCCAAGCAACTCTTCGCCGCCGCGCGCACCGGCATCTTCCGCGCCCTCGCCGATGGCGAACGCGACGTGGCCGAACTGGCATCGGCGACCGGGGTCAGCGAGCGGATGGCACGGATACTCGCCGACGCCATGAACGGACTGGGGCTGTTGGAGCGCCGCGCGGGCCGCTACCGGCTGGCGCCGGACGCCGCCGCCTACCTGACGGGCGACGGCGAGCTCGACCTCCATCCCTTCCTCGCCTTCCTGAACGAGATCAGCTACGGCCACTGGCTACAGTTCGACACCACCGTTGACACCACCAAGCCCGGTGAGCTGGAGATGGACGAGGCGCGGTGGAAGGCGTTCATGGCAGGAGTCATGCGCTACAACGCGCTGCACGCCGCCATGCTCGCCCGGTCCTTCGACTTCGGCCCCTATCGCGACCTACTTGACCTCGGCGGGCTCTCCCCGGCCTTCGCCATCGGCGCCCTACGGGCCAACCCCGATCTGTCGGCGCGCTTCGTCTTCGACCCGGGGTCATCGGACGCCATAGCCGAAGCGCTCGACACGGCGGGGCTCGCGGACCGGGCGCGGATCGATCCCGCGCCAACCGATACGGCCAGCCCGGGCGGAGACCACGATCTGGTCATGGTCAACCACGTCATCCACCGCTTCACCGCCGAGCAGAACCGCGCCATCCTCGTCAATGCCCGGGCCGCCGCGCGCGATGGAGCCACGCTGCTGCTCCTTGACTTCCTTTTGGACGACGACGACCGCCAGCGTCCGATCGACGCGCTGCACGCGGGGGAGTACCTCGTCATCGACGGCACGGTGGTCTACCCGCAGTCCGAGGTCACGGCCTGGTTGGAGGCGGCCGGATGGCGCCGGCGCGAGGTGCTCGCGCTGCCCGGAAGCCCGCGCGTCATCGTCGCTGAGGCGGTCTGACACACCTCTTGGCCCCTGGCTTAACGACGGCCCCACCCCTGCCAATTTGGCTGTGGTGGGGCCATTGCCTTTTTTGCCGACGTCCGTAGACTAACGGCCACGACACGTGAGATGGCGGGCAGGGGAACTCTTCCGTGCACCCGCCCCCCGTCTTTGGGCCGAGCGTTGCGATGGCGAAGAGGACCGGCGGTTTCCTCTCCCTGCTCAATCTGGCATCAGCGCCCCCTCTTACTTGAGAGAAGATTCCATGCAGAGGATCTGGAGAGCCACACTTGTCGCGGTCATCGCACTCGCGCTGGCCGCCTGTACGAACGCCGGTGCCTCTTCCGGCGGCAGCGGACCCGACGAGAAAATCAAGATCGGGACGCTCCTCGACGTCACCTCCTGGGACCCGGCACAGGCCGACATCGGTTTCGACGGCCCCTACCTGTCCGCCGTCTACGACCCCCTGGTCGCCCTGGACAAGGACTCGCATCCCATCCCCGCACTCGCCACATCATGGACGTACTCCCCGGATCACCTGACGCTCACCATGCGGCTGCGCTCCGGGGTCACGTTCAGTGACGGGCAACCCTTCGACGCCACGGCAGCGGTGCACAATCTTCAGCACCTCAAGGCCGGCGTCCGCTCCGGCCAGACCTACGCCAACGTCTCCGCTGTGCGCCAGGTGAACCGCAACGCCATCGCCATCCACCTGAAGAAGAAGGACGACGCCCTGCTGTACTCCATGGGCCTTGGGCGCAGTTGGATGGCGTCACCTGCCGCGATCAAGGCCAAGGCGCTCAGCACCCGGCCCGCCGGGTCGGGCCCCTACACCTACGACACGGGCAAATCGACGCCGGGGTCGAGTTACGTCTTCACCAGGAAGCCCGGGCACTGGGACCGTAAGACCTACCCGTTCGGCACGGTGAGCGTCTTCCCCATCGCCGACCCGACCGCGAGCTTCAACGCCATGCTCTCGGGCCAACTCGACGTCGCCTACGCCAACGCGGCAGACATCCCCCACGCGAAGAGAAACGGCTGGAACGTCGCATCCAAGGTCGCCACCTGGGTGGGCATCCAGTTCACGGACCGCATGGGCAAGCGGCTCAAACCCCTCGGTGACATACGAGTGCGGCAGGCCATCAACCACGCCTTCGACGGCGCGGCCATCCTGAAGTCGGTGGGGCAGGGCGCCGGGGTGGCGACCAACCAGGTGTTCCCCGCCGGAGACCCCGCGTATGACGCCTCGCTCAACGATCAATACGCCTTCGACATGGACAAGGCCAAGCAACTCATGGCCGACGCCGGCTACCCCGACGGATTTCGCGTGACGATGCCCATGTCATCGATCTTCCAACCGTGGCAGCCCGCCGTCCAGCAGATCCTCGGCCAGCTCGGCATCAAGGTGACGTGGAAGAACCTGTCGCCCGCCGACTACCAGAAGAACGCCGCGACCTATCCGATGTTCGTGGCGGTGGTGGCGCTTGACTCCAACGCGGCGGCGTCGGTGGACGGGCGGATCGCCTCACGGCAGTGGTTCAACCCGAACCCCTCGACCGAGGCATTTCCCGAACTCCACAAGCTCCTCGGCACGATCGGCGCGACATCCGGCCAGAAGCAGATCGCGCAGATCCGCCGGCTCAACGCGGAGGTCACCAACCAGGCTTGGCAGGACGTCTGGTACCAGGCGAACAACACCTACTTCAGCAACAAGGGCATCAAGGTAACCCCGCTCACCGGGATGATGTTCCCGACCCTGCGGTTCATTCAGCGCGGCTAATTCCCGTTTCGGCGGTGGTCGCCCGGTGCGCAGGCGGCCACCGCCCCCAGAGGGGTCCTTACATGATCAGATTCACGCTTCGGCGCCTGTTGTCAGGGGCCATCCTCCTGGTGGTCGTCACGTCCGCCTCATTCTTCTTGGCCCACCTAGCCATCGGCGATCCCACCGCCGGCCTGCTCGGCGACAGCGCCACCCCCGCCCAGCGGGCGGCACTGCGACAACAACTCGGCCTGAACCGCCCGCTCTTGGAGCAGTTTTGGGATTGGCTCTCGCACGCGGTGCGTGGCGACTTCGGGACGTCATGGCGTAACTTCCAACCCGTCTCGGACCAGATCAGCCTGCGCGTGCCGGTCACCTTGTCGATCGTGGTGGCCGCCACGCTCCTCGCGGCCGTGGTCGGGCTCATCGTGGGCATCGCCACCGGACTGCGTCCCAGCGGCATCCTCGCCCGTGTCCTCAAGCTCGCCTCGGTGGTCCTGTTCGCCCTCCCCGGGTTTTGGGTGAGCCTCATGCTCGTCATGGCTTTCGCGATCAAGCTCCAGTGGTTCCCCGCAGTCGGCTACGTGCCTTTGACGCACTCCGCCAGCGGGTGGCTGCGCTCCATCACCCTGCCGTCGATCGCGCTGGCACTCGGCGCGATCGTGATGATCGCCGAACAGCTCCGCAACGGCTTCCTTGAGGTGAACAACCAGGACTTCGTCCGCACGCTGCGGGCCCGCGGGCTGTCCGCACGGCGCGTAACGCTGCATGTGCTGCGCAATGCCTCGCCCGCCGCGCTCACCGTCCTCGCGATCATGTTCGTCGGGCTGCTCGGCGGCGCGATCGTCGTCGAAATCATCTTCAACCTCCCGGGCATCGGCAGCCTCACCCAGTCGGCCTCCCAGATCGGCGACATCCCGGTCTTGCTCGGACTGACCGTCGTGACGGTCGTGTTCGTCGTCGTCGTCAACTTCCTGCTCGACCTGGTGCTCGGGTGGGTCAATCCAAAGGTGCGCGAGAAATGAACGAAGCCGCATCCCCCGCAAAGACCGCACCCGTTTCGGCCAAGCAAGCACTGTGGTCTCGATACCTGCGCCGTCCCATCGGGATCGCCGCACTGGCCGTGTTCCTCCTGGTGGTCATCGCCGGACTGTTCGCCCCGCTGTTCGCCCCACACGACCCCAACTTCGTGGACTTCGCCCTCACCCAGGCACCACCGAACTCCGATCACCTCATGGGCGGCGACTCGGCCGGCCGGGACATCCTCAGCAGACTGCTGTTCGGGGCGCGTACGACCCTTTACGGAGCAGCCGTCGCCTGCCTGACCGGAGTCGTGCTCGGGGTGCCCGCCGGGGTGGCGGCCGGATACTTCGGCGGCCTCACCGACCGAGTCTTCTCGTGGATCAGCGACGGCGTGCAGTCCGTGCCCGGAATGATCGTCCTGCTCATCGTCGCCGCCGGCACGGGCGCGGACTTCACGGTGCTGATGGTGACGGTGGGCGCCTTCATGGCGCCGGGCTACTACCGCATATCCCGCTCGAAGGCCCTCGCGGTGCGCAAGGAGCCCTACATCGACGCCGCCCGGGTCGCCGGGCTCACCCACATCAAGATTCTGCACACGCACGTACTGCGGGCCGTCCACGCACCGGTGATCATCCAGTCCGCTCTCACCGCGGGTATCGCGATGGGCATGCAGACCGGCCTCCAGTTCCTGGGCATCGGCACCGCGTCCGACCCCAACTGGGGCCAGATGATGAACGACGGGTTCCGCACCATGCTGACCCACCCGCTCATCTTGCTGTGGCCATCGGCGGCGCTGGGCATCACGATCGCCGCACTCGCGTTCATGGGATCGACCCTCGCCGACCTGGTGAGCGTGCGGACCGAACCGGCACCCCGCCGCCGCCGACGTGCCCAGCAGCCGAGCGACGAGACGACCAGCAGCACCGGCGAGCTGGTACACCCGGCCGAACTCAGCGCGCTGCGGATCGAGAACCTCCACGTCACCTACGGCACACCGCACGGCGACAAACAGGTCGTACGCGGAGTCTGCCTGGACGTCGCCCCCGGCGAAGTCCTCGGCATCGTCGGCGAGTCGGGATCAGGCAAGTCACAGACCGTGTTCTCCGCACTGGACCTGCTGCCGATGGACGGCCGCGCGACCGCGGACGGCATCTGGCTCGGCGGCCAGTCGGTCGGCGAGCTGCCGCGGGCCAAGCGCCACGCGCTGCTCGGCACCCAGATCGGCTACGTGCCCCAGGAACCGATGAGTAACCTGGACCCCTGCTACACGGTCGGACATCAACTCGTCGAACCCCTGCGGGCGGTGCACAAGCTGTCCAAGGCGAAGGCGCGGGAGCGGGCACGCGAGATGCTCCTGCGGGTCGGCATCACCGATCCCGACCGCGTACTAGCCTCGCACCCGCACCAGATCTCCGGCGGCATGGCACAGCGCGTCCTCATCGCGGGAGCAGTCGCGGGCAACCCGAGCCTGCTGGTCGCCGACGAGCCGACCACCGCGCTGGACGTCACCGTCCAAGCCGAGGTGCTCGAACTGCTGCGTGAACTCCAGCAGGAATACCAGATGGCGCTCGTCATCGTCACGCACAACTTCGGCGTGGTCGCCGACATCTGCGACCGGGTCGCGGTCATGAAGGACGGCAGGGTCATCGAGACCGGCACGGTGGAGCAGATCTTCGCCCACCCCGGCGATCCGTACACCGCGGAGCTCATCAAGGCTTCGCAGGACGACACCGCAAGCCGCGCCGAACTGGACGCGGCCTGGACCAAGGCCGGACGGACGGTGCACACATGAAGACGGACGCGAACAACGACACCCCGCTGCTCGACGTAGCCGACCTCGTCGTGGACTACCGACGCGGACGCACCACCTTCCGCGCACTCAACGGCGTCTCGGTGACCATCGGGGCGGGCGAGTGCGTGGGACTGGTCGGCGAAAGCGGATCGGGCAAGTCCACCCTCGGCAAGGCCATCCTCGGGCTGACCGAGGTGACCTCCGGCCGGATCTCGTTCGCCGGCAGCGACATCACCCACGCCAAGGGAGCCGCTCGGCGTCGCCTGGCAGCCGATCTCCAGGTGGTCTTCCAGGACCCGTACGGTTCGCTAGACCCGACGCTGACCGTTGGCCACATCCTCGCCGAGCCCCTCACGGCCGCGGGCACCGGCCGAGCCGAGGCACGCAAGGCGGTGGCCGAGATGCTCGACCACGTCCGCCTGCCCGCGGACACCGTGACGCGCTACCCCAGCGAGTTCTCCGGCGGCCAGCGCCAGCGCATCGCCATCGCCCGCGCGCTGGTGCGCCGACCACGCCTCATCGTCTGCGACGAACCGGTCAGCGCACTCGACCTGACCACGCAGGCGGCGGTGATCGACCTGTTCATCGACATCCAGCGCGAGACCGGCGTCTCCTACCTCTTCGTATCGCACGATCTGGGGGTGGTACGGCGCATCTGTCACCGCGTCTCGGTGATGTACCAGGGGGAGTGCGTTGAGACCGGGCCGAACGAGACCATCACGCGAAACCCCGCACACTCCTACACGCGTCGGCTGCTCCTGGCATCCCCGGTCGCCGACCCGGCTCGGCAGGCCGAGCGCCGGCGCAGCTGGCTCGGGCTTCGTACGGCGACCGGGTCGCCAGTACCGTAGGGAAAACTATGCCGAAGATTATCGACCACGATCAGCGACGGCGGGAAATCGTCGCCGTCGCGAAAAAGCTCATCATCCAGGGCGGCTTCGAGGCCGCGACCATGAGGAGCATCGTCGCCGAGGCGGGTTTCGCCAATGGTGCGCTGAAGCGGTACTTCCCCAACAAGGACAGCATCGTTGCCGCCACGTTCCAAAGCGTACTCGCGGAGATGAACGAGCGGATCGACGACAGCGATCCATCGCTCGATCCGAAGGAGGCGCTGCGCCGCGACATCGAGGTGACGCTGCCGCTGGATACGTACCGCATCGCCTCCGCCCGTGTGCTGCTCGCGCTGTGGGAGCACTCGGTGGCCAACGAGGAACTCGCGACGCTGTACCGCGAACACCTACACGAGTGGCGCAGACGGCTCGCCGTGCGCATCACCGAAGCGCGGGGCAAGGGCGAGCCCTGCGACGCACCGGCCGTCACCGAACTCGCGGGGGAGGTCATCGGCATGTCCATCGGGGCCAATGTCACCTCCCTGATGTTCCCGGACGGCGCGTTGATCCCGGAGCACCGCGCCTATGTTGACCGGCTGATGCGCAACATCGCCGACTGCACTGACTGAGCCGGCTGCACTGACCGAGCTGACCGCACTGGCTGAGCTGACTGAGCCGCGCCCCCGCGGGCGCGCTCGTGGGGCGTGACGAAGGCCGAGAAAGGATCTTGTTATGGATGTGCGAGGCCGGCTTTTCATCGCAGGCGAGTGGACGGCCGCCGCGAGCACAGCGGAGTTCACCACCTGTGACCCTGCCACCGGGTCGGTCCTTGGTACCTGCGCCGAGGCCGGACCGACAGACGTTGACGACGCGGTCGGCGCCGCACGACGGGCGCTGGAGGACCCCGCGTGGGCCAGGTTGTCCGCTGCCGAGCGCGCCAAGATGCTGTGGCGCCTGGCCGAACTGATCGATCGCGACACCGCGGAGCTCGCGGAGCTGGAGACGCGTGACCAGGGACAACCGCTGGAGGTGGCCCGTACGGTCAGCGTCGCGGGGGCCGCGGAACACTTTCGCTACTACGCGGGCTGGGTCACGAAGATCGAGGGAGCGGTCAGCCCGGTCTCCTATCCCGACACCCTGCACTTCACCCGCCGTGAGCCGGTAGGGGTGTGCGCGCTCATCACTCCGTGGAACTTCCCGCTGATGATCGCGGCATGGAAGATGGCCCCGGCGTTGGCCTGCGGCAACACCGTGGTGCTCAAGCCGGCCGAGCAAACCCCGCTGACCAGCCTGCACTTGGGGCGGTTGTGCGCGGAAGCCGGATTTCCCCCGGGCGTGGTCAACGTCCTCACCGGCGGCCCCGCGACCGGCCGGGCCCTGGTGGAGCATCCGCGGGTGGACAAGGTTTCCTTCACCGGTTCCACCGAGGTGGGACAGGAGATCGTCCGGGCGTCGGCGAACGATCTCAAGCGGGTCACCCTGGAACTGGGCGGCAAGGCCCCCAGCATCATCGCCAAGGACGCCGACATCGACGCCGCCGTTCAGGGCAATGTGCACGGAGCGCTGCTCAACAGTGGGCAGGTCTGCGCCGCCTATGCGCGCTTTTACGTGGACAGCCGCCGAGCGGCGGAGTTCACCGAGAAACTCGCCGCCGCGGTCGCCGCCCTGCGCCTTGGACCCGGTCTGTCCCCAGACACCCAGTTGGGGCCGCTGGTGAGCGAGGAGCACCTGCGGAGGGTGGACGCCATGGTCAAGGAGGGCTTGGCCGAGGGAGCCGAGCTGGTCACCGGGGGAGCACGCGCCGATGGCCCCCTGGAGCACGGCCACTTCTACCGCCCCACCGTCTTCTCCCATGTGCGAGACGACATGGCCATCGCCAAGCAGGAGGTCTTCGGCCCCGTGTTGCCCGTACTCACCTACGAGGACGAGGACGAACTGGCGGCGCGTGCCAACGACACCCGGTACGGCCTGGCAGCCGCGATCTGGACCCGGGACCTGACCACCGCCCACCGGCTCGCAGCAGATATCCGTGCGGGCGCGGTGTTCGTCAACATGCCGCCGGTTCCTGACCCCGCCGCACCCTGGGGCGGATTCGGGGCCAGCGGGTGGGGGCGGGAGATGGGCTCCTGCGCGCTTGATGTGTTCACCGAGACCAAAGGCGTATGGATGCACCATGGGTGATCCGTCCGCCATCCAAGAGGAGAACCAGATGAGTGATCGTACGGTTGCCCACGACGGCGTTCGATCCGCTGTGGAAGCCTATGTGGCGGCGGTGAGCGCCGCAGACCCGAACGCCGTCCGAGCGGCCTTCCACACGGACGCGCACATGTGGGGATACCTCGGCCAGCAGTTCGTCTCGGCGCCGATCGAGGCGTTTTGCGAGGTGGTTGCAGCCGAAGCGGACAACCGCGAGTGGACCCTCGCCTACACCTCCACCATTCGCTCGGTGGAGGTGAGCGGCGACGTGGCGGTCGCCGTGCTGGATGAGTACGGCTACCAGGGTTACGACTTCACCAACCACTTCTCGCTGGTGCGCCAAGACGGCGTGTGGCGGATCGCCAGCAAGACGTTCTTCCGCCGGGACCCGGACCGACCGACAACCCCGGATGCGGCGCACCCTGCCACCGTGATCAGCGACGACAGCCCGCGCTGAGGCGGCCGGCGTCATCGAGTACGCCACTGGGCCCCCGCGGCGTTGCCGGCGCGGGGGCCCTGGCGGGTCATCTCCCGCGCGTCACAGGTGGTAGGCGTACTCGGTGAACTCCCAGTCGGTGACGTGCCGGTGGAAGCGTGCGACTTCGTCGCGCTTGTACGAGAGGTAGGACGTGATGAAGTCCTTGCCGAGTGTCTCGGTCACGGCGGTGTCCGCCTCCAATGCGTCGAGGGCGGCGGACAAGGACGTCGGCAGCGCGGCCGATCTCGCGGTGTCGTAGCCGTAGCCCTCCAGCGGGGCCGGCGGCTCCTCGCCGGCCACGACGCCGAGCAGGGCCGCGGCGATGGTCGCGGCGATCAGCAGATAGGGGTTGGCGCTCGCGTCGCCCAGGCGTAGTTCGAGGCGGGAGCCCGCACCGCGCTCGGGCGGTATGCGGACCATGGCGCTGCGGTTGTCCAGGCCCCAGTCGATGAGCCAGGGGGCAAGCGTGTCGGGACCAAGTCGCTTGTAAGAGTTGATTGTTGGGTTGGCCAGCGCGGTGAGCGCCGGCGCGTGGGCGAGGACGCCCGCCACCGCATGCCGGGCGGTGGCGGACAGGCCGTAAGGCGCCGCGGGGTTGGCGAAGGTGTTCTCGCCCCGGTCGTCCACGCACGACAGGTGGAGGTGGAAGCCGGAACCGCCCGCGTCGTTGAAGGGCTTGGCCATGAAGGTGGCCAGCCGTCCCTCCTTGCGGGCCAGTTCCTTGATCGCGGACTTGAAGCGGAAGGCACGGTCGGCGGCCTCGGCGGCGTCGCCGTGGGTCAGGTTGATCTCGAACTGGGAGCCGTCGTATTCGTGGTTGCCGCCGCTGACGCCGATGTTCAGATCACGCAGCAGGCGCAGCATGTGCAGCAGGTGGTTGTCCCGGTCCGCACGCAGCCCCGCCGTGTAGATGGCGCCGTCGGTGTCGCTGTAGCGGTGCCAGCCCTGCGGGTCATCGGGCGCAGCGTCGCACAGGAAGTATTCCAACTCCGGCCCCACCACGGGCCGCAGACCGTGCTCGGCGCATCGGTTGAGGACGGCGCGTAGCAGGTCGCGGGGGGACTCTGGCGCGGGCAGCCCGGTGGCCGGGTCGGTGACGTTGCCCAGACAGGTGGCGACTCCGGGTTCCCACGGCAGCGCGGTGAGGGTGGCGAGGTCGGGGGTGACGCAGATGTCGGGCAGGCCGGCGTCGAGGCCGCCGGCGACGGAGACCGTGTCGCCCCGAGGGCTGGTGTGGTAGACGGCGCGGCAAAAGGCCAAGCCGTGGTCGCAGGCCGCGGGAAGGTGCTCAAGGAGGATGTCTCGGGCCCGTTCGGTGCCGATGAGGTCGGGATAGGTCACCCGGACGACGTCGATGCCATCGGCGGCCAGTTGGTCCATGCGCCGGCGCACGGTTGGGGTGTCGGATGCGCTCACCGGTGTCTCCTACCAGGGAAAAGGGGCGCCTCCCAGGGCTTGAGGGCGCTGGGGGAGAGGGAGGAAGAGGGGGGCCTCGCACTGCGGTGGGCAGGAGGCCGAGGTTGTTTGGTGTCAAACGGTAGGGAGGTTGGGTGCTCACGTGCAAGAGGTTCGTCGTAGAAATTATCCATCCGGATAGCTATTGACCGAGGGTCCGCCGCTTCTTATCTTGTTTGAAGCCAAACGAGTTACGGTGCCCGCCGTCCCGCTGGCCGGGGCCCGGCCTTCATGGTCCGGGCCCCTACCTCCCCTTTTCTCTCCCCTGATGCCTCCTCAGCACTCCGCCAGGAGGCTCGGGCCGGCTGGTCGGTACCTCGCCCTCGCAGGCCAGGTGGCCGTGGTGGCCGCGGCCCGCTACCGCGCCCCTGCCTTCTTCAGCAGCCCGCCCTGACCGTTCAGTCCTCAAGGAGCCCCCATGACCAGCGTCCGTGGATACTTCCACCCCAAGACCGCGACGGGCGCCTCATCGTTGATCCCCTCGCCTCCGTGGCGCTACTCGGGCGATCTGCTGACCGTCGAGTACCGCACGGACCCGGCACGCGTGCGTGAGCTGCTGCCCGAACCGCTGGAGCTCGCGGCCGAAGACCCCGGCGCGGTCGCGCTGATCTGGGCCGACTGGCAGTCGTGCGCCGCCTCGGGACAGGAGCTGCTCGACCCGGTGCTGGCCCAGTACAAGGAGGCGTTCGTCGTCGTCCGTTGCACGTACGGAGGGCAGACCTACACCCGCTGTGTCTACATCTGGGTCGACAAGGACTTCGCCATCGCCCGCGGCCTACACCAGGGCTACCCGAAGAAGTTCGGCTCCCTTCACCAGACCCGCCCCCATCCCTACGGGCCCGCCCCACGGATCGAGGCCGGCGCTCGTTTCGGCGCCACCCTCGCCGCCGCTGACCGGCGGCTCGCCCAGGCCATCGTCACCCTGCGTGAGCCGTCCCAGACGAACGGATTCGTCAACGGCCATCCGATGGCCCACCACCGTTGGCTGCCCTCCATCGAGAAGGGCGGGGGCCTGGCTCTAGACGAACTGGTCGAGTCCGGCGCCGCCTCCTTCGAGGGCGGGCAGCCCTGGGTGGGGGACGCCGAGTTGGAGCTGTTCCAGGCGCCCACGGAGGAGTTGGCCCGCCTGGAAATCCATGAGCCGATCGCCGCCTACTACCAGCAGGTCGGCGTGGTGTGGGACGGCGGCCGACTTCTGGAGTCGAACACCTCAGGCGCCCAGTGACCGCACCGCAGCGCAGCGCAATGACTGTCAGGAGTACGAGGCCATGAGCGAACACCACACCACCGTCGCCGAAGTCACTATCGACACCCGGCACTGGATCGGCGGCCAACGGGTCGCCTCCACCCATACCTTCACCGATACCTCGCCCATCGACGGCGCCACACTCGGGGAGATATCCCGGGGCACTCCGAGGGAGGCAGATGCGGCCGTAGCCGCCGCCAAGGCCGCCTTCCCCGGCTGGGCCGCCACCCCACGCGCCGAGCGCGCCCGCATCCTGCACGCCATCGCCGACGCAGTCGAAAAGCACCTCGAAGAGTTGGCGATCGTCGAGACCATGGACAACGGCGCACTTTTGCGCTCCCACCGGCGCGGTGTCATGCCCCGCGTCGCCCACAACTTCCGCTTCTTCGCCGACTGGCTGCTGACCTTGGAGCACGAGGACTTCACCACGCGTGGCCATACCAATCACGTCACCTGGGACCCGGCCGGCCCGTGCGTACTGATCACACCCTGGAACGCGCCGCTGATGCTCGCGACCTGGAAGGTTGCCCCGGCGCTCGCCGCCGGCAACACGGTCGTGCTCAAGCCTGCCGAGTGGTCACCGCTGACCGCCTCACTGCTCGCCGACATCGCTGCCGAAGCCGGACTTCCGGCCGGCGTCCTGAACGTCGTGCAGGGCTACGGCTCCGAGATCGGTGACGCCCTCACCTCACACCCGGACGTACGCCGCATCAGCTTCACCGGGTCCGTGCCGACCGCGCGGCACATCGCCGCGTCGGCCGCAGCGAACCTCACTCCCCTCAGCCTTGAACTCGGCGGGAAGTCTCCGCTGCTGGTCTTCGCCGACGCGGATGTGGACCTCGCCGTAGACCTCGCCATCGAGCAGTACGACAACGCCGGCCAGGTATGCCTAGCAGCCGCACGCCTCCTCGTAGAAGAAGCCGTGGTCGAAGAGTTCACGCGCCGGTTCGTCGCCAAGGCGGCCCAGCTTCGGCAGGGCGACCCACGCGACGAGGCCACCGACATCGGCCCCAACATCCACCCCCGCCAGGTGGAGAAGATCGACGGCTTCGTGCAGCGGGCGCTTGCGTCCGGCGCGCGCGCGGTCATCGGCGGGCACCGGGGCGAGGGGCAGCATTACGCGCCCACCCTGTTGACCGACGTACGGCAAGATGCCGAGATCGTGCAAGAGGAGGTCTTCGGCCCCGTTTTGACCTTGCAAACCTTCACCACCGATGACGAGGCCGTCCGCTTGGCCAACGACACCCGCTTCGGGCTGGCCGCCACCGTAGCCACCGGCGACCTTGAGCGCGCCGGGCGGGTCAGCGCCCAATTGGTTGCGGGCACCGTCTGGGTCAACTGCTTCTTCGTCCGCGACCTCAAGGCGCCGTTCGGCGGCTCGCGCCACTCCGGCGTCGGCCGCGAGGGCGGCACGTGGAGTTTCGACTTCTACTGCGACCTCAAGAACACGGTCACCGCTGCGAAGGGTTGGCAAGACCATGGGTGAAATCGTCGGGGCGGGCCTGCTCGCCCACGTCCCCACCATCGTGCTCCCAAAAAAGACCCGACTGGAGCTCAACGAGGGCAAGGAGGTCACCCTCGTCACCGGCCTGGAGCAACTGCGTAAGGACGTTTTCGAGCGGGACGATTACGACACCGTCCTCGTCATGGACTCCCACTGGGCGACCACTGTCGAGTTCGTCGTCGCCGCCCAGTCCCGCCGCAGTGGCCTGTACACCTCCGAGGAACTGCCGCGCGGCATGTGCCGTACGCCCTACGACTTCCTCGGAGACCCCGAACTCGCCCACAACATCGCCTCGTTCGCCGGCAAGCACGGCACCTGGATCACCGCGATCGACGATGCGTACCTGCCGATCTACTACGCCACGCTCAATCTATGGAAGTTCCTCGGCAAAGGTCTGCCCGACAAACGCTGGATGACGATCGGCGTGTGCCAAACCGGCGACATGGAGGACCACTTGCGCCTCGGTCGCGCCGTGGCTGACGCCATCGCCGCCACGCCGGGCCGGCGTGTCCTGCTGATCGCCTCCGGAGCCCTGTCGCACACCTTCTGGCCGCTGCGCGAACTGCGCGACCACGAGGCCAGCGACCCGGCGCACATCTTCTCCCCCCAAGCGCGGGCAGCCGATCAAGAGCGCATCGCCTGGTTTACCCAGGGCCGCCACGACAAGGTCCTCGACACCATGGACGCGTTCTGGAAGGTCAAGCCGGAGGCGAAGTTCTTCCACTACCTGATGTTGGCCGGAGCCCTCGGCGAGCAGGCGTGCACCGCGAAGGGCCGGCAGTACGGCGAGTACGAGAACTCCGTTGGCACCGGACAGGCGCACCTGTGGTTCGACCGCCCCGCCGACGGTTGGACCGGCACCGGCCTACCCGCCGCGTCCGCCTCCCCGCACCCCGTCTAGAAAGGCTCCCGTCATGCCCGAGTACCGCCGCATCCTCCTCGACGGCGCCGCAACGGAGACCCTCCGCGACGGCGACGAACTGGTCGCCGGAGACGGGCGACGCGTCAGGATCAAGGACGCGCACCACCTGCCGCCGGTCATGCCGTCCAAGGTGATCGCGGTCCACCTCAACCACCGCAGCCGGGTGGACGAGTTCCAGATTGACCTGCCGGACAGCCCCACGTACTTCCACAAGCCGACCTCGGCGCTGAACAGCCACCGGGGCGCGATCGTTCGCCCCGAAGGCTGCAAGTGGCTCAACTACGAGGGGGAGGTCGCCATCGTCATCAAGAAGACCGCTCGCAACATCTCCCCGGCCCAGGCGGGCGAGTACATCGCCGGCTACACCGTGGCCAACGACTACGGCCTGCACGACTTCCGGGACACCGACGCGGGCTCCATGCTCAGAGTCAAGGGCTCCGACACCTTGTGCCCGCTGGGCCCCGGCCTGGTCACTGACTGGGATTTTCGCGGCAAGCGGCTGCGGACCACGGTAAACGGGAAGGTCGTCCAGGACGGCTCCACCGACGAGATGACCTGGGACATGCACTACCTCGTCGCCGACATAGCCCGCACCATCACCCTGTGCCCCGGGGACGTGCTGCTGTCCGGAACCCCGGCTAATTCCCGGCCGGTGCAACCGGGCGACGTGGTCGAGGTAGAGGTCGAGGGACTCGGCCGCCTCACCAATCACATCGTCACCGGCCCCACCGCCATCCGCGCCGATGTCGGAGCCCAGCCGACCGAGTCCGAGGAGGTGCTGTCCACCGCCCTCGGCGGCGACTGGGAGTTTCGTGGCATCAGGCCGCCGAAGCGCTGAGCGGCCCGCCGCCGGTAGGGTCGGCGTCATGACCGACCCCGTCGAGCCCACTGGCGCATGCGGCACCCGCAAGCGCGTGACGAACTACGGGACGGGTCGGGTCGCCCTGCTGGACGCCGCAGTACGCGTAGTGGCGCGAAGTGGTCTGCGCAAGCTGACCTACCGGGCCGTCGCCGAGGAGGCCGGGGTTACCCACGGGCTCGTCGTCCACCACTTCGGCTCCCGCGACGCGCTCATCGAAGCGGCCGTCAACCATGCCATCCACTCCTCGCTCCGTGTCAACGCCCTCAACACCGGCACCGGCACGGCGGAGGACTTCGCCGCCAATCTGGGAGGGATGGTGGCGGCAGGGCCGGACGTGCAGGCGTTCCAGTACGAACTGCTCCTAGAGGCCAGGCGCCGACCGGAGCTGATGCCCCAGCTGCGCGGCCTGTACGAGGAGTATTTCGACGCCGCGCAGCGCGAGCTCGCCCGCGTACTCGCCCGGCCGATCGACCGGGGGCTGTCACGACTGGTCTTCGCCGCACTGGAGGGGCTCGTACTCCACCAGCTCGTCTTCGGTGAGCGAGACGTGACCGAAGAGGCGCTGTCGGAGCTGCGGGCGCTGCTGGTGAAACTGACCGCGGACGCTACCGACGCCACCGTCACCGACGTCACCGTCACCGTCACCGACGCCACCGTCACCGACGCCACCGCCACCGCCACCGTCACCGACGCCGACAATACGGCCCGCGCCGACAACGCCGCCGCCGACAACTGAACCGCACCGTTGCGGCTCGACCTACCCACCGGGGGTCTTTTCCCCTCTCGGGCCGTGACCATCTGTTGCCACGCACCCTGTGCCGGCGGTAACACCCGCCACACCCTTTGGACCGCAAGTTGCGTACGAAGGGCCCTCGGCATCGGCATCGCTGTCGGATCGGCCGTACCGTTCGAGTCCCTCGGCATGGACCCGATGGCGCGTCCCTTCGCCCGGTTCAGCGCTTGGCCGTCCTGGCGCGGACACTGCTGCCGGGTCGGCGCCGACCAACCGCGCCGCGCAAGCGCCGCCGGGAGCTGACCGGCCCGGCGCTGCGCGCGGTGCTCGCCCGAAGGCGCCGGGTCGGCTCACGCCGCCCGGCCCCGCCCCTACTCCCGAAAGCCGCGTGCCGGCCTGGCACACGCTTGCCCCACCCACTCGATCTCCCAGCGAAAAGAGGACGCACGGTGGATGCCACCCACGACGACTGGATACGCCGAGCGCAGACGCTCCAACTCCCTGGCCCGCACATCATCGACGGTGTCGAACACGAGACAGACGACACGTTCACCGTGGTCTCGCCGAGGGACGGCCGGCCGCTGGCCGACGTGGCCGATGGGGGAGCGGCGGAGATCAACGAGGCCGTCGCGGCGGCACGCCGGGCCTTCGACAGCGGGCCCTGGCCGCGGCTCGCACCCGCCGAACGCGGCCGGGTCTTGCTACGCATCGCCGACCTGATCCAGGCAGAGCGAGCGGACCTCGCTCTCACGGTGAGCCTGGAAATGGGAAAACCGATCACCGACGCCCACGACATCGAACTGCGCGCCCTCATCAACACCTTCCGCTGGTATGGACAGTTGACCGACAAGCTCGCCGACGAGTCCCCGCACACCGCACCCGATACCCTCGCCCTGGTCACCCGCGAGCCGGCAGGCGTCGTGGGTGCCGTCGTGCCCTGGAACTTTCCCCTAACGCTGGCAGGTTGGAAGGTTGCCCCCGCGCTTGCGGCCGGTTGCACGGTCGTCCTCAAGCCATCGGAGAACTCACCCCTGTCCGCCCTGCGCCTCGCCAAGATCGCCACTGCGGCCGGACTGCCGCACGGCGTCCTCAACGTCGTCAACGGCAGCGGACCGATCGCTGGACGAGCCCTTGGCCTACACCCCGACGTTGATGTCCTGGCCTTCACCGGCTCCACCGCCGTAGGCCGTCAATACCTGCGCTATGCCGCCGACTCCAACCTCAAACGCGTCTGGCTCGAACTGGGTGGCAAGTCCCCCAACATCATCCTTCCGGACGCTCCCGACGTGGAGAAGGCCGCCGCCACCGCCGCCTGGAGCATCTTCTTCAACCAGGGCGAGATGTGCACCGCACCCTCCCGGCTTCTCGTGCACTCCTCCATCGCCGAACGCGTCAGCGAGGTGATCGTCGAGCGGGCTCGCGCGCTGCGCGTCGGCGACCCACTCGATCCGTCGACCGAGATGGGCCCACTGGTCGGACAGGACCATCTCGACCGGGTGCTCGGACACATCCACGCCGCCGTAGACACCGGCGCACGGCTGCGCGTCGGGGGAGAACGCACCCTGCCGCAGACCGGCGGGGCGTATCTCCAGCCCACGGTCTTCGACCGCGTCGCCCCCAACGCCGCACTGGCGCGCGAGGAGGTCTTCGGACCGGTCTTGTCCATCTTCACCTTCGACGACCTCGACGAGGCGGTGGCCCTCGCCAACGCCACCGACTACGGCCTCGCCGCAGGTCTGTGGACCTCCAACCTGTCCACGGCACACCAGGTCTCACGGGCCCTGAGGGCCGGGACGGTCTGGGTCAACTGCTACGAGGAGGGTGACCTGACAGTGCCCTTCGGCGGCATGAAGCAGTCCGGCAACGGACGCGACAAGTCCGCCCACGCCTTGGAGAAGTACACCGAAGTGAAGACCACCTGGTTCCAGCTGTGACCCACTCTCACCGCCCCCTCATCGCCGTCCCGGCTCGTTTCTGTGCCACCACCTCGGCCCTGCGCTACGCCGCCGAGGTCAACGCCCGAGCACTGATCGAGGCGATCTGGCGGGCGGGCGGCGAACCCGCCACCATTCATCCGTACGCTCCTGCCGGCCGCTGCGATCCGGCACTGACCGCCGCCCGCCTCGCCCGCTTCGACGGCATCGTGCTCCCCGGCGGTGGAGACCTCTCACCGCACCGCTACGAGGCCGACCAGGCGCACGAAGCCGTGTACGACGTGGACCACGAGCAGGACGCGTTCGATCTCGAAGTCGCCCGCCAGGCACTGGCGATGGGCCTGCCACTGCTGGCGATCTGCCGCGGCTTGCAGGTGGTCAACACCGTGTTGGGCGGAACACTGCACCAGGACATGGGCGGTCCAGACCGCGAACACCGGCACATCAGGCATCCGGTCTCCCTCACCCCCGGCACTGCCATCGCGGCCATCGCCGGGGCCGACACCCTCCAGGCGTCCTGCTTTCACCACCAGCACGTCGCCCGGCTCGGCGAGGGACTTGTCGCCACCGCGCGAGCCATCGACGGCACGATCGAAGCGGTGGAGGCTACCGAAACCAGCGGATGGTTCTCGGCCGTGCAATGGCACCCCGAGGACACGGCGCGAGAAGACCCAGCCCAACAGCGCCTGTTCGACACCCTGGTGCGCGCCGCGTATGAGACCCGCTGAGGGCTACCGCGCATCGCGCAGCGGCGGCTCAGCCCTTGGCGCGCCGGCCGCTGCGCCGGGGCGCGGGCTCCGTTCCGTTCAGCAGTGACCTGCGGCGCTCCTCACCGTGCTGCTCCACCTGAAGGACCACGCGCCGCAGCCCGTCGGCGAGGCTTCGGCACTCCTCGTCACTCAACTGCGACGTCACGAACGCTTCCTCCTCGTTGAACTCGGGGAATACGCGCCGCATGAATTCCTCACCTTGCTTTGTGAGGCACAGCAGCACGAGCCGCCCATCGACGGGATGCGCGGCGCGACGAAGCAGCCCGCGCGATTGAAGGGTGCGGGAAACACCGGTCAACGTCCCCTTCGAGACGCCCGCCTCCTCCGCGACATGCCGGGTCTGCGACTCGCCCCCAACCCACACCACCCACAGCACAACGAACGCGGTCCAGGACAAGTCCGCGCCGCGTAGAACGGAGCTCTCCAGGTGCTGGCGTACGGTGGACGCGGCCCGGTAGATATTGGCCACGGCCACCATCTGCTCTCGCCGGACGGGTATGCCGCCTAGCTTGGCGTCCGCGAGCTTTTCCGCTTCTGTGATGGATCGCTGGCCGGGCAAGAGTGCTCCCTCAGTCGCCTGTACAGACCCGAACGGCCCTTCGGCGCGTCCGGTCGTTCGGGACCAAATTGTAGGGGCGAGATCTCGTTCGCCCGCCCTGGTACGCGATGCGTTCCTGCCCAGCGACGGCTATGCGATGGACAACTCGTCGGCGGTCCACCTGAGGTGCTCCAGTCGCGCCACTACAGGGAACAGCCCGAGTGCGTTGAGCTCCATCATGCCTTCGAGGGTATGACGCCATAGCGATATTGGCCTTAGACAAGACGACTTGGCAGTCATAACGTCAAGGGCATTCGTACCTGGAGATCACAGCGAGGGGTATCCACCATGGTCGTCAACAGTTCGAAATCCTCCGCCGCGTATCGATGGGAGCGGAGACATGCAAAGGGAGGCGGCACCACACGAACGACGCTTATGCGATTCGTTGCCGTATCGCTGGCCGCCGCTGCTGTCGGCGTCTACGCTCTGGACAGCGCAGATGCTAATACCCCGGAAAGAAGCCACGTCGAGGTCCTGGATCTCAAGATTCAAAACGATCAATACGCGGCTACTGACCTCGACCCAGCAGGGCCAAGCCTGGGTGATATGAGCGTCTACTCTGGCACCGCCATAAGGGACGGTCGCAGAGTCGGGCGTGGGGGTGGATCATGCCAGGTCGTGCATATCGATGGTGGAAAACTTACGACGCAGTGCCTGATCACAATAGAAATCGAACGTGGCTCTTTGACGATGCAGTCGCTCGCGGTGAAGGGAGCAAGCTCGGTCGATATGGCCATCACCGGCGGTACAGGGCTTTACCGTAATGCGCGGGGTACGACTCGCTACTGGGACATCGCAACGCCAAATGAGAGGTTGCGGGCCGAAATCCTACGCTGATAGGCGAAGCGCATGGGGACTGGGTGTGGAAGCCCCAGGGATAGGGGCGGCGCGTCCCTGACCCATGCGAACGCGAACCGGACGGCGGCGGCCGGGCGTCGCACCATCAGGATGTACATAGCCTTGAGGGATTGGCGCAAGGGCCTATCGCTCCGCGGCTCGTCGAACGACAATTTCGATGAAGACTGCGAAAACAGCGAAGACTGCGAAGACGGCGAAGACAGCGAGGGACAGGTTGAAGTCGGTCCGCATCCGTACGTGATCGGGGAGGCTGGCGATCCAGTCCGCGCGGCGTTCGTGGACGGCTGGCCGACAGGGTGCTGCGACCCAAGGGTTGAGGTCCGGGCGGCTGAGCAGAGGTCGCCAGGACGTGTCATTAGTCAACTCGTTCACCGCCGCCCGTCACCGCCTCCTGATGGGCGAGGAGGACCTTGGCGTCGGCAGCGTGCGGGCGCCCGCGAGTCGGGCGGCCCGGGCCAGCTGCTCGGTGACTGCGCCGGCGACCCGGACGTAGGCCCCGGCTGGCTCTTCGTGGCCAGCAGTGGCGGTACGGGATCGGCGATGGACTGTGCAGGCTTCGCCTAGCGTTCCGCTGCCTCCCACGGTTTGACCCCGAGCTTTCCGGTGGTTCCGAGGTCGAGGTTCACCGTCACCGTCACCGGGCCGGCACCGGCCTTCGCTCGTACTCGCACATGGGGCACGTTCACCGGCGTGCCGGACTCGGTGGTATTGCGCCACACCAGGCTGGCGGTCGCTGAATCGCCGGGCTTGAGCGTGATGGGGCGGGGCTCCTTGTCGGCCCCAGCGCCGGTGGTGATCTCGCGACTGCCGTCGAGGACCTTGACGCCGTTGACGGGCTTGAGGCCGTCGTCCAAGAGCTCCAACAGCGGGTAACCCTCGACGGTGTAGTCGCGCGTGCCGCAGTTGTCGAGATGCAGGCCCACGACGCGCAGTCCCATGGCCGCGTCGCCTTCGTCGGCGCTGACTTGGATTCCGGAGGCGGGGCACGTGCCTGGTTCGGCTGGTGCCTCGCTCGCGGGGACCTTGGTCACTTCGAGCACCTTGGCGTGCGTCACCCGCGGCGCGGCGGGCGGCAGCTGTCCCGCCTTGACCGTGCTCCGTACGGTCTTGCCGGGGCCGACGTCGCGCACGGTCGCGGTTTGGTTGACCACGGCCCCGCCGTCACCGCTCACGAAGGTGAAGACGACCGAGTAGGTCAAGGTCTCGGCTGCCTGGTTGGTGACCTCGTAGGCGGCAATGACCCCGGAGTCCGTGGCAAGGCTGTCGGCGGAGACAGAGCGGCTGCGGGTGGGCGAGGGAGAAGCGGATGGGAGGGTCAGCGCGGTGATTCGTACGCCGTCCTTGCCCGGATCGTCGACCTGCGTACGGGACGGCGATCCGGCCGCGCTGGCGCCGGCACTCCCGTCGCCAGCGCCTTCGGTCCCGCAGGCCGTGAGCAGCAGAGCGGTTACGGCGAGAGCTGACAGGAAGGGGGCGGTGCGGGCGAGAGCCGAACGCAGCGGGACAGGTCTGGGCATCCGATCATCTGATCAGGATGTGAACCCTACGCACGTGATGGAGGCCACAGCTCCGGTCACAGGCGTGTCACGATTTCGGGGTCGGGGTCGGGGGCGTGGTCGGTTGAGGTGTTTGGCTCCCTGAATCGTGGGCGCAACCCCTGCGGATTCCGCGAAGTCCCATGCTGTGCCCGCTCGTCGGCCCTGGCATCGGCGTGGCCGAGGCGCGTTCGTCGGCGAGGCGCTCGCTCCATCCGCACAAGGACTTTCACAGCGACGGCCAGTTCGATCGCTCGGCCTGTACCTCTGCTACCTCTGCCAGCTGCTTGGCCAACTGCCTTGCCTAATCAGCGAGTTCGTCCTTTTCTGGTGCTGGAAGTCGAACTGCTGGAACGAAGCACCGCATGGGGCGCCACCCCGTCAGGCAATTCAAGGCTGCCCACACCTGCCCGACCACCCTGCGCGCCCGCCAACTGGATACGGACAAAACAAAAACGGACCCTCCCCGCTCATCCACCTCAGCCCCGCAGAGATCAAACACCTGATCACCCGCCTCACCAGCCGTCGTCCCACCCCAGACGACCACATCCGCCACTGGTCGCATGGCACCGCAGACGACAACACCACGCCCGCATCAGCCACTACAAACGACGTACACGCAACCCAAGACAACCGACCACCCGGCACCACAAACACCGTCTCAGCACTAGATGGCATCTCATTTGGTAAGTCTGCGGTAGCAGATGAGGGTGCAGGCGATGCTGGCGAAGGCGAGGAAGCCGTCGGCTTTGCGTTCGTAGCGGTGATGCAGGCGTCGGCATCCGGCGAGCCAGGACATGGTGCGTTCGATGGTCTAGTGCTGGCGGCCGAGTCGTTGGGAGGTTTCGATGCCCCTGCGGGTGATGCGGTGCCGGATTCCTCGGGCGGATAACCAGCGCCGCAGGTGGTTGTGGTCATAGCCCTTGTAGGGGGTGGAGCTTGTGGAGCCTAAGCCGCCGGGGCCGCCGGCGGGAACGGATCGGCGGTATGCCCTTCACCTGCGGGATCAGTGCCTGCGTGTCGTGCGTGTTGGCGCCAGAGATGCCGATGGACAGGGGCAGTTCGGTCCGCTTCGTGATCAAGTGGATCTTTGACCCGTACTTACCCCGGTCTACCACTTTCGGGCCTGTCGGCTCCCCCTTTTCAGGGCCCGCATGTTGACCGAGTCGATCGCGCACCGGGACCAGTCCAGCTCGCCGCGGGATTCGAGTTCGTCGAGGACCAAGCGGTGGAGTTCGGCCCACACTCGGGCCTTCGTCCACTCGGTAAAGCGCCGGTGGGCCGTCGCGCCGGACGGCCCGAACGACGCGGTCGGCACCTGCTGCCACGTGCAACCCGAGGTCGCCACGAAGACGATTGCGGCCAGCACGGCACGGTCGCCATGCCGACGTCGGCCTCCACCCTGAGGACGCAACGGCGCCTCCGGAACCACCCGCTGGAACAGCTCCCATAACTCATCCGGCACCAGCCGCTCAACGATCCCCGCCACGACTGGCAGTTTACCCAGCCAAATGAGATGACGTCTTATGTGGGTACTATCGGCGCTACATATGTCCCCCCACATCGAGAGCTGAGGACTACATGTCCGTAAACCTTCCCGTCCCGAGTGTCACCGCAGACTATGCCCAGCGGGTGGCTGACGACCTGTCGGCGAACCGGGGCGAACAGGAACGCGTGCGTACCGAGTTGGCACGTTTGCAGGATGATCTCGTCCGCCTGGAGGAGAGCGAGCAGGTTCTGACACAGATGCAGAAGGTGCTCGGCGGTACATCCAAGCGGACAGCAAAGCAGAGCAAGAGCCGTAAGACGGCCGCCGTTCCCGCGGCCCGGCGTTCCAACGGCAAGGCAGCGGCGGGGAAGCAGGCTGCCGCCACCGGGCGTAAAGCCCCCAAGAAGGCAGCCTCGACAAAGAAGCCGGGTGAGCCGACCTGGCTGGAGCTGACTACGGCCTACCTGGGTGGACAGAGCGAGCCCAAGTCCGCAGCAGAGGTCTCGGATGCGCTGACTGAGGCACATCCTGAGCGCACGGTGCAGGTGACCGTAGTCAGGAACACGCTGGAGCAGGGCGTCGCGCAGGGACTGCTGGAACGTTCCAAGCAAGGACGCTCGGTCTTCTACAGCCTGGCCACGACTGCCACAGCCCCTTCCGACTCCTAGAAAAAAGTAACGGCCACCACCTCCGCGACAACGAAGGCTGGACCGACCCGGAACCAGGCCCCGGCTCAGCGGTCTCCCCGCTGTTCCCGCACCGACCGTCGCGCATCGAGGTCCTCCTTCCGAGGGCGCTCGCGACCGTCGCGGGCCGTCGCGACACGCACGCGGCGGTTGGGCCGCCCAAGGCGGAACCCGGTGCATCGCGATCGGCGTAACGGAGGTGGTGCTTTGCTCACGGTCCCGCGACGAACGGCGAGGCGGCAAGCACACGCAATCAAGGTAGTAACACGGAGAAAGACACGCCCGCGCCGCTGCGGCTGGTGCTGTCGGATGTGCCACCGGAAGCACTCCCGGCCCCGGCCGGGACCGCGTGAAGCCGTGGCGCCGCGTGCGGCTAACACCGATGTTCCAGTTGTCGGCGTACATGTGCACGTCCCCACCCGCGTACGGATGAACAGGGACAGTTGTTGACGCGTTGAGACCTGCTGCTCGGCACTCTTGTGCTTGGTCGGTGAAAGACGGCGGGAGGCTATGGGAGGAAGCCGGCGGTGGTCTCGGGTCCGCATCGATGGTTGGAACTGCGGCGCTTATGGAGTGTGTTGGAGTCCGGGGTGATCAGCTCGGCCGGAGGGGACGCTGGGCATCGTCTTCTGACCAGGGTTGGCAATGCAGGATCGGGCTCCCGGTCACATGGTGCGAGGAGTCGTCATCGGTGCGTCGTGGCGGTGAGCAGGTCCACTCCGAGGGGCGTACAGGAGTGCCAGACGGCTTTGCCGTCACGTGTAGTGCTGATGAGCCGGGCATCACGGAGTGCCTTGGCATGTTCAGACGCCGAGGATTTGCTGATGCCCAGTTCCCGCGCGAGGTCGCTGGTGGTGCATTGCCGGGCGAGTACTTCCAGGGCAGCGGCGCGGGTGCGTCCCAGCAGCACGGCCAATGAATCCGTCGCGGGCTGGTTGCCCAGTAGCGGGAACGGAACCATGGCGGGGTAGACCAGGACTTTCGCGGTATCGGGGCGCGCTGCCAGCAGTGGCCACCCGCGCCAGAACATCGATGGCAGCAGGACCAAGCCCTCACCGTCGAACACGACGTCACGATCGTAGGGGGCATCGAATTCCACCGTAGTGCCCAGCCAGCGCGCCCCGGGAGCGAGACTGGTGATGGCCGACTGGATGCCCTGCTCGGCCATGAGCCGCACTCGCCAGGCCCGTTCGGCATCGAATCCGTATATGAGGCGCTTCCAGTGTGGCCCTAGAAGACTTCCGTGAGCCGCGCTGATGGCCTGCAGCAGGACAGACCAAGCCTGTTGGTCCTGGTCAGCCAGACTGCGAATCCACAGAGACGGCGGCGAGGGTGCGCACACGCGCTGCAACTCAGAGCGGACGAAGCTGGCCGACGCCGCCCGCACCAGGTCGATACCTTCGTCCACCCCGCTGGTGAGGAAATCGAGAAACAGCGGGCCTCGGCCCGTCGATGTCACCAGTTCGAGCAGGGGACGCGCGCTGGGTGGGAGCGTCTCTGTCGCCTGCCGCTGCCATCTGCCGATCGAGGAAGGCAGGTCGGTCCGCTGCAGGGCCGCCAACGCCATGACCATCTCCATCAAGGGCGCCGGCTGGGCGGCGAAGGTCACGTGCAGCAGGTCCTCCGCAGTGCAATGCAAGCGCAGCATAAGAGTCGCTCCCCGTGTGCGAAGTCCCCTGGGACGGCCACTGTTCGGTCAGAACCGAAACCATGGCGGCTTGCTGTGGCCAGGTGTGAGCATGGCAGGCGTCGAGATGTCGTCGGCACTCGACTTCACGCCAAGAGCGGTGGCCGTGAGTTGATCTCCGAGCCGAAAGTACGGCGACCGTGGGGAACCCCTCGGCATCAGTACGTGCATCACCACGAAGCCGCGGCCCGGAGTGGAGAACGGGCAGGGAATTCGACACATCAGGCGACACGCCTACGCACCATCCGGCGGCACGTACCCGGTCCGAACCGTGTCCGACAGAACGGCCGTGCAAGACCCGAACTATCCGCAGCAGGGCTGGTGATAGCTCGTACCGGCCCAGGAAGGACAGTCAATGTCGATTCGCTCGAAGCTTGCCGGGCTCGCCGCAGGTATGACTCTCGCCGGCGGATGCCTCGTGTTCGCCCCGGCAGCCGAGGCGGAGTCAATGGACTCCGACCCGACCGCCACCTCAGCGCACACCTGCAACACCGGGTACTACTGCGTCTACTCGAACGCCAACTACGGGGGCAGCGAGTACCTCTTCGCGGATAACAACCCCAGCTGGAAGGCCTGGGCCATCGACGACAACGATTCCTCCTCCTGGAACGGCGGCACATCCGGTATGGGCGTCTACCTCTACCGGGACATCAACTACCGAACCCCACTGGGTTGTCTCCCCGACGGCAGGGGCTGGACCCAGCACAGGCCCAACGACAGTGGTTCGGGCAACAAGTGGACCAGGGACTGCTGAGCAGTACCGCAGGAAGTCCGACCCCACCGACGTTCGCACGGCCCTGGGCGCGGACCTGCGCTCGGGACCGTGCGAACTACACCCCAGGGAGGGCCCTGCAATGACCATCCGTCGCTGTCTGCGCCCGCACGCGGTGATCGTGTACGCCTTGGCTCTCCTGCTTTGGGCAACGGGTTGCACCTCGCAAGACGCCTCCTCTTCCCCTGCCTCAACCCCGTCACCTCTCAAGGGCTCGGAGCTCGCCAAGGTCCGAGGCAGCCTCACCGAGCAAAAGCGGCTGTTCCAGGCCGAACAAGAGCTCCGGGCCGCATGCATGGCACAGCGCGGTCAGGTCTACCGCCCCGCACGGTGGCACCGGCCGTCCCCACCGGACCCCACCCAGGACCCGCGGCGCGGAGACGATGTTGAGCTGCGTCGGCGCCATGGCTACGGAGCGGCCCCCTCCGAGGCCTCTCCCCAGGCGGGACGTGATCCCAACGCCGCTCATCTGCGCTCGCTCTCCAAGAGCCGTCAGCAGCGATACGGGCACGCGCTCTCCGGCACCCCCCAACACCGGATCAGCGTCCGCCTGCCGGACCGGAGCGTCGCGTTCATGAACGAGGACGGGTGCGTCGCGCGAACCGAGAAGCACCTGTACGGAGATCTCCGGACCTGGCTCAAGGCGCAGATGGTGGCCATCAATGTCGAGACAGAGGTCCTTCGGCTGGTCTCCGACGACAAGCGACTCCGCCACACTGAGGAACCGTGGCGGCGGTGCATGAGAGAGAGCGGGCACACCTACCGCACTCCCGAGGCGGCCCGAACTGCCGCCACCGCCGTCCGCGAGGAGACTGAGAAGAGCAAGAGCACACGCGGCAAGAACTCGAAGGTTCCCGAGGACATCGCCATCGCGGTCGCCGATGCCCAGTGCGACCGGCACGTCGGCCGGGCCAAGCTGGTGCGCTCACTCGATCACCACTACCGCGACCAGGTCGCCCGCACCCGCTCGGAAGAGATCGTCACCTATCGCACGCTACGCACCCGGGGCCTCATCTCCCTCGGGTCGGGACCACCGAGCTACTGAGGGGTTCGGGCTCACCGGACGCTGTTGGTTGAGAAGCCAGCATGGCGGTTCAACGGATGGACAACGTCGGCATCGTCGTCGAGGACCTGGACGGTGCGATCGCGTTCTTCGTGGAACTCGGTATGGAGCCGGAGGGCAGAGCGGAGGTCGAGGGCCCCTTTGCCGACCAGTGCACCGGGCTCGACGGCGTCCGCTGCGACGTCGCGATGGTCCGAACCCCGGACGGTCACAGCCGGCTTGAGCTGGCGAAATACGTAGCCCCGCCGTGATCAGCGCAGGGCCCCGCAACCGACCGCACAACATTGTGGGGACGCACCGCGTATGTTCGCCGTCGCGACGTCAAGGACACCGTTGCTCGCCTGCGCCCTCACGGTGCCGAACTCGTCGGCGAGATCGCCCGGTTCGAGAACAGCTATCTCCTCTGCTACCTCCGCGGACCGGCAGGCATCATCATCGGGCTGGCCGAGCAACTGCGCTGAGAACAAGAAGCTGAAGCATGCCGGCGACAGGGCGAGCCCCGATGCGGTTGGTCTCCTCGCACTCACCGTGCTCGCAGCGCACTGCGCGCGTGAGCCGGTCCTCGCTAACGCAGCTCGCGATCAGCTCTCCACCGGTGGCGTGGAGCGGCTCGCCTGGCGAAGGTGATCACGCAGCAGAGTGCGCAGCCTGACCAGGGGGACGGCAGCTCCCAAGGCCCTGAGGAACTCCGAGACCTCCCAAGTGATCAGTGCCCCTTGGCGGGAGAGGTAGAAGCCGACCCGGTCGATGCCGTACGCGTCGTCGTAGTCGAGTAAGAGGTACCCGGCCAGTTGCTGCACAGCGGTGCGATCGAGCTTGTGCGGACGGGTGGTGGCCTTGCAGTCGATCAGCAGGCCTCCAACGATGAAGTCAGCGTCGGCACCACCCAGATCGGCACTGCCGGTGAACACGGGGCCGCACACCCGCTGCTCCGCCGGCAAGCGCCTAAACGGCGCGAACGGCTCGTGTGCCAGTGCCACCTGTTCCGCGATGTCTTCCAGCACATACGCCGGCACCGCGGCAACCAGATTCTGCAAGGTCGTATCCGCTTGAGCCAGTGTGAGCAGGTTCCGGCGCCGGGCGAAGACGCCGCTGCGGTAGACCGCTTCGTAGAAGCCTGCCACGTGACACAGCCGAGTCAGTTCCTCCTCATCCAGGTGGAGTTCGCCTTCCACATGGGACTGAAGGCGAGCCAGTAGCTGGGTGCCGGCCGTATACAGCGCCGCCCGTACCTCAGGCGAGGGCGCACCTTCCAGCACGCGGGAAGCGCCAAGAAGGCGAACACCCATGGCGACCGCACTTCCAGGACCGTGCCCTAGGCCGAGCCGGAGGCGGTAGTCGATCGTATGACCAAGGGCTGAGTAGTGGGGACGTCGCTCATCCATGGGCTGTACGCTGGGCGGAAGTTCCCGAGACTGTCGCAGGTAGGAATCAAGCACCTGCTCCGTACGCGGCAGATGCCGGCTGAAGAACTTCGACATCGGCGAGCGCGGGTACTCAAGCTGCTTCGTCAACGGCAGCGCTCCCAACGGCACACCCTCCGGGGAGCTCGTCAGCGAGCCGCGCGAGGCCCCGCGGATCTGAGCCTCGGCCCACTCAAGCCCCGTCAGGTCCAAGACCTCCCGAGCGCGCGTTACCGCCACGTAGACCAGCCGCGCCTCCGCCGGCGACACCCCCCGGCGCCCAGTCTCACCAGGTGAGGGAGCGAACCCACCCCCGACCCGCACTCGCCGCCACTCGCGCCCCTTGGCTTTATGCACGGTGGACACCACCACCCGCGCGTCCTTCTCCTCAACCATCCGCCTGACGGCCGCGATGATCTGCTGCGGCCCGTAGGTGTCCACTATCTCCACGATCGCCTTCAGCTCCGCTGCGGCAGAGTCCTGCTCGGCGTACTCCTGCACCTCACCCCATGAGGAGAACAGAAACAGCTCATGGTGCGAGGTTCGCCGACCGGCCTGGAGATCGATCGCCGCCTCAGCGATCTTCATAAGCGGCTTACCGCCACCGACCAGCGCGACAGGCACGCCCTCCTCGAGGAAGCGCAGCACTTCAGCCAGCGCGTCAGCGTTCCCCCTGCACAACACCGCATCGGGAAACTCCACCCGCCCCAACCTAGAAGACCCGCCGGCTCGCCCGATCAGTCGCATCGTCGATGACGCAGCCCGCAACCACCGGTTCGCCACCTGTGCGATCGGTGGACCGAACCTGAACGACTCCGTCAGCTCAAGCTGCCGCCCCGGAAACCCACTCATGATGTCCTTGGCGTGCCGCCACTCATAGATCTGCTGCGCAGGATCTCCGACACACACCCGTTGGGCATCCTGTGCCAGGAAGATCTCCTCAAGGACCGGGTTGGTGTCCTGCGCCTCGTCCAGCAGCACAAAGTCCGCGGGCAAGCGCGGCCGTGTCAGCGCCCACATCTTCAGGTAGTGATCGTGCTGGAACGGCAGCTCTCCGTTGGGCGAACAGATGTCCTCCCATGCCCACCGGGCTCTCTTCAACAGCACTTCCGCCAGGTACTGCGCACCCAGATCGTCCAGCCCGTTCACCGGCCCGAGATGCCGCGCCGCCACCTGCTCATCGGTGCTGTAGCAAAAGCGTCGGACCATCTCCATGACGAGTCGCGCCTGCGTCGTCGCTCTCAGTCGTCTCGTACCCACCGCCAAGTCACGGTCTAACCCCAGTAACTGCGCGGTGTGCTTCAACGGCATGTACCGAGAGACATCGAGCCGGCCCTGGAACTCACGGCCAACTGCCCGATGGGCCAGCGAGTGCGAGGTCCGGCACTCCACGTTCCTCGCGAACCGGCCCCTGGCCTCGTCCGTGTTCTGACTGTTGAAGGCCACGTACAAACCCCGCCGACGCGTGGCCGACCCCATCATCACCAGCACCGCAGTCTTCCCTGTACCGGCGCCGGCCCTCAACGCCAGATCATGACCTGCGGCGAACGTCTCCCGGGCCTTTCCCTGCTCAGCCGTCGCCTTCAAAGCCACGCCACACGCCCTTCCACCCGCACTACGGTCTGTCATGCCGCGGCCCTGCCCGGCCGCGAACGACCAGCTTGGCGAGCCCCACTGGCACCCTGCCACCCCAATCCGCGTCCCGGCGGCGAAAACTCAAATAGATGTCCGATCAACCAACGTCAACTCGCCTTACGTAGAACGACAGTTCGACAACTTGCGCGCCGAGCACACGCCGAAAGCACCTGAAAGCCGGCGTGCGCTCTGCAGCCCAAGCGGCCAAGGGCGTACGTCACATGGCACCGCGTGATCGGGACCTGAAAGTAGGGACCCGCAGGACTAGCTGACCGATCGATGGAAGAGGTGGCTGTCAGTGCCCGCCGGGCAGTGGACCGCCGAGAATTCATACCGTGACTCGAAGGCCAAGCCGTCCGGTCCCCGGCCTGTGCGGACAGCAGGGGTGGCTGGGTGCCGCGGCGGGTCAGCTGCAGGAGCTGAACGGGGCCGAGGGCTGCGTGGGCAACCGCCGTACGGTGCCGTCTGCGAACTGCCGGCGCAGCCGGTGCAGTTCGGCGTGCTGAACCGCGAGCTGCGATAACGCCCGCTTGCGGAACTCCTTCAGCTCGGCGATCTCAGCGTCTCGGGCGGACACTCGGGCCCGCAGGGCAGAGTTGTCCTCCTTAAGTCGGGCGATCTGTCCGTCGCGGGGGGCGGGCATCGCTCCAGCGTGCTGCATCGCCTTGAGGCGCCGCTCGAACTGCTCGGCCAGGTGCTGGTAGGGGCCGCGCCGGTCGCCAGGGCGCCCCCTCGCGCAGATCGACCTCAGCCGACGTCCCGGCGCGCGAACCGCCACCAGGCCGCCGCCACGACGGGGAGCAGGTGAACAGACAGGGCGAGGAAGGCGGTGGTCGCTGTGGTGCCCTCCTGCATGGCCAGGCAGGCGGCCTCGCCGACACAGGTGGTTCGGTCCGTCTCCATCAGCAGACGCTCGTTGAGGACGGCGAACGTGATCCCGGGGAGCTGGTACTCAGCCAGTGCCGGGACGTAGTCCTGGACGATGCGGCCGGAGGCGACCAGATAGGCGAGGGCGATACCGAGGGCCGTGGTCGTGCGGCGGGTCAGCATGGCGAGGGAATAGCCCAGCAGCGCCACCAGGCCGACGAGGGCCGCGCCCCGCGCCCCGATGACGGCGAGCACCGTCCAATACCGCCCGTCCGCTTCGGCCAGGGACCCCTTGGAGCTGGCCACAGCCAGCAGGAGGGGCACGAAGAAGAACGAGGCCAAAACGGCGGTGGCGGTCGCGACCGCGGTGACGAGCAGGCCCCTGGCGAGGAAGAGACGGGTGCGCCGGGGCTCGGCCGCGGTGAGGGTGAGCATCACGCGGGACGACCAGTCGGCACCCCCGCTGAGGACACCGAGAACCAGGGCGGCCAGCGATAGCCCCGACAGCACGGCGCGCAGATCGACGAAGGACGCCTTCGTCATGAGGTAGCGGGGGTCGTCGAAGAACTCGCGAGGGGACAGGGTCTCGACCGAGCCCGCGGGCCGGGTCGCCGCTTCCTCCGCGTACGTACGGTAGGCCGCTTCTGCCGCCCGCCACGCCGCCGCCACATCGGTGTGATGACTGAGGAAGGTGGATACGGCAAGGGCCAAAAGGATCGCGGGGAGCGCCAGGAGGCCGTACCGAACGGACTTCGGACTCAGTACCCGGTGCAGTTCGGCCCGGACGAGGCGGCTTAGGGGCGGCGATGAGGGTTTCGCGATGAGAGGCATCAGCCGACGTCCGTTCGGGTGGAGCGCCACAGGGCCAATACGAGGACCGGCAGGAGATACAGGAGGACCCCGGCGAAGCCGTCGAAGGCGGTCAGGTCGACGTGGGTCGCCGCACAGCCGGGGCCCGAGATGCAGTTCGACTCCGCCATGGGGATGACGGGCTTCTCGTTGAGGACGGCGAAGGTGAGGCCGTCCATGTCGTACTCGGCCAGTCGTGGCCCCCGCCCCCCGAAGACCCGGCCCGCGCCGGCGAGATAGAGGAAGGCGATGGCGAGGGCGGCGGGGACGTGGCGCGTCAGTACGGCCAGGCTGTAGCCGAGGAGGGCCAGGAGGCCCACGAGCACGATGCCCCGCAGGAACTGGCTGACCAGCACCGCCCAGTACGCGGAGTCCAGGCCCTCCGTATTCCCCCGTAGATGAGCCGCGAGCAGCAGACACGGCACGAGCAACAGCCCGAACAGGGCGGTCGCCGCCATGGAGAGACTGCCGACCAGCACGCCGCGGGTGAGGAAGAGCCGGGCGCGCCCGGGTTCGGCGGCGGTGAGGGTGAGCATCACGCGCGAAGCCCAGTCGGCCCCGCCGCTGACGATCCCGAAGACCGTGGCCACCGCGCAGAGACCGAGCAGGACGGTGCGCAGGTCGCCGAAGGAGAGCGACTCCATCAGGTAGCGCGGGTCGTCGAAGAAGGAGTCCCGCCCGATGCTGCCGGTCGGCATGCCCGTACGAGCGGCCTGTTCGATGAACTCCTGGTAGCGCGCATCTGCTTCGCGCAGCGCCGGTCCGGTGTCGGGGCTGTGGGTGAACAGCTTCGACAGGCCGAAGGCCAGGACCAGCAGCGGCAGCGCGGCCGTGACACGGCGTACGGCGGGCGGGGCGGTCAGCCGGTGCAGCTCGGCCCGCACAAGGCGGCGCCAGGGCGGGGCGCCGAGGCCGCGCACCTGGTCAACGGCGTTCAAAGGGGCCGTCCTCCGCTGCGGCGTCGGCGGCCCGGACCGCCGCGACGTAGATGTCCTCCAGGGAGACGGACTCCACCAGCAGCTCGCGCGGATACACGTCCTGGGCGGTCAGCAGCCTCAGCACTTCGGGCGCGTGCGGGTGCGGCCGGGGGGCGGGCATCCGCAGCTCGTCGGTGCCGCGCGGGCCTGCGGCCCGGGTGAGGGTGTGGCCGTGCCGCTCCAGTACGGCGACGGCCTGCTCGGTGACCGTGTCGTGCACCCGCACCACCAGGTGCTCGGTCCCCCGGGAGATCAGCTCGGAGACCCCGGCGTCGCAGATGACGCGGCCGTTCCTGACGATGGTGACCCAGTCGCAGACCAGCTCGACCTCGGCCAGGATGTGGGAGGAGACGACCACGGTCATACCGCGCTCGTCGCGCAGTCTCTTCAGTAGCTCCCGCATGTCCCGCACGGCTTCTGGATCGAGCCCGTTCATGGGCTCGTCGAGGACGAGGAGTTCGGGATCGGAGATCAGGGCCCCGGCCACGCCGAGCCGCTGCTTCATGCCGAGGGAGTAACCGGAGTAGGCGCGCCGGGCGGCGTGCGCGATCCCGACCAGTTCCAGCGCGTCGGCCACCTCGGCGGGCCCCGCGCCGTGCAGCTCGCCGATCAGCCGGAGGTTGTGCTCGCCGGTCAACGAGGCGTTGAACGCCGGCCCCTCGATGAGCGCGCCCATGCGACCGGCGACGTACCGCTGGTCCTTGGGGAGCGCGTGGCCGAAGGCGTGAACACTGCCGCTGTCGGCCCGGACAAGGCCGAGGAGAGTTTTGAGGGCAGTGGTTTTGCCTGAGCCGTTCGGTCCCAGAAGCCCCACGACCGAACCCCGGGGAATGGACATAGAGAATCCGTCCAGGGCCTGCTGCCGACGTCCGCGCGCGGTGCGGAAGGACTTTCGGACGTCGTCGAAGCGGACGAGCGCGTCGGAGAGCCCGGTGTGTTCGGGCTTCTGCGTCACGCGGCTTTGCCGATCTTTCCGGTTTTGGGCTCGGGGAAGGTTATGGAGCAGTAGCCGGTCCTGTTCCCGGCTTCCCAGGAATCCTTTTTGAGCGGCACGAAGAGCAGTCCGATCATAGATCCCTTGTTCTTCGAAACGAGGGGGTCCAGTACGGGAGCGCAGAGGGTGCGCATGGCGTCCATGACGCCGCGATCACCGGGGAACGGGCTTCCCCCGCTTTTGGGAATCTTGGCCTCGGACAGAATCTCGAATCGGTGCGGCGTCGAGCAGTCCACCGTACCGACTTCCTGGTCCGAGCGGACATCTCCCTGGAAGTTGGAACACATGCCGACCTTGAGATCGGAATACGGGGTGGGAATTCCGTCCGGCAGATCACTCATCGCATCGCGGGAGTTCGCGGACTGCTCCGCCCCGGGAGCCGGGTCATCCGCTTCCCCCTCGGTTGTGGCGCAACCCGACAGCATCAGCGCCGTCAGGGCGACTGTGGCCAGCGGTGACGTGAGGTGATGGCGCATGCCTGGTTCGCCTTCTGGTGTGGGGAACGCGTGGTGCGGGTGAACTGCCACCCGCACCACGGTAATTGGTTCAAGCGGTCGGGGAGGCTAGCACTTGCGCGTACCGTAGTACGAGTCCCAGGTGTCGCCGTCGCTGCCGCCGTTGTTGTCCGCCCACCAGTCGACCAGGTCGCCGGCGATGTAGCGGACGTAGTGGTTCCCGGTGTCGTGCTTGTGGCCGGACGCCGCACTCGGAGCCTCGGCGCCCTTGCCGCTGTTGATGGTGATGGTGCTCCAGGTGCAGCGGGTGTCCGCCTGTGCCGTGGCTCCTTCGGTTGTGCCGGCCGTGCCGGAGCGTGACCGGGGCGGTTTCAGCACCTCGTTGTCCGGAGAGACGGCCGGTTGACCCCTGTTAGAGACTCAACTCGGCCTCATATGCTTGAGGTTGCGACCCAAGCGCCTGTTTCAGGAGGTTGTTGTGCCACCAGGCATCAAGTTCTGTTACACCTGCGACACCGACGAACCGCACCGTCCTCTCACTGAGAACGAGGAGGTCTGGCTCAAGGACCGCACGGGCCAGAAGAACGTGGATGGGTACTTCATGTGTGAGGCGCCGAGCTGCCGCAACGTACGCACTGGCTTCGACAAACGCCCCTTCGATCCTGTTATCCGCGTGCCCCTACCCGACTGACGCCCACCTCATCGGCGGCCGACGATTCCCGCGAGTAACCGACATGACTCTTCCGAGCTTCGCGCCGCGCTCCCAAAGGGCCGCCCCCATCACCGCTCGTATCCGAGGCGGGACACCTGCCGGGTCCTGACCGCCACCGGCTGTGTCCTCGCCGTGGTTACTGAGCGCGCCACCATCGCCGATCACTGAAGCGTCACAACGCACTTCCTGGAACTGCTCACCCACGAGCGCTTCAGCAGGTCGTGCTTGAAGACGCTGGGCAGTGCTTTGTCTTTCCAGTAATCCCCGCTCGCTCCCATCAACATGGCCCCCACCTCGTCACGGTCCGGACAACCGTCTGCCACGCGTCGTCAGCCACGTTCGCGAGTCCGACAGGAAGCCCGCTGCTTCACCCCTCGCGATTCCGGCCCGGCCGCGCTGCTTGAGAGCGCACGGCGCCAGGACGCGGATACCAGGGGCACCCCGTTCCGGTGAGGGCCGCGTAGCGGAACCGGCGCGGCTCGATCGAGCCTCACCGTGCTGGCGCAGTTGGTGCTGTCATGGCCGGCCCGGTCAGCCTTCGGTGCCACGGGTACCAGCAGGCGCGGACGCCCGGCGGAGTGCCGGGCGTCCGCGCCGCGATGGGTGCGCTCACCCGGTGTAGAACGAGTCGAGCATGCCGTCGAGCGCCTCCAGCGTGTCATCGCGGCTGCTGATGCCGTGTGCGGCGAGCAGGCCGATGCAGGAGGCGATGTAACCGCCGAGTTCGACGATGAGGTCGTAGAAGGCCTCCTCATCGTCGTGAAAGAGCCGGACCATGAACTTCGCGGTCTGTTCCATGCCGGCGGGACCGGTCAGCAGTGTCTTGAGCATCTCTACGAGCGGGGTGCTCGCGAAGCCCTGAGAGCCAGCCACCTTCTCGAACTCGGAGATGATGTCGGTCGTGTCGCGGTCGCCTTCCTGGGCCAGCCAGGCGGTCAGCCCCGCCGCCGCCACACCGGCACCGATCGCGAGCATGTTCACGTGTTCGGCGCCATCCGCCGCCAGGTCGGACTCGACTACCCGTATGACCACCTGGCACGCGGGGTGTTCTGCACGAAGCCGCGCCGTGTTCGCGGCCGGCTCCAGGGATGCGTGTACCAGGTCCATGACGGGGTCTTGGAGTGACGTCATGCGCCCATCTTCGTCCTTCGGTAAGGTCACTTGGAGCTGAATGCATGGTTCCGTTTCTGGCGCGGAGTAGCCCGGGCCTTCCAACAGCGGTAGTTGACGACGCTCACCGAGTGGACGACGCCGTGACGGCACAGGCGGTGCTCGGCCCGGACCGCATGTTGAGCCCGTGAGCCTTGCCGCCGCCCTGAACCGGGTCCAGGCTGGGTGCAGCCGTTCCGCACGAGGCGTGGGGCGGGTTCGAGCCCCACGGGCACGCGTCGCGCCGGCGGCGGGCGGCGCACCTATGCGCGCGATCGGCAACGAGCGCGGCCTGTGTCACTACACTGCGCCGTGGCGTCACAGGACGCCCACAGCAAGCTGCCGAGATGAAGGGGGAGCGGCATGGCTACGGGGGGATGGGGACCGGGCAACGGCCCCGGTCAAGCGGGCGGCAACGGACCGGGAGGCCTGGGCGGCTGGGGCACCCCCCACGGACCACCGCAGGGCGATCCGTATGGTCCACCACCACCGAATCCAGGCCCGTACCCGAACCAGCCTGCGTACCCCTACGGCCCCCAGCCCACGAGGCCCCCCGCCAGGCGTTCCCGTGGCTGCCTGTCATACCTCTCACTCTTCGGGTTGGTTTCCGCGATCCTGCGCTCCGCGCACCGCGTCGCCACCAGGCTCTTCGCGCAGGAGGGTGAAGGCCGGATCGCGGACCGCGCCGTAGACCGCGTTCAACTGGCCCGCACGGTGCTCGGTGCTGCCGCCACCATCGCCCTGATCCTCGCCTACAACGTGGACCGCAACCGCTGGGAGGACGCGGCCTGGGGCGGCGTCGCCAACCTCATCGTCGCTCCGTTCGTGCTGCTCATCGCCGGACCTTTGGTCATCCTCGGATTCATCTCCTACGCGCCCCCGCACCTGCGACCGCATCTGCGCTCCCGCTTGCGCGCTCCGCTCACCGCGGTCGGCTGGTACGTGCTGACGTTGGCCGTCATCGGCGGAATCCTCGTTCTTACGGCCCAGATCGACGACCGCGACGGGAGGAGCTGGTGGGAATACGTACTGGCCGTCGCCGCGCTCATCGTCATCGTGTGGGGTCTTCCCTTTTTCTTGCTGGCGTCGCTGTACTCAGCCCGCACTGCCTTCAACAGCGCCCAGGTCCACCCAATGTTGCCGCCCGTCCTCACCATGGCGCTGGTGTGGGTGTTCGCGGTCTTCAACCTGATTGGCGACGGCATGCCAGGGGGCCCGCCCGTCGTCCAGTTCAGCTCCATGTTGGGGGGACCGCTGTCGGTAACGGCCGCTTCGCTGTGGGAACTGCGGCGGATGAAGTCCCGTTTCGGCGTCACTCTGCGCGCCTGAATCGGCTTCGGCGCGCCCCGCTCGCTGACGCGCCGCGTGGCGTGCGGCTTAACTGATCGTCTCTGGCTCAAGGGCCGATGCTGAAGAGGCAGGGGACAGCACCTTCGATTAACTGGCTATCGACTGGCACCAAGTGCTGAGCCAGCCGGAGCCCGAAGCGTTCGCGTGGAAGGTGGTCAAAAACCGCACCATCGATGTTGCCCGGGCCCGCGGCCGACGCCCTCGCATCGTGGACGTCGCCTCGTTCGAGACCCGCGCCATGCACAAGGCGGTCGATCCCAACGGGGAACTAGGCCGCGTATCGATAGTGGATCTTGCGCGATGAATGATCTCGGTTCATGGGTCGGCGAGATCTCCCGGACGAGCAGTGGGCGGTGCTGGAGCCGTTGTTGCCGAAGGGGACGAAGGCGGGGCGACCGCCCGTCTGGTCCCGGCGGCAGCTGATCGACGGCATGCGGTTTCGGGTGCGGACCGGTGTTCCGTGGCGGGACTTGCCCACCGATTACGGGCCGTGGGGCCGTATCTACCACCTGTTCCGCCGATGGCAGCGGAACGGCACCTGGCAGCGGATTCTCACCCGCCTTCAGGCCCTGGCCGACGCGAAGGAGGCGATCACCGGGGACCTGGGCGTCGATTCCACGGTGTGCCGCGCTCACCAGCATGCGGCCGGGGCCGGGAAGCGGGGTGACCTGTAGAAGGAACCGCCGGGCGGCGTGTTCACCGAGCCCGGTGATCACGGGCTCGGACGCTCGCGCGGCGGGTTCACCACCAAGCTGCACCTGGCCGTCGAGCAGGGTCAGAAGCCCATGTCGATCGTCGTCACGGCCGGGCAGCGCCGGGACTCACCGCAGTTCGAACCCGTGCTGGCGAAGCTCCGGGTGCCCCGCATCGGTCCGGGCCGTCCCCGCGTTCGTCCCGATCGGGTGCGGGCTGACAAGGCGTACGCCTCCCACAAGAACCGTACCTACCTGCGCCGACGCGAGATCCGCTGCACCATCCCGGACAAGGCCGACCAGGCACACAACCGCCAGGAGCTTGGCTCCCGCGGCGGTCGGCCACCAGGCTTCGACCCGGTCGACTACCGCGAGCGTCACGCGGTCGAGTGCGGAATCAACCGTCTCAAGAGCCACCGCGCTGTCGCTACACGCTACGACAAGCTCGCCGTCCGCTACGAGGCGACCGTTCTCGTCGCTGCCATCAACGGGTGGCTGTGACCCTCCGCCGTCACGCGGGGGGATCGATCCACGTTCCACGCCACAGGCAGATCACCGCCGCAGGAGACACAGGTGAACGGTTCGACCAGCTCCGCCGCCGATCGCCCAGCGATCCAGCTGGCGAGATGTCTGAAGCGTGACGTCGGCTGCTTCCCCTACCGGCGGGGGGTCTCCTGCACGCTGAGCACCAACCCGTCCTGCATTACGGCAGTCACCACCCGCTCGTCCACGACGGAGCCGTCCACGAGGTGGCGCTCCAGGAACCGGTGCACCTCGGGGGTGATGCTGGTGACTTCCTCGATCTGGATCGACAAGCCAGGCTGGCTGCCGCCTGCGCCACGCAGCGATTCCCGCAGCGTCTCAAGGTCGAGAATCGCTCCGTCGGTCGTCACCAGCGCGAAGGACTCGTGGTGGGCGCCCAGGAAGGCGTCGAGGCTTTCGGCCTTTCCGTCCCCCAGCCAGGCGGCCAGATGGTCGTGGTGCCGGGTCAAAGAGTTTCCGTTCATCCCTCAACTGTGCCAGTTGCTGCCTGCCGGCCGCCGGGTGGGAGCGATGTCGTACCAGGGCGAACGACGGCCGATGCGGCACCGGTCCCCGACACGGAGACAGGCATCGCACCGGCCCTCATCAGCTGCTCCGCCAGGGCTGACGAGGGCCGGTTCGCACTCGCAGCAGTTCGCAGGAAGGCTTCGGCGATCGGCTTTCGATACAGAGCACCTAGGGCCTGTGTGACGTTGTGATCAGCCAGTTGCCTTCAGTAGGTCGTTGATTCAGATCATTGAGGCTCGGAGGCGGAGACCGGACCGGCGAGGTAGCTCTCGGGCGTCTTGTCGTATCGAGTCGCGATGCCCCGCCAGGCTTTCAGCTTGTTGATGAGCTGCTCGACGGTGTTCCGCTCTTTGTGGAGATCGCCGTCGTGCCATGTGGGACGGCCGGTCCGAGGCTTTGCTTCTTCCGGTTGGCGGCCTCAGCGATCATGCCGTTCAGTAGTGCGGTAAAGACGCCGGCGTCCCGCCAGACCCGGAAGCGGCCGTAGACCGTCGGCCACGGGCCGAACTCGCCCGGCATCTCCCGCCACCGGCTGCTGGTGCGGCACCGCCAGATCCCCCCTCGAACCGCTCCCGCAGCCGCTCGGGGTACGGACCGTACTCACCTATCAGCAGGAACGGTTCGATGAACTCCCCTTGCACGTCGCTGAGTTGCTACGTGCTACACCCAGTGTCCTGCCAGGCCCTGCCCCCGCGCGGGACCAGAACCCGGAAGCGATCACGACCCCACACAGGCCCCAGTCCGCACACTTCCGCGCCGGTAGTCACAGTCGATGCCTACCCCTCTTGCAGGTCAAGGCAGTTGAAGGTACCGACCCCTGGACGCGAACCTACCCAGAAGGATGACTTCAAGGAATAACTTTTCTTTGCAGTTAACCAGGGGGAATTCTCATGTCTGCTCCGATCGTCGACTTGACCGGTGACAACGCCGCCGAAGTGGTGAAGGACTGGGACACGCTCCGCCACGTGGTCACCGCCAACGGCGGTGTTTCGCGCGTCGTCATGTGGCTGCTGCGAGACTTGGAGGAGAAGGGACGCCTCGGCGTTCACGTCCGCTCGGCCATCAGCCGAAGGCTCGACAGCCTCGGTCTCGCCCACCTCCCAGTGGACCTCCCCTCGGACCAGTACGACATCATCACTGTCTACAGGCGCGGCACAGCTTCCGCGACAGTCATCGATGCGACCTACCACAACGGCAACAGCGAAGAAGCAGAAACTGCACTTCGCCGCCTTAACACGTCCCAGGACGCGGAGAAATTGGAAGCAGTAACCGAGAAGGTGGCAGAGCTGACTGCGATCCTCGAAGGGGTTCGGTATCCAGAGGGGAACAAATGAAGAGTGCAGTTCGACAAAGCGGCTATGGCCGCTTTACTCGCGATGATACTGATCCCGGCGACCCTGACCACTGCGACGGCGGCCGACGCCCAGCCCGCGACCACGGCGGCTATGCCACGGGTGACAATCGGCATACAGACCGCCGATGCGCAGAAGGTTCGCGACTTCTGGACGCCGGCTCGTATCAAGCGGGTTCACGCGTGAGTTGACCAGGCGCCGAACTCCGTCGGCACTTCCCGCCATCGCCCACCCGTCTTGAACCGCCAGCTCACGCCCTCGAACTTCTCCCGCAGCCGCTTAGGGTACGGGGCCGTGCCCTGAACGGCCTTCGTCGTGGTCACGTGCACCTTGGTCGGAGCACATGATTAGGCGAGGGTTGCCTCCGCGTTCGGCGAACTTTCAGGTGAGCGGTGCCGTTTGAGGTGCCGTTTGAGGTCGGGGGAACAGAAGTACGCCTACGGGGCAAGCTCAGGCCAGGGATTCGAAGTATGCCTTCTGCGCGGGGTAGTAGTCCTTGAAGTCAGGTCGTGGTCCGCCTGTGCGTGCGGCGGTGAGCATGTCCAGGTAGTACTCCCAGCCGGGGCCGGTTTGGCCGGGGTGCTCCGTGGGGGCGAGGTGGTGGATCAGTTGGAGTTCGGTGGTGCCGTCGTTCTCGGTCAGCAGCAGTTCTATCGACCAGGATGCGGTGTCATCTTCCATGGAGACGGCGAGTCGGCGTGGGGGTTCGCAGGCTTCGATGCGCAGTGGACACCAGGGTGCCGACTCCTCAAACACCAACTGCACCTCGATGGTGCGGCCGGCTGCCGCCTGGCCGCGCCATGGGCCGAACCAGCGGGCGGTGCGCTCCGGTTCGGTGACACTTGCCCACACGTCGTCGGCGCGGGCGCGGTAGCTGCGGGTAAGGATCAGGTCGTGCCCCGTCGGTGTGGGGATGAGTTGTCCGGTGGGCTGGGGGGTCATGCTGTGTCCTCCTTGGAGTGGTGCGCGGTGGCCTGATCGTTGGTGGGCTCGGTGCGATGACGGTCTCGTCGGGTGCGGTGGACCTCCATCTCCAACGCGGCCAGGTGCTGAGGCCAGTTGACACGTTGGGTGTCGAACTGAGTGAGCCAGGCGGTGAGGTCACCCAGCCCGGGGCGCAGGAGGCAGTACCGCCGGTGGCGTCCGATCTGTTCGTCCTGGACCAGGCCGCTCTCTCGTAGCACGCGCAGGTGACGGCTGACCGCGGGTCGGCTGATGGTGAACCGGGCAGCGATGTTGCCTGCCGTCAGCGGGGTCCGGCGCAACATCATCAAGATCTCCCGGCGCACCGGATCGGCGATGGCGTCGGCCACCTTGCTCAGATCGTCCACACCCAAAGCGTAACCCATAAGTTACGCGTCTAACGCGTCAAGATGGCCAACCCCAGGTCGAACTCGGCTCCACGTCCACGAGGAGCCACCCGCGCACCGCGCCACACACTGGTACGCCCGTATCGGCAGGCCGACCTCGACCACCTCCTGAACACCCGCCATCGACCGGCCAGTCGTCCACACCACGCCGTACGGACGCCGCTCCCCGCTGGCCCCCCTACCTCCCCACGAGGAGCCCCACGCCGCACGAACCGCCTTCGCCCGGCAGGCGGCGTTCTCCTGCGGCCGGCTGAGCCGGCCGCAGGGAGAGATTCACAGCTGTGAGCGAGTGACCTCTGATTGACTCCGCCGCTGGCCCGACGCGAAGACTGTGCCGAACCGCGTCCATCCTCGCCGACCCCCACGGGAAGCCTGATCACACCTCGACACGTGTACCTCGTGTGCTCATGCGCCATCACCCCAGGTGGGTAGGTTGCGGTGCCCGAAACACTGCGTACAGCAAGAGGTTTGGAGCCGGGGCACGAGCAGCTCGCTCGCCGACTACCACGCAACTCGCCAAGTGAAGTGCCTGGTCACACCCGATGAGACCGAGCAGCTCAGTTGACACCTGCGCACTTGAGTTGCCAGCGTGAGCGCTTCGGATGGCGTGCGGGGTACTCCCGCACGCCGCCGGTCTGGCGGTTTACGTGATTTCGACCCTTTCGCCTGAGCGGTGTTCCATGGGTGTCGTGCGCGGCGCAGTAGGAGACGCACGGTTTCGTGCGGAGCTGACGATAGGGGGCTTTCACAGTGGGCACGGTCGATGAGGTGCTGCGCGGCGCGGGCGATGCTTGCGAGAGGCATTTGCGGCGGTGGGTGGGATCGCTTGAGGGGCCCGTTGCTCAGGTGGCCTCCTATCAGTTCGGCTGGTCGGGGGAGGGCACACGGCAGGGCGGTAAGTACGTGCGTGCTGCTTTGACACTCGCATGTGCGCGAGCAGTTGGAGGTGCGGACCGGCGGGCGGTGCCGGCGGCTGCGGTAGTGGAGATGGTGCACAACCTGTCACTTCTGTACGACGACGTTTTCGACGGTGACACGGTGCGGCGCCACCGGACGGCCGCGTGGCAGGTCTTCGGCCCGTCGTCAGCCGCTCGGTCTGCGGACGCCCTGATGCTGACCGCGTTCGACGTACTGTCGGACACCGACGGGCCGAACGGGCCGGTGGTTCGTGAGGCGTCGGCCGCCCTGCTGGACGTGCTGATCCAACTGGCCGTCGGCGAGAGCCTGGACCTGGTCTTCGAAGGCCGGACCCAGGTGGCCCTGGCGGAGTGCCTGGAGATGGTCTCGGGCAAGACGGCCTCGCTGTTCGCCTGCGCCTGCCGGTTGGGTGCCCTCTACGGAGGCGCAGGCCCGGCCGCCATCGATCAGTGGGCGGCGTTCGGGCACGACCTCGGTATGGCCTTCCAACTCGTGGACGACCTGCTCGGCATCTGGGGCGACCCGACGCTGACCGGAAAGCCCGTCTTCAATGATCTGCAGAACCGCAAGATGTCGGTGCCCGTGGTCGCCGCGCTGACCTCCGCGACCCCGGCCGGCAACGAACTCGCCCGCCGCTACTCGCGCCCCGGGAGCGATACGGCCGGCCTCGCCCGCCTGGTCGAGGAGGCGGGCGGGCGGCGCTGGACTAGCGATCGCGCCGCCCAGCACGCGACTGCCGCTCGCGACCGGCTGCACCGCCTCACAGCAGTCCCCGCAGCTCTCGAAGATCTCGAAGCGCTGTGCACGGTCGTCGTCAGACGCGTGCACTGACCGCCCACGGCGGCGGCCCGTCCATGAGGTGAGCGCGGCCCTGCTCGAACAGCTCGGCGTCCACCTCCTTGAGCCTGCGCAGTTCCCCGGGCTGGTGCAGGGCGTGCACGTGCGCGGGGGCCCCGGTGCCGCCGGCCGCCTCCAACAGGGCGTTCACAGCGAGGCGGGCGGCCTGGTTCGCGCCTTCCATCGTCGCCAGGTTCACCGGGGAGCGCACGTAGTCCCCGGCCATGAACAGGTTCGCCGCCGCCGTCACCGCCCGCGGGCGCGCCGCCCAGGAACCGGTGGTGTTGATCAGCAGCGGCTCGTCGTTGACGGCCGGCCCCGGCCCGTCCAGGTTCCGCACCGCCGAATCCAGCTCCCACGAGTGCAGCAACCCCTCGTGCAGGCGAATGTGACCAGCTCCGTTGAGCCCGTCACACAGCTGCGCCCAGACCTCCGCCGCGATCTGCGCCCGGCTGCACTCACGGGCCGGCTTACCGTACAAGATGCCCGGGGTGTCCCAGGAGGAGATGTCCACCGACAGGCAGTCGGCCACCGTCCCGTCCCCGTAGGTGGCGGGGAAGTCGCAGTCCCAGAACTGGGCCTGGCTGATCGAGGTGAGCGCCCAGGGCGAGTCCAGGAACAGGACATGGCCGTGGGTGACCGGCACCGGCTGAGTCAGGTAGAACTGCATGCCGACCATCCAGTCCGTGTGCAGGCCCGTCACACTCTTGAGCTCAGCGTCAGCCTCCGCCAGCCCGCGCTCCAGCAGCAGTCCAACACGATGGACCGGCAGCGCGCAGACATACCAGTCGGCTTCCAGCTCACGCCGCCGGCCGCGCGGGCCGCACACTTCGGCCCCGGTGACACGCCGACCGCTCAGGGTCAACCGCTCGACCCCCCAACCGAGTTCCAGCCGCACCCCCAGAGAATCCAGATGACGGACCCACGGGTCGATCCAGGCCGAACTAGTGGGACCGTTGAGGACCCGGTCCGCCGGCTGCAGTTCCTCGCCCCGGCCGAGGAACCCGTAACTGAAAGCCTCAAGAAACCCGCCGACCGTGTGCGCACTACAGACCTCGGCCCGTGCCGCGACCACCGTACGGGTCGCGCCCACCACACACGCCTTGATGTACTCCTGCGAAGCACCGTCAGCCGCGGCGAAATCCCACCACGAGGTCGCCTCCCACTGACCCAGCCGCCGCTCATCACTGCTCGTCATGTAGACGAGCATCCGGTTCGCGAAGTACAGCAGCTCCTCGCTCGTCAGCCCCCTGCCGCCCGCCTCCAGCCCGACAGCACGCAAGAACTCCATCGGAGTACGAGCTCCCGCAGCCGCGGACACATCCGTGACCCGCTCACCCACCCGGCCCGAGCGCGCGGAAAGCATGAGCGTCGCCTCCCGCAGATTCCCCGCCACCCCTTCCGCGCTGCCCTCGACCGGTATCCGGCGCAGCGTGTCCGGCAGGCTGCGGTAGAAACCGGGGAAGAACCGGAACCCGTGCTCACTGGGCAGGTCGAACCGCCCGCCTTTGCCGGTCCCCGGCACCCAGGCACTGCGGGCCTTGCCACCCCAACCGGCGGGCTCCACCACCGTCACCTCGAAGCCGCGCTCCGCCAGCTCCATCGCCGCCGTCAACCCAGCCACACCACCACCCAGCACTGCGACCCGCAAACCCCGTCCCACTGACACCACCACATCCCTTACGGGGGCCACCGGCAAAAGCCCCCTCCACCCAGCCATGGTGAGTAGATCACGCCTCTGCACGGCGTCACATATCGCAGAGTCGTGCTCCATACGGTCGGATACGCACCTAGGTTGGCGAATGGTGTCAACGTGGTTCGTCCGTCATGCTGTCCGAGCTGTGCCGAGTGGGGGTGTGCCTCTATGTTCTTGTCGAGACGCCCGGGTTCGGTTGAGGATGGTTTGACTTGCTGGGGGCATGCGGCGAGTCGGGCGTTTTGGGGGACGCGAGGTACGTAAAAGTGCCGTCGGTGAGCTCCTCCAGGACGCATGAAGCCCTCGACCGGGGGCGGTGGGTGTCTCGTTGGCGTGGAAGGATTGTGCTTCAAGTGGCTGGGCGATGAACGTCAACCGCCCACTCAAACTACGGTGGGTGCAGTTCCGTTGGAGGGATGGCCTCATGTCTGATGAGCCGAGGGCGACGCGGGGTGTAGTTCGCCCTCGACACACTGACCGCAGCAAAAGCAAGGGGGAGCACATGAGTGAGCGGGATGTCGATGCGAGGGTCGAGGAGCTGACCCGGGGGTTGCGGCAGATGGCCGCAGGGCTGTTGGAGGCGTCGGCGAAGCATCCGGATGCCGTACGGGCGCGGGAGTTGTCGGTGGCGGCCCGGTTGCTGACGAACGACGTGCTGACGTGCCTGGACGGAGAAGCCGTCACCGGGTCCCAGGCGCGCCGGAGCGAGCCCGATGTGCAGGACGCTGATCCGTCGATGCGGAGCACGGTTGCCGGGTCTGGGTCGGCGCTCGAAGAATTGGTGGAGCTGTATCTGAATGACTACGACCGGAGCCTGCACGGCGACCCAGTGATGATCGCCCCGGACCTGCGACACGGGGGATGGGAGCATCTGCATCGAGTCAAGTTCGGACGCGGCAAGCCCTTCGAGGGCGCGCCGCTGTGGAATGACACCGTGTCCAGCCGAGGGAAGACGGTGGTGCGCGGCATGACCTCCAAGAGGGAGGTGTTGCGCCGCCTGCACCACAGTTACGTGACCCGGCGGGACCTGGACGGCCCGGAGGGCGAGCTGGCGGTTCGAATACTGCAGGGGTGCGAAGCGATCCGGCGCTGTCGCGTGATCAACGACGGCGACTTCGTCAAAACGTCGGCTCTAGAGGTGAAACTGATGGACCTGAAGTGGCGGGCGCTGGTGATCGCCGCGGGTCGGAGCGAGCACGCCGGCGCCCAACTCCTCACCCGGCTCCGGCAACTGGAGGTTCTGGCTGCCGCGGTCCTCAAGCTGGACGCGGCGTTCCGGCAGCACAACAACGACCCCTCCATGGGCACCCGAATTGCCGGGGCCGCGTACGGGCTGAAGGCGCTCCTCCACCACTGGCCGCTGGAGGAGTCGGTCGCGGATTCATGCCACTTTGCACCGTAACGCCCGGATGGAGCGCGATCGGTAGGAAGCCGCCGCCCCGCTCACGCTTTGGTGCGAGCGCGGCCGTGCGGCCCGCGGACTGATGTGGGCAGCCGCGACCTGATGCTGTCGGCCAGCAGCAGCGCACCGAACTCACCGATCAGCCGGGCCAGATCGGGGCCATCGGCGTGAAACTCCGCGAGCGCGGCCTCGCCACGCTCGCTGCCCTGCTTCTATCAGTTCAGCTCCATGTGGCCGAGACGGCTCCTTGCTGTTCGCGGGCCGGGGCGCCTGCTGCGCCCGGTCGATCGCCCGACGGTGAGCGCCCGACTCTGTGGACAGAGGCCGCGCTCCCGGGAGTGGGCTATCGCCCGTGACGTCGGTCGCGGGTAGAGCGCTCAGCAGCCACATAGTCAAGGCGGAAGCGGACATCCATCGGCGCTGAGCGTCAGACCGCGGACAAGGGGCGGCTTCGCACGGTGGCCCTGGCCCGTGCGCCTCGCGTGTGCGGGCCGGACCTGTCACCGGTCCGGCCGCGACGGCTGGAAAAGCGCGAGGAAGGACGACCACCTCCCTCACCCCGCCGGCCCCGGCTGGCACCGCTGCGACAGCGAGCCCCACGGCGAGCCCCGCACCCAGTCCCACAGCTTCCAGCCGCCGACTGACGGTTGTTGCGGACCAGCTCCCCGATTCGGCTGCCGCGACCGGTTACAACTCCTCTTCTCCCCTGACGGATGTACCTGGGGAAGCGTCCCGGGGCCGGAAGACGGCGGCGAAGGCCGACACCGTCATCGCTGTCCACCAATCGCGGGCCGCCGACCACACTCCAGCCGGGGCTCTCGTGCCCGACGCGGTGGCGCTCCTGGCGACGGCTCCGGCGCGGTCGTGGAGATCGACCGCACCATGTCCTACGCCCGCCTCTCGCCACGCTGGAGCGATACGACGCGTACCGCAACACACCGCCGTCCGGCCGCGGGAACGCCCCCCGCGCCCCGCGCAACCACTGGCAGGAGATCTATGCCGGACCGCACCTGAACCAGCCTTCCCGCCGCTGCTGTTGGTCCTCGCTCCCGCCCCGCGCCGTGCTGCTCCGGATACGAGGGAGGTCGCCCTCCACGACCGCGCTAGCCGCCTCTCGCACGTGAACTACCGGAAGGCCGTGGCAGCGACGACTTCGCACCAACTCACCCATGACGGGGCCGACCGGTGTGGCGGGTCGTCGGACACGGCGAGGAGCGGCGGGCGCTGACTGTGCTGCCCAAGCCGCGGTGAGCACGGCGGGCCCGCCCTCCAGCAGGCCGGGCCCGCCGGTAACGACCAGCGCCTCATTGGCTGGCAGTCCACCTGCCGTTGGCAGAGTGAGGACGCGCTATCCGTCCTGGTGGCCGACTGCGGAGAACGGCAGGCGCGCCCGCCGGGGGAGCGGGCCGCCTACGGGCTGGGGTGCTAGGCCACCGATCCGCGTCGTGACGCGGACGAGCAGTTCGGGCATCCGCGGTTCAGCGCCGGCGAACTCGCTAACCGCATCGATGTCGTCGGCCTGGACGGCGCGGAGGTAGATGCAGGCGCTGATGGCCGCGTGCGGGGTCACCGGGGCGACCGGCGCGGTGTCGGGCATGACGACGGCTCCTCCCGGACGGGCCGCCCCGCTGCTCGCGGTGACCTTGGAACCAATGCTCGGGTCGCTGCTCTGTGCACAGAGGACGCACACTGATGGTGAACGACCTGGCCTGCGACCGCGCCGCGATTTCCCTCGACCGTGTACGCGAACTCGTTCGACCTCGTGTAACCAATCCGATGGGGCACCACGTCTAGCGGGGCTGCCGGAGCGTGGGGCACGCTCAGCGTGGAAAGCCTTCGGACGCGGGGGGAAGAGTCGGCCGCGCCAGTGTCGGATGGGCGAGCAAGTCCCATGCGTAGTGACCGCTGGACTCCGATGGATCGACAGAATCGCTTGGGGTGGGGAGAGCACGTTGCCACAGAACGGTGACCAGGTAGATCGGATCGAAGCGCCGGGTTTAGCGCGGGGCGCGGTCATCGCGCAGTCCTTGGACAACCAATGGGTCACTGCGGAGCTGACCAAGGAGATGATCGCGAAAGGGCGGTCGCTGCGTGACGTCGATGGTGCACGGAGCTTGGATGTCCGAGCCGAATACTTCCGCAGCCTCATCAATACCCGACAGGTCGTCGTGAATCGGGTCTACTTCTACAACAACTTGGCCGTAAGCTGCGACTTCCTCGAAGAGGGTACATCGCGTCGCGCCCATCAGGACCTTCTTTGCAAGGGCGCGCTCGTCCCTTTCCTGCTTCAAGAGAGGGAACCGACCGATCGCCCGCTCAACGTGGATATCGATGAGACAGCCTTTGAGTCCTGGCGCGAGACCATCGCGGGCCTTCCCGCCACGGCAAGACTGAAGTGTGTGCGGCTGTCGTGGGATGACGTACAGAACAGGCAGGGCACTCGGGCCGCGTTATTCAATCCCTTCGCCGCCCGCGTACAAGGCTTAACAGCGAAGGACATGCGATTACTTGCGACGCAAGTCGGAGTACCTCAAGACAGAGCACACGACTTCGCCAGGGCGGTGGGTCGGCTTGTGGAGTACAGCAACGAGCTAAGGGTCGATGATAAGCCGGTCACTCGCAACGTACTGTACCAGCGATTCATTTCGGTGCCCGGTTCTCCAGTCAGCGATGGTAGGTACGATAAGAACAAGCCGTTCTCCGGAGAGATCAAACAGCTCCTGGATCTGATTTACAACGTCAACCTCGCTGACGCCATGGGGATGTATCCGCTGACCCCGGCCGGAAGCCTACGACGCTTAGCGTTGCAGGAGTGGAGGGACGTCCGCGGACAGTCATCGGGCCAGACCATCACCGACCCGGAAGCGCTGGTGTCATACCTGAAACGGCAGGCATTTGACACCGTACAGGCCGGCCTTACTCCAGCCGCGATTGACTCTCTTGAACTGGCGGACATTGTGTCGCTACGCGACACAGATGAGTGGAACACCTATATAGATGCTTTCGATCTCATCATCTCCGACCCGACCGCATTCAACGACCACGTGAACTCGGTTTTTCGCCATTATGTTGACCTCAACCGTAAACTGTCCGACCTCGCGAGTAGACGTACTGGCGACGCGAAAGAGTGGGCGCCTGTCATCGAAATCGTCGTTAATGTCGGGGGTGCTGTCTTCACTGCGATAACCGGAGATGAGACATGGTCGTTGACCGGGGCCGTAGGAACTGCGGCAGCCAGTACCTACGGTGGTTCCGTGCAACTGGTCCTTCGCAATCGTATTGCCGGGCACCGTGAACAGAAGTTCGCTCGGGAACTGGCCAACGTCCGATTTGATACGAAAAATGAATGGGAACAGTTCCAGCGACTCGTCGAGCGACTTCCCGGGTACCGACAGATTGCCTCCCCTGTGACAGCTACCAGCGCTGCCACCATGCAGGACGATAACCTCCCTCCAGAGTACTGAACCCTAAAAAGAGAGGCGAAATGACCCCTTACGGCAAGCTGCGTGCAGCGCGCCCCGACTTGTTCGTCAATCTTCCCGACGGGATTGAGATCCTTTTTGGCGAGGACGAAACCGAGGCAGCGCAACGCAGTGTCGGGGCGGATGCGAGCGAACCGGTCGGGATTGTGTACGCGGACCAGTTCGTCACCATTATGCGCGACGCGGTGCGCTTCCCTGGGGGCGCCTTGGGAATGTACCTACGGCTAGTACACACCTCCGCAACGCCCGGTGTCGTAATCCTTCCCGTCGTCGAGCCCGGTCAGGTCGTACTCATCGAGCACTACCGGCACGCCACTCGTGCCTGGCACTGGGAAGTTCCACGAGGTATGGGTTCTCCAGACACCTCCGCGGCCACTGACGCCGCACGTGAGCTTAGAGAAGAGATCGGCGCGCAAGCCAAGGAACTGATTTCCCTGGGAGATCTGCATCCCGACAGTGGGCTCCTCAGCAGTCGGGTCGAGCTGTACGCGGCACGCATTGACCGCACAGGTGCCCTGGACACCGCGGAAGGGATTCGGCGGACACTAACGGTTCCCTGGACAACGGTGGAGGAGATGATCGCAACTGGGAGCATCACCGACGCATTCACCATCGCCGTCTTCACTCGCGCACGCTTGGCAGGCTTGTTCACCGAGAATGAGTGAGCATATTCAGCGCTGTTGCCCCAGGGCGAGGACGGCTTGGAGCCCCTGAAGAAATGATCTTCGAGGTGGTTGGATAACTCCTGGAACGTTGATCCGGAGATGTGAGGTGGCTCGGCCGAAGCCGTGGGATGTCGATGACGAGTTGTGGGCGGTGATCGAGCCGCTGCTGCCCAGGGTGGAACGCCGGGCCCGTCATCCGGGGCGCAAGGGGCATCCGGACCGGCTGGTGTTCCAGGGAATCCTCCACACGTCCCCGCCTTGCTCATATTTCCGGTTGCATGAGCGGCTCATCGGTCGCCTGGCGCACCTGCTTCAGACGGAATCCCATCTCTCGGCGACGAATTACGCGGTCCTGGTCAACCTGACGGACGTGCCAGATGGGTACAAGGGCATCTATTACGATGCCCTGCCCGCAGATGGCCCTGAGTACACGGAAGACACGGTGGCCGTCATCGGAGAAGGAGACACCGCCGGACGTGCGGTAGACACCTTCGCCTCATGCGGCGCCGCGAAGGTCCACCTGATTATCCGGAGCACCTTCGCGGACGCACCCATGCTCGAAGCCATCAAGAAACTGGTCATGGACCGCGAGGAAGCGCAGCGGTGCCGGATCTGGGAAGAAACCGAAGTCGAGCAGTACAAGGGGGACACGTACCTCGACCAGTTGGTGCTCGGAATTAACAAAAAGTCAGGCAAGCCAAAGACCGAAACCGTAGATGCGACGCCGCCTTCGTGCTGATCGGCGGCAAGTCAAACACCAAGTGGCTGAAAGACGAAGATCTCGGCTTGTATCTCGACAGCGATGGTTTCGTTCAAACGATGACCATGGCTTTCGATAAAACCCAGATGCCTTTGGCGACCAACCTATCCGGTGTCTTCGCCGCCGCTGACGTGCGCACGGGAGCCACCCGCCGGATCGCCGCCGCCGTCGGTGACGGCGGAGCAGCCGCCTTGTCGATCTACCAATACAGCAAACACCACCCCTGACACGCTGGCTGGAGATAGTCCGGCCATCGGCCGACATCACCCACGTCGCGCCATGCAGGTGCAGGTAGCGCGCAGGTCGCTGGTCAGCGGAGAGCATCCGCAGTATCTCTGGTGCCTGCGGCGGCTGAGTAGCTGCGGCGAAACGCCGGACTGTTCGTGGCCATCGACGGCCGGGGATTGGTCGGTGGCCACCGACCACCCCACACCCGGGGTCGTACGAGGAGGCCCGCGCCCGACAGGCCGCCGCCAAGACCCACAGCGCCGAAGCCGCGGGCCGCACAGCCGGCCGAGGACGTCCCGGCCACGACGGTGGCCCCGGCTGTGCTGCCCGAACTGCGCCCGGCCACCGCCGTCATCCCCCGCAGCGCGGACAGTAGTGCCGACCCAGGCGCCGACTGATCGGCGGTTGCCGGTCCGGGGCGGCGTGGCCGTGCGCGGGGGGTCAGCTGGTCTCGTCGTGCAGGAATTCGGTGAGCGCCTTGCCGGGGCGGAAGGCGGCGGTGCCGTTCTCGCCGTGGAAGCTTCCGAAGCTCCCGAGGGTGACCGTCTCACCCTCTTTGAGCGCGCCGGCGATGACCCCCGGGCGGTCCACGGTTCCGAACACGGTGTCGAGTACCCGCTCGACCTCTTCCACAGCGAGCCGCCGCCCGCCGTCGTCCCCGACCGTCTCGTCCGTGGTGGTCCTGACCAACTGGGACTTGTCCATCCGTGGCACCCGCTTCCGTTCCGTTGTGGCTGTATGCCTTGCGCTCCACGATCGTGGCCGACCGGCCGTCGCGCACCTTCGGCCGGGCGTGCGGTTGGGCGCCGGGGTCACGGACGACACCCGGGCCCGACGCGGACGGCCGCGGGCGTGCCGGGCACGGGCGGGGCCAATCAGCGGATGGCACGATGCAGGCTCTTCCCCGGTGTGCCCAAGGTGGTCGTGTGCCGCCGGGGGTCGGGCGGCCCGGTCGCGGAGCGTGGAGTGGGAGTCGCCGGTGACGAACGTGAGCCCCTTGCGGGGACGGCTGGCCGTGGTCACTGGCGCCGCGCGCGGCGTGGGGGCCGCCACCGCGCGCGCGTTGTCGCGGCGCGGCGCCCGGGTGGCGCTGCTGGGCCGCGAAGAGGCGACGCTGGCGGCGGTGGCCGAGCGGTTGCCGGGTGACGCGCGGTGCTGGGAGGTGGACGTCACCGACGACGACGCCATGGCGCGGGTCGCCCAGGACATCCGGGACCGGATGGGCTCGCCGTCGGTGGTGGTCGCCAACGCGGGGATCGCCGAGGGTGGACCGTTCGTGACCTCCGACCCGGTGACCTGGCGCCGCACGGTCGAGGTCAACCTCATCGGCAGCGCCGTCACCGCCCGCGTGTTCCTGCCCGCGCTGCTCGACACCCGCGGCTTCTTCCTCCAGATTGGCTCCCTGGCCTGCTTTGGCACCTCGCCCCTGATGAGCGCGTACTGCGCGTCCAAGGCCGGTGTGGAGGCCATGGCGCACGCGCTGCGCGCAGAACTCGCGCATCGCGGCGTCGACGTGGGCATCGCTTACCTGAACTGGACCGACACCGACATGATCCACGACGCGGACCGGCACGCCGTGCTGCGGGAACTCCGGGCGCACATGCCGCGCCCTGCCAGACGGGTCCATCCCGTTGAGGTGGTCGCCGCGCGGCTGGTGGTGCAGATCGAACGGCGGTCGGCCACCGTGTACATCCCCGCCTGGCTCCGGGCCGTGCAGATGGTGCGGGCCGGGCTGCCCCCCGTGGTCGCCTGGATCTCCCGGCGGGAGCTGCCCCGGCTGGAGCGAGAGTCAGACCTGGCGGCCACGGGCTTGCTGGGCCTCGGTGGACACGCGGCCCGCGAGCGTGGCAGTTCCCCGGCCCCGCGCGGGCCGGGCCCCTCACCCACTCCCTAGCCCACGCCGTGCAGTGCCTGGAATCCGGGACCCACCCGGATACGGCCCCATCACCTGGCCCGACCACACCCTCGCCGAACGCCTCCAGCAAGCCACCCCCGCCTTATTAGGCCGAGCGCGACGACGGGCTGGGCTAGGGCGTGCCTCTTTGGCGAGTTGTCCAGTTGAGTCCATATTCCTTCCGTTAGCACTGGCTTTTGCGACGGGGGTGTCCTGCGTACGGCCAAGCTCAGGATAGTTCGATAACCTTCGGGCGCAGTTCCTCCAGCCGCTGGAGTATCTCCTCAATGCCCGCCGTCCCCTTGCCGTTCACGAATGGGTAGCGCAGCGCCTCGTGCAATTGCGTTGCCAGTGATGAGTGCTCGGCCAAGACGGCGTCCTCTGCATAGGTGCGTGGTGAGGCCGCACTTTCGCCAGGGCGCTTTTTCCATCCCAGTTCATGTGATGCCATGCTACGACTGTTGGCCAGTTAGGCATACGGAAGGCTGTCTGTTTCGGCCTTGCGTCGTTATTTGCGGTGCCTCTTTCGTTTTTGGCGAAGATGCCCCATCCGAAATAGAGGCCGGCGCATGCGCGGGAATCCTGTCCGCCCAGTGATTCTTCTCGATCTTCACTTTTTTGTATCCGTCTTTAGTCTTGACGGCGATTTAATTCGTTGTGCTTTTCGTCCATTTCGCATGCCGCCTAGTTCGACCTTGGCGCCCTCACAGTCGAACAAAGCTTTCGCGTCCAGTCCCCATCGAAGGCTTCGTGTTTGGTCTTCTCGATGGTGGTCTCGTACGCGTACTCCCACTCCAGTTCGGCATACCCCTGCTGGTCATCAGTACAGCGGCAAAGCGGCGCAACCGCCATCAGCTTTCCAACAAAGACTGCCGCATCAGAAGATTTGTACTCTATTGCCGAAAGCGCACGGTCTTGCTGACTTTGGGGCCAGCCGGCGGAGACTGGGCCAACTTGGCCCAGTCGAAGTCACCGTGTCGCCGCGCTCTCGCCGAGGTGCGCCGATTCGGTGAGCCGGATACCACCGCCGAACTCGAAGCGCGCCTCGCGCGCCGCAAGGCCGCGCAGCGGTCGGCGACGTCCAGGAGGGTCAGGACCTCGATACGGGTGCGGTGCAGAGCGTTGAGCGCAAGGTCGTCCGGCATCACCCGGCGGTTCCGGTCCAGAACGCACACGGCCGTGCCGACCAGGGCGTCCCCGATCCGCAGCAGGTGCACGCTGCGCAGGAGACTGGCGCCGCTGCGGGCGGTGTCGTCCAGCAGAACGGTCCGTCGGCCCTCCAGGTCTGTGCCCTCGATCTGCTGCTACGTGCCGTGGTCCTTGGGCGTCGGGCGCAGGAACGCGGCGGGCAGACCAGTGTGCAGGGACACCGTCGTGACCAGCGGGGCACCGGCCATCGCCGGACCGGCCAGGGCCTCAGTGTCGGCGGGCAGTAGGTCCGCCAACGCGGCAGCGGTTTCCGTCAGCAGCCCCGGGCCACCGGCCAGCCGGTACGGGTCGAAGTACCTGCCGAGCGTGCCGCCGTCCGGCAGCCGGTAGGAGCCGGGCCGGTAGGCGACGATGGCGATCCTCTCCGCAAAAGCGGCGGTGGGCGCGGTCACCGCTCGGCGTCCAGGAGAGCCTTGAGATCGACGTCGAGCGCTTCGGCGTCGGGGAGTTCGCGCAAGAACCCCATGGGCCGGGTGGGGCTCTCGGTCAGCCACCCCTCGGTCCTCAGGAACGTGCGTAGGCGGCACGCGGTGGGCCCGAGCAGCCGTACGGGCACTGGGCGGATCGTGGTCGCGTAGTACAGGGCGGCGGTAAGTTCGTACAGCGTGCCGACCCCTCCGCCCATCGCCACGACCTGGTCGGCGTCGCCGAGATAGGCGTCCAGCCGGGCCCCCACCGTTGGGACGAACACGGTGGTGGTGACGTACGGGTTGACCGCTCCCCAGTCGTGACGGTCGGCCAGCGTGATCGCGGTGGCCGACCACCGCGGCGGGCGGCGCCGCGCGCGGCGGCCTCCATCAGCCCGTTGTAGCCGCCGTGCTTGAGGGCGTACCCGGCGCGGGCCAGCGCGGCCCCCGCCGCCTCCGCCAGTGGTTCCTCGCCCTCCGGCGGTACGAGTCCGGCGAACGGGGTCACCGTCAGGTCCGTGCGGTCGGTGCCGTTCATACGAGTCCCTCCTCGTGCTGCTGCTGGTAGGCGTGGTACGTGGCGATCTCGTCGGTCAGCGAGCCGACGGCGTACGGGGCGATCCACCGTGCGAGGCGCACGATGCGCTCCAGCGCCTCATCTGCCTGCGCCACGGTAGGCACCGGCGGGCTGGTCAGCGCATCCGTCAGCTCCGCCAGGCACCCCCGGCCGGTGGCGGTGCGGCCCACTTCGTCGGGCAGGTGATACCAGCCGTGACGCCGGGATTGTGACACCAGCGCGGTACGAGTGACGTCCCGGCAGGTGGCGTTCAGGTCGTGCAGGAGGCCGTAGGCGATGTACTGCTGCCCCCTGGCCGGGCACTTGCGGAGCATCGCGCGCAGCACCATCGCCTGAACCAACAGACTGCCGCAGTCCGCCGGCGCCTCCGCCGCGCGGGCCAGCTCCTGAGCCGTCTGCCGCCGGATGTCCTCGTCGGCCGCCTCCTCGGAGCCGGGACCCTGCCACAGCAGAGGGGGCCGATCCGGCGGCGCAGCGCCCCGACCACGCTGGTCGGGCACAGCTACAGATCCAATTGGAGCAGGTGGCCGTCGTGCGGCAGCAGGTAGACGCACCCGCCGCCGCCGAGGTTGCCGACGATGGTGTTCCGCCAGCCGGGCAGCAGGGTGCCGAAGGCGGTGGCCATCAGCGCGTCCAGGTTGCCCATCAGTGCGGGCAGCGTCTCGTCGCGGACGGCGACGACCAGGTCGCGTCGGAGAGCCGGTCCGCGGTGCCGGTGGCGAGCGAGCCCCGGACCAGCAGGTGCGTCACCGCCGTCGTGGCCGACAAGACTTGGGTCAGGTCGCCCAGGAAGGCGAGCCGTACCGGCCGGTGGGCGTGCGTCAACTCCTCGATCGCGGGCAGTTCGCTCGGCTCGGATACCGAGATGGACATGAGTGTCCTGCCTTTCGAGTGGCGGGGACCAGGGCCGGGGTCAATGGGCGAGCAGGTGCGCCTTCGCCTCGCGCCACCGCAGCACGTCGGCGTCCGCGCGGCGGCCCGCGTGCAGGTCGGCGATCAGGTCGTACGCGCCGCCCTCAGGCAGGGCATAGGTGTGGAAGGCGCGCAGCAGCCTCTGTTCGGCCGACTCGGTGAAGCCGAGATCCGCGAGCTGTCCGGCCTTCATGAGCAGTCCGGTCCGCCGCGGTCATCTCCGGCAGGTCCGCCGCGTCCCCTTCGCGCAGGTGCGGGCGTGCGGCCAGGGCCTCATAGGCGTCGTCCGTGTACACGTCGGTGATCAGGTGGAGCCGGTCCGGCCCGGTGGTGTTGCACACCCCGTGGGCCCGCGAGGGCGTCAGCCGTCACAGCGCCCCGGCCGCCATGTGGACCCGGGCGCCTGCGGTGACCAGGACGGCCGAGGGGTTGGTGACGAGCGGGATGTGCAGGGGGTGGCGACCGGTGACGCGCAGTTTGGCGTAGTCGCGGTGCGGTGATGGGCTCCCAGATGTCGCGGTGGCACAGCAAGCTGGCGGAGGCGACGCGGGCCGCCTTCTTGAGTAGGGCACTATGTCCCTCACACACCTGCACGGTCGAAGCCTCGGCGGTGGCTTCGAGCCGCCGCATCTGTGCCACAGCTCGATGTCGTAGAGGTGTACGGCCCCGTCGTCGGCCTTCTTGGCGACAGTCTGCACACACTGGCTGCCAGGCCGCCGACCGGAGCGCCCGCCGTAATTCAGCAGATGTCGCGTCACGCGACGAACGAGTACGACAAGCTCGGGATGACGTACGAGGCGCGGAGCTTGTCCACAGCGGAGGAGCGCGGCGCCGCGGCAACTTGGGCTCTGGGCGGGGGCTGCCGTGCGGTGGATTCGATCCGGGAGCCCCGATGCTCAGAGGATGGTCAGTGATGACAGCGAATGTGGTTAGCCGGCAGGTTGTTGAAATTCTGGTGGACTACAACGGATTCTGTCTGCAGGAGGAGGATGATGAGCAGGTACCCATCGCATATCCCGAAGGACGCGCTGAGTTAGGTACCGCTTTTCTGGTTTCGCATCAGTCGCGGGTTGATGTGGAGAGCGCCGGGCACACTCATTTTTCCCCGCTCACTGTGGAGGTCTGGGATGGAGAGCCACCTATCGACAGTTCGCAGGTGTGGGAGGAGAAAGGCGAGGTGACGCTCGCCTCGGCTACGGGACGACTTGCGGTGTGGGTGATCGCCGGGCCGGAGGAGGAGCGTATTGAGTTGGGCCGGGCTCAGGTGACATGGCATCTGAGGATGTACAGTGCGGGCCGCGAAGAGGTAGCACGCCTGGCTGAGTTTGAGGTCCCGGAGGGGGTGGAGAGGTATCTCGCTCATTTCTGGGAGGCTGAGTGAGATACGGGGCTGGGCAATGAAGCAGCCCAGCCCAGCCCCGCTCAATGTTCAGCGGGTGGTCTATATCACCGGCCTGGCGGTGCACCCGGCGTCGACTGCATACCGGGGTCAGGACAAAACGGATGAGAAGGATGCCTTCGTCATCGCCGACTAGGCCCGTATGCGCAAGGACCTTGGTCTCCTACGGCCCGGTGACGAGATAGCCGTCGATCTGCGCACCCTGACCGCACGTCGCACCGACCTGGTAAATGATCGCACCAGGCAGAGCAACCGGATCCGAGCTCAACTCCTTGAGATCTTCCCGGCGTTGGAACGGGCACTGAATTCGAGCAAGAAGGACCCGGTCGTCCTGTTGGCCGGCTATCGGACCTCGATGGTCTCGCTCCGCTCGGCGCAGCCAACAGTGCTGCCGCACTGCCCTGTCTGTAGAAGTGGAGCTTCGGCTTTACCTGCAGGGCGGTTTCAAAGTCCTGGTGCTCATGAATCTGTGCAGGTCGCGGCAGTACGACGCTGGCGTGCGTCCCGCCAGGTGGTGTAGGCCGTGAGAATCTACGCAGCGGCTCTGGCAAGGGCGAGGACCGCACGGCTCGATATAAGCGATCGCTACCCGGACCCTGATCGCGTTAGCTGTGGCGCATGCCTGAACTGCGCACCGATCGTCTCCTGCTCCGCCGGTGTCGGGAGTCCGACCTTGAGCCGTGGGCGGCGATGAACGCCGATCCCGAAGTCCGAGAACACCTGGGGGAACTGCTGACGCGGGAGCAAAGCGATGCCACGGTGGCAGTCATGCAGGCCGAGTTCGGCGACCGAGGATGTGGATGGTGGGCGCTGGAAGCAAGGGAGACCGGTGCGTTCATCGGCCGCGTCGGTCTGGACGAGGACATGCCCTTCGCGGGGGTGGATATCGGATGGCGGTTGATGCGTTCGGCGTGGGGCCACGGTCACGCCACCGAGGCCGCCCTGGCATGCCTTGCCTTCGGCTTCGAGACCCTCGGTCTGCCGGAGGTGGTTGCGTCGATGACCGTCAACAACCTTCGTTCCCAGGCGGTGATGCGACGGATCGGCATGACCCGGGACGCGGCGGACGACTTCGAGGATCCGAGCGTGCCCGAAGGGCCGCTACGCCAGTGTGTGCTGTACCGGACACCCGCAGAGATGCTCACGGCCTAGACCCCGCGGCGGGACACCTTCAGTACGACGGTGTATCGGTGACCGCCACGCACGCAACGAAGCTCCAGTTGAAGGGGTGACCTTACCGAGTCGCCCTGCCCAACCGGAGCTTTGATGCGCCGTCAGTCTGCCAGTGTCTGTCTGATCACGTCGCCTTAGCGTCAGCACCGCGGACTCGTCGGCTTGCCGACTCGGCTAGGGGCGCTGGTGGAGCCGCGATGCCGGCGGGGGAAGTTCACCCGTTCGTGAGTGTGCTGCTGGTGGCCTGCTCGGCCGTGGTGGCTGGTGCTCGGTCCTTCGCGGCGATCGGGCAGTGGGCGCGAAGTGCCCCACAGGCCGCCCTCGCCCGACTCGGCGCCCGCACCGTCTCGGTATTCGGCGTCCGTCTCGCGCCGAGTATGGCGACGATCGGCCGGTTCATCGACCAGGTCTGCCCCGGCGACCTGGCCGACCTGCTGGAATGTGCCCCGGTCGGGGCGGACACCCTCGCGGTGGACGGTCAAGAGCGTCCGCGGTCCGCGCCATGGCGACACTCCGGCCGCGCATCTGCTCGCGGCGATCACCGGCACCGGGATGACCGTCACCAGCTGCGAGTACCGGCCAAGACGAACGAGATCACCTGCTTTACCGCCCTGTTGGCCCCCTACGACCTGACCGGCGTGGTCGTCACCGCCGACGCCCTGCACACCCAGCGCGACCTCGCCCGTTTCCTCGTCGAGGACAAAAAGGCGCACTACGCCTTCACCGTCAAGGGCAACCAGAAGGGCCTGCACCACCAGCTCCGCGCCCTGCCCTGGACAAAGGCGAGTGCGAAGTTCCCCGACCGAACCAAAGGCCACGGACGGCTGGAAACCCAGGTAGTGCAAGCCCTGACCGTCAGCGGCCTCGGCATGGACTTCCCGCACGCCGCCCAGGTCGCGAAGATTACCCGGCATCGCACCAACAGCAAGCGCACCCGCGAGACCGTTTACGGCATCACCGACCTGACCAGCCGACAGGCATCCCCCGAACGCCTCGCGACGATCGCCCGCTCGCAGTGGACTATCGAGAACCGGCTGCACTTCGTCCGCGACACCACCTTCGCCGAGGACGCCTCCGAAATCCGAACCGAGCACGGCCCGAAGAACATGGCCACCCTGCGCAGCTTCGCCATCAACCTACTGCGAGCAGCCGGCCACACGAACGTCGCCGCCGCCCTCCGCGAGATGTCCTACGAGCCGTTCCGCCGCCCGCTGGACCTCCTCGGTATCAACTGACCAACGCCGATCCAAGAACAAAACACTTCGAAACCGCCCTGGCTTCACCTGCCAGTGAAGTAGGGCACCGAACGACAGGTGGGTACATGGTCGGTGCCGGCGGACTCCACCATCGTCCGGGCCCACCAGTACATGCCCCGGTTCGGCAGGGAAGTGTGGAGTTCAGCGAGGCGCTCCGCGAGATTGTGCGCGCGGTGGCGTCGGGGGGGCGAAGTCGGATGCGGCGTCGATGTACTGCGGCGCGGTCCACGCGCCGGCCCAGACGTGGTCACCGCCGTGGAACCTGCAGCCGCCGCAGTAGAGGAGGGGTAACCGGAAGGGGACCGCGCGTCCGGCGAGAACTCACTGGACGAAGGACCGCAGATCGGTGCTGGCCCCCGCCAGTGACCGTGACCGGCCGGGCACTCCCACCGGTCGTTGCAGCTCTCGACCTCGAAGCGTACGAGACCACCGGCGACCGTCCACCGGGCCTCGTCCTCGGTCGGCGGCCGAGCCTGCATGGAAGGTACTGCGCCGACCCAGGGTCGCGGCCGGGTGGCGACGCACACCCGTACGCCGTCCTTCGCAAAACGCGCGGTGCGCTCCGCGATCTCCTCGGCAGTGATCGCGGACAGCTGCGCCTTCCAGGCCATCCGCGCGGTGCCGTCTGGGGAGGAGGCCATCACGTCGGCCCGCCGGTCGCCGTCGTGGCCGCCGGACTTCGAGCTCGGCATGGTGCGCGGTGGCGCGTACGGCGGTGGCGAGCTCCAGCTTCAGCAGTTGGTGCTCCATCGACTTCCCTGCCAGAGCGCGGGTGGGTGAGGCGGGGTCGTGGGCGAAGAACCGCAGGCCGTGCGGGGAGACCTTGGCGTAGAGCGAGTGGACGCACTTCGGGCAGGTCATGGCCACGCGTGGCCGGCTGCGGTGGATCGCGGCCCACTTCCGGCCGCACCCCAGGTGGGCTGTGTCGCGTCGAGCCGTCCGCGGCCCTCGTGCTGTGCGGTGAATCCCACTGTCTCCCCTTCCTTCACGTTCGTGTGGCGTCGGTCGGATCAGCCGGGCTGCGCGAGCGCAGCGCGCCGGGTGTCGAGTGCGGCGGTCGTGGTGGCGGCGCCGAGCGTGATGCCGAACTCGTGCAGCCCGTCGTCTAGTACGTCGGTGGGGGTCGCTGCGAGGTCGCGCTGGAGGGCGAGTGCGACGGCGCCGTGCGCGAGGACCTGTTCCCGGTCGGCGGCTGCCGGGTCGGACAGCGCGGACAGCACGCTCCGCCACAGCGCGGTCATCTTCCCTACTCTGGCCCAATGGCTGAGCGAGTGAGAAAGAACTGGAAGTCCATCTGGATAATGGCAAGTTGCGCGATCCTGTTCGTCCTGACTGCCGTGATCGTGAACGGTTTACGGGACGACAAGGACTCCAAGTACGGAGAGGAGAACTGGCCGGCAGAAGACGATGTACACGTCGAAGAGACGGGCGAGCAGCGTGACGGGGTCGTGGAAGTGAAGGCTTTCATACGCAACCAGCTGGCCGGTGGGTGTCTCTACACCGTGACCATGCGGGCTTCCAAAAAGAGCGGAGAGGAAGTCGGTACCGGCACCATTGAGACCGTGAGCGTCGGGGCCAGATCTGAGGAGTACATCTTCGTTTCGGTCCCGCTTTCGGGGTCGACGGGTGTGGAAGGGCCGTTCGTTGCGGAACCGGTACGAGTGGAGCGCGCCTGCTGACGTCGCATGCCCTCTCCTGAGCTGGTCGCCCGCTCTCCACCGACTTCCTCGCCGAATCCCTCGGCTGGAACCTCGACCGCGTCAGTGACGCCAATGGACGCGCCTGGGCTTACCCCCACCTCGCGGGGCCGTACGCGCTGCGGCGCGCGGGCCCCGCCCACTTCACCCTCAGCCCACGCCTGGACGTCCTCAGTGCCTGACGCTGTCGGGGATTTCGGTATTCGAGGTTGTCGATCATGATGAAGATGCCGGGTAAGTGGTCTATCTCTGCTGTTCAAAGACCTATCGAAGAGGCTGGGGACTCGCTGGAGTACGCGGCAGCGACCTGGTGATTGTTGGGCGAACGCATCGTTCGGGCTCTGTGGGGTTGGGGTTTTTGTCGTGACTGGTGCGTCGATGGCGTTCACCCGTTTGTGGTAGCTGCTCCAGGAACCACGGCCCGCGTGATCCGGGCGGGTGGGGGCTTGTGGTAGCTGCTCCAGGAACCACGGCCTGCGTATTTCGGGCGGCGGGTGGGACGGTTGGCGCCCGCGATGTCGGAGGTCCGAGATGTGTGTTCGCTCCCGTATCGGCTGCGTGGTTCCCGAGTTGACGGTGTGGGTGGCGCGGGCGTGCGATCCGCGTGGCACCACGGCGATGGCGGTCCGTGACCATCTCAATGGTCTGTGGAGTGATGAGGACTTCAAGGAGTGGTACCCGCGCGACGGTAGGCCGGGCCTGTCGCCTGCCCAGTTGGCGACCGTGTCGGTCCTACAGTTCTTGCTGGAACTGTCCGACCGGCAGGCCGCCGAGTCCGTGCGCGACCGGATCGACTTCACATACGCCTTGGGTAGGGAGCTGGAAGACCCCGGCTTCCACCACAGCATGCTCACCAACATCCGCGAGCGCCTGACTGAGGAAGACCGGGCGACAGACTGCTCGACTTCGCACCGCTGCCCAATCAGGACCCCAAGTATTGACGCAGGGCCTCCCGCCCACCTGGAACGAAGCACCATTCATCAACGACTTCGCGTAGCTCGGCCACTGTCAGCCAGTCGTACCAGTCGGTCTCACGCGGGTCCGGGACCGGGGTCTCCGACACGACGGCCTCATGCACGCCGAGCCAGATGGGGCTGATCCCCTCCCGGAAAAGGAGCTTGAACAGGAAACGCACCGGCACACGAACGCCCAGTTCTTCAGCCAACTCGCGTACCGCCGCCTCCTCATATGACTCGCCCACGTCCACGGCCCCGCCAACCATCGCGTCGTAGTAGCCCGGGAACCGGGACAACGTCTCGGCCCGCCGCAGCACCAAGATCCGACCTTCGCAATCACGACAGATCGTCGCTGCAATGCGATGCAGCCACTTCTCACGCACCGCCTTATCCCGCTCGACGATCCCCAACACGCGGTCGTGCTCATCAACATGCTCAACCAGTTCGCTCACGGATGCACGATCTCAGCCCCCACTGACAACTCGGCCCCACGAGCCGCGGCGATGAGTGATTTGCACCACAGGAGATCCCGCAGAATGCAACACGCTCGACGATCTGGGTCGCGAATGCGGCCTTACTCTCTGGCCTGCTCAATCGCAACACGAAGCCATACGCACACGGCCACTGCGGAGGTTCGAATCCTTCCGGGACCACTGCCGGCATAGCTCAGGCAGGCAGCTTCACAGCCCACGCCGCCGGGCCCGTCAGCACCGGGTTCACATCGTGCTGGATCATTCCTCCGCGCTCGGGAATGGTGAGGACGATCGAGCCCGTGGCCTGTTGCCCGGGCTCGTACCTGGTGTCGAGATTGAGTTCGCCAGTCGGCGTAGCCACATCAACGTCCTGAGCGGGTGTAGTCGCGCTCGCCCACTGCATACATCCATATGCCATGAAGTCGCCCGGCACCTTGCCGACGTTCTTGATCGTCAGTTTTGCCTTGAGGTAGGTCTTGCCGGGCTTGATCGGATCGGCCTGTTCCTCGGTGATGTACTCCAGCCCGCCGACCGTTACTTGCATCGTGGCGGCGTTGCTGTCGTCATCGCTGTCGTCGTCGGGGTTGTACACCTTGAACGTCGCGCTCTGTCCCACGGCGAGTGTTGGCACAGGCCTGGGAGTTGGGGGCGGATCGTTTTCCACGTTGTCAGACTTCACCGGCGCACCGTCACTCGATACCGTCTCCGGCGCTGACCTGAACGACCCGCCATCACCTCCATCATCGGAACACCCCGCTAACCCGCCGAGAAGAGCCACAGATGCCGCGAGAGCGGCCGTACGACGTGCGTGCATGCATTCCCCCACCAGGTCCACGAGCAGCGTTTACAGCCGCATACGAGCGCACAGTATGCCCGAACCGCCCCGGGATGTAGTTCAGTTGGAAGAGCACCTGCTATGGGAGCGGGAGGCCGCAGTTCGATGCCTGCTATCCCGACCGGAAGACCTCCATCAGACGCTCGGCGCCATCGCTCTCACGGCCGCACCGCCCGTGCCGGTAGCGGGCCAGCCACCGCAGATTCGCCATGAACACCGGATCCGGAACACCGACGTGCGCGAACTCCCAACCCACCGCCGAACAGGCCCGCTCGGTCGCGGCGAACGCTTCCGCGGTCCGCTCGTCGGCATTGTCCTCGGCACGGACATCGACCACGCGGGCGCGTCCGTCGGCCAGCCGTACGAAGTAGTCAGGCGCGTGCCGCCGCTTCCCTTCCGCCTCGCGCCAGTGAAGCCAGAACGGCTGTGAGGCGATCCCCACCACATCCGGGGCGAAGTCCAGCAAGACTAGTCGGTCCCGCTCCAGCCACGACTCGTAGCCGACGTGGTCGCCGCGTAGTACCAGCCCGCGAAGCTGTGGTCGCCCTTGTTCCACCGGAACCCGCGTACAGGCGGTACGTGCTCGAACCGGACGTCCCACTCGGAGCCCAACGAGCTGCGGCGGCGCTGACCGTTGTCGAAGAAGTCCAGGTCGAAAGCGCTCAGCACAGGGTCGCCGTACGCGCGTACTCGCTTTGTCGGCCGACGCGGGATTGTCAGTGGTTGTGACATCACAGGCGTCAGTGGACCGTGCGGCCGGTGTCCGGGTCGGCGTTGTCGCTTTCGATCTTGTCGCCGTACGGCCCGAAGGGCGTAATTTTGGCGCTTCGTTCAGGGGCCGGCCGCTGTCGGTTCAAGGTTCGCTGAAGACGGAGTTGCCCGGAACGCTCGGTGTTCCGGGCGGCATGCTGGGTGGTGGCAGCGAAGCTGTGGGGGAGGTCCTGGCCGTCTTAGGCTGCGGTCGGTGGGTTCGCTGATTCCGCGGCGTGACGGTATTCGGTGTTGATGCGCTGGGCTTCTTCGAGCTGGTCTTCGAGGATGATGATGCGGCAGGCGGCCTCAATGGGGGGTCCCGTTATCGACGAGTTCCCGGGCGCGGGCGGCGACGCGCAGTTGGTAGCGGGAGTAGCGGCGGTGGCCGCCTGCGGAGCGCAGGGGGGTGATGAGGCGGGCTTCGCCGATGGCGCGCAAGAAGCCCTGGGTGGTGCCGAGCATCTCGGCGGCCCTGCCCATGGTGTAGGCGGGGTAGTCGTCGTCATCGAGACGGCCGAAGGAGTCGTCTGCTGTCATCGCACCTCTTTGTGGAACGCGTGGAGGGGCCCCGGTGCCTATGGCACCAGGGCCCCGAAGGAACTGCTACACCATCTGCCGGCCCTGGTACTGCGCCGGCCTTCTGTTTCCGCTGACCCGACGGGAATGCTGTCGGGGGTGCGGGGATCGCGGTTGCTTGACCGGAGACCACCTCACTATCGCGATGTCCTGCGGTACCCGGGCTCTAGACTTCCGCCCGGGCGATCCTGATGGCGCGGGGCTCCTCCGTTCTTCCCTCTGGGATCACTTACCTACTGCTGGTGATGCGAACTACTCGGTGACCTGAGTAAGCGCCACTCTTCGGCAGCCAGCCCCGTCGCCCGTCCTGCATCTGCTCTGGCTTAGAACCCCACTGCCGAACTTCCCGGTGCGCGCGCCCGCAGCCGACGCCTTCACCGAGGTGCTGCTCACTGACTTCGCTACTGGGTCATGCATCCTGCACTTGCGGATACTGCGGTACTGCTCACGGCGGCCCCTGATGACTGCGGGCCACCCGGTTCGGTCGCCAGTCCCGTCGCCGTCCTGCAACAATCCTGGCTTCGAAACTCCGCCACCGCACCGTGCTGCCAACTGCAACTACTAGTACTGCTGCCCGGCAGTTCGTCTCTGCCGAGCCCTGCTGACTTCCTGGGCTACGAGAGAAACCATAACCAGACCACAGTCCAATGTCTACTCCAGTCAGCATAGATTTTCGCGCGTGCGGTAGTGAGGAAACCGACCTCGAACGATGGCACCGCGGGGTTGACGGGCCACAGGTCGGGCACAAGCACTGCTCACACGGAACCGGGCATGACGATGCAGGGGCCAGGGGTGGTTCTGCTGGACACGATGAGCGTCACTGTCACACCCGCCCGCTCCGCAACATCCGTCGCCGATGTACGCGACAGCACCCGAACCCTCCTCGAAGGTCTCGTACATCCGATCCCAGCCGAGACCGCCGACACCGTGATCCTGGTCGTCTCGCAGCTCCTCACCAATGCCCTGCGCCACGGCGGCGGCACCTGCACCCTGTAGCTGACCGCTCACCCGAACAGCATCGAAGTGGCTGTGCGTGACCGCAGCCCGCAGGCACCACGCATGCACACCCCTGACCTCAACGGCGGTACCGGAGGCTTCGGCTGACCCATGGTCAACCACCTCGCCCGCGCCACCGCGGTTACCCCAGCCCCGTCCGGCGGCACGACCATCAGCGCCTTCCTCCCCCAAGCGGTGCGCCTGACGTGCTAGACGACCAAGATCAAAAACTTGACGCGCACCGCCGACACACTCGCCCACGCCGTGTCGCACAGCTCCTTCTTCCAGAGCGCCCGGTCGAGGTGGAGGATGCCCACGGTGTTCTTGTCGACGGTGCGGAGCAAGGTTCTGCCGTCGCGGGAGACCGCGAGGAACTCCTGTTCCTTCGCGAACACGTAGGACTCGCCGCACTCTGCCCGACGCCGGCCCGTCGCTGAGCCACCAGTGTGTTCCCGTCCGGCCCGAACCACACCCCGTCCACCGGGGGCGTCCGGCCGGGCAACTTCCGCTCCCGGCCCGTCGCCGGCTCTCGAACCCTCACGCGCCCGTTCGCCGACGTCACCACCTCGCGGGCATCCGGGGAGAGGTCCGCGAGGCAGAGGTACCCGGGGAACAATCCCCCCTCGTACCCGAACTCCGCGCCGCAGACGCTGTCTTCCGGGCCCAGCACCGCCGCCTCGTCCGTCCCCGAGCGGTCCACATCGTGCCAGAACAAGGTGCCTCCGTCGGACCGCGGCCAGGACGTGGGTGGAGTCGGTGCGCTGCCGGCCGCGCCCGCGGACCAGGCCGACGGCCCGGATGTTCTCCAGCGCCAAGCCGAGAAGTCTGTCCGCCCGGTCTTCCTCAGTCAGGCGCTCGCGGAAGTTGGTGAGCATGCTGTGGTGGAAGCCGGGGTCTTCCAGCTCCCTACCCAAGGCGTATGTGAAGTCGATCCGGCTGCGCACGGACTCGGCGGCCTGCCGGTCGGACAGTTCCAGCAAGAACTGTAGGACCGACACGGTCTCCAACTGGGCAGGCGACAGGCCCGGCCTACCGTCGCGCGGGTACCACTCCTTGAAGTCCTCATCACTCCACAGACCATTGTGATGGTCACGGATCGCCATCGCCGTGGTGCCATGCGGATCGCACGCCCGCGCCACCCGCACCGTCAACTCGGGAACCACGCAGCCGATAAGGGAGCGAACGCACATCTCGGACCTCCCAAATGGCGGGCGCCAACCGTCCCACCCGCTCGGAATACGAGGGCCGTGGTTCCTGGAGCAGCTACCACAAACGGGTGAACGCCATCGACGCACCAGTCACGACAAAAACCCCAACCCCACAGAGCCCGAACGATGCGTTCGCCCAACAATCACCAGGTCGCTGCCGCGTACTCCAGCGAGTCCCCAGCCTCTTCGATAGGTCTTTGAACAGCAGAGATAGACCACTTACCCGGCATCTTCATCATGATCGACAACCCCGGTTACCAAGATCCCCGACAGCGTCAGGCACTAATCGCCGCGGCTGATGGGGTTGTTGACGGCCGTGAGTTGGGTGAGAGGACAAGCCGAATCACCGTGTCGCTCTTGAAACCGTCGCCTGACCCACCCTGTTGAGCCGCTGCGGTCACAGCTCCGGTCGAGCCCAGTGAAGTGATCTGAGTCACAACCTGTCACAGCGACCGGCCGTGCGGTGACTTAAGGCCGAACACCTGGAACCGAAGGAGGCGCCATGACTGGGAACACGCATGTGCTCGTGATCGGTGGCGGATACGCGGGCGTGATGGCGGCGAACCGGCTGACGCTGCGCGACGACGTGACGGTGACGCTGATCAACCCGCGCCCGGACCTTGTCCACCGGGTTCGCCTGCACCAGTTGGTGGGCGGGTCCGACGACGCGGTCGTCGCGTACGAGGACGTCTTGGCCGAGCGGGTCCGGCTGGTGGTCGATTCCGTGACCCGGATCGAGGCGGCCGAGCGCAGCGTGACGCTGTCGGCTGGCGGCACGCTCGGCTACGACTACCTGATCTACGCGGTGGGCAGTGGCAGCGCCGAACCGAGCGTGCCGGGGGCGGCTGAATTCGCTTACCCGATCGCAACCCTGAAGGCGGCGCAGCGGTTGCGTGCGGTCACCGACGCCACGCCGGAGACGGCCCCCGTTACGGTGGTCGGCGCCGGTCCCACCGGCATGGAGACCGCCGCCGAGTTGGCGGAGGCCGGCCGTACGGTGACCCTGGTGTGTGGTGGCGTGCTCGGCCCGTACCTGCACACGCGGGGCCGGCGCTCGGTTGCGAGGCGGCTGGCCAAGCTCGGTGTGACGGTCATCGACGGCCCCGACGCGAAGGTGACGACGGTGACCCGCGATGCCGTGCGGCTCGCCGGCGGCCGTGAGTTGCCGAGCGAGGTCACCGTTTGGACCGTCGGTTTCGGCGTTCCGGACCTGGCCGCGCGCAGCGGGTTGAGCACTGACGCGGTGGGTCGCCTGCGTACGGACGAGACGCTGACGAGCGTGGACGATGCGCGCATCGTGGCGGCCGGGGACTCGGCGGCACCGTCCGGCCTGCCGCTGCGGATGAGCTGCCTCAACGCGTTGCCGCTGGGCGCGCGGGCCGCCGACACGGTGCTCAGCCGGCTCGCGGGTGAGGAGCCGGAGAAACTCCACCAGTCGATGTACGCCCAGTGCATCAGCCTGGGCCGAAGCGCGGGCATCTATCAGTTCGCCAACAGGTCCGACGTCGCGGTGTGGCTGCACATCGACGACGGCCTAGGCGCCCGGATCAAGGAAATGGTCTGCACGGGCATCCCCAAGCACCTGGCCGGGGAGGCGCACAAGCCCGGTTCGTTCAGGCTGCACCGCATGCCGGGAGGCGTCGCCAAGCGCAAGCAGATGCTGCGCGCCCACCGCGCCGGGACACCGACCACAGCCGACCGGGCAGCCTGATCGGGTGGGTGCTGTGGAGGGTCTTGCTGTGGACGCACGCGAACGCGGTCGGCCGCCACGCCCGACTGCGAAGGACGAGGAGAAGGGACGAGAGATAAGCGACGACGCCACTGACCCGGCGACCGACGCGTTCCTCGCCCACCGCAACCTGCTCTTCACCGTCGCCTACGAGGTACTCGGATCGGCGGCCGACGCCGAAGACGTCCTCCAGGAGACCTGGCTGCAATGGGTCAAGGCCGACCCGGGCCACGTACGCGACCAGCGCGCCTTCCTCGTCCGGATCACCACCCGCCAGGCGCTCAGCCGGCCGCGCACCATCAAGCGCCAGCGGGAGGCGTACGTCGGCTCCTGGCTGCCCGAGCCGCTGCTCACCGCGCCGGACGTGACCCAGGACATCGAGCTCACCGAGAGCGTGTCGATGGCGCTCATGCTCGTCCTTGAGGCGCTGGCACCGACCGAGCGTGCCGTCTTCTTGCTGCGTGAAGCCTTCGACATCGGCTACGACGAGATCGCGGCTGCCGTGGACAAGAGCCCCGCGGCCGTCCGCCAGATCGCCCACTGCGCCCGCCGACACGTCGTGCCCGCCGACCCCGCCGGGTGGTCTCCTCGAACGAGGGTCAGGCGGTCCTGGAATCGTTTCACCGCGCGATCGAAAGCGGGGACTCGCAGGCCCTCCTTGATGTGCTCGCCCCCGAGGTCGTCCTGATGAGCGACGGCGGCGGCATCAAACACGCCGCGCTGCGGCCGGTCACCGGCGCCGAGCGGGTGTCCCGGATGTTCGCCGGCGGCATCGGCAAGCTCGACAGCACGCTCACCACCGAACCGACCGTGGTCAACGGCAACCCGGCACTGCTCGTCCGCCTGGACGGTGAGATCGACGGCGTCATGGCGCTTCGTATCGAAGACGCCCGCATCACCGGCCTCTACTACGTCCGCAACCCGAGAAAATGTCCCACCTCACATCCGCGACCCCGCTCATCCTGCGCTGAACACCAACGGCCCCCGACCGCGGACGTCATTCCTTCCAACGCAGCGGACCTGGCCTACCGCGCCCTGGCCGCATGGCGTGGGGCCACCTCGGCCGTGAGTCCTTCACCAGCTGACCTGCCAGGGAGATAGCCCATGAGCCATTCAAGCGAGCGAAGAGGAGAAATCATGAAGGCAGTGCGTTACCACTCCTACGGCGGCAGCGACGTCCTCGTCTACGAGGAGGCAGACCGGCCGGTGCCAGATGTGGGCCAAGTCGTGGTGCAGGTGGCCGGCACCTCGTACAACGACGCGGACTCCGGCCTCCGTGCGGGATTGCGACAGGACATGCTCGCCCTGGCCTTTCCGCACATTCCCGGCCTCGACCTGGCTGGAGTCGTTACCGCGATCGGCGAGGGGGTGTCCGGCTGGAGGGTGGGAGACGCGGTGGTCGCGCTGCTGCCGGCGGACGCGCCCGGCGCCGCCGCCGAATACGTCGCCGTTTCCGCCGAGGCGCTGGCCTCCGCCCCCCGCACTGTCGAGCTGGCCGACGCCGCGGCCCTGCCTCTCGTCGGGCTGACGGCATGGCAGGCCCTGTTCGAACACGCCGACCTCAAGCCTGGGCAGAGCATCCTGATCAACGGCGCGGGCAGCGCAGTGGGCGGGTACGCCGTCCAGCTTGCCGCGCAGACTGGTGCCATCGTGACTGCGACCGCCGGTGCGCGCAGCCGCGACCGTGTCCGTTCCTACGGAGCTGACCGGATCGTCGACTATGCCGTGACCCCCGTTGTGCAGGCGCTGGCCGGGCGGCACTTCGATGTGGTGCTGCAGCTGGCTCCCGCCGGTCCTGAGGAAAACGCGCAGCTGGTGGACCTGGTTGCCGACGGCGGAGCCTTCGTCAGTGTCACCACTCCAGGCCCGCAGGATGCCGGACGGGGGGTGCGCGCGGTGCACGTGTTCGGGCGCAGCGACGTCACCCAACTCGCTGAACTGGTCGCCCGCGTCGAGGCCGGAGAGCTGGTGATCGAGGTGGCCGAGCGGCTGCCACTGGCCGACCTGGCCGCGGTTCACGCCCGTGCTGCCGGTCGGTTCGCCCGGATCGCCGAGTTGGCCGCCCAGGTCGAGGGCGGAGACCTGGCCGAGCGGCTGCGTGCCGACCCGGCCGCGCTCCGCGCCCCGGCTGCCGCCGGAGAGCTGGCCGGCAAGACCGTCCTGGCCCCCTGACCCGAGCGGCGCCGGCGCCGGCGCCGGTGACCGTGATGGCGTCCCTCTGAAATGGCCGGGTGATGCTCGCATCCTGCCCAGACATGCTCAGTGGAGCGGGCCATCGGAAAACTGAAGCAGTTCACAGCTGTGGCCACCCGCTGTGACAAGTGCGGATACGTCTACTTCGGCACTGTCACCGCCGCCGCTGGCGTTATCTGGCTGTGCTCATGATCGGCCGGAGCCCACACGGATAGGGCCGACGATGAGGTGTTCGAACCGGGGCGCACCACAAAGTTCGCCCGCCGTTCTATGCAAGGAGGACCTGTGCAACGTGGCGAAGTCTGGTGGGCGGATATCGACGAGCGGCGGCCGGTCGTACTGCTGTCAGGGGAAGCGTCCGAGTTCCGGGCGATGCAGGTCGTCGCTCCCGCCGGCATCGAACTCGGCGGGGTGGCCGCTGAGCTGGCAGTAGGTGCCTGCGAAGGACTTCCTCTTGAAGGCGTGCTGCGAGTCGCATTCCCCCGCCCCGGCCTCATCCCCTGCACATGGCTGGTCACCTTGACCCGGAAGGACCTGGTCGAGCAGGCGGGAGTCCTGTCGTCCGCGAAACTTGGTGATCTTCAGGAACTCCTCCACCTCGGTGGACTTGAGTAGGAGCCTGCACCGTGACCGCCAACGCACTCCTCGTCTGGCTCCGATCGTGCTCGAAGAGACAGACCCTATGGAGAAGGAGGTGTGCGCTTGTGGATCTGACTGGGCGCACAGTGGTAATCACCGAGGCCGGGCGTGAGTTCGGGCGAGCGTTGGCCCTGCTGGCAGGTCGGCTGGGTGCGCGCGTGTTCGTGTCCGCACGTGCTCTGGCTGCGGCACACAGGGTGGCCGATGAGGTGGCGACCGACAGCGGCGCGAGAGTCGCGCGTTCGCCTGCGATCTGGCCGACCCGGCCTCCATCCGGGCCTTCACGGAGAGGATCGCTGCCCACGCCGACCGCGTAAATGTGCTGATCAACGATGGTGCTCGCTACTTGGAAGGCACCGATCTGTGGGACGCCGACGCCGACGCCGACGCGATCACCGACACCATCGCCGCCGGAGCCACCGGCACACTGCTGACGGGCAAACACAACCTGCCGCTGCTGCGCGCCTCTGTTGGCGCGGACGTGGTTAACGTGGTCTCCTCCGCCGCGAAAGCCCGAAACCACCGCTCCCAGGCACACCCCGCGTTCTACGCGGCCAAGGCCGCCCAGGCAGGCTTCGCCGACGTCCTTTCCCATCGGCTCCGACCCGAGGGTATCCGTGTCATCTCGCGCTATCCGCCGGGCTTCGCGGACGGTGACCCGCTCCACTCCACCGGGGATCACGCTTCCCGAACCCAAGACGGTTCACTGACCGCCCAATCCGTGCGCGGCTGCGTCCTGTTCGCGATTGGCCAGCCGCGAGACTGCTTCATCCGGTCCTTTTACTTCGAGCAGATGTAGGCGCCCGCCCAGGGGTAGCCAGCGGGCTTGGGCGTCAGGCGGGCGCCGTGGCAGGTCGGGCAGGTGTGCGTGGTGGACCGTCAGCGGACGGGAAAGGCGCGGATGACTGAATGGGAGGCTGGGGCCTCGCGCAGTTGCCGGTTCTCCGACGCCAGTTGGTTGACCACGCGCACCAGTGCTTCCACATCGGTGCGTAGTTGGGCCAGCTCGGTCTTGTCCTTCTGCCGGAGCTCCTTGAGTCGTACGACCTGCAGGCGCAACCGGGCCTCGGCATCGGTCGGTTGCCCTCTTTCTTTGACCTGCGCGTGGAAATTGTTCTTGAGATCCAGATGGTGCTGTGTGAATGCGTTGCGCGGTACGCCCGCTTCTTGGGCCAGGGCGCCGGCCGTTAGCGCGCCGTTGGAGTGCTGCGGGGTGCCCTGCAGGAGCGGTCCATGGCCGCGCGGATACGGTCGCGTTCGTCGGGTGCGGGGCTCATGCCGTGCCGGTCTGGAGGGTGGTACGGGTGCGGTGGTGAGCGTCGGCGTTGTCGCGCAGGCGCTCGCCGGCGGGCTGGGAAGTTGGCCTGCCTGCTGGTCAAGCGCGGTGGCGCGGAGCCGGGGGCAGGCGGCGTGCTCATCGGTGCGGGTGATGTTCGCGCAGACGGGGACGCACTGGTCGAGGCTGGGGGCGTCCTTGAGGCCGCGGTGGCATAGAGCCTTGTCACGCTTGTATGCGCACATCACCGGTGTGTGGATTGTCGTAGACGGCCAGGTGGGGGTTGGCGAGTATCTGGCGGGCCTGCCGGGCGGGTGATGACGGTGCCGGTGTACGGGGGCGCGGTGGCGGCAGCGTTGATGGCCCGGCGGGCGGCTGGCCCGCAGATGCCGAGGCCGTCCTCAGCGCGGCATTCAGGTCGGCGACGGTGTTGATGGTGGCGCGGGCCGTCTCAACGTCGAGGAGGTTGTGGATGCCGTCCCTGCTGCGCGCGGCGTATCCGGCCGCTACGCAAGTGCGCAGATGGCCGTACTGATCGCGAGCGCGACCAGGCCGCCGGGGCTGCGGGCGATGTGCCAGGCCAGGCTCCGGCGAAACCGTTCGGTGCCGATCCTGCCGTTCGGGTCCGGCGGGATGGCCTCGTGGGCCAGCCTGCGGACTGCTGCCTTCTGGTTGGCCCAGGTGATGAAGGTTCTCCACCCGGACGCCCAGACTGTGCACGGTGAGCGAGCCGGCGCCGGTCCTGGTGCCACGCAGGTCGTGGGCGTGGCGATCCAACAGCAGCTTGCCTTGGGGCACCATGCGTTCCAGGACCTGGATGGCGTTCACGACGGGGGCGATGGTCACCCAAGGAACTTCGCGAATCTCGTCTTCGGAGCGGTGGTTTCCGTCCTCGTCACGGGCCGTCTTGTACACAGTGCTGGTGATCAAATGCCGCCCTGTGTGCCCCGCGCTGTCCGGTTGCGGGTCGGGGCAGCAGCCGCTGCGCAGCCCGGCCACTACTGGCGGGAGGGGGTTATTCCGACTGTGCGCTATTCCCCCTCCGGCCAGTGGTCCGTGGCTCTTGGCAGCCTCTCAGGCGATGGTCGCCGGGGCGTCCCGCAGGGTGACGTTGGCGTGGCTCTCCTGGAAGCTCTGGTCGGAGACCAGGGTCAGCCGGGCGGTGGACTGGAATTCCGGAAGAGTGGCGGAGCCGCAGGACACCATCGTGGTCTTGAGTTTGGCGATAGTCAGGGCGAGCCCTTCGTTGAGGTCACCGGCGTAGGGGACGTAGCCGTCGACGCCTTCCTCGAAGATCAGGCCCTGGGCGCCCTGGCCGTAGCGCTGCCAATTGCGGGCCCGGTTCGAGCCTTCGCCCCAGTACTCCTTCACGAAGCCGTCGCGAGTCGGGAGCTTCGCGCCGGCGGCCTGGTCGAAGCGGGCGAAGTAGCGGCCCATCATGACGAAGTCGGCGCCCATGGCCAGTGCCACGGCCACGTGGTAGTCGTGCACCAGTCCGCCGTCGGAGCAGATCGGCACGTACTCGCCGGTGCGATCGCGGAAGGCGTCGCGGGCGGCGGCGACGTCCAGCACGGCGCTGGCCTGGCCGCGGCCGATGCCCTTCTGGTCGCGGGTGATGCAGATGGAGCCGCCGCCCACGCCGACCTTGACGAAGTCCGCGCCGGCCTCGGCGAGGAAGGTGAACGCTTCCCCGTCGACCACGTTGCCGCCGCCGGTCGGGATCTCCGGGTAGTGCTTCTTCACCCAGGTCAGGGCTTGTGCCTGCCAGTCGCTGTAGCCGTCGGAGGAGTCGAAGCACAGCGCGTCCGCGCCCGCCTCCAGCAGGGCGGGGACGCGCTCTTGGTAGTCGTGGGTGTTGATGCCCGCGCCCACGCGCAGGCGCTTGGCAGGGTCCACGGCTTGGTTCGGGAACCGCTTGTTGTCCGCGTAGTCGGACCGGAACACCAGATACTGCAGGTGGCCCTCGGTGTCCAGCACAGGGAGGCAGTCCAGCCGCTGGTCCCACAGCCGTGCGTTGGCCTCGGAGAGCGTGGTGTCGGCGCTGGCGTGGGGCAGGTCGGCGATGGCGGTCATCCGACTGCTCACCGGTCCGTCGAGGTCGTGGCGCTGGGGATGGAAGTCGCGGGAGGTCACCAGGCCGAGTAGGCGGCCGGCGGCGGTGCCGTCGTGGGTGACCACGGCGGTGCTGTGACCCGTGCGTTGCATGACGGCGACCAGGTGGCAAAGGCTGTCGTCCGGGCGGACGTTGGTGTCACTGGTGACGAACCCGGCCTTGAAGTTCTTCACCTGGCGGACGGCTGCGGCCTGGTCCTGGATCGACTGGTTGTGGTGCAGGAAGCTCAGTCCGCCGTTGCGCGCGAGCGCGATCGCGAGTTCCGGTGTGCTCACAGCCTGCATGATCGCGGAGGTGAACGGGGAGCCGAGCTCGATCGCCGGCTGCTGGCCCACGACGTGCCGAACCAGGGGTGTGGACAGGCCGACCGTTGCGGGCGAGCAGTCGGTCCGGGTTCGGTTCGGCAAGAGCAGAAACTCGTTGAACGTCCTTGAGACCTCGGCGATGATCTGTGCCACTCGTTCCTCCTGACCCGTCGGCCGGGTCCCGACTGCCCAGCCGTGAAGATCGCCCCAAGGCCCGGACATGCAGGTGTCGGCATGGCAGCTGTGGAGGTGCCGCGAACTGCGGCAGAGCCCCGACCAGCCCGTGTCGAACCGGGTGCGGTCGTGACCTGGCACCCTATCGACTGCTCTGCCGCTGCACGAATCGACTCCTCTTCACTGGCGATCGCCGGTCGAGGGTGGCTCTTTCCGGTCCTCGGCGCGTGCTGGAGGGCCTGCGCCTGTACTACCCCGGTGGCGAGGTCGAGCACGTCACCGAACGGGTCCGTGCCGCGATCACCACGAGCCTGGAGCGGGACTGGCCGTCCTACATCCAGGGTCTCATCGACCGCGGCGCCTTCCAGGCCCAGTAGCGGCGCCGCTCCCGCGTAGGGCACGGCTACTCAGGCCGGGCCCGACGCCGTCTTACGCCTCTCGTTGTCGGTGCCGGCTGGAAGGCTTGTCGGATGAACGGTGACGAGTAGCTGCTGAACGGCCGGGTCTACGGCGCGGAGCACGACGACCCCCACCCCGGCTCGCTCTCAAACCGGACTTACGCCGAACTGGTCGGCGGCCCGCTGGGCGGTCTGCTGTTGGATCAACGGGTGGTGGACCGAGGAAGGCGACGACGGCGTCGCGCTGACCACCGAGCTCTCCCGATGGCCCGGAGGCCGCGCCCTGTACGACCCGCGCCCCGGTTGGCGTGGGCGCCGAGCCCGCCAGTGGCTGACCGTCCTCCCCGAACGCTCCCGACGCGGCACGGCCTCACGAGCCGGTGAGCATGTCGTGGGTGCCTATGCGGTTGGCACCGCGCCGGTACCGGATTCTTCACCGGGGGTTCACGGCGAAGGACTACGGCCAGGTGGTGCACGTCGTCGTGACCACCCTGGAGCAGTTCCAGGAGCACGGCGCGGACGCGGCGCTGTGGCGGCGGCTGGGCCGCAGGGGCCAGCAGACGCTGACGGACGCTATGGACAACCCCTACGGCGGCGTCCTCTTCCGCGACCAGGAGGCCCGCGCCGACGCGGAGGAGGAGCGGCGCCGTGCCGCTGAGCGGGAGGCGCAGCGTCCGGTGTGTAAGCGGTGCGGGGGGAAGTGCATCGACCAGCGTCGAAGAGAGACCACCGTGCACCGGACGGCCTGGAACGGCGGGGACGTGTTCGTGTGCGGCACCTGCCACGTCGCCGGCACCGCCCGCGAGAAAGCCGCGCCGGCACCGCCCGCCAGGACGCCGCACCGCCGGAGCCTGAGGACGATCTAAAGGGGCGCTGTGGGGGTGGCCCGCCGTACGCCGGACCACGCGCGTCGCGTATAGCGGTTGCGGAGACGCACCGCGTCTCCCGCAGGAGTAGACCGCTGGTCGTCAGGTCAGCGTGGCCGGTGGTGAGCCGAGACCGCAGTCCCTATGCCTCTCGCTTACGATCCCGAGCCCGCGCCTGAAATTCTGGGACCCTTCACCGGTTCGTCCTACGAGAGGCCCACGTTGCAGACGCTCTGGAAACGTCACGGCTTGGTGATAGCCGCAGGCGCCGCGTGCATCCTCGTGAACAACAAGGGCTTCGGGCCGTTATGGCTCACTGGGCTCGCCCTGCTGGTGGCCGGCATGTTAATGCGACGGGCGATGACCCGCGCGCAGCGCCCGCCGCATGACGAGGCCGTGCCGCTGACACTCGATGTCCCCGTGAACGGTCGCTGGATGGCACGCAATGGGCCCGCCACCAAGGTGCCTAGCCATACGCACAACCTCGCGCAGACCTACGCCATCGACCTGGCTCGCCGCCCGGCGCCCGACCCCGTGTGGCTCTGGCCGATGGCGCGTCACCCCCGGTCCTACCCCTCCTTCGGCGAGGTGTTGCTCGCCCCGGCAGAGGGCCGGGTGGTGACCGCCACGGACGGGCAGCGGGACCACCTGTCGCGTTCCTCGCTGGCCGGTGTCCTCTACACCCTGGTGGAGGGTTTCGTGCGATCCCTCGGTCATCCCCGCCACCTGCTGGGCAATCACCTCGTCCTCGACCTAGGCGACGGGGTGTACGCGGTGTTCGCGCACCTCAGGCGCCGCTCGCTGAAGGTTGTCGTGGGCGATCGAGTGGCAGCCGGCCAGCCGCTGGCCGAGTGCGGCAACTCCGGGAACTCCTCGGAGCCCCACCTGCACTTCCAGCTCATGGACGGCCCGGATATCACGTCCGCCCGAGGCCTGCGCTTCGCTTGGCGGTACCAGGACGACGACGGCAAGGAGCACGCAGGCGTGCCCGCCGACAACACATGCATCGTCCCCGTCCGGGCCGCCACGACCGGCCAGTCGGACCTTTACACCGCGCCATAGCCGGATTCGAGCGGGAACATGTTTCTCGGCGACGCCCACTTCCACCACGGCCCGCTCGGCCTGGCCAGCACCACCACCGGCGACGCCGCCGACACCGGATTAATCCGTGAACCGGCGGGCACCCTCAACTCCATGACACGGGGCGGTCACCAGTTCTGCTACCTGACCGACGCCACCGGCTCGGTCATCGGACTGATCGATGAAAAAGGGCCAGTTGACTTACTCCTACGCCTACGGCCCCACCGGCCTGCCCCGGGCCACTCCCACCGAGCGAACACCTCAGCCCTGCCAGTACGCCGGCACCTACAAAGAGCCCACCGGCCTCTACACGATGGGCGCCCGCTACTACGACCCCCACCTCGCGCGCTTCCCAACCCGGCCCTTCAGGCCAGGAAACCACCCCCTACCTCTACGCCACCGCCGACCCCATCAACGACATCGGCCCGCGAGGACTCTTCGGCGTGTCTGGGATTGCGAATGAAGCGGAAGGCGCAATCGACAAGACCACTAAGGCATATTCCCTGTCGAATACGATCGGTTCCGGCGGAGAAGCCCTAAGTACCGTTATGGGAGGCGACTGGAAAAAGGCTACGAGTATCGGTTTCGGTATGGCGACAGGCGCTGGGGCCGGCTCTGTTAGGGGATGTAGTCACCGGCTGGTCCGGACCGCCGCAGGGGAACACCGTCGAGCTGCTCGCAGACCAGCTGCGCCGTCTGCTTCGCGCGCGCGAGCGGGCCATGGTGGATCGCGCCGTGAGAGGAGCCCCGCGGAGCCGCTCCCCGAGCAGGACGGCCTGACGGCGGCCGTTGTCCGGCAGCGCGCTCTCGTCCGCTGAGGCATCACCGTGCCGCGTGAGGTACAGGTAGCGCGGGCAGTTGTTGCCGTCATGGGCAAGTCCTCCGTCAGGGTTCATGATCTTGCGAACGTCTGGACGGACGTTGACATGCGCCATGTGGTTCCGCAGCCGACGGCTGCATCAGCTTTCGAGGCCCGCCGACCCGACCACCCTCCCTGCGTCACCCTGCGGTCCCTGGCGCGCGCGGGAAACAGAACAATTGACCTGTGAGCCGCGCACCTTCGGTGAGTGGAATCAAGTCTTCTCCCGCAGGAAGATCAGAGAGTATGCCGATTCTCGCGGCGCGACGCCCCGGTATCCGCTCTCGTGGGCCCGCTCACCGCCCGCGACATCCGCGCAGCCCTCCCCACGCCCGGCCGACGCCGAGTTGTCTGCAGCCTTGCGATGTGAGCCGGTGTGCCGGAAAGGGACGGTCCCTCTAAATGAGACCGTGGCTAGGGTTGTTGCTATGAGCATGTCGCAGATTGATGGTGGCCTAGGGTGGCTGGGGCGGTATGCCTCTTACCAGGATCGAGCAGGCCAGGACGTATCTGGTATGCGTGCCGGGATTTCCCTGACAGCGATACGCGGTCCTGCCCTGGAGGATTGGCTGTTACGTCTTGGCGCGGATCGGAGCACCATCGGCCAAAGGGTGCCCTACCGGCAGTTCGCACATCCTGCTTTACCGGACCCCGCGTCGATTGGCATGTTCGGCACCTGTGGGGAGTGGACGTTCATCTTGGAGGATAGCCTTGCCGCCACCTGGTTCCTCGCCCACTTCAGCGAACCCGCGGCCGTGCCCCGCGAGGACGAGGCATTGGTGTGTGTGACGCTCAACCACCACGACGCGCCCAGCGCGATCGCCTACTCACCGCCAGGGACAGATGTCGTATGGACGACCGAGTTCGGCGTAGGCATGCTGGAGGATCGGCTCACCACCCCCGAAGACCCGGCAAGAGAACTGGCGTCCTTCGACGAGACTCTGGCGCGCGCCGGCGCCCTACATTCCAAGCTCAACCCTCCTCGGCCATGGCGGGAGATCCGGGATAACGAGTGGGCGACTGCTGTTTACCGGGCGGTCGGTGACCACTTCGGCATCTCCATCAGCCGCACCGACGTGGAGGAGGGGCTGCTGCCCGCGGTGGCGTTGCCGCTGCGGTAGGGGATGTTGTGTGCGCCCGGGGGGTGGTCCGCCATCCGGCGTACCACCCCCCGGGCTCTACCAGGGCAGTAGGTCGCCTACCTGTTGATGCTCATCGTGCATTTGAACCCGCCGTCCTTGTCCTGGCAGTCGCCTCTCATGTTGGTCTCGCGCCAGTAGGGGTCCCGGTCCATCAGCCGCATATTTTTAGCGAACCCGCCGAAACCAGCCATCGAGCCCTGATTGTGCTTTCCCGATATAGCGGAACGGCCGCAGATCTCCTTCCAGGTGGGCACATGCCCATCGATGTCGTAGAGGTGTACGGTCCCGTCGTCGGCCTTCTTGGCGTAGGTCTGCACACACTGGCTGCCGGAACCGACCGGGTTCAGGCCATCCTCAGCCTTGGGCATGCCCCCACCGTTGTAGGTGGAGTTGAACGCGAACTCGTCGCAGTTGGCTTGGTCCCCGGCACCGTCCATGGCGCTCGTGTCGCCGTTCTTCGCGGTCCAGCCTCTTTCATCGCAGATGATGTCCCGGTTTTTCGTGCCGTCTGCGCACTTGCCACCGGGTAGGTAATACAGCGGGGTTTGCGTAGTCCGTTCACCCATCGTGTTGGGCAGCTTCTCCCGGAGCAGCCAGGCGTGTGCGGCGGCTTGCGGGTATTTAACGGCGTTGAAACTTTAGCTCGGTGCGACATTGACGAACACGCAACCACTATTGCCATACTCTGTTTTGGTGTCGCAGCGAATCATCTGCAGCTCAGACGGGTCGTCCATGCCCCACTGGTAGCCGGTCTGCAGGCCCGCGTCGGGCACGTTACCGCCGATCAGCAAGCCGTCGATACGGAAGCCGGTTTCGAAATCGTACGTTGCATCCTTCTGTGATTCGTCCCAGGTCCAGGTCGTCTTCAAGTTGGCGTCGTGCGTGGCGGTGGTGCACTGCCAGATTGGCTTTCCGTCCCAGTCGGCCAACTCGGCTTCACCTGAGTCCTCGCACTGCGTGTGGCCGGTGCAGAACTGATCGGCCATGACCATCTCGATCGCGCGAAAGACGGGCGGGATGAGGATGGGGTGGATATTGACGCACCGAGTAAATTTGTTAGACCCATCCAGGTTCAGCTCGCGCGTCAAGGTGAAGTACGCCGTGCCAAGGGGCTTCCCGTCCAGCTTCAAGATCGCGGGGGAGGGATTTGGCCTCGCACTCGACCGTGCGGGTCGCTAAAGCCCCGGACGTGTTGCTGGCGCACCAGTCAACCATTCCGCCCTTGTCGTCCCCCGCCACGGCGGCGGCGCGCTGCTGCTGCTTGAGCGTGGTCTCGACCTCCTGGGGAAGTTGGTCAATCGCAGGACCCAAACACGCCTGGTAGCCGTTCTTATCCACCGGACCGCACTGCTCCCGAGCTTTGGGAGCCAGGCCCGGGGCGGCCGACGTCTTCAACGGCCGTGTCACATCGCCCGTGGCGTCCTGCTTCTTTTGGTCCGGGTTGAGGCTATCGAGGTCGGGAACAGGTAGTTTGAGATCGACCGTGTGCTTCCCACTGTCGTTGCCAGTGCCGTTACCGGAGAACCGGATGGGCACAATGGCGGAGGCACCCCCGTCGTTTGCCGTTCGCACGTCCAGGACGTGGTCCGCTGCAACTCGGGCGGATTTCACGGCTGCCCGCAGACCCGTGTCGACGATCACCGAGGTCTTCCCCGCGGCGTCCATGCGTCCCCACGCAGTCGCATCGAGCTGCCACTCCACCCACTTTGCCGTGTGGCGGCGGGCAGCGATACGGTGAACTCCCCGGGCTTACCGTTGTTCACCACAGTCGAGGGTTTCGCAGGCTTTGCCGGAGCGGGCACGTTGACCTTGAACGTGGACCATGGCGACCAACCCGTCTCATACAGCGACCCGTCATACGCGGAGGTATGGAAGACGTAGGTCACGCCCTTCACCAACTTACCCGTAGGCACGGTGACCTGGGCTTTGGAACCAGAGGCAACGAATGGGGAGACGAGGACGCCGTACTCGTTCGCGTCGGTCAACTTGACCCGGCTTTTGGCCTTGCCGCTGGCGTCGGTGGTCCACACCTCAAAGGTGAGGTTGCTCTTCTCTCCGTCCCGGAAGCCAGATCCGCGCACCGGACGCCGAGGACGCCTCGATACCCGCGACGCTCCATTCCCGGCCGCCGTACCGCACGACAGTGCCGGGCTTGAGCAGGGGCCGGCTCACGGCCCGTCCTCCGTGCATGCCACCGCGACGGTCCGTTCGTGCAGCGGGCGCTGAAGCGGCACGCATAGCACGCCCACCCACAGTGCATGGAACACCGACGGCCACATCGCGATCGGATCACCCAGCAACCGCACCCCCTCGGCCAGCGCTGTCGGTGTCCGGAAACACTCGGCCACCTCCGGCAACCGGTCCTGCGCATACCGCGGATGCCAGTAGCCGGCAAGCCAGCGCACGTTGGCCTCCACCACGGGCTGCGGCAGTCCGATCAGACGGTAGTGCCAGCCTGCCGCGGCCGCAGCACCCTCCAGGTGGGCGGCCCGCCAAACCAGTCGCCGCCCCGCCCCGAACCGGCTCGCACAGTCCACCAGCGATCCGCCGCCGTCCGCCAGACGTGCCATCAGGTGCGGCGCGTGCGACACCGTCCTGCCGCCCCGGCCGTGCCACGACAGCTCCACCGGCCGGCAGGCCAGAGCCGTCACCACCGGATCGTGGTCCAGCATCATGAGCTGCGTGCGCATGGCCTTGAACCCGTGGTGCACCAGGCACCTGTCGGTCGCGGACCAGTACCAGCCCGGCGCCGAGCGCCGCCCCTTGCAGACGGGGAACCGCCGCACCGGCAGACACTCCTCCAGCCGCTGTTCTCCAGCCGCCTCCAGCCAGGGCAGTTCGTGCTCGGTGCCGTCAGGGCGGATGAACCGCGCGGGCATGCGTGCCGGATCAGCGAAGCGACGGCCGATGTTCAGCGGCGGTGGGGGATCAGCCTGCTGGTGTGCTTCGAAAGACAGAGGGATCACGAACAACTCTCATGTATGCAGGGAAAACGGGATGAAAGGCGCTGCTTGGAGGGCAGAACAGGCGTCTGGACACATGCCGTGGAGACGCCAGTCGGGCCCACGACGGCGAGCCGTGGCTCGCACACAGCGCTCACACCAACAAGGCGCGCGGCTACAAGGAGCGCAAGCAGAGCGGCTCCAGCGCCATCACCGATGAGAGCGCTGTCGTCGCCCGGAACACGGGCAGGATTCCCATCTGAGCGCCTGCAGGGCCGCGCCCGGCGGCTTTACTCGCAAGCGGGGCCTTCCTGCAGCCGCATACCGGCCGCGGACTTGCCCGCCAAGGCATTCAGCTCTCGTGTAGTTCTTCGCCCTGGACCGGGTGCCCGGCAGATCCTGTCGCGCAGCGGCCGTCGGCATGAGTGTTCACGAGAGGCAGGCAAGAGCCATTCCACTCGCTGCCCTTTGCGCTTGTCGGCTGCCGTAGGGCCAGCTGGAGTAGCCGCAGTGGATCAGGACAGGTCGCCAAAGAGGGCGCCCTGGACCGGGGGTGCGTTGCGCGGGCGGGGGAGTGGGCGGCGCTGGACCTCCGGCGGCGGGGGTGTGCCGGCCGCGCCGTCGGTCAGCGCGTACCGGCAGGCGGCGCGCAGGTCGGGCAGCTCGAGCTGCGCGCCCATGAAGCCAAGGAAGTCCGCGACGTTCCAGTCGATGAGGGCGCCCTGGCGGGACAGATACAGCCCCACGGAGTCGATGGAGTAGCTGTCGCTGTAGTCCAGCAGAAGGTAGCCAGCGAGCTGGTAGAGCTCAGCGCGGCCCATCCGCTCGGGGCGGATAGTGGCTTTACAGTCGATCAACTGGCCGCGGAGGATGAAGTCGGCGTCGGCTCCTCCTACATGGAGGCTGCCGTCGAAGACGGGCCCACAGACGCGCTGCGCGGCGGGCAGCTGCCGTAGGCCGTCGAAGGGGCCGGGATGTGCGGCCAACCTCATCTGCTGGCGGATGTCGTCGACGATGTAGGGCGGTACGGCATCGACGATTTCATCCAGCGTTGCGCCTGGCCGGCTGGAGCCCAGGCTGTTGCTGCGTATCCATCCCACGTGGCGGAAGATCGCTTCGAAGCTCGAGGCGACGTGGCACAGCCGCACCAGACGGTCCTCCGTCTCGGAGTCGCACGCCAGCGGCTGGCCTTCGCTGCTTTCGTACTGGTCCAGTTCTTTCAGTAACACCGGACCCGCTGCCTGCACCGTGCTGATGACGTCAGGAGCCGGCCAGCCGCCGTCGTCGATAGCCGCCCGCACGATCCCTTCTTTGATCGGCTGGCCGGTGGGCGCTCCGAGACTGATCCGCAGCCGGTGGTCGATCGTGTGACCCAGCATCCGGTACTCCGGTCGCTGCCCCAAGCCGGCGGCGGGGCTCACCGGCGCCGGATAACGGACCAGGCGCCTGCGGTAGTCAGATAACAGATCATCGACGCCCGGCAGATGCTCGGTGAGGAACTGCGACATCGCTGACGTCGGTTCCTTGAGGGACGAGGTGAGACTCATAGGCGCATCCTGGCGCACCCTTCCGGCAGCACATGCAGCGTCTGGTTGCGGTACCGGGCGGTAGCCGAAACTTCGCGCCATATCCGCCGCACCGGTCGCACCGACGCATTGTCAGACCCTGCCTCTACAGTGCCCCTCTCATGCGCAAGGAAGCAAATCAGAGCTCCCACTCTTGCCCGTCAAAAGTGCGCTCTAACCTGCGCTGATGACATTTCGAACGTCAAGGTGAGGCGGAATATCCTGCCGGTGGCCAGCAACGAGCCGGACTTCCAGCCAGGGCCCGTCGACTACAGACAGACGGCGGACCATCGCGTGCTACACGCGTTGAATCCGGGCAACGCATAGGAACAAATGACCGAAAGGATCACGTCGCACTGCGAGCCCGCTCTAGGTTCGAGACGTGTCCCCATCCGTGCCAGGTACACATCAGGTTCGTACACCGTTTGCGTGCCTGCCCTGTTGGTGCCAATGCCGCTACCGCGGCCCCGCACATATGCGCACGCGCCCGCTTATCGCCGGTGACAGGCTCACCCTGCCAGCACTGTGCACCACGGGCAGCAATGCGATGAGCCATTACTGATGATCTCGACGTCATGTTGCCGGACGGGTGACGGGATTCCCAGATCAGAGGCTCCGTCGTCGCGCGACATCACGGCCGGAATCTCAGTAGAAGCCGGCGAGGCGGGTCACCTCCCGGGGCCTATCACCACCTACCCCGCCCCTGGCTGCCGCGCCCGCCTACCGCGCCTCATGTAAGCCCTCGGCAAGCGCCTCTTGCCCCGACATTGACCCGGCCTCGTGGACCAGCAACGCCGACGAGCCCTGGCGCGCGGCGCTGGCAAGAGTCTCCGGCTCACGGACCGGAGAGAGGGGCAGCACCGCCCACGCCACTAGCACCTGCCGCTTCCTCTCATTTCCCGCCTCCCGCCATATCGAGAAAGAACAGACGATGAGCAGATACCCCGCGATCGACGACCTCCTCGCCACGCGCCCTCCTCTGCCCGCGCCCGCCGAACGCAGCCGTCTGCGTACCAGTCTCGCCCTCACCGCTGATGCAGTAGCCCACGCGATCGGCATCAGCCCCGCCACACTCCACGCATGGGAAGAGGGATACGCCGAGCCGCAAGGACCCGTCCGCGCCGCCTACGCCTATTTCCTCACGCACGCCTGCACCTGCGCCGCCGAGGATCCCAACCTCGCCCTCAATCAACCGGCGCCCGACACGTCCACCGAACTCTTGCCACAACACACCTTCTGCGTGCTGTGCGGAAACCCGGCCAGCCAGCAAGTGGACGGCTATCCGCAACGCCTCACCGCTGCCGAGTGCGCCGAGGCAGCCACCCCCTTGCCGGCCCTCAGCCTTCCCAAGCCTGATGAGACACCACAGCCCCGGATCCCACACCCCCGCTCCGGTGCCTCACACCGCTCCAACACCACCCAGGACTTGATCGGGGAGACCGTCGCCGCAGCCCTGGCCGCCCACGACGGCGATCAGCGCCAAGCCATCGCAGCACTCACCGCACGCACAATCCCCGACGCCCTGCGGCTGCTCGACGCGTGTCGAATCGGTGCCCGGTACGACATCGTCCGCCACCCCGCACTGCCCGAGACACTCCGCAAGCCGTCCCCGCACGCGCCTGACCGCGTCTGGGAGGCGCGTCCCGACTGGCAGCGCCCACAGGCACCAGACCAGACGGACCCAGTGGCGGCGCTCAACATCAACGGTGCCTACTTAGCCGCTTTGAAGACCCATCTTCCCCTCGGCCAGCTCCAGCCCACTGCCCCTCACCTGCATGACCGCGTCGCGCTGGCATCCATCTCGTCACCCCCACAGCCTGGGAACACGGCGCCTACCTGCCCAACCCTCTCGGGCCGGGCCTTGAACCTGGACCTGTCTGGATTACCGAGTCCACTCTGCGGCTCCTGCTGCGGCTATCGAGCTCCAAGTACGCACTGTGTGACCCACCGGTCATCCACGAGTCCTACACGTCCGGATCCACCGAGAACCTGCTTGAGAAGTTCCGTGCCACTTTGCGTGACGCACGGGCCCGCGCCCTCGACGAGGACGACGCGGTCACGCTGGAGTACGTGAAAGCCTTGTACTCCGATTTCGTCTCCACCATGGAGGAGACGAAATCCAACAGGGATCTGCGCCGTCCCGACTGGATGCACATCATCCGCTCACAAGCCTTCGCCAACCTATGGTCCAAGGCCTACAAGGCATACGACGAAGGCCTGACCCTCGTGAAGGTATGCGGCGCTGACGAACTGCACCTGTAAGGAGAGTGGTGACGAGTCTTCCAAGAAGGCCGGGACCTCACGCAGGTCAAGCTGAAGGACACCTACCAAGTCGCAACGCTGTACCCCGAGGCCGAGCCGGAACAGCAAAAGAGGTGCAACGACCCATATGTCGAGAAGCGGCGCTACGAGTACGCGGGCGGGTGCTACGTTGGCTGTCGCAGCTGCGGGGGAGACCTGTGCACCTCGTGCCGGGTCGTCCATCTTGCTCTGGCTGACGTTCCATACGAGGACAACGACGACAACCTGTGTCCGGTGTGCCGATAGACGGGTCGGTGGCAACTGTCGTGGGGGGTGACCACCGACGCCGTACAGGAAGGGATGGCGTGGCGGGCCCACCGCTAGAGGCCCGGTGGTCTGCCGCGGGATCAGACCGACGGGTTGGCCACCTCGTCCGTATTCGCTACCCCCAGGTGATTGTTCGCTCTCATCTGCGCGGGATCAATGGCCTGACCGGCTGCTTCGTTCGCCTCCGTCATGGAGCCGACGGTGGGCAGGAGGGCTGAGCTTGATGGGTGGGGTCCGGCCGCATGGTCTTTGACGGGTCCTCAGGACTCCGTTAATCTTCATGCCTAATCAGATATCAGAGTTTGCATGGAGGAGGTGGGTGGGATGCTGCTGACGACCGGACAGGCTGCACAAGAACTCGGCTGCGCTATCACCACCTTCCGCCGTCTCGTGCACGCCGGACTGCTGCCGGGCCTGTCCCGCCGTGGTGTGCGTGTCATGGTTCCGCTTGATGTGGTCCGGGCACTCGGTCAGCGTCGGCATGCCCCGCTGGATCGGCTGGATGCTCAAGAGATCGCTGTCTTGCGGGTCGACGCGGCCAAGCAGGTGCAGGAGCCGGACCGGAACTGGATCGGCTTTGCGGCTTCCCTCGCTCCCGAGGATCTCCTCAAGGCGCTGCGTGGCTGGTGGCGGTGCGATGCGCCGAGCGTGGCGGCTGCCGGAGTCCTGCCGGTGACCCTGTCGGGTTACGTGGTGGCAGTGCTGACCGGCCTGGAGGCCTGGGAGAAGAACGCTCAGGGCCGCTATGTCTTCCCTCACGCGCGGCTGGCGGGCCACGTCACCGACCTGGCCACGCCCGTCCATCACGTGACTGCCTCTTCACAGGCCGACCGGATGCTCGCTGATGTGCTGCTGGGCAGCCGGCTTGTCTCTCACTCGGGCGGGGCGATCGCCTACGTCCCCGCACCCGCCGCCCGCCGTCCGGACAAGGAAGCCTGATGGACGCACAGCGCTACACCGCAGCCCTCGCCGAACTGCGCACCGTACGGGACGAGATCAAAAAGGCCCGGGCCGCCCTGGCGAAGCTGGAGGCCGAGCGGGACCGGCAGATCACACAGCTGGCCGGGTACGGGAAGGCGAAGGCGGAACGGATCGCCCCGGCGGCCGGACTGAGCCTGGCGGATGTCGTCGCCCTGGCCTCCGCGCTGGCCCCCGACCGCCTCACCACGGCCGAGACTGGCCCGGCCCACTCCGAGCCGGACGTCCCAGCTGCTGACGGCACGAAGAGCTCACCCCATCCCCCCGCCCCTGCAGGAGCGGTGGCGCCCGCGATGGCCGCCGCCCCGCCGGCACCGCCCGCCGCTGTCCCGCCTTCGGTTGCTCCTGCCAAGGACCCTGCCTTCGCGAAGCCTCAAGCCTCGGACGCGCCGCGTGCCCTCCCGTCGATCCCCGAGGGAGCAGCGGGCAACAGTTGGTTCACCCACACCCCGAACCTGCTCTCCACGCCGCCGAACTTCACCCAGCAGGCCCGCTCCACCGTCTTCTTGGACACGGACACGGGCGTGCTGGTGCACCGCAGCCAGACCTACCGCCTCGATCTGGCCGACACCTCGGTCGCCGCCATTCTGACCGCCGTCTTCCATACCCTGCCCGAAGGCACGGAGCGCATCTACATCACCGCCGGTGACCCCTGGCACCGTGACGCCGACCGCTATCCGTATCTGCGGGATGCGGTCGCGGCCTGGCTGAATGCCCCCACGCCGGGTTGGCGCACCGACACCGGCCGAGGCAAGGACCGGATGGCCGGGCACTTCGTCCACGCCCGCCATCCCGTCGGCCGCTACCAGCGCGACAACGGCGACAGCCACGTCGAAATCCGCTCGGTGGGGGAGTGGTTCGACACCGGCGACGACCCGGCCACCGTCCGGGACGCGTTCGTACTGCTGTGGCAGGCACTGCGCCGCCACTGGAGCGACGCCGTCATCATGGGCTCCCCGTCGCAGACCGGCCGTGACCTGTGGACCCGCACCATCCCCACCCGCGGCCAGCACGCCGAAGGCTTCCCCGTCCTGTCCGAGGAACTACGCGGCCTGCTGCACGCCACCGCCGGCCAGGGACGCAACGAACTCATCCTCCCGCCCCGCGTGCCCGAACAACTGCCCCAACTCATCGAGTACGACCGCACCTTCGCCTACGCCAAACACACCTGGAAGTCCCCGGTCGGCACCCCCCGCCGCATCACGGCCGCCACCTTCGCCTCCTGGAGCGAGAAGGAACAGACCCGGGCCCTGTACGGCTGCGGCCACTGGCAGGTGCGGGCCACCGTCCCCGACACCTGGAACCACGTCGGCATCCTGCCCGCCCCCGCCCCCGGCGAGCGCGCCTGGCACTACCCCGCCGCGCCCAACGCCACCTTCACCACCTGGGCCGGCGGCCCCGAAATCCACACCGCCCTGACCAACCCCATCGCACCGTGGAAGATCGAAATCCTCGACGGCATCCTGTGGGAGGACGGCAAACCCCTCGACGACTGGGCCAAGAAACTCAAAGAGACCTGGACCAACCTCTCCGCCCAGGCCCACTTCCACGGCGACGCCCAACAAGCCCGCGCCGCCCACCTCGCCTCTCGCGCCGTGCGCGCCATCCTCCTGTACGGCATCGGCTCCTTCGCCCAGCGCCCCCGCATGGTCACCGGCACCACCCCCCGCACCCTGGAGCGCGACATCCCGCCGGACGCCGAAATCATCGGCTTCGACGACGAACAGATCGCCTGGCGGAAGCTCACCGGCTTCAGCCGGGATTCCAATGCTCACCCTGAATGGGCCGCCGCGATCTGGTCTGGCGCCCGCGCTGCCCTGCTTTCCCAGCGCCACCGCGATGACAACACCTACGCCGGAGCCCTGCACACTGAGCCCGGCAGTGTCGTTGCCTTCCGCACCGACGCCCTCTACCTCACCCAGCCGCAGGCCTGGCCGCATCACCATCGGCCCGGCGACTACCTGCTCAAGGGACACCTCACCGGTCTTGTGGCCGCACCCACCACCGAGGCAGAACTCCTCACCCTGCGGGACGCCGGACGCGCCGCCCTCACCCCCAGCGCAGGAGAGGCCTGATGCCACCGCGTCCCCGCCGCAACCGTCCCACCGGGCAACGCGAGTCGAACGAGGCCGCCCGGCTGGCTGACCAACTGCAGACGGCCGGCTACTCCAAGCGCGACATCGCCCGCATCATCAACCGTGATGCCTCTTTGGTGTCCCAGTTCTACACAAAGAACAAAGGCGCTGCCTTCGTCCCCGCCCTGCGCGAGGTCCTGGCCGCCGTCCAGACAGGCGGCATCACCGACCTCCCCGACCTGGCCTCCATCGCGAGCCGGCACATCACCCGCCGCACCACCGCCTCCGGTGCCACAGCTCGGGTGCGCAGCAAAGCCGTTTTGATCACCCCCACTGGCACCGGCACCGGGCGCGTCGGCGCCCAGGCGATCGCTTCCGGCTCCTCCCGCCTGCGCCCCCTGATCGCCGAAGCCGCCCGCCGCGGCCTGCGTCTGGCCTTTACCGTCCGTCTGGCCAAGACCGGCTACGTGCACCCCTCCGGCAGCCGCACCGACTCACCCGGCATCCGCCGTGACGTCATCCAGCGTGCTGATCACACCGAGGAGCGCTCTTACGGCTCCGCCCAGACCGGCGGGCACGACGCCGCCGGCTTCGCCCAACGTGTCGACGCCGCAGGCGGAGACGTCACCGCAGCTGTCCACCAATGGCTGGTGGACACCGGCCGCATCCGCTCGGATGCGCACATCACTCACCTGGAGATCCGCACCTGGCGCCCGCGCTGATGCGTCTGGGTGGTATCGCTGAGATCGCAGGTGCCTACATCCCGCCGCCGCTGGGTGACTGTCCGCCCCGCGACTGCCCGCCTGGCCACAGCGGTACGGAGAATACGGGTCAGGACCCCAGGCAATGCCTGTCTCCCGACTGCTCGTACTGTCTGCTGCGTACTGCGGCACGCCGGTTGTGCCCCGCCTGGGGCATTCGGTGTCGGGGCCACCGGGTTGCGGGACGGAGGAGTGCGCGGCGGCAGGAGGATGCTCAGCCGGCCGCTGCCTCCGGCTGTGGCTGCGGTTCGACCGCAGTGGGCTCCGGGGCGGACGCGGCGGTATAGAACACGGATGAGCCCTGCTTGGCGCGGTGAGCGTGATTCTTGGCAACGAGTCCTTCGAGGGTGGTGCGCACGACGGTGGTCTTGATGTTGCGCTCGGGATGGGCCTGTCCCAGCGCGGAGGAGGTCTTTGCAGTGGAGCGAGGCTCGTCCTGCTCCACCAGGTGAGTACGGATCAGTTCGACGAGAGTCGGTGCGGAGGCTGCCGCAGGCGAGGCTTTGGCTGCGGGCTTCTTGGCGGCAGTCTTTTCGGGTGGGCAGGGACGAGCTCTGCGAGCCACCGCTCAGTGGTGTCGGACAGGCTATAGTCGCTCCTCGCCCATGAGTTGGAGCATCATGGTGATGAACGTCTTGGTAAGGCTTCCGGCGTGGAGGCGGTCGTCGGCATGAGGAACATCGTGCAGGCCGAGCCGGCAGCCGTTGCCCCTGTGCAGAAGTCCGGCCAGACCCTCGACGTCTGCGAGGCAATCGGTCAACTTATCGTGGACACGGGCGTCAGGCCGGTGTTCTCCGGCAGCTTCGACGAGGTCGCTTTCCGTCGGCTGTGCAGTGACCTGCCGGTGGCCACAAGCAGTGTCGGCGTGCGCCGCGGCGCCGACTTGTCCTCCTGCTCTTGCGGGTTCACTGCCCCATGGCGCTCGAGCCAGGGAATGCTGTCGCGCCTGGACGCTCCAGCCTGCCTCGATTTCGCTCCGTTATCGGCAAAACCTCCTGCAGCAGGCATCCCATTCGTTACGGTCTTCGCTTACAGAAGCGTCCGACAGTCCGGCGCCCCGATAAGCGGTGTCCACTGCCCAGTCGGCAGTGCCCGGCACGGTAAGACCGAGACAGGGAACGGCCCCGATGACCGACACCGGCTCTGAACTCCCCAGCGTTGACGGCACTGTATTCGGCCGTGCTTTTGCACCCGCGGCCAGCTGGCAGCCGTTTGCCGGCTCCCTCACCAGCGGCGGCGCTGAAGACGAGGTGGGAAAGGTGGCAGGCACGGAAGCCTGCACGCCGTTGAAGTTCCACGTCGCCCTTTCCTCGGACGCCTATCTGCAGCTCGACGATGTCGTCAGCACCCGCCGGATGATTCCCGGGCGCGGCATGATCGTGACTTCCGGCGTGGTGACCGATGTGGTTGCCCGTCACGAAGGCGCCGCGTTCGGCTCAGATGTCTTCCTCATCGCCGACGGAATTCTGCCGGCGAACGTGCAAGAGATCGCCGAGGTCACGACCACCCGTGTCGACCCTGAGTGTTATGTCCCGCCGCGCCCCGGCGAAGTCGCCATCCGGGCCGCAGGCATTGTGCGGGATGCCGCGCTGTACTTCGACCGGATGGACGCACGCGTGCCCGCTGGCATCGGCCGGGACGGCGAACCGATCTATCTCAACCTCGAGTTCCTTGACGGCACCCGCGGCGCCCACGTATCGATTTCGGGTATCTCAGGGGTGGCGACCAAGACCAGCTTCGCGCTGTTCTTGATGCATTCGCTGTTCACCTCGGGTGCCCTGGGCGCCCGCGCGGTCAACGCCAAGGCCTTGATCTTCTCGGTCAAGGGCGAGGACCTGTTGTTCATCGACAAGTCCAATGCCCGCCTCGACGACACGCTGCGCGCCGCGTACGCCCAACTCGGCTTGCCCGCCCGCCCCTTCGTCTCGGCTGGCTTCTACGCCCCGCCGCTGCCAGGTGACACCACCGGCCGCCCCCACGTCACCGGCAGGACCAGCGGCGTCACCGCGTTTTGGTGGACCTTGGCCGAGTTGTGCGAACGCGAGCTGCTCCCGTACGTGTTCGCCGACACCGAAGACGAGAAGAACCAGTACACGATCGTCGTGCACCAGGTCACCAGCCGGCTGCGCCGCGAAGCCCAGGCCGCCGGGAACGACGGCGCGGTCGTCATCGACGGAACCATCCTGCGAACCTGGGCGGAGATGGTCGACTTCATCTGCGCCCAGGTCACCGACGACGTCACCCGACCGGGCTGGGCGGGCCCGGCCATCGGCCTGGGCACGGTGAACGCGTTCGTGCGGCGGCTGCGGTCGTCCCAGAGGTCGCTTACGCCCTTGCTGCGCGGAGACCTGAGCGCGAGCACCGACCGCTCGGGCGCGCACTCCATCGACACCTCGCAGCAACAGGTCACCGTGGTGGACCTGCACAACCTGCCGGAACGGGCCCAGCGGTTCGTAGTGGGCGTCGTGCTGGCTGCGGAGACCGATCGCAAGGAGCAAGCTGGCCCGGGCGGGCTGCTGTTCACCATGGTCGACGAGCTCAACAAGTACGCCCCCCGCGAGGGCTCCTCCCCGATCAAGGACGTACTGCTGGACATCGCCGAACGCGGCCGCTCGCTCGGCATCATCCTCATCGGTGCCCAGCAGACAGCCTCCGAGGTGGAACGACGCATCGTGTCGAACTCCTCGATCAAAATCGTTGGCCGGCTCGACGCTGCCGAGGCCGGCCGCCCCGAGTACGGCTTTTTGCCCCCTTCACAGCGCCAGCGCGCCACGCTCGCCAGGCCCGGCACCATGTTCGTCTCCCAGCCCGAGATCCCGGTGCCCCTGGCCGTCGAATTCCCCTTCCCCGCCTGGGCCACCCGGCTTTCCGAGGTCGCCGACCCCACCTTCGCTACCCCCACAGCCGGCCAGGTCACCGGCAGTACGACGCGACCGGACCCCTTCAGCACGCTGCCCCAGCCCGAGAACCATCCGTGGCCCCAGGACACCGACGACGGCGCCATCGACGAGCCGCCCTACTGACACCTGCCACATCGCTCCCCGGCGCACCGACGCGACACGCTGCTCCGCTTCAGCCACCCGCAAAGGACCCGCCCGTGAAGTTCCTTCACACCTCCGACTGGCACATCGGCAAAACCCTCAAGAGCCGCAACCGGCTCGAGGAGCAGGCCGGCGTCCTGCGGGAGATCACCCAGATCGCCGTCGACAACGACGTCGACGCCGTCCTCGTAGCCGGCGACATCTACGAAAACGTCGCACCGACCGCAGACGCACACAGACTCGTCGTGCGTACCCTGCTCCACCTGGCCAGGCAGAACATCGAGGTCGTCCTCATCGCCGGCAACCACGACCACGGCGCCACATTCGAGGCCTACAAGCCACTGATGGACGTCGCCGGCATCCACGTCTACGGCCAGGCCAGATCAGCCGCAAAGGGCGGCGTGCACACCTTCCGCGCCAAGTCCACCAACGAGCACGTCAACATCGCCGTCCTGCCGTTCCTCTCCCAGCGCTACGCCGTCCGCGCCGCCGAGATCATCGCTAACACCCCCTCGCAGAACGTCGGCGCCTACGACCAGCTCGTCCGCGATGTCCTAACCAATCTCACGGGCACCTTCACCCCGGACGCCGTCAACATCATCATGGCCCACCTGACGTGCACAGGCGGCAAGTTCGGTGGCGGCGAGCGGCCCGCCCAGTCGATCATGGAGTACCACGTGCCCGCCGCGATCTTCCCCGTCGAGGCGCACTACGTTGCCCTGGGGCACCTGCACCGCAGGCAGCAGATCCCGGCTGCCTGCCCAGTGCACTACAGCGGCTCTCCCTACGCCATCGATTTCGGAGAACAGAACAACACCCACGTCGTCTGCCTCGTCGAAGCATCCCCGGGTACCCCCGCACACATCACCGACATTCCCGTCACCGCCGGCCGCAGTCTGCGCACCGTCCACGGGACTGTCGCGCAGCTCACCGCCGATCCCGCTGGCTACGGCAAGGACTACCTCAGGCTCGTGGTCACCCAGCCCGGCTACGCCGGCATGCGCGAGGACCTGTACGAAGCCCTCCCCAACGCCCTGCAGATCCTGATCCACCCCGATCATGCGGGTACCGCAGTCACGGCAGGGATCAGCGTAGACCAGCCCGTCAGGACGCCGGCGCAGCTGTTTGCCGACTACTGCCACAGCGTCGGCGTCAGCGACGACCGGGTCGCGGCTTTGTTCAACCAGCTCCACGACGACCTGACCCGCTCGACCACCCGTCCCTGAAACCCAGGCCTGCACTCCGTCCAAAGGATCCTCAGATGCGTCCCGTTCGCCTGGAGCTCAACGGCTTCGCCGGATTCCGTGCCCCCACCGTGGTCGACTTCACCGACAGCGACTACTTCGCCCTCATCGGCCCCACCGGATCAGGCAAGTCCACCATCCTCGACGCGCTGACCTTCGCCCTGTACGGGTCGGCCTACCGGTGGGGACGCAGCAACGCCATCTCCTACGCACTCGCCCCCACGAGCAACCGCTGCACGGTCTCGCTCACCTTCGACGTCGGGGCGCAGCGCTACCAGGTCGCCCGCGAGGTCCGACGCGTCGGGCAACAGATCCAGCAAAAGTCCGTCAGCCTGGTGCAGTTCACCGACTCCACCGCCGTCGTGGTCGAGGCAGACGGGCCGCAGCCGGAGGTCTTGGCCGGGGAGATCAAGGAACTCAACCCCGCCATCGAGAAGTTGCTCGGGCTGTCCTTCGACGACTTCTGCCAGTGCGTCGTTTTGCCCCAGGGCGACTTCGCCCGGTTCCTGTCCGCCAACGCCAGCGCCCGGCAGCAGATCCTCCTCAAACTCCTCGGCGCTGCCCAGCACGAAGGCATCGGCAAGCGCGCCGGCGCTCAGGCAGACGAAGCAGCCAAGGAGATCGAGGTCCTCAACGACCAGCTGGGCCGGCACACCGACGCCACCCCCGAAGCCGAGGCCGCCGCGCAGACCAGGGTCTCCGCACTTCGACAGCTGGCCGTCACCGTCGACCAACTCGTGCCCGGCATCAACGAGGCACGCACCCGCGCACACGATGCCGCCGCCCATGCCGACAAACTGCGCAGCGAGACTGAACTGCTGACCTCCATCCGCACGCCCGACGACACCGAAGAGCTGCAGCTCCAAGCCACACAAGCCCAGACGGCTGCCCAACAGGCCCGCGACGCCGCCGACACGGCCGCTGAAACGCTCTCCGGGGCCACCAAAGCGGCCCAGTTGGGCCCGCAGCGCGCCGACCTGGCCGTCGCCCGCGACCGGTACCTCGAAAGAGCCGACCTGGCCGGGCGCCGCGACGGTGTTGTCGCCGCTGCCGAGCGCGCCAAAGACGAGCTGGCGCTGTGCGAGGACCAGCTGAAGGTGTTGGAGGACGCCGTCGCCCAGGCCCGCCGCAATACCGAGAAAACCCGTGAACACCGCGACCAGGCCCGGCAGACGCACGAGAAATTGCAGCGCCGCCAACAACTGCTGGCTGCCGTCCGCACCCCCGACGGCGCCACCGACCTGACCAGCCGAGCAGCAGCTCACTCCGACGAGATCGAAGCCGCCGCCGGGCAACTGGCCGAGGCCCGTGACCAACACGAACGGGCTTGCCACGCGCTTACCACCGCTGGCGACGGTAGCCGGCTCACCGAAGCACACCAGACGCTCGACCAACTCCTCGACGCCATCGGCCTGCTTCCTGATGCCGCCAAAGAGCTGGACAACTGGGTCGAGACGGCCAACCAGGCTGCGGCTGCAGCAACCGACGCGCAAGAACGCCTGAACGCGGCCACCTCCGCGCTCGAGGAGGCCCGAGCCCTCGCCGGTGCCGCACAGTTGCGTCCTCAGCTTCAGGTGGGCCACGCCTGCCTGGTCTGCGAGCAGAGCGTCACCACCCTCCCGCCGCCGCTGTCCGATCCGGCCCTCGACACGGCCGAGGCGGCGCAGGCCACAGCAGTAGCCGAACAACAGGACCTGCTGGCCCGATACGAGGACGCCAAGGCTAGGGTCGCCGACAAACAGCGGGCGGTTGACAGGCTGACCACACAGCACACCCTGCTCGACACAAGGCTGAGCACGCTGCTGCCCGACCGCCCCGCCGGCCCCGACCGCCACTGCGGCACCGACCGCGCCCACCTCGACGAACTCACCGCATCCCGCGACCAGCTGGCTACTGATGAGCAGAAGGCACGCGACGCAGTACAGAAAGCCAAAACGGCCCACGACTCCGCCACATCGGCCACCGCCACGCTGCAACGAGAACGCGACCAGGCCCGCAACACCCTGCATTCGACGCTTGGCACGCTGACCGCTCTTGACCCGCCGGCCCTCGACACCGACGACCTGACCGCGGCCTGGGCCGACCTGGAGACCTGGGCCCGCACCCGCACCGCCACCGTAGAACGCGACCTCGAGGCCGCCGCAACCGCAACCGCCGACGCCGAAAAGACCTACTCGGACGCGGCCACCGCACTGGCTGCAGCCGACAGTGCGCACAACGACGCCCGGAGCGCCCACACCGCAGTCGTCCGGGACGCCGCAACGGCCGGCCGCGAGCAGACCACCTTGACCGACCGCCTGAGTGAACTAGACACACTCCTGGGCCAGGCGCCGCCGGAAGACGGACTACCGACCCTCTTTGAGGAATGCACCCGCCTCGAAGAAGCCGTTCAGACAGCCACCGCTGACGCCGGCCGCACACGCGAAACAGCCAAGCAAGCCACGAGCGAGCAAAAACAGTGCCAACAGCGCACCGCAACTGCCCGATCCGCATTGACGGCCACCCGGGATGCAGTCGCGGCACTCAATCCACCGAGCCTCGACCTCGATGACCTAGCCACCGCCTGGGCCACCCTCACCGCCTGGGCCGACCGCGGGGCCAGCGACCGACAGCACGACACCGCGCGCGCCCACACCGACGCCCAAAGCGCCCACGACGAAGCCGAACAACTCCTGGGCCGACTGGAAGCTCTCCTGCGCGATGACGACCTGGATCCCCACGACCTCAAAGACGGCCCAGATCGCGCCGCACAGGCCCCGCGAGTGGTGGCTGTCGCCGCCGAACGCGCCCGCGGCCAGGTCGAAATGATCCAACGCAGCCTCGCCGATGCCGCCTCAATACGAGAAAAGATCGACACCGCCCACACCCGGCAACAGGTGGCCGCCGAACTGGCCCGGCTGATGCGGTCCAACAAGTTCCCCCAGTGGCTCGCCAACTCAGCCCTCGACACACTGGTCGCCGGCGCCTCCCAGTCACTGCGCCAACTGTCGGACGACCGCTTCGACCTCAGCCACCAAAAAGGCGACTTCTACGTCATCGACCACTTCGACGCCGACTCCTCACGCTCGGTGCGCACCCTGTCCGGCGGCGAAACCTTCCAGGCCAGCCTGGCCCTCGCACTGGCCCTTTCCGACCAACTGGCAGGCCTGGGCAGTGCCACGAAACTGGAGTCCATCTTCCTCGACGAAGGCTTCGGCACCCTCGACACCGATTCGCTTCAGACCGTCGCCGACACTTTGCAAAACCTCTCCCAGGGAGAGCGGATGGTCGGAGTGATCACCCACGTCACCGCACTTGCCGAACAGATCCCTGTCCAGTTCCACGTCCAGCGCGACAGCCACACCTCCACCGTCACCCGGCAGGGCACATGACCAGCACAGCACAGGCTCCCCGCATGCGGTTCCACGTCGACGGCTGGGACCCCACCTACGGCTCCAGCGTCGCCAATGCCGAGAACGGCATTGGCGACTCCACAGCCAAAGTCACCCCCCACCTCGAACTCGCCCCGGCCGACTGGAAGCCCATCTCGCCCTCCCAGGTATCCGCCCCGGGCGCCGTCCTGTTCGTCGACGGCGTGCGCCGCGTCGAGGCCCGCATCTGGATCGAACAACCCCCATCCGCCGAACCAGCCATACGCCCCAGCAACACAGCCAGGCACGCTCTGATGGCCCTGTGCGCCTCGTACGCAGCAGGCACCGTCTGCTGCTGCCCCGACCGCGGCGCCCATCTGCTGACCGTCGACTACCGGCGCGGCCTGTTCACCACCGCCACCAACGCCGCCGACGCGCCCACCACGGCCGGAACCTACAAAGCCCACATCACCCCCGACGACCAGGACCAGAACCTCGCAGTGCTCCTCTCCACGGCACTACAACGCCAGCTCACCGACCTCGAGGTCCTCGTCGCCACCCACGCCCGCACCGCCCTGACCGGCCACGGCGTTCGCGAAGACTCGGACCTCCTGGTCGTGGACGGCCCCCTGCGCGGCCGTACCCACCTGCCGCGCGCACTGGGATTCATCAAGTCCCACCGCACCGCCTACCTGCCACCCGACCTGCACGCCATGATCGCCGCCCTGGCCTCCAGCGAACGCACCCCCGTGTTCTTGATGGGCACCTCCTGGGACCGCCACGCCTGGTACCTGCGCCTCCCGTGCACACCCGGCGCCCCATGGGCTGGGATCGTGCGGCTGGAGTGCGCCGCCGACATTCCCGTGTCCGAGGCGATCGAACTGGCAAATCTTTCCCAGGCCCTCCTGCCGCGGTACGCCAGCATCGAGTACAAAGACACCCGGGCCCCGCAGAATCTGGTGCCGGTCGCCGGACTGGAGAGGGAACTACGCCGACGCATGGGCAACCCTGTCCTGCTCAGCCGGGCCCTACGCGTGGCAGCAGCAGGCTGAACCCGCATTCCCAGCTGGCTCCGCGTCCGCAAGACCCACCAACTCCACCCTGCACTTGGTTGTCACGCACCGCCGAGTAGCCCCTTCCCTCGATGCCACAATGACCGCCTCACCAACTCACGTCCCGGAGCGGCGTCCACCCCATGGCCACAACACCCCTCGAACTGCGCCCTCACCAAAAGGACGCCGTCGCGGCCGCCACCCGCACACTGGGTCAGCACCCGCGCGCGAGTGTGATCGCCGCGTGCGGCACCGGCAAGACCCTGATCGCTGCCCGCACTGCCGCCCGCATCGCCCCGCGGGGACGGGTTTTGGTGCTGCTGCCGACCCTGGATCTGCTGTCCCAGACGATACGGTCCTGGAGCCTGGCCGGACGCGACGGCACCGCCATCGCCGTGTGCTCCCAACGCCAGGCCCTCGACCACCGACCGCTCGGTGCCGACGTTCCCCTCACCACCGAGCCCGCCGAATTAGCCTCCTTGGTCGGACAGGCCAGTCCCGGTCCGGTCACCGTCTACGTCACCTACGCCTCCCTGCCCGCCGTCATCGCCGCCCACCGTGACCACCACCTGCCTTCCTGGGACCTGGTGGTCGTCGACGAAGCGCACCGTACGGCCGGCCGCCTGGGCAAGGCCTGGGCCGCCGTCCACCACGACGACCAGGTACCGGCCGCCCGCCGCCTCTACCTGACCGCCACCCCCCGCATCTGGGACCCCGACGACGCCCCGGACGGCGACGGAACAGAGACGGTGGCCTCCATGGACGACGAAGACCTCTTCGGTCCCGTCGCCTACCACCTCAACCTCTCCGACGCCATCGATCTCGGGCTGCTCGCCGACTACCAGATCCTCGTCCCCGTCGTCACCGACGCGGACCTGCGCGATTGGCTGGCCACCGGAGCCGGCGCGGGTGTCGACGGACTGCACCTGGCCGGCCGTCAGGTCGCCGTCCTGCGCGCCATCCACGACCACAAGCTGCGCCGCATCCTGACCTTCCATCACCGGGTCGCCAACGCCCGCGCCTTCGCCACCACCCTGGCGGAGACGGCCGCCGCTCTTCCCGCACCCCTGCGCCCCCAGGGGCTGTGGGCGGACTGGGTCAGCGGCAGCCACACCCCGCAGATCCGCCGCCGCCTCCTGCTCGAATTCACCTCCCACACCAACCCCGACACACCGGCCGTCCTGTCCAACGCCCGTGTGCTGGGGGAGGGCATCGACGTGCCCGACATCGACGCGGTGGTCTTCGTCGACCCCAAGAACAGCCCCGTCGACACTGTCCAGGCCGTCGGCCGCGCCCTGCGCCAGCACCCCGGCGCCGGCAAGAAGGCCACCCTTGTCGTACCCGTCTACCTCACCCCCGAAGAAGACCCCGACGACCTCCTTGGCGCGGATGCCTACACTCCGCTGTGGCGCACCATCCAGGCCCTGCGCTCCCACGACGACCGCCTCGACGCCCGCCTGTCCGACCCGCGCACCCACCGCCCCACCATGCCCCCCGAGGACCCCGAAGCCTGGCTGCATTTCGACCGCCCCACTCAGGCCGACGAGATCGCCCTCGCCTTGTCCCTGCGCGTCCTGGCCCCCAAGAGCGCCGAATGGCGCCGCGGCCTCACCGCAGCCCGCCGCTACCGCCACACTCACCAGCACCTCGACGTCCCCCAGACCTACGAGGACTCCACCGGCTACCCCCTGGGACGCTGGCTGACCTGGCAACGCCATCTGCACACCAAGGGCACACTCGACGCCGTACGCGTCCAGGCCCTCGAACGCCTCGGCATCATCTGGGACCCCCGCCAGCAGGCCTTCGACCGTGCGCTGGCCCACGCCGCCGCATACGCCGCCCGTCACGGCCACCTCGCCGCACCTGTCGACGAGATCCACGACGGTTTTCCCCTCGGCCGCTGGCTGGCCACCCAGCGCACCCGCGCCGAGACCCTCTCCGACCAGCGCATCGCCGCCCTCACTGCCCTAGACCGGTGGTGGAACCCGCGCTGGTCGATCACCTGGCAGCGGTCCTACCACACCGCCCGCCAGAGCCTGGCAGACAACGACACAGCCTCCCAGGCACAGGCGTGGCTCGAAGCCCAGCGCGCGCGCTTCGACCGCCTGCAGTCAGAACAAAGAGCCCTACTCAAGGAGTTGGGACTTCTCGAACTGCCCGACGCGCCCGCTGAATCGGCAACGGAGAACCACCTGCCGGCGCGCGAGCGTGCCTTCCAACGCGGGTTGGCCGCCGCCCGGAGGTTCCGCGAACGAGAAGGCCATCTCGATGTTCCCCAGCGGCACATCGAGGAGGTGGAAGGACAACAAGTGCGCCTGGGACAGTGGCTGAGTAACCTGCGACGACGCCGTTCCATCCTCACCCCGCAGCGCCAGGCCGCCCTGGCCGAACTTGGCCTGTGAGCAGGCGAGGGCGATCTTGTCGAGCACGGGCTGACGGCTGGAGCCGGGCAGGGGCCGAGAGGTTCAAGCCAATGGCCTGACTACACCCTGGCGGGGCCGCTCGGCACGCCCACACTGCACGACAGGGAGGAATTATCCCGGCCGGTGCAAGAGGGGGCGGAAAGGGCGGCCAAACGTAAGGGCAAGGCGGTGCGCAGACGACGCACCACCCGGAACAAAGCAGTAGCAGGAGTGCTTGCCGCGCTGGTCCTGCTCGGTCTGCTGCAGCCGATGCTGTTGCTATACCTTGGCGCCCTGCTTGCCGCTGCAGGAATCGGCTGGATGGTGTGGCGGCTCTGGCGTACCGACCGACTGCTGCGAAGCAAGGACGACGCTTGGAGACGACAGGAGGAGATCGCCGCCGGACAGCGGACGCTGGCTGCCATCGACGTGGTGACCGGCACCGAGTTCGAGGAAGCGGTTGCCCAGTTATGCCGCCGTGACGGCTGCACGCAGATGCGCCGAGTGGGCGGGACCTGAGGTTTCCCCGTTGCTCGGGAGGTGCTGATCAGCTGGTCAGAGAGGTGACGGGTTTTCAGGTTGGCTCTTTTGGCCGCTGCCTGATCGGAGTAGTGCTTCT
>NZ_JACHJL010000021.1 GCF_014203645.1 Streptomyces zagrosensis | reverse complement strand
AAGGCAGCCACCGCCTCCCGCACCGCCGAGTCAAACAACTCAGGCACCTCACCCAACGAGCGAGCCACCTTCAAACCACGCCCACCCCCACCAAACGCCGCCTTGATCGCAATCGGCAACCCATGCTCCCGCGCAAAGGCCACCACCTCATCCGCCCCCGCCACCGGATCAGCCGTCCCCGCCACCAACGGAGCACCCGCCCGCTGCGCAATATGCCGAGCAGCGACCTTGTCCCCCAAACTACGAATCGCCGCCGGCGGCGGACCAATCCACACCAACCCCGCATCCAACACCGCCTGCGCGAAATCAGCGTTCTCCGAAAGGAAGCCATACCCCGGATGCACCGCATCCGCCCCCGACTCCGCCGCAGCCCCCAGCACCTTGCCCATATCCAAATAACTACTAGCCGGGGTATCACCCCCCAGGGCATACGCCTCATCAGCGACCCGCACATGCAGCGCATCGCGATCCGGGTCCGCGTACACCGCCACACTCTCGATCCCCGCATCCCGACAGGCACGAGCAACACGGACAGCGATTTCGCCACGGTTGGCGATGAGCACCTTGCGCACGATGGCTCCCTCCTTGAAACAAGCAGAGTTTAGGTACAGGCAACACTGTGCGCCGAGGAGTCACCGGACGTGAGCTTGACCACAGAGCGTGCCCGTCAGGTCTCAACGGAGGGACCAAAACCCCTGCTGCTCCACGGTACGCCCGGTTTTCTGGGCCGCTTGACGCTTCCCTGTGTGGGCAAGGTCTCGATGCGGTGGGCTCGTCCGGAGCGGTGTTTCTTTGTGGAGACTCTACGAATGCCGGGCGGAAACTTTGCCTCTGTGGCGTCCGCTGCGCGGTCCCCACCCGGCGGGCGAAGGCATGCGCCGCATACCCCTTGTCCACGTGCCTACCCGTTAGTAGCGTTCCGAGGACGGCGTACCGGGGGTAACGACCCTTGGGCGGCACGAAAGAGGTGGCTCGGGTGGCGCGCAGAACGGTGGCCGTTGTGGCAGCTGTGGTGCTGATGGTCGAGGCGGTCGGCATCGCGCTGCTGAACTGGATATTGGGCCTGGTCGTGGAGCATCAGGACATGTCGCTCGCCGACCTGGACCCCGGCGCCATGACCATCGCCACCTGGGTCGCAGGCGGCCTGATCTGTCTCTATCTGCTCGGCTGCGGCGTGGTGCTGCTCCGTATGGCCATCACCGACCTGCCGCCCGGCCGCTTCGCCCGCATCCTGCTCATCACCTGCGCGGTCACGCATGGGCTGCTCGGCGCCTTCGCGGTCGGCCTCGTCGGCTGGCCCGCCTTCACCTTCATGATGGTCGTGCTTGGGCTGATCGTGCTCAGTCTGTTCAGTTACGACGGTGAGCGGGCCGAGGCCGTGGACGGCGGCCGGAAGCAGGACGGCAGTCCGGTCGGCCCGGCACCGACCACGAGCGCATGATCTGGCACCGACCACGAAACGCATGACGCTAAGCGACGGGGCGTGAGCCTGGCGCGCCCGTCTGCCTGGCGCGCCTCGTGTCGCCTCACTGCGCCGGCGACTGCCACAAGTCAGTGATGGCCGTGTCCAGTTCGGCCAGCAGGCGGCGCAGCAGCGGCAGCGACAGGCCGATCACATTGCCCGGGTCGCCGTCGATGCCGTCGATGAAGGGTGCCGAGCGGCCGTCGAGAGTGAAGGCACCCGCCACATTCAGCGGTTCGCCGCTGGCGACGTAGGCAGCGACCTCCGCATCCGTGGGGTCTCCGAAGCGGACCGTCGTCGATGCGGTGGCGCCGGCACGCCGACCGGTCGCGGTGTCGATGACGCAGTGGCCGGTACGCAAGATGCCGGAGCGGCCCCGCATCGCCTTCCAGCGCGCGATGGCCTCCTCGGCGTCCGCCGGCTTGCCGAACGCCTGGCCGTCCAGCTCCAGCACCGAGTCACAGCCGATGACGAGCGCGTCCACCGCGTCGGGGCGCGCGGACACGGCCTCCGCCTTCGCCTGGGCGAGCTGTCCCGCCAGCTCCGCAGGTGAGTCGGCACTGATGGCGTCCTCGTCCACGCCGCTGACCATCTTCTCGGGGGCAAGACCCGCCTGCCGGAGCAGGGCGAGCCTGGCGGGCGACTGTGAGGCGAGGATGAGACGGCGAGGGCCGGTGTGCTCGGTGTGATGGGCGTTCATGCGCACATCGTAGAGAGACGCTCGCGGGCACCGCGGCCAGCGGTACCAGGGCCCTGCGCCGGGCCGGCGGCGATGGTCGTTCCGTCCGCACCGGGCATCCGCCGACACGACCGAGGGCATCCCGGCGCGCGCCGGGCCGTATATCCGGCATTCGCGGCCCGCTGTGCGTTATCAAGGATGCTGCACGGTCATGGGCAATGTCAGCAGCAGTGCCATGGGGCAATGCGGAGATTCCGGTGGTCCGTGAGCGGAACGTCCTGCCTATACAGGTGGGTGGTTGGCGGTGAAAGGGCCATGCGGTGACCACAGTGGATACCGAACCGATCGTGCGCAAGAGACGACCGGGACAGGCGGTGATCGTCTGGATGACCACCACGGACCACAAGAAAATCGGCTCCATGTACATGGCGACCGCCTTCGGCTTTTTTGCCCTTGGCGGTGTGATGGCCATGGTGATGCGGGCCGAACTGGCCCGGCCTGGCACCCAGATCCTGTCGAACGAGCAGTACAACCAGGCATTCACCATGCACGGCACGATCATGATGCTGATGTTCGCGACCCCGCTGTTCGCCGGCTTCGCCAACGCCATCATGCCGCTTCAGATCGGCGCGCCCGACGTGGCCTTTCCGCGGTTGAACATGCTGGCCTACTGGTTCTTCCTCTTCGGCTCGCTCATCGCCGTGAGTGCGCTGCTGCTTCCCGACGGCGCAGCGGACTTCGGGTGGTTTGCCTACACGCCGCTGTCGAGGAAGGAACACAGCCCCGGCACAGGCGGGGACCTGTGGATTCTCGGCCTGGCGCTGTCAGGCTTTGGCACCATTCTCGGCGCGGTCAACTTCATCACAACCATCATCTGTATGCGCGCGCCCGGTATGACGATGTTCCGCATGCCGATCTTCTCCTGGAACGTGCTGCTGACCAGCGTGCTGGTGCTGCTCGCCTTCCCCGTGCTGGCGGCCAGCCTCTTCGCGCTGGAAGCAGACCGCAGGTTCGGCTCGCACATCTTCGATCCGGCGAACGGCGGGGCCATCCTGTGGCAGCATCTTTTCTGGTTCTTCGGCCATCCCGAGGTCTACATCATCGCTCTGCCGTTCTTTGGCATCGTCACCGAGATCCTTCCTGTCTTCAGTCGAAAACCAATCTTCGGCTATATCGGCCTGGTCGCCGCGACGGTCGCCATCACCGGCCTTTCGGTGACCGTGTGGGCGCACCACATGTTCCCCACCGGCGCGGTACTCCTGCCGTTCTTCTCCTTTATGTCCTTCCTGATCGCGGTCCCCACCGGAGTGAAGTTCTTCAACTGGGTCGGCACCATGTGGAACGGCTCGCTGTCGTTTGAGACGCCCATGCTGTGGTCGGTCGGCTTTCTGGTCACCTTTTTGTTCGGCGGTCTGACCGGCGTCATTCTCGCCTCGCCACCGCTCGACTGGCACGTCACCGACAGCTATTTCGTGGTCGCCCACTTCCACTATGTGGTGTTCGGCACCGTGGTATTCGCCATGTTCGCCGGATTCCATTTCTGGTGGCCCAAGTTCACCGGGACGATGCTCGACGAGCGGCTGGGGAAGATTCACTTCTGGACCCTGTTCGTCGGATTTCACACCACGTTCCTCGTTCAGCACTGGGTCGCCGTCGAAGGCATGCCCCGGCGCTACGCGGACTATCTGGCCGCCGACGGTTTCACCATGCTCAACACCATCTCCTCCATCGGCGCCTTTCTGCTGGGCCTGTCCACGCTGCCATTCCTCTACAACGTGTGGAAGACGGCCAAGTACGCGCCGAGAGTCGAGGTCGATGACCCGTGGGGCTACGGTCGCTCGTTGGAATGGGCGACGTCCTGCCCGCCGCCCCGTCATAACTTCCTGTGCCTCCCACGTATCCGCTCCGAGTCGCCGGCCTTCGACCTGCACCATCCCGACGTTGCCGCGATCGACCAGGACGAGAACGTCGGGCGCCGGGACATGGTGGACGTCGACAAGGGCTGGGCAGCCCCGCTCTCCGGCGACCAGCGCTGAGCGAGGCCGGCGAGGGCGTCATGCGCAACGACCGGGAGACCCTGGGGGCGGATTCGGGCATCGCCCAGCTGGAGGGGTACCTACTGCTGCAAGCCGAGCGGGAGCAGGCCAGGGCCGACGCCGAAATCTTCGCCAGCCGCATGGCCTGGCTCAGCCCCACCGAACACGACACCGTCGTACGCCTCTACGCCGAGGAGCGGCTCAGGCTCACTCGCTGGACGCTGGAACGCATCCGCGACCGCTGCCACCAGCTCAGCACCGAGTACGAGACCCGCTACGCGGAACTGCGCCGCCGACTGCTCAGCGGCTGCCTCGCCCTGCTGTGCGCCACGCTCGCGGTGAACGCCGTGCTCATGGCCGTCGTCCTGGAACGGTGACGGCAGGGCCTACGGGCCCAGCGTGATGATGATCAACAGGACGACCGTGGCGACCGCAAGCACCGTGCCCGCACGACGGACCATGGTCTCCGTCCTGCGCAGCTCATCGGGGGGTTCTTCGGGCGGGTCGGACCACAGCATGCGGAACATGGTGCGCCGGAACGGCAGCCGGCGCCTGAGTATGCATACTCAGGCGCCGAGCGCCGTGGTGCTGGTTCTCTGGTGGTTTCGCCTTCGAAGCCGTTCGCCGGGCGCGCTCAGGCGGGCCAGTACGCGGTGCGCCACGCCTTCGGACCCGGGTGCGGGAGGCGACGGCCGGGAATGGTGCGGGCCGGGTCGGACCACTCCTCTGGCGCTTCCTCGCCGAGCGCGGGGGCGCCGGACGCCACCGCGCGCGCTCGCACCACTGCCAGGGCGGCGGCCAGCTCCTCGGGGGTCGGGTTACCCCGTACAACCTTGATCACCATGTCAACGGCCCTCCTACAGTGGGATGTTGCCGTGCTTCTTCGGCGGCAGGGACTCGCGCTTGTTCCGCAGCGTCCGCAGCCCGCGGACGATGTGGCGGCGTGTCTCCGACGGCATGATCACAGCGTCCACATACCCGCGTTCGGCCGCGACATACGGATTTAGCAGCGCGTCTTCGTAATCGGCGATGAGTTTCTGGCGTAGGTCCTCGGCTTGTTCCGGGGTCTGCGCCGCGGCGATGGCGCGCCGATGCAGGATATTGACCGCTCCCTGGGCGCCCATGACCGCGATCTGCGCCGTGGGCCAGGCCAGGTTCAAGTCGGCCCCCAGGTGCTTGGAGCCCATCACGTCGTACGCCCCGCCGAACGCCTTGCGGGTGATCACCGTGATCAGCGGAACGGTGGCCTCCGCGTACGCGTAGATCAGCTTGGCGCCGCGCCGGATGATGCCGCCGTACTCCTGATCCACTCCGGGCAGGAAGCCGGGCACGTCCACGAAGGTCAGCACCGGGACGTTGAAGGCGTCGCAGGTGCGGACGAAGCGGGCCGCCTTCTCTGACGCGTCAATGTCCAGGCAGCCCGCGAACTGCATCGGCTGATTGGCCACGATGCCCACGGGGCGGCCCTCGACGCGGCCGAAGCCGGTGATGATGTTGGGCGCGAACAGCGCCTGCGTCTCCAGGAACTCGGTGTCGTCCAGGATGTGCTCGATGGCCTTGTGCATGTCGTACGGCTGGTTCGCCGAGTCCGGGATCAGGACGTCGAGCTCCAGATCCTCCGGGGTGACCTCCATATCGGCGGTCTCCGGGAAGGCCGGTGGCTCGGAGAGGTTGTTGGAAGGCAGGTAGGAAAGAAGCGCCTTGATGTACTCGATGGCGTCCTTCTCGTCGCCCGCCATGTGGTGTGCCACGCCCGACGTGGTGTTGTGCGTACGGGCGCCGCCGAGCTCCTCGAAGCCCACATCCTCACCCGTGACCGTCTTGATCACATCAGGCCCTGTAATGAACATATGCGAGGTCTGATCGACCATCACCGTAAAGTCCGTGATCGCGGGAGAGTAGACCGCACCGCCGGCGCACGGGCCGACAATCAGGCTGATCTGCGGGATCACGCCCGAGCCGTGCACATTGCGGCGGAAGATCTCCGCGAAGAGGCCGAGCGCGACCACACCCTCCTGGATGCGCGCGCCGCCACCGTCGTTGATGCCGATGATCGGACAGCCGTGCTTGAGCGCGAAGTCCATCACCTTGACGATCTTCTCGCCGTACACCTCGCCCAGCGAGCCGCCGAAGATGGTGAAGTCCTGCGAGTACACGCACACCGGACGACCGTCCACGGTGCCGTAGCCGGTGACCACGCCATCGCCGTACGGGCGGTTCTTCTCGATGCCGAAGTTCGTCGAGCGGTGCCGGGCGAACTCGTCAAGCTCGGCGAACGACCCCTCGTCCAGCAGCAGCTCGATTCGCTCGCGCGCGGTGAGCTTGCCCTTCGCGTGCTGCTTCTCCACCGCCCGGGCGGAGCCCGCGTGCGTGGCCTCCTGCACCCGGCGCTGAAAGTCCGCGAGCTTCCCCGCGGTGGTGTGGATGTCGTAATCCGGCTCGGACATCGGGATGCGGCTCCTGCTCGTCCTCGGGGGGTGGGCTTTCCGCGCTCCCTGTTCATGCCGCGCGGGTGGCCGTGGCTACCGACTCGTAGCGTATCGGCGTGACCGCGGCCTGGCGGTGCGGCGTTGGCCACACCTTTTCGTTCCGTTTCGGGTGGGTGTGACGTCCACGGATCAGGGTCCTCCGCCTCCTAGGCTGACCCGTATGACGTCATCTGACACTCCCCAGACCCCCCGACTCTCCGGCGGCGAACGCTGGTCCGACCTTGATCGACCGCCCCTCAACGAGTCCGCGCTCCGGCGTGCGCTGGTGCGCCCGGGCGGGCTGTGGACGGCGCTCGATGTGCTGCCGCGGACCGGCTCCACCCATTCCGATCTCGTCGCGCGCGCCGCGGCCGGGGCCAGCGAAGGGCAGGTGCTGGTCGCCGAGGAGCAGACCGCAGGACGCGGCAGGCTCGACCGCAGCTGGACCGCGCCGCCGCGTTCCGGGCTCTTCTTCTCCGTACTGCTCCAGCCGGGCCCCACCGTCCCCGTGGAGCGGTGGGGCTGGCTTCCGCTACTCGCCGGGGTGGCGACGGCCAACGCCATCTCCCACACGGCCGGCGTAGACACGGCCCTCAAGTGGCCCAACGACCTGCTGGTCACCGTGCACGGAGAGGAGCGCAAATTCGGGGGAATCCTCGCGGAGCGCACGCCGGCGCCGAGCCCGGCCGGCGCACGCGCTGGCGCTGGGGGAGGCACCAGCGCGGACAGGGACGCGGGCGAGGCCCACACCGCGGGGACGGACGCGTCGGGGGGTGCTGGCGGCGTGGTGGTCGGCGTCGGGCTGAACGTCTCGTTGCGGGCGGCCGAACTGCCCGTAGCGGGCGCGGGCTCGCTCACGCTGGCGGGCGCCAGCGAGGTGGACCGCGATCCGCTGCTGCGCGCCGTGCTGCGCTCCCTTGAGCAGTGGTACGGGGAGTGGCGGGACGCCGAAGGCGACCCGGCGGCCAGCCGGCTACAGGAGGCGTACGCGACCGGCTGCGCCACGCTCGGCCGGTCCGTGCGGGCGCTGCTGCCCGGGGAGCGGGAGTGCGTCGGGGAGGCCGTGGCCATCGATGGGTACGGCCAGTTGGTGATCGCCACCGAGGGAGGCGGTCGGGAGGCGGTGTCCGCTGGGGACATCGTCCATCTGCGTCCGGCTTCGCCGGGAGAGTGAGCTACGGCACACCTGTCGTATCGTTGTGCTGGTCCGTCCATCCGGCAGCTGGCGGGGTGGGACGGCCGCGGAGGCGGTGCCATCGTGGCTGTGGCTGTGGCTGTGGCTGTGGCTGTGGCTGTGGCTGTAGCGCAGGCGCTGCCGCCGACGTGGTGTTCCGCGAGGCGCCGCTCATGGGGTGCCCCTCGCGGTGCCGGGCACGGTGAGTGACGGGTGGTGCGTGCGGTATCCGCGTAGGTGCATTCGCGCGCGGTGGTGCGTGTGGCGTTGCGTGCAACGGCGCGCGGGGCGTCGCGGGCGAGCGGAAGAACGGAAGGGCAGTGCGCAGGGACCTGACAGGGATGGGGGCCTCCTCGCCGAAGGCGACTACGCCGCGGACAAGGGGACGCCGGTGACCGTCGATGACTCGGGTGCCGGCAACACGGTCCCCGCAAGCCCGTCTGGCGCGCAGCGGGACATGCAGCAGGACATGCAGCAGGACATCCAGCAAGACACGGAGAAGAGCGCACAGCAGGACACAGCGCGGAACGCGGAGCAGAGCACAGCGCAAACCGCGCAGCGAACCGTGAAGCCAACCGCGAAGCAAAATGCAGAGCACAATCCCGCCGATACGGGGCCGGGTTCTGCCGGCGCCGGCGGTTCCGTAGCCGGTGGAGAGCCCAGGCAGGACACCGAGCCCCGGGCTGACAGCCACCTCCGGGAGGGCTCCGAGCCGCGGGCCGACGACACGTCCGGGGCGGCGGGGGGAGCCGGGGCGGCAAGCGATTTGTCAGGCCAATCGCCGGCTGGGAAGTCGCCGCCGGGGCAATCACTGCCGGGGCAGTCGCCGGCTGGCCAATCGCCGGCTGGCCAATCACCGTCAGGGCAGTCGCCGGCCGGGCAGAGTGCCGCGGCTGAGTCCAGTGCGCGGACCGATCCGGGCATTGGGCACGATCGGGGCGCTGCGGCCGAGCGGGCCGCAGCCGTTGAGGACGACCCGATCGCGCTCAAGCTGGAGCAGCTCATCTTGGGCGCCGAGCGCCGGTACACGCCCTTCCAGGCCGCCCGTAGCGCCGGGGTGTCGATGGAGTCGGCGTCCCGGTTCTGGCGGGCGATGGGCTTCGCGGACATTGGCCAGGCGAAGGCGCTGACCGAGGCGGACGTGTTGGCGCTGCGGCGTCTTTCGGGCCTGGTCGAGGCCGGGCTGCTCAGCGACGCGATGGCGGTACAGGTTGCGCGCTCGACCGGGCAGACCACGGCGCGGCTCGCCGACTGGCAGATCGATTCCTTCCTGGAGGGGCTCACGGAGCCGCAGGAGCCGGGGATGACGCGGACGGAGATCGCGTACCCGCTGGTGGAGCTGCTGCTGCCGGAGCTGGAGGAGTTCATCGTCTATGTGTGGCGGCGGCAGCTCGCGGCGGCGACCGGGCGCGTGGTGCAGACGCAGGACGACGCGGAGATGGTCAACCGGCGACTGGCGGTCGGATTTGCGGACCTGGTCGGGTTTACACGACTCACTCGGCGGCTTGAGGAAGAGGAGTTGGGCGAGCTCGTCGAGGCGTTCGAGACCACGGCCGCCGACCTGGTGGCGGCGCATGGGGGGCGGCTCATCAAGACGCTGGGCGATGAGGTGCTGTACGCGGCCGACGACGCCGGAGTGGCCGCGGAGATCGGGCTGCGGATGATCGAGACCTTGTCGCACGACGAGACGATGCCGGAGTTGCGGGTGGGGCTCGCGTTCGGCACGGTCACCACGCGGATGGGCGACGTATTTGGTACGACGGTGAATCTGGCCAGTCGTCTGACATCGATAGCACCGAAGGACACCGTGCTGGTTGACGGGGCGCTCGCGCAGGAACTGTCGCGGACCGGGGACGCACCGGTATCCGAGGCGGAGACCGCCGCTGCCGAGAAGGAGGGCGAGACCGTGAAATACCGGTTCGCGCTCCAACCCATGTGGCAACGCCCGGTGCGGGGGCTCGGCGTCGTGGAGCCGTGGCTGCTGTCGCGCCGGGGGTGACGCGGGTGGTGGCGCTCGGCAGTGCCGCCCAGTGGTGGCGTCCGGCTGTGGTTCCCGGTGGCGGCGCCGGGGACGAGAGGGGCCGGGTACACGTGCCGTGGTGGGTGTCAGGGGCCCGCGGGTGAGTGGGTTGGGGCGTAGCGGGGGCGTGCGTATGGCTGCGATGATCCGGTGACAGGTTTACGGTCGTTAACCGGGAGGGTGGCGTGATGGGTGAGCAGCGGTTTGGGGAATGGGTGGCCGTGCGGCGGGACGGCTTCGTGGCCGAGCTGGTGCTCGACCGGCCGAAGGCCATGAATGCCGTATCGACGGAAATGGCCCGCTCCATCGCGGCGGCCTGCACCGCGCTGGGTGATGACCCGGAGGTGCGCGCTGTGGTGCTGAGCTCGACGCACGAGCGGGCCTTTTGCGTGGGTGCCGACCTCAAGGAGCGCAACTCCCTCAGCGATGCCGAGCTGGTCCGGCAGCGGCCGGTGGCCCGCGGGGCGTATACGGGGGTCTTGGAGCTGCCGGTGCCGGCGATCGCCGCGGTGCACGGCTATGCGCTGGGCGGCGGGTTCGAGCTGGCGCTGTCGTGCGATGTGATCGTGGCCGACCGTACGGCCGTGGTGGCGCTGCCGGAGGTGTCGGTGGGCGTGATTCCGGGCGGTGGGGGCACCCAGCTCTTGCCGCGCCGGGTGGGTGCGGCGCGCGCTGCCGAACTGGTCTTCTCGGCGCGCCGGGTTGCCGCCGATGAGGCGCGGGAGCTCGGGCTCGTCGATCGCCTGGTGGATGCGGGCGAGGCGCGGACGGCGGCGCTTGAGCTGGCCGGTCAGATCGCCGCCCATTCGCCGGTCGGGCTGCGGGCCGCCAAGCGGGCCCTACGGCTGGGCCAGGGACTTGATCTACGGGCCGGGCTTGAGGTCGAGGACGCGGCGTGGCGGGCGGTGGCGTTCTCCGGTGACCGGGCGGAGGGGGTGGCCGCGTTCAACGAGAAGCGGACGCCGCAGTGGCCCGGGGAGTGAGCTGCCGGCGGTGTGGGGTCGGGCTGCTTGATGCGTGAGCCCGCCGGCGTGTGCGGGCTGTTCGGCGGGTGGGGGCGGCCGGCCGGTGCCTGAGCGTGCCCCGGTGCGGGAGGCCGGGGGGCGGCAGGCGTTGACCGATGTTCAACGTTGAACGACACTTCGGAGGCGGGCCGAGCGCATCCCGTGTGAGCCTCCGCACGCTTTCAAACCTCCCTCAGCGAGATTCGCCGAACATTCTTACGCTTCTTACGCTGGGATGCAGGCGTGTGCAGACAGTGACGGAATGCGAGGGCGTAGGTGTCGGACCAGGGCGATGCGCGGCTGGCTGCCGTGGTGGGGCTGGCGCAGGGGATGGCCGCCGCGCACACGGCACGGGAGTCGATGCGCGCTGCCGCGCTCAGTGCCCTCCGTGCGCTGGAGGGGTCGTTCGCCGCGATCTGCGTGTGGGAGCGCGAGTTGGGGCGGCTGCGCGTGCTGGTCAACGTCGGGGAGCTGGCGCCGGGGGAGCAGGAGTTTCCCGCCGATGAGGTGTACCCGGTGCATGACTTCCCCGAGATCGCGGAGTTCTTGCACGAGAGATGGATCACCGGGGGCGAGCCCCACGCCTGGGTGGAGTCGGCGGCGTACGAGAACGATCCGCAAGGGCCGGCCGGGCCGCAAGGGCCGACAGGTCTGAGCGGCTCGGATGGCGAACGCGGGGCCGACGACCCGCTGTGGGGCATAGGCCGCGGGGGGCGCAAGGCGCGGCGGGTGGCCGCGCTGCGGCGCCGCGGGCGGGGCTGCTGTGTGGTGGCGCCGATCGTGTTGCGGGGCCGCGCGTGGGGCGAGCTGTATGTGGCGCGGCCTTTGGGGCGGCCGGTGTTTGGACGTACCGACGCTGACTTCGCGACCGTTTTGGCGTCGGTCACCGCCGCCGGAATCGCCCAAAGCGAGCGGCTTGAGGAGGCGCACCGGCTTGCCTTCACCGACCCGTTGACCGGGCTCGCCAACCGGCGTGCGGTGGACATGCGGCTTGACGAGGCGCTGGATCTGCACAGCCGGCAGGGCGCGGTGGTGAGCTTGGTGGTGTGCGACCTGAACGGGCTCAAGCGGGTCAATGACTCGCTGGGGCATGAGACGGGCGACCGGCTGCTCGAACGGTTCGGCTCGGTGCTCTCGGTGTGCGGGGCGATGCTGCCAGGGGCTCTCGCGGCGCGGCTTGGCGGTGATGAGTTCTGTCTGCTCGCGGTCGGCCCGGCGACGGATGACGTGGTGGCGGTCGCGGAGGAGTTGTGCCGCCGGGCGGGCGCGCTGGAGCTGGGCGAGGGAGTCGCCTGCGGGGTGGCGTCCACGGGCGACCCGATCGGCCCCGTGCGCTCGGCGCGGCGGCTGTTCCGGCTGGCCGACGCGGCGCAGTACCGGGCGAAGGCCGCTCATTCCGATCGCCCGGTGGTCGCCGGGCGCGACGGTGGCACCGATGATCCGGTGGTTCGGCTCGCCGACGCCCCCACCCCGACCGCCGACCGGCGGCGTATCCGGGGCCGAAGCCGCGGCAACGGCACGGCCACGGCCCACGGCAAGGGCGGCCCCCCGCCCGGTGGCGTCTCCGGTGGCGGCGCCTCGGGTGGAACCTCCGCCTCCGGGGGCCCCGGCGGCCCCTCGGGCGGCGGGCTGACCGGTGGTGGCGGCGTACCGGGCGGCGGCTTCGCCGGGGGGCGCGGGCGGCGCTGAGGCTGTGCGGCACACAGGCCGGTGCAGGCGCTGGCGCAAAAGCCGGTACGGGAGCTGGCGCAGCAGGCAGCACGAAAGGCCGGTAAGGGAGCCAGCACAGGAGTCGGTGCGTACGCCGCTGCTCACGGCAGCACAGGGGGATGGTGACAGCTCGCGATTCAGTCTCTAGGGTGCCTGAATATGGATATGCAATCTGTGGTGGTGGGGACGTCCGGTACGACCGCTGAGGACGTGATCGCTGTGGCGCGCGGCCTTGCACGCGTCGAGCTGTCGCCGCAGGCCCTTGCCGCCGTGGCAGCCGCGCGGCAGGTCATCGACGAGCTGGCGGCCAAGCCCGATCCGGTGTACGGGGTCTCCACGGGCTTCGGGTCGCTCGCCGTCCGGCACATCAGCCCCGATCTGCGCACGCAGCTCCAACGCAACATCGTGCGCTCCCACGCGGCCGGAATGGGCCCGCACGTCGAGCGCGAGGTGGTCCGCGCGCTGATGTTCCTCCGGTTGAAGACGCTGGCCTCCGGGCACACCGGGGTTCGCCCGGTGGTGGTCGAGACGATGGCGGCCATCCTCAACGCGGGGATTACGCCGGTCGTGCACGAGTACGGCTCGCTCGGCTGCTCTGGCGACCTCGCGCCGCTTTCCCACTGTGCGCTCACGCTGCTGGGCGAGGGCGAGGCGGCGGGCCCCGATGGAGCGCTGCGGCCCGCCGCAGAGCTGCTGGCCGAGCACGGCATCGAGCCGGTCGAGCTGCGCGAAAAAGAAGGGCTCGCGCTGCTGAACGGCACGGATGGCATGCTGGGCATGCTCGCCATGGCCTGCGCCGACCTGGCCCGATTGTTCACCTCGGCCGACATCACGGCTGCGCTCTCCCTTGAGGCGCTGCTCGGTACGGACCGGGTGCTCGCCCCCGAGTTGCAGGCCATTCGCCCGCACCCGGGCCAGGCGCTGAGCGCCGACAACATGCTGCGGGTGCTGGCCGGCTCCGAGCTGACGGGTCATCACCAAGACGATGCACCGCGGGTGCAGGACGCGTACTCGATCCGCTGCGCACCCCAGGTCGCGGGCGCGGGCCGGGACACCCTCGCCCACGCCCGGCTGGTGGCCGAACGCGAGCTGGCGGCGGCGGTGGACAACCCCGTGGTGCTGCGCGGCCCGGACGGCACGGGCCGAGTCGAGTCCAACGGCAACTTCCACGGTGCGCCCATCGCCTACGTCCTGGACTTCCTCGCCATCGCCGTCGCCGACCTCGGCTCCATCGCGGAGCGCCGCACCGATCGGCTGCTCGACAAGAACCGCTCGCACGGGCTGCCGCCGTTCCTCGCCGCCGACGCGGGCGTTGACTCGGGCCTGATGATCGCTCAGTACACGCAGGCCGCGCTGGTCAGCGAGCTCAAGCGGCTCGCGGTTCCGGCGTCGGTCGATTCCATCCCGTCCTCCGCGATGCAGGAGGACCATGTCTCCATGGGCTGGTCGGCCGCGCGCAAGCTGCGTACCGCAGTGGACAACCTGACCCGGATCATCGCCGTCGAACTGGTCGCCGCCACTCGCGCCGTCGAACTGCGCACGGGCATGACCCCGGCCCCCGCCACGCAGGCGCTGCTCACGGCCGTGCGGGCGGCGGGCGTTGAGGGGCCGGGGGCGGACCGTTTCCTCGCGCCTGACCTGGCGGCGGCCGAGGCGTTCGTACGCTCCGGTGCGCTCGTCGAGGCCGTGGAGTCGGTAACGGGGCCGCTCGCGTAACGCCGCCCCGCTGACGAGCGGACGAACGGCCCGACTGACGACTGGACGAACGGCCCGACCGCGGGGAGCGGCCGGGCCGTTCGTTTGCCGCACCCTGTCTGGTGGGCCTGGATCGATGGTCCAGGGACCGGGGCGGTAATGATCGTCGGTTGCGGGTGTCGGTTGCGGGCGCCGATCAGCTGGCGCGCTGGGGTTTATACGGTGCGCGAGCGGCGTACGGAAATGGTCACCATGGTTGCGCCGAGGCCGAGAAAGCCGGCGCCGCCCACCAGGTAAGGAGTGGTGTCCATGCTGCCGGATTCGGCCAGGTGTAGCCCGTGTGACGGCTTGTCCAAGCCGGCGCCTGACGCGCTCTGTGACGAGGACTGCTGGGTTTCGTGGCTGCCCTCCGTCGCCTTCGCGGAGGGCACGAACCACAAGGCACACAGCAGCGCGCCAGCGGCAGCGGCGGTGAGCAGCGGTCGGCGTGCGGCGGTCACGTAAGAGATCCCCCTTGTGCTGACGGCCAATTGGCCCTGTATCGGCCGATGGTAGTGACCGCTGCGGGTCGCGCGAAAGGCCGGGCCCAAGCCGCTTACGCTCCGGAACATGAGCACTTCTGAAACATCCCGGTTTGTACGGCTCCGCGTGGAGCTCGTACTCGATATCACCGACGCCGATCAACTGGCCGTCGCCGCACTGGAGCAGATTCAAAGCGATGCGTTCATGCCCGAGGAGGAGCGCGGGCACGCGCGCACGGCCATCCGCGAGGACCACGCCGAGGCGCTCGCATATCTCATTGACCCGTACGACCTGGTCAAAGAGGTGCCGGGGCTCGAACTCGCCCAGGCGTCGTGGAGCAGCGAACAGATCGATTATGACCCCGACACGGAGGTGTGGGGGCTGGACGACGAAGACCTGTTGGACGACGACAGCATGGACGCGGACGACGGCGAAGGTGCGGACGCGGACGACGTGGAGCGCGATGCGGTGGACGGCCCGGCGGGCGGCACCGGTGATGTGGGATTCGGCGGGCGGATCGATGCCGCGGCGGATGACCCCGACGCCACGTACGACCCGGCCGGGGGATGGGCGGGTGGCTATCGGCAGCCGTGAGCTGGTAATGGGGCGGCGGTCGCGGTAGCGGGAGCGCAGTCGGGTGCCCCGCTGGTGGGGGCGGCGCGGCGCGCGGCGGAAGGATAACGAAGTGGCCCGCGAAAGGGGAGGCAGAGGTTGATCCGTACCACCGCGACTCCGGTCAGGCATATGGTCTGACCGGGGTCTTTTGGTGAGTGGCGTTGCCCACAGTTTTACTGGGAGTGGAACGGCCCAAAAGGTGCGCGCGTTAATAAGGAATGGCCGGTACGCGTGTTTGCCCGACGGTCCGGCTCGGGGATTGACGGGGTTCAGCAGCAATGGAGAAGCGTGTGATGACGGACGGCAAGCGCCGCAAGGGCCTGGTGGCCGTGGCTGCTCTGCTCGGTGGCGTACTGACTCTCTCTGCCTGTGGCGGGGATGACGGTGGCGACAGCGGTAGTGGCGACAAGGAGAAGCCGGGCAAGTCGCAGTCTCAGGTGGACAAGGCGGCGGCCGAGGACGCGTCCGACGCGCACATCAAGATTACGCCGAAGGATGGCGCTGACAACGCCGGCATCAACAGTGACGCCAAGGTCTCCGTGAGCGATGGCAAGCTCTCCGAAGTGGTCATGACCAGTGCTGCGGGCACCGAGGTGCCCGGCGTCATATCTCCGGATGGCACCTCGTGGAAGCCGAGCGGTCAGCTTGAGCGCTCGACCGTCTACAAGATCAAGGCGAGCGCCCAGGACTCCGAGGGCCGCAAGGCCACCGAGAACGCTTCCTTCACCACGGTCTCCCCGAAGAACAGCTTCATCGGCAGCTTCACGCCGGAGGACGGCTCCACGGTCGGCGTCGGCATGCCGGTCTCGATCAACTTCGACAAGCCGGTGACGAACAAGAAGGCCGTCCAGTCCGCGATCAACGTCACGACCACCGGCAGCCAGCAGGTCGTTGGCCACTGGTTCAGCCCCAACCGCCTTGACTTCCGGCCGCGGGAATACTGGAAGGCCGGGTCCCAGGTGACGATGAAGATGAAGCTTGACGGCGTGGAGGCATCCACTGGCGTCCAGGGCGTTCAGGACAAGACCGTCAAGTTCAAGATCGGTCGCTCGCAGGTCAGCACGGTTGACGCCAAGACCAAGCGGATGACAGTGGTGCGCGACGGCAAGAAGATCAAGGACATTCCGATCTCGGCCGGTAGCGCTGCCAACCCGACGTACAACGGCCAGATGGTCATCTCCGAGAAGTTTAAGGAGACCCGGATGGACGGCTCGACGGTCGGCTTCAAGAACGAGGCAGGCAAGGGTGAGTACGACATCAAGGACGTGCCGCACGCCATGCGGCTGTCCACGTCGGGCACCTTCATCCACGGCAACTACTGGGGCTCCGACTCGATCTTCGGTGGCGCCAACACCAGCCACGGCTGCATCGGTTTGAACGACGCCAAGGGTGCGGGCGACCCCTCGCAGGACGGGTCCTGGTTCTACGAGCAGACCATCTTGGGCGACGTCGTCGTCATGAAGAACTCCCCGGACAAGACCATCAAGCCGGACAACGGGCTCAACGGCTGGAACATGGACTGGAACGAGTGGGTCGCGGGCAGCGCCGTCTGATCCTTCCCGCGGATGCCGCCTTCGCGCGCCGTCCTGCACCGGGCCCGGGCCCGGTTCCATCCCCGCCGCCGGGCGGTGGTCGGCTCCTCGCCGACCACCGCCCGGCGGACGTTGTAGCGACCGCGGGGCGTTCGGCGCGGGCGTTCAGGAGCAGGAAGGTTCGGTGGGAAGGCCCAGCGGGAGCGCCCGGCGCGGGCGCTCGTGAGCAGGGTTCGACAGCGAAGTTCGACAGCAGGGCTCGACAGCGGGGCTCAACAGTGGTGCGGGAGACGAGTGGTGAGTGAGCGTGGCGCGGCGGATGCGCTGGTGGATCGGGTGCTGCGGGAGGCGTTGAGCGTGCCAGTAGGCGCCGATGCCAATGCCGTGGACTTGGCGCTTGACGCCGGCGCGTCCGCGCTGACCGCCGCGCCCGATGGCTTGCAGGCCACGAGCCGCGCGCTGTTGCGCGCCGCCGGCGACAGCCTCGCCCTGCGCTGGTCAAGTGGCTGGTATCCGGCCGATGTGGTGCGGCTGGTGCGGCGCGAACTGCCCGCCGATCGCGTCCGGTTGATCACTGACCTGATCGCCGACGAGGCCCGCCGCCACCCGGCCGAGCGGCTGCCCGCGCGGTGGGTCGCGCAACTGGGGGAATTGGCGGCCACGGTGTGGTGGGACGGCGGGCAGGGCGGCTATCTGGAGGCGTTCGCGCGGCGGGAGCGGTCCAGTCGCTTCGACACGGCGCGATGCGCGCTGGATGTGCTCCGCTGCATCGGGCGGCTGCCGCCGCTCACCCCGATCGGGCCGCCGCCGGGCGGGGGCGCGCGGCCTGGTGGTGCGCGCGGTGGCGACTGGGTACGAGACGGCGCAGGGCGCTTCGTACGGGGTTCCGTACCCGGTTCCGTACGGGATGGCGCTGGGCGTGCGGGGGAGCGTTCGCGGCCCGCCGAGCCGCGGCTGTTGGAGCGGGTGCGGGCGCTGTTGGCCAAGGCCGAGTCAACGGAGTACCCCGAGGAGGCCGAGGCGCTCTCGGCCAAGGCTCAGCAACTGATGGCCCGCTACAGCATCGATGAGGCGCTGCTCGCGGCCGACGACTGGGCACGGCGGGGCGCAGCGGATGCCGCGGGCGGCGATGGTGCAGGGCCCGACGCCTGCCGGATCGGCGTGGAGGGTCCGTACGAGTCGGCCAAGGCGCTGCTCCTTGGCGCGGTGGCCGAGGCGAACCGCTGCCATGCGGTGTGGTCGGCCGAGTTCGGGTTCTCGACGGTCGTCGGGTACGAGGCGGACCTGGAACTCGTGGAGCTCCTGCACACCTCGCTGTTGGTGCAGGCCACCACCGCCATGCGTCGCGCGGGCGACCGGCACCATGCGAAGGGCAGGTCGCGGCGGACCCGGGACTTTCGGGAGTCGTTTCTCATCGCCTATGCGGGACGCATTCGTGAGCGGTTGCTGACTGCGACGCGACAGGCCGAGACGGCGGCCCAACAGGATGCGGCGCAGGCGCGGACGGTGGACCCGCTGCCCGTGCTTGCGGCCCGTGGGGTGAGCGTGGGGGAGGCGACCGGGCGGATGTTCCCACAGACCGTCACGCACCGGCTCAAGGGGCGAGACTCCCACGGCTGGGCCTCCGGCATCGCAGCGGCGGACGAAGCGGCGCTTGGGTGACGCGGGGCCCACGCAACGGGGCCTACGCCATGGGGCCCGCTGATGAGGGCTTGAGGTCTGACGGACCGCGCGCCGGGGCCCGAGGTGGCCGGCCTCTGGGCAGGACTTTCCACCGTCCGCCTCGGGCCGGGGCCGGCAGGGTTTTCCACCGTCCGCCCCGGGGCGGAGCTGTCAGCGGGGCGGCGCGGTGCCCGATGGGCTGAAGTAGGTCCGTGGCGGTACGCCCACCGTGCGGCGGAAGGCGGCGACGAACGCGCTGGTGGACGCGTAGCCGACGCGGCGCGCCGTGGTGGAGACCGGTGCGCCCGCGGCCAGCAGGGGCATGGCCGCCTGGAGGCGCACTCGCGTGCGCCACTGGCCGAACGGCAGGCCCGTATCGGCGACGAAGGCGCGGGCCAGGGTGCGAGCGCTGGCACCGACGACTTGGCCCCAGTCGGCGAGCGTCCGCTCGTTGGCCGGTTCGGTACGTAGCGCCAACGCCACCTCGCGGGCGCGCGGGTCGGTGGGCATGGGCGCGAGGACGGTGGCCACCGAGACCGGCCGCAACTGGTCGAAGACGACCGCCTCGGCGCGCTTGCGCGCACCCGCGCTCAGCGAGCCGTCCGCGAGCGTGCAGATCAGCTCGCGTAGCAGCGCGGACACCGCGACCACGGTGGGCGAACTCCAGGAGATCGGGCACTGGGCCGGGTTGAAGTACAGGCTGCGTAGCAGCGCGGCGGAACTGGTGGCTCCTGTGGCGTGCACGGTACGGGCCGGCAGCCACAGCGCCATCGCGGACGGCAGGACCCAGGTGCTGCCCTCGGCGCGTACTGCGAGTACGCCCTCCCTCGCCCACGCCAACTGGTGGGCCTCATGCCGGTGGCGCCCGAACCATTCGCCGCCCACCAACGCGAAGCTGCCGACGACCACCGCCTCGCGCAGCCACTGGCTGGGGGAGACGTCGGGGACGAGCTGTCCGGATGGCAACATTAGTTGGCACTCCAGCGCGTAGCAGACAGCAGCGGGCACTTTCTAGCATCGCGGCATGCCGATGAATCGCGTACACCGCTGGCTTTGCAACTCCGACCGCTGGGCCCGCGCCGTGGAACAGCAGTTGCTGCCCTGGGCGCTCGAAGACGTGGAACTGGGTGAGGATGCGCTGGAGATCGGCCCCGGATACGGGGCGACGACCCGGGTGTTGGTGCGGAAGGTACCCAAGCTGAGTGTGATCGAGGTGGACGGGGACTCGGCGCGCCGGCTGCGCGCGGAGTACGCGGGGCGCCCTGACGGTGTCGAGGTCGTGCACGGCGACGGCGCCGATATGCCGCTGCCCGAGGGCCGCTACACCGCTGTCACCTGCTTCACGATGCTGCACCATGTGCCCTCGCCGGCTCTCCAGGACCGGGTGTTCGCGGAGGCGCGCCGGGTGCTGCGGCCCGGCGGGGTCTTCGCTGGCTGTGACGGGTTGACGAGTTGGGGCTTTCGGGCGCTTCACATCGGCGACACCTGTGTGCCGGTGCCGCCCGACTCGATGGCCAGGCGCTTGCGGGCGGCCGGGTTCGCGGATGCCGAAGTGACGATCGGCAAGGGCAGCTTCCGCTTCCGCGCCTGGTGAGCCGGGCACCCCACCGGCCGCGCTCGGGGCGTACGCCCGCCCACGGGCAGGCGTTTGCCGAGCGCCCTCGTGCTTACCCAGGCACCCCGCCCGCACCCGAGGCCCGCGGTGCGGATGCGGTGCGTGCCGCGGTGCGAGAGCGGTGCGTACGGGAGTTGTCCGTACGGGAGTTGTCCGGACGGGGAGAACGTGCCGTACGGGAATGTGCCGCGGGGAAGCCCGCCGTACGGGGCGGCTCCTCAGAGCGACAGTATGTGTGGCTCGGTGGCCAGGGCGCGGATGCGCTCGCGCGGGTCGGACACCATGCGGCGCTCCTTGAGGTCGAGCAGGCCGCCCACGCTGCTGAGTTCGGCGGAGAGCGTGCCGTCCTTCTTGGTGATGGTCTGCTCGATGCGGAACGTCTTGCGCTCGCCCCACACCAACGAGCACGTCACCTCGACCTCGTCGCCCGCGCGCAGTTCCCGCAGATACTTGATGGTGGTCTCCAGGTTGACCGGGCCCAAGCCCTCCTCAAGAAGCGCCGCCTGCGAGATGCCCGCGGCCTGGAACATCGCCCAGCGGGCGTGTTCGGCGTACTGCACGTACACGCTCATATTGAGGTGTCCCTGTGAGTCCGTCTCATAGCCACGTACGGTGATCGGCACGGTGATCGGCTGCGCCACGGGACTCCCTCGTTCAGTTCTCGGTTAGCCGGGCCGGTGGGCCCGTTGTGCCAGCCCGGATGGTCAGTGTGACCACTCGTGACTATCGCCGGTGCGGACCCACGAGGCAAACAACATTCGATGTGCTGCTCCCCACACCATGACGCTCCGTAAGTGGAGCGCCACGACTACCTTCAGGGACACGGGCTCACCGACTCGGCATCCGGCCCCGGCCACCGCTCCCGACCCCCGCACCGCCTCGCGGCGCGAGAGCCTCGCACCCCTGCGGCACACCGTTCCCAACGGCACCACCCCGCGCCTCCTGCGGCGAACTCGCCCGGCTACGCCTTCGGCGTGCCGACGCGCTGGAGGAGTTCCACGCCGCCGGCGCTGCCGATGTGGGTGTAGCGCGCGGTGGGATGCAGATCGTGGGCGTAGCCCACGAGTTGGTCGGGGGCGCGGGTGGTGGCCTCTTGTAGGGCGATGTAATCGGGGAGTACGCCGCGGGTGCCGCCGATCCAAAACACCCGGCAGCGGCTGGTGAGGCGGCTGATCGGACCGATGTTGGCCTCGACCGACGCATCGTCGGGGATGCGCCCCAGCAACCGCTCGGCCTCGCTCACCGCGGCCGGCTTGCGATACGTCTCCGACTCGGTGAGCTTCGCCAACGGCAGCGCCGTCGTGAGCGCGAGACCCGCCGCCGCGGCGGCGGCCGGCAACTGCCCGGCGTATGAGCGCAACCACTCGCGCGGGCTGTGCTGGGAGCGGGCCACGGCGTCCACAAGGGCGAGGAAGACCACCGGCATCAGGACCGCGCTGTAGTGCCAGTCGGTGCCCCAGTAGTGCTCCTCGTGCGAGACGAAGCGCCACCCCAGCGTCGGCAGCGCGACGATCAGCAACGGGGAGCGCAGCGCGAGCAACCCGGTCGTGGGCAGCAGCACCCAACCCAGGGTGCCCAGCGCGGTCTCCAGGGGAATGGTGGGAGCCGGGCCGTCCTTGGCTTCGATCTTGTTCCAGTAGTCGTACGAGCCCGCCGTGTTGAACTCTGGAATCACCACACCCAGCGCGAACGCCGAGGCCAAAACCCCGAACCCGACCACGGCCAGCGCCAGCGGCGTCACCCAACTCTGCGCGCGGCGTCCACGCCAAAAGAGCACCACGCCGATCGCCGCGACCGTGGCGCCCAGGTCTTCCTTGACGCACACCAGCGGCAGCGCCCAGCAGGCCGCCGCCAACCAGCGCTCCCGCAACAGCGCTTCTAATGCGAAGGCAAGCAACGGGACGGCGAAGCAGATCTCGTGGAAGTCGAAGTCCACGGCGCGCTGGACGCCCCAGGAGACGCCGTACGCGATGCCGATGGCCAGCCCGCGTCGGCGGCCGAGCAGCCGCGCGGCGACCCGGGTGACCGGAACGGCCGAGATCGCGAACAGCGCGGCCTGCGCCACCAGCAAGGTCACCGGCGTGGGGAAGACCCGGTAGAACGGCGCGAGTAGTGCGGTGACCGGGCTGAAGTGGTCCCCCAGCACATTGGTACCCGGGCCCTTGAGGTCCACGATCGGGGCCTGAAGATGCGCGTACGAGCGCACCGCCTGCTCGAATATGCCCAGGTCCCAGGACATCGAGGACAGCCGGCGATAGCGGGATATGGACAGCGCCGCGTACGCCGCGAACAGCGCGGCAGCCAGCCAGTACGGGTCGTACCGCGCCTCGCGCAGCCGCTTGGCGGCGCGCGATGGCAACCCCTGGGCGCGCGATGGCGCGCCGTCCCCGGCAGCGGGCACGGTGGCCTCGGCTTGCGCGGCGACGGGATGGGCCGAATCCATGGGGTGGTCCTTCTTCTGCTGGCAGCGGTGACGGTACGCGGCGAAGGGGCAGTCCGGCCCCGCCGCAAAGATACGCGAATCGGACCCGAGCGCCGGGGGCGGAGCGGGGTTCGTGAGCCCCGGCGGGGCGGGCTCCGCAGCCGTCGTCCGCTACCTGCGTCGTGCACGCCGCCCGTCCCCCTCCTGTCCCTGTGCCGCCCCTGTGCCGTCTTCTTGCGGCCCCGTACCGTGGTGCCGCCCACACCGCGCCCTACCACGCCCACCTCAGCGAATGACGATCGGACAGCACCCCGTGATACGCGCCCGCCGCTCCGCCCTGCCCGCCGCGGCACTTGCCGCGCTCCTCGCCCTGTCCGGCTGCTCACCGGACGAGGACGCGCAGGACCGGGGTGCCGGCGGTGCGCAGGGCGGTACCGGCGGGCCCACCGCTTCGCTCGCCGCATCCGGCAGCGCGCTGCGCGGCCTTGAGGCCCTGTCGGTCAAGGGCCGCGCGCCCAAGACCGGTTACGAGCGCAGCCGGTTCGGTAGCGCCTGGAGTGACACCGATCGCAACGGCTGCGGAACCCGCGACGACATATTGGGACGCGATCTGCGGTCCATCAGGTTCCGCGACGGACACTGTGTGGTGGTTTCCGGCACCCTCGTCAACGATCCGTACACCGGCAAGGACGTGCGCTATCAACGAGGCCGCAGCAAGGTAGACATCGACCACGTTGTCGCGCTGTCCGACGCCTGGCAGAAGGGCGCCGGACGGTGGGAGCGCGACAAGCGGGTTGCTTTTGCCAACGACCCGCTCAACCTGATCGCCGTCGAGGCGTCGGCCAACCGCCGCAAGAGCGACGGCGATGCGGCGACCTGGCTGCCGGTGAACAAGGCGTACCGCTGTCCGTATGTGGCGCGGCAGGTGGCCGTGAAGAAGAAGTACGGAGTGTGGGTGACGCGTGCCGAGAAGGACGCCATGGCACAGGTGCTAGTCGGCTGCCCGACGACCGCACTGCCCATCGGCTCCGCCCCGACCAAGGCACCGAGGCGGTAAGCCAACGGGGCCCGGGGCAGCGGGCCACGTGAGTCCCGCACCCCTCGGTGAGCCATCCGGCCCCCGGCGAGGTGGATGATCCGTCCGAGAATTCGCCCGTACGTCCGGTCACGCATCTCAACTCAGGGCGAATCGTTGGTCGAATCAGTGGCTACGGCCGCCCCGACTCCTTACCATCGATCAACGCCAGGTCGATGCGCACGCCCCGTGGAGGGGGCCCGCCCCTCCCCTCCTCGGTCATGAATCCCGCCGGGAGGCTCCATGTCGCGTTCCCTTCAGAGCCGCAGAACTGCCAAGAGCCGCAGGTCCGCGCTCACCGTGTCCGCCGTCGCGCTGCTCGGCGCGACGCCGTTTCTCACCGGTTGCGGCAGCGACGCACACCCCGGTGCCGCCGCCGTGGTGGATGGGGACCGGATCACCGTGTCGCAGCTTCAATCGCAGGTCCGTGACGTCCGGGACGCACAGCGCGACTCCCCGCAGGCCCAGCAGCTGATCGAGGGCTCGGGGCGACTCAGCCACGACACCCTGATTCGGATGATTCAGGCCAAGGTGGTGGAGCGAGCCGCCAAGTCGAACGGGATCAGCGTCTCCCGGCGCGATGTCCAGCAGGAGGTCAAGAAGGCCGAGAACCAGCCGGGCGGCGCGGAGGGTTTGCGCACGGTCTTCCTCCGCCAGGGCATCGCCCCAGAGCAGATCGAGGAGACCATCCGCGTCGAGCTGGTCCGCATCAAGTTGATGGAGAAGCTGGGCGAGGAGCAGGCCATGGCCGCACTGCGCTCCACCTCCGAGCGCCTGGGCATCGACGTCAACCCGCGCTTCGGCGCCTGGGACAGCCAGCAGGGCCTGGCCGTGCTGGTCAAGGACCCATGGATCAAGGCAGGCGAGCCGGCGAAGCGCCCGGCGTAGGTGGGTTACGTTCGACGGGTGAACGCTCCTCGAACGCAAGGCCCCGGGGCCGCCCCCAGCACCGGCCGACTCGTCCTGCTGACCACCACCCACCGGGTCGCACCGGGGTTGTTGTCCTGGCCCGCGTGGCAGACGCTGCACGGGGCCGACCGGGTGTTGTGCGCCGACCCGAACCATCCCCAGCTTCCGTATCTACGGGACGCGGGGATCACCGTCGAGGTGCGCGAGCCGGTCGCCCGCGAACTGGTGGATTACTGCGGGGGCGGGGGCGCAGGCCCGGGTGGCGCCGCCGGCGACATGAGCAAGGGCGCAGACGATAGCGAAGGCGGCGTGCGCCGGGACGCTGGCGCTGGCGATGCGAGCCCTGGCGCTGGCGAGGGCGACGCGCGCCTGGGCGCTGGCGGTATGGGCGCCGGTGGCAGGACCGTGGTCGTGCTGACCTCGGCCACCGGCGAATCTGCCTTCACCGATGGCCTGGCCCGGCTCGCTGGCTCGGGGCGCGAGGCCGTGCCCGATCTGGAACTGCTGCCCGGCTCGTACGACCTGCCGGGGGCCAGACTGCTCGACCTGGTGCAGGTCATGGATCAGATCAGGGGTGCGTGCCCGTGGAGCGGGGTGCGGACGCACGAGGACCTGGCGAAGTACGGCATCGAGGAGGCGTACGAACTCGTCGAGGCCATCGAGGCCGGCGACCGTGACGAACTGCGCGAGGAACTGGGCGATGTGCTGCTTCAGGTCGTCTTCCACGCCCGGATCGCGCAGGACGACCCGGAGGAGCCGTTCAGCATCGACGATGTCGCGGCCCGCATCGTTGACAAGCTCATCCACCGGCACCCGCATGTATTCGGGGACGAGACCGCCCGGACGCCGGAAGAGGTAAAGGAACACTGGCTGCGTACCAAGGCGGTCGAAAAGCGCCGGGCATCGATCACGGAGGGCATCCCGCTGGGCCAGCCCGCGCTGGCGTTGGCCGCCAAGCTCTCCTCGCGGGCCCGCACGGCGGGCATCTCGGCACTCCCGCAGGGGCCCGGGGTCGGTTACGAGCTGCTGGCGCTCGCGGCCAGCGCCGAGGCGGCGGGGACCGACCCCGAGACCGCGCTCAGGGCGGCGGCACGCGCCTACCGGGACGCCATCCGCGCGACGGAGCAGGCGGGACAGCAGGAGTAGCCGGACTAGCCGGGGCAGCCGGACTAGTCGGGGCAGCAGGGGCAGGCGGCGCCGCCAGGCATAGTGCGCCCGCCGCGAGGGCCGCGCCCGCGGCGCACGACGCGGGCCAGCCGCCCGCGGCCCAGACCACAGACGTCACAGCAGAGCCCACCGCGCCGCCCACGAAATAGCTGGTCATATAGGCGGAGTTCAGGCGGTTCCGGGCCTCGGGGCGTACCGCGTACACCAGGTTCTGGTTGCTGATGTGGACGGCCTGTACGGCGAGGTCGAGGATCAGCACCCCGAGCACCAGTGCGGCTACCGCCCAGCCGCCGCCGGGACCAGCGGCCACCAGCGGGGCCCAGGAGACGAGCAGCAGCAGCGTGCCGACGCGGCTGACCCGGTGTGCCAGGCCGCGGTCGGCCAACCTGCCGCTGACCATGGCGGCCAGCGAACCGGCCGCACCCGCCAGGCCAAGGAGCCCGATCGCCGAATCGGACCAGCCGTAGTCGGGGCCCGACAGGAGGAAGGCCATCGCCGTCCACAACACGCTGAAGGAGCCGAACGTCAACGCCCCGACCGCCGCCCGCCGCCGCAGCACCGCCTCCTGCCCGAGCAGCGCCACGGTGGAGCGCAGCAGCGTCGGATAGCGGAGGTTGGCCGTGGGGTGCAGCGGGGGCAGGAAACTGCGGAGCAGCACCGCGAGGATCGCCATGAGCGCCGCGTTGACCCAGTACACGGTGCGCCAGCCGCCGAGGTCGGCGAGCAGCCCGGCCGCCGTGCGGGCCAGCAGGATGCCGAGCACTAGACCTGACATGACGGTGCCCACGGTGCGTCCGCGTTCCTGGGGCGGGGCGAGGGTCGCCGCGTACGGGACGACGACCTGGGCCGCGACGGAGGTGAGGCCGGTCAGCGCGGTGCCCACGAGGAGCAGCGTTCCGTTGGGGGCGCTGGCGGTCACGGTCAGGAAGGCGGCGGTCGCCGCGGTGAGGCCCACCGCGAGCCGCCGCCGCTCCATGAGATCGCCCAGCGGAACCAGCAGGACGAGGCCGAGGCCGTAACCGACCTGCGCGACCGTGACCACGAGCGCGGCCAGCGAGGAATTCAGGCCGATGTCGTCGCCGATGGTGTCGAGCAGAGGCTGGGCGAAGTAGTTGCCCGCCACGGACAGGCCCGCCGCCACCGACATGAGCAGCAGCAGCCCCCGCCCCAGCCCGGGCGCGGCCTCCGGCGCCGCGGTGGCAGCTGGCGCGGGGGCGCCTCCAAGGCCGGCGTCTTCGCCTCGCGGCACGGCCCGGGCCTGAGCGTCCGCGTCCCCTTTATCCGTTCGCTCCGTTCGCTCCGTTCGCTCCGCTCTATCCGCTCTATCCGCTCTATCCGCTCGCTCTGCTCTACCCGTACTCCCGGATCTCTGCGGACTCCCGAAATCCGTGTCCCCTATATGTGTGCCTCCGGCATCCGCATCCCGCGCGCCGTTGTCCCGCATGCCTTCCTCCGGATCGTTGCTGTGGGTGCCCCGCATGGCTGGCCTCGCTGTGCGGCCGATATGGCCGCCGTACACGAGTGCCGGCGGCTGTCTCGGCGTGCGCCGGTGGCGTGTGCCCCCCAGACCTTCGCCGACCGCCATTCATGAGTCCACCGCATAACGCCCGCCACATCCGCCACATCCACCCCGCTGGACACATCTGCCGAGTGGGGTGGCGGAGGCCCCCTGGGCCGCCGCGGCGGGCGCCCGGGTGTGAGCCGTTCGAGCGTACGGGCCGAGTGACCGATGCCAAGGGGGGTACCCGTGGGCCATGAAAATCCAGAGCATGGCCCCCACCACCGGTTTTCCCTCTAGTTCGGCCGCCGATACGGCGGTCGAGCTGGCCGTCAAACGCGACCTCCTGGTCGGCATTGGCCCCTTCGTGGCCGGGATCGCCGTCGCCGCCGTGCTGATCCTGGCTGTGGCCTACGGGCTCCGCCGCAGGGACCGTGAGCCGCCGCCCCCGCAGGAACCGCAGCCGCGCTCCGGCGCCTGGGAGACCGCCGACGAGCACCGCACCGGCCGGGCGTCCGCCGACCACGGTCCGGGCCATCAGGAGGGCGAGGCGGTCGGCTACATCACGCAGAACCGTGAGCCGGACGAGATACCGCACGAGGGGCGCCGCATGATGCCGCACGAGTTCAAGGACCACGGAAACGAGGGCACCAGGCCCGCAACCGACGAGGAAAGCAGCCAGCACCGACGTAGGCGCGGGTAGGGGGCGGGGGCCGGGCAGGCCGCACGGACCCTGCGAGCTGGCCGGGGCTCAGCGACACGAGAGCGGCCCATCGGGGTCGGGGCTCAGCGACACGAGAGCGGCCCATCGGGGTCGGGGCTCAGCGACACGAGAGCGGCCCATCGGGTCGGGGCGAGTAGCGTCTGAGGGTGCCCGCAGACAATTCCGCCCCCGGCCCGTCCCACCCGATGCCCGCAGCCACCTCCGACACCGCCGCCGCATCTGAAGACCCAGCCGCTTCCGTAGCGTCCGCCGCAGACCCGGCCCCCGCTGGCGGGCCCGCGGCGGCGATGCCGGAGATGTTTACCTGGGAGTTCGCCACCGATCCGTATCCCGCCTATGCCTGGCTGCGCGAGCACGCCCCCATGTACCGCACCACGCTGCCCAGCGGTGTCGAGGCGTGGCTCGTGACGCGGTACGCCGATGCCAAGCAGGTGCTCGCGGACCCGCGGCTGTCGAAGAACCCGCAGCGGCATAGCGCGGCAGCGCACGCCAGGGGGCGCGTTGGCATTCCGGGGGAGCGCAACGCCGACCTCATGATGCACCTGCTCAACATCGACCCGCCGGACCACACCCGGCTGCGGCGGTTGGTCTCCGCGGCGTTCACGCCGCGCCGCGTAGCCGAGTTCGCGCCGCGTGTGCAGGAGCTGACGGACCGGTTGATCGACGATTTCGTGGAGCGCGGCAGCGCCGACCTGATTCACGAATTCGCCTTTCCACTCCCCATCTACGCCATCTGCGACATGCTCGGTGTTCCGGCTGAGGACCAGGACGACTTCCGCGACTGGGCGGGGATGATGATCCGGCACGGCGGCGGGCCGCGCGGCGGCGTGGCCAGGTCGGTCAAGAAGATGCGCAGCTATCTCGCCGACCTGATCCACCGCAAGCGGGAGGGCCTGGGCGACGATCTGATCTCCGGGCTCATCAGGGCCAGTGACGACGGCGAGCACCTGAGCGAGAACGAGGCAGCGGCCATGTGCTTCGTGCTGCTGTTCGCGGGTTTTGAAACGACCATCAACCTGATCGGCAACGGCACGCTGGCCCTGTTGCGTCACCCCGCTGAGCGCGCCAGGCTCCAGGCCGCCCTCGCGGCCGGTGACACTGCACTGCTGGACACCGGTGTGGAGGAACTGCTGCGGTACGACGGCCCGGTGGAGCTGGCCACCTGGCGGTTCGCCACCGAGCCGCTGACCGTCGCCGGGGAGCGCGTCGCCGAGGGTGATCCGGTGCTCGTGGTGCTGGCCGCGGCCGACCGCGATCCGGAGCGCTTCACCGACCCTGACCGGCTCGACCTGACCCGCCGCGACAACCAGCACCTCGGCTACGGCCACGGCATCCACTACTGCATCGGCGCCCCGCTCGCCCGCATCGAGGCCCGTACCGCGATCGGCACCCTGCTGACCCGGTTGCCCGACCTCCAGTTGGCGGCCGACCCATCCGAACTGCGCTGGCGCGGCGGCCTCATCATGCGCGGATTGCGCACCCTGCCCGTCACCTTCACCCCGGGCGACACCACCACCGCGCGCTAGCCGACCCGGTAGCGGGTTGCCCCGTGTCGGCGACCTCGTAGCGGCCTGGCTCGCGTCAGCGGCCCCGTAGCGGAACGCGTAGGGCGCGTACGTCTGCTGAGGGAGATATAGATGCATCAGCTAGACGCGGCGGGAACCGGTGAACGGCCTTCCCACCGCGGTCCGTATGGCGTGCCGCGCAGCGTTCTCCCGGGCCCGTTCGCGGCGGCTCCGGATGTCCGAGCGCCCCGCCTCCGACCTCCCGCGCGCTCGCTTTTCGGGCCGTTCGGGCCGGGGCGTGTGGCGCCCGCGCGCAGGCGCCGCGAGGGCTGTGCTAGTGCCATGCCAAACAGCGGCATATGAGCCCGAGCTGACGAAGTGTCAGAAGTGTGATCGTTACGTGACCTCCGCTACATCAGCTTGTGACGGCCCCATGTCGGCAGTACTTTCAGCGTTTTGACGTTTACGACCGAAGCTCAGCCGTCACACGAGAGGCAACTGCATGCGATCCGGCAACGGTAAACATCGCCGCCCCCGTCAGGCCCCGGCCATCGTCGTCGCGGCGGGGGTGACCGGAGCCGGCATCGCCCTTCCGCTGCTGGGCGCCACCGGCGCCGGCGCCGCCGACACGGCCACCTGGGACCGGGTCGCCGACTGTGAGAGCGGTGGCGTCTGGAGCTCCAACAGCGGCAACGACTCCTACGGCGGCCTGGCTTTGTCCCTGGACGCCTGGCAGCTCTACGGCGGCACTGACCATGCGCCCCGGCCCGACCTGGCGAGCCGTTCACAGCAGATAGCGATCGCCGAACTCATCCTCGCCGAGCGTGGCCCGGTGGCCTGGAGCGGCTGCGCCAAGACGGCGGGGCTGACCGAGGGAGGCGCGAGCCCGGACATCAACCCGGGCGACACCAGCGACTCGGGCGACACCAGCGGTACGGGCGATGCCGATGCCGGCCGTGGCCACGATGGCAGTACGAAGCACCCCAGACCAGACAGTTCACGCCATACGCCGACCCCGACACCGGACACCAAGCCCACGCCGGACGCGAGTACCCCAACCGGTGGCGCCCCCGGCGAAGCGGAGCCGACCGAGGTTCCCCGGCACACGCTCGACCCGACCAAGGGTGCGAGCTCGGATACAGGGCGGGGCGAGTCCGGCCGCGAGACGCCGCGTGAGACGCCTGACGGGGCGCCCAGCGGCACTCCTGGTGGCACCCCGAGCGGCGAACAGCGGCCCGACGACAGTGGACAGCACGACGAGAACGACGGCGACGGGAGCGAGGACGACACGGCCGGCGGCAAGCACCGCGGCGAACCGCGCCCCGAGCCCGGCAGCGCCGACCCCGAAACGGAAGGCCCGGACGGTGCCACACCGCGCCCCGACGGGCGGCATGCCGACCGCGGCGAGCGTGGACGCGATGACGTGAGCCGCCCGGGTGGCGCTGCGGAGAGTGAGCACCGGGTGCGCTCTGGTGACACGCTGTCAGGCATTGCCGAGCAGCATGAGACGCCGGGCGGCTGGCCGGCCCTGTATGAGGCGAATGAGGGCATTATCGGCGCCGATCCCGATCTGATTCTGCCCGGCCAAGAGCTGGATTTGCGGGCAGGGGCGAAGCGTTGATGAGTGAGGAGTGGGATGGTTCGCGGTGAAGTGCCCGAATGATGAAGGTGAGACATAGATCTCTTCGGATCATCGGCGTGTCTTCCTTGTCCAGCCTTTGTACGCACTGCCTGACCTGCGGCGATGTGTTTTCCTCGCGGGCAAACAGGGCTTACTTTCCACGGTTGTTGGGGTTTGAGCACTTCGGGGATCTGTGATTACGGTCTTCATCGCTCGTCACCGCGAGCACCCTTGGCCGTCACGCCGAATCCTGCCGGCGGCCAGAGGTAAGCCGACGCGTCAAGCGCCGAAGGCAGGAGCGGGGGAACCACAGGTAAGTGCCGGACGGCCCGTGGAACGAGGGGGCTGAATGGCTTGGGGTGAAGCCGCGGGAGCACCGCGGCCGGGCAACTCACAGTCCGAACCCGACAGCTCACCTCGTAGGCGTCGGTGAGGAAACCAACATGCTGATTTCCAAGGGCAAGCACCGTCGTCCGTCCAAGGCCACCCGGATCGCCACGCTCGCCGGTGTCACCGGCGCTGCCGTTGCGGTGCCGCTGATGGGCGCCACCGGTGCCAACGCCGCCACTGTTTCGCAGTGGGACCAGGTCGCCCAGTGCGAGTCCACCGGCAACTGGTCGATCAACACCGGCAACGGCTACTACGGCGGTCTCCAGTTCTCCGCCTCCACCTGGGCCGCGTACGGCGGCACGGCGTACGCCCCGACCGCCAACCAGGCGTCGAAGGGCCAGCAGATACAGGTCGCCGAGAAGGTCCTGGCCGGCCAGGGCAAGGGCGCCTGGCCCAAGTGCGGCGTGAACCTGACCAGCGGCGGCTACACCGCCCCGCAGCAGCAGGCCCCCAAGCAGCAGGCCGCGCCCAAGCAGCAGGCCCCCAAGCAGCAGGCTCCGAAGCACGCCGGCCCGCGCGCTACCGATGAGCAGGCTCCGAGCCGTAGCGTCGAGCGGAGCGCGCCGAAGCGCGCCGCCCCGCAGCAGGCCGCCCCGCAGCAGGTCGCCCCGAAGACGATCAAGAAGGGCGACGGCGAGTACAAGGTCGAGGCCGGTGACACCCTCGCCAAGATCGCCGATGCCGAGAACGTCAAGGGCGGCTGGGCGAAGGTGTACGACCTGAACCAGGACATCGTCACCGACGCCGACCTGATCTACCCGGGCCAGCAGCTCCACCTGAGCTGATCCCCTCCGCACGCCCGAGCCGGCCGGCTCCGCCCTGAGTCGGCCCGGCTCCGTCCCGCTCGCCCGCCGAGAGGGGCCGCAGACCGCCCCGCCACGGTGCGCCTTCCCCCGAGCGCATCGCGGCGGGGCTCCGCGCTTATGGAGCGCCGTACGCCCCTGCTATCAGGCCTCGCTGACGCGGCCTCGGGGGCCCGGCCCCGCTGATACGGCCCCGCGCACGCGGCCCCGCTGATACGGCCACCGGGATACGGGCCCTGGCGATGGAGGCCCCGATGGGCGCCCCGCCTGCCGCTCCCGCCGCCCTCTACCCCGGCAGAACCCCGGCAGAACCGCGCCGGAACCCCCGCACGGCCGCAGCCCGCGCCCGCCCCGGCGCCAGGTGTCTCGGCGCCACCTGGGGCCCGCCATCGATTCGGCTGTGCCATTCGCCCGACGATCTGCGCTTTTGTCCTCGTTGTCGTCTCGCCGGACGGGTGCACGGCGAGCCGCGGCGCCGGGGCCGGTTAGGCTCGTGTCGCAGAAGCTCAGACCCACACGAAGGAGACCGCTCGTGCCGTCTATCGACGTCGTCGTAGCTCGCGAGATCCTCGATTCGCGAGGCAACCCCACGGTCGAGGTCGAGGTCGGCCTCGACGACGGCAGCACCGGCCGTGCTGCCGTGCCGTCCGGCGCCTCGACCGGCCAGTTCGAGGCCCTTGAGCTGCGGGACGGCGACAAGGCCCGCTATGGCGGCAAGGGCGTGGAGAAGGCCGTGCTCGCCGTCATCGAGCAGATCGGCCCGGAGCTCGTCGGTTACGACGCGACCGAGCAGCGGCTGATCGACCAGGCGATGTTCGACCTGGACGCCACGCCGGACAAGTCCTCGCTCGGCGCCAACGCCATCCTTGGCGTCTCGCTCGCCGTCGCGCACGCCGCATCCGAGGCGTCCGACCTACCACTCTTCCGCTACCTCGGCGGCCCGAACGCGCATCTGCTTCCGGTGCCGATGATGAACATCCTCAACGGCGGCTCGCACGCCGACTCGAATGTGGACATCCAGGAGTTCATGATTGCGCCGATCGGCGCCGAGTCGTTCTCCGAGGCCCTGCGCTGGGGCACCGAGGTCTACCACACCCTCAAGGGAGTTCTGAAGGAGCGCGGCCTGTCCACCGGCCTCGGTGACGAGGGCGGCTTCGCCCCGAATCTGGACTCCAACCGCGAGGCCCTGGACCTGATCGTCGAGGCCATCAAGAAGGCCGGCTACGTCCCGGGCCAGGACATCGGGCTCGCGCTCGACGTCGCCGCTTCCGAGTTCCACCAGGACGGCTCGTACACGTTCGAGGGCAAGTCCCGCAGCGCGGCCGAGATGACCGCGTACTACGGCGAGCTGGTCTCCGCCTACCCGCTGGTCTCCATCGAGGACCCGCTGAACGAGGAAGACTGGGACGGCTGGAAGACCCTCACCGACGAATTGGGCGACAAGGTGCAGATCGTCGGCGACGACCTGTTCGTCACCAACCCGGAGCGCCTGGCCCGCGGCATCGAGTCCGGCACGGCCAACTCCCTGCTCGTCAAGGTCAACCAGATCGGTTCGCTCACCGAGACCCTGGACGCCGTCGAGCTGGCCCAGCGCAACGGCTTCAAGTGCATGATGTCCCACCGCTCCGGCGAGACCGAGGACGTCACCATCGCCGACCTGGCCGTGGCCACCAACTGCGGCCAGATCAAGACCGGCGCCCCCGCCCGGTCCGAGCGCGTGGCCAAGTACAACCAGCTCCTGCGCATCGAGGAGATCTTGGATGACGCGGCCGTCTACGCGGGTCGCAGCGCCTTCCCGCGCTTTCGCTTCGAGAGCTGAGCCCGCCGCTGCGCGCGCTGAGCCCACCGTGCCACGCATGGTCCGCCCGGTAGGAGCGCGGCGAGCCCACCGCTTTTCCGTCCGTCCCCGGCCCCGGTCCCGTACCGTGGCCGGGGACGTGCGTGTGTGCTGACGGGCGCGAGTGCGGCCGGGCCGACTCACGTTGCCCCGGCCAGCACGCGAAGCGCACGGATGCACCCGCGTGACCACGGACGAACACGGATGAAGGGGAGAGACGTGCCCGCGGACCGGTTCTCCACCGCGACCAGGCTGAGGGCGCTCGGCGAGAACGCCGCGGCCCGGGTCTACCGGGCCCGCACCCGGGCCCGGCCGCCACGCCGCGGCAGGCTCACCGGCCGTGCCGCTCTCCTCGCGCTCGTCGTCTGCTCGCTCGTCGTCGCGCTGGCGTATCCGATACGGCAATACGTGTCGCAGCGTTCGGACATCGCCGACCAGCGCCGCCAGGCCGAGGAGATCCGCGAGGACGTCGAGCGGCTGCGCGACCGCAAGGCCAGGCTGGAAGACCCTGCCTACATCGAGCGGCTGGCTCGCGAGCATCTGCACTATCTGCGTCCCGGCGAGACCGGCTACAACATGCCGGGCCCCGGCGGCTACGACGCCGAGCACTCCGACGACGAGGTTGCCGACCGGCCCTGGTACAGCAATCTGTGGGACGAGATCGACGCGGCAGACGCCCAGCGCTGACCCGGTCCCGCACCACGCCCGTAACCGCCCACCCGCACACCACCGCGCCCACCCACCCCGGCGGCCACTCACCCCAGCGCCCACCCACCACCGCGCCCGCACTACTCAGCGCCGCGCCCAACGAACCGAAGAGAACTCTCCACGCATGGAATCGCCCCCTCCGCAGACCGCTCCTGCCGCCCCGACCGAGGCGGACATCGACGCTGTTGGTGACCAGCTCGGGCGGGTCCCGCGCGGTCTGCGCTCGATCGCGCACCGCTGCCCGTGCGGCAACCCGGACGTCGTTGAGACCGCGCCCCGACTGCCGGACGGCACGCCGTTCCCGACGCTGTACTACCTGACCTGCCCGCGCGCCGCATCCGCGATCGGCACGTTGGAGGCCGAAGGCGTCATGAAGGACATGACGGCGCGGCTGGCCACCGATCCGGAGTTGGCCGCCGGCTACCGCGCCGCGCACGAGGACTACCTTGCCCGCCGCGACACCATCGAGGTCCTAGAAAACTTCCCCAGCGCAGGCGGCATGCCCGACCGGGTGAAGTGCCTGCACGTCCTCGTCGGCCACGCGCTCGCCGCTGGCCCCGGGGTCAACCCGCTGGGCGACGAGGCCATCGCGCTGCTCCCCGAGTGGTGGCGCAGGGGCCCGTGCGTCACCCCGTGCGCCACGACCGCGCCCGGCTCCGAAGTGGCGCCCGATGCCCTGCCCGCGCCACCTTCCGCATCCGAAGGAGACAGCGAGTGAAGCGCGTCGCCGCCATCGACTGTGGCACCAACTCCATCCGGCTGCTCGTCGCCGACATCGACCCGGCCACCGGCGAACTGCACGAGTTGGACCGCCGGATGACGATCGTCCGGCTCGGCCAGGACGTGGACCGCACGGGCCGGCTGGCGCCCGATGCGCTGGAGCGCACGTTCGCGGCGTGCCGCGAGTACGCCAAGGCCATCAAGGACCTGGGGGTGCCAGGCGGTGACCGACCGGCCCTGCGCTTCGTCGCCACCTCCGCATCGCGCGACGCCTCCAACCGGGAGGACTTCGTACGCGGCGTACGGGAGATTCTCGGCGTCGAACCGGAGGTCATCACCGGCGACGAAGAGGCCGCACTCTCCTTCGCCGGCGCCACCAGGGAGCTGACGGCCCATGAGGGCCATGGGAGCGGAGTACCGGCCAGCGCGGGGGAACAAGACAGCGGGGGGCCGGACACGGGCCTGGGCGCGCCCTATCTGGTGGTGGACATCGGTGGCGGTTCGACCGAATTCGTCGTAGGGGACCGTGAGGTACACGCCGCGCGCAGCGTGAACATCGGCTGCGTACGCATGACGGAACGCCACTTCACCGACGCGAGTGGCCGGGTGCCCGAGCCCGGTACGCCGACAGCCGGTCAGATCGCCGCGATAAGGGCGGATGTGGAGTCCGCGCTCGATGAGGTGGAGCAGACCGTGCCGCTGCGCCCGGCCGATGGCGGCGACTACACGCTGGTCGGGCTCGCGGGCTCCGTCACCACGGTCGCGGCCATCGCGCTCGGCCTGTCCGCGTACGACTCGGCCGCCATCCACCACTCCCGGGTCTCCTTCGACGAGGTTAGGGAGATCACCGACCGGCTGCTGCACTCCACGCACGCCGAACGCGCCGCGATCCCGGTGATGCATCCGGGCCGGGTGGACGTCATCGGCGCGGGCGCCCTGGTGCTACGCACTCTCATGGAGCGGGCCGGAGCCCGCGAGGTGGTCGTGAGCGAACATGACATTTTGGACGGTATCGCCTTCGCCGTGGCAGAGCGCGCGGGCGCCTGACGGTGCTCACGGCTGCCGGAGCCTCAGGCCTGTCGGTGCTTCAGGCCTGACGGTGCCTCACAGTTGGCGGCGCGTGGCGGGTGGCGGGCCGCTGGACGGCGCCGAGGTGTCGCTGTGCCGCTGTGCCGCTGCGGGGAAACGGAGCGCGCGAGTCACCGTTCTACGCCATGTCATCGGTGGGCTCGGCGAACAGGTCGGCCAGCAACTCGCCATGGTCACGGTGGGGCCCCCTTCGGCCAGGACCGTCGCGGCCTTGGGGCCAGCAGCACATCGGCCGTCTCCCCAGCGCCTCGAAGTTCGCGATCGGCACCACCACCGCCGCGGCGGGCACGCCGTTGCGGGTGATCACCGTGGGCGTGCCTGGGTCAGCGTGATGGGTCCGCAAGGGAGGGCTCCGGGCCTCGTGCAGACCGGCGAAATCGGACGTACGCACCCTCTGGGTACGCCCTCGGAAAGCGTCGCGCGAGAAAGTTCGTGAAATCCTTCACATGAAAAAGGGCCCGGTGGTGGCCTTGGAGGAGCCCAAAGAGTCAGAACGTGGCGTCGCGGCGGCTCGGCGCCCGACCGCGCACCGTTTCGGCTGAGTTAAACACGAGATACAGATCGCCTGCGAAAGCCCGTGGTCTACCCGCGAGTAGCCCATCAATCCCTGATCAGCGGGGGTGAGTAACGCTTTGCCCCAGCGCCTGGTTCCCCCTCGACGCTATGGGATGGATCACGAGAGCGGCGGAGTGTAGCAGATCCTCCACCCCTCCTTGTGAAGGGGCTCACGAGCAACCCCCCTATGGGTGCTGGATACTCGAATCATGAGCACCACGGAGCGTCCCCGAATCCTCGTTGTAGGCGGTGGGTACGTAGGTCTGTACGCGGCACGCCGCATCCTCAAGAAGATGCGGTACGGCGAGGCGACCGTCACGGTCGTCGATCCCCGCTCGTACATGACGTACCAGCCCTTCCTTCCCGAAGCTGCTGCCGGCAGCATCTCCCCGCGCCACGTCGTGGTTCCGCTGCGGCGTGTGCTCCCGAAGGCGGAGGTCCTCACGGGCCGCGTCACGACCATCGACCAGGACCGCAAGGTTGCCACCGTCGCCCCGCTGGTCGGCGAGGCGTACGAGCTGCCCTTCGACTACCTCGTGATCGCGCTCGGCGCCGTCTCCCGCACCTTCCCGATCCCCGGCCTGGCCGAGAACGGCATCGGCATGAAGGGCGTGGAGGAGGCCATAGGCCTGCGGAACCACGTGCTGGAGCAGCTCGACAAGGCCGATTCGACCACCGACGAGGAGATCCGCCGCAAGGCGCTCACCTTCGTCTTCGTCGGAGGCGGCTTCGCCGGTGCGGAGACCGTCGGCGAGGTCGAGGACATGGCCAGGGACGCGGCCAAGTACTACCCGAACGTGAAGCGCGAGGACATGCGCTTCATCCTGGTGGACGTGGCCGACAAGATCCTCCCCGAGGTGGGCCCGAAGCTGGGCACCTGGGGGAAGGAGCACCTGGAGGGCCGGGGCGTCGAGGTGTACCTCAAGACCGGCATGGACTCCTGCGTTGACGGTCATGTGGTGCTCAACAACGGCCTTGAGGTGGACGCCAACACCCTCGTGTGGACCGCTGGCGTCAAGCCCAACCCGGCGCTGTCCCGCTTCGGCCTGCCGCTCGGCCCGCGCGGTCACGTGGACACCACGACCACGCTCCAGGTCCAGGGCAGCGACTACATGTGGGCTGCCGGCGACAACGCGCAGATCCCCGACCTGGCGAGCCGCGCCGCAGGCAACGAGAACGCCTGGTGCCCGCCGAACGCGCAGCACGCGCTGCGGCAGTCCAAGGTGCTCGGCGACAACGTCATCTCGGGCATGCGGGGCTTCCCGCAGCGCGAGTACAAGCACGCCAACAAGGGTGCTGTGGCGGGTCTCGGCCTGCACAAGGGCGTCGCGATGATCGTCGTGGGCAAGATGAAGATCAAGCTCAAGGGCCGTCTTGCCTGGTACATGCACCGTGGCTATCACGGCATGGCCATGCCGACCTTCAACCGTAAGATCCGGGTCTTCGCCGACTGGACCCTCGGGATGTTCCTCAAGCGCGAGGTCGTCTCGCTGGGCGCCATGGAGAACCCCCGCGAGGAGTTCTTCGAGGCCGCGTCCCCGGTCTCCGCCGGTGCCTCGGTGACCGCCGCTTCGGCGGACAAGAAGGACGGCGCCAAGGCCAAGGCGTAGCCGCCCGGCCGCTGGGCCCCGCTCGGGTCCACCGCCGGTCGCACACCTAGCGGGCCGCACGGCCCGCGACCAGCACGTACTGAGGGCGTCCACCAATCCGTGGGGTGGACGCCCTCAGTGCGCGTGCTGTGTGCTGCGGCTCGCCTCGCTCGTCTGCGTTTCCTGCGTTTCTTGCGTCTCCCCGCGTCTCCCTGCGGCGCGGGCTTGCCGTGTCGCGTTCCGCCCTCGTTTCGCCCCCGCTTCGCGTGCTCGCTATCGGGTGACTTTGCCGATTCCAGAACCGCGATGGGGACTGTCCAGCGGGCGGAGAGTGTTTACGTGGTGGGTGAACCTTTCTGGGGTTCACCTTCGCGAATTCACCGCGTCTCCCTGGAGGTGTGCGACATGGCCGACGCCGCTGGACGGCTCTACGCGCTGGCTGAGGAGGTCCTCGGAACTCCTTTCCCGGTCCGCATTCGGGCCTGGGACGGCAGCGAGTCCGGGCCCCCGCCCGGCCAAGCTTCCGCCGTCGGGCCCGGAATTTCTCCGTCCGCGGGCGAGCCCACGCTGGTGATACGAAATCGCAGGGCCATTCGCAGGCTGTTGTGGAAGCCGGGTGAACTCGGCCTCGCCCGCGGCTGGGTGGCCGGTGACCTGGACATTGAAGGCGATCTCTACCTGGCCCTTGATCGGCTCGTCGGAGTGCTGTGGGGACATGGTGAGGCCACCGCCCCGCGGCGTGGCCTGCGCACCGCGCTGAGCGCGGCCCGCGATCCGCGGCTGCGCGCAGCCGCCCGCGAACTGGTTGCCATGGGCGGACCCTGGCCGCCCCCGCAGCCGCCCGCCGAGGAAGCTCGCGTACGGCGCGGCCCCCTGCATACCCTGTATCGAGATCGAGCCGCCATCAGCCACCACTACGACGTGGGTAACGACTTCTACGAACTCCTCCTCGGGCCCTCCATGGTCTACTCCTGCGCGTACTGGGAGTCTCCAGGCACAGCGCTCGACGACGCGCAGCGGGCCAAGCTCGACCTGGTCTGCCGGAAGCTTGGGCTCCAGCCGGGGCAGCGGCTTTTGGACGTGGGCTGCGGCTGGGGCTCGATGGTGCTGCACGCGGCGCGCGAGTACGGCGTACGAGCGGTCGGCATCACGCTCTCTCAGGAACAGGCCGAGTACGCCCGCAAGCGCGTCGCGGAGGAGGGGCTGGCCGACCGGATCGAGATCCGGGTGCAGGACTATCGCCATGTGCACGACGGTCCGTACGACGCGATCTCCTCCATCGGCATGGCCGAACATGTGGGCGCCGAGCAGTACGCGGAGTACGCCGCGCTTCTGTACGGACTGTTGCGGCCCGGCGGGCGGCTGCTCAACCACCAGATCGCCAGGCCCCCGCAGCGCGACGAGGACGCCTACCACGTCGACGAGTTCATCGACCGCTACGTCTTCCCGGACGGCGAACTGGCGCCGGTCGGGCGGACGGTCAGCCAGTTGGAGGAGGCCGGATTCGAGGTGCGCGACCTGGAGTCCATCCGCGAGCACTACGCGCTGACGCTGCGCCGCTGGGTCGGCAACCTGGAGCAGCGCTGGACGCAGGCCGTGCGCCACACCTCCCCTGGCCGGGCGAGAGTCTGGCGGCTGTACATGGCCGCGAGCGCGCTGTCCTTCGAACGCAACGGCATCGGCGTCAACCAGATCCTCGCCGTCCGCACCCCGGAGTCCGGCGCATCCGGCCTGCCGCTCCGCACCCGCACCTGGCACTGACCAGGTCCGCCGGCGCAGCACCGACCGGGAGATAAACGGGAGGGCCCCGGGACGACGTGGTGTCGTCCCGGGGCCCTCCCGTCCCATATGCGGCGCCGTCGCCGGCGGCTGGCTACTCCGCCTTGATCGCCGACAGCATGTCCAGCTTCGCGGCCCGGCGCGCCGGCCACAGCGCGGCCAGGACACCGACGACTGCGGCGAGAACCAGGAAGATACCCATCCGGCCCCACGGCAGGACCAGTTCGTACGTGCTCAGGCTGGGGGCGATCAGCTCGCCCGCGGCCCAGCCGAAGAACACTCCGAGGCCGATGCCGAGCACTCCGCCGAAGAGCGAGATGACCAGCGACTCAAGCCGCACCATCCGCTTGATGCCCTTGCGGTCCAGGCCGATGGCCCGCAGCATGCCGATCTCCTGCGACCGCTCGAACACCGACATCGCGAGCGTATTGACCACGCCGAGCACCGCGACGATCACGGCCATGGCCAGCAGCCCGTACAGCATGTTGAGCATCAGGCTGATCAGCTTGGCTATCTCGTTGGAGACGTCGTCCATGTCTTGGACCTTGATGGCCGGGTTGTCGCCCAGCGCCTTCTCCAGCGAGTCCTTGACGTCGCCGCTGACGCCGTCCTTGGTCTTGAGCATGACCTGGAAGTCGGTGATCTCGTCCAGGTGGGGGGTGAGGGCGGCGTTGTCCATCATGACGCCGGAGATGATCAGGTTGCCCTCGTACACACCCGAGACCACCAGGCGGCTCTTCTTGCCGTCCTCGAAGGTCGTGGTGAACGACGAGCCGACCTTCCAGCCGCGGTCCTCGGCCAGGTCCTCATCGACGACGACCCGGTCGCCGCCGAGGCCGGCGAACGAGCCCTCCGTGAACTTCAGTTCCGTCAGGTTCCCGATGACCTTGCCGTTGACGCCGGCCAGGTCCGTCTTCTTGCCGTCGATCCGCGACGGCGACATGCGCAGCGGGCTGGACTCCTTGACCGCGTCCAGGTTCTCCAGCTTCTTACCCACATCCGGCGACAGCGAGGTCATGCTGGCCATGCTGACGATGTAGTCGGCCTTGATGGAGTCGCGGGCCATCTTGTCGATGGCGTTCTGCACGCCGCCGGCTATCACGGTCAGACCGGTGATCAGCGTCAGACCGATCATGAGCGCAGAGGCTGTGGCGGCCGTACGGCGCGGGTTGCGCACCGCGTTTTGCCGGGCGAGCTTGCCGGGCATTCCGAAGAAATTCAGCACCGGGGCCGCCGCCGCGATCATCGGTCGGGACAGCAGCGGGGTCAGGACGAAGACGCCGATCAGCAGCAGTACGGCGCCGATGCCCATCGGAACCTTGCCGTCATCCATGCTGGTCGCGGCCAGCACCAGGGCAATGCCCACACCGGCGAACAACGCGCCGATCGTGTTGCGCACCACCAGGCCACGGGTGGTCTGCGGGGCGTGCACGCTGCCCATCGCCGCAACCGGCGGGATCTTCGCCGCGCGACGGCCCGGCAGCCAGGCGGCCAGCACGGTTACCACGATGCCGACGAAGAGCGAGGCACCGATCGCGGTGGGGGTGACCACCAGCGGACCGTCCGGGACGGTGGCGCCCGTGGAGTTGAGCAGTGAGCGCAGCCCGGCGCCGATACCTATGCCGGCGAGCAGACCCGTGGCCGCCGCGATGGTGCCCACCACCGTCGCCTCGATCAGCACCGAGCGGGTGACCTGGCGGCGGCTGGCGCCGACCGCGCGCATCAGCGCCAGTTCCTTGGTGCGCTGGGCGACCAGCATGGTGAAGGTGTTGGCGATGATGAAGATGCCGACGAAGAGCGCGATTCCGGCGAAGGCGAGCATGCCGGTCCGCATGCCGCTCATGCCGTTCTTTATCTCCTCGGCCTGGTCGTCCGCGAGCTTCTTGCCCGTGTCGGCCTCGGTGCGCTTCGGGAGGATCTTCTCGACCTGGGACTTCAGCGCATCCTGGGAGGTGCCTGCCTTGGCCGTCAGCTCGATGCCGGTGTACTGGCCGGGCTCCGCGTACAGCTTCTGCGCGGTCTTGGTGTCGAACAGCGCGAGGCTGCCGCCCGCCGCGACGTTGCCGTCGTCGGTGGTGAAGATGCCGACGACCTTCTGCTTGAGCACCGGGCCGTCAACGGAGACGTCGATCCTGTCGCCGACCTTGTAGTCCGCGCGGTCCGCGGTCTTGGAGTCGAGCGCGACCTCCCGCACGTTGCTCGGGGCCTTGCCCTCCTTCATCGGGTAGCGCGGGTCCTTCCCGTCCTTGGACGGGAAGTAGTTGCCGCCGGAGGAGGCGAACCCGTCACCGACGAGCTTGCCGTCCTTGTCGGGTATCGCGGCGAAGCCGGTCACGGTGCCGGTCGCGGACTCCGCGCCCGGCAGCTTCTTCGCCTGGTCCAACAGGGACTGGGGCAGCTTCGGGGCGTCGCCCGGGGCGTCCTTGTCGTCGTCGGAGTCATCCGGCTGGATGGCGACATCGACGCTCGTGAATCCCTTTTCGGAGCTCTTTTGATACGCGTCGGAGATGGTCGAGGTAAAGACCAGGGTGCCTGCGACGAACGCCACGCCGAGAAGAACGGCGAGGACGGTCATCAGCAGTCTGGCCTTGTGCGCGAGCACGTTGCGCAAGGCGGTACGGAACATGGGTCTGTCAGTCCTGGGGAAGTGGGCCGGTGGTCATCGGGTATGCCGGAACTAGCTGGTCCGGCCCTTGGCGTCGAAGCGCTTCATGCGGTCAAGGACCGCGTCGGCCGTCGGCGCGTACAGCTCATCGACGATCTGGCCATCGGCGAGGAAGACCACTCGGTCCGCGTAGGCGGCGGCCACCGGGTCATGGGTGACCATCACGACGGTCTGGCCCAGTTCGCGCACGGAGTTCCGCAGGAAGCCCAGCACCTCGGCGCCCGAGCGCGAGTCGAGGTTGCCGGTCGGCTCGTCGGCGAACATGATCTCGGGCTTGCCCGCGAGCGCACGGGCCACGGCCACGCGCTGCTGCTGGCCGCCGGAGAGCTGGTTCGGCCGGTGCTTGAGCCGCCCGGAGAGGCCCACGGTTTCCACGACCATGTCAAGCCACTGCTTGTCGGGCTTGCGGCCCGCTATGTCCATGGGCAGCGTGATGTTCTCCAGCGCGTTCAGCGTGGGCAACAGGTTGAACGCCTGGAAGATGAAGCCGATCTTGTCGCGGCGCAACTGCGTGAGCTTCTTGTCCTTCAAGGTCGTCAGCTCAACGTCCCCGATCCGGGCCGAGCCGCCGGACACCGAGTCGAGCCCGGCCATGCAGTGCATGAGGGTGGACTTGCCGGAGCCTGAGGGACCCATGATGGCCGTGAACTCGGCTTGCCGGAACTCGACGGTGACGCCACCGAGGGCCACCACCTGGGTCTCGCCCTGTCCGTAGACCTTGCTGAGATCCGTTGCGCGTGCGGCCACCGCGGTGCTGCGGGTGGCGGTGGAGGTGGTGGTCACGGTCGAACTCCTGTCGATGCGGTGCCTGGGGACTTCACCATCCTCGCGGTCGAATTGGCTCCGGGGATCAGCCCCAGCGCCCGTTCCTGGGGCGACTCACGGGGTACGCGGGGCGTGCTGACTCCTCCTTTGGGAGGAGACAGACCCTGAGAGCAGAACGAATTTCGCAGCTGGGAACCCTGCCAGGGCCGGCAGCCCCGCGGGTCGCCCGCGGCTCGTGCCCGGCCACTCCCGGCTCGTCCCCGCCCCGCCCGGGCTCCCACACCGGTGGTCCAGCAGCCCCGGACGATGCGCTCGGGGGCGCGCCCCGGTCACTCAGGGGCTGGATTGCGGACAGATGGGCGGGCGGGCAGGTGGAGGGATGGGCAGGCGGACAGATGGGCGGGCGGGCAGGTGCAGGGATGAGTGGGCGGGCAGGCGGACAGCTGAGTGGGTGGGCACGGGCAGATGGGCGATCGGATGGGGCTGGCGGCGGCTGGCGGTGGCGGTGGCAGCGGCGGTGCGAATGTCGGAGGCGGCGACGCCTTCCGTGTGGCGCCAATTTCTGCTACGGCCTCGCCGTTCCGGCGTGGCCGTGGGGGCGCGGGCTCACGCCCCCGGCGTGACCCGGCGCGTGGCCGAGGGCGTACACGCTTACGGGGGATTGACCGGATGCGCGTTCGCGCGCTTTCTCAACGCTGCGTCGAGTTTCCGTCAATTCGGCGCGCGGGTTGTTGCCTACCGTGCCAACAGCCCTGGTGGGCCAGAGGCATGTGCCACTGGCTCCTACCCCCTGCTGATGCACCCTCAGTTGCCCATAAAATAAGACAACGGCGATCGACCGTTCAGCCGTTCGTGAGGCGTTCCCCGGCTAGGCTCGTCCTGCTCTCTTCTAGGGGATGGCCGTACTACGTATGTACGGCGGTGGGAGCGCCTCTGCCCGGATGGTGGAATGCAGACACGGCGAGCTTAAACCTCGCTGGCCTACGGGCCGTGCCGGTTCAAGTCCGGCTCCGGGCACCAGCGCGCTCATAGTGTCTGACCTGCATAGATGGTCATTACGCCCCGTTTGGCCTGGACGCTGTATGTGCGCCGCGTATGCAGTAGTCCTCGTATCCCACCGCATGGCAATACGTGCAGCGGTGCAAAGGGGCAGAGCTACGTGGGCAGCGGCCTGGAAGCCATGGCGCCCGGCGACTTGATCTAGCGCAACGGCGCGTACGAACGCTTGGCATAGCGGCGCACGTCGGCTCCGCCGACCTGCTCGACGTACTCGCGGCAGTGCAGAACACGATGCGCCCACGCCTCACCCCGACCAACTCGCAGCTACGGGCGGGCATCTGACACACATCGGCCGATCGCTGAGCCCGCGCGCATCGTCTTCAGGGCTTGACGGCGACCGAACTCCCTGGCCCACCGGTGGTGGGTCCGGGCCGGGCTTAGGGTGCCAGAGGTTGATCGGGCCCAGGCCCGGGGGGCAGGGCGTTCAGCCTCTGCGCGCAGTCGGTGATCTGCTTGGGGCAGCGTCACCAGTAGGGCGGGGTGTCGCCACTGGCATACGCATGCTCCGCTTCGGGAGTCCGCGTACCGCGGATGGTGTCGCATGTCGCCAGGGAGCTGCCGGGCGCGCATCGGGCGAGGTAACGCCGCATCAGGACCCGAAGCGAGAACCGGGCTCGACCGGCGGGGACTGGGCATGGCGATCTCCTTCGCTTCGCTCACGCCGATCACACCGAACGACAGGGTCGTGGAGTCGCCGGTGGCCACGACGGGAGCTGTCGGCCGGCAAACGTGCGTACAGCCACCTGGGCATCGGCGTGCGGAGGCGCCGGGTCGGAACGTTTCGCGGCACGCGCCGGTCTGCTGCTCCGATGAGCCGGCCCGAAACCAGCCATGACCGCGACTCTTCGCCACCTCCCCGAAGCCGTTCCTTCGAATCCCCGAGGTCGCTCGGGAGCACCACGGACGGCGGGACGGCGGGCCCAGCGCACGAGGTAATTCACTCGTATGGCGCGTTTCGCGGCTCTCTGGCTGGTGGCCGGATGCACTCACGCGTGGACAAGCGTTACGTGAATTGCGAGGGGGAAAGCCCGACAAACCCGTGTGGCCACCTCGGTCTCATGGTGAAGGGACCGCAATGCGTAAAGCAGTCGCAACTCTCGCAATTTCCGCCGCCTTTTTCGTTGCGCCGACGGCGTCAGCAGTCGCCGAACCGGTGCAGCCCACCACGGTCGTCGCGGAAGAGAAAGCGCACACCCAAAACAGCGCCAGCAAGGACGACGACAGCAATGGGGGATGGGGTTTGTGGGGACTCCTCGGTCTCCTGGGCTTGGCCGGGCTGATCCCGCGCAAGCGCTCCCATCCCACTGACGACACCGGTCGAGGAGACGCCTACAACACACGCCGCCCGTGAGGAAGCTGGTCACTGGGCCTCGCCGCGACCGCGGCGGGGCCTACCCAGCACCGCTGTACGCGCCCGGCAGGCCACGGTTTTCGGCAGCGGCAGCGGCAGCCGTGAGTTGTTCACCTGCGTATCAGCGACGTTCGCTGGCGGTGAGGCACTCCGCTCAGCTGGCTTGTTCCGGGCATATGCGCAAACCGAGCCGGACGTGGTTTCCGGACTGCCATTCGCTTGAAGGCGGGGCGCGTTCGCAAGAGCCTCGCCCCTATGTCGAAGGGGGCGTATGCACAAGGCAGTCGTCACTCTCGTAATATCCGCCGGTCTCCTCGTCGGTTCGGCAACCTCCGTAGCGGCTGAACCCGCGTACCGCGACGCGACGTTCGCTGGGACGAGCACCCATGAGCGGACCGGCGCCGACAAGGACGATCACGACGGCGGCTGGGTCCTGTGGGGTCTCGTCGGATTGCTGAGCTTGGTCGGAATGGCTCCTCCCGTCACCCTGATGGTCCGGGGCGGGGTACGGCCTGTAGCACCCAAGGTTTCCCAACTCCCGCAACCCCCTCCAGATGGAGCCGCGTCCATGAGCGCCGACGCACGATGAGCCCTGGCTGGACCGTGCCGGGCCGGGGCCCGTCCCTGCCGCGCACGCCCCTGGTACGCGCCGACGTCACCGCGCCCGACGGCGCCAGGGGGCGGGCTCGGGCGGCTGCCTCGTGGGGCGCGAAGGGGATGCGGATGCGAGGGGATGGTGGGGCCTCAAGGCCCCTTTTCCCGCGGTCGAACTGAGGCTCCCGCTGTGCGCCTGGGCCAGGAGTGTCATCGCGTGCTGCGAGGTGGAGTCGGCGGCCGTGGTGATCAGCACGAGGGACTGCCCGGGTGACCGTGGCAGGAGCAGGTTTTGCTGGATGACGGTGAGGGTGCCGACGACGGGGTGGCGCAGGGTGTGCGTATCGCCCTCGCATGGCCGGACCCGATGGTTGCCCCAGAGCGCGGCGAACTCCGGGCTTCCCATCGACAACTCCCCGATCAGCGCGGCCAGGAGCGCGTCATCGGGATGCTGGCCCGCGATCGACCGGAGGTTGCTCACCACGGCGTGCGCCTTGCGCTGCCAGTCGGTGTACAAATCGCGGCCGTGTGGATCGAGGAAGAGCAGGCGGGCCAGGTTGGGACGGTGCGCGGGGCGATCGGTGGACGTGAAGTCGAGGTGCCCGGCCAGCAGCGCGTGGCCCAGGGAGTTCCAGGCCAGGATGTCGGTGCGGCGCCCCGTGACGAGGGCCGGCACGTCGCCCACCGCACGCAGTAGGTCCCGCGTCGCCGGCGTCACCTGCTCCGGCCGGGGCCGACGCGGGGCGCCGGGTCGCGGTGCGGGCCCGGCCAGCCGGGTCAGGTGCGCACGCTCGTGCTCGTCGAGCCCCAGTGCCCCGGCGATGGCGTCCAGGACCTCGGCCGAGGCGTTGTGCGACTGGCCCTGCTCCAGACGCGTGTAGTACGAGATGCCGACCCCGGCGAGCAGGGCGATCTCCTCGCGCCGCAGCCCGGGCACCCGACGCTGCCCCGGAAACGGCGGCAGCCCCACATCCTGGGGCCGCACCCGAGCCCGCCGCGCTTGGAGGAACTCACCGAGCCGTCCTGGCCTGTCATCCATGGACCCAGCTTGCCGGGAGGCCCAACGTACGAGCCAGCCCCTGCCAGGGGTGGGCACGACGAGCCGCACCCTGCCGGGGTGCGGAACAGGCGGGGCTGGTTCCCCGCGTCCGGCGACGCGAACCTGATCAGGTCCGATTCCCCCAGCGTTGCCGGAGCAGCAGCCATGAACGAGATCGTCCTTGGTGATGTCACGATCACCCGCGTCACGGAATACTTCGGGCCCGTCCGGCTGGAGCCGCAGACCTTCTTCCCGCAAAGCCCCGATGGCGTCTGGGAGGAAAACCGCCCCTGGTTGGTGCCCGACTTCCTGGACGCCGAGACCAACATGTGCCAATCCGCCGTCCAAACCTGGGTGCTGCGCAGCGAGGGCAAGACGATCCTGGTTGACACGGGAGTGGGCAACCACAAGGAACGGCCGTACGCCCCGGTGTGGAGCCATCTACGGACCGACTTCCTCGACGACCTCGCCCGCGCCGGCGTGCAACCCGATGACGTGGACCTGGTGATCAACACCCATCTGCACGTGGACCACGTCGGCTGGAACACCTACCTGGAAGACGGAGTATGGACCCCGACCTTTCCGCGTGCGACCTATCTGATGCCGCGGCCTGACTTCGACTTCTGGGACCCCGCGCGCGGGAACCCGTCCCGGCTCGGCCGGGGCAACCAGAACGTGTTCGAGGACAGCGTCGTCCCGGTGCACCAAGCGGGCCAGACCCTGCTGTGGGACGACAGTCACACCATCGACTCCCAGTTGCGCCTGGATCTGGCGCCCGGTCACACGCCCGGCTCATCGGTCCTCACGCTGGAATCCGGCGGAGAGCGCGCGGTGTTCGTCGGAGACCTGCTGCACACGCCGTTGCAAATTGTCGCCCCCGACGTCAATAGCTGCTTCTGCGAGGACCCCGCTCAGGCGCGCGCCTCCCGGCACCGGCTCCTTGGCTGGGCCGCCGACCACGGCGCGCTGGTGATACCGGCCCACCTGGGCGGCCACGGCGGTGCGGAGGTGCGCCGGGAAGGTGGCGGGTTCGCGATCAAGGAATGGGCCCCGTTCGCCCGGCTGTAACACGCAGCGAAGAGCGTGGGTCGCGGCCCGGTCCCTGCACCTGCCCAGTTCGCAGTGCCAGCAGGCCCGCGCCGCCGCCCACCGCACAGCACCGCCTACGGGGCCGGCCAGCCAGGTCATGGGGCTGCTTGGCCCGAGCTGCCGGCGGTTCAACGGAGCACATCGCAGGGGTCCGACAGGGACCCAAGGGGAGAGACCATGCCACATCACCAGGAACCGGTCATCGAGCTCTCGGACGGCAGGCTGCGTGGCCGAAGCGAGGGAGATGTCCATCGCTTTCTCAACATTCCCTACGCCGCCCCGCCCCTTGGCGCGGGCCGGTTCGCCCACCCCGCGCCCGCCGTGCCATGGACGGGCGTACGCGACGCCGGCGAGCCGGGACCCACGGCACCCCAGCCGCGACGCGATGCCTTCGGGAGTCTCGATATGTCCCCCTATTTCGGGCCCGGTTGGATACGCGGCGACGAGGACGGCGGTGATGGTGACGGCGGCGGCTATCTGACGGTCAACGTCTGGACGCCCGCACCCACATCCACACCCACGCCCGCGTCTGCTGCGTCCGGGCTCGCGCCGTCAGTGGATGGACGGGGCCTGCCGGTGATGGTCTTCGTGCATGGTGGTGGCTTCGTGGCCGGTTCGGGTCGCGCGCCGCTGTACGACGGCGGCAGCTTCGCGCGTAGCGGCGTCATCCTGGTCACCCTCAACTATCGGCTGGGCATCGCGGGCTTCCTCGACCTGCCCGGCGCCCCGCCCAACCGTGGGCTGTTGGACGTGGTGGCCGCGTTGGGCTGGGTGCGGCGGAACATCGAGGCGTTCGGCGGCGACCCGGGCAACGTGACCGTGTTCGGCCAGTCCGCGGGCGCCACCCTCGTGGGCGCTCTGTTGGCCACCGTGGAAGCGGCCGGCCTGTTCCACCGGGCGATCGTCCAAAGCGGCAATGGGCTGGGTGCCCACACCCTGGAGCAGGCAGCCCGCGTCACGCGCGCCGCGGCCGACCTGCTGGGCGTCGCACCCACCGCCACGGCGTTCGCTGACCTGCCCGACGACCGGCTCGTAGCGGCCATACCGCGGCTCGCGGGGCTCGATCTACGCACCGCCACCGCGCGCGATCCGCTGCTGGGGCTCAGCCCGTTCAGTGTGGCCCTGGCCCAACAGCCGGCCGATGCCGTGGCCGCCGGTGCGGGCGCCGACATCGCGCTGATGGTCGGCACCACGAGCGAGGAAGGCAACCTCTACCTCGTCCCTCAGGGCCACCTGACCGCCACCACGGCCGCCGACGTCACCGCGATCGCCACCCTGGCCGCCTGCGACCCCGCTGGCCATATCAGCGCCTACCGGGCGCGTATGCCGCACGCAGGCGACGGCGAGTTGCGGGCCGCCATCTTGAGCGATGCGCTGTTCGGCGCCGGCAGCAGGCGCCTGGCCGACGCGCACGCCGCGCACGGCAGAGCCGCGACGTACACCTACGAGTTCGGCTGGCGGTCACCCGCGCTGGAGGGTGCATTGGGCGCCGCGCACGCCGTCGAACTTCCCTTTGTCTTCCATCGCACCGGGCTACGGGAACTGCGCGGGCCAAACGCACTTCTCGGCGCCGCCGAGCCCCCGGCGGCGCTGGCCGCACGCGTGCATGCGGCCTGGATCGGCTTCGCCCGCGACGGCGACCCCGGCTGGGACCGCTACACACCGCGGCGGCCGTGGACGCCCCTGATCGGCGGCCTGGCGGCGGCCCGCTCAGCGGGTCGGCTGGCCCTGTGGCCCCGAGCGGAGTAGTCCGCGTAGTCCACAGGGATGAGCGCCGGCACATCAGAAGCCGAGGGGAGTACCACCGAGTGATACCCCGGCGGCGCTCGCCCGAGCCCTTTCCTCGTTCCCGTGGAACCTCATAGAACCCCCAGATCCCGTACACCCCATAGATTTCGAGCGTGCGCTGTGTGCTGGCCCTGTCACCGACGGTTTGCCGCATGGTCTGGTGGCGTGCGGGTACCTGCTACGAACGGGTGAAAAGATCCTCCCCTGGCACTAGGGTGATTCTTTTGCTTACCCATTACCCTTGACTCAAGGTCGCGCAGGGCGGCCATGGAGGAGTGAAATGAGGAGCAGCAACCCGGTCTTCTCGCGACGGGGCTTCAGCCGCGACAACGCCTACGCGGGCTTCAACACGCCGCCGCAGGCCGGGGGCCCCACAGCGACCCAGGGCAACCCGTACGCCGTCGGTGCTCAGCCCACCAATCCGTACGCGGCGGGGGCGCAGAACCTGACCCCCGAGCAGACGCAGCAGCTTTACGGCGGCCAGGTGGCGCCGCCGCAGGCCGGCCGGATGACGATGGACGACGTCGTCATGCGGACCGCCATGACGCTCGGCACCGTCGTCGTCGGTGCCGTCGTCGCATGGGCCGCGCTGCCGGTATCCAGCAAGAGCTACGGCATTGCGATCGGCGCCGCGCTGATCGCGATGGTGCTCGGTCTGATCCAGGCGTTCAAGAGCAAGGCCGTCCCGGCCCTGATCCTTACGTACGCGGCGTTCGAGGGTGTCTTCCTCGGCATCATCAGCGAGATGTTCAACTCGCGCTGGTCCGGCATCCCCATGCAAGCGGTGCTCGGCACCATGGCGGTGTTCGCCGGTGTGCTGGTCGCGTACCGCACCCGACTGATCCGCGTGGACGCGCGCTTCCAGCGCTTCGTGCTCGCGGCGGCCATCGGCTTCGTGCTGCTGATGGCGGTCAACCTGATGTTCGCGGCGTTCGGTGGCGGTGACGGCCTCGGCTTCCGCAGCGGTCCGCTCGGCATCGTCTTCGGCATCGTCGGTGTGGTGCTCGGTGCGGCCTTCTTGGCCATGGACTTCAAGCAGGTCGAGGACGGTGTGCGCTACGGCGCTCCGCGCGAGGAGTCATGGCTGGCCGCGTTCGGCCTCACGCTGACGCTGGTGTGGATCTACCTGGAGCTGCTGCGACTGATCGCCCTGTTCAGGGACTAGTCGCGCACGGGGGCGGCCGACCCTAGGTCGCCCCCCGCTGCACGGCCGTGGCTGCCCCGCCCAAGGCGGCGATCCGCAGCCCGCCCGTACCTTGTAGGGCCCCACCGTTCTTGGGTTTTCACGGTCCTCGCAACCCGCTATTTGCGGGTGTTGCGAGGACCGTGGCCGTTGCGCGTGATCTTTCGGGGTCTCGGTTGAGGGAGCGTTTGCCTGCGCGGCTGGATGCCATGGGAAACGTGACCGTGGTGGCGCGTGAGCTGGGGGTGAACCGGAACACTGCCGAACACCTGCCTCCGGCTGGGCTCGGAAGGCCGCCCACGCAAGACGCTCGACTGGGATACCCCAGCCGAGCGCCTGCATGATCTACAGACCGCCTGAATCTGAAGCGGTGTTGCGACGCTCCCTGGAACCCGCGATGCCTCCGGGGCCCTGGTGCGTGTGCTGTGTGCCTGGCGGCACGCCGCACAGCCGTTGGGTGCAGTTACAGCAGTTTGCGCGCCGCGCGGCGCAGGTCGTGCTCATGAATGATCGCCTTGGCGTGTCCATAAGCGAGCTTGTGCTCACCGCGGAGCCAGCTCACCTTCTCCTCAAATCGGAAGAGGGCCGGCCCTTCGTCTACGGTGCGCAGCCAGTCGGCAACTTCACGGCCGGTGCATTCGGGAATTCTGGAGAGCAGGTTGTGGTGGGTCTCTGCGGAGAAGACTTGGGACATCGGCGCCTCCGGCGTTGTCCTGATCGCTGCTGTTCCACATCGGGCCCATGGGCCTTCACCTCACCGTGCCTGAGCGTTTGGGTGTTGGCAACAGTCTGTGGACGGCGCATAAGGTCGCGCTGTGGATGATGTGACTGCCTTCTTGGCCGCTGTGGACCGTCTCGCCGACCGGCTGCGCGCCCTGCCCCAGTCCCGGCTGCGTCAGGGCCCGGCCGCCGAAGGGCTGGCGTTGGCCCGCGAGTTGGCCCACCGTGCGCAGCGTGTTGACGAGCCAGGCACCCCGCCTCGTACGCTGCCGGACGCCGGCATTTTCGCGGTGGCCGACCAGATTGCCGTAGCGGGACACGATCTTGCGCATGCCCTGAGCGGAGGACCGCCAGCCGGCGCCGGGCGGGCTGCGGCGGTGGGTGGCGCGGCGCGGCAGGAGGCCGCCGACGCGGCGGCCTTGGTGGAGGCGGTTCGGGCCCGCTGCGGGCTGTGAGCCGGGCCGGGCGGGCGGCTGCGAGGAGGAGCCTGGTGGCGCCGCTGTGCGGCTAGCCGTGCGGGGGTGGGCCAGCCGCGTGGTGGGCTAGGCCGGAGGTCACAGCGAGGCGATGACGCGGTCCGCGAGAACGTAGACGCAGCGGTCGCCGTAGCCGAAGGTCAGCGTGTACGCGCCAGAGACGCCGGAGCCGCCGAGCAGCACCGGGGCGTCGCCGTCCTGGAGGGCCCGCGCGAGCTGGTCGGCGGTCTCGCGGTGGCCCGGAGTCATGCAGACCGTTGTGCCGTCAGCGAAGACGTAGACATCAAGGGTGCCGAGCGGCCCGGGGCGCACATCGGCCAGCGGCGTATGGGACTGGGCCAGTTCGTCGAGGAGAGTAACGGTGCGCTCATGGCCGATGATGGCGGACTGCTGCGCTGCGTCCTTCGCGGCGTGCGACGGATGCGAGGGGTGACGGCGGCGGGCGGCGGCCAACTCGGCTGCCTCCGGGCCCTCCGGCTCGCCGACCAGGTCAAGCGCGGGGTCCAACATGGGGTCGAGCGCGGGGTCGAACGCCGCGTCCAGCGCTGCATCGAGCAGCTCCGAGTCCAGCACCGGCTCAAGGCCGGCGAAGTCGGACTGTCGGGGCACATAGGGCGTGGGGTCGGTCAACGGTTCGTCACCTAGCCCGGCCAGTCCGCCGAGCAGCGCGGACCCATCGCTTCCGGTGACCGTGTCGCGGGCCTCCTGAGCCGCCCAGAACGCGCGGGCCTCGGCGAGTTCGCGCTCTCGCTCCTCGGCGAGCGCGTCGGCGATGGCGGCGCGTATCTCGGCGGCAGGGGCCTGCCGGGCCGCGGGTACGCAGGCAGCGGCTGCCTCGGTGCCGGCGGCAGCCGCGGCCACGACTTCGGTGCGTAGGGCGGCGATCTGACGGCGCAGCCCGCGAGTGGTGTGCAAGGCCGCGACACCGACCGCCGTGGCGATGCCCGCGGCCAGCAGTACGGCAAGGGACGTAGCGCTCACTGACATACTCCCGGTTGCTGTTGATCCCCCGAATTCCTACCTCAGCTTGGCGCGTGGCGTCGCCCCGTGTCAGTGCACAACGTCATGGAATGGGTAGGTATAAAGGCCCGGACATTCTGTACCGGACACGCCTGACCTGCGCGATCGATGCGCCCTGGCGGCGTTGGTCACATCCTGGGGGAGATTCGGTCACGGGCCGGGGGGTAAGCGCGGCCCCGCGCCCCCTAGGGGGCGCGGGGCGGGCGCTCGGCAGCGCGGGCCGGGAGCGCGCTGGATGTAGTGATCACGAGCCTAAGACGCGGGTCGTGCGGGGCCCCGTAGGGGGTTGTTCAGCTCAGCCGCTCGATGACCATGGCCATGCCCTGACCGCCGCCGACGCACATGGTCTCCAGGCCGAACTGCTTGTCGTGCCACTGAAGGGAGTTGATCAGCGTGCCGGCGATCCGGGCGCCGGTCATGCCGAAGGGGTGGCCAACGGCGATGGCGCCGCCGTTGACGTTGAGCCGGTCGAGATCCACGCCGAGGTCGCGGTAGGAGGGGATCACCTGCGCGGCGAACGCCTCGTTGATCTCGACCAGGTCGATGTCGCCGATCGCCAGGCCCGCGCGCCGTAGCGCCTGCTGGGATGCCTCGACCGGGCCATACCCCATGATCTCGGGGGAGAGCGCGGAGACGCCGGTGGAGACGATGCGGGCGAGCGGGGTGGCGCCCACCTCACGAGCCTTGGTGTCGGACATGATCACCAACGCGGCGGCGCCGTCGTTGAGCGGGCAACAGTTGCCGGCCGTGACCAACCCATCCGGGCGGAAGACGGGCTTCAACCCCTGCACGCCCTCCAGGGTCACGCCCGGGCGCGGGCCGTCGTCCGTGCTGACGACCGTGCCGTCAGGGGTGGTGATCGGGACGATCTCGCGCTCCCAGAACCCGTTCTTGATGGCCTGCTCGGCCAGGTTCTGCGAACGGACGCCGAACTCGTCCATGTCCTGGCGGGTTACGCCCTTGCTGCGGGCCAGGTTCTCGGCTGTTTGTCCCATCGCGATGTACGCATCGGGGACGAGCCCGTCCTCGCGCGGGTCGTGCCAGTCGGTGCCCTCCTGCTCGGTGCGCGCCGTGGTGCGGGCCTCGGCGTCGGCGAACAGCGGGTTGTGGGTGCCCGGCATGCCATCGGATGAGCCGTTGACGGTACGCGAGACGGCCTCGACACCGGCCGAGATGAAGACGTCGCCCTCGCCGGCCTTGATGGCGTGCAGGGCCATGCGCGAGGTCTGGAGGGACGAGGCGCAGTAGCGGGTGATGGTGCAGCCCGGCAGGTGGTCCATGCCGAGTTGGACGGCGACGATCCGGCCCAGGTTGTGACCCTGCTCGCCGCCGGGCAGGCCACAGCCGAGCATCAGGTCATCGATGTCACGCGGATCGAGCCCGGGCACCTTGGCGAGCGCGGCTTTGATGATCTCGGCGGTCAGATCGTCGGGCCTGACGTCCTTGAGCGACCCCTTGAAGGCGCGACCGATGGGCGAACGGGCGGCAGAGACGATCACGGCTTCGGGCATCACGGCTCCAGTGGGGCGAGAAAGGCAGGGCTGTGTCTCGGAAGCTACCCGCCCGTAGGTCTGCGGTCACGGGCCGCGAGCTGTGATGCGGGCCTCTTTTCTAAGCGCTTGCTCATCACATCGTTGCTCATTGCACTCTTGCGGACCGCGTCGTTGCGGACCGCGCCGTTGCTCATGGCACAGTCGCCGACCGCGCCGTCGTTCGCTGCGCCTTCGCTCACTGCTCCGTGCTCCCGTTCGCTGTTCGCTGCCGACCGACCCGTCGTACGAGGTAGCTAGCCGCTCAACGTGGCGGATGTGGAGTCGGCGGGCAGCCGGCGGCGTCGGCGGAAGAGTTGGGCCCAGGGGCCGCGGGCCGCCGCGACCTCCGTACCGCCCTCCGCTGCCGCCTCCGCAGCCGCCTGCGCGACCGGCAGGAATCCCTCCCGGCGCGCCGGGTCGGGCCGTTCCTCCTCCGGCCACAGGCCCAGCGCCGCGCACAGCGTCGGCAAGATGGCCATCGCGGCCGTCATATAGCCCTCGGCTGAGGGGTGGTAGTTGTCGGGCCCGAACAGTTCTGTTGGATGGGCGGCGAACTCGGGGCCGAGGAGATCGCCGAGCGAGACCGTCCGGCCGCCGTGTTCGACCACCGCGATGGTCTGCGCGGCGGCGAGTTGCCGACTCAGCCGCCGGGCCACCCAGCGCAGCGGCTGGTAAACGGGCTCGACCGAACCCAGATCGGGGCAGGTGCCGACGACCACGTCGCAGCCCGTGGCGCGCAGCGCGCGCACCGCCGTGGCGAGCAGGCGAACGGACTTCGCGGGCGGCATCCGGTGTGTGACGTCATTGGCGCCGATCATGATCACGGCGATGTCGGGGCGCCATGCCGCCGGTGGCTGGGGGCCGTCCCGCCAGGGCGGTGTGCCGGACATGGGCGGTGGCATGCGGTCGCCGTCCGCGGGCTGTGGCGTGCGGTCGGCAGCCGTGGTGGGTGGCGTGGGGGTGCCGGTTGCGGGCAGGGCCGGTTGCGGGGCACTGGTGGATGGGTGGCACGGTGCGGCGAGTAACAGCGCGACCTGTCGGGCCAGGTCGTCGGATTGCGCTCCGGGCTGCGCCACTACCCGCAGCTCAACCGGCCGCTCGGCGACCGCCGCGAGCCCGGAGGCGAGCAGCGCGCCCGGCGTATGGTGCGCGTGGCGTACGCCCTGGCCCGCTGCCGTCGAGTCGCCGAGGAAGCCGAGCCGTAGGGGCGGGGCGGTGGTGTCGTGGTCGAAGGCCATGCCGTAGCGGCCGTCTGCCCTGGGCGGCTGGTCTTCGGAGCCGCCGACCACGCGCCTGGCCAAGCGGAGTTCCGTGAGCAGGAGCCCGACGGTCGCGCCGCCGAGTAGTCCGATTCCGCCGCCCCCGTACGCCGCTGCGGTCGCGATCCGCCGCGCTACCCGCGCTCTCGACATCGACATGGGCCCGCTCACCTCCTGTATGCGTATATGCCCCGCTCCGGACGCATGTGCCTTACTCCGGATGCATACGTGCCCACGACCTGCTCGGCAAGGACAATGCCGGGCCGGCCGGGGCCTACTGCTGTATTGCCCATTGATCGGCGTGCCGCAACGCACCGCTCGCGCAGACCAGCCGTATGCGAATGCCGCAAGTGAGCCCCGGTGCGCGAGGGCCTAACGGTGCCCGTGCGCGCGAGGCTGTGTACGAGGGCCCGCGCGCTAGCTGTAGTGCCTAGGGGTGGGGGCGCCTACTTGGCGGGATCATGGCGCGAAGATCTCCGCCGATATGGCCGAAAGTGCCTTGTCGAGGCGGGCGGGAGGGGCCGCCGTCGCAAGGGGTATGCCTCGTCGTCATGGCGCGGTCGCGGTGCGTTATCCACAGGGCGGCCACCCCGGCTCTATGGCCCAATAGGCTGAGGGATGGGCCCGCGCCGGCGGTAGCCCCTTGACCCGCGGAGACCCCGCTAGATCTGGAGTAGGGCGTGCAGTTTCACGAATCGATGATTGAGCTCGTCGGGAACACCCCGCTGGTGAAGCTCAACAGCGTGACCGAGGGCATTCAGGCCACCGTCCTGGCGAAGGTCGAATACTTCAACCCCGGCGGTTCGGTGAAGGACCGGATCGCCGTGCGGATGATCGAGGCCGCGGAAGAGTCGGGCGCGCTCCAGCCGGGTGGCACGATCGTGGAGCCGACCTCGGGGAACACCGGCGTGGGGCTTGCCATGGTGGCCCAGCGCAAGGGGTACAAGTGCATCTTCGTCTGTCCGGACAAGGTGTCCACGGACAAGATCAATGTGCTGCGTGCGTACGGGGCCGAGGTCGTGGTCTGCCCGACCGCGGTCGATCCCGGGCACCCCGACTCGTACTACAACGTCTCTGATCGCCTGGTGCGCGAGACCCCCGGCGCCTGGAAGCCCGACCAGTACAGCAACCCGAACAACCCGCGCTCGCACTATGAGTCCACCGGGCCCGAGCTGTGGCAGCAGACCGATGGCCGCATCACCCACTTCGTCACGGGGGTGGGCACCGGCGGCACGATCAGCGGCACCGGGCGCTATCTCAAGGACGCCAGCGACGGCAAGGTCAAGGTCATCGGCGCCGACCCGGAGGGCTCGGTGTACTCGGGCGGCTCCGGGCGCCCGTATCTGATCGAGGGCGTCGGCGAGGACTTCTGGCCGACCGCGTACGACGAGTCCGTCGCGGACGACATCGTTGCGGTCTCGGACAAGGACGCCTTCCAGATGACCCGGCGTCTGGCCAAGGAGGAGGGCCTGCTGGTCGGCGGCTCCTGCGGGATGGCGGTCGTCGCCGCGCTGCGGGTGGCGGAACCACTTGGACCCGACGATGTCGTGGTCGTGCTGCTGCCGGACAGCGGCCGGGGATATCTGTCGAAGATCTTCAACGACGAGTGGATGGCGGACTACGGCTTCCTCGATGAGGGCGGTCCCGCCGTGCGCGTCGGCGATGTGCTCAGCGGCAAGGAGGGCGGGCTGCCCTCGCTGGTGCACATGCACCCGGAGGAGACCGTTGGCGAGGCGATCGAGGTGCTCCGCGAGTACGGGGTCTCGCAGATGCCCATCGTCAAGCCCGGCGCCGGCCACCCGGATGTGATGGCTGCTGAGGTCATCGGCTCGGTGGTGGAGCGGGAACTGCTGGACGCTCTGTTCGCGCAGCGCGCAGCGCTCACCGACCCGCTGGAAAAGCACATGAGCCCGCCGCTGCCGCACGTCGGTTCTGGCGAGCCGGTCTCGGACCTGATGACCGTGCTCGGCGAGGCGGACGCCGCCGTGGTCCTGGTGGAGGGCAAGCCGAAGGGCGTGGTGAGCCGGCAGGACCTGCTGGCGTACTTGGCGAAGGGGTCGAGCAAGTAGTCGTGGGCTCCGGGCCGGCGGCGGAGGGTCAGCGCGCGTCAAGCGGACGGCAGGGAAAGCCACGTGGGGGCCCCTTCGCGTAAGTGGTACGTCTGCGTCACGCTCCGGCAGCACGCATTTAACACGGGTCCGGCACATTGGTGGGCGTCGGCAGGACGACACCGACACCCAATGTGCGGCGACACGGACCTCCGGAGCGGCTCCCGGACCTCCAAGGTCGCCCGGACGCGGCGAGCCGGCCTGGACCCGGCCCGCGTCCTCCGCGGGGACCGTCGTCGTCCCGCCCTCGGTGGCGACACCGGGGTGCGGCGGTCCCCGCACACACCCCGACAGATGGCCCGCGACCCACGAGGTCGCGGGCCATCTGTGCAAGGCGGGCCGGCCGAATCCAGGGTGCGGCCGGGCCGCCATGCTGGTTGGTTGGTTGGTCGGTCGGTTGGTTGGTGCGGGATGGCCGAGTTCACTGGCTGAGTCGGTTCGGCTGGCAGGGGCGGGGCCGTGTCACCGGGCGGGGCGATCCGTACCGCGGGGTGGGGCAGCTTCGGCTCGTCGGGGGCGGGTCGTGTCCCATACGGCCAGGACGACGATGACGCAGCCCGTCGCCTGCCAACCGCTGAGCCGTTCATCGAGCAGCGCCATGCCGAGCAGCACCGCAAGCACCGGCTGGACCAGCAGGATGGAACCGCCCACCTTCGCCGGAAGCTGGGGGAGCGCGGCGCCGATCAGGAGCCAGCCAAGGAACTGCCCGGTCACCGCGAGGGTGGCCAGCCAGCCGAACGCGGGCCAGCCGGGGGCGAAGTCGAGGTCCTGGCGGATGAGCCCGACCACGAGCGGGAGCGCACCTGCCGTGACGGTGGCCAGCGTGACGGGCAGAAAACGGTAGCGGGGACCGCCGGCCGCGCCGCGCCCGCGCAACAAGAAGAGATACCCCGCGTACGCCACGCCCGCGCCCAGGCCCGCCAGTACGCCGCGTACCGGATCACCCGCCGCGCCCTGGGTCTCGGTGACCCCGCCCGCGAGTGCCACACCGGCCAGCATCACCGGCACGGTCAGGGCGAACCGTCGGGACAGGCGTTCCCGGAAGAGCAGCAGGGCGAGGAGCGGAACGATGACGACCTGCACGTTGACGATCACGGTGGCGATGCCCGCACCCAGTTCGGGAATCGACGCACCCCACAGCACCAGGTCAGCGCCGAGCAGCAGCCCGGCGCCCACGTCGGTTGCCGTGTGGCGGGCCGGCCGGGGCCCCAGGCGCCGTCGCTCGCGCAGCGCCAACGGCAACAGCAGCGGCAGGGCCAGTGCGCACCGGAAGAACGCGGCCGTCTCAGGCGACGTCTCGGATAGCCGAACGAGCATGGCCGAGACCGAGATACAGCCGGCGCCGGCCACGGCGAGTAGCCGCGGATTGTGCACCAGACGGCGCATGCGGGGCTTGGGGGTCGCGGTGTTCGGGCCGGGCGGCGGTGTTTGCGGCGGTGCCGGTGTTGTTACCGCGGCCGGTGTTGCTTCCGTTGTGTGAGGTGTTTCCGTTGGCGCGGTCGCGGATTCCTGAGTCTGCGACCGCGCCCGTGCTCCTGCTGCTGGCTGCGTCACGGCCCGCGTCCGTGGTTGTGAGGGGCGCAGTGCTGGTTCCTTCGATGTCACGCGCTCAGCATGGGAGGGCAAGGGCCCGCAGGACTAGCTAAACCTTTTGTGTGTTATTCGGTAGCACAACTACTGTGTCTGCTGTGTTTAGTCTCGATCGGCTTCGGGCCCTGCATTTGGTCGCCACTCATGGCACGGTCGCGGCGGCTGCGGCGATCCTGCATGTGACTCCGTCCGGAATCAGCCAGCAACTCGCGAAGCTCGAACGCGAAACCGGACACCGGCTTTTGGAGGCAGACGGCCGTGGGGTCAGACTCACGCCGGCCGGGGAGGTGCTTGCTGGGCACGCCGCACGCATCGTGGACGACGTGGCCATCGCCCGCGCCGATCTCGACGCGCTCGGCTCGGCCGTGGCAGGACCGCTCCGTATGGGCTCCTTCTCCACCGCGATCATGACCTTCCTGCCGCCGGTCCTGGTGTCCCTCCAGGAACAGCACCCGCGGCTACGGACGACGGTGCTGGCCGGCGAGGCGGAAGAGATGCTGTCGGGTGTTCGCAGGGGCGAACTCGACCTGGCGGTCGTGGAGAGCTGGGAGGGGTTTCCCACGGTGCTCCCGCCGGGCCTCACGGCGGTGGAACTGCTCTCCGACGTGGCGGATGTCGCGTTGCCCATAGGGCATCCGATGGCAGGGCTGAGCACCGTCGAGCTAGGCAGGCTCGCGGACACGCCCTGGGCGACCTGGACGGGGGACGGCGTCTGCCATCAGTTTCTTGTGCAAACGCTGCGGCAGCGGGGCTTTGAACCGCAGATACGTTGTTACGTCGCCGGGTACCCCGCGCAGCTCGCCCTGGTAGCCGCCGGGTTGGTGGCCGCGCTGATCCCGCGCCTGGGCCGTGGCCCGCTGCCCGAAGGCGTGTGCGCGATCCCGACCAGCCCCGTTCTACGCCGCACAGTCCTTGCCGTACACCGGAGCGGGGAGGCGGTGCGACCTGTGGTGGTGGCGGGCGTGAGCGCTTTGAAGGAGGCTGTGGCAACCCTGTGACTGGCCCCGCCCGGCCGCGCCCGCCCGGCCCCGCCATGTTGCCGCCCAACGGGTCGGTTGTCGTGTGGTGCGCCTGGTGGCTAGTCCCACTCGCTCTTGGACTTGCTCCGGTCGCGGCGCAGAAAACCGAAGCCACCAAGCGCATGCACCGCGTTCACGCCGAAGATCCCACCCCAGGCGACGAGCAAGCCGGCAAGGCCCTCGTTGGCTACGCCGATCGCCGACAGCGGGATCGCGAGTACCAGCGAGACCGCCACAAAACCGAAGCGTTCACCGAGGCCGATCCCCGTGGCATCGGCGGCGCTACTCCCCGCTGGTGGGCGGACACCGCGTGCGGCGGACATCTGCTGCTCGGCGAGCTGCCGCCGGACATGCCGATCGGCGGTGTCATTGAAGCGCTGCTCGACCTTCTCCATAAAGGAATCAACCAGTTCAGACTCGTATTCAGAACCGAGCTCCTTGCAGGTTTGCAAGGTCGCATCGAGTTCTTTCTTCAACTCAGGGTCGCGGGCGTCCATGATGCTTACGTTACGGGGCACGACCGGCCGTGTAAGTAGGGTTGTCCCCCGTATCCGCGCGGGGGGACAGCCCCCTGACCTGGCCGCTGGCCTGCGAGTCCGCGTGCCGTTGGCCGCTCATGTGAGGGCCGCTCATGTGAAGGCCACTTAGATGAAGGCGGTGCAGATGTCGGTCGAGGGGTCGTGCACAAGGTTGGCGCACGCGCGCGTGGGGACGTTTGTCGCGTGAAGCATCCGCGTTTGCACCGTGCCTCCGCTGGCCGGTGCTGTGGAGATGTGGCTATTGCGGGGGATCGGATTGTCCTCCACGGCGATCACGTCATTGCCTCGTGAACCTTCCAGCCGGGCCCAGGTGGCCTGGCAGTCGGGGTTCCACATCAGCAGCACCCTCCGCCCGGCGGACTCCTTGATGGCCAGCGCCCGCGCGTTCGAACCGGCACATCCGGTCTGGGCGGGGTCAAGACCGGCGCACTGGCCGGGGTGACATGTCGCGACAGGACTTCGCTCGGGAGCGACCGAAACTGGTACTGAGGAGACCGGCCCCGCCGGAGTCGGTACTGGCGAAACTGGCACCGCCGAAGCCGGTGCGGCCAACAAGGCGGTCAGCAGGCTCGCCATCAGCATGGTGAGCGCGCGGTATCCGTGACGCACGGAAAGCGCGCGCCGCACACGGGTCGCCTGCCGCGGGGGACTCACGAAGTGTGCGGGGTGCGAGTGGTGCATGTGATGTGCCTGACGCATCGGGAATCTCCTTGGCTGGTGCGGCTGGTGCCCGGCGGCGGCATGGTCGCCAAGCCCCGCCGTAACAGAGAGTAGTCGAATAATCACCTCATCGCGTCGGCTGAATGGGTGAAGGGGGAGCGCAAGACGCCGCCGGGTGCGTGGGGAAGGGGCACCGCGCTGGCCATGGGCGCCGCGCCCCGTCTACCGCCGGCACCCCATCGGACCGAATCCGCGGCCCCCGCACACGGCGGCTGCCTCGGTGGGTAACGTCAACCACGCGTCGCACGACGTGGACGAGGGCGCGGGTCGCGGCCCCGGAGGAGAGGAAACGCTGGTGCGCAAGCCCCTGTTGGCAGCCATCGCAGGCTCAGCCGATGACCGGCCCGACGCGGTGACCGTCGCCGGGCGCTCCTGCTCTCGGGAGCAACTCCTGGGCGCGGCGAGCGCGGTAGCGGCACGTATCGCCGGTGCCCCGGTCGTTGCCGTGCGGGCCGAGCCGACGCTGGAAACGGTGGTAGCCGTGGTGGGCGGCCTGCTGGCGGGGGTGCCCGTGGTGCCCGTACCGCCGGATTCCGGGCCGGCGGAACGTGACCACATCCTGCGCGACTCGGGGGCGGCGCTCTTGCTCGCTGGTCCGGGCGGCGCGGGCGCCGCCGATGTGGCCAGTGGCCCCACCGTTTCGGCGGGCGCCGCCGCCGTCGAGACCATCCTCGTGGACGTGACCGAGCGCGCCGAGTGGACCAAACCGGAGCCCGACGAGGCGTCTACGGCGTTCATCCTCTACACCTCGGGAACCACCGGCGCACCCAAGGGCGCGCTGATCTCGCGGCGCGCCGTCGCCGCCGATCTGGATGCGCTCGCCGACGCCTGGGCCTGGACCCCGGACGACACGCTCGCGCACGGCCTGCCGCTGTTCCACGTACACGGTCTGGTGCTGGGCGTGCTGGGCGCGCTGCGTGTGGGCAGTCGCCTTGTGCACACCGGACGTCCCAAGCCGGAGGCGTACGCGGCGGCGGGTGGCACGCTCTATTTCGGCGTGCCCACCGTGTGGAGCCGCATTGCGGGCGATCCCGCCGCGGCCCGCGCGCTGCGCGGCGCCCGGCTCCTGGTCTCCGGCAGTGCGCCGCTGCCCACTCCGGTCTTCCACACGCTGGAGGAACTGACCGGGCATCGGCCGGTCGAGCGGTACGGCATGACCGAGACCCTGATCACCGTCGCGGCCCGCGCGGACGGTGACCGCAGGCCCGGTTGTGTCGGCGTACCGCTGCCCGGTGTGCGGACCCGGGTCATCGCCGAGACGGGCGCGGAGATCGGCGAGTTGGAGGTGACTGGGCCGACCCTGTTCGACGGCTACCTCAACCGGCCGGAGGCGACGGCTGGTTCGTATGCTGCGGACGGCTGGTTTCGTACGGGCGACATCGCCGCGATCGAGCCGGACGGCACGCATCGCATCGTTGGCCGTGCCTCGACCGACATGATCAAGTCCGGTGGGTACCGGATCGGCGCGGGCGAGGTGGAGAACGCGCTGCTCGACCACCCCGCGGTACGGGAGGCGGCAGTCGTCGGCGCACCTCATGCGGATTTGGGGCAGGAAATCGTGGCATATGTGGTGGCGGACGAGGTGAGTGAGCGGGCCCTCATCGACTTCGTGGCGACCCAACTGTCCGCCCACAAGCGGCCCCGCAAGGTGCGGTTCCTTGAGGCGCTGCCGCGCAACGCGATGGGCAAGCCGCAGAAGCGATTGCTGCCGCCGGCCTAGCCGGCAGGTGTGTCGGGCGAGGGTGGCGCCCTACCGGCGCGGGGTGGTGGCGGTAGGCGTGGGGTGGCGGCGTCCGGCGCGGGGTGGTGGGCGCCGAGAGTCCCGTGCGCCCTATGGGGCCAGCGCATTTCGCCGTGATGCACCCTGCTGCATATATTCATGCAGAGATTGCAGTAAGTGAATGGACGGCTCGGAGTACGTGCCTTGGGTGGCCCCGTTCGGCCCGGTGTCGGCCTGGCGCTGCCGCGTGCAGGTGCGCGTGTGGGCCGTCGATGTCGCCGGGAGGCACGATGGACGAGACGCCGGACGCGAGCGGGGCAGCCGCACGGCTCCAAAAGCTTTTCGAGGGCCACCGCCTCACTCCCACCCAGCGTCGCATCGCCCACTGCATGGTCCGCCGTGCCGCCGACGCCCCGTTCTTCTCCAGCGTTGAACTCGCCGAACTCGCCGGTGTCAGCCAGCCGTCCGTGACCCGGTTCGCGGTGGCGCTCGGCTTCGATGGCTACCCCGGACTCCGCAAGCATCTGCGGGACGTTGGCCCCGCCGAGCGCATCGCGGAGTCTGCGGTGGCCAACGAATATCAGCAAGCGGTCCAGGCCGAAATCGACAATCTGCGGCACCTGGCCACGCTCCTCGCCGATCCCGAACCCGTCGCGCGCGCCGGACGTCTGCTCGCCGCCTCCCGCCCGCTGCCCGTACTCGGCCTGCGCGCGGCCTCCGCGCAAGCCGCCGGCTTCAGCTACTTCGCGCGCAAGGTCCACCCGGATGTTCGGCTGCTCGACGAGGGCGGCACAATGCTGGCCGACCGCATCGACGCGGCCACCGCCGCGGGCGCGAGCGCCCTGCTGTGCTTCGCGTTGCCACGCCACCCGCGCGAGGTCGTAGCGGCCCTGGAGTACGCGCGGACGGCGGGCCTGGTCGTGGTCACGGTCGCGGACAGCGCCTTCGCTCCTGTGGCAGGCCACAGCGACCTGCTGCTCCCGGCGGCGGTGGGCACGGGACTCGCCTTCGACACGGCGTGTGCGCCGATGCTCCTGGGTCGGGTGCTGCTTGAGGCGATGTGTGATGCGTTGCCGGACGCGCAGGCCCGGCTGGAGGAGTTCGACGCCAAGGCGGCGGCGCGCGGCCTCTTCGAGGACTGACGTGATCGAGGACTGGCGCGATGACAGATCGGCGGTCAAGAACCGATGCGGTTAAGGACCGATGCGATCAAGGGCCGATGGGGTCAAGGACTGACGCGAGCAAAGACTGACGCGATCGAAGACTGATGCGGCATCTCAGCCTCTTCGCCCGTCACCCTTTCCGTATCTCAGCGAACTCTCATCTGTGCTGAGTACAGTCCGGCCGAAAGAAATCGGGCACGCGCGCGAGCGCGCGCGGGTGCGGCGCATTTTCAGTGTGCCGAGATGAGGAGGTCTGTTGTGAAGCGCGGCGCGTACGCGGTGGCACGGGTGGCGGTACTGGTGCGGGCACCTGCCGGGTGGCTGTGGTGGCTTGGGTTGATCGCGGCCGGCATCGGCTTGCTGGTCCCGGGCGTCACCGGCCGCAAGATCGGCTTGTTGGCAGGGGCGGCCCTCTTTGTGATCGCGGTGCCGGTGGCGGCCGGGATGCGGCGCAGGCGGTACGAGGGGCTCGCGCGCGCCGCGTCGCGCGCCGGGAAGACCGTCTTCCTCCAGGACCGCCACGTCTCCGTACGCGGCTGGCGGCGGGCCCATCGCTGGCACCTGGCGTTGGCGTTCTTGCTGGCGATCGGTGCGTCGTTCGCGATCCCCGCGGCGGCCGGACTGCTGCTTGCCGGGACGGGTGTCGGGCTCTGGTTGAAGGCCGGCTGGCTCGGCCGCTGGGAGCAGGCCAACGAGTCACTCCTGTGGGTGCGTACGGACTCGCTGCCGAGCGGTTGGGCCGTGGGCGGCCCCGGCCATGCGTCCGTACGCGGCTACCTGACCACCGGAGTCGTCGCGGGCGACGCCCGACCGGGCGGAGCGAAACGGCGCACGGCGGGGGCAGCGGCGCGCTGAGTGGCGCTGGCACTGCCGGGAGCGCCGGTGCAGGCTGACGGCGGCTGGTCGAGCGCGGGTCGCGGGCTGTGGCCGGCATCGAAACCGGCGCCCTTGACCCACCGGTCTACGAGGCTTTGCCGAACGGTCAGCCGCCTTGCCCGCCCCGCCGGATAGCGTCCTGACCTGGGGTCGCCCACCTACCAAGGGCGGCCAGCACCAGCACGGAACCCGACGAGGAGAGCCCCCTGTGGAGCTCGGGGCGCGGGGTCCAGCGCGGGGCCGTGCGGAGTGAGGAGCGCGCTATGGGTGGGACGGATACGAGGAACGCACAGGCAGCACCGGTAGCACCGGTAGCACCGGTAGCACCGGCTGCACCACCAGCGCAGGCAGCCCCGCCAGCGCCGAGTGTGACGGGTATGGCGAGCGCGGTCGATGCGCCGAACGGGGCGAATGTGGCCACCGAGGGTGACGCGGTATGCGCGGCTGGGCGTACAGAGCGGGACACCGCAGCGGCCGGTTCGCGGAGGTTGGCGGTCATCTCGCTGCGGCAGGCCGCGGCCGGGCCGCCGCGGGCGTGGTGCTCGCGGGTGGTTGGCCGGGTGGGGGAGGCTGCGGTGAAGGTGCTGCGGATGAGCGAACTGCCGGTGGCGGAGGAGAGCCACGACGTGGCGGAGGCGCTGCTGGTACTCGATGGAACCCTCGCCCTTGAGGTGCGCGGCGAGCTCGTGACCGTACGCACCGGCGACCTGTTCATGGTGCCTGCCCGCACCCCGCACCGGGTGCGCCCGGGAAGCGAGGGCACGCTGCTAATCGTCGAGAACGAGCCGGTGGCATAGCCGACATCGGGCCGGGGCGGCTCAGGGCGGATGCCCCGAACGTGGCGCAGCGGGGCCGGGGGCGCGACATAAGAACTCGGGTCCGCTGCAAGGGAATTCGCGACTACATGCCTGCATGGTGGTCCAAGACGCGTTGGTTTTCTCGGCCAGTCCCCGGAGGATTCAGTACGTCAGGCGCGGTCGTGCGCCCGCGATATGGGCACACTGGCCAACCGGCTGGTGGTTGGACACGGCGACCCTCACCCCGCAAGAAACGGCAGCCGCCATCGTGGACCACGCCCACGATCGGGCCGTGGTCTGAAGGGGGCGCCCGCGGCGGGGTTGAGCCTTGGCGGGAGTTGGCGGATGGTGCGATCCGGTGCCGCGGGTGGGGTAAAGTAGATCTTGCAACGCCGCCCCAACGGGCGGGGGTTGATGCGTCGGTCGTCTAAGGAAAGATGCTCGTCTCCAAACGAGAGATGTAGGTGCAAGGCCTGCTCGGCGCTCGATCAAGGGCCCCTCCCCAGCACTGCTGGGGAGGGGCTCTTTCGCGTGAGCGGGCGCGGGGGTGCTGCTCGGGGAGCCGTCTACCGGAAGCGGCCCCGGCCTCACGGGGCCCTGGTCCCGGTGCTTGCGGTCTGCGCCTGGGCGTGTGGAACTGCCGAGCGCCCTGTTGACTACGTCTATTCATCCCTGGACTATGTGAATGAACTAATCCAGTCGACGTATCACCCGTCGAGGCCAGGGAGGCAGCACCCATGTCGGGACCGCGACCCGTACGAGCACCGCGCGGCACTGAGCTGAGCGCGCTGGGGTGGCCGCAGGAGGCCGCCCTGCGGATGCTGCAAAACAACCTCGACCCCGAGGTTGCCGAGCATCCCGACAAGCTCGTCGTCTACGGCGGCACCGGCAAGGCCGCTCGCGACTGGCGTTCCTTCGACGCCATGGTGCGTACGCTCCAGACGCTGCGGCAAGACGAGACGATGCTTGTCCAGTCCGGCCGCCCGGTGGGCGTGATGCAGACCCACGAATGGGCGCCCCGCGTTCTCATCGCCAACTCCCATCTCGTCGGCGACTGGGCCAACTGGGAAGAGTTCCGCCGCCTTGAGGCGCTGGGCCTGACCATGTACGGCCAGATGACCGCCGGTTCCTGGATCTACATCGGCACCCAGGGCATTCTTCAGGGCACGTACGAAACCTTCGCTGCCGTCGCCGCCAAGAAGTTCGGCGGCACCCTGGCCGGGACGATCACGCTCACCGCGGGGCTCGGCGGCATGGGCGGCGCCCAACCGCTGGCCGTCACGATGAACGACGGCGTGGTCATCTGCATCGACTGCGACCCGCGCGCCATCGACCGCCGCATCGAGCACCGCTTCCTCGACGTCAAGGCCGACAGCCCCCAGCACGCCCTCACGCTCGCGACCGAGGCCCGCGACGCGCGTAAGCCGCTGTCCATCGGAGTCCTTGGCAACGCCGCCGAACTGCTGCCCGAGCTGCTCGCCGCCGGCGCTCCCATCGATATCGTCACCGACCAGACCAGCGCCCACGACCCGCTGGCCTACCTTCCGCTCGGCATCGACTTCGACGACATGGCCGCGTACGCCGCGGAGAAACCGGCCGACTTCACCATCCGTGCGCGGGAGTCGATGGCCCGGCACGTGGAGGCCATGGTCGGCTTCCAGGACGCGGGCGCCGAGGTCTTCGACTACGGCAACTCCATCCGCGGCGAGGCGCAGCTTGCCGGGTACGGCCGTGCCTTCGACTTCCCCGGCTTCGTCCCCGCGTACATTCGCCCGCTGTTCTGCGAGGGGAAGGGCCCGTTCCGGTGGGCGGCGCTGTCCGGGGACCCGAAGGACATCGCCGCCACTGACAAGGCGATGCTCGACCTCTTCCCGGAGAACGAGTCGCTGGCCCGTTGGATCAAGTTGGCGGGGGAGCGGGTGCACTTCCAGGGCCTGCCCGCGCGTATTTGCTGGCTCGGCTACGGCGAACGCGACCGCGCGGGCGAGCGCTTCAACGACATGGTCGCCGATGGCACGCTCCAGGCCCCGCTCGCCATTGGCCGCGACCACCTCGACTGCGGCTCCGTGGCCTCCCCGTACCGCGAGACCGAGGGCATGCTCGACGGCTCGGACGCCATCGCCGACTGGCCGATGCTGAACGCGATGGTCAACGTCGCCTCCGGCGCCTCCTGGGTCTCGCTGCACCACGGCGGCGGCGTCGGCATGGGCCGCTCGCTGCACGCGGGTCAGGTCACGGTCGCCGATGGCACGGCGCTGGCCGGCGAGAAGATCCGTCGGGTGCTCACCAACGATCCGGGCATGGGCGTCATCCGGCACGTGGACGCGGGCTACGACATCGCGGAGAACGTCGCCGGCGAGCGCGCGGTACGCATCCCGATGCGCGAGGGTGACCAGTCGTGACGGAACACGCCCCGGACGGGGACGGGCCCGCGGCAGGTTCTGGAAGCGGGCCCGGGGGCGGAGCTCCGGCGGGCTGCGGAAGCGGGCCCGGGGGGACCGGGGGAGGGCCTACGGCAAGGCTCACGGGAGGAAACGCGTCCTCCTTCCACGAGATGTGGCGCGACCTGCGGCCCCTTGGCCGTGACGCCGGCAGCGGTGGCTACCGCCGCTATGCCTGGACCGGTGCCGACACCGACTGCCGGGCCTGGTTCGCGGCGCAGGCGCAGGCCCGCGGCTTGGCATACGAACTGGACCGCAACGGCAACCAGTGGGCTTGGCTCGGCGCCCGCGGCGCTGCGGACGTCGCCCCGGGGGCTGCGGTCGTCACCGGCTCGCACCTGGACTCCGTTCCGGACGGAGGTGCCTTCGATGGGCCGCTCGGTGTGGTCTCCTCCTTCGCCGCGCTCGATGAACTCCGTGAGCGGGGAACGGAGTTCACCAAGCCGGTGGCCATCGTCAACTTCGGTGACGAGGAAGGCGCTCGGTTCGGCCTGGCCTGCGTGGGCTCCCGGTTGGCCGCCGGGCAACTCACCACCGACGCCGCCCACCAGCTTCGGGACGCGGAGGGCATCGCCCTGCCACAGGCCATGGAGCGCGCGGGGTACGACCCGGAGGCGATCGGCCCCGACCCCGAACGCCTCGCCCGCATCGGCGCGTTCGTCGAACTCCACGTGGAACAGGGGCGGGCGCTTGACCTGTCCGGCGACCAGATCGGCATCGCCTCCGCCATCTGGCCGCACGGCCGCTGGCGGTTCGACTTCCATGGCGAGGCCAACCACGCCGGCACCACACGCATCGAGGACCGCCGCGACCCGATGCTCACCTACGCCAACACCGTCCTCGCCGCACGCAAGAAGGCCAAGATCGCCGGCGCCCTCGCCACCTTCGGCAAGGTCAGTGTCGAGCCGAACGGCGTCAACGCCATTCCGTCGCTGATCCGCGGTTGGCTGGACTCCAGGGCCGCCGACCAGGAGACCTTGGACGCCCTGGTGGCTGAGATCGAGCGGGCGGCCGTCGAACGCGGTGAGCGCGACGGGGTAGATGTCCGTATCGTTCGTGAATCCTTCACCCCCGTCGTGGAATTCGAGCACGCACTACGAGACGAGCTCGGCCGGATTCTGGGCGGCGGCATCCCGGTCCTCGGCACGGGCGCGGGACACGACGCGGGCATCCTGTCCGGCTCCGTGCCCACCGCCATGCTGTTCGTACGCAACCCCACCGGCGTCTCCCACTCCCCGGCCGAACACGCCGCCGAGGACGACTGCGTCGCTGGAGTCCACGCACTCGCCGACGTACTGGAGGGCCTCGCGTGCGCATGACGTACTGGGCGGAGCACGCCTGGCTCAACCCCACCTCGCACTCCACCTCGCGCCTTGCTGCCCGCCCCGGTCCCGGCTCCGAGCCCAGCCTCGGACCCGGCGCCAACTCCGGCCCGACCGACACCACGGGCACCTCTGACACCACCGGCGCCGGCGCCACGAGCACCACCGGCGCCCCCGGCCCCGCCGCCTCGCCGGCCCATGGGGCACCGTCCGGGGTTGCCGCCGGCGTGGTCATCGAGGTCGTCGATGGCCGGGTGGCCGCGGTACGGCAAAGCGGGCAGGCCGGGCCGCCGCCCGGCGCGGTCGTGCTGCGCGGCCTGACCGTTCCCGGCCTGGCGAACGCGCACAGCCACGCCTTCCACCGCGCCCTGCGCGGGGTGGCCCAGGTCAGCCCGACCCCCGGCACGGCAGTGGCCCCCGGCACTACCGGGCCAGCACACGCCGGGCCAGCACACGCCGCGCACGCCACCGCCGGGCCCGGCGACGGCCGTGCCCCGGACTCGTTCTGGACCTGGCGCGAGGTGATGTACGAGGTGGCCGAACGGCTGACGCCAGACAGCTACCACGCCCTCGCCCGCGCCACCTACGCCGAAATGGCGCTGGCGGGCATCACCTGCGTCGGTGAGTTCCACTACCTCCATCACGCCCCCGGCGGCGCTCGCTACCAGGACCCCAACGCCATGGGCGAGGCCCTGATCGCAGCCGCCGCCGACGCCGGTCTACGCATCACCCTCCTTGACACGGCCTATCTCTCCGCCGGCTTCGGCGAGCCCCCCACCCGCCCACAACTGCGCTTCAGCGATGGCACCGCCGCCGTCTGGGCCGAGCGCGTAAGCGCACTCAAGGCGCCGGAGCACGCTCGAATCGGTGCGGCCATCCACTCCGTACGGGCCGTGCCAGCCGACCAACTGGCTGCTGTCGCCCAGTGGTCGAGCGAACGCGCCGCCCCCCTCCATGTCCATCTGTCCGAGCAGACCGCCGAGAACGCCGCCTGCCTGGCCGCGCACGGCCGCACCCCCGCCCGACTGCTCGCCGACCATGGCGCCCTCGGCCCGCGCACCGTCGCCGTGCACGCCACACACCTCACCGATGAGGACATCACCTTGCTGGGTGGCGCCCGCACCGGCGTGTGCATGTGCCCCACCACGGAACGCGACCTCGCAGACGGCATCGGGCCGGCCGCGGCCCTCCAACGGGCTGGCTCACCGCTCTCACTCGGCAGCGACAGCCATGCCGTCATCGACCTGCTCGAAGAGGCCCGCGCCATGGAACTCGACGAGCGGCTCCGCACCCGGGCCAGGGGCCACTGGACGGCCGCCGAGCTGTTGCGCGCGGCAACGTCGGACGGTTACGCGGCACTCGGCTGGGAGCACGCGGGCAGGATCGAACCGGGCGCGCTCGCCGACTTCACCACGCTCGCGCTGGACTCGGTGCGCACCGCAGGCCCGCCGCCGGCGCTGGGCGTGGAGACCGCCGTATTCGCAGCGTCCAGCGCGGATGTCCGGCATACGGTCGTCGCTGGTCGCCATATCGTCCAGGACGGGGCACACACCCTGCTCCCCGATGTGCCCACCGCACTCGCCCAGTCCATCGCAGCCGTCCTCGGCTGAAGGAGACCACCCCCGCGATGACCCCCATGACTGACCCGGCCCACCAGAACCCGGCCCACCAGAACCCGGCCCACCAGAACCCGGCCCACCAGAACCCGGCCCACGAGAACTCAGCCCACGAGAACAGCCCCGCCCACGCGCACAGCTCCAGCGTCCCGTCCGCCGCCGGCGGACGCGCCCAAGGCAACAGCACGACGACGGCCATCACCCACATCAGCAGCCTGATCACCAACGACCCCTCCCTCGGCGAAGGCCCCCTCGGTCTGATCCAGGACGCGGCCATCGTCATCGACGGCGACCGCATTGCCTGGGTCGGTGCAACAAGCAAAGCACCCGCCACTGACAATCACCTCGACGCCGCAGGTCAGGCCGTCATTCCGGGGTTCGTTGACTCCCACTCGCACCTGGTGTTCGCCGGTGATCGCACCGCCGAATTCAGCGCGCGCATGTCGGGCAAGCCGTACACCGCGGGCGGCATCCGTACCACCGTCGCCGCCACCCGGGCCGCGACCGACGAGCAACTCGAAGCCAATGTGCTGCGCTACCTTCGCGAGGCCGCCCGCCAGGGCACGACCACGCTGGAGACCAAGTCCGGCTACGGCCTCACCCCGTACGACGAGGCCCGCGCGCTGCGCATCGCGGTGGCCCACACCTCCGAGACCACCTACCTGGGCGCGCATATCGTCGCCCCGGAGTTCGCCGACGACCCGGGTGCGTACGTGGATATCGTCACCGGTCCCATGCTCGACGCCTGCGCGCCGTACGCCCGGTGGATCGACGTCTTCTGCGAGCAGGGCGCCTTCGACCGCGACCAGGCGCACGCCATCCTCAGCGCCGGAAAGCAGCGCGGCCTGATCCCGCGCATCCACGCCAACCAGCTCTCCTACGGGCCCGGGGTGCAGCTCGCCGTCGAACTCGACGCCGCCTCTGCCGACCACTGCACCCACCTGACCGCGGCCGACATCGACGCCCTGGCGAGCGGCAACACGGTCGCCACGCTGCTGCCCGGCGCGGAGTTCTCCACGCGCGCCGAGTGGCCGGACGCGCGCCGGCTGCTCGATGCGGGCGTCACCGTCGCGCTGTCCACGGACTGCAATCCGGGGTCGTCCTTCACCAGCTCCATGCCGTTCTGCATCGCTCTGGCCGTACGGGACATGGGGATGACGCCGGATGAAGCGATCTGGTCGGCCACGGCGGGTGGGGCGCGGGCGCTGCGGCGCGATGACGTCGGCTACCTCCGCCCGGGGGCCCGCGCTGACCTTGCCCTCCTCGACGCGCCGTCGCCGGTGCACTTCGCCTACCGCCCCGGGGTGCCGCTGGTCTCGGCCGTCTGGCGTGACGGGCAGCGGATCTGACCCGCTGGACCCGCATGGGATCGTGTCCTCAGCGCGTCGGGTCATCGCCGCGTGTCCGCCGCCCCGCGAAGCTGGAAGACATGCACACCCCTGATCCCCGCTCCCCCTCTCAGATTCGGGCCACCGCGGCCGACACCACGAGCGCTGACGACGCCGATGCCACCACCGCAGCGCCCGCCTCCGCAGCCTCTGCCAACGACGCCAGCGAGGCCGGCGACGCCAGCGATCCCACCGAGGTCAGCGAAGGCGCCCACCCCCGTATCACCTGGGCCGAGGACGACGGCACGTTGTACTCGGCGCGCTGGCGGTCCGAGAGCGGGGCGCCGGCGCCCCGGCGTGTGGTGGTCGGGGACGACCGGATGACCGCGGACGCCGCGTACAAGCTGGTCTGTGAGGGGACGGCGGTGCTGTGGCGCGGGGACTACCACAACGCACGCCAACTCCTTCAAGCGCTGGCCCGCCGCGCCGACCGCAAGCGCCTCGACCGCAAGCGCGGTGGCAAGGCCCGCCGTGAGCGCGCCACCCATCCGGCCGCACGAGCGACGCACGCCCAGGCACAGACGCACCCCCCGGCACAGACGCATTCTCAGGCACAGGCACAGGCACAGGCACAGGCACAGACACCCGCGCAGGCCCAGTCGCAGCGCCAAGCGCAGGCTCAAGCACAGCCCCAAGCGCCGGCACAAGTACAGCCCGTAGGCGAGGACTCAGCCCAGGTCCGCGTCCAGGCTCAACCTCAAGCTCTAGCCCAGGGCCCGGCCGCAACGGCGGTGGACGATTCGCCGGCCCGCGCCTTTCACCTGCACCGCAAGGCCCAGGCGCAACGGGCGCGACTGCTCGGCATGGTGCTCGTACCCATCGAACCCACCGAGGCCGGCCCGGCCGTCCCGCTGCGCCGGGCGCCTGATGTACGGGACGCGTGCCGCGAGGCATGGGGCGCGGACGCTGGGCAGGAGCCGGCGGTGATTTCGCTGCGGGAACTGCTCGGCTTGATCGGTGGCCATGAGTGGCGCCGCAAGGGCGTGGAGATCCCGGCGCTCGGCGGAGACCGCGTACATGCGTACTACGGGGTGTTTTCGCCGGTACGGGGGGAGTATGTGGACCTCGTGGCGGAGGCGCCGCTGCCCGCAGGGGCCCAGGAGTTGGCGTTCGACATCGGCACCGGCACCGGGGTGTTGGCCGCAGTGCTTGCTCGCAGGGGCGTGCGGCGCGTGGTGGCGACCGACCAGGACCCGCGCGCCCTGGCCTGCGCCCGGGAGAACGCCATGCGGCTCGGTACCGCAGAGCGCGTGGAGGTGGTGGCCGCTGATCTCTTCCCGCCGGGCCGCGCCCCGCTCGTGGTGTGCAACCCGCCGTGGGTGCCCGCGCGGCCCGGCTCGCCAATCGAGTACGCGGTGTACGACCCGGACAGCCGCATGCTGCGCGGCTTTCTCGGCGGTCTTGCCGGACACCTGGAGCCCGGCGGTGAGGGCTGGTTGATCCTTTCCGACCTCGCCGAGCACCTCGGCCTGCGCACCCGCTCCGAACTGCTTGCCATCGTCGAAACGGCCGGTCTACGCGTCATCGACCGCCTGGACACCCGCCCCCGACACCAGCGCGCCGCCGATGCGACCGACCCGCTCCACGCGGCCCGCGCGGCGGAGACGACCTCGCTGTGGCGGCTGACAGCGACATAGCCGGCGGCTGCCCGGCTGCGGCATGCGCTGCGGCTGCGGCTGCGGCAGTGACAGCGACAGGCAGTGGGACGTCGCCCCATGGGGCCGGCCCCGGGGCCGCTGCCGCGGGTGGACGGCACCGGCCCCGGCACCCCAGGCCACCCACGGCACCCCGCAACCACCCGCAACCACCCACAGCCCTGTCTTCGCGAGGGAACTCACGCGAGGGAACTCAGTGGACGATCCGGCGGTCGGCTTCGGCGATGGGCAGGTCGTTGATGCTTGCGTACCGCCGGCGCATCAGGCCGTTCTCGTCGTACTCCCACTGTTCGTTGCCGTAGCTGCGCCACCATTGCCGCGCCGTGTCGTGCCATTCGTACTCGAAGCGGACCGAGATGCGGTTGCCGGTGTAGGACCAGAGCTCCTTGCGTAGCCGGTAGTCGAGTTCACGGCTCCACTTCTCACGCAGGAACGCGCGGATCTCCCGGCGACCCCGCAGGAAGGTGTCCCGGTTACGCCACTCGGAATCTTCGGTGTACGCCAGCGCCACGCGTTCGGGGTCGCAGGAGTTCCAGGCGTCCTCTGCCGCCTGAACCTTGAGTCGTGCGGTCTCTTCCGTATACGGCGGCAGGGGTGGGCACTGCGACATGTCGCTCTCCTTCATCCGGTCGGTCCGGGGCTTTGGTACGGCCATAGCGGAGCTTCTTCGGCATCCGGGCGCCTGGACACAGATCGGAGAACGCTCGTTCTCTTCCGCTGTCGAGTACCGTAGGAGAACGACCGTTCTCCGCGCAAGTGGCGCCCAGAGTGGCGGGGCGGCGGTGATGGCAGCGAGTGGTGTGAACGAAGTGGAGTGTGTGGGTGATGGCAGCGACCGGTGCGGGGAGCGAGAGGGACGGGGAACGAGCGAAGGCGCGCATCCTCGACTCGGCCGAGGAACTGTTTTACGCACGCGGTGTGCAGGCGGTCGGCATGGACGCGGTACGGAGCGCCGCCGGTGTCTCCCTCAAGCGCCTCTACCAGCTTTTCCCCGCCAAGGAGCGCCTGGTGGAAGAGTTCCTGCGGCGCCGCGACCACGCCTGGCGCGATGCGCTCGTACGCTACGCCGACGCGCGGCCGACCCCCCGTGCGCGACTGCTGGCGGTCTTCGACTGGCTGTACCAGTGGTTCGCGGAACCGGACTTCAGAGGGTGTGTATTCATCAACTGCTTTGGCGAACTGGGCGGTACGTCACAGCCTGTGGCCAAGGCGGCGCGTGACCACAAGGAGGCGGTACGGGCGTACCTCGGGGAGCTGACCACCGCCACGGGCGTCGCGGCCCCGCAGCAGTTGGCGAGCCAGTTGGCGCTGCTCGCCGAGGGAGCGATCACAACGGCCGCACTGTCCGGCTCCGCGGACTCGGCCCGCGAGGGCAGAGTGGCGGCGGAGGTGCTGTTGAACGCGGCGGGTGTACGGGAGCAGGGCGCCGCGCACTGCAACGATTGAGCGCCCCCAGCGCGCCCCAAACCCCCGCGCCCTGATCAACCTCGATAGGGCCTCGCCACCCGCGCGTTATGTCCCCAGATGGGCGCACCGCGGGCGCGCCCCGAAAACGGAGCAGGGCCCTTCTCGTATCGCGGTACGAGATGGGCCCTGCTTCCGAGGGTGCGGATAGGTGCGCCAGGCGCACGCTTTCGCACGTGCCTATTCCTCCAACGTCAGCCCCTTACGGAGCTTGGTCAGCGTGCGCGACAGCAGGCGGGACACATGCATCTGCGAGATGCCGAGTTCCTCGCCGATTTCTGACTGCGTCATATTCGCCACGAACCGCAGGGAGAGGATCTTCCGGTCGCGGTGCGGGAGTTCGGCGATCAACGGCTTCAACGACTCGACGTATTCGATGCCTTCGAGACCGTGGTCCTCGTAGCCGATTCGGTCGGCCAGCGCACCCTCGGTGTCATCTTCTTCCGGCTGGGCGTCCAGCGAGCTCGCGGTGTACGCGTTGCTCGCGGCCATGCCCTCGATGACCTCTTCATTGGTAATGCTCAGCCGTGCTGCGAGTTCGCTCACTGTGGGTGCGCGGTCAAACTTCTGCGCGAGTTCGTCGCCCGCCTTCGCCAGGTCGAGCCGAAGCTCTTGGAGGCGGCGCGGGACGCGTACCGACCAACTCGTGTCGCGGAAGAAGCGCTTGATCTCGCCGACGATGGTCGGCATCGCGAACGTGGGGAATTCGACGCCTCGACTGAGTTCGAAGCGGTCGATGGCCTTGATCAGGCCGATGGTGCCCACCTGGACGATGTCCTCCATCGGCTCGCTGCGGGAGCGAAACCGGGAGGCGGCGAACTTGACGAGCGCGAGGTTCAGTTCGACCAGGGTGTTACGGACGTACGCGTACTCGTGCGTGCCTTCCTCAAGCGATTCAAGGCGCTCGAAGAGGGTCTTGGACAGGGCCCTCGCATCGACCGGCCCCACCTTGTCGAAGGGCGGGATCTCGGGCAGGTTCTCCAAGTGGCCGGCGAATGCCGACTCTTCTGTGGCGGCGCCTGCCCCGGGTTCGGTGGGTGGCGCCAGCTTGGTCTGCTGAGGCGAGGGAATCGACGAGGCGGAGACCCGAGGATGTTCGGTGCGCGATTCGTCGAGCCGGGGTGACATGGGTATCCTCCATCATTCTCGGCATATGGCTGCCGAAGCCATATCGTCTTGCTGCGGTGAGCGGCGCCTCCAAAGCCGGGCCGTGTTTGTGTGTCCTACTACGCCTACCTGCATTGACCCGGAAGTGGCAAGTGCGTGTTGTCCGTATTTGGTGATATATGCCAGTTGTTCGGCTACCGCACGTCGTGTCGAAGGCGTAGTCTTCGAGGCGCGTAATCGAAAGCCACGAGACGCCAGAAGAGGTGCGTGCATGGACCGCGGGATGGTCGGCAGCGCAAGCAGAGGCCGACTGCGAGTCGAGGTGCGACACCAGGGAGCGAGCGCAGTAGTCACTCCGACGGGTGAGCTCGATCACCACACCGCCGAGCTGCTTCGCGAGCCATTGGAACAGTGCGTGATCGACGGGCGGCCACGGCTGGTTGTGGACTGCTCCCAGTTGGAGTTCTGCGATTCCACCGGACTGAACGTGTTGCTCGGCGCGCGATTGAAGGCCGAAGCGGCGGGGGGTGCTGTCCACTTGGCGGGCATGCTTCCTGTCGTCGCGCGGGTCTTCGAGATCACCGGCGCCGACGCCGTCTTTGCGGTGCACGAGACGCTGGATGCGGCACTCATCGAGTGACGCGGACCACCTGTGCTTCATGTGTGCGTTACCTGTGTCACACAGCCCGGACCAAACAAGTGGGTGTTCTCACGCCGTACCCGGGCAAGAGACAGCTAAATCTGCTCGACGCGACAGGCAGCCCCTGTCCCTGAATCGGTGAATCGGTGAGGTGAAGCGCTGATGAGCACCGCGCGGCCGTACTCGCCGGGCGACCGCGGTCCGGAGTCTGGTGCCACCGCTGCGGTCCGCCCGTCGCACGGGCAGATCCGCCGCCTCGCCCTGATCGACGCCAGTGGCGCCGTCCCTCGCGCTCGCGACTTCGCCCGGGAGGCGCTGCGGGACTGGGGCTGGCTACCGGCCGCTACCGCCGACCAGCGCGCCGCCGCCGAGGATGTGTTGCTGGTCGTCTCCGAGCTGGTCACCAACGCGTGCCTGCACGCCGAAGGACCCGAGGAACTGCGGGTGAGCTGCGACGCGAAGTCGCTCCGCCTTGAGGTCAAAGACACGGGGGCGGGCACGCCCGCACCTCGGATGCCGCATCGCGCCGGACGCCCAGGTGGCCATGGGATGTTCATCGTGGAGCGTCTGTGTCTCGACTGGGGGGTCGTACGGAACGCAGACGGCCCCGGAAAAACGGTCTGGGCGGAGCTGGCCGCGCCCGGCTGACCCGTACGGTTCGCCCACTCGGCACTTCGGTTCGCTTGCCGCTCTCGCTCAACTCGCTCGCTCGTTTTCCTGCTTTTCTTGCGTCTTCGCCACGGCACGCCATCTCCTTTCCTTGCTGCGGCACGCCATCTCGGCGCTGCTCCGCGCCCCACGCCCGGCCGTTTCCGTGCCGGGCTATGCCGTGTGGCGCTCAGGCGCCACATCGGCCCCACGGCGCCACATCGGCCCCACGGCACCGCACCCCCACGGCTGGGCGGCTGCCTGCAACGCCTGCCAGCCACGTCGGCGCCGTCAGCCCGTCAGCGCCTGCCAGCGCCCGACAGCGCCCGACAGGGGCGCACAGGCGCTGGCAGCGTGCGAATGGTGAATGGGGTGCCGTACAGCGCCGGCAGTACGTCACGCGGGCGTACAGCGGCGGCAACGCCCGACTGAGCCGCCCAGCGGCGGCACGGCAACGCCATGGCGGCTTCCAGCGGCAGGCGCGTAGCGGCGTACGACGCCGAAGGCCCGACGCGGGTGCGTCGGGCCTTCGGTGGGGCAGGGCGTCCGGTCCGCCGATGGCGGCCCGGGGTGGGGCGTTAGTGGACGTCGCCCATCATCTTCACGACCTTCTTGCGGTACATCCAGATCGCGAATCCAGCCAGCACCGCAAGCGTCGCTTCCAGGGCGATCACTCCTTCACCGCTGAGGTCCACGCCGCCGATGGAGAGCAGGCCCGTGGTGCAGTCGCCCGCGGTGACCGCGAGGAACCAGACGCCGAGCATCTGGCTGGCGTACTTCTGGGGCGCCATCTTCGTGGTCACCGAGAGGCCGACGGGGGAGAGGCACAGCTCACCCATCGTTTGCAGCATGTAGATGGACAGCAGCCAGCCCGGGCTGACCGTCGAACCGTCGTTGGCCATGCTCATCGGGATGACGAAGACGAAGAACGACGCTCCGGTGAGGACCAGCGCCATGGCGAACTTCACCGTGGTGTTGGGCTCTCGGTTGCGGCGGGCCAGGGCCAGCCACATCCAGGCGAACACCGGGGCGAGGGCCATCACCCAGGCCGAGTTGACCGACTGGAACCACGAGGACGGGAAGCGGATGCCGAACACGGAGTCCGCCGTCTTCGTCTCCGCGAAGGCGGACAGGGTCGAGCCGCCCTGGTCGAAGATCATCCAGAAGACGGCCGCCGCGACGAAGAACCAGATGTAGCCGCTGACCTTTGTCTGTTCGAGGTCGGTCAGCTCCTTGTCCCGCTTGATCCGGACCAGCACCGCGATCGGAATGATCAGACCGAGGATGGTGATGGGGACGAGCGCCCAGTTCAGGGTGAAGTGCCCCGTCACGGTGACGACGGTGTAGAACGCGGCAGCGATCACCGTCCAGATCAGGCCCTTACGCAGCCAGGTCTTGCGCTCCTCGGTGGCGAGTGGGGTCGGCACCTGGCTGGAGAGCGGGCTGAGATGGCGCGTGCCGAGCAGGAACTGGATGAGGCCCAGCGCCATGCCAAGCGCGGCGATGGCGAAGCCGAGGTGCCAGTTGACCTCCTGGCCCACCGTGCCGATGACCAGCGGCGCGGCAAAGCCGCCGATGTTGATGCCGATGTAGAAGACGGTGAAGCCACCGTCTCGGCGCGGATCTTCGGGGCCGTCGTAGAGATGGCCGACCATGGTGGAGATGTTGGCCTTCAGCAGCCCGGAACCGAACGCCACCAGGGCGAGGCCGCCGAAGAACGGAAGCTGGCCGGGGACGGCGAGCAGCAGGTGGCCGGCCATGATGATGCCGGCCGCGATCGCCACGGTCTTGCGCGGTCCCCAGACCCGGTCACCGAACCAGCCGCCCGGCATGGCCAGCAGATAGACCATGGCCAGGTAGACGGAGTAGATGGCGACCGCGTTGGCCTCGGTCATCTCCAGGCCGCCGCCTTGGCTGCCGTCCTTCGAATCCGGGCCACCGGAGATCAGGTAGAGGACGAGCAGGGCCCGCATGCCGTAGAAGCTGAAGCGCTCCCACATCTCGGTCATGAAGAGAGTGGCCAGGCCGCGAGGGTGGCCGAAGAAGGTTTTGCCGCCGTCCGCAGGGTTTCCCTGCTTGGCCGCGCCCTTCGTCAGGCTGGACGCCATGGTTGTTCCTTGGGGGGCTCGGGACGCGAGGCCATGACGGCTAGCCAGAATCAAGATCACGCGCCCGGTCGGGTGGCCGGCACGGCAACACGTCGCCTCACCCCCACGTCCCACGGGGGCGGCACCCAGGAGGGAACCGAGAGGACGGCCGCGCACCGGGCTCCACGCCCCCCGCGCAATGGACACGCGGCGGACCTGGCCGGCAGATCATTCACTGTGCTTGAACGAGACTGGTGGTGCCAGCCCCGAGCACAACAGAAACCTTTGGCGCGTCTTGCGATCCAAAGGTCTCAGGGCAGTGCTACAGACGTTCCGTCACCATACGCCAGACGAGGGGCACGAATGGAAGGCGATGAGACGTAACTCACGACACCTGGCTGCAACTTTTTGCCTGCCATTCGGAGAGAACTGGGCACTCGGTCACGATGGCCTGATAACAGTGCATCGCACGCTAGAACCCCCGCCAGTGATCAGAGGGGGCAACTACCGCCAAATGGCCGATGGTTGAGTACCGCGTGACGAATCGACGCGGTCGCGGATGGCGCCCCCTGGGGACCTCCGCTGGCACTCCTGCCGGGTGGCGCCCCGCGATCTTCACTCCTCCCCTTCGCGGTAGGCGTCCCTGGGATCTTTCGTGTCTCCCCCTCGCGGGAGGTGCCCGGGGCCTTTCGTTCGTCCCCTCGCACGCAGCAGCTCCCAGGAGCGCGGCCGGGATGAACGACGGCGCGGGCCGGGGGCAGCGGCCGGGGGCTGAGGCCGGCGGCTGAGATCAAGAGCAGAGGTCGAGGGTGCGGACCGAGGGCCTGCGCCGGTGCGGCGCGAAAAAGCGCGTGGGGCGTGCGAAGAGGCGGCGGCGCGGCCGAGTGGCGAACCGGTGGTGACACAGTGGCGGCCCGATGCGGGCAAGAGCAGCGGAATGCGGGACACCTGGTGAGACAAGGATGCAGGCCCGGCTCTGACCTTGCCCGTAGCGGACTACCATTCCCGCATGACCCGAGTACTGCTCGCCGAGGATGATGCGTCCATCTCGGAGCCGCTCGCCCGCGCTCTGCGCCGCGAGGGGTACGAGGTGGAGGTGCGCCAGGACGGCCCCACCGCGCTGGATGCGGGACTGCAAGGCGGTGTCGATCTACTCGTCCTCGATCTCGGATTGCCGGGGATGGACGGCCTGGAGGTGTGCAGGCGGCTGCGTAACGAGGGCCATAGCTTCCCCGTGCTGGTGCTCACGGCTCGCGCCGACGAGGTAGACACCGTTGTCGGGCTGGATGCCGGCGCCGATGACTACGTCACCAAGCCCTTCCGGCTAGCGGAACTGCTGGCCCGGGTGCGCGCCCTGCTGCGCCGTGGCTCCGCCGAGACCCAGCAGCCGCAGCCGGCCACCCACGGCGTACGGATCGACGTCGAGTCGCACCGGGCCTGGATGGGCGACGAGGAGTTGCAGCTCACCGCCAAGGAGTTCGATCTGTTGCGGGTCCTGGTCCGGGACGCGGGCCGAGTCGTCACTCGCGACCAGCTCATGCGCGAGGTCTGGGACACCACCTGGTGGTCTTCGACCAAGACGCTCGACATGCACATCTCCTGGCTACGCAAGAAGCTGGGCGACGACGCCGCCAACCCGCGCTACATCGCGACGGTGCGCGGCGTCGGCTTTCGATTCGAAAAGAGCTGACCTGAACACGGTTGTAGGGGCATGCGGCGCCGTCTGATCAACTCCACGCTCGCGGTGGTGCTCGTCGTCATCGCGGTCTTCGGCGTCTCGCTGGTCATCGTGGAGACCCGCACCATCGAAAACAGCGCGCAAGAGAGCGTGGAGTCCGAGGCGCTGCGGCTGCTGAGCATCGTGGACGGGCGGCTCATCGGCGGCGAGTCGGTGACCCCCAAGGTGTTGAGCGAGCAGATCACCACCGACCGCTATGCCCGCATCACCATCCCGGGCCAGTCCGCTCCGCTGGAGATCGGCAAGCGCCCCTCCGGTGGCGTCATCGCCGCCGAGGAGACGGGCGCGCAGGGGGTCAAGATCCGGGTCGAGGAGTCGCACGGCACGGTGGGTCGAGAGATCGGCCGTACGTTACTGATCATCTTGTCGGTGGCGCTGCTGGCCATCGTGGCCGCCGTGATCCTCGCCGTACGACAGGCGCACCGGCTCGTCGCTCCCCTGACGGACCTGGCGGAGACCGCCGAACGGCTGGGCTCGGGCGACCCCAGGCCGCGGCACCGGCGCTACGGGGTACCAGAGCTCGACCGGGTTGCCGATGTGCTTGACGCCAGCGCGGAGCGCATCGCGCGAATGCTCACCGCCGAGCGGCGGCTGGCAGCCGATGCTTCCCACCAACTGCGTACGCCGCTGACCGCGCTCTCCATGCGGCTGGAGGAGATCACGGTCACCGATGAGCCGGAGATGGTCAAGGAGGAGGCGACGATCGCGCTGGCCCAGGTGGAGCGGCTGACCGATGTGGTGCAGCGATTGCTGACCAACTCCCGCGACCCGCGGTCCGGTTCGGCCGTCGCCTTCGATCTGGACGAGGTCGTCAAGCAGCAGATCGAGGAGTGGCGCCCGGCCTGCCGCGGCGACAATCGCGCCATCGTCCGCTCCGGCAAGAAGGGGCTGCGCGCCGTGGGAACGCCCGGCGCGGTCGCTCAGGTGCTGGCGACGCTGATCGAGAATTCCCTGATGCACGGCGGTGGCACGGTGGCCCTACGGACCCGTGTCACCGGCAATCAGGCGGTCGTCGAGGTTTTGGACGAGGGGCCCGGGGTCCCCGCCGACCTAGGCGCCCGGGTCTTCGAGCGTACGGTCAGCGGGCGTAACTCCACGGGGCTCGGCCTGGCCGTGGCCCGGGACCTGGCCGAGGCGGACGGCGGTCGGCTGGAACTCCTCCAACAGCAGCCGCCGATCTTCGCCCTCTTCCTCAGCCGTGAGGCCGAGTCCCACAGCGGAACGTGATCGCCACCGGGTTACTTGGAGCGGCCCGCCTGGGCCTGCTCTCGCAGTTCGGCGGTGGTGAGGAAGGACTCGGCCGTCTGCACTGCCTCGCGGGCGGGCAGCGCCTGGAATACCCACGTCCGGTACGACCAGAAACGGAAGAGGGTCGCGATGCCGATGCCGACGAACTTGAAGACGTTGCTCTGTAGCGGGGTGTCCCAGTCGAAGCCGTACGTGGCCGTGTACAGCACGCCGTTCTCGATGATCAGCCCGATCGCGCTGAAGAGCAGGAACAGGCTCATCTCCTTGGCCCGGCCGCCCTTGTCCCGGTCGCGGTAGGTGAAGTAGCGAAAGCCCACGTAGTTGAAGGCGATGGCGACGACCGTCGCCAGGATGCTCGCCCGCACCACTGGGAGCTCGGTCAGGTGCCGGACGAGGTTGAAGACCGCAAGGTTGACTAGAAGGCCCACACCGCCCACGGCGCCGAATTTCGCTACCTCGCGCATGAGCAGTTCCAGCCGCATACGCAGCGCTCGCCGTTCACTCATAGTGATCGTCTTACTCCGTATCGCGGTCGTCAGCATTACTCCAACTGCTTCATGCTAACCAGCCGGTGCGCGGGGTGCGTCGGGGTATCGCGGATCGTAGGTCAATCCGGACATGGATGAACCCACAAACGCGCGATAAGCCTTCTGGCCGATACGGCTACCCTAGATAGGTGACGTTCCCTGTAATTGGCATGGTCGGCGGCGGCCAGCTCGCACGAATGACGCATGAGGCGGGTATTCCGCTCGGCGTCAAGTTCAAGCTCCTCAGCGACGCTCCAACGGATTCCGCGGCACAGGTCGCCGGGGATGTGGTCGTCGGTGATTACCGCGACCTCGACACCCTTCGTAGGTTCGCACAAGGGTGCGATGTGATCACCTTCGATCACGAGCACGTCCCGACGGAGCATCTGCACGCCTTGGAGGCCGACGGCATCCCCGTACGGCCCGGGCCGCGGGCCCTGGTGCACGCCCAGGACAAGGGCGTGATGCGGGCCAGGCTCACCGAGATCGGCGCCCCGTGCCCCCGGCACCGGATCGTCTCCGACCCCGCCGACGTCGCCCGCTTCGCCGCCGAGGGCGAAGGGTTCCCGGTCGTCCTGAAAACGGTGCGCGGTGGGTACGACGGGAAGGGCGTTTGGATCGTGCGGAGTGCGGCCGATGCGGTCGAGCCCTTCCGCGCCGGGGTGCCGGTGCTGGCCGAGGAGAAGGTCGCCTTCGCGCGGGAGCTTGCGGCCAACGTGGTGCGCTCGCCGCACGGCCAGGCCGTGGCGTACCCGGTGGTCGAGTCGATCCAGGTGGACGGCGTGTGCGACACCGTCATCGCCCCCGCCCCGGGCCTGGACCCGAAGCTGTCCACGCACGCCCAGCAGCTCGCCCTGAAGATCGCCGAAGAGCTGGACGTCATCGGTCATCTGGCCGTCGAACTCTTCGAGGTACGCACCGGCGACGGCAGCGGCGACGGCACAAAGGTGCTGGTCAACGAATTGGCGATGCGCCCGCACAACTCCGGGCACTGGACCCAGGACGGCGCGATCACCTCGCAGTTCGCCAACCATGTGCGCGCCGTGCTCGACCTACCGTTGGGCGACCCGCGCCCCCGCGTGCGCTGGACCGTCATGGCCAACGTACTCGGCGGCGATTACCCCGACATGTACGCGGCGTATCTGCACTGCATGGCACGCGACCCTGGCCTAAAGATCCATATGTACGGTAAAGATGTTAAGCCCGGCCGCAAGGTCGGTCACGTCAACACTTACGGCGACGATCTAGCCGACGTGCGTGAGCGCGCGAGCCATGCCGCCGGTTATCTGCGAGGAACGATCACGGAATGACTTCGCCGCTCATTGGGATCGTCATGGGGTCTGACTCCGACTGGTCCGTCATGGAAGCCGCCACCAAGGCCCTGGACGAATTCGAGATCGGCTACGAGGTCGATGTCGTCTCCGCCCACCGGATGCCGCGCGAGATGATCGCGTATGGAGAACAGGCCGCCGGCCGTGGTTTGAAGGCGATCATCGCGGGCGCGGGCGGGGCGGCCCATCTGCCCGGAATGCTCGCCTCCGTCACCCCGCTGCCGGTCATCGGCGTGCCGGTGCCGCTGAAGTACCTGGACGGCATGGACTCGCTGCTCTCCATCGTGCAGATGCCCGCGGGCGTCCCGGTCGCCACCGTCTCGGTCGGCGGAGCCCGTAACGCGGGCCTGCTCGCGGCCCGCATGCTGGCCGCCCACGACGCGGACCTGTTGGCCCGGATGCAGCAATTCCAGGAAGAGCTGAACGAGCAGGCCACCGAGAAGGGCAAGCGGCTGCGGGCCAGGGTCGATGGCGCGGGCAGCTTCGGCTTCGGGAAGTAGCCGCTTCGAGGCGTAGCCCCAGCGAAGTTGCCGCCACGGCCCGGGCAAGGGCCGTGGCGGCAGCCGGGGCCGGTCAGCGGAGACCGGTCACCGGATCGGTCAACCGAGATCGGCCCGCCGGGCAAGTCATTCGAGATCGGCCCGCCGAGACCGCTCAGCCGAAACCAGCCAACCGCACCGATCAACACCAGGGCCCCACACCCACACCAGCATGGGAACACCGCACCGCGTAACCGCGTAACCGCGTAACCGCGAAAAGGATGCCAACACCAGCGAGGATGGGGATGCGAAGTGACCGAGTCACGCGATGAAGGTGTCAGCGGCGGACAGCCGGCGAAATCGGGGCCGGCCGTGGTCGTCCCCGACGCGGACCGGCTGGCTCGCGCCCGCGAACTCCTCGCCGTCCACCCCGTGGTCGATGGCCACAACGACCTGCCGTGGGCGCTGCGCCAGATCGGCTACGACCTCGACCAGCGCGACCTCGCCACCGATCTCAGCGCCCACCAGCACACCGACATCCCCCGGATGCGGGCAGGCGGCCTCGGCGCACAGTTTTGGTCCGTGTACGTACGCTCCGACTTCGCCGGCGACAAGGCGGTCAGCGCGACGCTCGAACAGATCGATGTCGTACGCCGCTTCGTGGACCGCTACCCCGACGATTTGCGGCTGGCGCTCACCGCCGACGACATGGAAGCGGCTCGCACCGAAGGCCGGATCGCCTCGCTGATGGGCGCCGAAGGCGGTCACTCCATCGACTGCTCGCTGGGCACGCTGCGCGCCCTGTACGCACTGGGCGTGCGATACATGACGCTCACCCACAACGACAACGTGCCGTGGGCGGACTCGGCCACCGATGAGCCCGCGGTCGGCGGGCTCAGCCCGTTCGGCCACGAGGTCGTTCGGGAGATGAACCGGCTCGGCATGCTCGTGGACCTCTCGCACGTGGCGCCCGCCACCATGCGAGACGCGCTGCGTACCAGTGCGGCCCCGGTGGTCTTCTCGCACTCATCGGCGCGGGCCGTGTGCGACCACGTACGCAACATCCCGGACGACGTCCTGGAACTGCTGCCCGCCAACGGCGGCCTCGCGATGGCCACCTTCGTGCCGAAGTTCATCCTGCCCGAGGCCATCGACTGGACGCTCGCGGCGGATGCGAACATGCGCACCCACGACCTGCATCCGCTGGACACATCGGCGCAAGGCATGCGGGTGCAGCGGGCGTTCGAAGCGGCGAATCCGCGCCCGCTCGCCACGGCCAAGACGGTCGCCGACCACCTTGACCACATGCGGGAGGTCGCGGGCATCGACCACCTCGGCGTCGGCGGTGACTACGACGGGGTCGCCTTCACTCCCTCCGACCTCGCCGACGTCTCCGGCTACCCCACCCTCATCGCCGAACTGCTCGACCGCGGTTGGTCGGATGCCGACCTGGCGAAGCTGACCTGGCGCAACGCGGTGCGCACGCTGCGGGCCGCGGAGGATGTCGCCCGCGAACTGCGTACCCGTAGGAGCCCGTCGATCGCCACCATCGACCAACTCGACGGCGCAGTAGCCGGGTAACGCGGCGGCGTAGCAACTGGGTATCGCGGCGGGCAGGCACCCGGGAAATCCCCCGGGCGCCTGCCCGCGCCCCGGCCTGCCTGGTGGCCGGCGCGACCTCGCCCCGACCCGCCCGCGCCCGGCCCCTCTAGCCGCGCCCGGTCTTGCGCCCAAGGGGCCCAGCGGGCACCCGGGTAACCAGGCAAGCGATACCCACACCCGCAAGGGACGCGTCGTACTCCGGTACTACGGCCAGGCCGTGCAGTGCCGACCGCGGGCGGACGAGCGGTGCCATTGCGCTGCCTAGCGTCGTGAGTGGGCCGTCGGACCAGCGGCCGACACACCGGCAGGCCCGCAACCGATGCTGAAGCGGGCACCCAGGGAGCGCAGCGATGATCAGGGCTTATGGACTCACCAAGCGATACGGGGAAAAGACCGTCGTACAGGACCTGACCTTTACCGTCAGGCCCGGCACGGTGACCGGCTTCCTTGGGCCAAACGGCGCCGGCAAATCAACGACGATGCGGATGCTGCTCGGCCTCGATGCCCCCACCAGCGGCCGGGCCACCATCGGTGACCGTTGCTACGCCGCGCACCCCGCGCCCCTCTGCGCAGCCGGCGCGCTTCTCGAAGCCCGCTCAATCCACCCCGGGCGCTCGGCCCGGGGCCATCTGCTGGCCCTCGCCCACACCCACGGCATCCCGCGTCGCCAGGTGACCGCGGTCATCGAGCGCGTGGGGCTCGGCGAGGCGGCCGATCGGCGGGTCAAGGGGTTCAGCCTGGGCATGGGGCAGCGGCTCGGCATCGCCGCCGCGTTGCTCGCCGACCCGGCGACGGTCATCCTCGACGAGCCGGTCAACGGGCTTGACCCGGAGGGTGTGCGGTGGATACGGAACCTGCTGAAGTCGCTGGCTGCGGAGGGCCGTACGGTCTTCGTCTCCTCACACCTGATGAGCGAGATGGCGCTGACCGCCGAACACCTGGTCATCATCGGACGCGGCCGGTTGCTGGCCGACACCACCGTGGAGCGATTCGTCCGCGATGCCGGGCTCGGGGTCATCAAGGTGGTGACGCCCGAGGCGGGCCGGTTGCGCGAACTGCTCGCTGGCCCAGGCGTGGACATCGCCGGTGACGGCCCCGACACCTTGCGGATCGGCGGCAGTGACGGCGAACGCATCGGCCGCACCGCCGCGGCGCACAGCATCCCGGTCTTCGAACTCACCCCGCACAGCGCCTCTTTGGAGGAGGCGTTCATGGACCTGACTCGGGACGCGGTGGAGTACCCCGCGCACTCCGAAGCCCCCGCGACGGCCCACGGAGCAGCCGCATGACCGGCCGCCCGGGCGACGCGCCCTCCCGGCCCCAAGAGCAGTGTCCCGCGGCAGGGCCAGCCAGCGCGCAGGCCATGGCATCCGATGCATACGCCCCCACTGCGCCGCCGCGTACGCCCGGCGCGACCAGCACACCTGCCGGTGCCGAGCAACGAAACGACGGCTATGGAGTCACCTGGCCGCGTGTGCTGCACTCGGAGTGGGCGAAGCTGTGGTCCCTGCGCTCAACGTGGATCTCGCTCATCGCCACCTGTGTGGTCACCGTCGTACTGGGCATGGCCGTCGCCGGAACGTACGAGTCCGGAAGTGCCGACAGTGACGTCGGACCGGTCGAACTCACCCTTCTCGGCACCCAGTTCGGGCAGATCATGATTGCCGTGCTCGGCGTCCTGGTGACGGCGGGGGAGTACGCGACCGGCATGATCCGGGCCACCTTCGCGGCCGTGCCCCGCCGGCTGCCCGTGCTCTGGGCCAAGGCGACCGTCTTTGGCGCGGTGGCCTTCGCGGTCATGCTGGTGACCGTGTTCCTCACCTTCCCGCTCGCGCAGGGCTTCTTGTCCGGCACCGACATGGAGGCCGGGCTCGGCGACCCTGGGGTGGTGCGGGCGCTGTGTGGCGCGGCGGCGGGCATCGCGCTCTCCGGGGTGCTGTGCCTGGGCTTTGGCGCGCTGCTGCGCGGGGTTCCCGCGGCCATCGGTGCGTACATCGGCGCGGTGCTCGTACTGCCCGAGGTGGCGGGCTTGCTGCCGTACGGCGCGGTGGACGACATCACCGCGTACCTGCCGAGCAAGGCGACGTACGCCTTGATGGCCACGCACCACGGCCCCGATCTGCTGGCCCCTGGCCCCGCCCTGCTCGCGATGGGCTGCTGGGTGGCGGTCACACTTGCGGCAGCGGCCCTGCTGATCAAGCGCCGCGATGTCTGACGGAATGCGGGCGATGTCTGACGGTTCGCGTCGCGAAAACTGACGGTTCGCGGCGGGACGCTTGACGGCCGGGGGGCGGCCGAAGGCGGCCGGCGAGCCGGGGCGGCAGCAGGTGGGAGGGGGCGCGGAGGGTGAGCACGGAGAGAGGCGTCCAGGAGTGGTCGCCGGGTGGCCCGTATCCGATCAGGCTGGCGCATCGGGCCGTTCAGCGGCTACGCGCCATGGACGCGCGGCACCCCGTGGCCTGGGACCTGCTGGTGACGCTGATCTTCGGGGTGGGCGCCACCGTGGACGTGGGGGGCGGCAACTGGCGGCACATCGCCCACGACAGCGAGGTGCCGATCGCGCTGGTGACCGCGCTGGCGGTCGGCTTCGTGCTGCCGCTGCCGTGGGCCCGCCGCAGACCGCTGGCCGCTTTCGGTGCCCTGACGATGGTCGGTCTCGTCGATGCGTGGGTGGGAACGTGGCTGGAGATCGGCCAGTTGGCCCAGTTGGTCATCTTGTTCAACGTGGCGCTGCGACTGCCGAGCCGGGCCCTGACGGTGAGCGGCGTGCTGGTGGTCGCGCAGGCCGCGGTGGGCGCGACGCGCTGGCCCGAGGACGACTGGGGGCAGCAGTTCTTCCCCAGCATCATGAGCAACCTCGTGGCGCTGCTGCTCGGTATCGTGGTGCGTAGCCGCAGGGATTACACGGCCTCGCTGGTGGAGCGTGCCAGGCAGCTTGAGGTCGAACGCGACCAGCAGGCCCAACTCGCCGCAGCGGCCGAACGCACCCGCATCGCACGGGAGATGCACGACATCGTCGGCCACCACCTCTCGGTCATCACGGGCCTCGCCGATGGCGGTGCGTACGCCGCACAAAAGACCCCGCAGCGAGCGGCCCAGGCCCTTGCGGCGATCGGCTCCACGAGCCGGCAGGCCCTTGACGAGCTGCGCAGGCTGCTCGGCGTGCTCCGCGATGACCACCCGGGCGCGCGGAGCGGCCCGGAACTCGACCCGCAGCCCACGCTCGCCGACCTCGGCCGGCTCATCGACCGAGTGCGGGAGGCCGGTCTGCCGGTACGCCTCACCGAACGCGGCACGCCCGCCGCGACCTCACCCGGCCGTGAGCTGACGGCGTATCGGGTCGTCCAGGAGGCCCTGACCAACACCCTCAAGCACGCGGGCCCACGGGCCACGGCCACCGTGGAGGTGACCTGCGCGCCGCACCTGCTGTCGGTGGCCGTCACCGACTCGGGCGGCGGCGCGGCGCGGCAGCCGGCCGGGACGCAGGGGCGCGAGGTGCGTGACGGCAGGGGCTTGCGGGGCATGCGTGAGCGGGCTGCGCTGTACGACGGCACGGTGGCGGCGGGCCCGCGGCCGGGCGGCGGCTGGGGCGTACAGCTTGAGCTTCCGCTGGCCGGCGACCCGGCCGCACCGGCGGGACCGTGGGACACGCAGCACCAGGGCGCCGCCTCGTGACCACCGTTCTCATCGTCGATGACCAGCCGTTGCAGCGCCTGGGCTTTCGCATGCTCCTGGAGAGCCAGGACGATGTGACGGTTCTGGGCGAGGCCGACAACGGCATCTCCGCCGTGCGTAAGGTCGCCGAACTACGCCCCGACGTCGTCCTGATGGATGTCCGGATGCCGGGCATGGACGGGGTGGAGGCCACTCGCCGCATCGTCGCGTCGGGCGACCGCACCCGGGTGCTGATCCTGACCACGTTCGACCTCGACGAGTACGCGTACGCCGGACTGCGGGCCGGGGCCAGCGGCTTCCTCGTCAAGGACGCCCAGCCGGAGGAGCTGCTGTCCGGCATTCGCGCGGTGGCCAGCGGCGATGCGGTGGTCGCCCCGGGCCTGACCCGCCGCTTGCTCGACGCGTACGCGGACCAGCTGCCCGTGCCGGGCGCGGGGGGCGCCGGGGACGCCGGGGACGCCGGTGGTGCTGGCGGTACGCAGGACCCGCGGATTGCCGCGCTCACCGAGCGGGAGCGGGAGATCCTCACGGTGATCGGCAGGGGCTGGTCGAACGCCGAGATCAGCGCCCGGCTCCAACTCGCCGAGTCCACGGTGAAGACCCACATCAGCCGCATCCTGGCCAAGACGGGGGCCCGCGACCGGGTGCAGGCGGTGATCCTGGCGTACGACGCGCGACTGGTACGGCCGGCGCCGTAGGGGCGGCGGCAGGGCGTCGATGCGTCGAATGCGCGCCTACCGGGCGCGCGGCCGTCCCAGCTCCCGCGCCCCGTCCGGCTCCCGCGCCCTGCCCGGCTCACGCGCCACGCCTGACTCCCGCGCCCCGTCCGACTCAGCAGGCGCACGCCAGCCGTCAGATGCGGGGGCGGCCCAGGGCGCGGTAGGTCCAGTCCGCCTCACGCCAGACCTGCGGGTCGAGCGCGTTGCGGCCGTCCAGGATGCGGCGCTCATCGACGACCGCACCCACCTCCTGCGGGTCCAGGTCGCGAAACTCGCGCCACTCCGTCAAGTGCAGCACCGCATGCGCCCCGCGGGCAGCGTCCAGGGCGCTCGGCGCGTAGCCCAGGGTTGGGAACAGAGCGCGCGCGTTCTCCATCCCCTTCGGGTCGTAGACGGTGACCTGCGCGCCCTGGAGATGGATCTGGCCCGCGACATTGAGCGCCGGCGAGTCCCGTACGTCGTCGGAGTCCGGCTTGAACGCCGCCCCGAGCACCGCGACCCGCTTACCGAGGAAGGAGCCGCCGACCGCCTCGCGGGCCAGTTCGACCATGTGGCCGCGGCGCCGCATGTTGATGGAGTCCACCTCGCGCAGGAAGGTCAGCGCCTGATCGGCGCCCAGCTCGCCCGCGCGGGCCATGAACGCCCGGATGTCCTTGGGCAGGCACCCCCCGCCGAACCCGATGCCGGCCCGCAGGAACTTCTTGCCGATCCGTTCGTCATGGCCAATGGCCTCGGCCAGCTTCACCACATCGCCGTCTGCGGCCTCGCACACCTCGGCCATGGCGTTGATGAACGAGATCTTGGTGGCCAGGAAGGAGTTCGCGGAGGTCTTCACCAACTCGGCGGTCGGGAAGTCGGTCACCACGAACGGCGAGCCTTCGCCAATCGGCGACGCGTACACCTCGCGCAACTGCTTCTCGGCCTGCTTGCTGGTGACGCCGACGACGATCCGGTCCGGGTGCAGGGTGTCCTGGACGGCGAAGCCCTCGCGTAGGAACTCCGGGTTCCACGCCAGTTCGGCCGCCTCGCCAGCCGGGGCGAGCTCCAGGAGCCGGGCCGCGAGCCGGGCCGCGCTGCCGACCGGCACCGTGGACTTGCCGACGACCAGCGCAGGGCGGCGCAGCAGCGGCGCCAGCGACTCGACGGCGCTGTCCACGTAGCTCATGTCGCAGGCATATTCGCCATGCTTTTGCGGGGTGTTGACGCAGACGAAGTGCACGTCACCGAAGTCGGCGACCTCCTCGTACGACGTCGTGAAGCGCAGCCTGCCGGTGGCGCCGTCGATGCCGGCGACGTGCCGTCGCAGCAGGTCCTCAAGCCCCGGCTCGTACATCGGCACCCGGCCCGACGAGAGCAGCTCGATCTTCTCCGGTACGACGTCGAGCCCCAGCACCTCGAATCCGAGCTCGGCCATGGCCGCGGCGTGGGTGGCGCCGAGGTATCCGGTACCGATCACAGTGATCTTGGGGGCCATGTGGTGCTCCATGGAACGAAGGGTGGTACGAACGGGCCAAGGCTGCGCTCGCCTGAGCATAGTCGGGGCCCCGGTAGGGCGATTGAGCGCTGTCGGCTAAGTCACCTACCCCGTCGTGGGCCGCACCCCTAAGATTGGGTTACTTAACGGTTGTTAACACTCGGGTGCGAACGCTCACTCGGGTACGAACACTCAGGGGAGTGAGGACGCCTTGGCCTCCGCGGAGAAGAACACTGCTGGATTCGACCTCTACCGCCCGGCTGAGGAGCACGACATGCTCCGCGAGTCGGTACGCGCCCTCTCCGAGGCCAAGATCGCGCCGTTCGCGGCGGCGGTCGATGAAGAGGCCCGCTTTCCGCAGGAGGCGCTGGACGCGCTGGTCGCCAGCGACCTGCACGCCGTGCACGTCCCCGAGTCGTACGGTGGCGCCGGGGCCGACGCCCTCGCGACCGTGATCGTGATCGAGGAGGTGGCCCGGGTCTGCGCCTCCTCCTCGCTGATCCCCGCGGTCAACAAGCTCGGCTCGCTCCCGGTGATCCTCTCCGGCTCGGAGGACCTGAAGAAGAAGTACCTGGGCCCGCTGGCCAAGGGTGACGCGATGTTCTCGTACTGTCTCTCCGAGCCGGACGCCGGCTCGGACGCGGCGGGCATGAAGACCAAGGCGGTACGGGACGGCGACTTCTACGTCCTCAACGGCGTCAAGCGCTGGATCACCAACGCGGGCGTCTCCGACTACTACACGGTCATGGCCGTCACCGACCCGGAGAAGCGCTCCAAGGGCATCTCGGCCTTCGTCGTCGAGAAGGGCGACGAGGGCGTCTCCTTCGGCGCCCCGGAAAAGAAGCTCGGCATCAAGGGCTCGCCGACGCGCGAGGTCTACTTCGACAACGTCCGCATCCCCGCCGACCGCCTGATCGGCGCCGAGGGCACCGGCTTCGCCACCGCGATGAAGACCCTTGACCACACGCGCATCACCATCGCCGCGCAGGCCCTTGGCATCGCCCAGGGCGCCCTCGACTACGCCAAGGGCTACGTCCGGGAGCGCAAGCAGTTCGGCAAGCCGATCGGCGACTTCCAGGGCGTGCAGTTCATGCTGGCCGACATGGCGATGAAGCTGGAGGCGGCGCGACAGCTCACCTACGCGGCGGCGGCCAAGTCCGAGCGCATCGCCGCCGGCGGCGCCGCCGAGGACCTGACGTTCTTCGGCGCGGCGGCCAAGTGCTACGCATCGGATGCCGCCATGGAGATCACCACCGACGCGGTCCAACTCCTCGGCGGCTACGGCTACACCCGTGACTACCCGGTGGAGCGCATGATGCGCGACGCCAAGATCACCCAGATTTATGAGGGTACGAACCAGGTCCAGCGCATCGTCATGGCGAGGAACCTTCCCTAGCAGGATTTCCGCAGGTCAGCGCGGTCATCGAGATGACCGCCACCGAGCATCGGGCTTCGGTCCGTTCGAGTCCGTTTCGGGCTGATCATGGGCGTCATGCTGGGGAAATACTGGGCTGACACCGGGCGCGAAAGCGCCTTACATCTGCACAAACAGGCGGCCTCCGGCTCTGTCGGGGGCCGTTCGTATGGGCTCTGTCAGGCGACTTCGGGCTGTCAAAACCGTTCCAGCGGGAGTGTTCGCCTGTCCAGGAGATCAGCGCTTGACGCCGCGTACGATCAGGGTTCCGATGTGTCCCTCGGTGGGGGCGCCCAGGACGGTTGCGTCGATGTCCTGGAAACCATTCTTGGCGAGAAGCGCGGCCCACTTACGGGGTGTGTAGCTGTACCGGTAGGTGAACATGGCCTTGCCCGCGAAGCCGCCTTTGTACATGCCCTGGGGGCCGTAGGCCCCTGGGATGGCCGGAGGCTGGGAGAAGACCAACCTGCCACCGGGGTTGAGCCGCTTGGCGATCAGCGGGAAGAGCTTCACCGGGTTGGCGAACCACACCGCGCCGAAGATTGAATAGATGGCGTCGTACGTCTTCGTGCTCGCCGCGAGGTGCTCAAGCACTTCCGCACACATGAACTCCGCCCCCATAGGTCCCCAGCGTTCGGTCAGGTGCTTGACGGCGACCGGAGACAGGTCCAGGCCCGTGACCTCGACTCCCTGGTGCAGAAGAAACGCCAACGCTCGCCCAGTACCGCAGCCGATCTCCAGTGCCGTTCTTGGCGAACCCAGGAGTTCAGGCCCTGGGCCGTGTCCGGCGTACTGCGTCCAGCAGAGCACCGGTTCAGCCTCCAGGGCCTTGTCCTTCGTGCTCTCGGCGAAGGCGTCCCAGAGTTCGCGTTCGGAGTCGATGTTGTGCTGAGCGGGCAACTGTCGTCCTCAGTTCCACATTGGTTCGGTGCCCCGCCCTGGGGAAGGCGGGGCACCCCGTACAGGGTGGCGCTAGTGGCTGTCGGGCACCTTGTTGTCGCACGGCGAGCACTCCGCCGCGTCCATGCCCCACAGCTCATCGTCTACGGCGAATCCGTTGTCCCGCAGGATGTCGGCCGTCCGCGTCACGGTGCCGTCGCAGCGCCGCTGGATCAGGGGAGCGTGGTGCTTGTACTGGCCACTGTTGTGTTCGTCGCACAGCGCGAAGTACAGCGGGGTGTCCAGGATTAGGGCGTGAACGGCCACGTCCACCGTGTAGCCGACGCCCATGTCCACACCCTTCCGCTCCATGGCGGTGATTGTGTACGCGATGGCCTGGCCCAGCAGACGTTCGGCAGTGTTACGGGTCATGACGCTGTTGTCGCGCAGCAGGAGAGCGATTTCTCGATCCCACAGCGTCGGCTCGGTGTCGGTGATCAGATGGGGCACTCGATGGGCCAGTGCGTTGAGGATGATCTGCGGCTCACGAGTACGGGTCTGAACGGCTGTGCTCATCGTGCGTACCTCCAGGGAAGGGTTGCGTGGAGCGTGCTGGCTGGCCAGTTGCGCTCAGACGCCGCCCCGGATGCGGCGCTCACTCTCGGGAGCACATGGGTTATCCGTGTGAACGGGGCAGCAGCACGCAGGAAGGCGATTCGAGGTGGAAGGCTCTGAAACGGGTGTCACCTCATGCTTCGGAACCCGCTCCGTGATGCCGTCCCTCGTCACTCGATAGACCGCGATGGTCATCGCCATGCTTGCCTCCGGCTGTCAACTGGCTGTTCCAAGAACGGTAGGAAGGGGGGCAGCCAAGCAGGGCCGATGTTGCACGGTGTTGTACGCCTTCATTCCTCGGTAGCGTCGAGAGCCTTCCTCATTAAGGCGTTGGCATTCGAGCCGTACACAGCGGCTCGCGTCATGTGAGCGAACGCGCTTAGGTACACGTCGATCTCGGCTCGATTCGTCACTCGGACCATGGCGGTCAGGGTCTCTATCTGAACCTCCCGGTCATCGAACGCGTAGAAGGACTCGATGGGCCATACCGGGCGGCGTGACATGTGGGGAATGATCCCGAAAGCCAGGTTGGGGCGCCCTATGACGGACATGAAGTGTCCCAGTTGCTCTGCATGCTGCGGAGGGTCGGTCATCGGCATGTACAGGGCCGACTCCTCGATGAGGACGGACACTTGGTTGCCCCGGAGGGTGGCGGCCGAGCGCTCCAGACGCGCCTGTACGGCGTCCTCAACGTCGTCAGGAAGACTCCTGAAGCGACGGATCTTACGGAGAATGCCCCGCGCGTACGCCTCCGTCTGGAGCATCCCGGGGAGTACCCCGCAGCTATACACACGGAAGGAACGTGTCTCCTGGTAGATGCCGCTGCGTTGGGCCTTGCTGAGGCCACCCTTCAGGTACTGGGTCCACTGGACGTACAGGGTCTTGGCCGTGCGCGTGGTTTCTATCAGCGCTTCAGCTTCTTCGGGCCTTCCGCATGCCGTGCACCATGCGCGGATGTCGGCGGGCTGCGGGATCGTCTTCCGGTGCGTGATCCGGTGAGTCTTGGACCGGTCCCACCCGCATAGAGCGGCCAGCCGGGCCCCCGATAGATCGGCGTCTTCCATCATGCGAGTAAGCCGGTCGGCAACTGCCTTATGGGCCTCTTCAGCCGTTGACAGAGGTGAGGTCATGGACTGGCCGCTGTTCTGTTAGACGTTGTACTTGTTGTGCGGGACGGCTCGCTCCCAGACAGCCTCGAACATGTCAGCACACCGTGCCGCCACGTCCGCGTCATCTGTGAAGTCCGTGTGCATCCAACGACCCTCACCATCAAAGACGTTGAACTGCACTAGCTTGCCGTCAAAGAGCCAGAAATCGTTCCCAGGCAACAGCAGGTCGGACGCCTGCCGACGCGGCAGCCACCGGACTTGCTCGCCGCAAGCGACGTTGCCATGCGTGACGTAATGCTCCCACCTGATGTAGTCCGAGACGGGCTCACCCACCACCCGCGCGCGGTGCACCACCACACCTTTTGCGGTCATGCTCTGGATGAGGCCGTGCCAGTCCTCACGCCACCATGACGAACGGTCGTCCCAGTCCTTCCGCTCTCCTGCTAGCCAGGCGTCGAAAGCAGGATGTTCCCCGGGGACGGCGTATGCGTCGCGGGTCTCAAGGTGCACTGCTGAGCGCTCACACTGCCTGAGCAGATCGGCGAACTCAGTCAGACTCTGCGACACGGATAGCCTCCTTGAGGAGCGGGATCATCCTCGGTTCCAGAACGATCAGCGTCTCATCCTCGGCTCGCGGCGAGTCAGCCACCGTCCGAGCCTGCACGTCTTCCCCAACTCGCCGCCCCTGTACGAGTAGCCGTCGGTCGTCGTCCACCCAAACCGCCGGGCACCCGTTCACGTCGGACTCGGGATCTTTGCCGATGAAGGTGTAACCCACGGTGCGCCCTCCTGCTGCGTGTGTTGCACTGCGTTGCAGTCTGTTACATGACCCTCACCCTTTGGGGAGGTCAAGAGGGCAGTTGTCGGGTCCGCGTGCGCCTAGCTGCCACAACGGCCGCCCCCGCAGGGCGGAAGAGTCTCACCGGGGTCGGTGAACCGCACGGCCCCGAAGATCGAGTAAATGGCGCCGTACGTCTCAGTGGACACACCTTCACCGGTCGCTTCGCCGGGCGCGCAATCGTGGGTGACGGGGTACTCAGCGGCCGAAGCAGCCCCACGCTGGCCGGCTCGGGAAGTGCATTTCCGCAGGTCGGCGCGGAGAATCAGAAGGGCAACCAGGTGGTGGCCAACGAAACCAGCCCCCTGGTCTTCAGCCCTCTCGCCACGCTGAGCTGGGTCGGGGGCACGCGCGGCCCGGTGCGCCGATTCAGCCTCGGCGATGTGCCCGGCAGTCGATACCTATGGGTCTGGACCGTTTCGGGCGACCTTTTGCGGTTTGTCTTCACCACCTCGCCGACCCCAGTGCGGACACGCCGGTCACCGTGCGTTCCGCCCAACAAAGCCTTGCCCAACCGTCGTTGGCCGGGTACCTGGACGGCACGTACATCGCTTGGACGGGCATGGGCGGCGCCGGCCACCTCAACGTCGCCGCGCTTGACCTCGGCCGGTTGGGGAACGGGGCCGACCCCATCACCTCGGTGAACATCCTCAACGAGCACGCCATCGGAGCCCCCACGCTGCTGACATTGCCCGTCACCGCAAGCGTCCCCAGACAGCGATTGGCCATCTTCTGGGCCGGCACCGATGGCCAGGGCACGCTCAACGGCGCCATCGTTCTCCGCCAGTGAATCTCCGCTGACCGCGGCGCACCAGTAGACGTTTCGCACCAGTAGACGTCCGCTGTCCGCTGTCCGCGGACTCTGGCTGCTCGGTGCAGCCGACGGGGGCGTCGTGGCCGCGTGCGCGCTCCGTGCGCCGAAGCCCTTCCCGGCGGGTCCGCCCGGAAGGGCTTCGGTGTGCCGCGGATCGTGCGGTCAGTGACCGGGGTCGTTCCGACGCTTGTTCATCTGGTCATTGAGGCGCTGCCGAGTCGAATCGATCTTGCCGCTGTGCTTGCCGCCCGTCCTGCGGTTCGCGGCGTCACCGGCCTTGTCGATGCCCTTTTGTGCGGTCTCCTCGTGGCCCTTGAGCATGCCCTTCAATTTGTCGAGCATGGACATGGCGTCCTCCTTGCCGATATGGCTCTGCTCTCCCCTTCAGGATCACCGAGCGGCGCAACCCCCGCATCCGCACCCGCCTCGCCCCTCCGTCCAGGGCGAGGGCCCTCCCTCTCACGGCGGGTGCCCCGAGGAGCCGCCGCGTACACAACTGGCTACGCTGCCACCGCTGCGCCGTGACATCCGGCGCGGTCATCGTCAGGGGAGGGGTGCCGCATGGCCATGCGTAAAGCGAAGGTTCAGGAACAGGTCGTCCAGGCCGTAGCACGGAGCAACCCGGGAGACCGGCTGGTGGCCACGGTGCACGGCATATCGGGGCCCGCGCCGCAGCTCACCATGGCGTTCGGATTCATCATGCTGTTCGTGGTGAAGTACTACTTCGTCACCGTCACCGAACGAGCCGTGGTCGTCCACCGGGCGGCCAAGTTCACCGGCCGGCCGGGCGACGTGGTGTTCAACCTGCCCCGAGAGCAGGCCCACGGGATCGCCAGCGAGGTACGGCACGGCCGCCAGTGGAACAGCTTCCGGCTGCTCTTCCCCGGCGCCGCCAAGCCCACCCGGATCAATGTCGCGGCCCCCTGGGCGAACGACCTGGGCCGCCTGTTGTCCGCCCTCGGCGCGGCTGCCCCCGCGAGCGGCTGAGACGGCCGGCCCGGCACGCGTACGGGTTCCGGCGGCATGTTCCGCCGGAGCCCGTATCCGCGTATGACCTGCATCCGTTTCGCACGGTGCTGCGCGGCCGTGCTGCACGGCCTGTGCCCGTACGGCCTGTGCCCGTACGACCCACGCCCGCGTGCCCGTGCCCGTACCAGCACGGACGCCGGCATTCACCCACCGGAGTCAGCCGTCACACGGCGTCCGAAGGCAGCCGTCGCACGGCGCGGGTCACTGCGCCGAGACGGTGACCTTGTCGTCGTTCTTCAGCTCTTCCATCAGCTTCTTGACCTTCGGCATGTCCCACAGCACCGCGGAGCCCTTGGGGGTGCTGTACCCGGGGTTGGCGACGGGCATGTTCATCTGCTTGCCGTCGCCGCCGGTGACGCCCTTCATGGCCCAGAACATGGACCGCAGCTTCCACAGGCTCATGTCCTTGTCCACGATCAGCGTGTCCAGGCCCGAGCTCATCGTCGGGTAGAGCCGGAAGGGGTTGAGGATCGTGGAGGGCGTGGCGGCCTGTGAGGCCAGTGTGGACAGGAACTTCTGCTGGTTCTTGGTGCGTTCCAGGTCGCTGCCCGCCTCGTACCGGTTGCGGACGAAGGCCAGCGCCTCCTTGCCGTCCAGCGTCTGCTTGCCCTTCTTCAGGTCGGCGCCGGAGTTCTTGTCCTTGATGTCGCGCGGGATGTTCATCTCGACACCGCCGACCGCGTCCACGATCTTCGCGAAGCCGCCGAAACCGATCTCCGCGTAGTGGTCGATCTTCAGCCCGGTGTTGTACTCGATCGTACGAACCAGCAGCTCAGGGCCCTGAATGGAGAACGCGGCGTTGAGCTTTTGCTGCTGGGGCTGGATGCGGTGGCCCGACTCGGAGCCGGTGAATGCGGGGATCGTCACCCAGGAGTCGCGCGGCAGGCTGATCATGGTGTTTCCGTTGTCGCCCACGTGCAAGATCATCATCGAGTCCGTGCGCTTGCCATCGGCGGAGCCGGTGTGCAGGTCCTTCTTCTCCTTGGCGGACATGCCCTCACGGCTGTCGGAACCCACGATCAGGTAGTTCGTGCCGTCGCCCCCGCCGGGACGGTCCTCGACCTTGCCCAGATCGACATCGCGCTTGAGCTTGGCGTCCGCCCAAAAGTACGTACCGATGGACACGATCAGCAGCAGCGCGAACACGCCGATGACGCCGATCGTGATGCGCTTGCGCCAGTTCGGACGCGTGGCGGGCGGTCCGGACGGGCCGCCGTACGGGGGGCCGCCCTCGCCGCTTCCCGGACCGCCCGGGTCCCCCGGGCCACTGGTAACGGGGCCGCGTCCGGCGCCGTAGACCTGGCCGGTGTTGTACCCGTCGTCGTAGCCGTCACCGCCGTGTGCCCCGTCGTAACCGGGAGGCTGCTGCTGCGGGGGAACCGCACCGCGCGGCGACAGGTCGGGCGGCAGCGGCGGCTCGTGGCGCGGGGCACCGCCTGGGTAGCCACCGCCCCCGGGGCCGTTGCCGGTCGGCTCGCGGCGGACATGCGGCATGGAACGTGCGATCTCGGGGTCGGGACCGCGGCCTCCGCCGCGGCGCCGGCTCTGGTCGCCGCCGTCGTTGGTCCACCCCTCGGGCCAATTGCTCATAGTCGAAGTTTGCCCCGTCGCACCAGCGTGCTTGTACCGCGGGTACTGACTTGGGGCGTGGCTGTTGCAGAGCTGATGCAATCCGGGGGCGCATAAGGTGGAGGACATGACCATTCAGGCCCAGGCCACGGAGGCAGCGATACCGGGCAAGCCGACCGCGGCTTCGCGCACCACGCTGTCCCACATCATGACGGCGGCGGACACGAATCTTCTCGGGACCGTGCACGGTGGCGTGATCATGAAGCTAGTCGACGATGCGGCCGGCGCTGTCGCCGGCCGGCACTCGGGCGGGCCTGCGGTGACGGCGTCCATGGATGAAATGGCGTTCCTCTCGCCGGTCCGCGTAGGCGACCTTGTCCACGTGCACGCTCAGTGCAACTGGACAGGCCGGACGTCCATGGAGATCGGCGTACGCGTCATGGCCGAGCGGTGGAACGAATCGACGCCGGCACAGCAGGTGGGATCGGCGTACCTGGTGTTCGCCGCCGTCGATGCAGACGGAAAGTCGCGCAGCGTGCCGCCCGTGCTTCCGGACTCGGAGCGGAACGCGCGCCGCTTCCAAGAGGCCCAGATCCGCCGCACCCACCGCCTCGCCCGCCGCCGCGCCATTCGAGAGCTCCGCGAGCAGCAACCAGACGAGTGACATACGCCAGCGGGCCAGCTGCCGAGCGCCGGGCTATGGGACAGGCGTTTCGCTGAATGCGTTTTGCTGGATGCCACGGGTAAAACGGGTGGGGTCGTCGGCGCACGGCAGCGCCCCCCGCGCCGGAACTCGGGGCGGATTCCGGGGGCGCTGTCGTCTGGAGGGCGGCGCGCCCGTGCTCGGTGCGTTGGCGCGAACCATTTCCCCGCGGGCTTACGAGCAGTTCACCTGGTCGCCCCTGACCGCCGTGAGCCCGTTGTCCGCGCCGGCCGGTCGTTCCGGGCGTACCCGGTGGACGTCTTGGTGGTCGGTGCCGAGCGTGACCTGGAGTGTGCCGCCCTGGCCCGGGGTCGGGCGGAGTTCGGCGCCGGGCAGGGCCGCGGCCAGGGAACGGGCCGAGCGGTTCCACTCGGGGTCGTGGGCGATGACGGTACGAGGCAGGCCCGTGGTGGCCGCGGTGGTGGCCGTGCCGGTGGTGGCGAAGCCGGTGGCCCGCAGGGCGCGGTCGGTCTTTTCGCCGAGCCCGGCGCGGCCGGTTCCGTTGACGACCTGGACCCTGATCTGCGCCGGGTCGATCTCGACCGTGGTGGCCCGGGGCCGCTTCGTGCGGTGCGGGGTCAGCGGGCGATCCTGGCGGACGGCCCGGAAGAGCTGGTCGGCCTGCGCCTCGTTCCACCGTACGGTCGAGCCGACGCCCGCCACCGGATAGCTGACGTCGCTGACCGGCACCGAGGTGAACTCCGATGAGGCGGGCGAGAAGTTACGCATCGCCTCGCCGAGCCCGACGAGTTGTGTGCTGCCGAACTCCCGGTCCGCGCGCACCGAACCGAGCAGCGACGAGGCCACCTTGCTGAACTTCACCGGGTTGAGCAGCACACCGCTATTGGTCGCCTTGTCGATAAGCGCGGCCAAGAAGCGCTGTTGGCGCTGCATTCGGCCGAGGTCGGCGGCGCCGTCGATGTGCCGGGAGCGTACGTATTGGAGCGCCTCGCCGCCCTGGAGCGTGTGTCGCCCGGCGGGCAGGTCGAGCCCGGAGTACCGGTCCTTGAGGGGGCGTACGGTGCACACCTCGACGCCGCCCACCACGTCCACGGTCCGCATGAAGCTGGTGAAATCGACCTCTAGGTAGTGGTCGATGTGTACACCGGTCATGTGCTCGACGGTGCGTACGGTCAGGCTTGGGCCGCCCTCCGCGTAGGCCGCGTTGAGCTTTTGCGGGTGCGTACGGCGTACGGCGCCGGTCGTGTCGGTGTACGCGGGGATCTCGGCGTACGAATCGCGCGGCAGGCTGATGACGCTGGCGCGATCGTGGTCGGCCGAGACATGCACCAGCATCAGGGTGTCCGTGCAGTGGCAGGGTTCGCCGCCGAGCCGGTACTTCGCCTTTTGCGCCGGCGTGATCTTCTCCCGCCCGTCCGTGCCGACGACCAGGTAGTTCGTCCCGTCACCGGCGGAGGGGCGGTGGTCAAGCGCTCCGAATGGATCGATGCGCTCGATGCCGTTGTGCAGGCCGGAGACCACCGCATGCCCGATGCCGCCGGCGACCAGCACCGTCGCGGCGCCGATCACGGCGAGCCACAGCCCCCAGCGGGGTCGTTGGCTGGGTGGCCGCGGGGGCGGCGGCGCCGGGTCCGAAGGGGCGGCGAAGGGTGGCTGCGTCCGGGGTCGGCGCGGCGGGGGCGGGTAGGGGGAGCGGGCCGGTGCGGTCACTGGGGAGACCTCCGCGACGAGCTGAGGGGGAGCGTGCGGACGTACGACGAGCTAGGGGAGAGACGGTTATGCGGCAAATGGGGATATAGGGACATAGGGGAATGGGAGCGAGGCGGGCAAGGCGGGTGAAATGGATGAGACGGCTATAGGGGGCAAGGCGGACACCATAGGTCCATACGATGAGCGGCGGACGACCCCACGCCGTGCGCCCCGCCGCTGGCCACTCGCCCGGTGCGTAGCGGTGTCCCCCATTCGCGGTAACGTGATCCGTACTACCCGCAGTCACCTGAGCGGCGACCCCTGTACCCCCGAGGGAAGATGTCTGAGCCACAGCCTCCGGCCGTATCCGTGATCATGCCGGTGCTCAACGAGGAGCGCCATCTGCGTAATTCCGTCCGGCACATCCTGGAACAGGAGTACGCCGGCGAGCTGGAGGTGGTGATCGCCCTCGGCCCGTCCACGGACCGTACGGATGAGATCGCCGCCGAGCTCGTGCGCGATGACCCCCGGGTGCACACGGTGCCCAATCCCACCGGCCGCACGCCCGCCGCGCTCAACGCGGCGATCAAGGCGTCCCGGCACCCGGTGGTGGTGCGCGTCGATGGGCACGGGATGCTCTCCGCGCACTACATCTCCACCGCCGTGCGACTACTGGCGGAGACCGGCGCGCAAAACGTCGGCGGCATCATGCACGCCGAGGGCGAGAACGACTGGGAGCACGCCGTCGCCGCCGCCATGACCGCCAAGATCGGTGTGGGCAACGCGGCGTTCCACACCGGTGGCGACGCGGCCCCAGCCGAGACGGTCTACCTCGGTGTGTTCCGGCGCGAGGCGTTGGAGCAACAAGGCGGCTACAACGAGGAGTTCATCCGCGCCCAGGACTGGGAGCTGAACTTCCGCATCCGCGAGGCGGGTGGCCTGATCTGGTTCTCGCCCGAGCTGAAGGTCTCCTACCGGCCCCGGCCGAGCATCCGTGCGCTGGCCAAGCAGTACAAGGATTACGGCCGCTGGCGGCATGTGGTCGCCCGCTACCACCAGGGCTCGATCAATGTGCGCTACCTCGCCCCGCCGACCGCCGTGGTGGCCATCGCCGCCGGTCTCGTCGTCGGCGTGGCGCTCACTCCATGGGGCCTGGTGATCCCCGCCGGCTATCTCGCGGCGATCGCGGCGGGTTCCCTGCCGGCGGGCAAGGGCCTGCCGATCGGGGCGCGGCTACGGATTCCCGTCGCGCTGGCGACCATGCACATGTCCTGGGGCTGGGGCTTTTTGACCAGCCCCCGTGCGCTGGCCAAGAAGGTCATCGCCAGCCGCCGCCCCGCGGTCCTCACCAGCGGCTCGGGAGTGTGACCCCGGCGGGTTCGGCCGCTCGCTGCTCGGTGGTTTGAGCGGCTGGTTGCCTGGCCCGGCCAACCCGGCCAACCCGGCCATCCCGGCCATCCTTGTTGTCCGGTCTCGGCCTCGGTCACCTAGCTCTGGTGACCGGGGCCGGACTGCTTCTGTGGACGGGCCCCGGCCCTGGCGGCGGTGCTGAGGGCCGGCGGTGGTGCATACCGCTGATGTGTGGGGGAGGCGGTGGTTGCATACCGCTGATGTGGCGGGGGAGGCGGGCTCGCGGCCGTACGTCGGCGGCCTCGGGCCCAGCCAGGCGGGGGCGCCAACGTCGATCGGCGGGGCCTGCCGGTACGTACCCGATCGGCAGGCGCAGGTCAGAACGTGTAGGCCGGGTTGACCTTCATGCACGCCGTCTTGTCGTCGCCGTTGAGTGCGCCCGCGCTGTCCGGCACCTTGGCGTCCTCGTCCCGCTTCTCGTCCTTCGCCGCGTCGTCGGTGCCGCCAGTGCCCCCAGTGCCGGTGTCACCACTGGTGCCGCCGTCCTCGCTGCCTTGGCTGTCGGTGGGCTTCGGGTACGTCGTGCCCTCGCGCCAGTCCGCGCCGACGATCACGGTCACCTGCGGGAGGCCGGGCGAAAGCTGTACGGCGTCCTTCGGCAGGCCGAGCGATGTGGCCACGGTCAGCGCGTTGCCGCGCTGCTCCTCGGTCGCATAGGTGACCGTCGTCTTTGCCTGCGGCTTGGGTGTGGTGTCCGCGATGGCCTGGTTGAAGCCGTTTTTGAGTAGCGCGTCCGCGATGATCGTGGCGCGCTGCGGTACGGGGGCCTCGGTCACGGTGCCGGTGCCGTTTTGGACGGCGACGGCGATCTCACCCTTGGGCGCCGATGGCGTGGTCGGCTCGGTGGTCTTCTTCGGCGGGAGCTTTTTCTTGTCCTTGCCGTCCAACGCGATGTCGTTGCGGACCAGTTCGAAGAGCTTGTCCGCGTCGTTCGGGTCGGGGACGACGTGCGCCTTGCTCTGCGGGTCCGGTACCCACGGCATGGTCGTCATGGTGATCCGCTTGGTTGGCACTCGCTTGAGCTCGTTGCCCAAGTTGTAGAGCTTCTTGACGGTGCCGAGGCCGTAGTCCACCTTGAGCGCCTTGGTCGCCGACTCGGCCAGGTCCATCAGCTTGCCAGGATCGGTCAGCTTGCTGCCGGACTTGAGCTGCCGAACCATCGCGTTCATGTACATGTGCTGCGCCTTGGCGCGGCCGATGTCACTGCCGTCCTCGAAGCCGTGTCGGGTCCGCAGCCACTGGAGTGCCTGCTCGCCCTTGATCTCCTTCTCGCCCTTCTCCAGGCGCAGGCCCGAATCGGGGTCCTTGACGTTGTTGTCCACGCAGACCGGTACGCCGCCCACGGCGTCGGCCATGTCCACGACGCCCGCGAAGTCGATCATCATGAAGTGGTCGATGGGCACTCCGGAGAGCGCCTCCCAGGTGGCGACGGTGCAGCCGGGGCCGCCGTTTTGCAGGCTGGAGTTGATGATGTTGCGGTCGGACTCGGGGTAGATCGTGCCGTCGTCGTCGGTGCACTTGGGGATGGTGACGCGGGTGTCGCGCGGGATGCTGACCACCGACATGTTGCTGCGGTCGGCGGAGACGTGCAGCAACATTTGCACATCCGCCAGCGGCTTGCGGTCGGCGTCCGCGCGGGAGCCGCCGAGCTTGACGTTCTCCTCGGTGTTCCGGCTGTCGGAGCCGAGCAGCAGTATGTTCAGCGGGGTCTGGCCGTGCGCGTTGGGCGTGCTCTTGTCCAGCCGTGCCTCACCGAGGTTGAGGACGTCCTTCTCTATGTTGCCGTTGAGGTGCTGGTAGTAGAGGTAGCCGGCGCCAGCCGTACCGAGGATGACGAGGGAGAGCCCACCCGCTGTCCACAGCAGTATCCGGCGCCCCTTACCTTGCTGACGCACCCGCCGTCTGGTCCCCGCACGCCGCGTGCCGCCACCGGATCGCGGGACCGGCACCGCGCCGCCCTGGCCGCTGGCCGCGCCGCCGCGGGCGCCGCTGCCGGGTGCGGGGGCACCACGCTGAGCGCCGACGCCACTGCCGTAGCTGCCGTCGCCGTTGCCCGTGTCGTCGGCTTCGCGCGCGCGCCGCCTACCACCCCGCGGGCCCGCACCGGGTGCGGGGACCCGGCCGTCCGCCGGCAGGCCGTGCCCTCCCGGGCCGCTATGGCCCAGGTCGTTGCCGTCCCGGTCGGTCCCGGGGCTGGGCTGCCCGCCGGCTGGGACCGGATGTCCTCCCGCTGCGCCCGACCGCGCGGCTGCGCTGCCGCCTTTCGCGTACAGACCGTCGTCCCACCCGAGTTCGCGGGCTTCCGGGACGCGCCGTCTCGATCGCTCCCCTCGCCTGCCGCCGTGCCGCATCGGGCCTCCCCCGTTACTCAGTCGTGGTGCCGGCCTGATGGGCGGGCGAATCGCAGGTTACTTCGCGCAGACGTTCTTATCGTCCGCCCCGATGCGCTGGACACCCTCCGGGGCCTTGCGCGGCGCGGTGATGGGGATGCCCTTGCCCTTGTAGTCCTTGCCCAGCGTGAGCGTCATCTCCGCCATGGGGTCGGCCTCCTCGGTCCCGGGTTTCAGCGCGGCACCCGGCAGGCCCATGAGGGCGGCGAGACGCCGAGCCTGGTCGGCCTGGTTGGGTGCGTACTCCAGGGTGGTCTTCGCGATGGCATCCGGGGCGTTTTGGCCGTTGGTGCTGCGAATTATCCCTACGTCATTCTGCATCCAGGTCACCGTCTCGTTCGCCGCGCCCATCTTCCCGCTGCCGTTGAGTACCTTCACCCGAACGTTCGCGGGATCGGCCTTGGTTCCCTTGAGCCGGGCGGCCTCCTTGACCTTGGCCGCCTTCTCGTTCTTCTTCACCTCGGTCAGCGACACGTCCTGCTGAACCATCGAGAACAGCGGTTCGGCCTGGGGCTTATTGAGCAGCACGGTCACATTGTCGGTGTTGTCGAGGACCGGCACGGTCGCGAAGGTGATGTTCTTGATGTTGACCTTGCTGAGGTCCTTGCCCAGGGCCATCAGCTTCTTGACGCTTCCGATGCCGGTGTCCACCGTGAGCGCGTCGGTCGCGGCATTGCTCAGCTTCCACATCTTCTGCGGACTGCCGAAGGTGCCGCCGGCCTTCATCTCCCGGATCATCGAACTGAGGAACTGCTGCTGGAGCTTGATGCGGTCCAGGTCGCTTTCGAAGCCCACACTGTGCCGGGTGCGGACGAAGGCGAGCGCCTCTTCGCCCTGGATCTTGTGTCGTCCGGCGGTCAGGTTCAGCTTGGACTTGGGGTCCTTGATGTCGTGCGCCAGGCACACCTCGACGCCGCCCACCGCCGTTGACAGCGTCTTGACCGCGTTGAAGTCGGCCATCATGAAGTGGTCCACCTCAAGGCCGGTCAGCTTCTCTACGGCGTTCCAGGTGCAGCCGGGGTCGCGTCCGTCCTGGCCGAGGCTGGTGTTGAACCGTACTTTCTGCTTGCCGGGAATCGTCTTTCGCGAGCCGTCCTCTTGCTTGACCGTGCAGTCCGGGACGTCGAAGATCAGGTCGCGCGGGATGCTCAAGGCGGTCGCGTTGGTGCGGTCTTCCGAGACGTGGAAGAGGATCGTGGTGTCCGCGTGGCCCACGCTGTCCTTGTCGCCGTAGTCCCCGTTGCCCGCGCCGCTGCGCGTATCGGTGCCGATGACGAGGATGTTGACCGGGCCGTCGATGACCGCCGGGTTGTTCTCGCCGACATCCACCTTTTTGATGTTGCCATTGAGGTGCTGGTAGATGAGGTACGCGGCAACTGCCCCGCCCACCAGCAAGAACGCCATCGTGCCGCTGCCCCAGATGAGCGCCTTTTTCGTCTTGGTCTTCTTCGGCTTCGGCTTGCGGCGGCTGACCGGTCCTTGCGGCGGCACGGCAGCGTTATCACCTTCGCTCCGAGAGCCACGGGGCGCGGCTCGCCGACCGCGCTGCTCGGGGACGGCGCGCCGGCGGCTGGCCGCTCTGGCCGCCGCTCTGCCGCCGGGGGCGGGTGCGGGGGGCTCTTGGCTTTCCTCGGCCGGGTGCAGTTGCAGCTCATAGCTGTCAGTGTCCGGATTGAACACCCACTGATCAGCGGGGTCGAGGTCGCCCGCTCCCCCACGGTCTTGCGCGTCCACGGTCGCCTGTGTCCTCCGTCGGTGCCACGCGGCGCCTCCCCCTCGGCGCTCGGGTCAATCGTCTGGTGCGATGCGCAGAAGAGCCCTGGTCGAAGCGCACCGGATCGCTCACACTATCCGCCAACTTCAACCTTCAGCGACGCCGGTGTCCCCTCGCACTTCCCTACAACTGGGCAATTTGCCCAATCCTTTCAACCTTGTGACGGGGAGTGACGGATTTTTCACTTTCTCTTTTCACATAGGCCACGCGCGGCCGGTGACGCCGTGGGGGAGGCGGGGGTGCGAGGTGAGATCCCCTCCGTATGATCGGCTTTGTCGTCCTTTGGGGCATTCATCCGCTGAGTGTTGTTCGCTGCTTCAACGGTGCTTTCCTCTGGTGTCACCGGGCGATCTTCCCGTAGTTGCCCAAAGAGGCGGTCGGCGTCGGGTTGCACGATCTCGTCACGCGCCACGTTGTGCCGGTAGGAGCGCCGGGGAATGGTCATAAACTCCACCTTGTCCGATGGAATGTTCCGCACGCCACGGACCAAGTTGTATAGATCCCGCAACGAGTCAAGACCGGGGTCGGTAGTCAGGGCCGAGGTCGCCGCATCCAGCACCGGATACAGCCGGGTCGGGTTGAGCAGCACGCCGCTGCCCTGCATCTTGCGCACCAGTGAGCTCATGAACGCCTGCTGGCGGGCGATCCGCTGGGTGTCGCTGCCGTTGCCCAGGGTGTAGCGGGCGCGGACGAAGCCGAGTGCCTGCTCGCCGTTCAACACCTGGTGCCCGGCGGGCAGATCCACCCGCGCCTTGTGGTCCCGCATCGGGGTCGCGAGGCAGACCTCGACGCCGTCCACCGCGTTGATCATTTTCTTGAAGCCGTCGAAGTCCACGATCAGATGGTGGTTAATCCGGACGCCGGTCAGTTGCTCGACGGTACGGATCGTGCACGAGGCGCCGGCCTTCTCGAAGGCGTAGTTGAACTGCCCGAACACCGCCTTCTGTCGCTGCCCGCCCGGCCGCTCGCAGTGCGGGATGAGCACCATCAGATCGCGCGGAATGCTGACCGCGGTGGCGCGGTCGCGGTCCTTGGACAGATGCAGCAAGATCGTCGTGTCCGAACGCTGGGTGCCTACGTCGCGGCCGTACCGGCCATTGCGCCCGCCGCGGTCGTCGCTGCCGATCAGCAGAATGTTGCGGGCGCCCTGCACCAACGCCGTGGGCCGCTCCGCCTCGTACTTGCGTAGCAGTTCGGCGGTGTCGGTGTCGGTGGTGATGTTGCCGTCCAACCGCTCGTACACCACCCAGCCCGCACCGGCCACCAGCAGCACCAGCGCGGCGGCACCCACCGCAGTCCACCGCAGCCAGCGATGCCGGCGCGGCGCATCCAACGGTGCATCGAACGGCGCGTCCAGGGGCGAGTCCGATTCCGGGTCCGGGCTGTCCGTCACGGCAGCATCCTTCCCTCGCGGGTTCTTCCCTCGCAGATACGTCCCTCGCGGGTGCTTTCTCCGCAGGTACGTCCCCCCGCAGGTACGTCTCCTCGCGGGGCCCTCTTCGCGAGTCCTCCCCTCGCGGGTTCTTCCTCCTACGGGGTCGTCTCCGCGCGCAGTCGGCGGCGTGGGCGGCCGTCGATCACCGGAGCGGACACGTCAGGCTGCGTGGTCGTACCTCGTGACGATCATCGCTCGGAAGAGGCGGTACGGCCTGCGGTCGGCCCCCGCAGTGCGCCGGACGGGCGTACGAGGGGCGCGCAGGCCGTACGGGACGGGCTCGCTGGCCGTCCTCGAACCGGTGACTCAGCTCGCGGGGGCGGTCACCAGTGCGGTCACGCGCTCGGTCTGCCGGCGCTTGTCCAGGGCTGCGGGGTCGAGCCGGTCCAGGTGGCGGCACAGCACCACGGACCCGCCCGTGGCGAGCGGTGCCAAAAGCCCGGCTGACAAGCCATCCCAGGTGTCGTACGCAAGCCCGGACAGCAGCCGCGCGCCGGGCGTGAGCCCGCGCTCCGCCGCGTCGGCCCGCGCTCGCTCGACGGTCTGCGCCCCGGAGAGCTCGGGTCCGCCGGCACCTACCACCAGCGCGGGCGCCGCCGGGTCCACCGGCGCGAACGGCGCGAACTGGTCGCCTTGGCCCGGCACCTCCACCGCGTAGTCGGCGAAGCCCTCCGGCGGCTGCGGAAAGCGGACGCCGAGCGGGCGCAGGCTCAGCGCCATGCGCTCCCCGCCGCAGGCGCGTGCCGCGTCCAGCGTGTCCGGGCCGCTGACCACGAGGTCGGCGGCGGCCGGGTCACCGCCGACCTCGGCGACCACCCCGGTGGAGGAGCAGGCGAGCAGCCAGACCGCCGTCTGCCAGTGCGCGGGCAGCAGCAGCGCAAGCCGGTCGCCCGGCTCGGCGGCGAGGTCGCCTTGCAGCAGATTGGCGGTCTTCGCCACCCAATTGGCGAAGGTGGCCACGGACAGTTCAACGCGCTCGCCCGTGGCGTCGTCGTAGAAGGTCACAAGCGGACGTGCCGGGTCCGCGGCGAGCGCGGATCGCAGCAGGTCGGCGGGGGTGCGATCGGTGGCGTTCATCGCCGCAAGGGTACGCGGGGCGCGGGCTGGCGCGCAGTCAACCCGGGGCGGGCCGGGGCCGGCTGATGCGCGCGTAGGCCGACCGCCCGTCATTTCCCGAATAGACAGATATGGGTTAGATGCCCAGCATTTTCGGTATGCGTGCATACCTAGCTTCCGCGGTCGGCGTCGTGTGTACGGCCGCCCTGACTCTCCCGCTAACCAACGGCCAAGGGGTCGCAGCCGCCCCCCACGCCGCATCCCGCGCCGCACCCGTAAGCGCGGCCCTGCCCGGCAGCACCCAGTCGCTGCCGCTGTCCCCGCTGACCCCGCCAGCCGCAGGGCCCGACCGCGCGAACACGGAGCCGGAGTACGGCATGGAGGCCCGTACGGTACGACCCTTCTCCCTCGTCGGCGTCGTCTGGGACGACGCGGCGGCCGACCTGCACGGCCATGTGCAGGTCCGCACCCGGGCCACCGGCACCGAGCGCTGGTCGGACTGGCAGGACCTGGAGACCCACCGCGACGACGCACCCGACCTCGACGCGGGCACCCGGCGCGGCGAGGCCATGCGCGGGAGCACCGCGCCCCTGTGGGTCGGCGACTCCGATGGCGTCCAGGTCCGTATCGAACCCGAGCAGACGTCCAGGCCAGGCGAGGGCGCCAGCTCCGACCCCGGCCCGGCACCTGACCAGCACGCCGCGTCGAACGATCACGCCGCGTCGCACCACCACGCCGCGTCCAGCGGCCAGCTAGCTGGCGTCGCGCCCCCGCTTTCGTCCGGTCAGGCCGCACCGACCGCCACTCCCGCCCGCCTGCCAAAGGGCCTGCACCTGGAGCTGGTGAACCCGGGCGACGCGCCAACCGGCCACTCCGTACCGCCCATGCCGCAGTCACCCACCGACCCACCGGCACCCGACGCCCAGCAGCCTCCCGCCGATGAGCACTCTCCCGCTGACGAGCAGCCTCCCGCCGATGAGCACTCTCCCGCCGATGAGCAGCCTCCCGCTGACGAGGAGCCTCCCGCTGACGAGCAGCCCCCCGCTGACGAGCACCCTCCCACCGACGAGCAGCCATCCGCCGACGAGCAGCCCCCCGCCGACGAGCAACCATCCGAGAATCCGGAGGGGCCTGCGGCTGTGGACGGGCCGTTGTCACGGGAGACGACGACCGACGCCCTCGTGCTGGACCCGACTCGGAGCGTTCCCGGTGATCTTGTGCTGCCGGAGGAGAACGAGGAGGAGACGGCTGCACAGCGCACCTGGCAGCGCCCGCACGTCGGGCAACGGCCCCGGATCATCCTCCGCAAGGGCTGGGGCGCCGACGAGCGGCTGCGCGAGCGCAAGCTCAAATACACCAGGACGGTCAAGGCGGCCTTCGTGCACCACAGCGCCACCGGCAACAACTACCGGTGCTCGCAAGCGCCTTCGGTCATCCGCAGCATCTACCGCTACCACGTCAAGAGCAGCGGGTGGCGGGACCTGGGCTACAACTTCATCATCGACCGATGCGGGAACATCTACGAGGGTCGCGCCGGCGGACCGGCCAAGCCCGTCCTGGGCGCCCACACCCTCGGCTTCAACATCAAGAGCACGGGCATCGCCGTCCTGGGCACGCACTCCCGTGCCACGCCGTCCAAGGCCGTGGTACGCGCCGTGGCCAAGCTCACCGCGTGGAAGCTCGGACTACACGGGCGTAATCCGCTCGGCAGCACGGTTCTGGTGTCGGGCGGCAGCAACAAGTACCGCAAGGGCACCCCGGTGCGGCTCAAGGTGATCTCGGGGCATCGCGACGGCTTCACCACGGACTGTCCCGGAGCGCGGTTGTACACGAAGCTCGGGGCGATCCGTAGCGCGGCGGCCAAGCTCCAGGGGCGGTGATGCACGGGCCGACCTGACCGGCGCGAACTGGGTCTTCACTGTCTGCATACACTGGCCGCCGACCTCCCCCCGGGCTCCCGGAGCCCGGGGGTCAAGACGGCCCCGTCAGGAAGCAGAGACGACAAGGTGACAGAAGCGATCCTCCTGGTCGGAGGCAAGGGCACCCGGCTGCGTCCGCTGACGGTCAACACGCCCAAGCCCATGGTCCCGGCGGCGGGCGTGCCCTTCCTCACCCACCAGCTCGCCCGCGCTCGCGCCGCAGGCGTCGAGCACGTGGTGCTGGCGACGTCCTACCTCGCCGAGGTGTTCGAGCCCTACTTCGGTGACGGCTCCGGCCTCGGACTGCACCTGGAGTACGTCACCGAACAGGAGCCGCTGGGTACCGGCGGGGCCATCCGCAACGTCGCATCGCGGCTGCGCTCGGGCCCGGGCGATCCGGTGCTCATCTTCAACGGCGACATCCTCACCGGGCTCGACATCGCGGCGCTCGTCGCCACCCACCAGCGAACCGGCGCCGATGTGTCGCTCCACCTCACCCGGGTCGATGACCCGCGTGCGTACGGCCTGGTGCCGACCGACGCGGACGGGCGAGTCACGGCGTTCTTGGAGAAGCCGCAGACCCCCGAGGAGATCGTCACCGATCAGATCAACGCGGGTGCGTACGTCTTCAACCGCTCGGTCATCGACGCGATACCCACCGGGCGGCCGGTCTCCGTGGAGCGGGAGACCTTTCCCGGGCTGCTCGCTGACGGCGCGCACCTTCAGGGCATGGTGGACTCCACGTACTGGCTCGATCTCGGTACCCCGCAGGCGTTCGTCCGCGGCTCGGCCGACCTGGTCCTTGGCCGTGCGCCCTCGCCGGCGGTGCCTGGGCGCCGCGGGGATCGGCTGGTGCTTGATGGGGCGCGGGTGGCCGCCGATGCGAAGCTCACCGGCGGCACGGTCGTCGGTGCTGATGCGCGGATCGGTGCCGGCGCGCGGGTCGAGGGCAGCGCGGTGCTGGCCGGCGCCATCGTGGGGGAGGACGCCCGGGTGCGCGACTCGCTGATCGGCGCAGGGGCCCGGATAGGTCCTCGTACCGTCCTCGACGGCGCCGTCATCGGCGACGGGGCGTCCGTGGGCGCCGACAATGAACTGCGTGCTGGCCTACGCGTGTGGTGCGGCGCTGACATCCCCGCGGGAGCGGTCCGCTTCTCATCAGACCAGTAGCGAACCGCCCCACCAGTAACCACCCGCCCCAGCGGGCGCACGAGCCCGTGGGCGCACCGGCCAGCGGGCACCGCAGTCGGTCGCACCCGGGGCCGGCCGCAAAGGCCTCAGCGGTGAGCCACGTACGCTGGCGAGATGTCCACCACCCGCACCTGGGTACCGCCAGGCCCGTATGACCTGGTGCGCAACCTGAGCATCCTGCGCCGCGGGCCGGGCGACCCCGCGTTCCGGGTGGACGCGGAGGGTGCGGTGTGGCGGGCGTCGCGCACCCCGCAGGGCCCCGGGACACTGCGCATCGCGCACCGCGGCGGCAGCATCGAGGCGCAGGCGTGGGGGCCGGGCACGCAGTGGCTGCTCGATCAGTTGCCGGCAATGCTCGGCGCGTACGACGATGTGGCCGGCTTCCGGCCCCGACACCGCCTGGTGCACGAGGCACACCGCCGCCATCCGGGCCTGCGCCTGATACGGAGCGGGCTCGTACTGGAGTCGCTGGTGCCCTCGATCCTGGAGCAGAAGGTCACCAGCGACGAGGCGTACCGGGCCTGGCGGCTGCTGCTGTGGCGGCACGGCGAGCCAGCGCCTGGCCCAGAGATGCGACTGCGGGTGATGCCTGACGCCCGCGCCTGGGCGCTGATTCCGTCCTGGGAGTGGCATCGCGCGGGCGTGGACGGCAAGCGGTCGGCGGCCGTCGTGCGTGCCGCGCGGGTGGCCCGGCGGCTCGAAGAGGCGGCGTCGATGGACCTCTCGCGGGCCATGGCCCGGTTGCAGGCCATCCCCGGCATCGGCCCGTGGACGGCGGCCGAGGTGCTTCAGCGCAGCAACGGCGCCCCGGACGCGGTCACCGTCGGCGACCTCCATCTGCCCCGCATCGTCGGCTACGCACTCACCGGCGAGCGCGGCACGGACGACGCCGCGATGCTTGACCTCCTGGCCCCGTACGCGGACCACCGCTACCGAGCCTGCCGCCTCATCCTGCTCACCGGCGTCACCCCGCCCCGCCGGGCCCCGCGCTTTTCGCCGAACGATATCCGGGCGCTCTGAGATAGCGCCGCGGCTCCCCTCACCGTGCCGCGGCCCCACCCACCGGCGGTCGGTGTCAGCAGGCGAGGGCCGCGGCGCGGCGGCTAGCGCACCTCGATGAACGCCTCAGCGGCGCGGGGCGGCCGAGCGGCGGGCGCGGCAGCGGCCTTGCCGATGGCCACCGCGCCCAGCGGGTCCCAGGCGGCGGGCAGGTCAAGGACCTCGCGCACCTCGTCGCGGCAGAACATCGTCGATGAGACCCAGGCCGAGCCGAGCCCCTCGCCGGCCAGCGCGATCAGCAGGTTCTGCACGCCGGCCCCCGCCGCGACGACGAACATCTCACGCTCGGCGGCGGCGCGCCGCGCGTCGGGGTAGGGGTGGGCACCGTCCGCGACCAGGCACGGGACGACGAGATACGGCGCGTTGCGCAGCAGGTCCCCACGCCGTACCCGCTTGGCCACGCTGTCCTCGCTGAAGCCATCGGCCCGTAGATCCGCGATCCATGCGTCGCGCATAGCGTCGAGGAGTTCCGTACGCGCCTGTGCGCTCTCCAGCAGGACGAAGCGCCACGGCGTGGTGTGGTGCGGGGCGGGCGCGGTGACCGCGGCGGCGACGGCGCGCCGTACCGCCGCGCCGTCCACCGGTGCGTCGGTGAACTCGCGCACCGTGCGCCGCAGCGTCACGGCCTCTCGGACGGCCTCGGATGTCCCGAGCCGGAACATGTCGTCGGCGGCTGCCCGCACCAGGGCCTGCGCGCCGGTGGCGGCCGGGTCGGCCGCCTCGCCCACCAGGCTCGGCAGCCCGCGCAGCACCGCGACCGGGCAGCCGCTGGCCTTGCCCTTGACGAGGTCGCCCGCTGCGGCCAGCTCATCGGCGGTGGCGACGACGGTGACGGCGAGTGGGTTTCCGTGCGCGTCGGTGCCACCGCGCAGGTCGTCCAGGACGCGCACCCCGGCCGCGCCGATCGCGACATCGGTCAGGCCGGCGCGCCAGGGCCGCCCGAAGGTGTCGGTGATCAGCACCCCCACATCGACGCCGATGGCGTCGCGCAGCGCGGTGCGGATGGCGCGGGCGGAGGCGTCCGGGTCGGTGGGCAGCAACAGCACGGTGCCGGCCGCGGTGTTGGAGGCGTCCACTCCGGCGGCGGCCATGATGAAGCCGTTGCGGTTCTCCACGATCCGGGTCGGGCCGCGCCGGGCGACGACGCGTACCGTCTCCGCGTCTATGGCCGCCTCCCGGTCGTCCGCCTGGACGATACGGTCCTCGGCCTTGCTGATGATCTTCGAGGTGATGATGAGAACGTCGCCATCGGCGAGCCCGGGCAGCCCGGGGCCGGCCGCGGCGGCGGCGATGAGCTCCGCGATGTTGTCGCCCGGCCGCACCTCCGGCATGCCGGGCAGCGCCCACACCCGGAAGGTGGCTGGGTCGGCTGCCAGTTCGGGGAGCGAGTCGGTGGCCGGGTCGGTGGGTGCGGGGACGGCGGGATGGGAGGACACGGTCACGCCCGTACCTCCTCGGCCAGGGTGAGCGCCTCGGCGGCCATCTGGGCCGTGGTGGCCGTGTCGGTCATCATCAGGGGCACGGCCCGGCAGCGGATGCCGGCCGCCTCGACCTCGGCGGTGGAGCCCGCGTCCACCGTGTCCACGAGCCAGCCGTCGAGCAGCCCCGAACCGTAGTGCGCGGCGACGGCGGCAGCGGTGGACTCGACGCCGACAGCGGCGAGCACCTTGTCGGCCATGCCCCGCACCGGCGCGTCCCCCACGATCGGGGACAGGCCAACGACCGGCACCCCGGCGTCGGCGATGGCCTCCCTTATGCCGGGCACGGCCAAGATCGTGCCGATGCTGACGACCGGGTTGGACGGCGGGAAGAGCACGACGTCCGCTGCGGCGATGGCCTCCAGGACGCCGGGGGCCGGCTTGGACTGCTCGGCGCCAACGGGCACCACCGCGTGCGCGGGCACCGAGGCCCGCAGCCGCACCCAGTATTCCTGGAAGTGCACCGCCTTACGTCCGCCGTCCGCGTCCGGGTCGTCGATGAGTACGTGGGTCTCGACCCGGTCGTCGGTCATCGGCAGCAGCCGTACGCCGGGCTGCCAGCGGGCGCACAGCGCCTCGGTGATGGCGCTGAGCGGATAGCCCGCGCCGATCATCTGCGTACGGACGATGTGCGTGGCGAAGTCCCGGTCGCCGAGCCCGAACCACTCGGGGCCGACGCCGTACACCGCCAACTCGCTCTTGACCGCGAACGTCTCGCCCGCCCGGCCCCAGCCTTGCTCCTCGTGGATGCCCCCGCCGAGGGTGTACATCACGGTGTCGAGGTCGGGGCAGACCTTGAGCCCGAAGAGGTGAATGTCGTCTCCGGTGTTGCCGATGACGGTGATATCCGCCTCGGGAGCCGCCGACTTGAGACCGAGTAGGAACCGGGCGCCGCCGATCCCTCCTGCTAGAACCACAATGCGCATGGGACACAGTCTGTCAGCCGTACGGACCCCATCGGGGCCCGGTCGCTCCCCGCGGCGTAGCCGCATCCGGGCCAGCCGATCGCAGCCCGACCGCAGCCCGACGACAGCGGCCCCAGGCCCGGCCGAGCACCGGGCCTGAGCAGGCGTCAGACGGCGGCAGCGGTGGCCGGGCGGCGGTCAGCCGCCGGCGCCGCCGAACATGGCTGCGGCAGGGGCCGCTGTTACCGGGGCTGCTAGGGCCGGGGCTGTCGTGGCCGGCTGCGCGCCGGGCACGGCGTGGAAGGGCATCTCCGTCAGGCCGGGGAAGTAGATGTGGAGGCTGACGGCGGGTTCGAGGGAGTCGTTGACGATGTCGTGCGCGTAGCCGGGGGCGATCACATGGTGGGCGCCGGGGCGGAGCGCGCGCTGGCCGTGCGCGGTGCGTTCGGTCAAGCGGCCGTGCAAAACGGTGAACAGGCCGCTGGAACGGCCATGGTCATGAGCCTCGCTGCCCTGGCCCGGAACCCAGCTCAGCAGCCAGACCTCGTAGCCGGGGCCGGTGCGCAGCCGGTGGTACCAGCGGCTCGTCGCGTCGTACTCGACGAGCGGCTCCCAACTGGCCCGGTCGGCGGCGATGGCGCGGGCGAGGTGGGCGAACCCGGAGACGGTGCTGGGGTGGGCCGGCACCGGCGGCAGCAGGTGGGGGATGTCGAGCCAGTCCCCGGCGATTTGGATGTCGCTGTTCATGTACGGAGTTCCTCGGCGTAAGTGCGGGTGGCGCGCGCTGCGGTGAGTGCCGCGCGGGACGCTAGGCGGCGACCCGGGGCGTGCGCGCAGGAGATGAGGCGAGGGTGGAGCGCAAGAAGCTGGAGCTTGGGAGCATCAACAGCTAGAACAGCGACAGTGAGCGTGCACAGCGCAGCGGAACCCGAGGAAACGGGTCGGCCGGGGCATGTGGGTCACTGACATGCGACCAAGAAGACCGGGTCTGCTCGATCCTGTCAACTGAGTGTCTCTTTTGGGGGTAATGATTCACCTCATCCGGTTACCCCGACCGGAGAAAGGTTTGTGCACCCGTGTGGGCGGAGATGTGGCGCATCAGCCGCAGTCATCGACGCCGTGGAGTGCTCGTGATCGCGTTCCCGTGAGTGGGCGGGATGTGATCCGGTTCGCTTCGGCGGGTGGATTGCAACTGGGACCGACGGGTGTGGCGTCTGCTTCGGTTGGGAGACGCCGTTGGGCGCCGAACATGGCGGGCCGGTGGATGTGTCTGGCTTTAGGCCGATTTGAACACTTTCTGCAAGCCCTTGGTTCCGCAGAGTGAATAAGCGGTCCAATAGCAGATCTCGGCTTGACTGGCCCGGATCGGCACACTTGTAATTTCACACGTGTCGTTCACCTGACGGCGGCGGCACGGGACGCAATGACGGACGAGGGGCGCACATGACCGAGTTGTTCCAGCAACTGCTGGTCGAAGAGGCGGACGAGGAGCTCGGCTGGCAGGAGCGCGCACTGTGCGCTCAGACCGATCCTGAATCGTTCTTCCCGGAAAAAGGCGGGTCCACGCGTGAGGCGAAGAAGGTTTGCCTAGCCTGTGAGGTTCGTTCCGAGTGCCTTGAATACGCCCTTGCCAACGATGAACGCTTTGGAATCTGGGGTGGTCTGTCCGAGCGCGAACGACGACGGCTGAAAAAGGCCGCCGTCTGAACGGCTCATCCCCCCACAGCGGCTTCGATCACGGTCCGCCCCCCGGTGCCACAGTGCCCCGGGAGGCGGACCGTTGTCGTGGGCCCCGTACATCCGCGCGTATGCCCGTATGCCCGTACGCCCGTACGTGCATCTGCCCGCTCCGATAGGGGAGCTCCGTTGCGTGGCGAGCCGCAGCGCGATGACAAACCCGGTCCGGTCACCCGCAGCCCAGTGAAACCCCGGTGGCACCCCGGCGAGATACAGCCCTGTCAACGCGTCGCAGTGGACGAGCCCAGACGGAGCGGTGGGCCCGGGCGGCTGAGCCGTTAGTGTGGGGGCCCGTCCGAGACGCGCCAGTGCCCCAGCGGGGCCGCGCGTCCACCGCAGTCCAGCGAACCGGGGCCTGTACCTCGATGTCCGTGCACAGCCAACCGGCCGCCTCCTACCCGGCCGCCCCCACCGAGTTCGCGCCCGCCCACGGCGGCGCCGCGTCCTCGACGCCCGAGTTTCCGCGGCACGTGGTCACCGCCGTACTCGTCTCCCACGACGGTGCCCGCTGGCTGCCGGACGCGCTGGCCGGCCTCCTCGGCCAAGAGCGCCCCGTGCAGAGCGCGGTGGCCGCCGACACCGGCAGCGCCGACGACTCCGCCCAGCTGCTCACCGCTGCGCTGGGCCGGGAGCGAGTGCTCCACCTCGCCCGGCGCAGCGGCTTCGGCACGGCCGTGGACGAAGCCGTACGCGGCGCCCCCATGCTGACCCCGGACCAGCTTCCTTACCTCAAGCGCCCCAGCGGCTGGGACCCCGTCACCCGCAGTTGGCGCGACGACGCGTACGACATGCCGGAGTTGCCGCACGGTGAACCCGTGCAGTGGCTGTGGCTGCTGCACGACGACTGCGCGCCCGAACCGACCGCGCTTAGCGAGTTGCTCCGCGTCGCCGACGCCAGCCCCCGGGCCGCCATCGTCGGACCCAAGCTGCGAAGCTGGTACGACAAGCGGCAACTCCTCGAAGTCGGCGTCAGCATCGCCCGCAGCGGGCGCCGCTGGACCGGACTTGAGCGCCGCGAACAAGACCAGGGCCAGCACGACCAGGTGCGGCCCGTGCTCGCCGTCTCCAGCGCCGGAATGCTCATCCGGCGCGAGGTGTGGGAAGAACTCGGTGGCTTCGACGCGCGCCTGCCACTGATGCGCGACGACGTTGACCTGTGCTGGCGCGCCCAGGCGCTGGGCCACCAGGTGCTGATTGCCCCGGACGCCGTGGTGCGGCACGCGGAGGCGGCGGCGCGCGAGCGGCGCCCCATCGACTGCGTGGGTCGCGCCGGCGGGCCCACCGTTGCCGATGGCGAGCAGGACTCGGCGGCCAGCCGCCGCACGCCCCGCCGCTCATCGCCGCACCGCGTGGACAAGTCAGGCGCCGTCTACACGCTGCTCGCCAACACCCGGGGCGCCCTGTTCCCGTACGTCCTGCTGCGCGTCGTGCTCGGCACCTTGCTGCGTACCCTCGGCTATCTGGTGGGCAAGGCCCCGGCCCAGGCCGTGGACGAGTTCGCCGGGCTGTGCACCGTGCTGCTGCGGCCCGAACGCGTACTCGCCGCACGGCGCCAGCGCGGACGCCCCGTGGTGGAAGCGAGTGAGCTGCGCCCGCTCTTCCCGCCGCCCGGCGCGACCATGCGGGCCACCGTCGAACAGATCGCCAGCAACTTCGGTGGCCGCACCGAGCCTGAGCTGGTCTCCGGCGGCCGGCACGGCGTCGTCGAGTCGGGACCCGGCGGCGATGACGCCGACTTCCTTGAGGTCGAACAGTTCGCCCGGCTCAAGCGGGTCGCCCGTAAGCCAGGCCCGGTGCTCTTCGTCGTGCTGCTGCTGGTCTCCCTCATCGCCTGCCGCGACCTCATCGGTGGCGGCTCGCTCGCGGGCGGCGCACTGCTGCCCGCGCCCGGCGACGTCGGCGACCTATGGGGCCGCTACACCGACACCTGGCAGCCGGTCGGCGTCGGCGCCGCCGATGGCGGGCCGCCCTATCTGGCGGTGCTCGCCGCGCTGGCCAGCGTGTTCCTTGGCAGCACCGGCTTCACGCTCACGCTGCTGCTGGTCTGCTCGGTGCCGCTGGCCGGGCTCGCCGCCTACTTCGCCTCCCGGCCGCTGGTCGGCTCCCGACTGCTGCGTGCCTGGGGCAGCGTCGCCTACGCGTTGCTGCCGGCCACCACGGGCGCGCTGGCCAGCGGGCGCCTTGGCACCGCCGTACTCGCCGTACTGCTCCCGCTGATGGCACGCGCCGCCGTCTCCGCCGCCGGGCTGACCCTGGGCCGCGGCGGCGGCAGGCAGGTACCGGGCTGGCGCGCCGTGTGGGCGTACGTGCTGCTGCTCAGCCTCACCATGGCGTTCACCCCGGTGGTGTGGCCCATCGCGGTCCTCCTCGGGATCGCCGTGCTCGGGCTGCGGGCTGCGGGTGGCGGGGGCGGCGGGGGAGCACAGCTCGTCGCGTACGGGACACGCTTCCTGGCCGTTGCCCTCACGCCGCTGCTGGTGCTCGCGCCCTGGTCGCTCTCGCTACTGAGTGACCCTGGCCGACTCCTTGAGGAGGCGGGGCTCAACGAGGTGCGGGGCTCGGCCTCCGCCCTGGAACTGCTCACCCTCAGCCCCGGCGGCCCCAAGACCGCGAGCGCCCTGTTGCTGGTCGGTGTCGTGCTCGCCGCGCTCGCGGCCCTGCTGCGCTCCGGGCGGCAGCTCGCGGTGCGTGCCGCGTGGGTGGCTGCCCTGGCCGGCTTCTTGTTCGCGGCGCTGGCCGGTGCCGACCACTGGGCCGGGCCCGCGACCCTCGTCTACGGCCTCGCCCTGCTGTGCGCCGGCCTGGTGGGCGCCGAGGGGGCCAGGGCCCGGGTCGCGGAACAGAGCTTCGGCTGGCGGCAGCCGGTCGCCGCGCTCATCGCGCTCGCTGCCGGCCTCGCGCCGCTGATCGCCGCCTGTAGCTGGATGCTCAGTGGCGCCGATGGGCCCATCGAGCGACGCGACCCGGTGCAGGTTCCGGCGTTCGTCGCCGAGGAGGCCAGCACCCGCGACCAGGCCCGCACCCTGGTGCTCGACGGAACCGCGGCGCGGGTGGACTACATCCTGGTCCGCGGCTCGGGCGCACGGCTCGGGGACGCGGAGGCCGCTACCGAGTCCGGCGGCGACAAGCGACTCGACGACGTCGTGGCCCACCTCGTCGCGGGCTCGGGCGCCGACCAGACCCGCGAGCTCGGCGGCTACGCGGTGCGCTACGTGCTGGTACGCGACAGCGCCCCGCGCCAACTCGGCCGCGTCCTGGACACCACCCCCGGCCTGACCCGGCTCAGCCAACAGGACGGCAGCGCGCTGTGGCGTGTTGACCAGCGGGTCTCCCGCGTCAGCGTGGTGCAGCCGGCGAAGGGCGACGCGGCTGGTACGGGAAGTACGGGAAGTACGGGCGCCGCGAAGGACGCGGGCACCGTTCCGGTGCCGGTTGCCGCGGGCCCAGTCGAGGCGCACGGCACCGTGCCGGACGGCCCTGCGGGCCGGGTGCTGCGGGTCGCCGACAAAGCGGCTCCCGGCTGGCAGGCCACCCTCGACGGCAAGGAGCTGAAGCGGATCACCGTGGACGGCTGGGCCCAGGGCTTCGAGCTGCCCGCCACCGGTGGTCAACTCCATCTCACCTACGAGACTCCCGTCAGCCACACGCTGTGGGTGTGGGCCCAGGCGCTGTTCGCCCTGGTACTCCTCGTCCTTGCGCTGCCGGACCGACGCCGCGAGATCGACGACGATCTACCGGTGGCCAACGCCCCAACCGGGCCGGCGACCACGACCGCGACCGGGCCGGCGACCGCGTCGGCGCCGGTCGGTGGGCCGGTCGGTGGGCCGGCTGGCGGCCCGGACGACGGGGCGCCCGCGCAGGCGCCTTCCGGCGGGGGGCGCCGGGCGCGGCGGCTGCGCGCCGCAGCCCAGGCCACGGGGGAAGCCCACGAGGGTGCGGGTACGACACTCGGGCAGGCCCCGCCCGGCACCCCACCGAGCTCCCCCGGAATGCCCGCCGCGCCCCCGCCCCTGTCACCGCTGGCCCCGCCCCCGCCGGGTGCGCCGCCGGACGCCCCGGCAGACGGCCCGCCTGCGGCTGATCCGATGGCCGATCCCATGATCGACCCGTACGCGGTGCCGCAGCAGGGCTACGGGCAGCAGTGGGACCACGCCACGGGGTACGCCGCAGGCCAGCCGGGCTACCAGCCCTACCAGCAACCCCACCCGAACCAGGGCCCAGACCAGCAGCCTCATCAGGGCCAGGGCCAGGGCCAGGGCCAGGGCCAAAGCCAAGCCACAGACCCAGCCCAGGACCCGTACCAGCAGCCCCCCCAGGTCCCGTACCAGCAGTCCTACCCGGACCTGTACCAGCAGGGCACCGGCTACCAGCAGGGCGCCGACGCCGGCTACCAGGGCGCGCCCTATCCGGGGAGCCAGCCGGGCCAGGCCCCCACCGGCTACCCGAGCGGCGGCCAGCAGGCGGACCCATATCAGCGCGACGCTTACCAGTCGGGCCAGTCGGGCCAGTCGGGTTACGGCGGTGCGTACCCGCCGGGCCAGGCCGCCCCCTACCCCGATGGGCCCGCTCCGGACGGGACCTACCAGGACGGCTCCGACCCCTACGGGTACGGCCCGCCGTACCCAGCCGCCAACCCCGGGGCCGCGCAGGACGACACGACGTACGGCGACGGCACGAACCCCGAGCCCCGCCGCGACGGGAGCGAGTCATGAACCGCACCACCCTCTCCCTCATCGCCGCCACCACCGCGCTGGCCGCCCTCACCGGCGTCGCATCGATGACCTCCGACGCGGACTCGAAGACGGACACCGGCGCGGACGGAGCACACACGGCAACCGCTTCCCGGCTGCCCGTCGAGCGGTCCTCGCTGGTGTGTCCCGCGCCCACCTCGTCGGAGCTCGGCGAGACCACGTACACCGCGTACACGCCGAAGGGAAAGACCCCGGGCACGGCGAACAAGGGCGCTGCCGAGCTGCTCCCCGCGCACACCGCGGCAGGCACCGGCGACGGAAATGGCAGCAACGGCAGCAAGGACGGCAGCAAGGGTGACAAGGGCAGCAACGGCGACAGCAAGGACGGGGACGCTTCGGGCACGGAGAACGGCAAGGCCTCGGACTCGCCCGGCCGGCAGGACGTGCTGACGGGGGACCCGGTGCTGCCGCTCAAGGCGCCGGGCGCCCCGGTCACCGTCACCACGTCGCGCTCCGACGCCCCCGCGCTCATCGGCATCTCGGACGGCGCGCTCGCCCCCGGCTGGACCGTGCAGCAGACCACCACCGTCAGCGCCGGTGACGGGCGCGGCCTCCTTGGCACCTCCTGTGTCGCCCCCGGCACCGACTTCTGGTTCCCCGGCGCCAGCACCGCGGGGGACCGGCAGGACTACGTCCATCTCACCAACCCCGACAGCTCGCAGGCGGTCGTTGACCTGGAGCTGTACGGGGAGGACGGCCGAATCGACGCGCCCAGCGGCGAGTCGATCAACATCCCGCCGCACTCCACCAAGCCGGTGCTGCTGTCCACCCTGGTCAACAAGCCGACGATCAACCTGACGCTGCATGCCGCGGTGCGCTCCGGGCGCATCGGGGCCAGTGTGCAGGTCGCGGACACCAATATCGGCAGCGATTGGCTCCCGGCCGCGTCCGGTGCCGCTACGAGTGCGGTGCTCCCCGGTATCCCCAAGGACGCCACGTCGGTACGGCTGATCGCCTATGCCACGGGTTCGGACGACGCGGAGATGAAGATCCGGCTGTCTGGGCCGACCGGTGCCATCACGCCCGCGGGCCACGAGACGCTGAACGTCAAGAGCCGCATGACGTCCGCCGTTGACCTCGGTGACATCACCAAGGGCGAGCCGGGCTCGCTGGTCCTGACGCCGCAAGGCAAGAACACGGGCCCCTTCGTGGCGGCGCTACGCGTCACGCGCGGCAAAGGTGACCGACAGGAGACGGCGTTCATCCCGGCAACCGCCGCGATCGAGGACCGTGGAACGGCGGCCGACAACCGTTCCAAGGGCTCGACGCTGTCGCTGACCGCGCCCGAAGCGGCGGCCACCGTACGGGTCACCTCGTCGGCTGGCAGCGAGGACGGCGCCCCCGCAAGTCGGCAGATCACGGTCAAGGCCGGCACGACCGTTGCCGTTGATCCGCCCCGCCCGTCCGCGGCCAAGGGCCCGTACGCGGTGACGGTCGAGCGCCTGGACGGCGGCCCCGTGCACGCCTCCCGGATGCTGGAACTGCCGTCCGAGGGGGTGCCGATGTTCACCATCCAGGGGCTGCCGGACGACCGGGGCTTGGTCACGGTGCCCCGCGCACGCCAGGATCTGTCCCTGCTGAACGACTGAGCTGCCGCTGTACGACTGCCCTGCCAGGGAGGCCGGGCCACCTCGCGGGCCGAGCCTGCGAAGGAGCGGCCCGGCAGCACACAGGGGCGAGCCGAGGCGGCCGTACGGGAGCGACGAGCGCCGGCTGGCGCTCCCGCTTACAGGCCTGCCGATGCGCCCGCTGTGGCTCGGGCGGAATATGGCCGAAAGCGGTCGGTTGAGAGGGAGAACGGGACGGAACGCGGAGCGCGGTCAGTCCTGGCCGTAGCGCGGATCGACCGATTCCGGTGCCAGCCCGAGCAACTCGGCGACCTGCTCGACGACGACCTCGTGGACCAGGAGGGCGCGCTCATCGCGGTTCTTGGTACGGATCTCGATCGGGCGGCGGTAGACCACGATGCGCGCCTGGCGCTCGCCGTCAGCCGCGATGAACCGACCGAGTGGCACGGCGTCATCGCCCCACGGGCCCGGCCCGCTGCCCGGGCCGTCCCCCGCCGGGCTGCCCCCGATGCCCGGCACATCGCGTACGGAGAACTCGACGTCCGACAGTTGGGGCCAGCGCCGCTCAAGCCGTTCGGCGGAGTCGTGGACCAGGTCGATGAAGAAGTCCGCGCGGGTGACGGAGAGCGGCACTTGCGGCGGTGCGATCGGTCCGCGCATTCCGCGGCCATGCCGGTCCCGGCGGCGCGGGCGCGGCCCGGCCGAGGCGGGGGTGTTCCCGGCGCCGGTCGCCGGGCGGGCCTCTGCCGGCTGCGCGGGGGCGGCGTCGCCGGCGCTGGCCGGGGTTGCGGGGTTTCCCGCGCCGGCGGGGGCCGCGGTGCTCTCAGCGTTGGCTGGGGCGGGGGCACCGTCAGCGTTGGCCGGAGTCGGGCTGCCCCCGGCGTGAGATGGGGGTGGTACGGGGTTGTCCATCACTGACGAGAGTAGCCGCCGGACGCCATGGACCATGCGCCTACGGGGCGCGATGCCTCCCGTCTCAGGCTGAACATTCCAGCCACGCTTGCGTTCACATAAAGACGGCTATTGGCCGATAGGGCGCTCGGCGACGGGCGTCAATGGGATCGAATGGTGACAGGAATCATCTTCGTCGAAACGCCGCGTCACTGGCCTTATGCAGGTCAGGCTGGTTGGCTAGCCGCCGAGTTCATAGGATGAACGAGGACGACACGGTGGAGTGAGGTCATGGAGAGTCGTCGCGGCCCGCTCAAGAGTGCGGTACCGTCCAACATCGTGAGCCCTGTACGTCGCTGTTCGCGCACCGCGTGCGGTCGTCCCGCCGTCGCGACGCTGACGTACGTCTATGCGGACTCCACCGCGGTCCTCGGACCGCTCGCCACCTACGCCGAACCCCACTGCTACGACCTGTGTTCGCAGCACTCGGAGCGGCTGACAGCACCACGTGGCTGGGAGGTCGTCCGGCTCGCCGTGGACACCGGCCCCACCAGACCCAGCGGCGACGATCTCGAAGCGCTCGCCAACGCCGTACGCGAGGCCGCCCGCCCGCACGACCGTGGTGCCGCAGCGCACGGTGCCGTTGGGCCGCATGGCCGCGAGGCCGACCCCATGGAGGGCGCTCGCCGCGCCCACCTGAGGGTCCTCCGCTCGCCCGACTCCTGACCGGGGCGCTCCCCGCGCCACTGCCTCGATGGCAGGTCAGCCGCCCCTGCCCCGGCCGGTAGCCGAGCGCGCAGCGATCACTCCGTACCGCAGCAGTGACGCTCGCTTGTTGTGGACACGACCTTTCCCCTCGCCGGGGGGTCCGTTTGTCCGGACAACACCTGGAACCGGTAGCCGGTTCGCTCGCGCCGTCCGCTCTCGTCGCCGCCCTACCCCTTGGCACCGTCCTCGTGCTGCTCGGCGCGCTGCGCGTACGGGCGCACTGCGCGGGGCTCGCCGGTCTGGCCGTTGCCGTGCTCGTCGGCTGCGCCGTGTACGAGATGCCCATCGGCCAGGCGCTTTGCGGCGGCGCGCAAGGGCCACTCTTCGGGCTCTTTCCGATCATGTGGATCGTCGTCAACGCCCTGTGGGTGTACCGGATGACGCTGCGCACCGAGCACTTCGATGTGCTACGGCGCTCGTTCGGCAGGCTCTCCGACGACCCGCGGGTGCAGGCCCTCGCCCGAACTGCTCGCCGCGGCCAACAGCTCGGGTGGTGTGCTCGGCACGATGGTCTCGCCCCAAAACCTCACCATCGCCTGCGCCGCCGTGGGCCTCACAGACCGCGAGGGCGACCTGTTGCGCAAGGTACTGCCGTGGAGCCTGGGGCTACTCCTGGTGATGTGTCTGGTGGTGCTGGCGCAGAGCACGGTGGTGCTGGGGTGGGTGCTGCCGTGAGGGCGTGACCCATGGGGGCGTGCGGGGCGTGAAGAGGCGACAACTGCGAGTTGTCGGCTAGCGCGCGCGAGCCGTGGGGGCGCGAGGGCGTGTGGACGCGAGCCGTGGGGTGGCGGCTGGCACCCCGGATGGCCGGCGCCGCGAGGGCGCCCGGCACGGCCGCCACGCGGGATCGCGCGGTGCGCGGTGCGCCGGGGCCCACCGGGTGCGCGTACCGGCATACGGATGCGCGTGCGCCGGGGCATACAGTGCGCGTGCACCGGCGCGTACGGCGCGGGTGCGCGGGGACGACGTACGGTGCGCTTGGACGGGGAGAGACGCCGCCCCGGTGGGCGGTACGTGTGAGCGGAGGCGTACGGTCCGCGTCGGCGGGGGCATACGGTCCGCGTGGGCGCCGCCCGGGAGTCCTTCCCTTCCCGCCGGTAGATTTGGCACCCCTCAACGAAGTCCAGGAGGAGTAGGCCGTGGCTGATCTGTCGCAGCTCGTGAAGGCGTACGACGTGCGCGGGGTGGTCCCCGACCAGTGGGACGAGACGCTGGCCGCACTGTTTGGCGCGGCCTTCGCACAAGTGACGGAAGCAAACGCAATCGTGATCGGCCATGACATGCGGCCGTCGTCGCCCGGGCTGTCCCGGGCGTTCGCCAAGGGCGCGGCGGCGCGCGGCGTGGACGTCACCGAAATCGGTCTGTGCTCAACGGACGAGCTGTACTTCGCCAGCGGCGCGCTCGACCTACCCGGCGCGATGTTCACCGCGAGCCACAACCCGGCCCAGTACAACGGCATCAAGATGTGCCGCGCCGGCGCCGCCCCGGTGGGCCAGGACACGGGGCTCGCCGAGATCCGCGCTCTGGTGGAGCGCTGGTCCGAGACGGGCGCACCCGAGGGCCCTGAGAAGCCAGTCGCGCCCGGTTCCATCACCCAGCGCGATGTGCTCGCCGACTACGCCGCCCACCTGCGCAATTTGGTGAACTTGACCGCGAGCCGCCCGCTAAAGGTCGTCGTGGACGCGGGCAACGGCATGGGCGGCCACACCGTGCCCACCGTCTTCGACGGCCTGCCGATCGACCTCGTCCCGCTCTTCTTCGAGTTGGACGGAACGTTCCCCAACCACGAGGCCAACCCGCTCGACCCGAAGAACATCGTGGATCTCCAACAGAAGGTCCGTGAGACCGGGGCCGATCTGGGGCTGGCCTTCGACGGCGATGCCGACCGCTGCTTCGTCGTGGACGAGCGGGGCGAGCCGATCCCGCCGTCCGCCGTCACCGCGCTGGTCGCCGAGCGCGAGCTGGCCAAGCACCCGGGCGGCACGATCATTCACAACTGCATCACCTCCTGGTCGGTGCCCGAGATCGTCAAGGAAGCGGGCGGCACGGCCGTGCGCACCCGCGTCGGCCACTCGTTCATCAAGGCGGAGATGGCCCGTACCGGCGCGATCTTCGGCGGCGAGCACTCCGCGCACTACTACTTCCGCGATTTTTGGAACGCCGACACCGGCATGTTGGCCGCGCTGCACGTCCTCGCCGCGCTCAGCGAGCAGGACGGCCCGCTCTCACAGCTCGTATCGCGCTACAACCGGTACGCCGCGTCCGGCGAGATCAACAGCATTGTCGATGACCAGCCGGGCCGCGCCGACGCCGTCAAGGCCGCCTACGAAAACCGCGCCGACGCGCAGCTCGACGAACTCGACGGCCTCACCGTCACCACCCCCACCTGGTGGTTCAACCTCCGCGCATCCAACACGGAGCCGCTGCTGCGGCTGAACGTGGAGGCGCGCGACGCGGAAACGGTGGACCGCGTGCGCGACGAGGTCTTGGCGATCGTCCGCGCGTAAACAGGTACCTCCTTTCGCAGGCCCGCCCAGGGCCGCCGCCGAGTGCGCCCGCCGGGCGCCCAGCCCGACCGGCGGCGGTACCCTGGGCGGCACAGCAATGTGCCCGTCCCGAAGGGAAGACCATGCCGGTCGAAGCCAGCCTCTTGGAGATCCTCGCCTGCCCGGCGTGCCACGCCCCGCTGCGAGACGAGTCGGCGGCGCAGACCCCCGAGCTGGTCTGCGATGGCAACGGCTGCGGCCTGGCGTACCCGATCCGGGACGGCATCCCCGTGCTTCTCGTGGACGAGGCGCGGCGCCCGGCCTGACTCGGCGTACCGCGCACACGCCCCACGGCGATCGGAGGCCGACGCTCCATGCTCGACGAATCGCTCCTCGATGCCCCCGAAGCCCTCGCGCGTGCCGATACCCGCGGGCTGCTGCGGGGCGCCGCGGAATCCGGCGCCCGGGTGCGGATGGCAGCCCGGGCCGCCGCCGAGGCGGGCATCGCCGACCTGCAGCCCGATGGCAGACCGCGTTCGGTACTGGTAGCCGGGCCGGGGAGCGTGGCCGACTGCACCGCCGACCTACTCGGTGCGCTCAGTGGCGGTAGCGTCCCCGTCACGCTGATCCGCGCGACCGGCGTAGCGCCCGCCGCTGGCGCCCTGCGCTGGGCACTGCCCGGCTGGGCCGGGCCGCTCGATGTGCTGGCCGTGACCAGCCCGGATGGTGCCGAGCCGGGGTTGTGCGTACTGATCGACCAGGCGTACCACCGAGGTTGCTCGGTGGTGGCCGTGGCGCCGCGGGGCACCCCGGTGGCCGACGCCGTCGAGCGTGCCCGGGGCCTGATCATCGCGACGGCGCCCGCCCCGCAGCCGGCGCCAAGCGACACCGCGTACGACCTCACCCCACCCGCAAGCGCCCCCTACGGCAGTGGCCCGGGTGCCGCCGCCCCGGCTGCCGGCCCATCGGACGCAGCCGAGCCGCAGCCGCCCGGCGAACCCGCCGGCGATCCGAGCCCGCAAAGCCCCACCGCACCCGGCACTCCGGCGCGCGACGAGCCCAGCACTCCGGCGCCCGGCGAGCCCGGCCGCCCCGCCCCCGGTGAGGGCGGCACCAACCCGCCATCCCCGACCCCGGGCGACGCCCACCCGCAGCCCGCTGCGCCCACCCCCGCGCCAGGAGCCTTCGGCGAGCACCCGCACGGCGCGGCCTCGCCCGCCGCCGCGCAGCTCACCAACCCTTACGCGCCGGCTCAACCGCCCGGCGTGCTGTGGGCAGTGCTCACGCCGTTGCTCGCGCTCGTTGATCGGATCGGCCTGGTGCACGCGCCGCCCGAGGTGCTCCAGCAAGTGGCCGACCGGCTCGATCGGGTCGCCGAACGATGCGGGCCGGCCCAGGCCACGTACAGAAACCCGGCCAAGACGCTCGCCGCCGAACTGGCCGGCGCGCTGCCGCTGGTGTGGACCGAGGGGGAGCTTGCGGCTGCGGTCGGGCGCCGGTTCGCACGCCTGCTCGGCGCGGTGGCCGGGCGCCCCGCGCTCGCCGCCGAACTGCCGGACGCGTTGCGCTCCCACGGCGCGCTGCTGACCGGGGCGTTCGCCGGAGGTGCCGACCCCGACGACTTCTTCCGGGACCGCGTGGAGGAGCCCGAGGCGCTACGAGCCCGGGTCGTCCTGCTCCGCGACCGGCCATCTCCCACCGATCCGGCCGCCGCCCGACTCTCGTCCGCTCCGGCCGCCCGCGACCTCGCCCTGAGCCATGACACGGCGATCAGCGAGCTCGAACCCTCCGAGGCCGGCACCGTGGAAATCGCCGCTGAGCTTCTCGCCATCACGGATTTCGCCGCTGTTTACCTGGCGCTCGCCGCACCCGGGAGATCATGAGCGCCATGGACCGCCTAGCCAACACCGTGCGCCCCTACGCCTGGGGCTCCACCACCGCCCTGCCCGAACTGCTCGGCACGGCACCAACCGGCGCACCGCAGGCCGAACTGTGGATGGGCGCACACCCTGGCGCGCCGTCGCGCGTCGATCGGGGCGCGGGCCCCATCGGGCTGAACGAGGTCATCGCGGCGGACCCCGACACCGAACTCGGGCCGGAGGCCGTGCGCCGCTTCGGCGAGCGACTGCCGTTCCTGTTCAAGGTCCTCGCCGCGGACACCGCGCTCTCCCTCCAGGTCCACCCGAACCTCGACCAGGCCCGGGCGGGGTTCGCGGACGAAGAGGAGCGCGGCGTTCCGATCGATGCGCCGCACCGCAACTACAAGGACGCCAACCACAAGCCCGAACTGATCTGCGCGCTCACCCCCTTCGACGGGCTGTGCGGCTTCCGCGCCCCCGCCGAGGCCGCCGACCTGCTCGCCGGCCTTGAGGTGGACTCGCTCAAGCCGTACGTGGACATCCTGCGAGCCATGCCGGACACGGACGCGCTGCGCGAGGTGCTGACCGCCGTGCTCAGTGCCGAACACGAGGCGATGGCCAAGACCGTCGCCGAGGCGACCGCCGCCGCCGAACGCCTGGCAGCCGCGGACGGCCCGCACTCCGCTGCGTACGCCGCCTACGTCACCGTCGCCCACAGCTTCCCCGGCGACCCCGGCGTGATCGCCGGCATGCTGCTCAACTACGTACAGCTCCAACCGGGCGAGGCCCTCTACCTGGGAGCGGGCATCCCCCACGCGTACATCAACGGCCTCGGCGTCGAGATCATGGCCAACTCCGACAACGTGCTGCGCTGCGGCCTCACGCCCAAACACGTGGACGTCCCCGAACTGCTGCGCGTCGTGAAGTTCGAAAGCACCCCGCCCGGCGTACTACGCCCCGAGGCCGACGCGGACGGCGAGGAGCTGTACGTCGCGCCGATCGACGAGTTCCGGCTCTCCCGCTACGTGCTGGCCACCGGCGCCACGCCCCGCCTATTGACCGCCGGCGCGCCCCAGATCCTGCTCTGCACCGCGGGATCGGTCTCGCTCCGTATCCCGCAGGCCGCGAAAGCCACCGCCACAGCGTCCGAACTGCACCTGGCAGCGGGCGAGTCGGCCTACGTGCCCGCCTCGGAGACCGTCGAACTCGCGGGCGAGGGAACGATCTTCCGCGCCACGCTCGCCATCTGACGACTGAGTCGAAACGTCGTACGGCACCTAGCCGAGACGCCGTGCGACATCGGCTCAGAACCTGGCCCCGGCCCCGGCCTGATGCCACGCCACCGGCGGCTGCTTCCACCGGCCGAGGTGCCAGAGCCGACCTCGTCGGAGGTGGTTGCAAGGGACCGCGGAAGTCGCTTGCCACAGTGGCGCGCCGCAGTTGCCCGCTGCCGTACGTCGTCGGATGCACCCCGTTGCCGCGCTCTGACACCCTCCCGTCGGCTGAGGCTGCAACAATGGCGCGCCGTAAAGCAGTGGTAAAGCGTCGGCCATGTGTCAGGTGCCGAGCGAACCCGGGTGGAAGGGACATTTAGCACACATGAGTGCATCAGGCGGAACCAAGGCGATCGTTGCCGCACTGGGCGCCAACCTGGCCATCGCGGTGGCCAAGTTCGTGGCGTTCGCGTTCAGCGGCTCGTCGTCCATGCTCGCCGAGGGGGTGCACTCGCTGGCTGACTCGGGCAATCAAGGCTTGCTGCTACTTGGCGGCAAGAAAGCCAAGCGCGAGGCAACCCCGGAACACCCCTTCGGCTACGGCCGCGAGCGCTACATCTACGGCTTCCTCGTCTCCATCGTGCTGTTCACCGTTGGTGGCGTCTTCGCGCTCTACGAGGGCTACGAAAAGATCAAGAACCCGCACGACATCGAGCACTGGTACTGGCCGGTGGGCGTGCTCGTTTTCGCGATCATCGCCGAGTCGTTCTCGTTCCGCATGGCGATCAGGGAGTCCAACGAGGTACGAGGCGCGCTGAGCTGGCCTCAGTTCGTACGCCGCGCCAAGGCCCCCGAGCTGCCGGTGGTCCTCCTCGAAGACCTCGGCGCACTGGTCGGCCTTATCCTCGCGCTCGGCGGCGTATGCCTCGCGCTCGGGACGGGCGACGGTGTCTGGGACGGCGTCGGCACCCTGTGCATCGGCGTGCTGCTCGTCGTGATCGCCATCGTGCTCGCGGCCGAGACGAAGTCGCTGCTGCTCGGCGAGGCGGCCGACACGGATGAGGTGGCCAAGATCCGCGAGGCCATGGTCGATGGCGAGAGCGTGACCCGGCTGATCCACATGCGTACGCTCCATCTCGGCCCCGAGGAACTGCTGGTCGCCGCCAAGATCGCGGTACGGCACGACGACACGGCAACGGAGGTGGCCGACGCCATCAACGCCGCCGAAACCCGCATCCGCGCCGCCTGCCCGACCGCCCGAGTGATCTACCTGGAACCGGACATCTACGATGCCGAAGCCGCGGCGTCCGGCACCGCCCCAACCGAGCCGCCAACGCCCTGAACTCCGCTGGCCGGCCCCGCCCGGCCAGCAGCTCACCCACGACCCCCTCCGTGAACCGCCGCGGCCGGTGCGCTAGCGAACCTCCGCCAGTACGGCCATGACCGCGGCCTCATCCGGCGCGCTCTGTAGCCGCTCGCGGAAGCCCGCATCCACCAAACTTCTGCGACAGCAGCGCCAAAATGCGCAGATGCTCATCGTCCGCGGCGGCTTCGGGCACGGCGATCTTGAGACCAACCTGGCCTGTGTACCGTCGAGCGCCCCCTTGATACCGGCCACAAAGCGGGCGAAGTCGCTCGTCCGGGCGCCATGGACCCCGCCGTGCGGGTGGCCCGCGCTGCCCGGCTCGATCAGTTGCTTGGGGTGGTGGATTCCCCCGGCGACGCCGGTCGCCAGTACCCGCTTGCCGACGAGCCGACTGCGATCAACGTCCTTGTCGGCGGCCACGATGAGGGCGTCCGCGCTCTCGATATCGTTGTCAGACAGTACGTTTTCAGCCCCGATCGACCCCTGGGTCCCCACCTTGTTGCTGTGACCCAATGCCTCGGCTGCCCGGGCCAGCTTTTCGGCGGCCAGGTATGTGTGGGCGATGCCAGTTGGGCAGGCGGTCATCGCGAGCGACCAGAGCCCTCGCCCGACCGCTCTCGCCCCGCCGGGGGCCCTGGCTGAACCGGTGGTCACGTGGCTCTCCTTACGGTCAGCTGGCACGCGATGTGGTGCGGATGGTCTCGCGCTCACCGCGTCCTGTGACACGTCTCGGACGGCAAAAAAGGGGCCGGAATCGCTTGGCGAAACCTTTCGTACGCGCCTTGAAGCGGCCGAGACACCACCGGTCCGGCCACTCATGGCAGGGAGGGGGCTGGGGTTCGCTGGGCCGATCGGTGTAGATTCGTGACCAGCCAGACGTCGCTGCTGATGGCGGTCGGGCGGCCCGCTTCGCGGTCCGGCCGAGGGAGAGAGGGCCTCCGACGGACTGCGTTGCGACCAGGGGATGGCTCTGTCCGCTGCCGCACGCCCAGCCGAACACTCTCTCGACCCCAATTTTGAGGAGCAGCATTCATGTCGCTTGCCGACGCGAACGGCCAGGACTTCAAGGTCGCCGATCTGTCCCTGGCCGACTTCGGCCGCAAGGAGATCGTCCTCGCCGAGCACGAGATGCCCGGCCTGATGTCGATCCGCAAGGAGTACGCCGAAGCCCAGCCCCTCGCCGGCGCTCGGGTCACCGGCTCGCTGCACATGACCGTGCAGACCGCCGTTCTCATCGAGACGCTGGTGGCGCTCGGTGCTGAGGTCCGCTGGGCCTCCTGCAACATCTTCTCCACCCAGGACCACGCCGCCGCGGCCATTGCCGTGGGCCCGAACGGCACGCCGGACAACCCGCAGGGCATCCCGGTCTTCGCCTGGAAGGGCGAGACGCTTGAGGAGTACTGGTGGTGCACCGAGCAGGCGCTGACCTGGCCCGGCACCGCCACCGGCGGCCCGAACATGATCCTCGACGACGGTGGTGACGCCACCCTCCTCGTCCACAAGGGCGTCGAGTACGAGAAGGCCGGCGCGGCCCCTGACGTCTCCACCGCCGAGAACGACGAGCACCGCATCATCCTCCAGGTCCTCAACCGCACCATCGCCGAGAGCCCGCAGAAGTGGACGCAGCTCGCGTCCGAGATCCGCGGCGTGACCGAGGAGACCACCACCGGCGTGCACCGGCTGTACGAGATGCAGCAGGCCGGCGCCCTCCTCTTCCCGGCGATCAACGTCAACGACGCCGTCACGAAGTCCAAGTTCGACAACAAGTACGGCTGCCGCCACTCGCTCATCGACGGCATCAACCGCGCGACCGACGTCCTCATCGGCGGCAAGGTCGCGGTCGTCTGTGGCTACGGCGACGTCGGCAAGGGCTGCGCGGAGTCCCTCCGCGGCCAGGGCGCCCGCGTGATCATCACCGAGATCGACCCGATCTGTGCGCTACAGGCGGCGATGGACGGCTACCAGGTGGCCACGCTGGACGATGTGGTGGAGACGGCGGACATCTTCATCACCACCACCGGCAACAAGGACATCATCTTGGCCAGCGACATGGCCAAGATGAAGCACCAGGCGATCATCGGAAACATCGGTCACTTCGACAACGAGCTCGACATGGCCGGCCTCGCTGCCATCCCCGGCATCGTCAAGGACGAGGTCAAGCCGCAGGTCCACACCTGGACGTTCGAGGACGGGCGCAAGCTCATCGTGCTTTCCGAGGGCCGCCTGCTGAACTTGGGCAACGCCACCGGTCACCCGTCGTTCGTCATGTCCAACTCCTTCGCGAACCAGACGATCGCCCAGATCGAACTGTTCACGAAGCCGGAGTCCTACCCGACGGACGTCTACGTGCTGCCCAAGCACCTCGACGAGAAGGTCGCCCGCTTGCACCTCGACGCCCTCGGGGTCAAGCTGACGACGCTCCGCCCGGAACAGGCCTCCTACATCGGCGTTCCGGTCGAGGGCCCGTACAAGCCCGACCACTACCGCTACTGATCCGTCAGCTGATGCCCGGGCCAGGCCGGCACGACAGCATCCCGCTCGCCGTGCCGCTGTCCACGCCACCCTGACCGGACGCAGCAATCGGTAACCCAGCACGTCGGTACCAGGCCCCCGCTCCCGAGCGCGGGCACGAGGGCCTGCCACGGTCGCCTGCGGCCGAGGCAGGCCCTCACTCGTTCAAGGACGCCCATGCCCCGCGGTCGCTATTCGCTCCATGACCCGCATGACCACACCCCCCTAGGTGAAGAACGCTTCCACTGCGCACCAGGCCCCTCCGGCTGGCGCTACGTCTCTCAGACGACCTCCCCCTCCGGCGCACACACCGGCTCGGTCGATCTCACCCTCGACGAACTCGGCCGACCGCTGCGGCTGGAGCTCCAGGCCACCGACTGGCGCGTCCGCGGGGCCGCCATCGACGGCGTGACCTGGGTCCGCACCGATGCCTCCGCGGAACACGCCAGCGAAGGCAATGTCCGAGCCCACGCATTCACCGGCGCCTCCCCCGCCTTTCTGATCGCCGCCACTCGGCTGCTGCGACCCGCCCCCGACGCCCCGGCCACCCGCCTGCGGCTCGTTGCATTCACCGCCCCCGTCCTGGCACCCCGGACCCTCGACCAGTCCTGGGCACTGCTGAAAAGCGAAGCACACAGCACTGACAACGGACCGCTGACGGTGGATACGTACCAGGTCAGCGAGTTGGACACCGGAGAGCAGCACAGCGTGCACATCGCGGGCGACGTCGTCTTGTCAGCCCCGGGCGTCGAGCTGGAAGACCTGGACAGCCCGCCGTCCTCCTTCCCCTAATGGCACTCAGACGGCCCGCGCCACCGCCCGCATCCGGTGCCAACTCCAGCGGTCGCGCTCGATGTGCGTCCAAGCCGGCTGACCTGCTAGTCTCCTCTTCGCCCCGCAGGTTCGTTGACACGGACCCAACGGGGAGGTAGATTTCAACGGTTGCCGCGAGTTGGACAGACCCGCGGATGAACGTTAGAGTCTGACTCGCTTCTAGCGCGAATTACTTTCCGCTGAAGCCACCTCTTTCGAATCTGATGAGAAACGTAAGGCCGATTCGATCGGCCGAAAAGATTCTGATAAAGTCGAAGAAGCCGAAAGGCAAAAGGCTCTCCAACGGCCACTGGAAACAAATTCCGCCGGAAACAGCGGGAAAAGGATCTGGTAAGGTTGGAAACACCGAAGGGAAGCGCCCGGAGGGCCCCGGTGAAACGGGACCGAAGGAAGCGTCCGTTC
>NZ_JACHJL010000020.1 GCF_014203645.1 Streptomyces zagrosensis | reverse complement strand
CGGTTGTCGTTGGCGGCGGTGAATGGTCCGTTGTCGGTGGTGGTGTCGGGTGATGTGGTGGCGTTGCGGGAGTTGGTGGCGGAGTGTGAGGCGGATGGTGTTCGTGCGCGGGTGATCGCGGTGGATTACGCCTCGCATTCGGCGCAGGTGGAGGAGATCCGGGACCGGCTGCTAGAAGAGTTGGCGCCGGTCCAGCCGCAGTCGGCGTCCGTCCCGGTGTACTCCTCCGTCACTGGAGGGCTCCTGGATGCTGGTGCGGCTGATGCGGCGTACTGGGTGCGTAATCTGCGCGAGACCGTCCGCTTCGAGGAGGCTGTCCAGGCGTTGCTTGCGGATGGTCGGCAGGTGTTTGTCGAGGTCAGTCCGCATCCCGTACTCACCACATCGCTCCAGGAGATCCTGGACGCGTCCGCCGCGTCCGCTGGCATCAAGGGTGTTGTTGTGGGCACTTTGCGCCGGGGTGAGGGTGGTTCGCGGCGGATGGTGGCCTCGCTGGCCGAACTGTTCGTCCACGGCGTGCCCGTCTCCTGGTCGTCGCTCTTCGCCGGTCTCGATGCTCGCCGGGTCGAACTGCCCACGTACGCGTTCCAACGTGAGCGGTACTGGCCCGATGCCCCGGCATCGGTCGGAGATGTGGTGGGGGCGGGCCTGGCCACCCCCGGACACCCTTTGCTCGGTGCGATGGTGGAGCTTCCGGAGTCCGGCGGCATGTTGTTCACCGGCAAGATCTCCGTACGGACCCACCCGTGGCTAGCGGACCACGTGGTACGAGGCCATGTCGTCTTCCCGCCAACAGCGCTCGTCGATCTGGCCGTACGCGCCGGCGACGCCGTCGGCTGTGATCATCTCGGCGACCTGGAGTTGACCTCGCCGCTGGTGCTTCCCGACCACGGTGGCTGCCAGCTCCGGGTATCGCTCACCGAGCGGGAGGAGGGCTGGACAGTGAGCGTCCACGCCCGCCCCGATGGTGGTGCGAACTGGACCCGGCACGCCACCGGGTTGCTGACCACCCGTACGGCCACCGACAGTGACTTCGCCGGCCTGGAAGCGGCGGCGACGTGGCCGCCGAGTGGTGCCACGGAGATCGACCTCTCCAGCTTCTACGCGGTTTCCGACACCGACACACCCGGTACGGGCATTGCGCACGGGCCGGTGTTCCAGGGACTTACCAGGGCCTGGACCCAGGGCGACCGCGTATGGGCCGAGGCGACCCTGCCCGAGAGCCAGGCTGACCGGGCCGGGGCTTACGGCGTTCACCCGGCCTTGCTGGACGCCGCGTTGCACGCGGTGACGGTGGGCTCCGGCAGCCTGCCGGCCTCGTTCGGCGACGTGGTGCTCCGGGCCACGGGAGCGACGCACATCCGGGTGCGTCTCACCCTCATCCGTGACGACGAGTTCAGCGTCGCGATTGCTGACGGCGGTGGCGCTCCGGTGCTGTCGATCGGCTCGGTGGTACTACGTCCGCTGCCGGAGGGCGACTTCGCCACCGCGCCCCGGGACACAGCGGTACTGGCTCTCCAGTGGACCGCCCTGGACGCGGTGAGCAGCGCTCCGGCCGATGGCTGGGTCGTGGTGGGACCGGGGGGAAAGATCGCGGATCTGGACGCGCTGATCGCGGCCGTGGGCGACGGCGCCCCCGTCCCGCGCCAGGTGGTTCTCGCCGTACCGCATCACCCGCGGCCGGCACCCGACCTCGTGCACGAGGTCACCGTCCGGACGCTGGAGCAGGTGCAGCGCTGGCTCGGTGAACAGCGACTCGGCGGAACGCGGTTGGCCGTCGTCACCCGGTCGGCGGTGACCACCGGCGCCGACGACCCGGTGACCGATCTGCCCGCGTCGGCGGTCTGGGGGCTGATCCGCTCGGCGCAGACGGAGAACCCCGACCGGATCACCCTCGTCGACCTGAAACCGGGTGTGCCCCTGGACCTCCCGGCGCTGGCCGGTGTGGCCCTGACGGCGGAGGACCAAGTCGCCTTCCGCGACGGTGAAGTTCGGGTGCCACGCCTGGTCCGCCGTACCCCGGCCGTGGCCACGGCCGGAGAGCCCGCCGTGGTGCGGGGCACGGTCGTGATCACCGGCGCCCTCGGCGGCCTCGGCAGCCTGACGGCACGTCACCTCGTACGTCATCACGGCGTACGGCACCTGCTGCTGGCGAGCAGGCGCGGCGAGCGTGCCCAGGGCGCCGCCGAACTCACCGAGGAGCTGACCGAACTGGGCGCACGGGTCACGGTCGTGGCCTGTGACGTGTCGGACCGGAACGCGCTCGCCAGGATGCTGGCGGCCGTGCCCGGCGAGCATCCGGTCTCGGGGGTCGTGCACACGGCGGGCCTGCTGGACGACGGTGTCATCGAATCGCTCACCGGTGAGCGGGTGAGCCGCGTGCTGCTTCCGAAGGTGGACGCGGCGTGGCATTTGCACGAGCTGACCCAGGGCATGGACCTGTCGTTCTTCGTGGTGTTCTCGTCACTGGCGGGGCTCCTTGGCGGCCCCGGACAGGCCAACTACGCGGCGGGCAACGTATTCGCCGACACACTGGTGCAATGGCGCCGGCAGGCCGGACTTCCGGGTGTGTCGATGGCCTGGGGAGCCTGGACACCCGAGGTCGGCCTGACCGGGACGCTGACGGACATCGACCTGCGGCGCATGGCCCGCGCCGGGATGCCGTTGCTCTCCGTGGAACAGGGCCTCGACCTCTTCGACCAGGCACTCGGCGCTGACGACGCCGTCCTGGGCCTGACCCGGCTCGACACGGGCGCCCTGCGGGCACAAGGCGATGTGCCACCCATCTTGCGTTCCCTCGTCGGCGGTGTGGTGCGACGCGTCGCTGGGAACGCGAGGCAGCGGCCCGGCGGGTTCGCGCAGCAGTGGTCCGCTCTGCCGGCCGAGGAACGCCCCCGCTTCCTGCACAAACTTCTGCGCGGCCATGTCGCGGCGGTGCTCGGGCACCGGTCACCCGATCACATCGACGTCGACGAGGCCTTCAAGCTGCTCGGATTCGACTCGCTGACCGCCGTCGAGCTGCGCAACGAGGTGGCGGCGGCGACCGGACTGGGCCTGCCCGCGACCCTGGTATTCGACTATCCCACCATCGCGCTACTGGCCGATCACCTCGCGGTCCGCCTCGCCGAACTGCTCGGTGAGAAGCCGGTCGCGGCCGAGGCCGTGGGCACGCCGCCGCCGGTGGTGTCGGTGGCCGACGACCCGATCGTGATCGTGGGCATGGCTTGCCGGTTCCCGGGGAACGTGGCGGACCCCGATGGACTGTGGCGGCTGCTGGTCGACGGCGAGGATGCCGTCGCCGGGTTCCCGACCGACCGGGGCTGGGACCTGGACGAGCTATTGGCCTCCGGAGCCTCGGCTACCGCCCGGGGCGGTTTCCTGCACGGAGTCGGTGATTTCGACGCGGGGTTCTTCGGGATTTCGCCGCGTGAGGCGCTCGCCATGGACCCGCAGCAGCGCCTGCTGCTGGAGACGTCATGGGAGGCGCTGGAACATGCCGGGATCGACCCGGCGTCGATGGCGGGGGAAGCGGCCGGGGTCTTTGTCGGGGCCTTCCCGTCCGGGTACACCGAGCTGGCGTCCCGGGCTGACGGGGACCTGGCCGGGCATTTGATCACCGGTGGTTCCGGGAGCGTGGTCTCGGGCCGGGTGGCGTACACGCTGGGGTTGCACGGTCCGGCGGTCACGGTGGACACGGCGTGTTCGTCGTCGTTGGTGGCGTTGCATCTGGCCGCGCAGGCGTTGCGGTCGGGCGAGTGCACGATGGCCCTCACCGGCGGTGTGACCGTCATCGCGACCCCGGACACCTTCGTCGGGTTCTCCCAGCAGGGTGGTTTGTCGGTCGATGGTCGGTGCAAGGCGTTCGCGGACGCCGCCGATGGCACGGGCTGGTCCGAAGGGGCCGGAATGCTGGTGGTGCAGCGGTTGTCGGATGCGCGGCGTGCGGGGCGTCGGGTGTTGGCGGTCGTGCGGTCGAGTGCGGTTAACCAGGATGGTGCGTCGAATGGTTTGACGGCGCCGAACGGTCCGGCGCAGCAGCGGGTGATTCGGCAGGCGTTGGCGGGTGCTGGGTTGTCTGCTGCTGAGGTGGACGCGGTGGAGGCGCATGGTACGGGCACGGTGCTTGGCGACCCGATCGAGGCGCAGGCGCTGATCGCTACGTACGGTCAAGGGCGGCCGGCGGATCGGCCGTTGTGGCTGGGGTCGTTGAAGTCGAATTTCGGGCACACCCAGGCCGCTGCCGGAGTCGCGGGCATCATCAAGATGGTCATGGCCATGCGGCATGGGGTGTTGCCGCGGACGTTGCATGTGGATGCGCCGTCGTCGAGGGTGGACTGGACGCAGGGGAGCGTCCGGTTGTTGACCGAGGCGACTGCGTGGCCGGAGTCGGGTCGTGCGCGTCGGGCGGGTGTGTCGTCCTTTGGGGTGTCGGGGACCAACGCGCACGTCATTCTGGAAGCACCCGAACCTGTCATCGGGCCGCTTGAGCCGGTAGAGCCTGTTGGGTCTGTCGGGGGGCTGGCGGATGCTCTGGCCGTTGGTGTGGTGCCGTGGGTGCTGTCGGGGAAGACGGCGGAAGCGGTACGGGTCCAAGCTGCCCGTCTGCTGGACCGGACGGAGACCGACCGCACGCTCGACGTACGGGAGGTGGCCTGGTCCCTGGCAGCGACCCGGTCCCGGTTCGATCACCGTACGGTCGTCATAGGCGCTGACCGCGACACTCTGCTTGCCGGACTCCGCGCGGTGTCGGAGGGCATGCCCACGGCGCAGGCGTTCCACGGCGATGCCCGGGTGGGATCGGGAGCCGGTGTGGGGGTGTTGTTCAGTGGTCAGGGTGCGCAGCGGTTGGGTATGGGGCGGCGGTTGTATGAGTGTTCGGCGGTGTTTGCGGGGGCGTTGGATGTGGTGGTTGCTGAGTTGGAGTTGCATGTGGGTCGGTCGTTGACCGAGGTGATGTGGGGTGGGGATGCGGGGTTGTTGGAGGGTACGGGTTGGGCGCAGCCGGCGTTGTTTGCGGTGGAGGTGGCGTTGTTTCGGGTGGTGGAGTCGTGGGGTGTGGTTGTGGATTATGTGTTGGGTCATTCGGTGGGTGAGATTGCTGCTGCGTATGTGTCGGGTGTGTTGTCGTTGGGGGATGCGTGTCGGTTGGTGGTGGCGCGTGGTGGGTTGATGCAGGCGTTGCCTGCTGGTGGGGCGATGGTGGCGGTGGAGGCCAGTGAGGACGAGGTTGTTGGGTTGTTGACTGCGGGGGTGTCGATTGCGGCGGTCAACTCGCCCGAGTCGTTGGTTGTTGCCGGTGCTGAGGATGAGGTCACGCGTATTGCCGAGGAGTTCGCGGGCCGAGGGCGGCGGACGAACCGTCTACGGGTCTCCCATGCTTTTCATTCGCCGTTGATGGAGCCGATGCTCCACGAGTTCGAACTAGTTCTGCGCACTTTGACGTGGGGGGCTCCGCGGATTCCCGTGGTGTCGAACCTCACGGGCGAGTTGGTTGACGCGGAGTTGCTTTGCTCTCCGGCGTATTGGGTGCGTCAGGTGCGGGAGACGGTTCGGTTCGCTGATGGTGTGCGGCGGTTGGAGTCGTTAAGTGTACGGACGCTGATCGAGGTGGGGCCGAATGGTGCCCTGGCTGCGATGGCGCAGCACACCTGCACTGATGAGGTCGCCGCCGTAGCCCTGCTGCGCGGTGACGACCAGCCCGAGGACACCGCACTGGCCGCCGGAGCCGCCAGGCTGTTCGTCCGGGGCGTGCCCATGAACCGGTACGCGCTCACCCCGGGGGGCAGCGCCGACGGGGACCGGTGGGTGGAGCTGCCGACCTACGCCTTCCAGCGGGAGCGGTACTGGGTCGAGGCCGACGAGACCACGGTCTCTGCGGCGGGGGACGCGCGGGATGCGGAGTTCTGGGCGTCCGTCGAGCGGCAAGACGTGGGGGCGCTCGCGGAGTCGCTGGGGCTCGACGGCGATGTCGTGTCCCCGCTGCTACCGGCACTGTCGTCATGGCGCGACCGCAACCGCGACGACCGGACCGCGGACAGCTGGCGCTATCGGGAGATCTGGAAGAGGCTGGACGGCTTCTCGCCTGCGGAGATGACGGTCCCCTGGCTGGTCGTTGTGCCCGCGGTGCCCACCGCTTCCGGTGCCGACCCGTGGGTGACGGACGTGGTGGCCGCGATGGGACCCGAAGTTCACGTACTGGAGTACGACGGCATGGGTCGCGCAGCGCTCGCCGCGCGCCTGCCCGAAGGGGACTTCGCCGGTGTGCTGTCCCTGTTGGCGACGGCTGAGTCCGGGCCGGGTGTGACGCCACCCGGCGTGGTCCCGACGCTGACGCTGCTCCAGGCGCTCGGCGACGCCGGGAACGCGGCCCCTGTATGGGCGGTGACCCGGGGGGCGGTGTCGGTCGGGCGGCATGACCCCGTGACCAACCCCCGGCAGGCTGGCATCTGGGGCGTCGCCAGGGTGGCCGCGTTGGAGAGGCCGCAACAGTGGGGCGGTGTGGTGGATTTGCCCGAGGCGCTCGACAGCCGCACCACGCGACGGCTCACGTCGATTCTTACCGGCTCGGTACGGTCCGCATCCGCATCCGCATCCGCAGAGCCTGGCGTCTCCGACGAGGATCAGCTCGCGGTGCGGGACGGGGAGGTGTTCGGCCGACGGCTCGTGCACGCGCCGAGCAGCGGCTCCGTAGGCGCGCCGTGGTCGGTGCGTGGGACCGTACTGATCACCGGTGGTACAGGCGGGCTCGGCGCGTTCGTGGCCCGGTGGGTTGTCGAGCGCGGCGCCGAACACGTGCTGCTGCTGAGCAGACGTGGCCCGGAGGCGGCGGGCGCCAAGTTGCTGAGCGGCGAACTGGAGACACTGGGCGCGCGGGTCACCGTGGCCGCCTGTGACGTGACTGATCGGAGCGCGCTTGCCGCGGTGATCGACGGCATCCCCGGGGACGTTCCGCTGACCACGGTGGTGCATGCCGCCGGAGTGAGCCATGGCGTCGTCGAGATCGACGAGGTGACGCCCGACGAGGTGGAGGTGGAACTGCGGGCTAAGGTGGCCGGTGCCACACACCTCGACGAGCTGACGCGCGACCTCGACCTGAACGCGTTCGTGCTGTTCTCCTCGGGTGCCTCGGCGTGGGGCAGCGGTGGCCAGGCCGCCTATGCCGCCGGTAATGCCTATCTGGATGCCCTGGCGGCGCACCGCCGGGCGCACGGACGGCCGGGTACCGCGATCGCGTGGGGCAACTGGGCCGAGGCGGGTATGGCGGTGGACAACCCCGAACAAGGTGCGTATCTGCGGAGGTTGGGCGTTCTGCCCATGCGGCCGGAGTTCGCACTCGCGGCCCTCTCGCGCGTACTGCGGGACGACGAGACCGGTATGACCGTCACAGACATGGACTGGTCGAGGTTCGCACCGGCGTTCACCGTGGCCAGGAAAAGCGCGCTGCTGTCCGACATCCCCGAGGTCGAGCAGGCCCTCACCGGCGCCGCGCGGGACTCCGACGAGGAGGCGGGCTCCGAATTCACCCGTCGGTGGGCGGACCTCGCGTCCACCGAACGCCCCCGCTTCCTTCAGGAGTTCATTCGAGGGCAGGTCGCCGCCGTACTGGGGCACACCGCCTCCACTCGGATCGATATCGGGCAGGCGTTCAAGGAGCTGGGTTTCGACTCGCTGACGGCGGTGGAGTTGCGTAACCAGCTCGCCGCGGCGACCGGGCTCAGCCTGCCTGCCACCTTGGCCTTCGACTACCCCTCGATCACCGCACTCGCCGGCCACCTGACCGAACTGCTGGGCAGCAGCAGCGAATCGGACGACGACGAGGCCCTGCGCAGGGCCATCGCATCCATCCCGCCGGCCAAGCTTCGCGAGGCGGGCTTGCTGGACCTTGTCCTCGGCCTTGCCGACAGCACGCCAGGGCTGGTCGGTCCTGGAGGCCAGGAGAAACAGCAACCAGGACAGCCGGAACAGCACCGGCAAGAACAACAGCGGCAAGAAGACGATGAAGCGGCCCTTCTGGCCGCCGATGTGGACGATCTGGTCCGGATCGCTCTCGCTGGAAACGACGATTCGTGACAACGCGGAAACTGTGGAGCTGACAATGAGTACGTCTGCGGACAAAATAGTTGACGCGTTGCGCGCCTCGCTGCTGGAGAACAAGCGACTTCAGCGCAAGAATCAGCAGCTCGTCGCCGCCTCGACCGAGCCAATCGCGATCATCGGCATGTCCTGTCGCCTGCCCGGCGGTGTGTTCGGCCCCGATCAGCTCTGGGATCTGGTCGCGGACGGCAGGGACGCGATCTCGGGCTTCCCCTCCGACCGTGGCTGGGACCTGGAGGGGCTGCACGGCACCGGAAACAATGCCTCGGCCACGGCCGAAGGCGGCTTCCTGACGGGTGCCGGGGAGTTCGACGCGGGGTTCTTCGGGATTTCGCCGCGTGAGGCGCTCGCCATGGACCCGCAGCAGCGGTTGCTGCTGGAGACATCCTGGGAGGCGTTGGAGCACGCGGGCATCGACCCGTTGTCCCTGGCGGGTGGCCAGGTCGGGGTGTTTGCCGGCGCTTCTCCCTCGGGGTACGTGGAGGTGGCGGACCGGTCAGGGGACGATGTGGCCGGCCATCTGATCACCGGCGGCTCCCAGAGTGTGATCTCCGGACGGGTGGCGTACACACTGGGTCTCCAGGGCCCGGCGATGACGGTGGACACCGCGTGTTCGTCCTCGCTCGTCGCCCTGCATCTGGCCGTTCAGGCACTGCGATCAGAAGAGTGCTCGATGGCTCTCGTCGGTGGTACGGCGGTCATGGCGACCCCGGATACCTTCGTCGGCTTCTCCCAGCAGGGCGGGCTCGCCGCTGATGGCAGGTGCAAGGCGTTCGCGGACTCGGCCGATGGCACGGGCTGGGCTGAGGGGTCCGGGGTGCTGGTGGTGCAGCGGTTGTCGGATGCGCGGCGTGATGGGCGTCGGGTGTTGGCGGTCGTGCGGTCGAGCGCGGTGAATCAGGACGGTGCGTCGAACGGTTTGACGGCGCCGAACGGTCCCGCACAGCAGCGGGTCATCCGGCAGGCCCTTGTGAACGGCGGGCTGTCGACGGCCGACGTGGATGTGGTGGAGGGGCACGGTACGGGTACGGTCCTTGGCGACCCGATCGAGGCCCAGGCGCTACTGGCGACGTATGGCCAAGGACGGCCGGATGAGCGGCCGTTGTGGCTGGGTTCGTTGAAGTCGAACATTGGGCACGCGCAGGCCGCCGCAGGTGTGGCCGGGGTGATCAAGATGGTCATGGCCCTGCGGCACGGTGTGCTGCCGCCGACCCTGCACGTGGACGCTCCGTCCGCGAAGGTGGACTGGTCCCGAGGCGCGGTACGGCTGCTGACCGAGTCCACTGCGTGGCCCGAGACGGACCGTCCTCGTCGGGCGGGTGTGTCGTCCTTCGGGGTGTCGGGGACGAACGCGCACGTCATTCTCGAAGCCGTCGCCGAGACTGGAACTGCAAACGAGAACGAGCCCGAGGCCGAGCCGGACCTCGTACTAGCGCCGCCAGTTGTGCGGGGTGCGGTGCCGTGGGTGTTGTCGGGGAAGACGGCTGAGGCGGTGCGGGGTCAGGCGGCCCGGCTGCTGGATTGGGCCGAGGTGAATCCCGGGCTGGAATCGGTTGATGTGGGGCGGTCGTTGGTGACCAGCCGGGCTCTGTTCGATCACCGTGTGGTGGTGACCGGTGGTGACCGTGCGGAGTTGTTGGCCGGGTTGCGGGCGGTGGTGGCAGGTGAGCCCGTTGCGCAGGTGGTCCAGGGGGCGGTGGCCGGCAGTACGGACGCGGGTGTGGTGTTCGTGTTCCCGGGTCAGGGCGGCCAGTGGGTTGGTATGGCGCGGGAACTGATGGACGTATCACCGGTGTTCGCCGCTGCGATGGCGGAGTGTGCTGAGGCTCTTGGTTCGTTCGTGGAGTGGTCGTTGTGGGATGTGTTGGGTGATGAGGTGGCGTTGGGTCGGGTGGAGGTGGTGCAGCCGGTTTTGTGGGCGGTGATGGTGTCGCTTGCGAAGTTGTGGCGTTCGTGTGGTGTGGTGCCGGTTGCTGTGGTGGGGCATTCGCAGGGTGAGATTGCTGCGTTGTGTGTGGCGGGTGGGTTGTCGTTGTCCGATGGGGCGCGGGTGGTGGCGTTGCGGAGCCGCGCGATCGCGGACACGTTGGCCGGTGGCGGTGGTGGGATGGCGGCTGTAGCGCTCCCCGTCGATCGTGTTGTGGTGCTTGTTGAGCGGTGGGGTGGTCGGTTGTCGTTGGCGGCGGTGAATGGTCCGTTGTCGGTGGTGGTGTCGGGTGATGTGGTGGCGTTGCGGGAGTTGGTGGCGGAGTGTGAGGCGGATGGTGTGCGTGCCCGGATGATTGCGGTGGATTACGCCTCGCATTCGGCGCAGGTGGAGGAGATCCGGGACCGGCTTTTGGAAGAGTTGGCGTCGGTGCGTCCGCAGGCACAGTCGGTGCCGGTGTACTCCTCCGTCACCGGAGGGCTCCTGGATGCTGCTACGGCTGATGCGGCGTACTGGGTGCGTAATCTGCGCGAGACCGTACGGTTCGAGGAAGTCACTCAGGCGCTGATCGCCAACGGATATCGGGCGTGGCTGGAGGTCGGCCCGCATCCTGTCCTGACCGCCGCCGTCCAGGAAACGCTGGACGAAGCCGGGGAAGCGGGCGTCGTCATGGGGACGCTGCGGCGTGGCGAGGGTGGTGCCCGGCGGATGGTGGCGTCGCTGGCCGAGTTGTTCGTCCATGGTGGACACGTCTCGTGGGAAGCCGTGTTCGCCGGTGTCGATATCGATGCCGGTTCCAGTGCCGGACCTGGTTTCGGCAGTGTCGTCGATCTGCCGACGTACGCGTTCCAACACGAGCGGTACTGGCCGGACACCCCGGCCGGCATCGGGGACGTCATCGGGGCGGGCCTGGCGTCTGCCGGACATCCGCTGCTGGGCGCGATGATCTCCCTGCCGCAGTCCGGCGGCACGCTGTTCACGGGAAGGATCTCCCTGCGGTCGCACCCCTGGCTGGCCGATCACGTGGTGCGCGGTGTGGCCGTGTTCCCCGGCACCGGATTCGTTGAGCTGGCGATCAGGGCCGGTGACGCCGTGGGCTGCGACCAGGTCGGTGAGCTGGTACTCGAAGCCCCCCTCGTCATGCCCGCACAGGGCGGCTGCCAAATCCAACTCCTCCTGACCGAGGAGCGGCCCGGCCACTGGACCTTGGCTGTCCATGCCCGGCCGGACACCACCGACGCCTGGACCCGCCACGCCACCGGCGTCTTGACCCGCCGCACGACCGCCGTCGCCGATGCGAGCGCCTTCGCCGACCTCGGCTCGGGCTGGCCGCCCACTCGGGCGAAGGCGATCGACACCTCCGGGATGTACAGCCCCGAAGCCGACTTTGACACAGGTTCCGGCGCGGGTCCCGACGTGTTCTACGGGCCGGTGTTCCAGGGCCTGACCCAGGCATGGCGTCAGGGCGATCGGGTTTGGGCCGAGGTAGCCCTGCCCGAAAGCCGTCCGTCGGAGTCCGGACCGTTCGGCATCCACCCGGCGTTGCTCGACTCCGTACTGCACGCCGCGATGCTGACCGGCTCGGACGCGAGCGAGCCCGTTCGGCTGCCCTTCACCTTCACCGATGTCGTCCTGTGGGCCTCGGGCGCGACCCGGGTGCGAGTGTGCCTGACTCGTACCGGTGAGGACGACGTCTCCGTCGTCGTGGCCGACGACACAGGCTCCCCGGTGCTGTCGATCGGGTCCCTGCTGACCCGCCCGCTACCGGAAGGCGATTTCACCGCCGGTCTCCAGGACACGGCCGTCCTCGCGCCCCGGTGGATCGACGTGGACGCCGCCCCGAGCAGCTCCGTGCCATCGGCCGGTGACTGGGCCGTCGTGGGCCAGGACACCGCGTATCCCAACCTCGACGCGCTGATCACCGCGCTCGACGGCGGGACCCCGGTACCCCGGACCGTGCTGCTCGCCGTACCGCACCACCCCGACGCCGCGCCGGCTGTGGTTCCCGGCCTGGCGCACCAGGTCACGGTGTGGACGCTAGAACAGCTCCAGAGGTGGCTCGGCGAACCGCGTCTCGGCGACACACGGTTGGCCGTGGTGACCAAGGCGGCGGTCACCACCGGTGAGGACGACCCGGTACTCGACCTGCCCGCCGCGGCGGTCTGGGGCCTGGTCCGTTCGGCCCAGTCGGAGAACCCCGACCGGATCACCCTCATCGATCTGGAGACCTACGACGATCTCGGTCCCGATCTCGCCGCACCGCTGCGGGCGGTCGCGACCGGTGAGCCCCAGGTCGCGGTCCGCGGTACCGCGCTGCGCGTTCCGCGGCTGATCCGTCACGCCGTGGCCCTCCCCGGCCCCCCGGATGGGACCGGAACCGATGGGACCGGAACCGATGGGACCGGAACCGATGGGACCGGAACCGGTGGGACCGGAACCGGTGGGACCGGAACCGATGGGACCGGAACCGATGGGACCGGAACCGGTGGGACCAGGCCCGATGGATTCGGGACGGACGAGACGGCCTCCAGCGGTACGGTCCTGATCACCGGCGGTACGGGCGGCCTGGGCGGCCTGACGGCACGGCACCTGGTCCGTGCGTACGGTGTCCGGCACCTATTGCTGGTCAGCCGTGGGGGAGAGCGGTCCGATGGCGCCGCAGAACTGGTCGCGGAGCTGACCGGGCTCGGCGCTCAGGTCACCGTCGCCGCCTGCGACGTGACCGATCGAAAGGCCCTGGCCGGTGTACTCGCGACGGTGCCCGCCGAGCACCCGCTGTCGGGCGTCGTCCACACCGCGGGCGTGCTCGACGACGGCGTTATCGGTTCCCTGACCGCGGACCGGGTGGACCGGGTGCTGGCGCCGAAGGTCGATGCCAGCTGGCACCTGCACGAGCTGACGCGGGAACTCGACCTCTCCCTGTTCGTGGTGTTCTCCTCGCTGTCCGGGCTGCTGGGCAGCCCCGGCCAGGGCAACTACGCGGCGGGCAACGTCTTCGCCGACACCGTGGTCCAGTGGCGACGGCAACTCGGTCTGCCCGCCCTATCGATGGCCTGGGGAGCCTGGACGCCGGACATCGGGCTGACCGGGACCCTCTCCGAGATCGATTTGCGCCGTATGAGTGGCACGGGAATGCCTCCGCTCGCGGTGGCACAAGGGCTGGACCTGTTCGACCAGGCCATCCGGAGCGACGAAGCGGTACTCGGGCTGACCCGCCTCGACCTCGTCGCACTGCGTGGGCAGGCAGACCTCCCGCCGGTGCTCCGCTCCCTCGTCCCCGGCGGCGTGGCGCGCCCGTCCGTCGGCGACGACCGCCAGGACCCGGACAGCTTCACCCGGCGCTGGGCGGGCATCCCGGCCAAGGACCGCCCCGGCACCCTCATGGACTTGATCCGCGCGCATGTCGCCGCTGTCCTCGGCCACAGCTCCGCCGCCCAGATCGACACGAGTCAGGCCTTCAAGACGCTCGGGTTCGACTCGCTGACGGCGGTGGAACTGCGCAACCGGCTGGCCGGCCTGACCGGGCTGCGTCTGCCCGCCACCCTGGTGTTCGACTACCCCACCATTGACGCCCTGGCCGGCCATGTGGCCGGACTGCTCGGTGACGCGCCCGCCGAAGCCGGGCAGCCGAGCCTGCCGCCAGTGGTCTCGGTGACCGACGATCCGATCGTGATCGTCGGCATGGCCTGCCGCTTCCCCGGAGATGTGTCGGGCCCCGATGACTTGTGGCGGCTGGTGGCCGATGGCCGGGACGCGGTATCGGACTTCCCCGCCGACCGTGGCTGGGACCTGGACGAGCTGTACGGTCCGGACGGCCCCGGGTCAGGGTCGGGCGCATCGGTGACGGCCAAGGGCGGTTTCCTCGCTGGCGTAGGGGAGTTCGACGCGGGGTTCTTCGGAATCTCGCCGCGTGAGGCGGTGGCGACCGATCCGCAGCAGCGGTTGCTGTTGGAGACCTCGTGGGAGGCGCTGGAGCACGCCGGAATCGCCCCAGCGTCGATCGCCGGTAGCTCGGTCGGTGTGTTCGTCGGAGCCTTCGAATCGGGATACACGCAGGTGGCGAGTCGGTCCATCGATGATGTGGCCGGTCACCTGGTCACCGGCGGCTCGCAGAGCGTGCTGTCAGGTCGGGTGGCGTACACGCTGGGGTTGCACGGTCCGGCGGTGACGGTGGACACGGCGTGTTCGTCGTCGCTGGTGGCGTTGCACTGGGCCGGGCAGGCGTTGCGGTCGGGCGAGTGCTCGATGGCCCTGGTCGGCGGTGTGACCGTGATGGCCACCGCTGACGCGTTCGTCGGCTTCTCGGTGCAGGGCGGGCTGGCCGCCGATGGTCGGTGCAAGGCGTTCGCGGACGGTGCCGATGGCACGGGCTGGTCCGAGGGCGCTGGTGTGCTGGTGGTACAGCGGTTGTCGGATGCGCGGCGTGAGGGTCGTCGGGTGCTGGCGGTCGTACGGTCCAGCGCCGTTAACCAGGATGGTGCGTCGAATGGTTTGACGGCGCCGAATGGTCCGGCGCAGCAGCGGGTGATTCGGCAGGCGTTGGCGGGTGCTGGGTTGTCTGCTGCTGAGGTGGATGTGGTGGAGGCGCATGGTACGGGTACGGTGCTTGGCGACCCGATCGAGGCACAGGCGCTGATCGCCGCTTACGGCCAGGACCGTCCCGCCGGCCACCCCCTTCTGCTCGGTTCGTTGAAGTCGAACCTCGGTCACACGCAGGCCGCGGCAGGCGTGGCCGGGGTGATCAAGATGGTCATGGCGATGCGGCACGGTGTGCTGCCGCGGACGCTGCACGTGGACGCGCCGTCGTCGAAGGTCGATTGGTCCGAAGACGTGGTGCGGCTGCTGACCGAGACCACTTCGTGGCCGGAGACCGGCCGTCCTCGCCGGGTGGGTGTGTCGTCCTTCGGGGTGTCGGGGACGAACGCGCACGTCATTCTGGAGGCCCCGGAGGCGGCCGATCTCGGCGAGACCGATACCGGTCTCGTACCCGCCCCCGTTTCTGGTACCGAAGTGGCGGTGCCGTGGGTGGTGTCAGGCAAGTCTCCCGACGCGGTGCGTGCTCAGGCCGCGCGATTGGCGGCGTGGGCTGAGGCAGCCCCCGACTTGGATGTGCGGGATGCGGCCTTGTCGCTGGCGGTGACGCGGTCTGTCTTCGACCACCGGACGGCGGTGGCCGGGGCGGGGCGCGAGGAGTTGCTGGCCGGGCTGCGCGCCGTGGCGGAGGGCACGCCTACGGCTCAGGTGTTCCAGGGATCTGGCCCACTGAGCGGTGGCGTGGGGGTGTTGTTCAGTGGTCAGGGTGCGCAGCGGTTGGGTATGGGGCGGCGGTTGTATGAGTCTTCGGCGGTGTTTGCGGGGGCGTTGGATGTGGTGGTTGCTGAGTTGGAGTTGCATGTGGGTCGGTCGTTGACCGAGGTGATGTGGGGTGGGGATGCGGGGTTGTTGGAGGGTACGGGTTGGGCGCAGCCGGCGTTGTTTGCGGTGGAGGTGGCGTTGTTTCGGGTGGTGGAGTCGTGGGGTGTGGTTGTGGATTATGTGTTGGGTCATTCGGTGGGTGAGATTGCTGCTGCGTATGTGTCGGGTGTGTTGTCGTTGGGGGATGCGTGTCGGTTGGTGGTGGCGCGTGGTGGGTTGATGCAGGCGTTGCCTGCCGGTGGGGCGATGGTGGCGGTGGAGGCCGGTGAGGATGAGGTTGCCGGGTTGTTGTCTGCGGGGGTGTCGATTGCCGCGGTGAACTCGCCTGGGTCGCTGGTTCTCGCCGGTGCTGAGGGTGAAGTCACGCGGATTGCGGAGGGGTTCGCGGGTCGGGGGCGGCGGACGAACCGCCTGCGGGTCTCTCACGCCTTCCACTCGCCGTTGATGGAGCCGATGCTTGCTGAGTTTGAGCAGGTTTTGGGGACGTTGGTGTGGGGTGCGCCGCGGATTGCGGTGGTGTCGGCGTTGACGGGGGAGTTGGTGGATGCGGAGGTGTTCTCTGCTCCGGCGTATTGGGTGCGTCAGGTGCGGGAGGCGGTTCGGTTCGCTGATGGTGTGCGGCGGTTGGAGTCGTTGGGTGTACGGACGCTGATTGAGGTGGGGCCGAATGGTGCCCTGGCTGCGATGGCGCAGCACACCTGCACCGATGAGGTCGCTGCCGTAGCCCTGCTGCGCGGTGACGACCAGCCCGAGGACACCGCACTGGCCGCCGGAGCTGCCAGGCTGTTCGCTCGGGGCGTGCCTCTTGCCTGGGACCAGTATTTCGCCGGGGCACAGCGGACAACGCTGCCCACCTATGCGTTCCAGCGTCAGCGGTACTGGCCCGAGGCCGCGGGAGGGGTCGGGGATGTGGTGGGGGCTGGACTGGCCGCCGCCGAGCACCCGTTGCTGGGCGCGATGGTTGCTCTGCCCGACTCGGGCGGGATGCTGTTCACCGGAAAGCTGTCGCTCCATACCCACCCCTGGTTGGCCGACCACGTGGTCCGCGGTTCGGTTGTCTTCCCCGGTACCGGATTCGTCGAGCTGGCGGTCAGGGCCGGTGACACCGTGGGCTGCGGTCAGGTGAGCGAACTGGTTCTGGAAGCGCCGTTGGTCCTGCCCGCGCAGGGCGGCTGCCAGATCCAGATCGTCCTCACCGAACAGAAGCAGCAGCAGCCGCGGGAGCAGGGCCGTTGGACGGTTGCTGTCCATGCCCGCCCCGACGGCGGCGACATCTGGACGAGGCACGCCACCGGTGTACTGACCAGCGCCGATTCCACCCTCGACACGACCGTCTACGACGCGCTGAGTGCGACGTGGCCACCTGCCGGAGCCTCGACGGTCGATATATCCGGAATGTACGCCGACGAGGGCGATGTGGTCTACGGGCCGGTGTTCCAGGGCCTGACCCGGGTCTTTACCCAGGGCAACCGCGTATGGGCCGAGGCCGAACTACCCGAGGTCCAGGCGGAATCCGCCAAGGCGTTCGGCATCCACCCGGCGCTGCTGGACGCGGTGGTGCAGGCGGTGAGGTTCGCGGAGCTGGAACCGGCGGACTCGGCGCTGCTGCCGTTCATGTTCGGCGAGGTCGTGCTGAGGGCCTCGGCGGCCACGCGGGTGCGCGTATGTCTCACTCGTATCGGTACCAACGAGGTGTCGATAGCGGTCGCCGACGGCTCCGGTACCCCTGTGCTGTCCATCGGGTCGCTGTCGATGCGCCCCCTGCCGGAGGCCGCCCTCGGGTCCGGGTCGCAGGACGCCCTCGTCCTCGTGCCGCACTGGACCGACCGGGAATTCGGGCCGGTCGCCCGGACCGATGACTGGACCGTACTAGGTGCGGACCCGGACTCCGCGGACTACGTGAACCACGTGAACCACGCCGACTGGGACGCGCTGGTGTCCGGGCTGGGCACCGAACCTTCCCTCCCGGGCTGTGTGGTTCTCGTTGTACCGCACACCTTCGCGCCCGAGTCCTTTGTGACCGGGGCGCACGAGATCACGGGGTGGGTGCTGGAGCAGTTGCAGCGCCGGCTCGCGGACCGGAGGTTCGACGGAACGCGGCTGATCGTGGTCACCCGGGGAGCGGTCACCACGAAGGAGGACGACCCGATAACCGATCTACCGGGGGCGGCGGTCTGGGGCCTGGTGCGGTCCGCACAGTCCGAGAACCCGGACCGGATCATCCTGGCCGACCTGGAGCCCGGGGCCGCTCTCGATCTCGATACGCTCGCCCGCGCGGTGGGCACAGGCGAGCCTCAGCTGGCCCTGCGCGGTGGCGGCGTACGCGTCCCCCGCCTGCTCCGCCACACCTCCACCTCCACCTCCGCTCCCGCCTCTTCCACCACCGGCGTCGTTACGGACACCGTCACGGTGGGCCGCCCGGTGCTGGTCACCGGCGGCACGGGCGGCCTCGGCGGACTGGTGGCCCTGCACCTGGTGCGGGCGTACGGGGTGCGGAGCCTCGTGCTGGCCAGCCGGCAAGGTGAACACGCCCACGGTGCAAGCGACTTGGCCACCGAATTGGCCGAGTGGGGTGCGCGGGTCACCGTGGTGGCCTGCGATGTCTCCGACCGGGAGGCATTGGCCGGGCTGCTCGCGGAACACCCCGTATCAGGTGTTGTGCATACCGCTGGTGTGGTCGACGACGGAGTGATCGGGTCGCTGACAGGTGAGCGGATCGACGCCGTACTCGCGCCGAAGGCGGACGCCACCTGGCTGTTGCACGAACTGACCCGGTCCATGGATCTGTCGCTGTTCGTCGTCTTCTCCTCTCTCGCCGGGCTGCTGGGCGGTCCTGGGCAGGGCAACTACGCGGCCGGGAACGTGTTCGCCGACGCGGTGGTGCAGTGGCGCAGGCAGGCGGGCCTGCCGGGCGTCTCGATGGTGTGGGGCCCGTGGACGCCCGAGGCCGGGCTGACCGGGGCCCTCGCCGCAGCCGACCTTGAGCGGCTGCGCGCTTCGGGAATGCCGCCGATGCCGGTGGCACAGGGACTGGACCTGTTCGACCGGGCGCTGACGGCGGGTGAACCGGTCGTTGCCCTGACGCGGCTGGAACCGGCCGTACTGAGGACCCGGGACGACCTGGGCCCGATGCTGCGCTCGCTCGTTCCGACCGCCGTCGCCCGCCCGGCGGCCGGCGACGACCGCCACCACCCGGACAGCTTCGCCCGGCGCTGGACGGCGATTCCGGCCGAGGATCGCACACGCTTCCTGCATGATCTCCTTCGCGGCCATGTCGCGCAGGCGCTGGGACATCTCTCGCCGCAGCAAATCGACCAGAGCCAGGCGTTCAGGGCGCTCGGCTTCGACTCGCTGACCGCGGTGGAACTGCGCAACCGGCTCGCGACCGTGACCGGTTTGCGGCTCCCGGCAACGCTCGTCTTCGACTACCCGACCATCACCGAACTGGCCGGCCATATGGCCACGTTGCTCGGCGACGCGTCCGCCGGAATCGGGTCCGGAGTCGGAACCGGGGCGCTGAACCTGCCGCCGGTGGTGTCGGTCACCGACGATCCGATCGTGATCGTCGGCATGGCCTGCCGGTTCCCCGGAGACGTGTCGAACGCCGATCAGCTCTGGGGGCTGGTGGCCGAGGGCCGGGACGCGGTGTCCGCCTTCCCGACCGACCGCGGCTGGGACCTGGACGAACTGTTCGGCGCCGGCGCCGGCGCCTCCGTCACCGGACACGGCGGTTTCCTCGCTGGCGTAGGGGAGTTCGACGCGGGGTTCTTCGGAATCTCGCCGCGTGAGGCGGTGGCGACCGATCCGCAGCAGCGGTTGCTGTTGGAGACCTCGTGGGAGGCGCTGGAGCACGCCGGAATCGCCCCGGCGTCGCTGACGGGCACCCCGGTCGGGGTGTTCGTGGGCGCGTTCCCCTCGGGCTACGCCGAGATGGCGGGCCGCTCCGGTGACGACGTGGCGGGGCATCTGATCACCGGTGGCTCACAGAGCGTGGTCTCCGGGCGGGTGGCGTACACACTGGGCCTCCAGGGCCCGGCGATGACGGTGGACACAGCGTGCTCGTCCTCGCTGGTGGCGCTGCATCTGGCCGCGCAGGCGTTGCGATCGGGCGAGTGCACGATGGCTCTCGCCGGTGGTGTGACCGTCATGGCGACACCGGACACCTTCGTTGGCTTCACCCAGCAGGGAGGCATGGCGGCGGACGGTCGGTGCAAGGCGTTCGCGGACGCGGCCGATGGCACGGGCTGGTCCGAGGGCGCTGGTGTGTTGGTGGTGCAGCGGTTGTCGGACGCCCGCCGGGAGGGCCGTCGGGTGCTGGCGGTCGTACGGTCCAGTGCCGTTAACCAGGATGGTGCGTCGAATGGTTTGACGGCGCCGAATGGTCCGGCGCAGCAGCGGGTGATTCGGCAGGCGTTGGCCGGTGCTGGGTTGTCTGCTGCTGAGGTGGATGTGGTGGAGGGGCACGGTACGGGTACGGTGCTCGGTGACCCGATCGAGGCGCAGGCGCTGCTGGCGACGTACGGTCAAGGGCGGCCGGAGGATCGGCCGTTGTGGCTGGGCTCGCTGAAGTCCAACCTTGGTCACACCCAGGCCGCCGCCGGAGTCGCGGGCATCATCAAGATGGTCATGGCGATGCGGCACGGTGTGCTGCCGCCCACCCTGCACGTGGACGCCCCGTCCTCGAAGGTCGACTGGACGCAGGGGACGGTACGGCTGCTGACCGAGGCGACACCGTGGCCGGAGACCGGCCGTCCGCGCCGCGCCGGAGTATCGGCCTTCGGCGTGTCGGGCACGAACGCCCACGTGATCCTCGAAGCACCCGCCGAGACCGCGGCCGAGGACGAGACCGCGGAGGCCGACCCCGCGTCCGGTCTGGTGCGGGCCGTGGTGCCGTGGGTCCTGTCCGGCCGGACCGCCGACGCGGTACGCGGACAGGCCGCCCGCTTGCTGGACCTCGCGAGCGCCGACCTCGGCCTCGATGTGCTGGACACGGGTTGGTCGCTGGCGGCCACCCGCTCCGTGTTCGAGCATCGCGCGGTGGTCACCGGCGCAGATCGTGACGAACTGCTGGCCGGACTGCGGGCCTTGGTGACGGACACCCCCGCGACGCAGGTGGTGCAAGGTCAGGCCCCGGTGAGCGGTGGCGTGGGAGTGCTGTTCAGCGGTCAGGGCGCGCAGCGCCTGGGTATGGGCAGGCGGCTGTACGTACGCTCGGCGGTGTTCGCGGAGGCGTTGGATGCGGTGGCCGCCGAGTTGGATCTGCATGTGGATCGGTCGTTGACCGAGGTGATGTGGGGTGATGACGCCGGGTTGTTGGAGGCTACGGGTTGGGCGCAGCCGGCGTTGTTTGCGGTGGAGGTGGCGCTGTTTCGGGTGGTGGAGTCGTGGGGTGTGGTTCCGGATTATGTGTTGGGTCATTCGGTGGGTGAGGTCGCTGCCGCGTATGTGTCGGGTGTGTTGTCGTTGGCGGATGCCTGTCGTTTGGTGGTGGCGCGTGGCCGGTTGATGCAGGCGTTGCCTGCCGGTGGCGCGATGGTTGCCGTTCAGGGTGCTGAGGATGAGTTCACCGATGTGTTGTCGGATCGGGTATCGGTTGCGGCGGTTAATGGTCCCGATTCCGTTGTGCTGGCGGGGGACGAGACCGAAGTCTTGGAGATCGCCGAGATGTTCGGAGCTATGGGGCGGCGGACGAGCCGGTTGCGGGTGTCACACGCGTTTCATTCGTCGTTGATGGAGCCGATGCTTGCTGAGTTTGAGCAGGTTTTGGGGACGTTGGTGTGGGGTGCGCCGCGGATTGCGGTGGTGTCGGCGTTGACGGGGGAGTTGGTGGATGCGGAGGTGTTCTCTGCTCCGGCGTATTGGGTGCGTCAGGTGCGGGAGACGGTCCGGTTCGCTGATGGTGTGCGGCGGTTGGAGTCGTTGGGTGTACGGACACTGATCGAGGCGGGTCCGGGTGGTGTGCTGGCTGCGATGGCGCAGCAGACCTGCACCGAGGCCGTCACCGCCGTCGCCCTGCTGCGCGGCGACGACCACCCCGAGGACACCGCCTTGGTCGAGGCCGCTGCCCGGTTGTTCACCGTGGGCGCGCCGCTCACCTGGGAGCCGCTCTTCGCAGGTGCCGGCGCCCGGTGGGTGGAGCTGCCCACGTACGCGTTCCAGCGCCGGCGCTACTGGCCGACCATCCCCACCACCGTCGGTGATGTGGCAGCGGCCGGGCTCCGACCGGCCGAGCACCCCTTCCTGGGCGCTATGGTCGCTCTGCCCGAGTCCGGCGGAACGCTGCTCACCGGAAAGTTGTCGCTCCACACCCACCCCTGGCTGGCCGACCACGTCGTACAGGGGAAGGTCGTCTTCCCCGGCACCGGGTTCGTCGAACTGGCGGTACGCGCGGGTGACGCCGTGGGCTGTGACCGGGTCGTCGAACTGGTCCTGGAAACACCACTGGTGCTTTCGTCCCAGGGAGGTTGCCAGATACAGGTAGTCCTCACCGAGCGGGAGCAGGGCTGGGCCGTAGCCGTCCATGCCTGCCCGGACGGCGGCGAGACGTGGACCCGCCATGCCAGCGGTGTCCTCACCGACAGTGGCACCCACGGGACCACCACCGCCGGTGACGGTACGGTCTTCGACGGGGCATGGCCGCCAGACGGCGCCTCGGCGGTGGACACCTCGGGCATCTACGGTTCGGGCGCGGACACCGACCTCGCCTACGGACCAGCCTTCCAGGGACTCACCAGGGCCTGGACCCAGGGCGATCGCGTATGGGCCGAGGTGGAGCTGCCCGAGCCGCAACGGGCCGGGGCGGGGGCGTTCGGCGTTCATCCGGCGCTGCTGGACGCGGTGCTGCACGCGGCGACGTTCGCCGGGCTCGCCCCGGCCGAGTCGGCACGGTTGCCGTTCATGTTCACGGAGGTGGAGCTGACGGCCTCGGGCGCGACGCGGGTACGCGTGTGCCTCACCCGTACCGGCGCCGACGAGGTCTCCGTGGCAGTGGCCGACCGCACCGGAGCGCCGGTGCTGTCCATCGGATCGTTGCTGGTTCGCCAACTGCCCGCTGGCACGCTCGGAGTCGATGCACAGGACACCGTGGTTCTCACCCCGCACTGGACGGATGTCAGTGCCACCGACCGGACTCCGCTCACCGACGACTGGACCACGGTGGGCCCTTCGGCCGACTACGCCGATCTCGCTGCTTTGAGCAGCGCGGTTGAGTACGGCATGCCGGTTCCGCGGAGCGTGGTGCTGGTGGTTCCGCGTACTTGTGAGTCGGGGTCGGGTTTTGTGGTGGGTCGGGTGCATGAGGTGACGGGGTGGGTGTTGGAGCAGGTGCAGGGTTGGTTGGGTGCGGTGCGGTTGGTTGATTCCCGGTTGGTGGTTGTTACTCGGGGTGCGGTGACTGTGGGTGGGGGTGATGTGGTGACTGATTTGCCGGGGGCGGCGGTGTGGGGGTTGGTTCGTTCGGCGCAGTCGGAGAATCCTGACCGGATTGTTCTGGTTGACCTGGACAGTGTCTCGGATGTGGACGCGGGTGCGGGTGCGGGTTCTGGTGTGGGTGTGGGTTCGGGTTCTGGTGTGGATTTGGTGGTTGTGGCGGGGGCGGTGGCTTGTGGTGAGTCGCAGGTGGTGGTTCGTGGTGGGGTGGTGCGGGTTTTGCGGTTGGTTGAGGGTGTGGGTGTGGGGGTGGGTGGTCTTGTTCCGCCGGTGGGTGGGTTGTGGCGGTTGGAGTCGGTGGTGGGTGGGTCGTTGGAGGGGTTGTCGTTGGTGGCGGTTCCTGGGTTGGCGGGTGTGTTGGGTGTGGGTGAGGTGCGGGTTGGGGTGCGTGCGGCGGGTGTGAATTTTCGTGATGTGTTGAGTGCGTTGGGGATGTATCCGGGGGATGCGGGTTTGTTGGGTGGTGAGGTTGCTGGTGTGGTGTTGGAGGTTGGGTCGGGTGTGTCGCGTGTGGGGGTGGGGGATCGGGTGTTGGGGATGGTTTCTGGTGGGTTTGGTCCGGTGGTGGTGGCGGATGAGCGTCTTGTGGTGGGGGTGCCGGAGGGTTGGTCGTTTGTGGAGGCGGCGGGGGTGCCGATTGCTTTTTTGACGGCGTATTACGGGTTGGTGGATTTGGCGGGTGTGGTGTCGGGTGAGTCGTTGTTGGTTCATGCGGGTGCGGGTGGTGTGGGGATGGCGGCGATTCAGTTGGCGCGTCATTTCGGGTTGGAGGTGTTTGCGACGGCGAGTGAGAGTAAGTGGGGTGTGTTGCGTTCGTTGGGTGTGGATGGTGATCGTATTGGTTCGTCGCGTTCGCTTGGTTTTGAGGAGCGTTTTCTTGGTGTGTCTGGGGGGCGTGGTGTGGATGTGGTGTTGAATTCGTTGGCGGGTGAGTTTGTGGATGCGTCGTTGCGGGTGTTGGCTGATCGTGGTCGGTTTATTGAGATGGGTAAGACGGATGTTCGTTCGGTGGATGATGTTCAGGCGGTTCGGCCGGGTGTGGGGTATCAGGCGTTTGATTTGATTGATGCTGGTCCGGAGCGGATTGGTGAGATGTTGGGTGAGTTGATGGTGTTGTTTGAGGCGGGTGTGTTGTGTCCGTTGCCGGTGGTGTCGTCTGATGTTCGTCAGGCGCGTGGGGTTTTTCGGTTGATGAGTCAGGCCAGGCATACGGGGAAGCTTGTGTTGACGATGCCAGGGGTGGTGGATTCTGCGGGCACGGTGGTTGTGACGGGTGGTACGGGTGGTTTGGGTAGTGTGGTGGCTCGGCATTTGGTGCGGGTTCATGGTGTGCGGCATGTGGTGTTGGTTAGTCGGCGGGGTGCACAGGCCGAGGGTGCGGCTGAGTTGGTCGAGGATTTGACCGAGTTGGGTGCGCGGGCGACTGTGGTGGCGTGTGATGTGTCTGATCGGTCTGCTGTGGCTGCGTTGTTGGCTGCTGTTCCCGATGAGCATCCGATCACCGGTGTGGTGCACACGGCGGGAGTGCTCGACGATGGGGTCATCGGGTCGCTGACCGGTGAACGATTGGACCGGGTGCTGGCGCCGAAGGTGGACGCCACCTGGCATCTACACGACCTGACCCGCGAGAAGGAATTGTCGTTCTTCGTGGTGTTCTCGTCTTTGGCAGGTTTGTTGGGTGGTCCGGGTCAGGCCAACTACGCCGCGGGCAACGTCTTCGCAGACACACTCGTACAGTGGCGCCGCCAGGAGGGCCTACCCGGAGTGTCCATGGCATGGGGGTCGTGGACCACCGAAGTCGGGCTGACCGGGACCCTGTCGGACCTTGACCTTGAGCGCATGGCCGGGGCGGGGATGCTGCCGCTGTCGGTGACACAGGGGCTGGACCTGTTCGACCAAGCACTCCTCGCCGACCGGGCCGTGGTGGGGCTGACCCGGTGGCGCGGCGCGGCGGGGCTCCCGATGGCGAACCGCTCCTCCGACGTGGGCGGCGGCCGGTTCCGCCGGAACGGTAGTCGGCACGAGCAGCCCGGTTCCGGCAACAGCTTCACCCAGCGGTGGGCGGCGGTACCGGTCGACGAGCGCGCTGGGTTTTTGCTGGAGCTGGTTCGTGGCCACGCCGCCGCGGTCCTCGGCCATGCGTCGCCCGACGCCATCGGCGGTGGCCAGGTCTTCCGGGATCTCGGGTTCGACTCGCTGACGGCGGTGGAACTGCGCAACCGGCTCGCCACCGCGACCGGGCTGAGCCTGCCCGCCACCCTGGTGTTCGACCACCCGACTCCGGGACGGGTGGTCACCTACCTGCACGAGCAGATCAAGACCGATGAACCATCGCCGACCGAAACGGTACTGACGTACCTGAACAACCTCAAGGCGACCCTCCACGCGGTGGCCGCCGACGCGGCGGACCGCGACCGGATCGCCGAGCGCCTTCGGGAGATTCTCGACCTGTGCGGTGAGTCGGAGAAGACGGACCTCGACGATGTCGCCACCGCGACCGACGAAGACCTCTTCGCCTTCGTCGATCAAGGGATTGATTAGTCCGGGAGTTCGGTCATTCCTCCCGTGGGTCCGTTCAGCGCGAGATTTCTTTAGGAGTTGACAACCGATGTCCAACGAAGAGCAGCTTCGTTCCTACCTCAAGCGGTCGATCGCGGACTCCCGTGAGGTGCAACGACGGCTGCGCGAGGTCGAGGACCGGCAGACCGAGCCGATCGCGATCGTCGGCATGGCTTGCCGCTTCCCCGGTGACGTATCGAACCCCGACGAGCTGTGGGATGTGGTGGCGAACGGCCGGGACGCGGTGTCCGGCTTTCCCACCGACCGCGGCTGGGACCTGGACGAGTTGGCCGGCTCCGGCGCGTCCGTCACCGCGGAAGGCGGCTTCCTGACGGACGTTGGTGAGTTCGACGCGGGGTTTTTTGGGATTTCGCCGCGTGAGGCGGTGGCGACCGATCCGCAGCAACGGTTGCTGCTCGAAATGTCGTGGGAGGCGTTGGAGCACGCGGGCATCAACCCGCTCTCCTTGGCGGACACCCCGGCCGGGGTCTTCATCGGCACGTTCCCTTCGGGGTACACCGAGGTCGCGGGCCAGTCCGGCGAGGACATGGCCGGCCATCTGATTACCGGTGGTTCCCAGAGTGTGGCGTCGGGCCGGGTCGCGTACGTACTCGGTCTTCAGGGCCCGGCGCTGACGGTCGACACCGCGTGCTCGTCGTCCCTGGTCGCCCTGCACCTGGCCGCGCAGGCGCTGCGGTCGGGGGAGTGCCCCATGGCCCTTGTCGGCGGCGTCACGGTCATGGCCACCCCCGGTACCTTTATTGGCTTCTCGTCACAGGGGGGCATGGCGGCGGACGGTCGGTGCAAGGCGTTCGCGGACGGTGCTGACGGCGCCGGGTGGTCCGAGGGCGCCGGAATGCTGGTGGTGCAACGGTTGTCGGATGCGCGGCGTGAGGGTCGTCGGGTGTTGGCAGTCGTGCGGTCGAGTGCGGTGAATCAGGATGGTGCGTCGAATGGTTTGACGGCGCCGAACGGTCCGGCGCAGCAGCGGGTAATTCGGCAGGCGTTGGCCGGTGCCGGGTTGTCGGCAGCGGATGTGGATGTGGTGGAGGGGCACGGTACGGGTACGGTCCTTGGCGACCCGATCGAGGCCCAGGCGCTGTTGGCGACGTACGGCCAAGGCCGCCCAGATGAACGGCCGTTGTGGTTGGGCTCCCTGAAGTCGAACATTGGCCACACGCAGGCCGCCGCAGGTGTGGCCGGTGTGATCAAGATGGTCATGGCGATGCGGCACGGTGTGCTGCCGCGGACCCTGCATGTGGACGCTCCGTCGTCGAAGGTGGATTGGTCCCAGGGCGACGTACGGCTGCTGACCGAGGCGACGCAGTGGACGGATAACGGCCGTCCTCGTCGGGCGGGTGTGTCGTCCTTCGGGGTATCGGGGACGAACGCGCACGTCATTCTCGAAGCCGTCGCCGAGACCGAGACCGAGACTGCGAACGAGACAGAGAACGAGCCCCAGGCCGAGCCGGACCTCGTACTGGCGCCGCCAGTTGTGCGGGGTGCGGTGCCGTGGGTGCTGTCGGGGAAGACGGCTGAGGCGGTGCGGGGTCAGGCGGCCCGGCTGCTGGATTGGGCCGAGGTGAATCCCGGGCTGGAATCGGTTGATGTGGGGCGGTCGTTGGTGACCAGCCGGGCTCTGTTCGATCACCGTGTGGTGGTGACCGGTGGTGACCGTGCGGAGTTGTTGGCCGGGTTGCGGGTGGTGGTGGCCGGTGAGCCCGCGTCAGGAATTTCGCAGGGGAGTGTCTCCGCCTGGGCGGGTTCGGGTGTGGTGTTTGTGTTCCCGGGTCAGGGTGGTCAGTGGGTGGGTATGGCGCGGGAGTTGGTGGAGGCGTCGGAGGTTTTCGCGGCGGGGATGGCGGAGTGTGCGGAGGCTCTTGGTTCGTTTGTGGAGTGGTCGTTGTGGGATGTGTTGGGTGATGAGGTGGCGTTGGGTCGGGTGGAGGTGGTGCAGCCGGTTTTGTGGGCGGTGATGGTGTCGCTTGCGAGGTTGTGGCGTTCGTGTGGTGTGGTGCCGGTTGCTGTGGTGGGGCATTCGCAGGGTGAGATTGCTGCGTTGTGTGTGGCGGGTGGGTTGTCGTTGTCCGATGGGGCGCGGGTGGTGGCGTTGCGGAGCCGGGCGATTGCGGACACGTTGGCGGGTGATGGTGGTGGGATGGCGGCTGTAGCGCTCCCCGTCGATCGTGTTGTGGTGCTTGTTGAGCGGTGGGGTGGTCGGTTGTCGTTGGCGGCGGTGAATGGTCCGTTGTCGGTGGTGGTGTCGGGTGATGTGGTGGCGTTGCGGGAGTTGGTGGCGGAGTGTGAGGCGGACGGTGTCCGTGCCCGGATGATCGCGGTGGATTACGCCTCGCACTCGGTGCAGGTGGAGGAGATCAGGGACCGGCTTCTGGAAGAGTTGGCGTCGGTGCGTCCGCAGGCACAGTCGGTGCCGGTGTACTCCTCCGTCACCGGAGGGCTCCTGGATGCTGCTACGGCTGATGCGGCGTACTGGGTGCGTAACCTGCGCGAGACCGTACGGTTTGAAGAGGCTGTCCAGGCGTTGATCGCGGATGGTCGGCGGGTGTTTGTCGAGGTCAGTCCGCATCCCGTACTCACCACGCCGCTCCAGGAGATCCTGGACGTGTCCGCCGCGTCCGCTGGCACCGAGGGTATCGTTGTGGGCACCTTGCGCCGAGATGACGGTGGTTCGCGGCGGATGGTGGCCTCGCTGGCCGAACTGTTCGTCCACGGCGTGCCTGTCTCCTGGTCGTCGCTCTTCGCCGGTGGTCTCGATGCCCGCTGGGTCGAACTGCCCACGTACGCGTTCCAACGTGAGCGGTACTGGCCCGATGCCCCGGCATCGGTCGGAGATGTGGTGGGGGCGGGCCTGGCCACGGCCGGACACCCTTTGCTCGGTGCGATGGTTGCTCTGCCTGAGTCCGGTGGGATGTTGTTCACGGGGCGGATGTCGCTGGGGACGCATCCGTGGCTGGCAGATCATGTGGTGCGGGGGATGGTGGTGTTCCCCGGGACCGGGTTTGTGGAGTTGGCGGTTCGGGCGGGGGACGCCGTGGGCTGTGACCAGGTCGGTGAACTGGTGCTGGAGGTGCCGTTGGTGCTCCCGGCCAGGGGCGGTTGCCAGATTCAGGTCGTACTCACCGAGCGGAAGCAGCAGAACGCGGGTCAGAAGCAGGACAGTTGGGCGATCGCGATCCACGCCCGCCCCGATGATGACGAGATGTGGACGCGGCACGCCACAGGCGTACTGACTCATCGGGACCATACCGATCACACCGACCACCCCAATCACACCGACGACGCCGATGACTTCGGGGGGCTCGCCTCGTCCTGGCCGCCCGCTGGTGTGGCGGCGTGCGACACCTCGGGGCTGTACGCACCGGCCGCCGACAGCGAGGTCGTGTACGGGCCGATGTTCCAGGGGCTGACCCGGGCGTGGGCCGATGGGAACAGCGTGTGGGCCGAGGTCGAGCTGCCCGAGGCGCAGCTGGGTGGGGCAGCGGCATACGGACTCCATCCGGCCCTGCTGGACGCGGTGCTGCACGCCGCCATGCTCGGTGCCCCGGAATCCGCGCCGACCGCGTCCCTACCGTTCCTCCTCACCGATGTCGCTCTCCGGGCTTCCGGCGCGACCCGCGTGCGCGCTCGCGTGACCCGCACCGGGCCCGACGAGTTGAGTGTCGCGGTGGCGGACTTCACGGGCGCCCCCGTTCTGGCGATCCGATCGCTGACGACCCGCGCGTTGCCGGAGGGTGACATCGGCGCCGGGTCGCAGGACGCGTCACTGATCCTGCCGCGATGGACGGACCTCGGTAGCGACGCGGGTCCGGTCGTCAGGACCGATGGCTGGGTCGTGGTGGGGCCGGGCGCGGAGTACCCCGATCTGGCCGCGGTGAGTGCGGCGGTCGAAGCCGGCGTTCCCGTGCCGCGTTGCCTGGTGCTCACCGTGCCGCACCGCCCGCAGGAGCCGGTGGTGGCATCGACCCATCAGGTCACCGGATGGGTACTGGAGCAAGTGCAGCGTTGGCTGGGTGAGCAGCGGTATGCGGAGACGCGGCTGGTCGTGGTCACCCGGGGGGCGCTGAGCACCGGCGATGACGACCGGGTGGCGGATCTGCCCGCCTCGGCGGTCTGGGGCCTCATCCGCTCGGCCCAGTCGGAGAATCCGGACCGCATCACCCTCGTCGATGTGGACTCCGGTCCGGCCCTCGCCGTCCTCGCCCGCGCGGTGGCGGCGGACGAGCCGTACTGCGCGATTCGAGGGACGTCCCTGCGCGTTCCGCGTCTCATCCGTAAGACCTCCCGCACCGTCGAACTCGCCTCGGTGCGGGGCCCGGTCCTCATCACCGGCGGTACCGGCGGCCTGGGCGGACTGGTGGCGCGCCACCTGGTGCGTGCGTACGGAATCCGGGATCTGGTGCTGGTCAGCCGTAGGGGCGAGCGTGCCGAGGGAGCGGCCGAACTGGTCGAGCAGCTCACCGAGTTGGGGGCCAGGGTCGTGGTGGTGGCCTGCGATGTGTCGGACCGGGACGCACTCGCCCGTGTCCTCGCGGAGCATCCGGTCTCCGGCGTCGTCCATACGGCCGGTGTGGTGGACGACGGGGTCATCTCCTCACTCACTCCGAAGAGGATCGGTCACGTTTTCGCGCCGAAGGTGGACGCGAGCTGGTATCTGCACGAACTGACCCAGGACCTCGACCTCTCGCTGTTCGCCGTGTTCTCGTCGCTGTCCGGAATGCTCGGCGGTCCTGGGCAGGGCAACTACGCGGCGGGCAACGTCTTCGCGGACACCGTGGTGCGGTGGCGCCGGCAGGCGGGGCTGCCCGGAGTGTCACTGGCCTGGGGCGCCTGGACGTCCGAGATCGGGCTGACCGGGACGCTCTCGGACGCGGACCTGCGCCGACTGCACGGCAGGGGAATGTTCCCGCTGTCGGCCGAGCAGGGACTCACCCTCTTTGACCGGGCGCTGGCGGCCGATGAGCCCGTTGTGGGCCTGGCCCGGCTGGACCTGGCGGCACTCCGAACGCAGGGTGGCATCCCGCCCCTGATGAAGAGCCTGGTGAGAGGCGGTGTGGTACGGCCGTCCGCTGGGGACGAGCGGCATGATGCGGACAGCTTCGCCCGCCGCTGGACCATGATTCCGGCCGAGGACCGCTCACGGTTCCTCGTTAACCTGGTCCATGGCCACGCCGCCGCGGTCCTCGGGCACACCTCCGCCACCCAGATCGATACGGGACGCCAGCTCAAGGAGCTGGGCTTCGACTCGCTGACCGCGCTGGACCTGCGTAACCGGCTCGCCACAGTGACCGGACTCCGCCTGCCCGCCACCCTCGTCTTCGACTACCCCACGATCGTGGGGCTGTCGGAGTACGTCGCGAACCTGCTCGACGGCGACGGCGACGGCGACGGCGACGGCGACGGCGACGGTGCCCGCGTCCAGGACACGAGTCTGCCACCGGTGGTGTCGGCGACGGACGACCCGATCGTGATCGTCGGCATGGCTTGCCGGCTGCCCGGCGGAGTCTCGAACCCGGACGAGCTGTGGAGCCTGGTGAACGAGGGGCGGGACGCCGTAGCGGAGTTCCCCACGGACCGGGGGTGGCACCTGGACGGGCTGTTCGGTCCGGACGGCCCAGGCTCGGGTACGTCGGTCACCGCCGAGGGCGGATTCATCGACGCTGCGGGCGAGTTCGACGCGGCCTTCTTCGGGATCTCCCCGCGTGAGGCGATGGCGACCGATCCGCAGCAGCGGTTGGTGCTGGAGACCTCGTGGGAGGCGCTGGAGCACGCGGGCATCGAGCCGACTTCTCTCGCCGGCAGCTCGACCGGGGTGTTCATGGGCGCGATGGTGTCGAACTACGCGGAGGTGGCGGGCCGGTCCGGCGCGGAACTGGCTGGTCAGCTGGTCACCGGGACCTCGCTCAGTGTGCTGTCGGGTCGGGTGGCGTACACGCTGGGGTTGCACGGTCCGGCGGTGACGGTGGACACGGCGTGTTCGTCGTCGCTGGTGGCGTTGCACTGGGCTACGCAGGCGCTGCGGTCCGGAGAGTGCTCGACCGCTCTGGTCGGCGGAGTCACCGTGATGGCGACTCCGGACGCGTTCATCGGGTTCTCCCTTCAGGGCGGGCTGGCACACAACGGTCGGTGCAAGGCGTTCGCGGATGCGGCCGATGGCACGGGGTGGGCTGAGGGCGCTGGTGTGCTGGTGGTGCAGCGGTTGTCGGACGCCCGCCGGGAGGGCCGTCGGGTGCTGGCGGTCGTACGGTCCAGCGCAGTCAACCAGGACGGTGCGTCGAATGGTTTGACGGCGCCGAATGGTCCGGCGCAGCAGCGGGTGATTCGGCAGGCGTTGGCCGGTGCTGGGTTGTCGGCTGCTGAGGTGGATGTGGTGGAGGGGCACGGTACGGGTACGGTGCTCGGTGACCCGATCGAGGCGCAGGCGCTGCTGGCGACGTATGGCCAAAAGCGTCCGGCGGGCCGGCCGTTGTGGCTGGGCTCGCTGAAGTCCAACCTGGGCCACACCCAGGCCGCTGCCGGAGTCGCGGGCATCATCAAGATGGTCAAGGCGATGGAACACGGGGTGCTGCCCCGAACGCTGCACGTGGACGCGCCGTCGTCGAAGGTCGACTGGACGCAGGGTGCGGTGCGGCTGCTGACCGAGCCCGTTACGTGGCCCGAGACCGGCAGGCCGTACCGGGCGGGCGTGTCGTCGTTCGGAGTGTCGGGCACCAACGCCCACGTCATCCTGGAAGCTCCGCAACCGGTCACTCCGCTCGCAGCGCACGCGCCCGATAAGGACAGTGCGCCCTCCGCCGCGCTGGTCCGGGACGTGGTTCCGTGGGTGCTGTCGGGGAAGACCCCCGAGGCGGTACGCGCGCAGGCTGCCCGACTGCTGGAGTGGTACGGGACCGAACGCGTCCGGGAGGCGCTGGAGACGCCGGACGTACCAAACATTTCGGACTTGAGGGACGCGGGCTGGTCGCTGGCGACCACCCGGACCCGGTTCGACCACCGGGCGGTGGTGACGGGCGCCGACGAAGAAGAGTTGCTCGCGGGGCTGCGGGCCGTGGTGGCAGGTGAGTCGGCGGCACAGGTGGTTCAGGGCCAGGTGCGACCGTCGTCCGGTGTGGGCGTGTTGTTCAGCGGTCAGGGTACGCAGCGCCTGGGTATGGGGCGGCGGTTGTACGAGTCATCGGCGGTATTCGCGGAGGCGTTGGACGGCGTGCTGGCGGAGCTGGATCAGCATCTGGACCGGCCGCTGACCGAGGTCATGTGGGGTGATGACCCGGGGCTGTTGAAGAGGACGGGTTGGGCGCAGCCGGCGTTGTTCGCGGTGGAGGTGGCGCTGTTCCGGGTGCTGGAGTCCTGGGGAATGACCCCGGACTATCTGCTCGGCCACTCGGTGGGGGAGGTCTGTGCCGCGTATGTGTCGGGTGTGCTGTCCTTGGCGGACGCGTGCCGTTTGGTGGCGGCGCGCGGCCGGCTGATGCAGGCGCTGCCGGCCGGCGGGGCGATGGTCGCGCTGGAGGCCGGTGAGGGCGAAGTCGCGGGTGCGCTGTCGGATCGGGTGTCGGTGGCGTCGGTCAATGGCCCCGAGTCGGTGGTGATCGCGGGCGATGAGGCCGAAGTCCTGCGCATTGCGGGCGAGTTCGCCGGCCGGGGACGCCGGACAAGCCGGCTCCGGGTATCGCACGCGTTTCACTCGCCGCTGATGGAGCCCATGCTCGACGAGTTCGAGCAGGTGCTGAGCGGCCTGTCGTGGAGCAGGCCCCGCATTCCGGTGGTCTCGACCCTGACCGGCGAGCTCGCTGACGGTGAGGTGCTCCGCACCCCGGCCTACTGGGTGCGTCAGGTCCAGGAGACGGTCCGCTTCGCTGATGGCGTGCGCCGGCTGGAGGCGCTGGGCGTACACATGCTGGTGGAGGTCGGACCGGACGGGGCGCTGGCCGCGCTGGCGCAGCAGACCTGCTCCGAGTCCGTCACCGCCGTCGCCGCGCTGCGCGGGCCCGACCGTCCCGAGGACGCCGCGCTGCTGTCAGCAGCCGCCCGGCTGTTCGTCCGGGGCGTTCCCGTTGAGTGGAGAGCGGTGTTCGCCGGTGCCGGTGCGCGCGAGGTGGCGCTGCCGACGTATGCGTTTCAGCGTGTGCGGTATTGGCCCGAGGCCTCGGCGTCGGTTGGCGATGTGGTGGGGGCGGGTCTTGCCTCGGCCGATCATCCGTTGCTGGGGGCGATGGTCGCTCTGCCCGAGTCGGGTGGGATGTTGTTCACGGGTCGGGTGTCGGTGTGGTCGCATCCGTGGCTGGCAGATCATGTGGTGCGGGGGATGGTGGTGTTTCCCGGGACCGGGTTTGTGGAGATGGCGGTCCGGGCGGGGGACGCCGTGGGCTGTGGCCGGCTGAGCGAACTGGTTCTGGAGGCGCCGTTGGTGCTCCCGGCCAGGGGCGGCTGCCAGGTCCAGGTCGTCCTCACCGAGCGCGAGCAGGGGCACTGGGCTGTTGCGATCCATGCCCGACCCGACGGCGACGACGTGTGGAAACGCCACGCCACCGGCCTGCTCACCGGCCGCGTATGCATGGACGATGTCTTCGACGCACCTGGCTCCGCATGGCCCCCCACCGAGGCGACAGCCGTCGACATCTCCGGGATCTACGCCGAAGGCGCAGGTACGGACGTGGTCTACGGGCCGGTCTTCCAGGGTCTTACCGGAGCGTGGACCGAGGGGGAGAGGGTGTGGGCCGAGGCCGAACTGCCCGAGGCGCAGTGGCTCCGGGCAGCGGCGTTCGGTATCCACCCGGCCTTGCTGGACGCGGTCCTGCACGCGGCGGTGTTCGCCGGCCCGGCAGCCGGTTCGGCAGCCGGTTCGGCAGCCGAACCGGCTGCGGCCGGCCTCGCGGAAGGTGAGGACGACAGCGAGGCCGCGCGACTGCCGTTCACGTTCAATGACGTCGTGCTGCGTGCTTCGGGCGCCACCCGGGTGAGGCTGTGTCTGACCCGCACCGGGCGGGACGAGTTCTCCGTGGCGGTCGCGGACGGCACGGGGGCGCCGGTGCTGTCGATCGGGGCGCTGTCCACCAGGCCGCTGCCCGACAGCGCGCTCGTATCGGCGACGCAGGACACGATTGTGCTCGCGCCCGCGTGGATCGGCATGGACGCTGCCGGGCCACAGGGCACCTTGGCCGATGCCCGGGGCGACACCCTCCAGGTCGACGGTTGGGCCGTTGTGGGTGCCGGCGTGCGCGCGGAAGCGGGTTACGCCGATCTGGACGCCCTGATCACGGCGATCGACGGCGGCACTCCCGTACCCCCATGCACGGTGCTCGCCGTGCCCCACCACGCCGAGGGACCGGTGGTGGAATCGACGCACCGGGCCACCACATGGGCGCTGGAGCAGATACAACACTGGCTCGGCGACGCGCGGTTTAGCGAGACGAGGCTCGCTGTCGTCACCCGGGCGGCTGTCAGCACGGGCGAGGACGACCCGGTGACCGACCTGCCCGCCGCGGCGGTCTGGGGGCTGGTCCGCTCCGCGCAGTCGGAGAATCCGGACCGGATCACCCTGGTCGACCTGGAGCCCGCCGACACCGACACCAACTCTGACACCAACTCTGACACCGACACCGACACCGACTCTGCCACCGGCACCAGTGTCGGCACAGAACTCGACCTCGATCTCGCGTTGCTGGCGGGCGTCGTCGCGACCGGTGAGCCGCAGATCGCGGTACGCCGGGGGGCGATGCTCACACCGAGCCTCGTACGGCACACACCGACCGACGAGACTCCGAGCGGCCCCGCCGGCGGAACCGGCGCACCGCTGGACGGCACAGTGGTGATCACCGGCGGTACGGGCGGCCTGGGCAGCCTGGTCGCCCGTCACCTGGTGCGCGCCCACGGAGTCCGGCACTTGTTGCTGCTCAGCCGCGGCGGCGAGCGGACGGAGGGAGCGCCGGAACTGATGAGGGAACTCGGCGAGTACGGGGCGCTGGTCACCGTCGCGGCCTGTGACGCCTCCAATCGCGAGGCACTCGCCGTGGCGCTGGCAGCCGTATCCGAGGCCTACCCCGTACAGGGGGTCGTGCACACTGCCGGTGTGCTGGACGACGGCGTCATCGGATCGCTGACCGGCGAGCGGATGAGCAGGGTGCTGGCCCCGAAGGCGGACGCCGCCTGGCACCTCCACGAGCTGACCCGCGACCTGGACCTGTCACTGTTCGTCGTGTTCTCGTCCCTCGCCGGCCTGCTCGGCGGACCCGGCCAGGGCAATTACGCTGCGGGCAACGCGTTCATGGACACGCTCGTACAGCACCGCAGGCAACTCGGCCTCCCCGGTGTATCGCTGGCCTGGGGCGCCTGGACCTCCGAAGTCGGCCTGACCGGCACACTCTCGGACGTCGGCCTGCGCCGGATGAGCGCGTCCGGCATGCCGCCGCTGTCGGTGGAGCAGGGGTTGGAGCTGTTCGACCGGGCATGGCGCGCCGATGTGCCCGTGGTCGGCCTGACCCGGCTGGACACCGCGGCGCTACGGGCCCAGGGCGTTCCGCCGATGATGCGCTCACTCGTCGCGCGCGGCGCCGTCCGCCCGACAGCCGGGGACGACCGCCGGGCCCCCGACAGCTTCGCCGGGCGCTGGGCGGCCATACCGGCGGGAGAACGCCCCCGCTTCCTGCTCGACCTGGTCGGCGGGCAGGTTGCCGCGGTGCTGGGGCACAGCTCCGCCGCACGTGTGGACAATGCCCAGGCGTTCAAGGAACTGGGCTTCGACTCGCTGACTGCGGTGGAACTGCGCAACCGGCTCGTCTCGGTGACCGGCCTCGGCCTGCCGGCCAGCCTGGTGTTCGACTATCCGACGGTTACGATCCTGGCCGGCCACCTGGCGTCCCTGCTCGGTGACGGCAGCGCCCAGGACACGCCGCTGACGCAGCAGCGGTCGCTGTCTTCGCTGCCGCCGCTGGTGTCCGTGGCCGACGACCCGATCGTCATCGTGGGGATGGCATGCCGCTATCCCGGTGGTGTTGACAGCCCCGAGGAGCTGTGGGGCCTGGTAGAGCAGGGCCGCGACGCGGTGTCCGGCTTCCCCAACGACCGTGGTTGGGACCTTGACGGCCTCCTGGGGGACGGCGCCGGCACCTCGGTCACCGCTGAGGGCGGTTTCCTCGACGGCGTGGGCGAGTTCGACGCGGGCTTCTTCGGTATCCCGCCGCGCGAAGCCCTCGCCATGGACCCGCAGCAGCGCTTGCTGCTGGAGACGTCCTGGGAGGCGCTGGAGCACGCCGGGATCGATCCGCAGGAACTGGCGGGCAGTTCGGTCGGAGTCTTCGCGGGCGCGTTCCAGTCCGGTTACAGCGAGGTGGCCGGCCGGTCGGCGGAGGACATCACCGGGCATCTGATGACCGGCAGTTCGCAAAGTGTGGTCTCGGGGCGCATCGCCTACGCGCTGGGCTTGCAGGGTCCGGCGATGACGGTGGACACGGCGTGTTCGTCGTCGCTGGTGGCGCTGCATCTGGCCGCGCAGGCGCTGCGGTCGGGGGAGTGCACCATGGCCCTCGCGGGCGGTGTGACCGTGATGGCGATTCCGGATACCTTCATCGGCTTCTCCCAGCAGGGCGGGCTCGCCGCTGATGGCAGGTGCAAGGCGTTCGCGGACTCTGCCGATGGCACGGGCTGGGCTGAGGGGTCCGGGGTGCTGGTGGTGCAGCGGTTGTCGGATGCGCGGCGTGATGGGCGTCGGGTGCTTGCGGTCGTGCGGTCGAGCGCGGTGAATCAGGACGGTGCGTCGAACGGTTTGACGGCGCCGAACGGTCCCGCCCAGCAGCGGGTCATCCGGCAGGCGTTGGCCGGCGCCGGGCTGTCGGGCGCTGAGGTGGATGTGGTGGAGGCGCATGGCACGGGTACGGTCCTTGGCGACCCGATCGAGGCACAGGCGCTGCTGGCGACGTACGGCCAAGGCCGCCCGGATAAGCGGCCGTTGTGGCTGGGCTCGCTGAAGTCGAACATCGGTCACACCCAGGCCGCAGCAGGTGCCGCGGGCATCATCAAGATGGTCAAGGCGATGGAATACGGGGTGCTGCCGCAGACGCTGCACGTGGACGCGCCGTCATCGAAGGTCGACTGGTCGCAGGGTGCGGTACGGCTACTGACAGAGGCCACCCCCTGGCCCGAGAACGATCACCCGCGCCGGGCCGGTGTGTCGTCCTTCGGCCTGTCCGGTACGAACGCGCACGTCATTCTCGAAGCGCCGGCGCCCCTGCCCACCCTTGCCCCCACTCCTGAGCCTGCGCCCGCCCCTGAGTCTGTGCCTGACGGCACTGGTCTGATCGGCTCGGGGATCGTGCCGTGGGTGCTGTCGGGGAAGACGGCTGAGGCGGTGCGTGGTCAGGCGGCCCGGTTGTTGGACTGGGTCGATGCGGATGACGGGCTCGAATCGGTCGATGTGGGGCGATCGTTGGTGACCAGCCGGGCGCTGTTCGATCACCGTGTGGTGGTGACCGGTGGTGACCGTGCGGAGCTGCTGGCCGGGCTGCGGGCGGTGGTGGCAGGTGAGCCTGTTGCGCAGGTGGTCCAGGGGGCGGTGGCCGGGAGCGCGGACGCGAGCGTGGTGTTCGTGTTCCCTGGCCAAGGGGCCCAGTGGGTCGGTATGGCGCGGGAGTTGTGGGCGGCGTCGGAGGTCTTTGCGACGGCGATGGCGGAGTGTGCCGAGGCACTTGCCCCGTTCGTGGAGTGGTCCTTGTCGGATGTGCTTGATGATGAGGTGGCGTTGGGTCGGGTGGAGGTGGTGCAGCCGGTCCTGTGGGCGGTGATGGTGTCGCTTGCGAAGCTGTGGCGCTCGTGTGGTGTGGAACCGGTTGCTGTAGTGGGGCACTCGCAGGGTGAGATTGCTGCGTTGTGTATGGCGGGTGGGCTGTCGTTGTCCGATGGGGCGCGGGTGGTGGCGTTGCGGAGCCGCGCGATTGCGGACACGTTGGCGGGTGAGGGTGGTGGGATGGCGGCTGTGGCGCTGTCTGCGGATCGTGTTGTGGTGTTTGTTGAGCGGTGGGGTGGTCGGTTGTCGTTGGCGGCGGTGAATGGTCCGTTGTCGGTGGTGGTGTCGGGTGATGTGGTGGCGTTGCGGGAGTTGGTGGCGGAGTGTGAGGCGGACGGTGTCCGTGCGCGGGTGATCGCGGTGGATTACGCCTCGCACTCGGCACAGGTGGAGGAGATCCGGGACCGGCTTTTGGAAGAGTTGGCGCCGGTCCAGCCGCAGTCGGCGTCCGTCCCCGTGTACTCCTCCGTCACCGGAGGGCTCCTGGATGCTGCTACGGCCGATGCGGCGTACTGGGTGCGTAACCTGCGCGAGACGGTCCGCTTCGAGGAGGCTGTCCAGGCGTTGATCGCGGATGGTCGCCAGGTGTTTGTCGAGGTCAGTCCGCATCCCGTACTCACCACGCCGCTCCAGGAGATCCTGGACACGTGCGCCATGTCTGCCGGGGCTGAAGGTGTCGTTGTCGGCACTTTGCGTCGAGGTGAGGGTGGTCCGCGGCGGATGGTGGCCTCGCTGGCCGAACTGTTCGTCCACGGCGTGCCCGTCTCTTGGCGGTCGCTCTTCGCCGGTGGTCTCGATGCTCGCCGGGTCGAACTGCCCACGTACGCCTTCCAGCACCAGCGGTACTGGCCCGATGTGCTGAACTCGGTGGGAGATGTGACGGGGGCCGGTCTCGTCCCGGCCGAACACCCGCTGTTGGGAGCGATGGTGGCGGTGCCCGGCTCCGGAGGGATTCTGTTTACCGGCCAGATCTCGCTGCGCTCGCACCCCTGGCTCGCCGACCACGTGGTGCGGGGCATGGTGGTGTTCCCCGGGACCGGGTTTGTGGAGTTGGCGGTTCGGGCGGGGGACGCCGTGGGCTGTGACCAGGTCGGTGAACTGGTGCTGGAGGCACCGCTGGTCATCCCGGCACAAGGAGACTGCCAGATTCAGATACTCCTTACCGAGCAGCACGGGCAGGGGCAGGGGCAGAACCAGCAGGAACAACAGTGGACGGTAGCCATCCACGCTCGCTCGGACGGTGCCGAGGTCTGGACCCGGCACGCGACGGGCGTGCTGACCCGTGCGACGGCCACCGGCGACGCCTTCGACGGAGTCGGTACGCCCTGGCCCCCGACCGGAGCGGCGGACGTCGACGTCTCGGGCGTGTATTCCACCGGCCCGGCCTCCGAGGACGGCTCCGACATCGTCTACGGACCGGTGTTCCAGGGGCTGACCAGGGCCTGGACGCTGGACGAGCGGGTCTGGGCCGAGGTCGAGCTGCCCCGGTCCGAGCAGTCGCGGGCCCAGCTCTACGGCATTCACCCGGCGCTGCTGGACGCGGTGCTGCACGCGGCGATGTTCGCCGGACTGGGCACGGCGGGCCCGGCTGGTGCCGGGGACACGGCGGTCCCGGCAGGCTCGGCGAGCCCGGCCATGCTGCCGTTCATGTTCACCGATGTGGTCCTGCGTGCTTCGGGCGCGGCGCGCGTGCGGGTGTGTCTGACCCGTATCGGTGAGGGCGAGGTCTCCGTCGCGGTGGCTGACGCCACGGGTGCGCCGGTGCTGTCGATCGGATCGCTCCTGGCCCGGCCGCTGCCGGACGGAGACTTCGCCGCCGTACCCCAGGACACGGTGCTGCTCGCGCCGCGGTGGACGGACCTGGGCGTGGACCGGGCCGTCGCGAGCGACGGCTGGGCCGTCGTCGGTGACGGAGCGGGCTATCCGGACCTGGCCGCTCTGACCTCCGCCGTCGAAGCCGGGGCCCCGGTCCCGGGGTGCCTGGCACTGGCCGTACCACACCACCCCGAGGGTGCCGTGGTACCGCTGACGCACCAGGTCACCGTATGGGTACTGGAGCAGTTGCAGCGCTGGCTCGGTGACCACCGTTACGACCGCACGAGGCTGATCGTGCTCACCCGGTCGGCGGTGACCACCGGCACCGGTGACCCGGTGACCGATCTGCCCGGCTCGGCGGTGTGGGGGCTGATCCGTTCGGCGCAGACGGAGAACCCGGATCGGATCACCCTGATCGACCTGGACGCGTCCGCCGGCCTCGACATTCCCCTACTGGACGGTGTGGTTGCGACCGGTGAACCGCAGGCCGCGATTCGTGGGCCGGTGGTGCGCACGCCGCGTCTGGAGCGCCACACACCACCGACCGCCGTCCCCGCCGCGACCGCCGCTCCTGCCACCCCCGCCGCTCTCGCCGCGAGGGAGGGAACGGTCCTGGTTACCGGCGGTACCGGTGGTCTGGGCGGTTTGCTGGCACGGCATTTGGTCCGTGCGCACGGAGTACGGCGGCTGCTGCTGGCCAGCCGTCGCGGTGAACGCGCCGAGGGAGCGGCCCAGTTGGCCGAGGAACTAACCGGGCTCGGCGCACGGGTCCAGGTGATCGCCTGCGATGTGTCCGATCGGGATGCTCTCTCCGCGCTGCTGGCGGAGCATCCCGTGTCCGGCGTCGTACACACCGCCGGTGTACTCGATGACGGCGTGATCGGTTCGCTCACACCCGAGCGAATGGACCGGGTGCTGGCCCCGAAGGTGGACGCCGCCTGGTACCTGCACGAACTGACCAGGGACCGGGACCTGTCGATGTTCGTAGTCTTCTCCTCCGTGGCCGGGCTGCTTGGCGGTCCGGGGCAGGGCAACTACGCGGCGGGCAACGTCTTCGTGGACACCCTGGCGCAGTGGCGCCGGCAGGCGGGTCTGCCCGGTGTGTCACTGGCATGGGGCACCTGGACGACGGAGGTCGGCCTCACCGGCACCCTCAGCGAAGCCGACCTGCGCCGGCTGAGCCGTTCAGGGCTGCCGCCGCTCTCGGTGGAGCAGGGCCTGGCCCTGTTCGACCAGGCATTGCGTACGGACGAGGCGGTCCTGGCGCCGGCCCGGCTCGACCTGGCCGCGCTGCGCGGCCCGGGGGGCCTCCCGGCCATGCTGCGCTCCCTGGGCGGCGGGGTTGTCCGCCCGGCCGCGAAGGACGGCAGGGACGACGACGGCGGCTTCCCGCGGCGCTGGGCGGCAGCTCCGGCGGAGGAGCGGCCCGGGTTGCTCCAAAATTTGGTTCGCGCGCATGTCGCCGCCACGCTGGGTCACACCTCCGCCGAGCACATCGACAGCCGCCAGGCCTTCCGCGAGCTGGGGTTCGACTCCCTGACCGCCCTGGAACTGCGGAACCGGCTCGCCGCCGCGACCGGCCTGCGGATGCCGGTCACCTTGGTGTTCGACCATCCGACAGTCGACGAACTCGCCGCCTACCTCGGGACCGTACTTGCGCAGTCCCCGGCTGCTTCCCCGGGGGCAGCCGGGGAAGCAGCCGGGGGGGCCGGGGAATCGCCGCAGGCGCCCCAGCAGGACATCATGGGGCGTTTGTACATGCGTGCGGTCGCGGAGCGCCGGGTGTCGGAGGCGCACGATTTCGCGATGAGCGCCGCGGTATTGCGGCCCCGGTTCGAGACGCCCGACCAACTCGCGAAACGCCCCACCGTGGTCCGGATCTCGCCCGGAGACACCGGCCCGCATCTCATCTGCATCTGCCCGCCGGTGCCGCTGCCTTTGACGGGTCCGGACGTGTACCTGCGGTTCGCGGCCGAGTTCGCGGGCACCCGCAGGGTCTCGGCCCTGATGGCGCCCGGTTTCGACGAGGGGGAGGACCTGCCCGCGACCACCGAGGTTTTGATGGACGTCATGGCGACCGCGATCATCGACTACGTCGGGGACGAGACCTTCTCCTTGGCGGGCTCCTCGTCCGGTGGCGTGGTCGCCTACGAGCTGGCGAAGGAGCTGGAACAGCGCGGGGCAGCGCTGGTCGGAGTCGCGCTCCTCGACTCGTACCGGATGAACGACAAGGTCATCAACAAGTGGGACAACGATCTGGCCGGCCGGTCGTTCAACGGCATCAACACCGACAACATCGGGTTCGAGAAGATCACTGCCTTCGTCTGGATCTGTACGCGCCTGCTGATGGACTGGGAGCCGGGTGGTCTCGCCGCGCCCGCCCTGCTCGTACGGGCCACGGAGCCGATCGTCCAGGAGGAGGAGGGCGTGGCCTGGCAGACCAGCCTCGCCTCGATGTCCGCCGTCGTCGATGTCCCCGGTGACCACTTCTCCATCCTGGAGAGCGAGCACGCCCCGTTTGTCGCGGAGGCCGTGGACACCTGGCTCACCGGGATCGGAGAGCAGCACTGAGCGCTATCCCCCGGGCGGCGTCTTCCGCCCGGGGGAACGGGCGCCGGCCCTTCACATCGGCCGCCGCCCGGATGACGAAGGGTGTCCTGTGGCCGGGCCTACCTCGCGTACAACTCGGGCCGCCGGTCGTGCAGATAGCGGGTGGTGGCGCGGGCCCGGGTGAGCGTTGCGGGCCGGATCTCGGCGACGAGGAGTTCCTCGTCGTCGGAACCGGCCGTCCGTACCCGGCCGCACGGGTCGGCCACCCGGGACAGACCGGCGTACCGCAGGCCCCGGTGGGCGCCCGCCCAGTTCGCGTAGGCGATGAACAGCTGACTCTCGAAGGCGCGGGCGGGCACCAGGGTCTCCGCCACGAACGTCCAAGGGCGCATCAAGGCTGTGGGTACGGCGAGCAGTTCGGTGCCCGCGAGGGAGTGCTGCCGGACCACCTCGGGGAACTCCACGTCGTAGCAGATCGCGAGGCCGACGGTGATGCCGCCGACCTGCGCCTGTACGACCGGGACCTCACCCGGCGCGAAGCCCGCCTGCTCATTGCGGAAGAGGTGTGTTTTACGGTACGAGGCCTGTGTACCGCCGGTCGGAGTCACCAGATCGGCCGAGTTGTGGAGCGCCGCCCCGGACGTCTCCGGCCAGCCATACACGATGGAGACTCCCGTTCGCGCGGCGATCTCCTCGACCCGGCCAGCGAAGGAACGGCCGATCTCCTCGATGTCCTCATGCCGGCCGCTCAGCGGGTAACCGGTCGCGAACAGCTCCGGTGTCACCAGCAGTTCGGCCCCCTGCTCGCCGGCGCGGCGCGCTTGGTCGGACAGCCGCGCCAGCATCGAGTCCGGGCAGTCGTCGGTTGTTGGGCTCGCGGCTTGCCAGCAGGCGATCTTCATCGCGTGTTACCTCACTCGGGCAGGTTGACCGGCGCGAGCCGGTCGAACAGATCTCCCGGGCCGGGGTTTTCAGGACACGTGGTGCCGCCGAGGTGCCTGACGGCGCCCCACACGGCGTTGAGCGCGGTGGTCACCGCTCCCTCGGCGAAACCACCGGTCCACGACACATCGTCCCCGGCGAGGAAGAGACCGCGCCCCCCGGGTGGGGTGTCGTCGTCCTGCATGAAGTGGCTGAACAGCCGACGCTGGTAACGGTAGTGGCCGGGCAGGTTCGCCTTGAACGCGCCCATGAAGTGAGGTTCGTTCTCCCAGCTCACCGAGATGGGGCCGCTGATGATGTGTGAGCGTATGTCCACGTCCGGATAGATGTCCGCGAGCGTCCTCAGCGCGGTTTCCAGCCGCTCCCCGGGGTCTAGCGCGGAAAACTTCAGCGAGTCATCGTTCCACGTGTAGGACAGGCACATCGCGGCGGGCCGGTCCGGCCCGTCGTCGAGCAGATAGACACTGCGCGGCGCCCGGTCGGTGAGCGTCATCCCCATCAGCGGGTGGCCCGTCTCCGGACTCCGCTCGTACCAAAAGGGCCGGTCGACGAGCACCCAGAGCTTGGACGCGCACATGTAGTGCGTACGCTCCAGCGCCGTCCAGTGCGCCGCGGAGAACAGCCGTCGCGCGCCGGCGACCTTGGTGACCAGCACTCGGTGCGGAGCAGTGAAGACCACCGCCGGGTACGGGCGTGCCCCGCCCTCCGCGTCCTCGACGAGAAAGCCCTCCGGAATGCGGGCCAAGCCGGTCACGGCGGGCCGGAGACCGCCCTCGTGGAGCGCGGCGAGCGATGTGCCCCGGGGCCAGTGCGCCGAATCGGTGGGCCGGTGGTCCCAAAGCCGCTCCGGAAGCTGCTGGCAACCGCCGACGATCTGTTCCTGGTCGTCGTTCGCACCGGTGTATATGAGACGCAGGACATCGAGCACCGAGTTGGGGAAATCGGTGTCCCATCCGCCGGTGCCGAACCCGACCTGTCCGAAGATCTCCCGGTGCCGGAACGAGGTGAAGAACGGCGACGTCGCCAAGAAGCCGTAGAACGACTGGTCGTCCAGCGCGGGAACCAGCCGGTTCCACACCGCCTTCACGGTATCCACCTCGCGGTGGCGCAGCGCGTCGTCCATCACCGACAGCTCGGCCAGCTCCAGCAGTGTCTTGTTCCAGGCGTCCTCCACCTCCTGGAACACCGGCGGCAAATCCTTCACGGTACGCGCCCGGTGGCTAACCCCGCCGAGATCGACGACGGTGGACGAGGTGGCCGCGGCCAGCGGGTTGGGAAACGGCCGTGTCCGCAGTCCCACCAGACCGATGTAGTGGGCGAGCGACCTCGCCGACCGGGGAAAGCGCATGGCGCCCATCTCCGCGTGGTGGTCCGCGTACCCCGGAAACGGCTCCGAGCGCATCCGCCCACCGATCGCATCGGCCTCGTACACCACGGGACGCAGACCCAGCCGCATCAGCTCGTACGCTGCGGTGATCCCCGCGATCCCCGCACCGACCACGGCGACCTCGCGCCCGTGCTGGACGGCGGGCAGGACCCCCAGCCCGGCGGGATGCCGCAGCCAGCGGTCGTAGGAGAACGGAAAGTCCGGTCCGAGCATGGTCAGTGCCGGCGAGGGGGCACCGGCACGGCGCTGATCACTTGCTGGGGGCGTCACGGCCGCCGGTTCACCTCGGAAGAGACGAAAAGATCATTAGCCTGCGGACGCGAAGCTACCCGAGCCGCAAGGGCCTGGGCAACCACGGATTAGTCTTCGAAATAGAGGTAGTTGCGGACAAAAGGGGTGCCCGGCGGCGCGCGGCCCTGACCCCGGGTTATTGGGTACCAGAAAGATTTGGATCTTGATGGTCCGGGAGATTGGAGTCCCTGTGGGGATGAAGCACTGCTCCGCCGGGTTCAAGGCGGACGCGGTCGCGCTGTACCGGGCGCGTCCGGGCACGCAAGTCCGATTGACGGCGCTACCGTGCGGAGCGCGGTTCTCTAGCCATTTCCCGCGTTTTCGTTCCCGGTCCGGTACGGCAGGATCGGCGCTGTCGGGTGTATCGGCGACGGCGAACGAGCGGGGCGCGCGACGCTCGGCGCCCACCGTTTTGCACCCCGTACGGTGTCCCGAGTCCCGGCCGGGGGGTGCGTGATGAGCGAAGATCTCGGTTACGGCAGTTCTTCCCGGCACCTGGCGCTTCCGTGCGGGTGGTATCTCTGCCCCACTCCGGAGGGTCGGCGACCTTCCGCTCGCCCGTGAGCTTGCCCCGCTGGCGGACGTGTACGCCGTGCAGTGCAGTACCCCGGCCGCCAGGACCCTCGTGACGAGGAGTCGGTACGAACCGCGTATCCCTGCGCTAGTGCTGTGACCGGGAGGGTCCGCCGGGGAGGCTCGGTCAGTCCGATCGTGCTGCTTCCCATCTCCATGAGGTTTGGCGAGGGAAGCCGTCGAGTTCCCCGCGGCCGGTGCACCAAAGAAGTACCTGGGTGGGGTCCGCGGGTGGGGCGGCGGGGAAGAGCCGGTTGAGTACGGCTGCGCTCAGCGGTGCTGGTGGTAGCCAGTCCACGGACAGTCCCTGCGTGATGTCGTGGGTGTGCAGCAGAGTTTCGGCGACGCCCATCGCGGCGAACCCCTCGGGGTCGCACGGCCCCCAGTGCCAGGCACGCAGGGCCGGGCTGGCCGTGGCCAACGCGCTGCTGAGCAGCCTGCCGCAGGCGGTGATGGCCTGGAGTACCTCAGCCGGTGAGGCGGTGGGGCGTACGTGCAGGTCAAAGGGAAGGTAGACGTCGGCGGGCTGTGCTGCCAGCTGCCCTGCGTAGGCCAGCAGGTCGTGGCCGATGTGCGCTGCGGTTTGCCAGCAGGTCCATTCAAGCGGTCCCGCCGGCACCGTCCAGTCCTCGGCGGTATGAGGACTGAGCACGTGCAGCATCTGTGCCACGGCGGCGTCAACGTCCCGGTGATCCATGCGGCACTCTCCTTGCGGTCCATGCTGTGCGACTGGGCTGTGCCGGTTGACGTTCCAGGGCCAGTGACGGGCGAGGCGGAACCGCATCAAGATACTCAAGCGCTAGGTGTTGGATCGCGCAGGCTTCGAACTCCTGCGCAAACGAAACCTGTTGGCGTGACCGGGTGTCACCACTTCATAGGAAACGGGCAAGAGCCGTAGATCCATGGCAAAGCCACGAAGCGTGAGTCGGCGCGTCACTGTTCATGTAGGGATGCCTGCCGGGCAAGGAACTCCTCGAACGCTGCCCTCTGCTTCGGGTCCATGAAGCCTTGGCGGACATTGCGGGCCTTGTCCTGGAGCCAGTGAGCCTCGTCGGGGTCTAGTAGCTCGGCGACCACCACGCCTTTGCGAGCAACCGCCGTACGCCCTCCTACGCGACGACGAAAGAGCGTGAACGCGCCGAATTCCTTTGGATGGGCCAGTTCCGGCTCCTGCGCCACAGCCGGGTTCTCGCCCCCAGCTCCACCCGTCGGGTAGGCGGTGGGCGCCCAATGCTCCCAGAGCGCCAGCGTGGCCGCGGGCACCAGCACCGCGCGTTCCGACTCTTCATGCCCCTCCCACATGAACGTGACAGAGACGGGCTCGCCGACCGCCTCGGCCAAGCCGAGCACCCTCTCCATCTCATCGTTGATCGGATAACCCGCCACTACATCAATCTGAATGCCCATGGCGCCTGAGGCTACTGGCCGCTTCCGACATGCCAGGCCGACAGCTCCTGTGGCTCGCGACCACGGCCCACCACGTGGACCGTCCGGAACTGGTGATGTCACCGACGGAGCGCCTGTCCGTGGCAGCACTGTGACGGAGAGCAACCGCTCCACACGATGCGGGCCAGAGCCGGAACCCACGTGCTGTTACTAGACATCAACGAAGCCAACTCGGTCGTGTTTCTTGAGGGCGCCGGCGCCGCCGACCCCGAGGGCATCTCAGACGATCCGCGTGGGTGGAGTAACGCGGCAGCCACGCCCATGAGTTCTACGCTGCCTGACGTCCGAGAGAGAGGCAGCGGACACGTATGTGTCGTAGAGGAACACCAGCCCGCCATGACGAGGTCGATGATGACGGCCGCCAGGCACACCACGGCGGCGTGCACCGACAGCCGGTAGGGCCTGTGACGGCAGCCCCGTGCTGCGCGGGCCGGGCGGCTCGGGCCAAGGCGGGCCGGGGGCGGGGTCATCATCATGCCGAACGGCGCGCGGTCGTCGCGCCGTGGGGCGTGCCCGTGGGGCGTGCCCGTGGGGCGTGCCCGTGGGGTGTGCCACGTCACCGTCTTGGTGGGGACGCCGTTCTTGGGTTGATGGTGTGCGGGGAGCGCGTGGGTTGGTCAGCGCTGTGGGGCCGGGAAGGCCACCGGGCTGCGCAGGCCTGCGCGGTTTACCGCGCGGACGCCGAAGAACACGTTGTCCTTGGACAGGTCGACGGTGTGGCGGGTGGTGTCGCCCACTGGTGTCGTGTGGGTCCACTCCTCTGCGGTGGTCTCGCGCCAGACCACCTCGTAGCCCGCCAGGTCCGGCTCAGGGCCCCGCTCCCACACCAGTTCCGTCTCGTTGGTCAGGGCTGCGGTGAGGATCTTCGCGCCGCGCGGTGTGCCGGGGGCCTGGGCCAGGCTCCACAGGGTCGCGGCGTTGACGCGGGCTACGCGCGCGACGAACGGGAAGTCGCAGAACTCGGGCAGGTCCCCGTACTGCTTGCCGTCGACGACGCGCACGTCCTGGTGCTGGTGGGCGTAGTCCTCGGCGGGCTCGGTGAACCGGGCCGCGGGGTAGGCGCGCTCGAGGAACGGGATGTGGTCGCCACCGCGCAGATAGCGGTCACGGCGGTAGATGACGCGGACCTTCATGCCGCTCACCCCGGGCCCCGCGACGTCCTGGACGAATCGGGCGAGCTGGCGCGAGGGCGAGTCGTTCTCGCCGCCGACGGAGCGTCGTGCCTCGGCCTCCTGGGGGGTCTCGGAGGTGGGCACACCTTCGGCGAACAGCCTGATGGTGTGCGGGTCGCGGCTGCCGTCGTCGGCGGTTGAGCTGCCGATGATGTCATTGGTGAACATCCCCTGCACGTCGGCCCGCCGTTCCCGGTAGCTCTGGGCGAGGTGGGCCGCGCCGTACAGGCCCTGCTCCTCGCCCGCCACGGCGGCGAAGACCAGCGTGGCGCCGGTGCGCCGGGTGGCCATGACGCGGGCCAGCTCCATCACGACGGCTACCCCGGAGGCGTCGTCGTCAGCTCCTGGGGCGTCGCTGGTGTGGTCCATGACGTCACTGGCGCGGGAATCGTAGTGCCCACAGACGACGTAGACGCGGTCGGGTGACGTCGTGCCGCGCACGGTGGCGACGATATTGGAGATCCGCGTCGGGGCCGGAATACGGGGGGCCGGCTGCTGCACGTACGACTGGAGCTCAACCGTCATCCGGCCGCCGGACGCCCGTGCGTACTCGCGCATCCGCGCCATGATCCAGTCGCGGGCCGCGCCGATGCCGCGCTCGGGGTCGTCCTGAGCAGACAGGGTGTGCCGGGTACCGAAGGCGACCAGGCGCCGCACGGTCGCCTCGATGCGGCGGTGGTCGATCTCCCGGAGCAGGGCCCGCAGCTCCGGCGGGGGCGGCTGCGGGGCGAGTTGGACCCGTTCGCCCGCAGCCTCAGCGCCGGTGGAGGTGACAGCCACGGCAGCCGTGGCTGCGGAGGCAGCGAGCAGGGCGCGCCGGGAAGTGCCCGTTGGATTCACCATGCAGGTATCGTCATGCACGCAACAACCGACCCGCAAGACGCGTGCGGCCCTCAGATACCCGAGTGCCAAGATCCACGCGTGCGCCGTTGGAACCCTGGACGCAGCTGCCGGGCGCCACCGAACGCCGGGCCGCGCCGCGCCGCGTGCCGTATCGCTCGCCGAGCTGCTCGCCGCCAACGACGCGACACCCGGAGCTGAATCCGGGGCCGACCGGCGACCACCGCCCCCGCCCCGCGCCCGGGGCCCCACGACGTCCCGGCCGCCCGGGACGCCCTGGTGCTGCGGTGGGCTCAGCGGCCAGCGTCGTTCGGTGCTTTATCAGGTCACGAGTGTGATGTGGGTCTAGGAACGTGAGGCATGTATGTGGTGCGTCAGGCCGGGTCCGTGAGGTTTACGGGCTCCGGCCTCGTGGACTCCACTGCTGTGGAATGCGGACGCTCACGGGAGACCGTCAAGCGCTGCGACCTGGCCAAGTGGGCCGAGTACGGCTACTGCGCCAGCCACAGCCGCTTCTCTTGAGGGGCTTCGACTGCACCTGCTCTGGCACGCTCCAGGGTCTGCCGATCAGAACTCGGGTACTCATCACCCTCATGACTCGCAGGCTCACTCGCCAAGGGCCTCAGTCCAAGTGGACCAGGAAGACCTGACATCTTCCCCATGTCCTGCGGCTAACTGCCGACTTCGGACATCCAGCGCGGCACTCACTCCTTGGCTGTTTCGAGGCGCTCGGTCGGTCCAGCGAAGGCCAGATACAGGGAACGAGGCTTGAGCAGCCAGCAGCCAGCAGCCAGCAGCCAGCAGCCAGCAGCCTTCGGCCTTGAGGAACGTGTCCTCGTAGTGGCCGACCTGCGTCGGGGCCCGCGGGGGGATGAGACCACTGGTATAGCCGCGACACGATAGGTCGTGAAGTAGGTGGTCGCGGTGGCTGTTGCCTCGGATGTGAGGGTGACCAGGACATTCGTGCATATCCGGCGTGAGAGCCGGTCCGCTGGTCGGCCGGCAAAGTACGACCGAAGGGCGTCACGGCCTTGGAGCCGGCGGTCGCCTTCCGCCCACTCCCAGATCCCGGAGTCGATGAACAGATCGGCCACATCACCCGGCTCACCGAGGTCGAGCTTGTGGACAAACTCGACGATGAGGCGCTCGCAAGCTCGCTCAGCAATCAGACGTTCTGTGGGATCCAGTGCTTCAGTGACCATCCCCATGTCGTATCAACGTGTCAGGGGCACCGCTACAGCTTTTGAGGCCGCACCCATCCGCGAACGTGACTCAGCTGGCTGACGGCCCACTCGGGCCTCCTATCCCAACGGGCCGGGATGTCAGACAGGCACTGAGCTTGTTCTTCTTCCGGTTCTCGAACGGTGTCTCGAACTGGGTCGCTCACCAAGGGGTTCGCCGGACATGGGGGCGGCCTTCGTTTGATCATGTGCTCCGACCACGGTGCACGAGCGGTGGAGAGCGGTCGAACACATCCACGGCCCCGAGTGGGCGCAAGCACCTGTGCGAGGACTGCCAAAGCCGGGCCGTCGCAGCAGAGCAGCAGGCAAAAACCGACGAACGTGAGCGCCAGGAGTAGGAGCGACTCCGTCAGCAGGCGAAGGAAGCGGCCCCCGCGCAGAAAGCCAGCCGATGGCGGCCCCGCTTCCGCACCTGCCCCACACGCCGCGGCAACCAGGATGCGCGGGTGAGCCTGGAGGCGGGCACGGGACAAGAGCGCGCTGTCGGTGGTGGCTGGGAGGCTGGTGGGATGAACGACGGTGACGAGCAGCTGCTGCGCGGCCGGGTGTACGACTACGGCTACGGCTACGACCACCCCAACCCGGGCCCGCTCCCGCACCGGACGTACGCCGTGCTCGTCGGCGGGCCACTGGACGGGCCACTGCTCGACATCAGCGGCTGGCGGCCGGAGGAGATCGAGGACCGCGTCGCCCTGACGACCGAGCTGGGGCGGTGGCCCGGCGGCCGGGCGCTGTACGACCCGCCCCCGGCGCACCGCGCCCGCCGGGCGGCCCGGGAGTGGTGTGCCGCTTCCACTACTCCGGCGACACACCCTGATCGCCGCGCACACCGGGCCCGGCCCTCCTCGGAGGAGTTTCTGGTGGGCCTGGTCACCCGGGGCGGCCAGATCTCGATGGGGGATCTGGCCACCGATGCCGCCGGGGCGGGTGGGGCAGGCCCAGTGTGAGTGGTTGACGCAGCACGAGAGCAGCACGAGATCGGCGAGTGAGGGAGACGAGGACGCCCATGCGCAAGGACAGGCAGCACATCGTGGTGACGGGGGCCCGTGCCAACAATCTGAAGGGAGTGGACCTTCGCATTCCGCTGGGGCTTCTGACCGTGGTCACTGGAGTTTCCGGTTCCGGCAAGTCGTCCATCGTCTTCGGCACCATCGCGGTGGAGTCGCAGCGGCAGCTCAACGAGGTCTTCCCCGCGTTCATCCGCAACCGGCTGCCCCGTTACGAGCGCCCCGAGTTCGACCTGATCGAGAACCTGGCCCCGGCGATCGTGGTGGACCAGAAGCCGGTGGGCGGCGGCTCACGCTCGACCGTCGGCACGATGACCGAAGTCAACCCGGTCCTACGGGTGCTGTTCTCTCGGTACGGGGAGCCCAGTGCCGGGCCGTCCAACTTCTACTCCTTCAACGACCCGCAGGGCATGTGCCCGCACTGCGACGGTCTCGGCGCCACCCTCCAGCTCGACGTCGCCAAGCTGCTGGACCTGGACAAGTCCCTGAACGACGGCGCGATCCGGCACGCCAACTTCGCGGTGGGCACCAACTACTGGAAGCGGTACGCGCAGATCAGCCGGTACGAGAAGGGCCGGGCCCGGGAGCAGAGCAGGGAGCTGGTGTTCGACCCGGACAAGCCGCTGTCGCAGTACACGAAGAAGGAGATGGACCTCCTGCTGTACGGGGAGGGCTTCCAGACGATCCGCCCCGACCACTTCGACAACGTGGCCATCAACGACTACGAGGGCATCGTGCCGCGCGTCACCCGGCGGTTCGTGAAGCCGGGTCTGGAGGCGCTCAAGGACAAGGAGCGCAAGTCCACCGAACAGGTCGTCACCGAGCGAACCTGCCCGGAGTGCCGGGGCGCCCGGCTCTCGCAGGCGGCATTGGAGTCGCGAATCGACGGCCGCAACATCGCCGACTACTGCGCGATGGAGATCGGTGACCTGGTCGCCACCCTGGAGGAGGCGGAGCACCGGTGGCCTGGCCCCGTGGTGCCCGCCGCGCTCGCCTCGCTGCGCCGCATCGCGTCCGTCGGCCTGGGATACCTCACCTTGAACCGGCCCACCCGGACCCTGTCCGGCGGCGAGGGTCAGCGGCTGAAGGCGGTGCGCCACCTCGGGTCGGCGCTGACCGGTATGACGTACATCTTCGACGAGCCGAGTGTGGGGCTGCACGCCCACGACGTGGACCGGCTCAACCGGCTGCTGCTGGACCTGCGGGACAAAGGCAACACCGTTCTCATCGTCGAGCATAACCGCGATGTCATCGCCATCGCGGACCACGTCGTCGACGTGGGTCCCGGCGCGGGCGCCGAGGGCGGCGAGATCGTGTTCACCGGCACCGTGGAAGAGTTGGCCGACAGCAAGACGCTCACCGGCCGGCACTTCCGGACCCAGCCCCCGCGCAAGAAGAAACCGCGCACCTCCACCGGAAAGCTGCCGGTGCGCGGCGCCGACCTGCACAACCTGAGCGGCTTCGACATCGACTTCCCCACCGGGGTGCTGACCGTGGTCACCGGCGTCGCCGGATCGGGAAAGTCGACCCTGGTCAGCCGTGTCTTCACCGCCCAGCACCCGCAGGCGATCGTGCTGGACCAGTCGGCGGTCGGCATGAACCCCCGGTCCACCCCGGCCACGTACACCGGTATCTGGGACACGGTCCGCAAGCTGTTCGCGAAGGAGTACGGGTTGGACGCGAGCATGTTCAGCTTCAACTCCAAGGGGGCCTGCCCGGAGTGCAAGGGGCGCGGCACCATCACCACCGACCTGGCCTTCATGGACCCGGTCACCACCGTCTGCGAGTTGTGCGGCGGCACCCGGTTCCGACAGGAGGTGCTGGAGCACCGGCTCAAGGGACGCAACATCGCCGAGGTACTGGACCTGACCGTGACCGAGGCCCGCGGCTTCTTCGACGATCCGGCGATCGTGCGCCGCCTGGACCCGCTGGCCGAGGTGGGACTGGGCTATCTGACGCTGGGCCGTTCGCTGTCGATGCTGTCCGGCGGTGAGCGGCAGCGCGTCAAGCTCGCCGACCGGCTCCACGAGCAGGGCAGCGTGTACGTCTTCGACGAGCCGACCACCGGACTGCACATGGCGGACGTCGGCAACCTGCTGGCCCTGCTGGACCGGCTGGTGGACTCGGGCAACACCGTCATCGCCATCGAACACGACCTGGACGTCGCCAAGCACGCCGACTGGATCGTCGACATCGGCCCCGGCGCGGGTGAGCACGGCGGGCAGGTCGTGTTCGCCGGCACGCCCACCGACATGGTGGACGGCTCCCGGACCACGACCGCCCGCTACCTGCGGGCGTCACTGCCCGGCGCGAAGACGGCCGGTGCCAAGCAGCCAGTTCCGGAGGACCGCGGCGACTGACAGGACCCGGCAGGCGTGTACGCGCGGCGGCCCGGCGCACCGACGGTGCGCCGGGCCGCCGCGTTCTCACCCGACTCCTCCCAACCCGTTGGAGCATTCGGGGCCGCTGCCGCCGGTGTCGCGACGACCGAGCTGACCGGGAGGTCGAAGGCGTCCTCGATGGCGGCCGAGGCCTTGTCGATGTCGCTCGTCGGCCGCCCGCCCACGAGCTGGACGTGCCCGACCCAGCCGTCCCCGTGCTCCAGCACCTGGAGCACCGCCCCCGGCAGCGGCCCGCCAGGACAGGCGATCTCGCGATCCCAGATCTCCAGCGCGCCGGTGCTGTTCTGACTCAACTCGCCTCGCTCGCCCGGGTGTTGGTGGTCCATCATCGGTCCCTCTTTCCGTAGATCGGCCTGCACCTTCAGTTGTACCGATCGCGCCACCATGAGGTACGGCCCCGGGATCTTTGGGCCCCGAAGTTATCCACGGATTCGCGACTGAGGGCTCACTTTTCGCCGGTCCCTATCCAAAGGGCCGCCGTTCCAGGGTCCCTATCTACAGGGCCGCCGTTCCAGAAAGGCGGTGTCCGCTTCCGGGTGTGAGGTGCCTGGACGCATACCGAAGGGGCACGGCCATGGCACAGACGAAGTTCGACAAGCAGGTGGAGAAGGACGCCGAATCCCTCGTGTTCGGAATCGGCAGGGTGTTGGCCGGCCGGGTCCTGGGCGGCGTGAAACGGACCGACGCCACGTTCTGGTGCTTAGGCCCCCGCGTCCTGCCGAAGGTGGAGGCAAGGTCCGGCGCCGCTCCTACAAGCCCGGGTGGCGTCGGCTGTCCTTCCGCCTCCCCCTCGGTGCAGGCGTCGCGGAGACCGGCTACCTGTCCACCCGGGACCTGGACGCCACCGTGCAAACCGTCCAGGAGCTGTGGGAGAACCGGGACCAGGCGCTCGCCGTGCTGGAGTCCGGCGGGATCGGCGCGGCCTCCGTCCTCACTGTGGGCAGCGCGGCGTACATGGTGCTGACCCGCGAGTGCTGGGAGCGGATGCGCGAGTGGGTGGGTCCGCTGCACGACGCACTCCACCAGTCTCTCGGGCTGGCGGAGCAGACCAACCCGTGCCGCTACTTCCATATCTCAAAGATTTCTCCCGACGACGATGCGGAGACTCGCATCGACCCACCCACCCGCCTGGGTTTCTCCCACGGCGTCGTCGCCGACCTCATCACCGAGAAACTCGCCCTTCAGGGCGTCACGTTCTCCTGCCACCCCGAGGGCCACAAGCCGTACGTGCTGGTGAAGAAGACCCGCAAGCCCCCGGCCAAGGCCGTCTTCAAGGACCCCAAGACGCGGGAGCTGGTGGCCAAGGCTAAGAAGTCCGCGCCCATCATCGGGTTCGGAGCCGGCGGCACCATCGGCGGCACGTTCCCGTTTTGGCAGCGCCACCGCTACACCCGATCCCGGCTGAAGCGCGGTGAGCCCGGGTACGAGATCGGCGTCGATGATCCGGACCGGCGCCGCCAGCGCTACCCGAACCGCCCGGCTGCTGAGGCAGAGTTGCCGCCGACCAGGACGGCTTCCCCATGCCACAGCCGTGGGGGAGCGCCCTGGTTGACCACGCCGCGTCGGTCAGGCCCGGGGCGGCCTGCTTCGCCAGCGCGGCGAGTGGGGAGTGCCGGCCTCTCTCCACCGCGCGCAACTGCTCCCAGTCGTCTTCGGGGTGGGCGGGGACGATCGCGTCGATGGAGGCGGTGGTGTAGAGCGCGACGTCGAGGGCCCCGGCCCGGCTGGTGCCGGAGCGGACCTCGATCAACTGCGGGGAGTCGAAGTGCTCCTGTGCTTCGGCTTCCTTAGCGCATGTGGATCTGGAGGAGCACCACCTGGTGAGGATCGAGTCCGTGCAGGCGGACCAGCGGCAGGTGTGGGTGCTGACACGGCGAGGACACAGCGAGGCGGCTCGGCTTCCAGCCGAGATCGGGCACCGGCTCGGCAGCGGCTTCGCGCAGTGGGCGGAACTGGTGGTGCGGGCACCGGAGGCCGGTGTGCCGGTGCTCCTGGTGGAGGCCGACCGCCGCATTGAGGACGCGCACGAGCTGGTCGCCAAGCTGCGCCGGTACTGGGAGTGGGGCCGGCTGCTGCCGAGGGATGCGGACAAGCGAACCGTGGACCTGGTCCGCTCGCGGCCGGACGCGGTCGAGCACGTTGACCACGAGAAGCGGCTGCGGCGCCGGGTCTACCCGCCGACCAGCTCGCGAGGGCCTGGTGCCCCTCGCGTTGGTGCTCGCGGACACCACGACCGCGTAGGTCGCCAACACGGTCGCCGTGCTGGAGGAGGCCGGCCGCCGCCTCGTACAACTCCTCGTCGCACTCTTGGAAGGGCCGCGGCCCGTCCCGCGCTGGGCATGGCGTGGGCGGGCCCGGCGTCGGCCGCCGAGGCCGTCTCGGAGTCGCTTGACCCGCAGCCCGCGCCGTATGATCGGCGCATGGTGGCCTTTGTACCGTCGTTTGTTTGCTTCATCCTGTTCTGTGCTGGTGTGGTACTAGATCGCCGCCGAGTAAGCAACGCGGTTCTGCTGGGCCTGTCCGCCGTCTTCGCGGTGTTCGCGCTCTTGCTGCATGTGGCCTCCGAGCGGGCCCAGTTGGGCCGCGATCTGGCCGTCGTGCTGCTGACCCTGGCGGGCGTGGGGGTCGTCACGCTGGCGTGGTTCCTCATCGCCAACGGGATCACCATGGTTCGCAAGGAGGGCAGGAGCTTGGGGAACCTGCTGTCCTTGGGGGTGGGCATCGCCCTGGTCGCCCTGCTCGCGCTGTTGATCACCGCGCTGGTAATGCACACGCACACGCTTGTGGTGGTGGCGACGACGGCGGTGGCGCTCGCCGGATACGTCGCCTTCCTGTTCCTGTGTTTCCTCGTCTACGGGGGCCTGTACGGGCGTCTGCGCATTCGGCGCCGGGCGGACTACGTAGTGGTCCTCGGCTCGGGCCTGATCGGCGGCACCACCGTGCCCCCGCTGCTGGCCGGTCGCCTCGACCGGGCCCGGAAGGAACACGCCAGGCTGTCCAGGAAGGGCCGGCGCCCGGTCCTGCTCACCTCGGGAGGACAGGGACCCGACGAGAAGCTGCCCGAGTCCCACGCGATGGCCGACTACTTGGTCACCCAAGGTTTCCCCGCCGACCTGATCGAACTTGAGGACCGCTCGACGACCACGGACGAGAACCTGACGTTCAGCAAAGCCCTGATGGAGCGGGCGAATCCGGACTACCGGTGCGTGATCGTCACGAACAACTACCATGTCTTCCGCGCCGCGATCACCGCCCGCCGCACCGGCGTCCGGGGCCACGTGATCGGTGCCCCGACAGCCGCGTACTTCTGGCCGAGCGCCGCGATCCGCGAGTTCGTGGCCCTCTTGGTCGCCTACCGCCGCACCAACGCCGCACTCTTCCTGCTCGTCCTGCTGAGCGGCCTGTTCATCTGGTGGCTGGGGTGGCCGTCGCCGGGGGCTGTCACGTAGAAGTCGAGGTTCTTCAGCGGCACACCCGCCCGGCCCTGACAGGGGAGGGTGGTGCGCCACCAGCTCCCATCGTCGCCGAGCAAGCAGGTCAGGTCAGCAAGCAGGTCAGGTCGCCGCCGCGGCACGGGACGGTGCCGACAGTGGCGGTGACGATCAGGGTGAGACTGTTCAGGTGCCTTCCTGACGGACCGTGCGGGGTGACATCACCACGGTCAGCGCGCGGCCGATGTTCTGCACGATCTCCACCTGTGAACCGCGGGTGTCCGCGAAGCAGATGGCCTCGACTCCCCGTTCGCCGGTGATGTCCAGGCCTTCCCCGAGCACGCGAACGCTGGCGAGGAAGGCGCGGTGGACCCGTCGGCCGGCCGCATCGATGCCGTTGGCGAACTGCCGCAGCGCTTCCCGCCATTCATTGACGAGGTGGTCGCCGCACAGCCACGCCAACCTGCGATGTGCCGGTTTGATGTCAGTGGGTGGGCGCCAGTGACGGCTTGTCAGGCCGGTGCGTTTCCGCTGGTCGGGTGTTGAGGAAGGGCGAGGTCACTGCCGTGGGGCGGTTTCTGTAGCGTGCGGCTGTCATGGTGCGGTACACCCCATTCCTCTCCACTGTCTTGAGAACGGCACCTCTCATCCTGGACCCAGGTGCCCGGCGTCGAAGGCCTGGTGATCCGGGGGAGTGGCCAGCCATACCTCCGGGCGCCCGCGCGCTGTACAAGGTGCACCGCCGGGACACCACCGAGGCCGTGATCGGTGTGATCACCGGAACCATGCACCGACCGCAGACGCTCGTGCTGGGCCGCCTCGACGCGGCCGGGACGCTCCGCCCGGCCGCCCGCGGTACGCCGCTGCGCCCGGAGGCGGCGCGCGACCTGGCCGTGCGGCTGACACCGGCAGAGCCCGACCACCATCCTTGGGAGGGCGGGCGGTTCACGGCCTCCCGGGGGTCGCGCACGCCGCTGGATGTCGTACTGGTCGAGCCGGACCTGGTCGCCGAGGTCTAGCTGTCTGAGTGCCACATCGCGGCGGTCAGCAGAATGCTGCCAGTCCGCGTTGGAGAAAGGCGATCACCACGGTGTCCTGGCCGTTCCCGCACTGCGCCGGGTAGGTCGCTCCGCTGCGACGTAACACGAAGGCGCTTACCTGCCGCGAGCGCATCTGCACCCGCTGCGCCGCGGTCGCGGCCGGCGACCCCATGCCGCCTGGCGACCACTAGCCGGTCCAGTCGGGGCTTCGTGCGGCGCGCGGCCCCCAGGCGTCGGCGGGGCCGCCGTGGTAGTGCCTGCCGCTGACGCAGGCGAGAAGGATGTACTACCGATGATCGGCGCCCTGCGAGGTATGGCTCGCTGTGCGCGCTAGCGTGTTGGGGAGTTGTTCGACCATGGCGGACCTCGCGTAGTGGGCGCGTTATCGTGGAGTCTTCTTATCTGTGGTTTTGTGATCTGGCAGGAGTGCCCGCGTGCCCGAGGACCCCATCGCTCATAGCGAACTGGCTGCTCTGACCCGGCGTTTCGAAGAGGTCGCGGAGAAGCACGACCGTGAGTTCGGGATCGTGAAGTCCGACCTGACTGCGGTGCGCTTGCAGGTCGGCAACCTGGACCAGAAGGTCGAAGCTCTTGGGAAGAAGATCGACCGTAATCAGGCGCAGATCATTGAGTTGCTCACCCAGTTTGTGGGTCAGCGCCCCGACGCCGGTTGATTCTCCTGGGCCCCGGCGCCCGGTCTTGGTTACGTGGTGATGGCTCCGACTAGATCATCTGGTCGGGGCCATCGCGCGTGCCGGAGTCAGTTTCCGGTGAGCAGGTGTTCCTGGCGGGTTTGCACCAGGCCGCGCCATGCGGAGCGGACGTCGTGCTCGCCGGTGGTCCAGCGGGTGGTCGAGGGTTGCGGCAGGGGCAGGGGCAGGGGCAGGGGCAGGGCGGCCATGAAGTGGGCGATGGCGGTGAAGTAGGCATCTCCGTTGGACGCCCTGCGCACCCTCGTCGCGGCGCCGGCTCCATCGAACGCCGGCCGCCGGTCCGGCTGCCCGAGCCTTCGGCGCTGGAGCTGGAGCAGGCCATGCTGCCGCGCGAGACCTTCTTCGCCGAGGTGGAACACGTGTCCGCGGAGCGCGCCGCGGGACGGATCTCCGCAGAGATGGTCAGCCCGTACCCGCCGGGCGGTGCCCGTGACCGCGCCCGGTGAGGTGATCACCGACGAGGTCTGCGACTACCTGCGCAGCGGCGTCCAGCACGGTGTCCTGATCCCGGACGCGGCGGATGCTTCGGTCGAGACCCTGCGGGTGCTCGCGCGGCGCTGGGGACCGCAGGTCAGAAGACCACCGGCGTGGCTCCCGGTGCGGCCGTGATCCGCGCACGCTGTCCGTGGCGGCAGTGCACCAGACGGTCGCCGAGTCCGGCGGCTTCCACCTCGGTGAGGAACGCGGACAGCGGTGAGCGCATCACCGTGTAGTCGCCGTAGTGCACCGGCAGGATCAGGCGGGGGTCCAGGCGCCGGGCGAGTTCCGCGCCCTGCGCTCCGTCCATGGTGACGACGAAGCCGCCGGGCAGGCGGGTGCCGCCCAGGTGCAGAACGGCCAGATCGGCGGCGGGAAAACGCCGGGTGATCTCGTCGAGACCGTCGTACACGAGGGTGTCGCCGGAGACGTACAGCCGGAGCCGGGCGGGGCCTCGGATGGGACCGAACTCCAGCATGCTGCCCATTACCGGCGGCAGCAGACCGCGCAGCACGCGATGGCCGGCGTGCCGGCCCGGCAGGGCCGTGACCCGCACTTGTGCGTCGCCCTGCTGGAGGGTGAGCCCCTGCCAGGTGCGCAGGCCCGCCGTGCGGTGAAAGCCGTGCACGGTCCTGAGACGGCGTGCTGCGTGGGGCGTGGTCAGCACCGGTACCGCGTGGTCGAGGCGGCGGCGGGCCCGGCGATCCCAATGATCTCCGTGCAGGTGTGACAGGACGATCGCGTCGAGGCGGGGAAGGTCGTCCACGTCGAGGGCCGGTTCTGTCAGCCTTCGGCTCAGCAGCCCGTAGCCGAGGTACGCGTACTGGCCGCGGTGCAGGAAGTTGGGGTCGGTGAGCAGGGTGAGCCCGCCGTAGCGCACCAGAACGGTGGCGTTGCCGATGAAGTGGAGTTCGACCGCGCTGTCCGTGGGGTCGTCCATGTGCTGAGGATTGACCATGATCGTGCAGTCCGTTCGCGTCATGCACCGTGTGCTGCGATGCCTGCCGGTGTCGCGTTCCCGGCCCGGTGCGGTACTCAGCCGGCGGGGTCCGTGCGCGTGTCCAGCAGCCCTTTCCCGGCGATCGCCGTCAGGGACAGGGTCCGGTAGCCCATCGAGTCGAAGAGGACCGTGATCCGGTCGCCTTCCTCGCTCATCACCGTGCCGTCGCCCCACTCACGGTGTCGCACCGCGGTGCCCGCCGGGTAGGCGGCGGACGCCGGATGGCCCGGCCGGGGATCGCCCGGGTCCTGCACCCCGTCGATGACCGCGCGGTCGGACGAGTCGGATGAGGCGGACGAGTCGGGCGCGGTGGGCGCGCACACGTCGCAGTTGCCGCAGGGAGCTTCGTACGGCTCGCCGAAGTATCCGAGCAGGAAGCGACGGCGGCAGCCCGTGGTTTCCGCGTACCCGAGCACCATCTCCAACCTCGACCGTTCCAGCCTCTTGCGGGCCTCCGCCTCCTCCGCGGCCCGCGCGGTGGCGTCCTCGGCCGTCACGTCGGGAACGGACCGCACCCGGCCGTCGGCGTCGGTGCGTACGGCTCCCGCCTGTTCCAGGAGGTTGACGGCGGCCGTCACGCGCCGCCGCGACAGTTTCGCCTGCTCGCCGACCTCGTCCGACCCGACAGGGCCGTCGTGTTCCCAAATCCGCTCCGCGACCGCGCCGAGGGTCTCCTCGTCGGGGGCGCGAGCGGCGAAGAGGTGCTGCAGGCCGCTGTCCTGCGACCGGTAGTGCAGGACGGCGAGGGCGGATGCGCCGTCACGGCCGGCACGCCCGATCTCCTGGTAGTAGGCGTCGAGCGAACCGGGCACGGAGGCGTGGAGCACGAACCGTACGTCCTCCTTGTCGATGCCCATGCCGAAGGCGGAGGTGGCGACCACCACGTCGGTGTCGCCGGCCAGGAAGGCGTCGTGCGCCCGGGAGCGCTCACCGGAGGTCAGCCCGGCGTGGTAGGCGGCGGCCGACAGGCCCAGCCCGGAGAGTTCGGCCGCGTACTCCTCGGTGTCCTTGCGCGTCGCCGTGTAGACGATGCCGGGCTTGGGCTCCGCCGCGGCGCGCTCCACCACCGCCCGGCGCTTGTCAGCGTCGTGCCGGAAGCGGCGCACCTCCAAGGCGATGTTCGGCCGGTCGAAACCGGCCACGACCAGCGCGGGTTCCCCCATCTCCAGCCGCTGCACGATCTCCTCGCGCACGGGAGGGGCGGCCGTCGCCGTCAGGGCGAGGACCGGCGGTCTACCCACCCGCTGGACCGCATGGGCCAGGCGCAGGTAGTCGGGACGGAAGTCGTGGCCCCAGGCGGCCACGCACTGCGCCTCGTCGACGACGAACAGCGAGGGCGCGGCCCGGGCCAAACGCTCGATCACCTCGTCCTTCGTCAGCTGCTCGGGGGAGAAGAACAGGAACTCGGCAGCACCGTGCTGCACCTCCGCCCAGGCGGCCTCCGTCTCCCGGGCCGACTGGGCGGAGTTGACGGCGACGGCCTCCGGAGCGTCGTGGCTCAGTAGTCCGGCGATCTGATCCCGTTGCAGGGCGATGAGGGGGGACACCACGACGGTGGGTCCGGGCAGCGACAGCCCCGTCACCTGGTACACCGCCGACTTGCCCGCACCGGTCGGCATGACCACCAGGGTGTCCCCACCCGCCATGACCGCTTCCATAGCGGCCGACTGTCCCGGCCGCAGCTCTCGCCAGCCGAACACGTCGGCGGCCGGCCGCTCCAGACGGTCACGGACGCCGGGCTCCCGTTCCTTCGGCATGTTCGGCCTCACTCCTCGGCGTCGGTTCGCCCCGCCGACGTTCACGGCCGGGGGTTGGTGCGGTGCCATCGCGGGCGCGCGTCGCCGCCACGGCGTCCGGCGACCGAGGCGCAGCGCGGGCACATCCGCTGGACCCGGTCGGCCGCGCCCCCGGACTCCGGGAAGGTCTCGGGCCAGGTGACGTGCGCGAAGCGGATCAACTGAGAGCGGCTGAGAGACAGCCCGCAGACGGTCTGGTTCAGGCCCGGCTCCCAGGCGTGCACCTCACCGGCCGGCAGGCGGCGGCGCCCCTCCTCCTCGTCCGTCCACTGCCCGGAGGCGGCCACGGCGTACTGCTTGGCGCGTGCCATGACGGGCTCAGACGGCGGATCGGCCGGTCGTGATGCCGACGCACCGCGCGGGCATCGTGCAGGAACATACGTACTCGGTCACCGGCACCATCCTCACCTCGGGGTCGTCACCGCACCGGGTGCCCATGCCGTGCATACGCACACCGAGCGGGTGCGCCGGAATTTGCTGTCCACGTGCCCGCAACGGTGGCAGGTCTGAGAGGTGTGGCCGGATCTCACCGCGCTCAGACCGGAGCCGTACCAGCCCGTCTCGTACGCGAGCTGACGGCGAACCTCCCCGAAGCCCACATCCAGCGAGGCCCGGTTCAGCCCGGCCTTTTGCCGCACGTTGCTGCCCGGCTCCTCCAGCGTGCCCTTCGCTGATTTCGACATGTTCTTGACCTTCAGGTTCTCGATCACGACCTGCGCGAACTGGATGGCCAAGGCCTTGGTCGGGTGGTGCTGGGCATCAGCCCGCTGCGCCGCGACCTGAACATGCGACTTCGGCACGCTGCGTGGCCCCCCGCAGGCGGACCGGCTGGAAGGTCGCTGGATGACCTCCACGCCCAAGCCCATACCGGCCGCGCCCCGTCGGCGCTGGGCCCGCGTCGCCACGGCCACGGGCGGCGCTGGCAGCCGCACATTGAACGCCGCGAACCAGCGCGGACCGCTCCGGGAGATGGTCACCGTCTTCACTTCTCCTACCCGGTGCAGCAGGAAGTCGAATTCCGTGAGCGCGCAAGCCGTGGCTAGGTCGCCCGGCGGTGTCTGCTGCGGCAGGGCACTCCTGCGCAGGGCCAGGTCTCATCGCTGTTTGCGTCGTATCACTGCGATGGCTGCGGCGACGGAGAGCACGCTGGTCAGTGTGATGACCTGCGCCTTGCTGGCAGTCGTGGACGTGCTTGGGCGGAGTCCGTCACGAATCCGGTCATAACAGCTCAACGGCACCCCGAGGAGCGCGTTGCCGGGCGGTCGCCAAGGCACGGCAGGGTGCGGGTGAGTGGGGGCGCTCTTTCGTACGGTTTCCCAGGCGGCGCCGAGCCGCCGCAATTGGGAGGTGCCCATGGCGTCCTGCAGCCTGGGTAGGAGTTCGTCCTCCTCGTCCCTGATGTCCTGCCGTATCAGGGAGAAGACCCGTCGTATCTTCTCCTCGCGCTCGCGATCGCCGGGACGCAGTCGTTTGATGTCGGTGGTGAGGTCGTTGATCTGCTGATGTTCGTCCTCGACCTGGGCGGTTAGCTCGTCCCCGCCTGTGACGCAACGCCGCACAGCGGGCCACAACACGGTTTCCTCCGCGAACGCGTGGCTAAAGACAAGCTGGACAAGCTGCTTCAGTGTGCGCTCCCGTTCCGTACCGTCCGGCAGCGACTGATGCCGTGCCATCAGCCGGTCCATCTCAGCATGGTCGCGGCGTTGCCTTGCCAGGACGCTTGCTTCACCGCCCAGTTCCTCGACGGTCCGATGCCTGATACTCGTATCGGCGTTCGCGTTCATGGACATGGTGGCTTTTCCTTTTCTCAGCCTTTTTCGGTGGTCTCGACGCTTTCTTCTGCTGCGTCTTCTCCTTCTGCCTGCGAGGGGGTCGTGCGGGGCGCCTGGTGAGCGTCGGACGTCGGCCGCTCGTCCAGGGCGGTGCTTGGCCCTCGCTCACCCTCGGCCTGTGGCGGTGTCTGCTCGCTCATCTTTGATCTCCATACCGGACGTTTCACATCAGTGGTCATCTGCGCAGGTAGGCACCCTTCACCGGCGCCTACCTGCCTCCGCACGCGCTGTTGCCACGGGTAGTCCGGCGCCATGCCGTGATCCAGCCCGCCTCCATCGCGGCGTCCAGCAGGTACGTGGGGCGGATTCGGCCCTTGGCCACGTAGATGAGATCGATGGCCAGCAGGGTCAGGGCAGTACCCAGGCCCACACGGCGGGCGTGTGCGAAGCCTTGCGGCTCCGTAGCCGCTGCGAGTTGGGCGATGCCCACGGACACCAGCAGTCCGCCGGTCGTCCGTTGCAGCCATACGTCTGTCTTCGGCCCGAAGGCTTTCTCGAAGCTGCCCCGGTGCACCAACGGCCAGAGCCCACCCACGACATCGAACAAACCGTGGGAGACGGTGAGCGCATGCGCGGATTCGTGACACTCCACCTGGTCCATGCAATCCCCTTCGTCCGGCTGCCCGGGTACCCGATCCTGCTGCCTGCATCCGGATGGGATGCCAGGCGCGGTGAGGGCCTTATCGATGTCCGCCTTGAGCGGCCACCAGGACGAGCGGAGGGCGACCGGACGGCAGGCGCTCACCTCTGAGGGAACAGTTCTGCCTGGCCGCACTCCTGCTCGGAAACCCACGGGTGTGACGATCGCCCGCAATCAGAATCTGAAGTTCGATGCCACGGACACGGAAGCTGGCCCACGTGCTTCACGGCTTCGTGTTCGGCACTTGGGGCCGGTCTCCCGGGCGCCGCGGCGCTGCGCTATGGCCGGCAACGCCAAGGACAGGGCCGCCAGCACCATGAACACGATACCCACGGCGACGCGACGACGTGGGCGCCGTCGAACACCTCAGTGTTCTGGTTACCCAGCGCCCATGGGGAGGCGATCAGTCATGCGCCTGCGGCCAGCACCATGACATCGGGCCACTTGCCGGGATTGCGGGCGAACCGGGCCATGGCGATGCACAGGACGACTGTGCCCACGGCCAGCTCGTTGCGGTGTGCGTCCTTGGCCGTGTCGGGATATCCGACGTCCAGCGGGCGACCGATCCAGGGGGCGACGAACAGCACGATGGCGCCGATGATCAGGCAAAGGCCGATGACCTGTTGCCGTTGCGCCTGCATCAAGGGCGGCCGGGTAAAGCCCCGGCTGGACTGGACGGCTTCTGGTTTATTTTCTGCTTTGTTCAGGATTATCTTGCGACCCTCATCGATGGGAACATCCCGTACTGACTGGGTACCCCCATATCTGTACCAGCCCACGCAAATTAGACAGGAAGGACAAGACGGGCGGTTTGCATCCGGTCGCTACGCACCGTCACCTGTCGCGCTCCCCTTCATACGGGCCGAGGCGGCTGTGCCGCTCTCGCCGTGCCATTCGCACAGCAGGACGGTGGCGTCGTCGTTGAGGCGCCCGTTGTGGTGGTCGAGTACGGCGTGAACGAGGCGACGCAGGGTTTCTGGAGTGGCCAGGCCGTCGGCCTGACTGCGGATGATGAAGTCGACGAAACGGTCACGGCCGAACTCGCGGCCTTGGTCGTCGCGGGCCTCGATGATGCCATCGGTGTACAGCAGCAGTTGGTCGCCCGGCTCAAGATGCTCGCGACACAGGGTCACCGGAAGGCCCAGGCCGGTGCCCATGGGGTGGGTCGGGGGACAGTCGAGGTGAGTGGTCCAGCGACGGCCGCGGATCAGGACCGGTGGGTGGTGGCCGCAGTTGATCCAGGTCAGAATGCCGGTGGCGAGGTCGAGGTCGGCCAGGACTGCTGTTGCGTACCGGCTCTGGGTGAACTGTTCCATCAGGTTCGCTTCGATGGCGTCGTGTGTTTCGACGAGGCCCTTGCCCTGGCGGCGCTGACTGCGGCAGGTGGCCATGGCGAGGTTGGCGGTGAGGCCGGCCGAGGTGTCGTGGCCCATGGCGTCGAAGACCGCGAGGTGGGCGGTGTCGCCGGCCAGGGCGTAGTCGAAGGCATCGCCGGCGGTGGCGTACGCGGGTTCCATCGCGGCGGCGATGGTCACCCGCTTGTTCGAAAAGGTGCGCGGCGGCATGAGGGTCCACTGCATCTCGGCGGACACCGACATGGGATTGGTCCGTGTAAGGCGGGCGTGGGAGTCGCTGTGGTGTCGTTTGGAAACCAGCAGCATGCCCAAAAGGGACGCCAGGTCCTCCAGCGCCGCACGGGTCTGCTCACCGGGGGTGTGCATGGTTTCGACGTTTAGGACGCCGAGGCGTTCGGTGCCGTCGAGCACCGGGAGCCAGTGTTGCCAGTGGCCGTCCACGGTCGTCGTGTGTGTGCGCCCGCTGGCGAAGACCCGGCCCGCCAGCGTGGTGTCGATTCGCAGCTCCTGCCCGCCTTGCCCGGCATCGATTCCGCGCCCGGTGACTTCCCGCAGCACTACTTCCTGCAGATCGGCGACGTAGAACCGTGCGCGATGCAGACCGGCCTTGGTCGCGTGGCGGGCGATGAGGGCAGGCAGCTCCTCGAACGCGCAGAGGTGGCTGGAGCCCAGTAGGGCGTGGAACATGCGGGCGGAGTCTTCGAGCGACGTCAATGCGATCGGCCTGTCGGACGGGGACGGCCCGCGTCCGCCCGTCAGCCTCTTGATCGGCAGACGAAAACGAGATGTCCAAGCGGATGTTCACGACCACCATACGGTCGGAGTACCCGATGACACGCCCGGATCACGGCGGTTGCCCGGCGGCACAACTGTCTCCGCCAGCGAGGGCGTTCACAGCACCACCACTGAGCACGATGGCCAGAAAACACCCGTGTGAGTCTCGTGGTTTCGGCAATTCGGCATCTGTCGCAAGACCTCTCAACGCGTCCTGCGGCGTCTTGGCCTGGTAGCCAGGTAGAAATCGCGGCGTTTGCCCTGTACGCAAGGAAACTGATGACTGCTCAAGAGAATCTGGTCACGCTGGTACCGACCGAAGGACGGCGCAGCAAGGGCCGGGTGGTCGTCTCCTGGCTGACGACGACGGACCATAAGAAGATCGGTCATCTGTATCTGATCACGTCATTCGCGTTCTTCATGGTGGGTGGGGCGCTGGCCATGGCGATCCGGGCGGAGCTGACCCGCCCGGGGATGCAGTTGCTCTCGGCCGAGCAGTACAACCAGTCTTTCACCATGCACGGCACGATCATGCTGCTGCTCTTCGCCACCCCGACGTTCGCCGGCTTCGCCAACGCGATCATGCCCCTGCAGATCGGCTCCCCGGACGTCGCCTTCCCCCGCCTGAACATGCTCTCCTACTGGCTGTTCCTCTTCGGCGGGCTGATCGTGCTCGGCAGCTTCCTCACCCCGCAGGGCGCCGCCGACTTCGGCTGGACCGCCTACACGCCCCTGAGCAGCAGTGAGCGCACCCCCTACATCGGCGGGGACATGTGGATCATGGGCCTGGCGCTCTCCGGCTTCGGCACCATCCTCGGCGCGGTCAACTTCATCACGACCATCATCTGCATGCGCGCGCCGGGCATGACCATGTTCCGGATGCCGATCTTCACCTGGAACGTGCTGCTCACCTCGGTCCTCGTGCTCCTCGCCTTCCCCGTCCTCACGGCGGCGCTGCTCGTGCTCGAGGCCGACCGGCGCTTCGGCACCCAGGTCTTCAACCCGGAGAACGGCGGGGCCATCTTGTGGCAGCACCTGTTCTGGTTCTTTGGCCACCCCGAGGTCTACATCCTGGCGCTGCCGTTCTTCGGTGTGATCACCGAGATCCTGCCGGTGTTCTCGCGCAAGCCGATCTTCGGCTACATAGGGCTGATCGGCGCCACCATCGCGATCACCGGCCTTTCCGTGACCGTGTGGGCGCACCACATGTTCGCGACCGGTGCGGTGCTGCTGCCGTTCTTCGCCTTCATGACGTATCTGATCGCAGTGCCCACCGGAGTGAAGTTCTTCAACTGGATCGGCACCATGTGGAAGGGTTCGCTCTCCTTCGAGCCGCCGATGCTGTGGGCGGTCGGCTTCCTGGTGACCTTCCTGTTCGGCGGCCTGACCGGGGTGATTCTCGGCTCTCCGCCCCTGGACTGGCACGTCACCGACACTTACTTCGTCGTCGCCCACTTTCACTACGTACTCTTCGGCACCATCGTCTTCGCCATGTTCGGCGGGTTCAGCTTTTGGTGGCCGAAGATGACCGGGACCATGCTCGACACCCGGCTGGAGAAGATCCACTTCTGGACGCTGTTCGTCGGCTTCCATACCACCTTCCTCGTCCAGCACTGGCTCGGCGCCGAAGGCATGCCCCGCCGCTACGCCGACTACCTGGACGCCGACGGCTTTACCGCCCTCAACACCATCTCCTCCATCGGGGCCTTCCTCCTCGGCCTGTCCACGCTGCCCTTCCTGTACAACGTTTGGAAGACCGCCAAGTACGGCAAGCGCGTCGAGGTGGACGACCCCTGGGGCTTCGGCCGTTCTCTGGAGTGGGCCACCTCCTGCCCGCCGCCCCGCCACAACTTCGTCACCCTGCCCCGCATCCGCTCCGAGTCCCCCGCCTTCGACCTGCACCACCCTGACGTCGCCCAACTCGACCAGAAGGAGAACACCGGCCAACGCGACGTCATCGACGCCGAAGGACACGAGGGCGACCGGTCGTGAGAGGGAGCGCCGACCGACGTTCGCACCCGCCCGAGACCACGGCGATCGCGGCCGAAGCGGAGGGCTTCCTCATCGCGCACCGCCATCGCGCGAGGAGGCGCACCGCGAAGCACAGACGCTGTACGAAAAAGCCGCCGTGGCTGACCATCGCCCAGGCCGAGGACCTCACACACCACTACGTGAACCACCGCGTGGCCCTGACACGGCAGCTGCTCACGGCCACATCCAGGTGACGCTCGAGGTGTACTGACCCGTGAGGTTGTGGACGCGGCTGGCGGGTGGCTGGCCATTGAGTGCGGTGTGTGCGCGGCGGTGATTGTAGGTGTGGAGCCACTGTGGGTAGGCGTCGCGTCGTTCGGCCTCGGATCTGTAGGGCCTCGCGTAGGCCCATTCGTCGAGGAGGGTGCGGTTGCAGCGCTCGACCTTGCCGTTGGTCTGAGGCCGGTACGGCCGTGTGCGCTTGTGTGAAATGCCTTGCCCTGCAAGGGAGTTGCGCCATAGGTGTGCTGCGTAGCAGGAGCCGTTGTCGGTCAGGACACGTTCGACGGTGATCCCGGCCTGGGTGAAGAAGGCGTGGGCGCGGGTCCAAAACCCGACGGCGGTCTCCTTCATCTCGTCGGCGAGGATGAAAACGTGAACTTCCCGGCGTTGGGCCAACGCCCGTCAAGCCGAAGTGGCGGTTGTCGATGCCTGAAGTGTCCCTCACCTTCGACTGGACCCAGGGGAAGGCCGGGGCAGTACAGTCCGAGACGGGGGAGGGGGCGTGATGGCGCTGAACAAGAAGGGCTCGCGACGGATCACCGTTGATGGGACCGAGTACCACTGGCGAATCCGCAGGAAGCCCTCCTACATGCAGGGACTGTGCTGGGCACCGCTGACCTTCGCGGTGGAGATCGCCGATGGCGACCAGCCCGGCACGACCTTGGCCGTCACCAGCGGTCAGCCGCACCCCAGCAACTGGATCGACATCAAGGCAGAGCCCATCCGGCCGGCCGACGTCGCTGCGAGCATCCGCGAGGCACGAGTCCAGGGTTGGAACCCGACGAGCCCTGGTGCACCCTTCATGCTCGACCAATCAGCGGAGTTCACCTCCGTGCCATGAGCCTGAGACAGGTGCGAGAAGTCTTCGAGGCTGCACAACTGCAAGTTACAGCTTGCCGAAGGACGAGTCACACGGAGTCGTCGAGCTGCTGAAGGATTCGGTGAAACTCGCCGTTGTCGAGCAAGCCCATGATGACTTTAGCCATCGGTATCACCCCGGGCTCTTTAACTATCAACTCGCCCGAACACCAGAAATACCGACCGCTCAGTGCTTCACCAGTACCAACCCATCGGGTCATCAGTCGTTCGACCTCGGCGACCGTGAAGATCGTTGCGCTCCAGCGTGAACCGTCCGGCAGACGGACCTCCGCATCGACGTTGCACACTTCGTCCAGTGCCTCGTTCGGACCTGGAAGGAAGAGCATCTCCAGTGCTCCGGCGCGAACCCGGTAATACGCACCGTCCCGACTGACACTGATTTGGGCGTTGTCTTCTCTTTCTGTCACCCCAAGTTCGTGGTGAGGCCGGAAAGGAACATGATCCTCTCCGGCCAGATTCCACGTAACTAATACGTCCAACGGGTTCTCCCAGTGGATCGGCTTCGGCACCGCGGCGTCATCGCCGACAACGACCCCATCGAGCAGGAGAAGGCGATGAAATACGATGCTCTGCTCACGAACGCGGTCATTTTTCACAACGTCCTGGACATCGCCGAGATCGTCTGGCAACTGCTGAGAGAGGGCTGGGCGATCGAGCCGGAGGACCTGGCGCACATCTCGCATCTCGCCCTACCTGACCGAGCACATCAAGCACCGCTGGCCTCGGCCAAGCCGCCTGAGCCGGCCTCGGGCGGGTCGGCATCATGAGGGTCATGGACGAGACGCGCGAGCTCACCGAGGACGAGGTGAATGACCTGCTCGACGGCGACGACCGCGACGCCGGCGGGGAGGACGACAACGATGCACTGACCTCTGGTAGGGATTACTCCGTACCGTTGTCCTGCCGATCGTTGCCCTGTCAGTGTGTCCTTGTAGGCTCCTGATCATGACAGCAGAGCTGGCCCGTGACCCGCGTCCGATCTTCGCCCAGGCACTTGATCAGGCCGGGAAGCAGGTCGCGGCGGTAAGTCCCGATGAGCTAAGTAACCGCACTCCCTGTGCCGATTACGACGTTCGCGCGCTGCTCGGGCATGTAGTCTCCGTGCTGCACAAGCTCGCCCGTGTCGGCACCGGAGGCGATGCGCGCGACGTCCCCGATGTGATCGACGGCATAGCCGACGACGGCTGGGCAAGCGCATTCACCAGGGCCCGTAGCGAGGTCGAGCGGGTGTGGGCCGACGACGAGAGGCTCGACCGAATGGTCGAGCTACCGTGGGCCACGCTGCCCGGCCGGCATGCTCTCGAGGCATACACCCACGAGTTCACGGCTCATTCCTGGGATCTCGCACATGCCACCCGGCGGCTCGCCGAACTCGACCCCGACCTTGCCGCGCAGGCACTCGAGGCATTCTCGACGTTTGCGCCGCCAGAGGAGCGCAGCGAACAAGGCCCGTTCAGCCCGGTCGTGCCGGTACCCGACGACGCCGACATGTACACCCGGCTGGCCGCTTACCTGGGGCGCCAACCATAGTCAACAGCACGTCTAGTGACCGTGGGTCGGCAGACAGACGGCTACTGATCTTTGCGGATCGGGGTGACGACAGGAGGGGGATGGGATCCGTCCGGCCTCGGTGATGAATCCGTCGAGGAGACCGAGCTGATACTGCATCGGTTTGAGGCGGGTGCGGGCGCCGGCGCGTGCGGCGAGTTCGTCGATTTCCGCACGGCGGCAGGTTGCCCAGGCTGTTCTTCAGGTGTGCCCACACACCCCTCGTCCGGGTCCAGGTCAGGGGTGTACGAAGGGAAGCTGAAGGCCCCCATCGCGTGGGGGCCTTCAGCGTTGATCAGTGAACGCGCACGACGGTCAGTGCTTCCTGGGCGGCCTTTTGACATTTCGCGTGGTCTAACTTCCTCCGGCTTCTGCCGATCGCAGGCGGGCGCCGCGTTCTCGCAGGAGTTGTTGACCGGGATCTGTTGTGGTGGTGATCCGGGGAGGGCGCGGTGGCATCTCGGTGGTGTTCTCTCGGTGCTCTGCTCCGCATTGGTCGGTGGCGCGCAGCACGGTTACTGGTCGTGTCAGGGCAGGCCACACCTGGATCAAATACTGTTCGGTTGTTTTCTGTAGGGCGTTGTCCGTCGCGGTGTCTCTGCCTCGGGCGTGGACTCGCAGTCGATATGTGCCGGGCCCATGTGGGGACAGGAGGGCGGGTTCCCCTTCTGGCAAGGTGGGCGAGTTCATCCACAAATAGAGTTTTCCAGACACGGTCTCCACCGGCACTTCCACCACCTCCTGCCACACCGCATCTACTGCGGTGGCCGTCAAGGCTGAGGGGTGGCAGGTTACCTGCACTTCCACGTCACCGGTGTGGATGCCTGTGATGATCCGCGCCTGGCCGTCCTCGATTTCGACCAGGCCGGTGGTGTTAAGAGGCAGATTTTCTGCCCCTAGGTTCTCCTCAGCCTCCTCCACGATGCTGAAGGTGTGGTGTTGGATAAACACCGTCCCTCGAATGGAATCGCTCGCGTTACTCATGCTAGCCCCGCACGGTAGATATGGTCAGGGTTTTGTCCAGGTCAGATACTTGTCCTTGTTGAGGATGCGATTGTGCGTGTAGGATTTTCCTAGGGTTTTACCGTCTTTGTGATTTTGGGCTTCGTCGATCATGCGACGGCTAAGTGCAACGTCATGGTATCTCTGCATAGTCGTTCAGGTATTCACGTTTCACTGCCGCACGTCAACACGCCTCGAGTGCAATCGAAGCTCTATGTCCGAAAACATCTACGTCGGCGGAATCTATACACTTCCTGCGCCGTCACCTTGAGCAAGGACACACCCGGCACGCAATACTGCCTGACGGTCGGCCATGGATTTTGTAGGTGCCACCCACTACTGTGGCTGGTTGCTCGTCTTCGGTGACGCAGGCAGCGACGAACGATTCGATGGCACCACCCCGGGGGAGCCGGCCGTCCCCTGGAACGCAGGACAGATCGCATCCGACGCCGTGAGCGGCGGCTATGAACAAGCGACTGAGGCCGGGCGACTCTCGCCCGGCCTCAGTCGCACAAAGGTGGTATCCGTGCCCACATTAGGCTGGTCCATGGAACAGCGTGCTGCCGCGAAGCGGTGGTTACTATTCATTTGCAGCTTCACAATTGCAGGCGTTGCCTTTTCTGCCTTCTTGATAATGAAAGGCAATAGCGGAGGCTGGGTCCTACTTGCCATCAGCCTATGCATATATGTTGGGACGCATCTCCATGCGCGTTATGCGCAGCGACGATGAAGTTTCAGCGACTCCAGCCTGATGGCGAGTCGGCCGACTGCCGCCGCGCCGTCGCAGCCGGCGCCGTGTCGTTGCAGTAGTAGGCGAAGCGGAGAAGACACCCATCGCACGTCATGACGGGGGCGACGTGCGGGTGATGACCGCCGGGAGACGCCCCTCCAAGATGGTGAGCCGGGGCAGGGAGAGGTCGAAGTATTTCCCCACGGCGCCCAGCAGCCGCCGGTCGGTGTCGGCGGGACCTTTTTTCTCCTCGTCAAAGCCGGCTAGCATCCCAGCCTCGGTGAAGGCGTCCCTGAGCGGGCCCTCGGTATCTCCGTAGGCATCGAACATGCAGGTGGACAGGCCGCGGCCGTCTTTGGAGTAGGTCATGATGTGCGGCGGATTGTCGGGCTGCGGGTCGAGCACCAGCACCTCTACCCCGTCGCGGGACACCTCCGCAGGCAGATCCCAGCCGGGGCACCAGCCGGTCTCCACCAGGTAGGACCACTCGCCGCTGGTGCCGATACGGCCGACCGAGCTGACCGTCTCCCCGTTGACGATTGCCCCTGCCTCGCGGGCCTTCAATGCGGGCAGGACATGTATCGGCCCGCCAGCGACACGGGCGGCAAGCTCCTGCGGCCCGATACCCCGGGCGCAGGTGAAGTACAGGTTGCCGTCGTCGGCCATGCTGCGCCAGACATATTCGATCCAGCCAAGACCATCGGACACCGCGTCCTCCGTTCGTGCCGTGGTGATCAGGCGGGTGGGGCGGGAGACAGCCAATGTCACCCCTGCCCCACCCGATCATTCGATCAGGCCAACGTTATGGCTTGGGCACGGTGCACGCCACGTTCGTCTTGCTGGCGTCGCAGTACTTGAATTCGGGGAAGTCCACCCAATACTCGTCCCCGTTCAGCAGCCGGTTCGCCGTGGGGCCGGAGAAGTCGTTGCTGAACGGCTGCATTGACTGGGTGTTCTACCAGTTCGACATGGACGACCGGCCGCAGACCGTTTTTTCCCAGTTCGGGGTGGCGAAACGGGTGTCGTCAAACAGCTGCCACACGCCCTTGCTGTACCGGGTGCCATAGGTTTGCACGCAGTTATCACCGGATGTGGTCGGGTTCTTCCCGCCGAATTGCGAGGGCGTACCGGCACTGTTGTAGCTGCCTGCATAGGCGAACTCGTCACACGACTTGGGGTCCTTGTTGCTGGGGGTGAAATCCGGAGGGGTGGTGGGTTCTTGTTCCACTCGTTGATCCAGCCGCGGATGTCCCGTTCGAGTTCGACGACGCTGCGGCGGGTCGAGCGGCGGAGTTTGCGGCAGGTGAGCTCGGCGAACCAGCGCTCGACGAGGTTGAGCCAGGACGCCGAGGTAGGCGTGAAGTGCAGGTGGAAGCGGGGATGCCGCAGGAGCCCCGCAGCACCCGGCGTCCGTGATCGGACAGTTCCAACGACAGCGGCTACGGACCCGGCATTACCCCACCCCACTGCCGCCAGCGAACTCACGACTCAGCACACTAGTCAGCACCTGCCGCACAGCGGGGGAAGCTTAGCCAGGTCGGCCTGGCGCATGAGACGCTCGACACGCTTGCGGCCGGCGGACGCCCTCACGCTTGAGGACGGCGTGCACGCGGGCTGAACCGTATATTCCGCCGGACTCGTGGTGGACCCGCCGGAGATCCTGCCACTTTCACTTCGTGTAGCCGGGCCGGGTGTTCAGTGGCCTAGCCGTGTGAGCGCTTGGTCGGGGTATCGCTTCCCCGAGACAGAGTTGGCAGGCACGGCGTGGCATAGCGAGTCGATTTGTTCTGTGCTCAGGGTGATGTCGGCCGCCGAGGTGTTCTCGGCCAGGTAGCGCCGTTTCTTGGTCCCGGGGATTGGGACAATGTCGTCGCCCTGTGCGAGCAGCCATGCCAATGCTGCTTGGGCGGGTGTGCAGCCTATCTGTGTCGCGATGCGCTGTACTGCATGTACGAGGGTCAGGTTGTGGTGGATGTTTCCTTCGGCGAAGCGTGGCCAGCGCCTGCGGTTGTCCTGTTCGTTAAGATCTTCCCGCGATACGACGGTGCCGGTCAGCATGGCGCGGCCGAGGGGGGAGTAGGCAACGACACCGATGCCCAGTTCCCGGCAGGTATTGAGCATCTCTCCTTCCACCACGTCCCGGGTGAAGAGCGAGTACTCCAACTGCACGGCGCTGATGGGGTGCACGGCATGGGCGCGGCGGAGCGTTTCGGGGTTGACCTCGCTGAGGCCGAGGTAGCGGACGCTTCCTTCCTCCACCAAGGCTGCCATGGCCCCCACCGTTTCCTCGATCGGCACCGCGGGGTTGCGGCGGTGCACGTAGTAAAGGTCGATGTGATCGGTGCCGATGCGGCGCAGCGACGCGTGACATGCCGACCGGACGTACGGTGCTGATGTGTCAACTTCGCCCACGCGCCCTGTGGCCGCGTCGTGGCGGAGGCCGAACTTGGTGGACACCACCAGGCTTGCGCGGTGGTTCCTTCGTTTGTGCAGCCAGCGGCCCAGCAGTTCCTCGTTCGCGCCACGTCCGTAGGCGTCTGCTGTGTCCAGCAGGGTGACTCCCAGGTCAACGGCGAGGTCGAGCGTGCGAAGAGACTCGGCTTCGTCCGGCTCTCCGTAGGCGATCGACATCCCCATGCAGCCAAGGCCCAGGGAAGACACTGTCGGCCCGCTGGCGCCCAGCGTGCGGTATTTCATTGGTTGCTCCTCTTTTCGGTCGGAAGGGTGGAGTAGGCCCGGGCGACTCTTAGCAGCCAGGCGACCTCTGCCGCATAGTCACCGTATTGGGTCGGCTTGATGTACCCGGGGCCTTCCTCCAACGGTTGGTTGGACTCTTTCGCTCGAAGGGAATAGCCGCGGCTTGCAGGCTCGCCTGGACCTTCTCTCCGGTCAGTACTCGACCGGGAGGTAACTTGGCTGTCCCGCTGGTTTTCGCCGTATTGATATGGGGCCGTAACGTGAGCAGGCCGTCCTGGACGACGACGCCGCCGGCCTGGGCTGCAAGCGCGTCAAGCTTGTGTCACACCTGGCCGGGCAGTAAGTCACTTTGCGTCTTGACGGCCAGGTGACGCATGCGTCATCGCCAACGGCAGAGTGGTGAAGACGCTGCCGGCCCCGGCACCGATTGAGCGTCGGGCCGAGATCAGTGGTGCTCGCGCCCCCTGCACCGCCGTCATCCTCGCCATCTCGTCAAGCCGTGCGTCAGATCACATCCACTGACTTCGAGTTGCAGATGTATCGCCCAGATTGGTCGCATCGCCTGGTGAGGACCACGCCGAGTAGGAAAGGGAGTCGCGCGGTACGTCGATGACGTCGATCTCCCCCTACCGACCGAGGGTCCGCCGAGCGCATTGAGGAACTGACAGCCCACGCCTGACCGACGCCGCTGGCGTCCCGACCAACAGACCAAGCCCGTGGGCCCCGCGACGCCGCGAGGGGCAGCCGGGCCCCGGCTGCCCCTCGCGCTTACTCCCGTAGTGGAACTGGTGTCCGTCAGGTCACTCGGTGGCGGATCCACCAGGCGCAGAACCCGGCCAGGGCCAGGGCGGGGCCGAGGTAGAGCGCGGTCTCGGCCCATTGAAGGGCCCAGAAGTTCCCGGCGGGCTGGTACGTCACCTGCTGCTGGTAGCCCTGGGCACCGAGGTCGGCGATGCAGCCGTCGATTTGCTGCGCGGTGGGCAGGCCCGACTCGGTGTGCAGGCACTCGGCGAAGGACGACGGCACAGGAGCCGGCCGGCCGGCGGCGTTCAGCGTCTGTTGGGAGGTTTCCCAGGCACCGGGCACTTCAGGATGGGCAACGATTTGCTTCGCGCCCTCCTGGATATTGATGGGGATACCGGCCGTGATCGGCACGGTGGTCTGATCCGGGGCGATCAGATGAGGCCGGACCCACATCGGCACAGCGAGCTGGACGGTGGCGTAGACGACGAGCGTGGTTGCCATCGCGGCTAGGGTGCGGCGGATGACGAGGCCGAGGGCGACGCCCAGGACGAAGGCGAAGGCGGCATGAGCCATGGGGACGACACCGCGTGCGGCGAACACCACGGGGTCGAGTCGAGGGAAGTATGTGTCCGTCGCGGCACCGCCGTTGACAGCACGGTCGATGGGGCTGCTCCACCAGCTCACCGCGAGTGCGGCCAGTCCGGCAGCGGTCATGGATGCCGCCGCGCCAAGACCCAGCTTGGTTGCCAGCCAGCGCGTGCGGGTGATGCCCTGGTTCCACGCGAGGTAGTGGGTGCCGGTCTCCAGTTCACGGCAGACCAACGGGGCGCCCCAGAACATCCCGATGGCCGCCGGCACGGCGAGCACGACCAGCAGGCCGGTGTAGTAGAGGGTCTGGTCCGAACTGGAGACCTGGTCCACCAGGCCGCTGCCAGCAGCTCGGTAGAGGTCGGCCAGCTGCGGTCCGGTTACCGCGAGGGTGGCGGCGAGGGCAGCCACGGCGGCGAACATCACGGCGGCCTGGGTGCGAAACTGGCGCCAGGTCAGCCAGATCATCGGAGTACCTCCAGTGCGGGTCGGGTGTCACGAACCGCATTGGCGGGCCGGGTCATGTAGGCCAGAACAATGTCTTCCAGATCGAGCGGGCTGACGGTCCAGGACGGATCGTGGACCGCGGTGTCGGTGCGCACCAGGAGGGTGGTCTGCCGGTCGGTGTGGCTGGCGGTGATGACGTGCTGACCGGCCGGGAGCGTGTCCGGGGCCCGGCGCGGTCCGGTGAGCCGGTGGTGGCAGGCGACTAGGTCATCGATGTCGCCGGCCACCTGCACCCGGGAGTCGACCAGGACGATGACGTAGTCGCAGGTCCGCTCCACGTCGGAGACCAGGTGGGAGGAGAGCACGACGCTCAGCTCGTGTTCGGCGACGGCCTCCATCAGGTCCTGCATGAACTCCCGTCGGGCGAGCGGGTCCAGCGCCGCGACCGGTTCGTCCAGGACGAGTAGTTCTGGGCGCTTGGCGATGCCCAGGGTGAGAGCGAGCTGCGCGCGCTGGCCGCCGGACAGCTTGCCGGCCCGCTGCTTGGGGTCGAGGCCCAGGCGACGGATCCGGTCGCGCGCCAGTTCGCCGTCCCAGTTCGGGTTGAGGCGCTTGCCGAAGTCGAGGTGGTCGGCGATGCTCAGCGCGGAGTAGGTCGGGGTGTCCTGGGCGACGAAACCGACCTTGGCCAGCTGTTCCATGTCTTCAGCAGGACGGCCACCGCACACCTCGATGGTGCCGGTCGTCGGGGTCAGCATGCCGGAGACCAGTTTCAACAAGGTCGACTTGCCGGCCCCGTTGGGGCCGACCAGGCCCACCACTCGGCCGGCGGGGACGTCCAGGTCGCAGTTCTGCAGCGCCCAGCGCTGCTTGTACTTCTTGCCCAGTGCCTGGGCTCGTAAGACGGCGCTCACGCTACGTCCTCTCTGGCGGCGTTACGGAAGGTGTTCACGAACAGCGCCTCGATGCTTTCGTCGTCGAGCCCGGCCAGGCGGGCCTTGGTCAGCCAGCGCTGTAGGTCCTTCTGGAGCGGTCCGTGCGCGGCGAGCGAGGCATCAGCCAGCGTCCGGGTCACGAACGTGCCGACGCCGGGACGGGCAGCCACCAGACCGTCGTGTTCCAGCTCCCGGTACGCCTTGAGCACCGTGTTCGGGTTGACTGCCATTTGCCTCGCCACCTCCTTGACCGTCGGCAGTCGGTCCCCCTCCTTCAGCAGTCCCAACCGCAGTGCATGCCGCACTTGCTGCACCAACTGCTGGTACGGGGACAAGCCGGACCGGCTGTTTAGGTGGAACTCAATCACCCATTCCTCCATTTAGCTAGTTGCCTAGCACTATAGACCTCTACGCCGAGCATCCGGCAAGGCACACACTGCGGGCGCCAGCCGCCCGGCACCCGGGGGAGCCGATCGCGAACTGCTCGCCCAACTGCGCGCCGACAAGCGCGCGAGCACGTGGGCGCCGGCCTTCGAGCGGGAGTGAACGGCCGCGCTTGAGGAATCGCGGCGCGCGTTCTCCCTCGGCGGGCCGTATGAGGTCGTCCAGGACTGGCAGGGCCGCTTCGCCCACGCCCCGGCCGTCGCACGTTCGTCGCCTCCGGCTACGACCACAGCGAGTTCGTCGACATAGCGGAGCTCCGCGGGCGGCGCCGGTGGCCGCACAACAGCCGTACGCGGTCCGCTTCTCCGCCCCGGCCGCCAAGGTCCTCGAAGCCCTGCCCGAGGCCGTCGAAGACATGGTGTGAGACGTCCTGGACTCCGCTTCGGCCGATCCGTGGGGCTTCCAGCAGTGGAACGCGGAGGACCTCAAGGGCGAGGACGTCCGTCACGCCTCCGTCGGCCAGCTCTCCCTCACCTACTGGGTGAACCGGCCCCTGCGCCGCCTGTCTGTCCTCACCAGTCGTCTGGCTTGGGTAGCTCCCGTGACCACTTCCTGCCCCCGGCATCGCAGCTGTCGGGGCAGGACGTTTCGCATCGTAGCCACCCCTGGCCCCTGGCCGGGCCGGAGCGGTTAGCTATCTCTTCCGCTAGCTGATTAGTAGATCGCTCGCCTTTAGTTGGCCAGTCCGCCCGTTATGTTTTTCGTGGTCCTGCAATGGGGCCGCTAGCCTCCGGGCCCGGCATGACTGTGTCCCCCTGTCGAAGGCATGAGAAGGCATGACCTGGGAGGTGCCGTCAAAGTCGCTGATGAGAGGTCCGGCCACCGTCCGGTCCGGCGCAATGCCGGACGGTTCGCGGGCGGCAGGTCTGCATAACGTGGATGCGCGCGGTGCGCCGTGCGGCGCTTTGTTGTATCCCCGACGCAGTCGGGAAGAACTTGGAGGGATGTTCTTGAGTCGCCTGGCTTACCTGGACGCGAAAGCGCGAGGGGACAACAGCATGCCAGGGAAGCGGGGGCCGTCTGGAGGCGTCCAGGACACTGCCCCGCGAGACTCGTTCGATATGGCCAAAGCTGGATTGCCTGAAGCCCAATCTCCAGCGGCGTCTACCACTGCCGTCGGAACGACGCCTGTCACCGACATCTCGTCCTGCCCGCCTTTGGCTCGCGTTGGCAAGGCAACCTCCGGGACGAGGAGCGCCTCCCAGCGAGGGTGGTCAAGGAGATGAGTGGGCGGCCTACGTCGAGCTCGATACGTACAACGAAGACGCACCACGGGATCGCCTACGGGAGGCGAGTCCTAAGGCGACGGAGTGCTCGTAGTAGTCGCAGGAGTAACGACCTGCCAAGGGGGACGGGAAGTCCGTCCACAGGGCAAAGGAGCACAGGAGATCAGGACATTGCGGCCGGGAGGCATGCGTAATGCAGAACGCTGAAACGGTCTTACATGTCATTCGGGAGCGCGGCAGACGTGGTCTGCCGCTGGAGAGGGTCTATCGGCAGCTGTTCAATTCGAGCCTGTTCCTCATGGCCTACGGGCGAATCCAGTCCAATGCAGGCGCAATGACGCCTGGGGTCAACGGGGAGACTGCGGATGGAATGTCACTGGCAAAGATCGACTCGATCATCGGAGTCCTGCGCTCGGAATCGTATCGGTGGGCGCCAGTAAAGCGGGTCTACATCGAGAAGAAAGGGTCATGCAAGAAGCGCCCGCTGGGACTGCCCATCTGGTCTGACAAGCTGGTTGCCGAAGTAGTGCGCCTTCTATTGGAGGCGTATTACGACGTCCAGTTTTCTGACCGTTCTCACGGGTTCCGTCCCGGGCGAGGATGCCATACGGCATTACGTGACGTGGCGGAGACCTGGAAGGGCACGCATTGGTTCATCGAGGGTGACATCTCCGACTGTTTCGGCAGTCTGGATCACGAGATGATGCTCAGCATCCTTTCGGAGAAGATCCCCGACGGTCGATTCTTGCAGTTGATCAGCAGGATGCTAAAGGCTGGATATTTGGAGGACTGGCGGTGGAACTCTACGCTCAGCGGTGCCCCGCAGGGTGGAGTGGCTTCACCGATCCTGTCCAACATCTATCTGGACCGGCTCGACCGATTCGTTGAACAGTGTCTGCTGCCGGAATACAACCGAGGTGATACGCGACGGCGTCACCCCGAGTACCAGCGAGTGGCCACCCAGATCGCCAGGGCTAGAAAGCGGGGTGACACCGAAACCGTGCTGATGCTGCGGCAGGAGCAACGGAGCAGGCCAAGCCTCGACCTGAACGATCCGGGCTATCGGCGTCTCCGGTATGTGAGGTACGCCGACGACTGGCTTCTCGGTTTCGCCGGGCCCAAGAGCGAGGCCGAGCAGGTGAAGGAAAGGATTCGGATCTTCCTGCGGGAAGAGCTCAAGTTGGAGCTGTCCGAGTCCAAGACCCTCATCACGCACGCTGCCACCCAGGCGGCGAGCTTTCTCGGTTACTCAGTAAGGGCTCAACGCAGTGACACGAAGATATCCGGAGGGCGCCGTGCAGCCAACGGCGTGATGGGACTCTATGTGCCGCAGCAAGTCATCCGGCAGAAGTGTGCGATCTACATGAAGCGCGGGAAACCAGAATCCCGCGGGGGGCTAATCCACGACAGTGATTACTCAATCGTGGTGAAGTACCAGGCGGAGTACCGAGGTTTGGTGCAGTACTACCTTCTCGCTCAGAACGTTCACCGTCTGGGTGTTTTGCGATGGGTCATGGAGACATCGATGCTCAAGACCCTCGCGAACAAGCACAAGTCAACCGTCCGCAAGATGGCCCGTAGATTTCATGGGGCCATTGAGACCCCGGACGGTCCGCGCTGGTGCTTGCAAGTCACTGTTCCACGTGACAAAGGAAGGAAACCACTGATCGCCACCTTCGGTGGGATACCACTCAAGCGTAAACGCACAGCCGAGATCAGGGACCGAGCACCAGCCACCAATCGTACTCGCGGCAATGAACTCTTGCAGCGGCTGCTGGTTGGCGAGTGTGAGATGTGTGGGGAGAAATCGAATCTGCACGTCCATCACATCCGGAAAATGGCTGATCTGAAACGGCCTGGACGGCCGGACCGTCCTTCGTGGGTGACTCTCATGGCGAGCAAGAAACGCAAGACGCTCATTGTCTGCCAGACCTGCCACCATGACATCCACGCTGGTCGGGCTACTTCCTCCACCCGGAAACGAACTCTGGAGAGCGACGTGCGGTGAAAGCCGCACGCGTCGTTCGGGAAGGGGCCGTCGGAAAAGGACCCGCACCACGGGCACCTCGCCGGCGGCCTACTTCACTACGACACCACCGCCGAGGCCGGCACGTTCGACTGCGCTGGAAGGGTGCGATGTTCAACACCGAAAACGTAGGCGTGTTCCTCGGCCTGGACGTCGGTAAGAGTGCCCACCACGGCCACGGACTCACCCCGGCCGGCAAGAAGGTCTTCGACAGGCAACTGCCCAACAGCGAGCTGAAACTGCGGGCCGTGTTCAATAAACTGGCCGCGAAGTTCGGCACCGTACTGGTGATCGTGGACCAGCCCGCATCCATCGGAGCCCTCCCGCTCACGGTCGCCCGGGAAGCGGGCTGCAAGGTCGCCTACCTGCCCGGACTCGCGATGCGGCGGATCGCCGACCTGTACCCGGGCGAGGCCAAGACCGACGCGAAGGACGCTGCGGTCATCGCGGACGCAGCCCGCACCATGCCGCACACCCCGCGCTCGCTGCACCTCACCGACGAGATCACCGACGAACTCACCGTCCTGGTCGGCTTCGACCAGGACCTCGCCGCCGAGGCCACCCGCACCTCCAACCGGATACGCGGCCTGCTCACCCAGTTCCACCCGTCACTGGAGCGCGTTGTGGGCCCCCGCCTGGACCACCAGGCCGTCACCTGGCTGCTGGAGCGCTACGGCTCCCCGTCCGCCCTGCGCAAGGCCGGCCGCCGCAGGCTCGTCGAGCTCATCCGCCCGACAGCCCCCCGCATGGCAGCCCGACTCATCGACGACGTCTTCGACGCGCTCGACGAGCAAACCGTCGTCGTCCCGGGCACCGGCACCTTCGACATCGTCGTGCCCTCCCTGGCCGCCTCGCTCGCCGCGGTCCACACCCAGCGCCGGGCGATGGAAGCGCAGATTCAACGCCCTGCTGGAGGCCCACCCTCTTTCCCCGGTCCTCACCCTCGATGCCCGGCGTCGGCGTCAGGACCGCCGCCGTCCTGCTGGTCACCGTCGGCGACGGCACCAGCTTCCCCACCGCCGCCCACCTCGCCTCCTACGCCGGACGACGAAATCCTCCGGGACCTCGATCCACGGCGAACACGCACCCCGAAGCGGCAACCGGCAACTCAAACGCGCCATGTTCCTGTCCGCCTTCACCTGCATGAACGCCGATCCAGCCTCCCGCACTTACTACGACCGCCAGCGAGCCCGCGACAAAATCCACACCCAAGCCCTCCTCCGCCTGGCCCGCCAACGCATCAACGTCCTGTTCGCCATCCTCCGCGACGGCACCTTCTACCAACCCCGCCCCCCTCAAGGACGTCCAACTCGCCGCATGACCCCATCAAGCCAAACCAGCCAAAACCGAACTCAGACACCTTGACGAAACACATAGGTGCGCCGTGAGGCGCGAGTTGTTCGAGTGGCGGTGACAGGACGCCACCGCCGCCCTGTCGCAGCAGGGCGGTCGAAGCTGAGGGCAGCCCGACCCGGGAGGTGCCGGGGAGGGCGGCAAGCGGCCCTGACAAAGCCGGGACGTATCAGCACTGCCAGATGGTGCGGGTCCGGCAAGCAAGACGGAAAGGAGTACGCGAGGAACCGGCGTTGACGCCTCCTTACTCGTCACCAGCTCGAACCTGGCGGATCTGGGCTGGATGCGGTGCGTTTCTGCCTCCTTGGAGGCAGGGAACTTCCCGGGCGGTTGCTATGTGTCTCCCGGGGAGGCCACGACGAAGTGCTGCGGGGTAGTCGTGGCGATGCCGCGGGGGTATAGCCGGGCTCCTCCTCCGTCGATCGAACAACACGTGAACACGGGAACCGTTCCGGTCCTGACCTGGGACAACGCCTCCAGCGTTATCGCAGGCTGGGCCCATCGTCGGCCGAGCGGGCCGGGACGGGACGGAGCCGCCGTAGTACTCCGAGCCGGGGAAAGCCCGGCACATGGGGAAGGGCGGCAGCGGAATCGAGAAGAGAGGAGGCTGCAATGCTGAAAGAAGCACCGCTGAACAGCGGTGCCCCGGAGGCCCCGATGGGGTCTCACCAGCGGGTATCGGGGATGCAGGCCAAACTTCACCGTTGGGCGGCGGCCGATCAGGGCCGCAGGTTCGACGATCTGTTCAACCTCGTGTGCGATCCGGCGACGCTCCTGGTGGCGTTCGAACGGGTCGCGGGAAACAAGGGGGCCAAAACGCCCGGGGTGGACGGCGTCACCGCCGTCAACATCGAGCGTGAGTGGCCCTCAAGGGTTCTTGGAGGATCTCCGGCACGTACTCAAATCGGGTGGCTTCCGCCCGCTGCCAGTGCGTGAACGCAAGATTCCCAAGCCCGGTGGCAGTGGAAAGGTGCGCAAGCTCGGCATCCCGACCATCGCCGACCGGGTGGTCCAGGCGGCCCTCAAGCTGGTGCTGGAGCCGATTCTCGAGGCCGACTTCAAGCCGGTCTCCTACGGCTTCCGGCCCCTGCGGCGGGCGCACGACGCGATTGCCGAGATCCACTTCCACGGCACCCACGGCTACCGCTGGGTCCTGGACGCGGACATCGAGGCGTGCTTCGACTCGATCGACCACACGGCCCTGATGGACCGAGTGCGACACCGGGTCAAGGACAAGCGCGTGCTGCGGCTGGTCAAGGCGTTCCTCAAGGCCGGCGTCCGCACCGAGGACAACAACCGCGAGGACACGCTCACCGGCACCCCGCAGGGCGGCATCCTCTCCCCACTCCTGGCGAACATTGCCCTGTCGGCGCTCGACGAGCACCTGACGCGGCCCGGGGAACCGGGCGGGGAGATGGTCACCAGCCACCTGCGCAGGCGACGCCGTGCTACTGGAAGTCCGAACTGTCGAGTCGTCCGCTACGCGGACGACTTTCGTCGTCCTGACCGACGGTGAACGCGACGACGTTGAAGCGCTTCGCGAGGACATCGCCGACGTGCTGCAACCCCTTGGCCTTCGTCTCTCACAGGCAAAGACTCAGGTGGTGCACATGTCGGAAGGGTTCGACTTCTTGGGGCTCCGCATCCAGTGGCGCCGCAAGCGAGGAACGGACAAGTGGCACGTCTACACCTTCATCGCTGACCGGCCCATCCGGCAGCTGAAGGACAAGATCCGTGCCCTGACGAACAGAACGTCGCAGCAGAACCCCAGGGACGTGCTGATCAGGCTCAACCAGATCATGCGCGGCTGGGCCAACTACTTCAAGCACGCGGTCTGCAAAGCCACCCTGACCTCCCTGGCCAGCTTCACATGGCACCGGATGATCAGTTGGTGGATGGCACTGCACCGCTGGCAGTGGAAGGACGTCCGCCGACGCTTCACCGACCACACCGGCCGGTGGCACAAGCTCTCGGCAGATGGGACCGAACTGTTCGACCTCCAGGCAGTGGCGGTCACCCGCTACCGCTACCGAGGCAACACGATCCCCAACCCCTGGACCCATCTCAACCACGCCTGAACGACAGAGTTCGTGGAGAGCCCGGTACTCGGAGACGGGTACGCCGGGTTCGGCGAGCGGCACGGAGAAACGGACCGGTGGCAACACCAGCACCGCGCTCCGTGCCGACTCAACAGGCCCCCCGACTACATCTACGCTATCGGGGGCCCACGTCACGGCACCGCTCGGCGGAAAGACCTGTAAGCGGTGCCGAAAGCCCCTACAGCCGCGGCGTGCGGGGTGGTTCGGTACGTCGCTGTCCGGTTGCCTCGAAGGCCGCGGCCAGACGCAGCAGGGAGGAGTCGGAGTAGGCGGGCCCGGCGAAGGTGAGCCCCATCGGCATGGCGAGGTCCGCCATGGTGCCTATGGGCACGGTCACCGTGGGTACCCCGAGGTGGCGAGGTACGAGGTTGCCGTTGGCCACCCACACACCGTTGGCCCAGCCGTGATCGGCGGTGCGAGGGTTGCCGTCCATGTCCGCGGCTCCGACGTCGGCCACCGCCGGGAAGACCACCGCGTTCAGACCCAGCCCCGCCATCCAGTACTCCATGTCCACACGGCCCGTGAGTTCCAGCCCTTTGACGCCTTCGGCGACGAACGGGAGGTGTGTGAAGGGCTTCCCTCGTACCTCGCGGGCCAGTTGCGGATAGTCGGCGATGCGGTCGTCCATGTGGTCGTAACGGTCGGGCAGTGTGCCCGGCGGGTGCGGAAAGATGCGAGTCCCATCCACGTCGACGATGGTGTTCAGCCTCGGGTCGTCGTTGGCCGCGACAAAGTCCTCCCACGCCCAGGCCGCGAGCTCAGCCACCTCGGTGTGCAGGTATTCGGCCGGCACCAGGCCGCGGTCGGCGATGGTGGGGGCTCCCCGGCGGTCGCCCTCGTAGTTGGTCACCGCCGGGAAGTCGACCTCCACCACGGTGGCCCCCGCGGCCGTCAGGTCGGCGCGGGCCGCGGCCCACAGATCCAGCACGGAGGCGGGAGTGAAGATGCGGCGCCCCATGGGCCCGCCCATACCCACTGCCGTGCCTGTACCCGCTTGCGGATCAGCGTTGATGTACATGCGCGGCACACCCACCGTGGTGCCGCGCAAGATGGCACGCGCCTCGTCGGCGTCCTTGGGCGCTAGCGTCAGGTAGGACTCGGGACGCACGGCGCTGGCCGGTGGGATGGGCACCCACGGTTGGACGCGCCAGAAGTCCCCGCGCGCATCAGTGTCGTCGGCGACCACGACATCGAGGACTTCGAGGAGGTCGGCCATGGTGCGGGTGTGCGGTACCACCACGTCCATGCTGGGCACCAGGGGCCAGTTCCCGCGCACCGAGATGACCCCGCGCGAGGGGGTGTAGGCGCAGAGACCGTTGTTGGAGGCCGGACCGCGCCCGCTGGACCAGGTTTCCTCGCCCAGGCCGAACGCGCAGAAGCTCGCCGCGGTCGCGGTGCCCGAGCCGTTGGAGGAGCCGGAGCCGAAGGGCGCCGTGAGGTAACGGGCGTCGTAAGGGCTCTCCGCACGTCCGTAGAGGCCGCGCTGCATGCCACCGTTGGCCATGGGTGGCATGTTGGTCAGCCCCAAGCAGATCGCGCCGCCGGCGCGCAGGCGTGCGATGGTGAACGCGTCGCGTTGGGCCACCAACCCCGCGAACGCCGGTGATCCGGCGGCGGCGGTGAGCCCGCGCACCAAGTAGCTGTCCTTGGCGGTGTACGGGATTCCGTCCAACGGACCCAGCGTGTGCCCGGCTGAGCGGCGCGCGTCAGCGGCCTCCGCCTCCGACAGTGCCAGAGGGTTGGGGACCACGAGGGCGTTCAGGGCTGTGGGTGTGCTCGTCGAGTCGTAGGTCGTGATGCGCTCCTGGTAGGCACGTACCAGCGAGGCGGCGGTGGTACGCCCCTCTTCCAGGGCGGTTCGGAGCCCACTGATCGTTGCCTCGACCACGTCGAAGGATTCGGTGGATGTCATGGGGTGACCTCCCTGCCAGGGGCGCGAGACGATCGGATGGTTTCCGGGCGGTCCGCGAGGGGTTCGCGGGCGGCTCACGAGCGGCTTGGCGAGCAGTCCGCCGTCGCGGGGCCGTGTGTTCCTGGCCTGCGGCCGGCCCGAGGACCGGTCAGGGGCGGGTCACTGTTTCGGGGCCAGGAGCCGTAGCAGGGAGCACTCGGCGAGGGTCATGGCCGCCAGTTCGTCGATGTCGACGCTCTCGGGTGAGGAGTGGATGTTGCACAGCGGCTCCTCGCAGCCGATCAGGAGCACCGTTGCCTTGGGGTTGATCTGCTGGAGCTCGGTGACCAGCGGGATCGCGCCCCCGTCTCCGATGTACACGGTCTCCTTGCCGGGATATGCCTTCTTCATGGCTTTCTTGGCCACCGTGTAACCGGGCTGGGTGGTGTCCGCCTGGAATCCCGCACCGGAGTCTGCCTTCTCGACAGTGACCTCGGCGTTCCAGGGATTCAGCTCGGGCTGCTCGATGAACCGCTCCAGTTTCGCGATGGCGTCCTCCGGATTCTGCGACGGAGCGATGCGCAAGCTCACCCGGGCCCTTGCCGTATCGGTGAGTTGGTTGACGGGTTTGGAGTACGGTTGCGGGCCGCTCAGCCCGGTGACGTTGACGGCTGGTCGGACGTAGAGCCGGCTGCCGAGCGTGTCGCTGCCGATGAGATTCACCTGCGGCAGGATGCCCACCTCGGTGCGGAAGGCGGTTTCGTCAGGTTCCTTGCCGCTCCAGTGGTCGCGCACCAGGTCCGGTATCGCGACATCGCCCTTGTCGTCGAGGAGGGCCGTGAGGATGCGCGTCAGCGCCATGAAGGCGTCCGGTGGCGGGCCTCCGTACACGCCGCTGTGCTTGGGCTTTTTCAGCGTGCTCAGAGTGACATCCACGGCCACCACGCCGCGCAGGCTGGTTGTGAAGGTCGGTTCGCCGAGCTTGTAGTTGCCGGTGTCGGCGATGATGATGACGTCTGCCTTGAACAGATCCTTGTTCTTGCGCACGTACCCTTCGAGGGTGTCGCCGGACTCCTCCTCGCCCTCCAGGACGATCTTCAGGGAGACCGGTGGCTTGCCCTTGAGGGCACGGAGCGCACCAAGGTGCATCATGACCCCCGACTTGTCGTCAGCCGCTCCCCGACCCTGCACACGCTTCTTGTCGTCAACGAGCTTCGGGTTCCATGCCTCTTCCCACCCGCCGTCCTCCACCACGTCGTAGTGGGCGTACAGCAGCACCGTGGGCGTGCCTATGGGGACGTCGTCGGGCCCGCACGTGGCATAGACCAACGGCGCGTTCTTGGCGGGGTCGCCGATGCACTTCTGCTCGACATGTTCGGGTTTGACGCCCGCGTCCGTCAGCTTCTTCTGGCACCAGTTCGCGGCGTCCTTCACCGGTTGCAGGTCCTTCTCGTCGTAGACCGACCGGATCTTGATGAAATCCATCAGATCCGCGACCGTACCGTCGCTCAACTGACCGATCTTGTCGGCCAGGTCATCGCTAGTAGTCATGTTTCCTGCTCCTTGGAACCAGGGGCGGGCCACGGCAGCCGTGGTTGCTGCTGGGTGATGCAGTGGGCGCCCCCGCCGCGTGCGAACAGGGGCCTGGCGTCGATCGGGAAGACGTCCCGCTGGTAGGCGTCACGAAGGATGTCGTTCGCACGTTCGTCGTGGTCGTCGCCGAAGTTGCACGCGATGATGGCCTGGTTACAGACCACATGGTTGATGTAACTCCAGTCGAGCCACTCGCCGGACTCGTCGCGTACTTGCTTGGGCGCCGGCACCCTGGTCACCGTCAGTGGCTCCCCCTGAGCATCGGTGCTGTCGCTCAGGAGCTTCACGACACGTTCCGACACCTCATGGTCAGGGTGATCGCTGCTCTCCTGGCTGTGGACGAGAACTCGCCCCGGCCCGGCGAAGGTCGCTACGAGGTCGATGTGTCCACGCGTGCCGTAGGGCCCGTAGTCGGCGGTCAGGCCGCGGGACAGCCAGATCAGCTTGCACTCGCCGAAAACGCGCTCGAATGCCTCTTCCACGCGCTCCCGTGTCCAGCCCAGGTTCCGGAAGGGGTCCAGCTTCACCGTCTCGGTGACCAGGAACGTCCCCTGCCCGTCGGTGTGGATGTCGCCCCCTTCTGTCACCAGCTCCGAAGGGAGGATCTCAGCCTGGACCTGGTTCGCGATCGCTGTCGCCACCCGGGCATCCCAGGCCCACCTGGTCCAGGGCTGGGCCCCCCAGGCGTTGAACACCCAGTCGACCGCGCCCAACCGCTGACCAGTGGCATCGACAACGAAGGTCGGCCCGCTGTCCCGAACCCAGCCGTCGTCGTGCTGGATCACCACCAGTGTCGCGTCGGGGACCCGTATCTTCGCCTGTTTCTCCTCGTCCTTCGTCACCAGGATCGTGACGGGCTGGCCACCGTGATGCAGGATCGCATTGGCCACGGCGGCCCAAGCCGCCCTCGCCTCGTCCGGGTCCGCATCGGGTGGGTACCACTGAGCGGGCCACGCCAGCCAGGTACGCGCCTGGGTCTCGGTCTCGGCGGGCATCCGCCACGTCCTGCTCTTCCGGGTACTCATCGCTTCTCCGTCCCGCTCGGTGACACCAGGCGGGCGGCTCTCAGCGGGCAGCCTCATGCGGGCGGTCTTTCACACCGACGTGGAAGGAGTGGCCGGGAGAATCGCCGAACCTGGAATCTTCGTTGTGTCCGCCCCCGACGCCCCCTACTCCCATCGTAGGAGTCCCGCTCATCGGCGCATGACACGTCACCAGTTCTGGTCCGTTCGGGTGAAGCCGACAAGCACGCACCACTGCGGTGATCACCGCATGGGAATGAAAGAGACACTTCCTGCGCGGCTTTCCCTCAGTGTTCCGCAACCCTCTTCGCTGGCTGCGCGTCGATTCCCTCGCACGTGTTCCGTCAGCGGCGCCTCGCTCCACCGCGGATGCCTCGCCTGGCGACAGGCCCACAAGGTCCGGACCACCGCGCTCGCGGGCGCGGACTTCCTGGTGCTGCCCACCCGCGCAGAGCCTGAGATCCACCCTCGCCGGTCAGGCGTCACACACTCGGCGCGAGCACCGCGAACCTGTCGCTGAGGGAAGGGCGCCGAGCAGAGCAGCGAGTTGCCGGCGAGCGAGGGCCATGGCCCAAGGTGCCCGACGTCAGCCGGAACGAGTTACGGCGCCGTTCGGACCGAGCCTGGCACGCGAACTCACTCGCAGCCAGCCCGTACTGTCCCTTGCCTCGGTGAGGGCGCCGCCCGCCACTTTTCAGCTTCCCCCGTCTGCCCAGCCCGCTGGATTACCACTCGCCTGGCCGAGGTCGCCCCTTCCGCACGCATCAAGGGCGCCTCATAGGCCGCGCCGTTCCTCTGAAGAGGTGATGTCGGCCCTGGACGTGAGATTGCCGTGCATGGGCGGACAAGAGAGATGGCATCGGCTTTCTGTCGGGCGACAGTTACAAAGCCTGATGGTGGGAGTCAGCTGTCCCCTCGGGCGGCCCCAGCGCGAACGCTGCTCCCGAGACCCCCCTCGCGACAGATGGAGAAGAACATGAAGAACCGCCCAGTCACCCGCCTCGCAGTTGCCCTCGCCACCTGTGCTATCACCTCAGTGGCTGCCCTCACCCTCAGCGCGCCTGCTGCGTACGCGTCCGAGTACAGCTACTACAGCTACTACTGCGACGTCCTACACGTGGACGCTCGTGTCCAGGATGCACTCCACATCACCGGAAGCTACTGCGGCGTGGACTGGGGGGACAGCAAAAACCCGAAGACCGAGGTCGTTCTCGACTCCCGGCCGCGCCAGGTGGGGTTCCTCTGCGACGACGTCTATCCGAGCAGCGACATGAAGACTCTCGTCGCCACCGGCTGCCAGCCTGTGTCGTGAAAACGCGTTGCTGGCCATGCCCGCTTCCTCTGCTCGGTGCGGTTCACGGAGAAGCGGGTGGGCGGAGCGTGAACAGGCCAGAACCAGGTATAACGTCGGGATGTGCGCCTGTCGTGAGGGCACCGCGAACCGGCTTCTGGAGGGTAACCCGCGAGTGTGATGTGGCCCTCCCTGCTCGGTGAGGACCAGGCGGGTAGATCCCGCCGACCGAGTAAGCCGTCTCCGTCAGCACCTCATCTTCATCGCCCGCCTGTCATACGTTTTCCATCACGCTGCCCGGTGCTCGCCAGGCAACTGTCCGAGTGGCGCCAGGCGGTCGTTGGCGTGCACGGTCCGCTATTTGGAGAGGAGCGCGAGGCAGGCGCGAGAGAAGGGGTTCAGGGTCAATCGGCGCTCGCGTCGTATGCGCCTCAGAGCTCGCCATGGTCTACCAACGTCTGGAGACGATCGACGACCGCATCGAGAACACCCTCCCTCTCGATCTGTTCGAGGTGACCGCCGACGAAGCGGTCGATGCGCAGGTGCGCGGTGGTGATCCGGCGAAGTGTTTCGGTGTCGGCCGAGGCGATGAACGCCGGATCGGAGATTCGGCCGTCCTGGTACGGGCCCCAGTTCGCCCAGTCGAAGCCCTGCTCGGCCAGGCCGCGAGCCGAGGCCATGACGGCGAAGTACTCGATGGGAGTCATGCCCAGGGGCGGCGGGGCGGCCGTGGCGGCCCTCGGCGCGGGTCGGTAGAGGGCGATGATCTCGCGGGCCGATTCTTGTGTCAGCTCAGGCATTGCGCGACCCTCCGCACCAGTTGGTAAGGATCTCGTGAACGGTGAAGTTCCAGAAGGCTTTGGGGTCTTCCTCGCGGGTAGCCACCTGGTAGGTGAAGTCGCGCTGGAACAGCACTTCCTCTTCTGCGGGGAATACCGAGTAGTCCCACACCTCGACACCGGTTCGGCCGTCGATGTCGAGAAAGGCGTTCTTGGCGAATTTTTCGGCTACAGAGCGGAGCCTACTCGTGCTCGTATAGGCGCGGTTGGCGATCTTCGCGCCCACCTGGTGCTTGCCGAGACGCTCTGAACTCATCTTGTCACCACGGTAGGTTTTGCCGGGATAACGCTTCATGTTCCACAAGCCCGAGTCGATGGCCTCGATCAGCGGCAACATCTCGCGGTACTCCGGATCGGTCGGTTTCTTCTTGTACAGAACGGAATTGATCGCTTTGTAGTAGTCGGTCGTGTAAATGCAGACCGCCAATGCCTGACGGTAGGTCAACCCGGTCGGCAGTTCCTTATGGTCGATCTTCTCTTTCGCTTGGTCGACGAACGTGTCGTATTCGCCAGGCAGGTCCAGAAGGAACACGTGGCCGTATCTGCCCTTGATGTCCCTGAACGTGGGGACCAGTTGCTTGCCGAGTTTCTCGGTCAACGTCACGATGTTCACAGCGGTAACCTTTGTGGTGTTCGATGATGCGTAGCGGGCCGCCGCCCAGGCGAGTTCCGATAGTGCCACCTTCGGTTCCGCCTTGCGGTATCCGGTGCACACCAACGGCGTGGCGACGCGTACCACTTCATTGGAGTAGAAGCACGCCAGCGCCTGAAATATCGCAGGGACAGAGGCGACCGCCTCGGCGACTGGCTCCTTCGGCTCGAAGACCAAGATTCGCTTGAACTGGGTCCCGGGGCCGCCCTTCACTGGTTTCGAGATCCAACAGGGCAACTGGGGCCTATAATCCTTGGCCTTGTCCTCTGCCAGCTGTTTGAGAGAGATGCCCGCCTTATCGAGCGCATCGACGAGGGTCCCGGGTGACGCGGCGTAGTCGTCGGGCAGGCAGGACACGACGAGGATATCGACCGCATCAGCTGCTGCCATTTTCGTCAGGTCCCCCCACAGGAATCTGACGGTAGGTTTATCCGTACCGCGACGGTCGACCTGGAAGCTGTCAATTTTAGCCACAGTCATAGTTGAATCCCGCCTTAATCTGCTGGAAGTGCGCCATGGGAAGGAAACCCACGGCGATGAGGGCGTCATGGTCGCCAAACCGCAGAGGGTTGGTCGGGGAGACCTTCAACCCCCTCCCCCGAGGACGTTTAGGACTCGCGCGAGCGATTCCAGCGGCGGGAACCGCGTACCCGTGGCCCGATAGCCGGGCCGAGGCGAGCCGTCAGGGGCGGGTCACGTCTCCAGTTTCGCGAGTGGGGCGTTGACGAGGACGTTGGATTTCCCGGGGAACTCCGTGGGAACGAACTTCAGGTTGACACCTGGTTTGAAGACCAGACAGTGGGTGGAGCCGCCGTAGTGGAACGTACCGAGCGGGTCGCCGCGTTTGACATCCTCGCCAACCTTCGCGGTCACCTCGCAGGAGGAGACCTCGGCCATCCCGATGGCGATAAACGCCATCAGGCCGACAGCCGGTTGCGTGGCCTCGATGTAAACCACCGCGCGGGCGGCGAGGTGGGCTATGTACCCCTGCGACAGGTCGGGGGCGGCGACGTCACACAGGGCGGCGGGCGTCTGGGAGTAGTACGTGCCGGGGATGTTGCGGACGGCCTTGATCTTGCCGTCGACGGGGCTGTGCCACCGGTGGTAGTTGAGGGCGCTGAGGAACGCCTGGTAAACGGTGCCTCCGACGAAGTCTTCGGGCTTCGGTTCGGCCGTGCCCTTGTTCGCGGAGTCGAGCAGGTACGCAAGGGCGTACGGCTGGCCCTTGAGCCAGAACGTGTCCCGCAACTGGACGTTGCGCGACAGCCGGTAGGGGACGGACTCGGCAGCGCTCGTGACCGTCTTCGAATCCGTGGCGACGGGGCGTACGCCGTCCTGAAGCTCGCGCGTGAAGAAGCCGTCCCACGACTTGAAGCCGTAGTGTTCGGCCTTGGGGTCGCACACGAAGGTTTTCGCGAAGTCGGGCATAGCGTCGAGGGCTTCCTTGCTGAACCAGTGGTTCTTCTTCGTGTCGAGCACGTAGGCCGACTCGGGGCTCGCCAGGTACACGCTCCACTCGTTGAGCATGTCCTTGAGGGCCTTGTTGACGTCGCTGTTGAGGAATGCGGCGAAGCCGGCCTGGGTGCCCATCGCCCAGTTGAGGATGGCGTTGATCGGGAAGCCGACAAGTCCGGATTTGTTGAACTCGGGAGCGCTCTGGATGGCATCGTTGAACAGCAGGAGCAGTTGGTCCACCGTTTTGACCTGTGGCGAGCCGGTCGGTGTCTCGCGGTGGGACAACTGCCACAGCATGTCGTTGAAGAGCATGTGGATCTTCGGGTCTTTGCCGATCAGGTCACGAAGGGCGGCGACGGAGGGTTTGAGGTCCACCGTCTTGCCCAGTCGGGCGTCCTCCTCGATCCTCGCGATGCGTTCGTCCAACCAGTCCCGCAGAAAGCCTTGATCCGACGGAAGCCAGCCGCCCTCGCGCACGGTGGAGTAGAGTTCCATGATTTTCCCTCACCTGTGGATGTCTCGTCTCGCCCGAACGGATTTCGCGCCTTCATAACGACCGTGGGCCACGGTCCCGGCCAGCGTCCGGTGGAGCGCGGCGTGCGGGCAAGCCCTGCTGCTTTCACCGTAGCCACCGGTGTCGGCGGGCACGAACGCTCGTCCGCTGGGGCGGTAGGACGACAGAGCGCACTCGCCAGTAGAGCGCTAGCAGCCAGCACTCTGCGTCATTGGGTCACCCTGCGGCCCCGTCCGAGCCGTTGGTGCACACGCTCGGCGGCGGCCATCGTCAGTTGCCACCAGCTGGCGCCAGTCACCCTGTGCATTCGCCAAGGCGCTCACTCGGATGGAGTAACGCCCGAAATCTCGGCGACCAGTGGTGTGCTGCGCTAACCAAAAACTGCCAAGACCGGCCGCGTCGTTACGAAGTCCATCGAGCCTACGAACAGGTCGCCTTCAATCGCCTGGCCGTCCGCGAGGCATCTGCCGCATACCGCTCTTCCCGGCCCCTCGCCGCTCGTCCGCCTCGCCCGGCGACACCAGGCGGGCGTTGTCAGCGGACGGCCTGGGAAGTCGAAGCGCTACGCAAGCACGTCGCCTCACTCGGTCTCGGCGGCCTGCCAGCCCCCGGCCTGCTGCGCCCGACTTCGAGGGGCTGATGAGATGCGAGACCCCGTGCGCGGCTGGCTGATCCCGGGGGAATTGCGAGCCCTCCAGGGCTGATGACGACGCCGTCCGCCCTGCTGGTTGTGGACGCGAGGCAGCTTAGGCAGACGCATGACCCGGTCGGAGCGGACGCGGCCGACTATGCCAAGTGAAAGCGGTTGATAAACTTTCAAACGGCATGTTCTAAATCACTTTTCACGGCAGGGAGGGCTGCTGGCCGCTTGTGGCCTTGCCGTTTGGGTTCGGGCGTGAAACGGGCACTCCGGGACGGCGAAACCCACGGGATCACCGACGAAATGCTGCCCAACGGTCGGTGCTCCGCACGTTTTTTCGGCCCTCCCTCTTCCCTTGTGCCTATGTCAAGGCCCTCGGCACAGTTAAACGGCACGCAGTTGTCCGCGGGTTGATGGAAGGCGCTTTCCCGGCCCCCTCCGGATCGACCGATGTGCCGGGAGGAGGGACCTGACCAGTGCTTCCCATTCGTCTTGGCCGTATGAAGGGCCCAGGGGATACGCACGTGGGACGTGCCCTGTTCGGTGGTGCGATACGCCGCACCGCAGCCATCCGCCTCGTTCTGCGGCTCGCGCCCGCCCGCGGGTCCATCCACCGCGTGGGGCCTCGGCGGACGCGCCGGCCAGCCCCCGACCGGGCCCATATCGGGCATCAAGGACATATCGGGTGCGCGCCTCGCGCGGGGTGCCCGGATCGCGCCCACCCGAAGACGGCCCCACCGCCGAGGTGGTGGCCGCAGCACCGCGCACCGCGGCCGGCTCACGGCCCGGTCCGCGTCGGCGCGGCGGCGGGTCGGGGCGCCGCCAACCATACCGGCGCGCTCGGGGGCCGCCGAGCGCGCAGCTGCGGGCCGAACGGAGACCGAACGCGCGGCCGATCTACTCCCGGAGCCCGAGCACCGGACGCGAGGCGGGCCGCGCCGTCCGGCGCACTCCCGCGCGGCGCGGCCGGCACCTTCCCTTCGCCGACCGGCCACTGTGGGGAGGCGGCGGGCTGCCCGGTGCGTGCGCACCCTTCCGGCGCGGCGGTGGGCCAGACGTACCGGACCCCGGCGACGACGCATGGCTCCTTCGGATGGCCCCACTGCGCTGGTGGACGCCGGAGTCGGCGCCACGTCGGGTGGTCTCCCGAGGAGGACGCCGCGCCGTCCGGCTCGCTCCCGCCCGCCGCCGGGCCGCCGGCGCGCCCGCTGTGCGCGGCCTGTCGCGCGTGGCACTTCGTGGAAGGGAACGCTGCGCCCGCCCCGCGCGCGCCTTCGGGCCCTCTCATCGGGCGGAGTGCCGATATTCCGGGGCGACGCTCGGACGAGACGGCTTCCCGGGAAGCACTGCGCGACCGGCGTCGGCGGCCGAGTGGCGGCGTAACGGCGGGGAAGGCGGGGCGCGCGGTGCCCCCGGGGTGCCGCGCGGGGCGCGGGGCCTCGCCTCGCGAATGTGTACACGGGGGTTTCTCTGGCAGCGGGACGGATGATGGGCCATTGACGTCATGAAGAGCCAACGCGAGACCAGGGCGTGCCGGGAGATGCGGGCGGCGAGGGTCGCCTCGCCGAACATCCCCACCGTCCACCACCTCAGCCACGACGACGTCCAGGTGTACGTGTGGATTCTGGAGCGGCAGCCGGTGACGAAGAGGGGGTGTCTGGCGGCGGCCGGCGAGATGGGACTCACCAGTGAGGGCGCGGGCTGTGTGCTCGACGAGTTGACCGCGCTCGGCCTGCTGCACTCCGGCGGCGTGGATGATCCCCTGGTCCCCCTCGACCCCGAACTGGCGGCCGGCGCGCTGGCCACCCGGTTGCAGGCTGACATGCTGGCGCAGCAGCAGCGACTGACCCGGATAGAGGTCGAGTTCGGGCGGCTGCGTGAGCGCTTCCTGCAACACCGGCCGCAGCGCGGCGAGTCCATCGAGGTCATCCCAGACGTCGCCGATGTGAGGGCCGCGTTGAACGTGGCGTCGGCCGAATGCCGGGATGATGTGCTGAGCAGCCAGCCCGGCGGCGTCCGGCCCCGAGAGGTGCTGGAGGAGGCGCTGACCCGGGACACCGAACTGCTCGCTCGCGGTGTGCGGATGCGCACGCTCTACCACCACACCGCCCGCTTCAACGCCCCGAGCCAGGCGTACGTGTCGGTGATGACCGGACTGGGCGCCGAGTACCGCACCAGCCACGAGCCGTTCGGCCGACTCATCGTCTTCGACCAGGCGCTGGCCGTCATCCCCGGCGAGCCAGGCACCCCGGAGGCGGTGCTGGTGCGCGACCGCGCCGTCGTGTCCTACCTACGGTCCGTCTTCGAGAGCGCCTGGGCCTACGCCAGACCGTTCTCGGAGGCGGCTGCCGAGGGCCTTGAGGAGGTGGCGCGAGAGCTCAACGGCACCATCGTGCGCCTGCTGGCCGCGGGGTGCAAAGACGACACCATCAGCAGGCGGCTGGGGATGTCGCTGCGGACCACGCGCAAACACGTGGCCGCCATCATGGAGAGCCTGGGCGCGGTGAGTCGGTTCCAGGCGGGCGTGCTGGCCGCGCGGGCCGGGCTGTTGACCGAGGACGACGGCGCGCCCGGGGGATTGGGCGGGGCCGGCCCGGCGCCGTCACCCGGCGACGCGCTGGCGTGACCCGCCCCGGCCCACCGCACCGCGCGGCGCGCCGGGCCTCCGGTCCGGACGTGTCACGTGATCACGGGACCGCAGATACGTGACTGACGCGGCCGCGCCGACTGCGCGACGATGGGCTCCCGGCCGCCGGTTGCGGGGCCGCGTGGCGGAAGGGCGTGCGGATTGCGATATACGGCGGCGTCCGACGGGGAGTGGAAGACCTTCCTCCAGGACATCGCGCTGTGCGTGGCGACCTACCGGCGGCGCGGCCTCGCGCTGGTGTGGCCGGAGGGCGCCCACCCGGTGGTGGACGAGCCAGCGGCGGCGTGCCGCGCGGTAGTCGAGGCGGACCCCGCGTACGCGCCGGGCGACCCGCGGCCCGCCGCCGGCTGGCGGCCCGTCCCGCCCGGCGCCGCGTCGGCCCGAATGGTCGCCGGTCTGGACGCCACCACGGGACGCTGGGCGCGCCTGTCCCTGCGTGCTCTAGCGGCCGGGCGGGTGGCGGGTGACGCGTCGCGCGCCGACTGCCTGCTGCTGCCGCTTGAGGGAACCGTGCGCTTTCGCGTCGGGCCCCGCACGAGCGGCATCCCCCACGTCGAGCTGTGGCTGCGCCCTGGGGAGGTGCTCTACCTCTCCCGGTGGTGCCACTGCCGGTGCGAGGCGCCCCGCAGTGCGCGGGTGCTGCGGGTACTGCTCCCGCCCGCACCCTGAAGCGCCCGCCGCCCGAGAAGCTCAAGCGTCCGCGTATGCGGCGTTTTGCCGCGCTATGTGCCTCGCTCGCCTTCCTGTGCGGCACTTTGGTGAACAGGGAGCCCCATGGTGCCCCCGGCCGTGGCGGGCGACGCTGAAGGAGCAGGCAGACACGGTCGGCTCCGCTTCCGGCCATTCGCAAAAGAGGGGAACCACGATGACCGTATCCGTTCCGGCCCCACTCTCGTTCACACCGACCGGGCCGGGCGAAGACGACACCGGCTGGGGATGAACCGGGCCGAGCACGATCACCGCCAGGGCGCCGTACAGCGCCCGGCCGGGCCGCGTCCGGGAAGACGCCGCCGACGGTGGCTGTCGCGACGGAACCCGCGCCCGCGACCGGCGGCAGCGCGCGATCCGCGGTCCGCGCCGCGCCCGGTGCCGACGGCCGGCGTGCGGGCGGACCCGGTGTCGCGCCCCACGAGGGCACGGCCTGGCGGCTCACGCCGGGCGGGAGGTGCCCGGTCCACCAAGCGAGAGTGATTCGGATGGGAAGAACCGGAAGGGTGCCCGCTCCCGCGCTTCAGCGAATGGCCGCCCGCCCGCTGGCGAGGGTCCTGGACACCCTGTCCGGGCGCTGGTCGGTGCTGGTGATCAGCGCGGTGGCGGCCGGTCGGTGCCGGTTCAATGACCTGCACCGCCACCTGGAAGGCATCAACCACAAGGTGCTCATCGAGACGCTGCATCGTCTGCAGCACGACGGATACCTCAACGGCCCGCTGACCTCGTCGAAGAGACCGGAGCGGGGCGGCTTCGTGCCCTACCGGCTGACGGAACTGGGCCGGTCCCTGCACGAATTAATCAATACCGTCGACGAATGGAGCGAGGCGCACGCGGAGTACCTCATCCGCACCCGCGCCGAATTCATTTCGCGGCACGCTGCGGAAAGCCCGGTGCCGGCTGGGGCGCACCCTGCCGACGTTTCCGCCTCCGGGTGACCCGGCGCGAAATTCCGAACTCGGGTGTTACGCCGGCGCTCTTTGACCCGATAATCGGCCGGCGTCTTCGTGCCCGCGAACACGCCGACTTTCCCTCATCCAGAGGACCGGCCCCGCCCGTCGGACCGCGAACCTTTCATATCCGGTGGCGCCCGTCCGCCGCTCCCCAGCCGGGAGACGTATTGGCGCTCAGAGAGTGGGGATCTTCATGACGATGCCAGCCGAGCGACCGGGCCGGGTGATCTGGCGGAACGGCACCTTCATGCCGTGGGACGACGCCGTGGTCCACGTCAACGCCGTGGGACACGCCTCGGTCTCCGCCGCCTTCGAGGGCGTGCACTCCTACTGGAGCCCAGACCGGAGCCAACTGCTCGGGTTCCGCTTCCGCGATCACATGCGGCGGCTGGTCGACTCGCTGCGGATGAGCCGGCTCCAGCCGGCCTTCGACGCGGACGAACTGACGGCCGCCGCGGCCGAACTGCTGTCCCGGGTAAGCGTCCCTGGACGAGACGTGTACGTCAGGCCCTGGGGCTTCGCGGTCGGGTTGCACCGCGAGCAGATGGTGCCGGCCGGCACCCCAGCCGAGGTGGTCATCGATAGCTGGGACTTCACCAGCAAGTTGGGCCGCGGCACCACCTGCACCCTCGCGGTGAGTTCGTGGCCGCGGACCAACGCCAACGCCTCGCCGGCCACCATGAAGGTCTTCTCCAACTACCACAACGGCCGCCTCGGCACCATCGACGCCCGCAGCCGCGGCGCCGACTGGCCGGTGTTCGTCAACGGCAACGGAGAGGTCACCGAGAGCTCGGGCGCCTGCCTGGCCGTGGTCTCCGACGGCGTGCTTTCCACGCCCGACCTGGCGAGCGGCGTGCTAGACAGCATCACACGCCGCACCGTACTGCGGCTGGCGGCCGAAGCCGGCGTGGAGACCCTGACCCGGCGGATCGAGCGTACCGAGCTATACCTGGCGGACGAGGTCTTCCTGATGGGCACCGCGGCGGAGATCCTGCCCGCGGTCGAAATCGACGGCATTTCGGTGGGGGACGGCCACCGGGCGGGGCCGATCACCCGACAGCTTGAGGAGCTCTACCACCAGGTGGTACGGGGCGCGGTCACCTCGTACGAGGAGTGGCTCACGCCCATCAAGACCGGTGCCTGACCGGTCGCACCGGACGGCCGGGCCCGGCCGGACGTGCGGCGCTACCCGGCCCCCGGCCCCGCGGACTCCGGGCCGTCGTCGCACTCGTCGATCGGTCGGGTGGCGAGCCTGATCCGCTCCCCGTACAGCTCGGGCGTCAGCCCGAACAGGCGGTGGGTGCCCAGGCGTACCAGCAGGACGGGGTGGGCGCCGCGCTCGTACAGCGCCCGCACGTCGCCGGCGAGCATCTGCGCCCGCTCCTCGGGCGTCAGCCGGGACCGGGCCAGCAGGCCGACGGGGTCGGTGCGCAACTCCCGGCAGAACTCCCGGTCGTGGGAGGCCAGGTAGCAGATGTGGTTGATCTCGTAGACGGACACCGGCCTCAGCTCCACGCGGCGAAGGCGTGCCCCTCGCCGGCCCGGTGGTCCATCACCGCACAGGAAAGCTCCCGGCAAATCTCGGCCATGGTGATCCACGGCAGGATCTCGCCGGCCACTGTCCCGGCGTGGGCGATCCGCTCCGGGCCCGCCTCGCTGGCCAGCCGTTCCACGCGCCCGGCGCGCAGGTGCGCGGCGGCCCGGGCGGCCCAGTCCGGGTCCGGCACCCCGTAGAGCCGGCCGGGGTCCATCCGTGGGCCGCCGACCTCCAGGGAGAAGCTGCCGCTGGCCACCACGGCCACCCGCCGGGCCGGCAGGCCCTCCAGAGCGCGCCGGATGGCGACGCCCAGCCGGCGGCAGCGCTGCGCGGTCGGCAGCGGCCCGACCATGCCGTTTATGTAGACCGGGACCACCGGGACCCGCTCCTGGTTGACGAAGTGCAGCGGTACGACGACGGAGTGGTCGACCGTGCAGCCCTGCGACAGCACCGGGTCGAACTCCTGGCGGACCAACTGCCGGTGCAGATGCCGGCCGACCCGGGCGTCCACCGGTAGCTCCGCCGTGGCGACGCCCGGCACCTCGTCATTGGGGCCGTTCACCACGTCGGCGGCGACGATGGCGAAGGTCGGCCAGGCGTCCAGGAAGAAGGTGTTGATGTGGTCGCAGCTCAGCACAACCACCACGTCCGGGTCCGCCCCGGCCACCACCCGCCGTACGGCCTCGTAGCGGGCGGCGATGTCCTGCCCGGCCGCGGTGTCCTGACGGGCGAGCGAGGGGAAGACCGGCGTGTGCGGCACTCCCGCCGCGGCGACGATGTGCGCCATGATGCGTCCTCCCCGTTCAGCCGGCCGTTGCCGGCTGCGGCACCACCGCGTGGCGCCGACCGGTGCGGTACAGGTCGGCCAGCAACCGCAGCGTCTCCAGCCCCTCTCGGCCACTCGCGGTCATCGGGCTTCCGGTACGCACCGCCCGGCAGAAGTCGGCCGCCTGCCGGCGGTGCGAGATGCCGTAGTAGTCGATGCCCGATGGCTCCTCGCGGGTGGTCCGCGCCCGCTCCGCCTCCGCCTCCCGCAGCAGCTCCGGACCGCCCTCCACGAAGTGCAGGGTGCCCGGGTGGTCCAGGTCGAAGACCACGGTGCCCGCCGTGCCGACCACGGTGACGCGGGTGCGCCAGGGCACCACGCTCGCCACCGTCACGCCGTACGTCACCAGGGCGCCGGAGGACCCGCTGAGTACCGCGGCGAGCGTGTCTTCGGTCTCCATCACCTCCCGCAGATGGGCGGTGCCGGTCATGGCGCCCACCACGCTCAGCCCGCCGCACAGCGAACGCACCACGTCCAGCGCGTGGTAGCCCTGGTTGACCAGGGCCGATCCGCCCTCTCCCGACCAGGTCCCACGCCAGTAGCTGTCCCGGTAGTACGTTGTGGTGCGCCCACACTGCAACACCGCGTGCACCGACACCAGCCGGCCGAGCAGCCCGCTGTCGAGCCAGTCGTGCACCGCCCGCACCAGCGGGTCGTACCGGTGCTGGGAGACCACGGAGAGCACCCGGCCGGCGCGCTCGCTCAACTCGATCAGCTCGGTGCCATCGGCCACGGTCATCGCCAGTGGCTTCTCCACCAGCACGTGCTTGCCCGCGCGCAGCGCCGCGGCGGCCAACTCGGCGTGCTGCGCGTGGTCCACGGCCAGCGACACGCTGTCCACCTCGGCGTCGGCGAGCACCTCGGCGACGCTGGTGGTGACCGCGGGGACGTCGTAGGCCAGGGCCAGCGACCGGGCCTTGGCGGCGTCCCGGTCGCAGGCCCACCTGACCGAGATGCCCGGCTGCGCCGCGAAGGCGTCCACATGGTTTGGGGCCACTCGGCCGCAGCCGATGATGGCGTGAATGAGAGGCGACGTCATTTCTTTATCCCTCACTGCTCGGACGGAAATTCCGTGGCGGTAGGTCAGTCGCCTTTCGAAAGTAACGCAGTGCGGCGCGTGTGCGCACCGACGTACTTCGGAGTGCGTTTCGCCGCCGTTCGCGCATTCACCCACGAACTTCAAAGTACATACTTGTGGGCGCCGTTCGCGGAATTCCACACTGATGCTGCACTCAAGGTTGGGGCCTGTCTGAGGAGTCACGGTGTCTTCGTCCGCCGAGCAGCCTTCCCGTCATTCACCGTCAGCGGAACACCGACCGGTTGGGCCAGCCGACGTCCTCGCGTTCGCTGACCGCGCCCGCCTGCGGGTGCTGCGGCTGGCGGCGGCCAAGCCGCTCCACGTCGGCCCGGCGCTGTCCGTCATCGATCTGCTGGCCACACTCCGGCTGACGGTGCTGCGCGACCGCCCGGGCCGGCCCGACTGGCCGGACCGGGACCGCCTGCTGCTGAGCAAGGGCCACGGCGCCTACGGGCTGTACGCCGTGCTCGCCGAATCTGGCGTGCTTACCGGCGACCTGGACCGGCTGCCGGGGCACCCGGCCGACGGACTGCCCGGCGTCGAGGCCGCGACCGGGGCGCTGGGCCACGGCCTCTCCTTGGGCTGCGGCATGGCGCTGGGCACCCGGCTCGCCGGCCGGCCCGGCCGGGTCGTGGTCGTCACCGGCGACGGCGAGCTGGACGAGGGCACCAACTGGGAGGCCGCCCAGTTCGCGGCGCACCACCGACTGGCGAACCTGGTGGCCGTCGTGGACCGCAACGGCCTTCAACAGGAGGGCTGGACCGAGGACGTGCTGCGGCTCGAACCCCTGGCCGACAAGTGGCGGGCGTTCGGCTGGTCCGTGGCGGAGGCCGACGGCCACGACCCGGCCGCCGTGCGGTCCTCCGTCACCGCTCTTCTCGACGGCCCCGGACCGGGGGTGCTGCTGGCGCACACCGTCAAGGGCCGGGGGGTGTCTTTTATGGAGAACGACCCCGGATGGCACATGGGGCGGCTGACCGCCGAGCAACTGAGCACGGCGACAAAGGAGTTGGTCGCGCGCGCTGCAGCCCGTCCGCAGGTGGTGGGGGCGTGAGCGCGCGCGGCGCGGCCGGTGCCCGGCCGGCGTCGATGCGCGCGGCGTGCGCGCCCGTCATTGCGGCGGCGGTGCGCTCGCACCCCGACGTCATCACCGCCGGCGCCGACGGGCAGGCCCTCTTCGGCCCCGTCATCTGCGCCGACCCGCGGCGGTACGTCGAGGCGGGCATCGCGGAGACCAACCTCGTGGCGATGGCGGCCGGGCTGGCCCGCACCGGCTGGCGCCCGGTGGTGGGCGCGATGGCCCCGTTCCTTATCCGGCGCGCCTACGAGCAACTCCGGCTAGACGTGTCGCTGCCCGGCCTGCCGATAGTGCTGCTCGGCGTCGGCGGAGGGCTGAGCTATGGCCCGCTCGGCCCCACCCACCACGCGGTCGACGACATCGCCCTGATGTCCGCGCTGCCGCGGATGGACATCTACTGCCCGGCCGACGCGACCGACGCCGCGCACGTGCTGCGCGCCTGCCTGCCACCGGGCCGGCCGGCCTACATCCGGCTCACCGCGCGCGAGGACCCTCCGGTCATCGACCCCGGGGAACCGGGTGACGTGCGCGCCGTCCGCACTCTGCGCGCCGGGAGGGACGCCCTGGTGCTGGCCACCGGGCGGTGCGTCGCCGAGGCCCTGGCGGCGGCGGAGCACTGCGCCGGCGCCGGCCTGGACGTCGCAGTGGCCGCCGTCACCTGCCTGCGCCCCTTCCCGGTCGAGCAGGTGCACAAGCTCGCCCGGGACTACCCGCTCGTCGTCACCGCCGAGGAGGCGGCGGGCCCGGGCGGGCTCGGGGACCGGGTGGCCACCGCGGTGGGCGGCCCGCCGGCCCGGGTGACCCGACTGTGCGTAGACAACCGCTACCCGCCGGTGGGGACGCACGAGGAACTACTCGCCTTCTACGGCGTGGACCGGAGCGCGATCACGTCCGCCCTCACGCGGACCCTCATCCGGAAAGGTGACCATGAAGATCCTGTCTAGCGCCCAGGCCTGCGGGTTCGGGCCGGTGTCCAAACTCGTGGCGGTCACCACCATGGTGGGCGGCGGCACGGTCGACTTCGTCGGCCAGGGGGTCGCCCTGGACTTCGTCCGACGACACGCGGACCGCTTCGGCCGCGTCACCGCCGGCGACACCGCGCACGGCACGGAGATCTCCCACCGACTGGTCGACGCCGACTTGGTGCTCAGCGTTATGGACGCCGACCTGGTGTTCTGGGCGGTACGCCAGCAGCGCCGGGTGGTGTTCTTCGACAGCCTGCTGCACTTCTGGGCCACCCGGCTCACCTTCGCCGAACTCGCCCGGTGCGCCCGACTGGTGCGCCAGGCCGACACCGCCACCGCCTGGAGTGCCTACCAGCGCTTGGCCCCGCACGAGCGCATCCTCGTCGCCCACCTGCTGGCCACCAGATCCTTGGTGCAGAACTTCCCCGGCGTGCGCGAGCGCATCGCCGAACTGGCCGCCGTCGGGGCCGACCACGTCCGGCTGTGCGGTCCCATCGTGGACACCACCACCCTGCGCGCCCTGCGGACCGTGCCCCCGCGCGGCGACGGTGCGGGACTGCTGATCAACCTCGGCGGCTTCAAGAACTTCTACCTCGACTACGAGTCGCGCAACGCCTACCTGGACCTGGTCCAGCGCTGGGTGGTCGACCTCGCCCGGGACATGCCCGAACTCGGCCACATTCTGGCGTGCTGCGGCGCGTTCGCCCGGCCGGAGACGATCCGCGTCGGCGACGTACGGGTGGAGTTCCGGTTCCTGCCGCACCGGGAGTTCCTGGACCAACTGGCCGCCACGGCGCTGTACGCGGTGCCGCCGAGCCTGACGTCGCTGCACGAGGCAGTCATCGTCCGCCGCATGCCCTTCCTGCTGCCCGAGCAGCACTACGGCCACATCGTCAACCGGCGCATGGTCGCCGACACGGCCGTGGGGCGGCACGCCGCGAGCCTGCGCCGGTGTGGCCCGGAGTTCGAGGTCCCCGAGGACGACCTGGAGGGCACCCGCGAGCTGGACCGGCTTACCCGCGAGCTGGTCGATGACGAGCCTCGCTACCAGCGGCTGCGCGCCCATCTGGGTGACCGGTTCGGTGCCTACCGGGCCCTGACCGCTAGCCAGCGCGACGATGCGATGGACGAACTGGCCGACCTGCTCGACGGGCCTCCATTGACCTCGCTGTTGGCGGACCTGGACATGACACTGCTGGAGGCGGCGGAGCGATGACCGACACCACCCACCCGAGCGCCGAACGGGCCGAGGCCGAGCGCCACGGCATCGACATCGACACCGTGGCCGGTCAGATGCTCCGCGCCCATCGGGCCCGTACCGGCGCGCCGGCGCCCGCACCACACGACCTGGATGTGCGCGTCTGGATTCCGGCCGGGGCGCGCAAGTCCCGGCGCCGGCTGTTCGTACGGCTAGATGTGGCCGGTACCCCGGCCGCTGTGGCCAAGGTGCCGCTGTCCGCCCACGATCCCAAACTGGCCTACGAGTTCGAGGTGCTGAGCGGGCTGCACCCCTCGTTCCCCCTGGCCCACCCCGCGCCGCTGGACCGGCTCGGCGGCGGGTTCACCATGACCTACCTCGGCGGCAGCGACCTGCCTGCCGTGCCAGGCCTCACCGCGGGACCCGACGCGTGCTGGCGGGTGCTGCGGCCGGTGGTGGACAGCGTGGCAACCCTGCACCTGGCCCCGCTGGACGACAACGCCCCGGCGCTGACTCCGCACCAGGCGGCGGCCCAGTACGTGCGGCGGCCCGAGTTCGGCGCGGCCCACGCCGACCGCGCGCTGCGCGCAGCCCTGCTCGCCCGCACCCACGGCGACCTCGGGCCGTGGAACGTGCGCTACGACGTGGACGACGGGACGGTGCGGCTCCTGGACTTCGAGGACTACCGGCCGGTGGGCGTCGCCGGCATCGACGTGGTCAACCTACTCCTCACCTGCGGACTGCTGGTCTTCCCCGACTACCCGGAGCGCGGCTTCGACTGGCTGTACGACCAGGTCTTCGAGAGCGACCACTGGTTTCGCGCGGTGCTGGGCCGGGCCCTGACCCACTACGCCACCGCCACCGGACAGCGCCCCGCCAGCGTCGCCGACCTCACACCCCTGATGTGCCAGTGGCTCATCGAGCGGATCACCGCGGAGGGGCGCGACACCTCCGGCATGTTCTACCGCACGTTCGCCGACCGCTACCTGAGCACCCGTCCGTCCCTGACGAGGAGCCTCGATGCCTGACCCGACCTCACACGACACGGATGTCCTGGTCATCGGCGGCGGCCCGGCCGGCCTCTTCGCCGCGCTGCGGGTGGCCAGGGCCGGCCACCGGGCCGTCGTCCTGGAGGCCGGCGGCGACATGGGCGAGAGCCTGTGCCCGCGGGTCAGCGCCCGGCTGCGCGGCCGTACCGTGCGGGACGCGGAGAAGTTCCGCCTGCAGTGCCCGCGCTGCGACTGCCTGACCGGACTGGGCGGCGCCGCCTTCCACTTCGACACCAATCTCGGCTACATCTCCGCGCTGACCCGGTCCAAGATCGAGGCCGCCGAGGACGGCACCTCCCGCTCCTACAGCGGACTCGAACGCGCCCTCGGCTCCTTCGACCGCGCCCGCCGACTCGTCGCCGAGGTGTACGACATCCTTTTCGGGCTCGGGCTGCCCAGGGCCGAGGCGTCCGAGGCCGCGCGGCCGTCGGCCACCGCCGGCGACCCGGCAGCCTCCGGCGCGCCGGAGGTCTTCCAGCACGTCGACACCGCGCCCTCGCAGAGCGTTACCGTCGACGTCGCCCTGACCGTCATCGCCAATCTCCGCGCCGAGTTGGAGGCCGCCGGCAGCCGGGTGCTGCTGCGCCACACCGCGACGCGGGTGCGCCCGCTACCCGACGGCGGGTTCGAGGTGGCCGCGACCACCCCGGGGGGCGGGGCGCGCCTGCGGGCCGCCGCCGTGGTGGTGGCCACCGGCAAGCTCGGCCTGCCCTGGGTCGGTGACCTGGTGCGCGACCAGCGCGTCGCCCACCGCCCGACACGCCGGGTGGACGTCGGGGTCCGGCTGGAGACCGGCCGCGCCGACATGGCCGCGCTCCTGGACGGGTGCCACAACCCCAAGCTGTCCTTCCTCAACGACCGCGGCGAGTCGGTGCGCACGTTCTGCGTGTGCGAGGGCGGCCGGGTGATGCAGTACGCCTTCCTGGACGCCGTGGCCCTCGATGGCCAGCACTGCCTCAACCAGCCGACGTCTCGGTCCAACATGGGCATCCTCACCACCGTCGACGTCCCCGAGGGAGAGGACGGCACCGCCTACGCCCGCCGGTTCGCCCGCCGGGTGGCCGAGCGCGGCGGCGGCCGGCCCGTGGTGTGCACGGTGGACGAGCTGGCCGGTCGCCCGGCGCCACCGGGCCCGCCGTCCACCAGCCTCATCGACTACACCCACGCCCCGCTGCGCGGCTGCCTGCCCGAGCCGATCGTGCGCGACGTGCTGGAGATGGTCCAGCGGCTCAACGCGCTGCACCCGGGCATGATCCCCGGCTCCGCGACGGTCGCGGCTCCGGTGGTCGAGCGACTCTTCCCGGACCTGGCCCTCACTCACGACATGGAGTCCTCCGTCCCCGGCCTCTACTTCACCGGCGACTCCTCCTCGAAGATCATCGGCATCACCTACGGGGCGGCCACCGGCATCGCCGCTGCCGACTCGGCCATCACCCGCCACGTGCCGCTCACCGCGGGAGGCCGGCGGTGACGCTCACCCTGCCGCGCGTGCGCCCCGCCGGCCCCGCGCGCCTCCGCACCCTCACCCTGCCGCTGTCCGCCGGGCCCGCCGGCCTGCTCGCCGGGCGTCCGGACACCGCGCCGCTGCTGGTGAACTTCCTGGCCGCCCTCCAGGAGGGCTACCAGATCGCCTGGCCCGTGCTCGGCATCGCCGGCGGTACCGCGGTGCGGTACACGATCGCGCCCCGCACCGCGCACACCACCTTCGCCGACCTAATCCGCACCCCGCCGCACACCGGCGGGAGCCGGACCGACTTCCCCCACCAACCGTGCCTCGCCGTCCTCCTCGCCGATGCCGCAAACCCGCCGACGGCCCCGGACGGGGTCGTGTGGGCGGTCGCCGCCGACGGCGGAACGCTCCGCGTCCACCACGACCACCGCGCCGTCGACACGCCGACCGCCCGCCGCATGGCCGAACACCTGCTGCTCCTGCTCGGCGCGGCCGCCCGGCGCCCCGAGGCCCCGGTGGTCTCCTGCGAACTACTGCTGCCCGCTGAACGGGAGGCGCTGGAGGCATACCAACCGCCCGCACCCCGCTGGCCGGACACCACCGTGCACCGGATGTTCCGCGAGCAGGCGGCTCACACACCGGGCCACACCGCACTCGTGCACGGCGGGCGCTCCCTGACCTACGCGACCCTAGACCGTTTCTCCGACACACTCGCCCGACGCTTGCGCCCCGCGGTCTGTGTCCCCGGCGATCTGGTGGTGCTCTCCGGCGAGCGGGGCTTGGAGTTGTTCGCCGCGATCCTCGGCGTGTTCAAGGCCGGCGCCGGCTTCGTCTACCTCGACCCCGCCCTGCCAGCGCCCCGCGCCGCGACCATGCTCCGCCAGACCGGGCCCGTGGCCGTGCTGCGCACCGCGTCGGGCCACCCCGGTACCGCCGGGCCGCACGCGCTGTCGGTGGAGGCGCTGCTGGCCCACCCGGACGAGGACACCGAGCCACCCGACGACATCGCCCACGCGGGCTCCACCGCGTACGTCATCTTCACCTCGGGATCCACCGGCGAGCCCAAGGGCGTCCTGCGCCCGCACCGGATGCATACCTCGCGGATCTTCCTCGAACAACGGCTGTACGACATGGGGCCGGACGACCGGCACCTGCTGAAGTCACCTGTCAGTTTCCGCGAGTTCATCTGGCCGCTGGCGAGCGGCGGGACCGCAGTCGTCGTCGACCCCGGCGCCGAGCGCGACGACCGCGCACTGGCCCGGCTCATCGACCAGGAGGGCGTCACCACCGTCAGCTTCGTACCGTCCATGCTGCGCCTGCTGCTGGAGCAGCCGGAGTTCCGTCGGGCGTCCCGGCTGCGGCACGTGTTCGTCGGCGGCGAGGCGCTCGGCGCCGACCTGGAGGCCCGGCTGCGCGACTGCGGCTTCGCGGTGCACAACACCTACACACTCACCGAGGCCGACTACGTCAGCCACCGGCAGGGGCCGGTCACCACCCAGGCGCAGGGCAGCGACGGCGGCACGGTGATCGGCCGGCCACTGGACATGCGGGTCCACCTGTGCGACCGGCACGGCCGCCGGGTACCGCCCGGCGTGATCGGCGAGATCCACACCGGCGGCCCCGGACTGGCCGACGGCTACCTGGGCCGACCGGACCTGACGGCCGACCGCTTCGTGCCCAACACCCTCGACGCGGACGGCCCGCCGCGGCTGTTCCGCACCGGGGACTTGGCCCGGCACCGCCCCGACGGCCAACTGGAGTACCTGGGCCGCGACGACGCCCAGGTTAAGGTGCGCGGGCAGCGCGTGGAGCCCGCCGAGGTGGAAATCGTGCTGCGCACGCACCCCGCGGTCGCCAACGCCGCCGTTACCGGGATCGCCGACCCGGACCAGGGCGCCACGCTGGTCGCCTACGTGGTGGCCCGGGACGGTGAGCCCGGCATGCGGGAGCTGCGCGAGTTCATCGCCGGGCGACTGCCGGACTTCATGGTGCCCGGCTACCTCACGCTCGTCCCCGCGCTACCCCTGCTCGACAGCGGCAAGGTCGACCGCGCGGCACTGCGCGTAGACCACCGCCGGCGCCCGGACCTGGCAGTGCCCTACGCACCGGCCGGCACCGCCCGCGAACGTCGGATCACCGAGCTGTTCGCGCGGGTGTTGGGCCTGGACACGGTGGGACTCGACGACGACTTCTTCGCACTCGGCGGGGACTCGCTGCGCCTGATGCTGCTGCGCGGCGCCGTTGAGGCCGACGCCGGTGGGGAGGTCGACCTGGCCGACGTGCTGCGCGCGGCCACCCCGCGCGGCGTCGCCGCCCTGCTGGCCGACGACGGCACCGAGCCCGGCCAGTCGGCGCCGCCCCAGAAGGCGGCGACGGAGCGCAGGTCGGCGCTGCTGCGGCAGCGCGCCGCCCTGCGGGACCGGCGTGCCGGCGCGGGCGCCGAGCCCGGAGCGGAGGAGGCCCGGTGAGCGCCGACGACCTGGCCGTCGCCATCGTCGGCATGGCCGTTCGGCTGCCCGGCAGCGACGACATCGACCAGTACTGGGACGGGCTGCGCGCCGGCACCACCTGGATCACCCGGCGCGGTCCGGTCAGCGGCGCGTACGTGCCCGCCTACGGGGCACTGGCCGCCGCCGGCCACTTCGACCCCGACCGCTTCGGCATCTCGGAGGCCGAGGCGCTGCTCATCGACCCGCAGCAGCGGCTGCTCCTCGAGACCGTGGACGAGGCGCTGGCCGCGGCCCACCTGGACCCGGCCCGCACCGGCCCGGTCAGCGTGTACGCCGGCGTCGGCCGCAACGACTACGAGCGCTGGGTGGCACACGCCCTGGCCGGCCGGCCGGGAGTGGACGAGATGGCACTGGAGATCACCAACGGGCGCGACTACGCCGCCACCCGCGTCGCCTACCGGCTGGGCCTGACCGGCACCGCGCTCACCGTGCAGTCGGCCTGCTCCACCTCGCTGGTCGCGGTGCACCTGGCCTGCCAGGACTTGCTGACCTACGGCTGCGACGCGGCGATCGCGGGCACCGCGGCGGTGCGGGTGCCAACCCCACGCGGCTACGCGGCGCCCAGCGGCGGCATCGGCTCCCCGGACGGTGTCTGCCGGCCCTTCGACCGGGGCGCCAACGGCACCGTGCCCGGCGACGGCGCCGGGGCCGTGGTCCTCAAGCGCCTGGCCGACGCCCGGGCCGACGGCGACGACATCTGGGCCGTGGTGCGGGGCTCGGCGGTCAACAACGACGGGGCCGCCAAGTCCGGCTTCGCCAATGTTTCCTCCGCCGCCCAGCGCGATGTCGTCCGGGCCGCCCTCCAGGTCGCGGGCTTGGCGCCGGAGCAGATCGACTACGTGGAGGCGCACGGCAGCGGCACCCTGCTCGGTGACGCCGCCGAGTGGGCGGCGTTGGCGGAGGTCTTCGCACCCGCCGGCCACCGGCTGCGGGTCGGGGCCGTCAAGGCCAACGTGGGCCACCTCAGGGAGGCCGCCGGCCTCGCCGGCCTCGCCAAGGCCGTGCTGTGCCTGCGGCACCGGCAGTGGGTGCCCACCCCGCACTTCGAGGCGCTCCCGGCCGACCTGGCCCGCCGCTCATCGACCCTCACCCCGTTGAACCGGGGCAGGGAGTGGACGGCGCGGCCGGACGGGGTGCGCCGCGCGGGCGTGAGCGCCTTCGGGCTCGGCGGCACCAACTGCCACCTGGTGCTGGAGGCCGCGCCGAGCACCGAGTGCGCTCCCGCACCCGTACGCGAGCAACTGCTGCTGCTCTCCAGCCACCGCGAGGAGACCCTGGAGAAGGACGCCGACGCCCTCGGCCGGGCCGTCGCCGCGGTGCCCCCGGACCACCTGGCCGACCTGGCCCTCACCACGCAGGTGGGCCGTCGCAGGCTCAGCCGGCGCCGCTTCGCCGTCGTCCACGACCCCGCCGCCCCGCAGGCCGCGTTCGGGTCCGACCGGACCCGGGGGCAGAGCGCCACGGCTCCGGCACACCCCCCGCAGGTCGGCTTCCTGCTGCCCGGCATCGGCAGCCACTACCCGCGCATGGGCGCCGGGCTCGCGGCCACCGAACCGCTCTTCGCCCGCCGTCTGGCCCCCCTGCTGGACATCGCCGATGAACTCACCGGCGGCGCGGTCGGCGTGCAGTTCGCCGGGACCGGCGCCGCGCCGCCAGCCCCGGCACACCCCGGAGTGGACCGGGTGGACCTGCGGGCGCTGCTGCGCCGCCGCACCCCGGTCGGCCCCGACCACCGCCGGCTGCGCGAGGTGCACCTCGGCCTCTTCTGCTTCGAGCACGCGTTGGCCGCCACCTTGATGGACCTCGGCATCCGGCCGGCCGTCCTGGTCGGGCACAGCCTGGGGGAGTGGGTCGGCTCCGCGCTGGCCGGCGTCATCGGTGTGGAGGACGCCATGGCGGCGGTGGCCAGGCGGGCGGACCTGGTCACCCTCGCCGGCCCCGGCGCGATGCTCGCGGTGCTGGCGTCGGCCGCTCAGGTGGCGCACCTCGCCACCGACGGCGTCTGGCTCGCTGCGGACAATGGCCCCATGCACTGCGTGTTCTCCGGCCGACCCGAGCGCGTCGACGCACTGGCCGACACGCTGCGCCGGGAGGGGTTCTCCGTACTACCGGTCGACACCTCGCACCCCTTCCACACCCCGCAACTGGAGGAGGCGGCCCGGCGGCTGGGGGACGACCTGCGCGGCGTCGACCTGCGGGCGCCCAGCATTCCGCTGGCCTCCAGCGTGCTGGGCCGGTGGCTGGACGAGCAGGTGATCGACCCCGAGTACTGGCGCCGGCACCTGGTCAGCACGGTCCGCTTCCGCGACGCCGCCGCCCTCGCGCTGAGCCGCGTGCGAGTGCTGATCGAGGTTGGACCCGGCACCGCGCGCCCCTGGGTGCTACAGGCCGACCCGGACGCCGTCGTGGTACGCACCGTACGCCAGTCCTACGAGCAGGTCACGGACCGGCAGACGCTGTTGGAGGCGCTGGGGCGGCTGTGGCTGCAGGGTGTGGAGACGCGGTGGACCGCACTGCACGGCCCCGGCCGCGCCAAGCACGCGCTGCCGAGGCCGCAGCTGAACCGGCGCCGGTTCCTGCCCGACACCGCGCCCCCCGCCACGGACCTTGCACTTGCGGCCCCCGAGACCGCGCCGCTCCCCACCGGCGCCGCCCCCGGGGCCGCACCGCCAGCGGATTCGGGCCCCGGCCCGCACCGGGCGTCGGCCATCGCGGGCACGCTGGAGGAGCACCTGCGTGAGCAGTGGCGAGCCCTGCTCGGCCTGCGCGAGGTCCACCCCGACGACCACTTCTTCCATCTGGGCGGCGACTCCCTGATGGGCGTTCATCTGATTTCCAGCCTCCAGCGGCTGACCGGTCGGTCGGTGCCCTCACCGGTGGTGTTCGCCTCGGCGCGGTTCGCCGGGATGGTCCGAGAAGTCGCGCGGTGGCTGTCCGAAGACGATGCCACCACCACCCCTGGCGCACCCCTCACGGAAGGAGGAGAAGCCCGTGTCTGAGCACACCCCCGAGCGGAGCCGGCCCGGCGCCGGCGACGAGCCGATCCGTACGGTCGGCGTGGTGGGAGCCGGCGTCATCGGCTCCAGCGTGGCCCACGCCGTCGCAGCGTCCACCGGCCTGCCGGTGACGCTGGTCGACTCCGAGGCCGAAGCCCTGCGCGGCGCCGCGGACAGCGTTCGCAGGCACCAGCGGCTGGCCCGGCTGACCGGCGGCCGGGGCCCCGCGAGCCCGCTGGACCTGACCATGACCACCGACCTCGACGCACTGGCCGACGCCGACCTCGTGGTGGAGAACATCACCGAGTCCCAGACCGCCAAGTCCGCCCTGTACCGGGAGCTCGACCGGGTGCTGCGGCCCGAGGTCGCCATCGCGGCGAACACCTCGGCGATCCCCATCGGCCTGTTGGCCCCGGCGCTGGCCGATCCCGGCCGGCTGGTCGGCGCGCACTTCATGAACCCCGTGGACCGCATCGGCACGGTCGAGATCGTCCGCGGACCGCTCAGCTCGCCCTCGGCCATGGCCGCCATCACCGGACTCCTCCGCGCTATGGGCAAGGAGTGGTTCGTCGTGCAGGACGCCGCCGGTTTCGTCGTCAACCGGGTGCTCATGGTGATGGTCAACTTGGCTGCCGCCCTCGTGCACGAGGAGGTCGCCACCCCGCAGCAGGTCGACGGGTTGTTCAGGGGCTGCCTCGGACACACCTCCGGACCGCTGCGCACGGCCGACCTCATCGGCCTGGACACTGTCGTCCGCACCCTCGACGTGCTGCGCGAGCACCACGGGACCGCCGAGTACGCGGCCCACCCAGCGCTGCGCGAACGCGTCACCCGGGGCGAGCTGGGCTGCAAGAGCGGCGCCGGATTCTTCTCGTACGGCAGGAGTTCAGCATGACCGACATCCAGCAGACCGCGACGTACAACCAGGTCCGCACGCGCATCCGGGAGCATGTTCTCGCCCTGGTCGGCCTGCCCGACATCGCGGACGACCAGCCGCTGATCACCGACCACGTCATGGACTCCATCGCGGCCGTCCAGATGGTCGCCTTCGTGGAGGGGGCCTTCGGGCTTCAGGTGGAGGACGAGGACCTGGAGCTGCGCCACTTCGACACCATCGACGGGCTCGTCGGCCTGGTCACCGGAAAGCTGGGGCTGCGATGACCGGCGCCTCCCGCGACCGCTCGCATCACCGGCTGCCCGACGACCTACCCGCCGCGGCCGACACCTGGGAGCGGGCCGGCGCCGTGGACCGGGCGGGGGTGCGCGCGGTGGCCGCACACGGCTTGCTCGGCCTCACGGTGCCCGCCGGCTACGGCGGCGGCGGGCTGTCCCTGCGGGAGAGTGTGGAGGCACACCGCGAGGTGGCGGGGCACTCACCCAGCCTACAGAGCCTGCTGGTGGTGCATGGCATGGTGTGCCACGCGGTGCGCCGCTGGGGACGGCCGGAGCTGCGCGAGGACCTGCTGCCCCGGCTGGCCCGCGGCGAACTGCTCGGTGCCTTCGCCCTCACCGAGCAGGAGGCCGGCAGCGATCTGCGCGCCCTGCGCACCCGGCTGCGGGAGCAGGACGGCCAGTTCCTGGTCACCGGACGCAAGCGCTGGGTCAGCTTCGGTCAACTCGCCGATGTCTTGCTGGTGTTCGGGGTCGGTGCGGGTGGCGGGACAAGCGTCCTGGTGCCGGTCGGCGCGGGGGCACGGGTCCGCCCGGAGCAGGTCACCACCGGGCTGCGCGCCTCCCGGCTCGCCGACGTCGTCTTCCACGACACCCCCGTACCGCCGTCCGCCATGGTCGGACGGCCGGGGTTCGGCGTCCCGCACGTGGCGACCGACTGCCTGACCGTGGGGCGGCTATTCGTCGCTGCGGCGGCGGTCGGGGTGGCCGAAGCGGCGATCGGGCTGGCCGCCGCGCACGCCGCCGCGCGCGTGGTGGGCGGTAAACCGCTCGGCTGCCGCCAGTTGGTGCGCGCCCTGCTCGCCGAGGCGTCCGTCGCCGCCGAGGCCGCCTGGCACACGGTGTGCTCGGCCGCCGACACCCTGGACCGCGCGGAGCCCGCGGCGGCCCTGGCCGCAAGTCGGGCCAAGTTCGGGGCCGCTCAGGCGGCGTCGCTGGCCACCGCCCACGCCTCCCGGGTGCTGGGCGCCGGCGGTCTGACCGAGGAGCACCGGCTGACCCGGCTGGACCAGGCCGCCCGCACCTATCAGGTAATCGAGGGGCCGACCGAGGTGCTCAAGGACCTGATCGGCGCCGCCGTGGTGAACCAGGCCCGCGGGGCCGCCCCGCACGCCGATGGCGCGGTGCGCGCCCAGGAGGAAGACGACCGTGCCCGAACTGCCTGAGCTGGTCAAGTGCGTGATCTGGGACCTCGACGACACCCTGTGGGACGGTACGTTGATCGAAGGCGACACGCTGAGCGTCCCGCGGCGCAACCGCGACCTCGTCCGCCGCCTGGACACCCACGGCATCCTCCAGTCGGTGGCCAGCCGCAACGACGAGGAACCAGCCCTGGCCGTGCTGGAGGAGACCGGCCTCGCCGAGTATTTCCTGTACCCGCAGATCGGCTGGGCCGCGAAGTCCGCGTCGGTGGGCGCGGTCGTACGGGCCCTGGACATCGCACCCTCGGCCGTGCTGTTCGTGGACGACTCGGACTTCGAGCGCGCCGAGGTCGCCAGCGAACTGCCCGAGGTCGGTTGCGTGACTCCGGGGCGGCTGCACGAGCTGGTCGACCAGGGCCGGGTGCTGCCCGCCAGCGTGACCCCCGACGCCGCGCGCCGCCGTCAGCTTTACCGGGCCGAGCAGTGCCGCCGAGACCACGAGGCCGCGTTCACCGGCCCGGCCGAGGAGTTCCTGCGCTCGCTGCGCATGCGGCTCACCATCCGCCCCGCCACCGCGCCCGACTTGGTGCGGGCGGCCGAACTGACGCAGCGCACGCACCAACTGAACACCACCGGCATCACCTTCAACAAAGCGGAACTGGCCGCGCTGTGCCGGGACGGCAGCCACCGGGTGCTGGTGGCGGAGCTGGAGGACGCCTTCGGGACGTACGGCACCATCGGGCTCGCGGTGATCGACGCCGCGCCGCCGGACTGGACCGTCCGGTTGCTGCTGATGTCCTGCCGGGTTCTGGGCCGCAACATCGGCACTGCCGTGCTCGCCGCCGTCGGCCAGCTGGCCGCGGCAGACGGGGCCGGGCTGCGCGCCCATTTCCGGCCCACCGAGCGCAACCGGCAGATGCGCCTCACCTACCGCTTCCTCGGCTTCCGGACCACCGAGACCACGGCCGACGGGCTCGTCGTCCTTGAACTGCCCGACCCGGCCGAACTGACCCCGCCTGCCTATGTCGACCTGCGCGTCGAGGCGGCGCCGGAAACCCCCACCACCGAAGGCATGGAGGTCCCCTCATGAAGGCGTTCACCGACAGTTGGGTCGACCGCTTCTCCACCATTTACGCCGAAGCACCCCTGGCCGAGTTGTCATGGTTCACCGCGGCGCCCGGCCCGGAACTGGTCAAGCTGGTCATCGACGGCGTGATCCGGCGCGGCGACTGCGTCGTGGACCTGGGTAGCGGCCCCGGCGTCGACGCCGTCTTCCTCGCCGCCCAGGGCATGAAGGTCACCGGCGTCGACCTGTCGGCGGCGGCCTTGGAGCGAGCGCGCGCCTGGGCCGCGCTGGCCGGCGTGGAGGTCGACTTCGTCCACGGTGACGTACTGGACGTGCCGCTGCTCGACGGGCTGGCCGACGTCGTCACCGACTCGTTCGTCTTCCACAACATGCGCGACGAGGCCCGGGCCGCCTACGCGGGGCAGGTGCACCGCCTGCTGCGGCCGGGCGGCCTGTTCGTCCTCAACTCCTTCTCCGACCACATGGTCGCCGGCACCGGGCCGCGCCGAGTGACCAGCGCCGAGATCCTGGCCACCTTCGACTCCGGGCGTTTCGACTGCGTCGACCTGCGTCTGTACCGCAACCTGCCCACCGCCGACAAGCCCGACCAGATCCACTGGATCGGCCAGTTCCGGGCCCGCCGATGAGCGAGCGGTTCGCCGGCGCCCGCGTCGTGGTCACCGGCGGTGGGCGCGGTATCGGCCGGCAGGTGGCCCTCGGCTTTGCCGCCGAGGGCGCGGACGTGGCCATCATCGCCCGCACCACCTCCCAACTGGGCGCCGTGCACGCCGAACTCGCCGAGACGGGCGGCAAGCACCTGGCGGTCACCTGCGATGTGGCGGACGAGGCGCAGGTGGCCGACGCCCAGCGGTGCGTCGCCGACGCCTTCGGTACGGCCGACGTCCTGGTCAACGCGGCCGGCGTGTTCACGATGGGTGCCTCGGCCGACTACGCGCCGGCAGAAGCCCGCGCCCTGCTTGCGACCAACGTGCTCGGCACCCTCCAGTGCTGCCAGAGCTTCGGGCGTCCGATGCTGGCCAGGGGCCGCGGCAAGATCGTCAACTTCGCCTCGCTGCTGTCCTTCACCGCCTTCCCTGAGCGGGCCGCCTACGCCGCCAGCAAGGCGGGGGTCACCCAGCTCACCCGGGTGCTCGGGGTGGAGTGGGCCGCGGCCGGGGTCAACGTCAACGCGGTGGCTCCCGGCATGATCAGGATCGAGACGCCGCACCCCGCGGCCCTGGCGGAGGACGACATCATCCGGCGCATCCCCGCCGGCCGTCGCGGCAGGCCTCAGGACGTCACGGGCGCGGTCCGCTTCCTGGCCTCCCCGGACGCCGACTACATCAACGGCCAGACCATCGTGGTCGACGGAGGGTGGCTCAGCTATGGATATCTCTGACGCCGGCCGCCCCGGCGGCCCCCGCGTCTCCCTGTGCGTCTTCTGCGGTGTCTCCGGCGGGCGCACCCCCCGCTACGCGCGGGCTGCGGACGAACTGGGGGAGCTGATCGCGCGCCGGGGCCACCGGCTGGTCTACGGCGCGGGCGGCATCGGGCTGATGGGCGCGCTCGCGCACGGCGCCGCCCGCCACCGGGGCGACATCCTCGGTGTCATCCCGAAGTTCCTGCGCGCGCGGGAGATGGGTGACGAACTGCCCCGGCAGCAGGTCTGGCTCACCGAGGACCTGCTGGAGCGCAAGCGCGTCATGATCGACCGCTCGGACGCCTTCATCGCCCTGCCCGGCGGCTACGGCACGCTGGACGAGGTGCTGGAGGTGATCTCCATGGCAGCGCTGGGGCTGCCGGTCGGACCACTGGTTCTGGTGGACGTGGACGATGACTGGCGGGTGTTCACCACCCTGGTGGAGGACCTGTTCCGGCGGGACTTCACCCGCCGCACGGACCTGTTCCAGCGGGCCGCGACGCCCGCCGAAGCCCTCGACCTCGCGGAGGCCGGGCTCGCGCCCGGTCTGGCCGCGACCACCACGGGCTGAGGCGGGACATGGACAGCGATACCACGAAGCCGGCCGCGCGCCGCCGCTACCTGGTCGGCTGGGGGATCAACACCCTCGGCGCGGGGCTGGTCTTCCCGCTGACCGCCGTCTACCTGCGTGACCATCTCGACCTGTCAGTCTTCGGCGTATCGCTGTACTTCGGCCTGTTCGCCGTCTCCGGCCTGGTGGTGAACCCGGTGGCCGGCGCGCTGTGCGACCGCGGCAGGCCGGACTGGATCGCGCTGCTGGCCACGGTGTTCCAGGGGGTGGGCCCCGCCGTGCTGGTGCTGCCGGTGCCGGGCGCCCACGTGGCCGCCGCGCTGGTCTCCGGCGCCGGCACCGGCATTTTCTACGCGGTGCTGACGCCACTGCTGATCACGCTGTTCGGCAGGGACGGGCTCAGCCCCATGCTGGCGGCCCAGTACCGCGTCAGCGCGGGCACGGTGGGCGCCGGGGCCCTGGTCGGCGGCGTGCTCGTCGGTTCGCTCGGGGTGTCCGGGTACCGGGTGTGCTTTCTCGTCAACGGCCTGAGCTTCCTGCTCTTCGGACTCGTCCTGCACGGTGTCGTACGCCGCAGCCGGACGGCCGTTCGGCCGCTGCCCGCCCCACCGGCGTCCCCTGCCGACTCCCCGGCCACCGACGCCGGGCCGGCCTGGGCCCGCGTCCTGGCCCCCTTCACCGACCGGGTGTTCCTATGGGTGCTGCTCATGCAGGGCATGGTGGTCACCTTCGGCCTCGGGCAGGTCGAGTCCGTCACTCCTATCGTGCTGCACGACAGCGCGGACCTGACCGTGACAGGCATCGGCGTGGTGCTGACGGTGAACTCGCTCGCGGTCGTCGTGCTCCAGGGACGGGTGCTCAGGGCGGTCAAGCGCCTAGGCCACCTGCGCTCGGTTCAGGTGGCCGTCGCCTTCTGGGCCCTGAGCCTGGTGGTGCTCTGGCTGTCGACGGCCGTCACACCCTGGCAGGGCCGGCTCGCGCTGGCGGCCGGCTACGCGGCGGTGTTCGCCGTCGGCGAGTGCCTGGTGTCACCCAGCATCCAACCCATCGTGGTGGACAACGCCCCGCCGGGCAAAGTGGCCTCGTACTCCGCGTCCACCTCGCTCATCCACGGCATCAGCAACCTGACCGCACCCTCGGTGTGCCTGCCGGTGTTCTCGGTGCTCGGCTTCGCCGGCTACCTCGGGCTTCAACTGCTGGGTTACGCGGCCGCCGCCTTGGCGGCCCTCGTCTTGGCCGCCCACGGGCGCCGTCCGAGGCCGCCGGCCCGCGAGACCGCGTCCGGGATATCCCGCTGACCTGCCGCCCCGCGCCCGGGCGGGGGCGGCCGGGCCGACCCCCAAGAAACCGGTTCTACGAAAGTGACGGTGTTCCGCGATGTCTGGTACGACCGAGACGGGCCGACGCGAGACCCTCCTCATCATCGGCTCGGGCTACCGGATCGGCCACGAACGGCTGCTGGCCCAGATGGCCACCGAGGCCGACCTCGTCCTGCTCAACCCCGAACCGGTCACTTGGCAGACCCGCTGGGTGCGCGACGCCGAGGTGTTCGACCCCGGTGACGAGAGCGAGGCGCTGCGCCTGGCCAAGGGCCTCGCCACCCGCCACCGCGTCGCCGCCGTCGCCACCCATGAGGAACCCCTGGTGGTCACGGCCGCCCGGCTGGCACACGGGCTCGGATTGCCGGGGGTGCCCGTCGCCGCGGCCGAACTGGCCCGCGACAAGCACCGGCAGCGTCGGCTACTGACCGGGACCGGCATCTCCCCGACCCGCTCCCTTCTGGTCCACCGGGCCGACGAGGCGCGCCGCGCCGCACGGAAGATCGGCTTCCCGCTGATGGTCAAGCCCCGCAGCCTCTCCGGCAGCGCCGGCGTGCGCCGGGTCGACGACCCCGCCGACCTCGACGCCGCCTTCGACACCGCCGTGCACGTCGACAAGCAGGGCATGACCAGCGACGGCATCCTGATCGAGGAGTTTTTGCACGGCTACGAGTTCGACGTGGACTGCCTGGTGGTGGACGGTACGGCCATCCCGGTCTCCTGGGCCCGGAAGATCTGGGCGTACGACCCATACCCCATCGAGGCCGGCTTCGTCGTCGGCAACGGCGCCCTAGGCAGGGAGATCATGACCGAGGGCTTCGACCTGGCCTGCCGGAGCGTGGTCGCCGCCGGTATGGACCGCACCGTCGCCCACGTCGAGGTCAAGATGACCCCGAACGGGCCGCGGATCATCGAGCTCAACGCCCGGCCCGGCGGCGACATCGCCTCCCGCGTCGTCGAACTCGGCCGTGGCGTGCGCCTGGGCGCGCTGCTGGCCGCCGCCGCCCTGGGGCGCCGCCCCGAACCGGAGTCCTTCGCCGACCGGGCGGCCGGCATCAGGTTTCTCTACCCGCGCACCACCCAGCGCTTCGCGGGCCTGGCGGAGGCGGGCGAACTGCGTGCCCGACCCTGGGTCCACGAGATCCGCGAACTGCGCCCGCACGGCACCACGGTGACCCCGCCGCCGGAGGACCTGTGGGGCCGGGTCGGCTACGTCATGGCGACCGGCACGCACGCCGACGAGGTCGCCGACCGGCTGCTGCTGGCCCACCACGAACTGCGCGTCCTCGGTCCGGCCGTCGGTTGACCCACCCGAAGGCCACCGCACGCAACCCAACCTCCTTTCGCAGAAAGGCAGTCCCATGACGGAATGGAAACCGGGAACTTACGGTCCGCGCTGGAAGACGGTGTACGACCAGGTCGACTGGCCCGAGCCGGAGGGCGCGGTGAACTTCCTCGCCGAGCGCCGCGGCACCGGCCGGGCCCTCGAACTGGCCATCGGCACCGGCCGCGTGGCGATTCCGCTGGCCCGGCGTGGCGTCGAACTGGACGGGCTGGACGCGTCACCGGAGATCGTGGAGGTGATGCGGGGCAAGCCGGGCGGCGAGTCCATCGAGGTCACCATCGGCAACATCGCCGACTTCACGCTGGAACGCCGCTACTCGCTGATCTTCCTGCTGCTCAACTCCCTCTACGCGCTACAGACGCAAGAGGAGCAGATCCAGTGCTTCCAGACGGTGGCCGAACACCTCGATCCTGGCGGTCTCTTCGTCGTTGAGGGGTTCATGCCCGACCCCACCCGCTTCCACTTCAACGGCCGGGCGCACGTCTACGAGGTCGGCATCGACCACGTCCGCATCGAGGCCGACACCTTCGACCGGGCCACCCAGCACATCAAGGAGAACCACGTCGAGATCCGCGAGGAGGGCATCAGGCTCTACCCGGCGTTCCTGCGCTACGCCTGGCCATCCGAGCTGGACCTGATGGCTCGCATCGCTGGCCTCCGACTCGGCGAGCGCTGGGGCGACTGGGGCAACGTCCCCTTCGACGCCTGGTCCGAGAACCACATCGCCGTGTATCGGAAGGCGGGGTGACGGTGGTGGCGCATGGCACGCCGGCACCGGCGCGCCCCCACCCGGCGGCGGGGTGGGCGCGATGACCACGGCACGGCCCCGGCCCCCGTGCGCGGGGGCCGCGTCGGGCCGGCCCGCCCCCGCGCCCGGGCAGCAGACGCCGGCGCTGCGGCCCACTCCCGAAGTGGCGGCGGCCCGTTGCGATCCGGGACTGCCGCCGGCCGGGCCCAGGATCGGGCGCCCGCACCCGGTGTCGGCCCTGGCGGACCGCGTCAGCGACCTGTACGTGCGGCTTGGCTTCGACGTAGTGCGCCTGCCCCTACTGGAGCACGAGGAGGACAACTTCGACCTGCTCGGCTACCCACCGGACCATCCGACGCGCACCCGGCTCACGTTCTTCCCCGCCCCCGGCATCGTCCTGCGCAGCCACGCCTCATCCGGCATCCTCGGCGTGCTGCGCCGGGCCGCGCCGGGGCCGGCCCGCGCGCTGCTGGTCGCCACCTGCTTCCGCAACGAACTCGCCTCGCCGTACTCCACCCCCCAGTTCACCCAGATCGACGGCGTGGTCGTCCAGCCGGACCTGGGCCTGCCCGATCTGGTGGGCCTGTTCGACACGCTCGTGGCGGGACTGTTCGGGCCGGAACACCCGCGCTGGCTCAGGCGCGGCCGACAACCCTACAACGCCCCCGGCTTCGCCCTCGACATCGCCTGCCCCCGCTGCGCGGACGGGTGCGACGAGTGCTCGGGACGCGGGCGGGTGGAGATCGCCGCCGGCGGCGTGCTGCGGGACGAGGTCCTCACCGCCGGCGGTTACCGCGCCGGCCACTTGATGGGATTGAGCTTCGGTTGCTCACTGGAGCGCCTGCTGCGCCTGCGGCACGGCATCGACGACATCCGGGAGTTGCTGGTCAACGACACGCGGGTGCTGGAGCAGTTCGACTAACCACACGAAAGAGGTGCAAGCCGATGAGATTGCCCCTGTCCTGGTCGGAGGGCGCGTGCGGTTTCCGGCCGGACGCCGCGACGCTGCTGGCCTGGCTGCGCGAGGCCGGGGCCGACGCGCGATCCGGCGGGGCGGACGCCATCGAGGTCGACCTCGACTCCGGCCCCGCCCACCTGGCCTCGCTCGACGGGCTGGCCACCGAGCTGCGGAGCAGGGCGGGCCTGCCGCCCCGCCCCGCGCCCCGGCTCCCGGCCGGCCCCGCACTGCGGATCGAGATCGCCGACGGACTGAGCGCACGGGTGGCGGCGATCGCCCTGACCGAGCCGGACGGTATCCGCCTCCCCGCCCCGCACACCCGGCTGCTGGTCGACGCGGGCATCGAGGTCACCGGCACGGTCGCCGACCTGCTGCGCTACGTTGAGTTGGAGACCGGGCAACCCGTCGGCGCCGTCGACGCCCGCTTGGTGTCGGCCGGCGTCCTGCGGCTGCGCCCCGCCACCCCGAGCGAGGCGGCGGCGGCCGGCCGCACCCCGCACGGCGCCCCCCGCCTCCCCGCCGGCTCCCCGCTGCTGGCCAGCGGGGACCGCCCGCTGGCCCTGCCCTGCCGACGCGAGCAACCCGCCCCCGTACCGCCGCTTGGTCGCGAGGTCTTGTTGTTCGCCTGGTGGCTGGCACCGCGCGCGATGCGGGCGGCCGGCGCGGCGTACGGCCCGGAGGCGGCCGACGGCGATATCGCGACCAGGCTCACGCGCGGCCTCCATCCCGCAGCCTGCGACCTCTCCGTCGCCAGGGCGGCCGAACTGGCGGCCGGCGGCGCCCCTGGCGCGGTGACGGCGGTGGGTGCCGGGGGACGGGCGGAACCCGCGCCGCGCACCTGGCTGGTGCACACCGACGAGCTGCGGCACGCGGTCGACCCGGGCCTGAGCGCGGGGCGGATCGCGGACCTGCTGCGGACGGTGGGCGTGCGCGTCGAAGCGGCGCCCGACGGCGCACTGTGGCTGACCGCGCCGCCGTCGCGGCCCGACCTGGACCGGGTCGCCATGGTGGCGGCGGAGATCGCCAGGGTGCACGGGCACCACGCCGTACCGGCCCGGCTGCCACCGCCCGTCCGCCCTCCGGCGCCCGCGGTCGATCTGGCACTGCGCCGCACGGTCCGGGACGCCGCCGTACGCGCCGGGCTGTACGAGGTCATCACGCCGGTGCTCACCCAGGCGCCGCGGGCGGCCCCCTCGCACGCCCGAGAGGCCGGGTCCGCCGCGCCGGCCATTGAGGTCAGGGGGCGCGCCGGGATGCGCAACCTGCTGCTGCGCGACTCGCTGCTGCCGGGCGTGCTGAAGGTCGCTGCGCGGTCGCTCCGGCACACCGGCGCCGCCCACCACTTCGAGATCGGCGCGGTCCCAATCTCCACCCGCCCCGGAGCCGAGCGTTGGCGGTTCACCGCGGTGCTCGGCGGCCCCCTCGCCCCGTCCTCGCTCAACGACCCCGCCCCGCGGTTGGCCGCCTTCGCCGATCTCCTGGCCCTCCTGCACGTGCTGGGCAGCGCGACCGAGCGGGGCGAACCCGAGCTGGCCCCGGCCGGACATCCCGCGTTTGACGCCTCGGCCTCCTTCGCCGTCAGGCTGGGCGGCCGTGAGGTGGGTTGGGCGGGCCGGATAGCGGCGAAGCCGGCCGAGCACTCCGAGGCGACGGGCGCCGTGCTGTTCGGCGCCGACCTGGACCTGGGCGCCCTGCGCGAGCTGCCACTGAGCCGGAGGGCGGTGCGACTGCCTGAGCGGCTGCCGCTGCCCGCCTTCAATGTCACCGTCGTCACCCCCGAGGAGACGTCGGCCGCTGACGTGCTCGGCCTGGTGGCCGAGGCAGGCGGCACCACACAGCAGCTGGTGCGCGTGAAGGACCTAGGCCAGGGCGAGCGAATCGGTAGCGGACTGCTTTCCCTGACCGTCCGCGCGGAGTTTTGCTGGGACGGCGGGGGCGGGCTGCGCGCCGAGCGCCGGAGGCGGCGCGAGACGGTGCTGAGCGCCGTGCGCGCCCGGGGATGGGAAGGCCTATGAGGGACCCCGAACGGCGCGCCGAGGCCCCTCGGCGAGCAGCCGAGCGGTTCACCGCCTGGCTGGAGAGCGACCGGTTCACTTGCCTGGGGGCTCTGGCGGCGCTGCACCGCGGCGAACTGGTCGTCCGCGATTACGGGCGACTCACCGGCGAGACCGAGGTCCGCGCGCTCCACGCCGACCTGACCGCCTTCGTGGAACGCCGCCTCGCGCCCGGCACGGACCCCGGCTTCCATTCCTTCGCCGCGCTTTTCGCCGCCTCCACCGTGCGGGACGAGGCAGAGTTCGAGCGCGTCCTGTGGGGCCTCCTGCAGGCACTGCACGAGCGCGACCGCACCCGGCACGAATACGCGCCGGACGTGTCCAGCGACCCGGGCAGCCCGTCCTTCGGCTTCAGCGTCGCGGGCCATCCCTTCTTCGTGGTCGGCCTGCACCCCGGCGCCACCCGGATATCGCGCCGGTCCCCGATTCCGACCGTGGTGTTCAACTCGCACCGCCAGTTCGCCAGGTTGAAGGAGTCGGGCGTCTACCAGGGCCTGCGGACCCGCATCAGGGCCCGCGAGGTCAGGCTCCAGGGCTCGGTGAATCCCATGCTGGCCGAGCACGGCGAGCGGTCGGAGGCGCCCCAGTACTCCGGCAGATTCCAGAGCCCACACTGGTCGTGTCCCTTCCGCCCGCACGCGGAGGACTGACACCCGGCTCCCTTGCCCGGCCCCGCCCATCCGCCACCACCGAACCCCGCCCGCCCCACCCGCAGGAGACCGGAGGGGACCGCCCGGCCCCCAGCGTCGGGGCCGGGACCCACCCGACACGACGACCAACCGAGGAGCCCCGACGTCATGGACCACTTCCAGCAGGGCGCGCTCCAACGCCTCAGCGCTCGCGAGCGGGAGGTCCTGGTGTACCTCGCGGCGGGCCACACCTATGCGGCCATCGCCCACTGCATGGAGGTGAGTCCGCACACCGTGGACACCTATCTGCGCCGCATCCGGGGGAAGACGGGCGCGCGCCACCGCATGCACCTGCTGCTGCTCGCCATGGGAGTGACGGCGCCGAAGGGCACGCGCCTGCCACCAGTCCCGGCCCCACCGGCCTCCGCTCCCCGTACCGGCCTCGCCGTAGAAGCGTCGTGACCACCTCCACGCAGCCCGTCCTTCGTCCGGGGGCGGGGCCGTTCACGTCCCGACCGCAAGGCGAACCTTGGCGCCCGCCCGCCCGCGGCCGGGTACCTGGTCACACGCGAGGTGCTCCGGCGCGTGCTCCACGACGCGGGGGCGACGTGACCGCACTCGGAGTCGTCGGTCCCCCGCGGCGGCGCGGATGCTCCCCGTCCCGCCGGCCGAGGAACGCGGGCCCGCCGGGTCGTTCGCGCGCGTCGGCACGCCCTCCACCGGGGGTGGCCATGCCGGGGGTAGGGGACCACAGTTCTCGGTGCTCGAACCATGCTGTGGAGACTCGGGAGGACACAGTGTCCGTACGACCGTAGGCGACCGCGATCGCCGCACTCGGGCTGCTGGGTGCCGCGGCCGGTGCCACAGTGGCCGCGCCGACCCAGGAGAAGGCGTCGACCAGCACCGCCAAGCCGCCCAGCGCGACACGTGGCATCGACGACGGGAGCTTCAAGGACCCCAGGGTTCCCGCCTACGCCCTCACCACCGTGCGGGCGGGCCAGTCGATAGGCCCGTGGACCGCGGGCCAGAAGAACGTGGAGCACATCGGCCGCGGCTTCTGGCAGGCCGCGGACCGCGACCAGTCCGCGACCTCAACGGCGGCCAGCCGGGCACGTCACCCCCGGCAGGACCTACGCCCTCACCTACGCCCTCGTCGGCAACCCCGGGGGCGGACCGGCGGTCAAGTCCGGCCACGTGCTCGTGGACGGGCAGAACTTCCACGAGTTCACCTTCGATATCACCGGCAAGAGCCGGACCAACGTGGGGTACGCGGGACGCCAGGTGTTCTTCGTCGCCCGGTCCGCCTCCACCACCGTGACGTACGTCAGCACCACGCCCAACTCTGCCTACGGGCCGACCATCGGGCCGACCATCGACGACGTGGTGGTCAAGGCCGCCTGTTGCTCCTGCGGCTGCCACCGGAGCACCGACGCCAAACACTGACCGCGACCGCGCGCCTCCCACCACCGGCAGGGGCCGCGCGCCCACCCGGCACAAGCACCAAGCAGCAAAGCCCCGACCATCGGCGAATTCGAAAGGGCCTTCCCGTGCGGCCCCGGAGACCAACGCCGCCGCTGAACCGGGGTGTTGGAGCGCACTCCGGTGGCCGCGCGACCCTGCGGCCACCGGAGTCGCCCGACGGGGCACCAGGGGGCAGGGCGGTCGCGACCAGTAGACCGAGGCGACCGGCGCCGCACCGGCCCGGGGCACAGAAGCGCCGGCGTGCCCGCCGCGCCCGCGCCCCGCGCGCACCACCCCGCCGGACCCGCCGGGTCGCGACACACTCGACCCCCCGCCCAGGAGCGACGTGACGGCCGCCTCCTGAGACCCGATCTGTGCCCCGACCGTCCGCACGGCGCCCGCGTCCGGAACCACTGGCTCGACGGGAGGGCCACTACGGCCGGGGGCCCGGCCCGCGGCCGGCCGGTGCGCGGGGCCGCGTACCGGCCATGTTCGGCAGGCCGCCTTTCTGGCCGGGTGGGAACGCAGCGCGTGCGCGGTGTTCACTCCATGGCGGACGGCGGGTAGATCCGGTCTACGCAGACGCGGTACGCGTTCTCGGTAGGGGTGATGCCGAGGCGCTCGGCCTCCGCGAGGTTGTGTTGTGTCCTGGCCGGCACGGTGCGCTCAATCCTCTCGCGCAGCCGGTCGTAGCTGGCGTCGGCCCCGTGCAGGTACTCCTCGGCGCCGCACATGACTCCGGCGGTGTTGTGCCACCACTCGGTCTGAAAGAGGATGCCGCGCTCAGCCAACAGGCGGGCCAGGCGGATCTCCTCGCGCTGGTCGGTGGCGGCCAGTTGGTTGTTGGCCGGGCCGAAGACGTATTGGAAGCGAAGCTGCGCGATGGCCTCCTCGCTCAAAATGCCACCGACGGCGCAGGGGCAGAGCACGTCGGCTTCCAGGTCCAGGACTCGCGCGGCCGGTACGGCGTGGACGGCGCCGCGCGACGCCCCGCTCCCACCGCCGGTCCGCCCGCCCGCGTGCGCGGCCAGGAACCGCCCGACCTTGTCCTCGTCGGTGTCGGCGACATAGAGGCACGCTCCCGCGTCGAGCAGGTGCTCGGCCATGTGCCAGCCGACCGCGCCCAGGCCCATCACGGCCACGCTCTTGCCGGCGAGCGAGGCGCGGCCCTCGCGGAAGCGCACCGCCTCCCGCAGCGCGAGGAAGGTGCCGTAGGCGGTGGGCCGGCCCGTCTCGCCCAGGGGCGAGCCGGGGCCGCTGGTGAACGAGGCCGAGAAGTGGGCGTTGACCACGTCTGACATCCCGGTCGGGAAGTTCATGTCCGGCCCGGTCATGGTCCGGCATCGGTCGAGCGCGTAGGCGAGGAACCCGACGGCCGCCAGGTCAGCCAGGTACAGCGGCGCCATCTGCACGGTGGTCTTGCAGCCACCGAAGTCGATCCCGGCGGCGACGTTCTTGAAGCTCATGGCACGCCCGAGGTTCAATCCGTCCACGATGACGTCCAGTTCGCGCTCGGTGGGCGCGTGGCGCCGGATGCCGCCAGCCATGATCGCGTGCCGTCGGTTCATCACCCCCTGGCGCCTGCTGTGCTGGTGGCACAGGAAGCGGATGTCCTTGCCGGCGTGGAAGTACGCCTCGATCCCGACGTGCCGGCCCGCCCTCACCAGGTCCAGCACGGTCGACAGGTAGCCAGACAGGCCATGCTCGGCGAACAACCGCTCCACCTGGCGGTGGTTGAGGTAGATCCCGTCCGGGGTGAGCAGCGTCTCGGCGTCGAACTCCGCGCGGTAGCGCGCGAAATCCAGGTCCGGCTCCCACTCCCGGGCAGCGAACAGCCGGTGCCGGTCGGTGCGCCAGTCGTACTGCACCGTGAGGCTCGTCAGGCCGGCGGCGGCCAGTGGGGTGAACAGGCTGTCGTCCACGCAGTGCCCCCTTGTCAGCCGGGCTCGGTGCCCATGCTCGCGGAACACCCCGATGGTGGGGCACCGCCGGCCGGCTTGTCCCGCGACAGACAGCTCGACTAGGTTCGACAGGTGTCGCAACCGAACGGCTTCGAGATGGCCCAACTGGGCCGCGTGCAGGCACTCGTGGACGACCTGGCGAGGGCCATCGGGCGCTCGGTCGCGGTGGATGACCCGCAACTCGGGCTGCTGTGCGCCAGCGCGCAGACCGGCCCCATCGACCAGGTCCGCATCGACGCCATCATCGACCGCGCCCCGCCCCCGGGGCCCGTCCCGTGGATGCTGGACCGGAACATCGCCATCTCGACGCGGCCGGTGCGGCTGCCCGCCCACCCCGGCTTCGGCATGCTGCCGCGGATCTGCTTCCCCATCCGGCGCGACGGGCGACTCCTGGGCTACCTGTGGCTGTTCGACGAGCCACCCGCCCCACTCGGCGCCACGGCCCGGGCCTGCCGGGTCGCTGCCGACCTCGCTGACCTGATGTGGGCCGACGACACGGTGCTGCGGGCCCGCGCTGAAACGATAGCCACCCTGCTGGCCGCCGCGACGTGCGAGGAGACGGCGGCGAACGCCGTTCGCGAGGCGATCGGGCTCGGGCGTCTGCCGGGCGACGGGACGTTCACCGTGCACGCCGTCCAGGCCGCCACCCCGCGACCGGATGCCGCGATGGACCGGGCGCGGCTGAGGGACCCGCTGCCGGACCTCGCGCGCCGGCAGTTCGGCCGGCCGTTCCTAGCCGGGCTGGCCGGGGAAACCCTGCTCACGCTCTCCCGCAACCGCACCGCAGGGGACGCCGAGGTCGTCGAGGCGTCGCTGTGCCACGTCGCACCTACCGCCGGATATCGGACGGCGATGGGGACCACGAGCGCCGACGCGGCCGAGGACCTGCCCGAGGCCGCGCGCCGGGCCCGCTTCACCGCCGAGGTCGCCGCGCTGCGCGGCGCGCCCGGTGCGCCGCTGCGCTGGCGGGAACTGGGCCCATGGCGCCTGCTGTACGGCCTGACGCTGACCCCCGCCACCGTGCGCGAGATCAGCGAGGACGCGTATGTGCTGCTCCGCGACGGCGGCCCGGAGCACTGGCGGACCGCGCTCGCCTACCTGGACGCCGGTCGCGGTGCCCCGGCCGCGTGCGCCCACCTCGCCATCCACCGCGCCACGCTGTACTACCGGCTCAACCGGGTCAGGCAACTCATCGGTTCCCCGGCGCTCGACGACGGCTGGCGCGCGGTCGCGCTCCACGTGGCGCTCACCCTGCACGCGTGCCTGGCGCGTACGGCCGACACGGCGTGACGGCGCGCTCCGGCACGTCCCGCGCCGGACCGGCCGCCGCGGCGCGCCGAGCGACGCCGGCGACCCCGTATCGCCGCGCCGGCACCGGCCCACCCGCCGCCGCGCCCCGGGCCACCCACCACTCGCGGGGTACACGGGACCAGATCAAGGCACTCCAGCTCGCCCGCGCCGAGCTGGTCGAGAAGCAGAACAGCCACAAGACCGCCTAAGGCCCCGCCAACCGCCCGGCGGCCTCCAACCCCACCAGGGGCCGCCGGGCCCTAGGCGCAACCTTCGCCCGCCGCCATGTCCTGCACACCGACACCTGCTAGTCGTACCAGTCCTCGCCGGTCTCCATCCAGTGCAGCCCGTCCGAGGTTCACGCCGCCACCGAAATCGCTACGGCCGCCGACCCTCAACGCCCCGGCCGCCGGTGTCCGGTGGGCGAGGGGGACCACCGGCCTTGCCCCGTGCAGCTCGGCGGCGGGGTAGGGGACGTGTTACCGGAAGCGCCAGTCAGTGAAGACGCGCTCGATGTCGGCTTCGACGACATCCAGCAGATCTTCGTCGGCGTCTGGGGCGTCCAGCCCCAGCGGGGCGAGAACGCGCCGGTAGTACTGGTACGCGAAGTGCGGATCGCCTGCGGCCGGCAGGGACGACAGGAGTGGTCGTCGCCGACCGTGCACTGGTCGTCGATCGACCTGGGTCAGCACCCTGATGCGTTCGTCGCTGCTGAGGGAGGGGAGCGCGGAGCCGAGCTGGTGCTCCAGTCGCTTCCGACTCGCCGTGGTCCCTAGAACCTCAGACCAGCCAGAAAGAACGGAATAAACCCCTATGCCGGCACGGGCCACCGTGCTGCGCAGCACGGCGTGGGCGACCACGGCCCCGTGACATCCGATCGGGAAACAACCTGCGGCCCTGGGCGGACCGCGGGTAGGACTGGACGCCATCGACCGGAGAGGAACCTGATGGCGCAACAGGAACTACGCGCCGGTGCACAGCCGGTACCGACCTGCCCGCCTCACCAGTTCGGTGAAGACGAGGGCCCGCAAAACGTCGTCGCGCTGTGGGCCGCTCTCGCCCCATGGCCACAGCACCTGATGGCCGACACCGCAAAACTGGAAGCCGCCCCGTTCGCCGAGGTGATGAACGTCGTCACCGAGTACCGGGGGGTGTGGAAGGCCCTCGTCCACTCGGACTTGCATGCGGCGATCCCGACTACCACCCGAGCTGCGACTGCTCGGCCGTCCCGCGCCGGTTGTGCGAGTTGCACGGACGGTGCCGCCTGCCGACCATGCACATGCCCGCCGTGGGATCACCTCATTGACCTCTGACTGGTGATCTTGATCGATTGACAGGTGAGTGTGACACGTCGGCTCAGGCGTCGTTGTCCTTAGGAGGCATATACCAAACCCGTTCGTCGGCACGTGTCGGCGGTGAGGAGATCTGTTGTGTCAGCGAGCAAACGAGGGACCGCGGTAGCTGTAGCTGCGGTCGGCCTGGTGGCGTTCACCGCCACCGCGGCGGATGCCACGTCGGTCATCGGCTTTGGCAACAGCACGAACGACAACCAGTGTGCCAACAGCGGCTCGGCCCACGTCGCCAGCGCACAGCACGCGTCCGGCGGTGTGGTGTCCAATCTCCTCGCCCTGCCGTTTTCCGCGCCGGCCAATCAGTGCGGCGACCTGGGCTTGCCCAAGGAAGACAAGGCTGAACAACCTGCGGAGAACGCCCACATCGACATTGCTGAATGAGCGACCCGCCTGGCGGCTTTGCTCGCGCCCGTACGTCATCTCGGTGACGTACGGAGTGAGTGTTTTTGATCCCTCTCCTCGAATCGGAGCCGGGCATAGCGCGGAGGGGGGCCAGCTTGGTGTTCCACGAAGGCGCGACGCTGGGTGGAACGGGAGAACGATGACTTCGCGTGTTACCGACGCCAGTTGTCTCCTGCGAAGGGGTGGAATTCAGTTCGGCCGGGGTGTGCGCGGTGGCTGTTGCGGTGGGCGTGAACACAGGCTCAGGGCGGCGTATACCAGGGAGTTCGGTGTAGCAGCGGTGCGGGCTGCGAGGTTCTCAAAGTAGATCCAGAAGTGGTTGTCGTGCGTGCGCCGCTGTTGGTAGACGTACGGGGCCAGGGCGTCCCACATGCAGACGATTCCCTCCACGCCGTAGGACCCGACAATCAGATTTTGATCGATTACGTCGTGGGCGACGAGCTTGCCGAGGTCGTCGAAGTACATTCCTATGGTCAACGCGTGGGTTCGCGCTGGCTCGGGGAGGCCGGTGCAGCCGCAGTCGGCGGAGTGCTCCTGGGCTAGTTCGTGCAGGAGGTACTTCTCAGCCTCAAGGTATGCCGGGTTGTGGTGCATCTTGAAGGCTTCGAGAATCACTGGCAGGTGGTTCCCGCCGTTGCTGAGGCGGATCTGCCGCTGGGTCAGCAGTATGGAAACGATCAGTGCCGCGAGGGAGATGAACAAAGCGGCGAGGTTCAGCGTTATGGTCGCGTCCACGGACGAAATCTCCTCGGGTGGGCTACGACTCCTTAGCCCAGCCGGTGGCGGACTTCCTCCATGTGAGTCGCTTGATCATGAGAGTGATGAGCGACCAGTTCAGATGGGCTTCGGAGTGCTGCGGGAGGCGCTCGTAATCCCGGGCATTGCGAAGGGCGTTCATGATCGATCCCAGTGTGCGCTCAACACGCCAGCGACGCGGGAGGACGACGAACCCTTTGGCAACCCTGGGGCGGGGGACGGTCTTGAGGGTGATGTGGAGGAAGTCCTCCGCCCGGCCGACGAGCTTGCCGGCGTAGGCGGAGTCGGCCGAGACCTGGGTGATCCGCGGGTGGGTGAGACGCAGTCGCCAGAGCATTTCGCGTGCGGCGTCTCGCGAGCCACGGGTGGGTGAAGGCCCACGTCGCCGGCAGCGTGAGCAGGCCGCCGACCAGCGCGCCGGACAACGCCGCCTCCGCCGCCCGCGCGTACGTGGGCTTTTCCGGATCAAAGCTCTGGTCGATCACGGTGGGAAGCACCCGCCAGACCCGCCGGGGTTCTCCGGATCGGCCAGCCGGATCAACGGCTCCAGCGGGTCCGCGTCGGCGCGGATCGCGTCTCGGATCACGATGCCGTCAGGTAGTACCGGGGTGTTCACCGGGATGACGTCCCCCGGCTGCACCGCTGACCGATTGGCCGTCCTAGGGGCGGCGTACATGCGCTCGCCCAGTACGTTCCCCGACAACAGGCGCTCCACCTCGCGGCGCGCTGGGTTCCTTGATCGCCGAGCACCCTTGCGTGCCCCGTTCCGCTTTTCCACGGTGTCCTTCCCCTATCACCGAGACTCTCCCCCGGCCAACTCGGGCCTGGACACGCGACGCTGGCCTATGACCTGGGCGCGAAATTCAAGCGCTGTCTACACCAGCCGCTGGGCCTACCCGACGCCGACCGCGGTGATGTTCCTGCTCGCCTCCAATAGCCATGAAGAGATCGCCGGCCACTTCGCCGCCCGGTACGGCATTGGCGCCGAGCAGGCCGCCAACGACGTCCGCACGGTCGCCGACCCCCTGCCGCGCAGGGTCTGGCCTACGACGGCCCGGCGCCGGCTCGGATCGACCACCTCCTGGCCTCAGCCGCCTTCGACTGGCCAGCCAGCCGCGCCACACTGCCCGGGCGTCGCTCCCCGCTGGCCGCCCTACCTACCCACCAGGAGCCCCACGCCGCATAACCAAAACCCGCCGGTGCCCGGGTTCCGACTGAACGCCGGCCGTGCCCGAGCGTGGCGGCATAGCGAGCGGGCCAGGCTTCACCCCTTCATCTGGCCCGCCCCAACCTGATGCGACTGTAAGCTCAACTCGTGTTTGTGTTTGAGGAGTTCACATGTCTCGGACCGCCCGCCGCGCCCCGACGCCACGCAGGCCCGCGAGGCTTTGCGCCGTGCTCTGCGGCTCCTGAAGGATCAGGACGACCGTTCACACTCGATCGCGCACGCGAAGCCGCCCAGACAGCCGCTGACGTCCTGCCCTACCGGTGGTGTCGGCCGACACGGAATTTGTCAGTGGTTCCGACATCACAAGTGTCAGTAGTCCGTGCGGCCGGCGTCCGCGCAGGCACTCTTTCAGAGGGCGGAATCTTCCCCAGGCTTCCATCCATGCCGGCGGGATGCCGAGGTAGGCCCCTGCTTCCTTCTAACGACATGCCCGTCGCGGCCTGGACGAGGTGTGCTGCGAGGCCCCTGCGGATCGCGACGTTCCCGGCGAGCGGCCCGAGTGGCCGAGCGGTGTCGTGATGATCTGCGTCTATTCCTCGGGGGAGTCGCTGAGGATCGCTTGCGGCGAGTAACTGCGCTGGCGGATCTGCAGGAACCCGGGCAGAGCAACCTGAGTGGGCAGCGGCCGGGGAAGTCGCTGGTCGAGCGATGCATCGTTCTGTCTCCCTGTCGGGCGAACGGCTGTCGGCTTCACCCGATCCGCGGGTCAGAATCGGGCGATCAACCATGAGTTTTCGAGTTCCAGGATAATCTCGCACGCCTGGTTATCGGACGCTGAGTCGAAGTCGTAATGTGCGACTCCCCAAACAATGACTGGAGAGCCCACCTGGGAGTCGCACACCCTGTATACGTGTTCGTATTCGATGCTTCCGTTGACACGCACGGCGTAGCGGAGATTCCCTGCCGTCTTCGGGACGAAGTGAATGTTGATGTTCGGATTCTTGACCGTCAGGGGTCCGGATTCAGGCAACTTGTGTTTTCCGGGCTCATGGGGGGTCTCCAGGAGTTGACGCGGAACCAGCCTGGAATTGTCTCCGCTGAATGTGAGGTCGCTCAGTTGCACAGGGCACCACCTTGGACGAGGGCGTAGTCGAAGCGGTCGGGGGCGAGGACGGATGGCGACGGGGACGTCGGAGATGCTGTCCCTTGTTCTCGAATGACGACGAACTTTCATGCGATAGCCCGTCGTCGTGGGCGGTGCCAGGACTGTCCACCGGGCACCGCCCACGATGCCGCTCTGCTGCCGCACGCTGACGACCTGCGAACCGACTGCGAAGTGGGTCTGAGCGCGTGCAGGCCCTTCTGCCCCTTGAGTTCTAGTGGTCGTCGCAACACCCCAGTTCAAGGGTGCGATGGATTCCGAGATCCGCAAGAACAGGAAGCCGGGGGCCGGGAAGCTGACCAGCGAGCGGGCCGCATACTTCCAGCTCATGGAGCAGGGTTACAGCACCCGGGTAGCGGCCCGCATCGTCGGGATCGACCTGCGCACGGGCAAGAAGTGGCGCAACGGCCACCACGCGCCCGGCAAGGGCCTCAAGGTGGTTTCTTCCGATCTACCAGGAGCCCGGGCAGACGCCCGGGCCACCGGAGCCGGAGGAACCGCCTCAGCCGTCGCGGTATCTCCCCCGCACACACAACTAAACTGGAACTCGGCTGCCGGTCTAGGTTCCCGTGAGCCGTGTCCACCTGCGCTTCGGTGACCTGCGTTTTTACGGCTCAATTCCGTGGTCGCGCCGGTGACGCAGTCCCGCCTTCGGGTCGTTTTCCTCAGCTCATTTCGATGACAGGACGTGACCTCCATCGGATCGTCGAGAAATCGTGTCGCTCAACCGGAAGGACGTGGAGAAGATCGTTTCCATGAGTCCTGCCGATCTTGTGATGCCGTCAATCGCTCCGACGTTCAGGGACGTGCGTCTCCGAGCTTTTGAGTACCGTGAGGTGGGTATGGTCACGGACCTGCCGACCGATCCGTACGTGCCGAACACCGGGTCGCTAGCTGGCAGCGCCAGCCGCGAGGATGCTCTCGCGTGCATCGAGCGACAGGTCAGCCATCTCGACACTGGAGTTGGTCACTCCTTCTGCGTGGCGGACAACGACACCGACGAGGCACTCGGCACGGCCGGTCTATGGCTCGCGCCTATCGCCGCAGGCCGGGCGACAGCGGGCTACTCCGTCGCCCCCGCAGCCGGGGCCGCGGGATCGCAGGTCAAGCACTCATCGCGCTGACTCGGTTTGCCTGGTCCATACCGGAGCTATGTCGAATCGAGCTCTACATAGAGGCATGGAATGTGGCCTCCGTGCGCACAGCGGAACTCGCGGGGTATGAGCGCGAGGGGCTCCTTAGGTGGCATCAGGAGATCGGCGGGAAGCGTGTGGACATGCTCTTGTATGCCGCGATGAGACAGGTTGGTTAGATCGCGTTCTTCAGGGTGGATTAATCACCACCCCATGCTGCTGACATGCCCCAGCCGTACGCATTGATGACGACAGGGGCGGTCCGGTACGCAAAGGGTGGAGCCAGCGATGCCGGGGGCATGATCCCGCTGCCGTGTCGTATCCGAAACGGCGACGACATCACGGCGCGGAAGAAGACACGGAGAACGGAAACCTACAGCCGGCCTCACGACCGCCGACCGAGGTCATCGGCATACAGCCCTCTTGCCTTTACTGTGAGCAAGGTCGCGCCAAAACCGTCGCAAGGATATTGGGATGAGAGCACTTCGCCCGACCGTCATCGCCGCCCTGAGTCTGGCCCTGATCACCCCGGGAACCATTTCCGCGTCAGCGGAAGAGGCCCCGGCCGGCCGACCCGTGAGGGAACTCGAAGCGTCACTGTCCCGGCTTGAAAAGAGCCTGACCTGGCGCGGGTCGATCGCTGCCACTTACCCGAGCGTCGACACCGCTGTACGCCGAGTCCTTAAATCCCTTCGGCGCGTCGCGCGCGAGCAGCCGTCGGCAGTGCCTCAAGCCCGTGCATTCACCCGGCAACTCACCCGGCTTGAGGCAGAAACCGGCTACTGGGTACGGGAGAGTTCGAAGCCCGGCTTCGAACCGAACCCCTTCCTTGCCACCGATCCCCTCATGCGAGCCGCGCTCGCCGAGTGGTCGACCGAGATCACAGAGATCCGACATGATCTGCGCAGGCCCGACCCGACCCGCCGACTTCACCTCGCTGCCCTCACCACCACCCCCGTGAGCGCCACGACCTCCCCGGGCACCCTCTTCACCGACACCCACGAACGCCACGCGATGACGATGGTCGTCATCCCGCGCGGCGCCTACACCGCCGGAGCCACCGCGCAGCAACAGCAGCAGTGGAAAGTACCGCAAGGCCGACGCAGCTTCGAACGGCCGCAACGCCACGTGACGGTCGCCCACTCGATCGCGGCCGGTCAGACCGAGGTGACCGTCGGCCAGTTCAAGCAGTTCGTGAAAGAGACCGGTCACAAGCCCGCTCAAGGCATGCGCGCCTGGCAGCCGCACCAGGACGGCTGGATGGACTTCCGGCCCCGCCTGAACTATCTCGATCCCGGTTTCCCCCAAAGTGACGCACACCCCGTGGTCGGCATCACCAAGTACGACGCCCAGGCCTTCACCGTATGGATGTCGCGGCGCACCGGACACACCTACCGACTCCCCACCGAAGGCGAATGGGAGTACCTCGCCCGTGCCGGTTCCACCACCGCCTTCTTCTGGGGCGACGACATCGAATCGGCCGGCGCCCATGCCAACACCTACGACGAAGACGCCTTCGCCGCCAACCGCTTCAGAGCAGGCAGCACCGTATGGGACCACGTACCGGACGTCCACGACGGCCATGCACACACCTCTCCCGCCGCGTCATTCAACCCCAACGCCTTCGGCCTGCACGACATGACCGGAAACGCACGAGAATTCGTTGCCGACACCTGGGTGAACAACCTCAAGGACGCGAGCACCGACGCCTCGGTGAGGCACGGCCAGGCACCCTTCATCGTGGTGCGCGGAGGCGCCTGGAACTACCGACCGCAGAACCTCCGCACCGCCTACCGCAACGGCTATCTCTCCTCCGAAGCCCGTACCAACATGTTCGGTTTCCGTCTCGTACGGGACCTGTGACGACTCCAAGGGCAGACGGATGGCACGGCGAGGCCTGCCACCACGGCGGACACGTCCAGCCGCACACGCCCGCCCGGCTCGACCAGGACCAGCACGTCGGCGACGTCTTCACCGTTCTGTCAGATCACCAGCTGGCCTACAGAGCCGCAGCCTCTGATCCAACTCATCGCTGCGCAGGCTCTACAACGCCAAGGAGCCCATGACCCTGTTCGAGCTGCAGGAATGGCCCAGGCATCGAACTCCCGAAGCCACCGCCCATTAAGCCAACATCACCCCGAACACGCTCGCCGAGGCCGACAACGACGCCGGATACTTCGCTGCCCGGAACGTCCGCGCCATGGAAGTCCTCGTCGGCCGAGATGCCGTCGCCTCCGGCGCCGCCCGAGGGCATGTTTGTCCAGCTCAATGGCCTGCTCCGGCGGCTTCTGCAGGAGAGGGAAGGCCGGGACGCTGAGTCGACGGCCTGCGTGATCGACGCTCAGAGCGTCAAGACCTTCACCAGCGTTCCCGCCACCGGCCAGAGCGCCGACGCCGGCAAGAAGATCGTCGACAGGAAGGTTGTCGGCAGGAAGCGGAGCATCGTTACCGACACCTTCGGCCTTTCCTCGCCGTGCTGGTGACCGCGGCCAGCGTGCAGGACTCCGTTGCCGGCACTGCGCTGCTCGACCAGGTCGCCGCTGACCATACGGGCATTCGCACGGTGCGGGTCGTGGCGGTTACCGCGGCACCTCGTTGAGCATGCCGCCACCTCGGTATCGATAGGGAGATCACTGCCCGCAGGCCTGGGAGCAGAGGCTTCACTTTTATCCCGAAGCGGTGGACGGTCGAGCAGACCTACGGCTGGCTCATGTTCCGCTGCCGCCTTGCCCGCGGACTACGAGCCCCTGCCAACCGCTCCGAAGCCGTGATTCACATTGCCACGACCGATCTCGTGGCCTGCCGCCTCACCAGCGAGAACGCCACTTCCTGACGCGACCCTAAGACGACCACAGAACATGTCATCTAGGGATGAAACATCGGACGAAAGCGACCTCTCAGCGCTACGGCAGCGTGCGGGGCCGGCAGCTGCCGGCCCGACCACGTCGGCGGGTCCTTGGGGTCGCTGGTCTCTCGGGCGGCTCTGCTGCGGCCTTCAGCAGGCGGGCGGCCAGTTCCGTGAAAGCCAGCAGCTCCGGGCTAGGTGTAGGGCCGCTGGTGTCGCGTACCAGCCGGTGCTGCCACGTGACCGGCAGCGCGTCCACCCCGGCCGCAAAGTGTCAACTCACCTTGCCACTTCCTCCCGTCGCTGGTCATCGCCGGCTGCGGTGGGGATGGCGTTGTCGATGAGGACGGTGGCGACGGCAGCGGCGGTGGGGAAGGCGTTGGCGTCGAGGACCCGGGTGCGGGCCGCGGCGCCGTCGATGAGCAGCGCGAGCTGCTCGCCGAGCTGTTCGGGGTCGGCGGCTCCGGCTTCGCGGGCGGTGTCGGCGAGCCGCGCGGCGACGGCTTTCTTGTAGTCGCGTGCGTACTGGGATGCGGGGTGCTGTGGGTCGTGGAGTTCGACGGCGGCGGCGATGTAGGGGCACAAGGGGGTGGTGGGGGGGATGTCGAAGACGGCCAGGAGCCGTTCGCGGGGCGTGAGGTCGGTGCGGTCGAACACGCCGGACAGTACGGAGGGGTCGAACCGGCGCAGGTACTCGGCGACGAGTTCGTCCTTGCCGGTGAAGTGCTGGTAGGCCGTGCGCTTGGACACCTCGGCCACCGCGCAGAGCTGATCCATGCCGGTGCGGTTGATGCCTTGCTCGCGGAACAGCTGCCGGGACGCACCGAGGATGCGCTCGCGGGCGCCCCGGCCGCGGCGGCTACCCGTGGGGCCCTTCTCCAACTCCGTCATGGGCCCAGCGTACCGCAACTGGGTAACGACCGGTGTACATAGCTTGCAACCCGGCCGCCCGCCGCGTACGTTAAGCACACAAGACGGTGTACTTAACGTCGTCGCCCCAGGCACACACGGCACCACCGACCCAAGGGAATGACTATGGGAAAACTCGACGGCAAGGTCGCGGTCATCACCGGCGGCACCACCGGCATGGCACTGGCCGGCGCGAAGCTGTTCGTCGCCGAGGGAGCACACGTCTTCATCACCGGCCGCCGCCAAGATGCTCTGGACGAGGCCGTGAAGCAGATCGGCCGCAACGTCACCGGCGTCCAGGGCGACGCCGCCGACCTGGACGACCTGGACCGCCTGTACGACACCGTCAAGCGGGAGAAGGGAAGCCTCGACGTGCTGTGGGCCAGCGCAGGCGGGGGCGAGCCCGCTCCGCTCGGCGAGATCACCGAGGCGCAGTTCGACACCTGGTTCGGGCTCAACGCCCGCGGCACCATGTTCACCGTCCAAAAGGCCCTGCCGCTCTTCAACGACGGCGGCTCCATCCTCATGACCGGCTCCAACGCCTCCCTCGGCGCCTTTCCCGGCTGGAGCGTCTACGCCGGCAGCAAGGCCGTCCAGCAGGCCTGGGCCCGAATCTGGCTCAACGAACTCAAGGACCGCCGCATCCGCGTCAACGTCCTGACCCCCGGCCAGGTGGCCACCGCCAAGCAGGCAGAACTCTTCGACGAGGCCACCAAGCGCCAGTTCGAGTCCCTCATCCCCCGCGGCCACATGGGCCGCCCCGACGAGATCGCCACTGCCGCCCTCTTCCTCGCCTCCGACGACTCCAGCTACGTCAACGGCATGGAACTCGTCGCCGACGGCGGCACCACCGCCATCTGAACCGAACAACTACAACCACAATCAGGACAGGACACCTCATGAGCAACATCAGCATCATCGGGACCGGGAACATGGCCCGAACCATCGGCGCGCGGGCGATAGCGGGCGGCAACACCGTCGAGGTCTTGGGGCGCGATCAGTCCAAAGCCGCTGACCTGGCCCAGGCTCTCGGCGGCGGCACCATGACGGGAGAATGGGGCACCGCCCCGGCCGGGGACATCGTCATCGTGGCCCTGTTGCACGACGGCGTCGTGCCGGTCGTCACCCAGTACGCAGACGCTCTCGCGGGCAAGGTCATCGTTGACATCAGCAACCCCTTCAACAGCACGTTCGACGGGCTGGCCCACCGCGAGGAGACCTCGATCGCGCAGGAAGTCGCCAAGGCGGCCCCGGCCAGCGCCAGCGTGGTGAAGGCGTTCAACACCGTCTTCCGCCATGTCCTGGAGAAGGGGCGGCCTGACGTCTTCATCGCCGGCGATAGTGCGCAGGCCAAGGCAAGTGTGGGGGTGTTCGTCGAGAGCCTCGGGCTGCGCCCGCTGGACGTCGGCAGCCTGAAAATGGCGCACTGGCTGGAAGGAGCGGGCGTGGTCACGGTGGGCCTCGCCAACCACGGGGTGGGGAACCTGGACTTCGCCCTCAGCATCACCGAACTTCCCGCCCGAGCGAACGGTTGACGGATCACCGAAAGCACGCCCAACGAAGGTTGGCGTCACACTTCCCGTAGTCGGGCCCGCTATTGAGGGAGGTGTTCGAAGCTAAAACCCACCGGCACAAGAGCCGCCGACATGGCCCTCCGCCCCCGGGTTGAAGTCCTTCGCAATTGCCCTGGGCGTGTGTCCCGTGTTGCTGTTGTCAGTCGGAGTGCTCAACTACGCTTTGAAACGGCATCGCTTCCAAGCTGCAGCTGCCACATTTCATAGTTCCCACATTCTGCCGTGATCTCGGCCGTCGCCTGAGCCGCGGTGACAAAGTCATCGACCACTGGCGAGGCGTGCGTTGCCGCCACCGCGAGGCATACCTGGTCGGGTGCCAGATCCGGGATGGGCACGTAGCTGATGTCTGGATGTGAGTAGAACACGGTCGCCGAACGGGCTAGGAATGAGATGCCTCGGCCGGCCGCGACATGCTCGAGCGTCTCGTCTACCCCGCGCACCAGGTAGCCGGCGTTAGGGTGCGGGCGTCTGGTGGGCTGTGTGCTGGGGTCGGCATGCCAGACCAGCGGTTCGTCGGCCAGGTCGGCTTCGGTGACCTCTTCCTTGCCGGCCAACCGGTGGCTGGCGGGCAGCACCGCCACCCGCGGCTCGGTGTACAGCGGGGTGACGCGCAAGCCGACCTCGTCGATGGGCAGCCGCACATAGCCGACGTCGATGCGGCCGTCGAGCAGCATCGTGGCCTGGTCGCCCCATTCGATCCGCTGCACGTCTACGACCACGTCCGGGTGCCGGGCTTCGAACGCCCGCGCCGCCGGGATGACTGGGATGCCTGCCCGGAAGCCGACCGTTAGCCGCTGGCTGCCGCGCGCGGCAGCGGTCACCCGGCGGCGGACCGCCTGCGCGGAGGCGAGCAGCGGACCGGAGTCGGCCAGCAGTTGTCGGCCCGCGTCGGTCAGTGCTACGCCGTGGCGATCCCGGGTGAACAGCGGGGCGCCGAGATCTTGCTCAAGCGCGCGGATCTGCCGGCTGAGCACCGGCTGGGCGATATGGAGCTCGTCGGCGGCGCGACTGAAGTGCAACTGGTCGGCCACGGCGACGAAGTAACGCAGTTTGCGCAGGTCCAGATCCATGGCGCCTCCCGGGCCGGTGATGCCTTCAGGGTATCACCACGGCTTAAGGAAGTATTGGACACTCATTCGGGCCAATGGCAGCCTAAAGAGGTACCCAGCGAGGTCGAAGCGAATTCAGCATAAGAATTCGACATCGGAACGTGCTGGCAGTATCCAGCCCAAAGTTGGCGAATCAGAAATAGAACGCCGCCCATTGCGTCATTCGACGGTATCGACGGTATCGACGAGACAACCGTTAACAACGGCGGGGCGGGCATGGCGTCTTGTTCAGCTTCAGAAAGCAGCAAAACCAATGAGTAGCATCAGCATTATCGGCCTGGGGAGCGTGGCCCGCGCCCTGGCCGCCCGGGCGCTCGCCGGCGGCAACGCCGTCGAGATCATCGGCCGCGAACCGGCCAAGGCCAAGGAATTGGCCGGCGTGCTCGGCGGCGCCACTGCCGGGGCGGCCGGCGCCGTCCCGGCCGGGGACATCGTCGTCCTCGCCGTGCCGTACGCCGGTGCGGTGGCGGTGGTGAGCGAGTACGGGGACGCGCTGCAAGGCAAGGTCATCATCGACGTCACCAACCCCGTCACCCCCGATTTCAAGGGCTTCGTCACCCCCGACGGCAGTTCCGGCGCGCAGGAGATCGCCAAGGCGGCCCCCGCAGGCGCGCATGTCGTCAAGGCGTTCAACACCCTGTTCTCCCATGTTCTGGCGGCGGGCCCGGCCGAGGGCCGCCCATTGGACGTGTTCATCGCCGGCGACGATGCGCAGGCAAAGGCACGCGTGTCGGCGTTCATCGAGAGCCTGGGTCTGCGCCCGATGGACACCGGGGAGCTGGCAATGGCACGGGCCCTGGAGAACGTCGGCCTTCTGGAGCTGGGCCTCATCACCCACTCCGTCAAGCACGCCAACTTCTCACTCGGCATCACGTTTCTCGGCTGAGCGCACCCGCACCACCGCTTCTCGCGTCACATCACGCCAGTCGATCTACGGCACGAGAAGAACAGCCCCTCTACCTACTCTTAGAAGGACAGCAAGATGCGCGTTTTCGTCGCTGGTGGGACCGGCCATTCCGGTTCGTACATCATCCCCGAGCTCATCGCCGCCGGGCACGAGGTCACGGGTTTGGCCCGGTCGGACACGGCCGCGGCGGCGGTGTCGGCGCTCGGCGCGAAGGTGCGGCGCGGCGACCTTCAAGATCTCGACGGGCTCAAGGAAGCGGCCGCGGACTCCGACGGCGTCATCCACGTCGCGCACAGGCAAGACCTGCTTCCCTCGGGCGGGATCGACGCTGTGGCCGCCGCTGAGCTCCCGATCATGCTCGCGTACGGCGAGGCACTGGCGGGAACCGGAAAGCCGCTGGTCACGGCGGGGAGCATGGGCTCGCCCGGGCAGCACCTGGGCCGGCCGGCCACCGAGGAGGACCCGGCCCTTCCCGTCTGCGATGAGCACAAGGGCACCCTGCGGGGTCGTAACGTCGTGGAAGCCGCCGTAGTCGGTCTCGCCGAGCGGGGAGTGCGGTCTTCGGTCGTGCGGATTGCCAACATCATGCACAGCACGACCGATCGTGCCGGCTTCCTCCCCACGCTGATCGCGCTCGCGAAAGAGAAAGGCTTCGCCGGCTACCCCGGAGACGGCGCGAACCTGTGGAACGCCGTGCACGTCCGCGATGTCGCCTCCTTGTTCCGCTTGGCGCTGGAAAAGGGTCCGGCTGGCGCATATTGGCACGCGGTTGAGGACGCGGGCATCCCGTTCCGCGAGATCGCCGAAGCCGTTGGCAACCGCCTGGGCCTGCCCGCGGTGAGCATTCCCGCGGATGAACTGATGGTGCCGGGATATTTCGGGTTCCTCGCGAACATAGTCACGCAGAACTACCCGGCGTCCAACCTTATTACCCGCCAAACCCTCGGCTGGGAACCCGCTCAACCCAACCTGCTCGCCGATTTGGACAACGGCCATTACTTCTCCGCCAGCTGACGGCAAGGACCCGAATCGCAATGAGTCCGGCAAATGGCAAGGGTTCGGCTCTTTTGGAGGGGCGCCGAGAATATGACGACTGTGGGATTCATCGGCAGCGGCTATATCGGCAGTACCATCGCGCGGCTCGCCATCGAGGCCGGGCACCAGGTCGTACTCAGCAACTCGCGCGGTCCCGAAACGCTCGCGGACACGGCCGCGGAACTGGGGCCGCGGGCGTCCGCGGCGACGAGCGGGGAGGCCGCGGCGGCCGGTGACATCGTCGTGGTCGCGGTGCCGGTCAAAGCCTTCCCCACCTTGACCGCCGCGCCACTGGCCGGCAAGACGGTCATCGACACGTGCAACTACGGCCCCGAGCGCGACGGGCACATTCCCGAGCTCGACAGCACGTCGCTCACCTCGAGCGAGCTGCTGCTGCGGTACGTCCCGGATGCCATGCTCGTGAAGGCGTTCAACAACATCTCCTTCAAGCACCTGCTGTCACTCGCCCGGCCGGCGGGGTCGGCCGACCGCTCGTACCTGCCGATCGCCGGGGATTGCGCGCCGGCGAAGGCAGCGGTGACCGAATTCATCGAATCCATCGGGTACAGCGTGGTGGACGCGGGACCGCTGGCCGATAGCTGGCGGCGGGCAACGGGCACGCCGGTGTGGGGGACCCCGTACGGGCCATTCTCGAACGAGAAGGGCCAGCCGGTCGGCGAGGACGGCATCCGCGCGGCGCTGGCCACCGCAACGCGGTAACCGCTGCGGAGTTGCGCCGCCGTATGCCGGGCACCTCCCAGAAGACCTCTCCGCTACTTCGCAGGGCCTGGCTCGCGACGGCCTGGCAGCTACCGCGGACACCTGCCGGGCCAGGGCCTCGCCGAGCCGCATCACCTGGGAAGCCGCCTGCTCGCGGTCCTTCGCCAGGCCACCGACAAGTACCAACGCGCCGCCGTGTGGAACCCACTGATGTGGCGGGCCAGTGGTGTTCAGGTGGTTGGGCTGTTCTGGCCTGGTGTTCTGTCTTTTGGGGTGGGATTCGGGACGGTTGAAGCGGTTGCGTTCGGGTGTGATGGGCGTGACTTGGGAACGTGTTTGGTTTGGTTGCTCGGGGGCTTGGCCTGCGGTTCAGTAGGTGTGTGGGATTGATCTTGGGTTTCTCGTAGGTGTGGTGGCACGTCTATAGGCGGCTGTGTTCTCTGTGGGCTTGGGGGTTCATTTTGGTGGGTGGGTGAGGAAGACGCGGAGGGGATCGTTGGCGTTGAGGGGCAGGTGTGGGAGCCCGAGTTGGTGGGCGATGAGGTTGAGGGTTTTGCCGGTGTCGTGGTGTGGCGGGTTCGGAAGGGCGGCGAGGGTGACGGTTTCCGGGTAGATCACCAGGTCGCGTGCGAGGAGCGTGGGGGAGGCGCTGCTGGGGGTTGGTCGCGCAGAGCTGGTGGAGGCGGGTGTGCCAGCGGTGGGTGAGGTGGTGCTGGTGGTCGTGCCAGCGGGTGGTGATGGCGCGTGCGGTGGTCCAGGTGGTGGTAGTCCGGGGGTGTCGTAGGAGTCGTTGGTGTGCGTGGTGTGCGGCGGCTAGTTCGGGCGCGGCCCAGGTGTGGATGGTGGTGGTGAGACGCGGGTCTGGAGCGGTCTGGTGGTGGCGCGGGCACATCAGCCGGTGTGGCGGCCGATAGGCCCAGGTGGTGTCGGTGGCGCTGCGGCTGCGGTGTCGGGTGCACAGGGTGCAGGCGCGGACGGGCTGCTGCTCGGCCTCCAGCCGCTTCCAGCGTGCGGCGGCTTCGGTGTGGTGGGCGTCGCCCCGTAGGGCGAGGTGGGACAGGGCGCGCGTCAGGTGGGGGAGCGGGATGCGGGTCAGGCCGGCTAGGTGCTGGGCCGCGTTGTGGTTGAGGTGGAGTTCGGCTGCTGGCAGGGTGCCGTGACGGTGGAGGGTGATGCCGATGCCGTCCAGGAGCTGGGGCAGCGCCAGCCGGTAGGCGTTGGCAAGGCGTTGCGTATATGAGGCGGTTGCTTCGCCGGTCAGTGGCCGTACGCGGAGCACGCCCGGCGCGGCTGACGGGGGCCGCAGCCATGCCTTTGTGGTGAGGACGCCGGGCTGTGCAGGGGCGGCTGCGGCCGAGCCACGGGTCGTGACGTCTGTCCGGGTCACGGGGTGCTGGCATTCTGGCTCCGGGGCCGGGTGCGGGGTTGGTAGTGCTGTTCGGCGAGGTGGCCGAGGCGGATGACAGCAAGGGTGGTTTTGGTGATGCGTTCGGTGCCGTCGATGAGGGCGGTGATGGCGGCCTGGCGGATGAGGCGGGCGAGGCTGCCGATGCGGCCGGCGGTGTGTTCGTGGAGGTAGGGGCCAGTTGGGGGAGGGTTCCGGGTCGGTGGTGGCGCAGGTCGAGTGCGCTTTCCATGGCGGTGATGAGGTTGCGGAAGGGCTCTTGGTCGCCGAGTCGGGTGGGGAAGGCGGCGCAGTCGATGAGGGAGGCGCGTGCGGCGAGCTGCGCGCCGCGTACCCCGGTGAATAGGGGTGTGGTGGTGACGTCAATGCCGGCGTAGACGAAGGTGGCGCCGATGCGTTCGGTGAGGTCTTTGATCAGGTCGGCGCTCCGGGCGCCGGTGGTGGTGCGGGGATTGAGCCGGTGGATCTCTCGATCATCACCACCTGGACGCCCGCAGCGGTGTAGGTGTAGCAGACGGAGTTGGTGATCCGGGCCTGGGACATGCCGGCGGCGACGGGGATGCCGGGGCAGCGGACGAACTCGGTGGCTAGGAGCAGTTGTTTGCCATCCGGCGTGGCTGGGCGCGTCTGCTGGCCCGCCTTCAGGGCCGGAACACGGCCGAGCTGGTGCTGATCGGGGCGCCCGCACGGATGGTAGAGGATTTCAGCCGGGTTCTGCACGAGCAGCAGTCACCCAACCACAACAGCAACATTCGCACCCTGAGCATCTACTTCTACTGGTGTGGCGTCCAAGCGGCCATCTTCGAGCGGGACATCCACGACCTGGCCCGGACCGGCCCGGATCTCAAGGCCAAGACCATCTGCCAGTTTCCGCGAGAGCGGGGCATCCTCCTCTAGGACCCCGACCTCCACCGCGGCGTCGATCTGACGTGGATCGACATCACCCTTGCCGCGCTGCCGGAGATCTTCGCCGACGAAGTGGGGCAGTGGGTGAAGGTGTTACGAAGCCAGGGGCGCTACGAGGGCGAGGTCCGCGACTACGACGGTATCCGCCCGTGCCTGGCCTCCCTCCAGCCTGTACTCACCGCGCGGGCAGAGGCCGATGTGCTCTCGCACCGAGAGATCACCGGCGCTGCGTCGACGCGGCCGTGGATGGCCATTTCGGACGTGGCCGCAGGCAGCTCGCCCTTTCCCTGCGCAGTCTGTTCAGGGCGCTGAAGCGGGAACGGGTGGTCTTCCGCGACCCCGCCCAGCACTTTCGCGACGGCAGCCCGACAGGGATTTCCAAGCCGGTCCCCAGCGACCTGCTGGTTAACGCGTTGCGGCAGACGAAGACCCCGCTGGGGCGTCTGGTCCTCGTGCTGGCCGCTGCCCACGCCGTGCCCGTCCACGAACTCCGCACGATCCTGACCTGCGACCTGCGACCTGCGTCCTTGCACGCGGCACCGGCACCCTCGTTATCCGCCGAGGCCTCCTACGGCACACCCTCTACCTAGAGGAACCCACCCACCAGCTTGCCGCCGACTGGACGACCTACCGCCACCACCGCTGGCCGGCTTCGACCAACTCACCTGCTGGTCAGCCAGAAGACCGCGGTCGGCCCCGACCACCCGGCCGTCGGCATCGGCACCCTGAGCGGAGCCCTTCCCCGCGGGCTAACGCTGAGCGGTCTGAGACAGGACCGCATTCGCAACGAGGCAGCCAAGAGCGCGGACCCGCTCAGGCTGATGCGGCTGTTCGGTATCACCGAGCAGACCGCCATGCGCTACGTCACCGCCGCCCACCTCGAACGCACCGCCAAGCTGCCTAGGTGAAACGTGCCCCGATCCTCGCAGACCGGTCTGCGAGAATGTGCGGCATGGACGTACGGAGCAGGAACCACGTGAGAGTGACCGGCCGGACCGGTGCGCCGGTGGTCATGCTGGCGCACGGGTTCGGATGCGACCAGAACATGTGGCGCCTGGTCGTACCGGAGCTGGAGCGCCACTTCACCGTGGTCCTTTTCGATCACGTGGGCGCCGGGAATTCGGATCTGACGGCGTGGAGCCGGGAGCGGTACTCGACCCTGGACGGGTACACCGATGATCTTCTGGAACTGTGCCGCGAGCTGGCACTGGGCCCGATAACGTTCGTCGGGCATTCGGTGAGCGCCATGATGGGCGTGCTGGCCGCCGCACGAGAGCCCGAGGCATTCGCCGGGCTGGTGCTGCTGGCGCCGTCGCCCTGCTTCATTGACGAACCTGACGCCGGTTACCGGGGCGGGTTCAGCGCTGAGGACATCGACGAGCTGCTGGAGTCGCTCGATGCGAACTATCTGGGCTGGTCGGGTGCGATGGCCCCGGTCGTCATGGGCAACCCGCAGCGGCCTGAGCTGGGCGAGGAGCTGACGAGCAGCTTCTGCCGTACCGATCCGGAGATCGCGCGAGTCTTCGCCCGGGTGACGTTCTTGTCCGACAACCGCGCCGACCTCGCCAGGGTGGCGGTTCCCGCCCTGGTTGCCCAGTGCTCCAGCGACGCGATCGCCCCGCCCGAAGTGGGTGCTTTCGTGCACGCGCGGATACCGGGCAGTCAGCTGGTCACGCTGAATGCCACCGGGCACTGCCCGCAGCTCGCCGCTCCCGAGGAGACCGCCGCGGCGATCGCCGCCTTCGCGGGAGCCATCCAGTAATGAGCAAGACGAACGACGAAGAACACGGTGGAGCGAGAGAAGACGAGGGGCCGGTGGATGACCGGGCGCAGTTCTCCGCGTTGCTCGAGGACAGCGCCGAGGACCTGTACGAGCACGCGCCGTGCGGCTACCTCTCCACCCAGCTCGACGGCCGGATCGCGAAGGTCAACACCACCCTGTTGGACTGGCTCGGCTACCAGCCCGAGGACCTGGTGGGCCGCAAGTACTTCTCCGAGCTACTCACGGTCGGCGGCCGGCTCTACCACGAGACCCACTTCGCCCCGATGCTGCGGATGCACGGAGAGATCAGTGGCATCGCCCTGGAGCTGAAGGCCACCGACGGCTCGCGCCTGCCGGTCCTGGTCACCTCCACAGTCAAGAAGGGCGGCGGCGGGCAGCCGCTGCTGATCCGCACCACGATCTTCGACGCCCGCGACCGCCGCGCCTACGAAACCGAGCTGCTGCGCGCCCGCCAGGCCGCCGACCGGGAACGCGACCGCCTCCAGGCCCTGACCACGACTCTGCAGAAGACCTTGCTGCCGCCGACCCTGGCGAACGTCCCCGGCCTGGACGTCTGCGCGCACTACCACGTCGCCTCCGTCGACGAGGTCGGCGGCGACTTCTACGACCTCTTTCCCCTCGCCGCCGGCACCTGGGGGATGTTCCTCGGCGACGTCTGCGGCAAGGGGGTCGCCGCGGCAGCCGTCACTTCTCTGGCCCGCTACACCCTGCGCGCCGCAGCCGTCTACCACCCCGACCCGGTCGCCGTACTCGGCAACCTCAACACCGTCCTCAACCACGAATACAACGGCGCCGACCCCCGGTTCTGCACCGTCGTCTTCGGTCTGCTCACCCCCGACCGCGTCCACGGCGGCTTCCAGATCACGCTGGCCAGCGGCGGCCACCCCCCGGCCCTGCTGATGCGCGCCGACGGCACCGCCGACATCCTGCCCACCCCCGGCGGCCAGCTCATCGGCGTCCTGCCCGACGCCCACATCTCCACCACCACGGTGCACCTTGCCCCCGGTGACACCCTCCTTTTGCACACCGACGGTCTTACCGAAGCCCACACCAACGCCGCCATCGGCGGCGGAGAACGCTACGGCGACGACGCGTTCCTCGACTTCGGCCGCGCGTTGGCCCCCACCACCGCTACGGGCACCATCAGCGCGGTCCGCGGCCTGCTCGACACCTTCGGCACTGGCGTCGACGACGACACCGCCGTCCTGGCCATCCACGTGCCCCGGCCCCACAGTGATGAGCAGCAGTGACCAAGCGCCTGTCCCTCCACACCCGCACCACCCCGGCCGGGCCGGTCATCGAACTCGTCGGAGAGCTCGACCACCACACCGCACCCGAGATCCGTGCCGCGTTGCCGGCTCTCAGCCTGAATCCCGGCCAGCAGCTCGTGCTCGACCTCGGCACCCTCACCTTTTGCGACTCCACCGGCATCACCGTGCTCATCGCCGCCCGGAACCACGCGCTCGCCGCCGAGGCGAGCATCGTCCTGGCAGCGGTCCCCGACCGCGTCAGCCGGATCTTCCGCATCGTCGGTCTGGAACAGGTCTTCCTCATCTACCTCACCGCCCAGGACGCCGAAGCCGCCTGGCGACCCACGGCCGGCTGACCCACCGACGCGCAGCCCGGCATCTGGACGCAGGCCGCCCCGGGGCTCCAGCTGGCCACCATGGCTGCCGACCCGTTCCCCCACGGCTCACCGCCGTGGGTTGGCGCCGAACTCGCGCCTCACACGCCCGCAAATGGCAGCCAGGGAGCGGGTTCGTCCCCTGAGGCGATCAGGAATCCACGAACCCACGCGCTTCGCGGAGGCCGGTGCGGAAGCGGCCATCGGCGCGCAGGTCGTGAACGAAGGCGGTGACGGCCCGGCGGAAACGTTGGCGTTGTTCGGGGGTGAGGCTGTTGCGGCCTTCCTCGAAGTGAGCAGTCCTTCGAGGCTGACCTGGGCGTTGCTCGGTTTGGTGAGGTGAACGCGCTGAGATTTACTGATGGGTGATGTTTCGCGTTGCGCGACTTAGGTCATTTGAGCTGCGGTTTTCTTGGCTCTGTTCAACATACGAGCGTGGGTTGCTCAGCGTTGCGGAGCCGCCGGTAATGATGATCGATGGAGTGCTGTGGTTGCGATCTTCCTCGCTGCGGCCGACGGCTTGGTGGGGTGCTATGGGTGCCGACGGTGTGTCTCCGCTGGTGTCGTCTCGTTGGCTGGGCCGCTGCCGTGCGGAGTTGCTGATCTGCACGGCGGTCGAATGGACGAGCTGGCAGATCCGGCGTCAAGTGACGGGCTCGGTATGCCGTGGCACTGGTGACGCGAACGACTCGGTCAAGAAGCGGATGCTCAGCCCAAAGGGGGACCAGCCCCAGCCCATGGTCTTGTTCGTCCCGTTTCTCGGTGGGATGTCAGTGCCTGCTCCTAGTCTTTCTGCCATGACATCAGCGATGCCTAAACGGGTGGTTACTGAACTCCCGGGCGACCCCGCCCGTCTTCACCTCCATTACGGCCATGAACATCCCGCGGTGCCTTACAACTACGAGGACACCCTGGAACCCTGGCGTGTCGCGGTCACTTATGGGGCAGCGGGCGACGAGGAGTGGGAAGTCGTAGAAGGGGACGGGGGCGGTCGCGCCCCGGCAGCGGACTCCAAGATCGGGCACCTTATCCTGTGGAGGCTGCGTGACTACACCGGCGACAACCGGTGGGAGGCGGTGGACGCCGAGTCCGGCGATCTTGAGGTCATTGTCTCCGCCGTCCTTGGCCGTTCCGGACGCACCGGCTACAGCGCCGCGTTCGAGAAAGCGGTCACGCATCCCGTTGGTGATCTGTTGATCCTCGACCGCGTCAGCCTCGACTAGGCGTGGAGGTGTTTCGGGCTGGGCCCGGCTCTGGCCGCTGAGGCGATCCGCCGCCTGTCCGGGGGCTGTTGCGCGGTAGCGGTGTTTCCCGGTATGGGCGAGTACCCCGAGGACTGTGAGCAAGTCACCGAGACCTATCGGCTCCAGGCGAAGAAGAAGATCGCCGCACTGTGGGAGAGCATTGGCTTCCAGTCGTTCCGCCGCGGAGTGTGGCTCCTGGACACCGCCCTGCGCCAGCCGGAGGAGCTCATGCAGGCCCGCCGCGCTGAACTGCGCGCGCTCGGCACGGCCTTCCAACTGCCTCCATCCGCCTGAGAGCGGCCTGCCGGACGCCACGGCTGCCGCGGAAGGGGCACCGGAGTGAGTCGGCGAGGCCCGCGTATGTTCTGGTCTCAACTTCGGGCGCCACATCGCGGATGACACGAACACCGAAGAAAGAGAGGGAAGTGGGGAGCCGTGGGGGAGAGCGAGCCGGTGGGCGAGGACATTCAGGATGCGCTGGACTGGGCGCGACAGCGCCTTGAGGAGATGGGCGTCTTCATGACGCAGGACGGACTGCGGTGGGCGGCGGCTCATGGGCTCGTCCTGCCCGTGTGGCGCAACGGTCCGATCGAGGACGCGCACGCCTCCCGGCCGACCAGCCGTCGCACTGCGTGACGGGACGATGTTCGCCCGCAACACCTGGCTCACCCGGCAGGCCTTCGACGTCCTGGGCTCTGACGACCAGTTCCGTCTCTACGCGCTGGAGGGCCTGGTCCTGGACATGGCCTGGCCGGGATGCGAGGGGACCTTGACGTACTTCGGCTGGGGATTCCTCGGGGAGATCAAGAAGCAGGTGAAACAGCGCATCGACATGTTCAGGCACTTCGAGAAGATCCTGCCGGCGGACGACTTCCTCGTCTTCGCTGGCGCTCCCCGGATCGGGACCCACGACGATCACTACGGTATGCCGAAATGGCCTGCCTGCGTGGACGCGGCGATACCCCGACTGCGCGGCGAGGACGAGGAGTTTGGCACGCGCGGGGCGACTTGATGACCCGTATCGGTTCCGCTCCTGCTCCCGTCACCGCGGACCTTGAGGCAACCCGGAAACTGCTGCTGGAGTCCCCGTGGGAACTGGGCGCCGGAAACCTGGGCTGGTTCGCCTGGAAACCGATCCTGAGATCACCGCACCCGACACTCTAAGCCTAGGTGGGAAACAGCCGCTATGCCCACGCGGTGGGCGCCACCGTCCGTGGTGCACCAGCCCGCCGTAGCCTGGGGTGGACTGCCCGGTAGGACGGAGAAGAGGAGCGGCACCCGGGGGTGTGGCCTGGGTGAACCGCTGTGGTCAGTGGGAGTTGTCGGCTGTTCCCGGTCGCAGCAATTCCGACATGCGGTTGAGTGCTTCGGCGGTCCGGGCCTCCTGTTCCTCTTTCGGCAGTCTGACGAGGGCCAGCTCGGATGTGCACCGTTCACGCAGATCGTCCCGGTCGAACCAGCGAAGAGGGTGACGGGGGTCGCCGGGGTCGTAGACGCCTTGTCCGTACGCCTCCATGAGTGTCAGGTCATACCGCCGGTGGCCGTGGCTTTCGTCCGGCGGCAGGAGGCCGCCCACCATGCGGTTCATCCAGTCCTCCCGGATCGCGTGCTCGTCATCGGGTTCGTCGGCATCGGGGTCGTAGCCGAACACGTCATCCGCGTTCCGAAGTCCGGGGAACATGTCAAGGACGTCGCCGATCTGAGGCGGGTCGGTGTTCTGGATGACGATCCACAGGGCGTACTCGTCGGCCAGGCACTGAGGACGCGGGACACGCCCTTTCCCCAGTTCGCTGCCGATCCGCATAATGCGCTCACCCATGCGCACCAGCCAGTGGTTGTTGACCTGGGTGAGAGCCAGCTCAGGCAGGTCGCGCAACAGGCCGACGTCCCGGATCGTCGCCTCGCCTTTCAGGTAAGCGGCGAACTCGTAGCTGAACGAGGTGTCCAGGTGCAGCTTGCCGTCCCGGGTGGGGGCGAAATCGGAGAAGTCGACGGTGTTGGCCAGGGCCATGGCGTCTGCCGGGGTGAGCGGCTCACCGGTGAAAGACCTGTTGAACAACTGCACGACATCGCTGACCGACTGGTCGATCTCGACGCGATCTTCGGCCTCCGGAGTGGCCTCGGCATCAGTCAGTTGCCTCAGCGCTGTGACGCTGAGCTTCAGCGCCCGGGCGAATCCTTGCAGGTTGTCCGTCCGGAACCCGTCCAGTGCGCTGGCACTGTCCGCGCTGTTCTCGAAGCGCCGCCAGGTCGCCAGAGATACGTCAGCGCGCCGAGCCGTCTCCTGCTGTGTGAGGTTCAGCTGGGCACGGCGCCGCTTCACCGCGTTGTTCGCCGATTCCTTGACCATGATCGCCCCTTCGCGTGTCCGACAGGTAGTCTCCATTGAGATTAGCACTCATTGAGTGCTCATTTGATGTTGGGTGTGAGTTGGTTGTGGAGCAGGACAGGGACGGCCGGCTGCCGAACGGAACACCGAGCTGGCACGGAATCTCGGGCAGGGGCTGGACCTGAATCTCAGCGCGCGCAGGACGGGAGAGGGGGGTGTCGCTGTCCGGTGCTCTTCCGAGGGCGCCGCGGACACGATGCGGTGCGCAGGGAAAAAGGGGAAGCTCGGCACGTACCAATCCGAACCAGGCAGGCCACGTACCGGCTATCTGACGAGAAGAACTGCCGACGTCCGGTGGTCGGCAACCCGGTGGGGAAAACCTGCGTGTGCTCTTCAGCCTCCGTGCGCCGCGGACAGGGCTGTTACTTCGGCCTCCGCATGACGCTCAGTTGGGCAGCCCAGCAGACTGCGGGCCGGATGTCCGAGCCCTGGTGCAGGATGAGGGCACTGCGCTCCACGGCCCTGCGGGGAGCCAGGGCCGGGGTCTGCTGCGTCAATGGGGGAGCGTTCGTGTTCCAGCGTCATCTTCACCGTCACGATGACGTCAATCTGGTGATGTCCGCGCTGGGGAACGATCCCCAGTGCCTGCCGGTCCTGATCGCCTTGGGTGCGGCCCTGCGCCGGGACGTGGCCTCGGCGCTGCGGGAGGTCATCGCGACCGGAGCGTGGCAGGGCGACGTGCGCGTCCGCAGTGCTGCGGCCCACTGGCGTGAGGAACCCCGCTTCCAGGTCTTCCTCGAGCACGGGCTCGAAAAGCGCCGCGACCGCGGCCCCAAGTACGAGCACCTGAATACCGCCCTGCTGACGTTCTCCGAGACCCGTGCCGCTCTCTACCGGGTGCATGCGGCGCGATGCCCGCAGCACTGCCGTACGCGGACCGGCACCTTCGGCGAGGTCCAGCACATCGACGACTACCGGGAGGCACTGTCCGGCTGGTACGCCGTCATTCAGCACGCGCACGCCTGCGTGGTGCGGGCCGCACAGTGGTTCGGGGACACGGATCTTCACGACCCCCGGCGCCCGCAGACGTTCACCGACTGGCTGGCCCCCACCGGGTCCCGGCACGGCTGGCGGGGCGGCGGCGACATACTGCCCACCGCCCGCACCGAGGCACTGCGGGAAATCCTCCTGATGATGCAGACCTGGAGCCCCCACACCTTCGAAGCCATCGACGTGGCGTTCCAGAAGGCGGAGGGAGAGCACGCATCCCATGCCTGGGGCGGCAGCTTCGAGCCCGCCGGCCGGCCCGAAGCCCAGGCCGCCGCCGAAGCCCTCGCGAGCGTCCTCTCCCCGCAGGAACGCCGGCAGGTTCGGGACGTCATCGACGAGATCGAGACCGACGACGAGTTCCGCGACATGGACCTCGCGAAGGACAGCACGCTGCCCTGCACCAGCGACCAGCACCGCGGCTATGGCGCAGGCGCCGACGAGCGCGAGGACTGCGCTACGGCCCGAGGCCGCGTGTACGAAGAGGCCTCCCGGCTCTGGAGCGAGGGTATCGACCGTGAGGCTGACGCTGTCCGGCTCGCCCGGTTCCTGCTCGGCCCCCGTACCGACCGAATCCAGGCTGCCCTCGCCACGGCCCGCGCAGCCGTCGCCCGGGACGCCACCGAGAGAGCACCGCAGATCTGGCACGACAACGCCGAACCCCTCCGGGAGGCCCGAGAAGCCGCAGGACTCGACCTTCACGACGCCGCCGGGCACCTGGGCATCAAACCCGCCACACTCCAGCGCTTCGAACAGGCAACCGGCAAACTCCCCGGACGTCCGGTCTCTCTCGGTTACCTTCAACTCCTCGTCCTGACCTGTGCCCAGGCGGGCCACGCCGCTCCCGTGTGCATCCCGCAGGCCATCTCCCAGCCGGTGAACTCGCTGCCGATCACCCTGTAGTACGCCACCGCGCCCACACCTCTGCTATACACCATCACCGTGTGAGGAATCCCCGTGTTCGAAGAGGTACATCACCTTCCCCCGTTCGCTACCCCCAGGTGATTGTTCGCTCTCATCTGCGCGGGATCAATGGCCTGACCGGCTGCTTCGTTCGCCTCCGTCATGGAGCCGACGGTGGG
>NZ_JACHJL010000019.1 GCF_014203645.1 Streptomyces zagrosensis | reverse complement strand
CCTCGTGGCTTGCTTGAGCCGGATGCGGGGAAAGCTCGCACGTCCGGTTCTGAGGGGGCCGGGGACCAGCAATGGTCTCCGGCTACCCGACCACAGTGAGGGCGACCAAGGTCGTTGTTCCGCAGGGCGTCCAGCAGTACGCCGTCGAGCGCACCGTCGCGGTCGAACCTCACCCACGGCTCCCCCGCCAGTTCGCGCAGCTCGACCCGGTCCGCAGCGAGCTGCCGATGCCCGGCGCCCAGCGCCACGACGAACTGCGCAACCCCGAGATGGTGAGCGTCGGCAGGGCCTTGATCGCACGCCGCCATCAAGGCGAGGCCCAGCACGCCCCAGCTGCTCCGGCTCGGCGGAGTTCGGCTCATCGAAGACGGTGACCTCCAGTCGCGGGAAGCGGCGCCGCGGCGCGCCCAGCGCGCCCGGTAGCTGTCGGGTGCCACAGCCCATCCGCACCGCAACCACCAACTCACCCACCAACTCGTCGGCACCGACCCCCTCCCTGCGGTGGACCGCGGCCCGCCGCGCTCAGATCGTCGTGATCGTTGCCAGTGTCACAACGCGGGAGACAGCGCATGGGCTCCAGGTCCGTCACCGGCCGTACGAAGGTGGTGCTGCCCGAGGTGGGTTGGCCCACCGCACGGCGGCTCCCCGAGCCGTCCCGCCGATCACGGTTGGTAGCCTCCCCGGATGACTGCGACCTTCGACCCAGCCGTCCGCGCCCGGCTGCAAGCTCCCCTCATTTGGTACGTCGGCACCGTGTTCGCCGATGGAGCACCGCAGGTCAGCCCCATGTGGGTGGACCTGGAGGGGGACAGTGAGTTGACGTTCAACACTTCGGCGGGCCGGGTGAAGGAGGAAAACCTGCGCCGCGACCCCCGCGTCTACCTCTCGCACGCGGACGCCGCCGACCCCTTCGACCGGGTGCAAATCAGTGGCGTGGTGGCCCGCTTCATCGAGGGCGAGGAGGCGCACGACCGGATGGACCGGTTGGCCCGCAAGTACCTGGGCAGCGAGCGCTTCGAGTGGATCATGCCGGGAGAACAGCGGGTCGCGGTGATCGTGCGGCCGACCAAGGTGCGCCACATCGTCGGGGTGGAGCGCTTTCGCCCCGGCGGCCCCACCCCCGCCCCCTGATGTGCCCACCGAGATTTTCTCAGTGCAGATCACTTCCAGTGGCGGTTACGGGCAACGGCGGCGCGGGCTATGTCGCCGATACGGCTGGGGCTGAGGGTGCCGCGCTTGAGCGCGCCAGCGTTCTTTGAGTGCGGCAGTGTTCTTCAGGTGTGCCAGCGTTCTTCGAGTGCAGCAGCGGTGCAAAGGTTCCGGCCGGCGGCGGAGGCCCAACACTAATGATCATCGCAGCCACCAGGGAGCCCGCAACATGACCGGCATCGCGGAGGCCCTTGGTGAGTCGGCTCCAGTCGACAATGCAGCACGAAGTGTCACGCGCCCGTTCTCCGTATACGCCGTACTCGCCAACTCGCTGTTCCAGCGCGGAGTATTCGTCCTCTTCCTTTATGAGCGAGGCTTCTCCGCCGGGCAAGTGGCCCTACTACAGACACTGCTCTACCTGGTCAGCGGACTCGCGGAATTGCCGACAGGAGTCATCGCCGACCGAATTGGCAGGCGTGCCAGCATCGTGATCGGCCAGGTGCTGATAGCTGGGTGTCTGCTCGGTCAGGTGGCGTTCTCCAACTACTGGATGTTCTTGGCGCTGTTCATCGGGCAGGGCGTGGGCATGGCATGTGTGTCCGGTTCGGACACCGCCCTGCTGTACGACCTGCTCGTGCGTCGTGGTGCAACGGCCAGCTACGTGAAGATCAAGTCCCGGTTCACCATGCTCGGGACGGTCACCTCGGGAGCCGCCATCGTCCTCGGCGGCCAACTGCAGCGCATTTCTTGGGGAGTCGTCTACGTCGGTTCGGCGACGTGCCTCGTCCTGGCCGTGGTGGTGCTGATGTCACGGGTGCCCGAGATCCGCGGCGCGGACGCGGTGGACGAGCAGGACGGAACCGGGGAGGAGCACGGCGACACCACCGCATGGCGGGCCATGCTTCGAGTCGCCACGCCGGCGCTCGTGACGCTTGTCGTGGTCTCCGGATTGATGCATGCGACGTTGACGCCGTACATCATTTTCACGCAGAAGGTCCTCTCCGATCAGGGAGCGGGCACCACATTGGTCAGCGTGGTCATATCGGCGGGATTCTTCGTCGGCGGGCTCATTCCCTTGCTGTCGGACCGCGTGGACCGACGCATCGGGTACCGGGTCATCGTCCCGGTGTCTCTTCTGACGCTCGCCGCGGCACTCGGCCTGAGCGGCCTCGGCCTTGTCTGGGTCACCATCGCCGCGTTCCTCATGCTGGTCGGAATTCCCGAGATCACCGCCGTGATCGTGGACAACGTGTTCAACAAGGCGGTGCCGTCGCGCCACCGGGCGAGCCTGCTGTCGATGATCGCTTTCGTGGAGTCGGCGCTCATCGGCATCGGCTATCTCGTCGTCGGCACGCTCATGGACGAGATGGGCTCCAGTGTGGGCATGGCCACCTACGCCGCGGTCCCCCTGCTGGCATGTCTCCTGTGGCTCCCGGTGCTCTTTCGAAGGGCACCGGTGACCACCGAGATCGAGAAGCCCGCCGACCAGAAGCCTTCCTGAAACAGACCACCTTGAGCAACGCCCTGCCCGATGGCAGGGCGTTGCTCGTTGACATGTCGCTTGCAGTCGGCGACAGAGCTGTCATCGCGACGATCAGCGGCAAACGGGATGGGAAGAATCGCGCCGCTGAGAAAACCTCACCGCCTTGTGCCGCAAAGGCGGCTGGGGGCGTACGAGAACTCCCGCCGTGCTCCGTGACGTGACGTACCCGTGCGCCGATGGCGTAGCTGCGTAAATGAGCCGATCGGCACGATTCCCGTAGCACCGATCTCAGTAGTCGGCTGCTTCGCGCTGGGCTTCTCGCTGTACGACGACAGTATCCGCAAGCTTGTCGTGCAGGCACTGCTGGAGCGGGTTGTCCCACAGGTACCACAAATGGTTCAGCGCACCGAAGAACCATAGGCCCAGGTGGGCCAAATGCCGGCACAAGGCGTGTTCATAGGACAGAGGGGTCCCATCCCACGCTCGCGCCACTCGCAGACCACACAGGCGTTTGCCAACCGTTCCGCCCCAACGAGCGGTCGCCAGTGGCGAGTAGCCCGCACACATCGCGATGAAGCACGGGGCCCCGATGGCCCCGTTGCAGCTCAGCTGCATGTCCAGTGCGACAGCAAGGGAAAATAAACCGCAAAAGACCACGACATCGATGACATAGGCGCTCAGGCGTCTTGGAAGGTCAGCGGGATGCTCCCTGCCTGGCTTGGTGGGGTACATCTGAAGCCAGGACGGGTACGGGCGGCCTCGGTAGTAGTGAAATCTCTCGGACTCCGGGATAAGCGGCGTCAATTCGTCCACGCCGCGGACGCTACTGGGCGCCACCGGGAGGGGTCCCGGATCTCTTCGGCGCAGCCCCAGTCACAAGGCCGTGTGCGTAAGCCAGTGATCCAAAAGGGCGCGGTCGCCGGTGATCGTGACCGCGGTGGGTGAAAGGCGGCGGTGGAGCAGCAGCAGGAGGTCTTGCACCGTTCCGGTCACCGCCACATCTGCCGCGGCGGGCCCGCGTTCCCAGGTCGGTCCCTGTGCCGTGCGCGTCACCACCCACCCTGGCGCAGCCGGCCCCTTGGCCTGCAACTGGAGCCGCTCGCCGTGGCCACGCAGTTCGGCCAGGGCCGGCTTGACCGCTTCGGCGCCCGGCGCGCACAGCAGGTCGAGTAGCTCGCAGATCGCATCGGCGGCGAGGTCGGGGGCCACCCGGAACGCGGTGTCGCTGGCCAGGGCCGCATCAGCGTGGTGCACGCAGGTGTCGTGCAGCATGCGACGCAGCCAAAAGACCGCGGGTCCCGCGCCGAGGAACGTCCACACGGTGGCCTCGGGAGGGGTGCCACGGACCGCGGTGACGAGATCGGTGACGCCATCGGCCAACCAGCGAGGCCACGCTCCCGGTGCGCCGGGATCGACGTCGCGCGGGTCCGGTACGGCCTCGGCGGCGCCGGCTCGCACGATCCCTGCCGCCCACCGATGCGCCTGGCCGATATGGGCGACGAGATCCCGCACCCGCCACTGCGGGCAGGTCGGCACGCGACGTTCCGGGTCCATGCCCCGCACCACGCCCGAAAAGGCCTTGGTCTGTTCCCGCAGCCCCTCGGCAAGTCGCTCAATACCCAGCTGTTGCATGGTCATTGTCCCTCTCTGTGTCTCTGTGGGAGATCCGGCTGGTGCATCCGTCTGGTCATTCCGGCTGGTAGATCCGTCTGGTGATTCCGGCTGGTAGATCCGTCTGGTGATTCCGGGTGGTAGATCCGTACGGTAGAAAGCGCACCCAGGTGGAGGTTCTAGTCATCGTGACCGACGTCACATCGCAGGGAGCGGCGCTCGGGATCGGCGACCTGGCGCAGTTGACCGGAGTGCCCGTGCGCACCATCCGCTTCTACTGCGACGGGGGCCTCTTGGTGCCGCGGCGCAGCGTGGGCGGGCACCGGAGGTTTGACCCCGCGGCAGTGGATCAGCTTCGCCTCATCCGGCAATTGCGCAGGCTCGGGCTTGGCCTGGCCGCGCTCCGGGATGTCCTCGCCGGCCGGTGTTCCCTCACCGATGCGGTCGCCGCAGAACGGGCCGCGCTGGACGCCGAGTTGGCGGCGCTCTCCTGGCGCCACGCTTGGCTGCGCGCGGTCGAGGACGCGGGCCCGATCGAACGGGCTGCCCATCTGGAGCTGCTCGGTGTGGTGGAGAGCGGCCCCGCTGCCCGCGACGCCCTCGTGGCCTTTTGGCGGCGGCTGTTTCTCGCGCCGCTGCCGGACGACATGGTCAGCATGTTCCTCGACGTGAGCGTTCCCACGCTGCCCGCGGACCCGACGCCGCATCAGGTAGTCGCCTATGCGCAGTTGGCCGCCCTGGTCACCGACCGGTCCCTGGAGCGACAACTGCTGGCCCGTGCGAAGGACGGCCGGGAGGCGTTTGTCGACGAGGTCGCGCTGCTGACCGGGGTGGGCGAGGCGTACGAGATGGCCGGGCCGCTGCTGCTCGCCAGGCGGCGGCCGGGGCCCGGCCCGGCGCTCGACCGCTTCGTGGAGGCCCATGCGTCGGTACGCAACAGCCGGGACACCGCGGCGTTTCGGCGCGAGATGCTGACGGCCTTCGAGCACCAGTCATGGACGCATATCGCCGTGTTAGGCGACCCGCGCATTCGCCGCTATTGGGGGCTGGTGAGCGAGGTGACCGGGGATGCCGCCACCCTCGGCGCCCTGCACGCATGGCTGCTCGACGCGCTGGAACGCTCCATCGAATGAGCCCGGCCGCACGCCGACGACAAAGGGACGCAGGGACTCAGGGATGCAGAGACGCAGGAACGCAGGGACGTAACGTATCCGCCGCGAAGGCTGGGCCTGTGCGGCGGATGATGGTCGTAGCCACAAGCGGATCGTGGCGAGGGCGACGGTGCCGTGGAAGACGTCGGCACGCTTGTTATAGCGAGCGGCCACGGCGCGGGAGTTCTTGAGCGAGTTGCTCGTGCGTTCGACCTCGTTGCGATGCTTGTAGACCGCCCTGTCGAAGCCGACGGGTCTGCCGCCCCTGCGTCCGCGTCGTTGCCGGTTGGCCCGCTGGCTGCGCGGTTCGGCGATGGTGTGCTTGATCTGGCGTCCGCGGAGGTATCGGCGGTTGCGGCGGGAGCTGTACGCCTTGTCTCCGCTGAGATGGTCAGGGCTGAGATAGTCAGGGCGCGTGCGGGGGCGGCCGATGGTGAGCCGGGGGACGCTAAGACGTTCCAGCACCGGGACGAGCTGTGGAGCGTCGCCCCGCTGCCCCGGGGTGATCAGGAACGCCAAGTGGCGACGTCCACCCTCGCCGACCAGGTGAACTCTGCTTGTCAGACCACCCCGCGAACGTCCCAGTCCCTCGTCGGGCCGATGCTGACTGTCGCCGGGTGGCAGTGGTACGAGCCGTGCCCACTCGCCATGCGTCAGATCGCCCCGCCCCGCCCCGGGCACGGTGCCCCGTTCCCAGAGACCGGATCGGACGGTTACGCGGTGTTCCGCCGGGCGCACACCTCGATCTCGATCTTCATGCGGGGATCGGCGAGGCCGCACATGAGCATGGTGGCGGCCGGCCGGACCTCGCCGAACGCGCGACGCAGCGTCGGCCAGCAGGGCTCGAAGTCGGCCCGGTCGGGCAGCAGGTAGCGCACCCGTACTACGTCGGCGAAGGAGCATTTCGCTTCGCTCAGGGCAGCCTCGATGTTGCGCAGGCACTGCTCGGCCTGCTCCACCACATCCTCGGAGATCGTCATAGTGGCGTAGTCGAATCCGGTCGTCCCGGACACATGAACCCAGTCGCCGTCGATCACCGCGCGGGCGTAGCCGATCTGTTCCTCGAACATCGAGCCGCTGAGGATGGAACGTCGCTCTGTCATGCGCCGAACGCTAAGCACCCGGCACCGATACGTCTAATACGACTTTCGGTTGGCAGTGATACCTCTAGGCGTATGGAGCGCCCTGAACTTCCCCTGCCGCAGCTGCACGCCTTCGTCGTGCTCGCCGAGGAACTCCACTTCGGCCACGCCGCCGCCCGCCTCGGTATCGCCCAGCCACCACTGAGCCAGCAGATCCGTCGCCTGGAGCACAAGGTCGGCTACGCACTGTTCAGTCGCGAACCCGGGCGCATCGGCCTCACCGCGGCGGGCCGGGAACTCCTCCCCGCCGCCCGGCACGCCCTCGCTCACCTCACGCAGGGCCTGGCCGCAGCCCGGGAAGTCGGCAGCGGCAGGGCCGGCCACCTGCGGATCGGCTTTGCTGCCTCCCTCGCTCTCACTGTTCTCCCCAGCTTGCTGCGAACCTTCCGGGAACGGTTTCCCGCCGTGGATCTGGACATCCAGGAGATGACCACCACGCCGCAACTGGCCGCCCTGCGCGAACGGACGATCGACATCGGCCTATTGCGAGAGCCGCCTGCCCATGACGCGGAGATCGGGTTCGAGACCGTGCTGACCGAACCGTTCGTGGCCGTCCTGCCCGCCTCGCACCCCCTGGCGGCACAACGGGCGCTCCAGGTCAAGCAGTTGGCGGACTGCCCCTTCGTGCTCCTGCCTCGTGCCGTCGGCCCGTCGCTGTACGACCAGATCGCCGGTCTGTGCATTGCTGCGGGCTTCACCCCCCAAGTGACCCAACACGCAGTGGAATGGCAGACCGTCTGCGCCTTGGTGGGAACCGGCCTCGGCGTGTCACTGGCCCCGGAGAGCATCCGCCGGATTCGCCTCAAAGGCGTCGCCTTCCGCAAGATCGAGCCCGACACCGTGCACACACGCGTCGCCGTCGCGTGGCGCAAGAACGACCCAAACCCCCTGGTCCCCAGCATCCTGGCCGCACTTGACCAAGATTCGCCGGACAAGCCTCAGAGGTAGGCGGCGGTCTCGCGAACGGCACCGAACCGGGGGAAGACCCGCTGTACGGCGAAGTCATGCTCATCGGCAGCCAACCCGGACATGGCGTCGCTGACGAACTCCACCTCGTATCCATGATCACTGGCCGCTCGCCCGGTGGACTCCACGCCCATGGTGGTGACCAGACCGCCGAGCACCACGGTGTCCACCCCGCGCTCGCGGAGCTGCTGGTCCACGTCAGTGGCGTAAAAAGCGCCAACGGTGCGCTTCACGATGACGAGATCACCGGGCTGGACCAGCCCCGTAGCGAAGTCACTGCCGGCAGGCTGCTCGGCCACCCCAGGGCGGTCCACGCGCACCTGGACGACCGGTCGGCCATCGGCCCGAAACGCTTCGGCCAGCCGCTTGCAGCGGGCCAGCACTTGGTCCCCGGAGTGTGGGGCCACGGGTAGGGCGATGATGCGGGGCATCAAGTCGATGAGGACGAGCGCGGAGATCATGATCATGATCGTACGCGCCACGCCGCCGGCGGCAATGGCTGATTATTGCCTCATTGCCCCGCACGGCACGCCTTCTTGCCGCGTCCCCACACCCCATCGCCGGTGTTGCACCCCCGCGACTGGGTGGCCGCACCGACCCCGCCCTCCGCACTTGAGGGCAGGGCAGAATTCCGCCGCGGGGGAGACGGGGTCCTGTCGAGGGCGGGTCGGCTACGGGATATCTTGATGTCGAGCAATGTTGCAGACGTGGAGCGGAGCACCCGGTGACTGACTCGACCATCATCTATACGCACACCGACGAGGCCCCGGCCTTGGCGACGTACTCGTTCCTGCCGGTGATCGAGGCCTACGCCTCGACGGCCGGGGTGGCCGTGGAGAGTCGTGACATCTCTCTGGCGGGGCGGATCATCGCCAGCTTCCCGGAGCACCTTGAGGAGAGCCAGCGCATCGATGACGCGCTGGCCGAGCTGGGCGAACTGGCCAAGACGCCGGGTGCCAACATCATCAAGCTGCCGAACATCTCGGCCTCGATTCCGCAGCTCAAGGCGGCAATCACTGAGCTTCAGGAGCAGGGTTACGCGCTGCCCGACTACCCGGATGACCCGAAGACCGATGAGGAGCGGGAGATCGGCGCGCGGTACGACAAGGTCAAGGGCAGCGCCGTCAACCCCGTGCTGCGCGAGGGCAACTCCGACCGCCGCGCTCCCGCCTCGGTGAAGAACTACGCCAAGGCGCACCCGCACCGCATGGGCGCGTGGACGTCCGACTCCAAGACGAACGTCACGCACATGGACACCGACGACTTCCGCTCCACCGAGAAGTCCGCGGTCATCGCCGAGGCCAGCACGCTGCGGATCGAGCTCTCCGGGGACGACGGCAGCACCACCGTGCTGCGCGAGTCGGTACCGGTGCTCGCCGGTGAGGTCGTGGACGCCGCCGTGCTGCGCGTCGCGGCGCTGCGCGAGTTCCTGACGGCGCAGGTCGCCCGGGCCAAGTCCGAAGGCGTGCTGTTCTCCGTTCACCTGAAGGCCACGATGATGAAGGTCTCCGACCCGATCATCTTCGGCCACGTGGTACGCGCCTTCTTCCCCAAGACGTTCGCCGAGCACGGCCAGACGCTCGCCGCGGCCGGCCTGACCCCGAACGACGGGCTCGGCGGCATCCTCAAGGGCCTGGAGTCGCTGCCCGATGGCGCAAAGATCAAGGCGTCCTTCGAGGCAGAGCTGGCCGAAGGCCCCGAGCTCGCGATGGTGGACTCGGACCAGGGCATCACCAACCTGCATGTGCCGAGCGACGTCATCGTCGATGCCTCCATGCCCGCGATGATCCGCACCTCCGGTCACATGTGGGGCCCGGACGGCCAGGAAGCCGACACCCTGGCGGTCATCCCGGACAGCAGCTACGCCGGGATCTACCAGGTCGTCATCGATGACTGCCGCGCGAACGGCGCCTTCGACCCGGCGACGATGGGCTCGGTGCCCAACGTCGGCCTGATGGCGCAGAAGGCCGAGGAGTACGGCAGCCACGACAAGACCTTCGAGATCCCCACCACCGGCACGGTGCGGGTCATCGACGGCAGCGGCAATGTGGTGCTTGAGCAGGTGGCCAGCGCCGGCGACATCTTCCGTATGTGCCAGACCAAGGACGCGCCGGTACGAGACTGGGTCAAGCTCGCCGTCACCCGTGCCCGCGCGACCGGCAACCCGGCGGTGTTCTGGCTGGACGAGGGCCGCGCGCACGACGCGAACCTCATCGCGAAGGTCACCACGTACCTCGCCGACCACGACACCGATGGTTTGCAGATCGAGATCCTGTCGCCGGTCGAGGCGATCGCGTTCTCGCTGGAGCGGATTCGCCGTGGCGAGGACACGATCTCGGTCACCGGCAATGTGCTGCGTGACTACCTGACCGACCTGTTCCCCATTCTGGAGCTCGGTACGAGCGCCAAGATGCTGTCGGTCGTCCCGCTGATGAACGGCGGCGGCCTGTTCGAAACCGGCGCCGGCGGCTCCGCGCCCAAGCACGTGCAGCAGCTCGTCAAGCAGAACTACCTGCGCTGGGACAGCCTGGGCGAGTTCCTCGCGCTGGCGGTCAGCTTCGAGCACCTCGCGCAGACCACCGGCAACGCGCGCGCCCAGGTGCTCGCCGACACTCTCGACCGTGCGACGGCGTCCTTCCTCAACGAGGACAAGTCGCCCAGCCGTCGGCTCGGTGGCATCGACAACCGCGGCAGCCACTTCTACCTGGCTCTCTACTGGGCCCAGGAGCTGGCGAAGCAGACCGACGACGCGGAGCTCGCCAAGGCGTTCGCCGCGCTCGCCCAGAACCTGGCCGACCAGGAGCAGACGATCGTGGCCGAACTGATCGCGGTCCAGGGCTCCCCGGCCGAGATCGGCGGCTACTACAAGCCTGACGCCGCCAAGGCCACGGCCATCATGCGCCCGTCGAAGACCTTCAACCAGGCGCTCGCGACCCTCGGCTAACCCGAGGCCCCGTGCGCCCGGCGGCACCGGCACCGGCAGCACCCGCCGCTGACGGGCGAGCGTCGTTGAGCTCGTGCGCAGATACGCGTCGGCTCCGCCCCGGCTGGTCCTCCATCCAGCCGGGGCGGAGCCGTTGTCGCCTCCGGCGCCGGCTCAGCTCGGTTCAGTTCAGTTCAGTTCAGTTCAGTTCAGGTCACCACGATGGCTGACGTGTTCGGCTGCCGGCCGCGGGGTGCCGGGTCATCGCGGCGAAGACCAGTGCGGCGACGATCTGGAAGCCGGCGGCTGTCAGCAGTGCGCCGGGCAGGGACCAGGTGGCCAGCGGCCCGGCGATGGCGGCCCCCACCGCGAAGCCGGTGATCTTCAGGCTGGCGCCCGTGGTGAAGATCTGGCCGCGCAGCCGCGCCGGCGCCTCCCGGTGGCGCACCGTGAACAGGGCGGTGAGCTGCGGCCCCTCGGCTGCGCCAGCGATCACCATGGCGCAGATGAGCGCCACCGGCGAGCAGGTCGCCGCCAGCGCGAGCGCGCCGGCGATGGCGAGAGGCGCGCACCAGATGAGGGTGTCAGGACGCACCGGGTAGGCGCGGCGGGCGAGCAGGGTGTTGGCGGCGAGCGCCGATGCGGCGACGACGGACAGCAGGATCGCCCCGCGATCAGCCCCGTCGAGCACCCGTACGCCGAGCAGCGGGCAGCACGCGATCAGGATGCCATCCCCCACACATGAGATCACCGAGGTCGCCGTCGCACGAGCCAGCGGCCCAACCCGCGCGATGGCGCGGAAGCCGGCGCCGAGGTCGGCGGCGACCGAGCCATCGGCCGCGGCGGGCCTCCGGGTGCGGCGGGCGGGCAGCGTCCACGCCGATGGCAGGGCCAGACAGATCAGCGCGATCGAGACGCCGACCGCGGCCGGGGCTCCGATCAGGCTCGCGATGACCCCGGCGGCTGCCGGGCCCACCAGCCCGGCGCCGTTGAAGGTCATGGCGTCGAACGCGTGCGCGCGCGGCAGCGCATCGGGCGTGACGCAGCGCGGGAGTTGTGCGGTCCAGCCGCCGGACAGCGCCGGGCCGAGCAGTCCCGCGCCCACGGCGATCAGTACCGAGTAGCCGATCGGCCAGTGGTCGATGGCCAGCAGGATGACGGTCAGCGCCGCCGCGTATCCGGCGAGCGCCCCGGCCAGCAGCCGGCCCGGACGCGCGGACCGGTCGATGAGGACGCCGAAAACCGGGCCGCCGACCGCCGCCGCGATGGTGATCCCGGCGAGTAGCGCGGAGGCGGCTGAGGCCGACCCGGTGGCCGCGAGCCCGGTGAGGAGCAGGGCGGGGCCTGACATCTCATCGCCAGTACGGGCCGCGGTTGCCCCAACCATGTACCGAGCCATCGCGTAACGCTTCTGCATGCCAGTCACGTTACGTACGTAACGAAAAACTTCGCCACATGCGTTACATTGCCAAGGTGCTGTCCCCTGGAGACGACTGGTCAACGCGGCACTCGGTGCTGGCAATCGCCCGCCGCACGGCTGCCCTCATCAATGCGCTGAGCGCCGACGAGCCGACGCCGGACGCGGTCGCCGACGTGCTGCGCGCTCACGGCGAGGAGGTTTCTCGCCCGCTCTCCGCGCACGACGTCTGCACCCTTCGTAGCGCCGCTTCGCTGTTGCGGGAAGTGTTTACGGCCGGCGACGCAGACACCGCTGCGCGCATCATCAACGGCCTGCTTCAGCGGAGCAGCGGCGCGCTGCGCCTCACCTCGCACGGCGGCAACACACCCTGGCACCCACACCTCGACAGCGACGACGACGCGCCCTGGGACGAGTGGTTTCTGGCCTCCTCGTGCCTGGCGTTGACCGTGCTGCTCTGGGACCGGCAGCGCTCGCCCGGGGGTCTGTGCGCCTCCGCGGGGTGCCCCAACGTCTACCTCACCCAGGGCAGCGGCCCATCCCGCCGCTACTGCTCACGCCGCTGCGCAACCCGCGAACGCGTAGCGGCACATCGGCGCGGAGCTGGCCACAGCCCGCACCCGCCGGCAGCCCATCGACCGTAAACTCGCCGACTCACCAGCTCCCCCGCGCGTCAACTCGCCAACGCATGAGCACGGCAGCGCGTCAGCACATCAGTTGGCCCCTACGCCGGCTCTTTAACCCGCCAAACCCGCCAAACCCGCCAGCATGTAAGGGACCCTGGACAGCACACCGGACGCACCTGCCCCAGAGCGCTCACCGGCACCGAGTACGCAAGGAGCCACGCATGCCCACGACACCCACGTCCCCCACCAACCCCGACCCCACCCCCGATCTGGGGCCCGCCGCGGAACGCATGGCGGCGCTGCTCAGCGAGGTCTCCGATGCCCAACTCAGCGCGCGCACGCCCTGTGCGTCGTACGTACTGGGCGACCTCATCGACCATGTAGACCGGCTGTCGCACGCGTTCGCCCTGGCCGCCACCAAGGACGTCGGGCCCAACGACAGCACGGGTCCCTCCGGCGACGCCTCCCGGCTCGGGCCCGACTGGCGCTCCCGGCTGCCCGCCCGGTTGACCGCACTGGCCGAGGCCTGGCGCGATCCGGCCGCCTGGCAGGGCATGACGCGAGCCGGCGGCTTCGACCTGCCGGGCGAGGTGGCGGGCCTCGTCGCGCTCAACGAACTGACCGTCCACGGCTGGGACATCGCCCGGGCCAGCGACCAGCCCTACGAGGCCGATCCGGCGACGGTACGAGCGTGCATGGCGTTCGCAGCGCAGGCGCCCGCAGCGGACGCAGCGGCGGAAGCGGAGAAAGAGAAGGGCCTCTTCGGCCCCGTGGTAGATGTCCCCGCCGATGCCCCGCCGCTCGATCGGCTTCTCGGCCTCACCGGTCGCCAGCCGTACTGGTCACCGGCCTGACCCACCGACACCCTGGCTGCACCGACACCGACACCGACACCGCGCCAGGCAGGTGGCTCGGCGTACGCCCGGCTGCCGTTCGGCCGGGCGCGCGGTCACCCGTCTCACCCGTAGCACCCGTCCCGCGTTCACCGGTGGCGAAGCGTCACCCATGGCCGGGCGCGTGCCGCGACACTGTGCGTATGCCGCACTTCATCACGTACGACGGGACCACACTCTTCTTCTCGTCGCTCGGGAGCGGGCCACCCCTGCTGTGCCTGCCCGGCGGGCCCGGGGCCGATGGGCGGGGGCTGGGCGAGCTCGGGGGCCTGGCCCGCGACCGTACCCTGATGCGGCTCGACGGCCGCGCCGCGGGCCGCTCTCATCTGCCGCACGATCAGTCGGGCTGCGGGTTCGCGGAACAAGCCCGCGATGTGGTGGCGTTTGCGGACCACTTGGGGCTGGACACGGTGGATGTGCTCGCGCACTCGGCGGGCGCGCTGGTCGCGCAGGAGTTCGCGCTCCAAAGCCCGGCACGCGTGCGACGGTTGGTGCTGGTCACGCCCGCGGGGAGGTTGGCCAGGGAGCCGGACAAGGCCGAGGTCGCCGAGATCCGCGGCAGGCTGGCTGGACGGCCCGACGCCGCAGCCGCGGAGGCCGCCGGCGCGCCGCCCGGGGGCTATGGCACGTGGTCCGCCGCCGCCCAAGCACACCATGCGGCGGGCGCTGCGCATCGCGTACCGCCACTGTGGCTCAGGTCACGGTTCTACGCCGATGAAGAGAGCGAGCCGGTGCGCGTGGTACGGCTGCGGGCGCTGCGGGCGCCGCTGCTGGCCATCGCCGGTGCGGACGACGGCATCGCCGGAACGGCCCCGGCTCGGCTCCTCACCGAGTGCTGCCCGCTGGCACGCCTTGCGGTGCTACCCGGCTGCGGTCACTGGCCGTGGGTGGATGCCCCGGAAGCGTTCCGCGCGCTGGTCGCCGACTTCTTGGCCGGATCTGCTGCCGATTGACCGCCGAACGCCTGGCGGGTCGCGCACGGCACCGTGCGGCGGTCGCGCCGCTCAGCCGTCGTTCCGTTCAGCGGCTGTGTCGCTCAGCTGTCCCGCCGTTCAGCGGCCGTGCCGCTCGGCCGTCGTGCCGCTCAGCGGCCGTTCAGCGCGACCCGCAACCTCCGTACGCCCTCGGCCAGTTCGGGCAGGCCCGCGACGCCCGCGAAGGACAGCCGGAGCTGGGGCGCCGGCGGCTCGGCGGCGTAGTAGGGGCGGCCAGAGGCCACGGCGACGCCTGCGTGCAGGGCTGCCTGGGCGACGGCCGATTCATCGGTGCCAGGCGGCAGGCGCAGCCACAGATGGAAGCCGCCGGGCGGCACCCGGAAGGGGGTGAGTTCCGGAATCTCCCGGCTCAGCGCGGCGACCAGAGTTTCCCGGCGGCGGCGCAACTCGGCCGCAATGGTCCGCAGATGGCGGGGCCAGGCGGGCGAGCCGACGAGTTCAAGAGTCGCTTCCTGGAAGGGCCAGGGCACGAAGAAACTGTCCACGACCTGGATCGCGCGCAGTCGATCGAGCACCGGGCCGCGCGCAGCGAGCGCGCCGACCCGCAGGCTGGGCGAGGTGGCCTTGGTGAGCGAGCAGACGTGCACCACCGTGCCGTCCAGGTCGTCGGCGGCGAGGGTGGGCGGCAGCGCGGGCGCGTCCTCGTGCACCAGTCGGCGGGCGAAATCGTCCTCGATGATGAACGCCCCCGCAGCCCGCGCCACCCGTACCACCGCGGCCCGCCGCTCCCGGCTGAGCACCGTGCCGGTCGGGTTTTGGAGCAGCGGCTGGCAGACGAAGACCCGGGCGCCACTGGCCCGGAACGCCTCGGCCAGCAGGTCGGTTCGTACCCCGTCTGCGTCCACCGGCACCGGCACCGGACGCACCCCGGAGGCGCGGGCGACGGCCAGCAGTCCGGGATAGGTGGGCGACTCGACCAGGACCGGCGCACCGGGCGGGGCGAGCGCGCGCAGCGCGGTGGTCAGCGCGCTCTGGCCGCCGGAGGTGATCAGTACGTCAGCCGCCGTGACGCCGCCGGCGGGTCCGCTGATCTCGCGGGCGAACCACGCGCGCAACTCGGGCAGTCCATCGATCGGTGGCCTTCCCCAGGCGCCCGGTCGCCGCCCGGCGCGGCCGAGGGCTGCGGCCAGCGCGCGTTCCGGTTGGAGCGAGGAGTGCAGATAGCCGCCGCTGAGTTCGATCACATCGGGCGGCGGGGCGGTCAGTGTCGCGAGGATGCCCGAGGCGTCCACCGAACGCGGCACCGCATCGGCGGCGGCCTCCGCACTCAACGCGACCTCCTGCCACGAGGTGTCTCCGGTACGCGGCTGCCCGCCGGCCCCGCCCGGCCCACCCGGCAGTTCCGCCCGGAATGCGCCCGCCCCGGGGCGGGTCACCACCAGGCCCTCGGCCGCCAGCACAGCGAGGGCGCGCGAGACCGTCACCGGGCTGACCCGATGCCGCTCGATAAGAGCACGACTGGATGGCAGCTTCCCACCTGGAGAGTAGCGGTTGAGCTCCCCCCGCAGAATGTTTACCAGGTCCGCGACGCTGCTACGCTCATACATGACAGCACACGATAGCGCTACTCGCCCCGACGCGATAGCAGTGCCCGGCGCCACCGACCCGGGCCCGCACACCGTTCCCAGCGCCGGCGCCCCAACCGCCCCCGGCGCCCGCCAGGCCACGCCCCACCCCGGTGCCCCCGCGGGGGCCGCCGCTTCCCCCCACGGCAGCGCCCGCCTCGGTACCGTGCTCGCCGCACTTGGCGTGGCGTCCTTCTCGCTGACCTTCCCCGCCACCGCCTGGGCGCTGGAGGGGCTCGGCCCCTGGTCCACGGTGGCGGTCAGGACCGTGCTCGCCGCACTGATCGCCGCCAGTTGTCTGCTCGCGCTACGCGTTCCGCTTCCCGCCCGCCGGCACTGGGCGGGGCTCGCGGTGGTCGCAGCGGGCACCGTGGTCGGCTTTCCCCTGTTGACGACCCTCGCGTTGCAGACCTCCTCCACCTCGCATGCGGCCGTCGTCGTCGGCCTGCTGCCGCTCACCACCGCGGCCTTCGCCGCCGTACGCACCGGGATCAGGCCCTCGCGGGTGTTTTGGGCCGCCGCACTGGCCGGGGCCGCCGTGGTGATCGCCTTCGCCGTGCAGCAAAGCGGAGGCGCGCCGAGCGGCGCCGATCTGTACCTCTTCGGCGCGCTGCTGATCTGCGCGGCGGGCTATACGGAGGGCGGCAGACTGGCACGTGAGATGCCGGGCTGGCAGGTCATCGGCTGGGCCCTGGTCGGCTGTCTACCGCTGGCCCTGCCGGCAGCCGCCATCGCCGTAACGCTGGAACCGGTCCACCTCACGGGGAAGGCCATCGCCGGGGTGCTGTGGGTGGCGGCGGGTTCGCAGTTCGCAGGACTGTACGTCTGGTACCGGGGCATGGCCGCGATCGGCGTGGCCAAAGCCAGCCAACTCCAACTCGCGCAGCCCCTGTTGACCCTGGTGTGGTCCGTACTCCTGCTGGACGAACACCTCACCCTCGCCGCACCATTGACCGCGCTCGCGGTCCTGGTGTGCATCGGCGTCACCCAGCGGGCCCGCAGCTGAGTACCCGGGGTCACGTATCTCGCCCGGCCGCGACGGATGCCCTGGGCACCACGATCCAGGCTCCCGCCCGGTGCCACCGCCCGAGGTGTTGCGCCGACCACGAGAACGGAAGCCCAAGAGAGGGGGCCAGATGGGGCCTCAGACAGTGAAAGTCTTGCTGTACTCCACGAACTCAGCCCAGGAGGCCGGCGGTACGGCTAGGACCGCGCCTTCCCGCGCCTTTGTGTCCCGGATGAGGACCTTCGAGGGGTCGTTGTCCGCAACTTCTACGCAGCTGTCGGATTTCGTGTAGGTACTGGTGCGCCATTTCGGCATTTCAGCCACGGCTTTCCCTTCCCATGCGTTCAAAGTGCTCGATAGCAGTCAAAATAAGATCCCTGGCAGCCTGGCCATACACAGCAGACTGCCGATGAAGTCCAAATGCCTTGTGGTATAGCTCGATTTCCCTCGGCTGAGTCACGGATATCTCCGCAGAGTACGTCTCGATCATGACGAGCCTGTCATCGAACATCGAAAAGGCATGGCCGATCCAGAGGGCGAGGGGTGCGGTCCTCGGCACGATACCCAGGCTGAGCCGCGGGAGGGCCATCACAGCCATCAACCGGTCGAGTTGGGCCCTCATGACTTCGGAACCGCCGTGGTTCGAGTAGAGGGCCTGCTCGCCAAGGAGAACGTTGAAGATTCGGTTCCCCTCGTAAAGGTACTGCTGCCGGTCGAGGCGTCTCGCCACGGCTGCTTCTGTGTCGGCCGGCGTCTCATGGAAGGCCGATACCTGCTGGAAGATGTTCTCGGCATACGCGGAGGTCTGGATGGTGCCCCACACCACGTTCGGGTCCCAGATTCGGAAGACCTTCGTCTTCCGGTAAAGAGGCAACGACTTCTTCTGGCGTCTCTCTGCCCCGGACTCAAGCATCCGGCGCCACTCCATCCACAGCTCGTCAATGTGGCGGAGTGTCGCGATCAAGTCGTCAGCCTCAGTCTCGTGCCCTGTCAGGCCACACCAGACGCGGATGTCGTCCTCGGACGCGTTCTGTCTCCCGTTCTCGATGCGAGAGACCTTGGATTCCTGCCATCCCGTCGCAGCGGCGAAGGCCCGACCACTGCTGAACCCCGCGTCCTTGCGGAACCCACGCAGCCGGACCCCCAGCGCCTCTCGCATCTCTTGTGCTTGGTTGTTCACGGAACGGTTAGGGCTTGTACTCGCGGTGGGGAATGGCCAAGCTCCAGAGCAGGTCCCGTACGCGTACACACTCGGCGACGGTTTCGGGGGTCTCGATCAGCTCGGAGCCCATCACCCGACCGCGCTCATCGAAGTGGCCTACGGCCAGGAGCCGGTCATCGAACAACCACCAATCATTCCCGTTTACGGGAAAGGTGAGTTCGCTTGGCAGGTGGTGCCGTGGCAGCCACCTGATGGACTCGCCAGCCTCCAGGTTGGTGCCGGTAGTGGCGTGCTCGTACTGGATGTAGGAGCTGTGCGGTTTAGTGACGACCCGCACCCGGCGAACAGTCTTCCCCAAGTCGGTGACGCGCCTCATGAGCTGTGTCCACGGTGACATGAACGAGTCATCCGCAGTTCCCGTTTGGAGCCAGCGCTTGTACGGGCCGGCCTCGTTGGGGACTGAGTAGTCGTCCCTCAGTTCAAGGTGGAATGCGTCGTGCGCGAAGCTCTCAAAGAGCCGGTTGCGCTCGGCGCCGGAGATCAGCTTCACGCGGTTCCTCCAGTAGGGCGGTGATCGCGGCCTTAGGGACCTCGACCACGGTCTCGTAGTCCGGAATTCTCATCTGTGCCAGAGCCTCGGCGTCGGTGACCTCCTGCCCCTGAACAACGTACGTACCTCCGGGAGTGAGGACCATAAGAGGGTCCTCCAGGCGCCTGAACTCCCCGGGGGGAAGCCCGTCTTTCTCCAGGTGCTCGAACAGCTCGGTGGGCACCTCTACGGCCGTCTCGCCCTCGTGCAGGGTGAGCTGCATCAGCAGAACGTTCGCGTAGATCCTCCACCCCTGCACTAGATACGTGTCCCGGTCAGTTGCGTACAGAGTGGGGCAGTCTCCCTCTTTCGAGTTCGTACCAAGGAACCGTAGCTTCATGGTCACTCCCCTGTCCTGTTGCTTGCGCGGAATTGCGCTTCCTCATGTTCGGACAGGCACTCGATGCCCCGCAAAGGTCGTGCCGCAAACTCGCGCAATCTGCTTGGAGGTTGGTTCCGGGAGCCTCTACGTTCGTGGCCTCACCGCAGCCCGTCCGTGGACTGGCAGCGGTGGTTGGCGGAGAACGTCCGGCCTCGCTCCCCAGTCGAGGCGGGACGTTTAGCACCCCCGGAGGGAAGCCCCGTGACCATGGCCGCGACGAAACCCAACGCAACTGGCGCTCCTGGCTACAGCGAGACGCTGCCTTGCGTGAAGGAGTCGGCCGGCATCGCTCGTCGGTTAGTGCGTGCGGCTCTGGAGACGTGGAAGCTCGAAGCGCTCATCGAGGTGAGTGAACTGGTCGTATCAGAGCTGGCCAGCAACAGCATCATGCACAGCGGAAGCCCCCACATGCGGGTTGCTGTCGATCGGACCGGCGATGACAGGGTGCGCGTCGCGGTCAGTGACAAGTCACGTCAAGCCCCGGCTACTAGTCATGCGAGCGACGAAGACGAGTCCGGCCGCGGCCTGCTCCTCGTTGAGGCGTTCGCAGAGCGCTGGGACACGGACTACCGCCTGTGGGGGAAGGTCATTTGGGCTGAAATGGTCGCCCCGCCAGCCCCATGCGCAGGGGGAAGTAATGAATAGACCCCGGACGCGGCCGTCCGTCGTTCCCTTCATCGCCTCGTGGAACAGCGAGCTGCCGGACCTCGTAGCGGGCCTGACCATCGAGTACGACCCCGAATCGCGTCTGGCCTACAAGGGCTTGCCACTCCCCACTGACCGTGACCTCGGCGGGATTTCGTCGGCTCGGATGTCCCACTCGCCGCACGTCGGGAAGCCGATCTTCGACGGCGTGCACCCGACCCGCCAGCGCTTCTGCATGTTCGAGATGAGCTGCCAAGTCTGCGGGTGGCCTGCTAGCCGCAACAAGGATGGCTGATTGTTCTTCGACTGGCGTAAGTCCTGGGACCCGCCCTCGTGGCCAGAAGGATCTCGGACGACCCAACCGCCCCTGTGTGATCAGCACGCGGTTACGGCTTTCGAAGAGTGCTGGAACAGCTCGCACTTCACCGCACTCAGGGTCAAGTGCCTGAAGCTCTGGGGCGTGATCGGCGCCCACCACCAGTACATATCTGACGGGTGGAGGGTGAGCCAGGAGGAGGTCATGTACCCGTACGGCGACCCCAGCCACAGCTACCAGCGAGAACGGGACATGCGTCCCGCCTCATAGCTCCCATTCCGGCGTCGCGCCCCCGTCGGGCCGGGATGGGTTACCAGGTCCCCGCCCCCTGGTCTTGGACGTCACGAGTCGGACCAGGGGACGGGTCGCAAGTGCACTACGGCCGGGGGATGAAGCCCCCGGTCGCTCCTGAGAGAAAGGCAGCAGCCATGTCGCTCAAGGAAGCACTCAGCAGGAAGGCTACCGTCCGCGGCGACGAGGACGACAACACCGACATCGAGGACGGCGACGGCAAGGGCGGTTCGGGCTCCCCCGGCCACTTCGCCTGACCTACTCCCCCTGATCGGATTCCCCTGGCCGCCCAGCGGCCGGGGGGCTCCACCGTTCCGTAAGGTCGTGCATGAATCTCCTAGTGATCGACTGGGACTTTTTCTTCCCGACTCCCACGGCCGGCGCCCCACTTGGCGAGCACCCAGAGCTGTACGCGTGGCCCGTTGCTGAAGACGCCGTGCACGTCGAAGCGATCTGGCTTCGCAGGGTTCGTGCCTTCATCAAGGCGGCGGTTCCGCTGCCCCAGTGTCACGGTTTCTCGGGCTTCTGGAACCGTTTCAACATTGCCCCCCAAGCCACCCTCTTCTACGCGGAATCGAACGCCTGGGCCTCCCAGATCTTCCCCTCGAACCTTGGCGGGTCAGGCCCCTGGAGGAGCGTCCACCTGTACGACGCCCACCATGACTGCGGGTACAAGCTGAACGATCGGAGCTTCGAGGACTGGAGGGGTGGGGTCCTCTCCGGACGTAAGAAGATCGGTGCCGAGAACTGGATGCTCGCGCACTACTGGAACGGCTCGCAGGTCTTCGTCCACTTCCCCTCGTGGCGGGAGTCCATGGCGCGGCCGAGTGAACAGCCGCTGATCCCCGTGAGCATGACCATCGACAACGGGCAGGCGCCCGACGTGGTCTTCACCTCGGTGTTCCTCTGTCGATCCGGTGCGTGGGTGCCCCCATGGTGCGATGCGCAGTTCGGAGACTTCCTGGCAGCCTGTCCGGTCGCACGACGAGTCGAGATGCCGCAGAACCAGTGGACACAGCCGCGCCCAGATGTCCTCCGCATGGTCGAGCTGGCGGACCGGATGAAGATGAGCCCTGGCCTGACGAGCACAGACGGGACGAGCGAGCGCCGCGAACGAGGCGCCCTCCACGGCGACCGGTCATACACTGACGAACACGGACCGCAGTTCCCTCCGGACTCCCGGACAGGAGGCCACCGCAGATGCGAGCCAGCGTAGGCGACCGGCTATTGGTGCACGGCAGGATCGTGGGCCAACACGACCGCACCGCGGAAGTCGTCGAAGTCCTTGGCCCAGACGGCGCGCCCCCATATCGGGTGCGTTTCCAGGACGGCCACGAGACCCTGATGTCGCCGGGTCCCGACACCGTCGTCCAGCACGAGGGCGAGGCTCGTACGTAGCCCCGCTCCCCCGCTTCTCCACGCCACCAGCGCTCCGGTGGTGGCCACGCTCGCGCCGTGGACGTGACCACCACGAACCGGGCTCCCGCCCGGCGCCGCCGCCCGTGGGTTGCGCCGACCACGAGAACCCAAACTCAGCGCGGTGGCCGTACCCGGTGCGGGTAGTGGTCGGCGACCACCTTGGCCATCGCGCCGGAGGGGTCGGTGGAGACCTCCTTCGCCGAGAAGTACACATGGCCGCGGACCTGCGGATGGTTCCGGCTGAAGGTGAGGTGCCGCGAGAGTTCGGCGACGTCCTGCCAGGGGGCGGGCTGGGCCGGGTCGCTCGCTTTGTACAGGGCCTCGCCCACATACAGCCGCACCCCCGTTCCCTGTACCGTCCGCGCCCACCAGGGCACGAGCTTGGCGTAGTCGGCAGCGGCGAACCCGAGGTGCCAGTAGACCTGGGGAACGAGGTAGTCGAGCCATTGTTCCTTGACCCAGCGGCGCGTGTCCGCGAAGAGATCGTCGTAGGTCTGCACGCCGGCCTTGGTGTCGGAGCCCAGCGGATCGCTCGCTCGGTTGCGCCACACGGCGAACGGGCTCACCCCGAAGTGCACCCGGCGCCGCAGCGCCCGTACCCGCCGCGATGTCTCCTCCACCAGCATGTCGATGTTGTTGCGTCGCCACGCCGCCCGGTCGGGAAAACCTGCCCCGTACTGTGCGTACGCCGCATCGTCGTCGAAGACCTGCCCGGCCACCGGGTACGGATAGAAGTAGTCGTCCCAGTGCACACCGTCGATGTCATAGCGGGTGACCGCATCGAACATCGCGTCCTGCACAAAGCCTCGCACCGCGGGCAGCCCCGGGTTGTAGTAGAGCTTCCCGCCATACGGAACAACCCACTCCGGGTGCACGCGCGCGGGGTGTGAGGCGATCAGCCGGCTCGGGTCGGTGTGGTTGGCGATCCGGTACGGGTTGAACCACGCATGCAGTTCCAGCCCGCGCCGGTGCGCCTCTCGCACCGCGAAGCCCAGCGGGTCCCAGCCCGGGTCCCGGCCCTGCGTTCCGGTCAGATACGCGCTCCATGGCTCGTACGGGGAAGGCCACAGGGCGTCGGCGGTGGGCCTGACCTGGAAGATCACCGCGTTGAGTCGCCGCTCGACGGCCGCATCGAGGTAGCCCACCAGTTCGGACTGCTGCTGCCGGGCGGGCAGCCCCGGCTTCGATGGCCAGTCGCGGTTGACGACGGTCGCCAGCCACATCGCGCGCATCTCCCGACGCCGTCCGGCACCCCCGGCGGCAGGCTCCGCGGCAACCGCACCCGGCTCCCGGGCCATGGCCCGGCTCCCATCCCGCGCGCCACCGTCCGCGGCCAGCGCGTCACTGCCGGCCAGCAACCCGGACACGGCGCCGGCCGCCCCGATCGCGAAGCCGCGGCGGCCCATGCTCTCCGTGCTCCCCATCTGGAGTCCCTTCGCTGTTGCGTGCGTCACACCGTACGAGGTCAGCATGCCCGCCCCGGCCCCGCGCGCACAGGTGGCCGCGGAGTAACGTCAAGGCCGAGGCGGTCACCGAAGCCCCCCGTGCCACAAGCCAGGGGTGGAGCTCCGCCGCCGGCCGAAGAAGATCAGCGAAAGGCACGATGTGACCGACATCGAACGCGTCGGAGTGGTGGGCTGCGGCCAGATGGGCGCGGGCATCGCGGAGGTGTGTGCTCGTTCCGGCCTGGACGTCATGGTCGCCGAGACCACGGGCGAGGCCCTGGAGTTTGGCCGTACCCGGCTGACCAACTCGCTCACCAAGGCCGCCGAACGCGGCAAGCTCACCCCCGACGAGCGGGACGCGGCGCTGGCCAGGCTCAGCTTCACCACCGACCTCGGGGAGTTCGCCGACCGCGACCTCGTCATCGAGGCCGTTGTCGAAAACGAGCAGGTCAAGACGGAGATCTTCCGGGTACTCGACCAGGTCGTGACTCGCCCGGACGCGATCCTCGCCTCCAACACCTCGTCCATCCCCCTGGTCAAGCTGGCCGTGGCCACCTCACGCCCCGACCAGGTCATCGGCATCCACTTCTTCAACCCGGCCCCGGTCCAGCGCCTGGTGGAGATCATCCCCGCGCTGACCACCGGCGAGGAGACCATCAAGCGCGCCGAGGCCGCGGTGCAGGGCATCCTCGGCAAGCACGCCATTCGCGCCCAGGACCGTTCGGGCTTCGTGGTCAACGCGCTGCTCATCCCGTACCTGCTGTCCGCGATCCGAATGTTCGAGTCCGGCATCGCCAGCCGCGAGGACATCGACGACGGCATGGAAATGGGCTGCGCCCACCCGATGGGCCCGCTCAAGCTCAGCGACCTGATCGGCCTGGACACGGTCGCCTCGGTCGCCTATTCGATGTACGAGGAATATAAAGAACCCCTGTACGCCGCTCCCCCACTCCTCCAGCGCATGGTCGATGCGGGCCGCCTCGGCCGCAAGTCAGGCTCGGGCTTCTACCCGTACTCCTGATCCGGCCCGCGCCGGCTCCACGAGAGCCTGCCTGGCCGTATGACAGGGCCGCTGTCCGTATACCGGACGGCGGCCCGTTGTCGGTAGTGGGCGTTGCGGGTGGGGGCCGTTGCGGGTGGGGCCGTTGCCGTAACGCGGGCGCTAACGCGCCTACCGCTCCAAGTAGTTGCGCCGACGGTTCGTTTTCTTGTCGCGCGGCGGATAGCACTCCAGGGGCCCGAGCGAAGTTGGGCTGACGCCCCCAGCGGGTGCGAGAGATCGCGGAGAGCCAAGTCGTCATGATCGGCAATCTGCTGAGAGCGGTGAGACCAGCGAAGGAGCCTCCAGACCGCCGAACTCCTGGCGCTCTGCGCCGCGTTCGCACGTGTCGCGCCGCTCACGGAGGGGTTGCCGGCCCCCTACCCTGGCAGGGACTAGCTGCTCAGAGAGGAACACAGCCGTGTCATCTGACGCTTCCCCGGACCCGCTCGCGTTCGGCCAGCGGATGCAGGTACTCCGCACGCGGCGCGGCATGAGCCGCACCGTCCTTGCCGGGCTTACGGGAATGAGCGCGGAGTGGGTAAAGGCGGTGGAACGCGGCCGTATCGCCGCCAAGTTGGACATGATGCTGCGCATTGCCGAGGCGCTGCGTGTCAAGGACTTGTCCGAGCTCATCGGCGGGCCGCAGCAGCAGCCGCTCTTCGCCGGCCCCGGGCACCCGCGCCTTGCCGCCGTAGAGGCCGCGATCGACACGTTTCCGGTACGCCGCGACGCGCCCGCGCCATCGGTCAAAGGTCTGCGGGCCCGGCTGGTCCGGGCGTGGGCGGCCCGCCATGCCTCGCCCATCCACCGGGAGGTCATCGGCGCACTCCTGCCGGATCTGATCAGCGAAGCCCAACTCACCGCGCGGCAGGCCGAAACGGCGGCGACCCGGCGCGCCGCGCAAGCGGTCCTGGCCGAGGTGTACAGCCTGAGTCAGTTCTTTCTCGCCTACCAGCCTGACGCCACGCTGCTGTGGCGCGTGGCGGAACGCGGCATGGTGGCCGCCCAGGAAAGCGAAGACCCGCATGTGATCGGCGTGGCCGCGTGGCTCACCACTCAGGCCCACCGCGATTCGGGTCCTGCTCACTACGACGCAGCGGACGCGGTCACCCTGGCGACCCTGCGTCACCTGGAGCCGCTGTTGCCGGACGCTTGCGATGATGTGCTTGCGATCAGCGGAGCGCTCCAGTTCGAGGCCGGATACACAGCGGCACGACGCGGCGACGCGGGCACAGCCTGGGGGCATTGGGACCGGGCGCGCACAGCGGCCGAGCGATTGCCGGAGAGCTACTACCATCCGGTGACGTCGTTCGGCCCAGCCATCATGGGCGCCCACGCGGTGACCGTGGCGGTGGAACTCCACGCGGGAGGCGAGTCCGTGCGGCAGGCCGCCGCATCCGATCACACGGTGATCCCCTCCCGGCCGCGCCGCGCTCGACACCGCATCGAACAGGCGCGGGCGTACCACCTAGATGGGCAGCCCGACATCGCACTAGCGGCGCTGGCGCGGGCACATCAGACGGCACCGGAGACGATCATGTACAACGGGTACGCGAAGCGGATCATTCTCGAAGAGGTGGAATGCTGCTCCGCCGCCCGCCGTCGCCGGGCGGCGAGGCTGGCCTTCGACATCGGCCTTCTCGCGGCGTGAGGGATGCCGTAGCCGCACCCCGAGCAACGGTCGGGCCCCACAGGGCGGACAACCGCGCGAGGCGACCGCCTCAGCAGCGCGGCATGTCTGACCAGACCCAGACCGTCAGGCGATCTCCGCCATGTTGAGTTGGAGGTTCATCGGCAGTTCCTGGCGGCGGGTGATGTTGAGCTTGCGGTAGACGCGGGTGAGGTGCTGTTCGACCGTGCTGACGGTGACGTAGAGCTTGAGCGCGATCTCCCTGTTCGTATAGCCGTACGCGGCGAGCACGGCCACCCGCTTCTCGGAGTCGCTGAGCTTGGCGTCTGCCTCGGAGTCCGCCGTCCACAGCGGGTCCTCCTGGGCGGGGGCCGTTCGGGAATGGTGGCCGGGCAGCGAACGTTCTCGTACCGACTCGATGCCGCACTCCTTGGCCAGGTGCCAGGCGCGCCGAGTCACCATGCTGGCCCGTGCCGGCTCGCCCACCGCCTGGAACGCCTGGCCCAGATCGGATAGCGCCCGCGACAGCTCAAGGCGGTCGCCGTACTTACGGAGCTCGTCCACGGCCTCCGCCAGCAGCCGGGGCCGCTGGCTGACCTCGGCGATCGCGGCCCGTACGCGCAGCGAGACACCCCGCACACGGGCGTTTCGCGCGTCGCCCATGGCGAGTTGCTCCATCACCAGTTGCTCCGCCTGCTGCCGGTCGCCAAGGTGGACCAGTGCCTCGGCCGCATCGGAGCGCCAGGGCACCACCACCGCGCGATCAAGGCCCCAGCGCCGGGCGAGCCTGCCGACCTCAAGGAAGTCGCTGAGCGCGGCATGGAAGCAGTTCGTCGCCAGGTGGTAGGAGCCGCGGGCGCGGAGGTAGCTAAGCGCGTAGACCGTACGGAACAGGCCGTCCGGCACCGGGTGGTTGAGCTGGCGAGCCGCGGCGCCGTGCCGGCCCTGCGCGGTGGCCGTGTAGATCAGGATGGAGCGGGGGGCGCAGGCGAAGACACTGCTGTTTTTCTCGGGCAGGCAGTCAAGCGCCATCGTGGCGTACTCTTCGGCGGCCCGCAGATTGCCCTGCCTGATCATGATGACGGCCTGTGCCTGGGCGAAGGCGGCCTTCCAGCCAGGGGCGTTACGGCGGTCCGCCTCTTCCAGGAAGGACTGGCACCAGGGCATCGCCCGGTCGGGGCGGTCGCCGTGCACCAGGGTGCGCAGCGCCTGCCCGATGGGCTCGATGGTGGTGTCGGTCAGGACCGCGGTCTGAAGAAATCGTTCGGCCGCTGCTGCTGCCACCTCGCCCTCGGCCGTGGCGGGGACGGTCCACATGCCGGCCGCGGGGCGCGCTGCCGCGCCCTCGGTGAGGGTGACCGTCGGTGCCCCGTCGGCGTCCTTGGAAATCGAGACCACGGCGCGCGAGCCGGTCGCCGCCGGGTAGCCGAACTGCGCCCCCACCGTGGTGCCGCGCATCGCGTTTGGCGCGTGTCCGCCGCCTTCTTCGCGCACATCGGCAAGCCGGTCGAGTACCTCGGTGGCCTCGTCCACGCGGCCCTGAGTGAGCAAGAGCCGGGCCAGCGAGGTCATATGGGACTCCGCCAGCCGCCCGGCACGCAGCGCCACCAGGGGTTCCCAGGTGTGTTCCTCGGCGGCGCCGGGGTCAACGCGCCAGGTGACGGCGGCGAGCCGAATCTTGATGGCGCTGCCGCGCTGGTCATCGGTGCACGTCTGGTGTGCCAGGGTCAGGCAGGCGACCGCCTGCGACACATCGTCGTCGGCCAGCGCTTGTTCAGCCGCGTCCCGCAGTGCCGCAACGCCCCAGCGCGCGTCTGCGTCACCGGCGGCCAGCAGGTGCGCTGCCACGACGGGGCTGGGCGCGCCGATGCTGTGCAGCAAGCACGCGGCGTCCCGGTGCAGTGCCGCCCGGTCGGCCGGCTCCATGGCATGCAAGATGGCGGCGCCTACGGCGGGATGTCGGAAGCCACAGCCATCGGCGATGCCCGCGGCGTTGAGCGCGTGCACGGCCTGTGATGCGGCGGCCTCACTGGTGCCGAGCAGCCGCCCCGCGGACTCCACCGAGCCGGCCCCGCGCAGCACCGCGAGGGCCTCGGCGAGCCGCACCGTCGCCTGCCCGCCACGATGTAGGCAGGTGAGCACGGCCTGGGTGAACGGGCCGCCCGCCTTTGGGCTTGGCAGCGCCGACCGGTGCGCCGGCGGCGTGGCTCGATGCTCCTCTACCAGTGCGCGCAGCAGCAGCGGGTTGCCGCCGCTGATCGCGTAAAGGCCGTCGATGAATACATCGCCCTGCGGCAAACCGGCGTATCCCTGGGCCAATTCGGCCACGCCGGCGCGGTCCAGGCGCTCAAGGCGGACCCGTTCGAAGTGTGGCAGGCGGAGAAGTTCGGTGCCGAAAACGGGGTCGCTGGTGTGTTCGTGAAGGGATTCGGCGAGTACGAGGAGAATGCGCGCGGAGCGAGTGCGGCGCGCGGCGTAGAGGAGGTATTGAAGGGTCGAGTCATCCACATGCTGTAGGTCATCCACGCAGACGACGACGGGCGACTGTGTGCTCAGCCGGCGCAGCGCCGCACAGAACTCGTGCATGGCCTCCACCCGTACCAGACCAGCCGATTCAGCGGGGGTGATCTGCGGCAACGTGCCGGCGGGAGCGCTGGTGATGAGCTGTCGCAGGGCGCCGAGGGGAACTGCGCGCTCCCGGTCCGAGCCGACCGCGCGCAACAGCGTTGCGCCGGACTTTTCGGCTCGCTCGGCGATGTTCTCGATGAACTCACTCTTGCCGCAACCTGAAGGTCCCTCGACGAACACGATTCTGGAGCTTCCGGACAGGCATCCAGCGATCGCGCTATCGAGCGTTTCGAGTTCCATACTCCGATCGATCAAAGCCATGGCTCCCCCAAGTCCCCGTGAATTCATAGCTTTTGACGCGCCTGCTACCAAGTTTTCCGGGAGGTGCGCCCTCACGCCGCGTGGGAATCGTTCCCGCGAACGGCTTCAGTCTACGGAGCGCGGAGCCGCCCTCCGGTGTCCATAAGTTGCCAGGCAACAACTGCATGCGAGACCGCTACCGCTGGTGAACGCGGTGTTCCCAGGTGATGCGCACCCATCGGGCCGATGTAGTGCGTGCGGTCATCCACGCAAGCGGAACATCCCTGGTATGCGGGTGGTGGGCCGACGCGTGGCGTGCGTGCGGAGGGTGGCGCGCGGACGTCTGGCCGTGGGTGGCAACGCGGCGCGGACGACGGAGTGTGGCCGCACCGCTGGTATGGGGACCGCGTCACTGACGCGTGCCGCGTGAAGGGCAGCGCCGATCGTGCGCGCACCGCCCACGGCGAACGTTCGGCTGAGGGCAACGCCGCTTGCGCGGGGCGGCAGCCCGGTGGCGGTGACGTCGCGGAGCGGCCTGGCGCGCGGGGCGCTGTGGTACGGGAATGGGTAAGGGCCAGCCATCACAGTCCCCCCTTCCTCCACGTCGTCGAGGGCCGCGCGGCGCGACACGCCTACCATGTCGTCCCCGCCTCGCCCAGCCCGAACGTGGCCCGGTTCGCACTCTCGGTGCAGTCCGACCCGCCGACCTGGTTCGTACTCTCGGCCCAGCTCGAACTTGGTTCGGTCTGAGCCTCGTACGGGCCCCTGTTCGCTTTGTCCGACCCGCGCCCCGGGGAGGAGCGCCATCTTTTCTCACGATCGCACGGGCCCGAGTACCGGCCAAGAGCGCCTTACCCCTGATCTCTACGGTGCGCGCCCCCTAGGCCGGGCGTACGAACCGCGCTGGCAACGGCTCGTACGGCGGTGGCGCCGGCCTGTGCCCGCCCGTGAAAGCCGCGGTATCCACGATGTGGGCAGGGGGCGGATGGATCGGCGGATAGGGGCGCGGGAGGCGCACGTAAGGGTTCTTCCCGCCCTCATCGGGCGCTATCACGAAGACGTCACGCCCCCTGCCCGGACGCCCGCTGCCGGTTCCGCACAAGGGAGCGATCGGGCCCGCGGGAGACCGCGGCAGCGACCCTGATAGCTGCCCGATCGGGCACTTTGTGGGGGCAGCAGTGTGCTGCTCACGGGCGCGCCGTGCCCGTGAGTGACCGTCTCCACAGCTCCAGTTCGCAACGCTCCGCAGCGGAGTGGCATATTCCACGGACAGTGGATGGCCGCATACCCGGCGTATACGCATCGCTAGCGCACTTCCGCCCCCAGCGCCACTCCAGCGATTCTTCTTTGGCACACACTGCCCCGGGAGCATGCGACGCGGTAAGGAAAATGGGGGAATCCGGAGCGGCGGCCCCCAAATGTCGATCAGGTCTCGGTCAAATGACGACCTGAATACAGGTTAGGCCGCCGAAGCGCCCCGCGAATCGCGGGGCCGGGTCCGCTCAGCGGCTACCAGGAATCCCGCCTCGCGGTCACCAGGCATCGGGCAGATGTCGTCAGCTACCACTTCGTGGCCAACGAAAGCGGTAGCTCCGGCCCGCATTTGCGGATGACAACTTCCGGCCACGGCGGGCCACTTGCTGCGGACATATCCACCGCAACGCCCCCGCGGGCCCTTCGCCGGGCCAGGGCCGCCCTGCCCGGACCCGCGCCCTCAGCGCCTGCCACCCGGCGCGCACCCGACAGAGCGAGCGTCGGATACCCGGTCTCACCAGCAGCAACGCTCCCCCATTACGCCGAGAAACACGGGTGAAGCACCCGGAAACGCCACCGTATAAGTCCGGCGGGCGGCGCCCCCTGATGAATCTGCGCTCCTCTCGCCCAGCACTGTGGCGCCCACTCGCGAACCGCGCGTGCCTCTCTCGCCGCCTGCCCCGGCGATGACCCGAGCCGTTGCGGCGTGGGTCATTCACCCGCACCTGCCCCTTACCGCACCCCGCACCGCCCCGGGCAGCAGCCAGTTCTGGCCGTGCCGCGAGCTCGCGCGAGGTGGCAGCAACCAGCAAATCAACCGACCAAGACTTCCCCAAAGAACTCCCAAGAGTTAGCCAAGTCCACAGCCGTTGAATCAGCCGCGCTTCTCTCACTCCAGCGATTCGCATTCGCGCTAGCGGGGCACCTTTTACCCCACGGGCGCACCCACCGCCTTCGTCGGCTCCACTCACGCGTACTCCGCGATCACTTCGGAGCCCGATGAAGTGCAGCAGTCACGGCGGCCATAATCTTACGCAGCGAATAAATAAGCGGGATACCCAACAGCAGAAGCGAGTTTCTGACAGGGGCGCATTTTCCGGCTGGAACCGTCATTTTTCGCGTCTCTATCAATTCTCCTCCGCGCCTCCACGAAATCCCCTGACGTTACACCCCGTAACGACCACCACAGTCGCCTCTGCGTCACCTTGCGTGAAGCCTTACGGAGCGACTGTCGAGTAACACGACAGCGCGGCGACGGGCCCTCGCCAAGGGAGGCAAGGACCCGCCACCGCGCTGCTTTGTAATGGGCTCCTGACGTCAGGAAAGCCGCCCTGACGTGCTCAAACTCTAGCCCAGCCAGCCCCAGATGGGGTCCAGGCGAGTCGCCGGCAAGATCATCGGAATCGTCGGGTACGTCGAAGTGGTGCCACTCACGTTCATTCCTCCGCTCGGGACCGGGGCCGGGGCCAAGTCCGGTCATACGCCACCGTCCTCAAGGCGCCAGCCACCGACAGACCTTGACGGTCATAAGATTAGCGCGGGAGAGTTTCATTTTCCCTCGGGGAGGAAGCTTTGACGTTGCCCTGGCGTGTACGGCACGCACCGTGATGGGCAGTACACACGTGACAGGCGGCAGGAACACTCTGCCCAACGCTTCGAGGCATTTTCACGAAAATAACGATGCCTTAAAGTTGCAAGGCAGCAAGTGCGCGGAAGAAGGGGGAAGCTCGGGGATGTCGGCAACCATCGGTTCCGACCCGCCATTCGCGGAGTTGGACGACGTGAGCGCGGCAGCTTACCGGCACGCAGTGCAGCGAGGCCGTTTCAACCGCCACGAGATCGCCGAGTTGCTGCACCTCTCGGCCGAGGAGGCGACCCGCATCGAGCGGGTGCTGAGCCTGCTGTGCCTGCTGCACCCCACCCCGGGCAACGCCGAGTTACTCGTACCGGTGAGCCCCGACGCGGCGGCCGTGGAGCTGGTTGGATCGGCGGAAAACCAGATCCGCGACCTGCAACACGCGGTCACCGAGGTGCGGGCCCAGATGCTCTCGCTGACTCCCGCGTACTACGACGGTCGTCGCGAACGCAATCGTATGGAAGCGTTCGACATCGTCTCGGATGTGGCAACCGTGCAGTCGCTTTTGAACGAGCTGAGTGAGCGCTGCCGCAGCGAGGTGCTGACCGTACAACCGGGTGGTGCACGCCCAGCCCACATCCTCACCGCGGCCCGCAAGGTGTCGCTTGGCATACTCGACCGCGGCGTGGGGATGCGCACGGTCTACCAGCACTCCGCGCGCACCGACCTCGCCACCCGGGCGTTCGTCCGCGAACTGATCGAGCACGGCGGCGAGCTGCGCACCAGTGAAGAGGTCATCGACCGGATGATCATTTACGACCGGGAGGTCGTCTTCCTACCCGAACACAAGCCCGTGGGGCGGGAGCCGGGCGCGGCGATCGTGCGCGAGCCGACGCTGGTGGCCTTTTTGTGCTCGGTCTTCGAGCACCTGTGGCGCGGGGCAACGCCCTTTCACCTGGGCAGCGTCGATTCCGACCCGGTGACCGACGACCTCAAGCGGTCCATCGTGCGGCTGATGGCAGAGGGCTACAAGGACGAGATGGTGGCCAGACGGCTCGGGATGTCGGTACGCACCTGTCGGCGGCACATCGCGGAGATCATGGAGGAACTGGAGGCCACCAGCCGTTTCCAGGCCGGGGCCAACGCCGCACTGTCCAAGCTGCTCTCCTCTCCACAGGACACCGTGTGAGCGGCGCGGGACGCCGCAGCCCGCCGCCGGTCTTTGCCTCGCCGTCATCAGTGCCGTCATAAGGATCGCCATGCGCAGGGACAGCCCCGTCGATCCGTCCGGCGGCGGACCGGCCACCGATGGCGCGACCAGCCACCTCATCCACCGGCCACGCTCTGGGGATCACTACCTTCTGGACGCCCCATCCAGCGGCGAGGAACACTTCGTCTTCGTTTCGCAAACGCCGCTCGGCCACCCACTGTTCAACGACGGTTCTGGTCATTTTCACGACCTTCAAGGCACTGCCGAAATGGCCCGCGAAGTGGGTGAGTTCATCGGCCATCAGTATTTCGGCCTGCCCGCCGAGCGGCACGCGGTCTTCTCCCGGCTCAGCCTGCACGTCACCAACCTGGCCGGCTGGCGCGCCGGCCCTGCACGCGCCAGCCTGACGGTACGCATCAGAGCCCGCCCGACCGACGTACTCAGGGGGGTACCGCGGGGGTTATCGCTCCACGGCGAACTGGACATCGACGGCGTCGGCTGTGCCACCGGAAGCATCAGCCTCGCCTTTCTGCCACCCGACTCCCCGTTTCACCACGCGGGCCCGCCCCAGCCCGCGATGCCCGCCGCCGGCTACTCCCACGACGAGGGCAGCGAGGAACCGCAGGCGCCGCAACGACCGGCCGACGCCCCCGAAGTAGGCCGTGCCAGCCCCGCGAACGTGGTGGTGAGCGAGCCCACGGAGTCCACGTACGGCCGCTTTGTCACCCAGCTTCTCACCAGCACGTATCACCGGGTGTTCGCGGCCGAGGGCGGCACCCACCTATCGGGAATGCTGCTGCTTGAGGCGATGCGCCAAACGGCGCTGCTCGCGGCCGGGCGGACTTATGGGCTGACGCCGACGCGTGCCACCGTGGCCACATCGCGGGTCCTCTTTCGGGCCCGCGCCGAGCCCGAACTGTCCGTCTACTGCGCCGCCGTGCCCGGCCGACTGGGCCGAGACCAGGACCAGCGGCCCGCGGTACCGGTCACCCTGACCCTCACCCAACACGGTCGCCGGGTGGCAGAGGCAACCGCGACCGTGCTCCAGGACTTCTGACCCGTCCGGCCGACTCCTGCGGCCCTACCCGGGGTGCCGGTAAGAACCCTGTCACCTGCCGCGAACGGCGGTGATCTCGCGCGGGCGTCACCCGTGTGGGTGAGTCCGGGGCTGTACGGCTGCGGTGTGTGAAGCCTCGCGAGGACGATCGACGACTGTGGCCCGTACCCCGTTGGACCTGGATGAGCTGGTCGAGCACTGGACGCTGCTGAAGGACGAGCAGGGGCTCGTGTCCGGCAAGCGCGGTGCGACGCGACTGGGCTTCGGCTTGTTGCTGAAGTTCTCCACGCAGTACGGCCGGTTTCCCCGGAACCGGGCAGAGTTGCCCGGTGAGGCCGTGGAGTTCGTCGCCCGGCAGGTGCAGGTTCCCGCCTCGGAGCTGGATTCCTACAACTGGACGGGCCGTACGGTCGAGTACCACCGCGCGCAGATCCGGGGCCACCTCGGCTTCCGGGAGTGCAGCGTCGCGGATGCAGGGAAGCTGATGGCGTATCTGGCCGAGCATGTCGCGCACAAGGAGCGCAGGCCCGAGCAGGTGCGGGTGGAGCTGCTGGCACGTTGCCGCGCGGAGAGCATTGAGCCGCCCACGCCGGGGCCGGTGCGACCGGATCGTCTCGGCTGCTCTGCGAGCGGCCGAGGAGTCGCTGACCGCACAGATCTCCTCGCGGCTGACCGCGGAGAGCATCGAACGGCTGGTGGCTCTGGTGGCCGCGGAGGCCGACCAGGACGACGGCACCGGACCCGACGGTGGCGGCACGGAGGGCGGGGACGCGCCGCCGGTGCTGGGGAAGATCAAGGAAGCACCGGGCAACGTGAGCCTGGAGACGATCGCCCAGCAGTACGACCAGATGATCAAGTACGCCACCGCGATTCGGACCCGTACCGCTTCCACCGAGGCGATCCTGCGGCGCTTCACCCGCAACGCCTCCCACCCCACCTACGCGGCGATGCTGGAGGTCGGCCGCGCCCAGAAGACCATCTTCGTGGCCCGCTACTTGCGACTGCGCGACCTCAGCGGGAGATCGAGGAGGGCCTGAACGTGATGGAGTCCTCCAACGGCGCGAACTCCGTGATCGCCTACGGTAAGGGCGGGGAGATCGCCTCCAACCGGCGCGACGAGCAGGAGATGTTCGTGCTGTGCCTACGGATCCTGTAATCGGCCCTGGTCTACGTGAACACCCTCATGCTCCAAGACGTCCTGGACGAGCCGGAGTGGGCGGACCTGCTCACCCCCGCCGATCGGCGCGGCCTGACTCCGCTGTTCTGGTCCCACGTACGCCCGTATGGGGAGGTGAACCTCGATATGGACGCCCGCCTGAACCTCGCTGCGGTCACCGTGCCGGCCCTCGCGCACCAGTGGCCGCCGACGACCAGCAGCAAGCCGCACACGGGTGATTATCGGCGATTAGGTGATCTTGATTCAGTGGCTGATGGCCCGGTGACGTGTCCGAGGGCACGTCAGCCGCGCAGCCGAGAGGCGGTGGGTCACGTGGCCGGCAGGCGCGCGCACTGGCGGCAGGCGCGGGCCGAGGCTGCCACCACGGCGTGCGACGCGGCTGCGAGTGCGCCGGCGAACGCGAGCAGCGGCCAGTTCGTGGCCAGGACGGAGGCGGTGGCGAGCGCGAGCGTCGCGACCGCCATGGCAACGCTGGCAGTAGTGCCGGTCCATGCGACCGCGAGGGGCAGCTGGTGCGGAATGGGCAGCCAGCGGGCGAGGGTGCCGGTGGCGGCCAGCGTCGCCGCGGCAAGTAGTGCTGCGACGCTGGCAACACCGGCCAGACAAAGGGCCAGCAGCTGAGCCGTGTGTGGCAGCTGCCAGGGCTGATCGTGGTCGGTGGTCCAGGCCAGGTACCAGCAGGCGACCAGGAGAGGGGCGGTGAGGGCGACGGCCCGGGCGGTGTGCCGGGCCTGGGCGATGGTCAGTTCCCGTTGGCAACTCGGCACAAGTTCGTCGAGGGTCCCGAACTCTCCCACTGCTTGGTGGGCGGCGCGCTGGTAGGCCATTCCTTCGCGGGTGTGCGCCTTTACCGTGTCCGCGAGGCCGTCATGTATCTCCTCGATCATCCGGGCCTTGATTCGGGCCGGGCCGTGCAGGGCGGCTGTCAGGGCCGCGATGTAATCCTCGATGGGGCCGGCTTGCCGACTGATGGCGCTCATGTGGCAAACCCGGGCGGCGCGGCGGGGTTCAGGACCGAGCCGATCGCTGTGGTGAACTCGCTCCACGCGGTGCGCTCGCTGGCCAGGGTGTGCCGTCCGGCGTCGGTGAGTTCGTAGCATCGCCGTCGCCGTTCACCAGTAGATTGCCAGCTGCTGCTCAGCAGCCCGAGCCGCTCCAGCCGGTTCAAGGCCGGGTAGATCGTGCCCGTGCGCAGCTCAAGTGCGCCCCTGCTGCGGTGTTGGACCGCGGCGATGATCGCGTAGCCGTGCAGCGGGCCCGGCTCAAGCACGGCCAGCAACAGTCCGTCCAGGTGCCCTCGCACCGCGTCTGCCCTCATGAGTAGGCAGCCTACCCAAAATTGCCGTAGGCAGTGTATGTATTGGCAGCCAACACATTCAGCTTCTGCTCGGAGGAATCCGCAGTGACCAAGGTGCTGCTGTCCGTACATGTCCTCGCGGCGATTCTGGCGGTCGGATCGATCACGGTGGCCGCGTCCATGTTCCCCCGCTATGCGCTGCAGGCATTTGGCGGCCAGGATCCGGACGGGCGAGCCGCCGGGATCGCCGCATTCCTGCACCGGATCTGCCGCAGCTACGCTGTCGCCGGTCTCGTCGTGCCGGTCTTCGGGCTCGCCACCGGCGCCGCGCTCGGCGTCCTCACCGACGCCTGGCTGATCGCGTCACTCGCGTTGACCGTGATCGCCGCGGCCATCCTGGCCATGGCCATCCTGCCTGGCCAGCAGCGCCTGCTCGCATTGACCCGGGACTCAGCGACCCAGGATGGGCAGCGTCCCGCGGCGACCCGGCTGACCATGCTCACCGGCATCTTCAACGTCCTCTGGGCGACCGTCGTCATCCTGATGATCGTCCGCCCCGGCTCCACCACAGGAGCGTGATCCCCGTGCGCACGTTGCGGATCGCGGCCGACGCCGAGGCCGCCTCCTTCGCGGTCCTGCTGGGCAACCTGCTCACCACACACACGCAAGCGATCACGACCCTCGTCGGCCCGCTGCACGGCACGGCCTACCTCGTCGCCATTGCGGCCGGGCCGCTTCGATGGCCCCGTCCGCCGCCTCGACGGGCGCCCGATGGCGCGCCGCCATCCCGGGAGTCGGCGGACTGCTCGCCCTGCGGCGGGTCCGAAACCGTTCCCGAGGAAGCCAACCTCTTCTTACCCGCCATGACCAGAAAGGCTGACGCAATGGACGACGCATACGGCGAACTGCCCTTTCCTCGTACCGACATAGCGCTGAGCGCGATGCGCTTCGTGCAAGACATCGAGGACCCGGCGATCTTCAACCACAGCATGCGCACCTATCTCTACGGGCGCTGGCTCGGAGAGCAGCAAGACCTGCAACCCGACCGCGACTATGACGACGAACTGCTGTTTCTGGGCTGCCTTCTACACGATGCCGGGCTCAGCCCTGAGGGCAACGGCGATCAGCCCTTCGATATTGACGGCGCCGACTTGGCCGCCCGTTTCCTCACCGACCAGGGGTTGTCACCTGAGAGGGTCGAGGTCGTATGGGATGCGATCGCCCTGCACCTCCACTACGAGATCGCCATACGCAAACGTCCCGAGATCGCGCTGGTCACGGCTGGCGCCGGTTTCGACCTCGGCCCCGAGGGGCCCCACACCCTCCCGGCCGGCTACGCAGACCGCATCCATGCCACGCTGCCCCGCCTCCACGCTGCGCCCGTGCTCTACGACACGATCGTCGGTCAAGCACTCGACAAACCCCACAAGGCCCCGCCATTCAGCATGCCCGGCGAACTTGTTCGCCAGGAGACCCGGGCAATCTGGCCCACCTGGAAACAACTGATGACCCAATCCCCCAGCTGGAACGACTACGACGGCTACCAGCCGAACGCGTAACACTGGTACCCGGACAGCCGTCGCCGGGCTCCGCGTCCTCTGTGGCGTCCGGTCAGGGGACGCGACGGCCCCGCCCCCCTCACTCGCCGATGCTCATCTATCGACCGATTGATGAGCAAGATCGGTAAGCGGCGGTGCGTGGCCGGATCGGCGCCAGATCATGCCCATAAAACGGTGTCAGAAAGTCGATGTGCTCAAGAACTTGAGGAGCACCGTCTTCTGTACGATCTGGCGGGTGCAGCCACCCCAGGACGACGACACCGCCGATCTCCTCGCACCCGTTCCGGCCGTACGGACCGGCAGTCTCGTGGGATACGCACGCGTGTCCGCCAAGGGGCAGTTGCTCGACCGGCAGATCTACGCACTCAACACAGCGGGCTGCATCCGGATCTTCTCCGACAAGAAGTCCGGCAAGAACGCCGAACGCGAGGAACTGTGAAAGGCCCTCGACTACCTGCGCGAGGGCGACACCCTCGTCGTCCCGTCGCTGGACCGGCTCGGCCGTTCCATACGTGCCCGAGCTGAAGGGCGGTCGCCTGGCACTCGCTGAGGCGACGAGCACACCGGAACTGCCCCAACCCACCAGGTCCGAGGACTGATCACCGCCGTTTGCGGCTGGTGACAGCATTCTTACCGGCACCTCTACCCGGCCCCCGAGCGCGGTTTCGCGTACGCCGTTGGAGGCGTTCCCGTACGGCCCAAGAAACGCGGTCTCGTGCCACGCGAACTATGCGAAACACTGGCCATCCGCTGGGCGGGCCGGCACGGCGATCTCGACCGGCAACGGGGGGCCGAGCGCCACCGCGGCGTCGAAGACGGCGGCGCTCACCCGGTAGCCGCTGTCCAACACCACGGAGGTGAAGGCCCACTCATGGCTGCCGCCCAGACTGCCGTCCGGACGCTGTACCCGCACCGGCCCGCCGTCCGGGGCGAAGCCGAATTCGGTGAAGCGGAACTTCATCGCCTGCCCGATGGCCTTGCTGTACGCCTCCTTCAGCGTCCACAGCCGGATCAGGCTGCCGTTGCGCTCGGGCTCCGGCAAGCGGGAGAGAGTGACCAACTCGTAGGGGGTGCAAATGTGCCGGCCGAAGCCCTTGCCGTACACCTGCCGGTCGGCCCGCTCCACATCCACGCCGATCAGCCCCCTGGTGGTCAGCCCCACCACCATTAACCCCTCCGCATGGCTCAGGCTGATGTCGATCTTGTCGCAGCCGCGGAGGTACGGGCGGCCGGTGGGCCCGTAGCCGAGTTCGTCACTGCCCTGGCCGTCGCGCACCACGGCCTGCGCCACGTACTTCAAAAGCAGACGCGACGCGGCGTACTGCACCCGTAAATCCGGGTGGGCCAGCGCCAGATAACAGGTCCAGTCGTCGCCGAGCAGTGCCCGCAGCTCGGCTACGGACGACACATCCGGGTACCAGTCGGCAAGCCTGGCGTAGAGCAGTACGGCCCCGGACGACAGCAGTTCAGCGTGGACCGCGTCCCAGCCGATGCCCTCGCCGACGACCTCAATCGGCACGCCGAGCTGCGGACCCGACCTGGAGCTCTCGGCGGCCGTCATGGCAATCCTCCAAGGATGAGATGGCAGACGGGCAGGTCGCCACAGCGTACGGATACGCCTGCAAGGATGACCGCCGGGCCGAGATCGTTCCCGACGGGAACCGTCGCCCCCAAGGCCCCTGGGCCCACCCTGCCGTCAGGAACGGGCTCTTCGCCGGTCGATGCGGCAGCGGTCGATGCGGCGACGGCCGTGGGCGAGCGACGGCTCGGTCAACGCGATCCCTCCCGCATCGGCTCAGCTCGACGGACAGCGTCCCACTGCCTCGCTGACGGGCTCCGATGGTCGGGGCACCGGCTTAAGCAGCACTTAGGTCCCGCGACTTAAGGGCCGCTTAGGGGTCCGCCCACCTCACGCCGGGCGAGGCAAGGGACCTATGGTGAAGCCGTTCGGGTACGGGGGCGGGACCGAACTGACCATGTCACTGGCTGGCCCGCTGAACCGGTCGCTCAACGGGCGGAAACACGGGGCGGGATGAGGTTCCGGATACTGGGACCGATGGAAGTGACGGGCGAGCCGCCCGAGGAGCGGGTGCTGACGCCGCGCGCCGCGAAGCTGCGCATCGTGCTGGCCAGCCTGTTGGTGCGCGCCCACCGGGTGGTCTCCGTGGATGCCCTGACCGACGAGTTGTGGGGCGACGCACCGCCGCGTACCCCCACCGCCACCCTCCAGGTCTACGTCTCCCACCTTCGTAAGACCCTGCGGGCCGCCGACCCACGGCACGGGCGCGACGCGCTGGTCACCCAAAGCCCCGGCTACCTGCTCCGTCCGCAACCGGGGCAACTCGACCTCACGGAGTTCGAGGAGTTGCACGACCGGGGCCACAGAGCCCTTGAGCACGGGGACTATGCGGCGGCATCGGATCTGCACCGCCGGGCGCTGGCCCTGTGGCGCGGGCCGATGCTCGCCGACACCCCGCACGGCGCGCTGCTGGGCGGGGCCGCGACCTGGGGGTGGCAGGTACGTACCTCGGCTCTGGAGCAGCGCATACGCGCCGACCTCCAGTTGGGTCGGCACCATGAACTCATCGGCGAGTTACGGGCCCTGGTGAGCGAGCATCCGCTGCGCGAAGAACTGCACGCCCATCTGATGCTGGCGCTGTTCAGGGCCGAGCGGCAGGCCGAGGCGCTCCAGGTGTTCGCCAGTCTGCGCGGCACCTTGATCGATGAGCTCGGCACGGAGCCGGGCCCGCCGTTGCAGCGGTTGCACCGGCGCATCCTCGGTGACGACCCGGAGTTGCTGGTCTCGGGCCGGGCGGCAGCGCCGCCGTCGAGCGCGCTGCTGCCAAGGAGGCTGGCCGTGGGTTTGCCGGCGGCCGACCCATCGTTCACCGGGCGTACCGCCGCGCTCGCCGAGGTCGAGCGGTGGTTGCGGCGTGCACCGGCGGGCAGTTGCGTCGCCATCGCCGGGCCCGCCGGGGTCGGCAAGACGGCCCTTGCCGTGGAGGCCGCGCACCGCGCCGCCGAAGTCTTCCCGGATGGGCGGATCTATCTCGATCTGCACCCGTCCGGCCGGGGGCCGCTGTCCCCGACCGAGGCGATGGAACGGCTGCTGCGCCGGGCCGATGTGCCGGGCCCGCTGCCCGCCGATCCCGTGGAGCTGTGCGACCTGGTGCAGCGGCTGCTCGCCGGTCGGCGCATGCTGCTGATCCTCGACAGCGCGGCCAGCGAGGCTCAGGTGCGACCGCTGCTGCCGACCGGCGCCGGCAGTACCGCGCTGATCACCAGCCGCCGGTTACCCGCCGGGCTGAGCGGCGTACGACCGGTGTTGCTGCGCGTGCCGGACCCGGACGAGGCGCGTGCGATGTTCGAGGTGGCAGCGGCCCTGACGCGCCCGGTGCAGGAGCCGGCGGCGGTGGCTCGGATCGTGGAGCTGTGCGGCGCGCTGCCGCTCGCGGTGCGCATTGCCGCGGCCAAGCTCAGCGCCAGGCCGCACTGGACGGCCGCGGTGCTGGCCGACCGGCTGGCCGACGAGGGCGGCCGGCTGTCGCAGCTGGCCGTGGGTGACCTCGCCGTACGAGACGCGCTACTCGCCGCCTACCGCGCGGCTTCGCCGGCCGAGCGGCGTGCCTTTCGACTCCTGGGGCTCCTGCCGCCCGGTGCGTTCGGACTGTGGCTGGCGACGGCCGTCCTAGGGGTGACCCCGGGGGAGGCGCAGCAGCTCATCGAGGCGTTGGTCGATGCCCGACTGCTGGAGGCCGCCGGGGCCGCCGACACCAGGCCCGGCCGCTATCGGCTGCACGAGTTGCTGCGGTTGCTCGCCGTGGAACTGGTGGCCGACGAATCCCCCGCGGCGGTACGGGCCGCGACGGAGCGGATGGGCGACGCGTGCGCGGACGCCGCCGCCTACGCGGACGCGCTGCTGGCTCCTGGACGGCGCGGCGGCGATGGAGCGTACGCCCGTGCGCAGGGCTACGACGGCGGCGCGAGCGACCACGGCGGCGGCGGCGCCCATGGCAGCGACAGCCGGCGGAACGCCACTGGGCACGCGAGACGGCCCGCTGAGAACGACCACGGCCTGTCCCTGCTATTGGGGCGCGGCCGTGGCGTTGGGTCCGGCATCGGGGCTGCCCCAGCTCCCGCCGGCCCCGGCCCGATCGGCTACCCCCCGCCCGGGCCGGCGGAGGCCGGCCCGGCCTGGCATGCCAGCGCCGTGGGGCACCATCCGCTGGACTGGTTCGCGGCCGAGCAGGCCACTCTGGTGGCCGTCGCGGTCGCAGCACACGCGGCACGGCTGTGGCGGCCAACGATTCGGCTCGTGGACAGCATGAGCTGTGGCCTTGAGACGTGTGCCGCCTGGGACGACTGGCTCACCACGCACACACTCGCCCTCGACGCGGCGCACCACTGCGGAGACCGGCGCGCCGAGGCGCGGCTGCTGCGCTCCTTGGGTGACCTGGCCTGGCAGCGGCGCGATCTTCAAGAAGCGCGCGAGTGCTACCAGCGGGCGCGACTCGCCGCCTGGGAGGTCACCGACGCCAAGGAGTACGGCCGTACCTTGGTGGGCCTGGCCGAACTCAGTCTCGGTTCGGGCCGGTTAGACGAGGCGGTCAGGCTGCTCAACTCCGCCCTGTCCGTGGTCAGTACGCCGGTGGACATTCGCGGTCGGTACGACGCGCTGCGTGCGCTGTCGCTGGTGGCCTTGGAGAGCGGGGATGTTGACGCCGCGGTGCGGTCGTTCGGTGAGTGCCTGGAGCTGGCCGGCGCGCTCCGCGACCGACGCCTTGAGGCGTACGCCCGCCGCGCGCTGCGCACCTTGCGTGCGGTGCCACCGAGCGGATGCGGCGGGGAACAGGAAGCACACTGGGCGCAGCCAAGTGGCGTTGAGGTGCGCCCCGGAGTGTGGCGACTGCGCACCCCGGCACTGTCCTGACGGCCAAGCACCGGACGACGCACGACCATCGGCGGGGCGCACGGCAGCACGCGCACAGCGCGTTTTCTGGGTCGAGCGCCCGCTCGAAGCGACCTGTCAGCGGTGATACGGCCACTGCGCTCACGCGGGACCGAACGGGTGAATCCCGATAATTCTCCGTTTCTCATACCTATATGGAGCCGAGTCTGTAGGCGGCACATCGGAAGACCTCAACAAGGGGAAGCGTCATGCGCGTTCACACCAAGACCCTGCGCTGGTTGTCCATCGCCGCCGTAACGGCCGCCACCACCACGGGGGGCATGTCGGCCACCGTGCACGCCGTCGAAGTGTCCGCCCCACCGTCCGGCGAGACTCGAATCAAGACGTTCAACGGCGACATCGACATGTGCATCGCGGTGAAGGGAGTCACCGACGACAGCGACGACGGAGCGTTGGCCATCCAACAGCCCTGCAGCCGAGCCGCTAACCAGAAGTTCACCTTCGTGCCGGCCTCTGACGGACGCTACGAAATTCGCACCTCCGCCAGGAAGTGTCTTGACGTGGCGAACGCGAGCAGCGATGACAGAACACCGATCATCCAGTACCGCTGTGAGGGGAGCGCCAACCAGAAGTTCAGGGTCGAGAGCTCGTCCGGCGCGGTGCGCATGCGCGCCTTCGCCAATAAAAAGTGCCTCGACGTGAAGAACAACAACGAGGACCCCGGCGCACGGATCATCCAGTACAAGTGCCTGAACCAACGCAACCAGCAGTTCCGCTTCGCCTGATCGAAGCTTCGCCCAACGCGGCAAAGCCTGCGGGCTGAGCAGGGCCTCCCGGGCCGGAGGCGGGAAGACGCAGTCAACCTTCCTGCCTCCGGCCCGGGCCCAGTTGGAGGGCCGGGAGGGGCAGCCGCCTTCTTTCACGTCACCGGTGCGAGAAACGACCGCTAAGCGGAGCCGCCAACCGGCCTTGCGTCGTCGCCTCGGCAGCTCTCTGACAGCGATGTCCCCGCCGACCGGGCGAGCCGCAACAGCCCGCTTATGCAACCTCGAAGAGAGGCTGGCGCGCTCGCGCAGCCAGTCACCGTACGTCGCAGTCACCTTGAGCAGCCATCGACGCAGCCCAGGTACCGCCGGGGCCAGCAATGATGCGGGCCGCCAGGCTGGTAACGGAGGGTGATTCACACGGGGTGCGCGCAGGGGACCCGCGCATACGGTCCGCACACGCTCCCATACCGCCCGCGACCGTGGTTCGCTCAGTGCGTTGACAACCGCACGGACACCCATGTGGAAGGGGAACAGGCGTGACCACCGGGCCCGAGCAAGCCGTGGTAGCCGCGGAGCTCGCGGAAATTCGCCGCAATCTCGATGTCGGAGTTGCCCGCATCGATGGGCAACTCGCCCTCCTCGCCCAGCGCAGCGAGCAAAACGACCGAGATGTGACTGTTGCGACCGAGCGAGTACGGGCGTTGGAGCACGGCCGTTGGCCGTTGCCCTCCTTGGCCGCGCTCACGGGGGTGTGCGCGCTGGCCGTCGCGATCTGGCAAGCCGCGGGCCACTGAGCAGGGTTCAGTCCTCGCTACGGCAGCGGTGTAGCAGCCGTATGACACATCACCGGGCCATGGGCGCGGCCACCAACCGCTCTCAGGCCACGCGGTGTTCCGCCGCCGCAGGAGACCAGACAGGAGCGGACGACCGGAGAGGACCGAGCAGACCGAAGCAGACGGGAGCAGACGGGAGGAGGTGGGAGCAAACGGGAGGAGACGGGAGGAGACTTAACGAACCGGGGCGCCGCCGTGGCACACGGCGACGCCCCGCCCCGTAGGCGGCCCCCGTATCCGCCCCGGGGTCAATCTGACCGGATCAGCCCAGCCGAATGTGGTGCAGCAGCAACAGCGCCGCCGCCATGTTCGCGGCTGGCACCTCACCGCTGGCCACGATGTCGGGCACGATCTTCAGCGGCACCCACTCCCGCCGATCGGACTCGAACGCGTCCTCGGGAGGCCCGACGTAGTCGGCGTCCTCGGCCCAGTAGATATGGTGCCGGGCGTCGGTCAGGCCGTTGGACGGCTCGACGGACAGCAGGTGCCGCAGGGGGCCCGGCCGCCAGCCGGTCTCCTCCTCCATTTCGCGGGCCGCCGCGTCGGCGATGTTCTCGCCGTCCTCGACGACCCCTGCGGGCAGCTCCCAGCCCCAGTTGTCCGTGATGAACCGGTGCCGCCAGAGCAGCAGCACCTCATTCGCCTCGTTGACCACCGTGGCCACGGCGACGGGCCGCAGCCGGATCAGATAGTGGTCGAGGTGGTGCCCATTGGGGAGTTCGACATCCGCCAAATTGACGCGGAACCACGGGTTCTCGTAGACGGTCCGCTCCCTGAGATTTTTCCACTGCACGGTCAGCCACCTTCCGCCGGGTAGATGGCAGCGACTCGGCGGGAGCGGCCTCACCTGCCTCACAGCGGAACGCGCAGTGCCCCGTCGATCAGTTCGGCGGCCTCGGAAGTTGCGGCGCATCCGCTCTCGACGAGATGCTCACGCACCGCGCGGAGCCGGTCCCGCAAGCGCTGCGATTCCATTCCACGCGCCCGCTGTGCCATTTCCACCGCGGTCGCCCCCGCCCGGTCCGCGTCCCCCTGGCGCAGCTCGATATGCGTGAGCATCGCCAACCGGTGGACCCGGCCCCGGTCGTGCGCGGGCGTATCCACCGCGGCCGTGGCGTGTTCGCGGGCGGCGTCCAGGTCGCCAAGGTTCAACAGCGCCTCCGCGACCTGCACGTTCACCAAGCCCGGCTGTACATAGCCGGTCTCGTCGGGCTCCTGCCCGGGCCGGATGCGCTCGGCGGCGCTCTCCGCGCTCCGGATGCAGGACAGCGCTCCCGGGCCATCGCCGAGCCGTGCGTACGCCTTGGCCTGCATGGCGTACAGGTCGGCGGCGAGGGCCGAGGTGAGGTGAGGGCCGGCGGCCCGCAGCGCGGATTCGGCGAATGCGACCGCCTGCCGGTACTCCCGCATGAACAATGACTGGTTGACCAGCAGGGCGATGACATAGGCGCCAAGCCCGCGGTCACCACTGGCCTTGGCGAGCCGCAACGCCTGGTGGAAGTAGCGCTGCGCGAGCCCGTGCGCATCGGAGTCGTACGCGCAGATTCCGGCGACCGCGACGAGGCCGCCGGTAGCCCGATGGAGGTGGCGGCCGGTCGCGTCCGGGTAGCTGCCCCGTAAGAGCGGCGCCGCCTCGGATATCAAAAAGCCGACGACGCGGGCGCGGGTCGCGACGCCGCCCGCCTTGCGGTACATCTGCTCGTAGTGGGCGCGGGCCGAGCGCAGCATGGCGATGTCGGTCATGCTCACCCGGGTCAGCCCGTCCCGCGAGACGTCCGAGTCCTCCGGCGGGTTCTCCCACTCCCAGACCGGGATGACGGCGGGGGTGCCGGTGACGGCCGGTGCTTGCACGACATGGGGGCGCTGCTGTTCGTCGGAGCGCCATAGGGCCGTGGCGCGTTCGACAAAGCCGGACAGCGGTGTGGAGGCCGCACGAGGGCTGCCGGGGGTGCCAAGGCCGATCGCATCAAGGGTGAGTGCACGGTGTACCCGCTCGCCGAGCACCTCACAGATGAGGTCGGGGACCTGGCCCCGCGGGCGCTGCCCCTTCAACCAGCGGGCGACGGCGGTGTGTTCGTACCGTAGCTCCATGCCGCGCGCCCGGCCCGCCTCGTTGACGTGCGCCGCCAGTGCCGCGTGCGAGATGCCCGCTTCGTCCAGCACGGCGTCGAGCAGGGTGTTGGGCTCCATGCTGCCCTCCGATGCCTCCCGGTCCCTCCCGGAAAGTTCAGCGTAACGGGACCCTCCGCACACGGGGTGTGAACTGCCCGCGTGGGTACGCACCGCACGCATGCACCGCCGGCTGCGGCCATCCACTCCCGGCTCTGTCCGCTCCCGGCTCTGTCCGCTCCCGGCTCTGTCCGCCCGCAGCAGGGCCGCGATGCACCCGGCAGCGTTAAGAAAGCTGCGCGTCGCTCACGGCCGATACGGGCACGGTCAGCCGCGAGGCCGCCCGGCAGCGGTCGTTGCGCAACATCAACAGCGCGGCGTCGTCACCGAGCCGCCCGCCGGTGTGCCGCAGCAGGGCGCTCTGGACGCGTGCGATCACGGCCGCCGGATGTACGGGCCCGCCGTGCACGGCCTCGGCCAGCGCTCGGGCGAGCGGGAAGAAATCACCGGCGGCGTTCCTGGCGTCCTCTGCGCCATCGGTGTAGAGAACGAGCGCATCCCCCGGCAGCAGGTGCACGCAGCGGGTCGGCGCCGGGTGGTCGGGCAGCGGGAAGATACCGAGCGGCAGCATGCTGTCGCCGGGCGCGAGTTGCTGCACCCGCGGACAGCCCGGACGGTGCGCAAACGCCCGCCGCCCGGGCTGGTGCGGACCCGGCCGCACAACCCCGACCGGGTGCCCCAACCCCTGGCCGACCAGCAGGAACGGCCACGGATGCCCGCAGTTGAGGGCCATCACCTCGCCCGCTGGCCCTACTTCGAGCAGCAGTACGGTGACGAACTCCTCGACGGTTGGATGTTCGGGAGAGCCGCCACCAAAGGCCGAGTGCTCGGCCATCGTCCGCTCCCGCAGATGGCGCTGGAGGGTGCGTTCGAGGCGGCGTAGTACGTCCGCGAGTTCGGGTTCGTCATGCGCGGCCTCGCGAAAGCTGCCGAGCACGGCGGCGACGGTGTCGATCGCGGCCAGGCCGTGGCCACGTACATCGCCGATGACGATCCGCACGCCGTACGGGGTGGCCAGCGCCTCGTAGAGATCGCCACCGACCACGGCGCCCCGACTCGCGGACAATTGGCCACCAGCGAGGGCGAAGTGGCCCATCCGCAGGGGCAGTGGGCGCAACAGGGTCTGCTGGGCGGCGATGGCCACCAGCCGAGTCCGGTCGAGTTCGCGCACCAGCCGCTGCCGGCGCCTGGTGACCAGCCAGCAGGCGGCGATCACGACGACGATCGCGGCGCAGCTACCGAGGGGCGCGTTCTGTGTGGTCGGTGTGGTCGGTGGCCCGAACGCCGCCATCGGTACCAGGGCGCACAGCGCGTACAGCCCGCTGAGCAACACCCGGCTGCGCCGGCCGCCGACCGCGAGCGCGAAGACCGGGGCCGCGGCCAGCAGCGGTTCGAGGTGCGTCCCGGAGGGAACTCCCAGTTCCCAGGACAGCACGCCGAGCACCCACAGGCCGGGCAGCAGGGGCGAAAGGGCCCGCCAACCCCGGGACGCCGCCGTTCGCACGGCGCCCACTGCCTTGGTTTCGACCATCCACCGGCCCCCTTAGCAGCCCAGCAAGGCGGTCGGGCGGCTCCGGACCCCCGCAGGCTGCGGGGAGGCTCGACCGAGACGATTGTGTCGGCCATCCATTCCGAGGTAACGCGGTACGGCCCGCTTCTCACCCCATCGAGTGAGCAAGCTCCGGACACGGCATCGCTTCGGAACATGCTCCACATTGCTCAGAAATATCCAACCCAGCCCTACATCACATGACATCACACGGCATCGCCGCATATCGCCGCATGTCACCCGGTACTGCCCCACATCGCCCCGCGCAAAGGGGCATGTCCCGCGCATCTCGCGCGGGACATGCCCCTGCTGGTTCGCCTGCTGGTCCCCCGGCGCGGACTAGGCGCCGCGCAGCACCGCCCCGGTGCGCTCGATCGCCGTTGCGACGGCGGCGTCCCGGGCCGCCGACGCCTCGTCGGCAGTCAGCGTCCGATCGGCTGCCCGCAGGCGCAGCGCGTACGCCAGGGACTTCTTGCCCTCGCCGAGCTGTTCGCCAGTGAACTGGTCGAACAGTCGCAGCGATTCGAGGAGTTCGCCGGCGCCAGAGCGCAGGGCCGCCTCGACATCGGCCGCCGACACCGAGGCGCCAACGACCAGGGCAACATCGCGGGTGGCCACCGGGAAGGTGGACACGCTCGGCGCCTGCACCGGTCCGGGGGCCGCCCGCTCCAACCGGTCGAGTTCGATCTCCATGGCGCTGGTGCGCTCCGGAAGGCCGAGCGTCTTGATCACCCGGGGGTGCAGCTCGCCCGCGTTGCCGACCAGCACCTCCTCACCGTCCACGATGGCAAGGAGCGCCGCACAACGGCCCGGGTGCCAGGGGGCGTGCTGGTCCTGGCGGACGATCAGCTCCACACCCGCCTGGCGGGCGACGACGCGGCCTGCTTCGATGGCGTCGCTCCAGTTCGCCGGGCGGCCACCACCCCACCAGCTCGCGCGTTCGCGAGCGCCGGCCAGTACGACGGCGACGCGCCGCGGCTGCTGCGGCAGGGCGGCGTCCAGCGCGGCGATCTCCTCGTCGGTCGGGCGGCGGTCCACAGGCAGCCGTACGGTCGCGGCGGCGGCCTCTGCGGCAGTCGCCACGGCACGGAAGATCAGGCCCGTCTCGAACAGCGCGAGGTCGTGCTCGCCCCGGCCGTCGTTCCTCCGCAGCGCGCTGAGCAGCCCCGGGAGCAGCGTGGTGCGCAGCACCGGCTCGGTGTCGGTGAGCGGATTGACCAGGCGGACGGCGGCGCGTCTGGGATCGTCCGCGTCGAGGCCGAGTTGGTCGAAGACCTCTTCGCTGGTGAACGGGTAGTTGGGGGCCTCGGTGTAGCCGGCCCCGGCCAGCGCCCGGCCGACCCTGCGGTGCAGCCGCTGCCGTTCGGTCAGGCCGCGCCCGGCCGGCGGCTGGGGCAGCGTGGAGGGCAGGTTGGCGTAACCCTCCAGGCGGATGACCTCTTCGGCGAGGTCGTTGATGTCGTTCAGGTCGGGCCGCCAGCTCGGGGCCGTGACCACCAGTTCGTCCTGGCCGTTGACGTCACAGCCGACCTGCTGGAGGCGGCGGACGACGGTCTTTCGGCCGTAGCTGACACCGGCGACCCGGTCAGGGTGGTCGGCGCGCATGTCGATCGTGCGCGGCCCGCTGGGCGCGGCGACCTCGGTGACCCCGGCCTCCGCGGTGCCGCCAGCGAGCAGTACGAGCAGATCGACGGCGCGCTGCGCGGCGGCCGATGCCGCCTGCGGGTCAACGCCACGCTCGTAACGCCTGGACGCCTCGGAGGAGATCTTGTGGCGGCGGGCGGTGCGGGCGATGGAGACGGCGTCGAAGTGGGCGGACTCGATGACCACGTCCGTGGTGCCGGCGACCTCGCCGGTCGCCGGGTCCTCGGTGGTGTCGGCGATCTCGGTGTTGGCGCCGCCCATCACCCCGGCGAGGCCGATCGGCCCGCTGTTGTCGGTGATGACCAGGTCTTCGGGGTCAAGGACCCGCTTGCTGCCGTCGAGGGTGGTGAGCTTCTCGCCGGGGGTGGCGCGCCGTACGCCGATGGTGCCGTCCACGCGGGAGCGGTCGTAGGCATGCAGCGGCTGGCCGAGTTCGAGCATCACGTAGTTGGTGACGTCCACGGTCAGCGAGATCGGCCGCATGCCGGCCTTCTGGAGCCGGCGCTGGAGCCAGATCGGGGAGCGCGCCTCAGGCGCGAGCCCAACGACCGTACGGGCAGTGAAGCGATCACAGCCCGCCGGGTCGTCCACGCGCACCGGGTAGCCGAAGCTGTTGGGCGCGGGCACGTCGAGGAGCGCCGGGTCGCGCAGCGGCAGTCCGTACGCGGTGGCGGCCTCGCGGGCGACGCCGCGCAGCGACAGGCAGTAGCCGCGGTCGGGCGTGACGGCGATGTCGAGGACCTCGTCCACCAGCTCAAGCAGTTCGATGGCGTCGGTGCCCACCTCATGCTCAGGGGGCAGCACGATGATGCCGTCGTGGTCATCGGACATGCCCAGCTCGCTGGCGGAGCAGATCATGCCTTCGGACACATGGCCGTACGTCTTGCGCGCTGCGATCTTGAAGCCGCCGGGCAACTCGGCGCCGGGCAGCACCACGACGACCTTGTCGCCGATGGCGAAGTTGGCGGCGCCGCAGATGATGTTCTGCGGCTCGCCCGTGTTGTTGGCCTGGCCGACATCGACCTGGCAGTAGCGGATGGGCTTCTTGAAGCCGTCGAGTACCTCGATGGCGAGTACCTTGCCGACGGCCAGCGGGCCCTTCAGGCCGGCGCCGAGCTGCTCGACCCTCTCCACCTCAAGGCCGGCGGCGACGAGCTTGGCCTGCACGTCACGGCCGGTCTCACCGGCGGGCAGGTCCACGTACTCCCGCAGCCAGGAAAGCGGGATTCGCATCAGATCTCCATCCCGAACGGCCGGGTGAAGCGCACGTCACCCTCGACCATGTCTCGCATGTCCTCGACGTTGTGGCGGAACATCAGCATCCGTTCGATGCCGAACCCGAAGGCGAACCCGCTGTACTTCTCCGGGTCGATGCCGCAGGCGATCAGCACACGCGGGTTGACCATGCCGCAGCCGCCCAGCTCGATCCAGCCCTCGGATGAGCAGGTGCGGCACGGGTGGTCCGGGTCGCCTACCGAGGCGCCACGGCACACGTAGCACTGCATGTCCATCTCGGCGGACGGCTCGGTGAACGGGAAGTAGTTCGGCCGGACCCGAGTGCTCACGCCCTCCCCGAACAGGGCGCTGACCATGTGGTCCATGGTGCCCTTGAGGTCCGCCATGGTCAGGCCCTCGTCGATGGCCAGCAGCTCCACCTGGTGGAAGACGGGGGTGTGGGTGGCGTCCAGCTCATCGGTGCGGTACACCCGGCCCGGGCAGACCACATAGATGGGCGGTTCGCGGTCGAGCATCGAGCGGACCTGGACCGGCGAGGTGTGGGTCCGCAGTACGACGCCGGACTCCCCCTCGGCCGCCGCGTCCGCGGCGCCGGCGGAGCGCACGAAGAAGGTGTCCTGCATGGCGCGCGCCGGGTGGTCGGGGGTGAAGTTCAGGGCGTCGAAGTTGAACCACTCCGCCTCCACCTCGGGCCCCTCGGCCACCTCGTAGCCCATGGCCACGAAGATGTCCTCGATGCGCTCGGAGAGCGTCGTCAGCGGGTGCCTGGCACCGGGCGTGATCCGGTCGCCGGGCAAGGTGACGTCCACGGCCTCCTCGACCAGCACCCGTGCGTCGCGCTCGGCCTCCAGTTCCTCTTGCCGCGTGGCGAGCGCACGGCCCACCTCGGCGCGCGTGCCGCCGACGCGCTTGCCCGCGTCTGCCTTGGCGTGCGGGGGCAGTGCGCCGATCTCGCGGTTGGCCAGCGCCAGCGGCGAGCGGTCGCCGATGTGCGCGATCTTCGCCTCGTGCAGGGCCGCGAGATCCCCGGCCGCGGCGAACGCGGCCAGTGCCTCGTCCCGCATCCGGGCGATCTCTTCCGGTTTCAGTGCCTCGACCTCTACTGGGTCATAGGACTTATTGGGTGCCGACATCTCTTCCCGTGCTTCCGTTGGCTAGTGGCTTCGCCCCGCCTCGGCGCCTCGATCTCGTCCAGATGCCGAGCACACGTGGCCCGGCCGACGATGGTGGTGCCAAAGGTGCCAAAGGTCGAGTCTACGGGGCGTCCGTACTCGACCGGGTCCGTAGGGGCCGCCGGGTGCCGGGCCAGCTGGCCCGGCACTGCTCAGGCCAGATAGGCCGGGGCCCCCACGGGCAGGGTAAATCGAAACTCGGCGCCCCCGGCGCTGGAGCGGCCGACCGTGATGCTCCCGCCGTGCGCCTCGACGATGCCCTTGACGATGTAGAGCCCGAGCCCGGTGCCACCGCGCTTGGAGCCGCGCCAAAACCGGGTGAATACGCGCCCCATCGACTCCTCGGGGATGCCGGCGCCCTCATCACTGACGGTGACGGCAGTCCTGGGCTGGCCTACGCTTTCCACGGGGGCTCCTGCTGGCTGGGGCGTGACGGTGACGATGGTGGGGGTCACCTCGATGGTGACCGTTCCTTCGCCGTGCCGCACCGCATTTTCCAGCAGGTTGCCCAGCACCTGATCGACCTTGTCCGGATCGGCCCACAGATCGGGCAGCGGCTCCACGACCTTGATCAAAAAGAGGTCGGGGCGGTGGCCAGCGGTGGTGTGAGCCCGGACGTGCCGGCGCACGGCGGCGGCGATATCAACGGGCTGCCTGCGCACCTCAAGCCGCCCCGAGTCAATCCGGGAGATGTCCAGGAGCTCGGCTATCAGCCGGGTGACGCGGTTGGCGTCGGCGTCCACGGTCTCCAGCATCAACCGCTTCTGGTCGTCGGTGAACCTCTCCCACTTCGCCAGCAGCGTCGCGGTGAATCCCTTGACCGAGGTGAGCGGCGAGCGTAGTTCGTGGGCAACGGTGGCGATCAGCTCGGCGTGACTGCGCTCGTTACGGCGCCTGGCCTCGGTACCACGCAGCGTGACCACGACCCGCTGGACCGGACCGGTGGGGCGCTGTCGTACGTAGCGCGCGGCGACCAGCACCTCGCGTCCGCCGGGCAGCAGCAAATTGCGCTCCGGTTGGCCGCCCCGGGTGGCCAGTCCGCCGTACGGATCGGTGAGCACCCACCAGCGGCGCCCTTCGAGGTCCTCAAGAGGCAGCACCCGATCGAGTGGACGGCCCAGCGCTTCCGCGGCCGATGTCGCTGTGATGCGGGCTGCCGCGGCGTTGAAGCAGGTGACTTGGCCGCATTCATCGGCGACGATCAGGCCGTCGGGCAGATCGTCGGGATGCAGACCAAGGGCGGCGAGATCGGGTGCCCAGGCGTCGATCTCACTGGCCAGGCCAGGTCCCGCCGTAGGCGGGTGTGAAGCAGTCGCAGGCGGGTTTGACGCAGCCGGAGACGGGTTTGACGCAGTCGCGGGCGGCGTTGGCGCCGCCGGTGGCAGGCTAGGTCCCACCGGAGGCGGAGTTGTCCCCGCCGGAGGCGGAGTTGTCCCCGCCGGAAGCGGTGTTGCCCCCGCCGGGGGCGGAGCCGCCGCCGCAGGCAGTGTCGCCCCCGCCACAGGCGTAATTGCCCCCGCCGCAGGCGGAGTTGTCGCCGCCGCGCCGGAAACCCTGACGTCCAACCCCGCACCCCCTCCCGGGTCTCAGGGGCGTAACACTACTAGGTCAAGGTGACGCAGCGGAGCCCCTCCGTCGCTATCGGCGGGCGCGCTGGGCGCGTGCGGAGGCGTACAGGCACACGGCGGCGGCCGTCGCGAGGTTGAGGCTCTCGGCCTTGCCGTGGATGGGCACGCGCACCACCTCGTCGGCGAGTGCCCGGGTCTCTTCCGGCAGCCCCCATGCCTCGTTGCCGAAGACCCAGGCAGTGGGGCCGCTCATGCTCCCGCCGTCCAGTTCGGCGTCCAGGTCCCGCTCTCCCGCGCCGTCCGCGGCGAGCACCCGTACGCCTGCCTCGTGCAACCCGCGCACCACCCGATCGATGGGTACGCCCACGGCGACCGGTAGGTGGAAGATCGAACCGACCGAAGCCCGTACGGACTTGGGGTTGTAGAGGTCTACTGAGGCGTCGGTGAGGACCACGGCGTCGGCTCCGGCGGCATCAGCGCAGCGCAGCACCGTACCGGCGTTTCCGGGGTCGCGTACGTTGGCGAGCACGGCGACCAGCCGGGGCCTTGCGGCCAGCACGTCGGCGAACGGCAGATCGAGGAAGCGGCAGACGCCCACCAGACCCTGTGGCGTAACCGTCTGCGAGATCTCGCCGATGACGGCGTCGGTGGCGGTGTGCACCGGGACCGCGGCGGCATGCGCCGCGTCGATGATGTCGGCGTGCCGCTCGGCCGCCTCCACCGTGGCGAACACCTCGACCAGCGTGCCGTCGCCGTCCCCGCGTCCAGCGTCCCCGTGCCGCACGACCGCCTCGCGCACCGCCTGCGGGCCCTCAGCGAGGAACCTGCGCTCCTTGGCCCGCGCATGGCGGCGGGCCAGTCGGCGGGCGGCCAGGACGCGCGGCGATCGCGGGGAGGTCAACTCGGGGGCCGCCATGTGGTGGTACTCGCTTCCGGACGGGGGTGCAGGGGCCAAAGAGGGGCGGGCGGGCCGTGAGCGCGACGGAATCGCCGGGGCGCGCGGGAAGACCTCAGCAGAACGGAAGCCCCGCAGAAACCACACAAGACGCCCAAGGACACCCCACTGGAGGGCAGCGAAGACCACGGACCCGCAGGCGGTCGCCGCCTACGGGTCCGATATGGGCTTTACGCCCGGCCCGGCGTGGGGTGAGACGCCCGGGCCGTGAAGAGCGCTCAGGCGGCCTTCGAGGCGTTGACGTCGCTGGGCAGCGCCTTCTGGGCCACCTCGACCAGCGTCGCGAACGCGTTCGCGTCGTTGACCGCGAGCTCGGCCAGGATCTTGCGGTCCACCTCGACGTTGGCGGCCTTCAGACCCTGGATGAAGCGGTTGTACGTCATGCCGTTGGCACGGGCCGCAGCGTTGATCCGCTGAATCCAGAGCTGACGGAAGTCGCCCTTGCGCTTCTTACGGTCGTTGTAGTTGTAAACGAGGGAGTGGGTGACCTGCTCCTTCGCCTTGCGGTACAGACGCGAGCGCTGACCCCGGTAGCCGCTGGCCTGCGCCAGGATTGCCCGGCGCTTCTTGTGGGCGTTGACTGCCCGCTTGACGCGTGCCACTTGATTAACTCCTTGTACGGGGCCGCGGTTACCTCACACGGCCCGGAAACGAATGGGTCCCGATCTCCGACGCACGCCCCACCGCAGTGGGGCGTGGCGTCACTTGCCGAGAAGCTTCTTGATCTTCTTGGCGTCGCCCGGGGCCAGCTCGACGGTTCCTGCGAGGCGGCGCGTCAGCGTGGACGGCTTGTGCTCGAGAAGGTGGCGGCGACCGGCACGCTGGCGGAGCACCTTGCCGGAGCCGGTGATCTTGAAGCGCTTGCTGGCACCACTGTGCGTCTTGTTCTTCGGCATGTCGCCGTTCTCTCCTCGTCGGGGGCGCTCCGCGGCCTGGAAGCATGCGGGAGCGTCAGCTCGTTCAGTAGGGAATTCCGGGGCGGGCCCCGGGGGCGGCGGCCTCGGGCTCAGGCCGCCACGATCAGGCTTCGGCCGGCTCTTCGGCGGGCTGCTCAACAGACTGCTCAGCGGACTGCTGCTCAGCGGGCGCGTCCGAGGTGCCTTGGCGTTCCGCCTTGCGAGCTGCCTGCGCCTCACGGGCTTCGGCCATGGCTTCGGTCTTCTTCTTGTGCGGGCCGAGAACCATGATCATGTTGCGGCCGTCCTGCTTCGGGTTCGACTCAATGAAACCGAGGTCCTGGACATCCTCCGCGAGCCGCTGAAGCAGTCGGAAGCCGAGTTCCGGCCGGGACTGCTCGCGACCACGGAACATGATCGTGATCTTGACCTTGTCGCCCTGCTTGAGGAACCGAACGACGTGACCCTTTTTGGTGTCATAGTCGTGCGGGTCGATCTTCGGCCGGAGCTTCATCTCCTTGATGACCGTGTGCGCCTGGTTCTTGCGCGCCTCACGGGCCTTCATGGCCGACTCGTACTTGAACTTTCCGTAGTCCATAAGCTTGCAGACCGGCGGACGTGCGGTCGCCGCGACCTCAACCAGATCGAGGTCGTATTCCTGCGCAAGCTCCAGGGCCTTAGCAAGCGGGACGATGCCAACTTGCTCGCCGCTGGGACCTACGAGTCGCACCTCGGGGACGCGAATCCGGTCGTTGATGCGGGGCTCGGCGCTGATGGGGCCTCCTCAGTTGCACCACACGGCCGCCTGGCGGACAGCCGCGTAACGTCATTTTTCGGTGTGACCACCACGTCGAGACGCACAAAACGCCCCAAACGGGACACAGGCGGGCTCCTCACTTCCGGAGCACCGCTGCGGAGTCACCGCGGGGCGCATCAGACAGCTCCACGTCGTCCGTACGGAACGACGGGCCCTGCCAGACCGGGGACCCGCTAGCCCGAAAGGCCAGCCAGGTGGGAGAGTCGGAGCCTCCACTTGTGGGCTGGGCATACGAATGTCCAGCCGGTCGCTTTCTAGACTACACCAACCGCGCCACGGCCGCCGCCCGTCGCTACCCCCTGCCGCCCACCACTGTTCAGCGGCCGTTTCCCCGTGAGCCGGCATTAGCCGGCGTCAGCCACCGCCATGGACCGACCTCCTCAGCGCCAGGCCCCATCGGGCGAGCCAGTGGACGCGCGCCACCCTGCGTGGAGGTTCCACACCCACGCAGGCGGGGTGGGCTGGGGCTTTACTCGTACGATTCGTACGGACCATCGATGGGACCACCAACCGCACCGCCGCGCGTACGGCCACCGTGCCATGCGTTCGGGGGCGGCACCCGCCAGCCGGCACCTGACAGCCAGCACCCGCCAGCCAAACAATCTGACAGACGACCCCCGACAGACGAGAGAGCCATGAGCGACGCCGACGCCCAGCAGCCGAACCCGGACCCGGGCGAGACCCCGGACTTCAACACGATGACCCGCGATATCGCGGACGTGCCCGCGGTCGAGGTGATCACGACGGTCGCGGTGCATCTGATGAGCGCTGCCGCGGTCAACCTGGGGCTCGCCGAGGAGTCCCCCGAGCACAAGGATCTGGACGAGGCACGCAAGCTGATCACCGCCCTGGCGGGCCTGGTGACCGCGAGCGCCACCGAGGTCGGCTCCTACCACGCGGCCCCGCTGCGGGATGGGCTGAAGTCCCTGCAACTCGCGTTCCGCGAGGCGTCGGTGGTTCCGGACGAGCCGGGCCAAGGGCCGGGCGAGAAGTTCACGGGGCCGGTCTTCGGCGGCTGACGGCAGGGCGCCGGACCGACGCCTGTTCGGTCCGGCAAGCTCCCGTCTGGCCCGGCTCGCCGCAGGCCAAGAGCCATCGCAGGCCAAGGCCGGCTCAGGCCAGGGCCACCGCTGGCTAGGGCCACCGCCGGCCAGGGCGAGCGCAGGTGTGCGGCGTGGTGGTTAGGACAGTGCGCGCTCTCGGTCGAGCAGGTCACCCGCGCGCGGGTGCGTGAACTGGTGGCAGACCGCCGCGAGTACGCCGCCCACCAGGGGCGCCACCAGGAACAACCAGAACTGTTCCAGTGCGTCGAGGCCCGCAAAGATCGCGGGGCCGAAGCTGCGGGCCGGGTTCACCGACGTACCGGTGAGCGGGATGCCCACGAGATGGATGACGGCCAGCGACAGCCCGATCGGCAACCCGTCGAAGCCGACCATGGCCACCTTGTGCGTCACCGCGAGCACCACGAACACCAACAGGAAGGTCAGCATCACCTCGGCAAGGAACGCACCGCCGGTGTTGATGTGCACGGCCGATCGGTCGCCGTAGCCGTTGCTGCCGAACGCGCCGCTGGTCTTGAGCCCTGGCACCTGCTTGGCCAGCAGGAACAAGATGGCCGCGCCCGCGATGCCGCCCAGCATTTGAGCGATCCAGTATTCGATCGCGGTCCGTACCGAGATGCGGTGGGCCACCAGCATGCCCAGCGTCACGGCCGGGTTGAGGTGGCAGCCGGAGACCGGGCCGAGCGCGTAGGCGAGGGCGAGCAGCGTGAAGCCGAAGGCGAGTGCGATGCCGACGGTGCCGATGTAATCGGCTGCGAGGACGGCGGAGCCCACCGCGAAGAACACCAGCAGCAGCGTCCCGATGAACTCCGAGATGACAGTCCTCGTCTCCAGTCTCGTCTCCATGACGCTCTCCTTGCGTGGATGATCGTGAACTGCCCTTGTTGCATTGTGGGGCGTTTTTGGGCATTTCGCCCGCCGAAAATCCAGCGAAAGCGCTGCCGCACCGTCGAGGGGAGCGCGGCTGTGGCTGCGAGGGTGCGAGTGCGCGCGCTCCACAGCGGAGCTACGGAGCTGCGGAGCTACGAGGGTGGCGCGCGCTACGCGACGTAGAGGGGCTTGCCCGGGATGGTGGCGTGTGCGGGCAGCAGGGCGAGGTGCAGTCCACGTACGAGCCTGGCGCGCAGTACCTCATCGGCGGCGAGCGCCTCGGCGACGCGCTGGGCCACCTCGCGTGCGGGCGCATCGGCCGCCAGGGTCAGGGCCAAGGTGCCGTCCGCGTCGGCTTCCGCCGAAGCGGCGAGGTGGGCCCGCAGTACGCCCGGCTCGGCAGCGAGTACGGCGCGCAGCGCCTGCGCCACGGCCGGATCGCCCAGCGGGTCGGTGCTCGTCCTGCCCTCGGCGAGGGCGAGCAGCGCAGGGCCGGTCAGGGGAAAGGTCACCGGGCCCGCGAGATCGAGCACGATGGTGTCGGCCTTCTCGTGGGCGGCTGCCTGGAGCGCCTGGTGCAAGGGCACCGCCACCGGCCTGGCGTCGGGGCGCCAGCGGGCCAGCGCATCGATGGAGGTGAACGCCGGTAGCGCGCGCCGTCCGCCGGGCGCGTCCAGCGTGGGGACGGCCATGTCGCTGGTCTTCTCCCGGCGCAGCGTGCCCCCGTCCGCGGTGGGCACCTCCTCCACCTCGCCAAGCATGGCGACCACCGGCACCAAAAGCCGCGCCCCTGCCAACGCGCTCAGCACGCGCGGCTCGGCGGCCGGGTCGGCGGCCCAGGCGGCGAGCGCCGCGGCGAGCCGCTGATCGGCTGAGCCGTCGTCGTCGGAGAAACCGGGGTCAGGGATGTTCTTGAGCGCCACGGGTCGAGGCTACCGGGGGCCGCCCGGGGCGATCGCGCTGGCCTGTGGGGCGGGCGGCGGTCAGGCGGAGCCGGGGGGAGCCGCTCTGCGGTCGCGCCAGAGCACCACCGCCGTGAGCACCAGCGTCGCCCCCGCGAACCCGGCCGTCAGCGCCAACCGGTTCGGCCCCTCGTCAGTGCCGTCCGCTCGCATGGGCCCCGGCCCGCGGCCGAAGTAGCGGTCCGGATAGCCAACGGGCGCGGGGAGTTGGGCCTTGGCCTCCAGCCGTCCCCCCGCCCTGATCGCGGCGGCCGGGTCCACCATGCCCGCTCCGATCTCGTCGTTGCGGCCTCCTTCGGGCCGGTCCTGCGCGGTCTCCGCCAGGAGTCGCTTGACCTGCACCGGGCTGAGGTCTGGATGCACGGACTTGACCAGCGCGGCGGCACCGGAGACGAATGCGGACGCCGCGCTGGTCCCCCAGCCTTGGTAGTAGCGGCGGTTGGGGTCGGCTATGACTACGTCCACGCCGGGCGCGCAGATCGTCGCGTACCAGCGGCGGGTGGAAAAGGCGGCGCGGCTGCCGTAGCGGTTCACGGCGGTCACGGCGATCACGCCGGGGTACGCGGCCGGGTAGGAGACCCGGTCGCCTTCCTCACCCCCGTTGCCTGCTGACGCCACGACCACGGCGCCCTGGCGCAGCGCGTACTGCACCGCGGCGTCCTCACGGCGTTCTGGGTGCGCCGACTCGCTGTCGTCGCCGAGCGAGAGGTTGATCACGTCGGCGCCGTGGTCGGCGGCCCAGCGGATGCCTTCGGCGAGCGCGGCTCCGCGTGCGCTGCGGGCCTTCTTCCTGGCAGGGTCGCCCTCTTCGAGGATCACCCGCACCGGCAGGATCTTCACTTTAGGTGCGACCCCGACCACCCCGTCGTCGCCCTCCAGGCCATGGCCGCGGCCGGCGATGATCCCGGCCATCGCGGTGCCGTGTCGGGCCCACGACGGGTCACCGCGGTCAGCGCCGAACCCGATCATGTCCTTGCCCTGCAACACCTGCCCCTTGAGGTCGGGGTGCTCGGCGTCCACTCCGGTGTCGAGCACGGCGACCGTCACGCCTTCGCCCTTGGTCGTCCGCCAGGCGTCCGGGGCGTGGATGGCATCCAGCGCCCATTCCTGGGATCTGATGCCATCGGCTGCCTGGGCTGGTGCGACCGGAAGCAGCGCGAGAGCCGCGAGGGAGCCCACGGCGGCCATCGCGGCGAGCCCTCTCACGAGGGGACGGCGCGCGGTGCGGGTGATGCGCCGTAGCCGAGGGGAACGCGCGGCGCGCCGCGCCGGCCCGCAGCGCTCCGGGCCGGCCGGGGCCTGCGCTCGCACGGTCATCTCTCCCCCTGTACGGCGGTGCCCACGGCCTTGCGGAACGCCCGTTCCACACCGGCCGCAATGCCCCTCGCGTCATGCCCAAGGCCCGCCTGGGCCGGGTCGGTGGTTGCCCCACGCGCCGCGGCCCGATCCGCGGGCTCGGGCTTGCGGATGCTGCGGCCATCGGCGAAACCGGTCACCGCGTACACGATCAGCGGAAGGTCGGTCCGTACGCTCAGCCGCCAACTGGCCCGCTGCGCCTCGCCGAAGTCCTCGGCGACGGTGCCTTCGGCCGCGTACGACCTGGGCAGCAGGTCGCCGCGCTGGCCCAGCCGTTCCGCACGGAAGCGCTCCTTTAGCGTCTGCATCTTGGCCGCGTTGGAACGCGTGATGACCAGGCCGACCGTGGTGACGCTGGTGCTGGTGGCGTCCGTGTACGTCGCACGCAGCAGGCGCTGGCAGCCCACCGGCGACAGGGCGGTGGCGAGCAGCGGGTCGAACGCCCCCTCGCAGCGGCTGTCTGGTGCGACCGCGATCCGCGTCCACGTCCGGTCGGCCCCGCCCGGTCCAGCACCCGGGCCGCGCAAGGTGCGGGGAAACAACGTGTCCACGGGCGCGCTGCGCCACAGGGTGCGGGCGTGCTCGAACTCATCGGCCGTCCGCGCGCCGTCGCTGTCCCGGCTGAACCAACTCCCCAGCACCGCGCCGGCGAGCAGTCCGATGCCCAGCACCGCACAGACGACGGCGACCACCGTCCGCGCCGGCCCGCGCGCTCGACGGCCGGGCCGCGGGCGGGGACCGTAAGCGGCGGCCTGGTCGGCCAGGAGGCGCAGATCAATGGCTGTCTCGTACGCCGCGGCACCATCGGGCGTCCTGTCCAGCGTGCTGGCGGATGTGCTGTCCCGGTGTGCTGAACTGCGGTTCTGAGCCCCGGTGTTCGTCGCACTGGGCGGGGCCTGACGCGGCGGCGGCAGCGTCGAGGCAGCGGGCGGCACGGTCGGCGCGGGCTGCGGCACCGGCAGCACCGGCTGTGGGGGCGGCATGGGCGGCGCGGGCGCGGGTGCTGGGAGCGCTGCTGGCCGAGGCGGCGGTTGCGGGGGTACCGCGGGGGCCGGAGCCGGGGCTTTGGCGGGGTAAGGGGGGACGGGCGCGGTCGGCGGCACGGACGGCGGTGGGGCGGCGGCCTCCGCCAGCGGGGGCCTTGGCACCGGTGGCCGTGGTGCGGGAGGGCGGCCCGGAGGTGTCAGCGGACGTGGCGGCGCCACCAGCGGCCCGGCGACCGCCGGCGGGTCGGTCACGATCGGCTCCCCCGGGGCCTCTGCCAGACCCGGAGTACGGGGCGAAGCAGCGGCGTTCGACGGATGACCCGGCGTACTCGCGGCCCCTGACGGGCCGCCAACCGAGGGGGCGGCGGGCCCTGGCGACGCGGCAACGGAGCCTCGGGGCGGGGTGGTGGGCCGAGGTGGGAGCGGGCGGGGGTGCGGTGGGGTGGGGCGGGAGGCGCGTGCGTACTCCGCGTCGGTGCCCACCTGCACCCCCTCGCACCCTTCGACACCCGCTTCGACCGAGCCGCCCGATCGCCTTTCGGGACAGGCCGGTTCGTATCCGGACAGCACGCCGCTGACCTGCCAGTCATGGCGTGCGCGACACTCTACGGGGCAGCGGGCACCGTCCGCACCGGGCGCCCTACTACCCAGCGGTAATGACCTCTGACAAGCTGCGTCTATGCCCCATTGGTCCCACCGGTCGTCCCCGAGCGTTGATCGGGCCCGTCTTGACCGGGCTACCGCCCATCTTGACGCACCGCTCGCGGTGGTCGACCTGCAAGCGTTCGACGCCAACGCGCGGGACCTGGTGCGGCGGGCGCAGGGCAAGCCGCTCCGGGTGGCGACCAAGTCGGTGCGCTGCCGCGCGCTGCTGAAGCGGGCGCTGCGGCAGGATGGTTTCGCCGGCGTGCTGAGCTTTACGCTCGCCGAGTCCTTGTGGCTGGCCCGATCCGGTTTCGATGATGTGCTGCTTGCCTACCCGTCCGCCGACCGCGCCGGCTACGCGGCGCTGACCAGCGATGCCAAGTTGGCCGCCACCGTGACGGTGATGATCGACGACCCGGTGCAGCTCGATGCGATCGACGCCGTGCGCGGCGGCACCGAAGAGGTGCGGGTGTGCCTGGAGTGGGACACCTCGCTGCGGCTGCTGGGGGGCGCGCTGCGGATAGGGGCGCTGCGCTCACCGTTGCGCGAGCCCGCCCAACTGGTGGCGCTGGCCCGCTTGGTCGCGGCGCGGCCCGGGTTTCGGCTCGTGGGTCTCATGGCGTACGAGGGGCACATCGCCGGTGTCGGGGACGCCGTCCCTGGGCATCCGGTGCGCTCCCGGGCGATCCGGCTGCTCCAGTCCGCCGCGCGGCGCGAGTTGCCCGGTCGCCGGGCGGCGGCGGTACGGGCCGTGCGGCAGGTCGCCGACCTGGAGTTCGTGAACGGCGGCGGCACGGGCAGCGTGCAGCACACGGCGAGGGAAGCGGCGGTCACGGAGATCGCCGCGGGCTCAGGCCTGTACGTGCCACGGCTATTCGACCACTACTCGTCCTTCCGCGGCCGGCCCGCTGCGCTGTTCGCGCTACCGGTGGTGCGCAGGCCCGGCGTTGGCGTGGTGACGGTGCTGGGTGGCGGCTACCCCGCGTCCGGCGCCGCGGGCGCCGACCGGCTGCCGGTGCCGCATTTCCCGGCCGGGCTGCGGTACGACCCGCACGAGGGTGTCGGCGAGGTGCAGACGCCGCTGCTCGGCGCGGCGGCGGACGATCTGCTGATCGGGGACAAGGTGTGGTTCCGGCACGCGAAGGCAGGGGAGTTGTGCGAGCGCTTTGCCGCGGTGCAGTTGATCGATGGCGAGCGGGTGGTGGACACGGTGCCTACGTACCGCGGCGAAGGCCACACGTTTGTTTGAGCCTGGAGCCTGCTGCGGCCTGTTGTGTCTTTTGTGTCTTCGTGGGGCCAGGAGCGCTGGCGCGCGGGCCGGGCAGGCGCGCGGGTTCGGAGCGCTGGCGCGCGGGCCCTGGAATGCCGGCGCGCGGGCCGGGGCGGGCGCGTGATGGAGGCGCGCCGCGGCCTGGCCCGCGCCGTGTGTTCAGACCCCTTGTTCAGTTTGTTCGGTTTGTTCGGTTGGTCAGACCCCTTCGCCGTCCCCTGCCGCCGGCTCGATGCCCTGGACGATCTCGTCCATGGCCGACAGCGGCGGGGCTGAGGCACTGACGTCGAAGCCGAACCGCACGATGACCATCGTCTGCTGGCCGCCCGCGGCCTGGCCGGGCTCGGGGAAGGCGATGGACTGCACGTAGCCGTCGTCGCCCTTCTTGGTGTCCGCCTTCCAGCGGACGAGGTAGCCGGACTGGCCCGCGACGGTCACCGGCTCCGCCTTGAGCTCCTCGTGTCCGTTCAGGCCGCCGTACGCGGCGCGCTTGCCGCCCGGGCCCGCTCCGTAGGAGTCCTCGGCATTGCGCTCGATGTCCTCCTTGGCTATGCCCTCGGCGGTGGTGGCCCGATAACCCTTGCCGGTCGTGCCGAAGGAGAAGACGCCACCGCGTACGCAGGTCGATGCGGTGTCGTCGGGGCAGGGGTAGGGCGAGGTGGTGATGCCGAGGCCCACCGCGTTCGGCGGGTTCGCCGTCCACTGGCTCAAGACGGGCACGCTGATGCTGTTCGCCGGGTCGGTGGCCCGGTCCCCGGCTTGGCTCGGCGCGGTGGGGGTGCCGCCGCCGGGTCCGCTCTCCTCCGGGGTGGGCACGGTGAATGACGGCTTGGGCTGGCCTGCCTCGTTGCTGTCGTCGCCCCCACCATCGTCACCGCCAAGGACGACCACGCCCGCGACGATCGCGGCGACCACGAAGGCGCCCACCGTGGCAACCACCGCGTTGCGCCGCCCGCGTCCGGGCGGCGGGCCGCCGGCGTCGGGCCCACCGGGGTAACCGGGGTACCCGCCGGGGTAACCGGGAGCTGCTCCCGGCATGGGCGGGCCGTAGGGTGCCCCGGCTGCCGGTCCCGGCGCGAACCCGGGGGGCTGCTGCGGGGGCTGACCGTAGGGCGGTGCGCCCGGTGGCGCCGGTGGCGGGCTCAATGCGCTCGGGGTGGACAGCATGGTCTGCGCGTCGTGCACCGATGGCGCGCCGCGGCGACTTTCGGTCCACGCGGCCCCGTCCCACCAGCGCTCCGGGGCAGGCGCGGGGCCCTGGTGGTCGGGGTCGGCGTACCAGCCGGGAGGTGTCGTCATGCTCACACCGTCACCCTATGGCCATGCCCGTACGCGGTGCAGCGTCGCGGGCCGCATCAACTGCCCGTCCCGGGGTGGTCGCTGGCGTGCGCGACGCCCCGGGGCCCGGTCCTTCGCCCGCGCGGCCGGCGAGCGTCGCAGACGGTTACGGGCGGTTGTAGGCGTCACAGGGGGGTCACGTACGCCCCGGCGATCCCGCCGTCCACCAGGAACTGTGCCGCGTTGACGAACGATGCGTCGTCGCTGGCGAGGAAGGCGACCGCGGCGGCGATCTCCTGCGGCTCAGCGAAGCGGCCAACGGGCACGTGCACCAGGCGGCGGGCGGCGCGTTCCGGGTCCTTGGCGAACAGCTTTTTGAGCAGGGGGGTGTTCACCGGGCCCGGGCACAGGGCATTGACCCGGATGCCCTCGCGGGCGAACTGCACGCCCAGTTCGCGGGACATGGCCAGCACGCCGCCCTTGGATGCCGTGTAGCTGATCTGCGAGGTGGCCGCGCCCATGACGGCGACGAAAGAGGCCGTGTTGATGATCGAGCCCTTGCTCTGCTGTCGCATGTACGGGAGCGCTGCCTTGCAGCACAGGTAGACAGAGGTGAGGTTGACCTGCTGCACCCGCTGCCAGGCGTCGAGCCCGGTGGTGAGGATCGAGTCGTCGTCCGGCGGTGAGATGCCGGCGTTGTTGAAGGCGATGTCCACCGAGCCGTAGGTGTCGTACGCGGCCTTGAACGCCGCCTCGACCTGCTCCTGGTCGGTGACGTCCACGTGCACGAAGAGGCCGCCGACCTCGTCGGCGGCGGCCTGGCCCGCGCGCTCGTCGATGTCGGCACACACCACCCGTGCGCCCTCGGAGGCGAAGCGGCGAGCGGTGGCCAGGCCGATGCCACTGCCCGCGCCGGTGATCACAGCGGTACGGGCCACCAGCCGGCGGCACACGGGAGCCTGCTCGGCGGTGGACGGCGCCGCCGACGCAGCGGCCGAAACGGCGGACGAGGTGCCGGTTGAGGTACCGGACGAGGGATCGGGCGAGCCAGCGGACGAGGGGTCGGTCACGTCAGTTCTCCTCGGTGCTGATGAAGACGTTCTTGGTCTCGGTGAAGGCCGCGAGCGCGTCGGGGCCCAGTTCCCGGCCGAGACCGGACTGCTTGAAGCCACCGAAGGGGGTCCAGTAGCGCACGCTGCTATGCGAGTTGACGGAGAGGTTGCCGGCAGCGACGGCACGCGAGACGCGGAGGGCGCGGCCCACGTCGCGGGTCCACAAGGAACCGGAGAGCCCGTACGCGGTGTCGTTGGCGAGCCGTACCGCATCCGCCTCGTCCTCGAAGGGAAGCACGACGGCGACCGGGCCGAAGATCTCATCGATGGCGACCCGATCACCGGGCGCCGCCTCCACCACCGTCGCCGGGTACCAAAAGCCCTTGCCCGTCGGCGCCTGGCCACGGATGGCGGCGGGGGTGTCCTCGGCGACGTAGGACCGTACGCGAGCGCGGTGGGCCGCGGAGATCAACGGGCCCATGGCGGTCGCGGGGTCGGCCGGATCGCCCACGGTGAAGCTCTGGACTGCCGGTTCCAGGAGTTCCATGAACCGGTCGTAGACGGAACGCTGGACCAGGATGCGGCTGCGGGCGCAGCAGTCCTGGCCGGTGTTGTCGAGAAAGGAACTGGGGGCGGCGGCAGCGGCCCGCTCGATATCGGCGTCGGCGAAGACGATGTTGGGGTTCTTGCCGCCGAGTTCGAGGGTCAGCCGCTTCACCTGACCCGCGCACCTGGCCATGATCTGCTTGCCGACCCGGGCGGAGCCGGTGAACACCACCTTGGCGATGCCCGGGTGATCCACCAGCGCCTCGCCGACCACCGGGCCCGCGCCCGGCAGCACCTGGAACAGGCCATCCGGGAGCCCGGCCGCGCGGCCGAGTTCGGCCAGCCGTAGCGCGGTGAGCGGGGTGGCCTCGGCGGGCTTGAGGAGTACGGCGTTGCCGGCGGCCAGCGCCGGGGCCAGGCCCCAGGCGGCGAGGGGCAACGGAAAGTTCCAGGGCACGATGACGGCGACGACGCCGAGCGGCTCGGCAAAGGTGATGTTCACTCCGCCGGCGACCGGGATCTGGCTGCCGGTCAGTCGCTCCACTCCCCCCGCCGCATAGTCGAGCAAGTCCCGGACGTTGCCCGCCTCCCACCGGGCGTTGGCAATGGGGTGGCCTGCCTCGCGCACCTCAAGTTGGGCCAGTTCCTCGATGTGTTGATCGATGGTGGCGGCGAAGGCGCGCAACATTTTGGCGCGGTCGCCGGGGGCGAGCGCGGCCCAGGTGCGCTGCGCGGCGGTGGCGCGGGCGACAGCGGTGGCGGTCTGTTCGCGGGTGGTGGCGGGGACGGTGGCGACCACCTCCTCGGTCGCCGGATTGAGCACCTCGTGCTCGGTGGGATGCTCGCTGGGGTGCTGGGTCGGGGGCGCCTCGGCAGCCAACGGTTCACTCCTCACATGCGTTCGAAGGAGCGAAAGCGCTCCCAGTCCGTGACGGCGGCGTCATACGCCTCCTGCTCGACGCGGGCCATCCGCACATAGTGCTCGACCACCTCATCGCCGAAGGCAGCCCGCGCTATGGGGCTGGCTTCCCACAGGTCGGCGGCGTCGCGCAAGGTGGCCGGTACCCGCTCGGCGTCGCTGGCGTAGGCGTTGCCGGTGCACGGCTGCGGCAGTTCCAGGGCCTGCTCCACGCCGTGCAGCCCCGCGGCGATCATGCCGGCGATGGCGAGGTAGGGGTTGACGTCGCCGCCGGGGAGCCGGTTCTCCATCCGGTGCCCGGCGCCGCGCCCGATCACGCGCAACGCGCACGAGCGGTTGTCCGGGCCCCAGGCGACGGCGGTGGGCGCGAAAGAGCCGGGCCGAAACCGCTTGTAGGAGTTGATGTTCGGTGCGTACAGCAAGGTGAGTTCGCGCAGCGCGGCGAGCTGTCCCGCGAGGAAGTGCCGCATGGTCGCCGACATGCCGTACGGGTCGGCGTCATCGGCGAACACGGGGCGGCCGTCCGGGTCCCGTAGCGAGAGATGGATATGGCAGGAGTTGCCTTCGCGCTCGTCGTACTTGGCCATGAAGGTCACGGCCATGCCCTCTTGCGCCGCGATCTCCTTGGCGCCGGTCTTGTAGATAGCGTGTTGGTCGCAGGTGGTGAGCGCCTCGTCGTAGCGAAAGACGATCTCGTGCTGGCCGAGATTGCACTCGCCCTTCGCGGACTCCACCGTCATCCCGGCCCCGCCCATCTCCTTGCGAATGCGGCGCAGCAGCGGCTCCACGCGTGCGGTGGCGAGGATGGAGTAGTCGGCGTTGTACTGGTTGGCCGGGGTCAGGCCGCGGTATCCGGCGTCCCAGGCCCGCTCGTAGGTGTCCTTGAAGACCATGAACTCCAGTTCCGTGCCCGCCTGCGCGCTCCAGCCACGTTCCGCGAGCCGGTCGAGTTGGCGGCGGAGTACCTGGCGCGGTGAGGCGAGTACCGGACTGCCGTCGTGCCAGCCCAGATCCGCGGTGAGCATGGCGGTGCCCGGTTGCCACGGCACCCGGCGCAAGGTGTCCCGGTCGCCGCGCAGGGCGAAGTCGCCGTAGCCGTGGTCCCAGGAGGACATGGCGTAACCGTCCACGGTGTTCATGTCGATATCCACCGCGAGCAGGTAGTTGCATCCCTCGCTGCCGCGCTCCAGCACCTCATCCAGGAAGAACCGGGCGGCGAACCGCTTTCCCTGCAACCGGCCCTGCATATCGGTAAAGGCGAGGACCACGGTGTCGATCTCGCCGACATCGACAAGCCTCTTCAGCTCGCCGACCGAAAGCGGGGGCGTGCGATCAACCACGGTCGGGCCTCCTTTCGGTGCATCCAAAGGTCATAAGGTAGGCCCGTAGACCATTAATTGGGAAGTGGTCACGGCGGGAGAGTGGGACATGAACGTCGAGGACAGCGGAGCACCGGAACAGGGGCCCACGCGGCTCGCCCGACTGGCCCCGGTGCTGCGTCCCGTCCGAGCCGGGAACGGCTTCGAGGAGGCGCTGGAGCAAATACTTCAGGTCGTACGGCTCGGCCTGGTGTCGTACGGCGAACGGTTGCCCGCCGAGCGCGAGTTGGCGGAGCGGCTGCGGATCAGCCGCGTGACGCTGCGCGAGGTGTTGCGAGTGCTCCAGGACCAGGGGCTGGTGGAGAGCAGGCGCGGCAGGTACGGCGGCACCTTCGTACGCGCCAGGCCGCTCACCGCGAGCGCCGGCGGCGCTGCGCAAGGCGAGTTGCGACGCCGAGTGGCGGACGTTGACCTGGAGGACACGCTGCGCTTTCGCGAGGTGCTCGACGTCGGCTCGGCGGGCCTTTGTGCGACGCACGGCCTCGACGCCGAACAGAGCGGGCAGTTGCGGGCCGCGCTGGATGGGACGCGGGACGCGGCGCTCGATGACTACCGCCGCCAGGACACGATGTTCCACCTCACCCTGGCGGAGCTCGCTGGCTCCACCTCGCTGGCCACTCAGTACGCGGCGATACGGGCCCGACTGAATGACCTGCTCGACTGCATCCCCCTGCTGGTCCGCAATTTGGAACACTCGCAAGCGCAGCACACCGCGCTGGTGGAGGCGGTGATCGAGGGCGACCCGGACGGCGCACGCGAGGTGATGCGCGAACACTGCACGGGCACGGCAGCGCTGCTGCGCGGTTTTTTGTCATAGGAGTTGGGGAGTTGGGGTGATGGGGAGTTGGGGTGGTGGGGAGTCGGGGTGGCGGGGTGGCGGGGCGCTGAGCCGTGGGTGCCTCCCGTTCGTTACCCGCGCTTTACGCAAGGGGTCTTGCGCGCTTCGCAAGAGAGGGCAAAGGTATGCAGCCACACCTTTGCCCCGGCATGCAGGAGCGCCCCCATGGCCGAAGGACCTGAGCTGATCGCCTCATCACCAGAAGGCGAGTCACCCAAGAACTCCTCTGGCACGGCGGACGCATCGAGTACGACGAACGCACCGAGCACGGCCGGCGCGGCCATCCGAGCCGATGCGGCCGATGCGGCCACCTCCGGCAGTGACGCCTATCTGGAGCGACGCACCCTGCGCGGGGGCAGCGCAGGTCCGCTGCTGCTCACCGGGCTCGGCGTCGCCTACGTCGTCTCGGGAGACTTCTCGGGCTGGGACTCGGGGCTGGCCGAGGGCGGCTTCGGTGGCCTGGCCATCGCCGCCGTGCTGATGGGGCTGATGTACACCTGTCTGGTGTTCGCGCTGGCCGAGTTGGCGGCGATCTTGCCCACGGCGGGTGGTGGCTACGGCTTCGCGCGCCGTGCGCTGGGCCCTTGGGGCGGGTTCCTCACCGGCACCGCGATCCTCATCGAGTACGTGTTGGCGCCGGCGGCGATCTCGCTGTTCATCGGCGAATACGTCGAATCCTTGGGCTTGTTCGGCCTGGAGTCCGGCTGGCCGGTGTACCTGGCCTGTTTCGTGCTCTTCATCGGCATCCATCTGTGGGGGGTGGGCGAGGCGCTGCGCTTCAGCCTCGTCGTGACCGCCGTGGCGGTGGCCGCGCTGATCGTCTTCGCGCTCGCCGCCGGCAGCGAGTTCTCCGCGGACTCGCTCAACGACATCCCCGCCGATCGAGATGCCTTCGGCGCGAACTCCTGGCTGCCGTTCGGGGTCCTCGGCATCTGGGCGGCGTTCCCGTTCGGCATGTGGTTCTTCCTCGGTGTGGAAGGGGTGCCGCTCGCGGCCGAGGAGACCCGGGACCCGGCTCGTACGCTACCGAAGGCAATGGCCTGGTCGATGGGCATCTTGCTGCTGCTCGCGCTGGTCACCTTCGTCACCGCGACCGGGGCACGCGGTTCGGCCGCGATCTCCGGCGTGGGCGACCCGCTGGTCCAGGCGCTCCAGCCGGATGGCGAACCGACCGTATTCAGCCGGATCGTCAACTATGCGGGGCTGGCCGGCCTGGTCGCCTCCTTCTTCTCCCTCACGTATGCCGGATCGCGCCAGCTCTTCGCCCTCTCCCGGGCCGGCTATCTGCCGCGCGTGCTGTCGCTGACCAACCGCCGCAAGTCCCCCTACCTCGGTTTGCTGGTCCCCGGCGCGCTGGGCTTCACGCTGGCTGCCGCGAGCGGCGACGGGGCGCGGATGCTCAACGTGGCGGTGTTCGGCGCCACCATCTCGTACGCGCTGATGTCGCTGTCCCACCTGGTCCTGCGGCGCCGCGAACCGGAGCTCGCCCGCCCGTATCGCACCCCCGGTGGCATGGTGACCTCGTCGATTGCGTTCATACTCGCCTGCTCGGCCCTGGCGGCGACGTTCCTGGTGGACCAGCGGGCGGCGTTCATCACGCTGGGCGTGTACGGCGTGGCCCTGGCCTACTTCGCCTTCTACAGTCGGCATCGGCTGGTCGCCGCAGCGCCCGAGGAGGAGTTCGCGGCCCTCGCAGCGGCGCAGGCCGACCTGACCCGGGATTGACCGGGCAGCCCCACCATCGCGGGCCCGTACCGCTGCGGGCCAGCGCCGCCCCTGTCCAGCACCCAACGGGCCCCCTCGCCCTCGGGCCCCGCCACCCGGACCCGCGCCGCCCTCGGCACCGCCACCCGACCGGAGGAGTTCATGCCCCAGCCGCTCATCGGCATCAGCACATATCTGGAGACCACGGTGAGCTGGGGCGTATGGCGGCTGCCCGCGGCCCTGCTGCCGGCCGGCTATCACCGCCTCGTGCAGCGCGCGGGGGGCCTCGCCGCGCTGCTGCCGCCGGATGAGACGCCGGGCGCCGCCGAAGCGGCCATCGCGCGCCTCGACGGTCTGGTCATCGCGGGCGGTCCTGACGTGGAGCCCGTACGGTACGGGGCCGAGCCGCACCCCATGACGGGACCACCCGCCCGCGCACGTGACGCCTGGGAACTGGCCCTCATCGAGGCAGCGTTGCGGCGCGGCCTACCGCTGCTCGGGATCTGCCGGGGGATGCAGCTGCTGAACGTCGTACGCGGTGGCACGCTGATCCAGCACCTGCCAGACACGGTGGAAGACAACGGGCACGCCGGGCCGCCCGGGGTGTTCGCCCGGCACGAGGTGACGCCGGTGCCTGGCACCCTCCTGGCCACGGTGCTACCCGAGGCCGTGGCCGTGCCGACGTACCACCACCAGGGGGTCAGCCGCATCGGATCGGGCCTCATCGCCTCGGCTCACACGGCCGACGGCACGGTGGAGGCACTGGAGTACCCGCAGCGACGCGCCTTCACACTGGCGGTGCAGTGGCACCCGGAGGCGGGCGACGACACCCGCGTCATGCGGGCCCTGGTGACGGCAGCCGCAGGCTGACGCCGTCGCCGCACCTCCCCCACACCACGCCCCCTACCGGTTCGAACGCCCGCTACCCCCTCCCCCGCGTCAGCCCCAGCAGGTCCCGGGCCGGGCCCGCAGGTCGCTCGCCCACCGGCCACACGGCCCGCAGATCACGGCGCAGCCGCACTCCATCGACCGGCACCTCGACCAACCGGCGCGTGGAGAACTCGTCCCCCACCGCCAGTTCGCTGAGCACGGCCGGGCCAGCGCCGCTCACGGCTGCGGACTTGACCGCCGTGGTGGAGGCGAGTTCGAGCAGCGGCTCGGCCAGCCCACCGTGCGCGCGCAGCGCCGCATCCAACACCTGCCGAGTGCCCGAGCCGCGCTCGCGCAAGATGAGCGGCGTCGCCGCGAGTTCCTCGGGCGCCACCGGGCCGCGCCGTCGCGCCCAGGGGTGCGATGGGGCGGTGACGACGACGAGTCGGTCATGGCCGATGATCGCGCCGTCAAGACCCGCCGGCGCGTCCGTGCCCTCGACGAAGCCCAGATCGGCCGCGCCTTCGCGAAGCCGCTGCGCGACGACGGACGAGTTCGCCGCGTACAGCGAGACCGCCGTACCTGGCCGGCCCCCGCGCAGCGCGATCAGCCAACCCGGCAGCAGATATTCGGCGATGGTCATGCTCGCCGCGACCCGCAGCCGCGAGTCGCGGCGGTCGCGCAGCGCGTGCGCGCCCGCGTCAAACGCCTCGGCCGCCTCCACGATCCGCCGCGCCCAGTCGGTGACCAGCGCTCCGGCATCGGTCAGCCGTGAGCCGCGCGGCGAGCGCTCCACGAGGACGACGCCGAGTTGCCGCTCCATGGCCCTGAGGCGGCTGCTCGCGGCGGGCTGGCTGATGCCCATCTCCCGGGCGGCCCGCCCCAGGCTGCCGAGCCGGGCGACGAAGAGCAGCAACTCCAGCGCCCCGAGGTCGGGCACCCGATGCGCGAGCGGCACTCGCGCCGCACCCTCGTCCCCGGCTCTCCTCCCAGCCCTGCCAGCCCTGCCAGCCCTGCCCCTGGCGTCGCCACTACCCTCGGCACTCATAACCTCAGCCTATGTCCCCATAGACATATCGGTCCTGGTCGGCGAAGTTCAACCGCGTCAAGGTTGTTCCATGGCCACCACCGCACCCACCCTGCCGTCCCGGACTTCACCCGCCCTCCCGCATCGCACCCGCACGGCCCGGATCAGCGTGCGCTCCCTCGGGCCGAACTGGTACGCGACCGTCATGGGCACCGCCATCGTGGCCAGCGCCGGAGTGGTACTACCGGTCGATGTGCCGGGAACGCGCGCCGCGTGCGCCGGGGTGTGGGTGCTGTCCGCGCTCCTGCTGGTGGCGCTGCTAGGCGCGCGGGCCACGCACTGGGCGCGCCATGGCGACCAGGCCCGCGCCCATCTCCTGGACCCCGCCGTCGCCCCGTTCTACGGGTGTGCGGCCATGGCGCTGCTCGCGGTCGGCGGCGGCACGCTGGCGGTGGGCGGGGAGGTCATCGGTACGCGGGCCGCCGTCGCCGTGGACGCCGGGCTGTGGCTGGCGGGCACAGCGGTCGCGCTGCTGGCCGCCGCGGGCGTCCCGTATCTGATGATCGCCCGGCATCGGATCGGCCCCGGTGACGCCTCGCCCGTATGGCTGCTGCCGGTGGTCGCCCCCATGGTGTCGGCCGCTCTCGGCCCGGCGCTTGTGCCTCATCTGCCGACGGGCCAGTGGCGGGAGGCGATGTTGCTGGCCTGCTACGCGCTGTTTGGGCTCAGCCTGCTGGGCACGCTGGTGCTGCTCCCGATCATCGTCGCCGGGCTGCTGCGGTACGGGCCGCCGCCGCTCGCCCTCACGCCCACGCTCTTCCTCGTCCTTGGGCCGCTGGGCCAGTCCACGACCGCCGTGGGGCAGCTCGCCATCGTCGCGCCCGGCGCGATCCGCGCCCCGTATCCGGACGCGATGGCCGCCTTCGCCGTGCTCTACGGGGTGCCCGTCATGGGCTTCGCGCTGCTGTGGCTCGCGCTGGCCGCAGCGCTGGTGGTGCGGGCCGTGCGGGGCGGCATGCCGTACGCGATGACCTGGTGGGCCTTCACCTTCCCGGTCGGCACCTGCGTCACCGGTGCGGCCGTGCTGGCCCGGCACACCGATCTGGCGGCGCTGCGTTGGCTGGCCGTTGGGCTGTACGCGTTGTTGGTCCTGGCCTGGGCGGTCGCAAGCGTACGCACCGTAGCGGGCATCGCCCGAGGCACCCTGTTGGCCCCGGACCACCCGGCGCCTGCGCGCGAGTCCGCCGCGGCGGCGGAGCCGGTGACAGAGCCGGTGACGCAGCAGGTGACGCAGCCGGTGACAGAGCAAGCGGCAGCAGCTGGGTCAGCGCGCTCGGTCCAGGGCGTCGCGTAGCACGGCGGGAGCCGCCGCCAACGAGGGCCCGTACCAGGTGAGGTGGCGCCCACTGACCAGCGCGGCGGGCAGTGCGGGAAACGCCTCGGGGCCGTCGTCCGCGGCGAAACGGTAGGGCTCGTCGGGCAGCACCACCAGATCGGCGCCGCGGGCGTGCAACTCCGCCAGCGGGATGCGGGGATAGCGCTCGGCGTGGTCGGCGTACAGCTGGCGGACGCCAAGTCGGGCCAGCAGATCTCCGGCGAAGGTGTCGCGGCCGAGCACCATCCACGGCCGCCGCCACACCGGCACCACGGCGTTGCGCTGCGGCTCGCCTGCCGGACGCCAGTCCGCCGCCGCCTGCCAGGCCGCAGCCGCCTCGTCGAGCCAGCCGGGGCGGGCGAGCCCGCAACCGTCCACGAGCACCCGGTGCAGCTCACTGAAGGCCTGCTCCAGATTCCGCACCTCGGTGACCAAAACATCGCATCCGGCCGCCCGCAGGGCAGCCAGGTCGGGCTCGCGGTTCTCTTCCTCGTTCGCGATGACCAGGTCGGGCGCCAGGGCGACGATGCGGCCGGTGTCCGGATTCTTGGTTCCGCCGATCCGCTCCACCGCCAGGTCCACCGGATGGCTGCACCAGTCCGTTGCCCCCACCAGCAGCCCGGGGGCGGTCACGGCGACCGCCTCGGTGAGCGAGGGAACCAGGGACACCACCCGGCGCACGGCCGTGCGCCGGGCGCCAGCACGCCTAGGTTGGGTCATGCCCCCACCGTACGACGCCGCCGCGGCCCGGAACGTACCGGGCCACGGCGGCGGTTGAGTGCCCCGCGGCACGCAGTGCGGGCCGGCCACACAGCCGACCCGCACCACTTCCTGAGCGGCCTGCCGCGAGACGCGCCAGTCAGCTCACTGTTAGCTCACTGTTAGCTCACCGGAGCCATCTTCTCGACGATTCCGGGGTGGGCGTCCATCCACTTCTGCACGCCCATTTCGACCTTGCCCTTGCCGGCATCTTGAATCGACGCCTCCAGGCTGGCGAGCTCCTGCTCACTCATGTGCCAGTTCTTCAGCCACCCGTAGAACTCGGAATACTTCTTCGGGAAGGACTTGTGGCCAAGCGAGCGGATTTCGTTGTTCGCCCCGAACGCCTTCTTGGGGTCGGCGAGCTTCGTCAACTCGTACTTGCTGTACGCCCAGTGCGGAGTCCACAGGACGGCCGCGATGGGCTCCTGCTTCTTGTAGGCGCGCTCCAACTCGGCGAGCATCGCGGGCGAGCCGGCGTCGGTGACCTCGTACTCCTTGTCCAGGCCGTACGCCGGCAGCACCTTGTCCTTGAGCAGCTTCATCTCGCCGGTACCCGGCTCGATTCCGACGATCTTGCCCTTGAACTTGCCGGACTTGCCCTTGAGGTCCGCGAGGGACTTCACGTCCTTTACGTAAGACGGCACGGCGAGTTCGAGCGAGGTCTTGTCGTACCACGCGCCGATATCGACAAGGTCGTTCTTGTATCTGTCCCAATACTGTTTCTGTGCGACCGGTAGCCAGCCGTCGAATTCGACATCTATTTGCCCGGCGGCCATGCCGGTGAACATCGAGCCGACGTCGTACTGCTTGACCTTCGGCTTGTAGCCGCGCCGCTCCAAGACGTTCTTCCACAAGTACGTCGTGGCGACGTCCTCGTCCCACGGGAAGTAGCCGATGTGCGGTGCCGCACCCGCCTGCTTGCCCTTGGCCTCGGCTCCGGCGATGGGGGCGACCTTGTCGATCATCCCGGGGTTCTTGTCCAACCAGGCGCGCACGCCCTGCTGCTGGTTGCCCTTACCGGCATCCTGGATCGACTGCTCCAGCGTGGTGAGCTGCTTCTCGTCCAGCGTGAAGTCCTTCATCCACCGGGCGACCTCCGGCTCCTTCTTCGCGAAGCCCTTGCGCGCGAGCAGGTGGAGACGGTCACCCGAGCCGAATGCGCCCTTGGTGTCCTTCAGCTTGGTGAGGTCGTACTTGCTGTACGCCCAGTGCGGGGACCACAGCGTGACCGCGACCGGCTCCTGCTTGGCGTAGGAGCGCTCCAGTTGGGAGAGCATGCCGGCGGTGGAGCCGCTGACGAGCTTGTACTTCTTATCGAGCCCGTACCCGGGCAGAACCTTGTCCTTCAAGAGTTTCATCTCGCCCGCGCCCGGCTCGATGCCGATGATCTTCCCGTCGAAGGTGCCCGCCTTGCCCTTGAGGTCATCGAGGGTCTTGACGCCCTTGACGTAGGAGGGGACGGCGATCTCCAGGGAGGTCGGCCCGTACCAGGAGCCGAGGTCTTCCAGCTTGTCGTGGTACGTCTTCCAGTACGACTCATGGGTGACGGGCAGCCAGGAGTTGGTCTGTATGTCGATGTCACCCGCGGCCATGCCGGTGTAGAGCGCGCCGACCTCGTACGACTGCGCCTTGGGCGTGAAGCCGCGCTGTTCGAGGACTTCCTTCCACAAATACGTGGAAGCGACGCCCTCGTCCCAGTTGATGTAGCCGATGTCGATGGAGCGGCCCTGGCCGACGTTGGCGGTGGTAGCGACGTCGGGTCCCTCGTCCTCGTCACCGAAGACGTTCATGCCGCCGGCGACGAGCGCGAGCACCACGACGCCGACCGTGGCGACCGAGGTCGCCGGCCGCCACTCCAGGACCTTCATGCCCTGGGTGGCGTTGGCCGTGCGCTTGGCGAGCGCGCGGCGGCCCAGCGGCGAGACCCGCTGGTTGAGCGCGCCGGTCATGCGGTCCAGGTACATCGCGAGGATGACCACCGCGAGGCCGCCCTCGAAGCCGAGCGCCACATCGACCGAGCTGATCGCCTCGAAGACGGAGGAGCCGAGCCCGCCGCCGCCGACCATGCCGGAGATCACGACCATGGAAAGGGCCAGCATGATCGCCTGGTTGATGCCCGCCATGATGGTGGGCAGCGCCAGGGGGAGCTGTACGCCGATGAGGGTGCGGCGCGGGCTGGTGCCGAACGCCTCGGCCGCCTCGACCAGTTCCTCGTCCACCTGCCGGATGCCGAGTTCGGTCATCCGCACACTGGGCGGCATCGCGAAGACGACGGTGGCGATGGCTCCGGGAACCACGCCGACGCCGAAGAAGAAGATGCCGGGGATGAGGTAGACGAAGGCGGGCATCGTCTGCATGAAGTCGAGTACCGGCCGCAACAGGGTGCTGACCGCGCGGTTGCGTGCCGCCCAGATGCCCAGCGGCACCGCGAAGGCGATGGTGATGAAGCCCGCGACGAGGACCAGCGACAGCGTCTCCATCGCCTCGTCCCACTGCTGGATCGAGTCGATGAGGGCGAAGCCGACGAAGGCCACCACCCCCGCGAGCGCGCCGCGCAGCCACCAGGCGATGACCGCGAGGATGCCCGCGAACAGCAGCGGTTCGGGCGCCGCCAGGACGTCATGCACCCCCTGGTACATGCCATCGACGACCTGGGAGATGAAGTCGAAGAGCCAGTCCAGGTGTTCTCGGAGGTAGGTGATCCCCGAGTCGATCCACTTTCCGAGGTTCAACCTAGGCACCTGCGGTCACCTTGCCCTCCGCCGTGCCGTCGTTGGCAGCACCTGCCGGATCGCCAGCACCCTTGCCTATCGCTGCTGTGTTGGCCGTGCTGGCTGTGCTGGCTGTGCTGGCTGTGCTGGCTGTGTTCGTCTTGCTGCTCTTGTTGGCTGGGCTGGCTGTGTTGACTGTGTTGGCTGGGTTGGCTGGGCTGGTCTCGCTGGTCTCGCTGCCCTTGCGCAGCTCCGGACCCGGTGGCACGGCCCGTGGCTCGGTGGACCGGGTGGGGTCGCCGAGCACGGCCAGCAGCCGGGCAGCCGGTACGACGCCGATCAGCTCGCCCGCCTCGTCCACCACGGCGACCGGCTCGGAGCTGGTGGAGCAGGGCGCGAACAGCTCGATGATCGGGGTGTCCGCCATGACAGTGGCGGGCGCCGCGGCCAGCACCTCACGCGCGGTGCGGGGCGCGCCGCCGTCCGCGGCAGCGGTGCGTACGCTGGCTGGCTCGGCCATGATGGCCCCCGCCGTGAGCACCCGGGAGCGGTCCACATCCTGGGTGAAGGAGGCCACGTACTCGTTGGCCGGGGTGACCAGGATGTCCTGGGCGTTGCCGGTTTGTACGATCTGGCCGTCGCGCATCATGGCGATCTGGTCGCCAAGGCGCATGGCCTCGTTGAGGTCGTGGGTGATGAAGACGATGGTCTTCTTCAGCCGCTTTTGCAGCTCCAGGAGCTGGTCCTGCATATCGCGCCGGATCAGCGGGTCCAGCGCGCTGAACGACTCGTCCATCAAGAGCAGGTCGGCGTCGGTGGCCAGCGCGCGAGCCAGGCCCACACGCTGCTGCATGCCGCCGGACAGCTCATCGGGCCAGGACTTCTCCCAGCCGGCGAGACCGGCCATCTCCAGGGCTTCCATGGCACGCTTCTCGCGGGCCGCCCGCGGCAGGCCCTGCACCTCAAGCCCGTAGGCCGCGTTCTCCAGGACGCTGCGGTGCGGGAACAGCGCGAAGTGCTGGAACACCATGCTGATCTTCTGCGAGCGCACCTTGCGCAGCTCACGCGGGCTCAACTGGGTCAGGTCCTGGCCGTCGTAGAGCACCTGCCCCGCGGTGGGCTCAAGCAGCCCGTTCAGCATGCGCAGCAGGGTTGACTTCCCTGATCCGGACAGCCCCATGACGACGAATATCTGGCCCGCCTCGACGGAGAACGACGCGTCGATCACGGCCGCGGTCGTCCCCTGGGACCGCAGCTCATCACGGCTGGTGCCGCCCTCCAGGGCAGCCACCGCCGCCTTCGGTCGTCTACCGAAGACCTTGTACAAGTGCTCGGCTCGCAGCCTGGACACATACACCTCTCGGGTCGAACTCAAAACGACCCAGGCCCCCGGGCGGGGGCTTCCCGCGCAGGCGGGAGACAGGTCGTGGAGCGGGCGGTTCCGGCCCGCCAGCCCACGTGCCCAATGCAATAGTTGAATGCGCTACAGGGTCCGCTCCGGGTCGGTGCCTGCCCTGGAACACTTGGGACAAACCCGTTCGTGTCCCACCTCACAACCCATACGTGTTTTAGGGTGCGGCATCATCAGGGCGTGACCCGACGCCTGATGCTCCTCGATACCGCTTCCCTCTACTTCCGCGCCTACTTCGGCGTACCCGACTCGGTCCGGGCCCCGGACGGCACGCCCGTCAACGCCGTACGCGGCCTCCTCGACTTCATCGCCCGCCTGGTGCAGGACCACCGCCCCGACGACCTCGTCGCCTGCATGGACGCCGACTGGCGGCCCCAGTGGCGAGTGGAGCTCATCCCCTCCTACAAGGCGCATCGGGTCGCCAATGACCAGTCCGCAGCTCAGCCGGGCGAGCATGCGCCGCACTCGGGCGACTACCCGGAGGGGATCCCCGACACCCTCTCCCCGCAGGTCCCGGTGATCGAAGAGGTGCTGGACGCGATCGGCATCGCACGGGTCGGCGCGCCGGGCTACGAGGCAGACGATGTGATCGGCACCCTCGCCACTCGTGCGAGCAGCCCGGTGGACATCGTCACCGGCGACCGCGACCTCTACCAGTTGGTCAGCGATGCCCGCCAGGCCCGTGTGCTCTACCCGATCAAGGGGGTTGGCACGCTGCAAACCGTGGATGAGGAGTGGCTGCGCGAGAAGTACGGCGTGGACGGCTCCGGCTACGCGGATCTGGCCCTGCTGCGCGGCGACCCCAGCGACGGCCTGCCGGGCGTGCCCGGCGTCGGCGAGAAGACCGCGGCCAAGCTACTGGCCGCATACGGCGACCTGGCCGGGATCATGGCGGCGGCAGCAGATCCGACCTCCAAGCTGACCCCGGCCCAGCGCAAGCGGCTGGTCGAGGCCAAGGACTATGTGGCTGTCGCCCCTCGCGTCGTCCGCGTAGCCACCGATGTCACGCTGCCCGCCTTCGACCCGGCGTTGCCGACCACGCCGCGCCATCCCGAGGCACTGGATGCACTCACTACACGCTGGGGACTTGGCACATCCTTGAGCAGGCTGATCATGACCCTACAGAGGTGAGCTGTTAAGTTAGGTAAACCTAACTTTTATCTTCGCACTGGAGGCACCGTGGCAGAGCGTCCGGCCCGCAAGCAGCAGCAGCTCCACCGGGGACGAGTGATTCGCACCGAGCAGCTCACCCCGCACATGGTGCGCGTGGTGCTTGGGGGCGAGGGGCTGGCGGCCTTCAATGCGGGCGAGTGGACCGACCACTACGTCAAGCTGCTGTTCCCCATCGAAGGCGTGAGCTACCCCGAGCCCTTTGACATCCAGCACATCCGCGCCGAACTGCCGCGCCACCAGTGGCCGGTGACCCGCACCTACACGGTACGCACCTGGGACCCGGCCAGCCGCGAGTTGGCGGTTGACTTCGTGGTGCACGGCGACGAGGGCGTAGCCGGCCCCTGGGCGAGCAGCGTCAAGCCGGGCGAGGAGATCTATTTCAACGGCCCCGGCGGTGCCTATGCCCCCCTTCCCGACGCCGGCTGGCACCTCCTGGCGGGTGACGAGAGCGCGCTGCCGGCTATCGCCGCTGCCCTCGAACGGCTGGCGGCCGAAGCCGGGCCCGTGGCGCCGGCGCATGTCTTTATCGAGGTCGCGGACGCGTCGGAGCGCCAGCCGCTGGCCGAGGTGGCGGGCGCCACCGTGCACTGGCTGTACCGCGATGATGCCCGGGTCGGCACCAAGCTGACCGAGGCGGTCCGGTCTCTGTCGTTTCCGCCCGGCGACGTCCACGCCTTCGTCCACGGCGAGGCCGGCTTCGTCAAGGAAATCCGCCGCCAACTGCGCATCGAGCACGAGGTTCCCCGCGAGCGGCTGTCGATCTCGGGCTACTGGCGCCAGGGCCACAACGAGGACGGTTGGCAGGCGTCGAAGCGCGAGTGGAACGAGCAGGTCGAGGCCGAGCAAGAGCGCAACACCCGGCACACGCCCACCACCTGACCCGCCTGCGTGCGACCTTGAGGGCCGAGCGGCCGGGCGCCCGGCCCACGCGCTGTCGATCCGCGCTCCTCAGCACGCCGCCCGGCCGGGCGTCCACCCCGGCCGGGCCCGCCGATGCCGCACCCCGACCCGACTAAACCCGCACCCGGCTACCGCCCCGGACGTCACCCCACCGACGAGTACGCCACGACCCCCCGCAACAGCCCCTCCACGGCCTTGCGCGCGCTGCGCGCCACCGTGCCGCCCGGCGGGGCCGCCGCGGCGATCTGACCCAACACATCGATGAGCTGCTTGCACCAGCGCACGAAGTCTCCGGCCGGCATCTCCGCCTCACGGAGCACATCGTCGAGCCCATGCCCGGACGCCCAGCGGTAGGCGGCCCAGGCGAAGCCGAGGTCCGGCTCGCGCTGTCCGACGCCTTCCGCCTGGTTGATCTTGTGGTCCTCTTCCAGCGCGTCGAGCCGCCCCCAGATGCGCACCATCTCTGCCAGCGCCTCCTTCGAGGCCCCGGTCGGCAGCTTCGGCGCCACCGCGTCGTCCGCCGACCGCGCCTCGTACACCAGCGCTGATGCACACGCCGCCAGTTCGGCGGGCTTGAGCCCCTCCCAGACGCCGTCCCGCAGGCATTCGCTGGCCAACAGGTCGAGCTCGCCGTACAGCCGTGCCAGCCGCCGCCCGTCCTCGGTGACCTCGTCACCAAGGAGGTAGCCAAGCTCGGTCAGCAGCCGACAGATCCGGTCGAAGGTGCGCGCGATGGTGTTCGTACGGCCCTCGATGCGCCGCTCAAGCTGCTGGGTGTCCCGCCGCAGCCGGTGGTACCGCTCAGCCCACCGGGCGTGGTCCTCACGCTCCGCGCAACCATGGCAGGGGTGGGCCCTGATCTCCGTGCGCAACCGGGCGATCTCGGTGTCGTCCGCCGCCACCGACCGATCCTTACGCCGGCGGTGCGGCTCGTGGTGGCCTGCCTTGGTACGCAGCGCCGACGCCAGGTCGCGGCGCGATTGCGGGCTGCGCGCGTTGAACGACTTGGGGATGCGCATCCGCTCCAGCACCTCCACCGGAACCGGGAAGTCCATCGGGGCCAACCGCTTGACCTGCCGCTCAGCGGTGAGCACCAGGGGCCGCGGCCCATCGTGGTGCTCAAACCCGCGGTGCCCGTTGGTGCGCCCAGCGGGCAGCCCGGGCTCAAGCACCAGGGCGAGCCCCGCGTACTTTCCGGTGGGCACCTGGATCACATCGCCCGGCTTGAGCTTCTCCAGCGCCGTCGCCGCCGCCACCCGGCGCTGCGCTGTGCCCTGCTTGGCCAGTTCCGTCTCCCGGTCGCTCAGGTCGCGCCGCAGCCGGGAGTATTCCTCGAAGTCGCCGAGGTGGCAGGTCATGGAGGCGCGATAACCGTCAAGGCCCTCCTCGTTACGCTGCACCTGCCGGGAAATCCCGACGACTGCCTTGTCCGCCTGGAACTGCGCGAACGAGGTCTCAAGAAGCTCCCGCGAGCGGTGCCGGCCGAACTGCGAGACGAGGTTGACCGCCATGTTGTACGAGGGGCGGAAGGACGAGCGCAGCGGATACGTACGGGTTCCGGCGAGACCGGCGAGCGCAGTCGGGTCCATGGCGCGCTGCCACAGCACCACCGCATGGCCCTCGACGTCGATGCCACGCCGTCCTGCCCGGCCGGTGAGCTGCGTGTACTCGCCGGGTGTGATGTCGGCGTGCTGCTCACCGTTCCACTTGACCAGCTTCTCCAGGACCACCGTCCGCGCCGGCATGTTGATGCCAAGCGCCAGCGTCTCGGTGGCGAACACGGCCTTGACCAGGTTCTTGACGAACAGCTCCTCGACGACCTCCTTGAAGGTCGGCAGCATCCCGGCGTGGTGCGCGGCAATGCCCCGCTCCAGGCCCTCAAGCCACTCGAAGTAGCCCAGGACGTGCAGATCCTCATCGGGGATGGACGCCGTGCGCTCCTCCACGATCGTCCGCACCCGGGCCCGCGCAGCGTCGTCGTTCAGCCGTAGCCCCGCGAACAGGCACTGCTGCACGGCCGCCTCGCAGCCCGCGCGGCTGAAGATGAAGGTGATCGCCGGAAGCAGGCCCTGCGCATCGAGCCGGTCGATCACCTCGGCTCTGCTGGGGGTCCAGATCCGGCTACGCGCGCGCCGCTCACGCTCCCGGTCCGCCTCCCGCATGTTCCGCCCGCGCCGCTTGTCGCCGCCGAAGCTGGGGCGGCTGTTCTCCATTCTGGCCAGCCGTACCAGGTCAGGATTGACCTCGCGGCGGCCGGCACCGGCAGCGCCCTCGGGGCTGTCCTTCTCCTCGAAGAGGTCGTAGGTCCGCCGCCCCGCGAGCACGTGCTGCCACAGCGGCACCGGCCGATGCTCGGAGACGATCACCTCGGTATCGCCGCGCACGGTATCCAGCCAGTCGCCGAACTCCTCGGCATTAGAGACCGTCGCGGACAAGGAGACCAGCGTCACCGACTCCGGGAGGTGAATGATCACTTCCTCCCACACGGCACCCCGGAAGCGGTCGGAGAGGTAGTGCACCTCGTCCATGACCACATAGCCAAGGCCCTCCAGCGAACGCGAGCCCGCATAGAGCATGTTGCGCAGCACCTCGGTGGTCATCACGACCACCGGTGCATCGGAGTTCACGCTGTTGTCGCCGGTCAGCAAGCCAACCTTGTCGGCGCCGTAGCGCTTGACGAAGTCGCCGTACTTCTGGTTCGACAGCGCCTTGATGGGCGTGGTGTAGAAGCACTTGCGGCCCCCGGTCAGGGCCAGGTGGACGGCGAACTCGCCCACGATCGTCTTCCCGGAACCGGTAGGGGCGGCGACCAGCACGCCCTTGCCCGATTCGAGTGCCTTGCATGCCTCGATCTGGAACGGGTCGAGGTCGAATTCGTACATCTCGCGGAACGGAGCGAGAGCCGTGGCCTGGTCGGCCGCTCGCAGGCGGGCCTGGGCGTAACGCTCGGCGGGAGATAGCTCGTCGGTCATCGTACGTACGAGCCTACCGGCCACCTATGACAACGCACTCGATCTTTACCAGCACCGGGCTCCCACGGGGCCGCCCCGCCCAGCAGCCGCACGCCTCGGCTCGGGCCCCTCCCCCAACAACCCCATCACCTCAGACCGGCCTCATGCGCCCAGCAGCCGCACTGCCCCCGGAACGGTCACGGCCGTCAGCGGCAGCGCGCCAAGCGGCTCCCCGTCCGCGTACCCGGTGAGCCCATGTGCCGCGAGGGAGATCTTCGCCACCCGGTGCGTGGTCACCGCGGGATGGCTGAAGTGAGTTCCCCGGTAAACCCGCGGAAAGACCCGCAGCAACGTGGCCCGGGTGCACGGGCCGACCACCGTGACGTCAAAGAGCCCATCGTCGAGCCGCGCCTGACCACATATGCGCATCCCACCGCCGTACGAGGAGCCGTTGCCGACCGCGATGAGCGTCGCCTGGATCTCCTCATCGGCCCCGTCGTCCAGGCGCATCCGGTACGTGATGGGCCGCAGCCCGGCCAACTCGGCCAGCATCGCCAGGTCGTACTTGAAGCGCCCCGAGGGCCAGCGCATCCGATTGCCGCGGTCATTGACGCGGGAGTCGAAGCCGGAGGCCAGGACGGTGCCGAAGTAGGTGTCCCCGGCCCGGCCGATATCGACCGGTCGCCCGCCATCCGTTGTGAGCGAGGCCGCGATCGTCCGGGCCGCGGCGGCGGGGTCGCGCACCGGCAGCCCCGTGGCCAGCGCGAAGTCATTGCCAGTGCCCACCGCGACCACCCCAAGCGGGGTGCCAGTACCGGCCACTGCCTGAAGGGCGAGCGAGGTCATGCCGTCACCCCCGACGGCTACCAGCGCTCCCGTGCCGCCCGATACCGCTTCCCGGGCCCGACTTAGCGCGTCATCGGCGTCAGCGCCGATGACCGTCCGCACATGGAACCCTGCCTCTCGGAGCACCCGCGCCGCCGGCTGCGCGGCTCGCGCGCCTCGGCCCCGGCCCGCTGTGGGGTTCACGAAGAGAGTGATATCGCTGGTCACGCACGGAATCTACCGGGTCAGGTGATGTCGTCGTAGCCGGTGCGCCGGTTGCGCTCCAAGCCGCCGCGCTCATCGGCTCCCGGTTCGACCGGCGCCCCGCCCGCCGCGACCGTCTCCACGTCGTCCACCGCCTCGGGCGTATGCGAAAGGGACGCCTCGTCATCGTCCATGCCGAAGTCGGGGTCGTTGGCACGCCGCTTCGCCTTGCGCCGGTCATTGATCAACGAGATACCAACGGCCAGGAAGTACAGCAGCGTGACCGGACCCGCGAGGGCGAACATGCCCACCGGGTCGGTGCTCGGCGTTGCCACGGCGCCGAACACGGTGATGCCCATGATCATCGCCCGCCACCAGCCGAGCATGCGGCGGCCAGTGACGACGCCGCCGAAGTTGAGGAGCACCAGCACCAACGGCAACTCAAAGGCGAGGCCGAAGACGACGACCATGCGGGTCAGCAGGTCCAGGAAGTCGTCCAACGGCAGCAGGTTGTTGGCGTCTTCCGGGGTGAAGTCGAGCAACACCTCCGCCGTGGTGGGCAAGATCGCGTACGCAAAGAAAGCGCCGCCCACAAAGAGCGGCACTCCGGCGGCCACGAAGGCGACCGAATACTTCTTTTCTTGCTTGTGCAGACCGGGCGCGAGGAACGCCCACAACTGGTACAGCCACACCGGCGTGGAAATGACCAAGCCGGTCATGAAGGAGACCTTGAGCATGATCGTGAACGGCGACAGCAGGCCGTTGACGGTGAAGTGGGCGCACTTGTCGGCGCCGTCGTCAGACCCCATATCGGAGACGGACACGCCCTTGCAGCCGACGGCTTCCAGCACCGGCTTCATCAGGAAGTCAACGATGTCCTTGTAGTAGAACAGCGCGACGGCCGTCACCAGGCAGATCGCCAGGACCGCCTTCAGGAGCCTATTGCGCAGCTCACGCAGGTGCTCCGCGAGCGGCATCCGCCCCTCGGGGTCCTTCTCCTTCTTGCGGGCAGGCTTGAGCAACCCACGTCCTCATCTCGTGCGGCAGGCGGCGGCCACGGACCACCGTCTCAGTCGGCCCTGGATTAGCGCTTTGTCGTGTGGTCGCTCGGCTCGTTCACCGGCCGGGAGCTGCTGACGTCGCCCGGAGCCGCCTGAATGGTGCGGTGCCCACCGGCCTGGTCGGCGGTGTCTTCGGGGTTCGCCGGCTCAGCGGGGGCGGGCTGCTTGCCCTCCGACTTCATCGCCTTCGCCTCGCTCTTGAGGATGCGCGCGGACTTTCCAAGCGAACGCGCCATGTCCGGAAGCTTCTTCGCACCAAACAGCAGGATGACGACGACGAGAATAAGAATGATCTCGGGAGCGCCGATCTTTCCACCGAACATAAGATTTACCTTCTCACCGAGGCGGCTGGGGGTGGCTGTCCGACCGGACGGACGTCGGGAGTCCGGCAGCCGTGCTGGCAGCGATCGTAACGCGGCGGGGTAAACGAGTGGCAATCCCCGAGCGTCTTCCCGATTGCGTCCCCGAGCCTCGATACCAGGGCCGCGCCCCTCAGCGTACCGCTCGTGTGTTCCCGGGAGGAGAGCGCCTGAGCTGCACCGTTGTCATGCGCCCTGGCCACGGGCCGTCATCGCCTGCGCAGTCCGTCCACCTGAGCGGCCAGCGGACCGGTGGCCCGCTCCAGGTCCTGGGACGCCCGTGCGATCCGCTCCGAGCTCTCCCCCACCTGCCGCGCCAGCCGCCGGACCTCCCGATATACGCGCGCAGCGAGGATGGCGAGAACGGCGAGACCACAAAAGGCGAGAGCGATAGCAAGCATCGGCCAGAGCATGGAAGGCAACCTACCGGTCACCGCTCAAAGCCCGGCAACCGCCCGCCCGCAGGCGCAGGCCCCTACCGCAGGCAGGCGCAGACAGACGCAGGCAGGCAGGCACAGGCAGGCACAGACGTACGCAGGCAGACGCAGGCAGGCGTTCACATCCTGGAGTGCAGCCTTAGCGTGCTGACCCCGCCGTTGATCAGCAACTCCACGATGCGCTCGCCGGCCGGCTTGCGTACCGCTTCGCCGCAGTCCGGGCAGGTGAAGGAGTAGAACGTGGTACGACTCGTGCCGCCCACCACCAGCCGCAGGGCTTCCGCTGCCAACTCGAAGCTGCCCCGACATCGCGGGCACGCGGCCTTGAACATCACCGGTGTGGTCCGCTGCGTCGTCCGCGCCGTCATCTGTGCCGTCATCTGCGCCCCTCCACTCGCCATACGTCCACTCCACCGCACGCGAACCGGCCGTGCACCCACTTCGCACGCTTCCGCCTCAACCGGCAACCAGTCGGTCACCAGGCCGCCACGATCCGCACACGCCTGGTCACACTCGTTCCGCGCGGCGCCCATCCGATCACGCGGCAAGCCCGGTGCGCATCCACCGCGTTCCGCTTGGGCCCGTACGCCCAAAAAGTCCGTCCCCCGACCTGGGAAGCGGCACACTGCGCGGCGAGATGTTCACTCGCCGTAGGCGGCCAGTGCCCGACGCGCCGCGTCCTGGGCGCTGTCGGCCAACTCGCGCGGCGCCACGATCCGGCCGTCCCTGCCGAGCCGTAGCGCGAGCCGACGCAGCGAGCCGGGGTCGGGGGTACGCAGCGTGATCCGCAGGCCGCCATCGGGCTGTTCCTCGGCGCTGTCGTGCGGGTAATACTCGGCGACCCAGCGCCCGCCCGGCGCCACCTCGATCACCACCTTCGGGTCTTCGGCCGCGGGCTGCACCAACCCCTCGGACAGGTCCCGCAGTTCGATGGGCGGCGGATCGGACGGCTCGTCCAAAAGCTTGATCTCGGCAACCCGGTCAAGGCGGAAGGTGCGCCGCGCCTCCGAGAGGCGGCACCAGGCCTCGACATATGTGTGGCCAACGGCGAACAGCCGGATCGGATCGACCTCGCGCTCGGTCAGTTCGTCTCGGGCCGGCGAGTAGTAGCGCAACCACAGGCGCCGACGCTCGGCGATGGCCCGGTCCACATCGGCGAAGACCCCGCCCTCGGACTCGAAGGTGACCGAGAGCCGAGAGCTGGCGCCGGCCGCCTCCCCCGCTGCCGCCTCCAGCTTCGCGGTGGCCCGCAGCAGCGCCTGCCGATCCCCCTCCCGCAGCCCCGGCAAGGTCGCCACGGCCCGGGCGGCCACCAGGAGCGCGGTGGCCTCGTCGGCCGCGAGCCGCAGGGGCTCGGTCCCGGCACTGTCCGGGTTGTGCCACCAGATCCGGTCACCATCGGTGTCTATGTCCAGCAGATCACCACCCCGGAAGCTGGTACCGCACATCGGCAGTACGTCGAGGTCGGCGATCAGTTCGTCCTCGGTGATGCCAAAGGCGCGGGCCACGTCGCTGACGCGGGCACCGGGGCGCTCCCGTAGATACGTCACCAAAGACAGCATTCGCCGGGTTTGGTCGATGGCATTGCTAGCCATGAAACATCCGTCCGTCCCTCTTAGCCCTTGGCCACGGCGCGCAGCCGGTCCACCACGTCTGCCCGCAGCTCGGCGGGTTCCAGGACCACCACATCGGGCCCGAACTCCACCAGCCAGGCATCCAGCCCATGTCCGTACGGAATCTCCAGCTCATCCCAGTCGCCCGGCTCCCCAGCGGCGCTCTCGCCCGCGCCCGCGGCGCTTTCTGAGTCCACGGAGCCCACGGTGTCCGCTGCGTCCACCGCGTCTACGGCCTCCACGGCCGCTACGCCGCCGCTCACCGGTCGGATGCTGATCGCCTTTGCGCGGAGCGGATAGCCGTGCCCGGTACGGAGCCTGATGCGGGCGGTGCCGGTGGCGGTCTCGCCCGCCCAGCTCTCCACCGTCTCGCGGACCGTCACATGATCGGGGACCTCGGCGGTGAAGGCCCCGGCCTTGGAACGGACCCGGTCGGTGATCCGGGAGAGCCGGAAGACCCGCTCGGCGGCCCGGTCGCGGTCCCAACCGGCCAGGTACCAGTGGCCGCGCCAGCACTCCAAGGTCCACGGTTCCACATTGCGCCGCTCGGGGCGCGCGGCGTTGGACCTGCGGTAGTCGAAGGTGACCGGGCGGCGGTCGCGGCAGGCGAGCATCAGCGGCTCGAACGCCGCCTCGTGTGCCGGGATGCGCGGCTCCAGGGCGCTGTACGGCTGAAGTTCGTACGGCTCGTCGGCGAGCGGCATCCCGGCCGCCCGCAGCTTTTGCAGCGCACCGCTGGCCGCACCGGCGAGCCGGGCGTGCTGCCACACCTTGGCGGCGAGCCCAAGCGCCGCCGCCTCCTCCGCGTCGAGCGTGATGGGAGGCAGCCGGTTGCTGTCGCGGCGGGCCAAATAACCCGGCTCCCCGTCGATCCCGTCAACCGTCTCGATGACCAGGCCCAGCTCGCGCAGGTCGTCCTTGTCCCGCTCGAACATCCGGTTTACAGCCTCGTCAGTACCGGACGCATCGGCCTCCAAGTACGCCTCGATGGACGACCTCAACTCCCGCTTTGTGAGCGGGCGCCGGGTCGCGAGGAGACACAAGGCCAGATTCATCAACCGCTCGGCCTTGGCAATGGCCATCGACGCCTCTTCTCGAAGGACAGCTCCTACGACGGTGACCGTACCGTTCCCCGGAGTGCGGGCAAAAGCCGAGGGCCCGCACCCGGGCAGTGCACCCGGGTACGGGCCCTCATGCGGTCGTCCACAGCGACCAGGTCGGCCCATGCCAACCTCGTCGCGGACCGGGGCGGCGCAGTGCCGCGCACCGGTCAGATCAGACGGCGACCAGGTCGCAGACGAAGATCAGGGTCTCGCCGGGCGCGATGGCGCCAGCGCCGGCGCCATTGTCGCCATAGGCGAGGTGCGCGGGGATGATGAGCTGGCGACGGCCGCCCACCTTCATGCCCTGCACGCCCTGGTCCCATCCCGCGATGACTCGGCCGGCGCCGAGCTGGAAGGCCAGCGGCGTGCCGCGGTTCCAGCTCGCGTCGAACTCCTCGCCGGTGCTGAAGGCCACCCCTACGTAGTGGACCTGGACGGTGTCCCCGGCCTTGGCTACCGGGCCGTCGCCCTCCCAGATGTCCTTGATCTCCAGGTCGACCGGCGGCTCGCCGCCCGGGAAGTCGATCTCAGGCTTGTCGATGGTCACGCAAAACTCCTTGCTGACGTTGTGGGCAACCGGGACAGTCTTACAGAGCCGCCAGGATGTCCACGGAGAAGACCAGCGTGGAGTTCGCCGGGATGTCGCCCTTCTTCTCCTTGCCGTAGCCCATGTCCGGGGGGACCACGACCAGCACCCGGCTCCCGACCTTCTTTCCCGCCAGCCCCTTCGACCAGCCGGGGACGACCTCCTGCAAGGAGAACTGGGCCGGCTCGTTGCGGGAGTAGCTGGAGTCGAACTCCTTGCCGGTTTCCCACAGCACGCCCTTGTACTGGACCAGGACGGTGTCCGACTCCTTGAGTTCGGCGCCGTCGCCTTCCAGGACGTAGTTCGAGACGAGCTTCGTGGGCGCCTTGGCCTTCGGCACCTCGATGGACGGGGCCTTGCCGTCCGTCTTGGCTCCGACGACCGGCACGGCCTTGTCGGTCTGCTTGACCTCTTTGCCCTGTGCCGCGCTCTTGCCGTTGAAGCTGCCGATAACGTCCACGACGAACACCAGGGTCTCGCCGCCCTTGATGGACCCGTCGGGGGTGCCTTTCTCGCCATACCCAAGCTTGGACGGAATGCCGAGCTGAATCCGGCTGTTCACCTTCTTACCCACCAGGCCCTGGTCCCAGCCCGGGATGACCTTGCCGACCCCGATCGGGAAGACCACGGGCTTGCCCTGGTCGTAGGAGTTGTCGAACACCTTGCCGGAATCCCACTTCTGGCCGAGGTAGCTCACCTGGAGGAGGTCGCCCTTGGCCACGGTCACGCCACGGCCCGCGACGACCGTCTTGACCGCAAGATCGGGAGAGGGCTTGCCTGGACCCTTGGCCATGGTCGGTTTCTGGCCGAACTCCTTGCCCTTGGTGATCTCGGGCAGCGGACCCGTCACGACCTTCCCGGTCGGCTGCGCCGTGGGAGACTTCGACGTATCGGCCTTGTCGGCCTTGTCCTTGTTGTTGTCGTCGTCGCCGCAGCCCGCGAGCGTGAGCAGGCCGGCGGGCACGGCGAGGAGTACGGAGCGTCGGCGCACGGAATTCCTCGTTCAGTCGAACTGGCTGTGGGCAATGGGCGCCACTCTACGACGTGCGAAGGGCCCCGCACGAGGAACGTGACGGAGCCCTTCAGGGTGCCCGTAGTCAGTACGACGCCAGCGTGAGGCTCACATTCCGGCGATCAGCTTCTCCACTCGGTCGTCCACCGACCGGAACGGGTCCTTGCACAGCACGGTGCGCTGCGCCTGGTCATTGAGCTTGAGATGCACCCAATCGACGGTGAAGTCGCGACGCTGTTCCTGGGCCCGGCGGATGAAGTCGCCGCGCAGCCGCGCACGAGTGGTCTGCGGTGGCACCGACTTGCCTTCAAAGATCTTCAAGTCGTTGCAGATCCGGGCCGCTTGCCCCCTGCGTTCCAGGAGGTAGTAGAGACCCCTACGGCGGTGGATGTCGTGGTAGGCGAGGTCTATCTGAGCGACTCGCGGATGCGACATGGTGATGTTGTTCTTCGCTCGGTACCGCTCGATGAGCTGATATTTCATCACCCAATCGATTTCGGTCGCGATGCTGTCAAGGTCCTCGGTGCGCACCGCTTCCAGCGTGCGGCCCCACAGTTCCAGTACGCGCTCGACGGTGCCGGTCCTGATGCCCCGCCGCTCGCAGAAATCGACGGCCTTCTCGTAGTACTCCTGTTGGACTTCGAGAGCGGAAGCCTCCCGTCCGCTGGCGAGGCGCACCTTGCGCTGGCCGGTGATGTCGTGACTGACCTCGCGGATGGCCCGAATGGGGTTCTCCAGGGTCAGGTCGCGCATGACCGTGCCTGCCTCGATCATGCGCAGCACGAGGTCGGTCGCGCCGACCTTGAGCAGCATGGTCGTCTCGGACATGTTGGAGTCGCCGACGATGACATGCAGCCTGCGGTAGCGCTCCGCGTCGGCGTGCGGCTCGTCCCTGGTGTTGATGATCGGGCGCGAGCGAGTGGTGGCGGAGCTGACTCCCTCCCAGATGTGCTCGGCGCGCTGACTGACGCAGTACACCGCCCCACGCGGGGTTTGTAGCACCTTGCCAGCGCCGCACAGCATTTGGCGCGTGACGAGGAAGGGAATGAGAATGTCGGCTAGCCGGGAGAACTCCCCGTGGCGGGCCACGAGATAATTTTCGTGGCACCCATAGGAGTTTCCTGCCGAATCGGTGTTGTTCTTGAACAAATAGACGTCGCCTGCGATTCCCTCCTCGTGCAGGCGGCGTTCCGCGTCAACCAGCAAGCCTTCAAGGATGCGCTCACCAGCTTTATCGTGGGTGACCAGCTCGGTCACGTCGTCGCACTCGGGAGTTGCATATTCCGGGTGCGAGCCCACGTCAAGGTAGAGGCGGGCGCCGTTACGCAGAAAGACGTTGCTGCTGCGGCCCCAAGAAACGACACGGCGGAAGAGGTATCGCGCCACTTCGTCAGGTGACAGTCGGCGCTGTCCCCTGAACGTGCACGTGACGCCGTACTCGTTCTCCAGCCCGAAAATGCGGCGGTCCATGACTGAACATTACGCCTGATGACCCGCTCTGAAACCGGGTTCGTCGGCACCGTTTCGATCATTTTCCGCCCCCGCGTCACCAACCGTTGGGGTGTCGGCCCGTACGACATCACCAGCCAGGACGCCCCGGCAGCCGATCAACACCAGCAGCGCCGCAAGGCCGGCGGCGCCCGGGACGGCGAACCCGGCCACCACGCCACCCACTTCCACGGCGGGGCCGGCCGCGGCCGTACCGACCGCCGCGCCGACGCCGAACGTGGTCACCAGCCAGGAGAACGCCTCGGTGACGGTGCCACGCGGCGCGTGCCGGTCCACGACCACGAAGGCGCAGGCGAGGGCCGGGGCCAAGAAGACGCCGGCGACCCCGGCCAGCACGGTCATCGCAACGACGCCAGGCACGATCGCCAGCGGCAGATAGCCGAGCGCCAGCGCCGCGACCAGCAGCCGCAGCCGCCGCTCTGGCACCCCTGGCCAGGTCCGCGCGCCGTAGCAGACGCCGCCGACCAGCGCACCGACGCCGAGCGCGGAGAGCAGATAGCTGGAGACCATGCCGCCGCCGTACTCATCGGCGTACGCCACGGACGCCACGGCGATCGCACCAAGGGCAAGGCCCACGAAGAAGAAGGAGCCGATCAGTACGAGCATCCCGGGTGAGCGCAGCGCCCCGAGCCAGTGCGCCTCGCGCGGCGCGGACCGCCAGGCACGGGACGGCTGGGAGACCACCACGGACAGTGCGCCCAGCACTCCGATCGCGTTGATGACCAACAGCGCCGCCGCTTCCGACCACGCGGCGACCAGCAGCGTGACCATCAGCGGCCCGATCGAGAACATCACCTCCTGCGCCACGGCATCCAGCGCGTAGGCGGTGTGCACCTGGTCGGGACGCCGCAGCACCTGCGGCCACAGCGCCCGCAAGCCGCCTTCCAGGGGTGGTGTGCAGATGCCGGCGATCACCATGGCCGCGTACGCCGCGGGCAGTGGATCGAGGCCGACGACGGCGAAGAGCACCATGCCAAGGCCGGAGGCCACGGCGGCGGGGAACATCACCCGCGGCTGCCCGTAGAGGTCCACGGCCCTGCCGAGCAACGGTTGGCCGATGGCGGTACCGATGCCGTAAACAGCGGACAGCGCCCCCGCCAGGGCGTAGCTGCCGCCCTGCGAACGGGTGAACAGCACGATGGCGAGCGCCGCCGTTGCGTTCGGCAGCCGGCCGATGAGCGTCCCGGTGAGCAACCGCGCCGCGTGCCTGGTCCGCAGCAGTTCGGCATAGCCCGTGGCCATCGCCCCACTCCCTCCATCGACGTCGCGTGGCATCGCCCAGCCGTCAAGTGTTACGTATAACGTTGCGCCGTCATACGTACCATGGCCGCTGCTACCCGGTCTACTCAGTTGCTGGTGCGCCAGGGGCCTGTGCGCTTGCGGACGGGCCGGCTGCGGGTGCTTCCGCCGCTGCGGCGCGCAAGCGCTGGCGGCGATCGCCCATGGCTGGTCGGCCGCGAGCCGCCGGCCGCCGGTAGCACTTTGGAAACGGTCGCCAGCGACGGCCCCACGCACCGAGGCCGCGGAGGTGGCCAGGCGCCGGCGCTCGACGCTCGGCGGCGAACGAGGGGCGAAACGAGGAACGTGACAGTGGTGATAGACACGGCGGGCCCAGGGCCCGAGCGCGCCCCGAGGCGCCCCGCACACCAGAGCGCTGCCCCGCGAGCCGCGGCAGCGGCTACCGCCCCTGCGGCTGACACCTCCCCCGCGGCGGACGTCGCCCGTGCGGCGGATGCCGCCTCTGTCGCGGATGCCGCCTCTACGGCGGGTGCCTCCTCTGCGGCGAGTGCCTCCTCTGCGGCGGATGAGCCGGCCGGTGGTCATGCGGCGCTCCCGACCCCGCCCACTCCCCCTACCCGCCCCACCAGTCGGGACGTGGCGCGCGCTGCGGGCGTCTCACAGGCCACCGTGTCACTGGTACTGGGCGACAAGTGGCGGGGCCGCGTATCGCCTCGTACAGCGGACGCGGTGCGCGAAGCCGCACGGGAACTCGGCTACCGGCCGAACCTCGCCGCGCGCACCCTACGGCTCGGGCACACCAGGACCGCCCTGCTGGTGGTGCCCGCGCTCAGCAGCGAGTTCTTCGCCCGGGTCTACGCCGGAGCCGCGGAAGTCGCCGCCGCGCACGGCGTCGGTGTGGTGCTCTACCCCTCCCCGGACGGCATCGGCCAGGCACGCGACCCGTTCGGCTCGGCGCAGGCCGCGCTCGACGGGGTCATCGCCTCATCGATGGCGGCCGACGCACTGACCGCTCTGCGCGGTGACGGGCTGCCGCTGGTGATGCTCGACAGTGACCCGGAGCGGACCGAAGGCGCCGCGACCGTGAACGTCAACATCGCGGAGGGCATGCGACGGCTGACGGGGCACCTGCTCGCTTTGGGGCACCGCCGGTTCGCACATGTCGCCGCCGCCGTAGATTCCTGGACGTTCCAGGTACGCGCCGCCGCCATCGCCGCGGCCCTGAGCGGCACCGCGGGCACGTCCGTACAGACCGAGTCCGCCGCGCTGTCCGTCGCCGGCGGCCTGCGGGCCGCCGAACGGGCGCTCGCCCGGCCCGGCCCTCTGCCCACGGTGCTGATCTGTGACGACGATGTCCTGGCCGCGGGCGCGTGCAAGGCGGTGCGGCGATGGGGACTGCGGGTCCCGCAAGACGTCTCGGTGACCGGCTTTGACGATTTGTCGCTGGCAACGGCGGTCGAACCGGAACTGACGACCGTACGGCTACCCGCCGAGGACGTGGGGGCGGCGGGGATGCGCGCGCTGATCGCGATCCTGGACGGCGACGCGGCCGATGTCACCACGCTGCCGGTCGAACTGGTCACCCGCGCCTCAACCGCCCCACCCCCCACCGACCCACCGCAGGCGATCTAACGGCCCCGCTTTGCGCCGGCCACTCCCCCGGCGGCGCGGCGCGGCGGCGCGGCACGGCGCGGCATGACCCGACACGACACGACACCCCGGCCAGCGACCAAGTCGCGTGCCGGGGTGAGGCGTTGCGCGTGCGAGGAGTCATCCACGCCGCGGTGGGGCGGGGTACTGCTACTTCTTCTTGCTCCCAGCTGACGCGTCCGGGTCGTCCTTGGGGCCGTCCTTCGGCTCGTCCTTGGCCGCCGCGGCCTTCGTCTTCCCGGCCGGCTTCGCGGGCGCGGTCTGCGTCTCGTCCGCGTCGCCGGAGGCGTCATCAGACGCGTCACCAGACGCATCGCCAGATGCGCCGCCCGACGCATCCGCCTCCTCGTCCGTGACGGTCTCTGTTGTCGCGTCTCCCTCCAGCAACCGGGTGAGCTGGCTGCCGAGAATCCGCTTGAACTTCCGCTGCTGGGGTCGGGTGCGGTCGAGCACCGCGACCTCCAACTGCTCGGCGGTCAGGCTCCGCTCACCGCCGTTGTTGTCGCGGGACAGCGACTCCACGGCAAGCTTCAGCGCCTCACCGAGCGTCATTCCGTCTCGGTGCCGCTGATCGAGGTAGGTGCCGATCTGATCGGAATTGCCCCCGACCGCGACCGAGCCGTGTTCGTCCACGATCGAACCGTCGTGCGGGAGCCGGTAGATCTGATCGTCTTCGGGGCCCGCCCCGACCTCGGCGACGATCAGTTCGACCTCGTACGGCTTCTCGGCGTTGCTGGAGAAGATGGTGCCCAGGGTCTGCGCGTAAACGTTCGCGAGGCCACGGGCGGTCACATCCTCCCGGTGGTACGTGTATCCGCGGAGATCGGCATAGCGGACACCGCCGATGCGCAGGTTCTCGAACTCGTTGTACTTGCCGACCGCCGCGAAGGCGATCCGGTCGTAGATCTCGCTGACCTTGTGGAGCGCTCGGGACGGGTTTTCGGCGACGAAGACGATGCCGTCGGTGTACTGGAGCACGACGACGCTGCGACCCCGCGCGATGCCCTTGCGGGCGTACTCGGCGCGGTCGGCCATGGCCTGCTGGGGTGAGACATAGAACGGCGTCGACACCGGCTATCCGTCCCTTTCTGTCAGTGGCGAGTGCATTGACGGGCCTTCCCTGCCTCGTCAGAGGATGGCGGCCCGAGGACCGTCCGGCTGCTCAAGTCGCCGCTCGTGGACGGCCCGCACAATTTCGGACATCTCAGGCTCGGTCAGACGTCGAACGCCCTCGTCCGTAATAACGGTGACGATCGGGTAGATCCGCCGGGCGAGGTCCGGTCCGCCGGTGGCGGAGTCGTCGTCGGCCGCATCGTAGAGCGCCTGCACCACGGCGGTGGCGGCCTGATCTTCCGCCAGGTCCTCGCGGTAGAGCTTCTTCAGCGAGCTCCGGGCGAAAACCGAGCCCGAGCCGGTGGCCGCGAAGCCGTACTCCTCCGATCGCCCGCCGGTGACGTCGTACGAGAAGATGCGCCCCTTCTCGCGGTCAACATCCCAACCCGTGAACAGCGGCACCACGGCCAGGCCCTGCATCGCCATGCCGAGGTTGCCGCGGATCATCGTGGAGAGCCGGTTGGCCTTGCCCTCCAGGGAAAGCTGGGCACCTTCCACCTTCTCGAAGTGCTCAAGCTCCAACTGGAAGAGCTTGACCATCTCCACGGCGAGGCCCGCCGTGCCCGCGATGCCGACCGCTGAATGCTCGTCGGCCGGGAAGACCTTCTCAATGTCGCGCTGCGCGATGACGTTACCCATGGTGGCCCGCCGATCACCGGCGAGAATCACGCCGCCGGGGAACGTCGCCGCCACGATGGTGGTGCCGTGCGGCGCCTCGATGGCACCGCGCACCTGAGGCAGCGGCCGGTTACCCGGGAGCAGCGCCGGCGCGTGGTCACCGAGGAAGTCCATGAACGAGGCGGACCCGGGCGTCAGGAAGGCAGCAGGTAGACGCCCGGTGATACGAGTGTTGGCTTCCACAAGTTTCCTTCCAGATATGCGATGGCCTGGCGGCTTATCGCCAGGCCATCGCTCAACGTTCCCTTGGCCGAATCGCGGTTGAAGCACCGTGTGCCCGGGACCCTACCCGTCCCATGACGTTGACCCACATGCGCGGTGGAACCGATCTGATAGATCGCCGGGGAGCCCTGTCGGGTCATCACCGCCGCAGCCCGCCATGCGGGCACGCGCCTCTCCCGCGGAGAGTCGATCATGTCCGTCGGTCCTACTGGCCACCCTTTTGCACGAATGACCGGACGAAGTCCTCGGCGTTCTCCTCCAGGACGTCATCGATTTCGTCCAGCACGGAGTCCACGTCATCGGAGAGCTTGTCCTGCCGCTCCTTCAGGTCCTCGGAGCCCTGCGCGTCCTGGGTCTGTTCTTCGACCTCCTCCTTGGAACGCGTAGCCCGCTGCTGTCCACCGTCGGTGTCCTTGGTCGCCATATCCCTCACCCCGCTCGGTTCGACGTACAAGATCAGACCCTACAAGCCGGGCCCGACATCGGGCCCGCACTTGTCTACAACGTTCGAAAACCACCTCGATGATTCCCTGATCTCTCATCTCTCAGACGCGTTCAGCCGCCAGACAGCAAACGGACCAGGTCCTCGGCCGTACGACAGCGGTCAAGGAGCTCCTTGACATGGTTGCGGGTGCCCCGCAGCGGCTCCAGCGTGGGCACCCGTTGCAGGGAGTCACGGCCCGGCAGATCGAAGATCACCGAGTCCCAGGACGCCGCCGCCACGTGATCCGCGTACTGCTCCAGGCAGCGACCGCGGAAGTACGCCCTGGTGTCCTCCGGCGGCTTGTTCTCGGCCCGCTCCACCTCGCCCTCCTCCAGGAGCCGGGACATCTTGCCCCGGGCCACCAGACGGTTGTAGAGGCCCTTGTCGGGGCGCACGTCCGCGTACTGGAGGTCCACCAGGTGCAGCCGCGCTGCGTCCCACTCCAGGCCGTCACGGCGCCGGTAGCCCTCAAGCAGTTCCCGCTTGGCAACCCAATCCAGCTCGCCCGACAGGCTCATCGGATCGCGCTCCAGCCGGTTGAGCACGTCTTCCCAGCGCGCGAGGACGTCCTTGGTCTGCTCGTCCGCGTCGGCGCCGTAGCGGTCCTCCACGTACTTGCGGGCCAGCTCGTAATACTCCATCTGGAGCTGGACCGCGGTCAGCGTACGACCGCTGCGCAAGGTGATCAAACGGCGCAGCGTGGGGTCGTGTGAGACCTGGTGCAAGGTACGCACCGGCTGGTCAATGGCCAGGTCAACGGCGATGAAGCCGTCTTCGATCATGGACAGCACCAGCGCCGTGGTACCGAGCTTGAGGTAGGTCGAGATCTCGGAGAGGTTGGCATCCCCGATGATCACGTGCAGTCTGCGGTACTTCTCCGCGTCCGAATGCGGCTCATCCCGGGTGTTGATGATCGGCCGCTTGAGGGTCGTTTCCAGGCCCACCTCGACCTCGAAGTAGTCGGCACGCTGGCTGAGCTGAAAGCCGTGGTCGTGGCCGTCCTGCCCGATGCCCACGCGGCCCGCACCCGTGAACACCTGCCGGGAGACGAAGAAGGGGGTGAGGTGTCGAACGATGTCCGAAAACGGCGTCGCCCGCTTCATCAGGTAGTTCTCATGGGTGCCATAGGAGGCGCCCTTATTGTCGGTGTTGTTCTTGTACAGGTGAATCGGCTGCGCTCCGGGCACCTGTGCTGCGCGCTCGGCGGCCTCGGCCATGATGCGCTCACCGGCCTTGTCCCACAGCACGGCGTCCCTGGGATTGGTGACCTCGGGCGAGCTGTACTCCGGGTGCGCATGGTCCACGTACAGCCGCGCGCCGTTGGTGAGAATGACGTTGGCCAGCCCGATGTCCTCGTCCGTGAGCTGGCTGGAGTCCGCCGACTCGCGGGCGAGGTCAAAGCCACGGGCGTCCCGCAGCGGGTTCTCCTCCTCGAAGTCCCAGCGGGCGCGACGCGCCCGGTGCATCGCCGCCGCGTAGGCGTTGACGACCTGGGATGAGGTGAGCATGGCATTGGCGTTCGGGTGACCAGGGACGGAAATTCCGTACTCCGTCTCAATTCCCATTACTCGCCGTACGGTCATGCGGCCCTCCTTGCCCGGCGGCGCCCACCGGTGAGGTCGGCGCTCAAGTACCGCTGCGCATCCGATGCGTGTGCGGTCCCCGATCCTCCACATCGCGGCGCTGCGGTACCGACGAGCCTAGAACGACTGAGCGGCGGTGGGGAGATCATTACAGTCATTGCTCCCGTCGTTCTCCGGCCGCGCCAGCCGGAGAAAAAGCGTCCGGCTGCGGAATGCCCCCAGGCGTCCCCGCGAGAGGCGAGGACAGGACATCCGCAGCCGGAGCGCGGTACTACAGGTACTGACCGGTGTTCGCCACCGTGTCGATGGATCGACCGGTGTCCGCCCCCTGCTTTCCGGTGACGAGCGTGCGGATGAAGACGATCCGCTCGCCCTTCTTGCCGGAGATTCGGGCCCAGTCGTCCGGGTTGGTGGTGTTCGGCAGGTCCTCGTTCTCCTTGAACTCATCCACGCAAGCGGCGAGCAGATGAGAGACCCGAAGACCCTTTTGTTTGTGGTCGAGGAAAGCCTTGATGGCCATCTTCTTGGCCCGGTCCACGATGTTTTGAATCATCGCGCCGGAGTTGAAGTCCTTGAAGTACAGAACTTCCTTGTCACCGTTGGCGTAGGTGACTTCCAGGAAGCGGTTCTCTTCGGACTCCGCGTACATCTGCTCGACGACCGATTGGATCATGGCGCCGACGGCTGCCTGCCGGGACCCGCCATGCTCGGCGAGGTCATCGGTGTGCACCGGCAGTGTCGGCGTGAGGTACTTCGCGAAGATGTCCTTGGCGGCCTCCGCGTCCGGACGCTCGATCTTGATTTTCACGTCGAGGCGGCCCGGGCGCAGGATCGCCGGGTCGATCATGTCCTCGCGGTTGGAGGCGCCGATGACGATGACGTTCTCCAGGCCCTCCACACCGTCGATCTCCGATAGAAGCTGGGGAACGATGGTGTTTTCCACGTCCGAGCTAACGCCCGAGCCGCGGGTGCGGAAGAGGGAATCCATCTCGTCGAAGAAAACGATGACCGGAGTGCCGTCGCTCGCCTTCTCCCTGGCCCGCTGGAAGACCAACCGAATGTGCCGCTCGGTCTCACCAACGTACTTGTTGAGCAGCTCCGGACCCTTGATATTGAGGAAGAAGCTCTTACCCGCCGGCTTGCCGGTCACCTCAGCGACCTTCTTGGCAAGGGAGTTGGCCACCGCCTTGGCGATCAGCGTCTTGCCACAGCCGGGCGGACCGTACAACAGCACGCCCTTGGGCGGCCGGAGTTCGTGCTCCTTGAAGAGGTCGGGGTGGAGATACGGGAGCTCGACTGCGTCCCTGATCAGCTCGATCTGGTTGCCCAGGCCGCCGATCTTGGTGTAGTCGATGTCGGGAACCTCTTCGAGAACGAGCTCCTCGACCTCGCTCTTAGGAATGACCTCGTAGACATAGCCGGAACGCGGATCAAGCAGCAGGGCGTCACCGGGTCGGACTACCACGTCTAGCAACGGCTCGGCGAGCCGTACCACACGCTCCTCGTCGGTGTGCCCAACCACCAGGGCGCGCTCGCCATCCTCAAGGATTTCCTTGAGAGTGACGATGTCCCCGGCTCGCTCGAACTCCATGGCCTCGACCACGTTGAGCGCCTCATTCAGCATGACCTCTTGGCCACGCCTGAGCTCATCGAGCTCGACGCCGGGGCTGACATTCACCCGAAGCTTTCTGCCTCCGGTGAAGATGTCCGCCGTGCCGTCCTCGTTCGACTGCAGATAAACCCCAAAGCCTGCCGGTGGCTGCGCGAGCCGATCGACTTCTTCCTTGAGGGCCACGATCTGGTCGCGGGCCTCGCGGAGGGTGCTAGCAAGTCGTTCGTTCTGCGCGGACACACCTGCAAGGTTGGTCTGCAGCTCGACGATCCGCTCTTCGAGAATCCTCGTGTGCCGCGGAGAGTCGGCGAGCTTGCGTCGCAGGACGGCGATTTCCTGCTCTAGATAGGCAACCTGGCCGGCTGGGTCCTCAGACCCCCGCCCCGGCCGGATGCCGCGGTTGATGTCGTCGTCGTGGGCTGCCACGGTCCTCACCTCCTCCAAGGGGAGCTGGACGCTTCCAGACCCTACCTGGGCCGGTGCAGGTTGAAACCCCTAGATCACAAACCGTTCGGGGTGTGTCCGATCTTCACCCTTGCGCACGTCCTCACGTTAGTGGGATACCCACCCAACAACATCGGAAAGCGGGCGGTTGTATGGTCGAGAGGGTCAACACCCGTCAGGGCTGGCTTCATTTGGTACACCCGCGCAGGAACGGCAGGGGAAATGACCGCGCAGAACGAGGTCTCCGGCAACGAAACGACGGCCGTCGCATCCGAGTCCCTTGAGGTGTGGATCGACCAGGACCTGTGCACCGGCGACGGCATTTGTGCGCAATACGCGCCCGACATCTTCGAGCTCGACATCGACGGCCTGGCGTACGTCAAGGCGCCTGCTCCAGCGGGTGAGGAGGCCGAACTGCTCGCCGAGCCCGGGGCGACGGTCCCGGTGCCGCTGCCGCTGCTCGCCGACGTCAGGGACTCGGCGAAGGAATGCCCCGGCGACTGCATCCATGTGCGGCGCGTGGCCGATCAGGTCGAGGTGTACGGCCCGGACGCGGCCTAAGCCACTCGTGGGCCAGCCAGTGGGTCGCGACGCCGACAGCGCAGGTCAGGGCCTTGCTCAACACTGTGATCAAGTCCTGACAGCGGCGCGGACCAGCCCTCAACGGCGACCGCGCCGCCCCTCGCGCCCTACCCTGGCAATCTCTCCCGACTGCTGCGCACGATGCGTATCCCCACCCACCGCGCTGCGTCTGCGCTCCCCGGTGCTCGGGCCGGCTGCCCGGCGCCGGGCTCGTCGGGGGACATGTCGGGGGACGCGGGGCGGCGCGTTGGACGGGCCGGCGTGAGGAGGCTCACGCGCCGCGCGGTACTCATGTGCGGCCCGGCACCGGCATCGCTTTCAAGACGAACTTGCCCCGCTGCCAGCGCCAGTTGACCTTCCGTTGAAGATCCGGGCAGCAGCGTGGGACCTCCAGCGAGGAATAGCCGACCAAAGTGGCTGACACGGTAGCGCCACGCAGCGTGAAGTCCTGCACGCTCATGCCCTCACTCGGCTTGAGGAACGTGCTCATCACGCGCGGCTTCGCACCGTGCTTGCCCGCTGGGTTGCCGGCGGGAGCTATCACGAAGATGCCGCTGGGCGGCGTGCCGGTCCCCGAGTGACAGCGCACCACGGCCACCGTCTCGGGCCGTCCGTCACCATTGAGGTCACCCGAGACATGCCGTACGACATCCACCGGCGCCTGCCCGCACTCCACCGGATAGGCGACAGCACGCGCGTCCGGGGCGGGCACCTGACGGGCAGGTGGGGCCGCTTTGGTCTCAGGGGTCGCCGTGGCATCCGATGGTTGAAGCGCCACCGCACCCGCGACGACGGCTCCAAGCGCAAGGATGGTGGCGATCCAGTGCACCCTTCGGGTGCGGGTGTGAGGAAGGCCCGGTCCGGCGTCCTGATCAGGCGCATCGCTGGGCGAAGAGGTGGACGCAGAGCCTGCCGAGGGCTGCACGCGGATAACTCCTGTGAGAGTCGTGGCGTCGGGGGTGGCCAGCATCGTGCCACATGTCACACCCGGCGGGAACAGCCGGGTGGGGGATAGATCACTTCGCACAACGACGCGGCGCCGCCGACGGTTCCCTTGGCGGAAGTCGTCGGCGGCGCCGGGTGGTTCGGTGATGCACGTGGTGCGGCGTACATGCTGAGGTGCGCGTTGCGCAGGCTGGGCGGAATGCCTGTGGCGCCCGCGAGCGTCCCCAGACGCGTGGCGTGATGGTGGAGGGTCAGACGTCCGTGGCGGGAGGCTCGGTGCCTTCGCCGCCGGACTCGTCCGCCTTGCCGCTTTGCGCGCTCGCCTGCTCACGGTTAGCGCTCGCGTAGTCCTCGCCGTACGCCCCCTTGGCCGGGCGGCGGCGGCGCAGCGGCGGCTCGACGCCATCTGCTAGGCGGCGGGAGGTGAGCAAAAAGCCGGTATGCCCGATCATGCGGTGGTCCGGGCGGACTGCCAAACCCTCCACGTGCCAGGTGCGGACCATGGTCTCCCAGGCGGAGGGCTCGTTGAACGTTCCGTGTTCCCTGATCGCCTCGACGGTGCGCGCGAGCTGGGTGGTGGTGGCGACGTAGGCGCACAGGATGCCGCCGGGCACCAGCGCCTTGGAGACGGCATCCAGGCACTCCCACGGGGCCAGCATGTCGAGGATGACCCGGTCAACGTCGGTGTCCGACAGATTGTCCTGAAGGTCGCCTACGGTCAGCTGCCAGGCCGGGTGCGGTCCACCGAAGTAGCGCTCGACGTTTTGGGTGGCGATCTCGGCGAAGTCGGCACGGCGCTCGTAGGAGTGCAGCATGCCCTGGTCGCCGATGGCACGCAGCACGAAGCTGCTCAGCGAGCCGGAGCCCACCCCCGCCTCGACGACCCGGGCGCCGGGGAAGATATCGGCCATGGCCAGGATCTGCCCCGCGTCCTTGGGGTAGACCACGGCGGCTCCGCGCGGCATGGACAGGACATAGTCGGGGAGCAGGGGGCGCAGCGCGAGGTAGGCGACGTTCCCGGTGGTACGGACAACACTGCCCTCGGGAGCACCAATCAGCTCGTCGTGCGGGAAGGCACCCTTGTGGGTGTGGAAGCTCTTCCCGGCTTCGAGCGTGAAGGTGTAGTGGCGTCCCTTGGGGTCGGTGAGCTGGACCTGGTCCCCGACCTGGAAGGGCCCACGACGGCGGGCGGCACCGGTCGGTTCGGACATGTGACCAGCCTACCGGTCCACCGCCACGCCGCAGACCAGTCCTGGCACGGGCCAGAGCTGGGCCAACCGAGCCCGGGACCAGCCAAGGCGCGAGGGTGCGCAGCCATCCGGTTGCCCCGCGGCGGGCCCGCCGTCGTACGCGGCATGCGGCTTCCGTCCTCGTACGCGCGTCGAACGCCGGGCCGAACGCGGGACCGAACGCGGCCGTACGACGGCGGCGCGGGGCCTGCCGTAGGGACAGCCCGCGGCCGGGGCACGGCCGGAGCGCGGCCGGGCCGCCTATAGAGCGGCTGGACCACCTCTTCAAAAAGGCCGGGCCATCGCGGCCACGAAGGCGCGCTCCACGTCGGATGTGGACAGCACCCCGTAGATCTCCCCCGTCTCCTCGACCACCAGGTACTCGGTGGCCGGGGTCGCGCGCAGGGTGTCGAGGAGTTGTTCACCGGTCAGCTCGGCGGAGACCCGCATGCCTGCCTTGATGTCTTGCGCGAGCCCGCTGACCGCAACCCAGGGGCGGCGGTGTTCGGGGATGCCGACGATGGCGGCTTCGCGGACGACGGCGGTGGGGTCGCCGTGGCTGTTGACGACGACCAAGGCCCGAGCGCCCGCCTCATTGGCTCGGCGCAGCGCCTCGGAGAGCGGGGTGTCGGCAGCAACCGGGACGGCGCGCCGGGTGAGCGTGCGGGCGCGCAGGTCGGGCAGCCGTTCGCGGAGCCGGGCCATGCGCAGGCTGTTGCCGGCGCCGGTCCAGATGATGGCGGCGAGGATGGCGGCGAGCAGTGCGTCGGTGAGCGAGTCAACGCTGCCGAAACCGTCGGACTCACCGAACCCCCCGGTCTGGGTGAGGAGCGGCAGCCCGATCAAAACGGCGACGGCGAGCGCGCGCCCGGTCCATGCGGCGGCGACGGTTCCGGTCATCGGCTTGCCGCTGATCTTCCACACCACGGCGCGCAGCATCCGTCCGCCGTCCAACGGCAGCCCGGGGAGCAGATTGAAGGCGGCGACGATGAGGTTGGAGATCATCAATCCGGCGAACAGCACGCCGGGCACCGTGCCGGACTCCACGGTGAGCATCCCGAGGTAGAAGAGCCCCGCGAGCACCAGCGAGAGCAACGGGCCGACGAAGGCGAGCACGAACTCCCGGCCTGGGGTCTCGGACTCCTTCTCGATCTCCGATACGCCCCCGAAGAACTGCAACTGGATGCGGCGTACCGGCAGTTTGAAGCGGAGCGCGGCAACCGTATGGGCCAGCTCGTGCACGAGCACCGAGGCGTAGAAGGCGATGGCGAAGAAGAGCGAAACCAGATAGCGCGCGTTGCCGAGTTCCGGCAGCACACGGTCGAGCTGGGCGCCGAACACCCAGGTGATCAGGGCGGCCACCAGGAACCAGCTCGGTGCGACATAGACCGGAACGCCGAAGGGCCGGCCCATCAAAAAGCCCCCGCCGACCTCCTTGGGCCGATCCGGTTTACGGTCCTCGGGCCCGGTCGGGCGGTCCGGCCCCCCGCTGCCGGACTGCCGCTGCCCGCTGTTGTCCACGGTGTCCTCTCGTCTGTATGTCCCTCACGCCGCCTGGCGCGGTCTCACGATCATGCAGCGTGAGGTGGTCTGCCGTCGATGGTATGCGTCTGCCTGGGCTTCGCTCGGCCTCGGCTCCCTCTTTACCCTCCCGAAGGCAAGGCCTCGGGCTTTTCGACCGTCCTGCAGGCCCTTGGGAGCACCGCAGGTACGACGCATGCCCGTGGTGCGTGTGGCGATACCGCGGTCCGGCGGGCGTCCGATTGCCGTGCATGTCAGTGCGGGGTCGTAAGGTCTTGCGCTATGGGAACCACTGAGAAAGCAGGTCCGGCGGCGCCCTCGTCACCCCAGCCGACGACGGCATCGTCCCGACCCGCACCGGCCTCGGCCCAGCCGGCAACGGCACCATCCCGGCCGGCAACGGCACCGTCCCGGCCGGCGCGGTCATCGCGATCGTCGCTGTCGCCGTCGCGCGCTGCCGACTTCATGCGGTGCCCCCTGCTCTACCGTTTTCGTGTGATCGACAAGCTTCCGGAGAAGCCGAGCGCGGCAGCGACCCGGGGCACGGTGGTGCACGCGGTGCTTGAGCGGCTGTTCGACACCCCGGCGCCGGACCGTACGGCCCCCCGGGCGCGGGCCATGGTGCCCGGTGAGTGGGAGCGGCTGCTCGCGGCCAAGCCGGAGTTGGCCGAGTTGTTCGCGGCGGAGGACGGCGCTCAGGACCCGGAGCGGTTGGCGGGGTGGCTGCGCGAGGCGGAGCAGTTGGTCGAGCGGTGGTTCACGCTGGAGGACCCGATGCGGCTTGAGCCTGCCGAGCGCGAGCTGTATGTCGAGACGGCCCTGGAGTCGGGGCTGACCCTGCGCGGCTATATCGACCGGGTGGACATCGCGCCGACCGGCGAGGTGCGGGTCGTCGATTACAAGACGGGCAAGGCCCCGGCTCCGCAGTTTCGGGGGGACGCCCTGTTCCAGATGAAGTTTTACGCGCTGGTGCTGTGGCGGCTGCGCGGGATCGTCCCCAAGCGGCTCCAGCTCGTCTACCTGGGCAGCGGTGACGTGCTCACCTACGACCCGCAGGCGGCAGAGCTTGAGGCCGTGGAGCGCAAGCTGCTGGCGCTGTGGGAGGCGATCCGGGAGGCGACCGAGACGGGGAACTGGCGACCGCGCCAGACGAAGCTGTGTGGCTGGTGCGACCACCAGGCGCTGTGCCCGGAATTTGGCGGCACTCCCCCGCCGTACCCACTGAAGGTCATCCCGGCGCAGTCCAGCCCAGCCAGTCAAGGCAGAATGGACCAGGTCTAACGAAGGAGAACCCGTGGCGATCCGCGTCCTGCTCGTCGATGACCAGCCGCTGCTGCGCACCGGCTTCCGGATGATCCTGGAGGCCGAGCAGGATCTTGCGGTCGTCGGTGAGGCCGGGGACGGGCTACAGGCTCTCGACCAGGTCAGGGCCCTACAGCCGGACGTGGTGCTGATGGACATCCGCATGCCGCGGATGGACGGCGTGGAGGCGACCCGGCAGATCACAGGCCCCGGCCGGGATGGTCCGGCGAAGGTGCTGGTGCTGACCACCTTCGACCTCGACGAGTACGTGGTGGAGGCGCTGCGCGCCGGGGCCAGCGGCTTTCTGCTGAAGGACGCGCCCGCTAACGAGTTGGTGCAGGCGATCCGGGTGGTTGCCGCGGGCGAGGCCATGTTGGCCCCCAGCGTGACCCGGCGCCTGTTGGACAAGTACGCCGGGCATCTGCCGTCCGGCGAGGAGCAGGTGCCCGACACGCTGCACACGCTGACCGACCGCGAGGTGGAGGTCCTCAAGCTGGTGGCCAGGGGCCTGTCGAACGCGGAGATCGCCGCCGACTTGTTCGTCAGCGAGACGACGGTCAAGACGCACGTCGGGCATGTGCTCACCAAGCTGGGGCTGCGGGACCGAGTACAAGCCGCGGTGTACGCGTACGAGAGCGGCCTGGTCCGGCCCGGCGCGCAGTAGCTAGCAGGGCGCCGACGTCCACTTTCGTCAGGTGGGGGCGCCGGTGTCCGAATCCGCAGGCCTACGCGCGGCGGCTAGGTAGGGCGGCGGGCTTCTGCGTGGCCGTTGGCCTCCGCTCGTATGCGCGCCGCCCTCGTCTTGCCGCTATCAGTCGTCCGACTTGCCGATCTCCCAAAAGCGGAAGACGGTGGACGCGTCCAGGGACCACTGGAGCCCGGAGACGCTGTCGCGGGCCACCGCGTACTGCTTTCCCTGCCACAGCGGGATGACCGGTAGGTCCTTCGCGACCTTCTGCTGGATGCGCTCGAAGTCATCGACCGTGGCGGCCCTGTTGACCTTGCCCGCGGTGCGCGGGAGCAGCTTCGAGGTGATGTCGCCGGCGTCGTAGTGGTTGGCCAGCACGTTGTCCGGGCCGAAGAAGGGCGCAATGAAGTTGTCCGGGTCCGGGTAGTCGGGGACCCAGCCCTTCACGTAGACGCTGTAGTCGCCGTTGTTGATGCCCTTTTCGTACGCATCGAACTCGGCGCTCTGCACGTTGGCCTCGAACAGGCCGCTCTCGTTGAGCTGCTTGGCGATCAGGCGCAGCGCGGGGCCGGTGCCGGGCCCATAACGGATCGGGGTCGCCCACAAGGTGAGCTTGACCTTGTCGGTGATGCCGTCAGCCCGCAGGGCCGCCTTGGCCTTGGTTTTGGCCTGCTGTGGGTCATCGCCGTACATGTCGTAGTACGGCGTCTTATGCGTGGTGATGCCTGCCGGAACGATGGAGTACAGCGGCTGAACAGTGCGCTGGTAGACGTCGCGCGCCAGTGCGCTGCGGTCGATGAGGTAGGCCATGGCCTTGCGTACACCCAGCTTTCGCACCACCGGGTCATGCATGTTGAAGACCAGATGTTGAACCTCGGACCCGGTGCCCTCGACCACCTGGAGGGCCGCGTCGTCGCCGGTCTGGGCCGATATCGCGGCGACGGCCGGGGACTCAAGACCGCGGTACGCGAGGTCGATGTCGCCCTTGCGTACGGCGGCGGCCAGCGCGGGCTGGTCGCCATGGAAGAACTTCATGGTCAGGCCGGAGTTCTGCGCGTCGGCTGGGCCCTTGTACGTCCCGTTGACCGCGAACTTCGCTTCCTTCTTGTCGAAGGAGTCCAAGCTGTAGACGCCGGAGCCGACTGCCTTGTTGTCGGTGCGCAGCTTGTCTTTTGGGTATTCGCGATGGTCCACGATGGAACCGGCGCCCGAGGCGATCTTTTGCGGGAAGGTGGCGTCCGACGTCTTGAGTCGGAAGGTAACGGTCCGTTCGTCCGGCGTATCGATCTTGTCGATCGAGGAGAGCATGACGGCGGGGCCGTCCGCGTCATCGATGGCCAGCGTGCGCTCGAAGGAGAACTTGACGTCCTCGGAGGTGAGGTCATGGCCGTTGGTGAACTTCAGCCCGCTCTGGAGCGTGCAGGCAAAGACCTTGCTCTCGCTGTCCTTGAAGCCACAGGTCTTGGCCGCCTCCGGCTGCGGCGTGCTGCTGCCCTTGGGGAAGCTGAGCAGCGACTGGAAGACGTTGTTGAACAGCAGCCAGGAGCCAGGGTCGTAGCCAGCGGCCGGGTCGGTGGACAGCACCTGGTCCGACATCCCCATGACTATCCGCTTGCCCGTGCCCGCCGACGCCCCGTCGCCTGAACCACACCCCGCCAGCACAGCAGCGACGAGCCCGACACCAAGCGGGGTCGCCAGCCACTGGTCACGTTTCCTCACGCGCGCCTACCTCACATTGCTTCGGAAAATTCCCCCTGGAACCGGTGACTCCGCTGGCACCGGCCTGATCAACCATCAACCCCACGGCCCAGTTCCCACAGCCGGAGCTTGCCTGCGTCATCGACCGCCCACTCCGCGCCGGTGACGCCGTCGCGGGTGGCGACGTACTGCTTCCCCTGCCACAGCGGCAGCACGGGCACCTCGTCGGCGACGATGTCCTGTATCTGCTGGAAGTCCTTGACGGCCGCGGTGCGCTGCTCCTGCTGTCGCGTGCGCCTGATCAGGACGTCCTCGATCATCGTGTTCCGGTAGGGGGAGTTGAGGAAGTTGTCGGCGCCGAAGAACGGCGCGATGTAGTTGTCCGGGTCGGGAAAGTCCGGGTACCAACCCATGCCGTACGCGGCGTACTTCCCCTTGGCCGCAGCCGGCCGGAACTTCGACCAGGGCACGTCCTGGATCTTCGCCTCGAACAGCCGGCTCGCGTTGAGCTGCCCCTGGAGCGTCTGGAACTCCTTGACTGACGCCGGCCCGTAGTGGTCGGACGAGTAGCTGAGGGTCAGCTTCACCGGGGTCGTGACACCGGCGTCCCGCAGGATCTTCCGGGCCTTGGCAACGCTGGGCTCGCCGTAGGTGTTGTGGAAGGAGTTGGTGTGCGCTGAGGTACCGGTCGGCACCAGCGAGTACAGCGGCACAGTGGTGCGCCGGTAGACGTCCCGCGCCAGCGCTGGCCGGTCAATGAGCTGCGCCATCGCCTGCCGCGTCGCCTTCTCACGCACCGATGACGCGTTGGTGTTGAAGGCGAGGTAACGAATTTCCTGACCTGACGACTCGGTGACTTTGACGTCCGCCTGGCCGCCATCGCGCAGGCGCACGATCTGCTCCGGTGCCAGGGTGCGGTTCAGCGCGCTGATGTCGCCCTTGGTGAGCGCCTTCTCCATGGCCTTGGAGTCATCGAAGAACCGCATTTCGACCTTGCTGTTCTTGACCTCGACCGCGCCCTTGTAGTCGGGGTTCTTGGTGAAGACGGCCTTGGTCAACCGGTTGTCGTGGGTCTCGGTACGCAGCGTGTACGGGCCCGAGCCGCTGGCCTCGAAGCCGGCCCTGAGCTTGCCCTTGTCATAGTCCTCGCTGTCAAGCAGCGCGGCGGCCGGGGTCGCGAGCTTGTGCGGGAAGGTGGCGTCGGGCGACTTCAGATGGAAGACGACCTCCAACTCACTGGCGGCCTCGACCTTGTCGATGTTGCCGGTCAGCGACAGGGGTCCGTTCTCGTAGTCGATGCCAAGCGTGCGTTGGAAGGAGAAGACCACGTCCTTTGCGGTCAACTCGTGCCCGTTGGCGAACGTCAGGCCCTCGCGCAGCGTGCAGCGGAACTGCTCGCTCTGCTTGTCCTGGAATCCACAGTTCCGAGCGGCGTCCGGCGCCGGCTGATTGCCCGAACGCGGCATACGCACGAGCGTCTGGAAGACGTTGTGCATCACGCCCCACGCTCCCACGTCATACACCTGGGCCGGATCGAGCGGCGCTGGCGCCGCATCCGTTGCCTCGATCAGATCCGTACTTCCCACGACGATGGAGTCGCCACCCGAGCCCGCACCACTCGTGCCCCCGCAACCCGCGAGAACAGATGTCAACAAGCCCGCCATCGCAGGCAACACCATCGTCTTACGGTTCATTCTCGGGGGTCTCCCTACCATCGAAACCCGGAACCCTACCGTTGTTCGGTGAGCGGGCTACGGGGCTGTGCTGAAGTGCTCCGCAAGACATTAGTAGTCGTCACCAGCATTACCGGAACGCAACGGAGTTGAGGCGATATCCCGACGTTATAACGCTCTCCTCTAGTGAGATATACGCACCCGGGAACGATTCGTGCGAGAGAACGCCAAACGGGACACAAGGACTTACCCGAAACCGACCGAATCGGTCAGCCAGCACACTCAACCACCGTCTGTCGATGGCCATTCCGGTGAGATAAATCACGGCCGGCGTGCGGGGGTGATACGCGTTTATGGCCTGGCCGGCGGGCCGATGCGCCGAGCAGAAATTGATCAGCTTATTTGGCCGGCGGCATCCCGCACTCCCCGCGCGCACCGTGATCAATTTCCGTAGTCTCGGCGCCGGCGCAGCGGAAGTTCGGTGCGCGACACGACATGAACTGTAGTGCTCCCGCACCGTGTTGGGCCTGCGGCGAGTTCCGCGCTTGGCCTCACGGGAGTTCGCTATGCCCGTGCGACTTCGCTCGGCGATGGGCCGCTGTTCGCCTCGTACTGTGCGGTCTACGCCTTCTACCGCGCGGATTGCGCTGCACACCGTACGAGCTCTACTTCGCGCTACGTAGAGTTCGCTTCGCGCTGTGTATGACGGGTATGGCGCACGGGCGAAGGTGGAATACGAGCGGCGACCGATCGATTACGCAATGGTCGTCCGAGCTTGATCAACTGGCTTCACCAGGGTGTGAAGAAAAGCGAGATTGACGTCCTCCAGGGACCGCATGATGGTCCGGCCTGGCGCGGGCTCGATCGGCACAACCGATGGCACCGCCAGCACCGGGCAGCCCGCGGCCTCGGCGGCCGTCACGCCGGTCACGGTGTCCTCGATGACCACGCACCGCTGCGGGTCGGCCCCCAGACCAGCAGCCGCGAGCAGATAGGGGTCCGGATGCGGCTTGGTCCGCTCGACCTCGTCACCGGCGACGGTGAGCGCGAAGTTCTCGGCCCCCAGTGAGACCAGCACCCGGTCGATGACCCGCCGGTGGGATGCGGAGACCAGCGCGGTCGGCACACCGTGCGCGGCCAGCTCGGTCAGCAGCCCCCTGGCGCCGGGCAGCAGCGGCACCGTGCTCCCGATCAGCTCGGTGAATCGGGTGTTGAGCAGCGTGATCAGCTCGTCCAACGCGATGTCGGCGCCGGTGGCCTCGATCAGGTAGGAGGCGCTGCGCGACATGGGGCCACCGACGACGACCGTACGGTGCGCCTCGTCCAGCACATGCCCGAGCTCGGCGAAGATCGCAGCCTCTGCCGTCCACCACACGCCCTCCGTGTCCACGAGGGTGCCGTCCATGTCCAGCAGGACGCCCTCCAGGGCAGGGGCGGGGGCTTGGGTCAGCCGGGTATCGACAGCCGGGATGCTGCTGGTCATCGGTGTACCTCCGTAACGAGAGCCCCTTCGCGGGAGGCTCGCCTGCCTGGCGGGGCGGAACCCTCACAAGGCCACAACGAGCCGGTCACCCTCCGCTGGGCGGAGGGCAACCGGCTGCTACCGGACCGATAAGTGTACGTCGGGTGCGCTGGGAGCGCGCTGGGATATCGCACGCCCCTGCCAGGCAGGGCGCCACCGTGGCGGCGCGGGGCGCCCCTGCACCGGGTCTTCTTGGCACCCGGGCCCCGATAAGGCCCACGCCCCACCTGAGCCCTTGCCAGGCCCGGGTGCCTGAGCCCTTGCCGGCCCGGGCGCCTCGGCCCTTGCCGCGCCCGCAACCGGCTCCGCCCCGGTCGCGCGCGGTGCGCGGCCGGGGCGGAGGGGAACGGTTCTAGCAGGTGGGGGTCAGCGGGCGTTGAAGTACTTCGCTTCCGGGTGGTGGATCACGATGGCGTCCGTGGACTGCTCCGGATGGAGCTGGAACTCCTCCGAGAGCTCCACGCCGATCCGTTCCGGCTTCAGCAGATCGGCGATCTTCGCGCGGTCCTCCAGATCCGGGCAGGCGCCGTAGCCGAGGGAGAAGCGCGCACCTCGGTACTTCAGGTCGAACATCGCATCGACGGAGTCCGGGTCCTCCCCGGCAAAGCCGAGTTCGGAGCGGACGCGGGCGTGCCAGTATTCGGCCAGCGCCTCGGCGAGCTGGACGGAGAGGCCGTGTAGTTCGAGGTAGTCGCGGTAGGAGTTGGCCTCGAAGAGCTCGGCCGTGGCTCCGCCGATCTTCGAGCCGACCGTGACGACCTGGAGGCCGACCACGTCCCGCTCCCCCGACTCCTCCGGGCGGAAGTAGTCGGCGAGGCACAGCCTGCGGCTCCGACGCTGGCGGGGGAAGGTGAACCGGGTGCGCTCAGTGCCGTCCTCGTGCAGCAGCACCAGGTCATCACCCTTGGACACGCACGGGAAGTAGCCGTAGACCACGGCCGCCTCCAGCAGGTTCTCAGTCAGCAGCTTGTCCAACCAGCCGCGCAGCCGGGGCCGCCCCTCGGTCTCGACCAGTTCCTCGTAGGTCGGTCCGTCGCCGGTACGCGCCTGCTTGAGGCCCCACTGGCCCTTGAACAACGCGCCCTCGTCCAGCCAGGACGCGTAGTCCACGAGCTGAATGCCCTTGACCACCCGGGTCCCCCAAAACGGCGGCTCGGGCACCGGGTTGTCGGTGGCCACATCGGAGCGCGCCGGGCCCTCATCCGGCTCCGGCTCGCTCACCTCGACGGCGCGCTTGGCCACCCGCCGCTGTCGTAGCTCGGGCAGTGCGGCGCCCGGCACGCCGCGCTTGACGGCGATCAGCGCGTCCATCAGCCGCAGTCCCTCGAAGGCGTCCCTGGCGTAGCGAACCTCGCCCTCGTAGATCTCGTACAGGTCCTGTTCGACGTACGCACGAGTCAGGGCGGCGCCGCCGAGGATGACCGGGTAGTCGGCGGCCATCTTGCGCTGGTTCAGCTCTTGCAAGTTCTCTTTCATGATCACGGTGGACTTCACCAGCAGCCCTGACATGCCGATCACGTCCGCCCGGTGTTCCTCAGCGGCCTCCAAGATCGCCGAGACGGGCTGCTTGATGCCCAGGTTGACGACGTTGTAGCCGTTGTTGGACAGGATGATGTCCACGAGGTTTTTGCCGATGTCATGGACGTCGCCGCGCACGGTGGCGAGCACGATGGTGCCCTTCCCATCCGCGTCCGTCTTTTCCATGTGCGGCTCCAGATAGGCCACCGCGGTCTTCATGACCTCGGCCGACTGGAGGACGAACGGGAGCTGCATCTGGCCGGAGCCGAACAGCTCGCCGACCACCTTCATGCCTTCAAGCAGCGTGTCATTGACGATCTCAAGCGCTGGACGGATGGACAGGGCCTCATCCAGGTCCCGCTCAAGGCCCTTCTTCTCACCGTCGATGATGCGCCGCTGGAGGCGCTCGTCCAGCGGCAGGGCCAGCAGTTCTTCGGCCCTGCCTGCCTTGAGCGACTTGGTGGTCGCGCCCTCGAAGAGTCCGAGGAACGTTTGCAGCGGGTCATAACCCTCCGCACGCCGGTCGTAGATGAGGTCAAGCGCGGTCTTGACCTCCTGTTCCTCCAGCCGGGCGATGGGCAAGATCTTCGAGGCGTGCACGATGGCCGAGTCCAGGCCGGCCTTGACGCATTCATCGAGGAAGACGGAGTTCAGCACGATGCGGGCGGGCGGGTTGAGACCGAAGGAGATGTTCGACAGGCCCAGCGTGGTCTGCACGTCCGGGTGCAGGCGCTTCAGTTGGCGGATGGCCTCAATGGTGTTGAGGCCGTCCCGGCGAGACTCCTCCTGGCCGGTGCAGATGGTGAAGGTGAGGCAGTCGATGAGGATGTCCGACTCGTGGATGCCCCAGTTGGTCGTCAGGTCCTCAATCAGCCGTTCGGCGATCGCGATCTTGTGCTCGACGGAGCGGGCCTGGCCCTCCTCGTCAATGGTGAGCGCCATCAGCGCGGCGCCGTGCTCCCGGGCCAGGGCGCTGACGCGGGCGAAGCGGGACTCGGGCCCGGCGCCGTCCTCGTAGTTGACCGAGTTGATCACCGCGCGCCCGCCGAGCTTTTCCAAACCGGCGCGGATGACGTCCACCTCGGTGGAGTCGAGCACGAGCGGCAGGGTGGAGGCGGTGGCGAAGCGGCCCGCCAGTTCGCGCATGTCGGCAACGCCGTCTCGGCCGACGTAGTCCACACACAGGTCGAGCAGGTGGGCGCCCTCGCGGATCTGGTCGCGGGCCATCTCCACGCAGTCGTCCCAGCGGCCCGCCAGCATGGCCTCGCGGAACTTCTTGGAGCCGTTCGCGTTCGTCCGCTCGCCGATCGCCAGGTACGAGGTGTCCTGGCGGAACGGGACGGTCTGGTAGAGGGAGGCGGCGCCGGGCTCGGGGCGCGGGTTGCGCACGGTGGGTGTCATGTCCCGCACCCGTTCAACGACCTGGCGCAGATGCTCGGGCGTGGTGCCGCAGCAGCCGCCGATCAGCGAGAGCCCGTACTCCCGGACGAACATCTCATGGGCGTCGGCCAGCTCGCCAGGTGAGAGCGGGTAGTGCGCGCCGTTCTTGCCGAGCACGGGCAGTCCGGCATTGGGCATGGCGGAGACCCGGGTACGGGCGTGCCGGGCCAGATAGCGCAGGTGCTCGCTCATCTCGGCAGGACCGGTCGCGCAGTTGAGGCCGATCATGTCGATGCCCAGCGGTTCGAGCGCGGTGAGGGCCGCACCGATCTCGGAGCCGAGCAGCATGGTGCCGGTGGTCTCGACGGTGACCTGCACAAGGAGCGGCAGGTTCACGCCCGCATCGGTCAGCGCCCGCTTGACGCCGATCACGGACGCCTTGGTCTGCAACAGGTCCTGCGTCGTCTCCACCAGCAGGGCGTCGGCACCGCCCGCGATCAGCCCTGCGGCGTTTTGCTGGTACGCATCGCGCAGCGCGTCGTACGGGGCGTGGCCCAGTGTGGGCAGCTTGGTGCCGGGCCCCATCGAGCCGAGCACCCAGCGGGGGCGGCCATCGGCAGCGAACTCATCGGCGACCTCGCGGGCGATACGGGCGCCCGACTCGGACAGTTCGTAGATCCGGTCAGCAATGTCGTACTCGCCCAGCGCCGATAGATTGGCGCCGAAGGTGTTCGTCTCCACACAGTCAACGCCGACGGCGAAGTACTCCTGGTGAACGCTGCGCACGATGTCGGGGCGGGTGACGTTGAGAATCTCGTTGCAGCCTTCGAGCTGCTCGAAGTCGTCGAGGCTGGGGTCCTGCGCCTGAAGCATCGTGCCCATCGCGCCGTCCGCAACCACCACTCGGGTGGCTAGGGCCTCGCGCAGTGCGCCTACTCGGTCGGTGCTGTTGGACGATGGCTTGTGCGAGGCCATGGGTGAGCTCTCCCTGAGGTGCGACGGCTGTCGGCTTTGCGTCTTCCGGTGGAAGGCGCACCCGGCCAGCCTAGCTCTCGGCCCTGAAGCGGCGCCGGATGTCCCACGAGACGGGACGGCGAAGGGTGGCGAATAACGGCCAAGAACAGCCGAGAACAGCCGAGAACGGCCAGAACGGCAGCATCCTGGACGTTTTCTAGATCTTTTTCGCCTGGCGTTCTGGTACCCCAAGGTCGGCATGGGCCGATAGTGTTCAGCATTGTCGAACCGTGTTGGTCGAACTCAAGAGGAGGTTGCGCGATGGCACGGACCATCCAGTCGCTTGAGCGCGCCGCGGCGATGCTCCGGCTGTTGGCGGGCGGCGAGCGCAGGCTTGGCCTATCCGATATCGCGTCCTCGCTTGGCCTCGCCAAGGGCACCGCGCACGGCATTTTGCGCACCCTCCAACAGGAGGGCTTCGTCGAACAGGACGCAGCATCGGGCCGCTATCAGTTGGGCGCGGAGCTGCTGCGGCTAGGCAACAGCTACCTCGATGTACATGAGCTGCGCGCCCGGGCCCTGGTGTGGACGGATGACCTTGCCCGGTCCAGCGGCGAGAGCGTGTACCTGGGGGTGGTGCACCAGCAGGGCGTGCTGATCGTTCACCACGTCTTTCGGCCCGACGACAGCCGCCAGGTGCTTGAGGTGGGGGCGATGCATCCGCTGCACAGCACGGCCCTTGGCAAGGTGCTGTCCGCGTACGACCCGGTGGCCCACACCGAGGTGGCCGAGGGAAAGCGCGAGGTGTTCACACCTCGTACGGTGACCGGGCTCGCGGAGTTCGAGGAGGTTCTCGATCTGGCCAGGGCGCGCGGCTGGGCGGCCGATGTGGAAGAGACCTGGGAGGGCGTGGCCTCGGTGGCGGCGCCGGTCCATGACCGGCGCCGGATGCCGGTGGGCGCGGTGGGCATCACCGGCGCGGTGGAGCGGGTCTGTGCGGACGGTGCGCTGCGCTCGGATCTGGTCGCCGCCGTACGGGACTGCGCCCGGGCCGTCTCTCGTGACCTGGGCGCCGGCCGTTTTTGACCTGCCCTGGGTGCCGCCGGCAACCGGCCACCACCCCCGCCACGGGTTCGGGCGCGACTAGGGGCTTAGGCGGGGCTCGGACGCAGGCGGGCCGCACCATACGCACGCGCGGGGCCGCGGCACACAGGGCTGCTGACACATCGAGGGCTGCCCCGGCCCCGGCTACGACGCTGAGCCGGCCCTGCCCAGACCGCGGCCAGCCACGGCCGTCTGCCCTGGTCGCCGTCCAGGCACGCCTGCCTACCCCGCCTGCCCGCCTGCCTGCCTGCCTTTCGCGCGGGTTTCGCGGGCCGCCTGCGTGCTGTTCGGTCGCCGACCGGCGATCGCTGCTAGTTCGTGAGGCCGCGGCTGGCCCGTGAGGCCGCTGCTCGCGGAAGGTGCCGCAACCACCCGCCGTAACCACCCTGCACTCCCCGTGAGTTACCGGCGAGTTTTGCGTCACAGGACTCTTGACGCGACCGAGGCGGTGAAGAAAACTGCCGTTCATCGGTCGGCATTGTCGAACATCTAACGACAATATTCGCTATGGTGGGCACTGCCACGGGCCGGTGAACGCGCTCACCGAGCGCGCGAACCTCCGGTAGGGACCCGGGGTTCGCCTTCCCTGGACGAACGACAAAGGAGTCGCGGGTGTCCAGCTCCGACATCTTCTTCGGCGAAACCATCGGTACCGCCGTCTTGATCCTGCTTGGCGGCGGCGTGGTGGCCGCTGTCACACTCAAGCGGTCAAAGGCCCTCAACGCAGGCTGGCTCGCCATTACCTTCGGGTGGGGTTTTGCCGTACTGACCGGCGCGTACATCGCGGGCGGCCTCAGCGGTGCCCATCTGAACCCGGCGGTGACCGTCGGCCTCGCCATCAAGGGCGGTGCGGGCGGCACCCAGTGGAGTGACGTACCGCTCTACTTCGCCTCCCAGCTGCTCGGCGCGATGATAGGTGCCGTGCTGGTGTGGATCTCGTACTACGGCCACTTCCATGCCCACCTCACCGCTCCCGAGGTCATCGGGGCGGCCACCGGGCAAGAGGGCCTTGTCGATAAGTCGGCAGCACCCGCCGCCGGGCCCGTGCTCGGCATCTTCTCCACCGGTCCGGAGATCCGCCACGCCGTGCAGAACCTGGCCACCGAGATCATCGCCACCACCGTTCTCGTGCTGGCCATCCTTACCCAAGGCCTCACCAAGGGCCTGGCCGTCTCGGGCACCGGCGCCCTGATGACCGCGCTCGTCGTGGTCGGACTCGGCCTCTCCCTCGGCGGGCCGACCGGCTACGCCATCAACCCGGTGCGCGACCTCGGCCCGCGCATCGTGCACGCCCTGCTGCCGCTGCCCAACAAGGGCGGCTCGGACTGGGGCTACGCCTGGATTCCCGTCGTCGGCCCGCTTGCTGGCGGGGCCATCGCCGGCGGACTCTACGAACTCGCCTTCGCATAAAGCCCCCACCGACGCAACTCAGCAGGAGCCGCACATCATGACCGACACCCAGGACTACACCTCGGGCCCAGGCGCCGCATCGCACGGGCACGGGCACGGCCCGTTCATCGCGTCCATCGACCAGGGCACCACCTCAAGCCGCTGCATCGTCTTCGACCGGGACGGCCGCATCGTCGCGGTCGACCAAAAGGAGCACGAGCAGATCTTCCCGAAGCCGGGCTGGGTGGAGCACGACGCCGCCGAAATTTGGACCAACGTCCAAGAGGTCGTCGACAGGGCGATCGCCAAGGCCGGCATCACCGGCGCCGACGTCAAGGCCATCGGCATCACCAACCAGCGCGAGACCACCTTGCTCTGGGACAAGGCCACCGGCGAGCCGGTGCACAACGCGCTGGTCTGGCAGGACACCCGCACCGACGCGTTGTGCAAGGAACTAGGTCGCAACGTCGGATCGGACCGTTTCCGGCGCGAGACCGGGCTACCCCTCGCCTCCTACTTCGCCGGCCCCAAGATCCGTTGGCTGCTCGACCACGTGGACGGGTTGCGCGAGCGGGCCGAGGCGGGCGAGATCCTCTTCGGCACCATGGACTCCTGGGTCATCTGGAACCTCACCGGCGGACCCCATGGAGGCGTACACGTCACCGACGTCACCAACGCCTCGCGCACCATGCTCATGAACCTGGCCACGCTGGACTGGGACGAACGCATCCTGACGTCCATGGAGATCCCGGCCGCCGTGCTGCCCACGATCCGCTCGTCGGCCGAGGTCTACGGCACCGCGGCGGCCGGCGCCCTCGCGGGGGTGCCAGTGGCCTCCGCGCTCGGCGACCAGCAGGCCGCGCTGTTCGGCCAGACCTGCTTCGACAAGGGCGAGGCGAAATCCACGTACGGCACCGGCACCTTCCTGCTGATGAACACCGGTGACGCGCCAGTCAACTCCTACAACGGCCTGCTGACCACCGTCGGGTACCGGATCGGCGACCAGGCACCGGTCTACGCGCTGGAAGGCTCGATCGCCGTCACCGGGTCGCTGGTGCAGTGGATGCGCGACCAGATGGGCCTGATCAAGAGCGCGGCCGAGATCGAGACGCTCGCCAGCTCCGTCGAGGACAACGGCGGCGCCTACTTCGTACCCGCCTTCTCCGGCCTGTTCGCCCCCTACTGGCGTGCCGACGCAAGAGGCGTGATCGCCGGACTCACCCGCTACGTCACCAAGGCGCACATCGCGCGTGCCGTGCTTGAGGCCACCGCTTGGCAGACCCGCGAGATCGTGGACGCCATGACCAAGGACTCCGGTGTCGAGCTGACCGCCCTCAAGGTTGATGGCGGAATGACCTCCAACAACCTGCTGATGCAAACCCTTTCGGACTTCCTGGACGCGCCCGTGGTGCGCCCCATGGTTGCCGAGACCACTGCACTCGGCGCGGCCTACGCCGCGGGTCTGGCCGTCGGATTCTGGCCGGACACCGATGCCCTGCGCGCCAACTGGCGCCGGGCCGCCGAGTGGACACCCCGGATGGAAGCGGACGTACGCGACCGCGAGTACAAGAACTGGCTCAAGGCCGTCGAGCGGTCCATGGGCTGGATCGAGGACGAGGAGTAATCATGACCACCCTGCAGAGCGTCCCCGAGCCCGGGACGCGCCCGGCTGCCGGTCCGCGCCAGGACCGCGCCGAAACCCGGGACCGACTGTCCAGTGCGACGTACGACCTCCTGGTGATCGGCGGCGGCATCCTGGGCACCTCGGTGGCCTGGCACGCCGCGCAATCCGGACTGCGGGTCGCGATGGTGGACGCCGGCGACTTCGCCGGCGCCACCTCGTCCGCGTCATCCAAGCTGGTCCACGGCGGTCTGCGCTACCTACAGACCGGCGCGGTCAAGCTGGTCGCGGAAAACCACCACGAGCGGCGGGTACTGGCCAAGGACGTGGCCCCGCACCTGGTCAGCCCGCTCACCTTCTACCTGCCGGTCTACAAGGGCGGCCCGCACGGGGCCGCCAAGCTCGGCGCGGGCGTATTCGCCTATTCCGCGCTGTCCGCGTTCGGCGATGGCGTCGGCCGGGTCATCTCACCCGCCAAGGCCGCCGCCGACAATCCGGCGCTGCGCACCGAGAACCTCAAGGCCGTAGCCGTATTCGGTGACCACCAGATGAACGACTCCCGGGTCGCGGTGATGACCGTGCGCGCCGCGGCCGAGTCCGGTGCCATAGTCCTCAACCACGCCAAGGTGCAGAGCCTGCGCTTCACGCACGGCCGGGTCAGCGGCGCGGAGCTACGCGACAGCGTGGACGGCACCGAGTTCGGCGTGGACGCCCGGATCGTGCTCAACGCCACCGGCCCCTGGGTGGACCACCTGCGCACCATGGAGGACAAGGGCGCGGCGCCCAGCATCCGGCTCTCCAAGGGCGCGCACGTGGTACTCAAGCGAAAGGCCCCGTGGAAGGCCGCCATGTCGACGCCGGTCGATAAGTACCGGATCACCTTCGCGCTGCCCTGGGAAGACCAGCTTCTCCTGGGCACCACGGACGAGGCGTACGAGGGCGACCCGGCGGATGTGCGGGCCACCGATGCCGACATCGACCAGATCCTGGAAGAGGCGGCGTTCTCGGTCCGCGACGAGCATCTGTCGCGGGATTTGATCACCTACGCGTACGCGGGGCTGCGGGTGCTGCCCGGTGGGCCCGGCGGCACCGAGTCCGCCAAGCGCGAGACGGTGGTCACCGAGGGCCGCGGCGGGATGCTGTCGGTGGCGGGCGGCAAGTGGACCACATACCGCCACATCGGCCGCACCGTGATGAACAAGCTGGCCAAGCTGCCCGGCGGGGCGCTCGCCGATGACATGGAGCCGCTGTCCCAGCTCCCGCGCCGGGTGCCGCTCCCCGGCATCGCCAACCCGAACGCCGTCGCACACCGACTCCTGATGGACCGCGAGCCGGGCGTACGGATGGACCCGCTCACCGCCCGCCAACTCGCCACCCACTACGGCTCGCTGTCCTTCGAGATCGCCCGCCTGGTCGCCGATGACCCGGCCCTCGGCGAGCGCATCCACCCGGACGGCCCGGAGATCTGGGCGCAGGTCGTGTACGCGCGCGACCACGAGTGGGCCGAGACCGTCGATGACGTGCTGCGCCGCCGCACCACGCTCACCGTCCGCGGCCTGGACACCGAGGAGGTGCGGGCCACGGTCGCGGACCTGCTGCGCCGCTAGCGCGCGGTCTGGGCCGGACCCATCCGGCCCAGACCGGGCCACACTGCGCTGGGCGGGGCTAGTTTGAGCTGGACTGAGCTGGACTGAGCTGGGTGAAGCCGGGCCGCCCGAGCGGGTGGGCCCGGCACCCCGGCGACTGAGGGGAGAGACTCCTGACGGGGCTTCTCCCCTCGGTCGTTGCCCGCCGCACCCGGTCAGCTTCGGTCGCCTTCAGCCATCCTTTGCCGCCTTGTGTCGCCTTCGGTTCGCTCTCGGCCGTACGATGACGCGCCCGCGCCGGTAGACGGAAAGCGGAGCTCAACGCGGAAGCCGCCCACCCGCGACCGACCGCGCCCCTCATCGCATCGCACCACGGTTGCGCTCCACGCTGTGAGCTAAACGTGATGCGTCCACAGGGGCTGCGGGCAAGGGTGGGGGAAGCCGTAGGCTTGGGGCCGCACGCAATGGAACTGGAACCGGCGGGGTCTCCCGACCACCCCGGTCGGAAGGAGGCGCTGGGTGATCGAGCTTGAGGGGGTTCCCGAGCTGATCGACCCGGTCATGATCTGTGCCTTCGAGGGTTGGAACGACGCCGGGGACGCCGCGTCCACCGCGGTCGGGCACCTGGACCGGGAATGGAAGGGTGAGGTCTTCGCGGCGCTCGATGCCGAGGACTACTACGACTTCCAGGTCAATCGGCCCACCGTCTGGCTGGACGGCGGGGTCCGCAAGGTCACCTGGCCGACTACTCGGCTCTCGGTGGTCAGGACCGGCGGCGACAAGCCGCGCGACCTCGTGCTGGTGCGAGGCATCGAGCCGAGCATGCGCTGGCGCTCGTTCTGCAACGAGATCCTCGGCTTCGCGCACGAACTGGGCGTGGAGATGGTCGTAGTCCTAGGGGCGCTGCTGGGCGACACCCCGCACACTCGGCCAGTGCCGGTCAGCGGCGTGACATCGGACCCGGATCTGGCCCGCACCCTCGACCTGGAGGAGTCCCGCTACGAGGGCCCGACCGGCATTGTCGGCATCCTCCAGGAATCATGCACGCATGCCGGTGTTCCGGCGGTGAGCCTGTGGGCGGCGGTGCCGCACTACGTGTCGCAGCCGCCCAACCCGAAGGCCACGCTGGCACTGCTCAACCGTCTGGAGGACCTGCTCGGGCTGCGTATCCCGCTCGGCGAATTGCCGGAGGACGCGCGGGCCTGGCAACTGGGCGTGGACCAACTCGCCGCAGAGGACAGCGAGGTGGCCGAGTATGTGCAGTCGCTGGAGGAAGCCCGCGATACGGCGGAGTTGCCTGAGGCGTCGGGTGAGGCCATCGCCCGGGAGTTCGAACGGTATCTACGCCGGCGGGACGGCCAACCGGGGCCAGGTGGTCACGCCACGGACACCGGCGGCATCGCCGACGGCCGCGATTCCTACCTTCGCGATACGACGAGCGGGCGGACCCGTCCAGCCAGGCCAACGGCGCGCGAAGAGCCCAAGGAGGAGCCGGGGGACGGGCCACAGGACGAGCCGGAAAGCGAGCCCAAGGCCGAGGCAGATGGCGAGTCGAAGGACGGCCCATCGGGCGGGGCCATGAACGACCCCGACCACCAGGCGACCGCCAACGGCAATCGCGCCAAGAGCTCCGCAGACGACACAGGCAGCACAGGCAGCACAGACGGCACAGACGGCAAGGACGACGCAGAGGCCACGGACGCCGAAGACACCAAGGGCCCCCCGGACGCCGAAGACGCTGAACAAGACCCTGCCGCCAAGGACGACGCGGCCGAGCAGGACACCAAGGGCAGTGACACCAAGGGCAGTGACGGCACGGGCAGCAGCAACGCCGCCGGTGGTAGCAAGGGCAGCGGCAACAAGGGCGGTGCGGCCGGGGGCCGCAGCGGCGAGGCGGACGGCGGTGCCTAAGTCACCGCACAGCCTCAACTCACCGCACGGTAGAGGCTGAGCCACCGGTACGGGGACGGGCCGCAGCCCGCCCCCGTACCGGCATGGTGCTCCGCCGCAGGGTGCGCTGGCCCTACAGGGCCACACCAAGCAGTGCGTCAACGGCGCGCGAGACGACACCGGGGGCGCCCTCGTCGGTGCCGCCATCGTCCGCCTGCTGTGCCGCCCAGCGGTCCACTGCCGCCAGCGCGGCCGGTGCGTCCAGGTCGTCGGCCAGCGCCGCGCGCATCTCCTCGACCACGGCTTCGGCCGCGGGGCCATCGGGCCGAGAGACCGCGGCACGCCAGCGGCCCAGCCGCTCGCGCGCCGCGCTCAGCACCTCGTCCGTCCACTCCCAGTCGGCGCGGTAGTGGTGCGCGAGGAGGGAGAGACGGATCGCCGCCGGGTCCACGCCATCTCGCCGAAGCTGGGATACAAAGACCAGGTTGCCCTTGGATTTGGACATCTTAGCGCCGTCAAGGGCGACCATCCCGGCGTGGACGTACGCCTTGGCGAAGGGTCGTTCGCCGGTAAGCACCTGGGCGTGCGATACGCCCATCTCGTGGTGCGGGAACACCAGGTCGGAGCCGCCGCCCTGCACATCGAAACCCATGCCGAAGTGTTCCAGCGCGATGGCGACACACTCGATGTGCCAGCCGGGACGGCCAGCTCCCAGCGAAGCACCGTCCCAGCTCGGTTCGCCCGGTCGGGCGGCCATCCACAGCATCGGGTCGAGCGGGTTCTTCTTGCCCGGGCGGTCCGGGTCACCGCCGCGCTCGGCCGACAGCAGCCGCATGGCCTGCGCATCGAGTCCGGAGACGGCGCCGAAGTCGGGATCGGACTCGACGGAGAAGTAGGTGTCGCCCTCGACCTCGTAGGCGGCGCCCAGCTCGCGCAGCCGCTCCACCAGCGGAACGATGCGCGGTATGGACTCGACCGCGCCGATGTAGTGGCGGGGCGGCAGCATGCGCAGGGCGGTCATGTCCTCGCGGAAGAGAGCGGTCTCGCGCTCGGAGAGCGCGGTCCAGTCCTCCCCGTTGGCGACCGCCCGCTCTAGCAGCGGGTCGTCGATGTCCGTGACGTTCTGGACATAGTGCACCTGCCGCTTGGTATCGAGCCACACGCGCTGCACCAGGTCAAACGCGTTATAGGTCGCCGCGTGTCCCATATGGGTGGCGTCGTACGGCGTGATGCCGCAGACATAGACGCGAGCGACGGGACCGGGGTCGAGGGCCATCGGCCCTCCGGTCGCAGTGTCGTAAATCCGGAGGTCGCGGCCCCTGCCGGGCAGGGCGGGGACCTCAGAAGCGGGCCAGGCATACATGTCATGAGCGTAACCGGACGCGGCATCCGGCTACGCACCGGATCGGATGTCTTGGCGCGATAGGCGGTCTTGCGTCAGCGCCTGCACCATGCTGCGTCAGACCGGAGGCCAGGGGATCGCGGGCCACTGGCCGCTGGGCTGCGGGTGCCTGCCGCTTCGCAGCAGATCGGCTATCCGGCCGCGGAGCGCCTCGATCTCAGCGGTGGTGATGAGTTCCGCCATGCGTGCGGCCAGCGGTCGAGTGTCGGCCAAATCGTCTGAAAGTCGCCGTAGCACTCGGCCCGCCTCATCGGTCAGCGGCTCCCCCGCCCAGCCCCACAGGAGGGTGCGCAGCTTGTCCTCCGCGTTGAAGGTGACTCCGTGGTCGATGGCGTAGACCTCGCCGGTCGCGGTGGGCAGCAGATGCCCGCCCTTGCGGTCGCCGTTGTTGATGACGGCGTCGAGTACGGCAAGCCGCCGCAGTCGCGGATCATCGGCGTGTACGAGGAGTGCGGTACGGCCATCGCCCACATCGGCGTAGCCGACCGCCTTCCAGCCGGGCCCCGGCTCACCGCCCTCGACCAGCGCGAGCAGCTGCGGCCCCGGGGAGTCGCTGTCACCGGCTGGGGGCTCGATCCACAGTTGGCACATGCCCTCCCCGTACGGCCCCTCGCGCAACACTGTCGGCGGGATCAGCCCCCACCCGGTGGCCTCGGAGATCTCGTACGCGGCGACCTCTCGCCGGGCCAGATTGCCGTCCGGGAAGTCCCACAGTGGCCGCTCTCCAGCCACTGGCTTGTAGACGCACTCCAGGCTCTGTCCGCGGTGGGTGACCGTGCACAGCAGCACGGCGTTGGACGCATCGGTGACCTGGCCGCGCACGGTCAGCTCACCGGCGGCCAGCGCCTCGCGCGGCGGCAGCGCACCGGACGCGACGGGGGACTTGGTAGCGGGCCCCTGCGGCATCAGGCCCCCCTGCGGTAGCCGTTCTGACGCGGGCATACGTGTCCCTCCGGGTCGAGCGGCAGGCTGCACAGCGGGCACGGCGGGCGGCCCGCGTTGACCACCTCAAGGGCGCGCTTGGCGAACGCGCGGGCCATGGTGCCGGTCAGTCGCACCCGCAGCATTGGCGGGCCGTTCACATCGTCTTGCAGCAGTCGTTCCTCGGCCTCGGCCAGGTCCTCGTCGGTGTCGGCCTCAAGCTCGACGAGCGCCTGCGCTTCCACGACCATGCGCTGCTCTTCGCCGTCCCAGGCCAGCGCCATGGTGCCGACCCGGAACTCCTCCTCCACTGGGGCGTCGAGCGGCGCCGCGTCAGCCATCTCGGAGGGCGCGACCGCAGGCACCGGGGCGTTGCCGCCGGTGCGCCGTACGACCTCGTCAAGCAGCTCATCGATCCGCTCGGCCAGGGCCTCCACCTGCGCCTTTTCCAATGCCACGCTGGTGGTGCGGCCGGCCGCAGTCGCTTGCAGGAAGAAAGTACGGCGGCCAGGTAGCCCGACCGTACCGGCGACGAAGCGGTCCGGCGGGTCATAGAGGAACACCTGACGGGACAACGTCCTGCTCCATTTTGTTTCGAGGTTCGGCTTGGGGTGAAGCTACGACGACGGCTGTGCGGCCCCGGCCCGCTGGTGGCCGTTGATTCCGTCGTCTTGGGCATCAAGACCACGGTCTCATTCGCGGAACCACCCTACTGCGCTGGGCGATCACGGTGCCCCCGCGCCACCCCCCACCGCCGCGTCCCCGGCAGCAGCCTGGCTTTCCTCCGGGCGCGGAGCGAGCCCCGTGAGGCTTCCGGTGTCCCCAAGCCGCAGCAGGAAGGGACGCAGCCGGGTGTAGCGGATGGCGGTGACGGAGCAGGGTTCCACGGAGATGCGTTGGAAGAGGTCGAGGTGCATGCCGAGCGCCTCGGCGACAAGCGACTTGATGATGTCGCCGTGCGAACACATGACGTACGCGGCGTGCTCACCGTGTTCGGCGTCGATGCGGGCGTTCCAGTCCCGTACCGCGTCCACCGCCCGGTGCTGCATGGCGCGCATCGACTCGCCGCCCTGCCCGGGGAACACGGCAGCGGACGGGTGCCGCTGCACGACCTCCATCATCGGCTCATCGGCCAACTCGGCCAACTTGCGGCCGGTCCAGTCGCCGTAGTGGCACTCACCGATCCGCTCTTCGGTGTGCACGGCAAGTTCCGGGCGAGCGGCGATGAGCGGCGCCAGCGTCTCCTGGCAGCGCGGCAGCGGACTGCTCACGGCGGCGGCCAGCGGCAACTCCGCCAGGCGCCCTGGCAGTGCGGCAGCCTGGGCGATGCCGCGTTCGTCGAGCGTCACGCCGGGCGACCAGCCGGCGAGCACGCCCGCGGTATTGGCGGTGGACCGGCCGTGCCGGATCAGGATCAGCGTGGGCATGCCTGACAGCGTACGACCCCCAGTCGATGGCGCTCCCGATGCATACCTCCCGCAGGCGGGGAAGAATGCCCGGGGTGATCGTGGACTGTGCCATCTACCGCGACGGGCGCCGAACGGAGGGCCCCGCGGACTTTTCCGACGCCATCGACCAGGCGCGTAACAGCGGCAACGCGTTCTTGTGGATCGGCCTCTACGAGCCGACTGAGGACGAGTTTGCCCAGGTAACCAGCGAGTTCGGGCTGCACCCGCTGGCCGTGGAGGACGCGCTGCGCGCCCATCAACGCCCCAAGTTGGAGGTGTACGACGACTCGCTGTTCCTTGTCCTCAAGCCCATCCAGTACGAGGAGGGCACCACCACCGTCACCACGGGAGAACTGATGATCTTCATCGGTGACTGCTTCGTGGTGACGGTGCGGCATGGTGAGGCCAACCCGCTCGGTGCCGTACGCGAACGCCTGGAGCACACCCCTGATGTGCTGCAACACGGCCCGACCGCAGTGATGTACGCCGTTTCGGATGCGGTCGTTGACCACTATCTGGAGGTGGCCGATGCGCTCCACACCGACCTAGATGCGCTGGAAGCGGAGGTCTTCACACCGGATGCCGGGGTCGGGGGCGGCTCGGCAGGCCGCATCTATGCCTTCAAACGCAAGGTGTTGGAGTTCCGTCGGGCCACTGCCCCGCTCACCGAGCCCATGGCGCGGCTCGCCGGGGCCACTGTGCCGTTCGTGCACCGACATTCGCAGCCGTTCTTCCGCGACGTCAGCGACCACCTGACGCGCACCAACGACCATGTGGACAGCCTGGATCGACTGCTGTCCGACATCCTCTCGGCGCACCTCGCGCAGATGGGCGTGCGACAGAACGACGACATGCGCAAGATCTCCGCATGGGCCGCGATGATCGCCGTCCCCACGATGATCGCGGGCATCTATGGCATGAACTTCACACACATGCCGGAGTTGTCGCAGGTCTGGGGCTACCCGGCCGCACTCGCGGCCATGGTCATCGCCATCCTCGTGCTGTATCGCATGTTCAAGCGGCGCGGCTGGCTCTAACGCCTGGCGAAGCCGGCCGGGGCAGCAGGTGGTGCGGGCGGCTCCCCCAGTCGAGTGACACGACTGGGCGCTCAGGCCCGTAACCGTGCGGCGGGCGAGGCGTTGTGTTCAGTGACGGCCGTGGCGGGGTAGACCCCCGAGCCCCCACCACGGCCGCTGAACGGGCGGGCTCAGGCGAGCCCGGCGCGCTCCAGCGCCTCAACCCCCGCACGCAGGCCCGCGACCCGCTCATCAAGCGTGAAACCCGCGGGCGCCAGCGACAGCGTGGTCACCCCGGCCTCGGCATAGACCCGCATCCGGTCCGCGATCCGCTCAACAGGACCGACCAAAGTGGTGGCATCGATCAACTCGTGCGGAACGGCGGCAGCCGCGCCGTTCTTGTCGCCAGCCAGGTACTTCTCCTGGATCTCGGCGGCAGCCTTCTCATACCCCATGCGCTGGGCCAGCTTGTTGTAGAAGTTCTGTTTGGCGCTGCCCATGCCCCCCACGTACAGCGCGGTGTACGGGCGGAACTGGTCGGCGAGGCCGCCCACATCGTCGCCGACAGCGAACGGCACGGTGGGCACCACATCGAACCCCGCAAGCTCCTTGCCCGCCTTGGCCCGGCCTGCGCGCACCGCACGCAGCGTGGTCTCCTCCGCGTGCTCGGGAGCGAAGAGGACCAGCAGCGCACCATCGGCGATCTCGCCGGTCTGCTCCAGGTTCTTCGGGCCGATCGCGGCGATGTACAGCGGAATGCGCTCGCGAACCGGGTGCACGGTCAGCTTGATGGCCTTGCCAGGACCGCCCGGGAGCGGCAGCGTCCAGTGCTCGCCCTCGTGGCTGAGCGGCTGCCGCTCCATGGCCTTGCGGATGATCTCCACGTACTCACGGGTGCGGGCCAGCGGCTTGTCGAACTTCACGCCGTACCAGCCCTCGGACACCTGCGGGCCGGAGACGCCAAGACCGAGCCGGAACCGGCCGCCGGAGAGCGAGTCCAAGGTGGCGGCGGTCATCGCGGTCATGGCGGGGGTACGCGCCGGGATTTGGAAGATGCCGGCGCCGACGTCGATCCGCTCGGTCTGCGCGGCGACCCAGGACAGCACGGTGGCCGCGTCGGAACCGTAGGCCTCGGCCGCCCAGCACACGGAATAGCCGAGCCGATCCGCCTCGCGCGCGACGGCCAGATTGTCCGCGTCCATCCCCGCGCCCCAGTAGCCGAGGTTGATGCCAAGCCGCATACCGCTCCCCTTACCCATCAGTAACGTCCCTGTGGCGGGGACTCTAGCGCGCATATCCCCGCTGCGGCAGTGTTGGGTTATCCACAGGCCGCCACGGGCCCGGGCGTGGCCAGTAATGTCAGCGACCATGGAGCAGAGGCATCTCGGCCGTACGGGCCTGCGGGTATCCCGGATTGGGCTTGGCACGCTCACCTGGGGCCGGGACACCGACGAACACGACGCGGCGGACCAGCTCAAGACGTTCTGGGACGCGGGCGGCACGCTCGTGGACACCGCCGATGTCTACGCCGACGGCAGCGCCGAGTACCTACTGGGACAGTTGATCGATGGCCTCGTGCCGCGCCGGGACCTGCTGATCGCGACCAAGGCAGGCAGCGTTCCCGACCCGGACCGGCGCTTCGACGGGTCGCGCGGACATCTGCTGGCGGCGCTCGACGCCTCGCTTGAGCGGCTTGGCACCGACTATGTCGATCTGTGGCAAATCCATGCGTACGACGTGACGACGCCGCTTGAGGAGACCTTGCAGGCCCTGGATATCGCGGTCAGCAGTGGCCGGGCGCGCTATGCGGGCGTTTCCAACTTCTGCGGTTGGCAACTCGCGAAGGCGGCCACCTGGCAGCTTGCGGCCCCGGGCCCGCGCACCCGGTTGGCCAGCACACAGATGGAGTATTCGCTACTCCAGCGCGGAGTGGAGCGCGAGGTGCTGCCCGCCGCACTGGACCTCGGCATCGGCTTACTGCCCTCGTCACCGCTGGGCCGGGGCGTGCTGACCGGCAAATACCGGCATGCGACGCCGGCGGATTCGCGCGGTGCGTCGGAGCATTTGGCGCCGTTCGTCGCCCCCTATCTCGACGACGCGGCCAGCCGGATCGTGGACGCGGTCGCCATCGCCGCTGACGGGCTCTCGGCCACCGCCCTTCAGGTGGCACTCGCATGGGTCCGCGACCGCCCGGGAGTGACCGCCCCCATCGTGGGCGCGCGCAATGCGCAGCAGCTCAGAGCGGCATTGTCGGTGGAGGCGCTTACGCTTCCTGACGAGATTTGTGAGGCGTTGGACGATGTGTCGGCGCCCGTGCACCGCTACCCCGACCATGACTGGAGCACGCTGTGACTTCCGACCGCCCCACGGGCGAGGCCGCCTCCCCTTCCGAGGAGGACACCGCGTCCGAGGGCACCGCCGCGCCGCGCCCCTCGTCGGCCCTTGCCACCGCCGCCGACGCGGATGCGACCGGCATGGTGGCGTCCACCGGGGCCGACCGGGAGGCCGGGGGCACCGGGGACACCGCGAACACCGGGGACACCGGAACAGCCGGGGAAGCCGCGCTGGCGGACCCTCCCAAGGACGCGGCCCCCCAGGCCGGGGGGGCCAGTGAGGCCGCCGCGGACCACGGCGCGGAATCGGCTGCGGACGCCCCCGGTGCACAACGACCCACTCACTCGGCGGGCGTGGACGAGGGCCGGGGCGCAAGGTCGGCCGCTGCTGAGGCGCTGGCCGCCGCGGTGCGGGCCGTGGAGCGAGGTGAGGCCGACGCCGCCTCGTTCTTCAACAGGTCATCCCGCAGGGCAGCGCCGGCCGGCCCCGCTGCCCCGACCGGCGACGGCGCACCTGGCTCACCTCGCCACCCGGGGCCGACCGGGCCCGGACCTACGGCGGCGCACGCCGAGCCCCGGCCCGGTGACGGCTCGTCTTACGGGGGCGCGCCCGCCCGGCCCCGGCCAGAAGCCGATACCGAGTCGCCCGCCCACACATCCGCCGGTGAGGGCGCCTCCGCGGTGAGCTCGGTCGGTGGGCGCACCGCCGGCCCCGGCGCAGGGGACGCAGACAGCCCGGCGACGGATGGCGAGCCGACCCGGCACGGCGGCGCTTCGCGCGCCGCGGCCGAGCCACTTGTCCCCGGGCCGGCCGACGCCAGACCTGCCGATGGGGCAGCGGGGCAGCAGGGGCGCGGGCCGCAGGGGCCGTCATCGGGCGGCCCGGCGGCGAATGCACCGGCAGAGCAGGACGAGACGTCCCGGGTGCTGGCCGCGGGAGGCGCGCCTGAGCAGCTTGCCGGGCCTGTCGTACGGGCCCTTGGCGAGCGGGCAGCCGAGACGTTGCGGGCGGACCCCTGGCAGTTGCTCGCCGTCTTTGGAGTGCGCCCAGAGCAAGCGGATGGTTTCGCGCGGGCCCTGCTGGGCTCCGCGTGCGGGCCCGGCGATGAGCGCCGGTCCCGGGCACTCGTCACCTGGCTGCTGGAGCGCGCGGCGCTGGAGGGGCACACGGCCCTGGAGTCCGCGACGCTGCGTGACGCACTCGGCAAGCAGTCCGTTCCTGACCCGGACCAGGCCTTGCGCGAGGCCATCGCGGAAGGCGGGGTTCTGGTCTTCCAGGACGCCCTGGAGACGCCGGGAACGGCCCGCGCCGCGGCGGACGACGAGGACGAGCAGCCGGTACGCGTGCTACTCGGGCTCGATCGGTACGCGTTGGCCGAAGAGAGCCTGGCCGATGGTCTCGCCCGGCTGATCAACACCTTCGAGGCACACGAGGAAACCGACACCGCCCCACCGGCCAGCGACGCCCCGAGCCCCGACGCCAACACCGACGCTGATACCGATACCGATGTCGATACCGATACCGACAGTGACGGTGACGGTGACGGTGACATCACAGTGCCCGACCCCGATGCCACGGCCGGCGATCAGGCGGCCTCCCCGGCCGTCGCCGTACGGCAGGCCCCGACGTGGGAGGCGGTCGCAGAGGCCGCGCCCGCGCCCTCTGCCGCCGAGTTGATCAGGGCCGTCGCGAGCAATGGAGTGGTCGCGCACAGCGGGGGCGAGGCGGCCCGCGCCGAGCCAGTGGCCCTGATCGCCGCCGCGCAGGCGCGCGGCCTGCGGGCCTACGCCGCCGCGCACACCGACGACGGCAAACGGCGGCTGGCTGCCGCCTGCGAGGCTCAAGGCCTGCCCGCGGCGCTTGCCGTCACGGTCACGGAACTGCTCGCCGGTTCCGAGGGGCCGGGGCGGAACGCGGAGGGCGCGCTAGCGCTCGATGTGCTCGCCGTGCTCGATGCGCCGCAACTCGATGTGGAGTCCGCTGCGGCGCTGGTCGAGTCGTTGTCAGACGGCGCCAGGCTGGTGCTGAGCGGCGACCCGGGAGTGCTCTGGTCGGCGGGTCCCGGTCGAGTCTTCGCCGATCTGCTGGCTGCCCGCGCGTGCCCGCAGGTCGTCTCCCGTACGCCGGACCCGGGCCCGATCGGCGAACTCGTCTCCGGCATCGGAGTCGGTGAACTGAATCAGGTGGAGGCGCCGGGCAAGGAGGTGGTGATCGTGCCCGTACGGGATGCGGGTGAGGCCGTGCACCGCACGGTGCAGTTGGTCGCGGACTCGGTGCCGCGGGTGATCGGGGTGGCGGCGACCGGCACGCAGGTGATCACCGTCGCGCATGGCGGCGCTGTGGGGTCGCGGGCGCTCAATGCCGCGCTCAAGGAGCGGATCAACCCGGGACCTGGGAGGTTCGGCGGCTTCGACCCCGGTGATCGCATCGCGTACGCCGTGGCGCCGGGCCGCGCCGTGACCGGCACGGTGGTCGCGGCCGAGCCCGAGGGGCTGCGAATCGACTGCGCAGGCGAGGAGTTGCTCGTGCCCAGGGCGCGCGTCGCCGACGCGCTGCGGCACGGGTGGGCGATCACGGCCCACCAGGCGGTCGGAGGACGCTGGCCGGCGGCCGTCGTCGTGCTCCCTGGCGACGCGGGTTCGCTGCTGACTCGGGCTTGGATCTATACGGCGTTCAGCCGCGGCGAACGGCATCTGTCCGTGGTCCACGGAGCGGGCGAGGAACTGCCGCGTGCAGTGGCCGAGGTCCCGGCCAAGGAGCGTACGACGCGGTTGCGAGCGCTCCTGCAAGCCCAGAGCCCGGCTATGTGACGCGTCTGCCGGAGTCCAGTGCGGCCCCCGTGGCAGTGGGCCACCCGCTGCCCGCGGTCACCGAACCGGACCTCGCGGGCAGCGGCGGGCGAAGCCGGACGGCCCGGAAAGAAGTTCAGATGGCCCGGGGAGGGGCCGGGCGCGGCCCATGGCACACGCCTGGCCTCAGCCGATGCCGGCCCGGCCCGGTCCGGTCCGGTCAGCAGTGGGCAGTACCCGGCCCAGCGGAGGCAGCCCCCGCTGGGTCAGTGACCGGGGTCGAGGATCTCCAGATCGTCGTCGTCCGCGTCATCGGGTTCCTCGTCGAAGACCGCGCTGACGTCAAAACGGCAGACGATACGCTGCGGGTCCGCATGGTCGAACGGCGCCGCCAGCCACTCCCCCGGCTCGGCTGGCTCGTCGGCAGCCGTCACCCACAGCGTGGAGTCGCCCTCCTCCAGGCCAAACTCCGTGTGCCGAGAGGCGATTTCATCCGGTTCGTACTCCCCGAAGAGCACCCCGAGCGCGGCATGCACACTGCCCCCAACGGCCGCTGCCGACGCGCCATTGCCGGGCAGCCCGTTGCTAGAGACGGCGTCCGGGTCAAGATCAGCGATCCGCTGGGCCTGCGAAAGCAGCCGCTGCGGCTCCGCCACCGCATAGTCCCTGCGGATCAACACGCTGAGCGCGTTCGGCTCGTCCGGCCCGTCATACGCGGGCAGGGTGTCATCGCCGGGGATCTCGAAGGGCGTCACTTCGTCATACGCGTCGTAGAGGAGCTCGTCGTAGCTCTCAGCAGCCGCGGCCAGTTCGTTGAACGCGGCATAGACGGCCGGGTCATCCCCTCCGACCCGCCGTTCGACAGCATCGAGGTGACGGTCCAGTGCGGCTTTGACCGCTTCGGCGGCGGTGCGTACCTCGGCAGCGGATGGCTGCGCAGCATCAGACATAGTGCAGACGCTATCCGTACCAGGGCAGTTCCCGCACAATAGATGCGATGCCGGAATACGAATTCTGCGATGTGTATGTGCCTCGGGGGGTATCCCGCAAGGCCGCCACTCGCCTACTGACCGACCACGCCGAGTACGGACACTGGGAGTTGGACCGCCTACGGCTCAACCCCGACGGCAGCCGCCGAGTGCGGCTGCGCCGCCGAATCATCCGACAGCTCCGCGCCACCTGGTGAAACACTGCGAGCCCCGGTTTGCGGGGCTCGCAGCGTTTCCCAGGATGTTGTTGCTACCCGTGCAGGCAGCGGTTTGGGCCCGCTGGCCCGCCACGAGCCCGGTCGGTCGGGGGCTCATGAGCAGGGCCGGTGCGTAGCCGCTCGCTAGGCTGCCGCGCGCGACCTGCGGTAGAGCACCGCACCCGCGAGGAGCATGCCGACGCTGGCCGGCAGCGCAACTGCCAGCGACCCAGCACCGGTTTCGGCGAGCTGCTCAACGGCCGCGCGGGGAGCCTGCTCGTGGACGGCGACGACCGGTTCGGGCCGGGGTGCGGGCAGTTCCGCGCCACGCTCCGTATGCGTTTCCATCCGCGACGGCCGCTCGGCCGCCGGATCGGACTGCCGCTCGGGCGCCGGTGCGGACGGCTGCTCCGGTGACGGTGCGGACGGCTGCTCGGCAGGCGCCTCACCCTTCGGCTGCACCTCCGGCTTCGGCTCCGGCTGCACGTCAGGCTTCGGCTGCACCTCCGGCTCCGGCTCCGGCTGCACATCAGGCTTCGGCTGCACCTCCGGCTCCGGCTCGTCCCGAGGCTCGTCCCCGGGCTCAGGCCTGGGCTGGGGCTGGGGCTTGGGCTTGGGCTTGGGGGCAGGCTTGGTCTCTGTTGTGGGCTCGGGCTTCGCCTTCGGCGGCGTTACCTCTTCCCGCTGGTGGTCGGGCGGGCTGTGGGGCGTCTGCCGGGCCGTGGAGCCGGAGTCGTTGGTGCAGTCGTTGCCCTTGACCGGATTCAGCAGTCCGACGACGTTGAGACTGTTCCCGCAGGCGTTCAACGGTACGTGCGCCGGCACCTGGGCCAGGTTTCCCGAGCCGACACCGGGCGAGCCGTGCGCGACGCCATTCGCCTGGGCGTCCCCACGCCCAGGCGCCCACTGCTCCCATACCGGCGCGCCGTCGCTCTTCTTTCCGGTCTTGCCGGTCTTGCCGGTCTTTCCGGTGTTGCCGGCCTTTCCGGTGTTGCCGGTCTTGCCCTTACCGGTCTCCTTCTTCGCGCCGGTGTGGCCTCGGTGTGCGTCCTCATTGGTGCACCGGTTGCCCACTGCCGGGTTGAGCAAGCCGACCACATCCACCGTGTTGCCACACGCGTTGGCAGGGATGTGCAACGGCAGCTGTGCGTTGTTGCCGGATAGAGCGCCCGGCGAATGCGTGCTCGCACCGCTGGCACCCGAATCCGCGTGTGCGTAACCGCCAGCCATGGCGAAAACGCCACTGGCGGCGGCCACGGTGATCAGGCCCTTCTTCGCGACCTGTCGCATAGGTTTGGTCCCCTGACTTTCTGCCGTCCGGAAAGCGCAAGAGCACGACTGCGCCTGCGCCCATACCCGGGCGGCCCCGGAGTGCATGGCGCGCACTCCGGGGCCGCCCGGGTCTCACCCCCGCACGGGGATGAGGCACAACGTCACTTGTTGATGCAGGTGTTGCCCACAGCAGGGTTCAGCAGCCCGACCACGGAGACCGTGTTGCCACATACGTTCACCGGCACGTGGACGGGCACCTGAATGTTGTTGCCCGACAGCACACCCGGGGAGCCCACCGCGGCACCCTGCGCGCCCGAGTCGGCGGCGGCGACACCCGCACCGGCAAGCAGCAGGCCACCAGAGGCAGCCGCAGCGGCGACGACCTTCTTGATCATTGTTCCTCCTAGTTGGCAATGCGGCCCAGGCCGCGGGCCGCAAAGCCTGTAACGAAGAGGAGGAAAACGAGCAACGCACACGATGGGGCGTTCACTCTTCCCAGCTAACGCCCCGCTTGTCACTTGCGCTACGCGCCGATGCCGGACTCATCGGCGCGCCATCCGGCAACTCGCGTGCTTAGCAAGCGTCGATGAATCGGTCGAGGACCCGGACTCCGAACTTGAGCCCGTCCACAGGCACCCGCTCGTCCACCCCGTGGAACATCCCAGCGAAGTCCAACTCCGGCGGGAGCTTCAGCGGGGCGAAGCCGAAGCCACGGATACCAAGGTCATCAAAGGACTTGGCGTCAGTACCCGCCGAGAGGCAGTACGGCACGGCGCGCGCGATCGGGTCCTCGGCGCGCAGCGCGGTCTGCATGGCATCGACCAGCGCACCGTCGAAGGTCGTTTCCAGGGCCTTGTCTGCGTGCACATCCTCGCGCTTGACGCGCGGCCCCAAGATGCGGTCAAGGTCGGTGAGGAACTCCTCCTCGAAGCCCGGCAGGAAGCGGCCGTCCACATGCGCGGTCGCCTGCCCGGGAATCACGTTGACCTTGTATCCGGAGCCGAGCATGGTCGGGTTGGCGGTGTTGCGCAGCGTCGCGCCGATGATCTTCGCCAGGCTGCCGAGCTTCTCCAGCGTCGCGTCCATGTCCTCGGGGTCGAGCGGGGTGCCCAGCGCGTCGGAGAGCTCGTCGAGGAAGGACCGTACGGTCTTGGTCACCCGCACCGGGAACTGGTGCCGGCCGAGCCGGCCGACCGCCTCGCTCAGCTCGGTGATCGCATTGTCCTTGTGGATCATCGACCCGTGGCCCGCCGTGCCGTCCACGGTGAGCTTCATCCAGTGCATGCCCTTTTGAGCGGTTTCCACGAGGTAGAGCCGCAGGTTCTCGTTAACGGTCAGCGAGAAACCGCCGACCTCGCTGATCGCCTCATTGACCCCTTCGAAGAGCTCGGGGTGCTTATCGACCAAGAAGCGCGCCCCGTACTTACCGCCCGCCTCCTCATCCGCGAGGAAGGCCAGCACGATGTCGCGCGGCGGCTTGCGCCCGGTACGCAGCCGGTCCCTGACAACGGCCAGGGTCATGGCGTCCATGTCCTTCATGTCCACCGCACCGCGCCCCCAGATGCAGCCGTCGGCGATCTCGCCTGAAAACGGGTGGTGCGTCCAGTCGTCGGCGTTGGCTGGTACGACGTCCGTGTGCCCGTGGATGAGCAGCGCGGGACGCGAACGGTCTTCGCCCTCGATCCGCGCAACGGTCGAGGCCCGGCCCTGGTGCGACTCGAAGATCCGTGGTTCAAGGCCGACCTCGGCGAGCTTCTCGGCGACGTACTCGGCCGCGGCGCGCTCGCCGGGCCCGGAGTGATCTCCGTAGTTACTGGTGTCGATGCGGATCAGGTCCCGGCACAGCTCGACGACTTCCTCTTCGCCGGTGACGGTGGTGGAACCGGTTCCGGCCGGGTTCGACTCGCTCACGCTGCCTCCTCGTCGTTCGTACGCCGCGAGCATCCGCCCTCGGGAGGCGGAGCACCCGCGACGGGGTCCGCCGCCCATACTCCCGTGCCCGCTCGCACAGCCCAAGGCGGTGACGTTGCGGACACGTGCCCGTCACACTGCCCCGTGCGTCCGGCCGTGTGATCGAGCACGCTCGGATGTTTGCTATGGTTTTCCACGTCGGAGCGGGCACAGCCCAGCCGACAGACACCCGGTCCGGGTGGCGGAATGGCAGACGCGCTAGCTTGAGGTGCTAGTGCCCTTTATCGGGCGTGGGGGTTCAAGTCCCCCCTCGGACACCAGCTCAGACCCCTGTTGACCAGGGGTTTTCTGCTTTTCTGGGCTTTACGTGACCCGCAGCGTGACCCGCAGCCCAGCGATCTTGCTTTTAGGTCAGGGCGGAGAGGCCGAGTCGGCCCGCGCCGGAGGCGGCGAGCTTGCGCGCCCCGTCCTTACGTGAGTGGCCGTAGCGGGCCATCGTGTAGCCCGGCGAGTGGTGCCGGACGTTCGCGGAGACCTCTACGGGGTTCTCCCCGGCCTCTAGATCGTTCGTGACCTTGCTGTGCCTCCAGTCGTGAATCCGGAAGTCCTCGGGCAAGTGCAGCCGGTTCCGGAGGGTGCGCCAGCGCGCCGAGACCTTCTCGGGGTCCTGCGGCCCGCCCGCCTCACCCCGGTACAGCTTGAAGCCGTCCCGAGCGAAAACGAGATCGTGATCCACCCAGGCCGCACCAACCCCCTTCCGCTCCACCTCCTGGCGCTCCTTCTGCCATTTCAGAACGTTCATGACGGACTGATCGACATAGATCACGGCGTTGTCATCACCGTCCTTGGTCAGCTTCCGCAGGCGGTAGGTGTTGCCCTCTTCCACCACGACCCAGCCCAGTTCGATGGCGCCTGAGTCCCAGTTGATCAAAGACCACTTCAAACCCAGGGCCTCACTGCGCCGGACGCCAGTGGCGACGTAGACGCTCCACAGAGGGGCGTCACGGAGACAGTGGTGTGTCAGGCCGCCATCACAGACTCGATTGCCACACGGCTCCCACAGGGCCGACAGGAAGCGGCTCGACTGATCGTCATCCAGAGTCGGGTGTTTGCTCTCCTGCGCCTTGATCTGCCGCTGTGTGGGCGGGTGCGCCGTGGCTGCCGGGTTCGCCGGTATCAGCTTGGGTACAGCCGCGCCGAGGGCGCCAGACAGGATGTTGTGCACGTGGCGCACGGACTTGGCCCCCAGGGGCTTCCCCTTGTTGGTGGGACACGGGGCGGACTCCAGCATCCGGTACAAGTCGTCAAGGGTGTCGTCCGTGACATCGCACAGCTTCACGTTGCCGATGTGCGGCTTGATGTGCAGACGGATCTTCGTCTCGTACCCGGCCACGGTCGTTCCCTCCTTCCGATGGTTCGCCAGCCACTTGTCCAGCCAGTCACCCAGCTTCATGTCCGATCGAGCCACGACCTTGCCTGCTTCGTGATCGGTCATCCACTTTCGGAGTGCTCGCTCAGCTTCTGTCTTGGTCTTGTACTCCCGTCCGATCCAGTAGCGCTCTTCCTTTCCTGTCGCCTTGTTGATGTGGCGGGGCGTGCGCACCCCCCACGTATTTGGTCTTCCTTTGCGGGGTATCTCCACGGGAGTCCCCCCAAGCTTGTTGCCTTTTCTGGCCACTCTTGTTAGTTGCCTCTCTCTTCGTTGTGCCACTGGTTGAGGACGGTCCGAGCCTGTTCCGTGAGTTGTCTCCCGTCCCACAGTCCGAGTTCGGTTGCTCGTTTGACTCGCTCGGACATGGTGGCTTTGCCGATGCCGAGGTGAGAGGCAAGTTCGCCTTGCGGGGCGGTGGTTCCCGTGGCGCGCATCCGGGCTAGTTCCGCCACGAGCAAGACGTAATCCAGCTCGCTTAGGCAACGCTTGGGGACCGGGTACGGCTGGTTGAACATCCGGTCCTCTTGTTGGGCCAGGGCCGCGCGGGCTTGTCCCTTCATCTCTGCCAGCGGAATCTGACGAAGGAGGCTGGCCGGGATGCCGTCAGTTTCCGTCGCCTCATCCACGAGTTGTGTGACTCTTTCGTCGGGGTCGGTCCCGCTGATGCCTAGCTGAATGTGCAGGACAGAGGGCCCGTCAAAAGGGGCGTGCACGGGTGATTCAGCAGTGACGGTCCAGGGACCGTACTGGCGGTACCAGTGCAGGACGTCTCCTCGACGTACCCATGTCGCTTCGGGGTCGGGTTGGTTCGTTGGTTCGTTCATGTGAGCACCATAGCATTGAGCGAACTTACTGCAACTAGTTCGGCTTCTGTCGCCTCGGGCTGGCTGTCGCACCGGATTCGTCCGTTTCCGTCAGGGTCTCGACGAAAAGGGCTTGACGGCGCGGGGGGCGGGATGCTTGATTCTCGGTGGGCAGCGGCCCAGCAGGCGAGCCTGGGAGGTGGTTTGACGGACAGACTGATGACGATGAACGAGGTGGCCGCGTACTTGGGTAAGCCACCGTCGTGGGTGTACGGGAACTGGAGAAGGCTGGAGATTCCGTTCCGGAAGGTGGGGCAGGCTCTACGGTGCCGCCCCACAGACTTGGAGAAGTGGTTAGACCAGCAAACCGATTGAGCACAACGCTATATATGAGCCTCCGAGGCCACCTCGGGGGTTTTTTGTTTGCCAGGTAAGGGAGGGCGAAGCCATAGAGACAGTTGAATTGATTTGTGGATGGTGCAGACAGCCTTGGTTGTACAAGCGGCCAAAGGGGAAGGGTGGCCGTAACCCGGCCACCAATCCCAGTCACTTCGCATGCAAGAAGAAGCGGGGGAACGAAAACCGGGCCATATCGCGGGAACGTGAGCGTCTAGGCTTGAAGCGCAAGCCCCACGAGGACGCATTGCAAGTGGCATGGCGCGCTGGCGATCACATAGAAAACGTGGGCTCTTTCGAAAGTGCTACTGATGTAAATTGGCGAGAGGATGAGAGGCATGCCCTGTGTGACATCCAGTATTCTTCCGCTGCCGATAAGCGGACTGTGAACACTTGGTTCCTGGACACACGCGAGCCGAAAGGCGGGGCAGAGACAGGGCGCACCGTGCGTGCCAAACTACCCGTGATCGGGTCGGCTGCTCCGTGGCGCGAGGTCGAAGAGGGGCGAGCACCAGGGGCTTGAACCCGCAGTTCAGGCGACGTAGTGTCCGTTTTTCCTTACTAGTGAGGGGCTTGCTCCTCGGGGTCATGCTCACTGGGCGGTGAGCCTCTGACGCGGACGAGAGTCCGGGCCGGTACCAAGTCCACGGCACGTCGCCGAAATGGGTCTGTGCGGATACCTCACTGTGATAACCGAGGGAATACGTGCGGATTGGTTGCCCTCCCAAAGTTGAGTTGTGTGGGGAGGGGACCAGTTTGCTATACGTTTCCTTCTATGAAGTATCTAAGGCCGCTACAAGGCGGCCTTAGAGTCTAGAAAACTCTTACTTCTATTCCGAAGAGAAGGCCCCGGCCTCCCAAAAGGTCGGGGCCTTACTCATTGATTCTAATTAGTTAGTGGAGGTGTCGCCTTGAGCGACGAACTGAACTTCTCTGAAACCGAAGAGTCTGACAGTTCGGGAGACCCTACGGAAGTGGGTATTCCGGTTGTTGGTGAAGAGGAGATCGTCCCAGTATCGGCGATCCGCGCCGAGGTGCGGCATGAATTCGCTGTTCAGTTGGCCAAGGCCGAGTTGCGCGCCAAGGCCGCAGAGGACGGCTACACCCTTGCCGAGGGAATCACTGACTACATTGACTTTTCCAAGGTGTTGGATAGCGACGGCCACGTAAGGCCGGAAGTTGTGGAGAAGGTGTTGAAGCAATTCGGGAAGGAAAAGATAGAGTGGCCTGATCTTCATGGCGTGGGAACTTTTCCATCAAGGGGCCCGGTGTTTCCGGAATTCAACCTCGATGCGCGTAGGCGCTAGGAGGCACCGCCGTGAATCAAGGTCAACGACCGTTGCAGACCCAAAGGATACCTATGGCTTCGACTTATCAGAATGTTTCTTCCCATACTTTCGTTCCCGCTGTGTGGGATTCCAAGCTCATTACCCAGTTCGACCCGTTGCTTGTCTGGGCTTCGCCTATTGTCGCGAATCGCAAGTATGAGGGTGTCATTCGCCAAAAGGGCGATGTTGTTCACATTAACTCGCTGACCCGGCCATCGGTCGGTACGTACACCCTGCCGGAGGGCATGACGTCTCAGCGGCCGGAGACGGTTGATCAGGCGCTTCCCATCACGGAAGCCAAGTACATTCAGGTTTTGGTCGAAACGATCGAACAACTCCAATCCGCGGGGGCCTTGGAGACCCCGTTGAATCAGCAGATGATCCGGGCCCTGGCCCGTGAGGCAGATACCTTCATGGGTAACCTCATTGTTAAGGGGGCGATGGCTCTTCCCGTCGTCAAGCCCACGGCCGGGAGCCTGCCTCAAAGCCTCTACAGCACCATCTTGGACATGATGCTGGCCCTGGATGGCAACGACATCCCGGACGGCCGTTACGTCGTCGTCTCGCCCCGCGTAAAGCGGTACCTGATCGAGCATCCGGCCATTTCCAACGCAGGCGCCTACGGAGAGGCCGGCGTCACGGCCAACGGGCTCGTCGCGCGGCTCGCCGGCTTCTCGGTGCTCTCCACCACAGCCATGCCGGCAGGCGTGGACATCGTGGCCGGACACTCGGAGTTCACCACCTACGCGAGCCAGTTCACCGGTTTCCGCCTGGGTCAGTCGGAGAAGTACCGGGCCGACTACATCGACTCCCTGCACCTGTACGGCGGAAAGATCGTCCGTTTCCCCGGCCTGGACACCCAGAAAGCAGGCAATACCTTTGATGAGAGTAAGCCGACGAAGGGAATTGTAAAGGCCGCCGTGGAGTGGCCCGCATAAAACGCTGAACCGAAAAAGCCCCCCGCCATTACGGCGGGGGGCTTTTTTATTGTCCAGGAATCGATGGAATGAGTAAGTGGAGGTCAAGAGAGTAGCTATTCAGGGAACCCGTACGCGAAGAAAGGGAGGTGCCCTCGGCGGTACCTATTTACTTACGAACACGCATTACCCCGGGTGGTGGGCGCATAGAGAGTGCGTTGACCTGCGGAAATGCAGATTAGTTATGCATGCGAGACGAGAGTGTTACCAATTAGAAATCTGAATAGCATTGACGTCTAGTCCGTCTAGGGCAGGATTAAAGCCGGTCAACTAAACAGACGAACGTGGGAAGCGGAATGCAGAACGATGGCATTCCAGTCTCCCCGTATATCCAACCCAGACAGCCGAGGGGGGACCGTGCTCAAGACGGTTCAGGTCATCACCTACGAAGAGCGCACCGTGTGCGATGCCTGCCACGCCAAGAGCGGTGCGGACGCGGGAGCGGTAGAGGTTCTGAGACTGGGTGAACGCACATGGGACTTATGCGCGGACCACGCCACACGCTTCGGGGTGTGGCTGGCTGATGCGCTGGACGCTCCCCAGGCGGACAGGCAGAGCACCCCCGAGCCGTGCCCCGACTCGGAGCCTGAGCAGGCCGCAGAACGCGCGCCACAACCCGACTTGGAGCCGTCCGACGTGGAGCCTGCCCGGTCCGTGATGATCGCGGGTGAGGTGCCGGGGTACGACTGGAGCGACGCGCGGGAAGCGGTACGCAACCTTGGCTATCAGGTGGTTGGCCGCGCTGATGACTCCACGGTGTTGCTGATCTTGGGGGAGGGCGGCGACCGCAACGGCACCAAGCTGCGAGATGCGGCAGACCGTGCCATCCCCTGCATGGACGTGCGGGAGCCTGGACGGTTCAAGTCGGCTGTCACCACTGGCCAGTTGAACGGTGGCGACCCGCTTCCCGAGCCTGCCAGGGTAGAACCCAAGGCCATGTCGGAGCGAGAGCGGAACAAGGGCATGCGGGCATGGGCGCGAGAGCAGGGGTACAGCGTGCCCAGCAAGGGACGCATACCCTCTAGCGTCCGACACGCCTACGAGCTGACGCACCGGGACGCGTCGGAGGGAAAAGCGGTAGCGGCCTGAAGGCCGCGCCCCCGGTGCCGACCGCTTCGCGCGGTGGTCGGCACCCCCGGCCCTTCGACCTTAGTACCTGGAAGCAGGCCAGGGGGTACGGGGCACAGTCCAAGCCCAGCGAGCGCGACTACGGCCCCGGTTCCTGGGTGATGTGGACAGCGCCGAGCGGTCGGCGCCGGATGGGCGTCGTCAGTGACGACCCGTTCACCCTGGCCGCTGTCAAGCGGTCGATGCAGGTAGGGCAGTCCAAGGAAGCGCGTTGCAAAGCCGTGGTTGTCCCCGCCGACGGTGGCGACATCTTGCCTCTGTGCCTGCCCAACAGCAACAACCCCCACGCGCTCCTCACGGACGACGGTCGGTGGCGACCGGCCCGCCCCCACCACCAACAAACTCAACAGAGAGCAGTAGCAGCATGATCACTCCCGTTCTGTACGGCCCCATTGGTCGAGCCGTCCGCAAGATCACCCCGTTCTTGGAAGCGGACGCGTTGGGCGCGTACGTGGCCGCACTGTCCATGTGGTCAGCCGCTATCGGTGGCACGGTCAAGGTCTCATCCCGTGGGAGCACCCGACCCGTCCTGCTGTGGTCGGCCCTGGTGGCCGGTACCGGGCGCGGGAAGGGAACCGCGCTGCGGGGGGCGCTTCACGTGTTGAACCAACCGTTAGGGCGCTTCCTGGTGACCCACACGACATCGGGCCTCACGTCCGGGGCGAGCTTGGTCAATCACCTGTGGGAGCAGCAAGAGGCCACGCAGGAGACGGAACGCGGGCGCGACGTGCGGTCTCTAGTGGTCGAAGAGGAATGGACAGAGGTCTTGAAGCGCGTCAAGCGCGATCCCTCATTCACTACCAAGCTTCGGGCCGCGTGGGACGGGGCCACGCTTCGCAACACGACCAAGGAAGAGGCGCAGGAGATACGGGACCCTGCCTTGGTGTTGCACTCCCACATCACTCCGTCCGACTGGGCCAAGTACGTAGGGCAGTCGGACGCGGCCGGAGGCTCGTACAACCGCATCCTGCCTTTCCTCCTCGGTTCGGCGCCCATGCTCGATGACGACCGGGCGACCCTGCCCGCGATCGATGGGGGCGAGCTGGCCGACGCGTACGGCTGGGCCACCGCCAGGCCCCGAATGATCACCCTGGCGGAAGAGGCGCGGCCTCTGTGGCGGATCGTGCGCCGATACGCACGCATCCTGGGTGAGACCCTGCCCCAAGGGCAGGCCGTGTTCATCGAACGCACCGCAGAGCAGACCCTCAGAGTCGCAGCCTGTCTCGCAGCTTCCGAGTGCTCCGAGGAGATCACGGACGAGACGCTGTTCGCGGCCTTCACGCTGGTGCGCCGCTCTGTGCAAGACGCGGTGCGCATCAGCAGGGGAGCCGACGCGCCAAAGAAGAATCGCCAACCGCTCACTCTGGCGGACAAGGTCCGAGCCCGCATCGAACTACACGGTGGGAGGGCGACCTCCTCTCAACTCCTTCCCTATGTGGGGGCGACGGCCGATGAGGTTAAGGCACTGGCCGAAGTCGTCGTCACCGTCGCACGGGAAGGCAAGGCCGGACGTCCGAAGACGGTCTTCACCCTCCGTAGTGACTTTTCGGGCCACGCACAGCGACCCAAAGACGCTCCGAGCCCCAGGCCAGCCGGAACTGAGAGTGAGGGAAATCGCCCTACAGTCGTGCGGATGGACACCTACCGCCCCGCCCCCACACCGGCGTCAGCCCCGCCCCGACCGGTGAGTCAGACAACGGCACCGGTACCGCAAACGACCATCAACCCGTTCCGGGCCCTGCTCTAACTTCTCGAACAGAACAACGAACGCCCCCGCCGATCCGGCAGGGGCGTTCATTTACTTGATCATCGGCGGAGGTCCCGGAACTCTTCCAACATCCGCAGTGACGCCATCAGCGTCGGACGGTGACCGGGGCAAACTCGGGGTTTCGGCAGTGCCCACACTTCCCAACACGACAGGCAACGCATCACCCCATCATGCTCAGGGTCGAACTCCGCGCTGCCACTGCACCGGGGGCACTGCACCACAACCAGCTCCCTACGCCGCTACGTCGAACTCACCCAGCTTGGCACCGTTCAGGAACTCGGTCCACTCCACGGCCGTGAACTCGACCGTCGTTCCGGTCGCTGAGTTACGGACGGCCACCTTGTCGCGGACGTTGGTCGCCACCTCTACGCACCGGGGGTCGCTGTTGTTGTACTTGCACGTGCTGGACGTCTGGAACTGGAACTCGTCGGGGATCGCGCTCATTGGTGCTTGTCCCTTCACGAAACCAACTATGGGGAGTCGTTCCCCACGCCGTTCTGCGGCCCCGCCATGGCCCAACTGAGCCGTTAGCGCCTCTAGTTGGGAAGAGGCGGGGTGTGCTTCGATTTCCCTAGGCTCGAAGCTGGTGCCCTCACCGCCTAGGGCGGCACCCCAGCGAAGGGGCGGACCGGGGCGAGAGCCTGAACCCGTCAGTTCAGTGCTGGGACACGTTCTGTCCCTACTCAAGGCTTGTCCGGTCGGGGGCTACCGACTGCCCGTTCCGGGGGGATAACAGGCAGTCGGAGTCTCTGTTGTAAGGGGGGATCAAATGTTCCCTGTCACTGCGGCAGCGATTGTCAGACCCACAACCGCCACTATCACGGCCGCGAATATGGCTCCCGCCGCATCAACCCAAACCCTTCGCATCACAGGCGCCAATCCTCAGGCAGCGTGTGTGTGACGTGTTCCGGGAGTCCGCCCGGGGGCGCCATACGGCACTGGCTCTCATAAGCACGCGAGAATAAAACGTGACCCGTGGTCTGGGTATGCATGGCCATCCACTGAACGGCAGCGTCGGGGTCGTTAATGGCCCCTGTGGTTGCCCCGCACGAACCGTTGTGACCAGAGACGCACAACACGGTGACCAACACCCTTTGTGGCTCCACCTGTTGAGGCGTGAATCGAACCTCCGGATAGAGGTGCATGAATCCTCTTTCGCATATTCGTGAATCAGGGACGGTTCTGGTCACTGTCCAGCACGTACAGAAAACCACCCGCCTTTTCGATTTGGCGGGCAATCTCGTCGTACTCCCCTACCAATGGCGAGATCATCGACCGCCATGCCGTAACAACTGCACCAACCTCACCGTTGGTGATCCGTTTCATGACCTCATCGAGACCGGGCCGACCCTGCGGGGGAAGCAGCCCTTCCCGATCCTCAATGATTGCAACTACCTCCCAGGCGTACGCAGACGCTGCGTCAACACAAGCCGTGCGTAGCGGAGCAGTTCGCGCATTCGGAGCGGTACACAGATACACGACCACACGTAAGCATTCGGCCTTGGGTCGCTCAACCGTCTTACCGAGAACCTGTCTCATCGACCGTTTCACCCCACCCGGGCCGTGGCCCCATGACTGCCTGATCTCTAACAGCTCATCCCCGGGCCACTAGAGCCGTCGCCGGGGTGTTCCTGTCCTAGGTAACCGGATCAGCACGCACGGCGGTACCGTGGGAAGGGGCTTACGGTTCAAGAGTGTTCAAGCGCCGATGCGCTAGGGAGCGGAGACAGATGCCACCATCAGAGCCCAACGGCAAGTTCGAACGGTTGTACCAGGAGACCGGTTGGACGTTGCGTCAGCTCGCGCAAGATGTCAACCGCATTGCTACCGAAGCGGGCTCACCAACTAAGTATCAGGCGCAGTCCACTTACCAGTGGTGTAACGGGCATATCCCTGCGCGGGCCGTGCGTCCCTTGATCCTGGAATCATTATCTCGGAAATTAGGGCGAGTGGTGTCGCATGCTGAGGCAGGATTCCCCACGCCTCCCGCAGGGGCGAGTATTACTGGACAAGGCGATATCGTCGCTGAACTAATCTCTCTGGGAAGGCTGGACATGGATGCCTCTCGCCGAACCCTACTCAGTGCGGGAATCTTCTCAGCAACACTCACGGTGCCCTCTTGGACGGAAGCGATAGAGAGAAAGGATCTCGTAACCCTTGATAGTTCTGCCCGCGTAGGTGCGTCGGACGTGTCCTTCATCCGGACCATGATTAAGCATTTCGCGAAGCTCGATAATTCCGTAGGGGGAAAGGCGGCTCGGCCTAGCGCGGCTACTTTCCTAGTCAACGATGTGATTCCACTCCTCCGGGCACCTGCAAGAGAATCCGTACGAGCGGATCTCTTGGCCGCTATTTCCGAGTTCTGCTACCTACTTGGCCTAATGGCGGTTGATGAAGGCGCGCACAGGCTGGCGCAACGGTATTATTCTAAGTCTCTCGAATTGGCGGGAGGGGCGGGAGATCCTTCTCTTTACTCCCTGACCTTGCGGGGAATGGCCTCACAGGCGGTCAACGCGGGCCACGGGCCGACAGCCCTTCGACTAGCTAACGCTGCCGCAGACGTGACACAGCGTGTGAGCCCCAACATGCGCGTTCATCTGCTGACCCAGCGGGCACATTCCGCAGCGGCAGCGGGGCATAGATCCGAAGCTATCTCACTGCTACACCAAGCAGAGAAAACGCTGAGTAAGGCAGAACCCGAGACGAGTAAATCCACTGTTCCTCTAGCCGAACAGGGACTACTAGACTATTTTCGCGCGAAGGTTGAATACAGCCTAGGTGACGTGTCGGGTTCCGTGACAGCAATGCATGAGGCATTAGAACCCCTGAAAGGGCAGGGCTGTGTTCGGCGCCGCATTCTTGACACAAGCTGGCTAGCTGAACGGCAGCTACAAACCGGGATGTTAGAAGAAGCCTGCGCCACCTGGAGCACAGCGCTAGCGGAGTATCCGCAAGTGCGCTCGGGGCGCTGTGACGAACAAATGCGTATCATGTTTAGTCGTCTGCGCCCGTACCTCCGCAATGCATCTGCGCACTCTCTATACGAACAAGCACGCAATGTCGTCCCGGCCCACCTAGTGGCTAAGTAACGGGAACCGGGCGGCCCATGGAGGGGCGGCGCCGTTGATGCTGACACCCCCCGCAAGGGCCGAGCTACGACCGCTGCGGGCCACGTGACCCGCGCGTGACCCGCAGCGGTCCGATACGGGCAGAAACAGCAGGTGAGGGTGACCAGCACTCACAGGTTCAGAGGGCACCTATCCGGCATGTTTCCGCAGGTCAGCTAACTAATGAGCTGGTGCCCGAGTGGAGAGTTCAAGTCCCCCCTCGGACACCAGCTCAGACCCCTGTTGATCTGCTGTGATGCAGCCTCAACGCAGTACAGGACCTCTCGTCCATTGGTCCCGCTCACCTGCTGTTTCTGCCCACTTCCTGGCTCTGTTGGTCACCCGTTGGTCACGGGGCCGGCGTCGGCTGAGAGACCGTTCCACTGACCTACAACAGCCCGCCCCCACCAACCCCGGGGGCGGGCTGTTGCGTGTCTGCGCTCTACGGTTGCAGTCGCTTGACCATGACAGCGAAGGTAGGCGAGTCGTCATACGGCTTGGACTCGCTCACCTTTCGATATCCCCATGTCTCGTAGAGCGCTTGGACTCTCGGATGAGAGGAGTCCACGAAGAGAGTGACCAACTCCTCATCACGGCCGTAGAGAAGGGCGTCGTGTAGACGTAACGAGATGCCTCTCTTGCGCCAAGTCGGAATCACCATAAGTTCCGACAAGGCAAAGGCCCTATCGGTTGCGGCCATTTCGCGAGGGGTATCTGACCCTCGCCACCAAGCGCCCCGCGAGAAGGGGGCGCCGTAGGCTAGCCCGATTGCTTCTGGACCTTCATAGGCGACGATGCATGACCACTCATCGTTCACGCTCCACCTATCCACGAAACCGGAGAAGCTTTCGCGGGAATGAAATGAATCAGTCTCCTCCGCGTAGCAGGCGCTGTGCACGTCCAGCAGGACGCCACGCACGCTTCCCACCTGCGGTTTACCGTAGCGTTCGAGCTCCATTTTCGACCCTCTCTAGCCATGATGTAACTTCTGGCGCTGACGAATTTACGGAAACCAACACACGCCGTACATCCCGCAAGGTCTTTATTGTCCTTTGTGAACCAGAGCCGGGATTAAGTGTATGCAGGGCTCTATCTGCTGTGGCGCATGCTTGTTCAACCTCGCCTTTACGGGCCTGGCTGAGGGATAGGTGTGCCATATATAGGGCCCTGTTTCGCACAAGGCTCGGGCGCAAGTTGTCTAGGGCCTGAGAGAAGCACTCTTCGGCTCGGGCGAAGTCTCCTAGCTTGAACCACACGCTTGCGGAAAGACCGCTGACTTCGCTTTCATCGTAAAAGTCAATCCACGCGGCATGTTGGTCGGCGTTGGAGACACGCCCGTAGGCTTTCTCCGCTGCCGATAGAGATCGAAGCGCTTCCGTGCGGAGGTTCCCATAAGTTAGGGCGACAGCGTTTCGCATGTGTGCTAGCGAACCGTACTTTGCGTTTCGCTGCGCTACCCTGAACCCTTTCATGGCTGCGGTGGCCGCAGCCGCTTCCGTGGCATTCCTCTGCTGGCCGGCCAGCATCGCGTAGTGATTCCATACGTGATACTGACTTTCACTGCTCCGTGACAGACCCGCCAAAGCTACCGCATGATTGAGGTGCGTACGTGCCCGCTCGTTCACTCGTGCGTCGATTGCGGCGAATGCTGCACAACTCATAACGTCCGAAGCTAGTGAATATAGCTGTTGGCGGACTCGCGTGGAGCCACTGCCCGCGGACAGCGTTTGCTGTACTTGTGCGGCTAGCTCGACTGCTTTGTTCTCGACATCCCTGGAGCCGCCAACAGCCCAGTCAGCGTTTACGATACGTAGGTATTCGTCACGGAACCGTTCGGCATCGCTATGGCCAAAGCGGGGACCGGTCACCCCTATAGCGGCTACGGCTCCTGTGGCGGCGTTCACGAAGGTGCGGCGTTCCATCGGGTCCCTCCTGGCGGACGACTTAGCCCGAGGCTTGAACCCTAGTTCGACTGCTGGTCGATTCAACACGGCCTCTAGTGCCATGCGCTGAACCTCCTGGGGCCACCCCACCTCGCCATTGAGCCAGCGGCGCACCTGTCGGTTCGTCAACTGGGCGTCTCTGCCCGTGATTCGCCTGATCTCGTCATCCAGTCTGTCCGCCAGATCGGCTTGCTTGATGCCCACGGCGTCCATGGCGGCAGCTAACGCCGCGTTGTGCTCCATCAGCTCAGAGTAGCGGGGTCTCGACTTGCCGCGATAGTAATGGCCAGGCAAAAAAGACCGAGGGGCGACAGCCACCCGGCCCCGTTTCGTCCTGTCGTCCTCATGTGCGCTTGGCCCATCGTGGGACCCCCGACACAGGCAAGGGGGCGCGTCGTGAGCGTCGTCGGTGGTGAGGTCATCCGTCAGGGCCGGGCGGCCGTCAAGCAGTTCGAGGCCGCGTGTGTGGCCATCGGATGCCATGACCTGTTCGGCGTCTGGGGGGACCCGGGACGCGAAGAAGGCGAAAGAGCCCTAGAAGACTGGTGCTTGGCGCACGCGAGCCGTCATCCGGGGCACGACCAGTTCCGGCGCACGGTCATGGACTACCTGACTGTGCGTCCTGAGTGAGTGAGCCCGTGACAGAGGCGAACTGCCTTCGGGAGATCAGCGGACGACTGCGTTTCGGCAGTGAGACCACTTTCGGTGAGGCGCTGGTCGATACCGGGCCGGCGCTGAAAAGGGCCCTGGAAAGTCGCCGCCTGGACAAGCTGCTGGGCCTCCTGGTGCGCCTCGCGGAGCAACGCATTGCCGACGCCGGCACCGAGGTGACCCAGTTCAAACGATGGTGGCTAGCTGAGTCGCTGGACAGGGTGGCGGATGCCTGCGACGCGTACGACAAGCGCAATTGCTGGAGCGTCACAGGAGTTCATCGAGAGAGAAGGGGGGCGCCAATTGATAGACATTGAGGGAGTAGCGGGGCTTGTCGTCGCGGCCCTTATAGCGGTGATCACGAGTTTGACAGTGATCGCCGCGGTGACCGGGCAGCTCTGACTCAAAGGATTTCCTCATGGTCACAGCTGAGGACATCGGCAAAAGGGTCGAAGACGACTCGGGCCGAGTCGGGATCTTGCGTGACGTGATCCCGGACTACGAGGACCCTTCCGAACTCCCATGGCGGCGCCGTAAGCAGCCCATAGCGTTCCTGTGGCCCGAGCAAGGGGGCAGGGAATGGCTGGTCCCGCCAGGAAACGTAAAACCCAGTCTGCTTTCCCCCTGACTGGATAGGGCCCATCGAGGGATAGGTAGTGTCTGTTCAGAACTTGTTGAATCTGATTACGCCGCGAGGTGGTCAGGTAGACCCCAAGGCGTGCATGCAATGCGCACAGCTTCGAAAGAAAATCGTGGAGGCAGCCGACCGTCACGACGCTGCCGCTGCGGATGCGGCAGTGCAGGCGATGGATGCTCACATGACCTACGGCCATCCTGATGACATGCGGCGGCCTTCAGATAGAGGCAATAAACAGCGCCACCTGCGCAAGTAACCCAGCAATCCCCAGTTTCCGGCAGCCTGCCCCCATGAGGCTGCCGGTTAGTGGGTCCAAAAGAGGGCGCTAGGCATGAATCCAGACGTGAAGGTGACCCTTTTGTGGGTAGTTATCGCCGCGTTCTTTTTCGTCGTGGCCGTCCTGTTGCTACTCGGCTGATTTAGGACCGATGCGTTACACAGGCCGTCGAAGAAATCGCACTTTCCTGCGGCGTGAGTAGCACCGTGGCTAGGCGATGGCTCAACGCAGCGGGAGTGAAACTCCCTCGGCGATATGCCTCCGGTAACTGGAGCATGCAACCCATGAGTGAGAAATCAATCTCACGGGCCGCTGACCTCTCTTTCATGGAGGGGCTTTCTCCAGCCGAGATCGGCCGGCAGCTAGGCATGAGCGCAGACTCCGCGAAAAGGCGAGTACAGCGAGCCGCGGAGCTAATGACCCAAAAGGAGAAAAGCATGCAAGGGGAACACGAAATGACTGCTGCGGAATTCAACCCGCACCGCCCCCTGCCGTTGGACGTCGGTGCCAGCGTGCTCGTCACAGGCCCGGAGAACAGCGTCCTGATGGTTCTGGTCAACTACGGCGACAATAAGTGGCACCTCCCTGGGGGTGCCCGCGCCCGGGACGAGGCACCACACCAGACTGCGACGCGGCGGGCTCTGCGGGAAACAGGCATCCGGCGAGATGTACGGGACGTGCTCGCGGTCGATTACCGCACGGCCGGCGCTGCCCCGGACAAAGGCGAGGGGCTGCACATCGTCTACGACGGGGGAACGCTTACCGATGACGAGGTGTCGGGGCTCAAGCTCCCCGAGCGCGTTCGCGGAGCGCACGAGGCCATTGGTCTCATTCCTCCGGATCAGCTTTCCGAGCACTGCTCGCCGCGCATCGCGCACCGCGTGACGCAGGCGCTGGACGCTAGGACTCGGAAACTGGTGCTTCCTATGCTGACGAATGGCCAGCCCGCTTAGAGCGGCCTCAAAGGTCCGGTAAGAAAGGCTGAGAGTGCTGCACTCGAACATTGACCCCCATAATCCGCCCGCCCGACGTCTCGGCTGTGTCGCCCTGCTTGTAGATGCTCAGGAACGCATTCTCCTCGTGAAACCGACATACAAGCCCCATTGGCAACTCCCTGGCGGAGCTGCCCACAAGGGCGAGGAAATTAGCCAGGCCGTGCAACGGGAAGTGCTCGAAGAAACGGGGATCATCCGCAAGTTCACGCACTACGTCGCGGCTGATCAGGTCATGGCAAGCAAGACATCAGCGGAAGGCATCAACTTTGTTGCCGTGGCTGACGAACTCACGGCTGACGAAATCGTGAACCTGGCTGTGCCGGCAGCGGCCTCCAAAGAGATCAGCGATATACGCATGGTGTCTCGGGATGATATGGGTGATCTCGTCATCCCCGGCCAAGAAAGGCGCATTAGGGCAGCCTTCAGAACACTTCAGGCGGGCCTTTTGTCGCCATTTCTGGTAGAAGGCAAGCCGGCCGACGGCATACCACACTGGATAAGCACAATCTGAAGTAGGGCGTCTCTCTCCCCAGTTCTCCCGTCTCCAGCCCCCGTGATGGCCCCGGAGCTGGAGACGGGTTTCCCAGGCATAGGAGGCACGGTTATGAGCCTGGCTGAGGGCTGTAGCTCAACTCTGAAAACAAGCGCTAGCGCTCTTCTCCAGAGCCAGGACATGAAAACCGTCTTAATGCTCCAGGCACGCTACGGAGACAAGAAATGGCGCCTCCCCGGTGGCCGGCGCACAGAAGGGGAAACCCTGGGCCAGGCCGCGGAACGCTGCCTCCTTCGAGAAACTGGACTTGAGCGCCACGTATGGCAGGCCCTCGTCCTGGACTCACGTACACGCGAAGCGGAGCCAACGAAAGGCGAAGGACTCCACGTCGTTTTCTACGGCGGTTTCTTCACGAAGGAAAAAGGCCAACCGCTTATCCTCCCAGAAAGCGCTAGCGACTCGTACGGGGCAATCGCCCTTATTCGCTATGACCAACTCTCTGATCACTGCACGCCGCTTACCATGCGCCGGGTCGATCACGCGCGGCGGGCTCAACGCCTACGACAGGGTATTCCGCTCCTAACAAACGGCCACTACGAGTAAAACCAGGCTCGTGGAACTAGCTCACCACTCCACAGGTCGCCGAGGCCCTGGCCGCGGCAACCCACACGTAGGCCACGCGCCGCGCGGCCTTGTAGAGCCTCCCCGGCTCCGAACGGCTAGATCAGCACTACCCATGGCGACCGAATCGGGTCAGGGTCGCACAGCACCACCCCAGAACTCCCGCTGTCGTGACGTCTCTTGGAAGGCGCCGCAGCAGCGGGTTGGCAAGCGCACGGCAGCGCGGGGGCGGCCCTCGCGCTGAGCAAGGTGTGGAGGGTAAGTGACAGCGATCATCGAAGGTCCGGCCATCAGCCAGACCACGCGGCCTACGAAATTTCTCTGGCTCGACCTCACGCGGCGATGCCAACTCCAATGCGTCCACTGAGCTTCTTCAGAGTGGTCACTGATCGGGTGACGCTGGCGGGGTGCGCAACGCACGAGGCTCCTGTGCCGTTGAGGGAGGTGTTCGACATCTCAACTCATCAGCTCAAAAGCCCCGTTGGTTCCGTATCCTGCCGCACTCGACCTGCCTCATGCGCTGGTCGAGTGGGTCACCATCCTCATCGTCACCCGCGAGGGTGACCGCCGCTGCAAGCTTCCTGCGCACCAACGCGCGCTGGTCGCCCTGGTGTACCTGCGCAAGCACGACACCCTCGCGCAGACAGCCGGCGGCTTCGGCATCTGCGTCGGCACCGCCCACGCCTACACCAGCCGCGTCCCCAGCCTGCCGGCCGACCGGGCACCGGGGCTACTGAAGGTCCTACACACTCATGATCCTGACTACGTCCTGCTGCACGGCACCCTGGCGCAGTGCGACCGCGTCGGCGACAGCACAGCCCACTACTCCCACAAACACCGCCGCCACGGCGTGACCATGCACGTTGTCACCAACCCGGCCGGCAAGGTGCTGTGGATCTCGCCCGCACTGCCCGGCCGGTGCCACGACCTGACCGCGGCCCGCACCCACCGGATCAATCGAATGACGTCAACCGCCATGGCCATCCTCACCCTGGAGCACCACCGCTGAAAAGGCTCAGTCGGTGGTCCGGGTGTTCGCTGACCGATGCGCAGTGGGCGCGGATCGGGCCGTTCCTTCCGGACCGGACACCCAAGCGGGGTGGGCGCTGGCAGGATCATCGTGAGGCGATCGACAGAGTCGTCTACAAGTTCCAGACTGGTACCTAGCCTCGGGCTTTCACGTGGATGGGTGTCCGAGGCTTGATCGGAAACGCGAGAAGTGCTTCTGACCTGGAACGATAGGACTTTTCGAGGGTCCAGATCGTGTCGTGGAAAGAAGCACTTCTCAGGTGAAGAAGCGTATCGGGTCGTACCCGCATGTCCGTGTCGAGGGCAGCGGTCGTGGAGTGGTCTCGCAGGCAGGGGCCGTGCTGCTGGTGGGAACGGTCCGCAAGACGGGCCTGGATACTGCGATATCGGCGGCTCTGGCACCCTGGCGCAAGCCTCGGGCGGTGCACGATCCCGGCAAGATCCTGCTGGACGTGGCGCTCGCGGTCGCTCTCGGCGGCGACTGCCTGGCCGACGTGGGCATGCTGCGGGCCGAGCCGGCCGTGTTCGGGCCGGTGGCCTCGGACCCGACGGTCTCCCGGCCTCGGTGATTCTGCCGGATCGAACAGCCTCGGCGTCGTCCAGCTTCCATTGCTGCACCGTCACGCCGATCTCGAAGGCCAGCTTTCCGAAGCGCACTCTGCGGCGAGACAGTTCGACCACAGGAAGTTGCAGCCCGCCGGGAGTACGAAGCTCCCGGCGGGCTGCCATGGCTGCCGCATCACGCAGCGGAGTGTGATCAAACGGCCCATGCACGTTGCGGCGTCGGGCAGACTGATCGCAACCGGTGTGTGACGAGAAGGGGTGGCGACCGGTGAGCAGTCCGACGCAGCGAGCGCAATTGATCCGCTTCGGGCTAACTACGCTGGGCGAACACAACGCGCACCACGACTTCGAGCGAATCTGCTTCGAACTGGCACGGCACCGCATCGTCAGCAACCTGGTTCCCGCCACAGGGCCGGTGAGCGGTGGCGGAGACCAAGGACGAGACGGCGAGAGCCACTGGACGAACCTACCGAACGAACTCCCGGACAGCTCTGTCTTCGTGACGATGGCGTCCACCGAGAAGGTCGTGCTCGCCTGCACCATCCAGGAGAAGGACGTCCCGTCCAAGATTCGCAAGGACCTCGCGACGATCTGCGGCCAGGGCGACGTGGTGCAGCGTGTCGTCTACTTCACGGTGGCCGCTGTCGCGGTCAAGAAGCGCCATGAACTGCAAGATGAGGCGCGGCAGAAGTACGATGTTGCCCTCGACATCTGGGACGCCGCGGCCATCGCACAGCATCTGAGCGATCCCGACCTGTTCTATCTGGCCGTCGAGTTTCTGCATCTGCCCGCCGACCCGACCTGTGCGCCGCCGCAGCGAGACACCTGGCTGATGCCGGTGCCCGATGCCCGCTCTGCAATCGCGCGCCCCGAACTGCTTGACGCCATCGTGCGTGCCCTGCGGACCGATGCGATGCCAGTCGTGCTCACCGGCCTGACAGGCGCGGGCGGGTTCGGCAAGACCACGCTGGCCGCACTGGCCTGCCGGGACCAGCGGGTGCTGGCCCACTTTCCGGACGGTGTGCTGTGGAAGACCCTCGGTCAGCAGATCGTCGGCGCCCATATCGCGACGGCGGTCAATGATCTCGTCGAATACCTGACAGGGCAGCGGCCCACCTATAGCGACCCCCAACTTGCCGGTTCCCACCTGGCCAGGGTGATCGGTGAACGCAGGTGTCTGCTGGTGCTGGACGATGTGTGGAGTGCCGATCAGCTCGCGCCCTTCCTGATCGGCGCACCGAACTGCGCGCGCCTCGTCACGACGCGAATCGGCGCCGTGGTACCGCCGGAGGCGGCCTGCGTCCGGGTCGACGCCATGACCGGTGAACAGGCCGAAGCCGTTCTGGGCCGCGGGCTGGACGTCGATCGAGCGGCGCTCGCCGGCCTGGTGGCCCGCACCGGCGGCTGGCCGGTGCTGTGCGGACTGGTCAACGGGACGCTGCGGCGCCGGGTCGCGCGCGGGGGCGGCACCGCCGAGGCAATTCGCTGGGCGGAGGCCATGCTCGACACGGGTGGGCCGGCCTCACTGGACACCACCGACCCCACCGCCCGGGACATGGCGATCAGGACGACGATGGCGGCCAGCCTGACCATGCTGGCCGAGACCGATCCTGGCGCGGTCGACCGCTACCGCCAACTCGGCGTGTTTCCGCCCGGCACAGACATCCCTCTGGAGACGCTGGTCCGCTACTGGCGACACTCCGGCGACGTGGATCGGCACGAGGCCGAACGGCTGTGCCTCGTCTACGCGGAAGTGAATCTCATCGAGGAATTCCGGCTCGCCCCTCCAGCGATCCGCCTCCACGACGTCATCTCCGGATATCTCCGGCACGATGTACGCCCGCGCGCCACCATGCTGCACCGCGCCCTGCTCGACAGCTACCGCGCAGATCTGCCGAAGGCCGACAGTCTGCCGACCGCCTGGTGGCAGCTCCCGGCCAAGGAGCCTTACCTGTGGCGTCAGCTCGCCCCCCACCTGCGCGATGCCGGTCGCGCGGACGAGCTCACGGCGCTGCTGCGCGACCTGCGATGGGCCAGCGTGAAGAACCACCGGCTGGGACCGGCGAGCGCGGAAGCGGACACGGCCGTACTGCCGGACGACACCCACGCGCGGGCACTCGGGCAACTGCTCCGCGGCACGAGCCACCTGTACCAGCCTGGCGACCCGATGACGATGACCATCGCGACCTTCGCCGCCTATGCCGCCGGGGATCCCGTACTGGGCGCCGCCGCGACAGCTCTCGTCGATCGGGTCACTGCCCCTCATCTACGGCCCACCATGGCGCCCTTGCCCGACCAGCCCCATCCCGCTGCCGACCGCGCTCTCACCGGCCACGTCGTGAAGGCGAGCGCCTTCGCAGTAGCACCGGACGGGACCTGGCTGGCCAGCACCGGATACGGCGACCCCGTGCGGGTGTGGAATCCCGCCGAGGGGACCGAGATGTTCTGCCTTCCCGGTCCCGAAAAAGGGGCGTACACCCTGGCCGTCGCACCCGATGGAAGCTGGCTGGCCAGCGGCGGCGGTGACGGCACCGTGCGGATGTGGAACATGCCGGACGGGACCGAGCGAGCCGTGCTCCCCGGCCACACGGACATCATCTGGGCGGTGGCTGTCGCACCGGACGGCAGCTGGCTGGCCAGCGGAGGCGACGACGACACCGTACGGATCTGGAACACTGCGGACGGCACTCCACGTGCCGTGCTGCCCGGCTGCACCAGCAGGGTCGCGTCGATGGCCGTTGCGCCGGACGGCTCCTGGCTGGCTGTCGCGTCCAGCACCGGTCACCGCAGAATGACCGCGTGGGTGTGGCGCCTGGCCGACGGAGCCCGTCTCGACCTGGGTGTCACCAACTCCTATTGCAGTCCAGCACGAGCCCTTGCCGTGGCACCGGACGGGTCCTGGCTGGCCAGCGCGGCTTTCGAGCAGGTGCGTGTGTGGAACCCGAAGGACGGCAGCCTGGTCCATGACCTGACGGGCCATGAAGGCTGGGTGTCGGCGCTGGTGGTGGCGCCGGACGGCTCCTGGCTGGCGAGCGCGGGCGACGACCGCACCGTCCGACTGTGGAGCCCGGCCACCGGCGCCGAACTCGATCGGCTAACCGGCCACACCGGGCAGGTCAATGCGCTGTCGGTGGCGCCGGACGGGTCCTGGCTGGCGAGCGCCGCAGGGGACAGCTGGTACGGCGATGACAGCACCGTGCGGGTGTGGCACCTCGCCGATCACACTGCCCGGGCCGTGCTGACCGGGCATTCCAACGCCGCGGAGACGTTGCTGGCCGCGCCGGACGGCTCCTGGCTGGCCAGCGGGGCCGACGACCACACCATCCGGCTGTGGAACATGACCGTCGACCAGGATCCGGCCGGGGTCGCCGGTCACACCGGAGAAGTCACCGTCCTGGCCATGGCCCCGGACGGATCCTGGGCGGCCAGTGCCGGAAGCGACGGCACGGTACGGCTGTGGAACACCGCCGACGCAACGGAAAGGGCGGTGCTCCACGGGCATACCGACCACGTCAAGTCGATGGTGGTCGCCCCCGACGGCTCGTGGCTGGCCAGTGCTGGACAAGACGGCACGGTGCGGCTGTGGAACACCGCCGACGGCTCCGCACGGGCTGTCCTCAAAGACGGCACCGATTTCATCTCCGACCTCGTGGTCGCCCCGGACGGATCCTGGCTGGCCGCCACCGCCTACAAGGACACGCTCTGGGTGTGGGACACCGACACCGGCAACGCGGTGGCCGGACCACTCAGCAGCGAGACACCCGTGACGAAGTTGGCCGTGGCCGGCGACGGCTCCTGGCTCGCCGGCGCGGGCGACGGCGGCACCGTCAGACTCTGGGATCCGGCCGACGGCACCGCCCTCGGGGCGATACCGAGCCAGACCTTTCGGATCAACGCGCTCGCCTCTGCGCCCGACGGATCGTGGCTTGCCAGCGCCGGGGAGGGCCCTGCGATACATCTGCGGAACGTCGCCGACAGGACGCACAAAACCATCCTCCGAGGGCATACCGACGGGGTGCTGAAGCTCGCGGTCGCCCCGGACGGGTCGTGGCTTGCCAGCGTCGGACGCGACCACACGGCGCGGGTGTGGAACGTCACCGAAGGGGTCCAGCAAGCCGTCGTCCGTCATTCCGGCACCACGCTCGACGTGGCCGTGGCGCCCGACGGTTCCTGGCTGGCCAGCGTCGGACGGGACGGCGCCGTCCGGGTATTCGACCCACATGGCCACGTCTGGGCATCAACTCGCCTGGACAGTCAGGTGGCGCACTGTGTCGTCAACCCTGCCCGACCGCAACTGGCCGTGGCGGGCTCGCGGCACGTCTACTTCCTAAACATCACTAACCTCGGGCTTTCACGTGGATGGGTGTCCGAGGCTTGATCGGAAACGCGAGAAGTGCTTCTGACCTGGAACGATAGGACTTGTCGAGGGTCCAGATCGTGTCGTGGAAAGAAGCACTTCTCAGGTGAAGAAGCGTATCGGGTCGTACCCGCATGTCCGTGTCGAGGGCAGCGGTCGTGGAGTGGTCTCGCAGGCAGGGGCCGTGCTGCTGGTGGGAACGGTCCGCAAGACGGGCCTGGATACTGCGATATCGGCGGCTCTGGCACCCTGGCGCAAGCCTCGGGCGGTGCACGATCCCGGCAAGATCCTGCTGGACGTGGCGCTCGCGGTCGCTCTCGGCGGCGACTGCCTGGCCGACGTGGGCATGCTGCGGGCCGAGCCGGCCGTGTTCGGGCCGGTGGCCTCGGACCCGACGGTCTCCCGGCTGATCAACACGCTCGCAGCGGGCCGCCAACGCGCCCTGGACGCGATCCGCAGCGCCCGGTCCCACGTGCGCCAGCACGTGTGGAAGGTGGCCGGGCAGACGGCGCCGGATGCGACCGGCTCTGTGACCGTGGACTTGGACGGCGTCCTGGTGATCGCGCACTCCGACAAGGAAGACACGGCCGCGACCTGGAAGAAGACCTTCGGCCACCACCCGCTGATGGCCTTCGTGGACCACGGCACGGGCGGGACCGGCGAGCCGGTGGCCGCTCTGCTCAGGCCCGGGAACGCAGGCAGCAACACCGCCGCCGATCACATCACCACCACCGAACTGGCCCTGACCCAGCTGCCCAAGTCCTACCGGCGCGGACGCCGGACGCTGATCCGCACCGACTCCGCGGGCGGCACCCACGAGTTCGTGGCCTGGCTCGCGAAACACGGCCGGTGGCTGTCGTACTCGGTCGGCATGGCCATCACCGACGCAATCCACCAGGCCGTACTCAAGGTGCCGCCCGCGGCATGGACGCCGGCCGTCGAGCCCGACGGAGAGATCCGTGACGGGGCCTGGGTCGCCGAACTCACCGGCGACATGCTCGACGGCTGGCCCAAGGGCATGCGACTGATCGTCCGGAAGGAACGCCCGCACCCCGGTGCCCAGCTGAGGATCACGGACGCTGACGGCATGCGGATCACCTGCTTCGCCACCGATACCACCGGCCAGCCCATCGCCGAACTCGAACTCCGCCACCGACTGCGGGCACGGGCCGAGGACCGCATCCGGGCTGCCCGCGCGACTGGCCTGCGGAACCTGCCCCTGCACGACACCGCGCAGAACAGGGTCTGGCTGGAGATCGTCCAGCTCGCACTCGACCTGCTGGCCTGGATGGCGATGCTTGCGCTGAACGGCAAGGCCCGGCTCTGGGAGCCCCGCCACCTGCGGCTCCGCCTGTTCAGCTCGGCCGGCCAGCTCGTTACCACCGGCCGCCGCCAGATCCTCCGCCTCGCCCGCCACTGGCCCTGGATGCCTGTCGTCACGGACGCCGTCGAACGGCTCGACCAACTGCCCAACCCAGTCTGACCAGTAGCTTTCCATCCCTACGAGCAGCACCGTCGTCTCCGAAGCAGTGGAACCCGGCGCCCACCCGACACGACAGCCGGGCTACCGGCCTGCCCGCCAGCAGCCACGGAAGGCGAAACGGTCTACCGACTCCGCCGGCAAACCGTCACGTAGGGTCGAGGGCTGGCGCGGTTGCGGAGTACGTCCGCCCCGTTTCCAGCCCCCGCCGCATCGAACCGTGCATGCGGTTCTCCCGCACACGGCT
>NZ_JACHJL010000018.1 GCF_014203645.1 Streptomyces zagrosensis | reverse complement strand
CCCGTCCTACTTCGCCGCGTCATGCGGCGGCGCACCACTGAGCATCGTCAAGAACTACATCGAAAACCAGAAGCGACCGGCGTGACCGTCACCCCCAAGACGCAGAGATCTCCGGCGCTACGCGCCTCCAGACCAAGGATCGCATTCCCGCCCGGCCTAAAGGCCGGAATTCCCTGCGAAGATCAAGGGATGGACGACGACAATCGACCAGTACGTTGTTGATCCACCGGTCAAGGTCGGGCCAGGTTCGATGCGCAGTTCCTGGCAGTTCCTCGTACGAAACGTCACCGCGACAGTCCGGCGCGCTACACGTCCGTGTCCGCGACCAGGCGGCATCCACCGCGCTTGACGCCCCCTTACCGATGCCGCATGACAAGCCCTTGAACCCACCGGCCTCAGTTGTGGTCGAGCGGATTGGACGCAGTCCGTTCCGCCCACTTTCCCGCTACCAGCCCCGCCGCCGCGCACCCCGGCTTACGTTCCGCCTGGTTCTGGAACAGACGTACGAAGGACTCGGCAAAGCCAAGCCGCGGGTACGCCGCAACGAGCGCGTCCTTGAAAGCCGGGTCGAACGCTTCCAAACCGGTCCCAGAAACGTCCGCGCTGGTCCCCACCTGCAACAGACGACTCTCCATGTCCACGTCCGGAGCGACGTCGCCCCGCATGTGCAGCACGATCAGTTCAGCCGCGCGGTCGCGTCGCTCAGTCGGCCAGCCGAGACCGGCCGTGAAGACCCGGGCCAGGTGGCCACTGGCCTCTTCAAAGGGGAGCGTGTGACTGTCGAAGGGCGGAACGAGAGCTAGGTCGTGGAGCAACGCCGACACAAAGAACAGCTCACGGTCGAAGTCGAAGCCACGCGCCCTCGCCCAGGCCGCACCGAAGAAATACGACCGCACACAGTGGTGGTACAACGCCTCGTCAGCGTATTCCTCGCAGACCGAACGCGCCGCCTCCGCCGCCCGCCCCACCGGTACGCGCACCCCTGCAACCTCGGTCAACATCCGCCCACCTCCTCATTCGAACACCGTTCCGCTCTGCGCAGCTTAGCCGGGGCCGGGCTCCCACCTCGGTGCGCGTTGCCGGCCGCAGCACCAGGCGCAGCGGACAGCGGACCGTTGATGAGTGCTGCCGCACGCAGCACCGCAGCACCGGGTCGCTAGGGGCGCAGGTCAAGTGCGATGTGCGGGGAGAGCGCACGAAGGAAGTCGGGTGCGTCGAAGATGTGTCCTGCGGAGGCGACGCCGACCGCCTTGGTCCGTCCCGTGAGGATGCGCTCAACCGCTTCCACCACGAGCGGCGCGGTGACGGCGTAGATGTCCTGACCGTGGGCCACGGCGCGCCGTTCGGTTTGGCCCGAGCGTACGACGACATCGACAAGGAAGGTCTGAGCGGACCGCCCGCGTTCGTCAACCGCAGCCGGCGTCGGTGTGTCCGGGGCCGAGACGTCCCGGGCCGCGTTGGCCGTCATGTAGGTGCGCACTTCGGGGATGGGCAGGTGGCTGGGTACGGTCACGACGTCGGCCATCGTGAACTCCCCGATGACGGGCAGGGGCCCCATCGGGTCGGGAAAGGGCCACTCCAGCATGGGCGGTGCGTCGTAACGGTGCTCCAGGCGTCCGTTGGTGTAGCGGATACGCCGACCGTCTCGACGTTGCCGAGAGACCGCGCCCGCCGAGCGGGTCCCGGCGGTGGGGTGCCAACTGCTCAGTGCGTACGCGATGTGTGCCTCGTCGGCCACTGTCCAGTCACCCATCGCCGCGGTGACCAGCAGGTCGCCCAAGCCGCCGAAGAAGGCCATCGCCGGGACGATCACGGCTCCCCTGTCCCGCGCCCGGTCGGCGAAGTGCTCGAACGTGTCAACGCTGGCCTCGATCTCGGCCGCCACGTCCAGATACGGAATTCCGGCCCGCAAGGCCGCTTCGATCACGGGGGCAGCCGTCGTGGCGAACGGCCCGGCGCAGTTGATCACGGCCGCCGCTCCGACCAGCGCGCGGTCGAGCGAGGCCGGGTCGTCAACCGACGCCGGGCAGGCCTGCGACTCGGTTTCGTACGCCAGCGCCTTCAGCTTGTCGGCGTCGCGGCCGACGAGTACGGGGAGAAAACCACGCTCTCTCAGCTCCGCCGACACGAACCGCCCGGTGTGCCCGTACGCGCCGAACACCGCCACCATCTTGTGGGACCTCATGGGTTCTCCCCCGCTCTTGAACGATCTGCTGCGGTCTGTCATGAGCATCCTGGCGAAGATCGGCACCCCACCGTGATTGTCTGGAACGCCATGCCTCGTACAATTTCGGACATGACCACCGTCGCCCTGGCCGTCACCGATGGCATGCTGCATTTCGAATTGGCCCTGGCCTGCGAGGTGTTTGGGGCCGACATGACCGGCGCGGCGGACCCCTGGTACCGCTTCTCGGTCTGTGGTCCGAGCACCGTGTCGTTCGGCCGCTTCACCCTGGAGCCCGACTACGGACTCGACCACCTCCCGCACGCCGACACCGTGATCGTTCCGGGCTGGGCCGACGTGGACCAGGACCCATCGGCCGAGCTGATCGGGGCGGTGCGCGCGGCCCATGAGGCGGGCGCACGCGTGGCCTCCCTTTGCACGGGCGCCTTCGTGCTGGCCGCAGCCGGTCTGCTGGACGGCAAGTGCGCGACCACTCACTGGGCGCACGCGCGGGTGCTGGCCGAGCGCCACCCCTTGGTGACGGTGGACCCGGATGTCCTCTACGTGGACAGCGGCAGCGTGCTCACCTCCGCCGGCAAGGCCGCCGCCATGGACCTGTGCCTGCACCTCGTCCGCCTCGACCACGGCTCGTCGATCGCCAACACGATCGCCCGCCGCCTGGTCGTACCGCCGCACCGGGACGGCGGCCAGGCCCAGTTCGTGACCACCCCAGTCCCCGCCCCCGGCAACCACCCGCTCGCCGCACTCTTCCCCTGGGCACTCGAACGGCTGGACCATCCGCTCACCGTGGAGGATTTGGCCCGCCAGGCGCGGATGAGCTCACGCAACCTGGGCCGCCACTTCAGGTCAGTGACCGGCACCACCCCATTGCAATGGCTGCTCAGCCAACGTATCCGCCACGCCCAGGAGTTGTTGGAGACCACCGACGTCACCATCGACACCATCGCGGCGGCCACCGGCATGGGCACCGCCACGACGCTACGCCGACAGTTCAACCGGACGGTAGGCGTGCCGCCGGACACCTACCGGCGCACCTTCCGCTCGCGCGCCCGCTCCAACCGCCACGGGAGCCTGTGAGGTTGGCAAGCTGCGCGTGGATGCGTCGCACGAGTTCCCGGCCCTGCCACCTACACGTCGCAGTCCGACCAGGGGAAGTCGTGGAATTCACGAAAGGAACAGGTTAGCGATGCTGGCGTTGACTTCGACGCCGGCGGCATGCAGCGCCGGCACGCGGAAGGGCTGTACACGCTGCCCAAGCTCCGAGGGCCCCGTCATCCACGTCGTTCATGCCATCCACGTCGCCTCCGTCATCCACGTCATCCACGTCATCCACGTCATCTACGTGAATGTCGATGCCGAGCAGCGGAAGGTTTCCGGCGGAGAAGGTTTCGGCGTCGGCTAGATAGAGGTGGCCGTAAGGAAGGGCATGGCCGGCGCTGGGTGCCACGGCGAGCACCATCTCAGGCAGCAGGCCCGGTACTCCTCCTGGTCGATCGGGGTGACGATCGGGGTGACGTAGGAGACGGCCCGGTTGTCGTCGCAGGTGTCCTGCGAACCCGCCTCGTGGGTGACGGGCGTCTAAAGGTCTTGCAGCAGCCGAGCCCAGCCAGCGGAGTCGGTGAAGTCGGTCCGGATGACGGGAATGGCGTCTATGCAGGGCAGGCGTACGGGCCGTTGGTGGCGATTCATGCCATGGACCCTAAAGCCAGCCACTGACAGCCAGGCGCTGAAGTGGGCCTACGACGTCCGTAACCCCGATTGGCCCCTGTCACCGGTTTTCACCGGCTGGCGAGCGCTGTGCTCATTGCGGCGTCATACGAACTAGGGCCCGGAGCGTCTGCTCCGGGCCCTAGTGACACCCGAGCCTAGGCGGGGGTGATGTTCTCCGCCTGCGGGCCCTTCTGGCCCTGGGTGATGTCGAAGGTGACCGCTTGGCCTTCCTGCAGCTCGCGGAAGCCGGAGGCGTTGATGTTGGAGTAGTGCGCAAAGACGTCAGGTCCGCCGCCGTCTTGGGCGATGAAACCGAAACCCTTTTCGGCGTTGAACCACTTCACGGTTCCGCTAGCCATGCTGAGCCTTCCAGTCGATATCGAATCCGCACCGCGCGAATCCGGAGGTAGTCGCCCTGGTCCGGCACAGCACAGCAAAGCGCCCGCGCGAAAGCGCGGGCAGGCACTGCGAACCACGGCATCTGACAGCGACGCTACACCGCGAAACTGGCTCTCACCAGAGAGCAATAGACGCGATTCAGCGGTTGTACTCCTCATCGAACAAATCGCTCATCACTGCTGTGACAGTCCGGCGCGCGAACCCAACCGGCCACCAGGCACCGCGGTGCGTGCGACAGGGATACCAAAGGCGCCCATTGGTGCCCAAAAGCAGCAAGTCGGGGGTGACGGTCTGGCCGGCGTTGCGCTGGTGCAGCTCGGCCATGAGTTCGCTCTCGCCGCCGCGCAGCGCGCTCGGATGGGTGGCCGGGTCTCCCCGCTTTCGCGGCGAGTTGGCTGAATCATGACGTACGCCCCATATCAACGTTACGCAAGCGTCTGCGCCACTCCGAGCTGGTCGAGCTCGCCCTGGACTGCCACACCCTGCTGCTGCCCGGCACCGACGTGCGGCTGGTGCTCTCCACCGCGGAAGCGGGCAGCCCCAGCGCCGCCGCACTCGCTCGACTCGGCACCCGCAGCGCGTTGACCCAGCTCACCCCCGGTGGCGGAAGGCACCCAGCGGGATCAGTTCGGGGCCTGTTTCGGCTCCGCACCCAAGCGACGAGCTCAGGGAATGGTGGGCGCGAGACGCTTGATCTCCCGAAGAACGGGGGCCGTCTCGATGCTCTGGATGCCGGGGAGGGGGCCGATGCGTTGGTCGAGGTAGTCGTACAGCTCGTGGGCGTCCCGAAAGACGCCGCTGGCGACCAGGTTGGAGGTGCCCGTGACCGCCGCCGCGAAAGGGATTTCGGGGTGCGTGGCAAGGGTCTCCCCCACGGTCCGCAGATGTGCGGGAGCCACGCGCATCCACAGCCGGGTACTCATGTGGTAGCCGAGGAGTACGGGATCGAAGTCCACGGCGAAGCACAACGCGCCCTCGCCGCGTAGCCGTTCGAGGTGGCGCTGAACACTGGAGGGTGAGCGTCCGGTGGCCGCGCCGAGTTCGGGCAGGGTCGCGCGGCCGTCCGCGGCCAGCTCCGTGAAGAGGGTGCGGTCGGTGGCGTCCAGCTTCAGGGGCGGAGTGCGCGCGCCGGAATCCACCGCGCCAGCGCTCGTTGCCGGGAGTAGCCGGCTGCCGTGCCAGGTGCTGGTGGCCCCGGCGAAAATTCGCATCATGCAGTGCGCGCCAACGGAGAGCACGTGCGGCGTACGGGGCAGCTTGTGGAGCAGCAGCGCGTCGCGCTCGTCAGCGGTACGCGTGGTGACGGCGCAGTACAGCTCCGTACCGCCGGACGCGAGCGTGACCCAACTCGTGTCGGAGCGGCGGGCCAGAGCCTTGGCGATGGTCCCCGCGGCGTCGGGAGTGCAGTGCAGTCGCACCAGCCAGCGTGTGAGCCCAAGGCGTGCGGGGACAGGCTGGCCGACGATGCGTAGGCCCAGCGTACGCAGCCGCTGGTAGCGGCGCGCCACCGTGCGCTCGGAGACCTCCAGGCAGTGCGCGAGGTGGCTGAAGGGGGCCCGGCCATCGAGCTGTAGGAGATGCAGCAGGTGTTGGTCAGCTTCCCCTAAGGCGCTGGAATCCACCGCGTCAAGCCTTTCGTTTGCCGGATCGTACCGACCTGCAGGGTATGGCTTGGGGCCGCCACGGCAGAGCGCGGAAGGTGGTCGGGACGCGCCCAGTGCGGCAGCCGAACTCACCAGCACACGGTGGGACTTGCCCATGGTCGCCGCCCTGCACGCTGCGCACTGGCCCTGTTCGCACACCGAAGGAGAATCACCATGACCACCACACCACGGGAGCGCCGTCCCGTGACGGTCCTGGACGGATATGTCCCCGTCATCGATCTGTCCATGGCACGGCAGGAGGGAAGCCGGGCCGCCGTGGCCCAGGCCATCGGCCACGCCTGCGAGAATTCCGGCTTCTTCACCGTCGTCGGACACGGGGTGGGGCAGGACCTGATCGACCGTGTGTACGCGCTCACCAAGGAGTTCTTCGAACTCCCATCGAAGGAGAAGGCCAAGACCGTCAGCGGCCCCGGTACCGGCGGACTGCGGTACTCCGCAGGCAGCGCGGGTAAGAGCATGGGCCTGGACACGCCTCCCGACCTGTGCGAGATCTTCACCTCGAACGTCCTCGGCGACCGTGGCGCGGACCGCCAGGCGATGACCGGCGACGCTAGCGCGCCGTGGAGCCGAACCAATGTCTGGCCATCCACGCCGCAGGCGTTTGAGGAAACCTGGATTGCCTACGGACAGGCGATGGAGCGCCTCGGCGCGGAGCTGATGGGGCTGTTCGCCCTCGCTCTTGGACTCGACGCGCACTTCTTCGACGACAAGATCGACAAGCACATCTCCACGATCGTCGCCAACTACTACTACCCGCAGCTCACTCCCCCGCTGCCGGGTCAAATGCGCAAGGGCCCGCACACCGATTGGGGCAACCTGACCATTTTGTACCAGGACGAGATCGGCGGGCTCCAGGTTCGGCAGGAAGGGCAGGGGTGGCGTGATGTCCCCTACCTTCCGGGGAGTTTCGTCATCAACATCGGCGACATGATGGCCTTTTGGACGGGCGGGCACTGGGTTTCGACCCTGCATCGGGTGCTGAACCCGGTGGCGGGCCACACTGGTTCACGGCTGTCCCTCCCGTTCTTCTATCTGCCCAACCACGACGCGGTGATCGAGCCACTCCCCCGGTTCAGCGGCGCCGAGGCGGCGCAGGGTCGCACCTCAGCGACCACACCGGGGCACTGGTACCGGGAGAAAATGGCGGCCACCTACTCCTGAGCACCCGGCGCGGGCAGCCTGCTCCCGCCCCCGGACGGCCTTACGGGTGACCGGCCGCCGTATCCCTGGGGTCCCACAGCCCCGGGGAGTCACGGCGGCCGGTGCCGCGCCAAAGGCCCCCGTCTCGCCGCACACGGCCGCAGTGGGCCAGGGGCTGCACCATCGGCGGTCGGGAGGTGCAGCCCCCGGGAGGCCGCGGAGCGCTAGTTGTCGGTTACCTCATCAGGTGCCGCGAGCAACAGCCCGGCGGCGGCTGCGAGTACCCCGACCAGTGAGTAGAGGAAAGCGGTGCGGAAGCCTTCGACGCCCGTGGCGCCCATGGAGGCTCCCACCAGCACCGCGAGCCCAAGAGCGCCACCCAACTGATCCACCGAGCGCTGGACGCCTGCCGCAGTCCCCGCGTCGTTCTCGGTGACGCCGTGCAGCGCCGCGTTTTGCAAGGCAAGGAGGCCGATCCCCATTCCGGCGCGACGCCCACCATGCCCGGCAGTACATCGACGGCGTACGCCCCCTGGTCGGGAAGGCGAGCCAGCCAGGCAAGCCCCGCCGTCGTGAACGCCAGCCCCAGCATCGCGGTGTACTTCATTCCCAGCACGCCGATGAGCCGAGGCACCTGGGAGATGGCAAAGAACAGCGCCGCACAAAACGGGAGGAAGGCCAGCCCTGCCTGGAGCGGGCCGAACCCGATCACGTCCTGCATATACAGCGTGAGGAGCAAGAAGGCGGTGGACAGCGCCGCGCTCAGCAGTACGGTCACGGCGTTGGCGACAGCCCGGGTGCGGTGGGTGAAGAAGGAGAGCGGTACGAGCGGGCGCCGCGTGCGCGCCTCCACGACGACGAAGGCGACCAGCAGCAATACACCTGCTGCGACCGCCAAGGGCGCCGACTCCAGCACTCCGTACACCAGGCTGAGCGGGCCCGCCGTCAGCAGTGCGGCGCCCGGCAGATCGAGGCGCCCGATGTGCAGGCGTGGCCCATCGGCCGGCAGGAGCCTCGGCGTGCGCAGCACCACCGCCGCCGCGAGCGGCACGTTGATGCCGAAGATCCAGCGCCAGTGCAGCAGTTCGGTCAGCACGCCGGACAGTTCGTAGCGGCAGCAGCTCGATCGCCACGAGGTCTTTTCGGCGACGGTGAAAACGAGTAAACGAGCGCGGCCGGCATTGGCTGCACCGCTACGGGGATACCTGAACCCATGACGAGTGATGAAGCTGTGCGCGAGGTCACTTTTGCCAACGGTGCGATGACCCTGGCGGGCTCCGTGATGTATCCCCGCACGAGTGAGGCGCGCGTGCCTGGGGTGGTCCTCATCGGCGGGTCCGGTGCGGCAGATCGGCACAATGACGGCTACTTGCTGCCGGTTCGTCAGCGGCTCGTGGACGCAGGCCTTGCGGTGCTGGCCTATGACAAGCGTGGAGTCGGTTCCTCCACAGGAGACTGGCGCAAGGCAACGTTGGGGGACTTGGCGAAGGATGCGGCAGCCGCGCTGGAGTTCCTCTGCCGTCAGCCTGACGTGCACGCTGATGCGGTGGGGCTGTTCGGCCACAGCGAGGGCGGCTGGGTCGCCTTGCGGGCCGGCGCGGGGCGGGATGACCTGGCCTGGGTCATTACCAGCGGCTGCCCCGGCGTAAGTCCTGCCGAGCAGGAGCGGTACGAGTTGGCCAGCCTTCTTCACACAACGCACCCGAATCCGCCCCCGCAACAGGCCCTGGACGAGCGACTCGCCCTGTACGACAGCCTCGTCCGAGCCGGGCGACGCGGCGCTGACTTCGCGGAAGTGACACGACTCATTGAGTCCGCAGGGAACCCCTCGTGGGTAGCTGGCCTGTGGGGACGCATGGACGAGTGCCTGTGGGAATTACTCAAGCGCAAGCAGGACCACGACCCGATTCGTGACGCCCTGCGCCTGCGGTGCCGGCATCTGGCCGTCTTCGGGGCTGCCGATCCGGTCGTACCCGTCACCAAGAGCATTCGCACGTTCACCGCCGCGGTCGGCAGCGTCGATCGCCATCCCCTGGCGACACTGACCGTGGAGGTCTTCCCGGAAGCTGACCATCGCGTTCAGGTGAAGGGAGGGTCGCAGTTCGCTCCGGGCTATCTCAGCACTGTGGTGCGCTGGATCGAGGGCTGAGCCGTGCCGCAATCGCGGGGAACCACGATCGTCGATCTCGTCCTGCGGCTGGGCATCCAGCGAGTCAGGTATGGACAGCCACCTGCCGCACCACAGTCACCTGCGTCACAACCACCACTGGCGTCCGCAGCGCGACGACAGCGCACAATGCCGCCAAGGGCAGCTCCAGCGTGCAGGCCAGCACCAGCGAGAACACGACGTCGTGGCCCGCCGTCATGACGTCGAACCAGGCGTCAACCAGCAACAACACGGCCGTCGCCATCGACGCCAACGGCGCCCGATGGCCACCACGCCGCACCAGCACCGCCGACGTCAGCAGACCGACGATCTCCAACGCGTCGAAACCGACCCAGGCGACTCGCCAATGCTGCGCTGGATAGGAATCCGGCAGCGTCGTCCACAGCACCGCGAGCCACGGCACCAGCGCCAGGCCAGCGGCTAACAGCAGCCTTCCCACCAGGTCTTTTCGCATCTCAACCCCCCAATGTTCTAGCGCCCGCTGACGCCTCAACAACCAACGTAGCGATTGCAGAGATATTCTGCAAACAACCTCTGCGATGTCTACAGAGGGTCTCTGCAGTACGCTGGTCGGCATGGTCGAGCGCTCCGAGCAGAGAGTCCTCACCGGCCCGGACCTCAAAGCCTTCTACAAGGCACTGTCCAACCCGGTGCGCCGCGACATCCTGAGCTACCTCGGAGAGCACGGCGAAGCGAACTCCACCAGCGTCGCCAAGGCGCTCGGCGAAAGCACCGGCACCACCAGCTACCACCTGCGTAAACTCGCCGACCTGAAGTTGATCGCCGAGATCGCAGAGCGATCCACCGGCCGCGAACGCTGGTGGAAGTCGCTCATGACGGACATCTTCACGCCGCCGGGCTTGGAACTGGCGGCTGACGAACGCGAGGCCGCGGTGAAGATCGGTGCGCTCAAGATGACCAATGACCTGAACCTGGTCGTGAGCGCATATTCGGGGTACGACTCCTCCGGGGGCTGGAACCAGATTTACCGCTCCGGAATGCGGATGACGAAGGAACAAGTCGCCGCGTTCGTGGAGGAGTACCGCACGTTGCTGCTCAAGTACGCGAGCGAGCCAGGCGACCACCCACCCGGCTCACGACAGATGGCCGTACGCCTGGTAGTTGTGCCTGACGAAGGCCCCTGGCCCACGATGCCGACCGAGCCGGACGACGAGTAGCGCCGCGGCAGGGCAATGCAGGGCAATGCAGGGCAATAGAGCCCTGGTAGCGAGGTGAGCCAAGGGCCGCGACGCCCTCAGGTCATGACGGCCGCCCGCCGAACTGCCAGTTGTGTACCTCAATGTCGGCGTACCGATCCGGGCTCAGTATGGCGCGTGCCGCTTCCGGGTCCGGCGCCTGGACCAGCGCGGCCGTGCCTAGCCAGGCGGTGCCGTTGTCGCTCAGCAGTGGTCCGTAGGTGATCAGGTCGTTCCGGTCGGGCGGCGCCGCGAGGTCGGCGGCAAGCCCTGCGCCGAGGCCGAGCACCAGATACCGGGGGCCACCGATCCGGCCGCCGGGGAAGTCCCACATGGTGCGCCCCAGCGTGTTGCGCCACCGGCGCAGCAACACGTCCCGAAACACGCCCGCCTGGTAGTTCGGCTCGTCCAAGGCGAACGCGCGGGCCGCGGCGAGGTCAGGCAGATCGACAATGTGCAGGCTGCCGGTGGGCGTGTCGCCATCGCTGGTGAGGGTCGGGCCCCGGGCAATCATCTCCTTCGCGTACCGGTCCATATAGGACCAGTGCTCTTCCAGTAGTTCGTCGCGCAGCGCTGTGGAGCCGGGCCGATCGCGGTGGTAGCAGAAAAACTCCATACCCGTAGGGTCTCTTCGACGAGGTAACCAGGTCGAGGGGGTTTCGCTTTCCGCATCGCGGCCCCATTTCGCTCTTCTTACCCTGGCGCGAGCTAGTGGTGTCGCAGGGCAAGGATGGCCCGTGCGCTGATGAGCGCGGCGTCGCGGATGGTCGCCAACGGCACTCTCTGCCTCGCCACCCTCCGGTTCAGCAGGCATACCACCGCAAATCCCACCGTAGGGCGCTGAGTTGCTCCGCCCTCACTCGAAGGACGTCGGAAACGGCTGGCGGCCGGCTACCGACCACGCGGATCGGGCTGGCCTGTTACGTCCTCACCTCGCCAAGGCTGACGGTGGTACTCGTGTATGGGCCGGTCGGTCCATTGCCCGGCCGCTGCGAGCACAAAGTGGTGCCCGTGCTCCGTCAACCGGGAGGAACGTTGGCCTCAACGCATCTCACGCATCTACGCCATGTCGATCTGGCGGTGCCTGAGCACGATAGACAGCTCGCCTTCTACACCGACATCTGGGGGCTGACCCGTACGGTCGGCGATACGGGCATATCTTTTTTGGCAGCACAAGGGTCGCCTGAACAGTTCGTAGTGAGGCTGCGCAAGGCCCCCGAGAAGCGGCTGGATCTGCTCGCTTTCGGTATCGCCGCGCGTGAGGACGTCGACGCTCTCGCCGAGCGGCTGGCAGCCGATGAGGTGCGGCTAGTGAGTGAGCCCGATGTGTTGTCCACCCCGGGCGGCGGTTACGGTTTCCGCTTTTTCGACGTGGACGGTCGCACCGTGGAGGTCTCCTCCAATGTCACGCCGCGCGAGCATCGGCGAATCGAGGCCGCGGAATCCATACCGGTGCGCCTGTCACATGTGGTGCTCAACTCGCCCGATATCGCGGTTACCACGGCGTGGTATCAGCAGCACCTTGGCTTTCGGCTCACCGACACCATGCACTCACCGCAGGACGGCGACCTGATGCACTTCCTGCGGATCAATCCGCAGCATCACTCCCTTGCGTTTTCGAAAGGGCCGCACACCTCTTTGCACCATGCCTCCTTTGAGCTCCGGGGCCTGGACGAGTATCTGCGAGCCTCCGGGCGGGCCATCCGATCGGGTGCCACCAAACTCTGGGGGCCCGGTCGGCATAAGGCGGGCGACAATGCCTTTACCTATTTCCTGGACCCGCACGGCAACACCGTGGAATACACCACCGAGATGGAGCAGGTGGACGAGGACACTTGGCACCCCCACATCTATGACGCCTCCCAGGCGGATGTGACCGACCAATGGGGCACGGCGAATCCGTGGGATGAACAGGTGGCCAAAGAGTCAATTAATGACCCTGACCACGGATGCTTCATCGCTCCCCCGCTATGAAGCCCAGCGTTCACGCGCCTGAACAGACCACCGGCCTGGGGAGAGTCGCTATGGCTCGGAGTCGTGACGTGGGCGCGGGCGGTTGAGCAGCAGGTCGGCGGCGTAGACGCGAACCTCGACTCGGCTCTACAGGGCCGGCATCGCACCCTTTCGACATGTCCTCGTTTACGCAGTCGCCCGGCCAGCGCGACTGAGGCCAAGGCGCCGGCTACTTAGCGCGAGCGCTGCCGTTGTCGGTGGTGGTGCCCGTGGGCGGTGGCTCAGCGGTGGCTGAGTAGGTCGCCCAGCCGGCCCAGCAAGGGCAGCAGGTCCGCGCGTTCCTGCGGGGTGAGTGCTTCGAGGGCGGCGTGCACCGTGTACATCTCGGCCCGCAGGCGGGACGCCAGTGCGGTGCCTTCCGGTGTGCGGCTGGCCATCTTGCTTCGACGGTCGTCAGGAGACGGTGCGCGGCGGACCAGTCCGCGGGCCTCCATGCGGGCGATCAGGCCCGTGGCGTTGGAGGCGTCGCACACCAGGTGCTCGGCCACCGCGCGCATGGGCATCGGCTCGTTCAGCGCAATGAGAACGCGCGCTTGGGACGTGCTCAGGCCGTGCCGGGCAGCGGCTGCGGCGAGGTCGTCGTAGTGGCCCCTGACCACCAGGGCCAGCGGCTCCAGCAGGTCGGCCGCCGAGAAGGGCTCAGGGTGGGTCATAAGGTCCCATTCACTTGACATCATCAATATTTGGCGTTTACATGTTTCTCATTGATTGAGCATATCAAGTAATGGGGCGATCGCGCCGCTGAGCCCGACACCTGCACGCCGCCGCAGCGCCACAGAAGGAACATTCATGAGCCTGCCCGCCGCCACCCGTACCCCCAGCACCTCCAACAACGCCAGTAACCCCAGCAACCCCAGTGCGAGCGCCGCGCCCGAGTCTCCCGCCGAGATCGTCGCCCGGTTGCGCGCCACCTTCCGTACGGGGCGTACGGCACCGCTGTCCTGGCGCACCGGGCAGCTCCGCGCGCTGCGGGCCCTGCTGAGCGAGCACGGTGCCGATCTCGCTGAGGCCCTCCACGCCGACCTGGGCAAGAGCCGCACCGAGGCGTACCGCTCCGAGATTGACTTCACCCTCCGCGAGATCGACCACACCCTCGAACACCTCACTCAGTGGCTACGGCCCGAGCCCGTGCCCGTACCGGCCTCGTTGGGTCAGGCGAGCGCGTGGACGGTCTATGACCCGCTCGGTGTGATGCTCGTGATCGCGCCGTGGAACTACCCCGCTCAGCTACTCCTCGCCCCCATGGTCGGCGCCCTTGCGTCCGGCAACTGCGTGGTCGTCAAGCCCAGCGAGCTGGCCCCCGCCACCTCGGCCATCCTGGCCAGGTTGCTGCCTGCCTTCTTGGACACCGAGGCCGTTGCCGTGGTCGAAGGTGCCGTACCGGAGACCACCGCCCTGCTGGCAGAGCGTTTCGACCACATCTTCTACACCGGCAACGGCACCGTGGGCCGCATCGTGATGACCGCCGCTGCCCAGCACCTCACCCCGGTCACGCTCGAACTCGGGGGCAAGTCCCCCGCGTACGTCGACCGGGGCATCGATGTGGAGGCCGCTGCCGCGCGGCTGGCCGCAGGCAAGTTCCAAAACGCCGGGCAGACCTGCGTTGCCCCCGATTATGTGCTGGCCGACCCACAGACGGCGAAGGCGCTGGAAGGCGCGCTGACCAAGGCCATCGAGGCGCTGTACGGGGACGATCCGGCGCACTCCCCCGAGTACGGGCGCATCATCAACGAGCGACACTTCGACCGGCTCACGGCCCTGCTCGGCTCCGGCCGCACGGTGGTCGGCGGCGCGCATGACCGCGCGGCGAAGTACATCGCGCCCACCGTGCTCGCCGACGTCGCTCCCGACGCGCCCGTGATGCGCGAGGAGATTTTCGGGCCCGTGCTGCCCATCATCGAGGTCGCCGGGCTCGACGAGGCCATCCGCTTTATCAACGACCGGGACAAACCCCTGGCCCTGTATGCCTTCACCGACTCGCAAACCACCCGGGAACGGCTGGCCTCCGAGACCTCTTCCGGCGCCCTGGGACTCGGTCTGCCGCTGGCCCACCTGGCCGTCTCCGACCTGCCGTTCGGCGGTGTCGGCGAGAGCGGCATGGGCAGCTACCACGGCCGGTACTCGATCGAGACGTTCAGCCACCGCAAGGCCGTACTCGACAAACCACTCGGGTGACCAAATCGGGTGACCAAAGGCGAAGAGCCACCCAGCAGATGCTCACATGGTGAGCGCTCACGGGGGGAGTTGAGAGACTCCCGCCATGGGATCTTGGGCAACCTTGGGGCCGGCGCTGCTGTCTTTGGCGGGTGTCGCGCTCGGCGCGGGCGGATCGCTCTTTGGCCAGTACATGGTGTCGCGAGCGAGCACTCGGCAGCTTGAGGTACAGGAGTCGGCCGCGCATCGTGCGGAGCTCAAGCACGTGATCCTGAAGTTCTTGAGTATCGCGGCGCAGGTGGAGAAGGTGGCGTTCAGGCGTCAGCCCAGTGGCGAGACCGCGACCCATCCCGTACTCGACCAACTCGTCGATGACCTGTGGCTTGCGCAGGCGGAGATCGACCTGGCTGCCAGAAGCGAGCCCCTACGAGGTGCTACGTACCGCTATGCGGCGCGCCTTGCTGAGGCCGCCCGAGGCGAGACGGCCGACGCGTCGGCGCTGCGCGCGCCACAGGTGCAGTTCATGGACGCCGCGTACGACGACCTGTGGCCGGGACAGCGACGAAGCGTAGGACAAGCTCCGCCGGTTCCTTAGCTTGGGCTGTTACGCGGCGGGCGAGGGGCGGCCTGATGTCTCGGCGTGGTGGTGCGGCGCCTTGCGGCGATGGGTCGATTCGGCGCGGTCAGCGACCATCTGCGGCTGGAGCGCGACCACGGCTCCGGTGAGTACACCGTCGATACGAGCTCACTGTCGTTATCCTGCCGGCCGAAAACCGTTCGGGCCCCTGCGAGAGGCGTTCGCGCGAGCCTCCCGCTGTGCTACCTCGGTCCCCGTCTCGCTGTCGCCAGTTGCTGCACCTCAGCGTAGGAGGGGGCCGTCAGGTCCGCCGACTGGCCGTCTCGGATGGCCGTCGCGGTGGCAACGGCCGTCTCCAGGGCCCTGCGGTAGAGCAGCGAGCCGAGGCTTACCCTGCGCACACCCAGCGCGGCCAGCTCACGCAGGGCGGGGCCGGCCGGCGTGTACAGGATGTTCAACGGCACGAGGAGGGTGGCCGTCAACTCGGCGATCTTGTCCGGGTCCGAAAGGCCGGGCACGAACACCCCGTCCGCGCCCGCCTGTTCGTAGATCGCGAGGCGGGTCGCGGTCTGTTCCTGCTGGCGGCCCCACCAGTGGGTGTCGGTGCGTGCGTTCACGAACAGCGCTGGCACTGCCGCCTTGACGGCGGCGATCTTCGCCGCGTGCAGTTCCGCAGGGGCCAACGTGCCGTCAGGGCGGCCGTCTTCCAGGTTGACGCCCGCCGCGCCCGCGTCGTACAGCGCTCGGGCCAGCTCGGCCACCTCCTTCGGGTCGTCGCTGAAGCCGCCTTCGGCGTCAACGGTGAACAGGAAGGAGCCCTGTGCGAGCCGGCGGGACAGCGCCAAGGTCGCCTCGGCGGTGACGGCCGACCCGTCCGGCAGGCCGGCGGCGGCAGCCACCCCCAAGCTGGTGGTGCCGATGGCGGCGAACCCCTGCGCCGCCAGGGCGGCAGCGGAGGCGTAGTCCCAGGCATTGGGCAGCAGCAAGGGGGCTGCGGCCTGATCGTGCAGCCGAGCGAAGGGGGTCAGTGGGCGCTGAAGCAGACCGCCGGCCAGGGCGAGGGCATGGGCGCGACCGGGGCAGACGCGAGGTGGGGCGCCGAAGGCGAGGGGGACCGGGTGCGTGAGCTGGGCGGTCGCAAGATCGAGGAGCACCACGTCGCCTTCGGCGATCCCCCGGCCGGCGAGCTCGGTGGCCCTGACGGCGATGCGACGCATGGTCCGAGCAGGGGGATGCTCCCGCAGTACCCGGGCCAGTGGTCGATCGCCGCAGTCGGCTGCGGCCTCGACCAGCGCAGCCGTCGCCTCACACGCCTGCACCAGCAGCCCGATGCGGTTGGCCACCACCTCCAATGCGGCGTCATCCGCCGGCTCCGGCGCCAGTTGCCGCACCAGTTGGGCCACCGCCGCGTCCGCACCCGCGTCCGCGCCGCCCAAGTAGGCCCCGGCCACCACGATCACGGCCTCAGCGACCGCCCCGGGCGCCGGCATTCCCAGGGCCTGGGCGAGGCTGCGCACCACCCGTGTCCGGAGCTCCCCCGCGCGCCCTACCGCTGCCGCCTGCCACAGTGCGGCAGGCTCCAGCCGAGCCAGTTCAGCCTCGACCACGGCCCGCCGACGCCGGTGTGACTCCCCGGAGCTGAACCGGCACACCGTGGCACGCAGCCAGCCGATACTGGCCCCGACCGGGCCGTCGCCCGCAGTAGGCAACTCGGGGACAAGCGCCGGGTCGGCCAGCGCCGACAGCACGTCCACGTACCGGTCGAACGTATGCATCGTGTGCGTCATGGCCCTGACGATAGGGCCGTAACAGTTCGGCGCTGCCCGAACCATCTCTGCGGCATCATGACCCCATGCCCCCGCTCGCCGAGACCGCCAGCCTGCTTGCCGACCGCACCCGGGCCGCCTTCTGCCAGGTTCTCCTCGACGGCCGTGCCTGGACCGCGGGCGAGCTCGCCCGGCACGCCAAGGTCCAGCCCTCCACCGCCAGCGAGCAGCTCTCCCGCCTCGTCAAGGGCGGGCTGTTGACCGAGGAACGCCAGGGCCGACACCGCTATGTCCGGCTGGCCGGCCCGGAGGCGGCTGCCCTGATCGAGGCCGTCGCCGCATACGCCCCCGACTCCCCTCGTCCGCAAAACCTACGCCAATCGGTACGACTCAACGCCGAGGCCAGGGCCCGCACCTGCTACGACCACCTCGCGGGCCAGTTGGGCGTGGCCCTGGCCGACGCGATGATCACCCGAGGACTGGTCGCCGATGACTCCGGGCTCGCCGTCACCCCGGCGGGCCGAGCCTGGTTGGCCGATGCCCTGGGCTATCAGCGGCCTGCGGGCGCCCGACGCCCCTTGGTGCGAAGCTGCCTGGATTGGACAGAACGCCGCCCTCATCTGGCCGGAGTGCTGGGCGCGACCCTGTGCGCGACCGCGCTGGAGCGGCAGTGGGTGCAGCGGGTGGGCTCCGGGCGCGCCGTGAAGGTGACGTCGATGGGGGTGCAGGCGTTCGAGGAACTGCTGGGAGCGAAGGTCAGCTAGTGCCTGCGCCGCAGACTCGTCGCTTGTTCGGGTACGACTGCTGCTGGCGATGTGGCGGTGCCTCGTCGTGGTCCGAGGTTGGAGCCGTCGTTGCTGTCGGTTCTTTAGCGTGTGGCGGGGAAACGTTATGCCCGTAGGGCGTCATCCACCGGATGCGGCGCGAACGAGATCGCTGTGGCGCCGTGGTGAGTTGGCGCCGTCCGCGGGCCGCAAGCGGAAGTCATCGCGCTTTGTGACCTGCACATTTGGCCTGCCGGACGCGAGGTGCGCCACAACGTCTACGGCCCGGAGTCGTCGGAGCGCTGGCTGCTGGTCAAGTGGCACCCACCCGTGAGAGCGAGTCGGTGCAGTTCCGGCTGCCGCACCTGCCACCACAACTCACTCGTACTGATACGAACCCGCCCACGCGCTCCTACTTCCCCCGACCAGCCTTGTAGTGGGAAGGCAGCTCGTACACGAACTCCCGCGGGTCGTTGTATGCCTCCTCCAGCATGGTGGGCACACTGTGGTAACCGGCGGTGTAGAGGTTCCGGCTCGGGTCCCACGTGTTGTACGCGAGAATCGCGGCCCGCTTCTTCTTCATGTGCGCGGGCGGGATGTGGACCACGTAATCCGCGCCGCGGTCGCGCTGGTCGCGGCTGAACGCCTCGTAGGTGTAGATGTGGTTGAACCGGACGTCCTTCAGCTCACCGTTCTTCATGAGGAAGTACGCGGCGTCACTGCACGCCTTGTGCGTGGCGTTCGTGGGCCACTGCGGGTTGGTCGTGTCGAGCCATCCCGCGGTGAACTTGTGCGAGGCGCCCGGATACCGCTCGGCGAGCTCACGCACCTTGCCCCTGATCTTGTTGACGAAGGCCGTGTACTCGCTGGGCGTGCCGTAAGCGTCGTCGGGGAGCTTGAAGTTGATGACCTTGTCAACGCCGATGGCCTTGGCCGACAGCATGAACTCCGACGTACGGCCCGAGACCACCTCAGGCGTGCCCTGCTTCGTCTGCCACCCCAGCTCGTGGTAGTGGTTCGGGGCCGAGCACTTCTCTCCCAGATAGGTGCACGGGAACGCGTTGAGGTTTTCCGCTATGCCTCCGTTTTCGCCCTTGGACACCAGGACCAGGTAGACCGGTCTCCCGGCGGCCTTGTGCTCCAGGATGGTGCCGGCCATCCCGATCGCCTCGTCGTCCTGGTGCGGCGAGTAGAAGATCGCGGGGGCCGTCGCCGCAGCGGCGCTGGACGTACCCAAAGATCCGTGGAGCGCGACGCCCGCGGCTGTCAGGCCGGCGGCGGTCAGTACCGACCTCCGGGAGAGACCGGCTGAGACGGCATCATCGTGATGAGGGGCGGACATGCGGCGGCTCCTGGTTTCGTCGTACGCTGCGCCCGCCCAGTCGCGCACGAGAGACCGGGCGGGCGCAGCGGCTGTGTGTGTCGTCACGCTCCCAGGACTCGCTCACGTCCCGCTCACGTCCCGCTGACGTCGCCTCGCAGACGGCACCGAGCGGCGCGGACGGCACGAGCGGCGCGGACGGCTATGACGCCAGCAAGGGCACGTTTTTCTGTACGGCCTGGTCCCAGGCGCCATCGGTCGTCATGTTCGTCAGCGCCTTTTCCACCTTCCCCTTGAGCGGGCTGTCCTTGGGCAGGCCCACCCCGTACGGCTCGTCGCTCAGCTTGAGGCCCGCCAGCCGGAAGGCGCCCGGCTGCTGGGCGGCGTATCCGGCGAGGATCGCGTCATCGGTGGTGACCGCGTCAACCTTGCCGTCGCTCAGCGCGTCGATGCATTTTGCATAGGAGTCGTACTCCACGAGCTGGGCCTGTGGCGCGATCTGGGACTTGAGGCGGGCGGCTGGGGACGAGCCGGCGGCCGAGCAGACCTTCTTCCCGTTCAGATCCGATGGCCCGTGCACCGAGGTGTTGTCGGCGGCCAGCAGCACATCTTGGTGTGCGGTGAGGTAGGGGCCCGCGAAGTCAATCTGCTGCGAGCGGCTCGCGTTGATGGTGTACGTGGCCACGACGAAATCGGCTTTGTGACCAGCCAGCACGCTCTCACGGTTGCTGCTGTGCACTTCCTTCCACGTGATGTCGGCGTCCTTGATGCCGAGCGAGCGGGCGATGTATTTCGCTACGTCTATGTCGAGCCCGGCGTAGCTGCCGTCCAATTGCCGCAAGCCCAGTCCTGGCTGGTCGGCCTTGACTCCGATGGTGATCTTTTCGCCGTTCCCGGTCTCGGTGCCTGCATGGGCGGGTGATTCGGCGCCGGGCGCCGTGGGGGTGGCCGTGGAGTCGCTGCCCTGCGAGGGGCGGTCGCTGGCGTTGTCTGAACCGCCATCGGGAAGCAGAACCCATATCAAGGCCCCCGCCAGCGCCGCCGCGCCGACCCCGGAGGCGTACAGCCAGATCCGTTTGGTCCGCGGGGCGGGCTGTGGGGGCGCAGTGGCCTGTAGTGGCGCGGAGTAGGGGGTGGGTGTGGGCGGCGGGTAGGAGGGCGCGGGGAGGCGCGGGGCGACCTCCGGTGGGGCCAGGTGGTAGGAGTCCGGGGCTGCGGCGGACGACGGGGAGTGGGGGCCAGGCGCTGCGAGCGGGGCGACGCCGGGCGACGGCGCGGGGGAGTCGGGAGCTGCGGCCGGGGCGGCGCGCGGGGCCGGGGCCGTGCTGGTCGGCTCGGCACTGGCCGACTCGGCACTGGCCGACTCGGCACTGGCCGACTCGGCGGATGCGGGCTTGTGTGCCTCGGCCGCCACCGCCGCCAAGAGCCGGTCGAGGGCTGTGGCGTCGGGCCGCGCCCCCGGGTCGCGGGAGAGCAACGCCTGGAGCGGCGTGGTGAGTGTTCCCGCAGTGCGGGGCGGGGGGACGTCCTCGCCGACGATGGCCGCGAGGGTGGCGAGCGTGTTGGCGCGGCGCATGGGGTGGCGCCCCTCCACCGCCACGTACAGCATCATGCCGAGTGACCACAGGTCAGCCGCCGCGTCACCGTCCTGCCCCGCGGCACGCTCGGGCGCCATGTACTCGGGGGTGCCGATCATGGAGCCGGCGGCCGTGAGCATGGTGGAGCCCTGAATGGCGGCGATGCCGAAGTCGGTGAGGACCGGATGGCCATCGGGGCGGATGAGGACGTTGGCGGGTTTGACGTCCCGGTGCTGAATGCCGGCCGCGTGCACGGCGACCAGCCCAGCCAACACCCCGCGGCCCAGGGCCGCCGCATCGACCGGTGCGAGGGGCCCACGGGCCAGGCGGTCTTGGACGTTCTCACCGGCGATGAGTTCCATGACCAGCCAGGGGTACGCGTGCTCGGCACCATCCACGATGTGATAGATCGTCACCACATGGGGATGGCTGATGCGGGCCAAGGCGCGGGCCTCACGCAGTACGCGCGCGCGGAGCTGCTGGGCGCCAGCCGGATCGGCCTCGGCGAGTGCGGGGTCGGGCGGGCGCACCTCCTTGAGTGCCACATCCCGATCCAGCGCCAGGTCCCTAGCACGCCACACCGTGCCCATGCCGCCACCGCCGAGCCGTTCGACCAGTTGGAACCGGCCGTCGATCACGCGCCCCACGCGTCCCCCTCACCCTCGCGCCGCCCGCATCTGTGCGGCGGCCCGCGGCCTCCCGACCCCGCCATGCCTGACTTTGCCACAAGGACGCGGCAGGCGAGCGGCCAGGCGGCACGAACACCGAGTAGCAGGCGCTGGTTTGGTGTGGCGGAGTGATGGGCGTGTGGGGCGGCGCGTTGGGACCCGGTCGGCGTGTGGCACAGGCAACTACCCGCACATACCGACCATTCCGCTAACGCAGTTCTGCTACTCAGCGCAAAACCAGCCGATCGGTGGCGAGTTGTTTTGGATGGACAGCTGCAAGGCGATGGACGACTTCCGGCACAAGCACCGACACGGCTCGATCTGTTGGTGTCCCCCGCCCGCGACTTTGGGCAGGTCTAAACCTCTTGGCGATTTCTCCACCACGTTCGCCGTCCGATCATTTCGCTGGCCAACGATGGCGTGATCGACGGGTTCACCTCGGGGCACTCCCGCGCCTTGGCCTGGGAGGTCGTGCTCGTTGTCTCAGGGCTAGCCGCACGCACCATGAACACGGTCGTGGGATACGGGACGCCCATCACCTTCTCGCTCTCTTCACGCTCTGCTGACCGTGGAGCCGACACCGGTGACCGGCGACGTCATGAACGACCTGAACATCACAGGGCAGGCTCCGGGCTCGACGAGCGGGACCCATCGGGCTACCGAGACGCGGCGCCACGACCGTTACGCGAGGCTGTGTGGTTGGTGGTGACGGCGAGGCTCGGGGCGGCAGTTGGCGGCGGGGTCCTCCTTCTTGCCTTCCCGCACCTTCCGAACCATCGCGCCTGTGCTCATCGGCGTCGCCGTGCTCCTCACGGCGCTACCACCACGCCTCGACCCCATCCTCCTCAGCCGACAACTCACCACGCTGCACCGCGGGTTCGTCCCGCCGATCGCTGCGATGTTCCCTACTCGCGTGCACGCGGAAACTTCGGAGCGGGCAAGAAATCCTGCTGTTCTCGTCCATGAGCATCCTTATACGCGAGCCGCTTCAGCAGGTGAACGGGTTGAGAACCTTACGAGGCCGACAAGGCCGGGCCAGCGCTGCCACACCGACCGTCCAATGGAAATCGACCCCGACACTCGGTCGCCCGGCCAACTCAACTCCCGAAAGATGTGGGCGGTTGATTCCTTAACCGGCTCGCCAGCTAGATATTTTCCGTGCCACGCCTGACGAATATTGCTTCAGCGCCCCAATGCCGATCATTCAGTCAACGCTATAGCCATTGTCTTGTATATGCACTGCGGATTAGCCACACTTAATCCCTCTTTCCATATCCGTCGCCGCCCATGACACCCGCTTCCTCCTCGATGTCGAGTCGTCGAGTCCGGCGACGTCCCTGGGCATTTCTCGAACCGCTGCCGGGCCGGCGCGTTCGGGGCATGCTCGGCAACGCCGACCGGGTGGCCGGCGGTCGCCAGCGTCCGCGACAGACGAGGGCGAGCCGTCGCGTGCATCTCAACCCCACGGCCCTGCGATGAGACGTGTGCTTTCTCACCGCACGCGCACTCACTTCCGTGCGCGTGGGTCGCCCATGACGGGCCGGTGTGCGGCGTTCCGGTTCGCGCGCGTACCGCTTGCCCGGACAGCGACGCCCATGCGCGAGGGGCGGCACCGGACTACGACCGGGCGCTTTGTTCCCCTCCGCCTTTGCCCCCAAACCACCGCGCCCGCGCCGCGTTACGGCTGCTGGGGGCGCTCCTCGGGGTCGCGGACCGGTTGCAGGGAATGATGTTTGCTCGGGGCCGGGCGCGGCGATATAGCCGCTCACGGCGAGGATCAGTTCGCCGAGACCGTGTCCAGGCACCGCCGCCCAGTACGGGACGCTCGCTCTTCGGCGCGCGGCGGTGGTTGATCGGCGAGCGACCTGGAAGGTGGCAGGTGCATGATCGTGGCCGTGCTTCCCGCCGGGCGCGTGGGCCGTCATAGGGCGCGACATCAGGCGCGTAGCCCGGTCCGTCCGCCGGCGAATAGGAGATTTTATTCAGAGATTAATGTTTCGATCGACTGAACGTTGTTCGTCAAGGGCGGTTAAGGGCTGCGAAGAAACACACACCGGTGGTTTGCGCAGCCGACGGAGCCTGAGCACAACCGTCCGCCTGCACCGAGAGAATGCCAACAGCTTGATAAAAGTGCTGGCCAGCAGCATGCACGGCTGCACTCCCCGGCTAGCCATCGCGCCCCAGTGACCGCCCCATATCAGTCGATGCGCGGCAAATCCAGTCCTTCACTTTCGCGTATGGGCAAGTACGCTGTCATTGCTCGTGTAAGAACCCGTGACCACACCTATCGGAGTTACCGCTTCCGCGTTCCGTCGCAACGTTCTATCGGCACATTCGGGGGTCTCGTCGACCATGGGTTATCCAGTGAATTTCAATGTCCTTGGTCCGGTCGGTGTAAGCGTTCACGACAAACAAGTAAGTCTCGGTTCGGCTCGGCAGCGCGCTGTTTTGTCTGCCCTGCTTCTCACGCCGGGCCAGCCGGTGACACCGGAGCAACTCACCGAGGCCGTCTGGCCGCGCAGGGCACCTGATGCGGCGATGGCGAATTTGCATAGCTATGTGTCTAACCTCCGGCGCACGCTGGAGCCGGACCGACCGCCACGCGGCCGGGATAATGTCCTGCGGCGCGAGGCGGCCGGCTACGTTCTTGCGGTCGAACCGGAGAGCATCGACGCGGTGCGCTTCGAGCGGCTGATGCAAGAGGGCCGGCGACTGCTGGTGGCCGGCATGCCCCGCAAGGCGAGCCGGCCGCTGGAGCGGGCGCTCGCGCTATGGCGCGGCGGTGCTCATCCGGAGGTCAGCGATTACACGCTAGGTGCTCAAGTAGCCGCACGGTTTGAGGAGCTGTGGTTACTTGCGTTGGAGAGCTACTGGGAAGCCGAGCTGGCGGAGGCCAGCGACACTTCGGTGATTGCCGCCGAGCTATCCGCCCTCAGCTTCAGGTTCCCCACCCGCGAGCGCTTTAGCTGGCTGCTGATGAAGGCGCTGTGGCACTCGGACCGTCGCGCCGAGGCAATCGACACGTACCACCGCACGCGGCGAACCCTGGCGGACGAGTACGGCATCGATCCCGGCGAACAGCTACAGAAGCTGTTCCGGCGGATTCTGTGCGGCGACCTGATGACCGAACGTCGCTGACCGAACCGCAGGTCGCGCATTTGTGAGGCACGCGCCGCCCGGACAGACCGCACCTGATGGGCGGCGCGAAGCCGATGACGGGCCCAGGACGGACAGCAGGAACGTGTCATGGGCATGCCCGCGACCAGCAAGCCGTCGGAGCGCTGGGGTGTTCGCGTACGACCCGTCATGCGAACACTCCAAGATGCCGCCAAGACGGCTCCAAGAGTGCCGTGGCAAGGTGCTGATCAGCGCGCGGGGCAGGCCCGGAAATCGACGGGGTCAGTGCCCTGCCCTTCGCGCGGGGACGAATCGATCGCCGTGGGCACAGGGGGGCGATGAAACGGGGGCAGGGCCCGGGTAGCCGGGCACCTGACGGGGGATCAGGCCAGTCCTACGCGGCCGGCGGCTCGCGCCGTGCGGCCGGCCCGGTGACGAGTCGCCGCCCGCTTCGCTCACGGAAATCCATGTGCACACGAGCCATCACCTTGACCGGTGGACCGGACGGTGAGACGAGTCGATGAGGAAGCCCGTGCCCCAGCCAAGCCATCAAACCGACCCAGTCGTGATCGTCGGAGTTGCGACCTGCCAGGAGTCCTGTGACGCGCTCGCCACGGGCGATGACTCCGCATTCTTCGACCTCCCGTCCGCGGCGGCAGCGGTGCCGTGCGCTGACCGGTCGCTGGCGCTGCGGCTCGCCTGGACCGCGCTGGAGGATGGCGGGATCGTTCCCGGCACGCTCGCCGGCGGCAGTAGGGCCGGGGTCTTCCTCAGTGCTTCCCCCAGCGGGCTCGCGGAACAGGTCGCCAGTGTCCTGCGGCTGGACGGCGAGCACGCCACTCTCAATGCGGCCGACCAGCCGGACTCCGCGGGCCTGACCCAGTCCGCGGTGCGAGCGGCCGTGGCACTCGCCGCCGACCACTTGCGGCGCGGCGACGTCGATCTCGCTATCGCCGGCGCTGTCGGCACGGACGCCGCCGGCACGAGCGGTGTCGTCCTCGTACTCCGACGCCACTCCCAGGCGGTGCGGGACGGGGGCCGGATGCACGGCGTACTGACCATGGACACAACGATGGTCACCGACGCCACCATCGCGTCCAAGGCGCCGGTCACCACGGACGGCGTCCTCGCCCTCGTCGGCGCGGGCCCAGCACCGGCCCTCGCCCCATCCGGTGGATCAACGGCCGACACCTCGGCGGCACGCAGCGACGACGTACCGCTCTTCACCGCGCCCGTAGCCCCCTTGGTGCTCTCCGGACACACGGATGCGGCCCTTCGGGCCAGCGCCAGGGCTCTGTACGAACTGGTCCAGACGGACCCCGCACTCGATGTCGCGGACCTCGGGCTGTCGCTGGCGACCACCCGATCGGTGTTCGCACGGCGAGCCGTTGTGCTCGCCGGCGACCGCGAGGACGCCCTGCACGGGCTGCGCGCGGTGGCTGAGGGGGCGTTCGCCCCGATGGTCATCCGCGCTGCCGTCCACGACGGTGACGGCGAGAGCGAGCAAGGCACGCAACGGCGCCCGGTCTTCGTCTTCCCGGGGCAGGGAACGCAGTGGCAGGGGATGGCCCTGGACTTGCTGGAATCCTCAGAGGTCTTCCGGCAGCACATGCGTGCCTGCGCGGATGCGCTGGAACCCCACGTCCCCTGGTCACTGCACGACGTGCTGCGTGGTGCGTCGGGCGCGCCCGCGATGGAGGCCGTGGACGTCGTCCAGCCCGTCTTGTTCGCCGTCATGGTCTCGCTCAGCGAACTGTGGCGCGCGTGCGGCCTGGAACCCGGCGCCGTGGTGGGCGCCAGTCTGGGCGAGATCGCCGCCGCCCAGGTCACCGGGGCACTCACGCTGGAGGACGCCGCCCAGGTGGTGGCGCTGTGGAGCCAGGCTCAGGCGGGCGCCATTGGCCAGGGCGACCTGGCCTCCGCCCTGCTGACCCGCGAGGAGTTGGCGGCACGGCTGGGGCGATGGGGCGATCGGCTGCATGTCGCGGGCACCAACGGCCCGCTCTCCGTGCTGTTCAGCGGCGATCGCGACGCCGTGGACGAACTCCTGGGCGAGCTGTCGGACGACGGCGTACGCGCAAGGAAGCTGGGCAACGACCTCGCGGCGCACTCACCGACCCTGCGACTCGACAGCGAGCGCCTCATCGACGGTCTTGCCGCGATCACCTCCCGCGCGTCGTCGGTCCCCTTCTACTCGTCGCTGACCGGCGGGCTCGTGGACACCACCGAGCTCGACGGTGCGTACTGGCACCACAACATCACCCGGGAAATTCGGTTTGAACAGGCCACGCGAGCCCTACTCGCCAACGGCTACCGAACTTTCCTGGAGGTGAGCCCGCACCCCGTTCTCCTCGGCGGAGTACAGGAAACCCTGGAGGACTGCGGGCTGAGCAGTCACGCCACCGTGGCCGCCACCCTGCGACGCGACCAGCCCGGCGTGGCCGCCCTCCTCACATCAATGGCGGAACTGCACGTGCGCGGAGTGACAGTGGACTGGGGCGCCGTCTTCCGGGGCTCGGGCGCCCGGCGCGTGGAACTGCCCACGTACCCCTTCGGCGCGGACGCAACCGACGCCACGACCGGGTCCGATACGGCCGCTGGCGACGGGCCCACCGCCTCGCTGCGCCGCCGGCTTGCTGGACGCACCGGCCACGAGCAGCACGCATGGCTGACGGAGCTGGTGTGCTCCCAGGTCATCGCACTGCGCGGGCTGCGGGCCATGGACGACAACGATGCGCGGCGACCGTTCAAGGACCTCGGTGTCGATTCGATGACCGCCGTTGAGGTACGCAACCGGCTGGTGGAAGCGACCGGGTTACCGTTGCCGATGACGCTGCTCTTCGACCACCCGACCGTCAACGCCGTCGTCGGTCAATTGCAGAGCGTCCTGCTCGCGCCGGAGGCCACAGCGTTCGAAGAACCGGCCGCAACCGCCCCGGGAACCGACGACGAGCCGATCGCCATCATCGCGATGAGTTGCCGGCTTCCCGGTGACGTCAGCACGCCGGACGGTCTGTGGAAACTGGTGGCGGACGGTACGGACGCCATCTCCTCCTTCCCCACGAACCGGGGTTGGGACGTGGAGGCCCTGTACGACACCGATCCGGACCGCCCCGGCACGACGTACACCCGCGAAGGCGGTTTCCTGCACGACGCCGACCTGTTCGACGCGGACTTCTTCACCATTGGTCCGCGGGAAGCGTTGGCGATGGACCCGCAACAACGGCTGCTCCTGGAGGCGTCCTGGGAGGCGTTCGAGCGCGCGGGCATCGACCCGGCCGCGCTGCGCGGCAGCCCGAGCGGGGTGTTTATCGGCGCGATGACGCAGGACTACGGCGAGCGCATGCACGAGGCATCCGAAAGCGCCAAGGGCCATGTGCTGACCGGCAACACCGTCAGCGTGCTGTCTGGACGCCTGTCGTACGTGTTCGGGTTAGCGGGCCCCGCGATCACCATCGACACGGCGTGCTCCTCGTCGCTGGTCGCTCTGCACCTGGCCGTGCAATCCCTACGCCGCGGTGAATCCACCATGGCCCTAGCCGGAGGCGCCGCCATCATGGCCGCCCCCGGCATGTTCGTCGAATTCAGCCGCCAACGCGGCCTCGCCCCAGACGGCCGCTGCAAAGCCTTCGCCGCCTCAGCAGACGGCACCGGCTGGGGCGAAGGCATCGGCGTACTCCTCCTCGAACGACTCTCCGACGCCCAACGCAACGGCCACCACATACTCGCCCTCGTACGCGGCTCCGCGATCAATCAGGACGGGGCATCCAACGGACTCACCGCGCCGAGCGGACCGGCCCAGCAGCGCGTCATCCGCCAAGCCCTGGCCGACGCACGACTGACCGGGGACCAGATCGACGCCGTAGAAGCGCACGGCACCGGCACCCGCCTCGGCGACCCCATCGAGGCCCAGGCCCTGCTGGCCACCTACGGGCGGCATCGGGCGGCGGGCAACGAGCCGCTGTGGCTAGGTTCGCTGAAGTCGAACATTGGCCACACGCAGGCCGCCGCGGGCGTCGCCGGGGTCATCAAAATGGTGCAGGCCATGCGGCACGGCGTACTACCGCGCACGCTGCACGTCGATGATCCCTCGGCGCACGTGGACTGGTCGTCCGACACCGTACGGCTTCTCACCGAGCAACAGGACTGGCCCGATATGGGACGCCCGCGCCGAGCCGCCGTCTCCTCCTTTGGCATTAGCGGCACCAACGCCCACGTCATCCTGGAAGAAGCCCCCCAACCGGCACCCGCACCGGAGTCAGAGGTGGCTGCTGAGACGGGGCCGGGGGTTGCGGTCGGTACGACCGTCGAGCCCGAAGCTTCGGTCACTCCCGTGGTGATTTCCGCGCGGGACCGGCACGCGCTCCAAGCCCAGGCGCAACAACTGGCCACGTACGTGGAAGACCACCCAGAAGCAGACCTCTACGACGTCGCTGACACGCTGCTGACGGCCAGGGCCACGTTCGAACACCGCGCCATCATCCTCGCCGAAAACCGCGCGCATCTGATCACCGAACTGCACGCCCTCGCCAACGGACACGACACCCCCCACACCGTCACCGGCCACGCCAACCACACCAAACCCGTCTTCGTCTTCCCCGGCCAGGGCTCCCAATGGACCGGCATGGCCACCGGGCTCCTCGACACCTCCGCCGTCTTCCGCGAATCCATAGCCGAATGTGAAAGCGCCCTCGCCCCGTACGTGGACTGGTCACTGACCGAAGCCCTGCGTAGTGAGCAACCACTAGAACGCGTAGACATCGTCCAACCCGCCCTCTTCGCCGTCATGGTCTCCCTCGCACGACTATGGCGCTCCCTAGGCGTTCACCCCACCGCCGTCATCGGCCACTCCCAAGGTGAAGTCGCCGCAGCCGTCACCGCCGGAGCCCTCACCCTCCACGACGGCGCCCGCATCACCGCACTCCGCAGCCAAGCCATCCACACCACCCTCACCGGCCACGGCACCATGGCCTCACTCCCCCTCACCACACACGACACCACCCAACTCCTCACACAGTGGCAAGACCGCCTCCACATCGCCGCCCACAACGGACCCCACACCACCGTCATCGCCGGCGAAACCACCGCAATCCAAGAACTCCTCACCCACTGCGAACAACACAACATCCGCGCACGACGCATCAACGTCAACTACGCATCGCATAGCCCCTACGTCGAAGCCATCCAACAACAACTCGCCCAAGACCTCGCCGACATCGCACCCACCACCAGTGACATCCCCTTCTACTCCACCGTCACCGGCACCCAACTCGACACCACACAACTCACCGCCCACTACTGGTACACCAACCTCCGCCAACCCGTCCTCCTCACCAACGCCACCACCACCGCACTCAACAACCACCACACCACCTACATCGAAATCAGCCCCCACCCCATCCTCACCCCCAGCATCGAAGACACCCTCGACAACCACACCAACACCGGCACCGGCACCGGCACCGGCACGACGAACAACACCACCCCCACCGCCACCATCACCAGCACCCTGCGCCGCGACCAAGGCAACTGGACCCAACTCCTCACCAACGCCGCCCAAATCGCCGTCCACGGCACCCCCGTCAACTGGACCACCCTCCATGGCAACGGACCACGACGCCAACTAGACCTCCCCACCTACCCCTTCCAACGACGGCGCTACTGGCTGGTCGCCTCCACCACGCCCGCCACCCCGCACACCACTGAACACCCCTTCCTCCACACTCACACCACCCTTGCCACCACCCACGACACCCTCTTCACCGGACACATCTCCACCCACACCCACCCCTGGCTCACCCACCACGCACTATGGAACACCCCACTCCTCCCCGGCACCGCACTCCTCGAACTCGCCCTCCACACCGCACACCACACCGGACTCCACCACCTCGAAGAGCTCACCCTCCACACCCCACTCCTCCTCCCCCACAACCAACCCCTCCACATCCAAATCCACATCGGCACCCCCAACACCACCGGACAACACCCCCTCACCATCCACTCCACCCCCCACACCAACCCACAGGGAGCGGACGACGGTGGATGGGTCGAGCACGCGGTGGGGGTCGTCACAGCGAAAAGCCCTCGGCTGCACCAGGACGGCGACGATCCATGGCCAGCTCAGGGCCTGGCGCTCGCCCCGGCTGATGCCCTCTACGAGCGGCTCGCCGATGTTGGCTTCGACTACGGTCCCGCGTTCCAGGGCTTGCGGTCGCAGGGCCGGTTGGGTGCTGACGTCGTCGCGGAGGTCCAGCTACCCGAGCCGCAGCACGATGACGCCGACCGCTTCGATATCCACCCGGCTTTGCTGGACGCGGCACTGCACGCGGCCCTCCTCGAAGGTGCGGACCAGGTACGGCTTCCCTTTTCCTTCAGCGGGGTGACCCTGCACGCCACTGGCGCCACCGCCCTACGCGTACGGCTGACTCCGACCGGGCCGGACACGGTCTCCCTCGTGGCGACCGATGGCGAGGGGCTCCGGGTCATCTCGATTGACACGCTGACGCTGCGCGCGGTGACTCCGGAGCAGTTCCGCGCCTCCACCAACCGGCTGAATGACCCGCTGTACCAGCTGGAGTGGGCCCCGCCGCCCATCGACGGTGCGCCTTCGGCGAGTGCTGAGCGGCCGGTACTGGTCGGTTCGGCCGCACGTCTTCCCGACCTTGCGGATGCGGCCCCGGCGAGCGCGGGTCCCGACCTCGGCGCGCTGATCGCTGCGGTGGCCGCCGGTGGCCCCGTGCCGGAGACCGTGCTGGTGCCCTGTCTGCCGGCGGCCGGGGCGTCGGACGCGGAGGGCCTGGCCGCCTCCGCGCACGCGGCGGTTCTCCGTGCGCTGGAGCTCGTACGGTCCTGGCTGGCGGAGGAGCGGCTCGCGTCCTCCCGGCTGGTGCTGCTCACCCGCGGCGCGGTGGCCGTACTCGGCAGCGAAGACGTGGCGGACCTGGCGCACGCGCCACTGTGGGGCCTGGTCAGGAGCGCACAGTCCGAGCATCCCGGTCGCCTGGTGCTGGCCGACCTGGACGACAGCGCCGACTCGTACCGAACCGTGCTTCGTGCGCTCACCCCGGGAGCGATGGAGGAGCCGCAACTCGCTGTGCGCGCAGGGCAGGTACTCGTGCCTCGGCTGGCCAGGGCCGCCCACGCCGCCGAGGACAGCGTGAGCCCGTTCGATGGCACCGGCACGGTCCTCATTACCGGAGGGACGGGCCTGCTCGGCGGCATGCTCGCCCGCCACCTGGTCACCGAACACGGCGTGCGCAGCCTGCTGCTGCTCAGCCGCCGGGGCCCGGATGCCGAGGGGGCGGGGCAACTCCGTGGGGAGCTGGAGCAGCTAGGCGCGAAGGTCACCGTGGTCGCGTGTGACACGGCAGACCGGGCGGCCCTGGCGGCGGCTCTCACCGCCGTGCCGTCCGAGCACCCGCTGACCGGCGTGGTGCACACGGCCGGCGTGCTCGATGACGGCGTGATCGCCTCATTGACACCCGAGCGGGTCGCGACGGTGTTGCGGCCGAAGGTCGATGCCGCGTGGAATCTGCACGAGCTGACGCGCTCGTACGAGCTACGAGCCTTCGTGCTCTACTCCTCGGCCGCTGGCACCCTCGGCCAGGCGGGGCAGGCAAGTTACGCGGCGGCCAACGCGTTCTTGGACGCTTTGGCGCAGCACCGTCGCAGCGAGGGTCTGCCCGGCCTCGCGCTCGCTTGGGGGCTGTGGGCCGAGGCGGGCGGAATGACCGGCCACCTCGCCGAGGCGGATCTGCGTCGGTTGGGCCGTACGGGCCTGTCGCGCATGCCGTCCGAACAGGGGCTCGCACTGTTCGATGCGGCAATGCGGACGGAAGCGGGGGCGCAGATCGCGACCGTGGCGACGGCGAGTGGCGGCGGGTCGCAGGCCGGGCGGGCCATGCTCGTACCCGCGGTACTGGACTTCGCCACCCTGCGCGCACAGCCCGATATCCCGGCGCTGCTTCGGGGCCTGATGCGCCCCGCGCCCCGCGCGACGCGGCGAGTAGCTGAGGCGCCCGACGCGGCGATGGTCCAGCAGCAGTTCGCGGGCCTGGCGCCCGGCGAGCGTCGGCAGGCCCTGCTCGACCTCGTACGGACCCACGTCGCGACCGTGCTGGGCCATCCCACGCTGGATCTCATCGACCCCTCGCGCGGGTTCCTCGACCTCGGTGTCGATTCACTCACCGCGCTCGATCTCCGCAACCGACTTGGCGCGGCAATCGGCCAGCGGCTGCCCGCCACCCTCATCTTCAACTTCCCCACCCCCGTGGCCATGGCGCGCTTCCTTGAGGCTGAACTCTTCCCCGGGGAGAGCCTCGCGGGGCCCAGCGCCGGCACGAGCGGCGAGGCAGGCACGACCGAGGCCGAAGACGGTACCGACGAGGCGGAGTTCCGCCGAGCCCTGGCCGCGATTCCCCTGCTCCGCTTCCAGGAAGCCGGGCTGACGCAGACCTTGCTACGCCTCGCCGAAGCCGAAACCGAAGGCGAGAACCAGCACGACGCCGCGCACCCGGCAAAGGAGCCGGGCAGCGCACTGGACGCGATGAACCTGGACGATCTGATCCGAGTGGCCCTCGGTGACAACTGACCGCTCTTTCCCCGAGGTTCGGAGTTATCGATGACCACATCGAGTGAAGAAGTCGTCAAGGCGTTGCGTGCCTCCCTCAAGGAGGTCGAGTCCCTGCGGCAGCGCAATCACGCGCTGAGCACAGCGGCCTCCGAGCCAATCGCCATCGTCGGCATGGCGTGCCGATACCCCGGGGACGTCACGTCACCCGAGGAACTGTGGCAGCTGGTGGCGAGCGGGAGTGATGCCATTTCTGACTTCCCGCAGGACCGCGGCTGGGATGTCGAGGACCTCTACGACCCAGACCCGGACGCCATCGGCAAGAGTTACACCCGCTCGGGCGGCTTTCTGCGGGACGCCGCCGCGTTCGACCCCGAGTTCTTCGGCATCAGCCCACGCGAGGCGACGGCCATGCACCCCCAGCAGCGGCAGCTGCTTGAGGTTTCGTGGGAGGCGCTGGAACGCGCCGGAATCGACCCCACGTCGGTGCAGGGCAGCCGTACGGGGGTGTTCGCCGGCGTGATGCACCAGGACTATGCCGCCGCGATGGACGCGACGCCGGACGACCTTGAGGGCTACCTGATGACGGGCAGCCTGGGCAGCGTCGTGTCAGGCCGCATCGCCTACGCCCTCGGCCTGGAGGGCCCCGCCGTAACGGTGGATACGGCATGCTCGTCGTCGCTGGTCGCTCTGCACCTGGCGGGCCAGTCGCTGCGGGGCGGCGAGTGCTCCATGGCGCTCGTCGGCGGTGTCACGGTGATGACCTCGCCGATCGGATTCGTGGACTTCAGCCGCCAACGGGGCCTCGCCCCCGATGGCCGTTGCAAGGCCTTCGCCGCTTCGGCCGATGGGACCGGCTGGGGCGAGGGCGTCGGCGTCCTGGTGCTGGAACGCCTCTCGGATGCTCGGCGCAGCAACCACCATGTACTCGCCGTGCTACGCGGCTCGGCGATCAACCAGGATGGCAGCAGCAGCGGCTTCTCGGCGCCCAACGGCCCGGCGCAGGAGCGCGCCATCACGCAGGCTCTCAAGAACGCGCGGCTCTCCGCTGACGACATCGACGCGGTGGAGGCGCACGGTACGGGCACCACGCTCGGTGACCCCATCGAGGCAGAGGCGTTGCTGGCCACCTACGGGCGGCGGGCGGCGGGTAACGAGCCGCTGTGGCTGGGTTCGCTGAAGTCGAACATCGGCCACACACAGGCCGCGGCAGGTGTCGGCGGGGTCATCAAAATGATCCTCGCCCTGCAACACCGCACCCTGCCCAAAACGCTGCACATCGACCAGCCCACCCCCCACGTTGACTGGACCACCAGCACCGTACGGCTTCTCACCGAGCAGCAAGACTGGCCCGATATGGGGCGCCCGCGCCGAGCCGCCGTCTCCTCCTTTGGCATCAGCGGCACCAACGCCCACGTCATCCTCGAAGAAGCCCCACAACCGGCACCCGCACCGGAGTCAGAGGTGGCTGCTGAGACGGGGCCGGGGGTTGCGGTCGGTACGACCGTCGAGCCCGAAGCTTCGGTCATTCCAGTGGTGCTCTCCGCACGCGACCGGCACGCACTCCAAGCCCAAGCACAGCAACTGGCCACCTACATCGAAGACCACCCCGAAGCGGGCCTCGCCGACATAGCTGGCACGCTCCTGGCTGGCAGGGCCACGTTCGAACACCGCGCCATCATCCTCGCCGAAAACCGCGGCCACCTCGTTACTGAACTGCACGCGCTAGCCAACGGACACGACAGCCCCCACATCGTCACGGGACACGCCAACCACACCAAACCCGTGTTCGTCTTTCCCGGCCAGGGCTCTCAATGGACCGGCATGGCCACCGGGCTCCTTGATACCTCCGCCGTATTTCGTGAATCCATAGCTGAGTGTGAGAGCGCCCTCGCCCCGTATGTGGACTGGTCACTGACCGAAGCCCTGCGTAGTGAGCAACCACTAGAACGCGTAGACATCGTCCAACCCGCCCTGTTCGCCGTCATGGTCTCCCTCGCACGCTTGTGGCGCTCCCTCGGCGTTCACCCCACCGCCGTCATCGGCCACTCCCAAGGCGAAGTCGCCGCAGCCGTCACCGCCGGAGCCCTCACCCTCCACGACGGCGCCCGCATCACCGCACTCCGCAGCCAAGCCATCCACACCACCCTCACCGGCCACGGCACCATGGCCTCACTCCCCCTCACCACACAACAAACCACCCAACTCCTCACACAGTGGCACAACCGCCTGCACATCGCCGCCCACAACGGACCCCACACCACCGTCATCGCCGGCGAAACCACCGCAATCCAAGAACTCCTCACCCACTGCGAACAACACGACATCCGCGCACGACGCATCAACGTCAACTACGCATCACACACTCCCTACGTCGAAGCGATCCAGCACCAACTCGCTTTGGATCTAGCCGATATCGCACCCACCGCCAGTGACATCCCCTTCTACTCCACCGTCACCGGCACCCAACTCGACACCACACAACTCACCGCCCACTACTGGTACACCAACCTCCGCCAACCCGTCCTCCTCACCAACGCCACCACCACCGCACTCAACAACCACCACACCACCTACATCGAAATCAGCCCCCACCCCATCCTCACCCCCAGCATCGAAGACACCCTCGACAACCACACCGGCACCATCGACCCCACCAACACCGGCACCGGCACCGGCACCACAAACAACACCACCCCCACCGCCACCATCACCGGCACCCTCCGCCGCGACCAAGGCAACTGGACCCAACTCCTCACCAACGCCGCCCAAATCGCCGTCCACGGCACCCCCGTCAACTGGACCACCCTCCTCCCGTGCCCCACCACCCACCAGCATCAACCCAACCTCCCCACCTATCCATTCCAGCATCAGCACCTCTGGATTGAAGACGAGGGAACCGAGAAGGACAGGTCCAGCGCGGCGTCGCTGAGCGGGCCGGACGCGGGGTTCTGGGCGGCAGTTGAGGGAGAGGACGTCACCGCGCTGGCGGAGACGCTTCAGGTGGAGGACGAGGCCCAGCGTTCGTCGCTGTCTTCGCTGCTACCGACGCTGTCGTCCTGGCGTAAGCAGAGCCGTGGCCGCCTCGCCGTCGATGGCTGGCGCTACGGCATCGCCTGGAAGCCGGTGGCACGAACCACGCCTGCCCCGCTGACCGGGGCGTGGCTTGTCGTGGTGCCGGCCGGGTACGACGCGGACCCATGGGTCGCCGAGGCGCACCGCATGCTCGGAGCTCAGGGCGTACGGGTCGTACCGGTGGAGCTGACCGAGCCCGACACCGACCGTGTGGCCCTCGGCGCGCGACTGGGTGACGTACTCGCTGAGGTGCGAGATGCGGAAGCAGGGCGTGAGCCGGCGGGGGTGCTGTCGTTCCTGGCGCTGGACGCCCTGCCGCACTCGCGGTACGGCACGCTCACGACCGGCGTGGCCTTGACGCTGACCTTGGTGCAGGCGCTGAACGACTTGGGGGTGCGGGCGCCGTTGTGGAGCGCCACTCGGGGTGCGGTGTCCGCGGGGCCGGCCGACGCTCCGGCGGACCCGGTGCAGGCGCAGGTCTGGGGGCTGGGGCGGGTGGTCGCCCTCGAACATCCGGGGCTGTGGGGCGGGTTGATCGACCTGCCGCAGATGCCGGATACACGGGCTGTTGCCCTGCTGCACCAGACGTTGTCCAGTTCGGCGGGCGAGGATCAGGTGGCGGTGCGTGCTGGGGGCCTGGTAGCCCGGCGCATGGTGAGCGCCGCGCTCGGTGACGCCCAGCGATCTCGCCGCTGGCGTCCGCGGGGCACGGTCCTGGTCACCGGCGGTACGGGGAGCCTTGCGCCGCGGCTCGCGGACTGGCTGGCCACTCAGGGCGCCGAGCATCTGGTGCTGGTCAGCCGGTCAGGGCCGGAGGCGCCCGGCGCCGCGGAGTTGGCGGCGGATCTCGATCGGCGCGGCGTCGCTGTGACCGTCGCGGCGTGCGACGTGGCCGACCGCGACGCGGTGGCGGCGCTGCTCGGCAAGCTGCGGGAGGATGGCCATACCGTTCGGGCCGTCCTGCACACCGCCGCCTTCATCGAGCTCGCGCCCGTGGATGCAACGACGCTGCAAAGCCTCGACTCGGTGCTGGCTGCCAAGGTGGACGGCACTGCCCATCTCGCGGAACTGCTCGACCCCGACACGCTGGACGCCTTCGTTCTCTTCTCCTCCATCGCCGGGTTCTGGGGCAGCGGGGACCACGCCGCGTACGCGGCAGCGAACGCGGCGCTGGACGCCCTGGCCGAACAAGGCCGGGCCCGCGGACTGCCAATGACATCGGTGGCCTGGGGCGTGTGGGAAGACGCCCTGTCCACCTGGAAGAACCTCGACGGCGTGGACGTCGAGGAGACGCGGGCGCGGGTTAGCCGGCAGGGCCTGCCGCTGATGCGGTCCGAACTGGCCGTCGCGGCCCTCCAGCAGGCGCTCGATCACGAGGACACCTTCGTTGCGGTCGCCGAAATCGCCTGGGAGCGCTTCGTCCCCCTCTTCACCTCGATGCGGCCGAGCCGGCTGCTCGACGAACTGCCAGCGGCCCGACAGCTTCTGGAGCGGGCCCGCGCCACCTCGTCCGGCTCGTCCACCTCGGACACCAGCGTCGCGTCGGAACTCCGCGACCGGCTGGTCGAGTTGTCCGAGCCGGATCAGCACCTGCTGCTGATCGACCTGGTCACCACGCACGCCGTCGCGGTCCTGGGGCACAGCACGTCGGAGCCGATCCGCCCGGAGCGGGCCTTCAAGGACACCGGGTTCGATTCCCTGACGTCCGTGGCCTTACGCAACCGGCTGGCCGAGGCGACCGGCCTCCGGTTGCCGGCGACGCTGGCCTTCGATTATCCGACACCCCACTCGCTGACGGCTCATCTGCGCGAGCTGATGGTGGAGCCATCGGCGGCACTGGGCACGGGGACGACCGCGGTTGCTGAGTTGGCGCCGATGGCCTCGGAGGCGGCCACGGACGACGACATGATCGCCATCGTCGGCATGGCCTGCCGCTTCCCCGGCGACGTCAGTAGCCCCGACGACATGTGGAAGCTACTCAAGAACGGCGGCGACGCCGTCTCGGAACCGCCGTCCGACCGCGGCTGGGACCTCACCGGCCCTCTCGATACAGGCGCCGACAGCGACGGCACCGACCACCGGCGCGTACTGGAGGGTGGTTTCCTGCGGGACGTCGCCGGTTTCGACGCCTCGTTCTTCGGCATCGGTCCGCGTGAGGCGCTGGCCATGGACCCCCAGCAGCGGCTACTCCTGGAAACGTCCTGGGAGACGTTCGAGCGGGCGGGCATCGACCCCGCCACGCTGCGTGGCAGCCGCACCGGGGCCTTCGTCGGGGCGATGGCACACGCGTACGGGCCCCGGGCGAGTGAGGCGCCGGCCGCGGTTCAGGACTACATCATCACGGGCGGCGTCACGAGTGTGATCTCGGGCCGGCTGGCCTACACGTTCGGTCTCGAAGGTCCGGCCATCACGGTGGACACGGCATGCTCGTCATCGCTGGTCGCCCTGCATCTGGCCGTCCGGTCGCTACGGGCCGGTGAGTGCTCCATGGCGCTCGCGGGCGGTGCGGTGGTGATGCCCACACCGGACGTCTTCATCGGCTTCAGCCGGATGGGGGCTCTCTCCGAGAGCGGTCGCTGCAAGGCGTTCTCTGATGAGGCTGACGGCTTCGGCCTGTCCGAAGGCGCGGGCGTGGTGCTGCTCGAACGGCTCTCCGATGCCCGGCGCAATGGACACCAGGTACTCGCCGTCGTACGCGGCTCGGCGATCAACCAGGACGGCGCCTCCAACGGGCTCGCCGCCCCCAACGGGCCCTCACAGCAGCGCGTTATCCGCCAGGCCCTGGCCGATGCCCGGCTGACCGGGGACCAGATTGACGCAGTGGAGGCGCATGGCACCGGCACCCGCCTCGGTGACCCCATCGAGGCACAGGCGCTGCTCGCCACCTACGGCCAGAACCGCCCCGCCGACCGGCCCCTGTGGCTCGGGGCGGTGAAGTCCAACATCGGCCATACGCAGGCCGCGGCAGGCGTGGCCGGGGTCATCAAGATGGTGCTGGCTCTCCAGCACGACACGCTCCCCAAGACGCTGCACGTGTCCGAGCCGACCACGCACGTGGACTGGTCAGCGGGCGCGATCGAGCTGCTGACCGAGGAGCGCGCCTGGGCGCGCAGTGACCACGGGCTCCGGCGGGCCGCCGTCTCCGCCTTTGGCATCAGCGGCACCAACGCCCACGTCATCATCGAAGAAGCCCCACAACCGGCACCCGCACCAGAACCGGAGGCGGTCCTGGATACGGAGGGCACGGAGAGCGACGCCACCGTCGAGACCGGACCTTCGGTCGTTCCGGTGGTGCTCTCCGCGCGGGACCGGCACGCGCTCCAAGCCCAAGCACAGCAGCTGGCCACCTACGTCGAAGACCACCCCGAAGCGGGCCTCGCCGACGTCGCTGGCACGCTCCTGGCTGGCAGGGCCACGTTCGAACACCGCGCCATCATCCTCGCCGAAAACCGCGCGCATCTGATCACCGAACTGCACGCGCTAGCCAACGGACACGACACCCCCCACACCGTCACCGGCCACGCCAACCACACCAAACCCGTCTTCGTCTTCCCCGGCCAGGGCTCCCAATGGACCGGCATGGCCACCGGGCTCCTCGACACCTCCGCCGTCTTCCGCGAATCCATAGCCGAATGTGAAAGCGCCCTCGCCCCGTACGTGGACTGGTCACTAACCGAAGCCCTGCGTAGTGAGCAACCACTAGAACGCGTAGACATCGTCCAACCCGCCCTCTTCGCCGTCATGGTCTCCCTCGCACGACTATGGCGCTCCCTCGGCGTTCACCCCACCGCCGTCATCGGCCACTCACAGGGTGAAGTCGCCGCAGCCGTCACCGCCGGAGCCCTCACCCTCCACGACGGCGCCCGCATCACCGCACTCCGCAGCCAAGCCATCCACACCACCCTCACCGGCCACGGCACCATGGCCTCACTCACCCTCACCACACACGACACCACACAACTCCTCACACAGTGGCACAACCGCCTCCACATCGCCGCCCACAACGGACCCCACACCACCGTCATCGCCGGCGAAACCACCGCAATCCAAGAACTCCTCACCCACTGCGAACAACACAACATCCGCGCACGACGCATCAACGTCAACTACGCATCGCATAGCCCCTACGTCGAAGCCATCCAACAACAACTCGCCCAAGACCTCGCCGGCATCACCCCCACCGCCAGTGACATCCCCTTCTACTCCACCGTCACCGGCACCCAACTCGACACCACACAACTCACCGCCGACTACTGGTACACCAACCTCCGCCAACCCGTCCTCCTCACCAACGCCACCACCACCGCACTCAACAACCACCACACCACCTACATCGAAATCAGCCCCCACCCCATCCTCACCAACGCCCTCCAAGAAACCACCGAAGAAACACACCACCAAGCCACCATCACCGGCACCCTCCACCGCGACCAAGGCAACTGGACTCGCCTCCTCACCAACGCCGCGCACCTCCACACCAACGGCACCCCGGTGAACTGGACCGCGCTATACGGAGTCGGCCCCCACCATCACCTAGACCTCCCCACCTACCCCTTCCAACGCCAACCCTTCTGGTTGGCCGCCCCCACGACTCCCGCCACCCCGCACACCACTGAACACCCCCTCCTCCACACTCACACCACCCTTGCCACCACCCACGACACCCTCTTCACCGGACACATCTCCACCAACACCCACCCCTGGCTCACCCACCACGCACTATGGAACACCCCACTCCTCCCCGGCACCGCACTCCTCGAACTCGCCCTCCACACCGCACACCACACCGGACTCCACCACCTCGAAGAACTCACCCTCCACACCCCACTCCTCCTCCCCCACAACCAACCCCTCCACATCCAAATCCACATCGGCACCCCCAACACCACCGGACAACACCCCCTCACCATCCACTCCACCCCCCACACCAACCCACAGGCGGATGAGCCAATCTGGACGTGCCACGCCACGGGGGCTCTGACGGCGGACGCCGCGGAACCAGGTTGGGTAGCGGAGTCCGTCTGGCCACCAGCCGATGCGGTTCCGGTCGAGATCGATGGGCTCTACCCGCGGTTGGCCGAGGACGGGCTCGTGTACGGGCCGGCGTTCCAGGGTCTGCACGCCGCCTGGCGGCGCGGCGCGGAGGTCTTCGCGGAGGTCCGGCTGCCCCAGGCCCAGCACGCTGACGCCGGTCGCTTCGATCTTCACCCCGCATTGCTGGACGCGGCTTTGCACAGCACCTTGCTGGACGGCGCGGAACAGGTCGTGTTGCCGTTCTCCTTCAGCGGGGTGACCTTGCACGCCACTGGCGCCACCGCCCTACGCGTACGGCTGACTCCGACCGGGCCGGACACGATGGCCCTCGCGGTGGCCGACGAGGCCGGGGAACCGGTGGCTACGGTCACGTCGCTGGCCGTACGGCCGGTGAATCAGCAGCAGTTGCAGACCGCGGCTCGCGATAACGTGGCGGACTCGCTGTTCCATCTGGCGTGGACCGAGTTGGCCCCCGGCTCCGTGACGGTGAGCGAGACTGCCCGTTACGCCGTGGTGGGCCGTGATGACCTCGAAGTGGGTTCGGCCCTGGCGAAGGCCGGTGTCGCTGTGCAGGCCCATCCGACGCTGTCCGCGCTCGCGGCGGCCATTAGCGCCGGCACGACCGTGCCCGAGGCCGTGGTCGTTCCGTGGCCGGTGCCGCACGGTACGGAGAGCCGTACGGCTGATGCGGCCCATGACGCGGTGACGCGGGTGCTCAGTCTGCTCCGGGAGTGGGTGAGCGATGACAGGTTCGGTGCGGCGCGGCTGGTTCTGCTGACCAGCGGGGCGGTGAGCACCACGCCCGATGCCAGCGGTAGGACAGGGGCGGCCAGTGCGACGACGGGCGAGGGCGTAACGAATCTAGCGGCGGCTGCCGCGTGTGGTGCGGTGCGGTCCGCGCAGGCGGAGCACCCCGGCCGGTTCGCTTTGGTGGACCTGGATGCGGACGCCGCCGGCTGGCGTCACGCGCTGCCGGGCGTGCTGTCCGGGTCCGAGCCTCAGTACGCGGTTCGCGGTGGGCGGGTATGGGTGCCGAGGTTGGCGCGCAGTCGTCCCTCGCCGGCGGCCGACGCCCCGGTGCTTGACCCCGAGGGCACGGTGTTGATCACTGGTGGTACCGGCACCCTAGGCGCCCTCGTAGCACGCCACCTCATCACCCACCACGGCGTACGCCACCTCCTCCTCCTAGGACGCCGCGGACCACACGCACCCGGCGCCACCACACTCCACAACGAACTCACCCAACTCGGCGCCACCGTCACCATCACCGCCTGCGACACCTCCAACCTCAACCAACTCACCACCACCCTCAACACCATCCCCACCCAACACCCCCTCACCGGCATCATCCACACCGCCGGCACCCTCAACGACGCCCTCCTCACCAACCTCACCCCCCAACAAACCAACGACGTACTCCAACCCAAAATCAACACCGCGTGGCACCTCCACGAACTCACCAAGGACGCCAAGCCCGCCATGTTCGTGATGTTTTCGGCCGCCGGGGGGGTGCTGGGTAACGCCGGTCAGGCCAACTACGCGGCGGCCAACGGGTATCTGGATGCTCTGGCGGACCACCGCCGGGCGCTGGGGCTGCCCGCTGTGTCGATGGCATGGGGGCTGTGGTCGGCGGTCAGCGAGATGACCGGTGGGCTGGACGAGGCGGATCTGTCACGGATGCGACGGGCTGGTGTGCTGCCCCTGTCCACAAAGGACGGCCTGGCGCTCTTCGACCTTGCCCTTGGGCAGGAGCACGCTTTGGTGCTTCCGGTCCGCCTTGACCTGGCGGCGCTGCGCGGCGAGTCCAGTGCGCAGCCGCCTCTGTTGCGAGGTCTGCTCGGTGGTGCTCCGCTGCGCAGCGTGCGGGCTGCCGCCTCGTCGGGTGCGCTCGGCGGCGTAGGAGACACCAAGGAGCCCGCCGGAAGTCTGGTGTTCGATGGCCTTTCGGACGCCGAACGGGCTCACAAACTCCTGGAGTTGGTCCGCTCGCAGGCTGCCACGGTGCTGGGCTACGCCACGCCGGACGCGATCAGTGACGAGCGTGGGTTCCTCGACGCGGGCTATGACTCGCTCCGCGCGGTGGAGCTGCGTAACCGGCTGAACGCAGCGACCGGCCTGCGGCTTTCCGCGACCTTGGTCTTTGACCATCCCACCCCGGTGGAGGTGGCGGCCCACCTCGGCGAGTTGCTGCGGGCAAGGGAGCGGCCGGCCGCGAGCACGGTGTTCGCCCAACTCGACGGCCTGGAGGCCGGTCTGTTGGAGGTGGCCGCCGACGCCCCGGCGCGTGAACGGCTCACCACCCGGCTGCGCGGGCTGCTGGCGCGAGTGGAGGGCGCGGAAACGGCAGCCGACGCGGGCGGTGGTCCCGGCGGGGAGCAGTCAGGCCGGGAGAGCGATGAGTTCGGTGACGTAACCCTCGACGAGATCCTCGACATCGTTGACGACGAACTGCGCAGGTCCTGACATGAACGACGCGGATATCACCTCGCGAGGGGAGACGCACAGCAGCATGCTGAACGACAATAAGGTCCTCGACACCCTCAAGCGACTGACTTCGGACTTGCGTAAGACCCGGCAGCGGCTGCGCGAGGTCGAGTACGGGATCAGCGAGCCGATCGCGATTGTGGGCATGGCGTGCCGGTTCCCCGGTGGGGTGGCCTCCCCGGAGGATCTGTGGCAGGTGGTCACGCAGGGGCGGGACGTCATTTCCCCGTTCCCGACCGACCGGGGCTGGGAGAAGAACCTGTACGACGCGGACCCGGCACGACACGGCACGGTCACCGTGCGCGAGGGCGGTTTTCTGCACGATGCGGCCACCTTCGACTCGGGATTCTTCGGGATGAGCTCCCGCGAGGCCATGGCGACGGACCCGCAGCAGCGGCTGCTCCTTGAGACCTCCTGGGAGGCGATCGAGCGGGCCGGCATCGATCCGATGGCGCTGCGTGGCACCCGTACCGGGGTGTTCGCGGGCGTCATCTACCAGGATTACGCGGCTCGTCTGCGGCGTGCGCCTGGCGAGTTCGAGGGCTATCTCGGCAACGGCAGTACCGGCAGCGTGGCGTCAGGGCGGGTGGCGTACGCGCTGGGCTTGCAGGGTCCGGCGATCAGCTTGGACACGGCCTGCTCGTCGTCGCTCGTCGCCCTGCACCAGGCGGCGCAGGCGCTGCGGGCCGGTGACTGCGCACTGGCGCTGGCCGGCGGAGTGACGGTGATGGCCTCGCCGATGGCGCTGATCGAGTTCAGTCGGCAACGCGGGCTTGCGGGTGACGCGCGCTGCAAGGCGTTCGCAGCCGGCGCGGACGGCACCGCGCTGGGCGAGGGTGTCGGCATGCTGCTACTGGAGCGGCTGTCGGACGCGCGGCGAAGCGGGCGCCGTATCCTCGCGGTGATCCGGGGCAGCGCCGTCAACCAGGACGGTGCCAGCAGCGGACTGACCGCGCCGAGCGGCCCCGCACAGCAGCGGGTGATTCGGCAGGCCCTGGACGGGGCGGGCCTGGTTCCCTCGGATGTGGACGCCGTCGAGGCGCACGGCACGGGCACCGCACTCGGTGACCCCATCGAGGCACAGGCCCTGCTGGCCACCTACGGCCAAGATCGCCCCGCGGATCGGCCGATGTGGCTGGGTTCGGTGAAGTCCAATATCGGCCATGCGCAGGCCGCCGCGGGCGTCGCCGGGGTGATCAAGACGGTCCTTGCGCTACGGCACGGGGTGCTGCCGCGCACCCTGCACGTCGATGCGCCCAACCCGCACGTGGACTGGTCCGCCGGTGCCGTCCAGTTGCTGACCGAGCAGCGAAAGTGGCCGGACACGGGCCGCCTGCGCCGGGCGGGGGTGTCCTCGTTCGGGGTCAGCGGCACCAATGCGCATGTGGTGCTTGAGCAGCCTTCCGAGACGGAATCGGCCTCCGGCACCGAAGAGACCGATGGGGCTGCTGGGGCCGATGGGGCTGATAGGGCCAGCAGCGTCAGCGAGTCCGGTGCGGCGCCTGTGGCTTCCAGCCGCGCCGCCGATGGAAGCCCGCTCACGCCCGCCCCGGACGGCGTCGCGTGGGTGCTCTCCGGTCGGGGTGAGCCAGCGCTACGAGCGCAGGCCGAGCGGCTGGCCGCGTATGTGGCGGGGCGTCCGGAGTTGACGGCGGTGGAGGTGGGCGCGGCGCTGGCCCGGACCCGCTCGGTGTTCGACCATCGGGCGGTGGTCCTCGGCGCCGACCGCGCCCAGTTGCTCGCGGGGGTACGGGCCCTCGCGGCGGACCGTGTCACGCCGGGGGTGGAGCGAGGGATCGTACGCTCCGACGCCCGTGCCGTGTTCGTCCTCGCGTGGCCCGCGCAGCGGCCCAACTCGCTCGACTGGGCCGCCGAGTTGGCCGCTTCATCGCCCGCGTTCGCCCACCGCCTCGCGGAATGTGACCAGGAGCTGAGCAGCTTCGCCAACTGGTCGGTGCGCGAGGTGCTGCGCAGCGGCTCTCATGCGCAGGCTGGGGCCGGGGACGCCACGGGCCGAGCGGTGCGGTGGGCTGTGCTGGTGTCACTGGCCGGCCTGTGGGAGGAGTACGGCGTACGGCCCGCTGCGGTGATCGATGAGGACGCGGCCGGCATCGCCGGGGCGTGCGTGGCGGGGGCGCTGTCGCTCAAGGAGGGCGCCCGCGCGGTGACCTCCGCTGTTGCGGAACCGGTCGATCCGACCGGCGCCCGGGTGCCCTTCTTGTCGACTTCGGCCGGTCTTGACGCCGCCGTGCGCGAGGCCCTGGGGCGTGGCCACACGGTGTTCGTGGAGGTCGGCGAGGGCCACACGGCCGCGCCGACGATCACCGCGCTCGCCGGCGATGCCGGGCGCCAGGTGCGCGTCATCGCCTCGCCCACCGGCGGTGACAGCGGCGCCGATGGCTTACTTGCTGCGCTCGCGCAACTGCACGTCCATGCCCTGACGGTGGACTGGTCGGCAGCGTTCCCCGCCACTGGGTCACCCGCCGTGGAACTGCCCACCTATGCCTTCCGCGGTCGGCGCTACTGGCTGGACGACGGCCCCGCCACCGCCGACACAGCTGCGGCCGGGCTGGCCCCTGCCGACCATCCGCTGCTCGACGCGGCCATCGAACTGCCGGACGCCGGCGGGCTGTTGTTCACCGGCCGACTGTCCACCCGCTCGCATCCCTGGCTCGCTGATCACCGGGTCCTTGACCGGGTGCTACTGCCCGGCACGGCGGTCGTTGAACTGGCGTGCTGGGCGGGCGCCCAGGCCGGGTGCGGCCACATCGAGGAACTGACGCTGTCCGCCCCGCTGGAGTTGCCTGAGCCGGACGCGGACCCGCTGGAGGGCAGCGCCATCCGGCTGTTCGTCGGCGCCCCGGATGCGACCGGCCGCCGCCGGCTGGAGCTCAGCGCCCGGCCGGCGGCCGACACCGACAGCCGTTGGACCCGGCACGCCGTGGGAACGCTGACGGCCACCGGTCCAGGCGTCACCACGGCCCATGGATCACTCACTGCAACCGACTGGCCGCCGCCCGGCGCCGAGCCGGTCGCGCTTGACGACTTCGCCGCGCGATCCGTGCGGCTCGGCATCGGCGCAGGCCCTGCCTTCAGCGGGCTGCGCGCCGTGTGGCGGCGCGGCGACGAGGTGTTCGCCGCGGCGGACCTGCCGTCCGAGCTCCAGTCGCAGGCCGGCCATTACGGGCTCCATCCGGCGCTCCTGGACGCCGCGCTGCGGGCCGCTGTCGCTGCCACGCCGCCAGACGCCGCGGAGCGGTTGGTTCCGTACGCGTGGCACGGCGTGTCGATGCCGGCGACCGGCGCCGACACCCTGCGCGTACGACTGGTGCGCACCGGCCCGCACGCGGTGAGTGTGGAGGCCACCGACGCGGCCGGTACGCCGGTCTTCTCCGCCACGAGTCTGCTGTCCCGGCCGCTGCCGGACAGTGGCCACGCGGACGGCCCGGGGCCGCTGTTGCGTACGCACTGGGTCCCGGCTGTAGTGGCGGGCCCGGCAGCGGACCCGGCGCGGGGCACGGCAGCGGGCACCGGGGCGGGCACCGTGGCGGTCCTTGGCTCAGGGGGCGCCGCGCCGCTCACCGCCGATGCGGCCTACCCCGATCTCGACGCGCTGGTCACCGCGGTGGCCGGGGGCGCGGTACTCCCCGCGGTGGTGCTGTGGCCCGTCCCGGCGAGGCCGCAGCAGGTGCCGGGGCAGGAACCCGTGTCGGTGCCGGACGCGGTACGCGCCACGACGAGCGAGCTGCTGGGTTTGGTACGGGCCTGGTTGGCCGAACCTCGTCTGGGGGCAGCCCGGTTGGTCGCGGTCACTCGCGGTGCCGTGGCCGCCGGGCCGCAGGTTGCCGACCCCGATCTGGTGGGTGCGGCGGTCCAGGGCCTGTTGCGTAGCGCGCGCTCGGAGCACCCCCGCAGGTTCGGCCTGCTTGACCTGAGCGGCGATGCGCCGACCGACTGGGCGCCAACCATCTCGCTGCTCGACACGGAGCCAGAGCTCGCGGTGCGTAACGGCCGGGCGCTGGTGCCCCGCCTGACGCCGGTCACCCGCGCGGTGGCTCCCGCCACCCCCGACTCCCCCGCGCTCCCAGGCTCCGCACGGCACGGCACGGTATTGATCACCGGCGGCACCGGCACCCTCGGCGGGCTGGTCGCGCGGCGGTTGGCCGCGGAGGGTGCCGAGCACCTGCTGCTGGTCGGCCGCCGTGGTGCGCAAGCGCCCTCGATGACCGAACTCGTCGCGGAGTTGACCGAGTTGGGGGCCTTGGTCACGGTCGCGGCCTGTGACGTTGCCGACCGGGAGGCGCTGGGCGGGTTGCTGCGCTCGGTGCCCGCCGAGCATCCGTTGACGGCCCTGGTGCACGCGGCCGGTGTCGTGGACGACGGTTTGGTGACGGCGCTGACGCCGGAGCGGCTCGCGGCGGTGCTGCGGCCGAAGGTGGACGCGGCCTGGAACCTACATGAGCTGACCAGGGGGTTGGGGCTGCGGGAGTTCGTGCTGTTCTCCTCCGCGTCCGGCACCTTCGGACCACCGGGCCAGGCCGGTTACGCGGCGGCCAACGCCTTCTTGGACGCGCTCGCCCGGCACCGGTGTGCGCAGGGCCTGCCGGGCCTGTCGCTGGCCTGGGGCCTGTGGGAGGAACGCAGCGCGCTGACGGGCGACCTGGATCGAACCGAGCTGAACCGGCTGGGCCGAGACGGAGTACGCGCACTCGCCACACCGGATGCGCTCAACCTTTTCACCACCGCCCGCGCGATGACCGGCGAGCCGGTGCTGATCCCGCTCCAGCTCGACTCCGCGCAGCTGCGGGCGCGCATCGAGCAGGACCAGGTGCCGGCCCTGCTCCGGGAGCTGGCCACACCGCCCGCACCCCCCACGGCACCGGCTGTGCCGACAGCGCCGGAACTGGCGACAGCCGCAGAACGGACCACGGGCCCGGCCACGGCAGTTGAACCGGTGCCAGCCAGGCCGACAACACCGGCCGGTGACGGGGCGGCACCGTCCGGGTGGCGGCTGCGGGCCATGGTGGAGCCGGAGCGGCGGCGGGCCGTGACCGACCTTGTCCGCAGGCATGCGGCGACGGTGCTCGGCGAAGCGACGGAGCACGGCATCGAACCGGATCTCGGCTTCGTGGACCTGGGCTTCGACTCCCTGTCCAGCCTCGAACTCCAGGGTCTGCTGCACGACGACACCGGTGTCGAGCTGCCCAGCACGCTGATCTTCGACTACCCCAACGCCACCGCACTGGCCAACCATCTCTGCGCCGAGTTGAACGGGGAGCAGCACACACAGATGGGCCCTGCTTTTACCGAACTGGATCGCCTGGAGACCTTCCTGACACCCTTCGCCGCCGACGACGATGCCAAGGCGGCGATCACCCTCCGGCTGCGGGACCTGCTGTCCCGCTGGACCGACGATCCGGACGGCGGCACCGAAAAACCCGATCTCGCATCGGCAAGCGACGACGAACTCTTCGCAGCTCTCGACCAGTTGCGTACCCCCGAACGCGGCACTCCGTCGAACCCCAACCGGCTTTAGGAGCAGGCTCACGTGTCACAGGAAGACAAGTTTCGCGAGCATCTGCGCTGGGCCACGGCCGAGCTCGCCGAGAGCCGGCGCCGGGTAGCTGAGCTGGAAGAAGCCGACCGCGAGCCTCTCGCCATCGTCGGGATGAGCTGCCGATTCCCCGGCGGTGTCGAAAGCCCGGCGGAACTGTGGCGGTTGGTGACCGCGGGCCAGGACGCCATCGGTGAGCCGCCCGCGGAACGCGGTTGGCACCTGGAGGACTTCTACGATCCCGACGCTGCGCGGCCCGGCACCTCGTACGTACGCGAGGGTGGCTTCCTGGATGGCGCCACCGGCTTCGACCCGGCCTTCTTCGACATCAGCCCGCGCGAGGCGCTGGCCATGGACCCCCAGCAGCGGCTACTCCTGGAAACGTCCTGGGAGGCCTTCGAGCGGGCGGGCATCGTCCCGGCGTCGCTGCGCGGCTCCCGGGTGGGCGTCTTCGCTGGGTTGATGTACCACGACTACGCCACACGCCTGGGCGAGGTAGAAGAGTCCGTCGCCGGGTTCCTCGGCAGCGGGAGTTCCGGCAGCGTCGCATCGGGCCGGATCGCCTATGTCCTCGGCCTGGAAGGCCCGGCCGTGACGCTGGACACGGCGTGCTCGTCGTCGCTGGTGGCCCTGCACCTGGCCGCGCAGGCCGTGCGGCGCGGTGACTGCGCCATGGCGCTGGCCGGAGGGGTCACCGTGATGGCCACGCCGACCACCTTCGTGGAGTTCAGCCGGCAGGGCGGGTTGGCCAGGGATGGCCGCTGCAAGTCGTTCGCGGCCTCGGCAGACGGCACGGCCTGGGGCGAGGGCGCGGGCATGCTGCTGATCGAGCGGCTTTCCGACGCTCGCCGCGAGGGCCACCCGGTGCTCGCCGTGCTGCGGGGTTCATCGGTCAACCAGGACGGCGCGAGCAGCGGTCTGTCCGCGCCCAACGGCCCCTCACAGCAGCGGGTCATCCAGCAGGCGCTGGCCGCGGCCGGGCTCTCCCCCGACCTGGTGGATGCCGTGGAAGCACACGGCACGGGCACCAAGCTCGGCGATCCCATCGAGGCGCAGGCCCTCCTGGCGACCTACGGCCAGGGCCGCCCCGCCGACCGGCCCCTATGGCTCGGCTCCCTCAAGTCCAACATCGGCCACACCCAGGCTGCGGCGGGCGTCGGCGGCGTCATCAAAATGGTGCTCGCCCTGCGGCACGGCATTCTCCCCAAGACGCTCCACGTCAACGAGCCAACTCCGCACGTGGACTGGAGCGCGGGCGCCGTTTCGCTACTCACCGAACAACGGGAGTGGCCGACAACGGGTCGGCCACGCCGGGCCGCCGTGTCGTCGTTCGGCGTCAGCGGCACCAACGCGCACGTCATCCTGGAGCAGGCACCGGACCTGGACCTGGACCCGGCATCGGAGGAGCAAGCTCCCGTACCGGAAGCGTGCCCGCCCTGGCAGGTGTCCGCACGCTCCGTCGAGGCGCTACGCGCCACTGCCGGACGCCTGCGGACCGCCGTGGAGGCACACCCGGAGTGGTCGGTGGCGGATATCGCGCGGTCGCTGGCGATCGGGCGCTCGGTGTTCGACCGGCGTGCCGTCGTGGTCGGCGCCGATCGTACGGAATTGCTCGCCGGCCTCGGTGCACTGGCCGATGGCCGCGAGACGGCGACCGTGGTGACCGGCCAGGGGAACCACTCGCAGCCGGTGTTCGTCTTCCCCGGCCAGGGCTCCCAATGGACCGGCATGGCTACCGGGCTCCTCGATACCTCCGCCGTATTTCGTGAAGCCATAGCCGAGTGTGAGAGCGCCCTCGCGCCGTACGTGGACTGGTCACTGACCGAAGCCCTGCGTAGTGAGCAACCACTAGAACGCGTAGACATCGTCCAACCCGCCCTGTTCGCGGTCATGGTCTCCCTCGCACGCTTGTGGCGCTCCCTAGGAGTCCACCCCACCGCCGTCATCGGCCACTCCCAGGGTGAAGTCGCCGCAGCCGTCACCGCCGGAGCCCTCACCCTCCACGACGGCGCCCGCATCACCGCACTCCGCAGCCAAGCCATCCACACCACCCTCACCGGCCACGGCACCATGGCCTCACTCGCACAAACCACACAACAAACCACCCAACTCCTCACACAGTGGCAAGACCGCCTCCACATCGCCGCCCACAACGGACCCCACACCACCGTCATCGCCGGCGAAACCACCGCAATCCAAGAACTCCTCACCCACTGCGAACAACACAACATCCGCGCACGACGCATCAACGTGGACTACGCATCGCATAGCCCCTACGTCGAAGCCATCCAGCAACAACTCGCCCAAGACCTCGCCGGCATCACCCCCACCGCCAGTGACATCCCCTTCTACTCCACCGTCACCGGCACCCAACTCGACACCACACAACTCACCGCCCACTACTGGTACACCAACCTCCGCCAACCCGTCCTCCTCACCAACGCCACCACCACCGCACTCAACAACCACCACACCACCTACATCGAAATCAGCCCCCACCCCATCCTCACCAACGCCCTCCAAGAAACCACCGAAGAAACACACCACCAAGCCACCATCACCGGCACCCTGCGCCGCGACGAAGGCAACTGGACCCAACTCCTCACCAACGCGGCCCACCTCGCCGTCCATGGCACTCCGGTGGACTGGACCGCGCTATATGGAGCTGGACCGCGGCGCCAGCTGGATCTGCCGACCTATCCCTTCCAGCGTCGCCACTACTGGCTTGACGTCTCGGAGGTGCCCGGTGATCTCCGTTCGGCTGGCTTGGACGCCGCCGGGCACCCGTTGCTTGGCGCGACGCTGCCGCTGGCTCGCGGCGCTGAGGTGGTTTTGACCGGCAGGCTTTCGGTGCGGTCGCAGCCGTGGCTCGCCGACCATGCCGTATGGGGCACGGTGCTGGTGCCGGGTGCGGCGCTGGTGGACCTGGCCGTCCGGGCGGGTGACCAGGTCGGATGTGACGTACTGGAGGAACTGACGCTGGCTGCTCCGCTGGTCCTGCCCGCTGGAGTGGCGGTCCGGTTGCAGCTCGCCGTGGGAGCTCCCGAAGGTGCGGAAGGTTCCGAGCGGCGGCCGTTGACGATCCATTCTCGGCCCGATGAGGCCGCCGCCGACTCGCCGTGGACCTGTCACGCGACCGGGTTTGTCGCTGCCGGCGCAGCGCGGCCTGACTGGGACTTGAAGGTGTGGCCGCCAGCGGGTGGCGAGGCAGTGGACCTGGACGGGTTCTATCCGCGGCTGGCCGAGAGCGGTCTCGGCTACGGGCCGGTGTTTCAGGGGTTGCAGGCATTGTGGCGGCGCGGCGGGGAGCTTTTCGCTGAGGTCCGGCTGCCCGAAGCTCAGCACGACGCGGCTCACGGGTTCGGCCTGCATCCGGCGCTTTTGGACGCGGCGCTGCACGCCGCGGCTGACCCCGCAGGCGCGGTGCGGCTGCCGTTCTCCTGGACTGGGGTGAAGTTGTACGCCACCGGCGCGACCGCGCTGCGGGTGCGGCTGGTGACCGATGGCCCGGGCGGTGTGGCCCTGGCGATGGCCGATGAGAGCGGCACGCCGGTGGCCGAGGTGAACTCGTTGGTGGGCCGGGCGGTGACCGCGGAGCAGTTGCAGGCGGCCAGCGCCGATGGTGGGCACACGCCACTGCGGGTGGAGTGGGTGGAGGCGGCGCTGCCGGACGGGCCTGTGGAGCCGGACTTCTCCTGGGCCCTGGTCGGCGCGGATGACCTCGGGCTTGGTACGCATACCGCTGCGGGTCCGCCGCTGGACACGTACGCCGAGTTGGCCGAGCTGACCGACCGCGGCGTTGCGGTGCCGGACATGGTGCTCGTCACGGGTGCGACCACGCGTCCGGCGGACGCCCAGCTCCCCGACACGGCCCGAGCGGCGCTGCACCGGGTTTTGGGGCTGGCTCAGACGTGGTTGGCGGATGAGCGGTGCGCGGGCCGGCTCGTGGTGGTCACGCGGGGGGCGGTGGCGGCGGGCGGCGGCGAGAGCGTACGGGACTTGGCTCACGCCCCGTTGTGGGGGTTGTTGCGCTCCGCGCAGACCGAGAATCCGGGCCGGTTCGTGCTGGTCGATCTCGATGAGCATGACGTGTCGAGGGCGGCGTTGGCTGGGGCGCTCGCCTCGGGAGAGCCGCAGTTCGCTGTGCGGGCGGGGCGGTTGCTGGTGCCCAGGTTGGTGCGGGCGTCCGCTGGGCAGGTGCTGGAGCCGCCGGCGGGCGAGGTGCCGTGGCGCCTGGACACCAGTGGCAAGGGCACCTTGGAGAATTTGGCGCTGCTGCCGCATCCCGATGCGTCCGCGCCGCTGGCGCCCGGACAGGTGCGGGTTTCGGTGCGCGCGGCGGGGATGAACTTCCGGGACGTGCTGCTGGGGCTTGGCATGGTGGACCAGGACGTCATGGGTGGTGAGGCGGCGGGCGTGGTGCTGGAGGTCGCCCCCGATGTGGCGGATCTGGCGCCCGGTGATCGGGTGATGGGCATGGTGCCTGGTTCCTTCGGCCCGGTCGCGGTCGTCGATCGCCGGCTGATCGTGCGGCTGCCCGAGGGCTGGACCTTCGCCGAGGGTGCCTCGGTGCCCATCGCGTTCCTTACCGCCTACTACGGTCTGGTGGACCTGGCGAATTTGGGCGAGGGCGAGTCCGTACTGATTCACGCGGCGACCGGTGGCGTGGGCCTGGCGGCGGTGCAGCTTGCCCGCCATGTGGGGGCCGAGGTGTTCGCCACGGCGAGCCCCGCGAAGTGGGGGACGCTGCGGGCGCTTGGCCTGCCGGCGGACCGGATCGCCTCCTCGCGGTCGCTGGACTTCGAGGAGCGGATACGTGTCGCCGCCGGCGGAGCGGGCGTGGACGTGGTGCTGAACTCGCTGGCCAATGCGTATGTGGACGCCTCGTTGCGGCTGCTGCGCGATGGCGGCCGGTTTGTGGAGATGGGCAAGACCGACATCCGCGACGCTGCCCAGGTCGCGGCGGCCCACCCGGGCACGGCGTATCTCTGGTTCGATCTGATCGAGGCGGGTTACGAGCGGATCGGCCGGATGATGGGTGCGTTGATGCCGCTGTTCGAGGGCGGTGTTCTCCAGCCGATCCCCACGTCCCAGTGGGATGTGCGGCGCGGCGTTGAGGCGTTCCGCTTCATGAGCCAGGCCCGGCACGTGGGCAAGGTGGTGCTCACCATGCCGCCTACGCCCGTGCGGGAAGGCACGGTGTTGATCACTGGTGGTACCGGCACCTTAGGCGCCCTCGTAGCACGCCACCTCATCACCCACCACGGCGTACGCCACCTCCTCCTCCTAGGACGCCGCGGACCACACGCACCCGGCGCCACCACACTCCACAACGAACTCACCCAACTCGGCGCCACCGTCACCATCACCGCCTGCGACACCTCCAACCTCAACCAACTCACCACCACCCTCAACACCATCCCCACCCAACACCCCCTCACCGGCATCATCCACACCGCCGGCACCCTCAACGACGCCCTCCTCACCAACCTCACCCCCCAACAAACCAACGACGTACTCCAACCCAAAATCAACACCGCCTGGCACCTCCACGAACTCACCAAGAATATGGACCTGGACCTGTTTGTCCTGTTCTCTTCCTCTGCTGCCGTTCTGGGCGGTCCCGGGCAGGGCAACTACGCGGCGGCGAACGCCTTTTTGGACGCGCTCGCCCTGCACCGGCGTAGCCAGGGCCTGCCGGGCGTCTCCGTGGCCTGGGGTCTGTGGGAGCGCGAGAGCGGGATGACGGGGCACCTGAGCGAGAGTGACCTGATGCGGCTGCGTCGGAGCGGGACGACTCCCCTGTGTGACGCTGACGGCCTCGAACTGTTCAGCGCCGCTCTGCAAGCGGATCACGCCGCGCTGGTCGCGATGGGATTCGATGCTGCCGTGGCCCGCGACGCGCTCGGCGCCCAGGACGTGCCCCCGCTGCTACGCCAGTTGGTGGCCACACCAGCACGGCGCGCGGTGGCCGCCTCCGGCGGCGGTGGCGAGGTAAGCGGCGCTGACGCCCTCATCCGCCGGCTGGCGGGGGTGCCGGAGGGCGAGCGTAGCCGGGTGCTGCTGGGGGTGGTGCGCGAGCAGACGGCCCTCGTCCTGAGCTATGCGTCGGGCGGAGAGGTAGGAACTCACCAGGCGTTCAAGCAGCTTGGGCTTGACTCGCTGACCGCGGTGGAGCTGCGTAACCGGCTCAACGCGGCCACCGGACTGCGACTACCCGCCACCTTGATCTTCGACCACCCCAATCCGGCAGCGCTGGCCGAGCACCTGCGTCAGGAGTTGAGTGAGGCCCTGGGGGACCCGGTCGGCGCGACGTCGAACGGGAGGCCGGAGGCTGGGGGCGAAGAAGCGGCGGACGCGGAGGTGCGTCGCATCCTGGCCACCGTCGCACCGGCCCGGCTACGCGAGGCCGGGCTGCTCGGCGCGCTGCTGGAACTCGCCACGACCGACCCCGCACTCCCACCGCAGGACACGGGCACGCACACCGGTGAGGACCCCGGCGACCTGGAGTCCATCGACGCCATGGATGCGGATGACCTCATCGGCCTGGCCTTCGGCAGCACTGACCTCTGATCGCGTTCGGACGGTGGAGAAAACGATGACCACACCCCAGACACCTACGTCACAAGAACGCGTACTAGAGGCGCTGCGGCACTCCGTGAAGGAGAACAAGCGCCTGGAGCAGCGGAACCGCCGACTGACCGAGGCACGGCACGAGCCGATCGCGATTGTCGGCATGGCCTGCCGCTTCCCCGGGGGCGTCAGCTCGCCCGAGGACTTTTGGCGGCTGCTGAGCGAGGACGGTGACGCCGTCACCGAGTTTCCCGCCGAACGCGGCTGGGACAGCGAGACGTTGTACGACCCCGACCCCGACCGGCCGGGCCACAGTTACGTACGACACGGCGCCTTCCTCCAGGACGCGGGCCGCTTCGATGCGGCGTTCTTCGGGATCAGCCCGCGTGAGGCGCTGGCCATGGACCCCCAGCAGCGGCTGCTCCTGGAGACCGCGTGGGAGACGTTCGAGCGGGCCGGCATCGACCCCGCCTCGGTGCGCGGCAGCAGGACCGGCGTATTCGTCGGCGTATCTCCGCTCGGTTACGGCGCGGGTCCGCAGGCCGCGTCGGAGGGGGCCGAGGGCTATCTGCTGACCGGGACCACCGTCAGCGTCGCCTCCGGGCGGCTGGCCTACACCTTCGGTCTTGAGGGCCCGGCGATGACGGTGGACACCGCGTGCTCCTCATCGCTGGTGGCCCTGCATCTGGCGAGCCAGGCGCTGCGGTCGGACGAGTGCTCGGCGGCGCTGGTGGGTGGGGCGGCCGTGATGGCGGCTCCGCATATGTTCGTCGAGTTCAGCCGCCAGCGCGGGTTGGCCCCTGACGGCCGCTGCAAGGCGTTCGCGAGCGCTGCCGATGGCACCTCGTGGGGCGAAGGCGTTGGTCTCTTGCTGGTCATGCGGCTCTCGGATGCCCGCAGCGCGGGGCACCGCGTGTTGGCGGTCGTCCGTGGTTCCGCGATCAACCAGGACGGGGCATCCAACGGACTCACCGCACCGAGCGGACCGGCCCAGCAGCGCGTCATCCGCCAAGCCCTGGCCGACGCACGACTGACCGGGGACCAGATCGACGCCGTAGAAGCGCACGGCACCGGCACCCGCCTCGGCGACCCCATCGAGGCCCAGGCCCTGCTGGCCACCTACGGCCAAGACCGGCCCGCCGAACGGCCGCTGTGGCTCGGTTCGGTGAAATCCAACATCGGGCACACCCAGCTCGCGGCGGGCGTCGCCGGAGTGATCAAGACGGTGCTTGCGATGGAGCATGGCGTACTGCCGCGCACCTTGCACGTGGACACCCCAGCCTCCCGGGTTGACTGGTCGCAGGGTGCGGTGGAATTGCTCACCGAGGCCCAGCCGTGGCCGGTGGCCGACCGGCCCCGCCGGGCCGCGGTGTCCTCCTTCGGCATCAGTGGTACCAACGCCCATGTGATCCTCGAACAGGCCGACCCCGCCGATGGCGAATCGCGGGCTGGCCGCGTCGCCGATGACAGCGACGCGGCCGACCTCGCCCCGGCCGGGTCGCCCGCGCCGGAATCTGGCACGGCCGTGGCCGCGGACCGCACCATGGCCCGCACCGCGGAGCTGGCCGGCGGCGCGGGGCTCTCACCGGTCGCAACACCCTGGCTGCTGTCCGGCGCCAGCGCCGAAGCGCTGCGCGCCCAGGCACGGCAGCTACGGGACGCCGTCGCCGGGCACCCCGCCTGGGACCCGGCCGCCGTCGCCTGGTCCCTGGCCACCACCCGGGCGGACCTCGGCCAGCGAGCCGCCATCATCGGCACCGACCGTACGGAGCTGCTCGCGGGCCTCGACGCACTCGCCGAAGGCACTCCCGCACCGGGCACAGCCGTGGGCGACGCCGCGCGGGGCGGCAGCCTCGCGTTCCTGTTCACCGGGCAGGGCTCCCAGCGCGCGGGCGCCGGCCGTGAGTTGCACCGAGCCTTTCCGGTCTTCGCCGATGCGCTGGACGGCATCTGTGCGCTGCTGACCGCGAAGACGGGCCTGCCGCTACGCGATGCGCTGCTCGCCGAGGAGGGCTCCGACGGGTACGCGGAGCAGACGCGGCTGCTGGGGCAGACCGCCTGGGCGCAGCCCGCGCTCTTCGCCCTCGAAGTGGCCCTGTTCCGGCTGGTCGAGTCCTGGGGGGTGCGTCCGGACTTTCTGCTCGGCCACTCGATCGGCGAGCTGGCCGCCGCGCACGTTGCCGGCGTGTACTCGCTTCAGGACGCGGTGACCGCGGTGGCCGCACGGGGCCGCCTGATGCAGGAGCTGCCGCCCGGCGGGCTGATGGTGGCCGTGGAGGCCACCGAGGAAGAGGTCGCGGCACTGCTCGCGAATGGCGCGGGAACGGCGGGCATCGCCGCCGTCAACGGCCCCACCTCGGTGGTGGTGTCCGGCGACGAGGACAGCGTGCGGGAGATCGCCGAGACGCTCCGCGCCCGGGGCCGTCGTACGAAGGCGCTCAGCGTCAGCCACGCCTTCCACTCGTCCCGGATGGACGGCATGCTGGAGACGTTTCGCGAGGTGTTGTCCTCGTTGACGTTGCACGAACCCACCCTGCCGATCATCTCCAATGTGACCGGCCTACCGGTCACCAGTGAGCAGATCCGCTCAACCGACTACTGGGTGCGGCATGCGCGGGAAGCCGTGCGCTTCCACGCCGGAATCCGCCATCTGGCGGGGCAGGGCGTGCGCACGTTCCTGGAACTTGGCCCCGACAGCGTGCTGTGCGCGATGGCCCGCGACGGCGCCGGTGACACGGTGGACGAGGCGACCGAAGAGATCGTCGCGGTGCCGTTGCTGCGCGGCGGCCACCCGGAACCGATGACCATACTGTCCGCTGTCGCCCAACTGCACGTACGCGGCGTTGAGTTGGACTGGCGGACCTGCCTGCGTGACCTGACCGGCGAACTGGGCCAGGCCATGCGGGTGCACCTGCCCACCTACCCCTTCCAGGGCGAGCGCTACTGGCTGACTCCGCAGGACGCCGCCACGGAGCCCGCCGATCTGGGCCTGGACACGGCCGGGCATCCGCTGCTGGGCGCCGCACTCGCCCCGGCCGACGGTGGCGGTCTCCTGCTGACCGGCAAGCTGTCGGCCCGCTCGCACCCCTGGCTCGCCGACCACGTCGTCCTGGACTCCGTGGTCGTACCCGGCACCGCCTACCTCGAACTAGCCCTGCACGCGGGCCGGTTGACGAACTGCGCCACGGTCGATGAGCTCGACCAGGAGAGCCCGCTGATCCTGACGGGAGACAACGCGGTCCGCATCCAGCTCAGCGTGGGGGCCGCCGGCGACGACGGGCGTCGGCCGATCGGCGTGTACTCCCGACCGGACGGCGACGACGCCCAACCCTGGACGCGGCACGCCAGCGGCCTCCTGGCCGGCGAGGCGCACCTGGGCGCCCCGGATGGAGCTTCGCAGTCTGCCCCGGAACTGGGCGGCGTGTGGCCGCCTGCGGGTGCCGTCCCGGTCAGCATCGACGACTTCTACCAAACGGTGGCCCTGGACGGCTTCACCTACGGGCCGTCCTTCCGGGGCCTGCGGGCCGTGTGGCACGCGGGCGACGACATCTACGGCGAGGTGGTGCTGCCCGAGCCCGACCGGGCGCAGGCCGCCCGCTACGGCGTGCACCCCGCCCTGCTCGACGCCGCGCTGCACGCGGGCCTGGTCGGCAACACCGGAGACCAGGTGCTGCTGCCCTTCGCCTGGAGCGGTGTACGGCTGCTGCGTACCGGCGCCGCCGTGCTGCGCGTACGCCTGCGCCCGGCCGGCCAGGACGCCATGTCGCTGCTGGTGAGCGACGAGTTCGGCGCGCCCGTCGCCTCGGTGGAGTCGTTGCGGGCCCGCCCGGTCTCGGTGGCGCAGCTACGGGCCGCGTCGCGGGCACCGGCCGGCGACGCGTTGTTCCGCGTCGAGTGGACCGAGGCCGGGCGCGGCAGCGCCGATGGCGACGGCGATTGGGCGCTCGTTGGGCCGCACGATCCGCTGGCGGGTTCCGCACCCGACCACACCGGCGCCGCCCTTGCCCTCTACCCAGACCTCACCGCTCTCGCTGCGGCGGTGGCCGGCGGCAGGCCCGTCCCCAGCACCGTCTTCCTGACCAGCCCGCACGCCGCCACGGGGGCCACCGGCCCCGCGGCGACGCGCGAAGCGCTGGAGTGGACCCGATCCGCGCTGGCGGCCTGGGCCGATGACCAGCGGTTCGCCGCCTCCCGGCTGGTCGTGCTGACCCACGACGCGGTAGCCACCGCACGGGAAGAGGACGTGCCGAACCTCGCCCAGGCGCCGCTGTGGGGCCTGGGCCGGGCGGCCCAGGCGGAACACCCGGAGCGCTTCGTACTCCTTGACCTCGGTGCGGGCGCCGACACCCTGTCCGCGCTACGCCAGGCCGCCGACTCCAAGGAACCGCAGCTCGCCGCACGGCCCGGCGGCCTGCTGGCACCCCGGCTGGTACGGGCCCGGCCCACCGCGGGGGCCCCGGCCACCGAGGCGCAGCCTCTGGGGGACCTGGGGGGCACGGTCCTCATCACCGGTGGCACCGGCGCGCTCGGCTCCCTCATCGCCCGGCATCTGGTCACCGAACACGGCGTGCGGCGTCTGTTGCTGCTCAGCCGCCGTGGCCCGCAGGCACCCGGGGCAGAGCAGCTAACCGCCGAACTCGCCGCACTCGGAGCGCAGGTCACCGCGCTGGCCTGTGATGTGTCGGACCGGCAGGCCCTGGCGGATGCGCTGTCCGGCATCCCCGCGGGGCATCCGCTGACCGCCGTCATCCACACCGCGGGAGTGGTGGACGATGGCGCGCTCGGCGCACTCACCGCGGAACGCGCCGACGCCGTACTCGGGCCGAAGGCTGACGCGGCCTGGCACCTGCATGAGCTCACCCAAGACATGGCTGTCGGCGCCTTCGTCCTGTTCTCCTCGGCAACGGCAACCCTCGGCGGCGCCGGGCAGGCGAACTACACCGCCGCGAACTCCTTCCTCGACGCGCTCGCCCACCACCGGGCCGCCCACGGCCTGCCGGGCCTCTCCCTAGCCTGGGGACTGTGGGAACACAGCGAGGGCATGGCGGGCGCGCTGGATGAGGCCGCCCAGCTCCGCATGCGACGCTCCGGCGTTCTGCCGTTGACGCCCCGCGACGGCCTGGCCCTCTTCGATACCGCTCTGGCCGGAGACGATCGAACGCTGCTGCCGGTCCGGCTGAACCTGGCCGCGCTGCGCGGCTCGGCGGCCGACGCACCGCCGCTGCTACACGCCCTGGTCGGCGGCCCGGCGGCTACCGACGCCAGGGGCGAGGAGGCACCGGCCGCAGCAGAACTACGCCAGCGGCTCACCGGATTGGCCGACGAGGAGCGCGAACGCGTCCTGCTCGACCTGGTACGCGGCGCAGTGGCCACCGTGCTCGGGCACTCGGACCCATCGGCGATCGCCGAGGAACGCGCGTTCAACGATCTCGGCTTCGACTCCCTGACCGCCGTCGAACTACGCAATCGGCTGGCCCGTACGTCCGGCCTGCGGCTATCGGCAACGCTGGTCTTCGACCACCCGACATCCCGATCCCTGGCCCACTACCTCGACGGCGCACTCCCCCGAGACGGCGCCCCCGACGCCGAGCCGGTACTGGCCGAACTAGACCGGCTCGAAGCCCTCCTGGCCAACGTCTCCCCCGACCACCCAGACCACCCGCGGATCAGCACCCGGCTCCGCGCCGTCATCGCGCGCTGGAGCGACCGGTCAACGACCGCCGACGCACAGGACAACGGTGGCGAGTTGAGCAGCGACGCGGCAGACGACGAAGTCTTCGACTTCATCACCAACGAACTCGGGATCTCCTGACCCCGCGCGGAACCGGCGTTCCGCACTGTCCTTTTGTCCTGTCAGGTTCTTCCGAAGGGGTGGCACCACCGTGGCGAGCGAGACCGAGGAAAAGCTCCGTTACTTCCTCAAGCGGGTGACGACCGATCTCCAGGAGACGCGCCGCCGTCTCCAGGAGTTGGAGTCCGTCGAGGGTGAGCCGATCGCCATCGTGAGCGCGGCCTGCCGCTATCCCGGCGGTGCCAACTCGGCGGAAGATCTATGGCAGCTCCTCACGGAGGGGCGGGACACCGCGTCGCCGTTCCCGACAGATCGGGGCTGGGACGTAGAGGGGCTGTACGATCCCGACCCGGACCACCCCGGCACGACATACGGGCGCGAAGGCTGCTTCATCGATGACGCCGCTCTGTTCGACGCGGGCTTCTTCGGCATTGGCCCGCGGGAAGCACTGGCGATGGACCCGCAGCAACGGCTGCTCCTGGAGACCACCTGGGAGACATTCGAACGCGCCGGCCTTGACCCGACTGCCCTGCGCGGCAGCCGCACCGGCGTCTTCATGGGCACTGGGCAGCAGGACTACGCCTCGCTCGTGCAACGAGCGACCGAAAACCTTGAGGGCTACCTGTTGTCGGGTGGCGCAGCCAGTGTCATCTCCGGGCGCCTGTCGTACGTGTTCGGGCTAGAGGGCCCCGCGATCACCATCGACACGGCGTGCTCCTCGTCGCTGGTCGCTCTGCACCTGGCCGTGCAATCCCTACGCCGCGGTGAATCCACCATGGCCCTAGCCGGAGGCGCCGCCATCATGGCCGCCCCCGGCATGTTCGTCGAATTCAGCCGCCAACGCGGCCTCGCCCCAGACGGCCGCTGCAAAGCCTTCGCCGCCTCAGCAGACGGCACCGGCTGGGGCGAAGGCATCGGCGTACTCCTCCTCGAACGACTCTCCGACGCCCAACGCAACGGCCACCACATACTCGCCCTCGTACGCGGCTCCGCCGTCAACCAAGACGGCGCATCCAACGGACTCACCGCACCCAACGGCCCCGCACAACAACGCGTCATCTGGCAGGCCCTGAGCAACGCCCAGCTCACCACCGACGACATCGACGCGGTGGAGGCGCACGGTACGGGCACCACGCTCGGCGACCCCATCGAGGCGCAAGCCCTGTTCGCCACCTACGGCCAAGACCGCCCCGCGGGCCAGCCCCTGTGGCTGGGTTCGCTGAAGTCGAACATCGGCCACACACAGGCCGCGGCAGGTGTCGGCGGCATCATCAAAATGGCCCTCGCCCTCCAACACCGCACCCTGCCCAAGACCCTGCACATCGACCAGCCCACCCCCCACGTTGACTGGGACGCCGGCACCGTTCGCCTCCTCACCGAGCAACAGGACTGGCCCGATACGGGACGCCCGCGCCGAGCCGCCGTCTCCTCCTTCGGCGTCAGCGGCACCAACGCCCACGTCATCCTCGAAGAAGCCCCACAACCGGCACCCGCACCGGAACCGGAGGTCATCCAGGGAACGGAAGGCGTGGGGAGCGACACAGCCGTCGAATCCGGAGCTTCGGTTATTCCCGTGGTGATTTCCGCGCGGGACCGGCACGCGCTCCAAGCCCAGGCGCAACAACTGGCCACGTACGTGGAAGACCACCCAGAAGCAGACCTCTACGACGTCGCTGACACGCTGCTGACGGCCAGGGCCACGTTCGAACACCGCGCCATCATCCTCGCCGAAAACCGCGCGCATCTGATCACCGAACTGCACGCGCTAGCCAACGGACACGACACCTCCCACACCGTCACGGGCCACGCTAACCACACCAAACCCGTGTTCGTCTTTCCCGGCCAGGGCTCCCAATGGACCGGCATGGCCACCGGGCTCCTCGACACCTCCGCCGTATTTCGTGAATCCATAGCCGAGTGTGAGAGCGCCCTCGCGCCGTACGTGGACTGGTCACTAACCGAGGTCCTCCGTAGTGAGCAACCACTAGAACGCGTAGACATCGTCCAACCCGCCCTCTTCGCCGTCATGGTCTCCCTCGCACGACTATGGCGCTCCCTAGGCGTCCACCCCACCGCCGTCATCGGCCACTCACAGGGCGAAGTCGCCGCAGCCGTCACCGCCGGAGCCCTCACCCTCCACGACGGCGCCCGCATCACCGCACTCCGCAGCCAAGCCATCCACACCACCCTCACCGGCCACGGCACCATGGCCTCACTCGCACAAACCACACAACAAACCACCCAACTCCTAGCGCAGTGGCACAACCAACTCCACATCGCCGCCCACAACGGACCCCACACCACCGTCATCGCCGGCGAAACCACCGCAATCCAAGAACTCCTCACCCACTGCGAACACAACAACATCCGCGCACGACGCATCAACGTCAACTACGCATCACACACTCCCTACGTCGAAGCCATCCAACAACAACTCGCTTTGGATCTAGCCGATATCGCACCCACCGCCAGTGACATCCCCTTCTACTCCACCGTCACCGGCACCCAACTCGACACCACACAACTCACCGCCCACTACTGGTACACCAACCTCCGCCAACCCGTCCTCCTCACCAACGCCACCACCACCGCACTCAACAACCACCACACCACCTACATCGAAATCAGCCCCCACCCCATCCTCACCCCCAGCATCGAAGACACCCTCGACAACCACACCAACACCATCGACCCCACCAACACCGGCACCGGCACCGGCACCGGCACGACGAACAACACCACCCCCACCGCCACCATCACCGGCACCCTCCGCCGCGACCAAGGCAACTGGACCCAACTCCTCACCAACGCCGCCCAAATCGCCGTCCACGGCACCCCCGTCAACTGGACCACCCTCCATGGCAACGGACCACGACGCCAACTAGACCTCCCCACCTACCCCTTCCAACGACGGCGCTACTGGGTGGACACCGTGGCGGTGGGCGTGCCGCCGCTGGCCGCGCCCGTGGATGAGGCGGCAGGCGATCCCGCCGTGTCGGAGTTGCGGCAGCAGTTGGCCGAGTTGTCCGAGGCTAGCCAGGAGCGGCTGCTGCTGGGGCTGGTCCAGACGCATGCCGCCGCGGTACTTGGTCTGGATGACCCGATCGACGCCGCGCGTTCGTTCAATGAGTTGGGCTTCGTCTCACTGACCGCCGTGGAGTTGCGCAATCGGCTGATCTCCGCGATCGGTGTCCGGCTGCCGGCGGCCGTGGTCTTCGACCACCCGACGCCCGAGGCGTTGAGCCGGCATCTGCTTGCCGAACTTATGGGCGCAGGCAGCGAGTCCAGCGATAGGGCGCCGGTGGCGCGGACGGTTTCCGCGACCGATGATGATCCGATCGTGATCGTCTCGATGGCCTGCCGCTTTCCGGGCGGCGTGGAGAGCCCGGAGGATTTGTGGCGGCTGGTCGTGGAGGGCACGGATGCCATCTCGGATTTCCCGGCGGATCGGGGCTGGGATGTGGAAGGGTTGTACGATCCCGAGCCGGGTCGTATCGGGCGCACGTATACCCGGGAAGGCGGGTTCCTTGCCGACGCAGATCGGTTCGACGCCGCGTTCTTCGGGATCAGCCCGCGTGAGGCGCTGGCCATGGACCCCCAGCAGCGAGTGCTTTTGGAGACCGCATGGGAGACGTTCGAGCGTGCGGGCATCGATCCGACCGCGATGCGCGGCACGCGAACAGGCGTTTTTGCGGGCTCCAGCGGGCAGGACTACCCGCAGTTGGTGTTGAGTGCCGCAGCGGATATTGAGGGCTACCTGATGACCGGCAACGCCGCCAGTGTGTTGTCCGGCCGGCTTTCCTATACGTTCGGGCTTGAGGGTCCGGCCGTCACCGTGGACACCGCCTGCTCGTCGTCGCTGGTCGCGCTGCACCTGGCGTGCCAGTCGCTGCGCTCGGGCGAGAGCGAGCTTGCGCTGGCGGGTGGCGTTACGGTGCTGACCACGCCGCAGGCGTTCGTCAGCTTCAGCAGGCAGCGCGGCCTTGCCCCGGACGGCCGTTGCAAGCCGTTCGCCTCGGCCGCCGATGGCACGGCCTGGGGCGAAGGGGTGGGGCTGCTGCTCCTTGAGCGGCTTTCTGACGCGCGGCGCAACGGTCATCCGGTGCTGGCCATGGTGCGCGGTAGCGCCACCAACCAGGACGGCGCGAGCAATGGTCTTTCGGCCCCGAACGGCCCCTCCCAGCAGCGGGTCATCCGGCAGGCGCTCGCCAACGCCCAACTGGCCCCGAACGAGGTTGACGCCGTGGAGGCGCACGGTACGGGAACCCCGCTGGGGGACCCGATCGAGGCGCATGCCCTGCTCGCCACGTACGGTCAGGATCGGCCGGCCGACCGGCCGCTGTGGTTGGGTTCGGTGAAGTCCAACATCGGCCACACGGCCGCCGCGGCCGGGGTGGCCGGGGTGATCAAGACGGTCAAGGCGATGGAGCACGGGGTGCTGCCGCCGACGCTGCATCTGGACGAGCCCACGCCTCATGTGGAGTGGGATACGGGCCAGATCTCGCTACTCGCCGATTCCGTGGCGTGGCCGCATACCGGCCGTCCGCGTCGGGCCGGTGTGTCCGCCTTCGGCATCAGCGGCACCAACGCGCATGTGGTGCTGGAGCAGGCGCCAGCCGAGCGGGCGATGGTGGCCGAGCCGGTGGAGTCGGCAGCGGCCGAGGCAGTGGGATCGACGACGGCCGACGAGGCTGCCGATTCCGGTGCCAAGGCAGCGCCGGTGCGGGCCGCGTCGGCGCCTCCCGTACTGCTGTGGCCGCTGTCCGCACGGAGCGAGCGGGCCCTGCGTGCACAGGCCGGGCGGCTGCACGATCAGCTGACCGGCCGGCCAGGCCCCCAGCCGGTGGACGTCGGTCGCGCGCTGGCGACGTCCCGGGCCACGCTGTCCCATCGCGCGGTGGTTGTCGGCCGTGCGTCAGCCGACGGCGGCGCGCAGGGCGACCTGCTGGCCGGGCTGGCGGCACTGGCGGCGGGGGAAACCGCGCCGGGTGTGGTGCGCGGTGTGGTCACCGGCGGCCGGACCGGGTTCCTCTTCCCCGGTCAGGGCAGTCAGCGGCCGGAGATGGGGCGCGGCCTGTACGAGGCTTACCCGGTCTTCGCGCGGGCGCTGGACGAGGTGTGTGGCCTCCTGGACGAAGAGCTCGCCGCTGAAGGCCGGCCGGGGTTGCTGACGGTGCTGTTCGCGGCCGAAGGCACGGCGGAGGCCGGCCTGTTGGACGAAACGGTGTACACCCAGCCCGGTCTGTTCGCGGTGGGCTTCGCGTTGTTCCGGCTGCTTGAGTCCTTCGGTGTGGCGCCGGACTGTGTCGGTGGCCACTCCATCGGCGAGCTGACCGCCGCCTGTGTGGCCGGCGTCTGGTCAACGCAGGACGCCTGCCGCCTGGTGGCGGCCCGTGCCCGGCTGCTCCAGGCGACGCCGGATGGCGGCGTGATGACGGCCCTTGAGGCCACCGAGGACGAGGTGCTGCCGCACCTGGCCGGGCGCGAGGATTCGGTGTCCGTCGCGGCCGTCAACGGGCCGCGGAGCACCGTGATCTCCGGGGCGGCTGACGCCGTGGCACACGTTGCGGCCGTGTTCGCGGCTCTGGGGCGCAAGACCAAGGAGTTGCGGGTCTCCCGGGCGTTCCATTCGCCGCTGACGGATGGGGTGCTCACGGAGTTCGGCGAGGTCGCGGCGTCCTTGACGTACCGGTCACCGCGCATCGCGGTGCTGTCCAATGTGACGGGCGCGATGGCCACCGCCGAGCAACTTTCCTCGCCCGACTACTGGGTGCGGCACGTGCGGGAGGCGGTGCGCTTCCACGACGGTGCGCTTCAGCTGGCCGCCGATGGAATCACCACCGTTCTTGAACTCGGGCCGCGCGGCGTGCTCTCGGCGCTCATCAGGAACGTGCCGGTGGAGCGGGGCGCGGGCCTGACGGCGGTTCCGCTGCTGCGAAGCAACAGGCCGGAGCCCGAGAGCGCCATGGCGGCGCTGTCCCACGCGTACGTGCACGGTGTGCCGGTGTCATGGGACGCGGTGTTCGGCGACGCGGGCGGCCCGCACGTCGAGTTGCCGACCTACGCCTTCCAACGGCAACGGTTCTGGCCGACCGACCCGCTGCCGACCGCGGCTGCGGATGCCCTTGGTGCCGGGCAGGGCGGGCAGTCGGCTCACGACGGATCGGCCGCACTGCGTGCGCGGCTGGCCGGTCTTGACAGTGCTGAACGCGACGCCGCACTGCGGTCGTTGGTGGCCGCTCAGGTGGCGTCGGTCCTCGGCCACGACTCCACTGCGGAGGTGGAGGCGGCCCTTGGTCTACCGGAGTTGGGCATCGACTCGCTCGCCGCCACCGAGTTGCGGGACCAGCTCCAACGGGCGACCGGGGTGCCACTGTCGAGCACTGCGGTCTTCGAGCACCCCACGCTGGAGGGTCTGACCGAGCATCTGCGGGCCGAGTGGGACGCCCTAGGGCCCGATGCGTGGTCGGCGCCCGCTACCGCGGACCCCGGCGAGTCGTCGGCTCAGGCGCTGCCGGACACCAGGCCGACGCGTGCCGTGAGTGGCGCGCCCGCCGCCCGGCCGATGCCGCAGGGGCTGCTGTGGGGGCTTGCCGTACGGGCCGGGCAGTCGGGGCGCTTCGCGGAGTTCAGCGCGTTCTTGCGGGATGCGGCCCACTTTCGGGAGACCTTCGGCACGCCGTCCGAGCTGACCCGGCGCGCGGCTCCGGTCCGGCTCGCCCAAGGCCCGGGGTTGCCCCGGCTGATCTGCTTCCCGTCCTTCGCCGGGAAGTCGGGTGCGCACCAGTACGCCCGGTTGGCCTCGGCCGCCCGCGGCGTACAGGATGTGTGGGCGGTGCCCGCGCCCGGGTTCGTGGCGGACGAGGCGCTGCCCGCCGACCTCGATGCGCTGGTGGGTCTGCACGCCGCGGACGTCGAGGAGATCGCCGCCGGAGCCCCGTTCGCCATCGCCGGGCACTCCGCGGGCGGCTGGATCGCGCACGCCGTGACGGAACGGCTGGAAAAGCTCGGTGTCCCGCCGGTCTGCCTGGTGCTGTTGGACAGCTATCTCCCCAACAGCCCGATGCTTCCTCATGTTCAAGCGGTGCTAGGCCAGGGCCTGGCGGCCGGCCAAGGGGCGCTTGCCGCGGCCGGTGCGGCGCTCGATGACGTTTGCCTCACGGCGATGGGCGGCTATGGCGGTCTGTTCGCGGGCTGGCAGCCGCAGCAACTGGCCACCCCCGTCCTCCAGGCCCGGGCCAGCGAGCCGCTGGCCGGTTTCCCCAACGCGGGCTGGCAAGCGACGTGGCAGGCGTCGCACACCGAGATCGAGGTACCGGGCGACCACTTCTCCATGACCAACGACCACGGCGAGGCCACCCTGCGGGCCGTCCGCGAGCACCTCGGCGGCCTGTGCTGACCCCGGCGCGGCTCGGCCGCGACCCGTGCCACCGCCCGTACGACCATGACCTCCGCCATATATCCAGCCGAATCCGATCGAGGGTGAGCAGTAAATGACCAGCACGAGCGACCACCAGTCCGGCGAGGTGGACCAGGCGGTCCTGGACGGCCAGGCCGCGTACCACCCACGCGCCCTCGCCTTCTACGACCTGATGGTCTTCCGTGGCAGCGCCCCGCTCTTTTGGCGCTGCTCACCGCGGAACTTCCAGCAGATGTACGACACGAGCATCGGAGCCAAACACCTGGAGATCGGCGTCGGCACCGGCTACCTCCTGGCGCACACCCGGTTCCCGGTCTCCAACCCAAAGATCACGCTGGCGGATCTGAATCCCAGCACCCTGGAGTTCACCGCGCGGCGGCTGGCGCTCTACGAGACCACCCAGGTCGTCGCGAATGCGCTGGAGCCGATTCCGGTGCCGGCGGAGAGCCATGATTCGGCCGCCCTGAGCTTCCTGCTGCACTGCGTGCCGGGCAGCCTACGGGAGAAGGGTGTGGCCATTCGGCACGCCGCGGCGGCGGTCAAGCCCGGTGGCACGGTGTTCGGCAGCACCATTTTGTACTTGGGTGTCCCGGTGACCCGCTCCGGGCGTTGGTTGATGGACAACCTGAACGGCAAGGGCGTGTTCCACAACAACGAGGACCACCTAGAGGACCTTCGCGACCAGTTGAAGCAGAACTTCGATGACTTCGACCTGGTGGTACGCGGCAGCGTAGGGCTCTTCCGTGGCCGCAAGGCCGCGTGAGTTCGGCAACCGGTCTGCGCTCCCCCCGCCCATCTCGTCCCCCTGCTCTTCCCTTCCCTTCCACCTCACGACGCTGCGGGCCGACCGCGCGGAAAAGGACCTACCCCATGGCTGCACGCTGGTATCCGATCGAGGAGGCCGACGACTCGCTGTTCGCCTCGGCGCCCCTCTACCACGCCCGCTCGGTGGAGGTGCCGTACTCGGCACAGGAGACCTGGGCGGCCCTCACCGGGGACGGTGTGTCGAGCTGGACCAAGGGCATGAAGCGGCTCACCTGGACCTCGCCGCGGCCCTTTGGGGTTGGCACCACACGGGAGATCGAGATGGGCGGTGACTTCATCCTGCGCGAGCGGTTCTTCCGCTGGGAGGAGGGGCATCGCAAGACGTTCAGCGGCGTCGAGGGAACCCGTCCGATCTTCCGCTACTTGGTGGAGGACTACGTCGTGGAACCGACCGCGCACGGTGCCCGGTTCAGCTGGCGTTGGGCGGCAGAGCTCAACCGGCCGTGGTCCTTCTTCGGGCAGGCGCTCAACCGGTTCTCCTTCGCCCCGGTGGGGCGGTCGCACATCGACGGCCTGCCCACCTACATGGCCGCGCAGAAAGCCGCTCCGCACTGACGGCTTTGGCCCGCCGCCCTCCCTGCTCACTGCCGACCATCGAACGAAAGAGGACGTATGTGTGGGATCACCGGTTGGATCGCCTTCAGGCGGGACCTGACAACTGAACAGCCCGCGCTGGATGCGATGACGGCCACCATGCTCTGCCGGGGCCCGGACGCCGAGGGCACCTGGTTGTCGCCGTCCGCGGCACTCGGGCACCGCCGGCTGTCCGTCATCGACCTGGAGGGCGGCGTCCAGCCCATGGTGGCCACGACGCCGGATGGCCCCGTGGTCCTGACGTACAGCGGCGAGGCGTACAACTTCGTGGAGCTGCGGGACGAACTGCGGCGCCGTGGACACACCTTCCGCACCGCAAGCGACACCGAGGTGGTCCTACGCGGCTACCTGGAGTGGGGCGAGGACGTCGCGGACCGGCTCAACGGCATGTACGCGCTGGGCATTTGGGACGGTCGGGCGGAGAAGCTGATCCTGCTGCGCGATCGGCTCGGCATCAAGCCGCTGTACTACTACGAGACCGAGGACGGGGTGCTCTTCGGGTCGGAGTCGAAGGCCATCCTCGCCCACCCGGCGGTCGAGCCTGTGGTGACCACCGACGGCATGCGCGAGCTGTTCGCGTTCGTCAAAAAGCCCGGCCGCTCCGTGTGGGAGGGCATGAACGAGGTGCAGCCCGGCGGCATGGTGGTCCTTGACCGCACGGGCCTGCGGGAGAAGATCTACTGGCGTCTTGAGGTCACCGAGCACCGCGACGACACGGCGACCACCGTACGCCGGGTCCGTGAGCTCCTTGAGGACAGCGTCGAGCATCAGCTGGTAGCCGATGTGCCGCAGTGCGTGCTGCTCTCCGGCGGGCTCGACTCCAGCGCCCTGACCGCCTTGGCGGGGCGGCGCCTGGCGGAGCAGGGCGAGCAGACTCGTACCTTCACCGTTGATTTCGAGCAGCCCGAGGCGTTCCGCCCGGACGAGCTGCGCGGCTCACAGGACGCTCCCTTCGCCCGCGAGGTGGTCGAGCACGTCGGCACCCTGCACCACAACATCCGGCTCGACCACCAGGAACTGGCCAACCCCGAGGTGCGGCACGCCACGGTCTCCGCCCGTGATCTGCCGTTCGGATTCGGCGAGGCGGACAACTCGCTGTACCTGCTCTTCAAGGCGGTACGCGAGCACTCGACGGTCGCGCTATCGGGCGAGTCGGCCGACGAGATCTTCGGCGGCTACCCCTGGTTCCATCACCCGGTGGTGCAGCAGGCCGAGATGTTTCCCTGGGTGACGGCGTCCGGCCTCAGCCCCAAGTCCCACCCCACCAAGCTGATCAGCCCCGACCTGCTGGTCGGCACGCTCGACGTCCCCGGCTACTGGCAGCAGCGGTACGCCGAGTCAGTGGCCGAGATCCCGGTGCTTGACGGCGAGGACGCGCACGAGCGGCGGATGCGGGAGTTTTGCTACGTCCACCTGACGAGCCTGCTGGGGATGCTCCTTGACCGCAAGGACCGGATGAGCATGGCGGTCGGCCTCGAAGTGCGGGTGCCGATCTGCGATCACCGCCTGGTCGAGTACGTGTACAACACGCCGTGGTCGATGAAGACGTTCGACGGTCGCGAGAAGAGCCTGCTGCGCGCGGCCGTCCAGGACATCCTGCCGCGCTCGGTGGTGGAGCGGGTGAAGGCGCTCTACCCGCACACCCAGGAGCTCCGTTACGTATCCGAACTCCAGCGGCAAGTTGACGAGTTGCTGACCGGCGACCATCGCGCGGTGGAGTTCTTCGACCGAGATGCCATGACCAAGGCCGCTCGGGGCCTGCCCGAGGCCGTCGAGCCGGACGAGCGGGAGGCGTTCGAGCGCGTGCTCGACCTGGCCGTGTGGCTCGATGTCCGCCGTCCGACCATCAAGCTCTCCTGAGGAGCCACCGACATGCCAGTCGATAACGACGTCTACGACAACCTCTCCTGGTGGGACGACAACCAGCCCTTCGCCACGCTGGAGGCGTTCACCCCGCCGCGGTTCGACTACTTCCACGACGTGCTGACCAACCGGCTGCGGCTGGACCTCACGGGCCTGCGCGTGCTCGACATCGGGTGCGGCGGCGGTCTGCTCGCCGAGCGGTTCGCGCAAACGGGTGCCCACATCACCGGCGTGGACCCGTCCGGCCCCTCGCTGGAGTCGGCTGCCGAACACGCCCGTGAGCAGGGCCTTGACATCCAGTACCAGCAGGGCTTCGCCGAGGAATTGAAGTTCCCCGACGCCTCCTTCGACCTGGTGTACTGCTGCGACACCCTGGAGCACGTCACCGACACCAACCGCGCCATCAGCGAGGCGGTCCGGGTGCTCAAGCCCGGCGGCTACTACCTGTACGACACGATCAACCGCACCTTCCGCTCCCGGCTTGGCATGATCAAGATGGCGCAGGACTGGAAGCCGGTCCGCTTCGCCCCGAAGGACCTGCACGACTACAAGAGCTTCATCAAGCCGGCCGAGCTGCACGCGCTGTTCCGCGCACACGGCCTGGACAACAAGGACCTGGTCGGGTTCGCCTCCCCCAGGCCCCCGCTGGAGCTGCTGCGGGCGATGCGCAGCCGCGCCCGCGGGGAGATCACCTACGGCGAGCTCGGCCGCAGGTTCCAGCTTGAGGCCGGCAAGGACACCTCGGTCATCTACGGGGGCTACGCCAAGAAGGTGGCCCGATGAGCGCCCCCACCGAGACCACCGCGCCGGAAGCCGCGCAGTCCATACGAGAGGCCCCCACCGTCCACGTACCGGTTCTGATCGTGGGCAACGGGCCGGCCGGGCTGACGGCCTCACTGGCGCTGTCCCGCTACGGGATACGTCATCTGATGGTCGGCAAGTACCAGGGCGGCGCGCACACGCCACGCGCCCATCTGCTCAACCAGCGCACCGGCGAAATCCTGCGCGACCTGGGCGTCGAGGACAAGGTGTTGGCCGAGGCGACGCCGAGCCACCTGTTCTCCAACCACGTCTTCATGTCCACGTTCGCGGGCCCCGAGGTCAGCCGCATCGACGCGTACGGCAACGGCCCGGAGCGGATCGGTGACTACCGGGCCGCGAGCCCGAGCCAGATGTGCAACCTGGCGCAGCATCTGCTGGAACCGATACTGACCCGAGAGGCCGAGCGGGCCGGGGTCGGCGAGCTGCGCTTTGGCCAGGAGTTCCTGCGCATGACGCAGGACGCGGACGGGGTCACCGCGGTCATCGCCGACCGGCAGTCGGGCCAGGAGTACGTGGTGCGCTGCGACTACCTGATCGGTGCCGATGGCGCCAAGAGCCGGGTGCTGGAACAGGCGGGGCTCACCGTCGAGGGGCAGACCGGTCTCGCGAAGGTGGCGTCGGTCTGGTTCGAGGCGGACTTGTCCCGTTACAGCGAGGACCGGCCCGCGATCCTCTACATGGGCGCCGTCCCGGGCAATCCGCCGCACGACGGCCGGGTCTTCGTCAGCATCAGGCCCTGGCAGGAGTGGGTTTACCTCCGCTTCTTCGGCCCCGACGAAGAGTTCGACCCGAACGACCACGAGAGCATGGTCGCGCACATCCGCGAGAGCATCGGTGACACCTCGGTAAGCATCAAGATCAAGACCATCTCGCCGTGGGAGGTCAACGCGGTCGTCGCCCCCCGGTACGCGTCGGGGCGGGTGTTCTGCGTCGGTGACGCGGTGCATCAGATGCCACCCACTAACGGTCTTGGCCTCAACTCGGCCGTCGCCGACTCGTTCAACCTGTGCTGGAAGCTCAAGCTCGTGCTGGAGGGAGACGCCGGGCCCGAGCTCCTTGACACCTACCAAAGCGAGCGGCTGCCCATTGGCGGACAGATCGTGGACCGGGCGGTCCGCAGCATGCTGGACTTCCTCGGCATTCCGGCGGCACTGGGCTTCACGGCCGAGCAGAGCGCTGCGGAGCAGTCGGCACTGCTGCGGGGCCTGGCCGACGACACCGCGGAGGCGGCCGATCGCAGGGCCGCCCTAGCCGCAGCGACGGACCGGATCAACTACCAGGTCAACGCGCACGGCGTGGAGATCGGCTACCGCTACCGAGCCGGGGCCCGGGTGGACGACGGGACCCCCGAGCCGGTCCAGGACACCGACCCCGAGCTGTTCTACCAGGCGACCACCTGGCCCGGCGCGCGCCTGCCGCACGCCTGGTTGGAGGACGGCCGGCGCCGGCTGTCCACCCTCGATGTCGTCGGCCAGGGGCGGTTCGTCCTGCTCACCGGCCGGGGCGGGGAAGCGTGGCACGATGCGGCCCGCGAGGCGTCCCGGCTCACCGGGGTCACCGTCACCGTGCGCACCATCGGCGCTGCCGAGGGGCTACGCGATCCCTACGGCACCTGGGAGCGGTTGCGTGAGGTGGCGGCGGATGGATGCGTACTGGTCCGCCCGGACGGGCACGTGGCCTGGCGCGCCCACACCAGCGGCGCGGTCGAAGACCTGCCGAAGGTGCTGAGCAGCTTGCTGAGCACGCCGTCGAACTGAGCAGCGCTGATCACCCGCCGCCTCTCGCGGCGGCGAAGGAGAGTTGAGGGGGTACGGCCGCCGCGGCGGCCGTACCCCCTCAGTTCGTCACCGGATCGGCAGGGTCAGGACCACACCACGGCGCGGCGGCCCTCGCCCCACCGCTGGGCGTACCCCAGGACGTGCCCTGGGCCGTTGATGACCCAGCCGTAGGCGGACCGGGTACTCGGCTCAACCGGTAGTTCAGTGGGCTGCCCGGTCGCGTCCCAGGTGACGGCGTACTTGCCGGACGCCCCTGTCGAGGTGCCCGCTTCGTTGAGCGAGTGCACTTTGGTGTCCCGAACATCGGGCATGGGTCGCAGCGGTATCAGCTCGTTGCCCTGCCACTGCACCGCGTCGTAGCCGATTCCCCCGATGGCGACATCGGAGTTGTTGACCGCGATCGCCCCGCTGCTTTGCCGTGCTCCGGCGAGAGCGTGAAACGTTTGCGCTGGCCAGGCGCGGGCCGCCAGGGTGTCCCCGTTGAGGGCGCCGGCGGAGCCGACGACGGTACCGCGATCGTTCACACCTCGGACCTCGCCCCACGTCCCGCCCAGGTTCCCCAGGTCGGTCACCTGCCCGCTAAGGTCCCAGCGCACCGCGTGCTTGGCGTTGTACTGCGAGGCCCAGCCGAAGATCTCCCCTCGGTCATTGACGTGCGTGGCCTGGCTGTGGGTCATGTGCAGGAGCATGTCCAGCATGGTGGCCTTGCCGTCTGCTCCCCACCGGACCGGGCGGGTGGTGCTGTTGACGGACACCGAGCCAACGGCCACATGGTGGTCGTTGATGTCGTTGGCGACACTGTCGGCGAAACCGGTCGGCTCCTCCAGGCGCATGAGAGCGCCCGCCCCGCCCCACGTCACCGCGTGCTCATGCCCGTCCGGGGTGGCAGCGGAACCGGCGACGGTGCCGTCCGCGGCCAGTGCCTTGGTCCCGGGGTGGGTGGGCCCGTTCAAGGTTGCTAGGTGGGTGATGGAGCGGTCTGCCTCCCATCTGACCGGGTGGTAGTGCCCTCGGCCGTCATCGGTGGTACCGACGATCTGACCGGCATCGTTCATGAATGCGGCGGTGGACACCAAGTCGCCCGCGGGCAGTGGCAGTTCCCGCATCACCTTGCCCGCGTTCCGCGCGGTCACCGATGACTCCGGCGCCGCTTGGGCAACGGAAACCGAGGATGCCGCAACCAAGGCCGACAACACCACGCTGGACACCATCATGCGTAACACGAAGAGACCCCCTGTTTCCCATGTCAACGAACGATCGCCCCAACGCCCTGACCGCATCAGGGCTGTTCGGCACGATTCCCTGCAATATCGTCCCGCCTGCCCCACCTGCACGCCACCGTCCCGGCGGGTGTCGCGTCCCACTCACGCTCGACGTTTCAGCGCGCCAGTTGCCAAGGCCGAGCCTGCCGTGCCGATGCCTGGCGGACCCCCCGAGGTCACGAACGCGGTGACCGTGGCGCGGAGTTGCCCGGCGGTCCCGCAGCTCGGCGCATGTGCGCCGGTAAGCCCACACGGGGCCGGCATACCGGGCCTCGGGGCAGCATCTGCGTGACCCGAGCGGAACGGGCCAGGGCGAACCGGGCGCGCGCAGCACATCCGACCCGGCAGCGGGATCGGGGACCGCGGGCCCAGCGCCGAACCAATGCACGGTGAGCACTTAGCAGGCACCACCGTAGAGTTCTTCGAAGCTGGCCCCCATGGGCGGCCCATGGCGGCCCCGAAAGGCAGTAGAGGGCTGCGGATGAGCACTTTTGGACGGTAGGCGAGGTGGTCGGCAGTCACGAATTACCCACCGCTGGGCCCTGCCTTCTTGAGGAGATTACCTGTGTTCGCATCGATTTTCGTGTTGCTGTACGTCGCCCATTTGTTAGCCGACTACCCGTTTCAGACGGACCATCAAGCAGCACTCAAAGACGCGAAGACCGCGAGTGGAAGGCGTGCCAATTTCACGCATGCGATCACACATGTGACGATTTCGGCCATCCTGCTCATTGTGGGTGCGCTGCTGCTGGACCTGGACTGTAGCGTTCCTGTTTCCATGGCCGCTCTGGTGTGGATAGGCGCTAGCCACTCCTTCATTGATCGCCGCTGGCCGGTGGAGTTGTGGATGATAAAGAGCCTTCAAAGTGAAATACTCAAAAAGGGAGGAGCGGAACACGTGGACCAGACCGCGCATATCACCGCACTCGCAATCGCTGCACTTGTCATCGCCACGCTGTCGTAAGGCTCCGACTCGGCAGCATTGCCGACATCCAACCTCGGCCTTTCGTGCCGGTATGGCGGTGGAGCAGGTAAACCGTTGGTGCTCGCCATAACTGATGTGCGAGTGGCGCTGCGGCCTCCGTGGTCCGCGCCCTAGGAGCTACGGTTTCCACGCAGGAGTTCTCCCGGGCGGCCCGCCGACGCACCCCTTGCCGCCTCGCCCTCGCCCTCGCCCTCGGCAAAGAGCTGTACCGCCTGCGTGTACTGACGCGCACCCGGCACACACGTACGCGGTGCGGCCATCGGCACCTCCTCACCACCCTGCCGAGGACGGATGCTCGCTGCCCGCGTCGTGCGCTTTCGTAACACACCTCCCGCCGAAGCGTCCGCTCACGTACAGCACCCAGAAGGTCGAAGCCCCCCGGGCCCGCTAGGCGCAGCCACCGCGCCAGGTAGCAGGTCGGGCGGGCTTCGCCGCTTCTCCGCCCTTCGCCGCTTCTCCGCCCTTCGCCGCTTCTCCGCCTTCGTCGGGGTCGCCCCCAAGGTCCGATCGGCCGCTGCCGGGACCACATGGCCACCCTCCGCGGCTTCGTGATCGACCTGTTGCAGATGGCAGGCCGCACGAACATCGCGGCCACCCTCGACGGGACGTCCTTCGGGCCCCTTCAGTCGGCCACTGGCATTTCTCGACCTCGCCTGATGCGCCACTCCCGAAGCAGCTGACATGGCAACAGACCCATTTTGGCAGGCTGAATGGTGTGCGAGATAAAACAACGTTTTCAGAAATTGACAAGGGTGCGGCGATATGCCCTCAGCACCCCGCACAAAGCAGCAGTTTGCTCATGGCCACTCAATTGACAGAAGTCCGGCGACATGCCCCTACTAACCCACCAGCCAGCAGTTTCCGCACGGGTACCTAGGAATTGACAGAGGCGTGACGATTACCTACCTTGCCTACGTCTTCTCAATCGTCAGGTCTTTACCGATCGCACCCGAAGGTATTCATGACCGCGTCCCCAACGTTGCCGAAGTCCAGGCAGCAGTTGATCCTTGCCGTTCTCATGTTGTGCTCTTTGCTGATCTGGCTGGAGAACACCGTCCTGAGCACCACCTTGGAGACCCTTGCAGACCCCGTCAACGGCCTGGACGCCAGCCCGGATGAGCTTCAATGGGCCACGGGCTCGTACACCCTGGCCTTCGCCACCTTGATGTTCACCGCAGGCGCTCTGGGCGATCGCTTCGGTCACCGGACCGTGCTCGCCACTGGATTGGCGGTCTTCGCCGGGTCCTCGGTGTGGGCGGCGTACGCGGGCGACGCAGGCCAACTCATCACCGCTCGCGCCGCGATGGGCGTAGGCAGCGCGCTGATCATGCCTGCCACCTTGGCCATCCTCATGTGGATCTTCACCGGCCCCGCGCGAGCAACCGCGATCGGCATCTTCTCGGCATCCGCCGGCGTGGGAATGGCCGCAGGGCCGGTGCTGGCAGGGGTACTTCTCGACCAATTCTGGTGGGGCTCGGTCTTCCTGATCAATCTCCCGCTCGTGGCACTGACGCTGGTCGGGATCGCCATGCTGGTCCCGAATTTCCGCAGCCCTGTCGCGCGGCCACTGGACCCGGCTGGAATGTTGCTGTCCATCAGCGGTCTCGCGGCGTTGGCCTACGGGTTGATCCGTGCGGGGCAGGTGACCGCCTGGAGCCGTATTGATGTCTGGGCGCCAATTGTCGTCGGCCTGGTCCTGTTGGCCGTGTTCGTACTGGTCGAATTGCGCATCAAGGCGCCCAGCTTCGATCCCCGACTGCTCGCGCAACGTGCCTTCGGTGGCGGCAATGTGGCGCTCGGGTTGCTCCTCTTTGCCGTAGCCGCCGTCACCTTCTACCACGCGTTCTACCTACAGGGCGCACGCGGCTTTTCGCCGATGCAGGCGGGCTTGGCCAGTCTCCCGACCGCGTGCGGTGCGCTCCTGGGGGCGCCCCTGGGCGCACGCCTGGTGCGCCGCTGGTCACTGCTGTCCGTCACCGCGCCAGCGTTCACTGTGGCGGCCTTGACCATGGGTGGGTACGGACTGCTCGGACTACACACGCCACTCATCTGGATCGAGGGCCTGTTGTTCGTCCAGGGCCTGACCATCGGCGTGGTGATCGGCCCAGTGACGGCAGCATTGATCAGCTCCCTGCCGTTGGAACGGGCCGGTGCCGGATCGGCCGTCACCAACACCGTGCGACAGACCGGCAGCGTGATCGGGATCGCGGTGGGCGGCACGATCATGTCGATCGTGTATCGGCGCGCGATCGATGGCTCGCTGAGCGATCTGCCCGGGCCGGTGCAGGACCGGGCACGGGTTTCCGCCGAACAGGCCCGGCGCGTCGCCGCCTCGACCCACCAACCCACTCTTACGCACGCTGCCGATGACGCGTTCATTCACGCTATGCACGTCGGTGCGGCCTGGATCATGGTCATTGCACTCCTTGGGGCAGCTGTGCTGGTGATGTCCTTGCGCCCTGCCAAAGAGGCCGCGGGGCTGGCACAACAGCCAGGCCACGACCCACAGGACAGCCGCTCCGTGCCTGGGACCGCCGCGCATTCCGGGGCAGCCCATAGCCAACCTGCTGAGGGCGATGACGTTGGCAGCCGCTGACGCCATGGGAAGTGAGCAAGAACGCCCTGGTGCCCTACGTGACAGTCACGTCACATGCCTACCCGGCCGTCATTCGTTCACCCTGTGTACCTGCGTTGGCAGGTTAGGAACTACTGATCGCGGTCGTGGCCTTCGCCGGTAACGTCTTCGGCGATGTGCAGGGTCGGTGGGCCACACGCGTCACGGACGCCCTCGATGTGTGGCTGCTGCGGCGTACCTCCCGCTTCGAGCGCGACTACCGCGCGCAGACCTTACGAGCCGTCACCGGGTCATCGACCTTCCGGGTTTTGCGACCGCCCACAAGCACCCCCAGCCCCACCGGCCGCAGACCAACGGCACGTTCGAACGCTTCAAGTGCACGGTGCTCGACGAAGGGGCCCACGCCCGCCCTCCTGCTCAGAGCAGGAACGACGCGACGCCTTCCCCCTGTGGCCGCACATCACCCTTGCCGCTTGTTCGAGCCCAGGGACGGCACCCGGTCGGCCGGGGCTTGTGGACCCAGCGGTGGCCGAGGGGCGTGTCCCCACCACCCCAGATGGGGAGGCGGCACGCCCCTCGCACGCGTTACAGCGCGCCGTACTCGCCGACGCGGTGACCGCCCACCCAGGTCTGGAGGACCTTCGTCTGCCACAGGGCGCGCCCCGCGGGCAGCTCGAACGGGTCCGTGTCAACCAGGATGAAATCGGCCCACTTGCCCGGCACCAAGCCGCCCAGCACCTTGTCCTGATGCGCGGCGTACGCGGCGTCTACGGTGAACGAGCGCAGGGCCTCGACCGGGGTCATGGCCTGCTCCGGGTACCAGCCGCCGGTTGGCTTGCCCTCCCGGTCGGTGCGGGTGATGGCCGCGTGCAAGCCGTCGAAGGGATTCTCGGACGAGACGGGGAAGTCCGAGCCGGAGGCGACGACCGTGCCCTGGTCGAGCATGGTGCGCCAGGCATAGCCGCCCTTGATGCGGTCCGGCCCCAGCCTGGTCTCGGCCATGTTCATGTCGTCGGTGGCGTGCACCGGCTGCATCGAGGCGATGATGCCTAGCCGCTTGTAGCGCGGAATGTCGTGCGGGGCGATGATCTGGGCGTGCTCGATCCGGTGCCGAAGGCCCCGGTTGCCCACGCTTTTGAAGGCCAGCTCGTACGCGTCGAGGACGACGCGGTTGCCGAGGTCGCCGATCGCATGCACGGCGGCCTGGTAGCCGCCGCGCAGAATCCGCTCGACGCGCCGATTGAGCTCCGCCGGCTCCATGATGAGCAGCCCTTTGGTCGACGGTCTGTCGCTGTAAGGCTCGATCAGCGCCGCCCCGTGGCTGCCCAGTGCCCCGTCGATGTAGAGCTTGACGGTACGTACGCGCAGCATGTCCTTGGCGAACGAGTCCGTCCGTGCGTCCGCGCCGACCTCGGTGAACGCCTCGTAGTCCAAGAAGGCGTTGAGACGCAGCGTCAGTTCCCCGCGGGAGGCGAGTCGGCGCAGGACGACGACGCCGTCCGCGCTGGTGCCGGCTTCGGACACGGACGTCAGGCCGACGGCGTTGAGGCGGGTCTGCGCGGCCAGGGCTCTGGCCTGTACGTCGTCGAGTGTCGGTTCCGGCAGCAGGGAGGTGACGAACGTCTTCGCCGTATCGACGAAGACGCCTGTCGGGGCGCCGGAAGCGTCTCGCACGATCTGGCCGCCGGACGGGTCGGGGGTGTTTGCCGTGACACCGGACAGCTCCAGCGCCTTGGAATTGGCCACGCCCGCGTGCCCGTCCACCCGCACGAGCCACACCGGGCGGTCGGATACGACCGAGTCCAGGTCCCGGGCAGTGGGCAGCCGCCCCAGGCCCCAGATGACCTCATTCCAGCCACGACCCTGAATCCACGTCTGCTCAGGGTGCGCGGTGGCGTACGCGGCGAGCCGGTTTAGCGCCTCCTGCAACGACCGGGTGCCGGACACGTCGAGTTGGACGGCGAGTGCACCGATGCCCCACAGGTGACCATGGGCATCGTGCAGTCCGGGAAGCAGAACACGGCCGCGCCCGTCCAGGCGGCGAACGCCCCGCGCCGCACCGGGGTCGATGGCCGCGACCCTGCCGCCCGGGGTGACGAGCATGCGGGAGAAGCGGCGCAGCCGCCCGCGGCGATCGATGGTGTAGCCGCGGACGTTGTCCACGAGGAGAGGACCGCCGCCACCGCCCGCCGCACCGCGGGGTGCGGCGGCGGCGGTTCCCGCGAGCGCCGTGCCCGACAGGGTGGCCGCGGCGGCGCCGGCCCCGATCAGCTTGAGGAACTGGGCCCGCCCCAGGCGGGGGCCGGGGGGAATGGGACAGCATGCATCGCACATGAAGGTGACTCCGTGAACGCTGAGGAACCGAGCGGCCGAGCGGAAGAGCGGGAAGTCCCCGAGAACGCATCGGCCTTTACGGTCGGGCTTGGGCTGGCCACCCAGTCGGTGGCCGCACGCTATCCAGTGCAAAACTGGATGGTCAAGGCCCGTGCATGCCGCAGAAATTCGGCGCCCGGGGGCGTTTGAGCTCCGATCGTGCAGTGATCGCTCGGTTTTGGGAGAGTGTTGAGGCCTCCCGGGACGGTCCGGTCTTCGCAAGGCTCTTGCGCGATGGGCCGGGGGTGGATGGGTGGAGATGCCCGGTGAAACGCCTCGCAGCTGCTAAGCGATCGGGAGGTCGCCGTCGTTCCCGGCTTGCCGCCTTGAGGCGCAGGCCCGCGTCGCGCCAACGTCAGGCTGTTACGGGACGCGGGTGGGAAAGGCTTCGCAGCGATCGCCGGCGAGGCAACCCCGAAGGGTTGCCGGAGCGGGTCACTGAGGAGGTGGTGCTGGCGGCTGTATCGACTTCGCGCCTCAACTCTTCACTGCCTACTCTGATCGCCGTGTCAGCTTCCCCTCTGCGTCCCGTTGCCGTCCTTGTGCTTGAAGGTGCGAAACCGCTCGATGTCGGCATTCCCGCGCAGGTATTCACCACCCGCGCGAGCATGCCGTACGAGGTGCGGCTGTGCGGCGCAGCGCCCGGCCTGGTGAGCGGCGGTGACGGCCTGTCGTACGACGTCGCCCACGGCCTCGACGCGCTGGCGTGGGCCGACATCATCTTCATCCCCGGTTACCGGCTCCCGGACCGCGATGATCCGCCGCAGGTCGTCATCGACGCCCTGATCGCGGCCCATACTCGGGGCGCGCGACTGGCTGCCATTTCGACAGGCGCTTTCGCGCTCGCCACCACGGGCCTGCTCGACGGTAAACGTGCCACGACACACTGGCACTACACGCGGGCGCTAGCAACAAAGCACCCGCTCGTCCAGGTCGATGAGAACGTCCTGTTCGTCGATGGGGGCAGCGTGCTGACCTCGGCCGGTGCCGCCTCGGGTATCGACCTGTGTCTGCACATGCTGCGTGGCGACCTTGGGGTGGCCGCGTCGAACCACGCAGCCCGGCGGCTAGTGGCAGCCCCGTACCGCAGTGGTGGTCAGGCACAGTATGTCCCTCGTAGCGTGCCGGAGTCGCTCGGGGAGCGGTTCGCCAGTACCCGCGAGTGGGCGTTGCACCGGCTCGGCCAGCCGCTCACCTTGGAGGTGCTCGCCCGCCATGCGGCGGTATCACCACGCACCTTCTCTCGGCGCTTTGTCGAAGACACGGGGTACACGCCGATGCAGTGGGTCATGCGCGCGCGCATCGACGTGGCCCGGGAACTGCTGGAGAGTTCCGGGCGCAGCGTCGAGCAGATCGCCAACGATGTCGGCCTGGGCACCGGTGCGAATTTGCGGCTGCGCTTCCAGCGCATCCTCGGCACCACGCCGAGTGAGTATCGAAGGACGTTCGCCAAGGGCAGCTAGGCCGCCGCGTGGCGCGTTTGGCGCGATCCTTTCGATCCTTTGGCGCTCACGCCAGGGCCACGCCCGGATCTGACACGCGAGGCTGGTGGCGAACCGAAAGGACAGCCACCCATGACTCGTATTGCCATCAATGGATTCGGCCGCATCGGACGCAATGTGCTGCGCGCACTGCTCGAACGCGGCAGCAGCCTTGAGGTCGTCGCTATCAACGACCTCACGGAGCCTGCCACTTTGGCCCGGTTGCTCGCCTACGACACGACGGCCGGTCGGCTCGGACGACCGGTGACCACAGACGGGCAGGCTCTGCTCGTCGATGGCCGTCGCATCGTGGTACTCGGCGAGCGCGAACCGGCGCGGCTGCCCTGGGCCGAACTCGGTGTCGATATCGTGCTTGAGGCGACTGGCCGCTTCACATCGGCCAAGGCCGCACGCGCCCACCTGGACGCGGGCGCGCGGAGGGTCCTCGTCAGCGCGCCGTCAGACGGCGCCGATGTCACCCTCGCGTTCGGCGTCAACACCGACGCCTACGACCCGGCCCTGCACACCATTGTCTCGAACGCCTCGTGCACGACCAACGCACTCGCGCCACTGGCCGCAGTGCTCGACGAACTCGCCGGCATCGAGCACGGTTTCATGACGACGGTGCACGCCTACACACAGGAGCAGAACCTGCACGACGGTCCGCATCGCGACGCCCGCCGTGCCCGCGCCGCCGCTGTCAACATCGTGCCGACCACGACGGGTGCCGGCAAGGCGATCGGCCTCGTGCTGCCGAACCTCGACGGCAAGCTGTCCGGCGACTCGATCCGCGTGCCGGTTCCGGTGGGCTCGATCGTCGAACTCAACACGACCGTCACCCGCGAGGTGACCCGCGAGAACGTGCTGGCGGCGTACCGCGCCGCGGCGGAGGGGCCGCTCGCCGGTGTCCTTGAGTACTCAGACGATCCGCTCGTGTCCTCCGACATCACGGGCAATCCGGCCTCATCGATCTTCGACTCCGCTCTCACCCGCGTGGATGGCCGGCACGTCAAGGTAGTCGCCTGGTACGACAACGAGTGGGGTTTCTCGAACCGGGTGATCGACACGCTCGAACTCCTTGCCACCCGCTGAACCGCTGGGCGCCCGGTTCGTCCCGCTGCAAGGAGCCGCCCCGAACGTACCCCACGCCTGTTGCATCCATGGGGAACCATGGGACGTACCGGCCCGGGCCCTCGGCGAAGACGCTACCCAGCGGGCCCGGGCGGTGCCGGCAGGCTTCGGGTACAGCGTGCGGGGCGCACGACAGTTCGCGGATCGGCGGCTGCCCAGCACGCGCAGGCCGTGGCGTGCCGACTTGGACGGCGGGTGCCGGGCACGTGGAGTTGGATTGTCCTGGACTCCACACACGTGCGGGCGAAAGGGAGCCGACCATATGGGTCCGAGCCCCGTGGGCCTCAGTGCAGGATCAGTTCGTACTGAACCTGCTGGAGTGGGTTGCCGTCACCGTAGTCGAAGTCGCGAACGACGCCCGACTCGGTGAAGCCGTGCTTGGCATAAAAGCGGCGCGATCGAGGCGTGTCCCGCAGGGTCCACAGGTGAATCCGGCGCGCGCCCGTCGCCCGAATCGCGGTCAGGGAGGCGGTCATCAGGGCCTTTGCGATACCGGACCCCCAGCCGTCCGGGTGGCCGTAGAAGCCGAAGATCTCCACCGAGTCCGGCTCCGAAGGCTCGGGCCCGAAGTAGGAGAACGCCAACTGTCGCCCGTCCTGCGCGCCGAGCAGGAGTGTGTTCCCCGTCTGCTCGGTGAGCACGCCGTGCCATCGGGTGCGGCGTCTTCGCAGCGCCTCGTCGAAGAAGTCCGGAGAGAAGAAGCCGGCGTAGGCGGCGCGCCAGGACGCGACGTGGATCTCGCCAACCACCTCCCCGTCGTCGGGAGAAGCCGCGTGCACCGCGAAGTCTGTAGTCACGGGCACACCGTACCGGGCGTGTCGCAAGGGCGCACCGGGCGTACATCGCGGCGCACCGGGCGCGTGTCATGGACGTATCTGAAACCGTATGGGCCGGCCGGGTAAGGGAACACCGAGGTAAGGCCCAGAGCGTTCCAAGACCGCTGACACATGCCGGGTCTGGCTTCGGTCTCGCGTGCCGTGACGCCGACAGCGTTAGCGGCCCTCGTGAGCGAGCCGCTCCGTTCGGCAACCGGGCGGCTCGCTCACGTTCTCGGTGGCGCCGTGACCGCTACCCCTGCCCTCCGAAGCGGGCCGAGTCGGTGTCGCGGCGCTGGGCCGGGGTGGTCGTGCGGCGATTGCGAGGGTGTTCTTCGGGCTCCGGGTTCGTCTCCGGGCGCAGGCATTCGATGAGGTAGTCGCCGGAGTCGGGGGCGACGGTCACCCCGTGCGTCTCGCTGCGGAAGCCTGGGAAGCGACGGTCGAAGTCCTCCAGGGCCGTGAGGTAGCGCAGCAGCGGCCCGTCCACGGCGCCGACGCTCTCGCCAGGCATCAGTACCGGGATTCCCGGCGGGGTCACCGTCACCATGGCCGCTGCGACCCGGCCCGCCGCCTCCGCCAACCGGATGCGTTCGGTGCCCCCTCTGATCAGCCGCTGGTAGCACTGCTGTGGCGGAGCGATGGGCTCGGGCAACTGCTGGAAGGCGCTGTCCAGCACCTCCACCAGACGGGCGGCGCACAGTTGCTCGTGCATCTCCTGGCACAGGTCGCGCAGCGTCAGCCCGACGTACCGGCGGCCGTGTTCGGCGACCACGCCAGGCAGGACCCGCTCCAGTGGCGCCGCACTGTCGTACAGCGCCTTGAAGTCCATCAGGGCGTCCAGCAGCGTCCCCCACTTGCCCTTGGTGATGCCCATCGAGAACAGCACCAGCGTGGTGTAGCTGTCGGTCTTCTCCACGACGATGTTCCGCGTCGCCAGATACGCGGTCAGCACTCGCGCCGGGATGCCCCAGGCGTCCGTCTCTCCGATCGCGTTGATCCCCGGGCAGGTCACGGTGACCTTGATGGGGTCGAGCATGCAGTAGCCATCGGCCAACCCCGGGAAGCCGTGCCACTCGGCGCCGGGCTCCAGTTGCCAGCAGGATGGCTCGGTGCGCAGCAGCTCCGGCGGGGCCTCGTCGAACGGCAGCCGCGCTCCGCTCGCCGGGTCGGTGACCGTCTCGGGTTGCCACACCCCGAAGAACCACGCCGGACGGTCCCCGGCGGCCTCGATGCGGCGCCGAATACGCACCATTTCCTGGCGGAAACGGACCGCCTCGGTGATCGCTTCATCGAGGAGCCAGTGGCCCTGCGGCCCGTCCATCATCGCGGTGGCCACGTCCAACGAGGCGATCATCGGGTACAGCGGCGAGGTGGTGCCGTGCATCATCAGCGCCTCGTTGAACCGGTCGTGCTCGACCGGCGCCCGCGGCGCGGACCGCACGTGCACCATGGCGCTCTGTGACAACGCCGCCAGCAACTTGTGCGTGGACTGGGTGGAGAACACCGTGGGCCGGTCGGGGCCGGGCAGCGTTTGCTCGTCTACCGACATGCCGTAGCGGCCGGCGTAAAGCGGGTGAAACCGGGCGTAGGCGAACCAGGCCTCGTCGAAGTGCAACCGGGGCGTGCTCGCGGACAAGGCGCGGGCCGCCGCTGCGGCGTCGTAACACAGGCCGTCGTAGGTGGAGTTGGTGAACACCGCGTACTGGGCGTCGACGGTGACCGCACCCTCGGCCAGCGGGTGTGCCGCGATCCTCGCCGCCACCGCCTCCGGTGCGATCTCGGCCGGGGGCAGCGGGCCGGCCAGGCCATAGCCGTTGCGGGTGGGGACAAGGTAGACCGGCCGGGCTCCGGACACGACCAGGCCGTGCAGCACCGACTTATGGCAGTTGCGGTCCACCAACGCGAGTTCGTCCCGTGTGACGCAAAAGTGGCCTACCAGCCGGTTGCAGGTGGAGTCGCCGTGCAGCACGAAGTACGTCAGATCGGACCCGAATACTCGTGCCGCGTTGCGTTCGGAGTCACCGATCGGCCCGGTGTGCTCGAACAGCGAGCCCAGTTCCTCGACCGAGATCGACAGGTCGCTGCGCAGCAGCCGCTCGCCGAAGTAGTCGTGGAAGGCCCGGCCCGCGGGCGATTTCAAGAACGCGACGCCTCCGGAGTGAGCCGGAGTGTGCCACGAGTACTCGTGCGCGTTGTCGAAGCGGCGCAGCGCCCGGAAGAACGGCGGCAGCACCGCCTCCCGGTAGGCGCGGGCCGCCGCGGTGATGCGGCCCGCGATGAAGCCCGGGGTGTCCTCCAGGGGCCAGATGTAGCCCACCACCGACTCCGACACCCACAGCGGCAGGTCCCGCACGCCCTCATCCGCCATCACCAAGAACACCGGCAGGTCCTGGTAGCGTCGGCCGATCCAGCGCAGTACGCGGGCGCCGCCCGGCTCGTCGCCCGGCTGTTGCGCCGTTCCTTCGCCCGGCAGGTCCCACGCCACGAGCGCCGCCGCCAGCCCGGCCTCCGTGCGCAGCACCGCCTCTGCATCCCCCGCAGTGACGACCCAACGGACGTCGAAGCCACCCGCCTCGACCGCCGCGCGGACCCTTCGCAGTTGCTCGGCCGCTGCCCCCTCGGCCCGGGGGTGCTCCCCTACCGCAACCAGAATCCTGCCGTCGTCCATGCCTGCTCCTTTCGGCCCACCCGCATTGCCCTGGGACAGTGTCCAGACGGCACGCTGAAGGCACCAACAGGCGGGCGACAAACCACTCCTACGGATGAAAACCTTTCCCGCCCCGTTGACGCGGCCCATCGCATCGGCGGGGCGGCGTACGGCGGGTTGGCATGAGCTCCTGTGCCATCCCGCCGATTGGGGCCAGAACCCAGTGGGACATGCTCGCCCGCGTCCGACTGCCGGTTGGGCTGTTCCACAGTGGCTGGGCCGGGGCCGTAGGGCGGGGGCGAGGCACGGAGCGAGGGCTGCGGCCCTCATGATCGTGGGCATGCTGCTTGAGTTGTTGTCCGTCGCCGCGCTGGTCGTGGTGCTGGGGTGCGCCGTCGTGCGTCCGTTCCGCTGGCCCGAGGCGGTCTTTGCGGTGCCCGCCGCCGCTCTCTTGATCGCCGCTGGTGCGCTTCCGCTGAAGGACGTAGGAGAGGAAGCCGTCCGACTCGGACCGGTGATCGGCTTCCTGGCTGCGGTTTTGGTGCTCGGCAAGCTCTGTGACGACGAGGGCCTCTTTCACGCTTGCGGGACCTGGATGGCCCGCTGGGCCAGCCACCGGCCGCGCCGGCTGCTCGGCGCGGTCTTCACCCTGGCCTCGGTGATCACCGCCGTGCTCAGTCTGGACGCCACCGTGGTCCTGCTCACCCCCGTGGTCTTCGCCACGGGCCGCAGCATGGGCGCCCGCCCCAAGCCGCACGTCTACGCCAGCGCCCACCTAGCCAATACGGCCTCCGTGCTCCTGCCGGTGTCGAACCTGACGAACCTGCTCGCCTTCACCGCCACGGGGCTGACGTTCACTCGCTTTGCGTTGCTGATGCTGCTGCCGTGGCTGGCCGCCATCGCGGTCGAGTACGCCGTTTTCCGCCGCTTCTTCGCCGCCGACCTCGATGTTCCCGTCAAGCCGGTAAAGGCGGACAAGGCGCCGGAGCTGCCGCTGTTCGCCCTGGTGACCGTGGCCGCGACGCTGGCCGGGTTCGCGGTGGCCTCCGCGTTCGGCACTGACCCCGCATGGGTCGCTGCGGCCGGCGCGGCAGTGATGGCCGTACGCGCCCTAGCTCGGCGCGAGGTCACCCCGGCCGCGGTCGTGCGCTCTGCTGCCCTGCCGTTCCTCGCGTTCGTCCTCGCTCTTGGTGTGGTGGTGCGGGCAGTGGTCGATAACGGGCTTGGCGACGCCCTCGGTCGTGTGCTGCCCGATGGCACCTCCCTGCCCGCGCTGCTGGGAATGGCCGCGCTCGCCGCGCTGCTTGCGAATCTGATCAACAATCTGCCCGCCGTTCTCGCCCTCGCACCCCTGGCCGCACCTTCCGGGCCCGGAGCGGTCCTCGCCGTCCTGCTGGGCGTCAATATCGGTCCCAACCTCACGTACGCCGGCTCCCTGGCCACGTTGTTGTGGCGGCGCATCGCCCACCAACACGGCCACGACGTGCGGTTGCGGGAGTTCACCCTCCTGGGCGTGCTGACAGTCCCCGCGGCCCTGCTCGCCTCGGTCCTCGCCCTGTGGGTCTCCCTGGCGACCATCGGCACATGAGCACCATCCACCGTGCAGGGTCTTGGTGTTGCTCATGGCTCGGGCCTGGTCTGACCGGCATGGGCGTATGCCGCTGAGCAAGGCGCGTTGAGCAGGGCGGCGAGTCGCTGGACGGTCTTCTCGGCTACGCCGTCAAGCTGCTGGACGCGTTGAGCCTGACTCGCAGCGAGCGCGGTGTGGTGATCCGTTGCCTGCGCCGCTCGGTGCGTTTCTAGCCATGGCCAACAGTCGTGGCGGGGGCTGCGCGGTGCTGGCTGGGGCGGGTTCCGTACACACGCTTGAAGGCCACGCTCAACCCGAAGGCGCTGCGGTAACCGACCTGTCGGGCGATCGATTCCACGGTGGCCTCCGTACCCACCAGCAAATCGGCTGCCAGCGCGAGGCGCCAGCCGGTCAGGTAGGCCACAGGCGGCTCGCCGACCAGGTCGCTGAAGCGGCGGGCGAAGGTGGCTCGCGATACGCCGGTCTCCTCGGCGAGTGCCGTGACGGTCCACGGGTGCGCGGGCCGGTCGTGGATCAGTCGCAGTGCCCTGCCCGCGACGGGGTCGCCAAGCGCCCGGTACCACGCGGGCGGATCGGCCTCCGGGCGGGTGAACCACTCCCGCAGCGTGGCCAGCAACAGCAGGTCCAGGAGCCTGTCGAGAACGGCCTGTTGTCCTGGATCGTCCCGGCTGATCTCCATGTCGGTGAGGGCCAGAATCGGGCCGAGCTTGCCGTCGTGGTGCACTACAAGCACCCGGGGAAGCCCGCTCAGCAGCCGTTCGGAGACTCGGCCGTCCACCTGATAGCTGCCTGTGAGCAGCACGGTCGAGCCATCCGGGCTGTTCCCGCAGGTGCGAAGGCCCAATATGACGTCGTCGCTCACGTCTTCGCCGGCTGCCGTCGTGCATTGGTCGGGGTGCACCACGTACAGCGGCGGTGCCCCGGCGCCGGCGTCGTCAGCGATGGTGAACGGCTCCGCCCCGGCTACGACGGCCACATCCCCACGGCCGAGCGCGACAGGTGCGGCGCCATCGGGGACAACCCAGCCCGCGCCGCGCAGCATGGTGATGACCGCGAGCGGCGTCCCATCGGCGAAGCGGACCGCCCAGGGCGGGGCCACGATGTTCCGGCTGAACAGGGCGCCGTCAGAGCGCACCTCGTACAAAAGGCTCGCCAACGGGTCCATGAGGCAACTCTAGACGCTGAGACATCGATATGAGCTCATAGACCATTCCGTAACTCACCGGCGCACCGTTTGACTGGTCACATGATGACGAAACCGATCCTGGTCCTTGGCAGCACGGGCAAGACGGGGCGCCGCGTCGCCTCCCGGCTGCGGCTGCGCGGATACGAAGTGCGGGCGGCCTCTCGGAAGGGGCCGACCCGCTTCGACTGGAATGACGAGAACACCTGGGAGCCGGTGCTGGAGGGTGTCGGAGCGGCCTATCTGATCGACTCACAGCTCAGCGACGCCGCAACATCGCTGAGTTCCTTCAGCAAGCTCGCCGTGGCCAGTGGTGTCGAGCGGCTGGTGCTGTTGTCCCACCGTGACTGGGTGGTGCCCGAGGGCGAGGAGAAGCTTCCCAGCGAGCGCGCGGTACGGGAATCGGGCGCGGAGTGGACGCTCCTGAAGCCGGCCTGGTTCACGCAGAACTTCAGCGAGGAGTCCTTTTTCCGTGGGCAACTGGTCAGCGGCGTCGTCGTGTTGCCAACCGGGGGCGGCACCGAGCCGTTCGTTGACGTCGAAGACATCGCCGACGTCGCCGTGGCGGCCCTCACCGAAGACGGCCACGGCGGGCAGGCGTACGAGCTGTCCGGGCCCCGACTACTGAGCCTGGGTGCCGTGAGCGAGACCATCGCACAGGCCACTGGCCGGGACATCTCCTACCGTCCCGTCTCACCGGCCGACTTCGCGGCCTACGCCGCGCGGCAGGGACTGCCGCAGGACTACGTCGCCTTGCTGAACATGCTCTTCGGCTGGATCAGTGAGGGCCGCTTCGCTCAGCTCGCCGACGGTGTTCAGCGGGCTCTGGGTCGTGAACCCCGCGACTTCGCCGACTACGTCACAGCCACCGCCGCGACCGGGGTGTGGCACGGCTGATGAGGCCCCGTCTTTGCCCCGGTTCCTTGCCGGACGACTCTGCGTCGTAGGGGTGGGTGATGCGCCCGACGCTCCCTCGCGCCTCGTTCGTTTACATCCGGTTCGCAGGCTGGCTCGTACGGTCCTCACATGCCCAAGAAAACCCTCGCGACGATGACAGCACTGGTACTGGTAGGCGCTCTCAGTTCCTGTTCCAAGGACCGGGGAGCGCCTTCCTCCAAGCCCACCGCCAGCGTCAGGGCCGAGCAGTGCGATCCGCAGCTCGACGCCGCGTTCGAAGCGTGGGAGCAGGCTGGTTTCAGCGGGACGGTCGCCGTGTCGAGCGGGGGGCGGTTCAGCTGTCTTGCCGCGTACGGAGTGGCGGACGATGCCGCAAAGACCCCCCATACCGTCAATACCGTGTTCAACATCGGGTCGATCACCAAGGCCGTCACCGCCGCCACCGTCTACGACCTCGCCGAGGACGGCAAACTCGCTTTCGATGACCGTGCGGGCGACCTCCTGCCCGAACTCACCGGCCCAGCAGCCAAGGTGACGATCAATCAGTTACTGCTGCACACGAGTGGGCTCAACGGATCGCACGGCCACGATCACCAGCCGCTGGACCGCGCGGCGGCGCTGGCCGCGATCAACGCGATGAAGCCCGCGTTTGGGCCCGGCACCGACTACGCCTACTCAAACGCCGGTTACACACTGCTCGCGCTGATCATCGAGAAGGTGTCTGGCACCGGCTACCGCGAGTACACCGCGTCGAAGATGCTTCGGCTGCCCGGGGGTCGGATCGCCGGCGGTTTTTGGGACGGCCGGCCGGCGGCGACCGGGCCGCGCGCCATCGGCTACCTCGACGATGGGCGTACCGGCGAGTCGGGCGACTTTGCCGGTCCGCACTGGGCGCTGGACGGCAACGGTGGGCTATCAATGAGCGCCGGCGATCTCGCGGCGTGGACGCATGCGTTGTTCACGGGACAGTTGGTGTCAGCCGAATCGGCGCGGGCCATCAGCACGCCCGGTTACGACCATGGCGAGGGCCAAGCCGAGACGCCAGGGTGGGTGGCGCACGACGCCTCCCGCTACGGCGAACCGTTCCTCGCCACCGCCGGCGGCGGTGGCGATGTGGGCCACAGCGCCGTCGCCCTGTGGGTCCCCGAGAAACAGCAGGTGATCGCGATCGCGTCCAACAAGCCCAAGGTGTCCGCCGAGCAACTTTTGAAGAAGGTGGCACCGGCACTGTTGGCCGGCACACCGATTCCCGCGCCCAGCAGGCCGACCGGTGGCGGCCAAGCCTCGAAGGCCACCGCCGGAACGTACACGCTCAACACCGGCGGCACCTTCGACGTCACCCCCGCCGGCAACGAGATCACGATCAAGGCACACGGCGCCGACGCCATCACACGACTGTTTCCGCCCAACGGCTCCGCTCAGGCGGCCGACTTCAAAGCGATGGAGCAACGCGTACTGGCCCTACTCGACGGGAAGACCGACGAAGGCCGCAAGGAGCGCGCGTCCCTCGAAGACACCTTCGGCGCCATCCGCAAAACCACCCTTGCCGGCACGATGTTCCACGATGGCGACATACGCACCTACGTCAATCTCACGGCGGGCACCGCATCGGTCGCCGGCTGGTACTCGGTCGACCCCCAAGGCGGCATCATCGCGGCCGACGTCCCCACGAAGCCGCCCGCGCTGACGTTCACAGCGGCCGGCCGAGACCGCTACCGGCCGAACGACCCGATCGACGCGGGCCCCAAGGTGACCGTGAAGCTCAAAGACGGCACCATGACCCTGTTCGGACCTGGCGGCGCCAGCGTCACCGCTACGGCCAGCTGACCGACCACGAGCTGACGAACGGACCACTGACAACATGCGCATCTTGCTGATCGAGGACGACCCCGACCTCTCCGAGTTGCTCGGCCTCGGCCTGCGCAATGAGTCCTATGCGGTCGATCTGGCGACCACCTACGCGTACGCGGAGGAGTTGCTGCGGGTGACCGCGTACGACCTCGCCTGCTTCGACCTGGGTCTACCAGACGGCGACGGCCTTGAACTCATCCGCCGCGTGGCACGCGAACCTCAGCTCCATCGGCCGCGCCGCTCGCTGGTGCTCACCGCCCGCGACGCCGTGGCGAGCCGCGTCGCCGGGTTGGACGCCGGCGCCGATGACTACCTCGTCAAACCGTTCCACTTCGAAGAGTTGGTCGCCCGCGTGCGCGCGCTCCTGCGCCGCGGGGACAGCGATGACGGCCATGGTTCGACGCTGATCCTCGGCGAGCTGACGCTGGACCTCGCGACGCGCCGCGCGTGGCGGGCTGGTGTAGAACTACGCTTGACCGACCGGGAGTTCTCGCTGCTGCGCTACTTCATGCACCACCCCGGTGAGGTGCTTTCCGCCGAAAACCTCCTTGAGCACGTGTGGGACGCCCACGCCAACCCCTTCACCGCATCGGTCAGGGTGATCCTCAGCCGGCTGCGCAGGAAGCTGGGCGAGCCCGCGCTCATCGTGACGCTCACCAAGGTCGGCTACCAGCTCAAGGTCCACCCGTGAAGCACCTGGGAAATTCCCTGCGAGTGCGGCTGGCCCTGTTCGGGTTCCTCGCCATCTACGTACCGGCGCTGTTGCTGTTCGGCGTGGTCCTCGCGACCGCCACCGAAACCACGCACGTCAGCTCGACGGGCGCCCGGGCCAAGGAGACGACCACCGTGCACCGGTCCAAGACGGCACTGTGGACCATCATCGCGCTTGGCCCCGCCGCCGCCGGGCTGGCTTGGTGGTGGGCAGGTCGGGCGGTACGCCCCATCGACCACGTGCGCACCGTTGCCGACGACATCCGCAGCGCCGACCTCAGCCGCCGCATAGCTCTACGCCGGGGCCCGACCGAGGTGGTGACACTGGCAGCGAGTTTCGATGGCATGCTCGATCGGCTGGAGCAGGCCGCCGAACTACAGCGCCGCCTGATCGAGGAAACCAGCCACGAGTTGCGCCTGCCGCTTGCGGTGCTGGTGACCAACGCCGAGGTGCTACTGGCCCACCCCGAGCCTACCGTCGAGGTGTACCGGCAGGGGCTGGAACGCTCCCGTTCGGCGGCCGTGCGACTTCAGGCGGTGATGAACGAGTTGCTCGTGGACGCCCGGGGGCGGGCTCGTACGATCGACCGCAGGGCCACCGATCTGGCCGCCGTCGCTCACGCGGTCGTTGAGGAGGTCGCCGTGCCCGCCGCGGCGAAGGGCATCCAACTGTTGGCCACCGGGGCGCCGGCCGCCGTCTGCTTGGTCGATGAGCCCACCGTCCATCGGGCGATCCGCAATCTCGTGGACAACGCCGTGCGCTACGCACCGCGGGACACCGCGGTTGAGGTTGCCGTCCAGGTCAGCGATGCACAGGCGGCGGTCGTGGTGAGCGACGAGGGCCCCGGCATTCCCGCTGACGACCAGGCCCGCGTCTTCCAGCGCTTTTGGCGCGGCCAAGCCGAGCCCCACGGCACCGGGCTCGGGCTCGCCATCGCCCACCAGGTGGCCGTCGCCCACGGCGGCGCCCTCACCCTGACCTCCCCGGGCCCCTCCGGCAGCGGCTGCACCTTCCGCTTCACCGTCCACCGCTGACCGGCCGCCCCAGCGCACTCAACGCAACGCTCAGCGATGCGCCACCGCGGTGAGGCGACGAGCGGCTGACCCAGCGGGCCGCTCGCCGGTTGCCCGGCCGTCCAGAAATCATCCAGCGGTGCGCACGGTACGAAAGGACATAGCCGGCCGGTCACGAAGGCCGGCCAGTCCTGGCCTCCGCACGATGCCGCGCCGGCCTGGCCCGACTACGGTGGGCAGGCCGTCACCGGCCGGAAGGCTGGGCCCGCGCAGAGACGGCTCAGCGCAGTTCCTGGATGCGGATCTGGTTGCCCGCTGGGTCGCGGAAGGCGCAGTCGCGCATCCCGTACGGCTGCTCGGTCGGCTCCTGGACGACCTCGGCGTCGCTGGCCTGCACCCGCTCGAAGGTGCCGTCGAGGTCCTTGGTGGCCAGCAGAATCCAACCGTAGGTGCCCTTGGCCATCATCTCGGTGATGGTGCGGCGCTCGTCGTCGGTGATGCCAGAGTTGGCGGCCGGCGGCGCCAGGAGGATGGAGGTGCTGGGCTGGTCGGCGGGGCCGACCGTGATCCAGCGCATCGTGCCGCTTCCGACATCGTTGCGGACCTCGAAGCCGAGGGTGTCGCGGTAGAAGGCCAGGGCGGCGTCCGGGTCGTCGTGAAACAGAACGCTCGAGTGAATGGTGATGTCCATGGGTGTCACGTTAGCTACGGGTTCGTAGTACGCGCTTCTCGATTCCTGATCGGTCTGGTCACCTGCTTCGCCACGCACGGCGGCATTCCCGCCGTCGCGCGCGCCGCCTGGCGCCGATAGACGCTGGGCGGCACACCGAGCAATTCGCTGAAACGCGTGCTGAAGGTGCCCAACGATGCGCAGCCGACCGCGAAACAGACCTCGGTGACGCTGAGGTCGCCGCGACGCAGCAGCGCCATCGCACGCTCGATCCGCCGCGTCATCAGGTAACCGTACGGCGACTCACCGTAAGCGAGCCGAAACTGGCGGCTGAGGTGTCCGGCCGACATGTTCGCGCCGCGGGCGAGCGCCTCGACGTCCAGCGGTTGTGCGTACTCCTGGTCGATCCGGTCGCGGACGCGGCGCAGCCGCGCGAGGTCGCGCAGGTGCTGTGTCGTGGCGGGTGTGCTGGTCATCTGCGCAATCATGCCACTGCGTGACGCGAGGATGAAGCTCCCGGCGCTTGGCGAGGCAGGGCACCCGATGCGCGGTGCAACCCTCATCTCTAGCGAAAGCGGCTGTTCACAAGCCTGGCATCGGCGCACCTGGCGCCCTGTGGCACCGTCGTTTCGGCCCAGGAGCTGAGCGGTCGTCAGGCCGGCTGGATCGGTCACGGTCACGGTCAGTTTGTGCGTCCCCGGGCCGAGCATGCAGACAGCGAAGCACGGGGACGTCAGCGGGACGTTGAGGGTGTCCACGCAGTGGAGAACTTTACGAGGCGGATGCCGTGATGACCCCCACAAGCTCGCTCACGACGTTCTCGATCCACGCGCCGAACTCCGTTGGGGCAACCAACACCCCCAGCACCAGCACGATGACCACAGTCCACTTCTCGTCGGATCGACTCCTGGCCTGTGTTCGACGCCGCAGCCGCAGGACAACAATGACGGCAAGCAAGACCGCCACGTTCATCGTCAGCACCACCCGGCTGACCCTCCCCTCGCGCACGAACCACTCCCAGCTCCCTGTGTAGCCCGAACTGTGCAGCCGAACGGCCCAGTTACCTGTTGTTGGCGGCAAAGCGCTTCTCTGGCTCGATTACCGCGAGCGCGAGCAGCGGGTATGGGGGCGCACGTATTCGTGCGCACCACATCTTTCGCGCGGATATCCGGTACGCACCGCCCACGCCGGGCGCCAACGCCGTACGCATCGCATATCTGACGGAGGGGCATTCGCACTAATGTACCTACCCGCCAGGTGCGCTCCCAGTTCGCTCATCGAGACAAGAGGACGGCTAATCCCCCCACACGCTCCGAGGTCCGCACTGAGCCGAGCATCCCGTTTGCGGGCGAGACCCCCGCGCCATCGATCCCCGAGCCTCCGAAGCCTTCGCTGCCTGCTGTGTCCACGTCGGCATCGCGATGATGATCGGCGCACCGGATACGCGCCGAAGCGAAGGGCTCCTGCGCCTGCACAGCGGACAACGCTTGTCAGCGCTGGAGAGCCGCGGCCGGTCAGCCCCGCCTCCACACGCCTGGGCGACCGCCCGCACAAGGCGTTCACCTCTCCCGACCACCCCCCCCCCCGTGTTCTCATTTGCAAATGTTTGCTCTTTCCCATATGCACGTGCATGCCAGGCGGAATCGTCATTCCGTTTCCCCTTCAGGAATTCATCCCCCCGGGCGGAGAATCGCACAGGAGTGGGAACAGCGGGGCGGTTCGCCCATGTTGGCGCCATTAAGGGCTGGCCTGTAGGGATAGAGAGGAGTGTGGCGGGAGTTCCTGATCGATTTCGATCAAGTCAGCGCGTTAGTGACAACTAGACGCCTCTTTCCGAGAGGCGACGATGCGGCACTCAGATGCCCGTGCATTTGCACGAGAGGGATCAATGCCTGAGCTTCCCAATTCGCAGTGAATGGAAGCCGGCCGCGGGTATTGTCGTACCCGTACGCGGCCGATCGGCCGCGCAGCCTCATCCGGCTCGCTTTCGCGTGCGTTGTGAGGTGGCCCCGGGGTCGCATCCCGGAGCCACCTTCGACAGGCCGGCCCCATAAAGGAGTTCAGCATGTCCAAAGCGGACTCGCTACGGTGGTCTGAAGGGCCACGCCGCAGCGCTCCACCACTCCAGTATGCCTGGTGCCCAGACGGTAGAAACCTGTATCAGGACGCGTCTCGGCACTGCCTTCGTCGTCATCGTGGTGCGGGTCGCCATCGCAGCCCCCGCCCCGTGGCCGGCGTCCTCCCGCTCGCGAGGACCGCCACGGCGGTCAGCGACAGTTCGCACCTCAGCCATCGGCGCACCGACCGCCGCTGACACCCGTACGGGTGGGGCGACGGGCCGCACGAAAGCCGTCACCCCGCCCTCGGCACAGCCCACGTCGAAGTCCCGCGTGCTGAGGAAGAGTCGAATGACTGCTGCACCACTGCGCTGCTGCATACAGTGCCAAAGGCCACTCGCCGGCACGTCGGCGAACGGCGGACGTCCCAAGTCCTACTGCACACCCGCCTGTCGGCGCCAAGCTGAACACGAGCGGAAGAGCCAGCGGAAGAACGAAAGGGCGGACGTGCCTCCGAGCCTGGCGAGGCCGATCGCTCGACAGTTGCCCGTACTCACCGGCCGACTTGCCGCGTCCGAGCAGCTCCCCTCCCCCGCCGCGCTCAACACTCGCTTGGCGTTGGCCATGCGCATCAGCCGGGAGATCCAGTGCTATATCGCTGCGACGATCCAGCACGCCCGGCACCTCGGTGACGACTGGGCGACCATCAGCGCGATCCTGGGCACCACCGAGGCCTCGGCTCGGTCCTGCTGGTCGCCCGCCAAGATCGCGGCGGTGCTCGCAAGCGGCGATCGCCACTACCCCACCGGGGCGCCGCTCTCGCGCCTCCAAGACGCCACAACAACCGGTTCGGACACCGGGGCGATGCGCCTGCTGCCTGCGGACGCGCTCGGCTCGGCGCTGACTTCCCTTCTGGTGAGCAGGGGCCTGTCGCTGGATGACATTGTCCGCCAGACGGAACAGACGTCGGATGCGCTCACGGGCATCCTCGACGGCAGGCGCCTGCCACCTTGGCCGGTGACGCTCATGCTGGCGACGGCCCTCGATGGCGACATCCTCGCGGTGCGGATGATCTGGGAGGCTGTCCAGGGCAGCCGGCAGACGCCGCCCGCCTCGGTCGCCGTGGCGGCCGAGCGCTTGCATGCCGCGCTACGCGGTCTGCATCTCGTGGCGGGGTGCCCGACATATGAGGACGTCGCGCGCCACTGCGGGTTACGCCCGGGCGAGGTGCGCGCTGTCCTTGACGACGGGCTCCTCCTCTCCTCGTCAACGGTCGCGCGACTAGCCGCGGCGCTGCCGGGCGGTTCTCCCTGGATCGCACCCTTGTGGCTAGATCTGCTCAACGCCCGAGCAGTGGCTGTCGCACCGAGTGCGGACGCCGACGGGCGGGACGGGAGCGCGCGGTGACCACACCGGCGAGGCGCTGCCGAATCCGGCCCCCCTCAGTGGAGTTCACGGCCTTCTGCCAGCTCTACCGCCGGGCCTACCTCGACTACGCTCGCGCCCGCACCGGCAGCGACTCCTGCGCTCAGCACGCCGTAGAGGCAACCATCGAACGGCTGGCGCACCAGTGGCATGTGGCCCTTCGCAGCGCCTGCCTGCAGGCATCGGCCTGGGCAGTCCTGCGCGCGGCCACAGCCGACCATGATGCCTGCCGACCGCCAGAAAACCCGTTCGCGTACGAGGGGCTGCTGGCGCCGTCGCAGGCCGATGCGGTGCTCCTCCATCAGTGCCTGGGATGGGACATCGAGAAGGCTGCGGAGCTCATGGGCGCGCATCCCTCCTCTCTGCGCGGCTGGCTCACCACTGCGGCACTGGCGTTGGGCCTGCGCGCGCCGGAGTGAGTTTCTCACCGCCGAGTAAGCCGGTGCACTCGGGAAATAACCCCCCGTGCGTGGGATGACACGCCATCAACTTCCCTTCTAACATGGGCACTTCCTTCAGCTTGGTCTTCGACCAGGACCACAAGGGAGCACATGTATCCCGAGGAGTATCCTCTTACTCAGCCCATCGATGTCCACACCGCCAGCGCGGCCAGGATGTACGACTTCCTCCTAGCGGGGGTCAACAATTACGCCGTCGATCGGGCCGCGTGCCAGGAGTTGCTGGCCATCGCGCCCAGTGCCCAGCGCATCGCCCGTACCAACCGGGATTTCCTCCAGCGCGTGGTGCGCGTCCTGGTCGAGGACTACGGCATTGATCAGTTCCTCGATCACGGCTCAGGTCTACCGACCCAGGAGAACGTCCATCAGATCGCCCAACGCATCAATCCACAGTGCAAAGTGGCCTATATCGACGACGATCCGATGGTTCTCGCCCACGGACGTACCCAACTGCACGAGAACCACAACACCATGGTCTTGCACGCGGACATGCGCAGCACCCAGCACATCGTGGAGAAGACCGAGGGGTTCATCGACTTCCGTCGCCCCGTGGCCGCGCTCTTCATATCCGTGCTGCACTGTCTGCCCGACAGCGACGATGACTCCGATCCCGCCGCCCTGATCCAAAGAGTCGCCAAGGAGCTCAAAGGTGGCGGGCTCATGGTCGTGTGCCAACTCGTCAGTGAGGACCCGGCGGTTCGTCAGGGTGTCACCGACTTGATGCGCCAGGCCACGAAGAACCACTGGGGGCGGGTTCGCACGCCCGAGGAAGTGCGCGGCTACTTCAGCGGAATGACCACCCTCGACCCCGGCCTGGTGGACGTCGTGGATTGGCGCCCGGACATCGAGCCTCCACCCCCGCACTTGCGGCCCACCGATTGGGTCGAATGGGGCGGAGTCGCCCAGCTTTGACCGACACCCGACTCAACCCAAGCGAGCTTGATATCGCCGCAAGTAATCCTCGATCATTTCCCGGCTCGGCGCCCACTCCTTCGCAGCGCAGCGCAGCGCATCCAGCGCCTGTCGGTGGGCCTCCATCTCCTTGGCCCGCGTCACATACGTGGCCTCCGTAAGGCGTTCCAAGTACACCAGCTCTGACGGGCCGCCGTCCCCGAACTCCACATGCGTGACGGGGTACGGCGGCGCGACCGTCGCTCCCGCGACGAACGGCACGATGCGGATGTGCGTGCGCCCTTGTGTTCGCTCCGGCATGTCCAAAAGTGCCTGCAACTGCTCACACATCACTTGGTACCCGCCCACAGGCCGACACAGAACCGCCTCGTCTAGCAGGGCGATCACCTCTGGAGCTGTCGGCCGCTCCAAAATCGCACGCCGGTGGATGCGTCCTTGAGCGCGACGCCGTACTTCGTCGACTGACGCGCCGGGCAAGGCCGCGCTCACCAGCGTCTCGGCATAGGCCTGAGTTTGCAGCAGTCCCGGCACGACATGGTTCTCGTACGTGACGATGCGCAGCGCATCACCCTCCAACTGCACCAGCCGGCGGAGATACCCCGGAGTCACATCGGCGAACATCTCGTACCACTCGGCGTTTTGAGTCTGCCGCAGCAAATGCTCGATGAGGCTCAATTGCTCCTCGTCGGCGCCGTAATGCTTCGCCAAGTCAAGAACATCGGCACATTTTGGCGCATTCTCTCCGCGCTCCAGCCGACTGATCTTGGATGTTGAACTACGGATAACCGGTGCAACTTCTCGCAGAAGTAAGCCGCGCGCACATCTTAGGTCGCGCAACTGTTCGCCAAGCAGCCGGAGGGCAGACGCGCGCCTTCCGTCCTGGGCCACGCGCACCACGGACGAACCAGACTCTGGCGGTACTCCCACATCACGAAGGGCGGACATACAGGCCTTTCCCGATGGGATGCTGACAAGTTCGCCCAGCATCCCAGAACCGAAGCCCACACGTCCGCCCCATCAGGCTACAGCCTGAGTTCGCAGCGAGTCATCGTTTTACATTTCGAGCACTTGATCGAACTCCGAACCCTTGACGCCGTGGGCGAAAGCCACCATCTCCGCGCGAGTGAAGACCAGCGCCGGCCCGTCAGGGAAGCGGGAGTTGCGCACCGCGACATCTCCCTGCTCCAGTCGGGTCACTTCAACGCAATTTCCGATTCCCGAGCTGAAGCTGCTCTTGAGCCACTCACCGGGGATACCGCTTGCCGTGGCGCCGTTAACGAACTGCACTTCCGACCTCCCGTCACCGTACCCAGGGGCTGCCATCACGACGCCGCACGCCTTGAGCGCGACCCGTTCCCATATGGGATTGCATGGCAAGCCTTAATGGGAATGCTAGAGGCCGAACGCCCGGAGGGAAGTCCCTCGTCCGGGTGGTGCTTTACCTGGCCACTGGCCAGCACTCAGCACATCTGTCCACAGTCACATCTTCGACATACAGGCGTTCGGAATTCTCACCTCCGTGAGCGAGTAGCTCGGAGCCCGGCCGGGTCACGGCGCCCACGAGCGTGACATCCGGCTCGCCACCGGAGCCGGCTGAACGCGCGCCCGTATCCAGGCGTTTCGCCTGAGTGAGCCCAATTTTCGTGCTGAAGTGAACCGCACCCCGGGACTGAGCCGCTAGCTCGCAGTGAAGTCGGTGGGAAGCCGGCCACTCGGCCAGCTCATCGATCAGGCCCAGGGACAAGCCCTGGGGCGGGTCCACGTGGGTACCAGCCGAGGGCGGCGCGTTCCGGGCGCTAGCGATGGCAGCGTGTTGGTTGTTACGCCGCTACTCAACGCCGGCGCCAGGTACCGGGGTCGAGTGATGGAGTTCGGTGATCGTCACGGCGGTATCGAAGCTGAGTACCGGGTCGGGCTGTGCAGAGAGCAAGCTCTCGTGGAGGGGCCGGTAGTGGGCGATCTTCCGAGGGGTCTTCCCGTCGTTGCCGTACGCGGCAAGGAGTGCGTCTCCGCGTGCGGTGAAACCGGTCATGGCGGTGTGGTCGATCCAGATCTCGACACCCGAGTGGCCGAAGATCAGCACCGTCTCCTTGCTGCTGGAGCCGGTACGCCAACTGGTGCGCAGCCTGGCGCTGCCCACCGTGCCGCGGGACCGGTAGGCAGCAGTGCACCAGGCACTCGCGCCCGCGTCCATCGGGTGGGCGGAGGTGAGCGCTGTGAGGTCTACGAAGCGGGCGAGCATGCTGAGTTGATTCACCCCGGAGTCCGTCCAACTGGAGACGTACGAGGCGAAGGCCTGCTCACCGCGCAGGACGTAGGGATCGTAGAACGCCGAGGTGATAGCCGTGATGGGCCCCCAGTTCGGGTGCTCGGCGATCTGCTGCGCGGCCCAACGGACTTCGGGCGAGAAGGCGAAATGGTGTGCGGTGAAGACACGGCCGTGCACGTCTTCCGTGCCCTGGAGGGACCGCAGGCGGGCGAGGGAATCGAGGTCGTGGACGAGGGGCTTTTCGACCAGCACTCGCGCTGAGGACTGGGTGAGCGCCTCGCCCACCAAGTCAGCGTGGGTGTTGGTAGGGGTGGCGAGCACGATGAGGTCGGGTTGGTGTTCCGTGAGCGCATGGGTGAGGGTCGCGTAGTGCGGCGGCTTGGTGCCACGGAAGCCGACCGCCTCGTTGCGATGCGGATCGGCGGTGAACGCCAAGGTGACGCGGGGCTGTTCGGCCAGGACCTCAAGATGGGTCTTTGCGATGATCCCGACTCCGACTAGGCCGATCCGTACGAGGTCCCTCATGGCGTGCTGTGCTCCCGACGTGGTGTGGTGTGCTGGTGGATGCATGGTCGGCCCTGCTTTGGTGCGTGGCGAAGTGGTGTCATCGGGGCGCCGCTACCTGTGCCCACCGGCCCAGTGCCGCAGCGGGGCCATCGACCCAGTCGATGTCGGGGTGTTGCTGGTGCGCTACCTCCGCGCTGTCGATCCAGGAGGTCGCGATGGGGACCCAGTAGGTGTTGCCGCCCGAGGTGCGCGTGCGCGCATCGAGGTCGGAACGTAGCCGGCGGGCGCGCTCGTGGTCACCGTCACGTGCTTCCAGGAGAATGTCGGCCACATCTGCCAGGTTGTGGCCGCCGCGGTAGCCGATGCTGTCCGCGAGTCGGCGAGTGTCACGGATCATCTGCCGGGTCGTCGCCTCGTCGCCGGCCATCGCCGCGGCCACCGCTTCGGCGGATCGAATTTTGACCAGTTCGACCGGGTTGGGCACCAGGTCAATGAGGTCTCGTGCCTGATCCGCCACTTCCGCGACGGTCGCCGTGTCCCCTAACCAGCATGCCGTCTGGGCCACGTTGGTCAGCGCCTTCGCCTCGGCAGCCGCCAAGCCCTGCCCGTGGGCCAGCTCGACCGCTGCGGTGTAAGCGTCAGTGGCCGCGCTGAAGCAGGCGTTGACCCGCCAGATGTGTCCGGTCAGCCGCAGGCGTTCACCTTCGTCTGCCGCGTCGCGGCTTTGTTGTGCTTGCAGGGCGGCAAGGGCGGTAGCAAATCGCCCGTTGAGGTAGTCGTAGTCACAGAGCCAGTAGCGGGCGGCGGCGTCGAACTCGCCGTCCAGCAAACCCCGGTAGATCGCTGAAGCGCTGGCGTAATCGCCCTGGTTACGCAGCGCATGGGCGAGGTGGATACGCACGAGCTGCGCTGCCACGCTGTCGGGCCGCACCCCCGCGTCAGCTCCAGCGAGGACGCTAACGGCCTCGCGAGCGCGCCCTGTGCGGCGCAGTTGGACGCCGCGTATGGCCGCACGGAGCGCCCCGAACTCCGGCGCTCCCGTGGCGTCGTCGGTGAGTCCGGCTCCTAGCTCCACCCACTGGCCCGCTTCCACCAGGCGCTGGGTGGCTCGCGCCATCCAGTCATCGAAGACGCCGTACGCGCCTGCCAGCTTCAGCCCGGATGCAAGTGTCTGCGCTGTCGCGGCGCGGCCGGTGGCAGGCCGTACCCGCTCTCCTAGCCGGCGCAGCAGCCGGCTGGCCACCTCATTGCGATCGCGGTCCGACCATCCGTCCGGGAGCCCCCGATCGGCCTCGCTGATGGCGGAACGCAGTGCGAGGTGCAGGGAGTACGGGAGTTCGTACGCGTCGTCGTGGGTGAGGAACGGGCGGCGCAGGAAACGCGCCACGTAGCCGTCCAGGACAGCGGGTTGCCCGGCTCGCAACAGGTCGGCATCGACTCGCTCGATGAGCGCCGCGGTACGGACCAGGTGGCGTTCCTCTTGGGGGAGGTCCCTTATGGAGCGGGCGGCGACGGCCGTAAACGAGCCGCCGAAGTCCTCCACTGCCGGCTGTCCGCCGCGTGCCAGCAATTCGACGAAGTGCGATACGGACAGGTCGAGGTACAGCGGCAGTCCCTGGCCTCCGGAGATGATGCGTGCGCGTACGTCGCCTGGCATCGCTGGCTCGCCATCCCGGGTGAGCGCTTCGCGGAGGTAGCTGTCGGCATCGGAGTGGGAGAGGTATCCCACCAGGTGCTGGCGTGGTTCCGCCGTGTCGTTGCTGAAGTGCAGGTACGGCCAGCACTGCGGGCCGGTGAAGTCCAGTTCGCTGCCCGGTTGGCTGTCCGCCCAGTCAACGCGGTTCCGGCCGGTGATCACGAAGAGCACGTTGGGCATCAGATAGACGCAGCGCTGCACGAATCGCTCGGCCGTACGGTCGGTGCGACCGCCCAAGACCTCGAAGGTGTCCAGGAAGACACACACCTGGGGTCGGCGCACGCGCCGAGACTGGTGCTCCAGGTCCCATGCGAGCAGGTAGGGGAAGAACGAGAGCGTGTCGTAGTCGGCGTCCGCCTCGACTAGTTCGGCGAACAGCTCGCACTCGGCCAGCAACCGCCCCTCCCGCACCCGGTCTCGAATCGCCCGGTAGGTGCCGAGCGCCGCGCGGTGGGCGAGCCCGGCAAGGCCGCCGACGTCGTTGGGCACGAACTGCTGGACGCTCGCTGCGATCTGCTCGCTCAGGCCGACGTTCCGTGAGGCCCGACGCACCGCCGGCGATGCGTCGAGGAAATCTTGCAGGGCCTCGCCTGGATGGGCACGGGCCCAATAGGAGGCCAGCGCCAAGTCGAAGGCAGGCCAGTGGCTCCCTAATCGCCCCAGCCCCGCGCGCAGGCGGAGCAGAAGCATCTCGACGTCGGCGGCGCCGGCCTCGGAGAGGTCCACCCTTACGGACAGGGCGTCGTCTCGATCCTCGGCTTGGGCAGCAGCGAGGAAGCGGCGCTCCAGTTCGTGGGAGAGCGTCGTCTTCCCTATGCCGCCCACTCCGTAGAACGTCAGGACGTTGCGCCGTCCCTGGGCTCGGTCGGCAACGGGTGAGATCGCAGCCTCGTCCAGTGACTGGTGAAGGTCGGCCAACGAGCGGGCGAACGCGGTCATCTCGTTCGTCCGATTGGTGAACACTTGCTGAGCTGCGACGGTGGATGCCGTGCCGCTCATGAACGCAGCGCGCAGGTTCACTCGTGCCATCTGACAGCTCCCTCATGCAACACCGCACAATTCTTCCAGCGGCTCCTGGCCACCGACGAATGACCGTAGCGCGAGGGTGGATGATCTCGTAACAGGGCGGGCCCGTGCCTGCGGCCCGCCACGTGCGCGCCCGCGCACCGCGGCGCCCACCTGGACACGGTTGGTCACTATCGTCAAGCCCCGGACATCTTCGCGGTAGGACGTCGGAGCGGCGGCCTCGTAGGCGGCCAGTGAGTGGGACGTGCCCCGGGGCACAGCGCGGGTGCGCACTGGGCTACGGCCGTATAGGGCTGGCCGGGGCAGCCCCGGTGGGCTCCGCGCTCTTGATAGGTCAGCCCTGCACAGGCAGAACCTGCATGGGTAGGCCCTGAGCAGGCGCACCTTCACAGGCAAGAGACCGGCTCCTCGGGTGGCCTTACGACGGGGCGACACCCGGGGAGCCGGTGGTACTTCGGCAAGCGCCTAGTGACTAGTACCAGATGTACCAGGCGTACGCCTTGAGGCTCTTTTCCGCCTCGATCTTGCGCTTGAACGAGCTGAACAGCTTTATGGCACTTCGCCGTCCCATCGATCCGGCCGGTGCGTCCCGACCCGGTATTCCACCGGAGACACCACTGTGGGGTCTGCGGTGGCGGCCCCGGCGATGCCACTGTTTCCCCTGGTGCTAACGATGCGCTAACGCATCAGCGTTGTCCGGGTGGTCTAATCCCGGTCTTCCAGCCACCGCTCGCTGCCCGCTTCGGGGTCCATTCGAAGCACCCTCACGGCGACCGATGCACGGCCTGGCCCAGCTCGGGGAGCCGAACCAGCCAGTGCACGCCCCCTTGCCAGGCACCGTTGAAAGCGCTGGCGTTCACAACGGGCCCCGTTCGTCCCGTCCTCCAGCACTCGGTGCTTCTCCCGCACCAGACGTATGCGGGAGCCACCCCGCGGCGGTGTGTGCGGGGTTCACCGGCGTTCCGTCTCCGCGCACGGCACGCCCACGGTCAGCGTCCCGGGCTCGGGAACGGCGGCCGTCTCGGGGACAGTCAGGCACCTTGGTGGCAGGGCGGTGATGAAGTCTTCGATCGCCTGCTCCAGCCGGGGTTCGACGTCCGCGGACACCCGTGGCAAAACGCCGTCATCGGGCCCGATCGCCCGGTCGAGGACGAATACGCCGCGGACGATGTGCCGCGCTCCCAGGGCCGCGAGTACCGGCCGCAGTGTGTAGTCGAGGGCAAGCGCGTGGGCGAGGGTGCCGCCGGTCATCACCGGCAACACCGTCTTGCCCGCCAGGCCCGACTGCGGCAGCACGTCAAGAAACGTCTTCAACAGGCCGCTGTACGCGGACTTGTAGACCGGTGTCGCCACGATCACGCCATCGGCGGCGGCCATGGCGCTGAGGGCCTGGCACAAAGCAGGACCATCGGTCCGCCCGGCCAACAGCTCGGTCGCCGGCAGGTCACGTACGCGCAGATGGCCGGCCGGAAAACCGGCCTTGGCCAGTCGCTGCACCATGTGGGCTGTCAGCGCTGCCGTGCGCGATCGCGCCGAGGGACTGCCGGATATCGCAAGCAGGGACGTCATCAGGGCTCCTTCGCGGGGCGGCTGGACGGCGACCGGCAGGAGCCGGGGCGCCGCGCGAGCACTGGCATGGGAGAGGCCCGGTGGGGCGCTCCTCTGCCAGCCGAAGGCGGCTCGACAGTACGGCTGTGCCGAGCGGCGTTGTGCGGGACCCGCCGCGCCGTGGTGTGGTGCACGCGGGGGCCGTCCTCCTCGATGTCCGGGTCGTGTGCGCGACGCCCATGGGCCATCTCGTGCGGAACGGGCCCGGCGCCGGTGCGCTGCTTGCTGTACGGGTGTGCTGGGGGCTGGCGCCGGTCGCGGGGTTCACTGAGCGGTCCATCCGCCGTCCATGAGGAGCACCGATCCGGTGAAGAAGCTCGCCTCGTCTCCGGCGAGGTAGGTCACGGCCGAGGCCGCTTCCTCCGCGCTCGCGATCCGGCCGAGCGGGTGCAGTGCGGTGAACATGTCCGCCGCCTCCTGACTGTCGCCGACGGAGGAGCGGTACATGGGTGTGTCCACGGTCGCCAGCGCCAGGGCGTTGACCCGGATGTCGTGGCGTGCGTACTCCAGCGCCGCGGCCTTGGTGAGGCCGACCACGCCGTGCTTGGCGGCCACATACGAGCTGATGCCACCGCCGAAGCCGACCGTGCCGAGTTGCGAGGCGTTGTTGACGATCACTCCCCCGTTGCGGCGCTGTAGAGCCGGTATCTCGTGTCTCATGGACAGGAATACGCTGGTCAATACGGTGGTGATGTCAGCGGCCCACGCCTCGGGCTGCTGTTCGGCGAGCGGGCCCGTGGTGCCGAGCGCCCCGGCGTTGTTGAAGGCGATGTCGAGTCCGCCGAAATGCTGCTCGGCGGCTCGCACCGCGGCTGCGATCTCCGCGTCCACGGTCACATCGGTGCGTACGGCGATGGCGGTGCCTTTGGCTGCGGTGATCTCCTCCACCACGCGGTCCAGTTCACGCTGGCGTCGGGCCGCCAACACCACGCTCGCGCCCTGCGCTGCCAGGGCTTTGGCCGCGGCCTCACCGATGCCCGAGCTGGCGCCCGTCACCAGCGCGACCTTGCCGTGCAGCCGGCCGAGCACGGGCAGGCCGCTGGAGTGCTGCGTCGAGTTGCGTTCGTTCATGACAGTGGTGGGGCCGCCTCGATCGGTCGGTCCCCTGCTCCCTTCTGGTGTGACAACGGGTCTACTTGGGGGTGGAACAGGTCAGTGGGGCGCCGGTGGGCGCCAGGAAGCCGTGCGGCGCACCGTTCAGCGGGCCGTTTGGCGGGCTGGGGCGGGTGCGCGTGGCTGTTGATGCGGATCAGGTCGGCGAGGTCTCGGACGCCTTCTCCTCCACCCGGGAGTCGGCCGTGGTGCGGTCCTGGTACCAGGCGTAGCAGCTCAGAAGGATGCCGATGGTGGTGACCACGGCGGCCGTGGCGTAGACGGAGCGCAGGCCGGGGCCGTCGATGACCCGGCCGCCCAGCCAGCCGGCCAGCGCGGCGGCGAGTTGGTACGCGGAGGCGTTGACGGCAATGGCCAAGGTGGGCGCCGAGCCGGCGGTGTTCAGTACGCGGGTCTGCATGCCCGGGATGACGGAGAAGCCCAGGGCGCCGACCACGAACACCATGACCGTGGTGAATGCGATGCTGCCGCTGCCCGCCCACATGCCCATCAAACCGACGCTGAGCAGGCCAAGGAGGCCGATTTGCGACGGCATCAGGGCGCGGTCGGACAACCAGCCGCCAACGAAGTTGCCCACCGCGGCGCCCACTCCGTACACCAGCAGCAACACCGCGACCGACCCGTCGGCGAATCCGGTGACGTCGGTGAGCAGTGGCGAGAAGTAGGTGAACACCATCAGCAGCCCCATGTTGGCGACGGCGGTGATGGCGATCGCGAGTTGCACCTTGCGATTGCGGAATACGCGCAACTCCGCCACCGCGGTCGTGCCGACCGTCGCGCTCTCCACCTGCGGGACCAGCCGCAACACCAGCACCAGGCCAAGCAGACACACCGCGCTGATGACGTAGAAGGTCGCTCGCCACCCGTAACGGTCGCCGATGAAGGTACCGATGGGGGCACCCATCATCATCGACAGGTTCATGCCAAAGACCAACTTGGAGACGGTGGAGGCCTGCTTGCCCTCCGGGGCCGTGGATGCGGCGATGACGATCGCGTTGGCGAAGAACGTCGCGGTCACCAAGGCGGTGATGATCCGCGCCGCGAACAGCACGGAGTACACCGGGGCCAGCGCCGAAGCGAGGTTCCCGACGACCACGATCACCAGGAGACAGACGATGAGCGGTTTGCGCGCATAACGTGTGGTCAGCGCCGTCAACACCGGGCCGCCGATGATCATGCCGATGGCGTACGCCGTGACCAGCAGTCCGGCGGCGGGGATCGACACACCGAGATCGTCCGCGACGTCCGGCAGGATGCCGGCGAGGACGAACTCACCGGTGGTGATGCCGAAAACACACAGCATCAGAGAACCGAGCTTCAACGACATGGTGTCTATTCTGTCGAGGTGGATGTGTCTGCTGCCCGCCGCGGGAGCGACGGGCAGCAGCCCTTACGGGGTGGGCGCTGGGCCCGCGTAGCGGTACGCGTAGGCGGGGCCCAACTCGATGATGCGGTCCAGGGTCGGGCCGCCCGCCTCCTCGGTGGGCAGCGTGGCCGCCGGGGCGTGCGGGATCTCCGCGTCCAAGAAGAGGTCGAATTGGGGCTTGCGACCGGGCTGTGGCGTGGAGTGGATGGTGAGGAACCGCGCGCTTTCGGACAGCGTCACGAAACCGTGCGTAAACGTCCGCGGCACGAACATCGTCGTGCCGGCCTGGGCTAGGTGTTCACGTCCGTCGCACACCAGACGCAGGGTGCCGTCGAGGACGAGGAAGAACTCGTCCTCGTAGTCGTGGCTGTGCAGGGGCGTGGTGTAGCCGCGGTTGCCGGTGTGTTGGACAACGGTGAAAGAGTTCCTCGTCAGCTCGCCGGGCACGCGTATTTGTGCCAGCCCGCCGAGCAGCCATACCGCAGTCTGTGCGGCCTCCGGGATCAGGCGTCCCGTCTCCTCGCGAGTCATGTCCGGGAAGGTCATCATGCTCCTCTACGGAAGATCGTGAGCGTCACCACAGGACAACCGCTGCGGGGGGCGTATTAGCCGCCACCGAGGCCGGCGGACGATGTCGCGGCCCCCGCGCAGTTGTCGACGAAGGCGGCCACGCCGTCCGGCGTGGACAGCGTTCGCCACATGGCGACCGGGTCATTGAAGTTGCTGATGAAGGCGTCGGCGACGCGTTTGTCCACCGCGGCCCGCTGGAACAGCGCGATGACGTGCGGCGGCGGTTCTGCGAGGAACGCATTGCTCCACTCCACGACGTGGCGAGCGTGTTCCCACAGCTGTGCGGAGGCGTCGCGGCAAAACACCTCGTCCAGCGGCCCTTGGGCCGCGTCGGCTATGAGTGCGGCTAGTTGAAAGGCCGTGTGGGAGCCGAGGTTGGCGCCTTGGGCGGTCAGCGGGTCGTTGGTGATCCAGGCGTCTCCGATGGCCAACGCGCACGTGCCGTCGTCAAGCCGTCCCCAACTCTGGCGGACCACCGGTGTGATCGCCCCCTGCACCACCTCGCCGGGTGCGATGAGCGAGAACGCGGTGGTATCGATGCGGCTGCGCAGGGCCGGGGTGTGGACGGCGAGTAGGTCCAAAACGTTGCGGTGAAAGGCGGCCGGGTCGGATGCGATGTCAACGTGGCTGATGGCCTCCAGCGGGCCGCCCGGTATCGCCTCGAAGGAGATGACGTCCGCTCGCCCCGCGGGGGTGTAGAACGGCATCCGCCAAATCTCCCCCGCCCCGGGCAAGAAGGAGAGGTCAACCGAGTGCGGCGCCTCCTCCCCGATGCCGAAGTACAGCCCGGAGCACAGCACGCGCTGCGGTGCGGTGTACGGCGAACGGCTGGCGTCCACCGGGAACAACCACCGCATCGATCGGGTGCCCTTCGCCACGACCAGCAGGTCGTGGCGCGACCCGAGTTCTTGGATCGGGGGGTCCCCGATCACCAACTCGCCGCCACGGTCAACGAAAGCGGCCAGCAGGTGCGGAAGGTAGATCCGGAAGTCCACCACGCTGGAGGGGGGTTGCAGATCGGCGAGAAACTCCAGGGGTGCCGGGTCGTCGGTGTGTACGGTGACCGCCCACTGCCACACCTGGGCGTCGGGGGAGGGCCAGTCGAATACGCCCAGTTCCCGCTCGCGCTGCTGGGTGTGTCCGAACCGGGCGGGGAAGTTGCGGGGCCGCCCGGCCTTGAGGGCGTCGATATCGTGCTCGGAGTACACCGTCGCCGGCACACCTAGTTGCTGGAGGCGCAGCGCCAGTTGCAGGCCGGAGATTCCCGAGCCGATGATGCCTACGCTCGTCATGCTGGCACCTCCGTGTCGCTCGCCCCGGACCGGAGTCGGGCAGCCAGCCAGCCAATGGACTCCACCGCAAAATGTGCGGCCTCCGGCGAGGCCAAGGCCGATGCGGGGATCAACATGGGGTGTTGCATGCCCGCATCGATGAGTTCCTCGATCCGCTTCAGCACCGTTTCCCGGCTGCCGACGATGACCTGGTCGGCGACCACCTCGTCGGGCACCTTGGCCAGTGCCCGTTCCACCTCCTCGCGTGTGAGCAGGTGCGGCAGGAGTTCCGCCAGTCCTCGGTGGTTTTCTCCAAAGGGGTGGGTGAGGCCGTGTTTACGCCATGCGTGGTCGCTTGCGAGGAGGGCCTGGTAGCGGATCGGGGTGGCCTGTAGAAGGTCGTGGGCAGCCGCGTCGGTCTGCGCCACCACGATCGGAAGGCCCCCCGCGGCAATGATGGCGTCCGGGTCCCGGCCGGCTTCCGCGGCGGCCGAGCGCACCACTGCCAGTCGCCGGGCGTACTCGTCCGGGGACATCAGCTCGGAGGGTAGCCAGCCATCGGCGAAACGGCCGGCCAACGTCAGCATCCGGTGGCGGTTCGCCCCCAGCCACAGCAGTGGCGTTCGGCCCTCGGGCGCCGGCAGTCCCATGAGCGCCTGGTCGAGCGTGAAGTAGGTACCGCGGAAGTCGTGCGGCCCCTCACCGGAGAGGAACAGCCGCAGCAGGTGCAGCGCTTCCTCGACCCTGCTCACCTGGCGGTCGTGTGGGACGCCGTAGGGTACGAGGTTTTCCAGCGCTCCGGTGCCGATACCCAAGATGGGTGCTTGCTCGGTGAGCTGGGCGAGGGTGAGTGCGGTCTGCGCCAGCACCGCCGGGTGACGGCGGTGGGGGTCGGTGACCCCTACCGCGAGCCGTACCGGGCCCGCGTCCGGGGCGAAGTTACCGAGCACGGTGGCGTAATCGAGGCAGCGGTCAGGGGTGGGCATGTCCGCAGCTAGGTGGCTGAAGTGGGTGTCCCATGCCTGCCGGGGAAAGACGTTCATCAGGTGGTCGAAGATCAAGAAGGTGTCCAGGTTCGCCTGGCGCGCGATCTGGAGCAGCCCCCGCCCGGCCTCGACCGAACCGACCGCGTCCCAGATAAGGCCGACTTTTACGCTCATACTCCGCTCCTCACTGACCGCGCCTGGGCGATGAACTCGTCGGTACGTTGCACGCTGCTGATGCCATGCCACATGGCCTCGGGGTGATCGAGGCGGGCGACGAAGGCGTCCGCTACCCGCTGGTCGGTCGCGGCGGCGGCCAGCAGGGTGCCGATCTGCGGTGCGGGCGGACCGATGAACAGGTTGGCCCAGTCCACGACGGGTTGGGCGAGGGTCCACAGTTGCTCGGAGACGGTGCGGCAAAACGTCTCGTCGTGCGCCCCGGTGTACTCGCGTAGCGCGTCCGCCAGGTGAAAGGCCAGCCTGGAGCCGAGGTTGGCACCCTGAGCGGTGAGGGGGTCATTGGTGATCCAGGCGTCCCCCACTGCCAGCGCGTACGCGTTGTCGGCCAGTTGCGCCCAGCCGCGGCGAACCACCGGCACCACCGCGCCGCGCATGAGGTCCACCGGGCGGGTGAGGACGAACTCGCGCTCCTCCACCCTGGTACGCAGGTCGGGTACGTGCGTGGTGATCAGGCGTAGCACGTCCGCGGTGAACCGGTCCGGGTCCCCCCGATAGTCCTGGTCCGTGACGGCACTGAACGGACCGTCCGGCACTGCCTCCACCAGCACGGCGGTCACCTGGCCGCTGAACGAGTGGTAGGTCGGGGCGTGGATCTCGCCGGCGCCCGGGACCATGTGCATGGTCATGCCCACGGGGTCCGGGGGCCGGACTCCGTGGAAGAGGCCGCCGACGAGATGCCGCGGCGCGGATTGGAAGGGCGAGCGGGCCGGATCACGCGCGAAGGTATCGGTAAGCGCCCCCCGGCCAGCCGCGACAACCAGCAGTTCGTGGTGTGAGGCCAGCCGGACGAGATCGTCCCGGTCGGCCACCGGGCGCAGCACCGGTTCTCCGCCACGCCGCTGGTACTCCTCCAGCAGCGTGGCGAGATACATCCGAAAGTCGATGGAGCTGGCCGGTTTGGGCAGCTCCCCGCGAAACGCGTACCCGTCGGGGCCTTCGACGCAGACGTGCATCCACGGGTTGTCGTACAAGCTTGACGCCCATTGGGTCAGGCCAAGCATTCCTTCGCGTTCTCGGGTGGAGCCGAAACGAGTGACGAAGTTCAACGGCGGCCCGCTGCGTATGCCGTCCGGGTCTTGGGCTGTGTACAACGTGGCGTCGATGCCGAACTGCTGGAGTCTCAGCGCCAAGTGCAGACCGGCGATCCCGGTGCCGACGATGCCAATACTCATACCTTCGCTCCATCTGTATGTGCTAGGTACCGTCCCCGAACGGTTCTGCCGGGATGTGTCAGATGACCTCGACCCGCTGAAGATGACGGGTGGTCGGCCCGTTGAAGGCATTACGCCCGTGCACCAGTGCGAAATTGTCAGCGATCAGGATGTCGCCCTTACGCCAGTCGTGCGCGTAGCAATACTCCGGACGATGCAGCCGCTCAGCCAACGAGGCGAGGAATGTTCCAGCCTCCGCTTCTTCGACGCCATCAACGCTGACGTGTACCGGATTCTTGTAGACCGAGGGGTCCAGCGGCTCGGCGAAGCGCAATACGGGGACAGCGGTGGCGGGGTGTTGCGCGACAAGCTTTTCGGTGGTCTCGCCGCCGTAGTGCACCATCTTCTCCGTCGTATAGGTCAGGCTGAGCTCCGCCCACCGTTCGCGCTCTTCGACAGGGGCATCCCGATAGACGGCCGTGGTGTCTGAGAAGACGGTCTCTCCGCCAACGCCCGGTGTGGCGTCCAAGCACTGGAAGAAGAAGTAACGGGGGTCGGCCTCCACGAACGCGCCATCCCAGTGGAATGGCACATCACCACTGGCGAAGAGGTAGTTCCGCGGATTTTCCTCGACTATCAGGTCGATGACCTCCCCCGGCTCCCATTTCAGTATCTCCCCCCACAGCCGGCAGTAGTCGGCGAATTCCTCCTTCCCCATCAGCTCGAAGCCACGCAGCACCAGGACGCGGGACTCCTCGGTCCAGCGTGTGAGGGCGGTTACTGGAATATCGGTGATACGGGCGTCACCGGACGGGGCCTCGACCACTCGGCCGAAGGGTTGAAGTGGGATGTGTCGGAACGTGTCGACCTGGGATGTGGAATGCGTCATGACGTGCCATGTCCTATCTGGGAGTCTGTGCGGTGCTACGCCTTGGCGGCGGGTAGGAACGACGACGACATTACGGAGGTTGCCGTCGCGCCAGACGATCGAGGCCCGAAGCAGCTCGACATACCAGCGCTTGGCCAGTGTCGGTGGACGGCGTCGTCGAGCGCCAGCCCATGCCACGGCGTCAGCCAACCGTTCCCAGCCCGCAAGAGCTGGAGCCCGGACTTTCGCGGGCCTGGCGGCTGAAGGTACGTCGCAAGACGTATCGCCTGGAGGGAATGTCTCGGCGACCACCCGGCTCCCCGCATTGCTACGCGGATTGGCCTGGTACGCCGTCGCTTGGGGTTCTTTGCGTAACTGACGTCGGGATGACGCGCCGCAGCGTCGCGCTGCTGCGCCATCGAACACGAAGTGGTGTAGCCGGTGGAACAGTGTGCTTGTCTTCTGGTCGGGGCGGACCGCCTCCTTGCGTTGTTCGAATGTCAAGGAGTAGGTCATCCCACATATGTGTCGCTTCTTCAGGTGGTTCGTACTGCCAGAGGCGTCGTCCGACTCGAAGAGGTCAAGTGGCGCCCCGTGCGACGTGCTGATCACACCCGCCGAAGACTGCCCATGAGCGGCCATCGCATCATCGAAGACTCCGCTCATATCACCGAAAACATGCCTGTTCGAGCCGCTAGTGATCCGGGTACTCGGCGGGAAAGGGTGCCATTTGTCGGCGCACAGTGACTGGGGGAAGCCCCATGGGAGCTGCTCACCAAGGCCGGGGAGTGTGCCGAGCATCGTGCGTTGCTGCGCTGGCTTTTCAGCAGGAGCCGGCACCACGCATTGGGACGATTTCTCGTGTTCGGTACCGCGCTGCATCTTTGTCCGCTGGGTTACGGTCCACGTATGTGCCTGCTGGATTACGGTCCATGCGGCGCGGATTGCGCCCCGCCCCAGTTCCGCCTGCCGCGCTGCACCCTGCGCTTGGTCCCCCGCAGTTGCGTCGGGGCAGCGATCGCGGTGCGTCCGCCCACGTATCCATTCCCTCATCTTTCCCGAGGAAGACGTCCCTCTCACACCGATGCCCAACGCTCCCGATCGACCCACGCATACAGGGAAACGCGGCCGGGCCTGCCGCACTTCGATAGTTTTTGATTCGGGCGCGATGTTCGGTGGCGTTGGCATTTTCCCCTCTTCTCCTTCGCGTCTTTCGCCCGGCCGGCGCGTGGTTTGTGCATGCTCGTCGATCCTCGTCGGGCTGCGACGATCGGTCAGCGCGCGGTGGGGGAGTCGGTTTAGCGCGGGGCGAAAACGGTCGCGGTGTCATTCTCGGGCCGTTGGCACACAAGGTCCTTCAGCAGCGGCGATCCGACATCGACTGTCGCTGATTCGAGGAGAACGTTGCCGCTGGACCAAGGAATATTCGGGGGAAACTCCTTCGTGGGGTGAGTGAGGCCCCGGCGGGGCAAATATCGTGCCAGATCGATTTTCGGCCAGGCGGCCGAGGGCAGGGGGAGGCGCCGCAAGTCTGTGCAAACAAACGTTAGCTTGACTGGTATAGGAGGGGCCGCGCAATCGCCCACCGATTAAGATGCCTGATGGATGAAGGAGTCGGCTGTGCATCGACGGGGGGCACCGACCATGGCCGGCTTAGACGGTCCGGCGGTTTATCAACTGAGATCGCTGCTGACGTTGGCCGAAGAGTTGCACTTCGGCCGCGCAGCCGCACGGCTCTATATCACCCAGCCTGCCCTCAGCCAGCAGATCCGCTCCCTTGAACAGCGTCTCGGAGTACGGTTGTTCACTCGTACCAGCCGGAGGGTGGAGCTGACTCCGATGGGCCAGGCCCTGCTTCCCCGCGTGCGGAATGTGGTGGGAGCGGCAGACGAACTGCGCGATGCGGCGCGCTGCTTCTCGGCCGATGATGACGCAGTGGCACTGCGGCTGGGGCTGGCCGGCTGGTCCGCCGCGCTGGAGGCCACCCACCAGGTGGTCACCGCGATCACCGCTCAACACCCCGACGTGAAGGTGGAGTTGAAGGTACTCGACATGGCCGAACAATCGACCGCTTTGGCCATGGGGAAGGTGGATGCAGCCTTCGTCTACCTGCCCGTGCCAGCTGGTTGTCACGCGGAGCCGCTCACCACCGAGCCGCGCGTGGTGTGCCTGTCCAGCTCCGATCCACTGGCCGACCGGCCGACGCTGCGGCTCGCCGACCTCGCGGACCGCGCGGTGGTCGGTCTGGCTCCCGATGTATCCCACGACGAGCGCAGCTTTTGGGCCACGGACCCCCGGCCCGACGGCACACCGGTCAGCTACACCGATCATCAGGTGCGCCGCATTGACTCCCTGCTGTCCGCCGTGTCCTTCGACGGAGCGATCGCCTTTCTGCCAGCCGTCGCGACGGAGCTATTCCCCCGACCGGACATCCGCTATCGGCCCGTGGTGGATCTGGAGCCGTGCACCTTCGCCATCGTCTGGCCGACATCGCACCGCGCGAACCCCCACACCGCCGTTTTGGAGAGCATCTGCCGCCAACTGCGCGAGCAGGGCCTGCCCGCGGGGACGAAACGGGCAAGCGATGAGACGCCCGCGTCGCCCGGTGAGCCCGGCGCAGGCCCCGGCACAGGCACAGGCACAGGCACAGGCATCGCACGATCGGGCATCCGCGGCGATGCTGCCTGGTCGCGAAGACGCCGCCTCATTGCCCAGACCACGATCCCCACCCAGGGCACGGCTCGGGCAACCGATACCGGTGTGACCCTGTAGGGCACGGCTTCCCGGGGCAGTGCGCTCAGTGCGATCGCTGGCCTGAAGTGGCTCAGTGAGGGCGCGGCGCACGCGCTCGGGCAAGGCTGCTGGGCGTCCGGCCGCCTCAAGGCCGCTCGCGCCGGGTGCTGGTGATGGGCCGGCCGGTGCGCCCCGGGACCCACCGGGCACCACCGGTGGCTGTGCACGCGCTTGGACAGGCGGCTTCCGCCGATCGGGGCAGCAGGCTCCGTACGCGGGCGACGTCGATCAGGACCGCGCCGTTCCTCCCCGTCGCCTTCTTCTGCCCTGCCTCTGCCTCTTCGACGTGTCCGAAACGGGCAAACGGCAACGTCCGTCCTGGGAAAGACGCGCCCTCGCTGCTCGGGGTTCACTTCGGCCATCAACCAGCGAATGGGAGCCGATCATGCCCGAGGAAGCCACCGGCGAGTTCTGGACGAACCTCAAGCCGATACAGAATTCCTTCAAGCCGGACGCACTGCCCGAGGTCTACCTCTCCCAGGTGGCCACCGACGACGACCGGTACTACGTGCCGTTCACCGAGACCGTCGGCTCGCGCCCCCTGTGGATCAACGTCAAGGACAACTCCTGGGCCGACATTTTGCGGGCCAAGGAAGCAGGACTGGTCAACCGGCACTACCACCCGCATGAGGTGTTCGCGTACACGATCTCCGGGAAGTGGGGCTACCTTGAGCGGCCCTGGACAGCGAGCGCCGGCGACTTCGTCTACGAGGCACCGGGCGAGGGGCACACCCTGGTCTCCTACGACAGCGGAGAGCCGATGAAGACGTTCTTCATCGTCAAGGGCCCGCTGATCTGGCTGGACGAGAACGGCGAGACCGCCGGCTACTTCGATGTGCACGACTACATCGCCATGTGCCGCAAGCACTACGAGCAGGTTGGCATCGGCGCCGACTACGTCAACTCCCTGTTCCGGTGACCCCGGCTCCTCCCACCGCCCCGAGGTCTCCATGATCCGTACCCGTACCCGGCCAGATCCGGTGGTCCAAACGGCAGCAGCCAACGAAGCCCGCCGCTATGAGAACCGGTTGCTGCTCATCTTGTTCCTCGCCTTCGGGTTCGTCTTCTTCGACCGCCAGGCGCTGTCCTTTTTGGCACCGTTCATCACCGATGAATTTGATCTGTCCCACACCCAATTGGGCACGCTGTCCGGGGCATTGGCACTGACCTGGGCCCTGTCCGGGATGGTCGCAGGTCGGCTGTCGGACAAGATCGGCAAGCGTAAGCCGATCCTGATCGCTGCCGTCGTGCTCTTCTCGTGCTTCTCCGCGGCGGGTGGGCTGATGGGCGGTTTCCTCGGCCTGCTCGGTGCTCGGGCGCTCATGGGGGTGGCGGAGGGCGCGGTGTTGCCGCTGTCGCAGTCGCTGATGGTGGAGGCCTCCCAAGAGCACCGCCGCGGCCTGAACATGGGGCTGTTGCAGGGCTCCGCGGCCGGTCTGCTGGGGGGAATCGTCGCCCCGCTGTCCGTCGTGTGGGTGGCCGAACACTTCGGGTGGCGGACGGTCCTGCTCATCACGATCGTCCCCGGCCTGCTCATCGCGGCTTGGATCGCCAAGGCGGTGCGGGAGGTGCCGCCCGGTGGTGGTCAGGTCAGCGATGCCGCCCCCGCGGCACAAGCCGAACCCAAGGCGTCGGTACGGGAGGTTCTGGGCCACCGCAACATCGTCCTGTGCACGCTGGCCGCCTGCTGCTATCTCACGTGGTTCGTCGTCATCATCACCTTCACCCCCGTTTATCTTCAGGACGTCAAGGGCTACTCATCGGGCACCATGAGCGCGGTCATGACGTGCTTCGGCGTCGCCTGGGTGCTGTGGGGCTTCCTCACCCCGGCGATCTCCGACCGCATCGGCCGCAAGACCACCATGATCGTGTTCACCTCGATTGCGGTGCTGTGCCCGCTCGCGGTGGTGTACATCGCCGATCCACTGGTGCTGGGCCTGGTCGTCGTGCTCACCTATACCGGCCTGGGCTGCTTCACCTTGATCATGGCCACGATCCCCGCGGAGACGGTGCCTCGCGGCGCGCTGGCCACCGCGCTCGGCCTGGTCATGGGCGTCGGTGAATTGGCGGGGGGCTTCCTCGCGCCCCTGGTCGCTGGCCGTGCCTCGGATGCCTGGGGGCTGGAGACGGCCATGTACATCTCCGCCGGCGGCGCCATCGCCGTCGTCTTGCTCTCCTTCGGCCTGCGGGAGACCGCGCCGAGAGTGCTGCAACAGCGCGCGGCGCGCGGCGCCGTTTCCCCTACGGCAACGGCGGGAGTAGACGCATGAGGGCCGCGATCTGGTACGGAGCCCGGGACGTGCGCGTGGTGGAAACAGCCGTCCCCACCCCACGGCCCCACGAGGTACTCGTCGAGGTGGCCTACTGCGGAATTTGCGGAAGCGACCTGCACGAGTACGCCGACGGGCCGCACGCCATCCCGGTGGCCGCGCCGCATCCGGCCTCCGGGACCAAGGCACCGCTCGTCCTTGGCCATGAGTTTTGTGGGACGGTCGCCGCGCTCGGCTCATCGGTCACCGGGCTCGCCGTGGGCGACCCGGTGGCCATCGAACCGAACTACCGGTGCGGTACGTGCCCGCGCTGCCGGGCCGGCGAATACAACATCTGCCAGCACTTCGGCTTCGCCGGCCTGATGGGCGACGGTGGCCTAGCCGATTACGCCGCGGTTCCGCGCTACATGGTGCACCGGTTGCCTGCCTGCGTACCGCTGGAACAGGCCGCGCTCTTCGAACCCGCCTCCGTCGCCCTGCACGCACTGCGGCGTGCAGGCTCCCTGGGCGACACGGTGGCGGTGGTCGGGCTCGGGCCGGTCGGCCTGCTCACCGTGCTGCTGGCCGCCGAACGCGGCGTGCGGCGGATCATCGCCGTTGACGTGGCCCCGGCCCGGCTGGCCATCGCCGCGCGGCTCGGCGCCACCGACCTGGTGGACGCCGCAGGGGGGATCGACGCCGCCGCGAAAATCCACGAACTGGCCGGCGGGGAAGGCGTCGATGTCGCGTTCGAGGTGGTCGGCTCCGAGACTGCCCTTCGCACCTGTCTCGCCGCGACGCGACGCGGCGGACGGGTCGTCCTGGTCGGTCTTGCCCAGCAGGTCCGCCTGGATGCCTTTGCGCTGGTGAACAACGAACAGTCAATCGTCTCCAGCGTCGGCTACCGCGACACCTACCCCGAGCTCATCCGACTGATCGCGGAGCGCGGCATCGACCTGACACCCGTCGTCACCTCGACCGTCGCGCTCGCCGACGTGGTCACGGACGGCTTCGAAGCGCTACTGAACGGCGCCGGCGACCAGGTCAAGATCCTGGTCGCCCCGCACCTCACCGCGGCCAGGTCGCCCCAAGCGGCCACCAATGAAACGGAGGCTACGAGATGACCACTGGCTTCGCACCGCACGCCTTCGCAGGCCGCAGCGTGCTGATCACCGGAGGGACCTCCGGCATCGGTGCCGCGACGGCGATGCTCTTCGCCGATCTCGGCGCCCAGGTGCGCGTACTCGGCCTACTGCCGTCCGCCCCCGACGAACTCCCTGGGCACGCACGGGTTCACATTGCGGAGCAGGACGTCACGGACCGCGACGGGCTCGTCCGTCAGATCGAGGCGTGCGGTCGCCTCGACCACCTGGTCACCTGCGCCGGCGTCAGTCGCGACCGCGAGGAGTACGACCGTACGTCGTGGGACCATGTGCTGGCCGTCAACCTCAGTTCCGCCATGACCGCCTGCCAGGCAGCGCGTCCCCTGCTCGCGCGAGGCGGCGGGAGCATCGTCACCGTCTCGTCGATGTTCGGCTTCTTCGGCAGCCGGGACCGGCCCGCCTACAGCGCAAGCAAGGGCGGTATCTCCCAATTGACCCGATCCCTGGCGGCCGAGTACGCCCCCGAAGACATCCGGGTGAACGCCGTAGCGCCGGGCTTCGTCGCCACCGCGCTCGCCCGCGGTGTGCTCGATGACCCGGCCGCCGCACAGGCCGCGCTGACCCGGGTCCCACTGGGCCGGTTCGGTCGGCCCAGCGAGGTTGCGGCGGTGATCGCGTTCCTTTGTTCGCAGGCCGCCGCGTACGTCAACGGCGCCATCCTGCCGGTCGATGGCGGCTACCTGGCCGTCTGACCGGCACCGCCCACCGCGCCATAAGCACTCGGCCCACCGGACCGCCCCGAGGTACGCTGCGCCCCCAGGTCGGGACCGCATGGTCAGCACGGGACCCTTGCTCGACTTACTCGGCCTTCCCGGCTTACCCAGCGGATTTCGGTCAGACCGCTCCACGCGGCGTGGCATCCGTTCCCCGCAGCCAACGGGAGCGAGGCCCCACCGTGGCGGAACCCAGCGGATCTCAGTACGTTTTTCCGCCACGGGTACGCGGATCGGCAAGGAGGCCCAGATGACCGTACACACCGTCCCCGCCGTCTCCCATCTGTCCACACAGTCCATCGACCCTGCGGACCGGGTGGACTATTGGGAGGAGTACAACCGAAAGGCCCTGGTCGGGCTGACCTGTTCGCCCTACTCCGAGCAGGGTCTGCTGGCCACCCAAACCAACGTCCCGTTGGGTGGTCTGCGGCTGGCCGACATCGCGGGCAACGAGCATGTGATCGAGCGAACCCCCGGGACCTGTCGGGCCCTTCCCAAGGACTCGGTGTTCGCCACCTTGCTGGTCACCGGCCAGGCCGTCTTCTTCCATGGCGCCGGCTGCCTTACCCTGCGCGCCGGTGACCTGGTGCTTTATGACACCCGCCGGTCTTATCTCTTCGGGTTTCCTTGCACCATGCGCCAACTGCTGGTGGACATTCCGGGCGAGGTGTTCACCGAGCGGTGCGCCGCCGGCGGCGTCTTCGCGCCGATGGTTTTCGGCCGGGATTCGGCGGCCGAGGGCGTGCTGGTCTCCTCGTTGCGGTCGGTGCTCACCGATTGGGCCGCTGGAGGCGGGGCCGGTGATCCGGTGAGCACGGAAGCCACCGTGTTGGATCTGGTGCGGTCGCTGGCCGCGCCGCGGCTGGGTGAGCGTGTCGCACCGCTCGCCAGGCCATCGCAATTGGCCGTGGCCAAGGACTACGCCGACCGGCAGCTGTCCGATCCCCGGCTATGTGCCGAGCACGTCGCGGAGGCGGTCGGGGTGTCCACCCGACACCTCAGCCGGATCTTCGCACCGTCCGGCGTGAGCCCGTCGCGATACATCCTTGAACAACGGCTGGTGAAGGCTCGCGAGCAGCTCGCCGATCCCCAAGCCCTTCATCTGACGATCGCCGACATCGCTCACCGGTGGGGCTTTGCGAGCCAGGCGCACTTCACCCGGGTCTTCCGCGACCGCTTCGAACAAACCCCCGGCGAGGCGCGCCCCGCCCCCGTCCGCACCCGACCGCCGCACAGGTCTTAACGCCCTACGAGCTGCCCGCCGGGCCGAGCCGGCCCCACCCCGTGCGCTGCCTGAAGACAGCGGGTGCGGCGGGGCCGCCCCGCTTGTATCGGACTTTCCTGCGACGCGCCCTGGGCCCCTCGGCGAGCGGCTGGGGCCTGCCGCCGGCGAAAGGTGCCATGGGACATCCCGTACGCCACAGCGGGCGCGGCGCGGCCGGGTCAACCACCGTTCAGGTGCTCAAGCGACACCCGCAGTGGGCCGGCCAGGAGTGGATCGAGACGGGCATGGCGTGCCTGTGTGCCGAGCATGCGAAGGGCGCTCCGCCCGCCCAGTGAGGCGCTGGTCCACGGTGCCCATGGCCGGCTATGACCGTGGTGGACGGGCGGCGGCGGTCGATCAGTTCTTCGGCTCGCCCTACTCGCGCTGCGCAGTGGTGGGTGCCGCTGGGAGGGGTGTTCCGGGAGGGGCAGCGGGGTCAAGGCCACGGACGCAGGAACAGCGGCGCATCGGCCGCGCTCCCGGCAAACGGACCAGCGGTGTTCGCTGCGCCGTCCCGCTACGCGGCCCGAACCGTTGACGACTTGGTCCAGACCATTTACCGTACGACTGCTTCCCTGGCCGCCGATGCCCCACGACCACGCACCACGGCCCCCAGGTGATGCGCGCGCATGCACGGTTCTGCACATCCCCTGTACAACCCCCACAGGGAGAGAGCCATGTCCCATCCCCACCGCAGATTCCGGAGCAAAGCCGCGGCTTTGCTCACCGCCCTCTTTCTTCCGCTGGCCCTGCTGACCGGCTTGTCGAGTTCCGCGCAAGCGGCCGGAAAACTCACGGCGACCTTCTCCATCGAGAACAACGGTTCCTGGTGGAAGGGCACGTACACCCTCCACAACAGCGGTTCAACTGCCGTCACCGGATGGCAGTTGGAGTTCGACCTCCCGGCCGGCACCACCACGACCGGTCACTACTACGGTGAGGCGACCGTCACCGGAAGCCATGTCTCGGTCAAAAACGCCCACTACAACGGCACCGTTCCGGCCGGCGGCAGCAGCGGCCCCTTCAGCTACTGGTTCATCGGCAACGGGCCGGCCAGCGCACCGAAGGGCTGCACGGTCAACGGTGACAAGTGCGATGGCACTCCCGACGTGCCGCCTACTGCTCCCGGCGCCCCTAAAGTCACTACCGCCACGGCCCGCAGTATCGCGCTGAACTGGACCGCAGCCTCGGCCGGTGACTACCCCGTGGCCGCTTACGAGGTGGTCTCCAACGGAACGACCGTGGCCACATCGCCCACCACGTCGGCAACCATCAGCGAGCTGACGCCGGCCACCACCTATCAGTTCGCCGTACGGGCCAAGGACACTCGCGGCAACCTCGGTGCACTCAGCGCACCGGTGAGCGCCACCACCGTGGACCCGGCCACCGACCCCACCCCGCCGACCGCACCTGGCGACCTTCGCTCCACCGCCAAGACGGCCTCCACCGTCAGCCTGGCGTGGAACAAGGCAACGGACAACGTCGCAGTGGCGGCGTACGACGTATACCGTGACGGCACGTTGGCGAAGACCGTCGCCGCGGACACCACCACGGCCGTGATCAGCGGGCTCTCCCCCGTCACCGAATACGCCTTCACCGTCAAGGCGCGAGACGCGGCCGAAAACTCCTCCCCCGCCTCCAACGCACTGAAGGTCACCACCGACGACCTGGCTGGTTCCGGCAAGCACCTCAACGTCGGGTACTTCGTCCAGTGGGGCATCTACGGCCGCCAATACTTCGTCAAGAACCTGGAGACCTCGGGCGCCGCCGCCAAACTCGACGTCATCAACTACGCCTTCGAGAACCTCGATCCCACCAACCTCACCTGTCTGGCCGGGGTCACCAAGGGCACCACCACCAATCCGCAAGACCCTGACCAGGGAACCGGCGCGGGAGACGCGGACGCCGACTATGCCCGACCCATGTCGGCGGCCCAGTCGGTGGACGGCGTGGCCGATGATGGCTGGGGCAAGTTGCGAGGCAACTTCAACCAGATCAAGAAGCTGAAGGCCAAGCATCCACACCTCAAGGTCGTTGCCTCGCTCGGCGGTTGGACGTTCTCGAAGTTCTTCTCCGACGCCGCGGCGACCCCGGCCTCCCGCGAGAAGCTCGTGAAGTCCTGCATCGACGTGTGGATCAAGGGCAATCTGCCCGTTTACAACGGTGCGGGCGGCCCCGGCACGGGCGCTGGTGTCTTCGACGGCATCGACCTGGACTGGGAATGGCCCGGCTCGCCCGACGGCCACCCGGGCAACCACTACAGCCCCAAGGACAAGGAGAACCTGACGGCGCTGCTCGCCGAGTTCCGCAAACAACTCGACGCGACGGGCGGCGAGCGCAAGTTGCTGACCGCCTTCACGCCGGCCGACCCGGTCAAGGTCGAGCAGGGCTGGGACCTGTCGAAGATCTTCAACTACCTGGACTTCGCCAACATCCAGGGCTACGACTTCCACGGCTCGGGCAGCGACAACTCCTGGGAGCCGAACCGCACCGGCCACCAGGGCAACCTCTACACCGACACCGACGACCCCTACCCGACCCACTTCAGCATCGAGAACGCCCTGAAGATCTACACCGATGCCGGGGTCAATCCGCGCAAGCTCACCATCGGCTTCCCGTTCTACGGCCGCGGTTGGCAGGGCGTCGCCGAAGGCGGCAAACGTGGCGAGTGGCAGTCAGCAACAGGCGCCGCGCCAGGGCAGTTCGCCGAGGAGGCCGGCATTCGCGGCTATCAGAACATGCTGGCCAGCGTGCCCAACATGACCATCCACCACGACGAACAGTCCATCTCCACATCCGGTTACACCGGACCAGGCGGCCAGTGGTGGTCCTTCGACGATGCCTGGTCGATCGGGAAGAAGACCGCCTGGATCAAGTCCAAGAACCTGTTGGGCGCCATGATCTGGGAAATGTCAGGCGACACCCCGAACGGCAGCCTCATGACCGCCATCGACAACGGCCTCAAGTAGTCACCGCTTCACCCGCGTAGCGCGCGCACACCGGGCTGCCCGTGCCCCCGCACCTGGGGTACGGGCAGTGGTGCCGGCTGTGGCGGGCGCACCGTCCCGGCGATGATGCGCTGCCACCGGATGGCAGGCCACGGTGCGGGCTCCCTGGGAGCAGGCGTAAGCACCGAGATGGCGACGGTGCAGCGAGCCGGGGGCGTACGGGCGCGAGCGCGGGCCGACAGCGGAAGGTGCGCCCCCTCCCCCGCATTCACCTAATACGCCCCTTCGGATGCGCCCCCGACACGGCTCGCCCCGCGCGTCGGCCCGGCAGGCGGGCACAGGGCGGCACAGATCAGCACGGGTCAGATCGGGCCGCGGGCGTGCGTCAGCGCGTAATGCTGGGCGATCTCGTCGCTGGTCGTGAGCCAGATTCCGGGGTGTTGCACGATGTAGTCAAGCGCCTGCACCACATACTTATGGCGGAATGGCTGGTTGATGATGAACGGGTGGAGCGCCAGCGACATGACCCGTCCGCTGTCTGCCGATTCGGCGTAGAGCTGGTCCAACTGGTCCTTGACGATCTGGAGGAAATCCGGTCCGCTGAGGCTTTGGCCGACGAACAAGCTGATGTCATTGAGCTCGATGGGATAGGGGACGCTCAACATCTCGGGCACGTTCAGCCAGTACGGCTGGTCGTCGTTGGCCCAGTCAAGGACGTAGCCCAACCCCAACTCGGCCAGGAGCGCCGGGGTGTAGAAGGTTTCGGTGAGCGCGGGACCCAGCCAGCCGCGCGGCCGGTGGCCGGTGGCCTTGTCGATGGTGTCGATGACGTCGGCCAGATAGGCGCGCTCCGCGTCAGGGGTCATGTCGGCTTGCAGGATGGAATTGTTCTTGCCATGGGCGATCCAGGCCCAGTGTCGAGCGCGGCCCGCTTCGATGATCTGTGGGTAGCGCGCGCAGACATCGGAGTTGAGCATCACACTGGCGCGCAAGGGGTACCGGTCAAGGCTGTCGATCAGTCGCCAGATGCCCACCCGGGGCCCGTAATCCCGCCAGCCGTGGTTCAGGGGATCGGGGGCCAGCTCCGCAGTGCTGGGGGAAATGCTCAGCGAGGGGCGACCGAGCTGGTAGTGCTCGACGTTCACCGCGACGTAGAAGGCGATGCGAGCACCTCCCGGCCAGCGGATGGGCTCGCGCCCGACGATCGGGCTGTAGTCGTAAGGCGGATTGTCCATGCGTGCTTACCTTGTCGTCGCCGCGTGCGGGGTGCTCAGTGTGCCTGCTCCAGTGTCGTCACCGGCGCGGCTGGGTCGGCTGGGTCGGCTGGGTCGGCTAACTGGCAAGCGTGGCGGTGCAGATGGCAGGGGTGCCCGTCGTTGCATCGACGTGAGACGGGCAGCTCGGCGTTGTCGGTCGCCCCACGCTCGGTGGTGGCCTGGCGGCGTGCGCACGCGTGCCGGCCAGCGCTTGGGCAGGGCCGGCACGCCCGGTCGTACGGCGACTTACTGCTCCGGCGTACGCAGCAACAACAGGTGATATTCCATGAAGTCCCGACAGAAGCGACGGTAGGGGTCCATCAACAGATCTGTTCGGGCCGTCATCTCCTTGCCGTAGCGCTCCTCGATCTCCGCGCGCCGGTCCTGGTAGACGATGCCCATCACTTCGCTGGTGAGGACCATGTTCGCGGTCATGTTCTGCACCTTCAGGACCTCAAGTCCCGCGTCCTGTACCTCGGCCAGCAGCGTGTTGAACGTTGTCGGAGGCGGACTGGCCCATAGCTGGCTGAAGGCGGCCACCTCCTTTGCGCCGGGCGTGCCGCGTTGGAAGAACTCCGTCAGCAGCAGGTGCCCGCCCGGTCGGATGACCCGCCGTGCCTCGCGCAGGCCAGCGGGCCGGTCGGACAGATGGGCGAAGCAGTCGATGGACCAGGCGGCGTCGAAGGTGGCATCCGCGTACGTCAGGTCCATGGCGTTGCCGCGCGTGAACGTGACGCGCTCGCCGAGCCCCGCCGCACGCGCCCGCTCGTGGCACTGGTCGAGTTGGCTGCGGCTTACGGTCACTGCGGTGACCCGCGCGCCGGAGCGCTGAGCCAGCCGCAGGGCCGGGCCGCCGGTGCCACAGCCGATGTCGAGGAGGTTGGCGTCGGAGCTGGGGGCAAGGGTGTCGATGAGAAAGTCGGTTTGGCGCTCCTGCGCGAGATCGGACAGATCAACGAGGGACGTCATGCGCGTGGGCACGTCGTGCGGTACGAACATGCCCACGTGCACGGCGGCGCCGCCGAGCGTCATGGCGATCATGTCGCCGAACTCGTCGTACATGGCGCCGACCTCGTCGGGGGTCGGGGCCACGGGTGCTTCCGTGGTGGGCGCTTCGGCAGCGGTCGCTGGCGTCTCGGCGACGTTCGTGGTTGTTCGGTCGGTGTTCGCGGTATTCGCGGGCGTCTGGGCGGCGGTTGTGGGCGTGTTGTTGGGGGTTTCCGTGTCGCAGGGTGCGTCGTGGTCAGCCATGGCCGTCATGAGTCCCTTCAGCAGCAGAGTGCTGCTGAAGCAGCAGCACACACGGGGATGCGGTGGTGTGGGCGCCTATGAGGAGGGGCTGGGCCAGCGGTGGATCGGGCCTCGCGTAGGTGTGGGCCGCCCCCGCCCAGCGCTCCCGCCGCGCGAATCGCGTCCGCGGGCTCGCACGGTGGTGCCCCGATCCATCACCATCAGCGTCCCACTCGCGCCGCTCGTTGTCTGCGTGCAGCCCGTGCGCGATGGCGGCTGGGCCCGCGGAGTCGGCCCGCGTGCGCCGGCCCGGCGCTTGTGCGGCGTCCGGCGCTTGTGCGGCGTCCGGCCTGCCGCAGGCCCGTCAGGGGCGTCCTGCCGCGCTGACCTCTTCGCCCGCGGGCACCGAGCCTGGGGGCGTGCCGTCGCCGAAGGGGCTGCCGCCGAGTTCCGCACGGTGGTGCGGCGTCAGCCACTGGGCGAGGGTGGGCCCGAGCGCGACGATGCCGGTGGGGTTGATGCCCGTATGCACCTGGTAGTAGTGCCGCTTGATGTGGTCGAAGTCCACGGTGTCCCCGAAGCCGGGTGTTTGGAAGAGGTCCCGTGCGTAGCCCCACAACACCCGGTCTTCGGCCAGCTTCCACCGGTTGCACTTGAAGTGGCCGTGGTAGACGACATCGAAACGGACCAGCGTCGTGAACAGCCGAATATCGGCCTCGGTGAGGGAATCGCCGACCAAGTACCGGCGGTCGGCGAGGCGCGCCGCTACCTCCTGTAGCCGCTGGAACAGGGCCAGGCACGCCCGTTCATAGGTGGCCTGGTCCGTGGCGAAGCCCGCCTTGTACACACCGTTGTTGATGTCGCGGTAGATTCCCGCGGCGACCTCGTCGATCTCCTCTCGAAGCGCGACGGGATACAGATCCGGCACTCCGGGCCGGTGCAGCGCGGTCCACTCGGTGGCCAGATCGAGCGTGAGCTGCTGATAGTCGTTGGTGACCAACCGACCGCTGGATTCCTCCACGATGGCGGGCACGCTCACCCCGCCCGGGTATCCCGTCTCGCGCGCGTCGTATGCCTCGCTGAGGAACCGGATGCCGAGCACCGGGTCGCGGCCATCGGGGTCGAGTGTGAACCGCCAGCTTCGGTCATCTTGCAACGGGTCGGTGATGGCCATGGACAGGGCGCCTTCCAGGCCCAGCAACCGGCGCGAGATCACCGCTCGGCTGGCCCAGGGGCAGGCCCGGCTGACGACCAGCCGGTAGCGGCCGGCCTCGACGGGCCAGCCGTCCCTGCCATCAGCCGTGATGCGGTCGGTGAAATGACTCGCCGAGCGCTTGAACGGCTTCTTCCCGTACGCGGTGTTGCCCTGCTGTTCGTTCGCGGTGCCGCCCATCACGCCACTCCTTGTCGATCGCCTGCCCGAACGCGGCCGTACCGTGACCGGATGGGCCAGATGGGCCGGGTGGGCCGGTGAGCGACCTGGCCGCGCGCACCCGGCCGGGGCCCCTGGCCGCGGCCGGCGGTGCGATCCGTCCGCGGGGCGGTGCGTACAACCTGTCGTACGAAGGTCGGCACCCGGCGTCGATACGGGAACACCTGCCGCGTACCCCACTTCGGCCCCTCGACTCCCACCCGACACAGGGCATACGGTCCCGGGCCAGCACATCGCCCTGCCGCGGTTGCGTCGCCCGTCCCAGGGCATCGGCCGCACCGCCCCTACGCATCTGCCAGACCGGCACCCGTGCGCTCACGAATGAGCGCCGCGCACCTCGCCCGGCGGCTTGCCGCTCCGGGGCGCGGCTTCTAAAGTTCGCTCCCGATCGCCTCGGCCGTCTCGCGGAGCAAGGGCGCTATGCCGGCGGCGCGGTCAGCACCGAGGCGGGTGCTGGGCGCGGAGATCGTCACCGCGGCGACGCACACGCCCTCTCGATCCCGCACCCCCACGCCGATGCCGTGCACATCGGTCACGCTCTCATCGATGTTGAGCGCATAGCCGCGGCTACGGCAGGCCGCGAGGTCTTTTTCCAGTGCGTCGAGGTCCCCCACCGTCGCCGAGGTCAGCCGCTCCAAGCCGTGCGGGTAGCTCATGCGCACCGTTTCCCAGGGCAGTTCCGCCAACTGCGCCTTGCCGCCCGCCGTCGTGTAGGCCGGCAACCGGTCCCCCGTTCGCGGTGCGACGCGCAGCGGATGCGGGCCCTCCACGCCGTCCAGGAACACCGCGTCGGGGCCGTCGAGTTGGAGCAGATTGCTGGTTTCGGCCGCTGCATCCCGCAGCCGTTCCAGGTGGGGTCGGGTGATGCGGACCAGTTCCCGGGTGCCGATGCGTCTACGGGACTCCACAGCCGCCCGGCCCTGTGCCAGGCCCAGCAGTACCGGACCCAGTCGGTAATGCCGACCGCCGGGCACCTGCTCGACGAATCCGTGGCCGCGCAGGGTGGACAGCAGCCGATGCGCGGTGGAACGGGCGACGCCCAGATGGTCACTGACGTCCGTCACCCGGACCGTGTCGCGGCCACCCAAATAGACCAGCGTGCGTAGCGCATTCGCCACGGAGCTTGCGCCGTAGACATCATCCAAGGAGTTCTGCATAACAGAATCCTATCCAGTGATGTTCTGCTAGGCAGAAGTGCGTGCCGGCCCCGGGGCACGCCGGGCTGCGGGCGGCGGGGCGGCGGACTGCCGGGCGCGGACTGCCGGGCGGCGGGCTGCGGGCCGATGGGCCCTCCCGTACGGCCCCGAGTCGGCCATGCGGGACGGCCAGCAGCCGGGGGCGCCGCGAGTGGCGGCACCCCCGGGAGCTCAGCCCCGGCCCCGTGCGCCCACGCGCGGCGCACATGCGGTGTCGTCGGTTGGCGCTTCGGTCTCGGTCTCGGTGGCGGTGCGGGGGTCGGATTCGGAGAGCCCCACGCGGGCGTGCAGCCTGCGCAAGACGGTCGGTGCGTACCACGCGGCGCCGCCCAGTAGCCGCATGGCGGCCGGCACCAAGACGCCCCTGACCAGCACCGCGTCGATGACGATGGCGAGGCCGCTGCCGAGGCCGAACATCATCAAGAAGCTGATCTGGCTCGTACCGAAGGCAAAGAAGCTCACCGAGAGCAATCCGGCAGCCACCGTCACGATGCGGCCCGTCCTAGCGAGGCCCTCGGTCACCACGCGCTCCCCCGTTACCCCCGCGTCGCGCAGCTCCTTCATGCGGCTCGTCACGAAGACCTCGTAATCCATGGACAGTCCGAATGCCACGCACAGCAGCAGCACCGCCATCGAGGTGTCCAACGGTTGTGCGGTGAAGCCGAGCAGCGACGAGGCGTGTCCGTCCGCGAAGATCCATGCCATGACTCCCAGTGCCGCGGCCAGGCTGATGGCGTTGAGCGCCAGCGCGCGCAGTGGTTGCACCACGCTCCCGGTGAACAAGAACAGCAGCACGAACGTCGTCAGCACGATCAGCCCGCCCGCCATGGGCAACCGGGAGCTGATGGCGTGTATGGAGTCAACGAGCTGCGCGTCCTGACCGCCCACCAGCACGCCGGACCCCGATGGTGCGTCCACCGCACGGACCTCACGCACCAGGCTCTGTGCGGAATCCGACTTTGGCTCGTACGTGGTAACGACCACCAGGCGTTGCGCATCGGGGCGAGCCAGCGCCTTCGCGCCTGGGGTCGGCCCCTGCGCGGCGCCTGCCCGGTAGCTGCCGGCGCTGGTGTCCACCCGGACAACGCCGTCGAGCTGCGACAGTTGTTGGGCGTAGGCCCGCAACGGGCCGTCTGCGACGGGGGCGGTCGTGATGACCTGGAGGGCGTCGCTGTCGTTTTCGGGGAAGTCGCGCTGCATCTGTGTCGCCACCTGCCGGCTCTGCGCGCTTTCCGGCAGCACCCGCTCATCCGCGGTGCCGAACGAGACGCCGAGCAGTGGGCTGGCCGCGAGGAGCAGCACCGCGAGCACGGGCAGCGCGGTCCACGCCGGGCGGCGCATCACCACCGCGGCCAACTTGCCCCACACGGGGGCATCGGCGCGGTGGACCGCCGAGGTGAAGGGCACGCGCCCCTTGTTCACCCGGTGCCCCAGCACGGCGAGCAACGGAGGTATGACGAACAGGGCGCTGAGAACCGCCATGACCACCACGCCGATGCCCGCATACGCGAACGAGCGAAGGAAGAACGGCGGAAACATCAGCAGGGCGGCGAGCGCGGCAACCACCGTCGCCGCGGAGAAGACGATCGTGCGCCCGGCCGTACGCACGGTGCGCTGCAACGCCTGCGGCACCTGCGATCCGGCGGCCAGTTCCTCATGGAAGCGGCTGACCAAGAGCAGCGCGTAATCGATGCCGAGCCCCAGCCCAAGGGCGGTGGTCAGGTTGATGGAGAAGACCGAGACATCGGTGAGGCTGCCGAGCACGAACAACTCGGCGAAGGTGCCGACGATGGCCACGAGTCCCACGACCAGCGGCAGCAGGGCCGCGACGAAACTGCCGAAGACCAGCGCCAGCAGGATGAGGGTCACAGGGATGGCGATGGCTTCCGCTATCGCCAGGTCCTTGCCTACCTGCCCGGTGATGTCGTTGCTGGCTGCGGCGGCTCCACCCGCCTGCACGCTGACGCCGCCGCTGTCGCCGCCGTACTCGCTGATCAGCTTGTCGGCCCGGTCCCCGCGTTCGCCGTCGTCGCCCTTCACATGGGCGACGACCAGCGCCTTTCGGCCGTCCTTGGAGGTCAGCGCCGCGCCGCCGGGGTCCCACGAGGACCTCACTTGGGAGACGGTGGGGTCACCTCGCAAGCCCGCGGCGATGGCGCGGCCCCGCTCGGCGACGGTCGGTGCATCGGCTCTGTTGGAGGTGTTGGAGCTGTTGAAGCTGTTGGGGCTACTGGCACCCGGTGCGCCGCCCGCTGCCTGGACGAGGAACACCAGGTTGGTCTCCCCGTCGAACTTCTCATCGATGACGGACTCGGCATGGGTAGAGGCGGCATTTGGATCATCGAAACCACCACCTTGCAGCTTGCCGAACGCGCCCATTCCCACGGCTGCCATGGCCACCACGGTCAGGGCGCCAAGCACCAGCATGAGCCGGGCCCTGCGCAGGGCCACATCGGCGATCCAGGTAAACATTCAGCTCCACCTCCTCAACGGCTACGACGACGATTTATCTGGCATGGCCATCACAGGGGAGGTGTCCGCGGCGGCAAGAGGCCCGAGGCTGTTTCCGGCAGTCCCAGCAGCCCCAGCAGGCCAACCGGCTAGCGCGCGGGCGCCAGTGGTACGCGGCGGGGGCCGCGGAGCGGACCCCACTTCTCCCGTGCGCCGCTGCCTTTGACCAGCGGCCTGGCGGTCCACCGAACGAGAGGTGCCCGCGCCACGCCGACGCCTTGCGCCCACCCCCGTAAGTGGCGAGTAGCACTATCCATAATAGACAGTGGCACTCGCCAATAGCTACTCGCCTCCGGAACATCCCGGCCCGGCAGGGAAGTAACCACCCCCATCGCGGCGTATGACAGGGAATAGATTCCGCATAGCAGAAAGTGCGCCGTCCACCATTCCGCTGTGCAGAGCACATGCCTAAATTGAAGGCCCTCGCCCCACGGTTACGGCCAGTCGGTGCAGCGACCATGGCGCCGCACGGAACGGCTTACGGGGCAGGGTCCTGCGGCTTTGGCCAGGACGACACAGCAGCGGGGTGGCACGGCGGGGTTCGCGGTACTGCACGCAGGCCGCTTTCCCGGCCGCGGGCCGCCCACCCAGCAAGGAGACCCTCGATGAAGGCTGTACCTGAAGACGCCCCGGCCCCAGGCCCGGTCGCAAGCGAGGGGGCCGATCAGGCCGCGGGCACCGGCTCACGCCGTCTGCGGCCGTGGCACACCCTGTGGTTCGTGCTGCTCCTGGGCTGGACGGTCAGCGCCGCCGACCGCGCCGTCACCGGCCCGGTGGTCTCCTGGATGATCGACAACGGTGTGGGGTTCTTGGCGGACACCGATAACCCGCACGCGCTGGGCGGGCTCATCGGTGGCCTCTTCTTCGCGGGGTACATGCTCACCCAGTTTCCCGGCGGCTACCTCGGCGACCGCTACGGGCATCGCACGCTCATCGTGGTGAGCCTGCTGTGGGCCGGGGTGGCCACCATCCTCACCGGCTTTCTGGGCGGGCTGACCGCGTTCATCGTCGTTCGCGTGGTCACCGGACTCGGTGAGGGTGCCTTCTACTCCAACGACCGCACCCTGATCACCGCCGTCACTCCGGAGCGAAACCGCAGCCTGGGCATGGGCGTGGTCATCACCGGGCTCGCCTTCGGCATCACGATCGCCACCGTCTGCACGCCCCACTTCATCGATGTGGGCAAGGTGTTCTTGCCCGACGTCGAAGCCTGGCGGATGGCGTTTTGGATTCTCGGTGTCGCGACCTTGCTCGTCGGCCTCCTCACCACCTGGTACTTCCGTACCCATCTGCGGCTACGCACCGTTGGCCGGGCGGCCTTGCACCTGGGCGGCTATTCCCTCGTATCGCTGGTCCTGATCATGGCCGTCTATCTGATCGGCGACCGACTGGGCCTGTCCGATCTATGGATCGCCGTCCTTGAGGTCGTACTCGCCGCCGGTCTCGTCCTGTTCGCGCTGGCCCGCAAGGGTGAAGAACTCGGTCCGGTACTCAAAAACCGCGATCTCTTTCTTCTCTACCTCGCCAACATCGCGATCCTGTGGAACCTGTGGTTCTTCAGCTTTTGGTCCGTGTCGATCGTCGCGGGCGCCGCGCACTCGTCCTTCGCGAGCGCCGCGCTCACCGCCGGATTCAACGCGGGTGCGGGCATCCTCGGCTTTCCCGCTGGCGGTCTGCTCTGCGACTACGGGGTGCGGCGCGGCTGGAACCGTAAAACGATCATGTTGAGCTTCACCGGCGTACAGGCCGTACTCACCCTCGCCTTCGCCTGGTACCTCAGCGCCGCAGACAAGCCCTCGCTATGGGTGATGGGTGTACTGCTGTTCACCACCAGCCTCTTCTTCAACGCCCTGCAACCCGTGGGCCATGCGCTCACCGCCGACCTGGCCCGGCCGGAACTGCGCGGCTCCGCCTTCGGCATGCAGAACCTGATCGGCGAGACGGGCGCCGTGTTGTCGCCGGCCGTTGGCGGCGTGTTGCGGGACTCCACCGGCAGTTGGACCGCGGCCGTCTGGCTGGATGCCGGGATCGTCGTCGTCGGGTTCTGCCTGCTCTCCCAGGTCCGCGCCGCGCGGACGACACCGAGTTGAGTCCGCTCACCTCTTGGACTTGGTCAACTCTTCACAACCGCACCCGGACAACCACCGGGTAGGGAAAGGAAACACCGCCACGATGCGCACTGTTCGCGATGCCGCCTTCGACGTCATGCGCCACCACGGCATGACCACCATCTTCGCCAACCCGGGCTCCACAGAGGTCGCGCTGCTCGCCGACCTACCCGATGACCTCGACTTCATCCTCGCACTCCACGAGGGGTCGGTGGTGGGCGCTGCCACCGGCTGGGCGATCGTGCGCGATGCGCCCGCGCTGGTCTTGCTGCACACCACCGCCGGGCTCGGCAACGCCGTGGGAGCCCTGGCCACCGCGCGGGTCAACCGCGCGCCCCTGGTGGTGCTGACCGGCCAGCAAGATCGACGCCATCTGGCCCAAGAGCCCTTCCTCGCCGGCAAGTTGGAGGGCTTGGCAGGCGACTATCCGGTACGGGTGGAGACCCCGCTTCGAGCGCAGGACGTGCCCGGAGCGATTGGCCGGGCCGCACACGCCGCCCGCACCCAGCGCGGTCCGGCCCTCGTCATCGTGCCCATGAACGACTGGGCCGAGCCCGCCGATGACCTGCCCATCCCCGCCCCCGCCACCCTTCGGCAGGCCACCGCGGCCGACCCGGAAAGCGTCGCGCAACTCGCCCACCTCCTGCACGGAGCCCGCTCCCCCGCACTGGTCGCCGGTGCCGCAGCGGACACCGCGGCGGGCTGGGAGGCGCTCACCGCGCTGGCCGAGCGGTTGAACTGCCCCGTATGGCAGGAGTCGTTCGGCGCGCGCGCCGGCTTCCCCCAGCAGCACCGACTCTTCGCCGGGCACCTGCCGGCCGACCGCGCCCGGCTGCGGGACACTCTCGCCCCCTACGATGTAGTGCTCGCCATCGGCGCCCCGATGCTGCGTCAGTACGCCTATGTACCAGGCCCGTTGGTGCATCCTGGCACCCGTCTTGCGCTGGTCACCGACGATCCCAATGAGGCCCACCGCGCCCCTGTCGAGCTCGCCGTCGTGGCCCCGCTGCCCGCCTTGTGCGCGGCGCTCGCGGCCCAGGTTCCCGCCCGTGACCAGGCCCCTGAGATCCCTGAGCGCGCCCAGCCGCCTGCGCCCCCGCGCCCCGGCGAGGCGCTGCGTGCGGCGCACGTGTTGGCCGCGCTCGCCGAGCGACTGCCTGCCGACACGGTGTTGGTTGAGGAGACCCCCTCCAGCCGCCCCGATTTGCACGCCCTCATTCCGGCCCGGCAGCCGCTCGGTTTCCTCAGCGCCGCGATGGGGGGCCTGGGCTTCGCCCTTCCCGCGGCCATCGGCATCCGCATGGCAGCGCCACACCGCCCGGTGGTCGCCGTCGTCGGTGACGGCTCCTCGCTCTACCAGATTCAGGCGCTGTGGACCGCCGCCCACTATGGCGTCGGCGCCGTCTTCGTCGTACTGGCCAACAGCCGGTACGCAATCATGGACCGGCTCGCCGAGAAGCAGGGCGGCAAGGCCCCCTGGCCCGCCTTCGAGGAGGTGAGCGTAGGCTCGCTCGCCGAGGCCCTGGGTTGCCCGGCCCGCCAGATCACCCATTACGACAATCTGATCAGCGAGCTAGATTCCCTGGTCACGACGTTCGAAACGCGCGCGGAGCCGCTCGTTCTTGAGGTCGTCGTCGAGCCTGATCCGACATTTCAGCCATGATGCCGATCCTCGTCGTCCGCGTACGCCCCCGCTCAGCAAGGAGTGTGTGATGTCCCTTCTCGACCCCACCGTCTGGTCCGGCATGATCGGCATCGGCGGCTGGACCCCCGCCACGGGCGGTCAGGTCTCCGTCGTCGAACCGGCCACCGGCAACACCTTGGAGCGCATCGGTTCCGGGCGCGCCGAGGACATCGCCCGCGCCACCGCACGGGCCGCCACGGCCCAGCAGCAGTGGGCCGACACCCCCTACACCGAGCGGGCCGCGATCATGCGCCGCGCGGGCGACCTGTTCACCGAGCGTGCCGAGGAGATCCACGGTTGGTTGATCCGCGAGGCGGGCAGCGTCCTCGGCAAGGCCGAGTTCGAGACCACCCTGGCAGCGCAGGAGTGCTACGAGGCGGCGGCCCTGGCGTCCCGCCCGTTCGGTGAACTGTTGCCCTCCGCCCAACCGCGCCTGAGCATGGTGCGCCGCACACCGGTCGGGGTGGTTGGCGTCATCGCGCCGTTCAACGCCCCGTTGGTGCTGGCCACCCGCTCGGTGGCGCCTGCGCTCGCCCTTGGCAACGCGGTGGTGCTCAAGCCGGACCCGCGCACGGCGGTTTGCGGTGGTGTGGCCGTGATGCGGGTCTTCGAGGAGGCCGGGTTGCCCGCGGGCGTCTTGGCCATGGTGCCTGGTGGGCCCGAGGCCGGGCAGGCCCTCGTCACCGATCCGCACACCCGGGTGATCTCCTTCACCGGATCGACGGCGGCCGGGCGCAAGGTCGGGGCCGCAGCGGCCGAGCACCTCAAGCGCGTCCATCTGGAGCTCGGCGGCAACTCGGCGATCATCGTGCTGCCCGACGCCGACGTGGAGCGCGCGGTGTCCACCGCGGCCTGGGGGTCCTTCTTCCACCAGGGGCAGATCTGCATGACCACCGGGCGCCATCTGGTGCACGAGTCGATCGCCGACGAGTACGCCGAGCGCCTTGCGCACAAGGCGGAGCAGCTCACCGTTGGCGACCCGACCCGCCCTGAGGTGGCTCTCGGCCCGATCATCGACGCCACCCAGCGCGACAAGATTCACTCGCTGGTGACCGCGAGTGTCAAGGGTGGCGCCCGGCTGGCCGCCGGTGGTACCCACGAAGGTCTTTTCTACCGTCCAACGGTCCTCACCGAGGTCACCGGCTCCTCCCCGGCTTACACCGAGGAGGTCTTCGGCCCGGTCGCACCGGTCCGCGCGTTCCGTGACACCGACGAGGCGGTGGCCATGGCCACCGAGAGCGAGTACGGACTTTCGCTGGGCATCCTCACCCGCGATGTGATGCGGGGCCTGCACCTGGCCGAGCGCATACCCACCGGCCTGGTCCACATCAACGACCAGACGGTCAACGACGAGGCGCTCGCTCCCATGGGCGGTGTCGGCGCATCGGGCACCGGTGCCCGCTTCGGCGGTGCGGCCAACATCGAGGCATTTACGGACACCCGCTGGATCACCATGCGTGCGCAGGAGGCCCAGTACCCCATCTGACCTGCACACACACCGGCCGGGCGCATCCTGTACGCAAGGGGCGCCCGGCCGTTTGTGCGCCCGGCCATGCGCCGCACTGGTTCGCCCTTGGTGCCAAGCGCCGGCTCGGTGGGCCACGCGCCCGTTCGCGGCGAGCAGGCCCGCGTCGCCGCCGGGTAAGTGGCCGCTTCGCTGAGGCCGTCGCCGGAATGTGTCCGGCCGCGACCGTTGACACCCGGACAACTCCCCCGGACACTCATGCCACCTCACTCAGTGAAGTGAAGTTCACTATGCGAACGCACAGTGTTGTGCACGCGTACCCCCAAGGACGGACATGACCTCCACCGGAAAACCGGACCAGCAAGCGCAGCCCACCGGCCGCCCACCGCACAGCCTGCGCACCGTGTTCCCCGTTCTCGCCCTGTGCTGGCTGGCCGTGTTCTTCGACGGCATGGACGTCACCATGTACGGCGCCGTCATGCCTCATCTGCTGGACGACACCGGCCTCGGCCTGACCTCGTCCACCGCCGGCACCATCGGCAGTTGGACCACCTTCGGCATGCTCATCGGCGCGCTGGTCACGGGAAACCTCACCGACTGGCTGGGCCGCAGGCCCCTGCTGATCGGCAGTGTGGCGCTGTTCTCGCTGGGCTCCGCGCTGTGTGCGGTGGCTGAGACCGCCACCCTGTTCGGCGCCGGGCGATTCGTTGCGGGGCTCGGGCTCGGGGGCCTGATGCCGCTGTGCCTGGCGATGATCTTGGAGTTTGCGCCACCGGGGCGCGCGGCACTGACCACCGGGCTGCTGATGACCTCGTACCACGCCGGCGGCATGGTGGCCACGGCACTCGGCATGACGGTGGCCCCGGCCTGGGGCTGGCGCTGGGTGTTTTGGGCCGGTGTGTTGCCCGCGCTGATCGCCACCCCCTTGCTGCTCAAGCTACTGCCCGAGTCGCCGGGGGTGCTGCACGCCTGGGGCAAGCAATCCCAGGCCGCCCAGGTGGCCGGCCGCTATGGGCTGCCCGCGCCCGGCGCGGCGCAGACCCCCGCCGGCGGGGCGCAGGGCCGCTGGAGCACGGTCCTGGCCCTGTTCAGGCCCGAGGTCCGCTGGGCGACACCGCTGTTGTGGCTCGCCTCCTTCAGCGGTCTGCTGCTGGTGTACGGGGTGAGTACCTGGCTGCCGCAGTTGATGCGGGCAGCGGGTTACGGCCTGACCTCGTCGGTCAGTTTCCTGCTGGTCATCAACGCGGGCGGCATCGTCGGCATGCTCATCGCGGGGCGCGCCGCCGACCGGTTCGGCGCCGTCAGGATCTCCGCGCTGTGGTTCGTGCTCACCGCTGCGGGTGCGCTCCTGCTCAAGGCGGACCTCCCGATGGCGGTGATGTACGCCGTGGTGGCCGTCACCGGTGTCTGGCTGTTCAGCGCGCAGGTGATGGTGTACGCGGCCACCGGCGCCGTCTACCAGGGGAGCGAACGGGCCGCCGGCCTCGGCTGGGTGACCGGCGTCGGGCGCACCGGCGCCGTGTTCGGGCCATGGCTCGGTGGTGCCTTGGCCGCGCACGGCAACGAGTCCTGGGGGTTCCCCGCGTTCGCCGCGGCCGGGCTGCTTGGCGCCGTCGCCATCGCGTTGGTTCCGTTGGCGACGCGGCTCGGCGGCACTTCGCACCGCGGCGGGGACCGGGCTGCGGCCGTGCCGCCATCGACGGCCCTGTCGGACGCCTGATCTGCGCCGGATACGTCTTGGCCTGTGTGGGGCCCGACTTGGCCTGCGGTGAACCCGGCGCGGGTTCGCTCCATCGCGCCGGGTACGCACTGCGCCCAGACCGCGGCGCAGGCAACCGGTCCGTACCGCGTTCAGATGGTGGGGATGCGCAGGAAGCGCTCGGCGATGTGCAGGTCGGCCTCGATGCGTTCGGCGGTGGTGCGCAGTGCGGGAAGGGCCTCGGTGAGGCACTCGTCAAGGGTGCGGCGGCTGGTGTGCATGGCCACGTTGACCGCGGCCACCGCCCGCCCATCCCGATCGCGTACGGGCACGGCCACGGAGCGCAGTCCCTCCTCCAACTCCTCGTCCACCAGGGCGTATCCCGACCGCTCCACGCTCGCGAGCACCGCGGCCAGGTCCACCGGGCGGGTGATGGTGTGCGGGGTCAGGGCCTGTGGCTGGGCGCGGGCGAGCCGGGCGGCGCGGTCGGCGGCTGGGAGATCGGCGAGCAGGACGCGTCCCATGGACGTCGCGTACGCGGGAAAGCGCGTGCCCAAGGTGATGTTGACGCTCATGACGCGGCTGGTGGCGACCCGCGCCGTATATCGGATGTCGTCGCCGTCCAGGACGGCCAGCGAAGCCGAGTCGTGCAGGCGCTGAACGAGCGAGGCCAGATGGGGCGCGACGATGTCGGGGAGGGTCGTGCGGGAGAGCGGCGGATAGCCAAGGGCCAGCACCCGTGGGGTGAGGCGGAAGGTGCCGCCTGCCGAGGTGACGTAGCCGAGGTGTGCCAAGGTGATCAGCGCGCGCCGCGCGGTGGCCCGGGCCAGGCCCGTGGCCGAGGCGATGGCGGTCAGCGGGAGTTCGGCCCTGCCTTCGTCGAAGGCGGTCAGCACGGTCAGCCCGCGCGCGAGGGACTCCACGAATTCGGCTCCGAGTTCCTGCTTGGAGGCGTTGGTCCAGTCGGCGAGCCCGGCGGCGGGCACGGACAGTACGGGAGCTGCCTGTCGCAGCGTGCGCTCCATGGCGCCCACCGTCTCGCGCGCGCGGGGCAGCACCGAGCGGCGCAGGGATACGGCGCTGTGCCTGCTGGTGTGGCTGACCACGCTCAGTGCGCAGGCGGGCCGCCCGTCCGGGGCGCGTACGAGCAGGCCAAGGGCGATCAGGCCGGGCTCAATTCGCTGGTCGTCCTCGGCCCAGCCGCGCCGGCCCGCCTGTGCCGCGCGCTCCTCGAAGGCCAGGCCATCCCCGTGACGGCCCCCGTGTGCGGGTGCCTGTGGCGCGGATGGGAGTACGGACGAGAACGCGTCGTTGCCGTCATTGGTTGCCCGGCGCTCGTGCCAGTGCGCCCACTGCTCGGCGGACCATTCGGCGGCGAACAGCGGCCCCGGGGCGGTGCGTTCGACGGGCAGCAGATCGCCGATGCGGAAGGTGAGCGACATGGCGCGCCGGCGAGTGGTCTGGTGGACGAAGCGGATTCCGTCGCCGTCCGGAACGGCGAGGGAGACCGACTCGTCCAGTTCCTCCGCGAGGTGTTCGGCCAGTGGCCCGAGCGGGCCAGGCAGCCCGAGCGCGGCCAGGTAGGCGTTGCCGAGCTCCATCAGGCGTGGAGCGAGCACGGCGGTGTACTGGTCCAGGCGCAGATAGTCCATGCGGGCCAGCGTGGCGACGACGCGGTCGGTGGTGGAGCGGGCGAGCCCGGTGCCGCGGACCAGGTCGCTGAGGCTGATGCGGCCACCCGCGTCGCTGATCGCGCGGAGCACGGCGATGCCGCGCATGAGCGGGCCGACTGCCTCGGCGGGTGGTGTGAGACCCGCCGGACCGGGCGGACCGGGCGGGGCGGGCTGACCAGGCGGGTCGGGCTGACCAGGCGGGCTAGCGGGGTGCAGGGCTGGCATCGGGCTCTCCGTGCGGATCTCATGGCCGCCATGAGCGCCCGGGCGGCGGGCGGACGACGGCGGGGGTGCGGTAGCGGAGCGTAGTCGCGGTGTGGTCGCCTGGGGGCGGCGGGGCGTTGACACATGTGCCGGGGGAACGCAAACTATGGGCACATCAATGAACTTTAGTTCATCTGGCGAACGTAGCGGTGTGGCGCCGCCCAGGCAACCCTCCGCGCGGCGTCAGCTCGGGACAAGGAACCCCCTGCATGGACAAAGTCAGAGCGACCGCCGCGGAGGCGGTCGATGACCTCCCGGAGCACGCCTCGCTGGCCGTTGGCGGATTCGGGCTCAGCGGCGTGCCGAACGTACTGATCGAGGCGGTACACGCACGCGGCGTCGGCGGGCTGAGCGTGGTCTCCAACAACTGCGGCGTGGACGGCGGGGGCCTTGGCATCCTCCTCGCCGCGGGCCGGATCGCCCGGGTCACCGGCTCCTACATCGGGGACAACCGGGAGTTCGCCCGCCAGTACCTCGGCGGTGAGCTGGAGGTGGAGCTGGTGCCCCAGGGGACGCTCGCCGAGCGGCTGCGCGCCGGCGGCTGCGGCATCCCCGCCTTCTACACCCCCGCCGGCGTCGGTACCCAGGTCGCCGATGGGGGGCTGCCCTGGCGCTACGCACCGAAGGCCGCCGCCGAAGCAGGGCTGAACGCTGCTGGGGCAGGGGCCGCGGAGGTGGCCAAGCCGTCGCCCGCCAAGGAGGTCCGCGAGTTCGACGGGCGCGCCTACGTCATGGAGCGCGCCATCACCACGGACTTCGCGCTGGTGCGGGCCGCCAAGGGCGATCGGCACGGCAATCTGGTCTTTCACCGCGCCGCCCGTAACTTCAATCCGCTGGCAGCGATGGCCGGCCGAGTGACGATCGCCGAGGTGGAAGAGTTGGTCGAGCCCGGTGAGCTGGACCCGGACGCGGTCCACGTGCCCGGCGTGTTCGTCCAGCGCGTGGTGGAGCTGACGCCTGAGCAGGCCGCGGCCAAGGGCATCGAACGGCGCACGACATCGGCGCCGGTGACACGAGGGACGGTGTGAGGCCGATGGCCTGGACGCGCGAAGAGATGGCCGCCCGGGCAGCCGCCGAGCTGACCGACGGGGCGTATGTGAACCTGGGAATCGGGCTGCCCACACTGATACCCGGCCTGCTTCCGGCCGGCGTGGATGTGGTCATCCATTCGGAGAACGGCATCTTGGGCGTGGGCCCCTACCCGGCGCCCGACGACGTGGACCCCGACCTGGTCAACGCAGGCAAGGAGACGGTCACCGTCTTGCCGGGTGCCGCGTTCTTCGACTCCGCGCTCTCCTTCGGAATGATCCGCGGCGGACATATCGATGTCGCCGTGCTGGGCGCCATGCAGGTGTCGGCCACCGGCGATCTGGCCAACTGGTCGGTGCCCGGCAAGCTAGTCAAGGGCATGGGCGGCGCCATGGACCTGGTGCACGGGGCCCGCCGGGTCATCGCCCTGACCGACCACACCGCCAAGGACGGCTCACCGAAGATCGTCGAGCGCTGCACGCTGCCGTTGACCGGCGCGGGGTGCGTCCACCGCATCATCACCGACCTGGGCGTCCTCGATGTGACCGACGCGGGTCTGCTCCTCGTGGAGTGCGCCCCTGGCATCACGCCCGCGGACATCCAGCAGCACACGGCCGCGCCCGTCCGCATCCCCACCGCCACCGCATGACCGGCCACCCGCACACCCCGCCACCCGCCGACGCCGGGGCTTGCTGGTCGGCCGTCCGTACCAGGAGTTGACATGAGTGATCGTCTGCGCGCTGTCTACATCGTCGATGCCGTACGCACGCCCATCGGCAAGTACGGCGGCGCCTTGTCCGGCGTACGCCCTGACGACCTTGCCGCCGGGGTACTGCGCGCCCTTGTCGGCCGCTCCACGGATTTGGACCCGGCCCGGATCGACGATGTGTTCTTCGGCAACGCCAACGGCGCCGGGGAAGAGAACCGGGACGTGGCCCGCATGGCCGTACTGCTGGCCGGCCTGCCGGTCACGGTGCCGGGCACCACCGTCAACCGGCTGTGCGGGTCCGGCATGGAAGCCGTCATCCAGGCCGCTCGTGCCATCGCGGTCGGTGACGCGTCGATCGCGGTGGCAGGCGGTGTCGAGTCGATGAGCCGCGCCCCGTGGGTGCTGCCCAAGCCCGCTCGCGGCTTCCCCGCCGGGCACCAGGAGTTGTATTCCACGACGCTGGGGTGGCGGATGGTCAATCCGCAGCTGCCCAAGGAGTGGACGGTCGCCCTCGGTGAGGGTGCCGAGCTGGTTGCCGACCGCTATGGCATCGACCGCGCCGCGCAAGATGCGTTCGCGCTTGCCAGCCACGAGAAGGCGGCACGCGCCTGGCAAGAGGGTCAGTACGACGCCGAGGTGGTCCCCGTGGAGGGGGTGGAGCTGGCTCGGGACGAGACCATCCGCGCCGACTCCAGCCTCGCGGCGCTGGCGAAACTGGGGCCCGTCTTTCGCCCGGACGGCACCGTGACCGCGGGCAACTCTTCGCCGCTCAACGACGGCGCCGCGGCGCTGTTGCTCACCGACGAGGACGGGCTGCGCGCCACCGGCCGCGAACCGTTGGCCCGGCTCGCCGCGTCGGCCGTCACCGGCGTGGAGCCGCAGTGGTTCGGCATCGGCCCGGTCACGGCCGTGCAGCGCGCGCTGCACAAGGCCGCCCGTAGCGCCGGCGAACTACGTACCGTCGAGCTCAACGAGGCGTTCGCCGCCCAAGCGCTCGCCTGCCTTGGCCAGTGGCCCGACCTGGACCCGGCCATCGTCAACCCGCGCGGCGGCGCCCTGGCGATCGGGCATCCGCTCGGCGCGTCCGGGGCCCGTATCACCGGCGCCGTCGCCCACCAGCTCGCCGCCGCGGGCTCCGGTACCGGCCTGGCCGCGCTGTGTATCGGCGTCGGCCAGGGCCTGGCCCTCGTTTTGGAGAGGTGATCCGCCACCCATGTCTCACGCATCCCTGACGCCCCAGCGCAAGAGCAGCGAACCCGCCGCTCCCACACCGCAGTTGCCGGCCCCGCAGCCCGTCGTCCCAACGCAGCGGGAGATCAGCGCGGAGATCAGCGCCGCCCACGCGCGCGCGGCCGAGGCCGTGACCGCAGGTGCCGCCCCGCTCGACCACCCGCCGCGCAACTTCGCCCCCTACCGCAGCAGCGTCCTGCGCCACCCCCGGCAACCGCTGGTGCGAGTGGAGGACCCCGAGGCCGCTGAACTGCACGGCCCCGTCTTCGGGGTCACCGACGTCACCGACCTCGACGCCGACCTCACCCGGCAGCATCTGGGAGAGCCGCTCGGCGAGCGGATCACCGTATCGGGCCGGATCACCGACCGGGCTGGTCGGCCCGTGCGGGGCCAGTTGGTGGAGGTGTGGCAGGCCAACGCCTCCGGCCGGTACGCGCACCAGCGCGACCAGCACCCCGCGCCGCTGGACCCGCACTTCACCGGCGTCGGCCGCTGCCTGACCGACGACCAGGGCGGGTACCGGTTCACCACCATCAAGCCCGGGGCCTACCCCTGGCGCAACCACGACAATGCCTGGCGGCCCGCACACATCCACTTCTCGCTGTTCGGTACGGCCTTCACGCAGCGTTTGGTGACGCAGATGTACTTCCCCGGCGATCCCCTGTTCCCCTACGACCCGATCTTGCAGTCGGTCACCGAGCCGGCCGCGCGGGAGCGGCTGGTCGCCAGCTACGACCACGCACTGTCCGTCCCCGAGTGGTCGCTTGGCTACCGCTGGAACATCGTGCTCGACGGCCCTGCCGCCACGCTTCCCGACCCCGAGGAGGGCTCCTGATGCCGCGTCCCACTCCCTCCCAGACCGTCGGCCCGTTCTATGGGTACGCGCTGCCCTTCCCAGCCGGCGGCAGCCCCGCGCCGGCCGCTCACCCCGGCGCGGTGACGGTGCACGGCGTGGTGCGGGACGGGGCCGGGGTGCCGGTGCCCGACGCCTTGCTTGAGTTCTGGCAGGCCGCCCCGGACGGCTCCCTCACCGGCCACCCCGGCTCGTTGCGCCGCGACCCGGTCACCGGCGGGTTCCTCGGCCGCGACGGCGTCCACTTCACCGGCTTCGCCCGGGTGCCAACCGACGCGGACGGGCACTGGACGCTGCGTACGCTGGGGCCGCCCGCCGCCACCCCGTATCTGTCGGTGTGTCTGTTCGCCCGCGGGCTGATGCACCATCTGTACACCCGGGTGTATCTGGCCGAGCCGCCCGCCGACGCACTGCTCGACGCACTGCCCGCCGACCGCCGGGCGACGCTGCTCGCCGGGGGCGAGGGCGAGGGGGTCTACCACTTCGACATCCATCTACAGGGGGAAAAGGAGACGGTCTTCCTTGACTTCGACCGCTGACTCCCACGAGCCCGACGCCGAGGGGGCCGCTCACCAGCGGCCCGGCGGCGGCCTGTCCGGCAGCAGCCTGTCTGGCGCCGCGAGCACCGCCGGCCCCTACCGCGCCGAGCATCTCGACGTCGGACTGTTGGCCCCGGTGCGGGCCGCGAGCCCCACCGAAGTGGCCACCGCCGATTACGCGTATCTACAGGCGATGCTCGACGCGGAGGCGGCGCTGACCCGCGCACAAGCCACCGTTGGCCTGGCCCCCGAAAGTGCGGCGCGCACCGTCACCGCCGCGGCCCGCGCCGACCGGTTCGACCTCGCCTCCCTCGCCGCCCGGGCGGGGGCAGGCGGCAATCCGGTCATCCCGCTGGTCGCCGATCTCACTCGCGCGGTGGCCACGGTCGCGGCCGAGGACGCCGAGTACGTACACCGCGGGCCCACCAGCCAGGACATCGTGGACACGGCCTGCATGCTGGTCACAGCCCGGGCCCTTGACCTGATCGCCGCCGACCTCCAGCGCGCCGCCGAGGCCCTTGGCCCCCTGGCGGCCAGGCACCGCGACACCCCGCTCGCCGGCCGCACCCTCACCCAGCACGCGGTGCCCACCACCTTCGGGCTCAAGGCCGCCGGGTGGCGCGCCCTGGTCTTGGACGCATACGAGCGCATCACGCGCGTACGAGCCGCGCTGCCGGTGCAGCTCGGTGGCGCGGCCGGCACCCTCGCCGCCTTCCATGCGTACGCCAGTGGCACCACCGCAGGCTCGGGCGGTGATGTGGGGCTGGCGTTGACCACCGCCTATGCCAGCGAACTCGGCCTGGTCGCGCCCGAGTTGCCATGGCATGTGCTGCGTACGCCGATCGCCGATATCGGCGCGGCACTCGCCGTGTCCGCGGGCGCGCTCGGCAAGATCGCCGAGGATGTGCTGGTCCTGTCGCGTACGGAGATCGCCGAGGTCAGCGAGGGCTCGGGGGGCGGCTCGTCGGCCATGCCGCACAAGGCGAATCCGGTACGCGCCACACTGATCTCCTCCGTGGCCCGCCAGGTGCCCGCGCTGGCGATGGTGCTCTTCGGGTCACTGGCCGCGCCCGATGAGCGCCCGGCGGGGCCGTGGCACGCCGAATGGCAGCCGCTGCGCGACGCGCTGCGGCTGACCGGCGGGGCTGCCCACACGGCGGCCGAGCTCTGCGCTGGTTTGGTGGTTCATCCGGACCGGATGCGCGACAATCTCGCCGTGACCGGTGGCCTGCTGCTCACCGAACGGCTGGCCGCCGAACTCGGTGCGGTCATCGGCCGTGACCGGGCCAAGACGCTGCTGGCTCGGGTGTCGCGCCGAGCAACCGAGCAGGGCATCGAACTGGCTGACGCGCTGCGCGCCGAGCCGCAGTTGGCCGGTGTGCTTCCCGAACCACGGCTGCGCGAACTCACCGACCCGGTCGGCCATCTCGGCTCTGCCGGTGCCCTCACCGACCGCGCCCTTGGGCGTGCTCCCCGCCCTTCGCACCCCCGGCAGGACTCACCATGACACTTCTTCTCCACCACCGCGCCGAAGGCCCGGCGGACGCTCCCGTACTCATCCTCGGGCCCTCGCTCGGCACCTCGCTGTCCCTGTGGGACCGCCAGGTGCCCGCCCTGGCTCGTACGCACCGGGTGATCCGCTGGGACCTGCCGGGCCACGGCGGTTCGCCGGCCGAGCTGCTGCCGGCCGGGGCGACCATCGCGGAGCTGGGTAGCCAGGTCATCGCCCTGGCCGATGCGCTCGGCGCGGCTTCCTTCGCGTACGCGGGCGTCTCGCTCGGCGGCGCGGTCGGCAGCTGGCTCGCCGCCCACCATCCGCAGCGCGTCACCTCGCTGAGCCTGCTCTGCACCTCGGCCCGGTTCGGCGAACCCGAGCCCTGGCGGCAGCGGGCCCAAGCCGTACGCGCCGATGGCATCGCCGCACTGGCCGCCGGTGCCCCCGATCGCTGGTTCACGCCCGGCTTCGCGGCCAGCGGCAACCGGGCCGTGGCGGACCTGGTGGCCGACCACGAGACGGTTGACCCCGAGGGGTACGCGGCGTGTTGCGAGGTCATCGCCGGCCTCGACCTGCGGGCCGACCTGGCGCGTATCACCGCTCCGACCCTGGTCATCGGCGGCCGTGACGACGCTGCGACGCCGCCAGCGCATGCCCGTGCACTCGCGGACGGCATCGCGGACGCCCACCTCGTCGAGATCGCCCGCGCCGGCCATCTGGCGTGCGTGGAACGGCCCCAGGCGGTACTGACCGCGCTGCGAGCGCACCTTGCTGCTGACGGCCTTGGTGAATTTGGTGCACCTGGTGAACCTGACGAGTCGGCTGTATCTGATGAGACGTCAGAGAGCGCGCTAGGAAGGGACGTTGGGACGCAGGAGCCCGATGGGTCCGACGGGTTTTCCCGTGCCACCGCCATGGCCGTACGCCGTGCGGTGCTCGGGGACGCGCACGTGGACCGCGCCGTGGCCCGCACCACCGCCTTCACGGCGCGGTTCCAGGACTTCATCACCCGGTACGCGTGGGGCGAAATCTGGACCAGCGACGTGCTGGACCGCCGCACCCGCAGCTGCATCACGCTCACCGCCCTGGTCGCGGGGGGCCATGAGCAGGAGTTGGCCATGCACGTTCGGGCGGCCCTGCGCAACGGCCTGTCCCCAACACAGATCGGCGAGGTGCTGCTACAGACCGCCGTGTACTGCGGCGTACCGGCCGCCAACTCCGCCTTCGCGGTGGCCGACCGCGTACTCAGCGAGCACCACGGGCCCGGCGATCATGCCCCACCCGCTGGCCCACGCCCCGCCGGGCCCGCAGAATCCGATGCGGAATCTTTCGGCGGCGACAAGGAGAACCACTGATGCGTACCACCGTCGGCATTATCGGCGGCGGCCCCGCCGGCCTGCTGCTGGCTCGGTTGCTGGACAACGCGGGCATCGACAACGTCGTACTGGAGAGCCGCGACCGCTCCTACGTCGAACAGCGCCAGCGGGCCGGCATCTTGGAGCAGCCGACCGTGGACACGCTGCGGGCCGCCGGCGCGGGCGAGCGCATGGACCGCGAGGGCCTGGTGCACCACGGCATCGAGTTGCGCTTTGGCCGCCGCGCCCATCGCATGGACTTCCCCTCGCTCACGGGCGGGCGCGGGGTGTTGGTATACGCCCAAACCGAGGTGGTCAAGGATCTGATCGCACTGCGCCTGGCCGGTGGCGGTCCGCTGCTGTTCACCGCGGAGGTACGGGCCGTCGATGGCGCCGATACCGACCAGCCAGTCATCCACTTCCGGCACGACGACCAGGACAAGACCCTGCACTGCGACTACGTGGTGGGCTGCGACGGCTTCCACGGAGTGGCGCGCGAGGCCATACCCGCGACCGTACGCACCTCCTATGAGCGCACCTATCCGTACTCCTGGCTCGGCATTTTGGCCGAGGCGCCGCCGGTGTACGACGAGTTGGTCTACGCCCACTCCGAGCGCGGATTCGCCCTGGCGAGCGTGCGCTCTTCCAGCGTCAGCCGGCTCTACCTCCAGGTTCCGTGCGACACCGACCTCGCCGACTGGCCGGATGAGCGCATCTGGGATGAGTTGGATGCCCGGTTCGCCTTGGACGAGGACCCGGGCTGGAAGCTGGAGCGGGGTCAGGTCACCTCCAAGGCCGTGTTGCCGATGCGTAGCCATGTGACGGAGCCCATGCGATACGGCCGCGTGTTCCTGGCGGGCGACGCTGCGCACATCGTTCCGCCCACCGGGGCCAAGGGCCTGAACCTGGCCGCGGCCGATGTGACGGTCCTGGCTCGTGCCCTGATCCGGCAGCGCGACACCGGCTCGACACAGTTGCTGGACGCCTACTCCGACACCTGTCTGCGCCGGGTGTGGCGGGCCGAGCACTTCTCCCACCTCATGACCACCACCCTGCACACCGATCCGGCCCACTCCCCGTTCGACACCCGCCTCCAACTCTCGCAGCTGGCCCGCTTCGCCTCGTCGCCGCACGCCGCAGCCGATCTGGCGGACAACTACACGGGGTTGCCCCTTCCGCAGTGAGCAACACGCATCGGCCGCTGCCGGACCTCGGCTGGGCTGCGGCCGGGCCCAGCCGGGTGCCGTCATCGGGGCCCATCCCGCAGTGCCGCCCGTGCCGGCCTCCGTTCGCGATCCACTGCGCACCGCCGCGCTCCGCCCGGAATGCCCGAAACTCGCCCAGCCGCCCATGGCCCGTCATCGATTTCGCGCCCCGCTATACGGCGGTAGTCGGCGCCCCGAAGCAGCGGCCACCGGCCGCACCGACCGCCCCCACCTACGCTTTTCCCAACGACTCCAGAAAGGCATCCTGGGCCCTTCCTGGCGCGACAGTAAGAAAGAAATCCGACGTAACCGCCCCCGCCATTGATCACCTTTCCCTATCCGGAATGCGGCATGGTGATCGAAATTGACGGCCGCACCTCCATCGCCTGCCGCCGGCGGCCCATTGGTAGGCCAAGGCGTCGAGAAGGAAACGCGAACTGGCGTTCCCCTCAAGGGCGCATCGGATGAAAGCCGGGCCCCTCCCCGAGTGTCAGGTGTAGCCTGAGAATTCTTCTTTTGCTTGGCCTATTCAGGTGCGCGGGGGGACCGCTCATGGCCGAAACGACCTTTCCCGACGATGCAGGGGCGGATGACTTCGCCCGCGAGTACCCGGGGGCCATCGCACCCGCCGATCGGCGATATCTCGCCATCCGGGCGCCCTTGCTGTTGCTGCGGTTACCGGCCGAGGCCCCGGGCTCACCGGCGCCGGAGACCTACCGTGCACGGACCCAGCGGGTGGTGGCCGCGCTGCGGGAGCCGCTACGGGAGGAAGGCGGAAAGCGCGTCCCCTACGCCGCGGTGGAGCCGACCAGGGACGACGGCCTCGTCGCGGCTGACGTGAGTCAAAGTCTCGCCTTCGGCGTCCCCCGCCATATGACACCCGATCGGTTCCCCGACTCCGATCTCATGCGCGACCTGGTGTCCGCCATCCAGGCGCGTGGCGCCGCGCCATCCGCAGCCGGCACCTCGGGCACGGGAGTCCAGGGGGGCCAGGCAGACCAAGGGAGTCAGGGAGCAAGCGCCTCGGACCCGCAGGCCACGGGCGCGAGCGCCGGGCCGCTGCCCGGGCCCGTGCAGGACGCGATCGCCCTACGGGACTACGCCTACCAGTGCCGGGTAGCCCGCGGCGGATTGCCCAAGGCCCTGTGGTCGCTCGGTGGCACGGCGAGCCCCGGTGGCGGCGGGCTCTGGGCTTGGATGCTGCAAACCTTCTGGCTCTCCTTCACCCGTACGCTGCCGCGCTGGTGGTGGGCCCGCCGAGTGACCCGGCGGCTGATCCGCGGGGCGCGCCCGGGCTCAGGCGGCCGGCAGGGCTGGCTCGGTGCCGAACTCAACGTCACTCGCAGCCGGGAGGGCCTTTTCCCGGTAATGAACGCGGTGGCCGGGCGGCAGGCCATCCGGCTCGAACCCACCGCAACCCCGCAACAGCGCGAACAAGCCCTGGCCGTCCTTGATCATCTGCTGGCCCTCGCCTTGCTGGCCGATCTGTCCCGGCCCCAGGTCGGCGGGCTGCTGCCCAAGCGGCGACGGCGCACGGCCCGCCCGGTGGTGCTCATCCAGGTCCCCTATCCGGGTGAACCGGGTGCCCGGGCCGCGGAGCGCTTCTTGACCTCGTACTACCGGGCTCGGGCCGATATCCCTTCGCCGGGGCCCTTGGTGATCGCCGTGGGCCACTTCTCCGATGCGCTGCTCAGCGCACTCGGCAATCCGCAGCAAAGCGGCTTCTCCAAGGCCGGACAGGGGCTGCGCGAAGGAGCCGAGCATCCGATCCTGGTCGGTCTACGGGAGGAGTCGCTCACTCAGCGCGGCCTGCCCATCGGCAGCCGTGCGCCCCGTGGCTACCTGCTGGATTGGCGCGTGCAAACGGCTTTGGTGACGGGGAGTTCGTTGCTGGCAAGCTCGCTGGCTGTCAGCCTCATCGTCAGCGATGGGTGGCTCGCACCCCCAACAGACAGTACGTGCGTGGTTGGGGACGCCACCGTCCCGCAGCACTCCCAGCCGCCGGACGTCCATCCGCTGGAGTGGTACGAGACGGTGCGTAAGGCCATCGATGCACAAAACAGCCGGGCCGAGGATCTCGCCAAGCGCGGCAAGACGGTACGCACCGTCGTCTATTTCACCTCCGCCGGCCCGGAAAGCAGGACCCAGACGTTGTTCGACGGGATCGTGCCGGAGTTGCGGGGCATTGTGCTCTGGCAGCGGCGGCTCAACGACGAGGCGTTCTCCGATGACTCACGCGTCCCACTTCGAGTGGAGGTGCGCAACACCGGCCGCGGCTTCGTCCACGCCCCCGAGGAGGCCAAAAAGCTGGTGCAGGAGGTGCGCGCCGGGAACCGCACCGGCGCCCGGGAAATCGTCGGTGTGCTGGGCTATGCCCAGAGCCGCGATGTCACCCGACAGGCCCTGCGTATCCTCGCCGAGGCGCGGATACCGGCCGTGGGAACCACGGCGACCGCCGATGAGATGCAGGTCGGTGACTACTACTGGCCCCTCACTCCGGTCAACAGCACCGAGGCGAGGATCACCGCCTCCTTCGCCCGCTATCAGCGATTGGTGGCACGGCCCAGCGGCGACGGATGCACGCCGGCCCGGCGCGCGATCGTGGTGCAGAGCTCCGATGACCTTTACAGCCGCAGTTTGGCCGGCCAGTTCATCGACGGCTTCGCCAACGGCGCGGGAGGGATCGGCGCGGACGGCGCGGCCGAACTGCTCAACTTTTCACAGGACGGCGACTTCAGTAACGCCACATCCGGCGTCTTTGGATACTCCCGACCGAGTGACCTCGCCGCCAAGGTGTGCGAGACGCTGAATACGAAGAGCCCGACCGTCGTTTATTGGGCGGCCCGCACCCGGGACTTCACCGCCTTCGTCAACGCCTTGGACGCACGCAACTCCTGCAACCATGAGGCCATCACCGTGTTGGCCGGCAACGAGTTGACCAATGTGGCTCAGACTGGCGAGTTCGAGGGGAAGAGTTGGCTGCGGCTGTACTACTCGGCACACCGACTACCGGACGCCGATGACCGGGCGAGCCGCAAGACCAAGCAATTCGTCGCTACCTACAACCAGTTCGTCGCGGGCCAAAAGGGCAGAGACCCGTGGCGCAACGATGGTCAGGCGGCCGTCGCCTACGACGCTTTGCACGTCCTGTCGCAGGCCGTGGACTTGGCCAGGGCCGACACCAGCGTCGGCATGAGCGCGGTGAGCACCGCGCTCAGGTCCGGGATCGCCTTCGAAGGCGCTACCGGAACGGTCAGCTACGCCCCCGGGAGCAACGCGCCGCCGCGGGACAAGACCCTGGTCGTCTTGCGGCTGACGCCCCAGGGCCCACGCACCGCGGTCGCCTGCGGGGCGTACGCGCAGGGCCAGCGGTATGCGGACCAGGGCGTGCCCTGCGCACGGTAACAGCGTTACCTGGCACGCGCGTTGTCGCCGCACACATCCCGTCGTGCTGCTCGTCTGCGGGGCGTACGGGGGCGCGCGGGGCCTACGGGGTGCGCGGGGCGTACGGGTCGCGCAGGGCGTACGGGGTGCGCGGGGCCACGGGGGCGTGGCTCGCTCCAGCAAGCGCAGGAGCTCCACCGGCGGGCGTACGGGCTGGCCAGCTACCCGAAGTGCCCAGGCCGGTCAGCGCTGGTCAAGCTCGGTGTCAGGGTTTTCGTCCACGAACTCTTCCGGCTCTTGCGTCACGTGCACGGCCGCCTCCTCGGCCCCGGCGGCGCCACCGTCGATGCCGACGTCGCGGGCGACCAGGTCCTTGGTGGTGTCGGGGTGGGCACCCTCGTCGGGCGCGACGATACGGCCCGCGCGATCGGTACCCACCTCGCCGTCGATCAGCTCCCCTTCGCCACCGGGCACGTCTCCCCTGCCATCGCCCTCCGGCACGGCGACGTCGGGGACCTCCTGGGCCAGCCGCTCATCCAGCGTTTCGCCGCGGTTTTGCTCCTCGGCCGTGACGCCGATCTTGTTGACACCCAGCGGCTTCTCCGGCGGCGAGTAACCCTCGTCGAGGATCTCGTCATAGCCCCGCTCGTTCAGGGTGTCCTGCGGGTCCAGCGGGGCGGCGTCCTCTTGCTCCTCGTTGGTCCCCGTGGGCTGGTAGACGTCATCCGCCATCTCGTCGCTCATGCTTCCTCCACGGTGTACTGCCGGGTGCTGGCGTGCTCGCCTTCGGCGAGTCCCGCCCCTTCCATCATGCGCCCCAGCCACACACCAGCACCGTGCAACCATCGGGCCCCGGCGCGCCGCCCCGCCGCCAGTGGGCGCCTCCCTCACGGTGGGCTCGATCCGGTTGCCGATCGATGTGCTGGGAATGCCGGAGATCTTGGATCGGGAGGAGGCACTGGCTTGGCGTACCCGCCGCGCCGACGCCCGCGCTGATGTTCCTTCGCAGCCACGTCCCGACCGCGCTACGCATCGAGATCAAGGACCCGACCACCGCGCCCCGTGTCTATACGTCTCGGCCCGTCAGCCCCGCACGCTCGTCGCGGTTCTCACCTTCGCCAAACGCTGAGCACACCGCACCGCGCGCTCGGTTGGCGTACGCGAACGACGCTGCGGTCGCTGCCCGTTGGACCCCTCCGCCGCTCGCGTAGGCGGCCTTGACCTCCACCGTCGAAACTCACGAAAAGCAGGCCGCCCGGCATCTTGCCAGTGCCCACTGGCCGAACTTACTCTCAAGTAAGCCAACCCAGGTTGGCATGCACGGGTCATTCATGTGGGGCGTCAAGCTGAGCCGCTCACGCCACCGCACACCCGAATCCTCACCCGCACCCCAGCACGCACCACCCTGCTCTGCGAAGGGGATATATCACGATGAGAGATGAGCAAGGCATACATGTAATAGGACGAGTGAGATGGCGTAGATTCGCCGTGCTCTCCGTACCTGGCTTCGCCGCGACGGCCGCCTTGGCCGTCGCTTTGGCCAACGGTGCGCTCGCCGCGTCGTTCGCCGTCTCCGGCCAGCAGTTCAAGGTGGCCGCCGACGACCTCAAGGGAGACGGCTTCGCCCAGTACGGCAGCGTGGATGCCAATGCCCGCGGTGACCTGCTGCCTGTGGCGGTGACGGCCATCAAGAAAGCCGAGCTCAGGAACCTGTGCCAGTCGGTCGTCACCAAGCTGCCGGTCATCGGCAACATCTCGCTGAAGCTGTCAGCAGGCACGGGCTCCAAGCCGGTGCAGGCCACTGACCTGTACATGGACGCCACCGACATCGCAGGTGATGCGAGCTTCAACAACATCGAGATCGGTCGGGACGCTTCCACCGTCGATAAGGGGCCCGATGGTGCCCAGGGCATGCAGGACGCGTTCGCGCAGCAGGCCGATGACATTCACATCGCCAAGCTCCGCACGGTCGCTTGGGCCACTACCGCGGGCAGCTTCAAGCTCAACGGACTGAGCATGAAGATCAGCAAGGGCAAGAAGGAATGCTTCTGAGCTTCCGGCGGTGGCGCAAGGGCAGACCATTTTGGGGCGGGCTGACCACCGTCTTCGCAGGAGCGGAAATGGCCGCGATACCGCTGGCGCCGTTGAAGGTCATGGTCCTCCAGGGCGTCACCGGCGTCGTATCGGTGCTGATGGGGCTGGTCCTGATCGTGATGGGCCTCAGCGCCTGGTTCGCGCCCTACTACCGGGGGCTCGCGGGTGTACTCGCCGTCATGGTCGCGGCGGGCGCCTTGATCCTCTCCAACCTCGGTGGCTTCTTCATCGGCACCATCGCCGGCGTGATCGGCGGCAGCCTCATCTTCGCCTGGCAGCCCCTGCCACCGCGGGAGCAGGCGAATCCCCCAACGGCTCCCATCGAAACCACCTCGCCGGGGGCTGAACACACCGAGCACACAGAACACACCGAACACACAGCAGACGCCGCGAGCGCACCGCACACCGAACTCTCGGAGCACTACCCGGGCGAGGGTGCGGCCAGCGCCCGCGGGCAGGCAGCCGGCTCAGCACCGTAGAACCGCCGCACCCCTGAATCCCCCGAACCCCCGCACCCCCGAACCGCATCCGCAGTCCGCAGTCCGCAGTCCGCAGTCCATCCGAACGATGCCACCCACGAATGGCATCCATTCCTCCCACTCAAGGAGTCACACGATGTCCCAGTCCTTGCCACTGCGCGCCGTCATAGCGGCGGGCGCCGGGCTCGCCAGCGTCGCCGCTCTGTCCCTCACCGGTACGGCAACCGCCCAGTCCACCGCCGCGGCAGGCCCCACAACGGTGAGCCCGGCCGGGCACTACTTCAAGGCCACCCTCTCCGGGAAGGCCACCTTCAAGGCCGGGTCCGTGACGGTGACGTGCTCCGTCTCCACCTCGCAGCCCAACAGCCCGGTGGGCAGCAACGCCAACAACCAGGTTCCGGCGGCCCCTGCCAACAGCAACTCCGCCGGGCCGGTCGGCGGTCCGCTCAACCCGCCGACGTACAGTTCCTGCACCTCCAGCATGCCCGGGGTCAGCGCAAGCATCACCACCAGCGGAACCTGGGGCATCTCGGTACAGCACGGGAACGCGGTGAGCGCCAACCTCACCATGCCGACCAGCGGCTTCGTCCTGAAGACCAGCGGCCTGGCCTCGTGCACGGTCACCGCCGCACCCACCGGCGAGGCGTCGGTCTCCGGCTCGTGGACCAACGGCGCGCCCTCCAAGCTCGCCTTCACCAACGCGTCGGTGCCCATCAAGGTGATCGGCGGCTTCGGCTGCCCGACCAGTTCCACCAGCTCGACGTTCAATGTCGCCTACAACGTCACCGATGTGACCGACTCGGCATCCCAGATCACCGTGACCGGCTGACCCACGGCAGCGCACACGGATCGCGGCGCTCGCGCCCACCAGACCCCCGGGGGCGCGAGCGCCGCCCCGCTCCTTCGTGGGCCAGCTTCGTGGCGTAGGCCAACGGACGCTCATCGATGGCGAGGCAGTCGGTGCACTTCCACGCCGGTGAGGTGGCCGGCCTCCACGTCCGCCGTCAGATAGGTGCAGTACGGCTGCCGCCGCCGGTCGGTCGGCGAGCCTGGGTTGAGCAGCCGCAGCCGGCCGTCTTCGCTCACGCTGTCCCAGGGAATGTGGCTGTGCCCGAAGACCAGGACGTCAAGGTCGGGGAACCGTGCGGCGCAGCGGCGCTCACGGCCCTGCGCGGGCCCGGTCTCGTGCACCACGCCGAAGCGCAACCCGCCCAGTTCCACCGAGGCCACCTCGGGCAGCCGGGCGCGCAACGGGGGGCCATCGTTGTTGCCGTAGACGCCGATCAACCGCTGGGCCCGACTCTCCAGCAGGTCAAGCGTCGCCGTATCGACCCAGTCCCCCGCGTGGATGACGACATCGGCGCGCGGTACTTCGGCGAGCAGTTGGGGCGGCAGCACCTTGGCGCGCCGGGGCAGGTGGGTGTCGGACATCAGTAGCAGTCGCACCCGAGAACCGTAGCCGTCGCCGCGCCACGCGCGGGGCATCCAGCGGCCCCGCGCGGGCCGTCCGTGCGGGATCGGGTGGTTAGGACTCCGGTACTGCGGCGCTGGCCGCGGCTTCGTCGCCCGCCAGCGGGATGCGTAGCGTGTCCGGGTCGCAGCCGACGGTACCGGCGATGATGCGAGCCGCCGCCTTGGAGAGCGGGACCAGGCTTGGCTCATCGACCTTGTCGGGCGTGTCACGCGGGTCGAAGATATAGATCGGCGTGCAGATGTACTGCACGAGGGGCACGCCGGTGTAGTAGAAGTACGCACCGTCCGTGGCCGGGTTCGGGGCCAGTGCGGTCGGTGACAGCAGCCAGGAGCGCTTGATGTCCTCCGCGGCGAGCGAGTCGAGGACCAGGTTCTCCAGCGCGGGGGCCTGGGTGGCGAACCACCAGCGCACCTCGGGGTCGTCGCTGGGCACGACCTCGCCATCGATCACGTCGGCGCGGCGGGCGACGTGCTCCAGGTGCATCTCCAGGACGACCTGCGGGAACAGGTCCTGGTGGTCCGCAATGAACGCCTGGGTGCCGGCGGCTCCCGCCATATGGCCGGAGGTCAACAGGAAAAGCATGTTGTGCGGGCGTAGTTCCTGCGGCACCGATGCCCAGAACTTGGCCTGCGCGAGGACGAGCGACACACCGGACGCGTCCTCGACCGCCGAGGCCCACGGGCCGTCGTGGTGCGAGCCGATGATCACCCAGTGGTCGGAGGCGCCGGGCAGGGTGCCGATGACGTTGTGGGTGGTCTCCTCGGTGAGCGTGGCATCGGAGACGATGCGACCCTCGCACGCGCCGGAGGCCATCAACTCACGAACCTTGCGGCCGTCGTTGCCACTCAGCCAGATGCCGGGGATGGGCCGGCGCTCGGCGTCATAGGGCCAGTAGAAGTCGCTGGTCTCCCACGGCACGCCGGTGAGCAAGCCGACGTAGGCCGTGGCGCCGTTCTTGGCGGCCACATCGAAGTCGAGCACGTGCGGCAGGTCGAAGGGCACCATTTGGACCAGGTCGGGCAGCACGCCCTCCGGGTCGTACAAGTCGGTGGCCCGCTCGGCCAGTTGCGATTGCGGCACCTGCGAGAAGGTGATCTCCTGGACGGCGATGCCGCCGCTCACCTCGCCGTCCTCCATGCGTGCCAGCCGCCCCTCGGTGCCCTCGGTGGGGGTCGAGTACGGCAGGGCGAGGCCGGTGAAGCGGATGGCCTGGTCGGGCTGGCCGGTGGGCCAGATTTCGAAGTGCGCCGACTTCGGCCGCCAGATGGGGGTGTTGAGCGGCTCAAGCCGGACGTCTTCGAGTCCGGTGTCGCGGAACTGCTCGGCAGCCCACTCCTCGATCCAGCTATCGGCGGGATAACCGGCCCGACGGATGCCCTGCTGGTAGATGTTCTCGATCCAGCCCATCATCTCTTTCGAGGTGGGCGCTTGATCGAAATACTTAGCCACCGCGGGCCAATTGCTCGAAAGACTCGTGAGAGGAGACTTCCCAACTCCGTCAGACTCGCCCATCGCCATCCTCCTTGTCACACATACCTTCTTGCCCACGAACGTCTTCTTGTTCGCGAACGCCCTCTTGTCACGAACGCCTTTATGTCGGGAACGCTGCCAGAAAAACAACCAGCCAGCACTGAGGTCACCGACTCCGCGTCCGGCTTCATGATGAACGACGCGGCTAAAGCTGAGCTAAGGCGCCTTCAGTGTCCGAAAAGGCCCTGGAGCGGAAGCGGGTAGGTGCTACGTTCACCGAAGATCCGCCGCAGGCCCGTCAAAGAACGGGCGTGCGGGCGCGCCCATCGCGAACGACGCATCCGCCGCGAACGGGAATGTAGCGGAGAAACTCCACAGCGAAGCCGAAATAGCGGTTGCGGTACCCGGTTCGCAAACCTGATCTCGCGGCCTCGGTGGCTCCGACGTCAGCTGAGGACGCTGCGGGAAGCCCGACGCAGCGAGCGTTTCACGCCACGCCTTAGCGCACCTTTAGCGATGACCCGAACGATGGTCGCCACATGCCCACCCGGCGCAGATGGTGGTTCCCACGGCCGTTCGGGCCGCCCAAGCCCACCGCGGGCCCAACGCCCGTAACTACCGCATCGCCACCCGGGCCGGTGGGTCACCAGCGGCCTTCGCCGCAGGTCAATGCCCGAACATCGCTGGAGTTGAGTGTGGATACCGAGAAACCAGAAGGGCAAGAGCGCCGGCTGGCCCGTGCGCTGTGGAGGCGTCGCGTCCCCATCGGCATAACGAGCGCGGCAGCCGTTGGCCTGGCCCTGCTGGCCGTGGGCCCGGTCGGCGCCGAGACCGCCAATAAGAGTGAGGCCGCCGCCCAGTCGCAGCACTCCCAGCCCAAGAAGCCGCGCACGCTGCCCGCGCCCCCGCAGGTGCGGGGTCTTGACTTCCTGCTCGGCACCTTCACCTGTGACTACGCGCCGCCGCCCGGCTCCAAGCCGGCGACGATGACGATGACCACGAAGCGCGCCATGGGCGGGCACTACTACTACACCGACGCCACGATGCAGCCCGGTGACGTGGTGGGCCGGGCAACCTTCGGCTGGGACCCGGTGGCAAAGAAATTCATCAACCAGTACCACGACAACTGGGGAAGCAGCGCAAACTACGCCGCTGGTCCCTGGAAGGACGGGCATCTGGTATTCACGGGCCGGCTCAGTCAGGTGGTGAAGCCCAGCCCCACCGGGGAGACCACGGGCGTCCCGATCGATCTTCGGGACGACTATCAGGTGGTGAACAAGAATCACTTCACCAACGAACAGCGGATGACGTTCTCCGATGGAACGGTTTTGACGGGTAGTTACGACTGCCGCCGTAAGTAACCGTCACACCGTACGACACATTCTGGCTCGCACACCGGCCCGGCCGCCCTATCGGCCGGGCCGGTTAGTGGCGTTGCGCCCTACTCGACATGGGTCCTACTCGGTGGAGCCGGTTCGGTGGGGCCGGCCCCGTCGATTACCGGCCGGCCCGGCTTCCCGAGCAACGCGAAATAGCGCCAGCGAGCCGGGATTAGATCGACTTTAGGGGCGTCCACGACGCTGGCACCAGGCGGGGCCCGCGAACGACGCCCAGCACGATCCCCCTTTGGAATGGGCGAAGCCATCCTTCCCTTCCACATAAGCCGTTCGCGCCGGGCACCCGTTGTGTTCAGTAAAAGGCACGAGGTCGCCGGTGACCGCCGAGGGAAGTGGGTACGCCGCCAATGGCGAACAATGAAGAAAAGCTTCTCGACTACCTCAAGCGCGTCACGGCGGACCTGCGGCAGACTCAGCGTCGCCTCAAGGAGGTCGAGTCGGCAGGTCATGAACCCGTGGCGATCGTGGGCATGGCGTGCCGATTCCCCGGAGGCGTGCAATCTCCCGGGGATCTGTGGGAGTTGGTGGCAGCGGGCCGGGACGCCATTTCTGAGGTGCCGACCGACCGCAACTGGGACCTGGACTCCTTCTACGACCCCGACCCGGAGCACCTGGGCACCAGCTACGCGCGCGAGGGCGGCTTCCTGGACGACGCCGCCGGGTTCGACGCCGCCTTCTTCGGCATCAGCCCGCGTGAGGCACTGGGCATGGCGCCGCAGCAGCGGCTGGCGCTTGAGGCATCGTGGGAGGCCATCGAGCACGCCGGGATCAACCCGGAGTCGCTACGCGGCACCCAGACCGGCACCTTCATCGGCTGCGACCACCTCGACTATTGCTCCGACGAGTCCCAGGTCCCCGAGGGCTCGGCCGGCTACTTCACCATCGGCAACTCCGCCAGCGTGGTCTCCGGGCGCGTCGCGTACACCCTGGGCCTGGAGGGTGCGGCCGTCACGGTGGACACCGCGTGCTCCTCGTCGCTGGTGGCCATGCACCTGGCGTGCCAGGCGATCCGGCAGGGCGAGTGCGATATGGCGCTGGCCGGCGGGGCCGCCGTCATGTCGTCCACGGCACCCTTCATCGGCTTCAGCGAGCTGCGCGGTCTCGCACCGGATGGCCGGTCCAAGCCGTTTTCGGTGAACGCAGACGGCATCTCGATGGCCGAGGGCGTCGGTGTACTCCTCCTGGAGCGGTTGTCGGACGCCCGGCGCAACGGGCATCAGGTGCTCGCCGTGATCCGTGGCACCGCGGTCAACCAGGACGGGGCCAGCAACGGCCTGACCGCACCGAACGGCCCCGCTCAGCAGCGCGTCATCCGACAGGCGCTGGCCAACGCCCGGCTGTCCGCGTCCGAGGTGGACGCCGTTGAAGCGCACGGCACCGGCACCGCGCTGGGCGATCCCATCGAGGCACAGGCGCTGCTCGCCACGTACGGCCAGGAGCGACCCGACGAACAGCCGCTGCTGCTCGGCTCGATCAAGTCCAACATCGGGCACTCGCAGATGGCCGCCGGCGCGGCCGGTGTGATCAAGATGGTGATGGCGATGCACCATCAGATGTTGCCCGCATCGCTGCACATCGACGAGCCGACCCCGCACGTGGATTGGTCATCGGGCAACATTCGGCTGCTGGCTGAGGCGACCGATTGGCCGCAAGGGGACCATCCGCGCCGGGCAGGTGTCTCGTCCTTCGGCATCAGCGGGACCAACGCTCATGTGATCCTGGAACAGGCGCCGTTGACAGCTGCCACGTCGGCGATCGACGAGAACGACGCCGATCAGACAGCTGAGGCCAACGAGGCAGAGCAGGCCCGTGCCACGACGGCCGGCGACCAGCCGGCTACCCACCCGGAAGCCGCGGCTCAGCGCGACATGCACGGTGCCACGGCGTCGGTCGGCGAGTCCACGCCACCGCAAGGTGGCGTAGTGCCGTGGCTGCTGTCGGCCCGTAGTGCTGAGGCGTTGCGCGGGCAGGCGCGGGCGCTGGCCGCGCGGGTCGCCGCAGATGCGGAGTTGTCGCCGGTCGATGTGGGCTGGTCGCTGCTCAGGTCACGATCATTGTTCGACCACCGGGCCGTGGTCGTAGGAGGCAACCGGGACGAGTTGCTGACCGGACTAGAGGCCCTAGCCCGCGGCGAAAACCATCCTGGCGTCACCAACCCCGAAACACCGGTCAGCACCACCTCCGGGCACACGGTGTTCCTCTTCAGCGGCCAAGGCAGCCAACGCCCCGGCATGGGCCGCGAACTGTACGAACGCTTCCCCACCTACGCCGAGACCTTCGACCACGTCTGTGATCTCCTTGACCCCCACCTGGAGCACTCCCTCAAGGACGTGGTGTTCACCGGCGGACCCGACCATCTCCTTGACCACACCACCTACGCCCAAGCCGGCCTGTTCGCCCTACACATCGCCCTC
>NZ_JACHJL010000017.1 GCF_014203645.1 Streptomyces zagrosensis | reverse complement strand
GCAGCCGGCGCCCGCAGCCCGTCGTGAGGCCGCAGAGGCTCTGCACCTGCTGGGAGGCGGCCCGTGACCGAACAGTTGGGCTGCTGCGCCCGGTGGTCTCGTGGAGTGCGAGGCGGCCCAGGAGGCCGACTACATCCCCGCCCAGGGGCCGCCGACCGGGGCCCTGACCCCCACGGCACGCCAGCGCTCCCCTAGTTCCGGTGGGTAGGGCCCTGCCCTACCTGCCTACCTGGATCAACTCATCAACATTCGAAATCGCGAAAAGAGAGTCATGATACGTCCGGTTGTCCGTGATGAGACGCACCAGCAGGAAAACCTGGCCGCTCGCCTGCACGATCTCATCGAGACCGCAGGTCCACTAGTGGAGAAGATCACTGGCCTGACCTTGCCGGTGGAGCCCGTCTTTCGCATCCTTACCCCCGCGGTGTGGCGTGCGGAGGCTGTCGCGAGCGTGGCTCGGGTGTGTGCTCATGACCTGGCGGAATGCCCACCTGCCGAGGCGTCCCGTCTGCGTGCGGCCCCCAAGGTCAACCGGGTGATGCTGCGGGCGATGTGGATTATGGCGATGGGGTTGACGGTCACCGGGGCGACCGGCAGGAGCGAGACGCTGGTGAGCGCGGAAGCCCTGCGTCACACCGGTCTGCTGGCGGACCACCAGGTAATGGGACAGATGGTGGCGCATGAGCTAGTGCACCACGCGCAGGACGTGGCCATCGGTGGGGATCACCGGTGGGTCACGCTGCTGCCCCACCTGCACGGCATCGGTGATCTGGCGCGCGATCACATCGCCGAAGGCCATGCCAGGTGGGCCGATCAGCGCGTCACCGAGATCGTGTTTGGAACAGTTATCGACGATGCGCAGGCGCCGCGCAGCCATCGCTATAAGCGCCGCGCGGCGTTTCCCCTTGTTCGCGCGATTCGGGCGAACAAACAGCGTGCTTATAGCGAAGGCGCCGCCTTCTTCCGCGAGGTCGACACGGAGCTGCACCAGGTCAATCGTATTTGGAGTCGCCCTGAGCTCGGTCCCAACCAGGCGGAGATCGCGCACCCGCACCAGTGGCTGGCCCGGGTTGGCGCCTCATGAGCCCCGCGCACGCGCGTGAGACGGGCACGGCGGTGAGCAACACCGTCTCGGGGGGCGCTGTGTATGGGCCCAGTGTGCAGGCCGGCACGGTCCACGGTGGTATTACCATCCACTCCGCGCCGCCCGCGCTGTGGCCGGTGCCCCGCCAACTCCCGCCGCGTTTCGTTCACTTCACCGACCGCGAGGACTTGCACGAGTGTCTCGATGCCGCCTTGCGCGACGGTTACGCGGTGGTGGGCCTGTCCGGGCCCAGCGGGGTGGGAAAGAGCGCGCTGGCCGCGCACTGGCTCCACACCCGCCACGCCACCGGCGCCTTCCCCAACGGGCTGCTGCACGTAGACCTGCGCGGGAACAGCGCGGCACCCACCCGCGAACCGCGCAACATCTTGCCCTCACTGCTGCGCGCGCTTGGCGCCCCACCGCACACCCTGCCCACCGCCGTGGACGAACTGATCGCCTTGTACCGAACGTTCACGGCCGAGCGTTGCCTGGCGCTGTTGCTGGATGACGCTGTGGCGGCCAGCGCGGTGCGGCCCCTGATTCCAGCCGGGCCGGGAAGTTTGTGCCTGGTCACCAGCCGAGCCCCGCTACCGGACCTGGTGCTCGATGGGGCACACCTGGCCCCTGTGCAGCCTTTGAGCGCCTCGGCGTCCAGCCAGTTGATCACTCGTGTGGCGCCGGGTTTGCGTACAGCCGCTCCTGCGGCCTGCACGCTGGTGCATCAGTGCGCGGGGCTGCCGCTGGCTTTGGTATTGGCTGCCGCCCGCGCCGCCGCCCACCCCGACCAGACGGTACCCGCCGCGGTCCCCTCCGATGATCGTGCACTGTCAGGAGATGATGATCTGTTGTCCGGCCAGCTCGCCCAAACCGTAGGCACTCTGCCCGAGGACGTTCGGCGGCTGTACCGCCTCCTGGGCCTGCACCCCACCGCTGTTCTCGATCACGAGGCCATCCACGCGGTGGCCACCCGCGTTCTTCCCGATCTCGCACTGCGCAAGGGCTTGCAGACCTTGGTGTCGCATCACCTGCTCAGCACGGACGGCCAGCCGGGCCGGCAGCGTTACCGGGTGCACACCGCGGTCCACGAGCACATGCGCACCCTCGCCGGTGAACAGTCCGCCGCTGTGCGCGCGCAGATCTTAGCCATCTGGGTGGATCACTACCTGTCCGGCATCCACACCATCGACCGCGTGCTCTACCCGCAGCGGCGGCGCCCGGCGCCGACCTTCACCTACCCCAACCCCTACCAGCCCGAGGTGGCTGGTCCGGCCGCCGCCGTGGCGTGGCTGGAGGCGGAGCGGGAAACTGTGCTGGCCATTCAGGATGTCGCCGCCGAGAGCGGCCTGCATCATCAGGCGGCGCAGCTCGCCGATGCCGCTTGGATCATGTACACCCACCTTGGGTACGCCGAGGATTGGTGGCGCCGCCAAGTGTCGGGCTACGACAGCGCGGTATGCGCCAAGGACCGCTACGTCCAAGCGCGCCTGCTGACCGGCCAGGGTGAGGTTTTGCGCCAGCGCGGTGACCGCCACCGCGCGCTGGAGGTGCTCGGCCAGGCCCTGGAAGTGCGCGTCGAGCAAGGGGACCAGGTTGGAATCGCACGCGTGCTGCGCTCGCGCGCCCTGGTCCACCACGAGCTGGGCGATGACCACGAGGCCCGCCGCTTGCTGGGGGAGGCCATCGAGGTGCGCGGCGGCGATGCGCGGCAGGCGGCCCGCGAGTTCGCCCTTCTCGGTGAGATCGAGAGCCTGGCCGGTAACCACGACGTAGCGGTGGAGCACCTGACGCGGGCACGCGACGCTCTAGTCGGGGCGGGTTCCGCGTACAGCGCGATGGTGTGGCGTCTGCTCGGTCAGGCCCAGCATCGCGCCGGCGCCGTCGGACAGGCCCGTATCTGTCTCAACGCCGCCCTCGCAGCCGCGCACACCGCGCACACCGGGCACACCGGGCACACCGGGCACACCGGGCACACCGGGCAGCAGATACTGGTGCGCCCGGAGGTCCCCCGTATCCTCCGCGCGCTCGCCGCGCTCGCCGAGGACATAGGCGAACCGGCCCTGGCACAACGCCACCGCGACGCCGCCCAAGCGGCCGACCGCGGTGCCCCCTTGAGGTGAAACCCCCACGCGCAGCGGGTGCGAAGCGCACCATCACCGCGCCCCGCTGCCACGTGCGGACCGAACTCCTCGACGGCCTACTCCCCTATTTGCTGGCACTGTCGGTCGGGCGAGGCCGCCGAGCCCAGAACCCACCAGCCTCCGGCCTGCCGGGGGAAATTGAGAGAACCCATGGACCACCCCACCAGCGACCTCAGCGACCTCAGCGAGTTCCAGATCCGCGAAGCCGCGCTCGACCTGCGGGCCGTCACGCGCACCACACCGCTTCTGCGCTGCGATGACGAAGCGTTCGGAAGTCGTTTCGTGGTCAAGGCGGAGAACATGCAGGTGAGCGGCAGCTTCGCGGCACGCAGTGCGTACACCGCCTTGCTGCGGCTGCCACCTGCCAAACGGCGTGATGGTGTCATCTGCCATTCGACCGGCGGCAACTGGGCTCGGGCGGTGGCATGGGCAGCCCTGTATTTCGATGTCCACGCCACGGTCGTCATTCCCTGGCATCTCACAAACTGTAAAGACGCCCTGGCCAAGCTGGGTGCGCACATCGTCACCTACGATCCGCGCACCCATAACGGTGCCCGCATGGCCCGCGACCTGCGCGTCCAGCGAGGACTCACCTCCGTAGAACCCGGTGGCATGGACGCCATCTACGGGGCGGGCACGGCAGCGTGGGAGATGCTGCAGGCGATGCCGTCCCTGGCCGCCATCGTGGTCCCCATCGGCACCGGCAGCCTGGCCGCGGGAACCGTGATCGCCGCCAGCACGCACCGACCTCACCCCGTTCCAGTGTTCGGTGTCGAGCCGGTCAGCGCTGATGCCACCAGTCGCTCCCTCAACGCCCAACGCCTCCTGCCCATCACACCCCCCTCTGATCTGGCCACGGTGCTGGACTGCCCACCCGCCAGGAATGCCCTCACGATCAACCGCCGGCTGCTGCAGGCCGTGGTCACCGCAGACACCCGCACGATCCACCAGGCCATGGGTTGGCTCCACACGCACTACCTCACCGTCGCGGGGCCCGCAGGCGCCGTAGCCCTGGCCGGAGCCGTCCTCCACGACCACGACCTGCCTCCGGGCTTGATCGGCGTGATTTGCACCGGCGCGAACGGCGGCTTCCCACCGGCCCACCGCGCCCCCACCAACCACGCCTGCCTCAGCCCGGCGTGAACCACCCGCCTCGCCCCTGCTTCTCGGAGACCGCCATGCCCCTCCCGGCCCCGCGGCAGTGCTGCCTGCCCAACCCCCTAACGCGCCGCCCCGTCCACAACATCGCCCCCTTCACCCTTCCCCCCATTGACCAATGGAAGGCCGCAGGCGCCCCCGGCCAGCGCACCTACAGCAAATGGCACGACCATCTCAGCCTCCTGGCCTGCCTGCACATGGCCGTGTTCCACCGCGACGGCCACGCTCCCGCACTGTGGGCACTGCTCACCGGCGCCCGCGCATTCCACGCCTTCACCACCGGCACGAGCACGGCACCCACCGGCCCCCACCCCACAGCCGTGACCGACTACATCCGCGAAACCCACCACATACCCACCCTGGACCACAGTGACCTCACCCCCGACACCACCACCCACCTCCTACGCGAAGGCCACCTGGTCATCACCCAAGCCCCTCACGCCCGAACCACCCGCGCTCACTACCTTTTGCTCACCGGCCAGCGCGATGACGGCTCGATCGCCCTGTGCGACCCCGCGCACCCCGACCCGGCCGCCCTGCCCGCCCACGCCCTACTCCCTTGCACCACCGGCTACAGCCTCAACCTCCTCCACCTCCACCCCCACCGACACCGCACCGCCCCTGCTCTGCTTCACCGCGCCCTCGCTAGTTAGCCCACGCGTCCCCCCTTGGAGTACATGTGCAGCAGTTACCTGATGAGATCCGTGTCCTGACGTGGAATGTGGCGCGCAACGGCCGACCCGGGCGCGGTCGGCCCGACCGCAGCGACCTCGCGCGCTCGGTTCTCGCTCAGTACCGCCCACACATTGTCTTCAGGCAGGAGGAGACAGGTGCCAGCGAGGATGGGAATCGAGCGCTGCGGATCGAGGCTAACCGCCTCGGCCTCACACCGTGCCTGGCCTCCACACACCATGACAGCCCTCACGCGACCGCGGTTCTCATCGATACGAACATCTTCGAGATCCAGGCCGAGTACGAGCAGCGTCACGCATGGCACCCCATCGCCAACCCCGTGGTCCGGCTGCGCGGCGTCGGCCGCGAGCTCTCCCTCGCCAGCATCCATCTCGACCCGTGGTCGAGTATCGATCGGCGGCGCGAGGCCAGTCACCTCCTGCGACTGGGGCAAAAGGGCTGGTCGGCCCTCATCGGAGGTGACACGAACTGTGACCCTGTCCCCGCTGAGGGCGAAGTGCCGCACACCGACTGGGCCGACCCGGCGATAGACCCCTGCCTGCGGCAGTGCCGTGCGATCGAGAGCGATGGCCAGTGGGTGTCCGACACCCGCCCGGACAAAATTTTGCGCACCGTATTTCGCGAGCTCGCACACCACGCTGCCGCACGTGGACAAAGCACCCCCGACCCTTACGCTCCCACCTCCAACTGGTGGTCGCCCGTGGGCCTGCGTACGCGGGTGGACCGCACGTATGCCACCGACGACGTGGCCAGCACACACATCAGCCATGAAGTGATCGCCGACGACGACGTCAAAACCGCGAGCGACCACGGCCTGCTCCTCGACCGCTTCGACACTGACCGCCTTCACCACGTACTGACCACCCGCTCCTAACGCGGCCTCTGCCCACCCGCGCGGCGTGGATGCCTCGTCTAGCGCGAAGCATCGGCACACGACAAAAGACAAGAACGTAAAACGGACAAGGACCATGAGCATCAACCCTGACCGAGCTCCCCAACAAGCAAGCCTTCCTCGGTCCCTCACGCAGAACGAAATGCATCCACGACAAGCGGCCGAAGGCAAGGTCAAAACGGCTCCTTGCCTTCTCCAACGAGTCGATGTGCGCGACGTGGTGGCGCCCAAAACGGCCAACGCTCTCGAAGCCTTCTTCGACACAAGCCGGGAGATGACGTGAGCAGCGGTCAAAGCATGGGCGGCGAGCAGTGCATGAGCGGAGGAACAGCATGAACGCCGTCAGTCGTCGGCTGCGCTTCGTCAGCGCCAAGCCCGCCCTGCTGCGGGCTACGTGCCACCCCGCCTCAAGCCTGAGTGTCGCGCCGGTGCCCGACCTGGCCGATGTCTCGCAGTGGGGTGTCAGTGCTGCGCGCCAGTGGGCCCAGATCACGTGGGCGTCGCCCGCCGTACGCGATGCGGTGCGGCATGCCAGCCCGGTGCTCGCTCACAGCCTCGATGCCCTCACCGCAGGCGAGGACATCGAGGCGGACCGCGCCCACGGCATGCTGCTGTCGCTCGCCGCCTACTGCCACCGCATGGCGACCAGGGCGACCCCATTCGGACTGTTCGCCGGAATTGCCGAAACGGCATTCGGGCCGAACCCGCAGGTGCGGTGGGGCGATGAGCACCAGGCCGTGGCGCGAGCGGACAGCCGGTGGCTGACCGAGGTCATCGGCACACTGGAGTCGATCCCACCCGTCCGAGAACAGTTGTGGCTCGTAGCGTCCACCATCGCCACGCGCCGCGCAGAGCGGCTCGTCGTGCCGTGGCAACCACGCCAACTGGACGCGACGGGCACCGAGGTGCACGAAATCTCCCTGCGCCTGGAGCCAGAGGTGCGCGTGCTGATCGACCTGGCCGCCTCCCCCGTTCGTTACTCAGACCTCTTCGACGAAGTCATGGCGCAGTTCGCCGAGCACACGGCGGACACCGTCCGGAGCCTGCTCGACGAGCTGATCACCCACCGCGTCCTCTCCACCTGCCTGCACCCGCCCGCCACGGAAACCGACGCGCTCAGCTACGTCCTAGACCAGTTGGTCCGCGTGGGCGCACACCAGGTGCCCGAGGTCACCGAGCTGGTGGCCGACCTCCACGACATCCACCAGCTCATGGCCCACCACAACACAGCGCCCGCCGCATCCGGCGGGCCACTGCGTACCCACATCCAAGAACGGATGGCCACGCACGGAGGTGTAGCGGCGCAGCCCATTGCGCTCGACACCGTGCTGGACGTGGATGCGGTGCTGCCCCGCGAGGTGGCCTGGGAGGCGGAGCGAGCCGCGCAGACGCTCGCTCGAATCAGCCCCGAGCCCTACGGGCAGCGGCACTGGCGCGCCTACCGCGACCGGTTCCTAGACCGGTACGGACCTGACGCGGAAGTCCCGCTGCTCCAACTGACCAGCCCCTGCGGCTTAGGGTTACCCGGCGGCTACCACGGGACCCCGACGGCCGGCACCGCCCCGCACCCCCTGAGCCACCGCGACACCGTGCTCCTCACAGTCGCCCAGCACGCCGTGCTCACCGGCGGCGAACTCGTCCTCGACGACCAGCTGGCCGACCGCATCGCAGTCGGCGACCCGTCCCAGATGACGCTGCCCCCACACCTGGAGCTGCTCGCCGAAGTGCACAGCCCCACCATCGAAGCCCTAACGGACGGCAACTTCGAACTCGCAGTACGCGGCACGTCGCGAGGATGGGGCCATCTGAGCGGGGGTCGATTCGCCGCGCTGCTCACGACCCGGCCGACCAGCCCTTTGCTGCGGACGCTGGCCCAACGCCCAACAAGCACCCAAGGTGCGCTGCCCGCCCAGCTGTCCTTCCCCGCGCTCACCCCCTCCGCAGGGCACATCGCCCGCACCCCCCAGGTGATGCCCGCGGTCATCTCTCTTGCCGAGCACCGCGATCCGGCCGCGGACTTGATCGCACTATCCGACCTCGCCGTGATGTGCGATGGGCATGTCCTCCACCTACTCTCCCGCTCCCGAGGGCAGATCATCGAAGCCAGCAGCATGCAACCGCTGCAAATCGAGTGCCAAACACCCGTTCTTGCACGCTTCTTGGACGAGCTGGTCCGCGGACAGGTGGTGCAGATGACCGGCCCCACAGGAACCCTGCGCCCCATGCACTGGGGCGCCGCCGGCCGCCTTCCCGTCCTACCTCGCCTGCGGGCCGGGCGCAGCGTGCTGAGCCCGGCGATGTGGCAGATCACTCCCACCGATCTGCCCGGCCCCCGGGCCAGCATGGACCAATGGCACGACGCCTTCGCGGCACTGCGCACCCAGCGGCATATCCCCCAACACGTGCAGCTGGAAATCTTCGACCACCGCATCGGCCTGGACCTCGACTCCTCCGGCGACCTCTCACTTTTGCGGACTCGAACAACCGACAACCCATGGCCGATGCACTTCGTGGAGGCTCCAGCACGCGACGCCTTCGGCTGGTGCGGCAGACCAGCCGAGATCGTCACACTCCTACGGCCGGCGCACCCGGCCCGCACCGCACCCAACGTGCGGGCACTGGCCCAGCCAAGCCACCACACCGCGCACCAGCCCGGGGCTTCCCGGTATATCCATACCCACCTTTTCGGTCCAGCCCAAGGCCGCCGAGACATCATCACCGACCACCTGCCCGCTCTGCTGGCCGACCTCGGGCAACCGCTGTGGTGGACTCGCCCCCACGACGGGCGCGACCCGCACCTAGAGCTGACCATTCGCCTGTGCGACCCCACCTATGCCGGGCACGCGGTGCAGCAACTCGGCACATGGGCCGAACACCTCGTCGCCACCGGAGCCCTGCGCGACATCACACTCATCCCCTACCGGCCACATACCGGACTATGGGGTGAGGGCCCGGTGCTGGAGGCCGCTGAGGAAGTGGCGGCGGCCGACTCCGTCGTCATCGCCCACCAGCTCACCACCACCCGCGACACAGACCAGCACGTTTTAGCGGCCATCAACCTCCTCGACATCGCCGACGGCTTCCTCGGAAGCCAGGAGGCGGGACGGGCGTGGCTGGTGTCCCGCCCAAAGACACCCGCCAGCGGGCCGCTGGCGCACGACACTCAGCGAGAAACCACCCGCCTCGCCGACAACCTGACCAACGCCCAAGACGGTTCACCCCGGGCCATGCGCCGCCATGCACTCGCCGCCTACAAAAAGCTCCTGCGTGCGGAGACCATCGACACCGACCGCGCCCTGGACAACCTCCTGCACAACCACTGCCTGCAAACCTTCGGACGAAACCAAGAGGCCGAGCAGATCAGCCAACGCCTCGCCCGCGGCCACGCCCTCGCCGCGACCAAGAGAACAAACCCACACCGCACCGCCCCCGCTCACCAGCTACCGCCATTTGACTCATGTCCCGACGCGCCCTGAGCAACGGCGGAGGTGCCCATCAGCGGGAGGTCACCGCCGAGAGCAAGAGGAGAGCGCAGGAATGATCGCCGTACGGATGGGACCGCGTGCCGACCGTGTCAAAAGCCTGGTCGCCCCGCATGCGCCACCCCACAAAACTCCCATGCCAACTAGCCCAACATGGGTGGCTACGGAGCCCGCCCTCGGCCGCCTCTCGATAACCGGGGGCCGGGCTAGCGTGCGCGCGGCAGGCAATCACCGTGCTGATCCGCTACACCCGATATCGCCAAGGGCCGGGCTCACGGTGGTCGACGTTCAGCACATTCGACGTGCGGACGGGACGATGCCCGGGCGCCGGCAGGAACGTGATGCGGATCTACGGCCCGTACCTGGGCTCGTGGGTCGGCGGCGAACCGTGTCGTTCCCGGCGACTCTCATGGTGACTACAAAACAGCCCCGTCCTGCGCCGACGCGACCCACCGTGTCCTGCGCCCCCCGATGCGCCACATGCCGGCGTTTTACCGGACTGTCAAAGTGGACCCACTTGGCTGACGAACGCCGCTGTCGGCCCTGTTCCGACGGCACCAGCTCCGTGGTCAAATGCCGTGCGGGCGGGGTGGTGTGTCGCCTAGGTGAGGTCCTGGCCCACAGCGCGCCGCTATCGGCCCCATGGCAATTATGCGGCTGTTCCATCGGGACGGATGGGAGCGGGAAGGGTTCGCAGGCGTTCGGCGAGTTCGGTTGCCGGGGCGAGCGTCGAACCGTCAAGGAGACGCCCCAGCCGCGTCAGGCGGCCCCGGGCGGTCGCCCGCAGGCGCGACGGCGGGATCAGGTCGAGCACGCCCAGCGCCCGGCCGGCCGCCTGATCGGGGGTGTCGCGGGCTTCGGCGAGAGCCAGGACAAGGGTCGCCGCTACCCATCCGGGTGTGTGGGCGGGTGCGGACGCGATGGACTCGCGGGCCACGTCGGCGGCTCGATCGTAGCGCTCCAGGGTCAGATGGGCTTCGGCGACGTGGAGGCGGTGCTCGGCGCGGTCGTAGCCGAAGCGGCCGGGCGACTCCGTGGCGGACTGCATGATCTCGTCGCTTTCGCTGACGACGTCGTCTACTTCCGAGGTCCGCTTCAGGGCAGCGAGCGTGGGCAGCAGGGCCCAGCCCAGGAGCTGGGCGCGGCGCAGGCCCTGGGGGGCGTGTTGAAGGCCGTACTCGGCGTGGCCGCGGGCGTGGTTCCAGTCCTGGCGGGCGGTGGCGACCATGGCCAGTGCCCCGCTGGCCCAGGCCGTCAACGCCGGCTCCTGGGTGGATTCGCCGAGGGCGCCCGCCAGGGTGAGATGGGTTCGGGCACCAGCGCGATCGTCCAGGTGGTAGGCGAGGTTGCCGAGAAGCGCCGACAGCCATCCGACCTGCCGCCGAAGACCCTGAGCGGTCTCGCGGTCTGCCGCGGCCACCGCGGTGGACAGCAGGTTACGGCTCCCTCGGACCTCTTCGAGCAGGACCGCCGCAGGATGCTTGCTGTAGTTGAGGGCGTAGTGCTCGACGGCCGCCTCGGCCAGGGCGACGACGGCCCGGGAGCCTCCTGGTGCGTCCAAGACGGCCCACTGCACGGATTCGCGGATGGCGGGCAGCCCGCTGGCGGTCGTCATGGATCCCCTTCGACTGGTGTTCGTCTGCTCGCGCTGGAGCTGACCGTAGTGCAGTGGTGGCGGGGATGCGCAGGTGCTGCACCACAGGCAGCGTGTTGCCAGCCCCAGTTGGTCGGGGCGGGCCCCGTACGCGCGGGAGATCATCAGGCGGTACTCGTCCCCGGGCTCCTCCTGCCCGTGCTCGTACCGGCACAGCGTGGCCGGCGTCAGCCCCGCCGGCAGCAGCCCGTCGGTTCGGTAGACGGCGGCAACCTCGCGGATCGCCTGGGGCCTGGACCATCCCAGCGCGAGGCGCCACGCCTCCAGGCCCGTCAGCTCCGGCAACGCCCTGCGCAGGGCGGTCACGATCCGTTCCTGGGTATGCCCGTCACGCTGGCATTGAGCGCGGATCCGGGATGCCTCCCGCTGGATCTCCGCGCGACGACCTCGGGTGACTCCGCCCACTGCCCGCCCCTTCGCCCCTGCGTCACGGCCCTGGCCCGCCACGGTCCCCATGAGCACCGGACGGGTATTGCGCACGCCCGTCAATGTTCCTACACAACAACGGCAATGACGGTCAGTCAGCCACAACTGCATCGTGATGGGCAGCGTCTACCGCGCGCTGGACTCCCCACGGATCGCCGTCTCCGAACTCTCAACCCACGAAGGAAGATCATGCATCCCAATTCCGTTCAGCTGCCGCCCGGGGCCTTCGCCATCGGCAAGAAGTTCGGATTCGAGGCCGGTCACCGACTTGCCGGGCTGGCACCCGAGCACAAGTGTGCCCGCCAACACGGCCACAGCTACGAGGTCGAGGTCATCTTGACCGCTTTCTGCCTGGAGGAACCCGGCTTCGTCACGGACTTCGGCGCGCTCACCCCGTTCAAAGAGTTCCTGAACACCGAACTCGACCATCACAACCTGCACGAGATTCTTCCCTTCGAGCCGACCTCGGAGCGCTTGGCCCAGTTCCTGGCCGGCTGGTTTATCCAAAACCTGCAGCCCGCCATCCCTGGCCGTCTGGTCGCCGTCCTGGTCCGCGAGACGGCGAGCAGCTGGGCCCGCTTCGACGTGGAGGAGCGGTGACCCCCTCCGAGCCGATCGACATCAACTCGGCGGCAAGCGATGCCGCATTGCGGCTGATCGTCGCGGAGTGTTTCGGCGTCGAGGTGCCGACCTTCCAGGGCGAGGGACCGAGCTGTGGACACCCGGCGCTGTTCATCCGTCTGTCCCGGTGCAACCTCACCTGCGCCAAGTGCGACACGAAGTACACCTGGGACTGGTCCCAGTTCGATCCGCGCAAGGAGTCAACGAAGCGGACGGCGGCGGACCTGGTGGCCTGGGCCACGTCCTCACCGGTCGAGCTGGTCGTGATCACCGGCGGCGAACCGTTGCTCCAACAGGCGCGGCTGGTGTCTGTCGTGCGGGGGCTGATAGCAGCCGGCAAGCGGGTCGAGTTCGAGACGAACGGCACCATCGCGCCCGCTCCCGAACTGGTGGCTCACGGGGTCCGGTTCAACGTCTCGCCCAAGCTCGCCAGCTTCGGCGTGAGGGAGAACAAGAGCATCGTGCCCGCCGCGCTGGAGGCGTTTGCGGCCTCCGGGCGGGCGGCGTTCAAGTTCGTCGCTTCCACGGTGGCCGACCTCGACCGGATCGCCGAGCTGACCGACACCCACCGGCTGGCGCCGGTGTGGGTGATGCCCGAGGGCACCACCGCGGACGCGATCACCGCCACGACACGGGTCCTCGCGGACGCGGTCGCGACCCGGCACTGGCACTTCACCACCCGGCTTCACGTGTTGGCCTTCGCGGACGCCCGAGGTCGCTGACCGCACGCGCCACCATGCCCCATCCGTTCCCCAGCCCCCGGAAACGAGAGACGCCCATGACGACCTTTATCGCCAGCCCGGCAGTGGCGCCGACCGCCGCCGTCCCCGGGCCCGCTGCGGTCATCGACACCGGCCGGGTCGCCGGCCTGATCCACCAGCTCTTGGTCGAGCTGGGCGAGGACCCCGCCCGCGAGGGGCTGACCGGCACCCCGGACCGCGTGGCGGCCTGGTGGAACGCCTTCCTGTCCCCGGACGGCGCCGCAACGGCCACCTGCTTCACCGAGTCCCAGCTGGGTGGTCAGCTGGTCATCGTGGGCGGCATGAGCGTGTGGTCGCTCTGCGAGCACCACATGCTGCCCATGAACTTGCGGGTCACAGTCGGATACGTGCCGGATGGCGAGGTGGTGGGCCTGTCGAAGTTCGGGCGGATCGCCCAGCACTTCGCCGGCCGACTGCAGGTCCAGGAACGCTTCACCCGCCAGGTCGCCGAATGCCTGGGCGGCGTGATCGGACACGAGGACGTCACCGTCGTCGTGCGCGGCGTGCACCTGTGCATGAGCATGCGGGGCGTACGGATGGAGGAGGCTCGCACCACCACGGTGCACTCGGGCGGGCGCTTCGGTACCGACCCCGTCCTTTCCCAGCAGTTCCTCACCCTCACCACCGGGCTGTGGGGGGCGCCGTGATCAGCACCACGGGCATCGACTTCTCCGTCATCGCTCCGCCTGCCTACCTGGAAAACTTCGTCGCCCAAGAGCCGGCCCGCGTCCACCACGTGGCCGCCCAGCACGTGCTATCCGACGAGAGCTACCGGGGCTTCTTCGCTCGCGAGGCCGAGCGCGGCGCCGAGGTGATCGTCGACAACGGGCTCTTCGACCTCGGCTACGCCCTGCCGGCGGAAAGCCTCGTCGAAGCCGCGCTGGCGGTGTCCGCGAGGGAGATCATCCTGCCGGACGTCATGCGGGACGGGGCCGCGACCTTGAAGGCGAGCGAGAAGGCCGCGCGAGAGATCCGGGAGCTGTCCGGTGATGCCTTCAGGCTGTGCGCGGTGCTACACGCCGCGAACGATGACGAGTGGCTGCGCACCTACGACGCCTTCGTGACCAGCGACTGGGCCGGGGCCATCGCCCTGCCAGCCTCGCGCCGACCAGATCCCGACGGGCAGATGTGCCGCACCCGCTGGTTGGCGACGGCCTACCTGCAGGAGCGCAGCCTGCTCGACGCTTCGATCGTCTATCGGCTGCTCGGTCTGGGCCGGACCGGGCACCTGGAGCTGATCGAGCAGCGCGAGCACGAGTGGATCTCCTCCGTGGACGGCGCGGCCCCGGTCATCCTCGGCGCGATGGGCGTCGCCTTGCTGCCCGATGGGCCGTACGAGAAGCCCTCCACGCCCCGGATCGAGAAGCTCGGCCCGATCCCCGAGGACCGGTTCGACCTTATCCGGAAGAACATCTGCGTCGTCCGCGCGGCGGCCGGCAGCACCGTGACGATCGCTGAGGAGCACCGGTGACCCCTTTAGTGGCCGCCCCCGCCCCCGGGCTCCTGCGCGCCGCCCCGATCGAGCCGGCCGGGCACACCATGACCCACGCGAGGCTGCTGCGCTACTTGGAGATCAAGGTCCACCACCTCATCCAGGACCAGGACTGGGACAGCATCCGCGTCATCGGCGGCTACGACCGCACGACGGTGGTCTCCCGGTACGAGAAGACCGGGAAGCTGTTCAACATCGAGCGGCCCACCGCAGAGGTGCACGACCGTGACCTCATCGTCAAGGCGTTCCCCGGAGCCGACTACGTCCAGCACTACGCCCTGATCATCGCCACGTACCTGGCCATGACCGGCCGCCCGGCCGACACCGTCACCTATCAGCCGCCCGAGCAAGAGGAGTGCCGAACGGCGCTCAACGCCCTTGACCTGCATCTGGATGGCGACCTGGTGATCGTCGGCTGGGGCCTGCAGTACCTCGCTCCCGAGAACGCAGTGTGGACCCGCGGGCCCGGCTACGCCTGGCATGGCGTCGAGGTCGCCGGCCATCGCGTGGTCTACCTCGGGTTCCTCCACAGCATCTGGGGGGATGTGGCCGGACGGGTCGTCGCGCGCCTTGCCAGACTCGGCGCAGGCGCTGTCGTCTACGTCGGCAAGGTCGGCTCGCTGACCCCGGCGTCGAACCGAACACCTGGTTGGCGACCGGCAACACCAGCCTGGTACGCGGGGCGATGGTGAGCTGGGACGACTTCTTCGGCGACTACGCCATCGCCCACGACGGGGTGCGCAGCGGCCTGCACGTCTCCTCCCCGTCGATCCTGCTGGAGAACCGCGACTGGCTCCTCCAGCACACCGCCTCGTACGCCTTCGTCGACCCGGAGATCGGATTTATGGGGGCGGCGGCGCGCCAGACGGGGATCAGATTCGGTTACCTCCACGTCATTTCCAACAACCTCGCCACCCACTATCCCGCCGACCTGTCCAATGAGCGTCACAGCGACGTCCTGCGCCAGCGCGCCGTCCTGGTGGACCGCATCCGCACCATCATCACCGGCCGCCTGACCACCAACCCGACCCACACCTTGGGAGAATCCCGATGACGGCGAACGCGGCGACTACCACCGCAGCCGGGAAGCTGATCACCTTCGTCGGCGGTGACGGGGCCGGCAAGTCCACCCTCGCCGCCCGCCTGCACCAGGCCCTGACCGACACCGGCCACACGGCGATCCTCATCGGCAAGCACTGCACCGACGTCCCCCATGACCCGGAGCTGTCCGCCTACCTCGACCGCCTCAACGAGCTGGTCTACCGGCGCGACGCCCGCGTCGCCCAGGCATGCGGCGACCACTACTGGCTGCTCGCCCTGGCCTCCTGGTACACCCTGCAGGACCGGCTCGTCATCCAGCCGGCCCTCGCCGCGGGCACTCACGTGATCCTCGACAACGCGCATCACAAGATCCTCGCCCGGTACGCGGTCAACCCCGAGGTCTCCCCCCACTTGTACGAGCAGGTCTTCGCACACCTGACAAAGCCGGACCTGGTGTTCTTCCTGAACATTGGTGCCCGCGAGGCTCTCGTTCGCAAGGGCTCGTTCACTTCCCTGGAGGCCGGCCACGCCGGCGGCGGTAACGAGGACTTCATCCGCTACCAGGACACCGTCCTGGAGCAGATGCGCGAACAGGCGGAGCGCGGCGCCTGGCTGACGCTGGACGTCGCCCAGTTGGACCGCGACCAGGTCTTCAAGGCCGCCTCCGCTGCCCTGGCCGACCGACTGCACCTGACCGCCTGACCTGGACCTCCCGCCCCGCCCCGATCGACAAGGAACGCACCATGGACCAGGCCCTGCCCGCCAGCGGGACATACGTCTGCCACGGCATCACCTGGGCGAGTGAAAACCCCCGTCTTGTGCTCGCCCCCGTGACCGGCGGACCGCTTGTCTACGCCCCGGTTACAGGCAGGCGCCTGGGTTACCAGGTGAGCGGTAACGGCCGGTGGTGCACCGGCCGTTACCGCTTCGCTGACCGCGTCCGTGTCGAGGCGGTCGCCTGTCCTGTCCGGGCCCCGGCCGAGGCCGCCGGCCAGTGCGCGGCCTGCGCCGGCCGGGACGACTTCCGCTTCGCCCACCGGTTCCACTCCGGCGGGCACCTTCCCGACGCCCTGGCGGCGTACATGGCCCAGCCGCACTGGCTGTACCTGGCGACGTTCGCCGACGGCACCACCAAGATCGGCACCGCGGCCGAACCCCGTAAGCGCTCCCGCCTCGACGAACAGGGCGCGCTGATCGCCACCTACCTCGCCCGAAGTCCTGACGGCCGCGCCGTGCGGTTCCTGGAGGATGCCCTCACCCGCCGCCTCGACCTCACGCAGACCGTGCGAGCCGCAGCCAAGCTGACGGCCCTGGCCGAGTTGCGCGACCTCGCCCCGGCCCGCGCCGCCCACCAGCAGCACCTCGACCGCGCCACCGAGGCCCTGAGCATCCTGAACGTCCCGGCCACGCCGGAGCCGTGGACGCCGCCCGGCGAAGGCGACCTGCTACGGACGCCGGAGACCGGGCGCGCCTTGTACCCGCACGACCCACGCTCCGGTGAGCACGGGCTGACGGTGCTCTCCTGCCTCGGCTCCCAGATCCTCGCCACCCTCGACGGCGACCAACTGCCCTACCTGCTCGACCTCGGCACCCTCAAGGGCCGGCGCATCGTCCTCGGCGCGCAGTTCTCCTCACCGCCCGCCGTCGTACAGTCCGCGCTCTTTTGACCTGTCCTAACGCCCGGCCCGCACTGCCGGGCCATCACCCCGTGAAGCGAGGCCACGACTACATGGCACCCCAGGACGCCATCCTCGGCTGGAACGAAGACACCAACGCCGAGGCGTACAACGCCTTCACCCGCGCCCACCCCATGTACGACGCGACCAGCCGCGACCTCGCACGCCGAGGCCACCTGGCCAACGCCAACTTGGTGGTCGACCTGTGCGGCGGCGCCGGTGCCACCGCCCGCGCAATCCTCGACCTCATCCCGGCCCGATCCCGGGTCGTCTCCATCGACGACGCCGCCGCGATGCAGCGTGTCGGCCGACACACCCTGAACGACGCCCGCCTGACCTGGATCACCTCCCCGGCCGAACGTCTCGCCGACCACCTCCACACTGACAGCGCCGATGCCGTGGTGTGCAACTCCGCAATCTGGAAGACCGATACCGCCGCAGTGTTCACGGCCGTCGCCCGCATCCTGCGCCCAGGCGGGCACTTCGTCTTCAACATCGGCGGCGGCTTCGCCGGCGTCCGGCACCCCGACGAACTGTCCACCCGCACCGGGCCTTCCCTGAACGCCCTCATCCGCCAAGTCGCCGCTGACGCCCACGGATACACCCCACCACCTCGGGACGCGCACAGGCCGCCGAAGCTGCCGCTGGGGACAGTCACCGAGCATCTGACAGCAGCGGGACTGGCTGTTGTCGGCACAGACGTCACCGCCCACCACAGCACCATGGCCGAGATGAAGGCGTGGCTGTCCATCCCCGTCTTCGCGCGGCCCGAAGGCGACTTCACCCACGCCCAACGGATGCAGATCCTCGACACGGCCTACGCCATGACCACCCCCGACGCACCGACCGTGACGAGCTGGCTCGTCGTCGTCGCCCAACAGCCAAAGGCCACCGCATGACTCCGGCCGTCCCGGCGCGCGGCGGCAGGTTTCGTCTCTGCGACCACGCAGGCATAGGGGTAATGATCACCTCCCCAAACGGCCTCCTGATGTTCGAGCGGGCGACTGTCCGGCCGAAATCGCCCCGGTCACCGGCCACCTCGACCAGCATGGCGGCCCCAAGCCGACCACCCGCGACGACGTCACCGAAAAGGTCGCTCTCACCGTCAACCACCTGTACGCACTGCTGGACCAGTGGCGACCCAACCAACTGCCGCCGCACGCCCAACGGTCCAGTCGTCCACCACTGGTGGATCTTGCAAGCCGAGGTTGCCGGGTCGCTGTGCCCCTCACCCCGGGAGGTGCGCGCCGCTCGTTGGATCCGATCCGACCACCTGCGGCAGCACGCGTTGCGGACGCGGTGTACGCCAACGGGTCCTGAACCGTGAGGTGTTCGAGCGCGAGCAGGGCCTGGAGCCGGTGCGGTGCCGTTTCCTTCACGACCTTGAGCTCGTCACCCTGGCCTCGGTCGGCCTCGATCGGATCGAGGCCGTCCTGTGAACGGCGGCCATTGGCCTACCTCAGCGGGAGCCGACCGCCCGGCCGGCCGCAAGACGGCGAGCGTGGGCACGGATCCGCTCGCGGTCCTCGGGGAAGACGCTGTCCCAGCCCGTGTCCAGAGGGAACCATGCCGCAGGTTGGTTCCGCTCCCCGGCGAGCGGTACGTCGCGTCCGGCGACCGCGGCATAGGACAGGCCCAACGTCGGTGACCAGTCGGCCCGGTAGGAACGCACCGCCACCGCTGCGGGCTCGGGCAGCAGCTCGCTGCGCAGGCCGGTCTCCTCCAGCAGCTCTCGTGCCGCCGCCGCACGCGGCGCCTCACCCGGTTCCGCCTTGCCGCCGGGCGGCACCCATCCGCGCACGCGGTGCTTGACCAGCAAGACGTGCTCGAAAGCAGGGTCAGTGACCCACACCTCGGCCGCTAGCGGCTCCATCGGATGCCGACGGGCTTCCTCCAGCCAGGCCCGTGCACCGTCAAACTCCCATACGGCGAGGCAGGCATCCGCAATGGCCTCGTCCAAAACCACCTGACCGACTCCACCATGACTCACCCGCCCCACCCTAGGGCGACGGACCGGCCGGACGTCGCAGCGACGAGCAGGCAGCCATCCAGGGGTGTCTGGCCAACCCGGTCGCCCTTTCGGGTTGCAGGGCGATCACCCGTGGCGCCCGCTTCATACAAAGAAAGCCAGCGTGCACGATGAGCAGCCCTCGGACCGGATCATCCTCGGCGGCGCCCACCTCCTCAACCGCACATTCAGCGCGCTGCGAGCCATCGAACACATCGCTCCCAACGAAGTCCGACGCCCGGCGATCCGCACGCGCACCATCGATCTCCTCTACACCCCGGAAAGCCTGCCCGACCTGCGGAAGTTCGCGGTACGCTCCGGCGCCACCTGACAATCGACGACTGGCCCGCGTGGGACTCGTCCAGCCGCTACCCTCCCCAAAAAGGCGCCCCTCCAAGTCGGGAGCCGGACGTTGGACAATTTCTTCGTCCAACAGCCCGCAGGCGATATGCATATAGCGCTTCATCACACGGGCATGACGGCCATGAAGCGGTACCAGGGGAGCTGCAAGGGCATCAGCGGCACGAATGAGACCTCGTAGCGTCGCGCGTCGGGGCCCCGCAGTTGACGCGTCGTCTCGGCGGCCGGGTAGGACAGGGTGGGTAGTTGCGGGGAGGTCCACAAGCGTCGGCCGGCCGCTGTCGAGAGCACGGATTGTGTGACGGCTCTCATGCGCGGATCGTGCTTCCATTGCTCGTCGTGCAGGCGCAGTTGGGCGATCATCGGTAGCGCCCAATCCGTTTCCCAGTTTATGAGGTATGCGGGGGCGTCAGGGTCGGTCAACGCCCACTGCATGACGTTGACCCCTTCGCTGATCCACGGGAAATGGCGGACGATCGCGTCGTTGTGTGCGAGTACGTCCCAGCGGTAGTCACATAGATAGGCGCCCCAGGGTTCGACGCCTTGTACGAACGTGCGGATGCGGTGCGGCACGGGATCGGCGGTTTGAGGGGCCATGACCTTTTCGGGAAGGTCATGGGTGCCGACGAGGCGGTAGAGGACGAGGTATTCCTCCTCGCTCAGGTCCAGGACCCTGCTGACGGTGGTGAGCAGCGAGTTCGAGTGCCGGCGGGGCCGGCCGCTTTCCAGTGCGCGGTACCACCGGCCGGTGACGCCGCAGAGTTCGGCGACCTGGTCCGTGGAGAGGCCGTGGCGTTCGCGGGCCGCTCGCAGTACGCGGGTGATCATGTGCGGGGTTTCAGGGGGTTCGGTGTTCATAACGAGGACGTAACGGAGGGTTTATGATTTAGGCCACACCCCGAATGTGACCTAGGCCCTAAACGCTCACTTGCCCCTTTCCTTCGTGTGGTCTTTTTCCTGGCAGGAGTATATGCCGGCCTTTCGCCTCGCCCACGCGTGGTGGAACTGCCAGTTCCTATACACCGAGGCAGGAACTGACAGTTCCCGATCCCGGGCCATTGTTTACCGGTGCCGCGTGTGGGCGCATTAGGGTTTGCGTCGAGTTATCGACCGCCTACGGATCGAATGGTCATTGTTGATCGTTCGTTTGCCGGCAAACGTGTGGCGTTCATCCGGCGGTAAAGGGAACTGGCCCTTCGTGGGGCTGGCTTCCCGGTCATCGGCTGGGTTGGTGGGCGCCGTGCAGTGAGGATGAGCATGATGCTGTGGAGTCGCACGGACACCAGTTCCCGCGCCCTGCGCCGCGAATGTTCCCGCGTGGTGAATGGGATGCCGGTGCCTGTGCCGTTCACGGTCTCGGGGCTGGTGGCGAAGATGGAGGCCGCGCGCGGGCGTCGCATTCGCCTGGTGCGGCTGGAGGAGGACGCGCCGGGCCCCGGTGGGGCGTGTGGGGTGTGGTGGCGGCACCGCGATCAACCGTTGGATCTGATCTTGCACGTGCGCGGCGTCACGCTCAGCCACCGTCGCAAGATCATCTTGCACGAGCTGTGCCACCTGTGGTGCGAGGACGGGGCCGATGTGGGCAGCGCTGACCTGGCGCGCCTGTTGCCGGGCATGGACACCGACTTGTCTCGGAGCCTGCTGGGCAGCGGGCAGGTCCAGGCTCGCGGTGGGTATGACTGCTTCGCCGAGAAGCGTGCTGAGCTGGTCGCTGATGTGCTGCACGACCGCGTACTGGCAGCGCGCGTGGCGGTGGACCCCATCGTCCAAGCCCTCGATGCCAGCCTAGGGCGCCCCGGTCGCGATCTGGCCCGTCGCGAGGTGCACACCGGTGCTTGACCAGGTGGCGCTCGCGATCGTGGTGGCGCTGGTAGTTCAGGCGGTGTGGCGGTTGCCCGCAGCGCTGCGGGGTGGCGGTGGCCAGCCGGCGCTGGCGGGTGCCTTGGCGGCGTTCGCTGGGGCGTGGTGGGTGCGCTGGGATGCGGGACGCGGCGTGATCGACATGGTGGGTGTCACGGACCTGGCCACCTTGGTCAAGCACGTCCTGACGATCGTGGGCATCTGCGCGTTGCTCGCCTACGTCACCGCTTTGTACGCCGACGCCGGCCACGCGGCCAGCGCGCGGCACGTGCGGATCGCCGCGGCGGTCCGCCGCCTCGCGCTCGGCACATCGCTGGCCACGATCACCGTCCTGGTTTTGGTGTTCTTCCTTCTTTTGGATCGTGCGCGTCCGGTGGCGGACAGCCCCTACTTCATGACGCGCCATGCGGGGACGGTGAGCTTGGCGGTGTACATGGGGTTGATCTATCTGTACGTGGCCGCGGCGACGTGCGTGTGCGGCTATCAGTGGGCCCACGCGGCGCGGCGTGCCCACCGCCCGATGTTGCGTGCGGGGCTGACGATGATGGCCGTCGCGATGGCCCTGGCCGTGCTCTACGCGACCTCGCGCGCGGCCTACGGTGTGCTCATCGCCGTCCGCGAGGTCTCCCCGGCCTTCGTCACCGCCCAGGAGGCGGCAACGGACACGCTGCTCCATCTCGCCTTCGTTTTGTGGCTGTTGGGCATCATCGCTCCGACGATCAGCGCGCTGACGGCTCGCTGGCGGGCTCGGCGCATGGTGGTGGCGTTGTATCCCATATGGCGCGACTTGGCGCGTGCCGTGCCCAGCGTGGTGATGCACGCTCCGCTGGCGTTGCCGGGCGGGCGGGCGGGCGGGTCGTTGGGTTGGTAGCGTTCGCGATTGCACGCGCGCTAGTCCGCACCTGCTGCTGGAGCGCTTCGTCACCGAGATCAGTGATGCGGTGCGCACCTTGAGCCATCTGGTGCCCGCGGGTTTGTACGCGCGGGCCGCGCAGGTGGCCGAGCGCCAGGGGTATACGGGGTTGCGGGCGCGTGCGGTGGCCAGCGCCTATTGGGGGCGGAGCGCTTTGCTGGCGGCGGCCGGCGGGGCGGTGGCGCACAGTGCGCCGGTGGACGCGCCGCCCAGTGCCGATGATGACTTCGATGGTTTCGTTGCCCGGCTGGTGTTGGTCACCGAAGCCTATCGACGCGTCAGCGACGAGTTCGCCCGCGAACTACTTGTCGCGGGCTCGCAAGCGCCCGCCGCCCGCCCTTCGGTCTCGCACATGAGGACTCCATGAACGACAACGTTGCCCAGATGGCTCATGCCACGCCTGTGCCATCGGCCGGGGTGCTGTGCTTCAACTCCGTAGGGCACCTGCTGCTGGTGAACCCGACCTACAAGCCGGGGTGGAACCTGCCGGGCGGGCGCGTCGATCAAGGTGAGGCGCCCCGTCAGGCCGCGGTGCGCGAAGTGCGGGAGGAACTGGGCCTGGACCTGGACTTGTCGATCGGGCTCGAACCGTTGGTGGTGGCTTGGGTTGCTGGCCCCTCGGCGCGGGTGCTGTTCCTCTTCGACGCGGGAGAGCTCACCGCTGGGCAGCAGGCGTCGATCCGCCTGCAGGCCAGCGAGCTGGGCGCGTACGCCTTCTACCCGATCGCGGACATCGACACAACGATCGCTCCCCCTGGGCTGCTTCAGGTGTTGCGCTTGGCCTTGGCCGCTCGGGCTAGTGGGCGTCCGTCCTACATCGAGGTGAGTGCCTGACCCGCGCGGAAGGTGCGGGCGCTCGCTTGCCCGAGGTGTCAGTCCAGTTCGGTGAAGTCGCTGCTGCCGGGTAGGCCGCCCTCTTCGATCTCCTCCAGGAGGTCGGTGATGGCTGCCACGACGCGGGGGCTGAGTTGGCCGCCTGCTCCGCGGGCGGCCAGGTGCGAGATCGGGCCGGGGCGTCCGCGCAGCTCGGCGATGGCTTGCAGTTCCTGGGCAATCTCGCGTACTGCCTCTTCATCCGGTCGCAGTGAGCGCGGTGGGATGCCGAACGCCGCAGCGAGGCCGTCCAGCACGGGCGGTGACAGGTGGCCCGCTTCCCCGGTCCGCATCGCTGCGATCTCCGCAGCCGTGACCACCTGCCCTCCGGCTGCCTTGTTCACCGCGCGCGCGATCTCCTCGTCGGTACGTGGCGCCGTCTTTTGGCCACCGCCCGCGGAGAGCAGATTGCTGATCTTGTGGGCGACCGCGGCCGACAGTGGCCGTCCCTCCTCGGGCACGACCTTTCCCATGCTGCGCGCCTGGGCGGCGAGCACCTGCTCGACGCTGACCCCGTAGGCGTGCGCCAGGGGTTCGACGAAGCGCTGTGGCAGCGGGCGCTGCCCGCGCTCGGCGTAGGCGACCGGCCCCGCGCTCCTGGTTCTCATGATGGTCCGCGTCTGAGCCTGCGTGTACCCAGCGTCACACCGCAGGTCAGCCAAATCCGGCGGCCCGCCCCGAGGGAAGAGGACTTCCAGGTCACTGCCCAGTGCCCGTGCGAGTGCGGGCAGCTTCTCCGGGGCGGGCCGCTTGCTGCCCCCTTCCCAGGCGGCGACGGTGCCGGTCGAGGTGAATCCCATCGCCCGTGCGATGTCCATCTGTGACAGGTCTGCGGCCCGGCGCGCTGCCCGTAGGCGGCGGCCGTCGAAGTGACGAGCAGGCATCATGCTCCTAAGCAGCCGAATGTCATGGGAAAGAAAATCGTACCCCCTTGATCGACCCTTGTCGGGCGAGATAAGTTCACTGACGTGAACACCGACATTCTCGCGGGCACCGTGCCCAACCCGTGCGCGCTCCCGGACAGGGCAGGGGAAACGACGTCCAGGCTCCCGCATCAGTGGCGTCGCGGCGACCGCCGGCTGAGTCCGCCAGGCCCACAGCGCCCTAGGGTCACCTCGGCAGCCACCTGCCGCACTCTGTCGCGTCACGCTGTGCAACTAGTACAGCGGATGAGAACCAACACTGGATCATGCTCGGCAGGCTGTGCCATGTTCGTCATCCCCCGGGGGCCGACCGCCCCGCGGGCGGACGACGCAAGGAATGACGTGGACGGTCACCCAACCAGCTAACGCAGCGACGGCGTCCGAGAGGGCCAACTCACGGACGCCGAACGCCACGACGACACACCCCGCCGCCTGCAGCGGCGAACACGTGCCCTCCATCACCGCGCTGAATCCAGCCAAAGATTCACCAGCGCGGCAACACAGCAAGGGGATTCTCCCATGCCCTCTGCCCTGAGCAAAAGGCTCTTGGCCTGCGCGGCAACCGCCCTCACCCCCATGCCCTCGCGGCGTGAGCGTGCCACCACGATCTCGGCGAACCGACCATCGAGCCCTGTCAGCGGGAGCGGCCGATGAGCAGCGAAGCCCGCGACTGGGTGTGGGAACACAGCTCCAGCCGAGGCACCGCCCGCCTGGTCCTGCTGTCAATCGCCGACCGGGTGGCCGACGAGCAGTGCGTGTCCTGGGCCTCACTGTCCAGCTTGGCCAAACGCACGCGCGCCTCCCTCTCCACGGTGCGCGAAGCCATCGACCGCCTGGTCGAAGCTGGTGAGCTGGAGCAGCTCGACGACCTCACCGGCCCGCAGCGCAGCACCGTCTACCGCCTTCCCCTCGCCGCCGAAGCTGTGGCGGCGACCGCCGAGAACGACGAGGACGGTGACCCGGCGTCACAGGAGGCGCCCGAAAGCGCCCCAACGCTGCGAATCTCGGCCCTTCGACCGTATGGAATCCGTCCACGTGAGGTGCCGATATCCCCCGCAGGGGTCCGGAAACCGGCAGTAGCGGAAACCGGCAGGTCCCGACGGAAACCGGTACCTCGACGTACCGGAAACCGGCACAGCGATGTACCGGAAACCGGCACACAGAGCCGTAGTGAACCTGATGGGAACCGGAGGTACAGCAGTAGTGCTGGTGCGGCCGTCCTCTCGGCTGCCGAGTGGCAACTCGACCCCGCCACCCACACCTGGGCCCACCAGCAAGGACACCTCGACCGCCTCGGCGAGCAGGGCCTGCGGGCAGCCGACGCGAAGTGGCGCGCCCACCGGGCGGGCCACGCACCGAGGCCGGCGGGAGCCTGGGCAGCCGACTGGCGCTCCTGGGTCGCCCGAGAACACGCCCCCACTCGCCCGAACCTCTACGCCGTGCCCGGCAAGAACACCGCCGCGCCGGGGGGCATGACGCGGACCGAGGCCCACACCGCCGCCCTGCTGGCCGCCCTGGACGAGCCGACCGGAACGGAGGGCTGACCGTGGACCGCCGCGAAATCGCCGCCCTGCTGGCCTACATCGGCCGACTCGACCCCCGCACCATCCGCACCGACCCAGGTGAGGCCCGCGACCAACTCGCCCAGTGGCACGAGCTGCTCGGCGACGTGCCGATGGCCACCCCGCACGGCTGGGACGCCCGCGTCGCCGCCCGCCAGCACATCCGCACCTCGCCCTACCAGATCCTGCCCGCGGACCTAGCCCGGCCCTGGGGCAGCTACCGGCGCGATCGCCTGGCCCGGCACACCGACCCCACGCCGTCCGCCGACCCGGACGACCAGGCCGCCTGGACCGCCGAGCTGGTCGGCACCCGCCGCGCCGTCGCCACCGGCACCGCGCAGCCCGCTCAAGCCCGAGCGATCACCACCGGCCGGGACGGGATCGACCCAAGGCTCAAAGCCCGGCTGCGGGAGATCGGCTCCTGCATACCGCCCGCCGCCCGTGCCGCCCTGGCGCCCTACCGTCCCGCCCGAGCAGCACGCGAAGCCGCCCTCGCGCGCGGGCAGCCCGACGCTTTGAGCGTGAGGTGCGAGTGGTGCCTGGCCCAGCCCGGCGAGCCGTGCCGTCGCCGCCGGATCGACCCCGACGACGGAGCACGCGGAACCGCCCCGTGCGCCACGCATCCCAGCCGCTGCGACCTCGCCGCCGCCCAACAGGCCCAGCCCAGCGAGCAGGTCCAGCAACCCGCCATGGCCTGACCGGCGCATCCAGCACGTGCACCCCGCCCGGTGCACCGCGCCCTAACACCACCGTCCCGCCCTGGCTGCGGCGCACGCTCTCGCGCCGCAGCCAGTACCCGACGACGCGTCCGTCTAGCACCGCCCCAGCCCGGCCGACGCGGCAGCACACCGGAGACCCTCTTGCGCCACATCACCACCCACGACGCGCCGGCCATGGGCCTGCGCGGCATCGCAGACACCAGCTGGCACACCCGCGCAGCGTGCCACGGCATGGACGTCGAGGATGCCGACGCCGTGTTCTTCCCCGGCCCCCGGGGCCACGAGGAGATCGCAGAGGCGAAGGAGCTGTGCGGCTGGTGCCCGGTACGCCGCGAGTGCTTGGACTTCGCCCTGGAGAACGTCCTCAAGGAAGGCATCTGGGGCGGCCTCACCGCAGCCGAGCGGCGCCCGCTGCACAACAACCTGCACCAGCGCCTGGACTACCGGCGCGTGACCGCCTTCTTCGCCGGACGCGATGTGCACCTGACCGAGGCCGAGCGGCAGGTCGCCATCGACCACGCCTATGTCCGGGGCTGGCGGCCCGACCGGCTCGCCGCCGCCCTGCAGATCAGCCACAAGCACGCCCGTGACCTGCTCCGCCAGGCCGCCAACAAGGTCTTCGACCGCGACCGCACCTACGGCGTGCCCAGGCCCAAAAAGAAGCGGAAGAAGAACACCCCGGCAGCAGGCAGCCCCGCGCCCGCTACACAGCAGCCGGTAGCCCGCCCGGCAGCGTCGACTCCGGCGCCCGCCCTTCTTGGAAAGGCCGCATGACCCACCCCGTCCTCCCCTTCGGTGCTGCTTCGGACCTCCCTCTCCTCCTGGCCGCCGTCGTGCCCGCCGCCCTCGCGCTCGTGCTGACCACCTGGACCATCCGGCGTCGGGGAACCCGCTCGCAGGAGCGTCTCGGTGGTCCGGCGGTCAAGGTCGCTGCCGTTGCCGCCCTGGGCTGTACTGCCTACAGTGCCGACACCTCTTGGCGCTTCGCCGCCGACTACCTCGATATGGCCGGTACCACCGAGCGGGCAGGCATGTTCGCCGCCGCCGAACTCGCGCTATTTGCCACCGCGCTGATGGCACGGCAAAACCTCGTCGTCCAGGGTGCCCCCGGTCTGCCGGGCACGCTGGTCTGGGTGATCACCGGCGTGCAGGTGATCCCCGCCTACGCCGAGAGCGGCCCCGTCGGCGGCACGGTGCGCGCCTTCGTCGGACCGGTCATGGCGGCGATGCTGTGGCACCTCGCCATGGGCATCGAACTGCGCCTACGTACCCCCGGCGCCGCCTCAAGGGGGCTGATCGCCGTCCTGGGCCGAGAGGCACGCGAAAGGCTGCTGTCCCGCCTTGGCGTCGCCGCGCGAGACCGCGACGCCGCACAGATCACCCGGGACCGAGCGACCACCCGTGCGGTCACCCTCGCCGCCCGCCTCGCCGAGCGCACACCCCAGCAGCAGCGAAACCGCCGAGGCCGACGGCTGACCCGACGCCTGTCGAAGGCGGTCGGCAGGGCCGCGGTCGGCACCGACCCTCTCCAGCGGGCACAGCTGCTCGACCAGCTCGCCGCCCGACGACACGCGCTCGCGCTCGCCACGGTCCCGCTCCCTTCTCCCTGGTCCCCGGCGCACAGCAGCACATCGGCGGCCACGGTCCCCGCGCAGCCGACATCCAATGTGCTGGTCCCCGTCCCCGGTCCTGACGGTCCCAACGAGCCGGTCCCGGACCAAGGACCAATGACTTCTCGGGGACCGGTCCCGCAGGAGGCGCACCCGAAAGCCAAGGTCGGTGCCCGGACCGAGGGCGACAAAACGAGAACGTTCGCGGGGAGCAAGCCCCGTGAAAACGGCGCGGTTGCGGGGACCGGTCCCAGCGATCCAGAAGCTGTAGCGCGCGACGAAGCGGCCAGAAGGACCGACCGCAACGCGCAAGAGTTCCCAGCTCAGAGCCCTATTTTTCGTCAGGGACCGGGCCTCGGGAAGTCGGGGACCGGGAGCACTGAGGAGCGAGGACCGACCGCCACCGAGTCCGGGACCGAGACCACCCAGGAGCAAGGACACAAGGTCCCACTTCGTCGAAAGCCGGCCAGGAGGACCCGGACGAAGAACAAGGACAAGCGTGCCCGGTCCCGCTCTTCGCAGACGCAGCGCCCGGCGCGCGAGCTGGGCGAGTTGGAGCGCCAGCTTGTCCTTGAGGTACGCCCCCATGTTCGTGCCCTGCTCGAACGGGACGGCAACGGAGCGATCACCCGGGTGCAGCTACGCGAGATCATCCGCCGCCAGGGCCTGACGGGCGTCGGGAACGACCGACTCGGCCTCGTCCTCCAGGAGCTGCGGAGCGAGGACGAAACGACGACGAGGAGCGCCGCTCGATGAAGACCTGCCGCCAGTTCGACACCGTCCGCACGGAGTATGAGCGAGAGATCGGTTTCATGCTCGCTCACTCTCAGCGGCACGCGGGCAGGCCGGCAGCGAAGTCCAGTGCGAAGCAGGCTGCCTCGGCGAAGCAGCGGATGGCTCGCGCGCTCAACAGCCACGTCGGGCGTTGCCCCGAGTGCGGCTGAACCGGCAAAAATCCAGCTCAAAGCCCGTGTCCGTAGCGGTGGCCCCGGCTTCACCCCGGTCCACCGCCCCGCTTGAGGCAGTACGCCGTGAATCCACGTTCCCCTCGCCCATTCCAGCCCACCACCGCCGAGGCCGAAGCCTGGGCGGACGTCCTGGTCCGCAGGCAACTCCTACACGCCGTCGTCCGCACGCCGACCGGGCAGTGGCTCGTCCAAGAGCGCCCCAACGGACCCGTCCGCGTCCTTGCCCTGCCAGCCGATGTCCTCGCGCTGACCGCGACCATCCAGCAGCACACCCGTTCCACGAGGCCCGAGTCCCGATGACAAACACACGCAAGAACGGCACTACCCCGAAACCTGCCCCCGACTCCAACTCGGTGATAGGGCGAGCAAGTTGGGGCGGAAGCATAGCTTCCGCCGAACCCGCCCCCCAGGGGGCGGGAGAGGACCTGCACCGGGGGGCGCAGGTCCGTCGGGCTTCGACCGAGGGCGGATCGAAGTCGGGACCGCAGGAGAAGCAGACAAAGCCGCGTGCCCGCCGACAGCGCGCTCGTCAGCGACCACGCCAGCCGCCCGCAAAGAAGCGCTTGCGCCAGCCCGCCACACGATTCAACGAAGACGAGTACGCCCTGATCACATCCGCCGCCGCCCAGTGCAATCTGTCCGTCGCCGGGTTCCTCGCCCGCTCCGCGCTCGCCGCCGCCCGCGACCTCAGCCGCACTAGCGCCGAGATCGCCGACGAACGCGAAGTGATCACAGCCCTGTTCGACAGCCGGCGCCGGCTCGGCTGGGCCGGCAGCAACCTCAACCAGGCAGTCAAAGCACTCAACTCCGGTGCAGAGGTTCCTCACCTCGAAGCGGCCGTCGCCGCCGTACGGCGTGCCGCCGACGCCGCCCACGAGGCCGCCACGCGGCTGATCGAGCACCACGGCCCATGATCCCCAGCGTCAACCTGTCCGGGTCGGACACCAGAGGTCTCCTCTACTACCTCTACGAGACCGGCAAGTACGAGGATCACACCGACCCCCACCTCGTCGCCTCCTTCGACGGCATGTCCCCGGACCCAGGCCGCGATCCGAACGCCACCCTCACCGACCTCCAGCGGCTCTTGGACCAACCGGTGATGGCCCTCGCCAAGCACGCCCGCCCGGCCAAGCACGTCTGGCACACCTCCGTACGCGCCGACCCAGGCGACCGGATTCTGTCGGACGAGGAGTGGGCCGGCATCGCCCGCCGCATTGTCGCCGCCACGGGCATCGACCCGGGTGAGGGACAGTCCGGCTGCCGCTGGGCCGCCGTGCGCCACGCCGACGACCACATCCACATCGTCGCCACGCTCGTCACCGAGGACGGCCACCGCCCCGACGACTACCGCTCCGGCGCCCGCGCCCAGGCCGAAGCCCGGCTCATCGAGAAGGAACTCGGCCTCCGCCAGGTCGCAGCCGGTGATGGCACCGCAGCCAGGCGGCCTACCCGCGCCGAGCGCCACAAGGCCGAGCGGCAGGGTCGCGAGCGCACCGCCCGCGAGGAATTGCGCGAAACCGTACGACGCGCGGTGAGCGGGGCTAGTAGCGACGAGGAGTTCTTCGACCGGCTCGCTGCTGCCGGCCTCCTGATTCGCAAGCGCGCCGCGCCCTCCGGTGACCTGCTCGGATACAAGGTCGCCCTGCCCGACGACCTGAACAAGGACGGCGAGCCCGTGTTCTACCCCGGCGCCCGCTTGGCACCCGACCTGTCGCTGCCCCGCATCCGCGAGCGCTGGTCCAGCGACGCCCAAGCTTCCCCGCAGGAGAATGCGATCAGTACGGGGCAGGGCAGTCCGGCCGCCGCGCGCCGCGGAACGGCCTCGGCCGTGTGGCAGGCCATGCTCGTCTTCGAGCACGGCGAGGACGCGGTCGCCTCCGCCCACATCGCCGCGGCCGGTGAGGTACTGGACGCCCTCGCGAAGACCTCCGCCGCCCACACCCGCCGCGAACTGCGCGACGCCGCTACGGCTTTCGAACGGGCCTCGCGCTCGCACGTCCGCGCCGTACGCGGGCACGATCGCGCCCTGCGGCAGGCCGCCCGCGACCTCGTCCAGGGCGGCCCGGCCCTGGGCCGCGGCGAGGACGGAGCCACCACAGCGATGGCGATCGACATGTTGTTCTTCCTGATCACCGCCGCCGCGCACTGGCACGCCCGCAAGGGCCACGTCCAACAAGCCGAGGCCGCCTCCCGGGCCGCCGAACATCTGCGCACCGCCTACCAGGCCGCCGCCGCACAGCCCCTCGGTGTCCTCTACCAGCGCGGCCGGCGCCTGAGCCGGCCGATGCTCCAGCGGCAGACCGTGCTGCTGCGCGAGGCCCTGCCGGATCTGGCTGAGCAGATCCTCGCCGAGCCCGGCTGGTACGCCCTGGCCGCCACCGTCGCGGAAGTCGAAGCCGCCGGCCACGACCCGGCCGCTTTGCTGTCCGACGTTGCCGCACGGCGCGAACTTGGCACCGCAGGCTCCGTCAGCGACGTGCTCGTGTGGCGGATGCGGCGAGCCGCAGACCTGCCAGCCGACGCCTCCCACCTGTCCGAGACCAGCACCGCGGGGAAGCGTTCCGCGACGCGCGGGACGACCACCACGCCCTCCGCCCCCGGCACGCGGCGCAGCGGTGAGGAGACCTCGCGCCAGAGCCGGTAAGCGCGCCGGATGCCAGCACTCGCCCTCAGCGCCACCGCTCCACCAGCGATCCACAGCATGGTCGTGCGCCACACCGGATCTCGGTGGTGGGCCAGGTCCGATGTGGCGCCTGTCGGCGTCCGTGCACCCACAGGACGGACGGGTATGGCGCAGGCGGGGGTGAGTCGAGCCAGCAGGCGCCGCGCAGTTGGGCGGTCAAGCTGGAGACGATCACATGTGGTCGGGCACACCGTGGCAACGTCGCCGCGCGGCACCGATACGCGCATCGTGGCCAACTCGTCATTGGGGCAACCGAGAAGCCGATCGTCCCTGCTGGCCTGACCGAAAGCACTGTGGACTTTGTGAATTGAGACCGCCGAAGGTGTGGGGCACGATCATGAAGCGCGCAGGACGAGGTGACGAGGTAGAGGAGGACGCCAGGGTGTTTCACCGGATACGCCGCCGGGCCAAGGAGCCAAGCGAAGCTCAGCGGCAGTTCGCCGAGTTGCACGCACAGCTGCAGGGCCAGGTACCGCCCGGCTTCGGGGTGCCGGCGCCTGAGCCGGAGCCCGCCGCCCCGGTGGACGTCGTGGACGACTTCCTTCCGCCGGAACTGCGCGTACCGAGCCACGACCAAGTCGACGGCAAGATGATGCCCTGGGCGCAGCCACTCGTCCTGGACGGTGAGATGGTCGCCTGTGTCGAGTGCGGCGCCTACCGGGACTGGCTCATCCTCTCCACCCGCGGCGAGATCTGGTTGCGCTGCCGGGCAGGCCACCAGCAGCAGGAGACCCGCATCGACACCGCCTGGTACAACCGGCACTCCGCGCCGGCGGACGCGACGCACGCCACGTTCGAGGACTGCCTGCGCCACCTCGGGCACTGACCACCACTCCTACGACCCCACCGGGCCCACGGGCCCGCGCTGACCACCCGTCGCCTAGCACCAAGGGGTCAGTTCCGTCATGCGCGTTCGCGTCGCCACCACCGCCCTCGGCATCACCTCCGCCCTCCTCGCCCTGCCCGCCTGCTCCACCGAATCTGCCGGGGACCAGCACCCTTCCGCGGCCCGGGCGGGAACGCCGTCCGGCAGCGTCCAGGAGACGGCCGTGCTCTCCTCGTCCGCGCTTGAGTCCCGCCTGCTCGACCCGAGCGACCTCGGCAGCGGCTACCTGCCCGAGCCGGAGCGCCCGGCCCAGCATGACGACGTCACCGTCCTCGGCTGCCCGGCCCTGAGCGAGCTGGGCGGCGACGCGGCGACCGGCGGCCCGCTCGCCTTCCCGCGCAGGGCGAAGGCGGACTTTACCTACGGCGGCACCTCCTCGGCGATCTCCGAGGAGCTGTACAGCGACAGCGCGAAGAAGCTCTCCGACGGCACCGGCAGGATCTTCGACGCCATGACCGGCTGCCCGACCTATCAGGTCATCTCCGGCGGCACCCTGGTAGACGTCACCTCGCAGAAGCTGACGGCTCCCGACGCCGGCGGTGACCAGCAGTGGAGCCAGCTCCTGACGTTCACCGCCGCGGGGCGAAGCAGCGTGGTCAAGCAGACCGCGGTCCGCGACGGCAACCTGCTGGTGGTCGTCTCCGGCTTCCCCGCCCTCGTCGACCGCCACCTCGACAGGCCCTCGCCAAGGCCACGGCAACGAGCTGATCCCGCACGCCCGCAACCTGCGATGCTGCCCTCGACCGCCATGGTCGGGGGCAGCATCGCGTTATTGGCTGATGCGCTGCGCGGCGCGAGCGGCTTGGCCCGGCACCCAGGCATGGACCTGGTTTGGCTGGACGTAGAGCACGTTCGGGTTGTGACTGTGCGGCCCGTAGCCGCTGGACGCGTTCACGAGCAGGTACGCACCCGCTGGAACGTGCCAGTCCCAGAACCAGGCGTCCTGCTGCCGCCCGGTGTCGCACCAGGTCACGACGGCCTTTGAGCCACGGCGTCCGTGCTGGTAGACCCGCGTGATCTGGAGGAGTTGCCCTTGGCCGGAGCCGCGGTGCTGCTGGAATGCCTGCCACTGCGCCGCGAGGGCAACCGTGCGCTTGCGGCGTGAACGGACCGTCGACGCGATCGTCACGGCGACGATGAGAGCAATGACCAAAAAGGCGCCAACGCTGGGGTGTATTGCCGCATCCTGCATCGTTCCGTCACGGGTCGGCAAACCCTCCTGGGCGTTGAAGACTCAACGGCTGCTACCCGGGAAGCAAGAAAGTCCGGCACCCCTCAACCTCGGGGGTGCCGGACTGCGATCGTCGAGGGACACGTGCGGGACGCTAGGTGGCGGGCGCGCGCAAAAGGCGCTCCTGGGTAGCCTCGGGCAGTACCCGCCGCAGGACCGGTGCGGTCGAGCTGAGGGAGGCCGCGAAGGTGGCGACGAGATCGTGCGGGATGCTGGCGGCGAACGATGCCGCCCACAGATACGGTGCGCCGAGCACGGGCTCGGCCCACGCCTGCCATCCGGCCAGCCCCCTCTCATCCTCCTCGGCGATGAGGGCACGCGGGTCGGCGTCCTGGATGAGGGGCGGGACCTCGCCGAGGCTGATGTGCGAGGTGAATGTCGGGTCCGTCGCTGCCACTTGGGGTTGGTCGGTGTCGCGGAACCATCCGTGGGCGCAGACGGCATCGAGGACCAGCTCGGGACCGGCGTACAGCACGGCGGGCTGGTCGCTCGCGTCGAGCGCGAGGAGAAAGTCGGCGACCGCCTCGCCCGGGACGTCGCGGGTGAAGTAGGCCGACCACTGGGCGAGCGGGCTGCTCGCCTCGGCCCGGGCGGAGACCTGCCAGGCGATCGGCAGCTCGCCGAGGTGGAACGGCTCATCCGCCAGGCACCACTGGGCCCAGCGCAGTGCGTCGGGGCTGATGTGCAGGACGGTGCTGCGCAGGACCTGGCAGTCCTCCGGTGCCTCGTGGGGCTCATGCCGTCCGCGCACGATCGTCAGGCTCGTCCAACCCAGGCCGGCCAGCGTGTCGGCGACCACGTCGTAGAGGCACCCGTCGTCACCGGCCAGGTGCCGGGGACCGACCCAGAACGCGGGCTGGCCGCCGCACGGGGTGGACGAGTCGGGCGGGAAGTCGGGGTACAGGGGCGCCTCCAAAGGCTCGGTGCGTATCTAGTTGCCGCCGGCACGGCGGCGGGGGCGGCGCGGAGGTGCATAAACGGTCCCCTGCCACGTCAACTCGATGGCGACCTCCGGTGGCAGGTGACCGAGCTGTGCGTCCTCGTCCCGCCCTTCGGCGAGGTAGACGACGGTCCGGCCGGTCTCGTCCACCGACTGCAGGACCCGCTCCAAGCGGTGGGCCATCGGGAAGAACGGGTTCATGGCCTGGCGGACCGGAGCGTTCGGGTCACAGGCGGACAACAGGTCGATGAGATCGCCGACGGTCATCTCCGGGAACGTCACGAACAACCTCCTGGGGAGCGGGAAACGGGTGTGTGGGAGCGGACCGCCGTTCGGGCGGCCAGCTCGCTGAATGCAGGCACGGCCTCTACGGTGTCCGCGCTGTCAAAGACGGTGCGAGATCTCCAGCACGCGCGACGGCGGCGGCGACGATGTCGGCCGGCGTCTGGGTGTCGAACGACAGGTGGTAGCCGCGGACTCTGGCGGTGCCGGTGACGGTGATCTTCCATCCCTCGCCGTCCGTGCCGGGGCGGCCGAGCGGGAACCAGCCGAGGTAGAAGCGGCCGTCCTTGCTGCTGACGTGCACGTCCGCGCGGTCATCGACGATCAGGTGGAAGTCCTCGGCGGAGAACTGGTCCATCACCAGGGTCGGCTGGCCGGGACCGAGCTGCCACTCCCGCAGTCGCAGGGCTTCGACGGTGGTGGAGAAACCGGGGCCCGCAGGGGCTACGGTCACGGGCAATTACCTCTCTGACCTGGGGTTTCTTGCAAGGTCGTCTACGTTGACATGACCTCGCACCCGTTGGCCAGTCTTTCCGCGGCCTTTCCTATCTGCCCCGGGCGAACTGCCCGAGCATCACCACCTCGGAAGCGCGCCATTCAGATGGCCGGGACGCCCCCGCCGGGGCCAAACAGACGGCTCGGTACACGGCACCGGGAGCGGCCCGGGGCCGTGCCAGAGTGATCCGCATGATCCCCGCACGAGTCCCCGACGAGCCGCTGCTGACTTACGCCGACAGCTTCGACATACCGGTCCTGTTCCGTAGCGGGCCCACGAAGAGCCCCGGTAGCAGTGGCGGACGGCCAAGCACACGGCGTGGACCGGATCGGACGGGTTCCCGGCGGCCGACGGCCGGTACGCGCCGACCACCACGGGAGATCATCAAGGCCGCCACCGAAGTCGGCCGCGACGTCACCCCGGACCTGCAGAACCAGCCGCGCTACGCCCATGGGGAACTCGTCGCCCGGGTCTCCCCGCTGTACGCCTACCTCGGCGCGCACCCCGTGACGCCCCGGCAGCCCGCGGACGGCGCGAAGGGGGCCGACGTCTGACCTGGAACCCGGTCCACGCGCACGGCACCGAGCGCAGCGCCAAAGTCGCCGCCGGTAGGTGGAGTTCTTGGACCTGGTCACCGCCTCCCACGCGTTCGTCGCGGCTGTCGGTCGGGGTGTCCCGGGCATGCGCGACCGCCAGCCCGGCGACGACGAGCGGGCCATCGTGCACGAGAACGTCGCCCGCGTTCGGGCGACGTTCTCTGAACTATCGATCGGCGCCTGATCAGCCGTCCGCAGATGGTTTGTTCGCCTCCTCCGTGCGTACGGCGATCTGGCCGAAGGTCGGCATGTCGGGGTCGACGGCGGTGGATCGGCGGGCTGTTTCGGCATCGAGTTGGGCCAGCTCTCCTGGGCACCGGTGAGGCTGACCTGCAAACCGCCCATTTCGCCCAGCCAGCCTTCGCGCTCGGCCTCGGCGATCCGCGCGATGAGGTTGTCGCGGATCTCGACGAGCCGCGCTCGTTGTGCTGGGCCCGGTGCGGGGATGGGGCGCGGGTCTGCGCCGCCGGCGCGCTCCTGCAGGTGCGGTCGGCGCGGCCCGGGAGGCACTGGGCGGTGGCGGCCGGATGCGGGTCAGCGCACCGATGGTGCGCACGCTGTAGAGGCGCAGCATCTCGGTCAGGAGGCGGCGGCCGATGCCGTGCAGGACGTCGATGGGCAATGGGTGCAGGAGGCGGCGACGGCGGCCGGGTCGTTCGGCACCAGGCGGATGCTGGTGCGTGGCGTGCGGGCAGAGGCGGTGGCGGCCAGCTTCCAGTTGGGGGCGACTTCCAGGCGTGCGTCGATGCCCAGGTGCGCGATGGCCCGCAGCCGGATGACGGCGGCCAGCTCGGGCGGGGTGCGGCGGTGCAGCCGCAGCACCCCGCTCTTTAGGCAGAGTCTGCTGTCTCAGCCGGGAACCCGTCGCACACGCGTGTTCATCCGACCGGGGGCGGCCGGGCCCGGTGTTCCAAGGCGCCAGCCCTGAAGCAGACCGTCGAACGCCGTGGCCTGGGTCGGGTCGTGGACGCCGGGGCAGGAGGTTGCCGGCGTAGGCGGCATCCGCCCAGATCTGGGTGATCTGGGGATGGGTAACTGAGCGTTTCGAAGTCGATGCGCGGCCAGCCGACTACCCCGCGCTGGAGCAACATACGTGGCGAGCTGAAGGGCGACTGTTCGGGTGAAGCTTCGGGCCTAGCAGCTTTTACAGGACTTGACCTGGCCGTATGCCGTCGCGCCGGGGCGCGTGTACACCTGTTTGGGGGGCTTGTACGCACCAGTATCAGGCGAAGGCTGGCCAGAGCCGCTGTAGTGAGAGCGAACGTACGGTCCAGCGGTCGGACAGACCGTCAAAGGTGCCGCGACATCCTTTCTCACGAAGGGGTTGCCGTGCGCGATGGCCGTTGGCCGTGGCTGTCAGTTTCCGGTAGCCACTGCTGCGGTCCAGACGAGAGGCGCGGTAGATCGCGTGCCAGCCACTCACACTGCCCCCGCTGTCGGACAACCGGCCCGGTGCGGACAACTCGTGGCAGTACAGGTACGCCCTGTGAGTCTGGCCTGGTGCGGCCTGCCGCCTGTGACGAAAGAGCCCAGCGGAACGGGGGTAAAGGCACAGGCATGCGGAAAAGAACGAAACCCAAGTAAGGGGCTCCGGACGTAGCAAGCTGCGGATACCCGTACATCAAGCCCGGGTATCGAAGCGGCAACACGCCGAAAGAAGGAGACGTGCAAGGATTTCTGCACCCTAACTTCGTCTGGCAGCGCGCCCTCGGCTACTGCCTTCGGGAAACCGCTAAGCAGTTCCGAGGAAACCACGCCTGCACTGCAAAATCCGGGATCTAGCCCTTCGAGGTGACCGTAGGGTAAGGAAGCTCGGGGGGCTTGGCGGGGGATTCAGAGTGGCTCTGTGCTGAACACGCACGAAAGGACCTCGCCATGGCCATGACAGTTAACCGGCGAGCCGCACTCATCGGCTGCGCCGTAGCTCTTTCATTGCAGGCATCATGCACGGCCACACCCTCCCGCAATCAAAGTTCCCGTGCCGCATCCGACGCTAAGGGTGACATCACCGTCACCTATGAAGGTCAGCGCTTCTGTGTAGGCGGCGCCGGGTACGTAGCGGGCCCCGATAAGTGCGAAGACATGCCCGACCAGAAGTTCTGGACATACACCAGCGACAGAAAGCTCAAGTTCAACGCCCCCGACAGTAAGTGGAACGGAAGGTGCCTGATAAGAGGAAAGGAATACAACGGGGCGTATGCGACCATGATGGAACCCTGCAACCATAAAGATGTGCTCACCTGGAGTGTCAATGGAAACAGCGACGTCTACACCACCGTCAACGGAAATGAGTACTACATGTTCCTGTGGGGGGCACTCAACGCCCGGGCAATCCAGATACGCAAGGGCCAGCCTAATGCGAAGTGGGTGCCATACGGGGTATCTCGCGAACGCCATGCACGTCCCGTTGTATTCGTTCACGGGTACAAAGGCGACAACAACGGCTGGGGTGATCTCAAGCAAAAACTCAAGAACGATAAGCACTACAAAGACAGCGACTTCGTGAACTACGATTACGGAAGCGGGTTCCCATACCCCGGCAAGGGAATCGCCGCTCATTCGGAGGACTTCCAACAATGGGTCTACGGGAAATTTTCAGGACGGCGAATCGATGTCGTCACCCACTCGATGGGGTCCCTCGTCTCCCGCTACGCCATCAGATGGAAGGGCGTGGATCAGAAGGTGGACAAATTCATCTCGTACGGGGGTCCGAACCACGGCGCAACAAACTGGTCGGCGCTGTGCCCCAAGGGGTGCCCCTTGGAGATCGAAGACATGAAGCCCAACTCGCGGTTTATCAACGGCCTCAACGGCAAGAAGGGTAATGAAACCTGGCCGATTACCTACATGACTATCGCGGCCAAACGCGATGAACTCGTCCCCCCAGATCGCGTCGCAATCAGCGGTAGCAACGTCCGAGGGAATTACGTGGTCGACGATACCGGCCGAAGGCGGGGACTGGATTTTCCCCACCATGAAGGCGTCAAACAGTCAGCAGCTGCGATGAAGTACACCCTTCCCTTCTTGGCCGAAGGGAACCGTTTGACCAACTGCGGACCGCGCCTAAAGCCGGGGCCTTGCTGAGCTCTGTAGCTAAAGAGCGCACCCCTGCCGTGGACGAGTGAGGCCAGCTTAGGGTCGGGGACCGATACGGCGAGGATTGCCGAGCCTTCGCTGCCACGGCTTGCCCACCGTAGCAGCGGCACAAAAGCGCAGGTCCTGAGCTTGAGATGTGTTGGCATACCTCGTCACCGGCCGACGGGCCGGCAGGTACGGCACCTCGGACGCCCTCCACCTCATGTGGCTTTTCGCCATCTCCCCACTCACCGCCACCAAGTGCCTTCGCGCCGCCCACCCGGCCGGCGCCCGACGCGATCCGCCCGTGAACTGTCCTCCCGCAGGCTCTCACTCGCCCCTTGGGGGACCACCTCGACCGGCCGTCCGAGCTGGGAACATTGCGTCGTGCGCTGTCCTGCTTGAGTGCCAGGCACTGAGACGGCTCAGGAGTGTGCAGCAGACCTTGCCGGGTGACAGTTCAGTTTGGAGGTGCTACGTCGCGCGACGGCCCGCTTGCCATCTGCATTGGGGGCTTTTGGTCCCACATCTTCACTTTTACCTTATACTTGTACCCGTAATAGGGTGATGGGCTAGGACTGTCTCCGAGGGATGTCCACCGGTATTCCGCTCCCCACTTCACGCTCTGATACGAGCCATCATCTCTCTTATTGTCCAGATAGCATCCGAAATAAAAGGGCTTGCCTGCGGCGATCGGAATGGTAAATGTGGCGACTGACGAGCAGTCCAAATTCTTCTGCCTTTGGCACTGGGCGCCGAAGTACCTTCCGTCGTAGTAGACGTAGCACGTTCCGAAGACGCCTGCGTCGCTTTCTGGCTCCAGATAGATAGTGCTCGTGAGGAATCCGTCGACTGACACCGGCCCATAGGGGAAGCAGTAGGTGACGTTTTCGGCGTCGGCAAGTCGGATTTCCCAGAGCTGCACTGACTTCCAGAGGGCGGATACCGGGCCGCTGAGGTTGATGCGAGCGTCCATGGCTGGTTCCCTTTCGTGACTACTGATCGTGTGACGGGTGGGTGACTGCGGTGACGGTCGAATCCGGTGGCGACTGCTCATTCCGTTTCTTGCAGGGGCATGAGGTTTTGTGTGGCGACGGTTGTCGCTGACAGTTTCGACGCCTGGATCTCCTCCTCGGCGATTACGGTCGTCGTGTCCACGGTTCCCGCTGACAGTTTCGACCAACCTTGTCCGACTCGGATCTCTACGCGGTCTTCGGCGAAGTGGATCCACGGCTCCCCTGGTTTCCACTGCAGTTCTGGCACATAAACACCTTCCTCATAGGTGGGTTTCCGGATGTGCACGGTGGTGGTGAGATAGTAGGTTTTGTCTCTGTGGGTGGCTTTGAGGGTGTAGGTGGTGTCCCGTGCGGGCGGCATTTTCGGTGACCAGGACTGCTCCCCCTCTTGTGGCGTTCCTCCGTCGGGCAGGATGGTGTACTCGGCGTCGCGGGGCCCGTTCCACAGGAGTTTGACGTTCTCGGGCTCCTGTTTTCTGGTGGTGTCGATGAGCTGCTTCTCGGGGTGGAAGTTGCGGGGGATGTCGGGCTGGGGGGGTGCGGGGATGTCATCGGCGGGGAGTTTGAGGATGCCGAGGCTGGCGTGCCGTGTTGTGGCGACTTCTGTAAGTTCGTCGATGGTGAGGACGGAAAGACCGTCGCTGGCGTTGATGGAGATGTTGCCCAGTTGGAGGACGAGGACCTGTCCTTGGAGCATCTTGTCGAAGCCTTTTCCGGGGATGGCTTCGAAAATGTTGTTGTTGCGTGTTCTGGAGAATTGAGCGCCGTGTGCTTCGCCCTGGACGCCGGGGCGGATGCTGTCGGGGTTGTTGGTGAGGTCTTTGGGTTTGTCGCCGGTGGGTACGGTGACCAGGATCTTTTTCCAGGTGACGGTGGCGGCATTGTGGTTGGTGATGATGATGTAGGTGGTGGCGGTGCTTGGCGTGGTGGGGGTGGAGGCGGGCAGGGGGTGGGGGTGGGTGAGTACCTGGTAGTGCAGGGCGGTGGTCATGTTTGGGTCTCCTGGGGGGTGGTGCAGTGCAGGTAGCCGGTGTGGAGGGCGAGGGGTCCGTCGGGCAGGCGGGTGGTGGTGTCGGCGGGGATGAGGGGGGTGTAGGTCCAGTCGTGGTTGGTGGTGTGGGTGTGGGCGAAGGTCCAGGTGCCGGTGGTGGCCGGTGGGGTGGGAAGGACTAGGCGTTTGTCTCGTTCGGTGGCTGGCAGGGGTCCTACGCGGTGGGACATGCGCAGGCGGGACAGGGGGGTGCGGGTGAGGTGGTCGGGCAGGCGTAGTTCGTGGACTGGCAGGATGCCGCTGGCGGCGTGGACGACGGCGTGGGGGTCCATCAGCAGCGTGACCATCACCGGTTTTGCGCCGGGGGCGAGGTGGAGGGTGGAGGTGGGGCTGGTGGGGGTGAGGGAGGGGAAGGCGGCGGGGTCGGTGTAGGTGTAGAAGCCGATGAGTCCGTCGTGAAGGCGCTTGGTTTCGCCCAGGCGCACGGTCCAGGGGCGGGCGGGGGCTGGCGCGGGTGGTTCCTTCGGCGGGTCGAGGAGGTTCTTGACGTCGGTGTGGACTTGTTGCCAGGCCGGGTCGGTCCACAGGGGGCCGTTCGTCTGGATGGATGCCGCGGCGCGGATCAGGGCCAGCGGGCGGCCGGTGAGGGCTGTGTGCTGGTGGGTGCCGTCGGGGTGGCCGGTGTCGATGTCGGGCAGCAGGCGGTGGATGGCGGTGTTCAGTGCCTGGAAGGCGCCGTTGGCGCTGGAGGCGGCTTTGATGAGGGCTTTGATGTGGCGTGAGCGGAGGGCGGTGACCGGGGTGATGTCGTCGTGGTCGAAGCCGGGCAGGGGCAGCGCGGCGATGGTGTTGTTGGCTGCTGGGCGTAACTGGATCAGGGGGGCGCCGTCGGGGTCGAAGCACAGGAGGCTGCCGTCGAGGTAGTTGGGCAAGATCCATCCGCACAGCGGGTTGGCCCCGGGGTTGTGGCAGTCGCGTTCGTAGTCCAGGTCGTCGTTGGCGGCGCCGCTCAGTTCGATCGCCAGGCGTGCGGGCTGTACCAGGCGGGGGCGGGCTTCGATGGTGCGGTCGTAGCCGGATGCGACCGGGGTTTTGTCGGGGCGCATGTCGGGGGCGAGGAGCAGGGGCGTCCAGTCGCGGGTGGTGTCGTCGATGACGTCCAGGGTCCGGCCGAAGACGTCGATGACGGTCAGGGCGGTGAAGACCAGGTGGCCGGCGCGGACGTCCTGGAAGCGTGACGGGGGCCAGGTTTCGCCGATGTCGGGCAGGGGGCCGGGGGTGAGGTTGTGGGAGGGCAGGCGGTCCAGGGCTTCGCCAGTGGTCGTCAGGGGGGTGCCGGCCAGGGGGAGGCGGCCGGCGAGCTGGTCGGTTAGGCCGGCCAGGGTCTGGGAGAGCGGGTCGAGGTCGGTCACCACTTTGGACAGGGACTTCAGCAGGATGACGGTCTTGGGCGGCAGGGCTGGGTGGGTGCTCAGGTAGTGCTGGATGTTGGCGTGCAGGGTGCGGGACAGGTGGGGGCCGAGGACTTGCCGGCCCTTGAGGGTGGTGCGCGCGCCCGTGTGAGCGCCGGTTTTCTTCCACCGGTAGTCGTTTCCGGTGAACTCCCAGTGTGTGGTGGGGGTGCCGTCGGCGTCGTGGGCGGGGACGGGGGTGTAGTCCAGCTCCCATTCGACGAACAGCGGCTGCCAGGGCTGCTTCCATGCCGCGGCACCGTAGAAGGGCGGCACGGTGGCTTTGCTCTCGCCGGTCGTGTCGAGCTGGGTGAACTCTGTCAGGGCGGGCAGCAGATCCTCGGGCAGTGCGGTGATCCACTTCGGTGCGTCCTGCGGTGGGGGCAGTTCGCTGCGCAGGCGGCAGCGGATGGTGGTGGCGGATCCTGCGGTGCCGGGCTTGGTGCCGAGCACCAGGACGACGGGATCGGCGGTGCGGTGGTAGGGCGGGCGGGGTGCGGATACGCATCGTCCGCGCAGGATTTCGTGAAGCTTCCCTTCATCCGGGCCTGTATCGGCATCGGTTGTGGGGAGCCCCTCACGCGTGGTGTTGAGCGAGTTTCTCGTGATGTTGACGGTGCTGCGCAGTTGTGATGTCGCCTTGGCGAGTCGCTCTTTGGCCTGGCCGTTGAACTGCCAGGGAGCCGGCTCTCCTTGGGCGGTGAGGTCGGCCAGCTGTGCCCAGTACAGCAAAGTGTGTTGCTGTCCACGCAGTTCGCCCAGCAGCCTGTCGTGCAGTTTCTGTTTGGTGTTGAGGGACAGCGCCCCCTGTGCACCGGCACGGCACTGAAAGTAAAATGGACACTCCTCGGCGAACCCCAGCCCGGCAAGCCTGGAGCCACCCACGTCCCCGCACCGCCCCCTACCGTCCCCCCGCACTTTCGCGCTATCTCCCTGGGCGCGGGTCTGTGCCGAGTTCTGCCTGTTGCACCCGGCCTAGCCCGCCTCCACCAGCAAACGTCAGCGCAATATCCCGGCTGCTGAAGCTATGCGTGCCGTCCGCCGCAAAGCGGCTTCGGACGTACGAAACAGCCGCAGCCGGACGCCTTTGTAAGGCTCCGGCTCTACGATCACCGAGGAGAACAACCTGACATCCGCGCCCCAGCATCTCCGTGTAGAGGCCGAAGTTCACCAGCAAGTGACCCTCCTCGCCCGCGCTTTGGGGATCACCGCCAGTGAGTGCATCGCATATCTGCTCCACCTCTACGCCCAACCCTCGTCCGAGACACCAGCCCGCACAAGCACGCTCACCCCCGTCTACGCCATCTATGACCACAGGCGCATCGAGGGGTACTTCGACCGCGCCACCGGCGCCTTGAACATCCCAACAGGTCCCGGAGCCGGGCAGTACAAGACCCCCAGCGGCGCCTCGCGCGCTGTCATCACTGCACTACGCCCACAGGTCTCACCCATCCGTACTGGATGGAGTTTCTGGCGCCTTGCCGAAACCGGCGCCCAACTCAAAGTCCTACGTGACGCCCCCGCTCGTACCCGCACCCCTACGAGCCCGGCCGTACCGGCGCCCGCCAGCACCACTGCAGCCACGCCGCGCGCCCGCTGACCCGACTCCAGAACCGGTCCAACCCGGACACGCAGGCCCTCCGGAATTCGCAGCGCGTCCGATCGCCGAAGTCGCGCCCCCTCCACGGCCCCGGCTCCGCCGGCACCCGCCGCGCAGCACGCCTCCGCTCCCCGCCGCTGACCGCCCCGCCCACGGACAGCGCCAGCGCCCCATTCACCACTAGGACGCCCACATTTCCGACAACCCCGTATTCCGGTCCATATCGCTGGGCGCGGGAGTCCAGTCCAGCGCGATGCTCGCCCTCTCCGCCGAGGGAGTTCTCCCTCGGGTCGATTACGCGATACTCGCCGACACGGGCTGGGAGCCTGCCACCGTCTACGCCCATCTGGACCGGCTAGAAAAGAAGATCGCCGCACCTGCCGGAATACCTGTACTGCGCGTAGCCTCAGGAAATATCCGCGAAGACGCACTCAACCCCAACCACCGCTTCGCTTCCATGCCGCTCCACATACTCAACCAGAATGGCAAACCCGGCATGACGCGGCGCCAGTGCACCGGCGAATACAAGATCAAGCCAATCAAAAAGAAGGTCCGCGAAATCCTCGGGTATCCCTACCCGCAACGCATCCCCAAAGGTGTTTACGTTGACCAATGGGTTGGTATATCAACCGACGAATTCCATCGCGCCAAGGACGCCGACATCCGCTACATACGCAACATCCACCCCCTCATCGACATGGGTTGGTCGCGCCGCGACTGCGTCGAATACCTGACCTCACTCGGCCTCGCCGATACACCCAAATCATCGTGCCTTGGGTGCCCTTTCCACGGAAACGCACAGTGGCGCGACATCCGCGACAATAGCCCCGCCGAGTGGCAGGACGTTGTGGAATTCGACGCCGCGATACGAAAAGGCAACGCCCGCGCCAACGCGGGCGGCAACCGATTGCTTGGGCAGGCGTTTCTCCACCGCTCGCGCGTACCGCTTGACCAAGCACCCATCGACCACATCACCACCGCCGAGCGAGCTGCCCTCCAGGACGAGAATGAGAGGGCCAGCGCGGAGGAGTTGGAGAACGGCGTGCTGGACGGCTGCTCGCCATGGGCGTGCCGCGGCGATGTGGCCCAGGACGACTTCGGGCTGGCTTGTTGATACTTGACCTCTTCGCGGGCCCGGGCGGCTGGAGCAGAGCACTGCATGTTCTCGGCCTGCGCGACGTCGGTCTGGAGTGGGACGAGTGGGTCTGCAAGACGCGCGCCGCTGCGGGGCAGTTGACGGTGCGTACCGACGTGGCGCGGTATCCGACGTGGCCCTTCGTCGGCCGCACGCGCGGGCTGATCGCCTCCCCGCCGTGCCAGGCGTGGAGCATGGCCGGCAAGCGCCTTGGCCTCCTCGACCAGCCGCTGGTGCACGCGGCGGTCGAGGATCTGTCCGCCGGACGTGACACCCGCGAGCGCCTCCTCGCCGCGTGCCGTGATGAGCGCTCCCTGCTCGCCGCCGAGCCGATGCGTTACCTGCACGCTTTGAACACGGTCGGCGAGCCCGAGTGGGTCGCCCTGGAGGAGGTGCCGGACGTCCTGCCGCTGTGGAAGCAGTACGCGGCCATCCTGCGCCGCTGGGGGTTCTCCGTCTGGTGCGGGGTCCTCAACGCCGCCGACTTCGGCGTTCCGCAGACCAGGAGGCGGGCGATCCTCCTCGCCTCGCGAGTCCGCACAGCGCAACCGCCCACGCCCACGCACTGCCAAGTCGTCGAGGCTGAATCGCTGTTCGGTCCGGGCCGGGCCCGCTGGGTGAGCATGGCCGAGGCACTGGGGTGGGGCGCGACCGAGCGGCCCGTTCCTACCGTCTGTGCCGGTGGTGGGCCCGGCGGCGGGCCAGAGCCGTTTCCGTCGGGCTCCCGCAAGACACTGTCCGACGCCCGGGAGCGCGGCACCTGGGCGCCCCGGCCGGGCGGAGCGGTCTGGCAGTCCCGCGGTGAGGGCGCTGGATGGGCCGCCCGGTACGGCACACGCGGGAACCGGGCCGCCGACGCTCCGGCTTTGACGCACACCGCCCAGGCGCACCGTTGGTCCTGGTCTCTGCGCAGCAACAACCAGGCCAACGCCACCGTCCGCCCGGTGTCCGAGCCGGCAGGCACGCTGTTCTTCGGTCACCGGGCAAACGAGTGCACCTGGGTCGCCGAGCCGGCCCCGGCGCCGACGAAGGACACAGGCACGTCGGCGGTGCCGGAGCCGATCCGGATCGCCGCCCGCGAGGCCAGCCTCCTGCAGACCTTCCCCGGCACCTACCCCTGGGCCGGCAACAAGAGCCAGCAGTTCTCACAGATCGGCAACGCCGTACCGCCGTTGCTGGCTGGCCACCTTCTCGCCCCGCACCTCGGCGTCACCCTCAACCCCGACGACTTCACCCTCGCCGCCTGATGCCCAACACCAACCAAGCCTACGAAGACGACCTCGACACCTTCGCCCCGCCGCCACCGGTATTCCACGTCGAGCAGGCCCTCCTTGGCGCCCTCCTCCTCGAACCGCACCGTACCGGCGACGTGAGCGGCATCGCCCCCGATTCCTTCTCCACCGCCGCGCACGCCGCCCTGTTCACCGCGATCAGCACCCTGCCACCACCCGACCCCGCCCAGCACGCGAAGAACACCACATGGCTCAACCACGTGCTCACCACGGGACGCGACCAGGCACCCGGACTCACCGCCTCCTACCTGCACACCCTCATCCAAGCCTGCCCCCGACCCCGCCACCTACCGGCCTACGCACGACTGGTCGAGGCCGAACACGCCCGCCACCGACTCCACGCCGCCGCCGAACACCTCATCCAAACCGTGCACGACGCCTCCCTCCCGCACCCGGTGCACACGGTGCTCGACGAGACCGACGCACTCACCGTGGTCGTGGACGACATCGCGCTCCGCTTTCCGCCCCGCGCCGGAGCACTACCCCGCACCCCGGCACCGCCATCGACCATCACCCCCGACCACACCGAGGCGGTCCAGGAGGAGCAGCTACTGCTCGCCACCGCCACCGCCCACCCCGCCGACATCGACTCCGTTCGCTGGCTACTGCCGGACGATCTCATCCGGCCCCTGCACGCCGGCCTGTGGCAGTGCCTGACCGCCCTCACCCGCCGCCGCGAGCCCATCGACCCCGTCACGGTCCTGTGGGAGGCCCAACAACGCGGCCTACTGGACCACGGAATCGAACCAGGCGAAGTGCTCCGCCTGCTGGCCGAACCAGCCGGTTCCGTGGAGCACTGGAGCGAACGCGCCCTACAACGCTCCCTCCTGGCCACCGCCGACCACACCGGCCAGCGCATCAAGGCGTACACAGGCGACCCGGCGAACACCCCGTTCCAACTCGTCGTCGGCACCCGCCGCGCCCTCGCCGACATCAACGCCATCCGCACCCGCTGGCAACACGCCACCAAAGCGGTCCCGCCACAGCCGCGGCGACCGGCACCCGCCACACGCGCCGGCCCGCCGACCACCACGGCCGCGCACACCACCCGCGCCGCGCGAGCAACCCGATAACCCCCGCGTACGCCGGTGGCCGGACCCGAAGACCCGGCCACCGGCCAAACAGACGAGACCCCACCTCACTTGCGCCATCGACGCCCACGTCCGCCTCGACACCCACCCCGCTTATCCCAGTGCCGTGCAGGCCGTCCTGACCGGCACCTAGGCCCGCGTCGCCCTCATGGCTCTGGAAGCAACCGACTGGACCGTCGCCGCCACCAACGTCCTGGCCCTGGCCCGCATCGATCACCAGCAGCCCTACTGGGCCAAGGACGCAGCCAAGCATCTGATCGCCGAAGGCATCAACGTCGAGATCACCCAACAGCTACAGGAAGCCATGAACGAGGAATGGACCTGGCCCAACTACCCGATGCTGTGGTGTACCCGCAGCGAATCCGCGAGGTCTCCCACCAGGCGCAGAAGATCCACGACGACATCCACCACGGCCATCTCCTCACCGACGCCCACAATGGCCACACCACCACCGCGGTCGGCACCTACCTCCACCAAGGCGGCAAGTCCGTCTACCTGCACGGCGAGGATCACCTGCGCCAGGTCGCCGACACCTTCGACTCATCCGCCAAGGCCCTGCTGGCCTTCGAAAGTGTCCACGCGGCCGAGATGCGCCCCGGACCGGCGCCCTGGACCGACACCGAACGCGCCGCCATCGAAGCCCGCTCGGGCTTCGGCGTCACCACGGCCAGGTGCGACCTGCCCGCGCGGAGCTGGCGACCGTCCCCGTCTACTTGGTCGATGCCGACACACGACACGAAGCACAACCAGCCACGAGACCGACAGCGGCATCGATTCACGCCGCCGCGTAGCTCGCCCGGAACAGCTCCCGCGCCCGCTCCACGTCCCTCGGCGTACGAAGCTGGACCTCCAAGTCGCCCGTCCCGTGGTGACCGAGACCGGACACATTACGGGTGAAGCCCGAAACGAGATCGACATCCGTCGGATCGACCTTCAGGTAGACCAGCAGCTTGCTGCGCTGCGGCGGACACAGGCAAGCAAAGTTCCGCAGCCGCTGATACGCCCGGTAGGTCTTACGCTCCACCCGATTCACGCCGTCCCCCAGCCCGAGCAAAACCTCGTCGACCGCGCCCGCCAACTCCACCATCGCCGTCCCCTGGATGTCGGCCCCCGCCCGGGCAACCGTTCCGCGCCGTGCCCGGCGGGCCGCCTGCACGCCACCGCTCACGGACGCCACGGTCTCAAGCCCGAGCAAATCGCTGCCGAAAAGCCGGTAACGGACCAGGTCGATCGACCGCCGGTGCTCACGCACAGCATGCACGTCGTACCGCGTGAAGTCCCCGGCCACGCAGATCAACCGCGGACCGCTCCACAGCACCTGGGACGCGGCCGTCACCCCGAGCCGGTCCCGGACAAGGCGCTCAAACTCAGCCCGATGGTCCATCAGCCACGCTAGGTAGAACAGCCCCTGGTTGATGACGCCGGCATCGACACCGCGCTTGTACTCCACGATGACCGGCGAGCCGTTCTCGTCCAACCCGAGCGAGTCGATCCGGCCCCCGTGCACCGGCCCAGTGCCGTACTCGCTCGCTATAAACCGGACGCCCAACAGCGTCTTCATAGACGCCTCGACGAGTCCCTGCACATCTGCCTCAACCTCAGCAAAACGCGGCACGACCTCGGTCATGCCGCCATTCGTCATATCCGTACGGAACAGCTTCAGGCCCGACACCTTCCTCTCCTCGGCTCGGATATCACCAACGCCGACGAGGTGCGGAATTGTTTCCGCGAGAGGCTACGGAGGCGTGGAGATCACATAAGAGGGCGGTACGTTAGTTGGCGTCCGCTTTGCCCTTGGGCTGGGGGGAGGGGCCCGGTCGCGGGCTCGCTGGACGGTTATGACCGCAGCCAGGTGAACACCCCCTGCTCGGTCTCGATCAGGGTCCCGCGCTTGACCGGCCGCTTGAGCTTGAGGCGGACGTTACGAGCTGTTTGCGTTGCTGCCGGGCGAGTCGATCGAGCTGAGCGGAGAGGCTACGGCCAGGCTCTGGTTGGGGCGGGTGCGGAGACGGTGGCGTCCTATTCTGACAGGCCGCCGAGCGGGGTACCTGAGGTACGCGCAACTCGTGCCAACGTCACTCTCGGCAGGTGGCCACCCATCCGGACCGGGGACACTCGAATACCTTTTACGGCGCATCTGCGACGAGGTGCCGTCGATCGACGCCGACTACATCTTCACGATCAAGCACAGCGGGCCCAAGGGCCCACGGCGGAGGTGTCGGTGGCGCCGGACGCGACGGAGCTTCTTTCCGGGGAGCCGGTCGCCGGGTCGGTGATCGTAGGGGCGAGGATCGTGGCAGTTGTGAAGGAGCCGCGCCAGCTTTCTGAATTCTCCCGGTCGGCACACGAACTGGCCATACTCTTCAGTGAATTGCGGCATATTGGACACTGACTGGGATGCGATGACGGCGAACACAGGTAAGACGCTGGGCGGCGCCCTCTTCGGCACCGCCGCCGCGGTCGCGGTCGCGGCGGGAAGCGCGGGTGCCGTATTGGTTCCCGTGCGCGACGTCGCGCTGGGTGGACTGTGGTTGCTCGCGGGTTGGCTGGTGCTTGCCGGGGTCGCCGGGTGGTGTGCCGAACTGGCGCTTCGGCGAAGCAGCGCGTCCACCGGAGCGAGTCACTTGCGGAAGCTGCGACTGAAGTCGATCGCCATCCTGGCGACTGCCCTGGTGGCCGAACTGACTCTCATCGCGGCCCGGTTGGCTCGCCATCACGAGTACGCGATGGCCTGGGCGTCCGGGGTTGTATTTCTCATGCTGCTTGTCGGCGTCTCCCGGCGCATCTCCCGCGTCAGCGCCAGCAGTAGTGGCCACACGCCGTCCGACAGCCTCCCCAGCGCCGTCGCCTTCGCCCTGGCCGAGGCGTGCGGCGGCTGGCTCACCGCCCGCTTCGCCGTGGAGGGGCCGCTGTGGGCGGCTTGGGCACTGGGCTGCGCTATGGCGGTGCTGGCGGCGGGCTTTTGGCTGTCCGAATCCCAGTCCCGGGATGCCGGGTCCACGTACCTGAAGGTGTTCGGTTCCGCCGTGTTGCTGGGTGCGGCCGGTGTGGTGGCGCGTTCGGCGGTGCGGGGCGAAACGTCGGCCGCATGGTGGGTGGGCGGAGTGGCAGTGGGGGGCTCGCTGCTCGTCGTCGTTGCATCGGCGCTGCGGCGACTCGGGGCCAGTCGTAGTGCGACAGCTTCACCCGGGGCACAGATGGCCGGGGTCCTCGTCCCGCTGAGCAGCCTCGCGTGGGCGATATGGAACGGGAAGCCGTGGAGCGGGCCGGACCCGGGTGACCGGCTGCTGGAGGCCGGCCGGCTGGCTAGCGGGGGCGGGGCTGTGCTGCTGATGACGCAGTACGGAGTGCTGGTCTGGATGAGCACGGTGCCGTCGGCGGACCGGGCGTCTAGATTGGCCCGCGTGGCCCGCACGCCACATGGCAACATCCGGGCGATGGACGATCTTACCCAGCTCACCGTCCTGCAACGCTTCATGAACCCTCTTAGGTCCACCGCCCTGTATGCCCTCCACCGGCGTACAGCTGTGGCCACCGGGCTCGCTGTCGACGACATCTGGCCCCGCATCGAACTTGTCGCACCCGACGAGGTCAATCGTCGGGTAGGGCGCAAGGAACGGGGCGTGCTCGTCTGCCGGATCACCGTCGCGAGCGCCGTGTGCACGACGGAGGTCTGGCTGCTCGTCGCGCTCACCGGCCTTGGCGGTATTCCCGTTGAGCAGGGGGTGGCCGTACTGCCCGTCGTGGGACCCCTGGCGGTGGCGGCCCTGGCGTTGGCGCAGGCGCGCAGGTCGCTCGTCGAGGTGTACGAGGCCAAGGCGGACGCGATCGACGTGTACCGGTACGACCTGGCGAAAAGACTGCGCCTCTCCGTGCCGGAGAATCCCTCGAGCACGGACATGAGGCACCTGGCCGACGAGTTGATCGCTGCGCAGCTTCGCGATCCGTACGCGGAGCGACGGAACACCGAGCCCGGCGCCGCTGATCCCACCCGACGCGAGGAACTCGCCGCCGCCGTCTCGGGCAGGGTGAACGCGGACATCCGGGCCCTGGTGCTTCAGTTGATTCAGGACGAGCGCCTTTCGCCGGCAGCGCGGGCTCCCGTCGCCGCTCCCCTTACGGAAAGCCAACTGTCCCTACTCGCCCAACTGATTGCCCTCTCAACGGCGGGCCCGGTTGGTGCCCACCTAGAGAGTCATCTGTCAGGTCTTCAACAGGTGTTTGTTAAATCCGGTGCGCACTTTGGCACTTCGGTGCCTCGCACATGAAGTACCCATCGACGTTCTTGTGGCCCGTTTGGTTCTTGAGCCAGATCTTCTCGTTGTCGGTGAGAGGCCGGTGCGGTTCGTCGGTGTCGCAGGTGTAACAGAACTTGATGCCTGGTGGCACGACAACCTCCTGAAACAGGCGCATGGGTCGCAACCTGAAGCGTATGAGGGCGAGTTGAGCCTCTAACAGGGGTCAACCGGCCGTCTCTCTGAACGACGAGGTGCTGAAACCGCGCCGGTCGCACTCCGCCGCTTCCTGCGCCTGGCGTGCGCGGCGCGCCGCTTCCTTGGCCTCCTGCCGCGCGCGGGGCCAGCCGACTCATCCGCCGAACGCTCCGGCACGGCCGGCACAGCCAAAGTCGGTGCGGGCCCACCGCCGACCAGAGCGTCGGTCGGCGCGGGGCTGACGCTCGCTGAGGGGCTGGCCCACCATCGACCAGGACCGAGCTGGCGCCCGCCGACGACGTCGCGAGGGCGGGGGCCGAGGCGGGGACGTGGCAGGCGCCGGCAACCATTCCTACCGTGGTGTCCACGCGAGCGGGCTATCTCGTGTCGTCCTCCACTGATTCGACGCCGCGGTCCATCGCGGCGCGTAGCAGTGTCACCGTTTCGCGCGTCGCGGCCAGAGTCCCTTCGTCTTCGGCCCTTTGCTCGGTGTCTTCCAAGAGCACCACGGCGGCCTGTAGGACTCCGATGTGTACGGGGACCGGGCGTAGTGCGGCCAGGGCTGCGGATGCTTGGTTCGCCGGAGTGGTCACGGTGGAGGACGGGATGAGCTGACTGACTCCCCGGCCGAGGGCACGTGAGGACGGTGCGGTAGTCACCGGGTCAGTGTCCATTGCCGGACCGTGCGGGTTTCGACCGGGGCACCGGTGCTGTCCGGTCGAAACCCGGGGACGAACAAGGCTCCGCCCCGGCCCTCTTACGTGATTAGATCCTGGACGGCGCAGTCGGCGTGGGTCGCGGCGTGAGTGGATGAGTGGTGTCGTGAGCGAGTGGCACCGCTAGGGTCGTTTTGTGACAGGTGCGCTGGATGCGGTGGGGCCGGCCCCGGAGGCTGCCCGCCGCTACCGGGAACAGGGCTGGTGGCGCGATACGACGTTTTCTGACAGCTTGCGCTGCGCCGCCCGACAGGAGCCCAAAAGCACCGCCCTGCTCACCTGGCGACGGCGTGAGAACCGGCTGGTGCGACTGTCGTTCGCCGAGCTCGACCTTCGGGCCGATGCGGTCGCCGAGGCGCTGCGCGGGCTTGGAGTGCGTCGTGGTGAGGTGGTGGCCTGTCGGCTTCCATCGTGGTGGGAGACGGCTGTGTTGATGGTCGCCTGCCTGCGGGCGGGCGCGGTGGTGGCCCCGCTGCCGCTGTTGTTCGGTCCGTATGAGACCGAGCGCGCTCTGGCCACTACCGGTGCGGTGGCGTGTGCCGTACCCGACGAGTGGGGCGGCGTGCCCCATGCGCGCGTGTTGGCCGAACAGGCGAGCCGACTGCCACGGCTGCGCCATCGCATCATCATCGGCGACGCGAGTGATACCGGCGGGGTGAGCCTGCGGGCGAGTTTCAACGGCGAGCGGGTGGCGGCCGAGCGCGGCGAACCGCTTGGCCCCGATGCGGTGTGCGCGCTGCTGTTCAGCTCGGGAACCACCGGCCGCAGCCACATCGTCGCGCACAGTTCGAACACGCTGCTGGCTGGTTTGGATGACCGGGCGCAAACCCTCGGTTCCGATGGTCGCGTATGTGCGACGACCGGCGGGCTGAACTACTCCAGCGGGTTGCGCCAACTCATGCGCATCCTCGAGCTGCGGGTGCCCGCCCTCTACAGCGACTGCCGGGACCCGGGCCGGTGGCTGGACCTCATCGCCGACACGGGCGTCACCGACGTGCGGACCTCTCCTCGCAAGCTGCGCACCCTCACCGACGAGCAGCGCCGCCGCCCGCGAGATCTGTCCCGGTTGCGCGTCGTGCACAGTCTGGCCGGCCCGCTGCCACCTGTGCTCCTGACGGCGGTGCAAGAGACGCTGTGTCCGGTGGTACTCAACACCTGGGGGATGACGGAGACCAGCAGCCTGATCTCCACCGGCCCAGCCGATCCCGCGCACTGGGCGGGGCACAGCATAGGTCTGCCGCACATCTGCGCGCAGACCCGGCTGCTACCCGAGACCGAGACCGACGCCGAGACGCAGACCAAGGCCAGCGCCGGGAGCAGGCCGCGGGCCGAGGCGGGGGTCGGGGCGGCGGCCGAGCGATCAGGCGAGGTCTTGCGGTTATGGGTGCGCGGGCCGCAGGTGTGCCTGGCCACCTTGGACCGCGATACCGGACGGGTTCTTTGGTCGCCGGCGCACGACGATGGCTGGCTGGACACCGGCGACCTGGTGAGCCACGACGGTAGTGGCGGGCTGCGCTTCGTGGGGCGGGTGGCCGAACGCATCGGCGACCGGTGGCTGATCCCGGTGGCCGACGTGGAGCACGCGCTGCTCACCTACCCCGGCATTCGCGACGCGGTGCTCGTGCCGTGGACCGATCCCGACGGCCACGAGGTTCCGTGCGCCATCGTCATCTCCACCACCCTCCCCCATCTGCCCGCCCTACGCGCCCATCTAAGGGCCCGATACGGCTTTCACGAGTCGTACCTGCCCGTCAGGGTGGCGAGGGTCGATGCCTTTCCCCTGACCGAACTGGGCAAGGTGCGCCGGCGTGTGCTGGCGGACCGGCTGCGCACGACGCAATAGGCGCACGCCGCCAGGCGGGCCTGACAGCGTGTGCCCGTGTGCCCGTGTGCGGTGGTCGGGGGCTCAGTGGGCGATGTTGTCGATCAGTTCTCTGGCGCCCTGGCGCAGCAGCGCGACGGCGACGGACGTGCCCAAGGTGGCCGGATCGAGTTGGCCGGCCCACTCGTGGGCGTTGAGGACGGTCTTGCCGTCCGGGGTGAAGACGCTGGCGCGCAGGGAGAGGTCTCCGTTGCGGTGGGAGGTGGCGTAGCCGGCCACGGGGCTGTTGCAGTGTCCGCGTAGGACGTGCAGGAGCGTGCGTTCGGCCGTGGTCTCGCGGAAGGTGTCGGGGTCGTTGAGGCTGCTGACGGCCGTGAGGGTGGCGGTGTCGTCCTCGCGGCACTGTAGGGCCAAGACGCCCGCGCCGATGGGCGGGGCCATCGTCTCGGGGGAGAGGATTTCGGTGATCACCTCCGTGTGGTTGATGCGTTGCAGGCCGCAGACGGACAGCAGCAGCGCGTCTGCCTCGCCCGCCGCGAGTTTGTCCAGGCGGCGGTTGGCGTTGCCGCGCAGCGGTACGCAGTGCAGGTGGGGGTGAGATGCCGCGAGTTGGGCGATGCGACGGACCGAGGAGGTCCCGATCCTGGTGCCCGGGGGGAGGTCGTTCAAGGTGCGGCCGTCGGGGTGGATGAGGGCGTCGCGCATGTCATCGCGCTTGAGGAACCCGGCGATGACGGTGCCCTCGGGAAGCGGCCGGTCGGCGGGGATGTCCTTGGCGCAGTGCACCGCCAGGTCCGCCTTGCCGGCCAGCACGGCCGCGTCGACTTCCTTGGTGAACGCGCCCTTGCCCTCGACCTCGGAAAGGTCGCCGAGCCAGGTGTCGCCGGTCGTGGTGACCGGGACCAGTTCGGTCACCAGATGAGGGGCCAGCACGCCCAGTTCGGTACGTACACGCTCTGCCTGAGCCAGGGCCATCGGCGAGTCACGGGTAGCGATGCGGATGAGCTCAAGGGTTGCCATAGCACTCACCATAAAGATGGATAGTCGCATGTAAGCGGCAAAACCAGACAGTCATTCGGGTGGTCTCCGACAGAGGGGCGTTGGGGCACTCGCGACTGTACTTTTCCTCGCCACGGCTCACCCCGCCACGGCCGACGTCACCGAACCGCTCGCCACCCGCAACCACCCGACCAAAGGCAACGTCCTGGGCTGCAAGCCCAATGCCCAGCACCCCTACCCGCGGGACGGCTGGCGCCAGCGCGCGGCGAACCTGGAGAGCGAGGAGGACCACCCCTTCGCCGTGGACTACCGCGTCTGCCACCGCTGCCACCGCTGCCACCGCTGCCACCAGTCAACGAGTGCTCCCGGCCCGGGCGAGCGAGGGCGGGTCCGGTGACTTAGCGGGCGAGTTCCACGGTGAGGCCTTCATCTGTGCATTCGGCGGCGAGGTCGGTCAGAGCTGTGATCTCCGCCGGGTTGGTGCAATCGGATTGCCGCTACGTCGCCGCAGCCGGGCCTGCTCCGTCTTCAGGGCTGCCGGGATGCTCAGCACACCGTCGCCGGCCGGCAGGAGGGCGTGCTGGGCGGACCTCCTCCTTCCTCGCCTCGACGAGCCCTCCAGCGATCCCCGTGACCGCGTCTCCTCCGCGTGACTGGCGCCGGGCGTGCGGCAGAGGCATGGGTCGGGCGGGCGCGCCGCTGCGCGTACATCCCCTGCTCCCAGCCGTTGCCGGTGGCGTGCTTCAGTTGGTCTTCGCCGACTCGTCGAAGAATCTGACGATCCGGGGCACGGCCTGCCGAACCGATTCGTTGTGGTCGTAGTCGCCGACGTCGGTCAGCCGGCGTGCAGCGCCGTTCCTCGTCAACTGGTCGGCACAGTACGCCGCGTGACTGAAGTCGACGTCCTTGTCGCCCCGGCCGTGGAAGATCTCCACCCGTACGTTCGGCCGCCAGTTGCACGTGTTGTCCATCGGACGCAGCTTGTCCTTCAGGACACCGTCGGGCTTGCGGATCTTGTTCAGGAAGTCTTCGGTGAACAGGTCCTTGGACGCCGACGGGAGTGCGCTGGCGATCTGCCCGGTGGTGTGATGGCCGTCGAAGAGACCCTCCACCTCGCTGGCGTAGAGGGAGTTGAAGACATCGCCGGGTGACGTGTAAAGGCCGTACATCTTGTTCCAGGCGGTGACGAAGTAGGCGAGGTAGAGACCGGATTTGGCGATCTTGTCGTCGGCTGCGGCGGCCTCGAAGGCCGAGAGGTTGTAGGGGCCGCTGACCGGGGCGAGTGCCCCCAGCCGGAAGTAGCGGTCGGCGCCCTCCTGCTGAAGCGCCCGGCCTACAAGCATGGTCGCGGGGCCGCCCTGCGAGAACCCGCTTACCTGAACCTTGCGCTTCAGCTCCCGGCCGTTTTGGTGGGCGAAGGTCCGGGCCGCGCGCAGGCCGTCCACCGAGGCCGCGACGGTGGCCCGAGGGTCACCGTAGGGGTGGAAGCCTTCGCCCGAGCCGAGGCCCACGTAGTCGGGCGCCGACACGGCCCGCCCGGTCGAGGCGAACAGCAGGGCGACGAGCCGGTCGTTCGACTTCGGATTCTCCGAGGCGACGTCCTTGCGATAGACGGTGGTGCCGTGCAGCCAGGAGACGGTGGACAGGTGGCGCGCCCCGTTCTTGGGCAGGACGACGAGCTGGCTCGCGGTCGTGGGGGCGCCCGCGCTGTCAGTGGTGCGGTAGGTGACCCGATAGGCGGTCACGCCAAAGCGGACCTGGGACGAGTCGATCTTTCCCCGGAGCTCCCCGGCCACTTCCTGCGCTGTAAGGTCGGCCGCTTGCTCGACGGAGACGACGGCCCCGCCTTGTACCCGCTCACTGTGAGAGCCGGCCGCCGCCGAGACCGGAGCCACCAGGGCGGACACACTGCCGAGGACCGCCGCACCAGCCATAATCCGGATACTTGTTCGCCGTAAAGTCATGGATGGATCATGCCCGTCGGTCGCTCCGCTGGGACATGGAGCTACCCCCCGGGCCGCAAAGGGGGGAAACCCCCTCGGGACGCGTAGGGGACGCCAGCTGCCCTATCCCCTACGGGACAGGCTCTGTGATCCCGGCTCGGACACCAGGAAACAAGTAGCCCGCTGGTAGGTTTCGGATGTTCAGCGACGATGCACGGGGCAAGGTGGCTCTGGGGGTGTTGCCGCTTCTCCGGCCGCCGACCGGAGCGCTACGCGCAGGAGGGCGGCTCGTTGAGAGGGACGGCCCCCGTTCCCGGGCAGGGAAGAGGCTCAGCATTTCCCCGGCCTCCGCAGTAGGCCAGTCGTCACTTCCTGGGCTTCCACATCCAGTGGCGCCGCAGTCTCCATCATCCGGTACCGATACCGGGGAATCGCCGCCCTTGGCCCCTGCACGACCACGTCTGACAGCACAGACCGTGGAGCGCCCGGTACGGTCACTCAACCGTTCGCCGGGTGCGGCGAGCGGCGTGGGGAAACCGGTCGGCGGCAACGCCGAAACCGCGCCCCAGGCTGACTCAACACCATCACCAAGGCCAAGGCCGGCGACCTTTGGCCCCCGGACACGGGCAACGAGCGTCGCCCCCGTTATGGCCACGTCCGGTTCGGGACCCCTCCCTAGACCGGTGGGGTAGGACAGGCGTGACCGAAGGGGAGCGGAATGCGACGGACCTTGGTGCTATGTCTGGCGCCGCTGGCGCTGCTGTCCTGTTGGGCGGCCACGCTGGCGTTGTGCGTCGATGAATCGGCCAAGGGCCGCTTCCCCACTCAAGACGTCCTGCACGTCGTCGCGGCCGCCGGTTTCGTGGTGTGCGTGTGGTGGTTCGTCGTGCTCCTCGATCACCGTTCCGCGGCGGGGTTCAGCTTCATCGTGCTCTTCACCTGGTTAATGGCCCTGCTCGTGGCCTCACATAAGGCGTCGCAGATCTACCACGGGTACGTCGGGGAGCGGACCGAGGCCGTCATCGTCGGCACTAAGCACACGGAGGACAGAGAATCCCGGCGGGCCCGCTCGGTGGCGGTACCTGGCCCAGGGAGACGCATTATCGGCTCGTTGAGGTGGGCACGGACCGCGATCTCGGCTGGATGATTCACGGCCCACATAAACAGGCCAGCGAAGGTGAGCTTGCCGAGGTGTCCGTGGACCCGCATGGCTGGGCCGCGCCCGTCTCGGCCGAGCGCCTTGGCGGGACCACCGCCGACTCCGTTGTGCTGTGCATCTGCTTCACTTCGATCATCGGTGTCGCCGGCCCCGCCATCGTGGGGCATGCGCGCGCACGGCGCCGGGCGGCTGACTGAGGCGGTTCGCGCCCACCAGGAAGACCTGGGGTCGAGCACGAGGGCTGGCCGACCCGCCACCCGAGCCGGGCGAGCCAGGGTGCGTCGAAGGCGTTCACCCGTTCGTGGTAGCCGCTCCCGGAACCACGGTCCTCGTGATCGGGGTGGGTGGGACGGTTGGCGCCCGCGATTTCGGAGGTCCGAGATGTGTGTCCGCACCCGTACCGGCTCGAGGAACTCCTGGATGCCCACCCTCTTTCCAAGGTCCTGACGTCCATCCCGGGAATCGGCGTCAGGACCGGAGCCCGCATCCTGATCGAGGTCGGCGACGGCAGCACCTTCCCGACCGCCGGCCACCTCGCCGCCTACGCCGGACTCGCCCCGGCAACCCGTAGTTCCGGGTCCTCGATCCGTGGCGAACAGCCGTCGCGACGGGGAAACAAGCAGCTCAAGAGGGCCTTCTTTCTCTCCGCGTTCGCAGCCCTGGGCGACCCGGCATCGCGGGCCTACTACGACAAGAAGATCGCCCAGGGCAAGCACCACACTCAAGCCCTGCTCTGCCTCGCCAGACGACGGGCAGACGTCCTCTTCGCGATGCTCCGCGACGGAACCTTCTACGAACCTCAACCCGCCAAGTCAGGCTGAATCGCCGAGAGCCAGCCGTGCTTCAGCCCACAGCCGCTCGAACTCCTCCGCGGAGATCTCGGCCGCCTGCGGCTGGCCCTGCCAGCCGTCCATGGGACCTTCGGCGAGAACGCCGTACTGCCGTTCATAGCGGAACATCGCCGCGAGATCTGCATGATCACGCAAGTGCAGCACCTCTTCCAAGGAGGCCTCCGTCACCGGACGCGAGTCTCGCCCCCGGACCTCAACCTGCCGCGCGGCCCACCCCCTCGTCATCGGCCTCGAAATACAGCCACAGATTCTGGTGTCGAAGCCCCGGCCCTCATCCCCGGCATTTCCGGCCCCGGATGCTCATCGGATGCATGAGGAGTACCCTCCTCATCGAAAAGGGGTCACATATGCGAGACCTCCGTAAATTCGGCCAACTCCGTGCACGTCAGAGGAAGGCCAGTTGTGGAGACGTCTCACCTCGCCGCACCTGCGACTGCGCCGTGCGACGCGCCGACTGGACCCTGGGTGGCGGAGGTTCCCGAGCGCCTTTTCGACTGCCGATATCCAGAACCCGCAGTTCAGAGGCTGCAGGAGCGAGAGATTTCACATTGGCGACTTCGCGTCATAGCGGTCGGTCATATTGGCGAATAGTGGCTAAACGAAATTTGCGAGGGGATGTTTTCTCCTGTGGATGGCGTACTGCACTGTCGGGTGATTGTTGGTGGCAATCGCACGCCGTGTTCCCTTACAAATATCTGGACATGCGTGTCGTATGGAAGTATCGCGGAATTCTCGGACTGCCGTTACGGCATGCGGTGGACGAAAGCGTTCGAGAGAAATTACTTTTCTAGGTGCCGTGTGCCGGCCTGATTTCGCGCTCCGGATCGACCCTCGCTTCACCTGAGCCAGAGGAAACACCGTGAACAGGAAACAGACCACCGCTCTCCTCGCCCTCCCGACCCTCTTCACCGGCGCGGCACTCTTCTTCGGCACCCCTGCCGCCGCTTCCGCCCTGGCCTGTACCGCGGGCACTGCGGGCATCGCGGGTGCCAACGGCACCGCCGGCCACCCCGCGGGCTACCCCGGCACCGCGGGCGGCGCTGCGACCGGGACAGGCAACTGTGCGGGCGGTGCCGGCGGCCCCGGCGGCAACGGCTTCGCCACCGGAGTCGGCGGTGCGGGCGGCAACGGCGGGATCGGCGTGGGCAGCGGATCCGGCGGTGCAGGTGCCACCGGCGGCACGGGTGGCTCCAGCGGCGCGATGGGCGGTAACGGTGGCACCGGTGCCAACGGCGGCCTCAACGGTGCGGGCGGCGCAGGCGGTGCGGGTGGCGCAGGCACCAACGCCGCTGCGGGCGGCATAGGAGGTGCCGGCGGGAACTCCGGTGCCAGCGCCGGAGCCGGCGGCAAGGGCGGCCTGGGCGGCGTCGGTGGATCGACCGGCGGTGCGGGCGGCAACGCCGGTAACGGCGGCATCGGCCACGGCGGCGGCGCGGGCGGCAACGGCGGCGCCGGCGGCACCAACGCCTCCGGCAACGGAGGTAAGGGTGGCGATGCCGGAAAGGGCGGCAACGGCAGCACCGGCGGAGCTTATGCCGGTGGAGCCGCGGGCATCGGCGGGGCCGGCGGCGTGAGTTCCGGAGGGATGAACAACTCCGGTGGCAACGGCGGCACCGGCGGCACCGGCGGAGTGAAGTCGGGTGCCAGCGTCGACGGCACCTGCGGGATCGGCGGCGCCGGCGGCAACGCCACAGGAGGCATACTCTTCCGCGGCGGGACCGGCGGAACGGGCGGAACGTTCGGCGTGGGCAGCCCCTGCGCGAGCGGCGCCAACGGAACACCGTAACCCCGCCCCACCAGGTGCCCCGCCTCACACCCCCAGACCACACAGCGCGGTCCCGGGACATGAGGAGTGCACCCTGACCCCCGCCACTGAGAGTCAGTTCACTGACTCTCAGTGGCGGCGCGCACCCAGCACTGACACCCGCACAGCTACGGCGCCTCCACCAGCTGCCCACCGGCCCCGCAGTACGGAGCGCTGCGCCTTCCCGCCGCGTAGCGGCGGCGCGACGTCTCTGCGGAACAGAGCGCGCGCACAAAGACAGGGAGCAGCCCGGCTGCTCCCTGTGCTGCTCCCCCGGCGGAGGTCCTTCCCCATGACGCTTGAGGGGAAAGGCCGGATTGCCCCCTCCGGTCACGGTCAGAGCGCTGCCAAGGGGAGGAGGTTGACCGCGATGGCGGTCAGGACGTGCTGGACGTGGGTCGTCTCTTCGCTGCGGTAGCGGCACCGGCGCATGCCGTGGCCGCTGACGAACTCGTTGATCGTGCCCTCGATGGCGGCCCGCAGCGAGTAGCGCGAGAGCCACTCCTGGGTCTGCTGCTCGGTCCGTGACTCCGACTGGATGTCGTAGAGCTCACGGGGCAGGAAGGAAACTTCCGGGCGTCGGTGCGGGTGCAGGCGGCCTTCACCGGGCACTGCTGGCAGTCGGCCGGGGAGAACTCGGCGTTGGCGTAGGGCGCGAGGGACGGCGGTGCGACCACCGGCGGCTGACCTTGCCCTGTGGGCAGGTGACCTGCTTGGCGTCCCAATCGATGGCGAAGGCTTCGCGGTGGAAGACGCTGCCCTTGCGGGACTGGCGAATACTTCTGACCCGGATCGGTCCGACCAGGCCGACACCGTGCTCGCGGGCGACCTGCTGCTTGAGCGCGACGGAGAGGTAGCCGCCGTCGACGAAGTGCTCCTTCGACAGCTGAACAGTTACTTATGTGCGAACTGGGTGCCGGTCCGAGATGAGCCAGACTCCGGTAGCAGCGTCGCCAGGACGAAGCTGGCGACCAGACCGAACAGCTAGGTCGAGGGTCATAGGCCGGCCCACACCAGCCAGCCGATGCAGCCGCGACAGGCGCCCCAGCGGCGGGTCATGCCCTGTACAGCCAGGTGCCTGCGCCCGTGTCCGCTCCCATACGACCGTGCCACGACAGCATTTGGGCCCCTGCGGACTGGCAGTCCGCAGGGGCCCAAAAGTGTGAGGGATGATGGGGTGATGTCAGTCGTTGAGGGCGTCCTTGGCCTTTTCCTTGGCCTGACGGGCGTCTCCCTTGGCCTGCTCGGCCCGGCCCGCCGCGGTGAGACGATCGTTGCCCACGGTGCGCCCGGCGGCTTCCTTGACCTTGCCCTTGGCCTGTTCGGTCTTGGCCTGGGTCTTCTTGTCGGCAGCCATGTCACTCACACCTTGCTCTACTGGACATCAGGTACAACCAGCGCCTGACCGCTGCCACCGCGTTCAAACAAAGCCAACCGTGGCGGCCGGGCGCGACGCGGGCGTCGATACCAGGGTCGCCAGCGCGGCCTGGCCGCCGACGCCCTCGTAAACCGAGGCCAACTGACTCAGTCGCTCGCGCGGCTTCAGCCTGGCGCCGTGCCCGGCATGCCCGCGCCCGTCCGTGCCGGGCCCGGGTGTCGTCCGTGGCCCCGGCGCCCCACCGCGCGCACGGCCGAAGGTGCGCGACGGCCGGTCGGCCACGATCGTGGAGCGCAAGGCATACAGCCACAACGGAACGGAAGCGGGTGCCACGGATGGACAAGTCCCAGTTGGTCAGGACCACCACGGACGAGACGGTCGGGGACGACGGCGGGCGGCGGCTCGCTGTGGATCAGGTCGAGCGGGTGCTCGACACCGTGTTCGGGACCGTGGACCGCCCGGGGGTCATCGCCGGCGCGCTCAAAGAGGGTGAGACGGTCACCCTCGGGAGCTTCGGAAGCTTCCACGGCGAGAACGGCACCGCCGCCTTCCGCCCCGGCAAGGCGCTCACCGAATTCCTGCACGACGAGACCAGCTGACCCCCTCGCGCACGGCCACGCCGCCCCGGACCGGCAACCACCAATCGGCCCGGGGGGCCGCCTGGTCGGCACTACTCCCCGCGCCGCGGGGATGGACCCGTCCGTTTGGTTGACTCGGGGCCCACCACACAAACGAGGTGGGCCCAGGACGTTGACAACAACCGCTCACCGGCCCGAACACCTCCGGTTCGAAAAAGGCGCACCATGATCCAGCACCTGCTCCTGCACCTGCTCCTGCGCCTGGCGCGTCGCCCGACCTGATCGATTTCAGCCTCAACGACCAGCGCTCTCAAGCCAGTTGAGCCGATGTCCGCTTGGCGGGCTGCACCCAGGGCAGCATACGCAGCGAACTCGATCAACTACTTACTGCGATGAAGTGGGGGAAGATGGCCCGTCAGCCGAACCCGGACCTCGCCAGCACCTTGACGATCATTCACACCGCCGTACTGCACACGGACAAAAGTATCCGGGAGGCGCTCGACAAGGGCGTCACGAAACTGGAGTCGGCTGGCCAAGCGGCGTACGACGCGACGACCAAGGAAGTCGTCGACGAGCTCGGCCGGATGCGCACGAACTTCCGCGACGTCCACAACAAGCTGAACTCCAACGGTGAAGCGCTCAACACCGCCGTCTACAACGTCATTGATCAGCTGCGCACCGAACTACGCGAAGTCCGCATCGCGCTCGCGGACCTCACCCCGCCCGTACCGCCCCCACCCGAGGCGCATCCCGATCCCGCCTCCTACCTCCATGAGGAATACCGCGCCCACAGCGACGACACCGAGCCCGCGCCAGCGCCGGCCCCCGCAGTCCCTGACGCCGACGAGCCCCCCGAAGAAGCCGACCTCATTGCCGCGGTCCCAGCGCAGCACACCGCCGACGATGCCTCCCCGACTGTGTCCATGGGCGCGGTTCGCCAGGCCGTCCGCGAGGTCCTGGCCGAAGAGCTCACCCCCGTGCTCGCCCTACTCACCGGACCGGACCACAGCAGCACCGGCCCGGCCGACTATCAGCAGGGCCTATCAGACCAGTTGCGGCAAACAGCCGGGGAGATCACAGCAGAGCTCAGCGCAGCTGTGCAGGGAACTCGATCCGAGCTCGCCCTGCTACGCCAGGGGATCGAGGGCTTGGAAACGGCGGTGGCACAGCTGCGGCCCCGGCCCCAAGCCACCGCCGAAGCCGTGACCGCGCAGGTGAGTGAGGGACACAGCGCCCTACTCAAAACGGCGGCCCGCGTCTCCTGCGCCAGCTTACTGTGCCACCGCGACATCTGGGAGTTCGTCACCACCCGCGCCGGGCGGCACCCGCACTTCCGCGTGCCGCCGCAGGTCGCCGACGAGGGAGACGATCGGATCCGCGCCGCTCTGTCAGGGCGCTCGCTGATCGCCTTGCTCATCAGCCTGCACTCCATCGAGAACACCGCCACCGACGGAGACGGCGACCGGGAACTGGCCGCCACCTTGTACGAGCGGGTCGAAGAGAATCTGATCGGCCTCACCCCCAACGGCGAACCGGTCACCATCACCCTCGACGACCGCACCGCCCCCACCCCGGGCACTGCGCCCACCAAGGACGGTCTGGGAGCCGACGACGAACAGGGCCCGGACCGCGACGAGGAGGCTGGGCCGGCCGCCGCGTGACCTACGTGTGGGCGCCGGTCGCGACCAGCTCGGGATCGGCGCCGCGGTCCTGACACGAGCGAAAAAGGCGGCAACGCCGCTGGCCGACGCCACCCGGGGCCCTGTCACTCGGGGGCGGTACGGTTCAGGACTTGCGTCATCTCATCGGCTGTGGGCATGAGCCGCTCGGCGACGACTGGGTCGCCGGGCGCCACTTGTCCGGCGGAGAAGGACAGCAGGCGGACCGCTTGCGCCAGGGCGCCCCGCAGGTCGGCGATGTGCTGGTCACAGATCTCGGCGGCGGGCGTGATGGCCATGCTCAGATCTCCTTCAGTTCGGTGGGGTGTCCCCCTTGGATTCGCCCTGGCAGGACACCATCACCGAACGGGACGGCTGGCGCCAGCGCGCGGCGAACCTGAAGGGCGAGAAGGACCACCCCTTCGCCGTGGACTACCCCGTCTGCCACCGCTACCACCAGTCACCGAGCTACTCCCCGGCCCGAGCGAGGGCGGGCACGGTGACCTAGCAGGCGAGTTCCACGGTGAGGCCATTATCGGTGCACTCGGCGGCGAGGTCGGTCAGAGCTGTGATCTCCGCCGGGTCGGCGGCCAGTCCCCACCGGGATGGGGGTCGAGTAGGAACCATGCAGAGAGTGCAGTTTGCTGTCACATGATTTGACACCCGGGGATGGCGCTGCGCGTCACGCGGGCCCGAAGGTCTCACCGTGTTCCTTGGTCCAGATTTTCAGGATGCTGTCGCGGCCGTCGTCCGTCTCCTCGGCGAGCTGGATCAGCACGCCGTCGAGCGAACCGTAGGTGCCGAGCCACGCCGTGAACTTCCGCTCGGCGACGGCGAGATCGGCCCACCAGCCGCTGGAGGACGGGCCGTCCTTCTCGAACTGCAAGGTGACGCGGTAGGTGGTCACCGGGCGGGCTTCGGCTGCTCGGCCGGGCGTGGGGCGGGGAGTTCGCCAGGCATCCGAAGTCATGACGACCTCCGGCGACCGAGAAGAGACACTGACCGGCACCCCGCAAGGCGGGATTCTCTCCCCGCTGCTGGCCAACATCGCACTGTCCGCGCTGGACGAGCACTTCGCCCGGCAGTGGCAGCAGGAGATGGGCAGCTACAAGCGGCGGGTCACGCGCAGGAAGCACGGACTGGGCAACTGGCGGCTGATCCGTTTCGCGGACGACTTCGTACTGATGGTCTCCGGGGAACGCTGCCACGCCGAGAGCCTGCGCGAGGAGGTGGCCGGCGTGCTCGCCCCGTTGGGGTTGCGGCCGGCACCGGAGAAGACCCAGGTGGTCCATATCGATGAGGGCTTCGACTTCCTCGGTTTCCACATCCGAAGGCAGCGGAAACCAGGAACGCAGAAGCACTACGTCTACACCAAGCCGTCCAAGAAGGCGATCCAGTCGATCGAGGACAAGGTGAAAGACAGGACACGCAGATCAGACCTGCACAGGGACGTGGACGAGCTGCTGGCCAGCCTCAACCGCACCCTGCGCGGGTGAGCGAACTACTTCCGGCACGGGGTGTCGAAGGCGGTATTCAGCACGGTCGATGACCACGCGTGGCATCGCATCGTCCGCTGGATCTTCCACAAGCACTCCCGGCTCAGCTGGAGGGAACTGCGCCGCCGGTTCTGCCGACCGGGCAGTTGGAAGCTCATCTGCGACGGAGTCGAGTTCACCGGCGCGTCCAGCGTCGAAGTGATCCGCTACCGCTATCGCGGCAGCAACATCCCGACCCCGTGGACACCACGACCGGCAGTCGCCAACACCGGGGGCTGACCACCGGCCAAGGCACGTGGAACGCCCGTTGCGTGGAGACCCGCACGGCGGGTGCGGCGGGCGGGTCGGGGAAACGGGCTGGTCGCAAGGCCAGTACCGCGCCCCGGCCCGACCCAACCCAGCCGCAAACGGCGGTGATCAGTCCTCGGACCTGGTGGGTTGGGGCAGTTCCGGCGTGTCGTCGCCTCAGCGAGTACGAGACGACCGCCCTTCAGTTCGGGCACATAGTTGTGGATCGTGTTTCTGAGACGCCGAGGAGCTTCGCGATCGAGGTGACGGTGTTCTCCGGGCGGGCGAGCAGGTCGCGGGCGTGACGTACCCGCTCCCCCTTCATCGCCGGCGGGCGGCCGGCATCGCGGCCTGGACCGTCTACGAGTTCCCGGCCAGGAAGGGCAGGACCACGTCGGCCATCTCGTCGGGTACTTCTTCGGCGAGGTCGTGTCCGGCGTCGAGGACGTGCCCGGTGACGTCGTGGGCCATGAGCCGCATCTGGGACTCGTTGCGGTCGCCGATGAAGGCCGAACCACCGAGCGCCAGCACCGGGATGTCCAGCTTCTTCTGTGCGGCCTGCCGGTTCTGTTCGGCGTCGACGAGCATCGCCCGGTATATCGAGAGCATCGCGCGGATGCCGCCGGGCATGGAGTAGCAGCGCACGTATTCGTCGACCGCGTCGGGGGTGGCGGTGTCGGGGTGGCTGCGCTCGAACTTGATCATGTAGGTGATCAGCTCGCGCTCGTGCCCGGCGATCAGCATCTCGGGCACGTCCGGCTGGAAGTAGAAGCCCAGATGCCACAGGTGCAGGCCGGCGGCGTTCTCGGGGGTGAGGGCGGTGTGGTCCTCGAAGCCGAAGCCGGGGAGGAGGGCCTCGGCGAACACGAGGGCGTGGACGTGGTCGCGGTGGCGGGCGGCGAGCTGGTAGCCGATCACCGCTCCCCAGTCCTCTCCGATCACGGCGTACGTCTCGTGTCCGAGGTGGGTCATCAGCTCGGCGATGTCGTCGCTCATCGTCGCGGAGTCGTAGCCGTACGCGGGGCGGGCGGAGTCGCCGAGGCCGCGGAGGTCGGGTACGACGACGGTGTAACGGGGCGTCAGCTTCGGGACGAGGTGGCGCCAGTGGTAGCCGGTCTTGGGCACGCCGTGCAGCAGCACCACGGCGGGGCCGGACCCGGCCGTCCGGTAGTGCAGGCTCGTTCCGTTGACGGCGGCACGGCCGGTGCGCAGGGGCGTTGCGGTGTGGTCGTACATCATGACGTGGGTGCTTCCTGTCCTGGGTGGGTCGGCGCTGGGGGGACGCTGTCGTCGCGGCGGTGCCGGGCGCCCCATTTTCTTGATCGATCGTTACGGATTCGAGGTACGGGAAACGCCTGGCCGAGGCCGCGCACCCTCAGTCGAGAGCGGTCAGCGCGACGTCCACGAGGGGTTCGAGTGCGGAGGCGTCTGGCGTGATCTTCGAGGAGACCAGCAGCCCGTTGAGGAAGGTGACCAGGAACGCGGCGACTGTGTGTGGGGCGTGCCGCGCCGCGATTTCGCCCCGCTCCATCGCGGCCCGCAGCACCTCGGTCAACGCCTCCCGGCTCGCGTCCTGCATGTCGCGCACGGTGCGGCGGGTCACCGTGTCCTGAGGCAGCCTTTCGCAGACGGCATTGACGGCCAGGCAGCCTTGGCCGCCGCGCCCGACGGCGATGCGGATCCGCTCTGTCAGCAGCGTACGGATCGCCGCGCGGGCGTCCGCCCCCTCCTCCAGGCTGCGCAGGGCGGCTGCGGCGAGGGTGGTGCGGTAGTGCTCCAGCGCGGCCCTGTACAGGCCGTCCTTGTCGCCGAACGCCGCATACAGGGACCCTTGTCCGATCTCCAGGTGCTGGGTCAGATCGCGCACCGAGGTCGCCTCATAGCCGCGCGTCCAGAACAGTTCCATCGCGCGGCTCACCGCCGCCTCGGTGTTGAACTCCCGGGTCCTTGCCATGACTCCACCGTAACTTATCTGGATCGCACGATCAAGAAAGCGGGAACGGGACTGGCGGTGCGCTGAGCCGCTGGTCGGCCTCGTCTGGAGAGGACGAAGCTCACCGTCATGGGACCCCTGGTACCGATGGCCCCTCCTCCTTTCTCACCGGTGACCGCACCACAGGGACGGAGCTGTTCGTGGAGTCATCGTCGGCCGACGACTCCCTTCGGGTAGTGGCGGCGCAGGTTGGCGGCGAGGATGCGGTCGAGCGTGCGGTCGTACAGGATCGGCACCAGGCGCAGTATCAAGGCGGCGTCCCGGCCGGCGGTGTAGCGGGGGCAGGGACTGCGGGTCGTCATCTCCCGCTTCCGCTCGTGCAGCAGCGAGGCCAGCAACGTCACCCGCAACGAGTGGCATCGTGGTCCCGAGCCGGCGCCGCAGCGCGGTAGGGCTCCGCCGACTGGATGAGCGAGGTCGCCGGCCGTCTGACGTCGAGCATCATCGATGCGAACCACCGCTCGGTACGGGACCGGTGGCCGGTGGACACCGGACCCAGCCCGACGGAGGACGTGTTCAGTGATCCTCGCGGAGCAGTCCGGTGTCGTTGAGTGCGATGCGGACGTCGCGGGTGAAGGCGGTGATGTCGTCGAGTCCGAATGCTGTGTACTGGAGGACGAAACCGTGCAGCAGCGCCATCACCACTCGTGCGCCTCGATCGGGGTCCAGTTCGGTCGGCACGCTGCCCGCTCGCTGGCCGTTGCGGAGCGCCTCCGCGATGCGTCCGCGTACGTCCTCGAAGCCCGTTCGGGCCTGCTGTTGCAGCGCTTCGTGCCGCAGCAGGAGTCCCCAGGCCTGGACGGCGCAGCGCAGCAGTTCCTCGACGGGGACGGCCTGACCCGCCGCGTCGACGGTGTCCTCACCGCTCACCGGGTCGATCGCCGCCGCGACCAGGTCGGCTACCGTCACGGCGGCGGCTGTGTCGGCGAGGCGCTCGACGGGCGCGAACATCATCCGGAACGCGTCGCCGGCGATTTCGAGGATGATCTCTTCCTTGCCGGCGAAGTAGCGGTAGGGGGCGCCGACCGACACGCCTGCTTCGGCGGCGATGTCGGGCATCGAGGTCTGGTCGAAGCCGTCGCGTGAGAAGCGGCGACGGGCCGCCGCCCCGATCCGCGAGCGATTGGCCGCCCGGCGTTCGGCGGTGATGCGGGGCATCAGCCACACCCCCTTCCGTCAGCGAACGATCATTCACCTTGACAGTAGCACCCGGCATCGCCAGAATAAAAGTGAAAGATCATTCACCGATAACGGCGGGGGCTTGTGCCGGCTGCTCCGCAGCTCAAGGCGGGCATGCGCCGGTACGAGTACGCCGAGTCGCATTTCGACGGGCGACTTGGGGCCGCATCACCTGACGCCTCACCACCTTGGTCACCGACGCGGTCGCCGCCGCGCTGCGCCGCCCCAGACCCACGCACCCCTGACGTAACGATCCGGAAAGGTCCTCCGACAAGATGTCCACTCGCACCACCTCACGGCGCGCGATCCGGCGACGCGCGCTGGTCGCCCTCACCACGATGTCCGCCGCTCTGGCCGCGTTCACGTTCCCCGCCAGCGCCACGACTGTCGCCGCCGGAACGACCACTGTCGACCAGTGCCCCTATCTCCACAACGCTGCACACACCGCCGTGACGCACACCGTTGCGACCGCCGCGCACACCGACGCCCGCACGATCACGATCGACGACCCGTGCGCCTACCCCGAAAGCATCGCGGCCGACAACGACTACATCTACACCGGCAACATCAGCAACGGCACCATCTACCGCGGGAGGATCGGGGCGAAGACACTTGAGCCGTTCCTTCCCGGTGGTCAGGACGGCCGCGCCCAGGCCACCGGGATCAAGACCACCGGCGACCGCCTGCTGGTGGCGGGCGCCTTCAAAGGGAACTTCTTCGTCTACACCAAGACCGGGAAGCTCGTCTCCTCTTACAGCGTGCCCACGTCCACCGAGCCGACCCTCGTGAACGACGCAGCGGTCGCCGCCAACGGGGACGTCTACATCACAGACTCGTTCCGTGCCGTGGTGTACCGGATCCCGGCGGCCGAGGTGCATGCCCCGGCCACCGGCGTCCACCGGATTCTCCAAGTCGCCTATCACCTGCCGGACTACGTGCCCGGCCAGTCCAACGGCAACGGCATCGTCACCAGCCCCGACGGCAAGTCGCTGATCATCGGCTATTGGTCCAGCGGCGCGCTCTACCGGCTCACCCTCGCCACCGGCGAGATCCGCAAGGTCGCGCACCCGCCCCTGCACAGCGCGGACGGCATCGCGCGGCGGGGAAACACCCTGTACATCGCCCGCTCGGTCGACAACACGATCGCCACCGTGCGCCTGTCCGGCGACGGCACCCGCGGCACCGTCGTCTCTGAACGCACCTATCCGGGAGCCGACACCACCACCGGCATCGCCGTGGTCGGGAACCGGTTGGTGGTGACCAACTCCCAGATGGACACCTTCCTGTACCACGATCCGCTGACCAGATCGGTATTCACCCTCGCAAGCCTGCCGGCGAACTGACCCGCCAAGGCCGTTCCGCGAACCTGGCCAGGTTCGCGGAACGGCACCTGTGAAGACCAACACGGGCACCACTGCTACCTGCGCCGCTGTCAGCATCCGACACCTCGACAACGGATCGCACCTAAGGACGTGTCCTTATGAATAAGCTCGCACTCGTCACCGGCGCGACGTCCGGTATCGGCAAGGCCTTCGCCGAGCGTTTCGCCGCCGACGGCCACGACCTGATCATCGTCGGCCGCCGCCGGGACCGCCTCGATCAGTTCGTCTGCGATCACCCCGACGTCAGGGTGCGCGCGGTCCCTGCAGACCTGTCGACCGAGGAGGGCATAGACACCGTCGCCGCATACTGTGCCGACGAACCCCTGGACATACTGGTCAATAACGCCGGTGTGTCCCACTACATGCCGCTGGCCGACTTGCCCGCCGACAAGGCCCACGAACTGGTCTACGTCAAGGTCCTCGCTCCTACCCAGCTGATGCGCGCTGCCGTCGGCGGCATGCAGCACCGCGGCGCGGGCACGATCATCAACGTGGCCGGCATGATCGCCTTCAGCGGACCCGCCGACAAGTCCGTCATGCCGCGCCGCGCTGTCTACGCAGGCACCCTCGCGCACCTCGTGGCCATGTCCCAGACCCTCAGCGCCGAGTTGGAGGGCACCGGCGTTCACGTCCACGTCGTATGTCCCGGCGTGGTGGCCACCGAGTTCCACTCCTCGCAGGGCATGGACCTCAGCGCCATACCCCGCATGAGCGCCGACGACCTCGTGACAGGCGCGCTGCGCGGCCTGGAGCTCGGCGAGGTCGTCATCGCACCCGGAGTCGAGGACTATCAACTGCTCATGGACGTCTCTACCGCCGACCTCGCAGCGTTCGGCGGCCAAAGCCCAGACGTGGCCAACCGTTACCAGACCGACTGACGAAGCAAGAGGCTGCGAAGCAAAGCAGCATGCCGGCCCATGTCACGGGCAGCCAATTCGAGCCCTAAGGCCGAGCCGGCGAGATCCAAAGCGCTACCAGCGATGAGGAAGCGGCACATGAGCGATCTGGACCTGCGTATCGGGAGTTTCCGGTACGACAACACCGAGGCGCTGTTCAACGGGACGGTAGCAGTAGCCGGAGTGCGGAGCACCACGATCTCGACCGCGGCAACCCTGCCCGGGGTCTTCGATTACCTCGTGCATGGGAACGTCGACGTGTCAGAGTTCGGTCTCACGTTCCTGCTGCGGGCCCTTGACCAAGGCGTCCCGTACGCCGTCATCCCGGCTTTCCCCGTGCGGATGTTCCGGCACTCGGCCGTGTTCGTGAACGCCCACAGCGGCATCACAGGGCCCACCGACCTGGTCGGCAAGAACATCGGCGAGTTCGGTGTCTACGGCCAGGACCCCGGCGTCTGGATCAAGGGCATCCTCGCCGAGGACTACGGATTCCGGCCCGAAGACAATCGATGGGTGATCGGCGGGCTGAACCATCCCGCGCCGCCGTTCGAGTTCACCACCCACCCGCGCCCCGACGGTGTCGACATCACCACCACGCCCGAGGGCAAGTCACTGTCCACCATGCTCGACACCGGCGAGATCGACGCGCTGTTCACGGCCAACGCACCACAGCCGTTCCTGGACGGCTCGCCGAACATCACCCGGCTGTTCCCGGACTACGAGCCGATCGAGCGAGATTACTACCGCCGGACCCGGAACTTCCCGATCATGCACGCCGTCGTGGCCCGCCGCGGGCTGCTGGACGCCCGCCCCGGACTCGCCCGCGCCGTCTACAACGCCTTCTACGACGCGAAAGAAGCCGGTGCCGATCGCTACCGGCGGTTCCGTCGTCTCTACCAGACCCCGGTGATGCTGCCCTGGGCTAACGCGCTCATGGAACGGAACGACGAGTTGTTCGGACACGACTGGTGGCCCTACGGGGTGAAGGCGAACCTGCACACGCTCGACACTTTCCTGCGCTACCACTACGAGCAGGGGCTCTCCGCGCGCCGCTGGACCGTCGAGGAGATCGTCGCCCCGCAATTGCTGGACACATGACCACGCCGCATCTCGACATAGCCGTCACCGGCTACGACAACACGCGGGCCCTGTTCGACGGCACCGTGACGTTCGACGGCCTCAACGTCACCCTGCACAGTCCCGCCATTTCCGAGATCTTCGCCGGAATGGCCGCTGGCGAGTTCGACCTCGCCGAATTCGGCCTGACCCACTACCTGCGCGCATTGGACACCGGCACGGATCTCCTCGCCTTCCCGGTCTACCCCGCACGGGTGTTCCGGCATTCCAGCTGTCTTCGTCAATACGACCAAGGGGATCACCGGCCCGGCGGACCTCGTCGGCCGCACGATCGGCGAGTTCGGCATCTACGGTCAGGATTCGGATATCTGGGCGAAGGGCATCTTGGCCGAGGACTACGGCTTCGCGCCGGAGAACAACCGCTGGGTCATCGGCGGGCTCGAGACTTCGCTCACTGCCGGTTTCGAGTTCACCACCCACCCGCACCCGCAGGGCGTCGACGTCGGGTTCGCGCCGCCGGGCCGCACCCTCGCCGAGATGCTCGACCGCGGCGAAATCGACGCGCTCTTCACTTCCAACGCGCCTTCGACCTACCTCGCCGGTTCGTCGAACATCGCCCCGCTGTTCACTGACCACGAGGCCCGAGAACGAGACTGGTATCGCCGCACCGGCATCTTCCCGATGATGCACACCGTCGTCGCGCGCCGCGAACTGTTCGAGGCCAATGCCGGCCTGGCCCAGCGCCTGTACTGGGGTTTCGTCGCGGCCAAGGACGTCGCTGCCGCGTGGTATCGCAACATGCGAAGGCTGTTCCAGGTCACCACGATGGTGCCGTGGATGTATCAGCTCTTCGAGAAGAATCGCTTGCTGCTCGTGCACGTCAACACCCTGCACCTCCAGCAGGTCCTGGCCGAACCGAAGGGGGCCAAGAAGCTGAGCACCGAGGACCGGCGCGACCTGACCGCGCTGTTCTGGTCGAACATCAACCCGTACGGCACGTTCCGCCTGGACATGAACAAGCGGCTCGACCTGGTGCCGGCCGCCACCGTGCCCCGCCCCCGCACCCCGGCGGACACCGCCGCCCGACCCGTCACGGAGACACGATGACCTAGTTCCACGACTTCCAGGACATCACCGACCCCTGGATGCACGAGGCCGCATGGCGGGCCCACGATCTGTGGCGGGCCTACGCCGCACGCGACCGCACCGCGGTCGCCGAACACCTCGCGCACCTGGAGGAAGACCAACTGGAGTTCGCCAGGGGCGAGACCGCGAACTTCTACAACGACACCCTCCAGATGCTCCGGGACACCGGCCGCCCGTACGTCCCAGCGTCCCTCGTGCGGGACGTCGATGCCCTGGCTCGCTTCGCGCCGACCGAGCACGAGTTCGCCGCCACCACGGCTGCCCGCCAGTTGGCCCGGGGCGAGCTGGCGATGCGAGAGCTGATCGACGGAGGGTCGCTGGAGGTCCGCGACCGCATCCACACTCTGACCGACTACGCCCTCGCCCTCCTCCTCGTCTCCTTCAGCCGCAAGCGGGTGCAGCAGATGCTCGACAAGGCCGCCGACATGGCCGAGGCGGTCGGCGGACGGCCGCGCCCGTACAGCGTCGGGTGACGCCGACCCGCACCTCCCGGCCTTCAAGAAACGCCGAACACCGCCCCGGCGGCTGTGACTGAGCGCCTCAGATGGCCGAAGGACGGCGATTGCCAGCGTGGCCCGACAAGATGTGACGCCTGCTGGTCGTCCCGTCGGCGGGGTGGGTTTTCGGCTCTTCGATGTCGGCGTCGTCTCCGCGATCGCACTGCATTCTTGAGCGATCGATCCAGATCGACTACGGTGGGCGCATGGCGAGGACCCGGGAATTCGACACCGAGGCGGCGGTGAGTCGCGCGATGGAGCTGTTCTGGGTGCGCGGATACGAGGCAACCTCGGTGCACGACCTGACCCAGTGCCTCGGGATCGGACTGGGCTCTCTGTACGCCGCGTTCGGCGGCAAGGACGGCCTGTACCGGGCTGCACTGGAGCACTACCGCGCCACCTTCGCGGCGGCCGCCCTGCGCAGCCTCGAACAGGGGACGGGTGCCCGATCGGCGATTCGCGCGCTACTGGTCGAGCGGATCCGGATCGCTGTCGAACATGGCGGCAGGGGCTGCCTGTTGGTCAATGCCGCCACCGAGCGCCTGCCACAGGACCAGCCGACCCGGCGCACCCTGCAGGACGTACTGAGCGCCAACCAGAACGCGCTCGCTGACCTGCTGCGAGCGGCGGCGGAGCGCGGCGAGCTCTCGACGCGACACGACCCGCCCACCCTCGCCGCCTTCCTCGTCACGTTCCTCAACGGGCTCCTCGTCTCCGCGAAGATCACTCCGGACGCCCGCGCCCTCGAACCCCTCGTGGAGGTCGCACTGACCACGCTCGACTGATTTCTTCATGCCCGGAATGTGTATCGGTCGATCCAGATAAGCGCCCGGCGCGACAGCGATGCCGGCGATGCTGCCTACGCCTCGTGCCACGACACCGGATGCCCCATGTCCCCTCGCTCACCGTGACCGCACCAGCCCTCGGCGGTGGCCGAGGGAGCAACTTCCCGAGGTGAGCACCGCGACCTCCCGCGAGTTCTTCGCGAGACACCCCAGAAAAGGTGAAGAAGGAATGATTTTCGACCATCACGAAAAGCCCGTTCGCACAGGCCGGGCCACCGTCAACGGAACGAGTCTGCACTACCGGACAGGCGGGTCCGGGCCGGCCGTGGTGCTCCTGCACGGCGTGCCGAAGACCAGCTACCACTGGCGGCACCTCGTCCCGAAGCTGACGCCGCACCACACCGTCGTCGTGCCCGACCTCCGTGGCCTCGGTGACTCCGCACGTCCCGCAGACGGCTACGACTCCGCGACGATGAGCGACGACATCGCCGCGCTGATGGGCCACCTCGGACATGACACCTACAGCGTGATCGGAGAGGACTGGGGAGCAGTGATCGGCTACCAGGTCGCCGCCCGGCACGGCGATCACGTCAACGCCCTGATCTTCGCCGAGGCGCTGTTCCCCGGGTTCGGCTTCGAGGACCACACCGCACTTACGCAGGAAAACGTCGCGAGCGGCATGCACCTGTGGCACCTGGGCTTCTACTTCCAGCCGGACGTACCCGAGATGCTCATCGCCGGACACGAACGCGAACTGATCACCTACATGATCAAATACGAGCGCAGCCACCCGGACACCGCCACCCCCGACGCGATCGAAGAGTACGTGCGCTGCTACTCCATGCCCGGTGGCATCCGCGCGATGCTGTCGATCTACCGGGCGATGCTCGTCGACGCCGAGCAGAACCGGCAAGCAGCCCAAAAGAAGCTGGACATCCCGGTGTTGGCCCTCGGCGGCTCGGCCTTCATCGGCGACCGCAACGAGTCCCAGATGAAGCTGTTCGCCCACGACGTCACCGGCCACGTCTTCAACGCCGGACACGACCTCGCCGAGGAGGTACCCGACGAGATGGCCGAAGTCGTACTGCCCTTCCTGGCCAAGCAGAGGTAACCGCAAGACCACGGCGCGACCCGACGCCACATGGTCACACCACCAAGGCACACCCGGCAGGTCAACGCTGAGATCAACGCCGAGCTGAGCACGAGAGCGGCCGGCGGAAGCGCTCAGGTCTGGCAGTGGCGATGAGTGGTCAGTCGTCGTGGAGGCCCCGCTCGTCACGGCCGTCGTGGTGGTGGGCTTCAAGCCATCGCGGTGTGTCCGGGCGACGGTCTCGCCAGGGGTGGGGTGTCTCAGCGCACCTGTAGGGCGAGTTTGCGGCCGGGCTTGCCGGACATGCTCAGCTCGGCTGCCTCGCGCCACTGCTCCAGCGGGTACGTGCCGGCGAGCGGGATGGAGAAGTGACCGTCGGCCGCCATCCGCCCGTACTCGCCCAGGACGTGGTGGTGGTACTCGTGGCCTTCCTCGCCGGACTGGAAGCGCACGCCCAGTTCCTGAGCTGTAGCGAAGTCGCTCATGGTCAGGGCGTCTTCGGGGTTGGCGACGGTGCGCACTATCTCGGGCAGGGAGTTGCTGACCGGGGCGGCGTCGAAGGCCAGGGCGACGGGGCCGCCGGCGAGCTCGCGTACCCGTTCGGCAATTCCCTCGCCGTAGCCGGTGACCTCGGCGCCCAGTCCGCGTAGCGCGTCGGCGTGCGTCGTTCCGGTGGTCGCGATCACCCGGGCGCCGTAGCGCAGGGCGATCTGGGTGGCGGCATAGCCCACGGCGCTGGTCACTGGGGAAGAGCCCGCCGGCCTGGGCCCAGTCCGCGGGGGTCACGCCGCAGATACCGACGCCCGGGGGACACCCTCGTCGTGCCCAGCCTGGACCGACTCGGCCGCTCGATCCAAGACCTCATCTCGATCGTGTCCGGCCTCCGCAAGCGCGGGATCGGCTTCCAGTCGCTGTATGAGGCGCTCGACACCACCACGCCCGGCGGCAGGCTCGTCTTCCACGTCTTCGCAGCGCTCGCGGAGTTCATCCGGGAACTGATCGTGCAGGGCACGCACGAGGGCCTCGCTCAGGCGCGCGCCCGCGGCGCCCGACTCGGCCGTCCGCCCGCGATGGACGAGGAGAAGATCCGGCACGCTCGCGCGCTGCTCGCCCGTCCGGAGAACAGCATCTCGTCCATTGCAAAGCTGTTGGGTGTCTCGCGGAACACGATCTACAAGTACGTCCCTGAGCTGGCGGAGGGCCGCGACTCCCTCGTCGCCGGGGACGCTCCTGCTCTGCCCTCACCTCGCTCCTGAGCGTCGGTCGCGCGGAACCGCCATAAGCGACAAGCTTCTGGCCCGGGCAAGTTCTACTTTTCGGCCCTCATTTGAGGGCCGAAAAGTAGAACCGATGGTCTACGACGGACCGCGCCGATGGTCGTGGAACTACGCGGGGAGCGCAGTGACGCAGCGCGGCAAGGGGTGAGTCCGTGCAGCAACGTGCGCTGTGACTGTGGCCTCGCGGGCGCCGAGGAGCAGTACCTCGACACTGCGCCCGTGGTCCCAGCGTTCTGCTTCCTCGGCCGCGTGCTCCGGGCACGCCGGGTCGCGTACGTCGACGAATCCGTCGTACACGACGACGCGCACCCGATCGTCTCCGGAGCAGGGGCCGGTGCCGCCCCGGCGGCATCCGCCGACGGCGGCCTGGCGCACGGTCCGCACCAAGCGCATGGCCGCGGGCAGCAGGTCGTTCGCGGCGTCGCCGACGGGCTGGTGGTAGTAGCGGGCCCGCAGCGTCTCCATCTGCTCGCCGACGGCACGGGCGCTGTCGAGCCCCGCCCGTCGTCGTCAGCGTGCGCGGTCGCCAGGAGCTGCCGGACCTCGGCGGCGTCGGGTGCGTCGAGTGCGTCGGCAAGCACGGTCGTCTCGACCTGGTGGGCGATGTGTGCGGCGAGCGTGCGCACTTCGGCGACGCTGGGGTCGTCGGGCCAGTCGGTCGAGTCGTACGCCGTGGTCATCGTGGTGTCCTCTCGGTCAGAAGGGCGGACGGGTCTACGCCAACCCGGCCGGACACCCCCTCTGCCTCCGGTCGGCCTCAGCCGCGTCGCGTATCCGTGGGGAGCCGGGCCCGGTGGCGTGCCACCCGGCCGTCCCCCGCCTCATCTCCACCCCCGGCGCCCCGGGCAAGACGGCGCCGGCCGCCGGCCGCCGGGTACGGCCCGCGGTCAGCTCCCGTTCACGGACGCTTCGACGATCGAGAAGGGGGTTGGGGTGGGCACGACACGGTCGAGGGTGAGCCCGGCCCGTTCCAGCAGGGTGCGGAACTCCGGCTCGGTGCGCTCCCGGCCTGGCAGCATGCCGAGCATGGTCAGGTCGATCATCTTCATCATGTGGGGCGTGTCGCCGGGCGGGATCACGCCCTCCAGCGCCAGCAGGCGGGCGCCCGGGTTCGCGGCCTTGCGGATCGACTCCAGGATGCGCAGACAGGAGTCGTCGTCCCAGTCGTGCAGGACGAAGCCGAGCGCGTAGATGTCGGCCGCGGGCACCGACTCGAAGAAGTCGCCGGCCGTGAACGTGATCCGGCCGCTCAGGCCCTGTTTCGCTAGGTTCGAGGTGGCCGCCGGTCCGACCGCCGGGAGATCAAGGATGACGCCCTTACGCTCCGGCCGGTCCGCGAGCAGTTGCACCAGCACCGAACCATCCGCGCCGCCTATGTCCGCCACGACCCGGCCGGGCGGAAGCTCGTACCCGTCGAACATGCCCTCCCGAGCACCGGTCATGTTGGCCATCGCGCGGGTCATGAGCTCCGCTCGCGCCGGGTCCTCGGACAGCCACTCGAAGAATGGCTTGCCGAAGTGCCGCGTCGCGCCCGGAACCCCGGTCCGGACCGTCTCCAGCAGACCCTCGAACGGCGCGTAGTGCGTCTCCATCCACAGCTCGGCCACGCCCGCCAGCGACCCCGGATGGTTGCGCGACAGCAGCGCGCCCAGCGGCGTGGTGGCCACCAGGTCGCCCTCGCTGCGGAAGACACCGACCATGGTCAGCGTGCGGATCAACCGGCCGAGCGGGTCCGCCGGCGTGCCGCTGCGCTCCGCGAGGTCGGCGACGGTACGCGGACCGTCGTCCAGCATGGTGCAGACGTCCAGCTTCGCGGCGACGTAGAGCGCCTGCGAGACCTGGAAGCCGCCGAGCAACTGCGTCATCGCGATGCCGGGCGGTGGGGTGGGTGCGGACATGGGTGGTCGGTCCTTTCCTGGTGGGACGGTTCCGCACGACCCTAGGAGCGGCCGGTTCCCGTGCCGTTCACGTGCGATAGACGGCCAGTTCCGCGCTGATCGCCGCCGCCCTCGGGTCGTCGGACCCGCCCGCCGCCGCCAGGGCCCGCCGGTAGGCCGCGTCGGCCTGGTCGTGCCGGCCCGCGTCGCGGTGCACGTCGCCGAGCGTGCGCAGCGCGACCGCGGCGAGGGCGTGCGCGCCGACCCGGAGGTAGACCTCCGCGGAGCGGGTGAAGCTCAGCTCCGTCGCCTCGTGGTCGCCGAGCCCGGCCTGCGCGCTGCCGAGCGTGTGCCAGGTGTCGGCCAGCGAGTACGGCCCGAGCCCTTCGCCGGACGCGAGCGCCGCCCGCGCGTGCGCGAGTGCGGGGCCGAACCGGCCGAGCCGGATCTCCGACCAGCTCACCGAGTTGAGCGCCGAGGCACGGTAGCTCGCCGCGGTGCCGGGCGGATACATCTCCAGCAGGCGTTCGGCCAGCTCAAGTTGCGGCTCGTGGTCACCGGCGCAGTCCAGGACCCAGATTTCGAAGCGGTGCGTCTCGGCCAGGAACTCCCGCGCCCCCGCGGCCTCGAAGCCCTCGGCCGCCTGCCGTAGCTGCTCGCGGGCCGCGGAGTACCGGCCCAGGTTCGCTTCCACGAGCGCCAGACCGCGCCGGGAGTGTGCCTCGGCGAGCCGGTCCCCCAGGCGTTGCGCCGCCGCCAGTCCGAGCTGCTGCGACGTCTGGAGGTGGTGCCAGAGGCCCTGCCTGCTCAAGAAGTCGCGCAGCGCCCAGGCCAGCCGCCACGAGTGCCCGTCGAACCCGTCCCGGTGGGCGTTATCGTGCGCGGCGAGCAGTACCGGGTACTCGTCCGCGAACCACGTGGCGGCGTCCGGCGACGGTGCCGAAACCACCACGCCCGGCAACTCGGGCGGGAGCGGGATACTGGGCCGGGCCGTGAAGACGGCCATGACCGCCTCGCACGCGGTGTGCAGACAGTGGTCGAGCAGCCGGTGCACGGCCTCCCGGCGCTTTTGGTCGCCGGACCACGGCAGCCCGGCGGCGAACGCGCGCACCAGGTCGTGCGCGGCGAACCGGCCCGGCCGGTGCTCGACCAGCAGCGCCGCCGCGACCAGCGCCCGCAGCAGCGTGCGGGTGTGCGGCTCCGGCAGCGCCAGCATGCTCGCCGCAGCGGCGACGCTCACGTCCGGGCCTGGGTGTGCGCCCAGGACGCGCAGGGCGCGGGCGGCTTCCGGTTCGAGCGCGCGGTACGACCAGGAAAGGACCGAGCGCACCTCGTCGTCGGCGCCCGCGAAGGCGTCCAGCGTGCCGTGCGCCTCGCGCAGTTCGGCGGCGATCGCGGACAGCGGCAGGTGCTCCTGCGCCACGGCCCGCGCCGCGACCACGGCCAGCGCCAGCGGGAGGCCGCCGGTACGGGCGACGATCTCGCGCGCCGCGACCGGCTCGGCGCGTGTCCGGTCCGTGCCGACCCGCGCCACGAGCAGCGCCAGCGCCTCCTCGTCGTCCGGCGGTCGCAGCACCAGCGGCCGGGCACCGACGCGGGCGAGCAGCGTCGGAAGCGTCCCCCTGCTGGTGATGACGGTCAGGCCGGGGCCAGCGCCAGGGAGCAGGTCGCGCACCTGGTCGGCCCCCGCGGCGTTGTCCAGCAGGATCAGCAGCCTGCGCCCGGTGGTCAGCGTGCGGAACAGTCCGGCGCGCACCGCGAGATCGCCGGGCACGTCGGCGGGCGCGACCCCGAGCGCCTGGAGGAACCGGTCGAGGATCTCCCCGGGCGGCGTCGGCTCCCCGCCGGGGCCGAATCCGTGCAGGTCCGCGTAGAGGTGACCGTCGCCGAACCGGTCGGCGATCCGGTGTGCCCCGTGCAGCGCGAGCGTGGTCTTGCCGACCCCGGCCATGCCGGAGATCACCACGACGCCGCCGGCCGACAGCGCGCCCATCCGGCGCAGCTCCTCCTCCCGGCCGACGAACGCCGCGCTGGGCGCCGGCAGTTGCGCCGGTACCGAGGAGGCGGCCGGGGCAGCCAGCAGCGTCTCGTCGGCGTGCAGGATTCGGCCGTACAGCTCCCGCAACCGGGGGCCCGGATCCACCCCGAGTTCGTCGCGGAGCAACTTCCGGCACTCCTGGTAGGCGGCGATCGCGTCCGCCTGGCGGCCATCTCGGTACAGCGCCGTCATCAGCAGCAGCCGCAGGTGCTCGTCCAGCGGATGGGTGTCCACCAACGACCGCAGTTCCGGCAGGATCCGCTGCTCGCGGCCCAGTTCGAGGTCGACCTCCAGCAGGCTGCGCCGCGCCGCCAGGTGCCGCCCGTCCAGTACCGTCCGGTGCCGGTCGACGCCGGGGCCGGTGACCCCGCTCAGCGCGGGCCCGCGCCACAGCGCCAGCGCCTCGCGCAGCCGGTCCCCGGCGGTGTCGGGATCACCCCCGGCGCGCGCCCGTTCCGCCGCGCGGACGGCGTCGGCGAACGTGTCCGCGTCGAGCGTGCCCGGTGCGAGCGTGAGTGCGTACCCGCGCCGGGACGATTCGACGGTCAGCTCGTCGCCGAGCAGGCGGCGCAGGTGGTGCACGTACTTGCGGATGACCGGTACGGCGCTGGCCGGTGCCTCGCCCTCCCAGATCTCGGCGGCCAGCGCCGCCGACGACAGGGGGACACCCTCTGCCAGCACCAGGGCGGCGAGCAGCGCACGCTGTTGCGGTGGCCCGAGCGGCACCTCGACCCCGTCCCGCCGCACGGCGAACGGGCCGAGCACCTCCACCAGGATCATCCGGCCACCTCCCTCGACCTGCGGCATGACCACATTCTCCCTCGCCACCAGATGGTCGGTGTGCGCTGCCGCTGGACGGAGTGAGCGCCGGTTCCCGGTAGCCGGGGCCGGGCTTCAGGACTGCGGACAGTTGCCAACGAGTACCGGCCTCGCAGAAGTTCCGCCACACCGTGCACTTCTACCGCAGTGACCGCGTCCCACCCCAGTAACCACGACCGCATGGAGGAATTATGAAGTCATGGCGTTTCCCGTATCGGCGTCGGTCTCGCCGTCGGTGCCGCGATGGTCGCGATCCCGCTCACCCTCACCAGCGCCTCCGCCGTCCCGCCGCCCAGCGCCGGCTGGGTGGTCGCCGGTGGCGACAAGCCGTCGAACCCCCATGGCCACGGATCGGCTCGATCTCCAGCGCCTTGTCGCCCAGCGCGAACTGCGCCCGCGCCATCTCCGCGATCAGCTCGCGGGCCTCCGCCACGATCTGTTCGTAACGCTTCCGCGTGACGTTCCCGACCCGGTCCGACATGGTGACCACCCCTCGCCGCCTTGGGCCGGTCTGGACACCCGCACGAGCGCGATGACATCGGCCCTGGTCACAGCCCAGCGTGACGAGATCACGACAGGCGCGGCAGGGGGCACTGGGCGCAAAGGGACGGCGCTCGAAGCACGCCAAAGCCCGTCAGAAGCGCTTGCGCCCCGGCGCTGACCTGCGGTGTTCGGCTACGGCGTCACCGCGACGGAATCGCGTTACGCCCGCCGAAGACGCCAGGCTCGCGACCGGCACCGCGGCGAGCAATACGTGGTCGAACGCTGCCGGTCCAACCCGACCGTCCACGACCTGCCGCACACCGGGCACTCCGCCTGATCACCACGCTGCATCGCCCGCTCGTGCTCGCCGGCATGAGGCAGAGCCGCGGTGATCGCGTCAAGATGCGACTCGACTGTGCTTTGTAGGCGCCGGGCGCTGACGTTGAGTTCCTGGACGTGCAGTTCGGCAACCCGGTCGATGAGCGCGACGGCGGAGGGCGAATAGATCTTGGACCCCTTACTGAGGGCGAAGGCGAGTCGTCCCCAGGGCTCGGCAGTCGCGCTCACACCCATAGCGGCGCCACCCAGCAGCGTGCGACGCTTCGCGGTGTCCTGGTCCTCCCCTGCATTGCATCCTCGACTACCAGCCCAGCGACCACCCGCCCTACCTCTATGGGCCCGGCCTTTACGCCGATGGCCATCTGGGGCGAACTGCCGTCTTCCACTTCGGCCACGACCAGGGCTTCTCCGCCGCGACCCACCTGGACGCCACGGGACTGCATGCCCCTGGCGTGCCCGGCCTCAACCGCGGCCAGCGCCTGTCGGAACCACTCGAGCCCCGTCGGACCGCGGGCGGCCGGGACCAATTCGGTCTTCTGCATCACCCGCCGCACCGTCGCGAGAGCGAGTGGCCCGGTCTTATGACGCAGCACCGTGGTCCGAGGCGGATAGTCGAACCGTCGACCGAACACCAGCCCCGGCACCGCGAATTCCTCAGGGCGGTAGGTCACCGGCATCACACGCCCCGGGCACAGCCCGCGTATGATTCGTGCGATGCGCTCCCCGTCATCCTCGTCGGCCAGGTGCGCGTCCTCGAACACTCACAGGGCCTGCCTGGAGGACCCTTCCGCAGTCTGCGCCCGCATATCCGGCATCGGGGCAGGACCGAGTTCGTGAAAAGCCACATCGATGGGCACCCGCGCCCGGACGCGTCCGACGAGTCGTGACTTGCCCGTACCAGCCGGACCCTCCACACGGACCACCAAAGAGCCGCTGCGTGGGCGGCTCAGCACATGCCGCACTGTGGCCAGGCAACTCTCTTCGCTGACAGCGTCCATCGCCTATCGTTGCTCACCGCCCCCGGGCGGTCCGCGCTCACCGGGATTCCACTTCGGGCGCCCGCCACTTCAGCGCCCCGCAGCACTGTCGAGTGCCGACCGGCCCAGGGGCAAGACATGCGTCCATTTCCCGGGCTTAACGACCCGATGCCTCCCTCAGCGCATCGAACGGATCCGGTTACGGATGACGCGGGCAAGTTCGAGCCCGCGGGGGTCAGCGCCGCCGGGGATGGGCATACGACCTGTCGTGTATCCGAACGCGAGGCCGGTAGCGGGGTCCGCGAAACCTATGGAGCCGCCGCCGCCGTCATGTCCGAACGCCCAAGGGCTACCGAAGTCCAACCGTGCATCGGACGTTTCGAAGATGATCCCGAAGCGGTTGTGGATGCCGAGCACCAGGTCCGTTCCGGAGCTGTGCACTTGACTCATCACGCCGAGAGCTTTTGGAGCCAACGGTTCCGGCCCGTCGGCGCTTTGAAGGCAGTGACTGTACAGGTGAGCGAGGCTTCGCGCATTTCCCACCCCTCCGATGGCAGCAGGACCCGATCGCCTGATCACGGGGTTGTTGGCCTGTTCGGCGAACGGCGGGAAACCGTCTACATTGACGACCATATTAAGGAGGTGAAACGGCTCGGTTCCTGCCGCAGCCAATATTCGGACCTCCTCTTCGTTACGCGGCAACTGGGGCAATGTGTCGACCACACGGGGTAGCACCTTGTCGTCAACGCCGAAATGGAAGTCGATGCCGAAAGGGGTTTGCAGTCGCTCCTTGTAGAAGTCACGGAAAGTCGCTCCCGTGATTCGTCGAATCAGTTCGGAGATGATGATGCCTATGGTGATTCCGTGGTACCCGTGGCTGGTGCCTGGCACCCACAGCGGCCTTGCCGCAGCCAGGCGGGCGGCCAGTTCGTCGTGTTCTTCGAGATCCTCGGATGTGAAGCCGCCTGCGATCACAGGAAGGCCGGCTCGGTGAGACAGGGCCGTTCGTACCGTTACTTCAGCCTTGTCCGCTGCCGCGAAAGCGGGCCAGTACCGGGCAAAGGGAGCGTCCAAGTCGAGGTCGCCCGACTCGATGAGCAGAGCGGTGCACATGGCGGCCACCCCCTTGCTGCTGGAGAACACGCCGATCAGGCTGTCAACGGCCAGGCGTGGTCCCATGGCGAGGTCGATCAGGGTCCGGCCGTGCCGCAGGGCGCAGACCTGCGCGCTGTAAGAGGGGTCGGCCTGAGTGAACGCGGCCAGGCGTTCGCTGACGGCCTCGAAACCAGGGGCGATATGGGTCATCGGTTGTCCAGCACGCGTCCGAGGAAGTCCAAGGCGTCGTCGATGAGAGGCTCGGCCGGCACACCGATGAAGCAGTGGTCGGCACCGGGAACCAGATGGAGTTCGGCCTCGCTTCCGGCGCTGCGCAGATGCTGGTACAGCTCCTGACTCTGCTGCCACGGCACTATGCGGTCAGCGGTCCCGTGCACCAGCCGGACAGGCGCCGCGTTGGGCAAGGCATAACTGACCGGGCTGGCGAACGCGGCACGTGTCGCATCGTGCTGGGGCGGGGCGCCCAGAAGGCAGCTCTCCGGCGAATCAGGTGCATCGTGGTCGAGTACCGCATCAGGGAGTGCCTGTGACTGCATGCTGAGCAGGTTCGTCGGCCCGTACCAGATGACTCCGGCGTGCACCCGGTCCGACGTATCGATGGATCCCACGTCTCCAGCCAGTTCGGGGTCGTCCCCAGTCAGGGCGAGCAGGGCAGCCAGATGACCACCGGCGGACTCCCCCCACACGGCGAACCGTGACGCGTCGATGGCCAGCTCCGCAGCGTGATGGCGAAGCCAACGCACAGCGGCCTTCACATCGTGCAGCTGCGCTGGAAAGTGGGCTTCACCGCTGAGACGGTAGGTGATGAAGGTTACGGCGTAGCCTGAGCGAACGATCCGGCTGGGTATTTCGGAGAAGTGCGGGATGAATCTCTTGTTCGTGCCCTCGAGCCAGGCACCTCCGTGGATCCATATAACAAGCGGAACCGTGCCGGACGCCTTGGCAGGCCGCACGAGGTCGAGGGTGAGGGGGCGGAAGCCGGGCACTTCGGCGACGATCGCGTCCGCATAGAGCACGTGGTTCCCATCCACTCTGGCCTCCGGCACAGGTCCGTACCGGGGCCGGGGAGCGGTGAAGTCGTCAGCGGTCATCGGAGAACTCCTTCATCATGAGGCTGGGTGATCGGCCGCGGCGGTGCCTGGCGGCGGATCAAGACGCAGATCCTCCATGCGGTGGCATGCAGCCAGACCTCCGGTGCGGAAGGGGGTCAGCCGTGGCGGCGTGTCGCAAGCATCGATCACGTGGGGGCAACGGGGCGCGAACACGCATCCGCCTGTCGTGGTGGGCAGGGGCGCGGTGAGCCGTTCCTGGCGTTGCTGACGCCGCGTGCGCTGGGTTCTCGGGTCGGGAACGGGTGCGGCGGACAGCAGGGCGTGGGTGTAGGGATGACCCGGGCGTGCGGCCATGGCGGCTGCGTCGCCTTCCTCGACCACGTGGCCGCGGTACAGAACCATCACCCGGTCGGCGATATGGCGTACCACGGCGAGGTCGTGCGATATGAACAGGTAGCTGATCTGCAGTTCAGCACGCAGGTCGGCCAAGAGATTGAGTATCTGGGCTTGAACCGACAGGTCCAGTGCACTCACGGGCTCGTCGCACACCAACAGCCGGGGCTTGAGCATCAGGGCTCTGGCAATGGCTATGCGCTGCCGCTGGCCGCCGGAGAACTCACGAGGCAGCCGCTGGGCGGCCCGGCGGGGCAGTCCAACACGGTCCAGCGCCTCGGCGACGCGCTGGGCGCGCTGAGCGGCCGACGTACCGGGTTCGTGCACCAAAAGCGGCTCGACCATGGTGTCCTGAATGGTTCTCACCGGGTTCAGCGACCCGTAGGGGTCCTGGAACACCATCTGCATGCGCGCCGTCAATCGTGTCCGCTCCTTGGCGGTCGCATGGGTAACGTCCTCACCGTCCAACCGGACGGTGCCCGATGTGATGGGCACCAGACCGAACGGGGCGCGGCCCATCGTCGTCTTGCCCGAGCCGGATTCCCCCACCAAGCCGAGTGTCTCCCCGGCTTCTAGGCGCAGGTGCACGTTGTTCAGAGCCTCGAACGGAGCTTGCCGACGCCGACGATAGGTGACGGAGAGATTTTCCAGTTCCAGCACTGGCACGCTGGACGACTCACGGGACACGATGCGCCTCCTTGTCGTCGGCTCGGACGTGGATGCACCGGGTTATGTGGCCCTCCGCCACCAGGTGCAGCGGCACAGCCGCGTTGGAGCACTCCTCGGTCACCGACACGCATCTATCGGCGAAGCGGCAGCCGGGGGGCCACGAACCAGGGGGTGGCACGCTGCCGCCGATTGTCGTCAGCCGGCGACCCGGTTGCTGCTGATGGGGGTCAGCAGCGCGCAACGCAGCCGTGTAGGGGTGACACGAATGGTCGAAGAGTCGCTCGGTGGCAGCCTGTTCCACGATTTGGCCCGCGTAGAGCACGATGGCGCGGTCGCAGAGGTCCGCCACCACACCCCAGTCGTGTGTCACCAGGAGGACCGCCATGTTCCTCTCACGCTGCAGGTCGCGGAGCAGGTCCAGAATCTCCGCTTGCACGGTCACGTCCAGGGCAGTGGTCGGTTCATCTGCGATGAGCAGCTCTGGGTTCCCTGCGAGAGCGACGGCGATACACACCCGCTGAGCCATACCCCCGGATATCTCGTGCGGGTACCGATCGGCCACCGCGGAGGGGTCCGATATCCTCACGTCCGTCAGCAGTTGCCGGGCAAGGCGGTGGGATTCTTTGCGCCCCACCTTCTGGTGGGCACGGACTGCCTCTGCGAGCTGAGCGCCGATGCGGATCGTGGGGTCGAGGCTGACCATGGGCTCCTGGCCCACGAGCGCTATGCGGCGGCCCCTGAGGTGGTGGAGTTCCTTGTCGGTGAGGTCGAGCAGGTTCAGGCCGTCGAAGTCGATGAAACCATCGACCTTGGCCTGGGTGGGTTGAAGACCGAGGATCGCGCGGGATGTGACCGACTTGCCGGCACCTGACTCGCCGACGAGTCCGACGATCTCACCGCGCCCGATACCGAACGACACATCGTCGACCAGGATGCTGCCACCACCACCGCGGGTGAGTACCACGGTGAGGTGCTCAACACACAGCAGTTGATCGGCCGGCGCCCGTCGGGTTGTGCGGGGAGCCTGAGGACGTCCTGTGCGGGTGCGGGCGCGAGTGAGACGGTATGGCTGGCTCGTTGTCGTGTCCCCGAGAATGCCGAACGCCAGAATGGTCAAGGTGACCACGACCACCGGGGGGACCACGGTCCAGCTCGACACCGCGATGACGGTCGAGGCGTCCTGTAGGACACCGCCCCACGTGGCGTGTGGTGGTCGCGTGTCAATGCCGAGGAATCCCAGGCCCAACTGGGTGACGAGCGCGAGTGCGGCCACGATAGCGGTCTGGGCGACAACCGTGGGGCGGATGCGAGGCAGGATGTGGCGGAGGAGGATCTGCCTCCTCGACAGTCCCGCCAACTTGGCGGCAGTGATGTACAGGTCCTGAGCGACTGCCATGGTGACGTTCCGGACGATGCGGAACAGCGCCGCCGAGGACAGCACACCGAAGGTGACCATCGCCGCGATCATGCTGTAGGGGTACACAGCCAGAACGGTGATCAGAATGATCAGTCCAGGCAGTGACATCAGGATTTCCGCGACCGCCGACGCGACCTTGTCGACCCGGCCGCGCAGGTAGCCTGCATACAGCCCCAGCGGTACACCGATACTCACCGATACCCCGACGCCGACGGCGACTCCAAGGAGTGTGGTGCGGCTGCCGTGCAGCAGCCGCGCCAGCAGGTCGCGTCCGAGGGAGTCCGTGCCGAGCAGGTGTTCGCCTCCGGGCCCCACCTGCACTTGCGCCAGGTCCTGAGTCAGAGGGTCGTGCCCCGCCAGCAGGGGCGCGGCGCCGGCGGCCACGGTGATCAGGATCAGCCACGCCCCTGCCAGCAGCGTCGCGGGCCGGTACGGGCCGCGACGCGCGCGTTCCTTTGAGAGGAACTTCGGACGCTGTCCGGCGGCGCTGTCCGGATCGGGTGTCGAGGAAAGGATTTCTGCGCTCATGGCCGCACCACCCGGGGGTCGAGCCAGGCGGAGATCAGGTCCACGCCGATGTTGACCGCGACGATGATGACGGTCATGACCACCACAACTCCTTCGACGAGGGGAAGATCCGCTTGGGCGGAAGCCTGAACGAGCAGGCTGCCCAGCCCCGGAAGCGCAAAGACCGATTCCATGAGGACAGACCCTGAAAGCATGCCGACCACGATGACTCCGAGGTTGGCTACGACGGGAAGACCGGCGTTGCGCAGCGCGTGGCGGTAGATGATCGACCGCTGCGGGTACCCGTTGGCCCGCATAGCTGTGATGAACTCGCGCTGCATCACCTCCTCCATGGACACTTTCAACTGACGGGCCATCACGCCGATCACACCGAAAGCCAGCCCGCAGACCGGTAGCACCAGACTGCGGATCCACAGCCCCGGATCTTCGGCGAACGCGATGTAGCCGCTAACAGGGAAAAGTCGCATGTTCACCGCGAAGACCGCGATGAGAATGAGGCCAAGGACGAAGTTGGGGACGGCCAGCCCCATCTGGCCGACCAGGTCGACCAGCCGTCCCAGCCATCCGCCGCGCACAGCGGCGAGCACGCCGAACAGGCAGCCGAGGGCAACGCTGACCAGGACCGTTCCGGCCAGTAGGGACACGGTCGGTTCCAGCCGCTGGGACAGCACCTCGGACGTGGACTGCTGGGTGAGCAAGGAGCGGCCGAAGTCTCCGTGCAGCGCCGAAGAAAGCCAACGCCAGTACTGCTCGACCAGTGGCTGGTCCAACTCCATGTCATGTCGCAGGGCTTGGAGTTGCTCTGGGGTGGCTCGCGCACCCAGCAGGGTGTAAGCGGCGTCCCCAGGGGTGAGAGAGACGAGGAAATAGGTAAGGAAGGTCACCACAACGATCAGCACTGCCGATCGCATAAGGCGTCTGAGGAGGAACGTGCCCACAGGGGATACCTCGATGTCGGGACCGCCGGTCGGCAGAGTAGTGCCGCCGCCTAGAGCGGTACTGGATCAGCTGTTGCGGATAAACACCGGATTGGGGTAGGAGGCGTTGTCGCTATACCCCTCGAGACCTTCGGGGGCGATAAACACAGCCTTCTGCATCATCACCGGGGCGAACCAGGCCTGGTGGGAAACGCGAGCAGACAGCGCACGCCACTTCGCACTGGACTTGCTCGCGGGAAGGGCTGCAGCCTCTCTGTACAGCTTTTCCATCTGCTCATCGGAGGTGTGGAACGGGTTGACCACACCCTCCGGCAGCACGAGCTGCGTCGCTGCCGCATACATAGTTGTCGCACCCCAGTTGGCCACGTTCGCCGGGTAAGCGCCACTTTCCTGTGCGCGAGCGTAGTCGGGAAAGGCAGTCTTGGATTCAATGGTCATCGTGATGCCCACTGCTTTGAGCTGCTCGGCGATGCCGGCGGCGAGTTTGGCACTGACCGGATCGAATGCACCCGTCAGAACAGTGAAAGAAAAGCCGTCCTCATACCCGGCCTCGTTCAGCAGCTTCCTGGCACGTCCGAGGTCATACGGATAGCGCTTTTCCAGATCCTTCGAATAGCCGGCGGCACCTGGAGCGATGATCTGAGACAAGGGCTCGCCGGTCGATCCGCCGATGGCCTTGGCAAGCGATCTACGGTCGATGGCGTGATTGATGGCCTGTCGCACACGCACATCACCCAACGCCTCCACCTTCTTACCTTCACGGTCCTGGAGGAACAGCCCGACGAAACCTGCGCCCTGCTCGTGGGTTTTCAGCCCGTTGCGCTTGGCCTTGGCCAGCAGGGTGGTATCCCCTTGCATGAATTGGATCTGGCCGGAACGCAACGCCTGGAAAGCAGTGGTCGAGTTGGGGATGACTTTGATGACGACTTTGCTGTACTGCCGTGTCGAGGGGCCGCGGTAACGGGGGTTGGGCACATACGTGTAGGTGGAGCCCTGCACGGAAGCGGCGGTGTCGAGCATGTAGGGCCCGGCGCCGGCGGTCGAGGAGCCGAGCGTGGCGGGGCGCTCCTTGAGGACCTTGGGGCTCACCACATTGCCCCAGGCGCCGGCTTCCGAGAAGTTCAGCGGCATGTCGGGGTCATGGCCAGCCAGTCTCAGCACCACGGTCTTGGCGTCCGGCGTCTCAATTGCCGTGATGTTCTTCGCAGTGGCGGAGAAAGGACCGCCGGCGGAACGGAAGTACTCCAGATACGTCTTGACTGCCGCAGAGTCCAGCGAGGTGCCGTCTGAGAATGTCACTCCTGGGCGGAGTGTGATTTCGAACTGTCGATGCCCCTTACCCACATACCCGAAGCTCTCGGCCAGCATCGGAGTGTAGCTGCCATTGGGCTTGGCGTGAATAAGTGCCTGATAGGCGAGATCGACGAACAACTCGTTGACACCGCCACCGTTCTTTGCCGGATCAAGGCTGAGAGGCGGCGTGGGCGCTCCGATGGTAAGCGTTTGGCGGCTTACGGCCTGATTGTTCGCGTCGGCGCCACTGCACGCCCCCACAGTCATGAGGAGGCCGACCGCGGCAAAGGCGGCAGTCACCGCACGTATACCACTCACATCTCGCGAGGACGGAGCAGAAAGAAGTTTGCTGTGCACCATGGGATCTCCGGTCACGGAAGTCGGGGGCGAAAGACGGCGAGCCGAGGCAGTGTCGGCGTACGGACAGCACTCGTGGGCCATGAAGCGGTTTGTCAGGCAAGACAGAATGAGCACTAAATAGGGAATCTAGGCACGGATGTAACACGTGTCAACGGCGTGAGGTCACTTTTTTACACCCACTCGATGCGTGTCCCAGCTGGCACGTCGCCATATAGCACGCGTTTCTCAAGAGGCATTTCATGTGGTGACTTTGCGGGGGCCGCATGCGGGCGGCCCGCGAGCCTACATGGCCTGCGGGCCGCAGAATGCGCTCATGAGCGTCACAGGGCTACAGCCATGCGCGATGCCAGGCCGCCCGTGTGTCGTGGCTGCGATGACACAGGCAGAGCGGGGTGTGCCGCGCACTGCCGCGGCGCATGCCCTATTACCTGCGACAAGGGCATGCAAATAGTTGCAGGCGGGCCGGTGAGCAGCGGCCCTCCCTCATCGAAAACCGCACGCGCCGGAATGGCCGACTGCGGCATCCCAGCCAGCCTGGAGCAACAGTCAGCAGACGCGGTGAGGGTCTATGCCCGCCCACGCCTGACGGCGCACGCGCGAGAGCCGGTCATCGACGACTCGTGAAGTGGCACCGAAGGACATGTTCGCCCGCCGGTCGGGCCGGAAGCGGGGCCAGGCCGGCAGGTCAGGATGGGACGGGTTGCCGGTACGCGCGAAGGCTACGAACGCATCGAGCATGCTGTGGGAAAGGGACTGTGCCTCGACGGGATCAGCGTTCGGAGCCAGCCGCTCCGGTTCAACCGTGCCGAAGGTGAAGGGAACGTCGGATCCGTGGCAAGCCCCGGCAGGGCTGGCGTCGGTGTAGTCGAAGGTGTACTGCCACACTCGGCCTCCCGCGAGGTGCGCGGCCTCTGCCAGCCAAACGGAGGGCATGACAGCGAACCATCCGCTGATCAGGTCGTGGACGGCCTGCTGCCTCGGAAGCGCAGTGTCGCGGTACACCGCGAAGATACGGTCCCATGCGGATCCGAGTGCGGCCTTGGCGCCTCGTTCGAGCTTGACGCCTAGAGGCGTCGGCATGAAGAGATCAGCCTCTTTCGCGCACGTGCCGATCAGAAGGTCGACCTCGCCGTCGATGTGATCCAGAGGGTGTGTCGGCAGGACGAAGCCATCGGTCACATGAGCGAACGGCTCCAGCGAGGCTGGAGCCTCGTGCACTGTCATGGAAGCGGCGAGCAGGTCCTGGGCCGGAACCTGCATCATCTGCTCCGGGGCGTCAAGCTCGAGTGCACGCATCATGGCCTCTGTGATTCTTCGCGCGTAGGCGTGGTCGCGCACCGGCCGTGGTCCGCCGCTCTGCACGATGGCCCGCCGGAAGAGGCCCTTGGCCGCTGGCGCGCCTAGGAGGGCTCCGATCGACATGCCGCCGGCTGACTCACCCATGACGGTGACGTTTCCCGCGTCACCACCGAAGGCACCGATATTTCGGCGCACCCAACGCAGAGCCTCGATCTGGTCGAGCAGCCGCAGGTTGGCCACCCCGGGACGATCCGGCAGGGCGAGACCTCCGAATGCGCCGAGCCGGTAGTTGATGGTGACCAAAACTGTGTCTCCACGCGCCGCGTAAACCGAACCGTCGTAGTGACTGCCGGCACCCATCACGAAGGCGCCGCCGTGGATCCACACGATGACCGGTCGCTTGCCGAATGTGGATGGTGACCAGACGTTGAGGAACAGGCAGTCCTCACTCTGCCGCATGCCAGGCGGCTGGGGGCCCGGGAACGCCCCGGTCGGCTGGAGGCCGGCCGGACCGAACTCGGTCGCGTCACGTACGCCTGCCCAACGCTCAACCGGGCGCGGAGGAGCGAGCCGGTGCTCCCCGGTCGGCGACTCGGCGAACCGTACTCCCTTCCACACGTTCACGGCGCCTTGGCGTATGCCACGCAGCACGCCCTCGTGTGTCCAGGCACCTACCGGATTCCCCGAGGGTGCAGCGGTGGCGCTATCGACCTGTAGGGAGCCCCAGGTGAGACCCCCACCCAAAGCACATGCCGCTCCTATCAGGTTGCGACGAGTGAACCCTTGCATACTCCGCCTCCGTCTTCTTCCTGAGAACTGGGCTTCAAATTTCGCGAGTCATAGCCTGAAGTGAATTGCTGAGTGAGCGGATCAGCGAGGCCCATGCCGCCGAACTCTGTCCTTGCAATGGTGCAAACGTGCAACGCGGCTAAGCCGTCGGTGGCGTCAGGCAGGCTCGCCCGAGGGCCGACTGTGCCGCATCGACACAACCGTGGAGCGCCCCGTCGAAGTCATCGGCGATTGGCGAAGGGACATCGGTATTGCTGTGCCCAGTGACGTCCTCCAGGACTCGCCGGCACTGCGACCCCCGATCCGTGCATTGCACCGACCACGTCGGGTTGCACGGAGTGGCCTGTGTCGGTACGGGCGCGATCGGCGCCCCGAACTTCGACACTCAGCGACTCTCCTGAAAGGCCGGGCGCGCGGGTAGCGGTGCCCGTGTGACCGCGGTCCGCATCGTGTCCGATCCGCGAGCTTGGCCGACCGAAAGGCAACAATGAGAACGGAGAGTCAAGAAGGTGTTGCGCAACGGCCGTAGTAACACGTGTTACCTGATATGGCTCCATTTTTACCACCGCACGGCCGGAATGAGAAGAGCAGCGTCGGGGCGGCTTCTCCCCATTCCCACTTAAGCAGCGGGGCCTCCATTCCGAACTCGTCGGACGTCGCAGGCCGGACCGCGTGCTCCAGAGTTCGGCTGCATGCGTTGGGGTCCGTTTACGGGCCGGCGAGGAGGCTCCCGCACACACGCCCTCGCAGTGAACCGACCGCGGCGGTGAAGGCTCGCATGCGATCACGTTGGACGGAGAGCAGCGCGATGTCGTCCGGCTCGCCGGATGAAGGTTTCCGGTGGGGTCCGGCCAGGAAGCGGACCCCGAGGATCTGGCCAGCCAGAAGGACCGCGTGGTGGGCGTCCACGCCCTGCGCCGACCACTGACCACCAGTCGCAGTGAACAGTGCGGCACCAGCGGTGGACCCGCATCAGCCGATGACTTGCGGGCGGGCCAGCCGCGTCCGGGTGCGGAGGTATGCCGATCACTCACCGCTGGTCTTCGCGACGGCCGGCTTGGGCTCCCGCTGCGGAAGCCGGGGGGCCAACGTAGTTGTCGGCGAGCTCCGCGGCGGCGGTCGTCGAGGTTGCCCATCGGTCCAGTTGGGACAGCTACAGCGCTGTCTCGAGTGGACAGGCCGGGAGCGATGTGCATGGTGGTCGTCATGAGGTACGAGAAGTGTTCCGCCCGCCAGACCCGCTGCAGGCAGGTGTCCGAGTAGGCGTCGAGAAGATCGGAAGCGCCAGTGGCATAGCAGCTGGATAGGGCAGCCGCGAGGGCGGTGACCTCGGAGGCGGCGAGGTTGAGACCTTTGGCCCCAGTAGGAGGGACGGTACGGGCCGCGTCGCCAGCGAACAGCACCCGGCCGTACCTGAGAGGTTCAGTAACCCAACTCCGCATGGGGAGGACGGCCTTGGCGGTGATGGGACCGCGATTCAGCTGCCATGACTCGTCGACTGCCAGGCGAGTGTCCAGTTCGTCCCAGATGCGCTTGTCCGGCCAGGCGGCCGGGTCCTCGCCGTTGGGCACTTGCAGGTACAGCCTGCTCGCCGTGGATGATTTCATGCTGGCCGGAGCGAAGCCCCGATGGGAGTGAGCGTAGATGAGCTCCTGGGAGGCGGGGGGTGCCTCGGCAAGGACGCCCAGCCAGAAGTAGGGATAGGTCCGTTCGTGGGTGCGGCGGGCGGTGGAGAGGACGGCGTGGCGGACCACTGCGTGGTATCCGTCTGCGCCGACCACGAAATCGCACGTCAGTCTCTTGGGCATGCCGTTATGGGTGTAAGCCGTGACGCATCGGTCGCCGGTGACACCCTCAACGGAGCGCACGGGGGCGTTGAACAGCATCGGCGCGCTATCGGCCAGGCGCAAGGCGATCAGGTCTTGGACCACCTCGGTCTGCGCGTAGACCCACACTCGTCGTAAGCCGAGGAGGGAAGGAAAGTCCACGCAGTGCCGACGCCCATCGAAACGGAGCTCGCTGCCGTCATGGGGCAGGGCCTCACGATCGAGCCGGTCGGCGGCACCAGCCTTTCGCAGTGTGTCGACGGTGTTCTGTTCCGAAATGCCAGCGCGCTGGCGCTGCTCCACATACCTTCGGTCGCGCACCTCTAGGACAACGGTGTCGATTCCTTCGAGATGCAAGAGATGTGCGAGCAACAGGCCGACGGGGCCGTCGCCGACGATGGCTACCTGCGTATGTTCGGGTCGGGGCATAAGGCCTCTCCTCGGGGTGTCTTGCGAAAGATGTTGGGCAGCAGTGGATTCCGGAACTCTGCAGTCGATGGCAGCGCCAGGCAGCACTTCAGTGATCTCCTACTCAGCAGAACCGCTTCTGACTGCCATATTCGGGTGACATGCCACCCATTCGCCACAATCGATAGCAATGATCCAGTACGGTGCTGCCAGCACGTTAACGGCGGGGTTCGCCACAGCCGGTGGGGGGACGAAGGAAGGGGGTTGTTCCAGCACTCGCCGTGAGCAACTCACCTAAGAAGTGTGAACCACACATCCTTGCCGGAACGGCCAGCCTGCGCTCCCCACTCGTCGGCGAGCGAGGAGAGCAGCAACAGCCCACGACCGCTTTCCTGTTCGGCGCCCAATTCCTCGATGCCTGGCGGAGCTTTGCACTGATCGGGCAACTGCGGATCGCCGTCATGGACGCTGACCATGACCCGCGCCGATTCCGTCCGTATACACAGTTCTATGCCGGCATGGCTTCGTGCGTGCCTCACGGCATTGCCGACGACCTCCGAGACGAGCAGGCACGCGGTGTCGATGACATCCGGCAACACGTGTCGCTCACGCAGAGTCTGCTTCACATGGCGCCGCGCTTCGGAGACCGAAGGGCCGGCCACCGGCAGCATCAGCGCACCCGGCGACACTGTCGGGGGAGGCCGAGAGGCGCCAAGAGGCGGCGTGGCGGTTTCGGTGGCGACGTAAGGAGCAGTGCGGTGGTGCATGGCTGCCATCCAGGCGAGATGTGGACTTGCGCTCTCGTTAGTTACACGAGTAATAAAGCGCCGTGACTCCTGTGTAGCACCTGGATGGCGAGCAGGGAAGAATAGCGGCCCTCAATGACGCACCGTGGCGAATCCATGGCTGTACGCGACCATCACCGCAGAGGGGTCTTCTGCCAGGAGACCTGAGAAAATCCCCTGGCGTCGAAGGGACGGAGCGACGGCCGGGTCCTGGGCCCCAGAGTCCGAGTGCGCAGATCCAGGAACGATCGGCCCGGCACCGCGCACGTCTCTCTACCCGGTTACCCGTGTAGCTTGGACCTGAGCCGAGGGCTGCGGAGGGGCGTTATGGGAGAAGAGAAGACAGGTCGTGTCGTTACGAGTGCGGATGTGGCGCGGCTGGCCGGCGTCTCCCGAGCCACAGTGTCGTTCGCACTGAACAACACCCAGCAGCAGCGAGTGAGCGAAGCAACCCGGGCCAAGGTGTTGGCTGCTGCTGATCAGCTCGGATATGTCCCTCATGCCGCTGCACGGTCGCTCCGGGCAGGGCGGAGCCATCTCGTGTTGATGCCTGTAGCCGCGATGGCCATCGGCACGGCGGTCAGCGACTGGATCGATGGCTTGCAGAGCGAGTTCGAGCAGCATGGGTACACGTTGGTGCTGCATGTGGGACGGTTTTCCGACCCGGTCACAGCTGCCCGTTCATGGGCGGAAATACGGCCGGCCGGGGTCATCGTCCTGGAAGCCGAGAACTTGACTGCGCAGGGTGCTGCGATATTGCGCCGAGCGGGTATCAAAGCGGTTGTGTCTCTAGCCAGTCGGCCGGTCGATGGTGTTTTTACGATTGATCTGGATCACGCGAGCGTCGGGGCTACCGCTGTGGAACACCTGGTGGCTCGAGGCCGTCAGACAATAGGCATCATCATGCCAGAAGAGCGCGGTTTGCTCGCCATTGCCGAGCCGCGTTTGCGTGGCGCTCAAGAGGTGGCATCGAAGACAGCAGCCACCGTAACAGCGCTGAGCATGGCCTATACCGCCCAGTCCGCTGAAGCATTGGCTGACGATTGGGCCGAGCGCAACCTGGACGCGGTCTTTGCCTTCAACGACAATTATGCGTCCTTGCTGCTACATGCATTGCAGAACAAAGGCTATCTCGTCCCCAAAGACGTCGCCGTCGTAGGCGCCGACGACCTTGTCCAGTCTTCGCTTCTGCGCCCCGCATTGACGTCCGTTGCGCTTGACGCTCCCACGCCCAAACAAATCGCCGATACCTTGCTCTCCCTCATTGAGACAGGCTCTGCCCCCGAGGTTCGAAGTTTCAAACCAGTACTGGTACATCGACAGTCATCGTAAAAACTGTCCCTATAGTGTCGAACGACCTCGTGCGACTAGCCTCGCGCTTTCATGAGCGTGCTCGTCCATGTCTTGATCAAATAAGCGGAGAGCGCCCCTGACCTGCAACGATGGGACTTGTCTAGGGTCCTGTTGGCTGCACGGAAAGAAGCACTCTCCAGGTGAGCAAGCGTATCGGGTTGTACCCGCGTGTCCGAGTCGAGGGCGGTGGCAGCGGGGCGGTCTCCCAGGCCGGATCGGTGCTGATGGTCGAGACGGTCCGCAAGGTGGGGCTGGACACCGCGGTATCGGCGGCACTGGCGCCGTGGCGCAAGCCGCGGGCCGTGCACGAGCCGGGGAAAGTCCTGCTGGATGTCGCGCTCGCAACGGCTCTGGGCGACGACTGCCTCGCCGATGTCGCCATGCTGCGGGCCGAGCCCCACATGTTCGGCCCCGTGGCGTCCGACCCCACGGTCTCCCGGCTCATCGACGCCCTTGCCGCAGCCGGACCGAAGGCCCTCACAGCGATCCGGTCGGCGCGGGCCGAAGTGCGGTCGCGTGTTGGGGAACTGGCCGGGGCGAACGGTCCGGCCGCCGACGGGCAGGTGATCGTGGACATCGACGGCGTACTCGTCCTTGCGCACTGTGAGAAGCAGGACGCCACCGCGACCTGGAAGAAGACCTTCGGCCATCACCCGCTCGTCGCGTTCGCGACCACGGCCCAGCCGGTTCCGGAGAGCCGGTAGCCACCTTGCTGCGGCCCAGCAATGCCGGGTCCAACACCGCCTGCGACCACATCGCGACCACCCAACTCGCCCTGGCGCAACTCCCCACACACCTGCGGCGGGGCCGGCAGACGCTGATCCGCACCGACTCCGCCGGCGGCACCCACGCCTTTCTCGACTGGCTCTCCAAGCCTGGCCGGTGGCTTTCGTATTCCATCGCAATGACCATCACCGACGCCATCCACCAGGCCGTGCTTAAGATCCCGAAGAAGGCGTGGACGCCGGCCTACGACGCCGACGGCACCGAGCGACCCGGCGCCTCGATCGACGCGATGTCCATTGAGACACGACTACCCAGTGCGCAGCTTCACCAGGCCACCGTTCTTCCATGCTCCCTGCACACACGGGAATGGACCCAGTGACACCGGGTCGCGGTGGATCGGCCGCGCTTGCTCCCCCGCGCAAGCGCATGGTCCACAAGATCCGGACCAGTCCCGGGCCAGTCCAACACCCGTCCCACAAGCACCTCTTCCCCTACAGGTCAGAGCGCTGCACATGGTGTACCGCCAGCAGACTGGTGTCGTACTCGCCGAAGGCGCTGGGGTTCTTCTAGAAGCGGGAAATGGGCGCCTGAACTGGACTTTTGTCCGTCAGGCGCCCTTCGCGCGACTTGCTCTCGACCGGGCCCAGCGCGCGCTAACTCCCAATTCCTCCCATGACTGCACCCCTGCTGACCAGTGCTTCCGGACCAGTCACGGACCAAACCCTCGGTTCAGCCCTCGGGTACGCACCTTGACTGACGCGCTGCCACTCGTTCATGGACTGCTCGATGAGACGCTTCGCCTGTTCTCGAAGGCCGTCAAGGAACGTGACGTAGTGGCGAAAGAGAACCTCGACGCTCTGGCCGGCGCGGCGGACGCACTCGGCCGGGTCCACTCCGGAGTAGAGCCAGAACGAGTTCCCGGCGTGCCGGAGATCGCAAGGCCGCTTGGCCAGGCGAGAAGTGCGCTCAGCACATGGGCACGCAGCATGCCTACGAACTGCGGCGGGACGGGAACAGGCCGCGTCGCGCTTGCCGCGCGACGCTTGAGCGGCGGAGTCCGGAACCAGCACTTGACGCGGTGCGGACGGCCGCTGAGGTAGGACCTCAGTGGCCGTCCAACTGGCTTCGCGGCCTTGCTTCGCGACCTTGCCTCAGACCGCTCCGTGCGGGAGGGAGCTCCAGCGCTAAGCCGGGAGGGCCGGCGGATCAGCAACCGTCCCGCGTGCCTGGACTCTCCATACTTCGCGGTGAGGCTCTCCACACTTCGCGGTGAGGCTGTGGGGTCTTTACAGTGCGGCCCTGCCCGAAGTTCACAATCCCCAGCGCTGGTAATTGCCGCCGTTGCAGCCCAGCGCGTAGACATGACCGGCGTGGTTGCTATCTAGGCACTTGCCCGTAGCCACGTTCTTCCATACGACGACGTGGTCGCCTGAATTGTGCGCCACCCAGCGCTGGTAGTTGCCGCCGTTACAGCCCAGCGTGTAGACATTGCCGGCGCCATTACTGTCCAAGCATTTTCCCGTGGCCAGGCTCTTGACCTGTGCACCCTCGCGGCCGTCGTACTGCACCGCCCAGATCTGATAGTTGCCGCCATTGCAGCCCAGTGTGTAGGCGTCACCTCCGCGGTTGCTGTCCAGGCACCGGCCCGTGGCCACGTTCACGTTTCGCGACTGCCCGTCAGCGGAAGCGGAGACGGACAGCGGCCCCACCAGAGCGCACCCCGCACCTAAGGCTGCCAATAGGATGGTCCGTAATCGCATGACTAAACCTCCTGTGTGCATTCCATTAGCGAGCTGGCGCCCCTGCATCAGGTCGTCATGACCGAGTGCTTAGGCAGCGCCTGTATCGATCCCGTTTGAGGCTGTGCATCCTTTTATACACAAGCTAATACCCTCACGGTCAGTGGAATGATGACCATTTATTGACCGAATATCTCCGGATGCATGCCGGCAAGCCCACAGGTAGGTTCATGATCTGCGACAAAAAGGACGCACTCGGTGCCCGATTCCCATCCGTACATGCCCGCAAAGGGGCCGCTTCCCAGATTCCGGAACACCTAGCCCGTCATTCGACCACTACGCAGTGGCTTGTCTGGCCGCCGACCACCGCGCGCTCGACTCACCAACACTGGCCTGCTCGCCTTGATGGCTGGCTATCAAACACCCCTCCGCCGGCTCGGCCGCAAAAGGCTGTACATGTGGCTGCGCAACCGCCGCGCCCTCCGCGCCGGCCAGCTGGCCAAGACGGCCTTGCATCCGCCGACCACAAGCCGTCCTTGCTCCGGCCCGTTGTCGAGTCAACGCCCTCCGGGCTCTCCCGTGCGCCGGTCGATGCTACGGACCTGCTGTTCTGTGTCACCGGGGCGTCCCGGAGGCGGTCGTTGTGACCTGCGACGAGGGATGTCCAGTGGCGAAGTGACCGTGACCCACGGGGGCCCACCGTTCGAAAATGCCGAGGATCTTCGCCAGTGGATCTTGCTGGACCGTGAGGGATCTTGGCGAGTATTGCCGCGGTGAGTTCGATGGCATCGGGGTAAATCGCGGCGTGAGCGTAGGTATCGAAGTCGGCCGGGATGTCGCGTCGGCAATTGTGGGTCTGCAATGCGAGGAGCCGGTATCTACAGCAATGCGCTACGGCGGCTGGGGAGGCCGGCCAGGGTGGGGCGGTGTTGACCGCGGCTTGGTGGGCGAGGGTGAGTTGCTGGGCTGCGAAGCGGCGGAGAAGCCGGTTCGTCCGGTGCTGGGCGGCGGTGATCTCGGGGCATACGGAGAGGCCGAGGTGGAGTTCTCCGAGATCGCTGAGCCAGATTCCGTGCCGTGGGCAGACCTTGTGGTGAATCGGAAAGTAGACGGGGACGGGTTGGCGGATACCGAGGCGAGCAGCGCACCGACGGCAGCCGGTCGTGGCCCGGACAGGGCTTTCGCAATGCCGAAGGCGGGGAGTATGTGGGCGAGACCGGCGGTAGCTGAGCTGGTGAGGTGAGCGAGTTCGGGCAGAGCGTGGGTGGCTGCGGGGGCGAGCATGTGGTGCTAGGCGCGATCGTCGAATGTGGTCTTCGTGGGCAATTAGGTGGGCAGCACGGCCCAAACCGTCCGGACACGGTTGGAGTTGAGCGGCTGACCCTGCGCGGAACCTCTTCCGTCGAGGGGCGGCGCAGAACGGGGGTCCTCGACTGGCAGCGCGAGCCACTAAACGCAACCGGCTGATTACCTCAGAAGTAATTGATGGCCCGTTCCGGCGCCGCCTACCGTTCAGCTACGGCCGGCGGCTCTGAACGAGCCACTTCCGTATCCGGGCAACTCCCTGACGTACGAGAGGAAGACGACAGTGGCTTCGACGCAGTACGACGGGGCGGCCTCACCCGCGACGGCGACGGCATCCGACGATTTCGCCCGACTGGTGCTCAAGCTGGACGCGGTGGTCACCGGCCTCAACGGCATCGCCTACCTGGCCCTCGCTACGGTCCTCGATTCCTTCTTCGGTGTCAGCACGGGGGTCCAGTACCTGGTGGGGGCGTTCCTGCTGCTCTACGTGCTGGGAGTGCTGGCCATCGCGACGCGACAGGAGATCAGTCGCACAGGGCTGACGACGGTGATCGCGGCGAACCTGATGTGGTTCGCGCTCAGCTTGGTGGTGGTGGTCTCCGACGCCCTGTCCCCGACCGGTGTCGGCGCGGTTTGGATCGTGCTACAGAGCCTGGTGGTCGGCGGATTCGCCGCTCTGCAGTACATCGGACTCAAGCGGCTGTGACCTCGCCCGGATGGCATTCGGGGCGGCGCGCCGGCCAGCGGCGCACCGCCCCGACAGGGCGTCAGCGCCGCGTCACCGAAAAGTCAGAGGTGCCTGGCAGGATGGGTCGTATTACGGCAAGGGAAACCGAACCGGAGCTAAGGAGAGGTGCCCGGAGTGGCCGATCGGGGGCCAGAGCTCTCGTTCTGGTCGGGTCTTATGGCCTTCACAGATTCGAATCCTGCCCTCTCCGCCCATGATTGAGCCATGTCGTCTCATGAGCGTGTGCGCGATGACCACCGTTGCTCTTGGTTTCGATACGGTCTACCGCGCGATATCGACCTATGGGGAAACCCCCAGCGGGTTCCTCGCCCTCAGCCGCGATAATTTCTACTTCTCGATCCCGGACACCCCCTGAGCTTGTTCCGGTTCGACGGACATTCGAGATCGGCGGTTCATCCCCGGGAGAGGATGTCCATCATGGAGAGCATGGGAAGAAGCCTCGTCGCGCTCGCCGCTCGTTCACGTCGGAGTTCAAGGCCGAGATAGTGCAACTGTGCCGTCGCGGCGATCGCTCGGTCGGCCAGGTCGCCAAGGACTTCGACCGTGCCGAACGCGACTGTCACCACCCGACATCCACGTCGTCGATCCCCTCGAACACAAGCGAATTCCAAAACGATGCATCGTTCAGCATGACCAGCACCATCACCGGCCAAAGCCGACCACGACAGCGACGACCATGAACCCGATGGGGCGTCACTTCCCGTTTCCAGGTGGTAAGGCGTGCGCGGTCTCACGCGAGCCTGTCCCCTCGCAATCGAACGCTGAGGTGACGCTCCGCGACCGCCCCCCCGAGATCTGCGCCAGAACTCACTACTGCTCGATGTAGTCAGGCCTGTGGTGTCAGCGGGTGGCGACGATGATTTCCACGCTGGTAGGGGCAGTGATCGCGGTTTCATCTTGAAAAGGAGCAAGCCGGTGGTCCACGGCTTGTTCCAGGTGGCGTCGGGCGTGGAGGTCCAAGCCTGTGATGACGTCGGCTATAGGGGAGAACTGGTAGACGGTCAGCAGGTCCTTTGCCCCGCCGGGGAAGGTGGTGGGCAGTAGTGCTCGGTGGTGTCGAACATGAGTGAAGCCGGCCTCCTCGATAACAGCGCGGGCTTGGGGCGCGGGCAGACTCCAGGGGTGGGCGAACTTCTCGGCATAGTCCGCGCTCAGCGTGACGGCGACAGCGTGGTGGAGCGCGTCGAACAGGGGATTGTGCTCCAGGGGCGCCCAGATGGCGACGGCCAGGGTGCCGCCGGGTTTAGTCACACGGTGCCACTCGCGGGCCGCGGCGGGGCGGTCGGGGAAAAACTGTAGGCCGTGCTGGCAACACGTCAGGTCGAAGCGCCCGTCGTCGATCTGGTCCAAGGGCGCTGCTGGTGATTGGAGGTAGCGCTGGGGGGCTCCGAGCGCGGGTGCTGTGCCGCGGGCGGCGCCGAGCATGCCGTCGCTGATGTCCGTACCGGTGACCGAGCCTTCCGAGCCGATGGAGGTGGCCAGTACGCGGGTGAGTGTGCCGGTTCCGCAGGCTACGTCCAGGGCTTGGGCGCCGGTACAGGGGCCGATGGCGCCGGCCAGGTAGCAGGCCCACGGGTGGAAGACGGCGGGCGCCAGCACCTGGTCGTACAGGCGGACGCGGTCAGTGGGGGCGTGGGCGAAACGATGCTGCCACTGGCTCATGTGAGGACCATCCGGGGAGAGGGGAGGGCGTCTATGAGGGCGTCGATGTCGTCAGTGGTGTTGTAGAGGTAGGTCGACAGGCGGATGGAAGAGCGAAGGTTCAGACGGTCGTGAGCCAGTTGGGCACACATGTTTCCCGCGCGGACGGCGATGCCGGCGGCGCTGAGCCGCTGGGCCAGGTGCATCGGGTCATGGCCTTCCATGACGAATGAGATGACCGCGCCTCGCTGTTCGGGGTCGTACGGTCCCAGGACCGCGACCCGGCGGTCGGCGCGCAGGCGCTGCAGCGCGTGTGCGGTCAGCGTGCGGTCGTGTCGGCGGATGCGTTCCATACCTAGCGAGCTCAGGAAGGTGGCGGCGGCTGCTAGCCCGGCCACTTCCGCAATGGGAGGTGTTCCCGCCTCGAAGCGCTGGGGCGGTGCGGCGAAGGTCATGTCCGTCAAAGAGAGGTCGTCCAGGGTGTTGCCGCCGCCGAGGAAGGGGGGCAGGGCGTGCAGCAGTTCGGTGCGGCCCCACAGGACCCCTATCCCGGTCGGTCCGCACATTTTGTGGCCGGTGAAGACGAGGAAGTCCGCCGCCAGGTCGGTGACGTCAATGGGCAGGTGGGGAGCGGATTGCGCGGCATCGACTACGACCATGGCCCCTACCTGGTGGGCTCGTTCCACGATCGGTGCCAGGTCGGTGAGGGTGCCCAGTAGGTGAGAGACGTGGGCCAGCGCAACTATCTTGGTGCGCGTGGTGATCGCGTCGTGCAGGGTGCTGATGTCCACGCGGCCGTCCGCAGCTGGCCTCATATAACGCACGTGGCATCCGGTGGCACGGGCGGCCTGTCGCCAGGGGACGATGTTGGAGTGGTGCTCCATTTCGGTGACCACGATGGTGTCGTCCTGCCGTAGCCCGTAGGGGGCGTCGGCCTCCCGCAGGCAGTGGGCGAGCAGGTTGAGAGCCTCGGTGGCGTTTTTGGTGAAGACGATCTCATTGGCCTGGGCACCCACGAAGGAGGCGATCGTCTGCCGGTCGGCCTCGAATTGTTCGGTGGCGGCGACAGCCAGATCGTAGGTACCGCGGTGCACGTTGGAGTTGCGGTGCGTCATCGACGACACGACGGCGCCGATCGCCTCCTGGACACGCTGTGAGGTGGCGGCGTTGTCCAGGTAGATCGGTGACAGCGCGGATGAGATGTCAGTGAAGTAAGGGAAATGCTGACGCACCTCATTGGCGTCGAGGGCGATGCTGGCAGTGCTCATGGGATGTCTCCCGTTGAGAGGGCAAGGTTGTTCGCCCGGCACCCTGTGCAGCAGGTGAGGGGCATGTGTGGCGCCTCTGGCCGCCGGTTCCGGCCCAACGAGTGCACCTCGCGAGTGATGGTGCGTACGCAGCGGTAAGTGATCTTTATGCCCGTTGCGCGGCTCGGGCGTGGGGATCGACCGCGCGCGAGCTCCGCGCTATCAGCCCAGCGTCGTCCGGCGATGACCCGGCCGGGTACGCATAGTCACCGGCCGGGACAATCACCGACGGCTGCGTTCGTGTTTGGTTTTCCCGGCACACTACGACCTTCGGCAGAAGCGGTCGCACAGGGTGCTGGATTTCCGTCAGCATGATGTGCCTCATCTGTCTCCTGTTTTACTGGACATTCCCCTCCCCTGGTGTAAAGCGAAAGCTCGACACCACGGGCTTTCCTTGCGATGCCGGATACGACGCCCCCCGAAAATGCCCTTTCTCCTACGCGGAAGCCGATCTCAAGGTTGGCTCAAACGCATGGAATTGGGAGTCTCCAACCTCCGAGCGGAGACGCCCTCCGTAATCGGCCGCAGATCGGTGAGACAGGGGCGCAGGTTGGACGCCGACCCGAGCACCATCGACGATTCAGCCACACGCAGTCGCGTTCTTCACCCACCTGTTGTTCCAACACCGCGGCATGTCCCCTGCAATGGGCCGAAGTCGGGGCTTGCGAAAGATGCTGCGGGCCTTCGTGAGGTGCAGCTTCCGGTTACCTGCCGACCTTTCCGAAGGCTCACTCCCAGCTCAGACGATGGGAGGGGCTTCGGCGAGTTTGGATCAACGCCTCACTTAATATTTATTCCGAGATCGGCATCTCCTCATCTGCTTTGACCACCCAAAAGCCCTTCACTCAGGAATAATCATTGGGTGACGGTATGGCCGGTAGATGCGCTTGCAGCATCTACCGAACAACTATTTCCTCTTCATAAGACGACTGACCCGAGGAGGTAGCGTGAGTGACGTAAGTGAAAGCGAGTTCATCCGCGTGACAGGAAAGGTCGTGGCCCGGCGTGTCCTGAACGTGGAAACGCCATACCCGGTCATCGAGATCAGCACCATCGACTCCGGCACTATGGCTGGCAGGCAGGTGGAGGACATCGTCACCTACGTGCAAAGGGCACGTCCGACGGGCGTGTTCGAAGGATCGGCGGAGGTTGTTGTCAGCTCGCCGGACGGCGAGGTGATCGCCGTCTGGAAGGGGTACGGAAGGGGACGATCCGATGGCCGCGGGGGCATCAAGTGGGTCGGTGGGATTCTCGTGGAGAGCACGTCAGAGGAGTTGAACGGCATCGCCGCTTACGGGCACTTCGATGTCACCGGGGACGGTAAAGTCACCCAGCGCTTCTACCGGGTGCGCTGAAAACGAACCACAACGCTCCCCCTACGCACAGGCATGACCTGAGGCCGGGCCTCGGATCTGCCCCGGCCCCGGGCAGATCCGAGGATCGTTGCCACACGCGGTGAGTTGATCAAGCGGCGAGTGGTTCAGACAGACGCTCGGCTGGCGCCTTCCAGCCGAGCGTCTTGCGCAAGCGGATGTTGAGCTCGAAGGAAGACGGACGGGGGCCGACCAGGCGCCGCGATATTGGCGAGGCTGGCCTGCCCTGGCTCGTATCCAATCCGTCCAAATTTCTTCGGCCGGCTATCCAAGCGGTCCCCGACCCCGAAGGATTCGCGCGATGGGAAACCGCCGGACCTCCCACCGACCAGCGGGGACGTCACGCGTTGGGGGCGCGCAAAGCGATCGCGCAGATCATGGTGGCCTACGGCGGAAGGATTCAGGACTTCACCGTCGGAGACTGCCTGGCCCGCCTCCAGGGGTGCCGATCCGCAATCCGCGGTATCCGCCTCGCCTACGTCTGGCTCCGCGACCTCGGCCACTTTCCGCCCAACGCCTCAGCCGCTCTTCTGACCATCGTCAACCACTCAGGCCAGGTCGGCCCCGCCGGGCTCGTGGACCGCTGCCACCTTCGGTGTGATCCGGTACGGACCTCATCGTCGACTACCTGTCAGAACGCCAGCCGAGTCAGGACTACAGCTTCTGTCCACCGTGCTGGCCAGCGACTTCTGGCCCGACCTCGAACGCCACCACCCAGGCATCGACTCCCTGCGGCTGTCGGCCGAAACCAGCACGGCGCGGAAGGCGAGACTGGTCTCAAAGACGATCCGCAAGAGGCAGCCGAACGGCGTCGTTGCCGAGGTCACCGAGCCGGCCCTGTTCTCGTATAGCTACGGCCAGGTGGCGTATAGCCATCGGTGATGCTCAGGGGCTGGGTCCGCTGTCTTTCAGATGCCGCTGGCGTCGATCACCCGGTACCGGCCCCGGCAGACGGTGATGTTCGCGGGATTGAGGTCGGCTACTCCGGCTTGGAGGTATGGACTGCGCGGCGCGGTCTTGTCGTTCAGGAGGTACGGCATCGCCAGGACCTCGATGTGGCGGCCGGTGCCGTACGTCGGGGTGCCGTTAACCAACGACGAACCAAACGACATGTAGCTCAGCGTGATGATTTGGCCGCCGGTTCGTGGTGATGGTGACCCCGCAGAGCGGTGATCCTCCTGCGGTTGAGCCGGACGGTGAGCGGGCCCCGACTCGGCGTCCTCATCAGTGACGAGGGCGCTAGCGAGTGAAGACGCGCTGGTCATCGCCTGCGCCGAGCCGGAGGGGCAGGGCGATGCGGTCCAGGGGAAAGGTCTCGCCAGGGGCGTGGACGGTGTAGCCGCGGCGGGCGTAGAAGGCTGCCAGGCCGCGGTCGGTCTCGTAAGAGCCGTACAGCAGGAAGTAGCCGAGCAACTGGTGGACCTGTCAGGTCCGCTTGAGCCGCACGGCGGCGATGCCCTGGCCGCGGGCGTGTTCGGTGACGGCCAGGCCGTGGATCTTGGCGACGAACAGGCTCAGGGCCATGGTCTTGTCGGCCGGGTAGCCGTTGCTCATGGCCATGCCGATGAGGGTGCCGGGGGGCGGTGGCGGAGAGCACGCCGACGGTGCGGTCGCGCTCGTCGGTGGCAACCAGCGTCAGGGAAACGGTGGTCATGGCCTCGTTCATGGGCCGGTCGGTGAAGGTGTGGGCGGGGCGGCATCGTGGTACGTCTTCGAGCCGCCGCCGAGCCCAGCGAGCATGGCGCAGGCCGCCGAGCCGTCCTCGATGGCGGCTTGCAGGACCGGGATGATCCTGACGCCGTCGCCGGTGGTGGCCGTCAGCGCGTTCGCCGCTTCCACGTCCTGGCCGCGGGCCAGGACGTGGAAGCGGGTCCCGGCCGGGCCCTGCCAGCCGGTGCGGACGCGGTCGGCGGACAGCGGCGGCGTGTGCCGGGCCATCTTGGTCATCTTTCCGCCCCCGGTTTCCGGACCGTCCACGCTTCCGCCAGCGGCACGGACGAGGCCGGCCAGGCGGCGCACCCCACCCACATCCAAGGCCACTCCCGGATGTGCCCGATCACCTTCTCCGCCGGCACCGTGACGGCCTGAGCCTCCCCAGCCAACAGCAGCAGCCGCGCTTACTCCACGTCCCACAGCACCGCCGTGTACGGCTCGCCGCCACCGCCAAGGACCAGGAGGAAGTCGTAGCCCTCGGCGGTCGGCTCGGCGCAGAAGGCTGCTCCGGTGCCGGGTCGGGTCGGGTCGGGTCGGGTCGGCGAGACTAGGGCCAGATGCGGACGGCCTCCAGGGTGCGGTTTTCACCTGTAGTGCCTACGCGGACCCAGTCCCTGTACTGCGCGGCTTGCCACCCGTAGTTCTGAACATGGCCCTGGGCACCGGTGTTCGCTCCGCGGGTCCAGCCGAGGTTGATGTCCAGGGCTTCCACCGACACCGCCTGGCCAGTGGAACCTGCGGGTACCTGTACGTCGTCAGCGCCGCATCTCGTTCCCTGCCATCCGGTGTTCTGGAGGTGGGCGTTGACGCAGAACCCGCCCGTTCCGGCAGTCTGGATCAAAATGGCTTCAATAGGGGTATTTTGCCCCACGCTACCCGCAGTCTCACTGTTGCATCGCGGCGACTGCCAGCCGTAATCCCGGATGTGCACCGTGTAGCAGACTACCGGGGCTGCGGCGGACCTGCCGTCCTTCCGGGCCTGCTGCACGGCGCTCTCAAGCTGGGTCACCACCGACTCCGGGATGCTGGCACTGGTGGCATGCCGGGCAGCGGGAGACGCTTCGGCCGAGGCGGGGGCGACCCCCGCCAACGCGGAGCCGAGCACGATGCCGGCAACCGCCAGAACTGTTTGCATCCGTCTGCGCATGATGCTCCTTAGATGGAAGGAACGTGCGTGTCCGGCAATCCTCACGGGTCCTGACGGGCCGTCAAGGTCGCCTGTCCGGAAACAGTCAAAGCCGGCACCCATGCCAGGAAGGCGGCGTCCATCTCCTTGCTGGACGCGAAGGAGCAGCCGGACAGCACATGGAAGGGCTCCGGGAGGCTCCGCCACCGGCGCTCCCCTGTCCGTATCCGTCACGTCGGGCTCGTGGCGCTTCGGTCCTAGGCCCTGGAGTCCTAACTCAGACACCAGCCGCAAACTAGCCCGGGGGCACGCGCTCGCCGCCGCGGCAGCCTGTTCGTCGTGTTCCCGCAGCATCCACTCGACAAGCCCAGCGCGAGGCTCGTCCCGCAGTGGCCGACAGCACCCGCTCGTTTCGCAGTCGCCATGCCCCCGCTTCGTCCAGTCACTGGGCCCGCAGTTGCAGAGCCAGGTCGTCGGCGAGCGCGGCGTGGTGGTGACCTATCCGCCGGCCCGACCTGTAACCGCGAGGACATCGCGGTACAACTACGCAGCCTCCGCTCTGGCGCCCGATGCCGCCACACCCACCACGAGGTCAGCCCAAGGCACTCAATCACCACGATCGGCTGCTCGAATTCCTTCGTTCGAGTGAACCGTCATTTTGGTGCGGCATCGGAGGTTCGCGGCGGCCGAGTTCGCATATGGCAAAGATCGCTGGGCCGTGGTGCACATGAGTCACTAACGGTCCGCTAGTGGACTTTTCGAGCGGCGGAACAATCAGTTCCGATCATGCGGATAACCGTGCGCCGCAGTCCGCTGTGGAGCGCTGCCTTGGGATGGGCTTCCTTGCGGAATAGGCAAGTCCTCTTGCATGACGCAAGGCGGGGACCTGCGCTTTTAACTGCGATTTCGGGCCTGCCTGAGGCGGTACGTTCATCGCCAAGTCGGCTCATGCGCCGATCTGGAGGAACAAAAAGGGCCCTGGCCGGCCACTACCGGTCCAGGGCTGATCAGGCAGAGAAGGTCCCGCGATGCTTGACCCGATCCACAGGAGACTCCGCGTGCGGGGCCCCCGAGTCCCGTTACGGAAGTGTCCCGCACCGAGTCTGGCCCCAAACCGGGGCGAGCACGCCCACTATGGCCGTTGCCGCCCGCACGGTGGACCTCGCTCTCATGACCGGCGGGGGCCTGGATGCCGGGTGGACGGACGCGGTGCTGTACCCGACCCCTAACCGCGGGCGAGCCCGTTGCCCCGCGCGAATGTGGGCCCTTTACGCCCCGCCCTTCTGGCCTCACGACAGCGAAGGACCCCCGGCGTGTGCCCCTCGATCCCCCCTGTCCTGACGTCCCGCTGCGCCTCGTGCGACACCGAGTTCGAGCAGCGTTCCTGCCCCGGCCTGCCCTCCGCCTACTGCGGCACTGCCTGTCAGTGGCGCGATCAACGGCGCCGCGCGAAGCAGCGTGCCTCGCTCCGTGATCTGGACCCGTTTGCGACGGTGGTACAGCGACTCCGGGCGCTCGTTGAGGAACGTGCCGACCACATGGCGGCGGGTGCCATCGGTGAGCGTCAACTGGTGACCACGGGCAGGCTCGCGACCGAGGCAGCCCGATGGGCGACCGGGCTGGAGAAGAGCCTGCCGGCAGGGCCGGGGATGGTGGCCTTCGAAGCCGCCGTCGAGAACTCAGGCAGGGTACTCGCCGTCTTGCACCGCGCCGCCGGGGAGCCTGCACCGGGCACGCTGGCGCACGCCACCGGCCTGTCGCCGGCGGGCATATGGGCAGCCCTGGAGGGGAGTTGGGCATCCGCCGGGACGCAGACCCCTTCCTTGGCGCGGGCGCTGGACGCCCACCCCGGCCTGGTCCGCTCGGCCCGGGAACGGGTGCACTATCGCTTCCTCAGCACGCCGGACGCCTGCCCCTGCGCCGGGCTGTCAGGGCGCCGGAGCTCCCACGCTCCCTGGGACGGGCCGTGAACGCGCAAAAATTCCGCACGGGGCAGGACCCGGTGGACTTCCTCGCCTTCCGGGAACTGGTCCACCTCACCTACCTGCGCTACGCGCAGGCCCGCCTCAAAGCACCGGGCCTGGCCCAGGCCGCGGTCGATGCGGCGTTCACCGGCATCCGGCGCAGCTGGCCGCAGTTCCTGAGCAGCGCCTCCGCCCCGCAGGCCGCGTGGCGACACCTGCGGGACGAGGTCTCCCGCCAGCTGAGCGACGAGGCCCCGCCAGGGCCCCGGCTCACAGGGCCGTATGGGGACGCCGTCCTACTCCACCGTCAGCTGGGCATGCCGCTACAGGACATAGCCGACGTGATGGGTGTCACCGTCCCATGTGTTCAGGTGCTCTTGGTCCGAGCCGACCGGGAATGCGCCCGGCGGACCGGTTGAGCTCCGGGCGCACGAAATAGCTTCCACCACCCGCCAGGCTCCCCCCTGCGCTCCCCCCGCCCCTGGTAGCTCGCCAAGTCGAGCTCTACCATGGTCCCTTGCTGCGTAGGGACACTGCCGCTGGCCGCCGGGGGGACGTATGCACGACGGGGCGAAACCCGATTCCCGCACCATCGACATCGCCACGCCCAGCGTGGCCAGGATGTACGACTGGCTGCTCGGCGGTATCGACCACTACCAGGCCGACCGGGACGCTTGCGCGAGTCTGCTGGAGATCGTCCCCGACTCGAAGGCACTGGCCCTGAACAACCGCGAGTTCCTACGGCGCGTGGTCGGATACCTCGCTAAGGAACACGGCGTACGGCAGTTCCTGGACCACGGGTCCGGGCTCCCCACCATGGATAACGTCCACGAGGTCACCCAACGCGTCAACTCTGACTGCCGGGTCGTCTACATCGACAATGATCCCATCGTGCTCGCTCACGGCCGGTCCCGGCTCGACCGGAACGACCGGACCGCCGTCATCAGCGCCGACATGCGCCGAACCGATGCGATCTTCGCCCATCCCGACGTCGAGCGGCTCATCCGGCCCGGGGAGCGGACAGCAGCTCTGTTCGTGTCGGTGCTGCACTGCATCAAGGACCATGAGGTGATGCCCCTCCTCGACCGGGTCAAGCAAAAACTGGAGCCGGGTTCATTCTTCGTCATCTGCCAGTTGGTCAGCGGCCGGTCCGACGTCCGCGACCGGGTCACCGATTTGATGAAGGACGCCACCCACGACACCTGGGGCCGAGTGCGTACGAAGGAAGAGGTGCGCTCCTACTTCGAGCACCTTGGCCTGGACATCGTCGAACCCGGCTTGATGAACGTCACCCAGTGGCGTGCGGTGTCCGAGGTCGTCCCCCGCCAGCGCACCCAGGACTGGGAAGAGTGGGGCGGCGTCGGCATCGTGCGATGACGCCTGTGGCCGCGCCCATGGCATCGGGCGCGGGTGCTAGCTCTCCCCCGCACTCCTGTCCATCAGCCGCTGGTACTTCTCGACGTAATGCTCCAACATCTCCAGACTTCGCACGCGGGTGAGCGCGCCGTCCTTCGCGTGCATCAGTCTCTCCCGGGTCCGCTCCACGTGCGCCAGGGAAACGATGTACTCCGCCTTGACGACCGTCTCGGAGTACACGACCTCCTGGGGGCCGCCATCATCGAATTGCAGGTGTGTCACCGGCAGGCGGGGGGCGAGCAGGCTGCCCCCGTCGAACGGGTGGATACGAAGGATGACCCGCGGCCCGGTGGCTACCTCACGCAGGCGCTCCATCTGCTCGCGCATGACCGCGTAACCGCCTACGAGCTGCCGCAGCGATGCTTCCCCGATGATGACCTCTAACTCGCAGTCCGCGCGCTGCTCGAAGGAGTCCCAGCGCCACAGTCGCTGCCTCACATGCGAATCCACGGTGACCTCGTCGTGTGCGGCTCCCTCAGCCTTCAGCTCACTGTGGACCAGTTCTCGCGCGTACTCGCGGGTTTGCAGCAGCCCAGGGACGACATTGCGCTCGAACGCCGTGATGCGGCGGGCACTGTCTTCCAAGAGGATGAGCCGTTCCAGCCACTGAGGAGTGAGGTCGCTGATCGTTTTCTCGCCCCGGGTACGGCGGTCCTCACGCAGGAGCCCCGCGATCATGTCCTGGCGTTCACGGGGGGCGCGGTAGTGCCGCAGAAGATCCCGCAGGTCCCGCTCCTTGACCGGCGACTTGCCTGTCTCCATCCTGCACAGCTTGGAGTAGGACACGCTGATCTCCTGGGCCGCGGCGACCTCCTGAAGCGTCATCTCCCGCTCCAACCGCAGTTGGCGCAGCGCGGCACCGATCAGACGGTCCGGTGATTCGGTCTGCGACAGGGCCGTGACGGCGGGTACGGATGATGGATCACGGGTGGGTTCGGCGGACACATAGGCTCCTTACAAGGGCCCGTACACCATGAGCAAACGGGTGAGCCAGTATTGCAGGACCACGCCCACACGTCCGCCGAACTACTTTGCCATCGAGTCGACTTCAGTCACACAGACCGTCGAATTCCCCAGTCTTCGCGCCGATCAAGAAGGCCCGCATCTCGTCGGCGGTGAAAATCAGTGCCGGGCCTGACGCGTCACGCGAGTTGCGCATCGCCACGCCTCCGCTGGCGAGTTCGGCGACCTCAACGCAATTGCCCACTCCCTCGCTGGCGCTGCTCTTGAACCATTCAGCCCCAGCTATCTCTTGCGCCCCAACGCCGTTGCGGAAGTCCATGACCCCACTCCTCTCATCTGAACGACTATCGCTGGCTTGCCCCTATGTGCATATGGCGTCCTACATTTTTCCTGCATGCGCGGAGCTGACGGCCAGTATGCAAAATTCTAGGCCGGAGCAGTCGGCCAGGAAGTCCCTCGGCAGAGTGGCTGCGGCGCACCTCGGACCACACTGGCAAATCGCGTAACACAGCTCCTTACCCAGCGGGATGACGGCCGCGGAGGCGAGCCTTCGCCATCGGTGTGGCCAACACGAAGGCGCCGTTCGGGTGGTGCGTTGCCCGGCGACGTCAGTGCACCGCTACTGAGCACCGGCATGGGGCCGTTACGTGCCAGCGATCGACCGCAAGCCTGGCGGCGGCCCTACAAGAGGTCACTGGCGAGCGCGCGCCCCAAGCACCGTCATGTACAAGCCCAGTTGGGATCGTGGGAAGCCGGCTGGAATCGTGCACGGCACCTGCCGTGGGCCATGGGTCTAGCGCGCCGGACAGCCCTGGTCAAGCCCACTCTTACGGCCGCTCTCGACCTACCGGCCCTGCCCCGGACGCACGCGCCACCGGTGATAAATCAGCTAGATCGCACCGGCCCGCGAGGCGACCTGACGGCCGATTACTGCCGTGCGGTATTTACGCGGGCCGACAAAGTGTGGTGCGGGACAAGGAGCTCAGCACACCGGCGAGGACACACATCACGGCTGAATGTGCACTACTTGATGAGTACATCCGACGTGGCGCGTTCGTGGCCGCACTTCACGGTGGCCAAAATCAGGTGCCCGCGAGTCCGTAATTTCCCATCTCGTGCTGGAGCTCATTCAGGGGCCCGTTGCCTGAACCATCCCAAGCCGATAACGTGCAATCGGTGGTGATCGAGAACCAAAGATGTCGGACCGCGAAGGAGGCATTTCGATTGGCTGCGCGAGCATTAGCGACGCACCCCGGTCGAATAGCAATCACTATTGTGGCAGCCCCATGGTAAACGGGGTTTACATCGCGACGATTTTCGCGATGGTGGCCGCGCCAGGACCGACATTCGTGGTGTTGGTGAATGAGACGTTGCGTTTCGGGCGCGGCGCCGGATTGGTGACCATTCTCGGTAGCAGCACCGGACTGCTCATGTGGGCGGCGACCTCCGCCCTTGGGCTGGCTGCGCTGACGCAGACCTCTGAACTGGTGTTCACCACCTTCAAGCTGGCTGGGGCCGCCTACCTGTGCTACCTCGCGGTAATGACGGTGCGCAACCGGCGGAACTTCGGCCACCAACCGGCGGACGTGCCAACGGGGCACAGCACGGCCACTTTGTGGCGTTCCTACCGGTCAGGGCTGGTCACCAGTGCCGCCAACCCCAAAATGGCCACCGTCTACCTGGCACTGATCCCCCAGTTTCTACCGACCGACGGCGGCTCGCCCGCCGATGTGGTCACGCTGACCGCCGTGCAGATCATGATCAGCGCCGGCTGGTACGTGGTGGTGGTCATCCTGGTCGGCTTGGCAAGGCAGCTGCTAGCAAAACCGGCGGTGCGCACGGGACTTGCCTGGGTAAGCGGGGCGGTCTTATTACTACTCGGATTGCGCACCGCAGTGATGTCGGGTCCCACAGCCTAAAGGAACGGCCCGGAAAAATGAACACTGCCCAGAGAAGAGGGATTGTTGTGACGTCTCCTGAGAAGGTTGAAACTCAGGTGCGCGACATCATCGCGGCCGTACTCGGTTCGTCCGCGCCGGCTCACATCGGACCCCATGACGAGTTGCACGAAATCGGAGTCGACTCGTTGACCATCCTCGAAATCATCGTCCAAGTTGAAAAGCAATGTGACATCAGGATCGGTGACAGCGAGATCTTCCAGATTCCGCTAAAGCAGGTTGGCGATCTCGTGCAGCTGGTCCAGTCCCACGTGGGCAATTCCTAAAAGCAACGATCGGAAAAGCAATGGCGAATGCAGAGTCCTCGCTGACCGCTGAAGACATCGTTCCCACGCACTGGTACAACGTGCTATCCGACCTCACCGGGGTTGACGACGCGGCGAAGCTGCGCCAGGCAAGGCCGGAGACCCGCAAGGATGGCGGCGCGGTCGCCCCGCAGATCCCGCTGTCTATGTACCGACAGAGCATGGGGCGCGAGCGATTCGTGGAGATCCCGCAGCCGGTGCGCGAGGAGTACCTGCGCTGGCGGCCGACTCCGCTCAACCGAGCACGTCGGCTGGAGCGGCTGCTCGACACCCCAGCTCGGATCTACTACAAGTACGAGGGCACCAACAGCACCGGCAGCCACAAGCTGAACACCGCACTGGCTCAGGCGTATTACTACAAGCAGGCCGGCATCACCAGCTTGACCACCGGCACCGGCGCCGGCCAGTGGGGCTCAGCCCTCGCCGTCGCCTGCCGTATCTTCGGCCTTGAGTGCACCGTCTACATGGTTCGGGTCAGTTACGCGCAAAAGCCCTACCGCCGGATCATGATGGAGATGAACGGCGCCAAGGTCATCTCCAGCCCCAACGAGCACTCCGAGGCCGGCCGCGCCGCGCTGGCCCGCGACCCGAACACCGATGGCAGCTTGTCCATCGCCAACGCGGAGGCCTTCGAGCACGCTCGCCAAGTCGAGCGCTGCAACCTCTCGGTGGGCAGCGGGGAGAATCACGTACTGCTGCACCAGACCGTGATCGGGCAGGAGGCGGTGCGGCAGTTCCACGCGATCGGCGACTTCCCGGATGTGGTGATCGGCTCGGTTGGCGCGGGCAGCAACTTCTCCGGCATCGCGCTGCCGTTCTTCCACGAGAAGGTGCGCGAGGGCTTGGAGACCCGGTTCGTCGCTGTCGAACCGGACGCATGCCCGAAGCTCACCAAGGGCCGTTACTCCTGGGACTACAACGACTACACCGGCATCACGCCGATGACCAAGATGTACACCTTGGGGCACACCTTCGTCTCCCCAGGCATCCACGCTGGCGGCCTGCGGTACCACGGCGCCGCACCCTTGGTAAGCGCCATGTACCACCAGAAGCTGATCGAGGCGGTGGCTTACCCACAACGCCCCGTGTTCGAAGCCGGCATCACCTTCGCCAACGAGGAGGGCATCATCCCGGCCCCCGAGTCGGCGCACGCCATCCGGGCCGCGATCGACGAGGCACTCCAGGCCAAGAGGGAGGGCAAGGAGAAGGTCATCCTGTTCAACCTCAGTGGTCACGGGCTGCTCGACCTGTCGGCTTACGAACAGTTCCTGAGCGGCAACATGACCGACATGGCGGCCTCGGACGAGTTGATCGCCGCATCGCTTGACCGCTTGCCGGTCATGGACGACCTGGGCGCGGCAGCCCGCTGAGAACGAGCATCACGGATGGGGGGACAGGCCCGTGCGACACATGAGTGAAGAGGTACTGGACGTCGCCATCGTGGGCACCGGTCCGCGTGGGATCTCGGTGTTCGAGCGGATCGCGGCCAACCTGACGGCCGAGCCAGAGCCGCGGAGCGTCAGAATCTGGCTGATCGACGCGGTGGAACTGGGGGCGGGTCGGATCTGGCGAACCGATCAGGAGACCTGCTTCTTGATGAACACCGTGGTAGGTGAGATCAGCATGTTCTCCGGGGTCTCCGACGGTGAGCCCTGTCGGCCGGGCGCCGGCCTGTCCTTCCAGCAGTGGTTACACGCGCAGCCGGACCCAGCACTGGCCGGTCTTGGCCACGATGACTACGCACCGAGGTACGCCTACGGCAGGTACCTGCGGTATGTGTACGACTCGGTGGTACGTGGGATGTCCGGACTCGGCGAGGTCGTCGAGGTGGTCGGCAAGGTCACCTCGTTACGGGAGGAGGGGAACAGCTACGAGCTTCGCGTGTCCACCGCGGACGATGACCTCACCGTGACCACCGACGCGGTGGTGATCACCACCGGGCACGCCCAGGCGGAGCTGTCCAAGCACCAGTGTGAGCTGGCGCGATTCGCACAGGGCCGGGCCGAACTCCGTTACCTCAGCGGGGATTCCGCCGCCGACCTGGACATTCCGTCGATCGCGCCGCGCACCGCGGTGGGTGTGGTGGGACTCGGTCTGTCCTTCTACGACATCTTGATGTCCTTCACCGTTGGCCGCGGTGGGAAGTTCAAGGAGAGCATCGACGGGGCGATGTTCTACGTGCCCAGCGGCAACGAGCCCTGGATAGTCGCGGGTTCGCGCAGCGGATTGCCGATCCGTTCGCGGGGCCGCAATCAAAAGGGGGTGACCGACCGCGCGGCGCCGAAGTTCCTCACCTCGGCCGCCATCGGCCGGCTGCGCGAGCGCAGCCTCCAGCACCGGGGCAGCCCTGCCCTGGACTTCGACCACGACGTGCTCCCCTTGCTACAGGCCGAGATCAACTATGTGTACTACACGACCCAGGCCAGGGCCCAGCACGGACCGGAACGTGCCGAAGCGGTAGCCGCCGAGCTCCGTACACTCGGCCCCGGACTGGCGAGATGGCGCGAGGTGGCTGTGCGCTACGCACTCCACGACGTGGAACCGGTTGACCTGGATCAGCTGTCCAGGCCGTTGCACGCCAAGCGGTTCAACTCCGGTGCCAGCCTGGTCGCCGAGGTGAGGCGCATCCTACGAGCCGACATCGCCGAGGCGCGTCAGGGCAACGTGGACAGTCCGCTCAAGGCCGCGCTGGACGCTATCCGGGATTCTCGCGAGGTGCTTCGGCACGCTGTGGACTTCGGTGGCCTGACCCCGCGCTCCCAACGGGCCGACTTCCTCGACCGGTTCGGCTCGCGCACCTCATCACTGTTCACCGGTCCGCCGCTGGAACGCACCGCGCAGTTCCTCGCCTTGATCGACGCCAGGGTGCTCGACATCGTAGGGCCGGATGCGGTGCACGGATGTGACGCCGAGCAGGATCGATTCTTCCTGGAATCGCCGGCCGTCGAGGGGTCACGCAGGTACTGCGACGTGCTCATCGACTCACGCATTCCCATTCCCGGTCTCGTACGCAACACCGACCCGTTGATGCGCCAGTTGGTTGCTGAGCGGATGGCCGTGGGGTTCGTGCACGGCGACGCCGAAGAGGTGTTCCACACCGGCGCCCTGCACATCACCCCAGCCGAGCGTCGGGTGATCTCCGCCGACGACCGGCCGCATCGGGCCATCTACGCGTTGGGCATCCCCACCGAAGGAGTGTGCTGGTTCACCCAAATCGGCAACGGCCGGCCAGGCGTGCTCACCTCCTACTCCAGGGACGCCGACGTGATCGCGCTCAGCGTGCTACGCCGGGCCAAGTCCAACGCCTTTTAGCGATCGGAGACAAGTTGTCTGGGCAGGACGATGCGTATCTGGAGTTCCGGGCCGCGCGGGACCTTCTGTTGCACGCCAAGGACCAGGACGCCGCGCGCAAGGCGTTTCGGTGGCCGCGGCCACGGCAGTTCAACTGGGCGATCGATTGGTTCGACCGAATCGCCGAGGGCAACGACCGGGTGGCCCTGCGCATCGTCGGGCAGAGCGAGTTGACCTTCCAGGAGCTGTCCCGACGTGCGGACCAGGTCGCCAGCTGGCTGCTGTCCCAGGGCGTACGGCGGGGCGAGGTGGTGATGCTGCTGATGGACAACCGGATCGAACTGTGGGAGCTGATGCTCGCGCTGATCAAGATCCGGGCCGTGGTCGCGCCCGCCTTCATCAGCATCTCGTCCGAGGAACTGCGCACCAGGATCGGCAGGGTCAGGGCCCAGCATGTGATCGCTGACCATCGGATCGTGCCGGGACTTCCCGCGGACGGACTCCAAACCAAGATCATCGTGGGTGGGCAGCACGAGGGCTGGGTTGACTTCGCCGCCTCGGCCGAGCATGAGGGCGACTTCGTACCGGAGGGACCCACCGAGGCCGACGAGCCGCTGTTCTACTACTTCACCTCCGGCTCCACCTCGCGGCCGAAGCTGGTGGTGCACACGCACGTCAGCTACGCCATCGGGCACTTGGCGAGCATGTACTGGAACGGGTTGGAGCCTGGGGATGTGCACCTCAACGTCTCCGCCCCGGCCTGGGCGAAGTACCCGTGGAGCTCGCTGTTCGGCCCCTGGAATGCCGAGGCCACCGTGGTGTCCATGGACAGCGCCGACGCCACCCCGCAGCGGCTTTTGGAGGTGCTTCAGGCCGGGACGATCACCAGCTTCTGCGCGCCGCCCAGCACCTGGCGCGCGCTGATCCGAACCGGGTTGCCCGGTGGCCTGCCCGGGTTGAGGCATGCGGTGAGCGTCGGCGAGCCGCTCATGGGTGACGTGGTCGCGCAGGTCCGCACGCTGGCCGGGGTGACCGTCCGCAATGGGTTCGGCCAGTCCGAGGTCACCGCCATGGCCGGGGTTACCGCCGCGTCCCCGGCCGACCCGATATCCATGGGCTACCCGCTACCGGGTTACGAGTTGGTGGTGGTCAGGCCCGGCACCGACGAGCCGGCGCAGGAGGGCGAACTGTGCCTTGACCTGGCCAACGAACCTGTCGGCATGATGCGCGGCTACCTGGACCCGGAGGACAACGCCACCAGCCATACCGCGGGCGGCCGTTACCGAACCGGTGACCTGGCCCGGTGGGACAGCGACGGGTCCCTGGTCTACCTCGGGCGGCGCAAGGACGTGTTCGAGGGGCTGGACGGGGCACTGATCGCGCCGCTCGAACTGGAGCACGTGCTGGTGCTGCACCCCGCCGTCGCCGAACTGTCCGTCGTACCGGTGTCCGAGGGCACGGCATTGGTACCCAAGGCGTACGTGGTGCTCTGTGCCGGTTGGAACGCCAGCCGGGCCACCGCAGAGGCACTGTTCGCGCACCTACGGGCACATCTGCCCGCGCCCAAGCTCATACGGTTCTTGGAGTTCGTGGACGACCTGCCGCGCACCGAATCAGGGAAGGTCCAGCGCGAGGCCGTCCGGGTGCTGCGCAGGTCCCGCGACGTCGAGTTCGCCGCCACACCGCCCGCCAACCAGGCCTAGCCCCGACCGTTCATGGACCCTTGCCGGTGCCCTCGTTTGCCGACCGATCTCATCGTTCACCGACACATCTCAAGGGGGGCGATGGCGCATTGCGGCAGTGCTGAACAGGCGCCTACCCGACCTTTCCCATGCTCAGCAGTGATCCGCCTGGTCACCTCCTGAGCTGGCCGAGCTCGGCTCGGTAGTCGGGCAAGGCGAGGGTGCTGACCTTCTGCCCTTCCTTGAGCATCCAGTTCAGCAGGAAGCGCCTGTTCAGCACACTGTTGCGGACGCGGAGACCGACTGCGGTGCCGGGAGCGAGGAACTTCCCTGTGCGTTCGCCACCCTTCTGACAACCTCGGGCATAGCTTCGCACCGCGTTCTCGTAGCGAGTGAAGGCCGCACGGTGGTCGCCGTTGGCCAGCGCGAGTTCGCCGGCCAACACGTAGGCGGCCACCACGCCGGTTCCGGTGCCCATGCCGCCGATGGTCGCGCCGCAGGCGGCGTCCCCCACAAGGCATATCCGGCCACGAGACCAGACGTCCACGTCCGCCCGGCTGATCGAGTCGAAGTACATCTCCGGGGCCTGCTGCATAGAGTCGAGGAGCCGTGGCACCTCCCAGCCGACATCGGCGAACGCCGTAGTGACCAGCGCCTTTTGCTGCTTCGGGGCATGCCGGTCGTATGTGAGCTGGGACGCGGCGAAGACGAAGAAGGCGCCGGCCTTCGCCGGATCGCGGTGGTCTGCACCGACGCTGGCGAGCCGCCCCGGCGTGTTGTAGGCCACCGAGCCCGGCCCGAGGCCCAGGTAGTTGGGCAACTGCCAGGTGGCGGCGTAGTAGCCGAGGTGTCGGACGAACCTCTCCTCGGGTCCGAAGGCAACCCGCCGCACGTTGGAGTGCAGCCCATCCGCGCCGATGACGAGGTCGAACTGGCGCGTGGCGCCGTGCCGAAAGCCCACCTGGACGCCCTCGGCAGTTTCGGTGAGGCTGGTGATCGAGTCGCCGAAGAGATACTCGGCGTACGGGAGGCTGTGCTCGTAGAGCACCCCGGCCAGGTCGCCGCGGGGCACCTCCACGTCGCCGCCGGCGAACTCGGCAGGCAGGTGCAGCAACTGCCGCCCGCGCTCGTCCACGAAGCGCATGGGACTGCCACCAGTCTGGATTCGGCGCAACTGTGCGAGCACGCCCAGCTGCTCCAGCACGCTCAGGTGTGTCTCACCGCGGAAGTCAACCGCCTGGCCGCCGCCTCGGATGGTCGGCGCCAACTCGACCACTGTGGGCTGGAAGCCGTAGCGGCCGAGCCAGTAGGCCAGCGCGGGGCCTGCAATGCTCGCACCGGATATGAGGACGCTCTTGCTCATGGAACCACTCCCTGCAAACTGTGTCCACTGGACACTGATTGTGAGTGTGTACGGTAGACACAGTTTTGGCAGCTTGCAAGACCGAGGACGGGAGCGGAGAAGATGGGTGATGAGCGGAGTGCGGCCGTACAGCTGCTCTGGGGCCCCCGCCCCAAGCCGGCGCGAGGGCCCAAGCCGGCGCTCAGCCTGGACCGGATCGCGCGGGCTGGCGTCGAAGTCGCCGATGCGCAGGGGCTGATCTGCGTGTCGATGCAACGGGTTGCCGGACTGCTCGACGTCACCAAGATGGCGCTCTACCGGTACGTACCCGGCAAGGCCGAACTGGTCGCGTTGATGGTGGAAGACGCGATCGGCGACGCCACACCGCCGAAGGGGCCACGCTGCGGTTGGCGAGAGCAGCTCGGCGACTGGTCCCGCCAACTGGTCACTGTCTTCCACCAGCACCCGTGGCTGTTGGACGCCACCGTCGGACCCAGGATCGTGGGGCCCAAGGAACTTGCCTGGATGGAGCGGGCCATCGCCGCGCTGGACGGCACCGGCCTCTCGGGGGCCGAGCGGATGGATGCGGTGGTGCTGCTGGCCGGCCACGTACGTGCCATTGCCCAGCAGGCTCGCGCGGCGGGTCCTGCGAGCAACCCCGAAGCAGAACTCAGCGTCACCCTTGGGGAGTTGATGCAGGCGCACGGCGAGCGCTACCCCGCCGTGACCGCCGCGCTGGCCTCGGCGACCCAGCACGGCGGGCAGGACCAGGCATGGGAGTTCGGCCTGCAACGCATCCTCGACGGCTTGGGCCTACTCATCGCCCAGCGCTCGCACTGATCCGCACCGGCCCACACCACGGCCCGACCATCGCGCAGCGGTCCCCGCCACGGATCGGCGCCCTAGGGTCGGCCGCGCCTTTTGTGGCGGCGGCGTCTGGACGCGGGACCTTCGATGGTGGAAACGGCTCGATGGCACCCGGGACCTGCGGCTGACCCGCTCATCAGTGAGCTGGCTCGGCTGCTGGAGCGGGGGCCGTTCGCGGACGCCTTGCGTGTAGCCATCGCGGCCATTTTGGTCTCACGTACGCCCGTACGGGGAGGTCAACCTCGGTATGGACGCCCGCCTCCACCTCGCCGCGGTCGAACTTCCGGGCCCCCGAGTACGGACGGACGCCGCCGACCTACAGGCATCTGAGCGTGCGTCGGTGTGGTCGGCCAGACCGGTCTCCAGGAAGTATCGCCGAGCTCGTGCACCCGGGTGCCAGACGCCGCGGTCGCAGGGCTGACGCCGCGTCAAGTGCTGCGACCGCCCCGGAGGTGCTCCGCTGCTCTCAGCGCCTCACTTGGATTCGATCCGCCCCATGGGGGCGATGCTCTCCGACAAAGCCTTCTGCACGGCGGTCCAGTTGGCGTCCTCGATGGCGAGTGCGTGGCGAAGGTAGGCCCAGGTGACCCGTTGGATCAGGGCCACGCGCTCGGGGTTCTCGTCCGTCGTCTCCCGGACTTCGTAGCCGGCGATTCCGCCGAGGGAGTGCTCCGCCCCGAACAAAGTGAGCAGGCTCTTGGGCCCCGGGCTCAGGTGGTACGGGTCGGTGAGCCACTCCGGCCCCCTGACGGACAGCGGTGATTCGTCCTTGTCCCCCGCGACCACGAGGGTCGGCGTGGTCATGTGCGCGAAGTCCGGCCCCTTCAACCACGGGAGGTTCTCGGCCGCGAAGGGGGTCAGGTCGGCTCCGCCCCTGCCGGCCGTAGCAAGCAGCACGCCCGCCTTGATCCGCGAGTCGGACAGGTCTTCCGCACTGTTGCTCACCGGATCGAGGACGCGAAGGCCCAGGAGATTACCCGCCGTCTGGCCGCCGAAGGAGTGTCCTGCCGTGGCAATGCGGCTTCGATCCAGGCGCCCACTGAGACCGGGAACGGCGGCCTCCAGCAGATCAAGCTGGTCAAGGATGCGCTTTACGTCCTGGACGCGAAAGCGCCAGAGCCGCGGTGTGCGGGGATCGCCCTGGGGAAGACCCACGGTCCTGGAGTCCAGATGGGTGGGCTGAATCACCACGAAACCGTGAGTAGCCCAGAAGTCGGCCAGAGGACCGTAGCCGTGCAACGACGACCCGAAACCGTGCGAGAAGACGATGATCGGCAGTTCGCTCCCGGTTGTCGGCGCGGAAATTCTTACGTGCAGACCCTCACCGCGGCCCGGTGCTTCCAGCACCACTGGCTTCACCGAGACGATGGGGGCGGGGGCGGGGGCGGTGATGGCGACGTTCGTGGCTGCCGCGTCTGATGCAGTCATCAGTTGATATTCCTTCGCATGTCCGCTGGGAATGCTGTCGAACAGGGTGGTCACGGTCTCGTCCTGCGCCTCGGCGGAGGGAGTGAGCCGTCGCGAGATACGCTAAAACCTGACGCTGACGTCAGAGGCAAGAAGTGTGGTCCGGCTCACATCGGAGAGACATGATGCGTATCGGCGAGCTCGCCACCAGGACAGGCGTCAGCGTTCGGGCGCTGCGCTACTACGAGGAACAGAACTTGCTCGCCTCACAACGCAGCCCCAGCGGCCAGCGGCAGTACCCGGACAGCTCGGCCGACCGTGTCCAGCTGATCCAGCAGTTGTACGCCGCCGGGCTACCGAGCAAGGCGATCGCGGATCTGCTGCCGTGTGTCGTGAACGGTGAGGCCACGCCAGAGCTGCTCGACCGGCTTTCGGCGGAACGGGATCGCATCGACAGCCGGATCGGCGATCTGGTGGACGCCCGGGACAGGCTGAGCACTGTCATTGCCGCCGCCACGGCGAACTGGCGAACAGGCCAACGCTGCCCAATCCAGTAATCAGCATGCCGGGCTCTGCGGCTGGGCATCGAGATGCCCCGCGATCGACCCATTGATGAGCAAGGTCGATAAGTGGCGGCGCGCGGCCTGCTCGACAACGCATCATGCCCATACATGTCGGAAACCGGCCGGGCGAGCCGGAATTCAAGAAGCACGAGCGGGGCTTCGAGCTCCCCGACTACAACGGCCAGCTCACCTCGCATCGTTCTCGTTTCGCGCGTGCCCGCCCCAGGTGGCCTCCATCACCTGGGGCGGGCACGACGCTGTGCGGAGCAAGGAGTTGGAGCAGCACGTCAGGTCACCGGGTGGAGATCTTATGGACGGTGGTGTCGTCGGGGTCGAGCCGTCGCCCGTCCGCAGACAACACTTCGAGTGCACGCAGGCGATGTCCCCCTCGGCGATCGACCAACTGTGAGTGCGGTTCACCAGGGGCGAAGAAGTTCTGTTCGCCCCACTGTCGCAGCGCCACGATGACGGGAAAAAGCGCCTCGCCCTTCGGAGTCAGTACGTACTCGCGATAGGCGCTGCCGTCCGAGGCGGGGACGGATTCAAGGACACCACCGGCGACCAAGGTGCGCAGCCGCGCGGTGAGGATGTTCTTCGCCACGCCAAGGCTGCGCTGGAACTCTCCAAAGCGCCGGCTTCCGTCGAAGGCGTCCCGCACGATCAGCAGGGACCACCAGTCGCCGATCGCGTCCACGGATCGGGCGACGGGACATTCGCTGTCGTCAAAACGCGTCCTGGTCACCATGGCTTCCTTCTCTCACATCGGTTGCAACATGCTACCAAAAAGGCTAGCGTCGCCACTGGTAGCAAGTTGAAACCAGATGTACGGAGGAGTGCTGATGCCCGGTAACGGTGAGGCTGCGACACAACACAGCCAGGACCACAGCGGGGAAGGTTCCGCGTTCGTCCTGTCCCGTGGCGTCGTCATGCTGTTCGCCGTCGCCTGCGGGGCCGCGGTGGCCAACGTCTACTTCTCCCAGCCGCTCCTGGTGACCATGGGCCACGACCTCGCCATGAGCCCGGCACTCGTCGGAAGCGTGGTCACCCTCACGCATGTCGGATACGGAATGGGGCTCTTCTTCCTCGTGCCGCTGGGCGACGTGGCCGACCGCAGACGGCTCATCGTGGCCCAGTTGCTGCTCCTAGTGGTGGCGCTGACCGTGGTAGCCGCCGCCCCCACGGCGGCAATCTTGCTCGCGGGCATGGCAGCGATGGGGCTTCTTGCGGCCGTCACGCAGACGCTGCTGACCTTCGCGGCAGCACTGGCCCATCCCGCCGGGCGCGGACGGGTCGTCGGTCTGGTGACCAGCGGCGTGGTCATCGGAATCCTGCTCGCCCGCACCGCATCCGGCCTCATGGCCGATCTCGCGGGCTGGCGCACCGTCTACCTCGCCTCGGCGTCGCTCACCGCCCTGCTCGCCCTGGTCCTGTATCGAGTGCTGCCGCGCCACGGCGACGCTCCACCGGCGACCTGGCGCTACGGACAGCTCCTACGCTCCACGGTCACCCTGTTCGCACGAGAACGACTGCTGCGGCTCCGAGCCCTGTTCGGCCTGTTGATCTTCGCCTCCTTCAGCACTCTGTGGAGCAGCGTCGCACTGCCGCTCAGTGAGGCCCCGTACTTCTTTTCCCACAGCGCGATCGGGGCGCTGGGCCTGATCGGTGTCGCTGGGGCCCTGGCCGCGACCGTGGCGGGCCGCCTGAATGACCGCGGACTCTCCCAGCGGACCACCGGCATCGCCCTGGCGCTGCTCGCCGCCTCATGGCTGCCTTTGGCCTTCACCCGTAGCTCGCTGTGGGCCCTGGTCATCGGGGTGATCCTGCTCGACTTCGCCGTGCAGGCGGTCCATGTCACCAACCAGACACTGATCTATGCGCTGCACCCGACCGCGGGCAGCCGGCTGATCGGCGGATACATGGTCTTCTACTCGGTCGGCAGCGCCACCGGCGCCATCGCCGCGACCTCCCTGTACACGGTGGCCGGCTGGGGTGCCGTATGCGCACTGGGCGCCGCGTTCAGTTGCCTGGGGCTCGTGGTGTGGGCGTTCACTCGACACAGCACTCCGGGGCCCCGCCGCCAAGGTGACCCCTCGCAGCGAGGCCCGAGTGCGCTCGCTAAACGTTGAGTGACGGGCGCGCGGCAGGTCGCAGGGGCGTGCGCGGGCTCTGCCGGGCAACGCCCCGTACACCCCCGCAGCCTTTCGGCCACGGAGACACCCCGGGTGTCGCCCTCCGCTGAGCTCCGCCTGGGCCCAGACATGCCCAGGCAGCCGAGCCGTCGTGCTTCACATGCCACAGCACCAGGCCGATGTTCTGCACGCAGCCCCCGTGGCTCTACGGTGCTGACATGACGAGCGATCAGCGTCTTCGCCCTTCGCATTGCGAAACGACACGTGAGGTGGCCTTGTGGCACCCAGCCCCCGTCTCTCTTCCGTGCTCGACAAAGCGAACGCCGCCGAGAGCGCCGAGACGCTGACCGGTCTCCTGCGGGACGGAGGCGCGCTGCCCGGCGATGGTCGCGTCGTGGCGTCGCGAGTGGCTCGGATGGGCGGGTCCGGGCTGGTGGGCGCGGTCGCCAGAGTGCACCTTGAGTACGCGGCGGGGAAGCCGGCTGGGCCCGCGTCGTTGGTCTTGAAGACCGCATCCGACGTCTTCGACGAGGGGCCACAACTGGCCGCTATGGAGGTGAAGTTCTACCGCGGCGTCGTTCCCACACTGCCCGAGGCGCTCGCCCCCTTGGTGGTTGGCAGCGGACTCGACGAGCGAACCGGCCAGAGTTGGTTATTGCTTGAGGACCTGGGCGACAGCGGCTTCGTCAGACAAATCGACGGCTACTCCGACAGCCAGGCGCTGGCTGCGGTCCGCAAGCTTGCCGTCCTGCACGCCCACTGGTGGGGACGCGACCTGCCGCGCGATCTGCGTTGGCTCACCGCGCCCCAGGACTCCGCGGTCGCCGGCTTCTGCGCGCGGTGGCTTCGCTCGTACGGTGGTCCATGGCCGACCGCACTGGGGGACGCCCCGCGCCGGCTGCTGGCGGGATACGACAAGCTCGCTGCTCGGCTGGGCGCGTCACCCCGTACCGTCGTGCACGGGGACTTCCACAGCCAAAACATCGCCTTTGGTTCGGGCGGCCAATCGCACGATGCCCGGTTCATCGACTTCCAGTTCGTGCAGCACGGTTGCGGCCCACTGGACGTGGCCAGACTGCTGGCCACCAGCCTGCGCACGGAGGTACGTCGCGAGATCGAAACCGCGCTGGTGCGGGAGTACCACGGCACGCTCGTGGCGCGCGGAGTCGAAGGGTACGAACTCGACCGCTGTGTGGACGACATTCGAGCGGCGTTGCCGTGGAACCTCGCCACTCCCCTCGCGCTGCACGTCATGGGAATCCAGCGGGAGGGCCGCCACTGGCCGCTTCGGCTGCCGATTGTCGAACGCTGTCTCGCGGCCATCGACGACTGGGGAGCTTGGAACGGCCGCTGACGCGCGCTGCCAGCGGCTCCAGGGCACGAGACTTCGGGGCGGGTGTCCGGTACCTCTCGGCGCCGACCGATGGCCCGAAGTCCCCTATCCGCGCCTCGCGTTACCTGGTTGCGGCACGACCTCGGTGCGTCCGCGCCATGCCGCCGCTTCCCCGGTGGAAAACCAGGCGCGTCCAGTACACCGCGGGCGGTACCGTCGCGGGATGCGTGCTGAGGACGGCTACTTCGGGGAAGACATCGCGGCCGACTACGACGAGTCGGCCGCGGATATGTTCCGGCCAGAGGTGGTGGACCCGGCGGTTGATGTGTTGGCCGAACTCGCCGGTGCTGGGCGGGCACTCGAACTCGGCATCGGCACCGGGCGGATCGCGCTGCCACTGGCCAACCGCGGGGTTTCGGTGCACGGCGTCGAAATGTCCCGCGCCATGGCCGCCCGGCTCAGCGCCAAGCCGGGCAGCGACGCCATCGACGTGACCATCGGTGACTTCGCGACGACGCGAGTGGGAGGCACGTTCTCAGTGGCCTACCTCGTCTTCAATACGATCAACAATCTGACGACGCAGGATGCCCAAGTGGACTGCTTCCGCAACGTCGCCGCCCAACTGAGGCCCGGGGGCTGTTTTGTCGTGGAGGTGGGGGTCCCGGATCTACGCCGCCTGCCGCCGGGGCAAAACGCCGTACCGTTTCGCATCAGCCCGACGCAGTGGGCGTTCGACACCTACGACGTGGCCACCCAGGCGATGAGTTCGCACTACGTCACCATCGCCGGCGAGCGCGCCACGTACTGGTCCGTCCCCTTCCGGTACGTGTGGCCCGCGGAGTTGGACCTGATGGCCCGGCTCGCCGGGCTGCGGCTGCGTGATCGGTGGGAGGGGTGGTCCCGCGCGCCGTTCACCGGCGAGAGCCAGCAGCACGTCTCCATCTGGGAAAAGCCCGCTGACTGACCAAGATCAGTTCTGTGGTTTTAGCATGGTCTGGCCTGGAAGAGTGTCGGGATGGACAACGCCACCGATTTCCCGGCCCAGTTCGCTCGCACCCACCGCTTCGCCCTGGGCGTTCCCCGGCAGTTCACCGTCTCGGCCGATGGCAGTCGCGTCTTCTTCGTCCGCTCAGCGAGCGGCAGCGATCCAGTCAGCTCGCTCTGGGTCTGGGAAGCTGGCAAGGAGCGCACGCTCGCCGACCCCCGGCTGCTCACGGGCGTAGGCGGCGAGGTTCCGGCGGCGGAACGGTTGCGCCGGGAGCGCGCCCGGGAGCGCTCGGAGGGCGTGGTCTCCTACAGCACCGACCGCCGGGGGCATGTGGCCGCTTTCGCGCTCCGGGGCGCGCTGTGGGCCGTACGCACTGACGGCAGTGCGCCGTTCCCCGTCTCGGCCGCTGGCCCGGTTGTCGATCCCCAGCTCTCCCCGGACGGGCGATGGATCGGCTACGTCACGGCGGGCGCGCTGCATGTAGTGGAACTGACCTCGCCGGCAAGCCCGGCAACGCACGAAAGTGCCCACCGGATGGGCGGCAGCACAGCAAGGAAGGCCTCGCAGCCGCCACACAGCGCGGCAGCGCCCAGCTCGGCCGGGGCTCCCGGGCCCCGGCAAGGCGGTGGAACGGATCGGCTACTGCTCGCACCGGAGGGCCCGGAGGTCAGCTACGGACTAGCCGAGTACGTCGCCGCCGAATCGATGGGCCGCAGCCGCGGCTTTTGGTGGGCGCCGGACAGCCGGGCCTTGCTCGTAGCACGGGTGGATGTCACCCCCGTACAGCGCTGGTTCATCGGCGACGCGGCGAACCCCCTCCAGCGGCCACGTGCCGTCCGCTACCCCTCGGCCGGCACCGCCAACGCGGACGTCTCGCTGCACGTCCTCCCCCTCGACGGCGAGCGCACCGAAGTGCGCTGGGACCGGGCGGCGTTTGAGTACCTGGTGACCGCTGGCTGGGAGACGGCGGTAGGGGGCGTACGGCCCGGCGCCGCGGGCTCCCCGCGGGGGGCCGCCCCGGCTGCTGGCTCGCCGGGGGCCGTCCGGCCCCGGCCCGTACTGACCGTACAGAGCCGCGACCAGCGCACGATGCGGGTGTTGACTGCCGACCCGGACACCGGCGAGACCCGCGTGCTGCACGAACGGCGGGACCCGGCATGGGTGGAGATCGTGCCCGGCATTCCCGCACGCACCACCTCCGGCGCCCGCGTGTGGCCAACGGAGACTGCCGACACCCGAGGGCTACGGGTGGCGCCGATAGGCACCGACGCCACGCAAACCGTCGCGAACGACGATTGCTCCGGGAGCCACAGCGCGGGGGCGACGATGACCGTGCAGGTGGCGCAGACACCCGCCGGGCTCCAGGTCGAGGCCGTGCTCGGCACCGATGGCGAGCGGGTGCTGTTCGCCGCGAGCGAGGAACCGACCGAACGCCATGTGTGGTCATTCGCGCCGGGCGAAGGCCTCCGCCGCATCAGCGAGGGCCCCGGTGTGCACGACGCGGTGTGCGGCGGCGGAACCGTGGTGCTCGACAGCCGCACGCTCGAAGGGGACGCCGTGACGGTGCTGCGGGACGGCGCACCCGTGGGGCGCATCGACTCATACGCCGAGGAGCCACTGCTCACGCCGCGCCCAACCTTCCTCCAACTCGGCGAGCGGGAGCTGCGCAGCGCCCTGTACCTGCCCTCGTGGCACACGCCCGGTGCCCAAAAGCTGCCCGTGCTAGTCGATCCGTACGGTGGACCGAGCATAGGTCTCGTACGGCGCTGCCGCGGCTGGTGGTCATGCGTATCGCAGTGGTTCGCCGAGCAGGGTTTCGCGGTCCTGGTCACTGACGGCCGGGGCACCCCGGGGCGCGGACCGGCTTGGGAGAAGGCCATCCACCGCGACCAGCTTACCTTCGCGCTGGACGATCAGGTGGACGCCCTGCACGCGGCAGCCGCCGACCACCCCAGCCTCGACCTCGAACGGGTGGCGATCCGCGGCTGGTCGTTCGGCGGCTTTCTAGCGGCTGCGGCCGTGCTGCACCGACCGGAGGTCTTCCACGCCGCGGTCGCCGGCGCCGCCCCCGCCGATCAACGGCTATACGACACACACTGGAAGGAGCGCTTCCTGGGCCATCCGGCTGAGGAGCCTGCGGCGTACGACCGCTCTTCGCTGGTCGGCCATGCGCATTTGCTGCGCCGCCCGCTGTTGCTGGTCCACGGGCTCGCGGACGACAACGTCGTGGTGGCCCATACCTTGCGCTTCTCGGCGGAACTACTGGCGGCCGGACGGCCGCACACGGTGCTGCCGCTCCCGGGGGCCACCCATCTGCCCGCGGACCATGCGGTCACCGAAAACCTGCTGCGGTTCCAGGCGAACTTCCTCCACCAGTCCCTCAGCGGCTAAACGCCGGGCCACCGCGTCCGTACGCAACCTACGAACGCCCGCCTGGCCAGGGTGCACCGTGAGCTCCGGCCACTGTTGTTGGCACGGCAGCACGTTCGACACGGGTGATGCCCTGCACGCTTAGCGTGCGTCTGCGGATGGAGTGTGCGCCGGCGGTCCTGGGGCATCCCAACTGCTCAGCAGGCGTAGGGCTTCGGCGGTGGGAGAGCCGGGTTCGGTGGTGTAGACGCACAGGGTCTGGTCGCTGTCGCCGGGAGGCTGGAAGGACTCGTAGGCGAAGTGTAGATCGCCGACCACGGGGTGGTGATAGTGCTTGGTGCCATGGGTTCGGCGCAGGACGCGGTGGTCGTTCCACCAGGTGGAGAACTCGGGTGAACGCAGGGTGAGCTCGCCCACGAGGTCGGCGAGCCGCCGGTCATGCGGATAGCGACCCGCTTCGAGGCGCAGGACGGCGACCGTCTCGGCGGCGATCTGAGGCCAATCCCCTACGCGGTCTCGGGCGTCCGGGTCCAAGAGGTAGTAGCGGGCGAGGTTGCGCTGTGGGACGGGAAGGGCGTCGAAATCGGTCAGGACCGCGCGCGCCAGGCGATTAGCGGCCAACACATCGGTGCGCCGGCCGAGGATGAAAGCGGGGACGTGCTCCAGGGTCTTGAGCACCAGATGCAGGCCCGGGCGGACCCGCTGCGGACTGGCGGGAGTGCGCCGGGCCGGGGCGTGCCGTACCAGCAGATCGGTGAGGTGCTCGCGCTCCGCGAGATCGAGCTGAAGCGCGCGGGCAAGGGCCTCGACGACCTCCGGGGAGGGCGTCCCCGCACGGCCTTGTTCGAGACGGGTGTAGTACTCGGTGCTCACGCCGGCAAGGCGAGCGACCTCATCGCGGCGCAGACCTGGCACCCGTCGGGCCCGACCGTCCGCTGCCAGCCCCGCCCGATCGGGTGTCATGCGGGCTCGACGGGAGCGCAGAAAATCAGAAATCTCGCTTCTACGATCCATGCCCCCAGTGTGAATCACCTGTGCGTTGCCGACTCCTCGCCGGGTGGCCCTGCCAGTACCTGCCTCCTCGGTACCTGCCTGCTGAGGGCCTGCTAGAGCACCTTCAATGCAGCTTCGAGGGTGGTGTGCTGGTGGCCGAGGCCGATGGATCGCCACGGCCCCGCTCCTTGCTTCAGCTCCCTTCGGAAGGTGTGCCCCATGTCCATAGAAACCCTCGCCAAGCCCCTGACCGGTCGCGTGGCGGTTGTCATCGGCGCCTCCAGCGGCATCGGCGAGGCATCGGCCGAGCACCTCGCGGGGCTGGGGGCACGCGTCGCCGTCTTGGCTCGACGCGCGGACCGGCTGAGCACGTTGGTCGCCCGGATCGAGAACAACGGCGGCACCGCCCTGGCGATCGCCGCTGACGCAACCGATGCCGCGGCGGTGCGATCGGCTGCCGACCGGGTGGCGGCCGAACTGGGCGGCGCTGACCTGCTGTTCAACAACGCGGGCGTGATGCTGCCCGCCCCCATCGAGGAACTGGCCGCCGATCAGTGGCAGCGGCAGATCGACCTGAATATCACCGGGCTGATGAACGCCATCGGCGCGTTTACCCCGCAGTTGGTCAAGGCTGCCGACGCGCGTGGCGTCGCCGACTTGATCAACACCTCGTCGATCGCGGCACAGAACATCTTCCCGAACTTCGCCGTCTACTCCGGGACCAAGGCGTACGTCACCCACCTCTCGCGTCATCTGCGGGTCGAGCTGGGCGCTAAGAACGTACGGGTGTCGGCACTGGAACCGGGCATCGTCGGCACCGAACTACAAAGCCACGTCACCGACGACGGGGTGCGGGAGTGGCTGGAGGGCTCCAAGGAAACGGTGGAGTGGCTCACCCCGCAGGACATCGCCGAGACCGTCGGCTTCATCGCCACGCTGCCGCCGCGCGTGAACCTCCAGCAGGTCACGATCATGCCCACCCGACAACCGAGCTGACCCACCTGATGCCTGCCGGCCCCGCCTGCTCCTAAGCCGGGCGGGCCGCGCCGGCACACTCGACCACCTTCGCCCGCACCGTGCCCCTTCGAGCCGCGCGGTCATTCTCCCCCGCACCTTGGCTCACACCGAGTGCCGCTCCGGGCTGCCGTGGGCGCTTTTGGGCGAGGCGCCCGCGCGGACGCGCAGCAGTTGGGCGGGGTCTTTACTGCGCCGCCCCGCCGCCGGCGCCGCCACGCTCCGGCGCCGCCACGCTCCGGGTTCCCCTCGCTCCGGGCCGCCCACCGGGCTCGGAGTCGTTAGGCAGGATGCTCCCCCGCCCCGGCACCGCCCCGCACGGCCGGCCTCACAGGCTCCGCCAGCCTCGTTCGCTCCGCCGGCTCTGCCGGTCCCGTGGACCCCACCGCCCGTGCGGGGCCCACGTCTGCTCTCGTGTCGAGCTCCGCCGCGGCCGTACGCAGTACGTCTACGGCCGCCCGGATGGACGGTCTACGGTCGGCGTCCGCCCGCCAGATGGCGTAGATATGCCGCCGCATGGTGTGCCGTACCGGCACCACCCGCACTCCTTCCGGAATCGGTCCACGTCCGAGTCGCGGTGCGACCGCCACCCCTAGCCCGGCCGCGATGAGCGCGAGTTGTGTGTGGTGCTCCTCTGCCATATGGCAGATACGGGGCTCGATGCCCGCGCCGCGCAGCGTGAGCATCAACCAGTCGTGGCAGAACTCACCCTTGGGCCAGGAGACCCACTCATCCCCCGCGAACTCCTCCAGGTCCACCTCGCTCCGGTTAGCCAGCGGGTGCGAGGCCGGCAACGCCACGTCGGCAGGGTCGTCGAGGAGCGGCGCCTTGACCAAGCCACCGGGCATGGGGAGGGGCTTGTTGTACCAGTCGAGGACCACCGCCAGGTCCACATCCCCGCGCACGACTCCCGGGACCGCCTCGTCGGGCTCCATTTCCCGAAGACGGGCACGGAGTTGAGGGTGCTCTTCACGTAGCCGGACGAGTGCGGCGGGAAACAGCCCGCGCGCTGCGGTGGGGAAGGCACCCAGCAGCAGCTCCCCCACGGCCTGACCACGCTGGGCTTCGAGATCGGACTGGGCCAGTTCGACCTGGGACAGGATGCGCGAGGCGTGATCGGCGAGGAGTCGCCCGGCATCGGTTAGGCGCACTCCTCTGCCGTTCTTGGCCAGGAGTTGCTGACCGGTTTCGCGCTCCAGCTTGGCCAGTTGCTGGGACACGGCGGAAGTGGTCACGTGCAGTCCATCGGCGGCGGCGCTGACGGAGCCATGACGAGCGACAGCGTAGAGCGTCCGTAGACGGTCCAGGTTCAACATGTAAGCGATACTACGTGATGGCGCCCACGAAAAGTCGCTTGTCCTAATTGGTTTCAACCACCATGGTGATAACCATGCGCACACCCTCCGTCCCACGCGCCACCCCAGGCACCCCCCTTTCCGCTAGCACCCCACCCCAGCCCGGCCAATCCGCAGCGATCACCACCGACCCGGCAATGGGCCAGGCCAAGACCCATGGCACCGGTTGCGCGCCGCTCCCAGATGGGCGGGCCGCGGTGACCGGCGAGTCACCGGACGCATCGGCGTCCACACCTGCGCAGACCGCCTACGCCACGGCCACAGAACCGTCAGGCACGGCCGCGTCCGCGCCTCCCGGCAGACACCGGCGGCTTTTCGACTGGCGCATACGGTTCGCCGTGCTCTCGCTGATCTGGGGCTTCAGCTTTCTGTTCATCAAAGTGGGAACGGACGGCTTCGCGCCGCTGTACGTGACCCTGGGACGGTTGCTGTTCGGCACGCTCGTCTTGCTCGTGGTGCTGGCCATCAAGCGGGAGCGGCTGCCGCGCGGCGCCCGCACTTGGGGCCATCTGACTGTGGCCGCGTTTTTGCTCAACGCCCTCCCGTTCTCGCTGTTCGCGTACGCGGAACTGCACATCTCCTCAACGCTCGCCGGTATTTGCAACGCCACCACCCCGCTCTGGGGCATGGCCCTCTCCCTCGTAGCGCTGTCGGAGGACCGCCCCACCCGCCGCCGCATCGCCGGCCTCGGCCTGGGCTTCATCGGCGTGTTGACCGTGCTCGGTGCCTGGCAGGGCTTCTCCGGTCAAGACCCGGGGGGCACCGTAATGGCGCTGATCGCCTCGCTCAGCTACGCGGTCGGCTGGATCTATGTGCGCCGCACCCTGGCGAAGGTCCCGCACTCCAATGTCTCCATGGCCGGCGGCCAACTGCTGCTCGGCACGGCCCAACTCGGCCTGGTCACTCCCTTCTTCGCCACCTTCCCGGACTCCCTCCCCATGCTTCCGCTGCTGTCCGTCCTGGCACTTGGCGTACTCGGAACCGGACTGGCCTTCCTCCTCCAGTACGGCATGGTCGCCGAGGTGGGGCCCACTACGGCGACCCTGGTCACCTACTTCATCCCGGTGATCGCGACAGCAGCAGGCGTCCTGGTCCTGGATGAGGCGCTGACCTGGAACACCCCCGTCGGCGCGGTCATCGTCCTCGCGGGCGCCGCACTCACCCAGCGCGGCCCGCGCCGTTCAACCCAGGGGCGCCCCGCGAAGAAGCCCCGTCAGCCGTAGCGTCCCGCGAGGGCCGGGCGTATCGCAGCCGCTACGGCGTCCGCGACCACCTCAACCTCCTCCACATCGATCGCCGATATGGTCAGCCTGATGCCCTGCGGGGAGGCCATCCGAAACCGGGCCCCGGGGGCCACGGCCCAACCGGCATGCAACATCCGGGAGACAGCGCCGGTCTCATCGGGGACCGGCACCCAGACGTTCATCCCGCTGCGGCCGAGCGCATCGATTCCCCGCTCCGCCAGCGCCTCGATGAGGGGGTCGCGCCGCTCGGCGTACGACGCCGCGACCTGCTCCGGCCGAACGGCCTCGGTCTCCCACAGCCATATGACCGCGTTTTGGAGCAGATGGCTCACCCAACCAGGCCCAAGGCGCGATCGGCCGCCTACCCGGTCCACCGTGACCGAGTCCCCGGTGAGCGTGGCTAGCCGCAGATCCGGTCCGTATGCCTTGGCCGTCGAGCGCACCAACACCCAGTGGTCGGTGGCTCCGGCCAGCGGATGCAGGGGCAGATCCACGATGCCATGTCCATGATCGTCCTCGATCAGCAACAGACCCGGTTGGTCGGCGAGCATGGCGCGCAGCTCTTGGGAGCGCGCGGCACTGATCGCCGCTCCGGTGGGATTCTGCGCACGACTGGTGACCACCAGCGCCCTGGCGCCCTGCTGCACCGCGCGCTCCACCTGGGCGGGCAACGGGCCGTCTTCGTCCAACGCCACCGGGACGGGCCGCAGCCCGAGCGCGGGGATGAGGTCGAGCAGGCTGCCCCATCCCGGGTCCTCGACCGCCACCACATCACCCGGTCGCAGATGGGCCGCGAGCACGCGCTCTATCCCGTCGAGCGCGCCCGAGGCAACGATGATCGGCCCATCCGGCACCCCATCGGCCAGCAGCGCGGCACGCGCCAGTCGCTCAAGGCCAGGGGAAATCAGCGGCGCCCCGTAGAGCATGGGCTGCTCCTCGTACTGCTCAGCCGCCGCTGCCAGCGCCTGCCCGAGCCGAGGTAGCAGCGCGATATCCGGGTTTCCCGTCGCCAGGTCCCGAGTGCCATCGGGCACATCGACGCCTATCATCTCCCGCGCCGTGCTCGCCGGGCGAGGTCGCACTCGACTACCCCGTCGCCCAGCCGTCTCGATTACGCCGCGGTCACGCAGATGCCGGTACGCAGCCGCCACCGTATTGGGGTTGACTCCCAGCTCGACGGCCAACTCCCGCATGGGTGGCAATAGTTCACCGGGAGCGAGCCCGCCCACCCCGACGGCCCGCTCCACGCTGGCGGCGATTTCCACGGCACGCCGCCCTTCGATCCGATACTCTCCTAGCACAAAGCCAAGTATGCACTAATACAAAGGAGAAGGCAATGGCCGCCGCCGAATCCGCCGTCCCCCCACTCGCCGCCGCACCGCCAGCGTCCGGCAGGGCCGCCGACGGCACGGCGCCTGGTGCGTACGAACCGACCAACCGCACCGTCCCGACCAGGGACCGTGAGCGAGCCTCGTACGACCGCGACCTGGTCCACTCGCTCCTTGACCAGTCTTACGTATGCCATCTCGGCTTCATACGGGATGGCGCCCCGGTCGTCCTGCCGACGCTTTACGCCCGGGTGGGTGAGCGCCTCTACGTCCACGGTTCCACGGGATCGCGTCCGCTACGCATGGCGGGTGCAGCGACGCCAGCACCCGCCACCGACGAGGGAACCGCGCCGGCGCCCGACGTCGACGAGGGGACAACGCCGACCGCGACGGCCGGCGAAAGCGCGCAAAGGCCGGCATCGGTCACGGGGGAAAGCTCCAACTCGCCGGCCGCAACCGCAAGCCCCTCAGCACCTCTCGCGGGCCCGGGCACCGATCCTGCGCCAACGGCCCCACCCACCGATGGAGCCATCCCAAAGGACAGGCAGGCCGAGCAGCAGCCGGGCCTTTCGGTGTGCCTGACCGTGACCCATCTGGACGGCGTGGTGCTCGCGCGCTCGGCGTTCCACCACTCCATCAACTACCGCTCCGTCGTGGTGCACGGCATCGCGCGCCAGGTCACCGACCCGGCCGAGCGCACCGCCGCACTCGACGCCCTGGTCAACCATGTGGTGCCAGGCCGCGCCGCTGATTGCAGGCCCGCGAACGCCAGGGAATTGGCCGCCACCGCCGTGCTCCGCCTCGACCTCGCGGAGGTGTCGGCGAAGTGGCGCGAGGGCGGCCCCAACGACGAGCCCGAAGATCTCGAACTGCCGCACTGGGCCGGGGTACTGCCCGTGGCCAGGCACTATGGCACGCCGCTGCCATCGGATGACCTCGCCTCCGGCATCCCGGCCCCTGACTATCTCCCAGGCCACTGACCGGGCGCGAGACCAGCACAGAACCAACGGAGAACCGCAAGAAAGGCAGCGCACAGATGCTGATCCATCCCTGGGACGCCGCACAGGACGACACCGAGTGGCAGTCGTGGCTGGCCGGCCACGACTTCGGCCACCTGGCCGTCAACGGCCCACCCGGCACCCCGCCGCTGGTGCAACCCACGCATTTCGCGTACGACGGTGAGCGCCAGGAAGTGCTGGTCCACCTCGCTCGCCCCAATCCGATCTGGCCGGCGATCGAGGCGCACCCGGAGGTCCTGCTGAGCGTCGCGGACGACTATGTCTTTGTGCCAGGCCCATGGATGGCCGCCGACGGCACACCACCCGAGCACGGCGTTCCCACCAGCTTCTATGCGGCAGTGCAGCTCAGTTGCACCGCGCACCTCGTCGATGATCCGCACGCCAAGGCGGCGCTGCTCACCCGCCAGCTCGCGCACTTCCAGCCGGAGGGCGGCTCCGCGCCCGTCGCCGCCGCGCAGGAACCGTACGGCAGCGCCCTGTCCGGCATCCGCGGTGTGCGGCTTGAGGTGACGGGCGTACGGGCGAAGTTCAAGTACGGCAACCACAAGTCGGAGTGGACCCGGCAGCGGACGGCGGACGCGCTGACCTCGCGCGGCGCGCCGCGCGACGCCCAGGCGCGAGCGCACCAGGTACGGCGCGGCGCCTGGGAGCCCACAACGAGCTGACCAGTTGCTGCCAGCGGTGCCAGCGGTGCCAGCGGTGCCAGCGGTGCCAGCGGTGCCGCCAACGGCCGTCCGCTCCGGCCCGGTGCGTACGTGCAGCACTCGGCTGCCCCGGTCAAGCACCCGGCGCCCACGGGTCGAACATGCCGGTCCAGCCGGCGCGCTCGACCCGTGGCAGGTCGGCCGGCAGGCCGTTCAGCTGGCTGGTGCGGTGCCGCCTCCGGCCGCGCCAGCGCCCCGTGCCTCGGCCAGGGCCAAGGCGGCGACCGCGCACAGCAGCACGGTGGTGCCGATCACCGTCGCGGTGGTAAGCCGCTCATCGAGCAGCGCGACGGCGATGACTGCCGCCGTGACGGGCTCGATGAGCGTGATCACGGAGACGGTGGTGGCGCGCACCACGGCCAGCCCGGTGAAGTACAGGCCATAGGCCAGCGCCGTGGGCACCGCAGCGATGTACACCATGAGTCCTATCGTGTGGCCCAGGTGGTGCGCCTGCGGTAGCGGACCCTCCGCCAGCGCGAGTGGCAACAGGCACGCAGTGCACACGGCGAACGACGTCAGCGTGGTGGTGTACGGATCGGAGCCGCCGCCGTCACGACCCAGGTAGCGGGTGTAGACGGTGACGGTGGCGTACCCAGCGGCCGAGAGCAGCGCGAGCCCCACCCCGGCCGGGCGTACAGCGCCAGTCCCCTCACTGCCCAGCACCAAGACCAGCAGGCCCGCAAGTGCCCCGCTGACGGCGAACACGCCGCCGAGGCCGAGCCGTTCCCCGACAACGACCCGCCCGGCCAGGGCAACCAGCACCGGGGCCGCGCCCAGCGTGACGACGGTTCCGACTGCGAGCCCGGTGGATTCAACCGCCTCGAAGTAGGCGGCCTGGAAGACGGTGAGCCCCAGGCCGGTGACGAGAACGCGCAGCGTACGGTCGCGCCGCGAGGCTCGCGGGCGCGGTGCGATCGGCCCCCGGCGGCGGGCGCGTAGCAGCACCACGGGAAGCATGAGGACGAGGCCGCCCAACGTGCGCCAGAAGGTGAGCGCGAGGGGGCCGAGGCCGCTGGTGTCGTACAGCAGCGAGGCCGCCGCACCGGCGGTGCCCCAGGTGGTGGCGGCGAAGGTGACGTAGGCCAGCCCTCGGCCCACGGGCAGGGCGGAGGGCACAGGAGTAAGCACGAATGTTCTCCCACGGAAGACAGCTGAGTTCAGCTTGAGTTGGTCGCGTCGTCCCGTATGCGGGCAGCGTCGAACCGCTCAGGGCCTCGCCCCGAACTCGGTCTTCCGGTGGTGGCCGCCCGCCTTATGCGGCAGGGGGCGGCAGAACAGTCATCGGCATGATGATCACACTAGGTGATCTGCGAGTTGCCGGACAACTCCGTCTCGACATCCGGTCCGCCCTCGCCGCGCGCACGGCCGTCGCCTGTCGTGGGGCGCTCCTCGTGGCGGGTGTCCGCGTACGGTTGCCGACCGTCCGCACTGGCCGCCTCGGCGAGCACCGAGCCCGCAACCGGCGTGGCCGGGGCGCGTTGAGGGGCCGAGGTCTGGGCGATGAACGCGCCTACGAGCACCACGGCGCCACCGAAGATCTGGGGCGCCGACAGCTGCTCCCCCAGCAAGACCCAGGCCAGCACGGTTGCCACCACTGCCTCAAGACAGGCGACGACTCCAGCCACGGGCGGTGACAGATGGCGCACCGCGAGGACCCCGGTGAGGTAGGCGACAACGGTGGCCACTAGCACCATCCAGGCCAGCAGCAGCACGGCCGGGACCCGGGCGTCGTTCAGCTGCGCCCGCCCACCGAGCACCGACCAGTCCATTCCCCACGGCCGGGCGATGGCGGTGAGAACGAGCGTCCCGAACAACAGGCCGTACGCAACGACACCCAGCGGATCGACCGGTTCCGCATCACCGCCGCCATGGTCGGCGAGAAGGAAGTAGCCGACCTGACAGCAGGCCGCCCCGAGGCCGAGGAGGAGCCCGATGGCGTCGAAGCTCAGTCCCGCCCACAGTTCGACGACGCAGGCCAGACCGCCTACGGCCAGTGCCACACCAACGGCAGCGGCGCGGCTGACCGGCCGGCGTTGTACAAAGCGCACCCAGCCGAGCAGCAGCGCCGGCCCGAGGTACTCGATGAGCAGCGCGACACCTACCGGGATGCGGGAAATCGCCGCGAAATAGCACGCCTGCACACCCGCGACGGCCAACAAACCGAACCCGGCCAACAGCGCAGGTCGCCTGACCACCAACTGACGGTGGTGCCAGGCGACGGGCAGCAACAGCAACGCCGCGCCCGCCGCGCGCAGCCAGGTCACCTCAAGCGGTTCGAGCCCGGCTTCGATGAGTGGCTTGGCAGCGATGCCCGAACTGCCGAAGGTGAGTGCCGACGCCAGGGCGTAGCCGAGGCCGGCGCCCCTTCCTTGAGACACGTGCATCGGCACATCATGTCAGCCGTTGACAGGACCGTCATCGAGTTGACTCCTGGCAACCTCAGTAGCCAGCCGGGCCGACTCCGCAGCCAACCGCAACGCCAGACTGTCCAGATCCACGCCAGCACGGTGCAGCACCTCCACCGCGCGGCATTCGCGGTCGTCGGTGACCGCGACAAAGAGGTCAAACCCCTGGGCCAGCACGGCGCCGCGCGCTCTGGCCCGCTCGCCCGCTCTGGCCACAGCCGCCTCCACGGTCGGTGACCAGTGGGCGCCGCCCTCACGCATCCGCGGTACGGCTCCGGAATCCTCGACGGTGCCATACCACGACAGGCCGTAGCCGATGGTCCGCTGCGCCAAGTAGCCCAGCAACCGGGCCACCTGGGTCGGGCCGCCTTCGAGAGAAGCAGCCACACACGGAACCGTCTCCAACAGGGTGTGCAACAGATGTGCGGTGTCGATCTGACGGTCGCCATCGCGCTGGGCACGTCTGCGAGCGGCGGCGATCACGGACGTCAGCTCATCGCTGAGCCCTACGGCCGAGGCACCCGCGCCGCGCACAGCAGCATCGGCGCCGTCCAGGCCGGCAGGGCCGCCGGGCCCGCTGGGGCCGGCCGGACCAGCCGTTCCTGCCTGGCCGGAGAAGGGAGTACGACTTTGCACACTCCCACCACATCAGTCTCCGCAGCCCGAAACATCCGCGCAGGGGAGCATTGAGGCATCCAACGCTGGTTGGGCAACAGCGGGCAAAGCCTCATCCTTGGGGAGGAGAGCCAGTGCTACGCCTTGGGGCTGGGCTGCGGTCGCACGGGCGCCCGCAGCCCTGGAGCGCAACCGCTATCCGTATCGGCCTCGTCCTCCACTGACAACGGTTGTGGGCCGCCCGGGACAGCAGCGTGCGCCGCCTGGCGCGCCGCACGCGGCTGGCTTCGCGCCGCACGCGACCGGCTCGCCGCGCGACTGGCTAAGGAGACCCATGGCCACCCGACCGCTGCTCTTCCTCGATATCGACGGCGTGCTCAACCCAGTGCTTCCGGCCGCCGGCTTCACCGCCCACGAGGTGCTGGACTTCACCGTCTTACTGTCCGACCAGCACGCCGACTGGCTGCGACAGCTCTCCCAGACGTACGACCTCATCTGGGCGACCACCTGGGAGCATGACGCCAACCGCCATATCGCGCCGCTACTCGGAATGGACGCGCTACCGGTCGTCGAATTCACCCACTACCGGCCGCAGCCCGATGACCCCAAGCTGCCCACCATCGACCTGTTCGCGGGCCGCAAATGGGCACCCTTGCTGCGCTTCGCGGCGGGGCGCCCATTCGCGTGGGTGGACGATGTCATCCCGGAGCGTTTGGTACGTCGCTGCCGCTGGCGACGAGACCGGCTACTGCTGCCCATCGACCCGGCGTACGGGCTGACCCGTGCCCACGTCGAACGGCTGCTCGCCAGGCCGCCCGCACCGCGCCGACTGGCCGCGACGCGGGCGTGGAAGCGACAGCCGCTCAGTCCTCGACGGCTTAGTCTTCGCCGGCGAGGATCAGGTAAAGCTTCTTACGCGCCTCGCCGATGACCGCGAGCGCCTCGGTCCGCTGCTCCTTGGTGCCCGTCTTCCAGACCTGAGCCAGCGCCTCCATCACGCTGATCCCGGCCTGCCTCATCTCCTGTGCGGTCTCCCAGTCCACGCCGCGGCCGACATCCTCCCAGGGCGCCTGCGGCCCGGCCGCCGCCTCCGCGCGCCCCTCGTCGGTCAACGTGAACAGCTTCTTGCCCCCTTCGCTCACACTGGTGATCAGCCCCTCGTCCTCCAGTAGTTGGAGGGTGGGATATACCGAACCGGGGCTCGGCCGCCAGGCGCCACCACTGCGCTCGCCGATCTCCTGAATCATCTCGTAGCCGTGCATCGGCCGATCGCGCAGCAGTGCCAGGATCGATGCCCTGACATCTCCGCGCCGCGCCCTGCCACGCGGCCCGCCTCGCCCCCGGCCGCCGAAGAGCGGCCCTCCAAAGGGCGGCCCGAACGGCCCGAACGCGGCACGCCCTTCGCCGTCGCCCCGGCCTGGCCCGCAGTGCCCGCCGCCGCCGTGTCCATGTCCGAACCCACGCATGATCGCGCTCCTTTGCCTTGCGCTTGCTCGGTGGCGCATTCCACCACCGTCGCATCGTTGATCGATCGCGATGCGTCAACGATATATCGGGAACGATCGACTGACAAGGTTCGGCGCGCGTTGATTCCCTTGTCCTTTGACGCTGAACATGGACCGAATGCCAGGGGAGTTGGACAACCACTACGTTTCTGCCATCGATGTTGGACCGAGGGGGATGAGGGCAGCGTGGGGCGCCGGCTCTTGCATACGGGGACGCTGCGTTGTCGGTCTTGGAGCTGGAGTTTCTTGAGCGGGGACGTCGGCGCCGGCAGACCTTGGATCAGGGGTGAAGTGCGCCGTTCGAGGCCGTGGAACCGGTCCGGGACTTCCATTGGGCCAAGGGGGTGGAAAGCTTCGCGGGTTGGTACTACCGCGCAAAGGCCCGGGACCGCGTCGGCTACGAGTCGTGGCTGGAGCGGGGATCAGCTCATCCTGATGGACCGCGATCCGCAGGTGCTGGCGATCGCCTCGCCGCCATTCTGGCCGCACTGGCATGACGGCACCCGCGACGTTGGCACACGCCGGACTACGTCGCGCGGCCCGCCGACGGCCGCGCCCGCGTCGTGGAGGTGCGGGCCGATGACCTGGTCGATGCCGGTGCAGCCGAGGCCTTCGAGGCGATGGAACTGGCCTGCCGGGCGGTGGGCTGGGAATTCATCCCAGCCGGGACGCCCGATCCGGTCCTCATGCCGAACATGCGATGCCTGGCCGGCTGCCGGCGGCGCCGGTGTCTGCGGTGGTTGATCGCGGCACGGCTGCCAGAGGACCACCGGACAGATCCGGTTGACCCGCTCGAACTTCTGCCGAGCCAAGCGCGCTTACCGCCGCAAGAAGGGGAAGCTCGCCGCCGACGCCTGACTTGAGCGGTGGGCGTGGCGAGCGAGCTGGTATGCCCCGGTACACAAGCTTGCGCCGCCCGGATTGGCCCGGCCTCCGCGAACGGTGACACCCGGGAACTACCCACCCGTGGTGGTGGCGCATGAGCACATGAGGTGTACGTGTCCATCGACAGGGCGATGGCGATGTGGCCGCCACCATGTTCTCCTGCGGCCTGCTCAGCCGACCGCAGGAGAACGGCACCTACCGGGCGGAGGCGGTCATGCGCCGAGGCCTTGGCCAAACCCGCCGTCCACGGGCAGTTCGATGCCGGTGGTGAAGGTGGCTTCGGCAGCCAGGTACAGCGCGGCAGCGGCGACCTCTTCCACGGTGCCTCCCCGGCCCATCGGCGTGGAGGCGTTGCCCTGTTCGATGAACTCAGCGCGTTGCTCGTCGGTCAGCTCGCCAACGCCCATGGTGGGGGTGAGGATGAAACCCGGGGCGATCGCGTTGACGCGGATCTTGCGAGGGAGCAGTTCGGCGGCGAGCACCTTCGTGAAGGCGGCGACGGCCTCCTTGGCCCCGGAGTAGGCGCTGAGACCGGGGAAGATGCGGTCGTTGGAGACGGTGGTGAACACGATCGACCCGCCCTCGGACATCAGTGGCGCCAGTCGCTGGACGGTGAAGAAGGCGCCCTTGGCGTTCACGTCGAAGATGCGGTCCCACGATTCTTCGGTGACCTCTTCGAGCGTCTGGAACTCGGCGATGCCCTGGTTGATGAACAGGTAATCGATGCCACCGAGGCGGTCGGCGACCTGATCGCGCAGGGCGGCGATGGCGTTGATGTCGGTGGCGTCGGAGCGCACCGGGTGGGCCAGCGGGGTGTCGAGCGCCACCTGGGCCTCGGCGAGCCGCTGATCGCTGCGCCCGGTGTACACCACTTCGGCGCCGCGGTCGGTCAGGGCTTGGACGATGGCCCGGCCCATGCCGATGGTGCCGCCGGTGACGACAGCCCTTTTACCCGCCAGGGGCTTCGGATCGATGGTGGAACGTGCCTGGGTGCTGTGATTCGTTGTCATGGCAGGTAAGCTAAACCTTGACGTCAATGTCAGAGTCAAACTTCTGTGGCGGGAGTCACATGTTCATCGGCGAGCTGTCGAAGCGGACCGGCGTCAGCACCAGGAGCTTGCGGTACTACGAGCAGCAGGGGTTGCTGCGACCGCAGCGACGGGCCAGCGGCTACCGCGAGTTCGATGAGCCGGATGTGGCCGCGGTGCGCCGAGTCCGCATCTTGCTCGCGGCCGGGCTGAACACCGACCTGATCCGGGAGGTGCTGCCCTGCATGACCGAAGAAGGAGCCATCCTGGCACCCACCTGCGAGGAAATGGCCCAGGACCTCGAACACGAACGCGAGCGCCTGAGCCGCTCCATCGACCAACTACAAGACGCTCACGCGATGCTCAGCTCGATCATCCACGCAGGTGAAGCGATCGCCGCCGGGGCTGACCGCAACGGCCCTCCTAGCAGCAGATGAAGCCGCTGCTCGATGCCGACGCCGCCCAGCTCACCCGAACCGCGACGCAGTCAGCTCCAATCGCCGACTCAGGCGCTCACTCGCCCACTGAAGTGCTCAGTCGCACTGACCAGTCCAACTTCAGTGGCAAGCAATCCGACTTCGGTGTCGGAGCACATCCCTGACCCGTCTCAATGAACGTTGATGCCATCTCAAGCACGTCGAACTGGTGGGATCTCGTCTCAACGAAGATCGGCAACCCGCCGGTTTGTCTCAGTGAGGGATGACCGCTTCGGGTACGCCGCGCCGTATAGACGGTCGATGATGTGCCGGGACACGGTAGTTGGCACCTGGCCGTGCTGGTTGGTATCGCCCTCGCTCATCTATGCCAGGATTCGCCGGTGGAGATATCCGACCTCACGCGCGCGATCGCGGCTGCAACATCGGTCGCCGCATCGCTCGACCTGCCAGCCGACGACGCAGTCGTTCTCCACAACTCGAACAGGCTCGCGCTGCGGCTGACGCCGTGCGACACCCTTGCCCGGGTCGCCCCAAGGGGGCCGGCTGCACAACTCGAAGTCGACTTCGCTCAACGGCTCGCCGAGGCCGGATGCCCCGTGGGCGCCTTGGAGCCTCGGGTGGACCCGCGTGTGTACACACGCGATGGCTTCGCAGTGACGTTATGGAGCTACTACGAGCCCGTGACACCTCACGTTTCAGCAGTCGGCTACGCCGAGGTGCTGGAGCGGCTACACGCCGGCATGCGCGAGGTCGATGTGCCGAGCCCACGGTTCACAGATCGGGTCGCGGAGGCGGAGGAAGTCGTTGCCAACCCGGATCGCTCGCCGGAGCTCGCCGACGCGGACCGCGTGTTCCTCAGCAACAAACTAGAAAGCCTGCAACGAGTGATCGAAGACCACGGCGCCGTGGAGCAGTTGCTCCACGGCGAGCCGCATCCGGGCAATGTGCTCACCACGAAGAACGGCCCGTTGTTCATCGACCTTGAGACGTGCTGCCGTGGACCGGTCGAGTTCGATCTCGCTCATGTCGCAGAGGCGGTCTGCGAGCATTATCCGAGCAGTGACCAAGGACTGCTGGACACGTGCCGTCAGCTCGTCCTCGCGATGGTCGCAGCATGGCGTTGGGACCGTGGCGACCAGTTTCCGAACGGGAGACGATTCGGGGAAGAAGTCCTTCACTTGCTGCGAGAGGGTCCTCCGTGGCCGACACTCGACGCGGTGACCAGGGAACTGAACGGTCCGTGGACATCGCGAGGGTACCTACTGTGATGTCCCCTCTTCGCCAGATTCGCCAGTGCCAACAACCCCGCCAATTAATTGCCGGTGCCAAGTAGCGTGGCCAGACCGTAGGAATACCCAGTTCACGAGGACCGATCAGTGCCAACTCTCGTGTCCCGGCACAGATGCTCGTTTCGGTTACTGGTGTGTCTTCGGTGTCTCAGGCCCGCTGTGTGATCAGCCCTCCACCGGGTGGCCGAAGTGACCGCCCATCCCCGTCAGAGCCACGTCCGCACGAGCCGCGTATCCCTGCTGGAGCAAGGCCACTCAGCCGCACAGGTACGAGGCCAACCTCACCCAGTAGGCCACGAACCCATCCGGCGAACTACGCGCCCAAGAGCGCCACCTACGCCGCATTGGCCTTGGTGCATCCCGCAAGTGGCCACTTAGGCTCGCTCTATGCGTATCCGAATCGTTGACGCCTTCACGGACCGTCCCTTCTCCGGCAACCCGGCCGCGGTCGTCCTTCTCGACTCGAAGTCCTTCCCCGACGACGGCTGGCTCGCTCAGGTGGCGGCCGAGGTCAACCTGTCAGAGACCGCCTTCGCCCATCCGCTGCCCGACGCGCCGGACGCAGATTGGGCGCTGCGCTGGTTCACCCCGACGACCGAGGTTTCCCTGTGCGGCCACGCCACGCTGGCCACCGCCCATGTGCTGCACTCCACCGGGGTGGCCACGGGTACGGTTCGGTTCGCCACCCGCAGCGGGGTACTCACCGCCACGGCATCTTCCTCCGAGGCCGGTCTGGAAGCCGCCGGCCGGGGCGCGATCACGTTGGACTTCCCCACCGCGCCGCTTCGTGCCCTCCAGACCCCGCACGGCCTCCGCGCCGCGCTCGGTGCCGAGCCGGTGGCCTGCTACGACACCGGTCCGCAGGTGGGAGATTTGCTGGTGGAACTCGCGGACGAGGCCACCGTTCGGGAGCTGGCCCCCGACCTGGCAGCAGTCGCCCGCCTCTCACATCGTGGGGTGATCGTGACCGCGCCCGCCCAGACGCCCGATGCCGGCTATGACTTCGTGTCACGCTTCTTCGGCCCCGCGTCCGGCATCGATGAGGACCCGGTGACCGGCAGCGCCCACACCGCGCTGGCACCGCTGTGGTCACCGCGGCTCGGTCGCACCGAACTGACCGGCTACCAGGCCTCGGCGCGCGGCGGGCGAGTACGCACCCTGCTGCGCGGCGACCGTACGCTCCTTGCCGGCGAAGCCGTCACCGTCATCGACGGCGTGCTACTCACTGCTCCGGAAGCCAACTGACCTTGCCCTCAAGCAGCCCGTAGCCGCCGAAGGCCACCATGTCGATCAGAGCATGGGCGGCGACCAGCGGCCCCACACGCCCCCACCGCCGGTAGAGCAACACAAAGATCACACCCATCGCCAGGTTGCCGAAGAACCCACCGATGCCCTGGTAGAGGTGGTACGAACCGCGCAGCACCGCACTGGCGGCGAGCGCTGCCATCGGCCCCCACTCCAACTGCCCGAGCCGCCGCAGCAGATACCCCACCACGATCACCTCTTCGAGTACCGCGTTTTGCGCGGCGGACGCGAAGAGCACCGGGTATTTCCACCACACATCGGGCAGCGACTCGGGCACCACGGTGAGGTTCGCCCCCGCGGCGCGGGCTCCGATGTAGAGCAACAGCCCCGAGCCGCCGATGCCCGCCGCGACGAGCGCGCCCCAGCCCAGGTCGAAGCGGCGAGCCCGCAGGTCGAATCCGATGGCCCGCAGCCCTGGGCCCTCTCTGAGCAACAGGTGAGCCACCAGCGCGACGGGTACCAGCGCCGTCGAGATGCCAAAAAGCTGCCAGGCGAGGTCGAGCCAGGGCCGGCCAGGCGCCTCGGAAGAGTTGAGGTTGGCGGTCTGATCGCTGAGCCCTCCGGGCTCAGTGGCGGAGCCAACGAAGTCGATCAGCGCGGACACCCCGCTCGCTCCCAGCGACACGGCCAGCACCAACAGCGTCTCGGTGCCCAGGGTGCGTTGCGACAGTCCGCCGTCCGAAGCCGAACCGGTCACCTCACGCGCCTGCGACCGCATCACTGCCCTGCCTCCAAGACCTCAACCTGCCGGGGATGGCGCGATAGGCCACGCGATACGCGGGCGACGCCCCACCTGGAAGGTCTTAGCTTGCCTGACGACCGGCCTCCCTACGACACAGGGGCCACGCCCGCGAGGTGGTCACCGAGCCCGTGCGCGGCGCCCCCTCCCACAGGTCGGCGTACTCACATCCGTCAGCACTGAACTCCCACGCCCCCGGGAACAGGGGCGCACAGGCAGAGGTCTGGGACCGGCCGGCACCTGCGCCGCCGCGATGGCCACCAACGCATCTCTCAGTCCCCGACCCCCACGGGCCAGGCGTGCACCGGCTCCCCGGTACGCATCAAGGCGCAGTAGCGGCGTGTCATGGCGGCCAGGGCCTCGTCTCGGGCCAGGCCCGTGGCCATGGCCCGGTGGTAGGTAGCTGCCTGCCAGGACGCGCCGTTGACCCGTCTGCAACAGCGCTCGGCGATCACCCCGAGATACCGGTCCCGATCTGCCGGCTCCACGCCCCACGCGTCCAGACCCGCCGCGGCCAGCGGCAACAGCTCTTCTTGCACGAGTTGTACGGCCGACACCCTCGCTAGTGCCCCGGAGCGGCCAGGCCGCGGCCAGCGCAAGCTGGCCTCGATGCCGTCCCGGCACGCTACGTCGAAGTTGTCTGTCGCCACCTCGAAGGGAAGCCGCGTCCACACTGGGCGCGGCTGCTCGGCGAGCGCCCTGACCAGGCCGTAGTAGAGGGCTGTGTTAGCAATGACGTCGGTGACCGTGGGCCCCGCGGGCAACACCCGGTTCTCCACCCGCAGATGAGGCACCCCACCGGACACCGCGTACACCGGTCGGTTCCAGCGATAGATGGTGCCGTTGTGCAGGGTGAGTTCCGACAGTTCGGGAGTTCCGCCGTCATCGAGCACCTTCTGCGGGTCCTCATCCCCGCTGACGGGCAGCAGCGGCGGGAAGTAGCGGAGGTTCTCCTCGAAGAGGTCCTGTGCAGAATCGATCCAGCGCTCTCCGAACCAGGTACGGGGCCGTACGCCCTGCGCCGTGAACTCCGGTGGCCTGGTGTCAGTGGACTGGACGAACAACGGGGGCCGCGACTCGCGCCACAACTCCCGGCCGAAGAGGAAGGGCGAGTTGGCACCCACCGCTATTTGAACCGCCGCTATCGCCTGCGCCGCGTTCCACACGGCCGCGAATCGGCTCGGCGTCACCTGGAGGTGCAACTGCACTGACGTACAGGCCGCCTCCGGCGCTATCGAGGCAGAGGTGCAGGTCAACCGCTCCACACCGGCGATGTCGATGGTGAAGTGCTCGCCCCTGGCCGCCACCATCTCATCGTTGAGCAGCCGATATCGGTCGGCTCGGGAGAGGTTCGCGGAGACCAGGTCGTGCGCGCCCAAGGTGGGCAGTATGCCGATCATCACGAGGCCGGCGGAGACCTCTCCGGCTTTTCTATCGGCATAGGCAAGACCGGTGCGCAGTTCTTCCGACAACTGGTCGAGGACCCGTCCATGCAAACGGTGGGGAACGATGTTCACCTCCAGGTTGCACTGCCCAAGTTCCATCTGGAAATCTCCGCTCGCAATGCGTTCGAGCACCTGGGCGTTCATCATCTTCGGCGCACCGTCGGAACCAGCGAGATTCAATTCAATCTCCAGACCCATGAGATTCTTTGGGCGCTCGAATCGCTTCTCTTTCAACAGTCGGACGAAAGCATCGAGGCATTGCCGCAGCTTTTCGCGGTGCCGTTCTCGATCGGACAGGTCGAACCCGCCTGCCACGACCTTCTCCCCCATAGAAGCGTCCCTCCTAGACTGGGTCGCGGCCACAGCAGCCGCATGGGGCCCGACTTGGGGCTACCGAGCCGGGATGAGTCACGGTCGATGATGCCCAGGCAGTGTGATCGATAACGCCCCGCCCAAGCTATGGGACAGCTAAGCTCTGCATAACGAGTCCAGTGGCACAGTCCGCAGGCATAAGGCGACGTACCAGCTCGCCCCTCCTTTCGTGGCAGAAAACACAGGCGGGTTTCGGCCTTCCGCTTCCGCGATAAAAGCCGCGGTCAGCTTCGTATTGCATGGCACAGAAACGGATCAATCACCACAACGTAAGGGCCTGATATGGCCTTGGCGAGTTGACCGCGAGTGCATCGCCAAAGGTATAGGGAACACCCTTCGTATAAACTCTGCAATCGAGGCAGAGAGTTGGCGTCCTGGCAATGAGTGCCGGCCCACCTCTGACCCCGCGCACAGACCGCGCCGTCCGCACCCCGTAGCACATGTCTCGAAGTGAGAGGCGACTATGCCGCTGCATGTCCCCCCAGCCCCAGCGCCCGCTTTACGCAGCGTCCTCACGGCCCTCGGCTCCCCCACCGCCGTCCGTGAGGCCCGCACCCCGGCCCTGCGATCCGAATCGGGCCCACTGACCGCCGAACGTCCGCTGCCCGTCCACGTCCTTGACCGCGTGTCACCGCGGGGCGAACGTGGCGCGACGCCCACCACCCGGCTCACCGGCTGGCGCTTCCTGATCGCCAGCGCGGATCGCGCCGTCGCCGCGGCCGAGGCGATGCTCACGCCCGACGGCTGGGCCTTCTCGCACTTCTGTGAGGGCCCGTATGTGACCTCGACCGAACATGCCCTGTTGCGCGCTGAAGCGTTGCCCACCGCGTACCAGCCGAGGCTGCTGTCCGTGCCCGAGCTGTACATGCTGACGCTGTGGCTGCATCACGACACGACGGCCGACGCCGGCGCCGGTCACCCGGCTCAGACCGACTTGCTGGTGCCGCTTGCCCCGGCGCCTCCCGGGATAGCCCCCAACGTGCCGCACCGGGTCGCGGATCTCCTACCGATGCTGACGCTCCGGCTTCCCCCGGGGCCCTTGCTGGGGTCGCCCGCATGAGGACCAGGAAACCGGGCACCCACCGTCCCGCGACGGCGCAGGTCGCGGGGCGTGTAACGGTGCGGCAAACCCCACGCACATCCGCCCAAAGGGACTAGTCCTATTTGGCTACCAGGAACCACCCATCGGGATGGTCTTGTCTGTAGCAACCATCCCGATGGGTGACGCGTCTCTCACTGGAGAGAAGTGCTGCCGCTAAATGCCTGCGAAAACACGCTCGCAGGGCAAGACTGAGGCCAATCAACAGTTACGGGGGGCGGCAATGGACACCGCACCGAGCCGCAGGACAGCTACCGCATCGCAGCGAAAGAACCCTTCCATGTGCCAGCACCAACCACCGTGCCCGACAGCCGACTCTGCTGATCGGGAGGCGGCCCACCTGGTGGCCCACCATCCCGAGCAAGGCTGGAGCCTGCTGTGCAACGGCGTCCTGCTCTTCGAGGACACCGGGGAGTTGCTGCCGAACGGACAGGTCATCGACCCGCGTCGCCCACTGGGCACCGCGCACATCATGACCGCCGCGTAAGTTCGGTTCAGCTACGTCAGGTTCACCACGACGGGCGCGCTTCACACGCACGTCAGCACATCACCGTCGTACGACAGTGGCCGCTGAGACGCGGAGGGCCGTACGACGGTGCCCCTCAGCACGGGGCACGACGCACCATGCAAGTCACACCGATGTACGCACCATGGAGCACCGACATATGAGGGGCCGGCCCGGCGTCACCGCCGCACCGGCCCCATCGCATGTCAGCGCGGGCACCCCGGGGCCCGGCCCGACCTGCTCAGCCGTCGTAGTCCTCAAGAGGCGGGCAGGAGCAGACCAGATTGCGGTCACCGAAGGCACCGTCCACTCGGCGCACGGGCGGCCAATACTTGTCCGAAGCAGAGACGCCGGCCGGGAACGCGGCCTCCTGCCTGCTGTACGGGCGGTCCCAGTCGCCACCCAGCGTCGCCGCCGTGTGTGGTGCGTTCCGCAGCGGGTTGTCCTCCGCTGACCACGCGCCGGACCCCACCTTGGCGATCTCCGCGCGAATTGCGATCATCGCCTCGCAGAACCGGTCGATCTCGGGCAGATCTTCGCTCTCCGTCGGCTCGATCATCAGCGTGCCGGCGACGGGGAACGACATCGTCGGCGCGTGGAACCCGTAGTCGATGAGGCGCTTGGCAACATCGTCCACGCTAACGCCGGTCTCCTTGGCCAGCCCCCGCAGATCGATGATGCACTCGTGGGCCACCAAACCGGCCGGGCCCGTGTACAGCACTGGGTAGTGCGCCTCAAGGCGCTTGGCGATGTAGTTGGCGCTGAGCACCGCAACCTGGGTAGCACGGCGCAGCCCCTCGCCGCCCATCAGCCGCACATACGCCCACGAGATGGGCAGGATGCCGGCCGAGCCCCACGGCGCGGCGGAGATCGGTCCCACTCCCGTCTCGGGCCCTGCGGCGGGCTGTAGCGGGTGGTTGGGCAGGTAGGGAGCCAGGTGCTCGCGCACGCCGACCGGGCCGACACCGGGGCCACCGCCGCCGTGCGGGATGCAGAAGGTCTTGTGGAGGTTCAGGTGCGAGACGTCGCCTCCGAACCGCCCCGGCTGCGCCAGGCCGACCAGCGCGTTGAGGTTGGCGCCGTCCACGTACACCTGACCGCCCACGTCGTGCACGGCCGCGCAGATGTCACCGATGTGCTCCTCGAACACCCCGTGCGTGGATGGGTAGGTGACCATCAGCACGGCCAACTCAGCGCTGTGCTTTTCGATCTTGGCGCGCAGATCGTCGGCGTCCACCTCGCCGTCCTCGCCGGTCTTGATCACGACGACCTTCATCCCGGCCATCACGGCGCTCGCGGCGTTGGTGCCGTGCGCCGACGAGGGGATGAGGCACACGGTGCGCTGTTCGTCGCCATTGGCGCGGTGGTAGGCGCGCACGGCCAGCAAGCCGGCCAGTTCGCCCTGCGATCCGGCGTTGGGCTGGAGGGAGACCTTGTCGTAGCCGGTGACCTCGGCGAGCCGGTCCTCAAGTTCCTTGATCAAGGAGAGGTAGCCCTGGGCCTGCTCGATGGGCGCGAAGGGGTGCAGCGCGGCGAACTCCGGCCAGGTGACCGGCTCCATCTCGGTGGTCGCGTTCAACTTCATGGTGCAGGAACCGAGCGGGATCATGCCGCGGTCCAGCGCGTAGTCACGGTCCGCGAGCCTGCGCAGGTAGCGCAGCATGGCGGTCTCGGAGCGGTACTGGTGGAACACCGGGTGGGTGAGGTACTCACCCGTGCGAAGCAACTCCTGCGGGAGCGTGTCGCTCACCGCGGCGTCCAACGCCTCCACATCGGCACTGACGCCGAAGGCCCCCCACACGGCGGCGAGCTGCGCGCGGCCGGTGGTCTCGTCGCAGGCGATGCCGACCAGGTCGGCATCCACGAGCCGCAGGTTGACCCCAGCCTCACGGGCTGCGGCCACCACTCCCGCGGCGCGGCCCGGCACCCGCACGGTGAGCGTGTCGAAGTACGCACCGTGTACGACCTCCACTCCGCCGGCCCGCAGCCCCTCGGCGAGCACCGTGGCGTAGCGGTGGGTACGACGGGCGATGGAGGCCAGACCATCGGGGCCGTGGTAGACGGCGTACATCCCCGCCATGACGGCGAGCAGTACCTGCGCGGTGCAGATGTTGCTGGTGGCCTTCTCACGACGGATGTGCTGCTCACGGGTCTGTAGTGCCAGCCGGTACGCCTTGTTGCCGTCCGCGTCCACCGACACACCGACCAGGCGGCCCGGCAGGCTGCGGGCGAACTTCTCGCCCACGGCCATGAACCCGGCGTGCGGGCCGCCAAAGCCCATCGGCACACCAAACCGCTGGGTGCTGCCGACCGCGATGTCGGCGCCGAGCTCACCGGGGGAGGTCAGCAGCGTCAGCGCGAGCAGATCGGCGGCGACGGTGACGACCGCGCCCAGTTCATGGGCACGCTCGATGACGGCGCGCGGGTTCCGCACCGCGCCGGAAGCGCCCGGGTACTGGAGCAGGACGCCGAAGACTCCGCGCTCGACAACCTCCTGCGGGATGCCGCCGGACAAATCGGCGACGACGACCTCGACGCCGGTGGGCTCGGCGCGGGTCTGGATGACGGCAATGGTCTGGGGCAGGCAGTCCGCATCGATGAGGAAGACGCCGCTCTTGACCTTGCCGATACGGCGAGAGAGCGCCATCGCCTCGGCGGCGGCCGTGCCCTCGTCGAGGAGGGAGGCGCCGGAGGTCGGCAGCCCGGTCAGGTCGGCCACGACCGTCTGGAAGTTGAGCAGCGCCTCAAGGCGGCCCTGCGAGATCTCGGGCTGATAGGGCGTGTACGCGGTGTACCAGGCCGGGTTCTCCATCACGTTCCGCAAGATCACTGGCGGGGTGAAGGTGCCGTAGTAGCCGAGGCCGATCATCGGAGCGAGGACCTGGTTGCGGTCGGCCAGCTCGCGCAGTTCGGCGAGTACCTCGGCTTCGGTCCTGGCGTCGGGCAGCCGCAGCGAATCGGCGCTCTTGATCACGTCGGGTACGGCTGCTGCGGTGAGTTCGTCGAGTGAGCCGAAGCCGACCTGGGCGAGCATCTTGGCTTGCGCCTCGCGGTCGGGCCCTATGTGGCGCTCATCGAAGGGCGTGCCGCGTTCCAGTTCGGTCAGGGAGATGCGGTGTGCGGTCATCTGCGGAGGCCTCCTGGTCATACGACCTTCGGGGGGCACCAAGGCGCTGGTACCCGTACGGCCTCCCCCTCTGTCATCTCAACCTGAGAGCTTCACCGGACCGCGTGGCGGCCCAGCTTTCACCGTCGGTGAGGAAGGGCTCCGGGCTGATGCCAGTCCGGGACCCGCCCTACTTTCCAGAGTGACCTCGTCCGTACGGTACGTGTGCCTGAGAGATTCCGGGGAGGATTTGCTCCTTCGGCGCCCCCGCCCGGTTGCTGCGAAGGGCTCTCCCGTACAGGGTCAACAGCCGTCAGCCAGCCTACCAGCGACAATCCCAGGTGTTCCGTCAAGTGGCCAGTCGGCATGATGTGGCCTTACGTAGGTGTCACAGGGCAGTCATGACCTTGTTGGAGGTGATGGACGGTGCAGACGGACACCGACCCACGGCAGTTGATAGGCCGCAAAGCGTTCGACCGCAACGGCGCAAAGATTGGGACCGTGGACGAGGTTTATCTCGACGACGCCACAGGCGAGCCCGAATGGGCGGCCGTACGCACCGGCCTGTTCGGCCGGGACGTCTTCGTGCCGCTTGAGCCGAGCGAGGTCGTCGATGAGGTGTTGCGGGTCCCCTTCGACCGTACGTTGATCAAGGAGGCCCCGGACCTCGGTGTGGGCCGGCACCTCTCGCCCGAGCAGGAGGTGCAGCTCTACCGGCATTACGGGCTCGACACCTCCCGCCGCAGCGACCCCGCCCCGCCGCCGGACACCGGCTTCGGGCACATCTCAGGCTCGAAGGACGCGCCTGGTGGGTCAGCCACCGGCGGCTGACCCGCCGGGAGGGACGCCCGCCGCGCCATCTCGGGCGCTGGCGGGTCCGGCGCGGGCGGGCCGTTCGGGGCAGCCGATACGTCCGGGGGCGGCTCGGGGCGCATCAATGAGAGCGGCTCCGCCGCCTCCAGGGCCGGGTCATCGACCGCGAACGTCCGCACCCGGCCCGGCGGCGACCAGGGCTGTTCGAACCGTACGGTCACGCGCCCGACGCCGCTGCCCTGCACCCAGCCAGCGCCGTACTTCGTATGAGTGATGTCAAGCCCTGGCAGCCAGCGCCGGGGCGGCTCGGGCGCTGACGGGGCCCGTACGGGCGCGTGGACGCCGCTCTCCGGCTCTATGGCACCTTGCTGGCCCCCCGAGCCCGGCGACTCGTCCCGCTCCAGCAGTGCCGCTTCCTGAGCCTCGCGGTCGTTCGCCGCCTGAGCGAACAGGTCTTCCTGGGTGTAATCGGCGAGGCCACTGACGCCGACGCCAAGGAGCCGCACACCCTCGCTGGTCTCCACGCTGTCGATCAGCCGCCTTGCGGCCTCCCGCACCACCGAGGGGTCATCCGTGGGACCGCGCAGGGTTTCTGACCGCGTCAGCGTCGAGAAGTCGTACCGGCGGACCTTCAGCACGACCGTCCGCCCGGATCTCCCAGCAGCCCGCAGCCGCTCGACGCACCGGTCGGCGAGCCGGGCGACCTCGAACTGCATCCGCGAGCGGTCGGTCAGGTCCTCGTCGAAGGTGTCCTCCACGGATACCGACTTGGTGTCCCGCTCCGCGACGACCGGACGCGCATCGCGCCCGCTGGCCAAGACGAACAAGGACGCCCCGTGGGCCTTGCCCAGCAGTCTGACCAACTCCGCCTCACCGGCTTCGGCCGTATCGGCAATCGTGTGGATGCCCGCGCGCCGCAGTGCCTCGGCCGTCGCGGGCCCCACGCCCGGAATCGTCCGCACCGTCATCGGGCCGAGCAGCGCGAGTTCGGTGCCCGGCTCGATCACCACGAGGCCGTCGGGTTTGGCCCGCTCAGAGGCAATCTTCGCCAACATCTTCGAGCCAGCCAGCCCCACGGAGCCGGAGAGCCCCGTCGCCGCGGCGATGTCCCGACGCAGTTGGTGCCCCACCTCCTGGGCGGCCCGTGAGTGCGGCTCCACACCGCCCGCCTCCAGATCGACGAACGCCTCATCGAGGCTGAGCGGCTCGACCAGCGGGGACAGCTTTCGCAGCAGCTCCATGACGACATCGCTCACTTGGCGGTACAACGAGAAGCGCGGTGTGAGGTAGGCGGCGTTCGGGCACAGCCGGCGGGCCTGCGCCATCGCCATGGCCGAGTGGACGCCAAAGACGCGCGCCTCGTACGAGGCCGTGGACACCACGCCGCGCGGCCCTAGACCGCCGACGATCACTGGTTTGCCGCGCAGGCTGGGCTTGGCCGCCTGCTCCGCCGCGGCGAAGAAGGCGTCCATGTCCAAATGCAAAATCGTCGGCGTACCTCTCACACTCACCGATGGTGCCGTACGCCTCTGACAATCGGCTCAGACCGCTCGGTTACGCCGCTTGGCCAACTCGTCGGCCGGGTGCTGTCGGGTCAGCGTTTCGCCCGTGTCCACGCGCTCTCCGTGCAGTTGAGATAGTGCGGCCTCCACATCCCGCCACACCACTCCCACGGCGATCCCAAAGACGCCCTGTCCGCCCTGGAGCAGATTGACGACTTCGTCAGGCGACGTGCACTCGTACACCGTCGCCCCATCGCTCATCAGCGTCATCTGCGCGAGGTCCGCGACCCCGCGCAGCCGCAAGTGCTGCACGGCCGCACGGATGTTTTGCAGCGACACACCGGTGTCGAGCAGCCGCTTGACGATCTTAAGGACGACCACGTCGCGAAAGCTGTACAGCCGTTGGCTACCCGAGCCGTACGCGGGCCGCACGCTGGGCTCCACAAGCCCAGTGCGCGCCCAGTAGTCGAGCTGCCGATAGGTGATGCCCGCGGCAGCACAGGCCGTGGGCCCGCGGTAGCCGATCTCATCAGACATGGGTTCTTCGGGTGTCGCGGCCCGTGCCGCGGCGGGATGCCCGGACACCGGGCCGGCCGCGCCCCCGTGAAGCGGATACGGACCGCCTGCCGCCGTGCCCTCGCCGGTGCTTCTCACGCCGACCTCCGTCCTTGACCTGCCCTCTCGACGGTAGGCAGTCACTCGGGGTGCGTCAACGATCGCCACACTCGGCACGCCGAGTGATAATCACCCTACGAGTGGTTTCGGTGACGCTCTTCCGGGAAGGGCTTGCCGAATGCCCTGGCCTGACTGCCGTCAGCGGCGGCTCACTGGCTGTTGGTGTCGAAGTCTTCCGGGGAGATCTGGTCGAGGAACTCGCGGAACTTCTCGACCTCGTCCTCCTGCTCGTCCGGGATGGCGATGCCCGCATCGTCCAGCACACCGTCACTGCCGTAGATCGGCGTACCGGTACGCAGCGCCAGCGCTATGGCATCCGACGGCCGGGCACTGACCTCAACTCCGCTGGCGAACACCAGCTCCGCATAGAAGACGCCCTCCCGCAGATCCGTGATCCGGACCTCGGTGAGCTCCTGCCCCACTGCTTCCAGCACGTCCTTGAAAAGGTCATGGGTCAGCGGTCGCGCGGGGGCCATGCCCTGCTGCGCGAAGGCGATGGCGGTCGCCTCTCCCGGCCCAATCCAGATGGGCAAATACCGGTCGCCTCCCACTTCACGGAGAAGCACGATCGGCTGGTTGGAAGGCATTTCCACCCTGACACCCACGACGTCGAGCTCATTCACACAGCAACCCTAGGACCTGGTCGGTCGGTTTGGGTAGTCGGGCACCCCGGCACTCAGTGCAACCTGACCCGCAATGCGGCTTCAACGAGTGCCGCATGCAGCCGTACGGACAGCCCGGCAAGCTCCCGCGCCGTGGCCTCGGCATGGGCCCTGGTCTGCGGATTACGGTGCCGCCGAAGGGGTGCGACAAGCTGTTCGACCAGTCCGGCCTCCCGGTCGGCAGCGGCTTTGATGGCCCGAAGATGACGCGGTTCAAGTCCGGCCCGGCCGAGCTCCGCGATGAGTTTGGCCACCCCGATCGCCCCAGCGTCGTACGCGCCATCTGAGGCAGCGCTGAGCAGCCCGTACGACTCCCACTCGGTCAGCTCCGCCTCGCCCGCCTCGGCAGCCATCAGCAGCTCCGCACGGCCGATACGGACCGCCGTCTGCTCCGGCGGTACCGCCCCCCTCTCCCCATCGAGCAGGTCACGGGGCTGAGCAGGCGCAGGCAAAGGCACCGTCTCACCCCGCTGAAGGGCATCCAGGTGTTCCCGGATGACCTTCAGCGGCAGGTAGTGATCGCGCTGCATACGCAGCACCTGGCCAAGCCGCTCGACATCCTGCGCGGAAAACTTGCGATACCCCGAGGGGGTGCGCTGCGGCTCGACCAGTCCCTCGGTCTCAAGGAAACGAATCTTGGAGATGGTGACTTCGGGAAACTCATCCCGAAGCAGGTTCAGCACCGTGCCGATGCTCACCAGCCGGCCGTCTGCGGAGGCGGTGCCGCGCCCGGCACCGCCTGACGGTGAGTGATGCATGAACCTTCCCTGGTGCTTCGGTTCCCTCAGATACCGAACCCGCGCTGGCTGGCGTAGAAGACCAGCCGGTACTTGCCGATCTGCACCTCGTCGCCGTTGGCGAGCACCAGCGCGTCGATCCGCTCCCGGTTGACGTAGGTGCCGTTCAGGCTGCCGACGTCGGTAACGGTGAACCCACCATCCGAGCCGCGGCGGAATTCCACGTGGCGGCGTGAAACGGTGACGTCATCCAAGAAGATGTCGCTGTTCGGGTGACGGCCAGCCGTCGTCAGCTCGCTGTCCAGCAAGAAGCGGCTGCCCGAGTTCGGGCCGCGGCGCACCACCAACAGGGCCGAACCCGCCGGCAGCGCGTCCACGGCGGCCTGCGCCTCTGGCGTGAGCGACGGCAGCGGATTTTGCCCCGTCGTCTCGGAGTCGTAGGCCTCAAGGCCAGAAATCGAGATGGTGGACGTGGTCTCCGAGGCTCGCTCGGCCGTCGCTCCCGCGCGCAACGGCGTGCCGCAGTTGGAGCAGAACTTGCTGGTCATACCGGTCTGGTGCCCGCACCTGGGACAAACAGGCGCCCCGGACCCTCCACCCGCGCGTGGGGTCGATGGTCCACCGGAACCTATGGGGCGGGCTCCGGCCGGGTCACCAGACGCTGCGCCGTGCCCACCGGACAGGTCACCGATCTGGTCCCGGAACAGCGGGCGCTCCTCCTGGGCCCCGCCACCTTCGGCAGCGCGATGCCCTCGGTGGCGAGCAGTACCGCTCTCCTGGCGAGCGCTCTTGCCGAACAACTTCGCAAACAACTTCACGGGCGATTCCCCTTGACTGAAACAGACCCGCCCGTGGGGCAGGACAAATCCTCAATGCACACACCGGCTGATCCGGACACCCTCACAACGTCCGTGACCATCAGACAGTTTCCCTTACGCACTCCGCTTCTGGTGCGCCGACCCCCCGCAACCTCGCGCGCGCGACACAGGCCCCTCATATGCCCCCCGCTCATCACGATGATGACCGAGCGTAGTCAGGCTGCTTCGCCGACCGCAAGGCGTCCACAACGATCTTCTTGTGCCGCGCCACGGACACGGTCGCCTGCTCCTTCTCCAGAGTTTGCACCACCCCACCAGGAATGTTGAGCGCGGGCTCCAAGTCCTCGGGCTTGCCGATGACCGTGAACTCATAGGGCCGGGCCACCTTGTGGCCGTCGATGCCAACGCCGCTGTCCACATCCGCGAAGTACGTGCCCGCTACGACACGCACATCATTGATCTGAATCGCCTCGGCACCCGCCGCCCGCAACTCCTGGATCGCATCAAGCAGCATGTCCGCCTTCACGGCGCCGCGCGTGTCGTCTATGCGGAGCGTGATGCCAGGGCCCTGGGCCGCCACCGTGCCCGCGAGCACGCCCAGTTGCTGCTCCCTGAGCTTGGTCTGTTTACGGGCCTCTTCGGCCTGGTCCGAGCTGTTCTCCAGTTCGGTGCGCTGCCCGACAAGCCGCTGCCGCTCGTCCTCAAGGCGCTGCGTACGGTCATCCAGTTCGTCCAGGATGCGCACCAGGTCCTCCTGGCGCGCCCCGCGCAGCACGCTGCTTTCGTTGGTTGACCGTACCTGGATCGCCAAGCCCAGGCCAAGGACGCACAGCAGCACCGCGACGGTGAGCTGCGGCCGGGTCACCCGGGGCGGCCAAACGCTCGCCAGCAGCCGTTGACGGCCCGTCATCGAACCGTCCGGGACGGGTTGTTCGGGCGGCGGCGGGCGGTGCGCGACCGTACGCGGCGCGGGCCGCTCCGCGGGCAGTGCGCGGCGAAGCCCGCCGAAGCGGTGGCCGTGTTCCTTGCCATGCCCGGCCCGCTCGGAGTCCTGGTGCTGCGACTCGGCCGCGCCATCGCCTGCGTTCGGCGGCTGACTGCTCTCCTGGCCGTGTGGCGGCTCGGACCGCTCGGGGCTCTCATCGTCGGACATCGGCCTCACGCCCTGAAGATGTGCCGCCGGATTGCGGCCGCGTTGGAGAAGATGCGAATACCGAGCACCACCACGACACCGGTGGACAACTGCGCGCCGACGCCGAGCTTGTCTCCCAGGAAGACGATCAGGGCGGCCACCACCACGTTGGACAGGAACGATACGACAAAGACCTTGTCGTCGAAGATTCCGTCGAGCATCGCGCGAAGGCCACCGAAGACCGCGTCCAGTGCGGCGACGACCGCGATCGGCAGGTAGGGCTCAACGACGTTTGGCACCACGGGGCGGACCACAAGTCCGACCACGACTCCCACGACGAGGCCCAGTACGGCGATCAAGGTGTGCCCTTTCCTGTGTCGGTGCCGGTCGTGTCCACGGCACCGGTATGTGGCTTCGCGTTACGTACGATCAGGGTCGGGGCAACCGGAAGCCGCACCTCGTCCTGGACGGAGGTCCGCACGCGAATGTCGTAGTTGTCGTGCAGTACCCGCAGGTACTGGCCGTCTGCACTGTCCTCGAAGGCCGTGCGCAGCCGCTTTCCATCACCCACCGCGAGCACCGTATACGGCGGCACGAGCGGCCTGTTGTCCACCAGTATGGCGTCGCCCGCCGCTCTGATCGCCGAAAGGGCCGTCAGCCGCTGACCGTTGATCGCCATGGCCTCCGCGCCGGACTGCCACAGCCCGTTGATCACGCGCTGCATGTCCCGGTCCCGCACCCGGCCCGTGTTGGAAAACCCGTTGCTCTCCCGCGGACCACCGCCACCTCCACCAGCGCCCTCAGCATCATCGATGACCAGCTCGACGCCTGGGCCTCGCACTTCGGTTGCGCCCGCCAGCAGAGCCACCAGCTCGCCCTTGTCCCCGCCGTGTTCCTTCAGCGCCTCGCGCTGCCGGTTACCCACATCGTCGCGTAGCGCATCGACATCGTCCTCCAGCGCGTCGGCCGACGAGGTCTCCGACTCGATCCGGTCGATCAGCTCTCCGCGCTCCTTGGCGACGGTGGGCGCGGCTATCCGTGTCTCGGCGGCTCCGATGGTCACCACGATCGTGGTGAGGACCAGCCCTGCCGCGAGCCATAGCTTGGCGCTGACCGTACGCGACAACCCGTGCTTGCCGGCAGCTTGGCGCCGCGCCGTTGCCTCGGCGTACCCGTCATCGAGGCTGTGCTCCATCACATTGGTCAGCAGCGACATGGACGCGTCGGGACGCGGGCGCCAAGACGCGGTGCTCCGAACGGGGGGCTGCTGCGGCATGCCGCACATCGTCGCACGTCGGGAGCGCCGTCACCCAATGGCCCCACCGGCGCGCCGGGTAGGGGCCAAAGAGACGGTACTCCCAGGTCGGTTGAGCGAGCCTCAGCCCGCTGGCCGGTTCACCAGGCACCAGCCCGCTCAGCCCGCTGAAAACGCGGCGAGGCCCCCGCCCGCCCGGACCAACCCCATCGGGGGTCAGTCGGAACCAGCGGGGGCCGTGCCGAATCAGCGGCCCGCGGTGTCCACCACGTGCGCCCACTCGTCAAGCAGCGCCCCGGCCGATGCGTCGTCCGGGCCCTCTGCCCATAGGTGAGTGACGGCCTCCGCGGGGTCGGGCAACACCATCACCCAACGCCCATCGGCCTCCACGACCCGTACCCCGTCGGTGGTGTCCACCGAGCGATCCCCGGCCGCCTCCACGACCGTGCGCATCACCAGGCCCTTGACCGCCCATGGTGTGGCCAGATCTCGACGTAGCACATGGGCCCGCGGGATGCGGGCGTCGATCTGGCTCAGCGTCAGCTGGGTGCGCGCCACCAAACCGATCAGCCGTACGAACGCCGCCGTGCCGTCGAAGACGCTGCTGAACTCGGGGATGATGTACCCACCGCGCCCGTCGCCGCCGAAAATGGTGGTGTCCGCCCGACCAACTCGGGTCAAGTCGTCCGGCGACGTCGTCGTCCAGTCAACCTGCGTGCCGTGGTACGCGGCTACTTGTTCGGCGATCCGGGTCGTGGTCACCGGCATCGCAACCCGGCCACTACGCCGCTCGGCCGCCACCAGGTCGAGCATGACCAGCAAGGCCCGGTCATCTTCCACGATGCGGCCACGCTCGTCCACCAGCGAGAGTCGCTCGCCGACAGGGTCGAACCGCACGCCGAACGCCGCCCGTGCAGACGCCACGATCTCGCCGAGGCGCACCAGGCCGGCGCGCCTGCCATCGGCCGTCTCGGTCGGACGCGACTCATCAAGCCCGGGGTTGATGGTGAGCGCGTCCACGCCGAGTTTGCCCAGCAGGCTGGGGAGGACGAGCCCGGCGCTGCCGTTGGACGCATCGACCACGACCTTGAGGCCGGCTTCGGCCACACCCGTGGTGTCCACGGCACGCAGCAGCGATCCGGTATACGAGTCGAAGACGCTGGAGGGGAAACGTAGATCGCCAATCTCACCGGGGAAAGCACGCCGATATTCCTGACGCGCGTACACCCGGTCCAATTTGCGTTGCGCGGCCTGGGAAAGGTCCGCACCCCGCTCATCGATGAACATGATGTCCACCGAGTCCGGTACACCCGGTGTCGTACGGATCATGATGCCGCCGGCGCTACCACGCGCGGTCTGTTGCCTGGCGACGGGGAGCGGCACGTTCTCCAGGTCACGTACGTCGATGGCGCTGGTCTGGAGCGCGGAGATGACGGCACGTTTGAGGGCTCTCGCACCACGTGAGTGGTCACGTGCCGTGGTGACGGTCGAACCCTTCTTCAGTGTTGTCGCGTAGGCCCCGGCGAGCCGCACCGCCAGTTCCGGGGTGATCTCCACGTTGAGAATGCCGGAGACACCGCGCGCGCCGAACAGGTGCGCCTGACCGCGCGATTCCCAGATCACCGAGGTGTTGACGAACGCGCCCGCCTCGATGGTCTTGAAGGGGTACACCCGGACGTTGCCCTGGACAATCGATTCTTCACCGATCAGGCATTCGTCACCGATGACTGCCCCGTCCTCAATCCGGGCGGCCCGCATGATGTCGGTGTTTTTCCCGATGACGCAGCCACGTAGATTGCACTGCTGTCCGACGTACACGTTGTCGTGGACGACAGTCTTGTGGAGGAAGGCACCGCTCTTGACGACGACGTTGGAGCCGACGACGGTGTGCTCCCGCAGCTCGGTGTCCGCCTCGACCTTGGCGTAGTCACCGATGTACAGCGGGCCGCGGAGCACGGCGTCGGGATGCACCTCGGCTCCTTCGGCGACCCAGACGCCCGGGGAGATCTCGAAGCCGTCGATATCGACGTCAACCTTGCCCTCCAAGACGTCGGCCTGGGCCTTCACGTAGCTTTCGTGCGTACCGACGTCCTCCCAGTAGCCTTCGGCGATATAGCCGTAGATGGGCTTGCCTTCCTTCATCAGTTGAGGGAAGACGTCCCCGGACCAGTCAACAGAGGTATCGGCCTCGACGTAGTCGAAGACCTCTGGCTCCATGACGTAGATGCCGGTGTTCACGGTGTCGGAGAAGACCTGACCCCAGGTCGGCTTTTCCAAGAAGCGCTCGACCTTGCCGTTCTCGTCAACAATGGTGATGCCGAACTCCAGGGGATTGGGAACCCTGGTGAGGCAGACGGTGACGAGTGCTCCTTTTTCCTTGTGGAAGTTGATCAGCTCGGTCAGGTCAAAGTCTGTGAGAGCGTCACCAGAGATGACGAGGAACGCATCATCCTTGAGCGCCTCCTCCGCGTTCTTGACGCTTCCCGCGGTACCGAGCGGCTTCTCCTCATTGGCGTAGGTGAGCTCCATGCCGAGCTCCTCGCCATCGCCGAAATAGTTCCGTACCAGCGAGGCAAGGAACTGCACGGTCACCACGGTCTCATTTAGACCATGCCGCTTGAGCAGGCGCAGCACATGCTCCATGATCGGTCGATTGACCACCGGCAGCAGCGGCTTGGGCATGCTCGAAGTCATTGGGCGAAGGCGAGTTCCTTCGCCACCGGCCATTACAACGGCCTTCATGTCGGAAGCGTCCTCCTTGAAGAGACGACGGTCATGCCGACTTTGCCCATCCAGATGGCCCACTGGAGTTCACATGAGGGCAACCCGGCCCCTACAGGACTGGCGCATCGGTGAGCTCAGTCGGCCGTGGCGTCCGCTCTGACGAGCCGGCGGACCTGAACCACGTAGAGGATTCCTGCCCACCAGTAGAGGGTCGTACCCCATCCTGCGAACGCCCATCCGAAAATAGCAGCGATTGTCGGGAGCCAGCCACTCCCATCACTCAGAAGGAGCAGGGGGAATGCATACATGAGGTTGAACGTCGCGGCCTTGCCGAGGAAGTTCACCTGGGGCGGCGGATAGCCGTGCCGGCGGAGGATGCCGACCATCACCAGGAGGACCAGCTCACGGGCGACCAGCACCGCGGTGAGCCACAGCGGCAGGATCTCCCGCCATGTGAGGCCAGCGAGGGTCGAGAGGATATAGAGCCGGTCGGCCGCCGGGTCCAGTAGGCGGCCAAGGTTGCTGATCTGATTCCAGCGCCGCGCGAGCATACCGTCGAGGTAGTCGCTGACTCCACTGAACGCGAGGACGAGCAGGGCCCACCCGTCAGCCTTGGGACCGCCGAACTCGGGCAACAAAATGAGCCACAGGAACAGCGGAACGCCGACGAGGCGCGCCATGCTGAGGATGTTCGGGATGGTGAGTACGCGGTCGGTTTGGACGCGCGTCTCCTGGACCTCCACCCGGGGGCCTCCTGTGGAACGTGCCAATGATGCGTCCTGACTTTACCTGTATACGGAGGCCCCACGCGCACAGGGGTACGGGGGTACGCAGCGCTTGTTCTCCCGACCTCGAATCGTCCGGACTCCAGGGCCTGGTGCGGCGCCAGTGATCCCAGCGAAGTTTGACCCGGCAGGCCCGGCCTGCTGGAAACGCAAAAGAGCCCTGCCAAGGATTTAAACCCCTGGCAGGGCTCTTTACAAAGATTGTTCGGCGGCGTCCTACTCTCCCACAGGGTCCCCCCTGCAGTACCATCGGCGCTGAAAGGCTTAGCTTCCGGGTTCGA
>NZ_JACHJL010000016.1 GCF_014203645.1 Streptomyces zagrosensis | reverse complement strand
TGCGCCCCCACCCCCCTACCCGGGGTTCACACCGGCCACCCGCGCGCCCGGGGGGGCCCCGGGGGGGCCCCCCCGGGGGGGGGCGGGCGGCGCCCCCCCCCGGGGGGGGCCCCCCGCGGCGGTGGGTCAGCTCTTGACGTCAACTCCGGTCCAGGCCGCGGCCACGGCCTTGACCTCGGTTCCGTTCGCGCCGTACAGGTCCGCGGCGGCCTTCAAGGTGCCTTGACGCGCTGCGCGATAGTCGGTGGTCGAGGTGAAGTACGTGGTCAGCGCCTTGTACCAGATCCGTAGGGCCTTGTCCCTGCCGATGCCAGTGACCGTCGAGCCGTCCTTGGTGGGGCTGTCGTAGCTGACCCCGTTGATGACCTTTTTCCCGCTGCCCTCGGCGAGCAGGTAGAAGAAGTGGTTGGCGACGCCGGACGAGTAGTGCACGTCGAGCTTGCCGATGTCGGGTGTCCAGTAGTCGGCGGACTTGCCGTCCCGGCTCGGCTTGTCCTGGTAGCGCAGCGGGGTGCCGTCGCCGCGGATGTCGATTTCTTCGCCTATCAGGTAGTCGCCCGGGTCCGCGGCGTTCTTGGCGCCGAACTCCACGCCTGTGCCGAATATGTCGGAGGTCGCCTCGTTGAGACCGCCGGACTCACCGCTGTACTTCAGCCCTGCCGTGGCCGAGGTGACTCCGTGGCTGAACTCGTGGCCTGCGACGTCGAGCGAGGTCAGTGGCTTCTTGTTGCCCTGGCCGTCGCCGTAGGTGATGGCGAACGCCTGGTCGTCCCAGAAGGCGTTGACGTAGTTGTTGCCGTAGTGGACTCGGCTGTAGGGCGCCTTGCCGTCGTTCTTGATGCCGTTGCGGCCGAAGGTGCTTTTGTAGAAGTCCCAGGTGGTGGCCGCGCCGAAGGCAGCGTCCACGGCTGCGGTCTGCCGGTTGCTGGGCGTGCCGTCGCCCCAGACGTCGTCGGCATCGGTGAACAGGGTGCCTCGGCCGCTGGTGCTGCCCTTGAGGTCGTAGGTGCTGTGGCTGCCGCGCTGGGTGTCGGTGAGCTGGTAGGTGCCGCCCGTCTTGCGCGTGGTGAGCGGGACCTTGCCGCTGTACTGGCTGGTGCCGGTGCCGTTGTCGATGGCCTGGCGGCGGTGGAGTTCCTTGCCGGTTGCGGCGTCGGTGACCACGTGCAGTCGGCTCGGGGTGCCATCGGCCTGGGTGCCGCGGACGACGGTCTCGTAGGCGAGGACGGGCTTGCCCGACGCGGCCCAGACCACCGTGCGCGGGGAGCTGTCCGTGCCGGAGGTGGTGCGTTCGGCCCGAGCAGCCCGCAGTGCGCCAGACGCGGCGGCGGCCGGGGTGACCTTCGGGATGAGGGAGGCGATATCTATCGTCTGCGTGGTCGCCTTGGTGGAGCCGGTGACCGCCCCGTCTGCGGCGCGGTGCACCACGAGGTCGCCACCGAGCACCGGGAGCCCGGCGTAGGTGCGCTCGTAGCGGGTGTGCGTGGTGCTGTCACCGTCCTCGACGGTGTCCGTGACGACGAGTTGCTCCCGTTCGCCGAGGCCAAGCGCGGCGGCGGTGCGGGCCGCCCCGGTGTTCGCGTCGCTGCCGGTGGTGGCGCCCGCGGTGCCGGAGGTGACACCGGCGGCGAGCAGGGTGGCGGCGAGCGTGGTGGCGCCGCCGGAGAGGGCGAGCGCGCGGGCTCTGCGCCTTGCGGAACGGGAAGGAGTACGAGGGGTGGCGGACACGACTGGTCTCCTCTGGCTACGGGGGAATGCCGGGCGGCTGGAGCGCAGCCCGGCGCACAAGCGACAGGGCCCTGTCGGTGCTTGACGTTCCCGGATCGACGCGCACATGTCACGCCCCGAAATGACGGAACTGTCCACCACTGGGCGATAGGCGGGAGCGTTGTTCACACGACACACAGGGCCCGTTCATGGAGAGACAGCGGCGTCCATACACACGACAAACCACGGCAACGCCACCGCGACATGCCGGACGCACCCCCGCCCGAGGCATCCGGCGGTTCCACGGGCCGCGGCGCCCGCCACGCGAGGGCCGCGGGCGGGCGCCGAAGCGGGTGGGACAGCGGCCTGCACCGCACAACGGCTCTCAAGCGGTAGGGACTTAACGCGTAACCACTACGACCGTCGGACGAGAGGAACCGGCGGGCGGCGTCAGAGCGCGTCGATGTCGATCGCCTCGGCCATGGCGTGGTAGCCGGCGTCGCTCGGATGCAGATGGTCCCCGCTGTCATAGGCGGGGGTCAGCCGGTCCGGGTCGGTGGGGTCGGCCAGCGTGTGATCCAGATCGATGACCGCGTCGTACGCGCGGGATGTACGTATCCACTCGTTGAGCGCATCGCGCTTGGTCTCGCCGCGCTCGGTGTAGTACCCGGCACCCTTGAAGGGGACGAGGGTTGCACCGATCACCTTGAGGCCCTTGGCGTGGGCCTGGCGTATGACGTTGCGGTGCGCGGTGATCAGTTGCTCGACCGACACGTCCGGGATCTGTCCGCCCGGAGTCCCGCCGAGGCCGATGTCGTTGATGCCCTCCAGCACGATGACGGTTTTCACCTCGGGCTCGGCAAGTACGTCCTTGGCGAAGCGATCCACACCGCTCTCGCCCGTCCCCGGGGTCCCAAAGGTGATCATGTTGCCGCTGATCCCGTGGTTGAGGACACTGCGCGGCCGTCCCTGCCGAACGAAGCGTTCCGCTAATTCGTCCGGATAACGATTGTCGCCATCGATCGTTGAAGCGAACCCGTCGGTGATCGAGTCCCCGAAGGCCACTACCCCGTTGCGGCGCCCGTGCGCCTTGCTCTGGATCTCGACGTCCGAGAGGTAGTACCAGGACGCGGAGGTCTCGGTGAACGCCTCGCCGCTCTCGTTGGGCCGATGGTCGCCCAAGGCTCGATAGCTCGTCGCGGAGGCCGACATATGGTACGTGGCCGGGCCGGTCGGCTCGGCCAGATACAGCGTGACGGTCAGCGACTCCAGGGCTCTGACCCGCAACGACAGCGCGTCAGTGAATACCTCGCCGCCCACCGGAATCGTCACCGCCCCCTGCTCGTCGAAGGTCAGGGGTCGGCTCGTGCCCTTGCGTACCGCCGCGCCCCGGTCCGTTCGCCCGACCGTGGCACCGGCCACCTTCAGCGCAGAGGTGCCATAGCGGTTGGAGAGCTTGAAACGGGCACCGGTGCCCCCGGTGCTGACCCGGATCACCTGGCGCAGCGTCTGCTGGTGGAAGCCCTGCTGCGACCAGTTCGGGAACAGCCCCCGCCCGGGCGGCTGGATGGAGGTCGCCCAACCGCCTTGCCACTTGGCTGCATCGTGCCGCTCGGCATTGTGCCGCTCGGCGTCGCGCCGCTCAGCGTTGTGCCGCTCGGCGTCAGCCGTGGACTTGGCCGGGGCGCTGGCCTCGGACACCGGTATCGGCGACGGGGGCAGCACCAGCAGCGCTCCCGCGGAAAACAGCACCGCCAGCGGCCGGACGGCCACCCGTAATCGTCGCTGCGCGCGGTCTGTACCCCGCCCAGCGGGCATGTCGTGCGTTCGGTTGCTCATGGCATCGCTCCTTCGCCTCGTCGTCTCGCTCGCGTTTTTCCTGGCTGTGCTTCTCTCATTCGTGTCGTGCTCTCGACGCCACCGCGCCAACTTCCCCCGCCTGTTGCCACCTCGCTCGCCACGCCGGCCCAGCAGGGCACGCGCGTACCAGGGCACGCACTCAACGCCGTAGGACACGTGGACGGCCCGAGCCACTCACTTCGCTCTCAGCCCGCCCCGCCCACGAACGAACTTCCGCACCGCGAGCGCTCAGGCTCTACGTCACCACCTCCGCCGGGCGGACGTCTATCGGGCCGACGTGGGCACGAATAGGGAATTGGCCATGGTCCGCAGGCAGCGTCGAACGTGCCGGCATCGAGGACGCCCGGCCCCCCGTGCTGACGCCACGAGGTACAACCATCACCGCACGCGGCCGGACCTCGGCCGCGTGCGGTGGGAGCGCGCTGTGGGACGGTGCTATCGACCCGCCCGGCCGGCCCTCGCGTAGTCCTGGTGACAGACCGACAGGGGGCGCATCAAAAGGACCGGCTGCCCAGCGGGCCGTAACGGTGCCGGGTCAGGCCGCGTGCAGGCGGTCGGCCAGCCCCGCGGCGGTGAAGGCGGCCACCAGTTCATCGCGGCCCTCGGTGAAGTGGGACCAGCTGTCGCAGTGCACGGGTACGACTCGGCGTGCGCCGAGAATTTCGCTGGCCTCCACCGCGTGGACGGAGTCAAGGACGATCGGCTCACCGTCGAAGAGGCCGGGGAAGCGGGGGGCTCCGGCGAAGAGTACGGCGGTGTCAACGGGGCCGAAGCGCTCGGCGATCTGCCTGACCGCGTCGAGCGAGGCGTTGTCGCCGCTGACGTACACCGTGGGCAGATCAGCGGAGGTCAGCACAAAGCCGACGACCTGCCCCAAGATCGCCTCAACTTCCTCGCGCGCGCCAGGGCCATGAATGGCGGGCACCCCCGTCACCCGCACGGTGCCACCGTCGGGACGGTCGAGTTCGACGGATTCCCAGTCCGCCAGGCCCTTGGCAGCGCTGCCGAGCCGGCCCCCGCCGCCAGGGGTGGTGAGGGTGAGTGGCACATCAGCGAGGAGGGCCCGGCCGGAGGTGTCGAGGTTGTCGGCGTGCTCATCGTGCGAGAGCAGGACGACGTCGATGCGCCCGAGGTCGGCGGGGTCGATGGAGGCGGGCGCGGTCTTGGTGAGGACCGGGCTGCCGGGCACCGGGTAGTCGCCTGGGGCGTCGAAGGTGGGGTCGGTAAGAAATCGCAGGCCGCCGTACTCGAAGAGGGCGGTCGGGCCCCCGAAGACGCGGACGGCAAGCTGCTCGTTGGCCGTGCTGTCAGCAGACATAAAAGAGAACACCTCACGGATGGAAAGGAGTCTATCCGTGATGAACCGTAGCGGCTTCTCACGGATAGGCGCAAGACGTACCATGAGATACATGAAGGAGACCGCCGAGCCCGCCCCGCCGCCTGCACCAGGCGCGGAGCAATACCCAGCCCTCGACTTCGCCAACAGCGCCATCGCCCTGCCCGGCGGCCAGTTCCTCGATCTCCTCGGCTCCCCCGCCGCCACGAACCAATGGCTCACCGAGCACGACCTCGCTCCGAACGACGCTGGTCTTCAGGAGATGTGCGCGGCGCAACTGCGAACGCTGCGCGAACAGATTCGCGCGCTGCTCGCCGCACGCGTCGATGAGCACGCCGCCCCCTCGACCGCGCTCGCCGCCATCAATGAGGCGCTCACCAGAGCCCCCGCAGCCTCCCTGCTGCACTGGGACCCCGCCCGCGGTATGTACCGGGCCGTCGCCCACCCCACCACGCAGATCGTTGACCACGCCCTGGCAACCTTGGCCGCCAGCGCCGCCGACCTGCTCACCGGCCCCGACGCCACACGCCTCACCTCCTGCGGCTCCACCCCGTGCAGCCGCTACCTGCTGCGCCACGGCCGCCGGCACTGGTGCTCCACCCGCTGCGGCGACCGCGCCCGCGCAGCCCGCGCCTACGCCCGCCGCACCCAGCAGGAGACTCATTAACACCGGGCCAGCACCAACTCGGCGCAGCTCACGCGCCAACGCGCGAAACCCGCGCCGCCAGGCGCCCGCTCACCCCCTTCGTACCGCATGTGAGCACGGCGCCTTGGAGATCGCGCGTTCAACCTCGGCGCCGTGGGCGTACGTTCCTCACGGCTGGGCCCGGTCATCCGAAATGAGGGCCCACACCTCGCGGCTGACGCGCCCTCGGCGCGTGCCCCACTGATCGGACAGAGCGTCCACGATCAGCAACCCGCGGCCAGACTCGCGCAGGGTCGCCACGTCTGCATCGGCGCCCTCGGCCGGGCGGCGAGGTTGGGGAACGGTGTTACCGGGCGGGCCCCACACTCCCAGCCGTATGCCGCCCGAGGTGCAGCGGACATGGCACCACACCATGCGCAGCCGGCCACGGTGGTTGCCGTGCTCGACCGCGTTGGTCACCAACTCGCTGATCAACAGCGCGGCGCGCTCGATGGTGTGCTCGCTCACGCCCCAGCGCTCCAGGGCGGTACGCACCTGCCGGCGGGCGATCCCAGGCCCCACGCGATCGGCGGGTATCCAACAGCGACATGCAGAGCCAGGCTGACCGCCCCGTTGCGGCAGGGGTTCCTCTGGTAAGCGATAACTCATACGCTCACCATGCGCGCACTTTGCACGCTTGGCAATATGTGTTTACTGGGGTTCGGCGGCGCCGTAACGCCTTACCTCACACCGCCTTGGGAGGCCTCCCCCACACCGCCCTGAGGGCGGAAGAAATCCCTATCGAGGAGGTGGACGTGCCCCAACGGCCCCGGCCCAGCCCTACGTTGGAACATCGTGTGGTGGCCAAGCGGCTACGCCGGGTGCGGGAGGAGATCGGTTGGAGCGTGGCACAGGCCGCGGAGGCCGCGGGCGTCGCGCACACCACCGTGTGGCGCCTGGAAGAGGCCAAGACCTCGATCGACCTAGGGCTGATCGAGCACTTGCTCACCCTCTACGGTCTCTCCGAGGTCGAGCGCGAGTTGCTCCTTGAGCAGGCTGCGGCGGCGGCCCGGCCGGGCTGGTGGCATCAGCGCTACCGGCCGGTGATGTCCCGGGACTACCAGGAATGGATCGCGCTGGAAAGCGCCGCTTCCCTGGTGCACATCTGGCACTGCGCACTGGTGCCTGACCTGTTTCAAACCCCCGAGTACACCGCCGCTCTCCACCGCGCCCGGCACCCTCGCCACACCGCCGAGCAGTTGGATCTCGCCGTGGAGTTGGTCGCTGAACGCCAGCGGCGGTTGGCACGCCGCAAGGCCCGGGTGTGGGCAGTGGTTTCGGCCGCCGCGCTGCACACCACCGTCGGCACTCCGGCGGTGATGCGCGCTCAGCACCAGGCCCTGGAGATCATGCTGCGTCGCCCGCGCATCACCTTCCAGGTGCTGCCGCTGGAGGCCGAGTGGCACCCGCTGACCGGCGCGCCTGGGGTCCGACTGCTGCGGCTGGACGCGGATGAGATCGGCGACCAAGTGCTGCTTGACCTGCCCGGTGCCACCACCATCATCGACGCTCCCGAGCAGGTCGCCATCTGGCGCCAGCGGCTGGACGCCGCCTCCGCCGCGGCCGGCTTCTTCTGCGACCCGCTGCCCAACCTGCCCGACCTGCCCGTCCCCACCATCCCGTGAAGGAGCACCACCGATGACGCACCCCACGGCCCCCGCGGGCCCCGAGGGCAGCCGGCCACACCCACCCACCGGCGTGGACCCCAGCGTTCCGCACCCCGCACGCTTTTGGAACTACATGTTGGGCGGCACTTACTGGTACCCGGCCGACCGCCAGGCCGCCGAAGCGGTCATCGCGCAGCTTCCCGAGGTCCACGATCTGGCGAAGGCGGGTCGCGAGTTCTTGTGGCGCACCGTGCGCTGGACCGCCCGCGAGGCCGGGGTGCGCCAGTTTCTCGACATCGGTGCCGGCTTACCCGCCGAGCCGAATATCCACCAGATCGCCCAACGACACGCCTCCGAAGCCCGCGTGGTCTACGTCGATAACGACCCCATGGTGGGGATGTACCAGCAGGCTTACCGTGACAGCACCCCCGAAGGGCGGACCGCCTGCTTCATCGCCGATATGCGTGATACCGCCGAGGTTCTCCAGCGGGCCGCGGACACATTGGACTTCCGCCAGCCCATCGCCCTGGTCTTCTCCGACTGCCTGGGCCTGATCGAGGACGACGCCGAGGTCTACGCGGTGGTGAAGCGGTTCGTGGACCATGTCGCCTCGGGCAGTTATCTGATCCTCAGCCACTCCGCCCCCACGTCGTCCGCTGTCGTCGCCTCCGGGGCTAAGTACAACAGCGCACCCGGTGTCATCCCCTTCACGTTGCGCGGCCGGGACCAGATCGCCCACTGTTTCGAGGGTCTGGAGTTGGTGGACCCGGGCCTGGTGCTGATGCCCGACTGGCACCCGGACAGCGACACCCTGCCAGCCCGCGCAGGCATCGGCTACGGCGCCGTCGCCCGCGTCCCCTGACTGCACTGGAGGTGGCACACCGCGCGGAGCCGGGTCATCTCGCGATCTGGGAGGTGATCCGGCGTCAGGCGGCGGCTGGTGCGCCGGATTCAGGGCTGGGTCGTAGCGACCTTCACACCGAACCCGATCAGCACGAGCCCGGTGACCCGGTCCATCGCCCGGCGTACGGCGGGCCTTGCGAAGAACGCGCCGGCCTTGGCCAACAACAGCACGTAACTACCGAGCCAGCCGACGGTGAGCCCCGCGTGCAGCAGGACCAGCAGCGCCATTCCCCCATGCGGGGACAGGCCGGTTGGCGCGAGCGTCGGCAGGAGACCGGTGTAGAAGACGGCGATCTTCGGGTTGAAGACATTGCTGACCAAGCCGGTCCGCCACGCGTTCCCGGCCGGGGACGGCGCGGCCGATGCCGGGTCCGCAGGCCCGTCGCGCCGACTGTGGATGAGCGCCTGGACACCGAGGAAACCCAAGTAGGCGGCTCCGGCCAGCTTGACCACGGTGTAGGCCGTGGCGGACGCGGCCAGCACGGCTGCCAGCCCCACCACAGCAAGGACACCCCATATCAGCAGCCCTGCCGTAATCCCACCGACGGTCCGCAGACCATCGCGCCAGCCGGACTTCACGGCCCGTTTCGTCACTACGGCCATGTCAGGCCCGGGAACGATGGTCAGCACGGCGAGCACACCGGCCGCCGCGAGGAACTGTACGAACATGGGTTCAGTCTCGCATCCGTACCGAGCGGCTTTGCTCGTGGAGCCCGCAGGCCCAACACCTGTGCGGAGCCTGGAAGTAGAGCGCTGACAGGGAGGCCCGGCGGCGCGGGGGCCGATGAGCGTCAGTCCTGCTGCCGCAGGGCGCGTAGGCCCTGGATGAGCAGGTGCAAGCCGAATTCGAAGTGCGCCGCCAGGTTCGAATCGGTGAGCACGGGCAGCGTGGCCGTCAGGTGCGGATACGTTCCGCCAGCCACGGCTTCGCGTAGTCGCTCGGGGACTGCGGGAGCGTCACCGTCCGAGCCGAGGGCGGCTTGTTCCTCCAAGGTGTGGCCAACGGTGAAGTTGGCCACCGCCAACAGGGCCTGCGCGGCGTCCCTGTCGGCGAAACCGGCCTCGCGCAGTATCCCGATCGTGGTGTCGGCAAAGCCCAAGGTGTTCGCCCCGGTCGCGTGCGTACCGGCGAAGACCCGGGCACCGTCGCGCCGGGCGAGGAGCGCCGTGCGCATCCCTCGGGCGAGTGCGGCAAGTTGGCTGCTCCAGTCCGCGCCCGCTGAGGTCGCTCCCGTAACACCTTGGTCGAAGGCCGAGCCGTGCTCGGGTGCCACGTCGCCGGCAGCCGTCGAGCGTGCGGGTACGGGGAGCGTGGCGAGCATGCGCTCCGCCATGGCCGTCAGCAGGTCCTGTTTGGTGGCGAAGTACCGGTACAGGGCGCCGGCCCGAACGTCCATGGCATCGGCCAGGCGTCGCATGGTCAGGGCGTCAAGACCCACCTCATCGAGCAGGTCGAGAGCTGTTTCGACGGTGCGTACGGGGTCGAGTCGTGCGGGGCGGCCCCGGGCGGGGGTTGACGGGTTGTTCATGGGGCCGACTATAGTGAACAACGTTCACGTGAACATTGTTCACTAAATAGGAGGGTAACAATGGGCACAGACATCCTGGTCGTCGGCGCGGGCCCGACCGGGCTGATGCTCGCCTGCGAACTGGCACTGGCCGGCGTACACACTCGGATCGTGGAGCGCCGCACCGAGCGCCAGCGCGATTCCCGGGCGCTGACTTTGCATCCGCGCAGCATGGAGCTGATGGACATGCGCGGGCTCGCGCCGCGGTTTCGCTCCCTGGGCAGGCCAGTGCCCGGCTGGCACTTTGCGACGCTCCCCACCCGGCTGGACTTCGCGGCCCTTGACACCAGGCACGGCTACACCCTCTTCCTCGCCCAGGCACGCACCGAGGCCCTGTTGGAGCAGCGGGCACAGGAGTTGGGCGTGGAGATCAGCCGCGGATACGAGACCACCGGACTGCGCCAGGATGCCGAAGGCGTCGAGGTCAGCGTGCGCGGGCCGGCCGGCGCTGAAACCCTGCGCGCACGGTACGTGGTGGGCTGCGACGGCGGACGAAGCACGGTGCGACAGGCCGCCGGCATCGCCTTCCCGGGTACCGATGAGACGCTGACCGGCATCCTGGGCGACTTCGCCACCATCGATGCGCCACCCGCCGCGCTGGAGACCGCGCGAGCCCGGGGCGTGCTGGCCGTACCGCTGGAGGGTGGACTCACCCGGTTCGTCTGCATCGATCCTGACCGGATGCGGGTCCCAGCGAGCGAGCCGGTGACCTTGGAGGAGTTCCGGTCCTCGCTGAAGCGAATTTGCGGCTCGGACTGCGGAGTTGCTGACCCCCGCTGGCTCTCCCGCTTCGGCAACTCGACCCGCCTCGCCGATACGTACCGTACCGGCCGCGTCCTGCTCGCCGGTGATGCCGCCCACATCCACTTCCCCGCGGCCGGGCAGGGCTTGAACACCGGCCTTCAGGACGCGATGAACCTCGGCTGGAAGCTTGCCGGCGTCATCCATGGCTGGGCCCCGGCCGGCCTGCTGGACAGCTACGATGCCGAACGCCGACCCGTCGGACAGGCCGTCACCGAGAACACCGAGGTCCAGTCCCTGTTGGTCGAACTCGTCCTCGTGCCGCAGTATCAGCGGCCCGCCGCAGCCCTGCGCACCCTCCTGGACCAACTCCTGGCCCTGGAGAACGTCAACCGAATGCTCGCGGGCCGCATCTCCGCGCTGAGCACCGCCTACTCGTCCGCATCACCCGAAGCTGATCCGCTCGTGGGTCGGCGGATGCCCGACATCGGGCTAACCGCCATTGCATCGAACGCAGAGCGGGTCTACGACCTCCTCACCCAAGGCCGTTTCGTCCTCCTGGACCTCACCGGCAAGGCTCCTCGACGCCCTGCCCCGGGCCTCGACCAGAACGCGCGGTACACCGCCCACGCCCTCGTTCGGCACGACCCGCACGCGGAGTTGGACGGGGTGACCGAGCTTCTCGTCCGACCCGATGGCCACGTCGCCTGGGCCACCCGCGCCACCGACGCCGGCACCCGCGCAGCGCAGCGCGCCGCCGCACTGACCGCCTGGACCGGCGCGGCGTCGGCAGCCGACGTCTGACGCCATGGCGCCTGCCCGCCCAACACTGCGGACCAGCCACTCAACCCGGGCGCATATGGTGCCAAGTCACTGGTACTCAGCCGCCGGCATGCAAGCGCGTAAGCACCCGCTGGCAAGCACCAGTTATGGGGGAGCCGTGCCCAAGGGGCCGCGAGATGCGGGACGCTGCTGGTTCCTGTCACCATGTTCACTAGTACGAGCACGGGCACCAACAGACACAAGCACACATACGAGCACACCGACGAGAGGACAGGTCACGGGTTGCGCGCCGGGCCGGCACGCCACTGGGCATGTCACCGCGGGCCATCGGAGGACAGACAGAGATGACGGGCAACAACACCGAGCGCATCGACCTCGCCAGGGCGCACTCGGCCCGGGTGTACGACTTCATCTTGGGCGGCAAGGACAACTACACGGCCGACCGGGCGGCGGCGGAAGCGGCGCTGACGGCCTGGCCCGGGCTCAAGACCAGCATGCGCATCAACCGCGAGGTGATGCACCGCATGGCCCACTGGCTGGCGACCGAGGCCCAGGTGAAGCAGTTCCTGGACATCGGCACGGGCATCCCGACCGCGCCCAATCTCCACCAAGTGGTACAGGCCGTCACACCCAGCGCCAGCGTCGTCTACGTCGATAACGACCCGATCGTCCTCGCCCACGCACGCGCCCTGCTGACCGGCACGCCCGAAGGCCGTACGGCCTACATCGAGGCCGATATGCGCGAGCCCGACAAGATACTGACCGCGCCCGACCTGCACCAGACGCTCGATCTGAGCCAACCGGTCGGCCTCACCATCATCGCGGTACTGCAATTCGTCGAGGACGCCAGCGGGCTCATCGAAAGGCTGCTGGAGCCCCTCGCACCGGGCAGCTATCTCGCGCTGACCCTCGCGACCGCCGACCTCGCCCCCGAATCCATCGAACTGGCCGCGACCTACACCCGTCGTGGCATTCCGATGTACCTTCGCTCCCGTTCCGAGGTCGAGCAACTTTTCGCCGGATTGGACATGGTGGAGCCCGGCGTCGTGCCCATGCACCACTGGCGGCCCGACCCGCGCGAGGCCGTCAGCGAGGCCACGACGGTGAACATGTACGCGGGCGTCGGGCGCAAGGCGTAAGGCTTCCTTCCTCCTGTGGGCACGGAAGAGTTGGCCGGCGCGAGCTGAGGGGTGAAGTCGGGGCGCTGTTCCCAGCCACGTCGTCGAGGCCGGGACCGGGGCCGGGACAGGCGTGTCAGCGCCGGGGGATCATGGTGGTATGACGGCCAAGGGCGCGCTCTTCGACTTTTCCGGGACCCTCTTTCGCGTTGAACCGGCCGAGGATTGGTTGCGGGCAGCACTGAAGGCCGTGGGCATCGCGCTCGCGCCGGCGGACTTCACGCGTTATCTCAGGGAGTTGGTGGAGGTGGGCGCCCAACCGGGCGGCGCCGCACCTCGTGCCATCCTTCCGCACCTGGCGCAGGGTTGGCGCGAGCGCGATCGCACGGCCGAGCAGCATCACGCGGCCTATCTCGCACAGGCCCGCCAGGTCAGCCTGCCGCACGAGAAGCTGTACGAGGCGTTGTACGCACGACACAAGGAACCCGCCGCTTGGCGCGCCTACCCGGACGCCGCCGAGGTGCTCGCACAACTGCGGCAGGGCGGGGTGCGGATCGCGGTGGTGAGCAACATCGGTTGGGACCTGCGCCCGATCTTTCGCGAGCACGGCCTCGATCAGTTCGTGGACGCCTATCTGCTGTCCTTCGAGCACAGCATACAAAAGCCGGAACCCGCGCTGTTCCGGCTGGCCTGCGCGGCCCTTGGCACCGCCGCCCCCGACACGGTGATGGTCGGCGACAACCGACAGGCGGACGGAGGCGCGGCGGCGATCGGCTGCCGGGTGCATTTCGTGGATCACGTCCCGGTGACCCAGCGCCCCAACGGGCTGCGCCCGGTGCTCGGGCTGATCGGCTGAAGGGCCCCGCGACAGCCCCTGAGCGACCGAACGACCAGGGCATGAACTCATAGCTCATAACTCACAGCTCACAGCCATGCATCGACGCGCTACGCGAGGGTGTCGCTCCCCCGGGCTACGATCCGGCGCGGGCGCTCAGCCAGCGGCATCGTGCCGGGACTCGTGGGCGAGGATGCTGGCTCGCCAGCGGGCAATGACCTCTTCCCGGTCCCCGCCCGCGTCATCGGCCTCGGCGACCAGCGCCTCGGCGGCCATCGCCGCGAGGCGAACGACGACATGACGCAGGTCCCGGGCATCCAGCGGCTCCAGCAAGGCACCCGCGCCGTCGCTGTCGTTAGCGAGCGCGCAGGCGACCACGGCCATCGTCGTACGGTCCCACTCATATGCGTTCACCTGCACAGCCTGCCCGTACGAGGCCGGGCGAGAACTTCTACCGCCCAGTAGCTGTAGGGATCGAGGGGCGCCAGAGTGTCGCGTGACCGCAGGCACTCCCCCGCGCGACGGCGCTCCATGCACCTGCGAGACTCACGAGTAATGAGAGCCTTATCACTCCGGCCCGAGGCCGCATGCTCGCTCTTCCCTGCCCGGCTGTGGCCGCTGACCACGGGCTGCATGCCCCTTAGTCACGACTCGACCGCACCCCGTGGCAACCGCCGATTTCGGACGATCCCCCGCGTCGTCCGAAATCGGCAGTCCTACCGGCGTTCGCCCCGTTCAGAAAGGGCGGACAACCGGAGACCCACTGAGTATATTGGCTACGAGCCAGTCAACGCAGGAGTTACAGCATGTCCCCGCGCAGCGCATCGGTCAATGAGGAGTTGCGCCGACGCTCACGGCAGCGTCTGCTCCAGGCGACAGTCGATCTTGTCGATGAGCACGGTTACGAGGCCACCACGCTCGCGGACATCGCCGACCGCGCGGGCGCCGCACGCGGCCTGGTCTCGTACTACTTCCCTGGAAAGCGGCAGCTTCTCCAGTCCGCCGTCCACCGGCTCATGCACACCCAACTGTCGGCAGCCCTGGCGCGCGCACCCCACCCGACCGGCGAAGACGCGGGCCGCGAGCTGCTCGCCCGGGCCATCGACGCGATCCTCGGGCTCGCCAGGGACCGCCCCCGCCTGATGCGTACGCACATGGCCGGCATCCTCCAGGCCGAGGGCTTCATCCAGTGCCCCGAGCAACAGCAGCTCGCCACCGCGCTGCGGGACACGGTGATCGCCTACGGCTGTGACGATCCCGACACTGACTACCGGCTGCTGCGCGCGCTGCTCATGGGTGCCGTGGTCGCCGTCCTGCTGCCCGGCGCGCCGATGCCAACGACACGGCTGCGCGCGGAATTGTTCCAGCGCTACGGCCTCGACTGGGAGCTAGGCGATCCGCCGCCGCCCGAGGAGGACCGCCAAGAGGACCGCCAAGAGGGCCGCCAGGAGGAGCCCACGGAGAGCCGCGATGAGGGACCTCCGCAAGGTGAGCCGCACGATGCCCTTCGCGGGGACCCGCCAACCGCGCCGCGCCCCACGGACACATCGGCGAAGCCGTCCCACGCCGGCACGCATGAGGCGGCTCCCGCTGCCGACCCCGAGGGGCCGGCGGTGCGGTGTCCGTGAGGCCACGCCCGTAAGGCTTCCGTGGTGCTCTGCCGTCTCAAGCAGCCCAACTGGTGATGAGCGTTCCGTCCCGGAACCTCCCGCTGCGCTCCCGCGGGTGCCATGCTGGAACCCCAGCGGAAAGGAGTTCCGCCGTGCTCCGCATCGCAGTCGTCGGTTCGGGCCCCAGTGGTGTGTATACCGCGCAAGCCCTTCTCCAGCAGCGCCTCGTGCCCGATGTTGCGGTGCACGTCCTCGACCGGCTGCCCTGCCCGTTCGGGCTCGTACGGTACGGCGTCGCCCCCGATCACGAGAAGATCAAGTCGCTACAGGGCAATCTGCGGACCGTGCTCGAAGATCCTCGGGTCACCTTCCTGGGCAATGTGCGCGTCGGTGAATTCGGTCTCACACCCCGCCAGTTGAGCGAGCTGTACCACGCGGTGGTCTACTGCATCGGTGCCGCCGCCGATCGGCCGCTGGGGGTGCCTGGCGAGGAGCTTGCCGGGAGCTGTTCCGCCACCGAATTCGTCTCCTGGTACAGCGCTCACCCGGACGCCGCGGCGGACCCGTTCGCCCTCGCCACCCCGTCGGCCGTGGTGATCGGGGTCGGCAACGTCGCGGTGGATGTCGCCCGGGTGCTGGCCAGGGAAGCGGCCGAACTACGGAGTACCGATGTGCCGGATGCCGCACTCGCGGTACTCGGACGCAGCCGGGTGCGAGACATCCATATGGTGGGCCGACGCGGGCCATCGCAGGCCAAGTTCACCACCAAGGAGCTGCGGGAGTTGGGCGCGCTGCCCGGCGCCGAGGTGCGGGTGCAGCCCGATGAGCTGGCCATCGACCCGGCGTTCGCCGACCCATCGGCCCTGCCCGCCGTCAACCGGCGCAATGTGGAAGTGCTCCGCGGTTGGGCCACGCAGCCTACGCAGGGCCGGCAGCGCCGCATCCACCTGCGGTTCTTCCTACGTCCCGTAGCACTGCTCGGCCCTCCCAGCGGGCCAGGGGCACACGCGACCGCCGAGGACGGAGCAGACCCGGCAGACGCGGCGGGTAGCGCGACCGCAGCGGCAAAGGGCCACGATGGCGCGGGCGTGGCCGGCGTGCGAGCGGTGCGCTTCGAGCGCACGGCGCCCGATGGGCACGGCGGAGTGGTCGGCACAGGGCGCTACGAGGACATCGAGGCCCAGTTGGTGCTGCGCTCGGTCGGCTACCGCGGAGTGCCTCTAGCCGGGCTGCCCTTCGATCCGGACAGGGGCACGGTGCCGCATCTGGCGGGCCGCGTGCTGCGGGATGGGGCACCTTCGGCGGGTGAGTATGTCGCGGGATGGATCAAGCGCGGGCCGACCGGTGTGATTGGCACCAATCGGCCGTGCGCGAAGGAGACCGTTGCCTCACTGCTCGCCGACGCGCCGGACCTGGCCGCACGGGTCGTCGCCACCGATGCGCTGACGGCCTTGCGCGCGCTGGGGCAGGACCCCGTGGAGTGGCCGGGCTGGGTGCGTATCGAGCAGGCGGAGGCGGCGCTGGGCCGCGAGCTGGGCCGTACGAACGTCAAGATCGCGGACTGGGAGAGCCTATTGAGCGCCGCACGCACGGCGCGCTGAGCCGCTACCGTCGCGGCTCGTCACCTCGGCACACGCACAGCCCGCGGAGCCGGGCAGGCCCGAAAACCGACGCCTCGTCAAGTTCGCTTTTCCCAAGGTGAGTTCAGAGCGTCCCAAGTCGCCGCTCTTGGTGTTCCACCGCGGCTAGCACGCTGTCAAGGAGGCCAGGGAAGAGGCGTTCCAGTTCCTCTTTGCGTAGCACGCTCATCTTGGCGGTGCCCCGATACATCTGCTGAATGACACCGCTCTCCCGAAGCACACGGAAATGATGCGTACACGTGGACTTGCTGACCGGCAGCTGGAAGACGGAACACGCCATCTCGCCGCCGTCAGTGGCCAGCGTGCACACGATGCGCAGCCGCATGGGATCGGACAAGGCGTGCAGCACGCTTTCCAGGCGGATCGCATCGGTGTCCGGATGCTGGAGTGCCCGGCCCGCTGACGGGGTGGGGCCCTGCTGAGTGGGCACGGCTGCTCCTGACGCTGTTCCGAACGATCACGGTACGGGAATGTCGCATATCACCACGCCACATACTACGATAGTTATCGTACAACATCGTCGGTGAGCCGCGAGACGCCTTCCGGCACCCCGGGCACGCGCGCCGCGCCCCGCAACCGCGCCGCACCATTCAGGCGAGGAGTGCCCATCGATGAGCGATTCCCTTGGCCTGAAGATCAGCGAAGACGAGGTCACCCCCGATACCGCACTACGCCAGATCGCGAAGCGGACGAGGCGGACCGCGACCTGACGGAGGCCAACGCTCACAGGCTGCTCAGCAGGTCCTCAAGCGGGGCGGGCGTGTGGTCGAGGTCCAGGGCCTCCACGAGTACGCGGCCGTAGCGGATCTTGCGCCCCTTCTTCGTTCCGAGGAAGCGCCGCAACTGTTGCTGTGCGGTGCGGTCTTGTTGTGCGGGTTGGCGCAGGAAGGTCCGTAGGGCGCGTTGGTCGCCCTCTGCCCGGACGAGCTCTGCCACCCGTGTCACGCCCAGCGCACGGATGAGTTCGTCTTCCAGATCGGCCGCGCAGACGAAGAAGCCTTCTTGTGCTGCACCGGCCCGCTCCAAGCTGCGGACGTAATAACGGCGTTCCCCCTCGTCGCACAGGCCCGCCAGACGCAGGCCCAGGCCGGGCGGCCCGAGAAGGTGGACGAAGCGCCCGACGCTCATCGCACCGCCCATCGGCAGGACGCAGACTCCTTCGGCCGCCAGGTTCCGGCCGCGGCTCGCGGCCAGTGCGGTGACCGCTGCGGCGTCGCTCGGTCCTTCGAGCAGGATGGCTGCCTTGACGGGCAGCCGGGCGGCCAGTTCCCGTGCGGCGTCACCGGGGCCACCGGCCGCCCACGCGGTGACCGCGATCCGGAACGACTCCATGTCTGACATGGAAGGAGTCTGCGCCCTTTCCGGCCATTGCGGTAGGGAATTACCGCCAGCGCGTCACGAGGGGCGGATGCACTGAGGAAGCAAGCTCCTACAGCGCGACGATGGATACCGAAGAGCCGGACCGCATGACGTGGTCGATGTGTATCTGGCGCGCGATGAATCGCCCGTTCGAGACATTGGCCGCGATGGCCACCGGGGCAAGCGAGTTCCCGTCCGGGAGCCCCGCGTAGTACAGCCCGGGGATCGACCCGAGGATGCCCTTTTGTTGAATGGGCGCCCCGCGCTCATCGAGCACCCGCTGCGGCAGAATGCGGTAGTCCGGCCCAAATCCCGTGCACCATACGATCGTCGTGATGTTATGGCGTGCCAGGTCGAGACTCTTTCCGAAATCACATATGTGCTCCAGGTTGACGCCGGGTGTCGGCATTTGCTCTGGCACCACAAAACCCCGCTGCCGTATACCGGCATCGATTTTATCAATTATTTGCTGAAATGAACGGGAAGACGCCTCCGCGATGGCGCCGACGTTGTCTGCCAAGCGGAGGGTTCGGTGGTCCGCCGAGCGCGTAGAGCCGACGAGGACGACTCCCTTTTCGGTCAGCGTGCCGAGATTGAGATCGCCGCTTCCATCCTTCACGCCGACCACCGGCAAGCCGGGCAGAATGGGCACGTCCTCACCCCCAGCATTCTGCGTGACAAAATCCTCGTACAGCGAGAAGGCGAACATCCATTCCTGGATGCCACGGCCACGATAGTGGCGCGGCCACGCACGGTGTCGGCCGACCGACAAAAAGACGTCACGCCCAGCGTCCACGAGTTCGTCAGCGATTTGTTGGCCACTGATTCCCGCGCCTACCACCAGGACCGCCCCGTCCGGCAAGGACTCAGGGTTGCGGTAGTAGCGCGAATGTATTTGATGGACGGACGGGTCCACATCGGATGCCATCTCGGGTACTCGAGGGGCCGCGTAACCACCCAATGCTGCGACCAGGTTGCGGGACTCGATGACACCGCCGGTGGACAGCAGGGTCCTGAACCGCACTTCGTCGCGGTCAGCGGCATCCGCCAGGCACTCCACCTCCCGAACGGACGTGTGCTGCATGACCCGGAGATTGCGCTGTTCCACATAGCGGCGCAGCAGCCGGGCCAACTCGCGTCCCGGCATGAGACCTCCGGGATCGTCACCATCGTAATTCCAGCCAGGAAACCGAACTGACAGGTTTCCGCTTCCCACGAGCAGGCTGTCCCAACGCTCATGCGCCCAGGACTGACCAATCTCTCCCCGGTCAAGGACGATCGACTCGTGAGCAAGCTCTTGTAGGGCCGCGGCGACTCCGCACCCCTGCTGGCCAGCGCCAATGATGACGGTCTCCGAATATTCAACATCTGCCATGATCGAACCCTTCTACTGCGGGCATGCAAATGAATGCCTTGTCTCGGCTAGCTGAGCGGGCCGGCGGCGCCATCCATGGTGTGCATTCACCTGGGGAGCCCGGATTCGTGGCGGTGCGGCCGAGGGACAGAACCGCGATGGTGCGCCGTGGGCAGCGGACACCCCGACTAGGCCGCAAGGTTGCTGCGAGCACGGTCCCCGGCGTCGGAGCGCAGCCACAGCAGCTCCCGGCGCGCTTCGTCCCGTGCCGTGGCCAACTCGGCCACTCACCCGACTCCGTTCCCCACCCACCGATCGCGCTGTGCCTGGCAGGACAACGCGCCAACGACCGCAAGAACGACAGCCACTTAGGCTTGCCTTAGTTAAATCTTGCCTTGTGAAGCCAACTTGATGTCAACTGAACTCGTGATGCACCAAGCGGTCTCCATCGGCGAAGCAGCGGCGCTGTACGGCCTCGCGCCGTCCACGGTGCGGTGGTGGGAGGGCCAGGGCGTGCTCAACTCGCCCGCCCGCAACGGCGGCAAGCGGCTCTACCGCGATGCCGACCTCCGCCGGGTCGGTCTCGCCTACTTGTGTTGCGTGGTGGGGCAGCTGCCGCTGGCCCAGGCGGCCGTCGTCACCTCGGGAAACGCCACTCACAGCGCCTGGCAGCGCACCATCGACGAGCAGATCACGCTGCTGGGGCAGCGGATCGGGCAGTTGGAGGCCGCCCGGGACTACCTCGCCCATCTGCTGCGCTGCGAGGACGACGACATCGCGTGCTGCCCCATCCTGGAGGCCGAGCTGTCCGCGCACACCCCACGCGGACGCTTCTTCGGTACCGACCTCGTCGCCGCCGCTCGCGCGGCCCGCAGCGGCGGAAAGCAGCGCGAAAAGACGCCAACGCGTGACGAAAGCGTCGCGCATTCGCCTCTGTGTGACGAAAACGCGGTGCTCTGCCTCAGTTGCCGGGAGCCGGTGCCACGGGCCGCCCGCGGCCGGCCCCGGAAATACTGCTCACGCGCCTGCCAACAACGCGCTTACCGCGCACGTCGCGGCGAGCGGTCATGACCGCGTCTGCCATGGCGAGGGCGGGAGCCGGCTCAACGTGAAGCGGAGAGCGTGCGGTTGGTTCGCGCCGAGAGGGAAGCTCCGAGAGGGAAGCTTCAAGAGGGAAGCGAGGATGCCGCCGCGCCCGTACGACGTCTCTCGTCGGCACCAGCGGGCGTCTCGTCCACCCAGCCTCGGCGGAGCGATGCGGCGGTGCGGCGGTGCGGCGGTGCGGCCGATGCCAATACGCCGAACAGACGGGAACAGACGGGAACAGACGGGATCGAGGCCGGCGGCATACGCGTACGTGAGCCATGCTTACTTAGTTAGCGACGGGGCGAGTTCCCCCCGAGAGCCGGGACGTATTCAGACCCCGACCCCGGTATCGACAGCATTGCACCATTAGCTTAGGCTCACCTAAGTTAACTGGTCCGCTCCCCCAGCGCGCGCACCTTTCGTACCCTCTCCACGCCTGACAGGCGGCTTTCCCGCACGATGGGAGTGACATGGCACAGGTTCTTCCTGACGACGCACCACCGGTCCACGACCTCATTGGCTTCGGCTTCGGCTCCTGCAATGAGGCCCTGGCGATCTCGTTCAGCAAGCGCGCCACACGCGAGCGCAGGGTGCCCAACTGGCCGGGCATTTGCGGTGGATCAAAGGGATAACGTACGCGACATGTGCACGACTGTAGTGGAGCGCCCCGTGCCCCCGGGGATATCGAAGGCTCGTCGGCGGCGGGGGGTGGGGTTGGGCGCGCTGGTGGTGATCCTTGCGATCGCCGCGATGGTGTCGTTGGCCGTTGGTGCCCGCGCGTTGAGTCCCGCCGAGGTCTGGCACGGGCTGTTCGCGGCGCCCGACTCCGATCAGCGGCGCACCGAGATCAGGCTCATCATGGAGACCGTGCGGGTGCCCCGGACGGTGCTCGCGATCGTGGCGGGCATCGCGCTGGGGGTCGGCGGTGCGCTGATCCAGGGGTACACGCGCAACCCCATCGCCGACACGGGGCTGCTGGGCGTGAACTCCGGTGCTTCGTTCGCCGTGGTGACGGTGATCGCCGTGTTTGGGCTTACCGACCCGTTCCAGTACGTCTGGTTCGCGTTTGCGGGGGCCGCGGTCGCCGGCGTCATCGTCTTCGGCCTTGCGAGCATTGGCCGGGGGGCGGGCAACCCGTTGACGCTTGCCCTGGCCGGGCAAGGGATCACGGTGTTTCTCACGGCGATGACCACGGCGGTCGCACTGTCCGACCAGAAGTCGCTGAATGCGCTGCGATTTTGGAACTCGGGGTCCGTGGCCGGTGTCGGATTCGACGTCATCTGGCCGGTGACCGTGTTCATCGCGGTCGGATTGGCGCTGACAGTGATCACCCTGCCCGCCCTGAACCTGCTCAACCTGGGTGACGACGTGGCGCGGGGCCTTGGAGTGAACATCGCGCTGAGCCGGACCATCGGCATCATCGCCATCACCCTGCTGGCGGGCGCGGCCACGGCGGCGTGCGGCCCCATCGCGTTTTTGGGGCTCATGGTCGCTCACGTGGCCCGGTATCTCACCGGCCCTGACTACCGCTGGCTGGTGCCGTACGCGGGGCTGCTCGGCTCCGTCGTGCTGCTGGTCTGCGACATCGTGGGGCGCTTGGTGGTGCGGCCTGGCGAGTTGGACGCGGGGGTCGTGGTGGCCCTACTCGGCGCCCCGTTCTTCGCGATTTTGGTGTGGCGAGGAAAGTTCAAGAGCGCATGAACGGGACAGAAGTGAAGGCATCGGTGGCGCCGGGCGTGCGGCTCGGACCCATGTCGTTCGTTTGGCGGCCCTGGCTCGTCTTGGTCACGCTGCTGCTGACGGCGGCGACCTTTTTGCTGTTCTGCCTCTCCATCAGCATCGGGGACTTCCCCATCAGCCTGTCCCGGGTGATCGCCACGATTCTCGGCCGCGGTGAACAGGTCGATGAGTTCGTGGTCATGGATCTGCGGATGCCGCGCGCCCTGGCCGGTGTCGTGGTGGGGATCGCGTTGGGGGTGTCCGGGGCGATCTTGCAGTCCGTTGCGCGCAACCCTCTGGCCAGCCCGGACATTTTGGGCATCACGGGCGGAGCCAGTGCGGTCGCGGTGTTCTTGGTGACGGTGTCGGGCGGCACCACGGCGGCGGTCGTCAGCACGGTGGGCCTGTCCGCGGCGGCGCTCGCGGGCGGTCTCGGCACGGGGCTGCTGGTGTACTTCCTGGCGTGGCGGCGTGGTGTCGATGGCTTCCGGCTCATTCTCATCGGCATTTCGGTGAGCGCCGTGATGCAGGCGATCACCACCTGGTTGCTGGTCTCGGCCGACATCAAGGACGTGGCCAGGGCACAGGCGTGGTTGGTCGGCTCATTGGACGACCGATCGTGGGACGAGGTTCGGTTGGCGTCCTGGTGCACGCTCGTCCTGTGCGTCGTCGTCGCCGTTGTCGCCTTCCAGTTCAAGCCAATGCACCTCGGCGACGAGGTCGCCGCCGGTCTGGGCGTCCGGTACTCAAGGGTGCGGGCCGTCCTGCTGCTATGCGCGGTCCTGTTGGCCGCTGCTGCGGTGAGCGCGGCGGGCCCGGTGCCGTTTGTCGCCCTGGTCGCGCCGCAGGTGGCGATGCGTGTGGCGAGGTGCCCGACGCCGCCGATGGTGGTCTCCGGCCTGGTCGGAGCGCTACTGCTGATCGGCTCGGATCTGGTCGCGCGTACGGCGCTGCCGATCAGTCTTCCGGTCGGTGTGGTCACCGCAGCGATCGGCGGCCCGTTCCTCGTCTATCTGCTCGTGCGGGCGAACCTCAAATAGATGGTAAGAAAGCAAGGCGAACCTAAGCGAGGGGGGCTTGTGGACGCTCAGTTCATCACCGAGATCGAGTCCGAGGCCACGTCCGAGGCGCAGTCCGAGGCCGGGACCAAAACCGTGACGCAATCAGCGCTCAAGGGCGCCTCACGGCTGGCGGCTCGCGACATTACGGTCGGGTATGGCGGCCAGACGGTCATTGACGGCCTCGACGTGACGATCCCGCCAGGGGTGATCACCACGATCATCGGCCCCAATGGGTGCGGGAAGTCCACCCTGTTGCGCACCTTGACGCGGCTGCTCAAGCCAGCCAAGGGGACGGTCCTGCTGGACGGTGATGACATCGCCAGGCTCAAGACCAGGGACGTGGCCAAGAAGCTCGGCCTGTTGCCGCAGGCGCCGGTCGCGCCGGAGGGGTTGACGGTGGCCGACCTGGTGGCCAGAGGGCGCCATCCGCACCAAAGTTGGCTGCGGCAGTGGTCTTCCGACGACGCCGGCATCGTGGCGGACGCGTTGGCCATGACCGGGGTGTCCGAGTTGGCCCAGCGGCCGGTTGACTCGCTGTCCGGCGGTCAGCGCCAACGCGTCTGGATCTCGATGACCCTGGCCCAGGGCACCGATCTGCTGCTGCTTGACGAGCCGACCACCTATCTCGACCTGGCACACGCCATCGATGTGCTCGATTTGGTGGACGATCTTCACGAGGGGGGGTGCACCGTGGTCATGGTGCTGCACGACCTCAATTTGGCCACCCGCTACAGCGACAACCTCATCGTGATGCGGGCGGGATCTATCCTGGCGCAGGGGAGTCCGCGTGACGTGATCACCGCCGAGTTGTTGCATGAGGCGTTCGGGCTGCAGGCCAAGGTGATCGACGATCCGGTGGGCGATCGGCCACTCATCGTACCGATCGGCCGTACGCACGTACGGCTCGATCTGTAGGCCCATAGGGGGCGCTGGGGTGGGGCTTCCATGGGTGGTTGTCGGCGGTGGGGTAGGTGCGTTTCCCGGTGGCGATGAGGTAGCGGAACGGGTCCAGGGCCCTGGCCCCGGCGGCCTTCAGTCTTCGGTCGCATAGCGCGTCAGGCGGTGTTACGCATGCTCCTGCGGCCGATCACGCCATGGAACGTGCACCGCGGCCTCAGCCATGCAGTGGGCTATCAGGCCGGCGCCGAACAGGCGTAACTTTCCCAACTCCCGTACGCATTAAGGAAGTTCAGCAGTTAGGGTAGGCTGGCCTAACTTTTGCGGGGTAAGGTTTGGCTGCCCCCACACAGGGGTGCAGTGGACAGTGCGAAAGCAAGGGATCTCGGATGCTTCTCCAACGAACGACGCTTAAGAAGCCTTGGCGGCGGCTAGCGGCAGTATTGACCGCCACGACGCTCGGCGTCGGCCTCCTCGCGGGATGCGGTTCCGACTCGACGGACAAGAAGAGCGATGACGCCCCGGCTGCCTCCGGCGGCACCTTCCCGGTCACCGTGGAGCATGCATTCGGGTCCACCAAGATCGCCAAGGCTCCCCGCCGGGTCGTCACGGTGGGCTACACGGACGACCAGGCCGTGCTGGCGCTTGGCGTGAAGCCGGTCGGCATGGTCGATCAGTACCCGAACCCGGCGGGCAAGGAGCCTGACATCAACACCCAGTGGCCCTGGGTGAAGGACAAGTGGGGCGACACCCGCCCCGAGGTCATCATGGAAAACGGCGACTCCGGCCCCAACTACGAGAAGATCGCCTCGCTGCGGCCGGACCTGATCATCGCCGTCTACTCCGAGATCGACAAGGCCGCCTACGACAAGCTCTCCAACATCGCCAAGACGGTGGGCCGTACGAAGGCCGAGAAGGAGCCCTTCAGCGCGCCGTGGCAGGACAACGCGGCGCACATCGCCAAGGCGCTCGGCAAGGAAGACGAGGGCACCAAGCTGGTGCAGGGCATCGAGAGCAAGCTCGCCACAGCCAAGAAGGCGCACCCCGAGTTCGGGGGCCAAACCGCCGTCGTACTGTGCTGGTACAAGAACTCCGTGGCCCCGTTCACCTCAACCGACGTGCGCGGACGGCTGGTAACGGGCACCGGCTTCACGTACCAGACCGAGATCGACAAGATCGCGGGCGGCAGCTTCTCCACCGAGCTCTCCCCCGAGCGCATCGACCTGGTGGACGTCGATCGCATCTTCGTCATCAACGACAAGGCGGACACGCAGGCGCTGAAGAAGTTCAAGCTGTTCGCCAACCTGCCCGCGGTCAAGAAGGGCAACGTGTCGTACCTTCTGGACAGTGAGGGTCCGGCGGTCGGTGCGGCCATGTCCCAGGGCACCTTGCTGTCCCTGCCGTACGCGATTGACGAACTCGTGAAATCGGTCAAGTAGGAGTGCTGACCACGCCCCTCCACCCTCGGCAAGATTTGGTCTTCGTGTGAGTGCCATCGACGCCCGTCCCGCCCCGACAACCCTGCGTACGGCGACCGGAGGTGAGGCCACCAGATGGGTCGCGGCACACTGCCGCCAGATCCCATGGCTGGCAGCCTTCACCGTGCTCACCACGGTGGCCGGGGCGGCGCTCCAGGTGCTTCCGCTACTCCTGCTGGGCCGAGTAGTTGACGGGGTGGTGGCGGGCGACTCCCGCTCGGTGCTGGTCACGGTCGGAGTATTGATGGGGGCTGCCGCGCTGCTCGGCGCGGCGGCCACCGCCGCATCGACGTACCTGATCGGGCGGCTAGGCGCCGATCTGCTCGCCCGGTTGCGAGAAGGCGCCGTCCGCGCGGTGTTGGGAATGCCGAGCGCACGCATCGAGCAGGTGGGGCGGGGCGACGTACTGTCCCGGGTCGGTGACGATGTGGCCGTGATGTCCAAGGGCATCCGGACGGCCGTGCCCACGGTGTTCTCGGCGGGCGTGCTGGTCGTCATCGCCACGGTCGGCATGTTCGGACTTGACTGGCGGCTCGGCCTAGCCGGCGCCGCCGCGCTGCCCGCGTACGCGCTGGCCCTGCGCTGGTATCTGCCCCGGTCCGCACCGCTCTATCGAAAGCAGCGGGTGGCCCAGGCCGATCGTGCGCAAGCGTTGATCAGTGGTCTGAACGGGATCGACACGGTACGGGCGTACCGCCTTGAGGACGCCGTCCGCGAGCAGGTCACCCGCGAGTCATGGCGGGTGCGCAACCTCGGGATCGAGGTGTTCCGATTCTTCGGCCGGTTCGTCGGCAGGGAGAATCGCGCCGAGTTCATCGGTCTGGTCCTGATCTTGGTGGTGGGGTACTTTCTGCTGGAGGCCGACGCCGCCAGCCTGGGCGAGGTGTCGGCAGCTCCGTTGATGTTCCACCGGTTGTTCACCCCGCTGGGCGCCATCATGTTCACGTTCGACGAGGCGCAGAAGTCGGGCGCGAGCCTGACCCGCCTGGTCGGGGTGTTGGGGGAGCCCGCGGAGGACCGGTTGGTGGGCGATGAGTCCGTCGCGCCGGCAGCCACCGCGCCGTACCCGGTGACGGTGGAGGGGCTGACGTTCAGCTATCCCGACACTGAGGAACCGGTACTGCGGGAGGTGAATCTGTCCATCCCGGCGGGCGGTTCGTTGGCTTTGGTGGGGGCGACGGGCGCGGGCAAATCCACACTGGCCGCGCTGATCGCCGGCATCGGGACCCCACAGGCCGGATCGGTACGTATCGGATCGCACGACCTCGCCGAGCTTGACGAGGCAGGGGCGCGGGCCTTGGTGAGCATCCTGACGCAGGAGACACACGTGTTCTCGGGCCCACTCGCCGACGACCTGCGGCTCGCCGCGCCCGAGGCGAGCGATGCCCGCCTCCTTGAGGCGTTGCGCGTGGTCGGAGCCGATGGGTGGGTCGAGCTGTTGCCCGATGGGCTGAACACCATGGTCGGCGAGGGCGGCGAGCGCCTTGATGGCACCAAGGTGGCCCATATCGCCCTGGCCCGGCTGGAGTTGGGCCGCTCGCCGGTGGTGGTGCTCGACGAATCAACCGCCGAGGCGGGCAGCGAGGGCGCAGCCGAGCTGGATCGGGCCGTGCTGGCCGCGTGCGCGGGCCGCACCGCGCTGTTTGTGGCGCATCGGCTGACGCAGGCGATGGCGGCGGACCGGATCGCCGTGCTGGATGCGGGACGCGTGGTGGAGGAAGGAACGCACGCGGATCTGGTGGCTATGGGCGGTCAGTACGCGCGGCTGTGGCGTGCCTGGCGAGAGGGTAGTTAGGTAAGCCTAACTTAGGTTAGGTTTCCTGCATGCCTTGGAAGGATGCTGAGTCTTCAATGGTGGAACCGCTCGCTTCTCGCGTACTGCTTTCTCCCGCTCGCCTGACGGACATACGTCGGCGGGCCGGCGATTACGACGACCGGACCATCGCCGCGGCGTGCGCCATCGGGCTGTCGTACTGGGCAACGGGCCTCAGCCCCAATGGCATAGACCTGTCCCCTGGCACGCAGTTCACCGATGTCCTTGGGTGGGTCGCCAACGGCGCTGCCGGCGATGACGGGTGGGAGGTGGGCGCGGACGGCCTCAACATCACCGTTCCCGATGGCGTAGCACCGGCCGAGGCCCAGCTCGCCCTTGATGACCTGGCCGACTTCCCGGACCGACCCATCGGCACCATCAGCCCGTCCAGCATCGCGGCGAGGATCGAGGTCCTGGCCAAGTGGAACGACACCCAGGCCGACCGGGTCCGCCCGACCATCATGGAGATGTTCCGTGCGCAGGCACGTACCAGGCCCAACGCCGTCGCGATCGTCGATGAGCACCGGTCGCTGACCTACCGTGAGGTGGCCGAAAAATCCAGCCAGCTAGCACATCACCTGATCGAACGCGGCCTCACCGCTGAGCAGGTCGTCGGTATCTCACTGGGCCGCTCCGCCGAGATGGTCATCGGACTCCTCGCCGTGCTCCAGGCGAAGTGCGCGTTCGTTCCGCTCGATCCGCAGTGGCCCGCCGCGCGCCGAGCCGTCGTCATCGAGGACGCCCGGGTGGTGCTGCAACTCAATGAGTCGGGTGAGCGCGCCGCGGGCGAACCGGACGCCGTGGCCGTCGCCCTCGGCAACTGGACATTGGATGCTTACCCCGTCGAGGGGCCCGAGGCAACCGTCCCTGGCCAGGCCCTGGCATATGTGATCTTCACGTCTGGTTCGACCGGGCGGCCCAAGGGCGCCATGATCCGGCACGAGGCGATCAGCGAGCGCCTGCTGTGGCAAGTCGGCGAGATCCTGGGCTTCGGCCCTGACGACGCTTCGCTGTTCAAGGCGCCGCTGTCCTTCGACATCTCCATCAACGAAATCTTCTTGCCGTTGGTGTCCGGCGGCAAGTTGGTGATTTTGCGTCCGGGCGGCGAACGCGATCCGCACCACCTGCTGAGCGTGATAGCCGAGCAGCGCGTCACCTTCACCTACCTGGTGTCGTCCATGCTGGACGTGCTTCTTGAGATAGCGGGCGACTCCGGCCGCCTGGGCAGCCTGCGGCACGTATGGTGCGGCGGTGAGGTACTGACCCCAGAGCTGTACGCGCGGTTCCGCACCCAGCTCGACATTCCCCTCTACCACGGCTACGGCCCGGCCGAGACGACCATCGGCGTCTCCCACGTCATCTACCGGGGCGTGGCCGAGCGCCTTTCGACGTCGATCGGCAAGGCCAACCCCAACACCCAGCTCTATGTACTGGATGACGAACTGCGCCCGGTCCCGGTCGGGGTCGGTGGTGAGTTGTACGTGGGAGGACACCTCCTTGGGCGCGGATACGTCAACGCGCCCGGCCTCACGGCATCCCGGTTCGTGGCCAATCCGTTCGCCGGGGACGGGTCCCGGCTGTACCGGACCGGTGACCTGGCGCGGTACGCCCCGGACGGATCGCTGGACTTCCTCGGGCGCGCCGACAACCAGGTCAAGATCCGCGGCATGCGGCTGGAGATCGAGGACGTCGAGTCGGGCCTCGCGGAACATCCCGGGGTGCGGCACACCTGCGTCGTCGCGAAGAAGAACACGGCGGGCGGCACCTACCTGGTGGGATACGTGATCCCGGCCGCTGGCAGTGCGGATCTGCGGGCGGACGACGTCAAGGCGTGGGCCGCCCAGCACCTGGTGGAGTACATGGTGCCCGCCCACCTCGTCGTCATGAAGGAGTTCCCGCTCACCGCGAACGGCAAGCTCGATCGGGGCGCCCTGCCGGAGCCCTCGATCGACACAGGCTCCGTCGTGGCACCCGCCACCGACAACGAGCGCGTGGTGTGTGCGACCGTCGCGGCGGTGCTGCGACTGGAGAAGACCGGTGTCGACCAGGACTTCTTCCAGCTCGGCGGGGACAGCATGTTGGCGATCTCGCTGCTGAGCGCGCTGCGGGACGCGGGCCTTTACGTCACCGCACGGCAGATCTTCACCCACAGCTCGCTGGGGGCACTGGCCGCGGTGGCGAGCCGTGAAGACGTCTCCACCGTGGATCACGGCGATATCGCGACCGGCCCCGTGGTGGGGTCGCCCATCGTGCAGTGGCTCGGCCAGACCACGGACGCGATCGACGGCTTCGTACAGTCGGTCGTACTGAACACGCCGGCGGACCTGACCGCCGACGCACTCGACGAGATCCTCGCCGCCCTGCTCGGGCGGCACGACATGCTGCGCGCCAAGCTGGTGCGCGGTGAGCGCTGGAGCTTCGACATCCCTCCAGCCGGCCCGGCCGTCGTGGGGTGGCAGGCAAGTGACCGTCCGCTTGCGGAGTGCGTCGCGCTCGCCACCGAAGGGCTCGACCCTGCGGGCGGCGTGCTGCTGCGCGCTGTGTGGCGCCGCGCGGCACAGCAACTGGTCGTGGTTGCCCACCATGTCGTGATCGACGGCGTGTCCTGGCGCATCGTGATGGACGACCTGGCCACGGCCTGGCGCCAGTTCGTCGCCGGTACACCGATCGACCTGCCGCCCGTGGGCACGTCGTTCAGGCGCTGGACGCAGTTGCTGGAGCGTGCGGCATTCGATGCGGACCGTACGCACTTCGAGCAGCCGCTGCCGGGAGCGGACGCGCCGGTGGGCAGGCGTGCGCTGACCGAAGCCGACACCGTCGCCCGAGAGCGGACGCATACGGTCACCGTCGGCTCCAAGGACACGGCCGCGCTCCTCGGCGAGATCCCCGCGAAGTTCCACGCGGGCGTCAACGACGTCTTGTTGACCGCACTTGCCGTCACTCTCGCCCGGTGGCGCCGCGACCGTGGGCAAGATCAGACGTTCGCCCACATCGAACTTGAGGGACACGGCCGCGAGGGGCGTTTCGTGGCGGGCGACGCCGGCTTCGAGCCGGATCTGTCGCGAACCGTGGGCTGGTTCACCACCCTGTTTCCGGTGACCGTGGACCCCGGCGCGGCGGCCGACTTCACCGCGCCCACGTATCTGGCCGCCGCCCTGAAGTCAGTCAAGGAGGACCTCGCCCGGGTGCCAAGCAATGGCGTCTCCTATGGCGCCCTGCGATACCTGACCGACACCGGACTGACCACGCCCGCACCGCAGGTGTTGTTCAACTACCTGGGCCGCTTCGAAGCGGGCGCAGTCGGAGACTGGCAACTCGCGGGCTCCACGGGGCAGTTGGGCGAGAAGCGCGACCTGCGGATGCGCCTGCCCCGCGCCCTGGAGTTCAACGCGATCGCTGAACCCGACGCGAGTGGCGCGTACGAACTGGTCACCACCTTGTCCTGGCCGGATGGGGTGTTCACCGACGAGGACATTGCCAGCATCGGCCGCTACTTCACAGCGACCCTGGCCGCCTTGGCCGCGCTCGAAGAAGGTGGCCACTCCCCCAGTGACTTCCCGCTGGTATCGCTGACTCAGGCCGATATCGATGACGTGGACGGGCCGGCACTGCGCGACATCTTGCCGCTGACCCCGTTGCAGGAGGGCCTGTACTTCCACTCGGTCTTCGACGACGACGCGAGCGGCAGCTACGTCGAGCAGCAACTGCTGACCCTGAACGGCGACGTGGATGCCGATCGACTCGCGGCGGCGGCCACCCGGCTGCTCACGCTGTACCCCAACCTGGGGGCCCGCTTCACGGCCCTCGCCGATGGCCGTGTGGTGTCCATCGTGGAGAGCGGTGTGCAGGCGCCCTTCACGACGCTGGACCGCCCCGCCATCAGCGACGAGGAGATTCGCCACCACGCCGAGCGGGACCGCCGTGCCGGGTTCGACCTGGCCACTGGGCCGCTGATGCGGTACACGCTCATCCGCGCCGGCTCGGGCCGCAACGTCCTGGTGCAGACCGTGCACCACATCATTGCGGACGGCTGGTCGGTGCCGCCGATGCTTCGCGCGCTGCTGGCCGAATACCACGCGCCGGGGACCGTGCACCCGCTCGGTGGCTTCCGCGACTACGTCAGCTGGCTCGCCGCACGCGATCACGACGAGAGCGACCGGGTGTGGCGCGCTGAACTGGCCGAGCTGCCCGGGCCCTCATTGGTCGCCGAAGGGCACACCCCATCCGAACGGTTCGCCGACACCGCCGCTGATGCCGCTGCGGTGGCTGATGCCGCTGAGGCTGCTGAACCAACCGAATTCGCTAAGACCGCTGAGGCCGCGAAGCCAACTGAACCCGCTATCGACATGGACGCCGCGGCCCGGTCGGCCGGTGTGCCCCTGAGCGCGGCCGTGCACAGCGCCTGGGCGCTGACGCTGGGCGGCATCCTGCACGGCAGGGACGTCGTCTTCGGTTCCACGGTGTCCGGGCGCGACGCCGACGTACCCGGCATCGGGGACATGGTCGGGCTGTTCATCAACACGATTCCCGTACGCGCCCGGTGGACCGCCGCCAGCACGGCGCGCGACCTGCTCACCGCGGTGAAGGAACACCAGAGCACGGTGGTGGCGCACCAGCACGTGTCGCTTGCGAGGATCGGTCGCCAAGCTGGCGCCGGCTCCCTGTTCGACACCCTGGTGGTGTTCGACGTTGCGACCGATGTGGAGGCGCTGCGCGGGCCCGATGACGCGCTGGTCATCACCGACATCGTCAACGAGGGCGCCCCGCATTACCCGTTGACCCTGGTGGTGGAGCGCGCGAGCGACGGGCGCCCGCGCTTCAACTTGATCTACGACGGGGAACTGCTGCGCCCACGCAGCGCCAAGACGATCGTGGACACGTTCACCCAGACCCTCACCGGCCTACTCAACCGACCCGATGCCCTCGTTGACGAGCTGGCCCCCAAGGCCGGCCAGCACCTGGCCCAGCTTCCCCCAACGACCCTGGGCGAACTGTTCGACGCCGCCGCGCAGCGCGATCCGGCAGCCACCGCCGTCACCCAATGCGCTCTCGACGGCACTACCAGGTCACTGACCTACGGCGAACTGGCCGCCGCTAAGGGCGAGTTGGCGATGGCCCTGCGTGCGGCCGGCGTCGGGCCCGGCAAGCGGGTCGCCGTCGCCGTTCCGCGCTCCGTTGAACAGGTCGTCGCCCTGGTCGCGGTCGTCACCGCGGGCGGCGCCTACGTACCGCTGGACCTGGCGTACCCGGACGAACGGCTGGAGTACATCCTCGCCGACGCCGCCCCGCAGGTCGTCCTCGTAGCTCGCGAACAGCGCGACCGCTTCACCGGGCTGCTGGCCCGAGCGGGCGTGCGAGCCCGCGTGCTCGTGCAGGGGGATGAACTGCCGCTGGACACCACCGAACCGGTCGTCAACTGGCACGATCCCGCGTACGTGATCTACACGTCCGGCTCCACCGGCCGGCCCAAGGGTGTCGTCGTTCCGCACTCCAGCGTAGTGACCCTCCTTGCGAACACCCAGCCCGACATGCACTTCGGCCCGCACGACGTATGGGTGCAGTTCCACTCCTTCTCCTTCGACTTCGCGGTCTGGGAGCTGTGGGGCGCCCTCGTGCACGGTGGCGAGCTGCTGGTGCCGGAGTACGGGCTGACCCGCTCCCCGGACGACTTCCACCGGTTGATCCGCGAGCGCGCGGTGACCGTGCTGAACCAAACCCCTTCTGCGTTCTACCAGTTCATCGAGGCCGATCGGCGTGCCGACGAACCGGTCACGGCGCTACGCCGGATCATCTTCGGAGGCGAGGCGCTGGACCTCGGGCGGTTGCGCGGCTGGGTGGAGCGACATGGGGCCAGTGCGCCCGAGTTGGTCAATATGTACGGCATCACCGAGACCACCGTCCATGTCACCCATCGCGTGCTCACCGATGAGGACTTCGCCTTCGGGGATGACGTCAGCCCGATCGGCGGTCCCCTTCCTGGCCTGGTCACCTATCTGCTCGACGACCGGCTTCGGCCGGTGCCGCCGGGCCAGGTGGGTGCCATCTACGTCGCCGGCGACCAGCTGGCGCTCGGCTACCTGGGCCGGCCGGGGCTCACCGCGGGCCGGTTTGTGGCGAACCCGTTCGCGGACGACGGCTCCCGCATGTACCACACGGGTGACCTCGCTCGCCGTACGCTCGACGGCGAGTTGGAGTTCGCCGGCCGGGCCGACGACCAGGTCCAGCTCAAGGGTTTTCGCATCGAACTCGGTGAAGTGGAGTCCGCGGTTCGAGAGCTCGCCGGTATCGTCGATGCGGCCGTCACCGTGGCCGACAGCGGCGACCATCTCGTTGCGCACGTCGTGGGCCGGGTGCCTGATGACGTCACCGACCTGCTGTCCGCCAAGCTGCCCGTCCATATGGTGCCCGGCCGGGTGCTGCCGGTCGCCGCCCTGCCGCTGACGGTCAACGGCAAGTTGGACCGCAAGGCCCTGACCGCGCGCGCCGCACAAGCCGCACAGGCCACACAAGCCGAAGCGCCGGTGGCCGCGTTCGACGCCGCGCTCACCGCGCTGATCGACATCTTCGCCCGGGCACTGCCCGGCACCGCTGTCGATGCCGACACCAACTTCTTCCGCGCCGGAGGCGACAGCATCGTCGCCATCACCGTGGTCAACCGGGCCAGGGCGCTCGGCCTGTCGATCGCGCCCCGCGACGTGTTCTCGTTTAAGACCCCGCGCGCCCTCGCCGAGCACCTGAGCCTACGCACCCCGCAGGCAGCGCCGGCCGCGCAGGCTCGCCGCGATGACGGTCCGCTGCCCGCGACGCCGATCATCTTGCGGCAGCGGGAACTGGGCGGCTCCCTCGCCCGGTTCGCCCAGGCCAGGGCGCTGGTGGCAGCCGAGGGCACCAGCCTCGCCGACGTCCAGCACGCTGCGAACGCCGTCGTGGCCGCGCACCCGGCGCTTCGGTTGCGGCTGCGCGTCGAGCACGGCGTATGGGCCCTACGCACCGAACCCGCCCGCGAGATCACCGTCGTCCGTACGGACGCGGCCGATGTGACGGCGGCGGCGGCGGCGGCGAACGAGGCCGCCGGGCGGCTCGACCCCAGCACCGCAGATGTCATCGCGTTCTCCTGGCTTGCGGCGAGCCGCACGCTGGCAATCACCGTGCACCACATCGCCGTGGACGCGGTGTCCTGGCTGGTTCTCCTCGATGACCTGGCCACCGCGCTGAGCGGCACGCCCCTGGCACCGCCGACCACCTCCTACGCCGAGTACGCCGAAGCCCTGACGGTGCAGTCCGCCCAACTGACCAGCGACCTCGGACACTGGCTCAGCACGCTCCAGGCGCCGGCACTGCTGCCCGCGGTCCACCACCTGCGGGAGACCGTGGTCGTGCTCGAACCCGAGGTGAGCGAGCGCGTGACGCGCAGTGCGCCCGCCGCGCTCGGCGTGGGTCTCACCGAGTTGCTGTGCGGCGCGCTGCGTACCGCACTGACGCACATCCAGTCCGCGCCCACCGATCTCGCGATCGAACTGGAGCGGCACGGCCGGGTTCCGGTCGAAGAACACCACGACTACACCCGCACCATCGGCTGGTTCACCTCCATCGCGCCGGTGCGGGTCAGCGCGCACACCGACCCCGTCGCGGCGGCGCGCGAGATCACCCAACGCCAACCGGACGAGCGCGGCCACGTCGCCTACGGCCAACTCAGGTACCTCAACCCGCAGACGGCCCCGCTGCTCAACGCCCGCCCGCAGGTGCTGTTCAACTACCTCGGCCGCGGCAGCGAATCCCAGGCGCTGCACCTGACCGGCGGCGACCAGGGCAGCCCGTACGCTGTCGAGGTCAACGCGTGGATCGACGACGTCACCGGAAGCCTGCACGCGGCCTTCACCCTTGCCGAGGGCATACCCCAGGACATCACCGAGCACTGGCGCACCGCGCTGGAGCACATCGGCAGCGCCGCCGCGACGGCCGAGCGCACGGCGCCGGTCACCCCGCTCCAACGGGGTCTGTTCTTCCAGGCCCAACTGGCGGGCCCAACAGGGCACTACGTCGCACAGAGCTACTTCACATTCGATCGGCGCCTGGACACCGACGCGCTGGCCAAGGCCATGGCGTACGTGATCGCGCGGCACCCCGTCATGGGCGCCGGATTCGGCACCGACGACGACGGAAACCCGGTCCAGGTCCTCAAGGCGGGTCGGCGGGTCGATATCGGCACGGTCGATCTGACGACGGACGCCGACGTTGAGGCCCTGCGCGCGCGGGACCGCGCGTCGGGGTTCGACCTCGATGCGCCGCCGCTGATCCGGGTGACCGTGGTGCGTACGCCCAATGGCCGCGATGGGCTGCTGCTGAGCTATCACCTGCTGCTGTGGGACGGCTGGTCGCGCGAGATCGTGTTGCGGGACCTGTTCGACGCCTATCAGGCCATCGTCGCGGGCGAGCCGCTCGATGCGGCCCCGGCCCTGCCCAGCTTCGAGGACTACGCCCGAGCCCTCGACGCCAAGGACCCGGTGGTGTCGAACCGCTTCTGGGCGGAGCACCTGTCCGGTCTGTCGGGTCCCACGCTGCTCGCCGGGCCGACGCCCGCCCTGCCGGACGATGTGCCGCGTGCTGTGGTGCGCACGCTGTCCGCCGAGCTGTCGGAGTTGCTGCGACAAGCGGCCAGGGCGCACGGTGTCACGCTGAACTCGGTGCTGACCGGCGCGTTCGGCCTCCTCCTCGGCGCCCACACCGGCCGCACTGATGCCGTGTTCGGCGTAACAGTCTCGGGCCGGGAGGGCGAGGGCCACGCCGGCATCGTCGGTGTGCTGCTCAACACGGTGCCCATGTGGACGCGGGCGCGGCCCGCCGACTCGGTCGGCGAATATCTGTCGGACGTCCAGGCGGCCCGGGCCGCGGCGATGGAGCACGAGCACCTGGGGCTAGGCGAGATCCAGCGAGCCAGTGGACACGACACCCTCTTCGACAACCTGTTCGTCCTCCAAAACTTCCTGGACCTGGATGCGTTCGCCGAGATGAACACCCGGCACGGCATCACCTCGGTGCAGGCCGACGACTCCACCCACTACCCGTTCACCTGGGTCGTCACGCCCGGCGAGCAGCTCACGGTCAAACTGGAGCACCGCGGCGATGACCCCGCCACCGCCCACCGTCTCCTCGCCGACTATCTGCGGATACTCGAAGACTTGGCACGATCGACGGGCCAGGTGGGCGCTCTGCGGGGGCTGGAACCCCATCCCGAGCCCGCCGAGCGCACCGACGTCGGCACGGACACCGTCATCGACCGCTTCGACCGTGCGGCGGACCGCAATCCGCGGCGGATCGCGCTCGTCGCCCACGGTTCGGCCCTGACCTTCGCCCAACTCCAAGAGCGCAGCCGCGCGGTGGCGGGCGTGCTCGCCCAGCGGGGCATTGGCCCCGAGATGACCGTGGGTCTGGCGATCCCGCGCTCCCTTGACTCGATCGTGGCGCTGTTCGCGGTGCTCCGCGTCGGCGCCACGTATGTGCCGCTGGAACTGGACCACCCCGACGAGCGGATCGCGGCCATCGTCGCGGACGCCCAACCCGAGGTGATCCTCACCGTAAGTGGCGTATCTCCCCGGTTGAGCGGCGAGCTGATCGAGCTGGATCGCCCCCTGCCGGAAGCTGATCCGTTCGTGACGTTCGCGCCGGACGACCCGAACCGGCTGCGGCACCCCGCGTACACGATCTACACCTCCGGCTCGACCGGTAAGCCCAAGGGCGTGGTCACCGAGTACGCCGGGCTCACCAACATGCTGATCAACCACCAGCGGCGAATCTTCGAGCCGGTCCTCGCCGAGCACGACCACCGGGTCTTCAAGGTGGCGCACACCGTGTCGTTCGCGTTCGACATGTCGTGGGAGGAGCTGCTGTGGCTCGCCGATGGCCACGAGGTCCACATCTGTGACGAGGAGTTGCGCCGCGACGCCCCCCGGCTGGTCGCATACTGCCGCGAGCACGGGATCGACGTCATCAACGTGACCCCGACCTATGCACAGCAACTGGTGGCTGAGGGCCTGCTCGACACCCCGCAGCGGCGGCCGGCGCTGGTGCTGCTCGGCGGCGAGGCCGTCACCCCGACGCTGTGGCGGCGGCTCGCCGAGACCGAGGGGACGGTCGGCTACAACCTGTACGGGCCCACCGAGTACACCATCAACACCCTGGGCGTTGGCACCTTCGAATGCCAGGACCCGGTGGTGGGCGTGGCGATCGACAACACCGAGGCGTACGTACTGGACCCGTGGCTACGGCCCCTGCCTGACGGCGTTCCCGGGGAGTTGTACGTGGCGGGCATCGGCATCGCACGCGGCTACCTAGGGCAAAGCGCCCAGACCGCACACCGCTTCGTGGCGTGCCCGTTCGGCAAACCCGGCGAGCGCATGTACCGCACCGGGGACCTGGTGGCCCGCCGGCCTGACGGGAACCTGATGTACCTGGGTCGCACCGACCAGCAGGTGAAGATTCGCGGGCATCGGGTCGAACTCGGTGAGGTCGAGGCCGTGTTCGCGGCGCATCCGGCGGTGCGCTTCGCCGCCGCGGTCGCGCAACCCGACCCGCAGGTGGACGGCGCCTACCGGCTGGCCGCCTATCTCGTGCTGGACGGCGGCGACGTGGCGCAGGTCGCCGGCGAGGTGGGCACCAAGCTGCCGGACTTCCTACGCCCGACGCACTACGCCCAGGTCGACAGCATCCCGCTCACCGTGAACGGAAAGGTTGACACCAAGGCATTGCCAGCAGCCAAGCCGCTCGGCACGCTGACCACGGCGGGAGAACGCGCCCCACAAACCGAGACCGAGACCGCGGTATGCGAGTTCTTCGCCGAGGCACTGGACCTGGACGATGACGAGGTGAGCGCGGTGAGCGACTTCGTGTCCCTTGGCGGGCACTCCATGCTGGCGGTGCGGCTGATCGGGCTGCTCCGCCGGGAGTACGGTCCTGTGATCACGATCCGTGATCTGTTCACCCTGCGAACCCCGGAAGCGATTGCCCGCCACCTTGATGAAAACTCCTAACACGCAGCGACCCCGACCGGGGTCGGACATCCTATGGACCGCACTGCGTCGCAACGTCGGCGCCATGGCCGGGGGCACCGCCCTCATGGGCCTGTACCAGGCGGGGGAGACCGCGTTTCCCATCGCGCTGGGCCTCATCGTCGAGCACACGATGCAGGACCGCAGCCTGACCGCGCTCGGCCTGTCGGTCGGCGCCCTTGCGGTGATCATCACGACGGTGTCGCTGTCGTGGCGATTCGGGATGCGCATCCTGCAAAAGGCCAACACGACCGAGGCGCACCGCTGGCGGGTGCAGGTCGCCGCCTGCGGGCTCCAGCCGGTGGCCAGGGACGTTGACCTCAAGTCCGGCGAAGTGCTGACCATCGCCACCGAGGACGCCGATCAGACCGCGGACATCATCGAGGTGGTGCCGCTGCTGGTCAGCTCACTGGTTGCGGTGGTGGTCGCGGCGGTCGCCCTGGGCCTTGCCGACCTGCGACTCGGTCTGCTGGTGATCGTGGGGACCGTCGCTATTTTGTCGATCCTCGCCGTGATGTCCAAGCGGATCGGCGCCAGTACCCGTGAACAGCAGGCCCGGGTGGCGCGGGCAGGCGCCAAGGTCGCCGACCTGATCATTGGCCTGCGCCCGCTGCACGGCTTCGGCGGCAACCATGCGGCGTTCGCGTCCTACCGCAAGGTCAGCACGGACGCGAAGCAGCAGGCCATCACCGTCGCCAGGGTGAACGGCACGTACGCGGGTACCGCCCTGGCCCTGAGCGCGGTCCTTGCCGCCGCCGTGTCCCTGACGGCGGGCTGGCTGGCGTTCGGCGGCCACATCACCATCGGGGAACTGGTCATGGCCGTGGGCCTTGCGCAGTTCATCATGGAGCCGCTCAAGTTGTTCTCGGAGATGCCCAAGTACGTGATGATCGCGCGCGCGTCGGCCGAGCGAATGTCGCTGGTGCTCTCCGCGCCGCCGGCGAGCACCCCGGGGCCCAAGCGCCCGACCGCGGGCGGCGGGCTCGATGTGGACTGCGTGCGCTACGGGGCCCTACGCAAGCTGAAGTTCGAGGTCTCCCCCGGCGAGTTCGTGGCAATCGCCGTCTACCAGCCGCGCGCCGCGGCCGACCTCGCGGCAATCCTGTCGGTAAACGCCGCGCCCCCTGCGTACGAGGGAGTAGTGCGGGTCAGCGGGCAACCGATCGCGGAACTGTCGATCGAGGCCGTCCGCGAGCACATGCTGGTGAACCCGTACGACGGGGAGATCTTCGCCGGCACCCTCCGCACGAACATCGACCCATCGGGCACCAGCTCCATGATTCCCGAGGCCGTCGAGGCGTCCATGCTGACCGACGTCGTCTCCCTGCACCGCGACGGCCTCGACTACGCGGTCCGCGACCGCGGGGCGAACCTTTCCGGGGGCCAGCGACAACGACTATCCCTGGCCCGCGCGCTGGCCGCCGACAGTGACGTGCTGGTGCTGCACGACCCGACAACGGCCGTTGACGCGGTCACCGAACAACTCATCGCGCGTAACGTGGCGCGATTGCGCCGCGGTCGCACCACAGTCGTGATCACCAGCAGCCCGGCCCTCCTGGACGCCGCCGACCGTGTTCTCGTCCTGGACGACGGCGTCATCACCGCCGATGACACCCACCGCAACCTACTCGCCAGCGACGAGGCTTACTGTCTGGCCGTCGCCCGGTGAAACGCCGGTCGGTTGCGGGGGCTTGCCGCTCGCGCTGAGCAACCGTGCCGCTACGCACAGCGGTACTGTGGCGTCCAACGGGATTCCCATCCGCGTCACATGCAGGGGTGGTCATGGCTGAGCGAGTGCCCAACACGTCGTTGGAGCAACTGTTTCGAGAAACCGAATGGACGCTCCGGCAGTTCGCCCAGCAGGTGAACAAGCTGTGTACCGAACGCGGCACGCCCAAGGCGTACAGCCCACAGGCCGCGTGGGCATGGCTGAACGGCACCGTTCCGCCGCTCCCCATCCGGCGGCTCATCGTGGAAGCGCTGGCGCGCCGCCTTGGGCGCGCGCTCACCCTGGAAGACGCCGGCTTTCCACGGCCAGAGGGTAGTGCGAACGCGCGACCGGGTAGTGATGTGGTGGACGATCTCGTTGACCTGGGGAGGGCATACGTGAGTGCGTCACGCCGTCATGTAGTGGGCGCGGGTCTGTTCTCCGTGGCGCTCGCCGTCCCCGGATGGCAGGACGTGGTGGGGCGTGCGTACGCGGTGCAAAGCAACCCCCACGCGGCTATCGGCCAAGCCGAAGTCGATTCAGTGGAGGCGATGATTGATCGTCTACAGGAGATCGACGGGGCGTTCGGCGGGCAGTACGCCCGACCCATGGCTAGCGCGTTCCTCGTCAGCACGGTGGCGCCGTATCTCAGGGCCTCCGCCCCTGATCACATTCGCAAGGCGATGTTGTCGTCCGCCGCGATGGTTTGCTACTTCACCGGTTGGATGGCGATGGATGAAGGGCTTCACCGGCTGGCGCAGCGGTACTACATCAAGGGTTTGGAATTAGCTGGCGCCGCTGACGACCACATGACGTATTGCCACGTCCTTCGGGGCATCAGCGTCCAGGCGGCGAACCTGGGCCACGGTGCTCATGCTGCTCGGTACGCGAACGCCGCCGCTGACGCCGCTCCCTCGTCAACTCCCTACATGCGCGCGTTCATGGCCGGTCAGCAGGCGCACGGGTATGCCATGACGGGCGCCAAGACGAACGCACTGCACAGCCTGTGCGAGACGGAGCGCGCTATCGACCAGGCGAACAGTTCCACCGGCGCTGCCACGGGTGGGTATAGCGTCTCGACGCTCGCCTATCACACAGCCCAAGTGCGGTATGAGCTCGGCGACGTGAAGGGAAGCGTGCAGTCGCTTCAGGATCACTTCCGGCTCCGCGGCGAGAAGGACAGCCACCGATCAGGGCTCATCTTCGGCGGCTTGCTGGCTGAGCGGCAGCTAGAGGTAGGCCACCTGGACGCCGCCTGCGCCACGTGGTCCGGCGTGTTGGACTCCTACCCCGCCATGCACTCGGGTCGGGTAGACGACCGCGTACGGTCCGTTGTGACGTGCCTGGCTCCCTACCGGAAGAACGCCACTGCACGCCACACCCACGAGCGAGCGCGCGCACTCCTGCGGCAAAAGAGCGCTTGATCTCTGGACGGCGCTGCAAACCCGCCCAGGCTGTACGCCGTAGGGCTCCGTCCGCCAGTCAGTCAGGCGCCGCCCGGCCGTGCCACCGCGACCGCCACCGCTCAAGCGAGAGCCCACGCGACATCCCTGAGCAGGGCGTGCCGCCAGCCGGCCCGGTCGTGGTCCGCGGGCGAGCGCGAAACCCGCACCGTTGCACCTGCCTGTTCGGTCAGGGTCTCGGCCAGTTCGCAGTGGGGCAGCATGCCCGTCTCGTGCTCCCCCACGTCGAACGCGCACCGCAGCGCGGACAGGTCGGGGCCCTGGCGCAGGCGCGCGGCGATGGCGCCGCCGACTGGGCCGCTCATGGGGTCCGCCAGGTCCATGGCGTCGGGTGTCCACCACAGGGACGCCGACTGGCAGGCGACGCGGGTGACCAGGTCCGGGAACTCCAACGCCGCGTATATCGCGCTCAGCCCGCCCAGGCTCTGCCCGGCGACCACCAGCCGGTCCAGGTCGGCCCGTACGCCGGATTCCGCCACCAGCGGCAGCAGTTCGTCCCGGACCGCCTCCCACAGCTCGCGCCTGCACCCGAACTCGGCCTGCCGGTCCTTGGCCGGTAGGAAGACGAGGGTGACGGGGAGCATCTCACCGCTGGCGACGGCCGCGTCGAACGCGGTCATGGCCGGGTGCAGGTGCAGCCAATCGTCGCCGTCCAGCAGCAGGACCACCGGTCCGCCGCCGCCCGCCGGGTGGATGCGCACGGTGCGCCGTCCACCGAGCCGTTCACTGGGCCAGCGCAACCGGGTGCGGGGAAGGGGCAGGACATCGTCCGCGCCGATGGCGGGCCAGTGCGGCTGGGCCGGGGCGTCAGGGGTCGCGGCGATGGAGCGGTCAGCGCCCGCGCCGACCGGGTTGAACGGGTCGGCGTACGCTGCGTCGTCGGTGAGGAGTTGATACGTCACGCGCAGCCGCTCGGGCATGCGCACTTCGGCGTACCAGCAGTCCGTATCGGCCCATCTGCGGAGCGCGATGGGCGGTGACCAGCTTTCGAAGCCGACGCTGGCCGCAGACCCGCGCCACAGGAACAGCGTCAGCCAACCACCGTCGGCGGCGGGGATTGACACGGGCGTGCGCGCCGCCGCCCAGAACTCGTCGGTGCCCGGTGTGCCGGGCAGCCCGAATGCGGCGAAGGCGGTGTCGTTGTCGGCTGCGAGGCCGGCGTGGGGATCGGTCATGGCCTGCTGGTGGGGCGGCTGACCATGGTCGGGAAGAGTCCGCGGGGAGGCGTGTTCGTGCCGTCTTGGGTGCTGACCCGTTCGATCGCCAGGCGCATGAACTTCTCCTTGCGAGAGGGAAGGGGAGAGGTTGGGCCCATCGTGCATTAGGTGAGCCTAACCTAATGCCCTGTCGGCTTCGGTGGGCCATCGTCGGGCAGCGATCGGCGCGGGGCCCGGAAGCCGGTAGCTTCCGGCCTTGGCGGCGCCGGCCGCTGCTTCGGCGCACGGCGGAAACGGGGCTGCTCGGCCGCACAGCGGCCACGGGTTCACCCTTAGGACCGGGCTGAGGGGCCCGGGGTCCTCTGCCGGACTGGGGGGCCTGGGCTGTCGTAAAAAAGGGACGCGGAACAGACCGAAGATCTGTTCCGCGCCCCTTGGTGCGTTCGTCCGCCGAAAGCGTCCGTGTCTCATCTCGCGCTACGAAGGCCCCAGAGCGAGCTCATCGCCCCGACAACCCTTCGTTTACGTTTTCCCGAAGCACCCAGCACGCATGAGGGATTCACCGCGCGGTGCCCATAGCGCCCGCGTGGCTTTCAGATCGCCCTGTGGTACTGGATCGGCCCGGCTACTTCGCCACCGAGTTCACGGGCAGCATGACGGGCAAATGACGGGTTACGCAGCAATTCGCGGCCGATGAGAACGGCGTCCGCCTGTTGGTTCTCGACGATCTTCTCGGCCTGCCGCGCTTCGGTTATCTCTCCGACAGCCCCCACGGCAAGACCGGTTTCGGCCCTGACCCGCTCGGCGAACGGCACCTGATAACCGGGCCCGGCAACAATTCGTGCCTTCGGCGCGTTACCACCGGTGGAGACATCCAGCAGGTCAATCCCGTGCGCCTGCAAGTCAGCGGCGAACCGTACGGTGTCGTCGGCCGTCCACCCCTCGCGCTCGTCTTCCGGGTTTTCCGTCAGCCAGTCGGTTGCGGAAATGCGAAAGAAGACGGGCAACTCCTCGGGCCAGACCGCTCGCACCGCGTCCACGACCTGCAACGCGAAACGCGTCCGGTTCTCATAGGAACCGCCGTACGCATCGGTGCGGTGGTTGGTGTGCGGGGAGAGGAACTCGCCGATGAGGTAGCCGTGGGCGCCGTGGATTTCCACTACGTCGAATCCGGCTTCCCGAGCCCGCCGAGCCGCGGCGGCGAAGTCCTCAACCACCTGCTGAATTCCCTCGACCGTCAGCTCGGCGGGGACAGGGTGCCCCTCGTCGAAGGGCAGCGGGCTCGGCGCGACCGGTTGCCAGCCATGCGCTGCGGAGTCCACAGGCGCGCCGCCGCGCCACGGTGCGTCTGTCGATGCCTTGCGGCCGGCATGGGCCAGCTGGACACCCGGCACCGCGCCCTGCTCCTTGACGAAGGAGGTGATCCGCCGGAACGCCGCCGTTTGCCTGTCGTTCCAGATCCCCAGGTCCCCGGGGCTGATCCGGCCTTCCGCGGAGACAGCGGTGGCCTCGACCATGATCAATCCAGTGCCACCGGCAGCCCGTGCACCATAGTGCGCAAAGTGCCAGTCTCCCGGAGCGCCCACGTCCGGACCCGTCGCGTCAGCGCTGTATTGGCACATCGGGGACATCCAGACCCTGTTGGGGATGGTCAACGACCGTAGCCGAAGGGGCTCGAAGAGGGCACTCACAAGAACTCCGTTCACCTGGGCAGCCGACCCGGCTGCGCTTAGTACGATCACTACCGTACTACGAAACACTTCGAATTACGCTACCCCCATGTCCACCGGCGACGACGGCTCCGGCCCAGGCACCCGCACCAGCCCTGGCCACCAGCTGCCGTTTACGGCCCGGGGGACGCCCAGGGCCGGCCTCCGGGGCACGGCGGTGGGGACGATCACCGAGCCAGGCCGGGGGCGCGGCGGGACGAGGAGGTCCACACCCGTGCGTAACCGAGGCAGCCGGGCCACACCCAGCGGCTACTCGCCCGGCACCTACCGGGGCGGGCTTGCGCGAAGGGGCCGCGGCGGTCGGGTGAGGAGTGACGGTGCGGGCCAGTAGAGTGACGGCCGTGGCTGGACGACCGTTGAAGGAAATCGTAGAACCCGGCTGGGCCAACGCACTTGAGCCCGTTGCCGACCGCATCACGGCGATGGGGGCCTTCCTCCGCACCGAGATCGCGGCGGGGCGGACCTATCTGCCGGCGGGACCGCATGTGCTGCGCGCTTTTCAGCAGCCGTTCGATGAGGTGCGCGTGCTCATCGTCGGGCAGGACCCGTATCCCACGCCCGGACACGCGGTAGGGCTCAGCTTCTCCGTGGCGCCCGAAGTGCGCCCGCTGCCCGGGAGTTTGGAGAACATCTTTCGCGAGATGAACACCGACCTCGGCCATCCCCGCCCGTCCACCGGTGACTTGACGCCCTGGACCGAACAGGGCGTGCTGCTGCTCAACAGGGCGCTCACTACCGCCCCGCGCAAGCCAGCAGCGCACCGGGGCAAGGGCTGGGAAGAGGTCACCGAGCAGGCCATCAAGGCGCTGGTCGCGCGAGGCAAGCCGCTGGTGTCGATTCTGTGGGGGCGGGACGCGCGCAATGTGCGACCGCTCCTTGGCCAGCTGCCCGCGGTCGAGTCCGCGCATCCCTCGCCGATGTCGGCCGATCGGGGTTTCTTCGGCTCGCGCCCGTTCAGCCGCGCGAATGACCTGCTGATGCGGCAGGGGGCCCAGCCGGTCGAGTGGCGCCTGCCCTGACTCGGAAGGGCCGCGCGTCATCGACTCGGGAGGGCCGCGCGTCATCGACTTGGCATGGCCGCGCCCACCACGCACCGGCCGTAATCAGATGAGCGGGCGATAGTGTCGGGACATGACGACTCACCCCAACACACCCGCGGGCTGGTACGCCGACCCGCAGGGCACTCCGAATCTCCTGCGCTGGTGGGACGGCGCTCAGTGGAGCGAGCACACCCATCCCGGGCAGCCCGGGCAGGCTGTGCAGCAGCAGGCCGCAGTCCCCCAGCCCGAGAAGATCCAGCGGCAGGTCCAGCAACAGGCGGGCCTGGCTCCCGCTGCGGGCCAGGGCGGTGGCACGCTGTTCACCGAGCCGGTGCTGGTGGTGAACCAAAAGGCCAAGCTCATCGAGTTGACCAATGAATACAGCGTCTTCGACCAGCATGGTCAGACCATCGGCTCAGTGGTCCAGGTCGGGCAGAGCACGCTGAAGAAGGTGGCCCGGTTCGTCGCCAGCTTCGATCAGTTCATGACGCACCGGCTGGAGATTCGCGACGCCTACGGGCAGCCGCAGCTCGTGATGACCCGGCCGGCGAAGTTCATGAAGTCCAAGGTCCTGGTCGCCCGCCCGGACGGGCAGCCGGTCGGCGAGATCTTGCAGCAGAACGTCATCGGCAAGATCAATTTTGCCATTATGGCCAATGGTCAGCAGTTGGGCGCCATCAAGGCGGAGAACTGGCGCGCCTGGAACTTCGCCATCGTTGACCATACTGACCGCGAGATCGCCCGGATCACCAAGACCTGGGAGGGCCTCGCCAAGACCATGTTCACCACCGCGGACAACTACGTGCTGCAAATCCACCACCAGCTGCCCGAACCGCTGTTGAGCCTGGTCGTCGCGACGGCGTTGACCGTGGACACGGCACTGAAGCAGGATGCCCGCGGGTTCGGCTGAGCCGATGTCCGCCTTCGAGCCCCGGCCCGGTCCCGCGGCGAGCGCCGCGGGCCGCGCAGCCGACCCCGAACCGTACGACAGTGCTCGCCCGTACGTGCTGGGCATTGACTCCGGAGGCTCGGGCGTACGCATCGCCCTTGGCCCCGTCGAGCCGCTGGGCCGCCCCGCGGCGCAGCCGCTGACCTGGCACTCCCCCACCCCGGTCAGCGTCGGGGAGCGCGGCATCGACGCCGGCGGGCTGCTCGCGCGGGTGCTGCCGGCCGTCGAACAGTTGCTGCGCGATGTCGGTGCCACCACGGTGCACGCCGGCTGCGTGGGCGCGGCGGGCATGGCCACCTTGGGAAGTGATCTGCGCGCTCGGCTACCCGCGGCGCTGGCGGACGCTTTCGGCCTTCGCCATCTCGCGCTCGCGGCCGATGGCGTCACGGCGTACGCGGGGGCCCTCGGCCAGCGCCCCGGTGTTGTGGTGGCCGCCGGCACCGGCATGATCGCCCTCGGTAGCAGTCTCAGCGACGGCCCACACGGCGGTTGGCAGCGCGCGGATGGCTGGGGCCATCTGCTGGGCGACTGTGGTGGCGGCGCGTGGATCGGCCGCGCCGGGCTTGAGGCGGCGATGCGCGCGTACGACGGGCGCGCCGGCGGTTCGACGCCGCTGCTCCAGCGGCTTGAGGCGGTGTTCGGGCCGCCCGCAGCGCTGCCTGGGCTGCTGTACCCGCGCCCAGACCGCCCCGCCGTGCTGGCTTCCTTCGCCCCCGAGGTCGGCCGCTGCGCGGCCACCGATCCGGTGGCCGCCGCCATCTTGCGCGAGGCCGCGGACCACATCGCACGCGCCGCGCAGGCCGTCTGCCCCGGTGCGGGCCGCGCACGGGACGGCAGGGACGCGACAGCTACCCACTGGGGCGCCTCCAGGGAAGGCCCGAACGGCGAGCCGACCGCAGGCGGCGAGCAGGCGGGCGGGCAAGCGCGCGAGCCAGCCGCAGGCGGCGAGTCCAAGGACGCCGATGGGCGCCGTACGGTCGCGCTCACCGGCGGCCTTTTTCAGCTGGGCGCGCCGCTGCTGAAGCCGGTACGAGATGAGCTGGCTCGACGGCTGCCCGGGGTCCCGGTCGTGGAGGCGGCCGGAAGCCCGCTGGCCGGGGCGCTGCGGATCGCATCGGCGCTGGCGACGGATGAGTTGCGGCTGCCCGTGGACGGGGTGCTGCTCCAGGTGTTGTAGCCGCCTCGTAGGAGCCGCTCGCACAGTGGTTTTGACCCGTTCCTGAGCGCTGTCTGTGCTGGCTGTGCTGGCTGTGCTGTTCTGCACTGGCTGCACTGGCTGCACTGTTCACGGTCACCGCGTCGATAGCGGTCAGCGCCCCACACACGGCCCAAAACGCCGGATAAACCGGGATGAATTTGGCCTAGTTATACCCACCCGAACAGCACAACCCAACAAGCGACTAACATGCGGCGCCATGAGTTCCCCGACAGGGCCGGCGTCCGGCCTGCCTGTACGAATGCCACGACCTCGCCAGTCCGGACGGCACCGGCGACCGGAGCCCGCCGCGGCTCCCGTGGGCGCGCCGCCGCTGGTGCTCGCCGTGCCCGGAACTCCCGACTCCGCGACGCGCAGCCTGGTCGATGAGGTGCTGAGCATCGCGCGTTCCGAGCTGCCCGGTCTCGACGCCAGGATCGGCTACGTGGGGGGAAGCGACGAGGAGTTCCCGCCACTGGGCGCCGTGCTGACGCGGGCCGCCCATGAGCGTGCGGCCCTGCTCAGCGCCGCTACACAGGCGGCCACGGGAGCCGCGGATGACGGCCAGGCGGCGTTCGGTGACCCGGCGGACGCGTCGGCTGAGGCCCTGGCAGCGGCGGCGGAGGTGGCGCGGGCCGCGCAGCAGCAGATCGCGGCCAGTGCCGAGGGGCCGGCTGCCGTCGTGGTGCCGCTGCTGGCCGGCCCGGACAGCGAACTGATGGCCCGCATCCGGCAGGCCGTTGGCGACAGCGGTTGCGCCACCCAGCTCACCGACCCGCTGGGCCCGCACCCCCTGCTCGCCGAGGCTTTGCATGTGCGTCTCTCGGAGGCGGGGCTGGCCCGCGCGGACCGCGCTCGGCTGTTCACGGTCGCGACCGCGGCCGACGGCATCGTCCTGGCCACGGTCGGCGGCCCGGAGGCGGTGCAGGCGGCCGGCATCACCGGCATGCTGCTCTCCGCCCGCCTCGCCGTGCCGGTGCTGGCCGCCGCGCTCGATGAGAAGGGCGCCGTCGCCCGCACCGCGGAACAGTTGCTGGGCGCGGGTGCTCAGCGGTTGGCCCTGGCCCCGTACCTCATCGGACCCGAGGTATCGGCCGAGTGGATCGAGACCGCGGCCACGGAGGCGGGCTGCGCGGCAGCCGAGCCGCTGGGCGCCTATCCGGCGGTCGGCCGCCTGGTGCTGTCGGCGTACGCCGCGGCGCTGGGCATCACGCTGCCGGGCGCGCCGAGCCGCTAGCCCACGGGACCGGCGTGCGGGACCCCCCGCACGCCGGCGCCTCCCGCCCCTCCCCCTTGCGGCTCCCGCGAGCAAGGCCGGGACCGCTTCGTCACCGACCGAGACCGGGCCCACATGGTCACTGGCCGGCCGCGACGCGGCCCTCCCGCGTCCCCCTCAGCGAGCTGCGCGGTAGAGGCCAGGAGAGGCAGCACAGGGCCTGCGGCGGCGCCGTGGCCAGCCCGCCCCCACCGAGGCCGCCATCCGCCGCGTAGCGGGCCTCCAGCCGCCCGCAGAAGGAACGCGGCGGGGCGGCGGTGGGCCGTGGTCGTTGGGAGGCGTTGCGAAGGTGCTGTTCCGACCGACCTTGAGGTCCGATAGCCGCCAGCATGCCGGCGCGGAACCGAACACGCTGATCGGCATGACGATCCCCCGTACGCCCAGTTCCATAGCCACCCTCACCGCCATGTACGCCGCCGAGGCCGCCTACCTCGCTGCCGGGACAGCCGGGACAGCCGAGAAATCTAGGCCAGCCGACGGGGCGGCCCTGGCCGCGCCCGATGCGTCGGCCCCGTTCCGTGCGTTCCTGGCGTTCTTTTCCCCAGATGTCGTGCTGCACCAGGCTGACGCCTTGCCCTACGGCGGCACTTGGCGGGGGCACCAAGGGATTGCGGGCAACATGCGCGCGATGGCCAAGGCGTGGGAGCGGTTCGACTTTGTTGAGCAGGAGTTCCTCGCCACGGGCGAGACGGCAGTGGTGCGCACCCAGGTCCGTGCGCGGGCCCGGGCCACCGGGCGCGAGTTGGCCTTCCCGATATTGCAGACCGTCACCGTCCACGACGGGAGGATCACCGAGGTCCGTCCCTTCTACTGGGACACCCAGGCCATCGCCGACGCCTGCACCCCGGTGCCTACCCGGGTCGGCCAGCCGCGGCCATGAGCCGTCCGGGCCCGCGGCATCGATCGCGGCCAGCGCTGCTGCACCGCGCCCGCGCGCAACGCAGCCGGCGCGAACTGCCGTCTACCGCCCGGCAGCGAACGGCCCGGCTCGATGCCGTGCTTTCTTACGGCTCAAGCCGGGCCCTAGGCCATGCGTCGGTTCCGGCGGGAGGGCAGCACGTTCGGAGTATGTGCTGCCGGCCCGCTCAGTTCGCTTCCGCAAGGGGGTTTGAGTGGTCGGGCCCGCTCAGGCGAACACCACACACGATGCCGCCGGAGCGTCCACGGAGCCCGCCCAGGCCGGGACGCCAGTTGGCGCGTCGATGTCGAACCACGCCACGTCGCCGGAGCGCTCATTGGCCACGTACAGCCGCTCGCCGGTCGGGGCGAGCGTGAGGTGACGGGGCCAGTGGCCGCCGCAGTCCACCGTGGTGCTCAGGGTCAACTGGTCGCCCGCCGCACTCACGTTCAGGACCGCGAGGCTGTCGTGGCCCCGGTTGGCCACCCAGGCGTACCGCCCGTCCGCAGCGATGACCAACTCCGATGGGTAGTTCGACCGCTGTGGGCTGCCGGCGTCCGCTGGTAGCACGCTGATCGTGTCGGTGGGCGTGAGCTCGCCTGTGGTGGCGTTCCAGCGGCAGATGGTGACCGTCGAGTCCAACTCGTTGGTGACGTACGCCCATTCGCCACCCGGGTGGAAGGCGAGTTGGCGCGGCCCGGCACCCGCCGTGAGCCGTGCAGCGCCGTGCGGTCGCAAGGTGCCCTTCTCGTCGTCCAGCTCATAGCTGTAGACCGTGTCCGTGCCCAGGTCCACGGCGAGCACCCAACGGCCCGATGGGTCCGGCAGCACGGTGTGCGCGTGCGGGCCCTGCTGTCGCTGCGGATCGGGGCCCGAGCCCTCGTGGCGCCGTACGTCGGTGGGCTGGGCGAGACCGCAGGGCGCGATGTGCTGCTCAGGATCGAGGAGGTACGGGAGCACGCTGACGCTGCCCGACGAGTAGTTGGCGGTCAGCAGATGGCCCGCCGTCAACGACAGATGCGTCGGATCGTCGCCCCCGACCAGCGCGGGCACTCCGAGCGGGGTGGGCTGGTCCGGGTCGTTCAGGGAGAACGCTGCGGCGTAGCCATCGGCCGTCTCACTCACCGCGTACAACACGTCCCTACCTGGCGCGAGCGCCAGGTAGGAGGGGTTTTCCACGATGTCCGTCGAGTGCTTGATCGTCAGCGCGCCGCTCGTCGGATCGACCGCCGCGACGCTGACGCCCCAGCCGCCCGCGGAGGTGAATGAGCCGATGTACGCCCGCTGACCGTTGGGCGCCGCTCCGTCGCCGGCCTTGCTCGCATCGCTGTCATCGCCCGTGCCGCTCACCATGTCGCCCCTTCCCAGGCTGATATGTGGGGACCGACCGTAGCAGTAGGTCTAGACCATGATGCCCGGTTCGCTCACTTGGCTCTAGATGCGTGCGACGGGTACGGGCGTCAGATAGGACGGAGGGGCCCCGCGGACAGAAAGAAGACTCCCACGAAGGTGTTCCGCGGGAGCCCAAGGAGACGTGAATGATCCGATACATGGTGCAGTTGTTCGGCAGCGGTACGCGGTGGGACGAGGAGATCGCCGAGTATTCCCCTGAGCAGTTCCGGGCCATGGTGGCGCACATGGGGCGCATCAACAAAGATCTGGCCGCCGCCGGCGAACTCGTGGAAGCTCGCGGGCTTGCCGGCCCCGCCAAGGTGCTCAGCGTACGGGCCAGGGACGGCGAGCCGCCGCTGGTCACCGAGGGCACGCACGACGGGCGTGAGACGCTGCTGGCCGGCTACTGGGTGGTGGACGTCGCCAGCGCCCAGCGCGCGATCGAGATCGCCGCCCGGGTGTCAGCGGCCCCTGGGCCCGGCGATTCCCACAACTTCCCCGTGGAACTGCACGAGGTTCCCGCGCAGCCGCCGCACTAAGCCGCTGTGTCTCACACGGGTATCACGCGGGCATCACGCGGGCATCACGCGTCCAGGGGCGCGCGCGGGGAACTGCGCAGTGGGGCGGCGAGTTCGGCCAGCGCCCGTTCCAGGCCGTGCAGATGGACCAGCGCGGGTTCCGCCGCCGGCGGTTGCGGCGCGGCGATGGCGGCCATCTGCGGCGCCTGGCCCGGGGTGGTCAGCGCTTCGACGGCGGCCTCCACGCGCTGGCAGGCGGCAATGAGGCGGGCGTCGTGCGAGGCCTGCGGGTCGGCGGCGATGGAAGCGAGACCGCGGACCTGTCGGGCGCAGTCGTCAAGCAGCGCAAGCACCTGACGGGCGCGTGCTCGGCGGGCGCGCAGCGGGCTCAGCGGGTGCACCAGCGGCGCGAGGGACATGCGAACCCGGCCAAGGAGCACTTCCAACTGGGCGACGCGCGGGGCGGGGTCGGCGGCTTCCGAGCCCGCCAGGCGCGAGGCCGCCTCGGCGGTGCAGGCGTGCACACACCGCAGGGCCCGCTGTATCCAGGCGTCGGTGGTGGCGTGGGTCGTGACGGGCAAGACGAGCAGCACGGCCAGTGCGGCGCCCACGGCACCCACGCCGGTCTCCGTCACCCGCAGGGCGAGCAGCGCCGGGTCCAACACCCCCAGCAGCCCGTACAGCAATCCGGCCATCAAGGTCACCGCAAGCATCATCCAGGTGTACGAGACGGCAGCCGTGTAGAAGATGCCGAACACACAGACCGCGACGAGAACCGCAGTGGGGATGGCGGCTCCGTGAAGCGGGACGGCGATCACCAGCCCGAGCGCCACGCCGATGACGGTGCCCAGGGCCCGGCGGAAGCTTCGTACCAGCGTCTCGCCCCGTGAGGCCGTGTTGACGAAGACCCACCAGGTGGCCCCGACGGCCCAGTACCACCGCTCGTGCGACAGCACCTGGCCCACCGCGAGCGCGAAGGCGCCGCCCGCAACGGCCTGGATCGCCTGCCGGGTGGTCGTACGGGCCAGCCGGCTGCCGCCGGGCGGGGCGGGGGCGATGGCCACGGGGAGCCGCCGCTCGTAGCACCACAGGCCGAACCGTACGGTCGAGGAGCAGAGCACGGACAGGGCGACGGCCGCGTACAGCTCGGGCAGTTGCCCGGGCACCGTGTGCAGGAATTGCGTCGCGAAGAACATCATGAACGCGAAGACGCCCAGGGCATGGCCGCGCGGGCCCCAGCGACGTGCGTACACCCCGGTGCCCACGACGGCGAGGAAGGCCGCGTCCCGGGCCAACGGGTAGTCGTGCAGCCCGGCGGCGACGGCGAGCACGGGGAAGCCGATCGCGGGCAGCAACGCGGTGGTGCGGGCTTGGTCGCGGACGGTGGCGTCGGTGACCGTGAACAGGGCGAGCAGGGCGGCGAGCCCGCCGGTGATGGCCGCCGCGAGGGAATGACCAACGAGGCCGCAGACGGCCACCGCCAACCCGATGCCGAGGACGGAGCGGGTGGCGCTGCGCAACCGCAGCCGGCCCGGGTCCGGAGCCACGAACACCCTCTTCAGCACAGCTTTCCCCGCCCCTTCTGTCGTGCAGCCTGAACAAAAATCAGCATGAAAAAAGACGCCGCGGGGTTCCGCAGCGCCAGCGCGACACCATCACAGCACTGTCACCCCCGGTGGCTCAACACAGACAGAAATGGCTGGGCCAATGGCACAGCGTTACGCTGCCGCACCGTGCCAGCCGCGGGCCAACGGACCACCGCGGCGGACCAGCCGGCAAGCCGGTCACCACACCGGCCGCAGGGGCGGCAGGGCGTCGCCGCTCAGGGAGCGGATGAGGCGGGCGAGGTCGGTGCGCAGCTCCGCCAGGTCCTCGTGGCCCATTCGCCCGGCCACCTTGCACGTCATCACCCCGTCACCGCAATACGTCACCACCACGCCCGCCGCCGTCATGACGGGACTGGCCGCACCGAGCCGGGGCAGCGCCGAGCTGAGCACCTGGCAGGTCCGCATGGCGCCCGCCAGCACCGGGCCCGAGCATGCGATCGACCGGGAGCAGGTGTGGATGCTGACCAGCGGTTCGATCGAGGTCACCAGCGGCGGCCGGACCCAGACCGTGTCAGCGGGGCAGGCCGTCGTCTTGCCCGCACACGCGCTGCGCCAGATCCGTACGGGCGAGGAGCCGGCCGAGGCCCTGGTGGCCATGCCCGCCGGAGACCGGGCCCACGCGCCAGGGAGCGCCGCGGACCGGCCGCTGCCGTGGGCCTGCTGACCTACCCGGCCGGGCGGCGAATCGCTGCGGGTCCCGGGGCATCTCGACCCCCATCGCGCCGGCAGGTCGCCCCTACCGGTGGCGGTTCCTGGAGGAGCCTTCATCCGAGGTGAGCGGCTTGAGCGGGTCGTGCCCCAGGGTCATCAGCCGGTGGCGCCAGGACGCCTCGCCCGCGGTGGGTTCCAGGTCAGTGCCCCGTTCGGAGGTGACCGTGTCGATGACCTTGCGCATGATGCGTAGGTCATCCTCCGCGAGGTCCACCCGGCGCTTGCCGAGGATCTCCAGTACGCGGCGCCCGTCGTCCGTGCCCGCCTGGTCCGGGAGCGCTTCGGCGTCCTGCCCCGCGGACTGGGTCATGAGCCAATCGCTCAGCTCACGCGAGTTCATGTTCACCACCGCATGGAACTCGTTCCACAGCTCCTCAAGCTCCTGCGCCGACACATCGGCCATGACTCTCTCCCTTTGGCTGCTGGCATCCGGATGTTCCGGGTAGCCCATGACAGCGGGACAAAACGAACCGCGGGGCGTACGGCCCATAAGGACGACGCATAGGCCCTGCTCAGCCCTTGAGAACAAAGGCCAGCGGGCCGACAAGGGGGGCCGAGGGTAGGAGTATCGCGGCCACCCTCGGCTCTCGTGCGCCCCCGGCCCCGCGCCTAGCCTCAAGGGCATGGACATCGACAGGGAGAACCTGCTCGGGCAGTTTCTGCGGGCCCGCCGTGAACTGCTCCGGCCCGAGGACATCGGCATCCCGGCCGGGCCCCGCCGTCGCGTGGTGGGCCTTCGCCGCGAGGAGGTCGCCCAGCTCACCGGCGTCAGCACCGACTACTACATACGGCTGGAGCAGGGCCGCGAGCGCCACCCCTCGGCCCAGGTCGTCGATGCACTGGCGCGCGCCCTTGAGCTGACAGCCGAGGCGGCCGGACACCTGCACCGGCTTGCCCGACCGCCCGCCAGCAGGCGACGCCCGCCCGCTCAGCGCGAACACGTCAGCCCCCACCTGCTGCGACTGATGGCGGCCTGGCCACACACTCCCGCCGTGGTCGTGGATCGCTGCCTGGCGGTACTGGCCACCAACGCCCTCGGCGCGGCTCTGTTCGACGGCCACACCTACCGCGAAGACCTGGTTCGGCTGGTGTTTCTCGACCCGAACGCGCGCACCTTCTACCCCGACTGGGACCGGGTAGCAGCGAGCACCGTCGGCGCACTGCACGCGACGGTGGGGGCCGACCACAATGACCATCAACTCATGGAGCTTATCGGGGAGTTGTCGGTGAAAAGCGCAAGTTTTCGCCGCCTGTGGGCCCGCCACGACATTCGCGGTAAAAGCCACGGGACCAAGCGCTTTCATCACCCGCTGGCCGGTGAGCTGACGCTGCACTACGAGTCGTTGACCGTGAACAGCGCCCCCACCCAACAGCTCGTCGTCTACCAGGCCGACCCGGGCAGCCCGTCCGATGAGGCGCTGTCCCTGCTCGGCAGCCTCACCGCCGACGCCACCACCCATCGCCCGACCCCGCACCCCCGGCCCGGGGCCGCCCCACAGGCGTCGGCAGGCCACCCGACACCGCCCCACCCGCGCAAGCCCTAACCCCCCGCTCCACCACGCGCCGGCCGCCGGCGCGCCATGTCGCCGTGCCCGCATCGCCGTGCCCGCACTGCCGTGCCCACGGAATCACCTACGCGACAGCACGCCGGGTCGCCTGCCAACTTACGGAGATCGCATGACCACGCCCCAAAGCACCGTGACCACCCCCGCCAAGGTCATCTTGATCACCGGCGCCAGCAGCGGCATCGGCCAGGCCACCGCGGTACAGCTGGCCCGGGAGGGCCATCAGGTGGTTATCGGCGCTCGTCGCACGGACCGGCTGACCACGATTGCGCACGACATCGAGGCCGCAGGCGGCAAGGTCGATGTGTGCCACATCGACGTGTGCGACCGCGAAGGCGTCGCCGCGTTCACGGACGCCGCAGCCGAGCGGCACGGCCGGATCGACGTGATCGTCAACAACGCCGGTGTGATGCCACTGTCGCGGCTAGACGCCCTGTTGACCGCCGAGTGGGACCGGATGATCGACGTCAATATACGTGGCCTCCTGCACGGGATCGCCGCCGCCCTGCCGCACTTCCAACAGCAGGGCAGCGGTCACTTCGTCACCGTCGCCTCGATCGGCGCCCATCAGGTGGCGCCGACAGCGGCGGTCTACTGCGCTACGAAGTACGCCGCCTGGGCCATCACCGAGGGACTACGACTAGAGCTCGACCCGAGCATCCGCGTCACCACGGTCTCCCCCGGAGTCGTCGAATCCGAGCTGGCCGACTCGATCACCGACACGGTCGCGCGGGAGGCGATGCGCACGTACCGAGCGGACTCCATCGCGCCTGGCAGCATCGCCGACGCCATCTCCTACGCGATCGGCCAGCCGCCCGGTGTGGACGTCAACGAGCTCGTCATCCGGCCAGCCCGACAGCGCTGAACGGCACCGCACTGGTGGCTGCCTATCACGTATCACGTATCGCACACGGGCATCCCCTCGCCCGGCCAGCGAGCCGCATCCACCGCATCCCTCTCGTTCACCGCATCCGCCACGTCCACGAGGTTTGCCTCTTTTTTGCGCCGGCCCGCCCATCCGGCAGTCCGTCCGCCCAGGAGCCACAAAGGGAAAACTCCCGACTTATCCCGTTCAACCAGTTGTGTCACCGGCGCGTACGGGTACCCGCGCGGTACGGAGGGAGCACGCCCATGGCGACGACAGCGACCACAACCCAGACAGCCATCGTCGATGCCGGCGACGTCACGCTGACAGGAGATCTGACGCTGCCCGATGGGGCCCGCGGCATGGTGGTGTTCGCCCACGGCAGCGGCAGCTCACGGCATAGCCCGCGCAACCGGGCAGTGGCCGACACGCTCCACACGGCCGCACTCGGCACGGTGCTCATCGACCTCCTCAGCCCGGCAGAGGAACGCGTGGACCAGGTCACAGCGGAGCTGCGGTTCGACATCGCGATGCTGGCGCGGCGCGTCACGGCGGTGATCGACTGGCTCGTGCGCCGGCCGGGCACCGAGGGGCTTCCCGTGGGTTTGTTCGGGGCGAGTACGGGCGCCGCCGCGGCGCTCATCGCGGCTGCCGAGCGCGCCGACCAAGTAGCAGCCGTGGTCTCCCGCGGTGGGCGCCCGGATCTGGCGGGTGCGGCGCTCGCCGAGGTACGGGCTCCGGTGCTGCTCGTGGTCGGCGGTGCGGACCACGAGGTGCTGCGGCTGAACGAACAGGCGGCGCAGCAACTGAGCGCCCCGTACACCCTGCGCGTCATACCGGGAGCCACCCACCTCTTTACGGAGCCGGGCACCCTACGAGAGGCCGCGGACGCCGCTCGGGACTGGTTCCTTGGCATGCGCCAGGAGGCCGACCGGTGAGCTACCGCGAGCGGGGGAACGACCTTGCGGAGCTGGGGGGCGGCGGGGCGGCGGGTGCTGCACGCGGTGCGGTGCGGGCGCTCTTGCACCACGAGCCCCTTGCACCACAGGTCCCTTGCACCACGGGCCCCCAGCATCGCGGGCCCGGCCGGGCTCGGCCTTGGCGAGGCCATTGGTACAGTCATCGGGCCGCATAGGGGACCAGCTGGGACTCTACGGACGAGCAGGACGAGCATGAACGCAAAGGAGTCGGTGGCGCGTGGCCGTGGATGCCCTCGACGCGAAGATCCTGCGGCTGCTGCTTGAGCAGCCGCGCACCAGCGTGCGGGAGTACGCGCGACTGCTCGGCGTAGCGCGGGGCACCCTTCAGGCGCGGCTCGACCGGTTGGAGCGCGACGGCGTGATCACCGGCACGGGCCCCCGGCTGTCCCCCGCCGCGCTCGGGCATCCGGTGCTGGCCTTTGTGCAGATCGAGGTGACCCAGGGGCATTTGGATGACGTGGGGGACGCGCTGGCCGAGGTGCCCGAGATCATCGAGGCGTTCTCGATCACCGGTGGCGGGGACCTGCTGACCCGGGTGGTGGCGCGGGATGCGGGCCACCTGGAGGACGTCGTCCAACGTTTAATCCAACTGCCCGGGGTGGTGCGTACCCGTACCGAAATCGCCCTACGGCAGCACGTGCCCTACCGGATGCTCCCGTTGGTGGACGCGGTGGGCGCGCAGGCGGGCCACCAGCGCTGACCGCCGGCGCGTCCACCGCTGCGAGCGCTGACCGATGAGCTGCCCGAAACCCGCGCGGACGCCATGATCGCGGCTTGGCATGCTGGTCTGCATGAGCACTTCCCGCACCATCTCGGTCATCTTCGACCTCGACGGCACCCTCGTGGACAGCGAGCCCTACTACTTCGAGGCCGGACGCCGCACCCTGGCCGCCTACGGGGTGACCGACTTCGAGTGGGAGGACCACACCCGGTTCATCGGCATCGGCACCCGCGAGACGATGACCATGCTGCGATCCGAGTACGGGATCGACGCGTCCGTGGACGAACTGCTGGCCAGCAAGAACCGGCATTATCTGGAGCTGGCCAGTGGTTCGACCGAGGCATTCCCCGCGATGCGGAAGTTCGTGGAGGAGTTGTACGCACAGGGGCATCCGATCGCCGTGGCGTCCGGGTCATCGCGCCTGGCGATCGAGACCGTACTGGCCGCCACCGGGCTCGATGCCCAGCTCACGACGTTCGTCTCAGCCGAGGAGGTGGGCCGGGGCAAGCCGGAGCCGGACGTGTTCCTTGAGGCGGCTCGGAGGCTGGCCGTTGAGCCCGCCGACTGTGTGGTGGTCGAGGACGCCCCGCCGGGTGCGGAGGCGGCCCACCGGGCCGGAATGCGGTGTATCGCCGTGCCGTATGTGCCAGCGACCGTGCACGACCCGTGGTTCGCGTCGGTCGGGCTGTGTTTCCCGGGCGGACAGGGCGACTTCGACGCACGACGCGCCTACGCCTGGGTGTCCGGCCTGCATTGACCCCCACCCAACTGTCGGAAATGACCTAATGAGAGCATTCGCTCGCACAATCAACGCACAAGATGAAGTGGAGCGCATATGGAACGACGTGGGGGCCGCGCGATGTACCGGTGGGGAGCGACGGTAATCGCCTCTACAGCGGCGTTGGCCATCGTGGTACCGACGAGCAGCGCTCAGGCGGCTACCGGGCCTTCGGGCATCACTGCCAAGGGCGCGTACCTGCTCGACAGCGGCGCCAACAAGCAGCTGTGGGCCAAGGGCGCTGACACCAAGCTTCAGATGGCGAGCACCACCAAGATCATGACCGCGGTCGTGGTGCTCGACACGAAGAAGGTGGACCTCAACAAGAAGGTCACCGTCAAGAAGTCCTACCGCGACTACGTCGCCAGGGAAAAGGCGAGCACCGCCGACCTGAAGACGGGCGACAAGGTGACGGTGCGCCAGCTGCTGTACGGGCTGATGCTGCCGTCGGGTTGCGATGCCGCGTACGCACTGGCTGACACGTTCGGCTCGGGTAGCACCGAGGCAGCCCGGACGAAGTCGTTCATCTCCAAGATGAACGCGAAGGCCAAGTCGCTGAGCCTGAAGAACACCAAGTACGACTCGTTCGACGGCATCTCGGCCAAGGGCGCCAACTACACGACGCCGCGCGAGATGGCCAAGCTCACCCGGCACGCCATCAAGAACGGCACGTTCAAGGCGGTCGTGAAGTCGCAGAGCACCAAGCAGAAGGCGACCAACGGCCGCACGTACACCTGGTACAACACGAACAAGCTGCTCGGTTCGTACCAGGGCACCTTCGGTGTCAAGACCGGAACGGGCACGGCCGCAGGGCCTTGCCTGGTCTTCGCGACGACGAAGGGCAACCGCACCGTCGTTGGCGTCCTCCTCAACGACTCCAACCGGTACGTGGACGCGAAGAAGATGCTCGACTGGTCCTTCAAGACCAAGACGAAGGTCGCCTGGCGTGCGCTCCCGAAGAGTGCACAGCAGGACTAAGCCCCGCAGATAGGCTCCACCACCGCGGTCGGTGCCGGCGCACTGGAACAGGTGCGCCGCACCCGGTAGTCGGGCCGATTCGCTCGGGGCCGCCCGGCATGGCGGCCGATGCCCCGGCCGGAGTTCTTCCGGCCGGGGCATCGCCATGCGCGGCCAGTTTCATCTGGTCCAGACCTCTTGACGACAGGTCTGGACCAACTTACCGTGTGGCGCACCACACATCCATGCCCCCCGTTGGCCTGCCCGGTTGAGGAGGTACGCGTGCCCCCCATTGCGTTTCCTCACCTGTCATGTCCACATCTAACGCCGCCGACCTGCACCTCCGCGGCCGGCTGCCCCACCAACTCCCCCCGAAGACGCACCCCCATGGACGTCGCGCCTACCCGGTCGTGGCGTCCGTGGCCAGAAGGGAGCACATCATGATCGGTCGGACGTTACGCCTGCTGGGAGTCGGCCTGGCGTTGGCCTTCGCCGCGCAAGTGCCGGTCGCCGCGGCGTCGGACGCACCCCGCACAGCACCCGACACACCGCGTGCCGACACCTGCCCGGTCAAATCGAAGCCCACGGGCAAGGTGCTCCAGGGGTACTGGGAGAACTGGGACGGGGCAGCCAACGGCGTGCACCCGCCGTTCGGTTGGGTCCCCATCAACGACAAGCGCATCCGCGATCACGGCTACAACGTGATCAATGCGGCATTCCCGGTCATCCGCTCGGACGGCACCGTCCTGTGGGAGAACGGAATGGACGCCACCGTAAAGGTCTCCACGCCGGCCGAGATGTGCGACGCCAAGGCATCCGGCGCCACGCTGCTGATGTCCATCGGCGGGGCCGCGGCCGGCATCGACCTCAGTTCCAGCAAGGTCGCGGACCGCTTCGTGGAGACAGTGGTACCGATCCTCCAGAAGTACAACTTCGACGGCATCGACATCGACATCGAGACCGGCCTGGTCGGCAACGGCAACATCAACCAGCTTTCGCCCTCACAGTCCAACCTCATCCGCATCATCGACGGCGTACTCGCCAAGATGCCTTCCAACTTCGGCCTGACGATGGCGCCCGAGACGGCATACGTCACCGGCGGCAGCGTGGTGTACGGCTCGATCTGGGGCGCGTACCTGCCGATCGTGAAGAAGTACGCGGACAACGGCCGACTGTGGTGGCTGAACATGCAGTACTACAACGGCAGCATGTACGGCTGCTCCGGCGACTCCTACTCGGCCGGTACGGTGGCGGGCTTCACAGCCCAAACCGACTGCCTCAACAAGGGCTTGGTCATCCAGGGAACCACCATCAAGGTGCCCTATGACAAGCAGGTACCGGGGCTGCCCGCGCAACCGGGCGCCGGAGGCGGCTACATGTCGCCGGGCCTGGTGAGCCAGGCGTGGAACAAGTACAACAACGCCCTCAAGGGCCTGATGACCTGGTCCATCAACTGGGACGGGTCCCGATCGTGGTCCTTCGGCAACAACGTCAAGTCCCTCCAGGGCCGCTGACCCGAACCGACCCCGTATCCGCGCTGTCCCGCCCCACCCGCACAGCGCCACCCTGTCCCCACGGGAACGAGCCGACCCGCGCCCCCCAGTCCCAGCGCGGGTCGGCTCTCGCGTCCGCACCTCGCGGCGCCGTCGCCTCCTCCCCCACCGACGCCGTCACCTCCTCCCCCACCAGCGCCGTCACCTCCTCCCCCACCAGCGCCGTCACCTCCTCCCCCACCAGCCCGCCCAAGCCTTCCAGCGCCGCTTCGCCCCCACCGCGCCGGTCACTGTCAGTGCGGGTGCGTAACCTCGTTCTCATGCGCATGGAGGAATCGCCGCAAGAGCCGTCACCGCAAGCCGACCGCGACCAAGCGTGGCAACGGCTGACGGCCTACAGCTACCTCAGCACGCCTGAGCGGCTTGACTACGTGGCGATCATGCGGGTGTTCTGCGGGACGCTGCTGGCGGACCTCTCGGTACCCGACGTGCTGGCGCAGCTCACCGACTCCGACAGCTCGGCAGCCCAACTCAGCGCCGAAACGCTGACGGACCGGCTGGAGCGGTTGGTGAACTGGGGCAATCTGCTGCGCAGCAGCCATACCGTGAAGGCGTCGAGCATCACGGAGTACCAGCGGGCCCGGTCGCGCTACCAGCTCACCAAGCTGGGTGAGCGCATCCAACGGGACGCGGATGAGGTCCTGCTCGGCGCGGACGCAGCACGCGAGGTCAGTAGCGAGTTGCTGGCACTTGTGGAGCGCGGGCTTCGCGAACTTGCGCACCTGGTCCAGGGCCCGGGCGAGATGGCGCCGCAAGACGCCTTGGAGCGAGTCAGCACGCTCTTCGTGCAGTTCGCCGAGTTCGCCGATTCCGTTCGGGACTTCTACGCATACCTGGGCCAGGTGCTGGCGCGGTACGACCTGGACAGCGCCGAGTACCAGGGCTTCAAGGAACTACTCCTGGACTATGTCGAGGCCATCACGGAGGAGGTGACCTTTCGCGCGCCCCGCATCGCCGCGGTGCTCAGCAGCCTGTGGCCACAGCTGCCTGACCTGTTGGCCCGTCTCGATGCGCACGCCCGCGGACTTGCGGGAACATCACTCGCGCTGGCCGGACAGCCGGAGGTGCGGGTGCAGCGCAGCCGAGGCCGTGAAATGGCCGACTGGGAGGGGCTGCGCGGCTGGTTCACCGACGTCGATGGGCAGGGAAGCCAGGTCGATCAGCTACGCGACGCCACGTTGCGCGCGCTTCAGTCACTGCTCGCGAACGCCAAGCGGATGTTGCGGTCGGCCTCGGGGGAGATGTCGCGGCGCAAGGATCTCCTGCGCCTCGCCCGCTGGTTCGACGAGGCGGCCCCCGATGACGCGCATGACATCGCGGTGGCGGCCTTCGGCCTCTACAGCGCCCGCCATCTGGGTGTTCCACCGGCAACGGATGAGCTAGTGCCCGCGTACACAAGCTGGTGGACCGGGCCCGTGGTCGAGGTCCCGGTGGCGCTGCGCGAACGGGGCAGTCGGGCCCAGCGCGGCCGAGCATCGGCCGTAGAGGATCACTCACAGCAAAAGCAACGGCTCCAGCAGGCCGCGCGCGACCGGGCTGCGGCCAGGCGAGCCGCAGCGGACGAACTGCGCAGCGCCTCCGGGCGCTTCGCACAGGTCAAGCTCACCTCTGCTGCCCTCGCCCTGTTACTGGAACTGCTGGCAACCGCCTTGGGCAATGCCCAACTTCGGCGCATCGCTGACCCCGAAACGGGCCAGACCGATGCCTTCACCGTGGACGCCGCGTACAGCGAGGACGCGGAGTTGGGCATCGGGCTCACGGTCCGGCACCTGGCCGGTGCCCAGACGGCCCTGCACTCCGTAGATGGGGAGCTGTTGCTCGACGAACTGGAGCTGTCCGTCGAGACCCTTGCCACTACAGATGGCGCTGCAAAGGGCGCTGCTGACAGCAGGAGCGGTGGCGCTGCTGACAGCACGGGCGGCGGCGCTACGGAAGGTGCCACGGAAGCGAGCATGAGGAAGGTGAGCGCGTCGTGACACTCCCATCGGCGCACGATGTCGCCCTCGCGGCGGAGCGCCGCAGCGCCGGCCGGCTGCTGCTCGCGCATCCCTTGGTGACGGCCAACGGCCCACACGCGGAGCTCTTCCCCTTGATTCGACGGCATGCCGAATGGCTGGGGAAGCACTTCCAGCAGGTGCTCGGCTACCGGCTGCTGGTGGACACCTCCTACGCTCGGCTGTTCAAGGCCGGCCTTGGCCCAGGGTCGGGACACCGGCTGGAGCGTTCCACCGGCACGCCGTTCACCCCGCGCACCTACGCGTGCCTCGCCTTGGCGCTCTCGGTCCTGGTGACCGCCCCCGAGCAGGTACTCCTGTCGCGGCTGGTCGCCGACATCAGGGCCGCGGCGGCCGATGCCGGTGTCGAGTTGGAGGGCACGGGTCGAGCAGCGGAGAAGCGGACGCTGGCCGCGGCGCTGCGCCAGTTGGTCGAGTGGGGGGTGCTCACCGAGACCGAGGGCAGCGTGGCCACGGTGACGCAGGAGGACGGTGGGGAGGCGTTGATCACGGTGGACCGCGAGGTCGCCCGTGTCGTGGTAGCCGGGCCGTTGGCCCAGAGCCGGGACGGCGCCGACCTCGTGCGGCGATCGGCAGACCCCGGCTTCGGCGGCCCCCGCACCTATGTGCGCCGCATGCTCGTGGAGACACCTGCCGTCTATCTCGATGAGCTGACCGACGCCGAGCGTGATTGGCTGCGTACCCGGCAGCGTCGCGAGTCCCAGGCGTTCTCCGAGCTCCTGGGCCTTGAGGCGGAGATTCGGGCCGAGGGCGTGGTGCTCGTGGACCCGGATGAGGAAGTGACCGACCTCCACCTGCCCGGTACGGGAACCGTCGCGCAGGCCGCGCTGCTCCTGCTGGAACGGCTGGTGGAGCGGCTGCGGCCGGTGAACCCTGGGCACCCCGCGACCGGTGGCCGGCTGCTGATCGGGGTGGCCGTGCCGGAGGGTGTGGTGGCGGCGGTGCTGGCCGAATTGGTCACGGAGTACGGCCGGCGCAGCAACTGGCAGCGGGGGTACCTGGAGGACCCGGAAGCGCTGCGCGATGCGGTGCTCGACCTTCTGGTCCGCATGCGGCTCGTGGCCCGCGCCGGCCCACTGCGCTCAGCTGGGCACGGCGTGCCCATCGGATACGACGAGGAGGTCACCGACGGCCGCCCCGTCACCGATGTCACCGGGGCACGCGCCCAGGACAGCGGTCTGGTGCTGCTCGCCGCCGCTGCCCGCTACGCGACCCGCCTCACCGTCCACCAGGCCCCCGGGGCACGACCCGAGGCCGCAGCACAGCAGGAGTTGCCGCTATGAGCCCGGATACGCCCGTGGCCGTTCCCCTGCCGCGTTCGGCCCCGCCTTCCGGTCACCGCTTCCGGTTGCACCGCGCGGGCATGCACAACGTCTGGCAGTACGACGAGCAGGAATTCGCGTTCGGCGACGGCCGGTTGCTGCTGCGCGGGAAGAACGGTGCGGGCAAGTCCAAGGCGCTGGAGATGCTGCTGCCCTATCTGCTGGACGGCGACTCCCGGGCACTGGATGCCACGGGTACGGGCCGCACCACGCTCCTGTGGCTGATGCTGGACGGCTTCGAGCAGACCAACCGCCTGGGGTACCTCTGGGTCGAGTTCCGCAAAACGGCGGCCGATGGCACGGAACACTTCCTGACCCTGGGCGCGGCGATCCGGGCATCGAAAACGTCCAAGAGGGCCGTTCCGTCCTTCTTCATCACCCCGCTTCGGATCGGCGCGGATGTGCACCTGGTGGAGGGGGGAAGGCCGCTGCCCGTGGACAAGCTCAAGGAGCGAATCGGCGCGGACAACGTCACCGAACGGCCCGCTCAGCACCGGACCCAGGTCGCGCGCAAGTTGTTCGGCATCACGGACGCCACTCGCTACCGCAACCTCACTCAGCTTTTGCACCGGCTGCGGCGCCCCACGGTCGGCGATCGCATCGAGTCGGGCGGGCTCATTTCCCTGCTCAGCGAGACGCTGCCGGGACTGGACGAAGAGACCGTAGAAAAGGTGTCGCGCAGCCTGCACGATCTGGACGCCGTCCGGGAGGAACTTGGCCGGCTGGAGCGGACCGACACCGCGCTGCGCACCTTCCTCACCACCTACCGTGGCTACCTGGTAGGCGTCTTGCGGAGGGCATCAGATGGCGTGAGCGGGCAGTTGGACACCCTCGCCCAGCGGCGCCGGGAGGCCGGCGACGCCGCCAAGCACACCAGCGATCTACGGACCGGCGAGAGGGAGGCCGACGAAAGGCTGCGGGCCTTTCAGGAGGAGCGCGACGCCGCCCAGACCGAGCAAGAAGCGCTCCGCGCCAGCGAGGGGTATCGCAGCCTCGCCGAGTTGTCCGAGCGCCGCGCCACCGTGGCCGCCCTGCACACCGCGGCGGACACGGCCTTCTCCTCCGTGCTGAGCGCCCACCGGGCCGAGGAGAGCGCCGCGGACCGGCTGGCCGAAGGCACCGAGCGACTGGGGCAGCGGCTTGGTGAGCTCTCCACGGTGCACCGGGAACTGCTGTCAGATGCCGAGCGGGCAGGGTTGCCCACGGGCCATCTCGGGGACGGGGTGGCCCTTCAGCACAGCGATTTGTGCGGGGCGGCGGAGCTGGAGCTCCCCGGCCCGGCCGATGAGACACAGACCGTGCACCATCGGCGCGTGACCGTCCCGGATGTGGCGGCCACCGATTCGGGCCTGGGCGAGTGGTGCGGCCGGTTGGAGAACGCGCAGTCGGTGATGAAGCACCGCCTGCGCATGGCCCAGGAAGTGGAGGGCCTCGCCGCCGCGGCTCGTACGGCGCAGGCCGATGCTTCGCGCGCGGACGCCGAACGGGAGCGTCTGGAAGGAGAGGTGGAGGATGCGGCCGAACGTCGCGTCGTCAGCCGGGCCCGCGTTGTCGAGGAGAGCCAGACGTACGCCCATGAGGTGATCGCGTGGACGGAGCGTACGAGCACCGGCGTCGGACCGCACTGCCCGTCGCTGCACGCCGTCCAGGAGGCGGTCAGGTGTGACGCCTCCTTGGACGCGCCGTTCGCGGACCGCGTCTTGCCCGCGAGCGTCGATGGGCAGGCGCAGCAGGTTGCTCACGACGCTTTGGACCCGCACGCCGATGACCTCGGCCAACGGCGGGACGCCCTCGCGCTGGGGGTGAGCAGGCTCGTCGACGAGCGGGACCGGCTCATCACACAGCACAGTCAGTGGGAGCAGCGCACGGACCCGCAGCCGCCCGTTCCCTACCATCGCGTTGCGGAACGGTCGGCCGGCACGGGGGCGCCGCTGTTTCGACTGGTGGACTTCGCCGAAGGGCTCTCTGCCACCGAAAGAGCCGGCCTGGAAGCGGCGTTGGAGGCCAGTGGTCTGCTGGATGCCTGGGTCATGGCGGACGGCGCTGTGCTCGATGCCCACACGCGCGACACGCTGCTCGACCCGATGCTGCCGGTGCCACGCGGGCCCACGCTCGCCGATGCGCTGCGTCCCGTGCAGCATCCCGTGTCGCACCCAGCGAGCGCCGTCACAGCGGAGCAGGTCGAGCGAGTGCTGCGGGCCGTCGCGCTTGCACCGGCCGCGGCAGCCGCGGGGGTCAGCACCGTGTTCTACGACGGCAGTTGGCGGCTCGGCGCCATGCGCGGCCGGCATGCGAAGGACGGTGCCGAGTATGTGGGTGCCGCGGTGCGGGCCGAGACCAGGCGCCGGAAATTGGCCGAGTTGGAACACGCACGGCAGGAAGTGGAGCACCAACTCGTTATCGAGCGCGGAAGGCTGGAGGAAGTTGAAGCGTGGCGCCGGGCCCTTGGCACCGCCGTGCGGGAGTTTCCGCACGCCAGGCGGCTGGCGCGCGCCTGGTCCCAGCTCGATGACGTCGAGTCCGCCGTGCGGACGCTGACCGGCAAGGCGGCCCACGCCGCCCGAGCGGCCGAGGACGCGCGCACCCTTGCCGTTGCCGCCCGCGGTGAGGTGGAGGCCACCGCGACCGCCCACGACCTACCGACCACCCCCGACGCCCTTGCGCGGGTGCGCGCCGCGCTGGCCGCGCTGCAAAGCGGCACCGGGCACCTGATGCGGGCCATCCGCAACACAGCGCGGGACCTCGGCAGCAACCGGGCAGAGCGCACGGCGTATGAGCGCGCCCATGACGACCGGCTGGTGACGGAGCGCAACTACCAGCTCAGCCTGGACGCGCTGCGCCCCGCTCGGCAGGTCCTGCGCACGCTTGAGGAAACGATCGGCTCAGCCGAGGACGACATCTTGCGGCGCGACGCGCAGACCCAACACCGGGTCGCCGCCGCCCTACGGGCCCTACCGGAAGCGCGCCGCGCCCTGGAGGCGCTCCACGATGCGCGGGTGCGCGCAGAGGAGCAGGAGGCGAGCCAGCGCGAGCAGTTGGTGGTGCAGGAAGCCGCCGTCATCGCGGCCGGCAGCACCTTGCGCCGTGCGCTCGCCAGGCCCGAGGTGCTGCGGGGCGTGGGGTTGGAGCGCTCGGCGCTTCCCGAGCACCCCGCGGAGGAGGCCCTGACGGATGCCCGCAGCCGGATTCGGGCGCTGCGCGAACTCGCCGATGCGGTACGCGGTCGCCTCGAACGGTCGAAGAGCGAGGTATCCGATACGGCGCTCCTCAACCGACACACCGAGCTGCGTGACCAGCTCGCCGGCGGCTTCGACGCGCAGCTCGACGAGCTCGACGGAATCAAGGTTTGCCGGCTGCTCGACGACCACGGTTCCCATGACGTGGCCCTCGTCGGGGAGCGGATCGCCGACCAGGCAGCGGTGGCTCGCGGTCGGCTGACCGAGCGGGAGAGCGAGGTCTTCCAGCGGTTCCTCGCCGGTGAACTCGGCGACCATCTATCGACGCAGGTCATCGCCGCGGCGAACCTGGTTGCCGCGCTCAACGGCACGCTCAAGACCGTCCGCACCTCGCATGGGCTCGGTGTCGAGTTGCAGTGGAAGCTTGACGACGATGCCGACGCCGACGTGCGAGCAGCGGTCGAGTTGCTGCGCAGCCCCTCCGGGCTGCGCACCCGCGAGCAGACCGAGCAGCTTCGCGAGGTGCTGCAACGACGGGTCGAGGACGCCCGCAGGGCCGATCCGTCCGCCGGCTACGCCGCCCACCTGCGCACGGCTTTGGACTACCGAGGTTGGTTCCGCTTCCACACCTTCGTGGTGGACGACGCTGCCCCGGGCCGTAAACGTAAGCTCACCGGCCGCACCGGACTCAGCCAGGGCGAGCAGCGCGTACTGTCCTACCTCGTGCTCTTCGCCGCAGCCGCAGCCCACTTCACGACGCTCGGCGAGGCCACACCGCACGCGCCGCGGCTGATCCTTCTTGACGACGCCTTCGCCAAGGTGGACGAGCCCACCCACGGTCGGCTGGGCCGGATTCTCGTGGACCTGGATTTGGACTTCGTCCTCACCAGCGAGCGGCTCATGGGCAACTGGGCCGAGGTTCCCTCGCTGGAGATCTACGAATGCCTTCGCGACCCGCTCGTGCGTGGCGTAGCCACCCTGCACTACACATGGAACGGCCGCCATCGGCGGTTGGTGTCCGTATGAGCGCGCTTCGGGCCGAGACCCGGGACTGGCTGACGGGCCCGGGCCTGGATCGGCTGTGGGCCGCGGCCCGAAAGCGTCTGGAGTCCAACGGCCTGCAAGCCACCGGCACCCTGCGCATGCCAGACCTCGACGCGCAGGAGAAGACAGCACTGTCCCACCTGTTGGGCAAGGCCGTGACGGGTTCTACGGTGACCCTGCGACTTGACGCGCTCGATGCTCGGCTTCGCGCATCGGCGGCCGACCTTGGCCTGGTGGAGACCCTGTGCGCGCTCGGCCCCGCGCTCATCGACCGCCGTGCGGCCCGGGCAGGCGCCGAGGCGCGGCGCGAGCAGGTGTGGTCATCGCTCGCCGCCCACGTGGACGCCAGCGCCCTTCGTGCGGACCCGTGGGTGCACCAGTGGCAGGAGGTCGTACGCCGCGCGGGCACGCCCAGGGGAACCACCCCACAGGCCGCGGACCGAACGCTCCAACAGGCCGTGCAGGTACTCACCTTGCTGCTTGGTCCACAGCGGTCGGGCCCCCGTGGCCGGGGCGAGCTCGCCGTCGAAGCGACCGGATCTGCGCACGGACTAGACGATGGAACGTGGCTCGCACGCCTCGTGCAACGAGGCATCGCCCTCGCCCAGGGTGCCGAGTTCCCCGAGACCGCCGCCGGCCGGCGCGCTGTGTGGCGCCAGGCCGGCGTCACCCCGGACGAGGTGTCCAGCACCGTACTGTCCTACGGGCTGCGCCCATTGGGAGACGGTTGGCGCGAGCGCGCACTACGGGAACGGACAGAGCACCACGCGGAGGCTCAGCTGACCCTGCGCGACCTCCACACCCTGCAACTGAGGCTGCCGCCGGGCACGGTGATCCATGTCTGCGAGAACCCCCGCGTTGTGGAGGCCGCCGCCGACGCCGCCTGTGCGCAGCCGCTGGTGTGCACATCGGGCAGCGCAGCCACGGTGGTCCTCACCCTCCTAGATGCCCTCGCCGCCAGCGGCTGCCGCTTCGCCTATCACGGCGACTTCGACTGGCCCGGCATCACGCTGGCCAACCGCGTCATCCGCCGGTACGACGCCCGGCCCTGGCGGCTCACCGCCGAGGACTACGAACAACTCGCCGCCCGCACCCAGGCGCAGGGCATACCGCACCTGCCCCTGGCCGGCCTGCCCGTTGTGGCGGACTGGGACCCCGGCCTGACCCCCGCCATGCGCGCCCTGGGCATCGCCCTCCACGAGGAGGCCACGCTCGACCTCCTCGTAGCAGACCTCCATGGCACATGAGCTCAACGAGGCTGCTGAGCCCTGCCGTACGGGCCCGCCCATCGCCCAGCGGCAAGGCCGGGGTGGGTTCCTGTGGGCCGGGCCCTGCTCAGCCGATGGGCGCTCCTGCGCTGTGCCTCGCGAGGTGGCCCTTGAGCGTGAACCCCGGTGCGGTGACGTCGCTCGGGCTCAATGTTGCTTGGGTGGTGAGGAGTTGCCTGGCCGCCAGGTGGTCGGCGGGGCGGTTGATGGACTCGACCGCCACCAGGTCATCGCCACGAAAGAGAAGCACCGAGAACGCATCGGGGTGGTCACCGAGCACCACCTCGGCGTCGTGGCCCTCGTCCAGCCCAGCGATCTGTACGGTTGTGGCGAACTGATCGCTCCAAAACCAGGGCAGTTCCCCGTAGGCGTGGGCCGCCCCGGTCAGCCGCTCGGCGACCAGTCGGGCATGGCCCACGGTGTTTTGCACCGATTCGATGCGCCGCCGATTCCCCGAGCGCACCTGCGGGAAGGCCGCGCAGTCGCCGATGGCTGAGACGTGTGGATCAGCGGTCATCAGCCGAGAGTTCACGGTGATGCCGTCGCTGACCGGCAGGCCGGCCGCGGCGGCCAGTTCCGTGCGCGGGGTGACGCCGACGCCAATCAGGACCAGATCAGCCGGCACTCGCCGGCCATCGGCCAACTCCACTGCCGCCACGCCTCCGCGGCCATCGCCGTGCAGGGCCGCAACTCCCTGGCCGAACAGCAACCGGGTGCCCTCCCTTTGGTGCAGTTGCGTGAAGTGTTCGGCGGTCCGCGCCGTTACGACCCGGGCGAGCGGTCGGTCGAGAGCTTCGATGACCGTCACCTCACAGCCCGACGTCCGTGCCACGGCCGCGAATTCGAGGCCGATGAACCCGGCGCCCACTACCACCGCGCGCCGAGCGGCACGAAGGGAGACCCGTAGCGCGGTGGCGTCCTGCGCGGTACGCAGGGTGTGCACGCCGCGCAGCCCGGCTCCTGGCACGGCGAGCGTGCGCGGCCGGGCCCCGGTGGCCAGCACGAGATGGCCGTAGCCGTGCTCGGAACCATCGGCGAGGCGGACCGTGCGGGCGGCCGGGTCGATCTCGGTCACGGTTGCGCTGAACAGGTCGATCGACTGGCGTACGTAGTACGTCGCCGGCCGCAGCCACAGTGGTGCCGCACCCTGGAGGTACGCATCGCCCATGAGGTACGTCTTGGACAGCGGCGGACGCTCGTACGGGAGGGTGTCCTCGGCACTGATAAGCGTGATATGCCCCGCATAGCCGCGTTCGCGTAGCGACGCTGCCGTTTGGTAGCCGCCCTGTCCGGCCCCCACGATGGTGACGGAGGTGGGCGGTGTGTCATCGGCCATCAGTTCTGCCGCTCGGGGAGGTGGACGATCAGGCCATCCAGCGCGCTGGTCACCTTGAGCTGGCAGCTCAGCCGGCTGTTGGGCCGGCGCTGGCAGGCCGTGAAGTCGAGCATGTCGTCCTCGTTCGGCTGTGCGGGTTCCAGCTTGTCGATGGTGGCCTCATCTACGTAGACGTGGCAGGTGGCGCACTGCGCGTTGCCGCCGCACTGGGCGACGATGCCGTCGATGTCGTTGGATGTGGCGCCGCGCATGACGCTCGTGCCGGCGGGGACTTCGACCGAACGCGCGGCCCCATCGACGGTGACGTATGTGATGTTGGGCATGACGGAACTCCTCGATGGCGTCCGATTGCGCGCGAGAGTGCGCCGCAGCACGGAGGCCGGTCAAGTGGGAAACGGGAAGATGCAGATGGCGCCGCCGTGAGTGATGGGGGACGCGACACCCCTACCAACTCGCCATCAGATGCCGGCCGTACGGACACGCGATGTCCTTGGCCAGGGATCGGGCGGCGCGTCGGAACATACCAAAGGAGTGGCCTGCGCGCTAGGACGGATCGTGGGAGTGCTCGCGGCGCGGGTCGGGCAGGCGGTGTGTCATGAAGGGCCTGCTGGTGGTGAACTCCCGGAACTTCAGGGCGGCTTCGGAAAGATAGCTGTCCCGGTTCCACACCAAGGTGAGCACGCGGTGGCAGTCGGGTGCGCCCATGCGCACCCAGGCGACCGGGACGCGCACATGCGTACCGACCTGACGGGACACCACCGGGATGAGACCAATGCCAAGGCCCGCGCTGATCATGTCCTGGCTGGCGCCCGGTTCGTCGCCCTCACAGGACAGCAGCGGCGTGAGGCCCTCGGCGGCGAACAGTCGGTCGAGGAGAGTGCGCTGCCAGTGGCCGAGGCGCGTGGTGACAAAGGGCTCGTCGGCGATCTCGGGGATCGTCACGCTCTCCCGGCCGTCGAGCCAATGGCCATGCGGAACCGCGAGCAAAACCTCCTCGCGGGCGAGCTCGACCGACTCGAATGGCGTTCCGGTCAGCGGCTGCGACGCCACGCAGAAATCCACTTCCCTGGCGCGCAGTCGGCGGTCCATCTCCTCCGCAGTGGATTGGAAGAGACGCACGTCGGCACGGGGGTAGGCGGCGCGAAAGCCGCCAAGGAGTGGGATGACGGTCAGGAGGGTCTCGGAGGCCACACTGACCCGACCAAGCCCCGTATCGCGGGCCTCACGGACGGCCCGGCGGCCGTCGTCGAGCTCGCTTAGGGCGCGATCGACATGGCGCAGGAACATCGCGCCGTACTGGTTGAGCCGGACCCGGCGGCCCTGCCGGTCAAAGAGCGGGGAGCCCAAGTCGGCCTCCAGGCGCGCGATGGCGCGGCTGAGAGAAGGCTGGGCGACCCGCAACTCCTCCGCGGCCCGGCTGATGTGCTCGAAGCGGGCTACGGCCTGGAAGTAACGCAGTTGTAGAAGATCCACGGTCCACCTTCGCTTATGCCTTCTGAGTCATCTTCACATGACCAAACCGGTATTGGAATGCATAAGCAATTGTGCCTACGGTCTCCATCGAGGTCACCGCACGGGTGGCGGGCAACAGCGCCCGGCATCTGTACACGCGAAGCGGGGACCTCGCACCCACCCAACATCCACCGACCCGGACCCGGGCCGCATGTCGAATCCCGTCCAGAGCACCCGCCGCAAGAAAGGTCGCATCATGAGCGCTGCGGAGCTGGCTCGACTCCAGTTCGCGGCCACGACCGGCATCCACTGGCTGTTTGTGATCCTCACCATGGGACTCGTCCCGATCGTCGCGATCATGCACACCCGAGCCGCTTACACCCGTGATCCCGACAAGAGAGCCACCCGGGAGCGCATGACGCGCTTTTGGGGTCAGCTCTACGTCATCAACTACGCGGTCGGCATCGCCACCGGCCTCGTCATGGAGTTCCAATTCGGACTGAGTTGGAGCGGCCTGAGCAAGTTCGCGGGCAACGTCTTCGGCGCCCCGCTGGCGCTCGAAACCCTCATCGCCTTCTTCGCCGAGTCCACCTTCCTCGGCATGTGGATCTTCGGTTGGGGCCGCCTGCGCAGGGGCGTGCACGTCACGCTCATCTGGCTGGTCACGCTGACCGCGTACGCCTCCGCGTACTGGATCATGATCGCCAACGGCTTTATGCAGCACCCTGTCGGTTACGAAGTGCGCGGCGGCGAAGCCTACTTGACCGACTTCGGGGCGCTACTCACCAATCCCCATGCCCTGCTCGCGCTCGCCCACATCACGCTCGCCGCGCTGACGACCGGGGGCGTCTTCGTCACCGGCATCAGCGCCTTCCACTTCGCGCGGGGCACCAAGGAGATTGAACTCTTCCGCAGCTCCCTGCGCCTGGGCCTGTGGATCGGCGCGGTCGCCTCCTTTTTCGTCATCATCGTCGGCGACCTCCAGTTCCCCGTGCTCGAACGCACCCAGCCGATGAAGATGGCCGCCCTGGAGAACAGCGGCGTCGCCGAACTGCAAGCGCAACTCGTCACGGAGCACGGGCCCGCCGACTACGCGCCCCCACACGGCTGGCTACGCGTCTCGATGGACACGATGACGATCATCGGCAACACCGTGTCGACCGTGACCCTCATCGCCGTGTGCCTGCTGTGGAAGGACTGGCTGGTGCGCCGGCGCCCTCTCGCCTATCTGATGACAGCGATGATCCCGCTGCCCTTCATCGCCTCAGCGGGCGGCTGGGTATTTCGCGAGGTCGGGCGCCAACCCTGGCTCGTCTACGGCGAACTGACCGTCAATGACGCGCTCTCCCACGTCAGCCGCACCTCACTGGTCGTGTCCTGCACCGCGTTCATCACCGTCTTCGTCGCCCTGGCGGCGGTGAACTGGAGCCTGATCGCCCGCTTCGCCCGCCGCGGCCCGCACGCCACCCAACTCGGCGCCACCGAACCACTCCCCCATGACGTACCAGGTGACGGCGCCGACGAGAAACAGCCGGTCCCGACCTACTGAGCCGACCCTGCCGGTACGTACCGAGATCGCCTCCCCTGCGTGCGGGCTCCCCTGTGCAATCCCCTTCTGTGATGGAAAGTTGAGCAAGATGAGTTTGGAGACCTGCTGGGTGGCCCTCCTTGGCCTCCTTCTCGCCGGGTACTTCGTGCTCGGCGGTTACGACTACGGCGTACAAATGCTGCACCCCTTCCTCGGTGGCCAAGCCCAAGCCGGGCCCGCGGTCGAGCGCACCAGCCGCAACGCCGCCCTCGACGCCATCGCACCGTTCTTCTTGGGCAACGAGGTGTGGCTCGTGGCCTTCGCCGGCGTCATGTTCGGGGCCTTCCCGCACCTGGAAGGCGACCTGCTGCCCGGCCTTTACCCGCTCATCGTGGCGATCCTCGTCGGTTTGGTCCTGGGGAACGCCGCGGTCCAACTACGCGGTCGAGCCCATAGCGCCCGCGGTCGCCACTGGTGGGACATCCTGATCGTGTTCGGCGGCGCGCTGCCCGCCCTGTGTTGGGGGCTCGTCGTTGGCCTGCTGCTCCACGGCGTACCTCGCCGGACTGACGGGACCTTCCACATTGGACCCGGTGACGTGCTCACGCCGTTCGTGCTGGCTTGCGGAGTCACCACCGCACTGCTCTTCGCAGCACACGGGGCAGCCTTCATCGCCCTACGATCGGCTCCCGAACTCGCGCGTACTGCGTGCCAGTTGGGCTCCTCCCTACTGCGGGCTACTGGTGCCGTAGGTTCTCTCGCGCTGCTCCTGACACTCTTCGGGGCGGGCGCCTCCATGACCAACCGGGCGACCTCGGCGGCCCTCGCCGCCCTGCTGGCGGCGGCGCTCGCCGGCGCCTGGTGGCACCTGTCGCGCGGCCACCACATCCGGGCGTTTGCGGCCACCTGTTGCGCCACCGCGCTGCCGGTACTTCTGGTGGGGGCCGGCCACTACCCGTACGTCCTGATCAGCTCGTCGGGCGCGGGAATGACCCTCCACCAGGCCGTGACAGACGGTGCCACCTTGACCATCTTGACCGCCTTCGGGGTCGTGCTGATCCCGGTGATCCTCGCGTATCAGACGTGGAGCTGGTGGGCCTTTCGAGGGCGGACGGGCCGCCGTCACCCCAGCTACTTCTGAGACACACAGGCGAGGAGAGAGGCCCCAAGATGAAGCCGGTCGAACGCCGCCTGATACGAGAACTCCCGGCGCTGCGACGCCACCTGATGTGCTCCGCGGTGCTGGCCCTGGTGGGCGCTGGGCTCATCGTCGCCCAGGCGAGCCTGCTAGCGACGGTCCTCGCGAACGGCTTCGCCGGGCGCCCGCATCCCAGCACGCCGCTGGCCGCGTTGGCCGCCGTCATGGCGCTGCGCGCGCTGCTGACCTGGGCACGCGGGCTACTCGCTCAGCGCGCCGCGGCCGACGCCAAACACGCCCTGCGCGGCCGGATCACCGCCCGGCTCCAGCACACCAGTCCCCTGCGGCTGATGGCCCACCGCCACGGTGAGACGGCCACACTGCTCACTCGCGGCCTCGACGCCCTCGACCCGTACGTCGTCGGCTATCTGCCCACGATGGCGGCCACCGCGGTGGTGCCCCTCACGGTCGTCGCCTGGTTGGTGTGGACCGACTGGACCTCGGCACTGATCATCGTCGTCACGCTGCCGCTGATCCCCGTGTTCGGTGCGTTGGTCGGCCTGCACACCGCCAGGCGCACGGCCCACCAATGGCAGTTGCTGTCGCGGCTTGGTGGGCACTTCCTGGATGTGGTGGCCGGGCTGCCGACGCTGCGCGCTTTCGGCCGCGAGCAGCACCAGACCCGGGTGGTGGGCGAGATGGCGGAGGCCCATCGGCGGGCCACCATGCGCACGCTACGCGTAGCGTTCCTGTCCTCCTTCGTCCTGGAAACGGTCGCCACCCTCTCGGTGGCGCTGGTGGCCGTCCCGGTCGGGTTGCGGCTGCTTGGCGGCGAACTGGACCTCCGCACGGCCCTGACCGTTCTGTTCCTCGCCCCCGAGGCGTATCTGCCGCTGCGCGCCGCGGGCGCGGCCTTCCACGACAGCGCCGAGGGCATCGCGGTGGCCGAGCGGATCTTCACCGTGCTCGACGACAAGGACACGCCCGCCGCGCCCACAACGCCCACCGTGCCCGCCGTGCAGACAGCGCAGACAGCGCAGACAAAACAGCCAGCGCGCACCGGTCGCGTACCGGCTCCCGATGCCCGCACGGGGCAGCTACGCCTCGATGAGGTCACGGTCCACTACCCGGGTCGGGCCGCGCCCGCCCTGCGACAGGTGTCCCTCTCCGTACGTCCCGGCGAACACGTGGCCCTGGTCGGCCCGAGCGGCGCGGGCAAGTCCACCCTGTTGGCGCTGCTCCTGGGCTTTGTGGCGCCCGAGTCGGGCCGCGTCACCGTCGGCGCAACCGACCTCGCGGACCTCGACCCCGACCAGTGGCGCGCCCAGGTGGCGTGGGTGCCGCAGCGCCCGCACCTGTTCGCGCAGTCCGTTGCGGACAACATTCGCCTCGGGCGCCCCCGCGCGAGCGACGCCGAGGTACGGCAGGCGGCCCGCGCCGCGTCGGCGGACCTGTTCATCGAGGAGTTGCCGAAGGCGTACGGCACCGTGCTCGGCGAGCGCGGCACCGGGCTCTCCGCCGGTCAGCGCCAACGCATCGCCCTCGCCCGCGCGTTCCTCAAGGACGCCCCCGTACTCCTCCTGGACGAGCCGACCGCTCACCTCGACCCCGTGCACGAGGCCGCCGTCACCCGGGCCACGGTCAACCTCATGCACGGCCGAACCTCGCTCGTGGTCGCACACCGCACGAGCCTGCTCCCCCACGCGGATCGGATCATCACGGTACGAGCAGGCAGCCTCACCCTCCCCCGAACGCCCTTCACACAGGAACTGCCGGTCTCATGACGTCCCACGTCGAGGCCGCCGCAGCGGCCCGTACGCGTGGGCCGCGGCCCACGGTTCGCCTCCTGCGCCACCTCCTCCCCTACTGGCGCAGGCTGCTGCCCGCCGCGCTCGCCTCGGCCGGCAGCGAACTGGCCGCCGCCGCGTTGCTGGCCACCGCTGCGTGGCTGATCACCCGCGCCGCCGAACAGCCCCCGCTCGCCTCGGTGAGCGTGGCGATCGTCGCCGTACGCGCCCTGGCCCTGGGCCGCGGAGCGCTGCGCTATACCGATCGGCTCCTCGGTCACGACGGGGCACTGCGGGCCATCGCGGGCTTTCGCACCCGGGTGTACGAGGCGCTGGTGCCGCTCGCCCCCGCGGGCATTCCTGCCTTTCGCGACGGCGATTTGCTCACGCGCCTCGTCGATGACGTTGACGCCGCCCAGGACCTGCTACTGCGGGTCTTGATCCCATCCGCAGCCGCCTACGCGGTTGCCACGACCACCACCGCGGTAGCCGCACTGATGCTGCCGCAGGCAGGTCTCCTGCTCGCGCTGCTCCTGACCGTGGCGGGGCTTCTCCTGCCCGCTTTGGTGCTCGCGCTGTCCCGCCGTACGGGCCACGCGGAGAAGGCAGCGCGCGCCGAACTCGCCACGTACACCGTGGACTTACATCGGGGGGCGGCGGACCTGGCCGCTTACGGAGCCCGGGGCCGCGCCCACGAGCGGGCCCACCGCGTCGGCGCCCAGATCGCCGCGCTGGAGCACCGCAAGGCCCTGACGACCTCGCTCGCCTCGGCCGTGGTACTGCTACTCCAGAGCGGGGCGACGGTCGGCGTGAGCTGGCTCGCGCTGCACGCACATGAGGCCGGTGCGCTGCCTGCCGTGCACCTCACCGTCCTCGCGGTCCTTGCGCTGGTGTCCTTCGAGGCCCTCGCGCCGCTACCCGCCGCCGCCCGCCGCCTCGCTGAAGTACGGGCGTCGGCGCGCCGGTTGGCCGAACTGTTCGACACGCCGCCTCCTGTCGCTGACCCGCCAGCACCAGTCCCGCTCCCCACCGATGAGCCGATCGGCGTGGACATCACCGACCTGCGGGTGCGCCACCGCGCCGGCGATCCCCCAGCCCTGGACGGGGTGAACCTCCGACTGCCGCCCGGCCACCGGGTCGTACTGATCGGCGCCAGCGGCTCCGGCAAGTCCACGCTGATCGCAGCGCTCATGCGGTTCGTCCCGTACGAAGCCGGCAGCATTCGCGTCGGCGGACGCGAACTTCGCGACTGCGCAGCCGCCGATGTCCGCCGGGTGATCACCGGCGTGACTCAGGACGCGCACGTGTTCCACACCACGATCCGTGCCAACCTCCTGCTGGCCCGGCCCGAAGCCACGGCCGCCGACCTGCGCGAAGCGGCCCGCAGGGCCCGACTCCTGAACTGGATCGAGACGCTGCCCGACCGCTGGGACACCCTCATCGGAGGGGATGGCGCCACCATGTCCGGCGGCCAGCGCCAGCGCCTGTTCCTGACTCGCGCACTCCTCGCTGACCCGCCCGTACTCGTCCTGGACGAACCCACCGAGGGGCTCGACCCGGACACCGCCGCCGCCGTGCTAGCCGACATCCTCGACGCCACCCGTGGCCGCACCACGCTCCTGATCACCCACGATCGGGCGGGCCTCGCCGCCGCCGACGAGATCGTGACCCTCGACCGCGGCCGGATCGTCCCCGTCGCTTAGTGCTCGCCGCGGGGGCGGGTCGGGGGCGAAGGGCCGACATTCCCGCCAGGAATACCCACCCCGGCCTTGCCCTTGACGCTCATGTCAAGCCGCTCCCAGCGCCGTCGTCACGTCGCCGGACCACAGCAGATGCAACACCGCTGCCTTCACCAGCGGCCGGAGATACGGCGGCACCAGCTGGAATGCCTCGCCCAGCGACATCCCGTCCAACCCCACCAACCGCGGAGCGTTGACCAGTTCCGCGTCGAAGAGCCAGCCCCGGCGGTAGCCGGCCAGGAACCGGATGTTCTCCAGCAGGTGCGGGCCTCGGGTTCCAGACCCCGGCCGCGATCCACCGCTCGGGCGTCACCCATCTGACCAAGTGGCTGGCCAACCGCAACGTCCGCAACGCAAAGGCCCTTGCCGCAACGGCGGTTGAGGTCGCCGGGCGTCAGCACACCCCCCGTTCCCGGGGAGAAGACCATCGCGAAGCTGGTCCACACCCTTGCCGAGAAGATGATGACCCTCAACGAGCACATCGCCGAGATCGACGAGGAATGTGGCGTCGGCCTTGGTGTCGGTGCGGAGGGTGAAGCCGTTGTGGCCGCTCTTCTTCTCCAGGTCGGATTAGTCGGTGAGCACGTCCGGGTAGATGCTGGTGCCGTTTCTTATCGGGTGAACTCGCCAGTGGTCTCCAGTGCCAGTCGATTGCCGGTGTGACTGCTGTACATTTCACCCTTCGCGAGAAACGTGTAGCGACCGCTCAAGCCGGTGAACTTCGGCGTCCAGCAGACCCGCTGGTTCGGCATGACCTTCCCGTTTCCGCCACTGCTGTCACAGTTGATCGAGGTGGTGGTGCTACCGTCACGCTGGCGGTACAGCGTCGCCTGTGCCCACTGGCTGGCCGTGAGCTTTTCCGCGAATCCTACGTATCCCCAGTAGTTGTGCGCGTCGTCCCGGCAGACCGCGATCCTGCCGACAGAGCCGAGTTCGGGAGCGTCATTCCGATAGATATACGCGCTGGCCACAATTCTCCCGGTGTCGTTGCCGAACTGGCATGTGGATGCAACCAGCGTCTGCGCCGACGCCGATGGCGCGATGAGCGTGACTGCGGAGCACACGAGCGCGAGCACGGCCGAAGCTCCAGGGATGCACTTCATTCGTTTTTCATCCTCTCGAAGTTTTTAACTCAGATCTGAAGCGAGCTGACGGCATCGTTGAAACCGTAGCGAGGCGCGAGCGGGGCCCTGCCACTCGCCCGAAATACGCAACGGATACCCCACAAATTGTGCGTCCTTGAAGACACGCCACACGCGCTGCGATAGCGACCATGATCAATCTCAGCGCTGCATCCTGTACCGCAACTACTCAGGCCCGGTGCTGAAGTGTGCGGGGTTCAATCCATCTGATGGGGTGTGGTTCAGATGTTGGGTGACTGGCCGAGGTAGGTCTCTTTGAGCCATCCTACGGAGTACACCTTTACGGAGCTGGGCTGGCTGAGGGTTTTGCCGAAGCATACTGACCACGAGTTCGGCCCGACCCCCGATGACGCGCACTCCCAAGAGCCCAGGAAAAGGCCAGAGGAGGCGGTATACAGGTTCACGTATGCGCTCGCACTGTAGAGGCTGGATCGGTTGTTACGGACGATCACTGCCGCCTGGACGCTGCCCCCGCCTGACGACCTGATCGCACAGACCTGCGCGATTACGGAGGTGGCGACCGTCTTGCTGCCGGCGCATGCCCACGTGGCGGGGCTGGAGGTGATCGGGTTGGTGTTGCCGTAGGCACGCCAGGTGCCGGCATCGGTGGTGGTGGCGGGGCCGGCATCGGTCGCGGTGGCGGGGCCGGCGGTTGCCAGGCTCAGTCCGAGTACGGCAGTGATGGCGAGCATTGAGCCTGCACCGGTTCGCCTGAATCGCGAACTGGCCGCCTTCGTGCGGCTGTTGGCCCTGCTGGCGTCGTTCAGTGTCACGATGACAATCACTCCCAGGTTGTTGGGTTTTTGGAGTTACGGGGCACAACCTCACGTCGTACGGAGATGACCGTCTCCGGTCGGGCGCTAGCGGTGCCAGCGTTGTTTACCGCGCCGACTCAACCACGCGTGGGCCTCGCGGCGGAAAGTATTCAAGGCCGTTTGAATCCATCGCGGCGGCTGCTAGCGTCGGCATGGTGCTCTCTGTGCGTGTGGATGCCGACACCATGGCCAGGACGCGGTGGGCTCCTTCCCCCGCAGCGGAGTCCCTGGCGTGGCTGAGACTCACTGCCGCCTCAAGACGGCACCCGGTGTTCGGCGATCCCGGGCCGTTGGCCCGCGCCTGTCTTGCCCATCCGGATGTTGCCCTGCTCGCGGACCTGTTGCCGCGAGCCGGTGACACCTACACGCCTGACCTGCTCACCCCTCAGCCAGGTGCGTACGGGCAGGGTCGTGACCTGCTGGGCGAGCAGATCGCGCAGATCGAGGCCGCAGCGCAGGACGCCCTGGAAACCCAGGTCTTCACCTACACCCGGACCCACTGGAACAGGCCGCTGCTGGCCACGACCCGCCGGATCGCCGAGTCGGGGCGGATGCAGCGACGTCTCGCCAACGGTCTCGCCCGGTTCTGGCGTGATGCCCTCGCCGAAAGCTGGCCCGAGTTACGCTCGATCCTCGATCAGGACATCGCCCACCGCGCGACGGCCATCGCCACCCAAGGCATCGGCCGGGCGCTCGGAGCACTCCACCCCGACATGGGGTGGGCGGGCGACGCGGTCACCCTCGCCACCTCGTGGGAGGGTGAAATAGATGCCACCGGCCGGGACCTAGTCCTCGCCCCGGGCGTGCTGAACTGGCCCAACGTCATCGTCCAGGTCGACACCCCCGGACAGTTCGTCCTGTACTACCCGGCCCAGCGCATCGGCGCCGGCAGAGGCCACCGGCCTGGAATGATCGCGCAGGTGGTCGGCGACACCCGAGCGGCGTTGCTGGCGGACTTGGAAACCCCCCGATCCACCACGGAACTCGCCGCCCGGATCGGATGCGCACAGGGCAACGTCTCCTACCACCTCAGTGCCCTGCACCGCGCGCGCCTGGTCACCAAGGTCAGAGACGGCCGCTACGTGCTGTACCAGCGGACCGCACATGCGGCAGTTCTGCTGGAAGAAGCCCGCAACTGACATGGTGTCCCGCCCAGCGGAACGTCCGGGTGGACCAGTTGTCACGGACGCTGCCGCCAAGTCAGCTCCCCCACGCTGAGCTGGCGGTCCTCAAAGCCGTGGAAGGCGATACGGCCGGAGCCCAGCGCCTGTCCGAGGCTGCGCCGACGCGAGAGCAGCGAGCCGCAGCTCTGGCCGCTGTTGCCACTCATCTGGCAGGGGCACCTGTGGTGCTCGCCACCGACCGCGCGGCGCAGGGCGCCACAGTCCGCCTTTGCTTGGCGCTGGCCCACGCCGCAGGTGACGGCAACGCGCCCAACGAAGGGGCTGCCCGGTTGATCGTGCGGCAGCTGCTGACGGGCGAGGGATGGGCGTACGCGATCCCGCTGCTTCCCCAACTGGCCCCCAAGGCACTGGTTCCTGTCGGCGAGTTGGTATGGGCCCATGGCCCGGGCGAGCGGTGACGGGCCTCGCGCTGAGTGGTATCGCTTCGGTGCGGGATGTCCACGTTCGTGTCGCCGTACGGGCTTGGTTCTCACATGGTGAGCGACCGGCCCTGGTCAAGATGTGTTCATGAGCGTCGCACTCACAGTGGACGCGGTCGCGCTGTCCGTGCGGGGCGCGGCTCGAAGCAACGATCCGGCAAGGTGCTGCCGATCTGGGGATCGGTTTCAAGGTCTCGGACGCCGGCGGGCCTTCGGAGGTGTGACCTCGTCTGGCCGAGCGAGCCCGTCCGCGCTCTGGTGGTTGTTGAGTGAGGTCGTGAACGCGAACGCGGCCCCCGCCGGCCGGGGTGAGTGCGGCTGGCGGGGGCCCGCTTCGGTTCAGTCGATGGGTGCGTTGGTCGGATCGCCGTCTGGGCTCTTCGCCTGGTGCGGGATGGTTGCCTCGAAGGTGGCGTCGGCCGTGTGGACTCCGAGGCGCAAGTACACCGTCTGAGCGACGTCCGCGAGGGTTCCGGTGGAGCTGCGCAGCAGCTCCATGGGCGGAATATCGACGGCGAAGCGCTCGTTGAGGGTGACCAGGAGTTCGGTGGCCATCAGGGAGTCCAGCCCGTAGGTGTCTAGGCGGCGGTGGGGGTCGAACTGGCTGCTGTCCATGTGCAAAATGTCCGTCATGACAGTGACGAGGGCGTCGGTCAGGTAGACGAAGGAATCCTCGGTCTGCATCTCAGCCAGCGTGTGCACTAGTTCCTCCCTGTCAAAGCCCCCCTCGGTGTTCTTCGGCACCAGCGCGCTCAGCCGGGGAGTGGTCATGGACGCAGCCAGCATCTTCATGCCGCGGCTCCAGTTGCAGCGCAGGACGCCGGCCACTTCGATGTCGGTACCCATGAGCGTCGTGGCGGCGGCGAGGGCCTCTTGGGAGGTGAACGCTTCGAACCCGATGGCGGTCAGGGTCTTGTGCAGGTTGCTGCGGGCCACGTAACCGGTGTCCCCGATGGCGCCCCAGGCGACGGCCAGCCCCGCCAGTCCTTGCCGACGGCGGCGGCGCACGAGGGCTTCCAGATACACGTTGCCGGCCACATAGGCCGCCTGCTTGATGTTGCCGACGGTGGCTGCTGCTGAGGAGTACATCAGGAACAGGTCGCAGTCACTGTCTCGCAGGAGCAGGTCCAGCACGGCCGCGCCCGTGATCTTGGGCGCCAGCACTGCGGCGATCCGGTCTTCGTCCAGTTCGGTGAACAGGGCGTCGTCCAGGTGCATCGCGCAGTGCACGGCTCCGCGCAGCGGGTGCCCCGTCGCAGCGATGCGGGCGGCGACGGCCCGCATGGCTGCGAGGTCGGTGACGTCCGCCGAATAGGCCGTGGCCGTCACGTGGCGGGCGGTGAGTGCGGCCAGGACCTCGTCGGCCTCGGGTGACTGGGCACCGCGGCGGCTGACCAATGCCACATGACGGGCACCGTGGTCGGCGAGCCATCGGGCGGTGGCTGCGCCGAATCCGCCGGTGCCGCCAGTGACGAGATACGTGGCGGCCCCATCCAGCCGGAAAGGTGGGCTGATGGGTTCCACGAGGGGTGGTTCGTCCAGCGGGTCGAAGGCGACGACGACCTTGCCGATGTGGCGCGAGTGCTGCATGAGCTGGAATGCCTCAGCCACGCGCGCGGCGGGGTACACGGTGTGGAGCAGCGGACGAAAGCGATCCTCTTTGAGGTCCTCGAACAGGTCGGACAGCGCCGCTTGGGCCTGCTGCTTGTCCAACAGCAGCTTGGTGAGGTCCACGCCGAAGAAAGCGATGTTGTTACGGAACGGGCGCAGCGCCAGCGGCTTGTTCTCATAGATGTCCCGCTTGCCAAGTTCCAGGAATCGGCCGCCCGGCCGCAGCAGTTCCAGGCTGCGGCCGATGGCTTCACCTGCGAGCGAGTTGAGGACGATATCGACGCCGCGTCCTTCGGTGATTTCCTGCACGTGGACGGCGAAGTCCAAGGTGCGGGAGTCCAAGACGTGTTGCACCCCCAGACTGCGCAGCAGCTCGCGCTTGAGGTCGCTGCCGGCCGTGGCGATGACGTGAGCGCCATGAGCGTGTGCGTACTGGATCGCGGCGAGGCCAACACCACCTGCGGCACCGTGCACGAGGACGGTCTCACCGGGTTGCAGGCGAGCGAGATGTCCGAGGCTGTAGTGCACGGTGGTGAAGGCGACCGGCATGGTGGCCGCTGCGGCGAAGGGCACCTGGTCAGCCAGCGGCCAGACGGAATCGGCGTTGGTCACGGTGTGGGAAGCGAGCGAGGCTGGCGCCATCCCTGCCACGCGGTCGCCGGGCGACAGTTGGGTCACACCCTCCCCGCAGGCGATGACGACGCCTGCGCACTCCAGTCCGCAGCCTTTGGCGGACGGTGTGCCCTCGATGGCTTCTGTGGGGAGTAGGCCGACGGCCTGCATGAGGTCTCGGTAGTTGAGCGCTGCGGCGCGTACTTCGAGCAGGATCTCGCCGGGGCCGGGCTGTGGCGTCTCCTGCTGTTGCCAGGCAAGCCGGTAGGACAGGCCAGGGTTGTCCACTCGCAGGGTGAACGAGGCGTCCGCGTTGACAGGCCGGGCCGGACGCCGGTGGCTTTCCCGGGGGACGAAACGGTCCGCGGCGGTCAGCAGGACCTCGTCCTCCTCGGTGGCACGGAGCAGCTCCTCGGTAAGCCGGTCGGCGTCATGCTTGGTATCCGCGGTGCGTTCCAGGGCAATGCGGTGACTGGTCAGCCCGGGGATCTCGTTGACGAGGCTGCGGGTCATGCCCCAAAGGGCGGCGTCCAGTTCCTGCGGGGTGCCGGGGGCGGGCATGGTGCCACAGGGGCGCGTGACCAGCCACAGTTCCGGCGGGGTGCGCTGTGGGTCCGCGTTGACCGCGAGCATCAAGGCACGTAGGGCTGCGGCCCGTTGGCCGGCCACCGCGGTCAGCTCCTGTGGCGCCTCGTCCATCGTCTGCGCCAGGATCAGGACGACCGCGCGGCGTTCGGTGCCGGTAACGGTGTGAACCTGCGACAGCATCTCCGTCCAGTCGCCGTCGTTGCTGGTCATCTCCGCGGTGCGGGCCGTGCCACCGGCTTGGGTGATCGCTGCGCTGACGGCCTCGGCAAGCTTCCGCTCAGCAACCGACTCGACGGCCAGGACGAAGGCACTGGTGTCGGCCCTCTGCGGTGTGGGGTTCGGTGGCTGGGCCAGGGGCCGGGGCGAGGTCGCGGCGAGCAGGACGGAGAAGTCTTCGCGTAGCGGGCCCTTGTCGTGCCCGGTTTGCAGGACGTCACTGAAGCCGCAGCGACGCAGCAGGTCCGGCCATGAGTCACGGGACAGTACGCGTGAGTGGGGGCGCAGTTCGGTGTCCGTGGTGCTGTAGAAGCTATCCAGAAAGCCGAAGTAGGGCAGCAGGTATTGCGGGTTGTGCGCTTCGGTGGCCAGCAGGTGTCCGCCAGGTGCCAGGAGGTCGGCCACGTTGTGCAGGGCATCAGCAAGGACGGGTGCGGTGTGCAGGCATACTCCGGCGACGACGAGGTCGAAGCTGTGTGGCGTTAGGCCTTGAGCGGCGGGGCTCTGGGAAAGGTCGAAGGTGCGGTACTCGACGAAGTCGTATGCGGTGAAGCGGTTTTGCGCCCGGGGGAAGACGGAGGCGGAGATATCGCTGAAGCAGTAGCGGGTTCGATCGGGCGGCAGCAGCGGCAGCATTGCCGCCGCCGTGGTCCCTGTTCCGGCGCCTACTTCCAGGACGCGCAGTGTCCGGCCTTCGGGCCACTTCGCAACGATCTCCCGCAGGAGGGCCTGAGCGACACGGTTGCAAAACCGCGTGGGAGGCAGGAGATCGTAGAAGTGTTCCAGCGCCTGCGCGGTGTGCTCCTCCACGATGAGGTCGAGAGGATCTTGTGCACCACGCAGTAGTGCTTCGAAGTTGGCGTTGAGGCGGGCGCAGAGGCTGACGGCCGCGGTGGAGTCCGGAGCGTTGTTGACGATGTCCCGCAGCAGGTGGTCCGTGCAACGGTCGGTTGGTGTCAGCTGCCACTCTCCCGGGTCGTTCGCGACGACCAGGCCCAGCCTTTGCATCTCGGGCAGGACGAGCGCGAGCAGGCGTGTGTGCTTCTCCAGCACGCCTGCTGTCACCAGGCAAGCCATGGTGAAGGGAGCCGCCGGGTCGGCCAGCATGGCGGCAATGGCTGAGGCTGTCCGACGGGCAACCACCTCCCCCGGCATCTGGAGGAGTTGAGCGCAGCGGTCCGGCAGTTGCTCCCTCAGTTGGGCGATGCGGTGTGCGGCTGCCTGGCCGATGTCTTGCGGTGCGGGCAGCGGGGAAAGGGCTGCGGGGCTGTCGGGGCGCGGTGCCGCCCTGAGCTCTGTTTGGTGAACGGTGATGGGTGTGCGGCCCGTTGCCGTGACGCGGCGCAGTCGGCAACCGTCCAGTTGCGCGGTCACCTGTCCCTCGTCGTCAGCGACGACGATGTCCCAGCACACTTCGTGTGCGGTGCGGCTGCGTTCACGTACTCGCATCACGCCGGTGGGGGTGGGGTCGCCCCAGACCCGCAGGGCGCCAATGCTCGCGGGCAGAAAGACGGCCTGGTCGGCGGCGAAGTCCGGCAGCAGTGGAGCTCCGGCCTGGAGCGCGCCGTCGAGGAGGGCAGGGTGAATGGTGTAGGGCTGCCCCGGCGCGTCGTGGCGGTAGCGGGCCAGTGCTTCGCCGTCACCGACGTCGAGGCTTGTCAGCACCTGAAACGTGGGCCCGTACGTGAGGCCCGCGGCGGCGCAGGCCGCGTAGTGCTCCTGGCCGTTGAGGTGGCGCGGGCAGCGGGCGCCCAGCGTGTTCAGGTCCAGGTTTGCGGGACGGGGGTGCAGCAGCGCACGGATGCGGGCCTGGACGTGCGTGCGCGGTTGCGGATTGCCCGTGGTGGTGCTTGTGAGGGTGAACGTTCCGCTGTCGGGGTGTAGGGCTGCCTGGATACTGACGGTCGGTGCTTCGGGCCAGGGCACGACGAGGGCGGACTGGATGTCCAGATGCTCGACCTCGACGGGCGTGCCGAGCGCCTGGCGGCCTGCGGCGAGGGCCATCTCCGCGTAGCCGGTGGCCGGCATGACGACAGAGCCTGCAACGCGGTGGTCGGCGAGCCAGGGGACCAGGCCCGGCTCGACAGTGCCTTCCCACACCGGGTGGGGTGCGCCGACGCGTGAGCCCAGCAGCGGGTGTACGAGGGCACCGTGCCGGTACCAGGTGTCGGGATCGCCGTTCCAGTGGCGTTCGCGCTGCCACGGGTACGCGGGCAGGGTGGTGACGTGTCCGGGGCGCGGAAAGTATCGCTCCCAGTCGGTGTCCGTTGCCCCGGCCGCGATCAGCGCAGCCGGCACCACGCTCAGGGCGCGGCGGCCTTCCGTCTTTCGGCTCAGCGTGGGAATGAGGGTCGCGCTTGTACCCGGTTGTGCGGTGGAGATGCGCCGCAGGTAGGTCCGCAGTACGGGATGGGGCCCGATCTCGACGAAGATGTCGCCGCCGTCGTCGATGACTCGTTCGACGGCTGCCGCGAACAGAACCGGTCGGCGTACGTTGTGCCACCAGTAGTCGGCATCCAACGCGCTGCCCGGCAGGCTACAGCCGGTCACCGTGGAGTACAGGGGGACGTCGCCCTCACGGGGCTCAAGGTTCCTCAGCGCCGTGGTGAGGGGCTCGCGTTGGGGGTCCATGGCGCGGCTGTGGAAGGCGTAGTCGAGTTCCAGGTCGCGAAAGAAGACACCGCGGTCGGTGAGCCGGGCGCCGAGCTCCGCTAGGGCCTCGGCATCGCCGGCGACGGTGACGTCCAAAGGGCTATTGACGGCGGCGATCTCCAGTGCCCCGTCCCATGTGGCGATCTCGTCGGCCGCGTTCTCGGCGCAGAGGCCGACGGCTGCCATCCGGCCCGTACCTGCTGTCGCGGCCTGCACCCGGCTGCGCTCGGTGATGACCTGTGCGGCCTCGGCGAGGGTCAGGGCGCCGGCGCTGTAAGCGGCGGCCACTTCACCCACGCTGTGGCCGAGGACCATCGCGGGGACGATGCCCTGTGCGCGCAGCACGGCTGCGATGCCCACCTGCACGGCGAACAACAAGGGCTGGGCGATTTCCGTGGCGTCCAGCCGCCACGTGTCGGCGGGCAGGCCGAGTGTGTCGAGGACCGACCACCCCAGCCGTGGGACGAGTTCACGGTCTACGTCCTCCACAGCCGTGCGGAAGACGGGGTCCGCAAGGAGGTCGGCGCCCATTCCTGCCCATTGAGACCCGTTGCCGGAGAAGACGAACGTGACGTGGCCGCCGCGTGCCTCTTCGGCCACTGCCGCGGACGCTGGGGCCTCAGCCTCTACGGTGCCCGCGGGCGCTTGGAGGGTGTCCTGGCCGAGGTGTCCGGCGAGGGCGGCGAAGCTCTGGGCGGCCTCCTTGGGCGAGTGTGCCAGGACGGTGGCTCGGTGTTCGTGCAGGCCGCGGCGCCGGCAGGAGGTGTAGGCGAGGTCGTAGAACTCCTCCTCGTCGGCGTGGGACAGCCGTTGGGCCATGGCGACCGCGGCGGCCACCATCGCCTGCGGGGTACGGCCGCTGGCCATCAGGGGCAGGCCCTCGGGCGGTGGTGCCGGCGCGGCGGAAAGGTGACGCGATGGTGCGGCGGTGAGGGCCACATGGGCATTGGCGCCGCCGAATCCGAAGGAATTGACGCCCACAACGGGCCGCGCGACGGTGGGCAGTTGTTGTGTTCGGGCATTCAGGCTCAAGCCGAGCCCGTCGAAGTTGATGTCCGGATGCGGGGTCTCGGCATGCAGCGATGCGGGAGCGACACCGTGCCGCAGAACCAACAGCGCCTTGCACAGGCCCGCCATGCCCGAGGCCGGCTCCAGGTGGCCGACGTTGGTCTTGATCGAGCCGATGGGCAGCGCGCCGACGATGCGGCGGACACCGAGAGCACGGCCGATGGCCTGTGCTTCCAGCGGATCACCGACCGGTGTGCCGGTGCCGTGGGCTTCGAAGTAGACCACGTCGTCCGGGTCGATTCCGGCCTCGGAATAGACGCGGACCAGCAGTTCCTCCTGCGCTGCGGCGCTGGGCAGAGCGAGCCCCATCGTGTGCCCGTCGCTGTTGCTGCCGCTGCCGAGGATGACACCGAGCACTCGGTCCCCGTCAGCGAGGGCGTCCGGTAGCCGCTTGAGTACGACCACGCCGCCACCTTCCGCGCGGACGAAGCCGTCGGCGTCCGCGGAGAACGCCGCGCAGCGGCCAGTTCTTGACAGCATCGACGCCTGGGAGAACGCCACGTAGTGGTAGGGGCTGAGGAGAAGGTTCGCACCGCCGCACAGTGCTGTGCGGCTACTGCCTTCCCGCAACGTGCGGCACGCGCGATCCAGTGCCACGAGCGAGGACGAACAGGCGGTGTCCACCGCCAGGCTGGGGCCACGCAGGTCGAAGGCGTGGGACAGGCGGTTAGCCGCGACGGAGGATGCCGCGCCTGACATCGTGTAGGGGTTGACCGTGTGCAGCGACAACATCTGCATCATGCCGTAGGAGGCGTCGGAGATGCCGACGTACACGGCGGTGTCACTGCCGGCGAGCTGATCGGGAGCGAGGGCCGCATCGTCCAGCGCCTCGGCAGTTAGTTCCAGCAGCAGCCGGTGCTGCGGGTCCATGTGTGCGGCTTCCTTCGGGGAGATACCGAAGTAGGCGGCGTCGAAGCCGGCCACATCGTCGAGGAAGCCGCCGGCCGCTGTGTAGCTCTTCCCGGTGCGGGCCATGTCAGTGGTCACGATGCGGCGGGCGTCGAAGCGGTCGGCCGGAACCTCACCGATCGCGTTGCGCTCTTCCAGCAGGGCGTCCCACAGGGCGTCGAGGCCGTGGATGCCCCCAGGCAGGCGACAGGAGGCGCCGATGATGGCGATGCCTTGGCGGAGAGCGTCGGGGTGCGCCGGTTGCTGTGTCACGTGCGACCTTTCACTGTGCGGACTCGGACAGCAGCGCACGGTAATCGCCAGCACGGTGTAAAACGCGCGAAATGCACGCAGCTCCCGGTGTCCTGGCAGAGAAAGAACCCGGACGAGTGGTCGGGTGCAGCGGGTGACCGCTCGCTCATGCGGGTGATCGTGAGTGATCGTGCCGGACTCACCCGAAGTTGTCGGCTGCGGCCTGTAGCGTCCTTCCCCTCGCCGCCTCCCGGCTTCGCCCCTCAGCGAGGAGACTCCCGTGTCCGTTCTACTCACCGGTGCCACTGGATTCCTCGGCTGCCGCCTGCTGCGCGAACTACTCGCCCACGGCCAGGACGAAGTGATCGTCCTGGGCCGCGGCACGCCCGAAGACTTGCGCCACCGCGTGGAAGCCGCGGTGCGGTGGCTGCGCACCCCGCCCCTCACCCCCGACGCCCTCGCGGCCGTCCGTTACGTCAGCGGCGACCTGACCAGGCCGGGCCTGGGTTTGCGGCCGGCGGAACGGGCCCAACTCACGGGCAACTTGTCCGCGTTGTGGCATTGCGCGGCCCTGCTCCAGTTGGGCAGCGACCCAGCGCCCCTGCACCTCGCGAACGTCGTGGGCACCCGTCGCATCCTGGACCTCGCCGACGAAGCCCCCGAAGCCCGTCTGCTGCATGTCAGCACCGCATACGTCGCCGGGCGGCGGGCAAGCGGCGTCGTCATGGAAGACGACCTGCTGCACACGGCAGGATTCCAGGTTCCCTACGAAGAGTCGAAGCACACCGCGGAGCGCCTTGTCCACGCCTGGGCGCAGCGCGGCGAACGCGCTGTCACGGTGTTCCGCCCCAGCCTGCTGGTCACCGACCGACCCGTCCCCGACGGTCTGCCCAGCCAGCCTGCCGACGCCATGCTTCGCCCGCTGGAGCGTCACTTGGGTAGCTGGGCGAAGCAGGTCTCACCGGTGCGCGGACTACTGCACCGGCCGCGCGGTGAGGTAGACCGCCCGAGGGCCATGCACTTGGGCGTCACGGGTGATCCGCAGGGCAGCCTCAACATGCTTCAGGCCGACTACGCTGCGCACGCCATGGTGCGAGCCGCAACTCGCCTCACACCGACACCAGGCGTACGCACCCTGCACGTCACACACCCGCACAACGTGCTGTTCGCGACCGCCGTAGCGGCCCTGCGGACCCGTTTCCCGGACCTGACCGTGACGATGACGGAGCAGCTGTCCCGTCCGACCCTGCTGGAGCGCCAAGCCGCCCGCCTCGCCGAGGCCTCGCTGCTGGCGTACAGCACGCACCGGCGCACCTACGACCGCACCAACCTCATCGCCGCGCTCGACGGCCTGCCCGACCCCGCCCCGGTCGATGAGAGCTATCTGAGCCGGGCCTTCGGCCGCGCCGAGGTACCGGTGGCCGGCTGAGCATCACCCCCCGCGTCCGAGTCGGCCACTGGCGCGCCGTCAGCACCGTGCCTCGCTCGGACCAGCAGAGAGATCCCCAATGGTCACACGCGTACGAAAGCTTGCCGACGCCTACAACGACACCAGCATCATCTTCCGCTTGCTCCGTCACTTGGGCTGGGGAGACCTCGTCAACCTCGGCTATTACACCCTTCCCTCGCTGCCCGCCGTCTGCGGCGGACTGGCCTTCTTCCAACGGTCCCTGGCACGCCGGTCGTTGGCGCTGCTGGATGCGGTACCCGGTGATGTCGTGCTGGACGCCGCCTGCGGACGCGGCCACACCACGGCGGCCTTGGCCGACACGTCATGCCACGCACTGGGCATCGATCTCCAGCCCCAGCAGATCGAGTTGGCTCGCGCACGCTTCGGTCACCGGCCTCGAACCTCCTTCGCCGTCGCCGACATGACCCGCCTGCCGGCGCAAGCCGCAGGCGTGCGACTCACCCCCGGCAGCGTTGACCGCGTTCACTGCCTGGAGGCCGCCTTCCACCTGGGCCCAGCCGGCCGCCGTGCCTTTCTCGACGAGAGCTACCGGGTGCTGCGCCCCGGTGGCCGCCTGGTGCTGGTAGACCTGACCTGGCCCGACACAGCGCCGCGGACACTCGCCGAGTCTGATCCACACCGGCTGGTGCGCGACACGTGGCAGTTCGAGGACTTCAACAGTCCCGAGCGCTACGTTGCTCACGCCAGCGCCGCCGGTTTCGACGTTCGCGCGATGCTGGATTGGACCCATCCGGTCGTCCGCCGTTCCACCGGGCTCCTGGGCTTGTGCAGCCTCCTCGTGTCCTCCCCCACCGGCCGCCACATGCTGCGTCTGCGATGGCCCGGTCTGAAAGACCTCACCCCTCAGGACTGGCAAGACCTCGCTACCGTCCTACGAGCCCACCAGGCACTGGGGCAAGTGGCGGGCTACCACGCCCTGGTCTGCAACAAGCCCGGGCCCTCAGCCACGCACAGGCCGTGACAGCCATGTGAGGCGTCAAATGAGCGCACCACAGCGAGCGTTGTCCCTACATCGCTGTCCCGACATTGTGGATACGGCCATGACCGGCCATGCGGCAGCTGTCCATGTAAGGGGCGATGTCTCGACGCTGTCTCGTATCGGCTGGGCGCAGCTGGGCCTGCACGGGCCCTTACGAGCGTGGCCGGGAAGCTGCGTGATCCGGGACTTCGCCAGGTACCCCGGTTTGAGCACCACCGACGGACGACGGGGCGATCGCGGTCGGGTGAGCGGCGCCCCCGTCCGACTCTTTGGGCGCCCCCTCGCCACATGCGGCGAGGGCCAGCGTCAACGCGGTCGCCAGCACGGCGGCGCGCGGCGCACGCCGTCTTCGTCTCGGCCCTCCCCTGCGACTCCCCTTGTTACGCGTCGAGTTGGTGGGTGACATCGGCGACGATGGCACGTGCCCGCGACCGGCACCACAGCAATCGAGGAACTCCTCAGACCAGCCGCGCGCCGGATGGAACCATGACGACGGGGGCGTGGGAGTGGTGGAGCAGGGCGTGTGTGACCGGGCCGAGTTGCATGCCAAGGCCCGTGGTGCGGCGGTGTACGGCGATGACGATGGCCGTCGCCTCTTGCGTCGCCTCGACCAGGGTGCGCGCCGGATCGCCCCGTACCGTCCGTGTTTCCACGTCCACGTGTGGGTACGTCACCCGCCACTCGGACCCCGCCCAGTCCGGCGGCCCTGCGGCCTGGTCGGCTGCCGCCGGAGGGTCACCCGACACGCTCCCGACGGGGCCGGGCCGGGCATGCACGGTCAGCAGTCGTGCCTGCTGCCGCACGGCCTCCTCGAAGGCGAAGGCGGTGGCGGCCGAGTCCGCTGCCGTTCTGACGCCCAGCACGACCGTCCGCTCGCGCGGCTGCTCGGGCCGGCCAGGCTGGTCGGAGGTGCCTCGTACGACGAGCAGCGGGCTGTGGCAGTGGGCGGCCACCCGGAGTGTGACCGAACCCAGCAGGAGCCCGGTGAAGCCGCCGCGCCCGCGCGTGCCGAGCACGGTCAGACGCGCGTCGCCGCTTCGGCGCACGAGCACGCTTGCGGCGTCCTCCGGGACTGAGGTCGTCACGACTGGTAGGGCGGGGTGCTGGTCGGCCACCCGCCGCAGGGCCGCGCCCAGGATGGCCGACGAGTCGTCGGTGGGTTCGTAGGCCCCTCCCCAGGACCAGCCGTGCACGATCTCCAGCGGTACCGCGCGGCGCCGGGCCTCGGTCGCCGCCCGGTCCAGGGCCGCCATCGCGGGAGGCGAACCATCAGTGCCGACGACTACGTGGTCACGAGGAGCTGTGGTGGATGCGTTCATCGCGCCCTTCCCATCCGAGAGTGGCTGGCCGGGGCGGTACAGCCGGGTGGTCGTGTCGGTCGGCCCAGCCACGACGACCGCCCGCACCGCCGTTCCTGGGTGCCAAGCCAACGGTGTCCGGCGAACCGTGTCACCGGAATTGGGCCACAGGCGCACCGCCCCCGGCGCACTGGCCGTAGCGCGGGCCCGGCCGCGCCCGCCTCAGTCGGCCCGCAGCCCATGGGCCCGGAACTGCGCGCGGACCCGGGCGGTGGTCTCGGCGTTGGGCGGTGGCGTGTTCGCCAGTGGGAAGGGGATGCCCAGGGCCTCGTACTTGGGGGCGCCGAGCTTGTGGAAGGGCAGGACGCTGACGCGTTCGACCTCGTCGAGGCCGGCGATGAACTGGGCCAGACCGTCGATGGCCGCCGGGTCGTCCGTCCATCCGGGTACGAGTACGTAGCGCACCCAGGTGCGGATGCCGAGGCGGCTCAGTCGGGTGGCGAAGGACAGTGTCGGCGCCAGCTTTCCGCCGGTGAGAGATCGGTAGGTGCCGGCGTCGAAGGACTTGATGTCGAGCAGCACCAGGTTGGTGTGGGACAGCAGCTCGTCGTCGGCGCGGGCGCCGAGGTAGCCGGAGGTGTCCAGGGCGGTGTGCAGCCCCATCTCCGTGCAGCGCCGCAAGATCTCGCCGGTGAAGTCCGGTTGCAGGAGCGGCTCCCCACCGCTGATGGTCACGCCGCCGCCCGCCGCGCGGAGGAAGTCACGGTACTTGGCGATCTCGGCCACCACCTGGTCCACGGTCATCGAACGGCCGTCCCGCATGCGCCAGGTGTCAGGGTTGTGGCAGTACAGGCAACGCAGCGGGCATCCGCTGGTGAAGAGCGTGAACCGGGTGCCGGGGCCGTCAACGCCGGTCGCCAGGTCCCACGAGTGAACACTCCCTGTGCTCCCTTCCCCGCCGCGCCCGCCGGCGGCGGCCCGGGCGCGCTCCGACCGGGCCGCCGCCGTGGGTTGGGCGTTCACGCCGCACCGTGGAAGGTGCGGCTGATGACGTCGCGCTGCTGCTCGCGGGTGAGCCGTACGAAGTTCACGGCGTAGCCGGAGACGCGGACGGTCAGGTTCGGGTAGTTCTCGGGGTGCTCCATGGCGTCTTCCAGGGTGTCCCGGTCCAACACGTTGACGTTCATGTGGAAGCCGCCGGACGCGACGTAGGCGTCGAGGAGGCCGACGAGGTTGCTGGCCCGCTCGTCGGCGCGACGGCCCAGGCCGTCTGGGGTGATGGTCGAGGTCAGGGAGATGCCGTCCCGGGCCTGGTCGTAGGGGATCTTGGCGACCGAGAGGGCCGAGGCGGCCATGCCGTGCAGGTCTCGGCCGTTCATGGGGTTGGCGCCCGGCGCGAAGGGTTGGCCGGCCCGGCGGCCGTCGGGGGTGTTGCCGGTGTGCTTGCCGTAGACGACGTTGGAGGTGATGGTGAGCACCGACTGGGTGTGCTCGGCGTCGCGGTAGGTGGGGTGCCGGCGGATCTTCTCCATGAAGGAGCGGACCAGGTCGACGGCGAGGGTGTCGGCGCGGTCGTCGTTGTTGCCGTAGGCCGGGTAGTCGCCCTCGGTGACGTAGTCGACGGCCAGGCCGGTATCGTCGCGGATCACCTTGACGCGCCCGTACCTGACGGCTGACAGGCTGTCGGCCGCGACGGACAGGCCGGCGATGCCGCAGGCCATGGTCCGATGCACGGGGTGGTCGTGTAGTGCCATCTCCAGTCGCTCGTAGGCGTACTTGTCGTGCATGAAGTGGATGACGTTGAGCGCGTTGACGTAGGTCTCGGTCAGCCAGTCCAGCGTCCGGTCGAAGGCCGCCGCAAGCTCCTCGTACTCCAGGTACTCGCCGGTCAACGGGGTGGTGGCCGGGGCGATCTGCTCGCCGCTAACCTCGTCGCGGCCACCGTTGATCGCGTACAGCAGCGCCTTGGCGAGGTTGACGCGGGCGCCGAAGAACTGCATCTGCTTGCCGACTGCCATGGCGGAGACGCAGCAGGCGATCGCGGTGTCGTCTCCGGTGCGCGGGCGCATCAGGTCGTCGGACTCGTACTGGATGGAGCTGGTGTCGATGGAGACCCGGGCGCAGAACTCCTTGAAGCCGCGCGGCAGTTGCGGCGACCACATGATCGTCAGGTTCGGCTCGGGCGCGGGTCCGAGGTTGTAGAGGGTATGGAGGAAGCGGAAGGACGTGCGGGTCACCAACGGGCGGCCGTCCGTGCCGATGCCGCCGATCGACTCGGTCACCCAGGTGGGGTCGCCGGAGAAGAGTTGGTCGTACTCCGGGGTGCGCAGGAAGCGCACGATGCGCAGCTTGATGACAAAGTCGTCGATCAGCTCCTGGGCGCGCACCTCGTCGATCCGGCCTTCAGCCAGGTCGCGCTGGAGGTAGACGTCGAGGAAGGTCGAGGTGCGACCGAGCGACATCGCGGCGCCGTTCTGTTCCTTCACGGCGGCCAGGTAGGCCAGGTACAGCCACTGCACGGCCTCGTGGGCGTTCCGGGCGGGCCGGGAGACGTCACAGCCATAGCCGGCCGCCATCTCCTTGAGCTCGTTCAAGGCCCGGATCTGCTCGGCGATCTCCTCGCGGTCGCGGATCACCGGCTCGGTGGAGGGTTGTTCCGCGAGGCCCGCCACCGCGTCCCGCTTGTCCGCGATCAGCCGATCGACGCCGTAGAGGGCGACCCGACGGTAGTCGCCGATGATGCGGCCCCGACCGTAGGCGTCGGGCAGTCCGGTGATGATGCCCGCCTTGCGGGCCGCCCGCATCTGGGGTGTGTACGCGTCGAACACGCCGTCGTTGTGAGTCTTGCGGTAGGTGCTGAAGACGCGCTGCACGAAGGGGTCCGGCTCGTAGCCGTAGGCCCGCAGGCCGTTCTCCACCATGCGCAGGCCGCCGCCCGGCATGATCGCGCGCCGCAGCGGGGCATCGGTCTGGAGGCCGACGATCAGCTCAAGGTCCCGGTCGATGTAACCGGGGGCGTGGGAGGTGATGGTCGACGGGGTGGCGGCGTCCACGTCGAGGATGCCCTTGCGGCGCTCCTCGGGGAACAGCGCCGTGAGCTTGGCCCACACGGCCCGGGTGCGCTCGGTCGGCCCGGTCAGGAAGCCGTCGCCTCCCTCGTACGGGGTGTAGTTGGCCTGCACGAAGTCACGCACGTCGATGTGGCTCCGCCACCGCTCCCCCACGAAGCTTCGCCACTGCTGGGCGAGGTCACGTCCATCGGTCTGTGCCACCACGGTCATCGCTGCCTCCACGTCCGAAGCTGTCCGCGGGAGGGCGAACATGCTCTCGTTCTCGATACTGGTTCACCGCTCGCGGCCGGCCCCAGGGCCGGGTGGGGCGCCCCGCGGTGCCCTCCGGTCCGTTCCCCGCCCCCGGTCCGGGCCATAGGTCCCGGCTTTGCCGGGACCGTCGGGCCGCCGCCGTCGATGGCCGCGAGCCGGTGGCGATCGGCTCGCGACGCCGTGCGGGGTGCACCGGTCCGCGCCGGTGGCCGCCGGTGGCTGGCTCCGGGAAGGGCTCCGTGGCCATCGGCGGCGCGGTGCTCGTCCGGGGCCCTGGTCTGTGCTGCGAGGGGCCCGCGGCAGGGTCGTTCAGCGGGGGACGGGGGTCCTGGTGGCCCTTAGCGGGGGTGGCATCGACTGGCCAAGCTGGTTGGCGTACGGGCTCGTTGGGCCGACTACCGGCCACCCGTGCCATCCCGTCTCGGAGGTGCCCTCATGCTTCGTCCTGTCGCCGTTGGCTTCGATGGTTCACGGGAGAGCCTGGCCGCCGCTCACTGGGCCGCACGCGAGGCGTTGCGGCGTGGCCTGCCGCTGCGGTTGGTGCAGGCGTACGAGCCGCGGCCGGACGGCCGTGGGGGCAGCGTGGCCGACACCAGGGCATTGCAGGCCCAGGGGCGGCTACGCCTCGCCGAGGCGGGCCTGCGTCAGTGCCACCCCCGTTTGGCGGTCGCCCCCGAGCGACCTGGTGCGCCGGCCACGCAGGCTCTGTTGGACGTCGCCGAGCGGTCGGAGATGCTCGTCATCGGCTCCCGCGGCCACGGTGGTGTGACCGGGTTCCTGCTCGGTTCGGTCAGCCTGGCCACCGCCGCGCGGGCGGCCTCGCCGGTCGTGTTCGTACGGTCGAGTGAGTCCTCGGTCGACGAGCACCTCGCGGACGAGGACGGGTTGCCGTCCGTGGAGACCCCCTACCGTGACGTCGTCCTGGGCCTTGACCTTCGCCGGCCGTGTGACGAGTTGCTCCGGTTTGCCTTCGAGACGGCGGCGGCGCGCGGCAGCGGGCTGCACGCGGTCTACGCCTGGCACCTGCCGGCGGAGTACGGCTACGAGGCCGGACCGCTGGTCGAGCGGACCGGGCCGCGCTCGGGCTCCGAGGCCGCGCAGGCGTTGGCCGGCACGCTGCACCGTTGGTGCGCCAAGTTTCCGCAGGTCACCGTGGTCGAGCAGGTCACCGCGGGCAGGGCTTCACGGGCGCTGCTGCGCGCAGCGTCCGAGGCGGGCCTGCTGGTCGTCGGGCGCGGCACGCGCCGCTCGGTGGTCGGCATGCGGTTGGGGCCGGTCGCGCACACGGCCATCCACCTCGCCCGGTGCCCCGTCGCCGTGGTGCCGCACGACTGAGGGTCAGCGGGCCGCCCCGCGCGTGGTGGTGAGGTGGGTCGGCCGCGGGCGCCTCGCCGGATCGGCCCGCCTGGGGGTGCGGCCTGGCCACAACCGCCTGGCCACAACCGGCGGCCCCGGCCAGACCGCAAGGACCAGAAAGCGTCCACTTTGGGCGTATTTGCTCTACGCGGTGCACACTCACGCCAAGAACCGACGAGACAGAGAGTCCCCATGGAAATCCTTGCGTACGGCGTACTCGCGGACGAGCGCCCACTGCTGGAGCGGGCGTTCGCGGGCGCGCACGATCTGTGCTGCCTCGACCTCTTCCTCAACCGGCACACCGCGTCGGCGGCGGCCGGGCACGAGGTCGTCAGCAGCAGCGTCAACGACGTTCTGGACGCCCCCACCCTGCGCGCCCTCGCTGATGGCGGCACCCGGATGATCGCTCAACGCTCCACCGGCTACAACAACATCGACCTGGAAGCGGCGCGCGCCCTGGGCATGGGCGTGAGCCGGGTCTCCTGCTACTCGCCCTACGCGGTCGCGGAGTTCGCGTGGACCCTGGCGCTGGGTGTCAACCGCAAGACGGTGCGGGCCGTGAGCCGCACGCGCGAGTTCGACTTCCGCCTCACCGGCCTCATGGGCCGCGACTTCCACGGCCGCACCGTCGGCGTGCTGGGCACCGGCCAGATCGGTACCGCGTTCGCGCGCATCGCGCACGGCTTCGGCATGCGGCTGCTCGGCTGGGACGTCATCGAGAACCCCGAGTGCCGCGCACTGGGAATGGAGTACGTCGACAAGGACCGGCTGTTCGCCGAGGCGGATCTGATCAGCCTGCATGTGCCGCTGCTCCCGGAGACGCACCACCTGGTGGACGCGGCGGCGCTCGCCCGGATGAAGGACGACGCGATCCTCGTCAACACCAGCCGCGGCGGACTCATCGACGCCGGCGCGCTGGTCGAAACGCTGCGTGCGAACCGGCTGGCCGGGGTGGGACTCGATGTCTACGAGGAGGAGGCCGGGGTCTTCTTCTTCGACAGGTCCTTGGAGGTGATGACGGACGACACGCTCGCCCGGCTGATGTCCTTCCGACACGTCCTGGTCACCTCCCACCAGGCGTACTTCACGCAGGAGGCGGTGGGCCAGATCATCGAGACGACCGTACGCAACGTCGCGGACTACCTCGCGGGCCGGGACAGCGAGAACACCCTCGTCCGGCCGGGCGGGCGAAGCTAATTCCTCACCGCCAGGCTCACGGAGCCCAACAACACGCCGGCCAGCATCCCTCGTCCGCGGGAGCCAACGACCAGGGCATGGGCGTGGGCGCTCGCCCGTCGCAGCACGGGTACGGTCTCCTCCGGCAGCACGTCGGCCGTCACCTGCACGCCGGGCGCACGTCGCTCCACCCGCTCCAGAGCCTCGACGGCCAGCCGATCGACGGCCTCCTGGCCACCCTCGCAGTGCGGGCCCGAGGACTGGGTGAGCCCTTCTTGACTTCCGCTCGCCGGGCTAGAACCCGAGGGTTCCTGCCACGGTCGGGTGACCGTCTCGGTGGGTTCCTGCTTCACCGCGCTGGGCCGGTAGGAGTACCGGTCTCACCTGCGCTCCACAGGCTGACACCGCCAGTCCGGCGGCCTTGGCGACGTTGACCGCCGCGTTGATGTCCCGGTCGAGGACGGCCCCGCAAGCCCCGCACTCCCACACGCGAATGTGCAGGGGCTTGGGGCCGTCCTTGACGCCACACTGCGAGCAGACCTGGGAGGTCGGCTCGAACCGCCCGATGCGCAGGAAACTTCGGCCGAACTTCACGGCCTTGTACTCCAGCACCGTCACGAACGCGGACCATCCCGCGTCGTGGACGGACGTGGCCAAGCGCGTACGGGCGAGCGCCTTCACCGCCAGGTCTTCAACGGCGATCGCTTGGTTATCGCGAATGATCCTCGTCGAGAGCTGGTGGTGGAACTCGCGCCGTGCGTCGGCCACCTGCGCGTGCGAATCGGTATCGATCTCTATGCCACGGTCTTGTGTCTCGTTGCTCGCTACCTGGCGGCGGATGCAAGAGGAGACGCCACTGATTACGCCTGCGCGCCGTTCTCAAGTGTCTGATGGTCACGCATCCGGTGCGGAGGTGGTCACGTGTTCGAATGTGCGGCTGGTGAATCCGTGCCGACGCGTGCCGACGACGATAGCGAGCGTGGGGAGCAAGAGGGCGAGTGCGATCCAGCCCAGGGAGGGAGGTCCCAGCACGTTGAGGGTGATACCGCCGATGATCCCGCCTGCGGCGATCCCGATGTTCCAGCATGTGGTGAGGAGTGCTTGTGCGACGTCGCCTGCTGCACCCGCGGCGTCAGCGATCGCGGTTTGCAGCAGGGTTGAGGCACCGCCGTACGCGAGTCCCCACAGGGCTGCACTGGCGTACACGAGAGCGGGGGTACCGGAGAAAACACTCAAGATGAGAGCGGCTGTTGCCAGGAGCGTGCAGGCGAGAATCATGAGCGTGCGCAGGTGCCGGTCAATGAGTACGCCGGTGAGCCAGATGCTCACGAGTGAAACCAGACCGAAGGTGAGTAGCACCGAATCGACCTGACCTGCCATGTCGAGCGGGGCCAGGAATGGGGCGATGTAGGTGAAGAGGATGTTGTGTGCGAACACGAACGTCAACGTCACGACGAGGATCGGGGCGACCCCGGGTAGGCGGAACGTGTGGAGCAGCGGCAGTCGTGCGCCCTCGGATTGGCCGGGGAAGTTCGGAACGCTGGCGATCACCCATACGAGCAGTGCGAGAGTCACCAGCGTGATGATCCCGAATGCGAATCGCCATTCGACGGCCTTGGCGAGGAACGCTGCTGCGGGGACCCCGACGGACAGTGCAACAGTCCCGCCCGCCATGGCGATGGCCATGGCCTTGCCGCGCTGGTGCGCGGGAACCATCCGCCGAGCGTATCCGGCAAGGAGCGCCCAGAGCATGCCGCCGACGATGCCGCCGAGGAATCGCGCGGCCAGGGTGAGCGCGAAACTGTCGGAGATGGCGGTGACAGTGTTGGCGATCGCGAACCCCGAGATCGCGAACAGCAGCAGGTGCTTGCGTCGCCAGCCGATCGTAGCTCTCGTCAGAGGGACCGCCGCGAGAATCGCCCCGATCGCGAAGACCGTGACGCTCTGCCCCGCAGCCGCCTCACTCACTTCCAGGTCGCGGCTCATCTGCGACAGCATCCCGGCGGGCATCGTCTCGGTCAGGAGCGTGATGAACCCTGTGGCAGCCAGCGCCAGCAGACCCGCGATGGGGAACCGCGTCTCAGCGGCCAAAGGGGGTGGTGATGTATCCGTTCGCGTCATATCGTTATCATCAATGTGTGACATTAATGTGAGGGTCAAGTGCGGTTGCATCGCAGCCCAGACGCGAGGGGTGAGGGATGCAGATCGGGGAGCTTTCTCAGCGCACGGACACGCCGGTGCGGATGCTCCGTTACTACGAGGAACAAGAGTTGATCGAGTCCGAACGGCTCCCTAACGGGTACCGGCACTACGAGGACTACGTTGTCGATCGGGTGCGGCAGGTCCGGGGCTTGCTCGATGTCGGCCTGCCGACGCGGATCATCAAGCAGATCCTTCCTTGCTTGGACAGTCCGCAGGCGATACATCTGCCGTACGTCACCCCAGACATGATTGCGACACTCGAACACGAACGCGACCGGATGGCAGAGAAGATCGATTGCCTCACGAAGAATCACCGAGCCATCGACGACTATCTCCACGCCGTGAGCCACGAAATCCGAGCTTCCTGATGAGGCGCCCCCGTACGTCTGCTGACCGGCGGCGCCTGACAGCGTCGGAGCAGGACGGTGCGGAGTGACGGCCTGGATCGGGACTGATCTGCCGTTACGCGAACTGGAGTGCTTTGCGGTGCTCACAGTCGAGTTGCATTGCCCGCTCCGGCCGGGCCGGTGAGGACGAGCCGGGCGGGGCAGGTGGCGCGGTAGTAGGCCAGCATGTCCGGCAGCGACCCCGCTCCCGGCGACGGGTGCTCCCCGGCATGGATCTGCCCGGCGGGCAGGGCCGTCGCGGCGCGAGCCGGAGCGTGCTGTAGGACGTAGCGCAGGTCGATGTGCTGGGAGTCGTCGCCCAGCAGCTGCCGATGTACTCTGCCCTCGCCGTCGGCGACCTGCCGCTCCAGCGTTTTGGCCCGGCTGCTCGCGAGCTCCGCGTCGCACCTTCCACCGGCCTTCGCAGCGCCATGAGCGCTACGGTCAGACAGGCCGCTCCCAGAGGAACACCGAGCACGCCGGCTGCATCGCCACCCGCCAACCCTCCGTAAGCGATCTGCCAGACCGCGGAGACCACGCTGGCCAGCACCAGCACCAACACGGCACTCGCCGCGCCCACGAGTAACCATCTGCGCCGCTGACGGCGCCCCCGACCGGAATCACAGACCGATGATGCGCGAACGTCACCGCACTGCGCGACCGACGTTCCCCTTCCGTGCCGAAGTCCGCCAGATGCGCAGTCCACGATCACGGGGCCCGATCCCCTGCGCCTGACGCGGCTTCAGCGTGCCGTCTATCTCGCGAGTTCGAGCCCGTACAGACCTCATCAGATAGACGTCAAGCTTCAAGGACGCCCACCTGACGCGCAGGGAAGAGATCATGCGTGCCGTGTGCGCCGACTTCGAATGCGAGCTGGTCGAGTGCAACGGCGAGAACAACCACGTCCACCTGCTCGTGCACGTCCCGCCGGAAGTTGCCCCGTCCAAGCTGGTCAACAGCCTCAAGGGCGTCAGTTCCCGCAGGCTCCGCCAGGAGTATCCGCAACTGGTCCCACACTACTGGCGGGCACAGCGGCTGTGGTCCGGCTCGTACCTCGCCGGGTCGGTCGGCGGGGCTCCACTGTCGATCGTGAAGCAGTACATCGAGCAGCAAAACCGGCCCGTCCGAGCTGAGCTCGACAGTGCGGACCCGTGCGCACAGCGCGAGTCAGAGCACTTCCCACAATCGCGTCACCACCGGGCTAAAGCCCGGTGCACTGCGATTGAACCCGGTAGCGCTCCCACAGCGACGCGTGCAGCAGCCGCAGCGGCAAGCCAAGGCGGGGCCGCCTCGTCCACCGCCCAGTCCACGGCACGCAGGCTCGACCGCGTCCCGTCGCGCCTACGACCAGGGGGCGCTCCATCTCTCCCACCTGCCTTTCTCGGGTTTGGCGCCTGGAGTGCCGCCTCCACCATCGCGGCCGATTTGCCGTGCGGACGATGGCCGTTGGGCACAAGGGGCCTGGGGCCGGTCGGCCCTCGGTCCCCGCCGGCCGCGCACGGCGCGGGGCGGTCGCCGCCCCGGGCCGAAGGCGGGCGGGGTACGCGACCTCCCGCGCCCGGCCACACCACGTTTCCCCCGCCGCACGAATCCGGCGGGCCCGGTAGAGACGAACGGCCTTTCGCCCCGGCCTTTCGGGCCCGGCGCGAGTGCCGAACGGCCGGGCGGCCGGGACCTTTGCCGCCCGTCACGGAGCCGGTTCACCGGCAGAGTTCAGGTGTACGGCGCGACGCCTCACCCGCCACCGGCCCAGGGCCGCCGCGAAGAAGTTCAGCCCACGCGTACGGCGCCCACCACTTCCCTACCTTTCGAGGAGCACCATGTCCTTTCACGTCGACTCCGAGACCGGGCGCTTGAAGCAGGTGATCCTGCACCGCCCCGATCTGGAGCTCAAACGGCTCACTCCCACCAACAAGGACGCGCTGCTTTTCGACGACGTGCTGTGGGTCAAGCGCGCCAGGGAAGAGCACGACGCCTTCGCCGACACCCTGCGCGACCGCGGCGTGCGGGTCCACCTGCTGACCGACCTCCTCACCGAGACGCTGGCCAGGCCCGCAGCGCGGACGCTGGTCCACGATCGGGTCTTTGACGAGCGGGAGTTCGGCCCCCTGGCCACGGACCGACTCCGGGCGTTCTTCGACTCGCTCGCCCCTGACGAGCTGACCACCTGTCTCATCGGTGGGATCACCAAGCGGGAGTTGGTGCACCGCGCCGGGAACATACCGAGCGTCCGCCTGCACGCCATGGCCCCCGACGACTTCCTGTTGGCCCCGCTGCCGAACCACCTGTTCACTCGGGACACCTCCTGTTGGGCGTACGACGGGGTGAGCATCAACCCGATGAAGAAGCGGGCCCGCCGCCGGGAGACCGTGCATTTCGAGGCCATCTACCAGCACCACCCGCTGTTTGAGAAGGGCGAGTTCCAGCGGTGGGCGGATGGGCAGAGCGCCTACCCGTCCACCATCGAGGGCGGTGACGTCCTGGTCATCGGCAACGGTGCCGTACTGGTCGGCATGAGCGAGCGCACGACGCCGCAGGCCGTGGAGACCCTGGCGTTGCGCATGTTCGCCGCCGGGTCGGCCCGCCGCGTCGTGGCGCTCGACCTCCCCAAGAGCCGCAGTTTCATGCACCTGGACACCGTGCTGACCATGGTCAGCGGCGACACCTTCACCGCGTACGCCGGCCTTGGCATGCTGCCGTCCACCACCATCGAGCCGGGCCCCGACGGCACCGGGCTCCGCACCACGGCCAACGCCCCTGAGCAGATGCACGCGGCCATCGCTGACGCCCTGGGTCTGGACTCGATCACCGTGCTCAGCGCCACCCAGGACGTGCACTCCGCCGAGCGGGAACAGTGGGACGACGGCTGCAACGTGCTGGCCGTCGAGCCGGGCGTGGTCGTCGCCTACGAGCGCAACGTCACCACTAACACGTTCCTACGCCACCACGGCGTCGAGGTCATCACCATCCGCGGCAGCGAGTTGGGCCGCGGACGGGGCGGCCCTCGCTGCATGAGCTGCCCGGTCGAACGCGATGCCGTCTGACAGCGGCCAGGCACCCGCCGCCTTCTTCCCTCCCCCGCCACACCCACCACACCCGCCACACCCACCGGGCCCACGGGCCCGCAAGGAGCCTTCGACATGACCGTCAACCTGCGCAACCGTTCGTTTCTGAAGGAACTGGACTTCTCCAGCGAGGAGTTCCGCCACCTGCTCGACCTCTCCGCCCGGTTGAAGGCCGACCGCCTGGCGGGGGCCGAGCGGCAATGCCTGCGGGGCCGCAACATCGCGGTCGTCTTCGAGAAGACCTCCACCCGCACCCGCTGCGCCTTCGAGGTGGCCGCCCACCAGCAGGGCGCCCACGTCACCTACCTCGACCCGGCCGGCTCGCAGCTCGGCCACAAGGAGTCCATCAAGGACAGCGCCCGGGTCCTCGGCCGCTTCTACGACGGCATCGAGTACCGGGGCGGCGACCAGCGCCTGGTGGAGGAGTTGGCCGACTACGCGGGCGTACCGGTGTGGAACGGGCTGACCGACCAGTGGCACCCCACGCAGTCGCTCGCCGACGTGCTGACGATGTGGGAGCACACCGACAAGCCGCTGCACGAGGTGTCCTTCGCCTACCTCGGCGACGCCCGCAACAACGTCGCCAACTCCCTGCTGATCGCGGGGGCCATGCTCGGCATGGACGTGCGCATGGTGGCCCCGGCGTCGTTGCGTACCTCCATCGACGTACTCAAGGAGGCACGGCGCATCGCCGGCGCCACCGGAGCGCGCCTGACCTTCACCGACGACGTCACCGACGGCGTGGTGGGAGCGGACTTCCTCTACACGGACGTCTGGCTGTCCATGGGCGAGCCGAAGGAGATGTGGGACGAGCGCATCGCCCTGCTGAAGCCGTACCAGGTGACCATGGACGTGCTGAAGGCGACCGGTAACCCGAGGGTGAAGTTCCTGCACTGCCTGCCCGCCTTCCACGACAGCGCCACCACCGTGGGCGCCGAGATCTTCCAGCGCACGGGCATGACGGCCCTTGAGGTGACCGACGAGGTCTTCGAGTCCGCGCACTCCGTCGTCTTCGACCAGGCGGAGAACCGGTTGCACACCATCAAGGCCGTGCTCGTCGCGACCCTGGGCGACTGATCGCCATGCGCATCGTCATCGCCCTCGGAGGCAACGCACTGCTCCGCCGCGGCCAGCGCCCGGACGCCGCCACCCAACTGGCCAACGTCCGCGCCGCCGTCCGCGCCCTGGCCCCGATCGCCCACCAGCACGAAGTGGTGATCACCCACGGCAACGGTCCGCAGGTCGGCGTGCTGGCGTTGCAAAGCGCCGCCGACCAGTCCCTGACCCGCCCCTACCCGTTCGACGTGCTGGGGGCCGAGACCCAAGGCATGATCGGCTACTGGCTGCTCCAGTCGCTCCAAAACGCGCTGCCGGGCCGACAGATCTGCGCCCTGCTCAACCAGACCCTCGTCTCCGCCACGGACCCCGCCTTCGCCGACCCGACCAAGTTCGTCGGGCCCGTGTACACCCAGGCGCAGGCCGAGCGGATCGCCGCCGAGCGCGGCTGGACCGTCAAGGCGGACGGTGACCGCTGGCGTCGCGTCGTCCCCTCGCCGCGGCCCCAACGCGTGGTGGAGACCCGCCTGATCCGGTTGCTGCTGGCCTCCGGCGCGGTGGCCGTCTGCGCCGGAGGAGGCGGCGTGCCGGTGATCCGCGACGAGAACGGACAGCTCTCCGGCGTCGAGGCCGTCGTGGACAAGGATCTCACCGCAGCCCTGCTGGCCGAGGCGCTGGAGGCCGACGCGCTGCTGCTGCTCACGGACGTGCCCCACGTGCAGAGCGACTACGGCACCGAGCAGGCCGCGCCCATCACCCACACCACGCCCGCCGGGCTGCGGAGCCTTGACTTCCCGGCCGGATCGATGGGCCCCAAGGTCGAGGCGGTCTGCCGGTTCGTCGAACTCACCGGCGACATGGCGGCCATCGGCGCCCTTGCGGACGCCCAGGCCATCCTCGACGGCACCGCCGGAACCATCGTCACTCCCCGTGGCCGCTACCCCGAGTCCGGCCCCTACTCGCCACCGGACCCGACATGACCACGCACAGCACGACCTCCGCGCCCACCGCCCCGGACCGACCGCCGACCCGGCCCAGGCGGCGCCTGACCTTCCCCTCCGCGTTCACCGTCCTGGTCATCGTCACCATCGCCGTATGGGCGCTGACCTTCGTCATCCCGCCGGGGCGCTACGACACCAAGGACGGCAGCCCGGTCCCCGGCACCTACCACTCGGTCGAGTTGGGGACGGGCTTTTGGGACCGGCTCAAGGACCTCTTCCTGGCGCCCGTCAACGGGCTGTACGGGGTGACGGGCGCCGACTCGCACCTGACCGCCCCCGGCGGCAACGGAGAGTTCGCCGGCGCCGCCGGGGTGTTCCTCTTCGTCCTGGCCGTCGGCGCGTTCATCACCGTCACCCTGCGGACGGGGGCCCTCACCGCGGGCGTTGCACGCCTGGCGGAGCGGCTGCGCGACCACAGGGCGATGCTGCTCGTCGTGTTGCTGAGCGTCTTCTCGCTCGGCGGCACCACCTACGGCATGGCAGAGGAGACCCTCGGCTTTTACGGGCTGATCATTCCGCTCCTGCTCAAGCTCGGCTACGACCGCATGGTCGGCGCCACAGTGATCATGGTGGGCGCCGGGGTGGGGACGCTAGCCTCCACCGTGAATCCCTTCGCGACCGGTGTCGCCTCCGACAGTGCGGGCATCGGCACCGGCGACGGCATCGTGCTGCGGTTGCTGATGTGGGCCTGCCTGACCGCGCTGGCCGCCGCGTACATCCTGCGTTACGCCACACGCGTCGCCCACGATCCCACCCGCTCGCTGGTGCCGACCGGCGAGGACGACGTCCTCCTGCGGGACGACGTCCTCCTGCGGGACGACGTCCTCCTGCGGGCCGACGAGGACGCCACGGCCCGACTGAGCGTGCGCCAGCGGATCGTCCTGACGCTGTTCGCGGCCACCTTCCTCTTCATGATCTTCGCCGTGATCCCCTGGGCCGACCTGCACATCACCTGGCTACCGACGCTCGGCTGGTACTTCCCCGAGCTGGCAGCCCTGTTCGTCCTCGCCTCGATCGTCGTCGGCCTGGTCGGCGGCCTGGGCGAGAAGGGCACGGCGAACGGTATCGTCGCCGGCGCGGGCGACTTCATCGGAGCGGCGCTGATCGTCATGCTGGCCCGCGGGGTGACGGTCATCATGAACAACGCCGCGGTGACCGACACCATCCTCGACAGCCTGGAGAGCGCGGTATCCGGCACCTCGTCCGGCGTCTTCGGGGCGGTGATGTTCCTGGTCAACATCCCGCTGGCGTTCTTCGTCCCCTCCTCGTCCGGGCACGCCGCACTGGCCATGCCGATCCTGGCCCCCCTGGCGGACTTCGCCGGAGTCGACCGGGCGGTGGTCGTCACGGCCTACCAGTCGGCCTCCGGCTGGGTGAACCTCTTCACCCCCACCTCGGCGGTCGTCATGGGTGGGCTGGCCCTGGCCAAGGTGCGGTACGACCAGTACCTGCGCTTCATCGCACCGCTGATGGGCATCCTGCTGCTGGCCGTGGGCGCCTTCTTGGCCCTGGGCGCAGCCATGACGTGAGCGCGGCCCCTTCGAGCGTGTGTGGCCTCTGCCCGCCGGCCCGGCGGGCACGGGCCACACACCTGCGTATGCTCCGCCCTCCCGGAACGGTGCACGCCCTCCCACACTCACCGGGGCGCCGTAGCGTGCGCCCCAGCGGATCGTGCCGGATGATCCGTCAGCATGATGCCCCGTCCCTCGGCACGTGCTGGCCGAAAGCTCGCGCCAGGCATTCGTGGAACGGCCGAATGGCGCCCGGGCAGGGACCAATAGGCCCTGACCTGGGATGGCTCGTCACGTGATGCTGGGTCGTACGGGGGTAGGCGTTCCGTCCTTGCCCGTCCGTCACTTGGAGGCAGACCATGACTCGTCCGATCACCGTGGGAGTGGACGGCTCGCCCGCGAGCGAAGCCGCCGCCGACTGGGCGGCCGAAGAGGCGGTGCGGCGCCGACTGCCACTGCGCGTGGTGCACGCCTGGCAGTGGGAGCCCATGACAGTACCGGTCGTCAACGACAGAGACGAGCAGGCCCAATGGGCCCAGAGCCTGGTACGCGAGGCCGGACAGCGCCTGGCCGTCCGCCACCCGGGCCTGGAGATCACCGCTGCTGTCCTGTCCGGTGAGCCCACGACCGCGCTGGTACGAGCCAACGAGGACGCGGAGCTGCTGGTGCTCGGTTCTCGTGGGCACGGCGCGCTCGTCGGGTTCCTGATCGGCTCGCACGCTCAGCAGGTCATCTCCCGCGTCGCGCGACCGGTCGTCTCGGTCCGGGCACCCGAAGACCAGGAGGCCGCGCGCACGGACGGCGAGGTCGTCGTGGGCCAGCAGGGCTCGGCCGAGGACAGCGCCGCGGTGCTGCGCTTCGCCTTCGAGGCCGCCGCGGTACGCGGGGCGCCGCTGCGCGCCGTCCGGGCGTGGAGCCTGCCGCCCGTCTTCGCCTACAGCCCCCTCTCCTTGCGGCTGGCGGACGAGGCCGGCGGCTTGGAACCGTACGAGAAGCAGCAACTCGCCGAGGCCCTGGCACCGTGGCGGGAGAAGTTCCCCCAAGTCCCGGTGCGCGAGCACGTGGAAATCGGCTCCGGCGGCCAGGTGCTGCTCTCCCAGACGGCCCACGCGGAGTTGCTGGTCCTCGGGCGCCGGGTGCGACGCGCCCCCATCGGCACGCGCATCGGCTCCGTCGCGCACGCCGCGCTGCACCACGCCCGCTGCCCCGTCGCGGTCATCCCGCACGACTGAGCCACCTCCTCACGTCCACCGCGACGCGCCCTCGTCCGCCGCCCGGCCGCCCGGCCGCGCGGCGGACGCGCGCGTATCCCGCTGTGTGTTGAGGTGTGTTGAGTGGCACCTCACGGGCCTCGGTGCGTTGTTCACGGACACGGCACCGGCCCGGCCCGCGCGAGCGTGGGCCGGGCCGGTGCCGGTTGGGACAGGTGACCGTCAGGCGGGAGTAAGCCGCGCGGCCACGTGCTCGGTGAGGTCCAAGAGACGCTGGGTGTACCCCGCCTCGTTGTCGTACCAACCGAACGCCTTCACCAGGCTTCCATGCGCCTGGGTCAGCGGTGCGTCCAGAACGCAGGAGGCGGGGTCACCGATAATGTCCCGAGAGACGATCGGCGCGTCGTTGACGCGCAGGACGCCGCGCAGCGGGCCGTCGGCCGCCTCCCGGTAGGCGGCGTTGATCTCGTCGGCCCCGGCCGGTCGCTCAAGCACCACGCTCAGGTCCGTCAGGGAACCGTCCTCGACGGGTACGCGCACCGCGATGCCGTCCAGGACGCCTTCCAGGGCGGGCAGCACCAGGCCCACGGCCCGGGCGGCACCGGTGCTCGTCGGGATGATGTTCACCGCTGCCGTGCGCCCCCGCCGCGGGTCCTTGTGCGGGCCGTCGAGCACGACCTGGTCGTTGGTGTAGCCGTGGATGGTGGTCATCAGGCCGCGGACGATCCCGAAGCGCTCGTGTAGCACTTTGACCATGGGCGCCACGCAGTTGGTGGTGCACGACGCGTTGGAGATCACATCATGCTGGTCCGCGTCGTACACCTGCTCGTTGACGCCCATGACGATGGTGGCGTCCACGTCCTTGCCGGGCACGGACAGCAGCACCTTACGGGCCCCGGCCTTCAGGTGCCCGCCCGCCTGCGCGCGGGTACGGAAGCGGCCGGTGGACTCGATGACCACGTCCACCCCCAACTCGCCCCATGCCAGGGCCGCCGGGTCGCGCTCGGCGGTCACGGCGATGCGGTGCCCGTCCACCGTGATCGACGTGGCGTCGTGCTCGATCGTGCGGCGCAGCCTGCCGTACGTCGAGTCGTACTCCAGCAGGTGGGCCAGGGTGGCGGTGGGGGTGATGTCGTTGACGGCCACCACCTCGATGGGCGTGCCCTGCCCCGTCTGCGCACGCTCCAGCGCGCTGCGCAGGTACTGCCGCCCGATGCGTCCGAAGCCGTTGATGCCGATGCGTACGCTCATCGCGTCCATCCTTTGTGAAGTCGTCGTGGCCTGTGAGAACAGCCTGTGCGCGGCGGGCCGCGGGAGGCAGGGGCCAGTCGGGGGCGTTCGGCGGGACGTTGGGCCCCGCTTGCCGAGCCACCCGGCGCGCCCCTCGCGCCGGGTGTCGGACCAGGCCGCGCGGACCTGGACGGCGGCCGGCTGCCGCGCGAGGGCGCGCCGAATTGGTCCCTGACTTCGCCCGCAGCCACGCCCCGGCGCGCGGCCAGCGAGCGGAGGCTTGCCCGGCGAGGAAGACGCGCCGGGCAAGCCAAAAGGCCGGACGGTGCGCGCACCGTCCGGCCTGGCGAATCCGGCTCAGCTCAGCCAGCGGTTGTCACGCACGAGGGGCAACCGCTCCCATGCCCTGCCCAGCCCCCATGAGCGGCCGGCGTGAGCCGCTGCCAGCGCGACCAGGACGCCGGCGTACAGCACGTGGTAGTCGATGAGCGGGTTGGTCGATCCGCTCGGCGCCCCGTCCGAAAGGTGCTTGGCGGGTGGCCACTCAGCAACCCACATCAGCGCCATCATGGCCGTACCCCCGACCGCTGTCAGACGCAGCGCCACACCGGCCGCGAGGGCCAGACCGACGCCCAACAGGCCCATCATGAACGCCCAATCCACCCAGGCATCCCCGGCCCACGCGTGGAACGTAGCCTCCATCGGCCCCGCCGAGACACCGCTGAGGAAGCCCTTCGTCGGCGAGCCGCCATCGGCCCAACCCTTCTCCGATGGCGTCGCGTAGTTCCAGCCGAACGCCTTGTCGAAGAAGGCCCACAGGAAGACGCCGGCGGTCAGCAGGCGCAGCAGGGCCGCGCTGCGTGCGAGGCCGGCACTCGGCACCGACGTGTCCGCGTGGACAGCGTGCTTGACCGGCGCGGAGCCACTCCGCGAGCCGAAGCGGAGGCCGGAGTGCCGGTGGGAGTGCTCGTGCAGTGCCATGGTGACCATTCCTTGCCGAGTGCACACGCCGGTTGCGTGTGCCTCATCAGAGTGCCGGCGCCCGCGGCGTGGAAACGGGCCCCTGACGGTCCACACGTGGGGGCCGAACGTCCCGATGTGGGGGGCCGTTGCGTACCGCAGCGACCGGTCGCGCCCGGAGCCGGTACCGGGGCCGCCAGAACCAAGTCGGCGTCGGCCGGGAGCGCGGCGCACGCCGTTGGCCCCACGCGTCCCGCCCGCCCGGGACGAACGGCCCCTCTTACGGTCCCGGTCAGCCCATGGAGCCCGGATCGAAGCCGGCCCAGGCTGAGTGCAGACCCCGAACGGAGGCCGGTCAATGTCCGCTACGACGTACGCACCGCAGGCCCACGCGCTCCTCACCGACGGCAGGACCATCGAGATACGGGCAGCCCACCCGGAAGACCACGCCATGGTGCTGCGACTGCACGAAGAGATGTCATCGGAGAACGTGCGCTTGCGTTTCTTCTCGGCAGGCGGGCAGCCGGCGGCTCCGGCCGCGGACCGGGCCTGCGCACCGCAGCGCCCAGGCCACCGGACGCTGGTCGCCTTCCTCGACAGCCGGGAACACATCGTCGGCGTCGCCGAGTACGCGACCGGAGCCGACCCCGGATCGGCCGAGGTCGCCGTGACGGTCGCCGACGACTTCCACCACCAGGGCGTCGGCACGTTGCTGCTCGAACACCTGGTTCACGCGGCGCGCGAGGACGGTGTCCGACAGTTCACCGCCGTGACGCTCGCCGACAACCACGCCATGCTGCGGGTCTTCGCCGACCTTGGCCTGCGGGTATCGCGGAGGCTCGCCGAGGGAGAGGTGCACTGCACCATCCCCCTGAACGAGGACGAGGGCTACCTGACGGCGGTCGAGCAGCGCGGCAGGACCGCGGACGCAGCCAGTTTGCAGCCGCTGCTGCGCCCGCGGTCCATCGCCGTCGTCGGAGCGGGCCGCAAGCCGACGTCCGTGGGCCGCGCAGTGTTGAAGAACATGCGTAGGGCCGGGTTCACCGGCCGCCTGTACGCCGTCAATCCGCATGCGCACAGCATCGAACACACCCCGGTCTATCCCGATGTGACGAGCCTGCCGCACCCGATCGACCTCGTCGTAGTGACCGTCCCCGCTGCGGCCGTCACCACGTGCGCCGAGGAGTGCGGGCGCTCGGGGGCGCGAGCTCTCCTCGTCCTCACCGCCGGTCTCGACAAGCGACAGGCGGCCGAACTGCTGAGCACCTGTCGGCAGTTCGGGATGCGGCTCGTGGGCCCCAACTGCCTGGGCCTGGCCAACACGGACGCCGCGGCGCGGATGGACGCGACCTTCGCCGCACGCCGGCCCTTGCCGGGCACCGCCGGCGTCGCCGTGCAGTCTGGCGGCGTGGGCATCGCCCTGCTCAGCGGGCTGTCCCGGCTGGGCATCGGCGTCTCCACCTTCGCCTCACTCGGTGACAAGTACGACGTCAGCGGCAACGACATGCTCCAGTGGTGGGAGGAGGACGGCGTCACCGACCTCGCGGTGCTGCACCTGGAGTCGTTCGGCAATCCCCGCGCGTTCTCCCGCACCGCCCGCCGACTCAGCCGCCGCATGCCGGTGCTGACCGTGGACGCGGGCCGCTCCGAGGCCGGGCGCAGGGCCGCAGCGTCGCACACCGCCGCGGCGGCGACGCCCACCATGACGCGGCAGGCACTGTTCACCCAGGCCGGTGTGATCGCCACCCGGTCCGTGAGCGAGCTGCTGGACACCGTGGCCCTGCTGCACGCACAGCCGCTGCCCGGCGCCGGCGAGGGGCTGCCGCGCTCCCCCAGCGGGAGGGTCGCCATCGTCAGCAACGCCGGTGGAGCGGGTGTCCTAGCCGCTGACGCCTGCGTCGAGGCGGGTCTCACCGTCCCCGAACTGCCCGCCAAGCTGATCACCGACCTCGCCTCCGCACTCCCCGAGGGGGCGCGGCTGAGCAACCCGATCGACACCACCGCGACAGTGGGCGCCGCGGAGTTGGGTGACTGCCTCGACCGGCTGTGCGCGTCCCGGGCAGTCGATGCCGTCGTGGTGGTCCTGGTGCCTACCGCGCTGGCGGCGGCCACCGGCGATGATCCGCTGCGGGCACTCACTGATGCCGCCGACCGCCACCCCTTGACGCTGGCCGTGGTCCTTCCCGAGCAGGAGGCCGCCGTACGCCTGCTGCCGGTGGCTGAGGGCGGGCGGGTCCCCGCGTACGCCGACCCCCGATCGGCCGCACATGCCTTGGCCCACGCCGTTCGGCGGGCGCGATGGCTGGCGCGACCACCGGGCAAGGTGCTCGCACCGACCGTCACCGACCTGACGACGGCCGAGCGGATCACCGCGTCCTTCCTCGACGAGCAGCCGGACGAGGGGCGTTCGGGTGGCTGGCTGAGCCCTGCGGAATGTGCCGAACTGCTCGACTGCTACGGCATCCCCCACCTGCCCTGGGCCTGGGCCGGCAGCGAGGACGAGGCTGTTGCCGCGGCGGCGCGCCTCGCCGCCGAAGGCGGTCGTGTCGTCCTCAAGGCGCACTGGCCCGGCCTGGTGCACAAGAGCAAGCAGGGGGCCGTACTGCTCGACCTGGCCGGCGAGAGCGCGGTGCGGATGGCGTACCGCGATCTGGCCGGCCGCTTCCAGGGCGTGCTCAGCGGAGTGCTCGTCCAGCCCATGGCCGACCGGGGCTTGGAGCTGTTCGCCGGGGTGGTGCAGGACGAGGTGTTCGGGCCCCTGGTGCTCTTCGGGCACGGGGGGACGGCCACCGAATTGCTCGCCGACCACGCGGCCCGACTCGCCCCGCTGACCGACCAGGACGTCCAGGACCTGATCACAGGGCCGCGCTGCGCACCGCTGCTGTTCGGCTACGGGGGCGGCGGGGCCGTCGATATCGCGGGGCTCGAACGGCTACTAGTCGGCCTGTCCCAGCTCGCCTGCGACCTGCCGCAGCTCGCGGAGATCGACCTCAACCCAGTGCTGGCCACCCCCGACTGCGTCACCGCGCTGGACATGCGCGTACGGCTACTGCCCCGCCAGGCCCGTGACCCCTTCCTGCGGCAACTGCGCTGAACGAGGCCCAGCCCCAACAACGCGATGAGGAGAACACCATGAAACACCGCAAGATCGGTCATGTGATGACCGGCGACGTCGTCCGCGTACAAAAGAAGGCGACGTTACGGGAGGTGGCCGAACTCCTCGCCCGACACCGCATCAGTGGCCTGCCGGTCGTGGACGCCGACGACCGGGTCATCGGAGTCGTCTCGGAAAGCGACCTCATGCGCCGCCAGTCGGACCGCGCCACCCACCCCCGGCGCTGGCTGCCGGCCCTGACCGCACGGGCGCGGGCCGCGCGGGAGGCCGCTGGGACGGCACGCGCGATGACGGCCAGGGACCTCATGTCACGACCCGCCGTGTGTGTGCACCCCCAGGAGACCGTCGTCGAGGCGGCACGGACCATGGCCCACCACCGCGTCAAGCGACTGCCGGTGACGGACGAGGACAACCGACTGGTCGGCATCGTGACGCGGCACGACCTGTTGGGTGTCTTCCTCCGACCGGACGCGGAACTGCGCACCGAGGTGGTCGACGAGGTGCTGGTCGGTACGTTGTGGCTCGCTCCCCAGAACATCCGGGTCGGCGTCGCCGACGGCATCGTCAAGCTCGAAGGGCGGATGGAGAAGAAGAGCGAGATCGACATCGCGGTCCGGATGACCGGCCAGATCGACGGCGTACTCGCCGTCGTGAACCACCTGACCTATCGCACCGACGACTCGCACCTGCGACTCGACGACCGGACGCTACACGGCGTCGCGGACGACTGGATGCGCAAGCTCTAACCCGTCGCCGTCCGAGGGAGGCCGTGCGCGCCACCGGCCACGCACGGCCTCCGACAACCGCGGCGCGAAGCCCCCACCGCAGGCGGCGGTGGTCCGCCCTCGACCACAACCCCCACGGCATCCGTGCTCCCCCTAGATATCCATGCCTCCGCACCGCGAGGCGCAGAAGGAAAGGACACCCCACCATGCTGACGAGAAACGGCCTGCTCGAAGCCCTTCCGGAGGATCGGCGCGAGGCGCTCGCGGCCCTGTCCCACGAGGTGACATACGAGGCCGGAGCCCGCATCTTCAACGAGGGTGGCTCTACCGACCGCTTCTGGGTCATCCGCATCGGCAACGTGGCTCTCGACGTCCACGTCCCCGGCCGCCAAGCAGCCGCCGTCCAGTCACTCGGCGCCGGCGCCCTGCTCGGCTGGTCGTGGCTGATCCCGCCGCGCACCTGGCACCTCGGTGCCACCGCGCTCAGCGCCGTACAAGCCGACGAGTACGACGCGGCCCAGGTGCGCGCGCTCTGCGCCGATGACCCGGTGCTCGGGCAGGCGGTCGCGCTCTACGTCGCCGGCATCATCGGCGGCCGGCTGCGCTCCAGTCGCCGGCGGCTTCTTGACCTGTACGGGCCCTACGGCAGCGGGGCCGACCTCTGACAGACGGAGCGCACCGCGGCGCCGCGAGCTCGCCTGCTGCCGGTCAGGGGGTGGAAGAGCCGTGGCGCCGCCGGGCACGCGTGGCGCTACCAGAAGGACCGGTTCGGCTCGACAAGTCACGCCAGCCAGTTGCTGAAACGCCGCTGGCTGCGCCGAGGCAGTCCGTACACGTCCTGACGCCGCCAGCTTGGCATCTTCCCCCCTCTACACAACTCCACCGAGGAGACCCATGCTTTCCACCGAATCCGCGTCGGTGATCCGAGCCACTCTGCCCACCGTCGGCGGGGCCCTGGACGCGATCACCACGCGTTTTTACGCCACCATGTTCGCCGACCGACCCGAGTTGCTGGACGGCCTGTTCAACCGGGGGAACCAGGCCAGCGGAGTTCAGCGGCAGGCTCTGGCCGGGTCCATCGCCGCCTTCGCCGGTGCGCTGCTCGAACAACCGGATGTACGCCCCGACGCGCTCCTCGCCCGTATCGCGCACAAGCACGCCGCGGTCGGCGTCACCCCCGAGCAGTACACCCTGGTCCACAAGTACCTCTTCGCCGCGATAGCCGAAGTGCTGGGTGAGGCAGTCACCCCCGAGGTCGCGGCGGCCTGGGACGAGGTCTACTGGCTGCTGGCTGGAGCCCTCATCGCCTTGGAAGCGCGCCTGTACTGGGAGGCGCAGGTCCAGCCGGAGGCGCCCTGGCGACGGTGGACGGTGACCGAACGCCACGAGGAGACCCCTGACACGGTGTCCTTCCTCCTACGGCCCAGCGACGGGGGGTTGGCACCGGCGGCACGCGCGGGCCAGTACGTGAGCGTGCGGGTGCGCATGCCTGACGGCGTGCACCAGTTGCGCCAGTACAGCCTCACCTCGGCGCCCGGCGACGCCACATGGCGCATCACGGTCAAGCGCCTGCGCGGTGACGACGCTCCGGACGGCGAGGTCTCCGCCTTCCTGCACGACCACGTGCGCACGGGAGACCACCTGGCGCTCTCCGCTCCGTTCGGGGAGGTCACCCTGGACGAGTCCGACCGGCCCGTGGTGTTGGTGTCCGCAGGCATCGGCTGCACCCCGATGGTCGGCATACTCAGGCAACTGGCCGCCACCACCTCCTATCGGCAGGTCGTGGTGCTCCATGCGGACAGGTCACTCCCAGCTCACGCGCTGCGCGCGGACATGGCGCAGGCGGTCGCCCAACTCCCTGACGCGCGCGCCACCTATTGGTACGAGCGGTGCGCCGCGGACGTCCCCGAGGCACGCGGCGGCTTCATGGACCTCGATGGGGTGGACGTACCCGCCGACGCGGTGGTGTTCCTGTGCGGGCCGCTGCCCTTCATGCGCGCCGTCCGCGGTCAGCTCCTCGGCCGTGGCGTGGCCGCACGCGACATCCACTACGAGGTGTTCGGGCCCGACCTGTGGCTTGCCCAGGCGGCCTGACGGCCCATCCGGTCAAGCCCCGTTTACGAGCCGAGCACCAGCATGTCCGGCTGCTCGGCAGTCAGGTCCAGCACGGTGGCCGGGCTACCGAATACCCCCACCACTGCCGAGATGGACAAGTCGGGGTGGGCGGAGCGGAGTTCAACGGTCACTTGTCGTGGTGTGCGCGCGATGGGGCGGGATAGAGGACACCAGTCGGCTGGCCCTGCCGGGGGCCGCGCCCCCGGCGGTTCATGACGTACACCAAGCGCAGTGGGAGAGCACGGCGCGCTGCGCCTCGCGCGCGGCCAAGCGGGCGGCGGTCGAGCTCGCGGGCGGCCCGTCGCGCCAACGGAGAGCATAGGGAACACAGGCGTGCCTCCTCATACGACGTGCTGTGTCATACGCCGCGCTCTGCGGTGGGCAGTCGGGCCTCCAGCCTCGTAGTCGCTCGCCCGCCCGGTGGGGGCCACAGGTGCTGTACGGGCGGCCAACCGTGCCCGCCGCGAGTCGTGTTGCCGACTCCCCCAGGTCCGTAACGGCGGCGGAACGCGGGCCGGTCGGCGGCCGGACGCGGCCCAAAGGGCCCTCAGTCTCTGTTGTGACCTGGGGCGATGCTGTTGGCAAGCGGGCCGGCGGACAGCGGAGTTCGTGGTCGGGGCCGAGGGGCTACAGCCGTGGGAGGAGAAGGAGCTGACCGAGGTCCTGGCGCCGTGGCGGGAGCGCTATCCCGACGTTCCGGTGGTCGCGCACGTGGAGTTGGGCAGCGCGGGCCGCGCCTTGCTCTCGGCCGCCTCCACTGCCGACCTGGTGGTGATCGGTCGCCGCACCCGCCGCTCCCCAGTCGGCACGCGCATCGGCTCGGTCGCCCACGCCGTACTGCACCACGCGCCGTGCCCCGTGGCGGTCGTGCCGCACGGGTGAGCCGCACACCACGCGGCGGGGTGGGCGGGCCAGCTTCGGCATCCTGCCCCACCCCGCCACGCGGCCACTGCGGTAGACGCGACCGGTGCGCACCGCGCGACACGCAGGGCCCGGCCCGGCCGGTCCACTCAGCGGTGGTACGAGCCGCGCTCCTCCACTGGCCGGCCCCCGGCCTGCTGCCCGCGAGCGGCCCGGACCTCGGTCGCGATGACCGCTGCCTGTACCCGGCGTTCCACCCCGAGCTTGGCCAGGAGTCGGGAGATGTTGTTTTTGACCGTCTTCTCCGCGAGGAACAGGCGCTTGCCGATCTCCCGGTTCGTCAGCCCCTCCCCCACCAGGTCCAGGACCTCACGCTCGCGCTCGGTCAGATCGGGCAGCCCCTGCTGTTGCTTCTCGGCGTCGGCCCCGCCCCGCAGCCGCGCCATGAGTCGGGTGGCCGCCCCGGAATCGAGCATCGACTGGCCGGCGGCCACGGTGCGGACCGCGCTGATCAGGTCGGTGCCGCTGATCTGCTTCAGGACGTATCCGGAGGCCCCCGCCATGATCGCATCCAGCAGCGCCTCCTCATCGTCGAAGGAGGTCAGCATCAAGCAGGTCAAGTCAGGCATGCGGGAGCGCAGTTCACGGCAGACGCTGACGCCGTCACCGTCCGGCAGCCGAACGTCCAGCACGGCCACCTGCGGGCGCAGGGCCGGAATGCGCACCAGGGCCTGCTCGGCGGTGCCCGCCTCCCCGAGCACCGTCATGTCGGGCTCAGCGTCCAGGAGGTCCCGCACTCCGCGCCGTACCACCTCGTGGTCATCGAGCAGGAAGACACCGATCGGTGTCCGCGCGTCGCCACCAGACGTGCTTTCCGTCATCACACACTCCGTATCGCTCTAACCGGTCCGCACCAGCGGGCTTCCGCATGATTCCGCGCCAGGGCCGGGCGGCATAGGGCCGGTCGGCCCTCTTTACAGTCTGCGCCGCGGCGCGCCCCGCCCGCACCGGGTACATCGGTGCGCGCCCGCTTCGAGACCCCGGCGCGCCGGTGGCCGAGCTTCGGCGCACGAAAGCCGCCGAACATCCCGCCGTGATAGGGACCTTCGGCCCCGTGCCAGGGGCGGGCGGGCCTCCCGGGCCCGTGCTGCCTCTGATGGGCTGGGGGCATTACTTAGGGGATGCGACACGCCCCGCCACACGTTCCCTGCCGAGGAGACAAGCCCATGACCGCCCCATCGATCGTGTCGGCGGCCCGAGCGCCCGGCAAGAGCACTCCCGTCGTCCGCCTCACCGGCGAGCTCGACCTGCACACCGTCACCCGCATCGAACCCGTCCTGACGACGTTGGTGCTGCGCGGCGAAGAAGAAGAGGTCACGCTCGACCTGTCGGGCGTTCCCTTCTGCGACAGCTCCGGGGTCGCGCTGTTCGTGCGCCTGCACCGGCGGTGCGAGTCCGTGGGCACATGTCTCGGTCTGCGGGCCATCACTCCGGGGCCAGCGCGCGTCTTCCGCACCCTGGGCCTCGACCGCATCGTCACCTGCCACTTCCAGTAGGCCGGTACGGCACGAGGGCGTCCGGCCCCAGACCGCGGGACAAACAGGGCCCATCCGGCCCTCGTCCCGAGCGCTGACCGACACCGATGCTGGACGTAGCAGTGATGGCCGGCCGCAGCCGGGCCGGGCGAGAGGCAGGCGACATGAGCGAGCACGCCCAGCAGCAAACCCTGACGGGGCCCCGGCACCCGTTGGCACGGCGCATGGCAGCCGTGGAGCGGGGCGAGGCGCTTCGGCTGCTCGGCTCCGTTTCCGTGGGCCGCATCGTCTTCACCCAGCACGCCCTGCCCGCCGTGCGGCCGGTCAACCACCTGGTGGACGGCGACAACGTCATCATCCGCACCCACCCCGGCGCGACGCTGTCCGCGGTGACGGCCCCTCCCGGCGCACCCGATGTGATGGTCGCCTACGAGACCGACACCATCGATCCGGTCACGCACCTGGGCTGGAGCGTCATCGTCACCGGATACGCCACCCTCGTCACCGACGAGGAAGAGTTGGCCCACTACCTCCGGGTGCTCCACCCCTGGGCGCCGGAGCCCATGCCGTACGCGGTGCGCATCCGGCCCGATCTCATCACCGGCTTCAGGCTGCTGGCGGCTGACGCCTCGCAGGTTCCCAACGCCGGAATACCCTGAGCCAGGCCCGTCCCCGGCTACTCCTCTTCACGCAGCGGGGCCCGCCACACCAGTTGGCTGCCGCCCTCCGGCGGCGCGAGCGCCTCGAAGGTCCCGCCCGCGCCGCGTGCCCGCTCGGCGAGGTTCTCCAGACCGCTGCGCCGGCCGTCGCTCGGAATACCCACACCGTTGTCGGTCACCGCCAACACCACCTCCTTGCCGGTGGCCTGGAGGGCCACCTCCAGGCGCGTCGCCCGCGCATGCCGGGCGGCATTGCTCAGGGCCTCGTTGAGGACCGCCATGACGTGGTCGGCCAGCTCCGCGGGCACGTCGGTGTCCAGCAGCCCCTCCATGCTGAGCCGCGGCGGGAACCCCAACGAACTCGCCGCCTCGCCCACCGCTCGGGCCACCCGCGCCCGCAGCGTCGGCGCGTCCGCGTCGTCGCGTGCCCGCAGAGCGAAGATCGTCGAACGAATGATCTTGATGGTCTCGTCCAGGTCGTCCACGGCCCGTGCCACCCGATCGGCGGCTCCGGTGTGCTGGATGAACCGCCCGGCGCTCTGGAGCGTCATGCCCGTCGCGAACAGCCGTTGGATCGCCAGGTCGTGCAGATCGCGGGCGATCCGGTCACGGTCTTCGAGCAAGGTGAGCTGCTCGGCGTCCCGCCGGTGCTCGGCCAGTTCCAGGGCCAGGGCGGCCTGATCGGCGAAGCCGAGAAGGGGGCGGAGCTCGTCGTCGGTGAAGACCGGCTCGCCGGTGGCACGGGCCAACAGGAGCACACCTCGTCTCTTCCCCGCCGTGGACCCCAGCGGCACGGCGACTGCGGGCCCCAGCCCGTCGAACCGTCGCGGGCCGGCCGTGAAGCGCTCGTCGGTTGCGATGCTGGACGAGGTCACCGGCGTACCCGACTGGTAGGCAGCGCCCGACAGCGTTCCCTCCACCGACATCACCAGCCCCCGGCGCACGTCGCTGTCCGCGCCGCTGGCCAGCTCCACGACGAGCTCGTCCGTGCCGGTGACCGGAACGCACACGTCCGCCAACTCGGCGTTGGTGATCTCCCGGGCCCGGTGCCCGATCAGCCCCAGCACCTCCACCCGGCTACTGCCCGACAGCAGGCTGCTGGTGATCTCCGTGTTGGTCTGGAGCCACCGTTGCTGCCGCTGCGCTCCCTCATAGAGCCGGGCGTTGTCGATCGCGACGCCGGCCGCCACCGACAGGGTGGAGATCACGGTCTCGTCCTCGGCGTCGAAGGACGCGCCGCCGCGCTTGTCCGTCAGGTAGAGGTTGCCGAACACCTCGTCCCGAATGCGGATCGGCACCCCGAGGAAGGTGCGCATCGGGGGATGGTGGGCGGGGAAGCCGTACGAGGAGACGTGTTGGGACAAGTCGGTGAGCCGCAACGACTCGGGGTTGTGGATGAGTTCGCCCAACAGTCCGTGCCCGGCGGGCAACGGACCGATCTCAGCGATCTCCGGCTCGGTCAGCCCGACGGTCAGGAACTGCGACAGGGTCCGGCCGTCGGGTCCGATCACCCCGAGGGCTGCGTACTGGGCATCGACGAGCAGCGCCGCGGCCTCCACGATGCGTCGCAGCACCTGCGTCAGGTCCAGCTCCCGGCCCACCGAGACCACGGCCTCCAGCAGGCTGTGCACCCGGTCCCGGGTGCCGCGCACCGTATTGATACGTGCCTGCAACTCCTCCAACAGTTCGTCCAGCCGCATCTGCGGCATGTGCGATAGCCCCTCGCTCACCGGCTTCTCCTTCGTCGGTGCTCGACCCCGTACGCGCTCACGGTACGGTGCGCGGCTGAGCGCCAGTCGCCGAGCGCAGCGCAGGGGCTGGATACCGCGGTGAGACACACGCGTGTTGGGGGCGGCGTTCTGGTGAACACCGCCCCCAACCTGGGCGGAAGGACGGCCGCCTCCGTGCCGGGCTATGTGGACGGCTGGCCTGGTGCGGCGTCATAGGCGGCGAGCATGAGGGCCTGCATGTCGTCGAGCATGGGCATGCGTGGGTTGGCGGGGGCGCACTGGTCCTCATAGGCGGCCAGGGCCTGCTGGGGCAGGGCGCTGACGAAGGCGGACTCATCAACGCCCGCGGCGCGGAAGGACGGTTCGATGCCTACCGCATCCCGCAGGCGCTCGATGGCGACGGCGTAGGACTCGACGCCCTCGGCGGGCGTCGCGGCCTGGAGTCCGAGGGCACGTGCGATGTCCTGAAAGCGCTCGGGCCCCCGGTAGCTCTCGTACTTCGGCCAACCGGACAGCTTGGCCGGAATCGTGCCGTTGTAGCGGATGACGTGCGGCAACAGGATCGCGTTGGTGCGCCCGTGGGCGATGTGGAAGGTGGCTCCCAGAGTGTGCGACATGGCGTGCACGATGCCGAGGAAGGCGTTGCCGAAGGCCATGCCCGCGATGGTTCCCGCGTTGTGCATCTTCTCGCGGGCCTCGGGCCGAGTGTCCCGTTGGTGCACGGCCGCGGTCAGGTTCTCGAAGATCAGCTTGATGGCGTGCAGGGCCAGGCCGTCGGTGTAGTCGTTGGCGTAGACCGACACGTACGCCTCGGTGGCGTGGGTCAGGGCGTCGAACCCGCTGTCGGCGGCGAGCGCCGGGGGCAGTTCCGCCGTCAGCAACGGGTCGATGATGGCCACGCTCGGCGTCAGCGCGTAGTCGGCCAACGGGTACTTCTTGCCCGTGGCCGGGTCGGAGATCACCGCGAACGGCGTGACCTCGGCCCCGGTGCCCGAGGTGGTCGGCACGCACACCAGCCGGGCGCGCTCACCCAGCGCCGGGAAACGGAAGGCGCGCTTGCGGATATCGGAGAACTTCTGCCGCATGTCGGAGAAGTCGATGTCCGGCTGCTCGTACAGCAGCCACATCACCTTGGCCGCGTCCATCGGCGAGCCCCCACCCAGGGCGATGATCGTGTCGGGGCGGAAGTCCCGCATCATCGCGGCCCCGCGCTGGACCGAGTCGATGCTCGGCTCCGGCTGCACGTCGTCGAGGACCTGCACGGTCACCGGCTGGTCACGGCGTTGCAGGACGCGGTTGACACGGTCCACGTACCCCAGGCGGGTCATGGTTGCGTCGGTCACGATGGTGACGCGGTGGACGTCCGGCATAGCGGTCAGGTATCGGATCGAGTGGGGCTCGAAGTAGATCTTCGGGGGGACCTTGAACCACTGCATGTTGTTCCTGCGGGTCGTCACGCGCTTGATGTTCAACAGTTGGGCGGTGGAGACGTTGTCAGACACCGACGTGCTGCCCCAAGAGCCACAGCCCAGCGTCAACGACGGCAGCAGGCGGTTGTAGATGCCGCCGATAGCGCCCTGCGAGGAGGGTGCGTTCACGATGACGCGCACCGTCTTCATCCGACGCCCGTACTCCTCGGCGAGGCTCGGGTCCCCGGTGTGGATGACAGCGCTGTGCCCCTGGCCGTGGAAGGCCACCATCTCGGCCGCCCGCTGGAACCCCTGGTCGGTGGTGCCCGCGCGCAGCACGGCCAGGACCGGGCACAACTTCTCCCGCGTGAGCGGCTCCTGCGGCCCCACACTGTCCGCTTCGACGAGCAGCAAGGAGGTGTCACGGGGGACGGCGAAGCCGGCCCGCTCGGCGATCCACGCCGCACTCTGCCCGACGGCCTCGGCATTGACCTTGGGCTCCTGCCCCGCCCCCGGGGCCGGGAAGAGGTACGCCTCCAACTTCCGCTTCTCCTCGGGCGCCGCGACGTGGGCATGTAGCGTGCGGAACTCCGCCAGGGCCGCGTCGTACACGCTGTGGTCGAGGATGACCGCCTGCTCCGACGCGCAGATCATGCCGTTGTCGAAGGACTTGGACAGCACTAGGTCGTTGACGGCCCTGCGCAGGTCCGCGCTGCGGTGCATATAGGCGGGTACGTTGCCGGCGCCAACACCAACCGCCGGCTTGCCCGCCGAATAGGCCGCCTTGACCATGCCGTTGCCGCCGGTAGCGAGAATCAACGCGACGCCCGCATGACGCATCAGCAGGCCCGTCGCCTCGATGGAGGGTTCCTCGATCCACTGAACGCAGTGCTTGGGGGCGCCGGCCGCCACCGCCGCGTCACGGATGATCCGCGCGGCCTCGGCGCTGCACCGCTGGGCGGAGGGGTGGAAGGCGAAGACCACCGGGTTGCGGGTCTTGAGGCCCAGCAGCGCCTTGAAGACGGTCGTGGACGTCGGGTTGGTGACCGGGGTGACCGCGCACACCACGCCGACGGGCTCGGCGATCTGCACCACACCGTCGATGTCGTCACGGGCGATGACTCCAACGGTCTTCGTCTGCGCCATGCTGTGCGTCACGTGCTCGCAGGCGAACATGTTCTTCACCGCCTTGTCCTCGAACACCCCGCGACCGGTCTCCTCCACGGCCAGCCGGGCCAGGTCCGTGTGCCGGTCGAGCGCGGCCACCGAAGCCTTGGCCACGATGTGGTCCACCTGCTCCTGGGTCAGGGACTCGAAGTCAGCCAGGGCCTTCGTCGCCTGAGCCACCAAGCCGTCTATGGCGATGACGGTGTCGGAGGGCCCTCCGACACCGTCGGGCCCTGCGCCGCCCCTGCGAGACGTGGCTTCCGACTGCGTCATGGTGTCCTCCATCATCGAGACCGGCACGAGGAGCCCGAGCGGTTCGCGGGCCCACTGCCCACGCCTGCTGCCCCTCGGCACCAGCCTCCTGCCGCCCCACCGCCAGCCCCATGGGCCGATGGTCCCTGCCGGGGGTCCGAGGGGGCCGGTCTGTGGCGGGTCGCATGGCGGTGCCACATGGCCGTCATGGACGAGATGACCCCCAGAAGTGGGAGACACACGCCGCCGTTCGTCGCCGCCAGGGCTTGGACGCTGTCGGTGTGATCCACGCGCTGGTGGGCGCGGGGCCGCGTTGAGACGAGGCCGGCGCGCTCCAGACGGTGAGTCCCAGCTTCCCGGTACGAGAACTCGTGTTACGGCCAGGCAGGAAAGTGCAGCGGGGAAGGAGACTCCGCTCGCCATGCTGCCCGCTGTGGTGGGGCGCTTGCACGATCAGGCAGGCGTTGTCCCCGCAGTTCCACCGAAGCGACTCACCCACCCAGGAAGCTCAGCCGCACCTGACGGTTGGCGTTATCAACGTTCGTATCCACCAAACACACCGACTGCCACGTTCCCAGCGCCAGTTCACCGCCCACGACCGGCAACGTCGCGTGGGGTGCCACCAGGGCAGGGAGCACGTGGTCGCGGCCGTGGCCAGGGGTGCCGTGGCGGTGGCGCCAGCGGTTGTCGGCCGGGAGGAGGTCGCGCAGGATGGTCAACAGGTCCTCGTCGCTGCCCGCGCCGGTCTCCAAGATGGCCACGCCGGCCGTCGCGTGTGGGACGAAGATGTTCAGCAGGCCGTCGCGGTGGGCGGCTGCTTGCCGGAGGAAGTCGGCGCACTCAGACGTCAGATCAGTGACCGTCTCCTGGGAGCCGGTGGTGATGTCGAGTACCCGGGTGGAAAACGATGCGCTCATGGTCCCATCCTGACGTGCGGCCCGGACCGGGTGTGGCCTCGTCACGGCGCACGGCCACACCCGGATGTCCGGCTTCGACCGGCCGCACCGCTGTGATCTGCCGCGCGGCCCCCGGCGAGCGGCGCATGTGGCGGGCCCGGCCGGTGCGTGACACCGGCCTGACGGTGCCACGCACGGGGATACTTCACCTCACCGGCCGGGAGCCGCAGTTGGCAGTGGCGGCGTCCAACGCCTACGCAGGTCAGAGCTTGCGGGTGTCGCGTGGTTCGACGTAGGGCTCCTCGGTGGGCGGATGGCCGTTTTGGATGGCTCGGCTGCGTTCCAGTTCCGCGTTGAATTCCAGGCCCAACAGGATCGCGAGGTTGGAGATCCACAGCCACACCAGGAAGATGACGATCGCCGCGAGGCTTCCGTACGTCTTGTTGTAGCTGCCGAAGTTGGCCACGTACACCGCGAAGGCGGCGGACGCGACGATCCAGATGATGATCGCCAGGACACTGCCGGGGCTGACCCAGCGCAAGCTGCGCTTGACGTTGGGGGCCGCCCAGTACAGCAGGGCGACGATCACGCTGAACAGCAGCAGCATCACGGGCCACTTGGCGATGTTCCACACCGTGATGGCCGTGCCGCCCACGCCGATGACATCACCGGCCTTCTTGGCCAGCGTGCCGGTGAACACCACGCCGACCGCCAGGGCCGCGAGCAGCACGACCACGACAAGGGTGATGGCGAAGCGGGTGGGCAGCGTCTTCCATACGGGGCGCCCCTCGCCGATGTCGTACACGGCGTTCGACGCACGCATGAATGCGGCGATGTAGCCCGAGGCCGACCACAGGGCGACCAGGACACCGATGGCAAGCGCGATCCCCGCCTTGCCCTGGTTGTCCCGCATCTGCTCCAGCATGCTGACGAGGGTGTCCTGGACGGCGCCAGGCGCGAGGTCGCGCACATTGTCGATCAGCGAGTTGACCTGCGAGGTGCCTAGCAGCCCCACGATCGACAGCAGAGCGATCATGGCCGGGAAGATCGACAGTATGCCGTAGTACGTCAGGGCCGCGGCCCAGTCGCTGAGGTTGTCGTCCTTGAACTCCCGCACCGTGCGCTTGAACACCGCGCCCCAGGACCGTTTGGGCAACTTGGTCGGCGCCGTTGCGGGCTGCTGCCCGTGCCGCTCCCCCGCCGGTTGGCCGCCCTGCTGTGCGGGTTCCTCACCCCGCCGCTGGGCCCCTTGCCCGTCCTCCTGCGCAGGCTGCGCCCGCTCGCGAGCCGCCGGGGGCGCGCCTTCCGCCCCGCCCCCGGGGCTCCCGGCCACGGAGGCGCCCCGCTGCGGCGCGTCGTACTCCGGCCTGGCCGGCTCCGACGTATGCCGCCGCTTCGGTCCTGCCTTGTGCAACGCCATGGTTGCTCACCAGCTCCGTTCCGCGCCGCCGCAGGGTATGGGGCGGCGCTCGCGCTTGTCTGGGGACCGCCGCCGCTGTTACGACGCTCCGTCGCTCCCGCGGGCCTCGTCGGCCACGTTCGCGCCCGAGCGGCGGGCGTGCTCGGTGACGTCGCCCGCTCGTTCGCGCGCCTGTGCCTGGGTGGTGCGGGCTGCCCCGGTCGCCGTCCCCTTGACCTCATCGGCGGCGCGCTTGGCCGTGTTGGTGGCGTCCTCCTTGAGGTGCTGGGCGGACTCGGTGGCGGCCTGCTTGACCGGCTCGATGACGCCGCTGGCGTGCTCCGAGAGCTGGGCCGCGGCCTGCTCTTCGGCTCGCGAAGCGGGGGCCAACGAGGCAACGAGCAGCCCGGCGCCGAACGCGATCAGACCGGCCGCCAGCGGATTGCCCTGGGTTTGGGCCACCGCCTGTTCGGGGGCCTGGCGGACTGCTTCGCTGGCCTGGCCGGCCGCGTGCTTGGCGGTATCCGCCGCCTGGCCCGCGCTCTCCCGCGCCGATCCTGCCGCCTGCTGGGCCCGTTCCGCCGCCTCCTGGGTGCGGTCTCCGGCCTTGCTCGTGGTGTGCGAGGCGGTGCCCATGACCCGTTCGCGCATCCCGGATACCGAGTTACGCATCCGCCGCCCGCGGCGGTGCGCCATCCGGCGCGGGCTGGTGCGGTCAGCCAGCTGATCGAGATCCGCGGACAGCTTGGCCCGGGTGGTTTCGATGTCGGCCCTTATCCGATCGGGTGACGTGCCCATCGCGCGTCCTCCTTGAGCGTCTCCATGGTGTGTTCCGGTTTCGGCGATACGTTGCGCATCTGAGAGCGGCCCCGCATGAACAGCACCGCTGCCACCACCGCCCAGATAGCGGTGACGATGAGCGCGGCCCAGGCCAGGTCCATCACGTTGGCCAGTGCGAACACCGCCGTCAGCGACAGCAGCACCACGACCATGTAGCCGGCGAATCCAGCGCCGCCGAACATGCCCGCGGCCTTGCCCGCCTTGGTGGCCTCCTCCCGCACCTCGGCCTTCGCCAACTCCACCTCTTGGCGGAGAAGTTGCTGCATGTCCGAGGTGACCTCGGACATCAGCTCACCGAGTGACCTGTCCCGCTCACGACGGAAGGAAGCGGACGCGTACGGGAGGGGCTGGTACGGGTCGTGGCCGTCGGAGCTCGGCGGTGGACCCTCCGGCGGCCGGGTGAGACCGCGGGAGGAAGTAGCACCAGAAGTGGAAATAGACATGTCACCTCTCCGGGTATCCGAGCAGGTCCGGGTATGCGGAGTCCTGCGGCAGGGCCTGCCCGTCCTGGGGCAGACCGCGCCCTGCTGTGGCCGACGCCCGCCCGTCCGCGGTGCCCTGACCGGCACCCCGTACGCCACCGTTTCCGGTGCTGGCGGCCGAGCCGTTCGAGCCGCTGCCCGCCTTCGCGAGCCTGCCGACGACCACTCCGGCCAGTACAGCGCCGCCCAAAAACGCCCCCGGCCGCCGCCTGGCGAGGCCCTGGAGATCATCGACCAGGCCACTCACGCCCTGTCGGTCCAGATAGTCGGCGGCGCGACGGCCACCGTCCGCGGCCTGGGCCACCACGCTTCGGGCGGGGGACTCATCGGACGCATTGCGTGCGAGTTCGGCCAGGTCATCCGACCACTGCCGCAGCGTGTGCGCCATGCGATCGGCCTGGCCCTCCGCCTCTTCGGCGACGCGCCCCTTGAGGTCGTGGACCGCCGCACCTGCCTGCTGTTTGGCCTCGTCCGTCACGGTCCTGGCCTGCTGCGCGGCGGTACCCGCCACGTCGCCAGCGGCCCGCTTGGCGTGCCCGGCCGCCGCCGACGCCTCGTCCTTGGCCGCCTGCCCGGTCTGCTGCACGCGCTCGGTGCCGGCATTTGCGGACTCACCACTCATGGGTCCTCCTCTTCAGGCTTCTTCAGGCTTCTTCGGGCTGTTTGAGGCTGGTCATGCTGTGTTTCAGCTTCGTTCGGGCCTCTTCCGGCTTACTCGGGGCTGGTAGTCGGAGCTGGTATTCAGTGCTCGTACGGGCCGTGCTGCGGTCTGGTGCTCGGGCTCGGGGGCCTCCTTGGGCTTCCCGCGCACTGCTGGGTAGTGCTGGACAACCAGCACTACCGCTGGCCACCGCCCGGCGACGCTGTCCGGATCGTCCGGGTAACCGCTCCCCGCGGATACCAAACAGTCACGGCCCAAACAGTCACGCCGCGAGAGAAAACCCGCCGCCCCTCCCCGGCTCCCCCACCCCTCGCGCCCCTGCCCCGCCAGCGCGCGCCGGTACGTACGCCCGTAAAGCGATCGCAACAAAGGTCCGGCAGACGAGACGGACGTTGACCTCGAACGGAACCCGTCGCTACGTTCATGGGCATGTCTATGTCAGCCCTGCTCACCACGCGCGGTCACATCGACCTGCTCCGGGTGGTATCCGCCGCGTGTCGCCACGCCCGCTGACGCCTCTTTCGCTCTCGCGCTGATTGCCCTCTCGGGCTGACAGCTGGTACCGCCCGGTCCCAAGGTTTCGTGGGCTACGGCGCGCGTCGTGTGCTACGCCGCGTGTGGGTCCGTCCGTAACCCGGCGCCCGGCGTCGTGCGGTACGCGCTGTCGAGCCACGCCCTTCCCCGCCGCTCGCCTGGGCACCCGTGCGCGCTCCGCGTCCGTACGCGTCTCAGGCGCCCCGGCCTACCCACTTCCGTGGAGCCCCCATGCCTCCGGTCCTCGAACCGGTCATTCCGCTGTCCACACGCCGCCGCGCCGTGCCGCGTTGGCTGCGCCGTGCCATCGGCCCCGTCTTTCTTCTCGCGCTCTGGCAGATATGCAGCGCAACCGGGGCCCTCAGCCCCGACACCCTCGCCTCACCCGGCACCATCGCCCGTACCACGGCCGACCTGACCCAGGACGGGACCCTGCCCGGTGCCATGGCCGTATCGGTGCAGCGCGTCCTCATCGGCCTCGCACTCGGCGGCGTCATCGGCATCACGCTGGCCCTCATCTCCGGGCTTTCCCGGCTCGGCGAGGACCTGATCGACGCCACCGTGCACATGCTGCGCAGCATTCCCTGGGTCGGCATGATTCCGCTGTTCATCATCTGGCTCGGCATCGGCGAGGCCCCCAAGATCGCGCTGATCGCCCTCGGCGTCGCCTTCCACCTGTACCTCAACGTCTACGCGGGCATTCGCGGCGTGGACGCCCAACTCATCGAGGCCGGAACCGCGCTCGGGCTAGGTCGGTGGGGCCTGGTCCGGCACGTGGTCCTGCCGGGCGCACTGCCCGGTGCCATGACCGGGCTGCGGTACTCGCTGGCCACCGCATGGCTGGCGCTGGTCTTCGGCGAAACGATCAACGCCGACGAGGGCATCGGCTTCCTGCTCAACCGGGCACGGGAATTCTTCCAAACCGACGTGATCGTGGTCTGCCTGCTCGTCTACGCGGTCCTTGGACTACTCGCCGACTTCATCGTCCGCACTTTGGAAAGGCTGCTGCTGCAATGGCGACCGACGTTCACGGGCGCATAGTCCCCATCGGGAAGACGGCTGCCAACCAGGCCACAACCGCCACAACCGCTCCCCACGGCAAGCCGAGCCCCCAGACCCCCGCCGCCACCGCCACAACCACCACAACCACCACAACCACAACCACAACCACAACCACCGATCAGGACGCCGATGCAGCCGCCATCGAGGTCGCAGGGCTGACGCGCTCCTTCGACGGTCGGCGGGTCATCGACGATCTCCATCTCACCGTCAGGCCGGGCGAGTTCGTGGCCCTGCTCGGCCGCAGCGGCTGCGGCAAGTCCACACTGCTGCGGGTACTGGCCGGGCTCGACCGGGAGATCGAGGGCCGGGTGCTGGTCCCACGGCGCCGGGCCGTCGCCTTTCAGGCACCTCGGCTGATGCCGTGGAAGCGGGTGTGGCACAACGTGCTGCTCGGCCTCCCCGGGCGCCCCGGGCGTGCGCTCGCGGAACGGGCGCTGGCCGAGGTCGGGCTCACCGAACAAGCCACCGCCTGGCCCAAGACCCTCTCCGGCGGCGAGGCGCAGCGCGCATCGTTGGCCCGGGCGCTGGTGCGGGAGCCGGATCTGCTGCTGCTCGACGAGCCGTTCGGCGCGCTGGATGCGCTGACTCGGATCACCGCGCAGCGACTCGTCGCCGACGTGTGGCAGCGGCGTGGCTGCGCGGTGCTGCTGGTGACACACGACGTCGAGGAGGCCCTGCTGCTGGCCGACCGCGCGTTGGTCATGGACGGCGGCGTGATCGCGTACGAGACGCCGGTGGCGTTGCCAAGGCCGCGTGACCTTGCTGATCCGGGATTCGCCGCACTGCGGGCAGAGCTCTTGGACCAATTGGGAGTCACCACATCTGCCTCGGTCGCCACATCTGCCTCGGTCGCCACATCTACCTCAGTCATCGCATCCGCCTCAGTCACCGCATCTGCCCAGGGCACCTCACTCGCCCCAGAAGAGCTCGGTCGGCCTCGTGCCACCCCACACGAACGGATTCGCTGAGATGAGCGCGCGCACCACCCCGGTCCTACCGGCCCTCCTCCTTCCCCTCGCCCTGCTGCTCGCCGGCTGCTCGGGAGCCTCGTCCGCGAACGACTCGGGCGGCTCGGGCAACACCGATGGCAAGGGCTCCGTGACGCTGAACGTCGGCGATCAAAAGGGCGGTTCAGAGGCCGTACTGCGGGCCGCCGGAGAGTTGGACGACCTCACGTACAAGATCCGCTGGTCCACCTTCACCTCCGGGCCGCCACTCCTGGAGGCGGTCAACGCGAAGGCGGTGGACATCGGTGGCGTCGGCAACACCCCGCCGGTCTTCGCCGCCGCCGCGAAGTCCAAGATCAAGGCGGTGGCTGCGTCCCACGGCTCCTCGTACGGCGAGGCAATCGTGGTCAAGAAGGACTCCACGCTGCGTACGACCGCCGACCTCAAGGGCAAGTCGGTCGCGGTCGCCCAGGGCAGCTCCGCGCACTACCAACTGACCGCCTCACTCGCCAAGGCCGGGCTCTCGACCAAGGACGTCAAGGTCAGCCTGCTTCAGCCGGCCGATGCGCTGGCCGCGTTCACCCGGGGCAAGGTGGACGCCTGGGCGATCTGGGACCCGTACACCTCGCAGGCGCTGCGGCAGGCCGATGCCCGGGTGCTCACCACCGGACAAGGCGTGGTCAACGGCCTCAGCTTTCAGGTCGCCTCCCCCTCCGCGCTCGGTGACGGAAAGAAGTCCCGGGCCATCGCCGACTACCTGCGGCGGCTGCGCCGTGCCCAGGACTGGGTGTTCACGCACCCACAGGAGTGGGCCAAGGTATGGGCCAAGGAGACCGGGTTGCCCTACGAGACGGCACTGGATTCGGTACACCGCTCGCACGGCACCCGGGTCACCGTCGCCGTGGACAAGCCCGCCATCGCGTCCGAGCAGAAGATCGCCGACACCTTCGCCGAACTGGGCCTCACACCACGCCGATTCGTGTTCGGCGACTTCGTGGACACCCGATTCAACGCCGGGCTGCCACCGTCAAGCACCGCACCTCGCTCCTACGGAAAGGGCCGCTGATGTCCCTCCACCTGCACTGGTTCCTGCCCACCGGCGGTGACGGCCGCACCCTGGTGGATCGGCACGCCTATACCGACGGTGGCGTGCGGCGCTCGCGCATCACTCCGGTGAGCGGGATACGCGCCCCCGACATCGACTACCTGGTGCAGATCGCCAAGGCGGCCGAGCAACTGCGTTTCGAGGCCGTGCTCACGCCCACCGGCACCTGGTGCGAGGACGCGTGGCTGACGACGGTCGCCCTCGCGCAGCACACGGAACGGCTGAAGTTCCTGGTCGCGTTCCGGCCCGGAGTCATCTCGCCGGTGCTCGCTGCCCAGATGGCGGCCACCTATCAGCGGATCACCCGGGGGCGGCTGCTGCTCAACGTGGTGACCGGCGGCGACTCCACCGAGCAGCGCCGGTTCGGTGACCATCTCGACCACGACCAGCGGTACGCCCGTACGGCCGAGTTCCTCTCCGTCGTCCGGGGCGCGTGGCGCGGTGAGCCGTACGACTTCTCCGGCGAGCACTACCAGATCGAGGGCGGGCTGACGGCGCTGCCGCCCGATCCGCTGCCGCAGATTTTCTTCGGTGGCTCGTCGGCGGCTGCGGGTCCGGTGGCCGCGCGGCACACGGACGTCTACCTCACCTGGGGCGAGCCGCCCGCGCAGGTGCGGGAGAAGGTCGAGTGGATCAGGGGCCTCGCGGAGCAGGAGGGGCGCGAGGTGCGGTTCGGTATTCGGCTGCACACGATCTCGCGAGACTCGGCCAAGGAGGCGTGGGCCACCGCCAATCGGCTCCTTGGCGACCTCGACGCGGACACCGTGGCCGCGGCCCAACAGGCGCTCGGGCGCAGCGAGTCGGTGGGCCAGCAGCGGATGCTCGCGCTGCACGGTGGCTCGCGGGACGGCCTGGAGATTTCGCCGAATCTGTGGGCGGGGGTGGGCTTGGTGCGAGGCGGTGCGGGCACGGCGCTGGTCGGCAGCCATGCGGAGGTCGCCGATCGGATCGAGGAGTACCACGCGCTTGGCATCGACCACTTCGTACTGTCGGGCTATCCGCATCTGGAGGAGGCGTACTGGTTCGGGGAGGGCGTGACGCCTGAGCTTGCGGCGCGCGGGCTGCTGGCTGAGCCCACGCCGGTTGCGCGCCCCCAGTCGGCCGCCGCGAACGGCCGCCCGGCGTCCGCGCCGGGCGGCGCACCGCTGCTGATCGCCGGGGGGCGGTGAGGGGCAGCGGTGGCTCCGTCCGGCCTCGCCCAGCGCAGCGGGGCCGGACGGGCTCTGCCCGGCAGGCGCGCTCCGGCCCTTGGGGCGGCCCCGGCGAGGTTGCTGTGGGCTCCGGTCACGGCGCGCACCGGGGAGGCCGTGACCAGCCGATATGGCGGGCTCGGCGACCTCGGGCGACGCGGGGAAGTTTTCCCACCCGACCTTAGTTGGTACAACCGTGAACAACATCCAGGCGGTGCGCGAGCAGTGGACGCAGGACGATCCGGGCGCGGCCCCCGGCGCGAGCCCAGCCCCGGGCGCCGGGCTCACGGCGGAGAGCGATGGGCGGGGGCGCTCGCCGCAACCCATCGAGGTCGCCGTGATCGGTGCCGGCCAGGCTGGCCTCTCCAGCGCCTACCACCTGCGGCGGCGTGGGTACGAGCCGGGTACGGGCTTCGTCGTACTCGACCACTCCCCCGCGCCGGGCGGCGCCTGGCAGTTTCGCTGGCCTACTTTGACGTACGGCAAGGTGCACGGCATGCACGCGCTGCCCGGTATGGAGTTGACCGGGGCCGATCCCGCCCGGCCTTCGGCCGAGGTGATCGGCGCGTACTTCGCCCGTTACGAGCGCGCCTTCGCACTACAGGTACGCCGCCCCGTCGATGTCAGCGCGGTGCGCGAGGGGGGCGAGGGGCGACTGCTGGTCGAGACGTCGGCGGGCACCTGGGCGGCCCGTGCCGTGATCAACGCGACCGGCACCTGGGACCGCCCGTTGTGGCCGCGCTACCCGGGGCAGGAGACGTTCACGGGCCGCCAACTGCACACCGCACGCTATCCGGGGCCCGGGGCGTTCACCGGGCAGCGGGTGATCGTGGTGGGCGGCGGCACCTCCGCGGTGCAACATCTGCTGGAAATCGCCGAGGTCGCCGCGACGACCACCTGGGTGACCCGCCGACCGCCGCTGTTTCGCGCTGGGCCGTTCGGCGAGGAGCAGGGCCGTGCGGCCGTGGCGCTGGTCGAAGAGCGAGTACGGCGAGGGCTACCGCCGCAGAGCGTGGTCTCGGTGACGGGGCTGCCGATGACCGAGGCGATGGAGCAGGCCCGGGCGGCGGGCGTGCTGGACCGGCTGCCCATGTTCGACGAGATCACGCCGGGCGGTGTCGCGTGGGCGGACGGCCGGACGATCGAGGCCGATGTGATCCTTTGGGCGACGGGCTTCCGCCCGGCCATCGAGCAGCTGGCGCCGCTGCGGCTGCGCGAGCCGGGCGGCGGCATCGCCCTGGAGGGCACCAGGGCCGTCCGCGACGCGCGGGTCCACCTCGTCGGCTACGGCCCCTCCGCGAGCACCATCGGCGCCAACCGGGCGGGGGGCGCGGCCGTCCGGGAGATCCATCGGCTGCTGCGCCAGGGGGCACCGGTCGCGGCTTGAACACGGGGCAACCGCCTCGGCGCGAACCCGGCACAGCGGAGCAGGGACCGCCCCCGCCCCCGCTCCCGCGCGGCCCGCGACGGCGGCGGCACCAGGCCGCGGCCGGGCCTGCGCCACTCGCCAGCACAGGGCGACCTCGCCGTCGCAGCGCGACCGTAAACACCGTCGCAGCGCGACGTAGGCACCGTCGCAGCGCGACGTAGGCACCGCCGCAGCGCGACGTAAACACGTGAACACCGCGGCGCGGCCTCGCCACACTTCCCACTGCCCACCCCCTGCGGCAGGATGAACCGCGATGGATCACCCGTCGGGGACGTCTGGCAGGGACGTCCGGCGGGGATCAGCCCGCGCCACTGGCCGAGGCGGTGGCGGGAGCCGGACGGGCTCGCGGCACCGCATGGGGCCGGGTGGGCCGGAAGGAGCAGTTGTGCGCGTCGCCCTGTTCGTCACCTGCGTCAACGACACCCTCTACCCCCGCACCGGACAGGCCGTGGTCACCCTCCTGGAGCGCCTGGGAGTCGAGGTCGATTTTCCCGCCGCCCAGACCTGCTGCGGCCAGCCGCAGTACAACACGGGATATCGGCGCGAGACCGAACCGCTGGCCCACCGCTATGCCGACACCTTCCGCGGCTATGACCACATCGTGGTCCCCTCCGGCTCCTGCGCCGCCATGGTGCGGGACAACTACCCGCGGCTGGGGGCGCGGGCGGCGGCCGAGGGGCGCGGCAGGGGGTTGGCCGATGCGGCGGCGAGCGTGGTGCCGCGCACGTACGAGCTGACGGAGTTTTTGGTGGACGTCCTCGGCGTCACCGATGTGGGTGCGTACTATCCGCACACCGTCACCTACCACCCCACCTGTCACGGGCTGCGCCTGTTACGCCTCGGCGACCGGCCGCTGACCCTGCTGCGGAAGGTGCGCGGGTTGAGGCTGCTGGAGTTGGAAGGGGCGGAGGAGTGTTGCGGTTTCGGCGGCACGTTCGCCGTGAAGAACGCCGCCGTGTCGGCGGCCATGGGCACCGACAAGGCCCGCGCCATCACCGCGACCGGGGCCGACGCGGTGTGCACCGTGGACAACTCCTGCCAGCTGCACATCGGTGGCACGCTGGCCCGCCAGGGCTCCGCGGTGCGCCCCGTGCACCTTGCGGAGATCCTGGCCAGCACGGAAGGAACGGAAGGCAAGGCCCTGTGACCCGTATTCCGCTCGGTATGCCCACCCCGCCCGGCGCGGCCCCCGCGTTCCCGGCCGCCGCCGCGCGCTCCACGCAGGACGCCACGCTGCGCGAGAACCTGCGCCACGCCACGCACACCATCCGCGCCAAGCGCGCCGCGGCCGTCGCCGAGCTCAGCGACTGGGCCGAGTTGCGCGCCGCCGGCGCCGCCATCAAGGACCACACGTTGCGCCACCTCGACCACTACCTGGAGCAGGCCGAGGCCGCCGTCACGGCGGCGGGCGGACAGGTGCACTGGGCAGCGGACGCGGCGGAGGCCCAGGCGATCGTCACCCGCCTGGTGCGGGACACGGGTGAACGCGAGGTGGTCAAGGTCAAGTCGATGGCCACCCAGGAGATCGGGCTCAACGAGGCGCTGGCCGCCGCCGGGATCACCGCGTACGAGACGGACCTGGCCGAACTCATCGTGCAACTCGGCAATGACCTTCCGTCGCACATCCTGGTGCCCGCCATTCACCGCAACCGCGCCGAGATCCGCGATATCTTCCGCGAGCATATGGCGCGCTGGGGCCGGCCGGCGCCCGATGGGCTCACCGACGAACCCGCCGAGCTCGCCGAGGCCGCGCGGCTGCACCTGCGGGAGAAGTTTCTGTCCGCCAAGGTCGCCATCTCAGGCGCCAACTTCCTTGTCGCCGAGACCGGCACCCTGGTCGTCGTCGAATCCGAGGGCAACGGCCGGATGTGCTTGACGCTGCCCGAGACGCTGATCTCCGTCGTGGGCATCGAGAAGGTCATCCCCGCCTGGCGGGACCTGGAGGTCTTCCTCCAGTTACTCCCCCGCTCCTCCACCGCCGAGCGAATGAACCCGTACACGTCGATGTGGACCGGCACCTCTCACGGCGATGGCCCCGCCGCCTTCCATCTGGTCCTGCTTGACAACGGCCGCACCGACGCGCTCGCCGACCAGGTGGGTCGCCAAGCCCTGCGCTGCATCCGCTGCTCCGCCTGCCTCAACGTCTGCCCCGTGTACGAGCGTGCCGGCGGCCATGCGTACGGGTCCGCCTATCCGGGCCCGATCGGTGCCATCCTCACCCCGCAACTCCGGGGTACGGCCAGTGCGCTCGACGCGTCCTTGCCGTACGCCTCATCTCTGTGCGGCGCCTGTTACGAGGTCTGCCCGGTCGCCATCGACATCCCCGAGATCCTGGTGCGGCTGCGCGAACGCGTCGTGGAGGGCGGTGCGGTGACGATCCGCGGCACCAGGGCCGTCATCAGGCCCGCCAAGGGGCATGCGGCGGAACGGGCCGCGATGCGCGCCGCCCGCTGGACCTTTGACCACCCGCGCGCGCTACGCGCTGGCCAACGGCTGGTCTCCCGCACCCGGCGGTTGCACCCCCGGCGGCTTGCGGGGCCCGGCCGCGCCTGGTCCGACACCCGCGAGCTGCCCGAGGTGCCGCCGGAGTCCTTCCGCGAATGGTGGCAGCGGACCCGGGGCCCGCAGGGGACGGCATGAGCAGCAGGGGTCGGGTTCTCGGGCGGGTGCGGCGAGCGCTGGCCGATGTACGGGCGGCGGAGGCGGCGGCCGACACGGCCATGGCGGCAGGGCCTGGCACGGGCGCAGGGCCGGCAGCGGAGGCGGAGGCCGCGCCGCCGGCGGGGCACGCAGGCCAGGGCGACGCAGCGCAGGACTACGCAAAGCGGGACTACGCAGTCCGCGACTACCTCCGCGTGCACGGCAGCCGTACGGCACCCCAGCGGGTCGCGCTGCTCGCCGAGAACCTGGCGGACTACCGCGCCCATGTGCATCACGCACACGAGGCCGGGCTGCCCGCCGTCATCGCACGGTTGCTCACCGAACGCGGCGCACACCGGGTCGCGGTGCCGCACGGGCTGCCGGGCGACTGGCTGTCCGCCGTAACCGCCGAGCGCGTTCCCGACTCCGCCGACCTCACGGCTCGGGAGCTCGATGCGGTGGACAGCGTGGTCACCGGGTGCGCGGTGGCCATCGCCGAGACCGGCACCATCGTCTTGGACACCGGACCGGGGCAGGGCCGCCGCCACCTCACGCTCGTACCCGACCACCATCTGTGCGTCGTGCGGGTGCCGGAACAGGTGGTGGACGCACTGCCGCAGGCGCTGGAACTCCTTGCCCCGCAGCACCCGTTGACCTGGATTTCGGGCCCTTCCGCGACCAGCGACATCGAACTCAACCGGGTAGAGGGCGTGCACGGCCCGCGCACCCTCGATGTCGTCCTGGTGACGGTCGACGAGCCGCCCACCGGCTGAGCCCCGCCTGGTGACGCACGTGCTCCGGCACCAGCCGGCCATCGGCTCAGGGGCTCGCTCAGGTCCCGATCGCGGCGCGGAACCCCGCTGCGGCCACCGTCTCGATCACCGGTGCCCAGTGCAGCAGCTCCTCGTCGGCGCCGGCGCGCGCCACACATTGCAGGCCGAGCGGCAGCCCGGGGGCGAGCCGGCCGGCCGGCACCGTCAGCGCCGGCAGGCCCGCGTATGTCCAGGGCAGGCACATCACCGAGTTGCCGGTGGTGGCCAGCCCCTTGGGGGCGATTCCCGTCGCCGCCGGAGTGATCCACAAGTCGATGCCATCGGCCGTGAGGGTGGTGTGGACCCGGTCGCGGAACTCCCGTCGGTGATCGAGGGCCCGCGCGTAGTCGTCCGCGGTGACGTCCTGGCCCTGTCGGATCGCGGCGACCGTCTGCTCACGGTAGAGGTCGCCGAAGCGTGGGAACCACTCGGCGTGCGTGCGAGCGGCCTCGTACCGGTTGACGGTGAACTGCTGGGCGTAGATCTCGTCGAAGTCCGGCATGAACGGCACGCTCAGCACGGTGAACCCGGCCTCGCGCAACCGCTGTTGCTGCTCCTCGAATGCGTCGATGGCCGCCGCGTCCGCTCGCGCGAGATACGGGCCGGTGGGCACGCCGAGCACGGGCAGGGCCTCGCTCGCACCAGCGGTTCCGTACGCCACCTTCGTACGCCAGTCATCGCACAGCACCTGCGCCGCACGAGTCACCCCCGCCACGTCGGCGGCGAAGACGCCGAGCGTGTCCAGGCTGGGCGCGTTGGCGATGACGCCGTCCACGGGGATGCGGCCGTAGCTGGGCTTGTAGCCGACGACGCCGCAGTAGGCCGCGGGACGGATCATCGACCCCACGGTCTGGGTACCGATGGCCAGCGGCACCAGGCCCGCGGCGACGGCCGCGGCCGATCCGCTGCTGGACCCGCCCGGAGAATGGTCGAGGTGGTGCGGGTTACGCGTGGGCCCGGGGGCCGTGATGGCGAACTCGGCGGTCACCGTCTTGCCCGCCACCACGGCCCCGGCCGCGCGCAGCCGATCCACGACGACGGCCTGCTGACCCGACAGCTCCGCCGCGGGCACGGCGGAACCAGCCCCCGTCGCCAGCCCGTCAGCGTGCATGATGTCCTTCACGCCCACCGGTACGCCGTACAGCGCGGGCCGTTCGGCGGGCAGGGGCCAGCGTGTGCGAGTCGCCTCCGCCTCGGCCCGCAGCCGCCCCAGCCGGTCGGGTTCGGATACGAACGCACTTATGTGGTCATCCACCGCGTCGATCAGGTCGCAGGTGTACTCGACATGGGCAAGGAGGTCGCGCTCGCCCGTACGCAGCGAGGCGGCCTCGGCGGCCAACGGTCGATGTCTGATCAGCTCTTCCATGCCGGAAGGCTACGGGCAGCCACCGCGCCGCAAACAACGCCCCAAACAACCCTGCGAACAGCCCCGAGCAGCCCCGGTGCCGTGGCGTCCGCCGCGCACACCACGAGACCCGCCCCTCCTAGGTGCCTGTCGCAGCGGCGCGGCCAACGAGCGAGACACGCCGACTCCCGCTCTCTCGCAAGTCGGACGGGCCATGGCTTTCACCGCTCCATGAGCAAACGGGCGGTCACTCCTGGGTGAAGAGGCCAAGCAGATCGGTGCGCCCGAAGACTTGGGCCGCCTCGATGGCGGACGGACTGCCCGTCGATGGGTCGGCGCCGTGCTGTACGAGCAGTCGAACGATCGCGTCCTCACCCTTGAAAACCGCGCCCGCGAGCGGCGTCTGCCCCCGGTCGTTGGGGCGATCCGGATCGGCGCCGCGCCGCAGGAGCGCCTCGACCGCCGCCGCCTGCCCGTGATAAGCGGCCAACATGACCAGCGAGTCGCCCCGGTCATTGGTGAGGTTGGCCGGGACACCGGCGTCTACGTAGGCCGCGAGCGTGTCCGTATCGCCATGCCGGGCCAGGTCGAAGACCTTGGCCGCGAGTTGCAGCACTTCGGGATCGTGCGCGGGCTCGGCGTTTGCATCCGGTCCCGACCGGCCCCCTCGCCCCGACGAGCCCTGCTGCTCCGCCGCGCTCGGCTGCGTCGCCGGGCCCGTGGGCGCCGCCCCCGTCGCCCGCTGACCGGCCGGGGTGCCAGGGCTGGTCGGGGCCGTGGGGCCGCTGTGCTCGAACTGCCCGGCCTGGGCCGCCTGGTCGCCGCGACCGTCGTGTCCGCTCATGACATTCCGTCCTTCGCTGAGTGCGGGAGACCCCGCCATCGGGTAAAAGGCCCTACTTCCCGCGCCGGGTGGCCGCGGAACACCCTGCCCACGCCGCACTTCCACCCTACGTATTGATCACCTTCGGCATACGAGTGGATAGACCGACAAATCACCCATTTGCAACTTTCCCCCTTTCATACTTTCTGTGAGGCTTGAGCCACTCACGGTGGTCGTCCCCATCAACCAGGAGACATGTCATGATCCTCTCCATCTCCGGAGTCGTTCTACTCGGTGTCATCGTCTTTCTGTTCTTCCGCAAGGACAGCCTCAAGGCGTCCCACGCCATCGTCTGCGCGCTCTTCGGCTTCTACCTGGCCGGCACGGCGATCGCCCCCAGCATCCAGGCGGGCGGCGCCAGCCTGGCCAACCTGCTAGGCGGCATCAAGATCTGACCCTTCGCAGCGCCGACCGCATCCCCAGGAGACCGTCGTGGCCCGCCTCACGCTCACCCGCGCCCTGACCGGCAACGCCTCCCTCGTCCGTGGCCGCGAGCTCGCACGGACCGTCGCCGACAACGCCAGCGACGTGCTACATCCACTGCTGGTCATCCTGCGCGGGCTGCGCGTACTCGCCGCGGCCGGGCGCCGCCGATGGGTGCAGACCCCCCAGGAGCGGCGAGGTCCCACGCTGTTCTTGGTCGCGGCCTGCGCATTCGCCATCGCCATGGCCCCGTTCGGCCCACTCCTTGCGCTGATCGGGTTGATGAGCGCGGCAGCCTGGGCGGGCCGCGACCGCTCGCCGGCACGCGGCGGCTCCCGCGGCCCCGAGGCCGAGCGGCTGCGCACGCTGTACGAGGCGCTGGTGCCGTGCTTCACCGTGGCCGACGATCCCGACCCGCTCTACGGGTACGCCGGAGAATGGCAGAAGGCCTTCGAGGAGTACGACGTCGAGGACGGCGGGCGGCTGACTCGGCTGGTGCTGCGCTACCCCGCGTACTTCGCGGACGGCGAAGCCACCGCACGCGGGCAGGTCGAACGGCTGCTCGCGGCGAAGTGCGGGCGAGGCCGCGAGTACCGATTCGACTGGGACGAGGAGGCCAACCGTCTCGTCCTGAGCGTGCTGCCCGCCCTGCCCACCGTCATCTGTGCCCAGCGCTTCGTCACCACGCCCGGCGAGACGGTGCTGGGCTTCACCGACCCCGACGCGGTGCGCCGTACGCTGCCGGTGATCGACGCCGCTGGGCAGGCCGGCCAGGACGCGCCGCCGGTGGTGTGGCGCACCGGCGCCCGATCCACCGAGCCGCACCTGCTCGCACTCGGCCAGCCCGGCAGCGGCACCACCACGCTGCTGCGCTCGCTGGTGCTCCAGGCGCTGCCGCACTCCGATGTGCTGGTGGTGGACGGCGCGGGCAGCGGTGGCTACGCGTATTTGCACGACTGCCCCGGGGTGCTGGCCGTGGAGAGCGAACTGATCGGGGCGCTGGCCGCCCTTGAGTGGGCGGTGCACGAGACGGAGCGCCGGCTGCTCTGCGCCCACCAGGCGCGGCGGCTTGGCCAGCCGGCGCCCGACGACGTCCGCCGCGCACTGTGGATCGTGCTCGACCAGCCCGCCACACTCAGCCATCTGGCCGCCGCCGAGGGCCGCCCCGACCCTCAGGAGCTGCTACGTGTTCCACTGCGCCACGGACGGCCGGCGAACGTCACCGTCGCCATCGCCGACCAGCTCGACAGCGTGGACGCGCTGAGCACCTGCATCGCCTCCCATACCCGCGCCCGCGTGGTCCTCGGTCCCGCCTCGTACGAGCAACTGCACGGGGCACTGGGGGCGCCGCCGCACACCTCACCGACGCCCGAGGTGCCGCCAGGCCGCGGGTACGCCCGGCTCGGCTGCGGCCCGGTGCATCGCCTCCAGGTCCCGGCCACGCCCGACCCCTACGACGACGCCACCAGCGAGGCGCAGCGGATGGCCGTGCTGGCCCTGCTGCCGGGCTCGCCCTTCGCCATCGACACCACCGACGCCACGACGCCCAACCAGCGCACAGAGCTGACAGAGCCCGCCGGGCGAGCCGAACCAGCAGAGCCGGTTGGCCGAGCCGCGCCGGCAGAGCCCGTCAGGCCACCCGCGCCAACCAGGCAAGCCGAACCGGCCGCCCCCGTTGCGCCAGTCAGGCCGGCCACACCAGCCGCACCAGATGAGCCGATGGGGCCGGTTGGGCCAGTCGGGCCCCAGCATGTGCTCGGCCCAGAGGCCGGCGTCCCGTGGCCGACGCCCGCCGCCTAGCCGCTACGCCACGAACAGCCTGGGCGACTCGGCTTCCGCGCTGGCACCGGTCGCCACCAGGCGTGCCGCGGACGCCAGCCGCGACGCGGCCTCATCGGCGACCGCCCCGGAGACCGTGAACGGCAGCCGCACGTACCCCTCGAACGCCCCGTCGATCCCAAAGCGCGGCCCCGATGGAACCCGCACCCCGAGCCGCTCCCCCACCTCCGCGATGCGTGAGCCAGACAGCCCACCGGTGCGCACCCACAGGGTGAGCCCACCGCGCGGGACGGTGAACTCCCAGTCGGGGAGCCGCCGTTCGAGCGCGGCGACCAACGCGTCCCGGTTGTCCCGCGCTTGGGCTCGCCGCAAGGCGATGGCCTCCTCCCAACCGCCGTTGCCGAACAGCCAGTTCACGGCGAGCTGATCGATGACGGGGGTGCCCAGGTCGGCGTATGCACGGGCCGCGACCAGGGTGCGGATGACCTCGGGCGCGGCCCGCACCCAGCCGATACGTAGCCCAGCCCAAAACGCCTTGCTCGCACTGCCCAAAGTGATCACGGCATTGCCCGCTGGGTCGAACGCGCAGACCGGTGGGGGCAGTTGGCAATCCGGCTCCAGGTTCAGATCGGCCATGGTCTCATCGACCACGAGTACGGTGCCGGCCGAACGCGCCGCCTCCACCAAAGCCCGACGTTGCTCCTCGGAGGCGAGCGCGCCGGTGGGGTTGTGGAAGTCGGCGACGACATACGCCATCCGGGGCGCGGCGTCCCGCAACACCTGCCGCCAGCCGGCGATGTCCCAGCCGCGCAACCCGTCAGCCATGGCCACGGGTACCAGGCGGGTGCCCGCGTCGCGCATGAGTTGGAGGACATTGGCGTACGAGGGGGACTCGACGGCGACCCGTTCGCCGGGCTTGACCATCAGGCGGCAAATGGCGGCCACGGCCCCCATGGCACCGGTGGTGACCATGATCTGCTCGGGCATGGTGGGAATGCCGCGTGCGGTATAGCGGTCGGCGAGCGCTTGCCGCAGGGCGGGCAGCCCGGCCGGGTAGTCGCCGTGCGTGTGCGCGTATGGCGGCAGCGCCTCCATCGCCCCGCCCACGGCACGGGTCAACCAGGGCTCGGGCGCTGTCAGTGCCGCGCAGCCGAGGTCGATCACCGAACCGGTGGCCTCCGGAGGCAGCGGCTCCAGGCCACGGGTGGGTAGCGGGTTACCCGCCGGCACGGCCGTCCAACTGCCCGAGCCCCGGCGGGAGGCGAGGAAGCCCTCGCCCCGTAGCGCCTCGTACGCGGCGGCGACGGTGGTGCGGCTGACGGCGAGGGCAGCGGCCAGTTCGCGTTCGGCCGGAACGCGCGCGGCCACCGGGAGGCGGCCTTCGAGAACCAACAGCCGTAGGCCATCGGCCAAGGTCCGGTAGGCGGGTGCCCGGCGGCCCGGCGCTCCTTGTGTCGCATCCCCTGAGCGCTGCGACGCAAGGAGCCGCGCGAGCTGCGGAGCACCCACCGCAGAGGTCCACTGACTCATGATCTCCAGTCCACCTTTCCGAGATTGGCCCTGGAAGTGGCCTACTCCCGAGCCACAGGGTGACACGAGACAAGCCACCGCCACCACTCGCCAGCCAAGGAGCGCCCCCTACCAGGGAGCCGCGCCCTGACCGCCCGCGGTGGCGAGCGCCGCACCGCGGCACGGCCGAGTTTCCAGCGATCAGCCATCACGAGCGCCCTGCACCCGTGAACATGCAAAAGGAGCACGCTTTGCCGACATCGAAGGGGGCCCACCTCACCCGCCGCGTCACACAGTTGTATGTGGGGCTGGTGCTGTACGGGGCGAGCATGGGGCTCCAACTTCGCGCGGGACTCGGGCTCGACCCCTGGGACGTCTTCCACCAGGGCGTCGCCGAACGCACCGGCCTGTCGATCGGAACGGTGGTGATCCTGGCAGGCGTGGTGGTGCTCATGCTGTGGATTCCGCTGCGGCAGCGTCCGGGCCTTGGCACGGTCTCCAATGTGGTGGTGCTCGGTCTCGTGATGGACGCGACGCTGGCACTCACGCCCGAGCCACGGGCGCTGGCGGTGCGGATACCACTGCTGGTGTTCGCCATCGTCCTCAACGGTGCGGCCACCGGCCTGTACATCTCGGCACGCTTTGGACCGGGGCCGCGCGATGGCCTGATGACCGGCCTACACCGGCGCACCGGCCGCTCGATTCGTCTGGTGCGATCCGGAATCGAGGTAGCGGTGCTGGCCACCGGCTTCGCACTGGGCGGCTCCATCGGTATCGGCACGGTGCTGTACGCGGTGGCGATTGGCCCGCTCTCCCAGTTCTTCCTGAAGGTCTTCGCCATCCAGGACCTGGAGGAGGGCCCGCGCGGCATCGTCGCGCACGGCACCGGCGCAACCATGAAAGCGGCAGAAACGACAGGCACAGCAGGCACAGCAGGCACAGCAGACCCATCGAACGCTTCAGACACGGCGGACACGGCAGAAACGAAGTGACGCCGAAGGGGTAGCCGCGCGCAGGCGCCGACCCGACGATGGACGCACGGACGCCGAAGAAGCCAAAGCCAGAGAAGCCGAGCTACAGCTACAGCAACCATCGGGCGACTTAACGCGTCTCGGATAGGAGAAGGCGCACAAGGGTACGAAACTGCTGGGTCCGCGGCCGGAGGAAACCAATTTCCGATCGGATAGTGGACCCGATTTAGGGCTGGCGCGTGAGGGCGAGTAGTGTACGCCCTCGACCTACCAGGCGGACCGTTACTGCGTGCTAAAGAACGGCAAACGCTGGGTGACATCTACTGTCAGATGTGACAAACCGGGCGCCGGTGGGTAGAACAACGGGGCGGCACGACGGGCGACGCATGTCCCTCTACGGGAATCTTCACCGCCGACCGGACGTTGAACGGATGACGACGACAGCGACACCTGTCCTGTGGGCGACAAAGCCCGGGAGGCACGATTCATGAGTGAGCGAGCTCTCCGCGGCACGCGACTCGTGGTGACCAGCTACGAGACCGACCGCGGCATCGATCTGGCCCCGCGCCAGGCGGTGGAGTACGCATGCCAGAACGGGCATCGTTTTGAGATGCCCTTCTCGGTAGAGGCGGATATTCCGCCGGAGTGGGAGTGCAAGGCGTGTGGCGCGCAGGCGCTCCTGGTGGATGGTGACGGGCCAGAGGAGAAAAAGGGGAAGCCGGCGCGTACGCACTGGGACATGCTCATGGAGCGACGCACGCGCGAGGAGTTGGAGGAGGTGCTGGCCGAGCGGCTGGCCGTCTTGCGCTCCGGCGCCATGAACATCGCTGTGCATCCGCGGGACACCCGCAAGTCCGCCTAGCGGAGGGTGACCCGCCGGGTTCACCCGGCGACAACAACAGCACCATGCATTGAGGGCCGGGGCCACTGCTCAGCAGTGGCCCCGGCCCTCTTTGCCTGTCCACGCCACTTTGCCTAGCCACGCCACGCCCACCGCGGCCGGCTACCCCCCGGCGGCAGCCCCGAGCCATCCCCGCGACCGGACCCGGACTGCTGCCACACAGCCCCCCGCGGGGCCATGGCCTCCCACTGCACACCGCGGGTCGGCGTAGCACGACCTCAAGGTTTGCGTGCGCGGCTCAGCGCGGCAATGGCGGGTCCTGGCGCCCCGGCCCGGGCTCCGGGTCGTCCGGGGAGCCGCCCGGCGCCGTGGGCGGCTCATCGTCGCGGATGACCTCGCCCTGGACGACCTTGCCGCTACCGGGCCGGTGCGTTCGCGACTGCTGCGCCTGGCCCAACGCGTCGCCGAGGGAGCTGGAGGCGTACCTCATGCGGCGCGAGAGCGAGCGCTCGGCACGGCGGCCCAGCAGGGCGCGGGTCGGCGGGAAGAGGCAGACCAACGCCAGCGCGTCGGAGACCAGACCGGGAAGCATCAGCAGCAGTCCGCCGAGCATGACCAGACCGTTGCCCAGGCCCGCCGTCGGATCATCGCCCTCCCGGCCGGCGTCAGAGCGTAGCCCGGCAGCCAGCGACTGCCATGCCCTGCGACCGGCCCGCTTGATCACGTAACTGCCCAGCACGGCGCCCGCCACAAGGAGCGCCAGCACGGTCAGCCCGCCCGCGGCATTCGCCACCAGGACGAGGAGCCAGATCTCCAGGGCCAGCCAGACGGCCAGGGCGAGCGGAACGATCCGGCGAGCACGGGAGCGCCGTTTTCGCGGCCGGGGATTCGTGGGTTGTGGTGCGCCGAACGTCATATCTTAAGTGTGCCCACGTCCCGTGATGCGGTTCACCCGGGAGCCCACGCCCCAGGCCGTGACCCGCCACAGCGCCTCAACGAGGATGTCGCGGTTCATCTTGCTGTCGCCGAGTTCTCGGTCCACGAAGGTGATGGGCACCTCGACCACCTGATAACCGGCCTTGATCGCCCGCCAGGCCAGGTCAACCTGGAAGCAGTAGCCCTGTGAGGCCACGGCGTCCATGCCCAGGCCCTCCAGGGTCTCCTTGCGGAAGGCCCGGAAGCCGCCGGTGACGTCACGGATCGGCACATCGAGGAGCAGTCGGGAGTAGGTGCTGCCGCCGCGGGAGATGTACTCGCGGTACTTGGGCCAGTTCACGACCCGGCCACCGGGCACCCAGCGCGAGCCGAGGACGAGGTCGGCGCCACCGAGCGCGGTCAGCAGGCGGGGCAGTTCCTCGGGCTGGTGGGAGCCGTCCGCGTCCATCTCGACGAGGACGCCGTAGTCGTGCTCGATGCCCCAGCGAAAGCCCGCCAGATAGGCCGCGCCCAGCCCTTCCTTGCCCTTGCGGTGCAACACGTGCACCTGCTCGTCCGTGCCGGCGATCTCGTCGGCGATCTTGCCGGTGCCGTCGGGGCTGTTGTCGTCGACGACGAGCACGTGCGCGTCGGGAACGGCCTTGCGTACCCGGGCGACGATCGGCTTGATGTTCTCCGCCTCGTCATAGGTCGGAATGATCACCAAGGTCGTGCCGAGCGGACCGTATTTCCTCCCCTGTGTCCCGTCACGCGCAACGTCTACGCCGTCGTTCACTGCATCCCCTTCTCGTCCGTACGTCCTCGCCGGGCCACCATGATCGCGGCGGCGCAGGACAGAACTCCCACCATAGCGATCACCCACTCGGGCACCGCCCCGAGCCGGTCGGCAACGGTGGTGTCATCGCGCAGGGGAATTCGCGCGCTGAGCACGTCCTGAGTGAATTCCTTGGTGCGCTGCTCAATGGTCCCATCGGGGGCGACCACAGCGCTAATTCCGCTGGGGGCCGCGGTGACCACGGCCCTGCCGTGCTCGATGGCACGCAGCTTGGACATCACGAGTTGCTGTTCGGGCTGGCCGCTACGGCCATAGGTGGCGTTGTTCGTCTGGATCACCAGCGCGCGGGCTCCGGCGTTGACCGTGTCGCGCACGATCTCGTCATAGGCGACCTCGAAGCAGATCACGTCGCCCAGCTTGGCCGGTCCGACCTGCATGACCCCGCTGTGGTCGCCCGGGTAGAAGTCGCGCGGGACGCGTTCCAGCCGGGAAATGACCTTGCCGAGTTGGTCGCGGAAGGGCACGTACTCGCCGAACGGCACCGGGTGCTGCTTGGTGTACGAGGCGCCGGGGCCCGTCTTGGGGTCCCAGACGATGCCCTGGTTCTCGACGTAACCCTGCTTGGTCGGGTGGTCCACCAGCGCTCCGACCAGTATCGGCACGCCGATCGACTTCACCGCCACATCGATGCGCGAGTACGCCTCGCGGTGCTGGTACGGGTCCAGGTCGGAGGCGTTTTCCGGCCAGATCACCAGGTCCGGCTGGGGCTTGCGGCCCGCCTTCACGTCCTTGGCCAGTTGCAGCGTCGCCTCGACGTGGTTGTTGAGGATCTTCATCGGACGGCCGAGGAAGTCCATCCCCGGCTGCTGCACATTGCCCTGCACCACCGCGATGTCCACCGTGTCGTCGGCGTCGGTGGGCACTGGCACCAGCAGCCCGGCCAACGTCACCGCTCCGGCCAGCGCGATCGCCTCGATGGCGGGCAGTGCGCCACGCAGCAGCCGAGGGCCGTCCGCGCCGCTGCGCGTGCCCCGCGCCGGGCCGGCGGCCATGGCTGGCTCAGTACCCGCCGCTGCGGAAGCTGCGCTGTCTCCTCCGCTCGTGGTGTCCCCGGCGGTGGTGTCCCCGGCTTCGCGGGCTCCGGCCTCGCCGCTCCCGGTCGCGGTGTCTGCGGTCGCACCGGCTGCGGTCACACCGTCTTCGGGCACACCGTCTCCGGTCCCACGGCCGCCCGCCAGCGCGGACAACCGCCATACGGCGACGGCGGCAGCCGCAAGGAACACGCCTGCCAGCGCGACGGCGAACGTCACCAGCGGTGCACCGCCGAGCGCGGCGAGCGGCGTGAACGGCGAGCCGGTGTTCGCGAACGCCAACCGCCCCCACGGAAACCCGCCGAAGGGCACCCGGTCCCTGGCCCATTCCTGCGCCACCCACAAACACGCCGCCCACAGCGGCCAGCCGGGCAACTTCGAGGTGAGGGCGAGCGCCGCGCCGAGCGGAACGAAGAACAGCGACTCGGCGATCGACAAGCCGATCACCGCATCCCAGCCGACAACATTCAGCCACTTCAGCAGCAGCACGAAGAACGGCAGCCCGAACGCGAACCCAGTCCAGGCGCCCTGCCGCGCTGTTCTGCCCCAGGTGAGCAGCGAGAGCGCGGCGACGGCCAGCAGCGAAAGCGGCCACAGGTCGTACGGCGGGAAGGCCAGGCCCAGCGCGAGCCCACCCGCGACGGCCAGTGCGGTACGCCGCGCCTCCCGGCGGGCCAGCCGCGCCAACCGCTGCCGCCGAGTGGCCCGTGCGACGGGTTCCGGGCGCGACGTTTCGGTGCGCTGCGGGGCGGTGGCCGGCGGCTCAGTCGGTTCGCCGACCGAAAGGTCGGCTGCCTGGCCGCTGACGGCGACTCCAGCGGAGGTATCGGAACCGGGGTGCAACGTCGCGGCCTTCCTGAAGGTCAAGCGGTGGTGAGGTGACCGTATACCGCGGACGGACGCGCGTGGCCCCTGGGTGCGTAACGGACAGGCGCCTGCGCGCGTGCCCGACACCGCGAAGCCCTCCGGCAGCGGTCGGCCAGCGGCCAGCAGCAGGGCGAGCCGACAGAAAGGCCCGATCGAGGCGGGAGGTTCAGCCCGGCAGGGGGCCGGCAGGGGGCCGACGACGGGCGGCAGGCCCAGTCAGCAAGCCCCGAAGCCCGCCGGGACGGCGCGGCGAGCGCGTTCGTACGAATGTCGTGCGGATTGCGTGCCGATAAACGTGCGGATTTTGTGCAGATAGGGGCCCGTCGCCCTTCGGGCCGACCTGGGGCCCGCTGGCTGCGGGTCAACCGAGAGCCGTTGTCTACTGAGCGTCCGGGCCCCACCCGGGTCGCACCTGCCGACCCGGGTGGGCTTCTCCCCCGCCCCCGTGCGCTGGACCTGGCTCCCAGTGGGTGGCGAGCCGGTGCGGCTCACTACCCCATGGCCCAGCGGCGCTCGACGACTGCGTGGAGAATCCATCCTTGGCCGGACGTCCTGTGGTGGACTCGGCCGAAACTACCCGCCGTCTCCCGCACCCTGTCAACAGCCGTGTTACCTGCGGCGTTGCGTCAAATCAGCAGGTCAGTACGGAGGGTGTGGAAAGCGGCCGACAGGCCGATGGAACATCGTTCGGCGGTACGTGGCGATGCTGCGTCACTCGTTCGGCCGTTCGTAGATGGTGCGTCCGGCGACGATCGTTCGCACACATACCGGGAGCGGCCGGCCGGGGGTGAGATCAGGCAGGCCAGGGGTGCCGGAGCGGGGATCGGTTGACCAGGCAGCGACCCGTTCGTCGGGTACCTGCACCACGAGCTCGCCGGCCTCCCACACGGCCAGGTCGGCGGGTGCGCCGGGCACGAGGACACCCGCGTCATCGCGGCCCGCGGCCCGCCAACCGCCCCGGGTGTGCGCGGTGAACGCGGCCCGTACCGAGACCCGGTGCTCAGGCGTTTGGTGGAAGGCCGCGGCACGCACGGTGCCCCACGGGTCGAGCGGGGTGACCGGGCTGTCGGAGCCGAGAGCCAGCGGGACACCGGCGCGTAGCAGGGCCGCATACGGGTTGAGGGTGCGGGCTCGCTCGGCTCCGAGCCGCTGAACGTACATCCCGGCCTGCCCGCCCCACGCGGCGTCGAAGGCGGGTTGGACGGAGGCGGTGAGGCCGAGTTCGGCGAATGCCGCGATGGTCTCGGGGGTGAGCAGTTCGGCATGCTCGACCCGGTGGCGAGCGGCGCGGACCCGGGCGATTCCGACCTGCTGCGCCGCCGTACGCACGCCGGCGACGACGACGGAGATGGCGGCGTCGCCAATGGCGTGGAACCCGGCCTGTACGCCGGCCTCGGTGCACAGGGCGACGTGGGTGGCGATGGCGGCCGGGTCCAGGTACTGGGAGCCGGTGCTCTGCGCGGCGTCGGCGTACGGCGCGTGCAGGCAGGCCGTGTGAGAGCCGAGCGCGCCGTCCACGAAGAGGTCACCGGCCGCGCCCGCGGCGCCGAGTTCGCGGACCTTGGCCAGATCGCGCGGGCTGCTCACCGCCTCGGCCCAGTACCCGACCACTCGCGGCCCCGGGGTGTCGGCTGCGACGCGGAGCAGCCCCGTCAGGTCATCCTCGCTGGAGATGTCGGGGCCCGCGCACTCGTGGAGGGTGCCGATGCCGAGCGTGGCGGCGTGCCGCAAAGCTGCGTGCTGCGCATCGGCACGCTGGCCCTCGGTCACACTGGCAAACGCCGCCGCGCGAACCACGTGGTGAGCGTCGGCGGTCAGCGGCGCATCGGGCCGGTATCCCGTCCGCTCGGTCACGCCGCTGACGCGGTCGATGAGGGCGGTGCTGACGACGGCCGAGTGCACGTCCACGCGGGAGAGATAGAGCGGCCGGCCACCGGCCGCCTGGTCAAGTTCCGCACGGGACGGGGGGCGTTCCTCGGGCCAGCGGGAGGTGTCCCAGCCGTGCCCGAGCAACACCCCGCCGCCGGAGTGGGAGGCCGCGTAGGCCCGTACCAGTTCGAGCGCATCGGCCAACGACGCGGCACCGGTCAGGTCGAGACCGGTACGCAGCAGACCCGTGGACGTCGTGTGCACATGTGCGTCCGTAAACGCCGGCGTGACGAGCGCACCGGCCAGGTCCACCACCTCGTCCACCCCATCGGCGAAGGAGTCCGCCGCGCCCTCCGAGCCCACCCAGGCGATGGCGCCACGCTCGATGACCATCGCCGTCGCGAAGGGGTCGGCGGGGCTGTGCACGGTTCCGCCGCGCAGCAGCATGGTGCCGCCTTCGGCCGGGGGCATCGCGGCGCTGGGGCCGGTGGCGGGAATGAGGTCGGTCACGGGGTTCGCCTCGCGGTGTCGTTACGTAGGGGCAGGACGGGCAGCGACGCACTGCCTGTGGTGGGGCCGCTGCCGGACACCGGCCCGGCTAGAGGTCTCACCCTGCCAGTTTCGCCGGGCGAGCACGGGCTCTCACGCCGGGGTCGGCAGGAAGCGCCGGCGCGGCAGAGCGCCGGTACGCGCCACAACGCCCGCAACCGCAGCGTGCGGCGGCGCGTGCGGTGGCCGGAACGCGCCAGAAGGCGGGCCCGACAGAAGCAGGGCTGCATAGGAACGGAGTTCGACAGGAACAGGGATCGATGGAGGCAAGGCGCCACCGGGCCGCGGTCGATGACGGCGGTGAACGCACGGAGTTGCACCGGTCAGATGCGGGGCGGGCGAGCCTCGTAGGGCGTGGAGAGCACGACCGTGGTGCGGGTGGAGACGCCGGCGAGCGAACGGATTCGGGTCAGCAGGTGCTCCAACTCAAGGGGGGTTTCGACGCGCACCTTGAGGATGTAGTTCTCGTCACCCGCGACGCTGTGACACGCCTCGATCTGCGGCACCTCGGAGAGCCGGTCGGCGATGTCGTCGGGCGCGCTGGGGTCGAAGGGTTTCACCGAGATGAACGCCGTGAGCGGCAGCCCAACGGCCTCCGGCTCCACGACGGCGGCGTAGCCACGGATGACGCCGCGCTGCTCAAGGCGCCGGACCCGCTGATGCACCGCCGATGTGGACAGGCCAGTGGCCTTGCCCAAGTCGGTGTAGCTCATGCGCCCATCCTTGACGAGCAATTCCACAATCTGTCTGTCCAACTCCTCCACCCCGTCACCTTATGGGGTAGCAGGCGCTGCGGCACAGCGGGCGAGCGCCAGCACTCGCGGGGCATCTGCGCGGGGCATGTGACGAATGCCACAGCCAAGGGTTGGCGACATCGGCGCGCTCGCGGTTACCGCCACTGCGGCGAGGGAAATGCTTGCTGTGGTCGAGGCCGCTTTCTTGTCGCCTTGCGACCCAGCCCGAGGGGGAGAAACACGATGCCCAGCCTTGAACGCCTAGACAGCGGCGATGGCGATGTCTACGAGACTTACGAGATGTTCCGGGTCAGCTGCCCCGACTGCGCGCGGCCCATCGCGCTGCTCGCGGACGAAACCGTGCTTCCCGAGCACGCCCTGTGCCCGTCGCCGTGGAATCCCTTCGGGCTCACGGTCTGCCCGGGCACCGGGCGGGGCGTCGCCGACGCGGCGCCGGCCGACGCCGACGCCCCCGGGGCCCAAGAGCAGGACGCTGCGCTGCTGTTGACGCTCCCGGAGAGCCTGGACTGGCGGACGCAGCCGTTCTCGCACATTGGCGGGCCCGGCTCGCGTCCGCTGCGGGTGCCCAGTCAGTCAGCGCGTCGGCGGTAGCGTTCGGCGGTCGGTGCCAGCTCGCTGACCGCCCGCGCTGGACGCCAAGCCCTAAAAGCCGTCTTTACCTCCTGCCGGATGGGGGCTGCGCCCGCGGGCCCCTCACAGCTCCAGGAGCGCTTGGACCGGCAGGTGGTCGCTGGGGAACTGGCCAGCGCGCGAGAAGGTGTTGATCGATGCGTAGCGAGTGCGTACTCCGGGCGAGGTGAGAATCCAGTCGATCCGCTCGCCGTCCGGTGTCAGCGGCTGGTAGCCGTGGAAGGTCGCGTACAGCTTTCCGCGCCTATCCGCGCTGTCCCAGGTGTCCACCAGGTTGCCCTGGCTCAGCAGGGTGTCGTAGACCGGGTTGTGGTGCGCGGGCACGTTGAAGTCACCGGTCACGATGCGCGGTAGGGCCGGGTCCAGGCCGCGAAGTCGCTCCGCGATCAAGGTGGCGGAGCGCTCGCGCGCGGATTGGTTGCGGTGGTCGAAGTGGGTGTTGAGTGCGTAGAACTGCCGCCCGGTGCGCAGGTCGGCGAAGCGCACCCAGGTGACCATGCGCACCACGGCGTTGCCCCAGGTGTTGGAGCCGATCACATACGGCGTGCCGGACAGCCAGAAGTGGTCGTACTCCAGCGGGGCGAGCCGCTGGGTGTCGTAGAAGATGTTCATGAACTCGTCTCGGCTGCCGCCTTGCCGTCCGGTGCCGATCCAGTCGTATCGCGGGCCCAGGTCCTCGGCGATGTCCCGCAGTTGGGCGTACAGGCCCTCCTGCGTGCCGATGAGGTGCGGGCGTTCGCGGCGCAGCAGTGCACGGGTGACCGGGCGGCGTTCGGCCCAGGAGTGGGGCGGGGTGGCCGATGCGTAGCGCAGGTTGAAGGTCATGGTGCGTAGGTGGTCGTCGCTTCCGCCGTGTGACGAGGCGGTGGGTGCGGTGGCATTGGCGGGGCTGACGGCGTGGGCGGCGCCGGGAGCGAGGGGCAGCGCCAGGGCGGCAGCTGCCGCCGCGCGCATTCCATGGCGGCGGGTGAACGGGGACGGTGACATGACGACTCCAGTGGTCCGAGGACTCTCACGGCTCGGCCAAGGCTTAGGCCAAGGCACAGCAGAGTGTCAGCGGGCCCGGTGTGCCGGGCATGGCATGCGGACACCGGGGGCGCGAACGATCGGTGACGCCCCCGCAGCCCACCCCGCCACGGCTCGCAAGCCCCGGCCCGGCCACGCTTGCGCGCGCGTGTCGGCGGCCGACCATCCCCCGGGGCGACAGGCGACGGCGTGGTGCGCCCCGCCATGGGGCCCACCACGCCGCAATGGAGCAGCCATACGGGCCGTACGAGCGTCCCCGTACCGAGCCGCGTCAGCTCCCTTACGAGCCGCACCAGCCGTATCTGCCGTATCTGCCGTATCTGCCGTGGTCAGCGGGACTCGTGGCCCGCAATGTGCCGCGCGATGACCATCCGCTGAATCTGGTTGGTGCCTTCGACGATCTGTAGCACCTTGGCCTCGCGCAGGTAGCGTTCGGCGGGGAAGTCGAGCGTGTAGCCGTAGCCGCCCAGGAGTTGGACCGCGTCGGTGGTGACACGCATCGCGGCGTCCGTGCAGAACAACTTGGCCATCGCGGCCTGCTTGGAGAAGGGTTGGCCGGCGTCGCGCAGTCGGGCGGCCACCAGGTACAGCGAGCGGCCGGCCTCGATCTGGGTGGCCATGTCGGCCAACATGAAGCGCAGGCCCTGGAAGTCGGCGATCGGGCGGCCGAACTGCTGCCGCTCGGCGGTGTAGCGCAGGCCCTCGTCCAGTGCGGCCTGGGCGACACCGATCGCGCAGGCGGCGATGCCAAGTCGCCCTGCGTCCAGCGCGGACAGGGCGATGGAAAAGCCTTGTCCCTCGTCACCGATGCGCCGCTCGTCGGGGACGCGCACCCCGTCGAAGTGCATTTGGGCGGTGGGCGAGCCCTTCATGCCCATCTTGCGTTCGGGCACCGCCGCCGAGAGCCCTTCGGTGTCGCCAGGGACGAGGAAGGCGGTGATGCCGCGCGGGCCCTGGACGCCGGTACGGGCGAGCACCGAATAGAAGTCGGCGACCCCGCCATGCGTGATCCATGCCTTGGTGCCGCTGATGGACCAGCCGTCCCCCTCGCGTGCGGCGCGGGTGACCAGCGAGGCGGCGTCGGAGCCCGAGGCAGGTTCGGACAGGCAGTACGCGCCGAGCACGCCGCCACTGAGCATGACCGGAAGATGCTCGGTGCGTTGTTGTTTGGAGCCGAACTCGGCGAGCGCGTGGCAGGCGAGCGTATGGACGCTGACGCCGAGCCCAACGGTCAGCCGCGCCGCGGCGAGCTCCTCAAGGACCTGGAGGTAGACCTCGTACGGCTGGTCGCCGCCGCCGTACTCCTGCGGATACGGGAGCCCGAGCAGGCCGGAGGTGGAGAGCAGGGCGAAGACCTCGCGCGGGAAGTGTCCAGCGTCCTCTTCTTCCGCCGCCTGTGGCCGGATTTCGCGGGCCGTGAGGTCGCGTACCAGCGCGAGCAGGTCACGGGACTCCTGAGTGGGCAACTGTCGCTCCACCGGCTGCGAGCCTGGGTGAGTCATGACGGCGCTCTCCTCCCTATTGGGGCGCCCATCGGCGCGGCGACGGGGCGCCCGGGTTAGGCGGCACCGCCGATTCAGCGGCTCAACCGATCTTCCCTCGCCGGGTTGCGACCTGGGATGACCTGCGGCTGTAGCGGCTTGGAGTATGCCCGATCAGCGGCCTCACGTCACCGGTTGCCAGCCATGTTCCGTCACGCGCGAATTGGTCCGAACCATTGACCGTAGTGGTCTAGTCCTTCTACGGTTTCCTCGCAGAAGAGAACGCGTTCATGTCAAATTGCGCAGCGCTTTGTGCGCATTGCGCGTTCTTCGCACTGATCCCCCCACCTCCCCCCACCGAGGAGACTCCATGGTCAGATCACAGCGAACCCGTTTCCGCTTGCCCGCGATGGTCACGGCGTTTACGGCCTCAGCCGCAGTCCTGGTCGGCACGCTGTTCACCGGCGTGGGTCCAGCCACCGCGGCCGGTTCGGGCGACGTGAAGGGCGGGAGCCAGACCGAGAGCGCGGTCACCGCCCAGCGCGACCAGGCACCACGCTCCACCGCTGCCACCCCCGCCAGCGCAGACACTCCCACCAGCAAGGCCGCGGGCGACAAGGTCGTCGGCTACTTCACCAACTGGGGTGTCTACCAGCGCAATTATCACGTCAAGAACATCGAGACGTCCGGCTCCGCGGCGAAGCTGACACACATCAACTACGCGTTCGGCAACGTCCAGGGCGGCAAGTGCACCATCGGCGACAGCTACGCCGACTACGACAAGGCGTACACCGCCGACCAGAGCGTCGATGGCAAGGCCGACACCTGGGACCAGCCGCTGCGCGGCAACTTCAACCAGCTCCGTAAGCTCAAGGCCAAGCACCCGAACCTCAAGGTGATCTGGTCCTTCGGTGGCTGGACCTGGTCCGGCGGCTTCGGTCAGGCCGCTAAGAACCCGGCGGCCTTCGCCGAGTCCTGCTACAAGCTGGTCGAGGACCCGCGCTGGGCGGACGTCTTCGACGGCATCGACATCGACTGGGAGTATCCCAACGCCTGCGGCCTCACCTGTGACACCAGCGGCAAGGACTCGCTGACGAAGGTGATGTCGGCGCTACGCGCCAAGTTTGGACAGCAGAACCTGCTGACGGCGGCGATCACGGCCGACGCCTCCAACGGCGGCAAGATCGATGTTGCCGACTACAAGGGCGCCGCGCAGCAATCGGACTGGCTGATGCCCATGACGTACGACTTCTTCGGCGCCTGGGACGCACAGGGGCCCACCGCCCCGCACTCTCCGCTCACCGCCTACCAGGGCATCCCGCGTGAGGGCTTCAACAGCGACGCCGCGATCAAGAAGCTCAAGGGCCTCGGCATCCCGGCCAACAAACTCCTGCTCGGCGTCGGCTTCTACGGCCGCGGCTGGACCGGAGTGACGCAAAAGGAGCCGGGCGGCAAGGCGACCGGGCCGGCGCCCGGCAAGTACGAGCAGGGCATCGAGGACTACAAGGATCTCAAGGGTCGCTGCCCGGCCAACGGCACCGTGGGTGGTACGGCGTACGCCCACTGCGGCAACCAGTGGTGGAGCTACGACACCCCGGCCACCATCGGCGGCAAGATGAACTACAAGCAGCAGCAGGGTCTCGGCGGCACCTTCTTCTGGGAGCTCAGCGGAGACACCTCGGGTGGCGAACTGATCAAGGCCATCAAGTAACGGACACCGAGTGATCGCAAACGACCGCGATAGCTCATGTGACGACCGAAGGCGACCGCGGGTGATCAGGTAACGACCGCGGCCCAGGCGACAAGGGGCGGGGAGCCGGTGGACCGGTTTCCCGCCCCTTGTCCGCGTGCACGACCGCATCCACGACCGCGTCCACCGGCGTGGCCGTCCGCCGGCCCGTACGCGGATGGGCCCGCGGGGCGCCCGCATCGCGAGCGGCCAGGGCACCTCCCCAGTGGGGGCGTGGACGAGCACCCGGGGACGGCGAGCGCGGCGGGCACTGACTGATCGAAGGGCCCTCACAGCCGGGGCGCGGACGGGGCCGGGCACTGGGGCGCGAACTTCTCAATGGCGCACAGCGTGTCCCGTAGCCCGCGTATCAGCAGCGCACGCACCGCGTCCCGCTCCAACTCCTGCCCCTGGAGCCAGTCGAGCGTGATCCCCTCGACGCTCGCCATCCAACCGATCAGCGCCAGCCGAGCCACCGGCGGGGGCGAGCTCAGACCCCACGCCAACGCGCCGATGGTCGAGATCAGCCGCTCACGCACCCCGTCGCGGATGGCCAGCACCTGCGAATCGAAGCCCACCCCGCCGGTGACGATCGCCCGGTAGGCCGCCTGGTGGTGCTGTGCGTAGCGCAGATAGCCGTCAATGGTCTGCTGCACCCGCTCCGCAGGCGGCAGATCACGGGTCTGCTCGGCTCGGGCGACGAGTTCGGCGACAGCATCCTCGATGATCGCCAGGTAGTAGCCGCGCTTGCTCTTGAAGTAGTAGTAGATCAGCCCCTTGGCGACGCCCGCTTGGCGCGCGATGTCGTCCATCGACAGGGCGTCGTACGACGTGTCCGCGAACAACCTGCGGCCAGTAGCGATGAGTTCCGCCCGCCGTGCTTGGGAACGTTCGGTGCCGCCGTCCGTCTCGGAAGTACCGCGTCCGACCCGTTGACTATTATTCAAATTCGCGCCTACTCTCCAACTGCCGTGAGATATCCGCAGTATGGCAGAGGGACGTCAGGCCGCGGACTGCTCTCACCACGGCTGCGTCAGGCCAGGCTCGGAGACGCCCCCGCCACGGGTACCCCCGCCTGCCCACAGACCGCAGTGCAGTGCCTCCGTACCGATGCGCGGTCGCTTCCGTGATCGCGTGACGACCTCTCCCCCACTGCCCAAGGGGAGACCTATCTCTTGTGGAGGGCGCCGTGAAGGCATCTCAAGAACGGCTGCCGGCAGGCAGGACAGCGTGGAAGCGGACGGCAGTCGTGGGCGTCCCGGCAGTGCTCGCGGTCGGCGCGATGGCGACCTTGATGGCGCAGGGCGTGCTCGCCGCGTCGTTCGCCGTCTCCGGTACGAGCTTCCAGGTCGCGTCCAGCAAGCTGTCGAGCGACGGGCTGGCCTCGTACGTGGAGACCGACCGCTCCTTGGACGGCAAAGGGCATCCGGTCTCACTCCTCGGGCTCGACCAGGCCAGCCTCAACGACATCTGCCAATCCGCCGAGGTCAAGACCCCACTCGGCACCGTGACCTTCAAGTTGACCGCGGGCGGTGATGCGGGCAAGGTCACCGCCAGCAACCTGATCATCGACGCCGAAGACCTGGCAGGCGACGCCCGGTTCGGCACGGTTCAACTCGGCCGCGACGCCTCAACTCTGGATGAGACGCCCGGCATCCAGGGCGACAAGGGGGCATTCGGGCTCCAGGCCGGGGACATCGAGGTGGCCAACGTGAAGTCGCACGCGTGGTCCGCCACCGGCGGCAACTTTCGGCTCAAGGGGCTGAAGCTCGGCGTCAGCCTGGACGGCGACAAGTGCTTCTGAACCGCGGCGGGCCGCCCGGCGAGGAGCACGGCGCGTCGGGGAACTCGTCCATGGCCGGGGCCATCCCACCCGGCGCCGCCCCGCGGGACAGTGCGCCGGGCCCCGCGGCGCACTCCCCCACGCTCGCCGGGCGCCTGACGGCGCTGCGCGCGCAGGGGCGGGCAAGGGCCGACCAGCTGCCGCTGCGTCCCCAGCGCGACGCCTTCCGGGAGTGGCGGCACACCCGGCCGTTTTGGGCCGGGCTGCTGCTGGTGCTCGGTGGGCTGGAACTGATGGCCATCCCGCTGTCGCCGCTGACCGTGTTGGTCAGCCTCGGCCTCGGCGGGATCGCCGCGATCGGCATCGGCATCGCATTGGTCGTCGCCGGACTGTTCCTGTGGTTCACTCCCCGCGCCCGGCATTACGTGAGCATCAACGCGCTCCTGCTCTCGGTCCTGTCCTTCGCCGCGACCAACCTCGGCGGCTTTCTGATCGGGATGGTGCTGGGGATCGTCGGCAGCGCGATGGGCTTCGGCTGGACGCCTCGGGAGACCCCCGCGACACAGGCCGATGCCGGGTTCCCACCCGACATCGGCCCACCGCCAAGGCCCGGCACCGGCGCCGGCCCCGACGCCACCGGCGGGGCGCCGGATCGCGAGACGGCGCCGGACCGTGCGGACGACCGGATGACGGGCCCCGGTGACGGGGCCGAGGGCGCCTCACCGCAGGAAGAGAAGAAGGAAAAGGAAGGTGGAGGCACAGGGGAGACGGCGGAGGGGAAGGCTGCGGGCGCGGCGTCCGGTGGCGCCGAAAGGCGCCTGGCGGGTGGGACGACCGTACGGACGCTCGGGCTCCTGGTTCCGGTCCTCGTCCTGGTCGCCGCCGTGGGGGTGCCCGCACGCGGCGCACCGATGCCCCGCAGCTCCGGCCACCCACCGGCGCCCACACCCGCCGCGCCAGGCGCCCCGCACACCGCGGCGACACAGGAACTCACTGCCGCGCTGGCCCCGACACCCGGGGAAGCCAAGCCCACCGGCGATGCCGGGCCCACCACCGCATTCCCCCAGCTACCGTCCCAGGCGCCGCAGCCCTCCCCGGAAGGCTCCGACGCGCCCACACCCGCGGCCAAGGGGCCCGGCTTCCCGGTGGCGGCCACGCCGCCGACGATCACCACCACCAAGTTCAGCCCGCACGGGTTCATCGTCGCCGGCGTCACCGAGTTGCCGACGGCGAAGGGGCCGCTCAAGGTGATGGTGCTCCACATGCAGGCCGCCTCGCTCACCGACTACCGGATGAAGACCCGCGACGGTTCCCCGGAGCTGGATCTCGGGGCCGACTCGCTGGAGTTGAAGGGCCACGTGACCTTGTACCTGAGCCGGTTCAAGGGCTGCGTCGAGGGCCTGCTGTGTCTGACCTTCACCCCGGACCGACTGCCGGTGCCACCCCTGGTACCGCCGTTCATCTTCCTCACCAAGGTCGAGGCCGATCAGGCGCTCGTCACCGCCGACTCGATCGAAACGGACGGGCTGACGCTCACCCCGCACACCTAGGAACACCCGCTGGCCCGGCAGATCGCCGCCCGGTCACTCCTTCACCCACCGGCGCCGGTGGCCACGTGCGGTGGCCGCCGGCGCCGGTCCGTGCCAGCCTGAAATCATCCGCAGCCCAACTCGGAGGTCTCACCACAGTGCCGTGGCGGTTCCGCACCCATAGGTTCACCAGCGGCCTGTTTGTGGTGCTGCTCGCCTACCTGGCGATGATCGTCGTCATCGACGAGCTCACCTCGCGCTATATGCGTCTGGACGTCTACGCCGCCATCGCCCCGGTGGTCGCCGCCGCGCTGTGCACCTACCGCCAGACGATCGTCATCGGCGCCCTTGACTTCATCGCCATGACCGCCATTTACGGCGTACTGCCCGCGGATGTTCCCGCGATCACCCGAGCCGGAGCGATCCTCAGCAACGCCCTCATGGTGGGCGCGAGCATCGCGGTGGCCAGGCTGCTGCGCGATCGCGAAGCACTCCTGGAGCGGGAGCGGGCCACCGGCGAGGCCGCCCAACGCGCCCTGCTGCGCCAGCTGCCGCTACGCACCCGGGAGGTCGTCGTGGACGGCTTTTACGTCTCCTCGCAACGGGACGCTTTGGTGGGCGGCGATTTGTACGAGGCCGTGCAGACCCCGTACGGCACCCGGGTGCTCATCGGTGACGTCCAGGGCAAGGGGCTGAGCACACTGGGCGCGGGCGCGGCCGTGCTGACCGCCTTTCGCGAGGCCGCCTACCATCGGCGCAGCCTCACCAGTGGTGTGGTCGCCATGGAACAGGGCCTGGGGCGCTATAACGCCTCGACGCAGGAGCAGAGCTCGCCGGACGCTCCGGAGCGCTTCGTCACGGCCCTGGTGCTCGGCACGGACGACACTGCCAGGGAACGGGCGGACGGCGAGCCGCCGCGCCAGGACGAGGCGATTCCCCTGCTCATCGTGAACTGCGGTCACTGCGCGCCGTATCTGATCGGCCCGGACGGGAGCGTGCGGGAGGTCGAGCTTGAGGAACCGGGCCTGCCGCTGGGCCTCGGCGAGCTGGCCGACCATGTCCGGCAAACGCAGCGAGTGGTGCTGCCGCCTGGCTGCCGGCTGCTTGCCTGTACCGATGGCGTGACCGAGGCGCGGGCCGCGGATGGCTCGTTTTATCCGCTGGCGGACCGGCTCGACCGGTGGGCCGCGCTGTCCACGCCCGCATTGCTGGGCCGATTGCGTACAGATTTGGCCGCGCACACCGGGGGTCATCTTCAGGACGATGCGGCGGCGCTGATCATGGAGCGGCTGCCGGTAGCCGATCAGCGGCCACGGGAGGCGCCTGTGGCTGATCGCTTGTGACACGCCGTAACGCAGGTCCAGACCAGGTCAGAGCCATGGTGCGGGTGGTCACGACTGTGACCGACTGAGGGGCCGGCACGCGGGTGCGATGCCTAAAGACCCCTTCATCCATAGGAAGTCGGGGCGGCGAACGTCCCAGTTCCCGGGGCATGCAGGGAGAAACCTCACGTGCCGCGCGGCTGGATCAACAGGGCCGTATCGGGGGGAGCCCGTGTCACGATGATGCCGCGCATCGTCTCCGCCATGACTGTCGCCCGTACCCGCCGCCCCTGCTAGCCCACACTGCTCGTCCGTACCACTGCATCTCCCCGTCCCTGCCGACCCAACCAATGAGCACAGCGCGTCACCTCGCGCCCCGGCTGTTGACCCCTCTCGACCCCGCCCCCGCTCAATCGATTTTCCTGCCCGCCTCCGTCTCCCTTCGCGTCGCGCACGTCGTGGTCCGCTACCCGACGGGACTCGCGCGTGGCCCTTCCCCACCTGTCCGCCTTTGTCCGTCTTGGAGCGGCGATGACCTCACCTCAGTACAGTCCGGCTCTCCTGCTCATCGGTTTCGTCCTGCTACTCGGGGCCCTGTTCGGCGTTTCGTACGCCGTTGGTTCTGCGGCCGGGCCGGTCGCCCCTGGCCTGCACCGTTCCGGCGATGGGGGGTCCGGCGGCGGCATGGGAGACATGGATGGGATGAACAACCACGGGATGGGCGTCATCTCGCCGGTCCTCACCGGCGGTTCGCCGCTCGCGGCCGGAGGTGTGCGGTGACCACACCCGTCACCTCGGTTACGACCGAGCTGCTCATCGGCGGCATGACCTGCGCCGCTTGTGTCTCGCGCGTAGAAAAACGGCTCGCCCGCATGGAGGGCGTCACCGCCACCGTCAACCTCGCCACCGAACGCGCCAGCATCACCCACCCGCCCACTGTCTCCACCAACGAGCTCATCGCCACGGTGGAGCGCACCGGTTACACCGCTGAGCCGCCACCGGCGCCCCGCCCCGCCATGCTCACCACCGAGCTGACGGTGGGCGGCATGACCTGCGCCGCCTGCGTATCCCGGGTAGAAAAGCGACTCGCTCGTGTGGAGGGCGTCACCGCCACCGTCAACCTCGCCACCGAACGCGCCAGCATCACCCACCCCGCGGCCGTCTCCGTGGCTGAGCTGACCGCCACCGTCGAGAAGGCCGGGTACACCGCCGAGCCGGTGCCCTCATCGGCCAGGCCCGGCGACGCGGGCAAGCGCGGTGCTGACGGCACCAGCGGCGAGAGCGCAGACGACGCGACGAAGCGCAAAAAGGCGGCCGTCGCCCGTGAGGAACGGGACCGGCTGCTGATCACGGCGCTGCTCTCGATCCCGGTGCTGGTGATCTCGATGGCCCCGGGGCTCCAGTTCCGCAACTGGCAGTGGGTGTGCTTCGTACTCTCCACGCCGGTCGTGGTGTGGGGTTCGTGGCCCTTCCACTCGCGGGCTGCGCGCGGGCTGCGGCACGGCGCTGCGACCATGGACACCTTGGTCTCGCTCGGCACCATCGCGGCCTTCTCCTGGTCAACCTACGCGCTGTTCTTCGGCGGCGCCGGCAAGCCAGGCATGGAGATGCCGTTCACGCTGTTGCCGTCCGCATCGGGCGACACGCCGCACGTCTATCTGGAGGCGGCGGTCGCCGTCCCACTGTTCGTACTGACCGGGCGGCTGTGTGAAGCGCGCGCCCGGCACGGCACCGGCTCCGCGCTACGCGCGCTCGCCTCCCTCGCCGCAAAAGACGTGGTGATCAGGGTGGGCGGCGTCGAACAGCGCGTACCCATCGAGCAGTTGCAGGTCGGGGATCGGTTCGTCGTACGGCCGGGTGAGCGGGTCGCTACCGACGGCGTCGTGACCGAGGGCGGTTCGGCCCTGGACATGTCGCTGGTGACAGGCGAGAGCGCGCCGGTCGAGGTGGGCCCCGGGTCAGCGGTCGTGGGTGGTGCCGTGAACTCGGGCGGGCTGCTTGAGGTACGCGCCGAGGCCGTGGGCGCCGACACCCAACTGGCGCGCATCACCCGCCTGGTGGAGGACGCGCAGGCAGGCAAGGCGAAGGCGCAGCGGCTCGCGGACGCGGTGGCCGGCATCTTTGTCCCGATCGTGTTGGCCATCGCCGTCACCGTGTGCGGCTTTTGGCTCGGCGCCGGCGCCGACCCGCAGGCCGCGGTGACGGTTGCCGTGGCCGTCCTGGTCGTCGCCTGTCCGTGCGCACTGGGCCTGGCCACCCCCACGGCGCTGCTCGCCGCCACCGGGCGCGGCGCCCAACTCGGCATCCTCGTCAAGGGCCCACAGGCGCTGGAGGGGCTGCGCCGCGTGGACACCATCGTGATGGACAAGACGGGCACCTTGACCATCGGCGTCATGGGCGTCACGGAGATCACCTGCCGCGCTGACGGACTCGGCGAAGAGACCGTGATCCGCCTCGCGGGCGCGGTCGAGCAGGGCTCAGAGCATCCGGTGGGCCGTGCTCTGCTGAGCCATGCTCGGCGCGCGGCGCCCGAGGACGCCGAACTGCCGCCGGTCACCGAATTCGCCGCAACGGCGGGCCATGGCGTCAGCGGTCAGGTAACTGGGCGGCGGGTGACCGTCTCCCGTCCGGACGCCGCGTCCGCAGCCGTGGCGGCAACGGACGGCTCGGCCGAGCAGCCGCTGCCCACGGAACTGGTTGACGCGGTGCGTAGCGCCGAGAGCACCGGGCACACGGCGGTGCTGGTGCGCGTGGACGGCGTGCCGGAGGCCGTCGTCGCGCTGGGCGACAGCCTGCGGCCCGGCAGCTATCGCGCGGTGGACCACTTGCGCCGCCTGGGTCTACGGACCGTGCTTGCGACCGGGGACAGCGAGGCGACCGCGCGTACCGTCGCGGACCGCCTCGGCGTCACCGAGATCCATGCCCGGTGCACGCCCGAGGGCAAGGCCGAGTTGGTGCAGTCGCTGCGCGAGCGCGGCCACCGTGTCGCCGTCGTCGGCGACGGCGTCAACGACGCGGCGGCCCTGGCCCATGCCGACCTCGGCATCGCCATGGGTGGCGGCACGGACGCCGCGATCGGCGCCGCCGACATCACGCTCGTACGAGAGGACATGGGCGCGCTGCCCGACGCGGTACGGCTGGCCCGGCGCACGCTGGGCACCGTACGGTCCAACCTGGCCTGGGCGTTTGGCTACAACGCGGTGACGCTGCCGCTGGCCGCCGTGGGCTGGCTGAACCCGATGGTGGCCGCCGCCGCGATGTCGGCGAGCTCCGTGATCGTGGTCGGCAACAGCTTGCGGCTGCGCGGTTGGCAGCCCCCATCGGCCAAGGCCGCATCGGGCCAGGCTCGCTCCAGCGGCTCGCGGCCCGGCGGTCGTCGCCCCGGCGGCCCCCGGCCGTCCGGACCGCGCGTCCATGCCAAGACCGCCGGGGAACAGTCATGAGCGAGGAGCCCATGCCCAACGCATCCGATGCCGCCAGCGAACCCGCACCCGCCGCGGCACGTGCGCCGGCCAGCTCGTCCCCGCCGTGGCGCTTCACGTGGAGCAAGGGCGCGCTGACCGCGGTCTTGGCACCCGTGCTCGCCTGCGTCGTGACGCTGGGCGCCCTCACCGCGTGGACAGCGTCCGGCGCGGCGGGCAGCCCCGCTAAACCCACGCTGGTCGATGCGCGGATCATGCTCCCGTCCAACCCGGAAGCGACGGCCGCGCTGTTCAACCTGACCAACGAGGGCGGTGCCGATGACCAGCTCGTACGGGTCTCGACGCCGGCGAAGGCCGGTCGGGTGATGCTGAGCCGCAGCGTGGACAAGAACGGCGTGGGCACGATGGAGATGGTCGCATCGGTCCGGTTGTCCGCGGGGGGCTCGGTCGAAATGAGCGCTGCCGGCCTTGACGTCATGGTCGAGGACCCGCCCAAGATGCGGCTGGGCGAACGGGTGCCGTTCGTCCTGCACTTCCGCGACAGTGACCCGCTGCGGGTCAACGCCCTGGTGGTGCGGCCGGGGAGCTAAAAGCGCGGCGCGCGTCCGCTGGCCGCCCCGGCAAACGGGTCCAGCGGCTCCGGGCGGCTCCCCCTCCGCCGCAAGCGCGCCCCATGAGCCCCGCCGCACAGCCTGTGGCGGGGCTCACTGGCACGTCCCCTGCCGAAAGGACGCCGACCGCGCGGCTCAAGTGGGGACTCAGCCGGCTGCATCGGGGCTCAACCGGCTGCAACGGGACTCGGCGGGCTTGCGCCGGGCTCAGCGGGGCGTAGCCCCTCCGTGTTGGGCTCTACCATCGGGCTCCGCAAGGGCAGCGCCGCTGCTGGCGCCACAGAGGCTCGTCGCCGCCCCCGTACGGCGGGGGCCCACGGGGTCGTGCCCCGCGAGCCCCCGCCTGGTCGGCTCAGCGCATTCCGGCCAGCTCGGGGACGCGAGCTGGTGCGGCAACGCTACCTGTCGGGTCCGCGGCCGGCACCGCGCTTGGCTCCGGTACCGGGCAGACCTTGGACACCGCTCCCATCGCTGGCGCACCACGGGCCCCAGCCGCACCGGGCACCGAGCCGGTACCCGCCGTGGCCACAGGCAGCGGCGCGGCAGCGGTCAACGGCCCGGCCCCGGCCCGTTCCGCGCTTGCCAACTGTGCGATCAACGCCTCGCGGGCCCGCGCAACACGCGAGCGTACGGTGCCCACAGGACAGCCGGCCACGAGTGCGGCCTCTGCGTACGGCAGCCCGAGGAGCTGGGTAAGGACAAACGCCTCGCGCCGCTCGTACGGAAGTTGCCCGAGCAGTTGCGAAAGGGCGACCCCCTCGTCGAATCCGGGCAGCTCACGCGATTGCGCCAGTTCCGCGGCGGTCTGCCAGTCGTCGGTGTCGGACAGCCGTGGCCTGGCCGCGTTGAAGCGCAGCCGGTCCACGACGGTGTACCGGGCGATGGACAGCAGCCAGGTGCGGGCCGATGACCTGCCTTCGAAGCGAGGCAGGCTACGCAGCGCGCGCAGATACGTCTCCTGAACGAGGTCGTCGGCCGACTGCGGATCGTTGCTCAGCCGCGACACGTATCGCCACACGTCGCGCTGGGTCGCCCGAATGAACTGGTCCACCGCTTCGGTGTCGCCACCGCGCGCCGCCAGCGCCCATGCGGTCACCGCGTCGTCATCACGCTCACGCACGGGCACCACCGCGCTCCATGGTGTCGCATCCCAAATCACGGGAGGAACGGTTGCTGCGCGATCGCGCGCCACAGGGGGCGGTTCGCGGCCCGGCCCCCGCAGCGGGGACCATGGCCGGGTGCACTGTTCCGATACTCGTACCGCCCTCTCCGCCAGGGTTGACGGCGAGGCTCTGCCGCCCGGCATAACCGGGCCGGCAGTCGATGCCCATCTGCACGGTTGTGCCAACTGCCGGCACTGGGAACGCCACGCGAGAACGCTGCGCGAACTGACCGCTCGCATCGGCTGGATGGCGCGTTAGCTGTACGGGAGCCGCGACAGGAGCTGTCGTGGGGGTCGCGATGGTGGCCGTCAGCCGGTGTTGGGGGCGGCCGGGTAGCTGCGTACGGCCGGTCGCGGTGGCGCGGCCGGTCGCCGTGTTGCGGCAGGGCGCCGTGCGCCGTGCCGGTACCGCCCTGGGGTGGGCAGGAGTCATCGCCATGGGTCCTTCCTAAGTTCCAGCGCGCACGTGGGCGCGCCGGTTCCGGTCGCCGGGCGGGCGGTCCGGAAAGGTGGTCTGCCGAGTGGATGAGCCGTCAGATGACGGCGACCCGTGGCGGCGGACCACGCGTGGCGATGACATAGACGAGCAGCAAGCTCCGTGGCCGGTGCTCGTCGTGTGAAGCGGCCGACCGCCCGTGTTCCGGCTGGGGCCCGGGTGCGGTGTCGCGAAAAAGCACGCACAGCGGCGCGAAGAGCCACACGGTGATGGCCCGGCCCACGCGAAACGCCGCCTGTTCACCACCGCACAACCACACGCCGCAAACCAGCGCGACCAACAGGTGCGCGCCCCACATGCCCAGCCCACCGTGCCCGTCGTGCAGAGCCACGGTGTACGCGGTGGAGAGCACATCGCGGACCACGTCGATCAGTTGTTGGCCAAGGCCGGCGCTACCGCCGCCACCACCGGACGAGACACCGCTGCCGTCGGCTGCGGCTGTCACCAACGGGTTGGGCAACCCACAACTGGGCGGCAGCACGGAACCACCGGCCGCGATGCTCTCCCGCAAGGCGTCGGACGCACCGGCGTCGGCACCGTGCGCGGCGGAGTGTCCATGCCCGCTTCCATGCTCGCTTCCATGCCCGGCGCCGTGTGCACCGGCCGCCGTCTGGGCGACGCTGAACAGCGTGTGCAGCGCCATCTGGGCGCCGATCGTCATCGTCATGATCAGCAACGGTCCACGCTCGCAGCGCGCCGCGCACCAGGCCGCTGTGCCCGTCCCGAGCAGGGCCGCGCCAATGGCCCACAGCGGGATGGGGGCTCCGGACATGACCATGTGTCCGGCGGCTGCGAGCAGCACGCAGACCGCCGCGAACATCGCTGCTCGCAGCGCTCGCAGTACACGCCCCGCTTCCATGACGGACATATCGTTGCACTCGCCGCCGGGGTACTGGCGTGCGGGGGCGCAAAGTCGTTGAAGAGGGCGCAAGCGCCGCCCCGCACCTCGGCCCGGTGGTACGGGGCGGTGGGTGGCCGCCGGCCCAGGGGGATGGAGCCGCGGCGTGGTCCCTCGCGCTTGTGCAGTCGCCGTTCTCGTAAGCTTCGAGTGGCGCCGTGCGCCGTCGAGCTCATGGATTGAGCACGGTTCAGCTGTGCCTCAATCGGCTCAGCGGCCACACTCTTGACCCTATATATCGGCCGATATTAGCGCGTAACGATTGCGGCTTGCGTGGGCTCAGTACGCGAGCCGCCGCATCGCCGTGACCGCCGTACGCCGGGTTGGCCCGACTCGGCATACCTCCAGTCAACTGCCGGATGGCGGCGTTCGGCAGCGTGTGGAGACCGCTCATGATGGGTGCTCCGCGCACACCCCGTGTGAATGCGACACGGGTCGGGCCCCGCGCGCGGGCGTGTTCCGCTCGTATCTGGGGCATCCACCTGGCAGGGACGTTGGGGACCGCAGAACGGACGAGGAACATGAGAGCGACAAGTGGCGTACTGTCCGACACCACGGACGTTCGACGGCCGCACCATACGGCCCCGCGAGCCGAGCAATGCCCGAACTGCGGCGGTCAACTAGCCATCAACCAAGACGGCTGGAAGATCTGCCACACGTGCGGATACGCCTCTCCGCCGTAAGTCGTCCGGTGCGAGCCCAGGAGGCAGACCCCGTGGTCAACCCGCCCGTCAACCCGCCCGTGAACCCATGGCTGGCGATGCCACCAGGGACCGATCCCGCGGATAGGTCGCGAGCGGTGCGCGTGGGCTGGGAGGAGTTCTTGGCCCGAGGCTCTGTCACTCCGTCGGTGCGACCGGTAGTGGCGGAGTCCTGGCGCCGGTCGGCTCAGGCACGGGTGGCCAGGGACGGGGTGGCGCCGATCGCCCTGGCGGCGGGCGACCTGGAGACCTACCGCAGCAGCCATCCGCTGGCCCGGGTGCTGCCGCTGTTCCGGGACCTGCTGGGCGGCGTCGCACACGACGGCGCCCATTTGTTCGCGGTCTGCGATGAATTGGGCCGCATGCTCTGGGTCGAGGGACACCGGGGCGTACTGCGCCGGGCGGAAGACATGAACTTCGTAGCGGGTGCCCGTTGGGACGAGCGATACGCGGGCACCAACGCACCGGGCACGGCGCTCACCGTGGGCCACCCGGTGCAAATCTTCGCCACCGAGCACTTCAGCCGCCAGGTACAGCCATGGACCTGCGCGGCGGCTCCGGTGCGCGATCCGCACACCGGGCGGCTCCTTGGCGCGATCGACATCACCGGCGGCGACCACCTGGCCGGGCCGCACAGCCTCGCCCTGGTGCAGGCGACGGCGCGCGCGGCCGAGGCCGAGCTGGCGGCGCTGGAACGACCCACCACGGGTCCCGGCGCCTGGGTGAGCGCCCTGGGGCGTGACGAGGCGCTGCTGGTGGCCGAGGGGCGCCGACTGCGCTTGAGCCGCCGGCACAGCGAGATCATGGTCTTGCTCGCCTGCCATCCGGACGGCCTAACCGGCGACCGACTAGCGCTGCTGCTGTACGGCGAGCGATCCGTGGACCCCGTGACGTTACGCGCAGAGCTGTCTCGGCTACGCAGACGGGTGGGCCCCCTGCTCGGCTCGCGTCCGTACCGGCTGTGCGCCTCGGTCCGGTGCGATGTGCTGACGGCGGCCGACGAGTTGGCCGCCGGACGTCCGCACGCCGCACTCCAGACGTATCAGGGCCCGCTGCTCCCGCTGTCGGAGGCCCCCGGCATCCGCCGGCTGAGGGCGGTCCTCGATGACCGAGTACGCCGCGCCGTTTTGAGTAGCCACGATGTCGAGTTGCTGCGCCGCTGGGCGGAAACACCGTGGGGCGAGGGCGACTTGGAGGCACGGGAGGCGCTGCTCGCCGCGCTGCCGGCGCACAGCCCAGACCGCGCCTCGGTCGCGCGTGGCGCTCGGCGGTTGCGAACGGCGTACGGACTGACGGCGCACGCCCCCGCCGTGGACGGCGGCCCCCGAGCGCAACCTCCGCGCAACATGCCGGGCCCTAGCCTGCGGCCAGCGCCGCCCGTGCCGGGAGCGGGCGGCACCTGATCGGGAGGTCGCCTCATGCCTCGTTACGCGAATCCGGGCTCCGACGACGCCGTGGTGAGCTTTCAGCCGCGCTATGACCACTGGATCGGCGGCGCTTATGTGCCGCCCGTGCTGGGCCGGTACTTCGAAAACCCCACCCCGATCAACGGCCAGACGTTCACGGAGATCGCCCGCGGCACCGCCGAAGACGTGGAACGGGCGCTCGACGCGGCGCACGCGGCGGCTCCAGCGTGGGGCAAGACGTCACCAGCCGAACGCGCGGTGCTGTTGAACCGGATCGCGGACCGGATGCAGGACAACCTCGAAGCCCTGGCGGTGGCGGAGAGTTGGGACAACGGCAAGCCCGTACGAGAGACACTGGCGGCCGATGTCCCACTCGCCATCGACCACTTCCGCTACTTCGCGGGCACCATTCGCGCGCAAGAAGGCAGCCTCTCGGAGCTCGACGAGGACACCGTCGCATACCACTTCCACGAGCCGCTGGGCGTGGTGGCCCAGATCATCCCGTGGAACTTCCCTCTTTTGATGGCCGCCTGGAAGCTGGCCCCGGCGCTGGCCGCGGGCAACGCCATCGTCCTCAAGCCCGCCGAGCAGACCCCCGCGTCGATACATGTGTGGCTCGGCCTGATCGCCGACCTGTTGCCTCCGGGTGTGCTCAACATCGTCAACGGCTTCGGTGTAGAGGCCGGCAAGCCGCTGGCGAGCAGCGCCCGGGTCGCCAAGGTCGCCTTCACCGGTGAGACCACCACCGGGCGGCTGATCATGCAGTACGCATCGGAGCATCTGAAGCCGGTGACCTTGGAGTTGGGCGGCAAGAGCCCGAACATCTTCTTCGACGACGTCTCGGCCACCGACGACGCCTTCTTGGACAAGGCGCTCGAAGGTTTCACGATGTTCGCCCTCAACCAGGGCGAGGTGTGCACCTCTCCCTCCCGGGCGCTGATCCAACAGGGCCACTACGCCGACTTCATCGCCGCCGGAGTGGAACGCACCGAGCAGATCGTCCAGGGCCATCCGTTGGACACCACCACGACGGTCGGCGCGCAGGCATCCAACGACCAATTGGAGAAGATCCTGTCCTATCTGGACATCGGCCAGCAGGAGGGCGCGAAGATCCTGACCGGAGGCGCCAGGGCGGAGCTCGGCGGAGACCTTGAGGGCGGCTTCTACGTCCAGCCGACGATCTTCGAGGGCGCCAACCACATGCGGGTCTTTCAAGAGGAGATCTTCGGCCCGGTGGTGGCGGTGACCTCGTTCACCGACTTCGACAGCGCCATCGAGATCGCGAACGACACGCTGTACGGACTCGGCGCGGGCGTCTGGACCCGCAACGGCAGCACCGCCTACCGCGCAGGCCGCGCGATCCAGGCGGGCCGCGTCTGGACGAACTGCTACCACCTGTACCCCGCGCACGCGGCGTTCGGAGGCTACAAGCAGTCCGGCATCGGGCGCGAGAACCACAAGATGATGCTCGATCACTACCAGCAGACCAAGAACTTGCTGGTGTCGTACTCGCCGAAGGCGCTGGGGTTCTTCTAGAAGCGGGAAATGGGCGCCTGACCTGGGCTTTTGTCCGTCAGGCGCCCTTCGAGGCGCGCAGCTAGGAGGCGAGTCGAAATGCGCCTCTACTCCCCATATCTCCCACTGGTATCCCGCCTCTGACCAGCTGTTCCGGGGCATTTCCGGGCCAAGTCCTGGCTAAGGGCCCCTCCTCATCGTCTGCCGGCGTCTGCCATCGGCGCATCGACTCCTCGATCAAGTGGTTGGCGTGGTTCCGTGCCTCGGCCAGGAACTTGGCGTAGGAGCGGAAGAGGACTTGAATGCTCTGTCCGGCTCGGCGCGCGCACTCCGCCGGGTCAACGCCGGAGGCAAGCCAGAACGAGATGCCTGCGTGGCGCAGGTCGTAGGGGCGCTTGGCCAGTTCGAGGGCATGCTCGTCGAGGGTGAGGGCGGCCTCACGCGCCCGTCTCCACGTGATGCCGTACGCCGCGGCATCGACGTAGTTCCCCGCCGCGTTACGGAAGAGACGCCCATCGGGGGCGACGCCGAAGCGTTCTATGTGTTCGCGCAGCATGCGAACGAGCACGGGCGGGATGGGCACCGGCCGCGTGGCCTTGGCCGCACGTCGCTTGAGCGAGTGGATCTCATGGACAGCTCCGTGATCGGTCCACTCCTTGCCTGCCGCCACGACACCACCCTTTAGGTTGAGCAGCCCCCAGCCGCTCGCCGGCAGGCGGCACTGAGGCTTCTGCAGATGGATGACCTCAGCCGGGCGCATGGCGGCGTAGTACATGCAGCCGAAAAAGGCGTACAGGTGCGGACCGCGACCAGGGAGAGCCTTGGCAGCGGTGAGCAGCCGTGCGACCTGAGCCGGGTTCGGCACGCAGTCGGGATCGACCTCGTCGGCGACCTCAGGCGCCGACCAACGAAGGCCGCTTAGCGGGTTTTGATGGAAGTACCCGCGTTCGACTGCCACCCCGAAAACCTCGTTAACGGCGGCCTTCTTGCGCTTCACGGTCTTCGCGGCAGCGGCCGTTCCATCAACCTTGCGGCACAGCGCATCGAGCCCCCGGCGCAGCGCGTCGGGTTCCTCCAGCTCACTGACGGGCAGCGAGTAACGCTGCAGCCACTCCAGCGCGTCCTGCCACTCCTCCGGCGGAGCGGTTCTCCAGGCGTTCTTGTTGAACGCCCAGGAGTACAGCGCCCGTCGCAGCACGCGAGGCGCCCGCGGCACGGCCCCTGACTCGACGAAGGCTGGGGTGATGGTGGCCAGGGCGTCGGCAAGCGTGCGTCGCGTGTTTCCCGGTGTCCGGTCCCACCGCTGCTCGATGTACTCCCTCGCCAAGGCATACCAAGTGATGCGCTGCTTCAAGGCCCGAAGCTCGGAGGCCGGCAGACCCGTTTGTGGATCAAACGGTTCGCCGTCGCGCGCGGCAGTGATCAGCTTGGCGCGTCGGCTCTCCGCGAGCCCCTTCGTGAGGAATGACTCGGATTTTTCCCGGCCATTGACCGTCCAGCGGACCTCGAACCCCTTGCGGCGGTCGGGCCGGTCACGAATATCCCAGAACCGTACCTTGTAGCTCATCGCCATACAGGCGTGTCCCTTTCACACGCTTCCCACCACGCGTCCAGGTCGGCGCGGCGGCAGCGCAGTTCACCATTGGGTAGCTTGATCATTCGAGGCGCTTCACCGCGCGCACGCAGGCGATAGAAGGCCGATGGGCTCATGCGGATTTCCGCCAAGACTTCGGCAAGCTTGAGCGCAGGGGGACGGGCCATTGACGGTTCCTTCGAATCGTGAAGAGTCATCAATTACTGAGACGAGCACAGTGAAGTGCGCATCACCGTCGCATGCGTTGAAGGACGGAAGACGCTCTCCGCATGGCCGTAAAAGCTGGCATGAAGGGACAGCGTGGTCGCGCGGCTCACCGCCCAGCACAGCCAGCTGCGAACGATGTCAATCGTTGCCACGATCGCCGGTTTGGCCAACCGGCGATCGTGACCTATGTTGCGCTCGCTCCGCCGGAGTCTCGCCATTTGCTGCCGACCAAGCCTGACACGGACTGGCTGTGGGCGGTCCACGTAATCGACGCGCCGAGCGTTGAGGAGTTGAGGTCGAGCAGCCGGAAAGGATAAAAGTCACGTGCCGGCAGACACCGGTGAAAGGGGGGGCCCTTCGATGGAGCAGCCACCGGATCGTTTACCGCCTTCGTTGTTCACGGGTGTTGTACGTTGACATAGCGCCAGCGGGACTTCCAGTCTTTCGGGAGGTTCCTCGTCTGCCGTGAGCGAATACCGCGCAGCCCTATTTCGAGCCTGCGGCACCACCCAGTCGGTACCGCAGGCCGTCACATGCGCCGTCGAGCCCGTCAAGGGACTCAGCATCGACGGCTCACGACACCATGCACGAGGAGCGCCGGCCCGGCGAGCGGGCGTTTGCCTCCGGCACCCACCCGTTGGCCGCCGCGACCGGTTTCGGCATGCTCTATCGCAACTGGACGCGTACGCGCGGGAACCGGGAGCGATGTCCAGGCGGCCGGTGTCCACGTCGAGCTTCACAACCTGGACGTCACCGGCGAACTCGGGTGCGGCCGGGGCGCGGAAGGGGCATTGCGTGCACCCGAGCGACCCGGTCACGCCGCCTGAGCTGTGGAATCACCCCGCTGTGCGCCAAGCGCTCATCGACCGCGACATCGTTACGGTCTTTCGCCACTACCGCCGTCACACCGGCGCCAGCCAGACCCGCCTCGGCGCGCTCACCGGCCTGGCCCAGTCCGACATCAGCGCCATCGAGCGGGGTGCGCGACGCGTAACCAGCGCCGACGTTCTCGACCGCACCGCTACCGGCCTCGACGTCCCGCCGCACCTGCTGAGCCGAACGACCGTCCAAGCCCGCACTCTCCCAGGCACCACCTCGCACAGCGTCCCCACCGGTCCCCCGAGCCCTACTAGGGTGGGCCTGCCAGCGCAATCACGGCACCAGGAGGACGCCATGAGACGCCGCAACCTCATCACCGGAGCCGTGGTCCTCAGTGCCGGCATGCTCGCCCCCACACCTGCCCGGGCCGCAAACCCCATCGCACCGCTAGAGCAAGTGGTGTTCGAGCCGCTGCCGGGTCGCCCTGTGCCACCCACCGACCTCGCCCAGGCACTCACCCAAGGGCGCGCAGCCTTCGCCGCAGCCCGCTACAGCGCCTTGGGAGCCGCCCTGCCCCACCTGGTGGCCACCGCCGAAGCCACCCGCGACCACCAGCACGTCGGCCACGCCCGCGACCAGGCCCATGCCGACGTTGCTCGCGCTTACGTCCTGGCCACCGAACTGGCCGTCAAGCAGCACTCGCCCGTCGCCTGGACCACCAGCGACCGCGCCTTGCACGCCGCCCGCGCCAGCGGCGACCCGCACGTCATCGCCGCCGCTGCCCGCATGGCCGCCATCACCCAGCGCCGCGCCGGCCAAGCAGCAGAAGCGGCGGCCTTCCTCAGCCGAACCGCCCTCACCCTCACCAACAACCACGACAAGCAACCGCCGGCCGCTACCCTCGACGCCGCCGTCATCCTCCTGCTCACCGCCGGCTACAGCGCCGCCGTAGCAGGCCAACGCACCAGCGCACTGGCCCTCCTGGACGAAGCGGACGAGACCCTGCGCCGCATCGCACGCACCCCCCGCCCCGGCGGCGACGGTCTCCTCTTCGCCCACGGCGCCACGCCCGCCGAGGCCGCGATGTACCGGATCTCCTCCTACACCGCCCTGGGCACCCCTGATGACGGCATCCCCTACGCCCGCCGCATCAAGCCCAGCACCCTGCCCACTCCCGAGCGTGCCGCCCGCTACCTCACCGACACCGGCCGCATGTGGGCCCGCATCGGCGACGCCCCCAGGACCTACGCCGCGCTACGCGCCATCGAACGCACCGCCCCCGAAGAACTTCAACGCCCCGCCCTACGCAGCCTGACCACCGACCTTCTCCACTCACAGCACAACCTCGCCGGCATCCGCGCCTTCGCCAACCGCCACGGCGCCTACCTCTAACCGTGGAACACCCCCACCCAGTCGGCGGCATTCCGCTATTTTCGACGGCCGTGAGGGGCCCATCCGATCCAGTGGGCGTTGTCCGCAGCACCGGACAGCGCGCGGTCGATGCTCGTGGAGAACTGCGACTCCGCGCCACTCGCCGAACGTTCGCGCCTCTGCGCGCACTGCGCTCGGTGGTATTAAGGCCGATCTCACCCAACGAACCCCACCTACGCGTACGTTCACGATGGCGTGGCTCGAATCGCTGGTGCACCTGCGGAGCACCGGGCACACTGAACGTAACCGATCGACCACGAGAGTCAGGGGGCGTTCAGGTGGAGCATCGGCAGGAGCAGAACGGGGAGGTCGGGGGGCCGCACTCCAGCCCTGGCGACCCGGGCAACCCGATGCCCGAAGAGGACCCTCAACCACCCGAGGACGAGTAGCAACGCGCGACGATGTCCACGGACCCGGGGTACTGGCGCCACGCATGCGCGCGCAGCATCGACACCTACGCGCCCGGGTACTTCCACCAACGGCCCTGGCTGCGCGAGGATTTCCTCGCCACGCCGCGTGAGCAGTTCGTGCCCGACCTCGTGTGGTGGCCTGACGCACGAGATGACGGCCTGTACCCCCAGTTAGACCGCACGGTGCGACCACGGCAGTGGCTGGAGGCGGTGTACCGGCCGCTGGCCGCCCTCATCACACAGATGGACGACGGCCAGACACCAGCCGCCAACGGTCCGGCCAGCGGTACCTTCACGAGCTCCATCTCCTGCCCGTCGATCGTGGTGGACATGCTCCACCACCTCGACCCGCAACCAGGTGAAAACGTCCTGGAGATCGGCGCCGGCACCGGCTACAGCGCCGCGCTCCTCGCTCGCCGCCTAGGCCCACGCCGCCTGGTCACCATGGAGATTGACGCCGCTCTCGCGCAGGAGGCTGCGCAACGACTACTGCGACTTGACCCCGCGCTCGAAGTGCTGGTGGTCACCGGCGACGGTGAGCTCGGATATCCACCGCGGGCGCCCTACGACCGCATCGTGTCCACCGCCGCAGTGCGTACCATTCCCCCAGCCTGGCTACACCAAGTCCGCCACGGCGGCACCATCCTCACCCCCATCGACACCCCGTACGGCCATGACGCCCTACTCACACTCACCTGCGACGGCGCCGGCAGCGCCACAGGCCACCTCATCAAACCGGTAGCGTTCATGAAACTGCGCGGCCAACGCCACCAACCCCCATGGAAAAACCTCGGCTGGCCCAAAGAACTCCCCGTTGCCGACGCCCCGCCGTGGAAACACCACCGCGTCACCGCAGGCCCCACAGGGCAGCGCATCTATGTCCACCGAGCCCGGTAGAACCGAACACCACCGCCCCGCGACGTGGCCGGCCATGGCCTTCGGCTCCACCCGCCCAGCCCCTCGCCGTGGCGGGCAGGTGCCCGCGGACAGATGGTGCTCTGCGTCAACTGGTCTCGTTAGCGTTGTACTTCATGCACGGTCTGGTGTGCTTGCGTCTCTTGTGGTCGCGGTGGCGTCGCCTGCTGCCAGGTGCCCTGTTCCAGCGCTGTCAGCACGTCCCGTTTGATCTGCGCTCGTTGGTCGTTGCCGACGAGTTCCCCGGGGAGGTAGCCATCGCGCACCTCGTGAGGGCGTAGCACGGAGCGGATGAACGCGTACTCAGCCGGGTGTGCGTCGCTCAGGGACTGGTTGGCGGCTTCCTTGGCCTTGGCGAACGCGAGCGTGCGGGGGTCGTTGAGTTCGCGCTCGCGCAGTGCCAGGGTGAGTTGGCGAATGCAGCGTTTGTACTCCGTGCGCCGCTGCTGGATCGCTGCCAGGAAGCGTCGGGCGTTGAGTACGTCCATCGCTTGTGCCCGGGGGAGCGCATAGAAATCATCGGGAAGAGTTCCTAAGCCATGGGGGCTTTTTACCCATGCTTGCTCTGTGACCTGGTGTCCGAGGTCTCGCAAGGCGTTCTCCCAGCGGCCCAGCAGCAGCGGATGACGCAGTGCCATGCTGCGGTCGTCCTGTTCCTTGGCGTCCTCGGCGACGGCGTCGCGCACGGCAAGGTCGCCGGCCGCCAGCAGCGCCTGGACCTCCGCGGTAGGTGGTGCGGTGATCAGGCCATGGGTAAAGGCATACGTGAGCTGCTCGTGTACGTCGCGAAAGGCCGGCATTCCAGGCGCGTCCCCCAGGTGCCGGCGCGCGCGTTCTTGCTGGATGAGGTCGGTGTGCTCATCGAGGAACGCCTGCCCGAACCAGCTCTGTGCGGTTCGATGGGAGTTCATTGCGGAGACTCCGCCCGGCACTGCCCGCGCACCAGGAAGACGGCCAGAAGCACCCGAACGGGATCGATTCCGACCTGCGATGCCCCATCCGTTCCTGAAACCGCGCATGAACCGCCACCGCCGGACCCCTCCGAATCACCGGGAATTCGCTACTCACGCCCGGGGAGGGATGCCCAGTACCGGGCCCATGCCCGCGCCGCGGTGACGGTGCGCTCCAGGTCTTCCGTCCCGTACTGCTGCCACGCTTCCCACC
>NZ_JACHJL010000015.1 GCF_014203645.1 Streptomyces zagrosensis | reverse complement strand
AGACGACACGACACGTCATCCCTGCCGCCGAAGCGCCGATCTCATTCCTGACCAGCGGAAACGCAGCGATCACCTTCGGAAAGACAACGGGTTCTAAGGGCCGCTGCGGGTTTGTGGTCTGGTCAGCGACCGCGAGGGTGGGGGCATGGCGGCCGGCGGCGGTGGGGTTGTGGCCCTGACGGCTAGGGCGCGGGCGCTGGGGGGCGCAGGCGCAGGACCACGTCTTCCTCGCGTACGGGCATGGAGCCGATGTGCAGGGTGACGCACACGTCGCTCAGCGGAAGGCCCGCGCGCAGGCATGTATAGATCAGCGCGGCCGGCAGCCCGGGGTCCAGTGGCGGGCCGGTGAGCGCGACCTCCACCACCCGTCCGTCGAGCAACCCCACCAGGCAGCCCCCATCGGGCAAAGCGACGGCGGCCAGCAGACTGCCGGGTAGGCGGTGCAGGGTGTCCCGGACCCAGCGCAGGGCGGCGACCGTGGTGGCGGCGGGGCGGTGGCAGAGCACTACGGACGCGCTCTCGATGCGACGGCGGTTCCGCTCCTCCTCGTCGCAGGCCAGATGCAGATAGGTGCCGTCCTCCTCGTCTCGGTCGGTGGCGACGGCCGCGGGCTGCCGGGACACGGCCACGGTGTGCTGCCCGCTGTCTGACCTGCTGACCGTGGTTGTCACGAGCCAGGATGTGACGGGTGCGGCCGGTGGGTCAGGAGGCGCCAGGGTCAGCACGGGCGGCCCGGCCGGGCCCGGCTCGGGGAGTTCCAGCAAGTGGTAGAGGGCGTTACGTAGTCGGTCGAGGGCCTGGCCCGGCTCGGCGAAGGCGAGGTCGGCGATGGTCGCGTAGCGCGTGGGGGTGTGCTCCTTGATGGCGGACTCGATCTGCTGCCGCACGTCGCCGTGGGGGTCGAGGCGGGGCGCGACCTGCCCCAGCCGGGCGATCGCCGTGTCTGAGACGGCGTCGGTGCCAAACGCCGCGAGCAGCAGGGGCTTGCCGAGCGCCGCGCCGTACAACGACACCGAGCCGTGATCGCCGACGACGGCCGAAGCGGCGACCAGCGCCGAGCGCCAGGCGTGGATCGTCGGCACCAGCAACAGGCCCGCCTCAAGCGCTGCGGCCTGCGCGGTACGGATCTGCCAAGAGCCGTGCGCCGCCCATACGTTGGGGTGCAGTATCGCGGCCACGCGGTACTCGTCGTACGGCAGCGCGGCCAGCACCCGCGCGGGCAACTCCGGGTCGCGCCCGAGGAGCGATGTCGGGCCCCAGGTGGAGCTGAGCACCACAAGGCGCTGGCCATCGGCAACGCCCAACGCGCGCCGGTAGCTCGCCGCGCTGGGCAAACTGGCGGACAACTCGTCAAAGCACGGATCGCCGATGAGCAGGGTGCGGCCCGCGGCCTTCGGGTGCTCGGCCAACAACTGTTCTGCCTGATCCGGGTGGGAGACGGCCAGCCACGCACGGCCGGCCTCAAGCAACGCGTCCGGCACGACGCCGGACAGCCGGGTGTGCGGAGTGTGGGAGTCAGGGACGAGTTTGTGGAATCCCACACCGTGCGGCAGCACAAGAACGGGGCAGTCGCTCTCCGGTAGGGCGATGTTCTCGCTGGCCGAGAGGATGAGGTCGGGCGTGCAGGTGGTGAGTTGCGACCAGGGCATGACCCGGCAGCCGGTGTCCCGCAGAAGATCGAGGACGCCGTCGCTGAAGGCGGACGTGGGGTCGTACGCGAAGACGACGGTGACCCTGCTGTCACCGCGGAGCAGGGCGGGCAGCGCCTCCAGCACCCGTACGGTCGAGGTGACCGTACGCGCCGCCACGACCACCGTGCGCTCGCCGCCGAACGTACGCCACCGATGGGCGTCTTCCCCCACCGGAACGCGCAGCTCACGGAGGTCTTGCGGGTCCCGGACGTCCTGCAGGTCGGGGCCGTTACGCGAGCTCACGGCCGCCCCGAGTAGCTACCGGCATCCCGCCGTCCGCCACGGCGGACGAGCGGCTTGCGGCTTGCGGCTTGCGGCTTGCGGCTTGCGGCTTGCGGCTTGCGGCTTGCGTTGACGGTCGCCTTATCGTTTTTCACAACGCGTCGCAACCTCTCTGGCGCACACATGTGCTGATGGGACGAGTACACCGTACTGGCCTCGGTCAGCCGCCGGTCGTGGTCTGTCGTACCCGCCTCGGCCCGTTCGGTCGGCCCAGGGGCTTCAACAGGCCGAGTTCAGGACTCCCCAGTCATACGCACGAGCCGCACACACCGCGTGCGCAGCGGTCGTGGCGCAAACCTCTTGCGGGCCCATTTCACGTCTTTCAGTGAGATGCGGGGGAAGGACCGTTTCAGCGTGCGCGGCGGTTGTCACGCTGAGGTGTGCGCGCGCATCGCTCGGCTGCCACTACCGAGGCGAGGCGCGCGTCCCAGCCCAGCCCAGACAAGCCCAGCCCAGCTGAACACCAGCTGAAACACCAGCTGAAAGGAACGTCATGACTCTGCCGAAGCCGGGCCACTTCGATGAGCAGCCGCCTGTGCCCTCTCCCTCGGCGCGGCAAGGGAAGGCGTCAGAGATATCACCGGCGCAGCGAGCCGAGGAAGCCGGGCAAGCCGAACGCGCCGAGGAGGCACAGCAGATGCGACCGGAGCGGCGACCAAAGCCGGCGTACCCCGTACAGCAGTTGCGGGTACCGGTGGCGCGTCCGTGCCCGGATGGGTGGTTCGCGGTGGCGTCGAGTGCTGAAATGCGGCCGGGGAGGGTGGTGACGCGGCGGTTGGCGGGGGAGGACGTGGTGCTGTACCGCACGGCGAGCGGACAGTTACGGGCCGTGCGGCCGTTTTGCCCGCACCTGGGGGCGCATCTGGGGCATGGCGGGCGGGTGCGAGGTGAAAACCTCGTGTGCCCCTTCCATCACTTCGAGTTCGGCCCGCAGGGGGCCTGTGTCAAGACGGGGTACGGCACGCCTGCGCCCAAGGCCCGGCTGGCGGCTCTGGAGTGTCGAGAGGTCGCCGGGCTGGTCTTCGTATGGCGGCATGCGCGGGGCGAGGGGTCTTCGTGGGAGATCGTCGCACCACCGGCTGAGGACTTCTGTCAGCCGTACCTCACGGTTCGTACCCTGGTGGCACACCCCCAGGACTTCATGGAAAACGTCATTGACACCGGGCATTTCGCACCCGTCCACAAGATCGCCTTGAAGGTCATCGACGCGCCGCGGTTCGACGGACCGCGGATGGAGGCCGCATACCGGCTCGGGCGTACCCTTCGCACGGCGGACACGCCCGCCCCGGCGGGGTCCTCGATGCGGGCGGTGGTGCAGGGGCTTGGCATTTTCTTCACGGAGTCCCACGTCGAGAAGGTCGGCCTGGACTTTCGTGCGTGGTTTTGTGTGGTGCCGCTGGACGCCACCCGCATCGATCTCCGGCTTGCCGTCTCCCTGCGGTTTCCCCGGGTACCCCACCGCGGGGCCGCACGCGCACTGGCCACCGTGCTCGCTGGGCCGCTCTCGTGGGTGAGCACATGGGATACCAACAAGGACATCCGCATCTGGAGCAACAACACTTATCTGGAACATCCCCGGCTTGCCCAGGGCGATGGGCCGATCACGAAGTACCGCCGGTGGGCCCGGCAGTTCTACAGCGATTGGCCCACCGGCTAGCGGCCCGCCGTCGTCAGTTCTTCCGCGCGACGCCGCCGTACATGGCGATGTCACGGTCGTCGATGGCCGGGTCGGTGGTGGCGTCCGGCTTCCAGCGGTGGACCTGGGTCACGCCCGGCTCCATCAGGTCGAGGCCGGCGAAGAACTCCTCGGCCTCTTGCTGGGTACGCAGCCGCATGGGCATGCCGCGCCGCTCGTACTCACGGGCGACGCGGCCAACCTCCTCCGGGGCGAAGTCGGCCGTGCCGATGGTCATGGCAAGGAAGCTGCCTGATGGAAGCGGGTCCAGCAGGCGCCGGACGATGCCCATCGCGTCGTCCTCGTCCAGGAGGAAGTGCACGATCCCGATGATCATCAGCCCCACCGGTTCCGCCAGGTCGAGCGTGTCGCTCACCTCGGGAGCGGCCAGGATCGCGGCGGGGTCGCGCATGTCGGCGTCGATGTAGGCGGTGCGGCCCTGGGGGGTGCTCACCAGCAGGGCCTGGGCGTGGGTCAGCACGATGGGGTCGTTATCGACGTAGACGACGCGCGAGTCGGGCGCCGTGCGCTGGACGACCTCGTGGAGGTTGGGTTCGGTGGGGATGCCGGTCCCGATGTCGAGGAACTGGCGTACCCCTTGCTCGCGGGCGAGGTACTGCGCGGCCCGGTGCATGAAGAATCGATTCTCTCGCATGTGTACGGGGAGGGCGGGCCACTCCCCACACATCGACTCCCCGGCCTCCTGATCGACGAGATAGTTCGTCTTGCCGCCCAGGATGTAGTCGTAGACGCGCGCGGAATGCGCTTCTTGGGTGTTGATTCGGTCGGCGGGGTAACCATTTTTAGCCATCGTGCTCGCTCCCTCGTCGCTGACCGCCCACGGTGTGCACGGCGTAGGGGGAGTCTACGGATTACATTGAGGGGGCACGCAGTTGGGAGCCGGGTTGCGGTAGGCCGGAGACAGGGTTTGAAGGGCTTACGGGGCAGGTCGGGTGGGCTGTGCGGTGGGCAGGGTGAGCCAGGCGCGGTCGCGCTGCGCGCGCAGGAGGGGCAGCGGGCTGTCCTCTCCCTCGTAGCAGCGGTCCGCGAGTCGCACCAGCGTGTCGAAGCGCGCGAGCAGCACCCCGCGTAGCCAGATTGCCGGCCCGTAGCCGGCGAGTTCGGCCGCGCGGACGGCGGCCGGGGCACCCACCGAGATGGTAAGACCCGCGATGTCCTCGGCCGGGTCACCCAGCGCCGCATCGGTCCAGTCGAGTACCCCGCCGACCCGTCCACCGGCTGTGACCAGCAGATGCTCACCCTTGAGGTCGTGATGCCCCACGGTGGCCACTGGATCGGGCGCGGACGGTTGAGCTTGGTCGGGCGGTACGGCAAACGCTGCGTCACGCGGGTGGTGGGTACGCGAAAGGCCGGCCGGAGCCGCGCTGAGTTGGGCTCGGTGAACTGGCGAGAACTCGCCGTCCCGAACCAGCCGTTCACCGGCCCGCAGCGCGGTGCGCCACAGCTCGTCCAGCGCCCGCGGCGTCGGCTGGGGGAGGCCGACCGCCACGGCCTTGGCCGGCTCCACCGAGCGCAGCCCGGCGAGCAGCCCGGCCAAGTCGGCCTCGCCGGCGCGGGATACGGGGCGGCGTTCGGCGGAGGTACCGGGCAGCTTGGTGTCGAGGGTGTAGGTGCGGCCGGCGGTCCATTCGCCGTGCGCGACGCTGGCCGGCACCGCGGCCCCTACCCGCGGGCGGACGAGGTCGCGCAGCGCGATCTCGCGCCGCTGGCGCACGGAGCCGTCAATGTCCAGGGCGAGCCGCAGCACATGATCGGCGCCGACCCACCAGGAGGAGTGCTCGCCACCCTCCTCGATGGGGCGGACGTCGGCGTGCGCGCCGCCCGGCAGAGCGGTGGTGGCGAGGAGTTGACGTACGGCGGCGGGCGACGGCAGGTGGGGCATGGGCGCTTCGTTTCATTCGGCAGCGGCAGCGGCGCCGGAAACCGCCGGAGCGCGCGCAGGACGTGCGGCGGCCCGCAGGCGCGCGCGGCCGGCCAGGCCAGGCCGTGATGTGAGCGAGGCGAGGCGCTACGCGAGGGCTTTGGTGTAGCAGCGGCTCTCGGTGTGGAAGCGGTAGAACCCGAACTTCTGCTCCTGGAGCGCGTAGGCGCACGACGCGTAGAGCGCCATGGCCTCCGGTTGCTCGGTGCCGGTCTCCAGCACCATGCGGACGCGCCCCGCGGCGCGGGCGCTGTCTTCGAGGGTGGCGAGTATGCGGCGGGCCAGGCCCAGGCCACGGGCCGCGGGGACGACGTACATACGCTTCAGCTCCGCGTCACCGGTGGCGTACCCCTCGTCGATACGGTCCTGGACTCGCCAACCGCCGCTGGCGACCGGGCTGCCATGCGCGTCGTACGCGAGCAGATAGAGACCGTGCGGCGGGTCGAACTGCCGGGGGTCCATCTCGGTGAGATCGGACTCGCCGTAGCGCTCGACGTACTCCTGTTGCACCAGGTCGTTGAGTTTCGTGGCATCGGGGTGGTCATACGGCACGGGCACGATCTGCATTCTGGTTATCGTACGGGCGTGCTGTTTGCGGTGTCCTGGGCTTTTCGGCGCGGCCTGGCAGTGAAGTGGCCACGAGGTGAGCGGCCAGCGAGGCGGTAACGTCCCTAGCCGCCACGGGCCGGGGACAGTCTGAGACGTTGGTCACACTTTGTTCGTCTTTGTGGGCGTGGTGCCCGCTTTCCCCCTCCCTCTCGGTGTAGAGGCGAGTCCCTCACGGTGGAGGGGCGCGGCGACTGCGCTGAGCGACGGAGAGGAACCACCATGACCGAGCCGCAGACCGACGCGGAGATCCTGCGTGCGGTGCGCCGCGTCCAGGGCTTGGAGCAGCATCACGAGGCGCTGCGGGCCCGCTTGGACGGCATGCACGAGGCGCGGACGCCGGAGGACGTGGCCGAGCAGAATCGCTGTGGTGAGGCGATGGCTGCCGCGGCCGAGCGGCTGCTAGCCGAGTCCGTGTTCGCGCTGGAGGAGATCGGCCTGTCGCTGGCCGCCCGTGCCGTTGAGGTCACCGCCGAAGCGGAGGGGATCGCGATTCCCCAAACGGCGCTGGGCCGGGGCTGAGCTGCGCGCCGCGTAGGCTGCTTGGCGTTTGGCTGGCGACTGGGGAGCATGAGTTGCGTACGGTGACGACGGTGAACGTGAACGGTCTGCGGGCCGCCGCGAAGAAGGGCTTCGTGCCCTGGCTGGCGGCGACCGAAGCGGATGTGGTGTGCCTCCAGGAGGTGCGGGCCGAGCCGGGCCAGTTGCCCGCCGAGGTGCGGGAGCCCGCCGGTTGGCACGCGCTGCACGCCCCCGCGGCGGCCAAGGGTCGGGCCGGGGTGTCGCTGCTCACGCGGGAGCGCCCGGAGCGAAGCCGGGTCGGCTTTGGGTCCACGGAGTTCGACGGCAGCGGGCGCTACCTAGAGGCGGACCTGCCCGGGCTGACCGTCGCGAGCCTCTACCTTCCCTCCGGCGAGGTGGGCACGCCGCGGCAGGAGGAGAAGGAGCGCTTTATGGGCGAGTTCCTGCCCTATCTGAAGGAACTGCGCGAGCGGGCCGCTGCCGAGGGGCGCGAGGTGCTGGTGTGCGGCGACTGGAACATCGCCCACCGCGAGACCGACCTCAAGAACTGGAAGGCGAACCGCAAGAGCGCCGGTTTCCTGCCCGAAGAGCGGGACTGGCTGGGCCGGGTCTTCGATGAGACCGGCTATGTGGACGTCGTACGCCGTCTGCATCCGGACGCCGAAGGCCCGTACTCCTGGTGGTCATATCGGGGTAAAGCCTTTGATAACGATAGTGGCTGGCGCATTGACTACCAGGTGGCGACTCCCGGTCTCGCCGAGCGCGCCGCCTGCGCGCTGGTGGAGCGCGCTGCCTCTTACGATCTGCGCTGGTCGGACCATGCGCCGGTGACGGTCACGTACGACCGGTGACGGCTGCGTATGGCCGTGGCCGTTGCGTATGACCGGTGGCCTTCGCGTACGAGATTCGCGTACGAGAGGTGACTTTCGCGTACGAGGGGTAGGGCTTTCGCCCGCCGCGGCCCCGGCCCCCGCTGCCCGTGCTCCGGGGATGTGCGGTTGTCCGCTGCCGTTTAGGTTTAGGCGCTCGGGCTCGGTGGGGGCGCGGGGGTGGGGCCGGACTCCGCCGCTGGCTGGCCGAGCCACTTCTCCAGTTCTGTACGGATTCTGCGGTCCATGGCCAGGGACAGTTCCGCATCGACGATGCTCTTCGCGCTCTGCCGCAGGCTCTCCAGCGTCTTGGTGATGTGCGTTGCCTCGTCCTGGGTCAGGCCCTCGCCGGCGGAGGCGCGCGCGATGGCGTCGGCGAGGACATGGGTGCGTACGAGCTCCGTGAAGCTCTCCGTGACGGCTTCCATGTGGTGCCGCAACTCCCGCCCGGCGGCGAGGACTTCGGACAGCGGGACGCCCTTGACGACCAGGTCGTGGGAGGCGTCGAGCAGTCGGCGACTCACATGGACGAGGTCGTCGCCGTCCACGGCCAGATAGCCGAGGTCCAGCGAGGTGGCGAGGTTGTCCGGGGTGACCTCGCCGGTGAAGTAGTCGGCCAGTTCCTGCGGGGTCAGCTTGACCGGGGTCTCCTCCGGCCAGGGAACCGTAATGGTGGCCTCAAGGCCGAGGACCTCGCCGACGTCGCGGCCACTTTCGAAGGCGGTGAGCAGCTCCGCGATGCCGCCCAGGGTGTGGCCGCGCTCCAGGAGGGCCGCGATGGTGCGCAGCCTGGCCACGTGGTGCTCGGTGTACCAGGCGATGCGACCCTCGCGGCGGGGCGGCGGGATGAGCTTGCGCTCCCGGTAGAAGCGCAGCGTCCGCACGGTGATGCCGGCCTCTTCGGCCAATTCCGCCATGCGGTACTCGCGCTCCTGTTGAGCCTTCGTCGTCTTCGCCACCCAAGCAGCCTATGTCGAGCCGAACGGTTGTCGTGGGGGCGTGACGTGCGGTGGAGGTGCGGGGGCGGAAAGGACGCCAAGGGCGGGAGGGACGCCAGGGGCGGTAGAGGCCGGGGCGTACCGCGTACGACGTGTGGTGTGCGGCCAGCCGCGGCGCTCTGCCCCCGTGCGGGGATCGCCATCGGGCTGTTTCGGTGCCGCCTCGCGACCTCGGGTGCCGCCGCCCCGGCGCGCTCGCGTGGGGCATCCGCACTGCACCGGTACTGCCCCTTCGGCGCGCTCCCGGGCTCGAACAGTGCGGATGCAACCGGCGGTAACTTCCCTCTGTCCAACCCCTACCGCTCGGTATGTTCCTGCCTTACGCTCCTAACCGTGCCAGTGATTGCTGGCGCGGTTCCTCGGATTCGGGAGGCGGCGGCATGGCCGAGCATGAGCGGGTACGGGTGGCGGTGATCGGTACCGGATTCGGTGGACTGGGAGCGGCGGTTCGGCTGCGCCGCGAGGGCATCACCGACTTCGTGGTCCTGGAGCGGGCTGACTCGGTGGGCGGCACCTGGCGCGACAACAGCTATCCCGGCTGCGCCTGCGACGTGCCCTCCCACCTCTACTCCTTCTCCTTCGCGCCGAACCCCGAGTGGCCGCGTAACTTCTCCGGCCAGCCACACATCCGCGCCTACCTGGAGCGGGTCACCGACACCTTCGGGCTGCGCCCGCACATCCGGTTCAACTCCGAGGTGCGTGGCATGCGGTGGAACGGCGACGAACTGCACTGGGAGATCGACACCGCGGGCGGCTCGTACACCGCCGACGTCGTCGTCTCCGCCACCGGGCCGCTGTCCGACCCCCAAATCCCCGCCATCCCAGGACTGGACAGCTTCCCAGGGCGGGTCTTCCACTCGGCGCGCTGGGATCACGACTACGACCTGCGCGGCAAGCGCGTGGCCATGATCGGAACGGGTGCCTCCGCCATCCAGATCGTGCCCGCCATCCAGCCCACCGTTGACCGGCTCACCCTCTTCCAGCGCACCCCGCCGTGGATTCTGCCGCGCGCTGACCGCAAGATCTCGGGCGTCGAGCAGTGGCTGCACGGCAAGGTGCCCGCGACCCGGGTGCTGCGCCGCGGACTGCTGTGGGGCATGCGGGAGTTGCAGGTCAGCGCGTTCACCAAGCGCCCCAACCAGCTCGGCCTGGTCGAGACGCTGGCCAAGGCGCACATGCGTAAGGGCGTCAAGGACCCGGCGCTGCGCGCCAAGCTCACCCCCGACTACCGCATCGGCTGCAAGCGCATCCTGCTGTCCAACAGCTACTACCCGGCGCTCGCGCAACCCAACGTGGACGTGGTGGCCGCCGGGCTCAAGGAGGTGCGCGGCTCCACGCTGGTCTCCGCGGACGGCACCGAGACCGAGGCGGACGCGATCGTCTTCGGCACCGGCTTCCACGTCACGGACATGCCCATCGCCAAGCGCGTCACCGGGGCCAACGGCACCACCCTGGCCGAGGAGTGGAAGGACGGGATGGAGGCGCTGCGTGGGGGCACCGCCGCCGGCTTCCCCAACTTCATGACCATCATCGGCCCGAACACGGGCCTGGGAAACAGCTCGATGATCCTGATGATCGAGTCACAACTGAACTACATGGTGGATTTCGTGCGGCAGCTCAACGTCCTGGGCGGCAAGGCCGCGCTCGACGCCCGCCCATCGGCCGTGCATGCCTGGTCGCACCGGGTGCAGGAGCGGATGAAGCGCACCGTGTGGAACGTCGGTGGCTGCGACAGTTGGTACCTGGATGCCAACGGCCGCAACACCACTGTCTGGCCGGGCACCACCAGCGAGTTCCGCAAGGCCACCCGCGAGGTCAACCTCGCCGAGTACGAGGTGCTGCGCGCGCCGGTCCGCCCGGTCAACGAGCCCGTGGGCGTGGGGGGCGCGAAACGTGCTGACATGGGTAGGTCTCCCAAGCCCACTCACACCACCCAGTCCACCCAGTCCGCCAAGCGAGCCACCGCGTCCGCGGCCACGGCGGCCACGCGGCCGGCGGCCGGCGGCCCATCTACGGAGGCCACAGCGTGAACCGGCTGAGCCACGCCACTCAGGGCAGGTACGCCCCGCCCGCCCCGGCCCGCGAGTTGACCGTCACATCTGCTGATGGCGCCCGCATCTACACCGAGCAGCACGGCCTCGACGATGCCCCCGCCGTCGTCCTCGCGCACGGCTGGACCTGCTCCATCGCCTTCTGGGCGCCGGTGATTCGGGAGCTTCGTGACGACTACCGGGTCATCGTGTACGACCAGCGCGGGCACGGCCGTTCCGCTGCGCCCCAGTACGGCGGCTACACCACCGACACCCTCGCCGACGACCTGGTAGCGGTGCTCGACCAGACGCTGGGCACGGCGCCGGACGGCACCAAGGAACAGGCCGTCCTGGTGGGCCACTCGATGGGTGGCATGACCATCATGGCCGCGGCCAGTCGCCCCGAACTCCGCGAGCGGACCGCCGCCGTCTTGCTGTGCAGCACGAGCGCAGGCCAACTGCTGGCCGAGGCGCTGGTGTTGCCGACGCCCAGAGGCCGGGTCCGTGCGCGATTGCACACCGCGGTGTTGGGCTCCGCCGCGCCGCTCGGGCCCGTCACGCCCCTCGCCCGCCGGGTGCTCAAGTACGTGACGATGGGGCGCGGCGCGACCGTCGAGATGACCGACGCCTGCGCCCGCATCGTGCACGCCTGTCCGCGCCAAGGTCGCGCCAAGTGGGGCCACATGATGGGCGATATGGACCTGGATCGGTATGTCGGTGAGCTCACCGCGCCGACCGCGATCATCGTCGGGACTGCCGACCGGCTCACCCCGAAGGTGCACGCGCGAAAGATCGACGCCGCCCTGCCGAACTCGCTGGGCCTGACCGAGCTGCCCGGCATCGGTCACATGACCCCGATGGAGGTCCCCGACACGGTGGTAGGTGCCATCCGTGGCCTGGCCACCACCTACCTCACCCCATCCGCCCTGGCCACGGCCACGGCACCAGCACAGACGGCACCAGCACAGACGGCAGCCGTGCCCGACGCGGCGACAGCGACGGCGAAGGAGCAGACGGCATGAGTGGACGCAGCAGCCTGGAGGGACAGGTCGCGGTAGTGACCGGAGCGGCACGCGGGGTGGGAGAACTCCTCGCCCGCAAGCTCTCCGCACGCGGTGCCACGGTGGCGCTGGTCGGCCTGGAGCCGGAGGAGCTGGGGCGGGTGGCCGACAGCCTGCACGGTGACGGCGCGTACTGGCACGCCGACGTCACCGATCACGCCGCCATGTCGCAGGTCGCGCGGGAGGTGAAGGATCGGTTCGGCAAGGTGGACATCGTCGTGGCCAATGCGGGTGTCGCCACCGGCGGCCCGTTCATTGACTCCGATGAGCGGTCGTGGAACCGGGTCATCGAGGTCAACCTCATCGGCAGCGCCACCACGGCCCGCGCCTTCCTGCCGGTCCTGCTGGAGAGCCGCGGCTATCTGCTCCAGATAGCGTCCCTCGCCGCGATCACGCCCGCGCCGCTGATGACCGCGTACTGCGCGTCGAAGTCCGGCGTCGAGGCGTTCGCCCACAGCCTGCGCGCCGAGGTCGGCTACAAGGGCGTGCGGGTTGGCGTCGGCTATCTGAGCTGGACCGACACCGACATGGTGCGCGGCGCCGACGAGGACGAGGTGCTGCGCGACCTGCGCGCCCGGCTGCCCTGGCCGTCCAACCGCACCTACCCGCTCGGCCCCGCCGTGGACCGCATCGTTGCGGGCATCGAGCGCCGGTCATCGCATGTGTACGCGCAGTGGTGGCTGCGGGGCATGCAGTCCTTCCGCGGTTATCTGCCCGCCCTCATCGGCACCGTCGGCCAGCGCGAGATGCGGCACTTCGCACCGCGCCTTGAGGCCAACCGGGCCGCCCGTACCGGCCTGGTCGGCGCGGGCGGCGGCGCGGACGAAAAGGCCAGGAGCAACCGACTGGACTGACCCGCCCGGGACCGGCTCCGGCGATTGGCTCCAGTGGCCGGCTCCGGCGGCCGACTCCAACGACCGGCAGCGAATATCGGCAGCGGATATGGAAGAAGAGGGACGCGCCGGCAAGCGCGTCCCTCTTCTTCGTGCAAACGTCCCGTCCGTGCCCGTGCCGTGCCAGGCCCGCATCGGGTGGCGGGCGCTGGCGTCGGCGTGGCGAGCCGCGTCGTCAGGTCAGGCGGTCGTCCACGTCGTTCACGGTGTCCTGGCCGCGCTCCTTGGCCTTGTCCATGCCCTTGCGTCCGCGCTCCTTGGCGTCGCCCTGCTGGCCTTTCTGGCCCTTGTCCTTGGACTGGCCGAGCTTGTCCTTGGCCTGCTTTTGTGCCTGTTCGGCCTTGTCCTTGAACTGGTCGGAAATGCCCATGCTGTTCACTCCCTGGGGATGGTCGAGGGTGGGCCGAGATCAGCCTGACATGGCTCAACATTCTTCGCATTTCGGGCAGTATCTCACCGTGCTGGGCGCGCGCTGCCGCGACGGTCAGCGCACCGCGGCTGTGCTCAGCACGCTGCCGCGCCGGACGAGGGCCGCGCCCGCTCGGGGCGGGCGCGCCGCCGGCCCCTGGTCCGTCTCCGCCGCCGTCCTAGGCGCGCGGGGGCAGCGGCGGGCGGCTGCGGTCGGGTACGTCGGAGTAGTTGGGGGGCTCGGTGGCCGGGTGGCGCTCCAGCAGGTCGAGCGCGGTGCGTACGGCGACGGCGAGTTGCGGATGGCGGCCCTCGGCCCAGTCCAGCGGGGAGCGCGGCGCCTCGATGTCCGGCTCGATGCCGTGGTTTTCCACGCCCCAGCCGTACGCGTCGAACCAGGCCGCGTTCATCGGCACGGTGATCAATGTGCCGTCCACCAGTCGATGCCTGCCGGTCATGCCGACGACTCCGCCCCAGGTGCGCTGCCCGACCACCGGGCCGAGGCCAAGGAGTCGGAACGCGGCGGTGATCATGTCGCCGTCGGATGAGGTCATTTCGTCGGCGACGGCCACCACGGGCCCGCGCGGCGCGTCGCTGGCGTAGCTGACCGGCTGTGCGTCGCGGGTCAGGTCCCAGCCGAGGATGGTACGGGTCAACTTCTCCACGACGAGCTCGCTGATGTTGCCACCCGCATTGCCGCGTACGTCCACGATCAGCGCGGGCCGCGACATCTCCACTCGCACATCCCGGTTGAACTGCGCCCAGCCGGAGCCGCCCATGTCGGGGATGTGGAGATAGCCGCACTTGCCGCCGCTGAGCTCCCGTACCACCGCGCGCCGCTTGGCCACCCAGTGCTGGTAGCGCAGCGGCCGTTCGTCGATCAGCGGCACGATGGCGACCCGGCGCGGCGGCCCGTCGCCCTCCGCGGGCTGGAACGTGAGCTCCACCGTCGTTCCGCCGGCCGCGGCCAGGAGCGGCGCGGGGCCGGCCACCGGATGTACCGGGCGCCCGTCCACATGGGTGAGCGTGGCGCCCTCGCGGATGCCGGAACCGGCCAGCGGGGAGCGGGCCTTGGAGTCGGACGAGTCGCCTGGCAGGATGCGCGACACCACCCAGGAACCGTCCTTGGCGTGCAGGAAGTTGGCGCCAAGCAGGCCGATGGCCCGCTGATAGTGCGGCGGGCCCTCGTTGCGGCGTGCGGGCACGACGTAGGCGTGGGAAGTGCCCAGTTCACCGAGGACCTCACGCAGCAGGTCGGCGAACTCGTCGGGCGATGCGACACGGCCCAGCAGCGGCCGGTACTGGTCGAGGATCGCGTCCCAGTCCACGCCGCCAAGACCCGGCTCCCAGAAGTACGCGCGGATCAGCCGCCCTGCCTCCGCGTACGCCTGCCGCCACTCGGCCGCCGGATCGACGTCGTGCAGGATGCGCCGCAGGTCCATGAAGACCGTGGTGTCCACGTCGGGGCTCTCGCTCGCGGGCACCACGCGCAGATCGCCGTCGTCGTTGACGACCAGCCGCGAGCCGTCCCCGCTGACCGCGAACCAGTCCACGGCGCTGGTGAGCTCGGTGCGTCGCGCCTTCGCCAGGTCGAAGTGTTCCAAGGTGGGGCGGCCCGAGGTGTCGGCCGGGTTGGCGAACGTCTCGCCGAGCGCGCCGGAGATCGGCCAGCGCAGCCAGACCAGGCCGCCGCCGCTGACCGGTCGCAGCGAGGAATATTTGGACGCGGCGACAGGGAAGACCGTGACCCGGCTGGCGAGGCCCTCCACCTCTACCAGCACCGTGCTGTCCAGGTCGCCCGTGGTGACCGCCGGGTCGAGCCCGCCGGCTGCCGGGCGGCCCTCGGGCGAGAGCGCGAACGGCGAGGGGGTGGCCGAGGAGAGCGGCACCAGGTACGGGCGGCAGCCCAGCGGGAAGGACAGGTCCCCGGTGTGGACGTCGTAGACCGGGTCGAAGCCGCGCCAGGAGAGGAAGGCCAAGTAGCGCCCGTCGCGTGTGAAGACGGGCTGCTCGTCCTCGAACCGCCCATCGGTGACGTCCACGATGGCCCGGCCCAGGGTGCCGGTGGGTCGCAGCCGGGCGATCTTGATCTTGCGTAGGGAGCGCCCGATGTGCGGGTGTGACCAGGCCAGCCAGGCCGAGTCGGGGGAGAACGCCAGATCGCGTACGGGCCCGTTGGTGGACCGCGCCAGCTCGCTGACGTCGGGCTCATCGGGCGCGTCGGACGCTGCCCCGTACTCGGTTGCGGTGCCCACGCCCGGGATGGGGTCGGTCATGGCCCGGGCCTCGTCGTCGGCGTCGGGGGCCGCGTCCACCAGGAGCAGCCGCCCGTCGTGGGTGGCGACGGCCAGCCGCTCGCCGTCCGGCGATGCGGCCAGCTCGCGCACTCGGCCCAGCTTCCCGGTGGCCAGCCTGCGCGGCTCGCAGGGCCCGGAGGCCCGGGGGAGCTGCACGATCTCGATCGCGTCCGCGCCCTCCGCGTCGGTCACGTACGCCACTCGCCCGGTCGGCCCGAGCATCTGCGGCAGCCGCACCCGCACCCCGGGTGTGTCGGCGATGGTGCGGGCCGGGCCGTCGCGGTGGGTGAGCCAGTACAGGCTGCCGCGCACGCCCACCGCGCTGGCCCGGCCGGTCTCGTCCACGGCCAGCGCACCGATGTGCGCGGCGGCGGGAATTTGGTACGAGCGCCGCCCAACGCGCGGCCCGCCGAGCCGCACCGGCAGCTTGCGGGGCACGCCCGCCGGGCTCAGATCGTCCACCAGCCACAGATCGCCCGCGCACTGGTAGACCACGCGCGAGCCGTCGGTGGCGGCGTGCCGTGCGTAGAAATCGGCGTGGTCGGTGTGTCGGCGCAGGTCGGAGCCGTCGGGCAGACAGGAGTAGAGGTTGCCGATGCCCTCGTGGTCGGAGAGGAAGCCGATCCGGCCGCCGACGAACATCGCGCAGTCCAGATGTCCGTACACCTCGGGCACCAATCGGGTGCCGTGGAGCCACAGTCGGCCCATCGCCCCGCCGCGATACCGCTTCCAGGAGGCGGGCTCGTGCGGTGGTTTCCCCGTCAGCAGGAGGGTGCACCGGTTCGCCGGGCCTTCTCCGCACAGCTCTTCGCCGCTGAGTTCGACCGCGCCCAAGTCGGCGGAGTCCAGGTCGGCGACGGCGATGTCGGAGACCGGCCCCCACGGCAGCCGCCCGCCCGGGCTGCCATCGGTGGGCAGGCTGTAGGCCCAGGAGTAGTACGAGAACGGCTGGCCGTGCGAGGAGACCGCCAGGACGTCCGAGCGCCGGTCCTTGTCCGGCGGCGTCCAGCCGCACACCCGGGTGTCGGTGCTGCCCCAGTAGGTGAGCCGCCGGGCCGAGCCGCCGCTGACGGGGGTCAGATAGACCTCCGGGTCCAGGCTGCGCCAACTGGTGTACGCGATCTGTGAGCCATCCGGTGAGAACCGTGGGTGCCCCACTCTGGTGCGATCGACGGTCAGCCGCCAGGACCGCTCGGGCGTCGCGCCGGGGGCGGGCAGCGGTGCGACCCACAGATCGTCCTCGGCAGCGAAGCAGAGCAAGTCCCCGTGCAGATGCGGAAAGCGGAGATACGCGCCGTCGCTAGCAGTCACCCGCCCATGCTTTCGGTCCTGGAGGCATGCGGCAACTCGGTCGGTGGCGGGGTCAGCGCGGTGAGTGCGGCCAGCGCGGTGAGCGCAGCTAGTGCAGCCAGCCCGGGCAGGCACAGCCAGCACAGCCAGCCCCGGGCAGGCGCAGAGAGGCGCACTCCACGCGTGCGAAGTGTTTTACCCGCGCATGGTTGCGTTGTGATGCAGGACACGATCGAAACGGAAACGTTTCGCTGAACCTCGTCGTATGCTGAGCGGGTACGAAACCGTTTCGTTCGGATAGGGGGTTACTACATGCAGATCGCAGAGGGCAAGACGCCGACGCGGCGGAGCAGGTTGACCCCCGAGCGAGAGGGCGAGCTTTACAACGCCGTCATCGATCTGCTCCGCGAGGTGGGCTATGAGGCGCTGACGATGGACGCGGTTGCCACGCGCACGCGAGCCAGCAAGGCCACGCTCTACCGACAGTGGAAGGGCAAGCCGGAGTTGGTCGCCACCGCGCTGCGGTCGCTGAAGCCGGTCGCGCTCAGAGAGATCGACACCGGTTCGCTCCGGGGCGATCTCCGAGAGATGGTGCGATGCGGAGAGCACAACGCGGAACGTGACGCCGATCTGCTGCGCGGGCTCGCCCACGCGGCGCACGACAACCCTGACCTAGAGCAGGCGCTTCGGGAGCTGTTGATCGCACCCGAGCTCATCGCTCTTGACGCGCTGCTGACGCGCGCCGTCGCTCGGGGGGAGATCGCCGAGGGAACGCCCGCCACGCACTTCGTACCGCACATGATGACCGGGGCCTTTGTGGCCCGGCCGCTGATTGACGCCGCGTACGCGGACGACGCTTTCCTCTACGAGTACATCGACGCCGTGATTCTCCCCGCTCTCGGTGCCGACCCTGACGTCACGCCTCGAACTGTCGTCACCTAGATTCACCTACACCCAGTAGTTGTCGCAAGACTCCGTCCTGGCGCGCCGCTCTCGTCGCCGGGTTGGCCCCGCACGTCCCTGCCACTCCACTATTTCGACGGGAGCACCCCTTCTCGTGGCCACCTTCCTATACAAGCTCGGCCGATTCGCCTTCAGGCGACGCCGGTTCGTCGCCTTGTTCTGGGTAGCGCTGCTGGCGGTCGCCATCGCCGGCGCCATCGCCGCCCCCAAGCCGACCAACGAGAGTTTCTCCGTACCGGGCACCGAGGCGCAGGAAGCCTTCGACCTGATGGAGAAGCGCTCACCCGAGGCCAATGCCGATGGCGCCAGCGCGCGCATCGTCTTCAGCGTTCCTTCCGGCCAGAAGATTAGCGACGCGAAGAACAAGGCTGAGGTCGAAAAGGTCCTTGAGGAGGTCAAGGCTAGCTCGGACCAACTGGGCGCCATGCCTGACCCGTTCAAGGACGACACCATCAGCGAGGATGGTACGACCGCCTTCGTCTCGGTCACCTACAAGGTCACCTCAATGGAACTTGAGGACGAGAGCAAGGACGGCCTGAAAGACGCGGTTGACGAGGACGACAAGGCCAACGTGACCGTCGAGGTCGGCGGTGACGCGCTGGAGGCCATGCCCGAGCAGGGCGCCACCGAGATCATCGGTATCGCCGTCTCCGCCGTGGTCCTGGTCATCACCTTCGGCTCGCTGGTGGCGGCCGGGCTTCCGCTGCTCACCGCCCTGATCGGCGTCGGCATCGGCATCTCGTCTATCGCCGCGCTGGCCAAGGCCCTCGACCTGGGCAACACCACATCGACGCTGGCGATGATGATCGGCCTCGCAGTCGGCATCGACTACGCGCTGTTCATCGTCTCCCGGTACCGAGCCGAACTGTCCGAGGGCAGGGAACGCGAGGAAGCGGCCGGACGCGCCGTGGGCACCGCGGGTTCCGCGGTCGTCTTCGCCGGTCTGACCGTCGTCATCGCCCTGGTCGGCCTCGCGGTCGTCAACATCCCGGTCCTCAGCAAGATGGGCTTCGCCGCCGCAGGCACCGTGGCCATCGCCGTCCTCATCGCGATCACCATGATCCCCGCGATGCTGGGCTTCGCGGGCAAGCGGGTCTACGGCCGCAAGGACCGCAAGAAGAGCGAGAACGGCATTCCGCCAGTCTCCTCCAAGCCCAAGATGGGCACCCGCTGGGCCCAGTTCGTGCTGCGCCGCCCGGTGGCCGTGCTGCTCTTGGGCGTGGTCGCGCTCGGCGCGGCGGCGGCCCCGGTCAGCAAGCTGGAACTCGGCCTGCCTGACGACGGTGTGCAGCCGACGAAGACGACACAGCGCAAGGCGTACGACACGGTGTCCGACAGCTTCGGCCCCGGATACAACGGACCGCTGCTGGTCGTCTTGGACGCGGCCAAGGCCGCCGACGCGAAGGGCGCGGGCAAGACCGTTGTCAGCGCCATCGACAAGCTCGACGACGTCGCCAGCGTCACCGAGGCGCACTTCAACGATGCCGGCGACACGGCGACGATCACCGTCATCCCGAGCTCCAAGCCGAGCAGCTTGGAGACCGAGGACCTGGTCGCCAAGATCCGTGACGAAGCGGACGGCTTGCAGGCCAAGACCGGGGCCAAGGTCCTGGTGACCGGCACCACGGCGATGAACATCGACATCTCGGCGAAGCTCGACGACGCGCTGGTGCCCTACCTCGCGCTCGTGGTCGGCCTGGCCTTCGTGCTGCTGATGATCGTCTTCCGCTCGGTCCTGGTTCCGCTCAAGGCGGCGCTCGGCTTCCTGCTCTCCGTCGTCGCAGCGCTCGGCGCCGTGGTCGCGGTCTTCCAGTGGGGTTGGCTGTCTGGCCTGTTCGGTGTCGAGCAGACCGGCCCGGTGATGAGCATGATGCCGATCTTCATGATCGGTGTGGTGTTCGGTCTCGCGATGGACTACGAGGTCTTCCTCGTCACCCGGATGCGGGAGGCGTACGTCCACGGCGAGAGCGCCCACGAGGCCGTGGTCACCGGCTTCACGCACGGTGCCCGGGTCGTCGCAGCGGCGGCAGTCATCATGATAAGTGTCTTCGCGGGCTTCATCGGCTCGCACGACCAGATGGTCAAGATGATCGGCTTCGGCCTCGCCATCGCGGTGCTGTTCGACGCGTTCATCGTCCGCATGACCATCGTTCCTGCGGTGCTCGCGCTGTTGGGCAAGAGCGCCTGGTGGCTGCCCGGCTGGCTGGACAAGATCCTGCCGAACGTGGACGTGGAGGGTGAGCAGCTTCAGAAGCAGCTCACCTCGCCCCCGAACCAGTCCGGTGGCGACTCGGACCAGGACTCGCGCCTGACCCGAGTGTGAGCGCGGGTCCGCGCGGTCCTCTTCGGGGTCCTCGTGCGGACCGGCCGGGTCTGCCGCCAGTCGGCAGGCCGCGGTGATCGTCCCCACCGACCAAGACGTCTGGGAACGCGAGAGGGTAGCGATCCTCCCGCCGCCCCGGGCAGTGCCTGCCCGTGGGGACGGGGACAGGCACACACAGTGAGATACGGCGGCGGCTCCCTAGGGCAGGGGGCCGCCGCCGGCGTTAGCCGACCGGGGCGCGCGGGCGACGCAGCGGCGGGCCGACTCCAGTGCCGGGGTGCCGGGGATGCCGGGGCGGCGGGCCGCTGCTGGTTGGGTGGTGGAGCGGTGGGTCGTCAGACCGCTGTGCGTTCCCTGTTCCGGGCGTCCTCGTCCAGGAGGCGGGCGGCGATGCTGTCCAGGGCACGGTCAAGGCGGGCCCGGTCCTGCGGGGTGCCTGCCAGGTCCCAGTCTTCGAGCCGGTCATCGAGCCAGCGCCGCCAGGCTGCGCTGAGCCGGTCGAGTTCGCGCTGCCCGGCTGCCGTGACGCTGTACCGGTCGCCGTCACGTTCCGCGAACCCCGCCCCCACCGTCTGGTCGAAGGCGGGCACCAGCACCTCGGGCGGCATCCGGTGCGCCGCCGCCACCTCGCCGATCCTCGCCTCGCCGCGGATGCGAACCCGCCAGTGGACCTGACCGAGCACCCAGGCGTCGGCAGGGGTCAGCCGGCTGCCCGAGTCGGCGAGGATATCGCTGCTCACCGCGGACTTCGCATGCCGCATCACCGTGGCCACGGCCCGCTCCAACCGCTGGTCGGCGTCGGCCGAGTCCGGCGGGGCGAAGCCCTCACCGAGCTCGGCGGCCCCGGCGCGGGCGCTGTCCCGCAGCGGCACTTCCTTGAGGAACCAGGCGATCAGGAACCCGGCGAGCGCGACCGGCACGACCCACTGGAAGACGTAGTTCACGGTGTCCGCGTACGCCTCGATGATGGGGCGCGCTCGGTCGGCGGGCAGTGCATGTAGGGCCTGCGGACTTTGTACGGCGGTGGCCGGGGTACCGGGGGAGTCGGCGAGCCCATCGGCGAGGTTGGGTTCGAGTTGGCCGCTGTAGAGGCTGCCGAAGACGGCGGTGCCGAAGGCGCTGCCCAGGGTGCGGAAGAAGGTCACGCCCGAGGTGGCCGAGCCCAGTTCGTGGTAGGCGACGGTGTTTTGCACGGCGATGGTCAGCACCTGCATGGCCAGGCCGATGCCAAGGCCCAGGATGAACATGTACAGCGACTCCAGCCAAGGGCCGGTGCCGGGCCCCATCGTGGACATCAGGTACAGCCCGAGCGCCATCACCGCGGTGCCGATGATGGGGAAGATCCGATACCGGCCCGTGCGGCTGACGACTATGCCCGACAGCATCGAGGTGCCGAGCAGGCCGACCACCATCGGCAGCGTCCGCAGCCCCGACGCGGTCGCCGAGACGCCGTCCACGTACTGGAGGTAGGTGGGGAGATAGGTCAGCGCGCCGAGCATCGCGAAGCCGACGATGAAGCTGAGGGCCGAGCAGACGGTGAAGACCGGATTGCGGAACAGATGCATGGGCAGCATCGGTTCCTTGGCCCGTAGCTCTACGAACACGAAGGCCGTGAGCAACACGAGGGAAGCGGCGAACAGGCCGATGATGGTGACCGAGCTCCATGCGTACTCGTTGCCGCCCCACTCCAGCCCGAGGACCAGGCCGGACGCGCCGAGCGCCACCAGCACGATGCCGATGTAGTCGATCACCGGCCGCATCGCGGACCTGACCACCGGGATCGTTCGGGCCGCCATCACCACCATCACGATGGCGATGGGGATGTTGACGTAGAAGCACCAGCGCCACGAGGCGTGGTCGGTGAACAGTCCGCCCAGCGTTGGCCCGACCACGGTGGTCACGCCGAACACGGCACCCAGCGCGCCCTGGTACTTGCCGCGCTGCCGCAGCGGAATCACGTCCGCGATGAGCGCCATTGCGGTGACCATCAGTCCGCCGCCGCCGACGCCCTGGATGGCGCGGGCGACGACGAGCATGAGCATGCTGTTGGCGGCGCCCGCGAGGATGGAACCGCCGACGAAGACGATGGCACTGATCTGGAAGACGATCTTCCGGCCGAAGAGATCGCCGAACTTGCCGGCCAGCACCGTGGCGACCGTCTCGGCGAGCAGGTACGCGGTCACCACCCACGCCATGTGCCCGCCGCCTCCGAGGTCGGCGACGATCGTGGGCAGCGCCGTGGAGACGATCGTCTGATCGAGCGCGGCCAGCAGCATGCCGAGCACGATCGTCACGAAGACGAGGTTGGTTCGGCGCTTGCTCAGGGGGGCGGGCGGGGCGGCTGCGGGCTCGGCGGTGACCGTGGTCATGGGCGATTGCCTTCGACGGGTGCTCGCGGGGGCGCTTTCGGCCTGCTCGCGCGGTGTTCGCGGGCCGTTCTCGGATCGCTTACGGGCGCGTTCGCTGGCTGCTGGCGGGCTGCTTTCGGGATTCTGTGGGGGTTTCGGGGTCCCTTACGGGGGCTCGCGCGGCCCGCTGGGCACGGGCCGTTACCGGAGTGGGGGCCTCCAGCCTTGGTGGTTTCGCACCGGTTCGCCACTGTTGGTGCTGCGGCAGTGTTCGACTGCCCGCTTCCCCCGCGATCATGCCCGCGGTGTCCTGCCGCCGACCCGCCCGCCGGGACCCGGCATAAGACGGCCACCGGGCGCATTGCACCATTGAGGGTGCACAGCGCGGCGAATCGGAAAGTGGAAGTAGGCAACAGTGGTGGACGTCCAGGGCGCGGTGGCGCCCGGTTTTGAACCGGTCCGGGACGCCTTCGCGGCCAACTTCGCGCAGCGCGGCGAGCAAGGAGCGGCGGTGGCCCTCTACCGCGACGGCCGTAAGATCGTCGATATCTGGGGTGGGACGCGCGACGCCTACGCTCCCGCTGACCAGGGCTTGCCCACTCAGCAGGGGCATCTCGCCGAGCGCAGTGGCGCCGAGCAAAGTGGCGCCGAACCGTGGGCCGCCGGTACGGCGCAGGTCCTGCACTCCGCGACGAAGGGTCTGTCAGCCGCCGTGCCGCTGCTGCTGCACCAGCGCGGTCTGGTGGACCTGGACGCGCCGGTCGGCACGTACTGGCCCGAATTCAAGGCGAACGGCAAGGAACGCGTTCTCGTTCGTCACCTGCTCTCCCACCGGGCCGGCCTACCGGTCATCGATGCGCCGCTCAGCCCGGCCGAGGCGATCGACGGGGTCAGCGGCCCGCGGGCGCTCGCGGCGCAGGCGCCGCAGTGGGTGCCGGGCACGGAGCACGGCTACCACGCGCGGACGTACGGCTGGCTGCTCGGCGAGTTGGTGCGGCGGATCACCGGCCGCACCATCGGCACCTGGGTCGCCGATGAGATAGCCCGCCCGCTGGGGCTCGATCTGTGGATCGGGCTGCCGGACGCCGAACGCGAGCGCGTGGGCCGCCTCGCTCCGATCCAGGCGCCTGAGCCATCCGTGACGCCGGGGCTGCGGGTGCGGGCGAAGCAGACCGTTACCGATGCGTACCAGGACCCGCGTTCGCTCACCCGGCGGGCGTTCGGCGCGATCGACCCGCTCCCCGACCAAAACGCCCCGGTCTTCCGCGCCGCTGAACTCCCCGCGTCGGGCGGCATCGCCACGGCCCGGGCGCTGGCCCGCTGCTACGCCGCGATGCTCGGAGATGTGGCGCCGGACGCGGGGTATGGCCTGGTCCAGGGCGCGGGGCGCGACGTGGTCGGGGAGGCCGGGCGAGGCCCGGACGCCGAGGCCGGGAGCGCCGGCGGGGCCTTGCCCGGCGGCCGGCGGCTGTTCGCCCCGGCGACGCTGACCCTGGCGCGCACCGAGGAGTCGGCGGGCCCCGATCGGGTGCTGGTGGTGCATACGCGCTTCGGGCTCGGCTACATGCTGCACGGTTCGGCGTCGCCGCTGCTGGCCCAGGGGTCCTTCGGGCACCCCGGCAGCGGTGGTTCGCTGGCCTTCGCCGACCCGGAGTCGGGGATCGCCTTCGGGTACGTCACCAACGGCATGCAGAAGAACGTGACGGCCGACCCGCGGGCCCAGGCGCTGGTGCGCGCGGTGCAGCGCAGCCTGGCCTGACGGGGCGCGTGGCGGGCTGTGGCGAGCCGGCGGCCGGGCTGCGTGTCTCCTGGTTCGGTGCTGCTCGGTGCTGTTCGGTGCTGCTTGGTGCTGTTCGGTGCGGCCATCTCTTACCGCAATCCCACCCGCCACTTAGGCTGCGGATGCGGAGTGATCAACGGCTGAAGGGTGGCACGCGATGCGACGGTTCGAGGGTTACGGCGTACTGATCACCGGCGCGGGCCGTGGCATTGGCGAGGTCACCGCTCGCCGGTTCGCCGACGAGGGGGCGAGCGTGCTCGTGACCGACCTCGACGGGGCGCGTGCGGAACGGGTCGCTGAGGGCATTCGGGCGGCGGGCGGGGTGGCCGCTGCGCTGGCGTGTGACGTGGGGGATCGGGCGGCCGTGGAGGCGGCCGTGGAGCATGCCGTCGAGCGGTTCGGCAGGCTCGATGTGCTGGTCAACAACGCGCTTTCGTGCCACCCGGACACCGAGCACTTCGAGGACCAGCCCGACGAGGAGTGGGAGCGGGACCTCGACATCACGCTGACCGGCGCGTTCCGTTGCGCCCGGGCCGCCCTGCCACAGCTCGCCAAGGCCGGCGGGCGGGGCGCGATCGTCAGCGTCGGTTCGGTCAATGGCGAGCAGGACTTCGGCAACCACGCCTACAGCGCGGCCAAGGCCGGCCTCGCCAGCCTGACGCGTACGTTGGCGGGCCGCGCGGCGGCACAGGGCGTACGGGTCAACCTCGTGGCTCCGGGCACCGTTCGCACGCTCGCCTGGGAGGGCCGCGAGGACAGCCTGCGGCGCGCGGGTGCGGCGTATCCGCTGGGCCGGGTGGGCGAGCCGGCGGACATCGCGGCGGCGATCACGTTCCTCGCGTCGCGCGACGCGGCGTGGATCACGGGCGTCACGCTCCCGGTGGACGGCGGGCTCTTGGTGAGCAACATCGGGCTGCGGAACGCGCTGTCGGGGCAGTGAGGCGCGGGAGGGGCCGCTTTCGTATCGAGTGTGGACCGCCTTCGTGCGCCGGGGCAGAATCGGGGCTCCGCGACGTTGCTTGAGGGGGACCAGTGCGGTTCGACGTGCAAGAAGGCGACACCCAACAGGGGTTGGGGTCGCCCGGGGGTGGGCTTGAGGTTCGGGGCACTGACTGCTTCCGTTTCGGTGGAGCGTCCGCTGCTCCAAGGGGGCGTTAGTGGTGGTCATGCCCGATCCGGCCGCGTGCAGGGCCGTACTCATCGGCACCGGCGACTACGCCAAGGCCCAGGGCGTGCCCGCGGTGGCGAACAACCTCACCGCGCTCGCCGACGTCCTCACCTCGCCCGGCTCGTGGGGGCTCGCCCGCGAACACTGCCGCGTGCTCGCCGGACCGTCCGCGGCGCAGGCCATCGACGCCGTGCGCACCGCCGCAGCCGAGGCCACCGATGCCCTCCTGGTGTACGTCGCTGGGCACGGCCGCTGCGCGTCGGGTGGCGGCGACCTGTCCTTCGTGGCGCCCGATACGGTGGAGGCCGGGCCCGCCACCGGGCCCGCCACCGCACTCGCCTACGGTGCGCTGCGCGATGCCGCGCTCGCCGGGCGGGCGAGTCATCGGGTGATGCTGCTCGACTGCTGCTTCAGCGGCCTGGGGACCGACCAGCCGGCCGGTCCCGCGGCGGTGGCCGACGCGGCGCAGTTCGCGGGAGGTCTCCTGCTCGCGGCGGCCCCCAGCACCGTCGCCGCGTACGCGCCCGCGGGCGACAGGTACACGGCGTTCACCGGTGAGTTGCTACGCGTCGCCGCCAACGGCATCGCGTACGGGCCCGAGTCGCTCCGCCTTGACACCGTCTTCGAGCACGCCGCTACGGCCCTGGTGGCCAGGGGCCTGCCGCGGCCCGAGCGCCGCGCGCACGAGCACGCCACCGCGGCCGGTCGCATGGCATTCGTCCACAACGCGACCGCGGCGCCCGGGAGTTCCGGCGCAACGACCATCCTGCGACGGGCGCCACAGCAGGAGGAGACACCGCAGGACAAGGCGCCGCCTGTGCTCGCGCCTGCACCTTCGTCCGCGCCCGCGCAGGGCCCCGAGCAGCCAACGTCGTACGAGCTGTCCCCGCCCGCACCGGCCGCCGGGTCCCCGGCGGCGTCCCTCGCAGCACCGCCGCCCGCTCCCGCAGTGCCGGCTTCCCCTCCCGCAGCACCTCCGCACTCACCTCCCGCAGCGCATCCGGCGCAGGTCGCGCCGGGAGCGGCGGCGCCACCTGGCGCCTTCGGGGCGCCACCGGCCGCTTTCGGGTCCGCCCCGCCACCGTTCGGCGCGGCACCGGGCCAGTCCGCCGCGCCCGCCGCGCCCCCGGTAATAGCCGCACCCCCTGCACCCCCGGCATCCCCCATCGCCCCCGCGCCCCCTGCCACCCCCGCGTCCGCCGCCCCGTACGGTGCCCCGCCCGCTCCTCCCTACGGCCAGGCCCCCTCGTACGGTGGCGTCCCCGCCGACCCGTATGCCGTCCCGCACCCCCAAAGCGGCGGACCCGACGACCCGTTGCGGCGACGGAAGAGGGTGCGGTACATCAGTGTGGCGGTGGCGCTCGTCGTGCTCATCGCGACGGCCGTCACCGTTCTGGTGTGGCCGGATGGTGACTCGTCCAAGGACGATCAGGTGAAAAAGCCGCGGGTGAGCCCTAGCGCGAGCGACGCGTCGGACCCGGAAGAAGGCGGCGAGTCGGGCCCATCGCCCAGTGCCCCGTCGTACGACGCCGCGACCAAGGGCGTGGTGAACGCGTCGAAGCGTACGGGTGGCACGCTGAAGTTCGTCGGTACGACGGACGCCGACTCCTGGGACCCGCAGCGCGGCTACTACGGTTTCATGTGGAACTTCGCCCGCTTCTACACCCGCCAACTCGTCACCTACGCGGCCGAGCCGGGCGCGGAGCAATCTCGTCTCGTGCCGGATCTCGCGACCAGTCGGGCCAACGTGACGAACGGCGGCAAGACGTACACGTACACCCTGCGCAGCGGACTCAGCTGGCAGGACGGTACGCCGATCACCTCGCGTGACATCAAGTACGGCATCGAGCGGGCGTGGGCGAGCGACGTGATCAGCGGCGGCCCGACGTATCTGGTGGAGACGCTCGACCCCAAGGGCGAATACAAGGGCCCCTACAAGGACAAGGCCACGAACAAGCTGGGCCTGCGCGCGATCGAGACGCCCGACGACCGGACGATCACCTTCAAACTGCCGCAACCCAACCGGGACTTCGAGCACATGCTCGCGATGCCCGCCGGTTCGCCGGTGCCGTCATCGGAGGACACCCGGGAGAAGTACGCGCTGAAGCCGTTCTCTTCGGGCCCGTACAAGTTTGTGTCATACGACCCGAACGAGTCGCTGGTCCTGGTGCGCAACGAGGAGTGGCGGCGGGAGAGCGACCCCGTCCGTGCTGCGCTGCCGGACCGGATCACCGTGGACCTCGTGACCAGCCCCAGCATGCGCGACAACGCGCTGCTTTCGGGCGGCTATGACCTGGACCTCAACGCGTACGGCATCGACGCCGCCACGCGCGCCCGAGCGTGGCGCGACCCGAAGCTGAAGGCCCAGCTGGACAATCCGTACACCAGCACCATCCGGTACGCGGCGCTTGCCACGAACGTCCGGCCGTTCGACAACGTCCACTGCCGCAAGGCGGTCTTCTACGCGACCGACAAGAAGGCCATCCAGATCGCGGCCGGCGGCCCGGAGCAGGGCGGCGAACTGGCCCCCCACCTGCTGCCACCGGGCGTGGCGGGCAGCGAGGAAGGCTACGACCCGTACGGCACCGGCCAGTCGAACGGCGCGCCGGATCTGACCCGGGCGCGGCAGGAGTTGAAGGAGTGTGGCAAGCCGGGCGGATTCAGCACCACCCTCACGGTTTCGGAAGACCGGCCGCAGGAGGAGGCGGTCGCGCAGACGCTCCAAAGTTCGCTGTCGCGCATCGGCATCAAGGTGAAGATCGAGCGGCTGCCCATGGCGGAGTACTTCACGGCGATCGGCGCGCCGGACAGGGTCAAGAGCAAGGGCTACGGCATCGTCTTGATGCGGTGGAGCCCCGACTACCCGACCGCGTCGGGCCTGTTGACGCCGCTGGCCGATGGCCGGCGCATCACACCGCAGGGCAACGTCAACGTCGCCCTCCTCGATGACCCCGCGATCAACAAGCTGTTCGACAGCACACGGACCGCCGCCGACGACCAACAGGCCACGCGCACCTACGAACAGCTCAACCGGAAGATCTCGGATGCTGCCGTCTATCTGCCGATGACGTACCAAAAGTCGCTGAGCTGGCGCGGAACTCGGCTCACCAACGCCTCCACAAGCAGTGCGTACGGCGGCGGCTACGACTTCGCGTCGCTCGGCGTCGCTCGGTGAACGCGCGGGGGCGGGGCGCCCGCCACCGATGACGGGCTGGGGCCGGCTTCGAAGCCGGCCCCGACCCAGGTCTCAACCCCGACCCAGGTCTCAACCCCAGCCCAGCCCCAGCGCAGCCCCGGCCCTTGGATCACACCGGAGGTACGAGGGTGAAATAGCGGTCGATGAGGGCGCGGTCGCCCTTGGCCTCGGTGAGCCGGTCCGCGGGGAGCCGCTGCCAAAGAAAGAGCATGAGGTCCGACGCCGTACCGGCCAACTCGACGTCACAGGGCCCGGCAACCTCCTCGTACCGGACGGTGTCGCCGTCGAAGCACACGGTCCACTCAGCGGCGCCATCGGTCTGCCGGAACCGGTACCGCTCGCCCGAGCCGGTCGCGACGTCCGGCGTCCAGGCGCGCCGGGCGGGGGCCATCACCGTGAGGCTGTGGTGAACGGCGTCCACCGCGAGTTCGGCGTCCACCGGTCGGGCCGCACCGAGCGCGTTCTCGGCGTCCCAGCGGTGTACGGCGGCCTCAATGGCCTGTATCCGCAGCCAAAACCCAACGGTTCGGTCATCCGACCAGGTCCACACCGGCTCGCTGACGTGGACCTCCCGGAACAACCTCTCCAACCTGGCCGCCCCGTCCGCGTAGTGATCCACCATGCTCACCGGCACCGGACCGCGATGGGGCTGGGCGTCCCCTGGCAGTGGCCAGCCCTCGTGGTCGGCGGGGAGTTCGCGCAGCAGCGTTGCGGCGTCCGGCGGTTCCGCGAGCCGGTCCTCGATGACGCGGATCACGAACCGGTGTACCCCGCCGAGGTGTACGACCAGGTCGGCCATCGACCAGTTCGGGCAGGACGGTACGAGGGGCGCGGGCTGGCCGACGCCGCCGCCCGCGTCGTGCGGGTCAGCAGCCCGGCGTGCGGCGGCCTCGAAGGCCAGCGCTTCGCGTTGGAAGTGGGAGATGTGGTCCATGGGTTCACCCTGCCGCTCGGTCGGTGTTGGACGGTGGTGCCACGGGCCGTGTACGGGCCCTGCCGCGCATGTGGAGGGGGTGCAGTGATGGTGGGCGCCGGCTGTGGCGGAATACCGAACAGTGTCCCGGATCGCGGGCCCGCCGACCGGGGATCAGCCAATCCCGGGGCGTGGTCAGGCGGTTCACTGAGTGGGCATCACCCCGCATGCAGCATGAGCCCGATGCCCGCGACCATCAGCCCGGCCGCCGCGAGGCGGGCCGTACCGAAGCTTTCCTTGAAGAAGAGTGCGCCGATCGCCGCACCCACGATGATGCTCGACTCGCGTAGCGCGGCGATCGGGGCGAGCGGGGCCCGCGTCTGGGCCCACAGGACGAGTCCGTACGCGAACACCGACAGCACGCCACCGAGCAGCCCGCGCACCGCGACGGGTTTGAGCTGAGTGCCGAGTGCGCGGCGCCGGGTGGCGAGCGCGTACGCGGGGATCACCAGCCCTTCCAGGATCATCAGCCAACCGATGTAGCCGATGGAGGTGCCGGACGCTCGGACGCCCACGCCGTCCACGACGGTGTAGGCGGCGATCGAAAGACCCGTCGCCAGCGCGGCGGCGAGCGCGGGCCAGTGCGGCCGGGCGCCCGAGCCTCGAATGCCCCACAGGGCGACGCCGACGAGGCCGGCCGATGCGACGATGACCCCCGCCGTCTGCCAACCGTCCGGCGTCTCATGGACGAAGATCGCGGCGAGTACGGTCACCACCAGCGGCGCGGTGCCGCGCGCGATCGGATACATCTGCCCAAAGTCGCCGAGCTGGAACGAGCGCATCAGCAACGCCTGATAGACGATGTGGAGCAGGGCCGACGCGATGAGATACGGCCAGGCGCCGTCCGCCGGCATCGGCGCGAAGGCGGCCATCCCCAGGCCACACACCAGGCCGCCGCTGGACACCAGCGTGAACGCGAGCAGTTGGTCCTTGATCCCGTGCGCGATCGCGTTCCAACTCGCGTGCGTGACGGCGGCGGTCAGCACCGCCGCCGCGACGAGGGGCGTCACGTCCGCGACCCGTGGATGACCTCGACCGGCCTGCTTCCCGTAACAGGGAGAGATAGGTCCATGACGACCACGTTAACTTAAGTTGTATAGCCAACATGATGAGGTGCGTCACCCTGGCTGCCACCCCGAGCACCTGAACGGTCGGGTCTCGCTGACTCCTCGCCACCGCCCCCTACGCAGGCGGCGCGGACTCTAGGGTGACGGTCATGACACTGTTGGAGTACGGCCACTATTGCGATGAAGTCACCCGTCAGTCCAGGGAGTTGGTCGCGTTAACCGATGGCGCCGACCTGTCGGCGACCGTGCCGAGCTGTCCGGACTGGACCCTGGAACAGCTCATACGCCATGTCGGCAGTTCGCACCGCATGGTCGATACGGTCGTCCGTACGAGGGCTGCCGGCCCGGTGACCGACGACTTCTCCGGAATCACCGATGGCCCGCAGACCGGCGGCGCGTCCGCCCTCGTCGGGTGGTTGCTGGACAGTGCGGAGCAACTCGCGGAAACACTGCGGGAGGCGGGTCCTGACGTCGAGGTCTGGACCCCGATCCCGGGCGGCACCTCGGGGTTGTGGGCCCGCCGCACGGTCCACGAGACCCTCGTCCACCGGGCGGATGCCGCCCTCGCGACGGGGCGCCCGTTCACCTGCGACCCGCAGGTTGCCGTGGACACGATCGACGAATGGCTGGAGATCCTCACAAGCCCGGTGATGGCCGCGCGCAACGCGCAACTGGCCGACCACGGCCGCCCCGGAACCAGCATCCATCTGCACGCCACCGACACCGCGCCGGAGCTCGCCGCGGAGTGGCTGATCGAACTGGCCGACAACGGATTCACCTGGCGCCGCGCCCACGCCAAGGCGACCGTCGCCGTACGCGCTCCGCTGGCCGATGTGCTCCAGGTCCTCCTTCGGCGGCTGCCCGCGGACAGCGAGCGGGCAGAGCTGATCGGCGACGCGAAGCTGCTGGACTTCTGGCTGGAGCACACGGCCTTCGGCTGAGGGGTGACGGGCGGGGCCGGGGGCGGGGGTGTGTGTGGCTCGGTGTGTTGTGGCGGGGCCCGAGCCGCCGCACCTCAGCGGATGATCGAAACGAGCTGGCACACGGCCGCAGCCAGCCGCTGGTCCCCCTCGACGCTGCCGCGTGCCAGGGCATCCGCGGGCTCGATGCCGCGTACGCACACCCGCCAGGTGGTCTCAGCGTCCAGGCGTACGGTGGCGGCCCACTGCCCGGACGCCGGTGGCGCCAGCGACCAGCCCCGATCCCCGGCGGTCGCGGTCCACTCGCCTCCGGCCGGGCCCGGCACGCTCAGCCTGACCTGGGTGCCGGGGTCCGCGGCCGTGTCGCGCAGCGTGTGCGGCAGGGCCCGCGCGAAGGTGTCGATGACAACGGCCAGGGGGCGTGGGTCGGGGTCCGTTGGCTGGCCCGTCGCGTGGCGGATCTGCTGCCGGTGCACCCAGTGTTCGGTGAACTCGCGGGCGCAGTCCAGCCACGCGGGGGCCGGTTCCGCCCCCGCCCAGGACACTCCAATGGGCGCGTTTTCATGCAGGTCGGCGGCGCGGAAGAGGTCGGCGACGGCGGCGCCCGTCAGCTCCAGCGTCTGCGTGAGCACGGCTGGGCTGAGCCGCGCGCAGGCGTCCACCCACTGTTGGTTGAGGCGGTGGATGTACGCCTCCAACGTCTCGCCCGCCGCGAGCCCGGGCCCACCCCGATGCCCGTCACGGTCCCGGGAGATCCGCCCGTAGTCGTCCCCCAGGAGATGGGCCACCAGGTCCCGTACGCTCCAGCCGGGCACGGCCTCCCTGTTCCAGTCGTCGGGCGCCAGGCCCCGCAACTGTGCGAGCAGCACAGCACGCTCGGGCGCGAAGAGTGCCCGTGCGTCGAGGGGAGCACCGAGCCAGGCGAAGCCGTCGTACGGATGAGGCTGGGAGATCATCCTGCGATGCTGGCAGCGGCCTGGCCGCACCGCCACCGAAATACGGCCCCCGTGGGCTGCTCTCCCGGGGTGTGGGCTGGGTTGATGGGTTGGGTTGATGGGCTGGATTGCCGGGTTGGATTGACGGGCTGCGCCGATGCGTCAGGTCACGCTCGGCGGGTCGTACGGGCCGGCGACGCGGAAGGGTGGCGTGCTGGTGCCGGTGATGCGGTAGCGGTGCCACAGGTCGGGGTCGGAGAGTTCGCCCTGTGCCTCGCCCTGCGGGGTGCGGATGCGCGCGGATACGCGCTTGCCGCCGCACAGGGTCACGAGCTCCGGGTCACCGGCTATCCGCCCGTACCAGTGGAAAAGCCCGTCGATCGGCTGAAACGTCCCGCGCAACACCACCTCAACGGGCCGCTCTTGGCCCTCGACGAGGAGGGTCGCGAGGCCGCTATAGCCCGCGGCGTCCTCCTGATCCGCGTGCTCGTCCCGATCCTCGTCTGCGTCCACCACATCAGGGCTGGCCGACGACTGCTGCGGTGGGGGAATGCTGGACATGGGCAAGGCTCCTTGCAGCGTTCCGTGACGCCGTAGTCGGTACGCGAGGAGGGCGCGCTGCGCGAACCCTCCCGGTTCGCGGGAGCGTTGACGGCCCCGTCGAATGCCGGGCCCTTGACTCCCGCAACGAGAGATTCCATGCTCCTCGGAGTGGCTGTTACCTCCAGTAACACCTTAGATCGCGAAGGAGTGGAGCGCCATGGTCCGTTCACTGCCCGATACGAAGGTGGGCGACAGGGAAAAGACCGCCTCGCGCCTACTGGCCTCATCGGCGAAGAAGTTCTACGACCCCGAGGTGGACATCGACTGGGATGCGCCGCTGATCGACGGCAAGCACTACATGCTGCCGCACCGCATCTCCCTCTACGGCACCCCCCTATGGGACCGCATGAGCGAGGATCAGCGGCTGGAACTGGGCAAGCACGAGGCGGCGACCATTGTCAGCGTCGGCCTGTGGTTCGAGCTCCTGCTGATGAAGCTGCTGGTCAAGGCCGCGTACAACGGCGACACGACCACCCGACACATCCAGTACGCGCTGACCGAGGTCGCCGACGAGTGCCGGCACGTGACGATGTTCGCCCGCTTCGTCGAACGCATCGACTGCCCGGCGTACGGCCCGCAGCCCTACCTCCACCAGATAGCCAAGATCCTGCCGACCATCGCCTACGGCCCGGCGATGTACGGCTCGATCCTGGTCGCCGAGGAGATCACCGACCGCCTCCAGCGCGAGACCGTCAACGACGAGTCGGTCCAACCGCTCATGCGCATGGTCAACCGCATCCACATCATGGAAGAAGCGCGGCACGTCACCTTCGCCCGCGAGGAGGTCCTACGCGGCATGTCAGGTCTAGGCCGCGCGGAACTGCGCTACCAGCGGCTGCTGATAGCCACCGTGTCGTACTGCATCTGCCGCAGCCTGATCCACCCCCGCGCCTACGCGGCGGCCGGCCTCAACCCCAAGGAAGCCTGGCACGCGGCCCACGCCAACCCGAACTACCGAGAAACCATGCGCTTCTACGGCGAACGCATCATGCCCTTCCTCCAGGACGCGGGCCTGGTAGGCGCCCCGGGCATGCGGCTTTGGCGCCGGTCGTACTTGCTGTCCTGAGCGGAGGCTACGGGTGCGTGGGGGCACCCGTAGCCACCCGGCACCCGGGCGGTGCGCACCATACGGGCTCGCCTTCCGGTGGCACCCTCGGTACGCACGCGTCAGGGACGCGCCCCGAGAGCGCTTAACTCGCCAGCCTTGATCGCGCGTACGAAGGAACCCAACGGCCCTACCGTGGTGCGGATGACCACGGCAGGGGCTTCGCTCTCGCGGAGGTGGATCGTGCCGTCCGGGGTGGCGGCGAGGTTGATGCAGTTGTTGGCCTCTTGGCAGTAGGACGACTTTTGCCAGTTCAATGTGGGCACTGCAATTGCCTTTCATAGCGACTGTGCGATGTCTCGAATGAACGTACGTGACTCCGCTGGCCCGAGCGCCAGAGCCTCCAAGCCATCGAGAACATCGCGGTACTTGTCCAGTTGTGTCGGAGCGTCCACGAACAGGGCTCCATGCGACTCGTCGAGTTGGACGGTGTCGAGCTGAGCAACCGGCCCGTGAGCGTAGAAGATGGTCTGCCCACTACCGGGGAACGCGCCGGCTTCGAACGGGAGGGCCAGAACGGTGATGGAGTCGCGCTCGCTCATCGTCAGGATGTACTCCAACTGCGCACGAGCGGTGGCCTTGCCGCCAAACCGCATGCGCAGTGCGGCTTCATGAATGATCGCGGTGTACTCAATCGGTGGGTCTTGATGGAGGACGGCCTGGCGCTTCATGCGGTGAGAGACGCGGTGCTCCAACTCATGCGGCGGCAGAGGCGGACGGCCTTGCCCGAAGTTAGCTCGCGCGTGATCAACGGTTTGAAAAAGCCCAGGCAACGAGGCGACTTGAGCCGTGCGCATCTTCACCGCGTGATGTTCCAACTCCGCCAAATCCTGGAAGCCGCTGGGCAGAACACCCCGATACTCATCCCACCAGTAGCGCGCTCGGTCGCCGGTCATCGCGGTGAGTGCGGCGATGAGGTCCTGGTCGGCACAGTCGTAGTGGCAGGTGAGGCTGCGTACCCGTGCAGCGCTCAGCCCGACGCGGCCTGTCTCGATGCTGCTCATCTTCGCGCGATCGACGCCGAGCATGGACGCCGCTTCGTGCATCGACAGGCCGGCGCGCTCCCGCAACTTGCGTAGCTCGCTCCCTAGGCGCTGCTGACGGTACGTGGGTGAACTCCGTGGCGGCATGGGCTTCCTCTCGTCGGTCACGCACAGTCTGCCGACGTCAACTCAGCGAGTCCACTGGAGTAGTAGTTTTTGGCAATTCGTAGTAGGTGTACTCCGTTGTGCTCTACCGTGTGTCGCACGGCACTCACTCTACGGAGGCACGTATGAGCTGCGACCCGCGTCCCCGGTCCGAAGACTGGGACTACACCCTTGAGTTCGGCCTGAATCCGCTTGCCCCCACCGTCGCCCGGCGCGCCCTGCGGTTGATCCTCGACATGCACGGGGTGCGTGAAGTTGCCGGCGAGGCAGGACTGTTGGCGGCCGAACTGGTCACCAACTCCCACCGGCACGCCCCGGGGCCCGCGTTCCTGAGTGTGCGGCGGCATGGTGAGCGAGGCGTGCGCGTAAGCGTCTTCGATACGAACTCGACGCTGCCCGCACTGGACGCCGATTGGGACCAGCGCCCCGACGCCGAGTACGGGCGCGGGCTGGGGCTCATCGACCGGTGTGCCGACAAGTGGGGCGGTGTCGCCATCGGGGAAGAGGTGTTCGGGCTCGGCGGCAAGGCGATCTGGTTCGAGCTGGCGGAGGAGGGGCGCGACGGTGCGTAGGGCCCATGCGCTGCCCCGTAACACGTGGGCCAGGCTCCGCGCAGTAACACGTCAACCACGCACCGCCCACGGCACGTAAGCCAAGAACCGCCCCGAAAGAGGCGGTGGCGTGGGCCGCTACGTCCCCTCCGTGAGCGTCTTCGCCATGTGCTCCGCGAATCCGATGATCCGGCCCAGGTCCAGGCCGCCACGGGCCACGCGGAATCCGTGGCGGCGGCCCCAGAACGCCCCCTGGACGGCATGGAACTGGGCCCACCGCTGGACGCGTACGCGATCGAGTTCCGCCGCCTCGGTGAAGACGTCCAGCGCGCGGCGGAGGGCCTTGGGCAGGTCGTCCGCCTCGAAGAGCGTCAGGGCGCGTGACTTGAGCAGCGTGCCCGCGTCGTACGCGGGATCGCCCGCGCAACCCTTCGGATCGACGGCCAGCCATGGTTCGCGGTCGGCCCGCAGGATGTTGCCGGGGTGGAGGTCACCGTGGATGAGGGTGTCCGGCTGGGTACGGCCCAGCTCGCGTACGGTCGCCACGGCGGCGTCCACCACCGGGCGCGAGAGCGCATGCGGCAGCTCCTGCGCGTCCTTGCGTAGCTGCTGCTCCCACGCGTTGGCCTGCTCGCGCAGCCGGGGCAAGTCAGGCGGCGCGGGGACGGCCAGCCGACGATTGATCCGCCCCGCGGTCAGCACCACCTCGTCGTTGTCCTCGATCTCCGCGAGCCGGGTCGTGTGCACCCGCTCCAGCAACATGGCGAACTGCTCAGCGTCGCGCTCGTACAACAGAACCGCTCCGTGCCCGCCCCACGCCGCGAAGGCATCCGGCTCATGGACGTTGCCGGGGTGCGGGAACGACACCTTCAGTACGGCCGTCTCCCCGGACCGCCGCCGCACCGGTACGACGACTCCGACGCCCCCGTGCATGATCGCGCCGTCCGGCACGCATTCCCAGCGCATCAGCAACTCGTCAACGATGCTCGGAAGCGCGGCGATCCAGGTTGCCCCGGACTCTCCCTCGCGCTCGACGGTGGTGTGTGCGAACGCCTCTGGTACTGCGATCACCGATGTGTCCCTCCCCGTTTCCTGCACAGCCGACCCTCGCGCAGCGGAGCCCGTCGCCGGTGCCCACCCAGTGCCAGCAAGGGCAAGAGCCGGCCCTCCGCGCGCAGTGACTGCCCGATCCTCCCGCAGGAGCGCCGCGGGCGCGCACGCAGGCGTGAGGTGCTGCCCAGCGCAACCACGACGGCGCGGGGGCCAGGCCCCCGCGCCGTCATACGCCATGCGTGCTGCGTCGTGCACCCTGCGTACTGCGTCAGGTGTGACGCGTACGAGCGACTACCCGCGGGTGTCAGCTCACCGCCGCCACGATACCCCGCCCCATACCGTGGGCAGCAGCGAAACCCTTCACCGCAGCAGCGCCGCGACGAGCGGGCCGGCTGTGTCGCCGCCGTGGCCGCCTTGCGGGACGACCGCGGCGGCTGCCACATCGCCGCGGTACGCCGTGAACCAACCGTTCGGCTTCTTTTGGCCATCAACCTCGGCCGAACCCGTCTTCGCCCCCACGTCACCGCTCAGGCCCGACATGGCCTGGGCGCCGGTGCCCGATGTCGCCGTCAGCTTCATCAGGGACTTGAGCTGCTTGACGGTGGTGGGCTTCATGGCGCGCGGGGCCTTGGCCAGGGCGCGGTTGTCCACGCTCGGGGCCACGAGGTACGGCTGGCGGAACGTGCCGGTGCTCGCGGTCGCCGAAATCGAGGCCATTGTCAGCGGGTTCATGCGCACCCCGCCCTGACCGATCAGTGATGCGGCCTTGCTCGCGCCCTCCTGGACGGGCACGGCGCCGTCGAAGGTGGGCACACCTGTCTGCCAGTTGAGGCCGATCCCGAAGACGTCGCGCGCCTCCTTCGTCAACGCGTCATCCGGCAGCTTGTCGGCCTGGGAAATGAAGGCCGTGTTGCAGGAACGCGAGAAGCTCTGGTCGAAGGTTCCGCCCTTGATCTCGAACTTGTCGAGATTTTGGAACTTCCAGCCACCGTACGAAGCGAACTTGGGGCACGGATGCGGCTTCCCGGTGCCCGCCAGGCCCTTGTCGATGAGCATCGCTGCCGAGAGGACCTTCATCGTGGAGCCGGGGGCGAGCGAGCCTTGAAGGGCGGTGTTGAAGCCCTCCGCCGGGGAGTTGGCAAGGGCCAGAATCTCGCCGGTACTCGGCTTGATCACGACTGCCGACGCCTTCGGCTTCTTCGCCACCTGCTGCTCGGCGGCCCGCTGGAGCCCGGCGTCCAGCGTCGTACGCAGCGTCCCCGGCGTGCCCTTGGACAGCGTCTTCAGCGTCTCGCTCGGTGCCTTGCCGGCCCGATCGATGTACAGCTCCACATCCGCCGTGCCGCCCGCCTTCGCGCCGTACTTGTCGCGTAGCCCGGCCAGCGCCACCTTCAATGTTGGGTGCTCGGCCGGCACCAACTCCTTGCCGTTGCGGTCCACGGCCTTGATCGCCGGCTTCTCCGCTGCCCCGGTACGCACCGTGTCCCCAGCTCGCAGCTTGGGAAAGACCACCGCGGGCTTCCAGTTCACGAGAACCTTGCCGGTCTCGGTGTCGCGTGCGACGGTCAGCGCGGAGTCGTACGTCCACGTCGCGCGCTGCCCCTTGTGGTCGATCGCGGCGTTGACTTTGAACGGCAGCGTGGCGCCGGCCGGCGTACCGGGGGTGAGCGTGACCTTTTCGATGTGCGCCTGCTTGTTGTAACCGGTGAGCGCCGCGAGGGCGGCCTTTTCATCACTGGTCAACGCCGCCGCCTCGGCAGCCTTCCCGTTGGCCCATGCCGTGAGGAAGCCCCCCGTGGTGGCCTTTATCTCGGCGGCGCTCGGCGGCCCGGTCTTCACCGGGTCGGCCTTCTTGTCTGTCGTACGGTCCGTCTTCGCGCTCGTGACCGTGCCATCACCTGGTGAGCCGTCTTCGTCCATGGTCAGGCTGTACGCGCCGTATCCGGCCGCGCCGACCACCGCAACGATTACCCCACCGATGACGGCGGCCTTCGCACCACTCCGCATTCGAGAACCCCCACAGTTCATCAGACCCCTCATCAGTTGCTGAAGGGGGCGGCGCGGGGCACTCTACCGGCACTCTTCGTATGCCTTTGCCCGCCCTCTGTCGCAGGACGGCCAACACGCCGCCCCGGCCCCGCCCGGCACCCGATGAGTTGCCACCGCAACGCGTGAGCGGTGAGCCCGTAAGCCGCGGAAGGGGTTCGTGGGCGCGCGGCCGAGCTGGTTGGAAGCGGTCGTGACGGCCGCTGGCCTTGGCCTGATGGAGCGCCTGCGCACAGAGCGCGATCGCGAATGCCTGTCCCCTCGAAATCACCCACGGCCGCGGCCCGAGGGCCCGACACGGTCGCGAGGTTCATCGCCTCTGACGGGGTGTGGAGTGGGCCGCCCGGCAGTGTGGGGCCGGCGTTCGGCAGCGCTGCGTGGGGGCAGTCGAACGCCAGGCGGCGGACATCACCGAAGGCCCAACTTCGGGAAGGCCGCCGCCGAGTTGGGGGTGGTCGTACGCGGTGCTCGCTCACGCGGTACGCCAGGTCGCGGCGGAGCCGGGTGAGACCCTGCGGACGCACACGTGCTGCCCGCCGCCGCAGGTGGGCCAAGCGCATCAGGGCTGCAAGAACATCTCGCTGCTTCGGCGCGTATCTCGGTCACACCCCACACCGCCGATGAGCGTCCGCACCTTCTCCACGCACCGCATCCACGCACCACATCAACGCACCGCATCAACGCACCACATCAGCACACCGCATCACCGGCGTCACAGAGCTGACGAGGGGCCTCGCCTGACGACGGCGCTCAGCCTCCTTCGAGTTCCCGGCGCACGGTGGCGGCGATGTGGGTGAGTGCGCCCCCGAGGTGGCGGCGCTGAGCGGCGCTGAGCGGATCGAACACGAGCCGCTTCACCTGCGCGACGTGTTCAGGTGCGCTTTCGATGAGCTTTTGCCGGCCGGCGTCGGTCAGGGTGCCGAAGGTGTATCGACCGTCGCTGGGGTCGGGACGGCGGGTGACCCACCCGCGGGCTTCGAAGCGGTCCATCACCTTTGACAGGCGGGGCTGGGTGCTGTCGCAGGCTCGGGCCAGGTCGCTGAGCCGCATCGTGGCCTCGTCGGTCATGGACAGCTGGGCCAGAACCCCGTACTCGAAGTTGGAGATGCCTGCGTCTCTCTGCAACTGGCGGTCGAGGGCCGCCGGGAGGGCGATGACGACCGTGAGCAGCGCCTGCCACAGGTCCTGCTGGTCGTCGTCGAGCCAAGGTGACTGGGTGTCCATGACCCTCATCGTACGTGCCCGGGGACCTTGCGTCACTTGCCTAGGCAACTCTTAACGGCTATATTTTGACTTGCCTCGGCAAGTAAAAATATTTGCTGAGGCAAGTGAAGGAGCTGATTCGATGACCACCACGAGCGGTCTGCCCTCCCCGGGCGGCCTCACTTTCCCCCTCCCCTCGCGCATCCCAGCCGCGGCGTACGACGAGCTCCTTGCCCGGGTCCTGCCACAGGCTCGTGAGCAGCGGGTATGGAACCCGTCCGACGGTCCCCTGCCCAGCCTCTTCGTCAGCCACGGGGCCCCGTTCACCCTCGACGATCCGCAGTGGCTCGGTGACCTCTTCGCCTGGGCCCAGTCGATGCCCAAACCCCGGGCCATCGTCGTTATCTCGGCCCACTGGGAACAGGCACCGGTCGCGATATCCGGAGCTGCGGCCGGGTCCCCGCTCTACTACGACTTCAGCGGCTTCCACCCCCGCTACAAGACCCTTCCCTACGCGACCCCGGACGCCACCGACCTGGCTCGGCGACTCACGGGCCTGCTGGGCCGGACGCCGGTGCACGAGTTCGCCGACCGCGGCCTTGACCACGGCGCCTTCATCCCACTCATGGCCATGTACCCCGCGGCCGACGTCCCGGTCGTGCAGTTGTCGATGCCCAACCTCGACCCCAGCGCTCTGCTCAAGCTCGGGGCACGCCTGCGGCCCCTGCGCGAAGAAGGCATCCTCGTTCTCGGTTCGGGCTTCATGACGCACAGCTTCGCCGTCTTCCGCCAGCCGGAGCTCGCCGCCGACACCACGGCCTTCGACGAATGGGCCGTTGACGCCCTCGCCCGGGGCGACGCCGATGCCCTCAGCGACTACCGGAACAAGGCGCCCGGTGTCGCGGTCGCCCATCCCACGGCCGACCACTTCGTCCCGCTGTTGCTCACCGTTGGTGCCGCCAACGACCCCGGCAGCGCCGTGAGCGCCATCGACCGCATGGTGATGGGGAACTCCACCCGGTCAGTGCAGCTGACCTGAGTGCTTCGACGTGTTTCACCTTCCCGACTGGTCGCCTCATCCCTTGGCGCGACACCCATACACCCTGGAGAAAGTGCCATGAAGGCAATGCGTTTCCACGAGTTCGGCAGCAGCGAGGTTTTGCGTTACGAGGACGTCGATCGTCCGGTCCCCGGCCCCGGGCAGGTGCTGGTGCGGGTGGCGGCCACGTCGTTCAACCCGGTCGATGACCACATACGCGCCGGTGTCCTGGCCGAGATGGTTCCGATCACTCTCCCGTACGTGCCGGGGATCGACCTGGCGGGCACCATCGCTGAACTCGGCGCGGACGTGACGGGGCTGGAGGTCGGCAACCGGGTCGTGGCGATGCTGCCCATCGACTCCGCTGGCGGCGCCGCCGAGTACGTGCTCGCCTCGGCCGGGACCCTGGCCCCGGCGCCCCAGACGACCGAGCTGGTCGATGCCGCGGCGCTGCCGCTGACCGGCCTGGCGGCCTGGCAGACGGTGTTTGAGCTCGCCGAGCTGAAGCCCGGCCAGACCGTCCTGGTGAACGGGGCGGGGGGTGCGGTGGGCAGCCTCGTGGTGCAGCTCGCCGCCGACGCGGGAGCGCACGTGACCGCGGTGGACGAGCCACAGCACGCCGACCGCCTTCGGGGCTACGGCGCGGACCGGGTCGTGGGCCCCCTCGTCCTGGCTGCGGGTCCGGCCGCCGTGGGCGGTCCGTTCCAGGTCGTGGTGAACCATGTGCGCGTCTCCCCGCAGGAGCTCGCGCAGTTGACGAACTACGTCGCTGACGGCGGGGTCGGCGCCAGTACAGCCGGCCCGATTCCCGAGGACCCCGCCCGGGGAGTGCGCAGCGCGAGCCTGTGGGTCCGCAGCGACGGAGCCCAGCTGACCGAGCTGGTCGCCAAGGTGGATGCCGGCACGCTTCGGGTGCACGTCGCCGCCCGCCGCCCGGTGGCCGAGTTGGCCGCCGTGCACGCGGACGCCGACGCCGGGCGGCTGCCCGGCAAGACGGTCGTGCTCGCTCCCTGATCGCACCCGACCGGGCTGCACGCTGTTCGCTCTCCCGCCGGGGGGCGGCCCGGACTGTTCGACGGCGGTCGCACCCGCGACCCGCCTTCGGGCCGTTTGTGGGCCGCCCGGGGCCCAGCCGCCACGACCGATGACGACCAACGCGACCGATGCCAACCAAAGACGATCAATGTGACCGAATGAGGCCAACGGCAAGCAACAGCAAGCAGCGGTGACCCACGCCAACCAATGCCAACCAACGCGGCGATTCAGCGAAGTGCCTCCCCCGCGCCCCCAAAGTCCGCACCCTTTAGATCCACGTGTCCAGCCATATCCGGTCTCGCCAGGTGTCGATGGGGATGGGCTGGCCCGTGTAGATGGGGAAGAAGTAGATGAAGTTCCAGACGATCAGCAGGACCAGTCCGCCCGCGGTGACCGTGCCGATGATGCGGCGGCGTTCGGTGGAGCCTGGGGGGCCGATGATGGCGCCGAGCATCATGGCGACCGCAAGACAGAGGAACGGGATGAAGACCACCGCGTAGAAGGAGAAGATCGTGCGCTCCTGGTACGCGAACCAGGGCAGTAGCCCGGCCGCCGTGCCGCACAGGATTGCGCCCGCGCGCCAGTCGCGGCGCAGGGCCCAGCGGTAGAGGAGGTACAGCAGCGCGAAGCATGCCGTCCACCACAACAGCGGGGTGCCTAGGGCGAGTACCTCGCGGGCGCACTTCTCGGTGGCGTCGGCCGGGCAGCCGTCTTCGCCGGGCTTGGGGGACTCGTAGAAGTACGAGACGGGGCGCGACTGGACGAGCCAGCTCCAGGGGTTCGACTGATACGTATGCGGCGAGTCGAGGCCCACGTGGAAGTCGTAGACCTCCTTCTCGTAGTGCCACAGGCTGCGCAGGGGGTTGAGCAGCCACGCGAAGGTGCCGTTGTCCGAGTGGCCGCCATCGGTTTCGGCCCAGTGTCGGAAGTAGCCGCTGTGTTGCCAGCCGCGCTGCTCGCTGTAGCTGCCGCTGTTGGCGAACCAGCCGGCCCAGGTGGCGACGTACGTGCCGATGGCGACCGGCACGGTGGCGAGGAACGCCCACGGCACGTCCCGGCGCAAAGCGGTGCGGTAGGGGCGCCAAGCGCCAGCCGTGCGTCGGGCGCCCGCGTCCCACATCACCGTCATCAGCCCGAACGCGGCCAGCACGTACAGCCCGTTCCACTTGGTGCCGCAGGCCAGGCCGAGGCAGACGCCAGCCGCGATCCGCCAGGGCCGCCAGCCGAGCCCAAGGCGTTCGGCAACCGTCTCGTCCGGCCTGGCGAGGCCGTCGGGGCCGATTGGAAGCGCCCTTGCGAGCCGGGCGCGCGCGCGGTCGCGGTCCACGAGGAGAGCGCCGAACGCCGCCAGGATGAAGAACATCAGCACCAGGTCGAGCAGCGCGGTGCGGCTCATCACGAAGTGCAGCCCGTCCACGGCCAGCAGGCCGCCCGCAAGGCAGCCGAGTGCGGTGGAGCGGAAGAGTCGGCGCCCGATGCGGCACAGCATCAGCACCGAGAGCGTACCGAGGACGGCCACCATGAACCGCCAGCCGAACGGATCGAGCCCGAAGAGCTGTTCACCGAACGCGATGACCCACTTGCCGACCGGCGGATGCACCACGTAAGCGGGGGCGTCGCCGAGCGGGATGCGTCGCGGGCTGTCCAGGATGTGGTCGTTGGCGTCCTTGTGCCAGGTGCCTTCGTACCCGAACTGGAGCAGCGACCAGGCGTCCTTGGCGTAGTACGTCTCGTCGAATATCACCGCTTTCGGGCTGTCGAGCCGCCAGAACCGCAGGAGGCCCGCGAACAGGGCGACCAGCAGCGGCCCGCCCCAGCCCGCGCAACGGGCCAGTCGCTGCGCCACCAGTGGGCTCATGCCGAGAGCGGTCCACAGCCGGGTGCCGGGTTCGGGGTAGGGCGGCACCAGCCGGTCACGGACATCGGTCCGCGCCCGGCCCGCGTAACCGAATCGGCGCAGCCGCAGCTGCCAGGGCAGCGGCTGCTGATCGGCGGCTTGGCCCCGCTGGGCATGGGTCGCGATGTCACTCGTCACCGCGCCATCGTAGGGAACGCTGTTGTGGGAGTCGCGAGTGCGGCACTTCGATGACCGTGTCGATGCCGGTCGTCCTGGTGCGTGTACGGGTGCGAGTGTGTGTACGAGTGCCCGGGCCGGACCGGTTTGGGTTCGGGTCTGGCCGGTCCGGGTTCAGCTTCGGGCCGGTGTCGATCCGCCGGTGCGTTCAGGCGCACACCCGCACCCCCGGTCCGTCTCGCTGTGAGCGTGCCGGGTTGGTGTCCGCGCGGCTGGGAGGATGGGCGGGTGACTGGAACGGTGAGCGGAACACTTGTACTCGCAGGGACCCCAATCGGCGACCCGGCCGACGCGCCGCCGCGGCTGGCCGTCGAGCTTGCCGCGGCTGAGGTGATCGCGGCCGAGGACACCCGGCGGCTGCGCCGGCTGACCCAAGCCCTCGACGTGCGGCCGACCGCCCGGGTGGTCTCCTATTTCGAGGGCAACGAGTCCGCGCGTACGCCGGACCTGGTGGAGGCGCTGCTGGGCGGGGCGCGGGTGCTGCTGGTGACCGATGCGGGCATGCCATCGGTCTCCGACCCCGGCTACCGGCTCGTTGCCGCCGCCGTCGAACACGGCATCACCGTGACCGCCGTTCCGGGCCCGTCCGCCGTGCTCACCGCGCTTGCTGTCTCCGGGCTGCCGGTGGACCGCTTCTGCTTCGAGGGTTTTCCGCCGCGCAAGTCGGGCGAGCGGCTCAGCCGACTGCGCGACGTCGCGGCTGAACGCCGCACCCTCGTGTACTTCGAGTCGCCGCACCGGGTGGCCGAGACGCTGACGGCCATGGCCGACGCGTTCGGCGCGGAGCGGCGTGCGGCCGTGTGCCGGGAGCTGACGAAGACGTACGAGGAGGTCAAGCGCGGCCCGCTGGCGGAGTTGGCCGAGTGGGCCGCCGGTGACGTACGCGGGGAGATCACCATCGTGGTCGAGGGGGCGCCGGAGCCCGGGCCACAGGACCTGACGCCCGCGGAGCTGGCCCGCCGTGTCGCGGTCCGCGAGGAGGAGGCGGGGGAGCGGCGCAAGGAGGCCATCGCGGCGGTTGCGGCCGAGACGGGGCTGCCCAAGCGTGAGGTGTTCGACGCGGTCGTGGCGGCGAAGAACGCGGGGCGCGGGACTGGATGAGGGGCTCCGCGAAGGCGTGGGGCTCCGCGGGGGCATGGGGCGTGAGTGCACCACAGGGGTCGGCGTGGCTCGTGCCCGAAGGATGGCGTGGGGAGTGCGTACAGCGCAGGGGGTATTTTTCGCGGCCGGCGCCTCAGGGTGCCGTATGAATTTCGTCGTAACCGCTCGGCGGAGAGTTGTGACCGCTCCGCGGAGATTGTTTTGGGAAATCTCGTGGCCGCCAGCGGTAGGTTGACCCGGCAGGGATATGGGGTGGCCGCTGCGTGAATGATTGCCGCAGTATTCGTCGTAGCCGTAGCAGGAAGCCGTTGCGGGATTTTCATGGTAGCTGCACGAGATATGGCGCAGGACGTTCCGTAGCCTCTGGGGCTGGTGGGTCGTGGGGGCTCGGATGAGCGGGGCTGAGCTAACAATGAGCGCATACGCTGCGAAAACATGGTCACTTCCGCTATGGGCGTCTCCGGCGGAACCCCATGGGAGGTAAAAGGGTCTCCGCGGAATGTAAAGGTTCGACCGCGTAACAGGGTGCTTGTGGCATGGAGTATTCAAATCTCCATCAAGGAGCGGGAACGGCTACTGCGGACCCGCTGAAAGAGGCGTCCACTGGAGGAGGGGGAAAGCCCCAATCCCGAAAGGCTTGTCTTACGGACAAGAGGAGCTGCCATGAGCGAATCCGCAGGAACTCCAGGCGGTAGCCACTCCATAGCCCAGGCATTGGCCCAGTCCAATGCGCTGGCTCGAACACAGGCGCTGGCCTATGGCGATGTGGGTGCTGAGCCCGTCGTACACGAGGCGTACGCGTTCGCGTGCATGCGTTGCGGATACGGCTGGGAGCAGTCGTACGACATCGAGCACCACGCGGACGCCCTGGGGCAGCCGCACGTGAGCTATCACACGGACGGTGAACGCGTGCCCTCTCCGCTCACCAGGCCGAGTTGTGTCAAGTGCGGTGCCCATATCGTGCGCATCATGCGATCGGGTCAGGTGTCCTCGGTCTCCTCCGCGGCGGGCGCCCGGCGCGAGCAGGCACCGCGCCAGCGCACCGTGGACAGGGGCGTGCCCAGCGCTGCCCGGGGCAAGGGCCCCGGGCTTGGTGGAGCGTTGGATGGGCCCGGCCTCGCGCCGACGCCCGAACCGGCAGCGGGTCCGCCCACCAAGGACCGCGGAAACCACTGGCACCTTGCGGATATCTGGCCCTTCCACCGCAAGTGAGCAAGCGAGCAAATGAGCTATGCGTGCTGTGAGTACGCGGACTCTGCGCGCCTGAGTGCGTGAGTCGTACGTGCCCAGCGCGTGCACGGGCAACAGGGGGTGGCGGAGCGGTCACCCTGCCGGCCAGCCTCCGATCCGGTTGGCCCGACGCTGCATCTGTCTGAGCGCGCCCCACACGCGCCCCCTGGACACCCGCTGGCCCTCGGGCCCCAGCCCAAACCCTCGGGCTCCCGGCCCAACCCATGCACGCCTCCGTAGGGCTTCATAGAATTGCGGCCATGGCGGAAACGGCACACACCAGCGGCGACAGCGATACGAGCCGCGACGGCAATACCCCGGGCCCGAGCGCAGGCCAGGGCATCGGGCAGCGAAGCGGCCGTGCCGGTGTCGGTGTCGGTGTCGGTGCCAAGAGTGCTGGCAGGAGTGCCGGCGGTGGGGCCCGGTCCAAGGACAGTCCGCCGCCGCTCCCTGAGCCCTTGCGGGTGCCGGTCGCCGACTCGCACACCCATCTCGACATGCAGCAGGGCACGGTCGCCGAAGCGCTCGCCAAGGCGGCGTCGGTTGGCGTGCACACCGTCATTCAGGTCGGCTGCGACCTGGCGGGCTCGCGTTGGGCGGCGGAGACGGCCGCCGCGTACGACAGCGTGTGGGCGACCGTGGCCCTGCACCCCAACGAGGCCCCGCGCATCGTGCTCGGCGATCCCGACGTCCCCCAGGTGGGCGGCCGGCCCCGGCAGGGGCGCCCGCCCGGTGGCGATGCCGCGCTCGATGCCGCGCTGGAGGAGATCGACACGTTGGCGGCGCTTCCGCACGTGCGCGGCGTCGGCGAAACCGGGCTCGACTACTTCCGTACCGGCCCGGAGGGCGTGGCCGCACAGCAACTCTCCTTTCGTCGGCATATCGACATTGCCAAGCGGCACGGCAAGGCGCTGGTCATCCATGATCGCGAGGCGCACGAGGACGTGTTGCGGCTGCTGGAGGAGGAGGGCGCGCCGGAACGGGTCGTCTTCCACTGCTACTCGGGCGACGCCACGATGGCCAAGATCTGCGCGGAGTACGGCTACTACATGTCCTTCGCCGGCAACATCACCTTCAAGAACGCCCAGCCGCTACGCGACGCCCTCGCGGTCGCCCCGCTCGACCTCGTCCTGGTGGAGACGGACGCGCCGTTCCTGACCCCGATCCCGTATCGGGGGCGCCCCAACGCCCCGTATCTGATCCCGCTGACGCTGCGCGCGATGGCCGCGGTACGTGGCATCGGCGAGGACGCCTTGGCGACGGCGGTCGCGGCCAACACGGCGCGGGCCTTCGCTTACTCACCGTGCTCCGACCGTGACCACGGGGCTTGCGGGGGCGGCCGGCCGACCCCGGCGGGCGGCCGGGGCGCGGGCCGGGCCGCGGCCGTAAACTCAAGCGGTGAGCTCCGCCCCTGACGCCGATCCCCGCGTCCCCCAGCCAACCAACGCCGAAGCCATCCCCAACCCCACCCCCAACGCCACCTCGGGCACCACCTCCGGCGCTGCCGCGCCGGCCGCCGCCGGTAGCGCCGCCGAGGCGGGCCCCGGTGCCGAATCGTCCGTCGCGCTGCTCGGGCCCGCCGACGTTCGCGAACTGGCCGCCGCGCTCGGCGTACGCCCCACCAAGCAGCGCGGTCAGAATTTCGTGATCGACGCGAACACCGTGCGCCGCATCGTGCGCACCGCGGGGGTACGGCCCGATGACACGGTCGTGGAGGTCGGGCCCGGCCTTGGCTCGCTGACCCTGGCGCTGCTCGAAGCAGCCGCGTGGGTCACGGCGGTGGAGATCGATGACGTGCTCGCCGATGCGCTGCCCGCGACGGTGGCCGCCCGGCTGCCGGAGCGCGCCGGGGACTTCGCACTGGTGCACTCGGACGCGATGCGGATCACCGAGTTGCCCGGGCCGCCGCCGACAGCGATGGTCGCCAACCTTCCGTACAACGTCGCCGTGCCCGTCCTGCTGCACATGCTCGCGACCTTCCCCACCGTCGAGCGGACGCTCGTGATGGTGCAGGCCGAGGTTGCCGACCGGCTCGCGGCGCCGCCGGGCTCCAAGGTGTACGGGGTGCCCTCGGTGAAGGCCGCCTGGTACGCGGAGGTCAAGCGGGCCGGGGCGATTGGCCGCAACGTCTTCTGGCCGGCGCCGAACGTGGACTCCGGGCTCGTCTCGCTGGTCCGGCGCGCAGCGCCGCCGCAGACGAGCGCGACGAAGAAGGAGGTGTTCGCGGTCGTGGACGCGGCCTTCGCGCAGCGCCGCAAGACGCTGCGGGCGGCGCTCGCGGGCTGGGCGGGCTCGGCGGCGGCAGCCGAGACGGCGTTGGTGGCCGCCGGGATCTCGCCGCAGGCGCGGGGGGAGTCGCTCACGGTGGAGGAGTTCGCGGCGATCGCGGAGCACGCTCCCGGCCGGTGACCGCGCCATCCCTCGCTGCGCTCGGGATGGGCCGAGTCCCAGGCACCAGGCGACGGGGGCGCCTTCGGCGATGGCGCGGCAGCTCGCATACGCGGCTGGTCTGCCCGAGCCGGATCACGACGTTCTTCGTCTGCGAGGAGTACCCGGGAGCGGGGCACGGCCTCTTCATCACCCACGCCGAGCGCATCAACCAGGAATTGCTTGGCTTCATCGAGGACATCTCGACCCGTGCCGAGTGAGCGCTGGTTATCGGTGGCGTCACTCGGATGAGCTCGTCGTGAGCACTTATCGCCGCTGGCCCGTATGACCTCCCGTACTCGCCGCTCCTTCGCACCCTTGTCTGTCGCAGCGCGCCAGGTGACTCGGCACGTTCTCAGCGGGCAGCGGGCAGCGGGCAGCGGGGAGCGGGGAGCGGCGAGCAGGAGGCGGTGCCGGGGAGGTGGCGGACGACGGCACAGACGCGTCGCCAGCCCCGAGCGAGCACAACCGACCTCCGTCACCGGCGCGTTTCGGGCCGGCGGGGCGGCCGGCGCCGGGCCGAGACTGGTCTTGGTTCCCGCCTGGTCCGCGGTGGTGTCCGCCATGCGGCGAACAAGATGCTGACAGCGCCGATCACCGCCTGAAGCGCCGCCACACCAACTGATAGGCAGATCGCGGTGCAGGCGGCCAGGATGCACACGAGCGCGATCAAGTCGACTTTGCGGTGATCGGAATCCGCCGTGAATTCCGGGGCGGTACGTGACGGGGCAAGATCCTCGCCCGATGGCTCAACCTGTGGCGACAACGTCGGTCCTTCCCAGTTGGGAAGGGCGGGCGCGAGGAAAACAGTCCCCGGAAAAGCAACAAGCCGCTTCGCGCCGCATGTCTCCTGGGGTTAATTCCCCGGCTTCCTATCGCTTGCGCGATGAAGCCCGCCCCCCAAAAACATGCAGCCAAGCGGCTACACACGAGAACCATAAGGCGGCCACCGATGCGACGTCAACTCCCCCTACAGGCATGGTTATTGCCTGTCAGGTCCGGCCCCGGTAGTGCCACGTTGAGTTCGGACTCTGGTGCTGATATAAGCCTGAGATCGGCCGAAGAAGATCTAGTCCATACGCGCATACAGCGGATGGAATGCATACGCATCCGCCCATTGGGGGGTTGCGCACCGTTGCTCTTCCCGCGATCGCTCACAGGGTGTCGCGGCCGACGATCAGGAGTACGGACTTGCACCGCACCTCGCGTCTTCGCACCACACTCCTCGCGCTGACCGCCGCAGCGGCGGTCGCCATGACTGTCGCCACCCCAGCGAGCGCCGCCCCGGCTTCTACACATCGGGCCACATCGGCCACATCGGCCACCGCGACCAATGTCGGCCCGGTCGTGGTCTACCTCACCGGTATGGGTGGCGGCCCGGCGAATATCGCGGGCGCCGCCGCGGTCAACCACTTCGTCCAGCAGGCCGCCGAACTGGGATTCAGCAACTCGCAGTGCCGCATCACGGACGGGCCGCTCTTGCAGCACGTGACCGGTAACTACTACAACGCCATGGTCAAGGGCACCTGTTCGGGCGACCCGGCATCGAGCCCCCCCACCCGGAGCCTCAACCGGCTGATCGGACCGAACGGCGAGCACATCAGCACCGTGTGGAACGTGCCTCCGGGCTACCGCGTCGAAGGCAGCCTCGGCCATCTGTACACGTCCCCGCGCGAGGGCACCGTGCCGCTCTACCACTGCGTCGTCCGCAAGGACAATTTCCTGTCCGGCGACGTGAACTGCGAAGGTCAGACCTATGTGACCCGCCTCGGCTGGATGTACCCAGGGCAGCCGTCCGACGTGGGCACGCTACCGCTGATGCGGTGCATGGTCGGCAGCCACCGTGAGTTCTTCGAGTCCAACCAGGCCAACTGCGAAGGCCAAGCCTCCGGCGGCCAGCTCGGCTGGATCTTCACGGGCTGACGCACACGCGCAACCCTGGCGGTCGGCCTCCGTGCGACGGGGGCCGACCGCCAGGCACCTTCGCGCCTTGGCGCAGCGCGGGTCGTGATGGCGCAGCGCGGCTCGCGACGGCACAGTACGAGTCGCGACCGGAAGCCCGCGGTCGGCCGCCAGGGCGCGGCGGTTGCCTATTGACTTCCGCTCCCTGGGCTACGCGAATGCGCAGGGGCTTGGGGCCGTCCTTGACGCCGCACTGCGAGCAGACCTGGGGGGTCGGCTCGAACCGCCCGATGCGCAGGAAGCCGCGGCCGAACTTCACGGCCTTGTACTCCAGGTACTCCAGCATCGTCACGAATGCGGACCATCCCGCGTCGTGGACGGACGTGGCCAAGCGCGTACGGGCGAGCCCCTTCACCGCCAGGTCCTCAACGGCAATCGCTTGGTTATCGCGAATGATCCTCGTTGAGAGCTGGTGGTGGAACTCGTGCCGTGCGTCGGCCACCTGCGCGTGAGCGCGGGCGACCTTGATGCGGGCCTTGTCCCTGTTCTTCGACCCCTTGGCCTTGCGGGACAGGCGGCGCTGTTGCCTCTTGAGTTTCTTCTCGGCCCGGCGCAGGAAGCGCGGGGCGTCGATCTTCGTGCCGTCGGACAGGACCGCGAAGTGCCCAAGGCCCAGGTCGATGCCGACGGCGGATGCCACCTCGGGCAGCGCCTGGGGGTCGGTTGCCACGACGAAGGGCGCGAAGTACCTCCCGGCAGCGTCTTTGATCACGGTTACCGTGGACGGCCTGGAGGGCAGGCTGCGGGACCATGTGACCCGCACGTCACCGATCTTCGGCAGACACAGGTGTCCGCCCATCGTGATCTTCCATCGGGCGTTCGCAGTAAACCGTACGGCCTGCCGATTGTCCTTGCGGGACTTGAACCGGGGCGCTCCCGTGCGCGGGCGCTTCCCACAATCGCTTCACCACCGGGCTGAAGCCCGGTGCACTGCGATCAATCCCGGTAGCCTGACGGCGGAGACACCTGGCCCGATCGCGCGAAGCTGCACGGACGCGCAGGTTCGCCAAGAGCCGCCGGTAGCCGCCGGTATCTATCGGACGCCTGTCGGCGCCCGCCGGGAGCTGTTGCCGTCCGGTGTGCGAGACGCGCAGCCCCATCGGTCCGCGGCACCTGGCCGAAACTCCGTAGGGTGCGATCATCACCAACCGCCGTTGCCCGCGCCGTGCTGCGGCCATCGATTCGAGGAGCCAAGAGACCGTGACTGCCTCCATCGCCGTTCGCGTCCCGGCCAAGGTCAACGCCCAACTCGCGGTGGGTGGCCGCAGGCCGGACGGATTCCACGACCTGGCCAACGTCTTCTTCGCCGTTGGCCTGTATGACGAGATCACGGTCACGCCGGCCGATGAGTTGCGGATCACGGTCGAGGGCCCGGACGCCGACCAGGTGCCGTGCGACCGTACGAATCTCGCCGCACGCGCCGCCGAACTGCTCGCCGCCCGGCACGGCATCGAGCCTCGCGTGCATATCCACATCAGCAAGGACATTCCGGTCGCCGGTGGCATGGCGGGCGGCAGCGCCGATGGCGCCGGGGCGCTGCTGGCCTGCGATGCGTTGTGGGGCACGGGGGCATCGCGTACCGAGCTTTTGGACATGTGCGCCGAGTTGGGCAGTGATGTGCCGTTCAGCCTGGTGGGCGGGGCGGCGCTAGGGCGGGGGCGGGGCGAACTGCTCACCCCGCTCGCCGTGGGCGGCACGTTCCACTGGGTCTTCGCGGTGGCAGACGGCGGCCTTTCGACGCCCGCGGTCTACGGCGAGTGCGACCGGCTGCGCGCCGAGCACGGCACCGGGGCCACGACGGACGACGTGCCGGACCCCGAGCCATCGGCTGCCCTGCTGAGCGCGCTGCACGACGGCGACACCACGGCGCTGGCCGGCGCGCTGGCCGCGGGCACCGCTGGCTCCAGCAATGACCTTCAGGCGGCGGCCATCTCGCTGCGCCCCGCGCTGGCCGACACCCTGCGGGCCGGTACGGAGGCGGGGGCGCTCGCCGCCCTCGTCTCGGGGTCGGGCCCGACCTGCGCCTTCCTGGCCAAGGACGCGGCAGGCGCCGAGCAGGTAGCGGCGGCGCTCCGCGCCTCCGGAACGTGCCGGACGGCCCGGGTGGCCGCGGGCCCGGCGGCGGGAGCCACGGTCGTACGGGACAGCCGGAACGCTGCGGACGCCTGAGCCTCCGCCGGGAGCCCTGGGGCGTACGGAACCGCTGGTCCGCGTACGGAACCGTCGGCCCGTGTACCGCAACGTCGGCCCGTGGACCGGAACGCCGGGGCAAGCGAGGCATGCGGGGTGGCCGGGAGCACGTGGACCGTACGCAGGCGTCGAGATGCCCAGGATGGCCGGCGTGTCGCGTCGATCCGCCCGGTGCGCACCGGCGAGATTCGGCGGGCGCCGGGCGACGACTACGCTGGGACCCGAACGTCCCCCGCACCAGGAGTGAGATGGCAACGAACCTCGTCAATCTGGAAACCGTCGGCAAGGTGTACGGCACCCGTGCCCTGCTCGACGGGATCTCCCTCGGCGTCAGCGAGGGCGACCGGATCGGCGTCGTCGGCCGCAACGGAGACGGCAAGACCACCCTCATCCGGATGCTCGCCAAGCTGGAGGAGCCCGATCGAGGACGCGTCACGCACTCCGGCGGGCTACGGCTCGGGGTGCTGACGCAGCACGATTCGCTGGACCCGACAGCCACCGTGCGGCATGAGGTGATCGGCGATCTCGCCGACCACGAGTGGGCGGGCAACGCCAAGGTCCGCGACGTGCTGACCGGTCTGTTCGGCGGGCTCGACCTGCCCGGCTTCCCGCAGGGTCTGGACACGGTGATCGGGCCGCTGTCCGGCGGTGAGCGGCGCCGGATCGCGCTCGCCAAACTGCTGATCGGCGAGCCCGGGCTGATCGTGCTCGACGAGCCGACCAACCACCTCGACGTCGAGGGCATCTCGTGGCTGGCGAGCCATCTGCGGGCGCGCCGCTCGGCGCTGGTGGTCGTCACCCACGACCGGTGGTTCCTGGACCAGGTCTGCACCCGGATGTGGGACGTCCAGCGCGGCCAGGTGCACGAGTACGAGGGCGGGTACAGCGACTACGTCTTCGCCCGCGCCGAGCGCGAGCGCATCGCGGCCACCGAGGAGACCAAGCGGCAAAACCTCATGCGCAAGGAGCTGGCCTGGCTGCGGCGCGGTGCTCCGGCTCGTACGAGCAAGCCGCGCTTTCGCATCGAGGCCGCTAACGCGCTGATCGCCGACGTGCCGCCGCCGCGTGACAGTGCCGAGCTGATGAAGTTCGCGAACTCGCGGCTCGGCAAGACCGTGTTCGACCTGGAGGACGTGACGGTCCAGGCCGGACCCAAGACCTTGCTCAAGCATCTGACCTGGCAGCTCGGGCCGGGTGACCGGATCGGTTTGGTCGGTGTCAACGGCGCGGGCAAGACGTCGCTGCTGCGGGCGATGGAGCAGGCGGCCCGTACGGACGGTGAGGTACAGCCCGCGGCCGGCCGGGTCGTGGTGGGTAAGACGGTGCGGTTGGCCTACCTGTCGCAGGAAGTTGCCGAGGTGGAGCCGACCTGGCGGGTCCTTGAGGCCGTCGAGCGGGTGCGGCAGCGGGTTGACCTCGGTAACGGCCGGGAGATGACCGCATCGCAGCTGTGCGAGAAGTTCGGTTTCACCAAGGAGAAGCAGTGGACGCCGGTCGGTGATCTGTCCGGCGGTGAGCGGCGGCGGTTGCAGATCTTGCGGTTGCTGATGGACGAGCCCAATGTGCTCTTCCTCGACGAGCCGACCAACGACCTCGACATCGAGACGCTGACCCAGCTTGAGGACGTACTCGACAGTTGGCCCGGCTCGCTCGTGGTGATCAGCCACGACCGGTACTTCATCGAGCGCACCACGGACCGGGTGCAGGCGCTGCTCGGCGACACCACGCTGCGGATGCTGCCGCGCGGCATCGAGGAGTACCTGGAACGGCGGCGGCGCATGCAGGCCGCGGCCGTTGCCGCGCCGGCCGCCTCAGCTGCTTCGTCCGCGTCATCTGCATCATCTGCATCACCGGGCGGTGCCGCCGGGGGCGAGCAGGATCGGCCGCGGGAGAAGTCGGCGGGCGAGTCCCGTGCCGCGCAGAAGGAGTTGCAGCGCATCGAGCGCCGCCTTGGCAAGATCAATGAGCAGGAGACCACGCTGCACGCCCAGATCGCCGAGCACGCCACCAACTTCGAGCGGGTTGCCGAACTCGACGGCCGACTGCGGGAGCTGTCGGGCGAACGGGACGAACTGGAATCGCGTTGGCTGGAACTCGCCGAAGACGCATGACCGTTCGCCCGCATCGCCCCGCGGCCTGACGGCTCGATCGGTGCGGGCCCGGCGGCCCCTGCGGCCGGGTCGCCCACGTTCCGCCCCATGATGGGGGCGGCGGCGCGGACTCGGGGATTCCCGTCCCGGGTGGTGCAACAGTCTCGTCACGGGCCGGTATCAGCTCTCAGGTGCGGCTGCTACCGGCACCTGCCATGCGATGACCGGGTGATACAAAGAACCTCCGCTCGCCTGCCCATTACCAGGCCGCAGTCATGTCCGATTCGCTCCTTCTCCGATGGATTTCAGCCAATGGGGGCCGCGGGGGAGGCCACTCGTCCATGGACCCGCACGAGAAGGAATGTTGATGTCACAGCCGCCCAACCAGCCGCCGTCGAGCGGTCAGCCGCCGCAGGGCGGCTTCGGCGCCCCGCAAGACCCCGGCACCGGGAAGACGCCAGGCTTCGGTGACGCCGCCGAGGGATACCCGCAGCAGACCCCACAGCCCGGTTACGGCTATCCGCAGCAGCCCCCGGCGCAGGCGGGCGGTTACGGCTACCCGCAGCAACAGCCCGGCCAGCCCCCGCAGGCCCCGCCGCCGCCGGGGCCGCCCGGCACTCCGCCACCGCCAGGGCCGCCCGGCGCACCGCCGCAGGCCCCGCCCGCTGGGGCCGGTGGCTACGGCTATCCGCAGGCACCGCCGCCCGGCGCCGGTGGCTATGGCTACCCAACACAGCCGGGCGCGCCGGGCCAGCCGTACGCCCAGACCTCACAGGGCGGGTACGGGCAGTCGCCGTACGCCCCGACGCAGATAGGCCAGCAGCCTTACGCTCCGGCGCAGTACGGCCAGCCCGGGCAGCAGCCCTACGGACAGGCCCCGCAGGGGAACTACCCGCCGGGCGCGCAGGTCCCCGGCGCCGCACCCGCCGGCGGCGGCAACCGGCCGGGCAAGCAGCGCATGGCGCTCATCGTCAGTGCCGTGGTGGCGATCGCGTTGGTCGTCGGCGGAGGCGTGTGGCTCGCCACCAAGGATGGCGACGCCGACACCAAGGCCGAGAAGAAGAACGGCAGCAGCCAGGGCGCCGAAGGCGGCGAAAAGGGCGAGAACGGCGAGAACAACGGCGTCAAGAAGCGGCCCAAGCCGAAGTTGGTGGGCGGCAACCTGATCGCCAAGGTCCCGATGCCCAAGGTCAAGGAGCAGGCGAACTCGCCCGGTCTGTGGGCCACCGACACGGTGTGGGCAAAGGGCCAGATCGACAAGATCGTCGGTTACCCGGCCAGCGGCGGCTCGGCACCGCAGTGGGAGATTCCGCTGGGTGGTGAGCTGTGCTGGGGCAGCAGCCAGGTCACCAAGGAGGGCCTGACCACCGTGGTCTTCCAGGACGGCAAGCCGACCGTGGAGAACAAGTACCCGGACTGTAGCGAGGTTGGCCTGGTCGATCTGGCCAACGGCAAGCTCGTATGGCAGCGCAGCATCAAGGAAGCCGACGAGAAGCTGGAGTTCGACGAGGTCACCATCGGCGGTGGCACCATCGCCGCGGGCGGCCTGGACGGCGGCGCCGCCTGGTCGATGAAGGGCGACAAGCTCTGGTCGCCGCAGCCGAACGAGGAGTGCTCGGATTACGGGTACGGCGGCGGCCCGAAGTTGGTCGCGGTGCGCGGTTGCGGCGAGTTCGGCGAGGCGCGGATGTCGGTCCAGCTCATCAACCCCAAGGACGGCAACGTCCTGTCGGAGTACAAGCTCACCGACGGCATCGAAGACGTGCACGTGATCTCCACGGAGCCGATGGTCATCGGCGTCAACGCGGGTGACTCATCGGGCGCTGCGGTCTCCGACTTCATGACGATCGACCCGTCCCAGAGCAAGGGCAAGCTGGTCAGCAAGATCGCCACCGGCAACGGCAAGTTCACCCCGGAGTGCTCGACCAACGAGGTCGAGTCGTGCAGCAAGGTCGTCGTCACCAAGGACAAGCTGTTCATGGCGACCGAGGAGCGCAGCAGCAGTTCCGACACGCTGCCGGAGAACGAGATCGTCGCCTACTCGCTACAGACCGGCAAGTCCGTGGGCAAGACCGATGGCGTGCCGGACGCGAGCATCACCCCGGTTGGCCTAGACGAGGACGGCTACCTCATCGCGTACCAGGACACCACGTACAACAAGGGCGGCGCGATCTGGCAGGTCGATCCGACGAACTACGAGAAGGCCAAGCTGATGCAGAACGCGACGGCCACCGCGGAGACCGAGTCGAACTACAGCATGGGCCACGAGCTGTTCTTGTACGCCAACAAAAAGCTGTACATGGGCGACATTTACGCCACCGAGCCGCGCGACTATCAGCGCGGTGAGGATCTGATCGCCATGGTTTTTGGCCCCAACTGACCCGTGCAGCACTGATGCACATGTGGCGGCCCCGCCGGTACGTTCCGTACTGGCGGGGCCGTTGTCGTGCTGCGGCACGGCACGGCATGGCACGCCGCGCCGTGACGTGCCCTTCGCGGCGCGAAGTAAGCGCTATGGGATGTATTTCGACATTCCGGGACGCTTCTTCCTGCTAAGGGGCGCGCAACGTCGAACGAGCGTGTAGCTTCCGGGGGCAAGAGGTCGGGGGCCGTGCGCAGCAGGGGGGCTTGCGCAGCCACGGTGGCGCGACCTCGGTCAGCGCGGGGGCCACGGACATCCGGGACTGTCGTCCCCGGGCGGATGGGGGGGAGTTCATGGGCGTGAGAGTCATGGTGGTCGATGACCACCGACTACTCGCCGAGGCACTCGCCTCGGCGTTGAAGCTCCGCGGGCATCGGGTGCTCGCCGCTGCCGCGCCGAGTGCGGGCGCTGCGGACCTCGTGGTGAGCCGGGCACCCGAGGTGTGTCTGCTCGGCACCGGAACCCCCGCGGAACCGGGCGCATTTGAGCCGGTGATACGGATCAAGCGGGAGCGACCCCAGGTCGCGGTCGTGGTGCTCGGCCCGGTGCCGAGTCCGCGGGGCATCGCCGCCGCCTTCGCGGCGGGGGCATCCGGTTATGTGCGCCACGACGAACGCATCGAGGGCGTCGAGCGCGCCATGATCAAGGCGCGTGCCGGGGATGCGGCGGTGGCGCCCCAGCTCCTCCAGGGGGCGTTCGCCGAGCTGCTGAACCCCGCAGCCCAGCCCGATGACGAGGGCGCCCGGTTGCTTCAACTGCTCACACCACGCGAGGTGGAGGTGCTGGTACGGGTTGCTGAGGGGGAGGACACCCGGCTGATCGCGGCGGGCATGGCCATCGCCCCGAGTACGGCTCGTACGCATGTGCAGCGCGTTTTGATGAAGTTGGGCGTCGGCTCCCGCCTTGAGGCGGCGGCGCTTGCCGCCCGTACGGGGCTGCTCGACCGGGCCGCGGCCAGCCGGCGCGCCATCGACCTCCCCAGCGCGCTGGGCGAGGGCGGCGTGGGCCACGCCACTCCAGGTGAGACGGGCGCTGCGGGCGCTGCGGGCGCTGCGGGTTTTGGGGGCGCGGCGGGCCCGACCGGGCACGGGCCTGGCGCTGTCGGAGGCCAGCCGCCATCGGGTCAGGCGCCGCCGGGTCAACTGCCGCCGGGCCAGGTGCCGCCGGGCCGGGGTTCCGCTGGGCAGGGGCCTTACTACGGTCGGGGCGCGTCGGGCCAAGGCGCCGCGGGGCGCCCATGGGGGCGCGGATTCCCCGGCCAGGGCCACCCGGGCCGCCCCGAGGCCGGCCCTGGCACCGGCCCAGCGCCTGGGGCTGCGGGCAGGGCCTGAGCGAGGGCGCGACGTACTGGGGCTGGGACGCAACTGCCCAGCCCAGCCCAGCCCCGTACTGCACGACACAGCACCGTACGGGCCGTGCCGGAGGCGCCGCGCCGTACCGTACGGTGGCGGGCTCAGTGGCCGGAAGTGTTCCGTTCGGGGCCGGCTGCGGGATCTGCGGCTGCTTCCGCCGCTGCGTCCGGCGCCGGGGGCGGCGGGGGCATGGGGCGCAGCTAGAGCCAGCCGAGGAAGAAGAGGCCGAGGGCCAGCATGCCCAGGCCCGTCCAGAGGTTGATGTTGATGCCCTCGGCCTTCTTCAGGTCCGCGTCAGATGCCGTCAGGCCCGCGATGGTGACGATGACGCCGTAGACCACGAACAAGCCGCCGATGATGCGGCGTACGTCGAAGAGTCGCGCGGCGGTCGCGGACGTGCGCTCAAGCTCTTTGACCTCGTGCTGATAGTCGCTCATGCGGATGCATCCTTCGCGTGAGAGTGCGCGTAAGCGGGCGGGTGGCCGTCACGCAGCGGGTGGGCGGGGGTCACAGCGAGAACGGGATGTAGCACAGCGCGGCCAACACCACGGCGCCCCAGCCGAGCAGCGCGGGCTTGCGGTACCAGGCGTCGTCGCCTTCGGCCGGCGCTTCCTCCAGGCCGGGCGACTTGGTGCCGTAGACGAGGCCGGCCAGTTGCTCCACCGGCTTTGGCTTGGTCACCAGGGTGACCACCAGCATCACCACGGCGCCGACGACGAAGGCCACGATCGCCGAGACGAAGTTCGCCCCCTGGTCGGAGGGGATGTCGATGACGTGCTGCTTGTAGAGCCAGAAGTAGTTGAGCATCGCGGCCAGCGTGCCGGACAGCAGACCCCAAAAGCCGGCCGGCCCTGTGCTGCGCTTCCAGAACATGCCGATGATGAAGACGCAGAACAGCGGCACGTTGAAGAAGGAAAACAGGGTCTGGAGGTAGTTCATGATGTTGCTGAAGCTGGAGGCGATGAACGCCGTGCCCATGCCCAGGATGACGCCGACTGCGGTGACCCAGCGGCCGGTTGCCAGGTAGTACGCGTCGGCCCGGTCCTTCTTCACGTACGCGGCCCAAATGTCGTTGGTGAACACCGTGTTGAACGAGGAGACGTTGGCGGCCATGCCTGCCATGAACGCGGCCAGCAGGCCGGTCACCGCGATGCCGAGCACGCCGTTGGGTAGCAGATCGCGCATGAGGACCGGAATGGCGTCGTTGTACTGGAGGCCGCTGCCCTCCTTGCCCAGCGTCGGTTCCATCACGAGGGCGATAAGGCCGGGCACGATGACGACCATCGGGATGAGGATCTTGGGGAAGGCCGCGATCAGCGGGGTCCGCTTGGCGGCCGAGAGGTTCTTCGCGGAGAGCGCGCGCTGTACCTCGGCGAAGTTGGTGGTCCAGTAGCCGAAGCTCAGCACGAAGCCAAGGCCCAAGACGATGGTGAGCCAGTTGGCGCCGAGCGCGTTGGCCTCGCCGATGCCGGTGCCGTCCCAGGCGCTGAGGAAGTTCTCACCCTGCGAGCCGTGCGAGCCCTGCGCGCCGCCCTTGCCGGTGAGCGAGTCGGTCAGCCCGTCCCAACCGCCGACCCGCTTGAGGCCGACGATGGTCAGCGGAATGAGCGCGGCGAGGATAACGAAGAACTGGAGTACCTCGTTGTAGATGGCCGAGGACAGTCCGCCCAGCGTGATGTAGCCGAGCACGAAGAAGCCGGCCACGACGATGGCCACCCACTGCGGCCAGCCGAGTAGTGCCTCAAGCACGATCGCCATGGCGTACAGGTTCACGCCGGCGATCAGCACCGATGACACCGCGAAGATGAGGGAGCTGAGCAGGTGCGAGGAAGGCCCGAAGCGGTGCAGCAAGAACTCCGGTACGGACCTGACCTTCGACCCGTAGTAGAAGGGCATCATCACCAGGCCCAGGAACACCATGGCCGGGATGGCGCCGATCCAATACCAGTGCACGGTGTATGCGCCGTACTGTGCGCCGTTCGCGGCCATGCCCAGGATCTCCGTCGCCCCCAGGTTGGCAGCGACGAACGCGAGACCGGTGACCCAGGCGGGCAGTGACCGTCCGGACAGGAAGAAGTCGAGGCTTGTCTTGACGCTGCGCCGGGCCGCGAAGCCGATGCCCAGGACGACGACGAAGTAGATGGCAAGGATCGAGTAATCGAGCCAGTTGGTGGAGAGCCGGAGTCCTTCGGCTAGCTGATACATGGGCTTCTCGCTTCTTCGCGCGAACGGAACGGCAAAAAAGTACGCGCTATTGTTGATTTCTGAAAGCTTATGTTGGAATGTTTTCGGATCGTGACAGGGGTGCAGGGTGAAGAAGACGTCGGTCAGGCTCGCGGATGGCCGTGAGCTGATCTATTACGACTCCCGGGACGACCTGGTGCGCAGCGAGGAGGACCCACGCCCGCTGGAGCCCGTCGCCACGTCGTCCGAGATTCGCGTCGATCGGCTGCTCGGCGACAGCGTCGCCATCGCCTCGCACCGACAGACCCGCACCTACCACCCGCCCGCCGACGCATGCCCGCTGTGCCCCTCGCTCCCGAGCGCCCCCGGGGAGAGCGGGTCGCGCTGCGCGCGGCGCAGCGAAATCCCCGCCACCGACTACGACGTGGTCGTCTTCGAGAACCGCTTCCCCTCGCTCGCCGGAGACTCGGGCCGCTGCGAGGTCGTGTGCTTCACCGCCGACCACGACGCCTCCTTCGCTGACCTCACCGAGCAACAGGCCGCCCTGGTCCTGGACGCCTGGACCGACCGCACGGCGGAGTTGGCCGAACTGCCCGCCGTGCGACAGGTGTTCTGTTTCGAGAACCGCGGCGCCGAAATCGGGGTGACACTTGGTCACCCGCACGGCCAGATCTACGCGTACCCCTTTGTCACCCCGCGCACCGCGCGCATGCTGGAGTCGCTTGCCGCGCATCGCGAGCGCACTGCTGGCCGCAACCTCTTCGATGACGTGGTCGCTGACGAGGTGGCCGATGGGCGGCGGATCGTCGTGGACGCCGAGCACTGGACGGCCTTCGTTCCCTATGCCGCCCACTGGCCGTACGAGGTGCACCTCTACCCCAAGCGGCGCGTGCCCGATATGCGCGCCCTAGACGAGCCGGCGCGCGCCGAGTTTCCGCGGGTCTACCTGGAGTTGCTGCGCCGTTTCGATCGGATCTTTGGCCCCGATGAGCCGCCCACGCCCTACATCTCGGCCTGGCACCAGGCGCCGTTTCGCACGCCTGACCGTGCCGACTTCGCGCTTCACCTTGAGCTTTTCACCATTCGACGCACTTCCGGCAAGCTGAAGTTCCTCGCGGGTTCCGAATCTGGCATGAATGTGTTCATCAACGATGTGCCGCCGGAGGACGCGGCGCAGCGACTGCGAGAGGTAGCGAGTACGTGAGCGATGGACAGAAGTACCTGGTCACCGGCGGAGCGGGATATGTCGGGAGCGTGGTCGCCGCACATCTGCTGGCGGCCGGACACCGGGTGACCGTCTTGGACGACTTGTCCACCGGGCACCGGGTGAGCGTGCCCGAGGGCGCGGAGTTCATCGAGGGGCGCATCCAGGACGTGGCGCGCTGGCTGGACTCCTCGTACGACGGCGTGCTGCACTTCGCCGCGTCCTCGCAGGTCGGCGAGTCGGTCGCGCACCCCGAGAAGTATTGGTCGAACAACGTCGGTGGCAGCATGGCGCTGCTCGCCGCCATGCGCGACGCGGGCGTACGCACCCTCGTCTTCTCCTCCACGGCCGCCACCTACGGCGAGCCCGCCACGTCCCCGATCACCGAGGACACCGCGACCGCGCCGACCAATCCGTACGGCGCCAGCAAGCTCGCCGTGGACCACATGATCAGCAGTGAGTGCACCGCGCACGGCCTGGCCGCCGTCTCGCTGCGCTACTTCAACGTCGCCGGCGCGCACGGCAGTTACGGCGAGCGGCACGACCCCGAGACGCATCTGATCCCGCTGGTGCTCCAGGTCGCCCAGGGCAAGCGCGAGGCGATCTCCGTGTTCGGTGACGACTACCCGACCCCGGACGGCACCTGCGTACGCGATTACATCCACGTCGCCGACCTCGCCGAGGCCCATCTGCTCGCCCTCACCGCGGCCACCGGCGGCGAGCACCTGATCTGCAACCTCGGCAACGGCAACGGCTTCTCGGTGCGCGAGGTCATCGAGACGGTGCGCAAGGTCACCGGGCACCCGGTGCCCGAGGTGACCGCACCGCGCCGTGGCGGCGACCCGGCGGTCCTTGTCGCCTCTGCCGAGCGAGCCAAGGACCGACTCGGTTGGCAGCCGACCCGCGCCGACCTGGCCGGGATCGTGGCGGACGCCTGGGAGTTCGTCAGGCAAGGAGAGTAGGAGAGCGTGTGAGTGACAGCGGTACGCGGCGGCCAGAGCCGCAACGAGACAGCGGTGCGCGGGGGCCTGCTGTGGATTCGGGTGGCGCGGCCACTGATGGCGCGCCCGGACCTGCGGAGGTGTCGGCCGTTGTCGCCGGGTTCGATGAGGTCTACGGCGCCGAACCTGCCGGCGTGTGGGCGGCGCCCGGCCGGGTCAACCTGATCGGCGAGCACACCGACATCAGCGAGGGCCTCGTCATGCCGCTCGCCCTGCCCCACGCCACGCTGGCCGCCGCTTCGCCGCGCGAGGACGGGGTGCTGCGGCTGCACTCGGCCGATGTGCCCGGTGGCGTCGTGGAACTACGCTCCGACGCGCTGGCTCCCGAGTCCGGCGCCGGTTGGGCGGCCTACCCGGCCGGGGTGCTGTGGGCGATGCGCGAGGCGGGCCTTGCGGTCGGCGGCGCCGAACTGCACTTCACCAGCACGGTACCCACCGGCGCCGGGCTCTCCTCGTCGGCGGCGCTTGAGGTGGCCACGGCGAGCGCGCTGAACGAGCTGTACGGGCTCGGGCTGACCACCGAGCGAATCGCCCAGCTTGCCCAGCGTGCGGAGAACGGGTTCGTCGGGGTGCCCTGCGGGATCATGGACCAGATGGCATCCGCCTGCTGTACGGCGGGGCACGCGCTGTATCTGGACACCCGGGACCTCACCCACCGGCACGTCCCCTTCGATGTGGCAGCCCAGGGGCTGCGCCTGTTGGTGGTCGATACCCGGGTCAAACACGAGCTCGGAGACGGCGCGTACGCGAACCGGCGCGCCGCATGCGAGCGAGGTGCGCGGGCGCTCGGCGTGCGCGCCCTGCGCGATGTTCCGTACGCGCTTCTCAACGCTGCCCTGGATAAGCTGGCCGATAACCCCGCCGTCCAGCGCAGGGTGCGGCACGTCGTGACCGAAAACCGGCGGGTGGAAGAGGTCATCGCGCTGCTCGACGCGGGCGACACCCGAGCGATCGGCCCGGTGCTCACCGCCGGCCACGTTTCGCTCCGCGACGACTACGAGGTGTCCTGTGCCGAACTCGACCTTGTGGTGGAGTCGGCCAACGCGGCGGGCGCGCTCGGGGCGCGGATGACCGGCGGCGGCTTCGGCGGCAGCGCCATCGTGCTCGTGGAAGAGGCAGCCGCGGACCCGATCGCCACGGCCATCAACGAGGCGTTCGCGATGGCACACGCCCGCCCGCCGCGCATCTTCCCCGCGCTCCCCGCCGCGGGCTCTCGGCGGCTACTCCTCCGGTAGCCAAGAGCGGCGAACCTGGCCCGCTCCCATGCGGACCACCATGGCCTGCGGGAGCGGTCGCCCAGGTCTGCGTCTTCGCCTGGCCAGTGCCGAGCCAGCACCGTGTTCGGCGCGCGCAGTGCGGATAGTCTCGGCCAGTCACCGCGTACCAGCGGTGTTCGTCGCGCCGCTGCTCGTCCCTCCACGGCAGCTTTACGCACCTTGAGTAACCTCCCACATGCCTCACGATTCCGTCGGCTAAAGCGCCGTCCGTACTGGCCCGTAAGAGCTGAACGGGCTGCTCCGTATCCGCTTCCGTTGCGTGGAGAGTGCATAGGGCACCGATGTAGGCGGCGTAGGAGTCTTCCGGCCATTCCTCGATCGCTTTTCTATGGCTGATTGACTTCTTCCTTAATGTGGAACGCAGGGCCCAGCCTCAACAGTTACGCGGGCAGTTTCGTCAATTCGCTTCCGTTGCCCGACCCCGGTCGTAGGCTGATGCACAGTGCCGATGGGGGCCGGCGCTTATCAGGGGGCGAGACAGGCAGGTGCGACGCTTGGGGCAGCGTCTTCGTCACCGCACGGCGGCGGCCGTGGGGATGAGGACGCATCCCGTGGGATTCGGCCAGGGGGCTTGAGTTCCGGGCGCCGTACCCGCACTGTTTGCTCGTGCCACGCGTTCTACCTGGCCACTCGCCAGGTTTGCACGGTTCTCCTTACGTACCGTTTCGTGGTTATCGCGCTTTCTGTTCGACGTTCTTCGTTTCTCTGTATCCGCGTTCGCGGACATGGGCAGTCCATGGGGGTGGCTATGGCACGTATCCGAGTTCTGGTGGCCGACGACCATCGCATCTTCGCCGAGTCGCTCGCCGCCGCCCTCGCTGCGGAACCGGACGTGGACGTCGCGGCAGCCGGGAGCGGCCCGGCCGCCATACGTTGTCTGGAGCGGGCGTCTGCCGAAGGGCGCCGCTTCGACGTCCTTTTAGTGGACGCGGACTTAGGCGCCGCCATCACCGATATCGCGCCACCCAGGCCCGAGCGACTCCCCGACGGCGCACAGGAGCGTGCCGAGCGCCGGGTGGTCGATGGGATCACGCTGGTCAGCGGGGTGCGTACGAGCCAGCCCGGAGTGCGCACCGTGGTGCTCGCCGAGCGCGATGACCCGCGCCGAGCGGCGCTCGCCCTCCAGGCGGGGGCCAGCGGCTGGGTGGCCAAGGACTGCTCGCTCTCGCGGCTCCTCGCGGTGATCCGGGGCGTGCTCCGCGATGAGACGCACCTGCCGCCCGCACTACTGACGGGCGTCCTACGGGAATTGACCGCGGCACGTAAGCACCGCACCGAAAGCGAGCGCCTCGTGGAGTCGCTGACGCCGCGTGAGCGCGAGGTGCTGCGCTGCATGGTGGCCGGGCTCGGCCGTAAGGCGGTCGCGGAGCGGCTGTATCTGTCGCCGCACACGGTGCGTACGCACATGCAAAACGTGCTTGGCAAACTGGGCGTGCACTCCACCTTGGCGGCGGTCGCGCTGGCTCGCCGGGCGGGGGTCGGCCCGGTGGATCTAGCCGGGGAGGTTGTCGAACGGGGCGGTCAGCTCGCGTAGCAGACTTGCCAGTTCGCGACGCTGCTCGGAGGACAGCTCGGCCAAAATGGCCCGCTCCTGGGCGAGCAGCCCGGCCAGCGCCTGATCGGCGCGGTCGCGGCCTTCCGGGGTCAGCCGGACCAGCACACCACGCCGATCGCTGGGATCGGGCAGCCGCTCAACGAGCCCCTTCTTGGCGAGCCTGTCGATGCGGTTGGTCATGGTGCCCGAGGTGACCAGCGTCTGAGTGAGTAGTTGCCCGGGCGAGAGCTGGTACGGGGCTCCTGCGCGCCGCAGCGAGGTCAGTACGTCGAACTCCCACGGCTCCAACTGATGCTCGGCGAAGGCGAGCCGCCGCGCCCTGTCCAGGTGCCTGGCGAGCCTGCTGACGCGGCTCAGCACCTCCAGCGGTTCCACGTCGAGGTCCGGGCGTTCCCGCCGCCACGCCGCGACCAGCCGATCGACCTCGTCCTCCATGACGATCAGTGTAATGGGTCTGTCGATATGAAGTCTCTTGACGTCAAGAGATATTTGCGTCGATGCTTGGGCATCGAAGGGCGGGAAGCGTCCCGGCGCTTCGGATCGTCCTGAACCTGCAAGGGGGCTCGAACATGCACGCCGCACCACAATGGGACCCGCAGCAATATCTCCGCCACTCCGTCCACCGCACCCGCCCATTCCTCGATCTCCTCGCCCGCATCCCCGACTTACCGGGGACCACCGCCGCAGCGCCCGCCATCAGCGCCACGCCCGAGACCGCCGCAACGCCCGCCACCAGCGCTAGAACAGGCGCCAGCGCACCGACCCGGACCGGCACGACCGCCCCCCGGATAGCCGATCTGGGCTGCGGCCCCGGCAATGTCACTGCCCTCCTCGCCACCCGCTGGCCCAACGCACACGTCACCGGATACGACAACTCCACCGACATGCTCCGCGAGGCCCAGGTGTACGCCGGGCCCACCGAGGGCGGCGGCAACCTCGACTTCAAGCCCGCCGACGCCGGCACCTGGGTGCCCGAGGAGACCTTCGACCTGATCGTGTCCAACGCGGCCCTACAGTGGGTGCCCGACCACGCCGACTCCTTCGAGTCGTGGGTCAACGCGCTGACCCCCAACGGCACCTTCGCCTTTCAGGTGCCCGGCAACTTCACCTCGCCCAGCCATGCGCTCCTGGGCGACCTGTGCGACACCCCGCGCTGGCGCGGACGCCTGGACGGACTCGGCCGCCGCTTCGTGCACATCCTCACACCCGCCGCCTACCTGGAGCGTCTCATCGGCCTCGGCTGCGCGGTGGACGCGTGGGAGACCACCTACGTACAGGTGCTCACCGGCGCCGACCCGGTACTCGAATGGGTCAAGGGCACCGCACTGCGCCCCGTCCTGACCGCCCTGGCAGACGACCCGGCAGCGGCCGAGGAATTCCTCGCCGAGTACCGGGACCTGCTGCGCAAGGCGTATCCCCAGGGGCCATACGGCACGGTCTTCCCCTTCCGCCGCATCTTCGTCGTGGCACATCGGGTGGGCGGATGATCACCGCGTTCGACCATGTGCAGCTCGCTGCCCCGCCCGGCAGCGAGGCGGCGCTGCGCGCCTACTACGTGGGGATACTCGGCCTGACCGAGGTGCCCAAGCCCCCATCGCTCGCGGCCCGGGGCGGTTGCTGGTTCGCGGCTGGTGCGGTCTGCCTGCACCTGGGCATCGACCCGCACTTCCGCCCCGCAGCCAAGGCGCACCCCGGGCTGCGGGTCCAGGGCATCGACACGTACGCGCGGCACCTCGAAGAACGCGGGGCGAAGGTGGTCTGGGACGACAACCTTCCAGGCCACCGCCGCTTCTATGGCGAGGACCCGGTGGGCAATCGGCTGGAGTTCTTGGAACCCGAGGCCGCAGCCACCCAGCCGGAACCCGCACGGACGACGTTCACAGCCTCCGATGCCACAGCCCCCGATGCCACAGCCCGCGATGCCACAGCCTCCGGCACCTTGGCGGCGCCCACCTACGGGGAGTCCCGAGCGAGACCGGCGAGCGAGCCGGGCGCTGTGAGCGAACTGGACGCCGCGAGCGGGCTGGACGCCGCGGGGGAGCCGGGCGTCGTGGGCGAGCCGGGCGCCGTACGGGAGCCGCGTAACTGAGCTCCCCGTGCGACCCCGCCTCCACTACGCGCGGGTGTCCAGCGCCCGCATGGCTCCCCACGCCGTGTGCGGCGCCGGCGCCCGCGCGTGCCTGGTGGCGGGGCTGCGCCTTGGGGGCGGCCATGGGTGTGGCCCGATCACCGAGCGCCGGGGGCCGCCCTACGGCGGGGCCTGCGATGGGCCGGTCGCGGGCCGCGAGGCGCCGAACGGCTCGCTACGCGTCGAAGATCCGACGCAGCTCGATCTCCACGGGAAACGGAACGTCCGTACGGAGCACGTCGGTGTGCACGGCACCCGCAAGGGCAGGGGCGTACACGCCGGTCTCCGCGTCCAGGTGGAACTCGTGCACCACCGGCGCGTTGTCCTCGCCCCGCTCCACCCGCCAGAAGTGGGGCACGCCTGCTTCCGCGTACATCGCGGGCTTACGGAACCGGTCCTCGCGGCGCGAGCCCCGCGAGACGACCTCCACGACGAGCGCCACGGCGGAGCTGGGGACACACTCCAGCGAGAAGAAGTCAAGACCGGTCCGGTCGAAGACCACCACATCCGGCTTCGGAGGGTTGTACGCATCAACCAGGACGCAGCGCTCGGCGTTGACGGCGTACGGGGCACGCCGGGAGCCGCGTAAAGCGAAGTACAGCTCGTCCCGCACCGTGTCATGCCACTGGCAGGTCCTGCCTCGGACCGCGATCGCTCCATCCACCAGTTCCCACTCGAAGGGCAGATCCAGGTCCTTGACCTGTTCGTAGGTCCAGCCCTGGGCCGGCGGACGTTTCCAGTCGATCGGCTCGGCGGTCACGGCCATCCCCTTCACGGCGCTTTGGCCCAGCCTAGCGACCGCCTTCACCGGAAGATTCGTTCCGGCGACGCCCTTGGCCCACCCGCTCAGCCCGTTCGACGAGCGGCACCCACCCCGCCTACCCCCGCCCGCGCCGCAGGGCTCAGTTCTTGCGGTGGCCGATGAGGCGGGGCTTGGGCTCCAGACCGTCTAGGCCGTGCCAGGCGAGGTTCACCAGGTGGGCCGCGACCTCGGCCTTCTTCGGCTTGCGGACATCCAGCCACCACTGGCCGGTGAGAGCCACCATGCCCACCAGGGCCTGTGCGTAGAGCGGGGCCAGTTTGGCGTCGAAGCCGCGGGCCTTGAACTCCAGGCCCAGGATGTCTTCCACCTGGGTGGCAATGTCGCTGATCAGGGACGCGAAGGTGCCCGTGGACTGCGCTACGGGGGAGTCCCGCACCAAAATGCGGAAACCGTCCGTGTACTGGTCGATGTAGTCCAGGAGTGCGAACGCCGCCTGTTCGAGCAGCTCGCGTGGGTGCCCCGCCGTCAGGGCGCTCGTCACCATGTCGAGAAGCTGCCGCATCTCGCGGTCCACCACGACGGCGTACAGGCCCTCCTTGCCGCCGAAGTGCTCGTAGACCACCGGTTTGGAGACCCCGGCCTTGGCCGCGATCTCCTCCACCGATGTTCCCTCGAAGCCGCGCTCGGCGAAGAGCATGCGACCGATGTCCAGCAGTTGCTCGCGGCGCTCCTTGCCGGTCATCCGGATACGGCGGGCACGCCGACCCCCCGCGCCCCCGGACCGGCTTTTGCTGCTGCTGGTGTTGCTGTCGATCGCCACGTCACCCATCATGCCGCGCCGGCGGCGTCCTTCACCCGATCGGCGGAGGCTGTGGTGGTGTCTTGGCGTCGTGCGTCGATCCGGTTCGTGCTGGGCCAGCGCACGTCGTAGGCCCAGCCCGCCTTCTCGAACCAGCGGATGATGCGGGCGCTGGAGTCCAGCTGGCCCTTCATCACGCCGTGCCGCGCGGAGGTCGGGTCCGCGTGGTGCAGGTTGTGCCAGGACTCGCCGCAGGACAAGATCGCCAGCCACCACACATTGCCCGAGCGGTCGCGCGACTTGAACGGGCGCTTGCCCACCGCGTGGCAGATCGAGTTGATCGACCACGTCACGTGGTGCAGCAGCGCCACGCGCACCAGCGAGCCCCAGAAGAACGCGGTCAGCGCGCCCTGCCACGACCAGGTCACCAGGCCGCCGATCAGCGGCGGCAGGCCCAGCGAGATGACCGTCCACAGCACGAACTGGCGGGAGATGCGGCGCAGTGCGGGGTCCTTGATGAGGTCCGGCGCGTACTTCTGCTGGGAGGTCTGCTCCTCGTTGAACATCCAGCCGATGTGCGCCCACCACAGGCCCTTCATCAGCGCTGAGAGGCTTTCCCCGTACCGCCATGGCGAGTGGGGGTCGCCCTCGGCGTCGGAGAACTTGTGGTGCTTGCGGTGGTCGGCGACCCAGCGGACCAAGGGGCCCTCTACGGCCAGCGAACCGGCGATCGCCAACGCGATGCGCAGTGGTCGTTTCGCTTTGAATGAACCGTGCGTGAAATAGCGGTGGAAGCCGATGGTGATGCCGTGGCAGCCGATGTAATACATCGCGACCAACAGTCCAAGATCCAGCCAGCTCACTCCCCAGCCCCACACCAGCGGGATGGCCGCCAACAAGGCGACGAAGGGAACGGTGATGAAGAGCAGCAGGGCGATCTGTTCGACCGACCCCTTGCTGTCGCCGCCCAGCGTCGCTGGCGGAAGCGGAGATTCTGAGGCTTTTGGCACGTCGTCGATTACGCCGGGGCTTGCAGTCATGGATTCCCTCAGGGGGGTCGGGACACGGCTACGCATGCGTAACCTACGGCTCCGTAAGTATGGCAGGGCCGTGACTCAGGGCAAGGGGGCTGTGGATAACCGGGGAGACGGTGTCTTTCGCGTGGGGTCCTATCCTGGTGCCGTCGGACAGCGCGGTCCGCAAACCCGCCCAAAGTGCTCGTACTCGCGAGGAGCCGCACCTGTGAGCAGTGCCGAGACCGCCAGCAATGCCAGCTTGGTGACCGAAGACGTGTTCCCCACCGATCGTGCAGAAAACACCGAGAGCACCGGGGGTGCGCCAAAGGCCGCAGATGCCGACAACGCCGCAGGCGCCACTCGGCGCCGTGCGGCCCTGCGCGCCGACATCCGCCGGCTGGGCGACCTGCTGGGTGAAACCCTGGTACGCCAGGAGGGTCGCGACCTCCTTGACCTGGTCGAACGCGTCCGCGCCCTGACCCGCGCCACCTCCTTTGGGTCCGACGACCCGGCGGCGCATGCCGCCGCAGGGGACGGCGTGGAGCCGGGTGAGTCGGCCGCGGAGCTGCTGGCTAACACCGATCTTGAGACCGCCGCCAAGCTGGTACGGGCCTTCTCCACCTACTTCCACCTCGCCAACGTCACCGAACAGGTGCACCGCGGACGGGAACTGCGCGCCCGCCGCGCCGCCGAGGGCGGCATCCTCTCCCGCACCGCCGACCAGCTCAAGGACGCCGACGCTGACCACCTGCGGGAAACCGTCGCGCATTTGAACGTGCGCCCAGTGTTCACGGCGCACCCCACCGAGGCGGCCCGCCGCAGCGTCCTCAACAAGCTCCGCCGCATCGCATCCCTCCTCGATACGCTCGCCGCCGAAGGCGACAGCCGACGCGCCCAGCTCAGGCTGGCCGAGAACATCGACCTGCTGTGGCAGACCGACGAGCTGCGGGTGGCCCGGCCCGAGCCCGCCGACGAGGCCCGTAACGCCATCTACTACCTGGATGAGCTGCACGCCAACGCCGTGGGCGACGTCCTGGAGGACCTGGCGGCCGAGTTGGAGCGCGTCGGCGTCGAGCTGCCCGCCGGCACCCGACCGCTCACCTTCGGCACCTGGATCGGCGGTGACCGCGACGGCAACCCCAACGTCACCCCCCAGGTCACCTGGGATGTGCTGATCCTCCAGCATGAGCACGGCATCACCGACGCCCTCAAGGTCATTGACGACCTGCGGGCCGCGCTGTCGAACTCCATCCGCAACTGCGGCGCAACCGACGAACTCCTGACCTCGCTCCAGGAGGACCTGGATCGGCTGCCGGAGATCAGCCCCCGCTACAAGCGCCTGAACGCCGAAGAGCCGTACCGCCTCAAGGCCACCTGCATCCGGCAAAAGCTCATCCACACCCGGGACCGGCTGGCCGCCGGCACGGTGCACCAGCCAGGCCGCGACTACCTCGGCACCGCGGAACTCCTCGCCGATCTCCTGCTCATCCAGCGGTCACTGCGCGAGCACCGCGGCCAGCTCATCGCCGATGGCCGGCTAGAGCGCAGCATCCGCACCCTGGCCGCCTTCGGCCTCCAACTCGCGGTCATGGACGTACGGGAACACGCCGACGCCCACCACCACGCGCTCGGCCAACTCTTCGACCGACTTGGCGAAGAGTCCTGGCGCTACGCCGACATGCCGCGCGACTACCGGCGCAAGCTGCTCGCCAAGGAGTTGCGCTCGCGCCGTCCGCTCGGCCCGTCCCCGGCCCCGTTGGACGCGGCGGGCGCCAAGACCCTGGGTGTCTTCGGCACGGTCAGGGAGGCGTTCGAGCGGTTCGGGCCCGAGGTCATCGAGTCGTACATCATCTCGATGTGCCAGGGCGCCGACGACGTGTTCGCCGCCGCGGTCCTCGCTCGTGAGGCCGGGCTGATCGACCTGCACGCCGGGTGGGCCAAGATCGGCATCGTGCCGCTCCTGGAGACCACGGACGAACTCCGCGAGGCCGACCGCATCCTCGATGACATGCTCGCCGACCCCTCCTACCGGCGTTTGGTCGCGCTGCGCGGCGACGTACAGGAGGTCATGCTCGGCTACTCGGACTCCTCCAAGTTCGGTGGCATTACCACCAGCCAATGGGAGATCCACCGGGCCCAGCGCCGGCTGCGTGATGTGGCGCACCGGCACGGGGTGCGGCTGCGGCTCTTCCACGGCCGCGGCGGCACGGTCGGGCGGGGTGGCGGCCCCACGCACGACGCGATCCTCGCCCAGCCCTGGGGCACCCTGGAGGGCGAGATCAAGGTCACCGAGCAGGGCGAGGTCATCTCCGACAAGTACCTGGTGCCGTCCCTGGCCCGGGAAAACTTGGAGCTGACGGTCGCCGCCACGCTCCAGGCGTCCGCGCTGCACACCGCGCCGCGCCAGTCGGATGAGGCGCTGGCCCGCTGGGACGCCACCATGGACACCGTCTCCGACGCCGCGCACGATGCGTACCGCGCGTTGGTGGACGACCCGGACCTGCCCGCGTACTTCTTCGCCTCCACCCCCGTGGACCAGCTCGCCGAGCTCCACCTGGGCTCCCGGCCCTCGCGCCGTCCCGACAGCGGCGCCGGTCTCGACGGGCTGCGGGCCATCCCGTGGGTCTTCGGCTGGACCCAGTCCCGGCAGATCGTGCCCGGTTGGTTCGGCGTCGGCTCCGGCCTCAAGGCCGCTCGCGAGGCCGGCCTCGACACGGTCCTTGAGGAGATGAGCGAGCACTGGCACTTCTTCCAGAACTTCCTGTCCAACGTGGAGATGACGCTCGCCAAGACTGACCTGCGCATCGCCCGGCACTACGTGGACACGCTCGTACCGGACGACCTCAAGCACGTCTTCGCGACCATCGAGGCCGAGCACGAGCTCACCGTGCGGGAGGTGCTCAGCATCACCGGCGGCAAGGAACTCCTGGATACCAATCCGGCGCTGAAGCGGACCCTCCGGGTTCGGGACGCCTATCTGGACCCGATCTCCTACCTCCAGGTCACACTCCTTGACCGCCAGCGGCAGGCCGCCGCACGCGGCGAAGAGCCCGACCCGCTGCTGGCCCGCGCCCTGCTCCTCACCGTCAACGGCGTGGCCGCTGGTCTGCGCAACACGGGGTGAGTGCGCGGGCGCGCGAGCGCGCCAGTGCGTGAGTTCGCGAACGCGTGAGCGCTTCTACGCTTCTGCGCTCATGACCTGAGTGCCTGAGTGCCTGAGTGCTTGGGCGACTGGGTGCGTGAGTGCTTGAGCGGTGCGGAGGCCGGGCCGGTTCCCTCTTTGGGGGCCAGCCCGGCCTCCGCTGTATTCATCGCCCCTGTGTTCTGGCCGCCATTGCGGACTATCGACAGGTCAGGGGCACGCGGCGCAGGTCGATGCGCTCGGTGGCCTTCTTCCTCCCCGTCTCGTAGAGGGCGGCGACGGTCTTTGCGCCCGTCATCGCGAGATCGGAGTACGCGGCGGGGCCCGCGGCGAGCACGGTGTCGCTCACCCAGGTGGCGCCGGAGTTGCTGCTGCGCCGCAGCGTCAGGTGGCGGCGCTCCTTCGGGTGATCGGGCGCCGAGAAGAGCAGGGCCGGGCAGTTGGTGGTGCCGCTGTGCAGCAGGGCGCCCTTGACCACGGGGGCCACGAGGTCGGGCCGGGGCCGGTAGGGCGCGGAGAAGCTCGTGCCGCCATCGGCGCTGTACGTGTCGAGTCGGGTTGCGGGGTCGGTGCCGCCCTGGTCGCGGGCGTTGACGTACAGCCGGCCGTCCGGCAATTCGGCCACGGCATTCTCGTCCGGCCTGAGTTTTTTGCCGTTGTGGTGATCGACGGCGCCGATGTGCCAGGTGCCACCGTGGTTGTCGCTGTAGAGGAGGTGCGCGCCCGACCCCTTCGCCGTCGTGTGGTTCGCGGCCACTACGAGCCGCCCCGGGCGCTGCCGGGTCAGCGCGATGCCGTGCCCGGGGCCGGTCGCGTACCAGCGCCACTCCGGGCGCTTGACGGCCGAGGTGATCTCCGTAGGCCGGGACCAAGTGGCCCCCGCGTCACCACTGCGCTGGACGTACACGCGCCGGCTGGCGGCGGACGCGACCGTACCCGCCTCGATCTGCGGCTGGGTGACGGCAGCAGGCTGTCGTACCGTCAACAAAATGATCCGCCCGCTGGCCGGATCGACGACCGGGGCGGGATTGCCCGCCACATTCCGTCCGTTGTCGGAGACCCGGGACAACGGCCCCCAACTGCACCCACCATTGGTCGAACGCTTGCTGACGACCTCGATGTCCCCGTGGTCCTCGGCGCTGGTGCGCCGCCCCTCGGCAAAGGCGATCAAGGTCTTGCCGCTGCGTACGAGGGCGGGAATGCGGAAGGTGTGGTAGCCCTCGGTCCCCGACGTGAATGGAGTGGAGGTGCTGCATAAGGCGTCGGGGCGTGCGTCGTTATCGTTCTTCGACGCATTGGCAGTTATGGGTACGGCAGCGACCGTCAACGTGCAGATGGCGCTGGTCCACGGGCGTCTTCGCAGGAAGGAGAAAGGGGCCATGTCGGGACTATGGCACCGGGCGGGTGCGCACCATCCCAAATTGGCCATTTATGGTGTGTCTGCCCCGCGGAGAACCGTACAGATGGCGGAGTGAACTCGTGGGGCACCTTGCGCCCGCAGTTCGCGTGCGCCGCATCGGCGCCGTAGGCCCGTTCCCAAGGAGCGCTTTCGCCATCACGCCTGCGCCGCCCGCGGCGCACTTGTCATGTCGCCCATCCACCGTGCTTGTGCCCGCCGCCCCCGGCGGTGTGGCGGCGTTGATGGATTGGACATGGATAGCTCCGGCGGAATGTTCCGAAGTCGCAACGCTAGAAGACCGCCCAGCGGCGATGCGAGAAATGTTCCGTAGGAAATGAAGTTGATCTACCTTGGGTGCAGCTGATGGCCTCACCGGAATGATCCGGTGAGGCCATCAGCGCGGTGTAACGGCAACGGCCATAAATTCGCGCCTGCTGCGGAAGCTGGGGTTGTGAGTGAGTGGGGGAACGGTCACTTCCCGCAGAACTCGGCCTCGGTGATGGGGTCGAGAGACGCTTGCCAGTCACCGTTGAGGTTGACCGACAGTGCGTGTTTGCCGTCCCTGGTTGCCATGGAATTCGACGTGGAGCCCTGGATTCCTCCGCTGTGGCCCCACAGTTCGCCGCAGGATGACTTCCACTTCAGCAGGCCGAGGCCGTAGGAATAGTCCGATCCCGCGATGACCGGTACGGTGGTGGTCATTTCCTTGAGCTCGCGGGGCCCTAGAAGCTTGCCCGAGAGCAGGGTCCGGTAGAACCGGTTGAGATCGTTGGGGGTGGAAATTATTTCGCCTGCCGCATTCGCCAAGGAGGGGTTGAGGTCGGTGACGTCGTACGTCGCGCTGCCTGGCTTCGCAGGTCCTCCGAGGTCCCCGGTCAGTTTCGAATACGCGCGACCGCTGGGCTTGGCCATCCGGGCCTTGGCGCCCGGTAGCGTGGTGGAGTGCAAACGCAAGGGACGCAGGATGCGGCGCTCGATCTCATGGGCGTACGAATGACCGGCAGCCTTTTCGATTACCATCCCGGCGATGACGTAATTGGTGTCGGAGTAGTGCCAGCCGTCGCCGGGCGCGAAGTCGGGCCGGTGGTTCATGGCCACCTCGACAATGCGGTGCGGAGTCCAGGTGTCGTAGCGGTGTTGGAGAAAATCGGTGCCGAAGGTCAGGCGCTTGAATTCCTGGTCCTCGGTGTAGCTGTAAATTCCGCTGGTGTGTTGGAGGAGTTGTCGCACGGTGATGCGACTGCCGTCGTGCCCATTGCCCTGCACCAGGCCGGGCAGCCAGTGGTCCACCGTGTCGTCCAAGCTCAGTTTCCCTTCCGCCGCCAATTGGAGCGCCACCGTGGCGACGAAGGTCTTGGTGATGGAGCCGACCCGGTAGCGCTGCTCGGCCTGCCGCGGTGCGCCGGTCCGTAGGTCGGCGGTGCCCGACTGGCCGGTCCAGGTATGGCGCCCTTCCTGGGCCACCGCAATTACCCCGGGCACGCCGTTTTCGACGGTCGCCTCGATGGCCTCCTGGGTGGCCCGGTGGCTGCCCCCGCCCCTGGCCGTCTCGGTGTCCGCTGCCGAGGCGGGGATCGCGAAGGCCATGGTCAGTGCGACCAAGCCGACCAGGCCGGTCGCGAGTCGCGGCACCCGCGTCACCTTGCCCGACCGACCGGACAAGGCGGCTGCTCCCTGTCCGCCTGTGGGCGATGCGGCTGGGGGCCTGGGGCCGCGTTGCCGGGAGGGAGGAAAAACGCTGCGTTCGTGCTCGGACACGGAAAATCTCCTGCGAGAGGTGGGAGCCAATTGGCGTGTGAGGCCAGCATTTCCCAGCCACTCCCGCGTGGGGAGCCAGCTATCCCCCCAGCTCACGGTGGGGTTGGCACCCGTCGATGAGCCCGGTGGGTAGACCATGACCGCCCGCGAAAAGCCGCATCGGCACGGCCCGGCACTCAGTTGTCGTAGGCGGCCCGACCTCTACAGCAACGCGAACGCCGCCCCCAACAACCCCAGCCCCGCCAGCCCCGTCGCCCACGCCGCGCGGCACATGCGTAGCCCGCCGGCGAGGAGGACGGAGGCCAGGAGGAGGGCGCCGCCCAGGGGGGCCCAGGCGTAGAGGAGGCCGGGAGCGCCGGTGCGGACCGCTTCGTGGGTGCCGGGTTTGAGGACCACTGGCAGGTGCTGGCCCTTGCCGTCGATGACGGTGGCGTCGATGCGTACGGAATGGTGATCGGTGCCCGATGTGTCGCGGGCCGCGAACGGGCCCGCGCACCAGTCGCGGTGGCAGGAGGCCACCGTGAGGGTGCCGCGCTCCTTGCCCTTGGTAAACGTGGCGTGCTGCGCCGTGCCCCAGGAAGTCCACACCCCGGCCACCACGATGACCAGCACGAACAGGGCCATCACCAGATTCCTACCGAGCAGCAGCAGCCCGTACGCGCTGTCGCCCGCCCTGCGCAGCCGACCCCGCCGCGTGGAGCCGTGCCGCCGCCCCGGGCGTCCCGGCCCGGCCAGGTGCGCGGGGGTGCCGCACGGCGCGTCACCGTGGGCCGCGGGGGTGTCCCGTGCCGTCAAGGCAGGGGGAACGGCGGGGGAGGCGCTGCGGGGCGTGCTCTCGGATTTCGTTCCGGTCGGCACCATGGCGGCGATCCTTGGCCATGGGAGCGGGTGCGTCAAGGCTCCGGTGAGGCTTCGGTAGTGTCGGCTACCGCATGTCCGCTATGCCGGGCACGGGCGAAACGAGCGCCGGGGTGCAGGCCAACGCCCCTATGGCGAGGGCTGGTTGGCGAAGCTGACGGGGCGTCAGGAGTTGTACGTGCCCTGCGCGCGCTCCAGGCCCTCCAGGATGAGCGCCTCGACCGCGTCGGCGGCGCGGTCCACGAAGTAGTCCAGTTCCTTGCGCTCGGTGGACGAGAAGTCCTTGAGTACGAACGCTGCCACGTCCATCCGGCCCGGTGGGCGGCCGATGCCGAAGCGGACCCGAAAGTAATCGGGGCCAAACGACTTGGTGAGGGACTTGAGGCCGTTGTGGCCGTTGTCGCCGCCGCCGAACTTCAGGCGCAGCGTCCCGTAGTCGATGTCGAGTTCGTCGTGGATGGCGACGATGCGGGTGGCGGGCACCTTGTAGAAGTCGCTGAGCGCCGTCGTCGGGCCGCCGGAGAGGTTCATGTACGACAGCGGTTTCGCCAGCACGACGCGGCGGCCCGCGGGGCCGGGCGGGCCGATGCGCCCCTCGACGACCTGGGCCCGCGCCTTGTGCGCCTTGAACCGGCCACCCGTCCGCTGCGCGAGCAGGTCGGCCACCATGAAGCCCACGTTGTGCCGGTTGGCCGCGTAGTCGGGACCCGGGTTGCCCAGGCCCACCACGAGCCAGGGGCCGTCTGCGTCGCTCATCTGCTGCACTCCGATGGGTGGCGGGTGGGGCTGGTTCTCGTGCGGGGCCCGGTCCGGGAGCCCGTGCGGAGGGTCCGGTCCGGGAGCCCGTGCGGAGGGTCCGGTCCGGGAACCGTGCGCCGCCGCCGTTCCGCTCCCGCGTGGGGAGCGAAACGGCGGCGGCGGAACAGCGCGGGACGGCACCGTAACGGTGCCGCCGAGCAGAGGGCTTAGCCCTCGGAGCCCTCGCCCTCGGCATCTGCACCCTCGGCCGGGGCCTCGGCCTGGGCGGAGACGACCTGGAGCACCACGGTGTCGTCGTCCACGGCCAGCGTGGTGCCGGCCGGCAGGGTGATGTCCTTGGCCAGCACCGAGTGACCGACGTCCAGGCCCTCGATGGAGACGGTGACCGACTCCGGGATGTGGGTGGCCTCGGTCTCGACCGGCAGCGCGTTCAAGAGGTGTTCCAGCAGGTTGCCGCCCGGAGCGAGGTCGCCCTCGGTGTGGATCGGGATGTCGACGGTGACCTTCTCGCCGCTCTTGACGGTCAGCAGGTCCACATGGACCAGGAAGCCACGGATGGCCTCACGCTGCACCGCCTTGGGGATGACGAGCTCCTTCTTGCCGTTCAGGTCGAGCGCGATGAGCACGTTCGGGGTCTTGAGCGCCATCATGAGCTGGTGGCCCGGCAGCGCCACGTGCACGGACTCGGCACCGTGACCGTAGATGACGCCGGGAACGTACTCGGTGCGGCGCAGCCGGCGGGCGGCGCCCTTGCCGAACTCGGTGCGGAGCTTTACGGGAACCTTGACCTCAGCCATGACTGCACTCCTCGTATATGCGAAGGGATCTGGAAGCCGTCACTCGGCCTACAACAGACCTGCTACGAAGAGCGCGTCGATAACGGATGGGCTGTGTGGGGACACAGCCTCCCTCGCCGAGCAACTCCACCACTCTACCCGGCCGGCTGTCCCTTACCAATTCACCCACCGCCCGGGCAAGATCACCGCGTCCGGAGACCGATCGGCCGGGCGAGACGGGAGCCTCGCCCGGGCTGGCGGGTTGGGCTGCGCTGGGCCGGCGGACTGGGTGCGTGGGTCGCGCCCGGCCAGGTCAGGCCGGGCTGTGCTGGTTCGGGCTGGTCCCCGCTGGTCGGGCTGGTCGGGCTGGTCGGTCCAGCCGCGCCGGGTCCGATCGCTGCTACTGGACCGCCTCCAACACGTCGTGGATCACCGGGCCCGCCGAGTCCGAACCGTGCTGGGCGCCCTCCACCACGCAGGCGATGGCGATCTCGTCGTCATAGGCGACCAGCCAGCCGTTGTTCGGGCCCTCCGCGGTGACCTCCGCCGTACCGGTTTTGGCGCCTATCTCGCCGGGCAGATCGGCCAACACCTTCGCCGTACCGTCCGTCACGGTGTCCCGCATCAGCTTGCGCAATTCGGTCACGACATCGCCGGGCAACTTCTTGGTGGTGGGCCCGTCGCCGCGGCGCTGGTCACCGCCCGCACGTATCAGCAGCGGTTGCTGGAACCGGCCCGATGCGGCCGTCGCCGTCGCCGACGCCATCACCAGCGGATTCGCCCGCAGCTTGCCTTGTCCGAACAGTGCGGCCGACTTCTCCGTCTCGTCGCCAGGCACCGGCACCTCGCCGTCGAAGGAGGGCACGCCCGTCGTCCACTCCTGGCCGATGCCAAAGTACGTGGACGAAAACTCGGTCAGCTCCCCATTCCCGAGCTTGTCCCGCAGGCTGACGAAGGCCGTGTTGCAGGAGTGGATGAAGTCCTCACGGAAGGTGGCCCCACGGATCTCGGAGGTCTCCACGTTGTGAAACTGCTTGCCGACCGTCAGATATTTGGGGCAGTCCACGACGTCGGTCGGTTTCACCGCATCCTTGGCCAACAGCGCCGCCGTCGTGATCACCTTCATCGTGGAGCCGGGCGCGTATGTGCCGAGGAAGGCTCGATTGAAGCCCCCAGCAGGGGAGTTGGCGACCGCCACCACCTCGCCATCGGCGATGCGCAGCGCCACGAGGCCGGCATTGCGGCCCCGCGCGTGCCGTTCCATCGCCCGCTCCGCCGCACGCTGTACCCGCGCGTCGATCGTCGTACGCACCGGCCCCTGCGCCGCCTGCGGCCCACCGAACCGCGCCTCCGTGCCGCGTACCTCATCGGTCTGCCGGTCGATGAGCTGCACGGCGCCCCGCGGCTTTCCGCCGCCCATGCCCAGCGCCTGCGCCACCGAAGGATGGTCGGCGCCGGTCAGCTTCCCGCCGTCGCGATCCACGACCTCGGGCGCCCCGTCCTCTCGTACCAGCCGAAACTTCGCCTCCTCGCTCAGCTTGGGATGCACCAAGGCCAGCTCCCAGCGCACCTTCCAGCCGTTCGCTCCACCACCGGCCTTACCCGCCGTGGCACCGCTGTCACCGCTGTCACTGTTGTCGCTGCCGTTGTCGCCGCTGGCACCGCCGTTGTCGCCGTCACCGCCGTTATCGGTCGTACGTATCAGCGGCAGCGCCGACTGGTACTGCCAGGTTCCCAGGCCGCTGACCGGCAGCTTTGCGGCGAAGCTCACCGTCACGCCGGCTCCGTCTGGCGCCGCGGCCCGCTGTGCGGTGAACGCCGGGCGTTCGATGTCCAGGCCCACGGTGAAGTTACGTAGCGTCGTCTCGGCCCGCTCCGGGGCGTCGGTCAGCGCCGCGGCCTTGCCCAGCTCGCCCGCCGCCCAGTGGTCGAGGAACGCGCGGGCCGTACGCAGCGCCTCCGGATCGGCCTCGCGCGCCGCGCTCTCGCCTCCTGAGTCCCACCCGACCGCAGCCCACGCACCGCCCCCGGCCACCACCGCACCTGCGAGCGCCACCGCCATCCACCCGCGCCGCCTGCGACGCCCCGCCTCATAAGTGCGCACCGCGCCCCTCCCTCACTTCGCCCCGTACCGGACAGCGCCAGCCGCGCCACCGTCCTCGGCAGCAGAACAGAAGAAGCGCCCTTCAGTCCAAGACCCTTATCAACAGGAAAGTCATAGGGATTTGCCTATCATTGCTGCTCATGGACCTGCTGCGGCATCTGCGCTACTTCCGCACCGTGGCCGATGAACAGCACTTCGGCCGCGCGGCGGAGCGGCTACGGCTCGCCCAGCCGTCGCTGTCCCAGCGCATCCAGCGCCTGGAACGCGAGCTGGGCGTACGACTGTTTGACCGGGGCAGTCGCGGCGTGTCCCTCACCCCGGCCGGACGGCTCGTACGTGAAGAGGCGGACGCGTTGCTCGCCGCCGCCGACCGGCTCGACTCCATCGTCGCCCGCGTTCGCGACGGCGCCGCGGGCACCTTGCGCGCGGCCGTACCGCCCGACCTCGGTGGCGCCACCGTCGCCGCCCTGCTCACCGGCTACCAGCGCCGTTCCCCGGGCAGCACCCTGGACCTGCGCGAACTCACCACCGCCCAGCAGGTACGTGAACTCGCCGCCGGCACCCTGGAGACCGGCATCGTCCGCCACCCCTGCCCCGCCGAGGGCCTCGACTTCGGGCCCCTGCTGCACCAGCCTCTCGGCGTACTGCTGCGCGCGGACGATCCGCTGGCCGCCCAACCACACCTGCCGCTCGCCGAACTCTCCGGACGCGACCTGGTCCTCTTCCCTCGCGCCGCCGCGCCCGCGCTTTACGACGAGACCCTCACCGGGTGCGCCCGGCACGGCTGCACCCCCGCCGCCATCCACGAGGCACGCGGCGGCGACTTCGCCCAGGCCCTGGTCCTCTCGGGCACGGCCGTCGCCTTGGTGCCCAGCGCGGCCGGCGAGCCCGGTACGGTGTGGCGTCCGCTCGCCGGTACGCCGCTGACCTGGCGCACCTCCACGGCCTGGCCCAAAGACCGGGACAGCCCTGCGGTGCAACGCTTCGCGGAGACGGCCTACGAGGCGCTCCGGACGGGCGCCGGCATGCTGCTCGACCACCCACCGGGCCAGCATGCGGCGCCGTACGCATCGCCCGCCGCGGGTGCGAATTCGGACCCGGGCGCCAGTTCGAAGACAAGATCGGGTGGGGATACGGCTTCGGATGGAGCTTCGGATAAAGCTTTGGATACGGGGCCGATTTCACCTACGGATGCGGATGAGGAGCCGGGTTCGGCCGGGCCCCTAAAGGGGTCCGTACGGGCCGTGGATGAAGCCCACCGCGCCCCACCGTCCCGCCCGCTGTACCCCCGCCCCGCATCGGAGTTCCCGCTGTGACCGACCACGATCCCGGCCGCACCGGTTCCGGCGCCGACCGCCCCGCCACGTCCGAACGAGACGCCACCTTTGGCAAGCGTCCCGCCCCCGGGACGGGACCCACGCCCGGGCGCCCTCCCGCCTCCGGCCGCGGTGCCGCTCCCAGCCGGGGCGCCGCTCGCGCCGCCGCCCGGATCAAGGACGCCTTCGCCGATGCTGGGGCATCCGGCCTGCTGCACGCCCGGGACATCGACACCGGGGCCGAGATCGGGCTCGGCGCCGACACGCTCATGAGCACCGCGAGCGTCCATAAGCTGTGCCTGGTCAGCACGTTGTTCCGGGAGGCTGCGCAGGGCCGTATCGACCTCACCCGGCAGATCGAGGTGCCACCGGGCCAGCGCACCAAGGGCCCCACCGGCCTCGCCGTACTCCTTGACCCGGTCCGGCTCTCGCTACGTGACCTCGCCGCGCAGTCCATCGCCGTCAGCGACAACACCGCCGCCGATGTGCTCTGGGACGAACTCGGCCTCGACACGGTCAACCGCACCATGGCCGACCTCGGGCTAGGGAGAACCCGCGCCGTACACGCCATGCGTGACCTGTACGCGTCCATGACCGCGGACGCGGGGGCCGCCGGGGCCGCAGCGCTCGTGGAGCCCGCGACCTTGGCCAGGCTCCGCGTTCTCGACCCCGCGCACACCAACCACAGCACCGCCCGCGAGCTGACCCACTTGCTCGCCGCCATCTGGCGCGACGAGGTGTGCGCAGGCGAGCACGGCCGGCTTCTGCGGCGCGTTCTGGGCCTTCAGGCGTGGAGTCACCGACTCGCCTCCGGCTTCCCCTTTGACGACGTCCGCGTCTCCGGCAAGACCGGCACCCTGCCCACGCTTCGCCATGAGGCAGGCGTCATCGAGTACCCCGATGGGGGGCGCTACGCCGTTGCCGTCTTCACTCGCTCGGCAGGGACGGCCATCACCCTGCCGGGCGTCGATGCGGTGATCGGCACGGCCGCCAGGATCGCGGTGGACGCCCTGCGCGCGAACGCCCGCTAGCACCCCACCCCAGCGAGCGACGTGACCGCGCGGCCCGCGGGCGGGCTCGGGGCCTTGAGCAGGTCCGTACGCCCGCATGCCCTCCCGTCCGCTGCCCTCTCGTGCGTCGTACGCGCCCCAGGCTCCCGCGGCCCCTGTGCAGCCCTACGCCCTACGCCGCTACGCGCGAAGGGCCGCTCCCCAAAGAGGGAAGCGACCCTTCGTGGCCGATGGCTGGCGGCCGATGGCCGAAGGCCGATGGTTGCGGGCGTGTGGCCCGCGGTCGTGGTTCGGGTGCGGTGGGCCCGAAGCGGTGCCGGGCTAACGAGCCCGGCACCAGATCACGCCTGCTCGTCGAAGAGGCTGGTGACAGAACCGTCCTCGAAGACCTCGCGGACGGCACGCGCGATGGTCGGCGCCATCGACAAAACGGTGACCTTGTCCAGCTGGATCTCGTTCGGGGTGGGCAGGGTGTTGGTGAAGATGAACTCGCTGACCTTGGAGTTCTTCAGGCGATCGGCGGCCGGTCCGGAAAGGACGCCGTGCGTGGCCGTCACGATGACGTCCTCAGCACCGTTGGCGAACAGGGCGTCGGCGGCAGCGCAGATGGTGCCACCCGTGTCGATCATGTCATCGACCAGGACACAGACCCGGCCGCGTACGTCACCGACGACCTCATGCACGGTGACCTGATTGGCGACGTCCGGGTCGCGCCGCTTGTGCACGATGGCCAGCGGTGCGCCCAGCCGGTCGCACCAGCGGTCGGCGACCCGTACTCGGCCCGCGTCAGGCGAGACGACGGTCAGCTTCGACCGGTCCACCCTGGCGCCCACGTAGTCGGCGAGGATCGGCAGCGCGAACAGATGATCCACCGGACCGTCGAAGAAGCCCTGGATCTGGTCGGTGTGCAAATCCACGGTGAGAATCCGGTCGGCGCCGGAACACTTGAACAGATCGGCAATCAGCCGGGCCGAAATCGGCTCCCGGCCACGGTGCTTCTTGTCCTGCCGCGCATAGCCGTAGAACGGCACGATCACGGTGATGCTGCGCGCGGACGCCCGCTTCAGCGCATCGACCATGATGAGCTGCTCCATGATCCACTTATTGATCGGAGCCGTGTGGCTCTGGATCAAAAAGCAGTCGGCGCCGCGTGCGGACTCTTCGAAGCGAACGTAGATCTCGCCGTTGGCGAAGTCGAATGCCTTGGTCGGGACCAGGCCGACGCCCAACTGCTGAGCGACCTCCTCGGCCAGTTCGGGGTGGGCGCGGCCGGAGAAGAGCATCAGCTTCTTCTCGCCGGTCGTCTTGAACCCGGTCACAGCAAATCTCCTTGGATTTCACTTCGCATGCGTTTCCCCACGGTACGCCCCGCACGGCGAACCTCTCGCACGCTCACTGATCGGTCTCAGGTTCCGGATCGGCGGCCTGAGCGGCCTGCGCGGCGGCGCTTCCTGGACGCTTTCGAGCCACCCAACCCTCGATATTGCGCTGTTGTCCACGGGCGACAGCCAACGAGCCCGGGGGCACATTCTTGGTGATCACCGAGCCTGCCGCGGTGTAGGACCCGTCTCCAATGGTGACGGGAGCCACAAACATGTTGTCCGACCCGGTCCGGCAGTGCGAGCCGATGGTGGTGTGGTGCTTCTTCTCGCCGTCGTAGTTCACGAAGACGCTGGCGGCGCCGATGTTGGTGTACTCGCCGATGGTGGCATCTCCAACGTACGACAGATGCGGCACCTTGGAACCCTCGCCAACCTGCGCGTTCTTCATCTCCACGTACGCACCGGCCTTGGACTTCTTGCCCAGGTCCGTACCCGGGCGCAGATAGGTGTACGGGCCGACCGTGGCGCCCTCACCGATCCTGGCGCTGTCCGCAACGGTGTTGCTGACCGTCGCACCGACGCCGACCGTGGTGTTGGTCAGCCGCGAGTTCGGCCCAACCTCGGCGTGCGCGGCGATGTGCGTGAAGCCGATGAGTTGAGTGCCGGGGTGCACCAGCGCGTCCGGTTCGAAGGTGACGGTCACATCCACCCAGGTGCTGGCCGGGTCGATGATGGAGACCCCGCTGAGCATCGCCGCCCGCAGCAGCCGCTCATTGAGCAGCTTGCGGGCCTCGGCGAGCTGAATGCGGTTGTTGATGCCGACGATCTCGTGGTGCTCGGTAGCGATCGCGGCGCCCACCCGGTGCCCCGCCTCGCGCAAGATGCCCAGGACGTCGGTCAGATACTCCTCGCCCTGACTGTTGTCGGTGCGAACCTTGCCGAGCGCGTCGGTGAGGAGCTGCGCATCGAACGCGAAGACACCCGAGTTGATCTCCCGGATGGCGCGCTCGCTGTCGCTGGCGTCCTTGTGCTCCACGATCGCGGTGACGGCGCCGCTGGCGCTGTCGCGCACGATGCGGCCGTAGCCGGTGGCGTCGGGAACCTCGGCGGTGAGTACGGTCACCGCATTCCCATCGGCGGCGTGGGTGTCCGCGAGCGTTCGCAGCGTCGCGCCGGTCAGCAGCGGGGTGTCGCCGCAGACGACGACCACGGTGCCATCGAGGGCAACACTGCTCGCGCGCAGCTCGTCAAGGCCCATCCGCACGGCGTGCCCGGTGCCGTTCTGCTCGTGCTGCACGGCGGTGCGCGCATCCGGGTCGATCTCGCCAAGGTGGCCCTTGACCTGCTCGCGGGCGTGCCCGACGACGACCACGAGGTGCTCGGGGTCCAGTTCGCGGGAGGCGGCGACGACGTGCCCGATGAGGGAGCGACCGCAGATCGAATGCAGGACCTTGGGGGTCGTTGACTTCATGCGGGTGCCCTCACCCGCTGCGAGAACGACGACGGCTGCCGGGCGTTTGGCGCTCACGGGGGTGCCCTTCGGCTTCTTCGGGTGGTGGACATTCGCAGGATACCGGTGCGTATAGCAGCCGACATGCGGCCGGGTCCCGATAAGGGCCCTGACGCGGGCCGTGAGGGGCCGGTGTTGCGAAGTGGAACGGGGGCTCCCCTGCCAGGACTCGAACCCGGACTAATGACTCCAAAGGTCACTGTGCTGCCGATTACACCACAGGGGATGGAAAGGCAAGCCATGCCGGACAATCTCATCGGCTGGCCGCTCGGCCCCCAACACTATGCCGTATGCAGCGCCCTCGATGCGAGGGCAAAGGTTTTGTACCGGCGAGCGAGGCGGGTTCCGGGGTACGAGGCGGGCACCGGAGCGTGAGGCCCGGGAGCGCGGATGCGGGCTTGGGCTTCGCGTGGCGAGGTGCTGGGTGCGGCGTTGCAGGTCCGTGGGTCGCACGTCGCACGTGACGGGCCGCACGTCACGGGTCGCGGGTCGCCGGTGTGAGTGCGGGTTTGGGTGCTGGTGACGGCGGTGACGGCGGTGACGGTGGTCGGTGACCGGCGAGGGCCGGGAGGCGGGCCGTGGGGTGGCAGGGTGGCGAGGCCCGTGGGGTGGCAGGGTGGCGAGGCCGCGGGGTGGCGGCAGCGAGGTGGCGCGGTGGTGCCGGCAAGGTGGCGGGGGGTGGCTGGGCTGTGCCGGATGTGGGCCGATATGGCGTCGAACTCGCCATCAGTGGCAACGGGCGGGGATGTGTAGTGGGCGGGGGTGAACTCCTCGCCATTGATTGGGGCGTTCGGCATCGTTCGAGGGTGACGTCGTTGCCGAGGTGCGCGGCGGTGAAGGGGCCGCAAAACTTCGGGCTCGGGGACGCCGAGCCCGAGCAGGTCGGCGATGCGGTGGGCCGATGCGGCGCGGTCGGGGCTGTGCGGTCGGAGCTGTGCGCAACGGTGCGGTCGAGGCTGGCCACGCTGGGGCGGAGCGTCGTGCACGTCGCGCACCGCATCCACGTTGGCGCTCGCCCGCGCCGTGGGTCTGTCGGCGGACGACTGCCCCCTTCCGTAGTCGCCCTCGGCAGTGCCTCCTTCGTCGGCTGCGCGTCTCCCCGGCCCGTCCCGGCACTCGGCCTCCTGCCTCCTCCTCCCTACGACCGACCTCCTCCCTATGACCAACCTCGCCTTGGCGAGGGCGGCTCGTCCCCATGCCCCGGCTCGTCTCCACGCCTGGCCCGTCCCCAAGCCCCGACCCACCCGCGCTTCCCGACTCAACTCCACACCCCGACTCAGCTCCACACCCCGACTCAACTCCACACCCCGACTCAGCTCCACACCCCGACTCAGCTCCACACCCCGACTCAGCTCCACACCCCGACTCAGCTCCACACCCCGACTCAGCTCCACACCCCGACTCAACTCCTCATCCCGGCCCACCCCCACGGCCATCCCCACGCCCGACCCCTCCCCGCACCTGAACCCGCCCCCGGGTACCGCTTCCCCCGGTGCTCCGCCTCGTCCCCTGAGTTCGCCTCATCCCTGTGCTCCGCGACGCAACCTCCCTCCCCTCGCCCCGCGCGATGCGAGGCCCCGCTCCCCGGCGCTCCCCGACCCGTCTGCCCTTCGCGCAGGGCAGATGCAGGCCATGCGTAGGCGCAAGGACGCCATGCGAGCAAGCCCGACGCGGTCTGCCTCGTGAAGGCCGCCGCTCACTCCATGGTCACCCGGACGGACGCGCTCCGGGTCGAAAGCATGAGCGATTCATCAGTTCGAGTGACGGGGTTAATTCCGTCCCGAAATCGCCCGAGTTCCCGCCAGGCGCTCGAACGGAAAAGAAGTGGCCGCCCCCCGTACGCTGGCAGGTATGACGACGACGGGGGAATCGGTGGAGTCGGGTGCGCGGGGCGCACCCGGCGGGCCGTGGTGGTGGGCACGGCGCCGGAGCATGGTTCTCGATGTCCTGATAGCCCTCGCGTCGGTGGTCGAGTGCGTCTTCGAAGGGCTGGACTTCGCCGGTGAGGCGGGGATTCCGAGCGGCGCGGGCGTCTCGCTCGGCGTGATCGTCGGCTCGGTGCTGGTGCTTCGGCGGCGGTGGCCCATAGCGGTGGTGCTGGTCTCCATCGCGGCATCGGCGGCCTCGATGGGGGTGCTGCTGACCGTCATCGGTCTCTACACGATGGCCGCCTCCGGTCTGCCACGGCGGGTCACGGGCGTGCTGTCCGGGATGTCCATCACCGGCACGCTGATCGTCACGGTGGTCAGGTTCCAGCGGGACATGGCCAAGGACGGCTACCACCCCCCTTTTTGGGTGGCGGCGCTGGTCGCGGTGTTGATGGCGGTGGGCATCACGGTGCCGCCGACGCTGTCCGGGCTGTACGTGGGGGCGCGGCGGCGGCTGGTGGAGAGCTTGCGCGAGCGTGCGGACGGGCTGGAGCGCGAGTTGTCGCTGCTGGCGGACCGGGCCGAGGAGCGTGCCGAGTGGGCGCGTAACGAGGAGCGAACCCGGATCGCACGGGAGATGCACGACGTGGTGGCGCACCGGGTGAGCTTGATGGTGGTGCATGCGGCGGCATTGCAGGCGGTGGCGCTGAAGGACCCGCAGAAGGCGTCGAAGAATGCGGCGCTGGTGGGTGACATGGGGCGGCAGGCGCTGACGGAATTGCGGCAGATGCTGGGCGTGCTGCGGTCCCACGAGGGGCAGGGCACGGGGCGTAGCGCTGGGGCCGCCGATCCGCTGCCGCTGGCCTCCGTGGCAGCTGCCGCGTCGGCCGCCTCGTCGTCGGCCTCCGCCGCGCGGGCCGGCGCCGCTGCGCCATCCGGTTCCTCGGCCTCGGATGCTGCTACGGCTGCCGGCCGGGGTATCGACGCTTCGGCGCCGCCCAGGCTCCGCGACGAAGCCATCGGCGGGCCGTGTCTTGAGGAGCTTGAGGCGCTGATAGAGCAGTCGCGGGCGGCCGGAATGGTCGTAGATCTGCTGGTGGAGGGCGCGGAGCAGACGTACGCGGCGATGGTGGAAACGACCGCGTACCGCGTGGTGCAAGAGGGACTGACCAACGTGCACAAGCACGCGCCGGGCGCCGAGACCCGGGTGCGGCTGGCACGGCGCCTTGGCGAGGTGGCGGTCCTAGTGGAGAACGGCCCGTCCGATCGGGCGGTCGCCGACGCGGGCCTGCCCAGCGGTGGCAATGGTCTGGTCGGCATGCGGGAGCGGGTGGCTTCACTCGGTGGCGGCTTCGTGTCGGGCCCGACCGACGCGGGCGGCTTCCGGGTGTCGGCGGTACTGCCGGACCAGGCGGCGCGGCGGGAACAGGCAGCTAGAGCGGAACGGGAAGCCACAGCGGAACAGGCTGCGCGACCGGACCAGGCCGCTTCGTCGAACGAGGCGGCGCGTTCGGAAGAAGCCGTCCCATCGGAACAGGCGGTCAGGGCGGAACAGGATGGTCGATCGGACGAGGCGGCGCGATTCGGCCAGCCGGCCGCGTCGGAGCAGGCGGCCCCCCTTCCGACGAAGCCGGTCGCCGATTCCCTGAAGGGGCGCGGGCCTGCGGCCTAGCGGGCGCGGTGAACGCCAGCGGCAGGGCTACGAGCAGCGCGGACTCAAGGGTCCGCGATTCGTGACCGTGCCGCACCTTCGTCTGTCCGCCTGGTGCGGTCTCTCCACCCGGTGCACCACATCACCGCAGCCGCAGCCGCAGCTTAGGCAGTGGTGAACACCTTTGACGGCGCGTCCCCGACGGAAGAAACACCCCGGGGACGCACACGATGGTGAAAGCGGTTCATCGTCGTACGCGGGGCAGCGCTCTGGGTAATCCCGCTGGTGCATAACGCTCAGCTATGGGCCAGTCCGGCGGGGCGCGTCGATGCACCGGGGCGCACGGTTGTGGTAACTCGCGCCGCACGGGAGCGAATTCGTGGTGCCGGGCGTGGGGCGATCACTGCACCGAGGCCGCGCCGAGTGTTCTTGGCCGCTCCCGAAAGGGGTTGGTTAGATCCGTTTCGTCGGCGGTCGGTGACCTGTCGGGTAGGTGACGGCAATGGGGGGATGGCTGTGGATCAGGCTGGCGTTGTGGGTGGCGCGCGGAGCCCAAGTCCCGGCCCGCCGCTGGATTTGCTCGATGGCTTTCGGTGAAGGAAGGTGCTTACGAAGGCGGTTCGGCTTGGGCGCCTCGATCTGCTGGCCGAGCCGTAGGCCGTTGCGCGCCGCCGAGGTGCCCGCGGTGCTCGACGTACGCGAGCGGCCCGCTCAACTGCGGCTGATTGCCTGCGCTTCGCTGGAGTTGCTGGGGGCGATGCGCGGGTAGGTTTTCGCAACAGTCCCGCGGTGCAGGCGTTCTTGGTCTCCACGGCCGTCCGCTACCTCGGCGGATTCGTCCATCTCGTTGAGGAGCAGCACTGCGAGGGTTGGGGCGAGTTGCTGACCGCCGCACGAGAAGACCGGCCCGCGGTGTGGGACTCGGCGGGGTAGGAGGACACGTTCGCCGGCCAGGGCGGTGCCGATGGGGTCGATCGCGCTCTTTTGGGAGGCCATGGCGGCGGTGTCGTCAGTCATCGCGGATGTCATCGCCGCCTCGTACGACTTCTCGCCGTACCGCAAGCTCTGGACGTTGGCGGCGGGCCCGGCTACCTCAATGTGCGGCTGTGCGAGCGGGTGCCGGAGTTGCGGGCGACGGTGTACGACGTGCCGCAGGCATGTGAGTTGACCGAGCGCAGGACGCGTGAACTCGGCATGACTGATCGGTGGCCGCCGTGGGCGGAGATCTGCCGATGCTGCCCCGCCCTGAGCCACACGGCGGAGGTGCCCCGCCCATGTGCATCGCCACCATGGCGCGGGCAGGCCGCTCGTACCCGTAACGCGCATACCCGTAACGCGCGCACCCCAAGGCGCCCCGCTCCGTCAGCCCCGCTCCGTCAGACCCCCGCTCCGTCAGTCCTCGCTCACCGTCAGCCGGGCGGGGCGGCTGCCCGTGACGAGGGTGCCGAGGGCGCGGTCGATGTCGCCGCCGATGAACCAGTCGCCGGTGTGGTCGAGGCTATAAACGCGCCCCTCGCTGTCGATGGTCAGCAGGGCCTGGCCGTCCGCTTCCTGGCCCAGTGGGCAGACCTCGGTGTCCAGTGCGCGGCCGAGGTCGGTGAGGGTACGGGCCAGGTGCAGGCCGTGCAGCGGATCGATGCGAAACGGTGTGGGCGCGAGATGCTTGCCGGTACCCGGTGGCTGGATGTGGAGCCCACCGAACTCGGCCCACGCCTCGACGGCGGCCGGAAATATGGTGTGCCGATGACCGCCGGGGGAGACGTGGGCGCGCAGCGCGTCGGCCCAGGTCTCGGCCTGCCGTATGTTCCAACGGCCCGGGACCCAACCCGCGTCGCGCAGCGCGGCGTCCACAGCGATGGGGAAGCGGGTGGCCGCCGTACGGTCGAAGGCGCGCATGCGTCAGCCTCGCTTCCTGAGCGGCCCGGCCGTGGCCGGGGCGGAGAGGTCCACCGCGCGGACGCCGAACTGGGCCAGCAGCGCGTCGCAGGAGCGGCAGGGGGGCGCGTACGAGCCGTGGGCCGGGTCGCCGTCCTCGCGGATGTGCCGTGCGGTGATCTTGGATTGTTTGAGCGCGCGTCTGGCCTCGCCCGAGGTGAGCGGCTTGCGGGACGCGCGCTTGCTGCGATTGTCCTCGGCGCTGGTCAGGAACCGGGAGAGCAGGATGGCCTCCGGGCAGCGGCCGGTGAACCGTTCGCGCTGGCCGTTGCCCAGCGTGTCCAAAAAGTCCTGGATGAGCGGGTGTAGGGCAGGTGGCTGGTCGGCCTTGCCCGCGGTAGAGGTGAGCGTCTGGCCGCGTACCGACAGTGCGGCGGCGACGGTCGGCAAGATGCCATCTCTGCGGTGGAGTAAGGACGGCGGCTGGTCCCTTCCATCGGTGCTACTCCAGCTCAGCCGGGGGTCGCCCGGCGTTGGTGCGGCTTCGCCGCGGTCTTGTGCGGTGTGCATGGTGGTGCTTCCCTCCCGGTGCAATCCCCCTGTTGCGGGGGTCAGCCTGCCAAATGGGGCGCGTGGTGCGGAAGTCAGGTGTGCACCTGATGCGGGTTCCTGTCCGGTACGTCACCGTCGGGTGACGGGTAGTCGCTGGCCTTGCGACAGGTCGCCCCTTTTCGGTCGATGGCTGGGAAAGTGCGGAGCATGCGTACGCACATTCAGCGCGCCATGGTGGCTGCCCTCGTCGTCCCCGTACTGATGTGGTCAACCGCGTGCTCCGGCGGTTCCGGCGACGGGAGCGGCAGGAGCGACGGTGGTGACGGCCGTGGTGACGGCCGTGGTGACAAAAGTGGTGACAGCCGTGGTGACAAGAGTGGTGACGAAGACGGCGACCGGGGCAGGGGCCAGGAGGGCGGCAAGGCAGCGGGCGGTGGTCCCGGGCGTGCGTCGGGGACGCCGCCGTTGAGCGAAGCGGGGCTGCGACAGGCACTGCTGACGCAGGCCGATGTGCCCGGCTACGCGGTACGCCGCGGCCCTGCCGACGCGCTGCCCGCCGCGGCCACGGTCACCGCCGATCGCCCGGAGTGTCGCCCGATCGCCGACACCATCGGGTCTCGGCCGAAGTATCCGCGGACCGCCTACACCTCGGGCAGTTTGACCAAGGGTGACCTCAGCGGCGGGGGTGGCGGGACGCTGAGCCAACTGCTGCTGGCCGCGTACCGGGGCAATAACGCCGAAAAGTGGGTCACCGAACTGCGCCGGGCAGTCGAAGTGTGCCGAAGCTTCACGGCGACCGGCGGCGCGGGCGGCCGGGAGTCGCTGGCGATCTCGCCGGGCCGGAACCTGACCGTGGGCGATACGTCCGTGACCTTCCTCATGCGCGACAAGGCCGGAAAAAGCGCGCCGGTCGTGATCACCGTGGTACGGACCGGCGGGAACACGGCGACGTTTATCTCCGGCGGTACGAGCGGCAAGGCCGAGCCGGTGGCGCGGGCGGTGGCGTACGAGCAGCACCGTCGCATCGTAGAGGTCGGGAAGGTATCGAGATGAGGTTTGCGGGGGTGAAAACCCCGGCTTGAGACGGTGTGTCCCCGCTCGCCCGAGCCCGTTACCGGGGGCGGCTTCGCCTGTTGCGCCACCACATAGGCTGTCGGTAGTAGCCAGCAGCAGCAGGGGGCAACCGCCATGACGACAGGTCGGCTCGGGCAGACCGCGCCACCGAACACGGCCTACGCCGGGCAGGTCGTGCACTTCCCGGACCCGGTGCGTGCTGCCCGGCACCCGAAGGGTGTGCGGGTGGACGACAACGGCTATCCGGACTTCTCGCCGTACGCCAAGGCCGCCGTGGAAATCGCCGAGCCCCCGGAGGGGTTCGGCGTCGATGAGCTGCGACTGACCGACTTCGTATCGGCCAACGCCGCGCTGCACGCCGCTGGCCACGAGCTGTGGGAAGGCGGCTCATCGGTCGCCACGCCGCACGGCTGGACCTGGCACCACGTCGCCGGGACCCGGCGGGTGCAGTTGATCCCCGTCGAGGTGAAGGCGCTGCTTCGGCACCATGGCGGACTGGCGACGGCCGCTGTTGATCAGGCCAAGCGCGGTACCCGTCCGCTCCAGGAGACCCGCCCGGCCCACTTCGGACTGCCCAAGCGTGGTCTGTCCGTCACCGAGGACGAGGTGCTCGGCGTCGAGGAGGACCTCGGCTACCGGCTGCCCGACGCCTACCGCACCTTCCTCAAGGCCGCCGGCGGCTGCGCCCCGGTGGGGGCCGCGCTGGACCCGGAGCTTGGCCTCCTGGTGGATCAGCCGTTCTTCACGGTGCGCGACCAGGCGGCGATCAACGATCTCGTCTACGTCAACAAGTGCCTGCGCGACCACTTCACCAAGGACTACCTGGGGGTCGGGTTCGTACAGGGTGGCGTGCTCGCGGTGAAGGCGAGAGGTGAGGGGATCGGTTCCGTGTGGTTTTGCGCGTACGACGACGCACGGGACCGGGACGGCTGGAGCGTCCGGGACCGGGTCGAGGAGCTGATGCTCCCCTGCGGTGACGACTTCGACGCCTTCTTGTTGCGCCTGGCGGGCAATCCGCCGGAGCTGGAGACCGTAGCGAACTTGATGGTGGACGGCGGCTTTGCGTACGTCGTCCCGGTGGAGGGATGAGCGCGATGGTGACCTTCGCGCAGGCGCAGGAGCGCGCGGAGCAGTGGGTCAACGCAGACGTCCCCCGCTACCAGCAGCGCGAGGTGCGGGTACGCGAGTTCGGCATGGGCTTCGTCGCCTGGGCCGAGGACCGGCCCGATGGCCCGTCGCGGGCCGCGGGTACGCAGAGCGCGCGGCTGGTCATCGCCCGCGACAGCGGCGAGACGACGCTGTGGCCGGGGCTGCCGGTGGGCGAGGTCATCCGCCGGTACGAGGGGGAGTACGGCGTCACCCCGGATGAGACGCCGGCGCCGCCCAAGCGCATCGACCTAGAGGCCACGTCCTTCCTACTGACGCCTCCGGAATGGCTCCAGGAGGCGGCAAACACGCTGGGCGGCGGCCTGCCGAGTAGCTCAGGTAGTTCTAGTAGTTCTAGTAGGTCTAGTAGGCGGTCAGCGCCGAGCACATCGGATGCGGGAACGCCGTCAGGGTCGCTGCGGGCTGGGTCGAGCGCAGGGCCCATTTCGAGTGCGGAATCGGGACCGGGTTCGGGCGCGGAGTCGGCGCCGGATGTGCTGGCGGCTTCCGGGGAGTTTGCGGCTTCCGAGGCCGGGGCGCCGGGCGGGACGGAGAGTTCTGCGGGTGCCGCTGGCTTCCCGGGGCCCGCTGGCTCCGGGGGTGGTGCTGGCGTCGCGGGGTCGGCGGGTTCCGGTGATGCGTTGGGCGCGGCGGCTTCGCTGGGCGGCATGTCAGATGGCTTGTCGGGCGGTGCGTCCGGTGACTCGTCGGCTGATTCGTCCGACGATGGCGCGTCGAGCGGTGCCTCCGGTGGGCTGTCGCGGGGTGCGGGTGCTCCGGCCTCGGCTGCCGCGCCGGCTGCGGGTGCGGGTGCGGGTGCCGGTGCCGGTGCCGCCCCGGCGTACCCCGGTGCGCCCGGCTCATTGGGCTTTTCTGGTACTCCCGGCGTCCCCGCCGCTCCGGCCTTTCCCGCGGCGCCCGGCTCTACGGGCTTTCCCCACGCCTCCGGCTCGTCCGCGGGCTCGGCGTCCGGCGGCCCGTCCTGGGAGGACACCAACGCCAGGGGCGACGACGGCGACCGCTCCGTCGCACCGCCCGCGACCGTTTTCGCGCCGCCGCTCGCGGGCTTCGACGACGAGGACACCCCGGTGCCGGGCGTCGCGTCCGAGGCCAAGACCGAGCTGATGTCGGCGGGCAGCGTGCTGCCGCCCACCGCCATCGCCCCGGCCATCGACGGCCGTTACGCATTGGCCGCCCCCGGCGTTCCGGGCGCCCCTGAAACTCCGGGCGTCCCGGGTGGCCCGGGTGCGCCGGGTGGCGCGCAGGCCGCTGGCTCTCAAGCCGCCAGCGGCCAGGCCCCAACTCCGCTGACTCCTCATGGCCCCCAGCCCCCGGGAGCCCCCCAGCCCCCGGGAGCCCCGCACTCGATGGGCGGCCCCGGGCCGGTCCCGGCCATGCCACCTGGCCCGCCGGCGTCTCCGGCGAGCCACTCGTCCGGCGCTCTGGGCGTTCCGGGCGCCCCCGGAGCCGCTGGCCCCGCGAGCCCTCCCGGCGCCGCCGATATCGCGGACGCCGCCACCAGCAAGGCGTCACCCGGCGGACCCGGCACACCTCCGCCGCCCAGTGCGCCCGGCGCTCCGGCTGGTGGGTACGTACCGACACAGTTCGTTGCGCAACTCGGCCCCGATGGCCTGGGGGGCGGGGCGCCTGGTGGTTCGGGTACGCCTGCGTCGCCGGGCGCTCCGGGCATGCCCGGAGGCGGTGCTACGCCGCCAGGCGCTCCAGGTGCTCCGGGGCAGCCCGGTGGCACGGGCGGTGGCGTCCATGCTGCCGCGACGATGTTGGCTGCGGGTGGCCCGTCCACTCCGGCGCCCGGGGCGCCTGGTGGTACGGGTACGTCTGCGCCGCCCGCGGCCCCTGGCGCGCCCGGTAGTGGCGCAACGCCGCTAGGTGCTCCCGGCGTCCCGGGTGCTCCGGGCCAGCCCGGTCAACCGGGTGGCACGGGCGGTGGGGTGCACGCTGCCGCGACGATGTTGGCGGGCCCGGGCACGCCGAGCATGCCGGGCGCTCCCGGTACGCCGGGGGCGCACATGCCGCCTCCGCCCGCCCCCGGCCAACCAGGCGGGCCGCAATACGGCGCACCCGGCGCACCCGGCATGCACAGTCACCCGGGGATGGCCCCACCTGGTGCCCCCGGGGCTCCCGGGATGCATGGCGCTCCTGGGATGCACGGTGGCCCGGGAGTGCCCGGCGCGCCCGGCATGGCTGCGCCGTACGGCTATCCACAGACGCCGACCGGGCTGCCCACGGTCGGTCCCGGCTATATGGCGGTGCTCCGCTACCGTGCGCACGACGGCTCCGAGCAGCAGATCATCCGCCGCTCCGCGCCGGGAACTCCGCATCCGGAGTGGCAGATCCTGCACGAGCTGCGCGCAATGAACGTGCCGCCACAGCAGGTGCTCGAACTCCACACCGAGCTGGAGTCCTGCGATCTGCCCGGCGGTTACTGCGCCCGCATGATCCGCGAGTCCTGGCCACAGGTGCGCATCAGCCACACCGCTCCGTACGGTCGCGATCACGCCACCCGTCAGCAGGGCGTACACCACCTGATCGAGCATCAGGGCGAGCTGCACCAGGTCGCGGACGGGCCCGCCAGGCCCGCGCCGGTCAGGGTGCCGCTGCCGCACCCCAGCCAGTTGCAGCGGGCGCCCGCGATTCCGCCGGAGGGCATCGCTCACGAGTTGCTCAATGCCTTCGGGCCGCAGGGTGTCTTCCGCTTCGACCAGCGCGCGGTCTCCCGGCAGGGTGTGCCCGAAATCGTCGCCCAGACGCTCGTGTGGGCGGGCCTTCCGGTGGACTTCGGGCCGTTCTTCTGGGCCCAGGCGCAGCCAGGTCGGCCGGTGCCCACGCTGGCCGAGTTGGCCGCCGAGCGGCAGGTGCAGCCCGCGTCCGACGCCGGCTCGTATCTGGTGATGGGCAACGACTTCGGCCGTCAGTTGTGCGTGCAGTACGGTACGGCGCACATCGTCGCCGTACCGGTCGAGGGAGGCCCTGGTGGGGCCCCGATGCCGCCGCAGTTCGTGAACACCGGGCTGCCGGAGTTCGTACGCTGCCTCGGTTTGCTCGGTTGGATGTGGCGCCTGCGGGCCACGCTGACGCCGGAGCAGGCGGGCCGCTGGACGGTGGACTTCCAAACCCAGCTCGCCGCGCTCGATCCCGCGGCCCTGGCCTCGCCGGAAAACTGGTGGGCCGTGCTGCTTGAGCAAATGTGGGACGGCCTGCTCTAGCCGCGCCCATGCCCATGCCCATGCCCATGCCCGTGCCGCTCGCCCACCTATCGCGGCGGGCGGCGCCTGGTAACGGGAATATATGGGGCCATACGGCTGGTCCGTGTCAGATACCTGATGTGTGGTGCTCGGCTCGTACCACCCGTACCGCGCGTACCACCAATACCGTGATGGCACGCTGCATGGCATAAGAATCCCCGAGATTACGACTTCTGGCGTCAATTGCCGCATCCTTGGCCGAGTGGTCGGGCGGAGTGTCGCGTTATGGGCATTTCGCTCGCATCCACAAAGATGTCGCCGGGAACACCGGATGGAACCGGACAGAGGGGCTTCAAGGATGAGCGGGACGGAATCACCTCACGGCTTCACGACCACCGGGCGAGGCGAGCGCGGCTACCGTCCCGCGCAGGTGGACCGGTATCTGGAGGGCGTGTCCCAGGACCGTGATGTGGCGTGGGAGCGGGCTGCCCGGTTGACCGTGCTCGCCAACGAGATGGTCGTCGAGATGAACCGGCTCCACGAGGTCATCGCACAGCTTCCGCCCCAGCGCTACGAGACGCTGAGCGACGGCGCCCAGCTCATCCTGACCACCGCCGAGCAGGAGGCCGACCGGCTGCGGACGGCCGCGGAGCGGGAGGCGACAGAGGGCACGAATGCGGCGGGCGAGTACGCCGACGCCGTATGGGACGCGGCGAGCGTCGCGGCTGCCGAGCTGCGAGCCGAGGCTGAGCGATGGGCGGAGCGCGCGGCCGAGGCGGCTGGCGCCGCCGCCGTCGAACTGCGCAGCGCAGCGCACCGAGACGCCAAGCTGTGGCGGCGGGAGGCCGTCGCCGAGCTGAAGCAGGCCCGGGAGCGCGCGGAGGCGCTGCGCGCCGAGCAGGAGAAGGAGCACGGCGACCGCTGGGACGCGCTCGGCGTCGAGATCGCCGAACGCGAGGCCGCGCTCGAAGCCCGTATCGCGGAGCGGGAGGCGCTGAGCGAGCGCACCATGGCCGAGTCCAAGCGCGCGTACGCGGTGGCCGATGAGTCCGCCCGGCACGGCCAAGAGGATGCGGAGGCGCGGGCCGCCGAGCTGATCGCCCAGGCCCAGGTCCGGGTGGAGGGCGTGGAGCGCGAAACGGAGCGCGTACTGCGCGAGCACGCGGAGCGGCGCGAAGAGGTCAGGTCGCACATGGAGCACGTCCGCGACAGCCTGGCCGCCCTGACCGGCCGCCGCGTACCGGGCGAGCGCGAGGACGACAGCGCCAGCGACGCGCCAGATGGCGCCCTGACGCCGGGTGGCACCGACACACCGGAAGGCGGCGGGGTGTCGGCGGGCGCCGAGGGCTCGGACGCACCGCAGGGCCCGCAAGGTATGGACCGTGCAGGTGGCGCGGAGGGCGCGAGCGGTGCCGGCGACACGGGGAGCGGCGGCGCTGTGGCTGCCGCAGCCGCGGACGGGCGGCCCTGTGCGGAGAGCGCTACGAGCGACGGTGCGCAGAGCCGCCCCGCCGGTAGCTCGAACGGTGCCGGTAGCTCCAACGGTGCCGGCGGCTCGAACGGTGCCGGCGGCTCGAACGGTGCCGGTGATACCGCCGGCACCAGGAGCGCTACGGGCAGTGGCACGGGCACCGGTACGGGTTTTGCCGTGCCGCGGCCAGCGGCCGGGCCCGGCAAGCGGAAGCTCGGCGATGACGACGACACGATCGAAGTGGAGCTCCCGGCCCTCCCTCCGGCCGAGCACCGCGCCCCCTAGCTTCCGTTGCGCTTCGCTCGCTCCCGCTCGGCGTGCTCCTTCGCGGCAACGGTCCCGGGCCCGGCGTCGGGTGGCGCGGCCGACTCCGGCTCCGGTGCGGGCGCCGCGTGGGGGCGTACGGCCGTATCGGCTTCCGGCGTGGGCGGTGTCGTGCCTCCGACGGGCTCCTCCCCATGGGTGGGGAAGACGCGCGGCGCCAGCAGGATCAGTGCCAACAGGGAGAGCACGGCGGCCAGGGCTGCGCCCAGGTAGACGTAGTCCACTGAGGCGTCCATGGCGCGGCGTAGGTAGTCGGCGGCCTCGGCAGACAGTTCGCCGGGGTGCTCAAGCGCGCGGGAGACCGAGTCGAGGTCTTCCGGGAGGTCACCGGCTATCGCATCGGGGGCGTCGGCGAGCCGGGCGGCCATCGTGGCGTTGGCGACGGCGCCGAACAGGGCCGCCCCCACACTCTGCCCGACCTGGCGGCAGAACAGTATGGAACCGGTCGCCGTACCCCGCTCCGCCCAGCCCACCGACGACTGCACGCCGATGATGAGCGGAAGTTGGAAGAGGCCGAGCGCCGCGCCGAGCAGGAACATGATCAGCGCAGGCTGCCAGGGCGAGCCCGGGTAGGGCAGCAGCGGAAAGGCGAGCAGGATCAGTGCCGCCAGGCCGATGCCGAGCAGTGCGCACTGCCGAAAGCCGACGCGTAGATAGACACGGCTGCTCAGGGCGGCCGATATCGGCCAGCTCAACGTCATCACCGACAGCACGAACCCGGCGGCGGTGGGGGAGAGGCCAAGCACGGACTGCGCGTAGGTGGGCAGGAAGACGGTCGGGGCGATCATCAGCAGGCCGAGGCCGCCGAGGGCGAGATTGACGGCGGCGATGGTGCGGCGGCGCCATACCCATCCCGGAATGATCGGCTCCGCCGCCCGTCGTTCGATGGCCACGGTGATCGCCGCGCAGGCCGCGCTGGCCGCGAGCAGCGACAGCGAGGGTCCCGAAAACCACGGCCAGGCCACGCCGCCTTGCACCAGGGCGGTCAACAGCAGGGCGCCGCAGCTGAAGATGCCGAGTGCACCGGCCCAGTCCACGCGGGGTCGGGCGCGCTCGGTACGTATCGGCTCGTGCAGATGGCGCGCGATGAGCAGCAGCGCGACGAGGCCGACCGGCAGGTTGATGAGGAAGATCCAGCGCCAGTCGGCGTAGCTGGCGATCAGCCCGCCGAGGGCCGGCCCCGCCACCGATGAAGTCGCCCACACGGTGGAGAGCCTGGCCTGTATTTTCGGCCGCTCGCGGTGGGGGTAGAGGTCGGCCGCGACGGTCTGCACGGTGCCCTGGAGCGCGCCGCCGCCCAGGCCCTGGACGATACGGAAGGCGATGAGGCTGGCCATGTTCCAGGCGGTGGCGCACAGCAGCGAGCCGATGAGGAACAGCACGATGCCCACAAGGAGCACCGGCTTGCGGCCGAAGGTGTCCGACAACTTCCCGTACACCGGCAGCGTCACGGTCACCGCGAGGAGATAACCGGAGAAGAGCCAGGAGAAGACCGTGAAGCCGCCGAGGTCACCCACGATCTGGGGGACGGCCGTGGAGATGATCGTGGAGTCCAGCGCGGCGAGCGCCATGGCGAGCATGAGCGCGGCGACAACGGGGCCGCGACGGGCGGGTGGCGGGTCGGTGGCCTTCGATGGTGGGTTCTCGTCCGTATGTCGTGCGGTGCCACCCACCGTGCCCCTCCATCGCTCGTTGTAGGGTCCACCTTTCCACGGGCCGCGGCGCCACGGAACAGCCCATGCCAACCGGCCCGGTGGCCGCACCGCGTCCCGCCTGCGCCTCCCGTACGCCCCAACGCGCCCCCCACCGGCCGGCGCTGACCCCTGCCCGTCTGCCCTCGCTGTCAACCGCAGACAACTGGTCGGGCCCTTACTCCGGCCCCACTGCGCCCTCCATCGCACGAAGTAGCCCCAAGGCCTCCCGTGGTCGTACCGCGGCCTCCCGTGGTCGTACGGGCGGACCCCGCCGCGGCCTCTCGCGGTCGTACGGGCAAGGCCCCGAACCCGGCAGCCTCCGCCCCGTAGGGAACACCCGACCGGAGGGAAGAGTCCCGCGCCCGTACGAGACGTGCGTTCGCGCCCGTTTGAGCCATGGCGTACGAGGCGACTCACTTCGCTCGACAACCCTGATGACCGCGTACGTCGTAGGCCCAAGCCCCTAGGGGACGGCGGGAGCTTCCCCCTACCTCGCGTTCGTCCCGGCGGATGACGAGGTCAGGGGCCTGCATTTCCTAGGCTTGCTGTGGGCGGCACGACCATGAGGGTGGGGTTAGCCCCAGGGCGGATACGGCACTAAGCACCATCGCGATCAGGCCCTCACTCGACCAGTCTTAGGTACGCGGCAACAACCGCGAAAGACACTGACTTAGGAGACTTACCGTGACAACGGCTGTATCAATTCCCAGGACCGGGGGCAGCGGAGGGCATACGGCCGTTGCCGCACGAGCACGTCAGGTAGTCAAGGCGTACGGTTCCGGCGAGACCCGGGTGGTCGCTTTGGACCATGTGGATGTGGACATAGCCAGAAGCCAGTACACCGCGATCATGGGCCCTTCCGGCTCCGGTAAGTCCACGCTGATGCACTGCCTCGCCGGGCTCGACACCGTCACCTCGGGCAACATCTACATCAACGAGACCGAGGTCACCGGCCTCAAGGACAAGAAGCTGACCCAACTGCGCCGGGACCGCATCGGGTTCATCTTCCAGGCGTTCAACCTGCTGCCCACGCTCAACGCCATTGAGAACATCACGCTGCCGATGGACATCGCGGGCCGCAAGCCCGACCGGGCCTGGTTGGACCGGGTGGTGGACACCGTGGGCTTGGCCGGACGGCTCAAGCACCGGCCGAACCAACTCTCCGGCGGCCAGCAGCAGCGCGTAGCCGTGGCCCGTGCGCTCGCCGCTCGCCCCGAGATCATCTTCGGCGACGAGCCCACCGGAAACCTCGACTCGCGGGCCGGCGCCGAGGTCCTCAGCTTCCTGCGGCGATCCGTGGACGAGTTGGGCCAGACCATCGTGATGGTCACCCACGACCCGGTGGCAGCCTCGTACGCCAATCGCGTTCTGTACCTGGCCGATGGCCGGATCGTGGACGAGATGTACAACCCGACCGCCGAACTCGTACTTGAGCGCATGAAGCACTTCGACGCGCGCGGACGTGTGTCGTGACCGTGCTCAAGACTTCCCTGCGCAACTTCCTCGCGCACAAGGGACGCATGGCGCTCTCCGCCATCGCCGTCCTGCTGTCGGTGGCGTTCGTGTGCGGCACGCTCGTCTTCACCGACACCATGAACTCCACGTTCGACAAGATCTTCTCGGCCACCGCGCCCGACGTCAGCGTCAGCCCCAAGGACGCCCCGAGCGGCGACGATATGCAGCGGACCCGCAAGGTGCCGACGATCCCCGCGGCCAAGATCGCCGAGCTGGAGAAGGTCAAGGGCGTCAAGTCGGCTGCTGGCGACACGGTCTCCACATCCATCACGGCCGTGGACAAGAACAACAAAAAGCTCAGCCTGGTCGATGGCGCGCCGTCCGTCGCCACCAACTGGGACAGCGGCGAGCTCAAGTCGGTCGAGGTCACCTCGGGACATGAGCCGCGCGGGCCCACCGATGTCATGGTGGACGCCGACACGGCCAAGAAGAAGAAGCTGAAGATCGGCGACACGGTGCGGATCATCGCCGTGCCCGGCGACTTCACCACCACCATCACCGGCATCGCCACCTTCCAGGTCACCAACCCCGGCTCCGCCATCTTCTACCTGGACGACGAGACCGCCCAGCGCCGACTGCTCGGCGCCACCGGCAAGTACACCTCGATCGCGCTGACCGCCGCGCCCGGCGTCGGCCACGACGAGCTGAAGAAGTCCGTCATTGCCAAGCTCGGCCCGGGCAGCGACCTGAAGGTCAAGACGAAGGCCGAGACGAAGGAAGAGAACAAGGACGATCTGGGCGCGTTCCTGGACGTCATGAAGTACGCGATGCTCGGCTTCGCCGGAATCGCCGTTCTGGTCGGCATCTTCCTCATCGTCAACACCTTCTCCATGCTGGTCGCCCAGCGCACCCGCGAGATCGGCCTGATGCGGGCCATCGGCTCCAGCCGCCGGCAGATCAACCGCTCGGTGCTGCTTGAGGCGCTCCTGCTCGGTGTGGTGGGCTCCATCCTCGGTGTGCTCGGAGGCATCGGCCTCGCGATCGGCCTCATGAAGCTCATGGGCACCATGGGCATGAACCTGGACACCTCGGAACTGACGGTCAAGGCCACCACGCCCATCGTCGGCGTCGTCATCGGCGTACTGACCACCGTCATCGCCGCGTACATTCCGGCCCGCCGGGCAGGCTCGATCTCCCCGATGGCGGCGCTGCGCGACGCGGGCACCCCGGCCGAGGGCCGCGCGGGCAAGATACGAGCCGTGCTCGGCTTCCTGCTGACCGGCAGTGGCGCCGCAGCCCTGGCCGTGACCGCGAACGCCGACAAGGCCGCCGACGGCGCGATGTTCCTGGGCCTCGGTGTGCTGCTGACCCTGATCGGCTTCATCGTCATCGGCCCGCTGCTGGCCAGTGTGGTGGTCCGTGCGCTGAGCGCGGTGCTGCTACGGGCCTTCGGCTCGGTCGGCCGGCTGGCGGAGCGCAACGCGCTACGTAACCCGCGCCGCACGGGCGCCACGGGCGCGGCCCTGATGATCGGCCTGGCGCTGGTCGCCTGCCTGTCGGTGGTCGGCTCGTCGATGGTCGCATCGGCCAGCGACGAACTGGATAAGTCGGTCGGCGCGGACTTCATCATCGAGGCCGACAACGGCCCGATCAAGCCGCAGGTCGAGCGGGCGATCAAGGGCGCCAAGCACCTCAGCCACGTCACCGACTACAAGAGCTTCGAAGACGCCATCCTCACCACCCCCTCCGGGAAGAAGATCAAGGAGGAAGTGAACGCGGCCAGTCCCACTTACGCGCAGGACCTGCGATCGCCGGTGATCGAGGGCAAGTTGGTCGACGGCTTCGCCAAGAACGCCATCGCGATTCCAGAGGGTTTCGCCAAGGATCACAAGGTCGCCATGGGTGACACGCTCAGCGTGGACTTCAAGGAGGGCGGCACGGCCAAGGTCACGGTCCGGGTCATCGCCTCGGAGGACACCGCGTTCAACAAGGGCTCCATCCATATCGGCGTGGAGACGGCCAAGGCACATGTCACCGCCGACAACATGCCGCAGAACCTGATGATGTTCGCGGAGGCCAAGGAAGGCCACGACCGTGAGGCATACGAGTCGATCAAGGCCGGACTGGCCATCGACCCGAGCGTTAACGTTCGCGACCAGGCCGACTACAAGAAGCTGCTTGAGGACCAGATCGGGCAGATGCTCAACCTCGTGTACGGGCTGCTCGGGCTCGCGATCATCGTCGCCATCCTGGGCGTGGTGAACACCCTGGCCCTGTCGGTCGTCGAGCGGACCCGCGAGATCGGCCTGATGCGCGCCATCGGCCTCTCCCGCCGTCAGATGCGCCGCATGATCCGGCTGGAGTCGGTGGTCATCGCCCTCTTCGGTGCCCTACTGGGCCTGGGCCTGGGCATGGCTTGGGGCGCAACAGCCCAAAAGCTGCTGGCACTTGAGGGGCTGAAGACCCTGGAGATCCCCTGGCCGACGATCATCACGGTCTTCATCGGGTCGGCGCTGATCGGCCTGCTCGCGGCCCTGATCCCCGCATTCCGTGCGGGCCGGATGAACGTGCTGAACGCGATCGCGACGGACTAGGCCCGCTGGTGGTGGGGCAGGTTGCTGCCCCACCACGGACGGGGGTTGGACAGGTTGCTGTCCGCTACAGGGGGTTGAGCAGGTTGCTGCTGTCCCCGATACAGGGGGGTACCTCGGGCCACGGCTCTCCCAATGGCCGGGCCCGAGGCGCCTCCAGGGCCCTGGCTCCTCCGCGATCCTGGGCCCGAGGCTCCCCCGGGATCAAGCCTGTACCACCTCTCCCGGGACCCCTCCCGGGCCAAGACCGCCCCGGCCCAGCCCTTCCGAAACCCCCCGCCCTGGCGGCGCTCCTCTCCTCCCCGAGGGGCGCCCGAAGGGGGTGAAGGTTCGAGGAGTGCGGCTCAAAGGGGCGGACGTGCAAGGAAGACGTCCCAAAGGGGCGGACGTGCAAGGGGCCGGCCCTTGCTCCGTCACTTCACACCAGACCAGGCCGTACGGCCCGGCGGAGCCCATGGCTCGGCAGGGCGGACGGCCAGCAGACGGCGGGTGCCATGGGGATGGTCCGCCGCCGCGGCGGTCACCTCGGAGGCCATCCCGGGGTGACCGCCGCACCATGTGAACGCCCTGGCCCGCGCTCTTGGGGGAGCGCTTGGGCCGGGGCTTTGGTGTGTTTGGGAGCGCGTTGACGGCGTGCAGGCCGGGCTGGCGGCGGCGCCTGCGAGGGGGCCCGCCAGGCGGAGCCCCCGACGTGCGCGCCGCGCGTCGCGTTTGTTCTTGAGTACGCTCCAGGCCCTACCGTGCCCCCATGACAGACACGATCTCCGTAGCGGTGCTCGGCACCGGAATCATGGGCGCGCCGATGGCCCGCAACCTGGCCGGCGCCGGCGGGTTCGACGTGCGGGTGTGGAACCGTACGCGGGCCAAGGCGGAACCGCTAGCGGCGGCAGGGGCCCGGGTAGCGGACACCCCCGCAGCCGCGGTGGACGGCGCGGACGTCGTCCTGACGATGCTGCACGACGGGGCCGCCGCGCTCAGCGCCGTCCACAACGCGGCGCCCGCGCTGCGCGACGGCGCCCTGTGGCTCCAGTCGAGCACGGTCGGGGTGGACGCGATCGGTTCGCTGGCCGAGTTCGCCGCCCGGCAGGACCTTGGCTTCGTGGACGCGCCGGTACTCGGCACCAAAGAACCGGCCGAGAACGCCAAGTTGACCATCCTGGCGGCCGGCCCGACCGAGGTGCGCACCCGCGCCGAACGGATCTTCTCGGCGATCGGCCAGCGCACCCTGTGGGTCGGCGAGGACGGCGCGACCGGGGCAGCCAGCGCACTCAAGCTCGTCGTCAACAACTGGGTGCTCACCCTCATCAACGGCACGGGCGAAACCCTGGCTCTGGCCAAGGGACTTGGAGTAGACCCGCGCACCTTCCTGGACGCGGTCGCCGGTGGCCCGCTCGATTCCGGCTACCTCCGCGCAAAGTCCGAACTCATCCTCTCCGACACCTACCCGCCGAGCTTCACCGTCTCCGCCGCCCGCAAGGACGCCGCCCTCATCGCGGAGGCGGCCGAACGCTCCGGCGTACGCATGGACCTGGCCACCGCGGCAGCGGAGCGCTTGTGCCGCGCGGAGGAGCAGGGCCATGGCCAGGAGGACGGCGCGGCGGCGTACTTCGCGAGCTTCGGCCCGGAAGGCGAGGCGGGTCGCTAGGAGGGGCTTGGCCAGCTTCCCGAGGGCACGCCTGAAGCGGGCGCGCCGGCTCGGGGCGGGCAGTTGCGGGGCTGGGAGAGCGCTTGGGGGAAGACGAGCAGGTCGGGTCCTCGACACGGGAGTTAGAGGGTCTTGGCGTACCAGTGCTGGGCGGCGCCGTGGTTGTTGTACGGCGCGGTCTCCTGGTAACCGAGGGCCTCGTACATCGCGCGTGCCTCGGTGAGCTGAGTGTTGGTCTCCAGTACGACCCGGGCCGCCCCCAGCCCGCGGGCGGCGACTTCGGCGGCCCGCAGCAGCTCTTTGCCGAGCCCCATACCGCGCCCGGCAGGACGAACGTACAACCGCTTCACCTCCGCCGTCGCGGAAAGCCCGGCCTCCGCTGCCGCGGGCAGGCCGGCCACAAGCCGCACCCCCGCGTACCCCAGGACTGCGCCACCGTGATCGCGGGCGACGAGGAACACCCCGTGCGGCGGAGCCAAACCGCTGTGCGGGTCGTCCGCGATGGCCTTGCGCAGCTCCACCTCCGTCGCCTGCCGCCCCCACACGCGCCGGCTGACCTCGGTGGCGTACTCCCAGATCGCCTCCTCGATGCCGGCGCCATCAACGGGTGTCGGCTGAATGGTCCACGTCACCATGCCGCCATGGTCACCATCCACCCGAGCACTGTCCACGGATGCCGGGACAGTGGCCGGAACAGGCCCGGCGCGGTCACACGGTTCCAGATTGCTTCAGCGTGCGGTTTCGCCTTGTAGCGGAGCGTCTTCACGCTGCTGAACGTGCCGTCCAGTCGCTCGACCGGGGCGATGAGGCGTGGCGGGCGGCCGTGGACGAGATCCGGGGCATCATGGACGCCGCGCGTGCGCGGGTTACCGGTGGGTGACGGGGGCTGGGAGTACGACCCAGACGCGCATCACGTCATCGGGGAGACACCGAATCTCGTCTTCATCGCCCAGGTAGAGGAACGAGCCGACGAGCTAGTGCGTGCCGCAGCGGCTCTGCACCTTGACGGCACCAGCCACCAGGGCCGGTCGGTGGCGATACAGGAGGAGATCTTGCCAGGGGGCATGTTCCAGTACCTGACCCTTGTGCGACAAGAGCGCCCGCACATCGTTCAGGTTACTGCTTGGCCCTTGTGACCTCCCCGCGCAGCGCCCGGGGGTGCGGTGCTTGCGGTCGTGGGGACCCCCGGAGCCAGCCGGGCTCGCGTCGCGCTGTCACACCACCGTCGTACTCTGAAGACATCCCGGCTCGCTGGGCCTCCGGTGAGCCGGTCGGCCCTCGCCTCAATCCCCATCGAGGCCGTGCCGGGCCGTTCGCGTTGTCCAGCCCCGAGACGGAAGCCCTTCATGAGCCTGCACGGTCTGCTCGATGCCGTCGTCAAAGACTCCGCGCTCGCCGAGGCGGTGCGTGCGGCCTCGGATGGTCACCGCATGCACCTCGACCTCGTCGGGCCGCCTGCCGCGCGGCCCCTGGCCGTCGCCGCGCTCGCCCGCTCCGGGGGGCGGCCGGTGCTCGCGGTCACCGCGACGGGGCGTGAGGCGGAGGACCTGGCCGCCGCGCTGCGCTCGCTGATGCCCGAGGGCGGCGAGCACGCCGTGGCGGAGTTCCCGTCGTGGGAGACACTGCCGCACGAGCGGCTCTCGCCGCGCTCGGACACCGTGGGGCGGCGGCTCGCCGTGCTGCGGCGGCTGACCCACCCCAGCGCCGACGACCCGACCGCTGGGCCCATCAGCGTGGTCGTCGCGCCCATTCGCGCCGTGCTTCAGCCGCAGGTCAAGGGGCTTGGCGAGCTGGAGCCCGTGGCGTTGCGCAGCGGGCAGAGCGCGGATTTGGGCGAGGTGGTGGACGGGCTCGCGGCAGCCGCGTACGCCCGGGTGGAGCTGGTCGAAAAGCGCGGCGAGTTCGCCGTGCGCGGCGGCATTCTGGACGTCTTCCCGCCGACCGAGGAACACCCGCTGCGGGTCGAGTTCTGGGGCGATGAGGTGGAGGAGATCCGCTACTTCAAGGTCGCCGACCAGCGCTCGCTCGAAGTCGCCGAGCATGGGCTGTGGGCGTCGCCGTGTCGTGAGCTGCTGCTGACCGCCGATGTGCGTCACCGCGCCGCCGAGCTGGCCAAGGCCCATCCTGAGCTGGGCGAACTGCTCGGCAAGATCGCCGAAGGCATCGCCGTCGAGGGCATGGAATCGCTCGCGCCGGTCCTGGTGGACGAGATGGAGCTGCTGCTCGACGTGCTGCCCACGGGCGCCATGGCCGTGGTCTGCGACCCGGAGCGGGTACGTACTCGGGCGGCCGACCTGGTGGCCACCAGCCAGGAGTTCTTGCAGGCGTCGTGGGCGGCATCGGCCGTTGGTGGGCAGGCCCCCATCGACCTGGACGCGGCCTCGCTGTGGGGCATCGCCGACGTCCGGGACCGGGCCCGTGAGCTGGGCATGATGTGGTGGTCCATCTCGCCGTTCGCCGCCGAGGAGAGCACGCTGGACACCGCAGGCGAGCTGGCGGGCGACACCCTCACCCTGGGCATGCGCGCCCCCGAGCTCTACCGCGGCGACATCGCCCGCGCGCTAGCCGACACCAAGGGCTGGATCGCCGAGGGCTGGCGCACCGTCTTCCTCACCGAGGGCCACGGCCCCGCCACCCGCACCGTCGAGGTGCTCAGCGGCGAGGGCATCGCGGCCCGGCTCGACCCCGACCTCGCCGAGATCTCCCCCTCACTGGTGCACGTGTCCTGCGGCTCCATCGAGCGCGGCTTCATCGACCCGGGACTCAAGCTCGCGGTGCTCACCGAGACCGACCTCACCGGCCAAAAGGCGGCGGGCAAGGACGGCACCCGGATGCCCGCCAGGCGCCGGAAGACCATCGACCCGCTGACCCTCCAGGCCGGCGACTTCATCGTCCACGAGCAGCACGGCGTGGGCCGCTACATCGAGATGGTGCAGCGCACCGTGCAGGGCGCGACCCGCGAGTATCTGCTGGTTGAGTACGCCCCGGCCAAGCGCGGCCAGCCCGGCGACCGGCTGTTCGTGCCGACCGACCAGTTGGAGCAGGTCACCAAGTACGTCGGTGGCGAGGCCCCCACCTTGCACCGGCTCGGCGGCGCCGACTGGACCAAGACCAAGGCGCGGGCCAAGAAGGCGGTCAAGGAGATCGCCGCCGACCTGATCAAGCTCTACTCGGCCCGGATGGCCGCCCCCGGCTACACCTTCGGCGCCGACACCCCCTGGCAGCGCGAACTGGAGGACGCCTTCCCGTACGTGGAGACGCCCGACCAGCTCACCACCATCGCCGAGGTCAAGGAGGACATGGAGAAGTCGATCCCGATGGACCGGCTGGTCTGCGGCGATGTCGGCTACGGCAAGACCGAGATCGCGGTACGGGCCGCCTTCAAGGCCGTTCAGGACGGCAAACAGGTCGCGGTCCTCGTGCCGACCACGCTGCTGGTCCAGCAGCACTACGGGACGTTCACCGAGCGGTATGGCCAGTTCCCCGTGGTGGTCAAGGCGCTGTCCCGGTTCCAGAGCGACTCGGAGGCCAAGGCCGTACTTGAGGGGCTGCGGGACGGCTCCGTTGACCTTGTCATCGGCACCCACCGGCTGTTCTCATCCGACACCAAGTTCAAGGATCTGGGCCTGGTCATCGTGGACGAGGAGCAGCGGTTCGGCGTCGAGCACAAGGAGCAGCTCAAGAAGTTGCGCGCCAACGTGGACGTACTCACCATGTCCGCCACGCCCATCCCCAGAACGCTGGAGATGGCTGTCACCGGCATCCGTGAGATGTCCACCATCACCACGCCGCCGGAGGAGCGGCACCCGGTGCTGACCTTCGTCGGCCCGTACGAGCAGCGGCAGATCGGCGCCGCCATCCGTCGTGAACTGCTGCGCGAGGGCCAGGTCTTCTACATCCACAACCGCGTCGAGTCCATCGACCGGGCCGCTGCCAAGCTGCGCGAGATCGTGCCGGAGGCGCGCATCGCCACCGCACACGGGCAGATGGGCGAAAGCGCCCTGGAGCAGGTGGTGGTGGACTTTTGGGAGAACAAATTCGACGTGCTGGTCTCCACCACCATCGTCGAATCCGGCATCGACATCTCCAACGCCAACACCCTGATCGTCGAGCGCGGTGACAACTTCGGCCTCTCCCAACTCCACCAGCTCCGCGGCCGGGTGGGGCGTGGCCGCGAGCGCGGATATGCGTACTTCCTCTACCCGCCGGAGAAGCCGCTCACCGAAACGGCGCACGAGCGCCTTGCCACCATCGCCCAGCACACCGAGATGGGCGCCGGCATGTACGTGGCGATGAAGGACCTGGAGATCCGGGGCGCGGGCAACCTGCTCGGTGGCGAGCAGTCGGGGCACATCGCGGGCGTCGGCTTCGATCTGTACGTACGGATGGTCGGCGAGGCCGTCGCCGACTACCGGACGACCCTGGAGGGCGGGGCCGAGGAGGAGCCGCCACTTGAGGTCAAGATCGAACTGCCGGTGGACGCGCACGTTCCGCACGACTACGCGCCCGGTGAGCGGCTGCGCCTCCAGGCGTACCGGTCCATCGCCGCGGTGAGCAACGAGCAGGACATCACGGCCGTCCGTGAGGAGTTGACCGACCGGTACGGGCCGCTGCCCGAGCCCGTGGAAAACCTGCTGCTCGTCGCGGGCCTACGGCTGCTCTCCCGCGCCTGCGGCGTCGGTGATATCACCTTGCAGGGCACCAACGTGCGCTTCGGCCCGGTGGAGCTGCGCGAGTCGCAGGAGTTGCGCCTCAAGCGGCTGCACCCACGCACGGTGTTCAAGCCGGCGACACGCCAGATCCTGGTGCCCCGGCCCACGACGGGCCGGGTGGGCGGCAAGCCGGTGGTGGGGCGCGAACTCCTGGCGTGGACCGGCGAGTTCCTGACGACGATCCTGGGGTCGTAGGCCACGGGCCGCTGAGCCACAGGACCTGAGCCCCCGGTACCCGGTTTTGGCCCGGGCCCGGGGCTTGGGCAGGGGCCCGGTTCCGGTGGTGGTTGTGGTTGTTGGTTGTGTCCCGGGGCCCGGTCTTGGCTCATCAATGACCCAGGCGCCGGACCGAGCGTGACCTCGGATGGTCCGGCGCCTGGGAGCGCTGGCCCGGGCCGCCGATGTGACCTGGGCGCGGGGTGGGGTGGGTTGCGGTGCGGTCTTGGGGCGGGTGTCGTACAGGACGTGTGGGGGCGCCGTACGGGATACCCCCGAGCGGTGTCAGCCCGGCGCTGTCGCTGTGCTCGTCGCCCCTGTCGCCCCCGTCGCCGTTGGTGGTACGGCCAGCAGGCGGCGGAAGCTGATGCGGTCGTGCCCGGGGCCGTCGTAATCGCGGTGCACGGGCACGCCGTTGCTCTCGTAGTCGCCGGCATCGGGCTCGAAGCCCATGGCGCGGTGGAAGGCGATGGACGGCTTGTTCGCCGGGGAGACGATGGCCCGTACCTCCTGCCGGCCTGCCGCGGCGGCTTGGGCGAAGAATCGCTCGTACAACTGTCGGGCGACGCCCTGGTGGCGCAGCTTTGGATGGACGCCGACGAAGTGGATGTACGCGGTGCCGGGCCGATCGGGCGAGTGGAAGCCGACCAGAAACCCGGCGATGCGCTCGGTCGGTTGGGCGCTGCTCGTGCCAGGGCCGGCATCGGTGACGTCAGTGACGAGTGTGACACCTGTGGTACCTGTGGCCCCGCCTGGAGTCGGGTCCTCGGCCTCGGCTTTGACCTCGATCCCGATCCCGACCTCGTTCAGGATCAGGCTCGTCGCCGCGAAGTGCTGGAGGAAGAGTCGGGGGAGCAGCAGGGAGAGTTCGCGGGCCTCATCCGGAGTGCGAGTGTCGCCCCACCAGGTCTGGATGGCCGCCACGATGGGCGCATGGTCCGCTTCATGGGCCTGCCGGAGGGTGAGTTGTGCCATGGGTCCTCTTTTGTACGCCTCGTAGGGTGCGGGGACCGGAATCCGAAAGCGCTGGCTCGCCCCCGTACGGTCAGACGCGGTACGGAACCGTAGGGGTTGACCCGGCGCTGCCAGGCGGGCGCGCCCGCGCGCGTCCCGGCGCGCGCCTGCTCGCCCCAGCCAACGGTCAGCCGAGCAGCGGCGAGCGGGCCGCGGAGGCCGCGCAGCCGCTCCACCGGTGGTGCGCCGGGCCGTAGCGCCCAGGTCAGCCCGTTCCCGGCCACAGCCGCCGCGGGGCCGGGAACGGAGATGAGTGCGCCCTCATCGTGGCACTTCGGGTATCGAGCGGAGGGCAGGGCGCCGAGCCAGGCCGCCACACCGCCGCCGCGGCGGCGGCGGCGACCCCATGGGGTGCGCGCGCCGCCGCGGGCGTGAGGCGCCGGATCACCGCTCCGCCTTTGGCGGAGCCAGATAGGGGAATCCATCGCGCAGCACCCCCGTGGCCGCGCTTGCGTCAAGCCCCAACCTGACCGGTACGCCGAGCACTAGCTCGAACATCACCTCCGAAGTGCAGTCAGTGAGCCCGCGCCCGTTGCGCCGCTTCACCTCGAACGCGGCGTCGGTGCCCACCTCGTAGCGGAGGATGTCGGGTAGCAACAGGTCGTGTACGCGGGCCGCGTGCGCGGCGGGATCGGTGACGGCGCCGGCCGCTGCCGCGCCGCGCTTGATGGCAGCCAGTACCTCGGGCCCGTATCGCTCCCGGTCCTCGGTGGGCACCGTCGCATGGAAGCCGATGTGCTGGTCGGTGTCTGTGGTGTGTGTGGTGTCTTTTGTGTCTTCTGTGTCTGAGGTGTGTGCGGGGTTTGCGAGGTTGAAGAGGGCGTTGAGTAGCGGGGTCGCACAGCGGTTGATCTGTTGCCAGCCGCCCGCTTCGATGGCGAGCACCGTCACGCCCCAAAAACCGATCTCCGGGGCGCCGCCCAGGTCGGCCTCGGGCACCTCAAGGACGATTGCGTACACATCGGTGCCCGTGAACGAGCTGGTGGCCAACTCCCGTTCGAACTGCGCGAGGTCGGGCGCCGTGCCCTGCGCGATGCCGGTCTTGACGGCGGTGACGACCGCGTCTTCGACGCAGAGCGGGTCACCGGCCCGTCCCGCCCAGGCCCGCAGCCCGCCGTCGCGGTCTGCTACGGCTTCGGAGCCCTGCCCCGTGCCCTGCCCCGTGTCCTGTCCTGTGCCCGGCCTCGTGGCCGGCAGCACCAGTTCGGCCGGTTCCCCGGTGATGCCGCGCAGCAGGACCGTGCCATCGGCAGCGCGGTCGCGCGCCGCGTCGCCGTCGAAGCGCCGCAGCTCCCAGCGTTGCGTGCCGCGCGTGCTGAACGGCGCGAACGTGATCGGCGAGAAGGTGAAGCGGTAGGTGATGTCCTCGACCGCGTCACCATTGGTGTCGATCTTGAACTCGTACAGGCTCTCGTCGTCATGGAAGCCGCCCTGGCCGGATAGCGGGTTGACGGTGAGGGCGAAGACGGTGCCCCTGTGGCCCCGGAAGACGTAACCGTCGCTGATGTTGAGCCGAGGGTCCTGACATGCGAGAAGCGAGTCGTGGTGATGGCTCATCAACGGTCCTGTTCTGCTGTGTGGCGCCCGCGCTCCGACCAGGCACCGGCGGGGTTACGCGGACGCGTGAGTGCGACGGCTCAATGGGGAGGAAGCCGCGCTTCGCCTCATCAGGGGGGAGGATGCGGCGTTTCCGGGCCGGCCCGCCGGGGCCTTGTGTGGACAGTAGGGGGCTCGAACATCCGAAGGCGAGGAACAGAATGCACAGTCAGGGCGGTCACTGGTTGCCCACCGACTGGTGATTGAACTCCGTACGTATGTGAGGCGCATGTGTGCTTGACGCATCTGCCAGTTGCCGTGCGGCCTGCGGATGGTCTCCGACTATGCCGAGATCAGCGGGTGGGTGCGGTGAGCGTGGCTAGTGTCTCGTGGTTGCCGTGGTTGCCGTGGTTGCCGTGGTTGCCGTGGTTGCCGTGGTTGCCGTGGTTGCCGTGGTTGCCGTGGTTGCCGTGGTTGCCGTGACCGCTGTGGTTGGTGTGGGTGACTGGTCAGTCCCCGATCACAGGGTGCCGAGCGCCCGCATGGCTAGCCACAGTTCGTGTTTCGCGCTGGGCGCGTGCAGCAATGAGCGTCCCAACACCTCCTCCGCCCTGGTCAGCCGCTTGCGGGCGCCGGGCAGCGAGATCCCCAACTGCGCTGCTGCCAGCGGAAGCTTGGCGTCGGCCCGTAGCCAAGCGCGTACCGTCGCCGTGCCCGATGGCAGGTTGGCCCGTTCCAGCGGCTGGAGCCGGGCCCGGGCCCACACCTCTGTTGCCGGCGTGGCGAGGAGCGCATCCAAGGTGGCGGGCGGTTCCGTCGCTGACACCGGTACGCGCGGAGAGTTGAGCTGCAACGCCAACCAGGCGGCCGACTGGTCGGCGAGCCGGCCCAGATCGAGCCCGAGCAATTCATCGATAAGTCGTACGCGGGCGGCCAGCGTATTGCGGTGAATTTTCAGATGCCGACTGGCCGCACTGCCGAAGGTGAGCCAGGAGCTGAGCGTGCCGAGCAGCTCGTCGCCGCCGGGGTCGGCCCGGCGCGGTGGTGCGTAGTGCACGCACGGCGCCAGCAAGTCCTGGGCCCACCGGAAGCCCTGCGGCACCGCCAACGGCGACAGGTCGGAATCCCGTTGGAAACTGGCCCGCCCGCTGGGGGCGGTGCGGGCCACCGCCAGCGCGTGAAACGCCTGCCCGTAGCCGATAGGGGTCTCGCGTAGCGGCACCTCACTGCTCACGCCGATCAAACACTCGGGGACCCGTTCGGAGATCTTCCGATCGAGCCCGCGCACCCCGGTCGCGTCGTCGTCCATCATCTCAAGGCTGGCGCCAGGCCGTTGCTCGGCTCTGCCGAACGTACGGGCGGCGCCGGGGAGTTCCCCGTGCGGTGCGCGGAAGTCGCTGGCACAGTTCAGTGCTGTGTCGGCGGTCGCCGTCGTGGCCGGGACGAGGGCGATCAGATGGGTGGGGCGTACCGGACAGGGCACGATCCACGCCTTGCCGCGGGCGGCGCGAGTGATCCGGTCTGCGATCTCGTACCGTCGCTGACCAGGACATTCGATCACATACACGTAGGCGAGCTGCGGCAGGGGCGGTTGCAGCGCGGCGGCGATCCGATGCGCGGCCGGGACGCTGCCGACCATCAGCAGGTGCAGCACCGCCTCGCGGCTGTGTGCCTCGGCGGTCTCCACACGAAGCCGGTCACGCTCGGCCTCTTCGAGTCGCCAGCACAGGCTCAGAGTGCGGGCGGTGTCGGCGAGGAGTACGTGGTGCCGCTTGGAGCGGCCGGTCGGGCCGTCGAGGCCGCTGTCCGGGCCGTCCGGGCTGCCTGGACTGTCCGGGGCGATGAGGACCAGATACGGAGGCTGTCGCCGCCCGGGCCTGGGCTCTTTGTGGCCGCCACCGGCGCCGGCGGTCAGCGCCACAAGGAACACCGTGCTCCCGCCGGTGCCACGGCTCGGCTCGGCGCTGCCCGGTGTGGGGCTGCTGAGGTCGTTGCTGTGTGGTGGAGCGCTGCCTGGCCGGTCGAGGATCGCGGAAGGCGTGCCACGCCGATGCAGTGTCACCACCGCGTCCGCCGCCGCTCGCAACGTGGCGCTCGGTGCTGGCGGAGGTACAACGACCGAGGCGCCGTCGGTGTCGAGCAGCGTGGCGATGCCGCCGGTGCGGCGCCCGAGCCAGTCGAGGATGGCCCGCACGGCTCCGCGCTTGGTGGCGAGCCGGGAGAGCGTCAACACGCTGTCAACCCGGTCGTCCTGGTCAGCCCGGCCATCCCGGGGCTCGACCAGGTCCCGCTGTGCCCCCACGTGGGTGCCTGATGACGCCGATCCCATGAAGCAGCAGATTAGTCCGTCAAGGGCCGCGGCGGGACAGTGAGTTGCGCTCGGACAAGCCGATACGGCGCGTCCCCGACGTCAGTTCAGCCCGTATGGCGCAAGCGCCTCGTACTCTCGCCGCGACGAGTGCCACCGCCAGCCGCGGGACGGATCGGTACCAGGCTGTACGGGCCGATAGGGGGCCAGTAGTGAGCGGGTACGGGCTCCCTCGTGACCGAGGGCGTGGTCAGCAAGCTCTGCCCGCGCGCCCCCGCGGCCAACAACGCGCCGGGCAGCAGGGGTTGCACCACCGTGTGCGTTCGTGTTCGATGCGTGCACCGCCAGTTCTGTGAGCCGAAGGGGGAGGAACTCACCGTGACGGCGTGTCTCTCCGTCTTTACCGTGGTGCGCCGTTGCGCGTCCGCGTCTCGGCGCGCACTCCTGGTGCTGTGCGTTCTCGGTGGCTTGCTGATGCTGGCCGCCATCCACGCGGGTCAGGCGCACGCCGGGGAATCCCAGCCGGACAAGCGGGCCAAGCACGTGCCCGCGGCGGTGCCGCCGGATGATCGGGCTGTCAACCGGTCGGGGCATGGCCCCGCGCAGGGCACGCACCGGGCCTCCCACAAGGCTAGGAACCAGGCCGCGAAAGACGTGCACGGGACTTTCGCCGCAGCCGAGCACCGCCCCGCAGGAAAGACGGAACGACAGGTCGCACGCACGTCGGACCGACAGGTAGCCAGCCAAGCAGCCAAGCAGGCAGCCAAGCGTCCAACTAAGGGCGCTGGCCGAAGGGCTGACCGCGCTGACAAGCGAGATGACGGTGCGGCGCACGGCGCCACCGGCGGCCCGCGTGCCGGCCGACCCGGCCAGGGCAAGGGCGGCGCCGGCCAGGCCCAGCACGGCGCGGGCGGCCACGGCCAGGACGGCAAGGACAAGGGCGACCGCGGCCACGGTGAGAGCCAAGGCAAGGGCGATCACGGTCAGAGTAAAGGCAAGGGCGAGGGTGAGCACGATAAGGGCCAGGGCCAGGGCCAAGGCCAAGGCCAAGGTGACGGCAAGGGCGAAGCCCCCGGCAAAGGCAAGGGCGACGACCAGGGCAGGGATCACGACCAGGGCGGGCAGGCGCCTGCACGTCCGTTGCCCGTCGCCCCTGGGCTGACCGGCCCGCCCTTCGGCGCTCCGCAGTCACCTCAGACCTCGCCCGCCCCCGACGCCCCGAAGTCGCCGTCGCGACAGGAGTCGCCGTCGTCTCAGGAGTCCGATGCGTCGCAGTGCCCCGGTGGCCAGAGCCACCGCCCCGGGGACTGCGGGGCTGACGAGAGCGGGGACCGTACACCGTCCGACGCCGCCGAGGGTGCCGGACCGGCCGGACGCCACGGCGTAGCAGCCGGCCCGGGAACGCATATCGGCCCGCCGCCCGCCGTGCCCTTCACGAGCGCCACCACCCCCACTGCCACGACCCCCACTGCCACCACTCCCACCGCCACCGCCAGCATCACCATCGCCCACGCATCGCCCGGTTCCGACAAGCCGTCCTGTGACCGCGGACTGCGAGCCCGACACCCGGGCGACGATTCCGGGTGCGGGCCGAAGCGGCCTTGCCACCATGGGCCGTGCGGCCCGCTGGGGCCGGTCGCGCCGGTTGGCCATTCCGGCTGCGGCCATTCCGGCGGCGATCAGACCAAGCGAGCCGGTGACCCTCCGGGGCTGCCGGCGGCCCACCTCTTCGTTCCGCCGCGCACCACTGACGGTCGGGTGCGGGACACGGACTCTCCCCTCCACGAGCGCCCTCACGACGTCGTCGAACTCCCGGGTTAACGCTGACGCGCCCTCCAGCGCGTCACCGTCACCCTTTCGTTCGAGACAGAGAGCACACGTGATGTCCATGTGCCGTGAGCACTTAACGCCATTCGCCGAAACGCCGAACGGGCACCCGCACCAGCCGAGGTGCGACCTCCCGCACCAGCCGATGCGCGACCTCCTGCACCAGCCGAGGTGCGTACACTCCCGTCCGCCACAGCAGCCTGCGCACACCGCTGGCTCCCCTTACGCCGATGTCTCCCCGCTTGTGGAGCGGCCGGTTCGTTGCGCGGCGGTTCGCCAGGGGGTGGCGTCATGAAGATGACCGACCGGGAGATCATCGAAATCCTGGTGGCGTACGACGCCACCGAGAGCGTGTACTCGGCTGCCAAGATCGTCGGCTGCGATCCGAAGACCGTCCGCCGGTACGTGACGGCCAGGGACGCCGGACGACCGGTGACCGGCCCCTCGCGCCGGTCACGGCTGGCCGACGCGTACTCCGAGAAGATCGAGGAATGGGTGGACCGTTCCGAGGGCCACATCAGTGCCGTACGGGCGCACGAGCGGCTGATAAGGATGGGCTTCAACGGCAGCGAGCGCACGACACGACGCATCCTCGCCGAAGCCAAGGCCCGTTGGCGCAGCGGCAGCCGACGCGTCTACCGGCCGTGGGTGACCGAGCCTGGTCTGTGGCTTCAGTACGATTGGGGGCCGGGGCCCCTGGTCCCGGGCCCGGACGGTGAACCGCGCCGTACCGCGCTGTTCTCGGCCTGGCTGGCCTGGTCACGGTTCCGGCTGGTCATCCCCTGCCGGGACCGCTCGCTGGGCAGCCTGGTGTGTTCCCTGGACGCCACGCTCACGGCGCTGGGTGGCGCCCCGACGTATCTGCTCACCCGACTGCGCCAGGACACCGGAACACGTCATCCGGATGTCGTCGCCGCCGGACGCCACTACGGCATGCAGGTACGCACCTGCGTCCCGCACGACCCGGAAGGTGGTGGCACCCAGGCCGGCGTGCGCGTCGCCGCGGCGGACCTCGCACCCGTCGAGGCGGACCTGCGGGGGGAGTACGCGTCCTTCGCCGAACTCCAGGCGGCATGCCAGGAATTCGGCCAATGGTTCAACAGCCAGGTGCGCCACTGGCGAGGATTCGGAGACGGGCACGCCCGGGAATGCGATGACGGCGCGGGCCAAGGCCGCGAATACGGCCGGGAACACAGCCGGGGGCAGGGTCAGCCGGCGGACGGCGACACGCCCGCCACCCGACTGACGCTGGAGCGCGCCCGGCTGCACCCGCTACCGCCCGCGCCGTGCACCCTCGGGCTCGGTCAGCAGGCGAGAGTGAGCGGGGTGGACGCGGTGGCGTACGACACGGGTACGTACACCGTTCCCGCTGGGTTGGCCGGCGCACAGGTGTGGTTGCGTACCGCGCGCAGCGAACTGGTCGTCGTCACCGACCTCGCCACGCTGCCGCGTCGCCCCGGTCACCTGGCCGGCGTGGACGGCCTGGCGGAGGTGGCCAGGCATCGGATGCCCTCGCGTGCGCTGACGCGCTAGCGCCGCCAGCCGCAGGCCCGTTGAGCGGCGCACCTGGCGCTGCCCCCGAGATGGCCGGCCACCGGACAACCGGTGGCCGGTCGCTCCCGGCTGGCTGTCCTACCCGCTCCGCGCGCTGCGTCGGCTCCGCCGGTCCTGCCGGGTCTCGCTGCTCTGCCTGGTTGGTGGTGGGGGCAATCGACGGCGACCCACCGCCAGGCCATACGGCCATACGGCCATACGGCCATACGGCCATACAGCGATACAGCGATACAGCCGAAGCGACCCCCGTCCCCTAACCCTTGTCCACTGACCGGCGATCTACCAATCAGCCGTCAGAAGGCGTGCGGGTGCCGCCGATGCGGTGTTCTTGCGGGCTGATGCCGCGCACCCGCTTGAAGGCGGCGCTGAGCGCGAACGCGCTCCCGTACCCGACCTGTCGGGCCACCGCGCCGATCGTCACATCGGGCTCGCGCAACGCATCGGCGGCGAGTGCCAGCCGCCAGTTCGTCAGGTACGCCATGGGAGGCTCGCCGACCAGCGCGGTGAAACGGCGAGCCAGCGCGGCACGGGAGACTCCCGCCTTGGCGGCCAACTCGGCCACGGTCCACTGCTGGGCGGGATCGTCGTGGATCAGCCGCAGCGCCCGCCCCACGACGGGGTCACTCTGGGCCAGGTACCAGGGCGGTGCCTTCGCCTCGGGCCGCGAGAACCACGCCCTCAACACCCCGATCAGCAATAGGTCCAACAGCCGATCGAGAACGACCTCTTGGCCCGGCTCATCCTTGACGATCTCGCTCGCCAGCAGCGCGGGCAACGGCGAATCCCAGCTCTGCCCATCCAGGACGAGCTGCGGCGGAAGCGCACGCAACAGCCGCTGGGTGATCTCGCCGTGCATCTGGTACGTGCCACTGATCATGACCGCCGAGCCGTCCGTGCGCTCGCCCCAGGTGCGTACGCCCAGGTCCAGCACCGCACACAACTCCTCGCCTTCCGGCGTCGTGGAGAGCTCACCGGGGTGGATCACGGCACCCGGCGGCGTGGCCGGGTCGTCGGCGATGGTGTACGGATCAGGTCCGCGCACCACTGCGATATCCCCGGTCCGCAGCGGGACCGGCGCGCCATCGTCGGGGACCAGCCAGGCGTCACCGCGGACCATGGACACCAGCGTCAGCGGCGCCCGATCCTCGATGCGTACGGCCCACGGTGGGTCCATGATCGACCGCATCAAGAAGGCGCCCCGAGCGCGCGGTCCGTCCAGCAGATCAGCGAGTGCGTCCACCCAGCCAGCGTAACCGGGTGAGACGCTCGCATATGGAACCGAGCGGCCCGATCATGGCCCGGAAAGTCGCATGGAGCTTTACTGAAGCCATGCACGCACCGAGAGGCTCCGGCCGTACGGGCCATGCGCCGTCGTCTCCAACCAGCCCACCGCCGCCGGCCGCCCACACTCGAATCGGAGGCGAGGAACGATGAACGAGACCCTTCGGACGGCCGTACTCCTTGCGGCAACCGTCACCACCGGTGTGCTGGCCGGCTTGTTCGCCGCGTTCGCCATGGCGGTCATGCCGGGCCTGCGGCGGGTGGACGACCGCACGTTCATCGTGGTGATGCGACGCATCAACGAGGCGATCTTGAACGGTTGGTTCGCCCTGTGCTTCGCCGGTGCCCCGCTGCTCACCCTCCTCGCCGCGCTGCTCCACCTCAGCGGCGACGGCCGCCCGGCCCTGCCATGGATCGCGGCGGCGGGCCTCCTCCACGCCATGGCCCTCGCCATCACCTTCGCCGTCAACATCCCCCTCAACACCGCCCTGGCCACCGCAGGCGACCTTGACCACATCCCTGCCCCGGCGACCGTACGGGCCTCCTTCGCCCCCCGCTGGACCCGCTGGAACACCGCCCGCGCCCTCACCAGCACCGCCGCGCTGGCCCTCCTCGGCTACGCGCTGCACGCCGGCGCGTGAGCGGGGCCCGGTGGGCTCGGTCGCGCCTGCGCCGGCGGACTTGGAAGCGGAAGCCCTGCGGCCGGCACGGCCACAGGTGGACCCGGCGGCAGCGGTTCCCGCCGTGGCCGTGCCATGAGTTCATCGGTGAGGTGGGGACTCACTTGTCGGCGGCCGGAGCCACCCCGATCGGGCAGGAGACTCCCGTGCCGCCTATGCCGCAGTAGCCCGCGGGGTTTTTGTCGAGGTACTGCTGATGGGGGGCCTCCGCCGGATAGAAGGGGCCGGCCGGCAGGAGTTCTGTGGTGATGTCGCCGTAACCGGAGGCGGTGAGGACCGACTGGTAGGCGGCGCGGGACGACTCCGCTTCCGTGCGCTGGGCGTCGGAGTGGGTGTAGATCGCCGAACGGTACTGCGTGCCCACGTCATTGCCCTGCCGGAAGCCCTGGGAGGGGTCGTGGGACTCCCAAAAGAGCTTCAGCAGCGCCCCGTAGGAGGTCACGGAGGGGTCGTAGACGACACGGACCGCCTCGGTGTGCCCGGTCAGACCGCTGCACACCTCTTCGTATGTCGGGTTGACCGTATGCCCGCCCTGGTAGCCGACGAGGGTGGTCCACACGCCCGGGGCCTGCCAGAACACGCGCTCGGCGCCCCAGAAGCAGCCCAGGCCGAAGTCGGCGACCAGGAGGCCGTCGGGGTAGGGGCCGAGCAGCGGGTTGCCGAGGATGGTGTGTCGGTCGGGGACGGAGAACGTCCGCTCGGCTCGACCCGCGAGCGCTTCGTCGGCGGACGGTAGATGGCTTTTGTGGCGGTTGAACAGCATCACGTCTCCAGGCAGGGCGGGCGGTCGGCCGCACCGTACAACGCGCGCCGCCACGGACACATTCCGAGCCCGCCCGCGCCGCGCCCGCAGCCGCGCCCATGCTGCCCGTACAGGCGACGGCGACGTACAGACAGCGGGCGGGCCCCTGCCCGCCTACTGCGGCAGCGTCGCCGGAGTGCCGCCCGTTCCCTCCCAGCCAGCGACCGCCAGCGCGCGGTACGTCGCGTACGCCGCCGCCGGGTCCGGGCCGTAGGACCATGGCAGCGCGCCGACGTGGCCGTCCACCAGGCGGAGCTGGGCGATGGCCTCCGCGTACCGCTCGGCGCGCACCAGGAACCACACCAGCAGATGACGGACGTGTGGCAACATCGGGTGGTCAGCGGGCGCCTCCCGTACCGCATACAGGGCGCCCTCGATGGCGCGGGTGACGACGGCGCTGCGGTAGAGGCCCTGTACCAAATTGGCCTCCGGCAGATGGTCGAAGACCGCGAACAGCGGCAGCGCGGGCAGCAGGCTCTTCTCCGGGGCCGCGCCCGCCGCCTTGTGGGTGAACTCGTCCGCGAGGTCCTGCGAGCCGTGCCACTTCTCGCACCAGTAGTGCAGCGCGGCCAGATGCGCGCCCATGTGCTGCGGGGCCCGGTCGCGGACCTTGGACCACAGCTCTTCGAAGTCCGCCTGGCGGTAGCCGAGGCCGCGGCCGATGCCGAGTTCGATGATGTACGGGACCGGGTCGCCCGGCGCCAGCAGCGCCGCCTCGCCGCACACCGTGCGGGCCTCCTCAAGGATCATGGAGAAGTCCTCGGAGCTGGTGTCCCGCAGCGCCTGGCGAACCAGGAACTCCGCGTGTACCGCGGCGCCACCCGGGTCCTTGGGCGCCTCGACGCGCCACGTGCGCAGCCACACGCCGCCTTGCCCCGGCGTGCGCGCTAGCTCGTGCACGGCCGCGCCCGCCAGCGTCTGCACCCGCTGCCAGCGCAGCTCCGACGACGCGTCGGTGTGCGCCAGCAGCCGCGAGACGGGCCGCCAGTCCTGGGTCCTGGCCACCTCGGTCAGCGTGTCGGTCAGTTCCTCGTCGGGCCCCGGCAGCCGTACGTCAAGCCGTTCGACGGGCACGAAGCCGTACTCGCCGGGGTCGGTGGCCCGCAGCGCGCCCGCCGTGGCCTCTTGGCCGCCGCGCCGTCGTCGCAGCGCCGGCACGATCAGCACCCCGCCGATCGTGACGAGGCCGATAAGGATGAGCAGAAACTCCATGATGCTGTCCCGTGTGATCTCGTCGGGGCCGCACCGTCGTCGGCGCGGTCCGTAAGCCCGTAAACCCGTCTGTCCCGTAAGCCTGTCTGTTCTGAGCCTGTCTGTTCCGTAAGCCCGTCTGTCCCGCCTGCCCCGGAGGCCGTTTGCCGCTGCGGGCCGTACGTCTCCGTGGCCGTGTGCCTCCTGGCCGTCTGTCGCTGGACCCGTGGCCCGCGCGGTGCCGGGTTCACGGCCCGTGCCGGCCGCGAAACCGGTTGCGGCGCTGGCCCAAGCGCCGCTGCGGGCCCGCGGGGCGGTGGGGACCCGTGGCACGGCCTTCGTCATACAGCGTAAGCGCGCCGTTCACGAGCCAAGCCGTGAGATAGCGGCGGCGGCCGGACGCGGACCATTACGCTCGGACTCATGACTGACCAGCACCCTAAGCCGCACGCATCCCAGAGCTTCGAGACGCTTGCCATCCACGCGGGGCAGGCCGCGGACCCGGCCACCGGCGCCGTGGTCCCGCCGATCTATCAGGTCTCCACGTTCAAGCAGGACGGCGTGGGCGGGCTGCGCAACGGCTACGAGTACAGCCGGTCCGCCAACCCGACCCGTACCGCCCTCGAAGAAAACCTGGCGGCGCTAGAGGGCGGCAGCCGCGGCCTGGCCTTCGCCTCCGGCCTTGCGGCCGAGGACTGCCTGCTGCGGGCCCTCCTCACCCCCGGCGACCACGTTGTCATCCCGAACGACGCCTATGGCGGGACGTTTCGCCTGATCTCCAAGGTCGTCGAGCGCTGGGGTGTGCAGTGGTCGGTCGCCGACAGCTCGAACCCGGAATCGGTACGGGCCGAGATCCGTCCGAACACCAAGCTGATCTGGGTCGAGACGCCGACCAATCCGCTGCTCGGCATCACCGACATCGCCGTCATCGCCGACGTCGCACGCACCGCGGGCGTCCGGCTGGTCGTGGACAACACGTTCGCCAGCCCCTACCTCCAGCAGCCGCTGGCCCTCGGCGCGGACATCGTGGTGCACTCCACCACGAAGTACATGGGCGGTCACTCCGACGTCGTCGGCGGCGCGCTCATCACCTCCGACAGCGGCCTGGCCGATGAGTTGGCGTACCACCAAAACGCCATGGGCGCCGTCGCCGGACCGTTCGACGCGTGGCTGGTCATGCGCGGCACCAAGACGCTGGCCGTGCGTATGGACCGGCACTGCGAGAACGCCACCCGGATCACCGAGCTCCTCACCTCCCACCCGAAGGTCGCCCAGGTCTACTACCCGGGCCTTGAGGAGCACCCGGGCCATGAGGTCGCCGTCAAGCAGATGCGTGCTTTCGGTGGCATGGTCTCCTTCCGTGTCGCGGGCGGTGAACAGGCCGCGATTGACGTCTGCAACCGGGCGGAACTCTTCACCCTGGGCGAGTCGTTGGGCGGCGTCGAGTCGCTGATCGAGCACCCGGGCCGGATGACGCACGCGTCCGTAGCCGGCTCCGCACTTGAGGTCCCGGCCGACCTGGTCCGGCTCTCCGTCGGCATCGAGTCGGCGGACGATCTGATCGCGGACCTCAAGCAGGCACTGGGCTAGGACGCAGTCGGCCGACGCGTTGCCTTGGTTGCTCGTTAGTCGGTTGGTTCATGCGGTTCACGTGGTTCATTCGAGTTGCGTGAGTCGCGTGGTTCATGGATTGGCTTGTTGCACCTGCGGGGCAAGGGCCTCGCAGGTGCCAGCGGCCGGTGCCAGTGGTTGGCTAGATCACGCCACGCTACGTTTGGGCACGCCAGGTGCAGGCCAGCCGAGCCAAGCCGCGTTTCGGTACGGCATGGCACGCCTCGCCTCGCGTCCCTCTGGTCACCACCCCTCAAGCGGCGGTGTCGTCGTGCGGGGCGATGCGGCCCACGGTTCGGTGAGCGCCGCCCATACCGTGAAGGTGATGAGCGCGGCGAGCAGGACGGCCCAAACAGCCAGGTGTACGGCCCGGCGCCGCCGCATCGCCCGCTGTCCGCGCACCGCCGCCCGCGCCGCCAGGTCCCACGGCACCACGGGCTGCGGCTGAGCATCCAACAGTTCCCGCACCTCGTCCTCCCTACGATCCCAGGAGCTCATGACACGGGACCGCCCACGGAGTGGCCTGCGGGTGTCGGGGGCGCGGGGGGTGCGATGGGTACGGCCGGTGTCACGGGTGCGGCGGGTGCGGCTGGTGTCGCGGGCACGGCTGGTGTCGTGGGCGTGGCGGGTGCGGCGGGTGCGGTACGGGGCGGCTTCGCCGTCGCGCCCGTTTCGTCGTGGGACCGGGCGCGCATCGTCGAGATGGCCCGGGCGCAGATCGCGCGCACCCGGTCCGCGGGCAGGCCGAGCGTCGCGGCTGTGACCTCCTCGGCCACCCCCTCGTACAGCCGCAGCACCAGCACCAACCGTTCCCGCGGCGTCAGTTGAGCCAGCAGCCCGCGCGCGGGTGGACCCGGGAGGCGGTGCCGCCAGGCCGTGTGCGCGAAGCGAGCGGCGAGCTCTTGGCGCGTACGTTCGTAGGGGTCTTCGCCGCGGAGTTGGTCCCAGTTCGCGTACGTGCCCGCCAGCGCGGCGGTCAGTAGGCGCTCGGCCGCCTCGCAGCGGTCCGGGGGCTCTCCGGTGAGCAGCGTCGCGGCATGCAGCAGCCGACCGCCCGCGCCCGCGACGAATGCTTCGAACTCCCGGGCCCGGCGCTCACCCCGCGCCACTCGTCGTTTCCCCACTGTGCCTCCCGTGTTCGTGAGAACACGTCCTCTTTAGGACACGCTAGCGAGGCCGCCCGGTCAAGGGTTGGCACCGGGATCGGCCAGGAGTGTGCCAGGGAAGTGCCGGGAGGGGCCGGGGCACGGCCCGAGATATGGCCCGGGACGCGGCCCAAGACGCGGCCCGAGGTACGGCGCTGGTGTCCGGCCGGATTGCGGCCAGAGCGTGGCGGGTGCGCCGTAGGGGCGCGGAACGGCGGGTGCGCCGCAGGGGCGCGGAACGGAGAGTGGCCGGATAGCGGCTCCTCCGGTGGGGGGTGCCGACACACGCCGTACGGTCCTTGGATCACGCGGGCCGCAGGTCGAGGGCACCACCAGGGTGCCGGTCGGTCCAGGCCCCGGCATTGGCCGGGGAGGGGCCGGTCAGGAAGGCGTTGCTAGCTGTGGCGGGGCCCCGTGGATGACCGAGAGTGAGGCGTTGAAGCGGGTCAGCAGGGTGCAGAACTGGTCGCGTTCGTCGGGGGACCAGTCTTCGGTCGCCAGCGCCATCAAAGCGCGGCGCGAGGAGCGCACCTCCTCCAGCCGCGCCTTGCCGCGCGGGGAGAGCTGGAGGACGACGGCTCGGCCGTCCTCGGGGTGCGAGGTGCGCTTGACCATGCCGGTATCGACAAGGGGCGCAACCTGGCGGGTAACGGTAGAGGAATCGATGCCCATGCTGAGCGCGAGTTTCTTGACTCCCATCTCTCCTTCCTGATCAAGTCGGTTGAGAAGAAGGTAGGCGGCGCGGTCCATGGAGTTGCGGGCCTGTCCGACGCCGCCGAGACGGGTCTGCTCCGCGCGTCGGGCGAAGACCGCTACTTGGTGTTGGAGAGAATCGAGGACGCCGGTCTCCTCCGGCTCTGGACCGGGGGTTGTCCCCCGGGCCGTCGTCGCAGTCGTCATGTCCGAATGGGTGGGCATGGCCTGGGGCTCACTTCGTGCGGTGGTCTGAAGGATGGGGGACAGAGTACGCGGCCCTGGCGCCACACGTACCTGCCCTGCGTAAAGCCGTGCGAATGGGGCCCGTGAGTCACGTGGGACGGCCACCGACGAGAAGAACTGGAAGACTTGGGGCCATGGCTGCACGAGTTGACGATGAGGACGGGGAGACGGGACCCTCCTCCGGGCCAAGGCTCCCCGAGCGAGGCACAGCCCCGGACGGCGAACCGACGCCTTCGGCGACTGGCGAACCGATCCCTTCCGCGGCTGATGGGCCCGCACCCCCCGTGGCCAGGTGGCCCGAACCGTCCGCGGCCGGGCGGCCGGCCACTTCGACGTCCGATGCCCCGGGGCCGGTCACCCCGGCATCGGCGACTCCGGCATCAGTGACTCCGGCATCAGTGACTCCGGTACCGGTGATCGCGGGGCCCGTCACCCTGGAGGCCGTGCGCGAGGCTCAGAAGACCCTGTCCGGCGTGGCCCGCGTCACCGCGCTGGAAGGCAGCCGGTTCCTGAGCGGTCTCATCGGATCGCCGGTGCACTTCAAGTGCGAGAACCTCCAGCGCACCGGGTCATTCAAGGTACGTGGTGGGTACGTACGGATCGCCGGCCTCTCCGCATCCGAGCGTGCGGTCGGAGTAGTCGCGGCCAGCGCGGGCAATCACGCACAGGGCGTCGCACTCGCGGCGACACTGCTTGGCGTGCGCTCAACCGTGTTCATGCCGGAGGGCGCGCCGCTGCCCAAGGTCGCGGCGACCCGGGACTACGGCGCCGAGGTGCGGCTCTGCGGTGCGGTGGTAGACGAGACGCTGCGGGCGGCCGAGGAGTACGCCCGCGAGACTGGCGCGGTGTTCATCCACCCCTTTGACCATCCGGACATCATTGCAGGTCAGGGCACAGTGGGCTTGGAAATTCTGGAGCAGTGCCCCGAGGTACGGACCATTGTTGTGGGCGTCGGTGGCGGGGGCCTGGCGGCGGGGATCGCCGTCGCGGTCAAGGCGCTGCGGCCCGACGTCCGGGTGGTGGGCGTGCAAGCGGCGGGTTCAGCCGCATTTCCGCCCTCACTCGCGGCCGGGTATCCGATCGCGCTGGAGGCGCCGACCACGATGGCCGATGGGATCAAGGTCGGCCGCCCCGGCGATGTGACGTTCAAAATCGTTGGCGATCTTGTCGATGAGATCCGTACGGTGTCCGAAGACGCTCTCTCCAGCGCCTTGTTGCTTTGCCTGGAGCGGGCGAAACTGGTGGTGGAGCCAGCCGGGGCCAGCCCCGTGGCTGCCCTGCTCGCCGAGCCGGACTCCTTCGTGGGTCCGGTGGTGGCGGTGCTGTCGGGGGGCAATGTGGACCCGCTGCTGATGCAGCGGACTCTGCGCCATGGCATGGCTGCGGCGGGCCGCTATCTCTCGCTACGCGTCCGGCTCACCGACCACCCGGGGGCGCTCGCCTCGATCCTGCGGGTGTTGTCGGTGGTGGACGCTAACGTGCTTGACGTAAGCCATGTGAGGACCGATCCACGGCTGGGACTCACCGAGGCGGAGGTGGAGTTGCACTTGGAGACAAAGGGGCCAGGCCACTGCGCCGACGTTGCATCAGCACTACGCGAGGCCGGTTACACGGTTAGCCCGTAGCCGTAGCCGTAGCCGTAGCCGTAGCCGTAGCCGTAGCCGTAGCCGTAGCCCGTGGGCTGTTGGCTGTTGGCGTGCATTGTGGGGGACCGCGTGAGTCGAGCCGTGGGGGGCGTACGGCGGGACGGAGCGCGCGCCGTGTGGCGCATGCGTTGGCTCGTCAGGGCCGTGACATGCGGCTTGCCAGGGCCATGACATGTTCGCGTCCTACGCATGTCCGCGTCCTACCCCCATCGAGTGGGTGCTGGCCGTGACAACGTAAGACAGGCGAGACGTATGTGATCCAGGGTTCGCGGTGGGAACCCGGGTCGGGATGTGTACGCCGGGTACGGGGCGCGAAGCGGCGGGGCGCGGTGGCGCGTACCCGGGTGAGGTGCTCGGTCGGGGCGACCCGGGCGCCATGCGGCGCGGTACCGCGTGCGGGCGGGGCGATGCGGACGTACGGTGGGCACTTGACGCGACACTGTCGCAAGGATTGACGCGATATATCGCGTATAGCTATAACGGTGAGCACCGGCCTCCAGCGGGCAGCGCGGATCGTGTGCCATGTGCCATGTGCCATGTGCCATGTGCCATGTGCCATGTGCCGTGTGCCATGGGCCGGGCGTTGGCTGGCGCCGCGCTCCGCCGTTGCTTCATCGGTCCCGTGTGCCGCACGGGCTGGCACGGCCGTACGCGAACCGTCCACGCGGGAACTGTGGCCAGCTGCCCGCCACGGCGGTACGCACCCCACTCGCTGCCAGCCCTACCGAACCTCACCCCCACACTCCTTACCTCCCTCTCACTCCCTCACTCCCTCTCCTCCTCGCTTCTCCGTCCTCCCGGCCGCTCTCTCCCTGCGACTCCCCCTCCTGTCGCCATCACCCGTTTTGCCCCACACCCCCGTTCCATCCATTGCTCCGACCCTCCAGCTTCATCACGTACACCGATCTACTGACCAGCCACTCTGGGAGAAACCTCATGCCAGGTGCCATCTACGCCGAAGGACTGGTGAAGACCTTCGGCAAGGTAAGGGCTCTGGACGGCGTTGACCTTGACGTCCCCGAAGGAACCGTGCTCGGTTTGCTCGGCCCCAACGGCGCGGGCAAGACCACCGCGGTCCGGGTGCTCACCACCCTGCTCCGCCCCGACAGCGGCAAGGCCGTCGTCGCGGGTATCGATGTGCTCAAGCGACCCAATGACGTACGGCATGTGATCGGCCTGTCGGGCCAGTTCGCCGCCGTAGACGAATACCTGACCGGCCGCGAGAACCTGCATATGGTCGGTCAGCTCTACCAGTTGAGCTCGCGCGACGCGAAGACGCGTGCGGCGGAACTGCTGGAGCGCTTCGACCTCGCCGAAGCGGCCGACCGCACCACCAAGACCTACTCCGGCGGCATGCGACGGCGCCTCGACCTCGCGGCGGCCCTGGTCGTCAGTCCACCCGTGATGTTCATGGACGAGCCGACCACCGGACTTGATCCGCGCAACCGGCAGGCGCTGTGGGGCATCATGCAAGAACTCGTCGCAGGCGGCACCACATTGCTGCTGACCACGCAGTATCTGGAAGAGGCCGACCAACTGGCGCACGACATCTGCGTCGTTGACCATGGCCGGGTCATCGCGCGCGGCACCTCTGACCAGCTCAAAGCGCAAACCGGCGGCGAGCGGGTCGAGGTCGTCGTACACGACCACGAGCGCATCGCTACGGCCGCCGAGGTGCTGCGCGGCTTCGGCAAGGGCGAGGCCAGCGTGGACAACCACACCCGCAAGATCACCGTCCCGGTCAGCGGCGGCGCCAAGTTGTTGGCCGAGGCGATTCGTGAACTCGACGCACGCGGCGTCGAAATCGACGACATCGGCCTGCGCCGCCCGACCCTGGACGACGTCTTCATCTCGCTCACCGGTCATGCGGCAGAGGCACAGCCCGACAACGGCCCCGATGACACGACGAGCACGAAGAACGAGAAGAACACGAAGAACACGAAGAACGCCACGAACGCCACGAACGCCACGAAGGACGACGGTGCTAGGTCGAGCCTGGGCCGCAATGCCGGTGAGAGCAGTGGGGAGGCCGCGAAGTGAATACCACCGTCACCAGCGCAGCTCGTAAGACGGCGCCACCGCCCGCGCGGGGCGGCCTCGTACAGCCGATGCGCGATTCCCTGGTCATTGCCAGGCGCAACCTCATCCGGATGGTCCGCATCCCCGAGGTCGTGATCTTCGCGGTCATCCAACCGATCATGTTCGTGGTGCTGTTCGCGTACGTCTTCGGCGGCGCCATCCCCGTGCCGGGGGAGCCGGGCAACAACGCCGCCGACTACCGTGAGTATCTGATGGCGGGCATCTTCGCGCAGACGGTCACGTTCGCCACGGCGGGCGCGGGCGCCGGCATTGCGGAGGACATGCACAAGGGGCTGGTCGATCGGTTCCGCTCGCTGCCCATGTCGCGTGGCGCGGTGCTCACCGGGCGCACGCTCGCCGACCTGGTGCAGACGACGCTGACCGTGGTCGTGCTGACCATCGTCGCGCTGATCATCGGTTGGCGGGCGCACGACGGCATTTTGAAGGCCATCGCGGCGATCGGCCTGCTGCTGCTCCTGGGATACGCCTTCTCGTGGATCGGCGCCCTGATCGGGCTGTCCGTACGTACCCCGGAGGCGGCGACATCCGGCGGTCTGATCTGGCTCTTTCCGCTGACATTTGTCTCGAACGCGTTCGTGCCGACCGCGAACATGCCGACGTTCCTCCAGCATGTGGCGGACTGGAACCCGTTCAGCTCCACCGTGCTCGCCTGCCGCCAGTTGTTCGGCAATCCGGACGGGCTGCCATCCGACGCCTGGCCGATGGAGCACCCAGTGCTGGCCTCGGTCCTGTGGTCGATCGTGATCATCGTGCTCTTCCGCACCCTCGCGGTACGCAAATACCGCTCGGCCACGGCCTAGCTCTACGCAACTGGGCCTGCCCGCCGGCTACGGCCTCGCCACGAGCTCCCCGGCCACGACCTCGCTACGGACCCCACCACTGCGGCCTTGCTCGTGAGCCGTTTGCCTTGTGGGCCTTGTGCGCTTCGCGGGCCCTTGTGGGCGTCGTGGGCGCTGCGGTTGTCGCCGACACGGCATAGCGGCTACGGAACGACTGAACCCCCGACGTCGTGCGTCGGGGGCTTCGTCGTCAGGGCCGCGGCGCGGGCGCGAGGGAGTCGTGCCCGCCGCGATGGCTTGGCCCTCGGGGCCGGCCTCCGCACTCCGCAAGTGCGGGCCCGTCGCGGCGGCTCAGCTCTGATAGGGCTTTGCCGCGAGAATCTTCACGGCCGCCTTACGGCCGTTGGGTAGCTCGTACTGCGCCTTGTCGCCCACCCTCTTGCCGGTCACGCCCTTGCCCAGAGGCGACTGCGGCGAGTAGGTCTCAACGTCCGCGCTCGCGTACTCGCGTGAGGCCATCAGGAAGGTGAGCGTGTCGTCGGGGTCACCGTCGAACGCGATGGTGACGACCATGCCGGGCTCGACGACGCCATCGTCCGCAGGGGCCTCGCCGACCTTCGCGTGCTGGAGGAGCTGAGTGAGCTGACGCACGCGGAGTTCCTGCTTGCCCTGCTCTTCCTTGGCGGCGTGATAGCCACCGTTCTCCCGCAGATCACCCTCTTCGCGGGCGGCCTCGATCTTCTTCGCGATCTCGACACGTGCGGGACCCGACAGGTAGTCCAGCTCGGCCTTGAGCTGGTTGTACGCCTCCTGGGTCAGCCAGGTGACGTTGTCGCTGGTCTGGGTCACAGGTGCTCCTCGTCGGTGCTGGGATATACAAATGAACGCCCTCCTCCAAAGGGTGCGCCTTCAAAGGTGGGCGAAACCACGAGCCTAACAATTCCGCGCGGAAACGGGGAGGAGGGAAGGGCCCGAATGCGTAGGAATCCCGTCAGAAAAGGGGGCGAACGGGGTCCAGTCGGGCCGTCGTGCCCCTGAATCACGCCCCCACCTGGTCGCAGGGCCTCCCCACCTGGCAAAAGTGCCTCCGCGGCCTACTGGTGGGCCTCCGCGGCTTGGTGTCTTGCCGCTGTACCCCCCGCGCCAGAGCCAGCGCGCCGCCGCGCGCCTTGGCGGTGCGCCTTCGTGCCCGGGCGGCGCGGCGCGGCGGTGATGGTGATGGTGCCGGTGCCGGTGCGAGATCAGCCGTCGGACGCCTTGCACTCGACCAGCTCGGCACTGGTCGCACGCTCTGTCGTACGCAACGTGACCACCGTGTCCACCTGCTTCTGGCGCTGGTCGAACCTGAAGTCCTTCCGTCCGACCTCAACGCCTTCCTCGGACTGCGAGCGCACGGTGCACACCCCCGTACCGTCGCGATCCTTGAGGACCTCCAGGTGCACCTCGACGGCGTCGTTCGACACCACCTTGAAGGCGATCACCCGACCGCTGACGTCCTGATCGGAGACGTAGGAGATGCCGACCCAGGCGATCACGCCGAGCAACCCCGCGCCGAGCACCGCTCCAACGATCTTCAGCTTCCGGTCCGCGCGCTCGTCAGCGGAGCGCCCATAGCGACCATCCGGCCGCGCGTCGCGCACCGTTGCCATGATCAATTCCTCCTGGTCCGGTCGCTGGTTGGAAATCCCGGAATTATTCCAGCCCAGCTTCGGTCACTATAGGAGGCGTCTTCTTTGACCAAGGACTGAGGATCGAGTCTTGACTGAGCAGCTACGGCTGATGGCCGTTCACGCCCACCCCGACGATGAGTCGAGCAAGGGTGCGGCCACCATGGCCAGGTACGTATCCGAGGGGGTGGACGTGCTGGTCGCCACTTGCACGGGCGGTGAGCGAGGCTCCATCCTCAACCCAAAGCTCCAGGGCGACCCCTACATCGAGGCAAACATCCACGAGGTGCGCGCCAAAGAGATGGATGAGGCGCGCGAGATCCTGGGCGTTAAACAAGAGTGGCTTGGCTTCGTCGATTCCGGGCTGCCCGAGGGTGACCCGTTGCCGCCGCTGCCTGAGGGTTGCTTCGCGCTGGAGGATGTTGATGAAGCGGCCGGTGCGCTGGTGAAGTTGATCCGTTCGTTCAAGCCGCAGGTGATCACCACCTACGACGAAAACGGCGGATACCCGCACCCCGATCACATCATGACCCACAAGATCAGCATGGTGGCGTTCGAAGCCGCGGGTGACCCCTCCAGGTATCCGGAGGCTGGCGAGCCCTGGCAGCCGCTGAAGCTTTACTACAACCAGGGCTTCAACCGGCCGCGTACCGTCGCGCTCCATGAGGCGCTGCTGGAACGCGGCCTTGAGTCGCCGTACGGGGAGTGGCTGGAGCGGTGGAAGGAGTTCCAAAAGCACGAACGGGAGCTGACCACCTATGTTCCCTGCGGCGAATTCTTCGAAATCCGGGACAAGGCGCTGATCGCGCACCGTACGCAGATCGACCCCGACGGTGGTTGGTTCCGGGTCCCGATGGAGATCCAGAGGGAGGTCTGGCCGACGGAGGAATACGAGCTGGCGAAGTCAAAGGTGGCGACATCCCTCCCCGAGGACGACCTCTTCGCGGGCATCCGCAACAATTGACAGCATGATGACCGCGACTAGCACCCTCGCCCTGACCCACGCGTCCCCGGTGTTCGAGCTCGCCAAGGAAGTGGACGACAACAAGGTCACCCCTGGCGTTCTCGGCTTCATCGTGTTCGCGGTCATCGGCGCCGCCGTCTGGCTGCTGATGAAAAGCATGACAAAGCACATGAAGAAGGTGGACTTCGACGAGGGCCCGGCCGACGCGAGCCTGGACATCGTTGAGCAGGGCCGCGCGGCCCAGCCGTCGAGCAAGTAGCGAGCGCGAGCGCGCACGGGTACCCGCAGGGACATCGCGTTTCCTAGCGGGAACCTCTTCGGTTCCCTGACAGGTGCCTCTCCGAAGGGCTCCCGCGCGCTCACCTTGATCGCTGCCCGCTTTTTCCACCGTCGCCGTTCCTTGCGCGCATCCTCACGGGTCGCCGGACGGTGAAGGCGCCTGTCTGCGTCTGACATCGGCCTGCCGCTACTGGGTGCTGTGGCGGGCCGATGTCGGCGACAGCCGAAAGCGCCAGGCTTCGGTGCGCCAGGCTGTGGCGTACGGGGCTTCGGTGCGCCAGCGGTGTGTGAGGCTTCAGTGCGCCGGACGTGCTGGACGGGACTCCAGTGCGCAAGAGTCCGGTGTGCGAGGCTGCGGCGCGCTGGACGCGGTTTCGGTGTAGCCAGGCCCCGGTGGTCGGATTTCGGTGTGTGAGGTGCCTCACTCGGCGATGGGGCAGGCCTCCCGCGGGCAACATGACCCACCACGGTGGCGCGGCCCGCTCTGTAGTTGGCCTTACGCCGTGTCCGGCTGTATTCGGCGGGGGAGCACGGCCATGATCTCGCGGGCGTGACGACCTGGCACCATGCCCAGCCGCCACGCCTGCCAGCCAGTCTCTGGCTCCACTCCCCGCTCAAGGATGAGGGCGAACGCCTCCGCGTAGCCCTCAAGCGCTGGGTCACCGACCCAGTCCCCTTCCCGGAGTTCCCTCGCCAGCCCCGCTAGTTCTTCCTGGGCCACCGCCACGCCGATGACCGAGCCGCCCGCCGAGGCGAACGGCAGCAGCGTGCAACGCAGGAACCTGGCCCATGTCTCCCCGCGCCGGTCGCCGTATTCCGTGAAGAGGCGCACCGCCTCATCTACCAGCTCAAGCGCCTGCCGCGCCCTGCAGTTGCCGGCGTCGATCACCGCGAGCTCCACGCACGACCACGCCTCACCGTGCGGCACCCCCACCCGGCGGAAGTCCTGCCGAGCGTCCTGCAACAACTGGCGGGCGAAGCCGCTGTTGCGCAGTGACCCGGTCTGTGTCGCCCGCAGATCGCGGGTCACTCGCGCCGAGTGGTGCCGGGCGCATGCCAATCCGTACACATCGCGCATCCGGCTGAACATGGTCCGGGCCCGCTCCAAGTCGCGCAGCGCCGCGTCATGGTCACCGTGTTCCTCAAGCGCCTGGCCCAGGTAATAAAGGGTCCACGCCTCACCTCGCGCATCCTCGTTGTCCCGATGCTTGGCCAAAGCCTGGCGAAGCTGCTCGACGGCCGCGCCGGCATCGCGGTCCACCAGCCGTGCCCGGGCTAGCTGAGTGAGAGCCCACGCCTCGCCTCGGGCATCATGCGTGCGCCCGTACGCCGCCAGGGCGTCCTGCAACTCGCGTTCGGCGTCCGTGACGTCACCCATGCGCAGGCAGACCTGGCCTAGTTGAAAGTGCGCCCACGCCTGACCGTGCACACTCTCGCCTTCGCGATGCAGCTCAAGCGCCTCGTCCAGCAACTCAAGGGCCTGCGCTATGTGAGCCCTGTCGCGCTCGACGGCCGCGAGGGCGTGCAAGGTCCAGGCCCGGTCCGCGCGCAACTCCTCACCGGTCTGTAGGGCCAGCGCCTCGTGCAGCTTCGTCGCCGCGTCGGGCAGATTGCCCTGCTGCTGCAAGGTGATGCCCAGATCCCGCAGCGCACGGGCAGCGCCCGCCGGGTGGTGCGCCTCGAAGTAGAGGTTGACCACCGACGCAAGCGTCGTGCGTGCCTTGTCGAGCTCGCCGAGCTGCCGGGCGGCGACGCCCGTACGCCACTGCACGGACCGTACGAGAAGTCCCTGGTTCGCCGCCTTCGACAACTCGCTCAGCTCGCCGAGCCGGTACAGGTCGCCGCGCAACAGGCAGTAGTCGCACAACGCGCCCAGCAGGTGCAGCACCGCCGCCTGGTCCACCCCCTCGTCGGCCTGCCGCAGCGTGGCTGTGATGAAGCTGGATTCGTCATCCAGCCAGCGCAGTGCCGCATCCAACGAACTGAAGCCATGCCCCGCTGCGGCGCCTGCGGTGAAGGCGTGGTCGGCACGGGTGGAGGTGTTGCCATCGACCAGCCGAATCACCGAGTCCGCCAGCTCCGCGTAGCTGCGGATCAACCGCTCCTGGGCAGCGCTGCGCTCACTCGGCTCCTCCTCGTCAAGTAGCCGCGCGTGGGCAAAGGACCGCACCTGGTCATGCAGGCGATAGCGGTTGCCGCGCACATACTGGATGAGGCCGGCACGGCTGAGGACGTCCAGATATCGGCTCGCCGTGGGGTCGTCGGTCGCGAGCAGAGCCGCCGCGGCGGCCGCGCCCAGGCTTCCCCGTCCGGCCAACGCCAGCCGCCGCAACAGCCTCCGGGCGCCCTCCGGCTGGTCGGCGTAACGCAACCGCAGCACCCGCTCCACCGGGTCCGCGTGCCCGGAGCCCGCCAGGTCGGCGACGAGCGCATCGCAGGAGCGGGAGCCGAGGGCGGAGCCCGCGACGCGCAACGCGAGCGGCAGCCCACCGCACAGCTCCGCCAGCCGGTCCGTGGCCAGCGCGTCATAGGGCTCGGGCCCCTTGCCGGCCTCGGCCTCCGGGGCCTGCTGAGCGGCGGCCCGTAGCAACTCCTCGGCTCCCGCCGCCTCCAGCGGTCCGACCGGTAGTTGATGCACCCAAGCGGCCACGTCGGGCGGCAGGGTGAGCGGGGTTCGAGAGGTGACCAGGACCAGGCTGTCGGACCGCTCGGGAATGAGCGCACACACCTGCTCGGCGTCGGACGCGTCGTCCAGGACGATGGTGACCGGCACCGCCGTCAGATGCTGGTGGTACAGCTCGATCAACCGCCGCAGATGCTGATCGTGCGTGGTGCGTTCGCGAAACAGCAACTGGTCGCGTGGTGCGCCGAGCCGGTTGAGCAGGTGCAGCAGGGCGTCCCGGGTCGGCAAGGGCGGCCCGCCGGCGGAGCCGGGCGCCGCAGGGCCGTGGCCGTCACCGCGCAGATCCACCAGGCAGGCGCCCCGGAACTGGTCCCGCAACTGATGTGCCGCGTGGACAGCCAGCGTGGTGCGGCCCGAGCCGGGCTGGCCGTGCAGCAGCACCACGGTCGCCTTGGTCTCCGTACTCGCCCGGGCCTGATGTACCCATTGCGCGATCTGGCCGAGCTGGGCGCGCCGGCCGACGAGCAGGCCGCGTGCCTCCGGCAGATGCTGGAAAGACTGCTCCAGCACGCTGCGACGGCGGGCCGCCGCGCTGCGGTCGGCGCCCCGCAACTGAGGGGCCCGCGAGCCGGGGGCCAGTTTGCCCGAGGCTCGCCGCCGAGCGCTGCCCGTGTCGCCGAGGCCGCTGCTGCCGCGTGCCGCGGCGGTCGTCATACGATGCTGGTCGAGGAAGGGGCGGATGCCGCGCACCTCAAGCGCCGTCAGCCACTGCAACCGCAGCTGCTCGGGCCCGCCGGGCTGGTTCCGCAGGCCGGCGCGACGGTGGGACGCCGGCCAGTGACCGGCGGTCAGCTTGGCGACGGTGGCGGCAAGGCCGGCCACCGCCACGGTCACCCCGGCCCCCAGGGCGGTCGTCACCGAAGTGCCGTAGCCGAGGTCGGCGCCGAAGGCGGTCGCCGCTGCCACCGCCGTCACCAGCGCCGGGGTGCCCCAATGCCTACGAGAGAGCCGGGCCGCGAGCGGAAGCTGGCCGGCCTCTGCCTCGTCCAACGCGCGAATATAGGCGTCATACTCCTCGGCCGCGGCGGCCATGATGTCCTCCAGCGCGGCCCGCGCACGGTTGAGCAGGACACTGCCGTCCGTACGTCCACCCGAACGCCGCACCTCTTCCTCCACCGCGCGCGCGAGGAGCCGCTCGGCCTCCGCTCGATGGTCGTTGCGCAGTACGGTCGCTGATCCCGGCATGTGTTCCCCCTTCGGCAGAGACCGTGCCCTGCCTCATGTTGTGTCCTCGATGACTTATCGCGTCTTGTGTCCCGTGGTCGATGCCCCGTGGCTTCTTCTCCGCACGACTGTCCGCTGCCCGCCTCGCCTTTTGCGATCGGTGTCCCAAGTCTTCCTCGTCTTCGACACATTCGGCAGCCCTGTGGATAACTCCAGCGCGGACCTGTGGATAACTTCCACGGCGGCCGGATTGGGGAAGGATGACCCCATGTTGAAACGCCTGGCGCGCAAGACGTCCCCGTACCTTCAGCTCGCCGACCACCCCGTCACCTGGCGGCCTAGGGCCGACACCGCCTGTGGTGAGGGCGCGGCGCCGCGAGGGGTCCGTATTGCTCAGCGCCGGATATGTCAGTTGCCACTGGTGTCAGTGGCTGACCATCACTAGGTAGCTCTGGACTGAGCTCATTTCGCGGGGGTGTCGATGGCTATGCGGACGATGAGCGGCTAGGTGAGGTAACAGGGCTTGCCCACGCGCACGCGCAGCCATAGAGGGCGGTGTCCGACGTACGCGGCAATCGGGGTGGGTCGCAGTCAGTCGTGCGAACCAGGTCCACCAACAGCAGCAGTTGGGGCGGCACCGGCCATTGCCGCCGTTTCTCCCGGACTCGTGGGACTGACCAGGTGCGTTGGGCTGAGGAACGTACACCCAGCAGCCTGCCTTAGGTGACGGCTGAGGTAAGTGCACGAGTGAGGGATGAGCAAGGCTCAGTCTGGCGAGGTCGCCGACCACTTCACTCTGGATGGCGACAACGCGCAGTGGTTGCGCGACAAGTCCGACACCATCCTCTTCGCGGCGCGGCGCGGCGCGGCGCGGCCAAGGCTCCGGCTCCGGCTCTGGTGTGGCCGGTTCTCCAAGATGCGACCGGAGCCGCCTGGTGGCGCCGTCGAAGACCTACCCGCCCGATCGACCCACCCGCCGGATCGATGTACATGCCACCGAGCAGGCCCCGCACGCTGGGCACCTCGCGGCGGGCGACTGGTACAGCTGGGCTAGCCATGCGGACCTCGCCCCACAGATCGCCAAGGACCTGCAAGGTGTCGTCCTCAAGCCGTCAGAGCCACCGGTACTTCCGTCTCGTACCGTATCTCTGAAAGGAGCATCCCGCGCTGAGGGACCTTTTCTAGATGGGCTGTGACATGACGAGCCATTAGTGGTGAGCGCCAGTGACCCATATCAGATGTGATCAAAGGCGGGGGGACTCCGCTGTGTGAGGGCGCGGGCCAGCGAGGGCAGCGGAATAGTTGGGTTTCGTCATCTGATCTCGCCGTCTATCCGGACGTGTGGACCCGCGTCGTCGGCGACGGCACCTGGCCCCGGAGGACCGCCCTCTGCGAGGTCCCGTGGCCCGTACTCGTCAGAGGGCCCGTGACGAGGAGGCCAGGTCTGGCCGTAGGGGGGCAGGCTCACCAGGTGAGGCGGGGTCGATTGGCTTGCCTCGGAGGCCCAGATCGCTCGAGCCTGTCTCGAAAGCCGAAGCCGCTTGGGCCCTTCTCCCGTCGGTCGGTGTGGGGTCCACAGGCCCCTGATCACGTGATATGCGGACTTCGTACTCCTGGTGTCGGCCTCGCAAGCTGGGCTGGACGGTCCCGATCGTGCGACGATGCCGACATGAACCGACTGGCCAACTCCCGGTCGCCTTATCTCCTCCAGCACGCCGGCAATCCCGTCGACTGGTGGCCTTGGGCCGATGCCGCCTTCGACGAGGCCCGCCGCCGTGAGGTGCCCGTACTGCTCAGCGTCGGCTATTCCAGTTGCCACTGGTGCCATGTCATGGCGCACGAATCCTTTTCCGACGAGACGGTCGCCGCCTATCTCAACGAGCATTTCGTCTCGGTCAAAGTGGACCGCGAAGAGCGGCCCGATATTGACGCCGTATATATGGAGGCGGTGCAGGCCGCCACCGGCCACGGCGGCTGGCCGATGACGGTGTTTCTCACTCCGGAGGCGGAGCCATTCTATTTCGGCACCTATTTCCCGCCTCAGCCGCGGCATGGGATGCCCAGCTTCCAGCAGGTGCTCGAAGGCGTAACCAGTGCCTGGGTGGATCGCCGCGACGAGGTCGGTGAGGTCGCCGGTCGGATCGTTCGGGAGCTATCCGGGCGCTCCCTCGCCTACGATGCGCCCCGACCGCCCGGCGCACAAGAACTGCACGCCGCGCTGATGGGGCTCACCCGCGACTTCGACGCGGTGCGCGGCGGCTTCGGCGGCGCCCCCAAGTTCCCGCCGTCCATGACCCTGGAGTTCCTGCTCAGGCACCATGCGCGTACCGGCTCGGCAGCTGCACTACAAATGGTGCAGGCCACCTGCGAGGCGATGGCTCGCGGCGGAATCTACGACCAACTCGGTGGCGGCTTCGCGCGGTACGCCGTGGACGCCGAGTGGATCGTGCCGCACTTCGAGAAAATGCTGTACGACAACGCGTTGCTGTGCCGCGTCTACGCCCACCTGTGGCGGGCCACCGGCTCCGATCTCGCTCGCCGGATCGCCCTGGAGACCGCGGACTTCCTCCTTCGGGAACTGCGCACAGAGCACGGCGGTTTCGCCTCAGCGCTCGACGCCGACAGCCCCGTTCACGAACCGGCGGACCAGTCCCCGGCGCGCGCCGCGGACGGCAAGCAGCACGGTGAGGACGCTCATGGGGCAAGCGCCGGGCACGGTGGGACAGGCGGCAGACGGCACGCCGAGGGCGCCTTCTATGTGTGGACACCACAGCAGTTGAGCCAGGTACTCGGTGACGCGGACGCGGAGTTGGCCGCCGGATACTTCGGGGTGACCGACGAGGGGACCTTCGAAGAGGGCGCGTCCGTGCTGCGGCTCCCTGACGGGCAGCCCCTGCTGGACGCGCAGGCCCTCGACTCCGTACGGAGGCGGTTGCTGACCGCACGCGAGGAGCGGCCCCGCCCCGAGCGTGACGACAAGATCGTCGCCGCTTGGAACGGCCTGGCGATCGCCGCACTCGCCGAGACAGGCGCCTACTTCGAACGACCGGATCTCACAGAGGCGGCGGTCGCGGCGGCCGACCTGTTGGTACGAGTGCATATGGACTACCACGGCCGACTGGTCCGCACCTCGCGCGATGGCATCCCCGGCGAGAGCGCAGGCGTGCTTGAGGACTACGCGGACGTGGCCGAGGGCTTCCTCAGCCTGGCATCGGTGACCGGCGAGGGCGTGTGGGTGGAGTTCGCCGGGCTGTTGCTCGACACGGTGCTGCACCACTTCGCCGCCGATGATGGAACGCTGTTCGACACTGCCGACGACGCCGAGACGCTCATCCGGCGCCCGCAGGACCCGACCGACAACGCCGTTCCCTCTGGTTGGACGGCGGCAGCGGGCGCACTCCTGAGTTACTCCGCTGCGACCGGCAACGGTGTGCATCGGGAAGCCGCGGAGCGCGCGCTCGGCGTGGTGACGGCGCTTGCGCCCAAAGCGCCCCGGTTCATCGGCTGGGGCCTCGCCGCCGGGGAAGCCCTCCTTGACGGGCCGCGCGAGGTGGCGATCGTCGGCCCGCATGACGACCCGGCAACCCACCAGTTGCACAGGACCGCACTGCTGGCGACCGCACCGGGCGCGGTGGTCGCGGTCGGCGAGCCGGGCGGGGACGAGGTGCCGCTGTTGGCAGACCGACCACTTGTTGCTGGCCGCCCGGCGGCGTACGTGTGCCGGAACTTCACCTGCGACGCCCCGACAACCGACCCGGAGGCCCTCGCTGCTGCGCTGCGCGGCGCGGAAGGGGAAGCGAAGGCGGAACGGGAGGACTAGGGCCTGTCCGGCGGATCTTGTGACTGTCGCGGCTTCGGCTCGTTGGCATGAGCATGGGGCGGGGAGATCTAACGGCTGATGAGTGGGCACGACTGAAACCGCATCTGCCCAAGACAGGGCAGCGAGGCGGGCGTTGGGTGAGCCACCGCAGGGTGATCAACGGAATTGTGTTCCGGGAACGGACGGGGGTGCCATGGCGTGACCTGCCTGCGCGTTTCGGTCCGTGGAAGACCGTCTACGAGCGGCACAGACGCTGGTCGGCGGACGGCACCTGGGACAAAATTCTGGCGGCCGTGCTTGCCGACGCGGACGCCGACGGCCGCATCGACTGGTCGATGGTGAGCGTGGACTCGACCTCGTGCCGAGCCCACCAGCACGCCGCCGGAGCACGCAAGAAGCCGCCGCGAGTGCCGGGAAAAGACGCACGCCCCAGGAGCACCGCCCCGACGAGGGACTCGGACGCTCCCGGGGCGGACTGACCTGCAAAATCCACCTAGCCGGCGAGGGAGGCCGTCGTCCGCTCGCGTTCTTGCTCACACCGGGTCAGTGGGGCGACGCCCCGCAGCTCATCCCCGTTATGGAACGTGTCCGGGTCGCCCGCCGGGACGGCGGGCGTTCTCGCACTCGGCCCGATCACCTAGGCGGCGACAAGGCGTACTCATCGCGCCGAAATCGCCGCTACCTGCGAAGACGCCAGATCAAGCACACCATCCCCGAGCCGAGGGACCAGCGGGCCAACCGCAAGCGCCGCGGCAGCCAAGGCGGCCGGCCCACCGGCTTCGACACGACGGTCTACAAGCGCCGCAACGAAGTCGAGCGAACGATCAATGCCCTCAAAAACTCCCGTGCCATCGCCACGAGATACGACAACTGGGCCTACATCTTCCACGGCACCGTCACCGTCGCAACAATCCGACTCTGGCTACGACCATGATCCGCCGGACAGGCCCTAGTGGGTCGGCTGCTTGATATGAGCAGCCGGCGCAGGTCTGAGCGCCCGCGGCCAGCGCAACAGGCCTGACGTGCGCGGCCGGCCCACTGTCTGACCACCTACCGTCTGACCACCTACCGTCTGACCACTTACCGTCTGACCACCTGTCACCGTCTGACCACCTACCGCCTGGCTACCCACCGTCTGACCACCCACAGCGAGCGCAACAGATCACCAAGGGTTAAGGGGATAAGGGGGATAGGGGACAAGGGGGAGAGGAGAGACGAGACGGCCAAGTCATCAAATGAGGACAGGGCTTGACCCTGACGTGGGCGTCAAGCTCTAACGTTGCAGAGTGTTGTTCACAGGCCACGTGCGGAGTTGCTCGGCGCGTGGCCCGATGTGCCAAGGAGCACCATGTCTGCCGACGCCGCCGCGGGTATCTCCGCCGCCCCTCCCAGCTCGCACCGCGAGGTGCACCTCACCACACGCCCCACGTCGGCGCTGAGTGAGGATCACTTCACGGTCCTTGAAGTGCCAGTACCGGCGCCAGGCCCAGGCCAACTCCTCGTGCGCAATCGCTATATGGCCATCGTCGCCGTCATGCGCACACTGATGAGCGGTGCGGACCTCCCCATGCCCGCTTACGAGCTGAAGCAGCCGCTGTGGGGTCCCGTGATTGGCGAGGTCATCGCCGCTCCGGACGTTTCCGGAGGCGGCATAGGCGTTGGTGACCTGGTGGAGCACTACGCCTCCTGGCGGGAGTACGCGGTCGTGGACGCCGACTCGGCCAAGCTACTCGACCTGCAAGCGTTGCCGGACCCTGTGGCTCACCTCTCACAGGCCCTTACTGCCTGGGCGGGGGTGACGTGTGCGGGCGAGGTGCGGCAGGGCGACACCGTGTTCGTCAGCGGCGCGGCGGGAGGCGTCGGCTCCATGGCTGGGCAGATCGCTCGGCTGCACGGGGCGGGACGGGTGATCGGCAGCACCAGTTCCCAGCGCAAGGCCGACTACCTCATCGGGGAACTTGGTTACGACGCTGCCGTGATCAGGGGTGCGGGCCCCATTGAAGACCAGTTGCGGGAATTGGCCCCGGACGGGCTCGACGTCGTCTTCGACAACGTGGGCGGCGAACAGTTGCAGGCCGCCCTGGCGGTGGCCAACCGCAAGGCCAGATTCGCCATTGTTGGGGCGCTGTCCGGTCAGCTCGATGGGGACGGCACGAAGGCCTTTGTGGAGATCGACACCTTGCAACTGCTGGCCCGCAGCATTGAGTTGCGCGGCATCACACTCCTTGACCACATAGCCAAGGTGCCGGAGTGGACGCGCCAGATAGGCAGGGCAATGGCCGAGGGCAAGCTCACCTTCCCGCATGTGCGATTCACCGGTCTGGAGCGGGCGCCGGGCGCTCTGGTGGAACTGATCGAGGGCCAACACATCGGGGCCGTCATCGTGGAGTTGTGACTGTCAGAGCAGGATGGGGGCCCGGCGTTACGTCCGGGTGGGGGTGGCGTCTCACCTGAGACAGGGGGCCATGGGACCAGGCTGGCAATGGAGCCGTGCGCCACGGGGGCAGGACTCACCACGGAGCGGGACCCACCACAGCGCGGGGCCCACCACGGCGCGGGGGCCCATCGCGAAAGAGGGCCCATGAGTTGGAAGCCCAGGGGACAGGCTCCCACGGGCTGCGCCCCGACAGGCCGGCCTCAATAGCGGCCCCCCTTAACGGCCCCCATGGACGGGTCTCTGCGGCATGGGCCTAACGGGGGCGGGCCTCATGAACGGAGGAAGGAGGCCCCACGGGACGGAGGTGGAACTGGCAGTACGAGAATTCGGGTTACGCAACTGGCGAACCCGGGAGCGGGCGTTGGGGTTGCAGGGGAGGGCCGCACGGTTGGGGGCCGGCTGTGACGAGGGACCTGCCCACCGCCTTGGACTAGTCGTAACCCGGGCTGTACCTGGAGGCCAGGCGCGACACGTTCCCGGCCACGCCCTGGAATCGGCTGTATCCCGGGCCGACCGTTATTCGGGGGGCCGGCTGTGCCTCGGGCCGGCCGTAACCCTGAATCGGCCGTAACTCGGGTCCGACCGTAATCCGGTCTGCGCCGAGACACAGGGAGCTGCTGCGATCCCGCTGCACCCCGGGATCGGCCGCAGTCCGGGCCAGCCGTAACGCGGCGCCGGCCGCCTCCCTGGGCCAACCACCTCCCCGAGCCACCTGCGCCCTGGGGCGGCTGTGTCCTGTACTGGCTGCGCCCTGTACCGGCTGCGCCTTGGACTACCCGCGCCCTGGGCCAACCGCGCCCCGGGCCGGCCGTCCCCCAAGGTCGGTTGCGCCCGGGGCGGGGCCAACTGCACCGGGACGCGGCCCACTTCTGGTTGGCACCCGATGTTGGTCGGTTACGCCCTGGACCGGCTGCGCCCCGAGGTCGGTCGTGAACCGGGTCGGTCGGGCGGCTGGTCGGTGAGCGTAAGCGATGTGATCGAGGACGACAGGCCGACTGTTGAGGGGTGGAGGTGCGACGTGGAGGATCGGGGGAGTGACACGGGATGAGGCGCGAGGTGAGATGTGTTGAGCAGTGGGGGGAATGGGGGAGGACATCATGCGCATCGGCGACGCGGCGGCGGCAGCGGGGCTGACGCCACGGGCGCTGCGTTACTACGAACAACAGGGGCTGATCTCGGCAGCCCGGACGCCGTCAGGCTACCGGGAGTACGGGCCGCGTGAGGTGCGGCGGCTGCGAGCGGTGCGCGAGCTGCTCGATGCGGGGCTAACCATCGGTGACGTGCGGAGCTTTGCACATCTGCTGGATACCGCGTCGGTGGGCGAGACGCTGCCGGAGCACCCGGGAGTCGGCGGTCCGGCGTTGTGTGCGGCGGCCGAGACGGTCATACGGCGACGGCTCGCGGAGCTCGATGAGCGCATCGTGCGACTGTCGGAGCTGCGGGACCGACTCGCGGAGCGGGTGGGGGAGCCACTGCGTGGTCTGCGGGCTTCGCTGGGGCGAGGGCCCGATCGCGCGGCAAGGACGGTGATGCGCACTGCGGCGGTGCGCGGTGCTGGGCGTCGAGTCGGAGGGTGAGGGGGCGGCGGTCGATGAGGGGGCGGTGGTGAGAGACGTACAGGCGTAGGTGGGTGGCACGGGCGCGTTCTCGCTGTCGGGCGGGGCGAATTGAAGCGAGGGCGGACGGGCCTGTGCTCGCTGTCGGTCGCGGTACTGGGGGCGCGAGCGGTCGGGGCGTGGACGGTGTGTGATCGGCGGCGTGGTCGGGCGGGCCGGTCGGGGCGTGCCGGTTCGGGCGACCGCGCCGCGTATCGGCCGGCTACTGCTGGTGAGGCTTCAGCGCGGTGTCACTGAGTGCGCTGAGGGTCAGACCGCGGATCAGGATGTCCAGGGTGGTGTGCATGAGTTGTTCCAGGTCGTCGTTCTGCCCCGTGTCTACCCAGTACATGATCGTTTCGTGGAGGGCATTGAGGATGGAGGAGGCGATAACTCGAAGTTCCAGGTCGTCGTCGGGCTTGCCGGTGCGTTCGGCCAGGACGGAGCGGACGATTCGGCTCGACTCTTCCTGTGCCTCGGCCATGCGGCCACGGATCGCGGGCACGTCTCGGAGCAGCTTCGTACGGAGCGCGATGTCGTCCCCCTCCGAACGTGCGAGGTCGTGCAGCGAGGCGACCAGGGCCTGCCGGATGGACTCCACCGGGTGTTCGTCCGCTGGGCGATCGCGTAGCACCTCCTCGATGACCGGGTCGTACTCGTCGGTGAGGACGATGTCTTCCTTGGCGGGGAAATAGCGGAAGACGGTGCTTGGGGAGACCTCGGCCATCTCGGCGATCTGGTCGATGGGGGTCGCGTCGTACCCCTGCTCGGCGAAGAGCCGGTACGCGGCGTGCCGAATTGCCTGTCGGGTCTGGATCTTCTTCCGCTCGCGGAGCCCGAGTTTGCGCTCGCGCTCGGCGCTGAGCAAGGGCACTGCCCCGTGCTCGGTTGCGGAAGTGGTACGTGCTGAGGCCATGACGTCTATTGTCGGCCATCGTCCGGGGCACCGGCCGAGGCTGAGGTCGTGGCCGAAGAGGCGTCGGCCGCGACCGGCGATGTTCCGTCGTCGCGGTGGTCAACGGTTGCTTCGTCGGCCGTGCTGTTCGCGCCGGCTGAGCCTCCCGTGCCTGCCGCGCCTGTCGTGCCCGCCGTGTTGGCTGAGCCTGCCGTGCCCGCCGTGTCGGCTGTGCTTCCCGTGCCGGTCATGCCGGCTGAGCCAGCTGCGCGGTTCGTGCCCGCCGGGGAGCCGGTCGTGCCCGCTGAACCCGCCGGGCCGGTCGTGCTTGCCGTCGCGAGGGTGCTTGCCGTTACGGTCGCTTCTGCTGTCGCTTCCGACGCGTTGGGCCTCGATATGGGTGTGGCTGGTGGCCGGGGGGTGCTCGTCTTCGGGTGGTTGATGCCGCTGGTCTCGGGATCATCCGATTCCGCGTCCTTCGGGTGCGGGGCTCCTTCGGGTGCCGGGCGAGGGACGCGGTGGTCGGGCAGGAAGAAGGCGATCAGGACGGCGGCGGCCAGGGCCGTGGCGCCGCAGACCGTGAGGACGAGGTTCATGCCGTGGACGTACGCCGAGTTCGCTGACTCCGCGAGTTGCGGGTCTTTCATCGCATCGGCGACTTGATGGGCGGCGACGACCGAGTCACCAGCCTTGTCGGCGGCTGCGTGCGGCAGGCCGTCCGTACGCAACCGGTCTCGGTATGCGTCGGCGAGCAGGCTACCGAGCAGGGCTACGCCGATTGCGCCGCCGAATTGGCGCAGCGTCATCAGTAGGCCGGAGCCGCTGCCCGCACGGTCGCGCGGGAGGGTGCCGAGGGCGGCATCCATCGCGGGCACGATCGCAAAGCCGAATCCGAAGCCGACAATGCTTAACCAGAGCGCGGTGTGTCCGTAGCCGTCGTGGGTGTCCGTAGTGGCGCCGACGAAGGCGGCACAGGCCAGTGTGGCTAGCCCGGCGGCGATGACCGGGCGGGGGCCGAACCGTGCGACGAGCGGACCGCTGCCTCGGGCGGCGAAGATGAGGCCGGCCATCATCGGCAGCATGCGTACGCCGGTACCGAGCGCGTCATGGCCGAGAACGGCCTGTAGGTACTGGGGCAGGATGAACAGCAGCCCGGACAGGACGAGGGTTACCAGCGTGGCGGCGACGGCGTTCCACAGGAAGTTGCGGTGGCGCAGCAGTTCAAGGTCGAGCATGGGGCGTGACTGCCGCCGTTCCCGTAGTACCAGCCCTGTGATCATGGTTACCGCCCCGAAGAGGGCGAGCAAGACCAGTGGGTCGCTCCAGCCGCGCTCGGGTCCCTCGATGATGCCGAAGACCAGCGACCCGAGGCCGACGACGGTGAGCAGGGTGCTCCCCATGTCCACGGTCGGCGCGGCGGGGTCGCGGGTCTCGGGCAGGAACAGGACGCAGCAGATGATGCCGATCGCGGCCAGCGGCACATTGACGAGGAAGACCGAGCCCCACCAGAAGTGGTCCAGCAGCCACCCACCGATGATCGGGCCGAGCGGCATTCCGATCGCCGACGCGGCGGATATGGCACCGACCGCCTTGGCGCGCTCGTCGGGGCCGAACAGCGAGGGCACCACCGAGATCGCCAACGGCATGATCAGCGCGGCGCCAACGCCCATCACCACCCGGGCGGAGATCACCCAGTTCGGGGTGTCCACCACGGTGCCCACGAGCGAACCGAGCAGGAAGATGACCAGCCCCGTGATGAGCATCTTGCGACGCCCGAACCGGTCGCCGAGCAGCCCCGCCGGGAGCATCGTGGCCGCAAACACGACGATGTAGGCGTCGGCGATCCACTGCTGTTCCCCCGTGTCGGCGCCGAGTTCGGATGCCATGGTCGGCAACGCCACGTTGAGGATCGTCATGTCGAAGCCCAAGACGAGCATGCAAGCGATCAGCGCGCCCAGGGCCCACCAGCGGCGGGGATCGGGTCGGTCCGTCACAGCGAGCCTCCGAGAGTTAGCGTCAAATGAAAGTAACTCTCAAAGGGTTGTAGCTGTCAATCTGTACTGGGTGAGGCTTTCGGAGGAGTGGCGCGTACGCGCGTCACGTGCGCAGGTCGTACGCGGTTGTGCCGGGGGTCGTACGAGGGCGTCGTCGTGCGTACCTGGTGCTCCGCCGCCGCACGGACCTCCGCAACTTGCACGGAACGCGCGCGAAACCGCACCTCCGCACAAGCACCCCGCCCCGCATCGCACCGCACTGCATCGCCCCGCACCGCCCCGCATCGCACCGCCCCGCACAAGCCGAAACGGCCGCGACCAGAAGGTCGCGGCCGTTGGACTGGTAGCTGGGCTGGTAGTTGACCTGGCGCAGGGTGGGCAAGGCGGGGATCAGGCGGAGGGGTAGGGGCGGGGGCCGGCTATCCGTGCCGGTAGGCGACGAGTGAGATGCCGACGTAGTGCACGATGAAGGCCGCGAGGGTGAGGGAGTGGAAGACCTCGTGGAAGCCGAACCAGCGCGGAGAAGGGTTGGGGCGCTTGATTCCGTAAATCACGCCGCCCGCGCTGTAGAGGAGGCCGCCGACGATGACGCAGACCAGGACGGAGATGCCGCCGGCGCGCAGGAAGTCGGGCAGGAAGAAGACCGCGGCCCAGCCCATGGCGATGTAGCAGGGGGTGTAGAGCCAGCGCGGGGCGCCGACCCAAAAGACCCGGAACGCTATGCCGGCGAGTGCCGCCGCCCAGATGCCCCACAGCAGGTACTGCTGTCGGCTGCCGTCGATGAGCAGCAGGGTCAGCGGGGTGTATGTGCCGGCGATGATCAGGAAGATGTTGGCATGGTCGAGGCGGCGCAGTACGCCCTCGGCGCGTGGGCCCCAGTTGCCGCGGTGGTAGAGCGCGCTCACCCCGAATAGCAGACAGGCCGTCAGCGTGTAGATCGCACACGCTATCCGGCCTCGGCTGCTGTCGGCCAAGGCGCTCAGCATGACACCGGAAACGAGCACCGCGGGGAACATTCCGGCGTGCAGCCAGCCGCGTAGTCGCGGCTTCATAGGGGGCGGGACCGTCGTCTTCCGCTCGCTGGCGGTATCGACAGAGTCGGGCGCGGCGGCAGTCATGCCCGTAATGCTACCTACGCCACCGTAAGTCACGGCGCGATGTCGAGTGGTGATGGTCACGGGGGCGCCCTCTGGACAGATCCTCCAACGGGTCGGATGATCAAATGAGCGCGGTCGGCACCGGATGAGCTGAGCATTCGGGTCGCAGCCCCCAAGGGGTAGCTGTCTCCATCACCGGATATGCGGATGTGCACATCTGCGTCCGCTTAAAACCCTCAATTTTACGCCGAAGCAGTCGGGTTTCGGCGGAACGGAGCGATCGTGGCGCGCAGCGCTGAATCCTCCGGGGCCAACAGCCCCGTGGCTCAGAACACCACCCCCACAAACCATCAGGAATTGGTCTCCTGGGTCAAGGAGATCGCCGACCTCACCGAGCCCGCCGCGATCGTGTGGTGCGACGGTTCGGAGGCGGAGTACGAGCGACTGGCTGAAGAGCTCGTCGCCAAGGGCACCTTCAAACGGCTCGACCCGATCAAGCGCCCCAACTCGTACTACGCGGCTTCCGACCCGAGCGACGTCGCCCGTGTCGAGGACCGCACCTTCATCTGCTCCGCGAAGGAGGAGGACGCGGGGCCGACGAACCACTGGAAGCACCCGGACGAGATGCGCGACCTCTTCACCGGGGACCAGGGCATCTTCCGGGGCGCGATGCGCGGGCGCACCATGTACGTGGTCCCGTTCTGCATGGGCCCGGTCGGCTCACCGCTGTCCGCCATCGGCGTGGAGATCACCGACTCGGCGTACGTCGCCGCCTCGATGCGCACCATGACGCGGATGGGCCAGCGAGTGCTGGACGAACTCGGCGAGGACGGGTTCTTCGTCAAGGCCGTGCACACCCTGGGCGCGCCGCTGGAGCCGGGGCAGGCCGATGTGCCGTGGCCGTGCAACTCCACGAAGTACATCTCGCACTTCCCCGAGACACGCGAGATTTGGTCGTACGGCTCCGGCTACGGCGGCAACGCGCTGCTCGGCAAGAAGTGCTACGCGCTGCGCATCGCCTCCGTCATGGCACGCGACGAGGGCTGGCTCGCCGAGCACATGCTCATCCTCAAGCTCACCCCGCCGCAGGGCGAGGCGAAGTACGTGGCCGCCGCGTTCCCCTCCGCCTGCGGCAAGACCAACCTCGCCATGCTGGAGCCCACCGTCTCCGGCTGGACCGTAGAGACCATCGGCGACGACATCGCCTGGATGCGCTTCGGTGAGGATGGTCGGCTGTACGCGATCAACCCGGAGGCGGGGTTCTTCGGCGTCGCACCGGGCACCGGCGAGCACACCAACGCCAACGCCATGAAGACCCTGTGGGGCAACTCGGTCTTCACCAACGTGGCGCTGACCGACGACGGCGACGTGTGGTGGGAGGGCATGACCGAGGAGAAGCCCGCGCACCTCACCGACTGGAAGGGCAACGACTGGACTCCCCAGTCCGGGTCCCCGGCCGCGCACCCCAACGCCCGGTTCACCGTGCCGGCCGGGCAGTGCCCGATCATCGCGCCCGAGTGGGAGGACCCCAAGGGCGTGCCGATCTCGGCCATCCTCTTCGGCGGTCGCCGCGCCAGCGCGGTCCCCCTGGTCACCGAGTCCTTCACCTGGCAGCACGGCGTCTTCCTCGGCGCCAACGTTGCCTCCGAGAAGACCGCTGCGGCCGAGGGCAAGGTCGGCGAGCTGCGCCGCGACCCGTTCGCCATGCTGCCGTTCTGCGGCTACAACATGGGCGACTACATGGGGCACTGGATCAAGGTCGGCAAAAACGCCGACCAGGCCAAGCTGCCGAAGATCTACTACGTCAACTGGTTCCGCAAGAACGACGCGGGCCAGTTCGTGTGGCCGGGCTTCGGCGAGAACAGCCGGGTCCTGAAGTGGATCGTGGAGCGGCTCGACGGCAAGGCGGAGGGCGTCGAGAGCCCCATCGGCGTGCTGCCGACGAAGGAGGCGCTGGACACGGAAGGGCTCGACCTCACCGATGCCGAGCTGGACTTCCTGCTCACCGTTGACCCGGAGGTCTGGCGACAGGAGGCGGCTCTGGTGCCCGAGCACCTGAACACCTTCGGGGACCACACGCCGAAGGAGCTGTGGGACGAGTACCGAGCCCTGGTGGAGCGGCTCGGCTGATGCGAGAAGGGGCGCCCTCACGGGCAGGAGGGCGCCCCACCACGAAGTCCCGCACCGTCACGGACTCTTGAAGCCCCGCACCGCCGCGGACGCTGGAAGTCCCGCCCCACCACGAAGTCCCGCGCCCCCCAGACCCTAGAAGCCCCGCACCGCCGCGGACGCTGGAAGCTCTGCCCCACCACAGATCCTCGAAGCTCCGCCCCACCACAGACCCTCGAAGCTCCGCCCCCCCCCACGGACTTGCAGCCCCGCCCCAGCAACAAGCCCCCGGCCATCACCCCGCTCCGCAACCCCGCTCCGTCACCCCGCTCCGTCACCCCGCTACGCCGTCCCGCCCTCCGGCGGTTCGAGCCCGGCACCGGGGAGCCCCGGGCGCGTGGCGTGCCCTTCGGCCTGGTCGCCCGGCCGTTCCGTAGCTCGCCTCGGGTCCCGCGCAAGCCGACCCGGCCCCTCCAAGAGGTGCCCCGGCTCACCCCGCAGCGGCCCCGCGCCTCCCGACAGAGCCCCCGGCCCGCCCGACAGCGGCCTCCCGCCATCCAACAGCGGCCCCGCGCCCCCCAAAAGCGGCCCCGCGCCCCCCGACACAGCCCCCGTGCCGCCCGCCGGCACACCCCGCTCGCCTACGCCGTCCCGTCCATCCGGGGTCGCGCGGTCCTCGTAATACTGGGTCAGGGCCTGCTGGCGCCATGCCTCCGCGTCACGCAGTTCCGCAGCCAACTGCGCCCCCTCCTCCACCAGCAGCCCCAACTGGCGCCGCAGATGGTCGTCGGGCGGCGATGCGCCCGGGGTCAGCCGGGACCACCAGCGCGTTCGTAGGTACGCGTCCACGCTCTGCGGGGCGTCCTGGCGGATAATCCGGGTCAGCCGGTGCAATGCCTCGCCGTCCGCCGCGAGCGCTTCCGCGCCGCCCCGTTCCGGGTCGAGCAGCGCGGACAGCAGCTCCGCCAACTCGTCCAGGAGCCGTTCCGCCTCGTCGGGCAGCCGGTCCCGGGACCGTACGCCGGCCAGGTAGTCGTCCAGCGTCACCAGGTCCGCGCGCAGTGCCTCCACCTGCTCGCCTGGCGCCGGGAAGTCCGGCGAGTGCGGGCGTTCGGGCGGGGCGAGTAGCGCCCCCGCCCCGTACAGGCCGACGATGACCACGGGCCAGTACGCGCCCGCGACGCCCACCGCGTACAGGCCGAGCCCCAGCAGTCCGAGCGCGCAGCCGGTCAGGTTCTTGCGGGATTCCAGGTACCGCAGCACCCCGCTCCCGTCGCCTCGCTTACTGGTAGCCACGGATCTCCTCAAACGCCCCGTCCAGCGAACCCTTCACCGCGTCGAAAAGCTGACCGCCCGTCAGGTCGGCGATGTGGTCGAGCTCCGCGCGGTCCGAGTCGCCGAAGAGGATCGGGAAGACGGGAATGGTGCGCTGCTCCGAGGACAGACCGGCGTAAAAGGCGTTGAAGTCGGCCGCCTTGGCACCCGCGGTGTTCTCCCCGTCCGTCATCAGCACGATCGAGGTGAACCGGTCGTCCCCGGTCTTCGACGCGCGCCGTCCCAGATGCCGGTACGCCTCCTGGAGGCTGCTGTAGATCGCGGTCCCGCCGCCGGAGGCGAGCCCGTCCACGTCCGTGCGGATGCGGTCCAGGGCGTCCGCGGGGTGCTCGTCGGGGACGGTATGCGTGTTGACCTCCTTGACCTGGTCGGCGAACGGCATCAACGTCACCTCCTCACGGTCGCGGAACCGCTGGCCCGTCGCGGAGTCGTCGGAGCCGGTCAGCCGCCGCAGCGCCGCCTTCAACCGCCCCAGCCGCGCCTCGTCCATCGAGCCGGAGGTGTCGAGGACGTACACCGTGCGCGAGGGGCGGCGCAGCTCGTTCTCGTACGCGTCGAGCAGCCGATCGGCGACCGCGCGGGTGCCGGGGAAGGGCAGTTCGCGACGCGGCTCGCGGGAGATGCCGGGCGCGGGTGGTACGGAGGCGACGACGGGGCGCCGGAAGGTCTCCTTGGTCAGGGCCTGCTGGGCGCCCGGGGTTCGCAGATGCCGGGTGAGCGAGGCGAAGGAGTCCCGGGCATCGCGGTTCGCCGATGACAGCAGGCTCAGCGGATAGTCCGCGGTGACCACGCCATCGGTCGGCCGGATGATGGTCAGGTCCGGGATGCCGTCCACGGCAGTGCCCGCGCCATCCTGTCCCTGCGCCCCGCCCCCTTCTTGGCCCGTGTCCTCCTGGCCCGTGTCCCCCTGGCTCTTGTCAGTGGACCCGCCGTCCTTCGGGTCCTGGCTGAGCAGCTTGCCGCGCTTGAGTGAGAGCAGTACGGACTCGTAGTTGATCAGCGCGTCCACCGGTGGCTGCTGGGTGGCCCTGCGGGCGAACGCCTCCGCCAGCCAGCCCGATGAGCCGGACGTCAGCCGCTGCCCGGTGAAGAACTCCCGCAGCTTGGGAGAGGCGGCCTTGACATCGGCGTCCGTCAGTGCGGACTGCGCTTTCGACAGGGCCGAGGTGAGGGCGATCAGCGCGGAGTAGCCGGAGTTGGAGCGGACCGGGTCGGTCATGCCGTAGGTGAGCTTGCCGGCGGTGACCGCCTGGTGCACCTGCGACCAGGTGACCTGCTGCGGATTCCAGCCGAGCCGCTTGACGGCGGCGGAGCGCACACCGATGGACACCGGGGACGACACGATCGGAGTTTCCGTCCTGATCTTCTTGCCGTCTCCGATGAGTAGCCGCAGATAGTCGTTGGACGCCAGCCATACGGCGTCGTACTTCCCATCGGCCTTGCCCGACGCCACCATCTGCGCGCCGTCCAGGGTGCCGGTCCAGGTGGGTTCGATCTTTACGCCGGTGGCCTTCTCGGCGTCCTTGAGCACGTACCACAGGTCGGACAGTTCGCTGCTGGCCAGCACCCGCAGCGTCCCCGGCGCTCGGCGCCCGCCACCGTCACCGCCTCCTCCGCCGTCGTCCCCGTCCGCACCGGAGCTGGAGCACCCCGCCACGAGGGAGAGCGCCAGTACGGCGGCGGTGACGGCGGTGACCGTGGTGAACACCCGGCTGCCCCGGGGGCGTTCGTCACCGGACCGCGCGCCCTTGGGACCATCGACGCGCGGAGCGCCAGTGCCCGCGCCGGCGTGTGTGGTGACGGTGGTGCCGGCGGACCAAGGCGCGCGCCGAGCACCCAGCGTGCGCCGTGTGAGCCGCGTGCCCAGCCCGTGCCGCATGCTTCGGTTGCGTCTCATCGTGCGTCCCCGCCCAACTCGGGCTTGCTGCGGGAGCGCTCCATATAGGCGCTGGCCTGCTGGAGTTCGCTGGTCAGCGACTCGACGGTGGCGGCCATCGACTCGGTCGCGCGGGCCTTGTACGTGTCGATGGTGTCCAGCGTCCGGTAGATCTGCTGGAACGCGTTACGCAGCGTCTCCGCGCCCACCGCCGGATCGGCGGCGATCCGCTGAATCTCGCCGCTCTGCGTGGCGAGCATCTCCGCGTTGCCTCGGATCAACTCCTCCGTCGTCCCGCGCAGCGCGTTGACCTGCTCGACCACCTTGCGCTGGTTCTCCAGCGCGGCGGCGAGCATGACGGCGATCCGTAGCGCCGACACCGTCGTGGTCGCGGCCCGCTCCACGCCCTTGATCAGCTCGTCGTTGTTGCGCCGCACCACATCCATCGCCAAATAGCCCTGGGCGCACACCGCGAGCTGAGTCAGCAGGTCCTGGTGCTTTTGCCGTACGGGAAAGAGCACGTCGGCGCGTAGCGCGTCGGCCCGCTCCGGGTCGGTTGCCTCGGCCGCGGCGACCCGCTGGGTGACGGTCGTGTCCAGGGCCTCGGTCAATACCGCGTACTCCTGGAGCTTGCCCATCGTCTCCCAGAGCCTGACCCGCTCGGTGTGCAGCGAGGCGTTGTCCCTGCGTAGTTCGTCCTGGCCCGAACGCAGGCTCCCGACGATCTTGTTGAGGGTGCCCTGCGCCGAGGCGTACTTGGCGACGTGGTCGCGCAGCTTGTTACCGCCGGGCAGCTTGGCCAGCAGCCGCCGCGCGCCGCGGCCCGGAGTGTCGCGCGGATCGAGGTCTTCGACGGTGCGCCGCAGCTCGACCAGGCTGGAGGAGACCCGGCTCTGTACGTCGCCGCCCTGCCCGCCGGGGCCGCCCTTGCCGTCGGACATGGCGCGTACGGTGCGCTCCAGCATCCGGTTGGACTGCTGGGCCGCGCCGCGGATCTCGCCGGAGCCGAGATCGGTGATCTCACTGATGCGCTGGGTGAACTCGGGGGAGCGGGCATCGAGATCGGCGATCGAGCCGACGTACTCGGCGGCCCTGGCCGCCATCTCGGCCGAGACCGCGGCACCGAGCGGCACCAGACCGGCCGCTGACTCCTTCGGCACGGCCGCCACCGGCTCGGGCGGCGTGAGGACCAGGGGCGACTCGACGCCCGGGTCGGGCGGTGACAGTGGCTGCATGATGGTGCGTCCCTCACTTCTCGGCACGGGAACGGCGGGCGATGTCACGCATCACCTCGACCGTGGGAACCGGGGCCTGTTGAACCGTCCCGGTCAGCTTCTGGCGCAGATACGCGCCGTGCCCGGCGGTTGCGGCGGCGAACTCGGAGGTGTCGCCCGCGGGCCGGAAGCCGTGCCGGACGGCCAACTTCCGCAACTCCGGGTCCGTGCGCAGCAGTTCCCCGAACTTCTTCCCCTCCGCGGTCAACGGCACCAACGAGTGATCGCTGTACACGGTGGTGTCCGGGTACAGGACGACGAGGTCTTCGACCGTGTCGCCGCGTACGAGGAGAGAGGCGATCTGAGATTCGTACGCGAGCACCAGCGGAGTGCCGACACCGCTGACGAAGTCGCGGAACGGGGCGTCGCTGTTGGTCTGTTGCCTGCCCTGAACGACGGTCAGCTTGCGGGTCAGCGGGGTGCTGGCCGCTACGCCCTTGTCGTCGGTGACGAGCCGGTTGCCGTTCGCCACGTAGGAGGCGGTGGCGAGGTAGAGCGCGCCGGAGTTGGAGGCGAGCGGGTCCGTACTGGTGACGAAGACCGTGCCGCTCAGGTCGGCGTGCCCCTTGGTGCCCTTGAGGTCCTGCCAGGTGGTGTCCTTGGCCGCGGCTTTGAGAAACGGCTCCATCCGTAGCGTGCCGCTGCCCTGTTGGCTGGTTCCACTGGTTCCACTGGTTCCACTGGTCTTGCCGGCCGTGCCGGTGAGGGTGGCGAGGCCGTTCGCGGCGAGCGCTTCGGCGGCGGAGCGGCGGGTGAGGACCACCAGCGGGGAGTAGAAGGGGCGCAGCGGGGCGCCGGTCGTCTTGTGCGCCCGCTGGAGCGCGTCGGCGGGGGCTGAGCTGCCGGGGAAGGCGAAGTCGTCACCCGCCAGGTCGAGCCCTTCCATGTCCCAGGAGCCGGCGGACTCGGTCTCCACGATGTAGCCCTTGTCCGCGAGGGCGTCGCGGACCTTTTCGTCCTCGAAGAATTCGGCCTTCTCCGACCCGATGACGCCGCGTACCGTCGTCGTGTCGTTCGCCTCGGAGTCGCCCCGGCCCAGGACGACTGCCGTGATGACGCCGCCGATGAGGACGAACGCCAGCACGATGCCGAGGATGCGTCTCACACGCCTCACTCCCCCCGTGCACCGCCGCCGAGCGGCGGTGCGTATGTAGGGGAGCAGCATCGCGCCGGAAACCCACATTCCGGGCGCTGTCCGGTGAATGGGGGGTGAATGAGGGATCGCAGTACGTCAACCGTTGAGCGGTGCGCAGGAGTTGCGCGGGAGTGGCGGCGGTACGCGACGCTGCGGCGCCCCCCGCCGCCCCGGGCCGTAATCCGCCCCCGCCCCCGCCCCGGCACCGGCCCGCCGCCGGTGCCGGGCCGCAGGCCACCCCGCTACGGCTGGGCGTAACCCGCGAGGAACGTGCCGATGCGGGTGACCGCGTCGGCCAGGTCCTTGGCGTTGGGCAGGGTGACCAGGCGGAAGTGGTCGGGCTCGGGCCAGTTGAAGCCCGAGCCGTGCACGATCATGATCTTCTCGGCGCGCAGCAGGTCGAGCACCATCTGCCGATCGTCCTTGATCTTGTAGACCTTGGGGTCGAGCCGCGGGAACGCGTACAGCGCACCCTTGGGCTTTACGCAGGTCACACCCGGGATCTGGGTCAGCATCTCGTACGCCACATCGCGCTGTTCGAGCAATCGGCCGCCGGGCCGTACGAGTTCGTTGACCGACTGCCGGCCGCCGAGTGCGGTGGCCACCGCGTGCTGCACGGGCATGTTCGCGCACAGCCGCATGTTGGCGAGGATGGTGAGGCCCTCGATGTAGCTGGCCGCATGGGACTTGGGGCCGCAGACCGCCATCCAGCCGCTGCGGTAGCCGGCGATGCGGTAGTTCTTAGAGAGCCCGTTGAAGGTGAGTGTCAGCAGGTCGGGGGCGATGGCGGCGGTCGGGGTGTGGGTGACACCGTCGTAGATGATCTTGTCGTAGATCTCGTCGGAGCAGACCATCAGGTTGTGGCGGCGGGCGATCTCGGTCAGGCCGCGCAGCATCGCGTCGTCGTACACCGCGCCCGTGGGGTTGTTCGGGTTGATCACGACCAGCGCCTTGGTGCGGTCGGTGATCTTGCGCTCGATGTCGGCGAGGTCTGGCATCCAGTCCGCCTGCTCGTCGCAGCGGTAGTGCACGGCGGTGCCGCCCGCCAGCGAGACGGCCGCTGTCCACAGCGGATAGTCAGGCGCAGGGACAAGCACCTCGTCGCCGTCGTCGAGCAGCGCCTGCATGGACATCTGGATCAGTTCGGAGACGCCGTTGCCGAGGTAGACGTCCTCGACGTCCAGCTCGATGCCCTTGGTCTCGTAGTGCTGCACGACCGCACGCCTGGCCGAAAGCAGCCCCTTGGCGTCGCCGTAACCGTGGGAGCTGCCGAGCGAGCGCAGCATGTCCTCAAGGATCTCCGGCGGACATTCGAACCCGAAAAGTGCCGGGTTGCCGGTGTTGAGCTTGAGGACGCGGTGTCCTGCCGCCTCAAGCCGCATGGCCTCCTCAAGCACCGGGCCACGAATTTCGTAGCAAACATTTGCGAGCTTGGTTGACTGGATCACCTGCATGCCCGCCACCCTACGGGCGCATTTCGGGGCCCGCTCGGTGTTTCACACCACGTCGAGCGGGGGAACCGGCGGCGAACAGGAGCGTGTCAGGAGGCGGCGGTACGGCGAACAGAGCGGCCCGCGAGGACGTCCGTGCGGTGTCCGTCTTTGATGACGAAGCGGCCATCGATCAGCACATGCGGAATACCGGTCGGAAGGGTGCGTGGGGCTTCGAATGTCGATCCGGCGGCGACCGTGTCGGGATCGAAGATCACCAGGTCGGCGCGGTATCCGGTCCGTACCAAGCCCCGGTCGGGCAGCCGAAGACGGGCCGCGGGGCGCGAGGTGAGATGCGCCACGCACTCCTCCAGAGGGAGTACGCCGAGCTCGCGCGCGTAGCGTCCGAGGTAGTGCGGGAAGGTCCCGTACGCCCGCGGGTGAGGCTTGTCGCCCTGCAAGATGCCGTCGCTGCCGCCAGTGTGCACGCGGTGTCGCATGATGGTGCGCACATTCTCCTCGTGGCCGACGTGCTGGAGGATCGTGGAGCCCAGGCTGTCCTCGATGAGCAGCCGGCGGGCCGTGGTGAAGGGTTCTTCGTCGCGTTCGGCGGCGCTCGCGGCGATGGTCTTGCCGACGTAGCCGGCCAGCTCCGGTCGGGTGACCCCGGAGATCTCGATGGTGTCCCAGTCGATCGGCACGCCGTGGCAGCCGTCCGCCCCGTCGATCTCCATCACGCGCCGGATGCGCGCGGCGCTCGCATCGTCGCCCAGCCGGGCCTTGATCGCCTCGGGGCCGCCCTCGCTCGCCCAACTCGGCAGCATCGCGGCGAGCGTGGTGCAGCCGGGGGTGTACGGGTACGTGTCGAGGCTGATGTCGGCGTCATCGGCTAGCGCCCGGTCGAGGAGGGCGAGCAGTTCGGGGGCGCGGCCCTCGTTGACGCCGAAGTTCATCGTGGCGTGCGCCAGGTGCAGCGCGCAGCCGGCCTCACGGGTGAGGGCGACCATCTCCTCGTACGCCTCAAGGGCGCCGGCGCCGTATGAGCGGTGGTGCGGGCAGTAGTAGCCGTCGTACGCGGCGACCACCCGGCACAGCTCGGTGAGCTCCGCGTCCGACGCGTACATCCCCGGCGTGTAGGTGAGTCCGGAGGAGAGCCCCACGGCGCCCTCTTCCAGACCGCGGGCCACCAACTCCCGCATGCGCGCGACCTCGGCCGCGGTCGCGGGCCTGTCGTCCCAGCCGACCGCGAGCATCCGCACGGTGCCCTGTGGGATGAGGTACGCGGCGTTGACCGCGATGCCCTGCCCGTCGAAGCCGCGGTCGAGCCGGTCCAGGTAGTCGCCGACGCTTCGCCAGTCGAAGTCGATGCCGCTCGTACCGGGCCCGCCGCCGTTCCATCCGGCGATCTGCGCCCGCACCTCGGCCAGCGTGCGATCGTCCACGGGTGCGTACGACAGGCCGTCTTGCCCGATGACTTCGAGCGTGACGCCCTGCGCGGCCTTGGCCTCGTGCGCGGGGTCGCGCAGCAGGGCGAGGTCGCTGTGCGCGTGCATGTCGATGAACCCGGGGGCCAGGGCGAGGCCGTGCGCCTCGATGGCACTGCGCCCGGTCGGCCGCTGGCCGCCCGTGTCCTCCCGGTGGATGGCGGCGATCCGGCCGCCTTCGATGGCCACATCGGCCCGGTAGGAGGCATCCCCGGTGCCGTCGATGACGCGAACGTCGCGAATGACCAGGTCCATGAGGGCTCTCCTTGGGGGCCGCAGCAGCGGGGCGGGCTGGTTGGCTGGGCGGGCTGGGGTGGGGCAGAAAAACGTGCGGGTTAGAAGAACGTGCGGGTTAGGAAAACGTGCGGGTCAGAAGAACGTGCGGATCAGGTCCGTGACCGTGCCGTCCGACTCGACCAGGGGGATGAGCTGCCACTTGTCGAAGGATGTGCACGGGTGGGAGAGGCCAAGGCCGACCCAGTCGCCCACCTCCAGTCGGGTGCCCGGCTCGGTGTGCAGCCAGCCGTGCTGGTCGGAGAGGCCGGTGAGGGTGATCCCGGCGGCCGGGCGGATTTCGCCGGTACGAGCGTCCCTGACCACCTGCGGCATCGGCAGATGCAGGTCGTACGCCGCGTCCCGCTTTCCCGCGTTGATGAACGCCTGCTCGGCCGTGGGCCGTGAGATGACCTGTGTCCACAGCCGAAAGGCGGGTTGCAGCGCGCCCTCGTCGGGGACGCGGTTGAACGGTGTCAGCTCGCGGTAGTGGCCGTCGTCGTGCGAGACGTACGCCCCCGAGCGCAGCAGCTTGAGCACCGGGCCCGACAGCTCCGGCACCTCCGCGAAGACCTCGGCCACCGCATCGAACCAGGCGCTGCCGCCCGCGCTCACCACGATCTCCGAAGGGTCGGCACCGAAGCGCCCGGCCCGGTCGAACTCGGCTACCAGCGCGATGAGTTGGCGCAGCCAGGCCCGTACGGAAGCATCGTCGGCCTTGGGTACCTCGCCCTCGTAGCCGGCGACGCCGACCAGCCGCAGCGTGCCCACCTCCGCGACCGCGTCGGCGATCGCGAAGCACTCGGCCTCGGTGCGCGCGCCGGTGCGCGCTCCCGCGCCCGCGCCCAGTTCCACGACCACATCGATGGGGCGCCCGGTGCCGGCCGCGCGCAACGCGGCGTCCATCAGCTCCACGCCGCGCACCGAGTCCACGTAACAGATGAGCCGGAAGTCCGGGTCGGCGGTGAGTTCGGCGGCCAGCCAGCGCAGCGCCGCCGGGTCCACGACCTCGTTGGCGAGGAAGATGCGCTGGATGCCGAAGGCGCGGTAGACACGGACGTGGGAGGGGAGGGCGGCGGTGATGCCCCAGGCGCCGTGGGCGAGCTGCTGCTCGAACAGGCGCGGTGCCATGGAGGTCTTGCCGTGCGGGGCGAACGCGAGCCGGTGGCGCTGCGCGTACGTTTCCATGAGGCGCACGTTGTGCTCGACTGACTCGGCCGAAAGGGCGAGCACGGGGGTGGTGAACCCGCCGGTGAACAGGGACCTGCGCGCGGCGGCGAGCGCGCCCACGGTGTCGCCGTCCGCGTCCGGCGGGAGTCCCTTGAACCGGTAGTCGATCCGCTCGTCCGCCAATCGCGCCACGGCGGCCGAGACGCGGCGCAGCCGCGCGGCGGCGGCGTCCGCTCCCGGGGTCGTCACGGCGCGTGCGCCCGGGGTGGGAACGGCGTCCGCGCCCGGGGTTACGGCGTCCGCTTCCGGGGTTGGCGCGGCGCGGCTTGCGGGCGCCGGGTCCAGGTCCTTGCTGTGCTTGGTGGCCATTGAGCCCCCCACAATCTGTTGCATATACTGCAACACTCATTGCGTATATCGCTTACAGCTGTCTAACATCCCGGCAAGCACTGGGTCAACGGTGCGAACCCGCCCATTGAACCGCCCAGCGAACCAGTGAAGACCGCGCGACAGGAGCGAGAGCGATCGTGACCGCAGCCCCGAGCAGCCCGGACGTCGATGTCGTGTGCCTCGGCGAATCCATGGTCACGTTCGCGCCCCAGCGGCCCGGCAGACTCGCCGACGTACCCTCCTTCGACCGTGGAATCGGCGGCGCCGAATCAAACGTCGCCTGCTGCCTGGCCCGCTCCGGGCACTCCGCACGCTGGGTGAGCCGGGTCGGCGCGGACGGCTTCGGTGACCATCTGGTGGCGGCCATCGCCGCGACCGGAGTCGATACCTCCGCCGTCCAGCGCGACCCGGCCCGGCCCACCGGCATCTACTTCCGTACGGCGGGGGAGCGCGCGGTTTCCACCGCCGCGCCCGCCGGCGGCTCCGAGGTCATCTACTACCGCGCCGGGTCCGCCGCCGCCGCGATGGCCCCCGGCGTCGTCAGCCGCGCGACGCTGTGGAGCGGCCGGGTGCTGCATCTGTCCGGCATCACCGCCGCGCTCTCCGCCGACTGCCTCGCCCTGATGCGCGAACTCACCGCCCCGGCCCCCGGCCGCCCGCTCATCTCCTTCGATGTGAACTATCGGGTCGCGCTGTGGCGAAACCAGGGCGAGGCCGGCGCCCCCTCGACTGGCCCGGCCGTGCTTGCCGACCTCGCGCGCGGCTGCGACCTGGTGTTCGTCGGCGAGGACGAGGCGGAAGCCGCCTGGGGCGTGCACGGCCCGGCCGCCATCCGGGCCACCCTGCCCGAGCCCGCGGTGCTCGTGGTCAAGCACGGGGCGCAGGGCGTCACGGTGTACGCGCGGGGGGACGGCGAAGACACCGTTACGCACGCGCCCGCGCTGCGGGTCGAGGTCATCGCCTCCGTGGGCGCCGGCGATGCGTTCGCCGCCGGGTTCCTCTCCGCCACCCTGCGTGGCCTGCCGATCTTCGCCCGGATACGGCACGGCCATCTGATGGCCGCCGCCGCCCTCACCGTCCCCGGCGACCTCGGTACGCCGCCCACCCGGGCCCTCGCGGACCGGCTGGCCGCCCTGGATCAGAACGCGTGGGGCGCACTGCGCCTCGCCCCCGGCTGGACGGCGGCGGCAGCAGAAACGGCCGTAACAGAAACGGCCGCAACAAGGACAGCCGCAACAAGGACAGCCGCAACAAGGACAGCCGCAGCAAAGACGACCGCAGCGGCGAAGACGGTTGCAGCAGATACGACCGCAGCAGATACGGCGATGGCGGCAGCGGCAGACGTGGAGGCGGGGCCAGCCCTGGAGGTACCTACCGTAGAGACATCTAACGCGGAGGTACGTAACCGATGAGTCAGACCGTTGACCGTGCACTGAGCATTCTGCCGCTGCTGGCGGAGGGCCCGGCCAACCTGGAACAGGTCGCGACCCGGCTTGGTGTCCACAAGTCCACCGCCTTGCGGCTGCTGCGCACGCTGCACGAGCACGGCATGGTCTACCGCCAGCAAGACCAGCGGTACCGGCTCGGGGCGCGGCTGTTCGCGCTCGCGCAGGAAGCCGTCGAGAACCTGGATGTGCGCGAGATCGCCCACCCCCACCTAGTCGGACTCAACGAGAAGTGCGGGCACACCGTGCACCTGGCGGTGTACGAGGAGAACGAGGTGCTCTACATCGACAAGGTGGAGAGCCGCTATCCGGTCCGGATGTACTCCCGGATCGGAAAGCCGGTCGCGATCACCGTGGCCGCCGTGGCGAAGCTGCTCCTTGCCGACCTGCCCGAACCGGAGCGGCGCACCGTCGTCGAACGGCTCGACTACCCGCTCTACACCTCCCGTTCGACCTCGGGCCCGGCAGCCTTCCTGACAGAGCTGGCCACGGTGCGCGAACAAGGGTGGGCCAGCGACCTCGGCGGACACGAGGAGTCCATCAACTGCATCGGTGCGCCCATTCGGGGCGCCGATGGGCGGGTGATCGCCGCGTGTTCGGTGTCCGCGCCGAATGTCGTGGTCACCAGCGAGGAGCTGCTCACCCTGCTCCCGCTGGTGCGGCACACCGCCGACGCCATCAGCCGCGAATACTCGGGAAAGCACCACTGATCGAACTGCAAGGAACATCCAAACCCCAGCACGAGTCCAAACCAGCACGAGTCCAAACCAGCACGAGTCCAAACCCAGTACGAGTCCGAACCTCCAGCAGTGTCCGGACCTTCGGAAGTGAGGAAGCCCCGCATGAGTGACAAGCTCCACAAGACGGCCATCACGCCATCCACCCACACCGCGCCGCCCGCGAAGTTCTCGCACGGCGTCCGCAAGGGGAACATCCTCCAGGTCGCGGGGCAGGTCGGTTTTCTGCCCGCTACCCCAGGGCACTCCCCGACCCCCGCCGGGCCAACGCTGCGCGAGCAGACCGTGCAAACCCTGGCCAACGTCAAGGCGATTCTTGAGGAGGGTGGGGCGAGCTGGGAGGACGTGGTGATGCTGCGCGTCTACCTCACCGACGTTGAGCACTTCGCCGAGCTGAACGAGATTTACAACGAGTATTTCGCCGACCTGAAGGAGGCCCCGTCCGCCCGTACGACGGTGTACGTCGGCCTCCCGGCCGGACTGCTCATCGAGATCGACGCCCTCGCCGTACTCGGCTGAGCCCCTGAGCCGCCCCGGGGCGCGCGGCCCCTCCGGAACCACCCCGCCGGAGGGCTCTGCGTCCCGGGGCCCCAACTCCCGCCCCATACGTCGGCCTCGCAAGCTGCCGGCCGACACGCCGCGCACGCCCCAACACAGCGCCCTATCCTGGCAGTTGGGGGTGCGCGTTCCAGGGCCACCTGGAGTGGCTCGCCGGCCCGTGACCGTACGCCGGTCCAGGTCCGAAACCCACGGGCAGCGCCCTCTGAGGTCCCTCCGATGGCCAGCCAACTACTGAGCTACGCGGCCGAGTTCACGCACCACAGCCGGCACCCCCAGCACCACCAGCAACAAGCCGACCCAGTCCAGCTCAGCCCAGCCCTACCCGTTGCCGCTCGGCGGGCAGCCGGTGGCCGGCGCACCACCCCTCGCGTACGGCACGGACTCCAGGCTCCGGACGGACCCGGCACCACCCGCGCCCCGCACCAAACGCACCTCCCGCACCAACCGCACCTCCCGTACCAACCGCACCTCCCGTCACCCATACCCCCACCACCCGCGCTGGAGCGTGAACCGGCCCCCATGACGAACCCCACGGCGCACACCCCAGGCACGTGACACCACACCCCACCGCACGCCTCACCCCTACCCGCTCGGCACGCGGCGCGCAGCCGCCGTGCCGCGGTCCCCCCTACCCATAAATTCCCCTGGAAACAACGGAGTTCCCATGCTTCTCGCAGCCGCTCCCGTTGCCGAGATACCACCGCACACCGGTGGCCTCTTGCTGCTCATCGACGGCACCGCCGGTTTGCTGACCGTCGCCGCCCTCGGCATTGCGCTTCTGCTCTTCCTGATCATCAAGGTGCGGCTCCAGCCGTTCGTCGCGCTGCTCGCCGTGTCCATCGCGGTGGGTCTGGCCGCAGGGCTCTCGGTCACCGAACTCTTCGGCACCGTGCAGAAGTCCGACGCCGTCTCGCTCATCGAGACCGGAATGGGTGGCATCCTCGGCCACATCGCGATCATCATCGGCCTGGGCACCATGCTCGGCGCGATACTCGAAGTCTCCGGTGGTGCCGAGGCGCTCAGCGCCCGGTTGCTCGCCCTCTTCGGCGAGCGCAGAGCCCCGCTCGCCATGGGCCTGACCGGCCTGATCTTCGGCATTCCGGTCTTCTTCGACGTCGGCATCTTCGTCCTCGCGCCGATCGTCTACGCCGCGGCCAAGCGCAGCGGGAAGTCGATTCTGCTGTACTGCATGCCGCTGCTGGCCGGCCTGTCCATGACGCACGCGTTCTTGCCGCCGCACCCAGGCCCGGTGGCCGCCGCCGGCATGCTGCACGTGGATCTCGGTTGGGTCATCTTGATGGGCGTGGTCTGCGGGGTGCCCGCGGTGCTCGCGGCCTGGGTGTACGCGGCGTGGATCGGGCATCGCGTCTTCGTCCCCGTACCGCAGGACATGGTGGAGGCGGCCGAGGAGGCCAAGGCCGCCGTCGCGGCCGAACAGCGCGCGAGCGCCGCAGCCCGCGCCACGACAGGTGGCCTCACCGGTGGCGCTGAAGCCGGTGCCGGGCCAGGCGCCGGTACGGGCGGTGCGGGCGGCAAGAAAGGCGCGGGGGGCGCGGGGGGCGCGGGGGGCGCCGGAACGTCGGCTATCCCGGCCGCTACCCCGGCCGCGGAGAAGCCGGTGGCGGTCGGCACCGTACTCGCCATCATCGGCACCCCGCTGTTGCTCATCCTGTGCGCGACGTTCTCCTCCATCGCCTTCGAGCCCAGCACGGGCCGCTCCGTCGTGGAGTTCTTCGGCCACCCCTTCGTGGCGCTGACCATCGCGCTGCTGCTCGCCTACTACGTACTGGGCCTGCGCCGCGGCTGGTCGCGCAAGTCCCTGGAGACCGTGTCCACCGCGTCCCTCAAGCCGGTCGGCAACATCCTGCTCGTGGTCGGCGCCGGTGGCGTCTTCGGTGCGGTGCTCAAGGGCAGCGGTGTCGCGCAGGCGCTGGCCGACGCGTTCGACAGCGCCGGGCTGCCGGTCATCGTGCTGGCCTGGCTGATCTCCCTGGTGCTGCGGGTCGCCCAGGGTTCGGCGACGGTCGCGATCGTCACCACGGCGGGCATCGTCTCCCCGCTGCTGGCCGGCGGTGACTACTCGCAGGCACACCTGGCGCTCGTGATCATGGCCATCTCCGCGGGTTCCATCTTCGCCTCGCACGTCAACGATGGCGGCTTTTGGATGGTGGCCAAGTATTTCGGCATCTCCGAGCGCGACACCCTCAAGTCCTGGACGGTCTTGGAGTCGGTGCTCTCGGTGGCGGGCTTCGTGATGGCGGCGGCGCTGAGTGTGGTGATCTAGCGCCGGAGCGTACGGAGCGTGCGCGCTCCTCAGCGCGCACCCCCGCACGATCGCAGGCGGGCCCGGCAGCGGCCCGTTCCGTGGCGCAACGCGGCCCCGAAGCGGAAGTTAATCCCCGCCTCGGGGCCACGCGCCGTCGCTGAGTGGCCGATACCAGCACCAGCACCAGCACTTACGCAAGCACCAGCGTCCACGTAAGCATCAGCACGTAGCACCAGCACGTAAGACCAGCACCAGCATCAGCACCAGTGGAACGCGCCAGTCCCGCACCACTCGCTCACGCACTGCTACAGCTTCGCAACATCCGGCGCGCCGAGCGCTTACCGCCCGTATCAACGTCTTCATGGCCGCTATACCGTCCCGCCGCTCCGGCCGCGCTGCCCGTCTGCGCCGCGTTGCCCGCCGCCGCACCCGTACCGCGCCCCGCCGCGCGTCCGCTCCGATCGGCTCCCGCCCGGCAGGGCGACGCCGCCGCACCCCCGAGCCCACGCCCTCTACCCCGCAGACGGTGGTTGCCGCACCAACGGACGGGTGGACGCGCCTTCAGCAGGCTGCGGGCACCCTGGCCGCCCTGGGCACCCTCGCCGTGATCGTCTTCACTTGGCTGTCGCTCCAGCAGGTCGACAACGAGCACGCCCTCACCCGCGAAGGGCAAGTCACCGACCGTTACAACAACGCCGTTGGCAACATCGGCGAAGACGCCCTGGAGGTGCGCCTGGGCGGCATCTACGCCCTGCAACGCATCATGGAGGACTCCCCCCGCGACCAGCCCTCCATCGTCAACGTTCTGTCCACCTACATCCGCAACCACGCCAAGAAACCCAAACAAGCCGCAGGCGCCGCCAACCAGGAACCGGCCAGTGACGTCCAAGCGGCCCTCACCGCACTCGACAGTCGGGACCGAGCCCACGACGGCACCGAAAACGTGAACCTGACCCACGCGTACCTGGCTGGCGCGCACCTGGAAGGCGCGGACCTGACCGATGCGAAACTGGCCGGCGCGGACCTGACCGACGCGAACTTGAACTTCGCGGACCTGACCAATGCGAACCTGGAAGGCGCGCACCTGACCCGCGCATACCTGGCTGACGCGAACCTGACCGACGCGAACCTGGAAGGCGCGCACCTGACCGAGACGAACCTGTCCGAGGCATCTCTGACCGCGGCGTCTCTGACTGACGCGAACCTGACCGACGCGAACCTGGACTTCGCGGACCTGGCCGGCGCGTACCTGCCTGGCGCGAACCTGGAAGGCGCGTACCTGGAAGGCGCGGACCTGACCGACGCAGACTTGCCTGGCGCGGACCTGACCGATGCGGACCTGACCGACGCGGACCTGACTGGCACAGATCTGACCGGCGCGAAGTGGTAGTGCACCGCCCTTCAGGCGTGACGACGACGACCAAACAAGGGCCCGGTGACAGGTGAACCACTGCCCTGACCAGTACGGACACGCCTGTACCCGTAGATGAGTGGCGGGCCCGGCAGCGGCCCGTTCCGTGGCGCAACGCGGCCCCGAGGCGGGAGTCAATCCCCGCCTCGGGGCCGCGCGCCGTCGCTGAGTGGCCGGTATCAGCACCAGCACCAGCACTTACGCAGGCACCAGCGTCCACGTAAGCATCAGCACGTAGCACCAGCACGTAAGACCAGCACCAGCATCAGCGCCAGTCCCGCACCGCTGACTCATCCGCACCGCTCAGCTACCCGAACTGCTCAGCCGCCCAAACCGTTCAGCCACCTGAACCGCTCAGCCACCCAAGCCGCTCGGCCATGCGCACCGCTCAGCTACCCGAGCAATACTGCTGCTCCTTGCCGATGGACCGATACATGCAGTCCGAGTTCTCCAGAAGTTGGAGCACCGCGTCGCGGTTACGGCTGGTTTCCCGCTCGATGACCTCGTCGGGCGGGTAGAAGCCGCCACCACCGCTGGGGCCCGGGTACATCTCGAAGGTGTAGCCGAAGATCTTCTGGTTGCCCCACAGCCAGTCGTCGATCGACCCGTCAGTGACGTACAGGTCGCTGGACTGCTCCGGCGTGTAGCGGTTGCTGGTGGCCATCTTGCGGCCGACCGTGGCGAACGCGTCCCGGTCGTCCTGGGTCAGGCCGGGCGCGGTGTCGGCGCTGGTGTAGCCGTAGGGCCACAGGATGAGCTCGCTGTAGGTGTGGAAGTCGATGGCTGCCTTGATCTGCTGCTTGCCGCCGACGATCCGGCTGCGCACGAAGTCGGCGACGACCCGCACCTCGGGCGACGACTCGGCGCGCGGTCCGCGGTAGGTCTCCGAGCTCGGGTTACCGGAGGAGCCGTTACAGCAGCCGAACTTGAAGTCCCAGTTGCGGTTCTCGTCCGTGCCGACCGCGGTTGAGCCGGAGTTGGGCTGCCGGTTCTTGCGCCAGCTGCGGTACGAGCCGGAGGCGATGTCGTACTCGCCGCCGTCCGGGTTCAGATCCGGCACGATCCATATCTCACGGCTGTCGACCATCTTCTTGATCCGCGCGTCGGTCGTGTAGTCCTCACCGAACTCACGGATCAGGTACAGCGCCATCTCGACGGTCAGGTGCTCGCGGGCGTGCTGGTGGTGCGTGAACAGCACCTCGGGCTCGGCCTCGTCGGTGCCGACATTGTCGCTGATCTTGATCGCGATGATGTCTCGGCCCTGGTAGGACTTGCCGATGACCCGCTTGCTCATGATGTTCGAGTATTTGGCGACCTTGTCGTTGATGTCCGACGTGGCCTCCGCGTAGTTGTGGTAGCGCGAGTCGGCGGGCGGGAAGTCACGCGGGGTGGCTTCCTTGCCGTTGGCACGGGCGGGCGGCCCCGCCAGTTGCTTGACCGGGTAGCCAAGGGCGCGCACGCGCTTGAGTTCTGCGGCGTCCGCGGTGATGGTCACGGACTTTTCTTGTACGGCGTCGATGGCGACGCCGGTACCGGCGATCTTGGTGCGCTTGGCCGCGGTGTCCGGGCCTGTCACCTCGTACTGCCGGGCAACGTCGGTGGCCTCGGCCGCGGACGTGTCCTCGCGGGAGCCGGACGCTGAGTCATCGGCGTTGGCCGCCAATGGCGCAGAGAGGGCGATGGCGAGCAGGGCGGCGAGGACGGCGGTCCTCTTGCCCCTGGTTCGTAGTCGCATGAGGGGTCTCCTGGGTGGGGGTGGGTCCAGTAGTGCGACGTGCGAGTGCCGTGCCCGCCGGGGATACGGGCGGACACGGGAGCCGGCCGCGAGGTACGGCGGAGGCGCCGGGGACAGTCTTGGGTTCTGGCATGCTCGGGTCAACATGTGGAGCTGATGTGAACCCGCCAATTTTTTGGGTTTCCGACTCCTTGATTGCTCAAGGGGGTCGATGCACTCAGAATGCGCATGACAAACGCATGGTGCACACACCACATCCGAAGGGAAGGACCCCCCACGTGAACCGAACCGTCATAGGTGCCCTGTCGGCCCTGGCGTTGAGCAGCTTGGTGGCCGGCGGGCTCGGCGTCACCTCCGCTGCGGCAACCGACAACGGCGCGACCGACACGAGCGTGACCAGCACGAGTGCCAGCGACAGAGACGCGATACACACCGGCACGACCAAGCTGAGGCCCAAGGTCAAGGCCGTGACCTACGAGGGCACGGTGGCCCTCAGCAACTGCTCGGGCTCGGTGGTGAAGCTGCCGACCTCCACCGACCAGGACCCGGCCTTGGTCTTGACCAATGGGCACTGCCTCGAAGGCGGCATGCCGGCAGCCGGCACTGTGATCGTGGACAAGCCCTCCAGTCGAAGCTTCACGCTGCTGAACGCGACCGCGGGCAACGCGGGCACGGTGCGGGCCACGAAGGTCGCGTACGGGACGATGACCGACACCGATGCCGCGCTGTACGAGGTGAACGCGACCTACGCGCAGATCAAGCAGCGCTACAACGTCAACCCGCTTGACCTCCAGGCCGAGCGCCCCTCGTCGGGCGCCAGCATCAAGGTGGTCTCGGGTTACTGGAAGCGGACGTACACCTGCAACATCAACGGTTTCGTTCCCCAGCTGAAAGAGGGCAGCTGGACCTGGAAGGACTCGGTCCGCTACACCTCGCCGTGCAACGTCATCGGGGGCACATCCGGCTCGCCGGTGATCGACGCCGCCAGCGGCAAGGTGGTGGCCGTCAACAACACCATCAACGAGTCCGGCCAGCGCTGCACCATGAACAACCCGTGCGAGGTGGCTGAGAACGGTCAGGTCACCGTCCGCCGGGGCATCGGCTACGCGCAGCAGACGTACCAGATCACCCGCTGCGTGGGCGCCGGCAACAAGGTCAACCTGAACCTGCCGGGCTGCACCCTGCCCAAGCCGCGCGCCGCGCACGCGGGCGTCACGAGCCCGCTCGTGACCGCCGCCGCACCGGGGCTCCCGGCCGTTCGATAGTCCGCCGCGGCGGGCCGGTGTCGAGCCGGCCCGCCGACTGACTGGCCCGTTGGCCCGTTAGCGCCTTCGGCGCGCGGCGTGTTCAGGCCAAGTTGCCTGATGGGGGCGGTGGCGGTTTGCCGCCGCCCCACACCTCCGTACCGGCCGGTGCATTGCCGGGAGGAGCCGCGGAGCCTGACAATGCGCACGTCAAATTCCCATGCATGCCGGTATGGAGGAACCCCCCACATGAACAGAACCCTGATAGGCGCCCTCTCGGCCCTGGCCCTCAGCGCGGGCGCCATCGGTGTCGGAGCCACCACGGCCACGGCGGCGGACGCGAACTCGCGCGCCATCGCCGCGCAGAGCGTCAACACGACCGTGGCGGCCAAGCCCAAGGCCGTCACCTTCGAGGGCGCGGTGGCGCTGAGCAACTGCTCGGGCTCCGTGGTGAAGCTGCCGAACTCCACGGACCAGGACCGCGCGCTGGTCATGTCCAACGGCCACTGTCTGGACGAGGGCTTCCCCGCCCCCGGCAAGGTCGTGGTGAACAAGCCGTCGAGCCGCAGCTTCACGCTCCTGAACGCGACGGCGGGCAACGCGGGCAAGATCAAGGCCACGAAGATCGCGTACGCGACGATGACGGACACCGATGTCTCGCTGTACGAGACGGACACCACCTACGCCGGCATCAAGCAGAAGTTCGGCGTCAAGGCGCTGGAACTGTCGGGCGAGCACCCGAAGGCGGGCGCGGCCATCAGCGTGGTGTCGGGCTACTGGAAGAAGCAGTACACCTGCAACATCGATGGTTTTGTGCACCAGTTGAGGGAGGGCAAGTGGACCTGGAAGGACTCGGTCCGCTACACCCCGCAGTGCCAGACCATCGGCGGCACATCGGGCTCGCCCGTAGTGGACACCGCGACCGGCAAGGTGATCGCGGTCAACAACACCGGCAACGAGTCCGGCGAGCGCTGCACGGACAACAACCCGTGCGAGGTGGACCAGAACGGCAAGATCACGGTCCGCAAGGGCATCAACTACGCGCAGCAGTCCTACCAGATCACGCAGTGCGTGGCCAAGGGCAACAAGGTGGACCTGAGCCTGCCGGGCTGCACCCTGCCGAAGCCGTAGCGGTAACCGCGGGCGCATGAAGTGAGCGCCCCTTGAGTGGAGTTCGGCGGTCACTCAAGGGGCGTTTTCTTGTCGTACGAGGCTGTGTCGTACGAGGTTGTTGTGCGGGGGCTTAGCCCTGGAAGTGGCCTGCTTTGATGCTGGTGATGAAGGCGTTCCAGGCTGCTGGTTCGAAGGTGAGGGCGGGGCCGCTCGGGTTCTTGCTGTCGCGTACGGGGACGGTGCCGCGCTCGTGTGCGTGGGTGGGGCACCACTCGACGCACGCATTCTCTAGGCCGCCGCTGTAGCTGGACTTCACCCATCGATGCATGTGTGTTCCCTCCGGATCTTGATGTTGGACGCGGTGGGTGCATGAAGTGAGCGCCCCTTAAGCGAAGTTCGACGGCCACTTGAGGGGCGCTCTCTTGTCGTTCGCGGCTGTCGTGTGGGGGCTTAGCCCTGGAAGTGGCCGGCTTTAAGGCTGGTGATGAACGCGTTCCAGGCTGCCGGCTGGAAGGTGAGGGCGGGGCCGCTCGGGTTCTTGCTGTCGCGTACGGGGACGGTGCCAGAGGTGGTGGCGTGGTCCGGGGCCCATTCCACGCACTGGCCTCCCTGGGCGTCGCTGTAGCTGGACTTCACCCATCGGTGCATTCGTGTTCCCTCCGCTTCTGGTGGACGGGGTGCAGCGAGTGAATGAAGGGAACGCCCCTTGTGTGCCGTTCAGCGGTCACTCAAGGGGCGCTCTCTGCCGTACAAGGGGGTCAGCGCTGGAAGTCGCCGCTCTTGATGCTGGTGATGAACGCGTTCCAGGCTGCCGGTTCGAAGGTGAGAGCCGGGCCGCCCGGGTTTTTGCTGTCACGTACGGGGACGGTGCCAGAGGTGGTGGCGTGGTCCGGGGCCCATTCCACGCACTGGCCTCCGTCGCCGTTGCTGTAGCTGGACTTCACCCATCGGTGCATTCGTGTTCCCTCCGGATCTTGTGGATGAGGCGCAACGAGTCCGCTTCTGACGCCGCGGATGCACGCATGTGATCAAACCTACCCGCCCACCGGCGCACGGCCTCCTGTGAGTCGTTGACGTGCCCCGTCCCCGTGGTCTCCGAATAGAGAACGGGCCCCTCGTCGCTCGCTGTTGGGGACAGCATGGTGAAGGGCATGTCTGTCGTTGGGGCACCGGCCCGGAACGGAAGAACCTGCACCGTGATGTGCGGTTCCACCGCCCTCTCTAGCACGTAGTCGAGTTGCGCCGCCATGACTTTGGCGCCCCCGACCGGAACTTGGAGCGCGGCCTCGTGCACGATGAGCCAGAACTGCGGGGGTGACTGTCGTTGCGTTACCTCGCGTCGGGCCATGCGTGCATCGACGCGTGTCTTGATCGCCTCATTGCCTTCGTACGGCCTGCTAGCGCGGAAGACCGCTTCCGCATACTCAGGCGTCTGCACCGCGCCCATCAGGAAGATGGTCGAGTAGTCCGAGATGGCCGACGCTTCCTTCTCCAGCGCAACGTACGGTCGGAACCAGTCCGGATGACCGTGCTCGCGGATACGGGTGGCCAGTCGTGTGAAGTACCCGCTGGTCGCGAACACGCGGTCGCACGATTCCGCGAACTGCTCGGAGCCGAGCAGGCTTCCGTTCTCGACGCGGGAGACGTACGTGCGGTCATACGCGGCTGCTAGCGCGAGCTGCGCCTGGGTCATCCCCGCGTGCTCGCGCGCGTGGCGTACTTCGCTTCCGAAGAAGGCGATGCCGCCAACAGGCGCGGCGGGGTCCTTGGTTGTTTGGTGCGGCATCATGCGCGGCCACCCCTCTCGGCTGAGTGTGTGTTCGGGTGACCGCCTGGCAGTCACGCCATGAGCCCTATCGAGAGTACGCACTTTGAGCCGACTCTGTGAGGGATCGATCACACTCGGTGATCCGTAAGTACGGCAAGGACCGAAGCCATGCCCCACATGATGACCATCAGGGTCTACCGCAAGCGCCCCGGCGAACAGCCGGTCCCGCTCACCTCCACGACCACCGTCCACGTCGATCCGGACGACCTCACCCACGGGGAGCTTGAGTCCCAGCACCTCCCCAACGCCTGGGGCCCGTGCCGGTGCCCGCGGCACCGTGCGGAGGGGGGCGGTGAATGAGCCCCCTCTGCGCCGCGTACTGACGGGCCGGCACGAGGTCATCACCGTCTCCGGCATCGTGCTGCGGTTCTTCCTCGCCGACGCCGAACTGTCCGATCCGGACTGCGGCTGGGAACCCGCGTGCGACTGGGACTTCCAACGGGCCTACGAGAACGCGCTGTTCGACCCGGAAGCCATGGAACGGGGCGACCTGCGCACCAACACCTCCCGCATCCAGTTCGCCTTGGACGCGCTCGCCGGGCCCGGCAGCTACTTCTGGTCGGACGGGGGTGCGAAGGCCGGCATCATGACCACGAACGGCAAGACGCCCGAGGACTGCGGCCTCGGCCTGGCGACAGCCCGTAAGAACCGCGAGGGCGTGGCGTGAGCACGGTGCACCGCTGTCGATCGCCTCCTACGCGCCCCGCGGCACGAGGTGCGTCAGGGCATGGCGCACCTCAATCCGTTGCGCGCCCCCTTGTGCGATCAGGTCGCGAACGGTCTCATGATCCGCACACATCAGGGGGCGAGTGCGGAGGCGACGCATGACGCACACCAGTGCAAGCGGCGAGGAACGGACCAGCGCACCCAAGGCGTCCCGTTGGCGCTATGTCGGCCCCGGCATCGTCGTCGCGGCGACCGGGGTGGGCGCGGGCGATCTGGTGGCGACGCTGATCGCGGGCAGCAAGTACGGCTACACGCTGATGTGGGCCGCGGTGATCGGGTGCCTCGTCAAGATCTCCCTCGCGGAGGCGGTCGGCCGCTGGCACCTGGCCACCGGCCAGACCCTGTTCCAGGGTTGGCGCACCCTCGGTTCCTGGACGACCTACTATTTTGTCGGTTACGTGGTGATCTGGGGCTTCGTCTACGGGGCGACCGCCATGTCATCGAGCGCCCTGCCGCTGGTGGCGCTGTTCCCCGACTTTCTGGGACTGAAGACCTGGGGAGTGATCACCGGCCTGGTGGGCTTGGTGTTCGTCTGGTTCAACCGGTACGCGGTCTTCGAGAAGGTCATGACCGTGCTGGTCGGCCTGATGTTCGTGGTCGTGGTGTACGTCGCGATCCGGGTCGGCCCGGACATCGGGGCCTCCTTCGCGGGGCTCGTCCCCGCACTGCCGGACGGCTCACTGCTCTACACCCTCGGCCTGGTCGGCGGCGTCGGCGGAACGATCACCATGGCCGCGTACGGCTACTGGGTCAACGCCAAGGGCTGGACGGACACCCGCTGGATGCGCGTCATGCGGCTCGACAACCGGGTCGCCTACATCACCACCGGCATCTTCGTCGTCGCGATGCTGATCGTCGGTGCGGAGTTGCTGCACTCGGCGGACGTGGCCCTGACCAAGGGCGACAAGGGGCTGCTCGACCTCGGCAACGTCCTGGAGGACCGCTACGGCACCACCACCGCCAAGTTGTTCCTCGTCGGCTTCTTCGCGACGTCCTTCTCCTCGCTGATCGGGGTGTGGCACGGCGTCAGCGTCATGGTGGCTGACTTCGTGGAGAACCACCGGGCAAGCCGCCACACCCTACGGGGGAGCGAGCCGGGCCAACCGGCCGGTGCGGGCTTCGCGACAGGGGCTACGGATGGGGCGAGCCCGGCGGAAGAAGCGGACGTGGTGGACCCGGCCGCGCCCGCAGGCCCCCGCACCATCGGCCGCCACGAGCGCTCGCTGCCCTTCCGGCTCTACCTGCTGTGGCTGACCTTCCCGCCGATCAGCCTGCTCTTCCTGGACCAGCCCTTCGGCCTGGTGATCGTGTACGGCGTACTCGGCGCCTTCTTCATGCCGTTCCTCGCCCTCACCCTGCTGTGGCTGCTCAACACCAGCCGCACACCCCAGGAGTGGCGCAACGGCATCCTCAGCAACGTCATGCTGGTCACCTCCGGGCTGCTGTTCATCGTGCTGTGCGTACAGCAGGTGCGCGAGCTGCCGTGGTAGCCCAGGGCTGATGCCTCGGGCGCTGCCGGGCCTCGGGAGCCGGTCATGGTGCAGGCCGTGCCGGGGGTAGGGCGGTGCTTGGTGGTGAGGGCGGGTGTCTCGTGAGCGGAGGCTTGACAGCTAATGAGGGCCTTTGAGGTTGAAACGCCCATGTGAAGCAGAGCGCTCATAGCACTCACCATCGCCGAAATCGCGCCATCTGGCTGCCCATCGAGCCCCCGGCGCACTTTGCTCTCCGTAGTGATATCAACACGAACAGTAGTAGGCTGGTGACCTCATGGTGATCATTTGGTTGAAGGAGCCCGCAGTAGTGCAGAACTCGGTACCCAATAGGCCAATTTATCACATTACGCACATGGGGAATCTACGCGGCATTCTCCAGCGTGGAGGGTTGGTTAGCGATAAAACTGCTGCGCTATACGGCCTTACCGACACAGAAATCGGTATGCCAAGCATTAAACAGCGCCGTCGAGTGACGAACATCAGATGTGGCCCCGGGGGTACGCCGGCTGATTATGTACCTTTCTATTTCGGTTACCGCTCGCCTATGCTCTACGTCATCCATAAAGGAGGATTTCCCACCTACCGCGAAGGGCAAGAGCCGGTCATCTATCTAGTCTCAAGCCTGACGGCAGTGCGACAGGCCGGGCTTTCAGCTGTTTTCAGCGAAGGGAACGCGGGAGCGGTCTTTGTGGATTTTCATGCCGACGACCCCGAACTTTGCGAGAAGCTGATTGACTGGCCGCTTATGGGGGAGAAATGGTGGCATGACATACCGGAAGATCCAAATCGGGCAAGCCGGCGACAAGCTGAATATCTGGTGCATGAATGGTATCCGCTACGGCTCGTAGCGTCGATTGCCACGCATAATGCCCGCCGTGCAAGCGAGGTCCGCGGCATTCTCGCCGAACATGGCATTTCCATTCCTGTGATGGTGTACCCTCAGTGGTACTACTAGGGAGCGAAGAGGTGGAGACGGTGATCCAAGAGTCGCAAGGCAACTTGCTTGAGGCGGACGTGGAAGCCATCGTCAACACCGTAAACACTGTTGGCGTGATGGGGAAGGGGATTGCTTTGCAGATCAAGCAGGCATTCCCCGAAAACTTCAAGCAGTACAAGGCGGCCTGCGACCGTGGTGAGGTGAAGATCGGAGAGGTCTTTGTTCACGACGCGCATCACCTTGGCCCCCGACGGTACATTCTGAATTTCCCTACCAAGCGCCATTGGCGCGGTAAATCGCGGATCGAGGATGTCGAAGCGGGGCTCAACGGTCTGGTTGAGGTAGTGCGGAGGCACAAAATCAAGTCCGTAGCTGTTCCGGCACTGGGATGCGGGAATGGCGGGCTCAGTTGGGACGATGTCCGGCCGATGATTTACTCAGCCTTTGAGGCATTGCCGACAACTGAAGTGCTGCTTTTCCCTCCGACGGGTGCTCCGGCGCCTAGCTCCATGCCTGTGCGTACTAGCGCGCCAAATATGACACGAGGTAGGGCAGCCGTTGTGGCCCTGTTGGGTGGCTATGTGGAGCAGGCTAAATCTGAGCGAGTAGAGGCTTCTGACGGGGCCTCGCTGCTTGAGTTGCAAAAGCTGATGTACCTGCTGCAGGCCGTAGGGATGCCGATGCGGCTCAACTTCGAAAAGGCGCGGTATGGGCCTTATGCCGAGAATCTCAACCATCAATTGCAACGTATGGAAGGTCACCTGGTTCGAGGGTACGGAGATCGTACTCAGCGTGTCCTTGACTTTCATCCGATCAAACTCACAGCCGAAGCCAAGGACCTGACGGCGCTTTGGTTCGAGCAGAACCGCGACGCGGAACTCGAAAATGCTGTCCATGCGGTTCTTGAGCTAATTGATGGTTTTTCTTCGCCTTACGGCCTTGAGTTGTTGTGCACAACGCACTGGATCATGCACCAACTCGGCCCACAAGCGTCACAGGACGATGTAATCGCTGCACTCCAGAAGTGGAGCCGCCGCAAGGCTGAGATTTTTACGGATCGTCACATCGCGGTCGCCTGGCAACGGCTGCAGACGAAGCACTTGGCCGCTCTGCCTGCTTAACGGCTTCGTCGCAGCTTCATTGGCCCTTAAGGGTGTTGGCGCAGGGGAGCCCGAACTTCACCTGTCCTGGAGTTGTTCAGCGCAGTAGCTAGCCATGGACAGACGTGGGACAGGGAATGCAGCACTCGCTCTCGCCCGCGCTCGGACTGCTCATCGCTCGCCTTTCGATGCATGCGGTGCGGCTGCAAGCGGCCCCTGGAAGGCATCGATCCTGACAACGACGGCCTGCACCACCCCAGCGGGTCCGTACAAGCCGTCGTCAGGCTCACTCCGGATTCATCCACAACACCCGGGCCCAACGGTCGGGAGCTTCCCGCTTCATCGTGCTGTGCGTACAGCAGGTGCGCGAGCTGCCGTGGTAGCCCAGGGCTGAAGCAAGCCACGAGCGCCCCGTGCCCCGGGAACCGGTCACAGTGCTGGCCGTGCCGGGCTTGGGCGGCGTTTGGTGGTGCCGTGCTGGAGTGTGAGCTGTGAGCCATCGCCGCATTTCAGCGGCACACTCGCGCTGTTCCGCCAGCGGTGAACACCGGCCCGACCAGGCTCGACGATCACTACAGTCCAGCCTCATGACGACGGTTACCACGCGCACGGTCGAGTACCCGGCCGATGGTCTGACGATGACCGCGCACCTCGCGCTCCCGGCCGGTGTCGGCCGCCGGCCCGCGGTGCTGCTCGGACCAGAGGGTACGGGGCTCAGCGACGTTGAGCGCCGCCGGGCCGATGCTCTCGCCGAGCTGGGATACGTAGCGCTGGCCTTCGACCTTCACGGCGGGCGCTATTTGAGTGACCCCGAGGAGATGCTGGCCCGTTGCATGCCGCTGCTCGCCGACCCCGACCGGATGCGCGCAATCGGCCACGCGGCGCTCGACGTGTTGCGCGCCGAACCGCGGACCGACCCGGACAGGATCGCCGCCATCGGCTACGGCACCGGGGGCGCCATCGCGCTGGAGCTCGGGCGCGAGGGCGTCAACCTGCGCGCGATCGGGACAGTCAACGCAACTACCACGGGCCGACCGGGCGAGGCGGCTCGCATTCGCTGCCCGGTGTGGGCCGGGGTCGGGTCGGAAGACCCGATCATGTCGCCCGCGCAGCGGGACGCGTTCACCGCCGAGATGCAGGCCGCGGGGCGTGACTGGCGCCTCACGGTCTACGGCGGCGCCTTGCACGCCTTCCACCACCCGACGGTCGACCACCCCACGGTCCCCGGCGTCGGCTACCACCCACAGCACGCGCAGCGCGCCTGGCGCGACATCGTCGACCTGCTCGCCGAGTGCCTGCCCATAACGGAGTGAGCTGGTCAGCAACCGCGTTTTCGGGCCGTGAGCCAGGCCGGTGGACCGCCGCCGGCCCCGGTTCCCCTATCGCGTACGCCGATCAAGCCACTGGCCGTGCCACCCGCCACGGATGGCGGGCGGCACGGCCAGTGGGGGGCGGACGCCGCACGGTGTGCGGTCCGTGCGGCGTGGCGCCGCCGAGGAGAGGCACCGCTGGGGAACGGCGCCCGAACGATCGAGCCTCAGCCAGCCAAGCCAGCCACGCCGGCCAAGCCAGCCACGCCAGCTAGCCAATTCGGCGAGCCAGCCGGCCAGTCAGGCGGTGTTACGGAAGGCCGTGCACGTGCGGGCCGACCGCGTTGGACCAGGCGTTGCCGGCGCTGGCGTCCCAGTTGGTGGACCAGGTCATCGCGCCCCGCAGGTCCGGGTAGGTGGTGGACGGCTTGAAGCGCCCGCAGTTCGTGCCCTTGGTCAGGCAGTCGAGCGCGTTGTTGACGATGGTCGGCGACACATAACCGCTGCCAGCGCCACGCGTGGAAGCCGGCAGGCCGAGGCCGACCTGGGAGGGCTTGAGGCCGCCCTGGAGCTGGATGCAGGCGAGTCCGGTGAGGAAGTCCACCGAGCCCTGGGAGTAGACGTTGCCGTCACAGCCCAGCATGGAACCGCTGTTGTAGAACTGGGTGTTGACGACGGTCAGGATGTCCTTGATGTTCAGCGCGGTCTGGAAGTAGCCACTGGAGGTGGACTGCATGTCCAGGGTCTGGGGTGCCATCGTGATGACCAGATTCGGGCCCGCCTTTGCCGACAGGGCGCGCAGCGCCTGCGTCATGTACGTGGCGTTGATCCCGTTCTCCAGGTCAATGTCCACGCCGTCGAAGCCGAATTCCTGCATCTGCGCGTACACGCTGTTGGCGAAGTTGGTCGCCGCGGTCGGGCTGTTCACGGCGACGGTGCCCAGCTCTCCGCCGACCGACAGGATGACGGACTTGCCCGCCGCCTGCTTGGCCCGCACGTCCGCCTTGAACTGGGCCTCGCTGTAGTTCAGCGCCGGATCGACCGCAAAGTCCACCGTGCCTGGCGCACCCGTCGCATTGGCGAAGGCGACCGCGATGATGTCGTACTGGTTCTGCACGTCGCTGATCTTCTGCACGGTTGCGCCGTTGTTGAAGTTCTGCCAGTAGCCGGTGACCGCGTGCTTGGGCACCTTGCCGCCGTCCCCGCCGCCCGCGGTCGTGGTGCCGGTGACCGTGGCCGACTTGGCCGACTCACCGGCGGCGTTCGTCGCGGTGACCTGGAACTGGTACGAGGTGGCGGGCGTAAGACCGGTCACCGTGGCCGATGTCCCGTTCACGGCTTGCACCTTGCTGCCGTTTTGGTAAACGTTGTAGCCGGTTGCCCCCTTTACCGGGTTCCAGCTCAGGGTGACGGACGAGGAGGTGGGCGCCGATGGGGCCAGCCCGGCAGGTGTCGCGGGCACCTCGTCACCGGGGATGTCGCCGCCGGGCCCGGTGAGGGTCAGGTCGTCGGCGTGGTAGGCGGGCTGCCCGTACCAGCCGTGCGTGTAGACGGTCACCGAGGTGGTGCTGGGGCCGGTGTTGAAGCTGGTGTTGAGCTGCTTCCAGTCGGTCGCCGCTGGGCTCCACGTCGAGACGTCCGTGGTGCCGGTGCCGCTCGCGCCCAGATATACGTAACCGCCCTGCACCCAGGCGCTCAGCTTGTAGGCGGAGTTCGGCTTGACGCTCACGGTCTGCGAACACTTGGCGTGGTCCGAACCGGCCGGAGTCGCCTTGAGCGCGGCGGCTCCGCCGTGTACGGGGCTGGCGGCGGCGCTGCCACTGCCGCCCGAACAGGTCCAGCCGCTGATCCCGGTCTCGAAGCCGGGATTCTGTACGAGGTTGGGTTCGGCGGCGGCCTGGGCGCTGCCGCCGCCGATAGCGACGAGCGCTGTGGCGGTGAGGGCGGACGCGGCTGCCGTCGCCAGCCCCCGGGTCATCAGCCCGCGGCCGGTGGGCCATCGCCTGCCTCTGGCGTACCTGCTGCGTAGTGCACGGTCCACGACTGCCTCCGTGGGGAAAGTGTGGGAGGAGGGGCTTGGGACGGTGGCCACCGTTGGGCGTGAGACTGGTCCAGACCAATACCATTGTCAAGGGTGCGCGCGAAGACCTCGAAGGGTGCGCCATCGTGCACGGAGCGGCACGAGAAAGCCAGCACCCGGGCACGGCCGATCCATGACGCCCACGGCGGCCCCGCGTGAACTCCCGATGCCAAGCCCCTCGATAACCCCGGTGAACTGTTCTCAGCCGCCGCATTCGTGGATAAAGTGCTGAGGCATCTGTACGGGGAAGAAGCAGACGGTGTCAGACCGTGACGAACGCGCCGCGCCAAAAAGCGGTGGCCGAGGCGCCGGGAAGCGGTAGCCGAAGTGGATGGGTGGGGGCCCGGAGTGGACGGGAGCTGACGTGACCACCGCGATTGCCGTCACCAGCCCCGAGTTGGTGCTGCCACCTCCCGATGGGCAGACGCCGTCCGCCGTGGTCTTCAAACACCCCGGCAGCCAGCCACTCGAAGCGGCCATCGGTGACGCCGCCGCCCTCCTTGACCAGCAGGGTTATCTCGTAGCGCTCTATCCGGCGGCATCGCCACCCGCCCTGATCCGCCGACTGCACACCGTACGAGCGGTGTTGGAAAGCGATCGAATCGCGCTCGTCCCGCTCGATCTCCCGCCGCTGGCCGTCGCCGTGTTGGCCCGCCAGTTACGGCAGCTCTCCGTGGCCGACTTCAGCCCCGGCGTGCTGGCCTGCGCCGCCCGGCTGCTGATGCACTACGTCTACGCGGGGGCCCAACTCAGCAGCGTCACCCGGCTGGAAAAGGTCCCGGTCAGCATGGGCGCCCATCTGCGGTCCTGGGTGCCGGGCACCCAGTTCGGGGTGCTCGTCCACCCGACACCGCAGCTGGTGGTCGTCGGCCGCGACGCCGACCCGCCCGGCCCCGGCTTCGCCACCCACCTCACCATCGCCCGGGGCCAGGCACACGCGGAGTGGGCCACCAGCACCCTGGCGACCGCCTGGCGCGTACACGGCGTGCAGGAAGTGCCGCTGCCCACCGAGTCGGCCCGTTGGTGGGGAACCCCGCGGGTCACCGAGTTCGCGGCGGCCATCCCCGACCCCTCGGTCCTCTACCAACTCGTCGCCTCCGTAAGGAGAGAGGAATGCCACTGGTGCGGGCTCGAACTCATCGGTGACCGGTGCGCCTTCTGCTCGGCCCCCCTGCTGCGCGACGACGAGCCCCGCGCGCTGACCGCGCCGATCCGACCCGCCCTGGCCGCGCGTTGAGCCGCGTACCTGACAGCCGCGTACCTGACAGCCACGTATGCGGCTTTCGGATACGCATCGGCCCGCCTGCGCCGCACCACCGTCTGCCGCGTGCGCCTGCGCCTGCGCCGGCACGTTCCCGCCCTCATGTCCCCGTCCGCACGTTCCCGTTCCCGTCCCCTGAACGAGGTCCCAGGTCTTCATGAATTCACGCCAGCGCCGCGGAGTCATCCTCCTGGTCCTGTCGGTCCTGTGCGCCGTCGGTGCGTTCATCGGAGTGCTCTCCGTCATCAACGACGTGGAGTCCAAGGTCGGCCCCGAGACCACGGCGTACCGCCTCAAGTCGAACGTACCGGCCTATCAGGCGCTGGATTCCGGCTCGTTCGAGAAGATCTCGATGCCAGAGCGCTGGCTCCCGGACACCGCCGTCACCGATTTGGGTGATGTGCGCGGCAAGATAGCCGTCACCCCGCTACGCAAGGGCTCGCTGCTCCAGGCAGACATGATCGTGGAGCGGCCCGCGCTCAAGCCCGGACAGCAGGAGATCGCCATCATGATCGACGCGGCCACCGGCGTAGCCGGAAAGATCAACCCGGGCGCGCGGGTCAACATTTACGCCACCTTCGACGGCGAGCGGGAGGGTGCCAAACCGGTCTCGAAGGTGATCGTTTCCGGTGCCCGCGTCATCGACGTCGGCAAGCTGACCGCGCTGGAGCCAAACGATGACGACAGGGACCGCCGGCGCCGCGAGACCGAGGCCGTGCCGATCACCTTCGCCCTGGACACCGGGGACACGCAGCGCGTCGCGTACGCGGAGTCCTTCGCCTCGCACGTACGGCTCGCCCTCATCGCGCCCGGCAGCGAACCGGACATCGCGCCGGGCGACCGCACCTACACCCTCGACGGCGACCAGTAGGAGCCAGCAGAAGTTGGAGGCGGTGGCTGGATGACGATCAGAATTCTCCCAACGGTCGGCGACGTGGATCTGGCCAGATCCCTGAGCGGGCTGCTCAGCCAACTGCCAGGCGTCGAGCCCTTCCCCGCGCTCGGCGACTCGACCGCGCTGCTCGACACGCTGGCCACGCTCGCGGGCGCTTCGATCGAGGAACTGCCCGAGGTCGTCCTGGTCTATGAGCGGATCGGCCCGCTACCGGCCCTGGAGGTGGTCAGGGAGATCGCCCTGCGCTTCCCCGCGGTCGGTGTCGTCCTGGTGACCGCGGATGCGGGGCCCGCGCTGTACTCGGCGGCGATGGACGCGGGCGCCAGGGGCATCTGCGCGCTGCCGCCGTCCTACGACGAACTCGCGACCCGCACCCAGGCCGCCGCCCAGTGGGCGATGGGCGTACGACGCCACCTCGGCGGCGCGAGCGCGGCGCTGACTCCCGGACCAGGCGGCAGGCTGGTGGCCGTCGCTGGTGCCAAGGGCGGCGTCGGTACGACGCTCACGGCCGTGCAACTCGCGCTCGCCGCGCGGGCCGCCGGGCAGGGCGTCGTCCTGGTCGATATGGACCTACAGGCCGGCGATGTGGCCTCGTATCTGGACGTGCAGTTTCGGCGCTCCATCGCCGACCTGGCCCAGATCAGTGACATCACCCCGCGGGTGCTTCAGGAAGCGGTGTTCCCCCACCCCAGCGGGCTCGGGCTGCTGCTCGCGCCGGGTGAGGGGGAGCGGGGTGAGGAGGTCACCGATCTGGTGTCGCGGCAGGCCATTGCCGCCCTGCGGGCCCGATACGACCTGGTCATCATCGACTGCGGCACCCAGATGTCCGCCGCGAACACCGTCGCCATCGAGACGGCGGACCTCGCACTCCTCATCACCACGCCGGACGTGGTCACGGTGCGGGCCGCCAAGCGGATGGTGCGGCTGTGGGACCGGCTACAGATCCGCAAGGCGGAGGAGACGACGACAGTCGTCAACCGGTACACGCGCAGCGGCGAAATCCAACCCTCCCTGGTCGAGCGGGCGACCGGCACCAAAACCGCGCGCACCACGGTGCCCGCCGCCTACAAGGAACTCCAACCCGCCATCGACTCCGGCCGGATGCAGGACCTCGACTCCAAGTCCACGATCCGGCAGGCGCTATGGGCCCTCGCCGGTGAGATCGGCCTGATCGAGGGCTCGCCGGCGGCGGCCGGCCCGCCGCAGCGCGGCGGCCGAGGCAGCCACGCGGACCGCTCGGTCTCCGGGCTGCGCCGCCGCCGTGCCCTCGGGGGCGGCAGCGGTACGGGCGGACGCGCCGGCGCCGATACGAGCACGGGGCAGCCATCCGGCGGGGCCGGCGGCCACGGTACGGGCGGCTACGGTACGGGCGGCCGGGCGGGCCTTGGACCGGGTGGAGCCGAGGGCGCGGGCGGCGGCGTGGGTCACATAGGGCCGCCCGGGTCCCCGCAGCAGGGCGGTGGGGACCCGGGCGGCACCGGGCCCGATGCGCTGACACAGGTACCAACCAGCAGATTCCGTAAGCGCGGTGGGGGCGACCGGGGTCAGGTGACGATCGAGTTCCTCGGCATGGTGCCGCTCATCCTCATCGTGCTCGTCGTGCTTTGGCAGTGCGTCCTCATCGGCTACACCTACTCGCTCGCCGGCAACTCGGCCGACCGAGGCGCCCGCGCGGCCACCGCGACCGACACCGGAGGAGCCGCCGCGTGCGAGGAAGCGGCGCTACAGGACCTGCCGGACGCCTGGCGGGGCGACGCGTCGATTTCCTGCCCCACGGCGGGCGGTGTGGTGAGGGCCACGGTCAGGATCAAGGTCCCGGTGCTCTTCCCCGGCGCGGGGGACTTCCCCTGGACCGTCACCGGTACGGCGGGCGCGGCGGAGGAGGAGTGAGCGATGCGCAGCGGCAGGAGCGCCTTCGGCAGCGACGGGAAAACCTCTGGCGGACGTACGAAAAGTAGGGGCAGGCGGCGGGACGCCGGGTCGATGGCCATCGAGTTCCTCGGGTTCCTGCCGATCCTGCTCGCTGTCGCGCTCTCGGTGGTGCAGTTGGGGATCGCCGCGTACACCGTGCAGCAGGCGGGCACGGCGGCCCGCGCGGCGGCGCGTACGGCCACCGCAGACGACCCCAAGACCAGCCCGGAAAGCGCGGGCCAGGCATCGATCAGTGGTTGGCTCGCGGACGGTGCGGACATCTCGGTGAGTGCGGGCGACGAGGCGCACGCCACCGCCAGCATTGAGATCCCTTCGGTCATCCCGGGCGTGAGCTTCGGCGACGCCCGACGCAGCGCGACGATGCGGCGACCGGAGACCGGCGATGAGTAAGCGAACCGTACCGAGTGCCGTTCAACCGGCCCTGCCGCCCCACAACGTACGGAGCACCCCATGAGCCTGCGGGCGCGCATCGCGGCACCCGAGCCGTCCGGTGAGCACCGGGAGAACGGCCACCTGGTCACCAGTTACCGCACCAAGTTGCTGGAGGAGATCGACCTCGCGGAGATGTCCGCGCTCGCGGCGGCCGAGCGGCGCTCCCGGCTCGAACGCGTCCTCGGACACATCATCAGCCGCGAGGGCCCGGTGCTGTCCACCGCCGAGCGCGCGCAGCTCATTCGCCGGGTGGTGGACGAGGCGCTGGGCCTTGGCGTACTCGAACCGCTTCTCGAAGACGCCTCCATCACCGAAATCATGGTCAACGGTCCTGACCAGATCTTCGTGGAGCGCGCGGGCCGGGTCGAGCAGGTGCCGGTACGGTTCGCCTCGCACGAGCAGTTGATGCAGACCATCGAGCGCATCGTGTCCACGGTCAACCGCCGCGTTGACGAGTCGAACCCGATGGTGGACGCCCGGCTGCCGTCCGGGGAGCGGGTCAACGTCATCATTCCGCCACTCGCTCTCGACGGCGCCACGCTCACCATCCGCCGCTTCCCCCGCGCCTACACCCTGCACGAGCTGATCACCATGGGCACGCTCGACGAGCAGATGTTGATGCTGCTCGCGGCGCTGGTACGGGCCAAGTTCAACGTGGTGGTCTCCGGACCCACCGGCTCCGGAAAGACGACGCTGCTCAACGCGTTGTCCGGGCTGATCCCGGACGGCGAGCGCATCATCACCGTCGAGGACGCCGCCGAACTCCAACTCCAGCAGTCGCACGTGATCCGGCTGGAGTCCCGGCCACCCAACGTGGAGGGCAACGGCCAGATCACCATCCGCGACCTGGTGCGTAACTCCCTGCGCATGCGTCCCGATCGCATCATCGTCGGCGAGGTACGAGGCGGCGAGACGCTGGACATGCTCCAGGCCATGTCCACCGGACACGACGGCTCGCTCGCCACCGTGCACGCCAACAGCGCCGAGGACGCGCTGATGCGGCTCCAGACGCTCGCGTCGATGTCCGATGTGTCCATCCCGTACGAGGCACTGCACGACCAGATCAACAGCGCGGTGGACTGCATCGTGCAACTCGTACGGAACGCGGACGGCTCCCGCCGAGTGAGTGAGATCGCGCTGCTCGACTCCCACGGCCACGAGGATTACCGGATCACCACCGTCTGCCGCTTCGAGGCCGACCCGATGAGCGCGGACCGGGTGGTACGCGGCCGGTTCGGCTACGGTCCGATGCCCGAGCGGGTCGCGGAGCGGCTGCGGTTGGCGAACGAGGCGGTGCCGCCCGCGTTCGGCGTCGCGGCCTTCCCCACCGAGCTCAACACCCGGGACGGCCGCCGCCGATGACGACACTGCCACCCGCCACGGCCGGCCACGCCACCGCTGACGGTGCCACCACCACCAGCCAAGCCACCACCAGCCGAGCCGCCGCTAGCCGAGCCGCCGCGACAAGAGCACGAAAGGGGAGCGGGCACCGATGGATGACCTCGCCACGCTGACGGCCGGCACGACGCTGCTCTGCGGCCTGCTCGGAGTCGCGGGAGCGCAGACTTACGCGGCGGGCCGGGCCAGGCACCAGTCACTGGTCCAACGGCTCGCAGAGACGGAAGGCTCTCTTCCGCTGACCGATGGCCGGCGCCGCTTCGCGAGCGTGGACCGCAGGCTGCGAGGGACCCGGTTGGGCCGCGGGCTCGAACTGCGCCTCGCGGCGACGGGCCTGGTCATCACTCCGGGTGAATTCTTCGTCTATACCGCGGGAACGGCCGCCGGCCTTTGGCTTATCGCCCAGGCCACGCTGGCCAGCTTCTTCGGCCCCATTGCCGCCGTCGTCACCGTCTGGGGAGCGTTCGCTTTCCTGAACTGGCAACGCCAAAAGCGCATTGAGAGGTTCATCAACCAACTTCCCGAACTGGCCCGCATACTGGCCAACGCCACGCAGGCCGGCCTCGCGCTGCGTACCGCGCTGGGGCTTGCGGCCGACGAGATGGAGGCCCCGGCGGGTGAGGAACTGGCCAAGGTAGCGGACAAACTCGCGGTCGGGCACTCCATCGATGACGCCCTGGACGAGCTCGCCGACCGGCTGCCCTCCCGCGAACTCGTCGTCCTGGTCACCACCTTGGTGCTCTCCAACCGCGCCGGCGGCTCGGTCGTCAGCTCGCTGCGCAACCTCACCCAGACCCTGGAGGAGCGCAAGGAGACCCGCCGCGAGGTGCGCACCCAGCTGTCCCAGGTCACCGTCACCGCCTATGTGGTGCCGCTGCTCGGGGTGGGCACGCTGCTGCTGATGGACAGGGTCGCGGCCGGCTCCATCGAGCGCATGACCTCCTCGTTTTGGGGTCAGGCCGCGGTCGTGGTCGCCTTCGGCCTCTACGGGATCGGGTTCTTCCTCATCCGTCGCATGTCGAAGATCGCCGTATGACACGAGAGCCCTGAGGGAGGAGAGCAAGACATGGACATCGGCCTGTTGCTCGCGTTGGCCGTTGGCCTGTCCACCGCTGGCGCCTGCTACGGCATCGCGCTCTACCGCCGCGAGGCCAAGCTGCCGAGTGACCTGGCCGTGGCCCTGGAGGTCGGCGCGACGCGTACCACCGTGGTCGGTTCCGCCGTGGACCGCCTCGGCATGCGGTACGCGCCGCTGGTGCTGCGGCTGATGGGTGACAAGCGCGTCGCGAAGGTCCGGCGCCGCATTGACCTGGCGGGCAACCCGGGTGGCCTGACCGTGGACCGGTACGCGGCCCGCCGAGCCGTCTATGGATTCCTCGGCTTCGGCGGAGCGCTGGTGATGCTGCTGCGCGGGGAATTCCTGTTGGCCGTCATGCTCGCGGCCTTCGGTCTGTTCTGGATCGAGGTGGGGATATGGGCCGCCGTGCGTGAGCGCAAGGACGCCATCGAACGCACGCTGCCGGACTTCCTTGATGTGCTGGCCGTCGTTGTCAGCGCGGGGCTCAGCTTCCGTCAGGCGCTGGATCGAGTGGCCGAGAAGTACGAGGGGCCCTGGGCGGATGAACTGCGGATCACCCTGCGTCAAATGGACATGGGAGTGAGCCGCCGACAGGCGTTCGAGGAGCTGCGAAAACGCAATGACTCAGAACAGGTCGCCCAATTCGTCACCGCACTTCAGCAGGGCGAGGAGCTGGGATCACCGATCGTGGAAACCTTGATCGCGATCGCTAACGACATGCGCCGCACCGATGCACAGAACGCCCGCCGCCGCGCCGCCCGTGCCGTCCCCAAGGCGACGCTCGTCATCACCACCTTTATGGTGCCCGGCACGATGGTGTTGCTTGTGGCGGGCTTCTTCATCGGCTCGGGCACCGACTTCGGCTCGGTGACAGGAGACTGACCATGACGTCCCAACTAGAGTGCTACAGCGGCGAGTTACGTGCATGCGCGCCGCCCACCCGCCCCGCCTTGGTCACTCCGCGGCGAGCCGTACGCTGTCCCTCGTCCCAGGCGTTGCCGCACGTCTCGCTGGGCAGATTCGCCCGATCCGTATCGCCATCCCCAACAGCCCCACCAGGGTGTTTCGGCCTCCATATCGGCTGTGTCTCAAACGCGTTTCGGCTAGCCCGTAACTCTTCGCAAATGCAATGTGTTATGGGACAGTCATCCTTCGGGGACCGTGCATTCAAGGGGCGCGGTGCCGGGCGGCCGTGCCGGAGTGGGGGTGAGAGTCATGGGCCGCGTGGGTTGTTGGCGACGGAAACGACCTGAGAGGTTTCAACTCAGGCCGTGCGGAAGAGAATGCTTCGGGACGCCCTGTTCCGGTGCCTGCGTTTCGGCGTACTTTCCTCGTGTCGCGAGCAGCATCACGGGGACCGATACGCCGGACCGCAGCGGAACGGCCGCCCATGAAGGAGAAAACGATGGTGAAGCGCTTTGTGGGAAACGACCGCGGACAGACCGCGGTCGAGTATCTCGGGATCATCGCCGTGGTCGTGGCGATCGTGATCGCGATCTCCGGAACGGATATCGGCAGCGAGATTTTCAGTGCGATCACCGACAAGATTTCCGAGGTCACTGGCATGTGAGACGCGGTCAAGGCAGCGCGCGATACGGGGATTCGGGCCAGGCATTCCCGATCTACATCACCGCCGTAGCCGGCCTTCTCTTTCTCGGCCTCGCCCTTTTCGCCGTGGGGCAGGCGGGCGCCACCCGTAACGGAGCGCAGACCGCCGCCGACGCCGCTGCCCTCGCCGCTGCCCAGGACCACCGCGATGCGCTGCGCGATGAACTGCTCACGGCCATCGGTGCCGGCGAGGCGTGGGAGGACATCCTCGACGGAAACGGCATCGGCAGCACGCAGGCGTGTGCCGAGGCGCAATGGTTCGCGAGCGAGAACGACGCGGACGTGACCGACTGCGAGATCTTCGGCAGTGTGCCACCGAGCTTCCGGGTGAATGTGCGGACCCGGTACACGGTGGGCGATTCCATCGTTCCCGGTACGGAGTCCCAGCACGCGGCGGCCGACGCGACGGCCGAGATCGAACCTCGCTGCTTGCGCAAACCCCCCGACCCCGCCGATCCGCCCGTACCCGAAGAGAGCTCCCCAGCTCCCAGCCCCCGTCCCAGCGATACCGACGGTGACGACGGTGACGAGGGGGAGGACGACAAGCCGGAAGAGGACCCCAAGAAGCCGCCTGTGGAGTTTGTCTGCGACGGCGAGGAATGGTCCATCGATCCGGAGCGTCCCGGCGTGCTTCCCGACGCCGCGGACCTATTCTCCGTGCATCTCGCCGACTGACCAGTGAAGGGCTGCGACTCATGAGCATTCGGTTCACCGCCAAGGCGCGTGGGGCGCTGGCCGTTGGAGCGGTCGCGGTCAGCGCCTCCCTGCTCATGACGGGCTGCGGAGGCGGCGGAGACGCGGATGACAAGCCCGCCAAGGAACAGTCGGCCGGTGCCGGGAACGCGCCCAAGGGCGAGGGCGGCAAGAGCGACACACCGGAGCCGATCGGCGAGCCGATCGCCGAACTGCGCGGCGAGAAGGGCATGGTCCTCACGCTGACCGAAGCCAAGCGTGACGCCGGCGGCTTCCTCACCGTCAACGGCCAAGTCGAGAACACCAGCGACAAGATCTACACGGGCGCCAACAAATGGCGAGGCGATGAGACCGAGATCCTCAAGCACGGCTCGTCGATCGCCGGCGCCACCCTCATCGACTCCGGCGGCAAGAAGCGTTACTACGTGCTGCGTGACACCGAGGGGCGGTGTCTGTGCACCATGTCGCTGGTCACCATCAAGGCGGGGGTCACGGTTCCGGTCTTCATGCAGTTCCCCGCCCCACCGGAAGAGGTGGACGAGGTGCAGTTCCAACTGCCGACGTTTCCGTCCGCCACGATCAAGATCGCCGGGTGACGGGCCATGACCACCGCACACACCCTCCGCACGGCTCTGCTTGTGCTCGCCGCCGCCACCGCCGTAGCCCTGCCCGCCCCGGCCGTGCACGCCGACGAGGGCCCGGGCGCGTCGCAGGTCGCCGCCCCGCCGGTCGAGGTGGACCCCGACGACGCGGACCTCAAGCTGGCCAGCGGTGCGAAGCTCGGCGAGGTCAAGGTGCTCAACATCAAGTCGATCGTGGAGACCGACAACGGGGAGGAGCGGCGCGAGGACACCAACGAGGACGTCACCTTCGCCCTCCAGTCGGAGGTGCTGTTCGGCAAGGACAGCGCCAAGCTCAGCCCCCAGGCCACCGCCCGGATCACCATCATCGCCCGGGAGATCGACGCGCAACGCGCCCGCGAGGTGCGCATCTTCGGATTCACCGACGACCTCGGCGCCACCGACCACGGCGAGGACCTGTCCAAGGAGCGGGCGGACGCCGTGCAGCAGCGACTGGCCGGGGAACTGGGGTCCGGCGTGCAGTACGAGATCCGCGGCTACGGCGAGGACTATCCGATCGCGGACAACTCGACCGAGGCAGGCCGCAAGAAGAACCGCCGTGTGGAAGTCAGCTTCGCCCGCGAAGCCTCGTAGCGAAGCTGCGGATGAGCAGCCGGCCCAGGCTCCGCACCACGGGGGAAAGGGCAGTGCCGGGGCCGCTGTAGGGCGGGGAACCTGCCGAGACAGCCGCAGATTCCAGTTGCTGGCGCCCCGGTCGCCTCATGGCGCACCAGTGCCGGGGCGGGTAGGTCTCAGGAGCCGGTCGGCTGGCTCAACAGGGCCATGGGCTCACCCTGGCAGGGTGCTCACCTGTTGACCTGTGCGCCGACGAAGACAGCGCCGATCTCCACCAGCCGCTCGACCGCGTAGGCCGGGTCGATCAATGTTTCCGGGGTGTGGATGCCCGGTGGGACGGCTTCGCCGCGCAGACCCAGCAATCGCTCGACACCGAGGGCGATGCCGAGTGCGGTCAGGGGGCGCTGCCCTGCCGGGTGGACGAGGTAGCGGCTGGTGCTGAACGGTGCGCCGGCTGGACCGGCTCCTTCGAGGTCGATCCGGACCTCGAAGGAAGCGGCTTCGCCGCGGCGCCGGCCTGCGGATTCACCGACCGCGAAGTCGAAGCGGACGTTCGGTGCGCCCGTCGCGTGGGCGAGGCTCGGTACGTCGAGGATGGCGATGCTCTGGCCGGGTAGGACGGTGCCGTCGGTGCTGGTCACGTCCGCCTGGACGGCGGAGCCGTCGATCCAGGTGAAGACGCCGTCACGGCGTACCAGTCCCGCCGAGGTGGCGGTGGACCACCGCTCTAGATCCGCTCTTCCCGCGGGTCCGCCGGTGTCCAATTCGTCCAGTACGGCGCTGATCCGGATGGTGTCGATCCGGTCGAGTGCCCGGGCCGCGTCCAGTGTCGCGAGGACCGTGGCACCGGCGCAGTAGTGGCTGGCCAACAGGACCGGTGTGGCGTGCGCTCGCTGGGCGCTCGCGACGACCTCCGGTGCGATCTCCACCAGACCGCTGGAGATGCTGAGGTAGGGCAATCCGCGGTGCTGCGCGTAGTGCAGCCCGTTCAGGTGGTCATCCCACAGCGCGGCGACCACTGCCGAGTAGTGGTGATCGGCCGGGAGGCCGAGATCGCTGCGCCGCAGGTCAATGGTTACGGCCGTCGCGGCGCCGAGTTCGTCGGCCATCCGCTGCGCGCGGTCGATGTCACGGCCCGCGATGGTCAGCGGCAGCGCCGGGTGCCATCGACGCAGGAGGGCTGCGGCGTCCCCGCCCGCCTGGCCCGAACCGCCCAAGATCAGTACCGATGTCGACTGCTCCACCGTGGGTTCCTCTCGTATCCCTGAACCTACATTTTGTAACTTACTTTTTGTAGCTTAATCTGTGGCGCGACGCAAGGGAGGGCAATGGCCACCACACCGACCCGCTTGTCCAGGCAGGCCAGGCGGGAGCAACTGCTCGACGTCGCCGTGGCGATCGTGTGCACCCAAGGCGCCGACGGCCTGACTCTGGTCACCCTCGCGGAGGCGGCCGGGGTGAGCAGGCCGATCACGTACGACCACTTCGGCACTCGCCCCGGCCTGTTGCTCGCGCTCTATCGACGACTCGACGACCGCCACCGAGCCGCGGTCGCGCAGGCGTTGGAGGCTGCCGCGCCCACCGCTGACGAGGTCGCCCGCGTCATCAGCGCTGCCTATTTCGCCTGCGCCACCGACATGCCCGAGTTCGCCGCTGTTTCCGCCGCGGTGAAGGGAAATCCGGAAATGGAAGCGATCCAGCGCGAGACGCTCGACAGCTATACGGACCTGATGGTCGCCGCACTGCGGCCATACTCCGGCCTTACGCCCGAGGCCCTTCGGTTGCGCTGTGTCGGCGTGCTGGGTGCGGCCGAAGCGATGGCCGCCGAGCTGAACCGAGAGCGGGTCGCCGCCGACGATGCAGTCATCGCACTGACCGACCTGATCGTGGGCGGCCTCGCCATCAAGGCCGACCGCTAGGTCAGCCCGGATTCGGTGAGCCCCTCCTACGCAGGCGGCAGCAGGAACGGAACCGGAACCGGCGTAGCTGTCAGAAGTTCTGACAGGCGGGCTCGAAGGGGACCTCAGCGGTGCCGGGGTCGTTCGCCGCAAGTCGCTTCGTCGCGTGCTCTGCGCCAGCGGTGGCCGCGGCCGTTTGCTCGTCGTGCTCGCGCGGCATCCGCATCACGGTCGCCGGGGAGTGTTCGCCCTTCCCAGCACCCGTGACGATGACGAGGCGCTTGGCCAGGACGCGCAGGACAGCCGTGCGCTTCGACGCGCTCGACGTCGTCGCTCACAGCCAGGACCCCCGGCTCTATGGCGCTGACCTGCGTGCGTCGTACGAAACATGAACCCATACGCCGTACGTCCGTTACGAGGCGAAATGAACGCGTAATACATGCCTCGCCCTAAAAGGTAGTTCGGCCGGCCGTAGGTGGCCTACAGTCGCTTACGCACTGCTCACACGCGACGAGCTGGAAGTGCATCGCGCGGGCCTGCCCACATCCTCCTGCCCTGGGAGGGGCGTGTCCGCGTCAGGGAGACGAGCCACCAGCCGTCGCAGTGGTGCCGCAGCCAGTGGGCGGGTCGATGGTGACGCACACCCCTTGGCGCAGCCCCCAGCGCTCCATCGCGCCCGCCTCGGCTTCTACAACGTGGCGCGCGCGCAGTCGCGGCAGGCCGAGTCGTCCGGGCCGCATGGTGCGTACGGCCAGCACGGTCAGCGCGCGGTCGAGATAGGCGACGTCGATGGCGAACCGCATCCCAAAGGTGTGCACCCCGCTCGCCGGGCTGAGCAACAGCGCGCCCTCTATACCCTCCCGACCCAGCAACCCCCGGGAGCGCGCACGATAGGACGCGGCTATTTCTAACGGCACGTTCAGTGGCACGTTCAGTGGCGCGTTCAGTGGCGCGTTGAGCAACTCGTTCGGCAACTCGTCCAGCGGCGCGTCCCCGGACGCCGACCGGGTGTCCAGCGGCGCGCAGTGCGGCGCCTGGACGTGCGGCGCGCGCTCCCTCGCGGGTGGCGCTGCCTGCGCCCGCGTGCGGGGTACGCGCAACGTGCCCCGACCATCCCGCCAACGCCCCATCTTCCGCCGCCTTTCCCGGTCCGACATCCCCTGCCCCCTGCCCCACGCCACCGTCTGCTGCCCACCCCCGACCTTCGTGGACAAGACAGCTAGCCGAGGCCACGGGCCGGTGGGGTGCGCGCCGTGCGGCCCGCTCAGGGTTGTATCAGCCCCGCGGGGCCGCGCGCGGCCTTTCCGTAGGCTCGGGTCGTGCATGTGCTGCTGATAGCTCTCGCCGCCGGGTACGGCGTAATCGCCGGGCTCCTGGTCGGCCGCCCGCTGTTTCGGCTCACCGTCCAGCCCGACGAACCCTGGCGCGCCGCCTGCCCGGGTGGCCATCCGCTCACCGGCCCCGCCGCCGGCTGGCTCGGCCTCGCCCGATGTGCCCCCTGCGGACACGGCGGGCATGACGGGCCCAGCGGCGGGTGGCGTACGGGCCTTGGCGCGTACGGGCCGAGCGTTCCGCTGGTGGCCGGCGTGTGCGCGCTCGTTTGCGCGGGCCTTGCCGCGGCCGTTGGGGCCCGGCCGGAGTTGGTCGTTTGGCTGCTACTCGTCCCGTTGTGCGTGCTGCTCGCCGGGGTGGACCTGGCCGTGCACCGGCTGCCCGACGTGCTGACCCTGCCGATGGCCGGCGGGTCGGTGGCGCTGTTGGGGGGCGCGGCGCTGCTGCCCGGCACGGCCGGCTCATGGTCACGCGCCGTGTTCGGCGGGCTGGCGCTGGGCGGCGCGTACTTTGTGCTTTTTCTCATCAACCCGAACGGCATGGGCTTCGGCGACGTCAAGCTGGCGCTGACCGCCGGGGTCGCCCTTGGGTGGTACGGCTGGGACGTGCTCTTCCTCGGGGCGTTTACCGGCCTTTTGCTGGGGGCCTTCTACGGTGTAGCCCTTGTGTTGACAAGGCGAGCAGGGCGTAAGGCGGCGATGGCGTTCGGGCCATTCATGATCATTGGCGCCGGTGCCGGAATACTGCTGGGCGGTCTCGCCGCGGGCTGACGACGCCCCGCAGCGCGCCCGTGGTTTCGAGGTTGCACGCAGCATCCCTCACGAAGGGTTATGGTGGAAACCCCCCCTCGGGCCGGTCCGTATCCCCCCCACGGACCGGCCCGCTTTTATGTCCTGCACCACCCAGCCCCGGCGCCCACGCCCGCGCGCACCGCGGCTCGCACGCCCGACGAACCGCAGCCCCCGCCCGCCTGCCGGCCCTGACTCGCCGGCAAGCGGCCCGGCGCCGAACACGGGCAAGCCCGGTACGCCGATGCGCCGCTACGGCCTAGCGGCGCGCCCAGATGTTCACGCCCTCAGTGCTCTGTGCGTACGTGTCGATCTCCACCAGCTCCTGCGCGGTCAGCGGCGGGGCACCCAGCGCCGCCACATTGGCCTCAAGCTGGCGCACGCTCGACGCGCCGATCAGCGCCGAGGTCATGCGCGGGTCCCGCAGCACCCAGCCCAGCGCGAGCTGAGCCAGCGACTGGCCACGCCGCGCCGCGAGCTCGTTCAGCCCCCGCAGCCGCCGTACCACCTCGTCGGTCAGCAGCTCCGGCTGGAGCGACTTGCCCTGCGCGGCGCGCGAGCCCTCCGGGATGCCGTGCAGGTACTTATCGGTCAGCAGACCCTGCGCCAACGGAGCGAAGGCGATGCAGCCCATCCCCTCCGCTTCCAGCGTGTCGAGCAGCGCGTTGTCCTCGGTCCACCGGTTGATCATCGAGTACGAGGGCTGGTGGATCAGCGCGGGAACACCCATGTCGCGCAGCAGTCCGGCCGCCTGCGCGGTCTGCTCCGCGTTGTACGAGGACACGCCCGCGTACAGCGCCTTGCCCTGCTGGACGGCGGACGCCAGCGCACCCATCGTCTCGGCAAGAGGCGTGTCGGGGTCGTAGCGGTGGGAGTAGAAGATGTCCACGTAATCGACGCCCATGCGCCGCAGCGACGCGTCGAGCGAGGACAGCAGGTACTTGCGCGAACCCCACTCCCCGTAGGGCCCCGGGTGCATCAGGTAGCCCGCCTTGGTGGACAGGATCATCTCGTCCCGGTACGGGCGGAAGTCTTGCGCGAAGATCGTGCCGAAGTTCCGTTCGGCCGCGCCGGGCGGCGGGCCGTAGTTGTTGGCCAGATCGAAGTGGGTGACGCCGAGGTCGAATGCGCGGCGCAAAATGGCGCGCTGGGACTCCAGGCCGCGGTCATCACCGAAGTTGTGCCATAGGCCGAGGGAGATCGCGGGCAGTTTGAGGCCGCTGTGGCCGGTTCGCCGGTACTCCATGGAGTCGTAGCGGTCGTCGGCGGCACGGTGTGGGGAGTTGTCGTTCACGGAGGTTCCTGTTCCGGCTTCGCGTGGTCGCTTCCCGGGTCCGGGGGCTGTCCCCACCGACGCTATACGCACGTGACCGGCCCAGCTTCGCGCTACCCCCGCGGCGGCAGTAGGGTGGCTGCCCTTGGAGCGGCCCCACGGATGGGCAGGCCGCGGCATGGAGGGCTGGAAAACGTGAATCTGCGCGACCTGGTGTACGGGCTCTACGCACGCCGGGTGGAATGGCGCCTCGATCACGACCAGGTGCCCAAGCACATCGGCGTCATCCTCGACGGCAACAGGCGCTGGGCGCGCGCCGCCGGCGGCACCACGGCCGAGGGGCACATCGCGGGAGCCAACAAGATCCGCGAACTGCTCGGCTGGTGTACCGAAACCGACGTCAAGGTCGTCACGCTGTGGATGCTGTCCACGGACAACCTCAACCGCCCTGATGATCAGCTGCTGCCGCTGCTGCGCATCATCGAGGGCGCCGTGCGTGATCTCGCCGCCGATGGCCGCTGGCGTGTCCACCACGTCGGCACCCTCGACCTGCTGCCGCCGGAAACGCAGCGGGTGATGAAGGAGGCCGAGGAAGCCACCCGGCATGCGAGCGACATACTCGTCAACGTCGCCGTCGGCTACGGCGGGCGGCAGGAGATCGCGGACGCGGTGCGTTCGCTGTTGCTCGATCACGCCAGCCGGGGCACCACGTTCGAGGAGCTGGCCGAGATCGTGGACGTCGAGTCGATCGCCGAACACCTCTACACCCGCGGCCAACCCGACCCCGACCTGGTCATCCGCACCAGCGGCGAGCAGCGCCTGTCCGGCTTCATGCTCTGGCAGAGCGCGCACTCCGAGTACTACTTCTGCGAGGTCTTTTGGCCCGCGTTCCGCAAGGTTGACTTCTTGCGAGCGCTGCGTGACTACGCGGCACGACACCGGCGATACGGCGGTTAACGCGAGGTAACGGCAGGGAACGGCAGACGACGAAACGCCGACGTTGTCATATGCCGGGGCATGGGCCGACCACTTGGCGGGAATATCCCTGACACGTCGGCGGCCCACCCTTGGGGCGCCGGAATGCCAGCGGGCGGCATGGGGCCGCCCGCCCGGGAGGCCCCTTGCACCAGGATGACCGTCCCAACGGGATGGCGCAGCCCCGGCTTTCGCCACCATGTCGCGGACGGCTGTCGCGGAGGGCCCAAGCACGGTCCCCGCAGGGTCCGAGCCCGGCCCGTCCCGTGCTGCCGGACGGGGCGCTCGCCCCGCCGTCGTCAGGGACATCCCACTCCCGCGACGCCGTCGCACCCCAACCTCTCCCGAGGGGGTTCGTCCACCCGTGGTGACCAGCAAGAAACGCCGCGAGCACGACCGGCGCACCTATGTCCTCGACACCAGCGTCCTGTTGGCCGACCCAGGCGCCATGGCCCGTTTCGACGAGCACGAAGTTGTGCTACCCGTCGTCGTGGTCACGGAACTTGAGGCCAAGCGGGCTCATCCCGAGCTGGGCTATTTCGCCCGCCAGGCGCTGCGTCTGCTGGACGATTACCGCATCCGCTTCGGCAGGCTCGACGCGCCGATCCCGATCGGAGAACTCGGCGGCACACTGCGCGTCGAGCTCAACCACTCCGACCCGGGCATCCTTCCGGCGGGCTTCCGACTCGGGGACAACGATTCCCGCATCCTGGCCGTCGCCCGAAACCTCCAGGCCGAGGGGTACGACGTCACTGTCGTCTCCAAGGACCTTCCGCTGCGCATCAAGGCGTCAGCGGTGGGCCTGCTGGCGGAGGAGTATCGGGCAGAGCTGGCGATTACGGACTCGGGCTGGACCGGCATGGCCGAGCTGACCGTGCCCCCGGACCAGGTGGACGAGTTGTTCGCCGCCGAGACCGCGTATCTGCCCGAGGCGGCGGAACTGCCCGTCCACACCGGCCTCGTGCTCCAGTCGACGCGCGGCAAGGCCCTTGGCCGAGTCGCCGCGGACGGTGGGGTACGGCTGGTGCGCGGCGACCGGGAAGCGTTCGGCATCCACGGGCGCAGCGCCGAGCAGCGGATCGCACTTGACCTGTTGCTCGACCCGGAGGTCGGCATCATGTCGATGGGCGGCCGGGCCGGCACGGGCAAATCGGCGCTTGCGCTGTGCGCCGGGCTTGAGGCCGTCTTGGAGAGACGTCAGCACCGCAAGGTGATGATCTTCCGCCCGCTGTACGCGGTGGGCGGGCAGGAGCTCGGCTATCTGCCGGGCAGCGAGGCCGAGAAGATGAGCCCTTGGGCTCAGGCGGTCTTCGACACCCTGTCAGCCGTCACCTCGGCAGAGGTCATTGAGGAGATCGTGGGCAGAGGCATGCTGGAAGTGCTGCCGCTCACGCACATTCGGGGCCGCTCGCTGCATGACGCTTTTGTGATTGTCGATGAGGCGCAATCACTCGAACGGAACGTTCTGCTGACCGTTCTTTCGCGGATCGGGGCCAACTCGCGTGTCGTACTCACCCACGATGTGGCGCAACGCGACAACCTACGGGTTGGCCGGTACGACGGAGTGGTCGCCGTGGTCGAGAAGCTGAAGGGGCATCCGCTCTTCGCGCATGTCACGCTCACCCGTTCGGAGCGCTCGCCCATTGCTGCCCTGGTGACCGAGATGCTGGAGGAGGGGCGGGTTTAGTCCCTCTCGTCACCCTGTGACCACCACGCCGCGCGGCAAAGCCGAGGAGCTTAGCCGCGCGGCGTCTTGTCATGCTTGCGTTTCCTCGAATAGGTGCCGCCAAACGCCGTGTGAGCTTTACCACGTAGCGGAGAATTGCGTCCGCGGCGTGGCTCCGGCAGGGTGTGGGTCCTGTCAGGCCCCGCATACGGCACAACCACAACCCCAGCGTTGTGGCACCACATGAGCACCAGAACTAAACAGCGTGAGCCGTATGCCGCCCGAGCACCACGCGCACCTTCGCGAAGGGCGCACCGGGCCAGTGCCTCCCGTGACCAGCCGTTCCCAGCACCATCGGGGCCGGAACAAGGGGAGGACAGCGGTAAGGGGACACGATTGGCGCCCGCGAGGTCACCTATGTGGGCGAGGCTGGAAGGAAACCGTGTGAGCCGGATCTCGGTCCGGGGATTCGCAGTGGCCTCGGCCACCGCGGTCACCACCGTTGGCGCCGTCGTTGGCGTCGCCGCAGGCAGCGACAAGAGCTCGACTGAACCGGTCGAGACCGTCGCAGCCGACGCGACCCTCCTCGCGGAGATTCCCGCCGGGCACCAGGCCCAGGCGCAGACCGCGTCCCTGACGCAGCAGGCAGCCGCCCAGTCCACCGCCGCCGACGCGGAGGCCAAGAAGTCCGCCGAGGAAGCAGCCCGCAAGCAGGCGGCCAAGGACGCGTCGGCCAAGAAGTCCGCCGCTGAACAGGCCAAGAAGGACAAGGAAAAAGCCGAGGCGGAGAAGAAGGCCGCCAAGGAGCGGGAGAAGGAGAAGGAGCAGACCGCCAGTCGCTCCGCTGAGCGCGACTCCAGCCCCAGTTCCCTTGCCCCGAAGAGCTCGTACTCGGTCGCCGATGTGCAGGCGATCGCGCGTCAAATGGTGCCGGCAGACCAGTTCCAGTGCTTCAGCAACATCGTGAACCACGAGAGCACCTGGAACTACAAGGCCTCCAACCCTTCCTCGGGCGCGTACGGCCTGGTGCAGGCGCTTCCCGCGTCCAAGATGTCCTCCGCGGGTGCCGACTGGCAGACCAACCCGGCCACACAGATCAAGTGGGGCCTGGGCTACATGAACGAGAAGTACGACAGCCCCTGTGGCGCCTGGGCGTTCTGGCAGGCCAACTCCTGGTACTAGGACGGCAGGTCCCCTTCCAGGATCATGCAACTCCCGAAGCCCCCGACCGTCGCCGGTCGGGGGCTTTGTGTGTGTAACGTCGTCCCGGACGGCCTTGGGGAGTGGGGGTAGGAAAAGAAAGATGTCCAGATTGCCACGGTGGGTCGGCGGTCTCGGCGCCGGCCTGACCCGGCTCGCTGAGCGGCTCGACGCGAAACGGGACGCTGCGGAAGCGGCCGATCCCGACGAGCCACGCGATGCCATACGTACGTTCGACCCGGGTACGCCAGGACCCGGCGCGCCCGACACCCCCGACGCCGGGCGGGCGCGCGCGCCGGGGCACTCCCCACCCGGCGCCGCCGCGCGCGCCCCCGGCGCTGCGGATCAGGCCCATCCCAGCCCGCAGCCGGTCGCGTCCGCTTCGGTGCCTGCTTCCGCGCCCGCTCTCGCCGGGGCGCCCCAGGCCGCCGCGTCAGTCGGCGGACAGGGCGGCGCTGGGAGCTCGCAGGCGGCGGAAGCCTCGCAGACACCCGCCGTACCCGCGCCCCCGCTGTACGCGCCGGCCATAGCGCCCCGCCCCGACCCGGTGGCCGCCGTCCCCTGGGGGGTACGGGTCGCTGCCGAGGTCGGGTGGCGGTTGCTGGTCCTCGCGGGCACGGTCTGGGTGCTGATGCGCGTCATCAGCGCGGTGCAACTCGTCGTCCTCGCCTTCGTGGCGGCGCTGCTGATCACGGCACTCCTGGAGCCAACGGTCTCCCGCCTCCGCCGTCGAGGCGTGCCCCGCGGTCTGGCCACCGCCATCGTCTTTATCGCCGGCTTCGTCATCATGGGCCTGGTGGGCTGGTTCGTGGTCTGGCAGGTGATGGAGAACTTGGACTCGCTCTCCGACCGGGTCCAAGACGGCATCGACGAGCTACGCCGCTGGCTGCTGAACAGCCCGTTCCATGTAACCGAAGACCAGATCAACGACATCGCCAAGAACTTGCGCGAGTCGGTCGGGGACAACACCGAGGAAATCACCTCGGCGGGCCTCGAAGGCGTGACCTTCATCGTCGAACTGCTGACCGGCATCATGCTCGCCATGTTCAGCACCCTGTTCCTGCTCTACGACGGGCCGAAGATTTGGAACTGGGTCCTCAAGCTGTTCCCCGCATCCGCCCGGGAGGGCGTCGCCGGAGCGGGGCCGCGTGCCTGGCGCACCCTCACCGGCTATGTGCGGGGCACGGTCATAGTGGCTCTGATCGATGCCATCTTCATCGGCGTCGGCATCTTCTTCCTCGATGTGCCGATGGCGGTGCCGCTGGCCGTCTTCATCTTCCTGTTCGCCTTCATCCCCCTGATCGGGGCCGTCGTCTCGGGCGCGCTCGCGGTCGTGGTGGCGCTGGTGACCCAGGACGTCTTCACGGCGGCCATGGTGCTGCTCGTGGTCCTGGCGGTGCAGCAGATCGAGGGCCATGTGCTGCAACCGTTCATTTTGGGCCGGGCGGTACGGGTACACCCACTGGCCGTGGTGCTCTCGGTCGCCGCCGGGTCGCTGATCGCGGGGATCGGTGGCGCGGTGGTCGCCGTGCCGCTGGTGGCCGTCACCAACACGGTGGTCGGCTATCTGCGGGCACACGCCAAGGAACACGCGCTACGTCAGACGCCGGGGCCGCACGGCGCGACGGTGGTCGAGGTGGCGCCGGTCAGCAACCCCGCGCCCCCGGCCGCTTCGACACACCCGCATCCCACGCCTGCGCCCACGCCTGCGCCTACGTCTGCGCCCGCATCGGCGTCGGCGCCCGCATCGGCCGAGGCCGGGCCACCCGCCTCGGTGGCCCCGCCGACTCCTCCCGAGGCGCCGGGCCCGCCGCCGGCCGCACCGGAAAAGGGCTCGCCGGACTCGCCGGGCTCGCCGGACTCGCCGGACTCGCCGGGCAAGGGCTCACCGGCAGGCGACTGACGGCTCGCTGCCGCGCTCGTCCCGGGCCCTCGCCGACCAACGGCGGGGGCCCGCCGCCGTTCCACTGGAGGCCCGCTGGAGGCCCGTACGCGAAAGGGTTGGCCTTCGTACGTTCACGGCCTCCCGCACGCGATGGGCCCCGGGCCCCGAGGGGAGCCGTACACGGGCGAGGCCCGGGCCACGGCAGTCCGGGCAGCCGGCGAACCCCGAGGGCAGCCGAAAGCCCCGCGGACAGCGAACTGTCCGCGGGGCTTGTGATGCTGGGCTCGTGAGGCGGGGTGGCGCGTGCGTACCAGCGGCGTGCGCCGCGCCAACTCGCCGTGCTTGCCGGCCTATTCGGCCTATTCGGCCAGGATGGCCTCGGCGTCGAGCGTGGCGCCAACCGCCTGGAGCACGGAGGCGATCTTGAATGCTTCCTGGATCGTCTCTCGGTCCACGCCGGCCTTGCGGAGCACCTGCTCGTGCGAGTCCAGGCACATGCCGCAGCCGTTGATCGCGGAGACCGCGAGCGACCAGAGCTCGAAGTCGATTTTGTCCACGCCCGGGTTGCCGATGACGTTCATCCGCAGGCCCGCGCGCAGGTTGCCGTACTCCGGGTCCGACAGCAAGTGCCGGGTGCGGTAGTAGACGTTGTTCATCGCCATGATGGCGGCGGCCGACTTGGCCGCGGTGTACGCCTCGGGGGACAGGTTGGCCTTGGCCTCCGGCTCCAACTCCCGCAGGACGCGCGGCGAACGGGAGGCGATGGCGCAGGCGAGCACCGTGCCCCACAGCTGCTGCTGCGGCAGGTTGGAGTTGCCGATCACCGAACCGAGGTTCAGCTTCAGGTCCTTGGCGTAGTTCGGTACGGCGGACTTCAGTTCATCGAGTGCCACGGGTGTTCCTCAGTCTCGTTCGTTCACTCGCCCGCGAGGAGCGCGACCGGGTCAAGGGTCTCGTCGCCCTGGCTCCAGTTGCACGGGCACAGCTCGTCGGTCTGTAGGGCGTCGAGGACCCGCAGGACCTCCTTGGGGTTACGGCCCACGGAACCAGCGGTCACCATGGTGAACTGGATCTCGTTGTTCTGGTCCACGATGAAGACGGCACGCTGGGCGAAGCCGTCAGCACCCTCGACGCCGCAGGCGCGCATCAGGTCGTGCTTGGAGTCGGCCAGCATCGGGAAGGGCAGGTCGCGCAGGTCGGCGTGGTCCTTGCGCCAGGCGTGGTGCACGAACTCGGAGTCACCGGAAACGCCCAGGATCTGCGCGTCACGGTCGGCGAACTCGCTGTTCAGCTTGCCGAAGGCGGCGATCTCGGTGGGGCACACGAACGTGAAGTCCTTGGGCCAGAAGAAGACGACCTTCCACTTGCCCTCGTAGGTCTTGTGGTCGATCTGGGTGAACGCCTTGTCCGCGTCCAGGTCCACACAGGCGGTCAGGTCGAACTCGGGGAACTTGTCACCAACAGTGAGCACGAGGGTCTCCCTTGGATCGGGATGGGCTGGACGTGATCACCTTGGCATGGGGGGCATTGATCAGGGAAATAGGCTCGACGGCGTTCGCTGATAGGTAATCCTGATCAGTCCGGGTGGGTAGCGGCGCCGCTCGCGGGCTTCGCTGTCCCCGCTGCACGTACGCGGCAGCCCATGCCTAGCGACCCACCCTCGCCGGCTACGGGGGCCGAGCCGTTGGCGCCCCCGCGTGCGCTACGCCCGTGGCCCCGCCCCGTGGCCGCGGCCGGGGGGATGTCGCAATCTACGCCAAGGCGGGTAGCCCGGGATGATGGCGGTCGCGATCCCTGCTTATCTGAGGTGCTGACGAGACGTGGCAGAGAGGCAACCGATGCAGTGGAAAACCCATGGTGAGCGGCGGATCTACACCAATTCTTGACCAGCGCGAACTTCTGATGATGTGGCGTCATCGATTCATTACAATTTCCTGGGTCGGGTTACCAGATTCCCCAATAGGCCATGAGCAAAAACAAACTGTCAGCACAGCGAAGATCCTGCACGGCAAGCGGGGTGGTACATCGTGACAGGGGGCGTGTGTGCCCTACGTGGCGAGCCGTTGACGAGACCGGCGACGTGAAGAAGGGCACCCGCACCGTCGGGGTCCACCGCCAGTACACCGGCACCGCCGGCCGGGTGCGGCCACCGTCTCTTCGTAAGTCCACACGGCTCACGATGAGCAACGGTGACCGCACCCGTCTTCGCACCGACCCCGACCAGCAAGCCCACGGTCTACAGCGGGACTATTAGGGCAGATTGACCCAGCGATGCGAGGCGATGTTGTTGTCCAGTCGCTCGTTGGCTCCCGAGCCGGCATTCTCATAGCGCCAGTCGTAAAGGTTCGAGATGGCTACACCGTTGTAAATTCCACGCCGGGCACCTGAGTGGTTTCGGCCCCAGTACACGTAGACATCGTCGAGGTTGCCGGGATATCCGTTGTTGTGGAGGGAAGACACCTTGTTGCGGCAGTCTCCCCAGTCGGATGAGTGGCCGTCGTAGTCGGCGCACCAGGACTGGTATCCAGTCTCTTCCCAGAGGTGCAAAATTCCCGTGGCGTGGGCGGTGGTCGGGGCCGGTTCCGCTGCGGAAGTGCGCTGCGGTGCCGGGGTGGCTTGGGCCGTCGGGGCCGTGGTGATCGTGACGGCGGCCAGAGCCGTAGCGGCCAGCAGTATGCGTTTCGCGTTCAAGGTGTCTCCTTCGGTGGTGTTGCTGCCTCGCGTGGGGTTCGCTGAGCAACCCCTGCGTGTGTTGCCTTCCCTGCGGTGATCTTGCGGGCCCTGGGGAGAGCGCCCAGCTGCAATTGAGCGCTGGTATGGACCGCGGTCCGGTACTGCCGGCGCAGTTCCTTCTCGTAGTGCCTGTCCAGTCCCGCAATGGTTTTGCTGAAACCCGATTCGGCTGCGCAGCGTGCCTCCGCGAGAGCAAGGCGGACTTCCTGGTGCGACGGAGCCGGCTGGCGCGGCGCAGATGACGTCAGCGCCGCGCGCGCATTGTCGGGTGTGGCGTAGGGGTGCCCGGCGGTATGCATGCACCCGCTCCACTTGCGCACTGCCGTAGTGAAGCGGCGGTCTGCGCGGACGCGTTGGTGGCGCAGGCCGGGCAACGAATCGACTGTCACCTGTGTTTGGAACCATCCCTTGAGGTCGCCGTACAGAGTGCGCTCCGCCTCCGACTGGCAGCCTTGGTCGCTGCGACTGAGCACCATTCCGTCCGGCGACCTGGCGGTCAGGCCCTTCGGACGCGGGCCGTTGGCGGCGGTGAGCGCGGCGGTCCTGCGCTCGGGTGGCAGGCTGCGGAAGTAGCGTTGGTTGGGGTCGTTCTCTTTGATCTTTTCCAACGCTCGCTGCAACCCGCTCCCGTATCCGTGCTCAGCCGCCCACGCCAGGTCATCGACGACGTACGGGAACTCCCGTGCTTCGGGAAGCGGATTCTCGCTCGTCACCTGGTACTTGAACCCTTGTCTGCGCATGCAGTCACGGAGCAGGACCTGCTCCGCCGCATGCAGAACCGTCTTCTCCTCGGCCGACAGCGGGTGAGCCTCGGAAACTGGCACCGGTCGGGAGCCGGAAGCAGGAGAGGCGTCTCGCTGTGGGGAGTCGCCCGCCACATGGACAGCAACCACACCGGCAAGGACGATGCTGCCGAGCATGGCGGCGGTGACGCGGTGCCGCCTGGTGCTCCTTCCTTTCAACCCTTCGGGCACGGCGCTCCCTCTCCTGCGAAGGTTGTTTTCTTGGCAGCCATGACCGTTCCTGTTCGGCTGTGCCGATGCGGGACGAACCGCGCTGCGGCACGCTCGGTTCTCTGTGTTAGATCCTTGCTGGTAGCGGGCTTCGCCACCACGATTCGCCGATGTCAAGCTGCGCGCGATCCATAGACTTCTGGTTATGACGGACCCGAAGGACGAAGCCGGTGGGAGGGACCTGCCTCCCGTCCCCTCACCCCGCTCGGAGCCGACGGTGCATCAGCTGCGGCTGCTTCTTGCGGTCGCGGAGGAGCTGCACTTCGGCAGGGCGGCGGCCCGGCTGTTCATCACACAGCCAGCACTCAGTCGGCAGGTCGCCGTACTCGAACGGCGGCTGGGAGTAGGGCTGTTCGTGCGGACCAGCCGCACCGTGGAGCCCACTGCAGCGTGCCGGGCGCTCCTGCCGGGGGTTCGCGAGGTCGTCGAGGCGATGGAACGGCTGCGCAGGTCCGCGGACGCACAACACGGCGAGCTCACCGGGCGGCTCGTCATCGGGTCCATCGGTGCCGAGTCGTCGATGCGGCACGCGCGTGCCGTCCTGGCTGAGCTGAGATCTCGGCACCCCGAACTCACCGTGGAGCTGCACAACCAGCACATCGCGGACCACATGCGGGAACTGCTCGACGGTGTGGTGGATGTGGCTTTTCTCCGCCCGCCGGTTCCTCCGGGCATCCAGACCCAGCACCTTGCCACCACACCGCGCCTGGCCTGTCTGCCCGCCGGCGACCCGCTGGCCTCCCGGTCGGAGATCGCCCTGGCTGACCTCGCCGGCCGCCCGGTCGTGGACCTACCCGGGGAACTACCGCGCGTGTGGTGGAACTTCTGGGCTGTTGATCCCCGCCCGGACGGCTCGCCCGTCCGCTACGGACCGGTCGTGTCCGATATGGAGGCTCTGCTGCACGTCGTCGCGGAAGGCGTGGCCATGGCGTTTCTGCCGGCCGCAGCACGCGACTTCTTCCCTCGCCCCGGAGTGTGCTACATCGACGTCATCGACCTGCCGCCCAGCACCTCGGCCCTCGCTTGGGCGGCTGCACACCGCGACCGCCCAGCCGTCGCCGCGATTCGCCATGCCGCAGCCGCGGCCTGGCCACCTCGCTGACCGGGCTGCACGTCAGGCGGTCCGCACTTCACGAGGCGGGAGGCGCCGCGTGTATGAGGCAATCGCACGATGGGGCAGAGGAGTTGTACCGCTGGTACTCCAACTGTAGATCGTGATCCTCATGCCCGGGCTGCGGCTCGGCGGCGGTAATGGCTGGCCTGTGCTCGTGCTGGGTGGCGGCGTCGCCAGCCGGACCAGCCGAGCCGGTGCGCGAGGCCGTGCAGCCAACGGTGGCCGCACCCGTCTCCGCACCGGCTCCGACCAGCAAGAGCACGGTCTACAGCTGAGGTACTAGCCAGGGACGAGGAACGGGCAAGCTGTCTTTCGAGTACGGCTAGCGGCGGCTACCTGCTGGGGCTGGACGGGGTCGTGATCGCGGTGTTTGGCGCGCTGATCCCGGCCGGCTGGGCGGCCAGGCCCTAATCGAGGCATGGATGGAGATGGACGTCATGGTCCCGCCCCGCTGCGAGGGCGAGCTGTCTGCCGGAAGACGCCCGCGTTTCAGTGCGTCAGGTGTTCGAAGTGCTCGTTTCCCACCGGGGTGCAAGACCGGTCCGGTCCCTGCGGAGCGGTCCTGAGGCCAACCCCAGCAGCCCGGTGCCGACGAGCATGGTGGCGCAGGCGACAGTTACGACTGTCGGACCTTCGAGGTCGGCAAGCGTGCCGAGCAGGTTGTTCATGAGTAGCAGAGCAAGGCTCTGTACGAGTACGAGTACGGCCTGCACACGGGACAGGTGGCTGCCAGGAGTTGCTGTGAGGATCAGCGGTGCAATATGAGCAGAGAACATGCCGTTTCCCATGCCGATGACCAGGGCGGCGGCTGTCGCTTCCGCCACACCGGGGGCGAGTGCGAGTGCGAGTACCCCCAGCCCGGCAAGCGCCAGCGCGCCTGCCGACAAAAGCCCTGGTCGGCCCAGCGGACCACGCTTTACGACAACCGCGGTGACAGCCACCATGCCAACCCCTTGCGCTGCTATCACGAGCCCTGTGGCTTCCGCGTTCCACTCCTCTTGGCGTGCGAGCAGGGGGAGGAGCAGCGGGAGTACGGGCAGCAGAAGGCCGGCTGCGGCCCCGGTGAGGCACAGTCCCGGGCGCAGCACGGGGTGGGAGAAGGCCACACGCACACCGTCCACGGCGTCCTTGAGGAGACTGGACGTTCCCGAGGGCGGCACGTGGCGTCGTGACCGCACGGCGACGAGCACGAGGAGAGTAAAAGCGAAGGTAGCGGCGTTGACCAGAGCGGCGCCCGCTAATCCGGCGAGGCCGACGAGTACGCCGCCGAGTGGGCCGCCTCCCATGTTGACGACCTGGCCACCGATCTGCCGCAGCGATAGAGCGCGAGGAAGCTGATCTTCTTCCACCAAGCGGCGAGGCATGGAACCGGAAGCCGGTAGGTAGAAGGCGTCAACGACACCGACGGCTATGCCCGCTGTGATGAGCAGGATGGGTGGGGCCCCCGCGTGATAGGCGACCGCGGCTAGGACGAGAGAGAAGACCAGCATTGCCGCGTCACCCGTGATCAGTACGCGGCGCGCGCTGAATCGGTCGCTGACCGCACCCCCGATGAGCAGGAGAAGGACGCGGGGAAGCGTGATGGCGCTCAGAGTCAGTCCTGCAACCGTGCCGCCGTGCTCGCTGGCGGCCCAGCCGAGGGCGAAGTAGAAGATCGAGTTGCCTGCCAGGGACACCAGGATTCCGGCCAACCACAGCGTGTAGGAGCGGGGCAGCCGGTTCTTGTCTCGCACCTCGCTGGTTGGTTGGTGCGAGACGACTTCTTGGGCCGTGGTGGCCGGGCTCGGCAGCTTCTCGTCAGGTGCTGACACTGAGCACCCGGGGCTTGGTCCAACTGGGGATTGAGATCACACAGCGCACGGTCTCAGACGGCACTGACAATGGAGCTGTTGTGTTTGCCGCCCAGCGCTGCTTGGAGGACTGCCTTCCACTTGCCCTGCCGACAAGGTCACCTGGATCGGACTTCTTGCGCGATACGGAGTGCCGATCGCGGTAGCGGGAGGCGGCCATCGGATGGGTAGCCAAGACCTGCCGCTTGTCGGTCCGCAGTGCCGCGGCGGTATAGATCGCCGCGGGGATCGGATTCTTCTCGCTGTCGCCGTACTCAGCGAGGAGGTCGAGCAGGAGACGATAGCCGGCCGAATCGTTGGTGATGTGCCGTTTGGCCAGTACCTGGCCGCTTCCTCGCCCTGATGCGGCCTACCGACTCCTCCCGCACGGACAAGCTCCTGAAGTGGCAGTACGGGATGCTCGCCGATCGGCCCGAGTGCTACATCTACTCCCCGCCCTGGGGTGCGTCATCACCGGCGTGCCCCGGGCATTTTCTGCGGGCCAGACCGCCCCCACCAGGTAACAAGAGGCATTGATCGAGGGAATAGCTAAACTGGGAGCAGCTGATGGGAGGCGGTTATCAGTGGTGTCGCCCGTTACGTCCGCGAGCAGGCCCCGGCAGCCCAGCCTGGCGCAGCTTCGCGCCTTCGTTGCGGTGGCCGAACATCTGCACTTTCGCGATGCCGCCGCAGCCATCGGCATGAGCCAGCCCGCGCTGTCCGGAGCTGTTGCCGCGTTGGAAGAGTCGCTCGATGTGCAGCTTCTTGAGCGTACGACGCGGAAAGTGCTGCTCTCACCGGCGGGGGAGCGGTTGGCTGAGCGTGCTCGTACGGTGCTGGAGGCGGTCGGCGAGCTGATGGAAGAGGCGGAGGCGGCGCGGGCGCCGTTCACCGGGGTGCTGCGGCTGGGCGTGATTCCCACCGTCGCCCCGTATCTGCTGCCGACCGTGTTGCGGTTGACGCGGGAGCGCTACCCCCGACTCGACCTTCAGGTGCACGAGGAACAGACCGGCTCGCTGCTCGACGGGCTCGCCCACGGGCGACTTGACCTGCTGCTGCTCGCGGTGCCTCTGGGCGTTCCGCAGGTGATCGAACTGCCGCTGTTCGAGGAGGACTTCGTGCTCGTGATGCCGAAGGACCACTGGCTCGGCGGGCGCGGCGATGTGCCCCGCGAGGCGCTGCGGGAGCTGGATCTGCTGCTGCTCGATGAGGGGCACTGCATGCGGGACCAGGCGCTCGACATCTGCCGGGAGGCCGGGCGCGTGGATGGGGCGCCGGTGACCACCAGCGCGGCGGGGCTGTCCACGCTGGTGCAGCTCGTGGCCGGCGGGCTTGGGGTGACGCTGCTGCCGCGCACCGCGCTACGGGTCGAGACTGCGCGCAACGACCAGCTCACGACCGGCTACTTCGCCGACCCGGCGCCCTCGCGGCGTGTCGCGCTGGCGATGCGCTCGGGCGCGGCGCGGCAACGGGAGTTCGAGGTGTTCGCGGAGGCACTACGGGAGGCGATGCGCTCGTTGCCGGTGCGGGTGGCGGACGCGGCGTGAGTGGTGGGGCCGGACTGCGCTGGATGGTGCGTAGGTCTTACGGACGGGCCGCGGTGGACGCTACGTAAGCGTCAGGGGCGAGCCGCGCCCAGGACCGCCGCCACATCGAGGACGATCTCCGCGCCGGCGGGGACCGGCAGGGTGGCGTGCTGGCCCGGGGCGAGAACGCGGTGCTCGTCGTACTCGTTGGCGACTGGGTTCCGCAGCAGGTGCAGGCGATCGTGGATGCGGTCCACGATCACGTACACCGGCACCTTGGCGATGGCGTACGCGGCGACCTTCTTCCGGAGGTCGTTGCCATAGTTGGCCGAGGTGACCTCCAGGACCAGATGGAAGACGGCCGGGTCGTAGCAATTGGCCTCGGTCAGGTGGTCCCGGTAGTCGGCGTCCACGACCGACAGGTCCGGGACGGCGTAGTCGTCAGGCCCGTCGGGGAGCCAGAGGCCGATGCCCTGAATGACACGTGTCGGGCCGCGGTGCACAGGGGCGAAGGCGAGCAGGAGATCCGTCAGAACCTCCCCGTGCGGTCCGTCTGGTGGTGGTGTCACGGTGAGCTCGCCCCCGATGATCTCGACACGGTAGCCCGGGAGCTTCGCGGTCAGTCGCTCGGCCTCGCGAAGCAGGTCAGACGCGCCGTCGCAGGGAGGTTCAACCGCTGCGGCAGACATGGTGCCTCCGTAAGTTGTTAGGCGGCCCGGGAGGGCCGGATGTGGCTGATGGTGGCTTGCCGTTTGTGGCTCCCCAGGAGTGGCCGTCCGGCTCTCCGG
>NZ_JACHJL010000014.1 GCF_014203645.1 Streptomyces zagrosensis | reverse complement strand
AGACGACACGACACGTCATCCCTGCCGCCGAAGCGCCGATCTCATTCCTGACCAGCGGAAACGCAGCGATCACCTTCGGAAAGACAACGGGTTCTCAAGCCAGCTCAAGCAGGCTCAAGCCAGCTCATGCAGGCTCGCGCCAGCTCAAGCAGGACCAGACGAGACGAGCTCAGCTCGCGGCGAGCGGGTCAGGCGCCGTCGTCACGCCGTACTCCGCCAGCTTCGCCTTGCCGCCGTCCACCGCGGTCAGCACCAGCGGGCCCTCATCGGTCAGCGCCACCGAGTGCTCCCAGTGGCTCGACCAGGAGCCGTCGTCCGTCTTGACCGTCCAGTCGTCAGCCAGCACATGCGTCGCGGCCGTACCCAGGCTCACCATCGGCTCGATGGCGATACAGAAGCCGGACACCAGCTTGGGGCCCTTGCCACGCTTACGACTCACATAGTTCAGCAGGTGCGGTTCCATGTGCATCTCGCTGCCGATGCCGTGCCCGCCGTAGTCCTCGACGATCCCGTACTTACCGGACGCGGGCCGCGGCTGCCGCCGGATGTAGCCCTCGATGGCCTTGGAGATGTCCACCAGCCGGTTGCCCTTGCGGACCGCGGCGATCCCGGCCCACATCGACTCCTCGGTGACCCGGCTCAGCTCGTGCAGCTCCGGCGCATGCCCCTCGCCGACGAAGGCGGTGAACGCCGCGTCTCCGTGCCAGCCGTCCACGATGGCGCCCGCGTCGATGGAGATGAGGTCACCGTCTCGCAGCACCGTCTCCGCGTCCGGGATGCCGTGCACCACCACGTCGTTCACCGACGTGCAAATGGTCGCGGGGAAGCCCCCGTAACCCAGGAAGTTCGACTTCGCACCGGCGTCCGCGAGCACCTTACGAGCGGCCTCGTCCAGATCCCTGGTGGTGGCGCCCACAACGGCCGCCTCGCGGCACGCCTGGTGAATGCGCGCGACGACCAGCCCCGCCTCGCGCATCTTCGCGATCTGCTCCGGGGTCTTGATCTCCAGCATGGGCTGCCTTCCGCCTTCTGTGATTCGTGCACATACAACAGTACGGCCGTGGTGCTCCACAGGAGCACCACGGCCGTACCACGTCACCACGCCGTCTCGCCCGGCATCCCGCCCCGTGACCGGGGGCCTTGCCAGGCCCGGTCACTCGACCGGGAGAACTACGCCGCCTTTTGCGGCAGTGCCTCCATCGCCCGCTGCGTCACATCGGCCACCTTGCCCAGCGCCGAGATCGTCACGACAAGGCCCTGGGCCTTGTAGAAGTCGATGATCGGCTCGGTTTCGCTGTGGTAGACCTCAAGACGCTTGCGGACCGTTTCTTCACTGTCGTCCTCGCGCTGGTACAACTCGCCACCACAGAGGTCACACACACCCTCACGCTTCGGCGGGTTGTACTGCACGTGGAAGGTGTGGCTGGAGTCCGTACGGCAGGTGCGCCGTCCGGCGATCCGCTTCACGACCTCCCCCTCCGGGACCTCCAGGTCCAGCACCGCGTCCAGTCGCTGCCCGGCCTCTACCAGAAGCTGGTCAAGGACCTTGGCCTGGTGCAGGTTGCGCGGGAAGCCGTCGAGCAGGAACCCCTGCTCCGCATCGGGCTGCGCCATCCGGTCCTTGGCCATGCCCACCGTGACCTCGTCCGGCACCAAGTGCCCGGCCTTCATGTACTCCTGGGCCTGCTGGCCCAGGGGCGTGCCCTGACTGATGTTCGCGCGGAAGAGGTCGCCCGTGGAAATGTGCGGGATCGACAAGTTCTTGGCGAGGTACGCAGCCTGCGTTCCCTTGCCCGCCCCGGGAGGCCCGACGAGGACGATTCGCATCAGCGGAGGAACCCTTCGTAGTGTCGCTGCTGAAGCTGGCTCTCGATCTGCTTCACCGTCTCCAGGCCCACACCCACGATGATGAGGATGCTGGTACCACCGAACGGGAAGTTCTGATTGGCGTTGAGCGTCACCAGCGCCACCGTCGGCACCAGAGCGATCAGGCCCAGGTACAACGAGCCGGGCCACGTGATGCGATTCAGAACGTAGCTCAGGTACTCCGCAGTGGGACGACCAGCCCGGATGCCCGGGATGAAACCACCATACTTCTTCATGTTGTCGGCGACTTCTTCGGGGTTGAACGAGATCGCGACGTAGAAGAAGGCGAAGAAAACGATCAGCAGGAAGTACGTGATGATGTAAACCGGGTGATCACCCGTCACGAAGTTGTTCTCTACCCACGTCGCCCATCCCGCATCGGAACCGCTGAACTGGGCGATGAGCGCCGGGATGTAGAGCAGTGACGAGGCGAAGATGACCGGGATCACACCCGCCTGGTTCACCTTCAGCGGGATGTAGGTCGAGGTTCCGCCGTAGGAACGGCGGCCGATCATGCGCTTCGCGTACTGGACTGGGATGCGCCGCTGCGCCTGCTCCACGAAGACCACGAGGCCGACCATCGCCAGACCACACAGGATGACGAGGCTGAACTCCAGCCAGCCGTCCATGATCTTGCCCTGCTGCCGGATCGCCCACAGCGCGCTGGGGAAGCCCGCGGCGATGGAGATGAACATCAGGATGGACATGCCGTTACCGATGCCCCGGTCGGTGATGAGCTCACCGAGCCACATCACCAGGGCGGTGCCCGCGGTCATCGTGATGACCATCGTGATCGTCACGAAGATTGAGTCGTCGGGGACGATGCTGTCGCTCACCGAGCAGTTCTGGAACAGCGAACCGCTGCGCGCGGTGGCTACCAGGCCGGTTCCTTGCAGGATCGCGAGCGCAACCGTCAGATAACGGGTGTACTGCGTGATCTTCCCCTGCCCGGACTGCCCTTCCTTCTTCAGGGCCTCAAGGCGGGGGATCACCACCGTCAGCAACTGAAGGATGATGCTCGCCGTGATGTACGGCATGATCCCTAGCGCAAAGATGGTGATCTGCAACAGCGCGCCACCGCTGAACATGTTCACCAGGCCGAACAAGCCCTGCTGGGCCTCGGCCTGGTCCATGCACTCCTGGACATTCGTGTAATCGACGCCGGGAACCGGAATGTGCGCTCCGGCCCGATACAGCACGATGATGCCCAGTGTGAAGAGCAGCTTCTTGCGCAGGTCGGGCGTCTTGAACGCTCGGGCGAACGCGGTGAGCACGGTGCCTCCTGCGCCCCCCGCGACAAGCGCGAGAGGTGACGGTCTTGGGGATCGACAAATAGAAATCAGTCAAAACCCGCGCGGACACAGGCCACGCGGAGGGTAACAGCGCACGCCACCTTACCGGCGACTGGGCCCCCCTAGGAACGACCAACCGGGGATGCCCCTGTGAAGGGACATCCCCGGTAGGTTGTCACAGACTCAGAGAAGCTCGGTGACGGAGCCGCCAGCAGCGGCAATCTTCTCCTTGGCGGAGCTGGAGACGGCGTCCACCGTCACCTGCAACCCCACGGAAATCTCGCCGGCGCCAAGCACCTTGACGAGCTCATTCTTACGCACCGCGCCCTTGGCGACCAGATCGGCCACCGTGACCTCGCCACCCTGCGGGTAAAGCGACGCCAGCTTCTCCAGGTTGACCACCTGGAACTGCTTGTGGGCAGGGTTCTTGAAGCCCTTCAGCTTCGGAAGACGCATGTGGAGGGGCATCTGCCCGCCCTCAAAGCGCTCCGGAACCTGGTAACGGGCCTTCGTGCCCTTGGTGCCACGACCGGCCGTCTTACCCTTCGACGCCTCACCACGACCCACACGGGTCTTGGCAGTCTTGGCGCCGGGGGCGGGACGGAGGTTGTGGACCTTGAGCGGCTTGCTCTCCGAAGAACTAGCCATGATCAGTCAACCTCCTCAACCGTCACGAGGTGGCGGACGGTCTTCACCATGCCGCGGAACTCGGGGCGGTCTTCCTTGACAACCACGTCACCCAGCCGCTTCAGGCCGAGCGAACGCAGGGTGTCGCGGTGGTTCTGCTTGCTACCGATGTACGACTTCGTCTGCGTGACCTTGAGGCGAGCCATTACGCACCCACCCCGGCACGCGCCCGCAGCAGAGCTGCGGGGGCGACGTCCTCCAGCGGCAGACCACGACGGGCGGCGATCTCCTCGGGACGCTGAAGCCCCTGGAGAGCCGCACGCGTGGCGTGCACGATGTTGATCGGGTTCGACGAACCGAGCGACTTGCTGAGCACATCGTGAATGCCCGCGCACTCCAGCACGGCACGCACCGGGCCACCGGCGATAACGCCGGTACCGGGCGAAGCCGGCTTCAGCAGCACGACACCCGCGGCCTCCTCACCCTGGATCGGGTGCGGGATGGTGCCCTGAATCCGGGGGACCTTGAAGAAGTTCTTCTTGGCCTCCTCAACACCCTTGGCGATGGCGGCCGGAACCTCCTTCGCCTTCCCGTATCCGACACCTACGGTGCCGTCACCGTCACCTACCACGACCAGCGCGGTGAAGCTGAAGCGACGACCACCCTTCACGACCTTGGCGACGCGGTTGATCGCGACAACGCGCTCAACGTACGCGGTCTTCTCGGCAGCACCGCCGTCCCGGCCCTTCCGGTCCCGCCGCTCGCCGCCACCGGCGCCGCCACCGCGGCGCTGGGGTCCAGCCATTGGATTTACCTCTCTCTGTTACGGTCCGCTAGCTCCGGAACCGGGGCTTAGAACTTCAGCCCGGCTTCGCGGGCGGCGTCCGCCAGAGCGGCGATGCGCCCGGCGTACTGGTTGCCACCGCGGTCGAACACCACGGCCTCGACGCCGGCGGCCTTGGCACGCTCGGCGACCAGGGCCCCGACCTGCTTGGCCTGGGCGCTCTTGTCGCCTTCTCCACCACGGATCGACACGTCCAGACTCGACGCCGACGCGAGCGTATGGCCCGCAATGTCGTCGACAATCTGCGCCACCATGTGGCGGTTGGAACGCGTGACCACGAGACGGGGACGCTCGGTCGTACCCGAGATCCGCTTGCGAACGCGGATGTGGCGCCGCTTGAGGGCGGCACCCTTACGGGCATTGCCCTTCGCGATCTTCACACCGTATGCCATGGCTTACTTACCAGCCTTTCCGACCTTGCGGCGGATGACCTCGCCCGCGTACTTAACGCCCTTGGCCTTGTACGGGTCGGGTTTCCGCAGCTTGCGGATGTTCGCGGCAACCTCGCCGACCTTCTGCTTGTCGATCCCCTCGACGCTGAGCTTGGTCGGGGACTCGACCTTGAAGGTGATGCCCTCGGGGGCCTCGATCAGGATGGGGTGGCTGTAGCCCAGCGCGAACTCCAAGTTGGAGCCCTTCGCTTGGACGCGGTAGCCGACACCGCTGATCTCAAGAGCCTTGCTGTAGCCCGCGGTCACGCCGGTGATCATGTTCGCCACCAGCGTCCGGGACAGGCCGTGCAGGGCCTTGTTCTGACGCTCGTCGTTGGGGCGTGTGACGCTGAGCACGCCGTCCTCGCCCTTAGCGATCTCGATGGGCGCGGCAACGGTGTGGCTGAGGGCGCCCTTGGGGCCCTTCACCTGAACCGTGCGGCCATCGATGGTGACGTCCACACCAGCGGGAACCTGGATGGGCAGCCGTCCAATACGCGACATTGGCTATTCCTCCGTTCCCGGTTACCAGACGTAGGCGAGGACTTCCCCACCCACGCCCTTCTTCTGTGCCTGCTGGCCGGTGAGCAGCCCGTGCGACGTGGAGATGATCGCCACGCCCAGGCCGCCGAGCACCTTCGGCAGGTTGGTGGACTTTGCGTAGACCCGCAGGCCCGGCTTTGAAATGCGCTTGATGCCAGCGATCGAACGCTCACGGTTCGGGCCGAACTTCAGCTCAAGGACGAGGTTCTTACCAACCTCGGCGTCCTCGACCTTCCAGCCGGTGATGTAACCCTCCTGCTGGAGGATTTCCGCGATGTGAGACTTGATCTTGCTGTGCGGCATCAAGACATCGTCGTGGTAAGCCGAGTTCGCGTTCCGCAGACGAGTCAGCATGTCCGCGATGGGATCAGTCATGGTCATGAATTGGCCTTCGGCCTCTCTCGCCGGGGTTTCCTATCTGTGCCATCCCTCTCCCCGAGTCAGATCGGGACGGGTGCGGCGCGGGGACCTTCGGCGTAGTAAGCGACTTCTTGCGGGCTCAGTGCCCGCAGCGGTCTCGGGCGGCAGGGCGCCCAACCCTCTTACCTTACGGGAAGAAGAGCGGGGCACCCACCGACCGAATACTTACCGAGAGCTCTGGGAAATCCGTTGTACCACTCCGGTGCCCGCCCCAAGGGGCGTTCACCAGGCGTGGAACGGGACTACCAGGAGCTCTTGGTTACGCCCGGCAGCTCGCCGCGGTGGGCCATCTCACGAAGGCACACACGGCACAGGCCGAACTTGCGGTAGACGGAGTGCGGCCGGCCGCAGCGCTGGCAGCGGTTGTACCCGCGGACAGCAAACTTCGGCTTGCGGGCGGCCTTAGCGATCAGAGCCTTCTTCGCCACGGTCAGTTCTCCTTGAACGGGAAGCCGAGGTGACGAAGCAGAGCACGGCCCTCATCGTCATTCTGGGCGGTCGTCACCACGGTGATGTCCATGCCCCGGACCCGGTCGATCTTGTCCTGGTCGATCTCGTGGAACATGACCTGCTCCGTGAGACCGAAGGTGTAGTTACCCCGGCCGTCGAACTGCTTCGGCGACAGGCCACGGAAGTCACGGATACGCGGCAGCGCGAGCGACAGCGTACGGTCCAGGAACTCCCACATCCGGTCACCGCGGAGGGTGACGTGGGCACCGATCGGCTGACCCTCACGCAGCTTGAACTGCGCGATGGACTTGCGAGCCTTGGTGACGGCCGGCTTCTGACCAGTGATCGTGGTGAGGTCGCGGATGGCGCCCTCGATCAACTTGGAGTCACGGGCGGCGTCGCCCACACCCATGTTGACCACGATCTTGGTGAGACCGGGAACCTGCATGATGTTCTCGTACGAGAACTGCTCACGCAGCTTGCCGACGATCTCTTCGCGGTAGCGCTGCTTCAGGCGAGGCGTGCTCGGCGCGCTTGCAGTGGTGGCAGTCATCAGATGTCCTCACCGGTCCGCTTGGCAACGCGGATCTTGTTGCCCTCGTCATCGAAGCGGTACCCGACGCGGGTGACGACCTTCTGGCCGTCCTTCTCCACCACGAGCTGGACGTTGCTCACGTGGACGGGGGCCTCGGTCGTCACGATGCCACCGGTCTTCGAACCACGAGCGCTCTGACCGGCCTTGGTGTGCTTCTTGACCCGGTTGACACCCTCGACCAGAACACGGTCCTCGCGGGGGTAGGCCACGATGACCTTGCCCTGCTTGCCCCTGTCCTTACCGGTGATGACCTGGACCAGGTCGCCCTTCTTGATCTTCATCGGTTACAGCACCTCCGGCGCGAGCGAGACGATCTTCATGAACTTCTTCTCGCGCAGCTCACGGCCGACCGGGCCGAAGATACGGGTGCCGCGGGGGTCACCGTCGTTCTTCAAAATGACGGCGGCGTTCTCGTCGAAGCGGATGTACGAGCCATCGGGGCGACGGCGCTCCTTGACGGTGCGCACGATGACCGCCTTGATGACGTCACCCTTCTTCACGTTGCCACCGGGGATCGCATCCTTGACGGTGGCGACAATGACGTCACCGATGCCCGCGTAGCGGCGACCGGAACCACCGAGAACACGGATGCAAAGGATTTCCTTCGCACCAGTGTTGTCGGCGACGCGCAGTCGCGACTCCTGCTGGATCACGTCTATCTCCTGATCGTCTGCCGGTTCCCGGCAGGGACTTGATGACTCAAGTCCCTGCCGAGCCTGGCGGAACTATTCCGAGGGGGTCCCCCTCGGAGGGGATTACTTGGCCTTTTCGAGGATCTCGACGATGCGCCAGCGCTTCGTCGCAGACAGCGGCCGGGTCTCCATGATGATGACCCGGTCACCGACGCCCGCGGCGTTCTGCTCGTCGTGCGCCTTGAGCTTGTTCGTACGACGGATGACCTTGCCGTACAGCGCGTGCTTGACGCGGTCCTCAACGGCGACGACGACGGTCTTGTCCATCTTGTCACCGACGACCAGACCCTCACGGGTCTTGCGGAAGCCACGGTTGATCCCCGCGGCAGAGCCGCCGGCGTTCTCAGTCTCAGTCACATTCGTCTCGCTCATCAGGCGCTCTCCACCGTCTCGATGCCCAGCTCGCGCTCACGCATCAGGGTGTAGATCCGGGCGATGTCCTTGCGGACGGCCTTCAGCCGGCCGTGGTTTTCCAGCTGTCCGGTCGCCGCTTGGAAGCGGAGGTTGAACAGCTCCTCCTTGGCCTCGCGCAGCTTGTCGACGAGATCCTCGTCGTTCAGCTCGCGCAGCTCGGTCGCCTTGGTACCGGCCGCCATCACGACTCACCTGCCTCGCGCCGGACGATCCGGCACTTCATCGGAAGCTTGTGGGCGGCGCGGGTTAGCGCCTCCTTAGCGACCTTCTCGTTCGGGTAGGACAGCTCGAACATCACCCGACCTGGCTTGACGTTCGCGATCCACCACTCCGGCGAACCCTTACCGGAACCCATGCGGGTTTCGGCGGGCTTCTTCGTCAGCGGCCGGTCCGGGTAAATGTTGATCCAGACCTTGCCGCCACGCTTGATGTGGCGGGTCATCGCGATACGAGCGGCCTCGATCTGGCGGTTCGTCACGTACGCCGGGGTAACGGCCTGAATGCCGTACTCGCCGAACGCAAGCTCCGTCCCACCCTTGGCCATACCCGACCGCTTCGGGTGGTGCTGCTTGCGGTGCTTGACCCTGCGAGGGATCAGCATGTCGGTCAGGCCTCCGTTCCAGTGGTCTCCGCCGGAGCAGCGGCGGCGGGCGCCTCGGCCTTGGGGGCCTCGGCAGCCGGAGCCGACTGCTGCTGCGGCTTGCGGCCTCGGCCGCCACGCTCGCCACCACGGCCACCACGGGCCGGGCGCTCGTTGCCACCGCCACCGCCGCCGCCACCACCACGCGCGGGGCGGTTGCCCGCACGGGCCGCAGCGTTCTCGGCGCGGACCTCGGCGATGTTCTTGACGTCGCCCTTGTAGATCCAGACCTTCACACCGATGCGGCCGAAGGACGTCTTGGCCTCGAAGAAGCCGTAGTCCACGTTGGCGCGCAGGGTGTGCAGGGGCACCCGACCCTCGCGGTAGAACTCCGAGCGGGACATCTCGGCGCCGCCGAGGCGACCACCACACTGAATCTTGATGCCCTTGGCGCCCGCCTTCATCGTCGATTGCATGCTCTTACGCATGGCACGACGGAAGGAAACACGCGAGGAGAGCTGCTCGGCGACGGCCTGGGCCACCAACTGAGCGTCCGTCTCCGGGTTCTTCACCTCAAGGATGTTGAACTGGATCTGCTTGCCGGTGAGCTTCTCCAGGTTGCCCCGGAGCCGGTCGGCCTCCGCGCCACGACGGCCGATGACAATGCCCGGCCGGGCGGTGTGGACGTCCACGCGGACCCGGTCCCGGGTGCGCTCAATCTCGACCTTGGAGATGCCGGCCCGCTCCATGCCCTGTGTGAGCATCTTGCGGATCGCGACGTCTTCCTTGACGTAGTCCTTGTACAGCTTGTCGGCATACCAACGGGACTTGAAGTCCGTGGTAATACCGAGCCGGAACCCGTGCGGGTTTACCTTCTGGCCCATTACCGGGTTCCTTCCTTGCTGCTGACGACCACGGTGATGTGGCTGGTCCGCTTGCGGATCCGGTAGGCGCGGCCCTGGGCGCGCGGACGGAACCGCTTCAGGGTCGGGCCCTCGTCGACAAAGGCCTCAGAAATGACGAGGCTGCCGGCGTCGGTGTGGTCGTAGTTGTGCGCGGCGTTGGCAATGGCGCTGTCGAGCACCTTGCCGACCGGCACGCTCGCGGCCTGCGGGGCGAAACGCAGGACCGCCTGAGCCTCCGTGGCATCCATGCCACGGATAAGGTCCACCACGCGGCGGGCCTTCATGGGCGTAACGCGGATGTACCGCGCCTGGGCCCTGGCTTCCATGGTTGTCCCTTCGGTGTCTGTCATAGTCTTCGCTTTCCGCAGATCAGCGACGACGCGACTTGCGGTCGTCCTTCTCATGGCCGCGGAAGGTGCGGGTCGGCGCAAACTCGCCGAGCTTGTGGCCGACCATCGACTCGGTGACGAACACCGGGACGTGCTTACGGCCGTCATGCACCGCGATCGTGTGGCCGAGCATGACCGGGACGATCATGGAGCGGCGGGACCAGGTCTTGATGACGTTCTTGGTGCCTGCTTCGTTCTGTACGTCCACCTTCTTGATCAGGTGGTCGTCGACGAAGGGCCCCTTCTTGAGACTGCGCGGCATCTAAACCCGCTCCTAGCGCTTCTTGTTCGTCTTGCGGCGGCGGACGATGTACTTGTTGCTGGCCTTCTTCGGCGAGCGCGTACGGCCCTCCTTCTGACCCCACGGCGAGACCGGGTGGCGACCACCGGAGGTCTTGCCCTCACCACCACCGTGCGGGTGGTCTACGGGGTTCATCACGACGCCGCGGACGGTCGGGCGGACGCCCTTCCAGCGCATGCGGCCGGCCTTGCCCCAGTTGATGTTCGACTGCTCGGCGTTGCCGACCTCGCCAACAGTGGCGCGGCAGCGGACGTCAACCAGACGGATCTCACCAGACGGCATACGCAGGTGGGCCATGGAGCCTTCACGCGCCAGCAGCTGCACGGAGACACCAGCGGAGCGGGCGAACTTCGCACCGCCGCCGGGCCGCAGCTCGATGGCGTGGATGACCGTACCGACCGGGATGCTGCGCAGCGGCAGGTTGTTGCCCGGCTTGATGTCGGCCCCAGGGCCGTTCTCAATCCGGTCACCCTGCTTCAGGCCAGCGGGGGCGATGATGTAGCGCTTCTCGCCGTCCGCGTAGTGCAGGAGCGCGATGCGCGCAGTGCGGTTGGGGTCGTACTCAATGTGTGCGACCTTCGCCGGGACGCCGTCCTTGTCATGACGGCGGAAGTCGATTACGCGGAACGCGCGCTTGTGTCCGCCACCTTGGTGGCGAACGGTCACACGACCGGCGTTGTTACGACCGCCCTTGCTGTGCAGCGGGCGGACCAGCGACTTCTCCGGCGTGGACCGCGTGATCTCGACGAAGTCGGCGACGCTGGAGCCACGACGGCCCGGAGTCGTCGGCTTGTACTTGCGGATACCCATTTCTCAGTCCTCGGAAGATTCCGGACTTCTGGACGTTCCGATCTCCGTTAGGAGACCGGGCCGCCGAAGATGTCGATACGGTCGCCCTCGGCGAGGGTCACGATGGCGCGCTTGGTGTCCTTGCGCTTGCCGAAACCGGTCTTGGTCCGCTTGCGCTTACCCTGCCGGTTGATCGTGTTGACCCCGGTGACCTTGACCGAGAAGACCGCCTCGACGGCCTGCTTGATCTGGGTCTTGTTCGCGCGCGGGTCAACGATGAACGTGTACTTGTTCTCGTCGAGCAGCGCGTAGCTCTTCTCGGAAACCACCGGCTTGACCAGGATGTCACGGGGGTCCGTGTAGGTCTTGCTGGTGATGATCTCCGCGGTTGCCTCACTCATCAGGCGTCGCTCCCTTCGAGCTCAGCCTCGGAAGCGACAGCCTTGGCCGACGCAACAGGACCGGCCACGAAGGACTCGAAGGCAGCCTGAGTGAAGACCACGTCGTCGGAGACGAGCACGTCGTACGTGTTCAGCTGGCCCGGCTCCAGGATGTGCACCTGGGGCAGGTTGCGGGCGGACAGCCACGCGGCCTCGTCGGACCGATCGACGACGAGCAGCAGGTTCTTACGCTCGCTGATCTTGCCGAACAGGCTCTTCGCGGCCTTGGTGGAGACCCCGCCATCGACCACGCCAGAGACGACGTGGATGCGGCTGTGACGCGCCCGGTCGGAGAGGGCACCGCGCAGGGCGGCGACCTTCATCTTCTTCGGGGTGCGCTGCGAGTAGTCGCGCGGCACGGGTCCGTGCACGACGCCACCACCGGCGAACTGCGGCGCGCGGGTCGAACCCTGACGGGCGCGGCCGGTGCCCTTCTGGCGGTAAGGCTTGCGGCCACCGCCGCGGACCTCGCCACGGGTCTTGGTCTTGTGCGTGCCCTGTCGGGCAGCGGCCAGCTGGGCGACGACAACCTGGTGGATCAGCGGAATGCTGACCTGCACGTCGAAGATCTCCGTGGGGAGTTCGACGGTCCCGGCCGTGTCGCCTGCCGGCGAAAGGATGTTAATGGTGCTCATCGGTTACCTCAGGCCCCCTTGGACGCGGTACGGACCAGGACGAGGCCGCCGTTCGGACCAGGAACCGCGCCCTTGATCAGGAGCAGGCCCTTCTCCGCGTCAACGGCATGGACGGTCAGGTTCTGGGTGGTGACCCGCTCGTTGCCCATGCGGCCAGCCATGCGCATGCCCTTGAACACGCGGCCCGGGGTGGCGCAGCCACCGATGGAGCCAGGCGAACGGTGCTTGCGCTGCGTGCCGTGACCGGCGCCGAGGCCAGCGAAGCCATGGCGCTTCATGACACCGGCGGTGCCCTTGCCCTTGCTGGTGCCGGTCACATCGACCTTGACACCGGACTCGAACACCTCGGCGGTGACCTCTTGGCCGAGCGTGTACGCGCTGGCATCAGCGGTACGCAGCTCCACCAGGTGGCGGCGCGGGGTCACGTCCGCCTTGGCGAAGTGGCCCTTGAGGGGCTTGTTCACCTTGCGCGGGTCGATCTCGCCGAAGGCGATCTGGACGCCGTTGTAGCCGTCCGAGTCAGCGGTGCGGACCTGGGTCACGACGCAAGGCCCTGCCTTGACGACGGTGACCGGAACAACGCGGTTGTTCTCGTCCCACACCTGCGTCATACCGAGCTTCTCGCCCAGGACGCCCTTGATCTGCTTAGCCATCTCGCGCGTCACCTCAGAGCTTGATCTCGATATCGACGCCCGCCGGCAGATCGAGACGCATGAGCGAGTCAACGGTCTTCGGCGTGGGGTCAAGGATGTCGATGAGGCGCTTGTGCGTGCGCATCTCGAAGTGCTCGCGCGAGTCCTTGTACTTGTGCGGCGACTTGATGACGCAGTACACGTTCTTCTCAGTGGGCAGCGGCACCGGGCCCGCGACCGACGCACCAGTCCTGGTCACCGTCTCGACGATCTTCTTCGCCGAAGAGTCGATGACCTCGTGGTCGTAGGCCTTGAGCCGGATGCGGATCTTCTGTCCCGCCATGGCTACTTTGTAGTCCTGTCTCTCGTAACGCTCTGGGACCCGGTGCGTTCGCGGCTTTTCCCCGACCCCCGAGGTCGGGCGTGTCGCGCCCCTTCTCGTAAATCTCCACAGGAAAAATCCCTAGTGAAGGGGGTTGTGGGGGGAAAGTCACCCACCGGGTGCCTGGCTGGAGCCCCGTTAACACTTCCCGGAAGATTCCCGTACTTCCGCCCCTGCGCCTTGCGGCACACAGCATGGGGCGACGAGTACTGCGGGACTCGCTTCCAGTCCTCCCGGCGGGAGGCGCGCAAACATCGGCACTCAACCGAGCAACCTGAACAGTGTGCCATACGGGGCACGCCCGTCGCGAATCGAGCCTTGGAGGGTACCCCACGGCAGTGGCGACGAATCATCGGACGGGACCGCTGGCGCGAGGCGGGAGCGGGCCGGGGCATGGCCCCGGCCTGGGCTCCAGGCGCTTTGAGCCCGGGCTCAGCGGGATGCGGGCGGCGGAAGGCGGGCTACCGGCCCGCGCTCAGCAGGGCTGCCCCCGGCGAGATCAACATCGATGGTAAACGGAACCGACAGCTTAAGCCGCTCATGATGGATACCGGTGAGCCCGTACCCCTGGGTCACCGGGTCATGCTCGTACGTATGCACCACCGGCTGGTCCCCCTCACCAGCCATCTCCACCAGCCAAAAGTACGAAATGCCGGCCGCCGCGTACTTACGGGGCTAGGTATCCGATCCCTGGCTTCGGAGTCGGGCGAGACCACCTCCACGACGAGCAGCACATCGGCCGCCTCGAACCGGGTCCGCCGCGCGCTCGCCACGGCTTCCCCGCGCACGACGAACAGATCGGGCTCCGGTGCGGTACGGGCCCCGGCCCCCAGAACCACGGTCATCTCCCGCCCAACCACCAGATGATCAGGAACGGTCCGGCGCAGCCCGCTCTCCAGGAGGTACAGCGTCGCCATGTGGAACAGCCGCTGCGGGCCGGGGGAAACCAGGCTTCCGTCGATCAGCTCGGTGTGAGGCGGGAGGTCGGGCAGTGCGAAGAGATCGTCCACGGTGTAGGCGTCCGGCGGCGGCACCGGCCAGGGGTGCAGCGATTCGGCGGTCATGCGGCCTTCCATGGGCGCGCTCCTCAGCCGCTCACTACCGGTAGCGCTGCTCTACGCGTCAAGGCCGCTCGGACGGGGGATGAGACGGGGCGCGGCTAAGCGGTTCGCACCTTCGCGGCGGCCAGCCGGTAAGCATGGCGGAGGACGTCAGGGGCCTGGTCGAAGTCGGCGTCGCTGAGGCCGCAGCCGGTCAGATCCCGCAGCACGGCACGGTCAGCGGCAAGCCGCTCAGCGCGCTGGGCCTCGGTGGCCTGCTGAGCCAGCAACTCAACGTACCGCCCCACGCTGAGGCCCCGCTCCCGCGCAAGCTCGGCGAGATGGCCGCGCGTCTGCGGCGCAACGCGGATGGCCGTCGCCGCTCTGGCCATGGCGTCACCGTAGCCCCGCCGCGGCCTCCGCGGGGCGAGATCCGATTCCTTTTGGTGCTGTGGATTAGCCCCGCATGGGCGGGGACCACGCGCCCTCGCGTGTCATGGCGGAGCTCGGCCGAGGACCACCCCCGCATGCGCGGGGACCACAGCGCCGAGGAGGTGCCCCATGCCCTCTGTTGGGGACCACCCCCGCATGCGCGGGGACCACGCTCCTTACGACGGTGGGCCACACCATGCTTCGGGACCACCCCCGCATGCGCGGGGACCACAACTGCGCCCCCTTGATCGAAACGCGCCGCAAGGGACCACCCCCGCATGCGCGGGGACCACCGGGCAAATGTGGCAATCCATGTGCCAGCGGCGGGACCACCCCCGCATGCGCGGGGACCACAGTTCGCGACCTGCGGCTTTACCGAGCGCCGCCCCGGTTTTTACTCACTTCTTCAAACTTCGGCAATTTACGCAAACCACCCACTCCTCTCTCCTGGCCAATTGCTTCGCTGGCTACAAGCGACTGCGTCACCGCCCCACGCAGCCAGGAAACAAGCTCGACCGAGCCCCATGCGCCCTTTCGTCGCCGCGCAGTTTCAGAATGCCGCGATGGACCCCGGAGCCCGCTCCGCCCGACTCAGCGCACGCAGTACACCCGTCACCCCGTGGCGGCGCACTGCAAGCCGGGACAATAGGTCGATCACCGTTTCGGCGACCCTGGGCGGCAGGGCCGGGACCTCGATTTCCACGCTTACCGCCAGATCGTCCGCGTGCACCGCGAGCTCCATCATGCGCGTGACCAACAGGTCGTCGAGAGCAAGCGACCACGAACCCCACAGCGGGATACGCACCGGACGGTTCGCGACGGATGCGAGGCTGGCGCCCAGCTCGCCTACGGCGACGTCCATGCGCCCGGCCAACGCCTCCGCTCCCCCGGCCGCAGCCTGCTCGCCACCGCGCCGAATACGGACGTTGATCTCCTCGTCCACGCCCGCACCGATCCACTCCACCCGCGCGTAGTGCTCAAGCAGCGGCACCACCGGCTCCTGCGGCACGGGCTGCGCCAGGATCTCCGGAACAGCCAGCACCTGGTACGCCAAATGCCCCGCAAGCCCGGCCACACTGAACTCCGGAAGGGCGCTGGGCTCGTCCCACCTGGCGGCCACCGCGGGCTCCCGCAGTAGCCCTGCGCCCATGCGGGCTGTCGCTAGGAAGTCGCCCCGCAGGGGGGTTACACACTCGTTCCGGCTACTGCCCACACCGTCCACCTCGATCACCGCGCCTGCCATCTCGGACCATCCCCGCACGCGCGGGGACCACCCGCGCGCCAACTGCTCGATCCTGCGCCGCTTGGGACCACCCCCGCACGCGCGGGGACCACTGTGGCATCCACCAGCCCGCCATCACTCGCCCGGGACCACCCCCGCACGCGCGGGGACCACGGCAGGTGGCGGCGTGGGAGGCGCGGCTGGTGGGGACCACCCCCGCACGCGCGGGGACCACGCGGGCGACCCTCACAAGAGTTTTCGCGGCCCGGGACCACCCCCGCACGCGCGGGGACCACGTTCACCGCGCCGCCGTGTGGTTCGGCAACGGGGGACCACCCCCGCACGCGCGGGGACCACAGTTCGCGACCAGCAGCTTTACCGCGCGCCACCCCGGTTTTTACCCACTTCTTCGAACTCCGACATTCGCCGCGAATCCCTCAGCCTAAGCACTTCGCTCGCCTCCATCCCCAGCTTGTGGACAACCACGCTGCCGAGCACGCCGCAACCACGAACTCCTCCCGAACCGCAGCCCGGTGACGCGCCCGTTCTATACCACCGCGACGACTTCCCTTGCTCGCTCCTGGAAATCAGCGACGAGACGATGCGCGCCATACGGCGCCATACGGCGGTGCAGATCCTGCACCGCTTCGACGCATCGCGACGACTTCACCCGCTTGGCGAGACTGATGGTCCGCAGTCCCGCCGCATGCGCGGCTTCCAGGTCACGACGCTGCAAGTGAACCGCCGACAATGCTGCCTGAGACATCGCGCCGCGGCGCGCCCGGCTCTGGGTCTTCGCCGAGCGGATCGACACTCGTGCGTGAGCTTCCGCCCGGTCCGCATCACCCAGGTCCCGAAAGGTGTGGGCCCACTCGCCATGGATGTAAGCGCTGTCGATGAACTGCGCCCACTCCTGCTCCGCATTCGGAACTACGCGATCGAACGACTGCTGCGACTCTTCCACGGCCCGCCTGGCTGCCTTCTCCTGCCCGAGCTTGGCCAGGGCACGCGCCTCCAAGCACCACAGATCAGCCAAGCAGGCGGCAGACGACGACTTCCCGAGACCATGTCGCCCGGCTTGGGCGAGGCTGCGCCCCTCGGCGGGGTTACCCAGCAGGGTGGCCTGGTCTGCCATACCGGCCAAGATGTGTGCGCCGAGCGACGCGTTACGGGCCTCCTCGGCGAGCCGAAGCGACTGGATCAGATACCGCTGTGCAGTCCCGTGCTCACCATCGTCGTAGGCCATCCAGCCGAGCAAATAGGTCTGCTCAGCGGTCGCTTCACACAAAGCTCTGCGTACGTCCTCGGCATGGGTGCGCTGAAGAAGCGGATAGACATGTTGGGTCATGTACCGGGCGAGTGCGCGCCGACCGGCACCACCGCCTTGCAGCACGTCCACGCGCTGGAACTGGCCGAAAACATTGCGTACTGAGGTGACATCCTCAAGCCTCACGTGCGTCCGCGACTCAGGCTGCTGTTCCAGCGTGTTGAGCAGCCAGTCACGGGAGGGCCCAATAGCCGCCACGGCGGCGAAGGGCGCCACTGCTAAAAAATTACGACGATCCACGTCCGCGCTCCCCAGGTCGGCAACGGCTTCTACCGTAGCGGCGAGCATGGGGCTGTAGGTGAGGGTGCGCTCCGCGGCACTGCCCTCACCGAAGCCGAGGTCGTACGTCGTGAGGCGGTATCCGAGTGCGGACGAGACGACACTCGCGATGATCTCCGGTACCGGGGGGCGCGGCCGGTGCCCACCCCTCCAGCGCCGTACCGCAGTGGCGTCTGGCTGGACATGTGGCTGTCCACACACAGCAGCCACGACTTTGACACGGCGGGCGAGTTCGTTGTTGCTCATGCCAGTGCGGCGAAGAGCATCGGCGAGCTTCGCGTTCGGTGCGGTCATCTCACAGCCTCCGACGAGGGCGCTCATCTGCCACCCATTGCCACCCCTACGACAGTACCCACCCAGTGTGCCGCAGGTGTTGCTTAGAGAGACAGGCCGCGCACGTCGGGTGACAAGTGGACACATAGCCCACCGCCCCGCCGAAACCCCCGCGACCGTGCGACCGGTCCGGGGGCGTGAACCACCTGAAAGAGGCAGGCAGCCATGCTCAAGCTTACGTACCCATATGACCGCCGCCGCGGCGGCGGGCAGGGGGCCCGCTGATGATCCAGCACCCCGACCACTGGCCGCCCGCCCCGGAACCCATCGACGCCAAACTGTCTCAACTTCTCGCTCTCAACGACCAGTTGGCGTCCGATGTGCCCTTGGTGGAGCACGTCGCCACCGAGACCGCAGCCGCGCTGTGTGCCACGTGTCGGGCGGTGGTCATCGTTCGGGACCGTGCTCGTGCGTTGCGGGATTGGCCGCGGTACCGCAAAGCCGTGGAAACACTGCACGCACACCGGGCCGTGGAACACCACCAGCGCGAGCAGAACGGGCCCGCGGTGACCAGTGCCGCGAAGCGGAGTTCGGTGCTGACCGGGCAGCACACCGTACGAACGGTCCAGGGGAACACCGTCTTGCGGTTCTTCCTCGCCAACACCGGCCAAGCCGAAACCACGGACGCGTGGGAGCCCGTGACAGACATCGACTTCCAACACGCCTACGAGACGCGTTGTTTGACCCCAAAGCGCTGGCGTCCGACGAGCTACGCACCAACCCCCACCGCATCCAACTCCCGCTGGACGCGCTCGCCGGGACAGGCGGATTCTTCTGGTCGGACGGCGCGGACGCTGCCGGGATCATGACCACCAACGGCAAGACACCCAGCGACTGCGGGCTCGACCACCTCGCCCACACCCCCACCACCCCAGACAGCGCCTCATGAGCGCCCGGCAACTTCGCGTAGCCCTGCTGATCTGGAAACCCCGCAACCCCCACGCACCAGACGACGTGACCAGCGGCCTACCGCAGATCCTCCTCGTCCACGACGGGGCGCCGCCGTGGTACCTGCCCGGTGTCATCCTGCGCCCCGGTGAGTTGTTGCTGTCCGCAGCCGCACGCACCGCCTGCGCACTCGGGCTGCAACTGCCACCTCGCCATCGCGTCCTGGCCACGGACTTCCGCCGCCCCGAGCGCATGACCCTGGTCGTAGACGGCGGATGGACCTCCGGCACCGACGCCCGGGTAGCGGCCGGGGAATTCAGCCCTTGTCACTGCCACCCCACACCCCACCGCCGACGCTGGGTCGCAAGCGAGGGCTTGGACGACGTCATCACCCGCGCCCTACACGCCGCCCTCACCACCCCACCGCGAAAGGAAAACCGACCATGATCCCCCTGCCCCGCCACTGGCAGACCCACCGACACGGCTACGCCGCGTTCTGCCTGGGAGACGGCGACGAATGCGAAGCAGAAGCCGACGACAGGCTCACCATCGCCGAAGTAGACGTGTGGATGGCCACCCACCGCGCCCACAGCGGCCACGCCCGCTTCCACGTCTCCACCTTCGGCACAGCCGACCTCTGCGAAAACGAACCACCACTCCGCCTGCCCACCGCAACACCCGCACTCCAACTCCTCGCCACCACCGCCCTCACCCACATCAACCACCTTTGGACCCACCACTACACCCGCACCCTCACCCGCCTAAACCAACGAACACCACGACGCACAAACAGCAGACGACCCGGCAGGTAATGCACGCCCGCACAGGTCCCGGCCCCATGACCAGGGCCCGTGCGAGACACCACTGCCGGGAAGACCTGAGCAACCGCGGGACCACCCCCGCATGCGCGGGGACCACACGATGACGACGCGGTCTACGGGTTCGCCTGCGGGACCACCCCCGCACGCGCGGGGACCACTGGACGGGCAAGAGCCATGTCGGCGGCCCGTCAGGACCACCCCCGCACGCGCGGGGACCACACGGTGTCGTGGATCTTCCTGCCCAGGCCCTGGGGACCACCCCCGCACGCGCGGGGACCACTGCTTTTGCCATACTCCCCACTCATCGAACACGGGACCACCCCCGCACGCGCGGGGACCACAGTTCGCGACCTGCGACGTTACCGCGCACTCCCCCGGTTTTTACCCACTTCTTCAAACTCCGACATCTCCCGCAAACCGCCCCATATGCCCAATCTCATCCACCCCCTCGCCACCCCCACCCTCCCCCCCCCCGGCACCCACCACCCGAACCACCCCCCGCACCGCAACACCCCCACACCCCCAACCCCCGCCACCCCACCCCAAGTTGCCCCAGCCCCCCGCACCGGAAGCCACCGCTCCCCAACCCACCCCGACCCCAACCCCACAGTGATCAACTTGTGACCACCGAAATCATTCGCTCCGGGCAACCAACGCGCACCGCGCACCGTCTGCCTTAACGCGAGCGCAGCCCAGGGACCTAGGTGCTGCCCTGGAATGACATCGCGAGGACCAACACGTGAACAGCACGACCGCGCGTCCATTGCCCGGGCGACGGCAGGTGGTGGCCGCGCTGGCCGCCCTCACGGCGGCTGGTGTCGTCGGCGGCCGTGCCGGCGCGTCCACCGCGTCGCCGTCCGCCGCGGCCGAGGGCCCCGCCGACCCCGTACGCTCCGTCGATCCGCATGCCGCCGAGCCGTTCACCTCCGTCACAGGTGACAAGGACGCGCTGCTGTTGCAGGTTCTCGCGCACCCCGACGACGACCTGTACTTCATGAACCCCGACGCCCGGCATGTGCTCGACGGCGGGGCCTCGGTGGTGTCCGTGTACGTCACCGCTGGCGAGGCTAGGGGGCTCAACTTCGCGCCAGGTCGCCCGTTGCCAGCCGTCGATAAGCCCGGTTACACGGCGTCCCGCCAACAGGGGCTGCGGCAGGCGTACGCGGAGATGCTCGGGCTGCACCGGTTCGCCCGCTGGCAGCGTTCCGTGCTCAAGCTACCGGGCGGCATCACCGCAGAGACCAACGTCCTTGCCCAGGGCGGACGTTCGGCCCGGTTGGTCTTTTTCAACATCGCCACGCTCTCCGCCGCGGGCCACCGGACCCCGGACCTGTGGGACACGCCCGGCGCGACCATGGAGAGCCTTCTCCCTACCGGTTCGCCGCTGCGTCGCATCAGCACGTACCGCCATCAGAGCCTGGTGGACGCCCTCGCGCACCTCATGGACCGCTATCGGCCCACCCTTATCCACACCCTGGACCCAGACCCCGACTTTCAGGTGCACGACGCCACGCACCGGCGCGACAACGACCAGCCGGGCTGCTCCGACCACCGCGACCACACGCCGATCGCGCTGTTCGCGTGGAAGGCCATGTTCCAGTGGGCCTCTGACGCCACCCGCCGCGACGGGCGCGCCCCGCGGTTCACCACCACCGCCTTCCGTGGCTACTACAACCAGCGCTGGCCGCACAATCTGCCTGCCGATGTGCTGGGTGACAAGGCCCGTTTTCTGGCCGCGTACGGTGGCGGGCCCGACTGGGAGTGCGGCAACGCGGCCGGCTGCGGCGACTACAGCCAGGGTGGTACCCGCCCGCTTCGCAACCGCAAGGGCTGGATTCGCAGCACCCACTACCGCTACCCCGGCGCGCGGCTCGCCCCGGTCACCGAGGCGGACGGGCGCCTGGTGGCGTTCGGCGTGCTCGGCACTCAGTTGGTGCGCTGGCAGGAGACCGCGGCCGGCAGTGGCCGGTGGGCCGCCCCCGACAACCTCAGCGGCGGACCGCTCGCCCCTGCGCTTTCGGCTGTGGTGGACCGGGCGGGGCGGCAACTTGTGTTCGCGCTGCGGTTCGCTGCGCTGGAGGGGCAAGGGGGCGCCAACGTACGGGAGTTGGTCGTCCTGGAGCAGCAGCACCGCGGTGGGGCCTTCCGGGCGTGGAAGAGTCTTGGCAACCCGGAGGGCGACCCCGATCGTGGCCGCCGCGTGGGGTGCCCGGCCGCCGTGGCGACGCCCGATGGCGGGGTGCACCTGTTCGCCCGTACGGCCGACAAGAGCATCGCGACCCGCGTCCGCGACCCGCACGGCCGCTGGTCCCCGTGGCGGCGGATCACCGAGGTAGGAGCACCTGGCGCAGGCACCGCCGCCAGTGCGGACGCGGGCGAGATCCAGGACGGCCTGACCGTGACGCTCGACGCGAAGGGCCGGGTCCACGTCTTCGCGGCGGGCCGCGGCACCCTGCGCCACTGGGCGCAAAGCCGCACCGGCGGCCCGGTCACCGCCCAGCCGCCCACCGGCCTACCGATCCCCGGCGAACAGCCCGCCGCGGCCCTCGACCCGTCCGGCGCCCTGCTCGTCACCTACCGCACCCCGGCCGCGCCCGACCCGATCGCGTACTCCATCGGCGGTGGCGCCGCCGCCAGCAAACGCGCCCCCACACCGCTGCGAGCCTTCGACGGTTACGGGCCACTGGCCACGTCGTACGCCCCCACCAGCGCCGACACCAGAACCGACCCCCACACCGACGCCGACGCCGATGCCGACAGCCGCGCCAACACCCCTGGTCTGCTGGCCCTCGGTCGGGGGCGCGATGGTGAGGCGATCCTCCAGTACGGCACGGGAGCCGGCGCCCGACCTACGCGCTCCCCGCACCGGCTACGCCCCGTCGGCCTGCCCGCACTGGTCCCGCCCGGCCCGCGCGCCCCCGCGGCCCGCGTCATCGGCATCTCACCCGCCGCCACCCCCTGGCTCTGGCAGCCGCGCCCCACCGGCCGAGCCTGAGCACCAGGCACCGCCCGGGCCTGTACACCAGCACCGGGCCGGGCGTGAGCACGGCACCGTAGCGCCACAGCCGCGCGCTCGCTTCCCGTACGCTCCCGCCCCCGGCACACCACGCAGCCGCGGCCCCAACCCTCGGCGCGCCACAAAGCGCCCCCACATCCCACGGCGCGCCCTCAGCGACCCGGCGGCGCCCCACGGCGCCCACCGCGCCGCGCAGCGCCCCACCACATCGCGCAACTCCATGACGTCCCGCACTCCCCCCGTACGCACAAAAAAGCCCGGGTCCCACTCGCTTAAAAGCGAATGGGACCCGGGCTCATGCCGCGAAAGGACGCGGCCTTCCACCCCGTAGCTCGGCGAGGTCGCCGCCCCGAAGGGAAGCGCTCGCCCCGAAGAGCAGGGCCGCCTCGGGGGCGGCCCCGATCCGAGGCCCGGGTTCCGCGGAAGAGCGGAACCCGACCCGTGGAGCGGAAGGGGTCAGATCACTTGACGATCTTGGTGACCTGACCGGCGCCCACCGTCCGGCCACCCTCACGGATGGCGAACTTGAGGCCCTCTTCCATGGCGACGGGCTGGATCAGCGAGACAGACATCTCGGTGTTGTCGCCCGGCATGACCATCTCGGTGCCCTCGGGGAGGGTCACCACGCCGGTCACGTCCGTGGTACGGAAGTAGAACTGCGGGCGGTAGTTGTTGAAGAAGGGGGTGTGACGGCCACCCTCGTCCTTCGACAGGATGTACGCCTGCGCCTCGAACTCGGTGTGCGGCGTGACAGAACCCGGCTTGATGATGACCTGGCCGCGCTCGACATCCTCGCGCTTGATGCCACGGAGGAGCAGACCGACGTTCTCACCGGCCTGGCCCTCATCGAGCAGCTTGCGGAACATCTCGATGCCGGTGACCGTGGTGGTGGTCTTCTCGGTCTTGATACCGATGATGTCCACGGTCTCGTTGACCTTGAGGATGCCACGCTCGATACGACCGGTGACGACGGTGCCACGACCGGTGATCGTGAAGACGTCCTCGATGGGCATCAGGAACGGCTTGTCAACGTCGCGCTCGGGCTGCGGGATCGACTCGTCAACGGCCTTCATCAGGTCGAGGACGGTCTTGCCCCACTCCTCGTCGCCCTCAAGGGCCTTGAGCGCCGAGACCTTGACGACCGGCAGGTCGTCGCCCGGGAACTCGTACTCGGAGAGCAGCTCGCGAACCTCAAGCTCGACGAGCTCCATGATCTCCTCGTCGTCCACCATGTCGGCCTTGTTCAGCGCGACAACGATGTACGGCACGCCGACCTGGCGGGCGAGGAGCACGTGCTCCTTGGTCTGCGGCATCGGACCGTCGGTTGCGGCGACCACGAGGATCGCGCCGTCCATCTGGGCGGCACCGGTGATCATGTTCTTGATGTAGTCCGCGTGACCCGGGCAGTCAACGTGCGCATAGTGACGCGACTCGGTCTGGTACTCGACGTGCGCGATGGAGATGGTGATACCGCGCTGACGCTCCTCAGGAGCCTTGTCGATCTGGTCGAAGGCCGAGGCCTCGTTCAGGGTCGGGAACGCGTCATGCAGCACCTTGGTGATCGCCGCGGTAAGCGTCGTCTTACCGTGGTCAATGTGACCAATGGTGCCGATGTTGACGTGCGGCTTAGTCCGCTCGAACTTCGCCTTCGCCACTGGGGTCCTCCTGTGGACTGGTGCTGTACTCCATCCACACCTTGCGGATGGGTTCAGGTGGTCTGTATCGAACCGACCAGGACCCCGAGGGGATGCCCTTGGCCGTATTCGCTTGGGGGGCCGGCGCCCGAGGCCCCGCCACAGGGCGCTTGACGCGATCTGTGGCGGAATGCCCCGATGCCTTTGCTCCAGCCTAAAGGCTGAGCAACGTGCTGGGCTCATCCCCGCTACTGCGGGGACGGACCGTCGTTACTCGCCCTTGACCTTCGCGATAATCTCCTCGGCGACGCTCCGCGGAACCTCGGCGTAGGAGTCGAACTGCATGGAGTAGCTGGCGCGGCCAGACGTCTTGCTCCGCAGGTCACCGACGTAACCGAACATCTCCGAGAGCGGTACCAGGCCGGTGACGACCTTGGCGCCGCTACGGTCCTCCATGGACTGAATCTGTCCACGGCGGGAGTTGATGTCGCCGATGACGTCACCCATGTAGTCCTCGGGAGTGATGACCTCGACGGACATCATCGGCTCCAGTAGAGCCGGCGACGCCCTGCGGGCACCCTCCTTGAACGCCATGGAGCCAGCGATCTTGAACGCGAGCTCGGAGGAGTCCACCTCGTGGTAGGCACCGTCGAGCAGCGTCACCTTCACGCCGGTCAGCGGGTAGCCGGCCAGCACGCCGAACTCCAGGGCCTCCTGGCAACCCGCGTCCACGGACGGGATGTACTCCCGCGGGATGCGGCCACCAGTGACCTTGTTCTCGAACTCGTATCCGTCGCCCTCAAGCGGCGTGATCGCGATCTGCACCTTGGCGAACTGGCCGGAACCGCCAGTCTGCTTCTTGTGCGTGTAATCGATCCGCTCAACGGCCTTGCGCAGCGTCTCGCGGTACGCGACCTGCGGCTTGCCCACGTTGGCCTCGACGCGGAACTCGCGCTTCATCCGGTCAACCAGCACGTCGAGGTGGAGCTCGCCCATACCCGCAATGATGGTCTGGCCGGTCTCCTCGTCCGTGTGGACCTGGAAGGACGGGTCCTCCTCGGCGAGGCGCTGGATGGCAATACCCAGCTTCTCCTGGTCGCCCTTGGACTTCGGCTCGATGGCGACCTGGATCACCGGGGCCGGGAAGTTCATGGACTCAAGGATCACCGGCTGGCCGGAGTCGCAGAGGGTCTCGCCGGTGGTGGTCTGCTTGAGACCCATGACGGCGACGATGTCGCCGGCACCCACACTCGCGATTTCCTCACGCTTGTTCGCGTGCATCCGGTAGATCTTGCCGATGCGCTCCTTCTTGCCCTTCACGGAGTTCAGCACCTGAGTGCCGGCCTCCATGCGGCCGGAGTAAATCCGGATGAAGGTGAGCTTGCCGAGGTGCGGGTCGCTCATGATCTTGAAGGCAAGACCAGCGAACGGCTCGTCCTCGGAGGCCCTACGGAAGACCTCGACGTTCTCGTCGTCCACCTTGTGGCCGGTGACACCCTCGACGTCCACGGGGGACGGGAGGTAGTCAACCACCGCGTCGAGCAGGGGCTGAACGCCCTTGTTCTTGAACGCGGTGCCACAGAAGACCGGCGTGAGGTTGCCGGCGATGGTGGCGCGGCGAATGCCGGCCTTGAGCTGCTCCTCGGTGGGCTCCTGGCCCTCCAGGTACAGCTCCATCAGCTCTTCGTCGCCCTCGGCGGCGGTCTCCAGGAGCTTGTCGCGCCACTCGGCGGCGGCGTCGGCGTGGGTGTCCGGGATCTCCAGGGTGTCGTACATCTCACCCTTGGCGGCCTCGACGGGCCACACCAGCGCCTTCATGCGGACGAGGTCGATAACGCCCTTGAAGTCCGCCTCGGCGCCGATCGGAAGCTGCATGACGAGCGGGGTCGCACCGAGGCGATCGACGATCATGTCGACGCAGCGGTGGAACTCGGCACCGACACGGTCCAGCTTGTTCACGAAGCAGATGCGCGGAACGTTGTAGCGGTCAGCCTGACGCCACACCGTCTCGGACTGCGGCTCCACACCGGCGACACCGTCGAACACCGTCACGGCGCCGTCGAGCACGCGTAGCGAACGCTCCACCTCAACGGTGAAGTCCACGTGGCCCGGGGTGTCGATGATGTTGATGGTGTGATCGACGTCGTTCACCGGCCAGTGACAGGTCGTCGCGGCCGACGTGATCGTGATGCCGCGCTCCTGCTCCTGCTCCATCCAGTCCATCGTGGCAGCGCCGTCGTGGACCTCACCGATCTTGTAGCTCACACCGGTGTAGAACAGAATCCGCTCGGTGGTCGTCGTCTTGCCCGCGTCGATGTGGGCCATGATCCCAATGTTGCGGACCTTGGCCAGGTCAAGTGAAGTGGTGGCCATTTGGCTCAGTCTTCCCTCGGTCTCGATGGGGGTAGCGACTACCAGCGGTAGTGCGCGAAGGCCTTGTTGGACTCGGCCATCTTGTGGGTGTCCTCGCGACGCTTGACCGCGGCGCCCAGACCGTTGCTGGCGTCCAGGAGCTCGTTCATCAGGCGCTCGGTCATGGTCTTCTCGCGACGAGCACGCGAGTAGCCCACGAGCCAGCGCAGCGCGAGGGTGGCGGCGCGACCGGGCTTGACCTCGATCGGCACCTGGTAGGTGGCGCCACCGACCCGGCGAGACTTCACCTCAAGGGTCGGCTTGATGTTTTCCAGAGCGCGCTTGAGCGTGATGACCGGGTCGTTTCCGGTCTTCTCGCGCAGCCCCTCCATGGCGCCGTAAACGATGCGCTCAGCAGTGGAGCGCTTACCGTTCAGCAGCACCTTGTTGATGAGGGAGGTGACAAGAGGAGAGCTGTAGACCGGGTCGATGATGACCGGGCGCTTCGGGGCGGGGCCCTTACGAGGCATTCTTACTTCTCCTTCTTGGCGCCGTAGCGGCTGCGAGCCTGCTTGCGGTTCTTGACGCCCTGGGTGTCGAGCGAGCCACGGATGATCTTGTAGCGAACGCCCGGCAGGTCCTTCACACGGCCGCCACGCACGAGCACGATCGAGTGCTCCTGCAGGTTATGACCCTCACCCGGAATGTAAGCGGTGACCTCGATCCCGCTGGTCAGACGCACACGCGCGACCTTACGCAGGGCCGAGTTCGGCTTCTTCGGGGTGGTCGTGAAAACACGCGTGCAGACGCCACGACGCTGAGGGGAACCCTCTAGTGCGGGCGTCTTGTTCTTCTCGACCTTGTCCTGCCGGCCCTTACGGACTAGCTGCTGGATCGTAGGCACCGTTTCTCCGGTTTCTGTGTGCCGTGTAGTGAAGCTAACCTGGAACTCCCCGACCCACGCGGTCGGGTGTGTCGCGCACTCCAGACCGCTGCAATGAGCGAAAGAGTGCGGAGTTTGGTGTAAACACCTCGGTCCCCCAAAGCTGGGGGCACTCCACCAGGCTCCGTCCGTGGCATCTCACTCCGAACGGAGCCGGAGGAGTATGCACGCATGGGAGCCCGGGGACACGCCAGGCACAAGGTCAGAGCGTACCTACCGCATCGGCTCCGGTCAAAACAAATGCACACGCGTAGGACACGCCGGGCGGCTTACGGCGCTGCCGCTACCGTAGTGTGCTCTCTTCTCGCGCGAAAGCACGTCGCAGCGGCCGAGCGCACCGCACGCGCTCCCGCACAACCCCCGCGCCGCCTCCCCACAGCCGGTGCCAGCGCAGCCGGGTCAGCGGGCGCAGCCCCAGGGCCAGCCAGCACAGCCGGCACAGCCCCGCAGCACGAACCGGGCACCCGGCCGCAGACGACCGCCGGCTCAGCTCGACGCGCCGACCGCCAGGACCACCACCGCCACCATCAGCGCCAGGAAGCCGATCACCAGATAGCCGAGCACCAGGCCCGCGACCGCCATGCCGTCGCCCTGCTCCCCGGTACGCCGGATCTCCCCCCGCGCCTTGTGCCCCAAGATCACCGCCGGAATGGCGGTGACGCCGACCATGGTGCCCAAGATGCCGCACACCAGCGCGCCCGTCGCGCTCCCGTTGGTCCGCGGCGCCGGCAAGAACGTCGGCGGCACCATCGGCCGGGGCGCGAACTGCGCCTGGCCGATGGGCCCTTGGGGCAAGTCCGCGACCAACACTTGGATTTCACCGTAGGTCTGCGCCTGATAGGCCCGGGTGATGCGCTGTTCGTACTCGTTCTGCGAAAGCCGCCCCTCGGCAAAACCAGCCTTCAACACATCGACCGCGCGCTCCCGCTCAGCGTGCGAGGCCCGCATCATCGGCGACTGGCTCGCCGGCTGCGCCGGTTGACCGCCTTGCCATGGTTGGAACGCCACCTGAGAAACCTCCCCCAGCTAGACAGCTCCCTCTATCATCCACGACAAACCGCGGGACGGTCATCCCTGACTGGAATGACCGCCCCGCGGTTTACTGAGTTCCGGCCTCACCGGCCGGTTGGCGCCTACTGGTTGTACGGACCGTAGTCGTAGTCCTCCAGCGGAACCGCCTGGCCCGACCCCGTCCCGAAGGGCGAGTAGTCGATGTCGTCGTAGCCAACGGCCGAGTACATCGCGGCCTTGGCCTCTTCGGTGGGCTCGACCCGGATGTTGCGGTAGCGGGACAGACCCGTACCGGCCGGGATGAGCTTGCCGATGATGACGTTTTCCTTGAGGCCGATCAGGGAGTCCGACTTGGCGTTGATCGCCGCGTCGGTGAGCACCCGGGTCGTCTCCTGGAAGGACGCCGCCGACAGCCACGACTCGGTGGCCAGCGATGCCTTGGTGATACCCATGAGCTGCGGACGCCCGGAGGCCGGGTGACCGCCCTCCTGCACCACGCGGCGGTTCTCGTTCTCGAAGCGCGAGCGCTCCACGAGCTCGCCCGGCAGCAGCTCCGCGTCGCCGGACTCGATGATCGTCACGCGGCGCAGCATCTGCCGGATGATGATCTCGATGTGCTTGTCGTGGATCGACACACCCTGCGAGTTGTAGACCTTCTGCACCTCGCCGACCAGGTGCACCTGCACGGCGCGCTGGCCGAGGATGCGCAGCACGTCGTGCGGGTTGATGGCGCCCAGCGTCAGCGGCTGTCCCACCTCGACGTGGTCGCCCTCGCCTACCAGGACTCGGGCTCGCTTCGAGACGCCGAACGGAGTCTCTTCGGAGCCGTCGTCCGGGGTGACGACGAGCTTCTTGGTCTTCTCGGTCTCCTCGATGCGCACCCGACCGGCCGCCTCCGAGATGGGGGCGACGCCCTTGGGCGTACGGGCCTCGAAGAGCTCGACGACACGCGGCAGACCCTGGGTGATGTCGTCACCGGCCACACCACCGGTGTGGAAGGTACGCATCGTGAGCTGGGTGCCGGGCTCACCGATCGACTGGGCCGCGATGATGCCGACGGCCTCGCCGATGTCCACGAGCTTGCCGGTGGCCAGCGAGCGGCCGTAGCAGTAGGCGCAGGTGCCGACGGCGGACTCGCAGGTGAGGACCGAGCGGGTCTTGACCGTCTCCACGCCGTGCGCGAGGAGCTGGTCGATGAGGACATCGCCCAGGTCCACGTTGGCCGGCGCGATGACCTTGCCGTCCACCACGACGTCCTCGGCGAGCATCCGCGCGTACACGCTGGTCTCGACGTCGTCCGTCTTGCGCAGCACACCGTCTGTGCCCCTGGTGGCGATCTTGAGCTTCAGGCCGCGCTCGGTGCCGCAGTCCTCCTCGCGGATGATCACGTCCTGCGAGACGTCCACCAGACGACGGGTCAGGTAACCCGAGTCGGCGGTCCGCAGGGCCGTGTCCGCGAGGCCCTTACGGGCGCCGTGGGTGGCGATGAAGTACTCAAGAACGGACAGGCCATCACGGTAGGACGCCTTGATGGGGCGCGAGATGGTTTCGTTCTTGGCGTTGGACACCAGACCACGCATACCGGCGATCTGACGCATCTGCATCATGTTTCCGCGCGCGCCGGACTCGATCATGATGAAGATCGGGTTGGTGCGCGGGAAGTTCCGCTGCATCGCCTCGGAGACCTCGTTGGTGGCCTTGTTCCAAATGACCACGAGCTCCTGGTGCCGCTCGTCGCGGGTGATCAGACCCCGCTCGAACTGCTTTTGGACGTGCAGCGCCTTGGCCTCGTACTCGTCCAAGATCGCCGGCTTCTCGGGCGGGCCGAGAATGTCGGAGAACGCCACGGTCACACCCGAGCGGGTGGCCCAGTGGAAACCGGCCGCCTTCAGGTTGTCCAGCGTCGCCGCCACGATGACCTTGGGGTAGCGCTCCGCCAGGTCGTTGACGATCTCGGAGAGCTGCTTCTTGCTCACCGAGTAGTCGACGAACGGGTAGTCCTCGGGCAGCAGCTCGTTGAAGAGCGCGCGGCCCAGCGAGGTGGTCAGCCGGAAGCTGTCGCCCGGCTGGTAGGGCTCCTCGCCCTCCACCGACTCCGGCGGCGTCCAGCCACGCGGCGGGATGGTGCCCACCGGGAAGCGGATGTCCACCTTCGCCTGAAGCGAGAGCTCCCGGTTGTCGAACGCCATGATCGCCTCGGCCGTCGAGCCGAAGAACCGGCCCTCACCGACGGTCTTGCGCTCCGCCTCGTCGGTGGTGAGGAAGAACAGACCAAGGACCATGTCCTGGGTCGGCATCGTCACCGGCCGGCCATCGGCGGGCTTGAGGATGTTGTTCGAGGACAGCATCAGGATGCGGGCCTCGGCCTGCGCCTCCGCGGACAGCGGGAGGTGCACGGCCATCTGGTCACCGTCGAAGTCCGCGTTGAACGCGGTGCACACGAGCGGGTGGATCTGGATGGCCTTGCCCTCGACGAGCTGCGGCTCGAACGCCTGGATGCCCAGGCGGTGCAGGGTCGGAGCACGGTTGAGGAGCACCGGGTGTTCGGCGATGACCTCTTCGAGCACGTCGTACACGACCGTACGACCGCGCTCGACCATCCGCTTGGCGCTCTTGATGTTCTGCGCGTGGTTCAGGTCCACCAGGCGCTTCATCACGAACGGCTTGAACAGTTCCAGCGCCATCGCCTTGGGCAGACCGCACTGGTGCAGCTTGAGCTGCGGGCCGACGACGATGACCGAACGGGCCGAGTAATCGACGCGCTTACCCAGCAGGTTCTGCCGGAAGCGGCCCTGCTTGCCCTTGAGCATGTCGCTCAGGGACTTCAGCGGGCGGTTGCCAGGGCCGGTGACCGGACGGCCGCGGCGGCCATTGTCGAACAGCGCGTCGACGGCCTCTTGCAGCATCCGCTTCTCGTTGTTCACGATGATCTCGGGGGCACCGAGGTCAAGGAGACGCTTGAGGCGGTTGTTCCGGTTGATGACACGGCGGTACAGGTCGTTCAGGTCGGAGGTCGCAAAGCGGCCACCGTCGAGCTGCACCATCGGACGCAGGTCCGGCGGGATGACCGGCACGCAGTCAAGGACCATGCCGTTGGGGCTGTTACGGGTCTGAAGGAACGCCGAGACGACCTTCAGCCGCTTCAGCGCACGGGTCTTCTTCTGGCCCTTGCCGGTACGGATGATCTCCCGCAGCCGCTCCGCCTCTTCTTCGAGGTCGAAGGACTCCAGGCGCTTTTGCAGTGCGGCGGCGCCCATGCCACCCATGAAGTAGGTGCCGAAGCGGTCGCGCAGCTCGCGGTAGAGCAGCTCGTCACCCTCTAGGTCCTGGACCTTGAGGGACTTGAAGCGGCTCCACACCTCGTCCAGGCGGTCGATTTCGCGCTGCGCACGGTCGCGGAGCTGCTTCATCTCCCGCTCAGCGCCCTCGCGCACCTTGCGGCGCACGTCGGCCTTGGCGCCCTCGGCCTCCAGCTCGGCCAGGTCGGTCTCAAGCTTCTTGGCTCGGGCTTCCAGGTCGGCGTCGCGGCGCTGCTCGATCTGCTGGCGCTCTACGGAGACATGCGCCTCCAAGGAGGGCAGGTCGCGCGTGCGGCGCTCATCGTCAACCCAGGTGATCATGTATGCGGCGAAGTAGATGACCTTTTCCAGGTCCTTCGGCGCGAGGTCAAGCAGGTAGCCCAGGCGTGACGGGACACCCTTGAAGTACCAGATGTGGGTGACCGGCGCGGCCAGTTCGATATGGCCCATCCGCTCGCGACGCACCTTGGCGCGCGTCACCTCAACGCCGCAGCGCTCGCAGATGATGCCCTTGAACCGGACGCGCTTGTACTTGCCGCAGTAGCACTCCCAGTCCCGGGTGGGACCGAAGATCTTCTCGCAGAAGAGTCCGTCCTTTTCGGGCTTGAGGGTGCGGTAGTTGATGGTCTCCGGCTTCTTGACCTCGCCGTGGGACCACTGCCGAATGTCGTCCGCGGTGGCCAGGCCAATCCGCAGCTCGTCGAAGAAGTTGACGTCGAGCACTTGTCGTCAATCCCTCTTTCAGGGTCGTGCCCCTCGCGTCAGCGAGAATTTGGGCTCTTCATCATGGTCTGTACGGGTCCTGGGCGACCGGGGCTCCTGAGTGGGAGCCCCGGTCGGGCCCGTCAGACCTCTTCGACGCTGCTCGGCTCTCGCCGGGACAGGTCGATTCCGAGCTCCTCCGCCGCGCGGAAGACATCTTCGTCAGTGTCACGCATCTCGATGGACATGCCGTCCGAGGACAGCACCTCCACGTTGAGGCACAGGGACTGCATCTCCTTGATGAGCACCTTGAAGGACTCGGGGATGCCGGGCTCCGGAATGTTTTCGCCCTTGACGATGGCCTCGTAGACCTTCACACGGCCGGTCACGTCGTCGGACTTGATCGTCAGCAGCTCCTGGAGGGCGTACGCGGCGCCGTATGCCTCCAGCGCCCACACCTCCATTTCGCCGAAGCGCTGGCCACCGAACTGAGCCTTACCACCCAGCGGCTGCTGGGTGATCATGCTGTACGGGCCGGTGGACCGGGCGTGCAGCTTGTCGTCCACCAGGTGGTGCAGCTTGAGGATGTACATGTAGCCGACCGAAATCGGGTCCGGGAACGGCTCGCCGGAGCGACCGTCGAACATCCATGCCTTGCCGGTGGACTGCACCATCCGCTCGCCGTCCCGGTTCGGGACAGCGGCCTGGAAGAGACCGGCGATCTCGTCCTCGCGGGCGCCGTCGAAGACCGGGGTCGCGACGTTGGTGCCGCCGGTCACCTCGTCGGCGCCAATCATCTGGAGCCGCTTCATCCACTCCTCGTCACCATCGACCTTCCAGCCCTGTGAGGCCAGCCAGCCGAGGTGGATCTCCAGGACCTGGCCCGGGTTCATTCGGGACGGGACACCCAGCGGGTTGAGGATGATGTCAACCGGGGTGCCGTCCTCCATGAACGGCATGTCCTCGACCGGCAGGATCTTCGAGATGACGCCCTTGTTGCCGTGTCGGCCGGCGAGCTTGTCACCATCGGTGATCTTGCGCTTTTGGGCGACGTAGACACGCACGAGCTGGTTCACGCCGGGCGGCAGCTCGTCACCCTCCTCGCGGTCGAAGACGCGGACGCCGATGACCTTGCCGATCTCGCCGTGCGGCACCTTCAGCGAGGTGTCACGGACCTCACGGGCCTTCTCGCCGAAGATCGCGCGCAGCAGCCGCTCCTCGGGGGTCAGCTCGGTCTCGCCCTTGGGCGTGACCTTGCCGACGAGGATGTCGCCCGCGACGACCTCGGCACCGATACGGATGATGCCGCGCTCGTCGAGGTCGGCCAGGACCTCCTCGGAGACGTTCGGGATGTCCCGGGTGATCTCCTCGGGGCCGAGCTTGGTGTCTCGGGCGTCAACCTCGTGCTCCTCGATGTGAATCGAGGAGAGGACGTCGTCCTGCACCAAACGCTGGCTGAGGATGATCGCGTCCTCGTAGTTGTGACCCTCCCACGGCATGAACGCCACCAGGAGGTTCTTGCCAAGGGCCATCTCCCCCTCTTCGGTGGACGGACCATCGGCGAGCACCTGGCCGGTGACCACGCGGGCGCCCTCATCCACGACGACCTTCTGGTTGAAGGAGGTGCCCTGGTTGGAGCGGGAGAACTTCGCGATGCGGTAGGTCGTGTACGTAGCGTCGTCGTTGGCCACCGTCACGTAGTCGGCGGAGACCTCCTGGACGACACCGTGCTTCTCGGCCTTGATGACGTCGCCGGCATCAACCGCGCAGCGGTACTCCATGCCGGTGCCGACCAGCGGCGCCTCCGCCTTGATCAGCGGCACGGCCTGACGCATCATGTTCGAGCCCATGAGCGCGCGGTTGGCGTCGTCGTGCTCAAGGAAGGGGATCATGGCCGTCGCGACCGACACCATCTGGCGCGGCGAAACATCCATGTAGTCGACCTCGTCGCCCGGGATGTAGTCCACCTCGCCGCCACGGCGGCGCACCAGCACGCGGGACTCAGCGAATCGCATGTCATCGCTGAGCGGCGCGTTGGCCTGCGCGATGACGAAGCGGTCTTCCTCGTCCGCGGTCAGGTAGTCCACGTCGTCGGTGACCTGGCCGCCGGTGACCTTGCGGTACGGGGTCTCCACGAAGCCGAAGGCGTTGACCCGGCCGTAGGAGGCGAGCGAGCCGATCAGGCCGATGTTCGGGCCTTCCGGCGTCTCGATCGGGCACATCCGGCCGTAGTGCGAGGGGTGCACGTCACGGACCTCGAAGCCGGCCCGCTCACGGGACAGACCACCGGGGCCAAGCGCCGAAAGACGACGCTTGTGGGTCAGACCCGACAGCGGGTTGGTCTGGTCCATGAACTGGGAGAGCTGGCTGGTGCCGAAGAACTCCTTGATGGAGGCGACGACCGGCCGGATGTTGATCAGCGTCTGCGGCGTAATCGCCTCGACGTCCTGGGTGGTCATGCGCTCACGCACGACACGCTCCATACGGGCGAGACCCGTACGGACCTGGTTTTGGATCAGCTCACCGACGTTCCGCAGACGACGGTTGCCGAAGTGGTCGATGTCGTCGGTCTCGACGACGATCGTGTTGCCGTTCTCACCGCGCGTCTCGGTCTCGCCAGCGTGCAGCTTGACCAAGTACCTGATCGTCGCGATGACGTCCTCGTTGGTCAGCACGCCGGCGTCCAACGGCTGGTCGGCACCGAGCTTCTTGTTGACCTTGTAGCGACCGACCTTGGCCAGGTCGTAGCGCTTCGGGTTGAAGTACAGGTTCTCAAGAAGCGTCTGCGCGGCCTCACGCGTGGGCGGCTCGCCCGGACGCAGCTTGCGGTAGATGTCGAGCAGCGCATCGTCCTGACCCTGGGTGTGGTCCTTCTCCAGGGTGGCGCGCATGGACTCGTACTCGCCGAACTCCTCCAGGATCTGCTCGGTGGTCCAGCCGAGCGCCTTCAGAAGTACGGTAACGGACTGCTTACGCTTCCGGTCGATGCGCACACCGACCATGTCGCGCTTGTCAACCTCCATCTCCAGCCAGGCACCCCGGGACGGGATGATCTTGGAGGTGAAGATGTCCTTATCGGAGGTCTTGTCGATGACACTGTCAAAGTAGACGCCCGGCGAGCGGACTAGCTGCGAAACGACGACACGCTCGGTGCCGTTGATGCAGAAGGTGCCCTTGTTGGTCATGAGCGGGAAGTCGCCCATGAAGACCGTCTGAGACTTGATCTCACCGGTCTCGTTGTTGGTGAACTCGGCGGTGACGAAGAGCGGCGCGGCGTATGTGAAGTCGCGCTCCTTGCACTCGTCGATCGAGTTCTTCGGAGGCTCGAAGCGGTGGTCACGAAACGTCAGCGACATCGACCCGGAGAAATCCTCGATCGGAGAAATCTCCTCGAAGATCTCTTCCAGACCTGACTTCCTGGGGACGTCCTGTCCACTCTCCAGCGCGGCCTCGACGCGAGCCTTCCAGGCGGCATTGCCGAGCAGCCAGTCGAAGCTTTCGGTCTGCAGCGCGAGGAGGTTCGGGACCCCGAGGGGTTCCTTGATCTTCGCAAAAGAGATGCGCAGCGGGGCAGTGCTGTCGCCGGTGTTCGTATTGGCAGTCGAGGCGTTGCGCGAGGCGGCCAAGAGGGGGTCCTTCCGAGGGCTCGGACTCACTACGCGCATACCGGTCCCTACGGAGCACACAGAACAAAAGCCCTGATCAGGGTGTTTCAGTCGGCGTACTCACGTGCGGGCATGCCCCTGGTGACGGGCAGGGGGCAGCTAAACGGCAGCGCAAAGGGTCAGTGTAGCCACTTGGCCCACTGATGTCCAGAGCGGATATCCGGAGACTGGCAGCGCCAACCTCTCCCTCCGCGAGGAGTTGCCCCCTCGTTGTCTTCCCACGCCGTCTTCCAACGCCTGCGGCAAGGCTTCCCGCTTGGCGCTCGTTCCATGCCTCAGCCCGGAAATCCATCTGAGCCCGGTCTGACCTCGCGTCCTGAGAATTGCGCGCCACGTGCCGTTCGTCAAGGGCCACCCGCGCGCCGAGATCGTCACAGAACATACCGACGCGTCAACGAAGATCACCATACCCGCAGGCACTGACACGCGAGCGCTAAGACACCGTACCCGGTGCCCGAACGCGCCAGGGCGACCACCCTGATGGGTGATCGCCCTGAAAACAGTTGAGTCAGCGACTCAGATCGCGCGCAGCGGGGCGCGCGAGAGGGAGGTCGTTACTTGACCTCAACCGACGCGCCGGCGGCCTCAAGGGACTCCTTGGCCTTGTTCGCGGCCTCCTTGTTGACCTTCTCCACGACGGCCTTCGGAGTGCCATCGACGAGGTCCTTGGCCTCCTTCAGACCCAGCGAGGTCAGCTCACGCACGACCTTGATGACCTGGATCTTCTTCTCGCCGGCCCCGGTGAGGATGACGTCGAACTCGTCCTGCTCCTCGACGGCCTCGGCGCCGCCACCCTGACCCGGAGCGGCGGCAGCGACGGCGGCCGGGGCGGCGGCGGTGACGTCGAACTTCTCCTCGAAGGCCTTTACGAACTCGGAGAGCTCGATGAGGGTCATGCCCTCGAACTGCGCGAGCAGGTCTTCCTGGCTGAGCTTCGCCATGATGGCGGTCCTTCCACTAATTCGGCTGGTGCCGGATGTACATGTCGGCGGGCGTGTGCCTTACGGCATTGCTCCGTAGACGGGCCCGCTGCGACCGTCGCTCTATGCGGCGATCAATGCGTGAGCCGAATTACTCGGCACCGCCCTGCTCTTCTTCCTTCTTGGCGCGAAGCGCTTCCGCGGTGCGGATGAACTTCGACGGAAGGGCCTGGAAGAGCGCAGCAGCCTGAGACTGCTTGCCCTTCATGGCACCCGCCAGCTTGGAGAGCAGAACCTCACGGGACTCAAGGTCCGCAAGCTTGTTGATCTCATCGGCGGACAGCGCCTTACCATCAAGGACACCGCCCTTGATGACGAGATGCGGGTTGTCCTTGGCGAAGTCGCGCAGACCCTTCGCCGACTCCACCGGGTCGCCGGTGACGAAGGCGATCGCCGTCGAACCCGTGAACAGGTCGTCGAGCGAGGTGATCCCGGCCTCGTTGGCCGCGATCTTGGTCAGTGTGTTCTTCGCCACGCGGTACTGGGCGTTCTCACCGAGAGAACGGCGCAGCTCCTGGAGCTGCGCAACGCTCAGACCGGTGTACGCCGTGACCACTGCGGCACTTGAACTACGGAACTTGTCCGTCAGCTCGGCAACCGCGGCAGCCTTATCGGGCCTCACCATGAGTCTCGGCCTCCTTCCGGGTGATCGGACCGCATCGGCTGGAGGAAGGAGACTGGGCACAACAAACGCCCCGGCGCAGGCGCACGGGGCGTAGCTCAACCGGAGAAACTCCGGGAACTCATCCACAGACACCTACGCAGGCCGTCCGCAGTTAGCGGAATCCTTCGGCCGCCGTATCTCTGTCGAGGCACGGCAACAACCAGCGGTCTTTGGCTTCTGTGGAAGAGTACGCGAACGCATTGCGAACGGGCAAATCCGGGCTACTGGCCCTGCTGTGCCAGCGCTTCCTCGAAGTTCATGGTGTCCGATACGGGCGGCTCCTCGACGCTGACGTCGGTGCCGTAGTCGGTGTAGAACACCGTCGTCTCGAACGTGCCCTGGCTGCTCTGGGCGTGCTCCCGCTTCTTGACCAGGAGGTTGTCGTCACCGATCCACAGATCGACGGTTTCGGTCTCCATGCCAGATTGCTTGAGCTGCTCCTGTAGGTCGAGCAGATCCTGCTTGGACAGGTCCTCGGACTGCATCTTGGCCAGCTCTGAGACGTTCACCACGCCGGTGTAGTGCGTGGTCTTGCTGCCCCGCACGTCCTCCTTGCCGACCTCGCGCACCTTGCCGGTGGCGATCAACACCTGCACAGCGCGCGCCGGGTCGGTGTTCTTCATCTGGTCCTTGAGGAACTTGCCCGAGGGGCCCGCCTTCTCGGCGAGCGTGGCGTAGTCGTACTTCATCCAGTGCTTGCCGCCGGACTCCGGCGCGCTGGCGAACTTGTCGCCGAGGTTCATGAACATCGCATCTGGGGTGTAGCGAGCCTCCATCGGCTTGCCGCTCAACCCCGTCTGGTCGGACGCGCCGCCGTGCTGCGTGATGGTCATCGAGGCCCGCATGCCGTCCGACCAGTCCATGCTGCCGGACATCTCGGACTTCGCGCCCGCTATCGCGGTGCTGCCATCGACCTTCGCCGAGTGCTGCTTATCCGTGCTCTCGGAGGCGAGTTGAAGCGCGGCTATCGCGTTCTTCGCAGACGCCGGCTTGTCACTGTTACCGGAGTCGCTGCCGCACGCGGTCAGACCGGCCAGCAGCGCCAGACCTCCCACCGCAGCCGCGGCACCGGTGCCGAACCGGGCTGCCTTACGCGAACTACGCACAACGTCCCCCTCTTTAATTCTTGTTTACTTCCTCTCAGGAGAGTAGCCGAGGAGCACGACAGCGCAACGCACAAGCCCCGCATCTCCACGAAGATGCGGGGCTTGTGCGTAGGGGAAGGACGCCTGAAAGATCAGACGGCGTCTTCCTCCGAGAGCAGGTTACGAGTGCGGTTGGAGTCGAGCGGGATGCTCGGCCCCATCGTGGTGGTCACCACGGCCTTCCTGATGTAACGGCCCTTCGCGGCAGACGGCTTCAGACGAAGGATCTCGTCCAGCGCCGCCGCGTAGTTCTCGACCAACTGCTGCTCGCCGAACGACACCTTGCCGACGATGAAGTGCAAGTTCGAGTGCTTGTCGACGCGGAATTCGATCTTGCCACCCTTGATGTCGGTGACAGCCTTGGTGACGTCCGGGGTCACGGTGCCGGTCTTCGGGTTCGGCATCAGACCACGCGGACCGAGCACGCGGCCGAGTCGGCCGACCTTGCCCATCAGGTCCGGGGTCGCGACGACGGCGTCGAAGTCGAGACGGCCCTTGGCGACCTCGTCGATCAGTTCGTCGGAGCCGACGATGTCGGCGCCCGCGGCCTCCGCGGCTGCGGCACGGTCACCGGTCGCGAAGACCAGGACCCGGGCGGTCTTGCCGGTGCCGTGCGGCAGGTTTACGGTGCCGCGAACCATCTGGTCGGCCTTGCGAGGGTCAACGCCCAGCCGCATGGCAACCTCGACGGTCGCGTCGAACTTGGAAGAGGTGGTGTCCTTAGCGAGACGGATGGCCTCAAGCGGGGCGTACAGCCGCTCCCGGTCGATCTGCTCATCCGCGCCGCGGAAAGCCTTGCTGCGCTTCACTGCTGCTCCTGGTTGTCGCACTCACAGCTGCCGCCGCGAGTCAGGGATGGAGTCGTGGTACGGGCCAGCGCCTGGCCCTTCCACTGGGGAATCGGTCCCCGGGACGTGGAGGTGCTCAGCCCTCGACCGTGACGCCCATCGAACGGGCGGTGCCGGCGATGATCTTCTCGGCGGCGTCGAGGTCGTTGGCGTTCAGGTCGGCCATCTTGGCGGTGGCGATGTCACGGACCTGGTCGCGGGTGACCTTGGCGACCTTGGTCTTGTGCGGCTCGCCTGAGCCCTTGTCCACGCCCGCGGCCTTGAGGATCAGCTTGGCAGCCGGCGGAGTCTTGGTGATGAAGGTGAAGGAGCGGTCTTCGTAGACCGTGATCTCCACCGGCACGACCATGCCACGCTGCGACTCGGTCGCGACGTTGTAGGCCTTGCAGAACTCCATGATGTTGACGCCGTGCTGACCCAGCGCGGGGCCGACCGGCGGAGCCGGGTTGGCCGCACCGGCCTGGATCTGGAGCTTGATTAGCCCCGTGACCTTCTTCTTCTTCTTGGGAGGCATGCTCTCTCCGGGTCTGAGTGAGAGGTTTTCGCCTGTCCATCCGATCGTCCGGATGGAGGCATACCGCACAACGATAACGGGTATAGCTGTGCGGCCAAAAACCGAGCAGGTCAGACGGTTCTCCTGGGCCCTTTTGCGGGGGCTTGGGAGAGCCGGTCCGACCTGCTCGGCAGTGGTTGATGCGGTCCGAAGAAGCTAGTTCTTCTGGATCTGGTCGAAGCTCAGCTCGACCGGCGTCTCGCGGCCGAAGATCTCAACGAGGCCCTTGACCTTCTTCGAGTCGGCGTTGATCTCGTTGATGGTCGCCTGCAACGTTGCGAACGGGCCGTCGGTGACGGTGACGGAGTCGCCCACCTCGAAGTCGAGGACCTGGACCTCAAGCTTGCGGCTCGGCGCCGGGAGGCCGGACTCGGCGGCAGCGGCCTTGGCAGCGGCTTCCTCGGCCTCCGGGGCGAGCATCTTCACGATCTCGTCCAGGGTCAGCGGGTACGGGTCGTAGGCGTTGCCCACGAAGCCGGTGACGCCCGGCGTGTTCCGCACGACGCCCCAGGACTCGTTCGTCAGGTCCATGCGCACCAGCACGTAGCCGGGGAGCTTGTTCTGCCGGACCGTACGACGGTCGCCGTTCTTGATCTGGACGACCTCTTCCTGCGGCACCTCGGCCGCGAAGATGTAGTCCTCAACGTTGAGCGAGACGGCGCGCTGCTCAAGGTTGGTCTTTACCCGGTTCTCGTATCCCGCGTAGGTGTGAATCACGTACCACTCGCCGGGCAGCGCGCGCAGTTCCGCACGCAACGCCTCGACCGGGTCAACAGCGACCTCTGCAACCTCTTCGGCCTCGTCAGTCGCCTCGGCCTCTTCGGCAGCGTCTACGTCCTCGTGTGCGGCGTCCTCGGCGTCGTCTGCATCCTCAGTGTCGGCCTCGACCTCGACCTCAGCGTCCTCGGTAGCCACAGCGTCCTCAGCAGCGTCCCCAGCCTCAGCGGCCTCGACGTCCGCAGTGTCCTCGGCGACCGCAGCGTCCTCGGCGATCTCCGCGACAACCTCAGCCTCCACGAGCGGCTCGGCGGCCGGCTCGCTGGCAGCAGCGTCGGCAGCGGCCTCGTCGGCTGCTCCCTCGGTGACACCAGGGGTGACGCCCTCATCGGCCGCACTCGGGGCAGCCACCGGGCCATCCGTCGCCGCAGCCTCTTCGCCCTCGCCGGGCTCGATGGCGTCGTTCAGGTTCGGGTCAGACACGGTGGCTGCTTCTTCCTGGCTACATGAGGGGTGGAACGTGCGATAGGGGCGCCGCACGGGTGCGCGGTGCCCTACGCGGGATCAGCCGAAGATGTATTTGACGACTTCGTTGAACCCGTAGTCAATCACGGTAACAAGACCGATCATGATGACAACGAAGACGATCACTACGGTGGTGTACGTCGAGAGCTGCTGACGCGAAGGCCAGACGACCTTGCGTAGCTCCGCGACGATCTGGCGGTAGAAAAGCGCGAGACGGCCAAACGGCCCCTTCTTCCCGCGCTTGCCACCACGGCGGCCCTTCTTGGCGGCCTCGTCGTCTTCAGGACGACCGCTTTCAGGCGTTGCGGTGGAGCCAAGGGCTTCCGTCACTCGTCCTCACCTGAATCCGGGTCGTGGCCGTGCCGCGTCCGGTCCGGCCGCACAGCGGTGCATTTGGGTACCTTCGCATGCACACATCCAAACCTGCCAGATGTGTGTAGCAGGGCCGGAGGGACTTGAACCCCCAACCGCTGGTTTTGGAGACCAGTGCTCTACCAATTGAGCTACGACCCTTTGTGACCCCCAACGTACAGCATCCAGCTAGCTGCACGGAGTGCGTGAGCTGGAACGGCTGTTGGGACCCGACGACGCATGAGTGTACGTGCTGAAGGGCCAGCAGTCGAACGATCGGCGGCACAACGACCGGTCAAACCCCCGTGCCACCCGCGGAGCCGGTCTGCGACGATGCAGCCATGACCGCTGCTACCCCTCCAGAGACCGCTCCTACCGACCGCCGGGTATCGGCCCGCGTCGGTTCGATTTCCGAGTCCGCGACGCTCGCCGTGGACGCCAAGGCCAAGGCCCTGAAGGCCGCCGGCCGTCCGGTGATCGGCTTCGGCGCAGGCGAGCCGGACTTCCCGACGCCCGACTACATCGTCGAGGCCGCAGTGGCAGCCTGCCGCGACCCGAAGAACCACCGCTACACCCCGGCCGGCGGGCTGCCCGAGCTGAAGGCCGCCATCGCCGCCAAGACGCTGCGCGACTCCGGCTACGAGGTCGAGGCGTCCCAGGTGCTGGTCACCAACGGCGGGAAGCAGGCGATCTATCAGGCGTTCGCCGCCATCCTCGACCCGGGCGATGAAGTCATCGTCCCTGCCCCGTACTGGACCACCTACCCCGAGTCGATCCAGTTGGCGGGCGGGGTGCCGGTGCCGGTGGTCGCCGATGAGACGACCGGTTACCAGGTCTCCGTCGAGCAGCTTGAGGCCGCGCGCACCGAGCGGACCAAGGTCGTCCTCTTCGTCTCGCCCTCCAACCCGACCGGCGCGGTCTACCCGCGCGAGCAGGTCGAGGCCGTCGGCCGCTGGGCCGCCGGGCACGGGCTGTGGGTGATGACCGACGAGATCTACGAACACCTGGTCTACGGGGACGCCACGTTCTCCTCGCTCCCGGTCGTCGTGCCCGAGCTGCGTGACAAGTGCATCGTGGTCAACGGCGTGGCCAAGACGTACGCGATGACGGGCTGGCGGGTGGGCTGGGTCATCGGTCCCAAGGACGTCATCAAGGCCGCAACCAACCTCCAGTCACACGCCACCTCCAACGTGTCCAACGTGGCGCAGGCTGCGGCTCTCGCGGCGGTCTCCGGCAACCTGGACGCGGTCGCGCAGATGCGGGAGGCGTTCGACCGGCGGCGCAAGACGATCGTGCGGATGCTGAACGAGATCGACGGCGTCGAGTGCCCCGAGCCGCAGGGCGCGTTCTACGTGTATCCCTCGGTGAAGGCGCTGCTCGGCAAGGAGATCCGGGGCAAGCGCCCGCAGTCGTCGGTGGAGTTGGCCGAGCTGATCTTGGAAGAGGTCGAGGTCGCGGTCGTTCCGGGGGAGGCGTTCGGCACGCCCGGCTATCTGCGGCTCTCGTACGCGCTGGGCGACGAGGACCTGGCCGAAGGCGTATCGCGGATGCAGAAGCTGCTGGCGGAGGCCCGCTGACAGCGCCCCTCGACCGAGGGGCAACAGCGAGACGGACGGGCGCTCGGCGTGAGCCGGGCGCCCGTCCACTTGTGCGGACCCGTCACCGATCGGTGATACCCGCTTCCGGGTCCATCGGGCCATACGGCAAGATCTGGGGATGTTGCACTTCCCCACCCCCGCTTCCCCCGGTGGACGTGCCGCCGACGCCCCCACCGGACGGAACCTGCGGCTGCTGCCCAAGGCGCATCTGCATTTGCACTTCACCGGTTCGATGCGCCCCGGCACGCTCATCGAACTGGCCGACAAATACGGCGTCCATCTTCCGGATGCTCTCAGCGGCGGTGAGCCGCCCAGATTGCGCGCGACCGACGAGCGCGGCTGGTTCCGTTTCCAGCGGCTGTACGACATCGCGCGCTCGTGCCTGAGAACGCCGGAGGACATCCAGCGGCTGGTGCGGGAGGCGGCCGAGGAGGACGTGCGGGACGGGTCTCGATGGCTGGAGATCCAGGTCGATCCGACCTCGTACGCGCCACGGCTCGGTGGTCTGATCCCGGCCCTGGAGATCATTTTGGACGCGGTGGACAGCGCCTCCCGGGAGACGGGCCTCAGCATGCGGGTCCTGGTGGCCGCGAACCGCATGAAGCACCCGCTGGACGCTCGTACCCTGGCCCGGCTCGCGGTGCGCTACGCGGACCGGGGCGTCGTCGGTTTCGGGCTGTCCAACGACGAACGGCGCGGCTTCGCCCGCGACTTCGACCGGGCGTTCGCCATCGCCCGTGACGGCGGCCTGCTGGCCGCCCCGCACGGCGGCGAGCTGGCCGGGCCTGGCAGCGTGCGGGACTGCCTGGACGACCTGCACGCGGCGCGCGTAGGCCATGGCGTACGGGCCGCCGAGGACCCGCGACTGCTACAGCGCCTCGCCGACCGGCAGGTGACCTGCGAGGTGTGCCCGGCGTCCAATGTGGCGCTCGGGGTGTACGAGAAGGCCGCGGACGTGCCGCTGCGGGCGCTGTTCGATGCGGGGGTGCCGATGGCGCTCGGCGCGGACGATCCGCTGCTGTTCGGCTCCCGGCTGGCGGCCCAGTACGAACTGGTTCGCCAACATCACGGCTTCACCGATCCGGAACTGGCCGAGTTGGCCCGCCAGTCGATCCGCGGCTCGGCGGCACCAGCGGGTGTGCGAGACGGGCTGATCGCGGAGATCGACGCCTGGCTGGCGGCTTGACTCACGCCGTATCGGCTCATGCCCTCACCCCGCGCAGCCCCACCCCTACAGCTCGACTCCCACCGTCACCGGCTCGTTGACCAGCGTGATTCCAAAGGCGGCGCGCACCCCGGCCACCACCTCGCGGGCCAGTGCGAGCAGGTCATCGGTGGTGGCTGCGCCTCGGTTGGTCAGTGCCAGGGTGTGCTTGGTGGAGATGCGGGCCGGGCCTTGCCCATAGCCCTTGGTGAAGCCCGCCTTGTCGATCAGCCATGCAGCGGACGTCTTGGTCAGCCCTTCACCCGCCGGATAGGCGGGCGGCAACACATCCGGACCCAGCCGCTCCGCTACCCGCGTCAGGAAGGTCGCGTACTCGGCATCGGTGAGGATCGGGTTGGTGAAGAACGACCCTGCCGACCAGGTGTCATGGTCCTCCGGGTCGAGCACCATGCCCTTGCCCGCCCGCAGCCGCAACACGGTCTCCCGGGCCGTGCCGATCGGCACCCGGTCCCCGGCCTCGACGCCGAGCACCCGCGCCGTCTCGGCGTACTTCACTGGCGCGGACAGCCCGCCCGCGTCCTCCAGTGCGAACCGCACGCGCAGCACCACATGGCGGTTCGGGTGCTGTTTGAAGCGGCTGTGCCGGTAAGAGAAGCCGCAATCCGCGTTCGCAAGGGTCACGACCTCGTCGGTGTGCCGGTCATAGGCGACGACCTCGGTGATGACCGAGGAGACCTCTTGCCCGTACGCGCCCACGTTCTGGATGGGCGTGGCGCCCGCCGAGCCGGGGATGCCCGCCAGGCACTCGATGCCGGCCAGCCCCGCTTCGACCGTGCGGGCCACGGCGTCGGACCAGTTCTCGCCCGCCGCGAGCTCCAACTGGACGCCGCCGGCGGCCGTGGGCTCGGCGGCGAGAGCGAACCCGGAGGTGGCGATGCGCAGCGCGGTGCCGTCGAAGCCCTTGTCGGAGATGACCAGGTTGCTGCCGCCGCCGATGACCAGCAGCGGCGTGCCGGCGGCGTCGGCGGCGCGGACGGCGGTGATCACCTCGTCGTCGGTGGCGGCCGTGATCAGCCGGGTGGCGGGGCCCCCGAGTCGGAAGGTGGTCAGCGGGGCGAGGGGCGCGTCGTGGAGTTCCTGCACAGGCCCAAGCGTACGGAACGCCTACGACACTCCCCGGCGGCGGGCGCCGGGGCGGGCCACGGCGGCCCGCGCTCGTTCGCCGCCTCGGGGCGGGCCAGCCGTCGAGACCGGTCGGCCCTGCCGGCCCGCCCCAGACCCGTACCGCCCGCCCCCAGACCCGTACCGCCCGCCCCGAGGCACGTGCCCGCGCTCACCCCCGTACCGGCGGCTTCGCAGCCTCCTGTGTCGTCCGCACCCCCGCACCCACCATGGGCACGTCCATCGCGTCCAACGGGTACGTTGCGTCCACCGCATCCACCGCATCCACCAACACGGTCTCCGTGGCAGGTCGCCGGCGCGGTGCGAGCATCACCAGGCATGCCGCGGCGGCCAGCGCCGCGGCCCCCACCCACAACGCGGGCACCAGGCCATCAGTGAACTCCCGTGGCGACCCGTAGCCGCCTCGCGCGCTGAAGACCGAGGCGAGGAGGGCGACCCCCAGCGTGCCGCCGATCTCGCGCAGCGCGTTGCTCGCGCCCGAGGCGATGCCCTGCTCGGCCGGGCGTACGGAGTTCATCACCAGGGCCGAGACGGGCGCGAAGAAGAGCGCCATGCCCACGCCGCTGATCGCGAAGGGCAGGATTTGCGCCGCGTACGCGAGGCCCGGCTCGGCGACGACGGCCAACCAGCCGATGCCCGTGGCCATGAGCACGAGCCCGGTGGCGACGATGAAACGGCCGTCGATCCGATCCGCGAGGACACCGGCGATGGGCGCGACGACCATCGGCATCGCGGTCCACGGCAACATGCGCAGCCCCGCCTCCAGTGGCGAGTAGCCCTGGATGAGTTGCAGGAACTGGGTGAGGAGGAAGATCGAACCGAACATCCCGAGGTACATCAGCAGCCCCGCGGCGTTGACGGTGCTGAACGTCCGGGACCGGAACAGTCGCATCGGCAGCATCGGTGCGGCTGTGCGTAGCTCCCAGCGTACGAAGGCGACCAGCAGCACGCCCCCGACCGCGAACCCAGTCAACACCTGCGCGCTGGCCCAGCCATCGATATTGCCCTGAATCAGGGCAAAGGTGATGCCCAACAGGCCGAGACTGGCCAGCACGGTGCCAACGACGTCGAGCGAATCGGCCGGGCCCCGGCTCTCGGTGAGTAGCAGTCGGGCGAGGGGCAGCAAGACGATACCGATGGGCACGTTCAGCCAGAAGATCCACTGCCAGGAAATGTGTTCCACAACGACGCCGCCGATCAGCGGTCCGCAGGCGACGGCGAGGCCATTGACCGCGCCCCAGATGCCGAAGGCGGTCCCTCGCCGCTCCGCCGGGACGGCGGCGGTCAGCAGCGTCAGGCTGAGGGGCATCAGCAACGCCGCGCCGGCGCCCTGTACGGCGCGGGCGCCGATCAACACGCCTATGTCGGAGGAGAGGGCCGCCGCGGCCGATGAGGCGGTGAAGACGGCGATGCCGACGAGGAACAGACGCCGGCGCCCGAAGCGGTCACCGAGCGCGGCGCCGAGCATCAGCAGCACGGCGAAGGTGAGCGTGTACGCGCTGACGGTCCATTCCAGCTCCTCGATCCCGCCCCCGAGGTCCTTGCCGATGTCGGGTATGGCGGTGATGACGATGAGGTTGTCCAGCGCCGCCATGAACCCGGCGAGGCTGGTGATGACCAGGGTCCACACGGCGGCGGCCAGGGTTGGCGGCCGGTCTTCACGTACCATCGAGACTCCTAGGTTAGTGATTGATTACTAAGTTTCTGGGGCGTACGTCTGCGCGGCACGCGATCGAGACCCACGCCGGGCATAGGTGGGTCAGGGTCATTGATGGGAAGTCGCGAGCGCTTCGGGCTGCTTTGAGCCCACTAGCCTCGCTCAACCGGAGGCGGACCGGGATCAGGCGCCATCGGCCGGAGAACCGGGCGGACCGCCCACGACCTCACTCGCCGTCCGCGTCGCGGCCTTCTTGCTGTACTCGTCAAAGGTCGCCCAGCACCGGTCGTCGCCGGGGATACCCAGAGTGACCAGGACGTTGATGAGCAGCCCGCGGGAGAAGAACTGCTCCAGCTCCTCCCCGGACGCACCACTCAACACGCGGACCGTCTCCCATACCTCCTGCCAGCCCTGCCGCACGTACGCCAGAAGTTCCTCGTCATCCACGCCGCCCGCCGTGACGTAGAGCTGCATCTGCATCAGCAGCAGCTCCCGATCGACGATGAGCGCGGAGTACGCGCCCCCCATCGCCTCCAGCGCCGCCTCGCCGTGCAGGCCATCTGCGGCTCGTACGAAGGTCTCGGTCGTCCGGGCGAAGCAGTGCGCGGCGGCGGCCTGAAAGAGGGCCTTCTTGTTGGGGAAGAGCCGGAAGAGGTACGGCTGGGACACGCCAACGCGCCGGGCGATGACCTCGGTGGAGGTGCCGTGATACCCGCCCTTGGAGAACTCCGACATCGCCGCACGGACCGCGAGGGACCGCCGCTCGTCCGCGCTCATTCGGGGTGTGGAGTGCGCCATGGGAGGTAAGTTATTACTCAATAACCTACGCAGTCAAGTGTGCTGGCCTCGTAGCGACAGCGAAAACGCACTGCCACCCCGGCTCCGCGGAGCACGCGCCCCGGCGTGCAGCGCAGCCAGTCGGCTCTCGCCAGCAGCAGCCGCCGGCAGGGCGCGACCCGGTCCCCGCATCCAGCACCGCCTACGCAGGCGGTCCAGCCGGCGCAACAGCAGCCCTGCGCGCCCCGCGCGGGCGGGGTTGCAGCGGTCCTGCGCAACGGCTCAGTACGGCGCCTCCACGCGGCATCTCAGCGCGACGGCTTTAGCGCAACGACTTCGACGCAACGACTTCGGCGCAAGCACTCAGCCGAGCCGGACGACCGCGCGGGAGCGGCCAAGCACCTTTTGATCGCTACTGACCGCCGTGAGGTCGATCTGTACCGTACGCGCCTCGTCGTCAAGCTTGGCGCTCACTCGGGCGCTGACCTCGATGAGCGCGCCCTTGTCGTCGTTCGGCACGACAACGGGCTTGGTGAACCGCACCCCGTACTCCGCGACCGCCCCCGGGTCACCGACCCAGTCGGTCACGACGCGGATCGCCACGGCCATGGTGAACATGCCGTGTGCGATGACGTCGGGCAGCCCAACCTCTTTGGCGAACTTCTCATTCCAGTGAATGGGATTGAAGTCGCCGGAAGCACCCGCGTACCGCACAAGCGTCTCGCGGGTCACCGGAAAGGTCTGGGCGGGCAGTTCGGTGCCGACCTCGATATCGTCGTACGAAATCTTCGCTGCCATCTGTCTCACTTCCCGTCAGCGCCACGGGCCACGAGCATCGTGCGCGCGGTCACCACGAGTTCGCCGCTCTTATCGTGCACATCACCGCGCACGACCAGGATGTCGTTACCCGCCATGGACCTCACCGACTCAATGGTGGATGTGACCGATAGGCAATCGCCCGCCTGAACAGGTCGAGCGTACGTAAAACCTTGATCGCCGTGTACGACCCGGCTGTAGTCGAGACCGAGTTGCGGATCATGGATCACCTGACCCGCCGCGCGATAGGAGATGGAGAACACAAAGGTCGGTGGGGCGATCACATCCGGATATCCGAGTGCACGCGCGACCTCGGGATCGGTGTAGACACCATTGGTCTCACCGATCGCCTCGGCGAACTCTCGGATCTTCTCCCGGCCCACCTCGTACGGCTCGGTGGGCGGATAGGTCCGTCCGACGTACGTCTCGTCGAGCGGCATCGCTCGCACCTCCTGCGACAGTCGTGATCATTACGTAGAACGCCGCGAGGCCGCTCCCCAGCTGGGAGCGGCCTCGCGAACGAGCCTGAAATTATCGCGTCTCGCGGTGCGCGGTGTGCGAGTTGCAACGAGGGCAGTGCTTCTTCATCTCAAGACGGTCCGGGTTGTTACGCCGGTTCTTCTTGGTGATGTAGTTCCGCTCCTTGCACTCCACGCAGGCCAGCGTGATCTTCGGGCGGACGTCGGTGGCAGCCACGTGAGTGCTCCTTGAACGTGGGGCCGCCCCAGGGGAGTCAGCCCGCGGGGACGGATGGATGAACGCAGAAAAGAGTAGCCGATCGAAGGACCGACCCCACAATCGGCTACTGTCAGTAGCGGTGACCGGACTTGAACCGGTGACACAGCGATTATGAGCCGCTTGCTCTACCGACTGAGCTACACCGCTGTGATGCGAGGGGCACCTATCCGGCAAAACCCGGATAGGCAACCTCACACATCAGAGCCCCAATACGGAATCGAACCGTAGACCTTCTCCTTACCATGGAGACGCTCTGCCGACTGAGCTATTGGGGCGAGCGATGAAGACATTACACGCTCTGCGGCCGATCGTGAAATCCGTATCCGCCGCCTCGTGACGGGCCGTGAGCGCCTACGGCACCACACCGGTACGACTATTCGGCTCCTCCTCGAAGCCGCCCCAGACGCGCCCTAGGCTCGGAACGCGCTGAGTGATCTTGGCGTGACGCGCCCCCGCGCGCCCTCGCACGCCCCTTCGCCCGCGCTGGCTCCCGCCCGGAGCCCAGCACCCGCCCTCACCCGCAGCGTCGGTCCCGCCCATGGACCATCCAGCCACCGGCCGTCGCGGGCCAGGCCTCCCCCAACCCGCACTTCTCGCCACTCCAGGAGCGCGATGCCCGACAGCCAGCCGCAGCAGCCCCCCAGGAACGACGGCGCGGCCCCCGACGCGACCGTGCTGCTGCTCAGCGGCGCCCGGCTCGCGGACGGGCGCGCCGTCGATGTGCGGCTCAGCGGCGGTCGCGTCGATGCGGTGGGCACCGCGGGCAGCCTCGCCCCCGGCGCCCGCGTCGATCTCAGCGGCTACCTCCTGCTGCCCGCCCCGGCCGAACCGCACGGGCACACCGACACAGCCCTCACCGCAGAGGTGGACGGCCCTGTTGCGTACGCCCCCGAAGACGTCCAGCGGCGCACCACCGAGGCCGCCCTCCTCCAACTCGGCCATGGTGCGACGGCGCTACGCACCCATGTGCGCATCGGTGACGTGCTGGGCCTTGGCGCCCTGGAGGCCGTGCTGCTCGCCCGCAGGACGCTGGGCGGCCTCATCGACCTGTCGGCCGTCGCCATGCCGCACGCCCTGACCGGCGTCGCGGGGGCGGACGGCCTGGCGATGCTGCGGGACGCGGTGAAGATGGGCGCCTCCGCCATCGGCGGCTGCCCCGACCTCGACCCCGACCCGACCGGCTACGTGGAGGCCGTGCTCGCCATCGCCGCCGAACACGGCTGCGCCGTCGATCTGCACCTTGACGGCGACGACCCGGCGCTGCTCGCCCGGTTTGCGGCGATGGCCGGCGGGCTGCGGACCAGCGTCATGCTCGGCCCGTGCGGCGGCCTCGCCCAGCTGCCGAGGCAACTCGCCCTCCGCGCCGCCGACCAGCTCGCCGCGGCCGGAATCACCGTGGGCTGTCTGCCACAGGCGGAGTGCGGCGCGTTGGAGGAAAGGCGCGCGCCCGTCTCACCCTGTGCGCCGGTGCGGCTGCTGCGCGCCGCGGGCGTACGCATCGCCGCGGGCAGCGGCGCCCTACGCGATACGGCCAACCCTGTCGGCCGCGGCGATCCGTTGGAGGCCGCGTTCCTACTCGCCTCGCGCGAGGGGCTCACGCCAAAGGAGGCGTACGAGGCCGTCAGCAGCCAAGCCCGGGCAGCGATGGGCCTGCCCGAGGTGCGCGTGGAGGCGGGGTTTCCGGCAGAGCTGTTGGCCGTACGGGGGGAGAGCCTCGCCGGCATGCTCTCCCTCGCGTACAGCCGAGTCGTCGTCCACCGGGGCCGGATCGTGGCGCGTACCAGCGCGGTCCGCGAGTATTGCGACTCGGCGGCCGTGGTCGCGCTCGACCTGCCCCGCCAGTCACGTACAGCACAGGACGACAACCGTCAGCCCCCACGAGGCTGAGCCGACCCGCCAGCGGGGCGACCGGCCAGCAGGGGGATGGGCCACGGCAGGGCGGCTGGTAGCCGCCGAGCACGGGCTACGGCAGCCGAGGCCAGCCCGGGCTGCCGGCAGCCGAGCCCGCGGCCCCGGCTGGCCACCAGGGCCCGAGCTTGCCGGTGGTTAGCCGAGGTCGGCGAAGCTGTCGCTTTCGGTGCTGCCGTCTGACTGATCACCGAAGGCACCATCGGTGCCGTCCGCCATGGCGTCCTGGCCCAGGCCGCCCGGCATCAGGGACCCGATACCCGTCATCAGGTCCTTGAGGTCGATCTTGGTGGCGTCGGACGGGGCGTCAACGCTGTCAGGCTCGCCGAACGCCAGCTCCACCGGCAGCTTCCCATCGCCGTGGGCCGCCAGCTTCTTCTGAAGCTTCTTGTCGAACTGGGCCACATCCACCGTGGCACCGCTGAGTTGGCCGTGCTTCAGCGCGAAGTCCACGGTGACCTTGTCGTTCGGGAGCTCTTGCAGATCCTTGGCGGTGGGCAGGTCCTTGGCGCCGCCCGGCAGCTCCCTGGCGATCGGCCGCAGACCATTGACAATGGCCGTCACCAGCGGCCGTACCGGCGCCGTGGCAAGGACGTGGTCCGCGCCGTCCTTGCGCCCAGCCTCCTTGGTGGTGACCTGGCCGGCAAACGCGTTTTGGATGGACAGGAGCAGCTTCTTGCTGGTCTCCGCGCTCAGCGTGGGATCACCGCTGGGTCCGTCCTCGTCCGCCTGCGCTCCCATGTCGCGCTGGAGCGACTCCAGATCCGCCATGTCGATCTTGACCCACTTGCCGGCGAGAATCGCCTCAGCAGCCTTGAACCCCTTCGGGAGCTCGCTCTTTATCTCGTCCAGCGGCGGCATGGCCTCACCGCTGAGCTTGGCGAACTGCTCCAGATCCAGCCGGTAGTACGCGGTCTTGTCCACCAGTCGGTACTCGATGAGGTCGCCGTCCGGCCCGGACACCTTGAGCTGGCTGCCCGTCAGGTCCTTCTCGTCCGAGGACTCCAGCGACTTCTTGGACTGCGCGGAGAACGTCACCTTCATCTTCGATACGAATTCAGCGGCCTCCGGCGGCATCGGGTCATCCGACCCTTCCGAAAGAGCGAGCAACTGCTCGGGGGTGGCGCCGAAGGACATCTGTACGGATATCGAGTCCCCCTCGCCGAGATTGTCGGTGGCACGCGAAAGGCGCTGCCCGGCGGAGAGGTTCTCCTCGGTACCGCAGGCAGTGGAACCGGCTGCGAGCACGACAGTGCAGCCGACGGCGACCAGGGACTTACGGATGACGGTAATGGCAGGCTCCTCTTGCGCGGTGGCGCGAGCGAGGCACTCCTCCCCCGCGCTTCCCTCTTGACCATGTGCGGTTCTCACACGGATCACGATGTGCCCCCGACCAGCGAGCCGGCGCACGATAGCGCCACCACGCGCCCGCCGAGGGACATCTGACGCATGAATGGTACGTAAGAGCGGTGGCCATGGCTTCCCTAAATGGCCACCTCGCACCCGCGCGCCCAGGTATGGGCGCGCTGTCACGCATCTGTAGCGCCGTGCCGTGCGCCCCCGGTGCTCACCAGTACCTGCCGTACGCCTCTTCGGCACAGCAGGCTGGTCGGAGACCGCCTCGTCAAAGGCTGAATAAAAGACGCGTGAGTGGCAGTGATGGTTGCGTGATGCTTCGGCGTACGGTCGGAAGTATGCGCATTGTTATCGCTGGTGGACATGGTCAGATCGCGCTTCGGCTGGAGCGGTTGCTCGCCGGGCGCGGGGATGAGGTTGCGGGCATCGTTCGCAAACCGGAGCAGGCAGGGGACCTGTTGGCGGCGGGCGCCGAACCGGTCGTGTGCGACCTGGAGCAGGCGTCGGTGGAAGAGGTGGCCCAGCATATGCAGGGCGCGGACGCGGCGGTCTTCGCGGCGGGCGCAGGTCCGGGAAGCGGCACTGACCGAAAGCAGACGGTGGACCACGCGGCGGCCGTCCTGTTCGCGGACGCGGCCGTGAGCGCCGGGGTACGCCGCTTCCTCGTCGTCTCCTCGATGGGCGCCGATCAAGAGCCCACGGCGGACACGGACCCGGTCTTCGCGGCGTACCAGCGCGCGAAGGGCGCGGCGGACACGGACGTACGCTCCCGCACCGCCCTCGACTGGACCATCCTCCGCCCGGGCCGCCTGACGGACGACCCTGGTACGGGTCTAATCACCCTCGCCGAATCCACGGGCCGCGGCGAGGTCACCCGCCAGGACGTGGCTGCGGTCCTGGCCACCCTCCTGAACGAGCCGGGCACCGCGGGCCTGACGTTGGAGCTGATCGGCGGCACAACACCGATCGCGGAGGCGGTGCAGGCGGCAGCGAACGGCTGAGCTACGAGTTCTGGGCGATGGGGTTCCTGGCGGGGAGGCAACGGGTCCGTCAGCGGGCGTCAGGGACACCCGGCTCAATGACCATCAACAATGGCAACGGTGGGCTAAGCGAGTAGGCCATCGCGCTCTGTGCGCTCTCTTCCTCAGCGGCTACCACCTACACCGCCGGTCGCCCTCACATCGGCACCGAAGCGTCAGGACCACGACACCGCTTCGGCGGCGGTTAACCGCTGGTAGAGCACGGCTCACGCCGAGCCGAAGCGAGACAGCCCCACCCACCACCCCACCCCAACAAAACGACCCCCAACCTGCTTCTCAGCAGGTCAGGGGCCGTATCCCAATGCGTGGCGGCGCCAGGATTCGAACCTGGGTAGGCTAAGCCGACGGATTTACAGTCCGCTCCCATTGGCCGCTCGGGCACACCGCCTGGGATGTGACCAGGAAATCCGCTCCCTGTTTGGAGCTCCCTGGCAACGACGTAAACCCTACCCGATGTCAGGGGGTGGTTCGCCACCGGGTTGATCGCCGTGGGAGTACGGCCGGGGTAGCTAGGCTGGCAGCACGGTCCACTGGACCGCCCCCCTGACGGATCTACGTACGAGGAGCCAACTCAATATGGCCGACTCCAGTTTCGACATCGTCTCGAAGGTCGAGCGGCAGGAGGTCGATAACGCCCTCAATCAGGCTGCCAAGGAGATCTCACAGCGCTATGACTTCAAGGGTGTGGACGCCTCGATCGCCTGGTCGGGTGAGAAGATCGAGATGCGCGCCAACGCTGAGGAGCGGGTAAAGGCTGTCCTTGACATCTTCGAGACGAAGCTGGTCAAGCGTGGGATCTCGCTGAAGGCGCTGGACGCTGGCGAGCCGCAGGCGTCCGGCAAGGAGTACAAGATCACCGCCTCGCTGGAGGAGGGGATCTCGCAGGACAACGCGAAGAAGGTCGCCAAGATCGTCCGCGATGAGGGCCCAAAGGGCGTCAAGGCGCAGGTCCAGGGCGATGAGCTGCGGGTCTCCTCCAAGAGCCGCGACGACCTACAGACCGTCCAGGCTCTACTCAAGGGCAAGGATCTCGACTTCGCTCTACAGTTCGTGAACTACCGGTAACCACCGTTGGGCTGTCGCCTGCCGGGCCTGCCGGCGACAGCCCAACGCCGTCGCGCGGTGCGGTTTCCGCCGGCCACACCGGCTGTGCGGTGCCCGGGCCTTCTGCGGGGCTCCTCGCGGCAAAGGAAGCACCTTCGCGCGATACACCTGGGCCGTGACCCTCCTCCGGGCCGGGTAGGCCAGACCTTAGCGCCGCGCGCTCCACGGTTCGGGCCGTGCACCGGGGACGAACTCGTTGTCAGTGCCATCGCTTAGCGTACGTGTCATGGCCTTGAGGGAGATCACGCGCGTGGAGGTGCTCCGCGCCATCGAGGAGTACGACCGGCTCGGCCGGGACGTCTTTTTGTTGGCGCAGGGCTTCGGGGAGGCTCGCCGTTTCCGGCTGTCGTACCAAGGCAGGCTCTACGACTCCAAGGCGATCGTCGGAGCGGCGCATGGGTACCTGCCGGGCCAGTCGGCCCTGGTTGCGCGGGATTTCTCCGGTGGCGTGGCCACCGTCGTCGCACTACTGCGGCGACTTGGGTTCACCGTGATCGACGCGAAGGCCACCGAAGGTGACGGAAGCGCTGGACACCCGGAGTACACCGCGTTCGAGGCAGCCATAGCCGATCTGAGGATGCGGGCGACTCGGCAGGGCCCTGCGCTCCACCAGCCGATCTTGCTGCTCTGGGCCATTGGGCGGGCCCGACGTGGTGATGCACGGTTGACCCCGTGGAGCACGACCGAACGCGAGGTCGGAAAGCTGCTGTCCCGGCACGGGGCGCGTGGAGAGCGACCGCGCCCCGACTACCCCGCCGCCGCCCTCCACCGCGCGGGCCTATGGGAAATGCGCGATCACGGCGGCCCGGCGCCCAGCGCGGACGGTGATCGCGACCTCGCCAGGTGGTTCGACGCCCAGCAGCCGCGTACTGGTCTGCCGCTACCGGTGTACGAGACGATGCGCGACTCCCCGCCCGATCGCGCCCGCTCCGTTGGCACGCTGCTGAGGTACTTCGTCGGTGTGGACCAACCGGCCGTTTTCGCCTTCCTGTCTGAGGTGGGCCTCGGGCAGGAAGGCGGTGTTCCCGCCAGTTCGGCTGGTCCGGTCGCCTTGGAGGGCGCCGAGACCGCGTATGCCGACGCCGTGCGGACGGCGGCGCGGTACGAGCAGTTGTGCCGGTCGGTCGAACGTGGGGAAGTGGCCCGACACGGCCGGCGGGTGCCGCGGCAGACCCAGGAGTTGCTGCGCTCCGCCCCCGCTCGGGAGGCTGTGCTGATACGCAGCGCTGACCGCTGTGAGAACCCGCGTTGCTGCGGCCAACCCGATGATCGAACGGACAATGGCGACCCCATACTTGAGGTCGATCACGTACAGGAGCTCGCCCTGGGTGGACGCGACCATCCCTCGCAGATGATCGCTCTGTGCCCCAACTGCCATGCGGTCAAAACGCGAGGACGCACCCGAGAGACGTTCCGCGCGGAGCTGCTCTCGGTCGCCGAGCGGTTGCACTACGCCATGTGTCACGCCCGAGGCCCGGAGTTCAGTACGTAGCGCCTGAGGGGTTGGGCGCCGCAGTAGGGGGTGGCTTAGCGCGTCGCGAACGGCTGGTTGGTGGGGACGATCTCGCGGCCCAGTGGCATCAGCGAGACCGGGATCAGCTTGAAGTTGGCGATGCCGAGGGGGATGCCGATGATCGTGATGCAGAGCAACAGGCCGGTGATGATATGGCCGAGCGCCAGCCACCAGCCGGCTAGGACGAGCCACAGGACATTGCCGATGCAGGACGGGGCGCCCGCGTCACGTCGTTCGACCGCCATGTAGCCGAACGGCCACAGCGCAAAGCGGGCGATACGGAAGGACGCTATACCGAAGGGGATGCCGATGATCGTAATGCAGAGAACGAGGCCGGCCAGTACATAAGCGCAGGCCAGCCAGAAGCCGGACAGGAACAGCCAGATGATGTTCAAAATCGTCTTCATCAGGTCAGTGTCCCGCCATCTTTTCGAGGCGGCTGATGCGCTCCGCCATGGGTGGGTGTGTCGAGAACAGTTTCGCCATGCCCACGCCCGGGCGGAAGGGGTTGGCGATCATCATGTGGCTCGCCGTCTCCAGCCGTGGCTCCGGCGGCAGCGGCAACGCCTTCGTGCCGGCTTCGAGCTTTCGCAGGGCGCTGGCGAGGGCCAGCGGGTCGCCGGTGAGTTGTGCGCCCGACGCGTCCGCCTCGTACTCACGGGACCGGCTCACGGCGAGTTGGATGACGGATGCGGCCAGCGGGCCCAAGAGCATGATCAGCAGCATGCCGAGGAAGCCGGGGCCGTCGTCGTCATCTGACCGGCCTATGGGGATCAGCCAGGCGAAGTTGACCAAGAACATCACCACGCTCGCCAGCGCGCCCGCGACGGACGAGATGAGGATGTCGCGGTTGTAGACGTGACTCAGTTCATGGCCGATGACACCGCGCAGTTCGCGTTCGTTCAGCAGCCGGAGGATGCCGTCGGTGCAGCACACGGCCGCGTTGCGCGGGTTGCGCCCGGTGGCGAAGGCGTTCGGGGCATCGGTCGGCGAAAGGTACAGCCGGGGCATCGGCTGGCGCGCGGCCGTGGAGAGCTCGCGGACCATGCGGTAGAGCTGTGGCGCCTCGAACTCGCTGACCGGGCGGGCTCGCATCGCGCGGAGCGCCAGCTTGTCGCTGTTCCAGTAGGCGTACGCGTTGGTGCCCAGGGCGACGACCACGGCGATGATCAGTCCCGTACTGCCGAACATCCCACCGATGGCGATGATGAGTGCGGACAGCCCTCCGAGGAGTACGGCGGTCTTGAGCCCATTGTGCCGGCGGTGCACGGTACGCCCTCCAAGCAGTACGGCAGGGGAACCCTTTCGTGGTTTCTCCAGCTTCCAGTGGACCCTCCATCACTGGTCAACGCCAGATGAGGGGTCCTAGTTCCCTTGTGCCCGGCCGGCGGGCGCTGGCCCGTTCGAGGAGAACCGAGGGCGAGGCGTACGGCATGGGCGTACGGTCCGGCGCGCTGGCGCGCCCTCGTACGGCAGCGATGAGCCCCGCTGCGGGTCGGCGACAAGCCCGCCACCGACCCGCGCACCGGCCCCGGAGCGGCTCGCTTAGAACCCCTGGAACTTCTAGAACAGCGTGCCGGACGCGAAACGTAGGACGAGTTGTGGGGCTCCGGACAGGGCGACCGCGATGGCGGCTGTCAGGGCGACCGTTGCGGCCAGTGGGGCCGGGACTCGGGGGCGTACGGCATCCGTCGCGCTTTCGCCGGTGCGCGCGCCCCGGTGCGCGGCCTGATGTGCTGCCGTGCCGGGCGTCCCTGACGCCAATGTGCCGACGTCCACTCGGGGCCCCGGCGCGGTGCCAGAGACCACCTGGGCCTCCGGGACCGCCGCCGATACCGGTACGGGTTCGCCCGCGGCCGACGCCTCGCCAGCGGACGAGGGAGCGGCCGAAGCGGCGGTTGGGACAGTGGCTGGAACAGCGGTCGGCGCGCGGAAGAGGGCTGCCGTCCACTGGAGGTAGTAGTAGAGCGCGATCACGACATTGACCGCCATGACGACCGCGAGCCAGCCGAGGCCCGCGTCCACCACCGCGGAGAAGACGGTGACCTTGGCGAACAAGCCGATCACACCCGGCGGCAGCCCGGCCAGGCAGAGCAGGAAGAAGCCGAGCGAGAGGGCGGCGAGCGGGTGGGTGGCGTACAGGGCGCGGTGGTCGGTGAGGCGGTGACCGGCACCGTCGTTCGACCGCTGGGCCGGCTCGGCCGTCTCCGTTGCGTGTGCCGGCTGAGCCGTTTGGCCCGTTTGTGCTGCCTGCGCTGTGTGTGTCGTGTGTGTCGCTTGTGCTGACTGAACCGGCTGGGCCGTCTGTGTCGTCTGGGCCACGAGCGCTACTACGGCGAACGCCCCGAGGTTTACCGCCGCGTACATCAGCGCATAGGCGACCGTCGCGCCGATTGCGTGCTCCGCTTCGGCGGTGGAATCGGCGTACCCCGCCGCCGCGATGGGGACCAGTAGATAGCCCGCTTGACCAACTGAGGACCAGGCCAGGAGGCGTACGGCGCTGTGTGCGCGGTCGGGGCGCTGGCGCAGTGCTGCCACATTGCCCACGGTCATGGTGAGTGCGGCGAGCGCCGCCATAGCGGGGCCCCAGACGTCCGCGTACGACGGGAAGGCACGTACGGTCACCACGATCAGACCGGTGAAGCCAACCGCCTTGCCGATCACGGAGAGGTACGCGGCGACCGGCAGCGGCGCGCCGACATACGTGTCCGGTACCCAGAAGTGGAACGGCACCGCCGCCGTCTTGAAGGCGAAGCCGATCAAGGTGAGTGCGACGCCTGCCTGTGCGAGGGTCTCCAGGCGGGAATCGACGTGTGTCAGGCCATCGGCGATCTCGGCGACGTGCATGCTGCCGGTGGTGGCGTACACGAAGCTCACGCCCAGCAGCGTGACGGCGGTCGCGGCGACCGATGACAGGAAGAACTTCAGCGCCGCCTCGGCGGCAAGCCGGTCGCCGCGGCGCAGGCCGACGAGCGCGAAGGCCGGCAGCGAGGCAACCTCAAGGGCGATGACCAGCGTCGCCAGGTCACGGGAGGCGGGCAAAAGCGCGGCGCCCGCGGCGGATGACAGCAGCAGGAACCAATACTCCCCCGCCGGAAGCTTCAGTTCCGCGACGGCGTGCACGGACAGCAAGGCCGTCAGCAGCGCGCCACCGAGCACGAGGAGCTGAATGACGATGGTGAAGTCGTCGGCGACGTAGCTGCACACATTTCCGTCTGAGACTAGGCAAAACGTCGTCCGATCGCCGTCGCGTAGAGGCAGCAGAGACAGCCCGGCGATGGCGAGTCCGGCCACCGAGACCCAGCCGAGCAGCGGCTTGTGCCGTTCGGCCAAAAACAGGTCGGCGACCAGGACGACGAGCCCGAGGACGGCGGTGATGGTCGGCGGGGCAATGGCCAGCCAGTCGATGGACTGGACGGCGCTCGCGGCGATGGTGTTCATCAGCTCCCGCCTCCGAGAAGGTGCTGCACGGCCGGGTCGGTCAGCCCCAGTAGAACCGCGGGCCACAGCCCGGCGATGACCGTGAGGGCGACGAGCGGCGCCCACGCGGCCAGTTCGTACCCCCGTACGTCCGCAATCGCGCCGTCACTGCCTGCACCGCCCCCACTGCCTGCACCGCTGTCACTGCCGTCAGTGCTGTCACTGCTGTCACTGCCTGCGCTGCCGTTACTGCGCCGGCTGTCCGCGCTGCTCGTCTGTTCCGTGCCGGCCAGGTCGCCCGCGGCCGTGGCACCGGTGGCTCCGGCCGCCGCTCCGACCGCCACCGGAACGGCCGCGCCCGCGGTACGCGCCGCGCCGTAACCGCCCGCGTCGGGCTCGCCCATGCACACGCGCCGCACCACCACCAGCATGTACGCGGCCGTCAGCAGGGTGCCGACGCCGGCGAGTGCGAGGAAGGTGAGGTAGGCGGGGCGGCTGAGCCCGGCTGCGGGTTCGTACGCGCCGAACATGGCCAGCATCTCGCCCCAAAATCCGGCGAGGCCCGGCAGGCCGAGCGAGGCGACGGCGGCGAAGACCACCAGGCCGCCCAGCCGCGGGGCCCTGCCGTACAGCGCGGCGCCGGACGCTCGCGCGCCGCCGGCCAGGTAGTTGAGATCCGTGCTGCCGAAGCGCTCCTTGAGGGCTCCGACCAGGAAGAACAGCAGGCCGGTGATGAGGCCGTGGGCGATGTTGGCGAAGAGTGCGCCGTTGATGCCGGTGGGCGTGAGGGTGGAGATGCCCAGCAGGACGAAGCCCATGTGACCGACCGACGAGTACGCGATGAGCCGCTTGAGGTCGGCCTTCCTGCCCGTGGGAGCCAGCGTCGCGCCGGGTCCGACCTCGGCGCGCTGATCGGATGAGGGGAGGGCCAGCGCCAGGCAGGCCAGCGAACCGTAGATGATCCCCACAACCGCGAACGCCGCGAGGTACGGGGCGAAGGTGTGGGCGCCGTCTGGGGCGATCGGCAGCACGATACGGACGAAGCCGTACGTGCCCATCTTCAGCAGTACGCCCGCAAGGAGCACGGAACCTACGGTCGGCGCGGCGGTGTGCGCGTCCGGGAGCCAGCTGTGGAGCGGCCACATCGGGGCCTTGACGGCGAGGCCGATGCCGATCGCGAGGACGGCGATGAGCTGCGTGGTGTGGCTGAGCCCGGCGCCATTGTCAGAGGCGAGTGCCACCATGTCGAAGGTGCCGCCCTTGAGCCCGATGAGGAGGAGGCCGAGCAGCATGACGACGGAGCCGAGCAGCGTGTAAAGGATGAACTGCCAGGCGGCGCGCTCGCGCCCGCTGCCGGACTGGTCGCCGGCGCTGGCGTCAGAGTGAGCGACGGATTGGGCGGCGGTGCTAGCGGCGTCGATCTCGGTAGCGGGGGTGTTTGTGGCAGCGGTGGCGGTGGCTGGCGCCGTGCGGGCGAAGTCGCCGGCCCGTGCAGGGCCTTCCTGGCCGCCCCAGCGGGCGATCAGGAAGTACATCGGGATGAGCACCATCTCGAACGCCAGGAAGAACAAGATCAGGTCGAGGACGGCGAAGGTGGCGAGGGTGCCGGCTTCCAGGACGAGCAGCAGCGCGACGAATGCCATCGGAGAGGGGCCCGCGGGCATCTTGAAGTAGCTGTAGAGCGCGCAGAGGAAGGTGAGGAGCGCGGTCATGACGAGCAGCGGGAGCGAGATGCCGTCGATGCCCAGATGGATACGAATATCCAGCGCTGGAATCCATCTGATGTCGGTGGTCGCCTGCATCGATTCGGGGCTGTCGTGGTCGAAGCCAGCCGCGAGGGCGATCGCCAGCGCGAGTACCAGCCCGGTGACGGTGACGCCATGCCGCAGCACCGCCTGCTCGGGGTCGCGGCCACGCAGCCCGGGCGGGGCGGGCAGCAGCGCGGCGACGGCGCCGATCAGGGGGAGGACGACGATGGCCGCGAGGAGGAGTTGCATCACGTTCTGACTCACCTCAAGGGCTCCTCGGGTTGTCGGCCACGTGATGGACGGGCCAGGTCATGGTGGATGGGCGGCCCGGTGTTGCTGTGTGCCCGGCCGCATCAGGGCCCGAACGTCGTCCTGCCGTGCCTCGGCGTGGGCTGGGGTGGGCCATGCCGGGGCGGGCGTCGGGGGGTCGGTCAGCGGGCGCGGAAGACGACAGCTCAGTGCGCTGTACGGGCAGCGGTGGAAGCACGGTTCAGCCTCCCGTCGCGGTGAGGACAACGGCGACGGCGAGGACCAGCGAACCGGCCAGCAGCGCGCTCAGGTACGTCTGGACGTTGCCGGTCTGCGTCTTGCGTACGACCGTGCCAAGGAGGCGAGGTGCGGCGCCGGCGCCCTTGACGTACGCGTCGATGACCTCGCGGTCCAGGAAGCGTACGAGTCGGGCGGCGGCTTGTACCGGGCGGACGAACAGGGTCGCGTAGACGGCGTCCAAGTGGAAGCCGACTGCCGCGTGTCGGTGCAGCGGGCCGAGCAGCAGTCGGCCTGGGTCGGCCGGGTCGGGCGCGGAGGCGATGCTGCCGTAGGCGGGCTCGTGGCTGGCGATGGCCTCGGCCTCGGAGACGGCAGGTTCGGCTTGCGGGTGGGCCGCGACGGCGCCGAGCGGTGGCCGGCCGGCGAGTGCGGTGGTGTGCCGCCATGTTGCGTACGTCATCAACCCGCCGACCAGGGCGAAGCCCGTACCGAGGATGGAAGTGGCGAGGGTGGGATCGAGCGAGTGATCGTCGAACCAGCCGGGGAGGTGGCCCACGGTCACCCCGAGCCCGGCTGCCGGAATGAACAGGACCCACAACACGGCGTTCATGACGAGCGGCTGCTGACCGTGGTCGGGTGCCTCGGTGCCGCTGCCGCGGAAGGCGAGGAGCCACAGCCGGGTGGCGTAGCCCGCGGTGAGGAGGGCGGTGATCAGACCGGCGATCAGCACGATCCAGCCGACCGCGCCGGGGACGTCGTAGGCGTGCTCGGTGGCGCCGTGCCCGGTGGCGACGGATTCGGCCGCGCCGAGCACGGCCTCCTTGGAGAAGAAGCCGGCGAACGGCGGGATCGCGGCGAGGGCTAGCAGCGCCACGCTCATCGTCCAGTACGCGTCGGGGATACGTCGCGCTAGGCCGCTCATCCGGGACATGGCGGCGAGTGAATTGGTGCCGGCTGCGTGGATGATGACGCCCGCGCCGAGGAAGAGGAGGGCCTTGAACGCGCCATGTGCCATCAGGTGGAAGACGGCCGCGCCTCGATCGCCAACGGCCAGCGCGCCGGTCATGTAGCCGAGTTGCCCGATGGTCGAGTAGGCCAGGACACGTTTGATGTCGTCCTGCGCGAGCGCGGCGAGCGCGGAGCCCACCATGGTGATGGCGGCCATGACGGCGAGCGTCGCCAGCGCGACGGCTGAGGCGGCGAAGACGGGCAGCAGTCGGGCGATGAAGTAGACACCGGCCGCAACCATCGTCGCGGCGTGGATCAGCGCGGAGACCGGGGTCGGGCCGGCCATCGCGTCCGGCAACCAGGTATGCAGCGGGAACTGTGCCGACTTGCCCGCCACTCCGGCGAGCAGCAGTAGGGCGATGGCGGTCGGATGGTCGAGCTCGAAGCCGCTTCCGGGGTGCCCGGAGCCACTGGCGGTCAGGCCGGTGTAAATCTCGCTGATCCGAAACGTTCCAGCATCGGCCGCAAGCGCGAAGATACCGATCAAAAACGGTACGTCGCCCAACTTGGTGATCAGAAACGCCTTCAGCGATGCGGAGCGCGCCGCGGCCGTCTCCCAGTAATGCCCGACCAGGAAGTACGAGCAGATGCCCATGACCTCCCAGCCGACGAGCAGCACGATCAGGTCGTCGGAGTAGACGACGAGCAGCATCGCGGAGGTGAAGAGCGAGACGAGTGCGGCGTACGAGGGGTAGCGCGCATCGTCGCGTAGATAGCCGGTCGAGTAGATCTGTACGCAGGTGGCGACGGTTCCGACCAAGATGGCGACGAGGGCGGCGAAGCCGTCGATGTGCAGCGCGAGGTCGATCGGGATCGACCCGGTGTCGGTGAACTTGGTTGCCGCCTGAACCGGCGCGTCGCCGCCCTGCCGTACGGCGACGACGACGGCCAGCACCGCGGCGGCCACCGTGGGCAGCACGGCGAGCGGCCGTACGAACCCGGGGGCCCGCCGGCCGCACAGCAGCCCCGCGATGGCGCCGATGAAGGGCAGCAGGGGGACGAGGACGGCGATGGTCGTGGTCGTCACGCGGCGGCCTCTCCGCTGGTCAGACGCTTGCCATCGGCGGGGCCAGCGGCATTGTCAGTGGTGGCTGTCATGCTGTCGGCAGTGGGTGGGACGTCGGCGAGATCGCGGAGCTTATCGACGTCGGATGTGCCGCGGTTGCGGTACACGAGCAGCACGATGGCGAGGCCGATGCCGATCTCGGCGGCGGCGATGGCAATGGTGAAGAGGGTGAGCGCCTGGCCCGCGTGCAGGGTGTCGCGGAGCCAGACGTCGAAGGCGACGAGGTTGAGGTTGACGGCGTTGAGCATCAGCTCAACGGACATCAGGACGAGGATCGCATTGCGCCGGGCGAGCACGCCGTACAGCCCGACGCAGAAGAGGAGGGCAGCGAGCACAGCGGGATAGACGAGATGCATCAGCTAGTGCCCTCCCTAGGGGTGCCTTCGTCGGTGCCGTCACCGGTGGGGCTGGTGGGATCGGCAGGACCAGGGGGCCTGGTCGGCCTCGCGACGTCGTCGCTGTCACGGGGGGCAGCGGCGGCACGAGGGGTGCGCGCGTCGCGGGTGGCGGGGGCGTCACTCGTGGCTCGGGTGGTACGAGGGGTGCGCGTGCCGGTGGCGGTGTTGGCCCGGGCAGCGCTGCCGGTTGTCCCGGCGCGCCGGCCGGACCGTGCGCCCGGCCCGACAGCCCCGACCGCTGTGTTTCGGCCGCCGCCGTTACGCGGCGGGCGGCGCCCGGGGGTACGCCGGCCCTTAGCGTCCTCGGGGCCACCCTCGCGGTCCTTGCGGGAGAGCACGATGGCGCCGACCAGCGCCGCGAGCAGGAGGACGGAGAGCGCTTCGAACGGCAGCACCCAGTGCCGAAAGAGGAACTCTCCCGTCACCCGGGTCGAGCCATGCCCGGCCTCGCCCTTGCCACCGGGCAGGGGCGTGTCCAGGTCGATCCAGGTGGAGCGGAAGGCGTCCACGACCACCCACACCAAGGTGGCCGCGGCAGCGACCGCCACCGTAAGGGCGGCCCAACGGTTGCCGGAATCCGCGTCCGGCGACCGTCCGATGGGCGCCTTGGTCAACATCAACCCGAAGAGCAGGAGGACGACCACGGAGCCGACGTAGATCAGCACCTGTACCCAGGCGATGAACTCGGCCGTGAGGAGGAGGTATTCGACGGCGAGCCCACCCAGCGCCACCACGAGCCACAGCGCGGCGTGCACGAGTTGCTTGGTGGTGACGGTGACGATGGCCGCGCCGAGCGTGGCGATGCCGACCAGGAGGAAGGCGACCTCGACTCCCGTGGGCGACAGGAAGCCGTTGCCCGCAGCGAGTGTCATGAGGGCGCTCCTTCACCCGATGCGCCGGATGTGCCGGATGTGCCGGGTGCGCTGGACTCGCCAGGTGCGGCGGACTCACCGGACTCGCCGGCGGGAGGTGTGGCCGGTGCGGCTGGTGTTGCTTCCGTTGCCGCTGCGGCCTCCGCCGCATGCGCAGCGGCACGTTTGTCGGCCGTTTTACGGGCGGTGGCGATCTCCTTGGGCTCCTCCGCGGCCGGGTCCAGCGCGGGCGGCGCCGGCACGGTCCACATCCACTCGCGGAGCTTGTCCCGCTCGTGGGTCAGCTCACGGATGTCGGTCTCCGCGTACTCGAACTCCGGGGACCAGAACAGCGCGTCGAAGGGGCACACCTCAATGCAGATACCGCAGTACATGCACAGGGCGAAGTCGATGGCGAAGCGGTCGAGCACGTTTTGGCTGCGCTCCCGGCCGCCGGGCGTCGCGGGGGGCACCGTCTCCTTGTGGGAGTCGATGTAGATGCACCAGTCGGGGCATTCACGCGCGCAGAGCATGCACACCGTGCAGTTCTCTTCGAACAGCCCGATGACGCCCCGGCTCCGCGGCGGCAGTTCGGGCAGCGCGTCGGGGTACTGCGCGGTCTTCGTCTTCCGGGTCATGGTGCGCAAGGTGACGGCCAGCCCCTTGGCCAGCCCTGAGCCGGGCCAACCGGTCTTCTTCTCCGGCAGGTTGTCCAAGGCCATCAGGAGGTCACCACCTTCACGACGCCGGTGAGGGCGATCTGGGCCAGGGCGAGAGGAATGAGAACGGTCCAGGCGAGCTTCTGCACCTGGTCTTCGCGAAGTCGCGGATAGGTCGCCCGGAGCCAGATCACGACGAACGCCAGGGCCAGCGTCTTCAGCAAGGTCCACAGCCAGCCCAGCTCATCGGCGAAAGGCCCGTGCCAACCACCAAGGAAGAGGACCGTGGTCAGTCCGCAGAGAACGACGATGCCCACGTACTCGGCAAGCATGAACAGCGCGAAGCGCAGACCGGTGTACTCCGTATACGCGCCGAAGATGATCTCGGAGTCGGCGACCGGGGCGTCGAAGGGAGGCCGTTGCAGCTCAGCCAGCCCGGCGGTGAAGAACACCAGGCCGCCGACGATCTGCCACGGCACCCACCACCACTCGAACGCGTCGAGCATGCCGGGCAGCGAGACCGTGCCGGCGGCCATCGCGACGGAGGCGGCGGTGAGCAGCATCGGCAGCTCGTACGCCATGAGCTGGGCGGCGGTGCGTAGACCACCCAGAAGGGAAAACTTATTGGCCGAAGCCCAGCCCGCCATGAGCGAGCCGAGCACGCCGATGCCCATCACGGCGAGCACGAAGAAAATGCCCGCATCGATGACCTCGCCCACGGCGTTGCCAGGGCCGATGGGGATGACGAGGAGCACCAGCAGGTACGGGAGCAACGCGACGGCAGGTGCAAGGTGGAAGATCCGCCGGTCGGCTCCCGCCGGAACGACGTCTTCCTTCTGCGCGAACTTCACGCCATCCGCGACAAGTTGAGCCCAGCCGTGGAAGCCACCCGCGTACATGGGCCCGAGACGGCCCTGCATGTGGGCCATCACCTTGTGCTCGGTCTGGCCGACGACCAGCGGGAACACCAGGAAGATCACAAAGACGGCGATCAGCCGCAAGGCGATTTCAAGGGTGTCGTTCATGCGTCACCTCCGGCATCCCGCCCGGCACCGCCAGCGTTTCGGTCGGCATCCGTGCCGGCATCGCCAGTGGGTCCCGCTGGGTCCACTGGTCCCGCCCCTGGCTCGGCCGCCTGCTGCGGAGCTTCCGGCTCCGGCTGCGCAGCCCGTGGTGGCACCGCGGGCTCGCCCGTACCGTCAGCCCTGTCAGTCCCGTCAGCCCCGTCAGTCGCAGCCTCCGACCCACCAGGCCCACCGGACCTGTCAGACCCACCAGACACAGCCGCAGACTCATCGGGCGCAGCCTGCGGCTCCGGGGTTGTCTGCGGTTCCTCGGTCGCTGGGTGGGGGTGGTGCCAGGGGGCGTCGGTGGCTCGGCGTGCGGGTTTGGCCGTGGGCTCGTCACCCTCCGGTGTGCTGGGCCGCGGCTCGCGCGCCTCAGCGCCGCGCTGGCCGGCCGAGCCCGTGTTCGCACTCCGCGTACGGCGCGGCGGACGTGCGGCGGGCGCCTCGGACTGCGGGGGCGCTTCCTGGCTCGACTCCGCGCCGGCGCCTTCGGCCGCCGGCGCGCTGCCCTCGGTCCGCTGGCTCGCCGAGCCGGCGTCGGCGGAGCGAGCACGCCGGACCGGGCGGTCGCCCTTGGCACCGGCCGCCGCACGAGTCCCGCGCGTTGCGCGGGCCGGGGCGGGCGGGAGTTGACCCTTGAGCGGGCCCCACTCGTTGGGGTCGGGAACACCGGGCGGCAGCATCTGACGCCGCTTCGGGCCGCCGTGGTCGGACTCCCCCGGTTCCTTGGCTCCCGGCCACGCCTTGGCGACCCGTGCCGCCAACACGAAGTCCTTTCGCAAGGGATGGCCCTCGAAGCCATCGGGAAGCAGCAACGGGGCGAGATGGGGATGGCCGGTGAAGTCAACGCCGAACATTTCGTGCGTCTCTCGCTCGTGCCAGGCGGCACCTGAGTAGACGCCGACGGCGGTCGGCAGCACGGGTGCATCATGCGGAACCGTCGTACGCACCAGCAGCCGCCGCAGCCCCTGAGCCGGAGCGTTGCCACCTCGGCCACCGGAGCCGCCCTGACCAGCACCGATCCCCGGGCCAGCCGCCGTGCCCGGGCCAGCCTCAGCCGCCGTGCCCGTACTCGCCCCAGTCTCAGCACCCGCGCCCGCCTCAGCACCCGCACCAAGCCCCGTCCCAGCGGCCGGCCCATCAGCCGATCCCGCGTGGGCCGCAGCCTCCTCGGCCCGGGCCACCGCTTCGGCGTCGGGCAGGGCGACCAGGTGTGCGGCGATACGAAAGCCCGCGCCCGGTTCGTCCACCGCGCTCAACCAGTCGAAGTACGTGCAGCCCAGCGTGGTGCGGGCCGTCTCAAGCGCGGAAATCCAGGACTCGGCCGGAACGTCTACGGTCAGCAGCTCGTAGGTCTTTTCGGCCCGCGCCTCGGGCCCGAACAGGTCTTCGGCGGAGCGCGGCAGCCAGCCCACAGGGGGCGCCACCGGCTGCTCGACAACCACATCCGCCCCGGCCGCGTCAGCGGTCACACCGCCGCCCTCACCCACGCCGGCCGAGCCAACCGTCACACCATCGCCCCCGCGCACACCACCAGTACCAGCCGTACCACCAGAACCAGCCGTATCACCAGTACCAGCCGCACCGCCGTCTTCGGCCGCTTCGCCCTTCGTCGCGGCGTCTTCAGAGGGCGTTTCCTCGGCAGGCGCGCCGGTGTCCGCCGCGCGAGCCACGCTCACCGCGTCGCCGGCGCTGACCGCGTCCGCAGCCCTCCCCGGGTCGTCGGGCGTGCTCATGGGGTGCCCTCCACCGTTGGCGCGGGCCGTTCCGGCGCGGGCACCAGTGCGCTGCGTAGCGCATCGGTGGACGGGCGCGGGGCCGGGTCGCTGTTCGAGTAGCGGCTCGCGAGGGACTCGTTGGCGATCTTCTCCTGAAGCTTCAGGATGCCCTGGAGAAGTGCTTCGGGGCGGGGCGGGCAGCCCGGTACGTACACATCGACCGGGATGATTTGATCGACGCCCTTGGTGACGGAGTACGAGTCCCAGTACGGGCCGCCGCAGTTGGAGCAGGCGCCGAAGGAGATCACATACTTCGGCTCGGGCATCTGCTCGTACAGCCGCTTGACGGCGGGTGCCATCTTGTCCGTCACGGTGCCCGAGACGATCATGAGGTCGGCCTGGCGCGGCCCCGGCGCGAAGGGGATGACGCCGAGCCTGATGAAGTCGTGCCGGGCCATGGATGCGGCGATGAACTCGATCGCGCAGCAGGCCAGCCCGAAGTTGAAGACCCAGAGGCTGTAGCGGCGGCCCCAGTTGAGGACGACCTTCATCGGCTCCGGCGCCAGGCGGGCCAACGAGCCGAGCGTGCCTACGCTGCTGGTGGGCCGGGTCAGCGTGGGGGCCGGGAGGTCCACGGGAGTCGTTCGGGGGGTCACGTCCATTCGAGGACGCCCTTCTTCCATGCGTACAACAGGCCGACTGTCAGGAAACCGAGGAAGACGAACATCTCCACCAGGGTGGTGCCGCCGAAGCCGGGTTCGGCGAAGACCGTCGCCCACGGGAACAGGAAGATCGAGTCCACCGCGAAGATCACGTAGAGGAAGGCGTAGACGTAGTAGCGGACCTGGGTGTGTGCCCACCCCTCGCCGACCGGGTCCACGCCGCACTCGTAGGTGAGCAGCTTCTCCGGCGTCGGCACCACGGGGCGCAGTAGCCGTCCGCCCACGAAGGCGACGGTCACGAAGAGAACGCCGACCACCGCGAGCAGGCCGACTGTCGAGTAGCCGTCGAAGTAGTCGGCGGCCAGCCGGACGACATCGTGGGCCGTCGCGGGTTCAGCCGCGGGCGGCGTCAGGCTGCCATCCAACACCTGGGCGGCGTGGGTGGGCACCTCATCACCGAGGCGGTCCAGACCGGGAGCTGGGGAACCAGCGGCACCATGGCCCGAGAAACCCACGGCGGACACAATCGTCGCCTCCGGCACGTCCGTCACATACGTCACGTCCGCCCCTCGCTCCTTCTGCCGCTTTCCTGCTCGGTGACTGCTCTATGACTGCTCTGTGACCTGCTCATCGCCGTTTTCGCGGTGCGGCGATCCGTACGCACGGGAGTCTAGGCCCTGTGCGCGCCCCGGTGACCAGCCTGTCCGCAGGGGGGTGGGGTTATCCCCAGTTCGTCGGAGGGACTTTCCCCATGGCCTTTTGGGGACTTGGCCCGGCAGTCTTAGGGGTATGAACGCCAGATCTACGGCCGATTCCCGCGCGAATGTGTCCGGCGCCACGTCCGACGGCCGCGGACCCGGCGACCAGACCCGCAGCGCTCCCGCGGCCTGGCCGCACCCCGCGTCCGCCCCAGGAGGTGGCGCCACCTCCGGCACCGGTCCCGGCGCTGGAACGGGAGCCGGTCCCGGCCCCGGGGCCAATAGCGGTACCAGCACCGGCAGCGAAGTCTCGTCCGGCGCCACCTCCAACGAGCGGTTGCCGCGCCTCCCGGCCTTCGCGTTTCCCGCGGCGACCTGGCGTGAAATCGCGCATCTGCTCGCCAATCTGCCGGTGGGAATCTTTGGGTTTGTCTACGTATCGATCTGGGTCTTCGCGGGCATCGCCCTGTCGGTCACCGTCATCGGGTTGCCGATGCTGGCGCTCGGACTGCTCGGCAGCCGACAGATCGGCAAGTTCGAGCGGGCCCGCGCCAGGGCGCTGCTCGGGGTACACGTCGATGAGCCGAGCCCGCTGCGCCACCGTACGCACGGCGGCTTCTTCTCCTGGCTGTGGACGAGCCTGAAGGACACGGTCGGCTGGCGGCACACGCTCTACCTGCTCATCCGCCTGCCGTGGGATGTGCTGACGTTCGCCATCACCCTGGTGGGGCTGTTCATCGCCTGGCCGGTGCTGCCGTGGATCGCGCGCGGATTGAGCCATGTGGACCGGGCGATGGTACGTAGTCTGCTTTCGCCATCCGACGAGTTGGAGCGTCGGATCGCCGAACTCGAATCGGATCGCGGGGTGGTCGTTGACACCGCCGCCGCCGACCTGCGCCGCATCGAACGCGACCTGCACGACGGCGCACAGGCCCGCCTCGTCGCCCTCGCCATGGGTCTGGGCCTGGCCAAGGAGAAGCTCATCGAGGACCCGGAGGCCGCCGCCAAAATGGTGGACGAGGCACACGGCGAAGTGAAAATCGCCCTCCAAGAACTACGCGACCTCGCCCGCGGCATCCACCCCGCCATCCTCACCGACCGCGGCCTCGACCCCGCGCTTTCCTCGATCGCTAGCCGCTGCACCGTCCCGGTCACGGTCTCCGTGGACTTCACCGAACGTCCGGCGGCTGCGATCGAGGGCATCGCCTACTTCACCGTCTCCGAGCTCCTACAAAACGTCAGCAAGCACAGCCGGGCGCGCGCGGCGACAGTCGAGCTGTGGCGTACGGAGCACCGGCTGCTGATCCAGGTGGGGGACAACGGCGTGGGCGGCGCCGACACCAGCGGCGGCGGCCTGGCGGGGCTGTCCGAACGGCTCGGCTCCGTGGACGGCCTGTTCGTCATCGACTCGCCCCCCGGCGGCCCGACGACGATCACCGCCGAACTCCCCTGGCGCGACCGCGAACAGTGATCCCGCAGCTCCCACCCACCCACACAATCGCCATGCCCGGCACCGCAAGGCCCTGACACGGCAGCGGGCACAGGCACCACAGCCACACAGCAGCACGACAGCACAGCGGCACAGCGGCACAGCGGCACAGCGGCACGACAGCCTGCACCGCACCGCAGCGCGGAAGCGCAACCCCACCGCCCGAGCGCTCAACCGTACGTACGGTCCGCAGGCACGCCCACTGCCCGTCGTACGCACCAGGGGCGCCGGCCGGTGATGGGAAACCACCAGAGTGGGGTAGGGAAAACCCCCTCCCCAAGACGCCGACCGCCTCCATGGCCGGGAGGGGCCGGGTCGGCCAACCTTGAGGTAGCTGGAGGGGCGAAGTGCCCGGCGCGCCACATGGTGGCGGTGCGAACGAAGGACCCGGAGGACGGACGAAGAGATGGCTACCGCATACGGACCACATCCGCACAGTGCCGAGCCGCGCAGCCATCGGCTGCCCGCGGGGCTGCGCGCCCCGTTCGAGGGGCGTACGTGGCGCGAGTTTGGTTACGTCCTCCTGAACCTGCCGATCGCCGTCGTCTCCTTCAGTTGCGCGATCACGATGTTCTCGCTCGGCGTCGGACTGCTCATCACCTTCCTCGGGGTGCCGGTCCTGGCCCTGACGCTCGCTGGTGTGCGGGGGTTCGGCGCCATGGAGCGTGCGCGGGCGCGCGTGCTACTGCGCTACGACGTTGCCGCGCCCGCCCCCGTGCGCCCCAAGGCGGACAAGAGCGGCCCCCTCGCCTGGATGGGGGCGATGCTGAAGAACGGCGACTCCTGGCGGCAACTCCTGTACGCGGTGCTCCTGCTGCCGTGGGCGATCTTCACCTTCGTTATGGCCATAGTTTTCACCACGTACGGCTGGGGCCTGCTGACCTACCCGCTGTGGAAGTGGGTCTTCCCGCGCTACGCCGACCAGCCCGGCATGGAGCTCTGGGACACCTCGAACGGCGGCTTCTACCTGGACGCGCCCTTCGAGATAGCGGTCGCCAGTGGGCTGGGCGCCATGTTCGTACTGGCAGGCCCGTGGGTGATCCGGAGCATGACGTACGTGGATCGGTTGATGGTCTCGGGGCTGCTCGGCCCGTCGCAGCTCGCGAGCCGCGTCACGGAGTTGGAGACGGACCGCGGGGTGGTCGTTGACACCGCCGCCGCCGACCTGCGCCGCATCGAACGCGACCTGCACGACGGCGCACAGGCCCGCCTCGTCGCCCTCGCCATGGACCTCGGTCTCGCCAAGGAAAAGCTCATCGAGGACCCGGAAGCCGCCGCCAAAATGGTGGACGAGGCACACGGCGAAGTGAAAATCGCCCTCCAAGAACTACGCGACCTCGCCCGCGGCATCCACCCCGCCATCCTCACCGACCGCGGCCTCGACTCCGCACTGTCCGCTCTCGCCGCGCGCTGCATCGTGCCGGTGAGGGTGTTCGTGGACCTCGCCCAGCGGCCCGCTGCCGCGATCGAGGGCATCGCCTACTTCACCGTCTCCGAACTCCTGCAAAACATGAGCAAGCACAGCCAGGCGCGCGCCGGCGGCGTCGATGTTTGGCGCGCCGACAATCGGCTGATGCTCCAGGTCACCGACAATGGCAAGGGCGGCGCCGACGCGTCGGAGGGCTCCGGGCTCGCGGGGTTGGCCGAGCGGCTGAACGCGGTGGACGGCCTGCTGGTCGTGAACTCGCCGGTCGGCGGCCCGACGACGATCACGGCGGAACTGCCCTGGCGGGGCTGACGTACCCCTTGACCACTCCCCCAGCGGTCAAACTCCCGATGCCCCCGTAGCGGCGCGAGAAGCCACCCCTTGACGCCCCCTCCATCGCCCGGCGTAGCCTCACCCGCACCCCTGGTCGTCTGTCGCCCCTGGCCTCCAGGCGGGAAAACGCCCCCCTACATCTCAGCAATCGATCCCGGAGCCCGCCGCTCCGGGATCGATTGCTGAGATGCTGTGGTGGAAGTGTCGATGCCGGGGGGCCGAAACATTGTGGAGGACAGGGTGCGGGTGGTCATTGCCGAGGATTCGGTGCTGCTTCGGGAGGGCCTGACCCGGCTACTGACCGACCGCGGCCATGAGGTCGTCGCGGGGGTGGGGGATGCGGAGGCGCTGCTGAAGTCGGTGGCGGCGCTGGCCGCCGAAGGCGCGCTGCCTGATGTGGTGGTGGCGGATGTACGGATGCCGCCGACGCACACTGACGAGGGCGTACGAGCGGCCGTACGGCTGCGGCGCGATCACCCCGAGCTGGGGGTTTTGGTGCTGTCGCAGTATGTCGAGGAGCAGTACGCCACGGAGTTGCTGGCCGGTAGCAGCCGGGGGGTTGGTTATCTCCTGAAGGATCGAGTGGCCGATGTCCGCGATTTCGTGGACGCGGTGGTACGGGTCGCCGAAGGTGGCACCGCCCTTGACCCCGAAGTAGTCGCCCAGTTGCTGGGCCGCAGCCGCAAACAAGACGTGTTGGTTGGACTGACGCCGCGCGAGCGAGAGGTCCTAGGTCTTATGGCCGAGGGCCGGACGAATTCAGCCATCGCCAGCCAACTTGTCGTCAGCGATGGTGCCGTGGAGAAACACGTCAGCAATATCTTTCTGAAGCTGGGCCTCTCACCCAGTGTGGGAGACCACCGGCGTGTGCTAGCCGTGCTCACCTATCTCAACTCCTGATACCCGCTACCCGGCCGGGTAGCGCATGAAATGCGCGTCAGCCGCACGAGCGAGTCGTACAACAAAAGTCCGGTGGGAAACGGCACGCGGGTGAGGGCCGGTCCGGTCGCGGGAAAGAGCGCAGAGGGGCGAGCAAACCATGGCAAAGCGCGGCATAAACGTGGCGTGAGACACCGTCCATCATGTGATCCGGCCCGGGAAGGCGACCCTTACCCACGTACGATGGATGAGGGACGATCCCATGACACCGCCCGGGGTCCGGGGGGTGTCTCCCGGCGCCAACCAGCCCGTCGCGAGCCGCCGCCTCGAAGGAGGTCCGAAGCAGTGACCAGCCAGGTCAATAGCACGGCCGAGCAGGCCGAAAATGCCGAGCAGGCCAATTCACCCGCCGACAATCAGGACGAGTCAGCGCTTGTGGAGGGCCAGCAGAGGCCCGGTGAAGAAAAAGAGATCCGTCAGCTAGACCGAGTCATTATCCGTTTTGCGGGTGACTCGGGTGATGGTATGCAGTTGACGGGTGATCGGTTCACTTCGGAGACAGCGTCGTTTGGTAACGACCTTTCAACGCTACCGAACTTCCCCGCGGAGATTCGGGCGCCTGCCGGAACGCTGCCGGGGGTGTCATCATTCCAGCTGCACTTCGCCGACCACGACATCCTCACCCCCGGCGACGCACCCGATGTACTGGTCGCGATGAACCCCGCAGCCTTGAAAGCCAACATCGCGGACGTCCCACCCGGAGCGGTGATCATCGTCAACAACGACGAATTCACCAAACGCCCCATGGCCAAAGTCGGATACGCCACCAACCCACTGGAAGACGGCTCACTCACCGCCTACCACATCCACAGCGTCCCCCTCACCACCCTCACCGTCGAAGCACTCAAACCCTTCGGCCTCACCCGCAAAGAAGCCGAACGCAGCAAGAACATGTTCGCCCTCGGCCTCCTGTCCTGGATGTACCACCGGCCCACCGAAGGCACCGAAGCATTCCTCAGGAAAAAATTCGCCAAAAAACCACAACTCGCTGAAGCAAACGTCACGGCCTTCCGCGCCGGCTGGAACTACGGCGAAACCACCGAAGACTTTGCCGTCTCCTACCAAGTAGCCCCCGCCACTAAGGCCTTCACCCCCGGCACCTACCGCAACATCACCGGCAACCTCGCCCTCACCTACGGACTCATCGCCGCCGCCACCCAAGCAGACCTTCCCCTCTACCTCGGCTCCTACCCCATCACCCCCGCCTCCGACATCCTCCACGAACTCGCCCGACACAAGAACTTCAACATCCGCACCTTCCAAGCCGAAGACGAAATCGCCGGCATCGGTGCCGCACTCGGAGCAGCATTCGGCGGCCAACTGGGCGTCACCACCACCTCCGGCCCCGGCGTCGCACTCAAATCAGAAACCATTGGCCTCGCCGTCTCCCTGGAACTGCCCCTCCTCGTCGTGGACATTCAACGCGGCGGGCCTTCCACCGGACTTCCCACCAAAACCGAGCAGGCCGACCTGCTCCAAGCCATGTACGGACGCAACGGGGAAGCACCCGTACCCATCATCGCCCCCCAAACCCCCGCCGACTGCTTCAACGCCGCCATCGAAGCAGCCCGTATCGCCTTGACCTACCGCACCCCCGTCTTCCTCCTGTCCGACGGCTACCTCGCCAACGGCTCCGAACCCTGGCACATCCCCGACGTGGCGAACCTGCCCGACCTGCGAGTCCAATTCGCCACCGGCACCAACCACGAACTCCCTGACGGCACCCAGGTGTTTTGGCCCTACAAACGCGACCCCCACACTCTCGCCCGCCCCTGGGCCATCCCCGGAACACCCGGCCTCGAACACCGAATTGGCGGAATCGAAAAACAAAACGGGAGTGGAAACATCTCCTACGACCCCGCCAACCACGAATTCATGGTCCGCACCCGCCAAGCCAAAATTGACGGCATCACCGTAGAAGACCTCGCCATCGATGACCCCAGCGAAGCGGCAACCACACTCGTCCTAGGGTGGGGCTCCACCTACGGGCCTATCGCTGCCGCAATGCGCCGACTGCGTACCCAAGGCATCGCCGTGGCCCACGCACACCTACGGCACCTCAATCCTTTCCCTGCCAACACTGAACGCGTACTCAAGTCTTACCAACGCGTCATCATCCCAGAAATGAACCTGGGACAACTCGCCACCCTCGTTCGCGCCAAATACGCCATCAACGCCCACTCGCACACCCAGATCAACGGCATGCCCTTCAAAGCCGAGGAGTTGGCCACAGCCCTCAAGGAGGCCATCAATGCCTAACACCACCCCACCCCCCACCAGCGCAGCAGCCGGGGCTCATTCGGACTCGGGCGTAAAGGACCGGTTGCCGTCCTTGGCATTGGTGCCACGCGCGGACAACAAGCAAACAATGAAGGACTTCAAGTCCGACCAAGAAGTGCGCTGGTGCCCCGGATGCGGGGACTACGCCGTCTTGGCCGCAGTACAAGGCTTCATGCCCGAACTGGGACTAGCCCGCGAAAACATCGTCTTCGTCTCCGGCATCGGCTGCTCCAGCCGCTTCCCGTACTACATGAACACCTACGGGATGCACTCCATCCACGGCCGCGCCCCCGCCATCGCCACCGGCCTAGCATCCTCACGCCCCGACCTCTCCGTATGGGTCGTCACCGGAGATGGGGACGCCCTCTCCATCGGCGGCAACCACCTCATCCACGCCCTACGCCGCAATGTGAACCTCAAAATCTTGTTGTTCAACAACCGCATCTACGGCCTCACCAAAGGCCAATACTCCCCCACCTCCGAGGTCGGGAAAATCACCAAATCCACCCCCATGGGATCACTCGACGCCCCCTTCAACCCCCTCTCCCTGGCCCTAGGCGCCGAAGCCACCTTCGTCGCCCGCACAGTGGACTCCGACCGCCAACACCTCACCGAAGTTCTCCGACAAGCCGCGGCCCACCCAGGAACCGCACTCGTGGAGATCTACCAAAACTGCAACATCTTCAACGACGGCGCCTTCGAAGTCCTCAAGGACAAAACACAAGCCCAAGAAGCCGTCATCCGCCTCGAACACGGTCGCCCCATCCGCTTTGGGCCCCCCACCGAAGACGGCCTCGGCGCCAAAGGCGTCGTACGCGACCACACCAGCGGAGACCTGCGCGTCATCGACGTCACGCAAGAGGGCACCAACGACGTCCTGATCCACAACGCCCACGCCACCTCCCCCACCACCGCCTTCGCCCTCACCCGACTCGCGGACGCCGACACCCTCCACCACACCCCCATCGGCGTCCTACGCAACGTCGAACGAGCCGTCTACGACACCCAAATGAACAACCAACTCGACCTCGCCATCGAACAACAAGGCAAAGGCGACCTCACCACCCTCCTCCACGGCAACGACACCTGGACCGTCACCGGCTGATTGCCGGCACAGCCAAGGATTCTCGGCTCGGCTTCAGCCGACGGCGCATGTCGTCATCAACGCGGCGGCCCGGACCTGTGCTCACACCAGGTCCGGGCCGCCGCGTTTGCTCAGGCGTCGCCCTGATCACGTACAAACAGTTCCTTAGCCCACCGGACTCGTATCCGCCGAACTCGTAGCAACTGAACTGGTACCAGCCGAACTCGTACCAGCCAAATTGATACCAACTGACGCCCTACCACCTGACGCCACACCAACTGAACTAGCACTCGCTGAGTTCGTATCGGCTCGCGCTGTGCCTTGGCGCCGTGTGTCGTACTGGTCGCGCGCGGCCAGCACCTCCGGGACCCGGCGCTCCGACCAGCGGGCCAGCGCCCATACCTGGTGAGCGGCCTCCTCGCCCAGCGCGGTCAGTGAATACTCCACGCGCGGCGGAATCACCGGATACGCCTCGCGGTGGACAAAGCCGTCCCGCTCCAGCGTCTGTAGGGTCTGGGCGAGCATTTTCTCGCTGACGCCGCCGACCCTGCGGCGCAGTTCACTGAACCGGTGCGTCCGCTCCAGCAGAGCCGCCAGCGCCAAGACGCCCCAGCGGCTGGTGACGTGCTCAAGCACCAACCGCGAAGGGCACGCCGCAGCCTGCACATCCGGAGTCTTCGGCACGCCAAGCGCGCCAAGTCGATCACTCTCGGCACCGTGCTCAGCAAAGTCGTCCACCGTGCGTCCGACGACGTCATCAGCAATGGCTTGTTCACGGTCTCGCACGTCAGCCTCCCTTCCTTGCACGCTAGTACCTTACTCCAAGGTGGGTACTTTCGGATAGTTAGCGCCCTGCGTACGGTGGTGTGCATACCGCACGAAGAGGAGAGAGCACAGATGATCGTCGTCACCGGAGCCACCGGCCAGTTGGGCCGTCACGTCATCGATGGGCTGCTGAGGAGGGTCGCTGCGGGTGACCTGCCCGCCGGCCAGATCGCCGCGGTCGTCCGCGACCGGGCCAAGGCCGCCGACCTCGCCGCTCGCGGCGTCGAGGTGCGCATCGCCGACTACAGCCAACCGCAGACTCTCGCTGGAGCCTTTCGTAGCGGCGAACGCGTACTGCTGATCTCCGGCAGCGAGGTCGGGCAGCGGGGGCCGCAACACCAGGCGGTGATCGACGCAGCCGCGGCGGCGGGCGTTGCGCTGCTCGCCTATACCGGCATCCTGGGCGGTCCGGCCGCCGACTTCCAGCTCGCCGCCGAGCACAAGCTGACCGAGCAGGCGATCCTCGATGCGGGACTGCCGTACGTATTGCTTCGCAACGGTTGGTACAACGAGAACTACACCGAGCAGCTAGCCCCGGTGCTTGAGCATGGCACCGTAGTGAGCAATGCGGGCCAGGGGCGGGTCGCATCGGCGGCGCGCGCCGACTATGCGGCAGCGGCCGTCGCCGTGCTGACCGGTAGCGGCCACGAGGGCGCCGCCTACGAGCTCAGCGGCGACGTGGCCTGGAGCTTTGATGAGTACGCGGCCGAGGTCGCGGCCCAGTCCGGCAAGCCGGTCGCGCACTCGTCCGTATCGGCCGCCCAGCGCCAGGAGATCCTGAAGGGCGCGGGGTTGCCGGAGCCGTTCGCCGCGCTCCTGAGCGACGTGGATACCGCGATCGAGCGTGGCTTGCTGGCCGGCACGAGCGGCGATCTCGCGCGCCTCATCGGGCGCCCGACGACGCCTATCGGGCAGTCCATCGCGGCGGCGCTGACGTTGCGCTGATCACGCCCATCCCCCTGCCCGTATGCCGCGCTCCCGTCGCTTACGGGGAGCCGACGCCGCCTTCCCGCCCTTCTCCCAGGTCAGCGGGGGGTGCGGGGCACGGATGGGTTGCCGAGGCAGTAAGCAGTGTCCGGCACACCGTCCGCGTGTCATGACCGTATGGCAGAACGGGGCTGACAGGTGGCCCCTCCCGACGCTACGTTCTGACCGTTGTCAGCACATCGGGTAGCTCGGGGAGGAAGCGTTGACGTCGGCAAAAGAGACGCGTAAGGGCCTCGTGTACGGCTTCGCCGCATATGGCATGTGGGGCCTTTTCCCCCTGTACTGGCCGCTGCTCGAACCGACCGGTGCCGTCGAGATCTTGGCTCACCGGATGGTGTGGTCGCTGGCCGCCGTGGTCGTCATCCTGTTGGTGTTGCGCCGCTGGTCGTGGATACGGCCGCTGCTGCGCCAGCCCAAACGCCTCGGGCTGATCGGCATCGCCGCCACCGTGATCTCCATCAACTGGGGCGTCTACATCTGGGGCGTCAACTCGGGCCACGTTGTCGAGGCTGCCCTCGGGTACTTCATCAACCCGCTGGTCAGCATCGCCTTTGGCGTACTGCTGCTGCATGAACGGCTGCGTCCGACTCAGTGGACGGCGGTCGGCGTCGGAGTGGTCGCCGTGGCCGTGCTCGCCGTGGGTTACGGCAAGCTGCCGTGGATCGCCCTCACGCTCGCCTTCTCCTTCGGCACGTACAGCCTGGTCAAGAAGCGCATCGGCCTGGACGGCCTCGAATCGCTGGCGGCCGAGACGGGGATGCAATTCCTGCCTGCGCTCGGCTTTCTGATCTTCCTGGGGGCGCGCGGCGACAGCACGTTCACCACCGAGGGCGTGGGACACGCACTGCTACTCGTGGGCTGCGGCTTCATCACCGCACTGCCACTGATCTGCTTTGGCGCGTCGGCGGTACGGCTGCCGCTGTCCACGATCGGGATGATGCAGTACATCGCGCCGACGTCTCAGTTCGTGCTTGGACTCGTGGTCTTCCACGAGGAGATGCCGGCTGAGCGGTGGGCGGGCTTCGCCCTGGTCTGGCTTGCGCTGGCCCTGTTGACCTGGGACGCCCTACGGACCGCGCACCGGTCCCGGATCGACTTGCGCGCAGCGGCGGCCCGCGCGGATGAGGTCGCGGCGGCCCGCGCAGGCGAGGCGGTCGCCGCGGCACACGCCGACGAGGTGGCAGTGGTGGCGAGCGCTGCCGCGCAGGACCCGGCGATGGAGTCGGTTGGGGAGGCGCTGGCGGAGCCGGCCGAGGCTCCCGGGGACGCGGGGTCACCTGCGGCGGCCGGCCCCGACACCGGTGGCTGTGGTGGCGGTGTCGGAACCCCGGCCCTAGGCGGCCCGACCCGCTGAGGTGCCGTTGGGGGCCTCCCGAAACACCGGGGCGCGAGGGGCGTCGGGCAGCGCCTCGGGCTAGGGGCGATCGTCGGGCAACGGATGGTCATCGGGCAACGGGTGGTCATCGAGCGTCGGCGGCCGAACGGCGCGGTCATCGAACAGCGCCTGCCGGGCGCGCAGGGCCCGGACCTTGTGGCGGTTTCCGCACCGCTGCATGGAGCACCAACGGCGGCGGCCGGGACGCGAGGTATCCACAAAGAGCAGGGCGCAGTCGTCCGATGCGCACTCACGGATGCGGTCCGCATGCGGCCCGGAAAACAGCTCGATCGCATCGCGGGCGACGGTGGACAGCAACTGCGTCCCGGTCGCAGGCCATACCCAACGCCGGTCCGACAGCCCAGCCAGCCGAAGAACGAGCGGCGGCTGGGCCGCCGCCTCGTTGACGACGGCGAGATCGGCGGCGTCGAGCTGCCGGCCGTGAGCCTGGTCGGCGGCCAACCCCAGCACCGCGTTCCGTAGCCGCTTGGCCTCCCTCACTTCGTCGGGGGTCACATCGATCTCGGGTACGGGCCTGAGCCGCGAGCGCGCGGCCCAAACAGCGAGGTCAGCTGGTTGGTGCAGCACCTCATACCGCGCGAACAGGCCCGGCCCGCCGGTGGGTACGAGCTCCAGACACAGCGCCCCGGGGTCGAAGCGGTAGGGCACCCCTTCGGGTGAATGGAGGATCAAGCCCATTGCCGTCTCGGTCATGTAACCACTATAAATGGTGTCAGGGGTCGGCGGGAAGGAGGCGAAAGGTCGCGGAGGAGCAGACGGATACGGAAGACGCGGTGGGCGCGCGGAGAGCGCGGAGAGCACGGAGAGCACGGAGGACGCAAAGGACACCAGACGCGAGGGAGAAGGTGCTCCCATGAAGCGACTCGTGCTGACGCAGTGATACGTAGAGGCCGCTAGGGCCGCAGACGCACAACACCGCGGAGACATAAAGGCGCAGAGGCGCACGACAGCAGGGCAGCAGGGCAGCAGGGCAGAGAAGACCAACACGACAAGGCCCGTGAGAAACCCGCGGGCAGCCAACGGGGAGACAGACATGCAGACAACGCCCATCGCATGGAAGATCGTCATCGACGCCGAAGACCCGCACCGCCAGGCCGCGTTCTGGGCGGCGGCCCTGCACTATCAACTCGAAGACCACAGCGCCCTGATCGAGCACCTCCTGACGGCGGGTGCCGTTGGCGAGCAAGAGATCCTGGACTTCCAGGGCCACCGCGCCTGGCGCGACCTGGCCGCCGTCCGACACCCCGAAGACCCGCATGACCCGGGCAGCGATACGGGACTCGGCCGCCGCCTCCTCTTCCAGCGCGTCTCCGAGCCGAAAACCACAAAAAACCGGCTCCATCTCGATCTCCACCCCACACCGGGAGAGCGGGAGAACGAAATAGCACGGCTGGAAAAGCTTGGGGCAAGTGCGCAGCGCCGGGTGGTTAGCGCAGGCTCCGAGTGGCACATCATGACGGACCCCGAAGGCAACGAGTTTTGCCTGCACTGACCGCGGTTATTCCTCAACTCACCCTTCCTCTGAGCTTACTGAGGATTGCTTGACCACGCACGGGGCAGCCCGCCAACTCCTTGGATGCCACCCGCAGTACAACCTCTGGGCTCCCTCAAATCAGGATTTGAATCTCCCCGAGGCGGAATGATCGTCACGACGGCATTCGAGCGGGGGTGGGGCGATGAAGAGCGTCATCACATCACGGATGAAGACAGCCGCACTGGCTGGTTTGACAGCCGCGCTCCTCATCGCGGGGGCGGCCAACGTGAGCTCAAGCGGCGATGCGGGCCATGCCAGCAACGGAGAAGAATACGAGTTATCGCTAGCGAACAAGGCCGCTCAGCGCCTCCCTGCCCCCCAGGCTGGTGAGGTGCGGGTCCTGGACGGCAGCGGTCGGGCGTCGGAGCGCACCGGCGCCAGTGTGAGCCATGCGATCACGCCCGGCCAACGCCTGATCGTGGACACGGTGTGCCTGGGCGCCGGCACGGTCAACGTCACCGCGACAGCCGGCGGCTCCCAAGAGTCCCGCAGGGTGCGCTGCACAGAGAGCGAGGGGGGAGCGTCGCGCCTCACACTCACCGCGCACGGCGCCGGTGACGTACGGGTGGCAATAGAGCCCGATGACGATGCCGCGGGCGGCATGGCGTTCTGCGCCCGCAAGCCAGCCTGATCCGTCGTCTGCCCGCGACAGAACGCCCGCCTCACCGGCCTCTTCGGCCGACAGCAGCAGCGGCTGGCGGCAGCAGCAGCGGCAGCAGCAGCCGATTCTCGGTGGCGGGGCCCCTCGCGTGGAGGCGCAGCCCACAAGCCCACAGACGAGGGGGCCTCGTGGACGAGGCGAGGTCCCCAGGAAACGGCCCGGCCCAGGGTCAGTCCCGGGGTCGAGGAGCACGAGCAAGGCAAGGCAAGGCACCGAACAGGTGGCACCACAGATCGGGCGCGCTCCACCACCACGGAACGGCGGGGCGGCCGAGCGACGGGGCGGCGGGGGCGCGAGGCGCGTGCGGCCGAAGTGACAAGGTGACGGGGGCGGGACGGTGGAGGGCCAGCGTGACGGGGTCGCGGGGCGGCAGACAACGTGGCAGGGGCACCGCGTGCTGAGGCGGCGTGCTGAGGCGGGGCGTGGAGGGCGAGGGCGCGGTGGGGGCCGCGAAGCGGCACAACGTGCGGCCCTTCGGGGGCGGGAGGAACCCTCCCACCACTACATGCGAGCGATATACGGCGCGGGGTGTCCGGTTTCCGCCTTGACCGCAGCAGAGCAAGCACCAGAGCATCATGCACGCGTCAAAACACTGCTCCCCACTCGCCTCAGCGTGGCGCTCTATCGACCTCACCGCACGAGCGTCACCCGGCGAACTGTTCCTTCCGTCCTGTTCGTTCGGAATCCGGAAACCTGGAGCCTCGTATGTCATCGCACCCCACGCGACGTACCTCCGCCCCACCCCGTAGGTCTTGGGCACGGCGGGCCGTCACGGCCGCTGTAGCGGCCGGAGCCATCACCGGGCTCGTCGTCACCTCGCCCGCCGCCACGGCGTCCCCCGCCGCCCCCGCATCCGCATCCGCGTTCAACGACACCAGGGCCATGGACAGGCCCACCACGTCCGCGTTTGCGGCACCCGACATCTCACTCGCCAACGTCAAGAGCCATCTGAACCAGCTCCAGACGATCGCCTCCAACAACGGTGGTAACCGAGCCCACGGCCGCCCCGGCTACCGGGCGTCCATCGACTACATCAAGGCCAAACTGGACGCCGCCGGATACACCACGGCCATCCAGCAGTTCACCGCCAACGGCGCCACTGGGTACAACCTCACCGCCGACTGGCCCGGTGGCGATCCACAGAACGTGTTGATGGCGGGCGCCCATCTGGACTCCGTGAACGCGGGACCCGGCATCAACGACAATGGCTCCGGCTCCGCCGCCATCCTGGAGACCGCGCTGGCCGTCTCGCGTGAAGGACTCAAGCCACAGCAGCATCTACGCTTCGCCTGGTGGGGCGCCGAAGAGTTGGGCATTCTCGGCTCGCGGCACTATGTGAGCAAATTGCCCAGCACGGAGCGGTCAAAGATCGACGCCTACCTCAACTTCGACATGGTGGGCTCCCCCAACCCCGGCTACTTCGTGTACGACGATGATCGGCGCGTGGAGGCGGTGTTCAAGAACTGGTTCGCGGCCAAGGGCATTTCCACCGAGATCGAGACCGAGGGAGATGGCCGCTCCGATCACGCCTCATTCAAGAACGTCGGAATAACGGTCGGTGGACTATTCACCGGGGCCGGCCGCACCAAGACAGCCGCTCAGGCACAGAAGTGGGGCGGCACTGCGGGCCAGGCATTCGACCGCTGCTACCACCGCGCGTGCGACACCATTTCCAATCTCAATGACACCGCGCTCGACCGCAACAGCGACGCCATAGCCCACGCGATATGGACGCTGGGAGCACCCAGCTAGTCGGCGCGGCGGGACCACCCCCACGGGGCGGCCCCCTCCGCACGTCCCGCAGCACGGACGCGGCACCGGACCACTGGCGCCACCGCCCGCGTGACTGCGACGTGACCGCCACGGGAGAGGTGTGCGGAGGGGCAGGCCGGCCGAGTCGCCAGGGCGGGAGGCGCGACGGTCAGAGGGCGGACCGTCGGAGGCAGAGGGTCGGAGGGCGGACCGTCGGAGCCTGGAGGTTGCAGCCAGGCACAACTGTCTCCTCCGCTCGCTGCTCCTGGCGCTCGGCTCTGCGGTTACCACTCCCGGCCCTCAACGCTCAGCCCTTTGCTCACCGCTCACGCCGTAATGTCCCGCCCGGTGAACCGCGCCCAGGCAGCCGAGCCGAAGACGCCCAGGTACAGGCCCTGAAGACCGAGATTTTTGACGATCTCGTCCCAGTAGATCGGGTCGCGCAGCAGGTCCGCGAAGCTCAGCCAGTAGTGCGAGAAGAGATACGGGTGGACCACGTGCAACTGCGGAATGGAGTCCACAATCTGCACCGTGATGAGTAGCCCGACCGTCGCAGCCATCGCCGCGATCCCGCTGTTGGTGAGCGTCGAAATGAACAGGCCGAGCGCGGCCACGCCGACGAGCGAAAGGGCGACCACTCCCGCGATGGCGGCAGCCCGCAGCATTCCTTCGGCGAAGGAGATTCTGGTACCGGAGATCAGAGTGACGTCGCCCAGAGGGAAGAGCAACGCCCCCACCCCCAGGGCCACCAAAGCCACCGACAACGTGGCCACCAGGCAGAAGACCAGCGTCGTGGCGTACTTGGCTAGCAGCAGCCGGGTGCGCCCGGCGGGAGCCACCAAGAGGTATCGCAGCGTGCCCGCGCTTGCCTCGCCGGCGATGGAGTCACCGGCTATCACACCGATCGCCATCGGGAGGAAAATGGGCAGCGTCGCGGCAAGGGAGGCGAAGACCAGGAAAATGCCGTTGTTGGTGATCTGAGTGAGGAAGGCCGGACCCTCACCGTCGCTCCCCCCGCCATCACCGATGGTGCCGCCGTCGCTGGTCTCGATCTTCACAGCGATGCCCACCAGGATCGGCACCGCGGCCAACACGGCGAGCAGGGCGACAGTGCGCCAGCGGCGGAAGGTGGTACCCAATTCGCTCCGGAACAACGCCAGCGACCACAAAGGGCTCGGGCGGCGCGGGAGCACGGCGGCGCCACCACCTCGGGGAACGATGAAGCGCCCGTTTCGCTCCCCATCGCCCTGCTGCGCCACCCGCCGAGACACCTCTCGGCCCGGTTGGGCCGCGGGCGACGGTTGAGCCCTGAGTGGTGGTTCCGTCCTGGACGACGGTTCGGCCATCGACGCACGGTCCGCTGTCACAGAAGGCGCAGGGGGTGCGTGTGAGTCCTCCGGGGGCGGTGTGGAAGCCGCGGCAAGCCGGGCGGCGCCTGAGCCGTGCGTGGCCCCCGCGTCCTGCATGACGCCTGTGTCCTGCGTGGTGCCCGAGCCCTGTGCGGTATTCGAGGTTCGTCCGGCACTCGGAGCCGGGTCGGCACCCGGGGAAGCGTCAGCCGCTGAAGTCCGGTCGGCCGCCGGAGCCGGGCCGGCACCCGGAGCCGGGCCAGCGTCAGGCGCCGGGCCACCGTCAAGAGAGGGTCCCGGCTTCTGTCGCGTCCCTGCCTGGGGCGCCACCTCGTGGCCAGGCGCCTGTGTCTCGGCCTCCGGGCCCGGGGCGGGCTGTTGGGACGGCTCTCGTCCTGGGGCGGGCTCCCGTGGCGGCTCGGGATGGGGCGCAGGGCCGTCAGCCGAGGCGGGCGGGCTGGCGCCGTTCGTGCTCGGCGTACCGTCCGCGTCGTCACCGCGCGGTTCCGTTGGGGATAGTTCGGCTCGCTCAGCCCACGACATCGAAGCCCTCCCCTGTCAGTGCGACGAAAGCGTCCTCCAGCGAGGCGCGCTCGGTGCCGAAGCCTCGTACGCGTACCCCGGTTTGGACGAGGGCCGCGTTTATCTCAGCCAGATCGAGTGGTTCAGCGTCCGGGAGGTGAGAGGTCGGCGCCTCGCCGGTGATCCGGTCCCCCGCGACGACAAGGTCCGTCACGCCGTACTCCTTGAGGATGCGGACCGCGTCCGCCGTGTCAGGCGTGGTGACGGCCAGCCGCCCACGCGTTCCGGCCGCCAGGTCGGCGACCGTGCCCTGGGTGATGAGGCGGCCTTGGGCCATCACGGCCGCATGGGTACAGACCTGTTCGATCTCGTCGAGGAGATGGGAGGAGAGGAAGACGGTGATGCCGTCGTCGGCCAGTTCGCGGACCAGTGTGCGGATCTCGCGCATGCCCTGCGGGTCGAGCCCGTTGGTCGGCTCGTCCAGGATGAGCAGCTCGCGCGGCTGGAGCAGCGCGGCGGCCAGGCCGAGGCGCTGTTTCATCCCCAGTGAGTACGCGCGCGCCTTCTTGGCCGAGGCGGCCGTCAGGCCCACCCGGTCCAGAGCCGTCCCGACCCGGGCGGCCCGAGTGCGGGGGTCGGCGGTCGGGTCGGCGGCGTCGTAGCGGACGAGGTTGTCCCGGCCGGACAGAAACCCGTATAGCGCAGGGCCCTCGATCAGCGCGCCCACCTTGGGCAGCACCTGTCGGGAGGCCGCCGGCATGGCCGCGCCGAGCAGCCGGGCGGCGCCCGATGTCGGTTCGATCAGCCCCATCAGCATCCGGATGGTGGTCGTCTTCCCCGAGCCGTTGGGCCCGAGGAAGCCGAAGACGCTACCGCGCGGTACGAGCAGGTCCAGTCCGTCTACGGCGAGCTGCCCACCCCGGTACCGCTTGGTGAGCCCGCGCGTTTCCACCGCGAGCGTCGATCCGGCGGACGGCTCGTCCACAGGCTCTCCCTTCGTCATCCGGGTCCTCACTCGTTCCTTTCCTACGATTCGCTTACGCGGCTCATGCCCCGGGCCTACCCCGTCCCGTTCCCGCTCTTACCCGGGTCTGCGCAGGCCCGGACCCGACTGCGGCCTCGATCCCGGCCCCGGTTGCGTACGGGCCCCGGGGGGTGTGGCAAGGCCGTCCGGTGGTGCGCGCCCCTGGGGCGTACACACCACCGGACGGCCAGGAGCCGGTCACCGCGTGCTCGGGCACGGTGGTGACGAGCACGGTGTCCACTCACTCCACCACGCGTGCGGCACGCCGCCGCCCGCGCACGCGCAGGCGGCGTGACTGGTCCGAGACGGCTACTTGCCCTTGTTGGCGGCGTCGATCAGCGTGTCCTTGCCGACCGCGCCGACGTAGACGGTGCCGTCGTCCGTCAGCAGGGCGTTGACCAGGCGGGTGCTGAAGACCGTGCCGGAGCCGAAGTCGCCCTTGACCTTGTCACCGAGCTTGTTGAGGAACTGGTCGGCAGCGGCGGACTCCTCGCTGTTGCCACCGTGCTCGGTGGGCAGGCCGCTGGGCACCTTCAGCTTGGCCACCGAGTTCCAGCCCTCGCCGATCACGTTGAGGCCGGACAGGGCGTCGGCACTCAGTTCCTCGCGCTGCGCGGACTTTCCGGCCTTGCGGTCGAGATCCTGCGCCTCGGTCACCTTGGCGCCCTTCGGCGGCGTGAAGTTGAAGGTGCTCGCCTTCGGCTTGTCGAAGTTGACCTTGGTGAAGCCCACATCGACGACGGCCTTGCCGCCGCTCTTCGGGGCCAGTGTGAACTTCAGCGGAGTGCCGTTGTCGGCGTCCACAGCGATCCGGATGGACCCGATCGTGGTGTCGCCCTTGGGTGTGAGCTTGAGCTGGTACGCATCGCGTCCGGCGACCTTCGCCGTGCCGTCCACCGTGACGGACGTGGTCTCGTCCGCTCCGGCCAGGACCTTCTTGGCCAGCTCCTGCGGAGTGGCGTCGCGTAGGTCCTTCGGTAGCTGCTTTGCGTGGTCGCCCTTGCCTTGGGCGTGGGCCTCCTTGGGAGCGGTCGCGTGGTAGACCGAGTTGCTGCCGCTGTCGTACGCCCACACCTGGTTGGCGTTGCGGATCATGCTGTACTCGGCGGCATCCTCGATGATCGACACCCGCTGCTTCTCGGGGCCGTCCACCGCGACGCGCAGCGTGTGCGAACCCGCTGCCAGCTCGGCGAGCTTGGCCTGCGGCGCCGCCGAGGACGAGTCGCCCTCGTCGTCGCCGCCGTGCTGGCCGCCGCCCATCCCGCCCAGCGACGAACCGGCCGAGAGGCCGGGAATACCTAGGTCAGTGCTGATCTTCACGGAACCCGAAAGCTGCTGGGTGTCCGACTCAGCGATCTTGGTTATCAGTTCTTCCGCCGAGATCTGCGGCAGATCGGGGTCACCGGAACTGGCAAGCGCCGGGACCAGCCCGATCGTCGCCGCCGCTACCCCTGCCACAGCGACCGGAACGGCGTACCGCGCGGCTTTGTACCGTCGCGCGGGACGCTCCTGGTCCCAGTCGTCGGTGGCCTCTGTCGATCGGGTACGTGCCATGTGTGCTACCTCCGTCGTCGGCCGGCGGTCAATCAACGTCGCACTCGTCCACCCTCGGGTTCATTGTCACCCGATCCGCCATGGGGTGGCTTCTCTACATCTCATCAAAACCGCCGCCGCCACGCGTCCCCCCGCAGGAGCAACTCCTCGTACCTCTGCGGGATGACGCTTCTCCCCCGGAAGGTCAGGGTTATCGGGGCAAGACCAGGGTCCGAACGGGAATCCGGGCCACCCGGGCCGCCTCACTCACCCAGTCCACCGGCCCCACCCGCATGCCCCTAGACCAAATCGATCCGCATGCCCCTGCCCTGGACCAGGTCGATCAGTGTGCGTACCGCGGGGGCTCACTCAGCCCGCGCGGTGGACCACCGCGTCGCACAGGCCCTCCAGCGCGGAGCGTGCCGCGCCCCTGGGCAGGGGGGCCAGCATGGATCGGGCCTCTGCCGCGTACCGGAGGGTGTCGTGCCGTGCCTGCTCAAGGGCGGGGTGGGCACGCAGCCTACGCAGCGCCTCACCGTGCCGCTCGTCATCCGACAGGTCGCCGTCGAGCAGCGCGCACAGCTCCAGGTCGGCGGCCGAGCCGGTCGCCTGAGCCTGCGCCCGCAGCCGTAGCACCGGCAGGGTGGCGATGCCTTCGCGCAGATCCGTGCCGGGCGTCTTGCCCGATTCGTGCGAGTCACTCGCGATGTCGAGGACGTCGTCGGCGAGCTGAAACGCCATGCCGAGGCGTTCCCCGTACTGGGTGAGCACGCTGATGACGCTCTCGTCGGCGCCCGACATCATCGCGCCGAACCGCCCCGAGACGGCAACCAACGAGCCGGTCTTGCCCGCGAGGACATCCAGGTAGTGGTCGATCGGGTCCCGGCCGTCACGCGGGCCGGCGGTCTCCAGGATCTGGCCGGTCACCAGGCGTTCGAACGCCTCGGCTTGGATACGGACCGCCTCGGGGCCCAGGTCGGCCAGGATGTGCGAGGCGCGCGCGAAGAGAAAGTCGCCGGTCAGTACGGCCACCGAGTTGTCCCAGCGGGTGTTGGCGCTGGCCACACCGCGCCGTACATCTGCCTCGTCCATGACATCGTCGTGGTACAGCGTCGCCAGGTGAGTCAGCTCGACGACCACGGCCGACGGGACGATACCGGGAGCGTGCGGGTCCCCGAACTGCGCGGCCAGCATCACAAGGAGCGGCCTGAACCGCTTGCCGCCGGCGCGCACCAGGTGCTGGGCGGCCTCGGTAATGAACGGTACGTCGCTTTTGGTGGCCTCCAGCAGACCCTCCTCGACGGCCGCCAACCCGGCTTGGGTGTCGGCTTCCAGAGTCTGGTCCCGCACGGTCAGCCCAAGGGGCCCGACGACGGTCACGAGAGGTACTCCTGTCTGCCTACGATCACGTGGAATGTCGATGTGTCGCTGTCTCCACCACAAGGCAGCGTATCCGGTCGGGTATCGATCACCGTGAGCGCCTTCCCGGCCGGACCGCGCCCCCGGCCGTTCGCTACTCCGTGGTCAGGGCCCGCCTCAGCCGCCGCGCAGGCAGACATATGCCCTGGTCCATGCGCCTTCATCCCCGCCAAGGCCCGGTGGCCTGGGAGTTACGCGCCCACCGTCGGCGGACCCACCGCGCGAGCCGCCGGCCCGTCGCTGTGCGTGCCACGGCTTGGGGAACGCACAACCTCCGGGCGCCACCGGACGCGAGGGCCGACCAGCGGTCAGCACCCATCAACCTCGCCTACCCGCTCGGCGGACACCTACAAGCAGCCACCTACAAACGGCTGCCGACAGCGGGGACGCGTGCCGGCACATACAAGCCGGCACGTACAAGGGGGACACCTACGAAGGGGATGCCTACGAAGGGGATGCCTACGAAGGGGATGCCTACGAGAGGGCACACACAGCACAGGACACGGGTAGAGGGTCCCGAGCCGGTACCGGGTCCGCCACGTCGATACGCCCCCACCGGGCACGACTCAGCGGCGGACGACACCTCGCGGCGAAGCGTTCTCGCTCAGCAGTATCCGGGCCTTGCCGCCGCTTCACAGCCGCCTGGCACGCCCCCTCAACCTGCGTACCTACGACGTAGTCTGTGGCCTGCCAGCTTGCAGACGAGGAGAAGGCGAGGCAGCACTCCATGCCCCAGCACAGCCCGCTCGACCTGGCCGAGGGTGACCCCTTCGGTCCGCACAACCTGCCGTACGGCGTCTTCACCACCGCCGCCGAGCCGCAGCGGCGGCGGATCGGCGTCCGGTACGGCGCCTACGTCCTGGATGTGCACGCGCTGGCCGAGGCCACCGGGTCCGCCCATGCCGCCGTGCTCTCCGGGCCCACTCTCAACCCGCTGCTCGCAGCGGGTCGTCCGGTGTGGAAGGCCGTCCGCGCGGAACTGATCGGCGCGTTCACCGACCCGGCGCTGCGCGGCACCGTCGAACCGCTTCTCACGCCGCTCGCCGATGTTGCGCTGCACCTCCCGTTCGAGGTGGCCGACTACGTTGACTTCTACGCCAGCGAGCACCACGCAACCACCGTTGGCCAGATCTTCCGGCCCAATGCGGATGCGCTCACGCCCAACTGGAAGCACCTGCCCATCGGTTACCACGGGCGAGCGGGCACCATCGTGGTCAGCGGTACCCCGGTGATCCGACCCACAGGGCAGCGCAAGGCGCCCACCGACGCGGCCCCCGTCTTCGGACCTTCACAACGGCTGGACATCGAGGCCGAGGTGGGCTTCGTCGTCGGCACGCCGTCCGAGCTCGGCCAGCCGGTGCCGCTGACCGCCTTCGCCGATCATGTCTTCGGCGCCTGCCTGCTCAATGACTGGTCGGCGCGCGATATCCAGGCATGGGAGTACGTGCCGCTGGGCCCGTTCCTCGGCAAGTCCTTCGCCACCTCGGTCTCCGCGTGGATCACGCCGCTCGACGCGCTCACCCACGCCCAGACGCCACCGCCGGAGCGGGACGTTCCGCTACTGCCTTACCTGGACGACTCGGACGCTGCCGAGCCGGGCGGTCTCGACATTCACATCGAGGTCGCTCTGAATGGGCACGTCATCTCTCGACCGCCCTTTTCTGCCATGTACTGGACGGCGGCGCAGCAGCTCGCGCACATGACCATCAACGGCGCCTCGCTACGAACCGGCGACCTGTTCGCCTCCGGCACCGTCAGTGGCCCCAGCGCCGAAGAGCGCGGCTGCCTCCTGGAATTGACCTGGGCGGGCCGCGACCTCATCGAACTGCCCACCGGAAAGCGGACGTTCCTGGAGGACGGCGATGAGGTCACCCTGACCGCCTGGGCCCCCGGCCCCGATGGCGTACGCGTGGGCCTCGGCGAGGTCACGGGCCGGATCACCGGAAAGTAGCGTCTCGTACGGCGCGTACGCCCCATGCGTCCCAGGGGAGGCACCCCGCCCGGGGCGGGCCGTCCTGAGCCGAGCGTCCGGGGCGCCCTCGCCGCGTGCGGGGCGCCCCTGGCTGCTACGTTGTCAGGCTCCTGACCAAAAGAGCGGCCGTCCCGGGGTCGGGTCGGCCGGAACAGATGGAGAAGCGCGTGCGCAAGGCAGCCACGATCGCTGGTGCGTCGGTCCTCGCCGCCCTGCTCGTCACGGGGTGTAGCAGTGACAGCTCCGGCGACAAGGACAGCGACAAGGCGAAGCAGCCGCCCACGGGCGCCGAGCAGCAGCCGAGCGACGCCCCCGCCGGGGGCGATGGCGCGAAGGTGGCGGGCACCTATGTGACCACGGGCACCGGCGGCCAGCGGATGGCCCTCGCGGTTCAGGGCAAGGCCGCCGTTCTGGCGGGCCCGCACGCCTGCACCGGTACGTACCAGCAGAACATGCTGATGCTGAAGTGCCCCGACGGCAACACCGACCGCACCATGGGCAAGGTCACCACGAACGCGGACGGCAGCCTGACGGTGGACTGGGACGCGCTGTCCGAGGACGACGTCTTCGTCCAGACCAAGCCCGGTGACGTGGGCATTCCGATCCCCAGCGGCCTCCCCGACCTGGGCGGTGACCTAGGCGACCTCAAGGACACCGGCGGCCTCGGCGGCTGACCGCCCCTCTCGCCAATCACCGGGCTCCCAGCCACCGCTGGGGGCCCGTCGTCGTCCACCGGCGCCCCTCCGTGATGGCCACCTGCTGTATCCGGCTGCTCGGTGTCCGGCTGCTGTATCCGGCCAACTGCCCCACGCGAGCGGCCCGGCCGCCCTCCCGAGGGAGAGGACCGGGCCCGCTGCGAGGGGCGGCGCGCAGGCTGCCCCGTAGGTGATGCCTGGCGTGCCGGCTAGCGGACGAAGACGCCCGCATCTCCCGCTAGTTCCAAGAAATACTGCGGCGCGATGCCGAGCACCAGCGTCACCGCGACGCCGATCGCGATCGCCGACGAGGTCAGGATGCTCGGCACGGCGACCGTGGGACCGTCCGCTCGGGGCTCGCTGAAGAACATCAGGACGATGACGCGAATGTAGAAGAACGCGGCGACGGCCGATGACACCACGCCGACCACCACCAGTGCCCCCGCGCCACCCTCCGCCGCCGCCTTGAACACGGCGAACTTGCCCGCGAAACCCGAGGTGAGCGGAATACCGGCGAAGGCCAGCAGGAAGATGGCGAACACCGCGCCCACCAGGGGCGAACGCCGACCAAGCCCGGCCCACTTGGAGAGGTGAGTGGCCTCGCCCCCCGCGTCCCGGACCAGTGTGACCACCGAGAACGCGCCCAGCGTCACAAAGGAGTACGCGCCCAGGTAGAAGAGGACTGCGGAGACGCCTTGCTTGTTGGTGGCGATGACACCGGCGAGGATGAAGCCGCCGTGGGCGATGGAGGAGTACGCGAGGAGGCGCTTCACATCGGTCTGGGTGACCGCGACGATGGCACCACCCAGCATCGTGACAATCGCGACACCGTACATCACCGGCCGCCAGTCCCACCGCAGGCCCGGCAGCACCACGTACAGCAGCCGCAGTAGCGCACCGAACGCCGCGACCTTGGTGGCCGCCGCCATGAAGCCGGTGACCGGAGTGGGCGCGCCCTGGTAGACGTCCGGGGTCCACATATGGAACGGCACCGCGCCGACCTTGAACAGCAGCCCCATCAGCACCATGGCGCCGCCGATCAGCAGCAGCGCATCGTTGCCCATGGTCTGTGCCAGCGCCGGGGTGATCTCGGCGACCTCGCCATCCACCACGTCGGCGATCCGGCCGTAGGTGACCGAGCCGGCGTACCCGTACAGCAGAGCGATGCCGAACAGCAAGAACGCCGAAGAGAAAGCCCCCAGGAGGAAGTACTTGACCGCCGCCTCCTGTGACATCAACCGCTGACGCCTGGCGAGCGCGCACAGCACGTACAGCGGCAGCGAGAACACCTCAAGGGCGATGAACAGCGTCAACAGGTCGTTCGCCGAGGTGAAGACCAACATGCCGCCGACCGCGAACAGCAGGAGCGGGAAAACCTCGGTGGTGGTGAACCCGGCCTTGATGGCCTCCTTCTCTCCTTCACCGCCGGGCACCGCGGCGGCCTGTGCGGCGAACGAGTCCACGTGGTTGCCGTGCGCCACAGGGTCTAGCCGGCGTTCGGCGAAGGTGAAGACCGCCACCAGTGAGACCAGCAGGATGGTGCCCTGGAGGAAGAGCGCGGGCCCGTCCACCGCAATGGCGCCCTCCGCGGCGACGCGAGCCTTGCTGGTGCCGTAGTCACCAACGGCCAGGCCGATGACGGCGGCGAACGCGGCTGCGACACCGATGACGCTGGTGAACAACTGCGCGCCGTAACGTGCCTTGCGGGGCAACAGCGCCTCGATGAGTACGCCGATGATCGCGGCGCCGAGGACGATCAGCGTGGGCGAAAGCTGGCCGTACTCAATGTCGGGCGCCTTGAACTTGTCCGGCGACTCTGCCGCCATGGTCCACAGACTGTGGACCGTTACGGGATCTGCCACGGCGCTCACTTCGCGGCCTCCACATCTTGCGCTGGCACATCGGGCTTGGGGTCCTGCTTATCGACCACGGACAGCGTGCGGCCCACGGCCGGGTCGATCATGTCGGTGACCGGCTTCGGGTAGACGCCGAGGAAGACCAGGAGCGCGATCAGCGGTACCACGACGGTCAGTTCGCGCGCCTTGAGGTCGGGCATGCCCTCGATGCCGGCCTTCACCGGGCCCGTCATCGTGCGCTGGTAGAGCACCAGGACGTACAGCGCGGCGAGCACGATGCCGACGGTGGCGATGATGCCGATCGCCGGGTATCGGCTGAAGGTGCCGACCAGGACCAGGAATTCACTGATGAACGGGGCCAGGCCCGGCAGCGAGAGGGTGGCCAGGCCGCCGATCAGGAAGGTGCCAGCGAGTACCGGGGCCACCTTCTGCACCCCGCCGTAGTCGGCGATGAGCCGCGAGCCGCGCCTGCTGATCAGGAATCCGGCGACCAGCATCAGCGCGGCCGTGGAGATCCCGTGGTTGACCATGTACAGCGTGGCGCCGTTCTGGCCCTGGCTGGTCATCGCGAAGATGCCCAGAATGATGAAGCCGAAGTGGGAGATCGACGCGTAGGCCACCAGTCGCTTGATATCCCGCTGGCCGACCGCGAGCAGCGCCCCGTAGATGATGCTGATCACGGCGAGCACCAGGATCACCGGCGTTGCCCACTTGCTGGCCTCGGGGAAGAGTTGGAGGCAGAAGCGGAGCATCGCGAAGGTGCCGACCTTATCGACCACGGCGGTGATCAACACGGCGACCGGCGTGGTGGATTCGCCCATGGCGTTCGGCAACCAGGTGTGCAGCGGCCACAGGGGCGCCTTCACCGCGAAGGCGAAGAAGAAGCCGAGGAACAGCAGTCGTTCGGTGTTGGTCGAGATGTCGAGCTGGCCGCTGGCCCGCGCCTCCGCGATCTGTTGCAGCGAGAAGGTGCCGGTGCCCAGGTCGTCGGCGGTCACCGCGTACAAACCGACCACGGCGGCCAGCATGATCAGCCCGCCCGCCAGGTTGTACAGGAGGAACTTGACCGCCGCGTAGCTGCGTTGGGTTGCGGTCTCCTCCTCGGAGAGCTGGCCCGCCCGGTCCCCGAAGCCGCCGATGAGGAAGTACATCGGGATCAGCATGGCTTCGAAGAAGACATAGAAGAGGAAGACGTCGGTGGCCTCGAAGGAGAGGATCACCATCGCCTCGACCATCAGGATCAGCGCGAAGAAGCCCTGAGTGGGCCGCCACCGGCCCTGGGTCACGACCTCATCGGCCGCCTCGTGCTTGACGTGCTTGTCGTGCTTGTCGTGTACGGACGAGGCGGGCGGGTCGGCATCGTTCCAGCCGGCGAGGATGACGAAGGGGATGAGCAGCGCGGTCAGGGCGACCAGCACCACCGCGATGCCGTCCACGCCCAGTTCATAGCGCACCCCGAAGTCCGCGATCCAGGCGTGCGACTCGGTGAGTTGGTACGCGTCCTCGCTGTCCGGGTCGAACCGGACCAGCGTCACCGCCGCCAGCACCAAGGTGACCAGCGAGAACAGCAGCGCGACCCATTTCGCGGTGGTGCGCTGGGCGGCCGGGATGGCGGCGGTGACCAGCGCGCCGACTGCCGGCACGACGGCCATGGCCGTCAACAGGGGAAATGACATGTCAGACCGCCCTCATCAGCAAGGTCGCGGCGATCAGGACCGCCGTACCGCCGAACATCGAGACTGCGTAACTTCGGGCGTAACCGTTTTGCAGCCGCCGCAGCCGCCCGGACAGTCCGCCGACCGAGGCCGCGGTGCCGTTGACGACACCGTCCACGAGCTTGTGATCGACGTAGACCAGGCTGCGGGTCAGGTGCTCGCCGCCGCGCACCAGGACAACGTGGTTGAAGTCGTCCTGGAGCAGGTCGCGGCGGGCGGCCCGGGTGAGCAGCGAGCCGCGGGGGGCGACCACCGGAACCGGCTTGCGCCCGTACTGTGCCCAGGCCAGCGAGACGCCGACGATGAGCACCGCGACCGTGGACAGCGTGACGGTGGTGGCGCTGAGCGGTGAGTCTCCGTGATCGTGACCTGTGACCGGCTCCAGCCAGTGCACGAACCGGTCGCCGACGCTGAACAGGCCGCCCGCGAAGACCGATCCGAAGGCCAACACGATCATGGGGATCGTCATGGACTTGGGCGACTCGTGCGGGTGGGGCTCGGCGTGCTCGCCGCGGGTCTCGGCGGCGGGCTCCGCACTGGGCGCGTTCGGCGAACGGGTCGCAGCGTTTCGCCAGCGCTCCTCGCCGAAGAAGGTCAGCAGCATCACGCGGGTCATGTAGTACGCGGTGATGGCCGCGCCAAGCAGGGTCGTGAGGCCCAAAATCCAGCCCTCGGTACCGCCCTTGGCGAACGCCGCCTCAATGATCTTGTCCTTGGAGAAGAAGCCGGACAGACCGGGGAAGCCGATGATCGCGAGATAGCCGAGGCCGAAGGTGATGAAGGTGATCGGCATGTACTTCCGCAGGCCGCCGTACTTGCGCATGTCCACCTCGTCGTTCATTCCGTGCATCACGGAACCCGCGCCGAGGAAGAGGCCTGCCTTGAAGAAGCCGTGCGTGACCAGGTGCATGATCGCGAAGACGTAGCCGATCGGGCCGAGCCCGGCAGCCAAGATCATGTAGCCGATCTGCGACATCGTCGAGCCGGCCAGCGCCTTCTTGATGTCGTCCTTCGCGCAACCGATGATCGCACCGAAGATCAGCGTGACCGCGCCCACCGTGACCACGGCGGTCTGCGCATCGGGAGCGGCGTTGAAGATCGCACCGGAGCGGGTGATGAGGTAGACGCCCGCGGTGACCATGGTCGCGGCGTGGATCAGTGCCGAGACCGGAGTCGGGCCCTCCATCGCATCGCCGAGCCACGACTGAAGCGGCACCTGCGCCGACTTGCCGCACGCGGCGAGCAGCAGCATCAGCCCGATCGCGGTCAGCTTGCCCTCGCTGGTCTCTCCGGTCGCCTCCAGGACGGGCCCGAAGGTGAAGGTGCCGAACGTGGTGAACATCAGCATGATCGCGATGGACAGGCCGACGTCACCGACCCGGTTGACCAAGAACGCCTTCTTGGCCGCCGTCGCCGCGCTGGGCTTGTGTTGCCAAAAGCCGATCAGCAGGTACGAGGCGAGGCCGACCCCCTCCCACCCGACGTAGAGCAGCAGGTAGTTGTCGGCGATCACCAGCAGCAGCATCGCCGCGAGGAAGAGATTGAGATAGCCGAAGAAGCGCCGCCGCCGCTCGTCGTGCTCCATATAGCCGATCGAGTAAATGTGGATCAGTGTGCCCACACCCGTGATCAGCAGTACGAAGGTCATCGACAACTGGTCAAGCTGGAAGGCGACATCCGCTTGGAAGCCGCCTACCGGAATCCAGCTGAAGAGGTGTTGGTGCATGGCCCGGTGGTGCTCGTCCTCGCCCAGCATGTCGAGGAAGAGCACCGCACCGATCACAAACGAGGCCGCTGCGAGCAGCGTGCCCAGCCAGTGCCCGAGCCGGTCGAGTCGCTTGCCGCCGCACAGCAGCACGGCCGCGCCGAGCAGCGGTGCCGCGACGAGCCATCCGATGAGGTTCTCCACTGTCGCTACCCCTTACAGCTTCATCAGGCTGGCGTCGTCAACCGAGGCCGAGTGGCGGGAGCGGAAGATCGACACGATGATCGCGAGGCCGATCACGACTTCGGCCGCGGCGACGACCATCGTGAAGAAGGCCATGATCTGCCCGTCGAGATTGCCGTGCATCCGGGAAAAGGTGACGAACGCCAGGTTGCAGGCGTTCAGCATCAACTCGATGCACATGAACACGACGATGGCGTTCCGCCGGAGCAGCACTCCCGTCGCGCCGATGGTGAACAACAGGGCGGCCAAGTAGAGGTAGTTGACCGGGTTCATGTGACCTCCTCCTCAGCGCGGGTCCCGCCCACGTTCCCGGCGGCCGATCCATTGCGGGCGGGTGGTGTGCGCTCCTTGCTCGGACCGCCCTCAGCGTCGCCGTCACGCTCCAGCCACTCCTCCGAGCGCTGCTCAAGCGCGGCGAGTTCGGCCAGCGCCTCCCTGGAGACGTCCTTGATCTGGCCCCGGCCGCGCAGCGTCGCGTTGACGGTGTGCTCGGATGGGGTGCCATCGGGCAGCAGCCCGGGGATGTTCACCGCGTTGTGGCGGGCGTAGACACCGGGCGCGGGCAGCGGCGGGAGTTGCCGTCCAGCGCGAACGCGACGCTCCGCCAATTGCCGTTGGGTCGCAGGGCGCTCGATGCGCTCTCGGTGAGTGAGCACCATCGCACCGACCGCGGCGGTGATCAGCAGTGCGCCGGTGATTTCGAAGGCGAAGACGTACTTGGTGAAGATCAGCTCCGCCAGGCCCTCGACGTTTCCCCCCGCATTGGCTGTGCCCAGCCCTTGCGAGGTTTTCAGCGAGGCGTTGCCGATGCCCGCGATCAGCAGGATGCCGAAGCCGAGACCGCAGCCAGCGGCCAGCCATCGCTGGCCCTTGATCGTGTCCTTGAGTGAATCGGCCGCGGTGACGCCGACCAGCATGACGACGAAGAGGAAAAGCATCATGATCGCGCCGGTGTAGACGACGATCTGCACGACGCCCAGGAAGTACGCGCCGTTGGCGAGGTAGAAAACGGCCAGGATGATCATGGTCCCGGCGAGCGAGAGAGCGGAGTGGACCGCCTTCTTCATCAAGATGGTGGACAGCGCACCGATCACGGCGACGGTGCCGAGCACCCAGAACTGGACGGCCTCTCCGGTAGAGGTGGTGGAGGCCGCCGCGGCCAGTGTGGTCACGCCGTGGCCCCCTTGCTCTGCCCGGTCGCCCTGTTTCGCCAAGGCTCCTTGCTCTGTGCAGCCGCCGCGGCCTCCGGGGCGCTCACCGGCTCATCGCCGCCGGGCCGCTCACCCTTGCTGACGGCTACCTGCCGCTCGGTCCCGGGCGCGGCCTCGGTGACCAGGCCACGGTAGTAGTCCTGTTCGCCCGTGCCGGGGAAGATCGAGTGCGGCGAATCGACCATGCCCTCCTGGAGCCCCGCGAGCAGCTCTTCCTTGGTGTAGATGAGCGATTCGCGGGAGGTGTTGGCCAGTTCGTACTCGTTGGTCATGGTCAGCGCCCTGGTCGGGCACGCCTCGACGCACAGGCCGCACAGGATGCAGCGCAGGTAGTTGATCTGGTAGACGCGGCCATACCGCTCGCCCGGGGAGTAGCGCTCTTCCTCGGTGTTGTCCGCGCCCTCCACATAGATGGCGTCCGCCGGGCAGGCCCAGGCGCACAGTTCGCACCCGATGCACTTCTCCAACCCGTCCGGGTGGCGGTTGAGCTGGTGACGGCCGTGGAAGCGGGGCGCCGTGGGCTTTTTCTGCTCGGGATACTGCTCGGTCAGCCGCTTCTTGAACATGGCCTTGAAGGTCACGCCAAACCCGGCGACCGGATTTTGGAAGTCAGACACGGTCGGCCTCCTCATGCGCCGGTACGGGGGTCGTCCCCCGGAAGACTGCCGCCTGGACGTCAGACACAGCCGGCCTCCTCACACACCAGGGGTACGGGGTCGCCCCCCGGAAGATCGCGCTATGGACGTCAGACATCGCCCGCCTCCTTTCCGTCACTGACAGTGTCTCCCCCGCCACTGACAATGAGCTCGCGCTCATGGCGCGGTCGGCGTCGTGGCACGGGCGGCAGGGCCTGTCCTGGCAGTGGCGGTACGGGGAAACCGCCCGCCATCGGGTCGAAGGCCGGTTCTGGTTCCACCTCGGCCGCAGCCGCGGCGCGCTTGTCCTGGTGGTCGCGGTACATGTCCCAGAGGAACGAGAGGGGCAACAGCGAGAGGACGGCGCCGCCGACGTAGAGCACGATGTCCTGCAACTCGTAGCCCTCGTTGCGCAGCGCCCGCACCGTGGCGACCAGCATCAGCCAGACCATGGAAACCGGGATGAGGACCTTCCAGCCCAGCTTCATGAACTGGTCGTAGCGCACGCGGGGCAGCGTGGCGCGCAGCCAGACGAAGCCGAACAGCAGCACCAGGAGCTTGCCGACGAACCAGAGCATCGGCCACCAACCGTGGTTGGCGCCCTCCCATACGGTGCTGATCGGGTAGGGAGCCCGCCAACCGCCGAGGAAGAGGGTGACCGCGACGGCCGAGACGGTGACCATGTTGATGTACTCGGCGAGCATGAACATCGCGAACTTGATCGACGAATACTCGGTGTTGAAGCCACCGACCAGGTCGCCCTCGGACTCGGGCATGTCGAACGGGGCGCGGTTGGTTTCGCCGATCATGGCGATCAGGTAGATGAGGAAGGAGACCGGCAGCAAAATCGCGTACCAACGGTCGTGCTGTGCCTCGACGATGGCCGAGGTGGACATCGATCCGGAGTGCAGGAAGACCGCGGCGAACGACAGGCCCATCGCGATCTCGTAGCTGATCATCTGGGCGCACGAGCGGAGCCCGCCGAGCAGCGGGTACGTCGAGCCGGACGACCAGCCCGCGAGCACGATGCCGTAGATGCCGACCGACGCGGTGGCCAGGATGTAGAGGACGGCGATCGGTAGGTCGGTGAGCTGCATCGTGGTGCGGTGACCGAAGATGGAGATCTCGTTGCCGGCCGGGCCGAACGGGATGACGGCGACGGCCATGAACGCGGGGACCGCGGCGATGATCGGCGCCAGTACATACACCGCCTTGTCCGCCCGCTTGACGATCAAGTCTTCCTTGAGCATCAGCTTCACGCCGTCCGCGAGGGACTGCAACATGCCCCAGGGACCATTGCGGTTGGGGCCGATGCGAAGCTGCATCCAGGCGATGACCTTGCGTTCCATGACGATGCAGATCAGCACGGTCACCATCAAGAACGCGACGCAAAAGACCGCCTTGATGAGCACCAGCCACCACGGGTCGTGCCCGAACATGGACAGGTCTTCTGCCGCGAGGTTGTGCAGACCGGCGTGCGCGCCAGTGGTCATGCCGTTCATCCCTCCACCTCCGTGACGGGCTCCGGACCGACCGCAGCGAAACCGGGAGCCCCGGCGGTACCGGGGGAATCAGCGGTACCGGGGGAATCAGCGGAAGCAGCGATGCGGACCAACTCGCCGGTGGATACGCCTAGATCCCGCTGGGCGCCACCGCCAACCGAGTTGAGCGGCAGCCACACCACCCGGTCGGGCATCGAGGTGACCAGCAGTGGCAGCGTTACGGTGCCGGCCGGCCCGCTGATCAGCAGCAACTGCCCGTCGCCCACTCCCACCTCGGCGGCAGTGGCGGCCGACAGGCGGGCCGCAGCTGGGTGCCGGGTGCCGGTCAGCGCCTCGTCGCCCTCCTGCATCCGGCCCTGGTCGAGCAGCAACCGGTGGCCTGCGAGCACCGCCTGCCCCGCTTCGGGGCGCGGCGGTTGCACGCCGCCTTGCAGGGCCGGAGCGGGCAGCCCGTTGATCGGCGCCGCCTCCCAGCCGCCGAGCCGGTCGAGCTCTCGACGTGCGGCGCGGACATCGGGCAGGGCAATCGGCGCGTCCAGCGCGTCGGCCAGCAGGTGCAGCACCCGCCCGTCCGGCTGGACGTGGCGGCGGGACATCTGATCGGGCTTGACCGCGGCGTCGAACAGCCGAGCCCGGCCCTCCCAGTTGAGGAAGGTGCCGGACTTCTCGACCACGGCCGAGACCGGCAGCACCACATCGGCCCGGTCGGTGACCTCGGACGGCCGCTGCTCGAGGCTGACGAGGAAGCCGACCGCGTCCAGCGCCTGGAGGGCGCGCGCCGGGTCAGGCAGGTCGCCCACCTCGACGCCGCCGACGACCAGTGCGCCGAGTTCGCCGTCCACCGCGGCCTCGATGATCTGGCCCGTGTCGCGCCCATAGCCGTGCGGAATGCTGCGTACCCGCCACAGCTCGGCGACCTCATCGCGGGCGCTCGGGCTGGTGGCGGGGCGCCCGCCGGGCAGCAAGCCGGGCAGCGCGCCCGCCTCGATGGCGCCGCGCTCACCGGCCCGGCGCGGAATCCAGGTCAGGCTGGCGCCGGTGGCCGAGGCGAGGCGTACGGCGGCGGTCAGCGCGCCGGGGACGGTCGCAAGCCGCTCCCCGACGATGATCGCCGCACCCTCGGCGCGCAGCGCGTCGGCCGCGCGCTGGCCGAGCTCGTCAAGGCCGACCCCGCCCGCCAGCGCGTCGAGCCACTCGGTCTCGGTGCCAGGCGCCGCGGGCAGCAGCGTGCCGCCGGCCTTGGTGAGGCCGCGGGTGGCGTGCGAGGCGAGCGCGAAGGTGCGCTGTCCGTGCTTGCGGTGTGCCTTGCGCAGCCGTAGGAAGACGCCGGGCGCCTCCTCCTCTGCCTCGAACCCGGCGAGGAGCACGGCGGGCGCCGCCTCCAGGCTGGTGTTCGTCAGGCCCCGGCCGTCGAGGTCACGCCCGCGACCTGCGACGTAGGAGGTGAGGAAGTCGGCCTCTTCGCTGCTGTGTGCCCGGGCGCGGAAGTCGATGTCGTTGGTGTCGAGGGCCACGCGCGCGAACTTGGCGTACGCGTACGCGTCCTCGACGGTCAGCCGGCCGCCGGTGAGTACCCCGGTGCGGCCCCTGGCCCCCACGAGGCCGTTGGCCGCGGCGGCCAGCGCCTCCGGCCAGCTCGCCGGTACGAGCTCACCGCTGTCGGCGTTGCGCACCAGCGGGGTGGTCAGCCGGTCGGGGCGCTGCGCGTACCGGAAGGCGAACCTCCCCTTGTCGCAGATCCACTCCTCGTTGACCTCGGGGTCGTTGGCGGCCAGCCGCCGCATGACCTTCCCGCGCCGGTGGTCGGTGCGCGTCGCGCAACCGCCCGCACAGTGCTCGCACACGCTCGGCGATGAAACCAGGTCGAAGGGGCGGGAGCGGAACCGATACGCCGCCGAGGTCAGCGCGCCCACCGGGCAGATCTGGATGGTGTTGCCGGAGAAGTACGACTCGAAGGGGTCGCCCTCGCCGGTGCCCACCTGCTGGAGGGCGCCCCGCTCCAAAAGCTCGATCATCGGGTCGCCGGCGATCTCGTTGGAGAACCGGGTGCAGCGTGCGCACAGCACGCAGCGCTCCCGGTCCAAGAGCACCTGTGTGGAGATCGGAACCGGCTTTTCGAAGGTGCGTTTCTGCCCCTCGAACCGGCTCTCGGCGGCACCGGTGGACATGGCCTGGTTCTGGAGCGGGCACTCGCCGCCCTTGTCGCAGACGGGGCAGTCCAGCGGGTGGTTGATCAGCAGCAGCTCCATCACGCCGCGCTGCGCCTTTTCGGCGACCGGCGAGGTGAGCTGCGACTTGACGACCATGCCGTCGGTGCAGGTGATGGTGCAGGAGGCCATCGGCTTGCGCTGGCCCTCCACCTCCACGATGCACTGCCGACAGGCGCCCGCGGGGTCGAGTAGCGGGTGGTCACAAAAGCGCGGAATCTCGATGCCGAGCAGTTCGGCGGCCCGAATGACCAAGGTGCCCTTGGGCACGCTGATCTGGATGCCGTCGATGGTGAGGGAGACCAGGTCCTCCGGCGGCACCGCCGCATCGCCGCCGGAGGAAGGGCCCGTGGCGGAACCACTGCTGGCTCCCGTGGTCGTGACGGTCACGCGTTCACCTCCAGTTGGGCGTTGGTGTGGTCGTCGGCCCAGACCGTGGACTTGGCCGGGTCGAAGGGGCAGCCTCGGCCGCCCAGGTGCTGCTCGTACTCCTCGCGGAAGAACTTCAGCGAGGAGAAGATGGGGCTTGCGGCGCCGTCACCGAGGGCGCAGAAGGACTTGCCGTTGATGTTGTCGGCGATGTCGTTGAGCTTGTCGAGGTCCTCCGCGCGGCCCTTGCCTGCCTCGATGTCGCGAAGCAACTGGACCAGCCAGTACGTGCCTTCGCGGCAGGGGGTGCACTTGCCGCAGGACTCGTGGGCGTAGAACTCGGTCCATCGGGTGACGGCCCGCACCACACAGGTGGTCTCGTCGAAGCACTGGAGCGCCTTGGTGCCGAGCATCGATCCGGCCGCGCCGACGCCCTCGTAGTCCAGGGGGACATCGAGGTGTTCCTCGGTGAGCAAGGGGGTCGATGAACCGCCGGGCGTCCAGAACTTGAGCCGGTGGCCCGGACGGATGCCGCCGCTCATGTCCAGGAGTTGGCGCAGCGTGATGCCCAGCGGCGCCTCGTACTGACCGGGGCTGACGACGTGACCCGAGAGCGAATACAGCGTGAAGCCGGGCGACTTCTCGCTGCCCATCGACCTGAACCAGTCCTTGCCCTTGTTCAAGATGGCGGGAACAGAGGCGATGGACTCGACGTTATTCACCACAGTGGGGCACGCGTACAGACCCGCGACGGCCGGGAAGGGCGGTCGCAGCCGGGGTTGGCCGCGGCGTCCTTCCAGCGAGTCAAGGAGCGCGGTTTCTTCACCACAGATGTACGCGCCTGCGCCGGCGTGCACGGTGATTTCGAGGTCGAGTCCGCTGCCGAGGATGTTCCGGCCGAGGTAGCCCGCTTCGTATGCCTCGCGTACGGCTTCGTGCAGCCGCCGCAGCACGGGGACTGCCTCGCCGCGGAGGTAGATGAAGGCGTGCTGGGAGCGAATGGCATGACAGGCGATGATCATGCCTTCGATGAGCGAGTGCGGATTGGCGAAGAGGAGGGGGATGTCCTTGCAGGTGCCGGGCTCTGACTCGTCGGCGTTGACGACGAGGTAGTGCGGCTTGCCGTCGCCCTGCGGAATGAACTGCCACTTCATCCCGGTCGGGAATCCCGCGCCACCTCGGCCGCGTAGGCCGCTTGCCTTGACGTAGGCGATCACGTCGTCCGGTGGCATGGCCAGCGCCTTGCGCAGGCCCTCGTACCCCTCGTAACGCCGGTAGGTCTCCAGCGTCCATGACTCGGGCTGGTCCCAGAATTCGGAGAGTACGGGTGTGAGTAGCTTCTCCGGACTGGCGCCTCCCCCCGCGTCCGGCCGGGTGGTGCCGCCAGCTTCCTCAGCGGACACGGTCATCACTCCCCCTCCTCGGTGACGGGCCCACTCGGGTGGCTCGGATCGGAGGCGGCCGTGGGCCGCGGGGCGTCGTGCGAGCTGGGGTGCGTCTCGGGCGCCTGCTCGCCTGGCCTGGGCGGCACCGCGTCCGCGGGCTCGCTCTCGCCGCGCGGCGAGACGATCCTGCCCGGGGCCAATTCGCCCTTGGCGAGCTTGAGGCCGACCAGCGAGGCCGGTCCCGCACCGCCGCTCGCCGCGACGGCGCCGGGCCGCTGGTCGGGGAAGCCTGCCAGTATCCGGGCCGTCTCCTTGTACGTGCACAGCGGCGCGCCCCGCGTAGGCTCTACGGTCCGCCCGGCGCGCAGGTCATCCACGAGCGCCTTGGCCGACTCGACGGTCTGCCCGTCGAAGAATTCCCAGTTGACCATCACGACGGGCGCAAAGTCGCAGGCCGCGTTGCACTCGATGTGTTCAAGGCTGACCTTGCCGTCGTCGGTGGTCTCGTTGTTGCCGACGCCCAGGTGTTCTTGGAGCGCCTCAAAGATCGCGTCGCCGCCCATGACCGCGCACAGCGTGTTGGTGCACACGCCCACTTGGTAGTCACCGCTGGGCTTGCGCCGGTACATGGAGTAGAAGGTGGACACCGCGGTCACCTCGGCGGTGGTCAACTCCAGTATTTCGGCACAGAACCGGACGCCGGTGCGGGTCACATGCCCCTCCTCCGACTGCACCAGGTGCAGCAGCGGCAGCAGCGCCGAGCGGCTGTCGGGATAGCGGGCGATCACCTCCTTGGCGTCGGACTCCAGCCGGGCTCGCACCTCGGCCGGATAGTCGGGGGCCGGAAGCTGGGGCATGCCCAGCCGTACGTCATGCGCACCACTCACCGGTCAACGCCTCCCATCACGGGGTCGAGGGATGCCACTGCGACGATGACGTCAGCGACCTGGCCGCCCTCGCACATCGCCGCCATGGCCTGGAGGTTGGTGAAGGAGGGGTCCCTGAAGTGGACCCGGTAGGGGCGGGTGCCGCCGTCGCTGACGGCGTGCACACCCAGTTCGCCCTTGGGTGACTCGACGGCCACGTACGCCTGTCCCGGCGGAACGCGGAAGCCCTCGGTGACCAGCTTGAAGTGGTGGATCAGGGCCTCCATCGAGGTGCCCATGATCTTCTTGATGTGGTCGAGCGAGTTGCCGAGGCCGTCCGGGCCGAGCGCGAGCTGCGCGGGCCAGGCGATCTTCTTGTCGGCGACCATCACCGGTCCGGGCGCCAGGCGGTCCAGGCACTGCTCGACGATCCGCAGCGACTGGTGCATCTCCTCCACGCGCAGGAGGAACCGGCCGTAGGCGTCGCAGGTGTCCACGGTGGGGACGTCGAACTCGTAGTTCTCGTACCCGCAGTACGGCTGCGCCTTGCGCAGGTCGTGTGGCAGTCCGGTCGAGCGCAGCGGGGGCCCTGTGACGCCAAGCGCCATGCATCCGGCCAGGTCAAGGTGGCCGATGCCCTGCAACCGGGCCTTGTAGATGGGGTTGCCGGTGGCGAGCTTGTCGTACTCCGGGAGGTTCTTGCGCAGCTTCTTCAGCAGGTCGCGCAGTTGCTCCACGGCGCCGGGCGGCAGGTCCTGGGCGAGGCCGCCGGGGCGGATGAACGCGTGGTTCATGCGCAGCCCGGTGATCAACTCGTACGCGTCGAGGATCATCTCGCGGTCCCGGAAGCCGTAGACCATGACCGTGGTGGCGCCCAGTTCCATGCCACCGGTGGCGATGCACACCAGGTGCGAGGAGAGCCGGTTGAGCTCCATCAGGAGCACCCGGATCACCGATGCGCGGTCGGGGATCTGGTCCTCGATGCCGAGCAGTTTCTCCACCGCGAGGCAGTACGCGGCCTCGTTGTAGAACGAGGTCAGGTAGTCCATGCGCGTCACGAACGTGGTGCCCTGCGTCCACGTGCGGTATTCGAGGTTCTTCTCGATGCCGGTGTGCAGATAGCCGATGCCGCAGCGGGCCTCGGTGACCGTCTCGCCGTCGATCTCCAGGATCAGCCGCAGCACGCCGTGGGTAGAGGGGTGCTGCGGGCCCATGTTGACGATGATCCGCTCATCGTCGGTACGAGCCGCTGCGGCGACGACCTCGTCCCAGTCACCGCCGGTGACCGTATAGACGGTGCCCTCGGTGGTCTCTCGGGGCGGCGAGGGCGGCGGCTCGGCGGAACCGTTGGGGGCGCCCGTCGTCGGGTGGGCGTGCGAGGTGCTCATTAGCTGTACGACCTCCGCTGGTCGGGAGCCGGGATCTGGGCACCCTTGTACTCGACGGGGATGCCACCGAGCGGGTAGTCCTTACGCTGCGGGAAGCCCTGCCAGTCGTCAGGCATCATGATCCGCGTGAGTGCGGGATGGCCGTCGAAGATGAGGCCGAAGAAGTCGTAGACCTCGCGCTCGTGCCAGTCGTTGGTCGGGTAGATATCCACGATCGATGGCACGTGGGGGTCATTGTCGGGCGCGCTCACCTCAAGCCGGATCAGCCGGTTGTGGGTGATCGAGCGCAGGTGGTAGACGGCGTGCAGCTCACGGCCCTTGTCGCCAAGGAAGTGAACCGCGCTCACGCCCGTACACAACTCAAACCGCAGCGCCGGGTCGTCGCGCAGGGTGCGGGCGACGCGCGGCAGGTGCTCGCGGGCGATGTGGAACGTCAGCTCGGCGCGGTCCACGACCGTCTTCTCGATGGCGTTCTCCGGCAGCAGCCCCTGCTCTTCGAGGGCGCCCTCAAGCTCGTCGGCGATCTCGTCGTACGCGCCGTAGCCAGCTTCGCCGTCAGGCCCGCCGTACGGGCGGTTGGTGGCGCCCGGCAGTCGCACGGTACGCACCAGGCCGCCGTACCCGGTGGTGTCGCCGCCGTTTTGGGCTCCGAACATCCCGCGCCGGGTGCCGATGACCTCGCCGGCGTCGCCGCGCTGACCGGGGAGGTTGTTGGCGTTCACGTCCTGGTCGGGGTTGACGCCGGACGGCTGGTTCGCGTCGCTCACCGCAGCAGCCCCTTCATCTCGATCAGCGGGAGCGCGTTCAGCGCCGCGTCCTCCGCCTCGCGGGCGGCTTCCTCGCGGTTCACGCCGAGCTTGCCGCCTTGGATCTTCTCGTGCAGCTTGAGGATGGCGTCGAGCAGCATCTCGGGCCGGGGCGGGCAGCCGGGCAGATAGATATCGACCGGCACGATGTGGTCAACGCCCTGCACGATGGCGTAGTTGTTGAACATCCCCCCGGACGAGGCGCACACGCCCATGGAGATGACCCACTTGGGGTTCGGCATCTGGTCATAGACCTGCCGCAGCACCGGCGCCATCTTCTGGCTGACCCGTCCGGCGACGATCATCAGGTCGGCCTGCCGGGGCGAGCCGCGGAAGACCTCCATGCCGAAGCGGGCGAGGTCATAGCGGCCGGCGCCGGTGGTCATCATCTCGATGGCGCAGCAGGCGAGCCCGAAGGTGGCCGGGAACATCGAGGACTTACGCACCCAGCCCGCGGCATTCTCAACGGTGGTGAGCAGGAACCCGCTCGGCAACTTCTCTTCGATACCCATGACGATGTGCTCCTCCCGCTTCCGTTAGTCCCATTCCAGGCCGCCGCGGCGCCAGACATAGGCGTAGGCGACGAAGACGGTGAGCACGAAGAGGAGCATCTCCACGAGCCCGAACAAACCGAGCGCGTCGAAGGTGACGGCCCAGGGATAAAGGAAGACGATCTCGATGTCGAAGACGATGAAGAGCATCGCCGTCAGGTAGTACTTGATCGGGAACCGCCCGCCACCGGCCGGCTGCGGGGTCGGCTCAATGCCGCACTCGTAGGCTTCGAGCTTCGCCCGGTTGTAGCGCTTGGGGCCGATGAACGTGGCCGCCACCACGGAGAAGATCGCAAAGCCTGCCCCGAGGGCTCCTAGTACGAGGATGGGCGCATAAGCGTTCACCGCTCTTCGCTCCTCTCAGTCGCGATGACTGCTGGGCTCCCCCGGCGGGGGAGGGCTACGGCGGGCCTGCGCACTGCCCACTAAAGATCGCGAACATGTGAGGCAGTTCACAAGCCCGATTCGCCTGCATCCTATGCCCGGCACCTTGTGATCTGCGACACGGGGTACAGCACCGAGTTTGTGATCTCCACCACCTGACGAACGATCATGAAGACGGATGATCGGTGATCTTCTTACGGGAAGCGTCCGAGTGATCACCAAAGGTGACAACTCTAGGTGTTACCGCTGGTCGAGGGCGTGCCCGCCTACCAAGAGATGGCCCATGCACGCAAATTAGCCCTGGACGGTTTCTTCTGCTATGCGTTCGAACCTCCACGGACGCCGATGGAGCCGCGCAATCCGCAAGCGGCGATCGTCGGTTCGCGCATCCATTCACGAGGAGTCGGACTGTGACGTGCGCCACATACTCACTCGTCCGAGATCTCGATTTCGCGGCAACCCTTGGCTCAGGCCCCTCCCTAGTGATAGGTGCCCCCAGTACGCCTTTTCGCCCCCAAAAGCCATGCGTAGCCCCATGATCGAGAAAAACGGACAGGGCGCCACTGGGTCCTTTCAAGATCAACTTGCCTGAAAAGTAAGCGTGTTCACGCCAAGTGTGGCGAGCGACACGTTTGTTGTGGGCAACCAGTGCATCCTGATAGCCGTTGTACTTATGTCCCAGACCGCTCACATACCCAGCCACCGGAAGCCCCGCAGCGCCGCATCCACGCGAGCGCTTCGCGCAGGGGTGACTGGTGGCATCCTCACCCTCGCGGTGGCCGGCAGCGCCATCCCGGCCACGGCCGGCGGCCAGCCGCCATCGACGGAGACGACGCAGGAACTGCCGACGTTCTCCCTCGACTTGGCGACCACCGCGGCCCAGTCCGCGGACGCCACGCAGCAGGCAGCCCTCGGCTACCAGCTCCAAGACCAGCAGGAGCAGGCCGCCGGCAAGGCAAAGGTCGAGGCGAAGAAGGCCAAGACCGAAGCCGAACGCAAGGCTAAGGAGACCAAGGAGCGCGCCGAGCGCGCCGCCGCCAAGCAGGCCGCCGCCGCAGAGAAGGCCCGCGAGCAGCAGCGCGTATCCCGCACCTCCGAGCGCACCACGCTCAGCACCACCAGCACGAACAACAACAGCAGCTCCAACTCCGCGCCGACCGGCACCACCACGGCGCCCCAGACCGAGACGCCCCCCGTCTCCTCCGGCAGCGGCAACACCGCCCAGCTGATCAGCTTCCTCAAGGCCCAGGTCGGCAAGGCGTACATCCCCGGCGCCATGGGCCCGTCCTCGTACGACTGCTCCGGCCTGACGAGCGTCGCCTTCCGCCAGGTTGGCGTCACCCTGCCGCGCGTCTCGCAGGACCAGTCCGCCTTCGGCACCCAGGTCTCCCTGAGCAACTTGCAGCCCGGCGACATCCTGTACTGGGGCAGTTCGGGCAGCGCCTACCACGTCGCGGTCTACATCGGCGGCGGCCAGTTCATCGGCGCGCAGAACTCCGGCACGGGTGTCGTGCAGCGGGACATGAGCTACGACATGCCGACTGGCGCGGTTCGGGTTCTCTGAGGTTTGAGCTGCGCTCTGCGCACACTTTGAGCTGCGCTCTGCGCACGCCTTGAGCGGCGCTCTGACGCACGCAGGGCCGTCGCTCCCCTCCGGGGTGAGCGACGGCCCTTTCGCGTTACCGGAGACGCCTCCAGGGGCTCTGGCAGTCATGTGGCGTATCTCAGGCACGCCACATGACTCCCGCCAGTTGAACTAAACGCCATAGGGACGGATTCCGTTGTCACAGGAAGATGAGGGCCGCGAGGCCGCTGGCATGGCTGCCGCGCCGACGCGTACTCCCCCATCCGAGACACGCCTGCTGCCGCCGCCGTGGACTGCCGCGCTGATCGCTGCGCGCTGGTACGTGCGATACGGCCCGGGCATGCGGCCGAAGCGCGCGTTGCTGCGGGAGTGGCTGGAGGTCGGTCTACAGCAGAATCCACGGCGTTCGCGGATAGTGCGGACACGGCACGGCGTCCACATGAGGGTAAGCACGACGAAAGACTTCATCACGAGGTCGATCTACAGCACCGGGAGCTGGGAACCGTGCGTCAGTGCGTTCATTGCCTCGCGCCTACGACCCGGGGACGGCTTCATCGACGTCGGCTCGAACGTCGGCTACTACGCGCTGCTCGCCTCTCGGTTTGTCGGACGGCAGGGGGCCGTGGTGGCCATCGAACCCATGCCCGACATCCATAAAGAACTGCTCGCCAACCTTGCTCTCAACCACGTAGAGAACATCCGAGTGGTGCGAGCGGCGGTGACAAGTGAACCCGGCGAAGTCACGCTGTACGTACCCCACACCGGCAATCTGGGGGCCACGACTATGGTCCAGCCGAACCGGCATGAAGCCAAGTTCGTGGTGCCGGGCCTGCCCTTGGCGCAGGTCGTCACAGCCACCGAACTGCGGCGTGCCCGGATCATCAAAATCGACGTCGAAGGGGCTGAAGGCGTGGTGCTCGCAAGCCTTGCGCCCATGCTCGACCAACTCCGCCCCGAGTGCGAGATCGTGGTGGAGATCAGCCCTGAACGTTTGGCCGCAACGGGGAACTCGGCGGACCGACTACTGGCCCCGTTCACTGAGTACGGGCTGCACCCTTATAAGCTCGTGAACCCCTATGTCCCTGAATTCTTCCCCGAGTTGATACGGAGGCCGGCTAAGCCCACCCGTATCACCGATGCAATTGAGACTCAGACTGACATCGTTCTCTCCCGTATCGATGCGGATACGCTGGCCTGACTGGCCGGGTGGGTAGCTGCTACGTCAGGATGGTGGTTGCGGTGCGAGGTCGTTCGGGTAGCGTCTGGCGGCTGCGATTCTGTTACGTGAAGCAAGACGGCTCCACGCATGCCGCACGAGGCGATTCACCGTGCGGACCGGCGCACGTGTGCGGCGAACCTCTGCGAGGTGCATTTTCCGTAACCTCCTTAGTGTCCCTGGAGCAGCCGGACCATCCTGCTTAGTCCGTACCACGCAGAGGCCCGAACGCAGACGGCGTCTTGTGGTCACCTCGGTCCTCGTGCCAGCGGCAAGGCGCGGAGCGGACGTAGCCAAGACCCTGATTCAACAGGTACAGAGTTCCATGCGTGGCACGGCCCACGGCAGACTCACCCAGCAAGGCTATGCCTTCTTCTTCGGTAATCTTGTGAATAGTCAAACTGTCGTAATCCGGTTGCAGGTGCATCAGAGAAACTGCGGGAAACCGGACATCGATACGAGTGTCGTATTGAGGATCTACGCTCCGCAAGAGCAGCGTCGCGTGACTGACCGAATACTGCCACACCTGAAACGGACGTTCCCAGCTCGCTACTTCCTGCACTTCGGCACCTTTCTGGTAGCCACACTCCACCGCGTTTCGCGAACCTCCTATTCGGGCGGCTGCGCGAACTCGCCACGGCGTACATTAGTGAAGCGCGCACCGTCCCACATCGCTCCTTCGATCTTCGCGTCGACGAGGTTAGCCTCTTCGATATCTGCTTCGGTCAAGTCCGGGTTTCTCAGATTAGCGCCAGCGAGGTTCACCTTCCACATTGAAGCACCGCGCAGATCAGCGTCCACGAAACTTGCACGCCCCATCAGAGCTCCATTCATGCAAGCGTTGCGCAGGCAGGCCCTATCAAAAACCGCCCACTCAGCAGAGGCTCGCTCAAAGAGGGCATTGACCAATGAAGCATCGGCAAGCATAGCCTCGCTCAGTTCGCAGTCTGACGGGTTGCCGTCTACTTGTTTTGCCGCATGCGCCATATCAGCTCGTGGTGGACGCTCTTATCCAGCACGTTGCAACCCCGTCAACGCCGGGTCATGCTGATGACAACGATCCAGAATTCCGAACCCTCGGTCGTTACGCCGCAGACCTCTCGGCCGTCAGAGGCACGTGCCAAAAACTCAATGTCCCCCTGCTCATCCGCCATCAGCGAAAGATCCGTTTGGGGAGTAAGGCACACTCGAAACCATCCGAGTTTCATGCTGCCTGCCGCGAGGAACGATCCATCGGTGGCGAAGATGCCACACTCCCGCGACCGGGCCAGCCACAACTTGTTCACTTCGTCATACGCACGCTCGGCCCTCCGAAGTACCCTCGCAATAGGCACTGTTTCGATGTTCACCATGGCCGAAAAGGCTTCGTGAACCGACGGGGGCGTGGCCCCAATGGCAGGCCCCAGCACCTCAAGGCCGCCAGAACGTAACCGCATTCCCACGCTCGACATAATTTATCCCTTTGCAGTCTCGTAGAAGAAGTGGTGATCGCCGCCCGGTTTAGGGATCGCCCTATAACGCTCCATAGTCGCGTACCCTTCCCGGGAACTGTCCCAACCGAAGTTCACTAGATTCCGTTGACGTTCCTCTGCGGTGAGACCTTTGGGTCCTCCAGCGTGGAAATGTAGACCAGCAGGATCGTCCGTATGCTCCACTATGACCCGAGAGCCATGCTCAGTCTCGTACTGGCGGAAGTTACCCCAGTGTGTTGGCTCAGGTGAGTAAACATGCCCCGGCATGTGCTTAAGATGTTTGTCACCCATCACAGTCCACTCGGCATCGGGCTTTGTTCCATACGGCACTCCGGCAGAATCAAAAGCTGCTCGCTCTGCGGCATTCCGACCTTTGAACGGGTTTCCAATTTCTCCCTTCGGACATCCGTCTGGCCCCAACCCCAACGGATCGCACCAAGTAACCGGATTGTCCACATAAGCAACCGGATTAGGCGCCGCCTCCAACCCCAAGGGGTCCGGTGACAGATACCGGCCCGCCCCCGGGTCGTAGTAGCGGTAGATGTTGTAGTGGAGGGCCGTTTCCGGGTCGAAGTATTGGCCGGGGAAGCGGAGGGGGGTGTAGGCGGGGCTGGTGCGGGGCCAGGTGGTGGTGCCCCAGAGGGTGGTGCGGGATTGCCAGGCGGTTTCGCCTGACTCGGCTATCAGTTCCGTGGGGGCGCCGACCAGGTCGGTGACGATGGCGAAGAAGCGGGCGTCTATTTCGTGTTGAGTTGTGGCGTCGGTGATGCGCTCGGTTTGGGATATCGGGGTCAGGCCGTCGTGGTCCCAGGTGAGGGTCACGGGGTTCGGTAGGTCCGGGGCGGTGGTGGTCTGTTCGATGAGGGTGCCGCCGTCGTAGGTGAAGTTCACCCGTTCCACGGCCGTCTCGCCATCCGGAGCCAGGCGTTCCTTGGCGATGCGGCGGCCCAAGGGGTCGTAGGTGTAGCGCCAGCGGGTGCCGTCCGGGGTGGTGACTGCGGTGAGGCGGTCCTCGGCGTCCCACTCGTAACGCCAGGTGTCCGGTTTGCGGGAGAGGCGGGTGTGTTGGCGCAGGATGAGGCGGCCGGCCGCGTCGTGTTCGTAGCGGATGCGGCCCGCGCGGGTGATGCGCGTACCGGTGTACGCGCGGTCGCCGCGCGCCTCGGGGGTCGCGTGGTCGTCGGGCCACTGGGCGCGGGTCTGGTTGCCGGCCGCGTCGTACGCGTAGGTCTCCGACCAGTCGGCCGCCCGTACAGCCGTCACCCGGCCCGTCGCGGTGAGGTCGAAGTGCTGGGTGCCCGTGGTCGAGTCGGTGACGGAGGTGAGGTGGCCGTCTGGGCGATAGGTGTAGCGGCGGTGGCGCGTCGTTCCCCCGGTCGGGCCGGGCCCCGCCTCTGCGGTTGCGGTGCCAGGTATCCCGCCCGGCGTCGGCGTCAGGAGCTGGTCCGTAAGGCGGCCTGCTGGGTCCCAGAGGTGGGAGAGGGTGAGTGCGCCGGTGTGGCGGGCTAGTTCGCGACCTGCCGGGTCGTACGCGAAGTCCATTGCCCGGCCCGACGCCGTGAGCTGAGTGCGGTTGCCCGCCGCGTCGTACGCGAAGGTCGAGCGCGCGCCGCTCGGGGTGATGCGGCGGGTGCGGCGGCCGAGGGCGTCGTAGGTGTGCGACAGGACGTGGTCGCCGGCCATCTCCGTCTTGACGCGGCCCAGCCGGTCCCGTTGGTAGCGCACCTGCGCGTCGGGGCCGATGGCCGCGAGGAGACGGCCGGCCGCGTCGTGTTCGTACGTCGTGACTCGGCCCTCACCCGCGTCCTTGCGTACGACGCGGCCCAGGGCGTCGCGTTCCAAGCGGATCGTCTGGCCGAGCGGGTTGATGCGGGCGGTGAGGGCGCCGGTCGGGTCGTGCTCGTAGCGGGTGTTGCGGCCGTCGAAGTCGGTTTCCGAGGTCAGTCGGCCTGCCGGGTCGTAGACGTAAGACCAGGTCAGTCCCTGGGGGTTGGTGACCTGGGTGAGGCGGAGGTGGTCGTCGTGCTCGAAGGTGTGGCGTACGCCGTCCGGGCCGGTTGTGGCGGCCAGCAGGTCGAAGTGGGTGTATTCGTACGTCGTGTTGCCGCCGCCGGCGTCCGTGTGGCTGACGCGGTTGCCCTCGCCGTCGTACGTCCAGTTCTCCGCCGCCCCGTTGGGGTCCACGCGATGAGTGAGGTGCCCCTCGACGGTCCAGGTCAGGTGGGTCGGAGCACCCAGTGGGTCGGTGATGGTGACGGGCCTGCCGAAGCGGTCTCGGGTGTAGCGGGTGGTCGCGCCTAACGGGTCGGTGATCTCTATCGGGAGGCCCGCCGCGTCGCACCGCACCCGGGTGGTGGCGCCGAGCGCGTCGGTCACCGAGGTGAGGTGGCCGAGTTCGTCGTACGTGAAGTGGGTGGTGTGGCCGGCCGGGTCGGTGGCGGCCGTGCGGTTGCCGCGGGCGTCGTAGGCGTACGTCCAGGTGGTGCCGTCCGCGCCGGTGATCGCCACCGGTAAACCGAGCTCGTTGTGGTCGATGGTCACCGTACGGCCGTCGAGGCGGACCACGGCAGCGAGGTGACCCGCCGTGTCGTAGCGGAAGCGGGTCGTCCGGTCGAGGGCGTCCGTATGGCTGAGCGGACGGTCGTGGCGGTCCAGTTCGTGGCGGACGGTGTGGCCCAGCGGGTCAGTTTCGGCCACGACCTGTAGTGCGTCGTTGACCAGGTAGCGGGTGCGGTGGCCGGACCGTGTGGTGACGGTCGTGACGCGATGGCCGGTCGCCTCGTCACGGCCGTCGTAGTCGATACGGATGGCGATGTGCCCCGCCTCGCCACCTTCGGCGATGCAGCGGTGCTGGTTGTCGTAAACGTAGTCGTAGCGACGGTCGTTGGTGTCGGTCCAGGCGATGACCCGGTGCTCGTCGTCGTAGTCGAACCGCAGGGGCAAACCGGATGAGTTGGTGACCTCGGTGAGGTCGCCTTGGGTGTATCCGTAGCGCAGGAGTAACGCGTCGCCCCCGTCCTCCGCCCCTCCCACCAGATGCAGGGCGGTGATCCGGTCGTTCTCGGTGGTGATTCGCAGGTGGTAGCCCGCGCTGTGTGCGATGTCGGTCGGGACGCCATCGGTGTCGTACGCGAAGGTGAGGGTGTTTCCGTTGCGGTCGGTGATGCGGTCCAGCAGGGCCGTTCCATCGGCGTCGCCGGACGCCGGGCCCGTGTAGTGGCGCAGGTGGCCGCGTTCGGGGTCCATGACGGTGTAGTCGCCCTCGGGCGTGCGCTCCAACGGCCAGCGCGGGCCGGCCTGCGGCAGGGTCGGAACGCCGGGGGCCGGATGCGGGTATGCGAGGAGCAGGCCGTCTTCGCTGACCAGAACGACGCCCTCCGCATCGATCTCCAGCCGTTGGTCGGCCGTACTCGACCAGGACGGGCCGAACCACCTGCCCGCCGTGTACCCGGACTCGACTCGCCGCGTGAACACCAGCGGGAGCGCACCCGGCAGGCTCACATCGGTCTGCGGCAGAAACATTTTGCCCGTGGCCAGATCGACGGGGTCGGTGTTGCCGGTGGTGCGCTGGTTGTCGTCCTGCCGGTGGCCGCCCGGGCCGTCCCGGTCCATGTCGCGCCGGGCCGGTGACCTGTGCCTCCCGTGCCGGGCGGCGCCCGCGCCCCGTCTGGCACCGCTCGTGCCCGTCTTCGCAAGGCCCGCGCCCTTGGGGCCCGCCACTTCCGCGAAGAGCCTGCCGACGCCTTCGTATGGGTCCTTCTTGAAGCTTTGCATCGCGCGGTCGGCCGCACCCAAGGGGTCCTTGGCGGTCTCCAGGAGGCCTTTGGCGGTGTTGTTGAGGCCGGTGGCGAACTCGTCGGGGTGCGCTTGGTTGTACGGGTCCATGGGGTTCAGGCTGCGGCCGAAGGCAATGACGTTGGAGCCGCCCCTGATGACGCCGCTGACCGTGTGATTCACGGCCAGGTTCACCCCGTTCATGCCACTGCGGACCTGGTCCCCGTACCCGGGCTTTTCGGGCGCTGCGGCATGTGCCGTACGCACCGCCGTACGGGCCATCTCCGCCGCGCGGTCGCGCTGCTTGCGCGCCTCCGAAAGCTGCTCCTGGGCCGCCTCCCGGCCCGCGTGGCCCGGGTCGGTGAAGTCGCCGGGCGGCTGCGGCACCGTGTCCGAGCCGTCAGCGCCCACACCCGAGAGGCCGAACGCGAGGATGTCGGAGTTGTACGCCCGCACCTTCGCGTTGTACGCGACCACCGCGTCCTTGCTGTCCTGCTCCGCCTGCCGGTACGCGACCAGCGCTTCGCGCGCCTGCCCCTGCGCCCAGGCGACCGTGTCGCTGAAGCGGTCCATGGCCTCCGCGGCCATCTCGAACGCGTCGGCAGCGGTGAACCACTTCTTCGGCTCCGGAGTCATCTTCAGCCGGAAGGCTCCGGCTGCCTCGCCCTGCCAACCCGACGACTGAAGCCCCTTGAGACCGTTGCCAATGCGCTCGAACGCCGCCTGAAAGTCGCGTAGGTGGGAGACGGTGGTCGCCAGCTTGTCCGTACTGCCGTAGATCAGCTTCTTCGGGTTATTGGTCTCCCCGAGCCGCATTTCGGCGACGTCGGCGCCTAGGTCATCCGCCGCTTCCCTGGAGGTTCGGCGGGTGTAGTCGGCCATGTCGTCCATGCCGACCGCGTCCATCCCGTCAGCGGCCTTGTTGCCGACGTTTTCCACACCCTTGCCGACGACCTCGGTGCCCTCCTCGACAGCGTCCTCGATCTCGTCGGGTATGAAGTCGCCCAACCCCATGTGCCCCTCCCCCGTAACCCGCTAGTCCGTCATCCGAAGTCCCGTCGCTACGAGCCGTCTGGTTGGTCAGCCCCCAGTTGCTGCCACCGCTCGTCGGCGCCCGAACCCCTCCCCTGAGCTCCGAGCACCTCGCCCCAGCTCTGTTGCTCCACCTCTTCCTCGGTCGCATGCGGGTTGCCGATCACCGCGTTCGCCGCAACCTTGAATGTGCCCTCGACGTACCGGTCCTCTTCCCAGGTCATCCCTGCCGCCAGCCCGGCCCGCTGGGCGAGTTGGTCCGCGTCCTGCATGAGGCCCCGTACACCCCAGTCCCACAGCTCGCAAAACGCCTCGAAGTCCCCTGCGAGGCCGCCGTGTCCGGCCTCCATGCCGCTCAGGGAGAGATCCGACAGGCCCGCACCGTTGAGTGCCTCCGTCGCCGTGCCGATGTCCTTCAACTCGTCGAGTGCCGCCCGGATGCCGAGCGTGATCGATTGGAGTGATTCCTCGGTGAGCTTCAGGTTCTCGTCGCCCGCCATACACACGTTCTCGTCACCGGCACTGCTCACGGAGCCTCCCCCTGCCCGTTCCTGGCCCTGATCCCGTTCGTGGTTCTCGTTGGTACTGCCGTTATTCAAAGGTCTGCGGGTGGTGTGCGTGCGGTGGGCGATACGTCCTGCGGGTGGTAGGTGCCCTGCTGGCGCTGCGTGTCGTCCGCCGTACGGTCCACCGCCACGTGGTCCGGCACGATGCCGCGCACCGGTGGAAAGAACGTCGAGTGGTCCGGGTCCGCGACATCCAGCGCGACGCCGCACGGCTGCCCGTCGCCGAGTCCCGGGATCACCGCGTCCAGCAGCCGCGCGCCGAGCACTGCCCCGTACTCCTGATCCTCGTTGGGGGGTGCCTCCTGCGACAGCAGGAAACGGGCCAGCGCGCTCTCGTCGGTAAATGCGTAGATCCAGCGGATGCCGCCGTATGCGGACGACATCCATCCGCCGCGCAGCACCGGTACCAGCACCACCGCGCGCCGGAACTCCCCGAGCAACGCGGCCGGGTCGCCGTCCCCCGCTCGCATTGCCGCGCACTCGTCGGCCAGTCCCATGTGGTCGCCCCCTGCCACGGCGCCGCCCGCCGCGCCGCCCCCTGTGACTGCATACGGCAAGCACCGTACGACACTGCGTCAATACGTTCGACGCCGGTCCAGCCAATCCGGCCGACAGTCCGCGGTGTTGAGCGGGGGCCGATCACAGCCCCAGCCCTTACCGTGAAAGGGGCGTGTGTCTGCTGCGTGTGTCAGATGCTCTTCCCGGGGGTTCGCGTGGTCACGGTGATGTTGTTCGTCGGCGGGATGGTCGGCGCGGTGGTGGCGTTGTACTGGAGGCTGCGGCAGCGAGGTAAGCGGCGCACCGAGGCGGCGGAAGGGTTGCTGATCGAGCAGGAGCGGTTGCGCCAACTGCACGGCGTACGCACCAGCTACAACTCGATCAGCATGCACAACATGCACGGCCTCACGTCCGAGGACCTGTACAAGTACCACCGCTGAGCGCCGAGTCGTCGAGCGCGCCGGTGCGGTCGTCGAGCGCGAACCATACGCACTTGGCCGGTCGCCGCGGCTGGTGTGGCCACGTGATACCCCACGCCGAAGCCAACTCTTCCACCAGCGCGAGCCCCCGGCCGTGTTCCGCGTCTCCCGCTAGGGGGTCGCCTGGACGTTCGTCGGTCCGTACGGCCGCTTCGAGCGCGACCGCGTCGAGCGTGGCGGTGTTGGGGACGGGAGTGTCGGGGGCGGGGCGCGGTACGTACGGGCAGCGGCGCGGCGCGTCGTCCCATACGGCCACCTGTACGCGCTCGCACCACACGGTGACGTCAAGGTCCACGATCGGCGTAGCCGTGTGGAGGTGCACGTTCGTGACGATCTCGCTGACCAACAGCATTGCAACGTCTACGAGTTCGGTGTGGTCGGTCAGGCGCAGTAACAGGGCGACCTGCTCCCGGGCGATCTTTGGCGCCATGGGGATGTTCGGCGTACTGATCCGAAACGACTGGTGAGTGGGGGGTGTGGCGAGTTCTACGGTTTCTACGGTGCTCATGCCGTTCTCCCAACGCGGTCCGTAGTGTCCGCGCCAGCCCACGCCGTCCACGGCCCGCCCGTCTCCCGCGATGCCCCAACGGGCATACGGGCGACTGCGCTCGGGCCGCTTTGGCAGTGTGTAGCGCGACGCTCACTGACGGTATTGGCATACATGCCCCGTGGCAAGTCCCCCGATTCGGTGGTGATGACGGGGTCAGTCGTGGCACGGTTACGCGGGAGACTTCGACCAGAACCGGAGAAGGTGCCATGCCAGCGAGGGACAACCCGACCGCACGTCAGGCGCGATTGGGTGCCGAGCTACGGAAGTTGCGCGAGGCGGCGGGCAAGACAGCGCGCGAGGCCGCCGGCCTGCTGTCCACGGACCAAGCCAAGATCAGCCACATGGAAGCGGGACGAATCGGCGTCTCCGAGGAGCGCATCAGGCGCCTGGCCACGTATTACTCGTGCGATGACGCCGCGCTGATCGACGCCTTGTGCGCCATCACCCACGAACACCGGGGGCAGTTCTGGTGGGACGAGTACCGCGGCGTCCTCGCGCCAGGCTCCCTGGACGTCGCCGAGCTTGAGCACCATGCAACGTCGCTGCGTACGATGCAGTCGGTCACCATGCCGGGCATCTTGCAGACAGAGGGCTACGCCCGCGCGATTTACAGCGGGCACGTTCCCGCTCTGCCACCGGCCGAGGTGGACGTCCGCGTGGAGCACAGAATGCGCCGCCGCGCCGTCCTGGAACGGGACGCCCCACCACCACTCGAAGCGGTCATCCACGAGGCCGCCCTCCGGATGCGCTTCGGCGGACGCGAGGTGGCGAAGGCACAGTTGGCGTACCTGCTCGACGTATCCGAGTGGCCCAATACGACGGTTCGCGTCCTCCCGTTCACGTGCGAGGATTTCATCGAAGCAACGCAGCCGGTGCTGTACGCCGGAGGCCCGGTCGCCCAACTGGACACCGTACGGATCGACAACGCACTCGGCGGGCACTTCCTGGGTATCAACGTCGAGCTAAAAAAGTTCCGTACGCTGCTCGACAAGGCGGCGAACGCATCACTCGACGCGGACGAGTCAAGGCAACTGATCCACCACATCGCACGAGAATTGTGAGAATGCCGAACATGGAACTGAAGTGGCAGAAATCCTCTTTCTCCGGTGCCGGAGGCCACGATTGCGTGGAGATCGCCAAGCTGGGCGACCGCCTCGCCATTCGCGAGAGTGACGCCCCGGAGATAGTCATGGCGACGAGTCGGAGCAAGTTTGGCGCGCTCGTCAGGCACGTTCAGGCTGGAGCGTTGGACAACTTCGCAGGGTAACTGCCCGCTGACCAGCGGCTGAGCCCCTCGCCTCGACAGGCGGGGGGCCTTTGTCATTTCGGCGCCAGCAACTCTGCCACGGGACATAGTTGCCTTGTGTCCCTCCGTAACGCTACCGTCGCCCTGGGTGGCCACCCAGTCGCACGGAATCCCCGTTGAGAAGCGGACCGATTCGTCATGTCCGCACGCCTCTTGGGGCTAGCCGCATCAGCGCACGGAGGGCTGACCATGCCAGGCGTCCCACAGCAAAGAGACCTGCTAGAGCTCGGTTACCGATGTGAGTGCGTCACTCGGCGCGCCACCGACAACAGCCAGTACGCGCTCGCTCAGTGCCTCGACGCAACTCGCACCATGCAAGCCATCGTCTGGATACGGGTCGCCTTACGCACCGTTGTCGGCACCCTCGACCCCAAGGAGGCCCAACGGGCGTACGGCTGGCTCGATACAGGGCAATGGGAGGCCCTGCACTGGCTGGACCGAGGTGAGCCGGTCACGTTCGCCGTGACCGCGGGTGAACTGCGGATCGAGTGGTCGGCACGGCCCGTATGGTTCCTGCCGCTCCTGCACCGTAAAACAGGCCAACTTCCCAATTGCAGCACGGATTTCGCGTGCACGGACCCGCGCCCGGGAGGTGGCTGCGGCGTACATTCGCCGGTGCGAGCACACCACCATCGCGAGGGAAGGAATCCCCCATGACCGATGCACAACTCTGCTGGCGTAAGTCGTCGTTCTCGGGCCCGGATAACAACCAGGCTTGCATCGAACTCGCCGCGGACCCTAACGGCATCGTCACGGTGCCTCACGTCAACCACTGGCGGAAGTCGTCCTTTTCCGGGCCAGACAACAACCAGGACTGCATCGAACTAGCCACCATCGGCGGAAGCACACTCGCCGTCGAGCACGCCCACCGGGAAAACGCCCCCACCGCACCCCACGGCACCCCCTGGCACAAGTCGTCCTTCTCCGGAGGCGATGGTGGCCAGGAGTGCGTAGAACTCTCCCCCCAAGGCCCCCGCATTGCCCTCCGCGAGAGTGACGACCCCGCGACCATCCTCGCCCCGACCCGCGACAGCCTCGCCGCGCTGCTCCGCACCGTCGCCACAGGGACGTTGGACCACCTCGCGGCAAGCCCCCCGACCAGGCGCCACGCAGTGGCACGTAGCACGTGACGGACGTAGCCGATGACCGTACTTGACGAGCGGTTGCGGGACCTGACGCAGGCGATGGACGCCCGGTGCGGTTGGCCCGCCAATGCGCCCTGGGTGCGGCGGGCCATGTGGGGGTCCTTGGCGCGGCACCGGTTCGCGCCGGACCGGTTGTGGCACTGGGACGGCGACGGCTACGTACCAGTGGACCGGTCTGCGGACGCGGATCGCTGGGCGCGGTTGGTGTACGCCGGGCCCTACGCCTCCACCATTACGCAGGTCACTGATGGCCTGCCGACCTCGTCCCTCTCCTGTGTCTCGGTCGTGGCCGACATGCTCGACTGTCTGATGGTCGAGCCGGGGCATCGGGTGCTGGAGCTCGGTACGGGGGCCGGGTGGAATGCGGCGTTGCTCGCCGCGCGCGTTGGTCCCGGCAGGGTGACGAGTGTCGAGGTGGACGCCCACCTGGTGGATCGGGCCCGCCGACAGGTACGGGCGGCGGGTGTCGAGGCCCATATCCACTGCGGAGATGGCGCGTTGGGCTGGCCCGCTGACGCGCCGTACGACCGGGCCATCGCGACCTATGCGGTGGACCGCGTTCCGTGGGCCTGGGTGGCGCAGACCCGCCCTGGCGGGCGGATCGTCACGCCGTGGGGGCGGCTGGGACACGTCGCGCTCACCGTTGCGGACGACGGCGCTTCCGCCAGCGGCTGGATGCAGGGGTTGGCCACGTTCATGCCCAGTCGGGGCACCGGGCCAGAACGAACCCGGGATGACATTCGCGACGCTCATCCGCTGCGGGTGCAGGGGCCGGTCGAGATCGATGTACGGGCCCTGCACACCCACACGAGCCTGCTCTTCGCCCTGTGCGTCCTGCTGCCGGACGTACGGATCGCCACGGAGGCCGACGCGCGTGTCACCGCGTGGCTGCACGATGGCCACTCTTCGTGGGCCACGCTCGTGACGCCGGACGCCGGCCCTGTGCTCGGCTACCAGGGTGGGCCCCGGCGCCTGGCCGATGAGGTGGGCGCCGCGTGGAGGCAGTGGTCCGCGCGCGGTGCCCCGGGCCTGTACAACTTCGGCATGACGGTCACCGCAACGGAACAGATCATCTGGAGCGGCGATAGGGGCTGTCGCCCGCGCTGGGAAACACTGGTCCCGCCACTGCCCCAGTGAGGGCCCGGTGGGCGACGGGTCGAATGGGCTGCCGGCGCGGACGGTACCTGGAGCGCAGCACTTGACCCTCACGCCGCGTCATGCCGCATGGTCAGTGGTGTGGAAGAACACCTGACCGTGGGGCGCGTGGCCGAGCTGGCAGGCGTGAGCGTTCGCACGCTGCACCATTACGACGAGATCGGCCTCGTGCAGCCGTCCGCGCGCACCGCGGCCGGTTACAGGGCCTACTCGGCGAGCGACGTGGAGCGACTGCGGGAGGTGCTCGCCTACCGGCGGCTGGGCTTCGCATTGCGCGACATCGCGGATCTGGTGGACGACCCGGCCACCGACGCGGTCGCGCACCTGCACCGGCTGCGCGGCCTACTGCTGGAACAACGCGACCGCGCTGCCGCCATGGTGACGGCCATCGACACGGAATTGAAGGCACGGGCAATGGGGATCGAGACGACGTCAGAGGAGCGACTAAGAGTGCTTGGCGCGCAGTTGTACGACGCCATTGGGTCCGCTTACCCAGCGACGCGGCGCACCGAGCCGCGGATCGCCGCAAGGGTCTGGGCTGCGCTCGGGGATGCACGGACGGTACTGAACGTCGGGGCCGGCACCGGCTCCTACGAGCCCCCGGATCGCGACGTGACCGCGGTGGAACCATCGGCGGTGATGCGGGCGCAGCGTCCCGTGGGCGCGGCGCCGTGCGTGGCCGCCAGCGCGGAGAGCCTGCCGTTCGAGGATCAGTCCTTTGACGCCGCGATGGCCTTCAGCACCGTGCATCACTGGCAGGACCCGATCGCGGGCCTACGCGAGATGCGGCGCGTGGCCCGCCGTGTGGTGGTGTTCACCTACGACGCCAGTACGACCGGGTGGCTTCAGCGGTTTTGGCTCACGCGCGACTACCTGCCCGAATTCGCTGGCCTTCTCACCGACTGGCCTTCACTGGCCGATCTGACGCGCGCGATCGGGGGCCACGCGGAGCCGGTGCTCATCCCGTGGGACTGCGCTGACGGCTTCTTCGAAGCACACTGGCGCCGGCCCGAGGCGTACCTGGAGGAAGATGTGCGCCGCGCGGTATCGGTATGGACCAGAGTCGGACCGCAGGCCGAACAACGGGCCGTCAACGGACTCCGCGACGACCTGTCCTCGGGCCGATGGGCCGAGCGCAACCGCGACCTCGTCGCCCTCGATGCGGCAGAACTCGGCCTCCGCTTACTCATAGCCTGAACCGTCGGGCGCGAAAGCGCCGCAGAAGGAACTGACTCGCCGGACTCCGCAATCAGTAGGCGTTGCAGCGGTGACATCTGGCCTCGTCTCTTTCACGACTTCCAGTGATTTTCCGGCGAAAGCCCGCTTCATCGCGCCGCGCTCCGGAACGCTCGCAGGCACAAAGGTTCGCTACCGGCCGGGGGCCAGGGCGCCGGTGTCTACGGGAAGGCCACACCATGCAGGTTTGGAGCACGCGCCTCGCTGATCGGCGGCAGAAGAGGCTGGGGCCGACGCAGACGGAGCAGGCGCCTCGGTTGCCGTATCCGGACGGCTGGTTCGCTCTGGCGACCAGTCAGGAGTTGCGGCCCGGCGCGGTGGTGACCCGGCGGCTGATGGGTGAGGACGTGGTGCTGTACCGCACCGCCAGCGGGAAGCTCCGTGCCGTACGCCCGTACTGCCCGCATCTGGGGGCCCATCTCGGCCACGGCGGGACGGTACGCGGCGAGAACATCGTCTGCCCCTTCCACCACTTCCAATTCAACCCGGAGGGCGCCTGCGTCAAGACCGGCTACGACACCCCGCCGCCCAAGGCGCGCCTTGGTGCGCTGCACTGCCGGGAGGTGGACGACCTGCTCTATGTGTGGCAGCACGCCGAGGGGAAGCCGCCCACCTGGGAGATCGAGCCGTGGCCCGAGGAAGAGGGGTACCCGGTCCCGTACGGCATGTGGCACTCGATGCGCGAACACCCGCAGGACGTCATCGAGAACATCATCGACTACGGCCACTTCACACCGATTCACGGGACGGTCGGCGAGGTGCTGATCGAGCCCTGGTTCGAGGGGGCCGCCATGCACAGCGGGTTCCGGATTCGGCCTGCCGGCAACCAGGCGGCGTGGGTGTCCGCCGCTGCACCGGAGCTGACCGTGCGCGTGCAGGGCCTTGGCATCGCCTACGCGGACATCTCGGTGCCGAAGATCGGCTGCCACATCCGCTCGGTGCTCACCGTCACCCCCGTTGACCCCACGCACGTGGAGATTTACGTGTCCGGCTCCATGCGGTTCGACCGGCTCGGCCAGGGTCGGGCCGCGACGACGTTCGCCGCGCTGGTCGCCCGGCCGCTGGCCTGGGTGGGCTCGTACGACTTCTGCAAGGACTTCCCCATCTGGTCGCACAAGACCTATGTGGAGCGCCCCCGGCTCGCGAAGGGAGACGGGCCGATCACGAATTACCGACGCTGGGCCCGGCAGTTCTACAGCGCGCCTCACGAGACGGCGTCCGTGACCGAGACGGCGTCCGTGACCGTGTCCGAGGCCGCGCCCAAGACAGAGACCGAGGCCACGCCCGAGACCGAGCCCGCGGCCGTGCTGCCGCGACGGACACGGGCCGCCCGCCCGTAACCGCAAAGGCGCGGCGCCGCCCCGCAAAGGACGGCGCCGCACCCCTAACCGAACAGCCAGGGACACCGCACCCCTACCGGTGCTGCCAGGGGGTTACGCCCGCGGCGGCACCTTGGTTCCACCGAGCCCACCATGCTCCGTACGAGATTTTTCCTACCAGCGGTGTTACGTTTTAGGAATGAGCAGCCACGCAGCCAACCCAGCCGCCGAGCGTGCCGGTAAGAGATCCGTGTCACTGGCTCAGTCGCTGATCAAGGAAGTCGAGGAGCGCACCGGCAAGAACGGCTTCTCCTCCGTTGTGGCTGAGGCCCTGGAGGAATGGCTCGCCGCGCAGAAGCTCCGTGAGGTCGTGGCCACTGACCGCAAGGCGTTCGGACCTGTCTCCGCCGAAGCGCGGCGACAGGCGGAACAGGAATGGTGAGCAAGCGCCTCAAGACCAAGGCCAAGAGCGAGGGCACGCTCGTCCTGGACGCCCAAGGGCTCTCGCTGCACGTCGATGGTGACGAGGGGATGCGGGCGCGCATCGAGGTCGCTCAGCAGAACGGCCGACGAGTGGCGCTCTCCGCCTTGACACCCCTGGAAGTACGCCGAAGCGGGGACGCCGAAAAACGGCTCCAGTTCCTGCTGTCTCGGTTCGACGTGAAACCTGTCAGCGACGCCGTGATAGACGCCGCTGCGAAGCTGTTGAACGTCTCCGGCCTTGATGGGCACGAGTGCCTCGTGGACGCACTCGTGGTGGCCACCGCCGCGCTCTGCACGCCCCCGGTGCTGCTCGTCACCTCCGACACGTCGCACATCCCGGCGTTGTGCAAGGCGGCCGAGGAGCTGCCCGGCTCACCGAAGGTGAAGATCGTCAACGTGTGAGAGTGCGACCGCCGTACGCCGGGCCGCCCGCCCGTAACCGCAAAGGCGCGGCGCCGCCCCGCAAAGGACGGCGCCGCACCCCTAACCGAACAGCCAGGGACACCGCACCCCTACCGGTGCCGCCAGGGGCTACGCCCGCGGTGTCACCTTGGTCAGGCCGTTGATGATGCGGTCCATGGCGTCGCCGCCCGTGGGGTCGGTGAGGTTGGCCAGCATCTTCAGTACGAAGCGCATCAGCAGCGGGTGCGTCAGGCCGCGCTCGGTGGCGATCTTCATGATCTTCGGATTGCCGATGAGCTTCACGAAGGCGCGGCCGAGCGTGTAGTAGCCGCCGTAGGTGTCCTTCAGGACGCGCGGGTAGCGCTCAAGCGCGGCCTCGCGCTGGGCGAAGGTCGGGCGGGCCTTCGCCTGGACGATGACATCGGACGCGATCTGCGCCGACTCCATGGCGTACGCGATGCCCTCACCGTTGAACGGGTTGACCATGCCGCCGGAGTCACCGACGAGCAGCAGCCCGCGCGTGTAGTGCGGCTGCCGGTTGAAGGCCATCGGCAGCGCGGCGCCGCGGATGGGGCCCGTCATGTGCTCGGGGGTGAACTGCCACTCCTCGGGCATCGAGGCGCACCACGCCTTGAGGACCTCGCGCCAGTCCATGTCCTTGTAAGTCTTGGAGGTGTTGAGTACGCCTAGGCCGACGTTGCAGGTGCCGTCGCCCATGCCGAAGACCCAGCCGTAACCCGGCAGCAGGTTGGGCTTGTCGCCGCGCCGGTCCCACAGTTCCAGCCACGACTCCAGGTAGTCGTCCTGGGTGCGGGGGCTGTCGAAGTAGGTGCGTACGGCCACGCCCATCGGGCGGTTCTCGGCGCGGTGCAGGCCCATGGCCAGGGACAGCCGCGAGGAGTTCCCGTCCGCCGCGACGACGAGCGGGGCGTGGAAGGTGACCGGGGTCTTGTCCTCGCCCAACTTGGCGTTCACGCCCGTGATGCGGTTCGTCCGCGGGTCGATGATCGGCGCACCGACGTTGCAGCGCTCGTACAGTCGCGCCCCCGCCTTCTGCGCCTGCACCGCCAACTGCTCGTCGAAGTCGTCCCGCTTGCGGACCAGTCCGTAATCGGGGTACGAGGCCAACTCGGGCCAGTCGAGCTGGAGTCGGGTGCCGCCGCTGATGATGCGCAGGCCCTGGTTACGCAACCAGCCGGCTTCCTCGCTGATATCGATGCCCATGGCGACGAGTTGCTTGGTGGCGCGCGGGGTGAGGCCGTCGCCGCACACCTTCTCGCGCGGGAACGCCGTCTTCTCCAGGAGCAGGACGTCGAGCCCGGCCTTGGCGAGGTAGTACGCGGTGGTCGAACCGGCCGGACCGGCCCCGACCACGATCACATCGGCGGTCCGCTCGGAGAGCGCGTCAGCACCGCGTCCCACGGCGACGGCGGACGGCGAGGCCGAGTCGGCGAAGGTGCCGGCGACCGCGGGGGTGCCGGCGACCGCGGAGGCGTCGGCCCCGATGACCGCCTCGGTCTCGGCGTCAGACCCGGTGGCGGCATCAGAGCCAGCGGCGTCAGTTCCGGTGGTGGTCTCGGTGGCGCCCGATCCGATTGCGCTGGTCACGGTGGCCTCAGCGGCTCCGGTCCCTGGCTCGTCGTTCCCTGGGCCGTCGGTCTCGGTGGCGCCGGTCTGAGAAGGGACGGTCTCGGCGGGGGCGTTCTCGCTCACGGAGGTTCTCCCGAAGACTCGGTATCTGCGTGCCGGTCGCGCCGGGCACTGGACAAGTGCAGTCTATGTGTCGTACTCGAACCCGTGAGAGGGGCGCCCCTGATGCCGATTACCGGCTCTACTGTCCAGTTGCGCGTGCCGACAGCCGAGGACGCCGTTGCCTGGCACCGGCTCTTCGACGACCCAGACGTCATGGAGTTTCACGGCGGCACCTCACATGACCTCGCCCATTACGAAGAGTTCACGGCCCGCCAACGGGCCCACCACGAGCACCTCGGCATCTGCCTCTACACCCTGCTGAACGGCACCGGCGAGGTCATCGGCTTCACCGGCGCGCAGCCCTGGCCGCACGAGTGGGGTCCAAGGGGTGAGATCGAGATCGGCTGGCGGCTCGGCCGCGCGTTCTGGGGCCAGGGGTACGCGACGCTCGCCGCCGAAACCACACTGGAGCGGGTCCGGGCAGTGGGCATCCGGCACGTCGTGGCGATGGTGGCCGAGCGCAATGAGCGCTCCATAGCGGTCACCCGGCGGGTGGGCATGAAGGAGAGCGAGACGTTCGTCTCGCCAGTCTCCAAGACGCGTGCGGCGTGCTTCCGACTCGACCTTTGATCTCTGATCTCTGATCTCTGATCTCTGATCTCTGATCTCTGGCCTGTGGGCTGTGGCCTGTGATCTCTGGCCTCTGGCCTGTGACCTTTGATCTCTGGCCTGTGACCTCCAGCTTGGCCGCGCGGGCAGCCGTTCGCGGTGTGTGGCTCGCGGTACGTGGGTGTGCGCTGTGCGGGTGCACAATTCACGGTTCGCGGTCGGCCCGCTCAACCGCCCTGCGACCAGGTCTCCAGTGCCGTATCGAACGCCGCCCGGTCCGTCGCGAACGACTCGGCTGGGCCCTGGTAGTACAGCGCGTACTCCGTGCCGTCGTCCGTGACATATGCCTGGTCGATGGCGTGCATCGCACGGCCTGACTTCTTCTCCACCCAGGTGAACTCCCAGCGGGCGCCGGCCCGTCCCTGGAAGGTGTTGGCCGCGAGCTCCACCTGCGCGTAGTCCTGCGTACGCGAGGACGTGATCTCCTCAAGCTCGCGGAAGTGATCGATCGCCGACTGAGTGGTGCCGGGCACGATGCCGATGCGCAGATACGCGCTGTCGCCTGCGGCGTCCGGCCCGCGGTAGTCGATCTGCCCGCCTTCCACTTCCCGTTCCCAGCCCTCGGGCACGGCGAGCGAAAAGCCTTGCGGGTCCTGCGCCGTGCGGTAGCCGTCCGGCGGGTTGCCGGCATCCGGGTCATCGAGTGGGGCGCTGGTCGGGCCGGGATTCAGGTCGGGGGGCTCGGTGGGGTACCCCGAGGGAAGGGCGGGAGCTGTGGGGGACGTCGAGCTGCCACCTTCATCCCCATCCGGCGAAGCTGATGGCGATCGGGAGGGGGGTGGCGATGACGCGGTGGATGTCGAGCCACGTTCCGGCGTCGCGTCGCGGTCGTCACCGCTCGGGGACTCGCTCTGCGCCGCGACGGTCTTGCGGTCGGCGCCCTCGTCGTCGTCCCGCAGCGCCAGCACCCCGGCCGTGGCGCTACCACCGATCACGTATGCCGCCAGCCCGACCGCCATCCAGACCAGCACCCGCCGCCGGTTGCGCGGCGTCCCGGGCTCCCTGGGCTCACCGGACATTCCAGACACCTCGGGGCCTCCTGCCGCGGGGTAGGGGTCGGCGTACGGTCCTGCCTGCTGCCCTGGCTGCGGCACGGTCTGCGGCCCTGGCTGGGGCGACGCGGCGTACGCGGCGGAGTGCGGCGCGGGCTGCGGCTGCGGGGCGTACGCGGCGGGGGTGGAGTCGGGTAAGGCAGAGGCGGCTGGGGCCGCGGGCGGTCTGCCGTATGCGCTGCGCAGCGGTGTGCCGGGCGGAGGGGGCGGCGGCACCGGGCCCCGCATGCGAGAGGAGGGGGAGGAAGGCGGGGGTGTCGTGGAGCGGGTGACTGGAGAGGTGACCGTCGCGTTCGAGTCGGCGGGCCGCGCGTCGATCCGGGTCGTATGGGCATCCGTCCGCGCCTCCGATGGCACGGCATCGGATACGACGTCAGGTGCCGTGTGCGGCAGGAGAACTGATGGTCCGTCAGGTTCGGGCGGGGTTCCGTCCGCTGAGTCCTCGGCGGACGCGTCGTCACCTGCCTCGTCGGCGGGTATGTGTTTCGCGACCGCGTCGGCCGTTAGCTGCTTCGTTGCCGCGTCGGCTAGTTGCTTCGTTGCCGCGTCGGCGGGTACAGGCTGCGTTGGCGCCTCCGCGGATGCGTACCCCCCTGCCTCGTCGGCGGGTATGTCCGGCGCTGGGATCGCCATATGGAGGTCGCACCCACACCCCATGCAGAAACGCGCGTCGGTGGGTGCCGAGACACCGCAGGTAGAACAGGACTTCGACGGCACGGGAGACTCCGTGGGTTCGGCGAGGCGAGGTACGGCGGGGGGTGGCCGCACACTCTAGCGGCGAGCGGGCTTCGCGTCCCCCATCGAGGCAAGGCCGACCCCCCATGACCAGCCCCGCCTGCGCCCGACGCGCCCCTCCGCACTCCTGTGCGCCCCTTCGCGCCCTCCGGCGAGGTAACCCCGCGCCACCCCGCCGCCGCCGCTCCGTGGCTGCCGCCCCTACCGGCCCCACTTACTCCACGTTGCGCGGCTTTGTGCCCCGGTGCAGGGCCACCACGCCGCCGGTGAGGTTGCGCCAGGCGACCCGAGTCCAGCCCGCGCGCTGAAGGGCGGCGGCGAGGCCGGGTTGGTCGGGCCAGGCGCGGATGGACTCGGCGAGATAGACGTACGCGTCCGGGCTGCTGCTCACCGCCGTGGCGACCGGCGGCAGGGCGCGCATCAGGTACTCCGTGTAAACGGTGCGGAACGGCGCCCACGTCGGCTGGCTGAACTCGCAGATGACGACCTTCCCCCCGGGCTTGGTCACTCGGAGCATCTCGCGCAGCGCGCCCTCGGTGTCCTGGATGTTGCGCAGCCCGAAGGAGATCGTCACCGTGTCGAAGACGTCGTCCGCGAACGGCAGCCGCGTGGCGTCGCCTGCCGTCAGCGGGAGGAACGGGTTCCGCTTCTTGCCCGCCCGCAGCATGCCCAGCGAGAAGTCACAGGGCACCACGTACGCACCGGCGGCCGTGAACGGCAGCGATGACGTTCCCGTACCCGCGGCCAGGTCGAGCACCCGCTCCCCCGGGCGCGCGTCCACGGCGCGCGCGACCGCCCTGCGCCACAGTCGGGACTGCCCGAGCGACAGCACGTCGTTCGTCAGGTCGTAGTTGGCCGCCACGTCGTCGAACATCGCGGCGACTTCGTGCGGCTGCTTGTCCAGGGATGCTCGGGTCACGCTTCCCATTGTTCACCCGGCCGCCCCGGGCCTCCTCCGCGGGTCACCCGGGCGGCGCGAGCCGTAACCGAGGCGCAAGCCCCCGGCGAAGGGCCCACACCTCGCCGGGGGCAAAGACCCTAGGGAGGCGGGGCCCCACGGAGGCACATGCCTCAGCGGCGGCGGAAGACCAGCCGTCCGTCCAGCACCGTGGCAACGCAGCTCACCGCGCCCTGTTTCGCCAAGTCCGCCATCAGCGGGACCGCGAACACCGCGAAGTCCGCCCGGGCTCCGGGCGCCAGCGGGCCGGTGAAGGCCGTCTCGGGCGAGGTGCCTGCCGGCAGCGCGGCGATCGGATCGAGCGAGACCCGTTCGGCGGGGGCAGGAACCGTCGCGCGAGGCCCCGCGATCACCACGAGGCCCGCCCGGGCCACCGCCGTACGGACCGAAGGCCGCTCGAACGGGCCCGCCACCGCCGTCGTCCCGTGCCGCAGCATCCGCTGGGTGCCCCGGCGCGCGGACTCGCCCCACCGTGCGTCGGCCAGCTCAAGACCGGCCAGCGCCGCCGGGTCGGCGAGCGGCTCGCTGCCGAGTTGCTCCTCCTCGCGCGGGTCGGGGTGGTACGCGGCCTCCAAGAGCGCCGGCGCGTGCGCGTTGAGCAACCCCGGCGTGAGCAACCCGGGCCAGCGCCGTACGCGCGCCCCCGGGTGCTCGGCCGCCATCTCCTCGTACGGGCCGACCGACGCTATGCGCGCGCCGTCCACCACGACCGCCCCGTCCACAACGGGCTCCGCCCCCGGGCCCGTCAGCAGCAGCTCGGCCCCATGAATCGTCAGCACGCTTCGGCCTCCAGCCGCCCCGGCCCCACCCGGCCCCGGATCAGCGGGCTTCGATGAGTTTGAGCTCGGGATGTGCCGTGCCGCCCTCGATCGCGGTCGAGGACAGGTGTGAGAAGACCTTGTCGTCCACCGGGTCATTGGCCGGGTCGTCGTGCACCACCAAGTGCTCGTAGGTGGTGGCGCGCTGGGCCGGCACCCGGTCCGCCTTGCGGATCAGATCAATGATCTCCATCCGGTTGGAGCGGTGCTTGGCCCCGGCCGAGGAGACCACGTTCTCCTCCAGCATGATCGAGCCCAGGTCGTCCGCCCCGTAGTGCAGCGAGAGCTGGCCGACCTCCTTGCCTGTGGTCAGCCACGAGCCCTGGATGTGCGCCACGTTGTCGAGGAAGAGCCGCGCGATGGCGATCATCCGCAGGTACTCGAAGAGCGTGGCCTGCGTCTGGCCCTTCAGGTGGTTGTTCTCGGGCTGGTACGTGTACGGGATGAAGGCGCGGAAGCCGCCGGTGCGGTCCTGGACGTCACGGATCATACGCAGGTGCTCGATCCGCTCGGCGTTGGTCTCGCCGGTGCCCATCAGCATGGTGGAGGTGGACTCGACACCGAGGTTGTGGGCGATCTCCATGATCTCCAGCCAGCGTTCGCCCGACTCCTTGAGCGGCGCGATGGCCTTGCGCGGCCTGGCCGGCAGCAGCTCGGCGCCCGCGCCGGCGAACGAGTCGAGCCCCGCGGCGTGGATGCGGCGAATGGCCTCATCGGCGGAGACACCGGAGATCCGGGCCATGTGGTCGATCTCCGAAGCGCCCAGCGAGTGGATCACCAGCTGCGGGTACGCCTTCTTGATCGCCGCGAAGTTCTCCTCGTAATACTCGACGCCGAAGTCCGGGTGGTGGCCGCCCTGGAACATGATCTGCGTGCCGCCGAGTGCGACCGTCTCGGCACAGCGCCGCAAAATGTCGTCCAGGTCGCGGGTCCAGCCCTTTTCAGTGTCCTTGGGCGCCGCGTAGAACGCGCAGAACTTGCAGGCCGTCACACAGAGGTTGGTGTAGTTGATGTTCCGCTCGATGATGTACGTCGCGATGTGCTCGGTTCCCGCGTAGCGCCGGCGGCGCGCGGCGTCGGCGGCTGCGCCGAGCGCGTGCAGAGGCGCGGACCGGTAGAGGTCGAGCGCCTCCTCCGGGGTGATCCGACCGCCACCTGCGGCGCGGTCGAGGACGGGCTGCAAATCGGCGTTCTCCGCCACCGGGGCGTCCCTTCCGGAGGGTTACGTACGGACTGATCCAGCGTACGCCAGGGGTCCGACGCGTCCGTCTGCGGCCGGCAAGGCGGCGTGAAAGCGGGGCCGTGCCGGGGTGCGGGGCGGGGCGGGGTGCGTACCGGCTACGGGGTTGGGTGCCTACCGGCTAGGGCTTCTTGTTCATCCGAGCCGTGGGCCGGCCACCCGCCTCGTCCTTGGACTTGTAGACGAGCTTGCCCTCGTCCAGCGTGTACGTGGCCTCGGCGGTGACCCCCGTGCACAGGAACGAGGCGCTGCCCTGCGACTCGTCGGTGAGCTCGGTGATCGTCAGCCGGGTGTTCCCTTCCGTCACCGAGATCAGCCTGCCCTCGGCGAAGCACTTCTGGCCGAAGACGTCGTTCACGGCCTTGACGACGATGGAGCCCTTGCGGCCCTGCCTGACGGTGGCGGTGTGCTCGCCGTTGTACTTCCCCTTGGCGTAGATGGGGCCCGTCCAGGTGCCGATCAACTCCTTCGGCACGTTGTCCCTGGCGGCTGCCGGGCTGTCGGTTTCCTTCGGGCTGCTGGTCTCATCCGATGAAGAAGAGGAGCCGGGCGAGGGTGCTTGGCTCGGCTTGCTGTCACCCGCGTTGGTGTCGTCCCCGCCACCGCTGCCCGGCAGCAGTTGGAAGACGAACGCCACCGTCGTCGCCGCCGCGAGCGCGCCCGCGACCGAGAGCACCAACGAGCAACTCACCCACTTCGGCCGATTCCGCCGTCCGAACGCGGCCGTGAGCGCCATCCGGCGCTGCTCGCGCTGCCCGTCCCCTGCCGAGCGCAACCCGGTGGCCGTGCTCACGCTCGCCATCGCGGCCTGCCCCACAGCCGGGCGGGGCCGAGCCCCATCGGCTGCCGTGTCCGTACCCGATCCCATGGCGAGGCTCTGGCTCGCGCCGTCCGGGGACTGGCGCGGTGAAGGCGGGGCGACCATGCTCGCGCCGCCCGGGCGCCCGGCCGTACCGTGCGCGGCACCGTCGTGCGCGTCCCCGCCGTGCGTGTTTCCGCCGTGCGCGGCACCACCGTACGAGGGGTCGGGCGGCCCAAACGCCCCGTACGCCTGGCCGGCCGAGCCCCCCGCGGCCTCGGCCCCGCTGGTGCCACCAGCACTGCCAGCACTGCCAGCCCCACCGGTCCCGCCAGCCCCACCGGTCCCGCTAGCCTCGCCTGCCGTACTGGCCCCGCCGCCGCTGCGAGTGCCGTCCGCGCCGGACGCCCCCACCGGTACGCCCGTGTCCACGCCCACCGTCTGGGGGCCCGCGGCCTCCGTGCCGACCGCCGCTGAGACGCCGCCTACATCGGCTCCGCCTCCCGCGACCGGCCAGGCTGCCTCGGGACTCGCCGGCCCCGATCCCGCCGACCCAGGGCCGTACGGAACCGGCGGCTCCCCCTCCAGATCGAGCAGTTCCATGGCGCGGCGGCTGGCACCCTCCAGCAGTGGGGCGGGCAACCACCCGGTGCGCACCAGCCCGGCCGCGCCACCATCCGGGGCCAGCCGGCGGGCGAGCTCGGCCGGAGTGGGGCGACCGGCGGGGTCCTTGACCAGACAGGAGGCGACCACCTCCCGCAGCTCGCCGACGAGTTGCGCCCCGAACTCCGGCTCCTCGTGAACCACGCGATACAGCAGCGCGGCGGAGGAGTCGCCGGGGAAGGGGCTGCGCCCGGTGGCCGCGTACGCCAGGACCGCGCCCAGCGAGAAGATATCGGCGGCCTCGGTGGCGCCCTTGCCAAGGATCTGCTCGGGCGACATATAGCCGGGCGAGCCGATGGAGACGCCGGTGGAGGTGAGGGAGGCCGTGCCGTCGATGGCGCGGGTGATGCCGAAGTCGATCAGGCGGGGGCCGTCCAGGGCGAGGAGTACGTTCGACGGCTTGACGTCGCGGTGCACCAGGCCGAGCCCGTGCACGGCAACCAACGCCTCGGCCAGGCTCGCGCCGAGCGTGCGTACGCATTCCTCGGGCAGCGCGCCCATCTCTTCGACGGCCTGGGTCAGCGAGGGGCCCGCGACATAGCCGGTGGCCACCCAGGGCACGGACGCGTCCGGGTCGGCGTCGAGTACGGGCGCCGTCCAGGCACCGCCCACCCGTCTGGCCGCCTCCACCTCGCGCCGAAAGCGGGCCCGGAACTGGGCATCCATCGCGAAGTGCGGATGGACGACCTTCACGGCGACGGTACGTCCGCCCACGCTGCGGCCCAGGTACACCCGGCCCATCCCGCCCGCGCCAAGGCGCCGCAGCAGCCGGTACGCGCCGATGCCACGGGGATCGTCCGGTTCCAGCGGGTACATCGTGTTGCCTCCCCCTCCACTGCGCCACCCAGCTTAGGTGCGCGGCACGCAGCGCGGGCAGGGTACCGACGACCCCGCGGACGTACGTCAACTAGGGGGCCGACACGGCAACACGGCGGATGGGCGGAACGGCGAAACGGTAAGCACAGCCCCGGGCGGCGGAGGCTGGGGCTATCCCGCGGTGCTGTGCAGCAGGTCCACCCGTACGTCGGCGGGATAGCCCGTCGTCGGGCCCGTGCGGCGGGCGAACTCGGCGATTCCGGCGAGCTGGTCGGGGCCGAGGCGGAAGTCCAGGGTGGTGAAGTAGCGTTCCAGCATGGCCGCGTCGAACACCTCCCAACGTGCCGCCTGCTCGGCGACCTTGGCGACCTCCTCCAGGGAGACGTCCCGCGAGGCCAAGAACGCCTGGTGCGCCTGGCGCACCAACTCCGGCTCGCGCGCCAGGTAATCGCGCCGCGCGGCCCAGACCGCGAAGACGAACGGCAGTCCCGTCCAGTCCTTCCACATCTGGCCCAGGTCGTACACCGTGAGGCCGAGCTTGGGCGCGTAATGCAAATTGGCCCGCAGCGCGGCGTCGCCGATCAGCACCGCCGCCTGTGCGTCCTGCATCATCCCGCCCAGGTCGGGCGGGCAGGTGTAGTAGTCGGGCTGCACGCCGAAGCGTTCGGAGAGCAGCAACTGCGCCAGCCGTACGGAGGTACGCGACGTGGAGCCGAGGGCGACGCGTGCGCCGTGCAGCTGATCAAGGGGCACTTGCGAGACGATCACACAGGACATGACCGGGCCGTCGCAGCCGACCGCGAGGTCGGGGAAGGCCACCAGGTCGTCCGCGTTGCGCAGGAACTCCACCAGGGTGACCGGAGCGATGTCCAGTTCCCCGCGGATCAACTGCTCACTGAGCTTTTCGGGGGTGTCCTTGGTGAGCTCAAGATCGAGGAGGCTACCGGTGCGGGCGAGCCCCCAATAGAGGGGCACGCAGTTGAGGAACTGGATGTGGCCGACCCGCGGCCGGCTCCGGCCGTGACCGGTGGCGGTAGCGGCGACAGGGGTTGAATTGTCCACATCCGGAGGCTAGCCCCGGGGTAACGCGGCGGCTGAGCCGGGGGGCGTAGCAGCGCGGCGCCTTTGCTTACCTCGGCCGCCCGACCCCATCTGACGTGCGCGCTTTTCCCTTCCGCCGTGATCGGAAACCGCCCGTCCCCGTGATCTTTCGCTCTTTCCCCTCGGCATCTGCCGTGCTAGGCTCGCCGCAAGTTGCAGTTTGGTTTCCCTTGCAGTACAGAGCCTGCGGAGCATGTGACGCCGCGGGCTTTTGTAGTTTTCAGACTTCTTGCAGGTTCTGGAGCAGGGCAACCCTTTGGCCCAAGGAGGGCTTATGGCTACCGGAACCGTGAAGTGGTTCAACGCTGAAAAGGGCTTCGGCTTCATCGCCCAGGACGGCGGCGGCCCGGATGTCTTCGTCCACTACTCCGCGATTAACGCCTCTGGTTTTCGCTCCCTGGAGGAGAACCAGCAGGTGAACTTCGACGTCACGCAGGGTCCGAAGGGCCCGCAGGCGGAGAACGTCACCCCTGTCTGATCCGCGCGGATCTACGCGGGGTTCGGCCATCGCGGTCAGCACCTATTCGTTCCTGATGTAGTACCCAAGGAGCCCTGCTCCCCGTTTCGGCGGGGAAGCGGGGCTCCTGCCTTTCCTGCGCCAAACCCTTGACGGACTTCCGTCACGTTGCTCTGTCCTGCCCCTGGGTCTGCCGCTTCCGGGTGGCTTATCGCGGCTTGCTGCGGCTTGTTGTCAGGTTTATGTCGGCTTTCTCTCCGACGGCCCCGGATGCCCTCGTGTGCTGCGCGGGATGGGTTCACCGGACGCTTACCGAGTTCCCGCGCATCCTTGCCCCGGGGTGCTGTGGGGCGGGCTTCAGGCGGCCCGGGTTTCATTCCTTCGTGTACAACTCCTCGATGTCCGCCGCGAAGTCCTTGGCGACCGCGGCCCGGCGCAATTTCAGCGATGGCGTCAGGTGCCCGGACTCCTCCGTGAAGTCCACCGGCAGCACCCTGAAGCGGCGAATGGACTCGGGCCTGGACACCAACTTGTTGGTGTCCTCCACGGCGCGTCCGAGCTCCGCAAGCAGCGCGGCGTCCCGGCAGAGCTCCTGCCGCGGCACATCCTGCTTCTTGTGCATCCGGCGCCAGTGGGCGAGGCCGTCCGGTTCCAGGGTGATCAGGGCGGTGATGTACGAGCGGTTGTCGCCGATGACCATGCACTGGCCGACCAACGGGTGGGCCCGCAACCGGTCCTCCAACGGGGCCGGGGCGACGTTCTTGCCACCGGAAGTGACGATCAACTCCTTCTTGCGGCCGGTGATGGTGAGGTAGCCAGCCGCGTCCAAGGCGCCGATATCGCCGGTCGCAAACCAGGCGTCGGCCGTCCGGGCGGGGGTGATCGTGCCGCGCTCGCCGTCCCAGTAGCCGGCGAAGACCTGACCGCCGCGCAGCAGCACCTCCCCGTCATCGGCTATCCGGACCGCACCACCCGGCAACGGCCAACCCACCGTGCCGAGCCGGGGCCCCAGCGGGGGCGTGACGGTGGCGGCGGCGGTGGTCTCGGTCAGGCCGTACCCCTCGAAGACCGCCACGCCCGCGCCGGCGTAGAACGCGGCGAGCCGGTGCCCGAGCGGGGAGCCGCCGCAGATGACGTAGCGCACCTTGCCGCCGAGCGCGGCCCGGATGCGGCGGTAGACCAGCACGTCATACAGCGCACGGGCGGCCTTGAGCCCGAGGCCAGGCCCTGGCCCCGTGCCGTGTTCGGCTGCCTCGACGGCCTCCCCGTACCGCTGCGCGATGCGCGCCGCGCGGTCGAAGGATGTGGCACGGCCCATCGTCTCGGCCGTGGCCCGCCCGGTGTTGTAGACCTTCTCCATGACGTAGGGGATGGCCAGCAGGAACGTCGGTTGAAAGCTTGCGAGGTCGGCGAGCAGGTCCTCGGTCTGGATGCTTGGCGCATGGCCGAGGCGTACCCGGGCGCGCATACAGCCGACCGCGATCATCCGCCCGAAGACATGGGCCAGCGGCAGGAACAGCAGCGTTGCGGCGGGTTCCGTGCTGGCCGCGCGGAAGACCGGGTGCAGCAGTTCGATGCCGTTGTCCACCTCGGCGAAGAAGTTCGCATGGGTGAGGACGCAGCCCTTGGGGCGGCCGGTGGTGCCCGAGGTGTAGATGAGGGTGGCGATGTCGGTGGGCCCGCGCTCGCTTCTGCGTCTGGCCACCGCCTCATCGGGTACGTCCCTCCCGCTGGCGCTGAGCTGGCCGATGGCACCCGCGTCAAGCTGCCACAGATGGGCCAGACCCGGGAGTTGGGAGCGCTCCCCGCTGATCAACCGCGCCTGCTCGACGCCTTCCACGGCACACGCGGTGGCGCCCGAGTCATGCAGAATCCAGCGGGCTTGCAGCGCGGACGAGGTCGGGTACAGGGGAACGGTGACCAGCCCTGCGGCCCAGGCGGCGAAGTCGAGCAGCGTCCACTCGTAGGTCGTACGCGACATGATGGCCAACCGGTCGCCGGGGCGCAGGCCGTGCGCGATGAGCCCCTTGGCGGTGGCGAGGACAGCGGACGCGAACTCGGTCGTGGTCACATCCCGCCAACTCCCGTCCGGCTGCTTGCGGCTGAGCACGGTCTCGGTCGGCGCCTGGGCCGCGTTGTCGAACGGGATGTCCCCGAGCGAGCCGTGGGTGACCTCGGGTACGAATGCCGGCACGGCCGCTTCCCGCACCACCCCGGCCACGACGGTCTTCACCGGCTCGACCAGCACGGGCGACCCCGCGGACGGGGAAGGGCCGGGGCGGGTATGAGGGCTGGGGCTGGGGCTGGGGCTGGGGCGGGAGTTGGGGGTGGGGCGGGCGTCGGAGGTGGGGTAGGCGTCGGGGTCGGATGTGCTGGGCGTGCTGGGTGGGTTGCTACGCGGGCTGGGGAGCGCCGAGCGTGCGGATCGCCCGGACCGCGCGGGTTGCTGCTGGGACACGTACGGCTCCTGGTCGTTCTGAATGACTCCTGGGAGGTGGTGCGGTGCATGAGCGAGGTGGATGGGGTGCGGTGAGAGCTGAGGCGGCGCAATGGAGCACTGGGTTACGGCGTATCGACCGGCCGGAATGTGGTGACTGGTCGGAGGTGTGACCAACGGCCGGGGCGTGGTGGCCGGTGTGCTGGCGGACGTTCGGGTTCACCGTGCGTCCGGCGAGGGGTGGGCCGCCGGGTGCAGGGCGATTCGCTCAGGCTGTCGGGCGTTCATCCTCGACCAGATCCTGACCCGGCAGTAACCTTACTTGCAAGTAAAGTACGCGAGATAGAGGAGTTGGCCAATGCCCGATCGCTGCCTTCATTCCACTGGCTCGGTGCCCGGCCGTTTCCTCACCTACCGGCTGGGGTTGCTTCGGCCCATGCCGCTTCGACCCATGCCGCTGCGTCTCAGCCTGTTGGGGGCGTGATGAGCACCAAGCGGCTGCCCCATCCGCCGCGCCTGATGCCCCTCTTGGCCAAGGGGGCTCTGGCGGGTCTCGGCAAGCGTCCGGGCAACCGCTCCCGGCTGCCCGGAACCACGCTGGTCCTGCCGTCGCTACGGGCCGACCCGGGTCGAGTGGCGTCGTACGCGCACCTGTGTGGCTTCACGCGGCCCGATCCCAAGCGCGCGGCGGCCGATCCCGAACGCCCGGCGGCCGATCTTGAACGCGCGGCGAGCGCCCTGCCGTTGACGTACCCACACATCCTCGGCTTTCCGCTCGCGGCCCAGCTCATGAGCGCGCGCGCCTTTCCGTTGCCGCTGCTCGGGCTGGTGCACACCGCGATCGAGATCACCCAGTACGAGCCGCCGCGGCTGGCCGACAACCATGAGGTGCGGGTGTACGCGGAGGGCCTCGTTCCGCACCGCAGAGGTACGGAGGTCACCATCGTCACGGAGTTCAGGCGGCACGGGACGACGCTGTGGCGGGACCGCAGTACGTATCTGGCCCGGCATCGCACGCCCCGCGAAGCGCCCGCCGGCAGGGATTGGGCGGCGCCCGGCGCCCCTGGGCGGTCCGGCGCACTGGGCAGCGCACAGTCCGCTTACCCCGCGCACCCTGTGCGCACTGCGCAAGATGTTCGCGATGCGCGCGCCGCGTCGCTCGCCGGCATGGGCGCCGACGCACCCCTGCACAGCATGGTCACCGGGGCGCCCCTTTCCGGCATGAACGTCGCCGGGGCGTTCCTCCCTGGCGTGGCCGCCACGGGGGCGGGTGACGGCGCGCTGCCGGTGCGGGCCGAGTGGCAGCTCCCTGCCGACCTGGGCCGACGGCACGCCGCCGTATCCGGCGACTACAACCCCATCCACCTGACCCGCCTTACCGCCAGACCACTCGGCTTTCCGCGCGCCATCGCTCACGGCATGTGGACGTTCGCCCGCTGCCTGGCGGAGGTGGTCGATCCGACCCGGCCGCAGGTGTGCGTACGGGCGACCTTTCGGCAACCGGTGCTGCTGCCGGGTTCGGTGCGGTTCGGCTGCGACGACACCCGCTTTGACCTGCGCGACGGGCAGGATACGGCCCGCCTGCACCTGGAGGGAGAGGTCCAGCACCCGTAGGAGCATGCGGCCGGGCGGCCCGCCGTCAGGTGCTCGGCGTCCATCTCTGATCGCGCATGAGGTTGCCCAGGCCCGCCCATGCGAAGTTCATCAGCGTCGCCGCCGCCTCCTTCGCCGAGGGGCCGCCCGGCGAGCCTGCCCAGTCGGCCATCGATTCGGCGGCGCCCACCAGCGCGTAGGCGAGGCCCGCTACCTCGCGGTCGGCGAACTCCGGGTCGCAGTCGGCCTCTTTGGCCGCCGCGCCAATGAGCTGTTCAACGAAGCTGACCAACTCCGCCCGCATGACCGCCACCTCACGCACGAAGGGTTCGCCCTGCGTACGCGCCTGGCTATGCAGCACCGCCCAACCGTCCGGGTTCGCGGCCGTGTACGCGAAGAGGCCGCGCAGCCCGCTCCACAGTTGCCGGTCGGCCGGCACGTCCCGTTCAACGGCTGCCCGCACCGCCGCCACCAGCGCCTGCGCCTCACGCCGAATGCAGGCGGTGAACAGCTCTTCCTTGGAGTTCAGATACAGATAGACCAGCGGCTTGGACACCCCGGCCAGTTCGGCTATGTCGTCCATGGAGGCGGCTCGGTAACCCCGTCGCGCGAACGTCTGCACGGCGGCGTCGAGCATCTGCTGCTCCCGCACCGCACGCGGCATCCGCTTGCTTTTACCGCCACCCATGCGTAACGCCCCTCCGAAAACAAAACTTACTGACAAGTAAGGCTACGTTCCCCATGTGGGCATCATCCCTGTTCATCATCGCTGGCGAGAAGTGATCGGCAGCGCAGGCGGACCCGCCGGAGTGCCATCGCCCCGCGCACCACCCTCCCCTGCCGTCCCGCCAGGGCGCCCTGCCCCGCGAACCGCCCTGCCCGGCTGTGCTGGGCCGCTCCCAGCACAGCCGGGCACGCATGGCGGTGCCCCGGTCGCAGCCGGCGACCGGGGCACCCGCACCGTGCGGTGCGTGTCGAGCTACATCCATGCGCCCGCGGACGGAGCCTTCGGGCGAGCACGGGGCCTTCGTGCGCGCTACGCCGGCGTTGGCAGCGCGCTTTCGGACTTTTCGAGGTTCTTCGAGCTCTGCGCGTCCTCGTCCAACGGCGAGGAGGAGGCCGTCTCGTACATCCGGTGGTCGAGGATCTTCTCGCGGGCCGAGACCAAGACCGGGACCAACGCCTGGCCCGCCACGTTGGTGGCGGTGCGCATCATGTCCACGATCGGGTCAATGGCCATCAGCAGGCCGACGCCCTCAAGCGGCAGGCCCAGCGTGGACAGCGTCAGCGTGAGCATGACGGTCGCACCGGTCAGGCCCGCCGTCGCGGCCGAGCCGATCACCGATACGAACGCGATCAGCAGGTAGTCGCCGATGTCGAGTTGGACGTTGAAGATCTCGGCGATGAAGATCGCCGCGATGGCCGGGTAGATCGAGGCGCAGCCGTCCATCTTGGTCGTGGAGCCGAACGGCACCGCGAAGGACGCGTACTCCTTGGGCACCCCAAGCCGCTCGGTGACCTTCTGCGTCAGCGGCATGGTGCCCACCGACGAGCGGGAGACGAAGGCGAGCTGGATCGCGGGCCAGGCACCGCGGAAGAAGTGCACCGGGTTGAGCTTGGCGACCGTAGCGAGCAGCAGCGGGTAGACGCCGAACAGGACCAGGGCGCAGCCGACGTAGATGTCGGCGGTGAAGGTCGCGTACTTGCCGATCAGGTCCCAGCCGTACTCCACGATGGCGGTGCCGATCAGGCCAAGGGTGCCAAGCGGCGCCAGCTTGATGACCCACCACAGGGCCTTTTGCAGCAGTTCCAAGATGGCTTGGCTGAGGGTGAGGATCGGCTCGGCCTTCTCGCCGAGTTTCAGGGCGGCGACGCCGGCGACGGCCGCCATGAAGACGATTTGTAGGACGTTCAGCTCGGTGAACGGCGTGATCACGTTCTCCGGCACGATGCCGGTCAGGAAGTCGAGCCAAGAGCCCTTGTACTCGGGCTTGGCGCCATCCGCGGAGGTGAGTCCGGTGCCGGAGCCGGGGTTGGTGACCAGGCCGATGACCAGGCCGATGGCCACGGCTATCAGCGAGGTGGCCATGAACCACAGCAGGGTGCGGGTGGCGAGCCGGGCCGCGTTGTTGACCTTCCGGAGATTGGTGATCGACACCAGGATCGCGAAGAAGACCAGGGGGGCGACGGCGAGCTTGAGCAACTGGATGAAGATCGAGCCGATCTTGTCCAGGGCGGTGATGAGCCACTGGACGTCACCGCTACGGGCGGCCCAACCCAGCAGCGCACCAGCGACGAGGCCGAGGAGGATCTGCGCCCAGAAGGGAACCCGCAGGACGCGCGGAACGGACAGGCGTGGGGACGACAACGGACACTCTCCGAGGACAGACGGATGCCAGGTCAGGGGGGATGGAGCGGGGGCGGCGCCTGGAGTTTTCCGCTGACGCGGGATCTCCGGCCGCTGCGCGCACGTTCAGAGGCGGCGACAGGCCGCGGACAGACAGCGGCAGAGATCGATGTGCAGGCGCGCCACGAGCGGGACGCTCATGGGGAATCGGTGCGCGGCTGCCATCTTCATGCCAATGACGTTAACACTTTAACTTTGGGGAACTCAAAGCGTTTCTTTGAGATGGATCGCCTTCTCCATCTCATCGAGAGGGTGCGCGCGCTGCACATCACGCCCCCTCCGCACGCCCTGCATCCCCGTGACACGCCCTTCGGAAACGCCAACGCCCCCTCCGCGGACGGCAATGCGCGGAGAGGGCGTACGGAAAGAGTCATTCGGGTCGTTACGGGCCGGGGCCGCGGCTTCGACCGGGGGTGTGAGGAGCCTTACACCCCGTCTTCCTGAGTCTGGTTCGCGACCAGCCGGTCCTTCGCGCGGTCCACCTTGACGACGAGCTGCTCAGACATCTCGTCGCGCTGCTTGCGCAGCAGCACGAAGCTCAGGGGCGCCGACACCACGATCGACAGCAGCAATACCCACAACAAATTGGAGTCGCCCAGGCCCGAGGGCACAACGCCGAAGTGGACCAGGCCCCACAGGACCAGGAAGCAACCGACGAAGATGCCCAGACGCATAGCGGTGTAACGGAGCGTGGCGCTCGGCGTGAGAGACACGGCTGGTCTTCTTTCTCCCGGGGGTACTGCGGTTTCTACCGGATGGTGCTCGCCTACCCTGCTAGTGAATCACGCCGGAAAAACGCCACGAAAGGCGCCTCCGACGCCCGCGTGTCCCCCGTTCCCACGCCCCGGCGTACCGGCCTACCGGCGCCCCGGCGTACCGGCATCAGCCCAACCGCAGCCACATGGCGATGTCGTCCCGATAGTCGTCATCGGCCACCTTGATCGACTCGGGTACGCGGCCGACCTCCTTGAAGCCGAGCGTGGCATAGAAGCCGTCCACCCCTGTCCCGCCACGCACCCCGAGGCGCAGCGACTGAAAGCCCAGGTCGCGCGCCATATCGATGGCTTCACGCAGCATCGCTTTACCCCGACCGCCGCCCTGAAGCGCAGGTTCGATCATGACCGTGACCAGCGTGGCCCAGTGCAGCATCAGCCGATGCCGGTTGGCCGCGATGAAGACGGTGCCGACCAGCCGACCGTCCGCGTACGCCGCTAGCAGCCGCGCCCCGCCCCCACGCACGGCGTCGAGCTGTTCGCATGCCAGCGGCCGAACGTCGCTGTCCTCGACGGACGGCACAAAGCCCACCGCACCGCCGGCGTTGGTCACCTCGACCCATAGCCGCACCAACTCTTCTTGGAGCGCGGGGGTGAGCTGCGGATCACGCACAAAAGTAAGGGTCATGAAGGGACACTAACCATTACGCATCCGGAGCGCACCCCTCCACGACTGTGATCCACGCGGCAACGAGCGGTGCGCAGGGCCGGTGCCGCAAGTGGAGGGCAGGGCCGGGGGTGGGAGGCCAGGAGGCATCCCGGCCAGCGGGCCGGGAGCCAACGCATCGGAGGCCAGGCATCCGCAAGAGCGGGAGGCCAGGCCCCAGGGGACGCCGCCGCGTTCAGCTCAGCGCTTCGGCAGCCACCCGTAGATCCGAGACCAGGCCGGCGAAGGCCGCCTCGCGGTCGTCCGCACGCAGCACCGCCGAGGGGTGGATCGTGGCGACCAGACAGTCGCCCGCGGTCTCGTACGCGCCGATGGCCGGGCAGGGCAGCAGCAGGCCGCGCTGTTTGGTGACCCGGAACGAGGAGCCGAGCAGCGCCTTGCCCGCCGTCGCGCCGAGCGCCACCAGCACCTCGGGCTCGATCAACGCCAGCTCGGCCGCGAGCCAGGGCTTGCAGGCGCCCATCTCGCGCAGGCTCGGTGGCTTGTGGATACGGCGCTTGCCGCGCTCGGGAACGTGCTCGAACTTGAAGTGCTTGACCGCATTGGTCACATACGTCTTATCCGGATCGATCCCGGCCTCGTCCAGCGCCCGGGTCAGCACATGCCCGGCAGGCCCGACGAACGGGTGCCCCTTGCGGTCCTCCTGATCGCCCGGCTGCTCACCGATGAGCACCACTCGGGCGTCGGCATCCCCGGCGCCGAAGACGGTCTGGGTGGCGGGGGCGTGCAGCGGGCAACCCCGGCAGTCGGCCGCCGCCTTACGCAACCCTGGCAACTTGGCGCGCGCCGGCACGAAGGGCCCCGCGTCATACGCCTGCTCCGGCTCAGCCGCTTTCCGCGCCCCGGCGCCGTCACCCTCAGCGCCGCCGTTCCCAGGCTTGCCCGCGCCCTTGCCCGCGCTCGTGCGGCCAGGCTCCGTCGCCGCCTGCTCGTCTTGTGTCCTGCTGCTACGGCTGGTCACCCGTGCCGGGTACCCCAGCGCGCCCGCCTCAGACGCGTCCGCCCGCGGCACCGCGCAAGGGCGGTGCCGCGGGCGGAGCCGCAGCAGACGGCAGGCAGGCAGGCAGTACAGCCGAGTCTTAAAGCCGCATGGCCTGGGGCGTCTCGCGGCGGTCCGGGTTGGGGCCCTCGTACTCGCGGATGATCTCGTAGCGCGTGTTGCGCTCGACGGGCCGGAAGCCCGCGTCCCTGATCAGGTCGAGGATGTCCTCGCGGGTCAGCTTGTCGGGGGTGCCGAAGTTGTCCGCGTCATGCGTGATCTTGTACTCGACGACCGAGCCGTCCATGTCGTCAGCGCCGTGCTGGAGCGCGAGTTGCGCGGTGTGCACCCCGTGCATCACCCAGAAGACCTTGACGTGCGGCACGTTGTCGAACAGCAGCCGGGAGACCGCGAAGGTCTTCAGCGCCTCGGCCCCGGTCGCCATCGTCGTACGGGCCTGGAGGCGGTTGCGGACCTTGCCGTCCTTCATGTCCACGAAGTCGTGCTGGTAGCGCAGCGGGATGAAGACCTGGAAACCGCCGGTTTCGTCTTGGAGTTCACGCAGCCGCAGCACGTGGTCCACCCGGTGGCGCGGCTCCTCGACGTGCCCGTACAGCATCGTGCACGGGGTCTTGAGGCCCTTCTCGTGCGCGAGGCGGTGGATGCGCGACCAGTCTTCCCAGTGGGTGTCGTGGTCCACGATGTGCTGCCGGACCTCCCAGTCGAAGATCTCGGCGCCACCACCGGTCAGCGACTCAAGGCCGGCGTCGATGAGCTCGTCAAGGATCTCGGACGCGGAAAGACCGGAGATCTTCTCGAAGTGGTGGAGCTCGGTGGCCGTGAAGCACTTGAGGGAGACCTGCGGCAGGGCCTCCTTCAGGGCGCGCAGCGAACGGGGGTAGTAGCGCCAGGGCAGCGTCGGGTGCAGGCCGTTGACGATGTGCAGCTCGGTGAGGTTGTCACCCTCCATCGCCTTGGCGAGCCGGACGGCCTCCTCGATGCGCATGGTGTACGCGTCCTTCTCCCCCGGCTTGCGCTGGAAGGAGCAGTACGCGCACGAGGCCGTGCACACATTGGTCATGTTGAGGTGGCGGTTGACGTTGAAGTGGACGACGTCGCCGTTCTTGCGCGTGCGCACCTCATGCGCGAGGCCACCGAGCCAGGCCAGGTCGTCGGACGCGTAAAGGGCGATCCCGTCCTCCCGCGACAGCCGCTCCCCGGCGCGGATCTTTTGTTCCAGCTCCCGCTTGAGCCCCGCGTCATTCGCTGACAAGGCCATCGACCCAGCCATCCGGCGCCTCCATTACCTCTGTCCACCAAGCCTCACCGAGCGTACTCCCCACCCCGCGCGCCCCGGCCGCCCGACCCCAACCGCCCCCTACTGCCCCCAGCCACCCAGCCCCCGTATGCCTCGGCCGTCCCCACTTCGCAAGCCCGACCGTGCCAGCCGCACGGTCGCTCAAACGTCCTCGGGGAGCTCCCCTACCCGGTTCTCCCACTTGGTGGAGAGCACGATCGTCGTCCGCGTACGGGAGACGCCCTTGGTGCCGGACAGCCGGCGGATGGTGCGTTCCAGGTCGTCCACGTCGCCGGCGCGGACCTTGAGCATGTACGAGTCGTCGCCCGCGATGAACCAGCAGTCTTCGATCTCTGCCAGATCGCGCAGCCGCTGCGCCACGTCCTCGTGGTCCACCGCATCGGAGAGCTGGATGCCGATCAGGGCCGTCACGCCAAGGCCGAGCGAGGCGGAATCCACGGTCGCGCGGTAACCAGTGATCACCCCGGCCGTCTCCAGACGGTTGATCCGGTCCGTAACGCTGGGGCCGGAGAGACCTACGAGCCGGCCCAGCTCCGCGTAGGAAGCCCGACCGTTCTCCCGCAGGGCCTGGATGAGTTGCCTGTCCACCGCGTCCATGTGACGGCACGCACCTTTCAAAGTTCTGCGATCTAGCCGATTTGGGTGTAGAATCTAAGGCATGCAGGGCGATAAGTCCTGCGAATTGCTAGCTGAATTACCTCAATCGACGACGATTCTTCAGGAGTGAGCTACCCCTTGTACACGATCGAGATGGCATACGCCCGCATGCGCGAGCTGCAGGAGCTGGCCAACCGCTCGCGTGCTCAGCAGACCGCCCGCCAACACCAGGCCGCGGCCAAGCCGCGCAGCGGTCGTGCGAAGAAGCGCTAAGCGCCTCCACCGCACCGCATCCGCCTGATTCGGCCCGCCGCACGGCGGTGGGCCACCGCGTACCGGCGTCTTCGCGTTCCGCCGGACCCGCTCCCTCAATAGGACGCGCCGCCGCGGCGGGGTGACGGCTCAGCGCTGCATGACGCGCAGCCCCACCCGCTCGCTGACCCGCTCCCTGGCCAGCGACCGCCGCGGCACCCTGAAACTCCCGGTGGACCAGCGCGGCACTACCCCGCACGGCGAGAGCCACTGGCGCCACCGAGCTCTCCCTCCCAACGGCGGTACAGCTTGTGCGGCACTCCCGCCGCGTCGAGCGCCCGCCCGGCGACGAAGTCCACCAGTTCTTGGATGTGCGTCGCCCCTGCGTAAAACGCCGGTGAGGCGGGCAGCACCACTGCGCCCGCCTCATCGAGCGTGACCAGGTGCTTGAGCGTCGGCCCGGTCAGCGGCGTCTCCCGCAGCGCGACCACCAGCGGCCTGCGCTCCTTGAGCGTCACGCTCGCCGAGCGCTGCAACAAGTCTTTTGACAGCCCGAGCGCAACCCCGGCCACACACGCCGTGCTCGCCGGGACGATGATCATGCCCTGTGTCGGATACGAGCCGGACGATGGGCCCGCCGCCAGATCACCAGCTGCCCAGTAACGCACGTCGGCCACCGCCGCGTCACCGCTGCTGAAGCCGCTAGAGCCGCCAAAGCCGCCGCCGGGGACGGTGCCGTCGAACGCGTCCGCGCTGCCGTCCGCACCGCGCGCCAGCCACCGCCCAAGGTCCGCGCGCCAGTGCGCGTCGCGGAAGGAGATGCCGGTCTCATCGAGCAGCGTCAACCGGGCGGCCCGGCTGATCACCAGGTCAACGGCCTCGCCCGCGCGCAACAGCGCACGGATCACGGAGGCCGCGTACGGAGTGCCGGAGGCGCCGGAGACCCCTACGAGCCAGGGGCGGCGCTGGGATGCGGGTTGGAGTTTTTCCACGGCCCGAGCCTATCCGGCACCCCGTCGTGCCCGTCCGGCCACCGGGCGTTCCGCACCCCCATGGCGGGAGCGGGACACGGCGGGCGTGCGTCAGGGCCCGGCGCACTCGGATCATGCGCGCTACCCGAGCAGCCGGGCACCGGGCAACCCGTGCGCCCGCCGGGGCGCCAGCACACCATCGCGAGCCCGCGCCCGCGCCCACTTGGGCAGCGAACTGTTACAGCGTCAGGCCGCGCGTGAACAGGTCCGCCAGCGTGCAGACGAACAGCACGATTCCGATCACGCCGTTGACCGTGAAGAACGCCCGGTTGAGCCGGGACAGATCGTGCGGGCGCACGATCGTGTGCTCGTAAGCGAACGCCGCCACCACGACCACAAGGCCCAGCCAGAACAGCAGGCCCGCTTCGGTCGCCAGCGCGTACCAGACCAGCAAACCCATCGTCACCACATGGCAGCCCCGCGCCCCGTACAGCGCCGCTGGGATGCCGAACCGGGCCGGGACCGACTTCACGCCGTGCGCCCGGTCGGCCGCCACGTCCTGGCAGCCGAAGATGAGGTCGAAGCCGCCGATCCACACGCCGACCGCGAGCCCGAGGAGCACCGCATCCGATGACCACTCGCCGCTCACCGCGATCCACGCGCCGACCGGTCCCATCGCCTGCGCGAGGCCCAGTATCGCGTGCGGGAAGTGGGTGAATCGTTTCCCGTACGGATAGACCACCATCGGCACCACCGCGACCGGCGCCAGCACCAGGCACAGCGGGTTGAGCAGGGCCGCGGCGCCCAGGAAGACCACGAGTGCCACCAGTGCGCCGGTCCACGCCGAGCGCACCGACATCGCCCCGGTGACCAGTTCGCGCCCTGCCGTGCGCGGGTTACGCGCATCGATCTCGCGGTCGATGATGCGGTTGGCGGCCATCGCGAACGTCCGCAGCCCCACCATCGCCAGCGTCACCAGGAGCAGCAGCCTCCAGTGGATGTTCTCGTCGCGTTCGTACATCGCGGTCAGCGCGGCGATGTACGCGAACGGCAGCGCGAAGACCGAGTGCTCGATCATCACAAGCCGTAGGAACGCTTTGACCCTGCCGGGCTGGGCGGGCTCGGGCCCAAGGATTTCCGAAGTTGCCGAATCAGCGCTCATGGCGGCGGCCTCAGAGGCCGTACTCCTTCCAACGGCGGGTCACCTTCGCGGCGGTCTCCGGGTCGGATGTGACCATCTCCGGCCAGCCGCCGTCTCGCGTGTACCCCTCTTCGGGCATCTTCCGCGTCGCGTCGATGCCCGCCTTACCGCCCCAGAACTGCTGGTACGAGGAGTGGTCGAGGTGATCGACTGGCCCCTCGACAACGGTCAGGTCGCGGGAGTAGTCGGTGTTGCCAAGGGCACGCCAGGAGACATCGTGTAGATCGTGGACGTCGCAGTCCGCGTCCACCACGATGATGAGTTTGGTGAGCGACATCATGTGCGCGCCCCACACGGCGTGCATCACCTTCTGCGCGTGCTTGGGGTAGCGCTTGTCGATCGAGACGATCGCGCAGTTGTGGAAGCCGCCCGACTCCGGCAGGTGGTAATCCACGATATCCGGAATGATGATCTTGAGCAGCGGCAGGAAGAAGCGCTCGGTGGCCCGCCCGAGCGGCCCGTCCTCGGTCGGCGGGGGGCCGACCACGATCGACTGGAGCAGCGGGCGCTTGCGCATCGTGATGCAGTCGATGGTCAGTGCGGGGAAGTCTTCCTGCGGCGTATAGAAGCCGGTGTGGTCGCCGAACGGGCCCTCCGGAAGCATGGTTCCCGGTTCGAGCCAGCCCTCCAAAACCACCTCGGACTGCGCCGGCACCTGGAGCGGAACCGTCTTGCAGTCCACCATCTCGACCCGCTTGCCCCGCAGAAACCCGGCGAACAGATACTCGTCGATGTCGGCGGGCAGCGGGGCGGTTGAGGCGTACGTCACGGCCGGCGGGGTGCCGAAGGCGATCGCCACCGGCAGCCGCTCGCCCCTGCGGGCGGCGACCTGGTAGTGGTTGTGGCTGTCCTTGTGGATCTGCCAGTGCATTCCGATGGTGCGCTGGTCGTGCCGCTGGAGCCGGTACAGGCCCAGATTGCGCACGCCGGTCTCGGGGTCCTTGGTGTGGGTCAGGCCCAGGTTGAAGAACGAACCGCCGTCCTTCGGCCAGGTGAACAGCGCCGGAAGCCGGTCGAGGTTCACCTGATCACCGGTCAGCACGACCTCGTGAACCGGCGCGTCCTTGACCTTCTTCGGCGGCACATGGGTCATCCCGGCGAGCTTGCCGAACGCCTCGCGCACCCCGGTGAAGCCCTGCGGCAACTCCGGCTTGAGCAACCCGCCGATCTTCTCGCTGATCTCCTCGTACGAGGAGAGCCCGAGCGCCTTGAGCAACCTGCGGTCGGTCCCGAAGACGTTCATGGCCAGCGGCATCGCCGAACCCTTGACGTTCTCGAAGAGCAGGGCCGGGCCGCCGGCCTTCTGCACCCGATCGACGATCTCCCCCACTTCCAGATACGGGTCTACTTCGGCCTTGATGCGCTGAAGGTCACCATCGCGCTCCAGCGCCCGCAGCAGCGAGCGAAGATCGTCATAAGCCATGCGGCCAAGTATCCGACACGGACTACCCTGGACACGTCACTGGGGCACCGCTCCCAGCGCGCCCCGCGCACACCGACATCACCGCACCATTGCGGCGACAGCACTGCGACATCAATCAGGGAGCCGCCCAGCATGCTCAGGTATTTGCCGTTCCTGCTGGTTCTGGCGCTGTGGATCTATACGTTCATCGACTGCCTGAACACCCCGGAGGAAGAGGTACGCAAGCTGCCGAAGGTGGCATGGGTCATCATCGTGCTGCTCTTCGGCGAGGTGCTGATCGGGCCCATCGCCTGGCTCACGGTCGGCCGGCCGCGCAAGACGGCTCGGGGCGGCGCGCCGGGCGCCGGCTTCGGCAAGACGTTCGGTTCGCGCCGCGGCGGCGGCTGGGTCGCCCCGGACGACAACCCGGAGTTCCTCAAGTCGCTGCGGGACGAGAAGGCCCCGGGCAACAAGTCCGACCCTGACTCCAGCCCTGGCACCGGCACCTCGGGCACTCCCGGCACCCCCGGCTCTCCCGGAACCGGCAGTGGCCCCGGGTCCGGCACCTCCGGTCCCTCCGGCACCTCCGGCCCTGGGTCGGGCACCCCTGGCACTGGCTCTGGCACCGGCACCGGCGCTAGTGACCGTAAGCCCGATGCGGACCGCCGAGACGACGACGGCCCGGAAGGCCCGCAGCGCGGGTAGGCCGGGCGGTCGCAGCTGGCGACGTGCGCGCCGCGCCCTTGCGCGCCGGCGCACGCGCCCGTTGAGCCTCGATGCCGCTTGCCTGGCAGCCGAGAGCTCGGCCCCAGGCTCGGGGAACTAGCTCCCGCGCGGTCGATCTCCCGCCCGCGCCGCGATGCCGCGCTCCACCACCGCCGTCGTGCTCGTCACGACGCCCGCCCGCAGTCCGGCGCAGTTTTCGCGGGCCGTGCCGGGCGCCTTCTCCGGGTCCACCGTGACGACCCGTACGCCCAGAAGATGGCGGGTCTTTCGGTCGAATATCCACTCCTCGCGCTCGCCGGAAGTGTCATCGAACCTGGCCACCGCCGTCCCATGGCGGCCCACCGCATCCACCGCGTCCTTGATGACGACCACCCCGGGGATGCGCGCCGCCGCCCGGTACAGCGCCGCCTCCGTCGCGGGCGGCAGCACCGACTCCGTCAACATGCCGCCAACCGACCGGAAAACCTGCTGGTCATTCGGCCGCCCCGCCAACGTCACCGCGTACAAGGTGCGCAGCAGCGTGGCCGGGTCGTTCGGCAGGTGCTGGAGGTGACGGTAGGCGGTGGAAGTGGGGTTCGGCGCATCCGGGTTCAACCTGATCCGCTCCCCGGGGAACTGCTCGCTGCGCAGCAGCCCGGCCTGGGAGCCGTCCACCGAGCGCCAGATCTGCCGCTGCCGCAACGGCTCGATGCCGGTGCACAGGGCCTCGTCGGTGGAGTCCGGCAGCGCCGCTCTCTTGGAGCGTACGTAGGTGAACTCCCCGTCGCGCGGCCGTATGTCGGGCTTCTTCTCGGCAGCCGTGGCGATGTGCGCCAGCAACTCGGGCGCACCGCCCTTCTCGTCGCCGCCACCGTGCGCCCCCGGTGCGAACGTACTGCTCGCGGCGGGGCCTTCGATGTGCTGGAGACGAGCGGGCCGCTGGCTGCCCGAGCTGTCGGTCGTCGAACGCACGATCACGATGATGACCGTGATGACCATCGCGATGGCCACCGCGGGCCCTGTCCACTCCGGGCTCAGCAGCCGCGCCCCCAGCGACTGCGCCAATGACGGCGGCTGGCCCGCTGGGGGCGTGCCCGATGGCGCGGTGGCTGGCTCTGTTGCCGGTTCGGGGGCCGGTTCCGCTGCCGGTTCGGCCCGCTCGGGGTCGGCCGGGCGCCCCGCCGCGCCGGTCGGCTCAGCCGCGCCGGTCAGTTCGGCCGCGTCGTCCTCTCGTGCAGTTCCCTGGCCCTGATGGATTTCTGTCACCGCAGGCCCCACCAGGGAACACCCGTACCAGGGCAGCGCCCTGGCAGGTCACGGTGACCCCGCACGCACGCTCCCCCGTACGCCCGCGCGTACGCCTGTCCGTACGCCCGCGCTCGCACGGGTCTGCGGTAGCGCGCCCGCGCGATACGACACCTCGCGCTCATCAGTTCCCCCCTCAGCGGGCATGGCCTGGCAGCGCGGCCAGCCCTCCCCCGTCCGCGACCGTCCCCGGTCCGCCGTCATGTGTCGTGACGCGGCGGCGCGCCGCTCGACCCCTACAAGGGAGACGCTGCTAGGGCACGCAAGGTTGTTACGGACGCTGCCCCACCTTGTTCACCACCGCGCGATCGAGGATCGCCGAGGTGCCGGTGACCGTTCCGGCCTCGGCTCCGTCCATGCCCTTGAGCAGCACACTGCGTGCGCCGAGGTACTGCTGCGTGGTCCGGTCGAAGATCCACTCGTCGCGGATGTCGTTGTTGTCGTCCACCCGCGCGACCGCAACGCCGGTACGTCCCGCGGCGTCCACCGCCTCGTCCACCACGACCACCCCGGGAATGCGGCCCGCGGCCCGGAACAGTGCCGCGCTCACGTCCGATGGCACCAGCGACTCGTTGATGAGGTCACCCACGAGGACGAACATGCCCTGCTCCGTGTCCTCGGCATCGCCCTCGATCGCCGTTTTCCGCAGCCACTCGTACATCCGGTCCGGGTCAGTGGGCAGGGTCTGTAGATGCCGGTAGCTGTCGCTCTGGTCATAGCCGAGTTCGCCCGGTTGCGCTTCGGGCTCGAAGCTGTAGGGCTCGCGGCCCTCCTCACGGGCCAGCCCCTTGCCCGTGCCGTCCACCGAGAGCCATGCCTCGCGCCGGTGCAGCTTGTCGATGGTGAGGGGCTTGCCCTCCTCCGCCGTGGACCAGGCCACCTTGCTGTTGACGTAGACGAACTGGTCATCGCGGATGGGCCCGTTGAGCTCCGAGCCCTTCGACTTCTCGGCGACGGTTGCGATGCGGTCCAGGAGTTGCGGGGCGCCGTCCTGCTCATCGGCTCCCACGTTGGGCGCGAAGGCGTAGGTGGCCGTGCCGTCGCGGCCGATCCTGGCGCCGTCCTCGTCGCCGCCGGTCAGGGTGAGAGTGACCAGCGCGGCAACGGCGAGCGCGCCGGCGATGGCCGGGCCCGCGAACGCCGGGCGCAACCAGGGGCGGCGGGGGGCGGGCTTCCCTGGTGCGGACGCGCCGGGTGTGGACGCGTCGGGGGCGTACGCATCGCGTACGGGCCGCTCCTGCGTGGGCTGCCGGATTTCGCTCATCAGGTGCTCCTTGAGGAGGTGGTGGCGGCCCCGCGGGAGGTCCCTCTCGGGGACGGACGGAAGGTCATTCATCGGTTTCCCTCCTGGATGGGCCTGGCCGCGGTAATGCGGCCACCTCTCATCTGTCCGCGGCCGGCGCCGGGTTCCCACCGCTTTGCGATGTTCTGCTCCGCGCCCGGCGCCGCCTCGGGCGCGGCACCCTGGACACCCTCGGCCCCCGCCGAGCCAGCAGTCCCCCTGGCGCCCCCGGCGCCCTGCGCGCCCTGCGCGCCCTGCGCGCCCACCGCGCTGCCCCGCGCCCCGCCGTCGCGCCTGGCTCGCCGCTCGCCCCGCCCGGAGTCCACCGCGGCGGCCAGCTTCTTACGCGCCCGGGACAGCCGGGACCGTACGGTGCCCACCGGCACTCCCAGCGCCTCGGCAGCCGACGCGTAATCAAGCCCTGCCCACACGCACAGGGCGAGGACCTCCCGTTCGGGCCGGCGCAGGGCCTCCAGCGCGGTCTCGACGTCCGCCAGCAACTCCGAGTCGTCGATCCGGCTGGCGACCTCGTCGGCGAAGTCACGCTCAGCGGCCTGAGGTGGCAGCCGGGACATCGCCGCGGTGTGCCGGCGAGCGGCCCGGCGCGTATTGCGCACCGTGTTGGTCGCGACGCCCAACAGCCACGGCCGCAGGCTGCTGCCCTCGGCATCCACCGTGCCCCGCAACCGCCACGCCTCTAAGAAGGTCAGCGACACCACGTCCTCGGCTGTGGACCAGTTGCCGGTCAGCCGGTAGGCGTGGTTGTAGACGGAGCGCGCATAGGCGTCGAAGAGGCCCGCGAAGGCAGCGGGGTCCCCCTGGCGTATCCGCGTCCGCAGTGTTGTCTCCACATCAAGGACTGTCCGCGCGACAGCGGCCGGTTCCCGTGACCTGAGCCACAGGAACCGGCCGCCGCCGGACACACACCGCCAAGGGTCACCGCAGGGCGGCTCAGACCCCCGCGTACGAGTGCTTGCCGGTCACGAAGATGTTGACGCCGTAGTAGTTGAACAGGAAGCAGGCGAAGGCGATGAGCGCCAGGTAGGCGGCCTTGCGGCCCTTCCAGCCCGCCGTGGCCCGGGCGTGCAGGTAACAGGCGTACGCGACCCAGGTGATGAACGTCCAGACCTCCTTGGGGTCCCAGCCCCAGTAGCGGCCCCACGCCTTCTCGGCCCAGATCGCGCCGGCGATGAGGGTGAAGGTCCACAGCGGGAAGACGGTCGCGTTGATGCGGTACGCGAACTTGTCGAGCGTCGCCGCCGAGGGCAGCCGCTCCATGACCGAGGCGGCGAACGAACTCGGCTGCTTGCCCTCCGGGTTCTCCAACTTGGTCTCGTAGCGGTCGCGGAAGAGGAACAACGCCGTCGCGACGGCACCCAGGTAGAGCACGGCGCCGGAGATGATCGCGCAACTGACGTGAATCCACAGCCAGTACGAGTCGAGCGCGGGCACGAGCTGATCACTGCTGGTGTAAAGGACCGAGACCGCGAGCCCCAGGTCGAGCAGCGCGGTGGTGACCAGCGGCAGGCCGATCCAGCGCACGTTCTTGCCACACGCCAGGAGCACCACGTACGCGACGACCGCCACCATCGAAAGGGTGATGGAGAACTCGTACATGTTGCCCCAGGGGGCCCGCTCGACCGACAGCGCGCGGCTGAGCACGCCGCCGACGTGCAGCAGCGCGGCGAGCACCGTCAGCGAGACGGCGATCCGCCCGTACAGGTCGCCCTTCTCGGTGCCGCCCGAAGCCCCGGGACCGTCCGGTACGTCACGGGTACCGGCGACCGAGCGGGTGACGACCTTGGGGCGCTCCAGGACGGCGGTGCCGCCGCCCTTTTCCGCGACCCGCACGGTCACCGTGGACGCCCGCTGGGCCCCCGTCGTGGACCCGGCCAGCGCCGCGGAGGTACGGCTGACCTTGCTGCGGCTGCCGAACACCCACTCCGCGATGTAGGCAATGAAGGCCAGGGTGTAAACCGCCATGGCCGAATAGATCAGCACATTGCTGGTATTGGCCAAATTCTCGTTGGCTGCGGCAGCGAGATTCACGCGCGCGCTCCTTCGGCAGGATCTGTTGACTCAGATTCCGGTTCCGGTTCTGGTTCGGCGGGTGCGTCCGCCTGCAAGGCCACCGCCAGGTCGGCCAGCTCCTCGGGGAGCTTGGCGGACTCACTGCGGCCGAGCCCGGCCATCTCGACGACCGTTTGGCCGTCCTTGCCGGGCACGGCACGTACCCACACCCGGCGGCGCTGAATGAACAAGGACCCGGCCAGCCCGATCAGCGCGGCGACCGCGCCGCTCAACGCCAGTTCGTTCCCCGGCTGGTGGGAGATCTGGAAACTGGCCCAGGTCTTGATGCCATCGAACTCCAGCGAACCGGCACCGTTCGGCAGCGTCATCGTCTCGCCGGGCAGCAGCTTTTGCGCGAACGCCTTGCCGTCCGGGTTCTTGAACTGCTTCATGTTGTCGGTCTTGAGCTGGTACACGTTCTGCGCAAGACCGCCGTCGATACCGAGCCTGCCGTGGTACGCGGTGAGGAAGAGCACCGGGTTATCGGGCGCGGGGAACTGCGAGAACATCGTGTGTGCGTCGGCTCCACCCCAGGTCGGCACGAAGAAGCCCTGGAAACCGAGCTGCTCCTTCTTACCGTTCTTGTCACGGTAGTCGGGGACCTTGATCACGCCCGATGAGGTGAGGTTGGGGTCCTGTTGGAGGAAGGGCACGGCGCCCTTGTACGCGATGTCGCCCTTGCCGTCCCTGACCGTGACGACCGGCGCGTACCCGGTGGAGAGCAGGTAGACCTTGTTGCCCGCGATCTCCAGCGGCTCGTTGACCTCGATCGAGGTCTTCTTCTCCTTGCCGTCCGCGCCCTGCCAGTACTTCACATGGGCACGGAACTCGCGGGCGGTGCCGCGCTGCGATCCGGAGCGCTCGTAGCGTGCGTCGAAGCTGTCCAGCGAGAAGCCGAAGGGCTCCAGGTTGTCCTTGTCGAAGAAGGCGCCGGACTTGAAGTCGTCGTACTGGGTGAGGCTGTTGGTGAACCCGTCCTGGTCGCCCTCGGTGATCAGCTTGCCGCCCTCGGACTTCCACAACTGGCCCACGGCGAAGGCCACCAGCACCACGATCAGCGCGATGTGGAAGAGGAGGTTGCCGACCTCGCGCAGATAACCCTTCTCGGCGGCGACCGCATCACCCGCCACATGGGTACGGAACCGGCGCCCCCGCAGCACCTTCCGGGCCGCCGCGAGCACCTGCTCGGGCTCCGCCTCGGTGCGCCAGGTCGTGTACGCGGGAAGCCTGGTCAACCGGCGCGGCGCGGCCGGCGGACGGCTGCGGAGCTGGCCCACGAACTGCCAGGTCCTGGGCACGATGCAGCCGATGAGGGAGACGAACAGCAGGATGTAGATCGCCGAGAACCACACCGAGCTGTAGACGTGGAACATCCCCAGCTTCTCGTAGAGCGGGGTCAGCCTCTCGTGCTGGGCCTTGAACGCCTCCACCTTGACCGGGTCAACGCCGCTTTGCGGAATGAGCGAGCCGGGGATGGCACCGAGCGAGAGCAGCAGCAGGAGCAGCAGGGCGACCCGCATCGACGTGAGCTGTCGCCAGCACCAGCGCAGCCAGCCGAAGACTTCCCGACCGGTCCAGGCCAGCGCGCCCAGTACGCCGGGGGCGCGCATGCCGCCGAACGAGCCGGGGACGGCCTGCCCCTCGACGGGAGCCGTGGACAACTGCGTCCCGGCGGCCCCCAACTCGGCCGCTTCAGCGTCCACCTTGGCTTTGCGCTGGTCCTTGACGCTGCCGGGCTGGGCCTCAGCGCTCGGCTGGTCCGTGTCGCTCGGCTGGTCCTCAGCGCTCGCCTGGCCCGTACCGCTCGGCTGGTCATCGGACGCCGTATCAGCCGTCTTGTTCTCGGCGTCGGCGTCGGCATCGGTGTCGGTGGTGGCCATGGATCAGATCCCAACGTTGAAGCTGGAGGTCCAGACCCGCATGTCGTCCATCATGCGATCCCAGACTCCCGTGACGAGCAGCAGGCCGAGCGCGATGAGCATCCCACCACCGATCCGCATCACCCATACGTAGTGCCTCTTGACCCAGCCGAACGCGCCCAGTGCGCGCCGGTAGGCGACGGCCACCGCTATGAACGGCATGCCGAGGCCGAGGCAGTACGCGGCGGTGAGCAGCGCCCCGCGCCCCGCGCTCGCCTCATTGAACGCCAACGCGTTGACGGCCGTGAGGGTGGGGCCCAGGCACGGCGTCCAGCCGATGCCGAACAGCACTCCGAGCACCGGCGCGCCCGCCAGGCCCACCGCGGGCTTTTGGTGGAAGCGGAACTCGCGCTGCCCGAAGCCCTTCAGTACGCCCATGAAGGACAGTCCGAGCACGATGGTGACGATCCCGAGCACCCGAGAGATGGTCTCCTTGTGCTGCTGGAGCTCCCAGCCGAAGTTGCCGAACAGTGCCCCGCCGGAGACGAAGACTGCGGTGAAACCGAGTACGAAGAGCGAGGCGCCGGCGAGCATCCGGCCCCGCCGTGCCTCGCCGAGATCGGTGCCGGTGACGCCGGTCACGTACGACATGTAGCCGGGCACCAGGGGCAGCACGCACGGCGAGAAGAAGGAGACCAGACCACCGAGGACGGCAACCGGCAGCGCCACCAGCAGGGCGCCGGTGAGGATGGTCTGGTTCGGGTCGGTGGCAGCGGCGAGAACGCTCATGTCGCTGGGATCACTTCTCCGCGAGCAACGGTTTGAGCGCCTTGTCGAGCGCCTCCTCGCTGAGCGGGGTGAGCGCCCGCACCGCGATCTTGCCGTCGCGGTCGAGGATGATGGTGGTGGGGATCGCCTGCGGGTTCAGGCTGCCCTTGGGGAATCGCAGCATGAGCTTGCCGATCGGGTCGTACAGGCTGGGATACGGGACGCCGAATTCCTTCTCGAACTTCACCGCGTTGTGCGCGTTGGAGTCCCGGGTGTTGATGCCGACGAACTCGACGCCCTGCTCCTTGGTCCTGTTCGCGACCTTAACGAGGTTCGGCGTCTCGGCTCGGCAAGGCGAGCACCACGAGCCCCAGATATTGAGGACGACGATCTTGCCCCGATAGTCATCGACAGAGAGCTGCTTGCCATCCAGCGTCTCGCCGGACAGACTTGGCGCGCTCTTTCTGCCCTGCTTGGCCACGGTGCTCACACCGCCGGTACCCTGCACGAACTTCGTATCGGCCGAGCCTCCGGACGTGCCGCCCGTACCGCAGGCGGTCAGGCCAAGCGCGGCGACCGCGGCCCCGGCGGCCAGCGCAGAGGCACGACGGCGGACGGCACGACGTCGAGGGTCACGGCAGGCACTCATGTGAAAAGTTTCGCATGGCGCCCTGGCCGATCTTCCCCGCCCCCCTCCCGCGCGTTTCCCGCAGCCCGCCGCGCGTTACCCGCCCGCCTCCGCAGCCCGCCGCGGCAGCTTTGTGGCGCGGGCCGCGGCAGCGGACTTCGTGCCTACTGCCCGAACTTCTGCCCCACGCCAAGGCTGCGCAGGCTCGCGAGCACCTGCGGGTCCTGCGCGTCCATCCAGTCCGTGAACTGCCGGAAGGACACCAGCCGCACGTCCTTGCGCTTGTCGTCGGCAATGTGCTTGAGCGCTTCTTCGACGGCGTCCATGTAGATGCCACCGTTCCACTTCTCGAAGTGGTTGCCGATGAACAGCGGCGCACGGTTGGTCTCGTACGCCCGCTGGAAACCCTTGATGTACGCGCCGGTCGCCTCCCGCCGCCACATCGGGTAGTTCGCCTTCGGCCCCTGGGTGGCGTTCTTCGACTGGTTGGCGAGCATGTTGTAGTCCATCGAGAGCACCTCGAAGGAGTGGCCGGGGAAGGGCACCTGCTGAAGCGGGAAGTCCCAGATGCCCTGCTTCTTCGTGGGCCAGACCTGGAGGCCGCCGGGCGAGCTCGCGTCGTAGCGCCAGCCGAGCTTCTTGGCGGTGGGCAGCAGGTTGTCCTGCCCAAGGAGACAGGGCGTACGGCCGCCGATGAGTTCCTTGCTGTAGTCGAAGGGCAGCGGCTCCAGGTCGGTGAAGCCGGTGTAGGTGCGCCACTTGGTGACGAACGACATGGCCTGGTCGATCTCGGACTGCCACTGGGCCGGCGTCCACTGGCCCACCGAGCCGGAGCCGGCGCAGAAGTGCCCGTTGAAGTGGGTGCCTATCTCGTGGCCCTCAAGCCACGCCTCGCGCACGTTCTTCAGCGTCTCCTTTATGTGCTCATCGGTGAGGTAGCCGATGTCGGAGGCGCCCACGGGGTTGTTCGGCGGCCGGTAGAGGTTCTTCTTCGACTCGGGCAGGCAGTACAGGCCGGACAGGAAGAAGGTCATGGACACGCCGTGATCCTTGGCGAGCTTCCGAAAGCGCGGGAAGAGGCCGTTGCCCACCTCGCCCGCACCGTCCCACGAGAAGATCACGAACTGCGGCGGTCGCTGCCCCGGCTCCAGGCGCTCGGGCTTGCCCGGCTGGCCCGGCTGTGGGCCGGTGTCCGCGGTCGAGCCGTCGCCTATCGGCCGCGCCTTGGCCTGAGTGGTCTGCTGGCCGTTCGGTGCCTTGGAGCCGCCGCCATCGCCGGAGTCCGACGAGCAGCCCGCGACGGTCAACGCCGCCGCCGCTCCAGCGCCCGCACCGAGGCCGAGCACTCCCCGCCGACTGAAGTCGCGCATTACATCCCCATCTCGTATTGCTCTGCATCCCGCCGCTATTCCCCACAAGGGGGACGACAGAGGAGAGGGCACGAAAGCCAGAGAGGTTCCGATTTCAAGGATGTAATCAACTTTTGGGGTTGGCTTTGCGAACTTCTCAGCCCTGTGCGTACGCGGCCTTACGCAGAGCCATCACCGCGGCGAAAATGACGAACGCGACCCGGCAGGACCACCGGGTCGCGTTGTCGTCGGAACGCCGTCGGGATACCGCAGCAGCGCGGCCCGCGAGGCCGCCGCGTACCGCCACACCTCACCCAGCCGCGCGGACGCCCAGGCCAGCGGCGGAAACGGCACCGATAATCACTCGGCGGATAACACGAAATGACACGCGTTACGACACGCGGTGACGCTTACGAAAAGACAGCCGAAACGCACACCACAACCGCACAAAACCTTCATACCAAGAGAGCGAGAAACACGACACAAGGGCCGAACTGGCCTACGCGCCAAACCCCTTGGCGCCGCCCTTCACCGGCTTGGCACCCACACGCAGATGCACGGGGACGAGATCGAGGGCCGGCTCGGAATAGCCGACCGACACAATCTTGTCGCCGCGGTAGGTGAAAGTGGTCAGGCTCGCCAACGTGCATTGGCGCCGGCGCGGGTCATGCCATAGCCGCCGCCGCTCCACGAAGCTGCGCACCACCCAGATCGGAAGCTGGTGGCTGACGCAAACCGCTTCGTGCCCGCGAGCCGCGTCCCGCGCAGCACCGAGCGCGGCCATCATCCGTACCACCTGCTCGATGTACGGCTCGCCCCACGAGGGCCGAAACGGGTTGGTCAGGTGCCGCCAGTTCGCGGGCTTGCGCAGCGCGCCGTCGCCCACCCCGAAGGTCTTGCCCTGGAAGACGTTGTCCGCCTCGATCAGCCGCTCGTCGGCGGCCAGCTCCAGACCGTGCGCCTTGGCGATCGGCGTCGCGGTCTCCTGCGCACGATCCAGCGGGGAGGCCACGACGTGGGTGATGTCCCGCCCGGCAAGGTGCTCCGCCACCCGGTCGGCCATCTGCCGGCCGAGGTCGGAGAGGTGATAGCCGGGCAGCCGCCCGTACAGCACGCCATCGGGGTTGTGCACCTCGCCGTGCCGCATCAGATGCACCACAGTGGTCTCGCTGCCACTGCCACTAGCACTGCCGCTGCCGTCGCCGGCCACCACGCGGTCTCTGTCGCTGTTCGTCATACCGTCCATCATTCAGTGGCTTCCGCGGCGGCCCGCGCCGCCCCCGGCAACGCAGCGGCGATCTTCTCCACCGCCCGCTCGTCGTGCGCCGTGGACACGAACCACGACTCAAAGGCCGAGGGCGGCAAATAGACGCCCTGGGCGAGCATCGAGTGGAAGAAGGCGGTGAAGCGATACGCCTGCTGCGCCTTGGCACCCGCGTAGTCCACGACCTCATCGGCGTCCGTGAAGAACACGGAGAACATGTTGCCCGCCACCTGAATCCGATGGGCAAGGCCCGCCGCGTCGAGCGCATGGCCCACCAGGCCGCGCACCTCCTGCGATACCGCGTCCACCGTCCCGTACGCGGCGTCATCCAGCAGCCTGAGCTGGGCCAGCCCCGCGGCGGTGGCGACCGGGTTACCCGACAACGTCCCGGCCTGGTAGACGGGTCCTGCCGGCGCGAGGTGGGCCATCACATCGGCCCGCCCGCCGAAGGCCGCGGCCGGGAAGCCACCACCCATCACCTTGCCGAACGTCATCAGGTCCGGACGCACACCGTCGATCCCGTACCAACCGGCCTTAGACACACGGAACCCGGTCATCACCTCGTCGGAGATGAACAGCGCACCGTTGCTCGCGCACAGTTCCTTCAGCCCGGCGTTGAACCCGGCCAGCGGCGGAACCACGCCCATGTTCCCGGGAGACGCCTCGGTGATCACACAGGCGATCTCGTCCGGGTGCGCGGCGAAGGCGGCACGCACGGCCTCCAGGTCGTTGTACGGCAACACGACCGTCTCGCTGGCCTGCGCACCGGTCACGCCAGGGGTGTCCGGCAGTCCGAAGGTGGCCACACCGGAGCCCGCCGCGGCCAACAGGGCGTCCACATGCCCGTGGTAGCAGCCCGCGAACTTGATCACCTTGGCGCGCCCGGTGAAGCCGCGCGCCAACCGGATCGCCGACATCGTCGCCTCGGTGCCGGACGAAACCAGCCGAACCTGCTCAACGGGTTCGATACGGGCCACAATCTCTTCCGCGAGCGCGACCTCTCCCTCTCCCGGCGTACCGAAGGAGGTGCCGCGAGCGACGGCGGCTTGCACGGCAGCGATGACCTCTGGGTGAGAGTGGCCGAGGATCATCGGTCCCCATGAGCACACAAGATCGACATACTCGCGTCCGTCCGCATCCGTCAGGTACGGACCGGCACCGGACACCATAAAGCGGGGCGTACCACCCACAGCGCGGAACGCCCGCACCGGAGAGTTCACGCCACCGGGTGTGACGACGCCCGCACGATCGAAGAGCGTCTGCGAGACTGGGGCTTCATACGGAAAAGGCACTTGGGTCCTGACCTGCAAAGACGTAGGGAAGGGCCACGACGTTTCGGCGCGACCCACCGGCGGGCGACAGCGCGGGGAATCTCCTCGCTTTCGACCGGGCGTCAGCCCCCGCGCGTCTGCGAAACTGGGGCTTCGAACGGATAGCTCACACAAGCCATGGTGTCAGAGGCTCATGGGGTCCTGCGGCGGGGCGTTTCGCGGCGCCCTCCTGGGGGAGGTCTCTGTCACGATGATCGGGTTGCGCGGCCGTAGCCGCGAGTGGTCGGGTGGAGATATGCATCGCGGTGGCGAACTGGGCGAGGGGACCGGTGACCGGGGTCCCGAGCGCCCTGGTGTTCCCCATGCTGCGGGCCGAAAAGGCCGCGGGGGCCGGGAGAGCCGGGAGGGTCAGCGGCTTGGCCGCCACCGGCGGAGTGAGGCCAACGGGGACAACAGAGGCGGCCGCATGGGGGTGACGTACAAATACTTCGGCGCGCCGAACGGCGCGACAGCGGCCCGCGTCCCCATTTCGATGCGCCCCGAGGAGCTCGGCGGCGATGAACTCGGCCACGGCATGTTCACCAAGATCAAGCCAGAGACGATGGCGGCCATGGTCCTCACCGGCATCGAGGGCATACCCCTACACAAGGTGCCCCCGCTGGAGCTCGTCGTCCTCCATCCCGATTACGCCGTGGTCAAGCTCCCCATGACGGTCGTCGATCCGCTGCGCGGCGTAGGCGAGGAATCCGTGGGCGCCGCGGCGTTCATCTGGTCCACCGTCCCCGACCGCGGCGGCCCTCGCGACGCGTTCACGGTCTACCAACTGCTCCACGAATGGCAAGATTTCAGCCATCGACTGCATGAGGCGGGGCATCAGGCGTATTGCTTGGTGTGGCCGTGAGCTGAGGGTTCGCTGAGAGCGGGCGCTCGTTCACCGGCTCATGCCGGCGGGGAGTTCGGCGCGGTGGACGACGGTGATGAGGCGCTCGGGGCCGGGTGCCTCCAGTTCATCGACCACGGCGACGGCCACATCCTCAGCGCTGATCCACGACCGACCATCGGCGCTGGTGAGCAAGGTGTCCGTGCCGCGCCGATAGTGGCCGGTTCGTACGCCGGGCTCAAGCAGGGCCGGCGGGCTCAGATAGACCCATCGGCGCCGCCATGCGCCTGGCAGGTCCGCAACTGAGCGATCCCGGCGGCGGCGGTCTTCAAATCGCCGGGCACATAAGCAGGGTTGTCGGCGACCAGCAGTTCGCCGTCATCGGGGCTAGGTAAGGCGCCGGCACCGCCGACCACGAGGACCCGAAGGCCAAGCTGAGCGGCGATGTCCAGCACGGTGCGGGTGGCGCCGACCAGAAACGGCTGATCAACCGGGGTGGTCCGCACGGCCAGCACGACGGCGTCCGCGGTGCCGTTTGCGGCGCTGTTTGCGGCGCCCTCCGCGGTGCTGTTTAGAGCACTGTTTGCGGCGCCATGCGCGGCGGAGCTAGCGAGCGCCTCGCGTACGGCGTACGGGTCGTTCGCATCGACCGCGATCGGCGTCACGTTCGGATGCTCAGCTATCGGCCCTATCGGCGTTCGGGACAGGGCGCGCACCCGGTGTCCGCGTGCGCCGGCCTCGGTGATCAGCTGACTACTGCATTACGGTGGCGCCGAGCACGGCAGATCCTCATGGCCGCGGCCACCTATGTGGCCAAGTACGCCACCGAATCCGCCGACGCCTCCGGCACCCTCGACCGCGCCCTGTTCTGCCGCCCCTGCCAGGGACGCGGCACCACCCTCTTGCCCCCGCGGAACCCCGCTCCCCCGCACCGCCTGCGACGGCACCGGCCATTGCCCGGCCCCTGCCCCGGCTCGCCGTCGCCCGTTACGTGCGGCAGATGATCCGCACCTGCTGGGAGCTGGGCCGCCTGCCGGAGTTCGCCGATCTCAAGCTCTGAAAGTGTGCGCACATGCTCGGCTTTCGGGGCTACTTCTCCACCAAGTCCCGCCGCTACTCCACCACCCGGGGCGCGCTGCGCGACGCCCGCCGCGCCTGGCACACCGAACAGGCCCGCGCCCACGCCGACCTGCCCTTGTCCGACCCGACGACCACGCTCGTCGTCGGCCACTGGGAACTACCTCGGCCCGGGCTACAGCCCCGGCGCGGTCTTCCTCGCGGCCGACGTCTGGCATCACAAGGAGCTGGAACGGCAGTTCGCGGCTGAGGGGGGCTGCTGATGACCTCATCCCCGCTCGCCGTCCTTCGCACAGAGGTGGCCCCGAAGCTTCCGCCACCTCCTCCACGGCGCGGACCTCCGGACCATCCGTTCCACGACCTCCGACACTCAACCGCCACCCTCCTCCTGGAACAGGGCGCGACCTCGTCGTCAGCAAAGAACTCCTCTGCCACGCCCACATCAGCGTCACCGCCACCGTCTACACCCACGTCCGACTCCGCCTCCAACGCCAGGCCATCGACACCCTCGGCAACGCCCCGACGTCTCGCCCACCGCAGCCGTCGTCCGCTACCGTTGCCGTCAAAAGGCTGTAGAGCCCCACCGAAATAAAATTTCCGTGGGGCTCTACGGTCCGATCGACTCACCTCAACGGAGATCGCTGCTGGTGCCGCCTAGTCGGTCGTCCACAGCCGCGCGAACTTCGCTCCAGGGGTCGCGCCGAAGGGATTCCAATGTCTCCCTCGACGTATTCCTATGCTGCGCGACCCTCATTCTGATCGATTCGTCCACATCGTGAGCGAGGCGCTCGAGGAGGTCCGCTGACAGTTTCCGCTTCATGGCCACCATGAAACGGACGCGAGTATCAGGGTCGTCGATCAGTATTTCCAGAACAGCCAACGGCACCGTCTTGTTCTGGACAACTGCCACCCGTTCTTCCGGATATCGATCGACGACCTCCATCCATACCTGCGCGGACGCCCCCTCAACTGCCGCCCTGCGACGTTCCTGTGGATCTGAGCTGTTGCGCAGCCGCACAAACTCGTCGGCAGTATTGATCATCTCTTGACGCCTCGCAAATTGCTGTTCGGTATGAATTTCCCCGTATCGCCCTTCCACTTGTCCGGCATGTAGTCGCCGTATTTATCGGCATCCGAGATCCATTCGAGACCCTTACTGGTCTCCCGATAGACCTTGAACGCCGATTCACCGTGGCCGGTCACATCCGGAGTCCACCAGGTACCGTCCGAGGCACTCTTATGGAAGGTGGTCTTGAACGGACCTCCCTTTAGAAGTTTCGTCGAGCCTTCCTTGGTTAGCCGCCAAAGCCCTCGGCCAGCGTCATCACAGTCGCTGTTGTGAACGAGCACCGGCGCCCCACCAGCCACCACATAATACGTATGCACCCCAGCGACCGTCAGGTCATGCGTACGCTGGAGCTGGCTGAAGTGGCGGGTCGAAGCCACCTGCACCGTGCTGCCGTCCGGTGTGCGCAAACGCATGCCCGCGGTGATGTCACCCGCATCGACCCAGGAGTCGGTGTTCTCCACCCAGAACGGGTGCGTGGCCGTGGCGATCAGGGAATCCTTCTCGGCCCCCGCCACCTTCAGATCGACGAATTCCTTGTCGTCATCGGTGACGATCGTGCCGACCACCTCGCGGGGCGCGGTTTCACCCGTGTCGCGGTTGGTGACCAGGACCTTGTCGCCGGTCTTCACGTCCTTGATGGGACGGGTGGAGCCGTCCGCCAGCAGGACCATGGTGGAGGGCAGGAAGCTGTGGCAGTCCTTCGCCTCGCGGACCTTCTTGGTCTGGCGGGCGCGCTTTGCCTTGCTCACACCTTTGAGCGCTATGCTGCCGAGCTTGCCCACCGGCAGCGCGCCCATTCCGAGCACCAGGCATTCCGGTTGCAGGATGTTGCCCGAGCAGTCCTTCAACTGCTCGAAATCCTCCATGACCAATTGCTTGCCGAACTCAACGACGTCCGTGCCCTTTTCTATCGCTTTGTCATCCCAGTCACTCCAAGGGAGATCGAACGCGTTCTCGATGCCCGTCCGAACCCCCACCCGGCTGCTCCGGTAGCCGGCGGACCGGTACCTCGCCGGCCGGTACCTGGTCACCGGTCGCCCCGCGAAGCCGCTGTAGCTGCCTTGCCCGCTCACCCGGCCGCCCGCCGCGCCAGAGCCGTAACTACTGCGTACGTAGCGCTTGGCAGAGTTGTAAGCCTGCATCGCCCACTTGAAGGCGCTCTTGAAGGAGCCGCCGAACCACATGCCGCTCGGGTCGCTGTGCAGCAGCGGGTTGTTGTTGCCGTACGTGTAGCCGTGCATCTGCTGGGCGTCGGTCAGGTCCATGACCGGATCGACGCTGATGAAGCGGCCGAGCTTCGGGTCGTACTCGCGGGCGCCCAGGTGGGTGAGGCCGGTGGTGGTGTCCTTGGTGCCGCCGACGAAGCCCTTGCTGCCGGGCCAGGTGGTCGGGTCCGTGCCGCGGGGGGCGCCGAAGGGGAGGTTTCGGCGTTGGGTGAGGGCCAGGTCGGTGGCGGTGATGGCCAGTTCGCCGGTGCCGTGGTGGTCGGCGAGGGTGTAGGTGACGCTGCGGTCGTCGTGGACAACCGCCTGGTGGCCGCCGCCGAGGTCCAGGTACCGGGTGGCCTTGGCCTTGTCGGCGCCCTTGGCCAGGGTGACCTCGGTTGGCCCGAGGTAGAGCGTGGTTTCGGTGTCGGTGCGGCCGATGAGTCGGTTGCCGTCGGCGTCGTAGACGTACGACGTGGTGCTCTTGCCCTTGTCGCCGACCGGTTCGGTGACCTCGGCCAGGTGGCCCTCGGCGTCCCAGGTGAGGTTCTGGGTGTCGCCGGCGAGGGTGCGGGCGCGGGTGTTGCCGACCTCGTCGTAGTCGTAGGTGTCCTGCGCGGTGCCGGTGGGACCCTTGGTGGCGACCGAGGTCAGCGTGTGCGGGCGGGGCTGGCCGGGGGCCGGGTAGGCGTAGGTGCGGGTGGTGTCCTTGGCGGCGGCGCCGGTCAGGTCGTGTTCGGTCTCGGTGAGGCGGTTGCCGACCTTGTCGTAGCTGTAGGACTGCCAGTACGGGGCGGGCCCGCCGATCGCGCCGCCCGATGGGGCCTGCGCGCAGGTGGCGGTGGGCTGGGTCCACGCCTGCGTGAGGCGGCGCAGGTGGTCGTAGGCGAAGCACTGGTTGTCCGTGCCGTCGCGGGAGACGTCGGCGAGCGAGGTGACGTTGCCGGCCTGGTCGTAGTGGTAGCTGGTGTTGCGGTCCACGCCGGGGACGTCCTCGCGGTCCACGCGGCTGCTGGCCAGCCGCTGGGTGCCCCACTCATAGCTGTGCGTGGTCCACGTCTTGCGCTGGCCATCGGTCAGGCCGAAGGCGTACTGCTGCGGCTTGCCCGTCAGGGTGTACGAGACGTCGGCCCGCGCACCGTCGCCGTTGACCCGGATCGGTCGCAGCGTCCCGTCCTCGTAGGAGAAGGTGGTGCCCACGCCGGGCTGCGAGCCGGCGGGGCCGAAGCTCAGGCTGCGCGGCAGGCCCGACATGTCGAATGCCTGCTGCGTGTGGTAGGTACCCGCCAGGGCCCCCTCGGTCTCCGGGATGACGACCTCGCTCTTGAGCGCGCGGTAGAGCCGGTCGTAGAAGGTGACCTTCGAGGTGTAGGGGTGGCCGTTCACGTAGCGGGTGGACTCGGCGAGTTGGCCCTTGCCGCGGCTGACGGTGTCGTACACCCACTTCGCACGCAGCGTGCCGGTGGTCGTTGACTCGCGCAGTTCGGTCTTGCGGCCCAGGCCGTCGTGGACGTTGACCAGGGTGGTGCCGCGGGCATCGGTGGTGGAGGTGAGCTGGCCGCGGTCGTCGTAGCGACTGTGGGTGGTGCCCTTGTCCGGGTCGTCGGCGCGGATCTGCTGGCCGAGTTGGTCGTAGCCGTAGCCCCAGGCGTTTCCGGCCGGGTCGGTGACCTTCGCGAGCTTGCCGGCGGGCGTGTACGTGTAGCGGGTGGTGTCGAACGCCGCGTCGGCGGAGCGCGCGTGGTGCTGGCGCAGTTCCATCGTCTGGTCGCGGGCGTCGGTCACGGTGGTGACCGCGCTGGCGCCCTCGGGCGGGATGACGGTGGAGCGGTCGCCGCCGTACAGGGTGCGGGTGGCGCTGAGCACCTTGCCGCCGTCGCCGTTGCCGGCGATCTGGCGGACCTCGGTCTCCCGGCCGAGCCCGTCGTGGGTGTGCCAGGTCTGGGTCTCCACCGACAGGGCGTCGTTCATGGCGAACAGGGCGGTACGCGGGTTGCCCTCGGCGTAGTACGGGGCGAACTTCTTCGCGGGCAGGCCGCGGTCGTCGTAGAAGACGTCCGCGAGCACCCGCCCGCCGCCGGGGCCGGGCTCCTGGGTCTGCCGCTCGCGCAGCAGACCGTCCAGGATCTGGTACGTGGTGCGCTGCCGGCCGCCGTTCTCCAGCGTCTTGGTGCCGATGGCGACGGCCTTGCCCTCGGTGACGGTGTAGGTGAACTCGTAGTTGGGCGGGGTGGCATTGGTTGTGGAGCGGTCCGCGAGCCAGACCTTGGTGGTGCGGCCCAACGCGTCGTAGACGTACTCGGTGGCGTTGCCGTTGGTGTCGGTGATCGCGGTGGGCTGTCCGGTGGCGATGTCGAGGTCGGTGGTGGTGGTCTGGGCGGTGGCCGCGTCGCCGGGTGTCGCGGGCGGCGTCGTCTCGGTGATCTTGGTGGGGTGGCCGGTTGTGGGGGCGTACGCGGTGGTAGTGGTGCGCCCGTCGCTGCGCGCCTGGCGCACCGGGGCCGCGTCGCCGGTGGCGGTGACGGTCGCGGTCAGGTCGGTCTCGGTGAGCACGCGCCCGTAGCCGTCAACGCTGTGGCCGCTCTCCAGGTAGGTGGCCTTGGTGCCGTCGTGGGACTTGAGGGTGGCGGTCGCGGTCGTGTTGCCCTTGGTCGGCGCGGCCCCATAGGCGCCGCCGTCGTAGGCGGTGCGTACGTCGGAGATGACGTCCTTGGCGCGGTCGGGGGTGGCATCGCACGCGGCGGCCACGGCCTCCTCGCGAGCGGGCAGGGTGAGCAGGTTGGCGGCGGTGTTGTCGGCGTAGGTGGTGCGGGTACAGCGGTCGTCGCTGCTGGTGCCGGTGTCCCCGGCGTCGTCCACCCGGGTGATCCGGCCAGCGACCGTGTCGTAGCTGGTGGTCGCCTCGGTGGTGCGCCACTTCTGCCCCGCACCGTCGTCCAGCGAGGTCCACTGCTTGCTGTGGCCCGTGCCGGTCAGGTCGGAGGTGACCGTGCCCCAGTCGCGGACGCGCTGCGCGGTCTGGTGGTGCCAGGGCCGCTCCACGGCCTTCTCCAGCACCTTGCCGCCGGGCCCGGAGAAGGTGACGGTCTTGTACTCGAAGCCCGCCGTCGATGCGTGGTCGGGGATGGCGGCGCCCTCGCCGGCGCCGAGGGTGATGTTGACGTCCTTGGTGCCGCCGGATGGGGCCTCGCGGTCGCCGTCCATGCCGCGCAGGAAGTAGTGCTCCTCCTGCGTCTTCATGCCGTTCTCGCCCTGGCCGCCCGTGTTCACCCGCACGTGCCCGTAGCCGCGCCACTGCGACCAGGTGCGGAACTTCTCCTTGGTCATGCCGTCGTCGTCATCGAAGTGCCAGGCCGCGTCGCCCAGGTAGGCGTACCGGGTGACCTGGTCGGGGGCGCCGCCGGTGCGGTCGGTGCCGGTGGTGGAGGTCACCACGTACTTGTTGAAGTAGTGCCGTTCGGGGTCGTCGCTGTTGGAGCCGCCCATGAACTGCGGGAAGCAGCGGCCGGTGTTGGACTGTGGAGTCGGCAGGCGGGAGAAGGAGCAGTCGGGCGCGGAGTACGCGATGTCCACCTGCCCGCCGTACTCGTCGGCGACGCTGGACAGGCGGGCCTTGATGTACGGGGCGTAGCCGTCACCGGTCTTGTCGAGCCGGTTCTCCAACTGGGTGTACGCGAACGTCGTCTTCGGCAGCGTGATCGCCGTCGCCGCGGCGTGCCCGGTGTGCTGGACGCTGTCGAGCAGGAGCTGCCGGTCCACGTCGGCCTCGCCCCAACGGTGGTTCAGCGCCCAGGAGTCCACCTTGGCGTACGCGGTGCCCTTGAGGATCTCGGCACTGACCTCGACCAGCCGTTTACGGGTGAAGAAGCTGGGCGACAGGCGGCCCTTGTCGCAGGTGGTGCCGGCCTTGCAGTTGAGGTCCCAGGGGGTGTCGTACCAGTAGAACTTCTTGTCGTCGATGGTGTCCGGCGCGCAGGTCACCCCGGTTTGCGGCAGGCACCGCTCGGCTTGGGCGAAGTCCACCCTGGCCAGGGCCTTGTCCTTGTACAGGTCGGAGGACTTCAGCCCGTACTCGATGCGGTCCAGGTAGCCGCCGCGGGTGTACGGGGTGTCGTCGGTGTCCTTGAGGTTGCGACCGTAGGAGTTGGTCTCCTTGTCGTAGTAGTACGCCATGGCGTTGCCGTGCACGTCCACGACGTAGTCGAGGTTCCAGCGCCACCCCTGTTGGCACCACGAGTCGGCGAAGGCGGCCTTGTGGCAGGGCTCGTTCGCGTCGTCGCCGTAGACCGGGACCGTCCAGGTGGAGTCGGTGGTCTCCTTGCCGCTGGCCCAGCCGGGCAGTCGGTGGTAGCCGAAGAAATACTGGGTGCCATCGGTGTCGGTCAGCCGCCAGAACTCGTTGTCGTTGTCCCCGTTGGCCCTATCGCCGCTGGTGAGGCGGGTGATCCGGGTCCCGTCGTCCTTGCGGAGCTTCCATTCGTCCTTGCCGGTGGGGACGAGTTCGCCGCCCTTGCCGTTAAGGGTGAGATACGCGTTGTCGTACCCCCAGCACAGGTCGCCGGGCTCCCGGCCGTCCGCGTTCTTGACCCCGTCGTCGTAGCAGGGCTTGTAGCGGCGCTCGATGAACCCGGGCGACAGGTCGAAGCCGTCACCGACCCAGGACGCCTGGTTGTTGGTGGAACTCGTCCGGCCGTCCAGCGCACCCGAGGAGTACGACAAGCCCAGGTCAGGGGCCAGATCGCCCGGGACGTCCGGCGCCTCCATCGGATAAGACCAACCGAAGTCGCCGGTGTTGAGGTCGGTCTGCCAGGACGCGGAGGGCGAGAGCGTGCTCGCCTTGTAGTCGCCGGTCTTACCCTCATCACCGGCCATGGCGGCCAGCACGGTCGGCACACCGGCACGCAACGGTACCGACGCGGCCTTCAAACGCCGGTTCTCGGTGTCATTGACCGACGCCACAGGCGTCGCGGTGCGGCACTTCGCGTCGTCGGGCGAGGTCAGCGCGCAGGCCGGCAGTTGGACGAGGGTGAGGCGAGAGAGGTAGCCGCCGCCGTACGCCTCGGCGAAGGCGGCGTAGTCCACCTCGATGCCGGACGCGCCCGCCTGGGGAGCGGTCAGGGACAGCAACACACCGGAGACACCGGCCCGTTCGGCCTTCGCCTGCGGCTCGACGCGGACGGTGACGTCGGTGCCGGGTGTGCCCGTCGTGCTGCGCTGCCCGTGCTTCTCGCGCGTCGGCTCGGCAGCCCGCGGCGTTGGCATGAGAAAGACCGGCAGAGTACCGGCCCGCGTCGGGGCGGGCGGGGTGGCCTTGGCCGCCGAGCGCCGCCCGTTGGCCGCGGGCAGGCGCACCGTGGCGCTGCCGGCCTTCGGCCAGACCGCCCGGGGTGCGCGGCTGGGCGTGCGCGGCCCGGCGTTGGCCGGGCGGGGCTTCACCTTGCCGAAGTCGGCGCCGGGCACGGACTTCTCCGAGCGCGGCAGGTCCGGCCGGCCACTGCCGTCATCGGCCGCACTGGCCCCGGTCTCCCCGGTGGCCTGCACCAGGCCGACGAGTAACGCCACCGAAAGGAGCACGCCGATTTTTCGGCGCGCCGCCCGTCTGTGTCGGGTCGCTAAGAATCTGTCGTTCATCTCTCTCCCGCTTCCTTCGGTACGGTCACGGCCGCGCCGTGCCGCGTTGGTGCGGCCCGCCGCGGCACGCGCGCCGGGCAGGCTCGGTCATGGGGTGGTTGAAGGAGGGCGTGCGGAGGCCAGCCCTTTTTCTGAGGCGTTACGGGGCGTTACGGGGCGTCATGGGGCGCTATGCGGCGTTACGGGGCCGCGGGCCGCCGCCGCGCCGTCATCCGGCGGCGGCCCGCGCGCTCAGTCCCGCGGAATCTCCGTCGGAGTGCCGCGCTTCCCCTCGGCCAGTGCGGCAACCTGGCCCTCGCTCAGCGCCCCCTGAAACGCCCACACGTCGTCCACCGCGCCCGGCCAGTGCTCGCCGAAGGACCCGGCGGTCTTGGTCCGGCCGATCTGGAGCGCCTTGCTGCCCGTGAACGAGAGGGCGTTGTCAGACCAGGAGACGTTGCCGGCGCAGGTCGCTTCGTCGGCGGTGCCGTCGCCATCACTGTCCGGGCAGACCAGCGTCTCCAGTCGCCCGTTGACGTAAAGCTGCACCTGATCGGCGAAGCCGTCGTGGACGACCGCCAGGTGGTTCCAGTCGCGTGCGTCCGCGAACGACCGGCTCTCCACCGTGGTCACCGCCGCCCCATCGGTGTCGCTCGCTGGCAGCGTCACCTGCCAGCGCCCTGGCGAACCCGCCCCCGGTCCCGGCACCCAGCGCACCGCGACCGCGCTGCGCCGACTGCCCTCCGTGCTGAGCACCGTGGCCGGACCGTCCGGGACGGCCGCGGCCTGCGCCCAGCCGGCCAGCGTGAAGCTGGCGCCGGAGTCGATCGGTGAGCCGGTGGTCGCCGCGTGGTCGTCCACCCCGTCCAGCAGCAGGGCCTTGTCGTCCACCCAGCCCGTCCCGATCCGGGCGCCGCTCGACAGCGTGAGCGGCCGGCGGGCGGTGGAGTCGTCCGGTGAGGTGGCCGGGGTACCGGTCGCCGTCTCCAGCTTCCAGCGGCCCTTGACCAGCGGGCGCTGCCGGAAGAGTTGGCGCACCTCGTCGTCCGAGATCACCCGGTCGTACATGCGGACCTCGTCCACGTCCCCCTGGAAGAACCCGCCGGTGCCATCCGGGTAATCGGCGGCCCCCATGGTGACCGGACCATTCGCGAGCCACGGCGTGGTGAACGCCTCGGTGGCCTTGAGCACGCCGTTGACGTACAGCTTCATTTGTCCGATGTCGTAGTCGTAGACGGCGACCACATGCGCCCACTCGCCGAGCCCCGCCGCCGGGCAGTTGGGGGCAGTGGCCGGGCAGGCGCCCTGCGCGGCGCGCACCACGGGCGCGGCCGGGTCGTCGGCCCCTGCGCGCAGGAAGACCCACCCGAGCGTCGCCGAGTGGTACAGCTCGTAGCCGCGCAGCTTGTCGCCGCCCTGAGTGACGGCGACCATGGCACGGTTGTCCGCGTCCTTCGGCAGCCGGGCCCACAGCGACACGGCGAAGCTCTGGTGGGTGTCGAGGATCGGTTGGCTGGTGCGTACGTGGTCGTCGGCGCCGTCCAGGGTGAGGGCGGTACCGGCCACGCCGGGCGTGCCGGTCTTCGCCCCGCCGCGTATGGCTCCCGCGACCCGCTGGCCACGGCCGGTGACAGCGGTGGCCGATGCGTCCTCGTCCAGGTTCCAGCCGACCTTGGCCGGTCGGCCGCCGGTGGTCACCGGCTTCTTGTCGGCGAGCGACCCGACCTGGGTATCGGTGAGTTGGTAGTCGAAGAGCTGTACGTCATCCAGGGCACCCGGAAAGTGGCCCTCGCGCTGTCCGTAGTGGGAGGCCACACCGAGATAGGTGGGGCCGCGGGCATCCCACGGCTCACGGTAGGCCGCCGTACCGACCTGCTTGCCGTTCACGTACAGCCGCAGCAGCCCGGCCGGGTGGTCGAACACGCCGGTCAGATGCGTCCAGGTGCCCAGGCGGCCCGCGGCGCAACCGCTGTCGCCGGCCGGGCATGAGGGTTGGACCGCGCGGGCCACGCCGTTGCCCTCGGCGTTGTCGCTGGTGTGCCGCAGGAAGACCCAGCCGCCCGACGCGTTGGAGTAGTAGATCTCGTAGCCGCTGGCATGGGAGCCGGCCTGAGCGACCACGACCGGCGCGCCGTCCACGCCCTCGGCTGGCAGCTTGGCCCACGCCGACACGCTGAAGCTCTTGCCGGTGTGCAGGGCTGGCGATGGTGTGGCCGCGTAGTCGTCGGTGCCGTCCAGGTGCAGCCCGCCGGCGACCGCGCCCTCTCCGCCGGCCCGCGCCCCGCCGGCCAGCTCCGCGGGCCAGCCCCCGCCTGAGCCGCTGACCTCGGTGGCGCCCGCGTCCTCGTCGAGGTCCCAGGTCATACGGTCCGGCTGCCCGGCGCGTACCCGGAAGTAGTAGGTACGCGGCTCGCTGCCGTTGCCCGCGGCGTCAAAGGCTTGGGCGGTGACGAAGTTGACGCCGGGACGGGTTGGCATGAAGCGCATCGTCTTCGCACCGCCGCCCGAGGTGTTCAGGGTGTGCTTGCTGCTGGGCTGCTCGTTGACGCCGAACCAGTAGCGCGTGACGTCGGACGCCGGCGCGTCGATGGTGAAGGTTCCATACCGGCCCACCCCGTCCCGCCATGGGTCTTCCGGGTCCTCCGCGTCCGAGCGGGGGTACTGCCCCGATGAGATCGCCGGGCCGGCCGGCACACTGGTGTCCAGTAGGAAATTGCAACCGGGGGCAGAGCCGTCATAGCTCCACGGCGACCACTGGGCGCCATCCCACACCCGGGCGTGCCAGTCGATCCGCTTGTTCTTCGGCAGACTCGACGGCAACTTCGTCGAGAAGTCGGAACCCGAGCGCTTGGCGGTAGTGGTCGAGGCCCAGCGCGGCTTCCACCCCTGCCCGTCCCCGGCATCCCAGGTGGCCTGGAACTGCACCTTCACCGCGTCGCCGTCCGGGTCGCTCACGTCGTTCACCCGCATCGTGGGCAGCGACCGTACGCGCACCGCCTGATCGGCCGGGCGGCAGGTGCCACCCGGATCGATCGTCAGCTGCGCGGTACGCAACTGGGTCGGCCGGCGGTTGTACTTGACCCGCAGGTACGCGTCGTCGGCGAACCGCTTCCAGCCATACCGGTCGCTCTCACTGGAGGCCCGCATGCCGAAGGTGAGCGAAGGCCAACCCTTCTCGGCGGCCTGCCGCACCACACCGGCCACCTCGAACTCCGCGTCCGCCGCCGCGCACCCATCAAAGCCGTACGCGAAGCTCTTGTTCCGCAGGTGGTCGGCCCAAAAGCCATCGACGTTCTGGGAGTTCCAGGTCGTGGACGAGGAGATCGGCTTCGTACGCCACAACTGCACCTCCCGCGCCTCGCAGGAGGCCGCGTGCGTCTCGCGCACCACGAACTCGGCCGACAGGATGCTGCGGCCGGTGAACCGCGAGGTCGGGATCTGGTAGAAGAGCCGCTTGGTGTCCTCCGGCTTGCAGTACGCCCAACCGCAGTAGCCGAGCCCGGCGTCCGCATCACCGTTGAACTTCCACTGCGGAGTCCCCGCCCAGTACCGCGAGGCCACCGTCCACGACGATGCCCGCGGGGTGTACCACTGCGGGTCGATGTACACCGGGTACACCGTGTCCTCGCCGGTCAGCAACTCCGCGTCCGGCGTCAACACCAGCTCAGAGCCGCCCGCGGCGACCTCCACGCCAACCGGCGCTGGCCGGCCGCCCCCGGCGCTGCCTGGCGACGGCTGGGCTTGCTCAGCGCTGGCGCTCGTCTTGGGGGCCGTACGGGAATACGTGCCGCGGGTGCTCTGCGTGCCGTTCGGCGCACGGTTCGGTGGCGCGGAGGTGCCGCTGGAGTCCCACATCACCGGCTGCGGAGCCTCGAACACCGCGTTGCCCGACCCGCGATCCACTGCCGCGAGGGTCCCCTCGGACGTCTCCTTCACCGTCACGCCATCGGCCGCGACCCGCATCCGCAGTTCGGCCAACTCCTCGTTGTCCGCCGCCTCGGCCGACTTGACCACTAGCAACTGGGCGAAGCCGTCCACCTCTGCCGTCACCCGCAGATCAACGTCCGGCAGCACCTCCGGGTACACCGCGGCGTCGCCCTCAAGCCGCGGCTCGGGAAGCGGCTTCGGCCAGCTCAGGGCCAACTCGCGGCCCGCCCGGCGCAACCGGGCCAACGGGGCGTCGCCGCCGCCGGAGAACTCAAGACCCAGCGTCGTACCACCGGGCACCACCGCCCCTTCAGGGGATCGGCGCAACCTGGTGTCCACCGGCCGCCAGCCTCCGCCCGAGCGCACCCGCACCGGGCGAACGTGCTCCCGCGCTTCCACGTCGCCCTCGGGAGTGGCGAACACCTCGCTGGTCTCGGTCCGCAGCGAGGTCACCTCCACCTTCGCGCCGGTACGCCGCGCCTGGTCGAGCGCGGCGCTTTCGGAGCTGGCGGTTTCGGAAGCGGCGGACTTGGATGTGGCGCTCTTGGGTGCGGCCTTCTTGGATAAGGCGGAGAAACGTTTCCTCTGTGTGCTGCCCGCGCCCTTGCCCTCAGTTGTGGATGACGCTTCGGAACCAGTTTCGGCGTCCCCCTCCACGGCCTGCGCAGCCGCCGGCCGGGCCGTCGCCTCCGACACCGTGGAGGGCAATAGCCCAACGGATAACGCGATACCAAGTGTGCCGATCACGACACCCCGAACAGCGCGCATGCGCACGCGACCACCCCTCCCCCGCCGAACGCGATGACCAACATCGCGGTAGTGCGGTGACCGTAGGGATACGCAGCGCAGTCGGTCTACTACAGCAAATACGCACAAAGAGTGGCAAGTAGATAATCGATGTAGACATGTCGATATGATGCACGTCACAACTTCAACGGCAGGGTGAGATGCAGAAGTCTTCCCGGGGCGCCCTGCACGACAACGTCACGTCGTGCACTTCCTGTGAGTAAGCAGTGAAGGCCCGACCTAGGGCCTGTGGACGACGGCGCGAACGGCGGCCCCCCTCGCGCACCACGCCACCCCAGCAGCCCGGCCACTCCCGGGAAGGCTCAACGGCCGTCCCGCAGCGCCGCGTCCAGCTCATCCAGGTGCCGGGCGACCGGGCCGATGGTCAGCAGGCCGCTGCCCGCACCCGCCAGTTCCGACGCCGCGGGGGCCAGTTCGGCGCGGGCGCGCTCCATCAGCTCCCGGTCACCGACACCGATGGCCGCCCGCCCCACGAGGCACCACAGGGCCTCGAACAGCAGGTCACGGGGTGGCACCGGGGCCTCGCGCAGCGCCGCCGCCGCCTCGTCCCTGCGGCCCTCGGCCAGCAGGACCAACGGGCGGGCCCACGGCTCGTACGGGCCCCAGTCGGTGCGCACATCGGTGGTTACGTCAGCGCGTACGTCGGTGCGTACCTCGGTGCGTACATCAGCGCGTACCTCGGTCATTACGTCGGTCGGGGCGGGCCAGCTGCGCGACAGGCGCAGGCATAGCAGCGCGAGCGGCAGCAGCCCGTGCTCCAGGCCAGCCATGCCGGCACCTTCGAGGCGCGCAGCGGCCTTTCGGTAAGCCAACTCAGCTTCGGCGTACGGCCCTTTGCCCGTCGCGGCGAGCCGCAGCGCGCGGTACCACTGCGTGAACACGCCCACCAGCGGCAGTTCATGGCGTTCGGCCAGTCGGTCGGCGGCTTCCGCGTGCTGGTCGGCCGTTGCGAAGTCGGCGAGTGCGCTGCGGGCCTGGATGCGGATGAGGTGCCCGAGCACCTCGTAGGTGACCAGGCCGTGCCGGGCGGAGAGGGCAATGAGCTCGGCGCCGATCTCATCCCGGCGCGGGGCCAGGCCCGCGCGGTGGAACGCCTGCATGAACAGGCCGTTGAGCGCGAACGCCAGCAGCGCGGGATCGTCCAGGCTGCGAGCGATGACGACCGCCTGCCGGGCAGCCTGAAGCCCGCGCGCCACGGGTGCCGTGCGTATGTGCCAAGCCTCCGGCCCCCGAGCACCATCCTTCAGTTCCGGTGCGTCATCGTCCGCGGCGCCCACCGGCAGGGACCGCGGGAGCGTGCCGCGGGCTTCCAGCGCGATGGTGGCCAGCAGCCGGGCCCGCGCGGCCTCGTGGCCGCCGGGCGGGAGCGCGGACAGCGTGCGTTCGGCCGCGGCTACGAGCTGCGCCGCCTGCTCGGGGTCGTCCGAGCGGGTCCAGATCGCTGGTACGTCGTACGCGCCGATCACGCGTGCCGTCAGCTCCGGGTCGCCGGTCTCCTCGGCCGCCGTCACCGTCGCCATGCGGTGCTCGCGGGCCTGCCGCAGGCCATCGCCCCCGGTCACCGCGAGGCTGCGCAACAGGCCCACCGTCGATTCCAGCCGGGCCCGGGCGCCGGAGGCCACGGTCCGGTCGTACGCGGCTGCGGCCCGCACCCACACCTGGGCCGCGGCACCGGCCGATTCAGGGCCTGACCAGTCGAGGCTGGGCACGTCGGAGCCGGGCGATTCGGGGCCCGCTGTGGGAGCGGGCTTCGCCCTGCCGGGGGCTGTGGCCGGCACCGGATCGAGGTGTTCCGCCTGGTGGAGGATGTCCGCCTCCAGGCGACGCAGCGCCGGGCCCGGGTCCACGCCGAGTTGCTCGACCAGCAAGGTGCGTGCCCGGCGCAGTACCGCGAGCGCGTCGCCCTGGCGACCGGCTCGGTACAAGGCGAGTGCCAGCAGCCGCCAGGCGTCCTCGCGCCAGGGGTGCTCGGCCACATGCGCGTCCAGGTCCGGCACCGCGGCGGCGGCGAGCCCTAGGGCGAGCCGGGCCTCCGCCTGCCGCTCGACGGCGTGCAGCCGCAATTCGGCCAACTTTGCACGCTCAGCCGTGGCCCAGTCCGCATCGGCGAAGTCCGCGTAGCCGGGCCCGCGCCACCAGCCCAGCGCCTCTTCCAGCCGTACGAGCGCATCCTGGGGTGGCAGCGCCGCGGCGGCGGCCACCACTCGTTCGAAGCGCCAGGCGTCCACCGTGTCCGGTTCCGCGCGCAGGGCGTACCCCGGCCCCTCGGTGACCAGCAGCCGGGCCGGCGCACGCGGGGGGCGCGCTGGCTCCAGCGCACGCCGCAGGGCGGCCACGAAGGTGCGTACGGCACTCACCGCTCCCTGCGGCGGCTCCACCCATAGGTCTTCGACCAGGCGGATGACCGGAACGACGCGGCGGCGGGCGATGATCAGTCGGGCCAGCACCGCGCGGTGTCGCGGCCCCCTCAAGGCAATCGGGTCCCCGGTGTCGTCCCAGGCCACTACCGGCCCCAGCACACCGAACACCACCCGCACCCGCATCCGCCCTTTCCCCAACCCCGACACCGGCACCGGCACCGGCACACCGGCCCGGCCCTACCGGGCACAGTCACCAGCCACGGTATAGCGCGCTCATCCGATGCTCATTCGCGGCCAGCAGGCTTGGTGACGTACCCGCTCTTCTACGGAAAGGGGCACCGTCATGGCGCCCACCCTGGCTCACTTCGACTATCAGCGCGTCCCCGTCGCCGATGGCGTGTCGCTGCACGCGGCCGTCGCGGGTACGGGGAGCCCGGTCGTGCTGTTGCACGGCTTTCCGCAGACCCATCTCATGTGGCGGCATGTGGCGGCCGACCTCGCCACCGACCACACCGTGATCTGCCCCGACCTACGCGGCTACGGCGCCAGTGACAAGCCCGCCGAAGGCGATGGCACCGCATACTCCAAGCGCACCATGGCCGCCGATATCGTGACCCTGGCCCGGGCGCTCGGGCATGACCGGTTCGCGCTGGCCGGGCACGACCGGGGCGCGCTCGTCGCCTTTCGCGCCGCCCTCGACCACCCCTCGGCCGTCACCCACCTGGCCTGCCTCGATGTGCTGCCGACCCTGGACATGTGGGAGGTGATGCAAGGCACCTCCGCGGCCGTTGGCTTTCATCTGTACCTCATGGCCCAGCCCCCTGGCCTGCCCGAACAGCTCATCAGCGCGAGCGCGGACGCCTTCTTCGGCCACTTCCTCGATGCCTGGACGAGCGACCCGCGGGCCATTCCCAGCGACGTACGCGCCGCCTACCTGGACGCCTGCCGGGCCGCCGTGCCCTCGATCGTGGCCGACTACCGCGCCTCCGCCGGCATCGACGTCAAGCACGACCAGGCCGACCGGGACGCCGGTCAGCAACTTGGGATGCCGGTCGCCGTGCTCCAACAGGACTGGGGCTCCGCGCTCGGCTTCGACGCCGCGGCCCTGTGGCGCGCCTGGGCCCCCGACCTCCGACACATCTCCGTCACCTACGGCCACTTCATGGCCGAGGAGGCCCCCGCCGACATCGCCAAGGCCCTCCGCGACCTCCTCGCCCGCTAGCCCGGGCGGGCACCCCCGCGGGTCCGGAGAAGCCTCTGCCGAGCCGGGCGGACGCCCCCCGCGGCGCGCCGACACCAGGTCAGCACCCCGCGGGGACTCAGCCAACACCGTAAGACCGGTTCAGCACGCCGCGAGCGTCAGCTCAGGACGCCGCAGGCAACCGCACGCGCGCCGCCGACGTGCCCAGGCCCGTGGGTCCGAGCGGAAGCGGGCCGCCCCTAGGGGCGAAGTTCTGGCGCAGGTCGGACTCCTTGTACCGGATGCACTGGCGATGCCAGTTCAGGATTCCGGCCAGCCAGTCCTGGAGCTCGCGCACATAACTGTCCAGCTCCCGGCGAGCCTCGTCGGAGAGCTCGTAATCGTCGTAGAGGACCGGGAGTTCATGGGCGGCGACGTGTTGGAACTGCTGGAGCCGGGAGTTCATCAGGTCGTGGATGATGCCAAGGGCGGTCGGGTAGTCGCAGTCGAAGAAGTTCTGTACGACCAGGACGCCGTTGTGGACTTCCCCCTCGTACTCGATCTCCTTTTGGTACGAGAACACGTCGTTGAGCAGCGTCGCGTAATCGGACGCGGCGTTCTCCAAGGAGCGCATCGGGCCACTGCCGTACACCGCGGGCGGGACCTGCTGGCCGTGTCGCAACCGGCACAGGCTCATCGTCAGGTCCGAACCGAAGGTCTTACGGCGCATCTCGACGTAATCGACCGGGTCAGGAATGCGGTTCAGCGCCTGGTTGTCCAGCTCCCACAGCCAACTCGCCGTCATGTCCTCGATCGCCGCACGGAACGTGCGGCGCGCCTCGGGAGTCATCGGGCCCGCGGTCCGGGCCCACAGGTCGGCCAGGCCGCGTTCCATCGCGTTCACCGCGGGTGGCGGGGGCGAGTCGTCCAGCGGCATGAATGCGCCCAGGCGCTCGGTGCTCGCCTTGGCGCCGACCAGGTCGCGGGGGTGGCCGAACACCACGGGGTAGTAGTCATCCCCGTACGTTCCCCACGTCAGCCAGCACGCGCTCAGGTCCAACTCCTCGGGCGTGGCGTCCGGATCGAGCCCGGCCGAGCACAGCGCGAGGTCGAAACCGGCGAGCATGCGCTCGTCCCACACACCAGAGCGCGGCACCCCCGGCTGCGCCTCCAAAATGCCCATGCGATGCGCCCAGTCGATGACGTGGCGTCGCGATGCGTCCAGGTGTGGGCTGAGTTGGAGCGGGAACGGCAGGTCGAAGTCGGGCACCTGGGACGGGCCGACCTTCTGGTGGGGCACGTGGGAGGAGGAGCGGACGCGCTGGCCCGTAGCGGCGATCAGCGAGGTGATGTTCGCCGACCCGGTGCCGAGGCCGGTGAGCGTGAACGGGTTGTGGGGGGCCGCGCCGGAGCCACCGCCGTTCATGTAGCGGCTGGAGCGCATATGCCATTCGTGCCCACCGGACTGCCAGTCCTGCAAGCCCTTCACGTACGTCATGACGTCGGCGCACGCCTGCGGGTCCAGGCCCTTTTCGACGAACAGCGGCGCGAGTTCGAGCAGGGTGGTGTTCTCGAACTGCTGGAGCCGGGAGGTGAGCAGGTCGTTCACGGCATCGGCGGCCTGTTGAGTGGTGCAGCCGAGGAAGTGCTCAAGGACGAGCACCCCATTGCTCATCTCGCCCTCTTCCTCGATCTCGCGCTGGTACGAGAAGAGGTCGTTACGCAGATGGACACCATCAGAAAAGGCGTCACGCAATACCCGCAGCGGGCGGGATGCGGCAACGGACGCAGGCACTTCGGCGCCCACCGCGTACTCCACAAGACCCGATGACCATGGCGCCCCACCGACCTTGCGGCGCATTTCGATGTACTCCACCGGGTTGGGCACCCGGTCCGCGTTGATATTGGACAGTTCCCACAGCGATTCATTGAGCAGGTTTTCGGTGCTCTCAGCGAATCGGGCACGCCATTCCATCGACATGCTGGGAACGGTGCGCTTCCACAGGTCAGCGAGCCCGGCCTCGACCGGATTCTCCGGCTCGGGCATCGGTGTCGCCAGGTCCATCGGCATAAAGGCGGGCAGCCGGGCCAGGTGCTGCTTGCCGCCCTCACGATCCTGGGTGTACTTGAACTGTTCGAGGAAGTAGTCGTCAAAGAAGAAGACCCATACATACCAGTCGGTGACCAGCGAAAGGGCCTGCGCCGAGGTGTCCGGGTGGGTGTACGCACACAGCAGGGCGTAGTCGTGGGCGTCTAAGTCGCTCTGGTCCCACACCCCGGAACCCTCCAGCATGTCCATCTGCCGGGCCCACGCACTGGAGTGCTCCCGGGCCTCCTCCACATGCGGGTTCAGCCGCGCCGGATAAGGCATGTAAAATTCCGGCAATTCAAACGGCTGTGCCATGTTGCGCCTACCTCTCGCTGAGACTCATGGGGTGTGAGGAGCTCACGAAGAGGCCGGACGGTGCATCGAATACGCACAGTTGTACGAAGAAGAAAGACGGACAGATATACGTTCGGATACCACGCCCGTCACCCCCAGCCATGCCTCACCCCCGACCGCCACAGCACTACCCGTAGACGCCACGGGTTATCCCCCGAGCATTCCTCGCGTTTCGCATCCAAGCCGCTCCGAGCCACCCCGGGCCGCCCCAGCCGCACGGCGAGGCGACCATCAACCACCTCAGCGTACGGCAGGGGCAGGGCGAAGGCAGGGCAAGAGCGGGGCTCAACGGCCTCGGTGGAGGGGGATGTGCATCTCCTTGATCCAGTCGTTCCGCAGGTAGTCCCGGGCCTTGATGACGATTTCCTTCTTCTCGACCCGGACCCGAAGCCCGCTGTTCTCCTTGCCGGACACCGCGCTTTCCCCACCCTTTCCGTCATCGGTCCACGAGGTCTGTACGGCACCCGTGTTCACGACGGTGAAGCCCTCCAGATTGCCCGTCCCGGGCACGACCTTGCGCACGGCCCAGTCGGAGAGACCGAGGTCCCAGTGCGTGTGCGAGGTGAAAAGGACCGCGTCCTTGTACTTACCGAGGATGCCGAGGAGTCGATCGGCCTGGAGGTAGTCGGCGCTGTAGAGCTTGTTGCGGCTACCGGACACGGTGTTGGGCAGTACATGGTGCGAGAACACCATCGCCGGCTTACCCTTGCGCTGCCAGTACGCCAAACGCTGGTCAAGCCAAGCGAGTTGCTCATCGCTCATCCACACCTCGTCCCACTTCGAGGCATCGTGGTACTTCATGTACTTCTCGGTACCGAGCATCAACATCGGCACCCCATCGACAACGCGCTCGTAATAGACCTTGTCCAGGCCGGTGAAATCGTAGAAGTTCTGGAAGAGCGTGCTTTCCTTTGTGCCGTTCGGCCAGGTGCTCTGACACAGCTTCGACGGGTCGCAATACTTCGGCACGTAGAACTCGTGATTGCCGATGGTGAAGTACGTCTTCTTCGGATGCGGATGCGCATTGAGCGTCTTGCGGACGTCCGCGTACTCCTGCGGATATCCACGGTTGGTGATGTCGCCGTTGACCACCAGGGCACTGCTCTTGCCGGGCAGCCCCTTCATCTGGTCGAGCGCCCGCCCGAAGTCGGCCGTGTCTCCCTGCACATCGCTGACGACGTCGAAGGTCACGCCTCTATGCCGCTCTCTGGCCTCATGGCCACCGGCACTGGCGCCCGCAGGCACGAGCGCGGCGGCTGCGAGGCCCAGCGCGGCGGTGAGGACGGCAGCGGCGGACACTACGGTGCGTTTCACTGGGGGCTCCTGATCGCTGAGAGCCCGCGGCGATGGTCGATGGTCCGCCACGGGCCGGGGGCCGAGTACCTGAGCAGCGAAGCAGCGCGTGCTGAGCGGTCGTGGAAGTGGCGCAAAGCGGAGCATGACCGGCACGTGAATATTACGATCACGTTACTGGTCTGGGCCGAACGCCCTGGGCTCGGAGGGCGCGGGCAAGTTCTACGCACCGGGCGTGCGCGCCCCATTGCGGGTGCGGGCTCCTGGGCAGGGCCGAGCCGAGAGGCCGGTGCCGGGTGGTGGCGTCCCGGGTGACGGCGGCCCGGGTGACGGCGGCCACTCGTACGTCACGGGTGGCCCCACGCGGGTTCGTCGGCGGCGGGTCCGATGTCCTCGGCCGGGGTGACCAGCCATCCGAAGGTCACCGTTGCGGTGTAGTGGAGGTGGCGGCCACCGGGGTGATCGGTGGCCGCGTGGCTGCGGCACCAGCGCTGCGCCTGGCTGTGTTGCCCTGTCGGCCCTTGGTCGGGTTCGGGTTGCGGTGACTGTTCACCGCAGGTGACGCAGGTGGCGCGCACGGCGTACGGCACCCCTTGCGGGTCGGGGCCGATGGCCATGTCTACGAAGCGGTAGGTGCTGCGGGTCATGTGGTTGGCCCTTGTGTGAGTGCTTGTGTCCCGAGTGCCTGTGTTTCGAGTGCTTGTGTGCCGTGGACGTGGAGGGCGGCGGGTTCGAGGAATGCGGCGAGGGTGTAGGGGTCGGTGAGGTAGTGCCCTGACCAGGTGTGGGGGATGCGCCAGTAGATGCCGGGGCTGGTGCGGTGGTGTGCGGGTGGCACGGCGACGTAATGGGCGCCGCGTTCGCCGGTGATGAGGGTGACGTGGTGGCTCATGCGGTCCCAGGGCAGGCCGGGTTCGCGGGTGGCCCGGCCCTTGGGGACGAGCCAGTAGGCCGAGCCGCCGAAGGCGTCGATGATGGTTGCGGAGGTGGGGTGTTCGTGGTCGAGGAAGGCGAACGCGCAGCGGGCGACCGCGACGTTGGTACGTACCGCGTCCCAGATGTGGCCTGCGGGGAGCGGTAGGGCGTCGGTGCTGGCGGGTGGGGACCAGGGGAGGTTCATCGCGCCGCGCCGCTGGCGTCACCGAGGTGCGCGAGGACGCGGTTGCCGAGGTAGGTCGGCAGGGTCAGCGCGTGCCAACCGAGGCCACCGACCCGGGTCCAGTTCACCCCACCACCGGGCGGAATCCAGTCGTGGGGCGGTGGGGTGGGCGCAGCGGCAGTAGACATGGGGCAGCTCCGTAACGGTGTGCGTACTGACCGTTACATAGTGATCGCGCGCAAGGCCCGCTGCGTTGCGCGATTGGCAACGCCGCTGACCTTGACGTGCGTATGTGCGGCTGCTAGATCCCACACCACTCCGCGAACTGACGGAGTGGCTCTTCCGCGCGTTGGCGTGCTCGCAGTAGCGTCGCCACGGTCGCATGTACCGAGTGGTGATAGCGGGTGAGCTGGGGCGATGCCGCGCGCGCCGCATGCAGAGAGGTCAAGGCCGCCGATTGCTGCGCGGTCCACGCCTCCGCGCGGGCCCGATCAATCCAGTAGTGCGCTGCTCGCGTCGGCGCGTACCCCTCGGGCAGCCGGACTGTCCGGGCGTGCTCCAACGCCTTCGCGTGATCGTCCCGGTCGCCCGCCGTCGCGATTTGATGCAGCCGCACGTTCAGGGGCCCGAACGACAGGGCGTAATCGCGCGTTTCGCCGGTTTCGGTCGACAATTCGGTTGCTTGGGCCAGCCACTCGTCCGAGGCGGTGTCGTCACCGTCACGCGCCGACAGAACCGCGGCCCGTAGCTGGAGAGTGCCACGTACGGCTCGGGTGACGCGGTCTCCGTCATCGTCCAGATCACGCAGCGCGTGCCGCATCAGGGTAACTCCGCGGCTCAGGCGCGAACTGTCGGCGGCCATCTGCGCACGCTCATACCGCTCAATTGCCACCTGCCGGGGGTCGCCGGAGTGCGGAGCAGCAACAGCCATGCGGGACAGGGCCAGCCGCGCCAGGTCCATGTACCCGAGCCGATAGGCCACGATGGCCGCCGTACGCGAAGCCTCGGCCTGCAGCGCGTGGGCACGCTCGTGACGGTGCCCTGCGGGCTGGAGTTGGGTGGTGATGGCGATCTCACTGACCAGTCCTGGGAGGCGTGCGGCGATCTCCATGAACTCGGCCGCGACCCGCAGGCTGACGAGCGCTTCTATATCCGCTTCGAGGCTGTGCAGGGAGCGAGGTGGCGGGGCGTCGTCGGGGAGCAGGTCCCAGTCGTCGAACGCGGCGCTGATCGGGGTAAGGAGCGCATCAATCTGATCGCGCTGCAAAGCCTGAACATAGGGCTGACCACGTAGGACTGAGATGTTGACGCCGAGAGCGCGGGCGACGGCAGCGAGAATGGGCTCGCTAGGGTACCGGTCCCCTCTTTCGATACGGCAGAGCTGGCTCGCAGACACGTGAGACCGGCGGCCCAGCTCCTGTAGGGAGTAGTCGCGGATGAGGCGAAAGTCGCGCATCCGCGCGCCGATGTCGGTGTGATTGTGCACGGCATCCCCCATTCTGTGGACACCAGCACGGTACTGCTAACCGGACCTGGTCTAGGGCGCGTTGCGGGCCGGCCTCACCTCGCGTGAGGGTTATGGATTCCCGGCGCGAGCTAGACGCTGTGCACTACGGTCTGAGACTGGGCACCCGGTGATTCGTTGAGAGGACAGCTCGCATGTCTGATGATCAGCACGCCAAGGGCTCCATGGGCTACCTGATGGAGATGGGCGCGCTGAAGCGCGGCCGAAGGTCCGGGTGGTGGATCGCGGGTATCCGGGACCCCGAGTCAATCGCCGAGCACAGTTTCCGTGTCGCCGTCATCGGTGCTGTCCTGGCCATGCTGGAGGGCGCGGACGCTGCCAAGGTGGCGCTGTTGTGCACCTTCCATGACACTCAGGAGACCCGCGTCGGGGACATCCCGTGGATCGGGCGTCGGTACCTGACGGCTGCAAAGAATCAGGATGTCACCCGAGACCAGGTCGCTGACGCGCATCCCGTGGTGGCGGCAGGCATTCAGGCTGTGGTCGATGAGTACGAAACCGGCGACTCCGTCGAGGTGCTGATCGCGCACGACGCAGACAAGCTGGAATGCATGATCCAGGGACTCGAATACCTGGAACAGGGGTACAGCAACGCGTCCGAGTGGGTTGACAGCACACGGGCGAAACTCAAGACGGCATCGGCGATAAAGCTAGCTGAGGCTGCACAAGGCATGTCGTCGGCGGACTGGCAGCGCACGTACCTGCGGTAGTGGAGACCCACCTGCCCAGGACGTGCCATCTGGCTGGTGAGGGCGACCCCGCGCCCGCGGGACCGCCACCTCCGGATTTCCGTATGTGACTGCGTCACGGACCACCCCCGCGCCCGCGGGGACCACGCTCCGCGACCTGCAACGTTACCGAGCCGCACCCCGGTTTTCATTCACTTCCGCGAACTCCGGCATCACGCACGCAGGCACTCCAGCGAGCGGCCAGCGGGCACGCGGAAGGCCACCCAACCCAGCACCAGTCGCGAGCGACAGATGCCCCGCTGGGTGGTCGGGCGTGCGGGCGCCCCGCTTCCGTACGCTGCCGTCATGCTCGCCACCCGGTCCATCGCCCTGTTCGTCCTCGCCGCCCTGCTGGAGATCGGCGGGGCGTGGCTGGTGTGGCAGGGCGTACGCGAGCACCGCGGGTGGCTGTGGATCGGGGCGGGGGTCATCGCGCTGGGGGCGTACGGGTTCGTCGCCACGCTTCAGCCGGATGCGGAGTTCGGGCGCATCCTTGCCGCGTACGGGGGCGTGTTCGTCGCGGGGTCGCTCGCCTGGGGCATGGTGGCCGATGGGTACCGGCCCGACCGCTTCGATGTGAGCGGGGCGTTGATCTGCCTGGCCGGCGTCGCGGTCATCATGTACGCGCCGCGCGGCGGTTGACCGCCGACGAGGGCCGCATCACCCCGCCCCGCCCGTGCGTCCCGCCCGCCGTCATCGGCCGGAAACGCACGGACGAGGAGATGCGCGGCGGAAGCCGCCGCCCGGCCAGCGCTGGCGTAAGCCGATGCGCCCAGTGAGCCGGCGCCAGCCACCCGCACCAATCGGCCGGGTCAGCGGGTCCCGCCAACCAGCCGCGTCAGCGACTCGCACCAACCAGCCGGGTCAGCCACCCGCACCAACCAGCCGGATCAGCCGGTCGCGCCAGCCACCCGCGTCAGTCGTCCTTCGACACCTTCAGCACGCACCCGGTGTACGCGTCGAGCAGCACCTCGTAGACCTGGCCGTGCCGCTTGACCTCAACTTCCCACACGTGCCGCTTGTGTCGGTCGTTCTTGTTGACGCGCTGGTACTCGCGCTCGGCGCTCTCCGCCTTGCCGCCTACGCGGCGTTCGGCGATGTCGATCGCCGTGCGGATCGGCAGCGCGTGGTGCCGTCCGTGGTGCCGGTTGTGGTGGTATGCGGACGCCGACCGGTCGTGGCAGCTGCCGTGCTGGTGGCCGTGGTGGCTGCCGTGGGCGTGCGAGCCGTGGTGCCGGTTGTGGTGCGTCTGGTGTTGGTCGGCGACGGCCGTTGCCGGGGTCGCGATGGCGAGGGCCGCCGCGGCGACGGCACCGGCGAAACCGGCGCTACAGCGCCGAAGGATGCGTACGGACATGAATTCCGCTCCTCATTCACGGGTTCTCCGCCCGGCATCGACGCCAGGCTTATTGTCATACCTCCCGCGCTCGCATCGGGCGTACCAAGTTCGCGGCCCGTTCCCCCCGAACGGACGGCCATGGAGCACCCATGCAGGCCCGTCATATCCTGCGTACGGAGATCGTGACCGCCGCACCCAGGAGGCACCCATGGCCGCACCCACCGCCGTCATCACCGGCGCGAGCAGCGGCATCGGGGCCGCGACCGCGCGCCGGCTCGCCGCCACCGGCTACCGCGTCGTCCTGACCGCGCGTCGAGCGGACCGGATCGAGGCGCTCGCCGCCGAACTGACGGCGGCCGGACAGCAGGCCGTCGCGTACCCGCTGGACGTCACCGACCGTGCCGCCGTCAATGCCTTTGCCGCGTCACTCAACGCCTACCCGTCCATCGACGTCCTGGTGAACAACGCGGGTGGGGCGCTGGGCGCCGACCCGGTGGCCACCGCCGACCCGGACGACTGGCGCACCATGTACGAGACGAACGTGCTCGGCACGCTCCATCTCACCCAGGCCCTGCTGCCGGCGCTCACCGCGTCGGCGGACCACCCCGGCGCTGGCGCAGGCGGCGGCGCAGGCACCGTTGTCATCGTGTCCTCGACGGCCGGGCACGCGACGTACGAGGGCGGCGCCGGATACGCCGCCGCCAAGCACGGTGCGCATGTCCTCGCCGAGACGCTGCGGCTTGAGCTGTGCGGCACCCCGGTCCGCGTCATTGAGATCGCGCCGGGGATGGTGAAGACCGAGGAGTTCGCCACCACCCGCTTCCGTGGCGATCAGCAGAAGGCCGACGCCGTTTACGCGGGCGTCGCCGAGCCCCTGACCGCCGACGACGTGGCCGACACCATCGGTTGGGCCGTCACCCGCCCCAGCCACGTCAACGTGGACCTGCTCGTTCTCCGCCCCCGCGCCCAGGCGTCCAACTCCAAGGTGCACCGCGAGAGTTGACGCGCGGGGAGCTGAGGCATAGGAGGTTGACGCGCGGGGAGCTTTGGTAGCCAGGGGGGGCGGGCGGGGCGCGCAGGGTTAGCCCTTCACGCAAACGACCTGCTTGAGCTTCGCCACGACCTCCACCAGGTCGCGCTGCTGCTCGATGACCTTCTCGATCGGCTTGTACGCGCCCGGAATCTCGTCCACCACTCCGGCATCCTTACGGCACTCCACGCCCCGCGTCTGCTCCTCCAGGTCCTGGGTCGAAAAGCGCTTCTTCGCGGCGTTGCGGCTCATCTTGCGGCCCGCGCCGTGCGAGGCCGAATTGAAGGACGCGGCGTTGCCGAGGCCCTTCACGATGTACGAGCCGGTGCCCATCGAACCCGGAATGATGCCGTACTCCCCCGCCCCGGCTCGGATTGCGCCCTTCCGGGTCACCAGCAGGTCCATTCCGTCGTACTGCTCCTCCGCGACGTAGTTGTGGTGGCAGGAAATGATGTCGTCGAACGTCACCCGGGCCTTGCGGAACTCGCGCCGCAGCACTTCCTGGAACAGCGCCATCATGACCGATCGGTTTTTCTTCGCGTACTCCTGCGCCCAGAACAGGTCATTGCGGTACGCGGCCATCTGTGGGGTGTCTGCGATGAAAACCGCGAGGTCACGGTCCACGAGTCCCTGGTTGTGCGGCAGTTTCTGGGCCTGGCCGATGTGGTATTCGGCCAATTCCTTGCCGATGTTGCGGGAGCCGGAGTGCAGCATCAGCCACACGGCCCCCTGGTCGTCCACGCACAGTTCGACGAAGTGGTTGCCCCCGCCCAGCGTCCCCATCTGCTTGGTCGCGCGCTCCAGACGGAACTTCACCGCGTCGGCGATCCCGTCGAACCGGGACCAGAAGTCGTCCCAGCCTGCCGTCTCAAGGCCGTACAGCCGTCCCGGGTCCACCGGCGAGTCGTGCATGCCACGACCCACCGGGATCGTCTCCTCGATCTTCGACCGCACCCGCGACAGGTCATCTGGCAGGTCGCGGTCGGTCAGCGACGTCTTCACCGCGCTCATCCCGCAGCCGATGTCCACGCCGACCGCCGCCGGGCAGACCGCGCCGTGCATGGCGATGACGGAGCCGACCGTGGCCCCCTTGCCGTAGTGCACGTCGGGCATGACGGCCAGGCCCTTGATCCACGGCAGCGTCGAGACGTTACGAAGCTGCTGCATCGCCACGCCCTCGACCGTGGCAGGATCGGCCCACATCCGAATCGGAACGCGCGCGCCCGCTACCTCTGTGTACGACACGACATACTCCATTCCCCCGTGAAAGACAGAAAAATACCGAAAAGGAAAAAGCCGGACCTCGCGCCACATTCACGGCCGCGAACCGGCACACGCGCTAGCGGTTGAGGTAAACATTGTCTCCACCGGCCGCCCTGGCGCGGCAACCAATTTTCCGGGGAAGGGAGCCGCGGACAGTGCAGCGAAGGCCGTACCTATCGGGCACCGCGCTGACCGCCGCCGTGCTCGTCACGGGGCTCGCCGCATGCAGCGGCGAGACCACCACCAGCGGTAGCGACGACGGAAAGCCCGGGAGTTTCAGCTCCACGACGCATGCCCGGCCCGGCAAGTTCCGTACCCTCCCGGAACCTTGCGGAACCGTGGAGGGCGACACGCTCCGTTCCATGCTGCCGGGCCTGGAAGACCAGGACGAGGAGGCGCAGGAGGCGGCGTTCGAGGGCCAGCCTTCCGTCACGTACGACACCGATCGACGTGTCGGCTGCCGCTGGAAGCTCACGACGCCCGAGGGCTCCCGGCATCTGACGCTCGACTTTGAGCGCGTCGTGTCGTACGACCCGAAGGTCGGCGACGACGACCGCGCGGCGGCGGCGTATACGAAGAAGGCGTCGGCCGCGAAGATCCCCCTTGCGACCCCTACTCCGACTCCGGGCAGCCCGACCAGCCCGGAGGGAACGGGCTCGGCGCCACCCCAGCCCAAGGGCACCGGGCCCAGCGCAAAGGGCAGCGCACCGCCGGACGCGACCGGCAAGCCGATCGGCCCAGCCAAAACAGCCGACCCGGCCGACCCGGGCATTGTGCGAGGCCCCGGGGACGGCCCGGACGGCGGCCCAGGCAGCGACTTCCGTACGGGCTCGGGCGACCCGGCCAACACCGCCTCCTGGCGCCTGGCGTCAGCAGGCGATGACAGCGATGCCAACGCCAGCTCGGAGTCGGCTGGTACGGGATTGGCCAGCGCGGAATCGGCCAGTGCGGAATTGTCCGGCAGTGAGACGGTCGGCACCTCGGTCTTCGGCGCCCATTCCGTCGTTGCGGACGTTACGGGTGTTACGGGCGCTACAGGTGTTACGGACGTCACGGGTGTTACGGACGCTCGCGCGTCCGGTGCTCTCGACCGCGGCCTCGACCACGACGTGGAGACACCCGGGGTCGGTACGCAGCCGAGCGCCCCGCCCGGTGTGGGGTCCGCCACTCCCTCCGGCGGCGGCGATTCTGCCGGCCCCGACGCCACCCCCAGTGCGGGCGAGGGTGACGGCGATGCGGACAGCGGCGGCGGTGAGGGTGACCAAGGCGATGAGGGTGACCAAGGCGATGAAGGGGATCAGGGCGACGAAGGGGACGACGGCCTCGATCTCGCGCCGCGCCAGCTCGATGGGCTCGGCGACGAGGCGTTTTTGAACGATGAGTTCAGCACCGCCGACTCCGGGGTGCACCGCGACATCACGATTGTCTTCCGGTCGTCCAACGTCATCGTCACGGTCGAATACGACCAGTGGTCAACCGATCCGCAGCACATTCCCAGCAGCGCGGAGCTCCAGGAGAAGGCGCAGAACCTCGCCCGCAAGCTCCCCGGGCACTTCAGCGACTAGCCCGGCGAGTACCGTCACGGTTCGGCCGACCGGACGCCGTCACCGCGTACCGTGCCAGCTGAGTCACGCGGCGGAACGGCCGCACACCGACAGAGAATGAGCGAAGGACCATGCACCGAACAGCACCGCGACTCGCCCGAATGCTCGCCTGCGCAGCCGTACCGGTGATGCTCGTCGCCGGCTGCTCATCCGGCTCCGGTGACAAGGACGGCGGAGAGGACGCCTCGAAGTCGGCCACCGCGAGCCCGTCGCCGACCGTCGCCGCCGCGAGGTTCGACAAGCTCCCCGAGGCGTGCAAGACGCTGCCGAAGAAGACGGCGGAGAAACTCGTTCCGGAGGCGAAGGACAAAAAGGGCAAGACGCTGCCGTCCGGCAACATCAACGAGTCCGCGAGCTGTCTGTGGTCCGGCCTCGACGGGTTCCAGTACCGGCAGCTCACGGTGTCGCTGAAGCTGTTCCCATCGGACGTTGGTCTGGGCACGGGTGAGAAGCGCGCAGCGACGTACGCCACGCAGCAGACCGGGAAGGCCGCTACGGCGGACGGCGCGAAGGGCGCCAAGACGAGCGCGGTGGCCGGCATCGGTGACGAGGCGCAGACCGTGGCGACGAGCACGAAGAAGGACGGCGACGAGTTCAAGAACGAGACCGTTGTCGCCCGTATCGCCAATGTGGTCGTGACGGTCGAGTACCGGGGCGCGGGCTACGAGGACGCGAAGCCGCCGAAGCCGGACGAGTTGATGAAGGACGCCAAAAACGCGGCGAAGGACGCGGTGACGTCGGTCCCCAAGGCGAATGAGGGCGCGACCGAGAGCCCGAGCGGCACCACGGGCGAGGGCGCGGACCCGACCAAGTCCGCCGCGAACTAACCCAAAGCGGACCACCGACGCGGCTTCCGGCCTTCGGCTTCCGGATTCGTGCTTCCGGCCTACGGCTTTCGGCTTCGTACTTTCGGCTTCCGGCTTCCGGCTTCGGCCTGCGCGTGCGGCGGGCCCGAGGCCGGGCCGGGGTCGGGGCCGCAGTCGGGTCGTAGTCGGGGCCGCAGTCGCGTATGTGATCGGGTACGCCGACAGGCTCAGCCCGCGTACTGCAATGAGCCGAGGCGGGGTACGGCTGTGAGCTGAAGCGGGGGTACGGCAGCGGGCTGAGGCAGGGCTCGGGGCGCGGAACGGAGTGCATACGTACGCGTGTTCGCCCCTGGTCGCACTCCGGACTTGACGCGTATGCCAGGCTGGGCGCGCTAGTTGCCGAGGGCGGGGAGGGATCGCGGGTGGCCGCGATGCAGTTGACGCGCACACACCGAATACTTATCGGGGTGGTCATCGCCGGTGCGGTGGTGATCGCCGCGATCGGCTTTGTCGGCTCCTACGCCGCCGTCCGTGACCTCGCCCGCGACAAGGGGTTTGGCGACTTCGCCAACGTTTTCCCCATCGGCATCGACGCCGGAATCGTCGTCCTCCTCGCCCTCGACCTGCTGCTGACGTGGATTCGCATCCCGTTCCCGCTGCTGCGGCAAACCGCTTGGTTACTCACCGCCGCCACCATCGCCTTCAACGGCGCCGCGGCCTGGCCCGACCCGCTGGGCGTCGGCATGCACGGGGTCATCCCCATCCTGTTCGTCGTCTCCGTCGAGGCCGCCCGGCACGCGATCGGCCGCATCGCGGACATCACCGCCGACCGGCACATGGAGTCGGTACGCGTCGCCCGCTGGCTCCTGGCCCCCATACCCACCTTCCGGCTCTGGCGCCGGATGAAGCTCTGGGAACTGCGCTCGTACGACGAGGTCATCCGCCTCGAACAGGACCGCCTCGTCTACCGCGCCCGGCTTCGCGCACGCTTCGGCCGTGCCTGGCGCCGCAAGGCCCCCGTCGAGTCCCTGATGCCGCTGCGGCTGGCGCGCTTTGGCGTGCCCATCTCGCAGACGGCCCCGGCCGGACTCGCCGCCGCCGGGATCGTGATCCCCCCGGAGCGGGTGCTGGCCGCGGGCGAGATGGCCGGCAACCTGGCGCCATCCGAGGGCGCCCGCGCGGGTGCGCCCGCGCCCGCAGCACTGGAGCCCGCACCGGGCACGCCCAGCGACGGCAACAGCGCCACCGGCAGCAGCGGCAGCGGCAGCGGCAGCGGCCCAGCGAAGACCTTGGCAGTCGCCACGGCCGCAACACCACCCTCGGGCGCCTCGCAGGCACCCGCCAATACACAGACACCCGCCAACACACAGACACCCGACCGCGCACAGGCATCCGCGAGTCCGCAAGGCCCGAGCGCGCCGCAGACCGCGAACGCTTCGGAAGCCGGCGCGGAAGCCGATGCCGCGGCCAGTGCCAGTGCCGGCGCCGGTGCGCCGGCCGCGACGCAGGCCACCGCCGCGGGCACGGGCCCGCATGCCGTACGCGCCGCCAACGGGTCCCGCGTACCGCCCATCGCGAACGGCGGCCCTTCGCCGGCGCAGCCCACCGCCGGCTCTCCCGCGCCGCAGGCTGCCCAGACCAGGGCGGCGAGCGCGGGCACGGCCGAAGCCGCTGCGGGTGTCGCACCCGGAGCTGAGGCAGGCCCCGAGTACGCAGCCGAGATGGGCCCGGAGCATGGGGCTGAGGGCGCGCACGTGACCGTGCCGGTCGGCTCTGGCGGGCGACGCCGGGCGCTGGGCAACGCTCAGTTCGTCGGCTATCCGGGTGCGGCAGCACCGTATGCGGGCGAGCAGCCCTACATTCCGGAGCCGCGAGCCGCGGAACCCGTGCAACACGATGACCGCGGCGGCGCCGGGATCGATGACCAGCAGGGCAACGGAAACAGGGCCGCAAGCCGGCGCCAGAACGGAAATGCGACCGAGGAAGAGAACGCGCGCGTCATCGGCTACGAGACCAGCTACGCGAACGCTCCCGACAACGGCTACGCCCACGCGAACGCCCCCGACAGCGGCCACCGCAACGGCACCGGCCAGGGGCTCGACTACGGCAACGCCGGCAATGACAGCCATGACAGTCAGGACAGTCATCCCGGCCATGACAGCAGTGGTGCCGAGCAGCGGAGCGATATGCGGCGCGATGCGCAGCGCCCGCAAGCCGCACCGGTTGCGGAATACCGGTCGGACACCACGCAGGAGATCGCTTTGGCCGCGCTGCCGGACGACGTCCCGCGAGACGAGGCCTTCTACGGCGCCTTCCGGCGGTTCGTCACCGAACGCGGTGACTTCCCCGACTCCCGACAGTTCAGCCGCTATCTGCTCGACCTCTACGGAATCGCGGGCGTAGGCGGCGGGCCGCTGCCCGCACACGGCCTCCGTCGCGAGCTACGCGAACTACGCGAGCGCTACCGCATGGAGATGGAGACGCAGCACAGCCCGTAACCAAGGCGTCTTTCCTCGCCAGGCTCGCCTGTGGGCGCGGTCAGCATGACCAAAGCGCCCCGGCGGCCACCGCGCTACCGGCGCGCGCCAGGCGCAGGCACCAGCTCTCACCCGCGCGCCCTCAGACTCGCTTGCGGCGTGCTATGCGGGCGCTTTCGCCCCACAGCGCCAACACGAGGCCGACCACGGCGATGCCGACGTAGCCGGGGGTCGGGATGTCGAACCACTGCTGGAGCAGGCCCCATGGCTTCTCCCCGACGATGCGTCCACAGACGCCAAGCGCGCCCTGAATGGCGATGACGATTCCGGCGATGCCGACCAGTTCTCTCATGGGTTCAGCATCGTCGGCTCGCTCCCGGGATACGTCCTCCCCGGGAGCGAACCACGAGTCCGCCAAACGATGCAGAGTCCGACCGCTCGGCTACCTTCACGCCGCTGCCGCCACCGCCGCTACCTGCACGCCGGCTGCCGCTGCCGCCGCTACGCCGCTGCTCCTCCCGCTACCTTCCGAGCAGTCGCCGGACGCGGTCCGCGCCCACGGCCAGCAGCAGCGTGGGCAGCCGCGGGCCCGTGTCCCGGCTCACCAACAGCCGGTAGAGCAGCGCGAAGAACGTCCGCTGGGCCACCTTCAGCTCCGGCGTCGGCTTCGCGTCGGCCGGCAGTCCCGCCTGGAACTTGGGCACGCCGTAGACGAGGGTGGTCAGACCCTCCAGCGACCAGTGCGTGTCCAGGCCATCGGCCAGTAGCCGCAGCGACTCCTGGTCCTGCTCGTCCAGCGAGCCGAGCAGTTCCTTGTCCGGCTCGTCGCGTACGAGGGTGCGCTGGTCGGCCGGTACGTAGGTGGAGATCCAGCTCTCGGCGCGGTCGAGCCGGGGGCGTACCTCATCCAGCGAGGTGATCGGGTGGGCCGGGTCGAGTTCGCTGAGGATGCGCAGCGTCTGGTCCTCGGCGCCCGCCGTGACGTCCACGACCGATGCGAGTGTGCGATACGAGAGCGGGCGCGGCGTGCGGGGCAGCTCCGCTGTCGCGGTGCGGGCCGCCCGGGAGTGCGCGGCGACGTCGGCGGGCAGCGCGGTGCCATCCGCCACCTTGGCCTCCAGCTTGTCCCACTCGTCGTACAGCCGCTGGATCTCCTGGTCGAAGGCGATCTTGAAGGACTGGTTGGGCCTGCGGCGCGCGTACAGCCAGCGAAGGAGCGGGGCTTCCATGATCTTCAGAGCATCGGCCGGTGTCGGCACGCCGCCCCGTGAGGACGACATCTTCGCCATCCCGGAGATGCCCACGAACGCGTACATCGGCCCGATCGGCCGCTCGCCGTCGAAGATGCCCACCATCTGCTGCCCGACTTGGAACGACGACCCAGGCGATGAGTGATCGACGCCTGAGGGCTCGAAGATGACGCCCTCGTACGCCCAGCGCATCGGCCAGTCCACCTTCCACACCAGCTTTCCGCGGTGGAAGTCGGTCAGCCGGACCGTCTCCGAAAAACCGCACCCTGCGCAGGTGTAGGTCAGGTCGGTGGTCTCGTCGTCGTACGCGGTGACGTTGGTCGTGTCCTTGCCGCAACCGCCGCAGTACGGCTTGTACGGGAAGTAGCCCGCCGCGCTGACGGCACCGTCGTCCTCGGCCGCCGCGCCGGAGCCCTCGGCGGCTTCGAGCTCCGCCTCGTCCACCGGCTTCTGTGACTTCTTCGGCGGCGCCTTCTTGGTCCGGTACTGCGCCAGGATTGCGTCGATGTCGGCGCGGTGCTTCATGGCGTGCAGCACCTGGTCGCGGTAGGCGCCGGTGGTGTACTGCTCGGTCTGGCTGATCCCGTCGTACTCCACGCCCAGTTCGGCGAGCGCTTCGGTCATCGCGGCCTTGAAGTGCTCGGCCCAGTTCGGGTGCGGGGAGCCGGCCGGCGCCGGCACGGAGGTCAATGGGCGCCCGATGTGCTCGGCCCAGGACTCGTCCACGCCGGCTACCCCGGCCGGCACCTTGCGGAACCGGTCGTAGTCGTCCCACGAGATCAGGTGCCGCACTGCGTGGCCACGGCGCCGGATCTCGTCGGCGACCAGGTGCGGGGTCATGACTTCCCGCAGGTTGCCGAGGTGGATCGGGCCGGACGGGCTAAGGCCCGAGGCGCAGACGACGGGTTTGCCCGGGGCGCGTCGCTCCGCCTCGGCAATGACCTCGTCTGCGAAACGGGAGACCCAGTCGGCCTCGATGGTCTGAGCCACGGTCGGCACTTCCTTCCTTGCGGTCCTAGCAGTGACCATCCTCCCAGACGACAGGGACCGGTCCGAAGTTATCCACAGGGCCCCTCCCAGACGGCCCCTCCCAGACGGCGCGGGTCCACGCCGGTGCGGTGTGGCTCGCGCGCGTGGCCCGGCCGGGCGCACGGACGCGCGAGCTCGTACGTGCCTCGTATGCAACTCTTACGTTCTTACGTGAAGAGCCCACCGCGTACGCCAGCCGCGCGCCCCGTACCCCAGGCGCCCACCGCGTGCTTCAACAGGAAACCGGTTGGACGCACCGTGGGATACTTGACCGACTCTTCGCACCTCTAAAGGAATGGCACCCCTGTTATGGCCTCGGTCCCTTCCCTTGCCGCTACGGTCCATCAGCGCGTCGCGAACGCCCTCTCGGCAGCACTGCCGGAGTCCGGCTCGGCCGACCCTCTGCTGCGACGAAGCGACCGGGCCGACTTCCAGGCCAACGGGCTGCTCGCCCTCGCGAAGAAGCTGAAGGGCAACCCGCGCGAGCTGGCGGCCCAGGTCGTGGGCGTACTGGACGGCACCGCCGCCGGTGCGCAGCGCCCGGCGGACGACGTACTGAAGGACGTCGAAATCTCCGGCCCCGGCTTCCTCAACATCACCGTCAGCGATCAGGCGATCGTACGGACGCTGGCCGCTCGCGCCGCCGATGAGCGACTCGGCGTCCCGTACGCGGCGCAGCCCGGCACCACGGTGATCGACTACGCCCAGCCGAACGTGGCCAAGGAAATGCACGTCGGCCATCTGCGCTCGGCCGTGATCGGCGACGCCATGGTGCGCATCCTGGAGTTTTCGGGCGAGCAGGTCGTCCGGCGGCACCACATCGGGGACTGGGGCACCCAGTTCGGCATGCTCGTCCAGTACCTGATCGAGCACCCGCACGAGCTCGACCACCGCACCGCGGGCGAGGGTGAGGTCTCCGGCGAGGAGGCCATGTCCAACCTGAACCGGCTCTACAAGGCGTCCCGCGCACTGTTCGACTCCGACGAGGAGTTCAAGGTCAGGTCCAGGGACCGGGTGGTGGCGCTCCAGTCAGGCGACCCGGAGACGCTGGCGCTGTGGCAGCACTTCGTGGACGAGTCGAAGATCTACTTCTACTCGGTCTTCGACAAGCTCGGCATGGAGATCCGCGACCCGGACGTGGTGGGCGAATCCGGCTACAACGACATGCTCGACGACACGTGTCGCATGCTGGAGGAGTCCGGTGTCGCGGTGCGCTCGGAGGGTGCGTTGTGCGTGTTCTTCGACGATGTGAAGGGCCCGGACGGCCAGCCGACGCCGCTGATCGTGAAGAAGTCGAACGGTGGCTACGGCTACGCGGCCACCGACCTCTCCGCCGTACGTGACCGGGTCCAAAACCTCAAGGCCAGTACGCTCCTTTACGTTGTGGACGCCCGGCAGTCGCTGCACTTCCGGATGGTCTTCGAGACGGCGCGCCGGGCGGGTTGGCTGGGTGACGACGTCAACGCGGTGCAGTTGGCGTTCGGCACGGTTCTGGGCAAGGACGGCAAGCCGTTCAAGACCCGGGAGGGCGAGACCGTACGGCTGGTGGATCTGCTGGATGAGGCGGTGGACCGGGCGGCGGTCGTGGTCCGCGAGAAGGCCCAGGACCTCACTGACGAGGAGATCGCCGAGCGCGCAACCCAGGTCGGCATCGGCGCCATCAAGTACGCGGACCTGTCCACGTCGGCGTCCCGTGACTACAAGTTCGACCTGGACCAGATGGTGTCGCTCAACGGCGATACGAGCGTGTACCTCCAGTACGCGTACGCCCGCATCCAGTCCATCCTCCGCAAGGCGGGCGACACCGGCCCCACCGCCCACCCGGAGCTGGAACTCGCCCCGGCCGAACGCGCATTGGGCCTACACCTGGACCAGTTCGCACAGACACTGGCCGAGGTAGCCGAGGTATACGAGCCGCACAAGCTGACCGCGTACCTCTACCAACTCGCCTCGCACTACACCACGTTCTACTCGGAGTGCCCGGTCCTCAAGGCGGATTCCCCGCAGCAGATCGAAAACCGCCTGTTCCTGTGCGACATCACCGCCCGCACCTTGCACCAGGGCATGTCCCTCCTGGGCATCCGCACCCCGGCACGCCTGTAGCGGTACCGGGCCACCCTTGGCCCGTCCCCGGGCGCGGGGCGGGCGGGGTGCTGGTGAGGCTGGGGCGTGGGTACGGGTGGGCGTGCGGACGATCCATGCGAACCCGCCGATATGGGCGAGCGGTCGTCAGCCGTAACGGACGAAGCCGTCCGTCGCGATCTTCACGCCCAACGCCGTCAGCTCGACGCTTTCGCCATACCGGCCGCGCGGGCTGCCCTGGTACGCACCATCGCGGGGCACGGTACGCAGCGTCCAGGTACCGTCGCGCGGATCAACGAGCAGGTACGTCGAAATGCCAACGTCGGCGTACCAGGCGACCATGTCCCGGCTGTCCTTGGTGCTGTTGCCCTTGGAAACGACCTCCACCACCAACTCCACATCGGCGGGATCGGCCAGCCAGTCGTCCGACTCCCCAAACCCGGCATCGCAGACCAGCAGATCAGGGGTCGCGTAGTCATCCTCGTCATCCGGCATGGTTACGGAGGCGATCTGAAAGGGCCGCAAACGCTCCTGCAAAGCGGGGCGAAGTTGGTCGTAGAGGGCGTTGATGATCCCGGCGTGCTTGCCGCGCGAGGTCGGGGAGATCATGAGGACTCCTCGGATGATGTCGGCGCGCAACCCGCTCGCCTCTTCGGCGGCCTCTGCGGCCCGACGCAACGGCGTCATGGTGCGCCCGGGGGTGGTCAGGGTCATGGCGTCTCTCCCTTCCGCTACGCGACTCTCGTCGCGGCGCTGTGGGCCGGCTCGAACCGTGGCAGCCCAGCCGACACCGGCCCCGCCTCGCAGCGGCGAGGCGGGGATCACCCGGCGCGGGGCGGGGACCGGAGGAGGCCCGGGTCGGGTCGGGTGCTGGCTCGGCGCGGCTCGGGTCGGGCGGGTCGGGTCGGACTCAGTACGCGTTCTCCGCCGACGCCCCTTCCGGAACCTCAAAGCAACCGGACACGAGGGTCGCCTTGAACAGCGGCTTTTTCAGGCGGGAGTTCGGCGATGGTTCCAAAAGGCCGATGTGCACGGAAAACTTGGCCTTCTCATTGGTGGCCCTCAGATAGCGGTCCCTGGCCACGCTTTTCTCCCGGCCATGCTCGGTGATGGTCCAGCCCTTCTTCGGCATCTCATCGATGAGTCGATCCATCGCTACTCGCATCTTTTCCGCCGGCGGACCCCACAGCGACCATCCGCTGCGGATCAGGTAGAACTTGTCCGCATCGTCGCCCTCACACGGCCGGACACCGGGCCCTACGTTCGTCATTTCGCCGTCCAGATCGATAATTTCTTCCAGTCCGGCGCTCAGCGCTTCGGCATCTGCCTTGGCATGGGCGATTGGCTTGACCCCAGCATTGCCGTGACGGCCACCGTTTGCGTCGGACATCATTGAGCACCCTGCCAGCCCGGTTATCAGCGCCACGATAAATGCGGCGATCAAGGTTTTTGCACCAACTCCGCTAATCCACACATCGCCCGCCATCCCCTTACCGCTGTCGCACCAATCCGTACCGGCCCGGGCAGACGTCAGTATTTGTCCCTCGCCGACTGGCCATCCGGGACCTGGAAGCAGTCCGATGCAAGGCCCACATAGAGCAAGGGCCTGGTCCGTCCGGAGTTAGGCGAGGCTTCAAGGACGACTATGTATACAGAAAATGCCCTTTCCGTGCTATTGGCTTTCAAGTAATGTGACTTGGCTACGCTGTTCTCCCGGCCGTGCTCGGTGATATCCCAGCCACTCTTCGGCATCACCTTGCTGAGCCGACCCATCGCCCCCCGCAAGTCCTGTGCCGGTGGGCCCGCCAGCGACCAAGAACTGTTGATGCGATAGAACTTATCCGCGTCCTTGTCGCCGCACGTTCCGACTGAGGTCACTGGTTCCTTCAGGTCACCCTCCAGGTCAATAATTCGCAGCAATCCATCGGATAGCCCACGAGACTGCGCTTTGACCTCGCCGATATCCTCGACCGTTGACTCATTGTCGGCCATGCTCGAACACCCCGTCATTCCGATCGCTAGGGCCATAAATAAGGCAGTGAAAGCGATTTTTGGCCGACCCATAAAAGCTACCCCCACGCTGGCCATTTTACCGACCCCTCCTACTCACGTTGTCATAATCCCCCACGACAACGCGCGCCTGATTAAGGAGAGTCTCAGAATCCCTGTCCCAGTAGCTACCGTGTCCGCTCGTGTCGGTACGCATCGGGTTTGCTCCGAAGCGTTCGTTGCTTGGCGTGACGTAATCCACGCCGGTATCGAAATGGTATTCCGTGCGGCCATGTTTCATACGGCCAGCCTCCGGTATAGGGTCCCCCGAGGCTTCTTCATTCCACACATGCCCGCGAGGGACGTCCAAGTCCGTCGCCCGTCCCACTTGAACGCCAGGGCTGCCTAAGGTGACGATGTCGTCCGCATTGAGATCTCCTTGGCGAGCTGCGGAGCCGATCAACGTGGTGCCATAACTGTGGCCCGTCACGGTGAGGTGACCGGGTGAACCTGCCTCGTGTGAAGCATTCAGGCCATCGACGAATCTGTTCAAACTCGGTGCGCCATTATTGGCATAATCGCTGGAGACGGCTGCCTTCGCACCCTGCGGCGCGTCGTAGCCGAGCCACGTGATGGTTGACACGCTGCCGCCATCGGAAACGGCATCGGAAACGGTCCACAGAGTGGTTGCTCGCTTGATATCGTGGGCGAGATTGCCAAATCCAGCATTGGTTCCCGGCACGTACACCGCTGTGTGGTCGGCGGTGTCCGGGTTGCCGTTGGCGATGACGGCGCGCCCCCTACCCTCGGGGGAGAACCCCAGAAGGTACGCTCGCGGGAAACGGTCATCTCCGGGTTCGATATCACGCTCGAAGCGCTTCCGGATATCGCCCATCCCCTTGAGCGACGCCTCAAGCTGGGCTTTCTTTCCAGCCCACTCTCTATCCCACTTGACCCATTCAGTTGTCTTGGTCGCCATGGGATTCCCCTTACTGCCCGGCTGATATTTCCACGGCTCTGCGGGGATGGCGTTGAGCTGAGTTTGGTAGTCGGCCCGCTTCTCTGCGAGGACCACACGGTTAGCCGTGTCGCGGACGTCGGACGGGATGCCGTCCAGGGCGCCGACACTTGCCGGGTAGAGCGCGGCGTAGTCTGCCTTATCGTCCCCCGAAAGCCCTTTCCACCACTCGGCGTTCTCCTTGGGAGACTTGTCTTTGGGTATGCTCCCCTCCGCAAGGCTTCCAGTTGCGGTACGTACTGTTCCCATGTCCCGTTGCGCGTCCACCCAGTCCGCGTCGGAAACGTTCAGGTCGTTATCCGCGTGGAGTCGCCCCAGGGCCTGCGCGTAACGGGTGTCCACCTCCGTGGCTTCCTTGAGTGCAGCCCCAACACGGTCGGCATACTCCTGCGCCTTCGCCCTTTTCGGGTCCGCGTCCGACCCAATGACCACGACGGGCCGCTCGCCCTGCACGCTCTTCTGTGGGGTGGTCGGAATCGTTGGGTCCGCTTCGACCCAGTGCACGGAACCGTCCGGCTTGATGGTGAACTTCTCCGCCTCGGCCTCCGCCACGACATCGAGCAGCTTCTTCTGCGCCGCGCCGAGTTCCTCGCCCAAACCGTTGAGCGCGGCGCGCACCAGGCCGCTCTCCACCTGAACGTAATGGAAGTTCTGCGCGAGCCGTCGCAGCCGTACAACGGCGGCGTCAACCCCCTCGCCTATCAGAAGCTTCTGTAGCTGCGTGGCGATGTCATCCGATACGCGGTCCTTGGCCGCGCTCGCTGCACTGCTGAGTTTGTGCCACCCGTCTGCGGCTTCTCCGAACTCTGCCGGACGCAACTGGGTCAGTTGGGCGAAGGTCACCATCGGGACTGACCCCCTTCGCCCGGCGCGGGTCGGCCGGTGTCCGGCTTCTCGTCCGGTCTGGTCTGCTGTTCCGTGAACGCGTCTTTGATCGCGCTGTCGGTGTAGTAAAAGGCGTTGCCGGATTTCTCGAGTTTGCCCTTGAGCTCATCACACTCGCGATGCAAGAGCTCGATCTTGCGCTGCCATGACCGATATACGCTGCCTTGCGTCACGGCACTGAGTAAGCCCTCCATAGCCGCGTCACCGCCGCCCGCTCCGCGTTGTCCCTCAGTCAACCCACCCACAGCGGACCGCATGATGCCGATCACCGAGCCCACGCCTTGGGACGCCTGATTCCACGCGGTCCTGGAACTCCGTAGCTCGCCCCGGCCGTTGTCGCCCTTTGTCACACCGGCACTCGCCAATTGCAGTCGGTCCGACGCGTCCTTCTTGAGTTGTTCCCACTCCTGATTGAACGTCACCCGTCCCCCTAGGTCACCCACGCCACCGAAGCCACTGTTGACTCCCTGGCACCTGAAAGTAACAGGCTGTGTGCGGTTCGGCGCAGGTGGGCCTACCGTCAAGTAAGCGCCGGATAGCGGGAGTCGGCGTACGCCCGGCTTCGCGGTGGCCAACTGGAGGTACGCGGGGCGGGTGTTCACCAGCCGCCGCGGGGAGCGTGCCGGGATCGGCAGCCAGTCACAGTCCACCGGACGGCCGCGAGCTCGGTAGGTGACTGCTCAAGCGCATCGGCGATCCGCCACTCGCGAAGGCGTGGCGCGCGCTCGGCCCGGGCGAACGCCTCGATGGCCCCCACCTTGCGCAGTCGCCACACCAGCCGCCCACACGAGGCTCCCCGCCAGGCCCTACGCGGCCACGCTCCGCGCAGCGCCCGACGCCAGGCGCGCACGCAGCCGCTCCTTGGCCCCCGGCCACTCGTCGGCGAGCATCGAGTAGTACACGCTGTTTCGCCAGGTGCCGTCCGGCATGCGTATGTGGTGGCGCAGTACGCCCTCGTGGTGTGCGCCGAGCCGGGCTATTGCCTGCTGGGAGCGGACGTTGAGGTGGTGGGTCTTCCACTGCACACGGCTCATGCCCAGTTCCTCGAAGGCGTGCGTGAGCAGCAGCAGCTTGGCCTCGGTATTGACGGCTGTGCGCCACACCTCCCGTCCGTACCAGGTGCCGCCTATCTCCAGCCGCTCATCGCGCACGCTGATGTCCAGGTACGACGTCTGCCCCACGGCCCTACCCGTGTCCGGCAGCACGGCCGCGAACAGGATGGCCTCCTTCCACTCGTCGGCGAGCTGCGCCCCGACGATGCGGCGCAGCTCATCCTCCGTACGAGGGGTAGGAGATGACAGCCAGCGCCAGACCTCGTCGTCGTCGCCGCCGGCGCGGAAGAGGTCGGGCACGTGGTCGAGGGTCAGCGGCTCCAGTCGCACGGCGCGACCCTCAAGGACCGTAGGGACAGGGTTCACGGGAGGCATGAAAAAAGGCTATGCCGGCTTCGCACTAGATGCAAGAGTTTTTTGCACTAGAGCGAAAAAGATGCGTCGCATCTTCGGCGGGGATCGGCGTCATGCTGCGGCGTGCTGATAGGCCGAGTAGGTCAAATAGCCCGCGTCGCCACCCTGGTAGTACGTGGCCGGGTCGTCGGGGGCGATCGGAAGCCCCGTACGTAGCCGTTCGACCAGGTCGGGATTGGCGATGAACGCGCGGCCGAAGCCGATGAGGTCAGCACCCAGCCCGAGCCAATGATCGGCGTCGGCCCGACCGGTCTGCTTCGGCCCCATCGGGAGCGTCGGGTTCATGATGAGGGTCCCTGGCCAGGCACGACGCAGGGCGACCAGCACCTCTTCATCGGTGGTGGCTTCAAAATGGACGTAGGCCAGGTCGAGTCCGGCCAGCTCGGTCAGCAACTCGGTGTACAGCGCGCGCACCTCGGTGTCCTCAACCCCCCAGAAAGAAGCACCGGGCGAGAGCCGAATGCCGGTCCTGGCGCCGCCGATGGCCTGCACGGTCGCGGACGCCGCCTCCACCGCAAACCGGATGCGGTTGGCCACCGAACCCCCGTAGCGGTCGGTGCGCAGGTTGGCGTTCGACGAGAGGAACTGCGAGATCAGATAGCCGTTGGCGCCGTGCAACTCAACGCCGTTAAACCCGGCATCGACGGCACGGCGCGCAGCCTGGGCGTACGACTGGGCGTGCTCGGGCACCTCAGCGGTGGCCAAGGCGCGCGGCATCGGCGGCGGCTTGAGTCCGGTCGGAGTGAAGACGTCACCGAGGGCGGGAACCGCCGAAGGCCCGATCGGCTGCAACCCGGTGGTGTCCGGGTGGGATACCCGACCGCCATGCATGATCTGGGCGAAGATCCGTCCACCGTTGGCGTGTACGGCATCGGTCACCGGCAGCCACGAGGCAACCTGCTCGTCGGTGTGCAGCCCCGGTGTACCCGGATTCGATTGACCGATCAAGCTCGGCTGCACGCCCTCGGACACGATCAGCCCAGCTGTCGCCCGCTGGGCGTAGTAGGTAGCCATCGACGGCGTCGCCAGACCGCCGGCGGCAGCCCGTACGCGGGTCATCGGGGCCATCACCACCCTGTTGGGCAGCACCAGTTCACCGAGTTGGTAATGGTGTAGAAGGTTCGACATGTGAGGCTCCTCGATGATCACCGGTACCCATTTCCTGGGCTCGCCAGCTACGCTAAAACCTCACATCAGCGTCAGGGGTAAGCCTTTATGGCGCAGATCACAGCCGGAGGGCGCCATGCGCATCGGGGAACTAGCGTCGCGAACCAGCGTCAGCATCCGGTCGCTGCGGTACTACGAGGAGCAGGGGCTGCTCATCAGCGAGCGCAGCGCCAGCGGACAACGGCATTACACGGACTACCACGTTGATCGGGTGGCGTTCATTCAGCGGCTGTACGCGGCGGGACTGTCCAGCCGCACCATCGGCGACATGCTGCCCTGTGTCGATGCGCCCAGCACAGAGAACTCCGGCGCCGCACTGGAGCGCATGGCCCAGGAGCGCAAGCGACTCTCCCAGCACATCGCAGATCTCCGGCGCACCCGGGACACCCTCGACGAACTCATGAAACGGCACAAGCGCATCATGAGCGTCCGGGAGCACCAGTGACCGCCCGCAACAAGCCAGCCAGCGACAGCGCCCCCAAGCCGGGCGCTCGCGCGACGGATGGCCCCCGTTGTCCAAGCCCATCCCGCGGCGGGTCACTGACGTGTCGGGGTCATGCTCCTTCTTGGCCCTGATCGCCGCCCCGACGTGCGCCTTTGCGCCCGTCCTCGCCCTTGTCCTCGGCCGTCCCCAGTTCGAACCAGATCAGCTTGCCCCCGGTCGCGAACACACCCTCCTTGATGGCGAACCCATCCCACCGGTCCGCGCACATATCGAGCAGCCCCAACCCGCGTCCGCCCACCGAGCGTTCGCTGACGGGCCGCGCCCAGTGGGGCGGCGGAAGTTCGGGGTTCTCGTCGATCACACTGACCCGCAGCCGCTGATCCGACCACGTCACCCGCACGGTGGCGCCGCCGTCCGAGTAGCGGTAGGCATTGGTGACCAGTTCGGAAGTCAACAGCTCGGCCGTTTCACCCAGTTGCGCCAGTCCGTGTTCATCGAGCAGCATCCGCACGGCATGGCGCGCGAAGCGTGGGCTGCGTGGATCGTGGGGGACGTCGATGCCGTACGACCACGAGTCGGGCGGCTCCGGCGGTTCGAGGAGGGCGGGGGCGTGAACGTCGTTGCTCATGCGGATCTCCCTGCGGACGTGCGGACTTCCGCTCACGCGGGTGCGGCGCCGTGCGGTGGCTTGCCGCGCCTCCCACCCGCTAGGTGTCCTCCGCCGGTGCACGATCGGCGAGGCCCTATCGGGGGCGATGCAGCCTGTTTTCGGGCTGCGGACATGGGGGAGGTACGGTGCGCTTCCGGCTTACTAGCGCCACTGCGTGAGTGACCTGACACACACCGTAAGGGCAACGGAGCAATGTTGCTAGTCTCTGAGAGCAATACATCACTCCTTAGACGTACGGGGTGATCCCCGGCAGACTGTCGGCCATCGAGGGGAGAGGAGGCCCATGACGTCGCGAACGACACCAACTGCACGTCAGCAGCGACTCGGTGCGGAGTTGCGCAAGCTGCGCGAGAAGGCGGGCATGACCGCGCGTGAGGCGGGTGCGCTGCTGGGCGGCAACCAGGCACGTATCAGCAACATCGAGACGGGCCGCGCTCCAGTCAGCGCGACGATGGTCCGTACCCTCGCCTGCAATTACGAGTGCGACGACCAAGCCCTGATCGACGCACTCGCGGGCATGACCGGCGAGCGCAAGCGCGGCTGGTGGGAGGAGTACCGGGGCGTCTTGCCGCCTGGCCTGTTGGATTTGGCGGAGCTTGAGCATCATGCGACCGGGCTACGCATCGGTCACACTGTGCACATCCCGGGCCTGCTTCAGACGATCGACCATGCGCGGACTGTCTTTCAACAGGTAGTGCCAACGCTCTCGCCGCCGGAGGTAGAGCACCGACTGTCTCACCGAATCAAGCGGCAAGCAGTGATGTACCGCGACACTCCGCTTGCCTTCACCACCGTGTTGCACGAGGCGGCCATCAGGATGCAGTTCGGCGGTCCAGGCACCGCACGCGCGCAGTTGCAGCACCTTCTGCACATGAGCGAGCGTGACCACGTCACCATCGCGGTCATCCCGTTCGCCAGCGGCGCGTTTCCCGGCTCGGGACAGTCCGTCTGCTACGCCACGGGAGCTGTGCCCCAACTCGATACGGTGCAACTCGACCAAAGCCATGGGTCCGTGCTTTTGGATGCGGAAGCACAATTGACTAAGTACCGCACGCTTCTCGACAGGATGGAGTCCGCCGCCCTTAATCCAGGGGCGTCCCGCGACTTCATTCGCAACATCGCCCGCGATCTCTGAAAGGCAGGACCGTTGACCATCCTGAACTGGCGGATGTCCTCTTACTGCGGCGAAGGAAACAGTTGCCTCAACCTAGCCGCCACCCCCGGCGGCACCCTCCACCTCCGCGAGAGCGAAACGCCCGAGACTGTACTCACCACCGCCCCCGCCACCCTGCGAGCCTTCATAGACACGGTGAAGACGGGCAAGCTCGACCACCTCAACGCATAGCCGCACTCCGGCGAAAGGCGGCGACGATGACCACTCCGATCTGGCACAAGTCCTCCTACTGTGGCGAGGGTGCCAACTGCCTCAACGTCGCCGCCACCCCCAACGACACCCTCCACCTCCGCGAAAGCGAGACGCCCGAGGTTGTGCTCGCCGCTACCCCCGCCCAGCTTCGGGCCCTGGTACGGGCCGCGAAGGCGGGGCGGTTCGATGTGCCTGGGGGCGGGCGGACGGACGCCTGACGGTCAGGAGCGGGGTCAGGGGGCCCCGGCACCCGCCGATCAGCGGGTGTCGGGCCCGCACAGGGCCTGGTTCACCAGGCCCTGGAAGGCGCGTTCGGCCTTTATCAAGTGGTCGTAGTCCACCTTCTTGCCGCTCGCCGCGATCACTACGCCACGCTTGCCATCGGCCGTGAAGCCGGTACGCACCACGCCACCGTCGATGTCTCCCCCATGGCCCCACCGGACTCCGCCGCAGGTGAGCGGCTGCCGCATCAGGCCAAGGCCGTATTGCAGGTCCGGCATGACCTCGTCGAACTCCTCGGACACGGGGACGACGGCACGCATCTGCTTCAACTGGGCCGCTGGCAGGAGACGGCCGGTCAGCAACTGCGTGTAGAAACGGTTCACATCGCGCTCGGTGGTCACCATGGCGCCCGCCGCGTCGCCCCACGTCATGTTGCGTGTGGTCGTATCCGTCCACCCCTTCGAGCCCGGGAACACGTGATAGGTGTGCGCGTGCGGGCCGCGTAGGTACGGGTCGTCGCCCGGTGCGTACGTCCCCTTCAGCTTGAGCGGCTTGGTGATGCGCCGCTTGACCTCCTCGCCCCACGGGTGGCCGGTCGCCTTCTCGATGATCATGCCGAGCAGGACGTAGCCCGGATTGTTGTACTTCCACTTGGGGGCGGGGTCGTTCGGGTCAGCGGCCGGGAAGTCGGGTTCGTGCTTGACCGCACCGGCGATGAGCCGCCGCGGCTCGATGTGGAGGAACCTCGTCCGCTCGAAGTCGGCCGCCGTCTCCCCGATGTCCTCGGTGATGTCGTAGTTGTGGAGGCCGCTGGTGTGCTGGAGCAGGTTCTTTATCGTGATGCGGCGACCGTCGTTGCCCTTGCCGGCGACTAGGCCGGGCAGCCACTCCTCCACCGTGTCGTCCAACGCCAACTGGCCTTCGGCGACAAGTTGCATGATCACCGTGGCGACGAAGGTCTTGGTCACGCTGCCGGCGCGGAAGGAGGCACCGCGCGGAACGGGCCGGCCGGTATTCAGCTTCGCCTCACCGGCCCGGGCGCCGATGTGCCGCCGCCCGTCGCGCAGTTCCACCGAGATGTTGACGTACCCGGCCTCGCGTAGCGTCCGCTCCACCGCGCGCTGCAACTGCCGCTGAGTGAGCGGCTTTCGCGCCCCCCTACTGCCAGGGGCTTCGGCGTCAGCTCCGGGCCCGGCGGCCTGGCGCGGGGCAGATGTGGTCGGTGCGCTGCGTGCGGTGGCGGCGGCGCCTGGCGCTGCGGCCACTACCCCGGCCAAGGCCGTGGTCAGCGCGACGGCGGCGGTAAGGCGGGACCGTAGGGCTGTGTTCCGTGAGTTCATGGCTCACCAGCGTTCCGGCCGGCCACGTCCACGGCCATGCGGGCAGCGCCCTAACCCGGCCGGGGGGTATCCCCCTGGGACTGCGGGCCCGGGGTCCCAGGCCCTAGCGGCCACCGGGACCAGGGTCCCAGGCGGCGGCGGACGTCCACGAGGTAGCTTGCGGTAGGTCGGTGAGCAGGGGGGCTAAGTGGACTCGGTGTCCGTGGTGTCGGCGGCTGTCGCCGTAATCGGCGCCGTTTTGACGGGCTTTTTCGGCTACTGGCAGCAGCGTCGGCTACACGCCCGTACAGAGCGGAACTTCATGGAGCGCTACCGCTCATCTCTCGCTCTGGCCGCTTATGACCTGCAAAGTCGCCTGTACAACGTTCTCCGTGGCCATGTGATCGACCAGACGTCGGCGGTGGGTCACGCCGGCTATCTGACGCTTTTTCTCAGCCACGGAACGCCGGCGGAGGCCGCGTACGCGCGGCGTAGCACCGTGTTCGTACTCGCGGAGTACTTGGGTTGGGCGGAGATTCTGCGCCGGGACATCCAGTTCCTCAACTTGGGACGCAGTCACACCAACCGGAAGATCATGCGCAAGTTGGGACAGGTCGGCGAGCTCGTCGGCCGGGTCTCGCAGACCGGCAACGAACTGCGGGTCTTCCGCGCCCACCAGCGCGCGATCGGCGAGCTGATGGTCCACCCGGACAGCGTCCCCGGTCAGCGTTGGTGCCTCGGTTACGCGGAGTTTTGTCGGCGCCTTGACCATGACGAGGGCTTCGTGCCCTGGTTCGCCCACCTGCTGGACGATGTGGACCGCCTCGCGGTCGATCCGGCCCCCGCCATGGCCCGGTTACAGGCACTCCAAAACGCCTTGGTCGAGCTGATCGACCTGCTGGACCCCGCGGCCGTACAACTGCCACGCAACCGGCGGAAGTTCGACCTCGCCACGCAACTGATCGACGCGCAGAACCAGCCGTAGCCGACTGTGCGCGGCACCGTCACCACGACCAGCCCCCGGCGCCGCGCGGCAGCCTCAAGCCTCCAACACGCTCAGCAGTGCGACCACTTCGGGGCTCAGCCCCCGAGGCCGGCCGCGATCGCCTCGATATCGGACGGGCTGCCGGTCATGATCGTGCGGACGTGTTCGGTGATCGTCTCCAGCGGCCAGTCCCACCAGGCCGCCCGGAGCAGCCGCTCGACGTCGGCGTCGTCGTATCGCTGCTTGACGGTACGAGACGGGTTGCCGCCGACGATCGTGTACGGGGGCACATCCGCGACGACGACGGAGCCCGTGGCGACGATCGCGCCGTCCCCTATGGTCACGCCCGGCATCACCGTCACGCCCCGCCCGAACCACACATCGTTGCCGATGACGGTGTCGCCCCGGGTCTCCATCTCGGTGAAGATGTCCGCCGTGCGCTCCGCCCATGACCCACCGAAGATCGTGAACGGGAAGGTGGAGACCCCGCGCGTGTAGTGGTTGGCGCCCGCCATGACGAACACCGTGTCGGTGGCGATCGCGCAGAACTTCCCGATGACCAACCGCTCGGGCCCGTACGCGTACAGCACGTTGCGTTGCTCGAAGGACTCGGCGTCGTCGGGGTCGTCGTAGTACGTGAACTCCCCGATCTCGATGCGCGGGTCGGTGACCAGCGGCCTGAGTAGCACCACCCGCTCGTGTTCGGGCAGCGGGTGCAGCACACCGGGGTCGGGGATGTGCACGGGGCGTGGTGCGCTGCCCTGGTCGGGGTGCGGTGCGGGGCTGTGGTCGGACATCGTCGTACGTCCTTCGTGCAGGGGCTTTGTCGGTACCGGCGGCGGGGCCGGGCCTCATTGTCCCTCAGAGGTCCCGGCAGACGTCGTTGGGCAGGTGCTTTGAGCAGGTGCTTTGAGCAGGTGGCCTTGGGTTGACCTGGGCGTTGGCCTCTGCTGGGGCCTTTCGACCACGGGGCTTCGGCATAGGACATAGGCATAGGACATAGGACATGGCATTCGGCACGCTGCACAGGGGGCGCGGCGCGCAGCACATGAGGCGCGACACGCGGCACATGTCACGCAGGACACGAGAAACGGTCCATGCAGTCTGGGCCAAGCCGAGGCAACATCCCCGTTAATGGCCGGAGTTCGCCCTAGCCGACGCCTCCGCAGTTCCTTAGCATCTCGCTCGATTGGCATGCGCATGTCCGCTCGGATCATCTGCGCCTGTGCCTCTTTCGCTCCATCGTTTACGGGTTCCGGCGGTCGCCGCTCGCGTGAAGAACGTCCCCAGCACCTCAGCGACCCCTGGGCTCCCCCAAAAATGCCCGATCCCCAAGGCAAACGATTGGACCCCCATGTACACCGGCATGCTCGCAACTACCGCGGCAGTAGGACTGTTCTCGGCGACGCTCTCTCCCCAGAGCCCGGCCACGATCGAGAACCCGCCCACCGACAAGATCGTGATCGAGGTCGCGACGGTGAACGGCTCGGGATGCCCCAAGGGAACGGCCGAGGTGGCCGTCTCCCCCGACAACACCGCCTTCACCGTGACGTACAGCCGCTACCTGGCGAGAGTCGGCGGTCAGTCCGACCCGACCGACTACAGAAAGAACTGCCAGCTCAGCCTCATCGTGTACGTCCCGAGCGGCTTCACCTACGCCGTCGCCAGCGCCGACTACCGCGGTTACGCGTCCCTCCAGCCCGGTGCAACCGCGCAACAGAAGGCTTCGTACTACTTCCAGGGCTCACCGGACACGGCGTCCATGACTCACCCGTTCAAGGGCCCGAAGGAGGACAACTGGCAGGCCACGGACAAGACCGACTGGGGCCAGATGGTCTGGGCGCCCTGTGGCGTACGGCGGAACTTCAACGTCAACACCGAGTTGCGCGTCAACGCGGGCACCTCGGACCCGAAGAAGACCAGCTTCATGACCATGGACTCCACGGACGGTGACATCAACACCGTCTACCGGCTCGCCTGGAAGCAGTGTCCCAAGCCCTGACCTGCGCAGCGGGTGACGGAACTCCGCTGAGCGGCGTTCCCGTACGGCTGAAGGAGCGCGCCCTTCAGCCGTACGAGGCAGCCGGTACCCACCTTCGCCCGACGACTGCCGTCAGGACCTCTCAGCTACCGGAGGAACGCGACGGACGCGACGGATCACTCGCACACAGCACATCGCGGGCCGGCCGCTTGCCGGTGACGAGGAAGTCAGTCACCACTTGGTCACCACACGCGTTGCCGTTCGACACGTACACTCCGTGCCCCATCTCATCCACCGACACCATCCGCGCCCGGTCGCCGAAGGCGCGGCGCAGGTTCACCGCGCCACTGTGCGGGGTGGCTACATCGCGCAGGTTCTGTGTGAGCAGCACGTTCGACGGGCCGTGCGATGTGATCCGGGTGGCGGGCTCCTTCGGCGCGTACGGCCAAAAGGCGCACGGCATGACGCTGGCGGGCATGCCGGCCGTGAGCGGATAGCGCGCCCGGTTCTTGGGCACTTCCCGTTCGTATGCGGGCAGTGAGCGCGGCCAGGAGACGTCGTTGCAGATGGTGGCGATGGAGACAGCGATGTTGTTGCGTAGCTCGTCGTCCGTGGGCGGTGTGCCGGGCGTGGGCAATGTGCCGCCCGTGCGCGCCGCGTTGATCACCTTGGCGAGGAACGGGAACCGGTTCTTGAGGTACAGGCTGTCCACCATCGTCTGGCGCAGGTGGTTGCCGGTCAGTTTCGCGGGGTTGGCACCGGGCCAGTCGAGCGGGGCACGATCGAGCTGGGCCGCGAGCCGCAGGAACATGGGGCGCACCTGTTCGGGGCGGTCGGCGACGCGATCCGCGTTGCCGGGCCGCGTCGCCCACTTGGCGAAGTCCGGGAAGGTGTCCTCGACGCCCACCCCATAGTTCGCCATCCACTGCCGCGACACCAGCCGCGGGTTGGGGTCATCGTTGCTGTCGAGTACCCAACGGTCGGTGCGGTCGGGATACATCTGCGCGTAGACGGCACCGGCGTACGTCCCGTACGAGACACCCCACGCCGACAGCTTGCGCTCGCCGAGCGCCCGCCGGATACGGTCGATGTCCCTGGCCTCGTTGCGGGTGCTGATGTTGCGGGACAGCTCTCCGCCGTCGCGGGCACAGGTCGCCGCCATGTTCCGGCCGCGCGCCGCGGCCCCGGTGATGCCGCCGTCCACGTCGGGCCACGGCCGCAGATTCACCGTTGCCAGCTCCCCGTGCCCAAGGCCGCAGGTCACCTGGGTGCTCTGGCCAACGCCCCGTGGGTCGAACCCGATGACGTCGTACGCGTCGCGCACCTCCTGCGGCAGCCGCTGCCCCTTGGTGGATGGCCCGTTCAGGCCCGGACCGCCGGGTCCGCCCGGGATCAGCAGTAACGCGCCACGCCGGGTGGACGGTTGCTCGCTGCGGATACGGGAGACGGCGATGTCGATCTGGCGGCCGTTCGGGTGCGCGTAGTCGAGGGGAACCTTGACCGTGGCGCACTCCTGACGCTCATCCGCGCCGTCACCCTCGCACGGGCCCCAGGTCAGGGAGGTCGTGGAGGCACCTTGGGTGCGAGCGTCCGACGTGCGGGCGCGGTCTGTGGAGGAGGCGTCGGTCGCGGGGGCGGCGCCCAGCAGGGACGCGGCGAGTACGAGTACGAGAGCCGGAGCCGCGCGCAGGGCCGCTCTGTTTTCGCCACGCGCAGCGCTCCAGCCGAACCGCGCGGGCTGACGGGGCTCATTTAACTGGCGCTTTTGGTGCTGTCGGTGCTCTGGGTGCTGTCGGTGCTGTCGGTGCTGTCGGTGCTGTCGGTGCTGTCGGTGCTCTGGGTGCTCCATGCCATGGAGGCTCTCCTAAGTCTGAACCAGGGGCCAGTGGGCCAGGTAGCCGGCCGATCAGGGGGATAACCCCATTGCCCGGGGCGGCCAAGGTCCGGTCCGCAGCCACTACTTCACGTGTATGCAGCATGGACACCAGGCATAGGCCATGGCTGCACTCCGCGTACACAGGGACGCACCAATTCCGCTAGGTTAGCGGCTAGTTGTGGGCGCACTTCGCGCCACGGTGACCGTCTCAGGGCAACTTTCTCGCCCCACGGCGCGTCCCACCGCACAGAGGCACAACCGATCCAAGCGCAACCGATCAACACCAACATGGGGGTAAACAATGCGACGGTGGGGCACTGCACTGGCCGCGATCGTGCTGGCGGGCGCCGGTCTGACGGCGACTGCCGCTACGGCCTACGCTGCCACGCCATCGGCGACGACGGCAGACAGCGACCGTGATCCGATCTGGGGCGTCAGCCCGGCCAGTACCCCCTGCGACCCGATCTGGGGCAGTGGCGAGAAGACCGCCGAGCCGACGGAGTACAAGCCGCTGGAGAACATCAGGACCGGCCAGCACGCCTGCTTCGACCGCATGGTCTTCGACGTCCGCAGCGACGATGATCGGCAGATCGGCTACCGCGTGGGGTACGTCAAGGAGCTTCGCCAGGACGGTTCCGGCGACCTGATCAAGGTCAACGGCGGCGCCATCTTGGAGGTGCGCGCGGCGGCACCGAGCTATGACCCAGAGACAGGCAACGCCACGTACAACGGGCGGGCCGGCCAGCCGCTGCCCGGCGTGAACCTGTCCGGCTACCAGACGTTCAAGGACGCTCGCTTCGGCAGCAGCTTCGAGGGTGACACACAGATCGGCGTCGGCGTCCGCGCACGGCTGCCGTTCCGGGTGACGCAGACGGACAACCACCTCATCGTGGACGTCGCCCACTCCTGGACCGCGACGCGCTAACACCGGCTGATACAAGCCAACATCGGCCGCCAGTCGCTCGGCCAACGTCGGCCCGCCGGTGCACGGCCCCGGGCCCGCCATGTGGGCGGCCCGGGGCCTTCGCCGTGCCGGCCCGTACATATGCCCGCAGCAGGGCCCCCCGCGCTGCGCCGCGCCGGCCCCGTGACAGGGTCGAGCCATGAGGCATATTCGTTCAACGCCCCTGCCCCGGCGCGCCGTTCTCGGTGGCGCCGCCGCAGTGGGGCTGACCGCTGCCCTGTCGTCCCCTCTCGCAGCTGCGGCCACGGCCACGGCCGCGCCCAGGGGCGGTGCGTTCCGTTTCGACCTCCCGGCCCCGACCGGGAGCAACGAGGTCGGCGCCACGCATCTCCATCTCATCGACCGCTCACGCAACGAGCGGTGGACCGACGAGCCGCATCAGCCCCGGGAACTGATGATCAGCATCTGGTACCCGGCCCGGCCCGGCGGCGACGGCCCGCCCCTGCCGTACTCCACACCCGGACTCGACACGGCCTTTTCGACGTACGCCACCTCCCAACTCGGGCTCCCGGACGGCGCCGTCAACTGGCACGGCATCGGCACGCATACGCGGGCCGGCGTTCCGGTTGCCCCGAGCCCGCACCCCAGGCCGGTGGTGCTCTACACGCCCGGCTTCGGGTCGTACCGAAACTCCGACACCGTCGTCATATCGGAACTGGCCAGCAGGGGTTACCTCGTGGTCACCGTGGACCACACCTACGACGCGATGGCGGTCGAGTTCCCGGACGGCCGGCTCCGCACGGCCTCACCGCTCCTCACCGGGCTGCCTCGGGATGAGATGGTGCGGGCGGCCATCGCCACCAGGGTGGCGGATCTGCGGTTCGTTGTGGACGAGTTGGAGAAGCTGGCCAGCGGGCACAACCCGGACGCGGCGGGCCGGCCCCTGCCGCGCGGCCTGTGCGGCGCCGTGGACACCTCCCGGATCGGCGGATACGGGCACTCCATCGGCCCCTCCGGCCTCTTCGACACCATGCGCACCGACCGCCGCATTCGCGCCGGCTGTGTGCAGGACGGCCCGCTCGTCCAGGGCCTGAACCAGCCCATCGATGCGGCCCTGAGCGGCGTGCAGCAACCGTTCCTGCTCATGTGCAGCAACATCGGCAAGGACTCGGCCGAGCCCTTCCACCACCGTTCCCCACACGCCGCCGGGCTCGCCGCGCTCTGGAAGAACTCGCCCGGCTGGAAGCGCGACCTGTGGTCGAAGGAGGCCGCCCACCAGTCGTATACCGACTTTCAGCACATACTGCCCATTTTGGACGAGGAGTTCGGCGTGCGGGAGGAGGCGCTGCGGCAGATCGGCACCGTGGACCCGGCCCGGTTCGTCGCCGTCCGCCGCGCCTATCTGACCGCCTTCTTCACCCGACACCTACTGCACCGCCCGCAGCGCCTCCTGGACGCCCCCTCGCCCCGCTACCCGCAGGTGCGGTTCATCGCCTAGCCGAAGCGCGGGCCGCACCGCCAGCCCGCATGGTCAGCGCGTGGCTCGCTTCACCGGCGCGCAGCCCGCTTCACCGGCGCGTAGCCGGCATAACCGGCGCGCAGCCCGCGCACCCGATGCACAGCCCCGCGGCCCGCACCACCGGCGCGCAGCCCGCACCATCGGCGCGCAGCGCCGCATCACCGGCGCGCAGCCCGCGCCACCGGCGCGCAGCGCCTATGACGCCCCCCACAGCACCCTCGCTTCCACCTCCGGATCGAGGCCGACGCTGGGGCGGTCTGGGCGCTGCGGAGCCACACCATCGAGGTCGCACAGCCAAGACCAGGTGTCGGCAACCGTCTCCGCCATGGGACGGCACCGCAGCCCGGCCGCCAGCGCCTTGGCCACATCACCACGGTGCAGCGTGTCGTACAGCTCTCCCTCGGGCACCCATACCGGCAGGTCCGTCCACGGTGCGATGTCCGCCGCCAGGACCGTCTCGGCGTCAACCCAGCGCAGTTCGGCCTTGCCACCCGTCACCCGTGCGCACTCCGCAAGCAGCGCGCCCATGGTGGTGTGCCCCGGAGGGCTGATCACGTTGTACGGACCGCCGAGCCCCGCAGCCCCCGCGTCCAGGCACCACGCGGCCAGGTCTCGTACATCCACGTACTGCACCGCCAACTCGCGCGGCCCCGGCGCCAGAACGGGGCCACCGCGCGCCATCCGCCCCAGCCACCACGGCAGCCGCCCGATGTTCTCGTACGGGCCGAGAATCAGCCCCGCGCGTACGAGGAGGGCCCGCTCCCCAAAGGCCGCCACAACGGCCAGTTCCCCGCCGCGCTTCGCCCGCGCATAGTCGATCTCTTCACCGTCAGCGCCGGTCGCGCCGTCATGGGGGGAGGCCGCCACCACCGGCCAGCTCTCGTCGTGCCCGGCTGCTGAGGGGTAGGTGTACACCGAGCCGCTGGAGATGTACACATACCGCCCGGCTCGCCCTGCCAACGCCTCGGCCGCATCCCGTACGACGGCGGGCGCCCCCGACCAGGTGTCCACCACGAGGTCCCACTCGTGCCCGGCGCCATCACCCACCGCCAGGGCCCCGAGCCCGTCCGCGGCCGTCCGGTCGCCGAGGAGCACCCGGGCCCCGGCCGGCGCGGCGTGGTGGCCCCGGTGGAAGACCGTGACCTCCCACCCCCGCGCCAGCGCGTCCTCCGTGATGGCGCGCCCCACGAACTCCGTCCCACCCAGCATCAGCAGTCTCATAGGGCTGACTCTGCCCCCGGCGGCGCCCCAACGGAACGCCCGCACGCTGACAGCGGAATCGCCCTCGGCGGAACTCGCGCGCCCAACGCATGCAGAGCTCACGTTCGCGCGCTCTACGAGGGGGCGGTCACTGGCGGTTGACGGTTCGGGTCACGCCGGCGAAGACCGCCGTGGCCAAGAGCCAGCCGGCGATGACGAGGGCGTAGGAAAGTGCCTGATACCACCCTTGCGGGGCGAACGCCCCCTCCTGACCGAAGGAGATCACCGGCAACAACAGATCGAGGGTGAAGAACACCGGATTGAAGTCGGGGGCCTCGTCCGCCTTGAGCGCGCGGGGGTGATGCAGGCCGTAGGCGGCCGAGCCGGCGGCGAGCAGGGACAGCAGCCACACGCAGGCGAGCATGGGGCGAAAGCCATAGCCGACCGTGACCTCTTGGAGGAGACCCCACACGCGGCCGTACCACGGCAGGGTCCGGCGGTGTCTGCGGAGCTTGGCGAGTTGGACGGCGCGGGCGGCGTGGTCGTCGCCGACGCGAAGGTAGGCCGCGGCCAACTGCTCGTAACCGTGCGGGAGGTACCCCTCGCGCTCCTTGTCCAGCATGGGCAGCCGGCGCTCCGCGGGCTCGTGCGGGGTGAGACTGCCGTAGGCGAGGCCGTTGAGGAGGACCTCGTTCGGAAGCACCTCGGGTTCCAGGAGCAGTACGTCGATCTGGGCATGGCGCAAATTGACCACGCCGTCGATGGCCGGGCCCTTGCGCAACCACAGTTCGCCCAGGGTGCAACTGCTCGCGCGCAGCGCCGCCTCGCCGGGGTTCGACAGGCGTGCGTACGACAGGTCGAGCCGCCCGGTGACGCGCGCGCCCCGAAGGCCGATCCAGCCTTGCGTACGTACGCGCCGCAGGTGGAAGTCGCCTTCCACCACCAGCGTCTGCCCGTCGAGTGCGACGCTGCCCGGGTGGCTGAGCCACGCGTCGTTGAGGGTGATCGACCCGGCGACCGAGGCGCCGCTCAGCCGCACCTCCCCGTGCGTGCGTAGCCCGGGGGCCCACAGATTGTCGCCGATGGTCGCATAGCCGAGCCGCAGCGCGGGCCAGACCGTGTCCGGCGGAGCGATCACGCATCCGTCCAGGAACAGCGCCCCACCGATCTCCGCCCCGCCGAGTCGCACCGGCCCGAAGAACTGGGTGCCGGTCAACTGCACCATGCCCTCCACTTGAACGGTGGCGGCGGCCAGTCCGGGCAGCACGGAGCCGGTCAGATTGAGTTGGCGAAGCCGGGCGGCGTACAGCAGGGGTACGCTGTCGAAGAAGCAGTTGCTCAGTTCTACGGCGTGGTCAATGGTGCCGTATTGCACATTGAGGAGCCCGGTGACCCGCGCGCCCTCCAGGTGCAGGGCGGGTATCTCACCGTCTTCTAAAGAAGCGTTGAGGAGTAGGGCTCGCAACACGGCTGCCCGTACGGTCCGCTCCGCGCCCCAGCTCGCCCCCTGCGCCGCTTCCTCGTCGTCCGCCGCGCGGAAGTCCACGGCCGTACCCCGGGGAAAGGCTCGCCATACCCGCAGCTCGGCAGGCGTGAGATCACTGATGTCCACCAGCCGGGACTCTGGTGTCACGCCGCACGGCTGTCAACCTCTGCTTTCAGCCCCAGGGCCGAGACGGTAAGGCCGCGACGATAAGGCAAAGGCTCCGCCCGGCGACGAAATCCAGGGGCGGAGCCTCAAAGAGCCAGTGGGCAAGCGGCCACCGTGCACGTGTACCACCGGGCTAGCGAGCTAGCCGAGCCAACCGGGAACGCGTCCCGGCGCGGCCATCAGCGCTCGGAGTGCAGCCAGCCGGCGACCTCCGTCGCCCAGTAGGTGAGGATCATGCCCGCCCCGGCCCGACGCACGGACGTGAGCGTCTCCATGATCGCCCGGTCCCGCTCGATCCAGCCGTTGGCGGCGGCTGCCTCAACCATCGCGTACTCACCGGAGATCTGGTACGCGGCGACCGGCACCGTCGCCGCGTCCGCGATCTGCCGCAGCACATCCAGGTACGGCAACGCCGGCTTGACCATCACCATGTCCGCGCCCTCGGCGAGGTCGAGGGCCAGCTCGCGCAACGCCTCGCGGGCGTTGGCCGGGTCCTGCTGATACGTCTTGCGGTCGCCCTTGAGCGAGGAGCCGACCGCCTCCCGGAACGGGCCGTAGAAGGCGGAGGAGTATTTCGCGGTGTACGCCAGGATCGACACGTCCTGGTGCCCCGCACCGTCGAGCGCCTCGCGGACCACCCGGACCTGACCGTCCATCATGCCGCTCGGCCCGACCGTGTGCGCGCCCGCCTCGGCCTGGGCACGGGCCATCTCGGCGTACCGCTCCAGCGTCGCATCGTTGTCCACCCGCCCCGCGGCGTCCAGGACGCCGCAGTGGCCGTGGTCGGTGTGCTCGTCCAAGCACAGATCGGACATGATCACCAGGTCGTCGCCGACCTCGGCCCGTACGTCCCGCAGCGCGACCTGAAGGATGCCGTCCGGATCGGTGCCCGGCGTGCCCACGGCGTCCTTCTTCGCATCCTCCGGCACTCCGAAGAGCATGATCCCGCCGAGCCCGGCAGCCACCGCCTCGGCGGCTGCCTTGCGCAGCGTGTCCCGGGTGTGCTGCACAACGCCCGGCATGGCCGCGATCGGCACCGGCTCGCTGATGCCCTCACGGACGAAGGCGGGCAGGATCAGTTCGGCCGGGTGCAGCCGATTCTCGGCGACCATGCGCCGCATGGCGGGGGTGGTGCGCAACCGGCGGGGCCTGGCCCCGGGAAAGTTGCCGTACTCCATCAAGAGCGTGCCCTCCTACGTGATCCGGGCCGCCGCTCGCTCGGGCGGGTGACCGGGTCCCCGGCCTCCAGGGCGGCAACCCGCCGCGCCGCGCCGAACTCGGCGAGTGCCTCGGCCAGCTTGTGCACCGAGGGCTCGGGCGACAGCACATCCACCCGCAGGCCGTGTTCCTCCGCGGTCTTCGCGGTAGCCGGGCCGATGCAGGCGATGACAGTGACATTGTGCGGCTTGCCCGCAATGCCGACGAGGTTGCGCACGGTCGATGACGAGGTGAAGAGCACCGCGTCGAAGCCGCCGCTCTTGATGGCCTCGCGGGTCTCGACCGGCGGCGGCGACGCGCGCACCGTCCGGTAGGCGGTGACGTCGTCCACCTCCCAACCCAGCTCGATCAGCCCGGCCACCAGCGTCTCGGTGGCGATGTCGGCACGCGGCAAAAAGACGCGGTCGATCGGGTCGAAGACCGGGTCGTACGGCGGCCAGTCCTCCAGCAGCCCAGCGGCGGACTGCTCGCCGCTGGGCACCAGGTCCGGCTTGACGCCGAACTCGATCAGCGACTTGGCGGTCTGCTCACCGACCGCCGCGACCTTGATGCCGGCGAACGCGCGGGCGTCGAGCCCGTACTCCTCGAACTTCTCCCGTACCGCCTTGACCGCGTTGACCGAGGTGAAGGCGATCCACTCGTAGCGCCCGGTGACCAGGCCCTTGACGGCCCGTTCCATCTGCTGCGGGGTACGCGGTGGCTCCACGGCGATGGTCGGCACCTCGCTGGGCACCGCACCGTAGGAGCGCAGTTGGTCGGAGAGCGAAGCGGACTGTTCCTTCGTACGCGGCACGAGCACGTTCCAGCCGAACAGCGGCTTGGACTCAAACCACGACAGTCGATCGCGCCGTCCGGCAGCGCCACGCTCACCGACCACGGCTATGACGGGCTGGCCCCCATCGGATGAGGGCAGCACCTTGGCCGACTTGAAGACCTGCGCGATGGTGCCAAGCGTTGCCGTCCAGGTGCGTTGGCGCGTCGTGGTGCCCGCGACGGTCACCGTCAGCGGCGTGTCCGGCTTACGGCCCGCGGCCACCAGCTCGCCCGCGGCAGCCGCGACCGTCTCCAGCGTGGCCGTGACCACGGCGGTGCCGTCGCTTGCGCCGACCTCGCCCCAGCACCGCTCATCGGCGGTACGGGCATCGACGAAGCGCACGTCCGTGCCTCGCGCGTCGCGCAGCGGCACCCCGGCGTAGGCCGGCACGCCGACCGCAGCCGCGACACCGGGCACGACCTCGAAGGCGATGGACTCGGCGGCGCACACCAGCATCTCCTCGCCGGCATTGCCGTCGAGGCCAGGGTCGCCCGCGACCGCACGGACGACCCGCTTGCCGCCGCGCGCAGCCACCATGACAAGATTGGCGGTATCCCTAAGCACCGGGACTCCGGCGGCCACTGACGCGCCGTCAGCCTCGGTCTGCCGTAGTGCGCTCTGCGCGTCGGCCGCGACATTCGGCCGCACATGCGGACGCACCACGTCGAGCACCTGCGCGTCGGCGATCAGCACATCGGCCGTAGCCAGTGCCTCCACGGCGCGCAGCGTGAGCAGACCCGGATCGCCTGGCCCGGCACCTAGGAAGGTGACGTGCCCGCAGCCGGGGTGGTTCGGGGCGGTGGGGTTCAATGTGCTCGCTCCCCCATAAGACCGGCCGCACCCTTCGCGAGCATGTCAGCGGCGAGTTCGCGCCCCAGCGTGGCTGGGGACACGGCGCCGTGCGTTGCACTGCGAGGAGTAGAGGTAGGTACGGGACCAGTGGTGGATAGCTGCACCAGCGCGGAGCCGTCGGTCGTGCCAACGACGCCCCGCAGGCGCATCTCGGAAACAGCCTGCCCGTCGCCCAGCAAATCGGCCAGCGCCCCCACAGGTGCGCTACAGCCGGCTTCCAGGGCGGCGAGTAGAGATCGCTCAGCGGTCACGGCGGCCCGAGTGTACGGGTCGTCGAGCTCGGCGAGGTCGGCAACGAGCGCAGTGCCATACACGGGGTGCGAGGCAGCACACTCGATCGCCAGGGCCCCCTGGCCGGGGGCAGGCAAAACCAGGTCGGCGTCGAGGATCTCGGTCGCCTCCTCGATCCGGCCAATGCGGTGGAGGCCGGCGGCAGCCAACACCACGGCGTCCAGCTCACCGGAGCGGACGAAACCGATCCGAGTGTCGATATTGCCGCGGATCGGCACGATCTCAACAGCCAGACCATACGCCCGCGCCCACGCGTTGAGCTGCGCCATGCGGCGCGGCGAACCCGTACCGACGCGAGCCACACGCCCAGCGGCCGACGCGTCGGCAGCCAGCGCCTCAAACCCGAGGCCGTCGCGCGCCACCAGCGCATCGCGCGGGTCCGCACGCGGCGGCACCGCCGCCAGCACCAGGTCAGCGGGGTCGGCGGTCGGCAGGTCCTTGAGGGAGTGCACGGCCAGATCGATGGCGCCGCTGAGCAGCGCGTCACGCAGCGCCGATACGAACACGCCGGTGCCACCGATCTGCGCCAGGTGCTCGCGCGAGGTGTCGCCGTACGTGGTGATCTCCACCAGCTCGACCGGACGGCCAGTCAGCTTCCGTACAGCCGTGGCGACCTGGGCGGACTGGGCCATCGCCAGCGCGCTACGCCGGGTGCCGAGCCGCAGCGCGGCGCCGAAACCAACGGCTCCGCTGCCAACGGCTCCGCTGCCCACGGCTCCGCTGCTCACGGCGGCCGGGCCCGGAGGAGCTCCCCGACAGTCGGGGGTGAGGGGTGTGCTGTCGGTCATGCCCGTCCTCGCTTCAGGTCGTTCCCATCGGCCCGGCTGACGGCCGCGACCGCCTCCGGGTCGAGGTCGAAGAGCTCGCGCAAGGCGTCCGCGTAGCCTGCGCCGCCCGGCGTGCTCGCAAGCTGCTTCACCCGCACCGTCGGCGCGTGCAGCAGCTTGTCCACCACGCGGCGCACGGTTTGGGTGATCTCCGCGCGTTGCTTCTCATCAAGATCGGGAAGCCGCCCGTCGAGCCGGGCGATCTCCCCGGCGACCACGTCGGCGGCCATGGTGCGCAGGGCAACCACCGTGGGCGTGATGTGCGCGGCCCGCTGGGCCGCCCCGAAGGCGGCCACCTCGGCCGAGACGATGGCCCGCACCTGGTCCACATCGGCGGCCATGGGCGCGTCGGCTGACGCCTCGGCGAGCGACTCGATATCGACCAGTCGTACGCCCTCAAGCCGGTGCGCAGCGGCGTCGATATCACGCGGCATCGCCAGATCGAGAAGGGCCAACGGCTGGTCGGGGCGCTGCGCCGCGGCCTTGTACAGCGCGTCGGCATCCAGTACGAGGCCGGTCGCGCCCGTACAGGAGACGACGATGTCGGCGCCGGCCAGTTCGGCGGTGGCCTCGGCGATCGGCACGGCGCGAGCGATGAGCCCCGTGCGCCCGCCATGCCAGGCCGCGTCCGCGACGTCCGCGGCGACTCGCCCGGTGTGCGCGGGGCGCTCAGCGTGTCCGTGTCCAGAGGCATACCCAGCGGCGTGCCCAGCGTGCCCAGAAGCTTCCGTGCCGCAGGAGGTGCCGTCCAGCGATGGCACGCCGGCAACACACTCGTGGTACGGCATGGCCGGCACGGCGGCCAGACCTATGACGGCGGAGGCGTTGGCGGCTGCTGCTGCGGTTGAGGCCGCGGCACCCGAGGCGTTGGCGCCTGCGGCGGCGGGTCCAAAGACGTCACTGTGGCCGCACGGCCCATCCTGGCCGGCCTCTCCCGCTTGGCCAACGGCACCGGCTTGAGCCGCGCTGTCGGCCTGGGCTGCGCCGTGGTTTTGGGCTGCGTCGCTGCGCTGGCCTGCGTCGCTGCTCTGGGCTGCGTCATTGCTCTGGCCTGCGTCGCTGCGCTGGCTTACGTCGCTGCCCTGTCGCGCGGCTGGCATCCGGCCCACGTCGTAGACGGGGCCTACGGGATCTGCTGGGTCTGCTGGGTTCGCAGTCTGCTCCGTGAGCGCGGTCGCCAGTCGGTGCGCCCGATCCAGGGTGCGATTGGCGACCGCGAGTTCGGCCACCCCGGCGCGCGCCAGCGTGGTCGCGGCCAGCGAGGACATCGAGCCGGCGCCGATCACCAGGGCGCGCTTGCCCGCGGCCCAGCGCTCCACCGGTACCCCGCCAGCGAGCTGTTCGAGCCCGAAGGTCACCAGCGACTGCCCGGCCTTGTCGATGCCGGTCTCGCTGTGTGCGCGCTTGCCTACCCGCAGCGCCTGCTGGAACAGGTCGTTGAGCAATCGCCCGGCGGTGTGCAACTCCTGCCCGAGCGCGAGCGCGTCCTTGATCTGACCGAGGATCTGGCCTTCACCGACCACCATCGAGTCAAGACCGCAGGCCACCGAGAACAGATGGTGGACGGCCCGGTCCTCGTAGTGCACGTACAGATACGGCGTCAGCTCATCCAACGCGACACCGGTGTGCAGCGCGAGGAGCGTGGACATCTCGGCGATCCCGGCGTGGAACTTGTCCACATCCGCGTACAACTCGACACGGTTACAGGTGGCCAAGACCGCCGCCTCCGCCGCCGGCTCGGCGGCGAGGGCATCCTGCACCAACTTCGCCCGCCGCTCGCCCGGCAGTGCGGCGCGCTCCAGCACGCTCACCGGGGCACTGCGGTGGCTCAGCCCGATGACCAGCAAACTCATGCCGGCATCACCGCGGGCACATCCCCGTCAGGTCCCTTGTTGTCACGGGCTGCGGCGCCGGAGGCTGCCCGAGTGCTGCCGGAGGGTGCCCGAGTGCCGGCGGAGGCCGCACGGGAGCCGGCGGAGGCAGTCGCGTCGGCCCCGGCCGATGAGCGGCCCGCGCCGCCATCAGACGAGCCACGGTTCGCGCGGATGGGCGGCGGCGCGGGCGCGGTGGCGTCTGCCTGCGCCGCGTCCTGGGCCGCCTCTTCGCCGGCCTTGCGCTGCTCGTGGAAGGCGAGGATCTGCAACTCGATGGAGAGATCCACCTTGCGTACGTCCACGCCGTCAGGAACGGTCAGCACGGTCGGCGCGAAGTTGAGGATGGAGGTCACACCGGCGGCCACCAGGCGCTCGCAGACCTGCTGTGCGGCTCCGGCCGGGGTGGCGATGACGCCGATGGAGACCCCGTTGTCACTGATGATCTTTTCAAGCTCGTCGGTGTGCTGCACGGCGATGCCCGCGACGGGCTTGCCCGCCATCGACGGGTCGGCGTCGATGAGCGCGGCGACCCGAAAGCCGCGGGAGGCGAACCCACCGTAGTTGGCGAGCGCGGCGCCGAGGTTACCAATGCCGACGATGACGACTGGCCAGTCCTGGGTCAGGCCGAGCTCGCGGGAGATCTGGTAGACGAGGTACTCCACGTCGTAACCGACCCCGCGGGTGCCGTACGAGCCCAGGTAGCTGAAGTCCTTACGGAGCTTCGCCGAGTTCACCCCGGCCGCGGCGGCCAACTCCTCGGAGGAAACCGTGGGAACCGAGCGCTCGGAGAGCGCGGTCAACGCGCGCAGATACAGCGGAAGCCGGGCGACGGTGGCCTCGGGAATCCCTCGGCTTCGGGTCGCCGGTCGGTGAGTTCGGCCAGTTGCCACGGTGCTCCTGCGGGTAGAGCGGGGCTGCGGACGGCCCGTCCCAGGACCGCCCCGTGAAGTGCAGGCTATGCCTTTGTGAACGCGTGCACAAAGATGGTGTCCGCTTTGTCCGAGCAAAGTGACGGGTGTCACGCGCCCTTTCGGGCCGATTCCGGAACCGCCACCCGAGCCGCGCCGTTCGCGCCGTTCGCTGCATTCCCACCACGGCCCCAGGATCGCCAACGGAAGCACGCGTCCCACACTCCTCACCGCTATGCCCCCGGATGCCAACAAATCGCCCACGATGGTAATCCACCGCGCGCCACCTTCGATCCCCACAGGCGCTGACTACGAACCCGACAAACGGCGGCACAATGGCGGCACAATGGCGACATGAGCCCGTTGCTGCCCCGATCGCGCCGTAAGAACCCCGCCGAGAGCACCGTGACGTTGATCGGCAAACCCGGCTGCCATCTGTGTGATGACGCACAGCAAGTGATCGAAAAGGTCTGCGCCGAACTCGGCGCGTCGTGGGAAAAGAAAGACATTACCGAGGACGAAGAGCTGTACCGCAAGCACTGGGAACAGATCCCGGTCATCCTCGTCGATGGCGACCAGCACGATTTTTGGCGCGTACACCCCGACCGGCTGCGCAAGGCACTCGGCGGCTGACCGACACGCCACACCTCGCCGTCTGCGCCCACCATCTAGGCCCACCGCCTACGCCCACCGCGGCACCGGCGGCACTGGCGGCCCAGTGGCTTTACCAGCGGAGCAAGAAATCCCGTAGCGGGATGTTCACGCTCTGCGAATCGTCCCGACTCCGACTGGTCCGAGCCGGCTAGCTATGCTCGCGCTATGGCCGCTCTAGGATGGCTCACTCCCCGCAGGCGCTCGGCTACCGCACGCAGTGTGTTGGCCGGCGAAGCCGCGGCGGAGGCAGCACGGAAAACCGCGTGGGAACTCGGCGAGGACTTCGAGGACAAGACCGCGCAAGCGCCTCAAGGCGTTGCAGAGGCTCAAGAAGTCCAAGAGGTCTCAGAACCAGAATTTCCCGTCCCCGGCGATCGCCATGCCGCCGCCTTCTTCGACCTCGACAACACCGTGATGCAGGGTGCCGCGCTCTTTCACTTCGGCCGCGGCCTGTATAAGCGTCACTTCTTCCGCAAGCGTGAACTCGCCCGCTTCGCCTGGCAACAGGCATGGTTCCGGCTCGCGGGCGTCGAGGACCCGGCGCATATGGAAGACGCGCGTAACAGCGCTCTGTCCATCGTCAAGGGCCATCGCGTCTCGGAGTTGATGTCCATTGGCGAGGAGATCTACGACGAGTACATGGCCGAAAGGATTTGGCCGGGAACTCGCGCGCTGGCCCAGGCCCATCTGGATGCCGGACAGAAGGTTTGGCTGGTGACCGCGGCCCCGGTGGAGACGGCGACGATCATCGCCAGGCGGCTTGGGCTGACCGGCGCCCTGGGCACGGTCGCCGAGTCCATCGGCGGTGTCTACACCGGCAAGCTGGTCGGCGAGCCGCTACACGGCCCGGCGAAGGCGGAGGCGGTACGCGCCCTGGCCGCGGCCGAGGGCCTGGACCTCACGCGCTGCGCGGCCTACAGCGACTCGGCCAACGACATCCCGATGCTGTCGATCGTCGGCCACCCGTACGCCATCAACCCGGACGCCCGACTGAGCAAGCACGCCCGCGAACGCGGCTGGCGACTGCGGGACTACCGCACCGGCCGCAAGGCGGCCAAGGTCGGCATCCCGGCGGCGGCCGGTGTGGGCGCGGTGGCGGGCGGCGCCGCAGCAGCGGTCGCCCTGCACCGCCGGCGCCGCTGACCAAGACGGGCCCGCACAGGCTCGAACCGAGTCAACACGCCGCACCAACCAGCCGCCCGTCACACAGAGCGACGGCCAGGCCCATACCGCCGCGCCCACACGCGGGTCACCCCTCCTTGGGAAGTGCGCCCCGAGCCGCGGACCCACCCCGCGCGGACACGGAAGCACGCAGCACACGCTGGACATGCGGAACGCGCTGATCATGCCGAACACACGAAACGCACGGAAACCGGGCGGGCTCCGCGCTCGACCGCCGGGCCCCATCAGCCGCCGCACACAGGCGAGTTCACTCAATCCAGGCCGCTTACCCGCACGCGTTTCTCCCCAGTCCCGCTACGTCCGGATTGCCATAACACGCCCCGTAATTAAACAGATCACGAAGGTTTTCGATCAACTTCCGATCAACGTTCGACTCCTGATAGGCCGCCAAGTCGCTACAGAATGGACCGAAACGGCGATTTAAGCAACTCGGTGTAGCGTCACCTATACGAAGCGTTATTCTCCTCAGACGCAACCGGTACCCACACGTCCTTACGACGGGTGAACGGTCCCGCACTGCACGTGATGGAAGCTCTGCCTCTGGGAGTCCCGTGTACCCACACGTCGGGGTTGACGCCTCGGGCCTGGCTACGCTCCGCGAAACGGTCATCGACCGCCTTCGCGGCTACGTCCCCACCGCGTACGCCGTACCCGCTGTCCCCGCATTCGCCACACCCGTCCCCGCCGCCTCAGCAGCACCCTGCTACACCCTCGCAAACGGAAGCGCGACCGTCGGAAGACGAGCCCGCGGCAGTGCCTCCCCCGCGACTACCCGCCGCCCGAGTGCCGACAGCGACAGCCACCGCATGATGGAACTCGTCGAACGCGCCCAGTCCGGCGAAGCCGAAGCCTTCGGCCGCCTCTATGACCAGTACTCCGACACCGTCTACCGGTACATCTACTACCGCGTCGGCGGCAGGGCCACCGCCGAGGACCTCACCAGTGAGACCTTCCTGCGGGCCCTGCGCCGCATCGGTACCTTCACCTGGCAGGGCCGAGACTTCGGCGCCTGGCTGGTGACCATCGCCCGTAACCTGGTCGCCGATCACTTCAAATCAAGCCGCTTTCGCCTAGAGGTCACCACCGGCGAGATGCTCGACGCCAACGAGGTCGCGCGAAGCCCCGAGGACTCCGTTCTCGAATCACTCTCCAACGCCGCGCTTCTCCAGGCGGTCCGCAGGCTTAACCCCCAACAGCAGGAATGCGTCACGCTGCGCTTTTTGCAAGGGCTCTCGGTTGCCGAGACAGCCCGCGTGATGGGCAAGAACGAAGGGGCCATCAAGACCCTCCAGTACCGCGCGGTGCGCACCCTCGCCCGGCTGCTGCCGGACGACGCCCGCTGACCCTCCCAGCCGCGTCACATCGGCGCACCTCATCACGTCACCCGTCGTCCTCGCGGGCCGCCTTTCGACCCGCTCGGCGGCTCACCCGTCGGCCCCGTCGCCATCCGCTGGCGGGCCATCGGTCGGCTTACTCCTACTCCAGTCGGCGGTCCGATCATCGTGGCCGCGTAACCCGGCTGCCGCGCCGCTCGTTGTGCGGGATGCAGGCTCCCTGCGGTCACGCCATGCCCGCAACTACTCACTCGATCGAGTGGAGGCGCTCAAGGCGTGCAACCTCCAAGGCGCCCTGAGGAGTCAACCACCATGACGAGAGGAGGTGCCGCCCGTGATCGCGAACGTATCGGCGCACCGGCGGGCTAACGCCTTCGCCCAGGCCCTGGAGAAGCACAGACTCCAGGGCACGGCAGCCAGCCAGTCCGAGCACCCGGCGGAGAACACCGAGTGTGACCGCATGCTGGCCCTGGCAAACGAGCTCGGCGAACTGCCAGCACCAGAGTTGGACCCCACAGCAAAAACCGTTCAGCGGGCTCAGTTGATTGCCGCGATGGAGACGGCCTTCGCTGAAGGTGCCATCCAGGTACCCGAACAACGTTCGGGACCATCTACGAAAAAACCCGCAAAGAACACTAAATTCGCAAAAGCGATCAAAACAGGCAAAGGGAGTCATCGGGCAAGCCCGCTCGGCAGATTCCGGCCCCGCTCACGGTGGTCCAAGGGACTGGCGGCGGGGGGCCTGACCGTGGGGGTTGCGGCGGGCGCCTTCGGCGGTGTGGCCACGGCCAGCTCCGACGCGCTGCCCGGCGATTCTCTCTATGGCCTCAAGCGGGGCATAGAGGATTTCAAGCGCGGGATGGCCGACGACGACGCCGACCGCGGCGGCATCTATCTGGACCAGGCATCCACCCGTATGCAGGAGGCGCGCCGCCTCATGGAGCGCGCCCGCGCGGGCGAGATGGACCACGAATCGGTCGGCGAGGTGCGCAAGGCCCTGTCGGGCATGCGGCATGCGGCGGCGGAAGGCCATCGACTCCTACACCGGGTGCACGAGCGCGATGGCTCGCTGGAGCCGATCCGGGAGCTGTCCTCCTTCGCCACCGATCACCGCGAGGGCTGGAGCGCACTGCGCGCACGGCTTCCACTGCCCCTCAGCGACATGGGCGACGAGGTGAGCTCGGTCTTCGACGCCATAGACCAAGAGGTCGAGCCGCTGCGATCGCTGCTCACGCCACCGGCCCCGGACGAGGCAAAGGAGACACAGCCCGCGCCCACCGCACCCAACGCCTCGGTCCCCGCCCAGCCGGACCGGCCCGCACCGCGACACGCGAAACCGCGCCCAACAGACCGTACGGAGCAACAACAGCGCGATGGCAGCCCACACCCGTCGATGGCTCCGACCACGAAGAGCCCCGACCTGCTCGACGGCCCCGACCTCCTAGAGCCGCCGGCCGGCGAGAGCGGCCCCGATCTCTCGCTGCCGTCCGACGAGAGCGGCAGTCAGACACCGGCGCCGGACGTCACGGTCCCGCCGCTGCTTGACCTGCTGCCTGGGCTCGGCCTCGACGCCCACGACACGACGCATTCCCCACAGCTCGACGGCGGCTGACCCACCCCGAGCACCGTACGACCGGCGCCACGGCACGACCAGTGCGCCACCGGCCCCCCGCTGGCACCCGCCAGCCACTGCCTAGGCGCTCCGTCTTCACCCCGGTTGGGCCGACCCCGCCGCCCGGCCGCACGGGCCGGCTCAGCCAAGCCGGCTCAGAAGAAGACGGAGCGCCGCCGCACGAGCAGCTTGTACAGGGTGTGTTGGATGGTCTCGCGCACCTGGTCGGTCAGGTTGAACATCAGCATCGGGTCATCGGCCGCCTCGGGCGGATAGACGTCGGTCGGGATCGGCTCACCGAACTGGATCGTCCACTTCGTCGGCAGCGGCACCGCCCCCAGCGGCCCGAGCAGCGGAAAGGTCGGCGTGATCGGAAAGTAGGGGAACCCGAGCAACCGCGCCAGCGTCTTGGAGTTCCCCACCATGGGGTAGGTCTCCTCGGCGCCCACGATCGAGCAGGGCACGATGGGGGCGCGGGCGCGCAGCGCCGTGGAGACGAAGCCGCCCCTGCCGAAACGTTGCAGCTTGTAGCGCTCGGAGAACGGTTTCCCTATCCCCTTGAAGCCCTCGGGCATCACGCCCACCACCTCGCCCCGCTCCAGCAGCCGTTGCGCGTCCTCGGCGCAGGCGAGCGTGTGTCCGGCCTTGCGGGCCAGCTCGCTGATGACCGGCAGCATGAACACCAAATCGGCCGCGAGCAGCCGCAGATGGCGATTGGCCGGGTGATGGTCGTGCACCGCCACCTGAAGCATCAGACCGTCCAGCGGCACGGTCCCGGAGTGGTTGGCGACAATCAGCGCACCGCCGGTGCGGGGAATGTTCTCCATGCCCCGCACCTCGACCCGGAAGTATTTTTCGTACATCGGCCGCAGCAGTGACATCAGGACCTGGTCGGTCAGCTCCTCGTCGAAGCCGAAGTCATCGACCTCGTAGTCACCGGTGATCCGGCGGCGCAGGAAGTCGAGCCCGCCAGCTAGCCGCTGCTCCCAGCCCACGGCGCCCGCCGTGGGCTCGTCACCGGCGGCCTCGACGACGGGCGGCTCCGCGACGGGCTGCTCCTCGTCGCGCTGCGGGGGCACGGGTTGCAGCGGGGCCTGGGCGCGCTGCGTACGCACAGCGCGCTGGCCCTTTCGCCGAGTCCTTGGGTCCTCACCGAACGGGATGACCTTGGCATCCGCCATCGTAATTGCGCTCCTCAGTTCTGGCCGGCGCCGGCGGGCAGCGCCGCGGCGAGCTGATCGACGGTACGAGCAAGAGCCTCGGGCGGCAGCAGCCCCGGGCCGTGGCTGCGCGCGTAGTTCGTGAAGACCTCAGCAGTGCTGTACCTGGGCACGAATCCCAGTGTCTCGCGCATCTGCGTCGTATCCACGACCCGGCCGTGGGTCAGCAGCCGGATCTGCTCCGGTGAGAAGTCGGTGATGCCCACCGAGCGCAGTACCGAGCCGAGCCAGGTGACGGTGGGCGACAGCAGCGGCAGCGTCGGGCGGCCAAGACGCCGTGACGCCTGCGAGAGCAGCAGCACGCCATCCCCCGCGATGTTGAACGTGCCGCTGTTGAGCGTGCCCCGGCGCGGCTCGTCCGCGGCGATGCGCAGCACTTCGATGGCATCGTCCTCGTGGACGAACTGGAGCCGGGGATCGAAGCCGATAATGGTGGGCAGTATGGGCAGCGCGAAGTATTCGGCGAGCGGCGAGTCCGCGCACGGGCCCAGCACATTGGCGAAGCGCAGCACGCTCACCGCGACATCGGGGCGGCGCCGGGCGAAGCCGCGAACGTACCCCTCGACCTCGACGGTGTCCTTGGCGAAGCCGCCACTCGGCAGCGATTTGGCTGGCGTGGTCTCGGTGAACACGGCGGGATCGCGCGGCGCTGAGCCATAGACGCTCGTACTCGACTTCACTACGAGGCGAGCCACCGTCGGCGCCTTCTGGCAGGCCCCGAGGAGCTGCATGGTGCCGATGACGTTGGTTTCCTTGACCGCGGTACGGCTGCCTCTGGGGTTGAGCGGCGTGCCATTGATATCCATATGGACCACGGTGTCCACCTGGTGCTCGGCGAGCAGCTTGCCAATCGTGGGCTGTCGGATATCAGCCTGTACGAACTCCGCGCCGCCCAGATGGTGCTCCGGTGCGACGGCATCCACGCCGATCACCCGATCCACATCGGGCTCGCGCTGAATACGTCGGACGAAACGGCCCCCAAGCTGCCGTGCGACTCCGGTGACGAGCACGACCCTGCCCACGATCAGCGCCTACCTTCCCACCCTCGCGAAAGCTCCGGGCCCGTCCGGCCCAGTGCTATGGACCTACGGGCTTACGGCTCACCGTATCCACTGGATGTGACACCGCGCTGACCCCGCGCGCCATGACGCGGCATATGCCGCCCGCCCGGCGCCCGATAACACCGCAGCCCTCCCACCGTGTCGGTGAGAGGGCTGCGGTACGTCGCACAGCGTCGCTTACTTCTTGTTACGTCGCTGAACGCGCGTGCGCTTGAGCAGCTTGCGGTGCTTCTTCTTGGCCATCCGCTTACGCCGCTTTTTGATAACAGAGCCCACGACTACCCTCGCTCACTTCGATTTCACTCGGTGCGGGGCGTCCGAGCCCACACGACCTACATCAGGCCAGCCTACCTGGCACCGAGCGAACGGCGTAATCCGAGGGTCAACGCGAACGACCGGACGATCTAGGCGGACTCCACCCCCACATATGACTCGCGGAGGTACTCGTGCACCGCCTGCTCTGGAACCCGGAAAGACCTGCCTACCCGGATCGCGGGCAGATGACCGCTGTGCACCAGTCGGTACACGGTCATCTTCGAGACTCGCATTACCGAGGCGACTTCCGCCACGGTCAGAAACTGGACCTCATTCAGAGGCCTCTCGCCAGCAGCCATGACACACCTGAACCTTCCGCACATGACGGGCACCGGCTTCCCCTCCGGTGACTCCTCGTCGCTGTGCGCTCACTCACCAGACTAGGGGCGGGTGATACGAGTGGGGAAGAGGAGTAGCGTTCGGCCGCCTACTGTGACAGACACGCCCGATTGAGTACATAGCGAGTAAGCGGCCGGTAGTAATCAGACCGCGCAGCGTCATCAAGCGGAACGGCAACCGACACCCGTCCCTCGGCCTCACCAACGAACAGCGCGGGATCGTCGCTATCGCCGAGCCCGATGGCCTCAATGCCTAGCTGACCTGCTCCGCAGACCCATCCGTGGTCCCCGATGACCAACTCAGGCAGGCCGCTGTCGGAGTCCGCAGCGACCCCCAAAGCGATACGAATGGGGAGCGGGGAATGGGTGTGCACGCCGGTCTCATTCCCCGCGCCTCGCGCGCCGGGTTCTTGCATCAGCGCGACTCCCCGAACGTATTCAAGGTTGTGCGTGCGTAGCCCAAACCGGGTCGGTATGTCGATACGTCGCCCCCACGCTGGGGTGAGAACGGGACAGCCCGCTGACGACAGGGCAGCAGCTAAAGCGGCGTAGAAGCCCAACAATCGGTGCGGATGTCCGGTTCCGAGCAGCACCGGGGCACGCCACCGTGCGACGTATCCCAGCCGATCCGCGAAGGCATCGAGCGCCGCCACCGTACGGTCAGGATCGATCACATCCTGGCCCGAAACATACCCGAGATCACTCGAAACACCGCACCGAGCGCTCATGAGGCTAAGCAACTCCGTGAAAGACCAGTCGTATTCGGGCTCCAGGCCGATCAGCGCCCGTGGGTCGCGGTCCGCGAACAGCCGATACCTCCGCAGGCTCCCCTCACGACTGGTGGCCACGGTACCGGCGAGCCGCGACGCGAGCAGATGAGCCCGCAGCTCGGAGGCGCTCAACACACCGATGATGGTGGCCGATGGCGCCGGCCCAGCGCTCAAAAACGCGAATACGGACCACAGTTGGCCTAATGGGGAGGCTTGTTGGCCGATGACCGCACCACGGGCCGGCCGTGGAGCACTGCGTTGCCGGCGCAGTGCCTGCTTGAGCCGGCAACGGCCAAAACCGCGGGAGGAGCAGCAGCGAGCTCGCGACTCGGCGCTGCGACGACCGGCCATCCCAGCGGCCAGTTGGCCAAACGACCGCCTGTTTCAGCCACGCTGCCCTACCGGCCCGTCAGGGCAGCAGCCCCTGCCAAGGAAAGACCGCACGCCGGGTGGCGACGACGGCCCGATCCAGCGCGTCGTCCGGGTCGTAACCCCACTCCTCCCAGCCCCGCCAGCTCGGTTCGCGGCCATCGGTCATCCGCAGCGGCGCCTGCTGCCGGGTTCGTGCGTACACCTCGTGGCGCCACTCATCGGGCGTCTCCGACTGGGGATCGACCGGGCGGCCCGCGGCGATGGCCACCAGGTGCGTCCACGTGCGCGGTACCACGTCCACCACCGCGTATCCGCCGCCGCCCAGCGCGATCCACCGGCCACCGGAGTGCTCGTCCGCCAGCCGCCGGCAGCTCTGCGCGACCGCACGCTGTGCGTCCACGGTGACCGCCAGATGCGCTAGCGGGTCCTCGATGTGCGTGTCCGCGCCGTGCTGGGTGACCAGGACCTCTGGTTGGAATGCAGCAAGTAGTTCGGGCACCACGGCGTGGAAGGCCCGCAGCCAACCCGCGTCCCCGGTGCCGGCCGGCAGCGCCACGTTCACCGCGCTGCCCTCGGCCTTGGGGCCCCCCGTCTCCTGCGGCCAGCCGGTTTGCGGGAACAGCGTCTGAGGGTGCTCGTGCAGCGAGATCGTCAGCACCCGGGGATCGTCCCAGAAGGCCGCCTGCACGCCGTCACCGTGGTGCACATCCACGTCCACGTACGCGACCCGCTGGGCACCCAGCTCCAGCAGCCGGGCCACCGCGAGCGCCGCGTCGTTGTACACACAGAACCCCGCCGCGCTGCCCGCCATCGCATGGTGCAGACCGCCGCTGAAGTTCACCGCGCGCAACGCCTGGCCGCCCCACACCGCCTCAGCCGCGCCCACCGACTGACCCGCGATGAGCGCCGCCGCCTCGTGCATGCCGGCGAAGGCGGGGTCGTCCGCGGTGCCGAGGCCGTACGAGCCGTCGGCGGAGGCCGGGTCGGCCGAGGCGCGGCGGACCGCTTCTACGTAGTCCGGCCGGTGTACGAGCCGCAGCATGGAATCTCCGGCGGGCTTCGCGGCCACGACCTTCGCCTCACGGTCGAGGCCGAACGCCTCGACCAGGCGCATCGTCAGCCCCAACCGCACCGGGTCCATCGGATGGCCGGGGCCAAAGTTGTAGCCCGTTACAGCCTCGTCCCACATTAGGTGTGCGCGGACATTCATGCCCGTCACCGTATCGGGCGTCACCCGGCCCGAGGGAACGGGAGTAGCTGCACGGGGAACGGGCCTCGGCGTCGCCCGGCTGCGTGCTGCGTGCTGCGTGCTGCGTAGAGCCGTAGCCGTCACAGCAGCAGCGGCGGCAACTCACACATGTCTGAGAAGAGCGCAGTCGCATCCGCGAGCTTGGCCGCTGGTGTCATCGCGGTGAATCCGTAGACGTCGATGCCCGCGGCACGCGCGGCCTGGACGCCGAGTGGGCTGTCTTCCACCACGGCACACCGCTCGGGCGCCACCCCCATGGCCGCGGCGGCATACAGAAACAGATCAGGCGCGGGCTTGCCTCGGCCCACATCCTGCGAGCTGAAGATGCGCTCCTCGCCGAACAGCTCATAAAGACCGGTCTTCTTGAGGGCAACCCGAATGCGCTCATGGCTGCCGGATGACGCGAGACAGTACGGGACACCGTCGGCACGCAGCTTCCCCACCACGTCGGCAGCTCCGGCCACCGCCTCCAGTTCGGCACCAAAGGCCGTAAAGACCCGCTCGTCAAACGTGGCGTTGAACTCCGGAGGCAATGAGCGACCATAACGCTCTAGCACCAGGTCGTGAATGCGATGCATGGCGGAGCCCATGTAGTCACGAATCGCTTCGTCGTACGTGGTGGGGTGACCCAACTCCGTGAGGTACGCGGCAAGCAGGCGATTCGAAATCGGCTCGCTGTTGACGAGCACCCCGTCGTTATCAAAAATGATCAGGTCATAGCGCATGGGACCACCCTACAAACGCAGAGAAGCCCCGTTGTGGATGTGTATCCACAACGGGGCTTCCCGTTACCAAAGATTGTTCGGCGGCGTCCTACTCTCCCACAGGGTCCCCCCTGCAGTA
>NZ_JACHJL010000013.1 GCF_014203645.1 Streptomyces zagrosensis | reverse complement strand
TTCTCCGGACTGCTGATCGCCATGCTCCCAGTCCTTGCGGTCTACATCATCTTCCAGCGCCAGGTGCAGGCGGGCCTGACCGCAGGCGCCCTGAAATAGCCCCACTGACCCGAACCGGGCCCCTCCTGAGCTGGGCCGCCGAGCTGTGCCCCTCCCGAGCTGGGGGACGGCAGCTGACCCGAAATCCGTCAGATGCCGGCGAGAGCAAGTGAAAGGCCGCCGGGCATACGCCCGGCGGCCCGGCACCGAAAACCGTGACGCGGCACTCCGCCGGCCCCGGGGCCCGCGCTGGGCGCACACCCCGTGACCGCCGAACTGCCAAGAGCGTCGGTTACTCCACCCAGTTATGTTCCTGTGCGAGCTCGATGAGCCGCTTCCGTGCCAGCAACAACTGGGTTCCGGTCAGCGACGGAACGGCGTGCAACAGGGCCTCCGTCAGCTCAAGTTGGAACTCCCCGGCCGTCAGCACATCACATGTGCCGTCCTCCGCTGCCTCGGTGCGCAACCGCGGGCGCGCAACGTCCGCAGAGAGGGACGTGGTCGGAGCCGCACGCTCGATCAGCCGCACATCGGACGCCTTGAGACCCCGCTGACCGTCTTCGACCTCGAACGCAACCCGAAGCCCCGGGCGGAACAGGGCCTTGTCGTTACGTAGGTCATTCGCGTGCATGAACACGTCCTCATCACCGTCATCCGGCGTGATGAACCCATAGCCGCGAATGTCGTCAAACCGCAAAATTTTTCCCGTAGCCACCGCGAATACCCCACAACTCAGTCATCGCTACCACAACCAGTGACGCCTATCGCTGGCGCCGCCCACAGCGTACAAGGAACTCGCCTGCCCGGAAGACTTCCGGGCTTTCCCCGTCGATCCGGCTTGGCGAGCGTGGCTCGACCGGGCCTCAACCGAGCCCGGAGAGCGTGGCGCCGATGGTCGCGAACGCCCCCCACAGCACCGGCGAATGCTCCACCGTGCGCGCGGTGCGCCACGCGTCGAGCCGGGTGCGCTGCCAGTCGTTGAGCGCCCGCACCGCCTCGTGTTCCTCGTGCGCGGCATCGATCGCGCACACCGCGTCGTGCAGCGGCCGGGCCTGGGACGGCGCGCCGGCCAGGCGGTGGAAGGCCAGGTCCGTGGGCAGTGCCCAGCGCGTCGTGGTGACCAACTCAGCGCCGCCGTGCACCATCGCCGTCGCCAGGCCAAGGGCCTCCCCAAACCGCATATCGCCGCCACTCTCGCACGCGATCAGCGCGACCCGGCTCGGCACCGGCCAGCGCGCCGCACCCGACTCCGGTGACTGGGCCAGGGAGTGCGTGCCAAGAAGCAGGTCCTTGGCCGAGAGCGGCCGGTGGGCACGGATGGGCGGCGCAAAGCCCACGCTGTCCGCGCCGCACGCCAGATGGAGCTGCGCGTTCTCGCTCTGCCCCGACTCCGGTGCGGCGGCGGTGACATGGCCGACGTACAGCAGTCGGCTCGCACCCGCGCGCAGCGTCACGCTCAGCCACTCACGGTCCACGTCGCTGCGTCTGAACATCGCCGCCGGATCGCCCCCGGCATCGGGGCGCAGTCTGCCGTTTTGGGCGTACCCGGCGATCTGTCGCGCCAGCGGTGTCTGTGCGCTCGGGCGGCCCAGTACGGACCCGAGCGCCGAGTCCGCGCGGAACCCCGGTACCCGTGGGTCGAGCACCGCGACCACCGGCAGTCGCCGGGTAGCCGACCAGGAACTGACCGCACGCCCCGGAGCGTGCGTCACACTCGTCGGTGCCAACAGGCCGAGATCCGCAATGTCGAGGAGCCGCAGGCCCGGGTCGGGCGCCAGCAACTCCCATGGCAGGCGCGCCGTACGCGGTGATGGCTGGATGCGCAGTAGCGGGCGGACGCCGCGCGTCCACAGCTCATGGAGTTGCTGGGCGAGTCCGTACGGCAAAAAGGTCCGGGACAGGCGCTCAGCCAGGGCGAGTTCACTGTCGTACGTGCTGAACGCGCCGCTGGTCAAAGCGGCCGTGAGACGGGGCGTGGCGGCACCGGGCAGGGCGGCCTCCAGTGCGTCCAGCGCCCCGTCCGCCGCGGCCTTCGGCACTCGGCTGACGCCCGACGCGGACAGCGCGTGCGTCCACCGCCAGGACACATACACATCGCCCGCGTCGGCCATGCGTATCAGGACGGTGGGCGGCGGCTCCGCTGCGTCTTCGGTCCCTGCTTGGCGTACGGGCTCGGGCTGGTCCACCTGCTCGCCTGGGGGGCCGGGCGGGCGCTGGGCCTGGTGGTGGGAGCCCGGCCGGTCCTCGGGCCGGGCTTCGGTGGCGGCACCACCGGTTGCTGGGGCGTCGGTTGCTGGGACGTCGGTCACCATGTCGGAATCACCCGGCCGTCTCTGATAGATGCGCCGTACCGCTCTTCGGCGCGGGCGATATGCCGGTCCAGGGCGATCTCTCCCTCGGCCGTCAGGGCGAGCAGGGGCGGGGCGCCGAGCGGAATGCCGGCGCTGGCGGCGATATCGGCGAGCGCTGCCCCGAGCTGGAAGGGGTGGGCGGCACGTTCCCGTGCTCCGCCCGGCCCGGACGCCGGTGCACCGGACTCGGTTCGACGCTGTTGCCACCCGGCCACGACGGTGTCGAGGAGCTCGGCGGTGAGGTCTGCTGCGACCGCCTCCACGCCGAGCCTGTGCCCGGGCTCGATGTCGCGCCCCGGCTGGATGCCGCACCCGGGGCTGGTGTCGCTGCCGGGCGCTGGGGCAGTGCCGTACTCGACCGTGTCGGGGTACGCGTCGAGGTAGTCGGTCATGGGCGCCTGCGCGAACCGGTCCGCGCTCAGCGGCGGGCCGGCGCAGCAGGTTTCGATGAGCTCCGTGACGAGTCGGGTGTCTCCTGCCCGGGTAGCGAGCCGGAACGCCACCCGCACGGCGGGCGCCACGATATGGCGGCTCCAGCGCTCACGCTGATAGCCACCGGTGAGTGTGAACCGCACCGCGTCCAGGGCGAGCGCGGCGGGTACGGCGAGTTCGACGGCCCGCGCCAGAGCGGTTGGGCCCCAGCCCGGTCCTTCACCCGGCTCGGATTCCGGGTCGGGGTCGGCGGAGTGTCTGCTTTCCAGCAGCATGGCGTGCGTGAGATCAAGTTGCGCTAGCTGAGGGCCGAGCCCATGGGCGGTGAACACGGCCGCTGCACGGGCGAGTTCGGCCTCGCCCTCGTCGAAGTGGCCAGCGGCGTACGCACTGACGGCCAACTCCGTGCGCAGATGCGCGGCGGCCACCACCGCTCCGCACGCCTCGAATGCGGCCAGTGCCCGCAGGTACCGCTCCCGGGCCCGCTCGCGCTCACCGCGCAGCGCGGCAAGCATGCCGAGTAACTTCAGTCCGCTCGCGGACCGGTTGACCATGCCTGCCCCCTCGAAGAACTGCTGGCAGGCGAGGAGCAGGGGTTCGGCCTGTGCGAGGCGGTGGCTGCGTAGATAGCCCCCGGCAAGATTGAGCCGCGTCTCCGCTGCCCCGACCAGATCGCCCGCCGCCTCAAATGCGGTGAGCGCCTGCTGCCCATAGTCGTCGGCCAACTCGAACCGCCCGGTCTCCAAGCTGGTCACCGCCAGATTTCCCAGCGGATGCGCCGCCATCTCGGGCACCTGATGCGCGGTTGCGGCCAGCGTGCGCCGCGCCAACTCATGGGCGGTGGCCCATTCCTGCCGCCGAATGGCGAGTGATGTGAGCCCCTGGAGACAGGCGGGCAGCAGACTGTTCGCTTCCTGCCCAAGCTGTTGCTCCGCGCCACCGCCAAAGGGGGAGGCGAGCAGCCCGTGCGCCTGGTCGAGCACGCTCTGCGCGCCGTCGAGGTCGCCCACCTCCTGCAACGCGTTGGCCATATTGATCAACGTCGCGGCCCGCAGTGCCCACATCGGCTCCTGGGCCAGTGCGTCAAGGTGGTCGCAGGTGCGCAGCGCGCTGCGGTAGGACGCCACGGCAGCCGCGTGGTCGCCGAGCGCGTTCGCCGTTCCGGCGCGATTGACGAGTGACTGGATCAGCAACTGGTGGAGCTGCGCGGTGAGCAGGGTGGTGGTCTGGGCTGCCTGGTCGAACGTCGCATGCGCGGTGTTCAGCTCGCCGCGCGCATACGCGTCCACCCCCGAGGAGATGAGGCCCGTGATGCCCGTGATGCCCTGCAAGAACTCGGGGCCGATCAGCGACGGTCCCGTTTCCGGCTCCGATTCTGATCCCAGTTCTGGTCCCAGTTCTGATCCCGATCCCGATTTCGGCTCGGGCTCCGCGGAAGACGCCGCGGGAGGCTCCATCGGCGGCTCCAGGGGGAAAGAGCCCGTGTGTGGGCCGCGCCCGAGTGCGACGTCTGGGTTGGGGTTGGGGTTGAAGGTGGGGCTGGGGCTGTCGGGCTCGACCATGTCAGTAGTCCGTCTCCGCTTCCGTTTCCGCCGCCGCTCGCTCGGCCGTCAGGAGGCCGTCGTACGTACCAGCGGCGGCGCGTGCGAGGCGATCTCGTACGAGCTCCCTGATGCGCTCGCGTACGGCATGCCCCGCGGCCCGCTGCGGATGCTGAGCCGCAGGCCAACCGCCGCTGCTTCCTGGGTCGGCGGACACCTCGTCCGGTCCTGGCCAGGCGAGGGGATCAAAACCGGGGAGGTACACCCCCACGGTAAGCGCCGTCGCCGCCTGATCCTCCGGGGCGGTGAGCTGAGCCACCCATGCATCGCCGGCCAGCCCCAGCGCCGTGGTCGTCGCCGTACTGGCGGGCTGCCCACCGATCACGGCCCACGGAACGAGGTGCGCCGGAACGTGCCGTGCGGCGCCCGGTGCGGTGAGTTCCGGGGCGGCAGCGACGCACACCGCGATGACCGTACGTCCCGCTGCCCGGGTGGCCTGCCAGGACAGTGCCTGCTCCGAGGCGTCCACGAGCCCCGGCGGGTAGCGGCGCCAGTCGGTACCGACCACGCCCTGAGCGATCACCAGGCCGTCCGGCGCCGGACTCTGGGGGACGGCGCCGGCGGCCAGGGCGTAGTCGGCGGCGTGCGCGGGGCGGCTGCGCGTAGCGACGCTGTCGCCGGGCTCGCTGTCGCAGATGCCCTGCGGACCGCGCCCACCCACGGGCGTTTCGTGTGAAGGCGCCGCGTTCGTACCAGCGATGCCTGTCATATCCGCTATGTGGTCGATGTCGTGCGACTCCCATGGCTCGGCCGGCCCGTGCTGCGCCGCCGCCTCCAGCAGCAGGTCGCAGCGCTCGGTCAGCCGCGCCAGATCCTGTCGCAGCACCTGCGCGTCGAGCGGCGGAATGCCGTCCAGGGCCGATGAAGGCCACCAGTGGGACGCCCAGTGCGCGTACGCCAACATCCGGGCGTCTGCCGCCAGTTCGGGCAGCCCGGGCCGGGCGGGCACCTGGGTCGGCGGTCCGGGGTGGGCGTCGGACACAGCGGCAAGCGCCACGGCGGCCTGCTCCCCGTACAGCGCCCACACCCATTCCTGCGCGTCCTCCGCCCGGTCGAGCACCGCGACCGGCTCCGGATGCGTGGCGAGGACGCTCCAGCTCAGATGACCGCCGGTGACCTCAAGGAGCGCCACATCCACCTGTGGTGCGTGGTCCAACACGCTGGGCGCGGGCCCTGATTGCTGCGGGAGCGGGGTGAGGACGCACAGCCCCGCGGGCGTGCGCTCGATGTGTATCACGCTGGTCATCGACCCGCCCCCGTATCGGCGAACCCAGCCCCGATGCCGCCGGGCCCGGGCGCGCGCGTGCTGTTTGACGCGGTTGCCGGCTGCGGCAGGGTGAGGGCCTGGCGGACCCGAGTGCGGTGGTCGAGCATTACCGAACGGGCCACGCCGTCAAGCACGTCCCACAGCTCATCGAGGGCGAGCGGGGCGCCGCGTACGTCTCTGCCGTGCAGCCGCACCCACAGCCGCCGCGCATACGCTCGCCAGGGCGCACGCAGCTCATCGGCGACCCGGGCGAGCGGGTTGGCGGAGGTGGGAGCACCCTCGGTGCTGGTGCTGGTGCTGGTGCTGGTGCTGGTGCTGGTGCTGGTGCTGGTGCCGGTGCCGGTGGGGCCGGGGCAGGCCGCGCCGTGGCAGGGAACGCCGATGCCGTGCTCGGTGGCCGGAATCTGGCGTGGGGCGATCGTGAGCCGGCGGGTACGCAACACATACGCCTCGCGTTGCCAGCGGGCGTTGATCGCGCGGTGGGCAGCGGTCACCGCCTCGCCTGCCAAGCCGGCCGTGTCGTGCGGCGCGACTCCCAGCGGGCGCAATCCTGTGGCTAGTTGTGCGCCCACCGTCGCCGTCACCCGTAGCGACTCGTCGGCGAGCGCCCAGGGCGCGCAGCCACGGTCGATCTCGTCGGCGACGAGTTCGGGAACCGTCGGCAGGTCCGCGCGCTCGACGGTGGTGCGTAACGCGGTGAAGACTCGTTGCTGGATGGTCCGGTCGAAGGGCGGGCCGAGCTCAGCGGAGGAGGTTGACGAGCCCAGTTCCGGCCGCTGGGGCAGTGGGTGAGCGGTGAGGCCCAGCCGCTGGGCGACGTACGGGGCGGCCAGCGGCTGGGCGGGGCCGAGCGGGGCCGGTTCGCGGTGCGGGTGCGGCGGGCCGACCGGGGTGGTGGCGGGAGTCGGCGCGGGACCCGGCGTGGGGGCCGGTGCGGGCGCCTTTGCTGGCGCCGGGGGAGCGGGCGCGGTCGGCGCGGCGTACCACAGCGCGCGCCCCGCCGCGGTGCCCGCGCGCCAGCCGATTAGCCGCTGCCAGGCGTCGGCCGCGACGCCCGCAGGGCCGTTGGGGCTGCCGGCGCTATCGGCGCTGTCGGGTCCGTCGTAACTGTTGGGCACGGCAGCCACGGCCGATGCGAAGGAGGCTGCCGATGCGCGGGCGAAGGCGGCGCAGCCATCGAGCACCGTGCGCACAGCCGCCGTGTCGTGGACCGCCTCCCCGTGCCCGTGCGATGAGTCGTGTTGATGCGGGGCCTGATCGCGCCGTTCCCACGCTGCCGTCAACCGCGCGGCCAGGCGCCGGGCCTGCTCCGGGTCGGCGAGGTGGTCGCGCAGCGCGCGGGTGGTGCGGCCATCGGCCGAACCGTGCACCTCGCGCAGCGTGCGCTCGGCGATCTGGCCGCTGGTCGCCGGGTCGGGCCGGCCGTGTTGGGTGGCCAACGCGAAGCAGGGTTGGAAGTAGCGGTCCTGCGGGTGGCCGTCGTTGATCCGTGCGGCACGGCGTACGCTCTTGAGCACCGTGAACCACTCGGCCGTAGCCCGCAAAACGTCCGCTGCCGCGTGCACCAGGGTGGCGAGGAGCGCGGCGCCGTCCGCGCTGACCAGCGGGCCGGCGCACTGCGGGTGCCAAACCGGGCGGATGACCAACGGGTCGATGAGGAGCTTCACGGTTCGGCTCAGCGGGCCGCCCTGGGGGCCGCTGAGGGCCGCGACGCCATCCAGCTCGCGCCACACCTCGTACAACACCATGGCGCGCGGCCGTGCGAGCGCTGAGTCATCCGGGGCGTCCGGGCCGGTCCGCATGACCGCAGCTTAAACGCGTGTTCGAGGGGCGCCAAACCTGGGATCGGTAGGCGCAACGAGCTTCCTAACGTCTGCGGCATCGGTTCGTACGCGGATTAGCACACGGATTAGCACACGGATAAGGACACCTCATGATTCGGGTTATTCGTTCCGCCGCCTGGATGTTCCTCATTGGCTCACTGGGTTACTACGTATGGCATGGGTTCAATGGTGAGCCCATGGAGCCCGGCGTCCCCGTCTGGGTGGGGCCGCAGATGATCCCGTTGATCATCGCGGTGAGTTTGGTACCTGTGGTGCTGGCCTTCACCAAGGATGGTGTGCTTTCGGCGCTCACCGGTAAGAACAGCGCGGCCTTCCGCAAGGGCCTGGTGGGCGTGGGCACCGTCAAGTCGGCCAGCCCCACCGGCACCACCATCAACGACCAGCCCGAACTGCGCGTCGAGTTGAGTGTGCGGGGCGCGGGCGGTGTCACCTTTGAATCGCACGCCAAGATGGTCGTGGCGATCACGGAGGTGGCGCTGCTGAAGCCGGGGACCGTGTTGCCCGTACGGTATGTCCCCGGCCGCACCGATCGCGTAGAGCTCGACCGCTCGGGCGATGCCGCTCAGGCTCAGGCCGTGCTGGACCAGGAGCAGGTACGGCGTGGCCTGACGACTCCGGAGACGCTCGACGTCGCCGAGCGCGGCACCGCGGCGCAGGCGGTCGTGCGGTCGCTGGACGTGTCCGGGGTGGTCCGGGACGGGTACCCCCAGCTCGACATCACCCTCGTCGTGACCCGCCCGGACGGCACGACGTTCGAGACGGAGGTACAGAAGTTTCTGCCGCCGCATGCCGTGCAGTTGGTACAGGTGGGCCGGGTCATCCGGGTGCTCTACCTGCCGGGTGACGAGAGTCGCATCGCGCTCGCTCTGCCCGCCAACCTCTAGCCTCGCCGTTTCGCTTGGAGACGGCGACTGTGGCGGCGGAACTACGGAAGCGCCTTTCTGACCTGGACCGATGGACCGTGCTGAAGGGTTCTATCGGGCCAGGCAGAGGGCGTTTCCTCCCTCTTCTCCGCAGCTCTCAGCCGAGCATCTTCTCCCTGCACGGCATCGGGTGGTGTCCCAAGACGCAGCCGGCCTTGTCCTGGCCGAGGTGCGGCATCGCGAACCGCTGCCGGACGTCGGCCTCTTCAAGCACGGTGTTGCGGCCAGATGAACAACCTGCGCCATGCACGGTGCACTCGCGCTCAATCCCCGCAGCCTCGCTGGCTCCCATGAGCATGGCCCACGCGCGTCTGCCACTCGCTATCCGAGCCAGTGAAAGCCCAGCTCAAGAACGTAATGCGAGGACGGATGCCATGCCACGTAAGCACTGCGCGGCGAGACCACAAAGGCCCGGCGTTGCCATCAGACACGGCACAGGGCCTAGGTGTTCATGGTGTTGACGCGATGCGCGGGCCGCTGCGACGCTCCGAACCATGTCAGCCATGAGCCCGCTGTCCTCGCGGCTCCGCATCGACGTGGGGCGGCGCCGCTGTGCCGCGTGTCGCCGCGGCCCGGCCGCCGCGATGCACTGACGCGCCGCCGACTCGTCTACTGCGCCACGAGCCATCGAGCCATCGCGCCGGGTCCGCCGCCGACCCGCTGGCGCCAGGCACCGCAAGAGGCCGCCACAGCACGGCGGGCCACCAGGTCCGCGGACCGCCAGCCCTGGCGTGTGGCCGCGCATATCGGCTTGACCACGACTGACCACCGACTGGAAGGGCATCGCCATGACCACCGCACCGACCCATGTGACGCCCGCAGCCCCGGCGCCAGCCACGCTGCCCGCAGCCGCGCCGGAGCGGGCCGCGTCCGCATCCGCTGCTGACGCGGGCAGGCTCCGCAGCACCCGCTTGAATGGCCGGATCGGCGCGGTCATCGAAGGGGTGCGGCTCGGCGGGGGCCTCGATACCGAGACGGTGGCCACCATCCGGGCCCAGCTACTTGCGCACAAGGTGGTCTTCTTCCGCGAGCAGCACCACCTGGACGAAGCGGAGCACGAGGCGTTCGCCAAGCTGCTCGGCACGCCGGTCGCGCACCCCACCGTGCCATCGGGGGACGGTCGGTACTCGCTGCGCATCGACTCCGACCATGGCGGTCGGGCCAACCAATGGCATACCGACGTCACCTTCGTCCCTGCGTATCCGGCCTTTTCCATCCTGCGCGCCCAGGTCCTGCCGCCGTACGGAGGGAACACGCTGTGGTCCAATACCGCAGCCGCGTACGCCGAGCTCAGCGAGCCGCTGCGGACACTGGCCGACAGCCTGCGTGCCCTGCACTCCAACGAGTACGACTACGCGGCCATCAAGCCGGACGCCAACGACGCCCAACTCGACCAATATCACCAAGTGTTCATCTCGACCACGTTCACCACGGAACACCCGGTGGTGCGCGTCCACCCGGAGAGCGGTGAACGCGCCCTGTTGCTCGGCAATTTCGTCCAGCGCATCAGGGGAGTGTCCAGCAAGGACTCCCGGCTGCTGATCGAGCTGTTTCAGCATCACATCGAGCGCCCGGAGAACACGGTCCGCTGGCAGTGGCAGGTGGGCGACGTGGCCATCTGGGACAACCGCGCCACCCAGCACTACGGCGTGGACGACTCGGGCGATCACCCGCGCAAGCTGCGCCGGATCACGGTCGATGGGGACATTGCGGTCGGCGTGGACGGCAGGCCGAGCGTGCTGATCAGCCCGGCGGACGTCCCTGAGCCGCCGTATGGCTCCCCGTCCGGCGCCTCCACCGCCGCAACCAGCCCGTCATCGGATCGGCCCGAAGCCACCGGGTGAGGCCAGGGCGGCCGGGGCTGGGCCGGGCAGCAGCCCCGCGGCAGCGGTGGCCGCGGCCGAGGAGGACGACGGCTGCCCTGCGCTGGGCCGCGCTGCGCGTGGGGCGGGGATGATTGAGCGCCGGGAGGAACGAGGCCAGGTCGCGCCGCGGCACCGCCCCACCAGGCGAAGCCGCGAAAGGGCCGCGCAAAGCGGCCGGGGGCCGGACCATCGGGGCCCGGCCTGGAGACCAGCCACGGAGGCCGGGCCAGGAAACCGGGCTGGAGGGCGCTATACGTTTTCACCACCTCGCCGGCGTGCGACCCACGGGCGAGAGCCCGGGGCCGGCCCGCCGTCGATAGCCCCCTTGGGGAGCCGTCAGGAGGCTGTGACCTCCGCCGCACCATCGGAGTGCGAGAGCGCGGCCGACAGGCTGTCGTGGATCAAGAACACCTCGGTCAGGCGGGTGGCACGGAGCAGCCTGAGTGTGAACGGGTCGGTCACCACGATCCTGAGCAGGCGACCACGCCGCCGTAACCGGTTGGCGAGCTGGCACAGCGCGCCGAGGCCGCTGCAATCGATGAAGGTGACACCTCGCAGATCGACGACCACATCCGGGTGCCGATCCAGGTTTTGACCTGCGAGGAAGTCGCTGTTGGGGGAGGCGGCGAGGATGTCTATCTCGCCGAGGAGCTCAATGATCAGGAACCTGTCAACGGTCCGGCGCCTGATCGCGTAGGGGAGTTCGTACTGCTCGGACATGGGGCGCTCCCTCGCCGGTTAAGGCGGGTCGGTGATTACTGCGTGTTACTATTTTCTGCCGCCCGGCGTCTTGGGAGAGCCGTTCTCGCGTCGTTCATCCGCTGTATCCACGCCAAGGGCTGAGGCGGTTACCAGGGATGATGCCCGTTTCGACGGTGAACTACCGTCTAGAGGGGAACTTCTTGTGTCAAATCTCCCTCACGGCCGATGATTACAAAGAGTAGTGGGCATTTGCGGTGGGTTTGGCGAAGCCTCATGCCCCTACGTACAGTTCGAGGGTTTGCTGGTGGCACGAGGCCGAGGGACGGTAGCGGCGATGACGGTGGCTGAGGAAAGCCTGGCCGAAGAGATGGGCATTGCCCCGGACCGGTTGGCGGCCTGCTTGGACGTGCTCGCGGAGCTCGACCGGCTGCCGATCGACCACCCCGACGCGATAGCTGTGCGGCGGGCCACGGCCGGAATTTACCGGACCGTGAAGCAGCGGCGGCGACAGGAGCGGCGCGCCGCCAAGACCGCCAACGACAAGGCGGTCACCGAGGCCACCGCCACCGGCGCGTCCGACCGCATCGATGACGAGACGATGGGTGTCCCGCTCGCCGCCACCGCGGACACCGAGGTCGTCGGTGTCCTACAGCGGCCACGCGCCTGCTACGTCTGCAAGACGCGGTACATCGAGGTGGACGCCTTCTACCACCAGTTGTGCCAGTCGTGTGCCAAGGAGAACCGCTCGCGGCGCGACGCCCGTACGGATCTGAGCGGACGACGGGCGCTGCTCACCGGTGGCCGCGCCAAGATCGGCATGTACATCGCGCTGCGACTGCTGCGTGACGGCGCACACACCACCATCACCACACGCTTTCCCAACGACGCCATTCGTCGGTTCAAGGCGATGCCCGACAGTGCGGAGTGGCTGCACCGGCTGAAGGTCGTCGGCATCGATCTGCGGGACCCGGCCCAGGTGGTCGCGCTGGCCGACTCGGTGAGTGCCCAGGGCTCGCTTGACATCCTCATCAACAACGCCGCCCAAACCGTACGCCGCAGCCCGCGCGCCTACGCCGAACTGCTCACCGCCGAAGAGGCGCCCCTGCCCGCCGGGGAACTGCCCGCCAAGGAGGTGCTCGGGCGCCTCGGCAGCGGTGGCCGGGCCGTGCTACCCGGGCAGCGCACCGATGCCGACAGCCTGACCCCCAACGCGATCACCGCCCTTGCGCTGACCAGCGGTTCGGCCTCGCTCGCCCGGATCGAGGCCGGCACCGCGATCGACGCCGGTGGACTCGTGCCCGATCTGGACCCCAGCAACAGTTGGGTGCAGCGGGTGCACGAGGTGAACCCGCTGGAGTTGCTTGAGGTCCAGCTGTGCAATGTGACCGCGCCGTTCGTGCTGGTGAGCCAGTTGCGCCCGGTGATGGCCGCGGCTGCGGCACGCCGCAAGTACGTGGTGAACGTCTCGGCGATGGAAGGCCAGTTCAGCCGCGGCTACAAGGGCGCGGGCCATCCGCACACCAACATGGCCAAGGCCGCCCTCAACATGCTCACTCGTACCAGCGCGCAGGAAATGCTGGAGAGTGACGGCATCTTGATGACGGCCGTGGACACGGGCTGGATCACCGACGAGCGGCCCCACCCGGACAAGGTCCGGCTCGCGGCGGAGGGTTTCCATGCACCGCTCGACCTCGTGGACGGCGCGGCCAGGGTCTACGACCCGATCGTGCGCGGCGAACTCGGTGAGGACCTCTTCGGCTGCTTCCTCAAGGACTACGCGCCCTCGGCCTGGTAGTCAGTGTCGGCCGGGCGGCAACGGCCGGGCCCGGCGCGGATCATGCGGTGCCGCTGGGCGGGAGGCGACGGTGGACCCGCCCAGCGATGGACCCTTGGCCCCTTGCGCCATTGGCGCATTGGCTTAATGGGTTAGCTGTCGCCGGGTGGTGCCCTCGTCCCGGCGGCCGGAGGGCCGTGTGCCACCGGGACGTTGGCGGGATGGTGTCGGGGCCGTCTATCAGGTGCCGGGCTTGCGGCCGTAGACGAACGTGTCGTCGCCGTTCTTCAGCAGGTTCCAGTATTTCTTCGCGTCGGCCGTGCGCATGTTGACGCAGCCGTGCGAGCCCGGCGCCGACCAGACGTTGCCGCTGATCGCGTGGAACGCCTGTCCGCCGTCGAAGAACTGGCTGTACGGCATCCGCACGTGGTAGAGCGTTGACCAGTGGTTGATGTTCCGGTGGTAGACGCGCTTGGCGCCGGTACGCGTCTCATGGCCGTTGCGCCCGGTGCGCACCGGCACCGGACCGTAGACGAGCTTCTTGCCGTCCTGAATCCAGCTCAACTGCCGGCTCAAATCGATACAGGCTATGCGCCCCTTGTTGGTGGGGCACTTCTTCGCCTTGTTCGGATTCTTGCCCGCAGCCCGCTGCTTGCCCACCAGGTCCATCATGCCCTTGGTCACCGGGCCCGCGTATCCCGCGTTGGGGGAAATGCTGTATTTGGTCTGGAAAGCTCGAATTGCCCGGCAATCGGCGGTGGATTGCTTGCCGTCCACCGGCCTGCCGAGAAACTTCTCGGCCTGCTTCTGGTATGGCCCTGCCTTTGCCGTACAGGCGGTCGCGGCCTGTGCGCTGCTGGTGCCCAGTGCCACACTCAGCGGCACCGTAAGACTGGCGATGCCGAGCAGCACCCCCACTCGGCGGCCCATGGTCCTGCGTCTGTCGGTGCGTGGACCCTGCTCGATGTCCTTGTTGTTCTCGTTCACCCTCATGCCTCATATGACTACTCATATGACCTCTTGGTTGCGGATGGGATGCGACAGATTTTGTGCAGACCTTCCGCGCGGGCGCGCCAGTGATCCCAGCCAACAAAAGGCGCGCACAGGCCGCGTGCGCGGTTGGCGGGCCGCCCAGCACCATGCGGCGCCGCTCCCAGCGAAGTTCACGGTCGGGCGGCGTGTCGCGCAAGGCACCGGGCGCGACTTCGGGCTTGAGCCGGGTCAGTGATCCGTCCAGGCGATGGCCCGAAGGAGGGCTGCTGACGGCGGTGGGCCGAAGGTTGGCTGCTGAGCGAGCCGGCGCCACCCCCGCGATCTCGCTCCCAGCGCTGTACGGGGTGGCCAAAGGGCCTCGTTTCAGCCGTGGGCGGCATCTCGTGCGCGCTCCGCGCGCTGCGTTCGGCGTCCGTGGGCACCCGCGTGAGAGCGTGGGCGCGATACGCAGGCCAGGACCCCGAGCGGGAACGGCGAGCCATTGGAGGGTGACACGATGACGGTGACTGCGGCGGAGCTGCTCGACTCGGCGGTGCGGCGGCTGACGCCGGAGCCGGACGCCAACCGGTTGGTGCCGCTCGTGGCGGCGGGGAAGGCGCCGCTTGAGGCCATCACCACCCTCGCTTTGGAGCAGTACCGCATCATCGACAGCGATCGGCGCGCCTTCCTCCATCTGGCGCAGCGCGCCGCCGGCGAACCCGTCATCAGTACCTTCTTCACCGCGATGGCGGATGGCGAGTACATCGCCATGACCCGGCTCCACGGCCTGGCTGCCGCCTGCGGTCTCGACGAAGCCGCGGTACGTGGCTACCGCCCCCGCGCCGGGTGTCAGGCGTATCCCGCGTATTTGGCGTGGTTGGCCCTCAACGCTGAGCCTGCCAATGTGGTGCTCGCCCTGGTCGCCAACTTTGTGGCCTGGGGTGACTACTGCGGGACGATGTCGCACGGACTACGGACGCACTACGGTTTCGATGCCAAGGCGTGCGGCTTCTTCGACTTCTTCGCACAACCGGTGGCGGGCGACGGCGAGCGGGCGCTCTCGGCGGTGCAGGCCGGCCTCGACGGTGGGCTCATCACGGACGCGGCGGACCAATACGGCCAGCTCGTGCTCAGCTACGAGCTGATGTTCTGGAACACGCTCGCCGACGTTTCGCTCCCGCCGGCAGCTCGCTGAGGGAAGCGGCGGGCGAGGCCATGGCGCGTCCGGCGTCGTGTCGCGCCGGGCTGCGGCGTGGGAGTAAATGAGGAAGGAAAGGGCAGCCGGTCGGTGACGGGCGGATTGTCCGTGCACGCGAACCCCAGGAGTTTTCTCATGGCGTACGACGTCACAGCGATGACGGTGCCACCCATTTATCCGGAGCCCGTACCACCCGGCACGCCGGACCCGGTCCCGCCGACGCCCACGCCGCCGCCCGGCCCGGGCCCAGGTCCTGGGCCAGGTCCCGAGCCGGGGCCGGGCCCAGGACCGGTGCCGCCCTTCCCGCCGGACCCGACCCCGGCCCCGGGCCCCACGCCTGGGCCGCCCGAGCCAACGCCCCAACCCGAGCCGGCGTGACGGGCCTGTTGCCGGTGTGTCGATGACGCCACTGGCGCCTCCTGCCGCGGCGCCGCCAGGTGCTTACGCCCTGGCGGCGCCGCCATGCCCAAACCAAACCCAGGGGCGGCGCGGCGGGACTTCGAAAAAGCCCTTCGCAAGCAAGCCCATTCCTGGACGTCGTCCTTCGCTGGAGCGGGAATAGCGCTTTTCCGTCCACAGGGGGTCAACCACACCCCATCCTGCACCGCGGCAGCCAAGGGCGCCCGAGCACTCGCTGGCCGACGAATTGACGTACCGCCGCGCCGGCTGGGCATTGGGCGCGAAATTGCATGACCGTGCCTGCTCGGCCGGTAACGTCTCTAGTGGAGACAAATCGCCGTCCACCTGGTGAACAGATCCCGTGACGGTCACTACGCTCTTTCCCTCTCGGCCATCCAACTCCCTTGTAAATGACCGCACTAGCTCCGCATGCACTATCACGGCCGCGCCGTTCCGTCGCGGCCGAAGTGTTGCGTTTGCAGGATGGCGTGTTCTAGCTTGCTGGGAGCTTCAATTGGTGCCGTGACGTGGCGAGTTACACGTTCTCTACGGCGCGTGAAGGCTGAATCGCTCGGGGGAATCTCATGTTCACTAAAGGTCTACTCGGCATTGCCGCGCGATACATGTCGCGCCAACCAGCGACTGTGGAAAGGGGAGGACTGGCGCCTTCCGCGCTGCCGTGCGCCAGATGTACGGGGGCGTAGGCGGATGCGCTTTCAGCTCCTTGGACCACTGAGTATTACGGACGGTGACGAGATTGTCGTGCTTCAGCCGTCCAAGCCGACCATCCTGCTCGCCGCCCTGTTGATCAACCCCAACACCGTTGTCTCCACGGGCTTTTTGCTGCGAGCCGTCTGGGGTGAGGAACAGCCCGCGACGGCAAAGGCGGCTCTACATACCTGCGTACTGCGGTTGCGGCGGATTTTCGCCAAATACGGCATTGCTGACAACGCTATCGAGGCGGTGCCCGGCGGCTATCGCATCCCTGCCGACGTCGCCACTCTCGATTTACTGCGCTTTCGTGCGCTATTGAGTCAGGCCGCCGCCGAGCCCGATCCCGAGGCGGAACTGTCCGCGCTCAAGCAGGCTCTTGCGCTCTGGCAGGGGCCCCTACTCGCCAATGTGCCATCGGACGCGCTGCACCGTGACGAGGTGCCCCGGCTCACGGAAGAGCGGCTACGCGCCACTGAGCGGGTCTGCGACATCCAGCTCTCCCTTGGCCGCAGTCGCGAGGTGCTGGTCGAACTGTGGGGAGCCGCACGCTCGCACCCTGGCCATGAACGGTTTTGGGCGCAACTCATCGAGGCCCTGTACCGAACTGGGCGGCAGGCCGAAGCGCTGGCCGAGTACCGCCGCGTCAAGGGCTATCTCCTGGACGAACTCGGCGTCGAGCCCGGGCCCGCGCTACGCCGCCTTGAGCTGGCCATACTGCGCGGTGATCAACTCGGCCCGGCTCCGGCCGCGGTGACCGACAGCCGTGCCCCGCAGCTCGGGCCGCCATCGCCCCCGGCCACCGGCCAGCTCGCCCAGCAGCAGCCCAGCGCACTCCCCGCGGCGCAGCTCACCCCGGCGGCCCTGCCACCAGGGACCGCCGCCGGCCTCTCCCCGATCACCGCCCCCGCGCGGCCACCGCAGGCCCGCAACGCCACCGCCGAACTGGCGCCCGGCGCGGGCCCGCCCGACTTCCTGGGCCCGCCCGGGTTCACCGGCCGTACCGCGGAGAGCCTGTCGATCGCCGCCCGGCTCACCGCGGACCAGACCGGGCCCCGCACCGTGGTGCTCTCCGGGGCGCCAGGGGTCGGCAAAACGGCCCTCGCCCGACACATCGCCCGCCTGGTGCAAGAGGACTTCCCGGACGGCGTCGCCCTGGTGTCGATGAACGACCGCGACGGCACACCGCGCACCGCCGCCGATGCGGCGGCGGCGGTGGGCGGAGTCCCCGGGATAGGCCCCGGCCGCCGGGTGCTGCTCATCCTCGACGACGTCACCACCGCCGACCAGGCCAGGCCGCTGCTGCCCACGAGCCCGGGCAGCGCGGCAGTGATCACCAGTCGTCGGGGTTTGGCCGGGTTGCTCGCCACCCATGGCGGCTGGACCCACCGGGTGCAGCCCTTCGCCGAGGAGGGCTCCCGGCGGCTGCTGAGCGCGGTCATCGGCGTGGAGCGCACCGAGCGGGAACCAGACGCGGCACGCGAGTTGGCCCGCGCCTGCGGTCACTTTCCACTCGCCCTGCGCATCGTCGCTGCCCGGCTGTTGACGCGGCCCACGTTACGCATCGCCGACTGCGCCGACTGGCTGCGCCGCGATCCGCTGGCCCGGCTCGCGCTGGCCGACGATCCACGGATGTCGGTGCCTGACGTACTGCGCGGCGCGCTGACCCGGCTGGAACCGCGCGACGCCGAGGCGTTCATGCGGCTCGGGCACAGCACCGGCGACCGGTTCGGCGCCGCGGACTGCGTCGATGCGCTCGATGTACCGCTGGCGGCTGCCGAGGACACCCTGGAGCGGCTCGCCGACGAAGGACTCCTTGAGGAGGAGCCGCCCGATGGCTACCGCATGCACGACCTGATCCGCCTCTTCGCCCGCGGGGGCGCCGGGCTGCGGGAGCCGGTGCCCACCCACTGAGCCCACCCCGGCGCCTGTCTCGCGTACCCGCGTACGACCGGAGTACGTCGCGTACGCCCGTACCGCCGCGCACGCCTCGCAGCGCACGCCCACACCCCGTACGTCCCCTACCCGCGCAGCCACCACCCGGCTGCCGCACCGCACTCGCCCCCGGTGGACCGCAGCGGCCACATGCCCCGCTCGCCGCCAGCCGCTTGACCGCACAGCTCCACGCCGACCCCGTGGCGGTCCCTGAACCGTCACATTCGACACAGGTGGGACAGACATGGTTGCCGCAGCATATGAAGAGATCGCCCAGACCCGGCCGCGCATCCGCCGCGATGTGCTCTTCACCGAGACCCCGGACGGGGTGCTGTTTCACAACGCCCAGGGAGGCTTCCATCTCAACGCCAAGTCCGCGTACCGCTTCAGCACGCTCATCGTCCCCTACTTCGACGGCAGGCACCGGGTAGCCGACCTCTGCGCCAGCCTCGGTGACCAGCAGCGCGCCATGGTCGCCGGACTGGTCAAGACGCTCTACGAACGGGACTTCGCACGCGATGTGCCGGCCGGGTCCGAGCGTGCGGAAAGCCCCGTGGACGAGGCCGTGGCCACCCGGTTCGCCGCACAGATCGACTACATCGACCACTACGCAGACGACGCTGCGACCCGCTTTCAGCGCTTTCGAGACACCCGGGTCGCGATACTCGGCGACGACCTCATAGCCCGCTGGGCCGCGCTCAGCCTGATCCGTAACGGCTGCGCCACCGTCGCCGTGCTGGCCAGTGCCGACACCCCGCGCAACCAGTTCGCCGACGTCATCGCCGAGGCCAAGACACTGGCCGACGAAGGCTGCCCGGCCCGTATCGAACTGCTCGACGGCAAGGCGACTCCGGCCGCCGCCACGGGCGCACCCGGGGCGGAACTGGACTGGGCCGCACTCGCGGACTACGACACCGTCTTGGTCACCGGCGGTCACAACGCGCCGCGCCGGATGCACCAGTTGCTCAGCAGCCCACTGCCGGAAGGCAAACGCCTGATACCCGTGTGGTCATTGGGCCGCCGCGCCGTCGTCGGGCCACTCACCGCGCGGGACGCGAGTGGCTGCTGGCACTGCGCCGTGCTGCGGCTCGGCGGCAACGGCGATGCCGGCGAGGCCGCCGACCTGTGGCGCTCCCTCGCGCTCGGCGGTGGCCACCCGTCTCCGGCGGGCCGCGAGCCCGGCCGGCCGCTCTCCGCGATGCTCGGCAACCTGCTCGGCTACGAGGTGTTCCGGCTCGCCACCCGCGCGCTGCCCGCCGAGACCGAAGGGCAGGTCATCGTCCAGGACATGGAATCGCTCGACGTGGCCGCCGAGCCGCTGCTGCCGCATCCCGGCTGCCCGCGCTGCGCGCACCAAGACGCCACTGACGCCTCTGACGCCTCTGACGCCGCGACGGCGCTGCGCGACGGGCTCGCCAACGGCCCGACCACGCCGGTCGGCACCACCGTGGAGACCGCTCGTGACGCCGACGCCCTGGTCGAGGAGTTGAACGCGCGGATGGTGTTGGTCAAGCCGCACGCCGGGGTGTTCACCGCGTTCGCTGACGAACACCTCACGCAGACCCCACTCAAGGTCACCACTATCAGCCTGGCCACTGGCCACGGCGGGCGCCGAGAGGTCTCCGCGTTCGATGTGCACCACGTGGCCGGCGCCCGCACCCGCGCCCTGTACGCCGCCGCCGAGGTGTACGCGGAGCACGTGATCCCCTGCCCCACCGCAGGCACCGCAGGCACCGCAGACACCGCAGGCACCCCAGACACCACAGCCGCCGGGGAGGGTGCCGCCGCAGCCGGAACGTCGGTCGAGCCCGGTCGGCTCGCCCTTGCCAGCGGCCTGGCTCCAGGCCATGCCACCGGCGACGGCGCGCAGTGGGTGGCCGGCACATCGCTGCTCACCAAGGAATCGCTGCGGGTGCCGGCGGCGGCCGTGCGCCCCTTCGGTGCCGCCAACCGTGACCGCGCCTTCTTGCCCACGCGCGCCGGCTGCGGCGCGGGCGCCAGCGTTGCCGAAGCCGCCGGGCGCGGCCTGCTGTCCGCCCTGGCGCACGACGCACTCCAACGCGCCCTGCGCGGCGGATCGCTCACCGGTGTCTCGCTGATCGGCCTGGGCGACGGCGACCCGGAACTGACCTTCTTGGTACGCACCGCCGACACCCTGGGCGTGGGCCTTGAACTGCTCGACCTGGGTGAGTGCGAGCACTCATCGGCGCACGTCCTGTTCGCCCGTGCCACGGACCCGGGAACCGGAGTGCCGGTCTGGTCCGTAGGCGCCGATCTGGTGTGGCGAACGGCGGCCGGCAGCGCCATCCGCGACCTCCTCGGACAGGTGCAGCTGCGGCGCGAGCTGCCCGCCGACGCGCAGTTGGACACCGGCGATCCGCTTCTCGGCGACCTGGCCCCGGGCACGCTGGTCGCGGCGACGGCCCGTATGACGGGCGAGCGGCCCGCCACCACCTGGAGCACCGTCCTGGACCGGCTACGAGCGGCAGGACGAGACGCGATCGCGGTACCCACCGGCGCGGCCGACCTGGCCGCGGGCGGCATCACCACGGTTCGCGTCCTGCTCACCACTGGTCTGGACGCCACCGTCGGTACGGGCAGCGCCGACACGGCAGCCACCACCGAGCCCGGCACCCCGAACGCCGAAGGGGCGGGCCATGACGCCTGAGCCACAGCCCTGGGAGGTGTCCGCACGGACCTTGGAACGGCTGGTGCGTGCCGCGCCCGGCGCCGACGTACGCAGCGGGCTTGGCGCAGCCGCGCCCCCGGTACGGGTGAGCGCGCTCGGGGTGCGTGACGAGTTCGCGGTGACTACACCCACACCGCCGCCGAGCGAGCCCGCCGTTCCGGTGCACCTCTATGGGCAGCATGCGATCGTCGGCCCCTTCCCGGCGCCGAACGGCCGCAGCGGGCGCGGGTCTTCCGGCGTACCCGGCGACCCGTACGGAACCGGCGGCGCGCACGATGCCGGCGGCCCGTACGGTGCCGGAGGCGGCCCCGTGGCCGATGGCCCCCACGGCGATGGCCCCCACGGCGATGGCCCCCACGGCGATGGCCCCCACGGCGATGGCCCCCACGGCGATGGTCCCCAGGGTGATGGTCCCCACGGCGATGGTCCCCAACACCAGCCTTGCGCGAGGTGCCTGGCCCGCCGCTGGCAGGCGGTGCGTTCGGTGGCGCTGCGGGACGCGCTGGAACTGGGTTCGGGTACCCGGGCGGCGGGAGCATCGCCGTACGCCACGCCGTTCGCCGCGGACGCGATCGCGGCACTGGTGGCGATGCATTGCGAGCGGCAAAGGGGGGCTGCGCACTCCGAGCGACAGGAAGGTGCCGCGCATCCCGAGCGGCCGGAGGGGGACAGCCCCTTCGCGCCGATCTACCTGGTGGATCTCGAAACGCTTGAGGTGCGCCGGTATCCACTGGTGCCCGATCCGCAGTGCCCGGTGTGCGGGCGGCGTGAGGAGGACTCGGCGCAGGCCGCCACCCTCACCCTCGCCCCGGCGCCCGAGCACGCGCCCGGCACCTTCCGGGTGCGTCCCATCGACTCCTACCGGCTGCCGGTCGCGGCCTTCGCCAACCCGATCTGCGGCGCGCTCGGTCCCTCGGTCGTCTACGACGTCTCCTCCACTTCCACGTCCGCGAGCATTGGCTGCTTCTCGATGCGCTCGGGGGAGTATCTGCGCGAAACGTTTTGGGGCGGGCACGCAGACTCCTTCGAGGTCAGCGCGCGCGTCGGGGTCCTGGAGGGGCTGGAGCGCTACGCCGGAATGCGCGCCCGCGGCAAGGTCACCAAGGTCACCGGCAGCCTCACCGAGCTGGCCGAGCAGGCGCTCGACCCGCGGCAGTGCGGCCTGTACTCCGACGACTTCTATCGGGACAACCCGAGGATCACACCGTTCTCACCTGACCGGGTGATCCCCTGGGTGTGGGGCTACTCGCTGCGCGACCACCGCCCCGTCCTGGTGCCCGAGGTGTTGACGTACTACCACGCGCCCGGCCTGGAGAACCGATTCGTCCAGGAGAGCTCCAACGGTTGTGCATCTGGCGGCAGTTTGGAGGAGGCCGCCTACTTCGGTCTCCTTGAGGTCATCGAGCGGGACGCCTTCCTGCTCGCCTGGTACGGGATGGCGGCACTGCCCGAGATCGACCCGGCCACCAGCGCCCGGGCCCGTACCCGGCACATGGTGGACCGGCTCGCGATGTACGGCTACGAGGCGCGGTTCTTCGATGCCCGGGTGTCCTTCCCGGTTCCGGTGGTGACCGCCGTCGCGGTACGGCCCGACTGGGGGCTTGGCACCATGTGCTTCGGCGCGGGCGCTGGGCTCGATCCGGAGGCCGCGCTCAGCGCCGCACTGTGCGAGATCGCCACCGATGCCGTCAACCTCCAGCGCCGCACCGAGCAGGACGAACCCCGACTGCGGGCCATGGCCGATGACTTCGACCAGGTCGCCGCGTTGCACGACCATCCGCTGTGTTACGGCATCCCCGAGATGGCCGAGCACGCCCAATTCCTGGTCGGCCCGCGCCCGCGCCCCGGGCAGCGCGTTCCACCCAGGCCGCGCGGACACTCGATGGCCGCCCAGTACGGAGACCTGGCCGGGCCGTCCGGTGACCTGCAACAGGATCTGGAGCGCTGTGTGGCAGCGGTCACCGCTGCCGGATTCGACGTGCTCGTCGTGGACCAGACCTTGCCGGAGCAGCGCGCGCTCGGGCTCACCACCGTCAGCGTTCTCGTGCCCGGGCTGCTGCCCATCGACTTCGGCTGGCGCCGCCAACGTGCCCTGGGCATGCCGCGGCTGCGCACCGCGCTACGCGAGGCCGGGCTGCGGGACAGCGATCTGACGCCTCAGCAGTTCAACCCTGCCCCGCACCCGTTTCCCTGATCCACCCCATGAGAGAGGAGCACTCCCATGGGTTACGCCCATGAGTACGCGGACGCGATCATGCACCGTGGCCGCGTCCCGATGGAACCGGCCGACTTCGTGCCCGACTGGGCTGACCGGCCCCGCAAGTCGAAGTTCTACCCGGGAGCCGAAACCTTCCCGCTGCCCGACGATGGCTACCCGGCCGATGCGACGGTGGACCGCGGAGTCTTCCGCCACCCCGGGCCACTGTCGGTGTCAAGACCTCAACCAGCCGATGTGCCCGGTGCCTTCACGCTGCCGCTGCTCGGCGGGATGCTGCTCGACTCGTACGGTCTGGTGGGGCGCAGGCTCGGCGTCCAGGCCAACACCGACCTTGCCGCGCTGCCCTTTTATCCGCAGGCCAACTGGTCACGCGGCACCGCATCCGGCGGCGGCCTCTACCCGGTCAGCGTCTACTGGGTGAGTGGCCCGTCCAGCCCGCTCACCCCCGGCATCTACCACTACGCCACCCGACACCACGGCATGCAGCGACTGCTGGCGGGCGATGTGTCCGGGGAGGTCAGGGCCGCCCTGGGGGAGGAGGCGGCGGGTGGCGCGTACACCGACCAGTACCTCGTCCTGGGCATCAAGTTCTGGCAGAACTCCTTCAAGTACAACAACTTCTCCTTCCACGCAGTGAGCATGGACATCGGCACCATCCTCCAGACCTGGCGGATGTGGGCCGGGGCCAGAGGGCTGCGCATCGCCCCCAACCTGTGGTTCGACGAGCCGCGGCTGACCAAACTCCTGGGGATACGCGGCGCCGAAGAGGGCATCTTCGCCGTGGTGCCGCTGCACTGGGCGGGCGCCGCACCCCCCGCCACCACCGCACCCCCCGCCACCGGCGTGCCGTCCCCCGACCTGGTGGGCGTACGGCACCAGGACAGCGAGAGCTCTCGCCGCGTGCTCACCTTCGATGCGCTGCGCCGCATGCACACCGCGACCACCGAGCACGCGGCCGAGCGCCCCGCGCCGGGCGCCCTCGCCCCGGCCGCCGCGCCCCCGCCCCGCGCGGGCGTCGCCCCCCATCCGCTGCCCGCGCCCACCCCACTCGACATGAGCGTGCGCACCGCGCTGCGCGAACGGCGGAGCAGCTTCGGCCGGTTCGACGCGTCCCGCCCCATCAGCCGCGAGCAGCTTGCGGCGACGTTGGCCGCCTCGTACGCCGGAACCCATCTGGACACCGATGTGACGCGGGCGGGCACCGAGCTCGCCACGCTGTACGTCTTCGTCAACCATGTGGCGGGGCTGGCGCCGGGAGGCTACGCGTACGACCCGGCCGCCCATGCGCTGCACCCGATCACGGCGGGGCCGCCCGGGCCCTTTCTCCAGCGCAACTACTTCCTGGCCAATTACAACCTGGAGCAGGCGGCGGCCGTCATGGTGCCCACCGTGCGCACCACCGCCATCCTCGACGCCATCGGCGACCGCGGCTACCGACTGGTGGGCGCCACCATCGGCGCCCTCTCGCAGACCTTCTACACGTCCGCCGCCGCGCTCGGCCTCGGCGCCGGGGTCGCGCTGGGCTTCGACAACATCTCCTTCATCGAGGAACTGGGCCTCGAAGCAACCGGCGAAGCCCCCCTGCTGATCATGCTGGTCGGCAATGAGCGCCCGCGGCCCGCCGACTTCCGCCATGAGATCGCCTGAGCCGATGGACGCGAACGAGGCCACCGACATGCACGACGCGACACGACCGGCTGACCTGCACGACGCGATACGACCGGCTGACCTGTACGACGCGATACGACCGGCCAGCGGCGACACCGCAAGACCCGCCCGAGGCGACGGCCAAGCAGCCGCCGCGCCCGGTGGGGACAGCGGCGCCCTGGGTCCCAACCCCGGAAGAAAGAGCGCGGCCATGCCCGAATCTCTCGACCCCTCGTGGGCCATCGGCCGCCGGTTCATGCTGCGCGTGGCCGGGCTGCCCATCGACACCGTCCATGCGCTGCGCTGCCCCGACAGCGCACGCTGGGCCCGCCGCACGCTCGCCGAGGAACATCGGCTGCGGGCCAGCGGCGCCGCGTTGAGCGATCGACTGTACGAGCTGGTCGGGGCCAACGACGACGAGGCGGCCCGGCGTGCCCTGCTGCGGCTGCGTAGGGAACTGTTCAACAACCGGCTGCCGCGCGACCAAGCCGGCGCCCTCGCGCTCGTCTCGGCGGTCGGCGGGGAGCGGGCCAGCGCGCTCGCCGACGACCTGAACGGGTGGCTGGCGGACCGGCGTCAGCTCGCCGAGCTGTACGCCGCGGGCGAGCCGCTCCTCGCTGACGAACTCGCCGCATCCCGCGTCGCATTGCGCCGCATCGTGGACGATGATCAGCTACGCCGCGGCCTGCTGCTCGCCTCGCCCACGCTGGATGGCCAGCTTGACGCGTTCGTCGCGGACACCTCGGCACGCCCCGGCAAGCGACAGCGCAAGATCGAGCGCTCCGTGCTCTCGTATCTGTACCGCACGGCCTGCAAGACCAGCCCGTTCAGCACCTTCACGGCGGTCGCACTCGGCGACTTCCACCCCGTCGACCATGCCGACCACATCGACCATGCTGACCGCGCCGACCACCTCAACCGCGCCGCCCCCGCCGATCCCGTCGATCCCGCCGATCCCGCCGATCCCGCCGATAACATTGCCCGCACCGATACGTCAGACGCGGCAGCCACAGCCCACGAGATGGCCCCGCAACTGGCCGGGCAGACGATGCGCCTTGCCGACGAGTGGACCAGCCACCCACGGCTGAACGTCGTCGTTCTCGGTCGCCTCGTCGATCTCATCCTGGCCGACCCGCAGCGGCGCGGAGACCTGCCGCTCGCGCTGGCCTCCGGGTGGGACCTGGAGGACGACCGGGTGCGCTATGTGCGGCGCTCGGTCACCGCGGGCGACAACAACGCAGCCGTCACCTTCGACGCCGTCTCCGACCGCCTGTTCTTCCTGCGCCGCACCGGAGTTCTGGAGCGCATGATCGCGCTCTTCGAGGACCGCGGCACGCTACGCCATCGCGACCTGGTGCGCTGGCTCGCCGAACAAGAAGACGCCGACCCCGCCGAGTGCGCCCGCTACGTCTCCGCGCTGATGGAGCTCGGTATGGTCCGGGTGCCGTGTCTGAGCACCGATGTGCACAGCCCAGACCCGCTGCGCTCCTTTCGTGCCGCGCTCCACGCGCTCGACCGCCCCTGGGCCGACGCTCTCTTCGCAGGTCTGGCCGACCCGATCGCCCTCGTGGACCGATACGCAGCCGCGGACACCGACCAGCGCAGACACCTGCTGCGCGAGCTGCGCCGCACTCTGCACGTCCTACAGGAGGAGCTCGGCGCGCCGGACGGCACCCTGCCGCAGACGCTGATGTACGAGGACGTGACCGCACGGGGCGCGGACGGCGAACTGGCCTACGCGCTCGACACCCGGCACGGCGTGCTTGGCGAGCCACTGCGGGCCGTGGAACGCCTGCTGCCCGCCTTCGACCTCACGTTGCCGCAACGGCTGACGTTCAAGGGCTTCTTTCAGGCCAGGTTCGGTGTCGGCGGGCGCTGTGACGATCTGCTGCGCCTGGTGCACGACTTCCACGAGGACTTCTTCGACCAGTACCTGACCTTCACCGCACGCCGGCAGCCGTTCGACGCGGCGGGGGATTACGTGCCCGAGGAGAACTGGCTGGGCCTGCCGCAGATCGGCGCACTCGACGCCGCGCGCCGGGAGTTCATCACCCGGATGCGGGAGCTGTGGACGGCGCGTGCCCCGGGCGCGGCGGAAGCGCTCGATACGCCGGTACCGGAGGCGGCGCCGCGGGCCGGCGGGCCGGCGGACATCGAACTGGACGACACGTTCATCGAGGCCGTCGCCGACCAACTGGCGCCCCTGGGCGCCGGGTTCGCGCCACAGAGCCACTTCGTCCAACTGGTCGCGGGCGAGCAGCCGGCGCCCGCCCCCCACGATGGCGCGGGTGATCGCCCCGCCGCTGTGGCGCGCGGCGGTGACCCGGCCGCGGCGGACGCCGCCCGCCCACCGCTGGCCGTCCTCAACCGGTCCTACGGCGGGCTCGCCTTCCCTTTCAGCCGCTTCACGCACTGCTACGACGGGGCCACCGGTCCCGATGCGCTGTCGCCCCGGCTGCGCGCGGAAGCCCGCGCCATCCAGCCAGCAGGCGCGGTCTTCGCCGAGATCACCGGCGGCGCGGTCACCAGCAACCTCAACTTGCACGGTCGCCTCACCGACTACGAGATCGTGTGCCCCGGCGAGACCAGTTCCGTTCCCGAGGCCGATCGCATCGAACTGGACGACCTGTACGTCGAGCACGACCCGCGCGCGGATCGGTTGGCGCTGCGCTCGCGGCGGCTCGGGCGCGAGGTCATCCCGGTCTACCTGGGCTATCTGGTGCCGCTCGCGCTGCCCGAGATCCCGCGTACCCTGCTGCTGCTCTCGCCGACGTCCATGGCCCCTTTGGACGTGTGGGCCGGGGTGCCGGAAGGCCCCGCGACCGACGGCGTCACCCGCCGCCCTCGCGTAGCCCACCGGGGCCTGGTGCTCAGCCGCCGCAGTTGGGCCACCACCGTCGCCCAGCTGCCCGCCCGGGCACCGGGGGACACGGACGCCGGCTGGTTCGCCGGTTGGCACCGCTGGCGTCTGACCCACGGCATCCCGGACCGCGTCTTCGCCACCGTCTCCGCTGGTCCCGGGCGCGCCGGAGCCGGCGTCAAGCCGCAGTACGTCGATTTCGACAGCCCGCTTTCGCTCGCTGCCCTGGAGGCACTGCTCGGGATGGGAGAGGCGCGCGTCGTGCTCCGCGAGGCGCTGCCGGGCGAGGACGCGCTGCACGTCACCTCGACGCGCGGCCGACACGTCGCCGAACTCGCGGTGGAGACCATCACCCACCAGCGGCAAACGGCCGCCCCGCCACCCCGGGCCCACCCGCCGACGACCGCGGCCCATCCCGTTGTTGAGGACGTCAGGGACGTCAAGGACGCCAAGGACTTCAACGCCGCCAAGGACCTGGTAAAGGACGCGAGCCGATGACTGAACCGACCGTGCGGCCGGCGGCGGAGCCGGCCGCCGCCACCACCGCCCCTGTCCCCACCGCCCCCGTCTCTTGCGAAACCGGGGCCGACGCCCGGGCCGTGTCCGGCGCGGGGCCCACACCGGGCCCCTGGCAGGCGATGCACATCTTCTACGCGGCCAACCCGCAGCCGCTGCTTGTGCAGTGCGTACGCCCGCTCGTCCAGGAGTTGACCGACGACGGGTTGCTGGCCGGGTACTTCTTCATCAACTACTGGCTGGAGGGCCCGCATGTGCGGCTACGCCTGCGGCCGACGTCCGAGGCCGCGACGGAGCGGGTCAGGGCGCGTGCGGAGGCGGCGGTCGAGGCGTTCTTGCGGATCCGGCCCGCGCTCTACCAGGTGGACTCAGGCTTCTTGAACGATTTCTACAACGCGCTGTTCGAGATCGAGTTCCCCGAGGGTGAACGCGGGGACTTCATGAACAGCGACGGCCGGATGAACCTGCGCCCCAACAACAGTTGGAGCCATGAGCCGTACGAACCCGAGTACGGCAAGTACGGCGGCCCGGCCGGCATCGAGCTGGCCGAATGGCACTTCCGGCACTCCAGCGACCTGGTCATCGACGCCCTGCGTACCAAGAACCTGCATCTGCGCACCGTGCTCCTTGGCACGTCGGCGCAGCTGATGATGGTGATGTCCGGCTGTTTCCTCAGCGCCACCGAAGAGTTGGCGCAGTACCTGGACAGCTACCACGTCTTTTGGCACAAGGCGTTCTCCGGTACCAACTTCATCGGCGCCAAGGAGTACGAGGAGGGGTACGCCGCGATGGGCACCGACCTCGGGCGGCGGTTCGCCGGCATCCGCGCCGCCGCGCACAGCGAGGCGGGCGGCGTCGAGCGACTGCCCGGCTTCTTGCGCGGCTGGGCCGAGCACTGTGCCGAGCTGCGCCAGCGCGCCCATGACTTGGCCACCGGAGGCGACCTGGTCTTCCGCTCTTGGGATGGCACTCGCGACGAGTGCGTCACCGACCCCGCGCAGGCGCTGCCCCTGCTGCTGTCCCCGTACATGCACATGACCAACAATCGGCTGCATGTGACCATCCGCGACGAGGCGTACCTCGCCTACGTCCTTGGCCGCGCGCTGCGGGAGTGGACGGCGGGGGAGCGGCCGTGACCGGGTGGCAACTGGCCGACCACCGCCCGGCCGTACGCGGTGGCGTCCTGCTCAGCCAGCCGCTGCTGCGTGGCCGGACCTCGGTTCACCTCGTGAAGGACCCCGACAGTGGCCAGTCCTTCGAGGTCGGGCCCAAGGAGCACTTCATCATCGCCCGGCTCGACGGCCGGCGCAGCCTCGGTGACATCGGCGATGAGTACGCGGCTGCCTTCGGCCGCCGGCTCGGTGAGGCCAACTGGCAGCAGATGTTGCGCCTGCTGCACACCAAGGGGCTACTCGCCGGCACCCCCGCGTCAGCGGCATCGGCCGTATCAGCCGTATCAGCCGTATCAGCAGCATCGGTAGCACCGGGCATGGCGGATTCCGCGGGGCCCGCCGGCGAGCGCTCCACCCTCTTCAAGGGCTCGGTGCGGCTGGTCAGCGACGCTTCGGCGGTCGTCGATCGGCTGCACCGTATCGTCGGCTTCGCGCTCGCCGCGCCGGTCGTCGTGCCGCTGCTGCTGCTCGTACTCGCCGTACAGACGGTCGTGGCGCTGCACCTTGGCGAGTTGACGGATGCGACGGGACGCGCCTTTCAGAACCCGGCGCTGCTGCTTGCCGTGTGCTCCCTGATGTGGCTGAGCACGGCGTTGCACGAGTTGGCGCATGGGGTGACCGCACGCCGCTTTGGGGGCACGGTCAGCGAGATCGGGCTGCGGTGGCGACTGCCCGTGATGATCATGTACTGCACGGTGGAGAACTACCTGTATCTCCGCAGCCGTTGGCACCAGGTCGCCACGGCGGGCGCGGGCGCGTTCCTCAATGCGCTGTTCCTGCTGCCGTTCTTCCCGCTGTGGCTGGCCCTGCCCAACGATGAACCGGCGCGCGACGCGCTGGCTGCCGTGCTGTTGCTCGGCAGCGCCCAGGCGTGGATCAACCTCGTCCCGGTGCCGCCGCTCGACGGCTACAAGATGGCCTCCCACCTGGCGGGCATGACCGACTACGCCGCCGAGAGCCGCCGCTATCTGCGGCTCGCCGCGCTGGGCGCCATCGGCCGCGGCGAGGGCACCGCCGGCTACCCGCGCCGGGCGCGCATCGCCTACCCGGCGTACGCGGCGGCCGTCGTGCTCTCGCTCGCCGCCCTGTTCACCGGCGTCGTGTGGGCCTGCCACCGGCTGCTCGGCGACCGGTTTGGCTCCGCGGCGGCCCTCGTTCCGGCGGTGCTGCTGGCGGTGTTCGGCGCGGCGACGCTGGTGGGCGGCGCGGCACGGGCCCGTACGGAACGGGTCAAGCGGGAGCGCGCGGAAGGGGTGCGTACGGAAGGGGAACGCGCAAAAGCGGAGAACACGGAACAGGAGTTGGCCACGCCCGGCTCGGCCCCGCACGCCCCGGCACAGGCCAGCGCCCCCCGCCCCGGGCCCCGGCCGGCCACCAGGCCCGAGACCAGACCTCACACCAAGTCGGACAGCACGCCACACACCACGCCGAGGAAGGCAGCCGTGAGCGAAGCACAACCGCTGACAACCATGACCGAGCTCGGCACCCCCGACCCCGCGATCGTCCTTGCGGGGGTGCACAAGGCGTACGGCGGGCTCCAGGCCGTGGCCGGTGTCTCGCTGGAGGTCAGACGGGGCGAGTTCTTCGGGCTGCTCGGCCCCAACGGTGCGGGCAAGACCACGCTGGTGGAAATCATGGAGGGGCTGCGGCACGCCGACGCGGGCACCGTCTCCGTACTGGGCATGCCGCCCTGGCCACGCGATATCGCGCTGCTGCCGCGGATCGGCGTGCAAACCCAAAGCTCCGCGTTCTTCGTGCGGCTCACCGCGCACGAGCACCTGTGCACGGTGGCCGCACTGTACGGAGCCGACCCCGCCGCCGTGGACCGTACGCTCGCCCTCGTCGGCCTCACCGAGCAGGCGGGCAGCCGCGTGGACCGGCTCTCCGGCGGGCAACGGCAGCGGCTCGCCATCGCGTCGGCCCTCGTCCACGAACCAGAACTCATCTTCCTTGACGAGCCGACGGCCGCCCTTGACCCCCAGGCCAGGCGTGCGCTGTGGCAGGTGCTGCGCGACCTCAAGGGCCAGGGCCGCACCATCGTCTACACCACCCACCACCTCGATGAGGCCGAGGCCCTGTGCGACCGGGTGGCGATCTTGGTCGGCGGCTCCGTCGCAGCCTTGGACACCCCGCGCCGGCTGATCGGTGCGGCCGGGACGGCCACCCGGCTCCTGGTGCCGGCCGACCGGTTGACGGTGGACCAGGCGCGGGCCATCACGGGCGTGCGCGAGGTGACCGTCGAGGGCGGCGCCCTCGTCATCGAAACCGGTGACGACGCCGGCCCTGTGCTCGCCGCCGTCAACGAGATCGCGGGCCTGCAAGGGGTGCAAACCCGTACCGCCACCCTCGAAGACGTCTACCTCCAACTCACGGAGAGCCGATGAGCGCCTACGCCGCCCTGACCGAGGCCAGCTACCGGGCGTACGTCCGTGACAAGGCCACCCTCTTTTTCACCTTCGCCTTCCCGCTCCTGTTCCTCGTCGTCTTCGGACTGATCTTCCGCGGCCAGGACGTGGAGGAGACGGGCCGCCCCTACATCGGCTACATCGCGCCCGGCGTGCTGTCTTGGGGCGTGGGCAATGCGGCCGTGTTCGGGGTCGCGTTCACGCTCATGCAGTGGCGCGCCGATGATCTGCTGCGGCTGATCAGGATGACGCCGGTCAGGCTGTCCTCGGTGATCGGCTCCCGCTATGTGATCGCGCTGGTCATCGGTGTGGTGCAGTCGGTGCTGTTCATCGTGGTCGCGCTGCTGCCGCTGTTCGGGCTTGAGCTGGACGCCACCTGGCCGCTTGCGGTGCCGGTCCTGGTACTGGGGATCACCGCCTTCGTGGTGATCGGCGCCGTGGTCGGCACGTTCGCCGACACCCCGGAGGCGGTCGCCGCCATCGCCAACTTCCTGATGGTGCCGATGGCGTTCTTGTCCGGTTCCTTCTTTCCGCTGGACGCCATGCCCGGATGGATGCAGAGCATCTCCTGGGTGTTGCCGCTGCGCTACCTCAACGACGGCATCTCCGGGGCGCTCTCCGGCTCCGCCAGCGCTGGAGAGTTGACGGTGGACTGCGCGGGACTGATCGGGTTCACCCTCATCTTCGGCGCCATCGCGGTAAAAACCTTCAAGTGGAGCAACCGCCCATGACCGCAACCACTCGCGCCACCACTCCCACCACCACGGCTACTCCCGCCACCGCAGCGGTGCGTGCGGTCACGGCCACGCCCAGCACCGCCGCCACACTCGCCGACCCTGCCGCGCCCGCCGTTGACCCCGACGGTATCGACGGTATCCACGGCATTGACGGCCTAGCCGACGACGACGGCGCGCCGCTGGCCGCCGGCTGCCGCATACTCGCCGCCGCCCTCGCACACCACACCGACGCCGCACTCCCGAGGCCCGTCGTGGTGCCGCTTGGCGCCTTCGATCCGCAGCAGCCACCACCCCGCGACCCGTATGGCCCGCTGCGCGGCGCCGCCCGAGTCCACCTCAGCGCCGAGGCCGTGCTCATCGGCCCCTGGGGCGGTGCACCCGGCGGCGTGGCCGGCTGCGGCCACTGCCTGGCGATCCGCTGGCAGCGACTGCGTACCCGCTCCGAACGCGAGGCCCTGGAAACCGGCACCGGCACCACGGCTGTCGGTACCTGGCCGCTGCTGCACGGCTTCGCCCTGGACGCCGCCCGGGCGCTGTACGCAGCGGTGATCGGCGGCACCGCCCACGCAACGGGCACCGCCCACACACCCGGCACGGCGCACGCAACCGGCACGACGCACGCACCCGGCACGACGCACACACCCGGCGCGACCGCCACGGCCGGCGCCGGCGCCACCAAAACCACCAGCACCGCGGGGGCGCCGGTCCCCGCGGTGTCCGCCACTCCCGTGCCCGTATCGCCGGCGGCTGCCCCCGCCGACCACCTGCTACCGCACGTCTCCCGACTCGACCTGCGCACGCTCCAGGTACACAGCTTTCCGCTGCTGGCCGACCCGTTGTGCCCGAGCTGCGCCCCTCGCTCCACCGAGGACGCGCAGAGCGCCCGCCTCACGCTCGCCGCTCGCGCGAAGCCGGCCCCGGACGTCTACCGCGAGCGGCCCGCCTCCTCCTACCCGCTGCCAACCGCCGCGCTGGCCAACCCGGTGTGCGGCGCGCTCGGCGCCGGCACCTGGATCAATGTCACCTCGCCCACCACGGCGCCGGTAGCGGGCAGCGTCTTCGTACGCAGCTACGCGGGTCTGGTGGACGTCACCTGGAGCGGCCAGTCCCACTCCTTCACATCCAGCCGAACTCTTGCCTTCTTGGAAGGACTTGAGCGGTACGCCGGCACCCACCGCAGACGCCGCGCCGAGCCGCTGATCGACTCGTACGCCAACCTCGCCGGCGATGCGCTCGACCCGGCAGCCTGCGGCTTCTACGCACCCCACACCTACCGCACCGATCCACGGGTGCGACCGTTCGACCCCGACCAGGCCATGCCCTGGCTGTGGGGCTACTCGCTCCGCGACGAACGCTCGATCCTGGTACCCGCCAGGCTCGTGCACTACAGCGCCCCGCTGCGCGCCGACAACTTCGTCTTCGAGAGTTCCAACGGCTGCGCCATCGGCGGCAGCATGGAAGAGGCGGCCCTGTCCGGGCTGCTCGAACTCATCGAGCGGGACTCGTTCCTGCTCGCCTGGTACGGAGATGTGCCGCTCACCGAGATCGACCTAGCCTCCTGCCGAGGCGAGATGGTGCGCGGCATGGTGGATCGGGCCGCGCTCCAGGGCTATGACGTCCATGCCTTCGACAACCGCGTGGACCTGGCCGTGCCGGCCGTTACCGCGCTGGCCGTACGCCGCGACGGCGGGCCCGGAACGCTGTCATTCGGCGCCGGGGCCAGCCTCGACCCCGAGTCCGCCATCGAGGCCGCGCTCTCCGAAGTCCTCACCTACATCCCGCACCTGGGCCGCCAGGTCCAAGAGCGGCGCGGCGAGCTGGAGGCCATGGCGGCCGACTACGACCGGGTGCTGCATCTGAAGGACCATGCGCAGTTGTACGGGCTGCCCGAGATGGCCGAGCACGCCCGCGGCTATCTGCGACCGGCCGGGGTCGGCACGTTGGAGACGATCTACGCCGACTGGCAGCGGGCCCGGCCGCGCACCCTGGATCTGCGCGACGACCTGGCCTGGTGCCGCGATCAGCTCGCCGGCGCGGGGTTCGATGTGATCGTGGTGGACCAGACGACGCCGGAGCAGCGGGCGATGGGGTTGCACACCGTGTGCACGCTGGCCCCCGGGCTGCTGCCCATCGACTTCGGCTGGTCCCGGCAGCGCGCCCTGCTGATGCCCCGCTTGCGTACCGCTTTTCGCCGGGCCGGGTGGCGGGACACGGACCTGACGGAGGACGAGATCAAGCGCGTACCGCATCCCTTCCCGTGACGTCAGGGGCCGCGAACAGCACGGCCCCCTGGCGGGCGCATGGAGGGCGGGCCGAGCGGGTGGGCGCACCACACCGGGTTCGTGGCGGCCGGCGCGTTCGGGGCGCGCCGGTCCTGCAACGCGCGAAGCCCTCTCCGCGAACGGAGAGGGCTCGGGCGCCACGGGGCGCCGCACGCATGGAGCAGCCGTCAGGCGCTGCAACTCGTGGTGCTGGTGGTGCTGGAGCAGGTGCTGGTGCTGCTGCAACTCGTGGAACCGGCGAGCACGACCTCGCTGGCGTCCGAGTAGTCGGAGATCTCGAAGGTCTCCGACTCCAGCTCCAAGATCTCGTCGGCGAGCGAAGCCAGGTCAGTCTTCGGGGCCATAACTGCCTCCCAGGTATGAGTGCCAGACCGCGCCAGGCGACCGGGCAGTGGTTGGTGCGGTCCCCATTCCATCGGAAGCCGCTGGCAGTACCACCGGCGAACTGCTGTCACTCCACTGACACTCACTGACACCCCCTGTCATCCGGTGACAGCGGCCCCACCCGGCCGCGTGCGCCGGCGGCACACCAACACGTTCGAGCCAGCGGCGGGGGAGCGGCGCACAGGACCCGCGGGCCACGTCACTCGACCCACTGCCCGCACCACTACTGACGGAACTGCCCGCATCACCAGTTACGGAACGGAGTTCCCGCATGAGCCAACGCGATCCCGAGCCGGCACCCCCGATGCCCCTCGGTAACCCGGATGCCCCCGGCGGCACGAAGGCACCCGAGGCCGGCCCGTACGACCACAGCGATACCAGTACCGATACCAGTATCAATACCGGTACCGATGCCGGTTTCAGTACCGAGCCCCGCCCCCGGCCCGCCGTCCTCGGTGTGCTCGCCGGGCTGCCCGCCGTACTCAAGCCCGCCGTGACATTCTGCCTGGAGACCCACGCCGATCCCGAGCTGTCGGGCTCCGAGGTGCGCACGGCCGCCCGGTTCGCCAACTGGCTGCGCCAGAGCGGCTACGCGGTTACCCAAGGCGTCGGCGGGCACGGGGTGGTGGGCCGGTTGCGCACCGGCCCCGGGCCGACCGTCATGTTCCGCGCCGAACTGGACGCGTTGCCGATCGCCGAGCGCACCGGCCTGCCGTACGCGAGCGAGACCGTGACCGAGGACGCGCAGGGCCGGCCGGTGCCGGTCGCGCACGCCTGCGGCCACGATCTGCACCTGGCGGCGGTGGCCGGCGCCGCGGCTGTCCTGGCGCGCGCCACCGACCGCTGGCAGGGCACCGTACTGGTCATCGGGCAGCCCGCAGAGGAAACGCTGACGGGCGCCCGGGCCATGCTCGACGACGGGCTGTACGACCGCTTCGGGCGGCCGGATATCGTGCTCGCCCAGCACACGGCGCCGCTGTTGTCCGGGATGGTCGCGCACGCGGCGGCCGGCCCCCTGATGGCGGGCAGCATCACCTGGGAGGTGGTGGTGCATGGGCGCGGCGGGCACGCGGCCACTCCCTGGCTCGCGGTGGACCCGGTGGTCATCGCGGCGGCCACGGTGCTGCGGCTCCAGACGGTTATCAGCCGCGAGACCGCCCCAGCCGAACACGTCACGCTCACCGTTGGCTCGCTCCACGCAGGCACCAGCCCCAACGTCGTACCGGAACAGGCCGTGCTCGGCATCACCGTACGCGCGCTCACTTCGCAGGCACTTGAGCGCGCAGCGCGGGCGGTCGAGCGGATCGTACGCGCCGAGTGCGCGGCCTCCGGCGGTGAGCGCGCACCGGAGTTGACCGTCATCTCCCGCTCCCCGGTCACCATCCCCGACCCCGCGGCGACCGCCGCCGTACGCCGTGCTCATCAGGCACTCTTCGGGCCGCGGCTGGTTATCGACTACCCGGCCACGATGGCCACCGAGGACTTCCCGCTGTTCGGCGCGGACGGCGTGCCGACCGCGTATTGGATGCTCGGTGCCATCGGGCCCCGCCAGTGGGCCGCGGCGCCCGGCACCGGGGCCGCCGAGAAGCTGGCCGCGCTGCCCGCCAACCACGCACCGGACTTCGCGCCCGACATCCGCACCGCCTTGCCCGCCGGCATACGTGCTCTGATCGCGGCCTCATCGGAGTGGTTGCTTCCGGCGACCAAATGAACCAAGGCAGTAACGGGCTGAAATCATGTGTTTCTTAGGCCAGTTGGCGGTCTAGGCTACAGGGCGGGGTTTAGGGCGACGGCATGAGGGCGCGCGAGCGCGTAAAGAAGAACGGAGCACGACCTGTCATGCCCACACCTTCCGCGGATATCTACCATCGGCCAGGCGAGGAATGCGACGGAAACCCCGACGCCGAAACCGACCCCGTGCCCCTGCACCGCCTCGCGGTGCCAGCTCCCAACGTGCTGCCGTTCGCCATCGGCACCTTCGACACCATCGGACCGCTGTCCCGGGCCGGCTTTCCGCACCGGCACACGTTTTACGAGCTGCTGTACGTCACCTCCGGGACCGGCACCCATGTCATCGAGCACATCCCCTGGCGGCTACGCCCACCACATCTGTGCGTCATCGCCCCGGGCCAGGTGCACTACTGGGCCGGCGTGCGCGATCTCCAGGGCTGGGTTGTCCTGTTCACCGATGACTTCCTGCTCGCCCACCCCGGGGACCGGGTCGCGCTGCGCAGGCTCGCCGAGCGGCCGTGGCTGCACCCGGAGCCCGGCACCGCGTCTGCACTTGCCGCGCTGATCTCCGACATGGGACGGGAGTTTCGCGAGCGGGAGGATGGATTCATCACGGTATTGCGGTCGTATCTGCACGTGTTGATCGTGCGCGCCCAGCGGCTACCGGGCGCGCCCCCTCCCGAGGAGGAGGCCATCGGCCGGTCAGCGGTCGTGGCCAGGCAATTCGCTCAGCTGCTGACCATGCACACCCGCACCGGACCAGACCTGGGCCCGAGTCGTTCCGCTGGCCCTGGCGCCGAGGGGCGGCAGACGGGCGTACGCGCGACGGTCGGGACGTACGCCGCCCGCGTCGGCGTCTCGGTCGGCTATCTGACCGAGGCCGTCAAGCGCACCACGGGCCGCACCCCGGGCCAGATGATCAGGGAGGCGGAGATCCGCGAGGCCAAGCGACTGCTTGCGGCCACCGGACTGACCGTCAGCCAGGTGGCCCGCGCGGTGGGGTTCGCCGACCCGGCGTACTTCTGCCGCTTTTTCCGCCGCGAGACCGGGATTAGCCCCGGGGACTTCCGCCGTCAGGCGGACCGTACCCCCGCGCCACCGGCGGTTTCTCGGGCTACCGGAGGGAATCACCACGTTCGCCGTATCGAGTCCATCGACCCTTCCTAGCGTTCCGCATAGGTTCGGTCCCGCTCGTTCGGCCAGTACGACTCACCCCCAAAAAGGACCGCGGGAGGAACACCGTGGAAGGCGAGAACACCCAAGACCCCACGCAGGCCAGCACGAATGGCAGGCCATCCAGGGGCGTCACCAGAAAGACCCTGCTGAAGGCGGCCATAGCGGCAGCCCCACTGCCCTTCGTGCTCGGCGGCGTCTCGTGGGCGCGCGACGACACCACACCATCGGGGCAGCCGCTCGCACCCACCCCGTACTGCGACGACAACGATGACCCCACTCCGCCGCAGATGGAAGGCCCGTACTTCAAGCCACGGTCGCCCCAGCGCACCTCGCTGCTCGAATCGGGCATGCAGGGCACCCGACTCACCCTGACCGGTTACGTTTTCGGTCTCGCGTGCCGTCCGATAGCCAACGCCCTGCTCGACTTCTGGCAGGCGGACGTGCGCGGCGCCTACGACAACCGCGGCTACCGGCTGCGCGGTCACCAGTACACCAACGCGCAGGGCGCGTTCACCCTGTCCACCATCGTCCCCGGCCTGTACCCGGGGCGTACCCGGCACATCCACGTCAAGGTCCAGGCCCCCAACCGGCCCATCCTCACCACGCAGCTCTACTTCCCCGGTGAGCCGGGCAACAACAACGACCCAATTTTCCACCCTGCACTTGTCATGGCCGTGACTAACGTCGGTGGCGCTAAGCAGGCGAAGTTCGACTTCCTGCTCAACGTCAACCAGCGGGCCGACCGCTGAGCGAGTCAGTACGCACCTGAGCACCTGTTCGACCGGTGGTGACACCGCTGCCCCTGCATGACCCAGCACCGCCCCGCACCACTTCCCCACACGCCGCGCGGCGCGGCTGGTGCGCACGCGTCGCGCGGTTGGGGCGCGGCATGGTGGAACGGGCGCCGCCCCGCTCTCCTCCCCAACGGAGGTGGGCGGAGCGGCGCCATTTCCGGCATCGTGGGACGGGCGAGCCTCCCCGCTCTTCGCCCGCCCGACCCTCGCATTCCGGAGGTGGCCCACGCCCGGCCCCATGCTCGACTCCATATTGGGCTTCCGCCGCACACGGGCCCGGCGCGCTCGGTGCCCATGGGACGCGATAACGGGAGGTAGCGCACGGACGATGCCAACGAGAGACCGCCTATGCGGTCAAGCCAGGTGCAAAGTATCCCGGAGTGCGGAATAGGCCCGTAAATGTTCCGGGGCCATGCCGGTCGTCTAGCCACGCCCCCAGCGCCGCCACATCACCGCTGATGATGGCCGCGAGAAGGCGCGTGTGGCACTCGCTTTCTTCCCCAGGGGCGAACTCTTCAAGGAGGTGCGAGTACCGCCGGTTGACGCCCTTCTCGTAGCTGTTGAGGGCCACCGCGTACCGCGTTCGCTCGTTGCTTTCCGGTACGTCCACCAAGCGCTGGGTGCCCTCTTCCACCAACGTCCCCGTTACGTCCCGGAAGGTGAGGGCGTCGAGAGCATCTAAGGGTTCCGGTACGCCGAAGCGTTCTGCCGTCTGCCAAGTGATGGCACGCGCCTCTTTGTCACACGCACCTTCCATGACAATGCCGAGGTTGCGCGTGTGGTGGCTGCCGTGCTGGTCGGCTGCTGAGTAGGACTGCCCGGTCGTGCGGCGGTAGTTAATTCCGTATTGCGTGCGGACAGGGACGCCCGCTACTTCCACGTACCGCCGACGCGATCCGTAGTGAAGGCAGTCGTGGGTGTACGCGCGCAGCAGGTCGAGGAGTGCCAGGACAGGCTGCTCGGGATCTCGGCGTTCCAAGGGCCCGTACATGGTGATGATGGCCATCATTTGCAGGTGCCGGTATCCCTGGTCCGGGTGGTGGAATCCGCCGAAGGCGCCGGCGCGCGAGGAGTCGTAGCCGATCAGCACGCGGTCAAGCGGCAGCATCTTTGCCAGCCCGTACCCGACGTAGCGGCGTCTGGCGTTTTCGACGCCAGCATGAAAGAGGGTGGTGTCGATTCCGCCTGCCGCCCACAGGCTGAGCATTTCCGCGAGAGGCCGGAACACATGGGCGGGGTGTCTCGCAGTCAGCGGTGACACGTTGGCGCGCATCGCGGCTAGTGTCGCCATTGCCTGAGCGCCGGTGACAGATTCGTTCGGGGCGAGCCCCGTCAGGTTGGTGAGCCCGCCTTGATGAGTTGGACGTGGGACTCTTGCATCCCCTCCGGGAGCGCGTCCGGGCTGAACCACTTCGCCTCCAGAATCTCAAAGCTGTCGATCTTGAGAGTTCCCCCCACGTGAAGTGCCTCGTAGGCGATTTCCACGCGGAGCTTGTAGCCACTGGTAACGTGCACCAGCCTGCCCGGGACAACTTCGAGGCCGGTTTCCTCTCGCACCTCACGAACGACGGTCTTCGGGAACTCCTCGCTCTTGATCGCGTAGCCGGTGGGAAGTCCCCAAGGCCGGTCCGTGGGCCACAAACGGTGTTTGAGAAGCAGGATTTCCCCCGCTTCGTTACGTACCACTCCCGTGACGCCGATCATGAATTTGGCGTGCGCGAACCACAGCACACGCCATTGCAAAGGGCCGCGAATAAGCTTCCACACGCGGGCAACGATTCGCTTCATACGCACCATCTCGGTAGGGCAAGCGCATCCACGCTTGCGATGCTGACTCAACCTGTGCCGTGGGACGCGGGTCACGCCCAAGCTTCTTCGGACCTGACTCCTGCCGGATTTCCCCATCGAGTTCGGGGGAGCCTCGCATCCAGCTACGTCCGGCAAGGGCGGGAGATCAGAGGCGATCGGTAGCGGCCAGCGTGGGTACCGACCGTGACCAGCGCTGCGACCGCGCCGACGAACACGGACCACCCGAACCGGCGTACGTCACTCACGCTCGGCACCAACGGAGGAAGTACGGGGCGTAGTCGTGTACTCCGCTGCCCCGAGCGCGTGTTGCTCGTGCTGTCGGCTTGGTCGCAGCCATCGCTGTCCCCCCGCTACGTCGTTCCGGTGGTGACGATGCTAGGTGGCTTACGCCGCCAACTCCCGCTGTGTTTCTCGGTGTTTCTCGCGCTGGTGCGCCATGTTCCCGATGGTTCTCACGCGCTGGCGAGCAGTCGGCGAGCACGAGTGAGCACCCGGTGAGCGTCGGGGCCGTAAGCGGCAGCATTGTTCAGCCGGTCCCAGGTTCGCCCGTACAGCGCCACGTCAGCCGGGTCGTCTAGCCGTAGCTCCGTGCTGATCGTCTCCACCCGGACTAGCCGCTCATCGAAGATCCAGAATCCATGCTTCGGAGTCAGCGCCATGGGTGCGCCAAGGGGGATGATCCCAAGGGAAACCCTGTCCAGACCGATGAGCCCGGCGAGGCGATCAAGCTGCGCGGCCAGCGTCTCCGGGGCGCAGGGGCGAGCGTGTAGTGCCCCCTCCCACAAGATGATGCGGTGACGCTTCCCAGGTTCGTACAGCTCTTGTTGTCGCCTCATGCGGGCGCGGACGGCGGCCTCCGTGTCGCGGGGCGTCTGGTGGATCTCGGCGTTGTGGATTAGCAGCGCGCGGGCGTAGTCGGGAGTTTGGAACAGCCCCGGGATCACGGTCGCCTCATAGGCCCGGATCGTCTGCGTCCCGCGGTACTCGACTACCGACTGTTCCTGAATTGGGCCATGCCCGGCGGAGAGCTGACGACGACGGCTTTGAACGTGTGCCTCAAGCCCCCGCAGTCGGCGCTGTAGGTCCTCGGCCTCTTCGGGGACACCACAGCCACGGGCCCACTCGTCCAGGACTTCTGGCGTCGCGGTCTGGCGCCCGTTCTCCAGCTTGGACACCTTGGAGTGAGGCCAGTGACAGCGCTCGGCCAGTTGCCGGCCGGTCAGCCCGCCCCCGGTGCGCAGTGTCCGAAGCCGCACACCGAGGGCTTCACGGGCTCTTTGGTAATCAGTGCTCACACAGCGGAAGGTACCCGCGTTGCAAACTCCTCGTACGGGACAGCGAAGTGCCAGGCGCTGTCGCGAAGTTGGCACGCCTTGAGCACGTCGGCCGGATCGGTGATCAGCTCCAGTCCAAGCGTGCGGCCGTCCTCGTGGTGAAAGCGAACCAGCTTGCGCGAGTCGAACAGCCAGAAGTCGGCTGAGGGCAGGAGGAGCCGGTCAGCGTCAGCGCGCCACAGGTGCCGGATGTCCTCTCCAGCCTTGATGGTCACCGGAGCTCCGGCGAGTAGGTACCGCTGGCTCTCGGTAGGCGGGTCGTCCACGATCCGTACACGCTCTACTCGCTTGCCTTGCTCGGCTAGCTTCCGCCTACCGGCTAGAAACGCTTCTCGTCCCTCAGCGCTGTACCCCTCGCCACGGGCCCACCTCCGGTACCGGTCCGACTTCTGGTCAGCCTCGTACCCGCGCTGCGTTTCAAGCCGCCAAGCCGTGTGCTCGAACTCCTCGAACAGGTCGTTCAATACGGCCGTGCTGGTCAGCTCAAGCACTCCGGTCACTCCTTCGGTGCGAAACGCACCAGAAGCTCACGCGGGAGCACGACGAACGTTTCCCGTTCTTTGACGTTAGCGAGCTGGGCTAGGTCGTCAGGGTCGGTCACTTTGTCGCCCTGGGCGATGATCTCTCCCGTGTCCAGGTCCTCGTACAGTGTGGGGCAGTCGTTGTCCTCACTGGTGGTGCCGAGCATCTTCAAGCGCCTTGCCATGGGTTCTCCCTTCACGGCGGACACAGTCTCACCAGCATGGACACGGGGTGTCATCCTGTCAGCGGAACGGCGAAAATCCGTCCCACCCCAGCAGGGGACAGGCGCGCGGGGCTCGACGGTGCTGCGGGTCAGTCCCATACGCCCGAGCCACATCAGCACCTCCACGCCGTGCGTGCGGGCTTGCCGCTACCGGGGCGCACGCCGCGGCGCACGGTGGACGAACCGCTGCCCGGCCACCGCACCGCCTAGCGCCTGACGCCGACCTGACGGCCCGGTCTCACTTCAGGTGTCGGTCCAAGAACCGGCAGCCGTCCTCCAGTTCGAACCACGGGGTGCCGGTGTGCCCGCCCAAATTGGCGTGCAGCGTCTTCTCCTTGCTGCCGAAGGCATCGAAGAGATCCAGGGCCCGTTGCCGCGGGTTCCCTTCGTCGTCCCACTGCAACAGGAACAGCAGCGGAATGCTGATCTGCCGAGCCTCCTCACGCTGGGCGCGAGGCACGTACCCCCCGGCGAAGAAACTGGCGGCGACGATGCGCGGCTCGACCACCGCCAGTCGAATGCCGAGGGCGGCCCATCCCCCGGAGTACCCGACCGGGCCGCCGATCTCGGGCAGCTCAAGAAGGGCATCCAGAGCGGTTCGCCAGTCCGGGACCGCCTTTTCGACCAGCGGGCCGATGAGGGACTCAAAGATTTCATCTACCGGCTCACCGGCTTGCATCGCCCGGCGAAGATCGGCCCGCGCCTGCTCGTCGGCAGCGGAACGGGGCCGCTCACCACACCCGGGAGCGTCGATGGTCGCCACCGCATAGCCGTACGCCGCGGTGCGCCGGGCCCGGGCCATCAGACGGGGGTCCGCCTTGGGCAGGCCGTTGTTGTGGGCCATAAGGATCAGCGGAACCGGTGCGGCGGATGCGGGCGTCCACAGGGTTCCGGGAATGTCGCCGAGGGTGAATTCGCGTTCCCGGACGCCGTCGTCGAGGCGCTGCTCGGAAGTGAATTGCATGGTCGTGCCTTTCGGAAGTGCTCTGAAACGGCGCTCCCGGACGACCTATCGCCCGACCGTGACCCCGGAGGGAAGCACCCATGTCGATACTGCGTTCACGGGTACCACCTCCTCGTTCTCTCGCACGGCCTCCCGGGAAGGTAGCAGCGGTCGCCATGGTGCGCCAATGGGTTTTTGTAGAGGCTCCGCGGTCGGACCACGGTGCGGATTGCGACCGGCCCGGCCAGGGAGGTGCCCCAGCCGGGCCGCCGTGTGACCCCGTCGGTATGGCGCAGCGGGCCGTCGAAGTGTGGTGCTTGGTCAGGTGAGCCAACTGCCCGCGGCGCATACGGAGGAGGCTGTCCCCCACTGGTGAGAGCCGATCCAGTCGTTCACGGGGCCCAGGCCGTTGGTGAAGTGCCCAGCTGGGCACCCGCTATGAGTCGGGTGCCCGGCTGGGCGCGCGCTTGGTGACGTTCACTACGTGTGGGATCGCCGGCTCTCTGTGGGGCGTGGTGCCTGCTTGTTCAGGCGGGTGAGGGCGTGTGTGTAGTGGCGGGTCCAGAGGTGGTTGATGCGGGTGAGGGCGGTGGTGGCGAGGAGTCGCAGGGCGGGGGTGGCAGTGGGGAGGAGAAGTGGCGGTTGGTTTTCGCAGAGGTCGGCGGTGCCGAAGGCGGAGACGTGGAAGCGGGCGTGTCCGCTGTGGGCTCGGTGGGTGGCCATCCATACGTCTACTTCGGCGATGGTGAGCCTCTCGTCTGCCTCGGCCTCGCATTCGTCGCCGTCTCCGAGGCAGAACGCGGCGTAGCCGTGGGTGTGGGTCTTCCAGTGGCGCGGTAAGGGGATCATCGGCGGGTTTCCTTACGTTGGTGGGGTGGTGAGCGCGGCGTGCAGGGCGCGCGTCATCACGTCGTCGAGGCCCTCGCTTGCGGCCCAGCGTCGGCGGTGGAAGGTGGGGTGGCAGTGGCAGGGGCTGAGTTCACCGGCTGCTACCTGCGCGTCGGTGCCCGAGGTCCATCCGCCGTCCACGACCAACGTCATGCGCCGGGGGTGGCGAAGATCCGTGGCCAGGACGCGATGGCGGTGCGGCAGCACCAGCCCGAGCGCGTACGCAGCACGCTCGGCTGCGCACAGCAACAACTCGCCCGGACGCAGAATGACGCTGGGCATGTGCCACGGCGGCGCCCCGTCATGCACGAGGAGGACCTGCGGCAGACCGCCGGACACATCGCCTGGCGCGTGGGGGTCGCGTGGCTTCCAGACCAGCAGGGCTACGCGAAGTTGGCGGGCGCTCATGGCGCGTCGTTCGGGTCTGCGGGGATGTCCGCGAGGTGGTCGAGTCCGCACTCGCTGGGCGACGCGCCGTTGGTGGTCATGATCCCGGCGCCATCCGCGCCGTCCGACCAGAAGAACCCGCCCGCCCCGGCCAGCGCGTCTAGCGGGAGTTGGATGCGGTGGGTGTTGCTGCGCAGCTCGCCGTCCGCTAGCGCCTTCGGGTCGAACAGCGCGTTCTCGTAGGCGTGTTGGAAGTCGATATCCGTTGCGGGTTTCCACCTGCACGCGGGCTCGGACCGGCTCGTGTCGGCGTCGGTAGCGGTGTCAGTGCTGGCGTCAGTGCTGGCGTTGCTAGCGGAGCCGGTGTCGGCGAGGAAGAACCGCAACACCGTCCCCTGGACCGTTCGTACGGTGTGCTGTCCGGTCAGCACCAGACTCCGCTTCCCGGTACTGATCACGGGGCGCCCGCTGTTCACGTGCTGGTGCCCCGCGCCCCGATGCTGGTGCAGCGTCTCCACGGCTTGTCGGTACTGCGGCCAATTCCGGAGCGCCCGGGCACGGTCCCGGACGATGGCCACCGCCCGGCACGTGGTGCATGGCTGAGCAGCGGGCTCGGTGGCGGCGTCCTCCACCAAGGGCACATCGGTCGCCAATTGATCATTGAGCGCCAGGAGTTGGGCCAACTTGGTATCGGCATGTTCGGGTGCGGGGGGCCAGTGGTCGGGGCGCTCGGTCATCGGCGTGGCCCCTGGTGGTCGTTGGGGATGACAGGCATGGGGGGAGCGTGTTTCCGGGACACAGTCCGTTCCTCTCTGTAGCTGAACCGCTACCGGGAGCACTGACGGTCCCCTAGACTCGGAGCGTCTTCAACGTGCTGGAACGGAACGCAGACTTGGTGGTCGCCCGTTGAATCGCAAGGATTTGAACCCGGACAGCTCGCCACAAGCAGCCCTTGGGGCCAAGTTGCGCAGCTTGCGGGAAAAGCGTGGTTGGACGCAGGAAGAACTCGGCGAACGATTGAAGTACTCGGGCAAGCACGTATCGGCGATTGAAACTGGTCGGAAATCTCCAACTCGCCGCTTTGCGCGGAGCATTGACGTCGCGCTGGGAACCGGGGACGCCTTCGAGCGTGAGGCGCGCGAGATTCGGCAGGGCAGCTTGCTGGAGGGGTTTCCGGAGTACGTCAGCTGTGAGGGTCGGGCAGCCGAGATCCGGCTGTATGAGGTGGGCGTCGTACCGGGTCTGTTGCAGACCCCGGAGTACGCGTCTGTTCTCGCCGAAAGCGCCGCCAAGCGGGGGGCGATCACGTCTGACCAGGCGGGCGAGCTCGTCTCGCTCGCCGCCGAGCGGCAAGGGGCGCTTGCCCGTACACCTACACCCTTGCTGCTGGTGGTGCTGGATGAGAGCTGCATCCGTTGCCCCATCGGCGGGCCGGACGTGATGGGTGCTCAGTTGGAACGGTTGGTCGAGTTCGCGGAGCAGCCGAACACCGTGCTCCAGGTCGCTCCGTTCGACATGGGGGCTCGCCGACCGTTCAGCCTGCCGATCACGGTACTGACCATGCCGGATCGCTCACTCATGTCCTACGCGGAGTCCGCACATCGGGGAGACCTCGAACGGGAAACCACGTTCGTACTTCCCATACTGACGGCCTACCATCAGCTACAGGCCGAGGCACTCACCCAGGCATCGTCCGTGACCATGATCCGTCAGTTACGAAAGGGCATTCCGTGACGACCGAAAACCCCTGCTGGATCAAGTCCTCGTACAGTCAAAATGGCGGCCAGTGCGTTGAGGTCGCCGCCAATCTTGCTTCGCATGGCATCGTGCCGGTGCGTGACAGTAAGGACCCGCACGGCCCGGCCCTCTCCTTCGACGCCTCGGCCTGGTCGGCCTTCGTTGCCGGGGTTAAGGCGGGCGAGCTCGGGGCCTGACCTGGCTACGTAAAACGCCCCGCCCTTCCTCATTGGGATGTGGCGGGGCGTTTCGCTGTCTACGGCAGGTGTGGGAGCGCACCGCTCGGGCAATCTGTGCTCGGGTTCGTTGAGCCGGTTTCGGCGTGTTCTCGCGCCCCTCCGTCTACCATCAACTACAGCCCGTAGCACCGCCGCAGGTCTGAATCCGTGGCTGTGATCAATATACGAAGGGGCACCCTATGGCGATCGAACCTTGCTGGGTCAAGTCCAGCTACAGCGATAACGGTGGCCAGTGCGTTGAGGTCGCCGCCAACCTCGCCCCGCGCGGCATCGTGCCCGTCCGTGACAGTAAGGACCCGCACGGCCCGGCTCTCTCCTTCGACGCGTCGGCCTGGTCGGCCTTCGTCGCCGGGGTTAAGGCGGGCGAGCTCGGGGCCTGACCTGCCAACGTAAAGCGGCCCCGCCTCTCCCTCGTTGGGGAGTGGCGGGGCTCGTTCGCGGTAGGGGCACGCTCAGCTGCCGTACAGGACGATGGGTGATCGGGCGGCCATCAGATGACCGACGCCAAGGGGTCGGTGGCAGTGATTGATCACCTCTTGGCCTCAACCTCGGTGCCCCGCAACAAAGTTGTTCGCACTCGCCGCCGTGCGTCCGCCACGTCCGCTCCCACCCGGGTTCGCTCCCGGCGCACCTACCTAGCCCCGGCAACCCCTACCGGTCGCGTTCGGCCGAGGCGCCTCGGCCCCCGCGGCGCAGCACGTACGCCGGGAGGAACCAGCAGCAGGTGAACCAGAGCAACACGGCGCCCACCAGCCAACTTGCGGCGCTGTCGGTGACCACGACGCGCATGATCAGCAATAGCGCTGAGCCGATCGTGCACAGCAGCAGGATCAGGCCGGTCAGTGTGCAGCGCGAGGCCCAGATGACGGTTTGCGGCTTCACTCCCCAGCCGGTGACGAAGCGGTGGATGGACACTGGTGCGATCAGCGCGCCGGTGGCCGCGGCGCCTAGCAGCACGGTCACCACGTAGATCATTCGGTTGGTGTCCGACAGGCCGGGGAAGCGCGGGGTGAAGGCGACCGTGAGCAAGAACGCCAACAGGATCTGCACGCCCGTCTGGGCGACTCGTACCTCTTGGAGGAGCTCGACCCAGCGGCGGTCCGCGCGTTCCTCCTGGCTCTCGTCTCTGCCGTCGCGATCCCGCGCCCGCGCCCGCGCCCGCGCCGGTGCGGGCGCGGGAGGCAACTGCGCCCCGTCCGGCCGCTCATCGGGCGCTCCTATGCCGTTTACGTCCACGACCAGTCCTTCACCTCGGGCATGTCCTCGCCGTACTTCCGGATGTAAGCGTGGTGTTCCACACGCTTGTCCTTCATGCGTTGCCGTACCGCGATGGCGGTCAGTGCCAGCCCGGGTACCCGGTCGATGACGTCCATGACCAGTCGGTAGCGGTCCATGTCGTTGCGGACGACCATGTCGAAGGGGGTGGTCGTGGTGCCTTCTTCCTTGTAGCCGCGGACGTGGAAGTTGTCGTGGCCGCTGCGCCGGTAGGTCATTCGGTGGATCAACCAGGGGTAGCCGTGATACGCGAAGATCACCGGCTTGTCGGTGGTGAACACGGCGTCGAAGCCGCGACCCGGCAGCCCGTTGGGGTGGTCGTCGGGCGGCAGCAACCGCATGAGGTCCACGACGTTGACCACGCGTACCGCGAGTTGGGGCAGATGCGCCCGCAGCAGCGACACCGCGGCCATCACCTCCAGCGTTGGGACGTCACCGGCGGCGGCCAGTACGACGTCCGGCTCACGCCCGGTGTCGGTGCTCGCCCAGTCCCATACGCTGATGCCTCGATGGACATGGTTGACCGCTTCATCGATGGACAGCCAGTCCAAAGACGGCTGCTTGCCGGCGGCGACGATATTGATCAGGTCCCGCGTGTTGAGCGTGTGGTCGGCCACCGCGAGCAGTGAGTTGGCGTCCGGCGGCAGATACACCCGGATGGTGTGCGGGTCTTTGTTGACCATGTGGTCGATGAAGCCCGGGTCCTGATGGGAGAAGCCGTTGTGGTCCTGCCGCCAGACGTGCGAGGTCAGCAGGTAGTTGAGGGATGCGATCGGCATGCGCCAGGGCAACTCGCGGGAGACCTTGAGCCACTTGGCGTGTTGGTTGGCCATCGAGGTGACGATGTGGATGAACGCCTCGTATGAGGAGAAGAGACCGTGCCGCCCGGTCAGGAGGTATCCCTCAAGCCAGCCCTGGCAGTTGTGTTCGGAGAGCATTTCCAGGACCCGGCCATCGCGGGACAGGTGCTCATCGACCGGCAGTAGTTCCTCCTGCCAGCCCTTGCCGCTTGCCTCGTACACGTCCTGCAAGCGGTTGGAGGCGGTCTCGTCTGGCCCGAAGAGGCGGAAGTCGCGCCGCTCGGCGGTGGCCCGCATGACATCTCGTAGCAGTGCGCCGAGGGCGCGGGTCGGCTCGTGGAGTGTGGTTCCCGGCTTGCCGACCTCGATGGCGTAGCGGCGGATGTCGGGTAGGGGGAGTGAGCGCAGCAGGCGCCCGCCGTTGGCGTGCGGGTTCGAACCAAGCCGGCGATCTCCGACCGGAACATGGCTGAGCAGTTCGGCGCGCGGGCGCCCTTGATCGTCGAAGAGCTCTTCGGGGCGGTACGAACGCATCCAACTCTCCAACTGCTCCAGGTGCTCCGGATGCTCGCGCAGTCCGGACAGCGGTACCTGGTGAGCGCGCCAGGTGCCCTCCACCGGGAGCCCATCCACCTCCTTCGGGCCCGTCCAGCCCTTGGGCGTACGGAGCACGATCATGGGCCAGCGGGGCCGCTCGGCAGGAGCTGAACCGCTCTCTCTGGCGGCGCGTTGGTAGGCGGCGATGCGATCGAGGCAGCCATCCAGCGCGGCGGCCAGCTCCCGGTGCACGGCCTCGGGCTCGTCACCGCTGACGTACACCGGGTCGTGCCCGTAGCCGCGTAGCAACTGGTCCAGTTCTTCTTGTGGTATCCGGGCCAGCACCGTGGGGTTGGCGATCTTGTAGCCGTTGAGGTGCAGGATCGGCAGCACCGCGCCATCGTGCACCGGGTCGAGGAACTTGTTGCCGTGCCAGCCGGTGGCCAGCGGTCCCGTCTCGGCCTCGCCGTCGCCGACGATGGCGGCCACCACCAGGTCCGGATTGTCGAACGCGGCACCGTAGGCGTGGCTGAGCGAGTAGCCCAGTTCACCGCCCTCATGAATGGAGCCGGGTGTCTCGGGCGCGACATGGCTCGGCACCCCGCCGGGGAAGGAAAATTGTCGGAACAGCCGGGCCATGCCCTCGCCGTCCCGCGGCACGTCCCGGTACACATCGGAGTAGCTGCCATCGAGCCAGCAGCAGGCCACGGTGGCGGGGCCGCCGTGCCCGGGGCCCGTGATGTGGATGGCGTCCAGGTCCCGGGCGGCGATCACCCGGTTGAGATGCGCGTAAATGAGATTGAGCCCGGGTGTCGTACCCCAGTGGCCGAGTAGTCGCGGCTTGATGTGCTCCAGGCTCAGCGGCTCCGCGAGGAGGGGGTTGTCCATGAGGTAGATCTGGCCGACAGCCAGATAGTTCGCGGCCCGCCAGTACCGGTCCACCGTGGCGAGGTCGTGCTCGGACAACTGGTGCGGAGGGGCTGTGGCCATGCCGCGGGCCTTTCTGATCCAGGGGACACCGACGTTCTCCGAATACCCACCCTCGCGCCTGTATGCCGACCTCGCGAGAGCAAGGTGTCCAGTCCAGTGGGGCGAGGTGCCGGCAGATGCCGGAAGATCGGTGGTCCGGCGCTGGCTGAGGCGTGCGTTTGCGGGGTACCCGGTCGGCCTGCATGGTCGAACGGAGGACCGAAGAGACCACTGCCCGCGCGCCGTGGGCCAGGCCGTGTGCCGGATGTGGCATGTGGTGTGCCGTGCGGGGCCGCGAGGCGGTGGCCCAGCCGCGCCGAAGCAGGGGCGCACCGAAGCCGGAGCGCACCGTAAGCAGGGCGCACCGTAAGCACAGGCGTACCGCGCGAAGGGGCGTACCGGGCGCGGGGGCGCACCGTAATTCAAGGGAGGCACCCGCATGCCCATCGCCACCGTGAACCCGGCGACCGGCGAGACCGTGAAGACCTTTGACGCGCTGAGTGAGGACGCGGTACGTGATCGGCTCGCCCTGGCGGCCTCGGCCTTCGCCACCTATCGCACCACCGCCTTCGCGCACCGTGCCGAGCTGCTACGCCGGGCGGCCGACCTGTTGGAAGAGGATCAGGACGCCGTCGCCAGGACCATCACCACCGAGATGGGCAAGCCGCTCGCCGCGGCCGGAGCCGAGGTCGCCAAGTGCGTGAAGACGTTGCGCTGGTACGCACAGCACGCCGAGCGGCTTCTCGCCGATGAGCGGCCCGCGCCCGACGACGTGGCCGACGCGGGCGCGGCGAACGCCTTCGTGCGCTACCGGCCGATGGGTCCGGTGCTTGCCGTCATGCCGTGGAACTTTCCCCTCTGGCAGGTCGTACGGTTCGCGGCGCCGGCTCTGATGGCGGGCAACGTGGGGTTGCTCAAGCATGCGTCGAACGTGCCGCAGACCGCGCTGTACCTGGAGGAACTGTTTCGCAGGGCCGGATTTCCCGCAGGCGTCTTCCAGACCCTGTTGGTGGGTTCGGGCGCCATCGAGGGCATCCTGCGCGATCCTCGGGTGGTCGCGGCGACTTTGACCGGCAGCGAGCCCGCCGGGCGGTCGGTGGCCTCGATCGCCGGTGACGAGATCAAGAAGACCGTACTGGAACTGGGCGGCAGCGACCCGTACGTGGTGCTGCCATCGGCCGACGTGCGCCGCGCGGCCCAGGTCGCCGTGAGCGCGCGGACGCAAAACGCCGGGCAGTCCTGCATCGCCGCCAAGCGTTTCATCGTGCATGACGCGGTGTACGACGAGTTCACGGACGCCTTCGTCGCGGGCATGCGAGCCCTGCGGGTCGGGGACCCGATGGACGCTGACACCGACGTCGGCCCGCTCTCCAGCGAGTCGGGGCGCAGCGACCTGGAGGAACTGGTCGATGACGCCCTGCGGCACGGCGCGACGGCGCTGTGTGGTGGCGGGCGCCCGGCGGACCGTACAGCGGGCTGGTTCTACGAGCCGACCGTGCTTGCCCACATCAGCGCGGATATGCGCATCCATCAGGAGGAGGCGTTCGGGCCCGTTGCTTCGCTCTATCGGGTCGCTGACCTTGACGAGGCGGTGAACCTTGCCAACGACACGTCCTTCGGCCTCAGCTCCAACGCCTGGACGCGGGACGAAGGCGAACAGGAGCGGCTGATCCGCGATCTGGCAGCGGGCGGCGTCTTCTTCAACGGCATGACCGCCTCCCACCCGGCGCTGCCCTTCGGCGGCGTGAAGCGCTCGGGGTACGGGCGGGAGCTCGCCGGCCATGGCATCCGCGAGTTCTGCAACGCGACCACGGTGTGGTACGGCCCGCCGAACGGGTGAGCCCGCCCCCGGCGCCCCAGCCAGCTGGGGCGCCCAGGTGCCCGCGCCACCGCCGGCCTGTGAGCCCCGCATCCGCGCCGGGCCTTCTAAGGCCGTGGGGGAGCGCCGTAGGGGCGCGGGCCCCGGCCGGGGGCGCCCGGGGACGTCAGTCCGCCTGGGCCGCCCGTGCCAGTACCCGTACGGTCCGTAGCCGCTCATCCGCTGCGTCCGGGATGCGCATCCCGGCGTCCAGGCCGGTGCGCAGGTAGCGCAGCACCGGTTCGGTGAGGCGTTCGCCCGGCAGCGCGGCGGGCACGCCGGGCGGATAGGGGGTCAGCATCTCCGCCGAGATTCGCCCCGCGGCCTGCGCCGGGGGGACGTCCTCCGTCGCGCCGAAGTAGGCATCCCGGGGCAGGCACGCCTGCTCAAGCCGTAGGTCCTGCGGCGAGGGCACTGCCACCTGTGGTGCGTCGCGCAGCTCATCCGCGCACCGCGACAGCTCCCGCAACGCGGCGAGTAGCGGCCGGGCGGTCTCCGGTGAATCGGCGTGCGTGAACTGGGCACTGATGCGCCGGTGATCGGTGAGATGGACGTCGATTGCATGCCGCTCCCGCAGCCATTTCGCGGCCCGGTACCCCGTGGTGCCGGTCTGCGCGAGGTCGATGACCACGGGCAGCGGGTCGAGGTCGGCGGCCCGCCCGGGACCGACGAAGTCGGCGCGGTCGTTGACGTGCAGCCCATCGATGGTCTCGATCTCGGCCCGTACGCGGTACGCCAGGTCGAGTGCGTCGCCGAGGAGCTGCTTTCCGTGTTGTGCCATTTGGCGCCGCCAGCCATCGAGGCCGGCGTAGATGAGGACAGAGGGACTGGTGGTGCCGAGCAGATCGGCCCGGGACGCGAGGACGGCCGGGTCGATGAGGTCGCCGCCCAGGTGGAACACCGACCCCTGCTCCAGGCCGCTGCCCATCTTGTGGATGCTGGTCACGCACACATCGGCCCCGGCGTCCATGGCCCAGGACGGCAGATCGGGGTGGAAGGGCAGATGCGCACCCCATGCCTCGTCCACGATCAGTGGCCGTCCCCGCTGATGGCATACCTGAGCGATGGCGGCGAGATCGGCGCATGCCCCGTACGGGGTGGGGCTGGTGACCAGCGCGCCCCGGGCGTCCGGGTGCTGCGCGAACGCCGCCTCGAACGACGCGGGAGACGGGGGATGAGCCAGATGCCGCTCATGATCCCACTGCGGCTCGACCCACACCGGACGCACTCCGGACAGGATCAGGCCCGAGACGACCGACTTGTGTGCGTCCCTGCCGACCAGCAGTTTTTCCTGCGGGCCGGCCACCGCAAGCATCGCCGCCTTGACGGACAGCGAGCTGCCGCAGGTGGAGAAGAAGGTGAGCCGCGCGTGTACCGCTTCGGCCATCAGCTCCTCGGCGCGCATCAGCACCTGGTGCGACTCCTGGTGATCATCGAGGCCGCCGATGGCCAGCACGTCCGAGGTGAAGACGGCGTCGCCGAGCACCGCGCGCACCCGCGGATCGGCGCCGCGGGCCTGCTTGTGGCCGGGCGGTGTGTACGACAGCTCACCCCGCTGCTGATAGTCGCGGAGTGCCTCCAAAATAGGTGCTTCGCTTTGGTCCATGCGCAACAGGTTCCCCGCGGGCGCCGCGACTACCGAGCCGGTGCGCCGATCGTGGCTGTCCACCCGGCCCGATCCGATGCCCGCGCGCCCTGGCACGGAGGTGGGCAGGTGCCCGTTCAGCCAGGTGCGCGCAGCAGTTGGCGCCGGCAATACACGTTGCATAAGCGATCTAGGCGGCGTGATCACTGTGGCTTATGGGGCGCTGCGAACGAGTGGGGCGCGAGGCGTATGTACCGTACGCCCCCACACTCCGCAGCAAGGAGCCGACTTGGGCGATACCGGGGCGCTCACGGGGGCGTGCAATGGTCGCTGTATCAACTAACCGCGCAAAGTGTGCATTCGCGACAGGCGGCATTCGGCCGATTTCCTCGCCCCGTATCCGGTATCCGGGACAGCGGAACGGTCACGCTGAGTTTCGTGCTGCGCGGAGCTTCAACCGCTGGTGCCGCAGGTCACCCCACGGGAAGTCGATTACATAGGGGCGCACGCCGGGTACAGCGAGACATGCTCCCTCTTGATCGACTTCGGTTCCGCCTGCCCTGGCGTGACGCATTCCGGAACGCTGCCTCTCCGTTGTCCTACTCGGTGCAACGGTGATGACGCAGTATGTGGTGGGCAGCCGAGGGGTAGGCCCAAATATCTCTTGGCTCGTGACGTGTTCACGACCGTGGCCCGCGGAGCTCGCTGACGGCATGCGTTTGAGGAAGGGGAGCCTCGAACGCATCACCTCAGCATCCGTCATCCATCACCTCGCGCCGCCGTGGCGTGCTCCGGCACGCCGTGGTGCGCGACTGCTGACCGGTCGGCGCCCGCCCCGGCGCCCGCCACCCCTGGGGGGGATTTTTTCATGGGTCATGTGACCCGGCTGGCCGCCGCCTGCGCTACGGCCGCCCTACTCGCAATCGGCCTGCCGGCGGTCAACGCTGGCGCCGCTGGCGTACCACCAAGAATCGACCTGCGGGTCCTTGTCGTTGATGACGGCGGCCCCGCAACCGCCGCGATCGCGGCCGAACTCGATAGCGCGGGCACCCCGCGCACCACCGTCTCGCTCAGCGACACGGCACGGCCCCGCATCGACGCGGCCTTCCTCAGCGACACCGTGGATGGCCGTGCGCGCGCCAAATACCAGGCGGTTGTGCTGCCCAACGACAATCCGTTCGGTACCGGCTCCACGGAGATGACCGCCATCGCCGCGTACGAGAAACGGTTCGGCATCCGCCAGGTGGACGCGTACACCTATGCCCGCCCCGAGGTGGGGCTCAACTACGCCGAAAATCCCGGTTATATCGGCTCGCTGGACGGGCGGACCGTCCAGGTGACCGACGCGGGGACCGCCGGCCCCTTCGGTTACCTCGATGGCACGGTGCCGTTCGAGGACAACGACCCGAAGATCACCGAGAGCTATGGCTTCTTGGCGGTGCCGCTCGCCCAGCCCCCGGGAGGCGCGACGTTCACCAGTTACGTTGACGCACCGCTGGCCGGTAGCACCGCACGCGGCTCGCTGGTCGGCGAGTACGCCCACGACGGGCGCCGCGAACTGGTGGTCACCTTCGTCTACAACAAGCACCAGCGGCAGTACCGGCTGCTGGCACGCGGCATCGTGGAGTGGCTGACCCAGGGCATCCATCTGGGTGCCGACCGGAACTACTTTGGCGTGCACGTGGACGACGTCCTGGGCGCGGACGATCGGTGGGACACCGAGCTCAACTGCACCCCGGGTGACGCGGACTGCGGCCCGGCTGGCGACACCCCGGAGCCGGACCCGATCCGCATGACCGCTGATGACGCGCAGTACGCACGGACCTGGTCGCAGTCGCACGGCCTCACCTTGGACATGGCGTACAACGCCGGCGGCAGCGAGGCATACAAGGAAGAGAACGGCGGCACCGACCCGCTGGCCGAGCAGTTCCTCGCCGACCAGCACAGCTACCGCTGGGTCAACCACACGTACAACCACCTCTTCCTCGGCTGTGTGCAAAACGTCAGCGTCGTGCCGTGGAAGTGCTCGACCGACCTGTTCGGCCGGGTGCGTTGGGTGAGCGGTGACACGATCACGGAGCAGATCGAGAACAACCTCGACTGGGCCGGGCGGCAGGGCCTGGCCGTGGACCGCAGCGAACTAGTCACGGGTGAGCACTCCGGCCTTGCGAGCCGCCCACAGCAACCGGCCGACAACCCCGAACTGGCTCCCGCGCTGGAGGACAGCGATGTCAGCTGGGTCGGCAGTGACAACTCCCGCGAGCCCGGACAGCGCGCCGCCGGTGCCGCTCTGACCGTGCCCCGCTACCCGATGAACATCTTCTACAACGCGGGCCGCGCCGCCGAGCAGGTGGACGAGTACAACTGGATCTACGCCCGCAAGGCCGATGGCGGCAGCGGTACATGCGAAACCGCACCCAACACCACCTGCCTGCCCAAGGCGCTCGACCCGGCGACCGGTTACGCCTCGTACATCGTGCCCCTTGAAGCCAGCATCGGGCTCTCACACGCGACGTCCAACGACCCGCGCCCGCACTTCATCCACCAGTCCAACCTCGCCGAGGACCGCATCGCCTACCCGGTGCTCGACCGGTTGCTGAACGACTACAGGGCGCTGTTCGCTGACAACACGCCGCTGGTCAACTCCCGGATGCGGGACGCCGGGACGGAGCTGCGCCAGCGTGCGGCCTGGAAGGCCGGTCTTGTCTCCGGCCGCGTCAGCGGCTACCGGATCGGCAACACGGTCACCGTCACCGCGCCCTCCGGCACCGACGTCACCGCCACGCTGCCTCCCGGCAGCCAGCAGGCGCGGGGCGAGACGAGCGTTCCGTTCGGCACGCCTTACGCGGGGCTGCGCTCCGGCTGGGCGACGGCGGATGAAGACGAGACCCAGGTCGTGCTGACGCTGACCGACGCCGGAACGCCGACCGACCCGCCGGACCCGGCCTCCGCCGACCGGCCCGCGGCACCGGGCCGCAAGCTCCAGGTGCCCGATGGGGCCCGGCAGGCGGTGCCGTACGGTCCCGGCGACAGCAGGTCCTAACGGGCGGTTGGCGTACCAGGCGGGCCCCGCAGGGCGCGGGGCGCCGGGGTGGCGCACGGACCCAACCGGCCCGGCGTTCCGCACCGGCGGCCCGGCCCGTCCGCCGACACGCCATCCGGCCACCCTGGCGCGCCTTCGCACCACCAACTGGGCGCTACCGGGCACCGCTTGCCCGGAAGGCCCAGCGCGCCCGGCGCCACTCGGCGCAGCGCTGCACTACGCAGGTACCACGCATTACGCAGGTACCACTGCACTGCGCAGGTACCACGTACTGCGCAGGCACCACTGCACTACGACGCAGTGCCCCGGCCCATCCGGTCGGGGCACCATCGGTCGGCGCACGGCCCATAGGCACCATCGGGCCCATAGGCACTATCAGACTCACATGCGTCACCAGGCTCACAGGCGTCACCAGATCCACAGGAACCGCCCGGCGATGGACCGGTGAGCCGACCGCCAGTCCCGCCGGCGGGTGGGTCTGGCCAGGTCAAGGGCCGCGACCGCTGGCGGAGCCACCGGCCTCCTTGCCGTACCGGGTGGCCCACCGGCCCCACGGGCCACACGAGTCGGGCCAGCGCACCACCGGCCCATCGGGCCACACGCGGCGAGTCAGGCACCACTGGCCTGACTGCCTCGCCGCGGCTCGGCCGCCGGCAACGCAGCACACCAGCACCATCGCACGAGGCGGACCCCCAACCGCCCAGGATCACCCGCACCGTTGCCTTCCCCAGGCCCGCGACGCGCCCACGCCCACCGGCCCACCCCGGGACGGCGCCGGGCCCGCCGGGAAAGGCACCGCACCGTCCCCCCGGGAGTACGAACAACCATGCACGGACCACGCAGCGCGCCAGAGAGCGGCGTAGAGCCGCCGGACGGCACCTCGGTGACCCTCCTCACCGAGGGCACCTATCCGCACAGCCACGGCGGAGTCAGCGTGTGGTGCGACCAGTTGATCAACGGCATGCCCGACGTGGAATTCCACGTCATGGCGGTGACCGGCACCGGCAGGGAACCACTCGCCTGGAAGCCACCGGGCAACGTACGCGGCATCGACAACCTGCCGCTGTGGGGCACCCCCCAACCGTGCCCCGCGCCGCGCGGCAGGGAACTGCGCCGGGTGCTTGGCGCATACGAAGAGTTGCTCACCGCCCTGCTCGACCCGGCCCACGAAGATCACTTCCCGGCCGCCCTCTACCAACTGGCCGAACACGCGCCCGCGGGCATCTTGTCGCAGGCGCTGCGCACCGAACGCGCGGCGCGCGTCCTGGCCCGCCTGTGGACCAAGCCCTCGCTGGCAACCGCCGCGGCACGACCCACGCTGCACGACGCGCTCAGCGCCACCGATCTTTTGGAGCACGCACTGCGCCCGCTGGCCGGACGGCCAGCGGTCGGCTCGTTGACCCACGCCGTCAGCGGCGGGCTCGCCGCGCTCCCCGGCCTGGTCGCCCACCACCAGCACGGCACGCCGTTCCTCCTCACCGAGCACGGCGTCTATCTACGCGAGCGCTACCTGAGCTTTCGCGCCGAGCCCTACCGCTGGCCCGTCAAGGCCCTGATGCTGGGCTTCTTCCGGCTGCTGGCCAAGGAGAGCTACCGCACCGCCGCCCTGGTGACACCCGGCAACCGGTACAACCGGCGCTGGGAGGAACACGGTGGCACCCCGCCGGAGCGAATACGTACCGTATACAACGGAGTTGACCCGGCCGCCTTTCCGCCCGCCGGGCCCGAACCCGAGGCCCCCACACTGAGCTGGGCCGGCCGGGTGGACCCGATCAAGGACCTGCGTACCCTCATCCGGGCCTTCGCCCTGGTGCGCGCCGAACTGCCCACCGCGAAGCTGCGGTTGTTCGGCGGCACCCCGCGCGGCGCCGAAGCCTACCGGGAGGGTTGCGAAGAACTCGCGAAGGAACTCGGAGTCGGTGCGGACGTCACCTTCGAGGGCCGCGTGGACGACATCAAGGACGCCTACGCGGCGGGCAATGTCGTCATGCTCTCCAGCGTCAGTGAAGGCTTCCCCTTCACCCTCATCGAGGCCATGTCCTGCGGACGGGCCACCGTGTCCACCGATGTTGGCGGGGTGCGAGAAGCGGTCGGCGACGCCGGCCTTGTGGTGCCGCCCCGGGACCCCGAACGCATGGCACAGGCCGCACTGCGGCTCCTGAAGGAACCGCAGTTACGAGCGCGCATGGGCGAGGGCGCCAGGCTGCGCGTCATCGAGCAGTTCACGCTGCGGCAAACCATCGACACCTTTCGGGACATCTACCACTGCCTCTCCGGGCGACGCCAGGACCGCGAACCCCACCGCACGACAGGCGCGCCGCGGCCCTCCTGGGCCCGGGCCATCGCCGCCGGAGGTGCCGGATGAGCGGCCCGCTACGGCTGGTCCCCGGCCCCGTACCCGATCCGTCCCGCCCCGCAGCGACACCTCCCACCTCGGTGTTCACCGGCCAAGGACGCGTCCGCGACCACAAGGCCGGCGACGACGGGGGTCGCCACCAGCGCGCGCCGCGCCCCGCCCCGTCCTGGGCCGATGACCCGCTCGATGACCTGGTGGAACGGCTTGCCGACGTGTGCGCCGCCGCCGTGCACCCCGATGAGATCGCCGCCTTCCTTGAGGCGGACGGCCTGACCGGGGAGCAGATCACCGCGCGCTACGGCCGCCGCAACGTCTTCGAACTCGCCACCGAGCTCTACGAGCGCGTGCCGCGCGGCTTTCCCGAACCACCCGCCCGATCCGACCCGTGGCACGCGAAACCCGGCCGCTTCCTGCTGCGCGGCGTGGTCTTCACCCTGCCGGGGCTCGGCTACGTACTCAGCACACCCTTCCTCGAAGGACCCACCGGGCTCTTCGGCCTCTCCGCCGGTACCGGCCCGCTGGCCGCCTCCGCGCTGGTCGGCTGGGCCTGGAACCAGGCCCTCGCGCACCGCGCCTACCGCTGGCTCGCGCTCGGCGGCAGCCCGGCCGCCGCCGCCTGCCTACGCATCGGCGGCACACTGGGCGCGGTGCTTGCCTTCGCCGCCGCACTGGTGCTGCCAGGCCCGGGCGCGGCCATGGCGTTCGCCGCGGGCCAGTCGGTCTACCTGGCCGCCGCCACCGCTTTGTTGGTGCTCGGCAAGGAGCGCGAGCTGCTGTACAGCCTGCTGCCCATCGGCGTCGGCTCCACCGTGCTGCTCTGGATCGACCTGCCAAGTGTCGTACGCGCCGCGCTGCCCCTGGCCACCGTGCTGGCCGCGCTGTCGGCCGCGGCCTTGGCCATCACCCGGGCCATCGCCGAACGGCCGAAGGCCACGGCGGACGGGGAGGAGAAGAACCGGAAGAGCGCCGGCCCACGGTGGCACGAGTCGGTGCCCTACGGCCTGTTCGGGCTCGGCTGCGCCGTGCTCACCTCGGTGGCCGTCCTCGGCGATGTGCTGCGCTACGGCGCAGGGGCGTCGCTCACCGGCCCTTCGGTCATCGCGCTCACCCTCAGCATGGGTGTGGCCGAATGGCTGCTCTACCGCTGCCGTGGCCTCGCGCTCGCCGCGCTGGCCGAAAGCACCACAGCGGGCGCACTGCTGCTGCGCGCCGCCTGGGTGCTGGCCCGGTGCATGGCCGTCTACCTGTCCGTCCTCGCCGTCCTCGTCTACACCACGGCGGCCCTATGGCCAGACGGACCGCACCTTGGCCCGCAGCGGCTGGCCGCCGTGGTGGCGCTCGGTGCCGTGATGTGGACAGGGCTACTGCTCCAGGCGTTTGGCACCGCATGGATTCCCGCCCTCAGCACACTGGCCGCCGCCGTGGTGGAGACCGTGCCGCTCGCCCTGCACGCCTGGACGCCCACCTCCGTCCAGCTCGCCGCCTGTTGCTGTACCGCCGCCGTGCTGCTGGGAGCCGCCACCGCGCTGCTCGGCCGCATCACGGCCCACCGCTGACACGCCCGCACGCCGTACGGCCGTACGTCACCACACAACCGCACCACGCACTCACGAGAAACGGAGCTCTAGCATGTCCTCGTCCCCAACAACCCCCTCGTCCGCCACCGCTGCCACCCCTCCCGCTGCTGCCGCCTCGCCTGCCTCACCCGCCTCGCCAGCCGGCGCCCCGGGCAGCGCGCCCGTCGCCGTCACAGGAGCCGAGGGATTCATCGGCTCGCACCTGGTAGAGACGCTGGTCACGGCCGGCCATCGGGTGCGCGCAATGGTGCAGTACAACTCCTTCTCCTCGTTCGGCTGGCTGGAGACCCTGCCGGCGGACGTGCTCGACCACGTCGAGGTCGTACTCGGTGACGTCCGCGACCCCGGCTCGGTGAACGGCCTAGTAGCCGGCGTCGATGCCGTCTACCACCTGGCCGCGCTGATCGCCATCCCGTACTCCTACCGCGCCCCGCACAGCTATGTGGAAACCAACATCACGGGCACCCTCAACCTCCTTGAGGCCGTGCGCCACCAGGAGATCCCGCGCCTGGTGCACACCTCCACCAGCGAGACGTACGGCACCGCCCAAACCGTGCCGATCACCGAGGACCACCCGATCAACACCCAGTCGCCGTACGCCGCATCCAAGGCCGGAGGCGACCGGCTCGCCGACAGCTACCACGCCAGCTTCGCGACCCCCGTCGTCACGCTGCGCCCGTTCAACACCTTCGGCCCGCGCCAGTCGATGCGCGCCGTGATCCCCACCGTGATCGGCCAGGTCGCCGCAGGCCAACGCACCATCACCCTCGGAGATCTGCGCCCCACCCGCGACTTCAGCTACGTCAAGGACACCGCCGCGGCCTTCCTCGCGGTCGGCACTGCCCCCGCCGAACAGGTCGTCGGACACACCTTCAACGCGGGCACCGGCGGCGAGATCTCCGTTGGCGAACTCGTGCGCCTCATCGGCAAGTTGATGGACACCACCATCGAGGTCCACGAGGACGCCCAGCGCATCAGGCCCGCCGACTCCGAGGTCATGCGCCTGGTCTGTGACGCCTCCCGGCTGCGTGCCGCAACCGGCTGGGCCCCCGCGCACACCCTGGAAGACGGCCTGGGCCACACCATCGACTTCTTCCGGGACCCGGCGAACCTAGCCCGCTACAAGACCGACCTCTACAACGTTTGACGGTGCCGCGGCCCGTGAGGCCGCCGCGCGCCAACGGTGGCCTCGATAGGCCGCCGTGTTCCCTCGCGGCTGCGTCATCCCCAGCTATCTCCACGCGCGCCGCCCGGGGTTATCGCGTACCACCACCGTCCGCGACCACTCGCGGACCTACCGGAGAGAGGAACCCTCCATGCACGCAGTCATCCTGGCCGGTGGCAAGGGCGTTCGACTGCGCCCGTACACCACCGCTCTGCCCAAGCCACTAGTGCCCATCGGGGATCAGCACGCGATTCTAGAAATCGTCATGCGGCAGCTCGCCGCTGCCGGGTTCACCAGTTGCACGCTGGCCATCGGCCATCTCGGACACATCATCCGCGCCTACGTCGGCAACGGCTCGCAGTGGGGGCTGCGCGTGGGGTACAGCTCCGAGGACAGCCCACTGGGCACCATGGGCCCGCTGTTGACCATGCTCGATCGGCTGCCCGAGCACTTCTTGGTCATGAACGGTGACATCCTCACCGACCTCGACTTCGGGAAAGTGCTGTGCACCCACGAGAACAGCGGGGCGCCGCTGACCATCGCCACCTACGCCCGTCAGGTCAACATCGACTTCGGGGTGCTGACCACCGAGTCGGGCCGAGTGGTCGGCTTCACCGAAAAACCCAGCATCGACTATCGCGTGTCCATGGGCGTCTACGGTGTCTCACGGGACACCCTCGGCCCCTACACCCCCGGGCTTCCGCTCGGCTTCGACGAACTCGTACTCGACCTACTCAAGAACGACACCCCGCCGCACGCGTACGACTTCGACGGCTACTGGCTCGACATAGGCCGGCCCGACGACTATGACCGTGCTAACGCCGAGTTCACCGCACGGCGCGGCGTCCTCATCAAGGGAGCGTGACTGCTCTGATGCGCATTCTCGTCCTGGGCTCCAGCGGCTTCCTCGGCGAGCACACCGTCCAACACCTGCGCGCCGTGCCCGGCGCGCAGGTGTTGATCGGCGGTCGCTCGCCCGCAGCCGACGTCCATATCGACCTGGCCACCGCCGGTGTGGCGCAACTCGCCGACACGCTGGGCGCACTGCGCCCGGACACGGTCGTCAACTGCGCGGGCGCCGTGGGCGGCAGCTCGCTCGCCCTCGCCGGCACCAACGCCCGCGGCCCGGCGGCCCTGTGTGCCGCGCTGGGCGAGGCGGCCCCCACCGCTCGTCTGGTGCACCTGGGCTCCGCCGCCGAGTACGGGGCGTCCGGCCAGGGGCTTGCCCTCACCGAATCCAGCCCCACCTGCCCGTTCAGCGTGTACGGGGCCACCAAGCTCGCCGGCACGCTCGCCGTCACCAACTCCGGCCTTGACGCTGTGGTGCTCCGCGTCTTCAACCCCATCGGCCCGGGCTCCCCGGCCAGCAGCCTGCCCGGACGATTGGCCGGGCTGTTGCGCGATGCGGAGCGCGGCAGCGCGGTGCAGGTCGGCGACCTGTCCGCGTACCGCGACTTCATCGACGCACGAGACGTCGCACAGGCCATCGTCCGCGCCACCATCGCCACTGCCCCACTGCCCCCGGTACTCAACGTCGGCAGCGGCACCGCCAAGCCGGTACGCGCCGTAGCCAGCGGACTCGCGCAACTCGCCGGCTTCGGCGGCCGGATCGACGAGGACGGGGTGGGATCGACACGCTCGCCGGCCGCATCGCGCGCCTGGGCCGACATCACCACGACCGTCAGCGCCCTGGACTGGCGACCTCGGTACTCCTTCCCACAGTCGCTCGCCGACCTGTGGGCCGCGGCCACCGGCAAGCCCGTGGGAACCCTGCGCCCAGCACACGGAAGCACCTGAAGCACCTGAAAGTAGCTGAAAGCACAAAGGGGCTGAACGGCCCGGACAGCCCGTACAGATGGAGCTCAGTGACCACACAGAACTCCGCGCACACCCCTTCGGGGCGCCTACTGGTGCCATTATACGTCCACCCCACGGTGGACCCGGCGGCCTGGCAGGCGCTTCGGGGGCGCGCACGGCAGCTCTACGCCGTGGTGCTCAACGCGGCCGATGGCCCGGGCAAGCGCCCCGACCCGGCGTTCGAGGCCGCGGCGGACGAGTTGCACAGCGCGGGCGTGCGGCTGCTCGGCTACGTGGACACCGACTACGGCCGCAGACCGCTGCGGGCGGTGCTCACCGATATCCGCCGACACCGCCGCTGGTACGGCGTGGACGGCGTCTTCTTCGATCAGGCGGCGGCCCGCCCCTTGCTGCTGCTGCGCTATCACATGCTGGCTCGCGCCGCCCGGCTGCTCGGTGCGCGCACCGTGGTGCTCAACCCGGGCATCCACCCACATCCCGGCTATGCGAAGATCGCCGACGTGCTGGTCACCTTCGAGGGCGACTGGCACACCTACCAGCGGGTTCAGGTGCCCGCCTGGGCCGCCCGGCACGATCCGTGGCGGTTTTGTCACCTGGTGTACGCGGTGCCGGACAGGCAGCGCGGCCAGGTCGCCTCTACATCGTATAATCGCGGAGCGGCACTGCACTGCGCGGTACCAGGGAAGGGAAGCAATCCATGGCGGTACCCGCCGGCAGACGGCAACAACGACGTGGGGCAGGACGGGTGAGAGCGCGTGCCGTGTTCGCGGCGCTCGCTGCTGCGGCCCTCCTTGCGGTCGCCGGGTGCTCGGGCGGGAACGCGGACGGCGACGAGGCGTCCAAGACGCCGCAGGCGAAGCCAACGAAGACGGCTTCGGCGACGCCTGGCGACGAGGCCGCCGAGCTGTGGCAGCCGAAGGCCCGCACGGCCTGGCAGTGGCAGCTCGATGGCCGGGTGGACACCGGCATCGACGTACCCGTCTACGACATCGACGGCTTCGAGAACTCAGCGGCCACCGTCGAGCGGCTGCACGACGACGACCGCAAGGTCATCTGCTACATCAACGCGGGCGCCTGGGAAGACTGGCGGCCCGACGCCGACGACTTCCCCGTCTCCGTACGCGGTAAGAGCAACGGCTGGGAAGGCGAGCGGTGGCTGGACATCCGCGAACTGGACACCGTGCTGCCGCTCATGGCCAAGCGCATGGACATGTGCCGCGACAAGGGCTTCGACGGCGTCGAGCCGGACCTGATGGACGCGTACCGCAACCGCACCGGCTTCCCGCTCACCGGCGCCCACCAACTCGCCTACAACCGCGCGCTGTCCCGGCTCGCCCATGAGCGCGGCCTCGCCGTGGGGCTTAAAAACGACCTCGACCAGATCACGGAACTCGTGGACGACTTCGAGTTCGCCGTCAACGAGGAGTGCGCCGAATTCGGCGAGTGCGCCAAGCTCACCCCGTTCGTGAAGGCGGACAAGGCCGTCTTTCACGTGGAGTACACCCTGGAGCCGGATGAATTCTGCTCCACGGCCAAGCGCCTTGGCCTCAGCTCGATGCGCAAGAAGCTGGGCCTGGACTCCTGGCGCCGCCCCTGCTGACGCCCTCGGCGCCGCCCATCGGCCCCAACGGGCCGGTGGGCGCCCGGAGTTGGTGGGCCGACGACCCTCAGAGCGGTACCAGGGTGATCTCGGTTGCCTTGACGCTGGTCCATACGGCGGTGCCGTCCGCAAGGTCCAACTCCACGGCTGCCGCCGGTGTGATCTCGGCGACCAGATCCGGCACCTGATCCGAACTGATCAACACCCGCAGCCGGCTGCCCACGGCGGTGATCTCCCGCACGTGTCCCGGCCACACGTTACGCGGGCTGCCGGTCGGCCTCTCCCGGTGCACGGAGACCGCCTCGGGCCCGAAGATGGCCATCACCTCACCGCGCTGAGGCGAGGGCGGAACGTGGCGCCCGGATGACGGTTGCTCGGCTGGCTCGGCTGGCTCGGTCGGCGCGGGGGAGCCCTGGCCTGCCGCGCCCCCGCCGGGCTCGGTCGGGAGCGTGCCCCGTTTGTTCTGTTCACCCTGTTCCGTCGCGGAGTCGGGGCTCGAAACGACCGCGTCCGATACGGGTAGCGGGTCGGCTACCACCAGTCGCCCCGGGCCCGGCAGGCACAGGCCGCCGTCCGGGGTCGTGCTGCCGGACCAGGCGTTACGGCCCAGCATCCGGGCCACCCACGGCGAGCGCGGATGGCGAGTCACTTCGGCCGGTGTCGCGTACTGCACGGCCCGACCCCCCTCCAGGACCAGCACCCGATCGGCGAGCGAGATCGCCTCCACCGGATCATGGGTGACGATCAGACACACACCGTCAAAGTCGGACAGATGCCGGCGCAGCGTATGTCGTACCAGGGCGCGCGTCGTCTGATCGAGTGCAGCCAGCGGTTCATCGAGAAGCAGCAGCCGCGGCCGGGCCGCCAACGCTCTGGCCAGCGCCACCCGCTGCGCCTGCCCGCCGGAGAGCTGAGCTGGCCGGCGCTGTGCGAACTGGCCAACCCCGAGCCGATCCAGCCACAGTCGCGCCTGCCGGTGCGCCTCCGCCCTGCCTACGCCACGCGACCGCAGGCCGTACGCGGTGTTGCGCAACGCCGTCAGATGGGGAAACAGCGCGCCGTCTTGCGGCACCCACGCCACGCCCCTGCGGTGCGTCGGCAGCGCGCTCACCTCGTCGGCACCGAGCCGCAGTGCGGCCCGCGAACGGTCGGTGAGCCCCAGCAGGGCGCGTAGCAGGGTGGTCTTGCCCGCTCCGTTGGGGCCGACGACGGCGATGGTGGTGCCGGGCTGTGCGTCGATGCGGAGCTCGTTGAAGCCGGTGAGTTCGGCCTGGAGCGGCCATCTCGCATCGTCCTGCGGCACGCCGGTACGCTCCGCGGCCCCTTCCCAGCCGTTGTCCCAGCTGTTGCTGTTGCCGTTGCCGCTCGCGCCGTCGTGGCCATCGGAAGGGCCGTGGCCGCTGATCTCGCCAACCGGAGCGTCGCTGTCGATGCCACTGTGGACCGCGGCCCGGCGTGCTGCCGCCCTGCCGGCCGCCGGCGCGCCGCCCGCCCAGCGGCCACGCAACGCGATCAGCACCGCCATCGCGATGGCGAGCAGCAGGAGCGAGACCGAGGTGGCGGCCTCCGGATCGTCTTGCAGCAACAAGTACACCTGGAGCGGGAGCGTTTGCGTGACGCCCGGCAGGTTGCCCGCGAAGGTGATCGTGGCCCCGAACTCGCCCAGGGCCCGTGCCCAGGTCAGCGCCGCGCCCGCGATGAGCCCCGGCGCCACCAGCGGCAGCGTGACGGTGCGAAACACCCGCCACGGGGATGCGCCAAGCGAGGCCGCGGTCTCCTCGTACCGGGTGTGCAGCCCGGCCAGGGTGCCCTCCAAGCTGATGATCAGGAACGGCATCGCGACAAACGTCGCCGCGATCACCGCGCCCGCCGTAGAGAACGGCAGCGTCACCCCGAACCAGTCCTCAAGCACCCCGCCGAGCAGCCCCCGCCGGCCGACGCCAAGCAGCAGCGCCACACCGCCCACGGTCGGCGGCAGCACCATCGGCAGCAGCACCAGGCAACGCACCAGCGTCTTGCCGGGAAACGCGCTGCGGGCGAGCATCCAGGCGAGCGGCACCCCCAGCAGCACGGAGATGCCAAGCGACCAAAACGAGACGGTCAACGAAAGCCGCAGCGCCTCCCGCACCGCCGGGCTGCCCAGATGCGTACCGAGGTCGGACCAGGAGGTACGCGCCACGATGCCGGCCAGCGGAAGCAGTAGCAGCGCGACCGCGAGCGCGGCGGGCAGCGCGAGCGCCAGCGGCGCGCCCCGCCGCGGTGCTCGCCGCCCCGATGCGGCCCGGCGTCCGGGGAGGCGCCCGGGCCCGGACCGGCACCCGGGGAGGCGGCGCGGCTTGTGCCAGGGGGAGCGCCGAAACTCGCGCCCGGGGGCGCTCCCCGTGCTGCGCGCAGTGCGTTTCATCCGTGCCGGTTCCTTACCGTCAGGGGCGCTGGAACCCCGCGTTATGCAGCATCTTCTGGGCTTTCGCGGTGCTCAGCCACCGCACAAAGGCAGCCGCCTGCGCGCCGTGTCGCGAAGAGTTGAGGGTTGCCGCGGGGTAGGAGGCGATGGCGTTTTGTGCGTCGGGGATGGCGACGGTGTCGATCCGATGCTCGGCGGTGGCCGCGTCCGTGACGTAGACGATGCCCGCGTCGGCTTCGCCGAGCTTCACCTTGCTGAGCACCGCGCGCACGCTCGGCTCTTGCGATACCGGCTGCACGTGCACGTGCTGCGCGTCGAGCACCTTCTTGCTGTAGCGACCCACCGGCACCTCGGGCGCCGCGAGTACCACCTTGAGGTCCGAGTCTGCGAGGTCTTGCAGGCTCTTCACGTGCCGCGGGTTGCCCTCGCCGGTGGCGATCACCAGTCGGTTCCTGGCGATGACTGCCGGGTCGCCGGTGTCGGATCGCAGCCCGGCCATCGTCTTGGTGTCCGCCGTGACCAGTGCATCGGCCGGGGCGCCCTGCCGCACCTGCGCAGCGAGATCCTGTGACCCGGCGAAGGAGAACCGCACTCGTACATCCGGGTGCTCCTTCTCGTACGCGTCACCCACCTTCGCGAACACATCGGTGAGCGACGCCGCGGCCAGCACGGTCAACTGCGTCTTGCCACCCGGCCCGTTGGCCTCGTCATCGGAGCCACAAGCGGCCAGCAATGGCAGCAGGGCTATGGCACACAGCGCGGCGCCGGCAGTGCGCCGCGCAGTCCATCGCCGGGGGAGGGGAAGGGGCATGGAACGGCTCCTTGAAAATCCGTGGCGAGCAGACGGCAGCGCACGCGGGGCGGTGGGTCACACGCGATCGATGTGCACATTGGTGGACTTCACCCGGGCGGTGGCCTGCATGCCCACCTCAAGGCCAAGCTCTTCCACGGCCTCTCGGGTCAGCAGCGAAACCAGCCGGTGCGGCCCGGCCTGAATGTCCACCTGTGCGGCGACGTCGCCGAGCTTGATCGCGGTGACGATGCCGGGGAAGGCGTTACGGGCCGAGGTGTACGGCACGTCCTCATCGCCGCCGGCGGATTGCGCGAGCTCCACGGAGAAGGCCGCGAGATGCTGTCCGTCGATCAGCCGCCGCCCGGACTCATCCCGATGCGTGGTGACTCGGCCCGCGTCGGCCCAGCGCCGGACAGTGTCCGAACTGACGTCGAGCAGCCGCGCGGCCTGACCGATACTGTAGGACTGCATGTGCGGGAGATTAAGCCACTTTCAGCGGCACCTGCAAACCTTTTGTCGGACCAGTGCCGCATTTGCGGGCAGGATCGGATGAAGCCCCAAGGTTCGGGCTCCTTTCTTCGGGGTCTCCCAGGGTCTCCCGGGGTCTCCCTGGGGTTTCACCCGTGCCGTGCCCCGGCGCGCGGTAGGCCGCTCTGCGGCTCGTAAGCCCTATGCGCCCTGCGTAGCCGTAGCCGTAGCTAGATGAAGGGCGTGATGCGCTCTTCGACGCCGAGCAGCAGCTTGCCGTAAATCTCCATGCCGACCGCGGGCGTGGCGACCGCGTGCCGCCCGGCGGTATTGGCGTCGCGCCAGATCCGCTGTAAGGGGTTGGTGTCGGCGAAGGAGCCGCCGCCGTGCACATTGAGCAGGGTGTTGATGGCGTCCAGGACGTTGTGGATGGCGTGGCCGGTGTCGGCTCGGACCCTGGCGCGGGTGAGGACATCGAGGTGAGTGCCGTGGGCGGCGGCCTCGTCGATGTCCGTAGCGGCTCGGTGCAGGTGTAACTCCGCGGTGTCGATCTTCATGGCGGCCTCGGCCACCTGGAGCTGTACGGCCACCGAATCCGCCTGGGTCTCGTAGTAGGTGTACGAGATGGGCTTGGTCCTGGCCTTGCCGGTGACCAGCTTGAGCGCGGCCCGGCCAAGGCCCAGTTGGGCGCCGCCAAGGACGGTGGCGACGAAGGGTGCGAAGGACGAGCGGTACAGCCCCGCCTCCCCGTGCCCGTTGTCGGCCGTACCGTCGATCGCGCCGGGCAGCGACGCCACGCGGTGTTCGGGCACGAACACGTCCGTGGCGATCAGGCAGTTGCTTCCGCTGCCGCGCATGCCCGCGGTGAACCAGACGTCCTCCATCTCCAGCTCCGTACGCGGCACCAACACCATGGCCTGGTCGATCACCTCTCCGCCCGCATCGGTCAGCGGCATGGCAAGGACGGCCCATGTGGAGTGCCAGGAGCCCGAGTTGTAGTACCAGCGGCCGGTCAGCCGCCAGCCTCCTGCGACCTTGCGGCTGCTGGAAGTGGGGCTGAAGACCCCGGTCACCCGGGTATCGGGGTCGGCGCCGAAGACGTCGTCCTGAGCCTGTGGCGAAAAGAGCCCGGCCAGCCAGTTGCAGGTGTTGACCAAGGTCACGACCCACCCCGTGGAGCCGTCGCCCTCGGCTATGGCGGCCGACACGTCAAGGATGGTCCGTACGTCGGTCTCGTAGCCCCCGAAGCGACGCGCGACGGTCAGTCGGAACAGGCCCGCCTCGGTCAGCGCGTCGATGACCTCGTCGGTCACCCTGCGATCCGCTTCGATCTGGCCCGCATGCTCGCGCAACAGCCCTTGTAGTGCCGTCGCCCGCGCCACCAGTTCGGTGCGGGTCGGAGGCGCGGTAGGGCTAGGGGTCGTGTTCGTGAGGGTGGTGGTCATGGCTGTCTCCTGCCTGGGGTGGGTCATAGGGGGAGGGCGGCGAGCGGCACGGCGGCCGAGGGCTGCACCGGGTGCGGATGTGGGGCAAAGGCGGAGTGCGTGCCGAAGACACGGTTGCCGTACACGAGGGGCGCGGCGGTGGACGCCTGGGCGTGTATGACCGACCCAAGGAGCAAGAGGTGGTCCCCGCCCTCAACCACCGAGGCCAGTGTGCATACGAGCCAACCAGGGGCGCCCGCCAGTCGGGGTAGCCCGTGGTCGTACTGCCATGGGACGGCGCCGAACCGGTCGGGCGTACGCCGCGCGAAGGTCATCGCCACCTCGTGCTGCCCGGCCCCCAGCACATTCACCCCGAACCGCTCCGTCACCAGCACGCGCGCCAAGAGCTCCGACGCGCGGTCCAGCGCGAGGGAGACCATCGGCGGGCGCAAGGAGAGCGAGGCGAAGGCGCTGACGGTTGTTCCGTGCGGCGTGGCGTCCTGGGTGGTGGTCACGATGGTCACCGGAGCGCACACCCCGGCCATCACATCCCGAAAATCCTGTTCGTCCACTGGCTCGTTCACCATGTCACTCCATTCATCATGATGATTATGGTGATCATGGCTGTGGGTATCCAGAAGTGTCAAGGGGGTGCGATGCTATTCGTCATAATCAATTGTGCGAGGATGGGTGAGGTCGAGTGGACGCCACGGACGACAGCAGGCAAGGGCGCTCGCCCGCCACACCCGCAGGGCCCGGAGGGCGCGAGGGCGCCGAACCCCCGGCGCTGCGGCGGGGCGAGTGGGAACGGCCCGCGGCCTCCCGCGCCGAGGTCGCCGCCGAACGCATCGCGGCGCTGGTCGCAGACGCGGAGCCGGGCGCACGACTAGGCACCAAGCACGAACTGCGCGCCGAATGCGGTGTGTCCGTCGGCACCTTCAACGAGACCCTGCGCCTGCTCCAGTCGCGCGGCCTTGTCACCGTCCGGCCCGGCCCCGGCGGCGGCCTCTTCGCCGCCGAACAGTCGGCCATACGCCGCCTGGGCAACTCCGTACTCGCCCTGGACGACCACCAGCCGGACGAGGTGTGCGCCGACGAGGCCCTGCATATCCGCGACGCCCTGGACCCGCTGCTGGCCAATGACGCCCTGTGGCACGCCTCGCCGGCCGACATCGCCGATCTGCGCGGGATACTGGCCGACCTGGCCGCTGCGGTCGAGAACGCCGACGCGGGCGGCTTCGCGGACGCCGACCGTCAGTTGCGCACCCGCCTCGCCGCCATCAGCCCCAACAGCCTGCTGCGCTCCATGTACGCCACGCTCTTGACCCTTGCGGAGACCGCTCCGATCGCGGACCGTGAAGCGCAGTACGCGCGGCACGTCAGCCTCGTCGATGCCCTCGAAACCCGCGACCGCGCCAAGGCCCTCAATCTCATGCGCCTCGCCTGAAGCCGGGGCCGTCGCCAGGCGGGCGTTCCGTGGCGGGCGGCTAGCGGCAAGTTGGCTAGCGGCGAGTCAGCGAGCGGCAAGTCGGACAGTGGCGGGCGTGGCGAGGGCGTCCGGCGGCCGGTGGGTGGATGCGGTGGGCGGGGCGGCGCTGGCCGCCGGAGCGCGTGCGCGAGTGGCTCGCCAGGCGCGCCGCCTTCAAGGCCAGCGCAGGGGCGGGGCGAGCTTCACCCCCGCACGGCCGGGACGGTTAACCCCGTGCGCTGGGGATCGTTGCTGTCGGCACCACGATCGCGGTGACGACAAACCCATCGTGGATCACCCATCGGCCATCGAATCCAGTGAAGGGGAACCCCTGCGGAATATCCGCCGAGGGGAGTAGCCGTGCGTGGAAGGTGCCTACCCGGTCCGGTCCGCCGGTGTCGCCAGCCGGCCGCGGCTCCGCCTCGAAGGTCAACTCGGCCTCGGTGAAGTCCAATTCCCGCCGCGCCAGCGGATACCAGGCCTTGAAGACGCTCTCCTTCGCGCTGAACAGCAGCCGATCCCAGTGCACCGGGCCGTCCCCCCAGGCGCCGTCCGCGATCTCTTTGCCGCGCTCCCGCTCGGGGGCCAGCGTCACCACGTCGAGCACCCCATCGGGCAGCGGGGCGTGCGGCTCCGCGTCGATGCCGATCGAGCGGGCCACGGTGGCCGGCGCGAGGGCCGCCGCTCGGTAGCCGTCACAGTGCGTCATGCTGCCGACCAAGCCCTTGGGCCAACCGGGCTCGCCGCGCTTGCCGGGCAGCACCGGTACAGGAGGCAGCCCGAGACCGGCCATCGCGCGCCGGGCGCAGGCGCGTACCGTGGTGAATTCACGGCGCCGCTTGAGCACGGAGCGGCCCAGTAGGGCCTCCTCCTCGGGGAACAGCACATCCGGTTCGGCGTCGCTGCGGACGGCCTCGGCCCAGGCGACCGTGGCGGGGACCAGCGCGCGCGGCACGACGGCCGTCGCCTCACTTGTCAAATCCGTCACAGCGGTCCCATCCGTGCCGTCTCCCATGGTCAACCCCCGTTGCGCATAAGCTCTTTGCAGGTCATTCTGCCCGTACCTTAGCGATATGCGGCGCTTACGCGAGCGTAACGAGGGCAAGATCACAGGGTGCCGCACTCCTGTCGCCCGCAACCCTCCCCTAGTCTCCGTCCCATGACGGTCCTGCCCGAAGGGCTCCCCTTGGCCGCCGAGTTCCCGGAAGCTTCCCGAGAGCAGTGGCAACACCTTGTTGGAAACGTGCTGCGTAAGTCCGGCGCGTCAGACGCCACCGGCGTCGCGGCTGAGGAGGCGCTGACAACCTCGCTCCAGGACGGGATCTCAGCCCGCCCCCTCTACACCGCCGACGACGCCCCGCATGCGTCAGACGCCGCCGGGTACCCAGGTTTCCCCCCGTTCACACGCGGTGGGCGACCAGAGGGGACGGCGGTCTCCGGTTGGGATGTACGCCAGCGCCATGCGCACCCCGACCCCGAGCGCACCCGCGAAGCGGTCCTCGCCGATCTGGAGAACGGGGTGACCTCGCTGTGGCTCGCGGTCGGCGCCGACGCGCTGCCCATCGACGCGCTGCCGCGGGCCCTGGAGGGGGTCTACCTCGATCTGGTGACCGTCGTCCTCGACGCGGGCGCCGACTTCCCCGCCGCGGCTGTGGCGCTGCTCGCTCTGTACGACCAACGCGAGGTACCCCGCCACGCCGCGCTCGCCACCCTCGGCGCCGACCCGTACGGCATCATCGCCCGCACCGGAACCAGTACCGGCCCAGGCACCGGCATCGGATCGGCGCAGTCCATCGAGGGGCACCTCGCCGCCGCCACCGAACTGGCTCGCCGCGCGAGCCGCGACTACCCGGGTGTGCGGGCACTGAGCGTGGACGCGCTGCCCTACCACGAGGCCGGTGCTTCCACTGCCGAGGAGCTCGGCTGCTCGCTCGCCGCCGGCGTCGGCTATCTGCGCGAGCTGACGGCCGCGGGGCTGACCGTGGATGCCGCGCTGGGCCAGTTGGAGTTTCGCTACGCGGCCACCGCCGACCAGTTCCTGACCATCGCCAAGCTGCGCGCCGCCCGCCGCCTGTGGGCCAGGGTCGCGCAGGTCTGCGGCGCGGCCAACACCGCTGACGTCGCACAACGGCAGCACGCGGTGACCTCACCGGTCATGATGACCCGGCGTGACCCATGGGTGAACATGCTGCGCACCACCGTCGCGACGCTCGGCGCCGGAGTCGGCGGCGCGGACGCCGTGACCGTGCTGCCCTTCGACAGCGAGCTGGGCCTGCCGGACGGCTTCGCCCGGCGCGTCGCCCGTAACACCTCCTCCATCCTGCTGGAGGAGTCGCACCTGGCCCGGGTCATCGACCCGGCAGGCGGCTCCTGGTACGTGGAGCGGCTGACCGACGAGGTCGCCGAGGCAGCCTGGGCCTGGTTCCAGGAGATCGAAGCCGGAGGCGGCCTGGTCCGCGGCCTCGAATCCGGGCTGATCCCCGAGCGGATCGCCGCCACCTGGCAGCGCCGCTCGAAGGACCTCGCCCGGCGCAAGGAGCCGATCACCGGCGTCAGCGAGTTCCCGCTGCTCGACGAGCAGGCGGTCGAGCGTGAGGCCGACCTCACATCGGCGAGGTCCTCCCGGGCGAAGTCCGCGTCGGGGGCGGGCCTGCCGCGGGTGCGCCGCGACGAGGCTTACGAGGCGCTGCGGGCCCGCAGCGACGCTCACCAGGCGGCGAACGGACAGCGGCCGAGGATCTTCCTCGCGACGCTCGGCCCGGCCGCCGCACACACCGCGCGTGCCGCCTTCGCGGCCAACCTCTTCCAGGCGGGCGGCATCGAGGCAGTGCAGGACCAAGCCGGCCCGGACCCGCAGGCGGCGGCCGAAGCGTTCGCCGCCAGCGGCGCACCGATCGCCTGCCTGTGTGCCAGCGACCAGCTCTACGCCGAGCAGGCAGCGGACGCCGCCGCCCGGCTCAAGGCAGCGGGCGCCACCCGGGTCTATCTGGCGGGCCGGCCCGGCGAGCGACGAGAAGACTATCTGCGGGCCGGGGTGGACGATTTCGTCTTCGCGGGCTGCGACGCGGTCGAGGCACTGACCTCGGCCCTGGACACCATGGGGATTGCGTGATGCGGGACGATGCGGCAGCGACGGGCGAGATCCCGAATTTCGCGGACATCGGACTGACCGACGACAGCGGCGCCGCGGGGCCCGCCACCGACGACTGGCGCGCCGCGCTGCGCGAGAGCACCGGCAAAGACGTGGACGCGCTGGTCTGGGAGACCCCCGAGGGCATCGGGGTCAAGCCGCTTTACAGCGGCCAGGACCTGGAAGGCGTCGATTTCCTCCGCACCTATCCGGGCATTGCCCCGTATCTGCGCGGCCCCTACCCGACGATGTACGTCAATCAGCCGTGGACGGTGCGTCAGTACGCGGGCTTTTCCACCGCCGAGGAATCCAACGCCTTTTACCGGCGCAACCTGGCCGCGGGCCAAAAGGGCCTGTCCGTCGCCTTCGACCTGCCCACCCACCGCGGCTACGACAGCGACCACCCGCGCGTCACCGGTGACGTCGGCATGGCAGGCGTCGCCATCGACTCCATCTACGACATGCGACAGCTCTTCGACGGCATTCCGCTGGACAAGATGAGCGTGTCGATGACGATGAACGGTGCGGTGCTACCCGTACTCGCGCTGTATATCGTCGCCGCAGAAGAACAGGGCGTCGCGCCCGAAAAGCTGGCCGGGACCATTCAGAACGACATTCTGAAAGAGTTCATGGTCCGCAACACCTACATTTATCCGCCGCAGCCGTCGATGCGGATCATCTCCGACATCTTCGCGTTCACCTCGCAGAAGATGCCGCGGTACAACTCGATCTCCATCTCCGGCTACCACATCCAAGAGGCCGGGGCCACCGCCGATCTGGAGCTGGCCTACACCCTCGCCGATGGTGTGGAGTACCTACGGGCCGGGCTCGACGCGGGCATGGACGTGGACGCCTTCGCGCCCCGGCTCTCGTTCTTCTGGGCGATCGGCATGAACTTCTTCATGGAGATCGCCAAGCTGCGCGCGGCCCGGCTGCTGTGGGCCAAGCTGGTCAAGCAGTTCGACCCCAAGAACGCCAAGTCCCTCTCGCTGCGCACCCACTCGCAGACGTCCGGCTGGTCACTGACCGCACAGGACGTGTACAACAACGTGGCCCGCACCTGCGTCGAGGCGATGGCCGCGACCCAGGGCCACACCCAGTCGCTGCACACCAACGCGCTCGATGAGGCGCTGGCACTGCCCACCGACTTCTCCGCGCGCATAGCCCGCAACACCCAACTCCTGCTCCAGCAGGAGTCCGGCACCTGCCGGTCCATCGACCCGTGGGGCGGCAGCGCGTACGTCGAGCGGCTCACCCACGACCTCGCTCGCCGGGCCTGGCAGCACATCGAGGAGGTCGAGGCGGCCGGCGGCATGGCGCAGGCCATCGACGCGGGCATCCCCAAGCTGCGGGTCGAGGAGGCCGCCGCCCGTACCCAGGCGCGCATCGACTCCGGCCGGCAGCCGGTGATCGGCGTCAACAAGTACCGGGTGGACAGCGACGAGCAGATCGACGTCCTCAAGGTGGACAACTCCTCCGTGCGCACCCAGCAGATCGAAAAGCTCCGCAGGCTGCGCGCCGAACGGGACGAGCAGGCGTGTCAGGACGCGCTGCGGGCGCTGACCGGGGCCGCCCGGGACGGCGCGCGCTCAGGCGGCGGCCTGGAGGGCAACCTGCTGGCCCTGGCCGTGAACGCGGCCCGCGCCAAGGCCACCGTCGGCGAGATCTCCGACGCCCTGGAGGAGATCTACGGACGGCACTCCGGCCAGATCCGTACGATCTCCGGTGTGTACCGAGACGAGGCAGGACCGTCATCAGGCGTGGAGCGCACCCGTGCACTGGTCCGCGACTTCGAGGAGGCCGAGGGGCGCCGGCCGCGCATCCTGGTCGCCAAGATGGGCCAGGACGGGCATGACCGAGGCCAGAAGGTGATCGCCACCGCGTTCGCCGACCTCGGCTTCGACGTGGACGTCGGCCCGCTGTTCCAAACCCCCGGCGAGGTCGCCCGACAGGCGGTGGAGGCCGATGTGCACATCGTCGGCGTCTCCTCGCTGGCCGCGGGCCACCTCACCTTGGTGCCCGCGCTGCGCGAGCAACTGGCCGAAGCAGGCCGCGAGGACATCACCATCGTCGTCGGCGGGGTCATCCCGCCACAGGACATCGACACGCTGCGCGAGATGGGTGCAGCCGCCGTCTTCCCGCCCGGGACAGTGATCCCGGACGCCGCCTACGACCTGGTCACGTCGCTGAGTGCGACGCTCGGCCACAAGTTGTGAGCCCATGCCACAGGCGATCAACATCGACGACTACGTACGCGGGGTCCGCGAGGGCTCCCGGGCCCACATCGCCCGCGCCATCACCCTCGTGGAGTCCACCAGGCCCGATCACCGGGCCCTCGCCCAGCAGTTGCTGATCGAACTCCTGCCGTACGCGGGAGCCTCCCGGCGGGTTGGCATCAGCGGCGTACCAGGCGTGGGGAAGTCCACGTTCATCGACGCCCTGGGCACCATGCTGACCGAGCGCGGGCACCGGGTGGCGGTGCTCGCCGTTGACCCGTCCTCCAGCCGTACGGGCGGCTCCATCCTGGGCGACAAGACCCGGATGGAGCGGCTGGCGGTGGACCCGGCCGCGTTCGTACGGCCCTCGCCGACGTCGGGCACCTTGGGCGGCGTCGCCAGGGCCACCCGGGAGACCATCGTGCTGATGGAGGCGGCGGGCTACGACGTGGTACTGGTGGAGACGGTGGGCGTGGGCCAGTCGGAGACGGCCGTCGCCAACATGGTGGACACCTTCTTGCTGCTGACCCTGGCCCGTACCGGCGATCAGCTCCAAGGCATCAAGAAGGGGGTCGTGGAGCTGGCCGACCTGGTCGCGGTCAACAAGGCGGACGGCCCACACGAGCGCGACGCCCGCTCCGCGGCCCGCGAACTGGCCGGAGCGCTGCGGCTGCTGCGCCCCCAGGCGTCTCCTTCGGCGTCCTCTTCTGCGTCCTCTTCTGCGTCCGCGCGGACGGATGATGGGCCCAGCGCCGACGAGGTGTGGAACCCGCCGGTGCTCACCTGTAGCGCTCGCGAACGCACGGGCCTTGACACCCTGTGGGAACGCATCGAGCAGCACCGCAAGGTGTTGGACGCGACGGGCGCGCTGGAGCGCAAGCGGCGCGATCAGCAGGTGGACTGGACCTGGACGATGGTCAAGGAACAGCTGCTGACCCAACTCCGCGAACACCCCCAGGTCCGCCGGGTGAGCCCCCAGGTGGAGCGGCAGGTTCGCGAGGGCACGCTGACGGCCTCGCTCGCGGCGGAACAGGTCCTTGCGGCGTTCCGGTCACCCGCCAGCCCCGAGACTAACGCCAGCCCCGATGCCAGTCCCGGTGCCCGCCCCGAGACCAGGACCAGCCCCGACACCGGCCCCGGCGCGGTCGAGCGGCCTGGTCCGTCGTTGAACGGGGGCCGCACGCCGAACTGAGCCGGCGCGGCCCGGCGGCCGTGCCGTACGCGCGCCGTGCCGTACCCGGCCGTGCCGTACGCGGTCGGTGCCGTGCGGGGGTCGTGCCTTACGCGAGCGGGGCGACCAGCGTGTCGGACTGGTTGGCGCGCCGAAGTGCGTCCGCGATGAACCCGTTGGCCTTGAGCTCTTCAACGAGGTCCCGCAGGAATGCGACCGTCTCGCTCCTTCGAAACCTCGTCGTGCCCACTGCCTGCCGGATCTGCATGAACGGGTCATCGACCAGCCGGACGTCGTCGTGTTCCGCGACATATGCGGTCATCGGCTGCCTGATGCCGGCCGCGACCTCCAAGTCCTGGGCGCGGAAGGCAGCTATCCCTTCGTCGCCGCGTATCACGCTCGCGTGGTGCAGGGTGCGGGAGAGGAACAGATCGTAGGCAGACCCCTGCTTGACGCCGATGCGCACGCCCGCACGATCGACGTCGGCCGCCGCGGCGATGGTCGAGTCGCGCGGCACGACGAACACGCCCTCGATGACGACGTACGGTGCGGTGAAGGCGACCTCAGCCTCACGTGCGGGCTCAACGGCCAAGAAGCACAGGTCGGCCCGGCCCTCCGCCATCGCCTCGTACGACTTGCGCGCCGCGTCGAAGCACAGGAACTCCACCGGCACGCCAAGCCGATGGCCGACCTCGCGCGCGATGTCCACCGTGATGCCGGTCGGTGCCGTGGGCGGGCCCTGCGCCAGCACCGGATTGCCCAGGTTGACGGAGGCCCGCAGCGTGCCACTTGGCGTGAGGTCACGGGCGATTTCAGTGATCATGTTCGTCATGAGGTGGAGTGTAGAAGCCACCGCAAGGCTGGGCGGCGGCGCCTGGGCGACCGCTGGTTCCCTGCCCGTTTCGCCGCCCTGGACGGCGGTGCTCTGGCAGGAGGGCGCCCGCGGCCCCACGGCGCTGCCGCAGCGGGGCGCGCAGACGCCCCCACGAAGGTGCTAGGGGCGTGCCGCGAGGCCCAGTTCCGCCGCCCCCAGGTCCGCGAAGAACCTCTCCACGTCCGTGGGGCTCACCTGCGCGAGCCGATCGGGGGTCCAGCGCGGGTGGCGGTCCTTGTCGATCACCTGGGCCCGAATGCCCTCCACCAGGTCGGCGCAGGCCAGTGCCGCGCAGGAGACCCGGTACTCCTGGTCGAGAACCGCCTCCAAGGTGCCGAGCTGCCGCGCCCGGCGCAGCGCGCTGAGCGTCACCTTCACCGCGGTGGGCGAGTGGCTCATGATCTGCTCGGCTGCTTCCTTCGCCTCCCGCACGCCGCAGTCCTGAAGGCGGGTGATGATCTCCTCGACGGAGTCGGCGGCGTAGCATGCGTCGATCCAGTCGCGGTGCTCAGCGAGCTCGTTGACCGGGGCCGCCTCGGCGAACTCCGCCACCGCCTCCGCTGCCGTACGGGAGGCGAGTGCGGCCGTGAACGCGGTCAGCCGGGCAGCCGGCACGAAGTGGTCGGCGAATCCGCACGCGATGGCGGCGCCCGCGCCCATCCGGTCCGTCGTCAGCGCGAGATGCGTACCCACCTCGCCCGGCGCCGCGGCCAGTAGGTGCGTACCGCCCACATCGGGCACAAAGCCGATGCCGACCTCCGGCATGGCGACGGCCGACCGCTCGGTGACGATGCGCACTCCGCCATGCGCTGACACCCCGACGCCACCGCCCATCACGATGCCGTCCATGAGTGCCACATACGGCTTGGGGTAGTGGGCGATACGGGCGTTGAGCAGGTACTCATCACGCCAGAAGGCACGCGATGCGGTGCCTCCGGCGCGGGCGTCCTCGTAAATGGCCCGGATGTCACCGCCCGCGCACAGACCGCGCTCGCCCGCGCCCGCGATGACGACTGTGTCCACCGTGTCATCGAGCTCCCACCCGCTCAGAGCGGCGTCGAGGTCGCGCACCATGGCGTGGTCAAGGGAGTTGAGGGCCTTGGGGCGGTTGAGGGTGAGCGTGGCGGACCTGCCGCTGACGCGGGTGAGGACGGTTTCGGCGGCGGGGGAGTGGTTCATCAGGCTGCTCCGGTCGGTTCGCTCGCGACGGCGCGTCGCGTGATCACATCGATGGCTTCAAGGGGCCTGGCGCGGTTCTTCAACGATCTTCTCAACCGGCCCGCTGCCGTGCGCAGGCCCCCCTGGCCGGCCCGCCAGCGGCCTGCTCAACGCACCCGCCCGGCCCGCGCCGGGGCGCTAGCCTGGCAACGCCCGAAGGCCCGGGCCCCGAAAGGACGGCTGACACCGATGCCCCAGCCCGGCAGCACCGCCCCGCTCATCCCGCTGGCCAAGACGCTGCGCCAGGTCGCTGAGGTCGGCCCGTTCTTCGCCGTACGCACCGACCCCGCCGACCCGACCGCAGCGCGGGCCGAAGGCTATGTGCCGCTCGCCGAACTGTACGAGGTGGGCCCGGGCACCGACGGAACACCGAGCGCCGCTCGGGCCCCGCACTCCCCGCGCTCCCCGCGCTCCCCGCACTCCCCGCGCCTCGGAGGGACGTCGCCCGCACTGCGTCACCGCCACGCCACGGTGGCGGGGCGGCTGGGCACGGACGAGACGCGGGTGGCGGCCTCGCTCAGCTTCCAGGGGCTGGCCGGACGGTTGTGGTCGATGGCCATCGGCTGCGCCGTACTGACCGGCCACGTACCGGACCTGGGGCCCGAGCGGCTGTGGTGGCACCCCGAGCTCAGCGCCCCAAACGAACTGTGGCTGCCGAGCCCAACCCCAAGCTCAACCCCGAGCCCGACCCCAAGCTCAACCACGAGCCCCAGCCTGAGCCCAACTCCGAGCCCAACCACGGGCTCGGCCCCGGCCCCGGCCCCAAGCCCGAACCCGTGTCCGGGAGACACCGGCCGGGAAGCGGGCACAGCCCCCGGCGCCGGGGCGGGCGCCGCCGACGTGGGCCTCGCCCAGCAGGTCCGTACGGCCGTCCTCGATCAGCATCTGATCCCGCTGCACCGCGCCAGCGCCGCGTCCGGAGTGTCGGGGGCGCTGCTGTGGGGAAACGCCGGCTCGGCACTGGCGGGTGCGCTCATGGTGCTACGCGACTGGCTCCGCACGGCACCGGAAGCCGGCGCTGCGGCGGCAGCCGGACCCCAAGGTGGCGCATCGGCCCAAGCTCGGGCGCTGGCGCTAGCCCGCGACCTGTTCGCGGCGGAGCCGCTGCGGGAGTCCGGGCACTGGCTCCCGGACTCCCGCCCGCCCTTCCGCCGCACCACCTGCTGCCTGTACTACCGGGTGCCGGGCGGCGGTCTGTGCGGCGACTGCGTACTGCCGCGGGTGCCGGGGCGGTGACATTGCCCGTGACATCGTCCGTGACATCGTCCGTGACATCGCCCGTTCAGCCCGCACGACGGCCCGGCCGCACCACGATCGCAGCAGGTCAGTAGAGTTCGGCTGCTGCCATCCCCAATCGCCGAGGTACCTGTCGTGAACGCCGACCCGCCCGCTCCACCTCGTGCCGCCGCCGAGCCCGTGATCGTCGTGGGCATCGGCGCCGACGGGTGGGCCGGGCTCGCGGCCACCGCGCGCGAGGCGCTGCGCGAGGCCGAGGTCATCATCGGCGGGACGCGCCAGCTTGAGCTGCTACCGGCGGACTGCGCAGGGCAGCGCGTGTCCTGGCCGTCGCCGCTGCGCCCCGCCGTCGCCCGGTTGGTCGGTGCGCACGCCGGGCACCGTATCGCCGTCCTCGCCAGCGGCGACCCCTTTTTCTACGGCATCGGCCGGGCGCTCAGCGAGGAGCTGGGCGCGGACCGGCTGCGTGTCCTGCCGCACCCCTCATCCGTGGCGTACGCGGGCGCGCGGCTCGGTTGGCCGCTGGAGGACACCGACGTCGTCAGCCTCGTCGGACGGCCGCTGGCCACGCTGAACCGGTGGCTCTTCGACCGGCGGCGGCTACTCGTCCTCAGCGCGGGAGCACACACCCCCGCCGAGGTCGCCGCGCTGCTGCGCGAGCGGGGTTTTGGGCCGAGCGCGCTACGGGTGCTCGAACAACTCGGCGGCGACCGCGAACGCCAACTCGCCGGCACGGCCGCCAACTGGACGCACCCACCGGGCGACGCGCTCAACGTGATCGCGGTGGACTGCCGGGCCGCCCCGGAGGCGACCCGGCTCGCCGCGGTCCCCGGGCTGCCGGACGATGCGTACGAGCACGACGGCCAACTCACCAAGCGCCGGGTGCGCGCCGCGACGCTCGCCGCACTCGCCCCCGCCCCCGGCGAACTGCTGTGGGACATCGGCGGCGGCTCGGGCTCCATCGCCATCGAATGGCTGCGCGCGCACCGTGCCTGCCGCGCCCTGACCGTGGAGCGCGATCCGGTACGAGCCGAGCGCATCGGGCGCAACGCGGACGCCCTCGGGGTGCCGGCGCTCCAGGTGATCACCGGCAAGGCACCCGACGCACTGGCCGGGCTGTCCGCGCCCGACGCCGTGTTCATCGGCGGCGGGCTGACCACACCCGACCTGCTGGAAACCTGCTGGGCCGCGCTACCGGGCGGGGGCAGGCTGGTCGCCAACACGGTGACGATGGAGTCGGAAGCGCTGCTTGCCGACTGGTACCGGCGGCACGGCGGCGAGCTGATACGCATCGCTGTCGCCCGCGCTGTTGCCGTGGGCGGCTTCACCGGCTGGCGACAGGCGATGCCGGTCACCCAGTGGGCCGTGGCCAAGCCCACCACCGGCGCCGAAAGCACCACCGCATCGGCCGCACCCGCCACGACCGGGCTGGCCCGAGCAGCCCGAGCAGCCCGAGCAGCCCGAGTAGCCCGAGTAGCCCCAGGAGACGGAGAAGAAGAACGATGACGGTGTACTTCATCGGTGCGGGCCCAGGCGCCGCCGACCTGATCACCCTGCGCGGCGCCCGCACCCTCGCGCGCTGTGCCGTCTGCCTGTACGCGGGGAGCCTGGTGCCGCGCGAGTTGCTGGCCGAGTGCCCGCCGAACGCCCGTCTGGTGGACACGGCCCAACTCACCCTGGACGAGATCGTCGCCGAACTGGTCGCCGCCCATGCGGCCGGTCATGACGTGGCCCGGCTGCACTCGGGTGACCCATCGATATTCAGCGCGGTTGCCGAGCAGATGCGGCGGTTGGACGCGGCGGGCGTGCCGTACGAGATGGTGCCCGGTGTGCCCGCTTTCGCAGCGGCAGCGGCGGCCATCGGCCGCGAGCTGACCGTGCCCACCGTCGGCCAGACCGTCATCCTCACCCGCGTCGCCCATCGGGCCACGCCCATGCCGGACGGCGAGGACCTCGCCACCCTTGGCCGCAGCGGCGCCCTCATCGTGCTGCACCTGGCCGCCCGGCATGTGGAGCGGGTCGTGACGGAGCTGCTGCCGCATTACGGCGCCGACTGCCCTGCTGCCGTGGTGGCCATGGCGAGCCGTCCCGACGAAATCGTCCTGCGCGGCACGCTGGCGACCATCGCGGCACAGATCAACGCGGCGAAGATCACGCGCACGGCGGTCATCATGGTCGGCCGCACCCTGGGCGCCGAGCAGTTCAGTGACAGCTATCTGTACTCGGCTGATCGCGAACGGTCCGTCTAGTACGACGTGAGTACGCGGTGGCTGCGGCTTTCTCAGGCGACCTTCGGCTCTCAGGCGACCTCGGCTCTCAGGCGACCCTCGGAGTCGCCCGCATGCCGAAGTAGACGTACGGTGTGCCGTTCGGAAGCGTCCCGAAGACCAGGGGCAGCCACGGCGCGCTGACGGGGCCGATGCCCGGCATGGCGAGCACGGTGTCGGACACCGGCACCAGGTCGGTCTCGATCGGCGGCGAGTAATCGGCCATCCCGCCGGTGAGCTGCAACCGCAGCCGCGGCACACCGTCTCGCTCGTCGATCGTCATGCGGATGCCCTCACGTTCATATGTGCCCGCGAGCGCGGCGACATCGACCGGCTGCGGTTGCGCGGCGGGAGCGAAGACGTCGGGCATCCGTACCCCGGCGAGCTCTCCGAGCAACTCCTGAAACAGGTCCACGAAGAAGCCGGTCGCACCGCCACCATTGGTCAGCAGCGCGGCGGCGACGCCGCTGCCAGGCACGACACGCAGGTACGAGAACTGCCCGAGTGCGGCGCCGTCGTGACCATACCCGGCGACACCGTTCCAGTCGTACAACGCCCACCCGTGGCCCCATCCGGCCGCCATGAACGACCAGGTGTCCAGGCAGTCGCCGACGCGCCGCCGCATCGTCGCCGCGGACTCGGCGGACAGCACGCGCGTCCCGTCGGGCGCCGTACCGCCGTCGAGATGCATCCGTGCGAAGCGGACGACGTCGGCGGCGGTGACGAGGACGCGCCCGTACGGCCCGGCCGAGCGCGGCAACATGTCCCACACGGGCGCCGGCTCCGGGTCGCTGCCCAGCTCGCCGAGATGGCTCATCGCCACCTGGAACCGCAGCGCCTCCTCCGGCAAGGTCATCGAATGCTCAAGACCAAGTGGCGTGAGCAACCGCTCGCGCAACGCGTCGTCCCAAGTCTGACCCGTGACCACCTCCACGATGCGGCCGAGAATCGCATACCCGGTACTGCAATAGGAAACGACGGACCCCGGCGGGCAGTCCTGGCCCACGGTCACGCACGCCTGCACGTAACGGGCGAGGCAGTCGGCGCCGCGACCGGTGTCGTGGGTGAAGTCCCCGCTGATTCCGCTGGTATGGCCGAGTAACTGCCCAATCGTCATGCTCTGAGTGACGCCGTCATCGGCGACCGCAAAGCCCGGCAGTACGTCGATGACCCTGCTCTCCAGCCGCAACTCACCTGAGTCCACGAGCTGCATCACGAGCGTCGCCGTGTACACCTTGGCGATCGAACCGGACTGAAACACCGAGTCCGGGGTCACCTGCACGCCGGTCCCGCGGTGCAGCACGCCACTGGCCAACTCGTGGATCTCACCGTCCACCAGCACCGCCAGCGCCGCGCCCGGCACCTGATGACTAGCACGTAGTGAGTCGAGGCGCTCCTGCCAGCGGGCACGGTCCCAGTTCATTGCATCCCCCTGTTCGTTGCTCTTCCGGCGAACACGGCGCAGCCCCGTCACACCCCATCGAGCTGGGGCGTAGCAAGATCGACCGTACGGCCATGATGCATGCGGGTGTTGGCCACCAACAAGGTGTGCCACGCACCGGACAGCGCTGCCTCGTCGCTGCTTAGCCGCTGCCTAGTCGTCGCGTGGACCGCGGGGCCGAGCGCGGCCCACGATCGTCCCGGCGCGGTCGATGCAGATCACGTCCACCGCTACCGGCGCCCCGCGCAGCACCCCCAGCGCCTGCTCGCGCGCGGCCTCGGCTACCAGGTCACCGAGCGGTACGTTGTGCGCCGCGCACAACTGCACCGTCTGAAGGCCCGTGTTGGCGCCTGCCACCGCAGCGGCCAATACCTCGTCGGCGCCACCGCGCCGGGCGAGGCCGGCGAGGAAGTCCTTGTTCACCTGGGAGCGAGCGGAGTGCAGGTCCAAGTGGCCCGCCGCGAGCTTGGAGAGCTTCGCGAAGCCGCCGGCGATGGTGAGTCGGTCCACCGGATGGCGACGCAGGTATTTGAGCACCGCCCCCGCGAAGTCACCCATGTCCAGGAGCGCGTCATCGGGCAGACCGTGCTCGACGACGGCGACCTTCTCCGATGTGGAGCCCGTACAGCCGGCCACGTGCCGGCGCCCCGCCGCCCGTGCGACGTCCACCCCGCGCCGGATGCTGTCGATCCACGCGGAGCACGAGTACGGTACGACGATCCCCGTCGTCCCCAGGATGGACAGACCGCCCAGGATGCCAAGGCGAGGATTCCACGTGCTGCGGGCGATCTCCTCGCCGTGGTCAACCGCCACCTCGATCTCCACGTCGCCGCCCCCGCCAAGTCGCTCCGCGACCGAAGCGATGTGCTCACGCATCATTTGTCGGGGCACCGGGTTGATCGCCGGGTCACCGACCGGCAGCGGCAGCCCGGGGCGGGTGACGGTGCCGACGCCGGACCCAGCCCGGAACACCACGCCCGAGCCGCGGGGGAGTTCCCGCACCGTCGCGCGCACCAGCGCACCGTGCGTGACGTCCGGGTCGTCCCCGGCGTCCTTGACGATGCCCGCCATCGCGCTGCCCGTGCCCAACTCCTCGACCGCCAGCGCGAACGCGGGCTGCTGCCCCTTCGGCAACGTGATCGTCACCGGGTCGGGGAAGTCGCCGCTGAGCAGCGCCGTGTACGCGGCCGTCACCGCGGCCGTGGCACACGCGCCCGTTGTCCAGCCCGACCGCAGCCCGGTGTGCTGTAGCTGCGCCGCCCGTCCTCCCTTGGCCGCCGGCTGACCAGCCGGTTCGGCGGGCCCGGACGGTGCGGGTGGCGCGGGTGGCGCGGGTGGCGCGGGTGGTGTGGACGGTGCAGGTTGCTCGGCAGGCTCGGATGGTTCGGGCTGTCCGTGGCGGGGCTGCTCGTCCTGCTCAGCCATGGGCCGCACCGCCGCTTCGCCGGGCTGCCGCGGGCCCGCGGGGCTCAATCATGCGCACCTCGCGCACCTCGCGGGCCCCGGGCGTCCCGTGCATCGTGTACGTCCTGACCCTGTATGTCCCGTACACCAGGAACACTCCCACCTCGTATGCCTGGGCATCGGATGCCGCCGACCCACGCCGGCCGCCTGCCGGGCGTCGGGTGGCGGCGCGTACCGTAACGCGAGAGCGGTCACGCGCGCCCGTGCGCGTCCGGGGAAGGGGCTCGTCGCCGGCGTGCGGCGCGTGGCCCATCGTCCTCGGCCTCCGGGTGCCGCGGATATCGATCCGCCTCGGGCCCGCCCAGCGGGCGCCCGCACTACCCGTCGAACCCGGGAGCATCACGATGACCGCGGCACCCCATGTGCTGATCCTCGGCGGTACCACCGAGGCCCGTCTGTTGGCAGCGGCTCTCGTGGCGAACACGAGCGATCGGCCGCTCCTGACGCGCATCACTAGTTCGCTCGCGGGTCGGGTCGCCCAGCCCCGGCTGCCCGTGGGCGAGGTGCGCATCGGCGGGTTCGGGGGACCCGATGGACTGGCCCGCTGGATGCGTGAGCAGCAGGTGGACGCGCTCATTGACGCCACCCATCCTTTCGCCGGCACGATCAGTTTCAACGCCGCATCGGCGGCGGCCACCGCCCATGTTCCCCTGCTCGCTCTGCGGCGACCGAGTTGGGTCGCCGGTCCGGAAGACCGCTGGCATGCGGTCGCCTCGCTGGCCGGGGCCGCCGATGCGCTGCCCGGCCTTGGCGAGCGAGTCTTCCTCACTACCGGGCGGCTGGGGCTCGCGACCTTTGCCCCGCTCACCGAGCACTGGTTTCTCGTCCGCTCGGTGGATGCTCCCGCCCCGCCGATGCCGCCGCGCATGGAGGTCCTACTCGACCGCGGCCCCTTCAGCCTGGAGTCAGAAGCCGCGCTGCTGCGGCGCCACCGGATCGAGGTCCTGGTCACCAAGGACAGCGGTGGCCGGGCCACCGCCGCCAAGCTGACCGCCGCCCGCGAGGCCGGCCTGCCGGTCGTGGTGGTCCGCCGGCCGCCCGTACCCGATGGGGTGCCGGTGGCTGAGGACGTGGGGCAGGTCGAGGAGTGGCTGCGTACGGCCATCGGCTGAGCCGCCCCAGCGCCGGCTGCGGAGTGCCCGACGCGCAGGGCGGCCCCGCGCACCGGAACGCCGGGGCGTGGCTCACGCCTCGGGGTAGCGGCGCGGCGTCCACACCACCTGGGTGCCATCGCCCCGCCGTACCGTCCGGGTTTGGGACGAACCCACCAGCAAAATGGTGCGCATATCGACCTGATCGGGCTCCAGGTCGGCCAGCCCTACGATCCGTACGCTCTCCTCGGGGCCGCCCACATCGCGGCCGAGCACCACCGGGGTGTCGGGTGCGCGGTGTTCGAGCAGTAGCTCACGGGCCTTGCCGACCTGCCAGCTCCGACTGCGCGAGCCGGGGTTGTAGAGCGCTAGGACCAGATCGGCTGCCGCCGCCGACCGCAGCCGCTCCGCGATGACCTCCCACGGCTTGAGCCGGTCGGACAGTGACACCACCGCGTAGTCGTGCCCGAGCGGGGCGCCCACCCGCGCGGCAGCCGCATGTGCGGCCGTCATGCCGGGCAGCACCCGCACCGGAACCTCGCGGTACGGGTCCTCGCACGCGGCCTCCAGGACGGCCGTCGCCATCGCGAACACGCCGGGGTCGCCGGAGGAGACCACCGCGACTCGCCGCCCCCGCTGGGCCAGATCGAGCGCGAACTCCGCCCGTACCGCCTCCACCTTGTTGTCCGACGCGTGCCGCCGCTGGCCCGACCGCACCGGTACCCGGTCCAGATAGGTGGTGTAGCCGACCAGGTCGTCGGCCGCCGCCAGTTCGCCGCGCGCCTCCGGCGTCAACCACATCGGCCCCGCCGGGCCGAGCCCCACGACCACGACCTCCCCGCGTACGGCCGAACCGGCGCCCGCGGGGCGGTCGCCGATGGTGTCGGCTGGCGTGTTGGCTGGCATGTTGGCTGGCATGTTGGCCGGGGCAGCGTCCGGTCGGCGGGCGTCGATCCGGCTCGGCAGCAGGGCCATCGAGAAGTACGGCACCGACTCCGGGTCCACATCGGCCAGCGCACCGGTGCGCTCCGCGCTCATGGTGGCCCGCTCCACGTACCGCGCGTCCGCCAACCGCCCGGACCGCTCCAGGGCGCGCCGCACGGTGGGGAAGGTGCGGCCGAGCTTCAGCACGGCCGCCGCGTCGGTGGAGGCCAGCCGAGCCGTCAACTCCTCCTCGGACAGCGTGCCCGGCAGGATCGTCAGCACCTCCTCGGCCTCCACCAGCGGGCTCCCGATGCGGGCCGCCGCGGCGCTCACCGAGGTGACGCCGGGGATGACCTCCGTCTCGTAACGGTGCGCGAGCCGCTTGTGCATGTGCATGTACGAGCCGTAGAAGAGTGGATCGCCCTCGGCGAGCACCGCCACCGTGCGACCCGCGTCCAGATGCGCCGCCAACCGAGCGGCGGCCTCCGTGTAGAAGTCCTCCATCGCGCCCCGGTAGCCGCCGGCGTGATCGGTGGTCTCCGTGGTGATCGGGTAGACCAGCCGTTCCTCGATGTGGTCCGGCCGTAGCTGCCGCTCGGCGATGGAGCGCGCGATGCTCCGGCCGTGCTGGGCGCTGTGGTACGCGACCACATCGGCACCGGCGATGACCTCGACGGCCCGCAGCGTCATCAGGGACGGGTCGCCGGGGCCGAGCCCGACGCCGTAGAGCTTGCCCGTGCCGCGCTCGATCGCGCCGGCCGCCGGCTCCTGCTGCTCGCTCACTCTTCCTCGCTCGCTATCGCATTGATCGCGGCGGCGGCGATGGCACTGCCGCCCCGCCGTCCGCGCACCACTAGATGATCAAGCGCCGCCGGATGATTGGCCAGCGCCTCCTTTGACTCGGCGGCGCCGATAAAGCCGACCGGTACGCCGATGACCGCCGCCGGGCGCGGCGCGCCCTCATCGATCATCTCCAGCAGCCGAAACAGCGCGGTGGGCGCATTGCCGATCGCCACCACCGAGCCTTCGAGCCGGTCGCGCCACAGCTCCAGTGCGGCGGCGCTACGCGTGGTGCCCAACTGCCGGGCCAATGCGGGGACGGCGGGGTCGGTCAGGGTGCACAGCACGTCGTTGTCCGCTGGCAGCCGCTTGCGGGTCACCCCGCTCGCGACCATGTTTGCGTCACACAAGATGGGCGCACCGGCGCGCAGCGCCGCGCGCGCGGCGGCCACGACCTTCGGCGTGTACGCGAGGTCCTTGACGAGGTCAGTCATGCCGCAGGCGTGGATCATCCGCACCGTGACCTGGCTGACGTCGGGCGGCAGGGCGTCCAGCGCGGCCTCGGCGCGGATGGTGGCAAAGGAGGCGCGGTAGATGGCCGCGCCGTCCTTTTCGTAGTCGAACACTGTGTCCTCGATGTCCCTTGGTCTGTCCTCGGTCAAGCCGGGCCGGCGCGTTCCCGCCCGATCCGGCCCCGTGCGTGCTGGGGTGGCCGTTGACTGTTTGGTTTCCTCGCCGGGTGCGGCGCCCCGGTTACGGCACGGACCTCGCCGCCGACACGACGTCCGCCAGTTCCACCAGCCGGGTCCGTGGTGCCAACTCCGTTGCCTCGGTCGGTGCCGCCTGGTCGTGCGGTGGTGGCTGCACCACTTGTGCCGCTTGTGCTGGTTGGGCTGTTTGTGCTGGCTGCGTCGGCTGTGTCGGTTGGGTCGGTTGGGTGGATACATCCGCTGGCTGGTGCGGCAGCGCCGTAGGCTCCGTACCCGCCACTGCTACGCGATAGCCGTCCGGGCCCGCCAACACGTCCACCCAGTGGCCGCGCGGATGTCCGCACCGCCGTTCGCAGCCGGACCAGTACACCGGCAGCCGTAGCGGGCGGTGTTGGGCACCAGGTGCACGGTCGGCGTCGCCTTCCGGCGCACCGCCGAGCAGGCCGGATGCTGGCCGGTTGCGCATTGGCCGGCTAGGTGCCGGTAGGCCGGATGCTGGTACGCCGGATGTTGCCAGCACGCTGGCCGCGTCGGCTCGTACGTCGGCCAGTGACTTGGCGCAGCCCGGGCGGCCCGTGCACGCCCCGGCTCCGTACCAGGGAGAGGCGGCGTCGGTGATGAGGCCCGCCTCGGCCAACTCGCGTAGTGCGCGCCGGGCCTCCGTCACGGCGAGCCCTGGGACGAGTACGCCGCGCCAGGGCGTCACCCGCAGCTCGGACCGGCCCGTACGAGCAGCAGCCGTCAGCAGCCGCCACTGCACAACGGACAAACGGCCCAGCGGCGCGGCCACACTGAGCGCGGCACGCTCCCCGCCCGGCGCGAACACCAGCCCCGGGACCGGGTCACGGAGCGGTTCGGCTACCGGTGTGGTGGCGGCATCGGTGGCGGACAGCGGCTTGGCATCGATGTGGGCGCGAGCCAGCGCAGCGCACAACCGCCGTTCCGTTACCGCGTGTTCCTTTGGCAGCTCCCACATCCGCCATGCCGTCGCACCGCTGTCCGCTGCGGTCATGCTCTCCCGTACGGCCATGAGGAAGTCGAGCGCGGCGACCAACGCGGCGCGCGGCCCGTCTTTCGCCCGTACGCGCAACACGACGGGCCCCCGCACGGGCATCCGGCCGGCCTCCGGCACAGCGGGCACAGCGGGCAGCGCAGCGCCAGTCGCCGGGCCGGGCGCAGCCTGCCGTGGTGCGTGCTGCGGTACGCGCTCAGTGGCCACCCGCAGCAGCGCCTGACCATCCGGCTCTGCGATCAATGTCACATCCGCGTCCAATGCCGCCACGTCGCCCCGGCCGTCATCGACGGCGAACAGGAAGCGCCCCGAAAGACCCGCCGCTGCGGGCGCCGCGCACAGCAGCCCGTCCAGTTCCCGCGCCCAGCCTGCGGCATCGGCATGACCTGCGCCATCGAGCCCCGCCAGCGGCGAAGCGGCGACATTACGGACTCGTTCATGCGTATCGGACGGCAGCAAGCCGGCCGACCGCAGCCGGTCGGCCAGTTCGCCGCCGCACGAGGAGTTGAGCCCGCGGAGCTGGACGTTTCCCCGCGAGGTCACATCGAGCGCCCCATCGCCCAACTCCTGTGCCACCGAGCCGAGTACCGCCGCCTGCGCGGCGGTCAGCAGCCCACCGGGGAGCCGGACGCGGGTCAGAAAACCATCGTCGGCCCGGTGTAGCCGCAGGGCGCCGGGACAGGCGTCATCGCCCGTGCGGCTGCGCGGTTCCTCCCCAGTTGGGGCGGTTGTCGGGGTGAGGGGCATGGCGGCGAGCATACCGACGATCCACCCCGCTGATGTGTCCCGTACCAGGTCAGCCCGCTCACCACAGCCGGGCGTCAGAGCCGTGCCCGGCAACCGGCGCCCGCGCGGTGCCGCCCTGGCCCGGTATCAGGTGCCACCCCCGCACCGCGACTACCTGTCGGCGAACGCCGTGTGACCGGCGAGGGAGCCGGCGACGCCGCGCCAATCGGGTCGTTACTATGCTCCCCGGCGGGCCTCCCGGCCCGCTGACGCCAGCGACGGCGCCAGGGGAGGAAGCCGGTGCGAACCCGGTGCGGTCCCGCCACTGTGAGCCCGGCAGCGATGCCGTGCGAGCCAGGAACTCCTGCCGTCCTCTCCACCCGCCCGGGGCGCGGACCCCGAGGAAGGCTGCTGCCGCATGATCCTTTTGCTGTCTACGTCTGACACCGACCTGCTCAGCGCTCGTGCGGCCGAGGGCCCAGTGCCCTACCGGCTCGCGAATCCGGCCCGGCTCAACCTGGACGACCTGCCTGCCCTGCTCGACGGCGTCGAACTCGTCGTCGTGCGGCTCCTCGGCGGCCTACGCGCCTGGCAGGAGGGGCTTGACCTGCTGCTCGCCGGCGACCGCCCGGTCGTCGTGCTCACCGGCGAACAGGCACCGGACGCCCAGCTGATGGAGGCGTCCACCGTCCCCATCGGCATCGCCGCCGAGGCACACGCCTACCTCGCCCAGGGCGGACCCGCCAACCTCGGCCAGCTCGCCCGCTTCCTTTCCGACACCGTGCTGCTCACCGGCCATGGCTTCGATCCGCCGCACGCCGCGCCGACCTGGGGCGAGCTGGAGCGCACCGCACGCCCGGACGCCAGCGGACCACTGATCGCGGTGCTCTACTACCGGGCCCACCACATGAGCGGCAACACCGCGTTCGTAGAAACGATGTGCACGGCAGTGGAGGACGCGGGCGGCCGGGCGCTGCCGCTGTTCGTCGCCTCGCTGCGGGCCCCCGAGCCGGACCTGATCGAGGCGCTCGCCCCGGTGGACGCCGTGGTGACCACCGTCCTCGCCGCGGGCGGCACCAAGCCCGCCGAAGCATCCGCCGGCGGCGACGACGAATCCTGGGACGCGGGCGCGCTGGCCGGACTCGACGTGCCCATCCTCCAGGCGCTGTGCCTCACCGGCACCCGGGCCGCCTGGGAGGCCAGCGACGAGGGCCTGTCCCCCCTGGATGCCGCGACGCAGGTCGCGGTGCCCGAGTTCGACGGCCGGCTTATCACGGTCCCGTTCTCCTTCAAGGAGGTGGACGAGGACGGGCTGCCGGTGTACGCCGCCGACCCCGAGCGTGCGGCGCGCGTCGCAGGCATCGCCGTACGGCACGCCCGGCTGCGCCACATCCCGGCCGCCGACAAACGCCTGGCCCTGGTGCTCTCCGCGTACCCGACCAAGCACTCCAGGATCGGCAACGCCGTGGGCCTCGACACCCCCGCCAGCGCCGTCGTGCTGCTGCGTAGGCTGCGCGCGGAGGGCTGGGATCTCGGCCCGGAGGAAGGCGAGGACGCCCTGCCCGGGCTCGCCTCCGGCAAGGGTGACGAACTGATCTACGCGCTGATCGAGGCGGGCGGCCACGACCAGGAATGGCTCACCGAGGAACAGCTCGCACGCAACCCGGTGCGCATCGCCGCCGCCGACTACCGCCGCTGGTATGCGGGTCTACCGCAGCAGTTGCGGGACTCCGTCGAAGAGCACTGGGGCCCGCCGCCCGGGCGGATGTTCGTGGACACCAGCCGTGACCCGGAGGGCGAGATCGTGCTGGCCGCCCTGCAACGCGGCAACCTCCTCGTGCTCATCCAGCCGCCGCGCGGCTTCGGCGAGAACCCCATCGCCATCTACCACGACCCCGACCTGCCGCCCTCGCACCACTATCTGGCCGCCTACCGCTGGATCGCCGCCTCCCAGGAGGAGGGCGGGTTCGGCGCCGATGCCATGGTGCACCTGGGCAAGCACGGCAACCTGGAGTGGCTGCCGGGCAAGAACGCTGGCCTGTCCGCCGCCTGCGGCCCGGACGCCGCGCTCGGCGACCTGCCGCTGATCTACCCGTTCTTGGTCAACGACCCCGGCGAGGGCACCCAGGCCAAGCGCCGGGTGCACGCGACCCTCGTGGACCACCTGGTGCCGCCGATGGCCCGCGCCGAGTCGTACGGTGACATCGCCCGCCTGGAACAACTCCTGGACGAGTACGCCTCCATCGCCGCCATGGACCCGGCCAAGCTGCCCGCCATCCGGGCCCAGATCTGGACCCTCATCCAGGCCGCCAAGCTCGACCACGACCTCGGTCTCGCTGACCGGCCAGACGACGACGGGTTCGACGACTTCCTGCTGCACGTTGACGGCTGGCTGTGCGAGGTCAAGGACGCCCAGATCCGCGACGGGCTCCATGTGCTCGGCGGCGCCCCCACCGGGCCCGCCCGGGTCAACCTGGTCCTGGCCATCTTGCGGGCCCGCCAGATCTGGGGCGGCACCACCGCGCTGCCCGGGTTGCGCGAGGCACTCGGCCTCGATGAGTCGGCCGCCACCAGGACCGGCGCCGACGAGGCCGAAGAACAGGCCCGCACGCTGGTGCAGGCCATGGAAGACGCGGCCTGGGACCCCGCCGCCACCGAAACGGTGTGCGAGACGCTCCCGGCGCAGCTGCGCAAGGGCGTTGTCGCCATCTTGGACTTCGCGGCCCGCGAGGTGGTGCCCCGGCTGGCCCGTACCACCGACGAGATCGACCACGCCGTGCACGCGCTGAACGGCGGCTTCGTGCCCGCAGGACCCTCGGGATCGCCACTGCGCGGCCTGGTCAACGTGCTCCCCACCGGGCGTAACTTCTACTCCGTTGACCCCAAGGCGGTGCCCAGCCGGCTCGCCTGGGAGACCGGCCAGGCGCTCGCGGACTCCCTCCTGGAGCGCTACCGCACCGACAACGACGGCACGTGGCCGCAGTCCGTGGGGCTGTCCCTGTGGGGTACCAGCGCGATGCGCACCGCGGGCGACGACATCGCCGAGGCCATGGCGCTGCTCGGTATCCGCCCGGTGTGGGACGAGGCATCCCGCCGCGTCACCGGACTCGAACCCATCGCGCTCGACCAACTCGGCCGCCCGCGCATCGATGTGACGCTCCGCATCTCCGGTTTCTTCCGCGATGCGTTCCCGCACGTCATCGGCCTGCTGGACGACGCGGTACGGCTCGCAGCCTCGCTCGATGAGCCCGCCGCCGACAACTACGTACGCGCCCACACCCAAGCCGACCTCGCCGAGCACGGCGACGAACGCCGCGCCACCACCCGCATCTTCGGCTCCCGGCCCGGCACCTACGGCGCGGGCCTGCTCCAACTCATCGACAGCCGCGACTGGCGCACCGACGCCGACCTCGCCGAGGTCTACACCGTCTGGGGCGGCTACGCCTACGGCCGCGGCCTCGAAGGCCGCCCGGCGCGCGCCGAGATGGAAACCGCCTACAAGCGGATCGCGGTAGCGGCGAAGAACACCGACACCCGTGAACACGACATCGCCGACTCCGACGACTACTTCCAGTACCACGGCGGCATGGTGGCCACCGTGCGCGCGCTCAAGGGCACCGCCCCTGCCGCGTACATCGGTGACAGCACCCGCCCGGAGACGGTGCGCACCCGCACCCTGCACGAGGAGACCTCGCGGGTCTTCCGGGCCCGCGTCGTCAACCCCCGCTGGATCGAGGCGATGCGCCGCCACGGGTACAAGGGGGCCTTCGAACTCGCCGCGACCGTCGATTACCTCTTCGGCTACGACGCCACCACGGGCGTGGTCGCCGACTGGATGTACGACAAGCTCGCGCAGAGCTATCTGCTCGACCCGGAGAACCGCGCCTTTCTCCAAGAGGCCAACCCCTGGGCGCTGCACGGCATGGCGGAGCGGCTCCTTGAGGCGGAGAGCCGCGGGCTGTGGGCGGAGCCCGACGCGGAGACGCTGGCCGCGGTGCGTGAGCTGTACCTGGAGACCGAGGGCAACCTCGAAGACGGAGCGGCAGGCAAGGGGGGCGATGACTGAGCGGCTCGCCACCTTGGAGTCGGTGGCCTGGCTGTGCGTACGCGACGGCCGACTGCTCGCCGTACGCACCAAGGGGCGCGATCTGTTCTATTTGCCCGGCGGCAAGCTCGAACCGGGCGAGAGCGGGCCGCAGGCCCTGGCTCGCGAACTGGCCGAGGAACTGGGCGTGTTGGCCGACCCCGGCGCCCTGGTCGAGTCATGTGTCATCGAGGACGAGGCACATGCCCAAGGCGGTCGCCCACTGCGCATGACCTGCTACACGGGCCCGGCCACGGGCGAGGCGCGCCCGGGCCGGGAGATCGCCGAACTTGGCTGGTTCGGGGCCCGTGCGGAGCACGCCACCCGCTGCGCACCGGCGATGCGGCAGGTTTTGACGCGCCTGGCTGCTGATGGACTGGTGACGCGCTAGCCAGTACGCGCCCACGGTCGCGGTCCCGCGGTGCGGGAGGTGCAACAAGGCCGCGGAGGGCGCGGTGAGGACGGGAACAGCACCGAGATAGACCCGCATCGGGCGGGGCGCGGCCGAAAGGTCGCGCCCCGCCCGATGTCTGTCCACCGCGCCCCATTGGCCCCCGGCCGCGTGCCCACACATCGGCGGATACCTGAGCTTTGGTCCGCTCGACACTGCGCTGGGGAAACCAAGAACCACTGTTCCTGCCGTAATATGACCAGCACTCATCTGGCCGCAAGGCAAGGGTCGAGATCCGCGCGTGCGCGTCAGCTCAGTGGGGGGAGAGTTCCGCACTCGCGCGGATTCCAACTCATGAGATGAGGTGGCGAAATGGTCGCTACGCAATCCGGTCACGAACGCTCTGACTGGCTTCGTAAGGCGGCTGGGCGATTGGCAGTGGCCATCGGAGCGAAAGCTCTGTGGGTCCTTATCGTCAAGCTGTTCGACCGTGCCGGAGTTGATGCCTGACTCCGGGTGAGGCGGAACAGGTCCCTCGCCACCCCACGCGCACCGAGGCGGCAGCCTCTCGCAGCGAGGGAGGGGCCTCCGCCTCGCTGTCCTGTAGGGCCCCTTGGGCCTTGGGCCGTCCCGCTCGCCCGCCGGCTCTCGGCACCTGCGCGGTGGGTCACATTGCATGTCGTAGGACGCCCGCCGCGGTCCGGAGGCGACACCTTCCCTTCACACGAAAAACGTGTTGACCCGGGCCGGCCAGGCCGGGGTACGTTTCTCGCATGCATAACCCACAGATCTACGGCTGATACGGCGGCGGGCGCAGCGCCTGTCCCGCCCGCGCCCAGGCGAGTGCGCAGTGTGACCGGCTCTGCCGTCGCGCCGCACCCCGGGTGCCGGCTTGTCGTATCCACCACCCGTAGGACTGCACCGGGAGAACACCCATGTCACGCCAGCGTGCCCATATCGCCATGATCGGCATCCCCGCCGTCAGCCACACCCTGCCCAGCCTGGAGATCATCCGGGAGTTGGTCACCCGTGGCCACCGGGTCACCTACGCCAACGACAAGGCCGTAGCCGACCTGATCATCCCGACCGGCGCCCAACTAGTCCCCTACCGCTCGACGTTGCCGGTGAGCGACAACGACTGGCCGCACGACCCGATCGCCGCCATGAGCCTGTTCCTCGACGACGCCATCCAGATGCTTCCGCAACTACGCGTCGTTTACGCGGACGACCCGGCGGACGTCTACCTGTACGACATCGGCGGCTACGCCGCTCGCGCGCTCGCCGAGGCGCAGGGCGCCCCCGCCGTGCAACTGTCTCCCAGCTACGTGGCCTGGGCCTCCTTCGAGGAGGAGGTGGGAGCCCAGCTCAGGCAACTTCCGGGCGCCGACGCGTACTTCGAGAGGTTCACGGCGTGGCTGGCGGAGTGCGGTGCCACGACGACGGACGCCGAGAGCTTCGGGGGCCGGCCGCGGCGGGCGGTGGCCATGATTCCGCGGGCTATGCAGCCGCACGCCGACACGGTTGACCCGCGGATCGTGAGCTTCGTCGGGCCGTGTTTGGACGGTCCGGACGGCCCAGACGGCTCAGACGGCCGTGCGAACCAGGGCACCTGGACGCGTCCAGCCGACGCCGAGAACGTGCTGCTGATCTCGCTGGGCTCGGCCTACACCCGGCAGGTGGAGTTCTACCGCCGGTGTTTGGTGGCCTTCGGTGACCTCCCCGGCTGGCATGTGGTGCTACAAATCGGCAAGTACACCGATCCGGCCGAGTTGGGGCAGATTCCAGACAATATCGAGGTACACGCGTGGGTGCCGCAGGTGGCGATCTTGCGGCAGGCCGACGCGTTCGTCACGCACGCCGGGATGGGCGGCTGTAGCGAGGGGCTGCACAGCGGCGTCCCCATGATCGCCGTGCCGCAGGGCGCCGATCAGTTCGGCAACGCCGACCGCCTGGTCGAGCTGGGGGTGGCCCGCCGCATCGACACCGAGGACGCCACGGCCGATGCGCTGCGCGCGGCTCTGCTGGAGCTCACCGCGGACCAGGAGGTCGCCCGCCGTCTCGTCTCGCTGCGCGACCAGGCTCGGGCGGAGGGCGGTGCTCGGCGCGCAGCCGACCTCATCGAAGCGGAGCTCTCGCGGGGCTGACCTGCGCCCGGCACCCTTCCACCTCCTTCCGCGCCATCGCGGCGTGGTGATGGCGGCGGGCCGCGGCGGGCTTGGGGCGTGGCCCCGGCTCGCCATGTGCCCCGCGGCTCGCCACGCGGCTGCGGCGGGCCGCTAGTCCAGGGTGGGCCATGCGGGGCGGTGGACCAGTTCGATCCACTCCTGGTCGTACACGCCCGGTACCGTCCTGCCCGCTGCGAGCCAGTGCTCCGCCAACTCCGAGTAGATCGGCATCACGGGCGGTTGGGGCCGCGGTGGCCCGGGCGGAAAGTCCACGCGTACGGGCTGGCTCACCAGCATCGGCGCGGGCATCGGCTGAGCCACGGGCCCGGGCATCGGCATCGGCTGTGGCTGTGGCTGTGGCTGTGCCCTCGGCATGGAATGTGCCATCGGCGCCGGTGGGGGCAGCGGCCGACGGCGAACCGTTTCCTCATGGGTGGTGTACTGCGTCTGCGCCTCAGTGGATGGGCCCAGGGGGCGTCGGCGGTGGGGCGAGGTGGCGCGCCGCGTCGTTGTCACACCAGACCAACGGCGACCGGCGTACGCCGGTCACGATGGGGGCTCCTGCCTCACCCACATCGGCGGACGCTCGAACGGGACATCGATGGCTTGATCGGCGTCCGTTCGTGCGGCCGTAATGACGGCTGTGGAAGGGCCACCAGATTGCCGCGGCGACGCGCGGGGGAGTGGACTAGACCTCTGGAGCGGTACGGGGTACAAATAAGACGCGCGGGAGATCACTGTCCGCGCTCCACAGCGCCCGTTGGGAGGCACCTACATGTCGGCGACGACTGCGGCTCAGCACAACGATCAGCCGGGCCGGATCATGGCCGGTGAGATGGCCGAGCAGCCCGAGGTACTGCGTCGCATTCTGCGTGAGGGCGCGCCGCGCATCCAGGAGGTGGCCGCGGCCATCGCGGCCCGCCACCCCCGCTTCGTCCTGCTGACCGCGCGCGGGACCTCGGACAACGCCGCCCTGTACGCGAAGTACCTCCTTGAGGTGCAGCTCGGCCTGCCGTGCGGGCTCACCTCGATGTCCACGACCACGGCGTACGGGGCCAAGCCCGACCTGCGCGACGTGCTGATGATCACCGTCAGCCAGTCCGGTGGCTCGCCCGATCTGGTGGCCTCGGCCCGGGCGGCCCGCGAGGCGGGGGCGATCACCCTCGCGGTCACCAACAACGCCGGATCGCCGCTGGCGGAGGTCTCCGAGTACCACATCGACGTGCTGGCGGGCGAGGAGAAGGCGCTGCCCGCGACGAAGACGTACACCGCCGAACTGCTGACCCTCTACCTGTTCGTGGAGGGGCTCGCCGGAGGCGACGGCGCGGCGGCCAAGGTGCTGCCGGACCTGGCGCAGCAGATCCTGGCCCGGCAGGAGGAGGTGCGCATCCTGGCGGGGCGCTACCGCTTCGCCGAGCGCATGGTGCTCACCTCGCGCGGCTATGGGTACCCAACGGCCAAGGAAGCCGCGCTCAAGCTGATGGAGACCAGCTACATCCCCGCTCTGTCCTACTCCGGCGCCGATCTGCTGCACGGCCCGCTGGCCATGGTGGACAACGTGTCGCCGGTCATCGCCATCGTGACGGACGGACGCGGCGGCGAGGCGCTCCAGCCGGTCCTTGAGCGACTGCGGGGCCGCGGCGCCGACCTGGTCGTCATCGGTACGCAGGCGGAGGCGGCGAAGGCGTCGGCCGGATTCGCGCTGCCCACCGAGAACGTGGCGGAGGAGGTCCAGCCGATCCTGGAGATCCTGCCGCTACAGATGCTGGCGTACGAGGTGACCATCGCCCGGGGGCAAGACCCGGACGCGCCCCGTGCCCTGGCCAAGGTCACCGAAACCCACTGAGCCATGTCATATCGCCGTGGTGTGCCGACGGGCAGCGACAGCGCTCGTCGGCCGCCGCGTGCTCGGGCCGTCGCCGTGCCCGGCACTTCCTACCCTCGCTGTTGAAAGGCTTTCCATGTCCCTCGTGATGTCCCCGCTGGCCGGGCGTGCCATCGGTCTCGCCGCTGTTCCTGACCCGGTGTTCTCCGGTGCGATGGTCGGCCCCGGCACCGCCATCGACCCGGTACGCGAGGAGGGCGTGGCCGTCGCTCCCGTGGGCGGCGTCATCGTCTCGTTGCACCCGCATGCGTTCGTGGTCGTCGATGGGGAGGGCCACGGGGTGCTCACGCACCTGGGCATCGACACCGTCCAGCTGGCCGGCGAGGGCTTCGAACTGCTGGTCAGCAAGGGCGACACCGTAGAACTTGGCGACCCGGTGGTGCGCTGGAATCCCGCCGAGGTGGAGCGCGCCGGGAAGTCGCCGGTGTGCCCGGTGGTTGCCCTTGAGGCCACCGCCGATGCGCTCAGCGAGGTCGTGGAGGAGGGGGAGATCGCCCCGGACGGCGTTCTCTTCCGCTGGCAGTAGAGCAAGAGCGGGTGGCCGTGGCCACCCGATTGAGGTGCGGGGCGGGGCAACCGCCCCGCGTCGGCGTGTCCGCGCCACATACGCGGACGCGGATGCGCGGGTTTCGTCGGGTGGAACGGGAGATGGGTGTGATGGAGACGGTGCTGCGTGGCGTCGGGGTGAGCGACGGAGTGGCGGTGGGCGAGGTGCGGCACATGGGAACTGCCGTACTGGAGCCGCCAGTGCGCAGTGTCGCGGCCGATGAGGTGGAGCGGGAACAGGCGCGCGCACGGCAGGCAGTGGAGTGGGTGGCCGCCGATCTGGTGGCCCGGGGCAACCTGGCGGGCGGTGAGGCGCAGGCCGTACTCGAAGCGCAGGCGCTGATGGCACGGGACCCGGACCTGGCCACCGATGTGGAGCGGCGAATCGCCGATGGCGGCACGGCCGAGCGCGCGGTGTACGACGCGTTCGCCTCGTATCGGGTGCTGCTCCTTGGCGCGGGTGAGTATCTGGCGGGCCGGGTCGCGGACCTGGACGATGTACGCAACCGGCTGGTCGCACGACTGCTGGGCGTACCGATGCCGGGAGTGCCCGACAGCGACCATCCGTATGTGCTGGTCGCACGCGATTTGGCGCCGGCCGACACGGCGCTGCTCGACCCGGCGCTCGTGCTGGGGTTTGTGACCCAGGAGGGCGGGCCCACGAGCCACAGCGCGATCCTCGCGCGGGCGCTCGGGGTCCCCGCCGTGGTGGCGGTGCCCGGCGCCGGGGAACTGGCCGAGGGCACGCTGGTGGCCCTTGATGGCGCCGATGGACAGGTGGTGGTCGAGCCGAGTGCGCAGCGCCGTGCCGAGTTGGTGGCACGGGCCGAGCAGCGCCGGGCCGCGGTGACGGCGATCAGCGGACCGGGCGCCACGAGCGACGGGCACGCGGTGCCGTTGCTGGCCAACATCGGCGGCGTCGGGGACGTGGCCGCCGCTGTGGCAGCCGGCGCGGAGGGGGTGGGGCTCTTTAGGACCGAGTTCCTGTTCCTGGACGACCATCGCCAGGCGCCATCGGTAGCGGTGCAGGAGGAGGCGTACCGGCAGGTCCTGGAAGCCTTCCCCGGCTCGCGAGTGGTGGTACGGGCGCTGGACGCGGGCGCGGACAAGCCGTTGGACTTCCTGACCCCGGCCGAGGAGCCGAACCCGGCCCTTGGCGTGCGGGGCCTGCGTACTCTTTTGGAGCACCCCGACGTGCTGGCCGGGCAACTTGAGGCGCTGGCGCGAGCCGCGAACGGGCTGTCGGCGCAGCTTGAGGTGATGGCGCCGATGGTCGCCGACCGGGCGGACGCGGCGGCCTTCGCCGCCGCATGCCGCGCGGCCGGGTTGACCGCCAAGGTGGGCGCCATGGTGGAGATCCCCTCGGCCGCCCTGCGAGCGAGCGCGCTGTTGCGCGAGGTGGACTTCCTGTCGCTGGGGACCAACGACCTGGCGCAGTACACCTTCGCGGCAGATCGACAGACCGGCTCCCTGGCCCGGCTTCAGGACCCGTGGCAGCCCGCGCTGCTCGACCTGGTGCACGCCGCGGCGCAGGCGGCGCAGCTAGCGGACAAGAGCTGCGGGGTGTGCGGGGAAGCCGCCGCAGACCCGCTGTTGGCCTGTGTTCTGACCGGCTTGGGCGTGACCAGCCTGTCCATGAGCTCCACCGCCATCGCGCGCGTACGGGCCACGCTGGCCCAGCACACGCTGGGGGAGTGCCAGGCAGCCGCCCGCGCGGCCTTGGCCACCGACACCCCGCAGGACGCGCGCCAGGCCGCGAGGAACGCCCTGGGCGTTGCCTGACGGCCCAGTCACCTTTGCGGTGGCCCTGCTTGCGCGGGCCGCGTAACACGGCTTCTCCAGCACGGCCTTCGCGCGCCGGCCGGACCGCTCTCCCGCGGCCCGGCCGGCGCGCCGTCATGTGCGCCCCCGCTACCGCTCGCGCGAAGCCGGCTGCGTGCCGTAGCCGCGCTGGGCCAACGCTCCGTCGAGTACGTGCTCCACTCCCATCCGGTAGGTGTACGCCGCTTCCAACTGCCGTGATCGGCCCGCCAACTTGGACAGGTGCGGGAACGTGGCCGCGTCCCGATCGGCCGTGGCCACTTCGATGGAGTGCGGTGGCTGCTCGCGGCTCGGCTCGTGGGCCCCCGCCCCGAGGTTCAGATCGGGCCGGGGCACGGTGGACATGACCTGACCCGCCGTGAAGTACCAGATCGTCTGGTGCGTCCAAAACGCGCGCTCATCGCTCAGCCCGAGGCTGACGAGTGCGGCCACGATTTCCTCGGTCATCCAGATTGCCGACACGCCCACCAGGTCGCCGCGCGCGACGATGGGCACCACCCACGGGTTGTCCGTGAACGCCTGGTGCATCAGCGTGCACGCCGCCATGAGCCGTTCCCGGGGTTCGTGTGGCAACGCAGGTCGCGGCAGGTTTCGCGCGACGTGTTCCAGAACCAGGGTCAGCAGTTCGTCCTTGTCCCGCACATGGTGGTAGACGGCCATCGCCGTGCTGTCGAGCGCGATGGCCAGCCGTCGCATGGTGAGCTGTTCCGCGCCCTCCTTGAGGATGATCGCGTACGCCGCCTCGACGATCTGCTCCCGTGACAGCCGCGGTGGCCGCCCTCGCCTTGGTCTAGCCGTGCCGTTGCCGGTCAGCGCTCTGCCCTCATCGTCTCGCCCTCATCGGTCCGCCCCAACTCTCCTTGCCTGCGCCCCGCCCGCCCAGGTCATGCGGGGAAGGCTTGAGGATACTTTTATTATACGTGTACGTTAATTCTCGTCGGGGCGATTCCACGCGGTCGGGACCCGGGTTCGTCGGCGTACGCCGGGCCACGGCGCGATCGGCCACGTCCGCACATCACCGCAAGGGGGAGCAGCATGCGCGAGGAGGGGACGGTGGCCCCGCACGGCGGGCACCGCGACGAGGAGCCCGCGGGCAAAGGCGGGGCGGCCGAAGGGCCAGCGAGCGCCGACCAGGCAGCGCGGGGGAGCACCCCGGTGGGCGACCAGGACAGGGCCGGGGGTGCCACGCTGACCTGCGAACCTTCCGGTGACCCACGCGGTGGTCCGGCCCGCGGTGCGGTGCGGTACGGGTGGGTGCTCGCGGTGGTCGTCGGCGTGCAGTTCATGGTGACGCTCGATGCCTCCGTGGTGAATGTGGCGCTGCCCGCGATGCGGGACGAGTTGGGGTTCACCGAAGCGGGACTGCTGTGGGTGGTGAACGCCTACACCCTGGTCTTCGGCGGCTTCCTGCTGCTCGGCGGGCGGGCCGCCGACCTGTTCGGGCGCCGCCGGGCGCTGTGGCTTGGGCTCGCGCTGTTCGGCCTCGCCAGCCTGGCGGGCGGGCTCGCGCAAACGCCGCAGACGCTGGTCGCGGCGCGCGCGGTGCAGGGGCTCGGTGCCGCGGTCCTCGCGCCCGTCGCCCTGACCATCGTCACCACCGTCTTCCCCGCATCGGGCCGGGCCCGAGCGCTCGGGCTGTGGAGTGCGGCGGGCGCCGCCGGGGGCGCATCCGGGGTGCTGATCGGCGGAGCCCTGACCGAATACCTCAACTGGCGCTGGGTGCTGTTGATCAATGTGCCGATCGTGGTCCTTGCGTTCGCTGCGGGGCGCGAGGTGCCCGATGGGCGCCCCGCGCAGCGGCCCCGCCTCGACCTCGTCGGCGCGCTGCTCGCCACATCGGGGCTGGCCGCGCTCGTCTACGGCGTGGTACGCACCGGAACCGACGGCTGGACCTCGGCGGCCACCCTGCTCACCTTCGGCCTGGCAGCCGTGTTGCTCACCGCCTTCACCTGGCAGGAACTACGCCGCGCCAAGGAGCCGTTGGTACGCCTTGGGCTGCTCGCCCGCCGGGCCGTGGGCGGCGCCAACGTGACGATGCTGCTCCTCGCCTCCGGCCAGTTCGCCAGCTTCTACTTCGTCTCGCTCTACCTCCAACGGATTCTCGACTACGGCCCAGCCGTGACGGGGCTCGCCTTCCTCCCCTTCTGCGTCGGCTTCACCGCCAGCGCCCTGCTCTCCAGCCGGCTGTACGTACGCACCGGGCCGCGGGCGCTGGTGGTGGCCGGGACGGCGGCCGGAGCGCTCGGGTTGCTGTGGTTCAGCCGCATCGACATCGACGGCACGTTCCTGGGCAGCATCCTCGGGCCTTCCCTGCTCACCAGCCTCGGCATCGGCGCCTGCTTCGTGCCGCTGGCCAGTGCGGCAACCACGGGGGGCGTGGCCGGTGAGGCGGGCATGGCATCCGGCGTACTCAACAGCGCACAGCAGGTGGGCGGTTCGCTGGGGCTCGCGGTGACGGCGAGCGTGGCCACCAGCCGTACCGATGCGGCGCGCGGCGACGGTGACGGGGCGCTGGCCGCGCTCAACCACGGGTACGGCACCGCGCTGCTGGTCGCGGCCTGCCTGCTCGCAGCGGCGGCGCTGCTGTCCTGGGTGCTGCCCGGCCGCCAGCCAGGGCCAGCCGCCGACACGGCGGGAGCGGGCCGGGCGGCGCCCGAGGCCAAGGGCTGACGGCACAGCGCGGCTGCTACGCCGCCAGTCGCCGCCACGCTGCTCCGCGCAGCAGTCGCAACCCGTTCAGGCCCACCAGCACGGTTGACCCCTCGTGGCCCGCCACACCGAGCGGCAGCGGCAGATGCCCCACCAGGTCCCAGACCACCAGTGCCCCGATGCACACCGAGGCGATGACCAGGTTCTGCCGTACCACTCGGCGCGCCTGCCGGGAGAGGGCCACCACCGCCGGAACGGTGCGCAGTTCGTCGCGTACCACCACGGCGTCGGCGGTCTCCAGTGCCAGGTCCGCGCCGGCCCGGCCCATGGCGAGGCCGCTGTGCGCGGCGGCGAGCGCGGGGGCGTCATTGACGCCGTCGCCGACGACGAGCACCTTCTGCCCGGCCTCCTCCCAGCCTCGTACGGCCGCCACCTTGTCCTGCGGCAGCAGGCCGGCCCGTACATCGGTGATGCCCGTCTCATCCGCGAGCCGCCTGGCGGCCCGTTCGTTGTCGCCGGTGAGCAAGGCGGGTTCGGCGCCGGTGAGTTGGCGTAGCGCGGTGACGGCATCGGCCGCACCCGCGCGCGTACGGTCCTCGATGGCCAGCACGGCGGTGGGGGAGCCGTCCACGGTGAGGACGACGGCGGTACGGCCCGTGCGCTCTTCATCGGCGACCACCTTCCACGCCTCGGCCACCCCTGGCGGGAGGCCGGCCACGTGGTGTGGCGCTTCGGCTGTTGTCTGCGTCACGTCGGACGCGGGGTGCGGCATGTTGGGCGGCCGTCCCCACACCGGTGCGGCGGCCTGCGGCGCCGTCCCTGACGCGCCCCCCAGGACCGCGGCCGGGCTGCCGACCCGGACCTCCCGCCCCCCGATGACCGCGCGGACCCCGCTGCCAGGGGCGGAGTCGAAGTCGTGCGCGGACTCCAGGGCGAGACCACGTTCGAGCGCCGCGCTCACCACGGCTCGCGCCAGGGGGTGCTCGCTCGGGTGCTCCGCCGCCGCGGCCAGCGCCAGGGCGGCATCCGCGGCGGCCTCGCCGTCCTGGTCGGTCGCGTCGGTCGCGCCGGCCGTGCCGTGGCGCCCGGGCGCCACAAGGACACGCACCGCCGCCACGCGCGGGGCACCTTCGGTGAGCGTGCCGGTCTTGTCCAGCGCCACCTGGGTCACCTCGCCGAGCCGCTCCATCACCACGGCCGACTTGACCAGGACGCCGTGCCGCCCCGCGTTGGCAATGGCCGAAAGCAGGGGCGGCATGGTGGCCAGGACCACCGCGCACGGTGACGCCACGATCATGAAGGTCATGGCGCGCAGCAGTGTCGCGGTGAACTCCGCGCCGAACGCCAGCGGGATCGCGAACAGCGCGAGGGTGGCCACGACGACACCGACCGAATAGCGCTGCTCGACCTTCTCGATGAACAACTGGGTCGGGGCCTTCGTTTCGCTGGCCTCTTCGACCATCGCCACGATGCGGGCGATGACCGAGTCAGACGCGTCCCGATCCACGCGCAGCCGCAGTGCGCCCGTGCCGTTGAGGGTGCCGGCGAACACCGTGTCCCCCGGCTGCTTGGCCACCGGCAGCGGCTCGCCGGTGATGGTCGCCTGGTCCACATCGCTCGCGCCGCTGATCACCGTCCCATCCGCGGGCAGCCGTTCACCGGGACGTACCAACACCGTGTCATGGACCTGCAGTTCCGTGACGTTCACGCGTTGCTCGGCGCCGTCATCGGCCAGCCGCAGGGCGGTGGCCGGTGCCAGGTCGAGCAACCCGCGCACCGAATCGGCCGTGCGCCGGGTCGCCAACGCCTCAAGGGCGCCGGAAACGGCGAAGATGACGATCAGCAGCCCGCCGTCGAGGAACTGGCCGATGCCCGCGGCGCCCAGCGCGGCGACCACCATCAGCAGATCGACGTCGAGTGTCTTGTCCCGCAGTGCCTGGAGGCCCGCCCAGCCCGGTTCCCAGCCGCCCGCCGCGTAGCTCAGCGCGTACAGCGGTCCCCATACCCAGGCCGGGGCCCCGGCCAGGTCCAGCGGGAAGGCCAGCACAAAGGCGAGCGCGGCCAGCGCGGCCCAGCGCACTTCGGGTAGGGCGGCGAGCCGGGTACGCCGCGGCGGCGGTGCGCCGCCAGGCCTGGTGGAGGAGGGTGCGCGGTGCTCATCGACGAGCTGGGCTGCCATGGCGGCGTACCTCTCGGAGGGCGAGGGCGGGCGGACACCCTCCACCATAGCCGTATACATGAAGAGGTCTTCACGTGTAGGTATCCGGCCATGACTACGATGGCGGTATGGGACACGGAGCTAAGGGCGAGACCACGCGGGCGGGACTGCTGGACGCAGAATCGGCCGCCACCATCGCCGCCACGCTCCAGGCCCTCGCGACGCCGTCGCGGCTAATGATGCTCACCCGGCTGCGGCAGGGCCCGTGCCCGGTCACCGAGCTGGCGGAAGCGGTCGGGATGGAGCAGTCCGCGGTCTCCCACCAGCTACGGCTGCTGCGCGCTCTCGGCCTGGTCACCGGTTCCCGACAGGGCCGCCGTATCGTCTACAGCCTCTACGACAACCACGTCGCCCAACTCCTGGACGAGGCCGTCTACCACATCGAACACCTACGCCTCGGCGCCCGCGACCTGCCCTGACCGGGTCAGCTCAGGACCCACGATGTGCCCATGGGGTTTTGGTGCCACAGCCGATGTGTCCCGTCGCCGGCGACCGTAAGCCCGAACTCGTCCCAGCCAGGTCGCCCGTTGTCCGTCCACCACGACCAGACCCTCTCGACGGTTTCCCAAACCCCATCGCCCAGCTCACAGAAGAGGGGATGAGCCCCCTCCTCCTGCACGTACACGGCTTCCCCCCAGCGGCCATCGGGCAGCACCAGGCGGCGCATCGACTGACCCTCCTCGATGCCGTACTGAAGGTTGACTCCAGGAAGATGCGCGGCAAGCAGGAACAAGAAATGGTAGTTGTCGAAGTCAGCCATCGGTACGGCTGTCCTCCCTTCAGCCGCCGACGACAGATCGGCCTCGAAGGCGTCGGATCGTTCATGCCTGGCAGGCATGAAGGAGCCTCCGTGCGCCAGGAAGCGGCCTTCGAGAACGCCCTCCTCCTTGGCGTCTTTGGCGTCCAGAACCACCAGTGCCGAGCTGATCGGACCGAAGACGTTGGCGATGACGCGTCCGCCCGGAGCGATGGCCTGTCGGATCGTGTCCGTCACTCGTGGCAGGCCGAAGGAGAAGACGATCCTGTCGAACTGCCTTTTCCAGCTCCATTTCGTGGCATCCGCCTGGATCACCGTGGGGTTGTGTCCCAACGTGTCCATGCGTTCCTGCGCCAGCGTGGTGGAGCCGATATCACTCGTCACCAACTGGCGTGAGTCGCGCAGGCAGTGCGCGATCAAAGCGGCCTGGTATCCCGTCCCCAGACCCGCGTCGAGAACATCGTGCTCTGATTCGATGCCGAGGGTTTCGAGCATCCGAACGACCAGACCGGGTTGCGTGCTTGACGAGGTGGGAAATCCGTTCCAGCCGCCGTCCACCTGTTTGGCGGTCTTCGGGTCGAGTTCTGTGACCAGGGTCGTGTTCGAGTAGATCGGCGTCAGCCACGCGTCGCCGTCAGTCTCCGTACGTGCCACCCACAGTGTCGGTGCGCCTCCGTGATTCTCGAAGTAGTACGGCAGGAAGACGTGACGAGGCGTGCCGATAACAGCCTCTCGCAACCGGGGCGACTTCACGTCCTCGCGGTCTTCGAGAGCGGCGACGAGCTCGCGTGCGGGACGCGCCCAGTTCACGTTTGACACCAGTCCTCCAGGGTTCGGGAAATTTCGGTGGCCAGGGGGAGGTCGGGGGAGTTGGCCCACGCCCACTGGCCGGACGGATTGGCCTCCAGGAAGATCCACTCCCCGCAGGGTTGGACGATGAAGTCAGCGGCGAAGTAGGCGAGACCCATAGTGGCGGCGTAGTGCTTGAGCGAGGATTCGACCGCACAGGATATGGGGATGCCCCGAGCTTTGCCCTGTCGGAGCTGATGGTGCTCCCGCCCTGGCGTAAGCAGGGCGTCTCAACTCGACTCCACGAAGCGCTGATCGGGGCGTGCCGACAGGAGGCACGGTCCACGCTGCTTGTCGATGTCACGCATCCCAAGGTCGTGCGTCTGTACGAGAGCTGGGGATACGGAAAGGTTGGTGAGCAAAAACCGTTCGAGGACTCACCGGTCTTTGCGGTGATGGTCAAGGAGCTGGCACGCGGCTGATCAGGTGACGTTTAACCTCCTCGGCTTTCCCGTGGCTGAGGGGTAGTTAGGGGAAGTTCACGCACCTTACGTGGAAGTGTGCGGACTCGTTTCCGGCCCCAGGCGCACAGGGGGAGACACGTCGCGTACGTACGTCCGATGCCACCAGGCGCCGGTTTCGCGGAGTTCGTGCCAGGTGGTGAAGCGATAGCGGTACAGGCGGACACGGATATGCGTAGGCGGCTGGTCCGGAAACGGATTGTCGCGGATGAGCCTCATGGTGTCCGGGTCGTTCATGAGGAGTCGTTCGATGAAGCCGTCGAACCAGGAGCGCCCGTAGGCGGGGGACAGGGCCACGAACCAGAGCATCCAATCGAGCCTCCAGTGCCAGGGTGCCCACTGCCGCGGCATCCGGCGTACGTCGCCCGGCTTGCCGTAGAAGCCGTACTCCTGCCACGCGGCGTCGTCGGCGGTGACGGGCTGGACGTTGGTGCCCTCGATGATCAGCTCGTGCCGATGCCGGTTGACGCTGCCGAAGGCACCGTAGGCGCCCGCGATGTGCAGGGAGTTGAACGAGGCGTTCATGCGCTGCTGTTTAACGATCAGATTGCGCGCTGGCCAGTAACTCAACACCAGCACCAACGCCGTCGCGGCAATCACGATCACGGCGAACCACACCGGTGGCCCGCCTCGCTCCGCCGGGTCGGACAGCCCCGCCAGATCGCCGATCAGGCGTCCATCGACGACGGACAGCGCCAAGGCGACGGTGATCCAGTTCAGCCAGGCGAAGTTGCCCGACAGCACCAGCCATAGCTGCGTGACGACGATGGTCAGCGCGGCGACGGTGGCCACCGGCTGCGGGGTGAACAGCGCAAAGGGGACGATGAGTTGCACCACATGGTTGGCCGCCGTCTCCACCCGGTGCAGGGGTGTGGGCAGCCGGTGGAAAAACCAGCTCAGCGGGCCCGGCATGGGCTGGGTCTCGTGGTGGAAGTCCAGGCAGGTCAACTCGCGCCAACAGCGGTCCCCCCGGATCTTGATCAGGCCGGCGCCGAATTCCACCCGGAACAAAAGCCAGCGCACCAGCCACAGCACAAGGACCGGCGGATCGGTGCGCGCGTTGCCGAGGAAGATCGCCAGAAATCCGGCCTCAAGGAGCAGCGACTCCCAGCCGAATCCGTACCAGGTCTGGCCGACGTTGACGATGGACAGATACAGCGCCCACAGTCCGATCCACATCAGTACGGCCGCCCACAGTGGCACGGCGTCGGCGGCCCCGACCAGCACGGCTGCCGAAAGCGCTACGCCCAGCCAGGCGATGGCGGCGAAGAACCGGTCGGAATAGTGGAGCTGGAAGAGGCTCGGAGCGGAGCGGAACGGCACCCGTGCCACGAACCGCGGCACGGGCGTCAGCCCATGCTCGCCGAGCAACGCCCGGAACTGTGAGGCCGCCACGAGGAATGCCGTCAGGTAGAGAGCGGCCAGGGTGCGTTGGAAGGCCAGTCGGCTCCACCAGTAGTCGCCCGCGGTGAACCACTCCATGCCGCACTCTCCTTGCGCCTGTCCTGCTGCGGGAGTAGCTCATCCGTACCATCCCGAGGCGCAGAACGACCCCGCTTCCCGCAGCGACCGCGTGTCGCCCGCGCCCCGAGTGGCCGACTGCCGCGGGTGGCCGGTACGGCGGCGCCGAGTGCATGCGCGGGCCCGACGCGCCGCGTGCCCGCCCGGGTCGGCGCGCTGCACAGCGTGCCGGCCCGGGGCACCGCGTGCTATGGCAGGCCGGGGCCCTCGCAGGTCAGGCCGGGGGTGGGGAGGGCGCCGGTGAGGAGATATGCCGCCGTGGCCCGGTCCACGCAGGGGTTGCCGCGGCTGGCGAAGACGCCGTGGGAGTAGTCGTTCCGCAAGGTGATCAGGCGGGAACCCGGCATGCGGGTTGCCAGTTGCCTGGCCCCTTCCAGCGGAGTGACCGGGTCGTGCTCACTGGCCACAAGGAGCGCGGGCGCCGCGTTGCGGCTACCGAGTGGGGTGCGCTGGCGCGGGTGGTGGTGCCAGTACGCGCAGGCCGTCGCCTCAAGACCGGTCAGCAGGGGCTGGGGATCGAGCCGCCGCAGTGCGCGAATGTCCGATATGACCCGGCGTGGGCTCGGGCCTGGGCCGTCCGCGCACTTCACGATGCGGTTGGCCGCCTCGTAGTTGCGCGAGGATGCGCCGTCGAACGACTCCTTGGGTCGCAGGCTGGCAACGTTGCCAGCCCGTAGGTAGTCGCGCAGGCCGTCGCCGAGCGGAGCCCAACGCTCGGTGCGGCCGAGCGCCCGGTAGACCGCGCGGTCGAATGCGGCCGGGCCGAAGCCGTCCACCGGCCGGGCCGCGAGGCCATCGCGTACGCGCTGATAGGACGCGCGCACCTCAGTGGCCGTAGCGCCGAGCCCGTACCGTTCCGGGTCGCGGGCCAGCCAGCCGAAGAGCACCTCGCGCTGCCGCACCAGGGCCCGAGCCTGACGGAGGTCGAAGTCATGCCAGCCCCAGGGGCCGACAACGCTGTCCAGCACCATCCGGCCGGTGCGCTCAGGGAAGAGCGCCGCATACGCAGCGCCCAGGTAACTCCCGTAGGAGACGCCGAGGAAGTGCGTTCGGCGCTCACCGAGCGCGGCGCGTATCGCGTCCATGTCGCGTGCCGTTGCCTCGGTGGACAGGTGGCGCAGCGCCTTGCCCGCGCCGGTGGCGCAGTCCCGTGCCAGTTGGCGCAGCGAGGCGAGGTGGCGTCGCTCGGAGTCGGTGTCCTTGGGTAGCGGGTCGGTGCCGGAGTCTTCGAAGAGGCCACCCATGGGGCCGCAGTTGGCGGGGGCACTGTGGCCCACGCCGCGAGGGTCGAAGCCGATCACGTCGTACGCGCGCCGCACCTGCTCAGGGAGCTTGGCGCGTTTGGTCACCGCGTAGGGCAGCCCGGAGCCGCCGGGGCCGCCCGGGTTGACGAGGAGTGCACCGCGCCGTTCGGCGGAGGTGCCCGATGCGCGGACCCGGGAGACGGCGATGTGGAGTTGCGGCCCGGCGGGGCGGGCCCAGTCCAGCGGCACGCGCACCGTGCCGCACTCGACTCGTTCGGCGCCGGGCGGGGCGGGCACGGAGGCGGGGCAGTCCCCGAAGTCGATGCCCCCAGGCGAGTCGGGCGAGTCGAGCGAGCCGGATGAGCCGGGCGAGTCTGCTATGCCGGCTATATCGGGTATATCGGGTATGCCGTGCGAGCCGGCTGGTGTCGTCCGGGCTGAGGTCGTGCTGGCCCCGGTCGCCGCGGCGTGGGCCGGGGGGAGTGGGAGGGCTGGCGCGAGGGTTATGGCGCTTGCCATGAGAGCGCCCAGAGCGGCGGCTCGGCTGCGGTTGGTTCTGACGTGGCCAGCGGTGGTTGGCGCACCGGCGGCCGTGGTCGGGAAGGTTTCGGGCACGGCGAAGCTCGCAATCAAACATAAGTGGTTCAGTCAGATGACAATGAAAATGATTATCGGTAGCGTGTGCCTCCGGTCAACACGGTCCCGGTCGCCGGAGGACTCTCCTCGGTGTGCCCGGGCCCCAGTGCGTCATGGCAAAAAGGAGAGTTGTGGGTCACCTTCTGATGATCGAAAGCTGGGTCGGGTCCATGAGCCGGCTGCTGCCGCGCGCCGTGCGGGAGAGCGGGCACGAGTTCACATTCCTCACCCGTGACCTGCACCACTACCTACGCAACGCCCCCGAGGGCGTCGCCCACCCGCTGCTCGGCGCGCGCCATGTACTCACCGCCGACACCAACGACCTCAACGCCCTGTTGCCGCAGGTGGAACGGCTGCACTCGGCCCTCAACTTCGACGGTGTCCTCACCTCCTGCGACTACTACCTGCCCGCCGTTGCCGAGGTCGCCGCCCGCCTCAAGCTGCCAGGCGCCTCGCCCGACGCCGTGGCGAACGCCTGCCACAAGGACGCCACCCGGCGCGTGCTGCAAGCCGCAAAGGTGCCAGGGCCGCGCTTCGCCGTGTGCGCCGACTGGGCAGCCGCGGCCGATGCCGCCCGAGAGATCGGTTATCCGCTGGTCCTCAAGCCGGTCGATCTGTGCGCGGGCATGTTCGTACGGCGCGTTGACGACGAGGGCGACCTCTCCCGCGCCTACCGGGCTCTCGCCGACTTCCCCGTCAACGCACGCGGCCAACGACGCGCCCCCCAGGTGCTGCTCGAAGAGCTCCTCGAAGGGCCCGAAGTCAGCGTGGAAACCGTGTCGTTCGATGGCAAGACCCAGGTCGTGGGCGTCACTGACAAGAGCGTCGGCGGGGCACCGGCGTTCATCGAGACCGGCCACATGTTCCCCGCCGCGCTGGACACCGAGGCCACAGCGACCGCCGCCGACACCGCGGTCGCGGCGCTGGCCGCGCTCGGGCTCGACCAGGTCGTGGCGCATACCGAGATCAAACTCACCGCGCACGGCCCCCGCGTCGTTGAGGTCAACCCCCGGCCCGCCGGCAACCGCATCACCGAACTCGTCCGGCACGTCACCGGCGTCGATCTCGCCGCCGCCTTCGTGGACGTGGCGCTGGGCAAGACACCGGATCTCACGGTCCGCGACACCGGCCTGGCCAGCGCCGCCATCGGCTTCCTGGTGCCGGACACGGCCGGCGTCCTTGAGGACATCGAGGGCGGCGACGAACTCGGCGGCCAGCCCGGCGTCTTGGAGGTCCAGCTCGCAGCGCCGGGCACGGCGGTCAAGGCCGCCGGGAGCAACAACGAATACCTCGGCCACGTCATGGCGGCCGACCCCGATGGCAGCGGCGCCCGCGCCCGTGTCGAGGACCTGCTCGCCGGGCTGCGCCCGAAGGTGGTGGTCCGATGAGCATCACGCTGCACGCCGCCAGCGGCTACGACGACTTGCTCCGCCGCGTACGCGCCGGGGAGTTTGGGCCCGACCCCGCAACCCAGCAGGTCTCCGTCGCCTTCACCACTACCCAGGCCGTACGGCACCAGGGGCGCGGCGGCGGCTACCGCAACGAGGTGCTGAGTTTGCGCCTCGCCGAGGCAGTCGGCTCCTGCGCCGTCGAGCCCGGCACCCTGCCGGCCGCCGCTCTCGACGACTGTGTCGGCGCCGACATCGCCACCTTGCTCGACCATCCGCTGCCCGCCGTGCGTGTAGCCGCACTCGACGCCTACCTACTCCACGCCCTTCCGCACGCAGCGGCCCCGGACGCCCGCCCCTACCCGCTGCCGAGCGGCAGCTCGCTGGAGAAGTCGCGCGCCCGCGCCCGCGCCGTAGCGGCCCTGGTCAACGCCGAGTCCGTGCAGCGCGTGTTGGTCATCGGGGTCGTCAACTCGCTCCTTGAGGCGCTACGGGCGCGCGGCATCGGGTACGTCCCCTGTGACCTCAAGGGCGGCAGCACCGAATGGGGAGAGCAGATACGCACCGATGCGGCGGCCGAACTCGACGGCTGCGACGCCATATTCGCCTCTGGCATGACCCTGGGCAACGGCAGCTTCGAGGAACTGCGCCAGCACGCCGTACGTCACGGCAAGCCGCTGGTGATGTTCGCCCAAACCGGCAGCGCCATCTTGCCCCGACTGATCGGTGCGGGCGTCAGCGCCGTGTGCGCCGAGCCGTATCCGTTCTTCTGGCTCGACGGTGGTCCGGGAGTCATCTACCGCTACGGGGTGCCCTGTTGACGACCACCACGCTGGCTCCGGCCGCTGGCCACGAACTACTCGCTCTGCTCGGCCGCACCCCGCTGGCCCGCGTCATGGCCGAACTGCCCTGCCCGCACCCCGGCTTCTGGGCCAAGCTCGAAGGACTCGGCGCCGGCGGCATGAAGGCGCGGGCAGCCGTCGCCATGCTGCTAGGCGCCAGGGAGCGCGGCGAACTGGCCCCGGGCGCGCCCGTGGTGGAGTCCACATCGGGCACCCTCGGCATCGGCCTGGCCTTCGCCGGACAGGCCCTCGGGCACCCCGTGGTACTGGTCTGCGACAACGAACTCGAAACGTCCATGCGGCAGTTGCTTCGCGCCTACGGGGCCCGCCTGGAGATCGTCGAGCGACCCGCCCCCGAGGGCGGCTGGCAGGCGGCCCGCATCACGCGGCTACGGGACGTGTTGGCCGGGCTGCCCGGCGCGTACTGGCCCGACCAGTACAACAACCCGGACAACATCGCCGGCTACGCCTCGCTCGCAGCCGAACTCGCGGTCCAACTCGACCACCTGGACATCCTGGTGTGCAGCGTCGGCACCGGCGGGCACAGCGCCGGCATCATCGGGCCGCTGCGCCGCCACTGGCCCGCGCTGCGGCTGATCGGCGTGGACGCCACCGGCTCCACCATCTTCGGCCAGCCCGCCAGACCGCGGCTCATGCGCGGCCTCGGCAGCAGCATTCACCCCCGTAACGTCGCCTACCACGCCTTCGACGAGGTGCACTGGGTCGGCCCCGCCGAGTCCGCCGACGCCTGCCGTCGGCTAGCCCGGTCCAGCTTCGTCAGCGGTGGGTGGAGCACCGGTGCCGTCGCGCTTGTCGCCGCGTGGGCTGCCCGCGTCCACCCGGGCGCCGTCGTGGCCACCGTCTTTCCCGACGGCCCGCAGCGATACCTCGGCAGCGTCTACGACGACGACTTCACCACGGCGCACGGCATCGACCCCACCACCGCCGCCACCCGACCCGTGGAGATACCGCACCCCCGGGCCGTGGAAGCCGCCGGGTGGGCGCGCTGCACCACGGTCATCGACCCTCTGGAGGGCACCCCATGAAGACCACCTTGCGCACCACCCGGCTGCAACTCGCCGAGCCGCTGCGCATTTCCCGTTCGGTGATGGACGCCCGCGACGCGGTGTGGCTGTCCATCGAACACCGCGGTCTGCGCGGCCATGGCGAGGTCGTCGCCAGCGTCTACTTCGGACTCGACACCGAGACCATCGGACGGCTGCTGACCGACGCCGCACTCGACCTCGCCCGCTACCCCGACCCGGAGACGGCGCTCGGAGCCGTGCGCGCCAGGGAACTGCCCGCCGATGGCATGCCGCCCGCGATCGTCGCCGCGGTCGAGGCGGCCCTGCTCGACCTCGTCGGCAAGCGGGCCGGCGCCCCCGTGCATCATCTCATCGGCACGCTCACCCCGCCCGTCGCCGCGACCGCCCGCACCATCGGCATCACCACCGCCATCAGCGCCGCGGTGCGGGCCCGCTGCCTCGCCGAGAACGGCTTTCGCACCATCAAGGTCAAGGTGGGCACGGCCGATGCCGAGGAGGACTTGGAGCGGGTGCGCATCATTCGGGCCGAGGCCCCCGGCCTGCGGCTGCTGCTCGACCCCAACGGCGCCTGGACCGTCGCCGAGACTCACGAACTGCTGCCCCGGTACGCCGATCTCGGCGTCGAAGCCGTCGAGCAGCCCATCGCCCCCGGCGACCCCGACGCCCTCGCGGCCATCGCGGAACGCTCCCCGCTGCCCATCATCGCCGATGAGGACGCGGTGAGTTACGAGGACGTACGCCGCCTGGCCGGCCGGGTCCAGGGCGTCAACGTCAAGCTCGCCAAGTGCGGTGGCGTGCACGCCGCGCTACGGATCGGCGAGCTCATCGCCGGCAGCGGCACCTCCCTCATGCTCGGCTGCCTCACCGCCAGCTCGCTTGGCATCGCGCCCGCCGTCCATCTCGCCGACCGGGCCCGCTGGGTGGACCTGGACGGGCATTTGCTGCTCGCTGACGACCCGTGGACGGGCATAGGCGGCACCGACGGCATCGTCCGCGCAAGTGCCCGCGCCGGCTTGGGCGTACGCCCCGTACGGCCGGACGCCCGCGAGGAAGGCACGGCCGAACGGCCACCCCGACAGCGCGCCTGAGCGTACTGACTGCCGGTCACGAGCGAGCGCCGGCCAGTGAGCGCGGGCCCGCGCTGTGCCCGGCGGGCCAGGGCCGGTCCGCCGGGCACCAGAGCGCGCCGGCGCACGGGCCAAGGCCATGCCGTACGCGAATCGAACTCACGCCGCTCACGAACCAGGCCAGACCCGCCCACTCTCGCCCACCCCCACCCCAGACCCCACCCCCACCCCAGACCCCACCCCACCCCAGACCCCACCCCACCCCCAGCCCCGCCCAGACCCGGTCTACGCCGCCATGCAGTAACCCGACTCGCGCAGTTCCGTCAAACCGGCCGGGCCCGCACGACCCGTCCACTCACCCCCCGCATCCGTACCAAGGAAGAGGACACACCGTGAAGACCTGGAGTGAGATGCGCGGCTTTCCGCTCGCCATCCGCCTCCTGCTGATCAACCAGCTCGGTGTGAACACCGGCTTCTACCTGCTCATCCCGTATCTCGCCACGCACCTCAGCGAGGACTTGGGAATGTCGGCCGCCGTGGTCGGGATCGTCCTTGGCGTACGGAATCTGAGCCAACAGGGCCTGTTCATCATCGGCGGGTCCGCAGCCGACCGGCTCGGCGCACGCGGCGTGATCATCGCCGGATGCGCGCTGCGCACGGTCGGGTTCGGCCTCTTTGCGCTGGGCGACGGGTTGCCGGTGCTGCTTGCCGCGTCCGTACTCAGCGGGCTCGCGGGAGCGCTGTTCAACCCCGCGGTACGGGCGTACCTGGCGCAGGAGGCAGGAGACCGCAAGGTGGAGGCGTTCGCGCTGTTCAACGTCTTTGCCTCCACCGGGGCGCTGATCGGACCACTGCTTGGCAGCGCGCTGCTGCTCGTTGACTTCCGAGCCTCCGCGCTCACCGCCGCGGCGATCTTCGCGCTGCTCACCGTCGCCCAGGCCATGGTGCTCCCCGCACGCAAGGTGCCGCCCACCCAAAGCAGCGTGCTCAGCGACTGGCGCGAGGTGGTGGGCAACCGGGCCTTCCTCGCCTTCTCGCTCGCCATGGTCGGCATGTTCACCATGGAGAACCAGCTCTATCTGCTGCTACCCGACGGGGCACGGCGTGCCACTGGCTGGGAAGGCGCCGCCGGCCTCGTCTTCGTCGTGGGCACGGTGGCCAACCTGACGCTTCAAATGCGCATCACCGGCCGCCTCAAGGAGCGGGGGGCACGGGCCCGCTGGATCAGCGGCGGGCTCGCCCTGATGGGCCTGGCGTTCGTGCCGCCGCTCCTGGTGACCGGCGCAGGCGCACCGGATGGCACGGTGGCCGCGGTGCTGGCGCTGCTGCCGGTATTGGCGGGGGCGCTGCTGCTCTACCTCGGCGTCATGATTGCGCAGCCGTTCGTGATGGAACTGATCCCGCAGTTCGGCCGCTCCCAACTGACCGGCACCTACTTCGGCATCTTCTACGTCGTCTCCGGCATCGCCGCTGCCGTGGGCAACACGGTGGTCGGCTGGGCCATGGACGCGGGGGAGCGGGGCGGAGCGCACTGGCTGCCCTGGGTGTGCTGCGCCGGCTTCGGACTGGCGTCGGCCGGCGGGGTGGCATGGCTGCACCGGCTGCGCGTACTGCCGGCCACTGGCCGTAGCGCTGCGGGCACCAGGCCCGAGGACCCGGCAGCGACCGGACCGCGGGCCGGTCGCCCACGAGGGGCGGACGCACCCGCTGCCACATCGGAGCCCGACCGCACGCCCGTCGTACGCGCGCAGCTCGGCAATGCCTTCAGGCGACAGCGCCCAAGCGACAGCAGCAGCTCCAGCGGCTCCAGCGACAACACCACGGGAGTACGACGATGAGCGACCCGAGCGCACCCACCACGTCGACCGATCAACCAATGCCGACCACCGAGGCCGGGCCGACCGCCGAGGCCGGGCCGATCGCCCAGGCCGGGCCGGTCACCGGCGCCGGGCAGCCGGCCAGCGGCAACCTGCTCACCGACAACCCGGAGCTCTACGAGGCGCGGTTCCCCGACGTACAGGGCCTTGCGGCGCGCTGGACGGAGGCCATGTTGCGGGCGCACGGCGCGGGCCCGCGCGTCCTTGACCTCGGCTGCGGCACCGGCAGGGACGCGGCACGGCTGCACGCCGCGGGTCGCAAGGTGGTGGGGGCCGACCTGTCCGCGGCGATGCTGGCGTACGCCCGGCGCGAGCACCCAGGGCCCGACTACGTCACCGCCGATCTCCGCGGCTTCGACCTGGGACGAGACGCGTTCGACGCCATCACCTGCCTGGACAGCGCCTTGCTGTACTGCCACACCGGGGAGGAGCTCGACGGGCTGCTGACCTCCTGCCGCCGGGCCCTGGCGCCCGGCGGACTCCTGGTGGCCGAGATGCGCAACGGGGCCTTCTTCCTGGGCAATACCGAACTCCTCGACGCCCCGACACACGGCGCGGTGAGCTGGCAGGGCACCACCTACCAGTTCGTCACCACGCTATGGGTGGACCGCGCCGCCCAACTGCTGCGGCGGCGCCGGGTGTGGACCGCCGAAGGGCTGTCTCACGCGGCACCGCCCCTCGAACAGCACTCCGCCTGGCGACTGCTCTTCCCCCAGGAGCTGCGCCATCTGCTGGCCGCGCACGGCTTCACCGTACGAGCGCTGCACGACGGCCCGGGCCCGCGAACGGAGCCCGTCTGGCACGAGGACAGCCCACCACCAGGCGACCTTGCGGACGGGGACCGGCTCCATCTGGTCGCCCAACTCACAGCCAGCTAGCTCCAGCGGCCAGCCCCCTCCTCCTGGCCTTCGTAGACGTCCCACCCGTCCCCCTACGCTCCCCCTTTCGCCCCACCACGCACCTGCACCAACCCGCACCTGCACACCATGCAAAAGGAGTCCCCAGTGACCGAACCCGCTCAGCACGACCGCTCTGCTCCCGCGTTCCCCGCCTTGCAGCGCCGTGGCTTTCTCGCCGTCGGCGCAGCGGCCGGGCTCGGCGCCCTCGCGCTCACCGGTTGCGGCGGCTCCTCCAGCGAAGGCGGCTCCTCGGGCGCAGACGGCAAGCCGAAGCGTGGCGGGCGGCTGCGTGCCGCGTTCGCCGGTGGGGGCACGGCGGAGACCCTCGACCCGCACTTGAGTAACCTGTTCGCCGACGCGGCCCGCGCCAAGGCCCTCTTCGACAAGCTCGCCGACTGCGGCGCCGACATGTCCGCCCAGCCCCGGCTCGCCGCCAAGTGGGAGCCGGACACGAAGTTGGACCGCTGGACCGTCACCCTGCGCAAGGCCACCTTCCACGACGGCAAGCCGGTCACCGCAGACGATGTGCTCTTCAGCTACCGCCGCATCGCCGACCCCGACAAGACCTACCGCGCCAAGGCATCCCTGGAGCCGATCGACCTGAAGGCGAGCCGCGCCGTCGATCAGCGGACCATCGAGTTCCGGCTCAAGCGGCCCACCGCCGAGTTCCCCAACATCTTGGCCGCGTTCGGCGCGTACATCATTCCCAGCGGCACCGAGAAGTTCGACCGGCCGATCGGCTCAGGCCCCTTCCGGTTCGTCTCCTTCGCCGCCGGCCGCTCGTGCACCGTGCGCCGCTACGACGACTACTGGGAGGGTGCCCCGCACCTGGACGAGCTGGAGTTCATCATCGCCAACGAGGAGTCCGCGCGCATCAACGCGCTGCTCGGTGGCCAGATCGAGTACGCGCACGAGCTGAACCCCGCCACCGCGCGCGCCCACGAGGACAGGGGACAGATCGACATCGTGCGGCTGCGCAACAGCGCCATGCAGGCGTTCGCGATGAAGACCGACCGGGCGCCGTTCGACGACAAGCGGGTGCGCGAGGCGTTCTTCCTGATCGCCGACCGTAAGGAACTGGTGGACGGCGCGCTGTCCGGGGCGGGCGAGATCGGCAACGACCTGTTCGGCAAGGGCTACGAGTATTACGCCAAGAGCCTGCCGCAGCGCGAACAAGACCTGGACCGGGCGCGCCACCTGCTCAAGCAGGCCGGCGCCGACGACCTGCGCATCACCTTGGACACCTCCGACGTCGCCGCCGGATTCACCGAGGCCGCCGGAATCTTCCGCGACCAGGCAGCCAAGGCCGGCGTCAAGATCAAGGTGAAGACCGGCAGCAAGGACACGTACTGGAGCGACATCCTCGACTCCGGCACACTGTGCTGCTACCGCTCGGGCGCCATGCCCATCGAGTCACACATCTCGCAACGGCTGCTCACCGACTCCTCCACCAACGCCACCCGCTGGCGGCGCAAGGACTTCGACGCCCTCTACCAACAGGCCCAGTCCACCCGGGACAAGCAGGCCCGCACCGCCGTCTACGAGCGCATGCAGCGCCAACTGCACACCGAGGGCGGCTTCCTGGTGTGGGGCTTCGCTGACTGGATCGTCGGCACCGCGAAGAAGGTGCGCGGCGTGGCGCGCGACGCGCCCGCCAACACGCTGGACTGGGCTCGGTTCGACACGGTATGGCTGGGATGAGTTCGCTGCGTTCCTGGCTCGCCCGGCGGCTGCTGCTCGGCGTCGCACAGACCGTGGCCGTGGTGCTGCTGGTCTTCGCGCTCACCGAGGCGCTGCCGGGCGACGCCGCCGTCGCGCTGGCCGCCGACAACCCCGACCCGGAGCGGATCAAGCAGATCCGCGAGGCGATGGACCTGGACCGGCCCGCCATCGAACGGCTCGGGGACTGGGCGGCCGGCCTGCTCCACGGTGACTTCGGCACCTCGCTGGCCTCCGGACGGCCCGTCGCCGACTACCTCTCCGATGGGTTCGGCCCCACGCTGCTACTGGCTGGGCTTACGGTGGCGCTGCTGATCCCGGTAGCGGTCGGGCTCGGCGTGCTCGCCGCACGCCGTGAGGGCGGCGCCGCCGACCGGCTCATCAGCTCGGTGACGCTCGGCGTGTACGCCGTGCCCGAATTCGCCTTCGGCGTGCTCCTGGTCACCGTCTTCGCGCTACGCCTGGACTGGTTGCCGCCCACCGCCGTTGGCTACGGCACCGATCTAGCGAGCCATCCCGCGGTCCTGGTACTGCCCGTGATCGTGCTGCTCTCGCGGCCGGTGTGCTCCATCAGCCGACTCGTACGGGCCGGCATGATCGACGCACTGTCCGCCCCGTACGCCGCGCAAGCCCGCCGCTACGGGGTCAGTGGGGCCAGAGTCCGCTACGCGCACGCGCTGCCCAACGCGGTGGCTCCCGCGGCCCAGCAACTCGCCCGTACCGTTGACTGGTTGCTGTGCGGCGTCATCGTCGTCGAGGCCCTGTTCATCATTCCTGGCCTCGGCACGGTGCTCATGGACGCGGTAGCCGCCCGTGACGTGCCGGTGGTGCAGGGCCTCGCGGTGATCTTCGGCCTAATCGCGGTGGTGCTCAACCTCGCCGCCGACCTGGTCGCACACCGCTTCGCACCCCGCACGGGGGTGGCCGCATGAACCCGCTCGCCACCACAGGGCCGGACACCGCCCGTACGCCGGCGGCCCCGGGAACCGAACCCTCGGCTCAAGGGCGCGGCGCGCCGCGCAAGTTGGCACCCGGCCGGTTTCTGCTCGGCCTGCTCATCGTCGCGCTGCCCCTGCTGCTCGCCCTGCTCGGGCCGCTGTTCGCGGGGGACGCGGGAGATCGCGGGGTCTCCTTCACCGTTGGCGACGGCCACTGGCTCGGAACCGACTTCGTCGGCCGCGACGTATGGCGTCAGGTGCTGCTCGGCGGCCATTCGGTGGTGCTCGTCGCCCTGTCGGCGACCGTGCTCGCCTACGCCGTCGCCCTGCCGATCGGCCTCGCCGCGGCCCTCACCCATCGAGGCTGGCTGGAGGAGGTGCTGATGCGACCGCTGGACGTGCTGCTCGCCATCCCGTCGCTGCTACTCGTACTGCTGGTCGCCTCCGTATACACGCCGGGGGCCGCCGGGCTTGCCCTCCTGGTGGCGCTGGTCAACATCCCCGACGCCGCACGCATCGTTCGGGCATCGGCGGCGGAGGCCGCCTCCCGCCCGGCCGTGGAGGCGCTGCGGATGCAGGGCGAGACCTGGCGGCGGATCGCCATCGGGTACGTCGGCCGCTCGATGCGACGTACCCTCGCCGCCGACGCGGGCGTACGCCTGACGGGCGTGCTGTACCTGGTGGCGACGGCGGCGTTCCTCGGCGTGGGCGTCGAGCCCGACGCCGCCGACTGGGCCGTGATGGTGGACCGTAACCGCACCGGGCTGTTCATCCAGCCGTGGGCGGTCGTGGTGCCCGCGCTATTGATCGTGGCGCTGTCGATGGGCACGAACCTGCTGTTCGACGCGGCGCTCGCACCGCCCGCCACCCGGCGGCGCACCCGGCGTGCTCGGCGCACGGCCTTGGCCGCCCGGCGGGCCACCCGCAAGGACCGGCGCGGTGGCGGCAGCAGCGGCAGCGGCAGCGGTGGCAGTGCCGGCAGGGGGCATGGCAGTCACGCCGAAGGCACCCCGGGCCCCGACGCCGCCACCGGCGATGGTGCCCAGCCACCGGGCGCCCCTGTCGATGCCCCTGCCCATGACCCTGCCGGGGCCTGCGCCCATGACCCCGCCGATGCCCCGGCCCATGATCCTCCGGACGGCCCGGCCGGAAGAGAGGAGAAGCACAGGTGAGCGTCGATGCACAGACCGTTGCCGAGGTCAGGGACCTGCGGATCGAGGTGGCGGGTCGGGCCATCGTGGACGGCGTGAGCCTACGGGCGCGTTCGGGCCAGGTGACCGCGTTGGTGGGCGCATCCGGCAGCGGCAAAACCACCACGGGCCTGGCCCTGCTCGGTGAGCATCCGGCAGGCGCAACCGTCACCGGCGAGGTCCGGGTGGCCGAAGGGCTGGTGGGCTATGTGCCGCAGCACCCCGCGGCCGTGCTCAACCCGGCTCGCCGGGTGGGCGCCCTGCTCGCGGACATCGCCCGCGGGCAGGTGCGTGACCTGCCGCGTGGCCAGCGTCGGGCCGCGGCCCGCGCAAGCGTTCTGCACGCCCTGGAATCGGCCCAGCTCCCGGACGGGGCCGAGGTGATCAGGCGCTATCCGCACCAACTCTCCGGTGGTCAGCAACAGCGCGTGGTACTGGCTCAGGCGCTGCTGCTCGGCGCGCGCGTCATCGTCGCCGACGAGCCCACCACGGGGCAGGACGCGCTGACCAAACGCCGGGTGGTCGGGGAACTGGCGGCCGTGGCCCGCCGCGGCATCGCCCTGGTGCTCCTCAGCCATGACCTGGACGTCGTGCGGGAGTTGGCGGATGAGGTCTTCGTCATGTGCGAGGGCCGCGTCGTCGAGCACGGCCCGGCCGCCAGGCTCTGGGCCGACCCCCAGCACCCCTGGACCCGGGAGCTCCTGGCCACGTTGCCGGTGGCCGCCGATGACCGGCTGGGGCCGGCCGCCACGGCCCGTACCGCCCCGCCCCCTGCACATGTCGAGGGGGCACCGCAGCGAGCCGCTGGCGAGGAAGCAGGCCCGGCACAGATCCCGGCCGCTACGCCGGGCCGCGCGACGGGCCCTGCGGCAGCCGTGGCGTCCAGCCAGTGGCCGCCCGAAGAGGCGGCACCGGGGGCGCTCACCGTGCGCGGCCTCACCGCCCGGCACCGTGCCACCGGGCGCCGCGGCACCGTTGCCGTGCTGCGGGATGCCGAACTCGCCGTCAGCCCGGGGGAGTGTCTGGCCGTGGTGGGCCGGTCGGGCAGCGGCAAGACCACCCTGGCGCGGTGCGTGGCCGGGCTGCATCGCTCGTACGAGGGGGAGGTGCGGCTCGACGGCGCCGCGCTGCCGCGCAGCCTGCGGGAGCGCTCACGGGCGCAACTGGCCGCCGTGCAGTACGTCTTCCAGGACGCCCACGCCGCCTTCGATGAGTATCGACCGGTCCTTGACCAGGTGGCGCGCACGGCCGTACGGCTGCGCGGCGTCGATCCACAGGCCGCGCACGAGGAAGCTGCCGCGACGCTCGCCGAGACCGGCATCGGCGCGCAGCTCGCGGCGCGGCGCCCCGGTCAGCTCTCCGGTGGGGAGCTGCAACGTGCGGCGCTTGCCCGCGCGTTGCTCGCCAGACCGCGGGTGCTGCTGTGCGACGAGATCACCTCGGGCCTGGACACCGTCACCCGGCGCGGCATTTTGGAGCTCCTGGTGACGTTGCTGCGCGAGCGCAGCGATCTGGCATTGGTGCTCATCACACACGACCTGGAGACGGCCGCGCTGGCCCATCGGGTGGCCGTGCTCGACGCGGGCGAGATCGTAGAAAGCGGATCGGCGCGGCAGGTGCTCACCGCGCCCCGGCATTCCTTCACGGCCTCGCTCGTCGCGGCCAGCCGGGCGTACGGGCTCGGCCCCGCGGCACCGGCGGATGCCACGGAACACCCCGTGTCCCCGTAGCGCCATACCCGCCGTCGTATGGGCGAGGGCGGGAAACCGGGGACGACGGGGGCAGCGGGACCGAGACAGACATGGGCCCTGGGGGAGGTGGCGGCTCCGGAAGGTTGACTTAAACGTTTGTTTAAGTCGTACGTTCCTCTGGAGCCGCTGATCAGGCGGTGCACCACCACCGAGGAGTCCCCATGGACATGGAAGTCACCGCCTGGACATCACTGCACCATGTGATGAACGCCAAGAACGACAAGCGTCCGTTCTCCAAGGCCGCCCTGCTGCGCATCGCACGGTTCGCCCGCCCACACCGCTCGCTGCTGATCAGATTCCTGGTGCTGAGCGTGGTGACCGCGGCCCTCGCGGTCGCCACACCGGTCATCGCAGGACGGGTGGTCAACGCCATCGTGGAAGGCGACGCCACGAGCAAGGTCGTCTGGCTCGCCGTGTCGATCGCCTTCATCGCGGTGGCCGAGGCCGGGCTCGGCGTCATCCAGCGCTGGTTCTCGTCCCGTATCGGCGAGGGGCTGATCCTCGATCTGCGGACCGCGGTCTACGACCATGTGCAGCGGCTGCCGATCGCCTTCTTCACCAGGACCCGCACCGGGGCGCTGGTGAGTCGGCTCAACAACGACGTGATCGGTGCTCAGCGGGCCTTCAGCGACACGCTCTCGGGCGTGGTGAGCAATGTGGTGACGCTGCTCCTGACGCTCGGCGTCATGCTCAGCCTCTCTTGGGAGGTCACCCTGCTGGCGCTCGTCCTGCTGCCGATCTTCGTACTGCCCGCCCGTCGCATGGGCGCCAGGCTGGCCCGCCTCCAGCGGGAGGCTGCGGGCCACAACGCAGCGATGAGCACCCAGATGACCGAGCGGTTCTCGGCGCCTGGCGCCACCTTGGTGAAGCTGTTCGGCCGCCCGGCGGAGGAGTCGGCCGCGTTCGCGGCACGGGCCCGGCGGGTGCGGGACATCGGGGTGCGCAGCGCGATGGTGCAGACGGTGTTCATGACGGCCCTGACCATGGTTTCAGCGCTCGCCCTCGCCATCGTCTACGGGCTCGGCGGCTACTACGCACTGCGTGGCACGCTCGACCCGGGCGCCGTTGTTGCCCTCGCCCTGTTGCTGACCCGCCTCTATGCCCCGCTGACCGCCCTGGCCAGCGCCCGGGTAGAGGTCATGAGCGCCATGGTGAGCTTTGAGCGGGTCTTTGAGGTGCTCGACCTGAAGCCGCTGATCGCCGAGAAGCCGGACGCCCGCGTGCTGCCTGACGGGCCGGCGTCGGTCGAGTTCGACGCAGTGGACTTCGCTTACCCGTCTGCGGACAAGGTCTCCCTCGCCTCTCTCGAAGAGGTCGCCACCCTCGACACCCGAGGCGGCGAGCAGGTGCTGCACCAGGTGTCCTTCCGGGCCGAGCCGGGCCAGATGGTCGCCCTGGTCGGATCGTCCGGCGCTGGCAAGTCCACCATCGCCCAGATCCTGCCCCGGCTCTACGACGTGGACGGCGGAGCGGTACGCCTCGGCGGCGTGGACGTACGCGACCTGACCGCCGACTCGGTGCGCGACACCATCGGCATGGTCACCCAGGACGGGCACCTCTTCCACGAGTCCATCCGCGCCAATTTGCTGCTGGCTCGGCCCGCCGCCACCGATGACGACCTGTGGGACGTGCTGCGCCGGTCCCGGCTCGACGGCCTGATCGCCGCTCTCCCCGATGGGCTCGACACCATCGTCGGCGAGCGCGGCTACCGGCTCTCCGGCGGCGAGCGCCAGCGTCTGACCATCGCCAGGCTGCTCCTTGCCCGGCCCCAGGTGGTCATCCTCGACGAGGCCACCGCGCACCTGGACTCCACGTCGGAGGCGGCCGTGCAGGAGGCGCTGGCCGAGGCCCTTGAGGGCAGGACCGCCGTGGTCATCGCCCACCGGCTGTCCACCGTCCGGGCGGCCGACCTGATCTTGGTGGTGGAGGGTGGTCGGATCGTGGAGCGCGGCACCCACGCGGAACTGCTGGCCCAACACGGTCGGTATGAGCAGCTCTACCGCACCCAGTTCGCAGACACGGACACGGACGCGAACGCGAACGCGAACGCGGGCACGAGCATGAGCACGGACGCGGGCATGAGCACGGACACGAAGCCGGCTGCCGGGGCGCCCGCCGGCGCCGAAGGCCCCAGCGGTGCGCCGGCGCCGCTGACCGCGGCGGCCGGGTGAGCGCCCGCCGCCGGTCACGGGCCACTGCGCCCGGCCCGTGCCACCACGCCGATGCCCTCCCCGTCACCGTGACGCGGAGGGCATCGGCGTACGAGGTCGCAGTGCCGGCGCCGGCGTCGTACGAGGGCGGCGTACGGCACCGGCTCACGGGTGTACGGGTGTGTGGGTGTACGGGGCCGGGGTGCGGTGTGGCGCGCGGATGCGCGGTTCCCGTGTGACTGGCCCGCGGCTCCCGTGTGAACGGCCCGCGGCTCCCGTATGGGTGCGTGTCAGCCACCGAGCCGTGGGCGCCACACGACGCGCCACGCGACGCGCTACAGGCCCGCCAGCCCTGCCAGCGTCCTCGCCTGTGCCATCTCCTCCGCGCCGTCCGCGATCTCGCCCATGGCGGCGAACCACAGGGCGCTCTCCACCGCCCGCGCCACGGACCAGGCGAGGAGCCGCCGTGCGTCCTCGCCCACCACGTCGGCGACCAAGGCGTACCGGTCGGCGAGCACCGGTCGCGGATCGGCGAGCTCGAATGGCTCGTCCAACTGCGTGAGTAGCGGCCACGCGTCATACGCCGGATCGCCGACCATCGGCTTGGGGTCGATGGCCAACCAGGGCCGCCGCCCGGCGGCAAGCACGTTGCCCGGGTTGAGGTCGCCGTGCACCACGACCTCACGCATGGCGGTCCCGGGCAGGGTACGCAGCAGCTTCACGCCGATCGCCACCAGCGCGGGGTCATAGCCGGGCGTGAGCCGGGTCATGCGCTCCTCCACCTGCCTGGCCCACTCGCTCGCCACCGCCGCGACCCGCTCCAGTCCGCTGTTGGTGGGCGGCGGCGCGGACCACAGACCGTTCAGCAGCTCGGCCGCCGCCGTCAGCCGCGCCTCGGTTGGCACGTGGGCCGCGTCGCCCAACTCGATGCCTGGAGTGCAGCGCTCGACGAGCAGTGCGTACCGTCCGGAGTCGGCGGCGAGCAGCCGCACCGCGCCGTTGCCGTCCCAGCTCCGCAGCCCCGCTGCCTCGCCGGACGCCTCGCGGTGCGGCCAGGTGAGCTTCAGCACCGCAGCGCCGCCGCCGGGCAGCGTCGCGGGCGCCACCCACGAGCAGCTTCCCCCGTGGATCGGCGGACCAAGACGCAGCGACCAGCGGTCCCGGAACTCCCCGATCAACGCGGGCAGCCCCGCGAGCCAGGTGCGGCCGGACGCGGTCTTGGACATCTCGGTGACCACGGGCAAACCGGGTGGGACCAGCGCGGCATCGGCCGGGCCGGCGGCGCTGGGCGTAGCGACTCGGGGCGAGGGAGCGGATTCGATCGGCATGGTGGGCGCGATCGGCGCGTGGGGCGCCGCGACGCTAAGGCCCCCGGCCTCCACGGCGGGGGATGAGGTGGTGGCGGATGCTAAGGCGTCCGGTGCTGACGAGGGCGGCATGTCGGCAGCGTAAGCCGGAAGTGCGGACGAAGGCGCGGAGGTTTTTTCGGCCCGATGGCTGACAATCGATGACGTCCAGGGCCCGCCGTATCCGCCCCGGTGCCAGCCCCGGCGCGCCCGCGCACCGCGCCACGGCCACAGGCGGCCCCCGCGTCGCGATGTCGGAGGCGGGGCCGATCATGGAGGGATGACCGACTCGTTCGTGCGGGTGCGCGGCGCCCGCGAGCACAACCTCCGCAACGTGGCCGTGGACATTCCCCGCGACTCCCTCGTTGTCTTCACCGGAGTATCCGGCTCCGGTAAGTCGTCGCTGGCTTTTTCCACCCTGTACGCCGAGGCCCAGCGCCGCTACTTCGAGTCCGTCGCCCCGTACGCCCGGCGCCTGATCCAGCAGGTCGGTGCGCCCAAGGTGGAGGAGATCACCGGACTGCCGCCCGCCGTCGCGCTGGAGCAGCGGCGCTCCGCGCCCACCACCCGCTCCTCCGTCGGCACCGTCACCACGCTGTCGAACTCTCTGCGGATGCTCTTCTCCCGCGCCGGGACCTACCCGCAGGCCACGAGCGAACGCCTGGACTCCGACGCGTTCTCGCCCAACACCGCCACCGGGGCTTGTCCCGAGTGCCATGGGCTCGGCCGGGTGCACCATGTCACCGAACAGTCGCTGGTGCCCGACCCTGACCTGAGCATTCGACAAGGGGCCATCGCCGCCTGGCCGGGCGCCTGGCAGGGTAAGAACCTCCGTGACATCCTCGCGGCGCTCGGCCACGACACCGACAAGCCCTGGCGCGAGCTGCCGCCCGAGGCACGCGAGTGGATCTTGTTCACCGATGAGCAGCCGGTGGTCACCGTTCATCCGGTACGCGACGCGACACGCATCCAACGCCCTTACCAGGGCACATACATGAGCGCCAAGCGCTATGTGCTGCACACCTTCGCCGACTCCAAGAGCGAGACGCTCCGCAGAAGGGTGCGCCAGTTTCTGGTCAGCGCCAACTGCCCGATCTGCGCCGGCCGCAGGCTGCGGCCCGAGGCGCTGGCGGTCACCTTCGCCGGCCACAACATCGCCGAGCTGGCCGCACTCCCACTCGACAAACTGGCCCAGGCCCTGCGCCCGGCCGCCGAACCCACCACGCCGGCCACCGAGCACGCAGGCCAAGCCGCCCAGCACACCGCCCCCATCACTGCCCCCACCACCTCGGCCCCCGCCATCCAGGCCCCCACCGGGCTGGACGGCATCGCAGCCGAGGTCGCCGCGACGCTCGCCCGCGACCTCATGGCCCGGATCGAGGTGCTGACCGAACTCGGTCTGGGCTACCTCAGCATGGACCGCCCGACCCCCACTCTCTCGGCGGGCGAGCTCCAACGACTCAGGCTCGCCACCCAGTTGCGATCCGGTCTCTTCGGTGTCGTGTACGTACTGGACGAGCCGTCCGCGGGGCTGCATCCCGCCGACAGCGCCGCCCTGCTGACGGTGCTCGACCGGCTCAAGGAAGCCGGGAACTCGCTGTTCGTCGTCGAGCACGAGCTGGATGTCGTACGGCGCGCTGACTGGGTGGTGGATGTCGGGCCGCGGGCCGGTGAGCACGGTGGCCGGGTGCTCTACAGCGGCCCGGTGGCCGGGCTTGCGGAGGTCACCGAGTCCGTCACCCGCGCGTTCGTCTTCCCCGACGCGCCCAGTGCGCCGGCCCGTACGCCCCGCACACCCTCCGGATGGCTCGGCTTACGGGGCGTACGCCGGCACAATCTGCGGGGCCTCGACGTGGAGTTGCCGCTCGGTGTGTTCACCGCCGTGACCGGAGTCTCCGGCTCGGGCAAGTCCACCCTGATCACCCAGGTGCTCGCGGAGGTGTTGACCGATCATCTCGGTGGCGTGCTGGAGGGGACCGACCAGGCGGACCCGGAGCCGCAATCCGCATCCGCGCAAGGGCAAGCGCCCGACGACGCACCGGTGCGGCTCCCGGCGGCCAGCGGGCTGGCGGCCGTGGACCGGCTGATCCGCATCGACCAGCGCCCCATCGGCCGCACACCGCGCTCCAACCTGGCTACGTACACGGGCCTGTTCGACGCCGTACGCAAGGTCTTCGCCGCCACCGACGAGGCCCGCGCACGCGGCTACCATGCGGGCCGGTTCTCCTTCAACGTCGCCAGCGGGCGCTGCGAGACCTGCCAGGGGGAGGGATTCGTCGCCGTGGAACTGCTCTTCCTGCCCGGTACGTACGCGCCCTGCACGGCCTGCCATGGGGCCCGCTACAACCCGCAGACGCTGGAGATCACCTACCGGGGCGCCACCATCGCCGACGTCTTGGAGCTGACGGTCGAGGCCGCGGCCGACTTCCTCGCCGATGTGCCCGCCGCGCTGCGCGGGCTGCGGGCGCTGCGCGAAGTGGGGCTTGGCTATCTGCGACTTGGCCAGCCCGCCACCGAGCTGTCCGGCGGTGAGGCGCAGCGCATCAAGCTGGCCACCGAACTCCAGCGGGCGCACCGGGGGCACACCGTATACCTGCTGGACGAGCCCACCACCGGGCTGCATCCGGCCGACACGGCACTGCTGCTACGGCAGTTGCATGGCCTCGTGGACGCGGGCAGCTCCGTCTTCGTGGTCGAACACGATATGGCCGTTGCGGCCGGGGCCGACTGGGTCATCGATCTGGGGCCCGGTGGCGGCGAACAAGGGGGGCACATCGTGGCCGCAGGGCCCCCGGCGGACGTCGCCGCGGCCCAGACCAGCGTGACGGCCCCCTACCTGGCGGCGGCGCTGCACGGGTGACGCCGCTCGGCGTGTGGCCTCGCCGACGAACGCACCGCCGACGAGGCCACGGCACCCGACCACACCAGACGGATCAGGCCGAACCGTGCCCGTCCGGGCCCGTTGAACCGGCCGGCTTGGTGCCGCCGGACGGGGGCACCGCAGACTTCGCCAGCTCGGAGTGCCGGTAGGAGTACGCGAAGTAGATGACCAGGCCGAGCGCGAACCAGGCCGCGAAGCGCACCCAGGTCTGCCACTGGAGATAGGTCGTCAGCCAGATGGAGGCACCCACGCCGATCAGCGGCACGAGCGGCATGCCGGGGCAACGGAAGGTGCGCGGTAGGTCGGGCCGCCGGTACCGGAGCACGATCACTGCCACACACACCACCGCGAACGCCAGCAAAATACCGATGTTCGTCAGCTCCGCGGCCTCACCGATCTTGACGAATCCGGCGATCCCGGCCGATGCGAAGCCCACGATCCAGGTGACCCGGGTCGGCACCCGCCGGGTGGGATGCGTCTTGGCGAACCACTTGGGGAGCAGCCCGTCCCGACTCATGGCGAACCACACCCGTGTTACTCCCAGCATGAAAGTGAACATCACGGTGAGGATGCCGATGATCGCGCCGACCGCGATGACATCGGCGAGTCCGCCGAGCCCCACGGACTTGAACGCCGTGGAGAATCCGCTTTTTGGGTCCACCTTCGTGTAGTTCTGCATACCCGTCAATACAAGGCAGGCCAATACATACAGCACCATCGAAATGGCGAGCGAATACAGGATCGCCTTGGGCATATGGCGCTGCGAGTCCTTGGATTCCTCCGCTGCCGTGCTCATTGCGTCATAACCGAATACGGCGAAAAAGACCGTTGCCGCGCCGGTGAATGCGCCCCCGACTCCATACGGGAAGAACGGCGAATAGTTTCCGGTGTCGATATGGAAGAAGCCCACCACGATGACGAGGAGCACTACCAGCACCTTCAGCACCACCACGACCATTTCGAACCGGGCCGCGCTTTTGATGCCGAGGTTCAGCAGATACGCCACGAAGAGGCAGAGTACCACCGCGAACAAATCGACTTTATGGCCGCCGCCCGTACCCGGTGCGCCCAGCATCCAGTTCGGCAAGTCGGCCCCCATCTCCCCCACTAGGAAGGAGAAGTAGCCGGAGATGCCGATTGCCACGACCGCGATGATCGCCGTGTATTCGAGAAGCAGGTCCCAGCCGATGAACCAGCCCACCAACTCCCCAAGGACCGCGTAGCCATAGGTGTAGGCAGAGCCCGCTTTCGGGATGAGGCCGGCGAATTCCGCGTAGGAAAAGGCAGCCGCCGCGCTCGCCACCCCGGCGATGAGGAACGAGATCAATACGGCGGGTCCGGCCGTCCCGTTGGCGACGGTGCCCGCCAGTGTGAAGATCCCCGCGCCGATGATGCCGCCGACACCGATGGCGGTGAGTTGCCACAGGCCCAGACTTCGGGTGAGTTGTTCGCTGGCGTGGCCTTCGGTTTCTTCGATGCTCGCGATGGGTTTGCGACGCAGTACGCCGTGCCCTGGTCGGAGTCTGGCCATGATGTGTCCTCTCCGCCGACAGCTGACGGCGGATCATGATGGCCCAGCGCGGGCGGCGAAGAAAGACGGCGCTCCGTTCGAATTTCCTTCGCCTCCGCCCCGCCCCGCACCGGCGCCTTCCCCACGGACCTCTTCCGCCCCCGTCAGAGGGCGTTCTGGCGCGGTGCCGTTGCCCTTACGCTCCCGCGCCGGTGACCCGCCGGTACTCGCCCAGAAAACGAAAGCGCCCCAGGTCCACTCGGAAGAGGAACAGTCCCTGGTCCCCCAGTACGGCCGTGTCCGGCTCGAACCGGATCTCCTTGGTAACCCCCTGGTGTGACACCTTCGGTAGCCGTCTGACCAGCGACTCCCGCTCGGCTCCCGAGACCCCAAGTTCCCGTAGTCCGCGCGCCACATAGCCCACCACGTCGTACGCTTCTGCCGCGTAGCGCGGCGGGGCGGCCCCGTAGCGCTGGCGGTACGCCGCGGCGAACGGCCGTGCTTGTGGGTGCGCGGTGGCGTCGGTGAAACAGGAGCTGATGAGCCAGCCGTTCGCCGCAGCGCCGGCCCTGCGCAGGAACGCCGGCTCCAGCGCGGGTTGCAGCGCGAGCCGATCACCCTGGAAATTTACCCGGTGCAACTCCTTGGCGAGCGGGATGGCGCCCGCCAGCAGCCCCCCGTACATCACCGCGTCCACCTTCGCGGCCAGCAACTCGGCCACCGGGGAACGAACGTCCCCGGAGCCGCGCGGAATGGTGACGGTGCGCGGTGGCGTGGGCAGGCCGCTGCCCCGCAGGGCGCCGTGCATGCCTTGGATGGCCTTCCAACTGTGCTCGCCGGCGTTGCGGTCGTCGATGAGGCCAACCACGGTGCCCCGCGCCGCATCGCGTGGCCGGGTGCGATGGGCGACATGGGCGAGCAGCGGGACGATCAGACTCCCGTCGCTTGGCCTGCTGGCCAGGTAGCTGCGGCACTCCAGGTGCGTCACCTTGTCCGTGCCGACCGAGACGCTCACCACGGCGAGTTGCCCGTCGCTGTACGTCGGGGCGACGGCGATGAGGGTTTCGTCGCTCGTCGGGCCGATGACGGCCAGCACCTTCGGATCGTCACACAGCCGCCGTGCGACGCTCTTCGCGCGGTCCGGGCTCCCGCCGTCGTCCACTACCCGCAGCGCGAGCGTGAACGGCCGGTCCTCGCGCGCGTTGAACTGCGCGACCGCCAGTTGCGCGCCCCGTTCCTGCGCCCGACCCAGCGCGGCGCCGGGCCCGGACAGGTCCGCGTGGACGGCGAGGGTGTAGCGCGGACCGCTGGCCGCCCTGGTGTCCGCCGTCGCGGGCTCGCCGCCCCGCAGCGCCGCCCAGGCACCGATGCCACCGCTCACCGCGAGCACTCCACCGGCCGACGCGGCGGTCAGCCACCTGCGGCGACTTGGCCCCTGCGCGCCACCCCCGCCGCCGGGCGCGTGCGCCCGCTCACCCTGCGCACTCGCGCCGCCCAGCGCGCCACTCGGGCTGACCACGGTGGCATCGATGCCGGGCAGCGCCAGCATGGCCGCCGAACGCTCCGCGATGAGCCGGATCACCGGCCGGGGCAGCCACGGCGTGTCATGGCCAGACCAGGCCAGGCCCGCCGTGAGGTGTTCACGTAGCTCCTGCGTGCCGGGCCGGTGCGCAGGGTCCTTCGCCAGGCAGGTGGTGAGGAGCGCCAGCAGCCCATCGGGCACGCCCCGCATATCGGCTGGGCCGTGCACGGTGCGGTACAGCATCGCCGCCGGTGAGCCCGTTCCAAACGGCCGCCGCCCGCTGGTCGCGAAGGCCAGCACACAGCCGAGCGAGAACACATCGCTCGCTGGCCCCACGCCCGGCCCGCGTGCCTGTGCCTGCTCGGGCGAGAGGAAGCCGGGGGAGCCGATGACCATGTCGAGGCCGGTCAGCGCCGTGTCGTTGGCGGAGCGCGCGATGCCGAAGTCGATCAGCCGGGGCCCGTCGAGCGCGAACAAAATGTTGCCCGGCTTCACATCGCGGTGCACCAAGTCCGCCGCGTGGACCGCGCCCAGCGCCTCACAGAGCCGAGCCCCGAGCTGACGCGCATACGGCTCGGCCAGCGGCCCGAACGAGGCAACGGCCTCGCCGAGTGCCGGGCCAGGCACGTACTCGGTGGCCAGCCAGGGCGCCTCGGACTCGGTATCCGCATCGGTGACCGCCGCGGTCCAGGGGCTGCTTACCCGGCGGGCCGCGGCCACCTCGCGGCGGAACCGGGCCCTAAACGACGGCTCGTCGGCCCGGTCAGCGAGGATCACCTTGATGGCCAGCAGGCTGCCGCCGGGGGAGCGGCCGAGATAGACGACGCCCATGCCGCCGGCTCCGAGACGGCGCAGCAGCCGGTAGCCGGCGATGTATGACGGATCGGCGGGGCCCAGTGCCTCCATGGCTAGGCAGTCCCCGCCGCGGCGTCGCCGATGAAGACGAATCGTCCGCGCTTGACCTCGTAGAAGAAGGTGCCACCGGGCAAGCCGTACTCACCGTCCTCGGCCGTGAAGGCGATCTTCTTGGAGATTCCGTCGTACTGCGCCGTGCGCAGCCGCGCCAACAGCGCCTTGCGGGTCGGCGGCCCGCTTTCGGGCCCAGCGCCCGGCGTTGCGCTCGTCGACGGTGTGCCGCCGCTTTTGCCGGGGGCGTCCCCGACGAGTTCTTCGATGGTGCGCAGCAGCAGGTTGGCCGCGTCGTACGCCTCGACCGCGGTGGCGGGTGGGGTGGCGTTGAACCGCTTGCGGTACGCCGCGGTGAAGCGCGCCGCCTCCGGCTTGGCCACTGGATCGATGAAGGTGGAGGTCAGCAGCCAGCCCTCCGCGGCGCCCCCGGCCTCTTTGAGGAACAGCGGATCGACCACGGCCTGGGTGGCGAGCTTGGGGCCGGTGAAGCCCGCCCGCTGCAACTCCCGCGCTACCTCGGCGGCCCCGTGCGCCCCGCCGCCGAAGACGATCGAGTCCACGCGCTGGTCGAGCAGGGAGCGCACGATGGGTCGATAGTCGGTGGACAGCGAGCGCAACACGCGAGGCACCACCGGGTGTTGTAGAGCCTGGAGGGCGCCGGCGACGGCCCGGGTGGTCATCCAACTGTAGTTGTCCGCAGTGCGGTCATCGATGAGACCGGTGCGCCGGGTCTTTGTCCCGCCGCTCAGATACGGCCCGATGGGCAGCGCGTGTCTGGCGTCGCTCGGTCGTGTCAGCAGCAGTGAGCGAGTGGATACCCCGCTCGGCCGCTGGTTGCCGAGGGAGACTCCCAGCATCGCGAGGAGGGCCTCGTCATAGACCTCGACGGCCTCGATGGCGGTGTCGTCGGTGGTGGTACCTATGACGGCGAGAACGGAGCGATCGGCGACCAGCTTGGCGGCCGTCGCACTCGCCCGGTCCTGGCGGCCACCGTCGTCGGCGGTTTCCAGCCGTAACTCGAACCGCTTGTTACGGCGTGCGTTGAACTGGTCGATGGCTAACTGGGCGCCGGTGCGCTGGGCGTTGCCCGCGGGGGCGTGTGCGCCGCTCAGGGCCGCGTGCAAGCCGATCGCGTACACCGGTAGCCCTGAGGTGTTGCTCGCTTCCTTTTGGCCTTCGTCGTCCCTCAGCGTGGCCCAGGCGGCGAAGCCACCGCCGGCGGCAAGCACTGCGCCCCCAACGATGGCGAACAACCGGCGCCGCGAGGTCGCGCCGACCACGCTCGCGGGCGCGGCCTCGTCCGCTGGGGGGCCTTCGTCCGGTGGCGGTGCCGTGCTGACCGCGGTGGGTTCGATGTCGGGCAGGGCCAGCATTGCGGCGGAGCGGGTGGCCACGAGGTGGACGAGGTGCTCCGGCAGCCAGTCGCCGCCACCGTCCGGCAGATGGCCATCGGCCAGCTCCCGCCGGACCTCGGCCGCGGTCGGCCGCAGTCCCGCGTCCTTGGCCAGGCAGCGCTCCAGCAGGGGCAGCAAATCCTCGGGCGCGCCGGCCAGGCCCGCCGGGTCGTGCACCGTGCGGTAGAGCATCGCCGGCGCATCGCCGGTGCCAAACGGCGGCCGGCCGCAGGCCGCGTAGGCAAGGACGCATCCCAGCGAGAAGACATCGCTTGGCGGCCCGATCGCGGCCCCGGCGGCCTGTGCCTGCTCGGGGGAGAGGTAGCCGGGCGAGCCGATGACCATGTCGGTGGTCGTGATGACGGTGTCGTCCAGCGCACGGGCGATACCGAAGTCGATGAGCCGCGGCCCATCGAGTGCCAACAGCACATTGCCCGGCTTGAGGTCCCGATGGACGAGCCCCACCGCGTGCACCGACTCCAAGGCCTCGGCCAGCATCGTGCCCAGGGCACGCACCGCGTCAGGTGGCAGGGGACCGTGTGCGGCGACGGCCTCGCCCAGTGCGGGCCCGGCGATGTACGCGGAGGCCAACCAAGGGGCATCGGCGTCGGTGTCCGCATCGATGACGGGCACGGCCCAGCGGCTGCTGACCTTGCGTGCGGCGGCCACCTCGCGGCGGAAGCGAGCCCGGAAGCCGTGGTCGTTCGCGTGTTCGGGGTGGATCACCTTGACGGCGAGCAGCTCACCCCCAGGGGAGCGGGCGACGTAGACAACGCCCATGCCACCTGCGCCGAGGCGGCCCATGATGCGATGGTCGGCGATCCGCGACGGATCGGCGGAGCGTAACGGTTGCATGAGTGAGGTCCCTTGCCCACACGGTCACCGAAGCGGTCACCACAAGCCTTCGCCCGCGCCTGTCGCTTGCGGGCGCCTGCCGATAAGCGCCGACAGCGCGGCGCTGGATCAGATGAGTGTGTTCTTGACGTTCGCCAGGATCTGTACTAGCGGAGTGCGCAAAATGGTGTCGAGTTCCTCGGCGGTATGCCCTTTGCTGCCCTTGACGGTCACGGACACGGTGACCGGGCCCAGCCGGGCGGTTGCCCAACCGTAGGGAGACGACTGCCCCATCGAACGGTTGGTGTAGGTGCCCGTCTCCCAGATCATGTCGTCGTTGGCCTTCTGGCCCCTCTTGCCCCATGGGCTTCCGGTGGAGATCAGGCCGCTGACCTCCTCGTCCGCGCTGAGCTGCTGCCGCGGGCAGCGCAGCACCTCCTCCAAGGTGGTGGCCATCTCCTGATCGGCGCTGTCGATGTCGCGGTGTACGGACACCACCGTGACGCCCTCCACCGGGCCCTTGCCGCCCTGGGCCGGGAGCTTGCTGTGCTGGGCCAGACTCGTCAGCGCCCCGCGCGGCAGCTTCTCGCGCTGCCACACGCACCGCTCATCCAGGACCGCCCAGCGCCCCGGGTCGTCCTCAAAGGGCGACTCTCGGGCGAAGTCGGGGCCAAAAACGGTCGGTTCGACCGCCGCCTGGCGGGCGAACCGCAGCGCTTCGGCGGAGGTGGCTGGGAACTTCCTCGGGCTGAGCGTGTAGTCAGGGGCGGTCGGCACCGAACTCGCTGACCTCTTCGTATCGTTGCCAGGTCCAGAGTCAGGGCCCACGGCGGAAGGCGAGGACGAACGGTCACCGTCCCTACTGCTGCTCCGGGCGTCCGGCGTATCGTCCGTCGATGAGCACCCACCGACCAGCACCAGCGCTGCCGATGCGGCGACCGCACCATGAACAGCCCTACGAACACTCACAGTTCGCCCCTCCCCAAGGCTGAGCCATCGGGCCCACTCTATGGCGCACAGGGTCACTTGGGGATCACCTTGCGCCACTGTCTTTCCCCTGGGAGCCGTCCACCTCCCATATATCGGACACTCGGCAGCGACGAGGGCTGCGTGCGGACGAGGGCGCCCTGGCCCCGCAAGGCGCTTCCTCAGCGCTGCACGGCAGGCGGCCAGACCTCACGCGAGAGGACTCCCAACACATACGCCCTGGCCACCAGCGCCGTCCGGTTGGGCACTCGCCACCGCCGCGAAAGCCGGGCCACGTGGTAGTTGACACCATCCACCGTCAACCCCAGCGCCTTGCCCATCGCCGCTGTCGTCGCCCCGGCAGCGGCCAGCGCCAGCACCCGGCCCTCCACCGGGCTCACCGCGGCACGCTCAGCCGAAGGGGCGGGAATCTCGTCACCGACGCGCAGCAGCACCAGCAACGCGGGCGGGTCCGACGTCGCGTCACCAACCGGATCGATGCGCCCGCACGCTCGGCACCGTCGCCGCCCACCCGCCAGCGGACCCGTACCGGATAGCGGGACCGATAGCCGAGCCGCAGCGCCTCACCGGCCCGACGCAGTTGCGCCGTGTCGCGCGGCCGAAACAGATCAAGGAGATTGCGACCGCACAGCCGCCCGGGCGCAACACCCCACTGGCCGGCCATGGCGGGGTTGGCAACGACGACCTCACCGTCGGCTCGACACAACGCCACCGGCAGCGGCAGCCGGTCAAGCAGCGTCAGAAAGTAGTGGTCCCACCCTTCCCCCTCGCCGCACTCCGCCGGGCCGTCCGCGCTGCCCTTGGTCATGGCCCTGCATGTACTCCGTTCGCAAGTGCGGTCAGCGTTAAACCACTGCACAATCATGCAGTTAACGCACGCCTTCCCACCGCCCCGCCGCCCGGCCATGCTCACGGATCGCGGCACCTGGGCACCCATCCCCAGCGAGCCGGCGACGTCGGCGCAAGCGACCTGCTTGCCTTGATGCTCAGCACCAGGCACCCATCCGACAACACCACCCTCGACCTCGCCAACATCCGCAACCAGGTCATCACGTTCCTGATCGCCGGGCACGAGACCACCTCCGGCGCCCTGTCCTTCGCGCTCTCCTACCTGCTCAAGGACCCGACCGCGCTGCGCCTCGCGCAGCGCGAGGCCGACGAGTTGTGGGGTGATGACCCGGACCCCGCCCCCTCCTTCGAGGACGTCGGGCGACTGTGCTTCGCCCGACAGGTGCTCCAGGAGGTGCTGCGGCTGTGGCCCACCGGGCCCGTCTTCACCCGCCAGGCGCGCGAGGACACGCTGCTGGGCGGCCGATATCCGCTGCCCGCCGGGCAGCGGATCTCCGTACTCATCCCGATGCTGCACCGGGACCCGATCCGGGGTGACAACCCCGACCTGTTCGACCCCGCGCGTTTCACGCCGGAGGCGGAGCGAGCGCGCCCCCGACACGCGTACAAGCCCTTTGGGGCCGGTGACCGCGCCTGCATCGGGCGGCAGTTCGCGCTGCACGAGGCGACCTTGCTGATCGGCCTGATCGCACACCGCTACCGGTTGGCGGACCAGTCGAACTATCGACTACGGGTCAAGAAGACGCTCACCCTCAAGCCGGACGGCCCTACCCACACCCCCACCGCCCGCACGTCCGCCGACCGGGCCGCGAACCGCTCCGCGCTCGGCCTGCCCCTCGGGCCGGCGGCGCAGCCGCAGACCGTACCGCCGCCAGGCACCGGCCTACCCAGCCGCGCTCGGCAAGGCACCGGGACGCTTCTTGTCCACGGGAGCAACCACGGCACCTGCCGAGAGTTCAGCGAGCAACTCGCCGAGGAGGCCGCGGCGCTCGGCTGTGGCACGGAGGTGGCTGCGCTCGACACCTACGCCGACGCGTTGCCCACCGACCGACCGGTAGTGATCGTGGCCGCCTCGCACAACGGCAAGCCAACGGACGACGCCGCGCGCTTCCTGCGCTGGATCGAGGAGGCCCCACCGGACGCGGCACAGGGCGTGTCCTACGCGGTGCTCGGTGTCGGCGACCGCAACTGGGCCACCACCTACCAGCGCGTCCCAACCCTCATCGACGACCGCATCGCCGAACTCGGCGGCACCCGCCTGCTGCCGCGTGTCGAGGCCGACGCCTCTGGCGAACTCAGCGTGACGGTACGAGAGTTCGCTGACCAACTACGGGTCGCCCTGCTCAGCGGCTACGGGGACGCGACGGCCACCGTCGCCGACGCGCCCCCGCGCACCTCGGTGACACCGTCACCGAGGTGCGCGGCGGACCGCTGGACGCGCTGGCCCAGCGGCACGGCCTGACTTCGATGACGGTCACCGAGACCCACCACCTCACCGCCCCCGGCCGCCCCCGGCCCAAGCGCTTCCTGCGGCTCGCGCTGTCCGCACAGATCCGCATGGCGGCCGGCCGTTACGTGGAAGACGTCTACGCGGGAGGCTGAACGACCCGCCGACCGCCGGGCCGCGTCAGTCCACGACGCTGGTGGCACCGAAGATCGCGGCGTGCTCCAGCACGTCCTCCGCCGGGTCGTCCACCTGCCCGATGGAAATCAGCGACCAGCGGGGGCCGTTGTCGGAGTGGTTGTGCGTCTCGTCGGCGTGGGCGGTGCCGGCTGGCAGCGCCCACACCAGTGCCATGGCGCCGATCGCGGTCAGCTTCTTCTTATCCATGTGATGTCCTCGCCTTGCCTGTTCATCGGACTGTGCTCCGACCTGCGTATCCACTCGGACGGTCCAAAAGTCACGGGGAGACGCGCTGCGTCATCCGATCCGGTCGCCGTGTCCTGCTGTGTCGTGCCGTGTCGTGCCGTGCCGTGCCGTGCCGAGCGAAGTCGCGGTTCGGCACACGCCCGGCCGGTCGGTGTTACGCGGCAGGCGGGGCGTCTTGCGGTGGGGCGGTGGCCGCACCGGGCGCCGACCCGTTCGTCGGGGCGCCGTGGACGTACAGCAGGCGGAGACCGATGAGGCCGTTCACGATGGTCAGCGCGCCGCAGGCGAAGAGCACCAGGGAAATGTCAGAAACGAGACCAAGAATGAGCCCGGCGAGCAGGGTGCCGACGAACGCCCCGGTAAAGGCGATGGCCCGGCAGGCCCCCGAGACGCGTCCCAACAGGTCGGGATCGCATATCGATTGCCGAAAGGCCCGCCAACAAACGGTGTAGACCACGATGAACACGGTGAGTACGGCATGGCCGCATATCGCCGTCACCACCCTGCCGCCCAGGGGGATGATCGCCACGCCCACTCCTGCAAGACGATGGACAGCGCCATGACGCGCCCGTAGTGGCGCGACGGCGCTCGCCAGGCCAGGGCCACGGCGGTGGCTACCGAGACGGCACCCGCGATGGCAAAGGCGCCGCCGGTCCAGCCGGCCGACATGCCAAGAGTGGAGCGGAAGTAGTAGACGAGCACTGCCTCGTGTGCGCCGAGGACGAGGTTCGTTGAGGTGCTGAGGAAAATGCCGATGAAAAGACGACGTGAACGGCCCAGATACCGCACTCCCACCACGAGGTCTTGGAGAAGGGTGGTGGCTCGCCGATTCGCTTTCGGCTTGCTGGGTGTGGGGGTGTCCAGGCCGCGTAAGAGCACAAAGGCCGTGGTGAAGGCGATGCCGGTGGCGAGGACAACGGAGCCGGGGAAGGGGCTGGCGACCAGGAGGCCGGCCGCGGCCGGGCCGATGACCGTGGCGATGGTGCGGGTCGTCTCGGTCATCGAATTGGCGCGGGCCAACTCCTCCCGGGCGGCGAAGTGCGGCAGTACGCCATCGACGCTCGCGGCCGAGACCGAAGCGAACATCGACAGGACCAAAGCCGCCGCGGCGAGCACGGCCAGCCTCGCGTCCGGAAGGCAGAGATAACCGGGCAGGGCAACGAGGAGAGCGATGCCGGACCCGAGGTAGGTCAGGCGCAACAGATGTATTTTGTTTCCGCGGTCCGCGATCACCCCGCCGAATACGCCGAGCGCCGCCTGCGGGAGCAGCACGCAGGACTTGACCAGCGCCATGGTGCTGGCAGTTCCGCCCTCCAGAAAGACGAGCAGCGGAACAGCCAGCAAGTAGATCTGATCTCCGAGGACGCTTGCGGAGTAGGCCGACCAGAGGCGCAAAAACCGCCTGTTTCTCACCATCCCCTGTGCTCGGGCTACTTAGAGGCTGAAGTAGTCAACAGTGAGCCGCGGAATGTAATTGGAGATGTCCGAGTAGTACTGGACGATGCCGTCGTGGAACTGATCGTAGGAGTGCTTGAGGTCGTGCAAGTTGTTGACGGCCCGATGGACTTGCGTCGCGGTAACACTGTCACGCGTGGCGAGTGCCTCACCCCGTTGGCTTCAAGACGTCTCGCACGAAGGCGGCGTAAATGTGCCGACCCGCGTCCGGAATTCGGCTAATCTTTTGTGAGTAATGGTCTTTGCCGTAACGTGCATATGATTCTTTTACTACGGCCGAAAATGCAGTGGACCAGCGGCTTTTCTCGTGGTCGTAACCGTCGGGTCGGCGCCCGGCCGACGCTTGGTGGACCGTGTGGAGATCGACATACTGACGGTGTCTGCGCCGCCTATCGGAAAAATGCCGCATGAATCAACGAAGGAGGCTTCCCGGGCGTGACCCGCATCCTTACTCGTAGTGATCTGCTGTCCTTGCTCAATGCCGACGTGTGCCTACGGGCGATGCGGCGTGGCTTTCTACAAGCCGCGGCCGGGGTGGCGGCGCACAAGGTGGTAGCGGACCTACCCTTTCCCGGGGTGGCCACCGCCTTGTTACCCGGCGTGCTGCCCGGGATTCCCGCGTACACGGTGAAGGTCAACGCCAAGTTCCCGGACGCTGTCGGGCCCGCCCTGCGCGGGCTGGTGTGTCTACACAGCGGTCAGGACGGGGAGTTGCTGGCCGTCCTGGACTCGGCCACCGTCACCACCTGGCGTACGGGGCTCTCGGCGGCCTTGGCCACCGACCTGCTGGCACCCGCTGATCCGGCGGGGGAGGCGATCGTGGGAGTCATCGGTGCCGGAGCCCAGTCGGAGATGACGCTGACGGGACTGGCCCGCCTCCGCTCCTGGCGACGCCTGTTGGTCCACGACACCAGGCCAGAGCGAGCCACCGCGTTCGCCGAACGCCACGACGGACAGGTGGTCGAGACGGCCGGTGAGGTCGCGGCGGGTGCCGACATCGTGGTGCTGGCGACGTGGCCGACCCGTCCCGTGCTGGATCTGGCGGCCACCCGGCCGGGCCAGCATCTGACCTCGTTGGGCTCCGATGAGGCAGGCAAGCGGGAGCTCGCCACCGACGTGCTGGTTGCCGCCGACGTATACGTCGATGACCTGGCCCTCGCCCGGTCCGTGGGCGCCCTGGCCGCGGACGGCGCACCCCGGTCCGCCGTCACCCTCGCCAAGGCCCTGGCTGGCCACCAGCCGCCCGCTCCACGTGGTGATCGGCGCACCGTGTACGCACCTGTCGGGCTGCCCTGGCAAGACCTGGCACTGGCCTGGACCGCCTTCCAGGCCGCGCAGGCATGCGATGCGGGGGCCACCGTTGACTGGCTGGGCTAGTCCGCCGGTGGTCCGTCCCCCTCCTGGCTCGCCGCCGGGTCCTGTGGCTGTGTCGGCAGATGCACCGCTATGAGGGCGATCCCGGCCAGGACGACGTTCCTGATGGCGGCGTCCAGGCCGTTCCAGTCCTTTGACTGCCACATGGCAAACCACTCGCCCCCAATGGCGATGAAGCCCCCGCCGAACAGCACCAGCACCATGGCCAGGCCAACGGTGCTCGTACGGCGGGCCCGATCCAGTGGGCCGTGCCGCAAGGTGCACGCCCAGCACGCCGTGGCCCACAGCAGCACCAGCGCGGACAGCGTCTCCCAGACGATGATTGCCACATAGGCGATGTCCTGAAGGGCGCGGGACTCGATGGCCCGCCAGATCAGGTCCTCGTCCTGAAAGGTGGTGTCCATCGCCAGCACATGCCGGACGAACTCGCGGTTGGTGCCGAAATCGGTGATGTTGCCGAACGCGACGAGCGCCATATAGAGCGCGGTAATGCCGGTGAGCACGGTGGCCGCGAGCGGCACCGGCCGGAACGTGAGTTTGCTGATCATGGTCCCCTCCACTGTGTGAACTCGCCCCAGTGTCGGCGCTGTGGGCGCAGGGGGCCGCCGATTATCGGCGCTGTCAGTGCAGTGACCTGGTGCGGGAGGGTCTTGCCAGCCCCAGCCCCAGCCCCAGCAGCGGGCCGGAGTCCGTCGCTGGGGGCCTGTCGCTTGGGACCTGGGGCAGGCTGCGGGCCTGGAGCGGGCGCACGGGCAGGCGCCGGGGCGCCGAGGTTTGTCGTGGTCCGGCGCGGGGACCCGGTAACGGCGTCAGCGGCCATGCGCCGTCATCCGCTGTTCCCGATGCCTTGGAGCTGAGTGTGCACCCCATCCGGATCGTGATCGTCGGAGCCGGATTCGCTGGCTACCAGACCGCCCGCCAGCTCTCCCGCCAGGCCCGCGGCAAAGCCGATATCGTGCTGATCAACCCCAATGACTACTTCCTGTATCTGCCACTGCTGCCGCAGGTCTCGGCGGGCATCCTCGAACCCCGTAGGGTCTCGGTCTCCCTGACCGGCACGCTCCCCGGTGTGCGGCTCGTACTCGGCGAGGCCGACGCGGTGGACCTGGACAACCGTACGGTGGGCTATACCGACCCGGAGGGCCAGCGCGGCGAGCTGCGCTACGACCGACTCGTGCTGTCCGTGGGGAGCGTCAACAAACTGCTGCCCATCCCGGGCGTCGCCGAACACGCACACGGATTCCGCGGCATGCCCGAGGCGCTGTACCTACGGGATCACATGACCCGTCAGATCGAGTTGGCCGCCTCCGCGAGCAGCCCGCGCGAGCACGCGGGACGCACCACCTTCGTGGTCGTCGGCGCAGGCTACACCGGCACCGAGGTCGCAGCGCACGGCAAGCTCTACACCGACCGGCTGGCGCGGCAGACCGCCGGCCTGCCTGGCACACCACCGCCGCGCTGGATGCTGATCGACATCGCGCCCCGGGTGCTGCCCGAGTTGGACCAGCGGCTGTCGGAGACGGCGGACCGGGTGCTGCGGGCACGCGGCGTGGACGTCCGCACCCGCACCTCCGTCAAGGAGGCCACACCTGATGGTGTGCTGCTCGACGACGGAGAGTTCATCGAGACCCGCTCGCTGATCTGGTGTGTCGGCGTACGCCCCGACCCCCTGGTGGCCGGAATCGGGCTGCCCACCGAACGTGGCCGCCTGTGCGTCGATGAGTATCTGACCGTGCCGGGCCATCCCGAGGTCTTCGCCTGTGGTGACGCGGCTGCCGTCCCCGACCTGACCCGCCCCGGCGAGTACACGCCCATGACCGCCCAACACGCGGCCCGGCAAGGAAAGACGGCCGCGCACAACGTGGCCGCGTCTTGCGGGCACGGCACCCGACGCGCGTACAAGCACCACGACCTGGGATTCGCGGTGGACCTCGGCGGCGTACAGGCGGCTGCCAACCCGCTGCACGTGCCGCTCTCCGGCCCGCTGGCGGGCGCCGTTACGCGGGCCTACCATTTGATGGCCATGCCGGGTAACCGCGTACGGGTCACCAGCGATTGGGTGTTGGAAGCCATACTGCCGCGGCAGGCCGTACAACTCGGCCTGGTCCGCTCCGGCGCCGTCCCGCTGGACACCGCCGCCCCGGAACTGGCCCACGCCCCGAGCGCCTAAAACGCGTAGTGTCACAGGGATGTTGAGTGTGTGGCCATCGCCATGCTGATCGAACGAGGCTCGTACTCAGGCGCGCTGGTCATGCAGCGCGACCGCTCCAGATGACGCAAAGGCCGTGGCACTGGCGAGTTGCCATGATGATGCGTAGTCGTCCATGTGGCTTCCCCTTCACCATCGACGCCGACCGGGCGTCCGAATGCGTGTCGCCGCAGCATGGTGGAAGCGGTGCCGCACGCCGAAGGTGCCGTTGTGGTGCATCTGCGCCCCGACGCTGGCCCCGACCCATTGGCTTGCGGGGTCACTACAGTGAGCGTGCCGGGCCGCGCTGCCGCTCTACTGACCGGTCAACAGCTCGTCTAGGCGCTCGTAGCCTTCGCGGACGCCTACTTCCATGCCGCTCCTGAGCATCGCATCGCGGGTTTCGAAGGAGTCCATCATGGACGTGCAGGTGATCCGGGTGCGCCCAGCGACGTCCTCGAAGGCGACCGTTTCCAGGCTGACGGCATCCGGAAATCCCTCGTAGGTGAAGGTTTGCACGATGCGCTCGTTGAAGCGCACCTCGTGGAACACACCGTGGAAGCCGTACTCGGTTCCGTCGTCGTCGCGACTTACATAGCGATAGGAGCCGCCGCTGTGCGCGTCGTACCGGTCGATACGCATCGTGAGTTGACGCGGGCCGAGCCACTGGACTACCAGAGTGGGGTCGGTGTACGCCCGGAACACACGCTCCGGCGGAGCGTCGAACTCCCGGACGATACGGATGGTGGGCAGCTCGGGGGCGGCCACGATCTGCGTCTCGTTGGGGTGGTGCGTACCGGTGGTGCTCATGATGTCGCCTCTTTCGTTGGGGGGTCGGTCGCCGACTGCTCGTCCATCCCTTCAAGGAGGGCGTCGAGTCGGCGGAATCTTTCTTCCGCTTCGCGCCGGTAGCGCTCGATCCACTTCGTCATCAGGTCGAAGACCTCTGCCTCTAGGTGGCAAGGCCGCCGCTGAGCGTCTTTGCTGCGACTGACGAGACCGGCGTCCTCCAGCACCTTGATGTGCTTGGACACGGCCTGCACCGTGACGTCGTACGGCTCGGCCAGTTCGTTGACCGTGGCGTCTGCGCCGGCGAGCCGGGCCACGATGTCGCGCCGAATGGGATCGCTCAGTGCGGAGAACACCAGCGACAACGGGTCTGCGGCCACCTTGCCTCCCTGTGTTCAACCGCTTGGTTGAATACTGTCGAGTCCGCCCCTCTCTTGTCAACCAGTCGGTTGAATAAGAGGTCGTGTTCGGGACCGGCCCGGGTCGCGGAGCCCGTCCTTGAGCACCGCACACGCCCCTGAGCGCTGCGCATGCCGCTCTGCCCCACCCGCGCCTCACCCGCCCTGGTAGCCGCCGAGGCCACTCCCGTACGCTGTCGCGCGGTCGTAGCGGCAGCGGAGTCAAGTGGGGGCGGGACATGCGCAAGGCGGCATACCAGGGCACGGTGGTGCTTGCGGCACTGGCGGGGCTGATCACCGGGGCGGCCCCGGTCACCGCGGAAGACCAAGGCTCCAGCGCGGCCGATCCTGCGTACTCCGCGACGACATCGGTCGGCGTGCACAACGCGTACGAGAAGAGCACCTACCCCTACTTCGCCGATGCCCTCGACTCCGGCGCCGCGCTGCTCGAACTGGACGTGTGGACCAACGGGTTCGGCCCGGGGTGGCGGGTTTCGCACGGCAATCCGCTAGGCAACGACAACAACTGCGTAAACGCCGCATCGACCGCCGACCTCCGCGCCCAGCGCCGGAATCAGAGCCTGCCGGGCTGCTTGGCCGACATGCGAGCCTGGCATGACGCGCACCCCGGCCACCGCCCCATCGTGGTCAAGGTCGAGTTGAAGGACGGCTTCAACGACAAGCGGGGCCGCGGCCCTGACGAGTTCGACGCACTGCTCAACAAGAGCCTGGGCGACGCGCTGTACCGACCGGGCGATCTGACGGCGGGCCACGCCACTTTGGACGAGGCCGTACGGGCGCGGGGTTGGCCCCAACGCAGCGCGCTGGCGGGCACGTTCATCGTCGAGCTGATCCCGGGTACCGTCGAGGAGGGCAACCCGCTGGACACGTTGTGGACCGACCGCGAATACGGCATGCACCTGCGGGATCTGGCGGCGCGCGGCGAACTGGGCCGAGCCACCGCGTTCCCCGCCGTGCACGGCGCGGTAGCGGGCGATCCGCGCGAGCGCTACCAGGACCCGGCGATCCGGCCGTGGTTCGTGCTCTTCGACGGCGACGCGGCCACCTACGCCGGTAGCAGCATCGACACCCGGTGGTACGACCAGCGGCACTACCTGCTGATCATGACCGACGCACACAGCGTGCCGCCCGCGATCGACGGCACCCGTCCCACCGAGGAGCAGGCCCGCACGCGAGTCGATGAACTGGCCACCCGGCACGCGAGCTTCGCCACTGCCGACTGGTACCCACTGCCAAAGGTCCTGTCCACGGTCCGCCCGCGCGGCTGATCCGGGCCCGCTCGGCGATCTCATCGATCGAGACGTCCCACGGTCCGCCCGCGCGGCTGATCCGGGACGCGGGGACGTGAGGCTGATCGGGGACTCACGGGCGCGTGACTCATCCGGATCTCACGGACGCGTGCCGATCCGGAACTGATCCGTCCGGCTTTACCGGCGCGGGGTCGGGCAGTGGCTTGCGCCCGGTGTCGGCCACGTGGGGCGGGTGGCGGCCAGGCAACGCCGCCGGCGGCGACTACTCGTCCGGGTCCTCCAAGCGGAAGCCGACCTTGAGCCCTACCTGATAGTGCTCGACCACGCCGTCCTCGATCTGCCCGCGCACCTCCTTGACCTCGAACCAGTCGAGATTGCGCACGGTCTTCGCGGCGCGGCTGATCCCGTTGCGGATCGCGGCGTCTAGGCCCTCGTGCGATGTGCCGACGATCTCGGTCACCCGGTAGGTGTGATTGGTCATGTCTGCGCTCCCCGGTCACCTGGGTGCTGCCCTGTCCCCACCACCGTGCCTCACCGGTCCCCGTGGCGCGAGCCGAGGCGCTCGGGCCGAGTAGCGGCCACCACCGGGTGCGAGGCGTTGGCACGGCGGGGTTCGCTGCTCATGTGGCCAGGTCCAGCCATTCCCCGACAGCCAGCACGTGTGCACGCCGTCCGGCGTGTGTGCGGAACTCATTCTCCGGGTCGCGGACCTCGACGTAGCCCGCGATCTTGTCCGGCTGCTCCGCCTCGTAGTGCATCGGTACTGCGTACCGGGCGTCGAGGATCTCGGCCGCTGCGGCGGCCTGCCTCGGGTCCATCGCGGCGGGCAGCGGGCTCGGCGGCTGGAGGTGCGGCGCATTGACCACCGCGCCGTTGGCGGGTAGGAACACCGCGTCGAACGGGCTGAACCGGCGCGCGATGAGCCACCAGTAGCCGTGGAACATCGTGTCGCCGCCGTGGAAGACCCGCTGCCCGTCGGCCTGCACCACCCAGTTCAGCTGCGGATCGCCCAGCCCGTCGACGGAGGGGACCGCGGTGACGTGGAACGGTCCGAACTCGCGGGTGGACCAGGTATCCACGACCTCGGCGGCCAGCCGGTGCAGGGCCAGTTCGCGCTCGGCCAGCAGCGTCGTCACATTGTCCACGTCGTCACCGGGACCGGGCGCCGGTCGCAGCACCGGCGCCCCCGGCGCAATGACGTCCGCGAGCGCGGACGCGTCGGTGTGGTCCCGGTGGAGGTGGGTGACCAGTGCGGCGATGACCTTCCCGCTCGGCACCGCCAGCCGCTCGCCGGGCTTCCACCCCGTGAACAACGGTGAGAGGTCCCGCACGTAATCGATCACCAGTCGCTTGCCGTCCGCCTCGATCTCCAGCCCGGCCCAGCCCAGTCGGCGCACCCGCATCGCGCACTCCTTCGTCTCGGTGATTGCCGCAGAACTTAGCGTACGTGCGTTCGCTAAGGCAATAGCGAACGGTCGTACGCTATTCTGGCCGCATGTCACCACGACGCTCAGCGGCCGACGCGCAGGCCACCAGGGGCCGGATTCTCGGCCGTGCCGCCGAGATCGCCTCCGAGGAAGGGCTGGACGGCATCACCATCGGCCGGCTCGCCGAGGAGCTGGAGATGAGCAAGTCCGGGGTGCACAAGCACTTCGGCAGCAAGGAGATGCTTCAGATCTCCACGCTGGACAAGGCGTTCGTGGACTTTTGGCACCGGGTGGTCGAACCAGCACTGGCCGAGCCGCCGGGGCTGCGGCGGCTGCGCGCGGTGTGCGCCAACTCCGTGGGCTATCTGGAAGCGCCACTGCTGCCCGGCGGTTGCCTGCTGACCGCGGCGCTCACCGAGTACGACGGCCGCCCCGGCCGGGTCCACGACGCGGTGGCCGAGGTGTGGTCGCGCTGGCGCGAACAGCTGCGGGCGGAACTGGCCGCGGCGGTGGAAAGGGGCGAGCTACCCGCCGGGTTCGACATCGACCAGGCGCTGTTCGAGATTGTCGCCGCCGGGCTGGCACTGAACGCGGCCATGCAGCTTCAGCACGACCGGGCCGCCGCTGGCCGGGCCCGCCGCGCGATCGAACGGGCCCTGGACCAGTCCTGACCGCACGCCAGGCCGGGCACTGGCCGAGCGCGCCAAGCGAGAGGCCACCCGCAGCGCGGAGACGGCCTTGGGGCACCGCAACCTGCGAGCCCACCAGTCCCGAGGCAAAGGACATGCCTGAGCGGGTTACGGAACGACGGTAACCGGCCACCGTCCGGCCTTGACCAGCCGGATCGCCACCGAGCCGACGATGCGGTGCCCGGCCTGCTCGGACGCGCCCACCACCACCGCGTCCGCCTTGAGCCGGTCGGCCACGGAGACCATCCCGCTGAACGGATCACCGATGTGGGTGTGGAACTCCCAACGCACCTCGAAGACGCCGCGCAGCCGCTCCGTGGCCTCCCGCATCTGGGCGACCAACTCCTCGGCCACCTCGCCCGTCGTGTCCGCCACCGGAGCGCCAAAGGCGGCGCTCGCCGGCAGTACCGGCTGCACATAGACCACGGCGAGCAGCGCGTTTTGTCGCCTGGCCAGCCCGGCCGCATACGCCGCCGCACGCCACGAGGACTGCGAGCCGTCGAGACCCACGACGATGACCTTCGGGCCGTCCGTTCCGCGTTCGAATCCCGCGGGAGATGTATCTACCACGGATGTGAGGTTAACGGTCCGTACGATCCGGCTCCGACCCGGACACCGCTTCCAACCCACCCCACGCTGTCCAGCACACAGATACACAGACGGAACCGCCCACCGCACAGCCGGGGCCGCCGCCAGCCTTGGCGGTTCGGCTCGCGCGCGACCGCTCGTGCTGGGTGCGCCACGCGCAGGCGAGGGGAAGGAGAAGTGAGAGGAATCGGTATCCGTCGCTCTCTTTCTTGATTTTGAGTTGCCTCGGGCGCCCATTCCTTGTCAGCGTTGCTCTATAGGCGTGCCGCCGTGATGACGGCACCCGATGAGAGGTGGCCGGATGGACACCGCACCGTTGGCACATTCCCTGGCCGCCATCGACCTCCCGTACGCAACCGGCGTGGCCGCCTGGCCGGCGTTGGCGGGCGGTCTGGAGACAGACCTGACGCACGGCGCCGGCTGGGCGTACGCACTGCTGATGCTCACCACCCTGCCGCCGCTGGTACCCAACTCGGCCCTGCTGATCACCAGCGGAGTGCTCGCGGCGCGCGGCAGCCTCGACATCGCGCTGGTGCTGCTCGTCGTGGCCGGCAGCGCACTGCTCGGCGATGCCGTACTGCACTGGTTCGGCGGGCGGTTCAAGGGCCCCGTGCAACGCTGGGCGAACCGCACCACTCGGCGCAAGGCCCTGCTGGGATGGTCGGCGGGGCACATTCAGCGGCGCGGGGTGCCCTTCGTCGTCGCGGTGCGCTTCCTCCCCAGCGGCCGGCTGATCGGCGCCCTCGGCGCGGGCGTCGTCGGCTACCCCGCACACCGTTACCTCATCGGCGCCGGAATCGCCGAGTCCATTTGGGCGGCCTACTCGGTCGGCCTCGGCTATCTGGGCAGCGCAGCGGCGCGCGGCGAGCTCCAGGCCATCGCGATCGGCTGCGGGGTCTCCCTGCTGGTGGCCGCCGTCAGCGGCTATCTGCAACTGCGATCCCGCCGCGCGGCCGGGCCAAGCGCCGCCCCCGACGCTGATGACGGACCTGATAAGAACGGGTGAAGCCCACGCTGGGCGTGACCTTCCTCGCTCGCCGCTAACTCCCGCATTATGCGATCCTTTTGGGCGAAGGCCTGCTGAACGGCCCGCTAGAGCACGGTGTGGCGAGAACGGGAGAGACGAATGCGCGGTACGTCCGTCGAAGACGGCGTGGACATAGAGCATCCGGCCGGGACACCAGTGCCGGCCCGCCCCGCGGTGCGGACCGTCGCGACGTCGGTGTCGTCCCGGTGACGGGCGGCGCGCACCGGGGTGAACTCCTCGCCATCAGCGACCTGCACGTCAGTTACGAGGACAATCGCGCCATCACGGAGAAGCTGCGCCCCAACTCGGACGACGACTGGCTGATCGTCGCCGGTGATGTCGGCGAGGTCTTCGCTGACATCGAGCGCAGTCTCCAGCTCCTCAGCGAACGGTTCGCCAAGGTCATCTGGGCGCCCGGCAACCACGAACTGTGGACCCACCCCAAGGACTCGCTGGAGCTGCGCGGCGTCGCTCGCTACGACCGGTTGGTGGAGATGTGCCGGTCCCTTGGCGTCGCGACCCCCGAGGACCCGTTCCTCATCTGGGAGGGCACCGCAGGCCCGCTCACCATCGCCCCGGTCTTCACGCTGTACGACTACACCTTCCGGGCCAACCCCCGGCACACCCAGGAGGAGGCGCTGGCCGCCGCGTACGAGACCGGCGTGGTCTGCACCGACGAGCACTTCTTGCACCCAGACCCGTATCCGAGCAAGGAAGCCTGGTGCCAGGCGCGGATCGCCGAGACGGAGCGGCGGCTGGCCGAAATCGCTCCGGAGGCTCCGCCGGTGCTCATCAACCACTGGCCCCTGACTCGACTGCCCACCGAGGTCCTCTACTACCCCGACTTCGCACTGTGGTGCGGCACCAAACTCACCGCGGACTGGCACCGGCGTTTCAACGCTGCCGCCGTCATCTACGGCCATCTGCACATTCCGCGCGTCACCACCGAGGACGGCGTGCGGTTCGAAGAGGTCTCGCTCGGCTACCCGCGCGAGTGGCGGCGGCGCGGCCTCCCGGACAACCTGCTGCGCCCGGTGCTGCCCGCGGTGGGCCACGGGGACCAGCAGTACAGCCGGGCGCGCTAGACACCCGATCTGGACCACCGGAGGGCCCGGCGAACACCGGCGCCCTCCGGCGCCCGGGCGGTTAGTGGGCCGACGTTACGAGGCTGTATGAGCTTCCCACTGCTTAGACACCAACGGTGCGGGCCTGAGGGCCGGTGGACGCGTTCGCGAACGGCCGCGGCCAGACGGGCGGGGAGCGCCGTGTGACGGTCGGGACGCGATGAGACCGCTGGAGCTTGGGGCCTGGCGAGCATGGACCATGGCGGGATGACCCGACCCAGAATCCGTGTCGCCGCGTATGTGATCCGCCATCGCGACATTCCCGAACTCCTGGTGTTCGACCACGTCGGCATGGAGGAGGCCGGCACCCAGATCCCCGCGGGGGGCGTCGAAGCCGGCGAGGGAGGGGAAGAAGCGGTCCTTCGCGAGGTCGCCGAGGAGACCGGTCTGCGCATTGCCACCGTGCTTCGGAAGATCGCGGTGGAGGATAAGCCGCACCCGGAGACGGGACAGCCGCGGCGCACCAGCTTCTTCTCCCTCCGGGCACCGGACAACACCCCCGACGCGTGGGAGCACCGGGTCCGTGGTGACGGCGGCGACGCTGGCCGTACCTTCGCATGCCGGTTCCTGCCCCTTCCTCTCAGGCGTCCACTGGCCGACGCCCAAGACGCCTGGCTGGGTCATATCGACCCCTGTTGGACCACCGCTCTCGACGGCAGCCGGTAAGCAGCCATGAAGGGCCCAGCAGGTCGCGTCGGCGCTGACCGCCGGGTACCGGCGCTGCTGACCGCCGAGCCAGGCCCGGCGGTCAGCCGCGCTATCGGTTACGGCGTCGGTGCGCCCTGCAAAGTGGCGAGGGACAGTGCGAATCGGTCCGCGCTATCGGTCCACCAGTGGCGCAGGGTGAGTCCGGCCGCGGCCAGTTCGGCGCTGACGCCCGCGCGCCGGAACTTCGCGGACACCTCGGTCCGTACCTCCTCGCCCGCCTCGAAGGACACCGCCAGATCGAGTGCGGGGATCTTCGCGGTCAACGCCGCCCTGGCCCGTAGGCGCATCTCGATCCACTCGTGTTCCGGGTTCCAACGGGCCACATGGTCGAAGTCGGCCGGGTGGAAGTCGGCGCCCAACTCGCGGTTGAGTACCGACAAAACGTTTTTGTTGAACTCTGCGGTGACGCCTGCCGCGTCGTCGTACGCCGCCACCAGCGTCTGCTCGTACTTGACCAGGTCGGTGCCGAGCAACAACGCATCGCCCGGCGCCAGCAGCGAGCGCACCGAGGCCAGGAAATGGGCCCGTTCGTCGGGCAAAAGGTTGCCGATGGTGCCGCCGAGGAAGACCAGCAGCCTGGGCCCCGGTGTGTCCGGCAGGGCCAGAACCTGCTGAAAGTCGGCGACCAGGGCATGTACGGAGAGCTCGGGGCGTTCGGCCAGCAGGGCGTGCCCGGCCAACTCCAAGGCGCTGGCGCTGACATCCACCGGCACATATGCCTGGAGCTTGGGCAGCGCATCCAGCAGCAGCCGGGTCTTCTCCGACGATCCCGAGCCGAGTTCGACCAGGGTCCGTGCATCGATCGCCGCCGCGATCTCCTGGGCGCGAACGGCCAGGATCTCTCGCTCGGTGCGGGTCGGGTAGTACTCGGGCAGGCGAGTGATCTCCTCGAACAGCTCGCTTCCGCGTGCGTCGTAAAACCATTTTGGCGGCAGCCACTTGGGCTCGGCGGTCAGCCCGGCGGACACGTCCGTACGCAAGGCGGCGGCCGTCGCGTCGGCCGGGAGGGTGCGGGTCAGGGCGAACGGGCTCACGGGGGAGGGCTCCTTGGGCGGGGAGAGCTGTTGGGGTTCGGCGGCAGGCGGCGCGACGCGGCCGGGCTGAGGGGCCAGCGCGTGCGGTGGTGGGTAGGGCCGCTGCGGTGGCGAAGCCGGGGACGGTGGCGAGGCCGCCGCGGGGGAGTGCGGCGGTCGGCGATCCGCGCCGGAATCCGCTGCCGGGGCCCGGCCAGCCCCGGCAGTGGGGGCAGGCCGGGCGGGTGCAGGCGGGGTAGTTGGCGTGCGGTGTGGTGTGGCGTGGGCGTCTGGGCTGCCAGGCATCGGCGGTGGGGTGACCGCCATCGGCGCGCCGATCGGGGTGAGCGAGACGCCGCAGCGGGTGGCGATCACCAAGGTGCGGTCGGGGACCTGCGTCCAGCGTGGATCGTCGTCGTAGGGCTCCGATGCGACCACCACAGCAGCGGTACGGGCTGCCTGGTCGGATGCCGAAGCACGGTGCCCGGCGCCGTTCTCTCCCGGCTGTCCCGGCTGCCCTGGCTGCACCGGCTTTCCCTGTGGCGTTTCGGCGCCGGGCTCGGTGCGGTACCACAGCGAGTCGCCCCAGGCGGTGGCCGCGATGGTGGTGCCATCGGTGAGCAGCAGATTCAGCCGTGACCCGGGGGCCGCCTCATCCAGTGCGATGACCGTCGCGGTGAGCGCCTGGCCGATCGGGACCCCCGCCCGCAGCTGGTGCAGCGTAAAAGCCCAGATGAATGCCGCATCGCAGCGTGCTTCCATGCCGAGCAGTGCCTCCGGGGGGAGCGTGGGCACCAGGCTCGCCATTGATTCCGGCCAGTGCCGCACGGCCCCGTTGTGGCTGAACAGCCAGCGTCCGGAGGCGAATGGCGCGGCAGCCGCCTCCCCATCGGCACTGGGGTCGGTGGCGTCCCGTACAGCGCCGAGCAGCGCCCCGGAGCGCACGACCCGGGCGAGATCGGCGAACGACAGATCCGCCCAGATGGGCCCGGCCCTGCGGTAGCGCGCGGGCACCGGGTCGTCGGCCGCGTACCAGCCGACGCCGAATCCGTCGGCATTGACCGTCCCGTGCTGCTGCCGCCGCGGCTCCCAGGACTGGTGCAGCAGCGCGTGCGGGGGCCGGATGAGGAGCGCGCCGAGTGGCACCTCGTCCCCGAGATAGGCGAGATGGCGGCACATCAGCGGCCCCCTTTCGGGGCCGGGCACGCGCGGCGCGGCAGTCCGCCGCGTGCGGCCGTCACCGCTGCCCCGGCTGTGCGTCGCGTGCGGTGCGGAAGCCGGCGAAGATCTGGCGCCGCATCGGCAGGTCCCAGTTGCGGAACGTGCCCCGGCAGGCCACCGAGTCCACGGCGAAAGAACCACCGCGCAGCACCTTGTGCGCGTCACCGAAGAACACCTGCGAGTATTCCGGGTACGGAAACGCCACAAAGCCCGGATACGGCAGGAAGTCGCTGGCCGTCCACTCCCACACATCGCCGATGAGCTGTCGAACGCCCAGTGGCGAGGCCCCCAGTGGATAGCCGCCGACCGGTGCGGGGCGTAGATGCCGCTGCCCGAGATTGGCATGCTCGGGGGTGGGGTCGGCGTCGCCCCACGGGTAGCGTAGGGAGCGCCCGGAGGCCGGGTCGAATCGCGCGGCCTTCTCCCACTCCGCCTCGGTCGGCAGCCGCCGCCCCGCCCAGCGGGCGTAGGCATCGGCCTCGTACCAACTCACATGGAACACCGGCTCGTCCAACGGCACCGGCTCAAGGACACCGAACCTACGCCGTAGCCACTCCCCGCCATCGCGGCGCCAGAACAGCGGCGCGGTCAACGTGTGTTCGCGCACCAACGCCCAACCGTGCGGATGCCACCAACGCGGCTCGGCGTAACCGCCGTCCTCGATGAAGCGCAGATAGGCGCCGTTGCTCACCGGCACCGAGTCGATGTGAAAAGCGTCCAGCGTCCTGCGATGGGCCGGGCGCTCATTGTCCAGCGCCCAGGGTTCGGCGGATGTGCCCATGGTGAACTCGCCGCCGGGGACCAGCACATCGGCGGGCAGCCGGGCCGCATCGGCCGGTGCACGCGGCGGCTCGGGGGCGGTGAGCGCCGCCGGGCCACGCCGCAACTGGTGGGTGATCAGCATCGTTTCATCGTGTTGCTGCTCGTGTTGGGCGATCATCCCGAAGGCGAACGCCGCGTCCACCAGCGGCTCGCCCCGCAGCGGCGAGCGCTCCAGCACGTCGAGCACGCGGCCACGAACGTCTGCGGCGTAACTGCGCGCCTGAGCGGGCGGCAGCAGCGGCAGCGTGGGGCGCGCGGCCCGCGGATGCTCGAATGCGTCATAGACCGAATCGATCTCCGGCCGTAGGGCCTCGCGCCCAGCCACGGCGCGCAGCAGCCACTGCTCCTCTTGGTTGCCGATATGTGCCAGGTCCCAGACCAGTGGTGACATCAACGGCGAGTGCTGAGCGGTCAGCTCCGCATCATCCACGCAACTGGTGAGCGTCGCGGTGCGCTCCCGAGCGGTGGTCAAAGCTTGGAGGGCGCGCTTCCTGAGCTGCTCCGGGTCGCTGCCTTGGCCGGACGCGGACGACGTCCCGGGCTCTCGTTCTGTGGGGGTCATCGGCGGCCTTCCTTCCCGGCGACGGAATCGAGTAGATCGTCGGCGGGACATCGTCCCCGCGCGACATAGCGTTCGGTGAAGTCGGCAACGGTGGCGCATACGGAAGGCGAGGCGCCCAGTCGCGGCAGCGCGTCCTGGGCCGCGGCGAAACATGCGAGGGCCGCGGTGCGCAGCTCCGGATCGGTCAGCGCCCGCTGGGCTGCCCGACGCCACAGGGGATTGCGGGGAGCGGGCTGCGAGCCCGCGGTGTCCGCGAGCGGCTTGACCGCACGGTAGGCGGCCTCAGCCGCCGCCGGGTCGTCGAACAAGGCGGCGGTCACCGCCAGCGGCACCATCCAGCCGTCGATGCCCGGCTGGGCGTCGATCATGCGCAGCTCCATATGCCCACGTGGCCGAACCGGGGGGAAGAGCGTCGATATGTGGTAGGCGACGTCATCGAGGCTCGGCGGCCGGGGCAGGCCGCTGCGAATCCAGTCCCGCAGGCTCAGCGGTTCCTGCGGCACCTCCCAAGGCCCCGTGTCGTCCCCGAGGGCACGGACGCACATCACCGGCGCGTCCAGCACGTAGGCGGTCCAGGCCGTACGCGGGTCCGTGTCACCGGCGGGTGCCTGGGTGCGGCCCGGGTCGAACGACGCCCACACGGCCTGCCGGGTGGACCGCCAACCGGTGGGCCGGCCCTGAGCGAGCGGCGAGTTCGCAAACGCGGCAACCAATACCGCGCCCAGCAGGTGCGCCAGCTGCCAGCGTCTCCCGTATCCCAGTGTTCCCGGCTCCTCGTGCCCCGCGTCCAGGCAGACCTGTACGGACGCCGAGCGGCACATCATGGTGCGGCCCGCGGAGCCCCAGCGGTCGAGATAGCACTCCATCGCTTGATAGCGGGCCTGGGTGAGCAGCCGGCGCGGTGGCCGCCACGGGTCATGGCCGTGGCCCGCGATGGTGAGCCCCATGGAGAGAAGAGATGCTCTAACCGCGCTCAGGTCCTCCGTCATCTCCTGGATGCAGGAGGTGAGCGAGGAGGCGGGGCGGGAGCTGAGTTCGACTTGGCCGCCCGGTTCGAAGGTGAGGGCGGATCGGAGCGGGAGAGCCCGTAGACCTTCGTTCGCGGTGGTCAGCCGGGACGGATGAACGGGGCGTACGGGGTCGTGCAGGTCGTGTACGAGCCATTCGAGTTCGACACCCAGCTTGCTAGGTGGTCCTGTCTTGAAACAGATGCCGTGTACCAAGGCTTCCACTTCGGCCTCGGTGACCGTCTGCGCTCTCGACGGTCGTAGCTGTTCGGGCATGGCCAAGCCTCCCGTCTGCCGGCCTCGTGAGTCCGGCTCGGTGCGGGGCCTTATGGCCCCCGACACCACCTAAAACCACGTGACGCACGCACTCAAGGGGGCGTATGTCACTTGTCCCAGGTGTGCCCGGCTGTTGACGCAAGCACCACAGCTCATCGTACGGTCACGGCCGTTAAACCTCTCATGGCGTCCGCTGCTCTGCGGCGGTCAGCGGCGGTCTTCCGGCGACCTTCGGTGAGCTGTGGCGCGTTGTGTCGCCCGCCGGTCCACCTACGTATGCCCGTGATGGCCACGGCCATCACGGGTCATGTGTGGACGCCGCCGGCCTGCCGAGCCGCCTGCCGAGATGGGACCGCCCGGCGTGGCGGGTGGCTGCCCCGGGGCTGGCCCAGTTGGGCGAGCGCCGCGCGTCATAATCCGCATCGACCTGGGTACTCGCTGGCGACGAAGCCGATGAACAAGACCCCGCCGTACGAGTGGGGCAGCCAACGAGGAAGTGAGGCTTTTCCATGTCGCAGGTCGAGGAGTCCATCGAGGTCAACGTGCCGGTCCGCACCGTGTACGACCAGTGGACGCAGTTCGAGACCTTTCCCGAGTTCATGGGCGGAGTGGAGCGGATCGAGCAGCGGACCGACACCCTGACCCACTGGGTGACGAAGGTCAACGGGGTGCAGCGCGAGTTCGACGCCGAGGTCACCGAGCAGATCCCCGACGAGCGCGTCGCCTGGACCACCGTCGGCGGGGACGTCAAGCAGGCTGGTGTGGTGACCTTCCACCGTCTTGACGCGACCACCACGAAGGTCATGCTGCAAATGAAGTTCGATCCTGACGGCATGGCCGAGTCCGTCGGCGACAAGCTCGGCTTCGTCAAGCGGCAGGCCACCGCCGACCTGGAGCGGTTCAAGACGTTCATCGAAAAGCGCGGCATCGAGACCGGAGCGTGGCGCGGCCAGGTGTGACCCAGCGCGTTCAACCAGCCGGACTCGTGCGACTCGCCTGGTCGTGCCTGATCTGCCCAGGTGGAGCGCCCCGTATCCCGCCGCTGCCGCCGGGCGCATCCGTCCGGCGGCAGCCCGCGGTCAGTTAGTCAGTTGAAGAAGAGGTCGGTGAATGGTGTCGCCGCATCTTCCGCGGATTGCCCAAACGGGGCATCGAAGTCCCATACCAGGAACAGCAGGAAAGCGATCAGCGCGCTGAACAAACCCGCGAGGAGCAGTTCCCGCGGCGAGCGGCGGATCTGGAGCGTGAACACAATGCCGACCGTCACCATGGCCCCACCGACCAGACCGAACCACACCACGCCCGGCAGCGTCGCGCCCGCGCTCTGCTCCCTGGCGCCGCGCGCGTCGTCGGCGAGGGCGATCTGATCCATCAGCGGCTGGTACGTCTGGGCCATGCGCTCGTCGCGTGGCGTGGACTCCGCCGCGTCATGCCGCAGCTTGCGCAGCAACGCGTCCCCACGCTCCGTGAGCTCGCCCTTGTCGATCATGTGGGGGAATTCCTTGTCCACGACGTGCCGTACGTACGCGGTCACATCCGCCCTGATCCGCTCCCGCTCGGGTGCCGGATACACATGGACCCGCTCGCTCACCTCGTAGAGTGACTGCGCCTCGGCACGCACCGTGTCACCGGCCGCACTCCTGGCCTCCCACACCCCGGCAATGGCGAGGCCGAGGACGATCGCGTACACCACGCCGATCATCATGGCCATGTACTCGATGACGTCGGGGGTCTCCGATGGGTCGTCATCCTCGCCAACGCGACGCTGGTTGAGGAAGACGACGAGGAGCACGACGGCGCAGGCGGCGCCCATCGCGAGGGCTAGGACCAGCCATTCGGGCATGGAAACCTCCGGTACGCCGATGCGCGGAGGCGACGGCGGAGAGCAAGGTGGACGAGGCGTGGCAGGTGCCGCCGGGCCAAGGGTGGCGTTCGGCCTCGGAAGGCCGGTCGCCTGGCCTCTTGGCTCGGGCAGCCGGGCGTGGGGGCCTTCAGCGTGGTGCCTCGACCCGGTGGCCTAGCGGCCTCGGCCCCGGCTGCGGGTGGCGGAGCGGGCGCGTAGCGTCGCCGCGGCGAGTACCGCGGGCGCGGTGATGAGCAGCGTGAGGGTCACGGGGGACAGATCGCCCTGCGGCTGGCGGTGGGTGGGGCGGTGATAGGCGCGCACCTCGATCGTCTCGGGCTCGGGTTTCGGCGTGCGGGACGGGTCCGGCTGGGGCCGCGTGGGGGGCCCCGACGTGGGCCGGGCCCCAGGCGGGACCGGCGGTGGCGGGGCCGCACGGCCACGCTCCGGCCGGGATGGGCCGGGTGGCGCCGGGGGTACGGGGACAGCCGGCGCAGGCGTGGCGTCGGGCGGCGCGGGCCGCACGGGCGGGCTCGGCTCAGGCGGTGTCGGCGCGGGTGGTGTCGGACTCGGCGCCGGCGGAGTGGGACTTGGCGTGGGCGGCGTCGGGGTCGGAGTGGGTGTGGGTGTGGGTGTGGGCGGCGTCGGGGTCGGGGTGGGCGTTGGTGTGGGCGTTGGGGTCGGTGTGGGAGTTGGGGTCGGCGTCGGCGTGGGCGTCGGGCACGGTGGGTGGGGTGGCTTCGGTGGCTTGGGCCGTCCGCAGGAGCCGTGGCCGATGACGACCTTGGCCTTGCCCGCCGAGATGGCGATGCACAGGCCGTTGGGTCGGGTGTGCACCGATACGAAGGCGTTGCCCGTGATGATGTCCAGTCCGAAGCCGCTGTTCCGGCCCTGCTTCGACCCGTGACCGCTGTGCGGGACCGCTCCGCTGTGTCCGACGCGGTGCGGCGTGCTCTGCGCTGACGCTGCCGGCTGGGGCTGTGCGTGGGCCTGCGGCGCGTGCGTTGGTGAGGGCTGCGCCCGCGGACCCGAGGTTGGCGGTCGAGGCTGGAGCAGAGGACGCGCTGGCGCGGTGCCGTCTGCTCGTGGCTCGGGCGCGACCCGTGGAGCCGGCTCGCTCCGTGCCCCGGCATCGCCCGAACCGGCCGCTGCCCAACGGGGACCGGCAGTGACGACACGTTCCGCCTCGCCGTCACCGGCCGTAGCGGTCGCCCCGGAGGAAGCGAGGACAACGGCCGCGAGACCTATCCCTGAACGCGTTGCCCAATGCCATCGATTCACGCGGCCATGCTGCGGGAGCCCTTCATGAGGCGATCCCGGATTAGCGTCAGCTTCGCTCAATAGGGTGAAAAATCGCGTGCCGCGTTTAGAGAGCGCCTAGCGATGGCCAGGCCGGTCAGCGGGCCCTGGCGCGGGCGTCCGCGGTAGCCACGAGGCGTAAGGGACAGGAATGAGGCTGAGTAGGGGCAGCGCCGCACCGCCGGTCAACCGTGACTGACCGGCGAAACGGGGCGGCCGAAGCACGCAACGGTGAGCGCAGCCCCAACGACGTACAAGACAGCGCCCTATGTCCGATGTTCGTTTTCGCCCCCTGCCCCTGCCGAGGCTTACTCGTGCAGCGCGCGCTCGATGATCGCCTGGGTGTCCGTGCCGGGCGGCAGCGTGCCGAACGCATGCCCCCAGTCCCCGCCAAGCCGCGAGGCGCAGAACGCATCCGCGACCGCCGGGTGGCTGTGCCGTACCAGCAGCGAACCCTGGAGCACCAGCGTCAGTTGCTCGGCCAACCGCCGGGCCAGCAGCTGAGCCCGCACCGGGTCGGCGAGCTCACCGAGCAACTTCCGTACCCGTGCCACCGCCGCGTCCAACCGGGCATCGGCCCCTGCCGCCGCGTCCGCCTCCGCGAGAAGGGCGTCCGCCGCATCCGGTGCCTTCGCCAGCGCCCGCAGCACATCCAGCGCCGCCACATTGCCCGAGCCCTCCCAGATCGACAGCAGCGGCGCCTCGCGGTAGAGCCGGGGCATGCCGGACTCCTCGACGTAACCATTGCCGCCCAGGCATTCCAGTGCCTCCGCCACATGGGTGCTGCCGCGCTTGCACACCCAATACTTGCTGGCCGCGAGCCCGAGCCGGCGCAGCGCCGCCTCGTGGGCGTCACCGGCCTCGGAGCGGTCCAATGCGGCGGCGAGCCGCAGCGCCAGTGCCGTGGCGGCTTCGGATTCGACGGCCAGGTCGGCGAGCACATGTCGCATCAGCGGCTGGTCGATGAGGTCAGCGCCGAACGCCCGCCGGTGTGCCGTGTGGTGCAGCGCCTGCCGCAACCCCGCTCGCATCCCGGCCGCCGAGCCGATCACACAGTCGAGTCGGGTCACGTTGACCATCTCCACGATGGTGCGTACCCCGCGCCCAACCTCGCCCACTGCCCAGCCGACGGCCTGTTCGTACTCGATCTCGGCGGATGCGTTGGAGCGGTTGCCCAACTTGTCCTTGAGCCGCTGTAGCCGCAGCGCGTTGCGGCTGCCGTCCGGGAGAACCCGCGGCAACAAGAAGCAGGTCAACCCCTCGGGCGCCTGCGCCAGGGTCAAGAACACATCGCTCATCGGGGCAGAGGTGAACCACTTGTGGCCGGTGATCACATACGAGCCGTCGCCGGCTGGGGTGGCGGTGGTGGTGTTGGCGCGTACGTCGGAACCGCCCTGCTTCTCGGTCATCGACATGCCCGCAATCAGCCCCCGCTTGCCCAGGGGCGGACGCAGCCCGAAGTCGTACACCGAGGAGGCGAGCAACGGCCCGTACATGTCGGACAGTTCGGGTGAGGCACGCAAAGCGGGAATCGCGGCGTACGTCATGGAGATCGGGCAACCATGCCCTGCCTCGGCCTGCGCCCATGCGTAGAACTTCGCGGCGCGTACGAGGTGGGCGCCCGGACGCGGCTCGGCCCAAGCCGCCGCGTGCTGGCCGGTGGCGATCGCCTCGGCCATCAAATGATGCCAGGCGGGATGGAATTCCACCTCGTCCACGCGGTGCCCGTACCGATCGTGGGTGCGCAGCACCGGATGATTCTCCTCGGCCAGCCGCGCCCACTCCTGGACCTCAGCCGACCCGGCGCGGGCCCCCACCTCACGTACCTCAAGCTCGCCCCACGCGCCGCCCTCGCGGCGCACCGCTTCCAGCAGGGCGTCGTCATCGGCGGTGCTGAAATTCGTAAGCGGCGGGGCCTGGTTGACGACCTCATGAGTGGGGCTGGGGCTCACAGTGACCTCCGGGGCGCAGCCGATTGTCCTTACACTTCTATGATGCGTGACGGAGAACCGTAATGCACGGGTCGGGGCCAGGGTTTCCGGCCGGACGCGCGGCAGGCCGGTGGGCCGGGACGAGCCGCGGATGGGCGAGGGTATGGGCAGCGTGGATGGCACGGCAGCTGGCAGGGCGGACGGCGGCGGCGCAGACGGCCGGCGCCCGGGCGCGCGTATGGGGGCGGCGGGAGCAGGCACCGTGGCGGCGGGCGATGCGGGCGATGCGGGCGATGCGGGCGTGCCGACGCTGCGCCCTTTGACCGCTCGGTCGGTCGTGCTCAGCACGCTCCTCGGTCACCACCCCGCCGAACTTCCCGCGCGGGCTCTGGTCCGCGCGGGCGAACTGTTCGGCACCGCCGATGGCACCGTCAGGGTGGCGCTGACCCGCATGGTGGCCGCAGGAGACCTGGAGCAGCGCGACGGTGCGTATCGGCTGTCGGCCCGACTGCTCGCCCGGCAGGCCCGCCAGGACGACAGTCGATCCCCGCAGCTGCGGGACTGGGCCGGTCAGTGGGAGATCGCCCTGGTCACCGGCGAGCGGCGGCGCCCCGCTGCCGAACGCGCCGCCCTGCGGCAGGCGATGGGCACGCTACGACTCGCCGAACTCCGCGAGGGAAGTTGGCTGCGTCCCGCCAATTTGGAGCGGCCCCGTCCGCCCGCCGCGGCCGAGCAGTGCGCATGGCTGATCGGAACCCCCGAGGGCGATCCGGCCCAGCTCGTAGCGAGCCTGTGGGACCTGGAGACCTGGTCCCGACACGCCCGATGGTTGCTGTCCGCGCTGGACGCGGCCGACGAGTTGGCCGGCAGGTTTACGGTGGCGGCGGCCATCCTTCGCCATCTGTTGGCCGACCCCGTGCTGCCGGGGCCGCTGCTGCCCGCCGACTGGCCGGGCGAGGCATTGCGGCGCTCCTACGGCGGGTTCGATGAGGAGTTCCGGGCGGCCATTCTTGGCCACGCGGACTGAGCGGCATCGACGCGGTGTGCTCATGCTGCTGCCGAGGCGGCGTGTCCCGTACGAGCCGGCCCAACTGGGCCTGGGTGACGTGCCCCGTACGATCCGACGCGGTGACGTACCGTGCTGCCTGGCCACTGGACTGCCGGGCGCGTAGCCGGCGTGGGTGCTAGAAGTCCACCCAGGCGGTCTCGTCCGCGCGGGCCACGGACTCCTGCCCGAAGTCCCGCTCATAGGCAGTGCGGATGCCCTCGATCTGCGCGTCGTGGGACCGTGCCTGCGACCGCGGGTAGAGCAGGATCAACTCGTACGAGCGCTCCCGCTCGATCGTCCCGTGCTGGTTGCGCCACTGGCCACGCCCTTCCTGAATGGTCAGCCCGGCGGGAAAGTGCGGGGTGATCTCTCGATCGACGAAGGCGAGGAACTGCTTGTCGGTGACCGGCGGGCCCCCGTCTGGCCGGGCGGTGCCGAAGAACAGCCTGGTTTCGACATACGGCTTGCCGCGCTTGACGGAGGTGGCGGCGGTTGGCGCGGGGGAGTCGGGGCCCAAGGTGGCGTACGCGGCGGGGGCGCCCAGCGCGAGAACGGCGGTCGTCACCAGGGCAGCGAGGTGTAGCCGGGGCGGCGTGGTCGGCATGGTGCGGGTCCCTTTCGCTGGTGTCAGCGCGGCACAGCCCATCTGAGCCATCCGCCGGGCTCGCCATCGTGCGGTGCTCACTCTGGCGCGCGGGTGCGCAATGCGCGTACCGGGCGAGGTATGCGCGCCGAGGCCGCCCTCACCGCGTGGGCCTGCGGCCGACTCACCGCAGCCCCGGCCGATGCCAGGCCGACGTTGGGCGCGGGCCCGGCCGCTATGTCGGGTTGGGAGCGGGCAGGCCGATGGGATTGGGAAACCGCAGGGCACCAGCGCAGGCCCGGGCCAGCGGCGTGAGTAAGTCGGTCAGCCGCTCGCGCCGGGTGGCGCTCACGTCCTGCCAGGGCCGCTGGGCCGCCCGGTTGGTGGCCTGCTCGATGTCCAGGAGAAGTTGACGGCCCCGCGCCGTGGCCGCGCTGTCGGCTGCCAGCAAGCCGCGCTCGGCCAGGCGCTCTGTCGCCGCGTCCCACTCGGCGTCGGTCCAACCCCGGTAGGGCTGGAGTTCGGCGCGGGGCAGGTCGATGCCCGTGCGCAGTACGAGCGCCTCGCAGCCGTCCAGACCTGCCGCCACGAGCGCCGCAAGGTGCCCATCGCCCCGGTGCTCGCGCAACAGCGTCGCCGCATGCCACAGCCGGCGCAACGGCTCGTCAGGCGTCGGGAGCGCGGTGTTCGCGGCGGCCAGCACCCGCCCCGCGCAGTCGAGCTCTGTCGCCAGTGCCCCGAGTTCATCGGCGGCCTGCCGCGCTGCCGCCTCGCGACCGGCCAGCAGCCGCCGCAGCGCCACCTCCGCACCGGTCAGCCGCAGCTTCAGCGCCTGCTGTGGCGAGACCGTCTGCCAGAGCGCAGGCAGCGCCCGCCTGACCATCGCCGGGGCAAAGCTGAAGAACGCGGCCACCACCGGCTCCGGGCCCACGGGGCCCAGCGGAGCCGCGCGACCGACGAAGTAGCCGGGCCAAAAGCCCTTGAGGCCCGCCTCATGAAAGGGGGCGTGTGCGTCGGGCGCGAAGTAGCTTACGGCGTGCAGGGGTTCGACTAGCGGCCACAGGGCACGGGCGGTCGCTTCAGCCTCGCTCATCTCTCCATGCCTCTTTCCATTTTCCATTTGCCATTGTTTCCTTTCATTCCCTTGCTTCCTTTACTTTCTTGGGCGCCCTTGTTTCCTTAGTTTCCTTAGTGCCAATGCGTCGTTGGGTGACGAGGTGGGCCGGGCCGCATTCGGGTGACACCGTGACCGGCACACACGGCATGCGGCGCAGCAGGGTCAAAAATCGGCCCGCGAAGATGGGATGACCGGCCGGGGACGGATGCAGCCGGTCAAGGCCCTCGGGTTCGAGCAGCAGTGGCACACAACTCGCCCCGAACACCTTGGGCCCGTGTAGATAGTGCAGCCGCTGGTCGCCGTGGTCGCGCAGGAGCCGCACCGCATGCCGGACCCGTTCGCGGCTCTCGCGGACCGTCAGGCCCGAGGGGCCGGCCAACTCCTCGCGCTCGGGGGCGATGATGGTGGACATCACGGCGAACGGCGTGTGGGGATGGCCCTCGCGCACGGTCCGTATGAAGCCGATCAACGCCGCCGTCAGCGAGTCACCGTTGTGTGTGCCAAGCGTGTGAACGTTGATGCCGACGCAGACGGTGAGCAGGTCAGCGGGCAGGTCACGCATCAGGCGCGCGGTCATCGGCTGGAGGTAGCAGGCCGCGCCGAGCGCCAGCGACGTCAGGTCCCAGCCAGCGCGCCGCGCCACCAGCGCCGGCCAGGTCCTGCTGGGCGAAACGGCCCCCCGCCCCTGAGAGATGGAGCTGCCGTAATGCAGCCAGTGTGGTTGGTCCGCGTGCATATCGGCGGCCACGGTCGCCCCGGCAGCGACGGCGAGGCCGCGCAGCCGGAACCGGTGGTAGTAGGGCAGCCACAGCTCCACGGTCGGCGGCCCATTCGCGTATCGCCGCCCGGCCACCCCACCCCGACTGTTCAGCCCCGTCAGCCCCGGCACCCGAAACTCCGCGTCCCCGCCGTGCGTCTCAAGATCCACCGTCGCCATCCGGCGGCCATCTCGCAGCACATCGAGGCGGGCCCGCTCCGGCGGCCCGTTCAGCCGCGGCGCGGGATCGGCCTCGTATCGGCAGCTGAGCCAGGGGCTGTCGGTGCGCAGCGTGACGCGCACCCCCGATGGCATCGCCGCTCGGCCGGTGCCGCCCTCGGGCAAATAGAGCGCTGCTTCTTCGTGAGGCAGCCGCCAGGGCGCGGTCCAGCACGGGCCGCGCTGGAGCGACACCGCGCCTCGATAGCGCAGCAGCGGATCGTCGTGGGCGATCAACTGCGCCCCGTTCGTGATCACTTAGCCCTCATTCGAGCCCCGTTAGCGCGACGAGCTTGTTGAGCGTATTCCCGTTTCGGGCGGTGCCGGTGAGGCCGAGGCGCTTTTCCCACAGCACCTGAGTGAGCTTGGAGTGCCGCACCCCATCGGGGCAGTACACATAGATCTCGCGCTCGCCGGCACGGAACTGGTCGGGGGCGTACGCAGCCGGGTCGATGCCCGCCAGCCGCTCGGGATCGACCGGCCCGGACAAGAACGTGACCAGCAGCCGGGCCGGGTCGAACTCCTCGCCGTGAAACGGATTGTGCTCAGCGATACGGCGCAACTCACCGCCAGCGAGGACGAGCACCCGCACCTCCAACGCCATGTGCTCGGCTATCGCCCGCTCCAGGGCGTCACCGACCGCGGCCGGCCCCCGCAGGCCCCGCTCCTTCGATGGCAGGGTGAACACCGCGTTTCCACTGTGTAGGTGAGTCCGCACCGCGCCGCATCCGAGGTTGGTCAGCAGTTCCCGCAGGGTAGCCATGGGAATCCGGTGATGCCGGCCCACGTTGATGCCGCGCAACAGCGCCACGTATCTCGTCACCGGCCCACCGTAACCGCGCCCACTGACAGTGGCCGGACGCCGTCGTTGCGGCCTGATGCGAGCCGATCGGATGAGAGCGGCCGGGCGAGAGCGTCCTGACGAGAGGTGCCGGGAGGCGTGGTTGAACCGAGATGAGATCACTCGCCGAAGAACAGGTTCTCGGGTTTGCGGGCACCAGAGCCGACACCAGAGCCGGCGCCGATACCGGCGCCGGCAATAGAGTCAGCGCCCGTGGCGCTCAGTCGGGGGTGCTCAGATGCTGACGTTGTGCGACCTGAGATAGGCCAGCGGGTTGATGTCGGAGCCGTAACCGGGCCCGGTGCGGATCTCGAAGTGCAGATGCGGGCCCGTGCTGTTGCCGGTGGAACCGGAACGTCCGATGCGCTGCCCGCCGTTGACCGACTGGCCTTCTCGCACCGACACCTGCGAGAGGTGCGCGTACTGGCTGTACTTGCCGTCCGCGTGCCGGATGACGATCTGGTACCCGTACGCGTCGCCCCAGCCTGCCGAGACGACCGTGCCGTTGCCGACCGCCCGAACCGAAGTGCCGATGGACACCGGGAAATCGACACCGGTGTGGTAACCGCGGGACCAACTCGAACCGGCCACCCGGTAGCCGGTGGTGACGCCGACGCCGCTGACCGGCGTGGTGTACCCGCCGCTGGAGGCGGGCGCCGGGCGCTTCTTCTCCTGCCGCTCTGCGGGCTTGTGGGCCGGTTTCTGAGCGGGCTTCGACGTCGGCTTGTTGACCTGCTGGTGGCTGTCGCCCTTCGGCTGCGGCTTCGCCGACCGCTCGGGCGCCTTCTGGTCAGCCCTGGGCTGCTTCTTCTTTTGTGGTGCCTTCGGCGTCTGTGGTGTCTTTGGTGCGTTCGGCGGCTTCGGGGTGTGAGGCGTCCTTGGGGTCTGCGCCTGGGGCCGCTTGGGCTGCTGCGTGGTCGGCGTGGTCCGGCCACCGTTCAACGCGAGGCGCTGACCCGGCATGATCAGGTCGGGGTCGTCACCGATGGTCTGCCGGTTAGTGTCGTACAGGCGTTGCCAGCCGCCGCGTACCTCGTGATCGTCCGCGATGGCGGAGAGCGTGTCGCCGCCCATGACGACATACGGCCCGGCCTTGGGGCCGCGGCCAGGCAGCGAGGTGGGTGTGGTCTCAGGCTTCGCGCGGGTCTCGGACGCCGTCGTGGCCTGCCGCTCCCGCTCGGGGGCGGCCTTGGCCACAGGTGCGGCGCTCCCCTGGGACGGGCTCATCCCGGCGGCGCAGTTAGGCCACGCCCCGGGGCCCTGTGACGCCAACACCTTCTCGGCGACGGCTATTTGCTGCTCTTTGGTGGCCAGGTCGGCGCGCGCGGCATAGGCCGTGCCGCCGTACTCCTGCCAGGTGCTCTGCGTGAACTGGAGCCCGCCGTAGAAGCCGTTGCCCGTATTGATGTCCCAGTTGTTGGTGCTCTCACATTGGGCGACCTTGTCCCAGGCGTCCTGTGAGGCGGCCCCCGCGTCTGCCGCCCCGACGAACGGCAGGGCCATGCCCGCACCGCCAGCGGTAACGGTGAGCGAAGCACGGGAAACCCGGCTGGGCTGATAGCGGCGATGGCGACCACGTAAAGACATAGCGCGTTCCTCTCGCTGCACCCGCTGGCGGGTGTTCGGCGCGCCACAGCGTAGAGCCGCCTTCGAACCCACTACAAGAGGGCAATCGACCATCGCTTCGCTGTTCCTTGCGATCGTCCTGCGCGACGTGCCGCGACGAGGCGCACCGGGGTGCCGGGAACCGGCAAGTCCGCCGCCGTACGCACCCGAGGCAGGCGTTGTCCAAGGGGTGCCGTGCGGGGCCTGGCGCCGGACCGGCTCCGCGTGCCGTACGGCTGGCCAGCGGGTCGCCGAGCGCCGCATCGGGGCTGTTTTCGGAGCGTACCGACTGGTTAGTATGTCCTGAGCGCGTGATCGCGCCCGTACCAACCCGACCGGTTGTGGGAGGCCAGCGAATGCAGGCATGGCGAGTGCACGAGAACGGCGAGCCGCGCGAAGTGATGCGCCTCGATGAGGTTGCGGAGCCGTCCCCAGGCCCGGGCGAGGTGCTGCTGCACGTGCGCGCCATGGGCGTCAACTTCCCGGACGCGCTGCTGTGCCGCGGTCAATACCAGGTGCGCCCGCCCTTTCCGTTCACGCCCGGGGTCGAGGTGTGCGCCGAGGTGATCGCGGTCGGAGCTGACGGCCCTGGTGGCACGGCCGAAGGCAGCGGCCCTGGTGACACGCTCTGGCCACCCGTGGGCGCGCGCGTGTTGGCCCAACCCGCGGTCCCCGCAGGCGGCTTCGCCGAGCGCGTTGTCGTGCCCGCGTCGGCGCTGTTTCCCGCACCGGATGCGCTGGATGACGCGGAAGCCGCGGCCCTGCACATCGGATACCAGACCGGCTGGTTCGGACTGCACCGCAGGGCCGGGATCGCGGCGGGCGAGACGCTGCTCGTCCACGCCGCCGCTGGCGGGGTCGGCAGTGCCGCCGTGCAACTCGGCAGGGCGGCGGGGGCCCGCGTCATCGGCGTCGTCGGCGGCCAGCACAAGGCCGCCATCGCCCGCGAGCTGGGCTGCGATGTGGTCATTGACCGACGATCCGATGACGTCGTCGCTGCGGTCAAGGAGGCCACCGCAGGGCGCGGCGCGGATGTCGTGTACGACCCGGTGGGAGGCGATGCCTTCACTCAGTCGATCAAGTGCGTGGCTTTCGAGGGACGCATCGTGGTCGTTGGCTTCGCCAGTGGCGTGATCCCCAACGCCGCCCTCAACCACGTCTTGGTCAAGAACTACGCGGTTCTCGGCCTGCATTGGGGCCTGTACACCACCCTCGACCCCGCCGCCGTACGCTCCTGCCATGAGGAACTGACGCAGCTCGCCGCACGCGGTGCGATCAAGCCATGGATCAGCGAGCGGGTTCCCCTGGCCGGAGCGGCCGATGCGGTGCAGCGCGTCGCCGACGGCGTCACCACCGGCCGCGTGGTGGTCATCCCCGGTCTGAAGGAGGGCGCCTGATGAGCGCGAAGAACACCGCTGTCGAAGCGGCCGAACCGTCACCCGGCCCGATCGCTGCGGCCGAGCCGTCAGGTAGTCCGGCCGATGGTGCCGAGCCGCCGCCCGGCCCGATCGACGCGGCCGAACTACGGCGCAGGGTCGCACAGTTGCTTGCCGCGTACGACCCGGCGACCACGGCCAGGGCCGACTTCCTACGGGCTCAGTTCGACGCCGGGCTCGCGTGGGTGCACTACCCGGCCGGCCTCGGTGGCCTCGGCGCTCCGCGAGCCCTACAGGGCGTGGTCACCGCCGAACTCGATGCCGCGGGCGCCCCTGACAACGATCCACGCCGCATCGGCATCGGCCTTGGCATGGCTGCGCCGACCATCCTGCGCTACGGCACGAAGGACCAGCAGCGCCGGCTGCTGCGCCCCCTGTGGACCGGCGATGAGGTGTGGTGCCAGCTCTTCAGCGAGCCCGGTGCCGGCTCCGACCTCGCCGCGCTCGCCACCCGCGCGGTGTACGTCCCCGCGGCCCACCCGAGTGAGGGCCACAGTGCGGATGACGCGGAGCGCGCCGGCGGCTTCGGGGCCACGGCTCGCGAGCGGGGTGAGCCGGGTGAGCACGGTGAGCCGGGCGAGGAGGCTCCGCGGAGCGGAGAGTGGGTCATTGATGGGCAGAAGGTGTGGACCTCAAGCGCCCATGTCGCCCGGTGGGGCATCCTCATCGCCCGTACTGACCCCGACCTGCCCAAGCACCGCGGCATCAGCTACTTCATCTGCGATATGACCGACCCCGGGGTCGAGGTCAGGCCGCTGCGCCAGATCACCGGTGAGGCCGAGTTCAACGAGGTCTTCCTCACCGGGGTGCGCATCCCCGACAGCCACCGTCTCGGTGCGCCCGGCGAGGGCTGGCGCGTGGCGCAGACCACGCTGATGAACGAGCGCGTGGCCATCGGCGGCGGCAGCGTGCCTCGTGAGCACGGCATGATCGGTGTCGCTGCCCGCACCTGGCGCGAGCGCCCCGACCTGCGCACCCACGATCTGCACCAGCGGCTGCTGCGGCTGTGGGTGGAGGCGGAGGCGGCCCGTTACGCGGGGGAGCGGCTCGGCCAGCAACTCGCCATCGGCCAGCCGGGTCCCGAAGGTTCGGCCATGAAGCTTGCCTTCGCCCGGCTGCATCAGGAGGTCAGCGGCCTTGAGGTGGAACTACTCGGCGATGAGGGCCTGACGTACGACGACTGGACCATGCGCCGTCCCGAACTCGTGGACTTCACCGGGCGCGAGGCCGGCTACCGCTACCTACGGGCCAAGGGCAACTCCATCGAGGGCGGCACATCCGAGGTGTTGCTCAACATCATCGCCGAACGCGTGCTGGGCCTGCCGCCCGAGCCGCGTACCGACAAGGACGCCGCCTGGAAGGACCTGCCCCGATGACGCATCAGGCCCCGACGCAGCCCCCACAAGAGGGCGCGGGCTCGGCCCACCTGCTCTACAGCGAGCAGGAGGAGGACCTACGGGCCGCCGTGCGCGCGCTCCTCGCCGACCGCTGTCCACCCGAGACCGTGCTCGCCCATGCGGAGGGCGGCCGGGCCTATGACACCGCACTGTGGCAGGCCCTTGGCGCCGAGATGGGTACTGCCGGGCTGCTGGTTCCCGAGCAGCTCGGCGGGGCGGGTGGCAGCGCCCGCGAAGCCGCCGTTGTGCTGGAGGAATTGGGCCGCGCGGTCTCCCCGGTGCCCTATCTGACCAGCGCCGTCATCGCCACGCAGGCGCTGCTGAGCTGTGTCGGAGCCATGGCCGATGCGAACACCGACAGCGGGGAGCAGCCGCGGGCCGCGGCCGAAACCGCGGCGGATGCGGAGGTAGCCGTCGAGCTGCTGGCCGCGCTCGCCTCGGGGGAGCGGGTCGGGGTGCTCGCCGTGCCGCTGTCCAGTGCGCCGGGCAGCGCCAGTGCCGTCACCGTACGAGCCGATGCGCACGCCGCCCTCACCGGCCAGATCGCCGGCGTCGCCGACGCGCTCGCCGCCGATGTGCTGCTGGTCCCCGCGGACGGCCCGGACGGCGTGGGCCTGTACGCGGTCGAAACCTCAGCTCCGAAAGCGGCCCGGCTGCGCCTGGACCCCAGCACGCCGCTCGACCTCACGCGTACGCTCGCCCGGATCTCCCTCGACGCCATGTCCGCCCGCCGCGTTGCCGGCCCTGGAGGTGCCGAGGCCGCCATCGCCCGTGCGCTGCTGACCGGAGCGGGGCTGCTGGCATCGGAGCAACTCGGGCTCGCCGAATGGTGCTTGACGCAGACCGTGCGTTACACCAAGGAGCGGCACCAGTTCGGTCGTCCCGTGGGCTCCTTCCAGGCGCTCAAGCACCGGATGGCGGCACTGTGGCTCGATCTGGTCTCGGCCCGCGCGGCTGCCCGCGCCGCAGCGGACGCGCTGGCCACCGGCGACCGTGACGCCCCGGTCGCGGTGGCCGTCGCCCAGGCGCACACCGCGCGGGTCGCGGTGCGCGCCGCCCAGGAATGCGTGCAACTACACGGCGGCATTGGCATGACCTGGGAACACCCCGCACATCTGTACCTCAAGCGCGCCAAGAGCGATGAGATCGCCCTCGGCACACCGGGGCGTCACCAAGAGGTGCTGGCCCGTCTCATCGACCTCCCGGCCCCGACCGGCTGACGGCCGGCTGACGGCCGGCCGTTGGCTGGCTGCTGGCCGGCGCTGGCCCTCGCTCACGTGGCCCGAGGCCACCGCAGCGCGGGGGCCAGGCCCCGCCCCGGCCCGTCCACGGCGCTTCCATCCGGTTCCGCTTCCATTCCGTATCGCCGGTATCGCCGGTATCACGCGTATCACCGGCATCGTGCGCATCATCCGTACCGACCTCCAAAGCCGCGTGGCCCGTCCCTGGCCGCCTCGCCCCGCGGCCACCTGCCCCAGTAGCGCGCCGCGTCCGCTCGCGCGGTGGGTCCGGCGCCCCGTGCCGCGCCTGGGCCCGGCCCTCGGACGCGTCAGTTCCGGCACCCGACCACGGTGCGGCGAGCCGGCGCCACCATGAGGTCTCAGAGGGCCCCCACGCACCGCCAAACTCCGGCCCCGCACGACTGGTCCTGAACCCACCCTGGGCCTCCGCTTTCACATGTTGTTTAATTGCGACCGATTCGCAGTAACGGTTGATCTTCAACAGAGGTGGGGCATGACGGCCCGGACGAGACGGACTTTGACCGCCGCAACAACGGCGGGCGTCCTGGCAGTGGGCGCGGCAGCGTGCTCAACCCCGGACGACGGCAAGAACGATGGACCGGCCGACGCGGCGGTGGTCGGCATCGCGTACGAGCCCGACAGCCTCAGCCCGCTCCTTGGCTACGGCAAGGACGGCAACTCCAAGATTTTCGACGGGCTGCTGACGCACGACGAACGGATGCGGCTTCGGCCCGCACTCGCCGCCAAGCTGCCCGAGATATCCGACGGCGGCCTGACCTACACGTACACCCTGCGCGCAGGCGTGCGATTCAGCGACGGCGAGCCGTTCACCGCCGACGACGTGGTCTTCACGTACCGCACCATCCTCGACAAGAAGACCAACAACGCGTCCAAGACCGAGCTCGATGCGGTCAAGAACGTGGACAAGAAGGACGACAAGACGGTCGTCTTCCATCTGAAGTACCCCTACGCGCCATTCGCCGAGCGCACTGTGCTGCCCATCGCGCCGCAGCACATCGCAGGCAGGCAGGACGTCAACACCGGCTCCTTCACGACCAAGCCGATCGGCACCGGACCGTACCTGCTCAGCCGCTGGAGCAAGGGCGAAAAGCTCGTCTTCAAGGCCAACCCCACCTACTGGGGCGGCGCGCCCAAGGTCAAGAAGTTCACCATGGCGATCATCAAGGACGACGATGTACGCGCCACTCGGCTGCGCTCCGGCGACCTCGACGGCGCCATCTTGCCGCCCAACCTCGCCGCCACCTTCAAAAGCGATGAGGACCTGCGCAGCCTGCGCGCCAAGACCTACGACTACCGCACGGTGACGCTGCCCAGCGGCAACCCGGTCACCGGTGACCGCGCCATGCGCCGCGCCCTTGACGTCGCCGTGGACCGCAAGGCCATGGTGGACGGAATCCTGGACGGCGCGGGCAAGGAAGCGTACGGGCCGGTGCCCACCGACAGCGAGTGGTTCACCAAGGGCACCGAACGCCACCACGACCTGGGCGCGGCCAAGCGGACGCTGGACGAGGCCGGGTGGAAGCCAGGCAAGGGCGGCATCCGCACGAAGGACGGCAAGCGAGCCTCCTTCACCCTCTGGTACCTCACCGGCGACAAGCTGCGCCAGGACCACGCCCTCGCCTACGCATCCGACGCCAAGAAGGCCGGCGTCGAGATCAAGGTGCAGTCGGGCACCTGGGAGGTCATCGAGCCGCGGATGCAGCATGACGCGGTCCTCGCGGGCGGCGGCAGCCCGGCCGACCCGGACTTCGACCAGTACACGCTGCTGAATTCCGCGCTCGCCGGCGACGGCTTCAACAACATGGCGCACTACGACAACCCGGCCGTGGACAAGGCGCTCACCGAAGGGCGGCGCAGCGGCGACAAGGCCAAGCGCAAGGCCGCGTACGACACCGTCCAACGCGAACTCGCCAAGGACCCCGGCTACACCTTCCTCACTCACATCGACCACCTGTATGTCCTATCCGATCAGTGGAAGTCGCTGACCACCCAGGTCGAGCCGCATGACCACGGCCTGGCATCCGGCCCGTGGTGGAACGTAGAGAAGTGGCAGCCGAAACGGTGACGGGCGCCCGGCGCCCGGGCCTGCCCTGGCTGCCGATGGCGCGGCTGGTGGGACGCCGGGTGCTGTTCGCGGTGCCCGTGCTGTTCTGCGTGACCTTCGGTGTCTTCGCCATCGCGGCGGCCTCACCGTTCGACCCGGTCAAGGCGTACGCGGGCACCGCCGGGCTCACCGCTTCGCAGGAAAACCTCGATCAGTTGCGGGCGAACCTGGGCGCCGATGACCCCTTCGCCGTCCGCTGGTGGAACTGGCTCACCTCGGCGCTCACCGGTGACCTGGGCGACTCCACTTCCCTGCGGCAGCCCGTGGCCCAGGTCATCGCGGAACGCGTCGGCTGGTCGGCGCTGCTGTGCGCGGTCGCCTTCGCGCTGGCGGTGCTCGTCGGCATCGTGCTCGGCGTGCTCGCGGCCCGGCGCAGGGGCGGCCTGCTCGACCGCGCCATCACCTTTGTCTGCTACACGCTGGAGGCCGCCCCGCCGTTCTGGCTTGGGCTGCTGGCCGTGTGGCTGTTCGCCCTCAAACTGGACGCGCTGCCCGCCGGCGGGCTCACCGACACCTCCAGCGAGGTCGCCACCGTGGGCCAGGTCACCCACCATCTGATCCTGCCCGCCGCGGTGCTCGCGGTCTCCCAGCTCCCCTGGTTCGTGCTGTACGTACGGCAAGGGGTTGGTGACGCGCTGGAGGAGGACCCCGTGCGCGGTGCCCGCGCCCGCGGTCTCAGCGAACGCACGGTACTGCTTGGCCACGCCCTACGTTCGGGGCTGCTGCCGGTGCTCACCCTCATCGGCTCCCGGGTGCCCGAACTGATCACCGGCGCCCTGCTGATCGAAACCGTCTTCAGCTGGCCCGGCATCGCCGCAGCCACCGTCGAGGCAGCCACCAGCGTGGACTTCCCACTCCTCGCCGCCCTCACCGTGTTCGCCACGCTGGCTGTACTCGCCGGGAACCTGCTGTCCGACCTGCTGTACGGACTCGCCGACCCGAGGGTGGGCTTCGATGGCTGATCATGATCGGGTCCACGACCGGGGCAACGGCCACGGCAACGGTAACGGCCACGGGCAGGGTTGCTCCAGCGATCACGACGGCTCCACCGACCGGGCCTGCGAGCGCGCGAGCGAGCGTGACGCCCTACGCAAGGGCGTGCCCGCCCCGAACGTGGTTCGTGCCCCCACCGGGGCGCCGCCGGCCTCGCCCGCTGCACCCGCTGCACCCGCGCCCTACAACGCGCCCGCTCCGCCGGCCCACCCGGGGGCGGGTACCGACACCGGTTCGATCGCCGCGGCCGGGCCGGGGCCCAACGCCTCGGGCACCTCCGGTTGGCGGGCCGCTGTTTCCCGTACGCGCCGGGGCGGCCATGCGCTGCGCGCAGCGATCAGCGCCGGGCTCGTCGCGGCCATCGCCTTGACCGTCCTCTTCGTCCCGCTGCTCTTCCCGCTCGATGAACAGGCCGTCCACCTGGCCGACAAATTGCGCGCCCCCTCGCTCGAACACCCCTTCGGCACCGACGATGTGGGCCGCGACCTGCTGTTGCGCTGCGTGTACGGGCTGCGCGTGTCGCTCCTGGTCGGCGTCGTGGCCGCCCTTGCCGCCACCGTGATTGGCACCGCCGTGGGCGCCCTCGCCGGAGCGCTCGGAGGCTGGGCCGACCGCCTGGTGATGCGGCTCGTGGACGTCTTCTCCTCGGTTCCGCATCTGCTGCTCGGCATCTTCATCGTGGCGATGTTCCGGCCCGGCGTCTGGCCGGTGGTGATCTCGGTGGGGCTCACCCACTGGCTGTCCACCGCCCGCATCGTCCGCGCCGAACTGCTGTCGCTACGCACCCGGCCCTATGTGGAGGCGGCCATCTCCGGCGGGGCGTCGCGGCTGCGTGTCGCCGTGCGCCACCTGCTGCCCGCGGTGTTGCCGCAGGCCGGGCTCGCCGCCGTGCTGATGGTGCCGCACGCCATCTGGCACGAATCCGCGCTCTCCTTCCTCGGCCTCGGCCTGCCCAGCCACGAGGCGAGCCTTGGCGCGATGGTGCAGAGCGCGCGGAGTTCGCTGCTCGCTGGCGACTGGTGGCCGACGCTCTTCCCCGGGTTGCTGATCATCATCCCCACGCTCGCCATCGCGGGCCTCGCCGGGGCCTGGCGAGAACGCATCAATCCGCGCCGCCGATCGGAGCTGACGCTGTGACAAGGCCCGACGAGCAGTCCCCAGTCCTCGCCGTGACCGGTCTTTCGGTCCGCTTCCGGATGCGCGGCGGCCAGTACATCGCTGCCGTATCCGATGCCACCTTCGAGCTGCGGCCCGGCGAATGCCTGGCCCTGGTGGGGGAGAGCGGCTGCGGCAAGTCCGTACTGGCTTCCGCCCTGCTGGGACTGCTGCCGGGCAACGCCGAGACGGCCGGTACCGCCCACCTCGGCGGCCCGGCCGGTACGGAGCCGGTCGAGCTTTTGACCGCCGGTGAACAGGTGCTGTCCCGCACCATCCGCGGCCGGCGGGTCGGCCTCATCCCGCAGAGCCCAGCCGCCCACCTCACACCGGTTCGCACCGTGCGCGCCCAACTGGAGGAGACGGTGCGGGAGTTGACTCGTATCCGCCGCCCGCGACTACGCCGCGCGGCCGAGACGGCAGCCGAGCGGGCCGCGTTCCCAGCCGATCACCTCGATCGCTATCCGCACCAGCTCTCCGGCGGCCTGGCCCAACGCGCAGCGACCGCCCTCGCACTGGTCGGCGACGCCGCGCTGCTGCTTGCGGACGAGCCGACCACTGGCCTTGACCGCGACCTCGTGGAGCACACGGTGGACGAACTCCGCCGCCATATCTCCCCGACTCCCGCACGCGCCCCGACCCCCGCACCCGTCCAGGACCCGGCATGCGCGTCGAACGCTGCGCCTGACGCGGACGCTGCGACCGCCGCAGGCCCTGCGACCAGCCCGGGCCCGGCCGCCGGAACAGGCGCGCGCGACACGGCCATGAGCAGTGACCGAGGTGCCGACCCTGCCGCGGACACAGTCTCCAGGCCCGTGCCGCAGGCCCGCGCGCTGCTGATGATCACCCATGACCTGGCCGCCGCGCAGCGCGTCGCCGATCGCGTCGCCGTGATGTATGCGGGCCGGATCGTGGAGCTTTCCGACGCACGCGACTTCTTCGGCGCCCCCGGCCCCCGCCACCCCTACGCCCGGCGGTTGCTCGATGCCCTGCCCGAGCGCTCGTTTACGCCGATCGCCGGCATGCCCCCGGAGCTCGGCCACCTCCCACCCGGCTGTTCCTTCGCACCCCGCTGCGACCAGGCGAACGACCAGTGCGCCACCCTCCCGACGCTCACCGACGGCGTGGCCTGCCATCACGCGCCGCCGCCCGCCTACCGCGCGCCCCTGGCCGGCCCCGGGCAACGAGCCGAGGCCGGCCCCGCGAGCGCCCCGTGCTCCGTCGCAGACAAGCCGCGTGCCACACTCCCCGACGACGGCGGACCGGGCACCATCGCATCCGATTCTGGACCGCGTACCAACGAGGCCCACCATGCTTGAGCTCCGCGACATCACGGCCGGATATGAACGGCGTTCCCCGGTGGTACGAGGGGTCTCGCTGCGCATCGCGGACGGAGAAGCATTGGGGCTGCTCGGGCCCAGCGGCTGCGGCAAGTCCACGCTGGCCCGAGTCGCCGCCCTGCTGCACCGGCCCCTCGCGGGCCAGGTCATCCTCGACGGCGATCGGGCGCGTGGTTGGCGGCACCGGGCCCCCCGCGCCCAACGCACCGCGTACGGCGTCATCTTCCAGCAGCCGCGCTTGTCCGCCGATCCACGGCTGGCGCTCGCCGACCTGATAGCAGAGCCGTTGCGTGCCACGGGGCACGGCAGCGAAGCGACCACGCGCACCGCCGAGTTGGCGCGTCGAGTCGGTCTCGGTGCCGACCTTCTCGACCGTCGCCCGCACGAGGTCAGCGACGGGCAGTTGCAGCGCGCCTGCCTGGCCCGTGCCCTTGCGCTGAGCCCGCGCTGGCTGATTTGTGATGAGATGACGGCGATGCTGGATGCTTCGACCACCGCCGCCCTGGTGCATGTGGTGGAGGAGTACCGGCGCGAGAGCGGCGCCGGGTTGCTGGCCGTTGGCCACGACCGCACGCTGCTCACCCGCTGGTGTGACCGCACGGTCGGTTGGGCCGAGTTGACGAGTTAGGCCCAACTCATGATCATCCACAGACCTGCCGCGCCTGGCCTGGCTCCTCGTGCCCGCCCCAAGGTGCCGGGCGCCGCGCTCCGCGGGTCGAACCGGCGAACGACACTCGTATGGAGCACATCTACGTTTCTTAGGGCGTAACCGGCATAGGGGAAACTATCGACTGATCGTCGCCCGGTCGATCAGCCCATGTGCCGACATGCTCTGGAGCGCCGTGGTCATCTCGATTTCCGTCCTCCTGTTGCTCATTGTCCTCACGGTGACCTTCCTCCGTGGTGGGAACCTGCGGGTCTCACACGCCGTTGTCTGCGCCCTGTTGGGCTTCTATCTCGCGAGCAGCAGCATGGCGCCCTCCATCAACGAAGGGCTGACGACCACGGCCGAGTTCGTCAACAGCGTGCAGCCGTAGCGGACCGGCATCATCCACCGGTCCGCTACGGCTACGTCATCGGGTGCGGTTGCCTCAGCGGCCGATCTCGACGTCCTCCAAGATGCCGAGCGCGTCCGGGACCAGGACGGCAGCGGAGTAGTAGGCGCTGACGAGATAGGAGGAGACGGCCTGCTCGTTGATGCCCATGAACCGGACGTTGAGGCTCGGCTGATACTCATCCGGAATGCCGGTCTGATGCAGTCCGACCACGCCCTGATCGGCCTCACCGGTGCGCATGGCGAGGATCGAGCTGGTGCCGGTGTTGCTGATCGGAATCTTGTTGCAGGGCAGGAGCGGCACCCCGCGCCAAGCCCGCACCGTGGAGCCCATGAAGTCGATGCCCTGCGGATACAGTCCGCGGCTGCTGCACTCCCGACCGAACGCTGCGATGGTGCGCGGGTTCGCCAGCAGGTACTGCGTCTTACGGCGCCGTGACAGCAGCTCGTCGAGGTCGTCGGGGGTCGGCGGGCCGGTGCGGGTGTGGATGCGCTGGGTGAGGTCGGCGTTGTGGAGCAGGCCGAAGTCGCGGTTGTTGACCATCTCGTGCTCTTGGCGTTCGCGGAGCGCCTCGACGGTGAGTCGCAGTTGTTCCTCGACCTGGTTCATCGGCTCGTTGTAGAGGTCGGCCACCCGGGTGTGCACGCGCAGCACGGTCTGAGCGACGCTGAGCTCGTACTCCCTGGGCGCCAGCTCGTAGTCCACGAAGGTGCCGTCAAGTACCGGCTCACCGATGTGCCCCGAGGCCACCGCAATGTTGGCCTCTCCGCGCTTGTTGGTGGGCAGTTCGGGCCGGGCTGCGAACGCTTCGGTGTGCGCAGAGAGCGTGGAATGCCGCTCGGCGATGGTCTGGAAGGTCTGCCGAGGCAAGGTGAGCACGGTGCACCGGGTGACGGCCTTAACGGTGTACTCCCAGATGGCGTCCGCGTCCAACGGGGTGCGCTCCCCGAAGTAATCGCCATCGGCGAGCACGCCGAGCACGGTCTCATCGCCGTACTTGCCGGTGCCGATCTTATTGAGCTTGCCGTGCGCGATCAGCACCACCTGGTCCGCACGCTGGCCGGCCTCTACCAGCACGCTGCCCGCGTCGAACTCCTGCTGCTCAAAGCCCCCGGCCAGCGCTTCAAGCGCCGAGGCATCCGCAAAGCTGCGCAGTAGCGGCAACTCGCCCAGCTCCGCCGGAATGACCCGAACCTCGGCCCCCGTGGTGATGAACTCGACCCGGCCATCCCCCACGGTGTGCGTCAGCCGCCGGTTCACCCGGTACGTACCAGCCTGGACCTGAACCCACGGCAGCACCCGCAGCAGCCACCGCGACGAGATGGCCTGCATCTGTGGGACGGACTTGGTCGTCGTGGCCAGATTACGTGCGGCTGCCGTGCCCAAGCTGAGCTGCTGCTCACCCTCGGAGGCCGGACCCGATTCCACGGAAGTCGTCATATGTGAAACAACCTTTCTTTAACGACGTACGATTGCGCATAAAACCGCTCGCGATGGTGCGGCGAGCGGGTCAGCGGCCGATTTCTACGTCTTCAAGGATGCCGAGCGCGTCGGGCACGAGGACGGCAGCGGAGTAGTAGGCGCTGACGAGATACGACATGATGGCCTGCTCGCTGATGCCCATGAAGCGGACCGAAAGGCCTGGCTGGAATTCATCGGGCAAGGCGGTGGGCTGGAGCCCGATCACACCCTGCCTCTCCTGGCCGGTGCGCATCACGAGGATCGAGGTTGTGCCGCTGTCGCTGACCCCGATCTTGTTGCAGGGGAGTACGGGAACCCCCCGCCAGGCCGGCACGGCGTGGCCGCAGTAGTCGATGCTCTGCGGATAGATGCCCCGCGCATTGAATTGCCGGGCCATGGCTGCGATGGCCCGAGGATGGGCCAGGATGACGCTCGGGTCCTTCCACACGGTGGCCAGCAGCTCGTCGAGGTCGTCGGGGGTTGGCGGGCCGGTGCGGGTGTGGATGCGCTGGGTGAGGTCGGCGTTGTGGAGCAGGCCGAAGTCGCGGTTGTTGACCATCTCGTGCTCTTGGCGTTCGCGGAGCGCTTCGATGGTGAGCCGCAGTTGTTCCTCGACCTGGTTCATCGGATCGTTGTAGAGGTCGGCCACCCGGGTGTGCACGCGCAGCACGGTCTGGGCGACGCTGAGTGGATGCTCCCTGGGCGCCAGCTCGTAGTCCACGAAGGTGCCGTCTAGCACCGGCTCACCGATGTGGCCAGCGGAGACTGCGACCTCTGCCTCCCCCTGTGCGTTTCGCGGCAGTTGGCCCTCGTGTAGAAAGCGCTCGATGTGGGCGCTCAGCTCTGCGTCGTCGCTGACGACGCGCTGAAACGATTCCCGAGTCAGGGTCAGCACGGTGCCGCTGGTCAGCGCCTTGAGCGTGTACGGCCAATCCTGGTCGGGCCCCACCAGCGCATCGGCGCCCACGTGGTCGCCATCGGCGACCACGCCAAGGACGACATCGTCGCCGTACTTGCCGGTGCCGATCTTGTTCAGCTTGCCGTGCGCGATCAGCACCACCTGGTCCGCACGCTGGCCGGCCTCGACCAGGACATCGCCCGGCGCGAAGTCGCGCTGACTGAAGCGATCGGCGAGCGTAGTGAGTGCGGCGTCCGCGGTCACATCGCGCAGTAGTGATAATTCGCGCAACTCGGGCGGAATGACCCGAACCTCGGCGCCGGTGGTGGAAAACGTGATACGGCCGTCCCCGACCGTATAGCTGAGCCTTCGGTTAACTCGGTAGGTACCGCTGGACACGGAAACCCATGGCAGCACCCGCAGCAACCACCGCGAGGTGATTCCCTGCATTTGCGGAACTGTTTTGGTCGTCGTGGCGAGTTGCCGTGCGGCTGCCGTACTCAGGCTCAGTCGTGATGGCTGCCCCTCGGCTTCCGCCGAACTCGATTCCACTGACGTTGTCATCGTAAATGCCCACCCAACCCCGATATGAACACGCGGAAAGATAATCCGCTCAGCGCCTCCGAAGATACCAGTGCGCAATAGGGGCTGTATTCACTCGAAAGAGTGGCATAGGGGAATCGGTTAAATTCTGGTAAATACTCCGATCCCGTTGGGCACCGGGCGTTCGCCGCCCCCGGACGGGTTGTTGCGCACCGTTGGCTGTGGTGCACCCGGCTCACGCGTCACCATGGTCGATGAGCCCCCGCCGTCGAGGTTCACCGCGTCATCGGCGCCCAACTCCAGCATCAGGCCCGCCAACTCAGCGATGGTCAACCCGGAGCGATACTGCGGACGGCCGTCCAGGGACAGCAAGTACATATGCCGCCCACCCTCCCCGATGCCCGCGGCCGAACGCACGGCGGGCGTGGCGGCGTCCAAGCCGTCTAGGGGACGATGCCCGCGCGCGATCGGATATCCGCCCACCGCGAAGGCCACCGGGCCGGGGCGGCTGGCCTCCAGCGCGTGCCGTACCGACACTCGGTCGCCCACCCGCAGCCCGCGCAATGACGCGGCGCCCGCCTCACGCCCCACCAGCACTACGGAATCCCGGGCCACCGGGCCGCGCCCCGGCGTGGGTGACACCTCACTCACCCGGCCCTTACGCACCGTCACCTCGTAGGTCTCTTGGCTGCAAGGTGCCGCACGGTTGGTGTCGGTGCCGCACGTCGCGCGGACTCGCGAGGTCTGACCCCACGCCGCGGTGTACGCCCCGATGCCGCCCTCCGCCAGCGCGTACTGATTGAGGCCACGCAGCGCCAGCGAGCCCCGCGGCGTACGTACCGTGCCGTGCAGTTGCAACCGGTCCAGCCGCGCGGTGCGGTTTTGGCCCACCGCGATGACGTCCTCGGTGCCGGTGCCCGGCGGCAGCTTGGGACCGAACCGCTGGCCTTGCGGCACGGCACCCTTGAGCCGGTGGCCGGCCGCGATGGCGGGCCCCACCGGGGCGCCGGTGGCCTCCACGCCCGGATGCTGGGTCTCGCTGATGTTGAAGAAGTCGCCGTTGACCGCGGCCATCGCACCTCGATCACCCGCCAGTTGAGATAGGGGCGCCCGCGCGCCCACCGCTCCTGGATAGACCAGGTCGAGCGAGAGCCCCGGCGTCCGCAGATCGATCGAGAGCAGGTGCCCGTAGGCGGTGCCGTGAGAGGAGGGCACCGAAAATTCCCGATACTCCACCCCCGGCGCGAGAGACGCGCGATGGGTGACGTGCGGGGCGGCGTCGGCTCCGCTCGCCGCTGGCGCGGTGACCAAGCCGCCGCCGATCAGGGCCGCCCACGCGACCACCACCCCAAGTGCCGCCCGCGCACGGTTCGCCCGTACCGTCACCTTTCCTCCACTCCCCGCATCGGCTGCTGGCTGCTGGCTGCTGACTGCTGACTGCTTCGAAAGGCTTCCCCTCGCGGTGGTCCAGGCACCCGGAACGTCAGGGAAATGGCTGACGACCACCTGCGGAACTCTCCGCGCGTCCCTGCCCATGGGCCCCGTGGCCCTCGATACTCACTGGCGTCCGTCGTGCATGTCCGGCCCTCGCGCCGGGACGAGAAGTAGGAGGCCCCCATGGTCCACAGCACCCGCAGAGCCTTCGTCGTCACCATCGGAGCCGCCCTGGCAGGCGGTGTCGCCGCCCCCGCGTACGCGCAGGCACGCGGTGGCCATCCGGGCGGCGCAGGCGTGTCCCCGTTGCGCCAGGCGCACGCGCACAACGATTACGAGCACGCCCGTCCGCTCCACGATGCGCTCTCGCACGGTTTTACCAGTGTCGAGGCCGACATCTGGCTCGTGGACGGTCAACTCCTGGTCGCGCATGACGAGGTGGACCTCGACCCGACGCGTACCTTGGAGCGGCTCTACTTGGACCCGCTGCTGCGCCGGGTGCGGGCCAACGGCGGCCGGGTGTACCGAGGTCACCGCCTGCCGTTGCAACTGCTGATCGACATCAAGAACCAGGGCGACGCCACCTACCGGGTCCTGTCCAAGCGACTGCACCGCTACCGCTCCATGCTCAGCTTCACCGCAGGTGGCCGGGTCTTCGAGGGCGCGGTTACCCCGGTCATCTCCGGCGACCGAGCCGCGCGGCCCGCCATGGAGGCCGAGCGCGTACGGCACGCCTTCTACGACGGGCGCCTGGATGACCTCGGCACCGGGGTGCCTGCCTCCTTCATCCCGCTGATCAGCAGCAACTGGACGCAGAGCTTCACCTGGCAGGGCGTAGGCGCCATGCCCGTACACGAGCGTGCGCGACTGCGACAGCTCGTGGACGCTGCTCACGCCCAGCGGCAGCGAGTGCGTTTTTGGGCCACGCCCGACCTGCCGGGCCCGGCCAGGGAAGCGGTTTGGCGCGAGTTGTTCGCGGCGGGCGTGGATCACCTCAACACGGATGACCTGCCCGGCCTTGAGGCGTTCTTGCGCGCGGCGCGCTGAGGCGGCCCGCGCGGCGCGCGTGTGTGGACGCAAGCGCCGGGCTGGCGGCGCATACCGGACATGTCTGTGGTCATGGACTCATCGTATGATCACCGACAGCGGCTTTCCGGTAACGCCCACCGCGCGCGTCGTGCGGTGCCCCGGGCCCCCGCAGACGGTTACTGCGGTACGCGACTCACCCGTACCGTCGGTGGGGCCGCGACGGTACGGGTCGTACGGGCGCGGGTGATACGTGAGGTAGGGGCGGAGCTGAAGACGCGCGCGGTGCGGGCGATATGACAGGTGTAGGCGTTTTGTGCGAGGTCGCAGGGATACTCACTGGCGTCCGGCGGGCTGGTCGCGCATGCTGACCGCCATGCAGATCAGAGACGCGACCACCGGGGATTGGGCAGCCATCTGGCCGTTCCTGCACGAGATCGTTGCCGCGGGGGAGACGTACACCTGGGACCTGGACACCAGTGAGGACCGGGCGCGGGAGATGTGGATGCTCGCACCACCGAGCCGCACGGTGGTCGCCGTGGACGATGACGACACGGTACTTGGCACCGCGAAGATGAACCCGAACCACATGGGCCCCGCCGCACACATCGCCAGCGCCAGCTTCATGGTCGCGCCCGAGCACGCCGGGCGCGGTGTCGGCCGGGCGCTGGGCGGCTACGCCTTGGACTGGGCCCGTTCCGAGGGCTACCGGGCGATGCAGTTCAACGCCGTGGTGGAGACCAACACCCGGGCCGTCGCCCTATGGCGCTCGCTGGGTTTCGAGATCATCGGGACCCTGCCCGCCGGGTACCAGCACGCGACCAAGGGCTTCGTCGGGCTGCACATCATGCACCGGCTTCTCTGAGCGGTACGCGGATGAAGGTGGCCTGCTGAGCGGGCTGACGCCCCGGGCGGGCAGGCGCGCGGATGCCGGCCCGGCGCGTGATGCTGGCCGGGCCCCGCCGCCCCGCGGTGTTTACCCGTCCCGATGCCTCAGCCGGACCCGAGCAACGCCCCGGCGCTTGAGAGCGTCGTCGCGATGCGGCCAAGCGCCGCGTCATCGCGCGGCACCGCGTCATACGACGGCCCATCGGCCGTCGCCCAGCGGCGGGCCACCGCGCCCGGTTCCGCACCGAGCAGCAGGCCGGCGGCTTGTGCCGCGGCGCCAAGCGCCACCAACTCCCGGGCGCGCGGCACTCGAAGGGGACGGCCGCTGAGCCGCTGGATGGTCGCGCGCCACGCGGCGCCCTGCGCGCCGCCGCCGATCAGCAGCAGCGGGGACAGCGGGTCCGCGTCCGGGCCGACGACCTTCTCCAGCGCCGCGAGCAGCGCGTACCCGGCCCCGTCGTACGCGGCCTGCAACACCTGGCCCGCGCTCGTGTCATGGCGCAGCCCATGCAGCATCCCGGTGGCCGCCGGCATATGCGGGGTGCGCTCGCCGTCGAGGAAGGGCAGCACGGTCACCGTGCCCCCCGGCTCCACCGCCTCCCGGTCGCGACCGAGCAGCGCCGCGATCCGGTCCACCGCCAACGTGCAGTTGAGCGTGCAGGCCAGCGGCAGCCAGGCGCCCTGCGCATCGGCGAACCCCGACACCGTCCCACTGGGATCGGTGGGGCGTTCGAAGGAGACGGCGTACACCGTGCCGGACGTACCGAGGCTGACGACCGGCTGCCCGGGGCGCAGCCCCAGGCCAAGGGCCGCTGCCATGTTGTCGCCAGTGCCACTGGCGACCAGCGTGCCGGGGGCGAGCGGCAACTCGGGCCGTGGGCGTACGGTCCCCGCCGCCTCGCCCGGCCGCAGCACCCTGGGCAGCAGCGCGGGCGACAGTGCGACGTGGTTCAGCACCTGCTCGTCGTACGCCTGGCTCGCGGTGGCCCACCAGCCGGTACCCGACGCGTCACCGCGGTCGGTGACGCCCGCCTCGGTGAGCCGCTCGGTGAGGTAGTCATGCGGCAGCCGCACCGCCGCCGTCGCGCGCGCCGCCTGGGGCTCGCTTACGCGAAGCCACGCCCACTTGGTCACCGTGAAGGACGGCGCCGGTACGCTGCCCAGCCGCTGCGCCCAGGACTGCGGCCCGCCGAGATCAGTGACCAGCCGGTCCCGCTGCGGGGCCGAGCGAACGTCGTTCCACAGCAGAGCGGGCCGCACCGGTTCGCCGCCCGCGTCCAGCGTGACCAGTCCATGCTGCTGCGCGCAGACGGAGATGGCCGCTGCCTGTCGGGCATAGGGGCCGCACTGTTCCAGCGCATCGCACAGCGCTGTCCACCACTGCCGTGGGTCGCTCTCCCTGGCTCCACCCGAGCTGACGGTGTGCCGGGACTGGCCGCGCGCGAGCACCGCGCCGGTCGCGGCGTCCACCGCGAGCACCTTCGTGGACTGCGTGGAGCTGTCCACGCCGATGACGAGCGGTCCCTCCGGTACGGCGGCCACGGTCATGCGCTCTCCTTCAGCCCGGCTGTGCGCGTCCCTACCCTGTGGATGACCACGCATCGTAGTTCGCCAGGACCACGCGGAAAACGCTGCCGCGGGCTGTCCTGCGCCCATTGCGGGGCGTGCCGGGCCCCTCCCGCGCGAGCGGTTCAGGCGTCCGGAACCGCCTGGATGTCGAGTTCGACGCGGATGGTCGCGCCGACTACCGCGATCCCCCGGGAGAGCATGGTGCGCCAGTCAAGAGTGAAGTCCTCCCGGTGCAACTCGGCCGCTGCGGTGCAGGCGGCCCTGGTCTCGCCGGATATGCCGGTGCCCAGGCCCAGGTAGCGAGTGTCGAGCGCGATGCTACGGCTGACGCCGTGCAGGTTCAGGGCGCCCTGGACGGACCAGCGGGAGCCGCCGCGGTGCACGAAGCGGTCGCTGGCGAAGTGCATATGCGGATAGGTGGCGGCGTTGAGAAATTCGGCCGAACGTAGGTGTTCGTCTCGCTGCCGCACACCGGTGTCGATGCTCGCGGTGTCGATGGCCACCTCGATCCGGGAGTCCTCCATCCGCTCCCCGATCGCCATGGTCCCCTCGAACTGGTTGAACCGGCCGTGCACCGCGGCAAGGCCGATGTGCCGGGCCACGAAGCGGACCGCACTGTGGTCGGGGTCAAGACGCCACACGCCGGGCGTGGGCAGTGCGGGCTGTGGGGCGAGGTCCATCGCAATGGGCTCCAGCGCGGTGCGAAGCCCATCGGTCGCCGCGCAGTTGCGGCGCACGGGCTGGAAGCCCTCCGAGGTGACGGCGAGACCGTACGAGCCGGGTCGTACGGTCGCCGTGAACCGGCCGTTGGGATCGGTCTGTCCGCGCACCACTTCCTGCCCATGGGCGTCGCGAACGGAAACGTCGGCTCGATGGAGCGGAAGCCGAACGGGGTCGAGTACCACGCACTCCAGTGCCCCGGAGCCAGGTGGCAGTGGTGTGGCCTCCCTCCCCGTGGCGCGATGACGGCGGCGGAGCAGGGCAAATGCCATTCCCATGGCCTTTCTGGAGCAGTAAGTGATGGAAGGTAAGACCACCGCATTGTGTCACCGCTCAGGACAAGGTCGTGCAAGACCCCCATCACCATCGCAAACGCGGCGGCTCCGGTCGATGGACCGGAGCCGCCCGCCTTACCCTCTTGTCACCCTCCAGCCGCCGGCCCGGTCAGTCCTCGCCAAGCGCGCCGGCCAGCGCCGTCGCGGGGTCGCCTGCCGCGGGGCCGGCTGGGCACCAGTGGCCTCGCTCCTTGCGGTACGGCCACCAGCGGCCGTCTTGGCCGTATCGCAGTTGGGCGTCGGCGCCCACCACCGTCCACCGATTGCCGTCCGCGCGCAGGCGGGGCCGTTCCGGCTCCTCCCACGCCTGGGAGAGCTGCACACCGGCCCGTGCCAGCGCGTCCGGGCCGGGCGCCCATCGTTCGTCGAGTACGGCGAGTGCGTCGGGCCCGCCGTGTTCCCACGCCAGAGCGGCCCGGTCGAGGTCGGCCCGGCCTCGGCCGCAGCCCGCCGCGAGCCGGGCCACGATGGGTGCGGCGGGGTTGGCTGTGGCCAACCGCACCGCGTCCTGCCCTTCCGTCAACTCTTCTCGTACGGGCACCTGTTCGTGGCCCGGCGCCAGTGCCTGGGCCAGCAACCGATGGGCCCGCGCCGCGGCGTCGGCCGCCAAGAACTCCAGCGCGTCGGTGTCCAGCGGTCCTGCGACGCCGGGCGACGGCGTGCCCACGGTCGCCGCGTCACCGCCGAGCCGTGGCGGGCGTCCCGGCTCCGGCACCGGTGGTGGGGGCTCGGGCAGTGGCGGGATGGCCACCGCCATGGCGAACACCTCGCGCGCCGGGACAGTTTGGGGAGTGGGCGCAACGGCCGCGCGCCCCGGAGCGTGCGGTGCGGCACGCGCTGCGCTGCGCGCCTGGAGATCGTCGAGCAGGTCGCGCTCGCCTCGCCCGCGCAACAACAGCAACACGAACGGGTCCTGGTCGAGCAGCCGGGCAAGCTGATAGCACAGTGCGGAGGTGTGCGGACAGTGGTCCCATGCCTCGCAACCGCACTCGGGCTCCAAGTCGCCGATGCCGGGCAGCAGTTCCACGCCCGCCGCCGCCGCGTCCTCCACCAGGTGCGGCGGCATGTCGCGATCGAGCAGCGCGGCAATGTGCCCCGACTGATCGGCGACCATGTCAAGCAGCCGGTCCCACTCGGCCTCGGTCAGCTCGCGCAGCAGAACGTCGGAACGGTAGGGCGTGCCGTCCTGGCCCCGTACCACGGCGGTAATGCGCCCAGGGCGTACGCTCACCGCACCCACGGCGCCGTCCCTGGCGTGCTTGCGGCCCTTCTTGAGCTGCTGGTTGTCCAGGGCGGTGTCCTCAAGCGCCTTCAGCCACCGCTGGCCCCACCAGGTCTGAGCGAAGCCTCGGCCATGCGCCGGCGGCAATGCCGCGAAGGTGCGTTCCACGGCGTCGGGCCTGTTGCCGTGGGTGGGCCGGTGGTGGCCGGTTGCCGCGCCGCCGGCGTTCCCCTGTGCGCCGGGGCGGGAGGCGTGCGCATCTGCGTACGGGTCGCGGTGACGTTCGTCGCCCTGCTCACGGTCCGGGTCGTACGAGCGGTCCGAGTCGTACGGGTAGTCGGTGTGGGACATCACTTGGTCTCCCTCTGGCCCGCTGGCCGCAGTGCTACCAGTTCCGTCAGTTCCGCGTCGGACAGTTCGGTCAGTGCCACCTCACCCGAGCCGAGTACGGCGTCCGCCAACTCCCGCTTGCGCTCCAACATGGCGGCGATGCGGTCCTCCACCGTGCCCTCCGCGATGATGCGGTGCACCTGCACCGGCTGGGTCTGCCCGATGCGGTACGCGCGGTCGGTGGCCTGCGCCTCGACCGCCGGGTTCCACCATCGGTCGTAGTGCACGACATGCTCGGCCCTGGTGAGGTTGAGACCGGTGCCCGCCGCCTTCAAGGAGAGCAGGAATACCGGTGCCTCCCCATCCTGGAAGCGCTGCACCATCTGCTCGCGCCGCGCCACCGGGGTGCCGCCGTGTAGGAACTGGGTGGGCACTCCGCGCGCGGCCAGGTGGCGCTCAAGGAGCCGGGCCATCGCTACGTACTGGGTGAAGACCAGCACACTGGCGCCCTCGGCCAACACCGTGTCCAGGAGCTCGTCGAGCAACTCCAGCTTCCCCGAGCGGCCCTCGATGGATGGCGATTCCTCCTTGAGGAACTGCGCCGGGTGGTTGCAGATCTGCTTGAGCGAGGTCAGCAGTTTGAGGACCAGACCGCGGCGCGCGAAGGCATCCGCGGCGGCGATCTCGGCGAGCGTCTCGCGTACCACTGCCTCGTAGAGCCCGGCCTGTTCCCTGGTCAGCGACACCGCCCTGTCCGTCTCGGTCTTCGGCGGCAACTCCGGTGCGATCCCGGGGTCGGCCTTGCGGCGGCGAAGGAGGAAGGGGCGAACGAGTGCGCCGAGCCGTTCGGCCGCCGCCGGGTCACCGCCCTCCACTGCTCGCGCATAGCGGCTGCGGAAGCGTCCCAGTGAACCGAGGAGGCCAGGCGTGGTCCAGTCGAGGATCGCCCACAGCTCGGAGAGGTTGTTCTCCACCGGCGTTCCCGACAGCGCCACCCGTGCCTTTGCACCGATGCTGCGTAGTTCCTTGGCCGTCGAAGAATATGGATTCTTCACGTGCTGGGCCTCGTCGGCGACGACCATGCCCCAGCTCACCTGGGCCAGCCGGGCGGCGTCGCGGCGCATGGTGCCGTAGGTGGTGAGAACGAACTCGCCATCCGCGACGGTGTCAAGGTCGCGTACGGCGCCGTGGAAGCGCCGCACCACCGTGCCCGGCGCGAACCTCCCGATCTCCCGCTCCCAGTTGCCGAGCAGCGACGTCGGGCAGACCACGAGCGTGGGCCCGGCCGCTTCGGGCGCCGTCTGCCGGTGCAGATGCAGCGCGATCAGCGTGATGGTCTTGCCCAGGCCCATGTCGTCGGCGAGACAGCCGCCGAGCCCCAGCGAGGTCATTTGGTGGAGCCAGGCCAGGCCGCGGAGTTGGTAGTCGCGCAGCGTGGCGGTGAGCGCGGCGGGTTGCGCAACCGGTTCCGGACGGCCCTCGCTCGGTGTTCCGTCTGCGCTGTTCTCGGGGCGCGCCAGGCGGTCGCGTAGCGCCGCGAGCCAGCCACTGGCCTGCACCTCCACCTCGATGCCTGCGGCCTCGGCGCGCCCGGTGAGCGCGGCACTGAGCGCGGCGACCGGTGTGACCTTGTGGTCCTGCCGCTCGCGGGCGCGGCGCACGGTGGCGGGGTCGATGAGCACCCACTGGTCGCGAAGCCGGACCACCGGCCGGTTGGCCTCGGCGAGTTGGTTCAACTCCGCTCGGGTCAGCTCCATGTCGCCCACCGCGAACCGCCAACTGAAGGCCAGCAGCGCCTCGGCGGACAGGAACGCCGGAAGCCCGGAACCGCCCTGCGGCTCTTCGTCATCGGGCGGGCCGACCACGGCGCGGGTGGTGAGCTCTCGCGCCAACTCTCTTGGCCAGTGCACTCGTACGCCGGCGGCCTCCAGCGCCACCGTCGCATCGCCGAGGAGTTCACTGACCTCCTCGTCGGCGAGGTCGAGTGCGTCCGGCACCGCGGCGGAAAGCAGTGGCGCCAGTGGTGCCCAGGCGCGGGCCGCGCGGCGCAACGTCAGCAGTGCGTCCATCCGGGCCGCGGGTCCCAGCGCGGCGGCCACCTGGGTGTCACCCGCCCACACCTCGGCGGCGTCCGCGACCAGCGTGGGATCGGTGACGCTATGGAGTTGCAGGACGGCGCGGAAGCGCGCGCCCGCGCCCGCCCGCGCATCGTTGCCGGTCGCGTGGGCGTCCGCCAACGGCTCGCTCGTGCTTTCGTGGGCCGTGAGCCCAAGGATCTCCACCCGCAGCGAGAGTCGTACGCCTGCGTCATGCCCGGCGGCGACGCTCGCCGCCCACTCGCGTTGCTCGGGGAGGTGCACCGGGGCGGTGGCGGCGAAGGCGGGCCCACCGGTGACGAGCGCGGCGGCGGGGGAGCGCGGCAGGCCATCCGCGACAGCGTCGAGGAAGGAGCGCAGCAGGTGCTCGGGCTCTGCCAGGGGGAGGTCGCCCGCATCGGGGTACGTGGCGGGGTCGAAGTCGGTGTCGAGGCCCACGCCGACCAGTGGCGCGGCGTGTGCCGCCGGTGGCATGGCCGCGGCCAGTTCTCGTATCCGCAGCAGGTCCGCCTCATCGAGCGGGCCGACCCGCCAGGCGTCGTGATCGGTCCCGCTCAACCCGGGCAACAGCCGGCCCCGGGCGGCTAGTTGGAGGGCGAGGACTGCCGCGGAGCCCCAAAAGGCGGCGGCGGTTCCGGTGCGCGCTGACCTGGCGCGGGTGAGCGCGGGCAGCGCCACACGCACCGGCAGGACCGTGGCCCGCACGTGCAGGGCCGCAACGCCGGAGCCCTCCGCCACGACAACGGTCAGTTCCGCCGCGGAGTCGGGGCCCTGTGGCGGGGTGAGGTGATCGTCCGGCTGCCAGAAGGCGATCCGGCCGGTACGTGCGGGGTCGCCGGGGAGGAAGACGGCTGAGCAGCGGCCGAGCTGGGCCAAGTGTGCAGGTTGTGTGAAACGAAGCGAAGTTAGCGAGGAGGGCGAGGCGGGTGGCGTCACAGGCTACTGCATTCCTCAAACTTGACTAGTAGACGTCGGAGTCGCCGAGGGTAGCGGATGCTGCCTCCGCACGGGTGTCTGCGCGGAGTGATAAGCGCCACGTTGCAGCTTCGGGGCTCGCGGCCGGTACGCCCGCCTCAGCACGTACGAGCGTAGGAGGCGGGCCGTGCTGTCCTTCGTGGACTGCTTTTCGCGCGCGCGTACGCTATACCGAAGGTTTCCAGAACCGTCGAGGGGTGTGGCTAGCCCCCTGTCGCTTGCGGGACGTGGCCCCCGGGAGATCCGGGGGCTGTCTCCATAGCCACGGACGGCCCTCGCCGTTTACGTTTCCAAAGGTCAGGCCATGTGGTGGCACGGAGCCGCACGTGGACCGCCAATGGACACGGAGATGCCATGCCTCAGGCCACCGCCGCAGCCACCCTCGCACCACCTGGCGGCGACCTCGCCCCATCCTCGGGTAGCGACTTCGCCCCCCTGCTGCGCGAGGTGAAGGCTGCGGGCCTGCTCGGGCGGCGCACCGGCTGGTATATCGCGGGCATTGCGCTCAATTTGCTCGCACTCGCCGCCGTCGTGGCCGCGGTCGTTTTGGTCGGCGACTCTTGGTGGACCGTGGCGCTCGCCGTGCCCGCGGCCATATTCTGGGCCCGCACCTCCTTCGTCGGGCACGATGCCGGCCACGCACAGATCACCTCCGACCGTCGCATCAGTGCGCTGATCGGCCTGGTCCACGGCAATCTGCTGCTCGGCATGAGCCGCGCCTGGTGGAACGACAAGCACAACCGGCACCACGCCAACCCCAACCACATCGACAAGGACCCCGACGTCGCCGTCGGCGCGCTGGTGTGGACCCGGCACCAGGCCGCGCTCCGGCAGGGCTTCACCCGCTGGCTCACCCGCCACCAGGCCCGCCTCTTCTTCCCGATGCTGCTCCTTGAAGGGCTCAACCTCAAGGTTTCGGGCCTACGCGACCTGCGTCGGCAAACGCCGCGTGAGCGTGCCCTGGAAGCGCCCCTGTTGGTCGTGCACTACATCATGTACATCGGCTTCCTGCTGGCCGTTCTGTCGCCGGGTAAGGCCCTCGTCTTCGGCCTCGTCCACCACGCGCTCTTCGGCCTCTACCTGGGCATGGCCTTCGCTCCAGGCCACAAGGGCATGGAGATGCCCGACCCGCAGGGCGACCGCTGGGGCCACCTCAAGCGTCAGGTCGTCACCTCGCGCAACATCCGCGGTGGCCCGGCCACTGACTGGGCGCTGGGTGGCCTGAACTACCAAATCGAGCACCACCTGTTCCCCAGCATGGCGCGCCCCCACCTGCCGCTCGCCCAGCCGCTGGTCCGGGCCCACTGCGTCAGGCTCGGCCTTCCGTACACCGAGACCGGACTCATCGACTCGTACGTATGGGCGCTACGTCATATGCACGATGTGGGGGCCCCGCTGCGATCAGGTGTGGAACCTGCGGCGAGTGGCACCCGTTAGACAGATGCGAGAGCGGCCCACCGTGTTGCAGGAGGAGGCGGAAAGCGATGTCGAACCGTGCGAAGGTAGCCGTCGGCGGAGTGATCACCGGGTTGGTGCTGCTGATGCTGCTGCCCAACTGGCTAGCGCTCCTTGTCATGATCGGCGTTCCGGCCGGTGCGTATCTGTTGCTTGACTCCTCGCAACGCAGTCGGCTGCGCCGAGTCTCCCGCAAGCAACTGGGCCGCTGATCGGCGCGACGTCCGTCCAAAGGCCGGGTGGGGGCGGGCTGCCGCGCGGCGGTCGGTGAGAGGGTGCCTGGCGCGAGCGCACTGCGGGTTTCGCGGCGCACTGCGGGTTTCGAGGAGAGGGACGGCCCGGCATGAATGGATCGGTCACGGCGGTGTGCAGCGACAGCGAGCACGCGTTCAGCAAGCCGACGCGCGAGCGGATCACGCTGCTAGCCGGGCTCGGGGTCGAGGGTGACGCGCACCTGGGCGTCACCGTCCAGCACCGTTCCCGGGTCGCCCAGGACCCGACCCAGCCCAACCTCCGTCAGGTCCACCTCATCCACGAGGACCTGTTCACCGAGGTCGCCGCTGCGGGCTTCGCTGTGCGACCGGGTGACCTCGGCGAGAACATCACCACAAGCGGTATCGACCTCCTGGCCCTGCCGGTCGGCACGCTGCTGCACATCGGGGACACCGCCGTCGTCGAGGTGACCGGGTTGCGCAACCCCTGCCGGCAAATCGATGGGTTCTCCGATGGCCTGCTCAAGCAGGTGGTGGGCCGCGACGCGAAGGGCGAAATCGTCCGCAAGGCCGGGATCATGGGCATCGTGCGCAAGGGCGGCGCCGTCCGTCCGGGCGATGCGATCCGGGTGAAGCTCCCGGTGGGCCCGCACCGGCCCTTGGAGCGTGTCTGAGCCCTGCCGCTCCGCGGCCCACGGCTCCGCCTTCGCTCCAGCGGGCTGCTCCAGCGGGCGCTCTGAGTGCGGGGTTGCCGCGCGTGCCGGCCGGCTATTCGGGACGTACGGCCAAGGCATCCAGCGCGGCCAGCAAACCGGGCAACTCGGCCCCACGACCAACCGGCAACACCTCACCCGGCTCGTCATCCAGCAGGACGAACGCGATGTCATCGGTCCGAGCCACCAGACTCCAGCCCGGCCCATCAGCGCGCAGCGTGCGAGCCTGGCCCGACGCGTACGCCGAACGCACCCGACCCGGCGGCGGGGGCGTACGCACGTAATCGTGCGCCTCGCGCAGGACTCGGCGTACGCCCGCGTGACCTGGCCCGTCGCCGTGAGGCCCGGCCGCCGCGGGGGTGGCCGGCGGACGCCGGTCGGTGGATGGGGCGGCGTGGCCAAGGGCGATGGCGGAAGAAGGCCCTGCGGAAACACGGGCCACCACTGCCGGCTGCGCCTGCGAGGCCGTACCCCCTTCCGCGAACATCGCCGCACCATCGACCTGCTGGCGCCACATCACCCACTGCAACGCGATCTCGTCCGCGCCGAGCCGTCGTTGCGCCGGACCCCACCGATCGCAGTCCGGCGGGCTGAGCGGCTGCCGGGTCAGCCCGTCCGGGCCGGGTTCGGGTGGCGGATCGTGGGGCGCGGGTATCCCCGGCGCGGCGACCGCGACCGCTAGCGGCCAGCCGGGCAGGGCGGCCACGATGGTCCGCTCACCGGGCGACAGGTCATAGGCCAGGCCGCAATCCCAGGCCGCGACCGCGCAGGCGACCAGCGACACATCGTCGGTGACCACCGTCCAACGGGCGCCGGCACCGTCCTGGCCGAGCACCAGACCGTATCCATCGAGGTGCGGCGCGAGACCGAGCACCGCGCACACCTGCGGGTAGTCGTCGCCAAGGACGCTGGGGAACTGCGCCGGGGTGACTAGCACCGCGGTCAACACATACAGCGCTTCATCGTTCAACTCGTCCGTCGCGAGCACCACGGCCTCCCTCTCCGTTCCATCGTCCGGCGCACCTTAACCAGCCAGTAACTACGGCGTCGATACCCGGGACAACACCCATGCCGAGCTGCGCGCCATGCGCGCACGACCGGCCCGCCGGATAGCCACGCCCATGACGGAACGTAACCTTCCGGTGCTGCACACGTGCGCAGTGGCGCCTGTGAGGTGGTGATGCGTACGACGCGTAGGGGGCGACTCGCGTGGCCCGCGCCGCTTGCGCGCTCGCCCCCTATCGTCTTTCGCTGAGGTCGCTGAGGTCGCTGAGGCCGTTGAGGTCGCGCCATCTAGCCGGCAGCGGCCTCACGGCGAGGGCGGGCCAGCCTCGATGCCGCCAGGAATTGCGTACTCCGTATCACCGTGCAAAGCGCTGACGCAGCCCAACGAACACCTCCGGCCGCCCCTTGCCCTGCGCCGTATACGCCTGCCAACTGCACCGCCACCCCCTTAGAGTTGAACCCCAGGCGTTGTGCCTCCGGACCACCGAAGGGAAGCCAGCTCTATGCGGCGATACGACTGGCTACGAGAGATCCAGCGGCTCGACCCCGAGCGCGACTTCCTCCGCATCTACCGCATCACCGTCACCCATGAGTTCCCCTGGGACTTCACGCGGGCTTTGGAATTGGCTCTCTTTCGGACCTATGCGGTGCCCAGCATTGGCAGCCTGCTCGCCGAAACCGGTGAATTCACCGAACGCACCCAAAAGCGCTACGACGACACGGCATTGCTGCTCGACGCGGTAGCGGAGCACGGCTTCACGACGAAGGAGGGACGCACCGCGATCCGGCGCATCAACCAGATGCACCGCGCCTACGACATCAGCAACGATGAGATGCGGTACGTGCTGAGCACCTTCGTGGTGACGCCCAAGCGTTGGCTGGACGCGTACGGCTGGCGGCGGTTGTGTGAGCACGAAAAGCAGGCGGCGGCCCGGTACTACCACACCCTCGGCACCCATATGGGGATCACCGACATCCCCGAAACCTTTCAGGACTTCGAGCGCTGCCTCGACGGTTACGAGGCTGCGCACTTTGGGTGGGACGAGGGCGGCAGACGGGTAGCCGACGCGACCCGCGACCTGATGGCCTCCTGGTACCCGCGTCCGCTGGCGCCGCTGGTCCGGGCGGCGAGCGTGGCCCTACTCGACACGCCGCTGCGGCGTGCCTTTCGATACCCGGCGCCGGGGCCGTTGACCACCGCGGTGGTGCGAGGGGCGCTGCGGCTGCGCGGCACCGCAGTACGGTTGCTGCCGCCACGCCGTCAGCCCCACTACGCCCGGCAGAACCCGCAAATCAAGGGCTATCCGGACGGCTACGCACTAGCCGACCTCGGCACCTTTCCGTTCGGGCGGGGGGCTCGTACGGCCCGGACCGGTGGCTCTCGGCCTGCGCTGGCACCCGGTTGCCCCGTTGGCCATCTATCGCTCCCACCGCGGAACACGGAAGCGGAAGCGGAAGAGCAAGGGTAGGTACGCCTGCGGCCCGGGCCTCGGCTGCCTGGTTCGGCACCCCGGAACAGGCTCCCCGGTCTGGGCCGGGGCTGCTGGGTCCGGCAGACGAGAGACCAGTCCAGCGGCGAAGACCGTGCCCACCATGCCGTCCCGCAGCGGCAGAGCGCATGCGTTAGTGACCGCGAGCCCGGCCACCGCGGTCGCCGCCAGCTACTACCGGGGCCGACAGCATGGCTACGCAGACGTCAACACCGAGCACCACGTCATGGGGTCTCACCGAGCCCGGGCCCGGCAGCGGGCCGGGTAGCCCGGCCGACGCGGTCGCCCAGGCCCCGAAGGAAGGTGATCAGCTCAGGCGGCTCATGCACCGTGAACTCACACCCCAGCGTCGCCAGCCGCAGCGCGAGCCACTCCAACGAGTCGGCCGAACTGTGCAACCGACAGCGATGCTCATCAATCGCCGTGAGGTCCCCCGGTGCGTCGCCCAGTGACCCGGCCACCGCCGCGAGCGGCGCGTGCAAGGTGGCTACGGCCCGGTAGGTGGGGGCCAGGCCGCGGAGCGAGGCGGCTACGTAGGCCGCCGCGTCCGGCGCGGGCAGGCTGCGTGGCTCGGCGCGCGCCCCGGTCAGTTGCGGCTCCCGTACACGGTCCACCCGGAACACGCGCCAGTCCTCGCGGTCGTTGTCGTACGCGACGAGGTACCACCGCCGCCCCGTGGCCACCAGCCGATGTGGTTCCACTAGCCGCTGGCTCTCTGTGCCACCGGGAGCGGCGGACAGCTCCTTGCCGTCCTCCGCCTCGTCGCCCGACCTGTTACCCGACTTGCGACCCGACGGCTCTGTGTCAGCCCCCGCCTCGTCGTGGGACCCGGTGCCGGCTGGGCCTGCGGTCGCCCAGGCTCCGCTTCGGTCTCCGGCACGTCCCCACACCGCGCGGTACCGGAACCGCACCCGCTCTTGCCCGGCCACCGCGGAGGCGAGCACGCTGAGGGTCTCCGCATCCACTCCAGGGCCCTGGTCCGCTGGCAGCGGTACGGTAGCGGCGCTGAGCGCCCGCACTCGATGCCGAAGCCGCGACGGCAGTACCTGATCCAGCTTGGCGAGCGCCCGCAAGGACGCTTCCTCGACGCCGTTCACAGCCTGGCCGGCCGTACCCCGCAAGCCGATGGCGATGGCCACCGCCTCCTCGTCATCGAGCAGCAGCGGCGGCATGGCCGCACCCGCCACCAGCCGATAGCCACCAGCGGCGCCCATCGAGGCCCGCACCGGATATCCGAGGTCGCGCAGCCGCTCCACATCACGGCGCACCGTGCGCGGACTGACCCTGAGGCGAAGCGCAAGCTCGCTGCCTGGCCACTCGCGCGGTGTCTGTAGCAGCGACAGAAGGCGCAGTAGCCGGGCCGGGGTGTCGGTCATGCGCCCAGCATGCCAGCGACACCTGCCGATATAGGCCAGGAATTGACCTCTATCAGCCAGCGACAGCTGCGGATAGAGGCCACGAACTGACTTTTTACGGCACTACTCTCACCCTTAACTTCAGGTTGATGGCCGGCCGCCGCGTGCTGATCGCGGCCCGATCGCGCGTCTGACGGGCGAGCCCGTGAGGTTGTGCCGGCTGCGAGTGGCCGTAAGGCCCGCCGCACGCCCATCGAGCGCCGCCTGGCTGGTTGGCGGTGACGACGCCTTGTCGGCCGGGCTGCCGTGAGGGCTCGGCTGCTGCCCTGTTTCGACGCCTACGTCGTCGGCTGCGACCCGCGCGGGCTTCTGTTCCCTCGGCGCTGCGGCGGACCGCGCGCTCAGCCGCACCGGTCAGGCAGGTCACCATGCGGTGCTACTCGGCGAAGGAGTGGTCGCCGGCGTATGGCACCAGCGCCGTGCGGGCCGCAGGTTACCCATCACGGTGGAGCCACTGTGCCGGCTTACCACCACGGACCGCCGCCAACTGGACGAGCAGCTAGCCCGCGTCGGCCAGCTCCTGGACGCGACCCCCGACCTGACGATCGGCAAGGTGACGGTGGGCCCGCACGCGTGAGCCCGTACGGATATGTCTGCCCGAGTACCTCCGGCTGCGTGCGGCACCCGATGGCTCGTGCGCGGCGCAGCCGGGTTCCGGGACTCAGCTACGCGCCGAGGTGGCGCGGCGGAAGAGAGCCGTCCACAGGAAGGACGCGCCGAAGTGCTGAGATTCGCGGGGCTCGGCGTGCATGCGGCGCAGTTCGACCTCTGTCAGATCGCAGAAAATCCGCCGTAGGGATGCGGGGGTGTAGGCGAGTCCGCCGTGGAGGCCGGACCGGCGGTAGAAGTCCGCATCGGGGAGCTCGGAGCCGGAGCCACCCTCCCCGGCAGCGAAGCAGGCCAGGGCGAAGTGGCCGCCGGGAGCGAGCGCACGATCCAGGAGCGCCAGATAGCTGATGCGTCGGTGGGGCGGCAGATGGTGGAAGCAGCCCGAGTCGTAGATCAGCTCGTACGGGCCGCTGAGCGCGGTCGCGGCAAGGGCGAAGGCGTCGCCGCAGTGGAACCGGATATCGGCCCCCACGTCGCGGGCGCGCTCGCCGGCCCAACCGATGGCCCCGGGGGAGAGATCAACGGCATCCACATCAAAGCCCAAGGACGCCAAATAGAGCGCATTACGGCCCGGCCCGCACCCCACATCGAGCGCTCGGCCCGGTGCGATCAGCCCGCGGTCGAGATACGAGACCAGGTTCTCATCCGGTGTGGCCGCGAAGAATGGCACGGGCCGTGAGCGGTCGGCGTAAAAGGTGTCCCACCAGGCGGCAGCGTCGGCCGTCCAGCGGTCGGCCTCTGGAGCGAACAGGTCGTCCATGAGCGTCAGTACGTCGTCGATGGTGCGTACGGTCCGGTCCATCCGGCCCCCTTTCGCATGGGTGAACGCTATGGCCTGCAACAGGAAAGAGCCCAGCTCAAGAGCTGTTACGCGGGAGGCTGCACGGCCGCTGTCGCGATCCGTGTGGGGGTGTGCAGGGCACCTACCTTCGACCGGGCTTGCGGCACCGTTCGTGCGCCTGTGAAGGGTCGTCACGCACGCTTCTTGAGCGGTGCCCGCAGCGGTTTCTCAATAATTTTGTACGGCACAGGCTCAAAGCCCCAGCCCCAGCCCGCTACCGCGGTTTGCGCGACGTCCTTGCCGAGCGCTCTCGCCGAGAAGGAGACACGCCAGCAACTCACCCGGCGCGGTGTTGTGTCCCCCAACTCCGCCGCGCGCTCTTCGCCCTGGAGCGGGCCGGCGTCTGGTGCGCTCTCCAGCCCAGGAGTTCCCTGGATCGTCACTGAAGGTGACCCTGCCGCATGCCAGGACCACGACGAACGGTGCCGTTTCACCGTCAACACCCAGCGCCAACGCGGCCGTAGCGGGCCGGGTTCCGTCTTTGTCCACAGTGCCCGCTCGTCAGGCAGACAAGATCATCTCCGTTCGAGCACACACCACATCGGAGCGGCCTGCGGGCCGCCGTCCGCGCGGATGGTGGAGGGCGTTCCGGCACGGGTGTGTGACGAGAGACAGGCTCGCCACAGTCCCGCTGTCAACTGTTCTGCCGTGTCTCCATCGTGTGCCAGAGCGGGCACAAGGGCACCTCAAAGCCAAGGCCGGGTTGCCGAGACGGCGACGGTGAGCAAGGCTGGCACGGCAGTTGCGGGGAACGCCGTACGGGGAGGCGAGGGGCATGGCACTGACCAAGGGGCTCGACTGGCTGCTGGACGACTTGACCAAGCGGATCGAGCACATACGGCACGCTTTGGTGCTGTCCAACGACGGCCTGGTAACCGGAGCGAGCACATCGCTCGTCCGGGAGGACGCGGAACACATGGCAGCCGTCGCATCGGGTCTGCACAGCCTTGCCAAGGGGGCCGGCCACCATTTTCAGACAGGTCGCGTGCGCCAGGTCATGATTGAGTTCGAGGAGGGCGTGCTGTTTGTGACGGCTGCGGGCGACGGCAGTTGTCTGTGTGTCCTCAGCCACGAGGACGCAGACGTCGGTCAGATCGCCTACGAAATGGCCCTTCTCGTCAACCGTGTCGGTGAGCACCTGGGCGTCCAGGTGCGTCAGCAAAGTGGTGTGCCGGGCACCGTCTAAGACGCCGGGCGCAAGCCGGTCGGAGTTATCCACAGGCCTGCCACGCGACGTCTTCCCCGAGTTATGGTCGTCACTGTCAGTGATCGATCGGTGAGGGGAAGACGCCATGGTGGTACACGCATGGGATGAGCGGGCGGCGGCGGGGGCGACCGTGTCGCTGGGCAGCGCCGCCCGAGAACTTGGCTGGCAGCGCCGAGAGTTGGAATTCGCTGTGCAACTCGGCGAGGTGCGCTCGGTGGGTGGTGGCGAGCCAGCGGTGTGGAGTCGCTCGACGACGGCCTGCGGTCCACCGGGCCCGGCAGTGCCGGGGGCGTCATGGCGAAGGCGGGTCATCCGGGCGGAGATCGAGCGGTTGGCCGCAGATGTGTGCGCCGCTGTGGCACTGCGCTCTCGGCTGCGGTTGATGGGCACAGCGCAAGCAGCGGAGCTGCTGGGCATCAGCCCGGGACGGTTCACCCGCCTGGCGCGCGGTGGATGCGTTAGTCCTGCACGCTTCTACGTCAATCGCTACCGGGCCGTGGTCTGGCTCTATCTGGCGGTCGAGCTGGCGCAATTCGCCGCACACCAACCCGGGTTGAGCGCCGCCCGGACCCCGGAGCGACTGCGGGCCGCGCTGCGCACGGGCGCCGACTGGCGAGGGCGGAACTGGCGGGCGCGGCGGGTCGGGCAGTTGCTCACCCAAAGCGCCGACCCCTGGGAGCGGGCCGCCGCATCGGCCGCCGTGCTCAGCGCCGATGCGCTGGCCGAGACGGTGCCGGACCCGGCAGAGCGGGCCTATCTGCGAGAGCTCGACCCGCCCCTGAGTCCGGTGCGTGCCGTGGCCCCTGCCGTGCGCGCCGCGGTGGACCAGGTGCTGACAGCGGACGATCGGGAGGAGGCGATCTGGCACCAGATCGGTCTTGCTACGGCGCTGGAGGATGCACGACTGACCCGGCGGGCACCCCGCCCGGCGTTGCCCGCACCCGTGCATCCCAGCGGGCCGACCGACCACATGGCTCCCCGGGCCTGCGTGACGCGCCCCGCTCTCGTTGAGCCGCTGGGCCCGATCGACCGCGGAGCTTTGACCGGCGCAGGCCCAAAGAACGCGGGCCAGGACCCGTCCGCGCCCCACGATGGTGCGATGGCTGCGGCGCACGCGCGACCGGGCGCTGTTTGGCAATGGCTGTCGCACACGGCTGCTACGCGCAGCGCCCAGGAGACCACGAATTCCCGGCAGCCTCAGACCACCGCCGTGCAAAGGGCCACCCGCACCAGGGAGCGGTCACGCGGCAGCGACCGGGAGCCACAGACCAGACGGCGACCTCCGGGGCGTTGACCCTCACACCTGCGTCTCGGGGCGGCGATGCGGTCGGAACAGGCCCTCCTGCATGACCGAGACCAGCAGCGCGCCGTCCCGGTTGAAGATTTGGCCGCGGGCCAGACCACGTGCGCCCGTCGCGATGGGCGACTCCTGCTGGTAGAGGAACCATTCATCGGCACGGAAGGGCTGATGAAACCACATCGCGTGGTCCAGCGATGCCATGTCGAAGCCGCGCGGCCCCCACAGCGGTTCGATGGGGATGCGCACCGCATCCAGCAGGGTCATGTCACTGGCATAGGTGAGGGCGCACGTGTGCACAAGCGGGTCATCACCCAGCGGGCCCACCGCACGCATCCACACCCCGCTGCGCGGTTCCGCCCCCGCCAATTCCTCGGCCGTCCACCGCAACGGCTCGACGTAACGGATGTCGAAGGCCTGCCGCCGCTCCATGCGGCGTAGCGCCTCGGGGAGTTCTCCCAGATGCTCGCGGATCGCGTCGCCGAGCCGGGGCAGCGACTCCGGCTCGGGGACCTTCGGCATCGGCACCTGATGCTCGAAACCCGGCTCCGATTGATGGAAGGAGGCCGTCAGATTGAAGATCGTCCGCCCCTGCTGGACGGCGACCACCCGCCGGGTGGTGAAGGATCGACCGTCCCGTACGCGCTCCACCTGGTACACGATGGGCACCCCCGGCATGCCCGGCCGCAGAAAGTACGCGTGCAGCGAGTGCACCGGGCGATCCCCGTCCGTGGTCCGTCCCGCCGCCACCAGGGCCTGCCCTGCGACCTGTCCGCCGAACACCCGCTGGAGCGATTCGTCGGGGCTGAGACCGCGGAAGATGTTGACCTCGATCCGCTCCAGGTCGAGCAGATCGACCAGCCGCTCGGCGGGATTGGTCATCGGTGATGCTCCTTTGTTGAAATGCCGGGGCGTGTCGCCCGGCCACCGCCCGGCGCGAGTGGCGTGTGGGAGGTTACAACTGGCCCACGTCGGTTACGCGGACCACCGCCCGGCCTTCCTCGTCCGACGCGGCCAGGTCCACCTCGGCGGAGATGCCCCAGTCGTGGTCGCCGTTCGGATCGGCGAAGGTCTGCCGCACCCGCCACAGTCCGTGCTCCGGCTGCTCCTCGATGCGCAGCAGCTTGGGGCCACGCGCGTCGGGTCCGGTGCCAAGTTCCTGGTACTCATCCCAGTACGCGTCCAGCGCCCGCCCCCAGGCTTCCGCGTCCCAGCCCGACTCCGCGTCGAGCTCTCCCAACTCGTCCGCCTTGTCCAGCGCGGCCAACTCCACCCGGCGGAACATGGCGTTGCGCACCAACACCCGAAAAGCGCGGGTGTTCGCGGTGACCGGCTTGACCTGGTCCGCGCGCTCCTGCGCCTCCTCCGCCGACTCCACCTCCGGATTGGCGAGTTGCTCCCACTCATCCAGCAGGCTGGAGTCCACCTGCCGCACCATCTCGCCGAGCCAGGCGATCAGATCCTCGAAGTCGTCCGACTTCAAATCGTCCGGCACGGTGTGATCCAAAGCCTTGTACGCGCTGGCGAGGTAGCGCAGCACGATGCCCTCGGTGCGCGCCAGATCGTAGAACGAGGTGAATTCGGTGAACGTCATCGCCCGCTCGTACATGTCGCGAATCACCGACTTGGGCGACAGCGGATGGTCGCCCACCCACGGGTGACTCTTGCGGTACACGTCGTACGCGTGCGACAGGATCTCCTCCAGCGGACGCGGATAGGTGATGTCCTGCAAAAGCTCCATCCGCTCCTCGTACTCGACGCCGTCCGCCTTCATTTGCGCCACGGCCTCGCCCCTGGCCTTATTCTGCTGGGCGGCCAAAATCTGCCGGGGGTCATCGAGCGTCGATTCGACGACGGACACCATGTCCAGGGCATACGAGGGAGACTCCGGGTCCAACAGCTCGAACGAGGCAAGTGCGAACGTAGACAGCGGCTGATTGAGCGCGAAGTCCGCCTGCAAATCGACGGTCAGCCGGACGATCCTGCCGTCGGCGTCAGGCTTGTCCAACTGCTCGACCACACCGCCATCCAGCAGGGACCGATAGATGGCAATGGCGCGGCGGATGTGCCGAAGTTGGTTCTTGCGCGGCTCGTGGTTGTCTTCCAGCAGCCGGCGCATCGCCTCGAACGCGTTGCCCGGCCGGGCGATGATCGCAAGGAGCATGGTGTGCGTCACGCGGAACCGGGAAGTGAGCGGCTCAGGGTCGGCGGCGATCAGCTTCTCAAAGGTGTTCTGTCCCCAACTCACAAAGCCCTCGGGTGCCTTCTTACGGACCACCCTGCGGCGCTTCTTCGGATCGTCACCGGCCTTCGTCAGTGCCTTCTCGTTCTCCACCACGTGCTCGGGGGCCTGCGCCACCACAAACCCGGCGGTATCGAATCCGGCTCGCCCGGCGCGCCCGGCGATCTGGTGAAACTCACGGGCGCGCAGTGTGCGCACCCGCTGCCCGTCGTACTTGGTCAGCGCCGTGAACAGCACCGTCCTAATGGGCACATTGACGCCGACGCCAAGCGTGTCCGTACCGCAGATCACCTTCAGCAAACCGGCCTGCGCAAGCCGTTCCACCAGCCGTCGGTACTTGGGCAACATCCCCGCGTGGTGCACTCCGATGCCGTGCCGGACATAGCGCGAGAGGTTGCGGCCGAACTTGGTGGTGAATCGGAATTTTCCGATCAGCGCCGCGATCTCGTCCTTCTCGTCGCGCGAGCACATATTGATGCTCATCAGGGCCTGCGCCCGCTCCACGGCCGCGGCCTGGGTGAAGTGCACGATGTAGACCGGGGCCTGGCGCGTTTCCAGCAGTTCGGTCAGCGTCTCGGTGAGTGTCGTCGTTCGGTACTCGTAGCTCAGCGGTACCGGCCTGGTGGCCGAGCGGACCACGGCGGTCGGCCGCCCGGTACGCCGGGTGAGGTCCCCCTCGAACCGTGTGACGTCGCCCAGCGTCGCCGACATCAGTACAAACTGCGCCTGCGGCAACTCAATGATCGGGATCTGCCAGGCCCACCCGCGGTCTGGCTCCGCGTAGAAGTGGAACTCATCCATCACCACCTGACCCACGTCAGCGTTCTTTCCATCCCGCAGTGCGATGGACGCCAGCACCTCGGCGGTGCAGCAAATGATCGGAGCGTCGGCGTTCACGGACGCATCGCCGGTCAGCATGCCCACGTTCTCGGTGCCGAACATCTTGCACAGCTCAAAGAACTTCTCCGAGACCAGCGCCTTGATCGGAGCGGTATAGAAGGTCACCTCATCGCGCGCCAACGCCGCGAAGTGCGCCCCTGCCGCAACCAGGCTCTTCCCCGAGCCGGTGGGCGTGGACAAGATGACATTCGACCCGGAGACCACCTCGATCAGTGCCTCCTCCTGAGCGGGGTAGAGCGAGATGCCCCGTTCCTCCACCCACGTCGAGAAGGTCTCGAAGAGGGCATCGGGGTTGGCGTCGCTCGGCATCTGATCGATAAGAGTCACGCCCCCATACTGCCTGCTCTTGGCCTTCAGGCGGGAACCGGCTGTGCTGACGAAGATCGTTCGCAGCTAGGCTGTGCCGGGCCGATGAGAAGACCACCCGCCGAGGCGCGGGCGCGAGCAGGGGCGGGGAACGACGATGATGGGACCGGCGCATTCGCTGTCCGGAGCGGCAGCCTGGCTGGGGGTGGGCGCGGCAACCGGGGCCGCCGGGCACCCCATGCCCTGGCCCGTGCTCGTCGTCGGCGCGCTGATCTGCGCCGGGGCCGCGCTAGCCCCGGACCTGGACCACAAATCGGCGACCATATCCCGCGCCTTCGGACCTCTCTCGCGTGGCCTGTGCGAGGTGATCGACCGTATCTCCCACGCCACCTATCAGGCCACCCGAAAAGCAGGCGATCCGCGCCGCTCCGGCGGACATCGCACGCTCACGCACACCTGGGTGTGGGCCATGCTGATCGGCGGAGGCGCCTCGGCGCTGGCCGTGACCGGTGGCCGCTGGGCTGTGCTTGGTCTGCTCTTTGTGCACATGGTGCTCGCGGTCGAGGGGCTGCTGTGGCGCATGGCCCGCGTCTCCAGCGACGTCCTGGTCTGGCTCCTGGGAGCAACCAGCGCCTGGATTCTCGCCGACATCCTCAACAAGCCGGGCAACGGCTCGGACTGGCTGTTCACCGGGGCCGGCCAGGAGTATCTGTGGCTGGGCCTGCCGATCGTGCTCGGCGCTTTGGTGCACGACATCGGCGATGCGCTGACCGTGTCCGGCTGCCCGATCTTGTGGCCCATTCCGATCGGCCGCAAGCGGTGGTATCCGCTCGGCCCGCCAAGGATGATGCGCTTTCGTGCCGGAAGCTGGATCGAGCTCAAGGTTTTGATGCCTGTCTTCATGCTCTTGGGCGGCGTAGGCGGACTCGGAGCGCTCGGCTTCCTGTGACCTGCCGCTGGTGCGCGAGCCCGGGAGTGCCCAGGTCGCAACCGGTGCGCCGCCCGCCCCGAAGGGCGCGCGACGCACCGGCAATGAGCTCACTGGTGCCAGGAGCGCCAGAGCGCGGCGTACGCACCGTTGGCTGCGATCAGTTCGTCGTGTCCGCCCAGCTCGCTGATACGGCCGTCCTCGACCACCGCGATCACATCCGCATCGTGCGCGGTGTGCAGCCGGTGCGCGATGGCCACCACGGTCCGTCCCTCAAGCACCCGGGCCAACGAGCGTTCCAGGTGTCGCGCCGCACGCGGATCGAGCAGCGATGTCGCCTCGTCCAGCACCAGCGTGTGGGGGTCAGCGAGCACCAGTCGGGCCAGCGCGACCTGCTGGGCCTGCGCGGGCGTCAAAGTGAGGCCACCCGAGCCGACCTCCGCTTCGAGACCACCCTCCAGCGCCCGGGCCCACCCATCCGCGTCCACCGCGGACAGCGCTGCCCACAGCTCGCGATCCACCGCGCCGGTACGGGCCAGCCGCAGGTTGTCCCGCAGGGAACCCACGAACACATGGTGCTCCTGGTTGACGAGCGCAACCTGCTGGCGCACCTGCTCGGCTGGCATCCGCGCCAGCTCGGCACCGCCGAGGGTGACCTCGCCCGTGCGTGGCGCATAGATCCCCGCGAGCAGTCTCCCCAGCGTGGACTTGCCTGCCCCGGAGGGCCCGACCAATGCCATCCGTGTCCCTGGCCGCACCGCGAGGGTCACGTCGTGCAACACATCGGTTCCCGCCCGGTAGCCGAAGCGCACCTCGTCAGCGCGCATGTCCCGGCCTTCCGGTGTCGCTGCGCCGTCCGTGTCCTCAGGCTCGATTTCCCGTACGCCTACCAATCGGGCCAGCGACACCTGAGCGATCTGCAACTCGTCGTACCAGCGCAAAATGAGGCCCACAGGCTCGACCAGCATCTGTGCCAGCAGCGCCCCCGTGGTGAGTTGGCCGACCGAGAGCCAGCCCTCCAGGACGAAGGCACCGCCCAGGATCAAAACCGAGGCCAGGATCAGCACATGTGCCCCGCTGATCACCGGGAAGAGCACCGTGCGCAGCCAGAGCGTGTACCGCTCCCAACTCGTCCACTCGCGTATCCGGCGATCGGAAAGAGTCACTCGGCGGCTGCCGAGCCGGTGCGTCTCGATGGTGCGGCCGGCATCCACCATCTCGGCCAGCGTGGCGGCGACGGCCGCGTACCCGGCGGCCTCCGAACGGTAGGCGCTCGGCGCCCTGCGGAAGTACCAGCGGCAACCGACCAGCAGTACCGGCAGCGCCACCAGGACGGCCAGGCCCAGCGGCGGCGCGGTCGCGGTGATTGCGCCGAGCAACAGCCCTGTCCACACCACACCGACCGCGAGCTGTGGCACGGCCTCGCGCATGGCGTTCGCAAGACGGTCGATATCGGTCGTGATCCGCGACAGCAGATCCCCGGTCCCCGCCCGCTCCAACACTCCCGGCGGCAGACCCACCGAGCGCACCAGGAAGTCCTCGCGCAGGTCCGCCAACATCTGCTCACCGAGGATCGCGCCACGCAACCGCACCTGGTGCACGAATACCGTCTGCACGGCCAGGGCCAGTGCGAACAGGGCAACGGTGCGGCCGAGCGCGACGTCGTCCTCGCCCGCCGCGAGGTCCTCCACCATGCCGCCCAGCAGGTAAGGCCCGACCATCGATGCCAGCACGGCGACGGTGTTGACCAGCATGAGCAGCCCGAAAGCGCGGCGGTGGCGGAGCAGCAGTTCGCGTACGTAACTCCGCACGGTCAGCGTCGAGCCGACAGGCAGGGTGGTAGCCGACTCCGGGGCGGCCGGGTCGTACTCCGGCGGTGCTACGCCGATCATGCCGACTCCTCGATCTTGCGGGCCTCGGTGGTCTGGTGGGTACTGCCGCCCGGCGCGACCGCCACCGGCTCCTCGTCACTTTGGCGAGTCACCACCGCGCGGTACGCCGGGTTGGTGAGCAGCAGTTCGCGGTGGGTGCCGACGTCCGCAACGGCGCCGTCAGGGACGAACACCACCCGGTCGGCACGGTCGAGCAGTAGAGGACTGGAGGCGAAGACGACCGTCGTGCGGCCGGTGCGCAGCCGACGTAGACCATCGGCGATCCGGGCTTCGGTGTGCGAGTCCACGGCGGAGGTGGGTTCGTCGAGGACCAGTACACCCGGATCGGTCACCAGCGACCTGGCCAAGGCCAACCGCTGCCGCTGCCCACCGGAAAGGGAGCGCCCACGTTCAGTGATCTTGGCCCGCTCCGGGTCGCCTGAGCCATCGTCCGCCGCCTGCGCCAGGGCCGTGAGTACGTCGCCGCACTGCGCGGCGTCCAATGCCTCTTGGGCGGAGACCGTGCCGGAACAGGGCACGTCGAGCAGTTCGCCGAGTGTCCCCGAGAGGAGCACCGGGTCCTTGTCCTGGACAAGCACTGCCGCTCGTGCGGCGATCAGCGGAAGGTCATCCAGTGCGATACCGCCGAGCAGTACCGAGGGCGCGCCGGATGCCGGCGGGGTGTCGGGCCGCGCCGTGGGGTTGTCGTTCTGCCGCGCAACGTCACTCGCCGCGGCCGTATGTGCTGCCCTGTCTGCTGTGTTTGCTGTGTTTGCCTCGTCGGCTTCCTCGTGTGTGTCGGTGGCGAGTTTGGCCGGCTCGGGTACGCCTGGTGCGTGGCCTCCCAACCGGTCGGCCAGGCGCCCCGCCGCGTCTGGGTCGCCGCACACGACGAGCGTCAGTTGCCCGGCGGGCGCGAGGAGGCCGGTCGCCGGGTCGTACAGGTCCCCGCCGAGTTCCACTGGATCGTCGCCGGTGTTGGCGCCGAACGCGTGCACGTCGGTTGACGTGGGCGCCCGGCCCGAACGCTGCAACGCCAGTACCTGGGCGGCGCGCTGCGCGGACGGCCGGGAGAAGGAGTAGGCCATGGCGATCTCTTCGAAGTGCCGCAGAGGAAAAAGGAGGAAGGTGACGGCGCCGTAGACCGTGACCAGTTCGCCGACGCCGATCCGGCCGTCCTGAGCCAGCCCGACCCCGTACCAGACGACGGCAATCAGCAGCAGTCCCGGAAGCGCAACCTGTACGGCGGCGATCAGTGCCCACATTCGGGCACTGCGCACTGCTGCGGCTCTGACTTCCTGGGAGGCCGCACGATAGCGGTCGAGGAACAATTCTTCGCCGCCGATGCCGCGCAGTACCCGTAGGCCCGCCACGGTGTCGGCGGCGAGCTCTGTGGCCCGGCCGGCCTTCTCCCGCTGAACGTCGGCCCGCCGGGTGGCATACGGCAGCAGCGGCAGTACACCGAGCGTCAGCAACGGGACGCCGATGGCGATCACCATGCCGAGAGCGGGCTGGTAGATGATCAGGCTCACGCACACCACGACGGTGGTCACCACCGCTGCCGCGAAGCGAGAGAGGGTTTCTACGAACCAGCCGATCTTCTCCACGTCCCCGGTGGAGACGGCGACGACCTCGCCGGCGGCGACCCGGCGGGTCAGTGCGGAACCGAGTTCGGCTGCTTTGCGGGCCAGGAGTTGCTGTAGCCGGGCGGCCACCGTGATCCAGTTGGTGATGGCCACCCGGTGCAGCATCGTGTCACCGGCCGCCGCGAGCGCACCGAGCACGAGCAACAGCCCACCGGCCAGCGCCAGTCGTTCGCCGGAGCGGTCTACCACGGCCTGTACGCCGAGACCGAGGGCCAAGGGCAGGCAGGCGAGGGCCGCCATGTGCAGCGTGCCCCACAAGGCGGCCACCACCTGTTGGCGCCGCTGTTGTTTGCCCAGCCAGATCAGCAGGCGGGGGCCGGAGCGCGCATCGGGGTGGCCGGGATCGGGGAACGGCAGATCTCGAATTTGCATGACATCCCGAGCTAGCGATGAATTCGACAGGAAGCAGGAAGCAGGAAGCAGGGGCGGGAGACGTGACAGGTTCGCCTTCCGAGCGGAGCGAATTCAACTGGTTTTCCCGGGCAGCGGGCGGTTCGGGCCGATCGGTCCCCGGGTGCTGCCGTGGTCCCGGCGAAGGGGTGCGACGATGGGAGCCATGCGAATGTCGGGTGTGGTGCGCGGGACGGTGGTGGCCGTGCTGGCTGCCGGCCTGCTGGCCGGTTGCGAGGGCAACGGTGGCAAAGACAAGGGGCCGGCGGGCGACGGCGCGAAGCAGGCGGGGCCAAAGGCGTCTTCCTCGGCGGACCCACGGCGCATCCCACATGTGGGGGACAAGCTGGCGGCGAAGATACCCGGTGTGACGCGGCAGGTGGTGGCCGTCTACGGCAGGGGCGAGAACTCGGCCGATGCCACAGTGGTGCTCTACACCAAGGACGGCGACACCTGGAAGCGTGACCGGTCCTGGTCCGCTCACAACGGCAGGCGGGGCTGGACGACCCACCACCGTGAGGACGATAAGCGCAGCCCGGTGGGCGTGTTCGCGCTCAGCGACGCGGGCGGTGTGCTGCCCAATCCCGGCGCCGAGCTGCCGTACCACCACGCCGCCGCCTTCGCAGCCCCGCACTACTGGCCCAAGACCCATTGGCACGACTTCGACTACGTCATCGCGATCGACTACAACCGCCTCACGGGTACCTCGCCACTGGACCCGACCCGCCCCCAGGGTCGCCGCAAGGGCGGCAGCATCTGGCTACATCTGGACCACGGGAGCGGCACGTCAGGCTGTGTGAGCCTGCCAAAGGCGGGGATGGAGTACCTGCTCAAGCACCTTGACCCGGCGCGGCATCCCGTCGTGGTGATGGGGGACAAGCAGCAGTTGGCTGCCTGACGCGGCGACATGCGATCCGCGCTGGCGTCCCGTACGTCGCACTTGGGCGCACGGGCCGTGCCCGTCAAGGCTAGCCCGCCGTGCATAGGTGCGCGGCCTGCCGCGCGAAGGCCGGGCCGCGCACCAGCCGGCGGTTATTCCGGTTTTTGCGAATCGATGCCCGGCCGTGCCTTCTTCCACAAACCCCGGGTGAAGTCAGGTATCGCCTGCGGCGCGCCGTTGGCCTTGATGGAGGCGTGACTCAGCGGCACCGGCGCGGTCCAGGTTGCCGCGTCGTAAACGTCGAAGTCGGGGACGAGTCCGAGTCGCATGCACTGCATCACCCGGAACAGCATGATGTAATCCATGCCGCCGTGGCCGCCCGGCGGATTGGCGTGTTCCTTCCAGAGCCAATGGTCCCAATCCGCGTACGCCGCGAAATCACCCCACTGGTCGTCGTTGTTGTCCGGTTCCAGGTAAATGCGTTCCGGATAGTCCTCGAATACTCCCTTGGTCCCACCGAGGATGTTGAGACGGCTGTACGGATGGGGGTTGGAGACGCAGTGCTCCAGCCGTATGACGCGGCCCTTCGCCGTCTGTACGAGGCTGATCGACATATCGCTGCCGACGTACGACTCCTTCCAGCTCGGGTCGCCCGGCGGCATATGGTCCTTGCGGTAGGCCGCCAGACCGCCGGTGGGCGAGCCGAACGTGCTGATTCGTACGGCGCGGTCGCTCCGGTTCACGTCCATGTAGTTGGCGACCGGGCCGAAACCGTGGTTCGGGTAGAGGTCGCCGCGTAGCCTGGTGTGCCACAGGCGGCGCCATGGCCCTTCGTAGTACGTGGGCGAGAACATCAGCCCGCGCAGGTCGTGGATGTACGCGCCGGCGCCGTGTAGCAAGTCGCCAAACAAGCCCGCGTGTGCCATGCGCAGCACCCGCATCTCATTTCTGCCGTACGCGCAGTTCTCCAACTGCAAACAGTGCCGACGGGTGCGCTCGGAGATATTGACGAGCTCCCACAACTGGGACAACTCCATGGCCAGCGGGCACTCCACGCCGACATGCTTGCCGTGCAGCATGGCCGTTTTGCACATGTCGAAATGCGAGTCCCAGGGCGTTGCCACATAGACGAAGTCAAGGTCTGAGCGCTTGCACAGGTTCTCGAAATCGTGGTCGTTCTTGGCGTAGATGGCCGGGGCGGGCTGTCCCGCTGCCGTGACCTTCCGGGCGGCTTTCTCGGCCTTTTCCCGCACCGGATCACAGAGCGCGATGACGCGTACGCCCGGCAATGCGAGAAACAGGTCGATCATGCTGCCGCCGCGCTGCCCCAGGCCGATGATGCCCACTCGTACGGTGCTGCGCCGCTCGAAGGGCACGCCGATCATGGTCGTGCCGCGCTGCTGCGGCGACGCGGCTTCGTCCGCCGGTGTGTCGTCCGCTGTCTGCGCGCCGTGCGCCGCCGCCTGTTGCGCTCCCAGGCCGCCGAGGCCGAGCCCGGCCCCGGCGGCGCTCGCCGTCCACAGCACCGAACGGCGGCTGGGTGCGGGGCCATCGGAGACGGCGCTGGCCTCCGTGTCGGTGAGGTTGCTGGGGTCGTGGGGTGTTGCCTCGTTCATCGAGCCTCCTGGAAAGCTGACGGCGCGTGGCGTGCGGAGATCGTGTCAGACCCTGGCGGGTGTGAGCCGTGTGCCACAAGAGGCGGAACTGGACTCTTGGCGGGAAGGGTTGGACTTTCGTCGGGAGCCGGGTACCGGGGCATCGGCTCGCTGCGCTTCCTACGGCCCGGTGCGCGCGGCTCATGGCCCCCGCAGGGCCCCGGCTTACGGCCGCAGGACCCCCGTTAGGCCAAGGCCGGGGACGCAGTCGGGCTCAGCGGCGGCTGTCGCGGTCGTCCGGGCAGTCCGCGAGGGTGTCGAGCAAGCCGCCGAGCAAGGCCCGATCGTGCTCACTGAGCGGTGCCAGGATGTCCTCCGCCGCGGATCGACGCGCTCGGTGTAGCGCGCGTAGCGTCGCGCGGCCGGCTTCTGTCAGCTCGATCCGCACCACCCGCCGGTTCGCCGGATCGGCCGCACGGCGCACCACGCCGTTCGTCTCCAGGGCGTCCACCAGCGTCGTCACCGCACGCGGTACGACCTCAAGCCGTGCGGCCAAGTCGGCCATGCGCGGCGGCTCGGCGTCGTACTGCGCCACGGTGCGCAGCAACCGGGCCTGTGCGGGAGTGATGCCCAACGGTTCCAGATAGCACTTGTGCGCACGGTGCAGTCTGCGAGTGAGGCGCAGAAGCTGCTCGGCGAGGTGACCGGAGGCGTCGGAGGTGGGCATGGCCCGAATCTTATCAGGACAAAGCTCATTGTGAGCCTAGGTAACAATGAGCTATGCTCGGTAAATCGCGCCGGCAGGCGGTCGGCAAGCGTCCACACCTTCGGAAGGGGTCCATGCGCGACGACGAACCACAGTGGGTCCCGCCCGCTGCTGACCCGGAAGAGCCCGCACAGGTCCGGCGTATTCTTCGCCTCTTCCGTCCCTACCGAGGTCGGCTCGCCCTGGTCGGGCTGTTGGTGGCTGCCTCATCACTGGTCTCCGTGGCCTCGCCTTTCATGCTCCGCGAGGTGCTCGACACCGCCATCCCCGAAGGACGCTCGGGCCTGTTGACGCTGCTCGTGTGCGGCATGATCCTCGCAGCCGTCGTCACCAGCGTCTTCGGCGTCCTACAGACCCTGATCTCCACCACCGTAGGCCAGCGGGTGATGCACGATCTACGTGCTGCCGTCTACGACCGGCTCCAGCGCATGCCGCTGGCCTTCTTCACTCGCACGCGCACCGGCGAGGTGCAGTCCCGCATCGCCAACGACATCGGCGGCATGCAGGCCACCGTCACCTCCACCGCTACCTCGCTGGTCTCCAACCTGACCAGCGTCATTGCGAGCATCGTGGCGATGCTCGCGCTCGACTGGCGGCTGACCGTGGTCTCCCTCTGCCTGCTTCCCGTCTTCGTGTGGATCAGTCGCCGGGTCGGCAGGGAGCGCAAGAGGATCACCTCGCAGCGGCAGAAGCAGATGGCGGCGATGGCCGCGCTCGTCACCGAGTCGCTGTCGGTCAGCGGCATCCTGCTCGGCCGGACCATGGGCCGGGCGGACTCGCTCACTCAGGAGTTCACCCGCGAGTCCGAGCGGCTCGTCGATCTTGAGGTGCGCTCCAGCATGGCCGGCCGTTGGCGGATGTCAACGATCGGGATCGTCATGGCGGCCATGCCCGCGATCATCTACTGGACGGCCGGGATGGCGCTCCAGACGGGCGGCCCGGGCCTTTCGATCGGCACCCTCGTCGCCTTTGTCTCCCTCCAGCAGGGTCTGTTCCGGCCAACGGTGAGTTTGCTGTCCACCGGTGTGCAGATGCAGACCTCGCTCGCGCTGTTCCACCGCATCTTCGAGTACCTCGACCTCTCGGTGGACATCGCCGAGCCGGAGCAACCGGTGCACCTGGAGCAGGTGCGTGGCGAGGTGCGCTTTGACGGCGTGGACTTCTCCTACGACCCGGAGGCGACCGAGCGCACATTGCGGAGCATCGACCTCACGGTGCCCGCAGGAGGCAGCCTGGCCGTGGTCGGGCCCACCGGGTCGGGCAAGAGCACGCTGAGCTATCTCGTGCCCCGGCTCTACGACGTCACCGGTGGGCGGGTGCTCATCGACGGGGTGGATGTTCGAGATCTGAGCTTCGACACGCTGGCTCGTGCGGTCGGCGTCGTCTCCCAAGAAACGTATCTCTTCCATGCGTCGGTGGCCGACAACCTGCGCTTCGCCAAGCCCGACGCGACCGATGAGGAGTTGCGCGCCGCGGCCGAGGCGGCCCAGATCCACGACCACATCGCGTCCCTGCCCGATGGTTACGACACCCTCGTTGGCGAGCGTGGGTACCGGTTCTCGGGAGGGGAGAAACAGCGGCTCGCTATCGCACGAACGATTCTGCGCGATCCACCCGTGCTGATCCTCGACGAGGCCACCAGCGCGCTGGACACTCGCACCGAGCACGCCGTGCAGCGGGCCATCGACGCCCTCGCGGCCAACCGCACCACCCTCACCATCGCGCATCGGCTCTCGACCGTGCGCGACGCGGACCAGATCGTCGTCCTCGACGGCGGTGTCATCGCCGAGAGCGGTACGCACGAGGAACTCATGCTGAGCCAGGGCCGGTACGCGCAACTTGTGCGCCGGGACGCCAAGTTGCCTGCGGCGATACCGGCCAGATGATCCGAAGGGCGACGCCGCGCCTCGGAGCACCAGGGGATAGCGGCCGTCTGGTGCTCATAACCGTCTGTACCGAGTGCCCGCGCGCACGTCGTGGCGCTGGTCGTGGTGGCTTACGCGGTCTCGTCAGGCCCTGGCCCGAACGCGCGCAGGAAGGTGCGTACCGCGGCGCGGGCGACCTCGCGCGCCTCGGCGTCGGAAACCGGGCGGGTGCCCAGGCGCGAGCGGGCCTCCATGGGGCCGGTGAGTAGGGCGAAGAACTGCTCGGCGGCCTGCGCGGGATCGGCCGTGTGCAGCCGCCCGGCCAGGGTGAGCCGCGCGAACCGGTCGGCCAGCGCTTCCTGTACCCGGTGAGTTCCGTGACCCCACACGGAGTCCAGCAGTTCGGGGAACTTGCCGACCTCGGCGTACAGCAGTCGGCGTAGCGCCCAGGAGCGTTCGTCGCAGGAGCACAGCAGCAGGCGGTAGCCCACATCTTCGAGCGTCGCGCTCAAGGCAGCCGCGTCGTCGGCCGTGGCACCCTCGGCGCGAAGCTCCGCGACCACGGCCAGGCTGGCGGTCAGCGCACGTGCGCCCGCCGCCTCCATGGCGTGCCGAAACAGGTTCTCCTTGTCGCCGAGGTGGTTGTACACGGTGGGCTTGGCGACTCCCGCCTCGGCCGCGATGACCCGCACGCAAGCCTGGCCGTATCCCTCACGCGCGAACACCGTGAAGGCGGCGCCCAAAATCGCGTGCCGCTTGTCGATCCGTCCCCGTGGGGCGCCTGCTCCCGCCGTCTGCGGGGAACTCACTTCGCTCACCTGGGCATCGTACCGACTGTCACAGCACTCTGAACCAATGGGTCCAATTGCATGGTCGTAGTCGTTGTGCATTACTAGTGGGGCCACTGAATTGAACCGGGTGGTTCAGTTCTGGAGTGCCCAAGACGCCCTCCGGGCGTGCGTCCACCGCCAGCGAGGAGACCGTGCATGAAAAATCTGGTGATTTCCGGGGGGACCGATGGGATGGGCAAGGCCATCGCGCTGACCTATCTGCGGCGGGGCGACCGGGTGACCATCGTGGGCCGCGATCCGCGCAAGGGGGAGGCGATCCTCGCGCAGGCGCGTGAGATCGGTGCGGGCGAACGCGTGCATTTCCTGCGGGCCGATCTCAGCCTGGTGGCGGAGAACAGGAAGACCATCGACGAGATAGCGGTGACGCTGCCGGCGGTGGACGCGCTGGTGCTGTGCGCGCGGTACTTCCGTTCGACGCGCTGGGAGACAGCGGACGGGTTCGAGGGCACCTTCGCGCTGGAGTACCTGAGCCGCTTCCTGCTCAGCCACGGGCTGCGGACCTTGCTGGAGAAGGCGGACGCGCCGGTGATCGTGAATGTCTCGGGCCCTGGCATGGCGAAGGGCGAAATCCGCTGGGACGACTTCGGCTTCCAGCACGGCTACCACGGAGCGGCGGCCCAACTGCATGCCGGCGTGGCCAACGACTTGCTCGGCGTCGCCTTCGCCGCCACCTACCCCGCGACGCGCACTCGTTATGTGCTGGTGCACCCCGGTGGCGTGGCCACCAGTTTCTCCGGGGAGTACGACGCCGAGTCCGCTCGGCACGTCGCGCAGCTACAGCAGACCGGCAGGCCCGTGGCGGAGGGCATCGTGCCGATCGTGGCCCGTATCGACAGCCCGCCGGCCGCACCGGTCAGCGCCTTCGTACGGTCCCAGCAGATCAACCTAGCTGCCCCGGACTTCGATGAGAGATCAGCGATGCGACTGCGCGACCTGACCCAGCGGCTGCTGGGGGAGTGACCGCAGCAACGGCAGGGCAGTGAGGTGGGCGCCAGATGGCGCCCGCTCCACGCTGTGAGAGCAGGTGACGGGCCGGGGTGGTAAAGGCCGGGTGCAACACCCGAACAGCTCGCGTGCGTCAGCCGAACAGTTGGCGCAGGAACCGGATGTGTTCAACCTGTTGGTGCGGCCCCCCGCCCTCATGGCCGTTGAACTGCCACACCAACAATTCCTTGTCTCCAGCGTAGTGCTGATGCGCGGCGAAGCCCGTGGAGGTGGGGGTGATCGGGTCGCGGAGCGCCGTGGAAAACAACGCGGGAACGGTGGCGCGCACGGCGAAGTTGAGCCCATCGAAGTGATCGAGCGTGCGCAACACCTGCTGTACGTGCCGGCGTTGGCCAGCACAGTAACGGGCCAATTCCGCATACGGCTCCGCGTCGGTGATCTCGATGGCACGCCGGATATCCGTGAGGAACGGCATATCGATCAAGGCGCCCGCAATGCCGGGCGCCAGGGCCGCCGCCACCATGGCCAGCACTCCGCCCTGGCTATGCCCTGCGACGACAATGCGGTCCGGGTCCACGGCCGGATGGGTCCGTGCGGCCTCAACGGCCCGTACCGCATCGGTGTACAGCCGTCGGTAGTAGTAGTCGTCCGGATCGAGGATGCCCTTGGTCACCATCCCCGGCACCGCGGGGCCTGCCGCCCCGACCGGGTCCGGGGTGTCGCCGGGCCGGCCGATGCCGGACTGGCCGCGGGTGTCCATCACGAACGTCACATATCCGGCCGCCGGCCACAGCAGCCAGTCGTACGGCAGCGCGCGCCCGCCGCCGTACCCGAGGTACTGCACCACACAAGGCAGCGACTCGACGGCACCCGGCGCGCCCTTGGGAGCCAGTAGCCAGCCGCGGACGCGGTGTCCGCCGAAGCCCGAGAACGTGACGTCGTAGGTGTCCAGCAGGGCGAGACCCGCGTCGTACTCAGTGAAGTCGGCGTCGAGCGGATGGTCCCGCGCCTCGGCGATGGTGCGCCTCCAAAAGGCGTCGAAGCCGGGCGGCTCGGGCAGCGGCGGTCGGTAGGTACGGAGCGCGTCAAGGGGAAGATCCATGAACACGGCGCGGGCCTCCGCTCGTCAACGCTGGTGTGGGCTGCGCCGCCTCAGCTCGCCCGTACGGCGCGCAGACTCTCCACTCTCGCCTGGATCGCTTGCAACGCACCAGGTCTGCGCCCCGGCACGCGGGTACGTAGCGCAATCAGCTCCGTTGCCAGCGCCCGAGCTCGGGCCGGGTCGCTTACGTGCTGCCACTGATGGTGCGCCCGGTCCACCGCGCTTTCCACATCGGGCTGGTCCTCGGCCTGGCCCGCACTGAGCCGGGTGGTAGCGGCTGCCATCCACAGCTCACTGGCGCGTGCCGGGTCGCCGGCGAGCCGGGCCAGGTCGGCGCGTACCTCAAGCCAGTGCAGCGCTTGGGGCGAGTCGGGCCCCGCCGACCGGAACGCATCCTGCTCCCAGGCCGCGGCCATCGCGGCGGCCTCACTGTGGCGCCCAGCACGGGCGGCTTCCAGTATGGCGCCGTGCGGATCGTGGGCGGCTTCGGCTGTGGTCGCCGGTGCGGCGGTGGGGCGCGAGGGCGATGGCTCGGCCGCACGGGCGGCCGGGACGGAAGGTAGCGCGTCAGCGGGCTCGGCCGCCGCGTTCCCTTCGCCTCCCCGCGCGGGCGTCGTAGGCGCCGAGCCGGGCCACGCGGGGGCGGCACCGCCTGGTGCAAAACCCAGCTCGGCCGGCGTGGGGCCAGGGGCCGTTGGGTAACCGGGGGCCTGCTGTGAGTCGGGCGCCGGCCAGGACGCGTGCGGCGGTGCGGAAGCCTGCGGCGGCGAGGAAGCTGGCGGCGGTGCGGCAGTCGGCGGCGCGGACGCCACGGCCGGCAACCGATCGGACGCGGCCGGCGGCGCCTCGCCCGCCACCCCTGGCACCTGGTGACCCGATGTGGGCGCAGCCCCCGCGCCGGGGCGCTGCTCGAACTGCGGCACACGCCCCGGTTCCGGCAGCGCCGTGGGCAGCGAGCCCGCTTCCCTCGACGGTGCCGCCGGCTGTTCCAGCATCGCCGCTTGCCACGGCTGGTCCACCGCATCCACAGGAGGCATATCCGCCAACGCGGCGGGCAGCGGCGGCCGGTCACCTGGCGAACCCATCACGGCCTGGTGCGGCGAGATGAGAAGTTCGGAGCCACGACCGAGCCCGGACTGCTCGACCGCATGCTGGTGCAACTGAACCAGCGCAGGGCGGACGGTGGCCGCGCGGAGCGCCGCCGCCACGGCACGCGTGTAGTGCGGCGTACTGAGCTGGCGGCGCCGTGGCGGCGGAGCGACGCACCCGTACACCGTGAGCCCGGTCGCCAGCCGCTCGGCGGTCAACGTGGGCCAGGTGGCCTCGTCGGCGACCAGGTCGGCGAAGACGGTGGTACTCCCCATCGGCCGGTGCCCCAGCTCCGAGAGCAGCCAATGCCAGGGCAGCGCGGTGTAACGGGCCGTCTTGGGGACCGTACGAGCCAGCGCCAGGTGGGGGAGCTGCTGCTTGCTGTCCAGCATCAACTGGCCGACCACGTACACCAGCACCGGCCCGGGATGCGCGGCGGCCGTGCGCAGATGGGCCAGCACCGTGTGCGGTTCATCGGGATCGACGAGCTGAACCACCTGCGCGCCGCCCGCGGTATCAAGGAGCACCGCCGGTGCCACGGCCGCCAGCGGTGCCAGTGCGGCGGCCGTATCCATCGCCCGTTGCCTGCCCGTCGGTCCTGCCGCGATGAGCAGGGCGTATCCCGACGCGCTCGCCGTTCCTGCCCCGTTGTTTGCCATAGCAGCACCGTATCCGTTCGAGGCGTGGTCCTGGGGGCCACCCGTGGGGAGCGTCAGAAAGCCGTTGGGGGTGGGTGCGGGGGGATCACTCGAAACAATCGGGCAACAGACGGGCGCGTCAGCGCCCGCGAACGGGCATCACAGACCCCCGGCAAGACCCGCCGATGCGCCACTGGCCTGCGGCTATCCCGGGCGTGAAACGGGCAGATGCGGGCGTGAGTGGTCCGGTGCCTGGCCTGGCCAGCATCCCAACAACCCTTGTACAACTCTCTTCAGGTGCCCGAACGGGCAGCGCAGCTCGTCGGATGGGAGAGTCCCCGTGGACGCCGAGGAACGCCGACGCACGATTCTCGAACTGGCCCGTGACACCGGTTCCGTCCTCGTCGTGGAGCTGGCGAACAAGTTGGGAGTGTCGAAGGAGACCGTACGGCGCGATTTGCACACCATGGAAAACCGCGGCCTGATGCGGCGTACCCATGGCGGCGCGTACCCCGTGGAAAGCGCCGGCTATGAGACGACGCTCGCCTTTCGCACCACCATGCACGTCGCCGAAAAGACGCGCATCGCGGTAGCCGCCAGCGAGCTCGTCGGTGACGCTGAGACGGTCTACATCGACGAGGGATTCACGCCTCAACTGATCGCACAGGCCCTGCCCCGCGAGCGGCCATTGACCGTGATCACCTCCTCGCTCGCCACCGCGAGCGGGCTTGCGGCCAGTGAGCGCATCACCGCGTTATTACTCGGCGGCCGGGTCAGGGGAGGCACGTTAGCCACCGTCGATCACTGGGCCACGCACATGCTCCGGGGCTTCGTGATCGACCTGGCGTTCATCGGCGCCAACGGCATCTCCCGACAGTACGGGCTGACCACGCCCGACCCGGCCGTCAGTGAGGTCAAAGCACAGGTGATGCGGGCGGCCCGACGCCGGATCTTCGCCGGCGTGCACACCAAGTTCGGCGCCGTCAGCTTCTGTCGGTTCGCCGAAGCCCAAGAATTCGAGGCCATCATCACCGACACCGGCTTGCCGCTGGCCGAGGCCCACCGCTACGCCCTGCTCGGGCCCCAGGTGCTGCGGGTGTGACCGCCCCCGTCCCGAGATCTCCCGTACGGCGACATCCCCTCACACCGTTCGTACGGTGCGCCTCCCCGTCCCGGCTAGCCCTGTCCCTATGACGACCCGCCTGTCCGCCACACCACGAGTGCAGCACCGCCCGCACCGCTACCCGACCTGTGCCGCTCCGTAGCCCCGTACTGCCGCTGTAGCCCCGCGCTGCTCCTTGGCCCGCGCGGTGACCCGTCCTCGCCAGGCCCCGTGTGGCGTGCCGCATGCCCGGGCCCCGCCGCGTGTCGCGCCGCTCGTTTCATGCTGCTCGCTTCGTGCCGCTCGGTTCGTGCTGGGCAGGCTCAGATAGCAGCCTTCACCAGTCGCCTAGCAGACCGATTCACGGGGGAGAGTCTTATGCCCAGCCACACCCGACGCGGTGTCCGCGCGCTGGTCGCCGTCGCCTCGGCGGGGGCGCTCATCGCGGCGTGCGCCGGCTGCGAAGGGTACGTCGGAGCCGGTGGCTCATCGCTCTTCGGCGGGGACGCCATCAATGTCCTGATGGTGAACAACCCGCAGATGACCGAATTGCAGCGGCTGACCAAGCGGCACTTCACCGAAGAGACCGGCATCGAGGTCAACTTCACGGTACTGCCGGAGAACGACGTCCGCGACAAGATCAGTCAGGACTTCTCCAATCAGGCGGGGCAGTACGACGTCGCCACCATCAGCAACTTCGAAGTGCCGTTCTTCTCCGACCACGGCTGGCTGCACGACCTGGGCCCCTATCTCGCCAAGGACACGTCCTTCGATCAGCGGGACATCCTCGCGCCCGTACGGCAGTCGCTGACCGCCGACGATGGAAAGGTCTACGCCGAGCCGTTCTACGGGGAGTCGTCCTTCCTGATGTACCGCAAGGACGTGTTCGCCGAACGCGGCCTGACCATGCCCGCCGAGCCGACCTGGCAGCAAGTGGCGGCACTGGCCGCGAAGACCGACGGCGCACGCCCCGGCATGAAGGGCATCTGCCTGCGTGGGCTGCCGGGTTGGGGCGAGCTGACCGCGCCACTGACCACCGTCGTGAACACCTTCGGCGGCACCTGGTTCAACGCGGACTGGCAGGCGCAACTGACCGAGCCCGAGTTCGTCAAGGCGACCGAGTTCTACGTCGATTTGGTGCGCAAACACGGCCAGTCAGGCGCCGCACAGTCCGGCTACGCGGAGTGCCTGAACAACATGACCCAGGGCAAGAGCGCCATGTGGTACGACGCCACAGCCGCCGCCGGTTCGCTAGAGGCAGCGAAGTCCCCCGTCAAGGGCAAGGTCGGCTATGTGAAGGCGCCGGTCGTCAAGACGCCGTCCGCCGGCTGGCTCTACACCTGGGCCTGGGGGCTACAGAAGGCTTCCAAGAAGCCCGACGACGCCTGGCGGTTCATCTCCTGGGCATCCAGCAAGGAGTACGAGGCACTGGTCGGCCGCGAAAGCGGCTGGGCCAACGTGCCGGCCGGCAAGCGCGCATCCACCTACGCCCGTCCCGAGTATCGCGCCGCCGCCACGGCGTTCGCCGACATCACCCACCGCTCCATCAGCGCTACCAGGCCGCGCGACCCAGGCGTCCAACCCCGGCCCGTAGCCGGCATCCAGTTTGTTGGCATACCCGAGTTCACCGACCTCGGCACCAAGGTCTCCCAGGAGATCAGCGCCGCCATCGCCGGACGACAGTCGGTCAGCGACGCACTGCGCAGCTCACAGAAGATGGCCGAGCAGGTCGGCAAGGAGTACCAGGACTGATGACCACTCCGTCCGCCGCACCACCCCCGTCCATCGGGCCGCGGACCGCCACCGCGAGCACCCCGCAGCCGCCCATCTCACCGTCGCCATCCACCACACCGCCGCGGGCACCGGGCCGCCTCAAGGCGTGGGCGACCCGCGCCCCGCTGCTGCCTGCCCTGGTCTTCCTGATCGCCGTCACCCAACTCCCTTTCGTCGCCACCTTGGTGATCTCCCTCTTCGACTGGAACTCCCTGGACCCGGACGAACGGCACTTCACCGGATTGAGCAACTATCAGCACGCCGCCCAAGACGCCGCACTACGCGAATCGGTGCTCACCACCGCCGTGTTGACCGCCACGGTCGTACTCACCACCGTCGTGCTCGGACTGCTGCTCGCGCTGCTGCTTGACCGCAAGTTCCGGGGCCGCGGAGTGGTCCGTACGCTCCTCATCGCGCCCTTCCTGGTGGTGCCGGTCGCCGCCGCGCTGCTGTGGAAACACGCTCTCTACAACCCCGAGTACGGGTTGTTCAACGGCGCCCTGTCCTGGGTGGCCGAACGCTTCGGTGATGACACACCGCCACAGCCGGACTGGGTGTCGGAGATGCCGCTGCTCGCCGTGGAAGCGTCCTTGGTGTGGCAGTGGACGCCGTTCATGATGCTGATCCTGCTGGCGGGGCTGCAAAGCCGGCCGCTGGACATGATCGAGGCGGCCCGCATCGACGGCGCGGGCAACTGGCAGATCTTCCGCTACCTGACCCTGCCACATCTGCGCCGCTATCTGGAGTTGGGCGTACTCCTCGGCTCGGTCTACATCGTGCAGAACTTCGACGCGGTGTTCACCATCACATCGGGTGGTCTGGACACGGCGAACCTGCCCTACACCATCTACCAGACCTTCTACCAAGCACACGAGTACGGGCAGGCGTCCGCCGCCGGTGTGCTCGTGGTCATCGGCTCGATCATCATCGCGACCTTCGCGCTGCGGGTGGTCTCATCGCTGTTCACCGAGGGGGCGTCCCGCTCATGACCACCACCACCGCCGCCGACGCCTCGGCAGCGCCCGCGCCCCGCTCGTGGATGGCCCGGGTTCGGTTGCGCACCGGCCCGCAGGCCAAGGCCCGGCGCAGGGGCGCCGCACTGGGCCTGCTGGCCTGGCTGGCCGGCATTTTGTTCTTCCTCCCCGTGGCCTGGATGGTGCTGACCTCCCTGCACTCCGAGACCGACGCTGCCACCAACCCACCGTCCCTGGGCGCCTCGCTGACCTGGGATGGCTACCGCGAGTTCTTCGGCACAAACGGCGGCGCCAGCCCCTGGCCCCCGCTGATCAACTCGCTGACTGCGAGCGTGTGTTCCACGCTGCTCGTCTTGGTGCTCGCGCTGCCGGCCGCGTACGCGCTGTCACTTCGGCCCGTCCGCAAATGGACGGACGTGCTGTTCTTCTTCCTGTCCACGAAAATGCTGCCGGCTGTAGCCGGGCTGCTACCGGTCTACCTCTTCGCCAAGAACGCCGGCCTGCTGGACAACATCTGGCTGCTGGTCATCCTCTACACCTCGATGAACCTGCCGATCGCCGTGTGGATGATGCAGTCCTTCCTGGCCGACATCCCGGTGGCGATCATCGAGGCAGCACAGATCGACGGGGCACCACTGCGCACCATCTTGGCTCGGGTAGTGGCCCCCATCGCCGGCCCGGGCATCGCCGCCACCTCGCTGATCTGCTTCATCTTCAGCTGGAACGAGATGCTTTTCGCTCGTGTGCTGACCGGCGTCAGGGCGCAGACCGCGCCGGTCTTCCTCACGAGCTTCATCACCAGCCAGGGCCTGTTCCTGGCCAAGGTCTGCGCCGCGTCTGTAGTGATCTCCCTCCCGGTGCTCGCCGCCGGATTCGCCGCCCAGGACAAGCTTGTCCAGGGCCTTTCGCTAGGAGCAGTGAAATGAGGACCGCACTCATCGAGGCCATCGGCAAGGTCACCGTGACCACCGTGCCCGACCCCACGCCTGGGCCGCGCGAGGTCGTCGTGGCCGTCGCGGCCTGCGGACTGTGCGGTACCGACCTGCACATCGTAGAGGGGGAGTTCGCGCCCACGCTGCCGATCGTGCCCGGACACGAGTTCGCCGGCGAGGTGGTCGGACTGGGCCGAGAGGTGACCGAGTTGGTCATCGGCGACCGGGTCGCGGTGGACCCGTCCCTGTACTGCCACGCGTGTCGCTACTGCCGCGTGGGGCGAGGCAACCTGTGCGACAACTGGGCCGCCATCGGCGTATCGGTGGCCGGTGGGGCCGCCGAATACGCCCTCGCGCCGGTCGCCAACTGCATCCGGCTGCCCGACCATGTGAGCCTTCAGGACGCGGCACTCATCGAGCCGCTTTCCTGCGCTGTACGGGGCTACGACGTGCTCGGCAACCACCTCGGAGCCGAGGTGCTCATCTACGGCAGTGGCACGATGGGCCTGATGATGCTGGAACTGGCCAAGCGCACCGGCGCCGTCAGCGTCGATGTGCTCGACCTCAACCCGGAGCGATTGGCCACCGCCCGGCTGCTTGGCTGCTCCCGGGCGGCAGCCACCGTCCAGGAGTTGGAGCAGCCGCGAGGTTGGGACGTGGTCATCGACGCCACCGGACACGCGGCGGCCATCCAAGAAGGTCTACGCAGAGTCGCGAAAGCGGGGACCTTCCTTCAGTTCGGGGTAGCGGACTACGCCACGACCGCGGTCATCGAGCCGTACCGCATCTACAACCAGGAGATCACCATCACCGGTTCGATGGCCGTACTGCACAGCTACGAGCGGGCAGCGGCCCTGTTCGCGACCGGGGTACTCGACCCGGGGGTGTTCATCAGCGACCGCATGCCGCTGGAGCGGTACCCGCAGGCGCTGGAGAGATTCCAGGCGGGCCTCGGCCGCAAGATCGTGGTGGTGCCGTAACACGCCATGATCGATTGGTGCCCCCGCTGCGTGCTGTGTGCAGCGTGTGTCGTGTCGCGTGCCGCCGGGGGCGCCGCACCACAAGCCCGGGCGCGGTGCGCTCGGTGCGCGTGCTGCTGACCGGGCGGTGCTGCCGAGCGTGCGGGTGCTGCTGGCCGTGAGTGTGCTGCCCAGCGTGCGCGTGCTACCGAGCGCGCGGGTCCTGTGCGGCCGGGTCGGTCAAGGCTGTGCGTGGTAGCGGGGCAGAAACTGGGCCCGTACAAACGTCTCCAGGGAAGTGGCCCCCGCTGGGGAGAGCGACCGAGGCTGTGCCATGTGCAGATGGCCGGAGTTCACGGCTTCGGTCACCTCGACCATCATCTCCGCCACATTGGCGGAGGTGCCCGCGCGGCAGAGCGCCTCGCGGAAGGAGGCGATGCTGCACTGCTCGTAGGCCAGCTCCGGTAGGCCGGTCGCCGCGCCGATAACGCGAGTGACCTCCTGCATGGTCACGTCCCGCTCGCCCGGCAGCTCCCGAACCTGCGTGCCCGTCCACGGTTGCCGCAGCAGGTCGGCTGCGATGGCTCCCACGTCCCCAGTGGTCACCAGGGGCAGTGGCACATCGGGCCGGAAGGGCGCGATGATCTGCCGGCTGGTGCGGACCGATGCGACATGGCTGAGCAGGTTCTCCATGAAGTAGCCCGCACGCAGCCACATCATCTTCGTACCGGATACGGCGGAAAGGCGGTGCTCAAAGCGGTGTAGGCCCTTCACAGGACCGGTCCCCGTGGCGTGCTGTGCTCCCCAACTGCTCAATGCGACGACGCGCGGCACGCCGGATGACGCGACAGCCTCCGTGAGCGATGCCGCGATCTGGTCCTGGAAGGCCCCGAAGTCGGGATGGTCCGGTAGGTAGTTGGGCTGAATCACGGCGTAGACGGCTTCGGCCCCTTCGAAGGCGACGGCCAAGGCGTCGGGGTCGCTTGGGTCCGCCTCATGAATGTGGGCACCCAGCTCGGCCAACTCGGTGAGCCGCTGCGCTGTGCGGCCGACGACTCGTACCGTCTGACCTTGTTCCAACAGCCGCAGTGCCGCGGCCCGTCCGGTCCGGCCGCTGGCCCCGGTGATGACGTACACGGTCATGCCTTTCTGCGTAGGTGTGCCGGCGGCGCAACAAGGCGGTTCGCCGGCGGTTCATGCGTTCTGCTCTCCCCGACTGCATCGACTGCATCGACTGCATCGGCCGCGGAGGGTGACAGCGTGGTCAGCGCGCCGAGCCGGACCAGCGCGTCGGCGGTGGCGTCGTCGGCGGGGTGGTAGGCCCAGATCTGGTGACCGCCACTGCCGGGCAGCTCCAGCACGTGCTGGTCGAACGCGACCGGCCCGACCAGGGGATGCCGGAACAGTTTGTGATCGACCGCCTTCTCATAGACGTGATGCTGGGCCCATGCCGTACTGAACTGGTCACTTCGTACGGCGAGTTCGCCCACCAGGCCCGCCAGCTTGGCCGATCCCGCCTCCAAGCCTGCGTTGGCACGCAGTGCCGCCACCGTGCAGCGGGCGAACGCGGGCCAGTCGATGAAGAACTTGGGGGCTCCCGCAGCGAGGAACACCATGCGTGCGTAGTTCTCCCGGTGCTCCAGCCCCTCGTGGAGCAGCTCGCCCAAGGTGTTGGTGGCTACCACGTCGAGCCAGCGGTTCAGTAGCAGCCCAGGCACGGTGAACGAGTCGAGCAGGCGTTGCACCGCCTCCAACCGCTCCGGGCCGGGTCCACCGCCCGCCTCGTTCGCTTCATCCGCCTCGTTCGCGATGACCAGCTCGCGGAGATAGCGCGCGGCGGCAGGGTCGAGAAGCAGCGCCTGCGACAACCCGGTCAGCACCGTGCGGGAGGGGCGGCGCTCCCTGCCCTGTTCGAGACGTACGTAGTAGTCGGTGCTGATGCCGGCCAGCATCGCCACCTCGTCACGGCGCAGCCCTGGCACCTGACGCTCACCCCCTGGCGCCAGCCCATGCTGCTCGGGACGCACCTGCCCTCGCCGGGCACGCAGATATTCGGCTAGCGCTCCGCCCTGCGGGTCCATGCGGAATGTGTCCATGCCTCGACGGTACGAGGAAGGCGGCAGGAGCCGGGTAGGAGTGTGACCCCCACCCCCGGCGGCCCACGCGGACGGGCACCCCTGTGTGCGGCGGCATACGGGCCGGTCCCCAAGGCCGTACCCCCATGGCTCACGCGTGTTTGCGGCGGCTAGTAGCTGTCTGCCGCTCAGCCGTCTTCCCTTTCGTCGACTTGGCGGTCTTCGCGCTCTGCCCGGACTTCGCTGTCGTGCTCTTCTTCGCCGTGGTCTTGGCGGTGCCACGCGAGGATGTGCCGCTGCTCGCCGCGCCCCCGCCACTTTTGGAGCCGGTGGTCTTCTTGGCCGCCGTGCTCTTCTTCGCGGCGGACTTCTTGGTGCGGCTGCGTCCCGGCTCCCCTTCCGAGCGTGCGTCGATGGAGGCCTGGAGCGCGGACATCAGGTCCACCACGTTGTCCGGCGGAGGCTCGGCGGCATCGGCCGATGGCGGGGCCTTGCCTTCGAGGCGGGCGGTGACCAGCTCGTCGAGTGCGGCCTGATAGTCATCGTGCAGCGAGTCCAGGTCGAAGTCCTCCGAGAGCGTGTCCATCAGCGAGGTGGCCATCTTCAGCTCCTGCGGGCGCACGGTCACCTTGCCGGAAGGGGCGAGCCCGGCGGCGGCACGGATTTCGTTCGGCCAGTGCATGGTGTGTAGCACCAGCACATCGTCATGGACTCGCAGCAAGGCCAGCGATTCGCGGGTGCGCAGCGCCACCTTGGACACCGCCACCCTGCCGCTGTCCACCAGCGCCTCGCGTAGCAGTACGTACGGCTTGGCGGCTGCCGCCGAGTCGGCGCCCACGTAATACGCGCGCGAGAGCCGCAGCGGATCGATCTCGTCCGCGTCGATGAACGCGATGACGTCGATGAGCTGCTTGCTGGGCAGCGGCAACTCGGCTAGATCGTCCTCGGTGAGGATCGCCGTGCGGCCGTCGATGTCCTCGTAGCCCTTGGCGATGTCCGCATAGTCCACCTGCTCCCCGTCTACCTCACACACGCGTTTCATGCGGATGCGTCCGCCGTCTGCGACATGGACCTGGTGCAGCTTGACCCCGTGTTCCTCGGTGGCCGGGTAGAGCTTCACCTGGATCGACACCAGACCGAAGCCGATGGCCCCTTTCCACATCGAGCGCATGGTGCTGGCCCTTCTGGTGGGTTGTCTGCCCTATGCCCGAGATCGTCTGGCGGCAGTGCGGGCGGGTGGCTTGCGCGTACGGGTCCAGTCGAGAAGTTGCCGCGCGGTCCAGGTGTTGATCACTCGCTCGGCGGGCACCTCGCACTCGGCCGCGCGGGCGCAGCCGTAGGACTGCCAGTCCAACTGCCCTGGAGCGTGCGCATCGGTATCGATGGAGAAGAGCACGCCGGCCGCCACCGCCTTGTGCAGCAGCGGGCGTGGCGGGTCGAGCCGATCGGGACGGCAGTTGATCTCCACCGCGGTGCCGGACTCGGCGCACGCGGCGAACACCGCTTCGGCGTCAAAGTCCGATGGCGGCCTACCCCGGCCGGTCACCAGCCGCCCGGTGCAGTGCCCCAACACATCGACCAGCGGATCACGTACCGCCGCCACCATGCGTCGGGTCATGGCGGTGGCGTCCATGCGGAGCTTGGAGTGGACGGAGGCCACCACCACATCGAGCTGATCCAACAACTCGCGGTCCTGATCGAGGGAGCCGTCGTCGAGGATGTCGCACTCGATGCCCGTCAACAGGCGAAACGGCGCGACCTGCTCCCGTACCTCCGCCACCACCTCAAGTTGCTCGCGCAACCGCTCGGCGCTCAGCCCGTGCGCGATGGTCAGCCGGGGGGAGTGGTCGGTCAGCACCGCCCAGTCGTGGCCGAGCTCGGCCGCAGAGCGCGCCATGACCTCGATCGGGCTGCCGCCGTCCGACCAGTCGGAATGCATATGGCAGTCGCCGCGCAGCGCGGCCCGCAGCCGCTCGCCCCCCGCGGCCAGCGGCGTGTTCGCCTCGGCAGAGAGCTGCTGTACATAGGAGGGCACCTCGCCCGCCAGTGCCTGCTTGACGACCGCGACGGTCTTGGGCCCAAGCCCCTTGACCGATGTCAGTGAGCCAGCCTGTGCCCGGCGTGCCACCTCGTCGGGGCCCAGGTCGGTAAGTGCCGACGCGGCATTGCGAAAGGCCCGCACGCGATACGTCTCGGCGCCCGTACGTTCCAGCAAGAACGCGATCCGCTCCAGCGCCGCCACCGGCTCCACGCTCGCCGCCTCCTTCCCACTCCTCGCCGCATTGAGCTCTCGTTGGGGTCAGGGCTTGGCCCGACTCGGCTGCACCCGCTTTGGCTCGCCCTTCACCTTCGGATGGTCCGGCGGATAGGGCAGATCTCCCAAAGCGTGGTCGCGCTCATCGCGTGCGGCCAACTCCAGGGCGGCCTCAAGACGGAACGCGTGGGTGTCCAGGTCCGCGTGTACATCACCCACCTCGGCGTACCGCGCGGGCATGGTGGCCAGGTCGAAGTCGCGCGGCCGGGCATCGGGCAACTCCTCCCAGCGCAGTGGAGCCGAGACTGGCGCATGGGGCTTGGGGCGCACCGAGTACGCGCTGGCGATGGTGCGATCCCTGGCGGTTTGGTTGTAGTCCACAAAGATCTTCGCGCCCCGCTCTTCCTTCCACCAGGAGGTCGTCACTTGCTGCGGCGCCCGCCGCTCCAATTCCCGAGCGATGGCAATGGCGCTACGTCTGACCTGGACGAACGTCCATTCCGGAGCCAAGGGAACATAGACGTGTAGCCCCCGACCGCCCGAGGTTTTGGGCCAGCCGCGCAGCCCCAGGCCAGCCAGGACCTCGCGCAACTCCAAAGCGGTCCGCAACGCGTCCTCGTAGTCCGTGCCCGGCTGTGGGTCGAGGTCGATCCGTAGCTCGTCGGGATGGTCGGTGTCGGAGCGGCGCACCGGCCAGGGATGGAAGGTGAAGGTGCCCAAATTGGCGGCCCACACCACGGCCGCCACCTCGGTCGGACAGATCTCATCCGCGTATCGCCCGCTGGGAAAGGCGATCCGGCCAGTCGGAATCCACTCCGGCAGGTTGCGCGGCGCCCGCTTTTGGGAGAAGGACTCCCCGGCTACCCCGTCCGGGTAGCGCTCCAGCGTCGTGGGGCGGTCCCGCAGCGCACGCAACACCCCGTCACCGACCGCGAGGTAGTACCGCGCGACGTCCACCTTGGTGAACCCCCGCTCGGGGAAGTACACCTTGTCCGGATGCGACAGCCGCACCGTCCGCTCGCCGACCGTGATCTCCAGGGGCTCTCCCATGCGGCCACGCTAGGCCGGTACGCGGCGGCGCGCCTGTCGGCGGCCCCTGCGAAGCCGCAGGCCATCGGCCGCGGGCGCCGCGCTGGTCTAGGCGCAAGGGGCGGCCTTGGGCATGCGCCGCGGCCCACCAGGGCCCCGGCGCTCGGCGGGCGGGCGCCACCGTAGGGCCGCACAATCAAGGTCATGGACCTTCCGGTGATGCCGCCCGTGCGGCCGATGCTGGCCAAGTCCGCGGCGACCATCCCGCCCGGTATGAACTACGAGGCCAAGTGGGACGGCTTTCGGGCCATCGTCTTTAGGGACGGCGACGAGGTTGAACTCGGCAGCCGCTCAGGCAAGCCGCTCACCCGCTACTTTCCCGAACTCGTCGAAGCACTGCGGACACGACTGCCCGAGCGCTGCGTTCTCGACGGCGAGATCGTCATCACCAGGGATGACCGTCTCGACTTCGAGGCGCTACTCAGCCGCGTCCACCCGGCCGCCTCCCGGGTGCGGATGCTCGCCGAGACCATCCCCGCCAGCCTGGTCGCCTTCGATCTGCTGGCGCTCGGTGACACCGCGGCGCTCGACGCCCCACAAAGCGAGCGCCGCTTGGCGCTCGCCGAGGCGCTGCGGGGCGCCGCGGCCCCTGTCCACCTGGCGCCCACCACCGCCGACCTGCGCGTAGCACAGGAGTGGTTCCAGCAGTTCGAGGGGGCCGGACTCGACGGTGTCATCGCGAAACGGCCTGATCTCCCCTATCGGCAAGGCGAGCGGGTCATGGTCAAGGTCAAGCACGAGCGCACCGCGGACTGCGTGGTGGCCGGGCTGCGACCGCACAAGAGTGGCCCGGTCGTCGGTTCGCTGTTGCTCGGCCTGTACGACAGCGGCGGCCGACTCCAACACGTGGGCGTCTGCGCGTCCTTCCCGATGCGCCAACGAGAGGCGCTGATGCGCGAACTGGCCCCACTGCGGATGGAGTCGGCATCCGGGCACCCCTGGGCCGACTGGGGCGATGAGAGCGCCCACGAAGCGAACCGGATGCCCGGCGGCCCGAGCCGCTGGAGCGCAGGCAAGGACCTGTCCTGGGTGCCACTGCGCCCTGAGCGGGTCTGTGAGGTGGCGTACGACCACATGGAGGGCGACCGCTTTCGGCACACCACGCAATTTCGCCGTTGGCGCCCCGACCGGGAGCCCGAGAGCTGCGGCTATGCCCAGTTGGAGGAGCCGGTCAGCTACGACCTGGGGCGGGTGCTCAGCGCGTAGCACGCTGGCTTGCGCACCGGGGGACAGTCACGGCGATCGCTGCCGGACGACGACGGCCGGCCCTGTGGTGCGGTGAGTGGGATCAGGCGGACTGCGCCGGCAGGGCCGCCCACACCGTGCGGCCCTCGCCTCGCTCACCGAAGACCACTCCCCAGGTGTCGGCCAAGGTCTCCACCAACAGCAGGCCGCGGCCGTTCTCGTCACCCGCCGCCGCATCGCGCGGCGTGGGCCGGGTGGTGCCGCCACCCTGGTCGCGGACCTCGATCCGCAACTGCCCGCGTACGGACTGGAGTACGCACGCTATCGAGGTGCTGCTCGTATGGACGACGGCATTGGTGACCAGCTCGGATATCACCAATTGGGCCATGTCACGGGCATCTTCCGACACCTGTTGACAGTTGAGCCACATGCGTACGCGGCGGCGGGCGTCGGAGACCGCCGCGCGTTCCGCCGGCAGGCGAAACGCCTCCTCATAGGGGCCGGCTGCGCTGCCCGGGGAAACGGAGAAGGGCATCGTTTCAGGAGCGACCACGGCCGTTCGCCTTCCATGTGCCTGCGGGGGAGGGGGCGTTGTGACGAGAAGCACAGGAAGCGCGGGCTCGGACGTGCTGCCGAGCCACGACCGTGAAAGGGGGCGGCCATGTCTCCATGACCACTGCCTCACTCAGTCAGCGCGGGGCATTCTGCGAAATGCAGAATAGCGAGCGCAGTCTGTTCGCGTCAGTCGAACCATGGCACACTGCTGTGAACAAGCCATATGCGGAGGTGCAATGTGGGAGAGGCGCGATCTGCTCCGACGGTCGGGCAGATAGTCCTCGGCATGCGGCTGCGTGACCTCCGGGAGAAGGCCGGGGTCACGTACGAGCAGGCGGCGAAGGCGCTGGATGTCAACCAGACCACCGTGCGGCGTATGGAGAAGGCCGAAGTCGGGCTGAAACTCCCGTACGTGGAAAAACTGCTGCGCACCTACGGCATACCGGACGAAGAGGTCGGTTCCTTTCTGGAGCTGACCGATGAGGCCAATCAACCCGGCTGGTGGCACCGGTTTCGCGACGTACTGCCCGACTGGTTCAGCCTCTACGTCAGCCTGGAGGGCGCGGCCAGTCTCATCCGTGCCTATGAACCCCACTTCGTGCCCGGCCTGTTGCAGACACCCGAGTACGCCCGGGCGCTGCTCAGCGTCGGCTTCCCCCACGCGAGCGACTCCGAGCTCGACCGCAGAGTGGCGCTGCGGATGGAACGCCAACAACTGCTCACCGGGCCGGACGCACCGCGCCTTTGGGCCATCGTGGACGAGACGGTGCTGCGCCGCCCGGTGGGGAGCGCCGAGGTGATGCGCGCCCAGATCGATCGGCTGGTGGAGGCCCTGGCGCTGCCGAACCTGACCTTTCAGGTCGTGCCGTTCAGCGCTGGGCCGCACCCTGGGATGTTCGGCCCCTTCCAACTGTTCAGGTTCCGGGTGCCGGAACTGCCTGACGTCGTCTACAGCGAAAGCCTGACGAGCGCCTCCTACCTCGATGAACGCGCCGATGTGGCGGCCTACCTCGAAGCCCTTGACCGCATGGGCACCCAGGCCGTCCCAGCACTACGCACCGAGGCCCTCCTCGGTGACCTGCGCAAGGAGCATTGACCGTGAACAAATCCGTGGCAGACATTCACCGCGTCTACAACGGCATGCCCGCTAGCGCGCTGGGCACCGAGGGCTGGCGCAAGCCGTGGAGCGGCCCCAACGGCGGCAGTTGCGTCGAAGTGATGAAGCTTGCCGACGGGCGGGTAGCGCTGCGCCAGTCAACCGACCCCGACGGCCCGGCACTGATCTACACCGTCCGCGAGATCGAGCAGTTCCTCCACGGCGCCAAGGGTGGCCAGGCGGACTTTCTCCTCGCCTAGGGACACGCTCGGCGCGCCACCGCGCAGCAGCACGGACCCAACAGCACCGCCCAGCAGCACCGCCCAACAACAGCACCACCCAACGGCACCGCCAAGCAGCACTCACAATCACCGCGACCGGCAGCCCTCGATAGCCAGCGGTGGCGACAGCACCAGGAAATCGGAGGACCAGATGGCCGAACTCGGTCGCGCAGCGAGCCGGATCGACACCAGTAAGCCGCATCCGGCGCGCATGTACGACTACTACCTCGGTGGCAAGGACCACTACGAGGTGGATCAGCAGGCCGCTGAGAACGTCATAGAGATCAATCCGGGCATCAAAATCTGTGCCGGGACCAACCGCCGCTTCATGCATCGGGCCACCCGCTACCTCGCGGCGACGGGCGTGCGCCAGTTCCTCGACATCGGAACCGGCATTCCCACCGAGCCCAATTTGCACCAGGTAGCCCAGAGCGTCGCTCCCGATGCGCGTGTCGTCTACGCCGACAATGACCCGATCGTGTTGACGCACGCCCAGGCGTTGCTGCGCAGCGCCCCCCAGGGCCGTACCGCCTACATCCATGCGGACGTCCGTGAGCCGGAGAAGATCCTGTCCGCGCAGGAACTGCGCGAGACCCTGGACATGAGCCAGCCGGTCGCCCTGTCGCTGAACGCGCTGCTGCACTTCGTCCCGGATGAGTTCAACGCGTACGAGCTCGTAGAGCGCCTGGTCTCGGAGCTGGCCGCCGGCAGTTTCCTGGTCATCTCGCACGTCACATCGGACTTCGCGCCCGACATCTGGTCCAAGGTGGTCGACATCTACCACCGTGGCGGCATCCCCGCTCAGACCCGCTCTCGCGCGGAGGTCGCACGGTTCTTCACCAACCTGGAACTCGTCGAGCCCGGCGTGGAGGTGCCGCACCGCTGGCGGCCCGACGCCGAGACGGACGAGAGCGTCACGGACGCCGAGGTATCGCTGTACGTGGCGGTGGCGCGCAAGCCGTAGACCACAACACCGGGGGCGCACCGCCGCCCCCGCACACAGACGAGGACGCCCGCCTCGGGGGTGGCGGGCGTCCTCTTGCCGTGCCTGGCTCCCGCCCTGCCAACGCCCCAACCCAGCAACTCGCCGCGGAGCCCTGGTGCTTAGCTTGGGGCGTGGCGGTGCTGGACCGCGCAAGCCGGCGTGCCGCCTGGCATCCGCTGGCGGTTGTTGGCGACCAGTCGGTACACGCCGTGCCCGATCCAGCGCAGTGGCGGCAGGTTCAGCAGTGCGCCGAGCGGCGCCCAGCCGCGACCGCTGTTCAGCAGCAACTTGGCGACCGCACCGATTCCGCCGTAGACGAGACCTGTCGGCGTGATCCACAGCAACTCGTGCTCGGCTCTGGCCTGAGTGGTGCCCAACTCGTCCAGGTCGGCGAACTGCCAGGCGAGCACCTCACAGCGGGGCCGAATGCGGCGCTCGGTGAAGGCCACCGCGCTGGTGCAAAAGGCACAGTCACCGTCGTAGATCAACACAGGTTGCGTCCGCATGGTGCCATCATGCCCCGCGCGCCAATGCCGCCATCGTCCGGGCGGCCAGGGCACGACCGCGGACGTCGGTGCTTGTCCGTGCTTGTCCGTGCTTGTTCGGCCGATCTTGTGACTGCTCTGGCCCGAGTCGTTGTCCTGGTGTAGGGCGGGTGATCTCAGGAAGGAGGCTACGGCCGGTGTCGTACAGGAGTTGCGCGACGCCGGCGGTGGAGTGCCGTACGGGGGTCTCCATCAGCCCGTCCAGGGCCCGATGTACCCGGCTTGGTTCAGGGGTGGGTCGGGTGCTCTCTTCTTCGAGGTGGGAGGCGTCGCGGACAATCTGCCCCCTGAGTTCATCCGCGATCTGTACCCGCGGTGCGGCTGCTAAGACCTGGTGAGCGAAGGCGACGAACTGAGAGGGATCGAAGCTAGAGCTATTGTTCTGGGTGTTTCCTGGCCGACTTGGACACGCCGGCACGGAGTGCTTGTGTGAAGCCCGGCCCTATCCCCGGCTCCTTTTCGCTGCCGGTAATCGCGCGCACTAGCCCCGGCGTCACCGCCGAGCGCTCGCGGCGATTGCACCAAGGCTCCCCCGGAGTACGGGACAGCAACGAAGCCAAGGACGCCTTTGGCTGAAAAGTGGTGCTGCGGGATCTGCGGTACGCAATGAAGTTACGGGCCGGAGGGGTCGTGGGCCGGCTCGGCCACGGAGCGAACGACGGTGGAGGCCGTATCGGTCGGCGCGCCGCGGCACAGGGCGCGGTCCGGGCCGCACCGTGGGCAGGGTCTGGTGCCAGGCGAAGCGAGCAGCGCCAACGCGGCCTCGGTCGTCACCAGATCCGTCGTGCTCGCGGCGGCCCGGCAACGGTCGCGGTGTAGCACCAACCAGGTGCCTCCGGCGGCGTCCAGTGCCGCGGACTCATGGACCCGCCACCAGCCCGCTCCCAGGTCCCCCTCGACGTGCATGTGTGACCCTTCCCGGCCAGACGGCTCGTTGGCATCGACGCGTGGCTTCGATGCTTGTGCCTGTCGGGAAACCGATCAAGTACCTACAAAAAAGTGCGTACGTACCGCTGGGTGAGGCGGCCGGCTAGCCGTCAGCGCGCGCTTGCAACCGTGCCACCGAATACAGGCCACCACCCAGGGCGTGTGGGGCCAGCGGAGCGCCGTCGCGGGCACCGAAACGGAAGCGGACTCCGGTCGCCTTGACGATCGGGTGCCGGTCGCTGAGAGCAGCCTTGGGAGGGAAGTAGTCGGTGACCACCTCGGTGCCGCACCGCACGCGACCCGGGTGGCGCTGAGGAAGAGCCTGACCTCCCAGGGCCGAGGCCGGCCCCGATCTGGTCGGCTTCGGATGATCAGGGGACGTGTGCCCCCGTACTGTGGTGCTAGCCCAGGGGGGTGACGTCCCGCCCGCCGTACGGGGCCGGGCCTACACGGTGCACACGGGCGTGCCGCCGCTCGCCCGCCGCAACGCGCACAGTCCGCCGCGAGATGCAGACCCTGGGCGGCCCGGCCGTCCCCGGAAGGAGCCCCACCACCGTGCGTCCCATACCGACCTGTCTGCTCAGCGGCGACGGTCCCGAGCGCGTCAGCCATGGGCACGACCCGGACCGGTTCGTGCAGATCGGCTCCCTGACCAAGGTCCTCACCGGCACCGCGCTGATGCGCCTGGCGGAGGCGAAGACGCTGGAACTGGCAGACCCGGTGGAGCGCTGGTTGCCGGTGCCGCCTGGTACCGGCATCACCCTGCTGCACCTTGCCGAGCACACCTCTGGGCTGCCTCGACTGCCTCCAGGTCTGTCCGGCCGGGACCCGTACGCTTCCTTCGACGACGCCGCGCTGCGGGCGCTTTGTGGCCGACTCAAGGCGCTGACCGTTCGTGAGCCCGGGACCGAGGAGGAGTATTCCAACTTCGGCTATGCGGTGCTCGGCGCCGCTCTGGTGGCTGCCACGGGGCAGCCCTACGAGCGGGTCGTACGGGAGCAGGTGCTAAACCCACTGGGCATCGACGCAATGGCCGTGCAGCCGCCCGCAGACCGGCGGCTGTGCGCCACCGGGCTCTTCGGCCGCGAGCGCAAGCCGTGGACCATGCAGGGGGCGATCCTCCCCGCCGGCGGCATGTGGGCCACTCCGCGCGCTGCGGCCCGGCTGCTCACGGGTCTGCTCGTGGAGCGTGAACTCGGCGCTCCGGCTCCATCCTGGCAGCACTCCGGAACCGTCACCTGGCACAACGGTGCGACCCGGGACGCCTCGGTGTTCGCGGGTGCGCTCCCGGACGGGCGCTGGGTCCTCGTGCATCAACTCGGCGGTTCACCCGATGCCACTGACGCAGTGGGCGTACGCCATCTGATTCCCCCGAAAGCGGCGTAACAGCCGTACTATCGCCCGCTGTTGGTGCCGCGAAGGGTCACACAGGGCGGGGCAACTCACCACGACTGTTATGGCCGCGGGGCCAAGGCGGCCTCACCGGCAGTTGCCCGGCCGGCGCATGATCGCGTCGGCCGGGCGCGCCTCCTACCGGCCGGTGCCGGAAAGCGGCGGCGGCACGTGTCCGCGGTGCCTTGGCGGTGCCGGATTAGCTGGGGCCGCCCACGCCCTTCCACCATGGGGCCGAGACATCGCGCAAAGTGTTGGTGCCACAGTGCACCTCACCCATGCCCAGGTGGTACGTGTACCAGTCGTCGATGTACGCGACCTTCATGCCCGCTCGGCCGTACGCCGTGGTGACCGCCGTGGTGAAGATGTCCTTGCCGCCGATGACCGGGCCCCACTGTTTGGGCGCCAGGTAGCGGTCCCGGGCCAGCACCACACCGTTGACAGCCCCCGGAACGTACGCACTGGTCATGGTGGTTGCCTTGGCGGACGGGCCAGCGGTCTTCGTCGCTCCGTCGGTCCCGGCGTCGGGCAGGCCAGCCAACTGACCGTGTTTGCCCACCGCGTCGGGCACCGTGCTGGAGCCCAGCCGCTTCAGCGTGGGCGTGCGGTCACCGTCAGCCCCCTCGTCGGTGCCCCGGGTGTAGAGCGCGGGCACCCGTATGACCTCGGCGTCGGTGACGCCCGTCGCACGCTTCAGGGTTTCCAGGTTGGTGGCTATTCGCCGCGCGGCGAGTTCGTTGTCCGCGCGGAGTTCTTTGGATGCGAGCGCCTGGTCGATCGTCTCCTTCGGCGCGGGCGTCTCCTTCGCGTCGGGCACGGAGAACACCCGGGTCTTTCCGTGCCCGGCCTGCTGCGCATCGCGCAGCAGCTTCAGTCCGCCCTGCGGGTCGGCGATGCCGATCCGCCAGCCGCGCGGCGTATTCGCGGGCAGGAACTGCACGAACTCGTCCACATGCCCGACGTGCAGCCAGGAGGTGTCTAGGAGCAGCGGGTCCTGCATGCCCTGCGAGGTGAGCAGGGTGCGCATGGCAGCGGCGGGTTTGGAGTTGCTGTCCACCCGCTGGCCCATGATGATCCGCCCGGCCGGATAGGACCGCCCATCGTGTGCGTACGGGGGGATGGTCTCCAGGTTTCCAGTGGAGTTGAGGGTGTGCTCCTCGCTGTCGCGCACCTTGGTGACCTGGACGACCCCGGTGCCGGGACCGCGCAGCTTCTCGAACAGTTCCCGGCCCGACTCGCGGTCCGGCTGCGCCGAGCGCAGCATGACCCGCATCGCGTGCTGCCGCCCACCGGGCCCTGCCATGCTCACATAGCCGGGCTCAACGAAGTCCTGGGCCCAGGGGTCGCCGTACTTGGTGAAGGTGACCAGGGGCTTGCTGATGCCCGCCCGCTTCACCTCGGTGCCCAAGTCCTTGACGAACTTGCTCTGCTGGCGGCCGTACTCGCTGCCCTCGTCCATCTTGGTGACCAGCACCTCCTGCGCGTTTTGCAGGTGGTGGTGGGTGAGCAGTGGGGCCACCTTCAAGGTGACGTCATCGGATGCGGACTTTCCGCCGGAGTGCACCGTCAGTTTGACCACCGCGCGGCCGTCCCAGACCTTGCTGTCGCGCACCACATCGGTGCCCTCCATGCCCAGTTCGACACCGGTGCGCAGTTCGGCAGCGGTGAGCTTGGTCTTCGCGGTGACCGGTTGCCAACCGCCGTTGCCGACACGGTGGATGAACAGCCGCGCGTGCTTGGCCCCGGCCCCGGTGATCGTGGCCGTGCCGTAACCGCCCGACGCCAGACCCTGCACAGGCACCGTACGTAGCCGGGCGAGGTCCGCCGCGTCGGCCGTCCCATTGACCTTGGTATCGGCCGCGTCGTTGCACGCGGCCAACTGTCGATCGTTCAAAGGTTTGCCGCCGGGGCCCTTGGTGGGGCAGCGGCGGGAATCGTCGTCGATGTTCGGTAGGAAGACCGCTCCGCGACCGGTGGTCCAGGAGTCCTCGCCGGCGGTATCCGTACCGCCGCGCACATCCACCGTGCCGTCGCGGTTCACATCCGCCCGCAGGTCAGCCGCGGGCTGCTTGGCCGCCGCGAATGCCGGCGCCACCGGTACGGTGACGGCGCCGGCCAGCGCGATGGCGAGAACGGTTCGTCCGGAATGGCTCAAACGCACAGTGCGCCCCTTCGTCAAGTTGGGTTGCCGTAGGGCTAGAGCCGTGAGGGGCGTCCCGGGTTGAGCGGCGATGGCAAGGCGGGACCATGGGACGAGCAGGAGCAGCCGACCGGCGGGGGGTGGCCCTCCACCATGAGGCGGAGATAAAACGGATCAAAAGGGCGACATTTGTCCATACCGCACTGTGTTCAGCGCACAGTCGTCAGCTCGTCAACCGCCCTTCGCCGCTGATCCTTTACGATGCGGTCGAGCTTGACGATCAGTCAGCCAGTCGGTACGTGAGGAGATCTGGATGAATCGCATAGGCGCCATAGCCAGCGCGCTGAGCACTGCCGCGATCGTGGTGGTGATGCCCGCCACCGCCAGCGCGGCACAGCCGGCACCAGACAAGGCGCTGAACAAGCGATCCGCCACGACGGCCACCACCGGCACGCAGTGGCGGGAGCCGTGCACCGATGCGTACCACGATGACGCGCGGCTGGGCCCGAAGCGGCTACCGAAGCTGTGGAACAGGCCCGTTGGGCCGCTGCTCCTCGGATACCAGCGCACCGGCAGGCTCTCCTCGGACGCATTCTTGAAGAAATACTGGGAGGGGCCGGCGGACAAGGGTGGCTGGAAGTACCCGCCCAACGACGGCTTCGCCCAGGTCAACGGCGAAATCGACAAGAAGCCCAAGCAGCTGCGGCCGGGACAGCGGCTCGACAGATTCGGCTCGGAGTACGGCGGCTACCTCGCGCCAGCCGGCGACCGGTACGCCAAGCGTGCCCTGCCGCCACAGAACCTGAACACTCGCGATGCCGCCTTCCCTTGCGACTACCGCGTCTACACCGTCACCAAGAAGTTCACCGTCTGGCAGGGCAGCATCGCGCCCTGGTTCGAACAGCCGGGCGGTGGCCAGCAGATCAAGCTTGACCCGGTGTTCCTCAACCCAGGCCAGGAGCAGCGGTTGAACGTGAAGTGGCTGCTGGACAACGGCTACCTCGCCCAGGCCAGGCGGTAGCCGACGATGGAGCGCCGTGCGCTGCGCGCCGCCCTGCGCGCGGCGCAGGTGGCAGACGGTTACTACTGGATCGAGGGTGTCCACGAGCCGGTCCCCACCCCCGTCGATCATCTCTATGTGCGGGCCGCTGATAACGGACGGTGGGAGGTGGGCGCGTACGAGCGAGGCACGCACCAGGTCATCCTCGTCCACGACAGTGAGGAAGCCGCCTGCGCGCACCTGCTGCGGCTGCTGACCTGAACATCGCTCGCGGGTGCGTGCCACAGCAGGCACGCACCCGTGACCAGCCCCGGTCGATCGCAGCCGGGAGCGACCCGTTGAGCTCGGCCGCCCGTCAGCGGATGTCCACGGCCTCACTCGGCCGCAGCCCACGATGGCGCACCGGCACCGAGGCGATCCAGCATCGAGTTGATCGGGCATCGAGACGATCCGGCACGGTGGCTTTCCGACATAGTGGCGAGCCAGTGCAGCGGGACAGGTCTGCTGATGCCGATGTCGCCGCTGTCCGAAGTCGCTAGATATATTTCCCCGCACACTTCCGCGGGCGCCTCTCGATGTGTCGTACCTGTATTCGAAAAAGCCGTGCATGGGTAGCACAGAGATAGCAATCCATAGGCAAGGAAATGGCAGTTTAAGCGACCCACATGACACTCTGAGACAGAGTTATGCGGTTTTTCGTCCCTTCGTATTCTGTCCGGACACGCCATCTTGACCGGCATGTTGTCCACCGTTGATGGTGGATAGCGTTTGTGACTTCCAAGCCGGGGGGGCTTTCCGCATTATGGGCACCCGAAGAGGACTCAGGTTTGCCGGACAACGGGAATTTGCGCCGAAGTGCGGTGGGCGGGCGGCATGGCCGAAACGGCGCCGGACGTCCGTCGTGCCTGCGCATCCGATCACGGGGAGACTGCGTCCTGCCAATTCACCGGTGACCCGCTACCCGATGCGGCACGGTCTTCACTGATTTCCCGCGGCGAGTGGTCGGGGGCAGTGCGGATACGGCGGGGTGCGTGCACCCATGGTTGCCTCCGCCCGCGTGCGCCCCTCGGCCGCCGCTCCGCTGTCCGAGGCGTCCGGACGGCCATAGCGCCCGCACAGCGCGGGTCACGTGCCGCCGGTCGGCCACACCGGTGATCGCAGAGAGGAACCGCACACATGACCGTGTCACCGATGGCACCCGTGGCCACCACAGGCCGCGGCGCACAGGCCAGGGCCCGCATTCTCACCCGCACCGAAACCCGCTTGAGCGCTCTGCTCACCGCCGAACACGCGTTGTGGGCCGGCGTGGACGCGCGCGCCACCGCGCCCGTAGACAGCGTCGGCCAACTGGTGCGCGCGGGGGGCAAGCGGCTGCGACCTTCCTTCTGCGCTGCTGGATTCCTCGCCGCTGGCGGCGACCCGACCGATGCACGGGTAGTGGAGGCAGCTGCCGCCGTCGAGCTGCTGCACGCCTTCGCCCTCATCCACGATGACGTCATCGATGCCTCGCCGCTGCGCCGCGGTGAGCCCACCACCCAAGTGCGCGCCATGGAGCAGCACCGGACCCTGGGCTGGCGTGGCGAGGCCCGCCGATACGGCGAAGGTGTCGCCGTCCTCGCCGGTGACCTGGCGTTCTCTTACGCGATGCGGCTCGCCCAGGAACTGCCCACCCAGGCCCGGCGGGTGTGGGGCGAACTGGTCACCGAAATGATCGTCGGCCAGCACCTGGACGTCGCCGTGGCCGCCGAGGGAATCGCCGATCCACGGCTTTCGGAGTACATCGCCAACGCCAAGTCTGGCCGCTACAGCATCCGTCGCCCGCTCGAACTCGGCGCTGCCATCGTCGGAAACACCACGCTCGCCGCGACGTTCGAGGAGTACGGCACGGCCCTGGGCGAGGCGTTCCAGCTCCGCGACGACCTGATCGACGCCTTCGGCGACGCGAACGTGGCGGGCAAACCGGTGGGTGCCGATGCCGAAAACAACAAGATGACCCTCCTGACGAGCCTGGCCGTGCGACGCAGCGAGCGCGTACGGGAGTTGGTGGCTGCCGGCGGGGACGAGGCGGTGCTCCGCGCGGAGATGGCGGCCATCGACGTACGCGCCGAGATCGAGCGCCGCATCGACGCGTTGGTGGCCCGAGCCCGCGAGGCGCTGGCAGCCGCACCGTTGCCACAGGAGTGGCGCGAGGAACTGTCGGCGATGGCGGTTGCCGTCGCGTACCGCGATAAGTAACCGCCGCGGCGCAGGCGGACGGACGCACGGCACGCAGGTGGAGGGCTGCGACCCCGCCACCATGCGGCCGGGCCTTCGCCATGCGGCCAGCCGGCCGCACCAACTGGTGGCGCGCGGACCGCTGGGGGCTCTCCGTGCCGATTGACCAGCGCGGAGGCGAGCACCCCAGCGGCCCGCGGCTCGTGGCCCGGACCAGTGATCGGCTCAGGCGTTGGGCATTCAGCGCTTGGCGTTACCCGCGTACAGCAGCCGGTTGGGCGAGCCCTTGCCGATGTTCGTGAGCCGTCCGGGCGTCGCCGCGGACACGATCAGCTTCTTGGCCTGTGCCATCGTCAGCTTTGGGTTGTCGCGTAGGGCGATGGCGATGGTGCCGGTTGCCAGCGGAGCGGCGAACGACGTGCCGTTCCAGCCCGTGAGCACATGGGTATCGCTGTCCTTGCCCGCGCCGGACACCCCGGCGCCGGGAGCGAACGCGGTCAGGCACGAGCCGTAGCTGGATGGATTGGAGCCGGTGTTTCGGGCGTCCTTCTTGGTCGTGGCGCCCATGGTGACGGCGCGCGGGTCCTTGGGCGAATTCTGACAGTCGCCCTTACCGAAGTTGCCCGAGATGAACACCAGGATGAGGCCCTTGTTGATCATCGCCTTGGCCGCGTCGTCCATCGCCTGGTCAGCGAAGCCGTCTGCGCTTTGGATGCTCATATTGACCACGGACGACTTGGGCGCGTGCCGTGCCGTCCAGTTCATGCCGTCGATGATCTCCTCGGTGGTCGCGCTGTTGTCGCACCCCAAGATCCGCACGGCGCGCACCTTGGCCTTCTTCGCTACCCCATAGGTCTTGCCGGCGATGTGGCTGGCCACGAACGTGCCGTGGTTCGCGCAGTCCTTGGTGCCCTTGCCGTCCTTGATGGCCGAGTACACGCCGGAGGCGCGCCCACCGAACTCCTTGTGACTGGCTCGGATGCCCGAGTCCAGCACATATACCGGGACCCCAGCGGCGTCGCCTTTCGGGGTGTACGAGGTGTCCAGCGGCAGTTTCCGCTGGTCGATCCGGTCGAGATGCCAGGGGGCACGCTTCTGCGTCGCCTTGGTCGCCGGCTGGCTGGCGGCTGGCGCCTCCTGCCGATGGATGCGTACGGGCTGCACATAGGCCACTGCGGGGTCGCGCCGTATCTCATCGAGTGCGGCGGGCGGCAGGTCGGCGGAGAAGCCTTGCAGCGTACCGGTGTACTCGCGGCGTACGGTGCCGCCTGCTTCCTGAGCGGTGGCCTTCGGAGCGGTTAGCGCTCTGGCGGTCGAGGTCTGCGCGGCGCTCTTGGCCGGCTGCTTGAGGACCACGATGTAGCGGCCATCGATGGCATTGGGCCCCGCGGCGTGCAGCGGTGCCAGCCGGTCGGTGGCCGGGCCCGGCGACGCGCTGGCCGACCAGGTCACGATGGTGCCGCCTGTCGCGACCAAAGTGAGAGCCAGTGCTGTGGCCAGGGTTGTTCTCGCCATGCGTTTCTCCTGTGAGGTGGTGGGGCCGTGGGCATGTTCGCGGGGTGGGTGCTTGACGACGGGGACGGTGGGGAGGTTGAGCTGACGGCAACGCCGCGATGGGAGTGGTGGTGCTGACGGGGCTGATGGTGTCGAACTCATGGACGAAGAACAAGGAACGACAGGCACTTTGTTCGATCTTCCTGCGGCGGGAACGGCCGAGGTGGGAAGGGTGCGCGGACGGTGGCGCGGCGGCCGAAGAGGGAGTGCCGGCTAAGGAAGCGGCGCATGGCGTGCCGTATCGGGTCCGGACGCGCGGGGGAGTGCAGGGCAGCGGGACGTCGGCAGCGCAAAATTTGGCCAAAGCACGAAGAAAAAGCGCGAAGAGGCAGCGCAGGGAGGCAGCGGGGGAGGGCCTCGGCGTGGCGTGGCAGGGCGGCGGGTTATGGCTGGCTGGGCGGGTGGTGGAGGCGTACGGACCGACTGCAACGCGCTGAGTCCCCATGGTCGTTGCCATGAGCAACTGCGAGAACTTAGAGCTACCTGAGTTGACTGCGGTGCGGCGTCGCTAGGGACGGGCCGTGCGCGACAGGAGAGCGAGGCGGAACAATGGGCCAGGACGCGCCGGAGGCAGGCAAGGCGGTGGGCGACGGAGGGAGCAGGGCACTGATCGCCCGACTGATGTTTGGGGCGATGGCCGCGCGAACTACGTGACCGCCGTGCGCCACGGTACGCCCTTGCCGGGTGCTCAGCGGCTGATCCGCTGTTCCTTCGCGGGCTCCTCGCGGACCACCTCCCGCGGGTCCTTGTCTTCCCGCAGGCCCAGGAATCGGGGATGGCGCAGCATCCCGTCCCGGGTCCACTCGGTGAAGGCGAGTTGCGCCACCAGCTCCGGTCTGGCCCAGTGGGCATGACGTTCTCGTACCGGGTCGGCGAACGGCGCGGCCGTGGTGGCCAGGTCGTCCAGGCGGGCGCGGACCGTGCGCAACATCGCCTCCGTGTAACCGGTGCCGACCTTTCCCGCGTAACGCAACTGGTCGTGCTCGTAGTAGCCGAGCAGCAGCGCACCGAAGCCGGTTCTGCTGCCGGACGGTTCGGTGAACCCGCCGATGACGAACTCCTGGCCGCGCGCGCACTTGAGCTTCAACCAGTCGGGGGACCGGCGCGGCCGATAGCGGCCCTGTGCCCGCTTGGCGATCAAGCCCTCCCAGCCGCGCGAACACGCCTGGTCCAGCAGGTCCTGACCGCCCTGGTTGCGATGGGTGGTCAGCCGCAGCGGCTCCCGGAAGTCCAGGGCGCGAAGCAGCAGCGACTTGCGGACCCGCAGCGGCAGCTTGGTCGTCTGGTACCCGTCCAGGGCCAACAGGTCGAACAGGCAGTAGGTGACCGCGACGCCCGTAGCCAGGGCCCGGCGCGGGTCGGTGAGCCCCATGCGCCGCTGGAGCCGGGAGAAGTCGGTGCGCCCGTGCGAGAAGGCGACGATCTCGCCATCCACGGTGAAGTCGGCACAGGACTGTGCGCCGAGGACATCGACCAGTTCGGGGTAGGTGGAGTTGATGTTCTGTCCGCTGCGCGAAAAGAGCCGCACCGGCTCCGCGCCCGGCTGCCGTACGGCCAGCGCACGGACGCCATCGAGCTTGCGTTCAAAGATCCAGTCGGTGCCGAACTCCCGCCTATCGCTGAGCTGGGCGAGCATCGGGGCCGCCGCCAGTTCCGCACCCGGCGGCGCGTCCGACAGGAGGCGTCGCTGCTCGGCCGACAGCCCGTCCAGCAGACTGCTCATGTGCCCTCGCCCCCGTGCGCGTGCCGTTCTTGCGCCACAACTTGGCCAAGGGTGCGCCCGGTGCGGGCCGAACGAGCGCGGGAGGGGACAGGCCTGCCGCGCTGCCGAGCCGTGCCCGCGTCACCCTGCTTGACCAGCAGCCAAGACTCCCGCTCGCCGGCACCACCGCGAAACCGAGTGAGGGCGTAGCCACCGTGCAACTTGGTGCCATCGAGCCAAAACGAGATATGCCCGTCCTCCAACGCGGCGGCGAACGGAACAGGCTGGTCTTTTTCACGGCGGGGGCGGTGGGCGTCGCGATCGCTCTTGTCGTGACTCTTGGCATGGTCGGTGCCGTGGCTTGTGGCGTAGGTTTTGTCATGGGTCAGCGGGCGGTAGGTGCCCTCGTCCCACACGATCACGGTGCCCGCGCCGTACTCGCCCTGCGCGATGACGCCTTCGAAGTCCCGGTACTCCAACGGATGGTCCTCCGTGGGGATGGCCAGTCGCTTGTCCCCGGGGTCAGCGGACGGGCCCTTCGGTACGGACCAGGACTTGAGCACCCCGTCCACCTCCAGACGAAAGTCGAAGTGCAGGGTGCTCGCATCATGGAGTTGGACCACGAAACACGGGGCGCTCTCGTCGCCGACGCTGCCCGGGCGTGTGCTCGCACCGCGCGGTTCGCCGGTCGTGTCGAAGTGGCGCTTACGACGGTACGTATCGAGCTTGTCGGCATCGCGGCCCATGGCGCCCCCGCTCAGACGCGGAGCGCGGGCCCGCCGCCCTCCGGCAGGGTCCCGGTCAGTTGGCGCTGTGCCGCACGCAGCGCCGCCTCGATCTCACGGGTTCCGGTGGTCACGCACAGCGTGTACGTGACGTCGTCCATGCGGCGGCGCTCGTGCACGCCACCCGCTGAGGCGCACAGCCTCCGCAGCGTCTCGTACCGGTCGATGAGCTCGCGCAGCACCGAGGGGTGTGCCATCAGCATCGTGGGTCTCCTTTCGCCACATGCGCCGCCTGCGGCGTCGGGGGCGGCCCTGGTAGCTGACTCTCCCGACATGATGCCTGCCCACGGCCGAGGCCGCATGGCGAGAAGGCCGCGAGGACGGGCCGCAGGCTACGGGCGAAGGGGAGCGGTCGCGGCACCACCCAGCCCCGCGGCAGCGCGGTACCCCGCCCCGCCGGCAGGGTCCGTAAAGGCCACAGACAGCGCCCGGGAGGGCCAGACAGGCTCTAGGAGGCCCGGCACAGCGCTCGGGCGCGGGGTACCACCCCGCGCCCGAGCTGAAACGGCGAGGGACTGGCGCCCGCGCCCACCATCCGCGGGCCGTCCCTGGCCTCGGTGGCTATGACCCCCGTTGCTCACCGGTCACTGGACAGTGCCTCGATCAGTTCGCCGGACTTGGGGTTGGGCAGGGCCTTGGCAGCGTCGGCCAGAGCGACGATGCCGACGAGGTCGTGCCCGTCGATTACCGGCAGCCGGCGGACCTTGTGCTGCTTCATCGTCGAGAACACCTCCTCGACGTCGTCGTCGGCGCCGATGGTCACCGCCTCGCCCTGAGCCAGCTCACCCGTCGTCGTACGCTGCGGGTCCTTGCCCGCGCCGAGCACCTTGACCACGACGTCGCGGTCGGTGAGAACGCCCTTGAGCTTGTTGTCCGTGCCGCAGATCGGCAGCGCACCCACGCCCAGCGCGGTGAGCTTCCGCGCGCCCGCCAGGACGCTTTCCTCGGCTCCGATGCATTCGGCGCCGGGGGTCATGATGTCGCGTGCGGTAGCCACAATCGTTCACCACCATCTCGCTCTGCTGAGCGGGTCGGAATCTCGATAACGCCGTTCGGGTGCCCTGGCGCGCCCGCGACAAACAGCCGCACCTAACGAGTGACCTGGTACGGAGACCAGCGGACCAGCCCGAGGCAGGTCAGGGGTACCTGGCATGGCATGGCGAGGCGCGGGCACCCGAGGCAGCGACGGTGCAGCACGCTCCCCGGTGGCCAGTGCCCGGGAGCCGCGCGAGAGGAGGGACGCCGTGACCACCCCAGACAACCGTGAGCCTCGTGACGACGGCCGGTACCCACACGATCTCCACGACCCGGGCGCCGACCCCGAAGACGAGGGCATCCCCGACCTACAGGACGGCACGCCGGAGCAGCAGCGTGCCTCGGACCCGCAGCAGATGCCCGTACCCGGCGACCAGCCCACCATCGCCGAATACCGCAGCACGACCACCAACGAGGCGTGGGAGCGAGAGTCGTTGGACGAGCGGCTGGCCGACGAGGTACCGGACGTGGGAGCCAACGAACCGTCCGGCGCCGGGCCCGTGGACGCGCCGTGGGCCGACACGGCGCAGGAGGAAGTCGCCGGCCTGCTGTACGACGAGCCCGACCCTGACCAGCCGCGTGAACAGGACGTCTACTCCCAGGAGGGCTCCACGAGCGGACTTTCCGCCGAGGAGCAGGCGGTCCACGTGGTGGCCGACGAGGACGAGAACAGTGGCGTCGGCGGAGCTGGGATCAGCGACGTGTGACGGTCGGCAACGGGACGTGACACCCGCCGGCACGGCCGAACCGGTGCCGGCGGGTGGGTGGGTGGTGGGTCATGCTGTGGGGTGATGCGGCTGGTGCACGCTTTATGGCTGCGCGTACTACTCGTACTACGGCTTATGGCTGTGCGGCCTATGGCTGTGCGTACTCCTGCGCGTACTACGGTCGGCGCGTCCTATGGCCGGCCGCCCACACCCGTTGACAACTCTCGCCATCTGCCGCCGGGTTGACGGCCGAGGAGCGGCGGTGTCGGCGCGCCGATGGGCTCACGGAGCCCTTGCAGCAACTCCTCCAGCGCTTGCACGGAGGTGTACCGGGGCTCCCAGTCGAGTTCTGCCGCGGCGCGGCCGGTGTCCATGATCGGCAGCCGCAGCACCGTACGGAGCAGGCCCGGTGTCGCCGGGACGATACGCAACCGCCACAGCGCCGCCACGGCGGCACTCGCTGCGGCGGCGGGCACCGGCACCACCCGCGCGCGCAGCAGCACGGCCAGGCTTCGGGCGTCCACTACCGGCCCGGCAGCCAGGTTGAACGCCCCGCTCACCGGCCGTACCACCGCCTGCGTGAACGCCTCCGCCGCATCGTCGGTGTGGAGCACCTGAAAACGCAACCCAGGCACATCAGGCACCACTGGCACCAGCCCGGGACGCATCAACCGCCCCGGCACGAAAGGGCCGGCGAAGAGCCTGCGCTGTTCGGGTGAGGCCGACCGCTGAAAGACGAAGCCCGGCCGCATCCGTACGACCCGAACACCCGGATGGTCGTGCTCGAAGGAGTCCAGAACGCGTTCCACGTACGCCTTCTCGCGCGGGTACGCCGCCTCCGGCCAACCATGCGTTGGCCACGACTCATCCACAGCCCGGTCCTTTGGGCCGGGCGAATAGGCGCCCACCGACGAGGAATAGACAAGCGCGGGCACCTGGGCCGCGGCCACCGCGTCGAACACCTGAATGCTGCCCTCCACATTGGTCCGCCACGTGGTGACCGGGTCATGCGTCGGCTGGAACAGCCAGGCCAGGTGGACGACGGCATCGGCACCCTGGAAGTGCTCGGCGAGGTTGCTGATTTCGTCGCCGACGTCGGCGCGCACCCAGCGTGTCTTCGGCGGCGTCCAGTCGGGGCTGCGGCGCGCGATGCCCACGATCGAGCCGACCCGTGGGTCGCGGGCGAGCGACCTGACCACACCCGTACCGATATTGCCGGTCGCTCCGACGACCACGACACGCAGCGGATACCCGTCTGAAGGCTTTCGGATCGCCATCGCTGTCGGTCCTTCCGAGTGCCGGGGTAGGGCATCCCGGGTTACCCGCGGCCCGCCGCGGCAAACGCGCGATCGCGGTCCGCGCGGCAGCTAGGGCGCGGGGCGATCCTCGCCGCCGCCCTCGCCACGGCCGGACGCGCTGGCCTGGCGCTGAGCGGCCGGACTTGGCGTGAGGGTGTCCCCGGCCTCGCTGTCATGTCGGGCGTTGCGCTCCTCCGTCACGTCCGTCTCAGCGTTCTCGACCTCTTGCTCCAGTTCCTCCGCGGCCGAAGGGGCCTTCCTGTGGTCCGTCACCGTCGAGTCCTCTTCCTCGTGGGTGCGTATGGGGTCCGTCATGCTCGGGGGCTGTGTCGTACGCGCGGTGGGCTGTGTTGTACGTGCCACGGACTGTTGTTGTACGCGCCATGGCTGAGTCGTATGCGCCATGGCGCGTGAGTACGTGCCGTCCACCTGCCACTGAGCGGCAGGTGGACGGGCTCGCGTCTCAGCCGGGGTGCTCCGGGACTGCCGACTCGTCGTGCGGTCGCTGGCCCACCTTCTCGGCATCGTCCTTGGCCCGCGGCGGCCGTCCCGAGGAGTCGATCTCCACCTCGGGTACCTCCACAACGGGCGGCAGATCCGGCGTGACCTGCGTGTCGCTCTCATCCGCCGACTCTGCTTGGCCGGACCGGTTCGCCTGCTCGGCCTCGCTGGATTCCGCGGATACCTGTTGCTGCTCTGTGTGACGCATAAACCCCGGGTACCCCAAGACCGTAACGCGACTCCTCGCACCGACACGGTGCGAGATCCAGCACCGACCGGCGTGCGCAGGGCACGATCGCCGCGAGGGCTGGCCCGACACGGCCCAGCGAAGCGAGGACAGGAGCAGACGATGACGCCTTCCACCGAGGCGGCGCGGGCGGCGCTCTTCGACATGGACGGGACGCTGGTTGACACCAACTACTTGCACGCGGTCACCTGGTGGGAATCCTTCCGGCAGGCCGGTATCACCGTGCCCATGCCAGACATCCACCGCTCGATCGGCATGGGCGGTGACCGGCTGCTCGACCACCTACTCGGCGCGGACCGCGACCGATCCCAGGACGAGAGCATCACCGCCGCACACACCGCGCTGTACGCCGCTTACTTCCCCACCCTCGCCCCGCTGCCCGGCGCCGCCGACCTGCTGCGCGCGATGGCCGACCGCGGCTGGCGCGTGGTGGTGGCCAGCTCGGCCGGCGGCGATGAACTGGTGGCCATGCGGAACGCCATCGGTGCCGACGAGGCGATCGCCGATGCCATCAGCGGCGATGACGTAGAACACACCAAACCCGCCCCGGACCTCGTACAGGAGGCGGTGCGGCGCTCGGGCGCGCCGGCGGATCGGTCGCTGTTCGTGGGCGACACGGTCTGGGACATGCAAGCTTGCGCCGCCGCAGGGGTGCGATGCGTGGGTCTGCTGAGCGGCGGTATCCCGCGCTCCGCCCTGGAGGCTGCGGGAGCCGTCGCCGTGTACGACGGGCCCAGCGATCTCCTCGCCCACCTGGACGACAGCCCATTCCAGGACGCGTAGCCAGCCACGGCCAACGACGTGGGCTCAGGTTTGCCCGCGGGCTGCGCGGGGACTCGACGATGCCAAGGCAACCATGTTGCCGAGGCACCAGCACGCTGCCGCTGAGGAGTGATCATGAGGGCCCTGACCTGGCACGGCAAACGTGACGTGCGGGTGGACACCGTCCCCGACCCGCGGATTACCGAGCCGACCGACATCGTCGTACGCGTCACCTCCAGCGGCATCTGCGGCTCCGATTTGCACCTCTACGAAGTTCTCGGGCCCTATCTGGACCCGGGGGACATCCTCGGGCACGAGCCCATGGGCATCGTGGAGGAAGTCGGCAGTGAGGTCACCGCCGTAGCGCCGGGGGACCGGGTCGTCATTCCGTTCAACGTTTCCTGTGGCACCTGCTGGATGTGTGGGCAGGGCCTGCACTCGCAGTGCGAGACCACGCAGGTACGCGAGCGCGGCATGGGCGCAGCGCTGTTCGGCTACACCAAGCTGTACGGGCAAGTCCCCGGCGGCCAGGCGGAGTTGTTGCGCGTTCCATTCGGAAACACGCTGCCCGTCAAGGTGCCACACGGACCGCCGGACGACCGGTTCGTCTACCTCTCCGACGTCCTGCCCACCGCCTGGCAGGCGGTCGCCTACGCGGATATCCCGCCGGGTGGAAGCGTCACCGTACTCGGGCTCGGCCCGATCGGTGACATGGCGGCCCGCATCGCGCTGCACCAGGGTGCGGGCCGGGTGATCGGCGTCGACCTGGTCCCCGAGCGGCTGGCCAGGGCCCGCGCGCGGGGCGTGCACGCGCTGAACCTCACCGAGTACGGCAAGGACCTCGGCGATGAGATCCGCCGCCTCACCGATGGCCGGGGCACCGATGCGGTCATCGAAGCTGTCGGCATGGAGGCCCACGGAGCCACCGGGGCCAAGGCTGCCCAGCAACTCGTGGGCAGGCTGCCCGGTGGGTTGGGCGAGAAGGTGATGGGCCGCGCCGGCATGGACAGCATGGCGGCCTTCAACACGGCCGTCGATGTGGTGCGCCGTGGCGGCACGATCTCCCTCAGCGGCGTCTACGGGGGTGCCATCGACCCGGTGCCCATGCTGACCCTGTTCGACAAGCAGATCCAACTCCGCATGGGACAGGCCAACGTCAGGCGTTGGGTCGATGACATCCTGCCGCTGCTCGATGAGGGCGACGTACTGGGCGTAGACGACTTCGCCACGCACCGGCTGCCACTGGAGCAGGCCCCGGACGCCTACCGAACGTTCCAGGCCAAGCAGGACGGCATGGTCAAGACGCTGCTGACCATCTGACCCGCCCCGCTGCACCCCACCTCCTGTACTCCGCCCCCGCTACACCCACCCCATCCCGCTGTACCCCAGCGCCGCGCGCAGCCGCACCTTCAGTCAGCCGCCCGCTGCGAGCGTGGCCGCGAGCGCTGCCTGCGTGTCCGCATTGGCGCCGCGCTCGAACGCGGCCTCATAAGCCAGGTCTCCGGCGGCGGCCCGCGCCGCACGCTCGAACTCATCGCGCACCGCACGCACCTCGGGCGTGCCCTGCTCCGCGTGTCCTACGGTGCGCCAATACGCCTGGCCCAAGCCGTACACCAGCGCCGCGCCCACACCGTCACCCTGTGCCGCGATCGCCGCGGCCAGCAGATCAAGGCCCAAGGCGATGCCGAAACTGTCGCCCATCTGCTGCTTGCCCGACAACATCGCCCTTGCGTGCTCCGCCGCCTCCCGCGGTCGGTCCGACAGCAGTGCTATCAGGGCGAGTTGGTGCTCGACATATGCGCGGGTCCAATACTCACCGATCTCCGCGCAACCCCGCCGCAGCCGCAGCGCCTCCGTCCGCGCCTCCGACAGCCGGCCCAGCGCGGTGAGCGCGAAGACGTGGGCGAGGTGGCAGCGCAGTCGGGAGGCGGAGTCGAAGGGCTGCCCAGGAATGGTGCTCAGTGCATTCCCGGTGAGCGCCCGCGCAGCCAGCGGTTCACCGCTGAGCAGCGAGACGAGCCCCGCGAGGTAGGCCGCCGCCAGCCGGGACTCGTCATCGCTGCTGTCCTGCGCTGCGTATGCGCACTGATCGCTCAACTCGCGTGCGGTCGTGCACTCGCCCTGGAGCGTCAGGGCCACGCCCAGCGCCCACAGCCCGCGAGTTCGCTCCGGGCCGGGTTCCGGGCACAGGGCCAGGGCACGTTCCAAAAAGCTGCGGGCATCGGTCAGATGCCCACAGCAGCTCCAGAAGTAGCCGACCAGGCCCGCTAGTTCCAACGCCCGCAGCGGTCGGGCCGCCAGCAGATGCTCCAGTGCGGCACACAGATCCTCGCGCGCGCGGGAGATCCGGCCGTACCACCTGACCTGGTCGGTGCTCAGCCACCCCGCGTCAGCCTGGCGTGTCAAGCTCAGGAAGTGCTCGGCGTGCCGGTCGGCCAGCTCGGCCTCCTCACCCGTCGCGCGCAGCCACTCCCGGCCGTACTCGCGCACGGTGTCGAGCATGTGGTAGCCGTCACCACTCCGTCCCAGCACCGACTTCACGAGCAGTCCGTCGAGCGCCGGCTGCACTGCGTGGGCCGGGAGTTGACCGTCCACGCACACTGCGCGAACCGAGGCCGTGTCGAAGGCGCCGCGGAAGACGGCCAGCCGTGCCCACAGCAGACGCTCGGCCGGCGTACACAGCCCGTGGCTCCAACCGATAGCGGTTCGTAGCGTCTGGTGCCGCTGTGGCCACACCCGCTCGGGGTGCTCCAGCACATCGAAGCGGGACCCCAACCTGTGGAGAAGTTCTTCGAACGTATGGAGCCCCAACTGCGCGGCGGCCAACTCCAGTGCCAGCGGAATGCCCTCAAGTCGTTGGCACAGGGCGACGGCCGACACCGTCTGCGCACCAGGTCGAGGAAACGAAAGACCAGGCGATGCGGCCTTGGCCCGCTGCGTGAACAGGTCGAGCGCGTCCGGACCGTCGGCACGCAGCGGGCCCACCTCGATGACCCGCTCGCCGGGCAGCTCCAGCGGCTGCCTGCTGGTAGCGAGCAAGGTCAACCCGGGTGCCGTCGTCAGCAGGTCGCCCAGCAGGTGCCGACACGGCTGCACCAGGTGCTCGCACGAGTCGAGCACCAGCAGCAGACGTTTTTCGACAAGCCACTCACACAGCTCCTCCACCGGTATGCCCGGCATATGGTCCGACAGGTCCACCGCGTCGGAGACCGTCGCGAGCAGCAGCCGGTCGCCCTTCAGCGGTGACAGGTCGGCCCACCACACCCCATCCGGGTAGCGCGGTGCCGCACGGGCAGCCGCGCGCAGCGCGAGTCGGCTCTTGCCCACGCCGCCGGCGCCGGTCAGTGTCACCAGCCGGTCATCGCTGAGCGCACCTGCCAGCCTGGCCAGCTCAGCTTCGCGCCCTACAAAGCTGGTCGTCTCTTCGGGAATGTGCCCCACCACGCGCATATTCTGACCCAAGCTGTGCCCCGTACGGCAACCACAACGACAGGCTTTGTGGACGGTGCGATAAACCCGGCGGACTGCGCCATAATCGGTGTGCCCCGTGGCCTGAGCCCCTCTAGCATCCTTCACGTGGACACAAAGAACGACCCATTTGCCGCACAACTGCTGACCTGGGCGGGTGGCAGATCGGACATCAAGGCGATTTTGCGTACCGGATCGCGCGGGCGCCAGGACGGAACGGTCGATGCCCTCTCCGACCACGACATCGAGCTGTACACCACCGAGCCAGCACGCTACGAGGAGAACGGCGACTGGATACGGGAGTTGGGGGCCGTGTGGGTGTGCGTCGGCCTGGAGGGGCCCTGGGAGAATCCGGCCTGGCTGGTGTTCTTCGAGGGCGGGCTGAAGGCAGACTTCCAGGTGGTGCCGGTGGTTCGGTTGCGCGAGCTGGCCGATGACGGGCTCGACGAACTGCACGAGCGCGGCTATCAGATCCTGCTTGACCGCGAGGGGCTGGCCGCCGCCTTGCCAGCGCCGACCGGGGCTGCCCCGGAGGCTGAACTGCCGGACGAGGAAGAGTTCCAGCAGGTGTGCGCGGAGTTCTGGCACGAGATCGCGCACCTGCCTCGCTATCTGGCGCGCGGTGAACTGTGGATCGTCAAGGCCCGCGACTGGACCACCAAGGAACTGCTCCAAACGATGATCGAGTGGCACGCCCAAAGCCACTTCGGACCACAGCACGACGTATGGCACGGGGGCACTCGAATGCGTGAGTGGGCCGCCCCCGGCGTATGGAAGCGCGCGGGCGGCGTCTTCGCCGACTTCGCGCCTGACGGATGCCTGCGCGCCGCACAGGCGACGGCTGACCTGTTCGCTGAACTCTCCCGCGAGGTGGCCCGCACTTACGGATTCTCGTACCCCGAAGCGGCAGAACGCGCCATCCGCCCGTATCTCAACCAACTTCCGGCACTGCACGACTGAGCTGCCCCGGCCCACCACCGCGCCTGGAGGCAGCGCCGGGCCCGGGGGCAGCGCCGGGCCCGGCGACGGCGGTTGGTGTGCCGCTGCCGGGCCCGCGTGACTACGCCTGGGTGAGATCAGCCGCCGTGGCGACGAAGCGGGCTGTCACGGAGTTGCCGCCCACGCGCCGCAGCCCCGCCTTGGCCAGGACACGCACCGAAGCCGGGTTCGACAACTCCACGTCGGCTTGCACCGTGTGCACCTCCGGCGCGGTCAGGGCGAACTCCACGATGGCTCGGGCGGCTTCGGAGGCGTAACCGCGACTGCGTCGAGAGGGGACGACGCCGTACCCAAACTCGACGCATCCCTCGCTGGGTGGCCAGAACAGGCCGATCGCGCCGACGACCAGACCGGTCTCCCGCTCGATGATCTGACGCTGGCCATAGGGGCTCAACCCAGCGGGGTTTTCGGTGAGGAAGCCGGCGATGACCTGGTCGCCCTCGGCGGGGAAGTCCTCCGCCCAGTGCGCGAGCCGCACCTCATCGATGACAGCGGTGAGCTCATCAAGGGGCCATTGCCGCAAGACGAGCCGGTCGGTGCTGAGTTCCGTACCGGTCGATTCCCCACTGCTAGCGGAACCGGCTGAATCCGTACCGGCCGAATCTGTACCGGCCGAATTTGTACGGGCCGGACCTGTACGGGCCGTATCCGTATCGGTAGAACCCGCGTCGGCAGAAGAAAGAGAAGACACGCGACACTCCTGGTCGTTGATGACCGGGCCGCTCACTTACCTCGGCGGTCCGGAAAAGGGCAGGTCGATGACGCTGTTGGCCGGGCCATATTCATCAACCTCCCTGGTCGCCGCGGCCGTCACCGCTCGGGCGTCGGGCCGTCATGTCTCGCGTACGCGCCGGACCTTATCAAATGACCGGAGTGCTGCCGCGGGCGCGTCCGGAACTGGCACACCGTGCGCTCGGCGCCGGATCTCATGGCGCTGGCAGCCGTAGCGCAAGCATCGCGATGTCGTCGCGGCCGGTTTGGGCGGGGTGAGCCAGCAGCACATCGCAGAACGCATCGACCGGTTCGCGGGCGAGCGTGGCCGCATGGCGGCGCAGCCGCTCAAGCCCCTGGTCGAGGTCCTCATCCGGGCGCTCGACCAGGCCGTCGGTGTACAGCAACAGCGTGCAGCCCCGGGGCAGCGGGTGCACGCTGCTGTTGCGCGGCTCGTCCGGCATGAGTCCACCGAGCAAAATGTCCTGCGCGTCATCGAGGAAGTACGCCTCGCCATCCCAGGTCACCAACAGTGGCGGGGGGTGGCCCGCGACAGAGTAGTTCAACTGCCAGGGCCCACCCGGCGGGCCTTCGACGCGGGCCAGGACGCAGGTCGTGGTGGACTCCTGCGGGCTGAGGACCAGCGTGTTGACGTCGAGCCGGCGCAAGATGTCACCGGGCGGCTCCTCTCGGTCCACGGCCAGCGCCCGCAGCATGTTGCGCGTACGACCCATGGTGACGGCGGCTTCCAGATCGTGCCCCGCCACATCACCGATGATCAACACAGTGACGCCGTCACGCAGCACGAACGAGTCGTACCAGTCGCCGCCCACCTCGGCCGCCGCGGGGCTGGCCAGGTAGCGGGCCGTGATGGCGATGTCCGGTACCTCGGGGGGCGGCGTGAGCAGGCTGTGTTGCAGCGCCCTGGCGACCTGCTGGGTGCGCTGGAGCTGCATGGCCCGACTGAGTGGCGCGTGCGCCTGCTCGATCAGCTCCCGCATCAGGTTGCGGTCCGCCTGTGAGATGGGGTCGCGGTCGCCGCACACGAACGCCGCGACAACGGCCGCCACCTCGCCGTCCACCAGGATCGGCAGCAGCGCGCCGCTGTGCGCGCCAGTACGCGTCAGCCAAGGCATGGTGCCCGGCGGGGCGAAATCCGAGGGCACGGCCCCGGGCGGGAACGTCTCGTGCAGCGGCTGTCGGCCTCGAACCGCCCGGGTGATTGCGTGCTGCGCGCCGATGAGCTCCTCCCTGCGCGGCGGCAGCCCCGAAGGGAGGCCAGGGCGCGCGGTCGCCGCGACCCGCTCAACGGACAACGGGGCGGGTTCGACCGTACTTTCCGGGGCAAAGAACTCGCTGAGCAGGTAGATCCCGCACTCGTCGGCAAGCGCTGGCACCAACACCGTGCTCAGGACGGCGAACGCCTCGGGGGCGGTGGGCGACTCGGCCACCGCGCGGGCCGCCCGCCGGATCAGCTCGCCGCGCCGCTCCAGTAGCCAGCGTTCCTCGATATCGGTGCAGGCGCCCACCCACTCAAGAACCTGGCCGTTCTCTCGCACCGGAACGGCGTGCAACTCGCAGTGGCGGTAACTGCCGTCGGCCTGCCGCAGCCGGTACGTGTACTGGAACAGGTCCGGCGCCTCTGAGGCTGCACGGAACCAAGCGCGCGCCAGCCCGCCGCGGTCGTCTGGATGGGCCGCATCAAGCCAGCCATCGCCGCGGATGGCATCCCGAGGCTGCCCGGTCGTCCGCTCCCAGGATGCGCTGTGCTCGAAGACCTGCCCGTGCTGGTCGCTCACCCACACCTGCTGGGTGAGCGCCGCGATCAGGCTCTCGTAGCGCCGCAGGGCCCGACGCCGCTCCTCGGCCAGCACCCGGGTCCGCTCCACGGCATTGACCCGATCGGTCTCCTCCACTACGACGAGCAGCAGCCCCGGCTCCCGGTCCGCGAGCTCGATCCTGGTGGCGCTGAACGAGAGATACCGCTGCGCCGCGTCGTCCATGCCGTCTGCGGCAGCGGCGCCCATGGTGAAGGGGATGGCCGTTGCCTGGGTCGCCTCGCCGGTACGGAAGGCATGCTCCAGCAGGTCCAGGTCACGCTGTTCCCGCAGGTCGGCGAATAGCTCGCGGATGGGCATGCCAAGCGGTCGGTCGCCGAAGATCCGGTGGTATGCGTCGTTGGTGTACGCCAGAACCAGACGTTCGGTCCGATAGACCCCCACCCCTACGGGCGCCGCGTCAAACACTTCCAGCGGCAGACCACTGGATGCGATTTTCCCCTTGTTTTGCGGCAAAGGCGACATATCAATATCATGCGCCATGGTTGGTGCGCTCGTCACGGAGGGTGTGCGGCTCGTCGGTGGTGCTCTGGGGATCGCGTGCGGCCCGATATGGCACGGTTCAGGGGCCCGCGGGCCCCTGAACGGTGGCCGGTTGGTCCTGGGCCGTACGACCCCGATGAGCGAGTGGGGCGATCGCCTGACCAGGCGCGCCCATCGCCAGTGAGCCACCCCACCGGTGGCCCGCGTTGTGGCCATGGCCTGCTCCGTCGCTCACCACAGCAGTAGGGCTGCCCCCATCCCCGGCATGGGTGTGGCTGCACCGGTGCCGTCACGCCTGAGACGGTGCGACAGCCGGCGGGTCCGCGAGGCCGGCCGGCGACCAAAGTGGCGGCCCATCCTGCCGTGCGCTCGCTGCCGTCCCGATGTCCTGCTACGCGCTGCCGTTACGCCGAAGCCGCGAACGCGTCCACGCCCGTCAGTTCCGCCGACAGCGCCCACAGCCGGGCCGCCTGTCGTGGGTCGGTCGCGTGTGCGCGTACGCCACCAACCTGCGGTCCGTCATCCGTGCACAATTCGGCGACATCGCAGTCTTCGCAGTAGACGCCGCCCAGGCCGGCGAGTTGGGGAGACGTCGCCGCCCACACCTGGGTCGCCGCGCCCTGTTCGGGAGTCTTGAACACCTCGGCGGCAGTGCTCGCCTCGTCGATCCAGCCCATATCGAGCATCTCCTGCCGGTGCAGATGGCGCTGGAGCGGAGTAAGAATGGCGCCCGGGTGCAGCGAAAACGCCCGTACGCCCGCATCCCGGCCCACCGCGTCGAGGTGCACTAGCGAACAGTGCATTGGCCGTTTTCGCTTGGCCGTATGCCTGCCACTTGTCGTAACCATGGTCGAACCACATGTCGTCCCAGCGGATGCCCGATGCGTGGTGACCCAGGGACGATACGGACACCACGCGGGCCCCACCGCGGGCAAGCGCGGGCCACAACCGATTGACCAGGGCGAAGTGCCCCAGGTGGTTCACCGCAAACTGCGCCTCCCAGCCTGGGCCGATCCGCGTTTGCGGACAGGCCATGATCGCGGCGTTGTTGATGAGGAGGTCGATGGCGCGGCCCGAAGCCAGCGAGCGCTCGGCGAACGCCCGCACGCTGTCCAGGTCAGCGAGGTCGAGCTCATCGATCTCGATGCCATCGATGCCGGCGAGAGCCTTCTCGGCGGTGGCCCGCCGCCGCGCAGGGACGATCACCCGGGCGCCGGCGTCGGCGAGCGCGCGCGTCGTCTCCAGCCCGAGCCCGGAGTAGCCGCCGGTGACCACGGCGTGGGCGCCGGTCAGGTCGATGCCGTCCAGGACGTCACTTGCGGTGCTTCGGGCGCCGAACTTCGATCCGATCGGGTGTTGAGGAGTCGTCGTCATGCGCTGCACGCTACGCACTGGAGGGCGCTCTAGGACAAGGTGGCGCAGGGACCGTGGCCTGGCACCGAAACGGCCTCGACCGCGGTCCCCGCGGCCTCATCAACCGAGCGGAATCTCGTAGTGCACCGTGCCGAAGCCCGGGCCGTGTTCGCCGGTTGTCCTGGCGTCGCAGACCTCCTTGGCGATGCTGTCCCAGAAGCCTTGTGCACCGGGGACGTTGACGTTCGTGTGCAGGTAGACGCAGTCGTAGCCGTCTGTCGCGGCAGCAAAGGAGCAGGCTTGATGGACCATCGCCCGCGCCAGTCCGTGCCGTCGGTGCCCCTCCGCGACGTACACGCGGACCAGTTGTGCGGTCGAGCCCGGGCGGTACCGCTCGGCGAGCCAGCGCGGGTGGGGCGGGTGGGCCGGGCCCCGAGAGAGCAGCCCGGTGGTTCCCACCACCTCGTCGTCCAGCGCGGCGACGAGGAGGAGGTGCCGTGGGTCGTTGAGGTAGGTGCCCTCGATGTCGATGGCGTCCGCATGCCAGGCGGGGACGTAGCCATAGCCGAAGTCGCGGTAGAAGGTGTCCAGCATGACCCGCCGAGCACCTTCGATGTCCTCGGGCCGAGCTGGGCGCAGCTCGTACGGGCCCTTGCGTTGGGGGGTGTAGTCATTCATGGCACGACACCCTACATGGCTCATGAAAACCATTATCAACAACGACTTCGGGGGTGGCGGGGCGGTATGGGACTGCCCGGCGCCGTCCGCGACAATGGTCGCAGTGACCGCAGTGACCGCAGTGACCGCAGTGACCGCAGTGGCAGAGCGCGGAGCAGGGTGGCGGGCGGGCCGGGTCGCTCAGGAAGCGGCGCAGTGGGGGAGTGGGAATCGTGCACGAGGTGCTGAACTGGTGGCGACGCGGCATTGGCACGGTGCCGGAATCCGTCTGGGAGCGCACCGAGCTTCGGTCGCTGATCCTCGCGGACAACGGCCTCACTGAACTCTCGCCCCACGTCGGCCGGCTGCATCGTCTACATACCCTGGACCTCGGCCACAACGAGCTCACCGCGATCCCCGGCGAACTCGGCGACCTGCCCGCGCTGACCGGCTTCCTGTACCTGCACAACAACCGGCTGACGGAGCTTCCCGCCACCCTCGGGCACCTGACCGCTCTGCGCTACCTCAACATCGGCGGCAACGAACTCAGCACGCTGCCGGACACCATCGGCGGCATGGCTGGACTCGTCGAACTGCGGGCTCAGCGCAACCAGTTGTCCGTGTTGCCCGACTCCATCGGTCAGCTGCGCCGGCTCCGCGGTCTGTGGCTGCGGGGGAACCAGCTCGGCGCCCTCCCGGACGGGTTCGCCGCGCTGGCCGGGTTGCGCGAGTTGGACCTCCGCGAGAACGCCATGGAAGAGGTGCCTCCTGCGTTGGCTGGGCTGCCCCTGCTGCGCCAACTCGACCTACGCAGCAACCGAGTCCGGCAGCTGCCGGACTGGCTCGCCGAGCTGCCCGCGCTGGAGCGGCTCGACCTGCGCTGGAACATTATCGAGCCCGCGCCGCGCCTGCTGGCCGACCTGGAGCGCCGCGGTTGCTTCGTCCTGCTGTAGCCGGTGTACGGGCGGCGCGGCCCGGCGCACCGTTGACCTGAGGTTCCCCCGTTGCTCGGGAGGTGCTGATCAGCTGGTCAGAGAGGTGACGGGTTTTCAGGTTGGCTCTTTTGGCCGCTGCCTGATCGGAGTAGTGCTTCT
>NZ_JACHJL010000012.1 GCF_014203645.1 Streptomyces zagrosensis | reverse complement strand
GCCACATACGCCGCAGCAATCTCCCCCTGCGAATGCCCCACCACCACCGCCGGCTCCACCCCACACGACCGCCACAACGCCGCCAAACCCACCATCACCGCAAACAACACCGGCTGCACCACATCAACCCGATCCAACCCCGGCGCACCCCCCACCCCACGCAACACATCCACAAGACACCAATCCACAAACTCACCCAACGCCACACCACACGCCGCCACCTCCGCCGCAAACACCGGCGAAGAATCCAACAACTCCACCGCCATACCCACCCACTGAGCACCCTGCCCAGGAAACACAAACACCGGCTTCACGGCGGAGCCGACAACCTGCGACTCGACGACGTGTGCGGCGGGCTCTGCGGTACTCAGGTTGCTGAGACCGGTGAGCAGGGCACCCCGGTCGGCGGCCATGATGACCGCACGGCGTTCGAAGTGGGCACGGGTGGTGGCCTGGGAGAAGCCGACGTGGAGATGGTCGAGGTCCGGGCGGGCGATCAGGTACGCCCGTACTCGGTCGGCCAGTTCACGCAGGGCGTCCTCGCTGCGCGCGGACAGCGGCACGATGACCGGGGGGCGGAGGCCGGCCGGTTGCTCGGGCGAAGCCTCGGCTTCGTCCCGCGGGGCCTCTTCGAGGATCACGTGCGCGTTGGTGCCGCTCACACCGAACGACGACACACCGGCACGCCGACGGCGTTCACCAGCGGGCCACGGCCGGGCCTCGGTCAGCAGGGCGACCTCGCCCGACTCCCAGTCCACGTGCGGAGACGGCGCGTCCACGTGCAGGGTGCGCGGCAGGGTCTCGTGCTGCATCGCCATGATCATCTTGATGACGCCGGCGACACCGGCCGCTGCTTGCGCGTGCCCGAAGTTGGACTTGATCGAGCCGAGCCACAGCGGCCCGTTCTCGCGGTTTTGCCCGTACGTGGCGAGCAGCGCCTCGGCCTCGATGGGGTCGCCGAGCGGCGTTCCCGTGCCGTGGCCCTCAACCGCGTCCACGTCGGCCGGGCTCAGCCCGGCGCTGGCGAGGGCCTGCCGGATGACCCGCTCTTGGGAGGGGCCGTTGGGCGCGGTGAGGCCGTTGCTCGCGCCGTCCTGGTTGACGGCGCTGCCGCGTACGACGGCGAGGATGCGGCGCCCGTTGCGCTTGGCGTCGGACAGCCGCTCCAAGATGAGTAGGCCCATGCCCTCGGCCCAGCCGACGCCATCGGCGGCAGAGGCGTACGCCTTGCAGAGCCCGTCAGGCGACAGGGCGCGCTGGCGGCTGAACTCGATGAAGGCGTTGGGCCGCGCGAGGGTCGTCGCGCCGCCGACCACGGCGAGCGCACACTCCTTGTTCCGGAGCGCCTTGGCGGCGAGGTCGATCGCCACGAGGGAAGAGGAGCACACCGTATCGACGGTGACCGCGGGGCCCTCGAAACCGAAGGTGTAGCTGATACGACCGGAGGCGACGCTGGGTGAGGAGGCGATGGACAGGTAGCCCTCGATCTCCGGCCGCCGGTCGCTGAGCCCCGCGACGAACTGGTAGTCGGAGAACATCAGACCGCAAAAGACGCCGGTGTCGCTGCCCTTGAGGGTGTGCGGGTCGATGCCGGCGTCTTCGAATGCCTCCCAGGCCCCTTCGAGCAGCACCCGCTGCTGCGGGTCCATGGCCAGCGCCTCACGTGGGCCGATGCCAAAGAACTCGGCATCGAATTCGGCCATGTCGTCGAGGAATCCGCCGTGCCGGGTGTACGCCGTGCCGACGTGGTCCGGGTCCGGGTCGTACAGGTTGTCCAGGTCCCAGCCGCGGTCGTCGGGGAACTCCGAGACCCCCGTGCGCCCTTCGGCAACCATCGACCACAGGGCCTGCGGCGAGTTGACCCCGCCGGGGTAGCGGCAGCTCATCCCGACGACGGCCAGGGGCTCGGCCGCCTGGTCGATCAGTAGCTGGTTTTGGCGCCGCAGCCGCTCGGTCTCCTTCAGCGACTTGCGTAGAGCTCCGATGATGTCGGGCTTCTCGACGGCCATGCTGTTTCCCCCACCCTCGGACTCTTGCCAGCGACCACGTGGTCAACCTGCTAGATCCTGGGCAGGGCCGTTCAGATACAGAGAACGCGCATAATCTTTGGGAAATCAGGGCATGTTCACAGACTTCGCCGCGAGGGCGTCGTGCACGCAGCTGTTGACGGCATCGATCAAGCGGTCGCCGTTGTCGGTGAAGAAGAAGTGGCCACCGTCATGTGTCGTCATGGTGAAATCCCCGGTGGTGCTCTGCTTCCAGAGCGTTGCTTCTGCTTCATTCACCTTGGGGTCCGCGTTTCCGATGTGCACCTGGATGGGCGCGGTGAGCTGCATCTCCGGGGCACAGGAGTAGGTCTCCGCGAGCCGATAGTCGGCACGCATGGGTGGCAGGACGAGGTCGCGTATCTCCTCGTCCTGGAGCAACTCGCTGCCCAGGCCACCGAGCAGCGCCATCTCACGAAGGAAGGCATCGTCACTCTTGAGGTGGGTGCTCTGGTCTTTGAGCAACGTCGGTGCCACCCGGCCGCAGGCGAACAGCGCCAGGGGCGCGCTGCCCGCCGCCTCAAGGCGGTGGGCCACTTCGAAGGCGACCAAGGCCCCCATGCTGTTGCCCAGGAGAACGATCGGCACCTGGGTGTTGGCGTCGTCCGCGCCCCACTCACTCAACAACTCGGCTGTTTCGGCGGCCAATTCCTCAATGCTGTCCCGGAACGGCTCACGTCGGCGATCCTGCCGGCCGGGATATTGCACACCGTGCACATCGAGATCGCCGAAACGGCGCGCGAATTGGACGTAGAAGTTCGCCGAGCCACCGGCGTGCGGAAAACACACCAGGTTGGCCCGGGGGGCCTCGACGGAGCTCAGTTTGCGAATCCAGTGACCGAAGTCGTTCGCGGTACCCATGGACGACACACCCTTTCGACCGTCCTCAGACGGCGTCTTCCACCTTGTGCGGAGCGGCATTCGCGGAGTTGCCCTCCGGCTCCGGCGGCGGAAAGCGGAGGAACAGAGAACAGGCAAGGGCGCCCAGCACCAGGAAGAGGACGGGCAGCAGCCCCGTTTCGCTCAGCGCCGTACTGTACGGCTCGTGCACCACGCTCGGTACGGCGCTCGCGCTGCCCTCCAGATGGGCCCCACTACCGGCGAGCTGCGGCAAGTGCGTTTCGATCCGGTTGGCGAACAGCGCGCCGACCCCGGCACTGCCGAGCACGGCACCTAGCTGCCGGTTGGTGTTGTAGACACCCGAACCGGCACCGGCCTGGTGCACGGGCAGGTTGCGGGTGGCGATGGCGCCGAGCGGGCCCCAGGCCATGCCGTTGCCGATGCCGGTCAGGGCGGCGGTGGCCGAGAACATCCACAGCGGCGAGTCCGGGTCCGCCATCAGCACGCTGTAGGCGACGATCGTGACGGCGAACAGCACAAAGCCGATGGTGGTGAAGGTACGTGGATGAGCCTTGTCGGATTTCTTGCCGATGATCGGGGAAAAGGCGCCGGTGAGGATCGCCAACGGCGCGAAGATCAGGGCCGATTCCATCGACGAGAGCCCGCGCACGCCCTGGAGATAGAAGTACGAGGGCACGGTCATCGCGGTTACGGCGGCGCCCATGGCGGCGATGCCGATGTTCGCCAGCGTGAAGTTACGGTCACGGAACAGGCTCAACAGCAGCAGCGGCTCCCGCGTATTACGGGCCTGTGTCACAACGAACAGGGTGAGGACGAGCAGACCGGCGGCGATCACCGACCAGATGCCGGCCGACCAGTCCTTGCTGTTGCCCTCCTGAAGGCCGTAGACGAGCAGGAACATGCCGGCGCAGGACAGCAGGATGCCGAGCGGGTCAAGAGTTTGGCTCCGGGTGGGCAGCGTCGGCAGCAGCCGCCAGGCCAGGGCGAACGCGAGGACGCCGATCGGCACATTGATGAGGAAGATCCACTCCCAACCTGCGGAGTCAACCAACAGCCCGCCCACCACCGGCCCCAGCAGCATGGAGACACCGGCGGAACCGCCCCAGACGCCCATGGCGGCACCGCGCTTGTCGGCGGGGAAGATCTGCGTGATCATCGCCATGGTCTGCGGGGTCATCAGCGCGGCCCCCAGGCCCTGCACGACGCGCGCCGCGATGAGCATGTCGATGCTGTCGGCCATGCCGCACCACAGCGACGCGAGCGTGAACACCACCAGGCCGCTCAGATACACGTTCTTGGGCCCGAAGCGGTCGCCCAGCCGGCCCGTGAACAGCAACGGCGCCGCGTAGGCCAACAGATAGGCGCTGGTCACCCAGATCACTTCGGAGACGCCGGCCTCAAGTTCCTCCATGACGACGGGGTTGGCGACGGCCACCACGGTCATGTCCAGAACGATGAGGGAGAACCCAGCGATCAGCGCGCCCAGCGCCGGCCACGGGTTGCGTTCAGCGGTCACGGTTGCCTTCCTAGCGATTGCGCCCCACGAGGACCGACACGGCTGCCTCCCTCTTGAGCTGATGGTGTCCCTGCTCTCGCGCTAACCCCAGATCCGGGCCAACGTGCCCCGGATACATCCGTGACAGGACTCGATCAGCTTTGTGACAGACATCACATATAGCTATTCAGTCGATCAAACAGCACCCGAGGCCAACACCCCAGCCCCTCCGGACGTACCGCGAAGAACGAGCCAGGACCGCAGCCGTCAGGCGCGGAACCGCACATTCCGGAATGCGCGTAGATTGGCGCGTTTTCGGCGGCGACCTGCTTGTTCATCCCCTCGCGGACGACGCCGAGCACACGCGGCGTCCAGCGTCGAGCGGTGCCCGCTCCGCGACTGCCGTGCAGGCCAACAGGCCACATTCCGTACAACGATCAAGTTCTTGGTGACGAAACTGTCGATTGACACCCCACTTAGGACGCCCCATATAATAATTGGGTGTATAGGGGGGAGTAACCAACTAACCACTTACATAACCAGTTAACCGGACCCAGGGCCCACCAAACACCAGGCGGGAACACCCCAGGGCGGTATGGCTGATTACCTTCGGTCAGGTGTGAGTAGTTGACCGAAGGTAACGGGGATGAAAGACAAAACCGGGGGATATCATGCGCACGCCCAGTCTGAATGAATTGGTAGACGACTGCATAGCAGGCAATCAAGACGGCTGGAATTGCATCGTAGAACGGTATACGCCTTTGATCTGGGCCATAGCCCGCGGTCACAGGCTCTCCGTCGCCGACTGCGAGGACGTCAGCCAGACCACGTGGCTACGCGTCATCCAGCACCTGGGCAAACTCCGTGATCCCGAGAAGCTCACGCAATGGATCTCGGTGTCGGCCCGCCGGGAGAGCCTGAAGCACATCGAGAAGTCCGGCCGCAGCGTCCCCGTCGGGGACTCGCCGGTCTTCGACCGCCCGGAACCGTCCGAGAACCGCCCCGAGGAGGCGGCCTTGGCGAAGGAGCGGGACAACGAGGTCCTGCTCGCCTACTGCGGACTTTCGACCAAGTGCCAGGCCCTGCTCGGTCTGCTGGTGACCGACCCACCGATGCCCTACGACGAGATCAGCGCCACGCTGGGCATGCCGCGCGGCTCGATCGGCCCCATCCGGTCACGCTGCCTGGCGCATCTGGAAAAGCTCCTCCAACGCGAGACGGAACGCTCAAAGCAAGCGGCGGAACTGGTCAACACCATCACGCGCGCGGGCCTACGGACGTACGCCCTGGAGCAGCGTCACTGACGTGGTACGCGTAGACAAAGGCGCCTTTTGGTCCGGGCCGGCCCACTGCCGGTCCGGATCACAGGTGTTTTGTGCGTGCGATGGGAACACGGGAACGCAGTGTGCGCGCCTTCAGCCACGAGCCTGATCGGCAGTCGCCGAGGACGCCGCCGACGCGACGGGAACCGAATCGTCGGTGCGCACGTCATTGTGCTCGAAAGCACCAGAAGCAGCATTATCGTCGGAGGCGCCAGAAGCAGCGGAGAGGAACGAGAACAGGGCCTTGGCGTTCTCCGCCATGCTGGCCGGAGGCTGTCCAACGGCGTCACCGAGTCTGGTCAGCGTCTCGTCACCTAATTCTGCTGCCTTTTCTTCGCTCGATTTGTTCATGCCACCCGCCTCTCGGCATTTTATTGCATTCACCAAACAGACCCCCACAGGCTATAGGCGCACATCAGAAGAATCAATAGCGCTAGGCCTGAGCCCAGGGCGGCTTCCCCGCCCTGGGCCACGTGAATTCGCTGGTCACGGCCTACCTGGCAGCTGGCAGCTGGTCAGGCCGAAACGCCTCGAAGCCTCGTCCCACTCGATGTGCTCCTGGGAGACTCCGCAGCCGGGCCCGCTCGGGCCCGTCACATAAGCAACGAAGCTCGGGTAGATGGCCTTCCCAGATCGCCCTGAGCCGCCGCGACTTTGACGCTCCGTCAGATGGTCACCGCCCGTCTCGTGCAGCCTTCCGCTCTGAACAGTGCGGCAGGGCTCTCGCTGGTGGAACCGCCAAAGGTGCTGCCCGTTCCACATGGGCGGCGTGGGGTGTGTCCCCCGGGCGCCCAGATGCGTCATCAGCGGATCGAGCTCGATCGCCGCTCCGGTGAGCCGGCATTCGATGTCCTGCTGTTCTGCCGGTGGTTTGGGTCATCGTGCCGAGTGAGCAGGACGGCACACACAAGCTTCGGCAGGTGTGCGGCAAGGGCACGCGACGCGAGGTCCACAGGGACACGCGGATGCTTTCGGACCAGCGTCTCGCTGAGGCTCATCGGCAGCTGATCTCCAGCCGGTCGGGAGCGTGCACGCCCCCGGCCCGGGGCGGCCGGGGGTGGGAGGCGACAGAAAGCCCGCCCTATAGAAAACGATTTTCATTTTGGATAGTGTGCCCGTGACCGGCCGCCTGGCCGGCCGGGGAAGGGGACCTCAGGCATGTTCCGAACGTCCAGACGAGTCGCGACGCGCAGTACGGCCGCCCTCTGTGCCGCTGTACTGCTGGGTTCGTGCAGCGCCGACAGCGGCCAGGACGGCAACGGCCCGGGTGGGAAGCCCGCGGCGCGCGGTGAGCAGGACATCAACGCCCAGCCCCTGGCGGCGCTGCGGGACGGCGGTGATCTGCGAGTGCCGGTGGACGCCCTGCCGACCAACTACAACCCCGTCCAGGTCAACGGTGCGCGCGTGGTGACCTGGCAACTCACGGAGGCGATCCTCCCGACCGCGTTCAAGGACGCGCCCACCGGCGAACGCGTCGTGAACAAGGCGTTCTTCACCTCCGCCGCGCTCACCTCAACGTCGCCGCAGACCATTGCCTACCGGATCGCGGACGACGCGGTGTGGAGCGACGGCAGGCCGATCACATGGGAGGACCTGCGCGGCCAGTGGCGAGCGCTGAGCGGGAAGGACACCGCCTACGAGGCGTACAGCACCGTGGGTTACTCCGAGATCACCTCCGTCGAGCGGGGGAGGTCGGACAAGGAGGCGGTGGTCAAGCTCCGCAGGCCGTTCGCCGAGTGGCAGGGGCTGTTCAGTCCGCTAGTGCCGAAGCAGCTCACCGCCACGGCGAGCGCCTTCAACAAGGGTTGGTTGCAAAGGCCCGCCGTCACCGCGGGGCCGTTCGCCATCGACAGGATCGACCGGACGGGCAAGACCATCACCCTTCGGCGCAACCCATCGTGGTGGGCCGGGAAGCCACCGCTGAACCGTGTGATCCTGCGCGTTCTTGACCCGGCCGCGCGGGCTGACGAACTCGCCAACCGGGGCATCGACCTCTACCCCATTGGCGCCGACCTCGATCTCTTCACCCGTGCCAGAACCATGCCCGGGGTGGAGATCCGCACGGCTCCCGAGCGCCTCGCCGGGCAACTCACCTTCAACGGCGGCAAGGGCGCCACACTGGCCGACGAGCGGCTGCGCCGCGCGGTAGCCCAAACCGTCGATCGCGAGGCCATCACCGCCGCGCTCGTCGGGCGGATCGTCCCGGGCGCCAAGCCAGTTGGCAACCACATCCTGCCGCCCGGCGATCCGGGCTACCGCGACAACTCCGGCACCCTGCCCTTCGACTCGGAAGCAGCCGGCAAACAACTCGACGCGCAGGGCTGGAAGCTCAACGGAAAGTACCGGGTCAAGGACGGCCAGAGGCTGTCGCTTCGGCTGATCGGCCAGGAGACTCCCGTTGGCAAAACGGTCTGCGGACTGCTCAGGGAGCAGCTGCGTAAGGCCGGCATTGAGGCGCTGGTGCGCACCGTCCCGCTGGAGCGGTTCTACGACGGCTATCTGCTGCCCGGGAACTTCGACCTGATCGCCTTCGAATGGACGAAGTCCGCATCGCCCTTCGCCCACGACCGGCCGGTGTTCCAAAAGCCGCGGGGCAACGACTTCGGGAGCAACTTCGGCCGCATCCACATCCCGCGCGTAGACCAACTCTACGACCAGGGCCTGGCCGAACTTGAGCCCGCCAAGCGCCGGCACGTTGCCAATGAGATCGACGTTCTGGCTTGGAAGCACGCGCACCACCTGCCGCTGTACGCCGGCTCCGGTGCCTACGCGGTACGCAAGGAACTGGCCAACTACGGCGCACACGGGCTGGGAGTTTACGGCTTCGACCGCGCCGGATTCACGAAGTGAGCCCCGACACCTTAGGCGCCGCCGCGGCCGGGAAGCGGTGGAATGGGCCCGCCGTTCGGCGGGTGGCGGCTTGGCTGCTGCGGCAGCTGGCCTGGCGTGGCGGCCTGTGCCTGGCCGCGGCCTTCACGGCGTACGCGCTGGCCTCGCTCAGCTTCGACCCGCTCGCGGAGCTGCGCGGCCAGCAGCCGCGGCCACCGCAGGCCGTCATCGACGCCCAGGCACGGCGGTTGGGACTCGACACGCCGCTGCCCCGGCGGTTCGTGGAGTGGCTCGCCGGGCTGCCGCGTGGCGACTTCGGTGAGACGGTCGGCGGCCGGCCCGTGGCGGACGAGCTGTGGCGACGGTGCGGCACCAGCCTGCGGCTGTTTCTCGCTGGAAGCCTGCTCGCCATCGTGCTCGGGGTGTCGGCCGGGCTGTGGAACGCGCTGCGCAGCGGCCGGGCATCCGACCAGTTCTTCCTGGTCGGCTCGTTGGTGCTGCTCTCGGTCCCGGTCTTTGTGCTCGGCACCGTGCTGAAGATGGTGTGGCTGCCGGTCAACGAGGCGTTCGGCACCCAACTGCTGTACTTCTCGGGGGAGACCACCCCGGGCTCCGACCACACCGGCTGGGCCGCGGCCGGTGACCGGCTGCGGCATCTGGCGCTGCCCACGCTGGCCATAGCGCTCCCCCAGGCGGCGTTCTACAGCCGCTATCAGCGCGCCGCGATGCTGGACGTGCTCGGCAGCGACTTCCTCAGGGCGGCACGGGCGAAGGGGCTGCGCCGAGGGCAGGCGGTGCTCCGGCACGGCGTGCGCCTGGCGCTGATGCCGATGGTGGCGCTGTTCGCGTTCACCTTTGGGCTGCACCTGACGGGCGGGGTGTTCACCGAACGCATCTTCGGGTGGAGCGGGATGGGCGACTGGCTGCTGCACGGCATCCAGGCGCAGGACGCGACGATCGTCGCCTCCGTCACGCTGTTCATCGCGGTGCTCGTGGTGCTCGCCGGCCTGTTGGCCGACGCCGTGCAGGTGCTGCTCGACCCCCGGGTGCGAGGGGTGGAGCGACGGTGACGGCGGAACCGAGCGCGGCGCTCCCGGCCAGGGCCGGGGACGTGCGGCGCGACTCCCTGGCCCTTCGGATGCTGCGCGACCCGATGGCGGTGGTCGGGGCACTGCTGCTGGCGCTGCTGGTGGGACTCGCCGTGCTGGGGCCGTGGCTGTGGCCGTACGACCACACGACGCAGCGTCCCGAGGCGATGTTGGCCGAGCCGTCGGCCAAGCACTGGCTTGGCACCGCGCGGCTCGGCGAGGACGTACTCGCCCAGTGCGTACGCGGCTTGCAGAAATCGCTGGTCATCGGGGTGCTGGTGGCCGTGATCTCCACGGCGCTCGCGACGGCGGTCGGGCTCGCGGCGGGCTACTTCGGCAAGCGGGCCGACCGGGCGCTGATGTGGGGCGTGGACATGCTGCTGATCCTGCCCTCGTTCCTGGTGGTCGCGGTCATCTCGCCCACCCTGCGGGACCGGTCCTGGCTCTACATGGTGCTGGTGATCGCGTTGTTCCAGTGGACGCTCACCGCGCGGGTCATCCGCGCGCGAACGCTCAGCCTGCGCGGGCGGCAGTTCGTCGGGGCCGCCCGTTACATGGGGGCGGGGGCCGGGTGGATCGTCCGCAAGCACCTGGTTCCGCATTTGGTGCCGCTGCTGGTCATCGACTGCACGCTGCACGTCAGCGCCGCGATTTTGAGCGAGGCAGGGCTGAGCTACTTCGGCTTCGGCATCCAGGCACCCGACGTCTCGCTCGGCTCGCTGGTCGCGGACGGCTCCGGCTCGGCGCTCACCTATCCATGGGTGTTCCTGGCGCCAGTCGGTTTCCTCGTGGTGACCGTCACGGGCGTGGGCCTGCTGGGCGAGGCACTCAGACGGGCGCTGGACGAGGGAGAAGCACATGCGGTCTGACGCAGAGCAGCCGGACCCAGAGCAGCCGGGCGCGAAACAGACGAGCGCACAGCAGCCGAGCACAGAGCAGCCGGGCGCGGCAGAGTCCGACGCGGTCACAACGGATGCGGTGCGGGGAGTCGCGGCGGGCTCGGATGCTGCGGAGGAGCCGGCGTTGCTTGAGGTCGCCGGGCTCTCGGTGACGTTCACCGGCGACCGGCGTACGCGACGGCCGGACCTGCGGGCGGTGCGGGAGGTCAACCTGACGCTGCGCCGCGGGGAGTGCCTTGCCATGGTCGGCGAGTCCGGGTCCGGCAAGTCGGTGACGGCGTCGGCGCTGATCGGCCTGGTGCCGGGCAGAGCCGAGGTACGGGGGTCCGTGCGGCTGGCGGGGCGGGAACTGCTGGGCCTCGACGACCGGGAGATGTCCCGGGTCCGCGGTGACCGGATCGGGATGGTGTTTCAGGACCCGCTGGCTGCGCTGCTGCCCGTGACGAGCGTGGGCCGGCAGATCGCCGAAGCGGTCCGCGTGCACCGTCGGGTGTCGCGCGCCGCAGCCCTGCGCCGGGCGGTGGACCTCCTGGATCAGGTCGGCATCCCAGATGCCGCGCGTCGCGCCCGGGCCTTCCCGTACGAATTCTCCGGCGGCATGCGGCAGCGGGTCGCCATCGCCGTGGCGATCGCCGGCGATCCCGATCTGTTGATCGCGGACGAGCCGACCAGTGCCCTCGACACGACCGTGCAGGCCGGGGTGCTGAACCTGCTGGAGGCCCTACGCAAGGACCGGGGCTGCTCCCTGCTGCTGATCACCCACGACCTGGGGGTGGTGGCGCGCTCGTGCGACCGCGTCGCCGTCATGCGAGACGGGCGGATCACCGAGGAGGGCGGCGTGCTGCCGTTGCTCGGTGCGGCGGTTCCGGCCGGGCACCTCGGCGAGTTGCTCGCGGCCACCCGAGACGAGGAGCGCGCCGCACCAGCAGCTCCCAGTGCAGCCGGGGCCCCGGTCCTGCGGGTGGCGGGGCTGCGGCGTCACTACCGGGCCCGGCAGCGCCTGGGCCGGGCCGCGCCACCCGTGCGCGCGGTGGACGGGGTGAGCTTCACGGTCCTTGCGGGCCAGTCACTCGCGCTGCTGGGCGAGTCCGGCTGCGGAAAGACCACCACGTTGCATGAAATCCTTCGGCTCGCGGCCCCGCAAAGCGGCCGGATCGACGTCCTCGGGCACGATCTGAGCCGTCTGACGCCGCGGGACCGGCGTGAGCTGCGCCGGCAGGTGCAGGTCGTCTTCCAGGACCCGGCCGCCTCGCTCGACCCGCGAATGCGGGTCGGCGACATCATCGCGGAGCCGCTGGACATCCAGCGGGCGTCGGCGGCCCACCGGGCAACCCGGGTCGAGGAGTTGCTCACCATGGTGGAGCTGCCGCCCGGGACCGAGCGGCTACGCCCCGGCCTGCTGTCCGGAGGACAGCGCCAACGCGTCGCCATCGCGAGGGCGTTGGCGACCAAGCCACGGCTGGTGCTGCTGGACGAGCCGGTATCGGCACTGGACGCGTCCTTGCGCGTGGGGATGATGCGGCTACTGGATAACTTGCGCGCCACGATGGGGCTTTCCTATCTGCTGGTGTCCCACGACATCCAGCTCGTACGGCGCTCCGCGGACCAGGTGGCGGTGCTCTACCTCGGCAAGGTCGTGGAGCACGGCCCGGCTTGGTCGGTCCTGGAAAACCCGCAACATCCCTACACCCGGGCGCTCGTGGACGCCTCGCCCACCACCGACCCCGCGCGGGAGAGGAGCAGGGAGCGCGTCGTGCTCCTCGGTGACCCACACGCCACGCCCGGTGTCGGCTGCGCCTTTCGGCCGCGGTGCCCACTGTTCCCCGTATCGGACGAGGCCACGAGAGGTTCGTGTGTCACCAGCGAACCGGAATTGCGACAAACCCACCCAGAAAAGCGGCAGTTCGCAGCTTGTCACTCCAGACAGTTGAAAACGATAATCGATGCGTATTAGTCTCACGTTGCTTCTCCGAGCGGTTTACCCACCTACGAGAAGATCAAGAGGTTTATCCTTCAATGAGCACTCCTCTCTACCTTGCACCGCGGCTGGAATCCCGGCTGGAGTCACTGCTCGACCGCCCGGACTTTCTGCACCAGCTCACCAGAGCACTCGGTTCGCCGCTGAATATCGTCTTGCCCGACCAGATCGCGGAGAACGTCCAGCGCTTCCAGGACGTTTACGACCGGCACCGGCTGAGCGGCACCGTCTACTTCGCCCACAAGGCCAACCGGTCCAGCGCGCTGGTACGACGCCTCGCCGACACCGCAGCACATATCGACATCGCGTCCATCGGCGAGCTTCAGCACGCCCTGGGCTGCGGTTTCGCCCCGGAACGGATCATGGCTACCGGGCCGAAGAGCAGCGAGTTCCTGTGGCTCGCGGCGCGCACCGGCGTCATCGTCAACGCCGATTCCACAGGCGAGCTCGAACAACTCGCCGCCATCGTTACCAAACACCAACTCCCACGAGTGCGCGTGCTTTTGCGGCTCTGCGACTTCGAGAGCAGCGGCGTCACCGTCATGAGCCGCCGCAGCCGCTTCGGCACGCCCGTGGCCGAGGTGCCCCGGCTGCTCGACGCGATGGAGACACACCGCGACTGCGTCGAACTCATCGGCCTCGCCTACCATTTGGACACCATCGGGCTGGCCGAGAAGGCCACCGCCCTAGACGGCTGCCTCAAGGTCATGGCCGACTGCTCGGCCCGGGGACTACGTCCGCGGGCCATCGACATCGGCGGCGGCTTCGGCGTGGACTACCTCGCCGATGGCAACCAGTGGGACGAGTACACCAGCGAACTAACCAACGCCGTACTCGGCAAGCGTCCTCCGCTGACCTGGCGGGGCCACGGCTACGGACTACGCAGCGAGCAGGGGACGCTGCGCGGAGCGCTCGGCCTCTACCCGGCCCACCGGCCGGTCGCGGGCCCGCGCTATCTCGATGAACTGCTGACCTCCCAGGCGCCCTCGCTCGGCCGGCCGCTCGCCACCCAACTCCTGGAGAACCTGTACGACCTGCACATCGAGCCGGGGCGGGCGCTGGTTGACCAGTGCGGCATCGCGCTGGCGCGGGTGCTTGAGGTACGCGACACGTCGGGCGGTGACTGCTTCGTACGCCTTGAGATGAACGCCTCCGACGTCAGTTTGGAGGAGCACGGCGTCCTGATGGACCCGGTGCTCGTGCCCCGCCCCGGTGACGACGACCAGGCCGCGAGCGGCCCTGTCGGGGCGTACCTGATCGGAAACCTCTGCCTAGAGGCGGACTTCATCACCCGCCGCTTGGTGCACTTCCCGCGGCGCCCACGCGTCGGCGACCTGCTCGCCTTCGTTAATACCGCGGGGTACTTCATGGACTTCAGCGCGGACCACGCTCTGCACCAGCCCATCGCCCGCAAGGTTGCGGTCTATCGGGATGGCGCGGAGTGGCGCTGGTGCCTGGATGAGAACTACTGGCCCAATATATGTACGGGGGAAGACAGTTGAGGTACGACTCGATCACCGAGGTCATAGGCGACACCCCGCTCGTTCGGATATCGCCCGAGATCCACGGCCTACAGAACGTTGATCTGTACGCCAAGTTGGAGATGCTCAACCCGTTCGGCTCCGTGAAGGACCGGGCGGCCTGGAACATGGTCCGGCCCCTCTTGGCCGATGACGCCGCCGGCGAGCGCACCGTCGTCGAACTGTCCAGCGGCAACACGGCCAAGGCCCTGGCCGTCATCTCTGGCATGCACGGCCTGCCGTTCAAGAGCGTCACCAACCGCATGAAGGTCCCGGAGATCAAGGACCTGCTCCTGCTGCTCGGCGCGGAGATCGAGGAACTGCCCGGCCAGGCCGAGTGCCTCGACCCCACGAACACCGAGGACCCGCTCACCAAGATCCACCAGATGCTGTCGGCGGACACGGCGGCGTACGTCCACACGGACCAGTACTACAACCCCCGCAACATCGAGGCGCACCAGTCGGCCACCGGCCCGGAGATCATCAAGGACCTGGGCGGGGCGGCCCCTGACTACTTCATCGCCGCCGTCGGCACGGCGGGCTCCTCCACCGGCTCGGCACGCGCCCTGCGGGCCCACGACCCGAGCGTGGGCGTCATCGGCCTCGTGGCGGAAAAGGCCGACTTCATTCCCGGCATCCGCAACATCGACGAGGTCAACGAGGTCGGCCTGTTCGACCCCGCGACGTACGACACCATCGAATCCGTCTCCGCCGACGAGGCCATCGACGGCATGCTGACCCTCGTACGCCGCTGCGGCATGCTCGCCGGCCCGACCGGCGGCGCCGCCTACTTCGGCGCGGTCCGGCACCTCCAGGCCATCGACGCGCAGCTCACCGACCGCAAGACGGCCGTGTTCATCGTCTGCGACCGCGTCGAGAGCTATATGAGCTACGTACGCAAGCGGCGCCCCGAACTGCTGCGGCAGCCGGCCCGGCGCAACTCGGTCGCCACCCTCACCGACGCCGAGGTCGAGGCGGCCCCCACCATCGACGCCGCCGCCGCGCGACGCTGGATCGATGAGGCCCGGCCGCTGGTGGTGGACCTGCGCGGCGCCTTCGCCTTCGACGCGCTACACATCCCCGGCTCGATCAACATCGTTGACGAGATCTTCGCCGAACTGATCCAAGCCGGTATGCCGTTCGGCCGCAGCCAGCCCGTGCTCCTGGCATGCCCGGTAGGCGAGCAGTCGGTGAAGTACGCGGCGCTGCTGCGGCGCATGGGCCACACCGACGTCCGCAGCCTCAGCGGCGGCATCATCGCCTGGCGCGACGCCGGCGCTGCGCTGGTGAGGGACTGACATGGCTCCCACATCCCTCGACACGCCCGCCACGCCCGCGCCCCCGCCCGCCGATTTGGCGTCCTGGCAGGAAGCGCTGCGGGCCCAGTTCCCCATCGTCATGGCGAACCCGGACGTGCGCTACCTGGACAGCTCCGCCACCGCGCAAAAGCCTCAGGTAGTCCTGGACGCCGTCCAGGACTACCTGAGGACCTGCAACGCCAACGCCGGACGCGGTACCTACCCGTGGGGCAACCGGACGACCGCCCTGATCGAGGAGGCCCGCACCCGGGTCAAGACCTTCCTTCGCGACCCCGAACCCGACCGCTCGCACGTGCACTTCACCAGCGGGACGACCGAGGGCCTGCGCACCGTCGCCCGGGACTGGCTCGTTGACTGGCTGACCGACGGCGACGAGATCATCGTGCCCTTCGCCGACCACCAGGCCAACGCCCTGCCCTGGCTGGAGGCCGTGGAGCTGCTGGGGCGGCAGGGCACGCGCGTCATCGTCAAGGAGATGCCGTACGAGGCCGACTCGCACGACTACGACCAGCAGGCCCTGGCCGACCTGGTCAGCGAGCGCACCAAGTTCGTCGCCGCCACCCACGTCCACCACGTCTACGGCGCGGACATGAACGTGCACCGCATCCGGACCACGGTCGGGCCTGACGCGGTCATCTGCCTGGACGCGGCGCAAAGCGTCGGGCACAAGCCCGCGGACATGAGCCGCCTCGACGTGGACTTCGCCGTCTTCTCCGGGCACAAGTCCCTGGCGCTGCCCGGCATCGGGGCGATATGGGCTCGCGGCGCTCGCGGGCCCGCCTTCCGGGCCGGGGGCTGGAGCGGCAGCCCCAACACCTCCGGCATCGTCAGCCTGCACGCCGCGCTCGACTGGCTGGAGGCGGCGGACCTGGAGCGGATCGAGCGCTGGACCGTGGGCCTGGGCGTACAGCTGACCGATGGCCTGGACCGCCTCTCCTCGTACGAGGTGCTCGGCTGCCCGCTCAGCCTGTCCGCCGACTCCACCGTGCAGCGCAGGCAGGGCATCGTCACCTTCCGCCACAGCGCCATCAGCTCCAACGACCTGGGATTCATCCTCGCCAGCCACGGTCTGTTGGTGCGCGCCGATGGCCACTGCCAGGCCCGGGCGGGCGAGCGCGACTCCTCGGTGCGCGCCAGCGTGCACGTCTACAACACGCCCCAGGACATCGACCACCTGCTCGACGTCCTGGCCAGCCTCGACCGCGAAAGCTGAGGAAGCACATGCCGTACGACAAGGGGACGGTCGTCATGGTCGACGTCTACGCCCCCACGCTGCGTCTGGCCCGCGCCTTCCTCGCCGAGGGGCACCCCGTGGTGCGGGTCCAAAGCACACCCGGGGTGCCGCCCGTCTACCAGGGCAGCTTCACCACCGACGAGTTCGCCGACAACATCGTGCACGTCGGTGACCAGGAGGCGACCTGCAAGGCCGTCGCTGCACACGAGCCGGTCGCCGTGATCACCGGCGGGGAGCTGGGCGTCGAACTCGCCGACCAGCTCAGCCAGGCGCTGGGTCTGGCCACCAACGGAACCCGGCTCAGCGGCGCCCGCCGCCACAAGCACACACAGATCGAGACCATCAAGGCGGCGGGACTGCCCGGCACGCGGCAACACCTCGCCTCCTCCGCCGACGACGCCGCCGCTTGGCACCGCGAGTTGGGGGGCCGCGTCGTGGTCAAGCCGGTGCGCAGCGCCGGCAATGACGGCGTCATCTTTTGCGCGACTCCCGAGGACACGGCCGCCGCCTACGAGCGAAACGCCGAGGCGACGAACATCTTCTCCTTCCGCAACGAGGGAGTCGTCGTCCAAGAGCACCTGGTGGGCACCGAGTACGCCGTCAACACCGTCAGCCGTGACGGCCGGCACCGGGCCACCGACATCTGGCGCTACATGAAGATCTCCGCGAACGGGGTCACCGACCGCATCAGCGCCGCCGTGTCCGTCCACCCCGACAGCCCGGAGCACGCGCGCTTGACCGCGTACGGCTTCGGCGTGCTGAACGCCTTGGAGGTGCGCCACGGCCCGGCCCATCTGGAGATCATGCTCACCTGCGACGGGCCGCGGCTGGTCGAGGCCGGAATCCGGCTGTGCGGGGCGGACGCGGCCTACTTCGCCCAACTCTCCGCCGGCGAGTCGCAGATCGAGCGGACGGTGGACTGCTATCTGCACCCGGAGCGCTTCCTGGCGACCCTCGATGACGTCCAGCGGGTCGAGCGGCACGTGGCGATGGCGTACCTCACCTCGCCGGTGACCGGCGTCCTCGACGGTTATCCGCTGCTGCCCGAGGTGCAGGCGCTGGAGAGCTTCCACAACCTGCACATCACCGTGAGCGAGGGCGGCAAGCTGCCGCTGACGATCGACGACACCTCCGAGCCCATGATGGTCGGCCTGGCCCACGCGTCGGAGCACGTTCTGGCGCGCGACCTGAACACCGTGCACTACCTCGACGGTGCGGGCTTCTACCGGCTCCGCTCCGGGGACGCGGCATGACCACCGCGCGGCCCCACATCGTCGTCCTGCACCGGTGGCGGGCGCGGTACGCGCACTACGAGCGGTACATCGACCACCGGGAGCACGCCGTCACCTACGTCACCACAGACGTCGGCACCAAGGGCGTGCCGACCGAGGCCGCCGAGGTCGTCGTCGTGCCCACCACCGAGGACCTGGCCCTGGTGCGCAAGGAGGTGGACGGCCTCGCCAGCCGGCACGGCCACCCGCGGTCCGTCGTCGCGCTCAAGGAGGACGACCTGCTCGTCGCCGCCGAGTTGGCCCAGGAGTGGGGCTGCCCCGGAAGGTGCCCAGGGGAACTGGCCGCCTTTCGCGACAAGTACCTGATGGCGAACGCCGTGCGCCGGGCCGGGCTTGCCGTCCCAGCCACCAGGGAGGCCGCGGGCCCCACCGAGGTGCGGGCGTTCGCCGAGGGCCACGGCTGGCCCGTCGTCCTCAAGCCGCGGGTGGGCAGCAGCAGTGAGGGGGTGGTCCGCCTCGACTCCGAGGCGGGCCTCCCCGCCCTGCGGTTCACCGCTGACCGCCCCCTGATCGTCCAGGCCCACAACCCCTGGCCCGTCTATCACGTGGACGGGATCTTCGACGGGCAGGAGGTGCTGTGCCTGCGGGCGTCCCGCTACCTCAACACCTGTTTGGACTTCCGCGGCGGAAGCACCCTCGGCTCGGTCGAGGAGGACCGGCCCGCGCTCAACCAGGCCATCGGCCGCTTCACGGCCGATGTGCTGCGGGCGCTGACCTCGCTGCCCATGCCCTTCCACCTCGAAGTATTCGTCCGCACGGCGGGGGCAGATGCCCCCGCCTGCACGTTCCTCGAAGTGGGCGCCCGGGTGGGCGGGGCGGAGATCCCCCTGCTGTGGCGGGACGTGCACGGCTACGACCTCATGGAAGCCGCGTTCCGCATCGCCATCGGCCTGCCGCCCCAGCCCTGCCCGCCCACGGTGGAGACGGGCCCGGAGATCGGCGGTTGGCTCTTGGCGCCCGCCCCAGCTGACCGTCCCTGCGCCATTACGGACATCACGCCGATGACCGGCAGGGAGCCGGGCCCCTACGCCGAGGACCTGCTGAGCGTCGGCGACGTGCTGCCCGACGCCGCCGCGTACTACGAGCACGTCGGCGGCAGGTTCCGCTTCCGCGGGCGGTCCAGCGCGGACGTGGAGAGCGCGATCAGCAGTACGGCCCGCGATTTCCGGGTCACCGGGGAGACCTGTGGAGGGATGCGATGAGCGGTCTGACGCAGTACCGGCGCCTATGGCAAGTGCCCGGCGCCCCGCTGCTGCTCGTCGGCGGTGTCGTCGCCCGGCTGGGCCAGGGCGTCACGATCCTGGCCTGGCTGCTGCTGGTGAAGGAGACGACCGGCGGCTTCAGTGAGGCCGGCTTGGTGGCCGCGTCCATCTCGCTGGCCACCGCAGCAACCGCCCCGGTGGCCGGCAGGCTCGCCGACCGCTACGGGCCCGGCCGGGTCCTGCCGTTGTACGCCGGGGCCTACGCGGCCCTGCAACTGATGCTGCTCGGCGCGGTCCTGGCCGAACTTCCGGTGGCCGTCCTGTGCACCGTGGCGGCGCTGTCCGGAGCCGCGTTCCCCGCCATCAGCCCGGCGTTGCGCGCCGCCTGGACGACCCTCACCAACACCGGCAGCGGGCGGTCCGACATCCGGCAGACCGCGATGGCGGCCGAGTCGACCCTGTTCGAGCTGGTCTTCGTCGTCGGGCCGCTGATCTTCTCCGGGTTCGTCCTGCTGGGCACCCCGCTGGGCGAGGCCGCCGACTCTCGGTCCGGCGTCGCAGGCCCCGCGGCGGCGCTACTCTTCGCGTCGCTGTGCACCGGCCTCGGCACCTTCGTGGTCGCCCGCGGCCAGGCCATGCGCGCACTGGACTCCGCGAGCGGCGCGGCCCCCGCCCGGGGCGTCGGGCCGCTGAAGGAACCGGCCCTGCGTATGCTCCTGCTGTGCGCCGCCGGCATCGCCTTCTCCTTCGGCGGCTCCCCCGTCGCGATCGCCGCCTACGCCAAGTCGCACGACGGGTCGTCCGCCGAGAGCGTGACCGGTCTGCTCATCGCGGTGTGGAGCATCGGCAGCGCGGCGGCCGGGCTCTGGTACGGCAGCCGCACCTTCAAAGGACCACTCAGCCGCCGCTTCCTCATCCTGCTCGGCTTCCTCGCCGCCGGGTACGCGGCGTGGGCACTGATGCCGAACTCGTACGCGCTGGGCGCCCTGCTCTTCGTCTCCGGGGCCGTGATCGCGCCCGCGCTGACCGTGGAGGCGGAACTGGTGTCCAAGACGGTCCCCGAACACATGTTGAACGAGGCATACACCTGGCTCACCACCATCAACCTCTCGATGGCGGCTTTGGGCTCCGCGCTCACCGGGGCCCTCGTGGACCGCCACGACGGCCACATCATGGGGTTCCTCGCCTGTGCCGCCGCCACCGCCGTCGCCGCCGTCGTGGCGGGCATCGCAACCCTGGAACCCGCCGCCAAAACCCTCCCACCCACCGGCCCCCTCCCCTCACCACACAGCGCGAAGCACAACTGAACGCACCACGGCACGACTGAACGCACCACAGCAAGGAAGCACCATGGAACAGCAGTTGACCGCGGACGCGGCGGGGGCGTGGGTACGCCGCTGGGAGAGTCAGCAGCGGCTCTACGCCACCGCCCGCGCGGAGCGGTTCGACGTCATCGCCGACGTGGTCGCCCACGCCGCGCGGGCCGACGCCGAGCCGCTGATCGCCGATCTGGGGTGCGGCCCCGGCTCGCTGGCCGCCCATGTGGCCGCGCGCCTGCCGCACGCACGCGTCCACGGTGTAGACCACGACCCGCTGCTCCTCGCGCTGGGCCGCCTCCACCACGGCGAACGCGTCCACTTCATCGACGCGCAGATCGGCGCCGACGACTGGACCGCGCCGCTGCCCGGGCGGCTGCACGCCGTGGTGTCCACCACGGCCCTGCACTACCTGCCGCAAGCGGTGCTCGAAGGGCTCTACGAACAGGTCCACGACGTCCTGCACCCCGGCGGGGTGCTCGTCAACGCCGACCACCTCTTCCAGCAGGACACGCCGATCAGGCGCCTCTCGGAAGCCGTCGCGGGAGGCCGCGAGGCGCGCAGGGGGGACCGTCCGCACGAGGACTGGGCAAGCTGGTGGTCGGCCGCCGCGGCCGACCCGCGCCTCGCGGCGCTCTTCGCCGAACGACGGAGACGCTCGCTGGACGGCGGCAGCGACAACGGCCTCACCGCTCAGCGGCACATGGAGCTGATGCGTAAGGCCGGCTTCACGGCCGTGGGCAGCGTTTGGCAGTACGGCCACAGTTGCGTACTGGCGGCGGTACGCGGCTAACACGCAAGCCGTTCCCGCCTACCCGCAAGACGGTCCGACGCGACGGGTCTTGGTCCTCAACGGCTGGCCGTTGAGGACCAAGGCCGTGGACCCGCATGCGTTGCGCGTGCCACCTCCACGACAACGGCCCTGCCCGCGTAAAAACGGCGTCCGTGGCCACCGCTGTGCCCCCATCCGTATCACTGCCCACCCTCACGCGATCAGTGTGATCAGCGCGTTCATGGGGCGCGGGGCACTGCTTCTGCCCTTCTCATCGGCTTCGGCAGCACCCTGTTGTGTGCACTCGGTGGCGGGGCGCGACATGGCCCGAGCAGTTCTTGCACACCTGGTGGCATCGCCGACGCGGGTGCCAGCTCCTTCACAAGAAACAAAGCGAAGTGGCTTCCTCACTGCTGCGGTCGCCGCCGAGACCGTACAGACAAAGACCGAGCCCGGCGAGCCACTCAGGGAGCCGACATTCCCAGCGGGCGGATCAGTCCGCTTTCATAGGCCAGAATGGTCGCCTGAACGCGATCTCGAAGACTCAACTTGTTGAGCACTGCGCTCACATGGGCTTTCACCGTGCCCATGGCCAGCCCCAGGCGCTCCCCGATCTCCGTGTTGTTCAAGCCCGTGGCCACCAGAGTCATGATCTCGCGTTCGCGAGGGGTGAGGCTGTCCAGGGCTCCGCTGATCTCCGGAGCCACCGGGGCTCCGTGAGCGAAGGCCGCTATCAGACGTCCCGTGACCGCGGGGGCGAGGACGCCGTCCCCGGAGGCGGCCACCCTTATCGCTGTCAAAAGGGCCTCCGGCTCGGAATCCTTGAGCAGGAAACCGCAGGAACCGGCACGCAAAGCTTCGTAGACGTAGGCATCGAGGTCGAATGTGGTGAGGACAAGGACCTTGGTGTGACTGCTGTGACCCGTGATCAGCCGGGTAGCCGTCAGCCCGTCCATACCGGGCATCCGGATGTCCATCAGCACGAGGTCGGGCGTGAGCTCGGCTGCCATCGCCACTGCCGCGTCCCCGTCCGCGGCCTCGCCGACCACGGCCATATCGGCCTCAGCCGTCAGGATCGCCACGAAGCCCGCGCGAACGATCGCCTGATCATCCACGACCAGCACACGGATACTGATGGCACATCTCCTCTGCTCGCCCACGATGAGCCCATTGCCTGGCTTCGCAGTCTCCCATGGCCATCATGAGCAGGGCATGCCAGGCAGCACACGCACCCGCGGGCAGCTGCTGGCACACGATCCACCCGCACGGACGAGTCTCGCGTCAGCCGCACCTACGTGCGAGGTGCGGTCTGTGCTCAGCCGCACCTACGCGCGAGGTGCGGTCTGTGCGGGGGCCTTCCGCGGGGCAGTCGGCGCCTTACCTGCGTCCAGGCTCCCGAGCAGCTGACGCATGGCGGCGAGCGTCGCTCTCGTGGCAGCGGCGACGTCGCTCAGACTGCCCGCCTCCGCCGAGGAGATCACCAAAGTGGTCTGCTGGAGCACCTTCTCCTGTAGGCCGCCGGCGACTCGCTGCCGCTCGCTGTGGACCATGTCCCTCGTGCTCGACAGCAAGCCCGTGAGCGCCGCATCCTCGCGCTCCAGCACCCGCTTGCGACGCATGTGCATCAGCCACCCCGCCCACCACGCCGCCGTGAACACCAGGCCCAGTCCCAACAGCACCTCGGCGAGGAGAAACAACAGCAGAAAAGGATGGGTCGGTTCCCCGAGCAACAGCCCGTCGGCGGCGAAGGCAACCGTCATCGGGACGCCGAAGGACAGGGCCGCAGCGGGAACCGACAGATACGACAGCCGGTAGCCGGGCGGATACGTCAGCTGTGGGGCCAAGGGCGGACCATACCGTTGAGCAGGCGTGGCCGCCCGTTTCAGAACGCGTCCGTAAGCCGCGACCCCGTAGACAGCTGCCAGCTCGGCCAACCCGCCACCCAGGAGACCGTTCGCGATGGACGGCGGCAGCACACCGCTTTGCAGCAGCCCCGGCCATACAAGGACGGTGGCCCCGACCACGGCGAGGGCCAGCCAAGGGGCTCGTCGGCGCCACAGCAACGGCAGCGCGTGAACGGTCAGCAACAGCGTGAGCAACAGCCAGACCGAGACCCCGTGTCCGGCATCCGCCACCTTCTGTAGGGCATAGCCGGACGACGCCACGGCGACGGAGCCGAAGACTGCCCCATCCGCGATCCGCTGCTCCCGTGTGAAGTTGCGCCGTCGTCCCGTGGCCGGCTGCCGCGCGGACCGGGCATCGGGCAGTACGGCAGCCACGCGCCAACCCCCGTCAGGGCGGGGCCCAGCGGACAGGTGCCCGCCGATGGCTGCGGCTCGCCGGCACATCCCGTCCAGACCGCGGCCGGAGCCGATGCCCAGCTTGTCGCCGCCGACGCCGCCGGGCGGCCTGCTGTTGTCGATGGTCAGGTGCAGCGCCTCCCCGGCTCGCTCCGCCCGAATGGCGACCGAGGCACCCGGCGCGTAGCGCAGGGCATTGGTCAGGGCCTCCCGGACGATGCCGTGGGCCGCCTCCGCCGCCGGACCGACGAGGTCGGCGGGGAGGCGAACGGATACGGGACGGCCCAGTCTGCCGAAGCCCGCGATCAGGGCTTCGATCGAAGCAGTCATCGACTGGGGAGCCGGTACCTCGTCCACTCCCATGACTGTCACAAGTCGTCGCAGCGCCACCTGGGTCTCCCGCGCGGTGCGGCTTGCGAACGTGAGAGCCTCCGTGGCCAGTTCGGGTCTGCTGGCACCGAGCCTGCGGGCGGCTTCGACGGACACCACGACAGAGGTGAGGTGGTGCGCACTGATGTCGTGCAACTCGTTCGCCAGTCGGTTGCGCTCGGTGTCGACGGCCTGCCCCAGCTCCAGCTCAGCACTGGTCAGCCGCTGTTTCGTCACCTGCCGCTCTCGCAGCCAGTGCCGACGACCCGCACCGAGAGCGCAGGCCGGCAGGTACAGGCAGACAGTGACGAGCCAGTCGAAGACGAGAGCACTGCCGAATCCGTACTGAGCCGCACCCAGCAGGAGTTGCACGACGGCGGCAGCGGCGGTCGCGCCCAGGCCGATGATCCAGTCACTTCGAACGGTGACGGAGAAAAGCGCCATCAGGACCGCCACACTCGCCACCAGGTTCAGGGTGTCGGGCGGTGCTAGAACCTGCACCAGCACGGATGACGCGACAATCTCGCCAAGAGCGGGGAGCGGTGTCCGGTTTCGCCGTTCGAGCGCATGCGCGGTGACGGCCGTGGCGATGAAAGCGGTGATCCACATCGTGGGGCTCGGGGGCTCACTCAGCGTCGGGACGGCGATAAACCACAAGAGCAGCTGTGTCAGCGCGAAGACGCCTGGCAGGAGCAGGCCCCGAGTCTTTCTCATTATTGGTACGAGTGTAGAGCCGTGCGCAGGGTGCAAGGCTCCGCGCCGGTGGGCCTCGTGCGGTCCGGCCCGGCCCGGTTTGTGGAGCCTTCTGCGGGGGCGCGGGGGGACCTGGGCCGATTCCACTGTGTGACCGGTCCCGGCGAGCTGCCGGGAAGCGCGGTGACGGCCGCCCCGTGACCTTTGCCCCGCGCCCGCGCCCACGGCCTGTGAGCAGTTCACGCCTGGCCGGTCCGAATGTCGCGCCGGCTTTCTAGGTCTGTCGGCCTAGACCGCGTTCCTCCTGGTGGTAGACGCCGCAGCGGTCTGGGGGCGAGACGATCAACACATGGATCGAACCGACGTCATCATCGTCCTGATCGCCGTTCTGGCCATGGTCGTCGCGGCCAAGCCGCTGAAGAGCGAGCCGTTCTGGCTCACCGTCGTCCTGGCCGCAGTCTCCTACCCCTTGGGCAAAATATTGCTCTCGGCATTGGAATCTGCCGCGGGTACCAGCAGCACATGGGCCTCGTATGTCTTCACGATCAGCGTGGGCCTCGTGTTCGCCACACTCGGCTTGCGGGCCGTCCAGGGCTTCACGTCCTTCCGGGGCACACGCGCCGACCGCCGGCATCACGACCAGGAAATCGACGCATGAGCATTCGCGCTTTTCACCAGCAACGACCTCGGACAGGGAGAAGCATGCCCAACCACCGCTCGTCCCGGGTCGTCGTCCTGACGTCACTCGCCGTACTGGCAGCCGCCACCGGCACGGCCTGCGATCCTGGCGCCGGCCCCACCAGGTCCGCCGCGACACCCTCGGTCCCCACCGCCCTCAGCGACCAGAAACTGAACTGGACCGCGTGTTCCGCCCCGTCCAAGGCTCAGGGAGGCGGTGACAAGCCCGAGAATCTCTCGGACGGGACGACATGGCAGTGCAGCACCATGAAGGCACCCCTGGACTACGCGAACCCCGACGGCAAGACCATCAACCTCGCCCTCATCCGGGTGAAGGCTTCGCGGGATGTTGGCCAGGGACGGCTCGGTTCTCTCGTCTTCAACTTCGGTGGCCCCGGTGATTCCGGGGTGTCAACGCTTCCCTCCTTCGCCAACGACGACTACAAGGCACTGCACAAGCGCTACGACCTGGTCAGCTTCGACCCGCGCGGGGTCGGGGAAAGTGCCGGTGTGAAGTGTCTGGACACGAAGGCGATGGACGCCTGGCTGGCCGCGGACGCGACACCGGACGACACCGCGGAGGAAGAGGGCATCGCCCGCGGCGCACGCGCGTTTGTCCGGGCCTGTGACAGCAACTCGGGCGCCGTGCTGGACCACGTCGGCACACAGGACGCCGCCCGAGATCTCGACCTGATGCGTCACGTCCTGGGGGACGAGAAACTGAACTACTTCGGTATCTCCTATGGAACACAACTCGGCGGCGTCTACGCCCACCTTTTCCCGGAGCATGTCGGACGAACCGTCTTCGACGGCGTGGTCGATCCCACCCACAACGTGCTGGCGAGCGGGCTCGGACAGGCGAAGGGATTCCAGGGTGCATTGCGGAACTTCACCAAGGACTGCGTGAAGCAAAAGGCGTGCTCCTTCGCGGGCAAGGACCCGGCCACGGGCGAGAGGGAAATCACCGCGCTCATCGAGAGCCTGGACGCGAAACCCTTGCCTACGGATTCTGGGCGCCCCCTCACGCAAAGCCTCGCACTCAACGGCATCGCAGCCGCCCTCTACGACAAGGAGATGGGCTGGATGGTACTGAGGGACGGGTTGTCCATGGCCGCTGAGGGGGACGGCAGCGTACTGCTGTACCTGTCCGAAGGCCTCAACGGTCGCTCCGACGACGGATACTCCAATATCAATTCCGCCTTCGCAGCGGTGAATTGCGCCGATTACTCGGGTCGCTTCACAACCGACGACGTGCGGCAGCACCTGCCCGAATTCCGCAAAGCATCTGCTGTATTCGGCGACTGGATGGCCTGGCAACTGCTCCAGTGCACCGGCTGGCCCGTGGCCGGCCACGCACCCACCGTCGATGTCACCGCCCACGGCGCGGACCCCATCCTCGTCATCGGCAACACCGGCGACCCCGCCACTCCTTACGAGGGAGCCAAGAAGATGGCGAACGAGCTGGGCAAGGGCGTCGGTGTCCACCTCACCGTGGACGATGAAGGACACGGCACCTACGGCGTCAACGACTGCCTGACCGAAATCGTCGACGAGTACCTGCTCGACGGGACGGTCCCGAAGAACGACACCACCTGCTCGTGACGGACATCAAGCCGCCTCCGATCCCCGTGCTTGCGCACACCGAGGTCCGGCTGCTCCGGGGCGACCGAGTTCTTCGCAGGGTGCGCTGCCAAGTCTGGGGACGGTGAGGTAGCTGAATGACTGCGCCTGTCGAATGTCGTCGGCCAAAAGCTACCGCCCCCGCTGGAACACCGGCGAGACCTTGCCTACGTCGGAAGTGCGGCCTGTTCGGCAGGCGTTCAGCCTGCCGAACAGGCCGTGACGGCGGTGGCTCAACCCTTGACTTTGCGCAGGTAGGTGGCGAACTTCTCCAGGCCGTCGATGTTGCGGGGACCGCTGATGCCCTCGTTGTAGTCGAGGATGAAGAAGTTGTTCTTCTTCACGGCCGGGAGTTCCCTGGTGTGAGGGTACTTCTTCAGGAAGTCGATCTTCTTTTTGGCGGGCAGGTCGCCGTAGTCGAAGATGACGATGACTTCGGGCTCGGCCTCGGCGACGGATTCCCAGTTGACCTGGGTCCAGCGCTCATCGAGACCGTCGAACACGTTCCGGCCGCCTGCCGTCTTGATGATGTCGTTGGGAGGTACCTGGTTACCCGCGGTGAACGGCTGGTCGGTGCCGGAGTCGTAGAGGAAGACGGGCACCGGATCGCCCACCGGCGCCTTGGCTTTGACCTCCTTCACGCGCTCCTTCAACCCGTCAACGACTTCCGTGGCCTTTTCGTCTACCCGGAAGATCTTGCCGAGCCGTTCAAGGTCGGTGTAGAGCGCCTGGAAGGGGCTCATCTTCTCCGGATGACCGGGGTAGTTGAAGCAGCTCTCGGTGTGCATGAAGCTCTGAATGCCGAGCTTGTCCAGGATTTCGGGCGTGATGCCCCGCTCGTCCTTGAAGCCGGAGTTCCAGCCGGCCACGACGAAGTCGGACTTGGCCTCAACCACGACCTCCTTGTTGAGGAGGTCGTCGCTGAGCATCTTCACCTTCGCGTACTCGGACGCCCACGGGGACTTGCTCACCGGCGGGTTCGCGGGAGGCATCACATAACCGTGCACGTGCTCAGTGAGACCGAGAGCGAAGAGCTTGTCCGCGCTGCCGCCTTCGTAGGCGACGGCCCGCTCCGGCACCGTGTACTCCACCGGTTCACCGCAGCGCTTGACGGTGACCTTGCCGGACTTCTTGGCGTCCGATTCGACCTCGGCGCCACATCCGCTGAGCACCAGGGCCGCCGCCAGGGCGGCGCCGAGAGCGGCAGGCCGGCGGGCCGTGGTGGGGATTCGGGTTGTACGCATGCGTGAGCAGCCTTTCAGCGGGTGGAGTTGAGCGCATACAGGAGCTGGGGACCGCCGGTCAGCGGGTGTGGGACGACGCTGGCCCTGACGCCGAAGGTGTCAAGGATGAGCTGTGTCGTGAGCACTTCCGCGGGCGTGCCTGACGCGACCAGCCGGCCCTGGGAGAGCACGCCGAGCCGGTCGCAGGCTGCCGCCGCGAGGTTGAGGTCATGCAGGACGACGAGGACGGTGAGCCCCGACCCGCGCAGGAGCGAGAGCAGGTCGATCTGGTGACGGACGTCCAGGTGGTTGGTGGGCTCGTCCAGGACGAGGATCTTCGCTTCTTGCACGAGCGCACGGGCCAGCAGGACGCGTTGGCGCTCGCCGCCCGACAGCGTCAAAACGCCCCGGTGGGCGAGGTGTCCGATGTCGAGCTGCTCCATCGCCCGTTCGCACAGGCCGCGTTCTCGGCCACTGAGTGCCTGGTTGCCGCGCAGATGGGGTGCGCGTCCGAGCGCGACGACTTCCTCGACCGTGAAGTCGAATTCGACGCCACCGTCCTGAGTCATGGCCGCGACGGTCTGGGCGCTGTGGCGCATGGGGAGTCGGGTCACGTCCTGCTCGCCCACCCAGACGGTTCCGGAGCTGGGACGCAGCGCCCGGTACACGCATCGCAGCGCGGTGGACTTGCCGCTTCCATTGGGCCCCACGAGCCCCACGACCTGACCGTCCGGCACGTCCAGGGACAGCCCGCGCACGAGACTCTTGCCGTCCGTCACCACGGAGAGTTCATCGAGTTTCAGGTCCATTTCAGCGCCCTCCGAACGTGTAGCCCCTGCGGCGCAGTAGGGCGATGAAGATGGGCACCCCCACGAGCGCGGTGATGATCCCCAGCGGCAGCTCGCGCGGGGCGACCAGCGTTCGTGCTGCCAGATCGACCCACACCATGAAGATCGCTCCGACCAGTGGGGCCACGGCGAGGACGCGGGCGTGCGTAGCACCGACGACCATCCGCACCACGTGCGGCATGACGAGTCCGACAAAGGCGATGGCACCGCTGACGGCGACCATGACGCCCGTGACGAGCGAGACAAGGACCAGCAGCACCTTGCGGTGCCGGTCGGGATCGAAGCCGAGGCTCGCGGCGGTCTCGTCACCGAGAGAGAGGACGTCCAGCACTCGCCCGTACCGGTAGAGGACCGCGAGTCCGGCGATCACCACGACGGACACGACGGGCAGCGCGCCCCAGGTCGCGGCGCCGAAACTGCCCATGGTCCAGTACAGGACCATGCTCGTCGCCTCGCTGTCCGGCGCGAAGTAGATGATCAGGCTCATGACGGCCTGGAAGCCCAGCGACATGGCCACGCCCGTCAACACGAGGCGCAGCGGCGACAGCGCGCCCCGGCTGGAGGAGGCCGCGTATACCAGGAGCGAGGCGACGAGCGCACCGATGAAGGCACCGACGGAGACAGCGTAGATGCCGAGTGCCGCGAGCCCTCCGGTGACGGTGACCCAGACGGCACCTACGGAGGCACCCGAGGAGACGCCGAGGACGAAGGGGTCGGCCAGCGCGTTGCGCACCATGGCCTGAATCGCCACTCCGATCGCGCTCAGCCCAGCCCCCACGAGTGCTGCCAGCAGCACTCGCGGCGTACGGATCTGCCAAATGATCTGGTACGTCGTCGCCTCGTCCGCACCGACACGGCCGCCGGTAAGAGCCGCCCACAAATGGCGGGCGGTCTCCCCCGGGGTGACGACCGTGGGACCGAGCCCGATGGCGACGACAACGGACACGAGCAGAACGGCGGCCATCACCAAGCAGGTGAGCAGCAGCGCCTTCCGAGACGCGAGCCGGCCCCGCACAGCCGCTGCGGGCCGAGGCGTTGACGCCTCCGCCGGTTCGGCCGCGCCCCCGGCAGCCGAGGACACGGAGGTCGAGGACGGAGGCACGTGAGCTACCTGCACTTTCTTTCGCTAATGACAATCATGTTCATGAGGGAACCTAGCATGCGCCCACCTCGGCAGACGGCCAGATCAACAGGCAGCCACCTCGCCAGGCGGCCGGATCGACAGGCGACGCGGGACCGAGGGGCTCAACGCGAGGCGGCGACCTGCGGGATGTTAATGGAAATGATTATCACTGCGGTAGTGTTGCCGGCACAGCGCTGCCCGCCGTGTGCCACGGCCGGTCCCATCGCACAACCCCACTGTCGGTCAGGGACGTTGCAGCCGGTTCGCGTCCGATCCGTCGCCCCGACAGGAGTGCGCCCCCCGTGCCCACCCCCTCCGCCCCTCCCACCTCCGCCGAGTCTCCGCCCCCCAAGCAGCGCTCGATCCTGCTCGACCTGGCCTTCCTGCGCCTGTGGACGGGCGCCACCGCATCGGGCTTGGCTACCTGGGCCCTGCCCTTCGTCCTCGGCCTCGCCGTCTTGGACCGGACCCTGACGGCCACCGACCTCGGCCTGCTGCTCGCGGCGCGCACCGTTGGGTTCCTCGCCGCAGTGCCCGTGGCCGGGGTGCTGGCCGACCGGCACTCCCGCCGGGGCGTCGTGCTGTGGGCGGGGCTCGCCGCCGGAGCCGCAGCGCCGGTGATCGCCGTCGGCCTGGACCGCTCGGTGCTGCTGATGGCGGCAGCCGCCGCGGTGGCGGGAGCGGGCCAGGGCGCCTGCCGACCTGCCTTCCAGGCCCTGACCGCCGAGGTGGTCGATGCCGGTCGCAGGCAGCAGGCCAACGCCGCCATGACCCTGGCGGTGCGGGTCACCACGCTCGTGGGCCCCTTTCTGGCGGCGCTGCTCGCCGTCTTCTGGGACACCTGGGCACTACTGGTGGGCATCGGGCTGCTCTGGCTGGCCGCGGCCTGCGTGCCCGGACGGGGCGCACGGCCGGGGGTTGCGAACGACGCGTCAGAGCCCTCGGCCGGGACGGGCATGGTGTCCTTCCTGGCCGAATTCACAGAGGGCGTACGCGAGGCACGCAGGCACCCCTGGTTTCTCGCCGGCCTGGGCGCACTGACCGCCGTCATAGCCACCGGCTACTCCGCGACCGGCGTCGCCCTCCCCATGGTCAGCCGCGACGAATACGGAACCGAGGTCGTCCTGGCGGGCGTGATGACCGCCTACACCGCCGGAGCGCTGGGCGGTGCGCTGCTCATCGCCCGCTGGCGCCCCCGCTCCCCCGGCTGGGCCGCCCTGGCCGGCCTGGCCGGCTACGGATTCGCCCCTCTCAGCCTGGTGTTCCCCGTGCACCCAGCCGTCGTGATGGCCGCTTACGCCCTCGCGGGCATCGGCATCGAACTGTTCAACGTGCCGTGGTTCACTGCCGCCCAACGCGAGGTCGCCCCAGACAAACTGGCCCGGGTCTCCTCCCTGGACTTCCTGCTCTCCTACGGCCTCGCCCCGGTCGGCCTCGCCGTCATCGCCCCCGCCATCGACACCTTCGGCACCACTGCGGTCCTCGCGGGCTGCGCGGTCGTCTGCTTCGCGGCACCAGCCACCGCCGCCCTCGTCCCCAGCACCCGCACCTTCTCCCGGACCCCCGCCCGCCGCGACAGCCCCTGACCGCCGCGGCGAAGAACGCCCCCGGTGGGACGACCCGTAGACATGCACGCACCCGGTCGGTACCCCGTTGGCGACAGAACCCCCGCCTGCGGCCCGGGCATCGCCCCGGCCCCCGTACCTCAGAAACGTGTCCGAAGGGCACGCGAACTGCCCTCCCACGACAGGGCGGTCATCCTCACCCGCCACGAGCACGCCGGCGAGCTTCGTACCCCCACCAAGTCCGCACCTGGCGCGATGGCGTCCCGGTCCACTTGCACGCGGACAGCATCGACACCGGCGGGGTGTCCCACCGGCTGGTCCCGTACGAAGCCCCGACAGGCAGCTTGCCGCATCCCCATCATGCGAGGTGGCACTGATATGTACGCCCGTCGGCCCGGAGTCCGCCGTACGGCAAGGTGCCCGCCGGGGCCGGCTACAGGTGCAGCCCCCCATGGTTCACGGTGAACCACCTCTCCCCAAAAAAGGTGTGCGATTACGCGCACGCCCCGCGCCGGTTGCCCCGGTGCGCTACGGCCGCGACTCGGCCTTCGCCCGTTCGGCGGTTGCCGTCCCAGCCTGGACAGTGGTCATCACGCATCAGCGGCCACGCGGTAGCCCGCAGGCTCATGAGAGTTGCGCGCTGCCGCGTTCATGGCGTGGCGGCTTCTGGTCTTACCTTGGCTGGACCGCTAGTTAGTCGTCGCCGGCCAGTTCCCGCATGGGGCCGGAGTCCAGAACTCGGGCGGTGAAGGCCGCCAATTTGGCTCGCAGCCTTTCGCGTGGCACACGCTCGTTGCCAGCTAGGTGCTCGACAAGATCGGCCCTGACGGCGGCGAGCAGGGCGTGGGCGGTGAAGTCGCTGTCGGTCAGGCCCGGAATTCGCGCCAGCATGGTGTCGAGCAGGTTGTGCCAATGCTCGTAATGCTCCGCTCGGTACGGGCTGCCGTTCCCGGTTTCCTCCAGGGCCAGCGCGAGGCGGCGGTTGTCGAGTTTGAAGCACAGGAGGGCGTCAAGCAGGGCAGGCACGCGCTGTTGGGGCGGGGTGGTGGGGCCCAGGGGCGGCGGCCCGGCTTCGACGGCCTCCTTGACCGGTTCGAGCCGCGCTGCGTACAGCGCGCGGAGCAGACCCGGGCGGTCGCCGAAGGCCCGGAAAAGCGTGCCTTTGCCGACACCGGCCTCCGCTGCGATGGCGGCCAGGGTGACGCCGTCCGGGCTGTCGCAGCGGGCAAAGAGGGCGTCGGCGGCTGCGAGGAGGGCCTGCCGGTTGCGGGCAGCATCCTTGCGGGGCTTGCGCTCGGGCATGCTCTCCTCCATTTGCGAAGCGGACCACGGGTCCGTATCGTTAAGCGGACCGAGGGTCCGCATTCTTTGGATGGAGGATACCCATGTCCGCACCGACTTCTCCGACCGACCTCTACCGCCACAGCCTGCGGCTGCTGCTGGATAAGGACATTCCCGCGTGGGTCGGCCTGTGGGCCGAGGACGGCTCCATGGAGTTCCCTTTCGCGCCTGACGGTTCGCCGAAGCGTCTGGAGAACAGGGAAGCCATCGCCGCGTACATGCGCCACTACCCGGACCACATCGATCTGCATGATTTCCCCGAGCTGTTGATCCACCAGACCACCGCCCCGGAGACCATCGTGGTCGAGATGCGCGGCGTCGGCCGTCTCGTGCAGGGCGACCGCCCCTTCGACATGACCTACATCGCCGTCGTCACGGTTCAGGACGGGCGCTTCACGTCGTACCGCGACTACTGGAACCCCCTCGCGGTTCTCGACACCGACTTCACCGGGAGCAACCGATGACAACCACCGGCACCACTTTGGTCATCGGCGCCACCGGCACCACCGGCAGCCGCACCGCCGCGCAGCTGGCAGCCGCCGGCCACCGAGTCAAGGCCGCCAGCCGCCGCGCCACTCCGGTCCCCGGCGCCGAGCCGGTCGCCTTCGACTGGTACGACCCCGCCACCCACGCCGCCGCCCTCGACGAAGCCGACCGCGTCTACCTGATCCCACCCGTGGGCGACGCCGACCCGGCGGCGATCATGCTGCCGTTTCTCCGGCAGGCCCGCACTGCCGGAGTGCACCGTGCGGTGCTCCTCAGTTCCTCGGCCATCCCCGAGGGCAGCCCGACGGTGGGCATAGTGCACCAGGCCCTGCCCGATCAGTTCCAACAGTGGGCGGTGCTGCGGCCCTCGTGGTTCATGCAGAACTTCACCGGCACGCACGCGCACGCCGTGAGCATCCGTGAAGAAGGCGCCCTTTGGACCGCGGCCGGGGGCGGCCGGGTCGGCTTCGTCGATGTTGAGGACATCGCGGCCGTCGCCGTCCACGCTCTGACCGACGCACATGCCCCCAACACCGACCTCGTCCTCACCGGGCCGGAAACGCTCAGCTACGACGACATCGCCACCACCATCACCCAGGTCACCGGCCGGCCCGTGCGCCACCACCGTTTGCCCTACGAACAGATGCGTGACCGCCTCGCGGCGCAACTGCCGCTGGAGTTCGCCTCGATGCTGGCCGGCATGGACCGTGCCATCGCCGAGGGGGCGGAGAACCGCACCACCGACACCGTCCAGCGCCTCACCGGACGACCCGCGGGCACCTTCCGCGCCCTTCTCGAACGAGAGAGTGAGTGAAGCAGCTCAACACGGGCTTCGTTGCCTGCTCGCCGCTTGGTCGCGGCTCCATCGACGGCACCGACACGCGTCCGCGCCAGTAGTCCGGCACCTTCGAGACGAAGGTCGTCGCAGTCGGTCAAGCGGCCTGGCCGAGGGCGGCGGCGGTCAGGTCCTGCTCACGCAGCGGGGTGAGGTCAGCATCGGGTTCTGGGTCGTACGCGTCGGGCCGGATGCCGAGTTCGTGGGTGCTGTACTCGCCGAACCGGTTGATGTGCTCGGTCAAGTACGGCGAGATGTGCGCCAGATCCTCCGGGTGTATCTCCCAGCCCTCCGCGCAGCTGCCGAACGATCTCCGCGATGTCCAGGGCACTGTGGAAGATCACCGCGTTCGTGAGCGGCGTGTTGCACTTCATCGCCTTCTCCTGCTCGATGAGGTCGTTGTCGGCGATGACGCCGCGGTTGCCGAAGCCGATCCACTGGGAGAACCGGTTGACCGACTCGACCTTGCATCGGCCGCCGCATCCTGACCGACCCCCGGCTTCCAGAGCGCGAAGCAGGAGTGCACACTGGACGACTACCAGGTCCGCCGCTACCCCGGCTGGCACCGCCACATGACCTTGGCCGTGACCGCCCACGCCTGCCTGACCATCCTGCGCGCCCGCCAGCTGGATACGGATAAAGCAGAAACGGACCCTCCCCGCTCATCCACTTCAGCCTCGGCGAGATCAGACGCCTGATCGCCCGCCTCACCGACCGTCGTCCCACCCCGGCCGACCACATCCTCCACTGGTCGCATGGCGCCGCAGACGACAACACCAAGCCCGCAACAGCCACTACAAACGACGCGGACATAGCCCATGACAACTGGCTTCCCTTCACCACAGACACCGTTGCAGTGCTAAGCACTAGACCGGCGCGCTTCCTCGTCCACGACATGGACAGTGACGATCGCCGGCCGGACGGGCCACGGAACGCACGCCAGGGCGAGCCGGATTGCAGTGGACCTGGTCGGCGGCATCACCCGGAACGACACGTAGTGCGACGCAGCCGAAGAGGGAGCGCCGCGTGCGCGTCTCCATCCCAGCCAGCTGGCCCTTCCACACAGTGCGTAGCCGCCGCACCGGGCCGGGAATCGCTCTCAACCAGGGCCGATGCCTCTCCTTGGAGGCGGCGCGCGCCAACACCACTGCTGTCACTTCCGTACCGCCTCATACGCCCGTACAGCACGTCCGACTGGCGTCGATGGCGCGCGATTGCACCGCGCCCCACGCCGTGTGCAGCACGGGATCAGCCCCAATGCGCTACGCGACGGCGCAGCGAAACTCCACTGGAGATGGACGGATGCTCTGTTCCACCGAGCACCACCCGGGAAGGCTCACCGACCGGGCTGGCTGGGTAGGTTATGGCGGCGGGTCGAGGAGCTTACTCAGATCACGCTGCGTGCCGCTGAAGCTGGCCGGATCTCGCCGGACGGTCGGCTGACGACCACGTTGAGCCTGCCGACCATCGGCCATTCACTATATGTGACAACCACCAGGTGGATAGGGTGCGGCGCAGCAGCGGGCAGGCGACCGGATCGGGGGACGGTAGGTGGGATGGCGCGAGGAGATCGCCTCGGCTCTCAGCGAGTGGATCGCCGTCGAAGGAGGTGCGGGAAGGCAGCCACGCTGGCAGCTCGTCGGGCGGGCGGCCCGGCGCGGTGATCCGGGCCAGTATGTGGTCGATCTCCGGGGCTCCGACATCGGACCAGAACAGCTGGACTCCCTGAGGCTGGCCGGACCAGACGATGACGGTATCGAGACCAAGGGCTTCGTTGTCTCCGAAGCCGTACAGAACGGCTCCCTGCTCACACTGCTAGTACCGCAGTTCGTTGAGAACGCCGACCCTCACCTGTGGATGCTCAAGCAGCCGCCCACCTTCCTGATCGAGGCCCTGCGTGACGGTATCGCGGGGCTGGGTGAACATCCCCTCGCTACCGCTCTCGCGACCGCGATGATCGGCGGCCCCTCGGCCCACGCCGTCGACCCGCCAGGCTTCCATCTTGCCCAGGCGGACGCCTACCGGGCGTGCCTCGGCGAAGGCGTCCACCTGGTGTGGGGGCCACCTGGCACAGGGAAGACCACCGTCCTCAAGCGGGCCATCGGCGATCTGATCGCCCAGGGTCGGCGTGTGCTGCTGGTGTCGGCGACGAACATCGCCGTGGACAACGCCCTCCTGGGTGTGGTGCGGGAGAAGCGCCACGAGTTTGGTGACATCGTTCGAGTGGGGCCGCCACACCTGCGCGAGGTGGCCGAGGACCCTTCCGTGTCCCTGCCTCTGATGGTCCGGTCCCGGCTGACGGAGGCAGCGGCACGGCGTGCGGAACTCGAGGCCGAACTCGTCGGCATCAGGGACCGGGCCCAACAGTTGACAGCGCTGGAAAGCAACCTTGCGGGATTCGACGCCCCGTCGTACTTCGCGGCGCTGAAGTTTGTGCGGACGCCCGGACAGGACGTGGCGGCGACGCAAGCCTGGGTAATCGAGGTGGAAGAGCAGCTCAGCCAAGCGGTCCAACGCCTGGACCACCTCGGGGAGGCCACCGGGACAGCACAGGCACGTCAGAGGGCCGCTGAGGCAGCGAAGGACCGCTGGCGCGAAGTCGACGACCTCTCGGAGGAGATCACCCGCGTGCGGGAAGCGGCGGGGAACAGTGAGGCCGACGCCCTGCTCGCGGACGACCACCGCCGTTCCCTGGAGCGGAGGCTTAAGGAACTTGAGGCGAAGGGCGCCGTCGGCAGGTGGCGACAGCGCGACACGATCACGGGCATTCAGGGCGAACTGGCGAGCGCCCGACGGGCGGCCACCGACGCCCGTATAGCAGCACAAGGGGCCCGCGCCACCGCGACCGCGCACATCGCCCGTCTCGGTGCCCGAGTCAACGCACTGGTCGAGACGATCCCGCTAACCCTGGACCAGATCGGTCGGCTCGAAGCCGACAACATGTCGCTCATGGCCGAGTGCAAGCAGGCTGAGCAGCAAGCGCTCGCCATCGAGCAAGAGGCGATCCGGGCCTCCGAAACCGCCGGCCGCGCCCGTAAGGCCCATGACTTGGCCGAACAGGCCGCCGAACGAGGTTGGCCGGCCCAGCATGATCGGGCCGAACGGCTACGTCCCGCTGTGGCCGCCGACCGCACCCGCCGCCCGGAGCTGGAGAAGCAATACCAGCTGGCTCAGGAAGGATACGAGCGACTCGCCCGCAACGCCCAGGGCGAGATCATCAAGTCCGCCAAGCTGGTCGCCACGACCCTGGCCCGGTTTCGCACCAACCGAACAGTCTTCGAGGGGCCGTACGACGTGGTCCTCATCGACGAGGCGGGTGCCGCAACCCTCCCCGAGGTCCTGCTTGCCACTGGCAAAGCAGACCGGGCGGCCGTCCTGCTCGGGGACTTCATGCAGCTCGGACCGGTGATCCCACCGGCCCTCGGCAACAGCGACCGTCCCGACATCGTGCGATGGTTGCACCCAGACGTCTTCCAGCACTGCGGCATTCACGAACCGTCGGACGCCGAGGCGCACCCGTCGTGCGTCACTCTCACCGAACAGCACCGTTTCGGTCCTGCCGTCATGCGTCTGGCAAACGATCTCGCGTACGGCGGTGTCCTTACGGGCGGCCCCCAGGTGCTGCGGGAGAGACCGGAAAACGACCCCGAAATCGTCCTCATCGACACCGACGGCCTGGACGGGCTGGCTCGCGCCCACCTGACCGGCAGCCGCAAAGGATGGTGGCCCGCCGGGTCGCTCATCACTCGGGCTCTGGTGGAACTCCATCGCGAGCAGGGCGAGGAGGCCGGCATCGTCACGCCGTACGGCGTCCAGGCCGAGGCGACCCTGGAGGCACTGCGCGACGTCGAAGACGCGGGGCGCCCGCTCGCGGAGGTCGGTACGGCCCACCGGTTCCAGGGCAGGGAGTTCGACGTCGTCGTCTTCGACACGGTGGAAGGCAGCGGCGACAGCCGCGAGCTATGGATGGCCCTCGCTCACCGGCAGCCGGGGGCCGACGCCTGGCACCGCAACGGCATCCGCCTGTTCAATGTGGCAGTGACCCGGACGAAGACCCGACTGTACGTCGTCGCTGGCGGAGCCCGCGTCAGGAACGCCAAGCCCGGAACGGCTCTGTCCCGGCTCGCCGCACTGATCGGGTCCCCGGGTGTTCGGGTCCTGAAGGCCAAGCACCTCATCGCTCCGCCGACGGCCCCGGTCCCACTTCGCGGCGAGTTCGGCACGGCTCTGGCCGAAGTGCTAGGTCGGCACGTGGAGGTGACCGACGTCCACGACGAGACGACCTTCTACGACACCTTCGCGGAGGAAATCAACCGAGCAAAGCGCTCTCTGTGGCTCTGGGCACCGTGGGTCGCAAAACGGCTCCGCTCCCTGTTGCCCGCCCTATCAGCCGCCGCCGACCGTGGCGTACGAATTACCGTCTTCATCCGCGACGACACAGACCAGTTGCAGCGCAAGTCTGCGAACCAGGCGCTGATCACGGATCTGCGCGCCGTGGCCCACACAGTGATCCCGATGAACGTCATGCACCAGAAGATCGCAGTCTTCGACGAGCAAACTGTGCTGCTCGGCAGCCTGAATGCGCTGTCCCAGAACTGGACGCGAGAGGTGATGGTTTCGATGCGCGGCGCGTACTTCGCCCGCAAGCTGCTCGCGCACGAGCACGCGGAGACCTTCGCCCACCCGCCGAAGTGCGGCCGGTGCCAGGGCACGGAGATCGAGATCCGGCGACGAAAAAACGGCAACTGGTTCTGGCGCTGCTACGCCATCGCGTGCAAGACGACCCCTTCCGGGCGTTCCAACGCCTGGACTCAGGGCATACACCTACGGGGCAACCGCTGAAGCTCCTTCGGTCCTCCCTCCAGTCACCACGGGGCTCCGCCGTGCCAGCCCCGTCGCCCGCTCCTCGTTGTCACGGGTGGTCTGCACGATCGCGATCTCGCTGGCCATACAACTACCCTCTGCCACTCGGTGTTACGCGAGCCCGCCTAGCCTGTTGGTACATCGCCGAAGGGCCGGGAACGGCGGTCGCGGGTGACGAGCACCGGGTCTTGCGCGGCCGTGCTGGTGCGACAAGGCGTCTCGACTTCGCTGATTGCCAGGGATGCAACGCTCGGGCCGGTGTCCTAGCAACCACATGAAACGCGCGGGTACCCGGAAGGTGCCTTCGGCGGTCATCCTTGTGGGGCAGCGCCCCGGGAACGGGCGGTCACGGTTAGCGAATCGGGCACGGCCAGCCACTGGACCGCCCCGCCCATTGCCGCAGACAAGGCATTCGCCCACGACGGGCAGGGAATAGCTCCGAAAGACTAGATAGATGCGCCGGGGCCATGCCAACGTACAACGAACCGTAAAACACCAAGCCAAACAGTGCTGGTGCTCGGTTGCGGTCACGATTTCGAGAATGCTCGGAATGACGCGCTGTATGAGTTGCACCTGCTCGCGTGGCCCTACTTGGGAGGCGTGTCTGTCCGAGTCGGCTATCCGATCCGTCCGTTTCACCTCACCCGCACTCTTCGCTCCTTGGCGGGCTAAATGTCCGATTCGACCAAACGGCGGCTGCCTATCTTGCCGTCTCCACCGAGATTTGCGTCGGCGCCTGCGCGGCCGGCCTGTTCGGCGAGGATCTCCTGCAACGTGGCCATAGCAGCGTCCGGGCCGTCCCCGCGAATATTGCGGTATATCCCGGCGCCACAACACGGCAAGCAGCACAGGCAAACTGGACTTCCGAGCGTCTCGCTTCGCGGAATCTCAACCGGATCACGGATGACTGCCTACTGGCGTTCGCTTACGATCACCGGTTGGCCAAACCGGCGATCGTCGCGACCATTGAGGAGTGAGCGGCAGCTGCGCTCGGCGGTGGAGCTGCTGTGGACGCCGTGGCGGCACCGGAACTCGGTGGTCGAAGAACAGGGTGCCGTCCTCGGCTGCACACATGACCGCGGTACCCACAGCTCAATCGCTACGGCACCTCGCCGAGGGAGATGCGCAATTAGCTGCCCGGCCGAAGAATTCCGGTGACGCGACCGAGAGCGTGGTGATGTGACCGCCGGCGGAAGCAAACGTGAGGGATCAAGGCTGAGGTCAGACCTCGGTGGTCCATTTTTTCGCCCATCGACGGGCGAGACAGTTCAGGAGGAGCGGTGACGCAGGTGACAAGTCGTGCGGAGTAGGCGGCGGCATCGCACTTCATGAGGATGAAGGAGCTGGCGCTCTATTTGGATGCATCGCCTTCCCGGCTCTACCAATACGGGACGCAGCTCGGTCTCCCTCGGTACGCGTTTGGCTGTGGTCGTACTACCAAGGTGCGTTATCGGCGCAGTGAGGTAGGTCGTTGGGTGAAGTCGCAGCGTGTCGAATAGCGGAAGGGCCGCTATGGAGGCCCCCGTGTCATGCTGGCACGTCCCCTCCAGCACGGCGATGAACCCCATTCGCCCAGCTGCCAGCAGTACGCACCGGAGTGAGGTGACGAACTGACACTGTGCTGGCAGGAGCAAATTCCGGTGGAGTTTCCCCACGAGGGGTCATGGGGCGATCAAGTACTTACCTCTCGGTAAGTGTGGAGAGTCGAATGGATTCGGCGAGGACGGTTTGCGCGCCCGCCGCGTCCATGAGACGTGCGGCCAGTGTCGCTTCGGCCAGACGAGGAGGGAGCGCCTCGCTGAACTTGAGACCGCGGATGGCGTAGTCAGCGACTTCAGGGAGGGCGAGGTTCGCCTGGGCGTCGCGCAGGGCTGCCTGCCAGCGCGAAGACGTGAGGTCCGCACGAAGTCGAATCCAGTCGCCGTTCGTTCGGCGGTGCGGAACGATGACGGAGGGGAGCGTGGCGGAAAGCGTGGCGTTCGCGCGGTGCCCGGCCCAGGTCCACCACCGGACGTCCCCGCCGTCACGCCGAACAATCAATGTTCCACCGGGGTGGACCGTGTCCAGGAGCGCTTCGCGTGCTTCGGCGAGGCGCAGGGAGGCCCGTTTGGTGAGACGTACCGGAGGGTCTTCTCCCAGCAGAACGTCCCTGGCCGCACGAGTGAGGGTGAATGAGCGGACGCGTTCGGCTCCGAACCCGTTCCAACGGGCGCGCCCGCCTTCGTCGGCCGGTTCCACGAAGCAGCGCTTGCGGTGCCAGTCGATGTAAGTCACCTGCCAGTTACGGCCCGCGAGTAGGAGTCGGCGGGGGCCTTCGATTTCTTCGGTGAGCAGGTCGGGGTCGGTGCGACCAATCTCGGTGCGGCCGTTGAACACGGTGAACTCAGGGGGCGCGGTGAAAACGGCGGTGAGAGTCATGCAGTGTCGGTGCCCGTAGCGTCGCTCGGCCTCGGGACCGATGAAGAGTAGACCGTCGTCACGGTCGAGATAGCCCTCTTGGATGAGGTGATTGACGACAGGTTCGGCTCCCGCACGAAACGGGGTGAGTCCGTTCCACCACTGCTGCCAGAGATGTTCGCCGACTCGGTGCTCCTGGAGGCACAGTGCGAGAAGCTGCTGGGCGATCAGATGACGCGGCTCCGGCGGAGCGAGGACGGATTCGACCCAGCCACGGGACCACTGCAGGAGCAGGGCGGCCGAGGAGAGCAGGGCCTCCTCACTCACCGCGAGGAACAGGCAGTTGCGGAGGGTGCCCGGCCTGCGGCCGGTCCGTCCGATGCGCTGAAGGAACGAAGCGACGGTCGCGGGGGCATCCAGTTGGATCACTCGGTCCAAGTCGCCTACGTCAATGCCGAGTTCGAGCGTGCTGGTGGAGACGATGACACAGTCCCGAGCCTCGGCGAAGGCCGTTTCGGCACGGCGTCGTTCGTCGACGGAGAGGGAGGCGTGGGAGAGGAAGGTGATGATCCCTCTCAGACGGAGCTGTTCGCCGAGTTCCTCGACGGTGCGGCGGCTCTCGCAGAAGACGAGTCGTTTCTCGCCGCGGTGCAGTGCGGCGATGACGGTGGCGGCGTTGGAGACGGAGCCCACGTAATCGAGTTCGATATCCCCAGGAGGAGACGCGGAGGCCGTCCCCTCCGCCACGCGGCGGAGGGACTCGCGCTCCCCGTCCGCCAGATGGGGAGCGATGACCTGGCCCGGGCGGGTTCCGTGTCCGGACCCCTGGAGCCAGGTCAGCAGGTCGTCGGGGTTTCCGACGGTAGCGGACAGTCCGATCCGCTGGAGCGGGCGCCCGGCGACGCGCGCGAGTCGTTCCAGTACGGCCAACAGATGCCAGCCTCGGTCGTCACCGGCGAAGGCATGGACTTCGTCGATGACGATGCTGTGCAGGCCACTGAAGAAGGCGTGGTGGTCGACATGGGTACTCACCAGCATGGATTCCAGCGATTCCGGAGTGGTGAGCAGGATGTCGGGCCGCTGGGTCAGGATGCGGCGCCGTTTTGTGCTCGCGATGTCACCGTGCCATAGCCCGACGGTTCGGCCCAGCCAGCCGGCGTAAGTCTGCAGACGCGGATGGAGATTGTTCAGGAGCGCCTTGAGTGGACATACGTACAGCACGCTGGTGCCCTTCCAGCCCCGCTGGTTCATACGTGTCAGCAGAGGGAACGCGGCGGCCTCCGTCTTCCCGCCGGCGGTGGGGGCTAGGAGCACCGCGTCCTGACCGCTCAGGAGGGGGTCGATGGCCTGTTCCTGCAAGGGGTGCAGAGAGCGCCAACCGAGGGAGTTGACGATGTGGTGCCCCAAGACCGGATCGAGGAGATCGAATGCGGCTGCCGGGGTGGTCACGGCAGTTCCAGCGCGATGTCTCCGGCGCCGGTGGCCGCGCTGCGTTCGGTCTCGCTGAGTTCGGCGCTGTTCAGCGTGAGGGAGTAGTGCAGACGGGGATCGAAGTCCTCGAATTCATCGACGCGGTCCAGTACATCGGCAACGAGTTTGCGCAGGTAAAGACGGGGTGCAATGCCAACTTTGCCACCGAGGGAGCCGGTGAGCGCGGCGGCGAGTTCGTCGAGGTAGGCGTCATCAACCCGGGCGGCGACAATGTCGGGGTGCTGGGCACCGCCCACGTACAGGTCGCGTACCTTGCGGCCGAGGTCGCCGAGTGAGGCCAAGTCGAAACCGGGCAGGCGCAGTTGCACGGCGCGTGGGGAGTCAAAGCGGGGATCGGTGGTGAAGTCGGTCGCCAGGCGCTGGGCGAGCGGGGCGAGACGTTGCACGCCCTGCTGCCCGTCATAGAAGGCAGGGGTGCCGGTGATGACAAGGAAGAGGCCCGGAAATCGCCCGGCGTCGATCTCGTCGAGAAGCTGGCGGAGCGCGTTGAGGGACTTCTCGCGGACGTCGCCGCGTACTCGTTGCAGAGTTTCCACTTCGTCGAGAACGAGCAGCAGCCCCGGATGGCCGCAGTCACGCAGGACGGTCAGCAGCCCCTGCAGGAATCCGAGGGCGGCGAAGTGGTCGAGGTCGCCACGGATGCCGGCGGCCCGCTTCGCGGAAGCGGCGACCGAACGCTGTCCCGCCAGCCAGGCAATGAGTGCTTCGGCGTGGGCACCGTTGCCGTCCGCGACGGCTTGACGGTAGCCGCGCAAGGCGGCGGAAAACGCGGGGGTAGTGCGGGCGACGTCGGCGAGTCTGCGTTCCAGAAGCTCGTCGACAGCCCCGGCCAGAGCGTTCTCGTCGTCGTCGCCGACCTCGCCGGTGCCGAGAACCTCTTCCTCCAACGCGTAAAACCAGGAATCGACGATGGCACGGAGCGCGGAAGGCTCATGTGTAGCGGTGGTGAGGCGCTCAACGAGCCGCCGGTAGACCGTTTCGAGACGGTGCAGCGGCGTCTCGGTCTCGGAGATCTGCACCTCGCTGATCGCGAGCCCTCGCCGCTTGGCGCGCTCCGCGAGCCAGCGGGCGAAGAACGTCTTGCCCGAGCCGTACTCACCACGCAGTGCGTGGAAGGCGGCCCCGCCTCGCGTGACGGTGTCCAGGTCGCCGTCAAGGCTGGCCTCGAAGCGTTGCAGGCCGACGGCGAACAGGCCGAGGCCCGCGTGCGGCACGGTGCCGCGTCGCAGGGCGTTGATGACGTCCTTGCGCCGCGCGGCGCTGACGTCGGGGGTGCTCATGATGTGTCTCCCAGGAACTGCTGCTGGAGCAGTGCCTTGTCGAGCTGGACGGTGCGGCCCGACTCCACCAGCCGGAGCACGGCGTAGCCGTCCACGTTGAGAAGGCGTTCCAGGACGGTCGCAAAACGTTCGGGGTTGCGCTGTGACTTGCCGGTGGCGGCTTGGGCCGCGGTGGCCACCGCGCCGGGCGACAGCTTCCCGCCCGCGCCGACCAGCGCGTCGATGACGGCGGCGACGGCCCGCTCGGGCGGCGCGAGGCGAACGAACTCACGCTGTGCTTCGTAGGCGTCACTCTGCACGGTTCGCTCGCCTAGCGTGCCCTGGCCGGGAAGCAGGAACATCCCCGGGGCCGGCTGCTCGGAAGGAGCAGGCACCGGCTCGTCGGGGCTGGTGTGCCGAGCAGCACCCGGCACGCTACCCAGCCACCAGTCGGGCTGGGTGCGCTCGGTCGGCAGCAGGGTCCAGCCGGACGGGACTGGCCCTTCGGCGGGCACCAGAGCGATCACCGGGATGACAACCTCGGCGAGCGAGACCCCGCCGTGGTATCCGGCCTTCCGGGCGGTGTAGCGCAGGTCCTCGCGCCAGGGCGCGGTGACCCGGCCTCCCGAGGTAAGCACGCGCGGGCCGACCAACTCCACCTCGCCGGCTCGCGCCGCTCCCGTACGCCAGCGGGCCCCGCCTACCCCGCCGGCCTCCGGCTGCCGATGATCGCGAGGTGAGCGGTCCAGAACGTGACCGTGGTCTGAGACGAGAAGGACAGGGCGACCGTAGTCGCGTGCCGCGTTCAGCAGATCGGGCAGCTTGGCGATGTCGTCGATCCGCCACCGGCCACGTGCCGCCTCCCGGCCGTCGTCCAGGGCGTCGTCGATGGTGTTGAGCACGACGCCGACCACATCGTCGGAGGCTAGGGCCCGCACCAGCTCGGGGCTGAGACGGTGCCCGGGAAGCCCTTCGAACCCGCCCTTGTGAAACAGTTGGGCCGCACGCCGCCGCTTCTTCCAGAAGGTCTCGAAGCCGGTGCGCTCAACGCTCTGCCCGCCCTCGGTGGCCTTCCCACACAGCAGGGAAGTCCTGCTGATCCTGGTGACGGACGGGATCATGGACACTGCTGCCTGGCGGGTGGCCTCACGGCCGGCGCCGGATTTCGGTACCACTTCGGTCCATACGCGGCGGTCCAGCTCGGCTGCCAGGTGGACGGCAACATCCGCGCTCATCCCGTCTAGGACGAGGATCAGCGGTCGGCCGCCGTCGCGGGCGAGCGGGGCTGCGGCTTCGCCCAGGACGTCCTCGATGAGCAGGGCGCCACCGGGGGCCTGCTGCGAGGCCGTCTCGGTCCACAGGGCGAGCGCGCGGGCGAACTCTGCGTCCAGGGCGTCCCGGCGCTTGCGTACGGCCTTGATGAGCCGGTGGTAGGAGTCGGAGAGGGCCGCGTCGCGCGAGGTGTCGCCCTCGGCGAGCACGCCGACCGCCAGGTCGACCCAGGCGGTCGACGCCAGGTGCTCCCGTGCCGCTTGGGAGACCGAAGTCACCTGTGGCTTCGGCCCGTTCAGCCAGCGAACCAACCGGACCGCGGTGCGCGCACGGTCGGTGGATTCGGCGTTCAGAGCGGCGAGATAGTGGTCGGTCAAATCACGGAGGGCGGCCTCGGCGTCTGGCGCGCGCCCGTGCAGAGCGGTGGTGAGGGACTGTAGCCGGGCGCGGTATCCGGAGGGCAGAAAGCGATCCGCGCCGATCAGCTCGACCAGGCGGGAATCCGCGGCAAGATGGTCGGCGCGTTCGAGGACGGCCAGAACACGGTCGCGGGCCTCGCGACGGTGCGTTCCGGTGCCCTCGGCCTGCGCGATCCAACGGGTGACAACGCCGGTCGCCGCGTCGGCGAACGGCCTGAGCGCGGCGAACGAGGACAGCGCACTGCCGAACAAGGTGCCGAGTGCGAAACCCGCGGCCTCCGCGGAACTGGAGGTGAGCGCGGCCGACGCGAGGACTCCCAGGGGAAGCGCGTCGCGTCCACGGCCATCACCGGCCAGCGCGAGCAAAGTGGGAGCCGCAGAGCCCACGGTCTTCCCGAGCCAGGTTCCGAGCCCCGCTCGTTCGGTGGGGGGGAGAGCCGCGAACAGCGCCGGTCCGGCCGGTCCGCGGGTCCATGCGAACAAGGTGTCCGCGTCGAGATCAAGGGTGTTGGCCTGGATGTCGCCCAGCTTAAGCCGGGCGGCGATCAGCGCCTGGATCGCCCGGTCCCGCGTCAGTACGGCACCGCTGTGCGGCCAGCCGTCGACCGGTTCAGCCTCAAGGAGGGCATCGAGCAGCCAGGCCTCGCCGACCATACGGGTGTCGAGGTCGGTGGCCCCGAAGAGCTGCTTGACGATGTCCGCCCGGTTGACAGTGAGAGGCCGACGGCGCACGGCATGGGCACGGACATCCCAGCCGAGCTGGTCGGCTGGAACTCCGCTGGTAACGACCAGCACGCTGTCGCCGTCCCGGGCCGAGTCTTCGCCGTCGCCCAGGTCTGCTCCGCTCCCGCTAGCGAGATGGCGCTGCCAGGCGTCGGCAATTCCCAAAGGGGAGTCCTGGCCGGTGACCCGGATGCGCCTGTTCGCGCCGGCGACGCGGAGCGTGAACTCGCTGTCCTGCTCGCCTCCCTCGAACACGGCGTCGACCAGGACCAGGCGCCTTCCATCGGCGGCCGGGAGCTCCGACTCAAGGAGGACCTCGATGGCACGCCGCCCGACGGCCGGCCGGGCCGCCATCAGTCGGAATCCTTCAACGCTTCTTCGCCATCGTGCACCGCACGCCAAACGATCTCAACCGGCACCTCGGGGTGCGCGCTGCGGAACGCCTCGATCTCCCGCCGCACGGCGGCCAGTTCACTGCCAAGGGCGGCTTCCAGGGCAGTCGGTCCGGGAGAGAGGAGTCTCCTGGCGGCCTGCATCCGGACCGAGTCCACCTGCATCCCGTCGTGGTCGCCGCCGCCGGAGGCGGGTGAGGCGTCCGCGTCGGACAGCCGCACAGGGTGTGTGGACGGCACCGGAGGGCTGCCGCCTTCTCCCAAGGAGATCTGCCCGGCGGTGGAAGAGGGCGGTGTCGGGTTGGCCGGAGCGGGGGCCCGCTCCACCTTGAGGGCCGCATCCACGATAGCCAGCGCGGTCTCCCTGACCGAGGAGAGAGCGGGTACCAGCGAGCGCTCGAACTCCGAAGCGCGGGCCGCCTCCTCGATCTGGACCAGGAGTCGCCGGGCACGGTCACCCACCGAATCGTCCCGGCCGGACAGGTCGCGGACACTGCCGAGCAGCCGCCAGTCAGTGCCGTCCAGTGCGGCAAGCACATCGACGGCGGTGTTCATCGTGGTGGACAGATCCCGGTCCGTGCTGTCGTACGAGGCGGCGGCGAGTTCCCGCACCAAACCGGTCGCGTCCTTGCCGTGCAGGCCGATCCTAGCCAGCAGGCTGTTGGCCTCGCGCAGCAGGCCGGTGCGCGGGTGCGGCTGTGCGTCACCCAGCCCCAGCAGGTCGGCATGGCGGTCGAGCGAGGCACGCACCCCGCCCACGGCCTTCTCGTAAACCTCGGCCTTCTCCCTGACCTCTTCGGCGAGCTTGTTCACGGTGCGGGCGTACTTCGCAGGCTTGGACGAAATTCCGAACAAACGCCCAGCACGGTCCCGGGCCTGCGCGTAATCGTCGTCGCTCGGCAACGGCTGCGAGCGCAGCGCCCAGCCGGGTCCGATCTCGGCCAGCGCCGGTGCTGCCTGTGCGGGACCAGAGTGGTACTCCCAGGCCCGGTCGTCGAGCAGGGCGTACGTGGCGATGATCAAGTTGGTGGTCTGCTTCTCCAGGCCGCTGTAGCCCAGATCCTTCACGATCCACCGGCGGATGTCCTCTACCGGGAGAACCGAGGTGTCCCGGGTCTCCTCGTCGCGCCCGGCGGCCTGGTTGACACGGGTGCGCCAGTCTGCGCGCAGGACCAACGGCCCGTCGTGGACACTGCCCAGCTCCAGCGGCTCGGCGATCCGCTTGACGGTCCTGAGCTGGTGGTCGTCGACCTCGACCCGGCCGCCGTCGTCCATGGCCCTGGTGATCCACTCCAGCGTGGTCTTGATCTCGCCGGGGGTGACGGCTTTCGGCTGCCCCGTCCGTGGGTCGTTACCGAAGTCGGGGTGCTGGGGGTGGAGAGCGGCGAACAAACCGTCGGCGAGATGCCGCACATTGTCAGCGAAGGTCTTTCCACCCTCGGGTTGAGGGTGCCGGAACTTCGGTTCAAGGGACAGCACATGTTCCCCGTCGGGGACCTCAGCGCCGCGGGTGCCCTCCTTGACGGTCGCGATGCCATACACCTCGGCGAGCGCGCCGGTCAGCGTACGGGTGAGGGTTTCCCGGCCGACCTCCAGCTGGCGGCGGGCCTTGGCCCGGTCGTCCGGCGGGTAGTTACGGGTGTACTCGGCCAGCCGGTCGCGTTCGAGGAGGAACAAGATCCGCATCAGCCGGCCCAGTTGGGCCTTGCGCTGTTCGGAGAAGAAGTCCGGCAGCCACACCAGGGTCGGCGCCTCGTGGCCGGCCTTGATGAGGTCCTTCACCCGCTGGTAGTCATAGCTGGGGAAGAAGGTGTCCTCGTCGAAGGGGTAGTCGATGACAAACCGGATGTTGCCCTCGGTGGCCGGGGCGAACTGCTCGTCCGGCACGTCGCGGGGATCTCGGACATTGCCGAAGACAAACTCAGCGGTCCGCCTGGTCCCTCGCCAGATGATCTCCTTCTCGGCGAGAATTCGGCCGTCCTTGACGCCGAGCACTTCCCAGAGCCGGTCGCGCAGCCACACCCGGCGCACCCCGGCCTTGTCCTCGCCGGCGGCCGCTTCGAGTAGTGGTTCCACATCCAGATCGGACAGGTGCAGGGAGAAAACGGGATCGCCTTCGCCCTCGGAGCGCAACTCGGTGGGGAACTCTGCCTGGAGCGCCCGCATCCGGTCGATGACCTTGTCCTTGACGGGTACGGTCCGCGAACGCACCGACCCGTGGTTCAGCGCGGCGAGACGGCCCCCGGTCAGCCGGCGCAGCGCGGGCACGTCGGGCGCGAGCGCGGCGAGCAGCAGTGTCTTGACGAACCGGTCATCGGCCAGGAAGTCCGGGTGATCGGCCGACCCGTACTTCTCCAGGAGGTGGTGGCGTGCCCGGCCGTGGAAGAGCCGGGCGGATTCCGCCTCGTGCTTCAGCTTGTCGGTGAAGGCTGCCCCGGTGCCGTCCACCAGGACGTCCCACAGGTCACCGAGCGGAATCAGCTGTCCGACGGCGGCACCAGCATTCTTCTCCAGGAGCTGCTGGACCAGCTTCAAACCGGTGCGTTCTCGCTGTAGCGCGCCGGACAGCGCGACCAGGACATTGAGGAGGGCGGGCGAGAGCGGGTAGACGGACCGGAAGTCTTCCCAGGTCGCCTGGGTGGCACCGCTCCCGTCCAGCAGGACGTCCTTGACGAGCTGACCGGACTTGTCGATACCGGCAAATGCCCGGTCCAGGACGGCTTCCTGCCCCGAACGGGGCTTGAGGACCCGCTCCCTGATGATGTCGGGGAGGTTGCGGTCCTCCAGGTTGACGACGCTGACGCGCTCCTTCAGGTACTCAAGTGCCTGCTCCATGTTCTTCACGTCAGAGCCGAGGATGTCGGAGCCGACCAGCTGCGAGAGATCGCGCTGACGCGAAATGAACGAGATGATCGGCACCGGCCGGTCGGGATTGGCGGACTCGATCAGTTTGACCAGCTTTTGGATCTCGTCGTTGACGAAGGTCCGCTCCCGCATCCGCGCCTGGAGCCACAGGATCAGCTCGTCCAGGAAGAGCACCACACCGTCGTAGCCGAGATCCCGCGCGTGCTTGCTGATCGCGCTCAGCCCGTCGTCCAGCGATACGAAGGAGGCGGCGACGCCCTGCGCGTTGCTCGTGTACGACTTCAGCGGCCCGTTGACCAGCGCCGCCACCAGGGTGTCACGGCGTTTGTCGCCGGGGGGCGCGGCGAAGGCGGCGTCCAGCAGCTCGCCCGTCCAGGCGGAGGCCGGGACGAAACCGATCGGCGAGAGGCCCTCCCCCTCGTCGTTCGTGGCGACGGGGGGCGTGGTGGCAGGGACCGCGGACGGCAGCAGGCGTACGAAGGCATCGTCGCCGAGGATCTGCCGTATGGTGCGGGCGTCGGCGAGCAGGAAGTCCGCCTTGTACACGGGCGGGACCGGGGCATCGGGATGCAGGGCCTGCACCATCTTCACATAGCCGTGGAGCAGCGCGGAGTCCAAATTCACGGCACCGACCAAGTGGTACGGCACCATGAGGAACTTTTTGCCCGGCAGCCAGTCATCATGCTCGGCGACCGCCTCGCGCAGCCGCGGCTTGGCGCGCACCGCGGGCTCCCCGTTGAGCACCGCGTGCAGCACGGTGAGGAAGTGGCTCTTACCGGCGCCGAACGATCCGTGCAGATAGGCAGCGTGCGACTTGTTCTTCTTCACCGCGCTGCGGACCAGGCGCAGCGCGGTGTCGAACTCTTTCCGCAGCTGCTCGGTGACGACGTACTCCTCGACCGAACCCGCGGCGGAACCTCTGAAACCCATCGACAGTTCGACCTTGAAGTCGCCGGCGAGGACGTCCTCCTTGATGTCGAGGACGTCCCTCAGCGTCTCACTGCCCCTGGCCATCAGCCGCTCCCGCTCCTTCGCCCGCTGTGCACCACCAGCCGTCCGGGCCGGTCACAACCCTTCTATCCTGCCAGCTCAGCGAGATGGGTGTGGGCGGGTGACGAGATCAGCTGTCGGTAGCCCCGCCACGGGCCCTGCGCTTCTTCTCCGGCCTCCACGCGGCCAGGTCCGCATCTGAGAGGTGGCGGTTAGCGCGGCCGGTCTCCAGGGCGGTTCGGAATTCCTCGGCCGGATTGCCGTCCCACTCCTCGTCGTGCGCGTCGTACCACTGTTCCACCCACGGCATGAGCTCCCGCAGGCCAGCCAGGAGCGGCACATAGCGGGGGTCCCCGACCGGCCAGCCATCCTGGCTGTCACGGTCCTGGACCAGGTTGACCAGGGCCTCGGCCTGCTCGCGGTGGTTCCAGCCCGCCCAGCCGAGCAGCAGCGAGGGATCGGTGTCAGTGGACGCCCCTGGGTAGGAGACGAATCGCTCCTTGGGCACGTCGAGCTTGCCGCGGTTCGACCAGTAAGAGTGCTTGAGGAAGTCCGCGCCACTGTACTTCGGCGGTGGCGTGATGCCCTTGTGTTCCCCGGTCCGGTCCTCCTCCCGCTGGAGCCGCCACACCTGTTCCCACTGTTCGCGCTTGCGTAGACCGGGATCCTTGTAGCGCAGAGCGGCCAGGTAGGGCACGTGCTCGGCCTCCACGGCGGCCTTCAGGACGGCGGCCAGCGAGGCATCGCGGTCGCCGAGGTGGTCGGCGGCGTACAGCGCGGCGACCGCCTGGACGTCCTCGTCGCCACGGAGGGCGTCCGCGAGTCGGTTCACAGTGAGGGCACGCGGCGCGTCGTATCCGTTCCGCTCCTCGAACCACAGCTCCTCGCGCTCTGCGGCATCGAGCAGCCAGGAGCGTACGGCGGTGGCCTCCCGCTTCGCCCACTGCTCCAGGGACCAGCGCCGCTTGTACTCCGGACGCTCCAGGAGCCGGATGTCCTTGTTCGCCTCGATCAGATCGAGGCGCGCCTGGACGATCTTCTTGTACGTCTCCGGCCAGACGTCAGGGACCTCGTACGCCGGCTCTGACTCGTGCCGATCGAACCACGCCGTCTCGGCACCCTCGTCGCGGACACGGCGGGCGAGCGCGATCTCGAAGGCGCGCTGGCCAAGGGCGAGGTCGCAGGGAGCGTCGGTAAGCGCGGCGGTCAGATCGGCGAACTTCGCCGACTCGGCCGCCAGGTCTCCGGGAAGCGTGGTGCGGGCAACCTCGGCTGGCGAGAGCAACCCGTAGGACCCGTACACGAACCAGTCCAGCTCCTCCTGGAGCAAGATCATGCGGGCACGGATGGCGTCCTGGGCGGCACTGGCGGCGTCGAGGGCGGCGCGGGTCGGGGGCGTGCCGCTGATGGCGGCGAGGGCTGAGGGCTCGTGGGTGGCGAACAGTTGGGCGAGGGTGTCGAGGGTGCGGGGGTGGGCGAGGGGGAGGGTGGCGGGGAGGGGGAATTCCTGGAGCTTGGTGCCGGTGAATTCGTAGAACCGTTCCCAATCGTCACTGGTGAATCCGCCGCCTTCGCCGCGGATTCCCTTGTCATGGCTCACCTGCTTCAGCCAGAAACAAGCCGCCGAAGAATTCAGCACCCCCAGCAATTCCAGATGCCGGTCCTCACTCGCCCCCTCGGGCAGCTTGATCACGGGGGCGGAACGATTGAATACCTTCCCGCCTCGGTCCAGGACGAAGTGGTTGTGGGTGGCGACGAAGGAGAAGGTGATCGACAGAGGAGTCTTGAACTTGCCCCTTGTGAGGCGGCCATATTCTGACCATTTGAGCCCACCTTCAACTTTGGTCTTCCTGCCGAAGAGAATATTGTTCGAGATTGAGGTGCGGCTCGGCCACATATATTTGTGTAGTGGCATGACGTTTTCCACGTCAATTGGTTCGAATGAAGAGTTGTATGGGAAAACGGCGTGGCCATACCCGTTCCCAGCCCAGTCGCGCAAAAAGTCACCAGTGACCATCGGGCGGATTTGTTCAGCGGGAAGATGCGCAGTTCGCGTCGCTCTTGCGGGCAGTAGGAAGAGGTCGTCTTCAAGAGTGAAACAGGTAATGCCAAGAGATTCTGCTTCATCGTCGAGTTTCGATGTTGCTGCATCTTCGATGCGCTTCAGCAAGCCGCCCGCACCACCACCGCTCAGCGACCAGGGAAACGGAGCGAAACGCCCTCGCCTTGCATCCTCAACACTCACCCACTCCGACTCGCTCCCCGGCTTCCCCACCTGCTCCGTAATGGAAACCCAGACCGGCCCCAGCGCCCCATCCTCCGGAATACTCGCTTCCCCTCGCACCCCGAGGACCGCTCGAATCGACTTTCCCTGCCGCGCGAACTGGTTCCGGCCGGCCAGGATGACCGTCGGCGTCCCGTGTCCCGGGATGTACGCGCCGGACGTGTCGATGATGTGGGAGAGCTCGACCCCCGGGAAGTCCCGCTTGTGCTTGGTCTTCGGGTCCTTGTACGTACCCCCATGGAAGTACGATTCGATCAAGACCTTTCCGAATTCCCGCTTCATGAAGGAGTTCGCCGTGATCTGTCCGGTGAATCCGCCGTCCCGCCCGCTGCCGCTGGCCCGCTGCGCCAGCTCGAAGATGCGTTGCGCGAACGGGACGGACAGTGCGTACTTTCCGGAACAGGCCCAGTACACGTTCCGATAGTTCTGGTTTTCCTGCTTGTCCTTGACCGTGATGTACGGCGGATTCGCCACGACCACGTGGTACGAGCCCCGGCCGAGCAGATCGACCTCGGCCTGGTACTCCTTGATGTCCTCGGTCCGGTAGGTGAAGACCTCGCCCCGCTCCGCGTCGTCCAGCGTCGCGTCCGCCTCTTGTCCGGCGTCCCGCCCGTGCAGCAGCGAGTCGCCGACCGCCACCCGGATCGGCAGCTTCGGCGCCCCGCGCAGGCCCCGTACCCCGCACTCCTGCAATGCGGCGGCGAGCAGCCGGAAGCGGGCGATGGAAGCGGCGAACGGGTTCTTGTCCGCGCCGTGGACGGACTCCAGGGAGCGCCGGATGAGCAGCATGTCTTCGGTGCCGGGCTCCTCGTCCCGCCACTTGGCGAGGAGCCGGTGGAAGAGGCCGAGCAGGAAGTGTCCGGACCCGCAGGCCGGGTCGATGCAGCGCAGGCCCCGTACCTCTGCGTCCGCGCCGTCTCCGTGCAGTTCCCCGGTCCAGCCAGTCGGCCGGTGCTTCCACGCCGGGGCGAGTCCGAACTCTTCGACAGCCGGTTCCAGAGTGAGGTCGAGGATGAACTCCTCGACGAATTCGGGGGTTTGCAGCAGCGCGTACGTCTTGCGGGCGTGCTCCGACAGGTGCTGGTACAGGTCGCCGAGGAACCGGGTGTCGAGATCGCCGCTGCTGAAGTCGTAGCGGATCGTGCCGTCGGCGCCGCGCTCGCGCCAGAAGGCGAGCAGGCGGGTGGCGGCCCCGTAGGACGGGGTGATCTCCCACAGCGGATTGTGTGCCCGGGCAAAGAGACCGGCCGCAGTGGGGTGGGCGTCGGCGAGCGTGGTGAAGGCGTGCAGCAACCAGTCGCGGTCGTTGTGCTGGGGATTGGTCCGGAAGTACGCGTCGTGGTGGTCCTGGGCCTCGGCGAGGCGGTCTCCGGGGCCGGAGAGCAGGGCGTCGGGGATCAGCCCGTTGTCCTCACTAAACCGGACGAAGACGCAGGAAAGAATCCAGGCCGCGGCGACCTGGACCACCCGGTCCTCCAGCCATGTCTCGTACATGGCGCCCGTCGTCCGCTCGGACTCGACCGCTTCGTCGTACTCGGCCCGCAACGCCGTTGCGAACTCCGCCTCAGCTGACGCGCGCTCGCGCAGGTCGTCCTGAAGGAGGGAGATCTGCTTCTGTAGGTCCTTGAGAAGCGCTTCGTGATCCAGCGATGTGTCTGACGTGCGGACATCCTCGGACGACACCTGCGGGACCTCGTTCCTTCGGTTCGGGAGACGTCTGCCGTGTCGCTCTCACGGCGTCGGCTTCCCCCATCCTGCCAGCAGGCGAACCGGACATCGGCCCGAGCCGTCTCAAGACGCTTTGCGTACCCCGCCCAGGCGGCCGATGCGCAGATGGATGCGGAAGATATCGGGGATGTCGAGGCGATCGTCGCTGCGCTTGGTCATCACGCCGAGGGTGACCAGGTCGTCGATGAGCCCGTCGAGGTCGTCGGGATCGCGCGGGCCAGTGCGCGGCTTTTGCTGGTCACCGGCGGTGGTGAAGCGGGCCATGTCCTCGCGCAGCAGGTCCGGTAGTCCAGCCCTCTTCCAGTGGTAGCGGACCTGTTCCCGCTCGATGGGCACCTGCCGTCCTTCGAGGAAGGTCACCGCCCTCCCGGCCCAGGGGATGTCCTCGGCGGCCTCTCGCACACGCACTTCCGACGCCTTTTGGACCCCCTGTCGGATCGCCTCGTGGTGCAGTGCCCAGGAGTGAGTGGCGTACTCGTCGCGGGTCACGGTGGCCGCGGTAGCGAGGGTCTTGAGGAAACTGCGGGGGCTGATCACCTCGTTGCCGTCCATGAGGTGGTTGGGCAGCCAGCTGTAAGTGGTGCCCTTGCGGAAATTGCTGCCCATGTACGGCCCGGCGATCTGGGTGAAGTGCTCGGCCTGTACCTTCTTGTCGCCCCTGAGGCCGGACGGTGGAGCGTACCGGACGCCGTCGGCGGCGGACTGCCAGCCGCCGGTGAGGCGGCGGAAGCGGTGCGCGATCTCGGTGTCCTGGTTGCCGAGGGTGTGGAAGAGAAGCCCGTACAAATTGACCGGAGTCCAGGGCAGGTCGGTGGCGGTCCCGGTCAGCTTTGAGGCGTCGGGGAAATGCACCGCCGCGTTGCGGAACATGTCGAGCCGTAGGAATACCTTGAACCGGATGCTCCGAGTGCCGAGCCGCATTTCCAAGGCGAGTCGCAGCAGCGCGCCGACCATTCGGTCCCGTTCGGCGGGCAGTTGATGCAGATGTTCCAGGGCGTCGAACAGCAGCAGCCGGACGGTGTTCTCCCCGTGCGCCTCCCGGTCGGCCTGTTCCACTGCGAGTTGCGCGGGACCGGGATGGCTGTGCACCCAGGCGGCCCGGTCGCGCCATTCGGCCAGTGCGCACACCTCCGGCTGGCCGAGAGTGGTGAGCAGGACCGCGTACCAAAGCGTGTACGGGTCGGTGCCGTCGTCGATCAGTCGGCTCAGGAGCATCCGGCTGGGATAGCGGGCCACATCCATGTCCGTACCGTGCCCTGGTGAGACGGTCAGGCGGTTCAGACGGTTGATCCGGTATTCCTCGGCGGCGTACGCGCGCAGCCCGTCGTCGAGGAGCGAGCGGTACCAGAAGGTCTTTCCCACACCACGGCCACCAAGCACAACGGTGTTGTCGACGTAGAGAGCCGTGCGGTGCGAGTCCGGCATGAACAGGGTGTGCGAGTTCGGTAGGCGAGTGTCGGCGTCCGCAGCCTCGTCCAGCGCTTCGGACAGCAGTTCGCGGTACTCCCCCGCCCGGATCGCATCGGTCACGGTGCGGCCCCCTCGTCCTCGGAGTCGGCGGTGCCGACGAGGCCGTCCGTGACCAGGGGCGTCGCGGCCCTCAGAAAGTCGCGGTAGGCGGCCTGTACGAAGGCGCGATCCTGCCACGAGGGGGATTTGAGCGCGTCCATGCTGACCAGGCCAGGTTCGAAGAGGATGGGGATTGCGTAGTGCGGAGCCGTTTTGTTCTTCTCCGACGGTGCGAAGACATCGGAGGAGACGGTGTCGTCCGCAGGACGCTCGTCGTACAGCGTCGCGCTGAAGTGCTCGAAGGCGTGACCGCGGAACGACTGGAGGTAGACGTCCATGGAGTGGTGTGCGGAGTCCGGCACCATCGAGGCGACCATCTTCAGCCGCTCGCGGATTCGCTCCGCCTGTCCCGAGGACTGCCAGGCAGTGAACAGATCCCGGTAGCCCGTCCACGTCTGGGAGTTGTCCGCGCCGAAGAGCAGCGCCAGATCGCACAGCCGCGAGATGGTGACGGCGGCCACGTCGTGGATGCCGGCCCGGCTGTCGAGCAGGACGACATCCGGGTGCCGCTCGCTATCACCGCGGGCCACCGCCTCTTCACAGGCTTCCACGGAACGTCGCAGCCGATCAGCGAAGGACGCGCCCGGGATGTCGGCGTACACACGATTCAGTTTGTCGACATAGCTGTACGGGACATCGTCGGTTCCCCGGCCACGGGCCGGGGCCACCCACAGCTCACCGAGATTGTCCCGCGCCTTGTAGTTGCTGTTGGCCACCAGATCGAGGCCGCCCGGGTCGGAGACGGCCGACTCCACCAGGTGATCCACGAGCCCGTACACCGGAAGTTGGTCGTCGGCCAGAAGCAGGGGGCCCACACCCGGGGATTCCAGGTCGAGGTCCACCACGAGGACCACGAGACCGTGGTCGGCCAGGTGACGGGCCAGCATCGCGGTCGCCGTGGTACGCCCCACGCCGCCCTTAAACCCATACATGGCTGTGCGATAGGGACGGGAACCGGAAGGCTCGCCGTCCGGGGCGGACACCTTCGCCCAGTCCTCGCCCACCACGGTGTTGTCCAGGAGCCGGACCCTCCCCTCGCCGCCAGGCGGACGCAGCGCGTCGGGAACGGCACGCGGCGAAGCCAGCAAGGTGTCGGCGGCGAACATCGTGGAGGCCAGGGTGAGCGGCTGGGAGGTGACGTATGCGCCCAGCCGGCCGGTCAGCTCGGCGTGCCAGCGCTCGTGCGTCTCGTCGTCCACCGGCCGTCGGCGGTCGTCGACGATCAAGGTGAACCGGCCAAGGACATCCCGGACAAGCAGGACATCGAATCCCTCGTCGGCCGTGGAGCGGGCCAATGCGAGGGCGCGGGGGCGAGCTTCGTCGAAGCGGACCGGGGCGCGGCCGGGGGCGTCAGGGGCGGTCATGGAAGACTTCCAGAGTTCCGGTGATCCGGGCGGACTCGTGCAGGGCGAGGATGAACTGGGTGGCGTCGTGCAGCGCGGTGACGGTCTCCAGGGTGATGTGGTCGCAATGGTGGTAGCGGTCCTGCTCCGTCCAGTCGGCGAAGGCGGACAGCTGATCGCCGAGAGCGGTCAGCAGGTGCTGCCCCAGGGGTCCGGTGGCGAGAACCGCTAACTCTGTCTCGGACCACGGGAGGTGCCCGTACTCCTGTACTCCACCCGTCGACTTGGGTATCCAGGGTTTGTTCGACTGCTTCCCCTTGGGCGGTTTCGGCCCCATGCTCGCTTCGGTGAAGCGCAGCAACAGGCTCTTCAAAGCGCATTCCGCCGCGAAGCCGAGATGGTGGTCGGCGTTCGGCCAGCGCTCGCGTTTGCAGAGATACCGGGCGTCGTCGTAATGACGTCGTGCGGCGCTGGCGTAGTGATCCTCGGTCGTCATCTCGGGCACACTGCGGATCATAGGAGGCGCTTGTCGGCCAGGGAGCGTAGGGCAGGACAACCCAGCAGTCCTGCCCCCGTCCGCACTCCGTCACCGACCCGCCGTCTGCAGCTTTTTCAGGAACAGTCCTTCCAGGACCACCCACTCACTGACCCGGTCCACCACATCCACCGTCCGGCCCTCCAACGCCGGTGTCGCCCGAGGGTCCTCCATGGGAACCAGGAGCCACAGCCCGTGCGGAACGTCGGCGGGACGACGCGCGGCCTCCTGCAACGTGACCAGGAGTTCCCGTCCGCCGGCCTCCCAGTAGCGGGCGATCAACGCGCCCTCGTGTGCCAGGACTACCGTGCGCGGTCCCGCCTGTTCGGCCAGGGCGACGACCTGCGCGGTGACACGCTCTGCGGCGAGCCGGGTATAGGAAGCGAGCCCAGCACCGAGCGAGCCCGAAACGGAGAACTTCGCGTCAGCCTTGAGCAGTGCCTGCCACTGCACCCCCTGTTCCTCGGCCAGGTCGCGGAGCGTGGCCAGGAAAAGGTCGCCGAGCGAAACCTGGATAACGCCGAAGCGGCCGGCCAAACTCGCGGCGAGGCCGGGCAACTCGGACCCCTTGAGCGTGAGGGCGACGAATCCGCCCCGGCGCCGCGCCGCCGTCAGGCGGGCGGCGAGCACCTCGCGCGGATCTAGGCCCTGGGCGAGATCGCGCTGGGCGGCGGCGATCAGACTGCCCGTGCTGGTCAGCGCGGAGGCACTGAGCGCGAGCCCCGTACTGCCCGCTTCGGGTACCCGCGGCAGGAACCGCTTGCGGTTTTGGTCGTACTCAAGTGGGAAGTCGGCCTCGGCGAGGGCCTCGGACACCTCGATATACGTGATGCCGTTGAGCGCGGTTAGCCCGGGGAAACGGGCCCGTACCCGGACGAGCAACTCGTCGGTGCTTATGCCCGCATCAGGCCGCACCCCGGCCGGGGCCTGGGAGATCAACAGAGCACGCGACAGACCGAGGTCCAGCGGGAAGAGCTCAAGGCGCGGAGAAGACCCGACCCGGACCGCCATGGATGCGGCCAGCTCCACGAGCCGGGTATCAGCGACCGGCACCATGCCCTCGGGCGCCGGCACGGATCGCAGCTCGCGCAGCACCGTGGCCCGGCCGGGCAGCGGGTCCCGTGCGGCGATATCGGTCGCCAACTCGCCGAGCCGGGCGGCGTAATCCGCGAGTTCGGCGGGGGTGGGGTCATCGGCTCCGGGCTGGTCCTCCAGCGCGAGCACGACGTGACCACCGCGCCGCAGAACGGCGAGCCGGACAGCGGGCTCCGTGTCGCTGTCGGCGTCGCGCGTGGCCTCCGGGCGCTTCCGGGCCTCGGTGTCGGCCGCCGCGCGTACGACGGCGAGAGCCTTGCCCAACGTCTCGGCGGGATTCGCACCCGCACCCGCACCGTGCCGGACGCGCAGCTCGGCCGCGAGCTCAGCGGCAGTCGCTACCCGCCCCTGCTCCTGAAGGAGGGCCACCAGTTCGTTGCGGACTCGGCGCACCCACGGCTGGGCGGCCCACTGGTCGGTCGCGGCGACCAGGTGCTGGGAAACGGTCGGCTGGCTGATCCCCAGGGCCTTGGCGACGGCGGACTGCGCGGGCCAGATCTCCAGTTGCACGGACCCGGGCAACTGGAGGGTGGCCGACACGACGTCGGGGCGGGGTTTCTTCGCCCGACGGCCGGTTTCCTGAGGGGTCAGACGGGACGCCAGAGTGTCAACGGACTCCAGGGTCTCCTCTGGGGAGTCCGGGGGCAACGGCACGGGTGCCGTGGTCGTCGGTCGCCTCCGCAAGTCCTGGGTCCACTGCCGGTGGCGTCGGTTGAGTTCCTTGCGGATCACATTGCCCGCCCCACGCGCACGGGAAATGGTGTGCGGCGCGATATCGAGCAGAGAGCCCACGGTGGCGGCACCGAGTGAGGCTGCCACGGACACCGCGCGTGGCGAGAGACCCGCCGCGTCCAGGGGGGTCTTCAAGGTGGCCGCAGCCGCGGCCTGTTCGCGGATGTCCTCGACATCCTCGCCCTGGGCGCCAAGGGTGGCGGGCGTGGTCGCAGGCGGCGTCGAGTCCGCCTGGCGGAAGACCTGACGCCAGCCCTCCTGCACATCGCGCAGGCTGTCGAACCGCTGCTCCACATCACGGTGCAGAGCCCGTTCGAAGAACCGGGTGAGGCCCTCGCTGAGGGCTGGTTCGAACAGCTCACGGGCGACGTAGAGATCGGCGGTGGGCACGGTCAGCGGAGAGCTCTGCCCGTCCCCCCAGGTCGGACGCACTCCCGAGGCCATCTCGTGCAGGGTTACGGCAGCGGCGTACCACTCGGCGTGATCGTCGTACCTGGCCCGGCTGCCGCCACCGAGGAACGGATCGAGGTAGCCGCGGGTACCGGCGTGCAAATCCTGATCGGGGGCGTCGGCCAGCGAGAAGTCGAACAGCATCAACTGCCACGAGCCGTCGTTGCGCTTGAATAGACCGAGGTTGTCCGGTTTGATATCGCGATGACGGACCCCGCGCGCGGCCAGACTGTCGAGGGCGTCGAAGAGGTCGTTGCCGAACCGCTCCAACTGGTAGTAACTCAGCCGCCCCTCGCCCCGCAGCCGTGACCCCAGACTCACCGCTTCCCGGTCCGCAGCGGCGCGGAACCCGCCCGCGAACTCGATCTCCAGCACGGTCCGCGGGCCGATCTCCCGCGGCGGGGCGAGCAACTTCACGATGCGCCCGCCACCCACCTCCTGGAGCGCCTTGGCCTCGGCGTACAGGCGTGCGTCCTTCTCCTGATCCAGAGCGATCTTGAAAACCCGGGGGGAGTCCTGATCACCCGCAGGGGCCTCGGCGGTCACCGTACGGCGGACCAACACTGCACGGGCGGTGGCTCCGGTGCCGAGGACACGTGTCACGGTCCAGGTGTCGTCCAGCGGCTGGCCCGGCTGTACCGAGAGCGGATCGGTGACAACGGTCCCCGGACGGTCCAGCGGGGTGGCCTCGGCCTCCGCGGCGTCGAGCAGGCTCAGGAAAACGTCCACGGACGCCAACCGGTGCTGCACGTCGGCGGCGGTCGCCCGGAACACCATCGAGTCCAGTGCGGTGGAGAGGCCGTCGGCCACGGCGTACGGATGGAGACCGCCGTCAGTCGTCAGCCGGTCCACCAGCGCACTACGGCGATCGGCAGGAGGGCGTCCGGTCAGCAGAAGATAGGCCAGACTGCCTACGCCGAAGACGTCAAGATCGACCGGATCGGCGAATTCCTGATCGGTCTCGGGAGCCAGGTACACCTGGGCAACGTCCGCGATCAGACCCGAGTCCAACGGGGTATCACCGAGTGACCGGTGCATCGTGGTCTCGAAGTCGCGGGCGGCGGTCTGCCAATCCGCAATGTGCAAGACGGGATCGGTGCCGTCCTCACGTGCCGACACGTACACGGAGCGGGCAGACAATGCCCGGTGGTAGAGAGAACGGTTGTGGGCGTATCGCACGGCCTCTGCCAGCTGACGCACGAGGTCCAACCTGACCACGGGAGTCAGACGCCCCCCGTACGCGTCCAGGTACGCGTCGAGCCGCAGGTCCGTCTCCCGGTGCCGGAAGAGGATGGCCGGCCCGCCCTGGTGCTCCCGGATCTGCGTCGCCTGCACAATGCCCCGGTGATTGATGCCCTGCAGCACCTGGTACTCGCGGCGGGCCGCACGGTCCACCTTCTCGCGCTGCTGCTCCGAGGCGGCTTGCCCAGCCAGGTAGATACGGACCCGGCCGTTCTCCTGCACCAGCCCATCGACTCGTACCGCCAGCCGGTCCTCCCAGCCGGGGCCCGCGTCCAGAAGACGCGGTTCGAGCTTCCAGCCGTCGCCGAACCGCAGATGTGCGGTCGAGTGGCTGATGCCGATGTGCTTCATCAGCTCTTCGAACAACTGAGCCGTGTTCGGGGTAACGCGCCAGCTTTCCCGCTCCGGCGGCAGCCCGAGGAGGTCGTCCCAGACCTTTGGCAGACCACTTGCGCCATCGTTGCGGCCGTAGACGCCGGTGCGCTGCACTTCGTCCAGTTCGCTGACGAGATTGGCATCGTGGAGGAAGACGGCCGGTCTGATGAAGGGAATACGCCGAGGGTCGATCTTCCGTGCCCGAGCGGCACGTTCCAGCTGCCCCTTGAGTTCCTTGGCCTTCATGTCGGTCAGATGCAGGGGGTTCTTCAGGGTCCGCACCCGGTCCGCGTGAAACTGCCAGGTGTCCCCGTGATTGACGATCCGCCCCGGATGCCCCTTCAGCTCCACCAGGTAGACGCCGCCCGGCGCCGCGATGAGCAGGTCGCATTCGTTGACCCGTCCGGAGGCAGCGGTGAACTGAAAAGTCGCCCACGCTCGGTACGGCTCGGCGTCCGGCAGCAGCCGCCGCACATGGTCCAGCCCTTCCTGCTCCCACTCGTAGCTGGACTTGCGCGGCTGGAACCAGCGCTCACGCCGCGTCGGTGGGCCGGGACGGGGCGCGGACGGCCGCGGAGCTGACGTCACCGGGAAACCTCCGGAGCTGGGGCGTCGGGTTTCGACATGAAGATCACCGGACAGTGGGAGGCCAGAGCACAGCTCGCGCCCTCACTCCGCCCGGCCAGTCATCGTAGTCGGGGCCGGCCGCATGCCGTGATTAGAACGAACGCCTCGTGAGAATGCCCAGCACAGCGCAGCGCGAGTCAGCACCTGACAGCTCTCCCTCTGAGACTCTCAGTAGTCTTCTAGGCGTCGTACAGGTACCGGTTCGAAGTCCTCTCCGCGCGAGCGGAGGTGTTCCGAGCGAGGGGACTCGCGACCCGCGTCATCGCAGACCATCCAAGCTCCACGCCGACAAGGATACGAGTACGACCACCTGCGCCGATGGCTAGGCAGGCGGGGCGTCCACCACCGCATCGCCCGCAATGGCATCGACTCCTCACAGCGACTGAGCCGCCATCGCTGGGTTGTCCAGAGGACAGTGTCCTGGCTAGCTGGATACCGACGCCTACACCGCCGCTACGAGCGCACGGCCAAGTGCTTCCTCGCCTTGGCACCACCGGCATGTGGCTGAGAGGACCGCTCGGCACCAAGAAATGCTCCGGTAACTTGCTACACCTGCACAGCCAAGAGATCGCCTGACCAGCTGCGCGATGCACCTGACGGTTCATCAGAACGAGCGCCGAGATACCTCGTAGAGCGTCATTACATCGCCCGTAACGCCCACACCGCACATCACGCACACCACCCGAACCCGCAGGTCAGGCGCTCTTCTTCACCGGCTCCAGCACCGCCACGCACTCCACATGCTGCGTCATCGGAAAGATGTCGGCCTGGACGCAAGCAGGAAAGCAGCAGGTCAGAGATGCTTTTGGGGCCCGGATGAGAGCCGCCGGGCGCCCAGAGCGTCAAATGAGCGTCACGGCCCTACGTCGGTTCGGCACCGAAACTCTGGCGCATCATGGCTCCCCGGCGTACGAAGCCCTCCACCGGTACGGAGTCTCACGCCGGTGGATTCACGTCGGTGCGCCCAGTGAGTACGAGAGTCCCGCCGTCACAGGGGCAGTGTGTGATCGAGAATCGCTGACGAGGCCGCTCCGGGCCTGGGAGGCTCGTCCCGCCTGTTGCATGCCGCCCGGGGACGACGCCACCTACTTTGATCATCTGGACTCGAACATGCTGTGGGGCTCAAGACCATCCGGGCGACGGGGGTGCGAGGCGTCGCCGTCCCGTGGACGGGCAAGGGGGAGCTGGCCGTGCAACGGGCGCTGCCTAGATCATTCTCGTCTACGAGGAGCCTCGCGTGCGGCTTCATTTGGACCGGGACCATGCCTCGTTCGCCGGGATGGAGATCTGCGGATTCGACCTGGGGCCGGCCCCGGTACTCCACCTTGACCGGCCTTCGGAGATGAGCTGTTTTCTACGGTCGTGCCGTCCCGACCATGCGACCGTCGGTCGGGTCGTGCCGTTGACGGGCGCGCAGTGGGTGGCACCTGACCCCCGAATACGGCTCACAGTGTCATGGCGAGCAGGCCGAGGAAGAGGGGCTTGTCGGTGTGCACCGCTACTATCCAGGATGCCTCACGGGACGACGAACGGAGTCAGGGAATGGGCTACTTGGACGAAGCTGCGGTCAAGCGGAAGTTGGGTATCCCGAACTGGCGGAACCTGTCCAAGGACAAGGTGCTCAAGTTCGCGGCAGCGATGCCCGAGATGGCCACCGAGGTGCGGCTCAAGCTCATCGAGCAGTTCCCCGCCTTCAAGGACCTGGGCAAGGCCGACATCGATGCGGTCACAGAGGCCCACAAGTCCACTCTTGTAGCCAACGAGAACAGCCAGAACCACTTCTACAAGGCTTCGCAGGACCAGCGGGACGCTCTGCAGGCCGACCTCGGTCGGGACGACCTCAGCTGGGCGCAACGGGAGGCCCTCCATGAGCGCCTCGACCAAAACGTACAGCGGGTAGGCGAGAAGGACAGCGAGAGCAAGCAGTTCCTGGGGGTAGGGATGAAGGTGGTGGCAGCCGCCGGTGCAGCCGCCCTCGGGCTGGGCGTGGTATTCGTCGGCGGCAAGATCGCTGGAGCGAGCGAAGACGGTTCCGAGGAATCCCAGTAGGACTGAGGCTGGTCCTCTGGAGTGGACCCACTGCGGGTCGGTCGGCGGGTGACTAGTCCGTTGGGTCGAACAGCACGTCCTCGGCGAAGTTGGTCCTTCGCGTCCTCGGCTTGCCGCCACTGCTTGGCTCCGGGATCGTCCTGCCACGCCGGCACAGCATGCTCCTCTCCATGTAGCTGTGCGTGCCAACGTGCGGCAGGTATCCCAAGTGGCGCCTACAGGCCGGGGTTCACTTGATTGCAGCTTCTGCGGCTTACGGCGTCGGTGTCACCGGTGCCGTTGCCACCTCGTCCGGCGGCGTCGCCCTGGTGCCAGCGAGCAGTTCGGGCCATAGGCGCCGCGCGAGATCAGCGGCGGCTTTCATCATGCGGGCGTGCGCTGACGGAGCCGATTCCGGATCCAGGACGGTCGGAGGGTGCGTGCTGTGACTCATGCCGCGAACGATCGGGCCGTGATCCGGGAACCGTCCGAGGACCGGGGTGCCGTAGCGGGCGAGTTGCTCCTCCACCGCGTGATCGAACTCGTCGGGAGCCTCGTCCTCATCAGCCCGGGGTAGGAGGAGCAGACCGGTCACGGGGAGACGCGTTGTCTCGTATGACCAGTTCTTCTGGCGCCAGGCGATGGCGGACTCGGCCAGGGTGAGCGCCACGGCACCAGCGGCCCCGCATGAGGAAGGAGGAAGATCGAGGTGCCGCTGGTAACGGCTGGCCCCTCGTACCAGGAGGCGGACATCGGCGAGTTGGGCATACTCCGCTTCCTCCAGGACATAGTCCGAGTCCCGGGAGACCAGCACGACCCGGTCGGCAAAGCGACGTGCTTCCGCCACGGCGGAGGCGACCGGTCCCGCGGACCGTGCGGGCTCCCGCAGCCACAGTTGCCCGGGCGGGGAAACAACGCGCAGCCTCTGCCACCCGGCCTCCGCTGTGGGGCTTGACGCGGTAGCCCAGTCCGGCCGACTCGGATCCCGGAAGACGAATCTTTCGTGGGCCCGGGCTGCGACCACGGCGGTAACCAGGCCCTCGGCCGCCCAGGCCGCCGCGATCCGTTCGGCCACCCATACGAGTTGGTCCCGGCCGCCGTCGCCCAACAACTGCAGGACTGGACCGGAGCGGTCGGTCTCGACCGGCCCTGACTGCCGCTGTACGCATGGGCGGCTGACGCGGCGGCGTTCACCCAGCATTGTGAGCGGCAGGCTGGGGCGCGGCGGCTCCGCGGTGATCGGCGCCTGGCGGCTGCGCACGGTGAGCACACCCCGGCTGTTCCAGCGTCCCGGGTGGGCCGCTCGGATCGTGCACTCCTCGGTGCTGCATACGTGGTCGAGCGCCGCGAAGCCGTAGCCGACCACCGGGTCGGTGAGTACGGCAAGAAGGCGTTCGTGGTCGAGGTGCGGCCCGGCGACCTGGCGTTCGAGGATCCAGTCGAGCCCGTAGTCAGTGATGTGGGTGCTCAGGTGTACCCCGGCATAGCCGGCTAGGCGGTCCCACAGGCGCGGACGCCGGAGCAGGCGGCTCCCCATGGCGGAGGACGCGCCGAGTTGCCGCACCAGGCTTCGTGCGACAGGTTCCTGCCGCTTGGGCCGGGGTTCAGTGTCCAGCGGATCCCAGCGCACGGCGTGTCCCGCCGACTCGGTCTGCTTCCTATGGGCAGCGAGCAGAACCTCCAGGTCCACTCCGTGCGGTCCGGCGACTCGCACCCCAGGTGCCGGGCTACGACCGTACCCCTCCGGGTTGTACACCCACTCGCGGAGCCCGAACCGCAGTCGGGTGCGCACCGGCTGAGCGGTCAGTTCGCGCACGCCCCGCCACGGCCCCCGCTTCGTACGCAGCGGCAGAAGCCCGAGCAGGACCCGCACGTCTTCTGCCCGCTCGACACGTAGGTCCAGGCCATGGTCAGTGATTTTGGCTTCGCGGATCCCGAACGGACGGTCGCCGCCGGTCGTCGCGCCCAGTGCGGACAGCAGTGTGGACTCCAGCAGCGCCTGGCCCGACCAGTCGGCGTCAGGGATCAAGTGGTCGTACCGGCTGCGGTTGCCTAGCCGTCGACGCGCATCCACCAGGGACTCGCCGGTGAACTCCGCGGCCGCGTTGCTGATCTGATCGATGTCGAACATGATGCGGTCCTCCGAGCCGCCCCCGACCTTGGCGGCGAAGCCGCATTTCAACACAGAAATAGAACGCGACGAACAGGATTTGAACGACGGACGTGGGTTCTCTGCCGATGCTTGAAGGTCGGGTCAGCATCCAGAACTGGCCGCGTCAGAGGCCAGGCACGACATACCGTAGCTCACGTACGCCCGGTCGCGAGCACCCACGCGCCCACACCACCCGCCCGGATGGCTGGTCCGGACGAAGCCAGGGCCCTATAGCGCCGCCTCGGCGAGTTCGTCGACTTGCCCGTCGCTACGCCACTCCGGGCCCCGGCATCGGGCCGCGTCTTCCTCTCTGCACGACCTGGCAGTTCTTGAGCTTGGCACCGACCCGGACCAGGGCGATGGAGGAGGGCCCAGTGAAGGCGGGACAGCGACCCCCGGTCGGCCCGCCCGGAGCTGATACACAAGCTTCTCGGGTTGCTCGGCCGCGAGACACCTTTGCCCCTTCCGTTCAGGACAGGGCAAAGAAGCGTTCATGCGGCGATGGTGAGCGGGGTTTCCATGCGTTCCCATGCTCCGAGGACGGCCTTGTGGGCGTCCGGCTGGAGGTGGGCGTAGCGCTGGGTGGTTTGGAAGCTTTCGTGGCCGAGGAGGTGTTGGACCTCGTAGAGCGAGACTCCCCTTTGGACCAGCCACGAGGCGCAGGTGTGGCGCATGGAGTGCGGTGGGTAGTGCGGGACGAGTTGCAACTCGCCGTCGCCGCCGAAGTGGTAGGCGGCCTCGACAGCGGGCCACCAGGTCTGCCGGCGCCAGTTGCTGTCGGCGAGTAGGCGTCCGGAGCGGCCCTTGGTGATGGTCGTGAAGACCACTGCGTCGCGATCGAGTCGGTGGATGTGGCGTTCGAGGGCCTCCAGGGCGTGGGGCGGGAGCGGGACTTCCCGGCGGCTCTTGGAGCTCTTGGGGTACTCCTTGATGCCGCTCTTGGTGTTGACCTCCACCACGAACAGGCGGGAGCGGCGGGTGTCGATGCGGTGGCGGTGCAGGCCGGAGAGCTCTCCCCAGCGCAGTCCGGTGTAGAAGCCGAGCAGGCACATCGTCCGCCAGGCGGGGGCGAGTCCGTCGAGGATGCTCTGCGCCTGGTCGGGTGTGAACCACTGCGGCGGTTTGACCGCGATGGGTGGCAGATCGATATTGCGGCACGGGCTCACCGCGATCACATCGTCGTCGACCGCCGCGCGCATGATGGACGACGTCAGGTTGTAGGCCCGCTTGATCGCGGCAGGGCCTGCGCCCTTCTCAACCAGGGAGCGGATCCAGCTCTGGACGTCCATGCGGGTGATGGCCCGCATTTCCCAGTCCGCCCAGTAGGGCATGACGTGGTTTTTGATGCTGGACCCGTCGCCCCGGAGGGTGTGGGGTTCGACGATGCGGGCGTTCCACCACCGGTCGTGCCACTCCCGGAACGTGATCTCGCCGGCCCGCGGGTCGCGCATGCCTCCGCGGGCGAACTGGGTCTCCAGCTCGATACCCCAGGCCCGTGCCTGGGCCTTGAGGGGGAAGGACTCGCTGAACCGGTCTCCGGCCCGGTTGCGAACGGTCGCCTGCCACTTGCCGGACTTCAATTTTCGCAGGTACGCGGTACTACTCCTTTGTTCGGAAGCGGTGAGGGCTGGATTGGGGGTGAGAGATCACCGACGGGGGCGCGGAGAACCAACCAGCCTCCTGGCGATGAACTCCTCCAGCCCGGCAGCGGGGACACGGACGCGGGAGCGCTCCGACCCGGTGCGTAGATCGACGACGGGGAGGTCTCCGGCGGCGATGAAGCGGTAGACGGTGCGGCGGTCGACATCCAGGGCGGCGGCGACAGCGGGGATGGACAGCAAATGGGCAGGCATGCGCGAGTCCTCGGACACAGAGAGGGAAGGGCCAAGCCGGCGAATGGATTCAGCCGGGCTGTCGGCGGTCCATGGCGCAGGTCAACCCCGGTCCTGTCAGGGCAGTGGGACCAGATCGCTGAGGGGCCGAGCCAGGTGACACGGCCGCATGAGGCGTGGGCCGCCGACGTTCGGGATGCATGCGGTGCTTCCGCGCTCGGATCGTGAGTCGGAGCGCGGGATGGGAAACTACCGCTCGGGAACGTCCGGGAGACGCAGGATCTCTTCCAGGTGGTCCCAGTCGAGTTCGATGTCTTCCAGCCGGAAGCGGTGCGGGTACCGCAGCGCAATCCAGCTCGCACTCACGCCGCCCCACTCGGCGACACCCCATGCAGGAACGCCCGCCTCAAGCCACCGGTCTAGACAGGAGTCACGCAGGCTGGAGACCCGCTCCCCCAAGTGCGCCCGCACCTCGCCCGAGCTCAACACCGCTTGGCGAGCTTGACTCCAAACGCTCTTGTACTCGGAGGACGCCAACGGCCCACCCCGCTCGGCCGGGAACAGTAGATCCTCAGCTTCCAAACCCGCCTCGTTGATCCAGCGCCTCAGCACACCCACGATGTCAGGGGAGACAGGAACCCTCCGGCCCTGGCCGGCACGGACCAACACCTCCCCGAGCTCCCCTTCCGGGAGCGTCACGTCCTGCACTCGAACCGAAGCCGCTTCGCCCGGCGAAAGCGCGGTGCCCGCCGTGAAGGCAAGGAAAGGGAAAACGGCCCCCGAAGATTGCTCCTGGATCCACTCCAGAAGGGCGCGAACTTGGTCCGCAGAGAGCAAGGACGATTCACCTATTGCCAGCTTCGACAAGCTACATAACTCCTCACACGAGACATCGGGAAGCGTCGGCATCCCCTGGTCATTCAATGATCTGGAGAAGGGCCGGTTTGGCCAACCGGCGATCGACGGCTATGTTGCGCCCGTGACGCGCCTGTCGCGGTCCGGCTGATGGACAGGAAGCAGGTTCTGCTTTCCCAAGGCCGTTCTAGGTTCGCTTCCTTCGCCGAGTTAATCCAGTCCGTATGGGACCCAATGTGTCTGCCGTCGGCGAATCTGACCAAACCCACCCATACCCGCACCTCGGCGACCAGGAAACGTGAGGATAGAGCAGGCGCCTTCTAAGCGCCTACTCTTTCCCATTAAGCGATCGGGTCGGCACAGACCGCCGTCCAAACAGCGCTTCGACACCCTGTACGAGGTCGCCGCTAGGCGACGCGCGGAAGTCGTGATTTGCTGCGGCGTCACCACCGACTACGGGCCAAGGCCGAACGTCCCCCATCGCACGCAACACGCTACTGACTGTACGGCCCATGGCCTGGCCGATCCCGGCGCGGTCGCCGAAGGGCGTCGTCACGGCCCCTCGGCAAATGGTCTCCGATCAGGCCCAGCAGATCTACGACGCCATCAGCCATGGACGCCTGCGGATCCACGCCCCGACGGGCACACCACCGTCGCAGTCGGCACCTACACCACCGGAGAGAGCATCCACCTCCACGGCGAAGACCACCTCCGCATGGAGAACTACTCCTACGGCAGCGCGGAAGGCGCGCGAAAGGAGGCCATCGCGGAATTCCGGCGGCTCTACGGCGAAGCCGTACGCCTCGGCCCCGCGCCCCTAACCGGCACCGAGCGCGAGGCCGACCAGACGCGTGAGCCTCTGGCGGCCCGGCCCGCGAACGCCCCGGCCCTGCCCGATGGGTGAGCGTACCGGCCTAGGCGGCTGATCCGGCCGACCCCGCCACCGTGCTGGAGCAGTTCCTCGCCGAGAACTCGTCGTGGGAGAAGCACTACCAGTGGCCCGGAGAAGCCACCTACGCCCTCCACGAGTCCCTAGTCCTGCGCGTGGAGCTCTACCATCACCCCGGCGCCGGACCACGAGACGAACTCTGGACCGTGGCGGCCTACGAGTCACCTGTCGGCGACCGCCTCTGGCACGCCACCGCGACCGCCGGCACCCCCGAGGGCATCATCATGACCCTTCTGAAAAGCCTCGGCGACGAACACGACTGGGGCAGCACCACCTGGACGGCATCCACCGCCCCTCCGGACCAAGGCCGTCCTGTCCCTCGCCGGCTACCGAGTCAGGCCCAGTCTGGACTCACCCGACGAAGGGTGCCGCCTCCAGCACGACCGACACGCGACCTGGACGGTCTCGTGGCGCCCGCCGTCAGACCTCCATCCACCGGCTCGCACGCCCCCAGGCCCTGAGGCCGGTGGCAGCGAGGCCACATCCTCCGCCTTCACTGCACCCCATTCTCCCCGTATTCCCCTGGAGGACCCGCTGGGCCTGAGGCCGTAACGGCCGTCTGAATGGTGACGACCGCAAGAGAGGATGCACATCGGGGCCCACAGCTGTGGGCCCCGATGTGTCAGGCCGTGTAGACGAGCTGACGGCCGTAGAAGCGTCCGTTGACGAGGTACGCCGGCGCTACGAGGAAGGAGACGGGTGCTTTGGGGTCGCACGCCCCCCACGCTTCCTGTCTGTCGAGGTCCAGGTGCTTTCCTGCGATGTGGTCGTAGTTCCATTCATGTGAGAGTCCGGCCTGGGCGATGCGCTCCATCAGGTCGACGCAGCCCGTGCGCAGCCGGTTGATCGTCGCCTCGATGGCTGGCTCCTCCGTTAGACGCAGGGTCTGCTGGATGGACCAGCTGGACGCCGGCCGTTTGCCCAGAAGCTGTCGGGTGAGGACGGACATCAGGTAGGCGGTGCGCTCCCGGCGGGGCCGGTGGGGAGCGAGGTCGGTTCTGTCGCTGTACCGACGGGCGAAGTTCTGGAACTGCTGCTCGACCAGTGTCCGGGTTTGCCGCGCGAGTTCCTGGTGCTCGCAGTGCTGTGTTCCCGCGAGGTCATCACGTTGGTCGAGTTGAGAGGCAAGAAGGGTGCCGAGCTGCCGTTCGAGGCGACTGATGTGTGACCACATGCGCTGGTGCTCGCCTGCTCCACGCCGCACCTCGAACTCCAGCGTCCCGATCCTCTGGAGCGCGGCTTCCAGAGCTTCTTCGGTGCTTGGTACGGCAACGGGGGGGAGCTGAACGTCGCCGTCGTCCTCTCGCCAGCTGGCGGGCTGCTGCGGCTTTTCCCTGGGCTCAAGGAAGAACATGGCTGCTCAGATCAGTAGTTGGAGTGGAAGCGGACCTGGGTAGCGGCTTCGCCGCCTCCCTGCACCAGCTCGGCACGTACCTTGACTTCGGTCTCGCCGAACTTCATGAAGGTCCGCACTCCGCGCTCCGTGCGGTCGAAGCGCATGACCGGGCCGAGATCGATGGTGACCTCGGCCAGCTGGTCGCAGCCATCGTCGGTGACGTATCGGGGCTCGGCATCCCCGGTGGCGTAGACACCAAACGTGATCCTCTTTTGGTCGTCGAACATCGGGAAGATCACGTGGCACACCTCGGCGTCCGTCGGCACTGACTGCCCGGCTGTGGCGAAGACGTTGAACCGGTCCACGCAACGCTCCCCGTGCGGTGCGCTCACGCGGGACGATTCGGGGTCAACACCCTCTTCAAAGGCCATGGCGGTGTCGATGCCGTAGGTGAACCGGCTGCGGCGGGCACGGATCTGAGGGTCGTAGCAGAAGTGGACGGCACCGGCCAGCACGGCGATGTCGGGGTTCGGCGGCACGACGATCGTGGCCCGGGCCGAGAAGCGCTCCTTGATGGCCTGTTGGAGGTAGGGCGAGTTACTGAAGCCGCCAGCGAGGACGATCACGTTGGGGACATCAGGGTCGCCTTGCGTGGATTCCATCTCGGTCAGCTGAGCCTCGATGAGGCCAAGCGTCCCCGGTACGACGGTGTCGAAGAGTGCGTGCAGTTGTGCCGGGGTGAAGACGAGGGCGTCATCGACCTTGTTCTGGCGGCGGGCCAGCCGACGCCGACCAGTTGCTCCCATCTTTCGGTCGATCCCGGTGGGGATGAGGAGGTTGATGTTCTCCTCCTGGTCGAGCCTCACTGCTACCTTGGCTCGTTCCCACTGGTCGATCATGTGCAGCAGGGCATCGGGGCACTCTTCGCGGATGCCTTCCATGACGTCCTTGCCGAAAGCTTCGAGAATGTACTCGCTCTCGATACGCCGGTTGAGGAAGTCGGAGCCGAGACGGTCACCCAGGGAGCGCCCGATCTCGATCATCTTGCCGTCCTGGTCGTTCTGGTAGGCAGTGATGTCGACCGTGCCACCACCGCAGTCGACAACCATGAAGCGAGCACCGGGGGCCACCAGTGGGGGCCCGTCGTCTCCCGTGCGTGCTCCGGATACGCGGGCGTAGTGGGCTGCGGCTTCGGGTTCGAGTGAGAGCAGGACCCGGCCGTCTTCGCCGGGCAACCCGGCGTTCTTGATCACATCGCGGTAGATGGCCTTCTGATAGTCGGTGAAGCAGGCGGGCACCGTGATAACCCAGCGGATGTCGTCCTCGTCGTAGCCGCTCGCGGTGATCTGGTGAAGCATCGTCTGCACGACCTGGCGGAGCAGCATCGTGAGCAGGTTCGTGGTCAGGAGGTCCCGGGAGCTCACGCCGCAGGCGTTGTCGGTCCGTCCGGACTCGGCGGCGTCGTCCGCCGGGTCTGCGCTCGCCTCCGACCTGGTGGCTTCCTCCAGTGTGCCGAGGTCCATTTTGAAGCCGTGGTAGTACCTGGCTCCCGCGGTGCGCAGGGCCATGCCCTGGGTGAGCCACATCCGGCGAGCCTCGAAGCCCCAAGCGATCATCTCGCCTCTGGCGTCCAGGAGGAGTGCCGAGAGGTTTTTCACAGTGGGACTCGGCTGCGATTCCCAGCTGTTGAAGAAATGGAACTTTCGTGTTTCGGGAGCGTCGTTTTCCGGTGAAGCCGTTGTCCAGCCTCCACCGATCGCGTGGGTCCCGATATCTACTGCGGCGAAGACGCGCGCGTTGAACACTGGGCGTTTCCTTACTCGGATGGCGCCGCAGGATGAGCTCCCCCGGCGGGTCCGCCAGAGGCGGAGCAGTAAAGATGTCCCAGCAGGAGGCTGCACCCTTCAACCTCCGACCCCGACGGGGGCGCTAGGTTCACCCAAGCAGACCAACCCTGGTGTGCAACTTTGCGCATTGTTCATTTCTGCGCAGCGCGGCGGCCCCGAGCACTCCGGGAACTGCTCTACGCTGCCGCGCATGGAACTTGACACGCGCAACATGTGCGCGCCGGGGCCCCCTACCTGGATCGCACCGCCAGCGAAACCGACGACCGAAGCATTGATCCGGGCCAAGCTCACGGAATATCGGAACAAGTGCAGAGAACGGGATCGTCTGATCCTGGAGGCGAAGCAAGGCGGTCTCACAGAGGTGGCCATCGCCGAGCTTTCAGGGCACTCTCGCAACACGGTGCGGAGTGTCCTGAGAAACCACGGAGTCTCCTAAGAAGTCGTTTAGGCCGACGCCCGCCGGGTTGGCCTTCAAATAGACCAGCGCCTTGGTGCGCTGCGGCGGGCAGAGGCAGGCAAAGTTCCGCAACCGCTGGTACGCCCGGTAGGTCTTGCGCTCCACGCGGTTCACGCCGTCCCCGAGCCCGAGCAGGAACTCGTCGACCGCGCCAGCCAACTACGCCATCGTCGCGCCCTGGACGTCTACCGCCTGAGGAACAGAGTGGGGCCGCGCCCGACGGGCCACCTGTATGCCACCGCTTACGGAGGCCACGGTCTCAAGGTCGAGCAGGTCGCTGCCGGAAAGTCGGTAGCGAACGAGGTCGATCAAGCGCCTGTGCTCACGCATGGCATGCACGTCATAGCGAGTGAAGTCACCAGCGATGCAGATGAGGCGCAGGCTGCTCCACAGGACCTGGGACGCGGCCGTCGCTCCCAGGCGGTCGCGAACCACCTGCTCGAACTCGGGGCGGTGGTCTCTCAACCAGGGCAGGTAGAACAGGCCCTGGTTGATGACCTGTTGACTGAACTAGTAGCGGAGTTTCCGCAGGTCAGTGACCTTGTGGGAGGAGCGTCGTTGAGTCGGCCATGGAGGCATCGCGAGACCTGGCGGCCCTGTCTGTCCCTCTGGTCGGGGAACTGGTGGCCATGGATGGTCCGTGGGATCCCTACCGGCTCATCGACCCCGCCGAGGAGCCGGTTGAAGGAGCACATGCATTCCTGCGGGACCTGCAAGGAGCCGGTCGCTCGGCGGCGACGGCCCGTTCCTACGGGATGGATCTGCTGCGCTGGTTCCGTTTCCTCTGGGCTGTCGAGGTGCCGTGGGACCGAGCGAGCCGCATTGAGGTGAGGGACTTCTCCCGCTGGCTTCAGGTCGCCGGGCAGCCGAGGCGTCCGCACTGGCGACGTCCGAGCGATGCGGGCCGGTGGGCGGCAGGGGGCAAGCCGTACGCCCCGTCGGTGTGGGCGCACAGTGAGACGGTGTTGCGGAGTTTCTACGACTTCCACCGCGACATCGGTACAGGGCCGGTCCTGAACCCTTTCCTGCTGGACCGATCACGTCGCGGCCGGCGAGCTCATGCTCACCGCAACCCGATGGACCCGCCCCGCAATGAACGCACCGGGCTCTACCGGCCGAGAGTGCCCAAGCGGGTGCCCCGCAGTGTCTCCGACGAGGAGTTCAACGAGATTTTCGCCCGGCTCCCGTCGCACCGGGACAGGGTCCTGGTCGCCTTCTACGTCTCCACCGGCGCGCGTGCGAGCGAACTGCTCAGCACCTGGCAGGCCGGTGCCGATCCGGGGCGCCAGCTGATCTCGGTGGTCCGTAAGGGCGCCGGCGAGGTCCAGGAAATGCCCGCTTCGACCGACGCGTTCGTTTGGCTGCGGCTCTACCAGCTGGAGATGGACGATGTGATCCCGCGCGGGCGGCGCCTCCCGCTGTGGTGGACATTGCGCTCGCCGTCGAGGCCACTGACCTACCACGCGGTTCATCGCATGTTCGAGCGGGCGAATGCCAAGGCGGGGACGTCCGCGACGCTGCACGCGCTGCGGCACACCGCCGCCTACCGGATGGCCGAGGACCCGACTCTCCCACTCACCGATGTCCAGTTCGTCCTCGGTCACGCTCAGTTGACCACACCACAGCTTTACCTCACGCCTCGCAAGGAGGTGGTGATCCGGCGGCTGCTAGCCCACCATGCTGAGCAGACACGGCAGGCAGCCGCCCGCATCGCTCCACCTCCGGCAGCCGACTACCGGCCGGAAAGTCTCGATGTGCTGTTCGGAACCGGTACCCGATGACCATCACCTCGTCGCCGAGCGCCAGCCGCCGCACACCGGCTGCTGGACTGGAGCCTCAACTCACCCGCGCCATGGTCGCCCGGCAGCGCTTCCCCGCCCGCAGTGTTCCCGACAACTGGCCGGGCACCGAGCGCTCCCCCGAGGCAGCCCGTTTGCTGTCCCGTCCGCCCTACACGCTGGAGAACGCCAGCAGCGAACTGCACCACAAGCACGGCATCGTCCTGGTGCTGGACTGGCTGGAAGATCAGCCCGGGCAGACTTGGCAGGAGCGGTGGAAGGCCAGCGGCATCGAGCAGGCCGGTGCCGCCTGGCGGCCGGTGATCAAGCAATGGCTTCACGAGCGCGGCCTGAGAGCAGATTGGCGCATGCCGGTGGTGGGCCGGGCCCTGACAACGGTGATCAGTGCTGAGCTGCTGCGGCCTTCGGTGGACTGGCTGGCCGCCGGGGCCAGCCGCCAAGGAGTGCTGGTCCGCTCCATGGCGCACAGCCGAGACCCAGACGGATTTGAGCGCCTGCGAGAGCTGGGTGCTCAAGCTCAAGGCGTGCGGCCGGGCGCCGTCACTACAACGCTCTGCCGCAGCGCCCTTATTCTCGCGGCGAAGGGCGGAACGATCGCCGACATCACCGTCGGCGACGTTCTGGAACTTCTTGAGACCCAAGCCGTGGTGCTCAAGCGGGCGATGGTGGGGACTGAGATGTTCTATCGGCTGCTTCACCAGTTCGGAGCCCTCGGAGGGGCTGCCCCGCGGAATCTGCGCGAGGTCCGCTACCTGGGACAACGGACCCCGGAGGAGCTGATCGACCGCTACGGCCTACGCTGCCGTGCTGTCCGTGACCTGCTGGTGGACTATCTCCGTGAACGTCAGCCCGCGCTGGACTACAACAGCTTGAAGTCCCTCTCCTACCACCTGGGCAAACGCTTCTGGCAGGACATCGAGCACCACCACCCCGACGCCGACGGCCTCCGCCTCGCCTCGGACGTCATCGGGCAGTGGAAGCAGAGGATCCGCACCAAGGACAAGACCGTCACCACCCCCGATGGCCTCCGCACGAGCGTCAAGGTCGAGAGGCTCAACCACCGGGACACGCTCACCCAGGTGCGGGCCTTCTACCTCGACATCGCTCAGTGGGCCCTGGAAGACCCCGGCCGCTGGGGCCCGTGGGTGGCACCGAGCCCGGTGAGGGCTGACGAGTTGGAGAACCGCAAAGTACAACGACGGCGCAAGGCCAGGATGGACGCCCGCACCCGCGAGCGCCTGCCGGTCCTGCCCATCCTCGTCCGCTCGGTCGACCAGCGCCGCAGATACGCAGCCGCGGTACTGGAAGCCGCCCGGAATGCCGACCCGGCGAAGCAATCACCGCTGCCGGTCAGCGACTCGTACGCGCCGTGGTTCCGCACGGAACGGCCGGCCGGATCTGGGCCGAGGACCCACACACCGGAAAGCGCCGCGATCTGGGACTTCAGGACGAGCGCGCCTTCTGGACCTGGGCCGTAGTCGAGGTCCTGCGGGCCACCGGCATCCGCATCGAGGAGCTGCTGGAACTCAGCCACCACAGCCTGGTCCAGTACCGGCTGCCCACCACCGGTGAACTCATCCCCCTTCTACAGATCATTCTGTCCAAGACGGACACCGAGCGGCTCCTGCTCGTCAGCCCCGAGCTCGCCGACGCCCTCAGCGCGATCATCTGCCGAGTCCGGAACACCACCGGCGCCGTTCCCCTGGTCCCCTCCTACGACCGAGGCGAATGCGCGTGGCAGGAGGCCGCCCCACTGCTGTTCCAACGGCGCATCTGCGGAGAGGACCGGGCGTTCACCGACAAAACCGTCCGCACCATGCTGGACCAGGCGCTCATCGACACCGGGCTGACCGACGCCGCCGGCGAACCACTCCGTTACACACCGCACGACTTCCGCCGGCTGTTCATCACCGATGCCATCCTCAACGGACTGCCGCTGCATATCGCCCAGGTGATCGCAGGTCACCAGGACATCAACGTGACTCTCGGCTACAAGGCCGCCTACCCCGAGGAGGCGATCCAGGCGCACATGGCCTTCCTGGCCCGCCGCCGGTCCCTTCGCCCAAGCGAGGGATACCGCGTCCCCACCGACGATGAATGGCAGGAATTCCTCGGCCACTTCGAGCGCCGCAAAGTCTCCATCGGTGCATGCGGCCGCGCTTTCGGCACCCCCTGCATCCATGAGCATGCCTGCGTGCGCTGCCCGATGCTCTGGCCCGACCCCGCCCAGCGTGACCGGCTCGTCGAGATCCGAGACAACCTCCTCGCCCGCGTTGCCGAGGCCGAACGCGAAGGATGGCTCGGCGAGGTGGAAGGGCTCCAGGTGAGCCTTGCCGGGGCGGAGGACAAACTCGCCCAGCTTGATGCTGAGCAGACTCGGCGTGGCACTGCCGTCGACCTCGGGATGCCCACCTTCGCCCAGATCGCGATCCGCACCGGTGACGTTGAGGAGCCCGCTCCATGATTCGTCCGATCACCGACGAACCGGTCCACCGCCGTGGAGCAGGCGGAGGCCGATCGCATCGACAGACCAAGGAACAGCGCTGCCGCCTGCCGCAGATCCGAAGTGTGGTCCGGATCACCTGTTGCCTCTCGTGAGTGCTGAAGACGGTAGAGAGGTGGTTGTCGTTGAGTGAGGGGAAGAGCAGACGTGGATGTGTATGAAGCTGTGGACACTCGCCGGGCTGTGCGGGCGTTCAGCGATGAGCCGGTATCCAAAGAGATACTCGAACGTGTGATGGCCGCAGCGACGCGGGCTCCGTCGAGCGGAAACCTCCAGCCGTGGCATGTGTATGTCGTGACCGGCGAGCCCTTGGCCGAGCTGAAGAGGCGCGCAACGGCCAGGGCACTGACGGGAGACCCGGGGGATGAGCGGGAGTATCCGATGTACCCGGCCGAACTGCCCTCGCCGTATGTGGACCGTTTCTCCGCCGCGGCTGCCCAGCGGTACAAGGCGCTGGGGATCGAGCGCGACGACCCCGACAGGCCCAAGAAGATCGCCGCCTTGAACTCGGAGGCATTCGGAGCACCGGTCGTACTGTTCTGCTACCTCGACCGGACGATGGGGCCCGGGCAGTGGGGGGACGCGGGGATGCACTTGCAGACGGTCATGCTGTTACTGCGGGCGGAAGGGCTGCACAGCTGCCCTCAGGTGATGTGGACGATGTATCGCAAGACTGTCAGCCAGATCGTCGGAGCCGATGACGGGCTCGTGCTGTTCTGCGGTGTCTCGGTGGGATTCGAGAAGGAGGGCGTGCCACGGCTGCGTACCGGGCGGGCTGACATGACAGAAACAGTGAGCTTCATCGGAGGGTGACCGGGCATGTCGGTCTGGCGTCGGCCCGGATCCTCTCAACTCGTAGTTCAGAGAAGATGCCGGCGTCGACACCGCGTTTGTACTCGACAATGACCGGCGATCCGTTCTCGTCCAGCCCGAGCGAGTCGATCCTGCCTCCGTGCACCGGTCCGGTGCTGTACTCGCTCGCCAGGAACCGGACGCCCAGCAGCGTCTCCATGTGCGTCTCGACGAACCCCTGCACGTCGGCTTCGATCTCAGCAAGACGCGGCATGACCTCCGTGATGCCGCTATTCGTCACGTCCGTGCAGTACAGCTTCAGGACCGTCACCTTCCCCTACTCGGCTCGGAGACCATCAACGCCGAGTAAGGGCGGAATTGTTTCCGCGAACATCTTCGGACCTGTGAAGTTGACACTGGAAGGCTCGTCCGGGCCATCGGCCGCCAGATGGCACCTGCCGTCACACTCGATCGACGCCCGCAGACCTCCTCGCCCTGCTAACGGTCAATCGGCAGTCCCACGGGCGATCCAGCGCGACACCGGTCCTCACGTGGGCAGAAGGAGCCGTGATCTGCTGCGGACGGCAGGCGAATAGCCCCCTCCACGAATCAGCATCGGAGGGCCCGAAGCCACCGCATTACGAAGCGCCGCCGGGGTTACGCGGCGAAGGGACGTGGGTGTTGGTCCCGTCGCCTCCTTGTCGCTCATGCTGAGGCTCGCTACCCGACACAGCCCAGGCAATGGCAATCGCAGCAAACGCCGCCAGCCATTGCGCTTGAGGCTTGGTGGCGCTCGCAACTGCTCGCCCGTTCATATACATGGTGAGCAGCCCTGTGAGGGTCCGCCACCGGCAGCGCGCTGCAACTGTAGAAGGGAGATATGCGGAACGATTCATGAGGCCCTCCGGCCGGGTAAGCACGGTCGAGCGCCGTGGTCTCTGAATTCTGCCCACGGATTCAGACCACAACGTCACGACACGCCAGCCGTTCGGCTCAATGCCGGGCCGAAGGAAGGTCGGCACCCAACCTGGCCGCCAACCCTCCCTCAACCCGATAAGGGTAATAATCAGCAAAAATCAGAAGCCACTGCGCTGTTGCAATCCCTCCAGGGCGAGCAACAACCCCTTGCCACCGAAGTAAGCAGGGCGCGAGCATGATAGTCCGGCAGCTTCGGTTTCGCGCATTCGCATAGCCCGATCGTCATTCTCTTCGACTCGGCCGCCAGCCCACCCGGAGCATCACATCATTCCCCCACGCAACCAACCTGCGCCCACCTGCCCTGCACCAACGCCACGCGGGCCTGCGGCAACTCATTGGTAATGCAGACCCGCAGGTCAAGCTGATTTGCTCAGATTCATCTCCGCAGAACACACTGCTGACTGTGCCGACCGGGCTCTGGTGGCCTCCGCACCACGCCAAGATCATCAACGCCCTCACGCGACCTCTTAACACACAAGAACCGTTCGGGTGAGAAGTGTCGAGAAATGACCAGTGGTCAGGTTGTCCTATCTACCCTGCACGTCGTGCCAGTTAGCAGGGTCTGGCGCGAAGATCCGCATACCTTCGGTAGGTTTCGCATGCGCATAAGAGTCGACGTCGTCACAGACGCTTCCCGGTTGAAGTGGGACGACGTGCACCAGCCTGCACGTGGGGTTGTCTACGGGTTGCTGGAGGAGCACGATCCGGTCCTCGCCCGCTCGTTGCACGACGAGGGGTGGGGTGGCCATCCGCTCAAGCCGGTCGGGGTGGCCGGTCCGCAGTTCAGGGGAGCTCCACGGAAGCGGGGGGTCTACACCACCTCGCCCCAGGGATCGGTGTGGTTCGGGTCGCCAGTGCCGGAGATCGCCGCAGCGCTGGTCTCAGCGCTGGCTCGCCGGACGGAGATCGTCTGGGGGACTGCCCTCCTGCGTATCCAAGGGTTCACCGTCGAGATCGATGTGCCTACACCCGTCGAAGGGGCCGTCGATTTGACGACAGCGACCCCCGTCGTCCTGCGCCACGAAGGCCGCGAGTTGTTGCCCGGTGACGCGCACTACATCGAGCGACTGGAGCACAACCTCAGCCATAAGGCTGACGTGTTGGGGCTCCCCGCTCCCCGTGGTCTGCGGGTTCTGGAAGCGGGGCCTCGGAGGCGGTTTTCAGTGCGAGGGGCTCCACGGGTCGGGGCCCAGGTGCGCGTGGCGATGGAGGCCGATCCGCGGTTCGTGGACGCCATTCGGTCGTGGGGGCTCGGCTTGGACACGGTGCAGGGCTTCGGATGGGTCCGGTGAGCAGCGGGGCCCTGACGGCGACCGGGCACCCATTGCAGCGCGCCGGGGCATGGGCCGTGGCCGTCATCGCTGGGAAGAAGCGACCCGAGCACGTGACGTCGGAGGATCTCGACGGCGTCGCCTGTTCCGTGCTGACCGATGTCGTGCATTGCGCCGTCGCGGCGAAGACGGACAAGGCGTACGACTGGTGGAAGGTCTTGTTCGCCCTCTATCCGAATTCCAAGGCGACGCATGCTGGTCGGTCTCGTGACAAGGCCCTTCTCTCGGAGGCGCTGGGGCCGATGTTCGCCTCGGGCGGCGACGCGGAAACCCCGGCTCCCTGTACCTTCTGCGGTGCCCCGGCATCGGTTCTGTGGGCCAAGTCGATGCTGCCCCTCTTCGACACCAACAAGGCGCTGAACTCCTTGCCGCCGGGGTTGCGTGGCTGGCCCGTGTGTCGGGGTTGCCGGGTCGCCATGTGGGCTCTTCCGTACGGGGCGTGGGTCACCGCGGGCTCGGCGACGGTGCTGTCGTGTGAAACCCCGGCTGCCGAATACGAGTTCGCGGCACGGAACGTGAGGCGGGCTCGGCGTATCGCGCAGGTCGGCTTCTCTGGTCTGGGCGCGAGTGCTCGTCCGGAGTTGGTCGCGCTGCGGGCGCTGCGCGCAGTCGAGGGGGGCATGTCGGGCACGACCCTGTGGAGCTTCAAGAACGACAACCAGGAGCCGTGGCTGCGCGTGTCTCGGACGCGGCGGGCGGTGCCGCGCTTCCTCGCCACCGTGGACGGCAACAAGAGCCTGCGCCGGGGGTGGCGGCTGCTGGAGCTGGCCCTCACCCAGCGGGACCGCGACGGCAGGGTCTCTGTTGAGGGGGTCGGCGAGGCGGCACGTCTGGTCTTCGAGGCCGAGGACGGGCGCAGCCGTTCCCTCGTGTCGCAGGTTCACCGGTTGCTGTGGGACACCGATCGGTGGACCGGTGGGGATCGTGCGGCCCTCACCCGGCTCGCTTTCCGTTACGAGAAGGAGGTACACGGCATGGAGCCGGACCTGAAAGGCGTGGCGATCTTGATCGCCGATTGGATCGAGCACGGAAGCGGCAGCCCGCGCGGCCGGTTGGCGGAGTACCGCAACGCCGGGCTGAGCGGCTACCGACTCGGCCAGCTCCTCTACCAGGCGGGGTACCGGCTGAAGCTGGACGGGCGGAAGGTCGAAGTTGATCCGGCAGCGTGGCAACCGTTGCTCGGAAAGCAGTTCCGTGCCTGGGAGCACCGCATGCTGTTGGGGGCCGAGGTGTTGCGCGTTCTCGGTGAGCGCGGCGTCGAGGTCGCTGAGCCGCCCGACGATCCGCGGGAGCGGGAGCGAGTCGAGGCGCTGTTGGAGCAGCCGGTGTTGGTGGCGGATGACGAGCACTACTTCGGAGGGGCGTAATGGCTTATCTGGCAGGCAAGATGTTGGTTTCCGTGGAGGCCGGTGCCCCGAACAACGGCAAGGGCGAGGACACCACGGCTCGGGTGAAGTACGCGACCGTACGCGGTCGTCGTCACCCTTATGTCTCCGCTCAGGCCGTGCGTCGTTGGATTCGGGACGGGATGGTGGAGCGGGGTGTGCCCGCGTCGCCCGTGACCCGGGTGGGCAAGGCGCAGAACCGGGCGCAGAAGGCCAATACGGATGCCGATCCGATCACGTACGCCGATGATGATCTGTTCGGGTACATGCGCGCGGGTGCGAAGAAGGACGATGCCGCGACGACGCTCCGTGACAGCCCGTTTATGTTGGGCACGCTGATGTCGGTGGCGCCGATGCACCCGACGGAGGACTTCGGGGTGATGTCGCGCGGGGTTAGTGAGCCCGTGCTGCACGGGCACGAGTTCTACACCGCCGATCTCGCCGCTCCGTTCCTGCTCGACCTGCCGCGGATCGGCACGTTCACGTTGCCGAACTCCGATGGTGTGGGGCGGCCGAACTACCTCAGCCAGGAGCAGGCCCTCCAGGTCGCCCAGGCCGCGGCGCTGGGTGCCGGCACCGAGGTGTTCCGCGGTCAGGGCGCGGTGCGGCTGCCGGTCGAGCAGCGCCGTCATCGGGCCGCGCTGCTGCTGGAGGCGATCGCCCAACTCAGCGGTGGTGCCAAGCAGGCACTGCATTACGGGGACCGGGTCCCGTCCCTGATCGTCATGGTGCCGTTCAAGGGCGGTGTCAATCCGCTCGCGCACGTGATCGCCGGCGATGAGGACGGCCTGGTGGTACGGGGCGATGTCCTGCGCAAGGAGTTGGCCGCGTGGGACGGGGAGTGGGAGCCGCCCGTGCGGGTGGGGTGGCGGCCTGGGTTCCGTGACGATCTGCGGGTGGATTTCGAGAAGGTGTGTGCGCAGGAGATCGCCGACGGCACCGTCGTCGTGGACCATCCGCGGACGGTCCTGCTCGGTCTGGCGTCCGAGATGCGCGACGGCGCGTGGGACGCCTGGTTCGACGACGCGGCCCGGTGACCGGGGTGTCGTACGCCGAGTCGCTTCGGGCGTGGAGGCTGACGTTCTGCGCGCCCGTCGCGTCCTTCCGGGACCCGTTCTTCCCCGGGCTCACCCGGGGGCTTCCGGTGCCGCCGCCCTCTACGGTGCGCGGCCTGCTCGCCGCGGCCACCGGAGCCCCTTACGAGTCGCTGGCCTTTGCCATGGTTGCCTGGTCGGAGGGTGAGGGGGTGGACGCGGAGACGTACCACCCGATCGACGCGGGCGGGGCCAATCCCGCGATCTCGGGGCGGGTGCGCGCGGGCAAGGGCGGGATGACGCTGCGCGTGCGTCCCTTCCTCGCGGATGTACATCTGACGGTGTGGCTGCCGGGGGCGGAGGGTGAACGCATCGCCCGGGCGTTCCGGCGGCCGGTGTGGGGGCTTCGGCTGGGCCGATCGCAGGATCTGGTCCACCTCCAGGAGCGCGTCGAGGTCGCCCTCGTACCGGCCGCGGAGGCGGTCGTGGGGTCAGCCCTGGCGCCGACCGCCGGTCACGACGTGCCGTACGCGACGGCGCACCGGATGGCCGCGTCCATCTCGACAGATCGTCTGACCAGCCGTTGGGCGGACTACCAGTGGTGCGACAGCCCAGCAGGGCGCTACCCGGTCCGGGGCGCCTACGAGGACACCAGCTACCAGCGGGAGGGACAGGCCCTGTGGCTACTAGACCCGTAACAGGCCCACCGCGGCGGGGCTCCCTCAGCGGCCTGCGGGCGAAGTCCACGCCGGCCCACGACCGGGAGCGGCTGACCACCCACTCCCGTGCGGTCCATGCCGCGGTGGGCCCGATCCAGGATCGGGTGGGGAACGCGGGCATCCTCGCTGACGCGCCCGCCTTCTGGTCGCGCGTACGGCGGGCCGCGCTCCTGCACGACGCCGGGAAGGTCGCCGAGGGATTTCAGCGCCAGGTGGACATCGGGGGCGTTCCGTGGGGCGAGCGTCACGAGGTGCTGTCCCTGGCCTACGTCGATCTGCTCGCCGAAGCCGCTGGGTGGACCGGGGAGGATCGTCTGATGGTGGCGACGCTCGTGGCCACTCATCATCGCGCCCTGCTCAGCGGCGACGGCGGCGGCCACGGGAGCAAGCCGGCCCTGAGTCGGCAGTACAACAAGGAGACCGACTGGAACGACGCGTTCGGCACCAGTTCTGACGTACGGACGGGCGAGACGGTGCCGCAGGTGCCGCGCTTTTTGCACCGGGAGTGGTTGGCGTGGCTCTGCGGCTATCTGGCGGCGGACCCGCCCACGACTTCCCCCGGGGACCCACCATTGGCGCATCGCGCGCGGGACATGTTGGAGGAGCTGCTGAACGTTTGGCGGCAGCCCGTCAAACCCCACCAGGGATTACTGGCGGTCCTCGCGCAGGGCGCGCTCACGCTGGCCGACCGGTCGGGGTCCGCGCACGTCCCCCTTCAGACCCACATGCCGTTGGCGTCCGACTACCTGGCCCGGCTGCCGTACGAACCCCATGCCCACCAGCGGCGGGCCGCTGAATCCTCGGGGCACTTGGTGCTGGTCGCGCCCACCGGGAGCGGTAAGACCGAGGCCGGCCTCGCGTGGGCGGCCGGCCAGATGGCGAGGATGCCCGGTCTCCCGCGTGTGGTGTGGACCCTGCCGTACAGGGCGTCGCTCAACGCGATCCGCCGCCGCTTCGCCGAGAGCCTTATTCCCGCGCCAGGCGAGCGGAGCGCGGACATCGGGCTGCTGCATGGCACCGTTGCCCAAACGCTTCTCGCCGAGGCGCTGGAAGACGACTGTGCCGCTGGGGACCCGCACAGCGAGCCGACGGCGGACCAAGCGCGAAAGGCACGGGCGCAGGCGAGCGCGATGCGGCTGTTCACCCATCGGCTACGGGTCGCCACCCCGCACCAACTCCTCAGCGGGGCCGTCGCCGGGCCGACGTACTCCTCCGTGCTACTCGAACAGGCGAATGCCCTCTTCGTTCTGGACGAGCTGCACGCGTACGAGCCCGACACCTTCGGGCGGCTCTGCGCGGCGATGCGGCTGTGGGAGCGGCTCGGCAGTCGATTCGCCGTGCTGTCGGCAACGCTGGCCCACCCCATGGTCGAGATCATCGAGGAGAGCGTCGAGCAGCCGGTCACCGTTCATCGCGCGCCGGCGGGTACGAGCCCCGTACGGCACCGTCTCGTGCTGGACCAGCGCCCCCTTGATGCCCCGGAGAGTATCGAAGCGCTGCGGGGGCAGTTGCGGGAGGGGCGCAGCGTCCTCGTCGTGGCGAACACGGTCGCCCGCGCTCAGGATCTGTTCGAGCAGCTCGCCGAGGACGCGCGGGAGGCCAGCCCCGGCCACTCCAGCCCGGCCCTCTTGCTGCACTCGCGCTTCAAGAACGGTGACCGAGACGCCATCGAGAAGGCCCTGCTGCGTCGCCATCCCGAGCGCCGGAAGGGTGACTGCGCGCGTCGGGGCGGGCTGGTGGTCGCCACCCAGGTGGTGGAGGTGTCCCTCCAACTCGATCTCGATCGCGGGGCCGTGGAGTGCGCCCCAGCCGAGGCGGTCGCCCAACGCGCGGGCCGGGTGAACCGGCGCGGGCTGCACCCCGAGGGGCCGGTCGATTTTCGTGTCCACCCGGTCGGGAAGCCCAACCCGTATCCCCGGGGCGCGATGGACGCCTCATGGGAAGCGCTCAGAAGCCTCGTCGCCGATGGCGCGACCACGCTCAGCGAGCAGGACATCGACGAACTACTCAGGCGGGCGTACGACACCAAGTGGGGGCAGGAGTGGGCGCAGGAGGCTCGCCGACAGCGGGACGAGTTCACCGCGAGCTTTCTGACCTTCCCCGACCCCTTCCACGACCGGAGCGAGTTCGCACACGCTCTGACCAAGGCGTTCGACAGCGTCGAGGTACTCCACCACGAGGACAAAGCCGCCTACCAGGCCCTGACCAGAGGGAAGTCGGGCGACGCTCTCCTGGCCTCCCGACTTCTGATCCCGCTGCGCCTGGGGCAGTTGACGGCCTTCGCCTGCACCTACGACCCGTACCTGAAAGTCCACATCAGTCAGGGCGTGTACGACAACGTCCTCGGCCTGCGCCCGCTGGCCAGCCAGGAGACCATCCTGTGAGCCCCGACCCCGATCCCGACCTGCCGGCCGACGACGAGACCGCCGTCGGCGGCGTCCACATCAAGTACCTCATCCACTGCCCGCGACAGCTTTGGCTCTACGCCCGCGGCTACCGCCCCGAGCAGCGAAGCGACCTGGTCGCCTTCGGTGAGGTGGTGGACGACACCACCTTCACCCGGCGTCGCGACGTCGACCTCGGCGAGGCGAAGATCGACTGGGTGACGACCGGAGCCGTCGTCCACGAGACGAAGTCCTCCCGGGCCCCGGCACCCGGGCACAGCGCTCAGGTACGGCACTACTGCCTGCTGCTGGAGCGCCGGGGCGTCAACGTCCGAGGCGGCGTCGTGCACTACCCCCTCATCCGCCGTACGACGGACGTCGTCTGGGACGACCAGGCCCGCGCCGAAGCAGAGGAAACGGAGGCGAAGGCACAAGCCGTCATCGCCGCATCCACGGCTCCCGAGCGTCTACTTCGCGGCAAGTGCCGTGGATGTTCCTACCTCGACTACTGCTGGGGAGACTGATGCCCGCCGTCGGCCGTACGTACTGGCTGACCGAACCCTGCCGAATCCGCCGCGAGGACAACAGCGTCCGCATCGAGCGCCCGGACGGCAGCCCGGTCCGTATCCCCATCACCGACATCCGCGACCTGGTCGTCTTCGACCACGTCGACGTCAACACCTCAGCGCTGTCGCTGCTCAGCCGCAACGGCGTTGCCGTGCACGTCCTCGACCACTACGGCAACCACGCCGGGCACTTCAGCCCCGCCGAGTCCATGTCGTCGGCGACGGCCGTACGACGCCAGGTCGAAATCACAGCGGATGCGGAACAACGGCTCGCGATCAGCCGCTCTCTCGTACTGGCTACCGCGGAGAATCTGCGATGGGCACTCGACACCGATCTGCTCGACTCCGCGCTGGAGTCGCTGAAAGACGCCCTGCCCACATGTCTGTCCAATGACGCGATCATGGGCCAGGAAGGCAACTTCCGGCGTACGACCTGGGCCGTGCTCGACAGCCGACTGCCACCGTGGCTCCGGATGAACGGCCGCTCGCGGCGCCCACCAACGAACGCGGGCAACGCCTTCATCAGCTACCTCAACGCCCTGACATACGCACGCGTGCTGACCGCCCTGCGGAGCACCCCCCTGCACCCGGCGATCGGCTTCCTCCACGCGGACACCGACCGCCGCAGGAACACCCTCGCCCTGGACCTGGCCGAGCCCTTCAAGCCACTGTTCGCAGAACGCCTACTACGCCGCTCGGCCAGCCAGAAACACCTGAAGGAAAGCGACTTCGAAACCGATGTCGGTCGCGCCTCACTCAGCAAGGACGGCCGCAAGAAGATCGCCGCACTGGTGCGGGAAGAACTCGCGACAACAGTCCACCACCGGGGCCTCAAACGCCAGGTGAGCTACGAGGAACTGATCCACCTGGAAGCCCTGAAAGTCGTACGACTCTGCCTCGAAGGCACACCGTACAAACCGTTCCGACCGTGGTGGTGAGCGCTCGTGTTCGTCATCCTCGTATACGACACCGCTGTAGAACGCAATCCGAAAGTGCTGAAGACCTGCCGCAAGTACCTGCACTGGACGCAGCGGAGCGTCTTCCAGGGCGAACTGTCCGCAGCGCAGTACAGGGCCCTGATGGCAGCGCTGGGCAGCGTGATCGACCCGGCGTACGACAGCATCGTCACCTACAGGGCCCGCTCACCCGACATGGTCGAGTCAGCGACCCTCGGAGTCGCGCTCGGCGGGCCCGGAGACATCCTCTGACCTGCGCAGATGCATCACCGCCGGACTACTGCAGAATCGCGGCGCGCAGGCTTTCGCAGAAGCCTTCCGACCTGGGGTTTTACCCTCGGGTCGTCATCAGCCCAGGAGGGTTCGCAACACGCGGGCAGCACGGGGTTGGGCTTGGTGATGGGGAGTCGTCATCAGCCCAGGAGGGTTCGCAACCTCGCCGCTCCACGCGGGGCGGTGGCCCTGGGCCGTCGTCATCAGCCCAGGAGGGTTCGCAACTACAGGACGTGATGTCCGACCTGCCCCGCCTGGAAGTCGTCATCAGCCCAGGAGGGTTCGCAACGCCGCCGGGGGCAGCATCACCGACCCTCTGGTCTTTGGTCGTCATCAGCCCAGGAGGGTTCGCAACCAAGCTCTGTGTGATGCCCTGTTTTGAGGCGTTCCAGTCGTCATCAGCCCAGGAGGGTTCGCAACTGATTGAAGCGGCGCAGGACGCGCCGGCCCCCGAGGTGTCGTCATCAGCCCAGGAGGGTTCGCAACCGTTCGTCTCCTTCTTTGCTACGGCCTGTGTTGAGGTCGTCATCAGCCCAGGAGGGTTCGCAACCCAGTGACCACGCGCATGCCCTGGCCGGTCCCGCTAGTCGTCATCAGCCCAGGAGGGTTCGCAACGTGGGCATGCTGGTGGCGCTCAGCCGTTGAAGGCTGGTCGTCATCAGCCCAGGAGGGTTCGCAACTCCTGCGTCATCACCACCACGCTGATCAGCGCCTCGGTCGTCATCAGCCCAGGAGGGTTCGCAACGCGGCCCCGGGCAGGGGCGTGCCCGCGGTGTAGTCCGTCGTCATCAGCCCAGGAGGGTTCGCAACGACGCCCTTTGGTGGGCAAACCGCATGGCTGACCAGGTCGTCATCAGCCCAGGAGGGTTCGCAACACGACGCCCTCACCGGCCTCGCGTTCGCCACCGACGTCGTCATCAGCCCAGGAGGGTTCGCAACACGCGGCCGTCCAAGTCGCCCACGCCCTCGCAGTCCGTCGTCATCAGCCCAGGAGGGTTCGCAACGTCGCAGCCGCTAGGAGTGCGGCCACCGCAGCCACCGTCGGCATCAGCCCAGGAGGGTTCGCAACGCGCGGTGTGCGTAGGAGCCGGCCGCGGCGGCGGAGGTCGTCATCAGCCCAGGAGGGTTCGCAACGTGTGCGCGAAGGCGGTGACCAGGCCCACGCCGTCCGGTCGTCATCAGCCCAGGAGGGTTCGCAACGACCGTACGGTCACCGGCACCACTGGGGTGATCGCCCGTCGTCATCAGCCCAGGAGGGTTCGCAACCGGAGCTGGGCTGGCTCGTACTCCAGCGCGGCGCGGGTCGTGTCGTCATCAGCCCAGGAGGGTTCGCAACGTCCGGTCCGGCATCCTCCAGGGCGCCGACATCACCGGTCGTCATCAGCCCAGGAGGGTTCGCAACTGGCGACGGCGGCCGGGTCGGAGAGCAGTGGCGCGGGTCGTCATCAGCCCAGGAGGGTTCGCAACCACCGCGTAGGCCGGTGCCGGCCGCCCGGGTGATGCGTCGTCATCAGCCCAGGAGGGTTCGCAACCTGTCCTTGCCGTAGCGGTTGAGCTTCGCGGCGCCGGTCGTCATCAGCCCAGGAGGGTTCGCAACCGCGTATGTAGGCGACCGCCCGGCGAATGGCCGTAGTCGTCATCAGCCCAGGAGGGTTCGCAACCTCAGCCACATGACCCCTCGCGAGGCGTGGCTGTTCTGTGTCGTCATCAGCCCAGGAGGGTTCGCAACTCGCGACCGATGACAACCTGGCCGCGCTCACAGGCGGGTCGTCATCAGCCCAGGAGGGTTCGCAACGTACGAGGACGTGCGGGTTCATGACTGGGAGGTCCTGTCGTCATCAGCCCAGGAGGGTTCGCAACCCCGCGCCCACGCACGCCGCCCCAGCTCCGGCCAGCCGTCGTCATCAGCCCAGGAGGGTTCGCAACAGGACTGCAAGATCTTCCCCCTACTCTCCGACCCCGCGTCGTCATCAGCCCAGGAGGGTTCGCAACATGACGACGACCTGCTCAGCGGCACTCAGGACCTGGGTCGTCATCAGCCCAGAAGGGTTCGCAACGCATGGCCCCGCTCCTCGGCGCCGAGTTGCAAGAGGTCGTCATCAGCCCAGGAGGGATCGCAACTCCAGGACGAACCGCACGTACGGGTCCATCCGGCCGGTCGTCATCAGCCCAGGAGGGTTCGCAACAGCACAAGATGTGGGTGTACGGCGTCGGCAGCTCGTCGTCATCAGCCTAGATGATCGATTCCAAGGGGTGGGCTGCGCGCATGAGGCGAGGGAGCCCAACGTCAGTGTGTGAAGACAGAGTTGGACTCCCTCGCGACCGCACTCTATGTGACGACCGACGACCTGCTGAAGGAGTTACCGCATCCCGCTCCGTGGCGTCCAGCGATCGGGATTGCTCCGCAGCTCAGTGATGCCGAGTTGGTCACGCTCGCGATGATGCAGGCCATGCTCGGCTTCACCTCCGAGGCCCGGTGGCTGCGGCACTCCCGTTCCCATCTGCGGCACCTCTTCCCGTACCTGCCTAAGCAGCCCGGCTACAACAAGCGCCTGCGCAAGGCCGCCGAGTTGCTTCGGCGGGTCACCCGGCTGCTGGCCACCGACACCACGGTGTGGAGCGACGACGTGTGGGTCGTGGACTCCACGCCGGTGGAGTGCGGCCGCTCCCGCGAGACCGTGAAACGCTCCGACCTGGCCGGATGGGCCGAGTACGGGTACTGCGCCAGCCACAGCCGCTTCTTGTGGGCCTGCACCTGGTCTGCACCTTGCAGGGCCTGCCCGTCGCCTTCGCCCTGACCGGGGCCAAGGCCGACGAATGCGAGACCCTGCTGGACCTCCTTGCCGCCGAGCCGGACCTCATCGCCGGCCGCCCCGGGCAGACCCTGATCGGCGACAAGAACTACTTCGGCCGCGCCTTCGAACGCGAACTCGCCGAGCAGGACATCCGCCTGCTGCGACCGGCCCGCAAGGACGAGCCGAGACGGCCCGGTGCGCCGCTGTACAAGCCGTTGCGGCAGGTCATCGAGTCGATCAACGAGACATTCAAGGGCCAACTCGACCTCGAACAACACCGCGGGCGCACCCCCGGCGGCGTCATCGCGCGCGTCATGCAGCGCATCCTCGCACTGACCGCCGCGATCTGGCACAACGACCACACCGGCCAGCCCATCCCGCGCTCCCTGACCGCCTATGATTCCTAATCTCGTTGTCAAGCAGCTGCCGTGACGGGTGGTATCGGCTCGTAGCACCGTCCGTCACGCAGCAGGGTCCACAGAACGTTGACGCGCCTTCGGGCGAGGGCGAGGACAGCCTGGGTGTGCCGCTTGCCCTCGGCGCGCTTGCCCTCGGCGCGCTTGCGGTCGTAGAAGCGGCGGGACTCGTCGCAGCAGCGGATGCTGATCAACGCCGAGGTATAGAAAACCCGTTGAAGACCTCGGCTGTATCTCTTGGGCCGGTGCAGATTCCCGCTGATCTTGCCAGAATCCCGGGGTGCCGGCGCGACGCCGGCGAACCCAGCAAGGCGGTCCGGAGTGCCGAAGGCCGTCATGTCCCCGCTGGTGGCAGCAAGGAATGCGGCGCCCAGCAGGGAGCCGATCCCGGGCATGCTGGCGATCACTTCGGCGTGCTTGTGTTCGCGAAACCGGGCCTCGATAAGCTTGTCGATCTCGGCGAGCTGTTCGTTGAGACGCATCACCTCCCTGACCAGGGTGTGAACGAGCTGGGCCGTCGGCTTCTCTCCGGTCACGCTGGTGTGCTGGCGCTCGGCGGCCGCCAGGGCCGTCTCGGTCAGCTGGGCAGCGCTGCGGACCTTGCGGTTGCGCAGCCAGGTCTCCAGCCGTTTGGCTCCGGTCCGGCGAAGGGCCGCCGGGGTCTGATAGCCGGTGAGCAGGACGAGAGGGCCCGCGTTGGTCAGGTCCAGGGCCCGCTCCAGGGCGGGGAAGATGCCGGTGAGGTGGCCACGCAGCCGGTTGATCGCACGGGTGCGGTCGTCGGTGAGGTCACGGCGGTGGACGGTGAGGATCTTGAGTTCGGTGACCAGTTCATCGCCGTGCCGAAGGGGGTGCAAGTCCCGCCGGATGCGGGCCTGGTCGGCAATGACCGCAGCGTCCTTGGCATCGGTCTTGCCCTCGCCCCGGTAGCCCTCGGAGGCCCGGTTGACGGCCATGCCAGGGATGTAGAGCGTGAGCTGACCGTGGTTGAGGAGCAGATCGATCAGCAGCGCGGCACCGCCGTCGGCCAGGTCGATGCCCCAGGTGACCTCGTCACCCAGGACGAGGACGTCAGCCAGGAGCCGCAGCAGCTCCGGCTCGTCATTGGCCACCCGCCGCGACAGCAGCCGCTTGCCGCCGCCATCGATCACCACGCAGTGGTGATGAGTCTTACCGGCGTCGATACCGGCCCAAATCGCTGTCACGCGCACTCTCCACGGGTCGCTTGCCTACCTGCACCACAGACGACCTCGCTGGCGAGTCCCTACTCAGCGATCAGATCGCACTTCCTAATCAGCAGCCGAGTCGTCGGGGGGGTCGGGCGGCGAATCGTAGGAAGCCACGGACGGCAGACCACTGAAAGCCACACCCGACACCCCTGGGTGAGCCAACCCTACGAATGGCTCGCTCATCCCGATCAACAAGGTAGGGACCACTGACCCCTTGGAATCGATCATCTAGGGGGGTTTGCAACCCGCGACGATGGGCAGCCGCGCGAGCCGGTTCCATGGCCGTCATCAGCCCAGGAAGGTTCGCAACGTGAGCTTCAGGTCGGTGAGGCCGCCCTGGACCAGGGTCGTCATCGGCCCAGGAGGGATCGCAGCGGCGTCGACCTGACCCGAGTGGCGCTCCAGGCCGCCGTCATATCAGCCCAGGTGGGTTCGCGACAAGCGGACGGTCTCCGTGAACAGGCCAAGTCGACCAGTCGACACTTGCCCGGGAGTGCTCGCAACACCTCGTGGGGCTCTCCGGTGTCCACCCTCGCCACCCACTGCCAGGTAGGACTCCACCTCGCAGCACTCACCCTTTGACTCCGTGAGCCTCAAGAAGATCATTGGCCGGCCACCGCTAGGAACCCACTCATCCCACATACGTCCCACAGACTCCAGGGATGATCGGGAGGAAGAGTGCGATTTAGCAGGTCAGACACTATAAATCACTGGACAGCGCAGGCGCCTTCTAAGCGCTTGGCCGCAGGTTCGAGTCCTGCCGGGGGCGCCATGCAGACGGGAAGCGTGCCCCGTCCGTCCGGCCGGCTTACAACGCCGCCGCGATGCGGGTCGTCGCGTCGACTGTGTCGGCGGCGAGTACTGGCGCAGGTCTCGCAGGACCTCGTCGAGCGACCTTTCTCGCTGTTCGTGACGGCGTTGTTCGGCCGCCTGAATCTCGGGAGGGGCTACGGCCGGCATCGCCCGTGCAGGCCAAAGCAACCGGGCGCTGCGAAGCCCATGTTCGCGGGCTGGAACGTCGCTGTACCCACCTTCGATGCGGCCCGCTCCGCACCCGACAGGACAGCGGTGAGCGGAGTGTCGGGCAAGGGCAGATGCGCCGGATGAGATCCCGCGCACGCAAGGGGGAGGGCTGCGTGCCCGGCCGGTCTACGGCCCCGGCCGTCCCCTCCACCGCTCTCGGGAGCAGAAAGAGCCGGCTGGCCCCACCGGACGAGATGGGGCCAGCCGGCTCACAAGCTGAGGAGCGGTCAGCTCACGGCAGGCGCACGGGTCAGCCGACCTGAGGCACGAGATCTGGCGTGGCCGCCGGTACGGGTACGGGGAGGCTGAGGGCCGTGCGGGGCTTGCCCGCCGGCGTGTGGCAGGTGAGGTCCTTGGTCGGGAGTTTGCCGGTGGTCAGGTAGCTGGTGGTGGGCTTGTCGGCACAGGAACCGCTGCCGTAGATGCCGTGGCCCTCGCCGTCGAGCACGGTGAGCATGCGGGAGCCCTTGAGCGCGCGGTGCGCGCCCTTGGCGCTGTCCAGTGGGGTCTGCGGGTCCCACTCGTTTTGCACGATGAGCGCGCCGATCTTGTTGTTGATCTCGGTGGCGGGCTCGCTGCCCTTGCTCCAGAACGCGCACGGCGTGATGTTCGACGCGATGTCGCCGTACAGCGGGTAGCGGGCCTTGTCGCGGATCGCGTCGCGGCGGTACTGCTCGGGGTCGCGCGGCCAGTCACGGCCTTCAGAGCACACCACCGCCCAGAAGCTCGTCGAGCCGTTGTCGCTGTTCTCTTCGCCGAACCGCGGCGGCGTCGGCCGCGTGATGGACCGCGGCACGCGGGGCGGCGTGGCCTCGCGACTGGCGGCGGCACGCTTCAGCTCGGCGATTGTCTCTGCGGCGGTGCGCACGTGAAAGAACATCGGGCGGTAGCCGCGAATCTCATCGGCGGTGACGGGCACGCCGTCGGCGATGATGGGCTCGTTTTCGGCACGCTTCACCAAGTCCCAGAAGGTGTCGCGGACCTTTTGCGGCGTGTCGCCGAGCCGGAACTCCTCGTCCCGCTTGGCGGTCCACTCGGTCCACCGGTCGAACGCCGGCTCGGCCCCCTCGGCCCAGACCTGGAGCATGCCGCGCCAGATCCGATGTGGGTCCACCGCGCTGTCCAGCACGAAGCGGTCTGTGCGCGAGGGGAACATCTGCATGTACACGGCGCCGAGGTAGGTGCCGTACGAGTAGCCGAGGTAGGAGATCTTCTTCTCCCCCAGCACGGCCCGGATCACGTCCAGGTCGCGGGCGGTGTTGCGGGTGGTTATGTGGCGCAGCTTGTCACCCTGCTGGGCCTCGCACTTGCGCGCGACCGTACGGGACCAGGCGACATCCTTAGCGAAAGTGGCCGGCTTGTACGGCCGCTCGGTGTCCTGCTCTTCGACGGTCAGCCCACAGGTCACCGGGGAGCTGTGGCCCACGCCGCGCGGATCGAACCCGATCAAGTCGAACTGGCTCTTCACGGGCTGGGGCAGCTGTGGCTCCAAGGCCACCGGCAGGTCAAGGCCCGCGCCGCCGGGCCCGCCCGGGTTGAGCAGCAGCACGCCGCGCCGCTCCGTGGTCGAGGCCGCCTTGATGCGGGATATCGCGATCTTGATCTTCTCGCCGTTCGGCTTCGCGTAATCGAGTGGCACCGTGATGTCGGCGCACTGCATCTTCGCCGAGGATTCGACGCTGCACCGGTGCCAACTGGGCTTTTGCTGTTCGTACTGCGCCAACGAGCGCGGGGCCGCATTGGCGGTAGCAGGCGCCAATGCGGGCACCAGAGCGGCGACAGCGCTCACCGCGAGGAGCGAGGCCAGGGGCCTATTGCACATGGGGTGTCCTTCGAGTCAGCAAAGAGACATGGGGGACTAACCGGACCAACCCTGACATGCGCCCTCGTACCGAAGAATCCGACTTCAGGCGCAACACCCCCTCCGCTCGGGGGGTGAGCCTTGCTCTGGAAGATCATTCTCGCGAAGTAGGTGACGTGGTGTCTGATGTGCGTTACTTGGGTCGCTTGTTGCATGTGCTCTCTGTGGCCCTCGCTCGGTGTGACGGGTTAGACGTTCCGTGCGGGCAGCGCCCCGAATGTGGCCTGCGTCGCTTCTTCAAGGGCGGAGCGCGCTCGACCAGTTGACCTTGGGCTATGTATTTCTGGAAAAGCGTGCCTCGTTTCGGTGGGTGCAAGGTGTGTCCACCGGAGCCCTCGGTATGGGGCTGGCGTGGTACGTCCTGTTCCCAGTCAAGGCACTGGCGCCGATGCGGTCGACACCATGCTCGCGCACCACATTGAGTGGTTGCCTGTTCTGCTGAAGTCCTAGTCAGGAAGCTCAGCCGCGGCCGTGCGCGCCCCAGGTATTCCGTCATAAGCCCGCCCCTTCCTCGGCCCAACACGCCGTGGCGAAGCGAGTGTTCGCTGGTGCTGTGGCCGCGTGGGTTCGCCGGGTCGGAGGTCATGACGGTCGGATGGGCAGTGAAGTCCATTCCACCGTTGCAATTGCGCTGGCTGACCCTGCCCGAGTGTGCAGACTGGCCGATCCGGAAAGACAGAAACTGCGGCAGGCAGCCAGAGCAATCCGGCGAACCCACGCGGCCACGCCACGAGACATACGAGTGGGCCGCTTTTCGGCGGGGCCTCACCGAACGCTCACCCCGCACATCGCCGCGCCCCGCAGCCCGTGCGACCCAGCCCGCATCGGTCGCCGCGTCGCACGGCGCCGAGCGAATGGGATGGCCGCCGGCGCCGGCGCGGACGCTTGAGGACACGCCCGGTTCGACGCGCGGCAGGACTACCGCCGCGAGGATCTGATCGACGATGTCCGCGGCGCGGATCGAGCAGTTGCTCGCTGCCGTGCCGACCGGCGCCACGGACACCGACCCTGTCGTCCGAGCGGAGCTCGAAGCCGACGCCGCGGCCACCGCCGCCCGGGAGGCCGACCTGGGCGGGGCCGCCCGCATCGGCACGCGCCGACGAGCTCCAAGCGCTGCGCGAGCTCGGCGCCCTGGAGCAGACCGGCCCCGCGCCGGGACGAAGCGGTCCGTGACGAGCTGACGGCTACGTCCAGGCCGACGTCGACGGCTGGCTCGCCCACGCCCTGGCCGCGGACCTTGGGCACTACCGCGATCCGGCCGCCCGCGATGAGGCCGCCGGCCTTCTCACCCCGCCAGTCCTCGCCGCACTGCTCGCCGCTCTCGCCCGCTTGGTCCCCGACGTCGACGTCGACCAGCTTGCGTTCGCGACCCGCTTCGCCATCACCGAGCCGGAGGCCACCGGCGCCCTCGCCGCGTTCCTCACCCGTGCTCGCCCCGCCCACTGATTACCGAAGGTGACTATCAGGCTGTCGTGCTCACCTTCTTCGCACGATCCGACTGTCGCGCCGGAGTGTCATGCTGCCCTTCCAGAAATCCACTGTGCACCCAAGTCGTCTCTTGTTGTTTTAGGCCCGGCATCTGGCCGGGCCGGTTAAGCACTGAGAACTAGTAACACGGTAATGACAAAGTCCTCCGAGGCGTTTCCGGTAGGCCAAGCTTTGAGCGGGCGCAACTATCGCGGTGTTCGCTCTGAGATGGGATGTGCAGCCCATCGCCAACCTGGTGGTCGCAGCAGCCGCAACAAGGATCAAGTGGCTGACTACATCCCGCTGACGTGCCTGAGGAAGACCATAGAAGGTAATCCATACCTGTACATCGGATTTTCCGTACGAAGATCCATCGAGAAGTGTTCAGTTTCCCTGTACCGTCCGACTTGATAGCGCACCGACCGCAATCAACTAAGTGAAGGGGCGATCGATGGACTACCGCGGAGTAGCTACAGGGCATGCGAGGTGCCGGCTACTGAGGTACCTCTGCACCTAGGCAAGCCCTCACTAGTTGCTCAGGCACCTGGCGACATCGGATCGCATGACGACCTCGGGTCTGGCCAAACGGAATCCATGGAGGAAAAGAAGGCGGAACGTTCAGTCAACACGCCAACCGATCCTCTACCCCACTCACACAACGCAGAGGAATTACACGTGAAGCAGAATCACATTCGGATAGCCACCGTTACTGCAATGGCTGCACTGACTTTCGGGCTGGCCGCCCCAATGGCAAGTGCAGTTGAAGCTCACCGCAACCAGCCGGCAGCTTCGACTGCTGCTGATTCGCTGCTGCCGACAGCCGACGATGTCCGTGACCTCATCTCCCGCATGCGGGCAAACGGCGCCGATCACAGCCTCATCCAAGAATTCGAGCTTTACGCGAAGCAGCTTGAGAGCGCCGATACCAAGGGCGACCAGCGCATCCTCGGGTCTACCACGATCATCCGAAAACTGATCGTCGCTGGTATACGCCACGGCGGCCAGTGGGCCGGCAAGATTGTCGGCAAGCTACACAAGAAGTCTGGAGAGTTCCTCAAGCACAACGGGAACAAGATTGCCGACATCATCGAGGATGTCGAAGGGTGGAGCGAGACCGCACTGACCGTGGCCCTGGTCAAGGGGGGCGTTCCAACGGACATTGCCAAGGATATTGCACATGCGATCATGCTGATCGCATAGCATACCTGGCTATCAGGGGCGGCACATCGGCTAAGCCGAGTGCCGCCCACTCCCTCTTCTGAAGTGCGAAGGAGACACATGGAACCCGACAGCGCTGATGACGAACCCACCTGGGAATCCCTACCTCCCTTCGGAAAATGCATTGTTGCCATCGGTGCAACCGGTCTCGGGCTCGGTGTCCTCCTTGCGCTAATCGCGGTTACGTTGACAGGCGCTGTGGTTGTCACCTTTCTGTCTGGCGGCTTGATCAAAGCTGACAGCCTGAGCTCACTTTTCTGGGCTGTTGGTCTTTGCCTACCTTGCGGACTACTTGCGAGCGTGTTGGCGTTACCCCTGCGTCTTACACTGCGCCTGACATCTTTTTCTGCCACATTTAAGCTCCGTGCGGAAGCAGCATTTTCCGTGGCTACGACCTTTCTAGGAGTTTTGTTCGTCGAATCTTCTACCCCAGGGCTGCACGTCGAACATCCCTGGTTGCCAGCTCTACTTGCCGCCCTGCTGATTGCTCTCGCCAATCTGCTGATTAATTATTTCGAACGTCGTGGAAGTCGCCACGGAAGCTGCACCTCCTGAGAGTCGCTAACAGAGGTCGTTGATCACGCGACTGTCGGCCTGTTCGGTCGTTGGCCTCGGTGTGGGAAAGCGTCAACCGCGCGGTGCGGCGCCCGCGCTCGGACCGTGCTGCCCGACGGCCTGCCGGCCGACCACCGGCTCGGCTGTCCCGGAGGCCGGCCCATCGTCGGCCGGGCTCTGCGCCTTGTCCGGGGGCCAGTGCCTGGTGATGGCGACGGCGGTCATGGGGGCGGCCGAAGAGCGCGACGGCGCGCATACCGCCCGGCAGGCCGAGCAGGTTGGCGATCAGCGGTGGCCCGAAGGCGCCGCCGGACTTGCCGACGGCGGCGGCTCCGCTCGGGGGGTGAGGCGCGCCCTGGAAGATCATTCTTGCGAAGTAGGTGACGCAGTGTCTGATATGCGTTACTTGGGCCGCTTGTTGTAGATGTGCCCTCTGCAACCCTCGCCCGGTGTGACGGGTCAGACGTGCCGTGCGGGCAGCGCCCCGGATCTGGCCTGCGCCGCTTCCTCAAGGGCAGGGCGTGCGCCACGAGTTGACTGCGGGTTATGTATTTCCGGGAGGGGGTGTCTCGTTTCGGTGGGTGCAAGGTGTGTGTCCACCGGAGCCCTCGGTACGGGGTCGGCGTGGGTACCTCCTGTCCCCAGCCAAGGCACTGGTGCCGATGCGGTCGTCACGATGCCCGCGCACCACGTTGAGTGGTTGCCCGTTCCCTTGAAGCCCTGGGCGGGAAGCTCAGCCGCAGCCGTGCGCGACCCAGGTATTCCGTCATAAGCCCGCCCCTTCCTCGGCCCAACACGCCGTGGCGAAGCGAGTGTTCGCTGGTGCTGTGGCCGCGTGGGTTCGCCGGGTCGGAGGTCATGACGGTCGGATGGGCAGTGAAGTCCATTCCACCGTTGCAATTGCGCTGGCTGACCCTGCCCGAGTGTGCAGACTGGCCGATCCGGAAAGACAGAAACTGCGGCAGGCAGCCAGAGCAATCCGGCGAACCCACGCGGCCACGCCACGAGACATACGAGTGGGCCTCGGACGGTCGTCGATGTCCGGGGCCCACTGGCGTACCGCTTAAGCAGCGCGGTTACTCACTCTTGATGGCCGTCAGCGGGTTCAGCCGGGCCGCGCTCCGTGCCGGCCAGACCGCCGCTATGACACCGACCACCACGGCGGTCGCCAGGAAGATCACGATCCGACCGACCGGGATCTCCGTCGAGTACGTCTTGATCTTCTCGGCGATGCTGCCGCCCGTGGCCCAGCCCATGAAGAGGCCGAGGCCGATACCGAGCACTGCGCCGAACAACGAGATAACGACCGCTTCCAGACGCACCATCTGCTTAACCTTCGCGCGGTCTAGGCCGATAGCGAGCAGCATGCCAATCTCGTGCTTACGTTCGAAGACCGACATGGCCAGCGTATTGATGACGCCGAGGACCGCGATCAGGATGGCCATCGCGAGGAGGCCGTACAGCATGTTGAGGATGAGGCTGATTGCGCCCGCGACCGCGTTGCTGATGTCGTCCTTGTCTTGCACCGTGATGGCCGGGCTGCCGAGGGCGTCGACGATGGCTTTCTCGGCGCGGTCCGACGCGCCGCCCTTCGTCTTCACCAAGACCTGATCGTCGAGGAGCTTGGACAGGTGCGGGTCGATGACGGAGGTGGAGGCGAAGATGCCGTTGAATAGCGCGTTGCCCTTGTAGACGCCCGCGACCTTCAGGCGAATGGTCTTGCCGTCTGCGTCGAACTTCAACGGCAATGTGTCACCTGTCTTGAGGCTCTCTTCCTTTGCCGTGTCCGTGTCGACCAGCGCGGTGCCCATCTTCAGGCCGTTCACTGAGCCGCTCGTGAAGTCGAGGCTGACGAGCTTGCCGAACGACTTCGGCTCGACGCCGTTGATCTTCGAGTGGCTTCCGTCCGCTTCGGCGGTCGCGCTACGCAGCGGGGAGCTCACCTCGACATCAGGGAGCTTGTCGATCTTCTCGCGGATCTCAGGGGCCAACTTCGAGTTCGGCATGGAGACGCTGTAGTCGGCCTTGAGGGAGTCAGCAGCCATTTTGTTGATCGCGCTACTCATGGAGGTGGCGATGACCGTCATCGCGGTGATGAGGGTGAGACCGATCATCAGGGCGGCGGCGGTGGAGGCAGTACGCCGCGGGTTGCGTACCGAGTTGAGGCGCGACAGCTTGCCGGTAACGCCGAACGGCTTCAGGAGCGGCGCGGAGGCGGCGATAAACGGCCGAGACAGCAGCGGGGTGAGGACGATGACACCGACACAGATGGTGCCCGCGCCGGCCGCCATTGTGTAAATGTCGTCCATGAGCAGCAGGACCACGCCGAGAGCCACGAAGAGCGAACCGATGGTGTTACGGACGAGGAGACCGCGCGTCGCGGGCGTCGCGTGGACGCTGTTCATCGCGGCGACTGGCGGGATCTTCGCGGCACGGCGACCCGGCAGCCAAGCGGCCAGCATGGTGACGCCGACGCCCATCAGGAGCGTCACCAGGATCGTCGTCGGAGCGATGACGATGGGGCCCTTGGGCAGCGAGGCGTCGTCGGAGTCCATCAGGATCTCCAGGCTGGCGGAGATACAGAGACCGAGCCCGAATCCGGCCACGGCGGCGACCAGGCCGACGAGGAAAGCCTCGGTGAGTACGGAGCACGTCACCTGGCAGCGCGAGGCACCGACGGCGCGCATCAGCGCGAGCTCCTTGGTGCGCTGGCCGACCAGCATGGTGAAGGTGTTGGCGATGATGAAGATGCCGACGAAGAGAGCGATGCCCGCGAAGGTCAGCAGGACATGGCTCATGGCTCCGGTCTGCCGCTCGATCATTCGCTCTTGGTCGTCCGAGAGCTGATCGCCGGTGACGGCGTCCGTGCGCTTGGGCAGGATCTTCTCGACAAAACTCTTGAGCTTTGACTCGGAGGTACCGGCGGCGGCCTTGACGTCGATCTCGTCGTACTCGCTCTTGTTCAGCACCTTCAGCGCCGTCTGGTTGTCGAGTACGACGAGGCTGCCACCCGCGACGACGCTACCGTCACCGGTGTCGAAGATCCCGGAGACCCTGGCGGTGCGCACGTGCCCGTCAGTGGAATAGCGGACGGTGTCGCCAACCTTGAATCCAGTGCGCTCGGCGGTACGGGAGTCCAGGGCGATGTCTGCGGCGGACTTGGGGGCTGCGCCCTCCGTGAAGGCGTACCGCGGGTCCTTGCCGCCCTTGCCCGGGTAGTAGTTGGAGCCGGTGGCGCCCCACTCGCCGCCGACCAGCTTGCCGTCCTTGTCGGCGAGCGCGGTGAAGCCGTTGACCACACCGATCGCGTATTCGGCGCCAGGCAGCGTCGCGGCCCTCTTCAGAAGGTTGTCGGTGAGGTGTGAAGGTTTCCTGGACCCGTCCCCCTGGGAGGAGGAGTCGCCGTCGGGTCGGATGGCGACGGAGACGTGGTCAAAGCTCTTCGCCGTCTTGTTCTTGTAGGCGTTGCCGAAGGTGTCGGTGAAGACGAGGGTGCCGGAGACGAACGCGACGCCGAGCATGACGGCGAGCGTGGTCATCAGCAACCGTGCTTTGTGCGCCAACACGTTGCTCAGGGCGGTACGGAACATGAGTTCAAGTCCTGGGGGAGAAGAGAGGGAGCACCCCGTCAGCGGCGCCGGGAACTGCGCGACGAGTCCACGGCGAGCCCGGGGGCGAAGTACGGCTGAGACGTGGCAGGGTGCCTAGCTGGTACGCCCCTTGGCGTCGAAGTGCTTCATCCGATCCAGGACGCTGTCGGCCGTCGGCCGGTGTATCTCGTCGACGACCCGTCCGTCCGCGAGAAAGAGCACGCGGTTCGCATAGGCCGCGGCCCCGGGGTCGTGCGTGACCATTACAACGGTCTGCCCGAGCTCCCGCACGGAGTCGCGGAGGAAGCCGAGGACCTCCGCGCCGGAACGCGAGTCTAGGTTTCCGGTCGGCTCGTCACCGAAGATAATCTCCGGCTGAGAGGCGAGCGCACGGGCCACGGCCACGCGCTGCTGCTGGCCGCCGGAAAGCTCGGTGGGCCGGTGGCTGAGCCGTCCAGAGAGGCCGACCATCTCGATGACCCGCTCCAACCACTGCTTGTCCGGCTCGCGGCCCGCGATGTCCATCGGTAGCGTGATGTTCTCCAACGCCGTCAATGTCGGCAGCAGGTTGAACGCCTGGAAGATGAAGCCGATCTTGTCTCGGCGAAGCCTGGTGAGCTCGCTGTCCTTGAGCGTGGACAGTTCCGTCTCGCCGATGCGCACGGAGCCGGAACTAAAGCTATCCAAGCCCGCGACGCAGTGCATCAACGTCGACTTACCGGAGCCCGACGGGCCCATGATCGCGGTGAAATCGCCCCGCCCGAAATCAACGGAAACATGGTCCAGGGCGACCACCTGAGTCTCACCCTGTCCGTACACCTTGGAAAGATCCGTAGCGCGCGCGGCTGCGGTAGTGGCGCGGGCGGCGTAGGGGTTAGTGGTCACAGGAAGGTGCTCCTATCAGGACGACGAGTGGCGACGTACTCCATCGTCCGGTGCGCTCACCGCCCTGGAGTCAGCCGCTGTTCCCCTTTCCGAGACCATCTCCAGTCCGATATAGGGTCGCCCTGTCATACCTGGGGTGGGCGCTACTCCTGTATCCAGCGAGGAACGGAGCATGGAAACAGAAAGAGAAGGTCGTGCCGGCCTTTCCACGACCAGCAAGGCAATATGGCTGTCATTCCTCTGTCACACCTCACGCTGATCTGGTTCCAGCGGCGGGCAAGCTTGCCGTGAGGTAGTCACTTAGTCCGCTGGATACGAGAACGAGCAGCACCCAAATCAGCCTTGGGGCCACCGAGGCTGATTCCGGTGCGGGCGGGGGCCGATGAAAGTGCCGCCCTATGGTGGGGATGGGGTGGCCTGGAGCAGCCAGGTCAGGGCAACGGGCCATCGGGCCACGGGCGCCCAGGCTTTCCTGGCTGCCGGAGCCTGCTGTTGGAGGACCGGGTTATGCTGGTCGTCGCCTGCTGGCGGATGAACCTCACCCTGTGCTGCGTCCGACTGTTGTGCGCGAGTGCCTGTCCGTTCTCGGCCCGCGCCGCCCTGCTCTACGTGGACGCCGGCGACGCAGACAGGGACGCGTAACGGAGAGTGACGAGGTATCGCATTCCGCACGGCCTGCTGTACTGCGGGGAGTTGCACCGCGCGAGATAGTGGCCGCGGGGCCCACCGTTCACCCGCAAGGCGATCCTGGTCGCGACTGCGGGGGCAGTCATGCCTAACGCGTCCCGGGCTTGCACCACCGCCTACCACAAACTGCCACGTTAACGACTGCTCGAAGCCGGGAACACGCGCCACTCGGGTGCGCCTTCTCTTACCACTCCGCTCGGCCGGCCATGCCTGGCCAGAGAGCCTGACGCTCCGGTGAAACTAGCTGAGCTAAGTCTTTCCGGTGGTTGCGGCGGTAGCCGACGTCATGAGGGATCGCCCGACTGACTCCGGCCGTTAACTGCGGGTCCCATGCGGTTGCCGGGTTGGGCAGGGTGAACCCCGGCTTGGCCAGCGGGCTGGCTTGCGCGTCGTTCCGTGGCCCGGCGCACGAGTATGGCGTGCAGGTCTTGTTCTGCCGTGGGCACTGGGCGGGCGTGGCGTCGTTGGATCACGACGCGCAGATCGGTGGTGTCGTTTGCCAAGGGGCGGCAGATGATGAGTCCGCTGCGCTTAAGGGGGTCATCAAGCACGCTGTAGTCGGGCAACACGGTGACTCCGAGTCCCTCGGCGACCATCAGCTTGCACATTTCGGCACCGTCGGCGGAGTACGAGAAGGGAGGTGCGGCGCCTTGGAGGAGCCGGTGGATGTATCGGTGCATGGCGTAGCCGGAGCGCATCATGATCAATGGTTGGACCAGCAGGTCAGTGACGGTCACTGCGTTCAGCGCGGCCAGTGGGCTGTCCGGGCGGATACAGACGACGGGGTGACCGCGCAGAAGTTCGGTGGTGTGCAGGCTGGGCGGCAGGTCGTCGTCGCCCAGGTAGCTGACCAGTCCGAGGTCGAAACTGCCCTCCGTGAGGTGCTGTTGGATGCCATCCTGCCGCTCCGTGATCACTTCTACCTGCGTTGAGGGATGAGTAGCCCGGAATTCACGGATGGCCGGCGCGAGGAGCGTGACCGTGGCAGCGTTGACCGTGCCCAGGCGCAACCGTCGACTGTTCTGGTGCTGTTCGTCGGCCGCCTGGCGTAGCCGGTCGACCGCCTCCAGCACGCCTGCGATGTGCGGCAGCAACTCGCGGCCCTCACGGCTAATCTTTGCTCCGGAACGCCTACGCTCCAGGAGATCAACTCCCAGTTCCCGCTCAAGATTGCGAAGGGTCTCACTCAACGCCGGCTGAGACAGATGTAGCTCCTCTGCGGCGCGGCGCAGTGAACCCAACCTCGTGACGGCCGCCAGATATTCCAACTGTTCCATGCGCATAGCGGCTACCTCCGAGGACCATCATAAACCGGCTAATGCGTCGGTCGATCGGAGGATGAAAGGGCTGACCATTCGCCGCATCGGATATTCCTTGCAGGGTCGGCTTGTTGCCCTTCCCGGGATTCGGCTAGGACAGGATGTGGGCGACCGCCCGTGATGCACCTCACGTCCGACCGAAGGATCACCATGTGAGGGCGATTCTGGATTTGCGATGGTCAACGGGCTTGCACTGGCGGATGTGGGAACACCTTTAGCGGGCGGCTTCAAGCCGTACTCGGCGGGCCTCGGTTGCGATTTCGTCGGCTGTAGCGCCTAAGGCGTAGGCAGTGTTCATCGCCTCCTCCCACTTAGGGTGAATTGGGGCGCCGATGATGCCGTAGCGGACGGTTGCCACAGCGGCGGCGCGGATCGCATCCGGCCCTTCCGCATCACGAATCTCCTTCATCGCGGTGGCGATGTCGGCGTACGTGGCGCCGGTATCCAGCGCCGCCCGGGTGGCCCTCGTCGGGACTCTCGGGTCGATTCGCCACGCGGGGCCGCAACGGCCCAGCACGGCACGCGCCGCAGCCTGAACGGCGTCTCGCGCAGCGGGCGAAAGGTGCGTCATCGCTATCCTCGTGATCTGAGTAGCACTCTCCTGTCAACAAACGGTGGAGAGAGATGCTGCTTGGCCTGGCACGCCCACTTAGCGAGCGTCAATTTTTTCGGCCTCTAATTTGGCGTCGACTGAGACAGGCGCCGACCCCCTGCGGCGCGATACAACGACCCACCTGATGGCTGGCGCTAGTATTTTGGCTGTTCCCGGCGCGCGCAGTGGACTACCTCCGGCTGTCATCATAAGCCGCGATTCAGTGGCCGGACGGGCGGCCAGCGACAGGGATCTCCGTTCGCCCTATCGGGAATTCCTTGCCGGTCTCACGAAGACCGACCTTGGCTTGAATACTCAAAGAGCCGATGTTAATATCCAACTCCAGGTAATTGAGCGGCCATAGTCGCCCCCAAACGTTCCACGGGAAATTGCGGGCTCCAGTCTCGGGGCCCGATCAGGGCATCCGGACCGGAGTATCTCGTGGATCGGCCTGGCCCCGACAATCCATCGTGACCGGTTGGGGCCAGGCAGCTAAGTATCAGCGAACATGCCCATTGCCAATCGCACTTGTTCTCAGCGTGAACGGCTTGTCGTAGAGCATCCACCCCTGTCTGCTCACTTGCTGACGAGGTGAGGGCTCGGGGCACGGCCGGGCAGCAAGCACCACGTCCTCACCGACGGACAGGGCATCCCGCTCGCTGTCTCGCTGACCGGCGGAAACCGCAACGACGTCACGCAGTTGCTGCCTCTGCTGGACAAGGTTCCGGCCGTGGCCGGCGTCATCGGCCGGCCCAGATGCCGACCCGACGCGCTCCTCGCCGATCGCGGCTACGACCACGACAAGTACCGGCGTCTGCTGTGGGCGCGCGGCATCCGCCCGGTCATCGCCGAGCGAGGCCAGCCACACGGCTCCGGCCTGGGCATCTTCCGCTATGTGGTCGAGCGCACGATCACCTGGCTGCACGACTTCCGCCGGCTGCGGATCCGCTGGGAACGGCGCGACGACATCCCGAAGCCTTCCTCGGCCTCGCCACCTGCCTGATCACCCACCGCCACGTACAACGAGCTTTGTTAGGACCTCTAAGTGGTGCACCAGCCGGGTCAGGATAAGCACCGTAGAGCCGGGCTCCCGCTACACCGCCGGACGGCTCTCCACCGACACCCGGCGGTGCGCAAGAGGCTGACGGTCGCCGCGGCCGTGGTCCGTCGCGGGCCGCCCATCCAGCCCCCAACCCGGCTGCCGCCCGGCGGGCATTCGCAGCCGTACGCGGAGCACTCACCCTCACGCCCCGAACCCGGCATGAAACGGCAGAGACCGTCGCCGCACCCGGGGAGGGACGGCGGGGCGGGTGCGGTCAGTGCTCGGTGAGATCCCGGATGTCCCAGCCAGCGCTGGTCATCGCGTCCGCGTACTTCTTGCTGCGGTCGCGGTGGGCGGCGAGCACCAGCAGGTGTGTGGGGCGTGTCGCGCCGACGAAGACGAGCTGCACGGCGGCCTGGACACTCTTCAGTTCCCGCAGCGGGTCGCTCCCCTCGGCGATCATGCGTAGCGCCTCGGTCACATCGAACTTCCTGCCGGTCTTCCCCAGGCACTCCAGGATCAGTGTTGCCGCGTGGGTCTCGCCCTTCGCACTCTGGATGGTCCCGGGCACGGCCCGCGCCGCAGGTACCGCAGCGACGGCCGCAGGAGCGGGCCCGACAGTCGTGCCTGCCGCGGCGCAGGTGATGAACTCCATTGCAGAGTGGCGCAGTTGACAGCCGTTGAGGAGCTTCAGCTGGACGGCCAGCTGCTCGGAGGCCATCCTCCAGCCCGCTGCGTCGAACTCGTCCGCGTTGACGAGGAGCTCACGCAGTAGGATCCGCACCCTGCCTCCGGTCGTCGCCGCTGACCTTTCCAGGCGGCCGAGGGCCGGAAGCCCGTCGCCGGTCGGTGCCGAGACGGACGCGCGCACAGCGTTCCACAACTCGGTGGCCGCTTCGTGGCTGTCCGGGCCCAACCTCCACTGCCCGCTTGCCGCGCGGGCCGCGTCGATCAGGGTGCGGTGAGCCGTCGGGCGGCTAGTCGAGGTGTATCCGGGCAAGTAGCAGGAGATCGACTGCGGGTAGACCGGTGAGGTTTTCGGGCTTTGTCGCGCACCCAGTACACGCGGTGGACGTCGCACCAAGACGTCCTCAGGGACGGTCACAGCGGCCATGCGCTCGAAGGTCGGTACGACGTCGGACACCGTGGTCTCGTCGAACAGCAGAACCGCCACCTGGCCGTCGGGGCCGGCTCCGCGAACCTCCTGGGGTCGCCGGACGGCCAAGCGGCTGGCCACGGCCGCGATCTGCGGCCCGAAGCGGCGGCTGACCTGCAGCTCCGGTGCCCCCGGCAGCGGGAACAGCGAGGCGGGCCCACCTACGGAGGCCGCGTCGCTGTAGATGCCCTGGTTGGTGTCGCCCACCCGCTGCACGACGGTGGACGAGGAGGCGAACACGAGGTCCAGCAGTTCGTGCTGGGCGGCGCTGGTGTCCTGCGTTTCGTCGAGGAGAACGAACGGGAAGCGCGTGGTGACCGCCGCGGCGATACCCGGGTGCCGGACCAGATACTCCTGGGCGATGGCGTACATGTCCTGGAAGCGGAAGATGCCTCGGCGTGCCAGATTCCTTTTGAGGTCGGCTAGTTGTTTTCCGCTGGGCGACTGGGCGCCGAAGGGCAGGTCCCTGGTCGCTCCGGTGACCGCGAGTTCGCCGTCCCGGTAGGTGAACGTCGCCCGAGTGACGATGTCAGTGCTCTCGTGCTGGTGGTGTGCTACGAAGCTGCGCAGGGTTGAGTATTCGGGGCGCTGCAGAAGCCGGAGGGCTGCGGCCTCGAAGGCCGCGTCGTCGACGGACCGGACCTCCACTCCCCTGGCCCGCACGGCCGGCAGCCCGAGGAAGGTGTGCACGAAGGACTGAATGGTGCCGATGAAGTGCGGATAGCGCAGAAGGCTCCGTCCTGCGGCGAGAAGGCCCACTCGGTCGGCGATCTCGTTCTTGGCCGTGTTGGTGTGCGACAGCACACACACCCCCCGCGTCGGGGACGTCCACGCGTCGGCCATCAGCGTGAGCTTGAGCCCGATCAAGGTCGTCTTGCCCGATCCCGGGGCGGCCTGGAGGTCCTGCGTGCTCTCGCTCTGCAAGAAGTCCCACTGCTCGGCATCGAGCGGGTCCAGCCCCAGGAGCTTCACCATGGCCTCCACCTTGTCCGTGGCGAAGGCACTGGGCAGGTAGGTGCGGGTCACGGAGCCACCTCGCCGCACAGGTACGTGAAGGCATCGAGCAGGTAGGGCGGGACGTCGCTGCGAGTCAGCGGCGTCGAAGTGAGCAGTTGTGCGGCGAACTGTGCGGTGATCGGCTTGCTGACGTTATCCAGCTTGAGCGGCCGGTAGATCTTCAGGGCAGCCTCTCCCAGGGAAAGGCCCTGCCCTATCCACGTGTCGACAACCCGGTCGGCCCGTGCGATGGCCTTCTCCGTCTTGTCGGCGTCCGGCCAGGACGGTGCGGCTACGGATGCCAACTTGACCGCGCGGTACATCAGCCTGGCCATGGTCCAGGACGTGACCGCGAGGTCGTACTCCAGCGTCCACCAGTCGGACACGAACGTCTTCACCGGCCCGTCGTCGCCGGTGGTGAGGGCCGTGACGTGCGCGGAGATCTGCTCCTTCGTCATATCGGTCCAGCGCGCGAGCTTGCCCCTCATGCCCTCGGGAGTGTCGGCGGGCACGAGATCGCGGTCGCGGATACAGGCCACGCGGACCGGGATCTGCTCACCGTCGCGTTGGAAGACCCGGCTGTAGCGGAACAGGCCGACGTGGCCGACGTTGACCACGCTGACCCCGTGTTCGTTGAAGGGCATGCCCAGGGCGTCGGCGAGCGAGGGCAGGAATATCGCCTCGGCGTCTCCCTCGACCATCGCCAACCCTCGGGCGAAGAACATGTTCGCCTTGGTGACGTCCAGGAACCGGGTTAGGAACGCGTAGTCCCCCTCAGTCAGGCGCGTCACACCGCGCCGCAGCGGAAAGGTGCGTCCCCGGGCGACGAGGGTCAGGCACTCGACCGGCGTCGAGGAGGCGAGGTTGGGACTGTGGGTGGTGAGGATGACCTGCACAGGTGCCCTATCACCATCCTGCGGCCCCTGCGCCTTGTCCCGCAGCAGGTCCATGATCCGGGTCTGCAGCTGGGGGTGGAGGTGCGCCTCGGGCTCCTCGATCAGCAGTAGAGGAGCCAGTTCGTTCTTGCCCAGCAGGAGGAGTTCCGCAGCCATGAACAGGGCGTTGTTGTAACCGAGTCCGCGGCGCGTCCACTCGTCGGATGCTGTGAAGAGGTTCAGTTCCAGCCGCTCCAGCGCGCGGACCAGCGTCGCGTCCGTGGCAACGCTGATCTCGGCGCGCAGGACGTCGTCACCGATCACGAATCGCTGCAGGTAGGCCGAGTTGATGTCCTCGCTCACCTCCGCGACAGCCTTGTTGTCGCGGATATCGCGCTCAGCCCGCCGCAGAATTCCCCTCAAGGTCGACGGAGGTTCATCACCGGCGGGGTCGAAGTCGTCGACATCCTAATCCTTCATGGCCGGGTAGCCGGCGAGGATCTGGGACAGCCGTGACCCGCGGCCCGAGCGCAGCTCCGCCTCCGCATCGCGAAGGGGGCGCAGATAGGTGGCGCGCAGGAGTTCGCGGGCAGCGCCGTCCAAGGCTGGGCCGTTGCCGTCCGATCCGGTCCGGGTGGTGACCGAGACCCGGTTGCGCAGCGGATCCATCCGCTGGGCCTTGAACGTGACACACAACCAAGCGGCGCCGGCGCGGTCGTGGGTGAGCAACTCCAGGAAGACAGCCTGTTCCTCGGTCGACAGGTCGGTGAAGGCGCACCTAATGGTGAAGGTCTCCGCCCTCTCCTTTGTCCCAAGGTGAAAGTCATCCAAGGAGACCCGGTAGTAATCCGCCGCCGCGGACTGCAGGCACAACCGGATCGCGTCGACGATCGCTGTCTTCCCGCTGTCGTTCTCCCCCACAAGCACGTTCGTCCCGGCCGTGAACGACAGGCTCAGCGAATCATCACGCTCACCCTCGCCCTGCGCCGCAAGTCCAAAGACCCGGAAATTCTCGACCCGCAGATGCGCCAAGTACACACAATCCCCCGCCGACAGGAGCCGTGCCACCCTCTTCTCCAAGAAGGAGCCCCCGGGCGGCACGGCCCTTGATCGATATTTCCGGAATCCTACGCTCTCCGTGGTCCCCGCCCAGGGGAAATTCGGCAAACCGGTGGGCGCCAACGGCGCAAGAGCACCTCACCAGAGGCGACAACGTAGCTCGCGGCGCCCGCGACCGTACGTCGACCACCTAGAGCGAGGCCGACCTGGTCGACATATCCCCATCAACCGGTATAAGCGTGAAACAACCGAAAGCCATTTACGCAGGTCAGCGATCGAGAACTCCCCATCGCGGCAGGTCACAGCGCTGGTTGGCCTCTTCCGCGACATCTGATCCGCAGGACCCGGCGACTCTGCGTTGAGCATCACCAGCCCTCGTCATTACTTCGTCACCCGCAGCCTTGATGCCGCCTGACCTACCGAACGGGCGTCTGACACCCCATCAGAACGAGCGTCAAATGAGCGTCACGAGCGTCATTTCAGCGTCAAGATATCGCCCGTAACGCCCACAACGCACATAATGCGCACGGGCAAAACCGCAGGTCAGGAGCCCTTTGCGGCCGGTTCGAGGATGGCCACACACTCCACATGCTGCGTCATAGGAAACAGGTCGAACGCCCGCAGGAAGCGCGGTCGGTAGCCCGCTTCCTTGAAGTACGCCAGGTCGCGGGCCAGGGCTGCCGGGTCGCAGGCTACGTAGGCGATGCGGCGGGGGTTCAGGCTTGCGAGGTGGGTCACTGTTTGCTTGCCTGCGCCCGCGCGGGGTGGGTCCAGGACGATGATGTCGGCCTCCGTGATGCCGGTGCGCGGGAGCACCGTTTCCACCTTGCCGTGTTCGATGCGGACCCGCTCCAGGTCGCGCAGGTTGTGTCGAGCGTCTTCGACCGCGCGCTTGCCCGACTCGATGCCGAGTACGGCGCCGCTCTCTCCGACCCGTTCGCCGAGTGCGCCCGCGAAGAGGCCGACGCCGCAGTACAGGTCGAGTGCCATGTCGCCCTTGCGTGGCGTCAGGCCCTGCATCACTGCCTCCACCAGCAGGTCGGGCGCCTTGTGGTGGACCTGCCAGAAGCCGCCGGAGCCGACTCGGAAGGTTCGGCCATCGGCGCGCTCGCGGACGAAGCCGCGGCCATGGACGCGGTGGACGCCGCCGTCGTGCTCATCGATCCGCAGCACCGACACCGGCTTGTCCAACTCCACGATCGGCAGCCGCCCACCGGGTTCCGGCTCGACCAGTACCTGCCGGTCCGAGGAACCGGTGGCCGCGATGGCCTGCACACCCGACACGCCCGGCCACTCTCGGGACTCGATGCCCAGTTCGCTGACGCCGGGCGCCGCGATCAGGCAGTGGGTCACGCGTTGGACCTCGTGCGAGCGGTGGCGGCGCAGCCCGGCGTAGCCGTCCGCGTCCACCGCGTACTGCACGCGGGTGCGCCAGGCGGGCACCTCGCCCTTGGGTACCTTGTCTCCGGGCGCGGGCTCGACCGTGCCGTTCCAGCCCGCCTCTTCGGGGGTCAGGCCGGCCAATCGGGCGAGCTGTTCGGTGATCACCTCGACCTTGAGGCGGCGCTGCGCGCCGGGCGACGCGTGTTGCCAGTCACAGCCACCGCACGCGCCGGGCCCGGAGAACGGACAGGGTGCGGGCACCCTGTCCGGTGACGCCTCCAGCACCTCGACGGCGTCGGCTCGCAGAAAGCGGGAGTCGGCGTCGCCATCGGTGACGCAGGCGATGACCCGCTCCCCCGGCAGGGTGTGCCGTACGAACAGCACGCGCGGCCGGTCCTCACCGGGCAGGGTGGTGCGGGCCACGCAGTGCCCGCCGTGTGCGACGGCCCCGACCTCGACCTCGTAGCGCTCGCCGACCAGCGATGCGGGTGCGTCCGCGCGGTCGGCGTCGGCTGCGGTGCCGAGACCGTCTGCGGAGCCGGCCTCGGCGGTTCCCTGCCGCGCGTGGCTTGCGCTCGGCCGGTGCGTACGGTTCGTGCGGTGTGTCACGGCGGACGGGCTCCTGACGGGAGGGAACGAGAAGACGGGGGGAGGTGGGCGGCGAGGAGTGGCCGGCGGGCCACGGGTGTGAGGGGGCGCAAGAACGCCAGCTCATCAGTCTACGTGCCGCTGCTGCCGCGCCTCACCGTCCGCCGCGACCGGCACCGCCGCCACCGATGCCATCGCCGCTGACACCGATGCCATCGACACCGACACCGCCGATACCGCCATCACCGACGCTGAGCCGGTCCGCCATCGGCCGGCCAAGGCCCGCGGCTCAAGCCCACCCCGGGACCCAGCCCCATAGCCCCGCAGCCTTGCAGCCCCGCAGCCCCGCAGCCCCTCGGCCCCGCAGCCCCTCGGCCCCAGAGTCCCGCGGCTCAGGCCCACTCCACGCCCCCGCGGCCCGAAGCCCGCAAAGCCCGCACCGGCCCGGCCCGTCCCGTCCCGTCCGCAGAGCCGGCCCGCAAACGCCACGGCGCGCCCCCAAGCGGCCCGCGGGCCCATGAGTGGCGCGCCCCGCCGAGTCTGCTATGGCTTGCCGGTCTCCGTTTTCTCCTGACGGGGGGCGCGCGGGGCCGGGCCGCGGCGTACTGCGCCAGGTGCGCTCCATTCGGCCCGCTTGCGGGCGCGCAGCTTGGCTGCCTCCGAGGAGTCGAGCTGCCAGGGGACCGAGGTCACCATGACGCCCGGTGTGAACAGCAGTCGGCCCTTGAGGCGCAGGGCGCTTTGGTTGTGCAGCAGGTGCTCGTACCAGTGGCCGACCACGTACTCGGGGATGTAGACGCTGATCACCTCGCGCGGGCTCTCGCGGCGCAGGCTCTTGACGTAGTCGATGACCGGGCGGGTGATCTCGCGGTAGGGCGAGTCGAGCACCTTGAGCGGTACGTCGATGCCGCGTTCGCTCCACTCGGCCTGGAGAGCCTTGGTCTCGGTCGGGTCCACGCTGATGCTGAGCGCCTCAAGCCGGTCGGAGCGCATGAGCTTGGCGTAGGCCAGGGCCCGCAATGTCGGCTTGTGGATCTTGGAGACGAGGACGATGGAGTGCACCCGGGACGGACGTACCAGGTCCGCCGGCTCCTCGTCGCTGGCCAGTTCCTCGGCGACCCGGTCGTAGTGGCGGCGGATCGCGCTCATCGTCACGTAGAAGATGACCATGCCCAGGAGAGCGACCCAGGCGCCGTGGGTGAACTTGGTCACCAGGACGACGATCAGGACCAGGCCGGTGAAGGAGGCGCCGAAGGCGTTGATGGCCCGGGAGCGGACCATGTGGCGACGCTTGGCCGGGTCCTTTTCGGCGCGCAGATGGCGGTTCCAGTGCCGGACCATGCCGGTCTGGCTGAGCGTGAAGGACACGAAGACGCCGACGATGTAGAGCTGGATGAGCTTGGTGGAGTCGGCGCCGTAGGCGTACACGAGTATCGCCGCCGCCAGGGCGAGCAGCACGATGCCGTTGGAGAAGGCGAGTCGGTCGCCCCGAGTGTGGAGTTGGCGCGGCAGGTAGCGGTCCTGGGCCAGGATCGAGCCGAGGAGGGGGAAGCCGTTGTAGGCGGTGTTGGCGGCCAGGAACAGCACCAGCGCGGTGGCAGCGGCGAGCACTACGAACAGGAACGATCCGTCTCCGAAGACGGCCGCCGCCACCTGCGAGATCACCGGGTCCTGGGTGAAGTCGGCGCCGACCGGCTCGCCGTTTCGCAGCAGGTCCTTCGCCGGGTCCTCGGCCATCTTCACATCGGTGACCATGGCCAGCGCGATGATGCCGCAGAACATGGTGACCGCGAAGGTGCCCATCATCAGCAAGGTGGTGGCGGCGTTCTTGCTCTTGGGCTTGCGGAAGGCGGGCACTCCGTTGCTGATCGCCTCGACACCGGTGAGCGCCGCGCAGCCGGAGGAGAACGCCCGGAGCAAGAGGAAGACCAACGCGAAACCGGCGAGCCCGGTCTTCTCCGGGTGGATCTCGTAGTCGGAGGTGGGCGCGTGCATGGAGTCGTCCAACACCAGGCCGCGGAAGGCGCCCCAGGCGATGAGCAGGAAGACCCCGGCGACGAACACATAAGTGGGGATTGCGAAGAGCTTGCCGGACTCCCTGACCCCGCGCAGGTTCATCAGCGTCAGCAGCACGATGGTGCCGACCGCGAACAGGGTCTTGTTCTCGATGACGAACGGCACCGCGGAGCCGAGGTTCTCCACACCGGAGGAGATCGACACCGCGACCGTCAGAACGTAGTCCACCAGGAGCGCACTGGCGACGGTCAGCCCGGCCTTGGGGCCGAGGTTGGTGTTGGCGACTTCGTAATCGCCGCCGCCGCTCGGATAGGCGCGCACGTTCTGGCGGTACGAGGCGACCACCGTGAACATCAGCACGACGACCGCGACGGCGATCCATGGACTGTAGTGGTAGGCCGACACGCCTGCCACGGAGAGAACGAGAAGTACCTCGCCCGGCGCGTACGCCACGGACGAGAGCGGATCGGAGGCGAAGACCGGCAGGGCGATGCGTTTGGGGAGAAGAGTCTCGCCCAGTTTGTCGCTACGCAGCGCCCTGCCGATCAAGATCCGTTTCGGCAGGTCGGTCAGTTTGGACACGCAGAGGATCGTAGGCGGTCCGCTTGGCGGTCGCCCACCCGCCACCCGTGCAGCGCGCCCCCTGACTTCACTTAGGGGTGCTGGTGCAACCGCGCGGGCAGGGCGCGGTGGCCATTGGAGATGAAGGAGTCCACCGGGAGCAGCTCCTCGGGCGGCACGGCCAGCGCCACATCAGGGAAGCGTTCGAAGAGCGCGGGCAGTGCGATGGTCGCCTCAAGCCGGGCCAGTGACATGCCTACGCAAAAGTGCACGCCGTGGCCGAAGGAGAGGTGTTCCTTGTTGAGCCGGGTGACATCGAAGCGGCCGGCGTCAGGGCCGTGCACCTTCTCGTCACGCCCTGCGGCGGCGTACCCGGCGACGATCGCCTCGCCCTGCCGGATCGTCACCCCTTCGAACTCGATGTCCTCCACCGCGTACCGCAGCGGCAGGTTGGCCACCGGGGCCTGTGAGCGCAGTGTCTCGTCGATCACATCGTCCCAGCTGGCCTTCCCCGAGCGGACCAAGGCGAGCTGCTCGGGGTGGGTGAGGAGGGCGTGGATAGCGTTGTCGAGGAGGTTCACGGTGGTTTCGTGCCCGGCGCTGATCATCAGCAGCAGGGTGTCCACCAGTTCCTGTTCGGTCAGCCGCGAGTCGCCGTCCTCCTCGCGGGCGGCGATCAGTCCGCTGGTCATGTCGTCGCCGGGCCGCTCGCGCTTGGCTGCGACCAGCTCGCCGAGCAGCCGGTACATCTCGGTGTAGGTGGCGGTGACCTCCTCCGGATCGGCGGAGGTGTGGAAGATGCTGTCCACACAGGTGTGTAGCCCATCGCGCATGGCGGCGTCATCGACGCCGAACAGCTCGCAGATCACCTGGATCGGGATCGGGTACGCGTACCCCTCTCGCAGGTCCACGGTCGCGCCGGGCTCGGCGGCGGCGAACCCGTCGAGCAGGTCCGCGGTGATCTTTTCGATGCGCGGGCGCAGCGCGGTGCTCCGGCGCAGCGTGAACGCCTTGGAGACCAGCGTCCGCAGCCGCGTGTGGTCCGTGCCGTACGCGGTGAACATGTTCTGCACCGCGACCCAGGTGAACAGCGGCCACTCAGGAGATATCTCGCCGTTGATCCAGGTGGGCCAGTGCTGGCGCGGGTCCTTGGAGACGCGGGGGTCGGCCAGCACGTCCCTGAGCATGGTTTGGCTGGTTACCGCCCACGCCACCACCCCGCCAGGGAGTTCCACCAGCGTCGCCGGCCCGCGGGCGCGGAGCCCGTCGCCTTCGCCGTGAATGTCGCGGCCGGTGGGGTCGATGACGACGGGGCAGGACTGGCGTTCCATGAGGTCTCTCCAGAAGTCTCGTCGGTCAGGGCAGGCGCTGAACTGGCGGATGCGTGCGAAGTGCCGGCCGCCAGGGGGGCGACCGGCGGAAAGCGGACAGGCAGGGCGATGAGCGCGCGGTGGAACGGTCCCGGCCGCCACATCAATGTTTCGACGGGAACGGCGAGTTCGAGGTCGGGCAGCCGGTCAAGGAGCTTCTCCACGGCCACCGATGCGGCCAGCCGGGCGCTGCTTTGCGCCGGGCAGGCGTGCGGGCCCGCGCTCCAGGCCAGGTGCGCGCGGTTACCCGCGCGCTGGTCCGATGCGAGGGTGGGGTCGGTGTTGGCGGCGGCGAAGCTGATCATGATCGGTTCGCCCTCGCGCAGTTGCAGTCCGGAGAAGTCCACGTCGTGGACGGCGTAGTGGACGGCGTAGTTCGCCATCGGCGGGTCCGTCCACAGCACCTCGTCCAGGGCGTCGTCCACCGGCAGGCTGCCCCCGGACAGGCTGCCGGCGAACCGGTCGTCGGACAGCAGCAGCCGCATCCCGTTGGCGATCAGGTTCTGCTCGGGCTCGGTGCCCGCGCCCATGAGCACCACGAGCTGATGGAGCATCTCCTCGTCGGTCAGCCCCGCGGGGTGGGCCATCATCCAGGAGGTGACGTCCGCACCCGGCTTGGCGCGCTTGAGCGCCACCAACTCGACCAGGGCTTGGGTAAGCACTTCGTTGGCCTTCTCGGCGTCCACGCCGTCGAAGATCCCGGACATGCCCGCCAACAGCCGCTCACCGACGTCGGGCGGGCAGCCGAACATGTGGTTGGCCACGAGCATCGGAATGGCCCGTGCGTACTCGGCGAGCAGGTCCGCCTCGCCGCGTGCGCAGAACTGGTCGATGAGGGTGTCGGCGCTCTCCTCGACGTATCCGCGCAGCTCGTTGGGGTCGATCCGCTCCAAAGAGTCGGTGACCACCTGCCGCAGCCTGCGGTGCTCCTCTCCGTCGGAGAACAGACAGTTGGGCCGGTACATCATCATCGGCACGACGGGACTGTCCATGGGCACCTGGCCATTGGCCAGCGCCCGCCAGCGGCGAGGGTCCTTGACGAACGTCTCCGGGCTACGCAGCACGCTCAGAGCCGCCTGGTAGCCGGTGATGAGGGTGGCGTCCACGCCGGGGGCGAGTTGGACCGGGGCCGCCGGGCCGAAGCGGCGCATGCGCTGGTACGCGGCGGCCGGGTCGGCGGCGAAGTCGGGACCGTACATCAGCTCGCCGGTGGGCTGGCCGGTGTGCGCGGGGCAGCCTGGCGGCGGCCCGGAGCCGACGTCTGGTTGAGAGGTCACTCATGCTCCTGATCGGAACGGAACTGGCGGGTGGGACACGGTCAGTGACACGTAACCGGTGGGACCGGATCGGCGGCGCGTGACCGATGGTACGGATTTCACGGCACGCGCCCCGTGGGGCGAGGTCGCTGATATATGACCGGCGGGGCGCAGTTGGCGACACCTGACACGTGGGGCTGAGTCGGTGGCATGTGGTGAGTGGGGACGAATACGGGTGCGCTGTGCGGGAGTTGAGCTCGTGCCCGGCAGATGCGTACCGCTTGGTGGTCCGCACCTGCCAGGTGGAGTGCAGGGGCCCTTGGCGCCTGCGGGGGCAGCCGGGCGCTAGGCGGACGTCCGGCGGGCGTTGCGGACCTGGAGGTACTGCACCAGGGAGATCAGCGCCTCGGTGGAGGAGCCGCGGTCCCTGGCGTCACACGTGATCAGCGGAGTCTCGGGCAGCAGGTCGAGCGCCTCGCGTATCTCGGCGTCGTCATATGTGGGCGCGCCCGCGAAGTGGTTGACGGCGACCGCGTACGGAAGTTCGTGCTCCTCCAGCAGGCCCATCACATCGAAGGACTGGTCCAACCGCCGGGTGTCGGCGAGCACAAGCGCGCCCAGTGCACCCTGCGTCATGTCCTGCCACAGTCGGGTGAACCGCTTTTGGCCCGGCGCGCCGAACAGATAGAGCACCAGTTGATCGCTGAGGGTCAGCCGGCCAAAGTCCATGGCGACCGTGGTGGTGGACTTGCCTTCGATTCCGGCCAGGTCGTCCACCAACGCCCCGGCCTGCGTCATGGTCTCCTCGGTGCGTAGCGGTTTGATCTCGGACAGGGACCCGACGAACGTGGTCTTGCCGACCGCGAAGTGACCCACGACCAGGAGCTTGGCCGCGGTGCGGACCGTTTGCCGCAAGTAGACGTCTTCAGAGGCGAGCGCGGAGCCCATCGAGCACCTCCTGCAAGAGCTGGGATTCGGGGAGTTGGGCCTCGGGAATCGGGGCCCGAGTGACGATGTGCCCGCTATCGACGAGGTCGCCGAGCAGCACCTTGGTGACGCTGACCGGCAGCCCCAGGTGCCCGGCAACCTCCGCGACCGACAGGGCGCCACCTCGGCATAACTCCATCAGCCGCCGCGGCTCAGGGCCCAGACCGCTCAGCGGCCGATCGTGCTGCGCGATGACGAGCGTGACCAGGTCGAAGATGTTGCGGGTCGGATAGGCCCGGCCGCCAGTGACGACGTACGGGCGTACCAGCCCCCGCTCGCGCCGGGGCGGAGTCATGCCGGGCTGCCGATCCCCTGCTCGGCGGTGCCGCGCCGGGGCGGGCTGGTCAGCTCCTTGCCGAGCCGGTCCACCAGCTTCTGCATCCGGTACGTCACGGCCTCCATGTCCACCTGCGCGGTGGCGGACACCGCCAGATAGGCGCCCTGTCCGGCCGCGACGAGGAAGACATAGCCATCGGCGAACTCCACCAAGGTCTGCTGCCATGGGGTGTTCTCGTGCGCACAGAACTCAGCGGTGCTGCGGCTGATCGACTGGAGTCCGGACAGCGCGGCTGCCTGCCGCTCCGCCTCGTCCCTGCCGATGCCGTGGGAGTGCGCCCGCAACATGCCGTCAGCCGACAGCAAGATGGCGTGGCTCGCCTCCGGCATCCGTACGGCCTCGTCGAGCATCCAGCCCAGGTCGTTGGTCATGTGATCGTTCACACTGGTCATGCCGGGGAGTTCCCTTCCTCATCGTTGGGGGCGGTGGCGCGCCCTGACCGGGTGCCGCGGGCGAACGCGCCCATTCGCCGCGCCGTCTCCTCCGCTGAGCGCGCCGGCGCCTCTTCGGCGGCGGGCAGCGGGGCGGCGGGCGTGGCGCCGGTTGCCGCGCGGTCCCGAATCGGCTGCCTGCGGCGGCGCTTGGGCAGGCCGCCCGCGGTCGATCCGTGGACGATCGGCTCCTCGGCTGCTTCGTCGTGGGCTGCGTGTTCAGTGCGGCCTGCGTGTTCGGTGCGGCCTGCGTTGTCAGTTCGGCCTGCGTTGTCTGTGCGGCCGGCAGGGGCCCGCGGTGGGCTGGGGCGCGCCGCCGCGGGGTCGAGGTCGGCCGGGGAGATGGCCTGATTGTGGATGGTCTCCGACGCCGCGCCGACCAGGGGCGCGGCATGCGAGATGACCGCCGGCAGCGCGCCCGGCCCCTCGTCGGTGACGTGGGTGAGCAGCACGCTGGGCAAGAAGAGCACCGCGCGGACACCGCCGTACGGGGAGCGGGTGTCCACCGAGACGCTGAAGCCGTAGCGGGTGGCGAGCACGCCGATGACGGCGAAGCCGAACTGCGGCGGGTCCGCGAGCCGGGAGACGTCCACGGACCGGCGGCCCGACAACAGCCGCCCGGCGCGCTCGACTTCCTGTCCGTCCATGCCGACCCCGGCGTCGTCGATGACGACGCACGCGCCGTTGTGCGCGGGCTGGAGGTTGACCTCGACGGTGGTGTTGGGCTGTGAGTGGCGGGCCGCATTGTCCAGCAGCTCGGCCACGGCGAGCACGACCGGCTCCACCGCCCGGCTGGCGACCGCGATATCGACCTGGGTGTGCACCCGTACTCGTCGATAGTCCCTGATCCGGGAGGTGGCGCCGCGCACCACATCGAGGAGCGGCGAGGCCGCGCGCTGACGCCCCGGCCAGGAGCCGCAGAGCACGGCGATGGCCTGAGCCCGCCTGCCGAACTGGGAGTTGGCGTGGTCGATTTCCAGCAGATCGCGCAGCACATCGGGATTGTCGTGCCGGTCTTGCATACCCGAGATAGCCAACTGCTGTTCATGCGCGAGGCCCTGGAGGGCGCGCATTGACGCCTTCAGCGCGGCTTTCGCCGACTGATCGGCGCGGGCCTGCGCCTTATCGACTGCCCCGGCAAAGAGCTCGGTGGCCTTCTGGAGGTGCCAGGCGTATGCGGTGCCCGTCAGCTGTTCGTCCAACAGACCCGGCGCCGGCAGAGCCTGGTGGCCGGAATCCGCAGCCGCTGGAAGCCTGATTTCGACCAGGTGCCGCGCTTCCTCATCTCGGGCGCGCAGGCTGCTTTCCAGTGCGGCGTTGTGCTTACGCAGGCCGGTCGTCATCTGCCGCTGACGGAGCAGCAGCACCGAGACGACCAGCATCCCGGCGGCCAAGCACCAGAACACCACCTCCGATATGTGTTGTGTCATCAAATCCTCATGCGACGGGGGTGGGTAACGCCAAACCGCCGAAGCGGAATACGCCGATCATCCTAGCCAGAACGATTACGGCAAGGTCGCCTCTTTGCGGGATCGGTCGCGGTATTCCCCGAGTCCCGCACATCTCGGACCGCCGCCGTACAGATACCCCGAAGCCGCCGCGGCGAGTGGACCGCCGCGCTCCGCGCACCGCCACCCGGGCGACGGCCCGCTCCCCTACCAGCGGCGGGGGCTCCCCCGCCTGGTGACGGGGGTCATTACACCCACCAACCCACCGAAACCACCCAGCCCGCCCAGTCCGCCCAGCGATCTTCCCTGCGTCGCTACCCCGCCCCGGCTCGGCCACACACTCCGCGCCCCGGCGGCTATGGGCGGGCGCCCGGCGCCCGCAAGCGGTCCAGCATGCGGGCAGCGCCCCGTCCCGCCGGCCCGTCCCGCTGGCCCGTCCCGCCGGCCCGTCTCTCCGAGGGGCACCCCCCGGCGGGACCGGCGGGGTCTAGGGGCAACGCTGGGGCGCCAAACCGTGCGGATACCGTTGTGCGGGACGCCTGGCCGGACGACACTCGCACCTGCCGCGTAGCGTCGCTGCCGGGGCCGACCGCCTCGTTGTCGCCCCCGTACGCCTGGAAGGAAGATATGAGCAGGGTTTTCACGCAGGACAGCTCACCAACCAGGAGTGCGGGGTAAGAGGTCGATGCACATCGTCATCATGGGCTGCGGCCGGGTGGGTGCCGCGCTCGCCCAGACCCTGGAACGGCAGGGTCACACCATCGCCGTCGTGGATCAGGACCCGACGGCCTTTCGGCGGCTCGGCGCGGGCTTTCGCGGGCGGCGGGTGACCGGCGTCGGCTTCGACCAGGACACGCTGCGCGAGGCAGGCATCGAGGAGGCCGGGGCGTTTGCCGCGGTCAGCAGCGGCGACAACTCCAACATCATCGCCGCCCGGGCAGCGCGCGAGATGTTCAGCGTGGAGAACGTGGCCGCCCGGATCTACGACCCGCGCCGCGCCGAGGTCTACCAGCGGCTCGGCATCCCCACCGTGGCCACCGTGCGGTGGACGGCCGACCAGATGCTGCGCAGGCTGTTGCCATCGGGCGCGGAGCCACTGTGGCGCGATCCAAGCGGCGGCGTACAGCTCGCCGAGGTGCACACCTCCCCCGCGTGGGTGGGTCACAAGGTGAGCCGCCTCCAGGAGGAGACCGGGGTCCGGGTGGCCTTCCTCACCCGGTTGGGCGAGGCGACCTTGCCGACCTCGCAGACGGTGCTGCAAGAGGGCGACCTCGTCCACGTGATGATGCACACCAACGAGGTGGAGGCCGTCGAGGCAGCGTTCGCCAAGGGCCCGGAGGACGGCCCGTGAGCCGCACCGGCACCCAGCCCGCAAGCGACCGCGCCCGCAGCGGCGTAGCCGCTGGCGACACGAGCAGCCGCTGCCGCTGGCACAGCGACGTGAACGAGTCGCACGAGGCGAGTGCGTCACACGGAGGGCACGAGGAGCACGAGGAACACGAGGGGCATCAAGGGCTTAAGGGGCACGAAGCGCACAGGTCATACACAGCGCACGTAGCAAACAGAGAGGCGGCGGCATGAGGGTCGCTATCGCCGGAGCGGGAGCGGTCGGCCGCTCCATCGCGGGCGAACTGCTGGAGAACGGGCACGAGGTGCTGCTGATCGACAAGGCACCCACCGCCATCTCGGTGGAGCGGGTGCCGCAGGCCGAGTGGCTGCTCGCTGACGCCTGTGAGATCACCTCGCTGGACGAGGCCGCGCTCCAGCGCTGCAATGTGGTCATCGCCGCCACCGGTGACGACAAGGTCAACCTGGTGGTGTCGCTGCTTGCCAAGACGGAGTACGGGGTGCCCCGGGTGGTGGCCCGGGTGAACAACCCGAAGAACGAGTGGCTGTTCAACGAGTCGTGGGGCGTCGATGTCGCCGTGTCCACACCACGCCTGATGTCGGCGCTGGTCGAGGAGGCGGTGAGCGTCGGCGATCTCGTACGGCTGCTGCGCTTCAGCCACGGCGACGCGAACCTCGTCGAGCTGACGCTGCCCCCCGAGGCGGCGCTCGCGGGCACGCGGGTCGGCGATGTGGAGTGGCCCGAGGACACGTCCCTGGTCACCATCATCCGCGGCACCCGGGTCCTGACGCCCAGCGGGGACGACTTCCTTGAGGCGGGCGACGAGTTGTTGTTCGTCGCGGCCCAGGCCCGTGAAGAGCAGCTTGAGGACCTGTTGTCGCTGCGCCGCGAGGACGCGGCGGGCTAGCCAGCCGGGCAGCAGCCACGGGGCCCGCCCCGCTGCGGGCCCCGCACCCAGGCCCCGCAGCAGCCGTAGGTTCCATAGCGCTCCGTATCGGCCGCCGTGAATCGACAAAGCCGGTTGGGCTGGAGATTCTCCAGCCCAACCGGCGCTTTCCGGTACGACACGGGCGGCTTACGCGCATCCACGCTCCGCGGATGCCCTCCGATACGGGATGCCTCCCGGTACGAGGGCCGCCTCCCGCTACGAGGGGCGCCTCCCGCTACTACGGCACGTCTCCCCGGCCCAAGCCAGCCCGCTAGCGCGCGTGGCCGCCCGAGCGTGGGGTGCGGTCCGGGTCCGCTGCGAGCTGTCCCAGCACCGCGTCGGTGGCCTGCCGCGACCCGCTCTCCGCGACGGCATCGGTCACGGCACGCTCCGCCACCCGCTCCTGCTCCACGCGCTCGCGCTCCGCCTCCTCGGCCTCCATTTCCGCGATCACATCGATCGGCGGCGGCGCCTTGGCCAGGAAGATCCAAGTCAGGTAGACACACAGCAGGAATGGCGGGATGCCGAGCGCAACCTTGACCCAGCCGAGCTGCGTCGCGTCCCCCCACCAGTACAGCGGGAAGAGGATCGCCGACTTGGCCAGCAAGATCAGGCCCCAGGCCCAGGTGGCCTTGGTGTACGCGCGAAACCGGCCGGGATTACGCGTACGCCAGGACAGGTTCTCCTTCAGGATCGGCCCGAGCAGCACACCGATCAGCGGGAACCTGAAGACCGCCGAGAGCACGTACGCGACCGCGAGCCCCAGCGTGTACAGCATGCCCGGCAGATAGAAGTTCTTCGCGTCGCCCGACATCATCGCGAAGACGGCACCGAAGGCCACGCCGAAGACGCCGCTGAAGGCGTGCTTGAGGGTCTCCTTGCGAGCCAGCCGGACCACCGCGAGCAACACCGTCAGTGCAAGCGCCGCTATGGCCGCGACGTGGATATCGCGCTTGATCGTGTAGATGAGGACGAAGACCAGACCGGGCACGGTGGTGTCCACCATGCCGCGCACCCCGCCGAACGCCTCAAGGATCGCGGTGTCGGCCGCTGTCTTGCTGCGTGCGTCGGCCGCTGCCGTGCTAGGCCCATCGGCAGCGCCTACTGGGGCGCCCTGGTCATCCGCCCCAGGTGGGGCGCCATCGGCCCCCCGCAGTGCCTCGCCGTGAGGCCCGGCCCCATCGAAGGCCCACTTGTCGTCAGACGTCACCCGCTACTCCTGTCCCAGCGGTCGGAGTTCGTACTTGGGGTTGAACAGCACGCGGCGGCCGTGGCTCATCGATATCCGGCCAGAGGCGATCAGCCTGCGGCCCGGTTCGATGCCGACGATGGAGCGCCTACCGAGCCAGACCACGTCCAGCGCGGCCGACCCGTCGAACAGCTCCGCCTCAAGCGCAGGCACGCCCGCCCGGGGCCGCAGCGTGACGGTGCGCAGCGTACCGGTGACCTTCACGATCTGCCGGTCGCCGCATTCACCGATCTTCACGCAACCGGCGTTCTCCGCGTCCTGTCGCAGCTCCGCGGAGTGCAGGTCGTCCTGCGACGTGGACAGCCGGTCGAGCATCCGGCGAAAGCGTCCTGCCGGCTTCTCGGAACGGGATGGGGCACTCATACGGCCCAGGGTACCCGGGGCCCCGGCAAGGATTCACTGCTCGAAGCGGTATCCCATCCCCGGCTCGGTGACGAAGTGCCGCGGGTGCGAAGGGTCCCGCTCCAGCTTGCGGCGCAGTTGCGCCATATAGACCCGCAGATAGTTCGTCTCGGTGCCGTAGGAGGGGCCCCACACCTCCTGGAGCAACTGCTTTTGGCTGACCAGCCGGCCCGCGTTGCGCACGAGGACCTCAAGCAGATGCCACTCGGTGGGGGTCAGGCGCACATCCACGTCATCCCTGTGGGCCTTCTTCGCCGCCAGGTCCACGGTGAAACTGTCGGTCTCGACGACCACCGCGTCCTCGGTCTGCCCGGTGGGCTCGGCGCGCCGCACGGCGGCCCGCAGCCGGGCCAGCAGCTCGTCCATGCCGAACGGCTTGGTGACGTAGTCGTCGGCCCCCGCGTCCAGCGCCTCCACCTTCTCGTCGGAGGTCTGGCGCGCGGACAGCACCAGGATCGGTACCCGGGTCCAACCGCGCAGCCCCTTGATGACCTCGACGCCGTCCATGTCGGGCAGCCCGAGGTCCAGCACGATGACGTCAGGGTGCCGGGCGGCGGCGAGCCGGAGGGCCGTCGCGCCGTCGGCGGCAGCATCGACCTCGTACTTGCGCGCCTTGAGGTTGATGACCAGGGCCCGCACGATCTGCGGCTCGTCATCGACCACCAGCACCCGCCCGGGGGCCTGCGGGTGACTCCCGGCTGAGCTCAGCATGGTGCCTGCCTTTCCTGCCGAGTACGTACGCGCGTACGTACTCGCGTCCGTACGGTGCGGGGTGATCATGAGGTGACGTGGGCCGGGAGGTCGGGCGCGGCCAGCGGCCGGCCCGCCACGGCCCGCAGGGTGAGGACCATCGTCATGCCGCCGCCGGGGGTGTCCTCGGCGGTCAACGTGCCGCCCATCGCCTCGGCGAAGCCCCGGGCGACGGCGAGGCCCAGGCCCACACCGGCGCCGCGCGGGGCGTCGCCGTACCGCTGGAACGGCTCGAAGATCCGGTCCTTGGCGCTGTCCGGAACGCCAGGGCCCCGGTCGGCGACCCGCACCTCCACGCGGGCGCCGAGCGCGCTCGCGGCGACCAGCACGGGCCGGCCCTGCGGGCTGTACTTCACCGCGTTTTCGACGATGTTGGCGACGCTGCGCTCCAGCAGCCCCGGGTCCACCGCGACCATCGGCAGTTCCTCGGGGATGTCCAGGGTGACGCTGGCCTCGGGGACGCCACCGAGCGCCATCGGGACCACCTCATCGAGATCGATTTCGCGAATCAGCGGGGTGACGGTGCCGGTCTGTAGGCGGGACATGTCGAGGAGGTTGCCGACCAGGTGGTCGAGCCGGTCGGCGCCGTCCTCGATGCCGGCGAGGAGCTCCGCCTCGTCCTCGTCGGACCAGGCGACGTCATCGGAGCGCAGCGAGGTCACCGCGGCCTTGATGCCGGCGAGCGGGGTACGCAGATCGTGGCTGACGGCGGCGAGCAGCGCGGTACGGATGCGGTTGCCCTCGGCCAGCTCGCGAGCCTGCTCGGCCTGGCCAACCAGCCGCTGCCGGTCGAGTACGACGACGGCTTGGGCGGCGAAAGCGGCCAGCACCCGGCGGTCCTCGGCCGGCAGCACCCGGCCGTTGAGGGCGAGCGCCATATGGTCCCCCACGGGCATGTCCACGTCGGCGTCCTCGGGCCTGACCGGCATCCCAGAGCGCGGCGCGGCGGCCTGCGCCCCCGTGGGCTGCGCCCGGCCGCACTCGGCGCCACGGTCTTGGGCCGGCGGCGCCAGCTCGCCGTTCGGGCCCTGCCCGGCTCCGGCGGGCGTGGCGGTGGCGCTGCCCGCGCAGGTCCAGGGGGACGTATCGCTCTCCCGCTCCAGCAGGGCCACCGACTCCATCCCGAAGGTCTCCCTGACCCGCTCCAGGAGGGCTTCAAGGCTGGTCTCCCCGCGCAGCACGCTGCCCGCCAAAAAGGACAGGATCTCGGACTCGGCCCGTAGCCTGGCGGCCTGATGGGTGCGGCGCGCGGCCACATCCACCACGGAGGCCACCGCCACGGCCACCGCGAAGAAGATCACTATGGCCACGATGTTCGTCGGGTCCTGCACGGTCAGGGTGTGTGTGGGCGGCGTGAAGTAGTAGTTGAGCAGCATCGACCCGACGGCCGCCGAGGCGAGCGCCGGCAGCAGCCCGCCCAACAGCGCGGCGATCACCGTCATAAACAGGAACAACAGCACATCGTTGGCAAGCCCCGGCCCGTTCTCCAGACCGGTGAGCAGCACGGTGAGCAGCAGCGGGCCGCCGACCCCGGCCAGCCAGCCCGCCACGATCCGCGACCGCCCAAGCCTGGCCCCCCTGGCGACTGGCAGGCCACGGCCCTTGGCCACCTCCTCATGGGTGACGATGTGCACGTCCAGGTCGGGCCCGGACTCTCTGGCCACGGTCGCGCCGACGCCGGGGCCGAACACGTACTGCCAGGTCTTGCGGCGGCTGGAGCCCAGCACGATTTGGGTGGCGTTGACGCCGCGCGCGAACTCCAGGAGGGCGCCGGGAATGTCCTCACCGATGACGTGGTGGAAGCTGCCGCCGAGGTCTTCGACCAAAGTCCGCTGGACGGCCAGTTCCTTGGGCGACGCGGAGGTCAGCCCGTCGCTGCGGGCGATGTAGACGGCGAGCACCTCGCTGCCCGAGCCCTTGGCGGCCATCCGGGACGCCCGGCGGATCAGGGTGCGGCCTTCGGGGCCGCCGGTCAGGCCCACCACGATGCGCTCCCTGGCCTGCCAGGTGGAGCGGATGCTGTGCTCGGAGCGGTACTGCTGGAGGTACTCGTCCACCCGGTCCGCGGTCCACAGCAGCGCCAGCTCGCGCAGCGCGGTCAGGTTTCCCGGGCGAAAGTAGTTGGACAGAGCCGCGTTGACCTTGTCGGAGGCGTAGATGTTGCCGTGCGCCATGCGGCGGCGCAGCGCCTGGGGCGACATATCGACCAGCTCGATTTGGTCGGCGCGGCGCACGACCTCATCGGGCACGGTCTCGCGCTGCCGCACGCCTGTTATCGACTCCACCACGTCACCCAGCGATTCCAGGTGTTGGATGTTGACGGCCGATATGACATCGATGCCGGCCTGGAGCAGTTCCTCGACGTCCTGCCAGCGCTTGGGGTTGCGAGAGCCTGGCACATTGGTGTGTGCCAGCTCGTCCACGAGCGCGACGGCGGGTCGTCTGGCGAGCACGGCATCGACGTCCATCTCGGTGAAGGTGGCGTCCCGGTAACTGATCTCACGACGTGGTACCGCCTCCAAGCCGTGCAGCATCACCTCGGTACGCGGCCGGGCGTGGTGCTCGACGAAGCCCACCACAAGATCAGTGCCGCGCTCGGCTCGCCGATGGCCCTCGGAGAGCATCGCGTACGTCTTGCCGACGCCCGGTGCCGCACCGAGGTATATCCGAAGCTTGCCGCGTGCCATGTCCTCATCGTCTTTCGTGTCCCGCGCATTTCGTACGCTCGACCGAACTCTACGACCATGGAATCGGACAAACGAGGCGAGTCGTGATGCTGCGACCTGTCTTGATACGGCTCTGACGCCGTACTCGGCCGCATCGCCACCGCACGGGGTGAGCGGGCGCTATCGGCCTCGGGCCCGTAATTGACGCGACCGAGGCGGGGTCGTTCTGCGAGCATCACCCGTATGGCCGGTGTACTCGGCGCACACGCCTACTGGCTCGACGCCGCCGCGCTGGTCCACATGGTCGGCGGCATGCAGGCGCCGCGCACCGGCTGTGTCGAGGGGGGCGTGGTACGCGCTGACCGGCGCTGGCTCGGCGAGGGCGCCGCCGTGCTGACGGCCCTGGCCTTGGGGCTACGCGGCGGCCACGCGGCGGCCACGAGGAGGGCGCTGTCGGCAGCCGACGACGTCGGTGCGCTCAGGTTCCTCCAGGTTCCTCGCCGGCAGCCGTGGCGGGCCCGCGTACGGGGGTCGCGGGCCCGCCCGGTTCGGCTACTTGTGCTGCGGCTACTTGTGCTGCGGCTGCTTGGGGGCGCTGCGGCCGGCTGGGCCGCGGCTGGCTCGGGCCGCTGCGGCCGGCTTACGCTGAGGCCGGGTTGGGCGCTGAAGCCGGGCTTGCCAGGTCAGGCGGCCTGGCTGCGGTCTTCGGTGATGTGGCCGTCGCTCAGCTCAAGGACCCGGTCCGCAAGGCCGAGCAGGTTGGCGTCGTGGGTGGCCACCAGGGCGGTGACGCCCTCGCTCCGTACGACCGCGCGCAGCAGTTCCATCACCGCGAGCCCGGTCTCCGCGTCCAGTTGCCCGGTCGGCTCGTCCGCGATCAGCAACGCGGGCCGGTTGGCCAGCGCGCGGGCGATGGCCACCCGCTGCTGCTGCCCTCCGGAGAGCTCGCCTGGCCGCTGCTCCGCGTGGTCGGCGAGGCCCACCAGGCCGAGCAGCAGCGCAACGCGCTCGTCCCGCTCAGCCGCCGCAACCTTGCGCAACCGCATCGGCACGCCCACGTTCTCGGCGGCGCTGAGGATCGGAATCAGGCCGAAGGACTGGAACACAAAGCCGATGCGGTCCCGGCGCAGTCGCAGCAGCCCGCTCTCGCCGAGCCCGACGACCTCGGTGTCGTCCACGGAAATCTCGCCCTCGTCGGGGGTGTCGAGCCCGCCGATGAGGTTGAGCAAGGTGGTCTTCCCGGAACCGGAGCGGCCCTTGAGCGCGACCAGTTCACCGCGCGGCACGTCGAAGGAGACTCCGCGCAGGGCGTGCACGGCGGCCGGACCACTGCCGTAGGTGCGGCGCAGGTCCCTGACCCGCACCATGTCCACCCGCTGTAGCGTCTGTTCGCTCATCGCCTGCCGCTCCCCTCCCGGCCATCGGCCGGCCCCTAACCGATCACGCCGACGCTACGGTACGCGCCTGACGGCGTGAGTTCAGGGTCTACGCGCCCCCCAACGCTCCAAAGCGCCTGATCCGGGGGCGCCTCGAACGCTCCGGGGGCGCCCCGTAATCGAGCCGCCATCGCCCGGATATGCAGGCGCCCCCGTACCGCGCCGCCTTTGCCCGTTCCCTCCCAGGTCAGCCCCTTCCCTGCTGCGTGGCGAGGTCACGTACGGCCACGTTCAGCGCCAGGACGTTGAGGTGCGGCTCGCCCAGGAACCCGAACTGACGGCCGTCCGTGTGCTCGTCCACCAGCTTCTGCACGGCCTGCCGGGACAGCCCGTGCTGCTTCGCTACTCGGCTGACCTGAATGTCCGCGTAGTCGGGCGAGATATGAGGATCGAGGCCGGAGCCGGAGGCGGTGAGGGCATCGACCGGGACGTCGCGCTGCGGCACCCCGTTGAAGGTGGCAACGGCCGCGCGGCGGGCGATGACCGAGTCCTTGAGGATCTTGCTGTCCGAGGCGAGGTTGGACGCACCCGACACCACGATCGAGTATCGGGTGTTGAAGACGTTCTCGCCCGCGGCCGATGGCCGCGGCTGGAACCACTTCGGGTCCGGCAACGGGTTGCCGTCCTTGTCCTTCGCGTCGAGGGTGAAGCTTTGGCCGATCAGCTTCGAGCCAACGACCTTGCCGTTCTCCTTGATCTCGGAGCCGTTGGCCTTGTCGTGGAAGACGGCCTGTGCGACGCCGGTGACCACCAGCGGATAGATCACCCCACACACCAAGGTCAGCACCAGCAGGGCCCGAAGCCCCGCCGTGAGCAACCGGGCAGTGCTGCGTACGGATTGGTTCATGAAAGTCACCCGATGCCAGGGATGAGGGAGATGAGCAGGTCAATGAGTTTGATGCCGATGAACGGGGCGATGAGGCCGCCGAGACCGTAAATCGCGAGGTTGCGGCGGAGCATCTTGTCGGCGCTCATCGGCCGGTAGCGCACGCCCTTCAGCGACAGCGGCACCAGCGCGATGATGATCAGCGCGTTGAAGATGACCGCGGACAAGATCGCGGACTGCGACGACGCGAGGTGCATGACGTTGAGCGTGTCCAGGCCCTCGTAGCCCGCGACCCCCGCGAACATCGCCGGGATGATCGCGAAATACTTGGCGACGTCGTTGGCGATGGAGAAGGTGGTCAGCGCACCGCGGGTGATCAGCAACTGCTTGCCGATCTCCACGATCTCGATCAGCTTGGTGGGGTTGGAGTCCAGGTCCACCATGTTCCCGGCCTCCTTGGCGGCCGAGGTGCCGGTGTTCATGGCCACGCCCACGTCCGCCTGGGCCAGCGCGGGCGCGTCGTTGGTGCCGTCGCCGGTCATCGCGACCAGCTTGCCGCCGGCCTGCTCCCGCTTGATCAGCGCCATCTTGTCCTCGGGCGTGGCCTCCGCGAGGAAGTCGTCCACGCCCGCCTCGTCCGCGATGGCCTTGGCGGTCAGCGGGTTGTCGCCGGTGATCATCACGGTCTTGATGCCCATGCGGCGCAGTTCGTCGAACCGTTCCCGCATGCCCTCCTTGACGACGTCCTTGAGGTAGATGACACCGAGTACCCGTGGCCCATCCAGGTCATCGACCGCCACGAGCAGCGGGGTACCGCCCGCGGCCGAAATGCCGTCCACCTTCTCCCGAGCATCGGGCGACACGGTGCCGCCGCGCTCGGTGACCCAGCCGGTGACGGCCGCGGCGGCGCCCTTACGCACCCGGCGAACCGCGCCGTCGTCGTCGGGGAGGTCCACTCCCGACATGCGGGTCTGCGCGGTGAAGGGCACGAACTCGGCCTGGCCGAGCTCCCCTTCGTGGCGCGCCCGCAGCCCGTACCGCTCCTTGGCCAGGACGACGATGGAGCGCCCTTCCGGCGTCTCGTCGGCCAGCGAGGAGAGTTGGGCGGCATCGGCCAACTCCGCCTCACGTACGCCATCCACCACTACGAACTCCGCGGCCTGCCGGTCGCCCAAGGTGATGGTGCCGGTCTTGTCGAGCAGCAGCGTGGAAACATCACCGGCGGCCTCGACCGCGCGCCCCGACATGGCGAGCACATTGCGCTGCACCAGCCGGTCCATGCCCGCGATACCGATGGCGGACAGCAGCGCCCCGATGGTGGTCGGAATCAGACAGACCAACAACGCGGCCAGCACGATCATGTCCTGCTTGGCACCCGCGTACGCCGCGAACGGTTGCAAGGTGACCACGGCGAGCAGAAAGACGATGGTGAGCGAGGCCAGCAGGATGTTCAGCGCGATCTCGTTCGGCGTCTTCTGCCGGGCGGCGCCCTCCACCAGCCGAATCATCCGGTCGATGAAGGTCTCACCGGGCTTGGTGGTGATCTTGATGACGATGCGGTCGGACAACACCTTCGTGCCGCCGGTGACGGCCGACCTGTCACCGCCTGACTCGCGGATGACCGGGGCCGACTCGCCGGTGATGGCCGACTCGTCAACGGACGCGACGCCATCGACCACATCGCCGTCGCCGGGGATGATGTCGCCCGCCTCGCAGACCACCAGATCCCCGATGCGCAGCTCGGTGCCGGGCACCTGCTCCTCGGCGGCGCCGGCGGTGCTCGTCCCGCGCGGCGCACTGCTCGTCCCGCGCGGCGCGCTGGCGAGGGCGCTACCGCCACCGCTCGTCAGCCGGCGGGCGACCGTGTCGGTCTTGGCCTTGCGCAGGGTGTCGGCCTGCGCCTTGCCGCGGCCCTCGGCGACCGCCTCGGCCAGGTTGGCGAACAGGACGGTCAGCCACAGCCAGCCGGCGATGGCCCAGCCGAACCAGTCCCCTGGATCGGTGACCGCCAATGCGGTGGTGAGCACCGAGCCGATTTCGACCACGAACATGACGGGCGCCTTGACCATCATCCGCGGGTCGAGCTTACGGAAGGCGTCGGGCAGCGACCGCAGCAGTTGACCGGGGTCAAAGAGCCCGCTGGTAACGCGTCCGGGCTGCGCTGCCTGCCCGGGCGGCCCCGCGAGGCCGCCCCGTGGAGTGCGGGTGGCGGTGGCAGTGGGCATGGGGTCCTCGGGGAGGTCTGTGGTGGTTTCTACGTGGTTCATGCCAGGCCCTCCGCCATCGGTCCCAGGGCGAGCGCCGGGAAGTAGGTAAGCCCGGTGATGATCAGGATCGCGCCGACCAGGAGCCCGGCGAACAGGGGCTTTTCGGTGCGCAACGTGCCTGCCGTCTTGGGTACGCCCTGCTGTTCGGCCAGCGAGCCCGCCAGGGCCAGCACGAACACCATCGGCAGGAAGCGGCCGAGCAGCATGGCCAGACCGATCGTGGTGTTGTACCACTGCGTGTTGGCGTTCAGCCCGCCAAAGGCCGAGCCGTTGTTGTTGGCGCCGGAGGTGAAGGCGTACAAGACCTCGGAGAAGCCGTGTGCGCCGCTGCCGTGCACCGAGTTCTCCGCGACGTTGAGCATGGAGTCCGGCGGCGTGGAAAGCCCCATGGACAAGGCGGTGAAGCCCAGTACGAGGGCGGGGGTGATCAGGATGTAGCAGGCGGCGAGCTTGATCTCGCGGGTGCCGATCTTCTTGCCGAGGTACTCGGGCGTACGGCCGACCATCAAACCCGCGATGAACACCGCGATGACGGCCATGATCAGCATGCCGTACAGGCCGGAGCCAACGCCGCCTGGCGCGATCTCGCCCAGCATCATGCCGAGCAGGTCAAGGCCGCCGCCGAAGCCGGTGTTCGATGAGTGGAAGGAGTTCACGGCGCCGGTGGAGGTCAGGGTCGTACTCACGGAGAAGAGCGCGGACGCCCCGATGCCAAACCGGGTTTCCTTGCCCTCCATGGCGCCGCCCGCCTCCTGGAGGGCCGCGCCGCCGTGATGGAACTCCGTCCACATCATCAGCGAGACAAAGCCGATCCAGATCAGCCCCATCGTGCCCAAGATCGCGTAACCCTGCCGCGCGTTGCCGACCATCGTGCCGAAGGTGCGGGTCAGCGAGAACGGGATGACCAGGATGAGGAAGATCTCGAAGAGGTTGGAGAGGCCATTGGGGTTTTCAAAGGGGTGCGCGGAGTTGGCGTTGAAGTAGCCACCGCCGTTGGTGCCGAGCTCCTTGATGACCTCCTGCGAGGCGACCGCACCGCCGTTGATGTGCTGGGAGCCGCCGTTGAACTGGCCCAGCTCGTGGATGCCAGAGAAGTTTTGGATGGCCCCACAGGCGACCAGCACGATCGCGCCGATGATCGCCATGGGGATCAGCACCCGGATCAGGCCGCGCACCAGGTCGGCCCAGAAGTTGCCCAGGTCACCGGTGCGCGTCCGGGCGAAGCCCCGTACCAGCGCGATGGCCACCGCCATGCCCACGGCGGCGGAGACGAAGTTCTGCACCGCCAGGCCGCCGGTCTGCACGAGGTGGCCCATCGACTGTTCGCCCGAGTAGGACTGCCAGTTGGTGTTGGCCACGAAGGAGGCGGCGGTGTTGAACGACTGGTGCGGCGATATGGAGGTGAAGCCGAGGGAGAGCGGCAGCACATCCTGGATGCGCTGCAACAGGTAGAGGAACAGCACTCCGGCCATCGAGAAGGCGAGGACGGAGCGCAGATAGGCCGGCCAGCGCATTTCCGCGGACGGGTTGGCCCCGATGCTGCGGTAAATCCACTTCTCCACGCGTAGATGTCTGGTGGAGCTGTAGACGGCGGCCAGGTAGTCGCCGAGTGGTCGGTACACCAGGGCCAGCGCTGCGACGAGCGCGAGGACCTGAAGCACTCCCGCGAGGACAGGACTCATGTCGAGTTCAGAACCTCTCCGGGAAGACAAGGGCGAGGATCAGGTAGCCAAGGAGGGCGACGGCCACGACAAGGCCGATGAGGTTTTCGGCGGTCACAGCTTCGTCACCCCCTTGGCAACGAGTGCCACCAGCGCGAAAACCGCGATCGTGGTGACGACGAAGGCCAGGTCGGCCATCGTGAGCTCCTAGAGGTTCGGAACTGAACGGACCTCTTGAGCAAACCCCCTGGGCAGGGCATTAAGCCGCCCGTTGACGGGTCCTATACGGACATGTACTCCGCATTGATGGGTTCCATACGGACCCGGCCAGGACCTGCGGAAAAGCGGTAGGCCCCACTCCGTAGAACGGAGTGGGGCCTACCGCTAAGGTCGCTTTCCAGCCAGCTCAGGACCCGGCAAGGGACCTTCGCGGGGCGTTTATGGCGCCGCGCCTAGGGGCGTCAGCGGATCTCGGTGATCTCGGGGCCGCGCTGGAGGCGGTCAACGCCACCCGCGAACCGCGAGCCTTCCACCTCATCTTGCTGCACGCCGCCCTCGGCGACCATCTGGGCGTCCTCGGGCAGCTTGAGGACGATCGGGTCCCGCGGGGCCATCGGCGAGTCACCGCGTACGACCACGGTGTCCTGGAAGATCTGCTCAAGGAGCCCGGCCGCCTCCGGCTGGACCGCGCCCTGGCCCGAGATCACGCCGCGCAGGAACCAGCGAGGCCCATCCACGCCGATGAACCGAACGAGCTGCACTCCATTGGTGCCATCGGGCAGTTGTACGGGGACCTGGGCGCGCAACTCCCAGCCGAGCGGGCCCTCGATCTCGTCCACGACACCGCCCTGCTGGGTGATGCCGCCCGCGATCTCCTCGCGCACCTCGCGCCAAATGCCCTCGTTCTTGGGGGCGGCGAACCCCTGGAGCTGCACCGCGCTGTCCCGCAGCACCACGGTCGCGGCGACGATCGACTCCCCGGCGACCTCGACCCGCAGCTCCATGCCCTCGACTCCGGGCACGAACAGGCCACCGAGATCCACTCGGCCCTCACCGGGGTTGCCGACCTCGGTGGAGTCCCACGGCCCGTCGGGACGCGGCGCGGGCGGCAGGTTCACCTGGTCCGCTGCGTCGGCCGCGTCCTCGGCCTCGGCCAACTCCTCGGCGGCCACGCCCTCGTCGATCTGATCGACGGCGTCCTCACTGCGCTTGCGACGACGTCCGAACACGTCACTGTCCTTCCCGGTCGGCACCGACCGAAGCGTATCCATTCCCACCCGATTGGCCGCCCACCGCGGCATGGCCTCCCGTGGACCCGAAGCCCCCATCGGCACGCACCGAACCGGGAAGCTGCGTCACCTCGTGGAAGCGCACCTTCTCGACCTGTTGGACGATGAGCTGGGCGACCCGGTCGAACCGTTCGAACCGCACACTCTCGCGCGGGTCCAGATTGACCACGATCACCTTGATCTCCCCACGGTACCCGGCATCAACCGTCCCTGGGGCATTCACCAAAGCGACACCACAGCGGGCGGCGAGGCCCGAGCGAGGGTGCACGAAGGCCGCGTACCCGTCCGGCAGGGCGATGGACACCCCGGTGGGCAGCACCGCCCGTTCGCCGGGGGCGAGTTCGGCCGCCTCGGTGGTGACCAGGTCCGCACCGGCGTCACCGGGATGCCCATAAGCGGGAAGCGGAACCGACGGGTCCACCCGCCGGATCAGTACATCAACGGGCTCACGGCTCACGGATTCACCTCAAAGGCACGAGCGACCTTGACCTGGTCCGGGTCGGAGAGGGCCGCATTGATCTCTTCCGGCCGGCCGTTCGCGATGAAGTGGTCCACCTTCACCTCGATGAAAAGTGCGTCCGCACGAACGGCGACCGGCCCATCGGGCCCGCCGATCCGACCGGTCGCCGTGGAATAGATTTTGCGACCGCGCACCGCCACCACATGGGCATCCAAGTACAGATCGGTATCGACCGGCACCGGGCGTACGAAGTCCGTCTCCAGCCGCCCGGTCACCGCGATCACCCGCAGCAGCCAGCCGAGCGCGCCCATCGTCTCGTCCAGGGCCGCGGCCAACACTCCGCCATGCGCAAGCCCCGGGGCTCCCTGGTGAGCCGCCTTGACGGTGAACCGTGCGGTGACGCTGACGCCCTCGCCCGCCCGCGTCGCCAGGTGCAGGCCGTGCGGCTGGGCCTCGCCGCAGCCGAAGCACTGGTCGTAGTGCGCTCCGAGCAACTCTCCGGGCGCGGGCGCGTCGGGATGCCGTACCGGCGCTATGGCACCGGCCGGAGGCGTCAGCGATGTCGTTCGTACATTCACGGGTGCAGACCTTACCCGCGCCGGTGGGCGGCGGACTCCCCCGTGCCAAGCTGGAAACCATGCAGCCCTACGAAGAACGCCTGACCGCGCCCCGTTTCTGGTGGTTCACGGCCGCCCTGACCGGTGTCGCCGGGGCGTTGATCCTGCTGCCGTTCGGCCCGCTGGCCATGCTCGGCGGGTTGCTCGGCTTCTCAGCGCTGGCCAGCGTCGCGATCAGCTCGTACGGCTCGGTACGCATTCGCGTGGTGGCGGGTTCGCTGGTCGCTGGGGACGCGAAGATCCCGGTGGAGGCGCTGGGCGAGGCGCACGTCCTGGACGCCGTCGAGGCCGCCGCCTGGCGCGGCCCCAAGGCGGACCCCCGGGCGTTCATGCTGCTTCGCAGCTACATCCCCACGGCGCTGCGGATCGAGGTCATCGACCCCGCCGATCCGACGCCGTATGTCTACCTCTCCACACGGCGCCCGGAGAAGCTGGCCGCAGCCATCACGGCGGTACGCGCCAGCTGAGCTGCCCAGCGGCGGTACGCGCCCAAGCGAGGACTTCTTCTCGCGCCCTCTCGCGCGGGCGCGAGAGGGCGCGCCTAGGCGGCGCGAGCCCGGCGTACGGGAAGTTAGCGCCGGCGGCGCAATCGGCGACGTCGGGAGCGTGGCGGCACGTCGTGGGACACGCCGGGTAGGTCGTGCGGCCCGTCGTGTAGGTCGTCGGGTACGTCGTCCAGTGTGTCGTCAGGTACGTCCGTGAGCCGTCCGGTGGCCGGCGGGAGCTCTCCCGCGGGGCCGGTGGCCTCGGTGGCGGGCGGCAGCTCGCCTACGACCGGCTCCGGGGCGGGGAGCTGGTCCCAGGGGACCTGGCGCGCCCGGAGGTCCTTGCGGATCTTGTCCGCGAGCTTTTTCGTATCCCGCCGGTTCATCATCGCCCCGACCACGGCGCCGATCATGAACGGCGCCAGGTTGGGCAGGTTGCGGAAGGTCCGCTTCACGATGCGCTGGCGTAGCTCGCGCTTGACGGGCCCGCTCAGGGCTGCGTTCAAGCTGGCGGGCTTGACGACATCGATGCCCCGTTCCTGGGTCCAGGCGGTCAGATAGGCCGTGGTGCGCTGGCGCAGGGTGCCGGGCGCACGCAGGCCGTAGACCTCGTGCAGCTCGGCGATGAGCTTGAACTCTATGGAGGCGACGCCGACGATCTCGGCGGCGAGCTCCGCCGGCATGGCGGGCGGAACAGGCAGCATCGCGGCGGCGCCCACGCCCGCGCCCACGGTCGATGTGCCGCCGGCGGCTCCGGCGACAAGCTTGTCCGCGATCTCCTCGGGGCCATGTCCCGGGAACTGGGCCCGCAGCGTCGCGAGGTCCCGGATTGGGATGCGGGGCGCGCCCGCGATGATCCGGTCGGCGACGGCGGTCAGGCCCGCACGTACGCCCCGACCGGTCCACTGGACCCCGGTGCCCGCGGTCTTTGCTCCGCGGCTGACGACGGCCGCGAGCGAGGCCATCCGGCCCCGCTCGACGTTCGCGTCATCCCGCTGGGAAACGTTCCGCACGGTGAGGGAACCGTCCTCAAGCCGCGCAGTCGCGGCAGACCGGCTGGCCGTTCTTCTCGGCGGCCAGCTGGCTCCTGTGGTGCACGAGGAAGCAGTTCATGCAGGTGAACTCATCTGCTTGCCGGGGCAGCACGCGCACCGACAATTCCTCGTTCGAAAGATCGGCGCCGGGCAGTTCAAGGCCCTCCGCCTGCTCGAACTCGTCCACATCGACCGTGGACGCTGACTTGTCGTTTCGGCGAGCCTTCAGCTCTTCGATGCTGTCCTCGTTGACGTCATCGTCGGTCTTACGTGGGGTGTCGTAGTCCGTTGCCATGTCGCTCTCCCCCTCTGGGTCTCTGCGGTGTCTCCAGCGCACGTAACGCGTGAGAGGCCGGACTTGTGCCCGACCTGAGGCGGAGATTTTGCCTCACATCAAGGTCTGTTACTCAATCGACACCCAACCGGCCCCCTGAAGAGGTGATCAGGTTGGATGGCGGTGGGACGGTACACGATGCACGAGGGGTGGTTCACACGCACCCTCATCGGTACTTCCCGTGATCGGGACCCCCGGAAACCCGGATTTTCCCGGCTTTCTACCGGTCTTGGCGACCACGGAGAGTAGGTGACTAAAAATTCGCCTATGTGATCGAAAACACATGGTGAAGGATCTCCATGAGTCAGGATAATTCCACTAAAAGCGAACATAAAGTCGGGGCTGGTTCAGGAGTGGTGCGGGAGTGATTGGAGGGTGCGACGGTGCGCGATCACTCGCTACCGCAGCAGCGCCGATCACACCGGGAACGAGACCTGTATCACCATGCCACCGCCCTCACGGGGCCTGGCCGCGATCCGTCCGCCGTGCGCGCGCACCACCGAGCGCACGATCGACAAGCCAAGACCAACGCCCTTGTCGCTGCCGGTGCGCTCGGTCCTGAGCCTGCGGAACGGCTCGAAGATGTTGTCCACCTCGTACGCGGGAATCACCGGGCCCGTGTTCGACACCACAAGCACCGCCTCGCCGCGCTGCAACTCGGTACTGACCTCCACCCAGCCGTCGGGGGTGTTGTAGCGCACGGCGTTCTGCGCGAGGTTCAGCGCGACCCGCTCCAAGAGCACCCCGTTGCCCTGGACGACGGCGGGCTCCCTGGCGCCTCGCAGCTCCACGCCCTTGGCCTGCGCCTCGGTGCGTACCTGATCGACCGCCTGGCCGGCCACCTCGGCCAGGTCCACCGGCTTGCGGTCCACGATCTCGTTGTCGCTGCGGGCGAGCAGCAACAACCCCTCCACCAGTTGCTCACTGCGCTCGTTGGTGGCGAGCAGCGTCTTTCCGAGCTGGGTGAGGTCGGGTGAGGCGTCCGGGTCCGAGAGCTGCACCTCAAGGAGAGTGCGGTTGATCGCCAGCGGTGTGCGCAGCTCGTGCGAGGCGTTGGCGACGAACCGTTGCTGAGCGGTGAAGGCCCGATCCAGCCGCTCCAGCATCTCGTCAAAGGTGTCTGAGAGCTCCTTGAGCTCATCGTCGGGGCCGCCCAACTCAATGCGCCGGGACAGATCAGAACCGGCCACCTGTCGGGCCGTACGGGTGATCCGACCCAGCGGCGACAGGACCCGCCCCGCCATCGCGTATCCAAAGGCGAAGGCGACGACGGTCAGGCCCAGCAGGGTGAGCAGGGATCGACGCAGCAGGCCGTCAAGCGCCATTTCTCGCTGCCGCTGCATGCAGTCCGCCATGGCCTGGTTGAACTCCGCGCTGCTGCCGCGCGGGGGCAGCTGGCAGAGGTCGCTGGTGGCGCGGTAGTCGGCCTTGATGATCTGGACCGGTAGTTCATTGCCCTTGTGCAGGGCGTCGGCCGCCAGGAGGTAGATGATCGACAGCAGCAAGATTCCGGCCATCAGGAACATCCCGCCGTACAGCAGGGTGAGCCGTATCCGAATGGTCGGGCGCAGCCAGGGAAGCGGACGTCCCAGTTCCGATGGGGCCCAGTGCGGCTTGGGTGGCGCGGCGGGGCGCGGCGGGGTGGAGGGGGGAGTCGAGGCCATGCCCGGTCAGATCCGGTATCCGGAGCCGGGTACGGTCACGATCACGGCAGGTTCACCCAGTTTGCGACGCAATGTCATGACCGTCACCCGGACGACGTTGGTGAAGGGATCGGTGTTCTCGTCCCACGCCTTCTCCAACAGTTGCTCCGCCGAAACTACGGCGCCCTCGCTGCGCAGCAGCACCTCCAACACGGCGAACTCCTTCGGCGCGAGCTGGATCTCCTGGCCGTCGCGGAAGACCTCGCGGCGGTTGGGGTCGAGCTTGATCCCGGCGCGTTCCAAAACCGGCGGCAGGGCCACCGTCGTACGCCGGCCCAGCGCCCGCACCCGGGCGATGAGCTCGCTGAAGGCAAACGGCTTGGGGAGGTAGTCGTCGGCCCCGATCTCCAGGCCCGCCACTCGATCGCTGACATCACCGGAGGCGGTGAGCATCAACACCCGGGTGGGCAGTCCGAGATCAACGAGCTTGCGGCACACCTCGTCGCCGTGCACCAGCGGCAGGTCGCGGTCGAGTACCACTACGTCGTAGTCGTTGACCGCGATCCGCTCCAATGCGGCGGCACCGTCGTAGACGACATCGACGGCCATGGCCTCTCGACGCAGCCCGGTGGCCACCGCGTCTGCAAGAAGCTGCTCGTCCTCGACGACGAGTACACGCACGGTGCTGTCCTTTCCCTACGCCCTCATGGGCGGCAGGCCCTCACGGGCTCAACTGTGGTTCGCTCAGCGCTTGATCGGCATTCGCTCGGCGCTCGCTCGGTGTTCATCCGATGCTTGCCCAGCGCTCGCTCCGCGGTCGCCTGCTGGAGGCGGCGCGCAGCACACCTGCCCGGTGAGCGTCTCCATCCTGCCCCGAAGCCCGATAAACCGGCGGTAAGAGGGCTGCCTGACAGCGGACGCACAGGTGGTCGGCCGCGCGGCGGGGGGCGCGCCGGGCCGCGCAGATTTCTTGGCGAAGGGGAGGTTTCTCGGTGCGGAGGGGTGGGGAAGACGACTGCACACCCGCGATCACGCCTTGATTAAGGCACCAGATCACCTTTTGCCGCATTCGGTGATCGCACACGTGATCGTCCTCCCGCTATCGGGCGGGGGACCCTCCAGGGCACACCCCCGTGCCACCGAGCCGACCCACGACGAGGGGGCGCACCATGGACGCGTTCACCGCAGGACTTATGCAGCGCATAGAGGCCACCGAGACCGACCTGAGCCGCGCCCGTGAGTCGGGCGACGACTTCCTTGTCGAGGTGGAGCAGGCGGAACTGGACGACCTCCGCCGACTGGCCGCCGAACATGGCGTCCAGCTCACCGCCGCCACCGCCTGATTCGGACCTCCGCTCACCGTTCGCCGCACAGCCGCCCTGGTACCGCTCGGTGCCGGGGCGTTGTCGGTCTGTGCCTGGGGCACGGCTTTTCGCCTCGTACGCACCCGCGCGGCCCCGTGCGCACCCACCCGCCCGATACGCGTCATGGCCGGTACGCGCCCCACACCGCCCCCTACACACACGCCCCGGCTCAGCACGGCTGGCCCCGCCCGGCGGACCCCTTCAGCGGGCTCGGGGCCCGCGGGGGGCTAGCCGTGGTCCGCGGGGGCTAGTCGTGCCAGGCGCCCAGGGCCTCCAGGCGGGCCTGGAGGAGGTCGAAAAGGCCGGGAGTGGCGGCTATGGCCAGGTCACAGGAGAGCGGAGCGCCGGGGCGGCCCCCCGTGTAGGCCCCTGCCTCGCGGGCGATGAGGTCGCCCGCCGCGTAGTCCCAGGGGTTGAGACCCCGCTCGTAGTAGCCATCGAGCCGCCCGCAGGCCACATCGCACAGGTCGATGGCGGCGGAGCCGCCGCGCCGGATGTCGCGCACCTGCGGCAGCAGGGTCTTAAGCACCTCCGCCTGGGCCACCTTGCGCTCGGTGAGGTAGCTGAAGCCAGTGCCGATCAGGGACTGCTCGAAGACGGGTGCGGGGCGGATGCGTATCAGCTGGTCATCGAGGTAGGCGCCCGCTTCGCGGACGGCTCGAAAGGTTTCGCCCCGCATCGGCACCTCCACGACACCGACCACGGTCTGTCCGTGCACCTCGGCGGCGATGCTGACGGACCAGGACGGCAGGCCGTAGAGGTAGTTCACGGTGCCGTCGATCGGGTCGATCACCCACCGCACGCCGCTGGTGCCGCGGCTACTGGCACCCTCCTCGCCGAGCAGCCCGTCATCGGGCCGCCGCTCGCTAATGAAGTCGGTGATCAACTGTTCCGCGGCGATGTCCATCTCGGTGACGACGTCGATGGGGCTGGTCTTCGTGGCGGCCACCCCCAAGTCGGCGGGGCGGCGCTCACGTAGCAGCACGCCGGCTCTACGGGCCGCCTCCAGGGCGACGGTCAGGAGTTCGGCCTTCAGCTCGCCGGTCGGCTGGTCGTTCACGGTGCTCCTCGCTACTGGGTGGACAACGGTGTTCTTCGGTCGTGGCAACGCATCCTGCGCACGTCATCGCGGGCGCCGGCGGCTCACTACGCTCCCCTCCGGCAGGGGCTGGAGTTCCGCCGGATCACTGCGCTCCCGCGGCGGCGGGCCGCGGAGTGCGCGCCGGGCAGCAGCCGACCGGGCAGACGTCATGGCTGGGGCCAAGCGCGCCCAGCGCGCACCGCTCGGGCGGGGCTGCGGCCGGCGCCGGCGCGGCGGCGAACCGTTCGGTGGCGGCCCGCTCGACGACCAGGTCCCGCACCGCCGCGGCAAAGCGCGGATCGGCGCCGACGGTGGCCGCCCTGGTCACCGGCAGCCCCAGTTCGGCGGCCTTGGCGCGGGCCTCCGTGTCGAGGTCGTACTTGACCTCCATGTGGTCCGAGACGAACCCGATGGGGACCATGACAGCGGCGGGCACGCCCGCGCCGTGCAGCTCCTCCAGGTGCTCGCAGATGTCGGGCTCAAGCCAGGGGATGTGTGGGGCGCCGCTGCGCGACTGGTACACCAGCCGCCACGGGTGCTCCACCCCCGTCCGCTCGCGCACCGCGTCCACGATCACCCGCGCGACGTCCAGGTGCTGCGCCACATACGCACCGCCCTGCCCCTCGCTGGTGTGTGCCGCAACCGGGCCCGATGTGTCGGCGGCGGCCGTGGGGATCGAGTGGGTGGTGAACGCCAGCTGCGCCCCGGCGCGGACGTCAGTGGGCAGCTCGGCCAGCGCCGTGAGCGTGGCATCGATCATCGGCTCGATGAACCCGGGGTGGTTGAAGTAGTGCCTGAGCTTGTCCACCTGCGGCGGCTGAAGGCCCTCGGCCGCGAGTGCGGCGAGCGAGTCGGCGAGGTTCTCGCGGTACTGGCGGCAGCCCGAGTACGAGGCGTAGGCGCTGGTGGCCAGCGTCAGGACCCGGCGGTGGCCATCGCCTACCAGCTCGCGCAGGGTGTCCGTGAGATACGGCGCCCAGTTCCGGTTGCCCCAGTAGATCGGCAGGTCCACACCGTGCTGAGCAAAGTCATCGCGCAGTGCCCGCAGCAGGCTGCGGTTTTGCTCGTTGATCGGGCTGACTCCGTCGAACAGGAAGTAGTGCTGGCCGACCTCCTTGAGCCGCTCGCGGGGGATGCCCCGGCCGCGCGTCACGTTCTCCAAGAAGGGCACCACATCGTCCGGGCCCTCTGGACCGCCGAAGGACAGCAGCAGCAAGGCGTCGTACGGGGCGGCCGAAGGGCCAGCAGGGGCGGCAGGAACGGCGGCACCAGCAGGAACAGAGTGCGCAGGCGGTTGCTCGACTGACATGTGATCGATCCTGCCACCCGGGTCCGACGGCCGGGAAATACCCCTGCGTCGTGGCGCGATGAGCCGTAATCTGTACCGACCACGTACGTCCCTTACCGGCGGAGCGCGCCTCGTGCCCAATCCCTACCGCGAAATCTTCGCCGCCCCCGGCGCCGCGGGCTTCTGCGCTGCGGGCTTCCTCGGCCGCATGCCGGTGGCGATGATGACCATCGGCGTCGTGACAATGATTTCGGAGATCACTGGGCGATACGGGTTGGCCGGGGCGCTCGCCGCGACGCTGGCGTTGTCGGGGGCTGTGATCGGCCCGCAGCTCTCCCGGCTCGTGGATCTGCATGGCCAGCGCCGGATGCTGCGACCCGCGGTGCTGGTCTCGCTCACCGCGATCTCGGGGCTGCTGCTGTGCGCGCGTCGTGGCTGGCCGGACTGGCTGATGTTCGTGTGCGCCGCCTGCGGCGGCTGTGTGCCCAGCCTTGGCTCCATGATCAGGTCGCGCTGGGCCAACATCTACCGCTCCGAGCCACGCCGCCTGCACACCGCGTACTCCTTCGAGTCGGTCGTGGACGAGATCTGCTTCATCGTCGGCCCGATCATCTCGATTGGCCTATCCACCACCTGGTTCCCGGAGGCGGGTCCGCTGATGGCGGCGGGTTTCCTGGCTACGGGGGTGTTCTGGCTCACCGCACAGCGGGCCACCGAGCCGGTGCCGCAGCCGCGCGACGAAAGGCACCCCAAGGGATCGGCGTTGCGCTCCCCCGGGCTGCGCATCCTGGTGGTCACCGGCGTGTTCGCCGGGACGATCTTCAGTTCGGTGGACGTGGTCACGGTGGCCTTCGCCGAGGAGCAGGGCCACAAGTCGGCAGCGAGCCTGATCCTGGCGACGTACGCGGCGGGCTCGTGCTTGGCGGGCGCCGTGTTCGGGCTGATGCATCTGACGGGGCCGCCGGCGCGCCGCTGGCTCCTTGGGGTGTGTGCGATGGCCGCGAGCATGATCCCGCTCCAGTTCGTGTCGAACCTGACGGCCCTCACCTGCGCGTTGTTCATCGCGGGCCTTGCCATCGCGCCAACGGGCGTGACCATCATGTCCCTGGTCCAAGAGCACGTGCCGCGCACCAAGTTGACCGAGGGCATGACCTGGGCGAGCACCGGAATAGCGACGGGCATAGCGCTCGGCGCGTTCGCCTCGGGGCGGGTGGTGGATGCGGCGGGGGCCGAGGCCGCGTACGCGGTTCCGGCCATCGCGGGAGCGACCGCGGTGGTCCTCGCGCTTTTGGGCTATCACCGGGTCACACCGGCAGCACAGCATGCGGACTGCACACCGCGAGCACAGGGAGGGGCGGATACGGATGGCCAGGGCGACAGCGCGCCGCAGGGCAAGGGGGACGGCCGAGAGGCGTGCGGCCGAGAGGCGTGCGGCCGGGAGGAAGACGGACGAGAAGAGGACGGGCGAGAGCAGCAGCCCGTGGCGTAACTGGGCAGGCAATGTGACCGCTCACCCCGCGCGCACCCGCTCCCCGGCCACGACGGCGGAGGTCGCCGCGGCGGTGCGGTCGGCTGCCGATGCGGGACTGGCCGTCAAGGCGGTGGGCACGGGGCACTCGTTCACCACGGCCGCCGCCACCGATGGGCTGCTCATCCGACCAGAACGCCTCACCGGGGTGCACGCCCTGGACACCGAGGCCGGGACGGTGACCGTAGGTGCCGGCACCTCGCTCAAACGGGTGAACGCGACGCTGGCCGCGCACGGCCTGTCGCTGACCAACATGGGCGACATCATGGAGCAGACGGCCGCCGGGGCCATCAGCACCGGCACCCACGGCACAGGCCGGTCATCCGCCTCCCTGTCGGCGCAGCTCACCGGCCTGGAACTGGTGACAGCCGATGGCTCGACACTGCACTGCTCGGCCACCGAGCACCCCGATGTCTTCGCCGCGGCCCGGGTCGGGCTCGGTGCGCTCGGCGTCGTTACGGCCCTCACCTTCGCGGCAGAGCCGCAGTTCTTGCTCACCGCCCGCGAGGAACCCATGCCATTCGACCGGGTCACCGACGAGTTCGACCAGTTGGTGGCCGACAACGAGCACTTCGAGTTCTACTGGTTCCCCCACACCGGCAGTTGTCTCACCAAACGCAATAACCGCAGCGCGGGTCCCCTCGCCCCGGCTGGCCGGATCAGCGGTTGGGTGGACGACGAACTGGTCTCCAACGGCCTCTTTCAAGCGGCGTGTTCCCTCGGCAGGGCCATTCCCGCGGCGATTCCCGCTATCGCCCAGGTCTCCAGTCGCGCGCTGTCCGCCCGTACGTACACGGACATTCCGTACAAGGTGTTCACCAGCCCGCGCCGAGTGCGGTTCGTCGAGTCGGAGTACGCGGTGCCGCGCGAGGCTGCCATCGAGGCGCTGCGCGCACTGCGGGCGATGATCGAACGCTCACGGTTGCGGGTCAGCTTCCCGGTCGAGGTGCGCACCGCGCCCGCCGACGACATACCGCTGTCCACCTCCTTCGGGCGCGAGACGGCGTACATCGCGGTGCATATGTATCGGGGCACGCCGTACGAGTCGTACTTCACCGCGGTCGAGCAGATCATGACGGCGCACGGCGGCCGGCCCCACTGGGGCAAGCTGCACAGTCGGGACGCGTCGTATCTGTCCGATGTGTATCCGCGCTTCGCCGAGTTCACCGCACTCCGCGACCGGCTCGACCCGGACCGCGTCTTCGGCAACGCGTATCTACGCCGGGTGCTCGGCGACTGAACACGGGCCCGCGCGACTGCGCCGCGCATGTCCTGCGGAGGTGGTCGGCTGGTCCTACGGGCACGGCCGGCCGGCCTCGCGGGCGCGGCCGATGCCGGGGCTCGGCGCCGGCCGCGTCCGCGGGCTGAGGTGATCGCGCACGGCGCTTGGGGTGCGTTGACTGGGTTTGGGGGGTGCGTGCGGCCACCCTTCACCGTGCCCGATGGGGAACTGGTCCGTCAGACCTCATTCGTCCGACTGGCCTCATTCGTCCGACTGGCCTGAGCCCTCCCGCTGGCCTCGCTGGCGAGACGAGTCGCTGGAGCGCGGCCCGCCGTCTTGGGTGTTGGCACTGCTCCCGCCGGCTCCGCTGGCCTTGCTGCCCGGGCGTGTGCCGTCATCTGCCTCCCCGCCGGTGCCGGGCGTCGCCGGTTCGGACCCACCGGGTAGCGATGGCGTGCTGGGCTGCGCCGGTGTCGTCGGCTGCGACGGCGTACTGGGCGTGGGCGCTGGAGTGCGCCGCTCCGCGCCGCCACCCGCCGGCGCCGAACCGGTCGGCGTGGGCGTCGGCTCGGCCGCGCCGCCACCGGGTCGCTTTCCGTTGGGCGCTGGGCTGCCACTGGGGCCACCGCTTTGGCCAGGGTCGTCTTCGCTTGGTGACTGTTCGCTGCCAGGAGCGTCATCGGGTGCGGAATGCGAACCGGAACCTCGGGACACGCTGTGGCTCACCGTGGTGCCGCCCTTGTCATCCCCCCAGACGTTCGACACCGGGCCACCGGAAACCCATTCGACGCCCGTGATGAACGCCATCGCGAGGACGAACACGGCCAGCGCGCCGAGCGCGGGCCGCCGCCAACCACGCAACCGAGTGCCGTACATGGTGGCCCCGGTGAACTCATCGCTGCGCGCCCCCGGCGGGCTGGAGTGCGCACCAGGCGCGGCGTACGCCCCCTGCGCCTCACGCGCCTCGTCACCCCCCTCAGCTCCGTGCCCCTCAGCTGGGAGCATCGGCCGGCGCAGCATCCGCGTGGCGTCGTCCACCTGCCGCAACGGCCGGGTGCGGGACGCATCGGGCCAGGACAGCGCCCGAGTGTCGGCCAGTCTGGGCTGGCCGTGGGTGCCGCCGCCGGCACCGTTACGAGCACTGGCCCTAGCACTGGCCCTGGCACTGGAATGGGCACTGGCATCTTGGCCATCGGCGTTCGCCGCGGCGCGTGAAGTGGCGGACGAGAAAACGCCTCGTCCGTCGTCGATAACCGGCACCTGTCGGGCACGCGGCCGATTTTGGACGGTGACTTCGCGGAGTTGTTCCCCCGTGCGGCGGAACGCGTGCTGAAACAGCGAACCACCCGCGGTGGCCACCACACTCACCACGCCGGCCCCGATGATGGTTCCGTACACGCCGAGCCGGGACGCGAGCACGGCGGCGGCAACAGCCGCCAGAGCACTGCCGGCCACCTGAGCAACGCACAGTTCAAGCCGCTTATTTTGCTGTTTTGCCTCACTCTCGGCTGAGTCGCGCATCTCCCGCCTCTGGTCGCCTTTCGATCCTTCTTGCACAAAGAAGTGACATTTGGGCGAAGCCTGTAGTTCCGCTTCCGTCGATTCTGTGAATCTCGACACCCAACTGCCCGATCAGGCGGCCTTCACGGCCCTCTGACTCCCTTGGCGTACGACAACTCGAATGGCGCGGCGGTCCTCCCACATGGCCCAAATGGAGTATTGTTGCGCTCCCTGGCCTCATCATCCCGTCCGACCGCCCGGACCGAGCGGGAGAGGCCACCGGCGCCAACTCGACCAGCGGCGCCATGACATGGCACGGCGCGTACTGCACAGAGTGACCAATCGTCACTTTGAGTCGTAAACACGTCACCGTGCCATAACGGCGGATCAGAGCCTAGGCTCGACACGCCAGGCAACTTGGCAATGCGGTGGCAGGCTGCACTCAGGCAGGCCACACTTATCTAGCGGGAGAACGGCAGCGACGCACGTGACGTCGGCAGGCACCACCCGGGAGGTCCCCATGCCCGAACTGCGTGTCGTGGCCGTCAGCAACGACGGCACACGGCTGGTGCTCAAGGCTGCGGACAGCACGGAGTACACGCTTCCGATCGACGAGCGGCTGCGCGCCGCCGTGCGCAATGACCGCGCTCGGCTCGGCCAGATCGAGATCGAAGTCGAGAGCCATCTGCGGCCCCGCGATATCCAAGCTCGGATACGGGCTGGCGCGTCGGCCGAAGAGGTCGCCCAGCAGGCGGGCATTCCCGTCGAGCGAGTACGCCGGTTCGAGGGACCAGTCCTCGCGGAGCGCGCGTTCATGGCCGAGCGCGCCCGTAAGACTCCGGTACGCCGTCCCGGCGAGAACACCGGCCCGCAGCTCGGCGAGTCCGTCACCGACCGGCTGTTGGTGCGCGGGGCGGAGAAGGAAGCGACGCAGTGGGACTCGTGGCGCCGTGACGATGGCACCTGGGAGGTGCTGCTCGTCTACCGGGTCGCGGGCGAGACCCACACGGCGAGCTGGACCTACGACCCGCCTCGGCGCCTGGTGCAGGCGGTGGACGACGAGGCCAGATCGCTGATCGGCGAGAGCGACGACACACCGGAACCAAGCTTTCCGTTTGTGCCGCGCATTGCCAGGCTGCCCCGCGACAGACCGCTTGACCGTGCTCTTGACCGGCAGTCACCAGGCGAGCGGGGCACGGCCGGTGTCGGGCTCGACGCCGCGGAGCCCGTGCCTGCCATGTTGGAGGACGCGACGCCCGAGCGGGATTCCCTCACCAGCTTGTTGGAGGCCGTGCCCAGTTTCCGGGGCGACATGATCGTTCCGGAGCCGGTGCAGGCGCCGCGCACTGACGAGGTCGTCGAGGAGCCGGAGCCGGTGGAGCCGCCAGCGGCGAGCGCGGGTTCGGCGTACGCGGATGTGTTGATGCCACGTTCGGTCGCGGGCCACCGCGATCGATTGACCGGGACGACCGACCGGCAGGCCGAGGCGGATGGTGTGCGCCCGGGCCGCCGGGCGGCGGTGCCCAGCTGGGACGAGATCGTCTTCGGCACCCGCCGGAAGAAGCAGGAATAACGGCGACGGGCGCGGGGATGGGCGGAGGTTCGGCAGTGGCCGCCGCCTATCACCGTGCCATCGCGCGCGGCGGGCATGGTCGCGCTCCCTTGCGCACCCGTGTTGCCCCGCGCTCGGGTCGCCGCCGCATCCGGTCGCCTGCCTGCCGCTCGCCCGCCACCCAGACTCACTTCGTCGGCCGGCGATCTCGTACGGGCCCGGCGCGACGCTTACGCACGAGCGCGGCCTGCATCGCCCGCTGGCCGACGCGCGCAGGCGCCGGTTGCAGCGCCGATTGCCAAGGCGTTGGGGCGGCCCGGCGACGGGCCCGCGCCACGGCCATCGGGAGGCCCCGCGCCCCGGCTCGTACCGCCGGCGGGCCCTGCTTACCGTTGGGCCCGGGCCGCCGATCCGCCCGGCCCGCCCCGCCGCTAGCCCGGCTGGGAACCGATGGCCACCGGGCGAGACGGGTCCGCGGACCACTCGCTCCAGGACCCGACGTACAGAGCCGCCGGTACGCCGGCCACCGCCAGGGCCAACACCTCGTGTGCGCCGGAGATACCCGAGCCGCAGTAGACGCCGACTTCGGCCGCGTCCGTGACGCCGAGGGCCGCGAAGCGATCAGCCAGGTGTGCCGCGGGCAGGAAGCGGCCGTCCCCCGCCACGTTCTCGGTTGTCGGCGCGGAGAGCGCGCCCGGAATGTGGCCTGCGACCCGGTCGATCGGCTCTACCTCGCCGCGATAGCGGTCCCCCGCTCGCGCGTCGAGCAGGACGCCACGCCGAGCCAGTTCGGCCGCACCCTCCGCGTCAAGCAGTGGTACCCCGCCCGGATGTGGCGTGAAGTCACCCTTCTCCGGCTCCGGGACCTCGGTGCTGACCGGCCCATCGGCAGCGATCCACGCACTCAGCCCGCCGTCCAAGACGCGCACCGAGGGATGACCGGCCCAGCGCAGCAGCCACCAGGCGCGGGCGGCGGCCCAACCGGCGGACGGCGACGGGGGATGGCCCGCTCCCCCGTCGTACACGACCACGGGACGCTCTTCCCGTACCCCGGCCCGGCGCATCGCTGCACCAAATACCTCCAGGTCAGGGAGCGGGTGACGCCCCGAGGCGCCGGGCGGCCCAGCGAGTTCGGCCTCCAGATCGACAAAAACGGCACCCGGCACATGGCCCGCTTCGTATGCGGTGCGGCCGGGTGCTTCCGTACCCTTACGTCCGCCTGGCGGCGTCAGTTGCCAACGGACGTCAAGCAACAGCGGCGGCCGGGGACCGGCCAATTCGGCCACGAGTTCAGCGGGCGTCATGATGGCTTTCATGCGCCCCATCCTCGCGCAGTCGCGTCCGCACCGTATGGATCGCGCCGAACTCGGCGTACGACCGACCGACACCGGTCCGCTACCTCGCCGTACTGGGTGCGCCATGCCAAACCGGGCATTCTCCGATGGGAACCCGCACACCGCGGCGCGGCCGGGGAGCGCGCCGCGACAGGTGCTGCAAGCATCTGGGCGGTCCCGTCCCGTTACACCCCCGCGCGCCGCCGGACGGCCCGGGGTTGTCAGGCCACACGACGACGCTCCAAGGAGACAGTGACGATGAGCGAGGCACGGCGGTCCCCCGAGTGGCACCATCCCAGGGCCACCCCGGGTGCACCACCCGCACGCGGCATGAGGGAAGGTTCAGGGGGAGAGGTTGGGTTGAGCGGCAGGGAACCCACCCGGCGCACGCCCGGAACGCCCTGCTGGACGAGCCTGATGGTGCACAGTCTCACCGCGACGCAGGAGTTCTACCGCGGCTTGTTCGGCTGGGAGTTTCGGCCGGGGCCCGCTCAGTACGGTCCGTACGTACGAGCGTCGTTGGATGGTCGGCCGGTTGCCGGAATCGGTGAGCTGGCGCCGGGGCTGCGACTACCGGTGGCCTGGACGACGTTTTTGGCCAGCGACGACGCGGACGCCACGGCCGAGCGCATCCGCGGCTGCGGTGGAACGGTGGCGGTCGGCCCGCTGGACGCCGGGGACGAGGGCCGGATGGCCATCGCATCCGATCCGCTGGGCGCGGTGTTCGGCATCTGGCAGGCACGTGGCCACCTCGGCAGCGAGGGCGGCGGCGAACCGGGTACGCCGGTGTGGACCGAGTTGCTGACGCCGGACACGGCGAGTGTTTGCAAGTTCTACCAGACGGTGTTCGGCTGCGAGGCCGACCCGGTCGTGTCCGCCGAGGACGACTATGTGACGCTGACGGTCCGAGATCGCCCGGTCGCAGCGATGCACGGCGTGGGCAACTCGCTCCCCCGCGACCTGGGTTCGCACTGGACGACGTACTTCGAGGTCGAGGACCCGGACGTAGCGGCCCACCGCGTCACGGAGTTGGGCGGGCGAGTGGTGCGCGCATCGGAGGACATGCCGACCGGCCGCTGTGCGACGGTCGCCGACCCGGAGGGCGCGGCGTTCACGGTGGTACGGACGGAAAGCTGAGCATCGCGCGGGCGAGCGCGACACGCTCGTACGGAGCACGGAGCACGGAGCGGCAAGCGCGGTCGGCGCGGCGGAGCACGTAACGGTGCTACCGCGCGGCGCAGCTGAGCGCGTAGCGAGGACCAAGCGACGCGAGCAAGCAGACACTGCGTAGTGACGGCGGACGGTAGCGGGCAGACCGTCGCGGGGGACGCCGCGCAGCCCGCAGCGAGCCCTTGAGGGCCGCGGCGGTTGCTTCGTGCGTGATGTCACCGGTCATCGCCAGGACGCCGGGAAACTCGTCCGGCAGAGCCTTGACGTCGGGGCGTAGGTCAACGGCGACGACGTGGACGCCGCGGGCGTTGAGGAGCGCCACCGTCTCCTTGCGCACGCCACGGGCGGCCCCGGTAACGATGGTGACCTTTCCGGCGAACTCGGCGGCGTCATCGCCGGCTTCGGCGGCTTCTGCGGTTTTGGCGGTTTCGGCGGCGGCTTCGGCGAACGACATCGCTGATGGCATGGTGCGCTCCGTGGGAAAGGCGCGGTCAGGCACCGCGGCGGGGCCCCTGAACTGCTAGGTGGGCACGGGCGGGGGCGCCGTCATGGGCTAAGGCTGTGGGGCCGGTGTCGGATGAGGAGTGTGGCGCCCAGGCCGGCGAGCACCGTGGCGACGATGACGCCGGTGCCCGAGCCGTAGCCCGCAAGGGGATCGCTACCACCGTTCGACCGGTGCCCGGCTTCGACCACCGCGGTGACGACGGCGAGGACCACCGCGCCGCCGAGCTGCATGGAGGTGTTGAGCAGGGCACCCGCGAGACCTTGGTCCCGATCGGGCACGCCGGCGATCGCGCTCATGGTCAGGGCGGCAAACGTCGCCGCGGTACCGAGTCCGTTGAGCACCATGACGGGCAGGACCACAAAGAGGAAGGAGGTGTCGGGCCCGATGCGGAAGAACAGCGCGTAGGACAGCGCCAACAGCAGCATGCCGACCGTGATCATCCGATGGGCGCCGAACCGCACCGCGAGCCGCCCCGCGAAAGGCGCCAGTGCGCCGTTGACGAGGCCGAGGGGGACAAACGCGCCGGCGGTCTGCAACGGCGTCAAGTGCAGCACGTTTTGCAGATACAGCGTGGCGAGGAAAGCGAAGGAGGTGTAGGCACCCCACATGGCGAAGATCGTCAGGTTGGTTCCTACAGTCTTACGCCGCGTCAGAAAGGACAGGGGTACCAAAGGCTGCCGAGACCTGTTCTCGATGCCGAGGAACACGATGAGGAGCAGGGCCGCTGCGGCGAACAGGACGCTGGTGCGGGCTGACAGCCACCCCTGTTGCGGGGCCTGCGTCATCGCGTAGACCAAGATCAAAAGACCGCTGGTCACGCTCACCGCGCCCGGGACGTCGATCTTTCCACGGGACGCGGCAGGGGGATCTGCGGGAAGGAGACGGCTTCCTGCAACGAGCGCCGCTACGGCAATGGGCACCGGCAGTACGAAGACCAGCCGCCAGGAGACCTCCGTGAGTACACCCCCCAGGACGAGGCCGCTGACGAAGCCGATGGCGCCGGCAGTTGCGTACCAGCCCACGGCACGGCCACGCTGCGAGCCCTGCGGCCAGTTCGTGGTGATGAGCGAGAGGGCCGCCGGGGCGAGAAAGCCCGCAGCGACGCCTTTGACCAGGCGTGCCGCGATGAGCAGGCCGCCGTTCGGGGCGATCGCGCCCAGCAGGCTCACCAGGGCGAACACGGCGACGGCGGTCATGAAGGTGCGGCGCCTGCCCAGCAGATCGGCCACCCGGCCGCCGAGCAGCAGGAACCCGCCGTAGCCGAGCGCGTAAGCGGAGACGATCCACTGGAGGGAAGCCGCTGTCATGCCCAAGTCGCGCTGGATGGCGGGCAGCGCCACACCCACATCCGACACATCGATGGCATCCATGAAGTGAGCGGCGCACAGCACCAGCAGCGCCAGCCCGCCAGGAGCCACCGGCGCCTGCGGCACCGCACCGGAGGTGGCGTCATGCGCGTGATGCGCTGCGGCAGGTCCATCGGTGCGCTGCGTCATGACGGCTTCGCCTCCCGGTACAGCACCAAGTGCTCGTGGTAGAGCACTCCGTCCCGGATGTCGCCTGTCGCGCTGAACCCGGTGTCATCGACGTAGTCCAGGTGGTTGCCGGTGACCGTGTACCGGCCGGTATAGGCGCTGCGCCGCTCACCGCGGGCCTCGTCGTAGCGGCCATGGGGCAACAGCTCCTGACGGATGTGACCGTCCGCGGTCACCCACATTCCGACCACGTCGATATGGTCCTCACCAGTGGCATCGACCATGGCGAACTCCTCTCATCGGTGCGTGCGGCTTTCTCCCGCTCCACCGACTCTGCGCAGGTCAGCGGCGCCCCACCAGGCCCCGTGCGGCCTGGGTGCGACACACCCAGGCAGCGCACTGGGCCGCCGCCTAGCCTGGCCGCATGGACGACAACCACCTGGGAGAGTTCCTGCGCGCACGCCGCGCCGGCCTACAGCCGCGCGACGTTGGCATGGCGAGCTACGGGGCCCGCCGAGTCGCCGGGCTGCGTCGCGAAGAGGTCGCCGTCCTGGCCGGAGTGAACTCCGACTACTACACCCGCCTGGAACAAGGGCGCGAGCGCAATCCCTCGCCCCAGGTACTCGACGCCCTCAGCCGCGCGCTGCTCCTCGACGGGGACGCCCGAACGCACCTGTATCGGCTGGCCGGGGCCGCACCGAGTGACCAGCCCTGCGCTCACGCCACCGAGCGGGTCAGCCCGGGGCTGCGCCAGTTGATGGACGGCTACCCGAACACTCCAGCGTTCGTCATGAGCCAGGCCCTGGACCTGCTCGCCGTCAACGCCCTGGCCGAGGCCCTCTACGCCCCGTTCGAGCCGGCGGACAACCTGGCCCGCATGCTCTTCATCGACCCCGCGGGTCGCCACTTCTACCCGCAGTGGAACCGCGCGGCCGAGGCCACCGTGGCCAATCTGCGCCAGTCAGCAGGCTTCGACCCGACCCACCCCCGGCTACGCGAGCTCGTGCACACCCTCTCTGAACACAGCCCGGACTTCGCCCGCCTGTGGAACGCGCACACCGTGCGCGGTAAGACCCAGGACGCCAAGCACCTCCTGCACCCGGACGTCGGTCCCCTCACCCTCACCTACCAGGCGTTCGACGTACGTGACGCCCCCGGCCAGCAACTCGTCATCTACCACGCCGAGCCGGGCAGCCCCAGCGCCCAGTCCCTCCACCTGCTCGGCTCCCTCCACGCCACCCCGCACCAGCCCGAGCCCCACCCCCGCCCCCATCGCCAGTGAGCCGACGCGGCGGGATGCCGGCGGGGCGGGATGCCGGCGGGGTCTGGCGGGTTTCCGGCGCGGTCCCCGTTGCCACACCGCCCCCTGCTGGCGCGCAGGGGCTGCCCGGCGGTTCGGCCGTGAGCAGGTCGCTCATCCCATCGGGCTAGGGCGTCGTTCTGGCGGTTGATGTCGCACCGCTACGGCCGTGCGAGTTTCAGCACATGACGAGGGCGACAGGGATGGCGAGGGCGCCTTGGCGAACTCGGTGGCAGCGGTGGCCGCACTGGGTGGGCCGGGCCGCGATGGTGTGGGCGGTGGGGTACGCCGGCTTCGGCCTGGCCTGCGCGCTGAGCGGAACGTCGCTGTTCTACCTGGGCGACGCCCCGGGGTCCTCGGCGCTGGGCTGGGCGGTCGTGGCGGTGGGATCGCTGGCGGCGGTGGCCTGTGGTGCGGTGGCACGGTGGGGGCCGCGTCCGGCGTTGCGGGTACTGCTGTGGGTGGCCTGCGTGCTGGCCGGAGCCGCCGCCTTCAGCCTGCTCATGGACGTCGTCACACTGGTGTTCGGTCAGGGGGTGGACAGCGGGGTGGCCGCTGCGAACCACGCGTTGGCGGCAGCCGGGGTTGTGCTGCTCGCGGCCACCGCCCGGTCCGCTCGCCGCCCGCCCGCCGCGACCGCCGTACCAGCAGCCCCGTCCGCTGCCCCGCGGCCGGTCCAGCTCGCCGCCTGCGCCGGGACGGTGGCCTTTCTCCCTTACGCGGCGATGAAGCTCATCTGGGCGTCTGGCGGCACCTTCGCCGGGATCAACGGCGAGGCAATGCTCGCGATCTCCCGGCGCAACGGTGCGTCGGGAGTGTGGCTCACCCTGGAGTCCTGGGGCCTGGACGGCACTGTGCTGCTGGCCGCGCTCGGCGTTTTCCTGCTGTGGGGCCTGGTGCGCCCGTGGGGCCAGGTTTTCCCGCGGTGGACGCCGCGGCTGCACGGCCGGCGCGTACCCCGCTGGCTCCCCCTGGCTCCCGCCTTGATCGGCGCTGCCACCCTGGCGCCGTACGGGGTGCTGGGGGTCGGCTACCTGGCCCTGGCAACGGCCGGCGTGGTCACGATGCGGCGCGGCGACTTCCACTCCGTAAACGATGCGCTGCTTGTCGGCTGGATCGGCATGGCCACGTTCGCCGTCTACGGGGTCGCGCTGGTCGTCGCTGCGCGCTCGTACTGGCTCCGGACCCGTTCCGTAGCTGCCGCGTGACGCACGCCTTTCACCGGGAGTATCCCGCTGCCGCCCTGGCGAGCGGCCCCGCACGTCCCGAAGAACCTGAACTCGTCAGCCCGTCGTCCGTGAAACGGGGCGGTGTGCCGGCCTGGGGCGGGGCTCAGGTGCGTACTTCCAGGAGCGGTACGAGTTGCTCGACCGCGGTCATGGAGCCGTGCAGGCCGACCATGGCGGACTCGTTCGGTTCGGTACGGGAAGCGATGATCGCGACATCGTCGCTGGCGGCGGCAACCACATCGCCGATGCGGGCGTACACCCGGTCGTCCACGCCGTCCTCGGGGCGCCCGAACCAGCCTGCGGCCACCGCCTCGTCACGACTCGCCACCCACATGCGGTCGCCGAGCACCTCGCGCCAGACGGCGAGCACATCGGCGGCTGCCCCCGGCACCGCGTACACGTGTCGCGCGCGGCCCTCGCCGCCGAGCAGTGCGACGCCCGCGCGCAGTTCCCAGTCCTCGTCGAAGTCGATGCGCGACTCCGGGTCGAAGGGCAGGTCGATCATGCCGTGGTCGGCGGTGACGTAGAGCGCGGAGCGGGGCGGCAGCTGCTCGGCGAGCCGCCGAGCGAGGCCGTCCACGTACATCAGCTGGCCGCGCCAGTCGTCCGAGTCCACGCCGAACCGGTGGCCCTTGCCGTCCACCTCGCTGTAGTACGTGTAGACCAGGGTGCGGCCCGCGGCGCCGGTCTGGGCCGCTGCGAGGTCCATCCGCTCCTCGCCGGAGAGCCTGCCGTGGAAGGTGCCGCCGCTGAGCGCGACCCGGGTGAGCGGGGTGTGCTCGAAGGCGGGCGCCGATACCTGGCAGGTGTGTACGCCCGCGGCGTCGGCCAGTTGGAAGACGGTCGGGTAGGGCTGCCAGATGTACGGATCGGTCCATGGATGCCAGCGGAGCTGGTTCATCAGCTCACCAGTGGCCGGGTTGACGACCGTATAGCCGGGCAGGCCGTGCGCGCCTGGTGGCAGCCCAGTGCCGACCGAGGCGAGCGATGTCGCGGTGGTGGACGGAAAGCCCGCGGTCATTGGCTGGCCGGTGCGGTTCATGGAGCTCGCCAGCAACGAGGTCAAAAACGGCGCCTCGGCGGGATGAGCCCGCAGCAGCTCCCAGCCAAGACCGTCGATGAGGAAGACACACACCCGGTCAGCGGGCGCCAGGTCGAGGCCCGGCGTACCGGCGAGCCCCGGCACCTCCTGGCCGACCACCACAGATGGCAGCAGATCGCTGAGCGAACCGGTGCCGTAGCGCGGCACCGGCGCAGCCGCTGGGTCGAGGATCGTGCCTTCGGGCTGCCACTCGGGCCAGGCAGAGCTGGTGGCGGGGCCCGCGCTGGAACCCGCCATCAGCGGCTGGGCGCCGTGGTCGCCTCGGACAGCGCCTGCGCGAACGCCAGCGTCTGCCGCACACTGTCCGGGCCGTCGCCGGCCTCGCTGACGCGCAGCGACAGGTCGTCGGCCGTGGAGGAGCCGGTGTAGCCGTGGTCCGCCTCGCAGTTGGGGTCCCCGCAACTCGCGGGCTCCAGGTCGAGCCTGCTCACGGCGCCCCAGCCGATGGTGAGTACCACCTCGCGGGGAAGGGTGCCCGGGGTGTACGACTCGGGGTTGGCGACGACGCGGCTGAGCACCACGGAGGAGATCCGGTTCAGCTTCACGGACTCGGTGGAGGTCGTCGCGTACGGCGTGGGCGAGCTGTCGTCGGCAGCCTGCTCGTCGGTGTGGCTGACGATGAAGCGGGTGGCGGTGAGCACAAGGACCGTGACATGGCGGCGGACCTCGTTGGAGTCGAAGGTCGTCTCCTGGTGGACCAGGAATCCCGCCACTGGTTCGCCGCCCACGGCGGCCTCAACCGCCTCGGCAACGAGGGCCGGGTAGTAGCCGCTGCGCTCGATCGCCGCGCGCAGCCCCTGGGTCGTCGTACCGGTCTTCGCCATGTCTCCCATCCTACGGGGCGACACCGGTACCGATCCCCTCACCTGCCGGGGCCAGCACCGTGCACGCACCACCGAGCGCCACCGCCGGGCCCCGGCTACCGTCGGCGGGCCGGGCAGCGGGCACGGTGGAGCCGGGCAGCGGCACAGTAGGGACGCACGGCTCGGCACCTGTCGGCCGCGGCGTGCGCCTTTGTGACCAGCGCACACGAGCAGGGGGCGGGCGGCAGGGGGCGGGAGTTCCCTGCGCCGGGCGGGCCTCGCCGATGGCTAGGTTGGGTCGGGTCGCCCCGGGGACGGGCTGGACTGGGACGGACTGGATCGGACCGCCCCGGGACGGGGCTGGGCTGGGCTCGGACGGGGCTCGGACGGGGCTCGGACGGGGCTGGACTGGCCTGGCCAGCACCGTGCTCGCCTGATTGGCAGGTATATCCGCCATAGCCGCCATGTCCACACAAGGGCACGTTCAGGCTTTGCAGGCTCAGTACGTGGGCAGGTGGCGCGGGCCGATGTCGGTGCGAATCGGCGGCGGGGCAAGTCGTAGGGCGGCGCCGAGGACGGACAGCCCGCGCGGGGCCACGACCACCGGCTCCAGGTGCACCGCCACCACCTCCGGATGGTCGCCCACCAGCCGAGATACCCGCAGCAGCAGTTCCTCCAGGACCCCGGTGTCCACCGGCTGCGAACCGCGCCAGCCAAACAGCAACGGTGCGGTCCTGACGGATCTGATCAGCTCGGAGACATCTCGGTCCGTGGCCGGTATGAGCCGGTGGGCTGTGTCGCCGAGCAACTCGGAAGGGGCCCCGGCCAGGCCGAAGGAGAGCACCGCACCCGCCGCCGGATCGATGGCCGCCCGCACCACCGTGTCCACACCGCGCGGGGCCATCCGCTGGACGACCAGGCGCAGCTCGTCAGGGCTACCGAGGAGGCCGGTCAACTCGGCGTAGGCCCGGCGCAGTTCCGCCTCGCCGCCGAGATCGAGCCGAAAGGCCCCCAGGTCGGCACGGTGGCGCAGATGAGGAGCGGTGGGCTTCAGCGCGACCGGGTAGCTCAGCCTGGCGGCGGCCTGCGCGGCGCTGTCGGGGTCGGGGGCTGGCAGCGCGGGGAGCACGCTGATGCCGTAGCGGGCCAGCAACCGCTGGGTGTCCGGTGCGGACAGCGCGAAGCTGCGCGGCAACTGGCGGGGGCGCTCGCCCGCCCGGTCGGCGATGCCGCGGGGAGCGCCGGCGACGGGCCCAGCGACGGCGGCCTCAGCCGGCTCAAGCGCTCCGCCCTGCGCAGCGGCTCGGGCCGGCTCAGGGGCCCCGGTCGGCCCGGCAGCCCCAGTCGGCCCCGCGGGCTCAACCGCTCCGGCAGGCCCAGCAGCCCCCATCGGCCCGGCAGCTCGCGCGGGCTCGGCCGGGGTCGGTGGCCGCTCTGCCTCCTCGTGCGCATGCGCGGCGAGCAACACGTTGATGTCGGCGCCGGCGCCGGCCTCATCGATGTCGTCGTACTCGGGCACCCGCCCCGGCTCCGCGGCCTGCCGTCGCCAGTGCGCGTACCGTACGGCCTCGGCCAGGGCACGCACCGCGCGCTCGGCAGCGGGGTACGCAGGAACCCGACACTCCCCCACCGGACGAGCCGCTCCCCGCTCCGCAGTTGCGGCCTGCTCCCCGTGGGCCTCGGCCTGCTCAGCGAGTGGTGTGCCGACGCCCGGCGGCCCCGGCTGGGCCAGGGCCGCCGCGAGGCCCGGGATCTCCAGGTGCACCACGGCCACCGGCTTCGCCGTGACGCTCCCGGCCGCCGCTTCCCGGATCGCCTGGGCCAGCTCCGTCGCCGACCCCTCGTCAACCGAGGGAATGGCCGTGACGACGGCGGCGTCACACAGATCGTCGGCGAGGGCTTGCGCGAGGGCCTTGCGGAAGTCGGCGGGCTCGGCCGCCGTCGTCAGGTCGAGTGGCGGCAACGGGCGCAGGCCATCGGTCAGGCACGCGTCGTAGGTGATCAGACCGAGCGATTCGGAGTTGCCGAGAATGGCCACGCGCGGCCCGCGCGGCAGCGGCTGCGAGGCGAGCAGCAGGCCCACGTCGGCGAGCTCGGTGACCGTGTTGACCCGGATGACGCCCGCCTGCCGGAACAGCGCCGAGACCGTCGCGTCGGGGATGCGGGTGGTGGGCACCGCGTGTCCGGCTGGTTCGCTCCCGCTGTGCCGGGCGCCCTTGACGACCACGACCGGCTTGACCGCCGCCGTGCGCTTGGCGAGCCGGGTGAACTTACGGGGGTTGCCGATGGACTCCAGATACAGCAGCGCCACCTGGGTGTCGGGGTCGTCGTGCCAGTACTGGAGCAGGTCGTTGCCCGAGACGTCGGCGCGGTTTCCAGCCGAGACGAAGGTGGAAACACCGAACAGGCCGGAGCCGCGCCGATGCAGCCCCGACAGCAGGGCGATGCCGATCGCACCGGATTGGGTGAACAGGCCGAGGTTCCCGGCGGGAGGCATTTGCGGCGAGAGCGAGGCGTTCAGGCGTACGCCGTTGGCGGTGTTGATGACCCCGAGCGCGCCAGGACCGATCAGCCGCATTCCGTACGACCGGGCCTGACGGACCAATTCCCGCTGCCGCTCTCGGCCCTCGGGCCCACTCTCGGCGTACCCGGACGACACCACGACCAGGCCCTGTACGCCATGCTCGCCGCAGTCCGCCACCACGGCAGGCACCTGGTCTGCCGGAACCGCGACGACGGCCAGATCCACCGGCTCTCCGATGTCGCCAAGGGACCGGTAGGCGGCAACGCCGAAGGGAGCGGCCTCCCGCTCCGCGGGCGCTTCATCGGCCGGCCAGGCGTCTGCTGGGGCGCCGGAGGTCTCCTCCGCACGGCCCGGTGCGTCCTCGGGGCGGCCAAGCTCGCCCTCCGTACGCCCTAGGGTCCCCGTGCGGTCCAGGGCCATGAACGGCCCTCCAGGAGCGCCGGCGTCGCGGTCCACAGCGACCGGGACGGCCAGGACCGGGGCGTCCGCCGCCGCGGCGCCGCGCTGGGCCTCCGCCAGGTCGGCACCCGTCAGCTGGGAGCGGCCCGCGGGGAAGGCATGGTTGACCGCGTACACCTGCCCCGTGTAGCCGCCGCCCAACAGGTGGGCAAGGACCGCTCGACCGGCACCGCCCGGCCTGCGGCTGGCACCGATGACCGCTACCGAGCCGGGCCCGAGCAGCCGCTGGACGGAACGGGCCTCGGCGCGCTGCTCTCGCGCGCGCATGACGGCGAGTGACTGGGCCGTGGGTTCGAGGTCGAATTCCAGCCGGACGACGCCGTCCTCGAACCTGCGCTGCTGGGTGTAGCCCGCGTCCGTGAACACCTTGATCATTTTGGTGTTGGCCGGCAGCACCTCGGCGGCGAAGCGCCGGATGGCGCGCTCCCCGGCGACCGCAGCGATGTGTTCGAGGAGGGCGGAGGCGACGCCCCGGCCTTGGTGGGCGTCTTGCACCAGGAAGGCGACCTCGGCCTCATCGTCGGGCGCCGACGACGGCAGCCCGCGCTCGTTAATGCGGTCATAGCGGACCGTGGCGATGAACTCGTCCCCGACGGTCGCCGCGAGGCCGACGCGGTCCACGTAGTCATGGTGCGTAAAACGGTGTACATCGCGGTCGGAGAGCCGGGGGTACGGGGCGAAGAAGCGGTAATACTTCGACTCGTCCGAGACGCGCTCGTAGAAGTCCACCAGGCGCTGGGCGTCGTCGGGCGTGATGGGCCGGATCTGGGCGGTGCCGCCGTCGCGCAGCACGACGTCCGCTTCCCAGTGGGTCGGATAGGCGTGATCGAGCGGCGTCTCCATGGGACCCAGCGTAGGCGGCAGGACTGACAACGGTCCGACTCGCGCACACCCTTGCGGCGGGGCAAGCTGTGGTCGGGCCCCGCCGGAGCACTTCGTACCCCGTGAGAGACTGGTCTAGACAACAATAACCACGTGAAGGGCAACACCATGGTTGAGCGCCGCGTCACCGTCGGCTGGGCAGAGGGCCTGCACGCTCGTCCCGCGTCGATCTTCGTCCGCGCCGCGACGGCCTCCGGCGTCCCCGTGACGATTGCCAAGTCGGACGGCACTCCGGTCAACGCCGCCTCGATGCTCGCCGTGCTCGGGCTCGGCGCCCAGGGCGGCGAAGAGATCTTGCTGGCATCCGAGGCCGATAACGCCGAGGCCGCGCTCGACCGCCTGGCCAAGCTTGTCGCCGAGGGACTTGAGGAGCTCCCGGAGACGGTCTGACTCGCTTTTCAGTGCGCCACGGGGCCGCAGTGACCGGAATTCAGGTCGCCGCGGCCTCGTCTCTTTATCGCCTCAGCGGCCACTGCTTATCGCCTTCGCGGCTCACCGCGATACGCACGTCACCACATCTGCCCCGAATTCGTGGGCTTGACGTACGAGACCATCGTTGCTGGTGAACGGTGAGTGGCCGCGGAATTTACCGCCTGTTGTGGAAAACATACCGAGGCCCCGGCGCGCAGCCGATGTCCGGTCCGGGCCCGCTCGGCATGCGCCGCGGACAGCGCACGAGCCTGCCCCGTAACGCCCCGCCCCACGGCATCGATGAGGGCCCCCGCACTCCGTCCCCACCTGAGCGACCCGCACCGGCGGCTGGGCCGCGTACAGCAAGGCCATCCTGCGGCGGAGCTGGGTGAGGTGAGCAGCGCGGCGAGGCTGGGGCTGCCCTATGCCTGCGCCAGCGTCTCGTGGAACCACTCGGCGAGCGGACGCGACTGCCCTAACTACCCGCGCTGAGCGCGGCCTTGGCCACCCGTGCGCCGGCGTGCCTGCGGGTTGCTGTGGGTCGCCACGAAGCCCTCCGACTCCAGCAGGCGCAGCGCCTCGCGCACCGGCGCCCAGGAAACCCCGTAGCAGCGGGCGAGCAGTTCCTCGGTAAGCCGGCTGCCGGGGGCGTGCGCTGCGCAGACGGTGTCGGCGCGGATCACCGCGCATATCGCGGGCACGAAAAGCGTACGGTCCCCGTGCTTGAACCTCCGCCTTAACATCCGCGACGCTCACCCTTTACCGTCCACCCGCGACTCCATTCGAAGGCAGCACGCCTCACGACGGCAGGTCGGAATTGCCTGGATAGGTTGTGACCAGACAACGCCGAAAGCCCCGGCGGGATGCCAGGGCCTTCGCTGTGCGGAGCGGACGCCGGGCGGGACGGCGCTCGGCGCGGGAGGTTCGCACTACGGGCGTGACCCGACGCATCGGGCCATGGGCAGCGCTCAGGGGCGGCCCCGCTCAGCGCCTGGAGCACAGCGCGGCGCTGGCGGTACCAGCGCCGCGTGGCAGGCCACGGCCCTTGCGGGACGTCTCAGATGCTGACGCCGTGCGAGCGCAGGTAGGCGACGGGGTCGATGTCCGAGCCGTACTCGGCGGAGGTGCGGGCCTCGAAGTGCAGGTGCGGACCCGTGGAGTTGCCCGTGCTCCCGGAGAGGCCGATCTGCTGGCCGGGAGAGACGGTCTGCCCCACCGAGACGCCGACCGAAGAAAGGTGGCCGTACTGGGTGTACGTGCCGTCGTTCATCTTGATGATGACGTTGTTGCCGTACGCGCCGCCCCAGCCCGCCTCAACCACGGTGCCGGCGCCCACGGCGTGTACCGAGGTGCCGGTGCCGGCGTGGAAGTCGATGCCGGTGTGGCTGCCGGAGGACCAGTTGCCACCGGAAGCCTGGTACTGCGTGGAGACGTAGCCGCCCGCGATCGGCGAGACGTACGCGCTAAGCGTCGGACGCTCGGTGGAGCGGGCCGCACGCGTCTGGCTGACGTCGGCTACCTCGCGCTCCTGCACGGCGCTGGCCTCGGCCGCCTCCTTCTTCTTCGCGGCGGCCTTCTCCTTCGCGGCCTCGGCCGCGGCCTTGCGTTTGGTCTCCTCGGCCTTCTTCTTCACCTCGGCGGCACGCTTGGCTGCCTGCTCGCGCGCATCCTGCTCGGCCTGCTGCTCGGCAGCGGCCTGTTCAGCGGCGGAGTGCTGGGAGTCGGCCTGGGCGCCGATGTCATAGGCGATGCTGTCGTCGAGGGCGACCGCGTGGCGTAGGCCGGTGTCCTGAAGAGGCTCCTGACCACCGCCGGATGCGGCCATCGCGGGGGCGGCGATACCGGCTACGACTCCGGTGGCGGCGATGGTGGCTATGCCTGCCACGTTCGCGCTGCTACGAGCGAAGCGACCTGGGCGGCGATGCCGACCGGGGGCACTGGTGAACGCCATAAGTAGGCGTACTCCTTTCCTTCCTTCTCGCCTACCGGGTTAGCTGACGGGTTCGGAGCAGGAAGGTCTCCTACGGTCACCACACCTCTCACGAGGATGGTGGCCGATTCACCCCAGGGACTTGGGTCCCCGGCTCCCCTGGCTCGCGCCATGAGGGACTCGGCGATGGCTGCCCGGTGCCACGGGTGTGGCTGACATGTGACGAGCAACGGGCCTGACGCTAAGCGGGACGTCTTTTGATCGGCAAACAGAACCGACTTTTTGTTGCGCACGCCACACGGCAGAAGGGCAGCGTCTCCCGCAAATCAGACATAACGAAAGCTTCTAACACCCCACTTGACACCTGGGCCTCTTAACGACTCATCAGCATCAAGAACCCCGACTTTCGGCCCGGGCCATGGCCCCCTCTGGCGATGGCGTGGCACGTGCCGTAACGGGGCCACGGCGGGCGCAGGCCACGGCGTGGGCGCAGGCCACAAAGGGGCCGGACCCGGGGCCGGCGGCAGCTACTGCCGCTGCCGCCGCTGTGGCCGAGCCGCGAACGGCTCGGCCGCGCGCCGCTGCTGACGGCGCGCTAGCGGCATCGACCGGCTGGCCACGCACCGTAACGACCCGCTAGCCCCACAGGCGCTCCGCCGCCTCCGGCCGGCTCCCATCGGCTCGCCGGCCCGTCAGCCCGCCGGCCCGCCGGCCCCGTCTGCCGCTTCGTCAATGCGTCAGCCCGTCACCACCCGCACGTCCCCGATGCCCAGCGCCTTCACCGGCTCCTCGATCACCGACGCGTCACCGACCAGCACCGTCACCAACCGGTCCACCGGGAAGGCGTTGACGACCGCCGCGGTGGCCTCCACCGTGCCGGTCTCGGCGAGCCGGAGGTAGAGGTGCGCCTGGAAGTCATCCGGCAGATGCTGCTCCACCTGATCGGCGAAGGTCCCCGCAACGGAGGCGGCCGTCTCGTACTTCAGCGGGGCGATTCCCACCAGGTTTTGCACGGCCACATCGCGCTCGTCGTCCGTGAGGCCCTCCGCCGCCAGCGTCCGCAGCACCTTCCAGGCGTCGTCGAGCGCCGGGCCCGTCACCTCGGTGGCCACCGAACCACTGATGGCCAGGAGTGAGGCGCCCGCCCCGTCCGGCGTGGAGCGCAGCACCTGGGCGAAGGCCCGCACCCCGTAGGTGTAGCCCTTTTCCTCACGCAGCACCCGGTCAAGCCGGGAGGTGAGGGTGCCGCCCAGGCAGTAAGTGCCCAGCGTCTGCGCAGGCCAGACGCGGTCGTGCCGGTCCGCGCCGACCCGCCCGATGAGCAGTTGGGTCTGCACCGCGCCGGGCCGGTCCACGATGACGACCCGGCCGCTGTCGTCGGCGGTGACGGCGGGCACCGGGCGGGGCGCCGCCGTGTCACCGCTCCAGGCGCCCAGCGTGTCGGCAAGCGCCTGGTCGAGGTCCACGCCGGTGAAATCGCCGACGACCACGGCGGTGGCCGTCGCGGGCCGCACATGCGCCGTGTAGAAGGCGCGCACGGCGGTGGCGTCCACGGCCGTCACCGTAGTCTCGGTGCCCTGCCGCGGCCGGGACATGCGCGAGTCGGCCGGGAACAGCTCCTTGGAGAGGGCCATCGCGGCCCGCCTGGCCGGATTGGCCAGCTCGTGCGGGATCTCGTCGAGCCGGTTCCGTACCAGCCGCTCTACCTCGCTCTTGGGGAAGGCCGGGGCCCGCAGCGCGTCGGCGAGCAACCCGAGCGCCTTGTGCAGTCGGGAGGCCGGGACCTCAAGGGAGACGCGAACGCCAGGGTGGTCGGCGTACGCGTCGAGAGTCGCGCCGCAGCGCTCCAACTCGGCGGCGAACTCCTCGGCGGTGTGCTGGTCGGTGCCCTCCGACAGCGCCCGCGCCATGATGGTCGCGACGCCATCAAGCCCCTGCGGCTCGGCTTCCAGCGGGGCGGCGAGGCTGACCTCGACCGCGACGACCTGCTGTCCGGGGCGGTGGCAGCGCAGCACGGTCAGGCCGTTGGGCAACTGGCCGCGCTCGGGCGCGGGGAAGGCCCACGGCCTGGCCTGGCCAGGCTGCGGCTGGGGATGGAACTGCATGCTGGTCACGGTGGTGTCCGTCGCGTTCGTCTGCGTCACGGTCGTGGCTGCGGCGTCGCTCACCGGTCGGCCCCTTCTTCGGTCTCTGCGATCTCTGCGCTGGTTGCGTTGGCCAGGGTGTCTGCGCTGGCTGTGCTGCCTGTGCTGGCTGTGCTGGCTGGGGCCGCCTGCACGACGTCGGTCGGCTCGGTCGGCGCGGCGCCTTCATCGGTCTCGGCAGCCTCCGCCGGCTCGATCGGCTCGTAGACGAGCACCGCCCGGTTGTCGGGGCGCAGCCGAGCCGCGGCGGCGGCCTGCACCTCTTCGGCGGAGATGTCGAGAACCCGACTCACCGCGCTCAACGCGAGCTGCGGGTCGCCGAACAGCACCGCGTACCGGCACAGTTCATCAGCCCGGCCGCCGACCGTGGCCAGTCGGTCCAGCCACTCGCGCTCCAACTGCGCCTGCGCCCGCTCCATCTCCTCCGGACTCGGGCCCTCGGCCGCGAAGCGGGCGAGCTCCTCGTCCACGGCGGCCTCGATGGCGGGCACCTCCACGCCGCCGGAGGTCTTCACATCCAGCCAGCCGAGCGAGGGCGCACCGGCCAGCCGCAGCAGCCCAAAGCCGGCCGCCACGGCCGTCCGGTCGCGCCGCACCAACCGGTTGTGCAGCCGCGATGACTCGCCGCCGCCGAGCACGGTCAACGCGAGGTCTGCGGCGTCCGCCTCGCGCGTGCCGTCGTGCGGCAGCCGATAGGTGGCCATCAGCGCGCGGGCCGGCACCTCCTCGCGGACCTCCTCGCGGACCTCCTCGCCGATGATGTCGGGCAGCGAGCCGTCGCGCGGCGTCGGCTTGCCATCATGCGAGGGGATGGTGCCGAAGTATTTCTCGACCCAGGCCAGGGTCTGCTCGGGGTCGATGTCGCCGACGACCGCGAGCACCGCGTTGTTCGGCGCGTAGTACGTACGGAAGAAGTGTTGCGCGTCCTCCAGGGAGGCCGCGTCCAGGTCGGCCATCGAACCGATCGGGGTGTGGTGGTACGGGTGGCCCTCGGGGTAGGCCATCGCGGTCAGCCGCTCAAAGGCGGTTCCGTAGGGGACGTTGTCGTAGCGCTGGCGACGCTCGTTCTTCACCACGTCCCGCTGGTTTTCCATGCTCTCCTCATCGAGCGCGGAGAGCAGCGATCCCATCCGGTCGGCTTCCAGCCACAGCGCCAGCTCCACCTGGTGGGTGGGCATGGTCTCGAAGTAGTTGGTGCGCTCGAAGCTGGTGGTGCCGTTCAGCGAGCCACCCGCGCCCTGCACCAGCTCGAAGTGCCCGTTGCCAGCGACCTGCTTCGAACCCTGGAACATCAGGTGCTCAAAGAGGTGAGCGAGGCCCGTACGCCCCTTGACTTCGTGGCGCGAGCCAACGTCGTACCAAAGGCAGACCGCGGCGACCGGGGTCAGGTGGTCCTCGGAGAGCACCACACGCAGACCGTTCGCCAGGCGGTGTTCGGTCGCTGTCAGGCCGCCGGAACCGGCCTGTTGCGTGGCCGTGTGACCCATGGGCATGTACGTCCCTTCGATCGCGCGATCTATCGCGGATTGAGCAGTGCTGTCACTGTATGCAAGCGCGCTGACATCTGGCGAAGTTCCCGGCGAAGGCCCCTCGCGCGGCGGGGCCACAGGCGGCTAGGAGCCGGGTCGTGGTCAGCGTTGTCAGTGCGGCGGTCCACAATGGTCGGCGTCAGCACTCGCACCGGCAGTCGAAGGAGCCGCAGCCGCGATGGCCCGCCGCAGCACGAAGACCCCGCCTCCAGAGGAGTTCGAGGAGCGCATCCTCGACATCGACGTCGTCGATGAGATGCAGGGCTCCTTCCTGGAATACGCCTACTCGGTCATCTACTCGCGCGCGCTGCCCGACGCCAGGGACGGGCTCAAGCCCGTGCACCGCCGCATCCTCTACCAGATGAACGACATGGGGCTGCGCCCTGAGCGCGGCTACGTCAAGTGCGCCCGAGTCGTTGGCGAGGTGATGGGCAAGCTCCACCCGCACGGTGACGCGTCCATCTACGACGCCTTGGTGCGCATGGCGCAACCGTTCTCGATGCGGCTGCCGCTGGTCGATGGGCACGGCAACTTCGGCTCGCTCGGCAACGATGACCCGCCCGCCGCCATGCGGTACACCGAGTGCCGGATGGCCTCGGCGACATCGCTGATGACCGAGTCCATCGACGAGGACACGGTCGATTTCAACCCCAACTACGACGGCAGCGAGCGCGAGCCGGTGGCGCTGCCTGCCGCCTATCCGAACCTGCTGGTCAACGGCTCGTCCGGGATCGCGGTCGGGATGGCGACGAACATGCCGCCGCACAATCTCGGCGAGGTCATCGCCGCCGCCCGGCACCTGATCAAGCACCCGGGCGCCGACCTCGACACCCTGATGCGCTTCGTGCCGGGCCCCGACCTGCCGACCGGCGGCCGGATCGTCGGGCTCGCGGGCGTTCGGGATGCGTACGAGAGCGGGCGTGGCACGTTCAAGATCCGTGCCACGGTGACCGTGGATGACGTCTCGCCGCGTCGCAAGGGTCTGGTCGTCACGGAACTTCCCTTCGCGGTCGGCCCCGAGAAGGTCATCGCCAAGATCAAGGACCTGGTCGGGTCGAAGAAGCTCCAGGGCATCGCCGACGTCAAGGACCTCACCGACCGTGCGCACGGGTTGCGGCTGGTCATCGAGGTGAAGAACGGCTTCAACCCGGAGGCCGTCCTTGAGCAGTTGTACAAGCTGACGCCGATGGAGGAGTCCTTCGGCATCAACAACGTCGCCCTGGTGGACGGCCAGCCGCTGACGCTGGGCCTCAAGGAACTCCTTGAGGTCTATCTCGACCACCGCTTCGAGGTGGTGCGCCGGCGCAGCGAGTTCCGACGCAGCAAGCGGCAGGACCGCTTGCACCTGGTCGAGGGCCTCCTCACGGCGCTGCTCGACATCGACGAGGTCATCCGAATCATTCGATCGAGTGAGAACGCGGCGCAGGCCAAGGAATCCCTGATCGCCCGCTTCTCCCTCTCCGACACGCAGACGCAGTACATCCTCGACACTCCGCTGCGCCGGCTGACCAAGTTCGACCGGATCGAGCTGGAGGCCGAGCAGGACCGTCTCGCCCAGGAGATCGCCGAGCTGACCCGCATTTTGGACTCGGACGCGGAGCTGCGAAAGCTGGTGTCAGGCGAACTGGCGACGGTGGCGAAGAAGTTCGGCACCGATCGGCGCACGGTTCTCCTGGCGTCGGCGGGCGCCACGGTGGCATCGGTGCCGCTTGAGGTCCCCGACGACCCGTGCCGGGTTCTGCTGTCCTCCACCGGGCTGTTGGCCCGTACGGCCTCCGGCGAGCCGCCGGTGGATGACGGCGAGGCAGGGCGCGCCAAGCACGACGTGATCATCTCCACGGTGCCCGCCACGGCGCGCGCCGATGTGGGCGTGGTGACCTCTACTGGACGACTGCTGCGCATCTCGGTGATCGACCTGCCGACGCTGCCCGATACGGCAGCGGCGCCCAATGTCTCGGGTGGGGCGCCGCTGACGGAGTTCCTCTCGCTGGCGGAGGGGGAACGTGTGATGTGTTTGACCACGCTGGACGAGTCGTCGCCCGGCCTAGCGCTCGGTACGGCGCACGGGGTGGTGAAGCGGGTGGTGCCCGACTATCCGGCGAACAAGGAGGAGTTGGAGGTCATCACGCTGCGCGAGGGGGACGAGATCGTCGGCGCTGCGGAGTTGCGCACCGGCGACGAGGACCTGGTCTTCATCACCGACGACGCCCAGTTGCTGCGCTACCCGGCGGCGCAGGTACGCCCGCAGGGCCGGGCCGCGGGCGGCATGACGGGGGTGAAGTTGGCCGCGGGCGCGAAGGCGCTGTCCTTCAACGCGGTGGACCCGGCGGCCGACGCCATGGTGTTCACGGTGGCCGGAGCACAGGACACGCTCGATGACTCGATGCAGGCGGCCAAGCTCACTCCGTTCGACCAGTACCCGCGCAAGGGCAGGGCCACCGGCGGAGTGCGCTGCCAGCGGTTCCTGAAGGGTGAGAGTTGCCTGGTCATGGCCTGGGCGGGGGTGGCGCCGCCCCGCGCTGCCGCCAAGAGCGGCACGCCGGTGCCGCTGCCCGAGCCCGACCCGCGCCGCGACGGCTCCGGCATCGCGCTGGACACGCCGGTGGCGGCGATCGCGGGCCCGGTGACGTAACAGCAAGACGGGCGCCTCGGCAACGGGGCGCTTCGGCCGGGTGACCGCTCCGTACGGCATCCCGTTCGGTCACCCGGCTGGCCAGCCGGGATGCCGTACGCGGTGCCGTACGGGATCGCCCGGGGGCGATGCGGGGGGGATGCGGGCGAACGAAGGCAGTGGCGGCCCGGTGCTACTCCTCGTCCTGTTCCCGGTCCTGATGCTGTACGTACCGCAGTACGCCCCACATGCTCCGCGCCACGGCCGCACCCTGCGACACGTCGGACGTCGGCTCGTCGCAGGCCAGCCCATCGAAGGCCGGCTCGTCGCAGGCCGGCTCAACGGGCGCGGGGTCCGCGGCGAGCGCCGGCGCACTGTGAACCGCGCCGTCCCGAGGAGCGGTGGCCTCCCGCGGCGTCGTCACCTCGGGTAGCAGTGGCGCGCCCTCCCCCGTCGTGGCCGGCTCGCCGCTTACCCGGCAGGTCGAGAGCTGCTGCTGTAGCGCAGGGGCGTCGAGCCCCGAGCCGATCAGGACGAGCTGAGTCAGCCGGGGGGTGGCCCGCGGCCAGGGCTCCGGATAAAAGCGCAGAAACCGCCCGACTGCGTGCAGCGCGTACCTGTTGCGTGGATCGGCGACCCCGAAGTCGATGAAGCCCTTGATCCGGTAGAGCCCTTCTGGCCGGGAGTCGAGGAAGTCCATCAGCCGTCGCGGGTCCATCGGCACCTGGGAGGTGAACGCGAGGCTCTCGTACGCCGCGTGCAGGTGCCCCCCGTGGACGCCCTCGTCTTCGGCGACGCCGAGCTCTGCGCGGAGGTCTTCGAAGGAGAGTTGCCGGGCGGCCCGCTCGTCACGGGGGCGGCAGTCGAAGAGCAACTCGGGGTCGATGCGCCCGAATTCTGCCTCGATGACCGCGGTGCCCGCGCTCAGTTCGGCGAGCGTGTCCCAGGTCGCCTTGAGGTCGGCCGCGGGCACCCGGTCGGTCTTGTTCAACACCACCAGGTCGGCGATGGCCAGATGGCGGTCGATCTCGGGGTGACGAGCGCGGGTGGCCGCGAACTCGGCGGCATCGACGACCTCGACCAACCCGCCATAGACGACACGCTGGTTGTCGCTGGCCAAGACCATGCGCACGAGTTCTTGCGGCTCGGCGAGCCCGCTCGCCTCGATGACGATGACATCGAGGCGAGCGGCGGGCGCGGTGAGGGCGTCCAGGTAACCGTCGAGTTCGCTGACGTCAACGACGCAGCACAGACAGCCGTTTCCGAGTGAGACGGTCGATCCGACCTGCCCCGACACGCTCATGGCATCGATCTCGATGGAGCCGAAATCGTTGACGATGACGCCGATTCTGGTATCGGCGCTGCGCCGCAGCAGATGGTTGAGCACCGTGGTCTTGCCCGACCCCAAAAAGCCCGCGAGGACGACGACCGGGATCTGCTGCTCACTCAACGGGGGACCTCTCAGACGACGGGCACAGGTTGCGGCGGTGGCGGCCCCACATAACGGGCCGCCGGACGGATGATCTTCGAGTCCGCCGCCTGCTCCAGGATATTGGCGCTCCAGCCAACCACTCGCGCCGCGGCAAAGGTGGGGGTAAACATGGATCGCGGCAGCCCGCAGAGCTCCATGACGACACCGGCGTAGAACTCGACATTGGTGTGCAACTCTCGGCCGGGCTTCAGCTCCGCGAGTATCGCCTCGACCTGCGCCTCCACCTGTACGGCGAAGTCCACCAGCGGGCCGCCGAACCCCTGCGCGATGCCGCGCAGCATCCGCGAGCGTGGGTCCTCGGTGCGGTAGACGGGGTGCCCGAAGCCCATGATCCGCTCCCCCGCCAGCACCCGTTCCCTGATCCAGGCGTCGATGCGGTCGCAGGTGCCGATGGCGTCGAGGGTGTCCAGGGCCCGGCTTGGCGCACCGCCGTGCAGCGGCCCCGACAGCGCGCCGATCGCGCCCACCAGGCAGGCGGCGAGGTCGGCTCCGGTGGAGGCGATCACGCGGGCGGTGAACGTGGACGCGTTGAAGCCGTGATCGATGGTGGAGATCAGGTACCGCTCAATGGCGCGCGCCCGCTTCGGGTCCGGCTCGAAACCGGTCAACATGTACAGATAGTTGGCGGCGTACGGCAGATCGTCGCGCGGTTCGACCGGCTCCAGGCCATCGCCGAGCCGGTGCAGCGCGGTGAGCAGCGTCGGGACGGCGGCGCACGCCGCCAGGGCGTCCGCGCGGCGGCACTCGGGGTCGATGTCGTACAGCGGGCGCAGCCCAGCGGACGCGCCCAGCAACGAGAGCGCGGTGCGCAAACCGGCGAGCGGCCCCGAGCGCGCGCTGGCGCGGGCGATATCAGGTAGCGCAGCGCGTACCGCATCGGGCAGCCGCCGCAGGGCGGTGGTCTCGGCGGCGAACGCGGCGCGCTCCGTGGCATTGGGCAGCTCACCGTGGAACAGCAGATGCCAGACGTCCTCGAAGGTGCGGCTCTCGGCGAGTTCCACGGCCGAGTATTGGCGGTAGTGGTAGAAGCCCTCCCGCCCGCGCACATCACCAAGCGCGGTCTCGGTCACCACGACTCCCGCCAGTCCACGTGGAACATCGACCGGCCCGCCGCTTAGCCCGGCTCGCTGGCGCTCCTGGTCGCCTCCGGTGTGCTGCGGTTTTTGGGGTTCGTGTGACTGAGGCTGGGACTCGTGTGGCTCCTGGGACTTCTTGGTCTCCTGCATCGGCATCTCCGTTTCCCTTCCCATATTGATGCGACTGTCTATGATTGACGAATTAGCTGTCAACATTGATTCAATCAATGTTCTTCGAGCCTCATCAGCGTGGATACGGTGGCGTGCATGGCGGATACGGAATCGGGCACCGAAGCGGAAACTGGCCTCGGCGAGCGGCGACTGACCACGCGCGAGGCGGCCGATCGGCTCGGCGTCAAGCCCGAGACGGTGTACGCGTACGTCAGCCGCGGCCAGCTCACCAGCCGCCGCACCCCGGGCGGTCGGGGCAGCACCTTCGACGCCGGCGAGGTCGAAGCCCTGCTGCGGCGCGGCAGGCGCGAGGCGGCGGTGCAGTCACCGGGCCACCAGGCCCCAGGGGGTACCACCGTGCACACCGGCATCACCCTCATCGACCGGGACCGCTACTACTACCGGGGCGTCGATGCCACCGCCCTCGCCCGGCGCCATGGCTACGAGGAGACCGCCGAGTGGCTGTGGACCGGGCGGATGCGGCCCGGCATCCGGTTCACCGCGCCGGAGGCGACCCGGGCAGCGGCACGCCGTGCGGTGTCCGCGCTCCCTGCGCACAGCGGCCCGATGGACGGACTACGCGTCGCAGCCATCGCCGCCGCAGCGGCTGACCCGCTGCGCTTCGACCTCACCGAGGTAACGGTGCTCGCCAGCGCCCGCGCTTTGATCGCGACGCTGGTGGACGCCCTGCCGTACGCGCCGGGACAAAGCGAGCCGCCACGGCGCGACCCGAGTCACGCCGGCGGCAACAGCGGCACCGGCACCGGCAGCAGCAGCTACAACAACGCGAACGAGCCCGCCAGCCCGCTCAGCATCGCCGAGCAGCTTTGGGCGCGGCTCTCGCCGCACCGCGCGGAACCCGCCGCGCTACGGGTGCTGCAAACGGCACTCGTCCTCCTCATCGACCATGACCTCGCCGCCTCCACGCTGGCCGTACGCGTGGCCGCCTCGGCGCGGGCCCATCCGTACGCGGCGGTGTCCGCCGGGCTCGGCGCGGCGGATGGGCCGCTGCACGGCGCGGCCAGCGGGCTCGCGCACCGCATGCTGACGGAGGCGTTGGACCGCGGCAGCGCGGCGGCAGTCGTGGCGGACCAGTTGCGCGCGGGGGGCCGGGTGCCCGGCCTCGGGCACCGGATCTATCCGGCCCAGGACCCGCGGGCCCAGGCGCTCTTCGGGCTGCTCGCGGACGTGCCAGGAGCAGCCGATGCGCTGGCTGCCGCGCGCGAGGTCGAGGCGACGGCGGCCCACCGCACCGAACTCCATGCCAACGTGGACCTCGCCCTCGCGGTGCTGACCGTATCGTCCGGAATGCCGACCGAGGCCGGAGAGACGATGTTCGCTGTGGGCAGAGTGGCTGGCTGGATCGCCCATGCGCTGGAGGAGTACGCCGAACGCCCCCTCCGTATGCGCCCCAGCGGCCAGTACCGGGGGCCGAAACCACCGCAGCCAGTGCCGTGAGGAACCGCACCCCAAGGGCACCGCCCCGCGGCGCGGCCTTCGCCGGCAACACCGCTGCTGACACAGCGGACACCGGGCCCTGCTCCACCCCGCTGCGGCCGAAGATCAGGTTAGGCTCACCTGTGTGAGCACCTGTGCGACCAGTTCGCGGGAACTGGCCGAGCCCCTCGCGGGTACCGCGGCCACCGCCCGCACCTGGCTTCTGATCGAACAGACCGGCCCATGGGGCGCCAAGGCTGTCACCTCCAGCCACCTCGACCCCGACGTCGGCCGGGCGCTGGAACGGGCGGCCGATGGCACCGGCGTACGGATCGCTCTCATCCGGCGACCGGGGCGCCATGCGGACCGCCGCCGCCCCACCCGGCAGCGGGTGTTCGCGGCGCACACCGTGCCCGGCCGCTCCTGGATGCGAACGACGCTGGTCACCGACCCAGCCGCACTGCTCACACTGGACTTCGCGGCCCTGGGGGCGGGCGATGTACGCGCACTGCCGCTGGCCACCCAGCGCCCGTTCGCCCCATGGGCAGCACAGCCCACACAGCCCACACAGCCCACCCCGCGCACGGGCACCCTCATCGCGCCCCCGGCCGACCTCTCCGCGCCCCCGCCGCATTGGGAGCCGTACGAGGGCGAGCCCCTCGCCTTCGTCTGCACCAACGGAAAGCGCGACCGCTGCTGTGCCCTGCTCGGCCGCCCGCTCGTCGCCGAACTGGCCGCCATGGGCGGTGCAACCGACGTCTGGGAGATCACCCACATCGGCGGCCACCGCTTCTCGCCGACGCTGCTCGTACTGCCGTACGGGTACGCCTACGGCCGGGCCACCACCCACTCCGTCAAGGAGGTCCTCTCCGCAGCGCGGCGCGGCCGGATCACCATCGAGGGCGCACGGGGCCGCTCGGCCTGGGACCGCCCGGGCCAGGCCGCCGACCTGGCGGTACGCCGATTCACTGGCGAGGTCCTGGCCGATGTGCTGGCGGTCTCCGAGGTCGTGGCGAAGCCCGTGCCCCACGGACAGAAAGCCGGCGGACCAGACACCGGCTGGGCCGTGAGCGTCACGCACTACGACGGGCGCGCCTGGCGGGTCATCCTCGCTCAGGGCGCCTCGGAACCACCCCGCCCGGAAAGTTGCGGAGCCGCGCTCGGCACCCCGGCCCATCTGCGGGTCATCTCCGTGACACCGCTACCCCCCGCCTAGCCTTCCGCAGCACCCGCCTTACCTCCCCGGGGCCCCGGTCTAGCGACCGTGAGTGGCGTGCTGGGCAACCGGCGTCAGGAGCTGCGATCCGCGAAAGGACCGTTGGCGGTGAAGGCCGCGGTGGCGAAGCGTTTGCCGATACGGCGGTGGGCTGCGGCGTCCGGATGGAGCTGGTCAGGCAACGGCAGTTCGTCGAAGTCGGCCGCACCGTAGAGGTCGCGGCCGTCGAGGTAGTACAGGTTCGAGTCCTCGGTCGCCCGTTGCGTCACGATCCGAGCCAGCTCGTCCCGGATGACCCGCAGGGTCAACTTCCCGCTCGCGCGTTCCGCCGGATCGCCCGTGGCCCGAAACGCCAGTTGCCCGGTGTGAAGCGTGGTGAAGTCCGGGGCTGCGGGGCCCGGTGTGTCTTCGTGAATCGGGCACATGAGGGGTGAGACAACCAGCAAGGGTGCGGCGGGATGACCGTCGCGGATGGTGTCGAGGAAGCCATGGACAGCGGGGCCGAAGGCGCGTAGACGCATCAGATCAGCATTGACCACATTGATGCCCATCTTGATGCTGATCACGTCGGCGGGGGTGTCCCGCATCGCGCGGGCGATGAACGGGTCGAGCAGGGCCCCGCCGCCCAGGCCCAGGTTGATCAGTTCCACGCGGCCGAGTGAGGCGGCGAGCGCGGGCCAGGTGGTGGTGGGGCTCGCGGCGTTGGAACCCTGACTGATCGAACTGCCGTGGTGCAACCACACCCGGCGACCGCCCGGCGGCACGGCCTCGATGGGGGCGTCGGTGCGTAGAGCGACGAGCTCGGTGGCCTCGTTGTGGGGCAACCAGATCTCGACGGTCTTGACACCGTGAGGCAGGTCGGGAAAGCGGAGGGTGTCGGGCGCACCGGGCTGCTGCTCGGCGGTCCCGGCGGTCATGTCGATGGTGAGGGTGTTGCCGCCAACCGCGCTGGCCTGGCCGGCCAGGCGGCCGTCGATAAGTAGCTCGTACACGCCGTCCGGACGCGGCGGGGCGCCCCTGTAGACCCGCTTGGTGGCCAGCGCGTCCAGTTCCACGGCGGTGGCCCGCGTACGAAAGACCAGTCGTACACCGGAGGGCTGCGCCTCCACCATGGCGAGCTGCCCATCGGTGCATTGGGCACGGGCCGAGGCGGGCAGCCGGTGCGGCAGCACACCGTTCGCGGTGCGCTCCGTATCGAGGGCGCCGCGCAGGATGTCGGCGGTGATGGGCGTGGTGGTCCAGTGGTGCTTGGTAGGCATGTCCTCAATCCGTTTGCTTACGTTTCGCCATGTGCCGAACGTGTCGCATCGATTGCGCCGACACACCGCGCGGCTCAGACGCCCGCCGGCTGGCGCAAAGCCCCGCTCAGGGCGCGGGCCAGCTTCGCAAGAGGGCATCGGTGGCATCCAAAACCCGCGACCAGCTCTCCTGCGAGTCCGGAGCGCTGTGGCTGAACCCTCCCCGCATCTCCAGGCTGACGTAGCCGTGGAAGACGCTGCCCAGCAGTCGGACCGCGTGCGTTTGATCCGGCTCCGTCAGGTCGTAACCGCGCAGGATCGCCCGCGTCATCTGCGCGTGCCTACCGCCGGCGCTGACGGCTGCCGCCTCGGGGCTCAGCCTCAGTTGAGCTGCGGCATAGCGGCCGGGATGCTCCCTGGCGTAGTCGCGGTAGACGTTGGCGAAGGCGACCAGGGCGTCCTTGCCGGCCCGTCCCGCCAAGGCGGCGGCCCCCCGGTCGGCGAGCTCTTCCAGGGCGAGCAGGGCAATGTTGCTCTTGAGGTCCTGCGAGCTTTTCAGGTGCGAGTACAGGCTGGCGACCTTGACATCGAACCGTCTGGCGAGCGCCGAGACGGTCACCTGCTCGAAGCCGACCTCGTCAGCCAGTTCCGCCCCTGCTTGAGTCAGACGCTCCGTGGTCAGCCCTACGCGTGCCATGGCCCTCCTGCCGTTCGATGGGTTCGATTGTTGCATCTCCCTAAGACCTTTAGGCAAATTCTTACCTCAGAAGATGATTCCCTACGCCGTCTAGGCGTGAAGTGTCTCAGCTCAACCACGGCCGAGCCACGCCCCTCGGCACACACCCGCAGGTCCGCGAGGCCGTGCGACGTCGAAACGTCCCGCTCTCTGTTGTGCGCCTTTTGCTCACGCTAGAACGGACAACCAAAACCTCACAGAGCACGGCGCCGGCACCCGTACCCCGTACGTTCGTCCCCATGAACGAATCGGAAGGGGCGGCTCCACCACAACGGGCCAGGGCTGGCCGCGGTGGCGACGGGGGACGGAACGGAGGCGGACGGATGCGGATCGGTTGGCCCCGACGTGTCTTCTCGCAGGTTCTGCTCATGCAGTTGGCCATCGCCACCGGCGTCACGGCCCTCGCCACCGGCCTCTTCCTCGCCCCGCTCAACTCCCAACTGGACGACCAGGCCATGCGCCGCGCACTGGCCATCGCCCAGACCACCGCCGCAAGACCCCAGCTCGACGACGAGCTGCGGCACTCCCGCCCGTCACCGCAGGGGCCGGTGCAGGCCGAGGCGGAGAAGATCCGGCGCTCCACGGGCGCCGAATACGTCGTGATCATGGATCGGCGCGGGGTGCGCTGGTCACATACCTCGCCCAGCGAGATCGGCAAGCAGGTTTCCACCGATCCGAGCGAGGTGCTCGCGGGCCGGGAATTGATGGAGATCGACCACGGCACGCTCGGGCGTTCCGCCCGGGGCAAGGTTCCGCTCCGCGACGAACAGGGGCAGATCGTCGGGGCCGTCTCGGTCGGTATCGCGTACGAGAACGTCAGGGATCGGCTTATTTCGGCAGTGCCTGGTTTGCTGGCCTATGCGGGCGGCGCCCTCGCTGTGGGTGCGGTCGCTGCCTACTTCGTGGCTCGCAGGTTGCAGCGCCGCACCCACGACCTGGCCTTTTCCGATATCTCCGCACTGCTGGCCGAACGCGAGGCCATGCTGCATGGCATCCGCGAGGGCGTGCTTGCGCTCGACAAACACGGCCGGATTCGTTTGGTCAACGACGAGGCGCAGCGGCTACTCGATCTGCGCCCAGAGGACACCGGACGGCCGCTGGACGACGCGCTTCCACCGGGGCGCACCGCGGACGTCCTGGCGGGCCGGTTCACCGGGGCGAACCTGTTGATCGTCAGCAATGGGCGGGTACTGGTCGCCAACCGCATGCCGACCGATGACGGCGGCGCCGTCGCCACGCTGCGCGACCGCACCGAGTTGGATCGACTCGGGCGCGAGTTGGACGGCACCCGCGGTCTGATCGACGCACTCCGCGCCCAAGATCATGAGCACGCGAATCGATTGCACACGTTGCTCGGGCTGCTGGAGCTCGGGCTGTACGAGGACGCGGCGGAGTTCATCACCGAGGTTGTCGGTGTGCACCGGGCCACCGCCGAGCAGGTCACCGAGCGGGTGCATGACGCGCTGCTGGCCGCGCTGCTGGTCGGCAAGGCTGCCGTCGCCGCCGAACGCAGCGTCTCGCTCCGCGTCTCCCCTGACACCTGGCTGCCCGATCGCGTGGTGGACCCGCCGGGCCTGGTCACCATCGTCGGCAACCTGGTGGACAACGCGCTGGACGCGGCGCCCGGCGCGGAAGACCCCTGGGTGGAGATCGAACTGTGCGCGGAAGGCTGCACCCTGCTGATCCGGGTTACGGACACCGGCCCTGGCATCCCCGCCGACCAGCGCGAACTGGTCTTCACTGAAGGCTGGTCCACCAAGGCACCTCCCACCCACGGCAAGCGCGGCATCGGCCTCGCACTGGTACGCCGCCTCGCCGAACGACAGGGCGGCAGCGCCAAAGTCTCCGCGCCTGCGGCCGGCGGCGCGGAGTTCACCGTCATCCTGCCGGACGCACTCACCAAGGAGTCGCGATGATCGACGTACTGGTTGTGGACGACGACGTGCGGGTGGCCGACGTCAACGCCGCGTACGTAGCCAAGATCCCCGGCTTCGCGGTCGCGGGCCGTGCACACACCGCGGCTCAGGCCCTGGCCTTCTTGGAGCGCACCCCGGTGGATCTCGTGCTCCTCGACCACTACCTCCCCGACGAGACCGGTCTTGACCTCGTCGCACGGCTGCGGCAACTCGGCCATCACACCGACGTGATCATGGTGACGGCGGCTCGCGACATCGCCACCGTGCAGGCCGCCATGCGCCAGGGGGCCCTCCAGTACCTCGTCAAACCGTTCACTTTCGCGGGCCTACGCGCCAAGCTCGACGGCTACGCCGCCCTCCGCCGCGCCCTCGCCAGTGGCGACGAGGCCGGGCAGGACCAGGTAGACCGCATCTTCGGTGCCCTCGGCGGCGCGTCGGCGGGCCCCACCGCGCTTCCCAAGGGCCACTCGCCCCTGACCGCAGGCCTGGTGCGACAGGTCCTGCGCGCCGCTGACGGCCCGCTATCGGCCCAGGAGGTGGCCGACCGCTCCCAGCTCAGCAGACAGACCGCCCAGCGCTACCTCAAGCTCCTGGAGCGGGCCGGTCGGGTACGCCTGAGCCTGCGCTACGGGGAAACCGGCCGCCCCGAACACCGCTACATCTGGCGCACGCCGTAGCTGGCCCTCCAGCGGCCCCGCACGCGCGCGCTATGGCGCCTTCCGGCTCCTCTGGGCCCTTGACGCCTCAGCTTGGGCCTCCTGGTGGCTGCCCGCCCCGCCGGACCCCGCGCAGCGCGCCTGACGGCCCTTGCCCTCGCACGGCCCACCGGTGGCCCCTGGCCCGCCGCTGCACACCGCGACGAGGTGGGCCGGCGCACTGTTTGGCGAGCGGCCATTGCCCCGTGCACGCGCCCCGCCCGGCTACCGCCCCCAGCCGATCTCGCCATGCGGCTACGCGGCCGACAACGCCACCGGTAGCGCCGTTCGACCGCGGTTAGGCATCGATCCGCGACCGGTCCAGCGTCGCAGCCGAACTGGTGATGAACTCCTTACGCGGCGCCACTTCGTTCCCCATGAGCAGGTCGAAGGCGCGCTCGGCGGCCTCCAGGTCGCTGATGTTGATCCGACGCAGCGTGCGAAAGCGCGGGTCCATCGTGGTCTCGGCGAGCTGGTCGGCATCCATCTCACCCAGGCCCTTGTACCGCTGGATGCTGTCCTTGTAGCGGGTCTTCTTGCGCTCCAACTCCAGCAGCGTCTGACGCAGCTCGTCGTCGGAGTAGGTGTAGAGGTACTTGTCCTGGCCCTTTTTGGGCTGAACCAGCTCGACCCGGTGCAACGGCGGCACAGCGGAGAAGACGCGGCCCTGCTCGACCATGGGGCGCATATAGCGCTGGAAGAGCGTGAGGAGCAGACAGCGGATATGCGCGCCGTCCACATCGGCGTCCGCCAGGAAGATGACCTTGCCGTAGCGGGCCTGGTCGATGTCGAAGGTGCGACCCGACCCCGCCCCTATGACCTGGATGATCGCCCCGCACTCGGTGTTCTTCAGCATGTCCGTGATGGAGGACTTCTGCACGTTGAGGATCTTGCCGCGGATCGGCAGCAGCGCCTGGAACTCGGAGTTCCGCGCGAGCTTGGCGGTGCCAAGTGCCGAATCCCCCTCGACGATGAACAGCTCGCTTCGGTCTACCGCGTCGCTGCGGCAGTCGGCGAGCTTGGCGGGTAGCGAGGAGGACTCAAGGGCGGTCTTACGGCGCTGCGCGTCCTTGTGCTGCCGGGCGGCGATCCGGGTACGCGCGGCGGCGACAATCTTGTCCAGCACGGCCCTGGCCTGCTGCTTGACGTCCCTCTTGGCGGAGCCGAGAAATGCCTTCAGCTCCTTGCTGACCACGTTGGCCACCACCCGGGAGGCCGCCGATGTGCCAAGGACCTCTTTGGTCTGGCCCTCGAACTGGGGCTCGGCGAGACGGACCGTAACGACCGCGGTGAGCCCCTCCATGGCGTCGTCCTTGACCACGTCGTCCTCGGAGACGCGCAGCACCTTTGCCGAGCGCAGCGCCTCATTGACGGTCTTGGTGATCGAGCGCTCGAAGCCAGAGATGTGGGTGCCGCCCTTGGGCGTGGCGATGATGTTGACGAAGGACTTGACGGTTGTGTCGTAGCCGGTGCCCCAGCGCAGCGCGATGTCCACGCCAAGGTCGCGGGTGACCTCGGTGGGCGTCATATGCCCCCGGTCATCGAGCACGGGCACGGTCTCCTTGAAGCTGCCCTGCCCAGTCAATCGCACGGTGTCGCACACGGCCTTGTCCTGCGCGAGGTACTCACAGAACTCGCTGATCCCGCCGTCGTATCGGAAGGTCTCCTCGATCGGCTTGTCCTCCTCGATGCCCCGCTCGTCGCGGACGATCAGCGTCAGGCCGGGCACGAGGAAGGCGGTCTGCCGCGCCCTGGCGTGCAGCGTGTCCAAGGAGAGCTTGGCGTCCTTGAGGAAGATCTGGCGGTCCGCCCAGTACCGCACACGCGTCCCGGTCCTGGTCTTCGGCACCCGCTTGACCTTGCGCAGCCCGCTCGCCGGGTCGAAGGGCGCGTCAGGGCCGGACTCGGTGAAGATGCCGGGCACCCCGCGGCGGAAGCTGATGGAGTGCGTGGCCCCGTTCAGGTCCACCTCGACGTCGAGCCGCGCGGAGAGGGCGTTGACCACGGAGGCACCGACGCCGTGCAACCCGCCGGAGGCCGCATACGCGCCGCCGCCGAACTTGCCGCCGGCGTGGAGCTTGGTCATCACGACCTCGACCCCGGACAGCCCGGTCTTGGGCTCGATGTCGACGGGGATACCGCGCCCGTTGTCCCGGACCTCCACCGAGCCGTCCTCGTGGAGGACGACGTTGATCTGATCGCAGTAACCGCCGAGAGCCTCATCGACGGAGTTATCAATGATCTCCCACAGGCAGTGCAGCAGGCCACGGCTGTCCGTGGAGCCGATGTACATACCCGGGCGCTTGCGCACCGCTTCCAGCCCTTCAAGGACGAGCAGATGCCGCGCGGTGTAGTTGGAGCCGCCCCGGTCTGCTCCGGACAGCAGCGCAGTGGTCGGCACAGACATCTCGGCGGTCACGCGGTTCGCTCCTCGCTGAATTTCAGGCTGGCCCTCGGCGGGCACATAGGTGGCTGGTCACCGGTCAGAAGCGTACAGAGGCCTGGTAGAGCCTTTGTGCAGCCACCCGTGAGAACGCCCATGCTAATCGAGAGTCGCTCGTACGTTCGATCCCTCGATAGGGTGACGCGCACATCACGTTCCCAACGAGGCATGAACCATTTAGGCTCCGGGCACGTCCTCATGAACAACCCGGCAAGCCAGCCGGCGGGACAAGACCGACAAGCGACGTGAAACCGTAAGCCAGCGAAATACGGCTCATTCGCCGCCAACCGTCAGCATCCAGCCGACTCGGAAAAAAGTTCCGAGGGAAAGCCACCAACGGGAACGTTTTCGGCCTGGTTGGATGTTGACCCTGGTACGACAGCTCGTCGAGCTAGAGAAGAGGCGACGTGACTACTGTTCTGACCCCCGCGAGCCCGCTGACGGCCGCTGATCGCTGCGATCGTTGCGGCGCCCAGGCATATCTGCGCGTCGTACTGACAAGCGGTGGCGAACTGCTCTTTTGCGCCCACCACGGGCGCAAGTTCGAGCCAGAACTCAAGAAGATCGCCGCGGAAATACAGGACGAGACCGAGCGGCTGACCGCCGTCCCGGCGTCCGCGTCCGCGTCCGATGAGGAACGCTGACACATCGCACCTACGACGAGCGAGGACCGGCCAAGGCCGGCGATGGGCGGTCACCCCGGCACCGGGGCGACCGCCCTCCTCGTCTCCTCAGCGTGCTGCGGCGCGATCGGGCTCCTTCGCGTGCCGTTCCACCAGCGACGCCACCGCTGAGATGCGCGTATAGACCCCCGGGCTGCCTGGCTCGGCGCACCCGCTCCCCCAGGAGACCAGCCCCACCAGCCTGCCCCGCGCCACCAGGGGGCCGCCACTGTCCCCTTGGCAGGCGTCCTGCCCACCGCTCGGCTCCCCCGCGCACAGCATCGAATTGGACACATAGGTGCCGTTCTCGGTGCCCGGATAGGCCTCCTCGCAACGCTTGTCATTGAGCAGCTTGACCCGGGCCGCCATCAACTGCGCCGCGTAGTTACCCGTGCCCGTGGTGTCGCCCCAGCCGTACACCGTGGCGCTGGTGCCCGGCCGGTAGGCCACATCGCCCTTCTTCGCCATCGAAATGACCCGCTCCGCGGGCTGCTCCTGAGCCAGGGTGAGTACGGCGACGTCTCCGGCATTCGTCGTCGGGTCGTAGTCCGGGTTGGCCCAAACTCGCCGCAGCGGGATCTCCTCACCCAGGTCACCGCGCAGATCACCCCTGCCGACGATGGCCCGCAGGTCCCCCACAGCGCTACGGTCCACGCCCAGCACCTCGCGACTCATGCAGTGCGCCGCCGTGATCACCGTCGTAGGAGAGACCAACACGCCACCACAGAACTGTCCCGAGCGCGTACCGCCGAACCGGTCACGGCTACCAAGGGCCACCACCCAGGGCGCGTCCTCGGTCTGTACCGGCTGGCCCCCGATGATGACCCCGTCCGCGGCGGCAGGGCCCGGCAGCACCGGTACCGCCACAAGCGCCGCGAGCAGCGGGGCGAACAGCGAAGAGAGCAGAGTACGCATGCGTCCTCCTGACCAAGCGCAGTGAGCTATCCGCTTAGCGTCACCCACTCAGGCGCGCCCCGCATCCGGACACCATGAGGGCCGGGACCTCACCAAGAGATCCCGGCCCTCATAAGCTCCAGCCTGTAGCTGTCGATCAGTCCAGGTAGTCCCGCAGAACCTGGGAGCGAGACGGGTGGCGCAGCTTCGACATGGTCTTCGACTCGATCTGTCGGATGCGCTCGCGCGTCACCCCGTAGACCTTGCCGATCTCATCCAACGTCTTCGGCTGGCCGTCCGTGAGGCCGAAGCGCATGGAGACCACGCCGGCCTCACGCTCGCTGAGCGTGTCAAGCACGGAGTGCAACTGCTCCTGTAGCAGCGTGAAGCTGACCGCGTCAGCAGGCACGACAGCCTCGGAGTCCTCGATCAGATCACCGAATTCGCTGTCACCGTCCTCGCCAAGCGGCGTGTGCAACGAGATCGGCTCACGGCCGTACTTCTGGACCTCGATGACCTTTTCAGGGGTCATGTCGAGCTCCTTGGCCAGCTCCTCCGGGGTGGGCTCACGGCCCAGGTCCTGGAGCATCTGGCGCTGGACGCGAGCCAACTTATTGATGACCTCAACCATGTGCACCGGAATACGGATGGTGCGGGCCTGGTCGGCCATGGCACGCGTGATGGCCTGGCGAATCCACCAGGTCGCATACGTGGAGAACTTGTAGCCCTTGGTGTAGTCGAACTTCTCGACCGCACGGATCAGGCCAAGGTTGCCCTCTTGGATGAGGTCAAGGAAGAGCATGCCGCGGCCGGTGTAGCGCTTGGCCAGCGAGACCACCAGTCGCAGGTTGGCCTCCAGGAGGTGGTTCTTGGCCCGGCGGCCATCCTCCGCGATGATCTCCAACTCGCGCTTGAGCTTGGGGGCGAGCTTGTCGGAGTTGGCCAGCTTGTCCTCGGCGAACAGCCCCGCCTCAATGCGCTTGGCGAGCTCGACCTCCTGCTCGGCGTTGAGGAGGGGGACCTTGCCGATCTGCTTCAGGTAGTCCTTGACGGGGTCGGCGGTAGCGCCCGCGGCAGCGACCTGCTGCGCCGGCGCATCGTCCTCGTCGTCGTCGGAGAGAACGAAGCCCGCGTTCTCGGGCTCCCCCTCGCCGCCTTCGGCCTTGCCCGCAGCCGGGGTCTGCGACTCCTCGGCCGACTCGTCGCCGTCGGCCAGTTCGTCGGCGTCCTTCTTGCCCGCGGTCTTCTTCGCAGTGGCCTTCTTCGCAGGCGCCTTCTTCGCCACGGTTTTCTTGGCCGCGGTCTTCTTCGCGGCGGCCTTCTTCTCGGTCGCCGCCTCGGAATCTTCGCCCATGCGGTCATCGGCCGAGGCGGTCGCCCCGGCGGTGGCCTTCTTGGCGGCGACCGTCTTGGCTGTGACGGTCTTGGTGGCGGTGCGCTTGGCGGGGCTCTTCGCTGCGACGCTCTTGCGGGTGCGCTTAGGCGCCTCTGCGGCACTGACCATCAGCGTCACACCCTCCTCGTCGAGGACCTGGTTGAGGCTGCGCAGAACATTCTTCCACTGGGTTGGCGGAATCTGGTCAGCCTCGAAGGCCCGACGCACATCGGCGCCGGCGATCTGCCCCTCAGCCTTTCCCCGCTCGATGAGCGCCATGACAGACTCGGATTCGGCGATCTCCGACGGGAGCGTACGGGATGTGCTGGCCGACACGAACAACCTCTCGGAACGATGGAAACGGCTTCCGGCCCCGTTCGTAGAACCGGAGCCGACGACCGACGGCAAGGATGAACCGACGGCGCGGGTGGAGGTGCAGAGGGCAACAGCGCCGCGAACGACATCCGTATTCCCTCTTCGCCCGCCACCTCTTTAGTCATCGCGCTGCCTCAAAGAGCGTTACGCCCAATCGTCGTGGCCCGAGTCACACCCCATAGCGGTCTTAAACCGCACCCAGACGGACATAAGCCGCCGCGTCGCCGAACCCTTCGGTCAGCCCCGGTCGGCCGGCCGGGGTTCGGCGACGTCACCACGCCTGGGCAAGAGGCTCAGCGCCTGGCCCGTCAGAGGTCGCGGTCAGTGCTCACGCGGCGCGGGCACTACACGGTCGGCCTCGGGGTGGACCATGAGCAGTTGGCCCATCGCGACCTCCGCTTCGGCACCATCGCCCGCACTCACCGCATCAACGATCCGGCGGTGCTGCCCGAGACCCGCCTCAGTGGGACGGTCACAGCCGGTGACGGGTCCGCCGGAGATCTGAAGCGCAGCGGCGACAATGCCCGCCAGGTGCTCCAGCATTCGATTGCCCGCGGTCTGGAGCAGCACCGTGTGGAATTCAGCGTCGGCCCGCGAGAAGGTGAGGGCGTCGCCCTGGCTCAGCGCGTGGCTCATGATCTCGACGACCTCGGCGAGCCGCTCTTTGCCGTCCTCTCGACCCTGTCCTGCGGCGAGCCGGGCGGCGAGCGGTTCGATGGTCCAGCGCAACTGGCATAGTTCCCGGCGCTGGTCATCACGCTGCGGCCCGAAGGCGCGCCACTCGATGATGTCCGGGTCGAGCAGATTCCAGTCGCTGACCGGACGGACTCGGGTGCCGACGTTGGGCCTGGCACTGACCAGGCCCTTGGCTTCCAGCACGCGCAACGATTCGCGCACGACGGTGCGGGAAACCTCGAATCGCTGGCCGATTTCCTCGGGAACCAGCGGGCGGTCGGCGCCCAGGTCGCCGGAGACGATCATCTGGCCCAGTTGTTGGACGAGTTGGCCGTGCAGGCCGCGGCCACGGTTGCCGGCCGACCGCCTGCCCACTCGGCCCAGCTCTACGTCGGTGTCCCAGGACGGGAGGCCGACACGTTCGATGCCGGGGGCCTCGGCGTAGGGGTAGCGGTCAAGCTCGCCCGAGCCTGCGAGGCCGGAATCGACGGGGCGAGCCGCGGTCGTGGTGGTGTGCGCAAGGGTACTCACGCATCCTTTGTCGGCGGCGCTCCGAAGGCCCTTAAGGTCTTTGGTGAAAAGCACACGAAAGGGTGATCGCCCATTACCTCATAATTGACGCTCAATCGGACAGAAGTGAGCGGGCTATGCGGAGTTGTGCACAGTTCGCACGACCGCTAGACGCGCCCTCGTGCGCCCCGGCCAGGCCCACACACCGGCGGACACCGACCGCGGCCCCTCATTTCGCTCGCTGGCAGCGCACCGCGCGCCCCGGGCGTGGTCGGCCTCGCAGCGCCGTAAGTACGTAGGCGCACAGCAGTACGGAGATCGACAACATCATCACCTGTCCCACCGGTTCACTGGCCAGCCGGGCGACCAGCGTCATGCCCTGGTCAGATGCGGACGGCCATTCGACCAACGCGGCGGTACGCATCCGGTCCGGCATGCCCACCAACGACCCCGAAGACGGCTCATCGAGCGTGCGCCGCAGCAACGGAAGCCCCAGCAGCGGTACGGCCAGTGCCGCCGCGAAGCCGATCGACGTGGAACGGAACACCGCCGCCGCAAGCAACCCGGCCCAACCACAGCCGATCGCGAGCAAACACCAGCCGGCCAGTAGCGCGAACCAGTCGTCCAGCGGCTGAATCGTGTCCACGCCGAACAGCAACCACAGGACTGCCCCGTTGGCCAGAGCCGCGATCAACGCGAGCGCCGCCGTGGCACACGACCAGACCAACAGCTTCGAGGCCAGTAGGGCGAGTCGGCGCGGCATAGCGCCCTGGGTGGGGGCCAAGGCGGGATAGCGGTACTCCTGGCCGAAGGCGAGCGCGCCAAGCAGGACGGCGCCGATGGCCACCGGCGGCAGCGGAAGCGCGGCCGGCCAGCCGGTGAGCGCCCGCGCGGCTGCCGCGTCCCCGGTACGGGCCAGCAGTACGCCGGTGATGAGTGAGGCGACGAGCGTCGCGGCCAGCACGTACCAAACGGTGCTCACTCCGGTCGCACGGCGTAGCTCGTAGCGCACGGGCCAGGCCGGCCCCGGCGAGGGGAGCCGCGGCAACGCCAGCGCACGCGAGGCGGGTGCCGTCCGCGGCTCGGGGACGGGTTCGTCCGCGGGTGTGGGCCAGGGGACCCCGCCCGCGGCCCCAGAGGTCCCCTCCGCGGAGCCGGCCAAAGGCCCCGTGCCGCTGGGGTCGCTGCGCGAACTGCGGCTCACTGGGGCGAGGCCGCCGGGCTCAACGCCATGCGCCGCCCCGCCCACGGAACCAGCCGGGTCACCCCCCGGCGACCCACCAGCCAGATCGAGACCGCCCGAAGATGGCGCGCCGACCTGCGCAAGGCGGACCGGCCGGCCCGGCGGCGGAGCCTGGGCGCTGTGGCGGCCATCGGCTTGACCGAGCGGCATGGTGTGGCTCACCTCCCCGTGACTCCCTCCCGCGTGGCTCCCTCCCGCGTGGCTCATTGCCGCGTGGCTTCCTCCCACGTAGCTCATCCCCGCGTGGCTCGCTTCCCCCACCTCGTCCGCGAGCCGGTGCACGAGGATGCCGTTGCGGTACGCGACCTCGCCCACTACGGCACAGCTGCTGCCATACACCGAGATGCGGCCACTTCCCTCGCGGATCACCTCGATCCGCTCGCCGGTGGCGCGGGCCTCCTGGGCGAGCAGGGCGCCGAGACGGTCGGCAAGCGGAGAGCGCACGGCGACACGCGGCCTCAATCTGGTGCGGGCGAACTGAGTGACGCTCTGGTCGGCGACCAACCGCCCGCCGTCGATACTGACCACCCGGTCAGCGAGCCGGTCCACGCCCCGGAACTCGCGGGCCGAGACGAGCACGGCGCCGCCTTGTGCCGCGTAGCTGCGCAGCAGGCCGTGCAGCCAGGTTGTCTCTCGGGGGGACAGACCGTGCGTGGGCTCGTCGAGGACCAGTGCGTACGGGTCTGCCAGGAGTGCGGCAGCCAGGCCGAGTCGTCGGTCCATCCCGCGCGAGTAGTCGCCGAGCCGCTGTTCGGCGAGACCGCTTAGGCCCACGAGTTCCAGCACGTCGTCCGCGCGGCTCACCGGCATCCCCGCGGCGGCCGTCAGCATGGCGAGATGGCCGCGTGCGGTACGGGCGGGGTGGCCCGGAGTATCGCCGAGGAGGACACCGACCTCCCGGCAGGGGTGCGGCACGCTGTGCAGGGGGCGGCCACGAAAGAGAGCGAGGCCGCGACCGGATTCCAATTGCAGCAGCAGGCGCAGCGCGGTGCTCTTTCCCGCTCCTGGAGCTCCAAGGAGGACGGTGACAAGGCCAGGGGCTGCTTCGAACGTGAGGTCATCAACGGCGGGCGGCTGGTTGCGACGGGGGGCGCTGGTCAGCCCGATGGCCTGGATCATGGCTACTCTCGCGGGGCGTGAGACCGCTCTGCGGCGCGTGGGACGAGGGCTATCGCAGAAATATAACCTCACCTGTCCTATTTTCGACGCATTCGCAACCTAAATGACACCGCCGTGTCACACATCAGGTCGCAACATCGGCGGATTGAGCACCGTCGCACCACCCGCTCTGAACAACTGCGCGGGGCGTCCGCCTTGGCGCGTCGTCGTACCGCCAGTAGGCACCAAAAACCCTGGCGTGCCGGTCACCTTCCGGTGGAAGTTGCGAGGATCAAGCGCCACTCCCCACACCGCTTCGTAGACGCGGCGCAGTTCACCGACGGTGAACTCGCCTGGGCAGAAAGCGGTGGCGAGCGAGGAGTACTCGATCTTCGAACGCGCTCGCTCCACACCGTCCGCCAAGATGCGATCGTGATCAAAGGCCAGTGGTTCGCCGTGCCCGATCTCACGGCCGTAGGCGTTCTCCTGGTCCAGCAGGGACTCGACGGGCGCCCAGCGTGCGCTATTGGCGTCACCACCCGCACGAGGTGCGGGAAGGTCGGGGGCGAGCGCCAAATGAGCGACGCTCACCACCCGCATCCGGGGGTCACGCTCGGGGTCGCCATAGGTGGCCAACTGCTCCAGGTGCGCGCCGTTCGGTGGCGCCGGGAGCGTCGGATCGTGGGCGAGAAGGCCCGTCTCCTCGACGAGTTCGCGCGCGGCGGCTGCCGCCAAGTCCTCGTCCTCCCGCACGAAACCTCCCGGCAAGGCCCAGCGCCCTTGGAAGGGCTGCTCGCCTCGGCGAACCGCAAGCGCGCACAGCGCGTGCCGTCGCACGGTGAGCACGACCAGATCGACAGTGACGGCGAAGGGCGGGAAGGCCGACGGGTCGTAGGGCATGTAGGGATCATAGTCGTCTGCTTGACGATAAACAGGGCGTTGTGCTGCCTCAGCGAGATCCGCCTCGCCGCCGCGCCTAGCGCCCCGATGGACGACCATGCCATGTACCACCACATCCTCACCTCACTCCCTCAACTGGCGTCCGTCCGCGGCTTCCGCGCCCTTTTTCAGCCTCGGTGGAGCCGACTGTGTTGCCCGTATCGAGGGCGAGTTGCTGCCCCGTCTACAACACGGACGCCTGGCACACAGGGAGTAGTGCGGTGTGTGCGACCGATTGCACTGCGACCGGCTGGATGCAGGTGCCAGGGCATACGCCCGAACCTGGTCCACGTGCCGGAGCCGGGGCACGGTCGGTCGGTCCGCGCCACTTTCGGTCCGTGCCACAGTCGGTCCGCGCCACAGTCGGCCGCGCCAGGAAGGTCGAGCGTCCCGGGGAGCCGATGCCGAGCAGAGCGCGGGACGTGGCGGGGCTGGCCGGGTGGTGAGCGTCGGAGTCCAGGCGCAGTTCACTGTCGGGGCCCGAACTCGGCCGCAGACTGCGGCACTTGCCGGGTGCTCGGGCAGCACGCAAGCTCCAGCCCACTTAGAACCTTCGCCCGCCAGGGGGCTCGGGCAGGACCGCAGCGCCTCCGAGCCCCTTCGTCCCGGCGCGACCTCACTAGTACTCCAGTCGGAAATCGTTGCCTGAGCTGGTTCTTCTTCGGTAGTGGTAGTGCCGGGCTGTGGCCTGGTGTCGTCTGCGCCAGTGGGTCCAGCTCAGAACGTGCGCGATGGGGCCGTTGTGGGGCTTGGGGCGGGGAAGCAGAACGTGCAGGAACCGCCGGACCTCTGCCGCGGTGATGGGGATGGTGTTGGTGGCGCCGTTTCTGCTGCCCCCTTTGCAGTGGCCTGGGCAGCGAGGACAGCTAGGAAGGCGTGGGCGAGCATGGCCAGGGTGGTGTGCCGGTACCAGCCCGGGTATCGGCGGACCTCGTACTGGTCCAGGCCGCACTCGTTCTTGGCTGCCTGGAAGGCTTCCTCGATCGCCCAGCGAGCCCCGGCGACCCAGACCAGGTCCCCGACCGCGATGCCGTTGGGCGCGTAGGCGACGTAGCAGGCGATCTCGTCGGGCCTAGCAGGCTGCGGCGGGCCAGCATCCACCGCTCGTGCGTCAGTGCGTCGCCGTCGAAGACGTCGATGGCCGGAAGGCGAACGGCCGTCCAGTCATGGGCCCGAGGTCCCTTGGCCCCCTCGCCGCAGGACAGCTGTTCCCAGACTTCCTCCGGCGCTTGGGCGATGGCGTGGTCGATCCGTGCGAAGGGAGCATAAAGCTGCTGGGACTTCGGCACGGCAAGAACGTAGCCGACACCGGCCTCCTCCAGGGTGCGGCGCATCCGCCATTCCTGCCCGTAGGCACAGTCGCCGCTCACCCAGGCGACGGGCAGGGGCGAAGCCAGGGCCCGCGCAGGATCATCGCCCGGGCCAGCTCACCCTTAGTCGCGAACCCCCGGTTCCCGGGAATCCCCGCCGCCCGGCACCGGACCGCTTCGCCCGTCCAGGACTTCGGCAGGTACAACTCGCGGTCTACCAGCGCCCGGCCCTTGGCCGTCGCGTAGGCGGCGAAGACCTCGATCTGGCAGTTCTCGGTGCAGCCTGCGGTGCCAGAGTACTGCCGCTGGATACCGGCCGAAGCCGTCCCCTTCTTAAGGAATCCGGTGTCGTCCACGATCAACACGCCCTTTGGGTCGCCAAGTTGCTCGGCAACGTGGTGCTGCACGTCGTCTCGGAGCGCGTCGGCGTTCCAGGTCGCGCCGTCAAGCAGGTGCTGGAAGCCGGCCGGGCCGCGGTGGCCCGCGTACTCGGCGAGCTGCCAGCCGTTCTTCCGCTCCACCGGCGCCAGCAGGCCCCGCATGTAGTCCCGCATACGCCACCGCAGATCCACCCGCGAGAAACGGCCCGCCACCCGCGCAAACACCGACTCCAGCTCAGCCGCCCACGGACCAGCGTCGTCCACTCCCACCATGCCTTGACCAACGAAACCAGCCAGCTCAAGCAACGATTTCTGACTGGAGTACTAGCCCGATGGTCGGCGATGCCTCACCAGATCTCGGCGTGCGGCCAGAGCAGGCCGTCCTCGGTACAGATGACCACCCAGTGCCCGGGTCTCGGGGTGCCGATGACCTCGACGCGTTCGAGTCCCGGCTTGTCCGGCCGGTCGCACCGCTCCCTGACGTACCGCCCGTGGAAGGAGTGGAGGGGCACGGCGAGTGCGGGCAACATGGACCGTTCCTCCTCCAGCGGCATTCCATCGGGTTCACCCCGCGTGAACGACGCCTCGGGCGCACCGTCGTACCGCAGCCACGCGAACGGCTTTTGCAGCTCGATCACGCCGAAGCCGTCGGAGCTGGTCTCTGTCACGAACCCGGTCTCCATCACCATCGAGACGGCGTACAGGCCAGAGCCGTACAGCACGCGGCGCACGCGACGAAACCTCCGGGTGTCCTGGATGTGTAGGAGCGTCTGGCACAGCGATAAGAGAAAGGCCAAGCCGAGGACTACGCGGCAGCCACGTTCGTACCAGGTGTCGCCAGTCGGGGCGTCCAGCACCGTTACCATCGAGACCAGCACCGTTGCCATCGAGACGAGGGTCGACAGCCACAGCCGGGCCCGCCAGGTAGCCGTCCTGAGACGCCGGTAGACCCGGTCGGTCTTGTATTCCTCGATGGTGGAGTTCGGCGCGTGAAGCGTGCCCGGCCAGCGCCGCTGAGACCTGGCCTGGTGGAAGGCGCGTACTTGCCACTCCTGCCACTCCACGGTGCCCGCGTCGTCCGGCAAGATGAACGCGACGGTGCCGCCCGAGGTGTCGGCGCGCAGGTCCGTCACCTTGCGTCCCGTTTCGCGGGGGTGGACGGCGCGCCACGTGACGGCCGCCCGGTTGTACAGTTCGGCGGTGGCGGGTGCGCCATCGGCCGCCGCGGTGATCTCTTCGCGGTGGGTCGTCAGGAACGCTCCGTGCTGGGGCAGGCGGACGAGCAGGAGACCGCTGGAGTCGGTGTACGTGGCCAGCGGGGCCCGGGTGCCGTTGGGGTCGGTGAAGACCGGGCGCACGTCGAGGGAAAGGGCGTCACCTCCGGCGGTGCGGCCCGGGCCGGCCGCCCCCTCCCGTTCGGCCGGCCGCTGCGGGCGTCGCGCGAGGGGAATGGCGCCGACCGCGGCTTCCGTCTTCATGTGCGGGGTCTGCCCGGAGGCCAGGAGCCGGCGGTGGACGTACTGGAAGACGTCGTACGCCGTGACCAGGTCATCCCGGCCGGAGGCACCGGTTCTCAGCCCGGTGACCAGGTGTCGGGTGAAGGGGCTGGCCGCGCCCGCCCGCTCGGCGTCGGCAGATGTGTCCGCACTGCTGGAGCTGGTCATCACGAACCGGCCGTGCCCCGCCAACTGGGCCGCGGGGTCTGTTCCCTTCACGGCGGCGGCGCCGCTGAAGCAGCAGTCCAGGATGACGACGATCGACCGCGCCGCGCACCCGTCGATCAGCGCGTTGATGAACTCAAGGTCTACGGAACGCGCCTGAAGACGTCCGACCGTGGTGTCGCGCGCGCACAGGCGCAGCCTGTTGCGGAGGTCGAGGAGGCCGTGCCCGCTGTAGTAGAGGAAGAGCTGTTCGTGCGGCAGCGCGCGCCCGAAGAACTCCTCCAGTTCGTCTCTGATGTGCTGTGCGGTCTGTTCCAGGACCGTCCCCACCGCGTCGGCCTCGTGCAGACCCGTCTCGGGGTCCGTCAGGGCCGCGGCCAGCAGGGGAACGTCCGTCGGCGGCCCGAGGAGGGTACGCAGACGGTCGGGGTCACGGGGGAACGCGGAGTTGCCGATCAGGAGCGCCCGGTACGCCTTGCCCGACTCAGTCACCCGAGGCGCCGTTCTGGTCGTCCGGCTCGCCGGGGGCTGGCGAGTCCCCCGCCGCCGCGTGCAGGCCGTGCTCCAGCGCGCTGCGGAGGGTGTCGTTGTCGATGGTGGTGCCCGTTACGGTGAATTCGCCGCGCCGACCGTCAACGGTCCAAGTCAGACGCACACTTCGGCCGCGATCACGCTTGAGCCACGCGACGAGCGCCGCCACGAGCCCGGCGACGATGCCGGGGCCCGTGAGGTGGAGCACCACATCGGAGAGCGCCCCCTTGGTCCCCGAGACCGGCTCGGAGCGGCACTCCACACGGCCCGCGGCCTCTTCGAGCGCTCGATGCAGATGAAGCACCTGGCTCCGCCAGCGGTCGTCGTCTTCGTCGAAGCGGTCACTCCGAGCCGCCAAACGAACCTCCGCCATGGTTCCGCCCTCCCCGTGCTCCGGTCCCCAGCCGTTTGTAACACGTGGCGCAGGCCACCTGGCAGCCTCGTGCCGTCGGGCCGGCGGCCCGCTGGCATCGCAGCGATCACCGGCGAGCGGTTCGGCCGGGTGCCGCGCACCCATCCGTACGCGGTGTCCTGGCTGGCCTCCGCGTAACCAACGCACCCGAGCTCCCCCCACCACACGCTCCCGCACGCGGACCACGCCTAGCACTCCAGTCAGAAATCGTTGCCTGAGCTGGTTGGCTTCGTTGTTCCGGGCATGGTGGGGGGTGGACGAAGCCGACCTGTGGGCTGAGGAGTTGGAGTCGGTGTACGTGCGGGTTGCGGGCTAGTTTTCCAGGGTGGATCTGCGGTGGCGGATGCGGGACTACGTGCGCGGTCTGCTGGCGCCGGTGGAACGGAAAAACGGCTGGCAGCTCGCTGAGTACGCAGGTCACCGCGGACCGGCCGGCTTCCAGCACCTGCTAAACGGTGCATCCTGGGACGCTGACGTGGTCCGGGACGACGTCCAGCACTACGTTGCCGAGCGCCTCGGCGCCACGGACGGGGTCCTGATCGTGGACGACACCGGCTTCCTCAAGAAGGGCGCCGCGTCCGCCGGGGTGCAAAGGCAGTACTCCCGCACCGCCGGCCGCACCGAGAACTGCCAGATCGCAGTCTTCGCCGCCTACGCATCGGCCAAGGGCAGGGCACTGGTGGACCAGGAACTGTATCTCCCGAAGTCCTGGACTGCCGACACCAACCGGTGCCGGGCTGCGAAGGTCGCAGACAGCCACAGGTTCGCGACCAAGGGCGCACTGGCCCGCGCGATGATCCTGCGGGCGCTGGCCTCACATCTGCCGATCGCCTGGGTGACGGGTGCTTACGGCCAGGAATGGCGCATGCGCTGCACCCTGGAAGAAGCCGGCGTCGGTTACGTCCTGGCCGTACCGAAGCCGCAGCAGTTGCACGCTCCCTTCGGCCATATCGACCAGGCCGTCGTTAAGGCCCCGAAGCAGGCATGGGAACGGCACTCCTGCGAAGACGGCGCCAAAGGCCCGCGAGTTTACGATTGGGCGACCGCCCGCCTACCGGCGATCGGTGTCTTCGATGGCGACCGGCCCACCCACCAGCGGTGGGTACTGAGCCGCCGCCACCTGGTCCGTCCGGACGAGATCGCCTACTACCTCGCCTACGCCCCGAACGGCACCAGCGTCGCCGACCTGGTCCGCATCGCCGGCTCGCGCTGGGCGATCGAGGAAGCCTTCCAAGCCGCCAAGAACGAATGCGGCCTCGACCAGTACGAGGTCCGTCGGTATCCGCGCTGGTATCGACACATCACCCTGGCCATGCTCGCCCACGCATTCCTGGCCGCAGTCGCAGCCCAGGCCACCGAAAGGGGGCCGCACAAACGACCCCACCAGCACCATCCGCTTCACGGTGGCAGAGATCCGCAGACTCCTGGACACTCTCTGGCCCCGCCCCACACCCCGCCTCGGACCAGTCGTCCACGCCCTGAACTGGTCCCTCTGGCGCAGACAGCACCAGGCCATCGCCCGCCGCTGCCACTACCGAAGAAGAACCAGCTCAGGCAACGATGTCTGACTGGAGTACTAGTCCCTGCCGTTCACATCGCGCGGCCCGCTGCGGCGGCGTGCCCGCGGCTTGCCCGCCGGGCCGCGCGTCTCACCCGCGCCGCGCCGTGTGGCCGGCCGGCTTCCCTTGCCTGGCTGCAAGCACCGAATGCGCCGTCGCTGCTGCGGCACCGTTGGCACTCCGTCAGTCGATGGGCTCTGGGTTCCTTGTGTCCCGGCGGCATGGTGCGCCGGTGGGGCCCCGTCTCCCCCGGATCGCGTGCCGCTCTCGCGTACGGCGCGCGCATCTCGCGCTCGCGGTGGCTGCGGTACGGGCTTGCGCTGTACCGTGCGCTCCCCTGTGGTCGGCGTATCGCCCGTAGGACGCCGGGTTTTGTTGTCCTTCCCCGCAAGGCGCCGTAGTTCTTCCCTTACGGCGCTCAGTACGGCGCTGTCCGCCGAACGCCCGGCCTGCGCCTCACGCAGGCACCGCCGCAGCGGCTCGGGATCAATTCCCTCGTTGCATGCCTGGTGCAGCAGCCTGGCGAAGACATAATCGGGGTCCGCGTGCAGAGCTCGACTGAGAGCGACCCGGGCCTCGGGCTCGTCGCCCAGTGACCAGGCAACCCAACCCGCCAGGGTGAGCGGCGCTGCTGCGTGGTCCGCATAGGCGCCCACGCAACGGCGGGCGAGCGCGCGCCACAGGCGTAGCGCGGGCGCCGCCTCAGGTCCTTCCATCCACTCAGCGGCCCGGTCGCGCGTGGCACGGTCCTGAATGCCGAGGATGATCTCCGCTGCCTCATCGTGTTGCAGGAGATGATCATCTCGGTCGTCGGCCGCCGAGCAGCCCGTCACCGGCTCGGCTTTCTTGAAACGTTCGAGGACCTGTCCTGCAACGTTGAGTGTCTTGCCGCGCACCGTCGCGCGGTCGGCGTCGCCGAGCATCTTGGGGACGAGGGCGGTGGCGGCCTCGTCCAGCGCTTGCTCCTGCTCGGGTGCTCGCGGTGCAGACAGCGGCGCTAGTCGATCCTCCATCTGTCGGAGCGAGCCGCGGACCTGAATTCCCGCATATGCGGCAGCGGCGGCCATGGCAGAGGTGCCGGGAAGAACGAGCGGTGTCCCTTGAGGAGGGCAACAGCGCTGGTCAGGGCAGCAGTAAGACCAGAAGGTGTCTTCCGAGATGCAGAGCGCCTCGTAGATGGGGGCTTCCAGGGCGCCGCACGCGAGGCGTAGCCGCTGGGCGAGCGGGCGCAGTCGCTCCATCACCTGCTGTCCGCTCTCGTCACGCGCGGGGTCTTGGCAAAGGAAGAGGACGACGCCAGTGATCTGGTGGCCACGTTGCCGGCTGCCGGCGATCAGGCATTCGGCGAGCTGGTCGCAAATTGCCGGCCAGTCCTGGGGCGTGGTGGGGATGCCAAGGCGCAGCCTGCCGCCGAAGCGACCGCGCTCGCCGTGCAGCGCAATCATCACCACGCTGTCCGTGGGATAGAAGCCGAGGAGATACGGGAGGGCATCGGCAAGCTCGGCCGGACTGCGGAGCGTGATCTGGCCCAGGTCTGCGGAGTGCGAAGACTGCGGGTGGGGCGAGTCGGAGGAGCCGGACGGGCTGAAGGGTTCGTTGCGGTTCGTCATGGCCCGAGAGTCGCGTGATCGGCAAGATCTCACCAGCCCTGTGGATAACTCGTAGATCGCCATATTGTCGTACTAATTGCATGACGGACAGAGTTATCCACAGGTTGCGAGACTCGTCCGCGCGATGCCGAGGAATCAGGTTGCATGGGTGCCGACGCAGGGGATCGGCCTGCTCCGAGATGGTGTGGCTGGCACTGCGCCGTCGCAGTCAGGTCCAGCCGGCCCTCAAGGAGTAGCCCTCGTCGCGAGGGCGCGGAGTAACCATGCCCGAGATCACCCGAGACTGCCGGGAGCCGTCCCAGTTCTGGTGTGGACGCTTGGACGGCCCCCACCCCGGCCGTGAACTGGGGTGCAGTCGCGACGGTGAGTCCGGTTGCAGTCATGGGGGTGAACTGAGTGCAGTCGTTGGCGTTCTCGCCCGTGAGGGTGGCGTTCTCGCCCGTGAGAGTGGAGGCAAGTGGACAGCCGGTGCCGGCATCGGCGCCGGCCAGGCGCCACGTGCTGGTCAGACCGCCCCGTGCTGGTCAGACCGCCCCGAGGCAGCCCGGGCGCCAGATTGAGGGCTTCTTATCGAGTCCCAGGGGCGTGCTGGTGGGCACGTACGACGGTGCGATGTAACGGCAACGGCCGGGCGGGGGCGGTATTCGCCGCGTTCAGGTTGTCGAAGAGGGCGCCACAGCGGCTCAGTACCAGGGCCGCTGTGGCCAGGTCGCCGCCGACCGAGAACCCGACTTCCAACTGGGCATGATTAGGAGCCGAGTTGAGTGGGCGGGGTGTCCTGGCCAACGTGAGGACGCCGCCGCCCCAGGCCTTCACCACGCCCACAGAGGCAGGAAGCTCAGCCTGCCGCAGCGAGGACCAGCGGGAGAACCTGGGCACTGCCTGCCTGGCGGAGCAGACGAGCAGTGACGGCGAGGGTCCAGCCGGAGTCGGTGTAGTCGTCCACGAGGAGGACGGGGCCGGGAGAGTGAGCCAGCGCACCAGCCAGCTCCTCAGAGACGGTGAAGGCTCCGGACAGCGCACTGACGCGCTGGGCTGAGTTGCTGCGACGTACCGCATGCGCGCCGCTCGGCCCGGTGTACGTCAGGCTTCCCAGGAAGGGGAGGCGGCCAATGGTCGCGAGTCCTTGGGCGAGGGAGCCGACCAGTTGCGGACGGGCCAGGGACGGCACAGCGACGATGCCCACCGGTCGGGCAGCGGCATCTGGGGCATTCGACGCCCAGCCGCCCGGGGAGCGCGCCCAATCGGCGAGGACCGCCACCGCGGCCTGCAAGACGTCGTCGGGGACCGGCCTATCGGGCGCGCTCTCCGCCAACAGCGGGCGTAGCCGGTTGCCCCAGCCGATGTCCGAGAGCCGTCCCAGGGCGCGGCCGGTGGAACACTGCTCCTTGGCCGGGATACGACCCTTGAGATCGATGCCCAGGGCGGACATGCCCGTCGGCCACATGCGGCGCGGCTCAACCTCCACGCCCGGGCGATCCAGTTCCTTCGCTGCCCCCGACAACGTCTCAGCCGTAACAGATGAATCGGCCCAGGCTCCCGCGCAGTTGTCGCAACGGCCGCAGGGGGCCGCCCCCTCGTCGTCCAACTGCTGGCGCAAGAACTCCATCCGGCACTGGGATGTACTGACGTAATCCCGCATGGCCTGCTGCTCGGCCGCGCGCTGCCGAGCTACCCAGACGTACCGCTCGGCGTCGTAGACCCACGGTTCACCGGTGGAAGTCCAGCCACCCTTCACTCGTTTGACGGCCCCGTCCACGTCAAGCACCTTGAGCATGGTCTCCAAACGGGTGCGCCGGAGGTCAACGAGGGCCTCCAGGGCCGGGACGGACAGCGGACGCCCCGCATCGGCGAGGGCGGCCAGGGTCTGACGGACCTGTGCCTCGGGCGGGAATGCGGTGTCGGCGAAGTAGCGCCAGATGGCCTCATCCTCCTGGCCCGGCAGCAGCAGCACATCAGCATGCTCAACCCCGCGGCCCGCGCGCCCCACCTGCTGGTAGTAGGCAATCGGCGAGGACGGTGAGCCCAGATGAACGACGAAGCCCAGGTCCGGCTTGTCGAAGCCCATGCCGAGCGCGGACGTCGCAACCAGCGCCTTGACCCGGTTCTCCTGGAGATCGATCTCGGCCTGTAGCCGATCGGCGTTCTCCGTGCGCCCCGTATAGGAGGCCACCGTGAAGCCGCGCAGGCGAAGAAAGGCGGTGGCCTCCTCGGCTGCGGCGACGGTGAGGGTGTAGATGATTCCGGAGCCCTCCAGCTCCTCCAGGTGCTCGGCAAGCCAGGCCAGGCGATGCGCGGCAGCAGGCAACCGGACCACACCGAGTCGGAGACTTTCGCGCTCCAGCGGACCGCGCAGCACCAGTGCCTCGCCGGCACCGGTCCCCAACTGCTCGGCCACATCCGCAGTGACTCGCGCGTTGGCGGTCGCGGTGGTGGCCAGCACCGGCACACCGGGGGCAAGCTCAGCGAGCATCGCCCGCAACCGGCGGTAGTCCGGCCGAAAGTCGTGCCCCCAGTCGGAGATGCAGTGTGCCTCATCGACCACCAGCAATCCGGTCGTGGCCGCAAGCTTGGGCAACACCTGATCACGAAAATCCACAGAATTAAGGCGTTCCGGGCTGACGAGGAGAACGTCGGTCTCGCCGCGCTCGACCTCCTTGTAGATGGTGTCCCACTCTTCCGGATTGGCCGAGTTGATGGTGCGCGCCTGGATACCGGCCCGCGCCGCCGACGCCACCTGGTTGCGCATCAGCGCGAGCAAGGGCGAGATGATCACCGTGGGGCCGGAGCCGCGTCGGCGCAGCAGCGCGGTGGCCACGAAGTACACCGCCGACTTGCCCCAACCAGTGCGCTGCACCACCAGAGCACGCCGACGCTCCTCCACCAGAGCCGCCACCGCCTGCCACTGGTCCTCCCGCAACCGCGCAGCACCCCCAGGGCCGCCGACTAGTTCAGCGAGGATGGCGTCGGCTTCGGTGCGGAGCTCCAGGTTGTCCATGCCTCCATGCAACCCGATAGCTAGGACACTCGGCCACTTCGCCGGGCGTGACGGGGAGCTCACCGGTGGTCCACCAACCACCTACCGAACGAGAATGGCTGGCGCGACTACTCGGCCACAACGTTCTCAATGGCCATGTTTACGCAGGTCAAAGGCTCCGTTCCGGCGGATGCGTGCTTGGTGCGGTGGCCCCGAGCGGCTGAATACTTGCGATGTCCGCGATCAGATGTTGCCTGAGGTCTCCGCGTCCACGGGGCGGCTGGTCGTCGATGAGGCGCACCGCCTCCGCGACCGGGGCCGTGGCGTCCGCCTGGACTGTCGCAGGCTGCGCATGGTGCTCACCGCTCTGCCACCGGATGGGCCCGCACCGGCCACCGCGATGACCGCAAGCGCACGCGTCAGCACGGCCTCGCCGAACGACCGGGTGCCCGGGTGCCCGGGTGCTCCGGCAACGTTGGGCGCGAACACTGGTACTCCGCGGGGCCGCTGGACCGAGCCTGAGCTCAGGCGTGCTACATCTACCGACCACGGCACGCCGTCTGCCCTGAGCCCGTGCATAGCCGGGTGGCCACCTGGCCTGCCCACTCCAGCGCCCTCGATGGAACCGCATCGCTCCCGGCTGGCCCCTCACGGCAGCCGCCCCGCTGCTACCGCAGGCCGGCGCCCGGGAGCTGTTTCCACTGGTCCTCGCGGTGCGGGGATGCCTAAGGACAAGATTTGTAGCACCAACGACCAGAAATAAAGGCCACATATGGCCGGATAGCGGTCAGTCTCACCAGCTGTTCATTGCCGCCCGCCAGCGTGACCGCGAAGATTGGATCGGCTCCCCGGTCGTCCCGTTCCCCTAGCTGGGCACTTCCGTGGTGCGTGCCATGCCCGCCGCCCTGCCCAGCTCGGGCACAGAGAGGAAGGGAGGACCGTGACCTTCGGTTTCGCCCCACCCCCTGCATACGATCCCTCCCACCGCCTGGGCCGCATACTCGAACCCGCCGAGTGGGCCGCCGCCAAAATCCCCCTGCTCTCCAACCCTCGCGAACTGGTCAGCGGCCTACACGCGCGCCATCTGCCCCTACCGTCAACTGCGGTGGTCGGGGTGCTCCACCAAGATGGTCGGCTGGCGGCCAGCGCATCCTTCCGCCAGCGCAGCACGGACGCCGACGGGTGGGAGTTGCGCAACGGACTGCTGGCACGGCTGCGTCGGATCATCCCGCACGACCTGCGGTTGCGAGCCCCGGTGCGTACGGCGGTGCTGCTGTACTGCCGGGAGGGTAGCGGGAACTGGACCGAGGAAGACGGCGCGTGGATGTGGGGACTGCGCGACGCGTGCACCCTGCACGGCCTGCGCTGCGGTGCGTACATCACGATGACGCCTAGTGGCTGGCAGGTACTGGGTGAGGGGCGCAGCGGTCGGCGCCCCTACGCAGGGTCCCGGCGCGAAGCGTTCGCGGCGGAGGCGACGGAGATCTCGGTCGATGGTGCGGCCAGCCGCAACGTAGACGGCGCAGCCCCCGGCGGACTACAGCACTCGGCCGCTTGCTGACCCGCACCCCGTACGCGCCGGGGCCAACTACCACCGTGCGCCCAGGCGACACACCGCTGTCGCTGAGGGGCCGCACATACTTTTCAGTCGGCGCACGCCACTGGCCGGACGCCCCCTTCACGAGGGAGCGCCCGGCCGGCGTACATCAGGTTGGCGCGGCTGGCCCGCGGGAGCTAAACGCCCGCGGTAAGCATGCTGTTGATCCGCTGCGGGTCGCCGCAAACGATGAGCAGTACACCGGCACGGGACATCGCCTTGGGCAGCAACTGGGCCACGGCGTCGTCGGCGCCACCGTTGACGGCCACGACCACGACCGGACGGCCGCTGGCGCGGCCGGCGTCAGCGGCTGCGTAGAAAACGTCATCGCCTGCGTCGTGCTGCGCCCAGTACGACGCCTCGCCGAAGGACAGCTCGTGCGCCGCCCACGGGTGCGGATCGCCGGTCGTGAGCACCAACACCTCACCGGGTGCACGGCCGGAGTCGAACAGCAGGTCAACGGCTTCGTCCGCGGCGTCCAGCGCCCCCTGCTCAGAGGCGGGGATGAGCTGGATCTGCGGCGTAGTTGACACCTTGGACGGGACGGCGGCGGGGACCGACGCGGGCCGCGCAGCGTCCGAGGACGTGCGCTGCGCCGGGGTCGCCGGGCCTCGGTTCGATCCGGGACGACCGGGCCGCATCGGGACGGGCCGGGGGCCAGGGCCGGGAACGGGACGGGGGGTCGCCGCTGCATGGCCGGAAGCCGGCGCTACGCGGGGACCCGGGACACTCTCGTGAATCTGAGGCTCCTCGGGGATGAGAGGCATGTGTGATGTCTATCAAACGCCGACGCGGGTCGCGCCGGCGGGTGGCCGGTTGGGCGATTTAGGCCCCTGTGAAGTCGAAACCGAGCTGGCCTTCGCTCTCCAAGTCGGCGATTTCCGGAGCGACTCGGGGCCGCTTGAGGTGCTGCCAGCGCGGCAGCGAGTCCAGGTAGGCCCAGGACAACCGGTGATGCACGGTGGGGCCCAGTTCCTCCAGGGCGGCACGGTGCGTGGGCGACGGGTAACCCACGTTGTCTTCAAAGCGGAACTCAGCACAGCCGACGCCCAGTTCCGCCATCATCGCGTCCCGCTGCACCTTTGCCAGCACGGAGGCGGCGGCTACAGCGATGCACGACTGGTCGCCCTTGATCACCGTTCGGACCCGCCAAGGTACGCCGAGATAGTCGTGCTTGCCGTCGAGGATCACCGCGTCGGGCCGCACCGGCAGCGCGTCCAAGGCACGTGTCGCGGCGAGCCGCAGCGCCTCGGTCATACCCAACTTGTCGATCTCTTCGGGCGATGAGTGGCCGAGTGCGTGCGCGGTCACCCAGGTGGCCAGCACCGCGGCCATCTCCGTACGGCGATCCCGCGTCAGTAGCTTGGAGTCGGTGAGTCCGGTGGGCGGGCGGCGCAACCCGGTGATGGCGGCGCAGACGGTGACCGGACCAGCCCACGCTCCACGGCCGACCTCATCGACTCCGGCGATGATTTTGGCTCCGGTCGTGGCGCGCAATGAGCGCTCGACGGTGTGGGTGGGCGGTTCGTAGGGCATGGCGAGGCTAAGACTACGCCGCTTGGGTCAGCGAGTGTCCACCCGGAGGAGGAAAGCATCACGCGCGCCGGCCTCTCACTGCGGCTGCTGCCAGTGATTCGGCCGCAAGCCGTGCCGCGTCGGGAACGGCCATCGCAGGCATCGGCAAGACCTGGGAGCTCGCGATCACGCCCGACAGTTCGTACGGCGGAAGCATCCGTGGGCCCGATGGTCCGCTTCGGCTTCGGCATACGTTTGCACTTCGTCACCCTCATCCTCACCGTCGCTGTCACCGCTGTTTGCAGTGTTGCCCGACACGAAGCGGGGGCGGCATCCGGGCTGCTCAATGCAATGCAGCAGATGTGCGGTGCACTCGGGCTTTCCATATTGATGACGTTTGATGACGATCTTCACCTCCGCGAGCCTGTGAGGACGAAGCCGAGGCCGAGGAGCAGCCTCCTTCTTCCTGACCGGCTGACCGGCTGGCTGGCAGCACTACGGAACAGAGGGCCGATGCGGTCCGAGGCGAGGCCGGAAAACCGCCCGTGTCATGGGGTCACGAGGCGATGACGCGCGGCACCTCGCATGCCTCTCTTCAGCGCGGCCTCGGCGCTGGTGGGCGTCACCTTCGTGGTGAAACTGTTCATGATCAAGGTGTGCCAGAGCCACATTGAGGCACTGAGCGGCACCGCGGCGAGCGCGAGACCGGCGGCACCGCCATGCCATCAGCGGACAAACCAGCGTGCAACCGGCGTGCGAACCGATCACAAGGCGCCGATCCGCTCCCGTGGCCCCGACGCGTAGCGCTCAGGGGCCACCGGGCCCCGTGGTCGGCGGCCCGAGCGGCGCCTTGATCAGCGCGCCGTGGCGGGCACCCAGTCGGGGAGTTTCTCGGTACGCTCCTGCCACGTGGCGGGTGGGGCACTTTGCACTCTGGCCGCGACGATGCCACCGACGATCGCGCAGGTGGTATCCACGTCGCCGCCTGCTTGCGCGGTCGCCCAAAATGCCTGCTCGTAGGAAGCGAGATGACCCGCCGCTGCCCATAGCGCGAACGGCACCGTGTCATGCGCGCTCGTACGGCGCCCACAACCAAGCACGGCGGCGACGGTGACGGGGTCAGCGAAGTCGAGCATGTCGCGGGCGCGCCGCACCCCCGCCTGGACCGCGCTGCGCGGCACCAGCGCCACCACCTCATCCAGCAACCGCTCTGGCTCCTTGGGTCCAGCCGGGTCGGCGACCAAGGCCGCAGCAGCCGCTACCGCCATTGCTCCCGCCACCGCCTCTCGGTGCTGATGCGTGGTGTACGCGGAGATCTCCGCCTGATGGGACGCCTGTTCGGGATCGCCCGCATACCAGGCACCTAGCGGGGCGATGCGCATGGCGGCGCCGTTGCCCCAAGAGCCCTGGCCGTTGAAGAGTCCGGCGGCCAGTTTGCGCCAGTCCGCCCCCTCCCTGACCAGTCTCAGCATCCGATTCACCGCCGGACCGTAACCGCGGTCGAAGTCGTGGTGCGTGGCGAACGAGGCGGCGAGCGCGTCCTGATCGATGCGGCCGTGCACCGCCAAGATGGCCAACACGGAGCAGGCCATCTCGGTGTCGTCGGTCCACTGCCATGGGCCGGTCGGCAACGCGCGTGCTTGAAGGGAGGGATAGTTGGCGGGGACGAAGAACTGGGAACCGAGGGCGTCGCCCACGGCCAACCCGCGCAGGCTCGCGTGGGCACGTTCGAAGCGGTCAGCGGTCATCGCAGCGAACTCTAACCGGTAGCGGATACGGCTCAGGGGTGCACCAGCGCTCGAAGGGCCGGTCAAGGCGGTACCGTCCGTCGTCGCCCAGCACCAGGGACCGATATTCGGCGTTGCCCGGGTTGGACAGCGCCTCAAACTCCGCGACGCTCCAGTGAAACCAGCGCATGCAGAACAACCGCATGGTCAGACCGTGAGTCACCAGCAGAACGTTGGACGGGTGACCAGGGTCTTCGAAGCTGCGCCACAGACTCTCCAGGAAGGCACCCACCCGGTCGTATACATCAGCGCCGGACTCGCCCTGCGCAAACCGGTAGAAGAAGTGGCCGTATGCATCGCGGTACGCCTTCTGCCTGCGAACATCGTCTCGGTCCTGCCAATTACCCCAGTCCTGCTCCCGGAGCCTCGGCTCCTCCCGTACCCGCGTCCGCGAGGGGTCAAGACCCAGCAGATGAAACGTCTCGTGAGTGCGGCGGTACGGGGAGACATACGCGGAAATCTCCTCGTTCGCGAAGGCCTTCTGTAGTTCGGCACCCGCTTCGGCGGCCTGTTGCTGGCCTTTGGGCGTCAGGGCCAGCGCATGGTCAGGCTCTCTTTCGTAGACGGTGTCATCGACGTTTCCCTCGGACTCGCCGTGCCGGACAAGGACAATGCGCTGGGGTCGTGCCATGCGGCCACCCTAGATCGACCATCGTTCGACTGCCGTGGGGACGGTTGCAGGACCGCGCGTCCGGACAGCACGAACAGCAGTGATAGCAAGTGATAGCAGTGACAGCGGTCAGCCGCCGGCCAGTCGCCCGTCGCGTATCTCACGGTGAGCGCCGGTGAAGCGGCTGCGCAGCAGCCGGTCGTGGGAGACCACCACCAGAGCACCGGACCACCTCCCAAGGGCCTCCTCCAACTCCTCAACCAAGCTGAGTGCAAGGTGATTGGTCGGCTCATCGAGCAACAGCAGATCCGCTGGCCTGGCCATCAATCGGGCAAGCGCCAGGCGGCGGCGCTGGCCAACCGAGAGGGAGCCCACCGGCACATGCAGATCGCGTGCGCGAAACAGCCCGTAGGACAGCAGCCGCTGGGCGTGTTCCTCAGGCCCCTCCGGCAGGCCCCGACCAAATGTGGCCAGCAGCCGCTCCGTGGGGTTGTCCACCGGTATCTCCTGGGCGAGGTAGCCGATCCTTCCTCGGCGTATCACCCGGCCCTCGTCCGGCTGGATCACTCCGGCCATGACCCGCAGCAGCGTGGACTTACCCGCCCCGTTGGCGCCGTGGATCAGCAGTCGCTCCCCGGCGCGCACCGACAGGGCGTCCACGGTGAGCCGATCGGCCACTCGCACGCCGCTAAGGCCCACGAGCTCCCCGCCTGCCGTGCCCGCCGCAGGCGTGGCGGTGAACCGCAGCGGGTCCGGCGGCCTGGGCACCGGGTCCTCGTGGAGCCGGCGCAGCCGTTCCTGCACATTGCGCACCCGGGTGGAGACCGATGCTTGGACACGGCCCTTGTCCCGGTCGTAGGCCATCTTGTTGCCGTCTTTCCTCGCCCGACCGGGGGCGACGCGTGGGGCGGTGGTGACGGCGATCTCGGCGAGCGCGGCAGTCTGTGCGCACCACTGTTCGTAGGACTGTTCCCAGCGGCGACGGGCTGCGGCCTGTTCCTCGACGTATGTCGAGTACCCGCCTCCGTACCGCACGAGTGCGCACCGCTCACCGTCCACCTCCAGGACAGCGGTGGCTACCCGCTCCAGGAAGACCCGGTCATGCGAGACCGCGAGCACCGTGCCCAAGTGAGCCCGCAGGGCGCCCTCCAGCCAGGTCAGCGCCGCGGTGTCGAGGTGGTTGGTCGGCTCATCGAGCAGCATCACCTCGGGGGCGGCTGCGACCATACAGGCCAACCCCAGCCGGGCCTGCTCACCGCCGGAGAGCCCGCCAAGGCGTCGCTCGCGGCCGATGTGCGCGAGGCCCAGGCCATGCAGGGCCTTGTCCACACGAGCATCGGCCTCATACCCACCGCGCTCCTCGAATGCAGCGAGCAGTTCGCCGTATTCCGCCAGCTCCTGGGGGCCGGCCTCGCCAAGGATCTGCTCCAGCGCACGCAGCCGTCGCTCCATGGCCCGCAGTTCGTCCAAGGCCTGGTCTATCGCATCGCCAACCGTACGGTCCTGGGGTAGTTGCGGAGCCTGCCCGAGGTAGCCCGCCCCTCCCTCGGCGACCGTGATCACCACCCCCTCATCGGGCCGGTCCACGCCGGCCAGCAGGCGCAGCAGAGTGGACTTGCCTGCACCGTTTTCCCCGACGATGCCGATCCGCTCGCCCGGACGGACGGAGAAGGACACAGCATCGAGCAGCAGTCGGTCCCCACGGGAGACGGTGACGCCGCGCAGTGAGATTTGAGTAGGCAACCGAAATCCTCCAGACTCAGCGACCAGGCTTCAAATGCAACCGTTGTTGCGTTACGATCAGCATGACACACTCGCCCGACCTAACGCAACGGGAGTCGCAATTGAATCGAGAACCTGCCGATCAGCTGCCGGGGACCGTACGTCCCGGCGGGCGCACGGCCCGCACTCGGGCGGCCGTCCGCGACGCCGTCCTCACTGGCCTCTCGGATCACGGCTATCCGGGCCTGACCGTCGAGTACGTCGCGGAGCACTCAGGGGTTCACAAGACCACGCTGTACCGGCGCTGGGGCAGCGTTGACGGTCTGATCGCGGACGCACTCGACCTCGCAGGGGAGGATTCCTGGTCACCGCCGGACACCGGCACCCTCGAAGGCGATCTACGTGCTCTGGCCAACGAGGTCACGGCCACCTTCGGCGACCGCGCCACAGCCGCCGCGCCCTCAGCGTTTATCGCCGCGGCCTTCCAGTCGGAGCGTGCCGCACAAGGGCTGCGTGCCTTCTACCGCGAGCGGTTCAGCCGGTGTGGGCCCTTGATCAGCCGGGCCATCGAGCGAGGCGAGGCTCCCCTTGGCACCGACGCCGAAGCCGTCGCGCGCGCCGTCTCAGCCCCTCTCTTCTTCCGCGTCTTCGTCACCCACGAACCCCTAGCCCCCCTGCACGCCGAACAGAGCGCCCTTGCCGCGCTCGTCGCGACCCGTGCCGGGGCCTATGTGAGCGCGCCTACCGCCCCTGCCGGGACTGCCACCTCACCAACAGGCCCGCACACCACCACCCCGCAAACTGACGAGGAAGCCCGGCAACGTGCCACCGAAGCCGACGCTCCGAAGCGCACCGATGACCAGAGGGAGGCACCCCTCACGCAAGAACCAGCCGGTCTCGGCGGAGCCGGCTCGCCACGGCCCGCCAAGGCCTCCGCGCGACCTGATCAACGCAGCAGGTGAGGCGGGTGACACCGCGGCGCACAGCCCGCCATGCGAGGGAAGCCTCGGCAGCCGCCGCGGTCTATCCCGCGGTGTGGCACACCCGTTTCCTCACACCGTCCACGACGGCTCCGTTGCGACAACGTCGCCGGCTAGCGCGGCGATATCCACGTCCACCTCGGCCCGGGAGCCGAGCCTTTGCACCCGCTCCTCCCGGTATTTGCCGTGTTCAGCCGCCGAATTCCACATCGACAGGACGAGGAATTCGTTGCCGGGAGCATGACCGAATACGCCGCGGAGCATGCCGGGTGACCCAGCCATGGCCGGGTTCCAGACCTTCTCCTGCATCAGGGTGAAGTGCTCGACCCGGTCCGCGTGCACCTGGCAGTGCGCGACCCGCACCACGTCCACATCGGTGAAGCGGGGCTGGAAGCCCACCTTCACGTCGAACTGCCGCTCAAAGAGCAGCACTTGCATGTCCTTGTACGTTCCGGCCTGGCCGGCCGCCAGCCGGTCATGCGATCGCGCCATGAAGGAGTCGTAGAACGCCCTGCTTTCCCAGAAGCCGAATATGTGCGCCACGTCCGGACGCTTACGGCTCCACCCGCCACCCTGCCCACGGAAACCCGGCTCGCCGAGCAACCCCGCCCATTTCCGCTGCCCACGCTCGAACCCAGGACGGTCCACGACGGAACAGCGAATCCACTTGACCAGCACCGCGCCATCGTACGGCCCATACGACCGCCACCGTCACGAACCGGAGGCATACCCCTGGACAAGCTTGTTCCCATCGGCCTCGCTCAGTTCGATACCGAACTCACTGAACAGCACATCAACCAACTCGTCCGACTCAACCTCGCGTTCCTCCCACGAACCATCGGGGCGCGCGAAAGACAACCGCGCGCCGACGAGGCTGCGCCGTGCGCCCGGCTCGGTTTGCTGGACCACCGGCCGGGAGACGAAGGGAGAGCGCTCGTGCGTGGAGACGTAGTAGTTGCGGACCTCGTAATCGACCGGGTACCGCTCCTCCGAGGTGAAGGTGTACAGGTCAAACCAGCCATCTGGGTGCAGCGACCGCAGCACCCAGACCGGGCCGGCCTCGCGCGCGAGCCCGAACGTCCAGTCACCCTGGCTGCGCTGGACACCATCGCTAAACGGCAGCGGTTCCAAAAGCCCCTCACCGCCGAAGCCCACGTCCGCGATCCACTCCGCATCGCCCAGCGAGATCCGCAGCAGCATATGAGTGTCGGCCAGCAGCTTGTCCGAGCCCATCCGCACCCGCGCTCCGAGCCCCGTAAAAGAAAAGCCGAGCCGCTCCAGCACGGCCGCGAACAGCAGGTTCTGCTCATAGCAGTAGCCCCCGCGCCGCTGACGCACCATCTTGGCTTGCAGGGCTTCTACGTCCAAAAGGACCGGCCGCCCCAGCAGAACCTGCAAGTTCTCGAACGGAAACGCCGCCACATGCGCCCGGTGCAAAGTGCGCAACGTCTCCAGATCGGCGGCGAACCCGCCCGCGGCACTCCCCTGGGCAGCCCCAAGGCCCCCCGCCCCGGCCAACGACGCCGGGCCCGACGCTCCGCCAGTCTCCTCAGGTCCCGCCGCTCCGGCGACACCGATGCGCGCCAGGTACGCGTCCAAGTCCAGTCGGTCACCGCCCCACAGGAACTCGCTCACAGCCTCTCCCACCCTTACCCGCACTCCGCGTCCATCGCGTGTTCTGCTTGTTCTATATGTTCTATATGTTCTATATGTTCTGTGCGCCTTACATGTTCCCCGCGCCTGCCCATCCGGCCAAAGCCGGACCCGTACGAGTTCAGCATCGGCAACCGCAACGACTGCAAAGCATGGCAAGAATGCGGAGCCAAGGCCGCCGTCGGCAACACCATGACGATCGCTGACAGCAGCTACCCGGGCACCGGCCTTGCCATGTCCCACAGGCGCGGCAGAGGCGAGAAGCTGCCCAGCTGGAAGCAGGTGCACAACAAGTCCCACAAGCAGGTCCGCGCCCGCGTCGAGCACGTCTTCACCCGCATGAAGACCTGGAAGCTCCTCCACGACTGCCGCCACAAAGGCGACGGCGGCCACCACGCCATGCTCGGCATCCCACGACTGCGCAGTCTCGCCCTCGCCGGATAGACGAACGGGCGGATCGGCAACCGACCGCAGGCTCAGGCTGTGCGGGCTCCGAGGCGGGGGGTGTGAGGGGCGCGAGGACGGGCTACAAGGGCCAGGGGAAGGCTCGCCCGCACCGGTGCGAAGGTCAGTTACGGACAATCCTTGGCTGCGGTGTCGCCCGGACTGGGCACGGGGAACGCGCCGGTGGTCACGCTGCTGGTGCAGTTCGGGGTGGTGGCAGTGACGGGCCTGCTGAATCTGCGGCTGCCCCGGGTGGTCGGCTGAGATGTGGGTGGTCAGCCGAGGAGCCGAGCGGGACCGGCCGCGCCCGGTACGGCGGCTGGGCCCCGGATACGGCGGCAGGGCCCTGAACCGCGCGTCGCAGTCCAGGGCCCTGCCCCGTGCGGTGCCGTCCCGCGGCGGCGTCAGCTCTGTGCGGTGTCGTCGCCCGTCTGCCCGTCGCCCTCAGCTGCGCCCGCCTTCTCACGCATCTTGCGCACCAGCTCCGCCTTCTGATCGGCTGCACCCTGGCGATCGAGGTTGCGGTACGGACCGTTGTTCTGCCGTTCGGCGCGGGACAGCCTCTTGCGCTGGCCGCCACCCATACCCACGGGGTTGTTGACGTTCTTGCTCACGGTCACGGGCTCTCCCGGTAATGATGTGAAGTGATCTACGGATTCATCGGTGGGGGACGGGCGGCGACGTCGCAGGACGTCAGCGGGGGCCCATCACACTCTCACTCGTAAATCGGCGTCTGGAAGAACATGACAAAGACGTTACCCGCTTCCGTCGGCCCTGCACACCAACCTTTTCGCTGCCCGGGCGTCGGCCGGGCCTTCGGCGAGCGCCCGGGCCAGCCGTTTCCTTCCGGGAATCTCAGCATCGCCAGTACCGACCGGTGGTCGCCGCGCGTCCGGGGCAGGTCACAGATGGGCGCTGCTGGGCCGCCGCGGGCGTTGTCAGGGGTCGCGAGCACACTGTCGGTATGAGAGATCATCTCACTTGCGTCCCGCCGTTACGGGACAACCTTTGAGTGGGGTGAGGCAGAGCCGGGCAGCACGGTGGGCGATGGAACTGGTCGGACCTGCTGACGGTGGGGGTGGTCCAGTAGTCGCATGCGCCTGCTTGTGGACGTGTTCGTCAATGTGTGGCAGGTCGTCGGCAAGGGCGTATCGAAGCCGTTGGACCAGTGGCGGGGGTGCGTGGTCCTGGGTCAGTGACCCGCCGGCGCACAGCCATTCCCCGACCAGGCGTCGGGATATCCGATGGGTCAGGACGTCTATGACGACCTTTCGCGCGGCGTCGGTGCTGGCACCGGAACTTCGCGGTCGCGTGCTCGACAAGACGGTGCCCTGAATCGTCGGCGCAGTTGTCACAGCGGGAGGCCAATGCTGGCATCCTGTGGAGTCCAGCTGAGCAGGATCAGCGCTCAGGGCCTTGGACCGGTGATTACGAGGCCCGCAAATCTGGCAGGCCGACTGCGCCAGCCCTCTCGATTCACCCGGCGGGGGCGTTCGCAGCGCGCGCACACAGGAATGCGGTCGATGATGCCGGCCGCGTGCAGTGCAACACCCAGCCGATATGCGACCTTCCCGGTCATGGCGGCGACATTCGCCCGCTCCGTCCCCGCGGGGCTCTGTAGCCGATTGCCGAAGCACGCACGACCGCTCTGGGTCATTCCGGCAGCTTCAATAGCGGCGGCGACAGCATCCAGCGTCGTACCGGAAAGGCGACCGTCAACAGCGTCGGCCATCTAGGCCACGGTCTTGGCGGCCGTCAAAAGAACTCGCCGGCGCAAACGACTGTCGCACTACGCAGCCGCTGCCGGGCTACGCAATCGAGGTTGTGATCGGCTGCGACCTGACCGAGGTCGAGCCATAGATCGGACGGCGTGCGATCGAGGATTCGGCACAGCGCGAACGGCATCTCGACGGTGAGTCGTGCCGGCGCTTGCGTCACCAGCTCGTGAACGCGGCTGTGTCCGATCTGGACCCCTTGGGTCATCAGTCGTTCCTGGACCTGCTCGGCGAACCGGATATGGGCATTGGCCATCAGCACCGGCAACCGCCACCACACCGCCTGCCCCCAGGCATCGTCCGCACCAGCGGTGATCGTGCGTGGCTGCTTACGGCCGGACACGCCACAGCGCTCGGTGGGCCACAGCCAAGGTCCTTCGGGGAAGACTGGCCGGACGTTCTCCAGGATAGACACGAAGCGCCGGAGCTTGCCGACTGAGTGCCGATCCCCGGCGACTGTCAGAAGCACGGTGCCGTAGCCCCGCAGCAGGTCGGCGAAAAACGCCGCCCGCTTCCCCTGTTGAGGGCTTCCCTGCACAAGACGAAGGCAACAATTCGCCACAAGATTCTCTTCCGGTTTAACCGGTGAAGTTCCGGCTTAACCGGAGACAAACATGTTGGGGAGCCCGCGCCAACGGCGAGGAGGTCCGACCAAAAGGCCGGACCTCCTCACAAAGCCAGCATCACCAAGTCCTCAGCAAATGCGCCGAGTTACGGGTAGACCGGATGGCTTCGGTGGGTTAGCTGCACCCGCTCGTCGAGCCGCACCCCTCGCACAGGTAGCAGCTACCCGCGCGACGCATCTTGGTGCCACAGGAAAAGCACAGCGGGGCGTCCGCGTTAAGGCCAAGCTGCATTTCCACCAGCTCGGTGGAGTTGTGCGCCTGCTTCGGCGCCGGCACGGCCACCTTCTCCGGCTTGCGATCGATGTGCTGAGGGGCCGCGAACTGGCGCGGAGCCGACTGGGCCAACCCCTCAACATCCATGTCATCGTCACTGGACTCGTACGAACCGGTGTCCAGATGCCGCTGGCGCTCCTCCACCGAGTGAATGCCAAGCGCCGAGCGCGTCTCAAAGGGAAGGAAATCCAGGGCCAAGCGGCGGAAGATGTAGTCCACGATCGACTGCGCCATCCGCACATCCGGATCGTCCGTCATACCCGCAGGCTCGAAGCGCATATTGGTGAACTTCGAGACGTAGGTCTCCAGCGGCACGCCGTACTGGAGGCCGACCGAGACAGCGATCGAGAAGGCGTCCATCATGCCCGCGAGGGTCGAACCCTGCTTGGACATCTTGAGGAAGACCTCGCCCAGCCCGTCATCCGGGTAGGAGTTGGCGGTCATGTACCCCTCGGCGCCACCCACCGTGAAGGAGGTGGTGATGCCGGGGCGGCCCTTGGGAAGGCGGTTACGGACCGGCCGGTACTCGACGATCTTCTCCGGCTCCGGCTCGACCTTGGCTGCCTCCTTCTTCTTCGCGGAAAGCGGCTGGCCGACCTTGCAGTTGTCGCGGTAGATCGCGAGCGCCTTCAGGCCGAGTTCCCAGCCCTTGAAGTAGACCTCTTCGACCTCTTCGACGGTGGCCGACTCGGGCAAGTTCACGGTCTTGGAGATCGCGCCGGACAGGAACGGCTGCGCCGCCGCCATCATCCGCACATGCCCCATGGCCGAGATGGCCCGTTCGCCCATCGCGCAGTCGAACACCTCGTAGTGCTCAGGCCGCAGCCCCGGGGCGTCGATCACATTGCCGTGCTCGGCGATGTACGCGACGACCGCCTCGACCTGCTCCGGCTGATAGCCGAGCCGCTTCAGCGCCTTGGGGACCGTGTTGTTCACGATCTGCATGGAGCCGCCGCCGACCAGCTTCTTGAACTTCACCAGCGCCAGGTCGGGCTCGACACCCGTGGTGTCGCAGTCCATCATCAGGCCGATGGTGCCGGTCGGGGCGAGCACCGACGCCTGGGCGTTGCGGAAGCCGTGCTTCTCACCAAGCCGGATGACGTCCTGCCACGCCTCGGTAGCCGCCGCCCACACCGGGGAATCCAGGTCGTCCACCCGTGTGGCGACACCGTTGGCGTCCGAGTGCTGCTTCATGACGCGCTTGTGGGCGTCGGAGTTACGGGCGTAGCCCTCATACGGGCCGACGACGGAGGCCAGCTCGGCAGAGCGCCGGTAGGACGTGCCGGTCATCAGCGACGTGATGGCCCCGGCAAGGGCCCGGCCACCGTCGCTGTCGTACGCATGGCCGGTGGCCATCAACAGCGCGCCGAGGTTGGCATAGCCGATGCCAAGCTGCCGGAAGGCACGGGTGGTCTCGCCGATCTTGTGCGTCGGGAAGTCCGCGAAGCAGATGGAGATGTCCATCGCGGTGATGACCAGCTCGACGATCTTGGCGAAGCGCTCCGCATCGAAGGACTGGTTGCCCTGGTCGTCATCGCGCAGGAACTTCATGAGGTTGAGCGAGGCCAGATTGCACGAGGAGTTGTCCAGGTGCATGTACTCGCTGCACGGATTGGACGCGCTAATCCGGCCCGACTCGGGCGAGGTGTGCCAGTGGTTGATGGTGTCGTCGTACTGGATGCCCGGGTCGGCGCAGGCCCAGGCCGCCTCTGCCATCTTCCGGAACAGGCCCTTCGCGTCAACCTCGTCAATGACCTCGCCGGTCATCCGGGCGCGCAGGCCGAACGAGCTGCCCGCCTCAACGGCGCGCATGAACTCGTCGTTGACCCGCACCGAGTTGTTGGCGTTCTGGTACTGGACGGAGGTGATGTCATCGCCGCCCAGGTCCATGTCGAAGCCCGCGTCCCGCAGGGCACGGACCTTCTCCTCTTCCTTCACCTTGGTCTCGATGAAGGCTTCGACGTCCGGGTGGTCCACGTCGAGGACGACCATCTTGGCCGCGCGCCGGGTGGCGCCACCCGACTTGATCGTTCCCGCGGAGGCGTCTGCGCCGCGCATGAAGGAGACGGGGCCCGAGGCATTGCCGCCGGAGGACAGCAGTTCCTTGCTGGAGCGGATGCGCGAGAGGTTCAGGCCGGCGCCGGAACCGCCCTTGAAGATCATCCCCTCTTCCTTGTACCAGTCGAGGATCGACTCCATGGAGTCATCTACGGAAAGGATGAAGCAGGCGCTCACCTGTTGCGGCTGCTTGGTTCCCACGTTGAACCAGACCGGCGAGTTGAACGAGAAGACCTGGTGCAGCAGTGCGTACGTCAGCTCGTGATCAAAAATCTCGGCGTCCGCCGGGGAGGCGAAGTACCCATGGTCCTCGCCGGCCTTACGGTACGTGCCGACCACACGGTCGATGAGCTGCTTCAGGCTCGACTCGCGGCCAGGCGCGCCAACCGCGCCCCGAAAATACTTGCTCGTCACGATGTTGACCGCGTTCACCGACCAGGAGTCGGGGAACTCGACGCCACGCTGCTCGAAATTGATCGAGCCGTCACGCCAGTTGGTCATGACGACGTCTCGGCGCTCCCAGACCACCTCGTCGTAGGGGTGCACTCCGGGGACGGTATGGACGCGCTCGATACGCAGGCCCTTGGTCGCCTTGCTTCCCTTGGAGCGGGAACCTCGTGCCGGACCGCTCGCCGTCTCTGTCATTCCGCCTCCCTGATACGGGCAAAAACGCCCAATTGCGCCACTTTGTTCCATGGCGCAGTGCCTGTCTTTGGCCGGGAACGCGGAGCGCCCCGGACACATCTATGTGTGGCCGCTAGTCAGCGGCGCGAGCCGCTCCGTCACGCAGTTCCGCGACCGCGACCTCGAAGTCCTCTAGCGATTCAAAAGCCTGGTAGACGCTGGCAAAGCGCAGATAGGCAACGAGGTCCAACTCCCGCAGCGGGCCGAGTATGGCCAACCCGACATCGTGCGTGGACAGCTCGGCGCTGCCGGTGGCGCGAACCGCTTCCTCGACGCGCTGGCCGAGCTGGGCGAGCGCGTCCTCGGTGACCGGTCGCCCCTGGCACGCTTTGCGCACGCCAGAGATGACCTTGTCGCGACGGAAGGGTTCGGTGACCCCACTCCGCTTGATCACCATGAGTGACGCCGTCTCCACGGTGGTGAACCGGCGGGAGCAGTCGGGGCACTGCCGACGCCTGCGGATCGAGCAGCCGTCATCGGTGGTGCGACTGTCAACTACGCGACTGTCGGGATGCCTACAGAAGGGGCAGTGCATGACTCCCTCACCCTCCTCGCCATGAAAAACGACGTACGAATCCCAGCCTTGATGATCCTCGACAGGCCCGCTGGCCAACCTGCCGAAGTAGCCCCAAGCATAGGCGATGACCTGGGCGGATATTCACCCGGGACCACAACCTGTAGGTGGCTGACGTCTATCAAACCACTAGATCTGGTGCCGGGCGCTCAGCGACCGCCGTGGCGTGTCGTGGCGCAGCGGCAGCCACGAGGGTACGGGAAGCCATGCCATGGCGGAGCCACTGGGGCGCAAGTGATGCACTGAGCGGCGCCCACAGCAGCAGCGAGGGCGCCCGAACATCCAGCCCAGCCCCCTCACCACACCTGCCACAGTCCTCGTACGCGCACCATTGCACCGCCACTGGCTACACACCGTAACGATGCGGAAGGCCACGGCGCGACGGTCACCCGGCCCGGCATGGGCCCGCGGGACAGGTACGGCGCGGCGGAGATAGGCGAGGAAGGAGGAAAGGGGACGGCGGAAGGGGGAGGGAGTGCACGCGGGCACGCGGGTAAATGCGCGAAAAGACGCGGGAAATGAGCACACCACTGCGGTGTGCACCACCCCGGCGCACGCCGTCCGCGCCGAGAGCGGTACCGTGAATGGCCCGAATTCATCTCCCGGCTCATACACGACGCCTCGTGATCACGTCAGGTAATCTGCGGATTTTCACTCGAACGTGTGTTTGGCGCAACCTTTCGAAAGCAACTACCGTTGGCTAACTAGGGAGAACATATCGAGAGGGGCCGCCGTGACCACCACCGCAGACAGCGCCATCATCACTGCCCAGGACCGCTCCCGGAACCGACTCGAACCGGCACACGCGATGAATGACGCCACCCCAAGCCCAGAAGGGCAGCGGCCAGCCCGCTCGCTGCCCGGCCGACCTCCAGGTATCCGGGCAGACAGCTCAGGACTGACCGATCGGCAGCGGCGTGTCATCGAGGTGATCCGCGACTCCGTGCAGCGACGGGGCTACCCGCCGTCCATGCGGGAGATCGGGCAGGCAGTAGGCCTCTCCAGCACTTCGTCCGTGGCCCATCAGCTCATGGCGCTTGAGCGCAAGGGGTTTCTCCGCCGAGACCCGCACCGGCCTCGCGCGTACGAGGTCCGTGGCTCCGACCAGCCCAGCAGTGCCCAGCCCGCCGACACGGCAGGGAAGCCCGCAGCCTCGTACGTACCGCTGGTCGGCAGGATCGCCGCCGGTGGTCCGATTCTGGCCGAGGAGTCGGTCGAGGATGTCTTCCCGCTCCCCCGGCAGCTGGTCGGCGACGGTGAGCTGTTCGTCCTCAAGGTGGTCGGCGACTCCATGATCGAGGCCGCCATCTGCGACGGGGACTGGGTCACCGTGCGTCGTCAGCCGGTGGCGGAGAACGGTGACATCGTGGCTGCGATGCTCGACGGCGAGGCAACCGTCAAGCGCTTCAAGCGTGAGGACGGCCATGTGTGGCTGCTCCCGCACAACGCTGCGTACCAGCCGATTCCCGGTGACGAAGCGACCATCCTCGGCAAGGTGGTAGCGGTGCTGCGCCGGGTCTGACCGCCTCCCACGACCGGCCCCGGGACCACTGCGCCGGTTCCGGGGCTGCTCCCCTCACCGACTCTCCCGTGCCTCGCCGAGATGGCTTTCGTTGCGCCGCTGACACGTTTTTCGTGCGGACGGCAGATCGCTGCTAGGGGCGCCCACCGTCAGACTTCGGTGTGCGCCCCGCCGAGGTACACGGCCGTCCCTTCTGACAGTGGCCACCAAGCGCAGGTCATCTCCAGCCGAACCAGCCGAGGGCGCGGCTGTCTGGCTCCGTAACAACCGTCACCGCTCGCAGTGGCCGTCAGGCGCGCTCCCGGGCGTCCCCAGCGAAGGCAGGAAACCGCCGCAACCTCGTCGGCCTTGGCTTACTCCCCGGACTTGGCTGCCGCATCGATGGCGGACAGGGATCGGCGGACTTGCTCGCCATCGGTGGTAAACCAGAAGTTCGGCATCGACGCCCGCAGGAAGCTGCCGTATCTGGCCTTGGCCAGCCGCGGATCGAGCACCGCCACCACGCCCCGGTCCCCCGATGTACGCACCAGGCGACCGGCGCCCTGCGCCATCAACAGGGCGGCATGCGTCGCCGCGATCGCCATGAACCCGTTGCCCCCGGCCTCCTCGACCGCCTTCTGCCGGGCGCTCATCAGCGGGTCATCGGGGCGCGGGAACGGAATCCGGTCCATCACCACCAACTGGCAGCTCGGCCCCGGCACATCGACGCCCTGCCACAGCGACAGCGTGCCGAACAGGCACGTCCGCGGATCGGCGGCGAAGGAACGGATCAGCTCGCCCAGCGTCTCTTCGCCCTGGAGCAGGATGGGCGTGTCAAGGCGCCCACGCAGTTCCTCGGCCGCCGTCTGAGCGGCCCGCATGGACGAGAACAACCCGAGCGTGCGTCCACCAGCGGCCTCAACCAGCTCGGTCAGCTCATCGAGCATGTCCGCCCGGCCGGCCTCGCGCCCGGGCTGAGCCAGATGCTGGGCCACGTACAAAATGCCCTGCTTGCGGTAGTCGAAGGGCGAACCGACGTCAAGCCCCTTCCAGCGCGGCATAGCCGAGTCGTCCCCACCGGATTTTTCCGCCATGCCCTCCGGAGCGAGGCCCAACGATGCGCCCACGCCGTTGAAGTCGCCACCAAGCTTGAGGGTCGCCGAGGTGAGCACCACGGAGCGGTCGGTGAACAACTTCTCGCGCAACAACCCGGAGACGGACATCGGTGCGACCCGTAGCGAGGCGCCGAATCGGTCATGCCGCTCGTACCAGACGACGTCGTACTCGGAGCCCTCCACGATGCGCTCCGCTACCGCGTGCACGCTCTCCACCGAGGCCAGCGCCTGCTTACGGACCGCGTCCTCATCCTGCACCGACTTATCGCGGGTGCTTCCGATGGCCGAGATCACCGTGCGCGACGCGTCACGCAAGGCCATCAGGGCGTAGCCGAGGTCCTCTGGAACCTCTTCGAGGCGGCCCGGGAGCGCCAGCTCCATCAGCCGCTCAAAGCTCTCGGCGGCCGTCTGTAGAGCGTCCGCCGCCTTTTCGTTGACGAGCTTCGCGACCCGCCGTACGGCGCGGTTGACCTGGCCGGGGGTGAGTTCGCCAGTGGCGGCCCCGGTGACGCGAGAGACCAATTCGTGCGCCTCATCGATGATCAGCACTTCGTGGCCGGGCAACACGGGGGCGCCCTCGATGGCGTCGATCGCGAGCAGCGCATGGTTGGTGACGATGACGTCGGAGAGCTTGGCGCGCTCGCGGGCCGCCTCGGCGAAGCACTCCGCGCCGTACGCGCACTTCGATGCGCCCAGGCACTCCCGAGATGACACGGAAACCTGAGACCAGGCACGGTCGGAGACGCCCGGTGTCATGTCGTCCCGGTCGCCGGTCTCGGTCTCGTCCGCCCAGTCCCGTAGCCGCAGCAGGTCCTTGCCCAACTTGCTGGTGGCCTGCCCGGGCTGGGCAGCGGCGGCCTCGAAGGGGTTGAAAAGCCCTTCCTCCTCTTCCTGCGGCACGCCCTCGTGTAGCCGGTGCAGACACAGGTAGTTGGACCTGCCCTTGAGCATGGCGAACTCGGGGCGGCGGCGCAGCAAGGGGTGCAGCGCATCGACCGTACGCGGAAGGTCACGCTCGACGAGCTGGCGCTGTAGGGCGAGCGTCGCGGTGGCGATCACGACTCGCTCGCCGCGCGCGATGGCGGGGACCAGATAGCCGAGGGACTTCCCCGTGCCGGTTCCCGCTTGGACGAGCAGATGTGCGCGCTCGCTCTCCGCCTCACCTCCGCCGTCGCCGTCGTCCTGGTCCAGGAACCGGGATGCGCCGATCGCCTCGGCGACGGCTTGAGCCATGGTGACCTGCCCGGGGCGTTCCGTACCGCCGACGGCGGTCACGGCGGCGTGCAGCAGGTCGGTGAGGGTCGGTGAAGGCGATGAAGTCATAGGAAAGCCAGCCTACGGGGCGCCACTGACAGCGTTGGTCGCGAGCCGTACAGGGATGGGGGGCACGATGCCGCGTCCGGCGGCGCGCAGCAGGCGTGCGGCGCCGTGCGTACGGTGCCTGGCGGGCGGTGCTGGGGGCTGTCTTGGGACGCGGGGCGGACCGCCGGGCGGCGTCGCGACCTTCACCATCCGCGTGGTCAGAGCAGGTGGCGTAGCGACCGGTCTCGGACCATCAAAGCCGCGCGTTTGCCGGGGAGGGTCACCTCGGCACTGAAGCGGAAGCCCGCGCTGAGAAATGCCGCGATGGAGGGGGTGTTACGGAGGTCAGGTTCGGCAATCACTCGACCGCAGTCGGCCCGGTGGTCAAACACCAGGTCGGCGACCGCACGCAGCAGCACCGTACCCACGCCATGGCCCCGGTCAGGCACGCCGCCGATCAGCAAGTGCAGCCCAGTGTCATGGGGGCGGGCCGGGTAGTACCGGGCCACGGGGTCCAGGTCTGCCCGGTACAGCTCCCAATAGCTCATCGGCGTGCCGTCCAAGACACCAAGGCAAGGCAGAGCGCGGCCATCACCGTCCAGCCGCCCTCGCAGATAGCGCTCCGTGATCTGCTCGGGGCCGGCAAGCTCCCAGAAGGCGGCCACAGCGGGGTCGTTCATCCAGCGGCAGACCAATGGAAGGTCACGCTCGATGTGGACAGGGACGAGCCGAAAGGAACCGAAAGGCGTGGTGACGGGGCCCCAACGCCCGACGTCACCGAGCAGGCCCTGTGCCGGCGGCGGGGCGGGAGCAACAGTGGTCGGCGCCTCACCCAGGTGCGCCGTCACCGCCCGAGCACCGAGCGGCACGCCTGGCTGCGCCGCTCGGTGGGGGCCCGCTGCAAACGCGGCATCCCCGGGGTAGGCACGGAACGCGGGAACATCGGTGCAGTCGGGAAGCGGGGGGAGAGAGGGGAGAAGCGGCAACGAAGAGGGGGGGACGTCGCCGTTCACCTCGGGGAGCAGCAGATCGACCGTGTCGTCACAGGCCGGGTCATCGGGGATGACAGTGGTATCACCGGCTCCGTCTCGGGCAGAGGGCGAGGCGCCGGCGGCGGCAGGGGCGCGGTGGGCAGGAGCACTGTCGGGGGCATCGGGGGTGGAACCGGTGGGTCTCATGGCGGTTTCTCGGCTCATGGGTCAGGGGGCGGATGCAACGAGGGGGTTGGCGACGGTGACGTAGACGGACTGGGTGTCCACCGGTCCCGCCAGCTCGTCCAGGCCACGCAGTCTGGTGAGCATGTTGGCTTTGCAGCGCAGGGTGGGTGCGTCAAGCAGCCGGGCGGCCAGTGGGGAACGAGTCGCCGCCGGTTGTCGGGATGCCTCGCCAAGAAAGCGGCGAAAGGCAGCGATCAACAGGCGTTCGTCGCTGAGCCGTTGGGCACCGAACGCCCCGATGAGGCCGAGGACATTGTTGATGCCCAGGTAGTAGGCGAAGCGTTCGTCGGTGACCTCGTCGGAGACGAAGGTGTCGCTGCGTACGCCGATGCCTGGCAGCCGGCGGTCGAGCGCAGCTCTGTGAGACTCGCGGAAGTAGAAGCCCTGGTTATCGCGGTAGCGCCCGCCCGTGGGCCAACCGTACGCATCAAGCAGTACGACCGTGTTCTGCTGGTGCGCCTCCAACGCGACCCCCGCCGCTCCGTCCAGCCACAGGAGCGGTCGCACGACGGTATGCAGGTAGCGCAGGAACCACTCCGCCGAGACGGCGCCCACGGGGCGCCCCGTGCGAGCGGCAAGCCGGCTCACAATGTGGGCGAGCCGGGAGCACATCACCTGCCCCTGTCGCCCAGGCCAGGGCCTGGGCGAGACGAGCCCCGCCAGGCACACCGCGTCATCATCGGCGGCGAACGGGTTGTGCCGGATGACCACATCCAGGCCAGTCACCGGTTCGCCGTCGGGCCCATCGACGGCGAGCCAGGCCGGGTCGCGCACAATGTCGAAGCCTGGTTGCCCTGGGCACGCAGCCCGCCATTCCTTGGCCAGCCCGCTCCGTAGCAGCCGATGTACCTCCACCCCGCGAAGCAGTTCCTTGCGCAGATTCTCGCGACGGGAGTTGGTGATGCGCACTCCGAGAGAGAGCTTGAGCATCGCGGGTCCTGCGGGCCGAAAGACGGTGCGTACCGACGAGGTGGCGTGCCACGGGGCGCCGCTTGAGCCAAGGTCGCGCACCAGTCCCGCTTCGATCAGCGCGGCGACTGCCGTACGGTGCCGAACCTCGCGTGCTTGCCACGGATGCAGCGGCAGTGGCACCGCGCCACTAGGCAGCGGTGGCGCTCCTGCGACCACGGTGATGAGTCGATCGGCGGGTACGGTGCGGCCCCGCTCGGTCCATGCGGAATCGGCGGCGAGCACGGAGGGGTCCACCGCGAACCAGTGCAGCGGGAAGGCACCGCGTAGCTCAGGAGAGTACGTCCCGGCTTCCGCCTCCGAGAGGCCCTCACGACTCTTGGACGTGGGATGCAGCGGGTGGCCAAGCAACAACGCCTGTTCGCCGGCGAGGAAGGCTCCGCCAGTGCCGGAGTCAGTTGGCGCAGCCCGCCGGTCGGCGAGGAATACGGCAGTACGGCGCACGGAATCCGCGACTCGACCGACGAGTTCGGCACCGCTCACCGCAGTTGCCCCGCCGGCTCCCTGCCACCGTTCAACGTCCAGGGACGCTGCGGCCACGCCGCTCTGGTGAGCGACGCTCGCATCACTCACACTGACGCTATTGGCACCGGTGGCACCGCTGGCACCATATGGGTCGCTTCCGCTCCTCGTAGGCATGGCATCGACAGCGGCAACGGCCGCGGTGTAAGCCATACCCGTTGCGGTCAATCCCGCATCTGCGGCCGGGGCTTGGGCGTCGCCACACTGACCGCTTTCCTTCGCGTCGTATGCCCCCTCCAACGCCTCCGCGACACCGTACGCACCACCGCACGCGCCGTCGCCCCCATATGCGCCACGGGGCGCGCCATCACCCCCGTACGCGCTGCCCCGCGCCCCCTCTACTGAGTAGGCAGTGCCGTACTCGTACTCGTCCGCCGCTACCGCTGCGCGACCGCAGTCCGCCTCCCCGCCACCGCCGCCGAGGGGCTCTGCATCACGAGCCGGCTGGTACGTGGCCTCACGGCTGAGCAGGGCGGCCAGGGTGACCGCGTCCACCGTCGGAGCGTCGGCCGGGCCGCCCTCCAAAACCGGGTGACCGAAACGGTGCCAACCCGTCGCGGACCAGTAGCGCACGGGGACGCGAAGGCCGATGCCGCTGGCCGTGAGCGTGAGCCGCAGGATGTCACCACGCGGCGGGGCGGCGTCGTTCTCGCGTACCCAGCACCTCAGCAGGTTCTCGACGGTTGCGGCGTCCGCTGCCGTGCGCGGGTCCGCATGGTCGAGCGGATCGGGCGCCCGGGCCGTACCGCGGCTAGAGGCCGGCCTATCACTGCACCGGGTCTGTTCGGGGACCGTCACTGAGGTGACGGTGCCCGGCAGCGCGTCGGCTCCGGAAGCTGCGTTCATACGGTGTACGGCGCGAGCCTCAGGCGCTGGGCCAAGGCGGGTGCGCCTTCCTCCTTCGTTCGGCTAACCGTGCGGTTGCCTCGCCGTGACGTGGGGGCCGCCGATGTGCTGGTGGTGCCGATGTGCCGGTGGCGCCGTTGGCGGTGCCGATGTGGCGGTGGTGCCGGCATCGCTCGTCGCGCCGGCGTCACTGGCATGCACGGGTTTCCGGTGAAACCCGTGCTTTGTCTAGCGAAGCCTGACCGGCCTTGTCGCTGGCCACGTGACGTCCGTTGCCTGCGGATCGGTGCTAATTCCCGTCGTGGAACGGGGGTCGGGCGTGCCCCGTACGTACCAACGACGCGGCGGGCCACGGATAACGGTCCGGCGGCAGATCCCTGACGCCGCGGAACCGGGGACCCGCGTTCGGCCGTCGTACGCGTCACCGGCATAGTGGGGTGCCGCCCTCCGCCAGGGCGGTGCATGACAAGTAGAGAACGCCTGTAGAGCAGACCGAACATCCAGGGGGAGTTCCGCCCATGCCATCCTTTCGCCCATCCAGCTCTCGCCAGCGCGCCAAGCGGCGGGCACGGCGCGCGCGGAACTCCTCTTCCGCGATAGCCGCGGCGGCGTTGACCGCGGTACTGGCGCTGACCGCCACTGCCTGCGGTCCCTCGGACAACGAAGGTGGCTCCGACCCGAGCGCATCCGCGAATCAGGGTTCGGATGATCTGGCGCTGCCGAGCGACCTCAACAACAAGCTGAAGGACCTCGGGCTCGACCTGGACAAGTGGAAGGACGGGGCCTGGAAGGACTTCGACAAGGAGTGGCTTCGCGAGGCCGGCGACTTCATCAACCCGATCATCGAGGACCTGTGGGACTCGGACCGGATGAAGGATGCCGAGGAGCCCGACCAGCCGGTTGAGGACGACATCGCCGGCGACCAGAACGTGACCGACCCCGAGCCGCAGCCGGTGGACGCACAGCAGGTGAAGACTCCGTACAGCGCAAATGTGCCGGAGGCGGGCAAAGTCTTCTTCGACGGTCCTGACGGCTCAATGGTCTGCTCCGCGACCGTGGTGAAGGACCCGGCAAACCCCGGCAAGTCCAACATGCTCTGGACCGCGGGTCACTGCGTGCACGCGGGCAAGGGCGGCGGCTGGTACCGCAACGTCATGTTCGTGCCCTCATACAACGACAGCGGACTTTCGACGGCCGAGTTGGAGAACGCGTCCAAGGAAGAGATCGCGCCGAAGGGGCTGTGGTGGGCCGAGTGGGCGCAGACCTCCGACCAGTGGATCAAGCAGGGCGCCAAGGTCGGGGGCCAGGGCGCTCCGTATGACTTCGCGGTGCTGAAGGTCAAGCCGGAGGACGGTAGCGACAAGTCGCTTGAGGAAACCATCGGTGGCGCGCTGCCGGTGGAGTTCAACGCCCCGGCCGTGAAGTCGATCGAGGACATGACGGCCACCGGCTACCCCGCAGCCCCGCCGTTCGACGGCCAATCCATGCACCAGTGCACCGACAAGCCGGGACGGCTCTCGCTGGACACGGCGCAGCCGACCATGTACCGCGTCGGCTGCCGCATGACTGCCGGCTCCTCCGGTGGCGGCTGGGTTGCCAAGGGCCAGGACGGGCAACCGGCGCTGGTGTCCAACACCTCGATCGGCCCGGCCAATGGAACTTGGCTGGCCGGCCCGCACCTGGGCGAAGAGGCAAAGGGTGTCTACAACGCGGTGAGCAAGAAGTTCGCCAACCGATGAGCAGGTTGCCGGGCGCGCGCTCCAGCGGCGAGCGCCCGCCCGGTTGACGCGTTCGGTCGGTTGTCGCGTTCGCGTTCGGTCGGCTGCCACGTTCGGTCGGCTGACACGCCTGGTCAACTGGCGGGCTGGCTTGTCGGTCTGGTAGGAGGCGGGCCAGGGCGGTTCTGTCAGCGCACTCGACGCGCCAGTTCGTCCGCCGTCCGGTGAGACGCCTGGCCAATTCGGTGAGTGCGTTGCAAGCCCTCTACAGAGGACGCTCCGCGAGCGTTCGACCGCCTTCGGAACTGAGAACGACATGAGGGTCCGCCCCACCGATGTGGTGGGGCGGACCCTCACGTACGCCGGCCGCCGGTGTGCTGGTCGGGTGCCCGGTGCGGGCCTGAACGGGCGGTACGTCTCAGGGCAGGCGCCGCTTGGAAGAGACGCCCTTTCGGGACGCGACGTCAGTGCGGCGCCGGGTGGCCTGACGTGCCCCGAGCACGCACCTGATGTGGTGCATCCGCCCGGCCGAGAGGCCGATCTGGCTCACCGCGGCGGGTCTACCTGTTGTCCGTCCCGCCGGTTACAGCTCGGGGCAGACGGGTGGGTAGACCCGTGCACCGGCCGGTCGTATTGGTGATCGGCCGGCGCGACGGGCGCCGTGCGGGGCGCTGGTGATGCGTCAGGCGGTGTCGGCTGGGCCGCCAACGGAACCTGCCGGCACGTAGGGACGGAGTTCCGCCGCCAGTTCCTCATGCACACGGGCCTTGAGCAGGGTGCCCTCCGGGGTGTGTTCTTCGGAGATCACCTCGCCCTCGGCGTGCACACGAGAGACGAGGCCACCTCGTGTGTAGGGCACAAGCGCCTCAAGCTCAACGCTCGGCCGCGGTAGTTCCGCGTCGATGAGCGCGAGCAGTTCCTCGATGCCCTGTCCGGTACGCGCCGATACGGCAATAGCACGCTGCTCGACCCGCAGCAGCCGTTGCAGGACCACCGGGTCTGCCGCGTCCGCCTTGTTGACGATCACGATCTCCGGCACCTGGACGGCGCCCACGTCTCGGATCACCTCGCGCACGGCCGCCAACTGCTCCTCGGGCACGGGGTGCGAACCATCGACCACGTGCAGGATCAGGTCAGCGTCCCCCACCTCCTCCATGGTGGAGCGGAACGCTTCGACCAGGTGGTGAGGTAGGTGTCGTACGAAGCCGACGGTGTCGGCCAGCGTGTAAAGCCTGCCGCTGGGCGTCTCAGCGCGACGGACGGTCGGGTCCAGGGTGGCGAACAACGAGTTCTCCACCAAGACACCGGCGCCGGTGAGGCGGTTGAGCAAGGACGACTTGCCCGCGTTCGTGTAACCGGCGATCGCGACGGATGGAACCTTGTGGCGCTTACGCTCCTGCCGCTTGATGTCGCGGCCGGTCTTCATCTCCGCGATCTCACGGCGCATCTTCGCCATCTTCTCGCGAATCCGCCGCCGGTCGGTCTCGATCTTCGTCTCACCAGGGCCACGGGTGGCCATGCCGCCACCGCCGCCGCCGCCCATCTGCCGGGAGAGCGACTGACCCCAGCCACGCAGCCTCGGCAGCATGTACTGCATCTGCGCGAGCGCGACCTGCGCCTTGCCCTCTCGGGACTTGGCGTGCTGGGCGAAGATGTCCAGGATCAACGCCGTGCGATCGACGACCTTGACCTTGACGACGTCTTCCAGGTGAATGAGCTGGCCGGGGCTGAGCTCACCGTCGCAGACGACGGTGTCCGCGCCCGATTCGAGCACCACGTCACGCAGTTCCTCCGCCTTGCCGGAACCGATATACGTGGCCGGGTCGGGCTTGGGGCGACGCTGGATGACGCCGTCGAGAACGAGCGCTCCCGCCGTCTCGGCGAGCGCCGCGAGTTCCGCGAGCGAGTTTTCCGCGTCACCCGCCGTGCCGGACGTCCAGACGCCCACCAGCACGACGCGCTCCAGGCGCAACTGCCGGTACTCGACCTCGGTGACGTCTTCGAGCTCGGTGGACAGGCCCGCGACACGGCGCAGAGCGGCCCGCTCGGAGCGGTCGTACTGCTCGCCGTCACGCTCCTCATCGACTTCGTGGCTCCAGGCGACGTCCTCTTCCATCAGGGCGTCGGCCCGAAGGCTCTCGGGGAGGCTCTGCCGGTCCGAGGTATCCGCGGCGGGGAACGACTGCTGCTGGGAAGGGGTTGTCATTGGTTCCTTACGTCGTGTGAGAACAGTCAGTGTCGATAACGCTCGGCCGCCCGAAACGATTCCCGGGCCGCCGCCGCGCCGACACTTTGATGGTGCCACGCACGATCGCGGGGGTCACGCGGGTTTTCCGCGGCTGTTTCGCGGCTTTTCCGCGGCGTGGCCGAAGTGGCCGGGCGTAACGAGCGAGGCATGCCGGATGAACGGGGCAGGGAGGCGGCCGGACCATCAGGGTGAGCCAGCCAGTTGACGGGGGGCGGGGCGGCGTTCTCGGGGGTGGTCCTTGGAGTGATGAAGGGGCGGGGCATGGGGCGCGGGGCGGGCGTGGGGCGTAGGGCCGGCATGGGGTGCGGGGGCTGGCCCTCGGAGCGTCAGGCTCGGGGCCGGGGCCGGGGGGCCTCGCCTCCACGGAGCGCGGGGCACGGGGCACGGAGCCCCAGCACGGGCAACGGGGCCCGGAGCACGGAGCGCCGACCCCGGCGGGAACGGGAGCGGCAGCAGCGGCAGGGCGTGTTACACGCCCGCCGTCGTGAGTTCATGACCCGCGCGGGTGACGTCGTACACGCTGGGCACCTGGCGCATGGCGCGCATCAGCAGCGGCAGCCGACCGGCGTCCGGCAGTTGCAGCGTGTACGTGTGCCGAACGCGCTGCTCATACGGTGGCTCCACGGCCGCGGAGATGACCTCTGCTCCCTGTGCGGCGATGACCTCGGTGAGGTCGGCCAACAGGTGGGGCCGGCTGAATGCCTCGGCGCAAAGTGTCACCCGATAGCCGCGGGTCGTCGTCTCGGCATCCAACTGCCAGTGCACCTCAACCGACTCCCGCCCTTCCTCGGTCATCCGCGTCACCACGGGGCAGGGCACCCGGTGCACGGTGACCGCTCCACCCCGTACGGCGAACCCGGTGACCTCGTCCGGTGGCACCGGCGTACAACACCCGGCCAGTCGCACGGCGACACCGGGCTGGCCCACGACGACACCGGGGCCACGGCGTGCGTCTGACGCGCCCCGCTGCCCGCCGGGCGTGCCCTCGGTGCGGGGCGAGCCCGGTGCACGGGACGAGTCCGCCACACCGTTTGCAACGTGTGCACCGGGCTCCTGGGCCCGGCCCGCAGCGGCCGAGGCGGCGCCTTTGCCTTCTGACATGTTCCGGCGCCCCGTGGCGATGTGCCGCTGCCGCCCGGAAGCGGGCTCGGCGCCGTCGCCCTCCCCATCGTGGCCAGCGGCCCGACGCCCGGCGCTGACCCGGCCGTCGATGCCCCGCTCGCGGTCAGCCGAGACAGTGCCCCGGCCGCGTACAGCGCTCTTCGGCGCACCCCCCGTGCTCGCCTCGGGCTCTGCTTCGTCGGAGCCAGCACCGTCTTGTGCTGCGGTGGCCACCGCAGCGTTGCTGGCCGGGGTGGACCCGACAGGAGGTGCAGCACGGTCGCCGTGGGACGCCGGTTTGGCCATGGCCACGGTGTTGTCAGGCGGCGGCGTGCCGGTACTCGGGGCGGCGCCAGTGCTCGGAACGGTGCCGTGGCCGTCGTCGTCATGCGGCTCGCCACCTCGGGTCGGGGCCGGGAGGCGCTCAGCCTCCCCGGCGCCGGGCGGGGCGACGATCGGCGGAGGTGAGGCAACGAGCAGGGCGGAGGCTGCGTTCAGCGCACCGCCGCCGTCCGCCGTGGCGCTGCTGTGCGCGGTCTCCTCCAGTGCGGCGCGGGCTCCGTCTGTGGCCCCCCGGGCCCCGTGCTCCGCGCTCCGTGCCCCGTGCCCCGTGGCCCCGTGCTCCGTGGCCGGCGCTCCGTCCGCGGCCCCCCGTGCCCCGTGCCCCGTGCCCCGTGCCCCGCTGTGGGCCGTCGCCCCGTCCTCCGGCGCCCCGGGCCTCGCGTGGCCGTGCTCCTTGTCCTGACCGCCTTCTGCCCCCCGTGCCCCACTGCCCGCGGCAGCACGCCCTGCGGCGCCACGCGCTACGGCCCCGAGCGTCGCCAGGCCGCTCTTCCCGGCTTCCTCCCCATCCACACGGGACTCGGCCCCGTGCTCACCTGTAGCGGGGGCAGCCCCGTGCTCAGCCGCATGGGGCGCTGGCGCGCCCGACTCGCGCTCGCCACCGTCCGAAGGCGTCGCGTGATGCGTAACGGCACCGCCGTGGGCAGCGGGGGAGCTCGCGGCATCGGAGCCCGGATGGGGCGGGTGGTCGGGTGCTGTCTGGTGAGAGTTCAGCCAGTGCGTGATGGCAATCCGTGCGGCTGGAGTACGCGCGTGGGCGAGCCATTCCGGGGATGGGCCGGACGACGCGGCGTCGCGTCCGCTCGCCATCAGGAACTCGACACCGTCCCCGTCGTGGAGCGCCGTACTGAGCGTGACGAGCCGGCCGTTGACTCGGGCACCTACACAGCAGTGCCCGGCCGCTCCGTACCGCGCGTATACGGCGTCCACACAACTCGCCCCGTCGGGGACGCTGAGTACCGTGCCGTCGAGGGCGAAGACGGTGATCTCACGGTCCTGGGCGAGATCGTCGCGGAGCGAGGACCAGAAGGCGTCCGTGTCCGACACCGCGCGCTGCCAGTCCAGCAGCCGCGACAGCCAGCCGGGCCTGGTCGGATCGGCCCGCTCGCCGTCCGCCCCGTCCCCGGCACCGTGTCGCTCCCCCGTGCCGCTCCCACCACCCGTCGCCGTACGCTCCGTGCCCTCCGCTCCGTCCGGTGCGGGGGCGTACGGATTGCCCAGTGCGACCACACCGGCCTCGGCGGCGTTGTGCATCTGCTGGGTGCGGATGAGCACTTCGGTGATCTCGCCGGCGTCACCGGCGACCGCCGTGTGCAGCGACTGGTAGAGATTGAACTTCGGTACCGCGATGAAGTCCTTGAACTCCGAGATGACCGGCGTGAAGCACGTGTGGAGTTCGCCGAGGACCGCGTAACAGTCGGCGTCCTCCCCGACGAGCACCAACAGCCGCCCAAGGCCCGAACCGGACAACTCGCCCCGTTTGAGTCGCGCCCGGTAGACCGAGACGATGTGCCGCGGCCGAACGAGCACGTCAGCGGCGATGCCCGCCTCGTGTAGTACCGCTCGTACGCTGCGTGCGGTCTCGGCCAGCGGGTCGGGGCGGGCGGCGTGCTCGGCGATCAGCTCACGGGTTCGTGCGTACTCCTCCGGGTGCAGGATCGCGAAGACCAGGTCTTCAAGCTCCGTCTTGAGCGCCTGTACGCCGAGCCGCTCGGCGAGCGGGATCAGTACGTCGCGGGTGACCTTGGCGATGCGGACCTGCTTTTCGGGACGCATGACGCCCAGCGTGCGCATGTTGTGCAGCCGGTCAGCGAGCTTGATGGACATGACCCGCACGTCGTTGCCGGTGGCGACGAGCATCTTGCGAAACGTTTCGGGCTCTGCTGCGGCCCCGTAATCCACCTTCTCCAGCTTGGTGACACCATCGACGAGGTAGCGCACCTCCTCGCCGAACTCCTCCCGCACCTGAGCGAGCGTTACCTCGGTGTCCTCGACCGTGTCGTGCAGCAGCGAGGCAGTCAACGTCGTGGTTTCGGCGCCGAGTTCCGCCAGGATGAGCGTCACGGCCAGCGGGTGAGTGATGTACGGCTCACCGCTCTTGCGCATCTGCCCCCGGTGCGAGGACTCGGCGAGCTCGTACGCCCGACGCAGCACGTCTAGGTCGGCCCCGGGGTGGTGGGCACGGTGCGTCTTGACCACGTGCTCGATCGCATCGGAAACTCGGCCCCGTGGCGTCGGCCCTAAGAGCGCGGCCCGCCCGAACCTTCGAAGGTTACGCAGGTCGATGAGGGGGCGGCCACGCCTTCGGCCGAACGCAGCCTGTTCTGCTGGGTTTGTGGCCTCTGCGCTCATGGGCACCTCCGGCGGCATCGACCGGCGAAGCAGCGACTGCCGGGGCGATCGGCCCCTGGGGCACCGAACTGGCGCCCGTGCCGGTGCTTGATGCTACCGAGCCCATCACCTGCCACCGAACCGCTCTCGCCAAGCGTGAACCAGATCACCCATTCGAGCGAGCCAAACGAACCGATGTTTCGTCAGCGGGCTTCCGTGGAAGAGGCGTCAAACCGCCCGCCGCGCGGCGAGCTCGCACTCCGTGTCCATCCGGTGCGCGCCTGTCCGGTGAGCATTCATCCGCTGAGCGGTCCCGCCCCACGCTCGCCGTCGCTCCCAAGCGTCGTACGCAGCCACGCTGGGTCCAGTGTTCCCTGCGCCACGATGACGGCGGGCCCCGTCATCTCCACACTGCCGTCCGGAAACTCGCTGATCGCCAGCCTGCCGCCGGGGACATCGACCGTGTACGTAACAGGGTGGCCGAGTTCTGCGGGGTCCAGGCCGTCGCGGCGTGCGGCGGCCACCATCACGGCGCAGGCGCCAGTGCCACAGGACCGGGTCTCCCCCACGCCCCGCTCGTGCACGCGCATGGCAACATGCCGCGGACCGCGACTCACCACGAACTCGACGTTCACGCCGTCCGGGTACACGGAGGCGGGCTGCACACCTGGCGCACTGAACAGGTCGCCCGCATCGGCGAGATCATCGACGAACGCGACCGCATGCGGATTGCCCATGTTCACATGACGCGCCGGCCAACTACGCGCCCCCACCGAGACGGTGACCGACGCATCGAGCCCGGCCGGCAGCAGCGCCCGACCCATCGTGACGGTGATGTCGCCCCCGGCCTGCCCCTCGTCTTGCGAGGCTGCGGAGGGCAGGGCCTTGGCGACGGCCTTAGCAACGTGCACTCGGCGTACGCCTGCGCGCGTCGCGATGGCGAGGTCGCCCTCGTCGGCCAGCCCGGCATAGCGCAGGTAGCGAGCGAAAACCCGCACCCCGTTGCCGCACATCTCGGCGATGCTGCCATCACCGTTGCGGTAGTCCATGAACCACTCGGCATCGGGCGCCATCGCCTGCGCCTCGGGGTGCGCGGCGGACCGTACGACATGCAGCAGTCCATCGCCTCCGACGCCCGCACGGCGATCACAGATACGCGCCGCAACCGCCGCGGACAGCTCCAGGTGGCCGTCCGGGTCGGGGACGATCACGAAGTCGTTCTCGGTGCCGTGCCCCTTGAGGAACAGGAGCGGCTCTGTGGTGCTCATGCCTCAATCCTACGGCGCCGCGGTGGACAGCGACGGCGTGCGGGGCGCCCGGCCCGAAGCGCGCGGCCCCGGCGCCGCCTAGGGGCGCCTACGGTCGGAGCGCGGGGCCCACGGGGCACGGGGCGGGGCTTACGGAGGCGGGTCACGGGGTCCACGGGGCGGCTGCGAGGCCGGCTCCGCAAAGAGACATCAAGCGAAGGTGGGGCTGACGACGGGGCCAAGGGGGCTAGCAGCAGAATGGCTAGCGGAGGCGGGCGACGCGCCAGATGGCCAGCGCCGCGAGGAGTCCGACCATGGCGATGTAGGCGAGCACGTAACGCCAGTCGGCCTTGCGGCCCGAGCCGCGGGGCGGCAGGCCGGGCCAGGTATAGCCAACGCGTCGGGCGGCCATGAGGCCCCAGCCAGCCGCGCAGCAACTCAGCAGCAGCCCGAGCATGGAGACCACCGCGCCTCCGTCGCCGAACTCGAAGGCGAGGGGGAAGGCGAACATCAGCGAGCCAAGGGTGGCAAGCCCGACGATGGGCGCGATCTGCCAGATCCGCAGCCGCCGTGGCGGGCGCAGATCGCGGAAGGATTCCGCGGGCTCGCCCCGCGGCGCGTCGCTGTTGTCCTGTGCGTCCGGCCCGTCCGGGGTCAGTGACTCGGACTCCTCCGGAACGAGTGACTCCGGCTCATCTCGCGGTGGTGTCTCCGCTGTGTCGCGAGGGCTGGCCTCCATCGCCGTACGCCCTCCCCACTTTCAGCATCGCGGCACGATCGAAGCTCGATGATGGCACGATCGGAGCGGCCTCCAGGGCGCACGGAGCGTCCCGATGCCATCACGTGATCAGGCTGTGACCGCTCGTTCGACCAACGTCAGCGCGTGCCCTTGAAGTTCCCCCAACCGCTCGGCAGCACCGCTGAGCCAGTGGACGCGCGCGTCGCGCCGAAACCAGGAGTCCTGCCGGCGCGCGAAGCGTTTGGTCGCGCGTACGGTCTCCGCTCGCGCCGCCTCCTCGCCATACTCTCCCGCCAGCAGCGCGAGCACCTGCTGATATCCCAGGGCGCGCGACGCCGTGCGCCCCTCCCGTAGGCCGGCTTCCTCAAGCCGCCGTACCTCGTCCACCAGCCCCGCTTCCCACATCCGGTCCACCCGCCGGGCGATCCGCTCGTCCAGTTCGGGGCGTGCGACGTCCACACCGATCTGCACCGTGTCGTAGACGGCTCCACCGTCCGAGTCGGCCTCGGGCAGGTTGGCGGTAAAAGGGCGCCCTGTGATCTCAATGACCTCCAGAGCGCGGACGATGCGGCGGCCGTTACTGGGGAGAATCGCGGTGGCGGCCCTGGGGTCAGCAACGGCGAGCCTGGCGTGCAGCGGGCCGCTGCCGCGCTCGGCCAGTTCCTGCTCCAACCGGGCTCGTACGACAGGGTCGGTGCCGGGGAATTCCAGGGCGTCGATCGCGCCCCGTACGTACAGTCCGGAGCCACCGACAAGCACCGGCGTGCGACCTTCGGCGAGCAGTCGGTCGATCTCCTTACGGGCCAGCCGCTGATACTCGGCCACGCTGGCTGCCTGGGTGACGTCCCAGATGTCCAGCAGCCGATGCGGTACGCCCTGACGCTCGGCTGGGGGGAGCTTGGCGGTGCCGATGTCCATGCCGCGGTAAAGCTGCATGGAGTCGGCGTTGATCACCTCGCCGCCGAGGTGCCGGGCCAGGGCGGCCCCCAGATCGGATTTGCCCGCCGCGGTAGGACCGACGACGGCGATGACCCGCGGAGCGGGAACTGCGCTGTTCACCGGGCCAGTCTCGCAAACCTTGGGGCCACTCCTCGAACGAGCGACGTGACGAGGGTTCGCGGCGGTCGTTGCCTGTTGCGAGGTTTCGGCGACCGGCCCGCGGAGCCGGGTTCGATGGATGGCGCAAGAGACCCCTCCGCTCCCGACCGGCATTTCGCCCCTGCACGTTAATCTATGGAGTGTTTACGGGCGTTTTGTCAGAGTTTCGTCGTGAGTCGGGCGCGGTGAGAGGCCCGGTCGCCGAGACGTTGGGCGCAACTGAGGACGGTAGCCTGGCGGCGGAATCAGCCACGGAAGCCCCGGCTCCAGTAGGGCGCCAAGAGCTCGACACGGCGCCGGTGAAACCGTGGGCGGATGCCTCCGCCGCTGAGAACGCCGAGCCCGGCGCCGAAGCGGTGGATGGCGCCGCGATTCCGCAGCAACAGTGCGCTGCTCATGCGGCGGACAGCGAGGCCGGGGAGGACGCCCGTCAGTAGTCCTCCGACGAGGGAAGGTGGCCCCATGGGCCTGCTGGACAATCTCAAGGCGAAGGCCGGTCAGCTCAAGGGCAAGGCTGGTGACCTCGCAAATCAGCACGGTGACAAGATCGAGCGCGGTCTGGACAAGGCCGCAAAGACGGTCGACACGAAGACCAAGGGCAAGTACAGCGGCAAGATCGAAAACGGTACGGGCAAGGCCAAGGGCGCCCTTGATCGCCTCGCGCACAAGGACGACGGCGGCAAGGGCCCGCAGGGTCAGTGAAAGCCTGAAAACCTCTGAGAACACCTGACCAGCAACACGGCCGCGGAGCAGCGCTCCGCGGCCGTGTTGCTGGTCCCAGGCCCTAGGACCAGGTGGCGACGAAATAGCCGACGCCGTACGGCGCCTCGTCGTACAGCAGCTCGCCGCGCAGGCCCGCCCCGTTTCCCGCGCCGGCGAGCACCTGCCATGGGGCGCGGCCCGACGCCAGCAGCTCATGTGCCAGGCTCGCGGGCAGGGCCGTCAACGCGTCGGTGTCGGCCGCGCCGAGCGCACGGGCCGCCTCCGCGTCGAATCCGGCCGCCCGCTCGTCGAAGTAGCCAGGCGCCTTGAGCGTCCGGCGCGCGCTGCCGTCTCCGGACACCAGCAGAGCCACACGTCCAGCAGACGCCGCCAGCTCACGCCCCAGCAGGGTGCAGCGGTCTGTGGTGAGTGACTCCGCGACACCGACGCCTTCCGCAGGCGCAGCGCTCCAGCGGGCGCGCCCCAGCAACCAACTGCCGGTGGCCAGGGACAGCGGCAGTTCGCGCCGGGCCGCTTGGGCTACCCCGGGCCCCGTGCCGGGTTCCGCCGCGCCCCGCTCCCCGAGTTCCGTGTCGGGCTCCGCCCCGTGCCCCGTCCCCGCGCGATCGTGGCTGGCGCCGTGCCCCGTAGCGGAGCCAGTGCCATGCTCCGTGTCGGCCCCCGCGTGGCTCCGTGTCCCGCGCTCCGTGCTCCGTGCCCCGTGCCCCGTGACCAGGTCGGTATCGAGCCCCGTAGCGAGGCGTACCGTCAGGTCCACGCCGAAGTTGCGAAACGAGCCAACGGCGCCGCTGGGGTACCGGCCATCAGCGTGGGCAGCGGTCGGGCCGAGCACGATGAGACGGTCGGGGCGCGCGGCGGCCAGCACGCTGATCGCGTCCGAGCATGCGTTCCGCAACTGAGCTAGTTCGGGTGTGGCTCCGGCGGCGACCTCGGGCACGAGCAGGGGCGGGCAGGGGCACACGGCAGCAGCGACAAGCATGATCAGCAGCCTAGCGCCGTCAGCTCTCGTCCCCCGAGTCCCAAACCAGCTCACACACTCGGAAGCGGCACGGATACAGCTTGCTGCTCCAGGAGCTCTGAGTGACCAACAACCAGCCGTCGTCAGTGCGGTACAACCGCCTGCGGTGCGGGTTCATCGGATGCCTCGGCTGATACGTCCGCGCCTGCTCCCCCAGCAGTGCGAGCGCGTCCTCGCGCGTCCCATCGATCTCGGTCAGCACCTCCAGCGTGTCGATGTCGTTTTGACCCATCGGTGGCTCGACAAGCAGTCCCCAACGCGCCATCACTCTCCCCCGTCTCCGCTCGCATCCGCCGTGCGCGGCCGGCACGTGCTCGGCTCTTTGCCGTCAGCCGGCTGCCGTCCGCTGGCCACAGCATCCGGCCCCCGCCGCCCACTGATGCCGAGCGGGCATCGCGTACGCACTCGGACAAAGGCGCTCCGTTACGCGCCGCCCGACCGATGCAACCGCCGTGCGCGATCAGCGGCGTATCGCCCGCCGACACGCAACCCGCGCGCCGTGCGGTTCCGTCTGCCCCATGGTTTTCCACAACCGCGCCCCCTTGATCGTGCGGTTGTACGCGACGCCCGCCGTGCGGACTCAGGGGCACGACGGCGCCCGTGGCGGGTGCCGTGAACGGGGCCGCCGCGCAATGGTCGGCGGCGCACCGTCCGCCACGCATCGACGGTCCACGGACCAGAACGACGGGCACCGCCGACCGCTCGCGAACAACAACAAAGAGCGGGGCAGTCGGCAGCGACGTCGGGTCCCGGTCAGCGGACGGCGCAACCGCCGGGTTCCGCGGGCAGGGGCGCCGGCGCGCCGATCGTGGGCAGACCGAGCATGACGCCCGCGGGCTTCTGCTCGGGTGCGGCGTTGCGCTTCTCCCACGCATCGCCAGCGCGTGTGCGCCGTACGCCCCGTGCGGGGCCTTCGGCGAGGAGGTGGTGCGGCGCCGCGTACGTGATATCGACCGTGACGACGTCGCCGGGTCGTACCTGCTGGTCGGGGCGGGCGAAGTGCACCAGGCGGTTGTCGGGGGCGCGGCCGGAAAGGCGGCGGGTGGCGTCGTCTTTACGCCCCTCGCCCTCGGCGACCAGTACCTCCACGGTGCGGCCGATCTGGCTTTTGTTCTCCGCCCAACTGATCTCTTCCTGAAGGGCGGCCAGGCGCTCGTAACGTTCCTGCACGACCGCCTTGGGGATCTGGTCGTCCATCTCGGCGGCAGGGGTGCCCGGACGCTTGGAATACTGGAAGGTGAACGCCTGGGCGAACCTCGCCTGCCGCACCACGTGCAGCGTCTGCTCGAAGTCGGCCTCGGTCTCGCCGGGGAAGCCGACGATGATGTCGGTGGAGATGGCTGCGTCCGGCATGACCGTCCGCACCTTCTCGATGATGCCCAAAAAGCGCTCCTGCCGATACGAGCGCCGCATGGCCTTCAACACCGCGTCGGAGCCGGACTGGAGCGGCATGTGCAGTTGCGGCATGACATTCGGGGTCTCCGCCATGGCAGCGATCACGTCGTCCGTGAAGTCACGCGGGTGCGGCGAGGTGAACCGCACGCGTTCCAGCCCCTCGATCGCCCCGCAGGCGCGCAGCAGCTTGCTGAACGCCTCCCGGTCGCCGATATCCGAGCCGTACGCGTTCACGTTCTGGCCGAGCAGGGTGATCTCGGTGACGCCCTCGGCGACCAGAGCCTCGACCTCGGCGAGAATGTCGCCGGGCCGGCGGTCCTTCTCCTTGCCACGGAGCGCGGGGACGATACAGAAGGTGCAGGTGTTGTTGCAGCCCACCGAAATGGACACCCACGCCGCATAGGCGGACTCGCGGCGGGTGGGCAGCGTCGAGGGAAACGCCTCCAGCGACTCGGCGATCTCGACCTGGGCCTCTTCCTGGACCCGCGCCCGCTCCAGGAGTACCGGCAGGCTGCCGATGTTGTGCGTGCCGAAGACCACGTCCACCCACGGGGCCTTCTTGACGATCGTGTCGCGGTCCTTTTGGGCTAGGCAGCCACCCACCGCGATCTGCATTCCCGGCCGCTTCGTCTTCATCGGCGCGAGTCGGCCGAGGTTGCCGTACAGCCGGTTGTCGGCGTTCTCCCGCACCGCGCAGGTGTTGAAGACGACAACGTCGGCATCGCCCTCGGCATGCCCGTCGGGCGCCCGCACAAAGCCGGCGTCCTCCAGGAGCCCGGACAGCCGCTCGGAGTCGTGGACGTTCATCTGGCACCCGTAGGTGCGCACCTCGTATGTCTTCGCACTCATCTCAGTTGACCAGGGTACGTGTTCGGGTCCGTTCCCCGCCCCTCCCTTCTGGACACTGATACTGGCAGTATCCGGCCCATGCCCAAGACACTGACGGAGCGGCCGGGAGCGTGGCCGGCTTTCCGTGCGGCCGGCATCACAGGCAGCCCCGCTTTTCGAGGTGCCCGACGCCTGTGGCGGCTCGCTGTGGCCGCTGCCGTGGTGTGCGGACTGCTGCTGTGGTGGTTGCTGCCGTTCGGGGACGAGTCTTCCCCGAGTGGGAGCGTGACCATCACGACGGGCGTACGGACGGGGGTGTACGCGCGGTACGGCGAACTCCTCAAGAAGCGTCTCCGCAAGGACCTGCCGCGGGTAACGGTGCAGCTGAAGCCGAGCGCGGGATCGGTCCAGAACATTCGGCGGCTCATCGATGGCGAAGCGTCCTTCACCATTGCCACCGCCGACGCCGTAGCGACCTACCGTGCCGAGGGAGGCGCCGATGCGCACCGCTTGCGTGCATGCGCCCGGCTGTACGACGACTACCTACAGTTGGTCGTCCCCGCCGGATCGACGGTGCGCAGCGCCACCGACCTCGCGGGCAAGCGCGTCGCGATCGGTCAGCCCGGCTCCGGCGTGCGCCTGATAGCGGAGCGGCTGCTAACGGCCGCAGGGCTCGACCCCATGCGCGACCTGACGCCGGTGCCGGTGGGCATCAGCACGATGACCACCATGCTGCGCAAGGGGGAGATCGACGCGTTCTTCTGGTCCGGCGGGCTGCCCACAGCCGCCGTCTCCGGGCTCGCCAAGCACTTTCCGGTGCGGCTCGTCCAACTCGGTGATCTGGTGGACCGAGTGCACGAACTAGGCGGTGCCAAGAACTACTACCGGGCGGCGGTCATGCCCGCCGACGCCTATCCCACGGCGCAAAAGGGCAAGGCCGTCAAGACCATCGCCGTGGCGAACCTGCTGGTGACCACGGACGAGACGGATCGCGACCTGACCGAAGGCGTCACCAGAACGGTCATCGGCAGCCGGGACGAAATAGGCGGTAAGGTGCACGCGGCTCAGCTCGTCGATCTACGTACCGCGATTTACACCGATCCGTTGCTCCTCCACGAGGGCGCCATACGCTACTACCAGTCGGTCAAGCCCTGACGCCCACGCCCCACGGGTCCGGTACGGCCACCGGAAGCCGGATTTCCATGTGCGGCAGCGGGCCCCCCTGCGCCGGGTCACCCGCTCGCTGTACGGCTCTGGCTCCACCGCGCCTTCGGCCGCGCCCAGCCAGTTCAACCGCGTGACCACAGGTACGGGGCGGCCAAGGTCGCGGGACGCGTCGGGGCGATACGGGACTGAGCTGGGGTGCCGGGTCGGGACTGCGGGACGCCGCCAGCCTCAGCAGCCTCGGGGTGGGACAGGTGCGGGCTCGCCCATGTCGAGAGCACGGTCGGGCAGCAACTCGACGGCGACGGCAGCCGCGCCGACGAGCCCGGCGCCGGCGCCGAGCAGTGCCGGCACCACCTCAACTCCCCGGACGAACGAGAGTGCCGCATACGTCGCCAGGTGCCGCCGCAGCGGCGCGAACAGGACCTCCCCCGACGCGGCCACAGCTCCGCCGATCACAGCCGTCTCGATCTCCACCAGGGACGCCGTACCAGCGATGGCCGCGGCCAGGGCGCGTCCCGCACGGTCGAAGGCGTCCAGGGCCATCGGGTCACCGGCTCGCGCCGCCGCAGCGACCGCCACAGCCGTACGGTCCCAGCCCCTCGGTCGCCACCCCTGGCCGGTGGCACGGCGGGCGATGACCGTGCCTGAGGCGATGGTCTCGACGCACCCACGTGAGCCGCAGGCGCACGGCTCCCCGTCCACGTCCACGCTGATTGGGCTGGCAGGGCGCGCGCAACGACAAGACCGCGATGTTCTTCCAACGCGAGGGCAAACGGCTCGCCGACACGATGTTCCTGGTCTTCCGGTGGCGCGTGGACACCTCCCGGTTGGCCTCATCCGCCGCGTACGCCAGCCGGCTCGGCCGCTCTGCCTATGAGCTGTGGGCCGGCATGGACGTGGAGGCGAGCGGCTGGAACACCTCCCTCCGTCAGCTGGGACGCCTCCGCCCCGTTCGACCGCGATCACGTCATGGCAGCACCTGGGGCTCCAGGACCAACTGCCGGGCCGACGCTGGGCCGTGTACCCGATCACAGCCCCATCGCGGCCCCATCGCGGTCCCGGGTCGGTTTTGACTTCGCGGTGGCCTGACGGGGCGGCAGCAGCGGCCTGCTGGAGGGTGTGCTCGCCACGGGCGGCGCGACATGGGAACTGTTCCAACTCGACTGCCACGCACGTCCAGCACTCGGGTCGCATCACCTACCGCACCCAGGACAGTTCGACCCCGGTGACCTTCGAGGCCGCCGTCGCCCTTGCCCCGCCCGCCAGCCCCGGTAAGCCGGCCGCCTTCCGCTGTGTGCCCGTCCGTACGGTCCGCACGGCCGCGGGCTGGACCCCCACGTTGGCGCCCTGCCGGGCGGCTCAACCGTGCACGCCGTGGGGGTGGGCCTGACTGCGCCCGGCGGGCTGCCGGTCCGGTGGCGGCTGGGCACGCTGACCGTCCGCGACGGAGCGCCCGCCGTGCCCCGTGCCCCGTGCCCCGTGCTCCGTCACCCGCTCCAGCGCGAACGGCGCCGGCCAGACGGCGCTGCGCATCGAGTGGAAGGCCGCGCTGGGCGGTGCGCCGATACGCCACTACGGGGCGCGCCAGGTCCTGCCGGACAGCACGTACCGCTTCCTGACCGGCAGCCCCGGCATCGCCGCTTACGTACCGGCGCTGCGCCGCACCGGCAGCGAGGCCGCCACCTCGCTAGAGGTACGCGCCATCGGCGAGACGTTCACCGCCTCCGAACCGGTTTCCCTCTCCTACCAGTGGTAATGCCATCTGGGCACCCTGGGGCCGGAGTCGGCTCACCACACCCGGCCCCGGAGCCACGCCCTACACGCCTACGCAGCCCTCACATTGCGCGAATCTCACACATTCCGCTTCATGCAGTGCGTACCGACCAGCCGTACCGCCCCGCTAACCATCGGAGCCGCCGTCATGCATGACGACCGCAGCATCGTCGAACACCGTCTGCGCCGCGTTCTCACCGAGCGCATCCAGCCCGCCGTCTACAGCACCGCCACCCCTTTGACCCTCGCGCGCTGGGAGGCTCCGAGCGAGCCGGTACCGGTCGCCGATGGGCTGGCCGCCGACTATGTACCGGCCACCGCCAAAGACCGGTGGGGCCCGGCCTGGGGCACCACCTGGTTCAAGGTCACCGGGCGTGTCCCGGCGGCGTGGGCGGGCCGCACCGTGGAGGCCGTACTCGACCTCGGCTTCGACCGCCACATGCCGGGCTTCCAGTGCGAGGGGCTCGTCTACCGCGCCAACGGGGAGGCCGTGAAAGGGCTCAACCCGCGCAACGACTGGGTGCGCATCGGCGCCCCGGTAGCGGGCGGCGAGGAGGTCGAGCTGTATGTGGAGGCCGCCTCCAACCCCATCCTCGTCGATCACGCGCCGACCTACGAGGGCGACCGCCTCAGCGCCAGCGATGAACCGCTGTACCGCATCGCCCGCATGGACCTCGCCGTCTTCGAACAGCAGGTGTGGGAGTTGGTCCAGGACCTGGAGGTGCTGGGCAGCTTGATGACGCAGCTCTCCACCGAGGACGCACGGCGCTTCGAGTTGCTGCGCGCCATCGAGAGTTGTCTGGACGCCCTGGACCTGACCGACATCCCCGGTACCGCCGCCGGCGCCAGGGCCACCCTGGCGGGCGTGCTGGCCGCTCCCGCGAACGCCTCCGCGCACTGCCTCAGCGCGGTTGGCCATGCACACATCGACTCCGCGTGGCTATGGCCACTGCGCGAGACGGTGCGCAAAGTGGCACGTACCTCATCGAACATGGTCAACCTCATGGACGATCACCCCGAGTTCCTCTTCGCCATGTCACAGGCCCAGCAGTTCGCCTGGATCAAGGAGCACCGCCCCGAGGTCTTCACCAAGGTGAAGCAGAAGGTGGCAGACGGCCAGTTCGTACCGGTCGGCGGAATGTGGGTGGAGTCCGACACCAACATGGTCGGCGGCGAGGCGATGGCCCGCCAATTCCTTTACGGCAAGAAGTTCTTTCTGGACGAGTTCGGCATCGAGACCAAGGAGGTCTGGTTGCCGGACTCCTTCGGGTACACGGCGGCGATGCCACAGTTGGTCAAGCTGTCCGGCTCCCACTGGTTCCTGACCCAAAAGATCTCCTGGAGCCAGGTCAACAAGTTCCCACACCACTCCTTTTGGTGGGAGGGCATCGACGGCACCCGGGTCTTCACTCACTTCCCGCCCATCGACACCTACAACTCGGACCTCGGCGGTGAGCAGCTCGCGCACGCGGCCCGCAACTACCAGGAGAAGGGGCGCGGTACCCGGTCGCTGGCCCCGTTCGGCTGGGGGGACGGCGGTGGTGGCCCCACCCGCGAGATGCTGGCGCGCGCGGAGCGGGTCGGCGACCTGGAGGGCTCGCCCCGGGTGACGGTGGAGCGGCCATCGGTGTTCTTCGCCGCGGCGCAGGCGGAGTACGAGGACGCGCCGGTGTGGGCGGGCGAGCTGTACCTGGAGCTGCACCGCGGCACCTACACCTCGCAGGCCAAGACCAAGCAGGGCAACCGGCACAGCGAGTCGCTCCTGCGCGAGGCCGAGCTGTGGGCGGCCACCGCCGCCAACACGGTGCCCGGCTTTTGCTACCCATACGAGGAACTGGAGCGGATCTGGAAGACGGTGCTGCTGCACCAGTTCCACGACATCCTGCCGGGCTCCTCCATCGCCTGGGTGCACCGTGAGGCACGGGAGACCTATGCCCGCGTGCGCGCGGAGTTGACGGCCATCGTCGTCGCTGCGCAGGCGGCGTTGGCAGGCCCCGGCGAGCGAGCGATCGTCTTCAACGCCGCGCCGCACGCCCGGCGCGGCGTACCCGCATGCGGCGCGACCGCGCAGCCGCCCCGCACCGGGGCCCCGGTGACGGTGACGGAGCGGGAGAACGGCGGCTTCGTGCTCGCCAACGGGCTGCTACGAGTCGCGGTGGACGGACGCGGCCTGGTCGTCTCCGCGTACGACCTGACGGCAGGGCGCGAGGCCATCGCCCCGGGCCTGGCCGGCAATCTGCTCCAGATCCACCCGGACTTCCCCAACATGTGGGACGCCTGGGACATCGACCACTTCTACCGGCACAACGTCACCGACCTGGTCGATGTCGATGAGCTGACCGTGGCCGAGTCCACCGATGACTACGCCGTGATCGCGGTCTCGCGCTCCTTCGGCGACGCGGGCTCCACCGTCACCCAGCGGCTTGAGCTGCGCTCCGGCGCAAAGGTGCTCGACATCGACACCGAAGTGGACTGGCGGGAGACGGAGAAGTTCCTCAAGGCCGCCTTCCCGCTGGATGTGAAGGCGGACCAGTCCGCGTCCGAGACCCAGTTCGGGCATGTCTACCGGGCCACGCACACCAACACATCCTGGGAAGCCGCCAAGTTCGAGATCTGTGCGCACCGTTGGATTCAGGTCGAGGAACCAGGCTGGGGCGCTGCCGTGGCCAACGACTCGACGTACGGCCATGACGTCACCCGCGACGTGCGCGCGGACGGCGGCCAGACCACCACGGTGCGGCTCTCGCTGCTCCGTGCCCCGCGCTATCCGGACCCGGAGACCGACCAGGGTAATCACCGGCTGCGGTACGCGCTGGCGCCCGGCGCGACCATCACCGACGCGGTACGCGAGGGCCATCGGATCAACCTCCCCGAGCGCACCGTCATCGGCGGCCAGGCCGTCGAACCGCTGGTCTCCGCATCCGGCGACCAGGTCATCATCGAAGCGGTCAAGCTCGCGGAGGACCGCAGCGGGGACATCGTGGTGCGGCTGTACGAGTGCGGCGGGGGCCGGGCGTCCACGACGCTCACCGCCTCTCTGCCGGTGGCCTCGGTGAGCGAGACGGACCTCCTTGAGCGCCCGCTGGAGGACGCCCCGTCCCGCGAGTTCTCACCTCAAGGCGCGCTGGAACTCACCCTGCGACCGTTCCAGATCCTCACCCTCCGGCTGCGGCCACGGGGCTAAGACAACAGCGCGACGGGGGCGCGGCGGATGGCGGTGGACGGGGCGCCTAAGGGGCACGACGGGAGTCAGGCGCGGAGGACGGGGCACGGGGCCATGGCTCCGTGCCCCGTAGGGCCTGCGGCGCACCGTGACCTGCCCCGTGCCCCGCGGCTCCGTGCCCCGTGCCCCGTCGTCATTCCTGAGGCGTCGAGCGCGGCACGAAGACCGTCACGAGCAGCCCGCGCGGTTCGTTCGCCCCGTACTCGATCGTGGCCCCACCTGCCGCTAGCAGGGCTCGGGCGATGGACAAGCCGAGGCCGGAGCCGGAGACGTTTTGGTGGCGGTTGCTGCGCCAGAAGCGGTCACCGACACGATCCAGCTCCTCGGTCGTCAGGCCAGGGCCGCCGTCCGCGACGGTGATCCGTACCGTGTCGCCGTTCGTCTGCACATCCACGACCACCCGCTCCCCGCCTGGCGTGAACTTCAGGGCGTTATCGACCACCGCGTCCAGCGCGCTGGAGAGCGCCACCGGATCGGCCCATGCGGTGGCCCCGCTCGGCCCCACGTAGTCGAGGGCGACGCCCGTGCGGTCGGCTACGGGGCGCCAGGCACCCACGCGTTCGGCCGCCACCTCCCCGATATCGGTGACACGCAGATCGGCGGCGGCGTGCTCGGCCAGCGCCAGACCGAGCAGGTCGTCCAGAACCTGGGCCAGCCGCTTGCCCTCGGCCCGTACAGAGGCGATCTCCTCGTTTCCTTCGGGCAGTTCCAGGGCCAGCAGTTCAATCCGCAGCAACAACGCGGAGAGGGGGTTGCGGAGCTGGTGCGAGGCATCGGCGACGAACGCCCGCTGCTGTTCGAGCACGTCCTCCACATGGTCGGCCATCTCGTTGAAGGAACGGGCCAGGCGACGCAGCTCGGGCGGCCCGCCCGAGGCGGCGACCCGGGAGGCCATTCGCCCCGTGGCGATGTCGTGTGTGGCGGCGTCGAGCACGCGCACGGGGCGCAGCACCCAGCCGGTGAGTCGCACCGCGGCGGCCACCGCGAGCAGCATCGCCGCCGCCTCGCCAGCGGCGATCAGCAGCCAACCGTGCAGGATGCGCGAACGCATCTGCACGGTGGGCGAGTCGGTGACCACCACCGCCACTACGTCACCGTCGCGCACCACCGGCGAGGCCACCGTGAGCCGCCCTTGCTGCCAGGGCCATACCTGACCCGGATCGTGGCTGCGACGGCCCGCGAGCGCCTCCGCGAACGCCCGCCCCGGCTCGCCGTGCCGGGGCGGCGACCAGTCGGCGGGCGCCGCGCCCATCGGCTGCCGGTCGCGGTAGAAGACGCCGACTTGGATGCCGTACAGCTCGTGGTAGCGCGTCAACTCGACCCGCAGGGTCGCCTGTCGTTCGTCACCTTCCGCGGAGTTCGTCGGCCGCGTCCCTGGCCGAGCCGTGACGTACTGGGCCAGCGCCGCAAACCGCGCCGTGTCATCGATCCGGTCCACCACGACGCGCTGTTGCTCCGCCGCCGCCAAACTCGCCCCGAGCGGAAAGCCGAGGGCGAGCAGCACGCCCGCCATGAGGATGATTAGCAGCGGGAGAAGTCGGGTGCGCACGATGCTCCGGGGGGTGCGGGCCGCGGGTCAGACGGCGGGGGCGACGAGGCGATAGCCGACACCGCGCACCGTCTCGATCAGCGCCGGCATCCGTAGCTTGGAACGAAGCGAGGCCACGTGCACCTCAAGGGTGCGGCCGGTCCCCTCCCAACTGGTACGCCACACATCGCTGATGATCTGTTCCCGGCGGAAGACCACTCCGGGCCGCTTGGCGAGCAGAGCCAACAGATCGAATTCCTTGCGGGTGAGCGGGACGGTTGCGCCGTTCACCCGAACCTGTCGGGTGGACAGTTCGATGCTGACGGGGCCGAGCAGCAGCGGCCCCGCGGGCTCCTCCGGGTGCTCTTCGACCGCCCCGTCGGCGGGGACGGTGCGGCGGCTGACCGCGTGAATACGGGCGAGCAGTTCCATCGGATCGTACGGCTTGACGACGTAGTCGTCGGCGCCCAGGTTGAGGCCGTGGATGCGAGAGCGCACGTCGGCGCGCGCCGTCACCATGATCACAGGGGTGCTGGTGAGCTTGCGGATGCGCCCGCACACCTCGAAGCCGTCCTGGTCCGGCAGGCCGAGGTCGAGCAGCACCACGCCGAACGGGTCGCTCGCACCAGGCAGCAGCGCGCGCAGGGCCTCCTCGCCGTTGCGGGCGTGGCTGACCTTGAAGCCGTGCCGGGCCAACACCGCAGACAGTGCGGCGGCCACGTGGTTGTCGTCCTCGACCAGCAACAGCCTCATCGGCTCGGCCCTCCCTCGGTGGTTCCCGGTCACCCACGCGCCCCCCGGCCCGGGGTACGTGTGCGTCGCGCATCTGGTGCGTACGCAGTGGGCAGGGCTCGTACACGCCGTACGCGGCCCCTGCAATGGCTCCAGATTCCCCGCCCCCGGGGGCCACGCTGTGGCCCCGTGCCTGTGCCCTGTGCCCCGCGGCTCCCGCGCTCCATGACCCCGTGGCTCCGTGCCCCGTGCCCCGTAGCGCCCGCCCCGCTGCGGCGTTCGGTGTCTGTGTGCTTCTCGGCTTCCCTCTGCGTCCCTTCGCGCCGCTCACCCTCCCCCTGCACCGTTCGGCGTCCTCCGGCGTTCGTCAGGGCCTCTCAGCGGGCATCCGTCGTGGCACCGTTCCGAGGCCACACGGCATAAACGCCGATCCCGGGTGGGCACGTCAAGGGAATGCGGCCACCCATTTGTTTCCGTTACGTAGCCGGTATAGGTATCACGCCGTTTCCCAAGGCGTACGCCGACCATGCTGGGCGTCCCGTTCACGCAGAGTGTCGCTTTGCGGCCAGATCGTTATGCTCAATTTCAGCTCAGATGTAATGACGCTGGTCGTGACGGCTCATTAGGGTCCTCCCAACCGAGGAGGACGGAGCGAGACGCCGATGAGCGAAGTATCGGTGACCAAGGACGCCGCCCCAGTGGCGGGCGACCTGGTCGCGCTGACAGGAGTCAACAAGCACTTCGGCGCGCTGCATGTGCTCCAGGACATCGACCTGACCATCGCCCGAGGCGAAGTCGTCGTCGTCATCGGGCCGTCCGGGTCCGGCAAGTCCACGCTGTGCCGCGCCATCAACCGGCTGGAGACCATCGACTCCGGCACCATCACCATCGACGGAAAGCCACTGCCACAGGAGGGCAAGGAGCTGGCCCGGCTGCGCTCGGACGTCGGCATGGTCTTCCAGTCCTTCAACCTCTTCGCCCATAAGACGGTGCTGGAGAACGTGACACTGGGCCAGACCAAGGTCCGCAAGATCGAGCGGAAGGCCGCCGAGACCAAGGCGCGGGCCCTGCTCGACCGGGTCGGGGTCGGCACCCAGGCGGACAAGTACCCCGCCCAACTCTCCGGCGGCCAGCAGCAGCGCGTAGCCATCGCCCGCGCGCTGGCGATGGACCCGAAGGTGATGCTCTTCGACGAGCCCACTTCGGCGCTCGACCCGGAGATGATCAACGAGGTGCTTGAGGTCATGCAGCAGCTCGCCCTGGAGGGCATGACGATGATCGTCGTCACCCACGAGATGGGCTTCGCGCGCTCCGCCGCGAACCGCGTGGTCTTCATGGCCGACGGCCGCATCGTCGAGCAGGCGACACCAGATCAGTTCTTCAGCAACCCCCGCAGCGACCGGGCCAAGGACTTCCTGTCGAAGATCCTTCACCACTGACCGCCCGACCGCTCGACGACGTAAAGGATGTTCACCATGAAGCTCCGCAAGACTGCCGCGGCGGCGGTCGTCGTACTGGCCCTGACCGCTACGGCGACGGCATGCGGCAAGGAGGGCAGCCCGGACGAGGACAAGAAGGACAAAAACGCTCCGAAGCTCTCCTACAAGGTCAACTCCGCGGCTGATGTGAAGGACTCGCCGGTCTGGTCGAAGGTCAAGGGCAAGACCATCACGATCGGCACCAAGGCGGACCAGCCCAACCTCGGTTACGAGGACCCGAGCACCAAAGAGCGGTCCGGCTTCGACGTCGAGGTCGCCCGGATGATCGCCGCCGAACTCGGCTTCGACGAGAAGCACATCGAGTGGAGGACGGTCCCGTCCGAGGCCCGCGAAACCCAGATCTCCAGTGGTGGCGTCCAGCTCTACCTCGGTACGTACACGATCAACGATGAGCGCAAGAAGCAGGTTGACTTCGGCGGCCCGTACTACCTCGCGGGCCAGGACCTGCTGGTCAAGAAGGACAGCGACATCGCGGGCCCGGAGGACCTCAAGGGCAAGAAGGTCTGCTCCGTCACCGGCTCCACGCCGCTGAAGCGCATCAAGGAGAAGAAGTACGGCGTCTCCAAGGCCAAGGCCCAGCAGGGTTACCAGCTCTGCGTGCAGGACCTCAACAACGGCCAGGTGGACGCGGTCACCACCGACGACTCGATCCTCAAGGGCTACGCCGGGCAGAACGACGGGCTGAAGGTCGTCGGCAAGCCGTTCTCCCAGGAGCCCTACGGCGTCGGCCTCAAGAAGGGCGACGACGCGCTGCGCGAGGCGGTCAACAAGGCCATCGAGGTGCACCAGAAGAACGGCAACTGGAAGAAGGCGTACGACGCCACGCTCGGCAAGTCCGGCGTCGCGGCCCCCACGCCGCCGAAGGTCGATCGCTACTGAGCCGCCCCCACGACGGCTGACGCCTGAGCGGCCGGGGGTCCGCGGCGCGGCGAGGGCCCCCGTGCGGCCCACCCGCCGCATACACCCCCGGTCGCCATGCTCACCTCCGGAGACTTGACTTGAACGTACTGACGGACAACTTCGCGGCATTCCGCGACGGCTTCCTCAAAACCGTCGAACTGACGGCGCTCAGCACGCTGCTGGCCCTGGTGCTGGGCATCCTGATCGCGGCCTTCCGGGTGTCTCCGGTGCCCGCACTGCGGGTCTTTGGCACCGTGTGGGTGACGCTGCTGCGCAACACCCCTTTGGTGCTTCTGTTCCTCATCGTCACGCTGGGTCTGCCCGCGCTCGGGCTCAAGGGCTGGGACAGCTTCTGGCTCGCGGTGATGGCCCTGGGTTGCTACACGTCGGCGTTCATCTGCGAGGCCGTCAGGTCGGGCATCAACACGGTGTCGGTCGGGCAGGCCGAGGCGGCGCGCAGCATCGGGATGACCTTCAGCCAGACCCTGGGCCACATCGTGCTCCCGCAGGCGGCCCGTACCGCGATACCCCCGGTCGGCAGCCTGATCATCGCGCTCACCAAGAACTCCGCCATCGCCTCCGGCTTTGACGTCATGGAACTGGGCGCCTTGCAGAAGGAGCTCAACGCGGATGCGGGCTACAACATCCTGGTGATCTTCCTGTGGATCGCGATCTGCTACCTGATCATCACGCTCACCCTCAGCGGCCTGTTCCGGCTGCTGGAGAACCGGATGGCGGTGGCCCGATGAGTGCCAGTGTTCTCTACGACGTCCCAGGCCCCAAGGCCCGCAGGCGCAACCGCGTCTACGGCGTCATCTCCATCGCCGCGGTCCTCGGTCTGATCGCCTTCATCATCTACCGGTTGGACCACACCGGGCAGTTCCAGGCCGGCCTGTGGGACGACTACCAGTACGCGAATACCCAAGACCGCATCATCGAGGGCCTGCTGACCACGCTGAAGACCTTCGCCCTCGCGGCGGTCTTCTCCCTCGCACTGGGGGCAGCGTTGGCGGCGGGGCGGCTCTCCGACCACCGGTGGGTACGGTGGTCGACGACGGTGGTCGTGGAGTTCTTCCGCGCCATGCCGCTGCTCATCATGATCTTCCTGCTGTACTACGCGTACTTCGAAACCCAGCCCATGTGGGCACTGGTCATCGGGCTGACGCTGTACAACGGCTCGGTGCAGTCGGAGATCTTCCGCGCGGGCATCAACGCGGTGCCCAGGGGGCAGAGCGAGGCCGCGTACGCCATTGGGCTGCGCAAGACGCAGGTGATGACGAACGTCCTCGTACCGCAGGCAGTGCGCTCCATGCTGCCCTCGATCATCAGCCAGCTGGTGGTCACCCTCAAGGACACCTCGCTCGGGTTCATCATCCTTTACGAGGAGTTGCTCTACGTCGGCAAGGCCTTCGCGGAGCGGACTCCCCCGGAGAACGGTGTCTACGCCTTCATTCCGATGGTGATCGTCTTCGGCTCCATCTACATCCTGCTGTGCCTGGCCCTGTCCTCCCTGGCCACCTGGATCGAGCGAAGCACCCAGCGCAGCCGCAAGGGCGCACCGGCCGCTCTCGCAGCCGGCAGTGCCACCGTGATGGTCAACCCATCGCAGAGCGCAAAGGCACGCCCGGACGATGACGGCGGCCCTCAAAAGGGCCCGAAGACCGACTGACGCCCCGCCTCACCCGCGCACCCCAACCTCGCGACCGGACGGCGCGCACCGTACTCCGTACTCCATTCCCCGCCTGCCGTCGCGAACCACCTCCAGCGCCCCGCCCCGTGCCACCACACAAGGGGGCGGGGCGCTTACGTGCCTACGCATCCGAGATGCGGCGCCCAAAGCGCCGAAGGCATGAGGTGCGGCGCGCCCCTTCGCCCCCACGGCATAGCGCAACGCGCCGCAGAGCGCACGAGGCCGGGCAGGAACGGATCGGGCCCGCTGGGACGCGCCGCACAACATCCCGCCGCACGGCGCCGGACGGGGCTGCTCAACCGCACGTACGGGACGCGGTGAAGGGGTTACGGGGCAAGCAGGCCCGGTTGCGTGCGGGCAGGGGGCCGATGTCGGGCACGGGGCACTGGGCCAGCGTCCGGCACGGGGCACGGGGCCAGTATCCGCGCACGGGGCACGGGGCACGGGGCACGGGGCACGGGGCACGGGGCACGGAGCCAACACCCAGCACGGCCGGGCCGGCACGGAGCACGGAGCGGAGCACGGGGCACGGGGCGGGGCGGAGCACGGGGCGCGAAGCCAGCGTCCAACGCCCAACACAGAACACCGGGCCGTACGGCACTCTGCACGGGTCTCGGACGGACGCGTCGCAACGCTGGCGTATCCGGCCCTGTACTGGGCGTATATCGTCGGCCCGGACATGGGCTTACGTGCCCCCGCGTGCCCCCTGTCGTCACTTGACGATGGCACCCGCAATGGGTTGCATACGTTCTGTGATCGCGTACCGGGCTCCTATCGCCGCCAGTTCCCATACCTGCCGCAGGGATGAGGGAGCCGCGCTGTGGACCCGGTGATCGTCGTCGGTGCGGGGCCCGTCGGGCTCACGCTGGCATTGGCCCTCGCCCGACGTGACATCCCCGTCGTCTTGCTCGACGAAGGCCCTGGGCCAGGGCGCACGCGTGCCGACGAGCAGCGCCCCGCCCGCACCGCCATCCTTCGCCCAGACACTGCCCATATGCTCAGCCGTCTGGGGTGCGCGGCTGCGGGCGACGCCGGGGCACGCTGGACCGGTTGGCGCACCATGCGGCGGCGCCAGACGGTCCGTCAGGTGGTCTTCGACAGCCCATGGAAGCCCGAGAACGGTACCGCTGACGCATCGTTGACGGGCCCTTCGCCACATGGCGAGGCAGGCCCGGGCGAGACGCCGGGTGTCGCGTCACCGCTGCATCTGCCCCAACACGTGCTCACCCGTTCGCTCCGCGCCGCGCTGGCCCCGTACTGCGAACAAACCGGCAGCGGACTGGTGCACATCGCCTCGGGGGGCCGTCTGGACGTCATAGAACAGGACGAGACCGGCGTCAGTGCACATACCAAGCACGTGCCCGACACGGCGCCGATAGGCGACGCCGACCCCGCAGACGAGTCCGACGCGGATGCGTCCGCCGCGTTGGGCCGTGCGGACGGCAAGGGCATCTGGTGGCGCGGCAGCTATCTGATCGGCTGCGACGGGCCCCGTTCTACAGTCCGCAAGCTGCTACGGGTGCGCTTCCCCGGCCGCACGGCCGTGGAACGGCACGCCGTGGCCGCCCTACGGGCGGACCTCCCCTTCCCCGGTGAGGGCCTGCTGCACCGTACGCCGCCTTGGCGCGGCGCCGACACCGAAGTGACAGCACGGCCCTTGCTAGGCGGCGCCTGGCGCCTCGACTGGTTGCTGCCCCCGGGCCGCGACCTGGTGACGCCCGAGGCACTCCTCAGCCGCGTGCGGGACACCCTGACCGGCTGGTGCGGCTCCGTCCCCCCGTACGAACTGCTCGACACCGGCGTCTACCTCGCACACCATCGACTCGCCCGCCGCTGGCGCGTCGGTCGGGCGTTCCTGGCAGGTGACGCCGCACACCTGATCGGGGCGCTCGGCACGCAAGGGCTCGACGAGGGGCTCCGCGATGTGGACAACCTCGCCTGGAAGCTGGCCCTGGCCTGGCACCACGGCGCCGCCGACCCGCTGCTCGACAGCTACCAGGCGGAGCGGCGCGCCGCCGTCGGCGGCCGATTGCGGGCGGCCGATCAGGTGCTGCCCCAGGTCCGTGCGCCCGGCGGCTGGTCCGCCGTACGCCGGTCCGTACTGCCCGGCGCCGTGCGCAACCACGATGCGCTTCTCACCGACGGTTATGCGGGCCTCGGGCACCTCGGTGCGCCCCCCGCCTATCTGCGCGGTCCGCTGGCGCCGGCCACTCCGCCGGAGGGCGCGGTACCAGTGGGCACCGTGCCCGGGGCCCCCGTGGCCGATGTGCCGGTCATGACACCCACCGGTCTGACCACCCGGCTCCGTGACCGGCTCGGCGGCGAGTTCCTCGTGCTGCTGGTCGCCCCCGGCACCGGCGTATGGGAGCGGCGGCACTGGGTGAGCGCCGGGCTGATGCCCCGCCTCGCCGCGGCGGTCACGGCGCTGCCGGTACGGGCCGAACTCCTGGTCACGGAGAGCTATCCGGGGGCCGCCGCTCACACGGTGCTGCTGGTCCGGCCGGATGGCCATCTGGTAGCGGCGTTGGCCGGGGTGCGCCCCGCGGAGCTGTACGCATGCGCGGACGCGGCACGCGGCGGCCTCCTACAGGCCCCCGCACCCAGCCCGACCTGACGGCCCCTGCGCTGGCCGGGGTCCACCCCCTGGCCAGGCCAGCACAGGGCCAGCCGGCCTGGCCGCTACCGGCCCTGGCCTGGCCGCTACCGGCATGGCCCGCGTCCGCTGCCGACCGACCTCGCTACGGGCCGGTAGCGGTACGCGGCCGTTCGCCCAAGGCGACTGTACGGACCGTACGATCGCGCCAGCGGGCTGCGGGCTGCTCCCTAAGCCGCCATATCGGCCCGCCCCGCCAGTGCGCCATCGCACACTTACCGGCCCCGCCCATCGAACCGCTGCCACGCACCCATGGCCCCTCATCACTCGGCGCCCCGTGCACCGTGCCGGTCGGGCGGCTCCGTAGCCCCATGCGCCGTGCCGGCCCCCAGCCCCGTGCCCCGTGTTGGCCCCCTAGCCCCGTGCGCCGAGCCCCGTGCCCCAGCGGGTCCGTGCCCCGGCCCCTTGCAGGCTCGGCCCCGTGCACCGTGCCGGTCCGGCGGCTCCGTAGCCCCGTGCCCCGCGCTCCGCGCTCCGTCACAGGTACCTCGCGGCCCCGTGCTCCATGGCCCGTGCCGGCTCCACCGCCCCGCGCCCCATGCAGGCCGCAGCCCCGCCGCCTCGGCCACCGCCCGTAGCAAGTCCCCCCCCATCACGCCGCCACCCGGCAGGGCGCCTGGTTCGCTCTCGCGCGCTGCCAGCGCGCCCCTGCGCGGGATCGGTCGCCCCGGAGCGTACGGCGTGGGGGCATCGGGGTGTGCGGCCGTGCCCCTGTCCGCTGTTGACCATAGGCGGGAGAGGTGGTCTACTCCGAACCATGTCTGACACCGGCTCGCACCTGTGGCGGAGGGTTCATATGGACCTCCTGCGCTACGCGGGCTGCGTGTGTCAGCCGTCCTGCTGATTCGCCCCTTACTTCCGCGCGATGCCTCGCCGCGCGCCCTCGCGATCTCTCAGGACGGTCACTGTGTCACCCAGTTCCGCCAGCCCTGCCACCGGCTCTGCTAACGCCCTCACGGCCACGGCGAGCCCCCCGCTCCCCGCCGCACCAGACACCTTCGCGCCAGACACCGCCGCGCCGCCCCACTCCGTACCGAACGCCTCCCTGCCGAGCCAGTTCGCACCGGCGCCCGCCACCCTCTTCCGCCCCACCTCCCGTCCGTCGTCGGGCCACCCGACCCGTTCCAGCGGTGTTTCCCTTCCCGTGCTGCTCGACTTCGTGCGTCGCACCGCGACCGACACCGACTTGATCGCCGCACTGCCGCTCGACCCCGAGGGCCGTACCTGGATCAGGCTGGAGGGACCGGGCGGTAGCGAAGCGTGGCTGATCGGCTGGCCGCCCGGAACCGGCACCGGTTGGCACGATCACGGCGGTTCGCACGGCGCCTTCGCCACCGCACGCGGCAAGTTGATCGAGCAGTCACTCGCCGCCCAGTTGCCCACCGAGGGCTGGAAGACGCTGGAACTCGCCGAGGGGGTAGACCGCGAACGCGCCCTGACCGAAGGCAAGGGCCGCTCCTTCGGTCCGCACCATGTTCACCAGGTGCTCAACCTCTCCCCGCGTACGCACGCAATCTCGGTGCACGCCTACTACCCCCCGCTTCCGCTGATGCGCCGCTACAGCCGTACGGGCCCGGTACTCCGCCTTGAGCAGGTCGAACAGCCTGGGGAGTGGACATGAGCGAGCGCCCACCGACCACCATTGACACACTCCTCGACCGGGCCCGAGCCCAGCTCAAACGGCTTGGCCCCCGCGAAGCCGCCGAGGCAGCAGAGCGAGGCGCCGCGCTCATCGACATCCGCTACGCCGCACTCCGCGACCGTGACGGGCTGATCCCCGGCGCCCTGATCGTGGAGCGCAACGAATTGGAGTGGCGGCTCGACCCGCACGGCGACCACCGGCTGCCCGAGGCAACCGGCCACGATCTGCATGCCGTGGTCATCTGCAACGAGGGATACGCCTCCAGCCTCGCGGCCGTCTCCCTCCAGCAGCTTGGCCTGGCCCAGGCCACCGATCTTGTTGGCGGCTTCCAGGCATGGCGCGCGGCCGGGCTCCCCATACGCCACGAAGGTGCGTCCGTCCCAGCGCGGCCCATCGGGAAATAGACCCTTGCCGCACCCGAGGAAGCCGGCAGCCTTCCAGCGCTCGCCGGGCCTCTCGGTTGGGGATCGGGCTCGGCGTTCACGCGCTGTACGCGGGCGCGGCCCGGTAGCGCCGTGACTGTGCCCAGGACAGCTCCTGTCCAGCGGTCCCTCTATCCGAACCTGCCGTCGGGCCCTAGCCGCAGCAGGCTAGGGACGGTACGGGCGCGAGGCAGGCCGTGCGCAGCCCCACACGGACGCGGGGCAGACAGCGGGCTCGACCCAGTCGTAGGCTCAGCTCTCGGGCAGTTGGTGCTCCAGGAGCTCGCAGTCCTCGCCCTCCTCCTCCAGCGCGCGCCGCACCGCGCGCAGAGCCACGCCCTCGGGGTAGCCCTTGCGGGCCAGCATTCCGGCTAGCCGCCGGATGCGCTTGTCCCGGTCGAGGCCACGGGTCGAACGCAGCTTGCGCTCGACTAGTTCGCGGGCGGTCTGCTCCTCCTGCTCTGCGTCGAGTTGGCCAACGGCGTCATCGATGACTGCGGAGTCCACCCCTTTAGTGCATAGCTCCCGCGCCAGGGCCCGTCGAGCGAGCCCTCGGCTGTGGTGCCGGGACTCCACCCATGCATCGGCGAAGGCGGCGTCGTTGATCAACCCAACGTCCTCAAAGCGGGACAGCACCTCCTCCGCAACGTCGTCGGGGATGTCCCGCTTTCGCAGGGCATCGGCGAGCTGCTTGCGAGTGCGTGGATTCCCGGTGAGCAGACGCAGGCATATTGCTCGCGCCTGCTCACCGGGCTCCATGGTGCTGGGGCCTTCCTTCTGCCCCCCACGCGGCGTCCTCCGCCCGGCCCTCGACGGGCTGAGGTCGTCGCTGTCCTGTCCATCCGCGCCGTCGTTGTCCGACCAATCGCTTCGCCGGGTCATCGGCTAGCTCTTGGCCGCGGCGACCTTGGATGTCTTGGTCGCTTTGGCAGCCGGTGCTGGTGCCGGTGCCGGAACGGTCTTCGCGGAGGTGGCGGGATCGGCAACGGCAGGCGCCGCGCTGTCGGCCGCCGGCTCTACGACTGGCGCTACAGGCTTCACACCGATGCCGAGCTTTTCCTTGATCTTCCTCTCGATCTCGTCAGCGAGGTCCGGATTATCCTTCAGGAAGTTACGGGCATTCTCCTTGCCCTGACCGAGCTGGTCGCCTTCGTAGGTGTACCAAGCGCCGGACTTGCGGACGAAGCCGTTATCGACGCCCATGTCGATCAGGCCGCCCTCGCGGCTGATGCCGTGACCGTAGAGGATGTCGAACTCGGCCTGCTTGAAGGGCGGCGCGACCTTGTTCTTCACGACCTTGCAGCGGGTGCGGTTGCCCACTGCCTCCGTGCCGTCCTTGAGCGTCTCGATCCGGCGGATGTCGATCCGGATCGATGCGTAGAACTTCAGCGCCCGGCCGCCGGTCGTGGTCTCCGGGGAGCCGAACATCACGCCGATCTTCTCGCGGAGCTGGTTGATGAAGATCGCGGTGGTCTTGGACTGGTTCAACGCACTGGTGATCTTGCGGAGTGCCTGGCTCATCAGCCGCGCCTGGAGGCCGACGTGCGAATCGCCCATCTCGCCCTCGATCTCCGCGCGCGGGACCAGCGCCGCCACAGAGTCGATGACGATGAGGTCGAGCGCGCCGGAGCGGATCAGCATGTCCACAATCTCCAGCGCCTGCTCGCCGTTGTCCGGCTGGGACAGGATCAGGGAATCCGTGTCCACGCCAAGCTTCTGCGCGTAGTCGGGGTCCAGAGCGTGCTCGGCGTCCACGAACGCGACGGTGCCACCCGCCCGCTGCGCGTTGGCCACGGCGTGGAGGGTGAGGGTGGTCTTGCCGGAGGACTCCGGCCCGTACACCTCGACCACACGTCCACGCGGCAGGCCGCCGACCCCCAGGGCGACGTCGAGGGCGGTCGATCCAGTGGGGATGACCTCGATGGGTTCGTTCGGCCGGTCCCCCATACGCATCACGGCACCCTTGCCGAATTGCCGTTCAATCTGTGCGAGCGCGGTTTCCAGCGCCTTCTCGCGGTCAGTTCCTGCCATGGGTTCCACCCGATTTGCTTGAGTCGATCGCTTCACGTCCATGACGCTAACGCCTGCCACTGACAATCGGCCCGGACACCCTCCCCATCTGTGGATAACCCGAGGCGGAACCGCCAGCCAACAACCCCATGAGAATGTATGTTCGATTTTTGTGTCAAGCCACACCCGGCGCCCGCGCGTTCTCCCAGTGGCCACTGACAGGGCCGCGCACGACACGCGGCCCGCGCGATCAGCCCTCGCCGACCGGTCCTCCAAGCGGCTCTTTCGCAGTCGGCCCCACCGCGGGCGCATCTCCAGACGCCTCCGGCACCGCGGCGGCATCCACCGCCCCGGGCGAACCCACTGCCACAGAACTCGCGGCCCCAGAACCTACAGTCGCCGCACCACCCGCCGCCGCAGAATCCCCTGCGCCCACGATGGCGGGCGCGGCGAGCGCTGCGCCCGCCCCGTCTTCCGCATCCGCTCCCAGGGCCGGCTGACTGCCCCCTCTTCGCAGCGCACGCCGTGCCCGCGCCAGCCTCGATTCCCCCTTCGGCTTGCGGTTGCCACCCTGTACGCGCGGGTCGTCGGTGACCTCGTACCGCTTGATGTACGCACCGAGAAACGCCTGCAACGTGGCGGTCGCCGGAATCGCGATGAGCGCGCCAACCGCACCGAGGAGCGCGGTACCGGCGATCACGGAGCCGAACGCGACGGCGGGGTGGATGTCCACCGTCTTGGCCGTGATGCGCGGCTGAAGCAGGTAGTTCTCGAACTGCTGGTAGATGACAACGAAGCCGAGCACCCACACCGCGTACCAGGGATTGACGGTGAAGGCGATCAGCATCGGCAGGCTGCCAGCCAAGTAGGTGCCGATGGTGGGGATGAACTGCGAGATCAGGCCCACCCACACGGCCAGCGCAGGGGCGTAGGGCACGCCCAGTATCTCCAGTAGTACGTAGTGCGCGATGCCGGAAATCAGGGCCATCAGGCCGCGCGAGTACAGGTAACCGCCGGTCTTGGCGACCGCGATCTCCCAGGCCCGCAGCACCTCGGTCTGCCGGTGCAGCGGCAACACGGAGCACAGAGCACGGCGCAGGCGCGGGCCATCGGCGGCGAAGTAGAACGCGAAGAGCGTCACCGTCAGCACCTTGAACAGGCCACCAAGCACCTGCGTCGAGACGTCCAGGACATTGTTGGCACTGTCCTGGACGTATTTTTGCAACCAGTCCGAGTGCAGCAGGCTGTCCTGCACCTCGACTCGGGAAAGCTCCGTGTGGAAGGTGTCGTTCACCCAACTGATCACTTTGTCGAGATACTTCGGGAAGTCCTCGACCATGGTGACCATCTGGCCGGCGAGCATCGAGCCCAGCAAGGCGAAGAAGCCCGCGACAGCGATGAGAACGCCGAGGAAGACCAGCCCCGTGGCCAGGCCCCGACGCACGCCACGAGCCGCCATCCAGTCCACCGCGGGCTCGATGGCCAGCGCGAGGAAGAAGGCGATCAGGATGTTGAGCAGCAGTGACGTCAGTTCGTGGAAGGCCCAACTGGCGAACTGAAAACAAGCCACCAGCGAGAGGGCAAGCACCATGGCACGGGGCAGCCAGCGGGGCATGCGCCCGCTCGCCGCGTCACGCGGGCTCGGGCGGATCTCTTCCTGGGTGGTGTCTTCTGTCACTGGCACGGAGTAAGTGTGGCGCATGCGGCCGGCACGACTTCGCACGGGCCTATGTCATGTTCGTGTTCAACAGTCGGCCCTGGGGCCCAGTGTGTCCGCCCGGTCAACGCTTCTCGTACGGGACGTCAACGGCCGCACACACCCCGCGCCAAACGTCCTTGACACTCCAGCCGGCATCCAGTGCCTCGCGCACCGTCCGGCCGCCCAGCTCAGACATCACGTGGTCACGCGCGAATGAGTCGGCGTACGCCTCACCGAAGTGATCCGCCATTCGTTGCCAGAAGACCGTCAACCGCATACGCCCAGTATCGCGCCCCTGAGAGTGCAGCCACGCCACATCCGGCGCCGGGCGCTCGTTGCGGTCCTACGGTCAGGGGATGGACTCAGCACCCACCCCCTCGCCCCTCGCCCGTGCCGAGCACTTCATCTGGCTCACCGCCCGCGTGCTGGAACAACGCAGGTTCGTGTACCACTTCCTGTCCGAGCCCGATGGGCTGGAAAGCGCCGCCGATGCGGTGGAGACGGCACTGGCCGCGTACCTCAACGACGACGGCGGGTACGGGCACGCCCTGGAGCCAGACCTGCGCGGCCCCGTCAGCCAACCACTGCACACCGCGCACGCACTGCGGGTACTCGACGAGATCGGTCGCTGCGGCGGGCAACCCATGGAGCGGGTGTGCCGCTATCTGACCCTGATCTCCACATCCGCCGGTGCGCTCCCCGCACTCCATCCCTCGCTGCGTGGCTATCCGGCGGCGCCATGGATTCCCGTGGTGGACAATCCGCCGAGCGACCTGCTCGCCACCGGCCCGGTGGCGGGGCTGCTGCACCGGGGCGGCGTGTGGCACGCCTGGCTGTTCCGGGCCACCGACTTCTGCTGGTCAGCCGTGGAGTCGCTGGCAGACGGTGCGCCTACACATCCGTACGAGGTCATTGCCGCGGTCACCTTCTTGGACTGCGTGCCGGACCGGGAGCGTGCCACCGCGGTCGCGCAGCGGCTTGGCACCCACGTACGGGAACGGGGCCTCGTCGTACTCGACCCCTGGAGGGCCGCCGGTCATTCGGTGCCCGAGGGGTACGCCCCGGGGGAGCACCATTTCGCCCACGATTTCGCGCGCACTCCTCGCTCCGTGGCCCGCTCCTGGTTCTCCGATGCGGAGCTGGAGAACTCGTTGGGCTTCCTTGCGTCGGCGCAACAGGAGGACGGCGGCTGGCCCATCAACTGGCGACAGTGGGCACCCGGCACGGCGCTGGAGTGCCGCCCCATGGTGACCGTCGATGCACTCCTCACGCTGCGCGCGTACGGGCGGGAGCTCGGCTGACGACTCGGGCAGAGCCACGCTGGCGCGCAACCGCGTGGGCATGGGGCGGTGCTCTGCTCCGTGGCCCCGTCACCGACGACGGGGCCACGGGGCACGCGAGGCGCAAAGCCACTGGGCACGGAGCACGGAGCCACGGAGCACGGGGCCACGGGGCACGGAGCCACGGAGCACGGAGCACGGGGCACGGGGCACGGGGCCACGGAGCAGGGGGCGCCACGGGGCACGGGGCACGGGGCGGGCTAATCGGCCCTAGCCGCCCATGGCTCGTACCAGCGCTGTCACCGCCACCGCCACCGCGACCACCAGCAGGAACGGGGCCCGCAGTACCAGGGCGAGCGCCGCGGCGCCGAGCCCGGCCATGCGGGCGTCGATGACCAGCGTGTGTGCTGTGCTGAACGTCTGCTGGGCGATCAGGGCAGCCAACAATGCGACCGGCAACAGGGCGGCCAAGCGCTTGACGGTCGGGCGCTCCAGCGCGCCGGAGGGAACGGACAGGCCGAGCAGCTTCACCAGGTAGCAGCCGGCAGCCGTCACCCCGATGGCTGTCCAGGTACTCAACGGTGCTCTCCTTCGATGACGTCGGCAGTGTCCACGGCGGTGTCGGTGGCCACGGCGTCGGCAGCGGCCCCCGTGGAGGAACCGGAGGGCCCAGCGCACTCACCGGAACCAGCGGTGCGGCGGCCGTGTACGGCCAAGACGATCGGCGCGGCGAGTGCCGCAACCAGAACCGGCACTCCAGCGGGCAGCAGCGGCACACAGACCAGGACGAGTACGGCCCCCAGGCCCGCCACCACCCGCTCCATGGTGTTGCTGAGCATCGGGGCGAGCAGCGCGAGGAAGACCGCGGGCCCTGCGGCGTCCAGGCCCCAGTCGTTGGGGTCGCCGAGCGCGGAGGCGCCAAGTGCGCCGATCAGTGTGGTGAGGTTCCACAGCACGTACAGAGTCGCTCCGGTCACGGTGAAGCCGATGCGGGCGCTGCGTCGGTCTCCCTGGGCGAGCGCGACGACGGCGGTCTCGTCGATGACCCAATGGGCGGCAAGCGGCCGGACGGAGCGGGGCAGTCGCAGTAGTTGTGACAGCCGCAGCCCGTAGAAGGCGTTGCGCACGCCGAGGAAGAACGCCCCGGCGGCGGCCGTCAATGGGTTCCCGCCCGCGGCCAGGGCCCCGACGAGTGCGAACTGCGAGGCTCCGGTGAACACCAGAAGGCTGAGCACGCAGGTCTGCGCCAAGCTGAGCCCGGAGCCGGCCGACGTCACTCCGAAGGCAAACCCTGACAGCCCGACCGCGACGCCGACGCCGAGCGCGTCCCGCACCACCGCTCGACTGTCAGCGACGGGCCCACCGTCGCTGCCGTCACTGATCTCGCCGTCGCCGGCGCCGCGCCCACCGCCCGCGCCCGAGCGGCCACCCGCAGTGGGGCCCCCGTCCGCACCGCGCCGGCCATCCTCCGTACGCGCCACGCCCCGTGCTCCGTGCACCGCGCCCCAGGCACCTTGCTCCGCCTCCGGCGCCCCGTGCCCCGTACCGGAAGGGCCAGCCCTACGCTCCGTGCCCCGCGCCCCGTGCGCCGCCTCCCACGCCCCGTGCTCCGTCCGCTTCGCGTCCTCCCGCGCACCCCTCGCGCGCCCCGTACCCCCTGCGTCTTTTGTGCCCCTCGTACGCTTCGCTCGCCCCGTGGGGCGCTGCCATTCCTCGCGTTCCGCTTGTTCGACCACCGCAGCAACGTATGAGCCGCTTACGGGGACTGTCTTGTACGTTCTTGCGGTTCCCCTCGTTGCGGTTCCCCTTGCGTGCCCGCTCGTGTGCGTTCTCGCGCCCTTGATCGCTCCCGCCGGTAAGCGCCGGGGGGCACGCCGACGATGCGCGCGAAGTGGCGGTTGAGGTGCGGCTGGTCGGTGAAGCCGACCAGGGTGGCCGCTTCTGCGGGGGCCGTGCCTGCCTCAAGGAGCCGGCGGGCACGGCGCACCCTGGCGTCGGTCAGCCAGGCGTGCGGGGGCATTCCGTAGGTCGCACGGAAGGCGCGGAGCAAGGCGAAGGAACTGGTGCCGAGTTCGGTGGCGAGGCTGGTGAGGGTGGGCGGGGCGGACATCCGGGCCTCCAGGATGTCCCGGGCACGAGCAGCAGTCCGCGCACCGGTGGCATGCTCCGTACGCGGCGGAAACGCACCGCCGTGCCTGCGCAGCAGCCGGGCGATGGCCTCGCGTAGCACCGTGTCGGCGGCCAGCGCGTTGCCCCGCTCCGCCGCGCGGTGCACGGCCATGATGAGCTGCGCAGCCTCGGCGTCCTCGGTGACCGTTTCGCGAAACCACGCCGCCCCGCGGACCGCGGATATCTCTGCCGCGATGTCGGCAACCATGTCGGCGGCCGGGTAGAGGACGTGATACGCCCACCCCTCGGGTACCCCGGCGCGCGCCGTGTGGGCCACATCAGGGTTGATCATGACGACGCCGCCGGGGCCAATCCGCTCCACGCCACTCGGCAGCCGCACCTCCTCGACCCCGCCGGTGATCGCTCCTATGACGTAACCGTCGTGAGTGTGCTGAGGGAACGCGTGTTGGATGTACCGAGCACTGAGGAGGTCCACGTCCGGCAGCTCCGCATAGCTCCAGTGCCGCGCCCGCTCCCGCTCCTCCATGCCCCCATTGTGCGTGTGGTCCCGCGAGGCCCGCGATCCGACCGACCTCTAGCCCCGCAACCCACCGCTGACCTGGCCTTTCGGCCCATTGTCAGTGGTGCGGTGCACGATGGGTGGCATGGCGATGAGCGAGCAGCGCGGCGAACCGACGGGGGCCGATGACCCGGGCGGCGATTTTGCCTGCGCCGAGGCGCTGGGCGCCTTCTCGGCGGCGACCCGTGGCTGGTTCACGGGAGCGTTCACGGCGCCCACCCCCGCCCAGGCCGGGGCCTGGCGGGCGATCGGCGAGGGTTCGGATGTGCTGGTGGTGGCGCCGACCGGTTCGGGAAAGACCCTCGCCGCCTTTCTGGCCGCGCTCGACCAACTCACCAGCACACCACCGCCGGCGGAGCCGAAGAAGCGCTGCCGGGTGCTGTACGTGTCGCCGCTGAAGGCCCTCGCGGTGGATGTGGAACGTAATCTCCGCAGCCCGCTCACTGGCATCCGGCACGAAGCGGTGCGGCTCGGGCTGCCCGAGCCCGACGTACGGGTGGGCATCCGCTCTGGTGATACCCCCGCCGCCGAGCGCCGCGCGCTGGCCACCCGGCCGCCTGACATCTTGATCACCACCCCCGAGTCGCTGTTCCTGATGCTGACCTCCGCCGCACGGGAGGCCCTGGCCGGCGTCGAGACGGTGATCCTCGACGAGGTGCACGCAGTGGCGGGGACCAAGCGCGGCGCGCACCTGGCGTTGTCCCTTGAGCGGCTCGACGCCCTGCGCGGTGCGGTCACCGGCGGGGCAGCGGGGCACGCCCGCCCGGTGCGACGGATCGGCCTGTCCGCGACGGTGCGCCCGGTGGAGGAGGTGGCGCGCTATCTCTCCCCCGGCCGGAAGGTGGAAATCGTCCAACCGCCGTCCGGCAAGGAGTTTGACCTCTCGGTGGTCGTTCCGGTGGAGGATCTGGGCGAGCTGGGCGGCTCGCCGGTGCGGGAGGGACAAGGCCAGGAGAGCGAGCGTCCGTCGATCTGGCCACATGTGGAGGAGCGGATTGCCGATCTGGTGCAGGCGCACCGCTCGACCATCGTCTTTGCCAACTCTCGTCGGCTGGCCGAGCGACTCTGCAACCGGCTCAATGAGATCGCATACGAACGGTCCACCGGGGAGCCGCTGCCCGAGCACCATGCGCCCGCCGAGCTGATGGCCGAGTCGGGCGCGGCCAAGGGCGCGCCGCCGGTGCTGGCCCGGGCGCACCACGGCTCGGTCTCCAAGGAGCAGCGGGCCCTGGTGGAGGAGGACCTCAAGGCGGGCCGACTGCCTGCCGTGGTCGCCACCTCCAGCCTGGAGCTGGGCATCGACATGGGCGCCGTGGATCTGGTCATTCAGGTCGAGTCGCCGCCCTCGGTGGCCTCCGGGCTCCAGCGCGTCGGCCGCGCCGGCCACCAGGTGGGCGCGGTATCCACCGGCGTCGTCTTCCCGAAGTACCGGGGTGACCTGGTGCAGGCGGCGGTCGTCACCGAGCGCATGCGCAGCGGCGCCATCGAGGCGCTGCGCGTCCCGGCCAACCCGCTCGACGTCCTCGCCCAGCAACTGGTGGCCATGACAGCCATGGACACCTGGGACGTCGATGAGCTGCTGGCCGTCGTGCGCAGGGCGGCCCCGTTCGCGACCCTGCCCGATTCGGCGTATACGGCCGTGCTCGACATGCTCGCGGGCCGCTATCCATCGGACGCCTTCGCCGAACTGCGGCCGCGGGTGGTGTGGGACCGCGTCGCCGGCACCATCACCGGCCGGCCCGGCGCGCAGCGGCTGGCCGTCACCTCCGGCGGCACCATTCCCGACCGTGGCCTGTTCGGAGTCTTCCTGGCCGGGGCCGAACCGTCCAGCGGTGCGTCCGGCGGCGGCAAGGGCGGCGGGCGGCGAGTGGGCGAGCTGGACGAGGAGATGGTCTACGAGTCCCGGGTGGGCGATGTGTTCACCCTGGGCACCACGTCATGGCGGATCGAGGACATCACACGGGACCGGGTGCTGGTGACACCCGCGCCCGGTGTGCCAGGACGGCTCCCCTTTTGGAAGGGCGACCAGCTCGGGCGACCACTGGAGCTCGGCCGCGCCCTGGGCGGGTTCCTACGGGAGGTCGGCGCCCTGACCCCGGACGCCGCCCGGGCCCGGCTGACCGCCGCCGGCCTCGATCGCTGGGCTGCCGACAACGTGCTGGCCTATCTGGAGGAGCAGCGCGCGGCATGCGGGCATGTTCCGGACGACCGGACGATCGTGGTCGAACGGTTCCGTGACGAGTTGGGCGATTGGCGAGTGGTCATCCACTCCCCCTTCGGTGCGCAGGTGCACGCCCCGTGGGCGCTGGCCCTGGGCGCCCGGCTGTCCGAGCGGTACGGCATGGACGCCCAGGTCATGCACGCCGACGACGGCATCGTGCTGCGGCTGCCCGACGCCGACCTCCTGGGCCTCGACCTCTTCGATGTACCGGTGCCAGCGGAGCTGGGCGCCGCCGAACCAGGCGCGGCGGCCCCCGGCACTGCGCCGGCGCCCGACCGTGGCACCGTCTACGACAACGAGCAGTCCCCCGTCGGCGCGGCGGACATCGCCTTCGACCAGGCGGAAGTGGCGCAGGTGGTCACCGACGAGGTGGGCGGCTCCGCGCTCTTCGCCGCGCGCTTTCGCGAGTGCGCCGCCCGTGCGCTGCTGCTGCCCCGGCGCAGCCCCGGCAAGCGCACCCCGCTGTGGCAGCAGCGTCAGCGCGCCTCGCAACTGTTGCAGGTGGCGAGCGAGTTCGGCTCGTTTCCGATCGTCCTGGAGGCCGTTCGCGAATGCCTCCAGGACGTGTTTGACGTGCCGGGGCTGACCGAGCTGATGGGTGACATCGAGGCGCGCCGGGTGCGGCTGGTCGAGGTGACCACGCCCGAACCCTCGCCATTCGCCCGCTCGCTGCTCTTCGGCTACGTCGCACAGTTCCTGTACGAGGGTGACTCACCTCTTGCCGAGCGCAGGGCCGCCGCTCTGTCGCTCGACTCCCGGCTGCTTGCCGAGTTGCTCGGCCAGGCGGAGCTGCGGGAACTGCTGGACGCGGAGGTGCTGACGGAGCTGGAGCGCGAACTGGCCTGGCTCAGCGACGACCGCCGGATCAAAGATGCGGAGGCCGTCGCCGACGCCCTTCGCGTCCTTGGCCCGCTCACCGAAGAGGAACTGACGGAGCGCGGAGCGGCAGCCGAGTGGGCACACGAGCTGGAGTCGGCCCGCCGCGCCATCCGAGTAAGGATCGCGGGCCGCCACCATTGGGCAGCGATCGAGGACGCGGGGCGGCTCAGGGATGCGTTGGGCACGGCGCTGCCCGTGGGCGTACCTGAGGCCTTCACCGAACCGGTGCGAGACCCCTTGGGTGACCTCCTCGCCCGGTACGCACGTACGCACGGGCCGTTCACCTCCGCCGACGCCGCCGCCCGCTTCGGCCTCGGCACGGCCGTCACCGATGGCGCGCTCCACCGGCTGGCTGCCGACAACCGCGTGGTCCAGGGCGAGTTCCACCCCGCCGGCATCGGCCAGGAGTGGTGCGACGCTGCGGTACTGCGCAGGCTGCGGCGGCGATCCCTGGCCGCGCTGCGGCACGAACTGGAGCCGGTCGCGCCCACTACGCTCGCCGCGTTCCTGCCACAGTGGCAGCATCTGGGCGGCGCCGGACTGCGCGGCGTGGACGGCCTGATGCGCGCCATCGAGCAATTGCAGGGCGCCGCCGTGCCGGCCTCCGCGCTGGAGAAGCTGGTTCTGCCGTCCCGGGTGGCGCAGTTCTCCCCCGCGCTGCTCGACGAGCTCACCGTGGCCGGTGAGGTGGTGTGGGCCGGCGCCGGTGCACTGCCCGGCAAGGACGGCTGGGTCGCGCTGTATCTGGCGGACGCCGCACCACTACTACTCCCCGAGCCACGCCCGCTGGAACTATCCCCGCTCCATGAGGCGGTACTGGGCACCCTGACTGGCGGTTATGGACTGTTCTTCCGTCAGATCGCCGACCAGGTGCGGGCCGCTGGGCTCGCCCAGGCGGCGCCCGGGAGCGACGCCGAAATCGCCGACGCCCTTTGGGACCTGGCCTGGTCGGGGCGGATCACCAACGACACCGTCGCCCCGCTGCGTTCCCTGCTCGGCTCGGGACGTACGGCAGGCGCAACGGCCCACCGCGCCAAGCGTGCGGTCCCCCGCGGTCGGTACGGCTCCCTGTCGGGCCCCGCGGGCTACGGCGGGCGCGCGGCGCGCCCCACTGCTTCGCTGGGCGGGCCGCCCACCGTGGCAGGGCGCTGGTCGCTGTTGCCGGAGCGCGCTGCCGACCCCACGCACCGGGCGCACGCGCTGGCCAGCACACTGCTCGATCGGCATGGTGTGGTGACGCGTGGCGCGGTCGCGGCGGAGGGCGTGGTGGGCGGATTCGCCGCTGCGTACCGCGTGCTGTCCGTCTTCGAGGAGAGCGGCCAGGCCCGGCGTGGCTATGTGGTGGAGGGGCTGGGAGCCGCGCAGTTCGCGATGGACGGGGCGGTGGACCGGCTGCGCGCGGTCGGTACGGCCCGCGAGCGCACCTCGGCGGTAGCTCTCGGCGCGGCGGCCTTCACCCCAGGCCCCGGCAGCGCCATGAGCACCGGCAGCCACCCCGATGCCGCGTCGCGGGCCATCGTGCTGGCCGCGGCCGACCCCGCCAACGCGTACGGCGCCGCGCTCGGCTGGCCCGACCCGCCGGCGGGCGCTACGCACAAGCCGGGCCGCAAGGCGGGTTCGCTGGTCGTCCTGGCCGACGGCGCTCTGGTGCTCTACATGGAGCGCGGCGGCAAAACGCTCCTCATCTGGCCCACCACGCCCGAGGCGCAACCCTCCTCCCCTGAGCGCACCACGCCGCCCTCTGCCGCTTACGGGCCCGGCTCAGGCCCGCCCGAGGCCGAGGACTTCCGGCTGACCCACGCGGTCGAGGCGCTGACCACCGCGGCACGCGCAGGCGCCCTTGGCACCATCACGGTCGAGCGGATCAACGGCGTGCCCGCGCTGTCCTCGCCGTTCGGCGCGACCCTGGAGGCCGCCGGCTTCCACGCCACACCCCGGGGGCTGCGACTGCGCTCACCACGATGACGCCACACCGGCACCGCAGACCGCGGCCCCGGCCCACCCAACACCGGGCCAGCTAGCCAGCGGCACCAGGCACCAGGCACCAGGCACCAGGCACCAGGCACCAACGAGGCTGCCGCCAAGGCACCGTCTCCCGACGTCCGGGCCCTGCCTCACCGTCGCGAGACCAAGAGCAGGCGCAGGCACCGGGCGCCGGCCCGGTCAACAAGGCGTGGCCGAGCGGCGGCGGCATGCATGATGGCCTCATGCCCGAGGGAGACACCGTCTGGCGCACCGCAGCGCGCCTGCACGCCGCCTTGGCAGGTAAGCCGCTGACCCGCTGGGAGCTGCGTGCCCCAACGGGCGCCACGCTGCGGCCAGATGCGCGCGGCCGACGCCGTCCCAGCCTGCCCGCAGTCGATTTGACCGGTCGCCAGGTACGGGAGGTCATCCCGCGCGGCAAGCACCTGCTCACCCGCATTGAGGGCGGTCTGACGCTCCATTCGCATCTGCGGATGGACGGCGCCTGGTACGTCTACGGCACCGGAGAACGCTGGCGCGGCGGCCCAGGGCACCAGATCCGGGCCATCCTGGGCGTCGCCGACCGCACCGCCGTAGGCTACCGACTGCCCGTGCTCGCCCTGCTCCGTACCGCCGACGAGCACACCGTTACCGGTCACCTCGGCCCCGATCTGCTGGGCCCGGACTGGGACCCGGAAGAAGCACTACGCCGGCTGCTGGCCGAACCCCGTCGCCCGCTCGGAGAGGCCCTACTCGACCAGCGCAACCTCGCGGGGATCGGCAATGTGTACAAGGCAGAACTGTGCTTCCTCCTTCGCGTCAGCCCCTGGCTTCCGGTGTCAGACCTTGGCGCCGCCCAGCGCGAGCGGCTGATGACGCTGGCCAAGAAGCTGCTGGAGGTCAACAAGACCCGCTCGACCCGGGTCACCACTGCCGAGCGCCACCCCAATCACCAGCTGTGGGTCTACGGTCGCGCCGGGAGGCCCTGCGTACGCTGCGGCACCACCATTCGCATCACCGAACAGGGCAGCATTCGCGAGCCCGCTGGCTCCCAGGCACGCGTGACCTACTGGTGTCCTCACTGCCAGCCAGGGCCCGTGCCCGACCCCGCGTCAGCGCCGTAACAACAAAACGCCAGCAAACGAAGCACCAGCACCAGCGAGACCACGACGAAGCAAGGCGTCAGGGATTCGTGGACAAGAAGTGCGGGGCAGGGAACGGGGCCGCAGAAGTAGCCCTCAGCAGACAATGCAGGGCCGAGCCCGGCCCACCGACAACAGCTCTTCCACGGCGCACGCACCGCGACATATGGCGTTTCCCTAAGGCGGAGGCCGCTCATCGGTCGGCCAGCCACACCCCGGAGGAGCCGGCGGCGGTGGCGGCGGGGGCTCCAGGTGCGCCGCCTGTGTGCTGCGTCCCGTCCTCCGCCTGGTCCCGGCGCGGCGGGCGTACGGCGCACAGTGCACAGGCAGCAGGCTGAGCCCCCAGCTACCCGCGATCAGCAGGCCCTCCAGCGGCCCCGACTGCGCGGACTCGGAGACCATCCGGAGCGCGGCCCACCACCACGCGCCACCCAGCAGCAGCACGACGGCCAGCCGGGCCGGCTCAGGCACCGCCGGCCGTCGCCCACTCCCCGAACTTACGTTGATCTTCACCCACACGACGCCCCGGACTTACAGAGCACCCCCATCGCCCCCGGCCGCTCCCCCGGCTCATCCGTCGCCGTCCTTTGACATGTGTCCGCAAGTGGGGCCGTAGGGCACGTATCGGCTCAACTGACATGTCCGAGCACCTTCCCGCTGTCGCGCTCCAGCCACCGTGCCCCGTGTCACCCACGGGGCCGCGGGGCCCACCGTTTCAGTTTCGCCCGGCGACCCCCCGGCCGCATCCACAACGTATCCAGCACGTCACCGTCCGTCGCCACTGAAGGCCCCTCTGCGCCACTCTGCGACGGGGCACCGCTGATGAAGGGCAAGAAGGTCGCTGGCTTCTCCCGGCCACCAAACAAGCAACCGCGCCGCCCCCTCGCCGAATCGCCTCCCCCCGCCGCGCCGCCCCCTCGCCGAACCCCAGACCTTCACCGCGCCGTCTCTGCGCCGTGCGCCGCGGCTTCTTCCTGCGCACGGCCCGCAGTCCCGCGCACCACCACACACGGCGGCCCCGACACCGCTTCTCGGCGGGGCCGGGGCCGCCGTTCACCCGTCCGAGGTCGCCGTCCACCGAACGTCAGACCAACAACAGAGTCGCCGTTCACCTGGCCGCGCTCGCTGGGCTCCCGCACTCGCTGCGGTGCGCGCCATCACGCGGCCCGCCGCTCGGTACCGCCCGGTGGCAATCCTTGCCAAGGACCGGCCAAGCCGTCCATGCCCTGTCGTACGCTCTCGTATCGCGCCAACGGGTAGCTCTGCTCACACGTCCCGGCACGCACGCTCGAAACGCTTATCTGCGCAGTTCAGAAGGCGACGTAGCCGGCTCAGTCAGCAGAGACCGTCTCCGCCTGGAACATCCAGGCATGCTTCTCCAGGTCGGCGGTCAGGCCGATCAGGAGGTCCTGCGTTACCGGGTCCGGCTCGTCCGTCGCCCCGATGCGCTCGCGCATCCGGCTAATGACCGCGTTCAACGCCGTAACCAGGATCTGTACGGCGTCCGTGTCCTTGATCCAGCCGCCCTTGACGGTGTCGATGCCGCTCGTCTTGGCGACACTCTCCGCCCGGCCATCGGGGGACACTCCGATCGCGGAGGCGCGCTCGGCCACCGTGTCAGTGTGCGTGCGTGCTGTGTCCACCACATCGTCAAGCTGCAAGTGGACGGAACGGAACCGGGGCCCGACTACGTTCCAATGCACCTGCTTGGCCACCAGAGACAGATCCACCAAGTCCACCAACGCACCCTGGAGGGCGTCACCGACGATCTTGCGGTCTGCCTCGGGCAGCGGGCTCTTAACGACAGACATGAATACCTCCTGTTTGACGGATAAGTCCCTTTCTTCATTTTCCCATACTCCCGCGTACCCAGTCATACGTGGCATATGGCCAAAATGAAGCACCTCACCAACAGGTCGATCACCTACCCCCAGCCCCCACCTCCACTCATCTCCGCACACCAAGCCCCACGCCCCACACCAAGCCCCGCGACATCGGCGCACACCACGCTGCGCGCCCCCACACCGAGCCCCAGCGCCGTCCCCACCCCACACCCCCACGCACCCCCACAACGCGCCCCCACATCGCGGCCCACGTCCGGCCCAGCCGCCCTACCCCACACTCCACCCCCGAGATACCAGTAAGCCCCGTCCGGCGACCCGGACGGGGCTTACTGGTGGAGCATGTGTGCGGCTGATCGGACAGCCGGCAAGTGGGCGCCTACGCCGCGACCACGTCCACGGCCTCGGCAGGCGCCTTGATGGTCACCCGTTCCTCGGGGACGGATGTCACCGAGGTCACCGACACGGAATTCAGGCGTGGCCGCATCGGAGCAGGCACGGGCTCGCTCGCCGCGGCGGACCGCGCCAGCTCGGCCAGCGCCAACTCGTCGCTCACCTCGCGCATCACCTGGGACATCCGTACGTCCAAGGCATCGCAGATGGCGGAGAGCAGTTCGGAGGACGCTTCCTTCTGTCCTCGCTCGACCTCTGAGAGATAGCCCAGGGATACCCGGGCGGACGAGGAGACCTCGCGCAGCGTCCGGCCCTGGCGCTGACGCTGTCGGCGCAGCACGTCACCCAGCAGGCGACGGAGCAGAATCATCGCTGGCTCCCTCCTCGGACCGCGTATCCGGTTCCTTCTCGCCCCACCGTACCGCCTCGGGCTGCGCCCGTGCGGGGGGCGATGGCGTGTTCACTCAGGGCTGCAAACATCAAATCTGCCCACCCTGTTCCGTATCCTGTGCCCTCGCATTCTCAATCAATTCGCTCTGCAGCAGTTCGAGGGTGGATGTGACGCTTCGGGCGCGGATCTCGGTACGACTTCCGGCCAGCTTCAGCTCCGCCGTTACCGCCGCGCCGCCCGGCCCGGCGACCGCGATGTGGACAGTGCCCACCGGTTGGCCGTCCTGCGGCTCTGGTCCGGCGACCCCCGTCGTGGCGGCTCCCCAGTCGGTGCCCATGACCCGTCGTACGCCCTGTGCCATCTGCGCCGCGACCTCGGCGTCTACCGCACCCCGCTCGGCCAGCAGCGCCTCGGCCACGCCCAGGAGGCCGGCCTTCAGGTCGGTGGCGTACGCCGTGATCGAACCGCGGAAGCACCGCGAGGCTCCTGGGGCGTCGGTCAACGCGGCGGCGAGCAGTCCGCCCGTGAGCGATTCAGCCACCGCCACGCTCTCGCCTCGGCTGCCGAGCGCCGATAGCACATCCGCCGCGAGAGTCCCCTGTCGCGCACGGTCCGCGATCGCTGCATCGGACAGCGAGCGGTCTTCGGGCATCGAGGCACCATCGGGCACTGCGGGCCCGGCTACCGCCGTGGAGCCGTCCGTGCCGAGAACCTCGCCTGCCCCCTGCGCATTGTTCGCCACCATCACCCCACCGATCTCCCGCGCACCATGCAAGAGCGTGCTTCCGCCGCCCCCCGCGAGGCCAGACGAAGCCCCGCCGACACGGCTACCGAGCCTCTCCCGGCCTCCCGTGTTCCCCCAACACGTCAGCTCACCGCACTGTTTCCCTGTTCGAGTCAGTGCCCGAGCCAGAACCCAGCCGCGTGTCCGGCTCGACGTCCGTCTTCCCGTCCGGCGTCGGCCGCGCCCGCTCGGCCGCGATGCCCGCCCTGCGCAACACGATGGCCTGGCGTACGTAATCCAGGCCGGTCACCACCGTGAGCAGTACGGCCACCGCCATGACCCAGAATCGGAGCGTGGCAAGCGGCCCGGTCAGCGCGAGGATATACATCCCCACCGCCGTCCCCTGCGCCAACGTCTTCATCTTGCCGCCGCGGCTGGCCGGAATGACGCCGTGCTTGATCACCCAAAAGCGCATCAGCGTGATGCCGACCTCCCGGAAGAGGATCACGCCGGTGACCCACCAAGGCAGGTCGGACAGCACAGACAGACAGATCAGCGCCGTACCCATGATCGCCTTGTCCGCTATCGGGTCGGCGATCTTCCCGAAGTCGGTGACCAGGTTGTAGCGCCGGGCGAGCTGGCCGTCGAAGAGGTCGGTGATCATCGCCACCGAGAACGCCGCCCAGGCGAAGGAGCGCCAGGCCGGGTCGTACCCGTCGCCATGCAGCATCAACAGCACGAATCCGGGCACCAGGACGAGCCGCATCATGGTGAGGATGTTGGCGATGTTCCACAGCCCGACCGTCCGGGCGGACACCGTCGCCGCACGGGCGCCTCCCGCTGCGGAGGCCGGGACTCCGGTCATCTGCCCACCCCCTCGGAATACTGCTCGTCGGCTACCAGCTCCGCGACGAGGTCCACGCCCTCCGTCGCGACCACCTTGGCCTCGACCATACGGCCGGGCAGCAATGCTTGGTCGGTCAGCAGGACCGTGTGCCCGTCGGTCTCCGGCGCCTGATGCGCTCCGCGCCCTATGACGCCATCGGCCTCGTCCACGCGGTCCACGAGCACCCGTACGGTCTCGCCCAGGCGCTCCTCCGCTCGCTGCGTCGTGAGCTCCTCGGCGAGCCGGGAGATCCGCTCCAAGCGCTCGGCGACCAGTTCCGGGTCGAGTTTGTCTCCGTAAGTGGCCGCCTCGGTGCCGTCCTCATCGGAGTACCCGAAGACGCCGATGGCATCCAGTCGGGCCTCGGTGATGAAGCGCTCCAGCTCCGCGAGGTCCGACTCGCTCTCGCCGGGGAAGCCCACGATGAAGTTGGAGCGCGCTCCGGCCTGCGGAGCCTTGGCCCGAATCTGGCCGAGCAGGTCCAAGAAGCGGTCGGTGTCGCCGAACCTGCGCATGGCGCGCAGCACCGTGGGGGCGCTGTGCTGGAAGGAGAGGTCGAAGTAGGGCGCGACGTTCTCCGTAGAGGTGAGCACGTCGATCAGCCCGGGGCGCATCTCGGCGGGCTGGAGGTAGCTCACCCGCACCCGCTCGATGCCATCCACCGCCGCGAGCTCTGGCAGCAGCGTCTCCAGCAGCCGGATGTCGCCGAGGTCCTTGCCGTAGGAGGTGTTGTTCTCGGAGACCAGCATGATCTCCTTCACGCCCTGCTCGGCGAGCCAGCGCGTCTCGGTGAGCACATCGGCGGGGCGGCGCGAGATGAAGGAGCCGCGGAAGGAGGGGATGGCGCAAAAGGAGCAACGCCGGTCGCAGCCGGATGCGAGCTTCACCGAGGCGACGGGGCTGGTGCCCAACCGGCGACGGAGCGGTGCCCGCGGCCCGGACGCGGGGGCGACACCCGCCGGTAGGTCGGCCAGATCGACCCGCGGCCCCTCGTTCGACTCGGCCGCCACGTCGCCGTGGCCAGGCAGCGCCACCGCCGCAGCCTGGCGCTCCGCGGGGCTGATCGGCAGTAGCTTGCGCCGATCACGCGGGGTGTGCGCGGCGTGCACGCCCCCGGCAAGGATGGTGCGCAGCCGGTCGGAGATGTCGGCGTAGTCGTCGAATCCGAGCACGCCATCGGCCTCCGGCAGCGCTTCGGCCAGCTCTTTGCCGTATCTCTCGGCCATGCAGCCGACCGCGACGACGGCCTGGGTGCGGCCGTGTTCCTTCAGGTCGTTCGCTTCCAGCAGGGCATCGACCGAGTCTTTCTTTGCGGCCTCGACGAATCCGCAGGTGTTGACGACGGCGACATCAGCTTCGCCGGCTTCCTCGACGAGCTCCCAGCCATCCGCTGCCAAGCGGCCTGCAAGCTCCTCCGAGTCCACCTCGTTACGGGCGCAGCCAAGAGTGACAAGGGCGACGGTACGGCGTTCGGGCATACGCTCAGACTACTTTGTTCCGGCACCTGTCCCATCTCCAAGGGCACACCGAGCACCCACCCGGTGTTCTTGGGGGCAGCACTACTGGTACCGCCCGGCGCCCCGCGCGAGCCCGGCTCGATCAGCCCGCCTCGGGGTCTCCCTTGGTGTAGGTCAGGCGCTGGACCTGCCCGTCTTCACCGACGTTCTTGACTTCCTTGCCGTTGACGAAGAGCTGTACGGCACCGGCGTCACCGAGCACCAGATCAATGCGCTTGGGGTCGGTGAAGGTCTTGGAGACGCCCTGCTGGAGCACTCCGACGTGGAGCAGCCGCCCGTTGTGGTCCTTCGCGGAGATCCAGGCCTGCCGGTTGGCCGCGGTCAGCTTGACCATCACCTTGTTGGCGGGCACTCCGGCGATGGCGCTGTCGGACGGATCAGGCTTGGGGTCGGCGGGCTTGGTCGGGGTGGGCTTGCCGTTCGACGCGGTCGGCTTGGCGGACTCGGTGCCCTCGGCCACCGTGCTGCCCTCACCGTCGCCACCGCCGCTGACCAGTGTGAACCCGACGAATCCGACGACGGCCACGATCGCGGCAACCATCGCGGCGGTCCAGTTCGGGCGGCGCGGTTCGGAACGGATGCGCTCGGCTTCGAAGAGCGGCGCGGCAGCGGTGGGCTCGGGCCGGCCGCCGTGTTCCTCGTCGTACTGGGTGATGAGCGGCCCGGGGTCCACCCCGACAGCGCGCGCGAGCGAACGAATGTGCCCCCTGGCGTAGACGTCGCCGCCGCAGCGAGAGAAGTCATCCTGTTCGATGCCGTGCACGATGGGGATGCGCACCCGGGTGGCGGTGCTGACCTCGTCTACGGTCAGCCGTGCGCCGATACGGGCCTGCTGAAGGACCCGGCCAATGGAAGGACGGTCGTCGTCTGCGGGGGAGTTGCCGATGGACACGAGGGTGCCTTTCGAGCGTGTAGCCACCTGCTGGAGGTTCAGTCTAGGGGTGGTACGAAAGGGTCGGGCAAGCGGGAGGCCGGAGTTTGTACGCCATCGGAATGGCCACGTAGGACACGGCTGTGGGCAGCATCCGGTTTCTCCCTCAACTTGACGTATCAGCGCAGGAAACGGTTGCCCGCAAGTTGATTACGACTGTTCTCCGCCGCGGATCACGGCGATAACCCCGTCCAATTCGTCCGGTTTGACGAGAACGTCGCGGGCCTTTGACCCCTCGGTGGGGCCGACGATGTTCCGCGACTCCATCAGATCCATGAGCCTGCCCGCCTTCGCGAAGCCCACACGCAGCTTGCGCTGAAGCATCGAAGTCGAACCGAATTGGGTGGAGACCACCAGTTCGGCCGCCTGACACAGCAGGTCGAGGTCGTCGCCGATGTCCTCGTCGATCTCCTTCTTCTTCGCCGTCCCCACCGTCACGTCGTCCCGGAAGACCGGCGCCATCTGGTCCTTGCAGTGCTTGACCACGGCGCTCACCTCCTCCTCGGTGACGAAGGCGCCCTGCATCCGGACGGGTTTGTTCGCACCCATCGGCAGGAACAGACCGTCACCCTTGCCAATGAGCTTTTCCGCTCCGGGCTGATCGAGAATGACCCGGCTGTCGGCGAGCGATGAGGTCGCGAACGCGAGCCGGGACGGCACATTCGCCTTGATCAAACCGGTGACGACATCGACCGATGGCCGCTGCGTGGCAAGCACCAAATGGATGCCGGCGGCCCGCGCAAGCTGCGTGATACGCACGATCGAGTCCTCCACATCGCGCGGCGCCACCATCATCAGATCCGCCAGCTCGTCCACGATGACCAGCAGATACGGGTACGGGGACAGCTCGCGCTCGCTCCCGTCAGGCGGGCTGACCTTGCCCGAGCGCACCGCGGCGTTGAAGTCGTCGATGTGCCGGAAGCCGTACGCGGCCAGGTCGTCGTACCGCAGGTCCATCTCGCGTACCACCCACTGCAACGCCTCAGCGGCCCGCTTCGGGTTGGTGATGATGGGCGTGATCAGGTGCGGAATGCCCTCGTAAGCGGTGAGCTCGACGCGCTTGGGGTCCACGAGCACCATGCGCACATCCTCTGGCGTTGCCCGGAGCATGACGGAGGTGATCAGGCAGTTGATGCACGAGGACTTACCCGACCCGGTCGCCCCCGCGACCAGCACGTGCGGCATCTTCGCCAGATTGGCCATCACATAGCCACCCTCGACGTCCTTGCCGAGCGCCACCAGCATCGGATGCTCGTCCCCGGCGGCATCGGCCAGCCGCAGCACGTCACCGACGTTGACCATCTCGCGGTCCGTGTTGGGAATTTCAATGCCGACCGCGGACTTTCCGGGGATCGGGCTGATGATGCGGACATCAGGGCTGGCGACGGCGTACGCGATGTTCTTGGCCAGCGCCGTGATCCGCTCGACCTTCACGGCCGGGCCCAGCTCCACTTCGTAGCGCGTGACCGTGGGGCCACGGGTAAAGCCGGTGACCGAGGCATCCACCTTGAACTCCGTGAACACCGTCGTCAGCGACGCCACCACGGCATCGTTGGCCGCGCTGCGCGTCTTACCGGGGCCACCGCGCTCCAGTAGGTCGAGCGAGGGCAGCGCGTAGGTGATGTCACCGGAGAGCTGCAACTGTTCGGCGCGCGGCTGAAGGCCCCCGGAGTGCTCGGGCAGGGCCGGGGGTTCGGGCGTGGCCCGGGTGAGATCGGGCACCTGCTCCACGGCGTCGCCCAGTTGGCCGACCCGCTGCCCGGCGGCAGCCGAGCGGCCCCCACCTGCCACCGCCCCGCGCCCCGCGCCCCGCGCCGAGGGTGTGCCCGCCTCGTGCTCCGTGGAGATGCCGCTGCTGAGCCCGGCAACCAGAGGCGAGGGCTGCACACCGTGCAGTACCGCCCCGTCCAGCGCGGCGGCGGCAGCGGCGGCCACATCGACCGCGTCCATCGGCCCCCTCCGCGGCGGCGCCACGTCGTCGGGGTCCAAAGCGGCGGAGCCACGGCGCGGTTTACGTCGCTTGTTGAGCGCCTCCTCTTCGGCACGCCCCGGGTCGTGGCCCACCCCGGCGTCACCGCCGCGCCCCAGTGCCGCGCGCCGGGGGCGCCTGACAGCGCTCTGCCGCCATTCCCCGGCGTAATCGTCCTCGTCATAGCCATCGGCGTCGGCATCGGCATCGGCAAGGGCGTCGGCCGCGTCCAGCTGGCGCCGCGCGGTGTCGTCAATGAGCCCGAGCCTGACCAGCAGTTGACGTAGCCGCTGCGGAATGGTGTTGACCGGTGTGGCGGTGACCACGAGCAGGCCAAAGATCGTCACCAAAGCCAGCAGTGCCACGGCGAGTGCCTCGCGCACCGTGAAGATCAGCGGTTCCGACGCGGCCCAGCCGATCAGCCCACCAGCGTCCTGCATGGCCTCGGTGCCCTCGTCCCGGCCCGGCGCGCCGCAGGCGATGTGCACCTGACCCAGCACGCCGAGGACGAGCGCGGACAGGCCGATGACGATGCGCCCGTTCGCTTCGGGCTTCTCCGGGTGCCGAAACAGCCGCGCGGCGACGACCGCGAACAGTATCGGCACCACCAAGTCGAGTCGTCCGAACGTGCCGGTCACCAGCATCTCGACGAGATCGCCGACCGGGCCGTCCAGGTTTGACCAGGTGCCCGCGGCGACCACGAGCGCCACCCCGAACAGCAGCAGCGCCAGGCCGTCCTTGCGGTGCGCCGGGTCGAGACCGCGCGCACCACGTCCCACCCCCCGGAACATCGCCCCGACCGGGCAGGCGAGCCCCCGCCAGATCGCGCGCAGCACACGCAGCACGCCATGGGGAGACGATGCGGCCGGTTTGACCGCGGCCTTCTTCGCCGGGGCCTTCTTCGCGGGCGCGGCGGACCTTTTGGCGGGCGCCTTCGTGGCCGCCGCCTTCTTCACGGGCTTTGCGGGTGCCTTCTTAGCGGCTCCCCCGGCGCGTCCGGCGGGCTGCTTCGAGGTGCCCGCCGCGCTCTGGGAACCCTTGCCGGACGTACGAGAAGCCATGCGCCGAGATTACCCGCGTCAGCCGTATGGGGCACGCACGGCCGCGGTATCCGCTGCGGCAGAAGCAACTGAGGAGACAGGGGAGAGATCCAGGGAGATCCAGGGAGTAACGAAGGGGAGCGCAGGAAAGCCCAGGGATGTGCAGGGAAGGGAAGGCAACAAGGGGAGCAAGGGGGACAGGGGGCGGGGGGGCGAACACACGGCACGAAGGCGCGTGAGGGCGCTTCGCGCCGGCATGACAAATGCGATCGGGCGTCAGGAGCGGTGCGGCAGAAGAGAACTGATCAGCGGCCAGCCACCGATCACCGGCATGGCGCGCAGCGAAACGCCGACACGGCAACAGAGGCCGCGGCCCGCAGCCGCAAGGCCGCCAAGCCTCAGCGGTCAGCCGAACGACCCCCAGGGCGAGACACCGAGCGAGGAGCCAGCACAGCGGCCGGCACCCGCAACTCGGCTGGTTGGGCCCCGTAGTGCAGGCTGGGCCGCCGGCCGAGGCGGCGTGCTGACGGCCGGGGCGGTCACCCGCATCCGGACGGCACGTCTCGGCGGCCGAACGGTACGCGCCCACAGGGGGACTGCACGACCCCGCTGCCCCTCAGACACATCTGGCGGGCCAGTAGAGACGGGCCAAACCCCCCAACCACGACGCGGGCCCGTCAAAACCTCGGGCCAGTCAGCGCGGCCCCTCACTAGGAAGCTGCGTAGCTGCGTACAGGCCGGACTGCGTACCGCTCCACTGCGTGCGGCTGGGCTGTACGTGGTCGGGCTGTACGTGGTCGGTCAGTTCGGCGATGGCAACGCGCTGGCGCCATTGCCCGTACCAGGTTCCAGCGCGTCCAGGGCCCTGCGCAGCCCAGTGAGCTTGCGTTCCAGGTGTGCGGCGGTGGCCACGGCAGCCGCGTCCGACGACTCATGGAGCTGCTTGGACAGCGCCTCGGCCTGCTCTTCCACGGCCGCGAGCCGGGCGGACAGTTCGGCGAGCAGACCTGCCGGCTCTTTGTTCTCCGTGACGGACTGCTGGCCATTTTCCAGTTGGAGCCGCAGCAGCCCCGCCTGCTCCCGCAGTTGGCAGTTCTTCATGTATAGCTCGACGAAGACCGACACCTTCGCGCGGAGCACCCACGGATCGAACGGCTTGGAGATGTAATCCACGGCGCCCGCCGCATAACCACGGAACGTGTGGTGCGGGCCATGGTTGATCGCCGTGAGGAAGATGATCGGAATGTCCCGAGTCCGCTCCCGGCGCTTGATGTGCGCGGCCGTCTCGAAGCCATCCATACCGGGCATTTGAACGTCCAACAGGATGACCGCGAAGTCATCCGTCAACAGCGCCTTGAGCGCTTCCTCCCCTGACGATGCCCGTACCAGTGTCTGATCCAGCGCGGAGAGAATGGCCTCCAACGCCAGCAGATTCTCCGGCCGGTCATCGACCAGGAGGATCTTGGCCTTCTGCACCATGCCTCGTCCTCCTCGCCCCGGCATGGGGTCCCCCCAGCTCGAAGTGCCGGGGGATGCACCGGGCGCCGCCCCAGGGGGCGACTCCCTTACGCCGCCCGCCCTTGTGCCGGTCATGGTAGCCGTACCCCGCGGCTCGCCACACCCTGTCACCACGATGTCACTGTGCACGTAGCGAAAACGCGGTGGGAGACCAGAAGGTTCCCCGAATGCCGCGTTCCACGCGTCTTTGGCCACAGTCCGTCAACAGACCACGGGGCATCGGCTTGTCCTGCGTACTGTGCGTCACTCCCCGCGCATCCAGTGCTTCATCACCGTCAGCAGGTGATCAGTGTCCACCGGCTTCGTCACGTAGTCGGATGCGCCCGCATCGATGGTCTTTTCCCGGTCCCCCTTCATCGCCTTCGCGGTCAACGCGACGATGGGCAACCCGGCGAACTGCGGCATCCGGCGGATCGCCGCCGTCGTCGCGTAACCATCCATCTCGGGCATCATGATGTCCATCAGCACCAGCACCACATCGTCATGCTGCTCCAGGACTTCAATCCCCTCGCGCCCGTTCTCCGCGTACAACACCTGTAGCCCGTGCTGCTCCAGCACGCTCGTCAGCGCGAACACATTGCGGATGTCGTCGTCCACAATGAGGACCTTCTCGCCCTGGAATCCAGCGCTGCCGCTGGGTTGGGCGACGAGATCCTGCCCCGACAGGAGCCACGGCTCGGGCGGCTGTGCGCCCACCGCGCTACGGGCCCGCCGCTGCTCCTGCAAGGTCGGGCGCCGGCCGCCCGCTCGTGGGGCGCTCGCGCCGCTCGGGGCTGCCCCTGCCTGGCCGCTCCGCTCCGTGCCGGTCTGCTGCCGCTGCGCCGTGTCGCCCGCCGCCTCGTCTGCGGCCTCCTCGCTGGCCGGCGGCTCAAGGGCCAGCGGCGCCGCAGCCTGCACGCCCAGCACCGCGAGGCCGCCGGAGGCTAGCTCCGGGTAGCCGTGCGGGGGCAGACCGCCCGGGTGCAGCGGCAGGTAGAGCGTGAACGTGGAGCCACGGCCCGGCTCGCTGTCGGCGTGGATCTCACCACCGAGCAACCTGGCGATCTCCCGGCTGATGGACAGGCCAAGGCCCGTTCCGCCGTACTTACGGCTGGTCGTGCCGTCCGCCTGCTTGAACGCCTCGAAAATGACCCGCATCTTGCTGGCGGCGATGCCGATGCCGGTATCGGTGACCGAGAAGGCGATCATGTCGGAGTCGGCGTCGCGCAACGTGCCGTGTTCGAGGAGTTGCTCCCTGATGGCGTCCGGCACATCCGCCCCGGCCGACCTGATGACCAACTCCACCGCACCCGCGTCGGTGAACTTCACGGCGTTGGACAGCAGATTACGCAGCACCTGGAGCAGCCGCTGCTCGTCGGTGTGCAGTGTTGCGGGCAGTTCCGGCGAGACCCGTACCGAGAAGTCCAGGCCCTTCTCCGTCGTGAGCGGCCGGAATGTGGCCTCCACATAGTCCACGAGCTGGACCACCGCGATCCGGGTCGGGCTGACGTCCATCTTGCCCGCCTCGACCTTGGACAGGTCGAGGATGTCGTTGATGAGCTGGAGCAGGTCGGACCCGGCCCCGTGGATGGTCTCGGCGAACTCCACCTGCTTGGGAGAGAGGTTGCCCTCCGCGTTGTCGGCCAGCAGCTTGGCCAAGATGAGCAGCGAGTTGAGCGGCGTGCGCAGCTCGTGCGACATGTTGGCCAAGAACTCCGACTTGTAGCGCATCGAGTTGGCCAGTTGCTCGGCGCGCTCCTCCAGCACCTGCCTGGCCTCTTCGATCTCGGTGTTCTTGACCTCGATGTCGCGGTTCTGCCGGGCCAGCCGCTTCGACTTCTCCTCCAGTTCCGCGTTGGAGGCCTGGAGCGCCTTTTGTCGGTTCTCCAACTCTGCCGACCGCTCGCGCAACTGCTCGGTCAGCTCCTGTGACTGTTTGAGCAGCACCTCGGTCTTGGTGTTGACGCTGATGGTGTTGACGCTGGTGCCGATCATCTCGGCGATCTGGTTGAGGAAGTCCTTTTGGATCTGGGTGAACGGCTGGAAGGAGGCCAGTTCGATCACGCCGAGGACCTGCCCCTCGAAGAGCACCGGCAACACGATGACCTGCGCCGGAGGCGCGTCACCCAGCCCGGAACCGATCTTGAGGTAGCCGGCCGGGACGTTCTCGATCAAGATCGTGCGCTTCTCCTCGGCGGCCGTTCCGATCAGCCCGTCGCCGGGGGTGAAGGTGGTGGGCATGTCGCGCTTGGAGTAGCCGTACCCACCGATCATGCGCAGCTCATACCCGCCGGCCGCGGACCCGTCGCCGGTGTCTTGGGTCGCGTCCAGCGCGTCACTGGTCGGCGTGGCCAGGAAGAACGCACCGTGTTGGGCAGTGACCACCGGCGTCAGTTCGCTCATGATCAGTCGGGCCACGTCCTCCAGATCGCGGCGCCCCTGCATCAGGCCGGAGATCCGGGCCAGGTTGCCCTTGAGCCAGTCCTGCTCCTTGTTGGCCAAGGTGGTCTCGCGCAGGTTGGCGATCATCGTGTTGACGTTGTCCTGAAGCTCCAGGATCTCGCCCGCCGCATCCGCTTCGATCTTGAGGTTCAGATCACCGCGGGTCACCGCGGTGGCCACCTCGGCGATGGCCCGCACCTGGCGGGTGAGGTTGCCGGCCATCTCGTTCACCGACACGGTCAGGTCCTGCCAGGTGCCGGCCACATCCCGCACCATGGCCTGCCCACCGAGTTGCCCCTCCGTACCCACCTCACGGGCCACCCTGGTGACCTGCTCAGCGAACGACGAAAGCTGATCAACCATCGTGTTGATCGTCGTCTTCAGCTCCAGGATCTCGCCCCGCGCGTCCACGTCGATCTTCTGCGACAGATCACCGCGCGCCACCGCCGTGGTCACCTGAGCGATCTGCCGCACCTGCGACGTCAAATTCCCGGCCATGAAGTTGACGGAGTCCGTCAACTCCTTCCAGGTGCCGCTGACCCCCGGCACGCGGGCCTGGCCGCCAAGCCGCCCCTCGGTACCCACCTCGCGGGCCACCCGCGTCACCTCGTCCGCAAACGAGGACAGCGTCGTGACCATGGTGTTCACCGTGTCGGCGAGCTGCGCAACCTCACCACGCGCCTCGACGGTGACCTTCTTGGTCAGATCGCCGTTGGCGACCGCGCCCGAGACCTGCGAGATATTGCGGACCTGGATCGTCAGGTTGTTGGCCATCAGGTTGACGTTGTCGCTCAGGTCCTTCCAGATGCCCGTCACGCCCGGCACCCGCGCCTGCCCGCCGAGCTGTCCCTCGGTGCCCACCTCGCGGGCGACGCGGGTGACCTGCTCAGCGAAGGACGAAAGCTGGTCCACCATCGTGTTGACCGTGGTGACCAGCGCCAAAATCTCGCCCTTGGCATCCACCGTGATCTTCTTCGACAGGTCGCCCTCGGCGACTGCGGTGGTGACCTCGGCGATGTTACGCACCTGAGAGGTCAGGTTGTTCGCCATGAAGTTCACCGACTGCGTGAGGTCCTTCCAGGTGCCCGAGACGCCTTGCACCTCGGCCTGCCCCCCGAGCATGCCCTCGGTACCCACCTCGCGCGCTACCCGCGTGACCTGCTCGGCAAAGGAAGAGAGCTGGTCCACCATCGTGTTGAGGGTGTTCTTCAACTCCAAGATCTCGCCGCGCGCGTCCACGTCAATCTTTTGCGACAGATCTCCGCGCGCCACCGCAGTGGCGACCTGCGCGATTTTACGTACCTGAGCGGTCAGATTCCCCGCCATTCCGTTCACCGAGTCGGTCAGGTCACGCCACACTCCGGCCACACCGGGCACCTGCGCCTGACCGCCCAGCCTGCCATCGGTACCCACCTCGCGGGCCACCCTGGTGACCTGCTCAGCGAAGGCCGAAAGCTGATCAACCATCGTGTTGATGGTGTTCTTCAGCTCCAGGATCTCCCCGCGCGCGTCCACGTCGATCTTCTGCGACAGATCACCGCGCGCCACCGCCGTGGTCACCTGAGCGATCTGCCGCACCTGCGACGTCAAATTCCCGGCCATGAAGTTGACGGAGTCCGTCAACTCCTTCCAGGTGCCGCTGACGCCGTCCACCCGGGCCTGGCCGCCGAGCCGCCCCTCGGTGCCCACGTCCCGGGCCATCCGCGTGAGCTGGTCGGCAAACGAGGAGAGCTGATCCACCATGGTGTTCACGGTGTTCTTCAGCTGGAGCATCTCGCCGGAGACGTCCACGGTGACCTTCTGCGACAGATCGCCGTTGGCCACCGCCGTGGTCACCTGAGCGATGTTACGCACCTGGCCGGTGAGGTTACGGAAGGCGGTATTGACCGAGTCCGTGAGGTCCTTCCACGTCCCCGCCGCGCCCGGCACCTGCGCCTGACCACCCAGCTCGCCCTCGACCCCGATCTCCCGCGCGACCCGGGTCACCTCGGCGCCGAACGAAGAGAGCTGGTCCACCATCGTGTTCACGGTGTTCTTCAGCTCCAGCATTTCGCCGGACACATCGACGGTGACCTTCTGCCCCAGGTCGCCATTGGCCACCGCCGTCGTGACCTGCGCGATGTCCCGCACCTGCGTGGTCACGTTCCGAAAGGCGGTGTTAACCGAGTCCGTGAGGTCCTTCCACGTCCCCGCCGCGCCCGGCACCTGCGCCTGACCGCCCAGCACTCCCTCCGCGCCGACCTCGCTCGCCACCCGGGTGACCTCGTCCGCGAACGTACGTAGCGTCTCGGTCATGGTGTTGATCGTGTCCGCCAGCTGCGCGACCTCGCCGCGCGCACTCACCGTGACCTTCTGCGACAGGTCACCGTTGGCGACCGCCGTGGTCACCTGCGCGATGCCACGCACCTGCGCGGTCAAATTGCCGGCCATCAAGTTGACCGAGTCAGTCAGGTCCTTCCACACCCCGGCCACACCCGGCACCTGCGCCTGGCCGCCCAGCTCGCCCTCGGTTCCGACCTCACGGGCAACCCGGGTCACCTCGGACGCGAATGAGGAGAGCTGATCCACCATCGTGTTGACGGTGTTCTTCAGCTCCAACATCTCCCCGGCCACATGCACCGTGACCTTGCGCGACAGGTCGCCCTTGGCAACCGCCGTGGTCACCAGGGCGATGTCACGCACCTGTGCCGTCAGCCGGGACGCCATGGTGTTGACCGAGTCGGTCAGGTCCTTCCAGGACCCCGACATGCCACGCACCCGCGCCTGACCACCGAGCTTGCCCTCCGTGCCGACCTCGCTCGCTACCCGCGTCACCTCGTCGGTGAACACCGAGAGCTGGTCCACGAGCCCATTGACGGTTCGCCCGACCTTCAGGAATTCGCCGCGCAGCGGGTGCGCGGAACCATCCGCCCCCCGCGAGCGCAGATCCATCCGCTGCTCCAGGTCGCCCTCGGCGACCGCGGACAGCACCCGCCCGACCTCGGAGGCGGGGCGTACGAGATCGTCCACCAAGGCATTGGACGCATCGATCGCCGCCGCCCAAGCCCCCTCACAAGCGCCGACCTCAAGGCGCTCGGTGAGTTTTCCCTCACGCCCGGCGACGCGGCGCACCCGCGCCAATTCGCCGGTGAGGTGCAAATTACGATCCGCGACCTCGTTGAAAACGGCGGCGATCTCGGACATGACGCCCTCGCCCGAGACCGTAAGGCGTTTACGGAAATTGCCGTCCCGCATAGCGGTCAGCGCCGTCAGTAGCCGATTCAGCGCCACCGTATCTACCTCGATCGTCCCGTTCGTACGGGTACGTCCGCTTTTTGCGCGCGTGCTCGTGCCCCGCGCGGCTGCGCCAGACTCCACCGTGTGCCTCCCGCAGGGTCGCCGACCTCGTCAGGCTCTCTTTTGAGCCTTCCCAGTGTTTCACCATGGCCCAGCCTGGCCATAACAGTTCGGCAGCATCGCACACAGTCGGGGACGCACTCAGGGTGGAATCACTGGCGACCAGCATCCGCGCGCACGGCGAAGGTAAGTAACCTGGCATTCAGCTAGGGCATCGGAGGGGCGCTGCGACATGGGTGAGCAGATCGCCGAGACACGTATGAGGAGACCTGTGATCACCGCGCGGGCAGCCGCCACCTTCGACCCCGTGGGCCGCTCGGTCGCCTCAGCCCGGGCTTTTGTTCGGGACACACTCCAGGGGTGGGGCCTGACCGAGGTCGTCGATGACGCCGTCGTCCTGACCAGCGAGCTTGTCACCAATGCGGTGGTTCATGCCGGAACAGCCGCCGACGTGGTGTGCCTGCGTACCGATACGGGCGTACGCATCGAGGTCGGCGACCGCTATCCGGAGCGCGAGGTCCCGCTCCAAAGCGCCGGCGTCCAGTTCGGCAGCCCGGACCGAGAGGGCGGGCGTGGTCTGCTGCTGTGCGCAGCCCTCGCCTCCCGCTGGGGCGTGGAGTACACCGCGACCCACAAACAGGTCTGGTTCCAGCTCGACCTGCCCGACCGCCCCGCCGGCACCCGCTCCGCCGGCCCCGCGCTACCCATCGAAGCACTCCCCGTAGCCGATGCCCGGGTGCGGGTCGCGGTGATCCAAATCGACCGCCTCGGCAGCATCAGCTCCTGGAACGAGGACGCCCAGGAGTTGTTCGGCTTCAGCCCCGAGCAAGCCATCGGTGAACAGCTCACCGACTTCGCCGCCTGGCCGCACACCCCCGGCACCAGCACCGGCATCGTCGATGCCCTCCAACTCTCGCGCTGGGAGGGTTCGTACGGCATCCGCGACGCCGCTGGCCGCGTCATCCCCGTCTACGCCTCGCACCTGCGCGTCCGCGACGCCCAAGGCGAGCCCTCCACCGTCTGTCTGGTCGTACGCGAGAATGAACGCGCCGTGCTGCAAAGTCCGATGCGCGTCCCCTCATCCGACCGCCAGGGCAGCTCCGAACGCGGCACATCGGCCGACGCCTTCGAGGTATTCATCGGCTCCCCCGCCCCCGACGACCTGGACGGCCTGCTACAGCGCACCGTGGAACGAGCCCGCGACATGCTCGACGGCGACAGCGCCTATCTACTGCTGGCCACCGACGACGAGACCGAGCTTGAGGTACGCGCATCCACGGGGCTGCCATCGGCCCGGCAACGATTCGCCCGAGTGCCCGTCGAGGCGGGCTCTGGACGGTACGGCTCGGCCCGCATGCCCGCCGTCCATGAAGACCTCAGCGCCGTCCCTGGCGCCGTTCCGCTGCTCAGCAACACCGGTATGCGCTCGGTGGTGACGGTGCCGCTCAAGGTCGAAGGCCGGCTGACCGGCTCTCTCGGCGTCGCGGCAGAGGGGCCCGGCCGGTACAGCAACGAGGAGGCGCTACGGCTCCAGTTCGCCGCCGACCGGATCGCGCTGGCCGTCGAGTCCGCCCGGCTGACCGAGTTGGAGCGGCTGCGTCGCGGCTCGCTCTCCTTCCTGGTCGAGGCGTCCGACCTGCTCGCCGGAACCTTGGACCGGGACCAGACGCTCGCGCTGATGGCCCAAATGACGGTGCCCACGCTGGCCACCTGGTGCGCGGTGTACACCATCGCCGACCAGGCCGCCGAGCCCGAACTCTCCTACGTGCTCCACGAGGACGAGGACCGCATCGACGGCCTCAAGGCGCTGCTGTCGAAGGTAGAGCCACCGGAGCCGGTGACCACGCCGGGAGCTCAGGTGTGGACGGCGCCTTCGGAGGCGGCCCACGCCGCCGCGCTGCGCACCTCACTTCGCAGCCTGGGCCTCGGGGACTCGGTACGGCCGGCCACCGGACCGGGTACGTCGCTGGCAACAGCCGCTGCCGTAGGTGGAGAAACGGTAGTGCTCCCGCTGGTGGCCCGCAATCGCGTCATCGGCATGCTGACCCTCGGCAAGCCCACCGACGAACACTTCCGCCAGGAGATCCTCGAACTTGCCGAAGACCTCTCCCGCCGGGCAGCCCTCGCCCTGGACAACGCCCGTCTCTACTCCGAGCGCACCGCCATCAGCCAGTCTCTTCAGCGCAGCCTGCTGCCACCGGAGCTGCCCGAGGTGCCCGGCGTCGAGGTCGAGGTCATCTACCGCGCCGCGGGTGAGGGCAACGAGGTCGGCGGCGACTTCTACGACCTGTTCCCCATCCGCGACGGCGCCTACGGCTTCGCGATCGGTGATGTGTGCGGTACGGGCCCGGAGGCTGCCGCCGTCACCGGCCTTGCCCGGCACGCGCTCCGCCTGCTCGCCCGCGAGGGCTTCAGCGGCCCCGCCGTCCTGGAGCGTCTGAATGCCGCCATCCTCGACGAGGGGGCCCGCAGTCGCTTCCTGACCCTCCTGTACGGCGAGTTGTGGCCCCAGCCCGATGGCAGCGCCGTACTCAAGGTCGTCTGCGCTGGGCATCCGCTCCCCCTGCGGTTGCGCCAAGACGGCACCGTGGAAGCCGCTGCCGAACCCCAACCGCTGCTGGGCGTCATGGACGACCTGGAACTGTACGAGCAAACAGTGACGCTCGCCCCCGGCGATGTGCTGCTGTGCGTCACTGATGGGGTGACCGAACGCCGCGAGGGAACCCGCATGCTCGGCGATGACGGTCTGATCGACGTCCTCACCACGTGTACGGGCCTGACCGCGGGCGCGGTGGCCTCCCGTGTCCTGCGCGCGGTGGAACGGTTCGCCGCGGAGCCCGCCTCGGACGACATGGCCATTCTCGCCATGCGCGTCCCCGAGCCACAGCTCGAACCGCAGAACAGTTGATAGGGCGATAACCACGCCCTGCAACGCAGTGAGGCCCCCGCCTTCCGGCGAGGGCCTCACATATATGGAGCCCCAATACGGAATCGAACCGTAGACCTTCTCCTTACCATGGAGACGCTCTACCGACTGAGCTATTGGGGCGCAGCAATAGAAAGGATCTTACCCGAACTCACGCGCGTTTCCGACCACGCCCGGCGCATGGCCACGCTGCTCTACCCGGCATGCGCGTCACGCAGCAGGTTGAAGGAGCCCGCCGAGGCCATTGCACACGGCTACGACGCGCTGCAAGTCCCGCCGCGTCATATCGGCTGCGACGGGCAGTGCCAGACACTCGTCAGAGGCCCGCTCCGTCTCGGCGAGCCACAGCTCGCGACGGAACGCCGCGCTGCGGTGCACCGGCGTCTGCACGGGCACCCTGCAATGCACGCCGCGAGCCCGCAGCATCCGCGCGAACGCGTCCCGGTCCGGCCGGCCGTTACCCGGCACCCGCACCACGTACTGCTGAAATCCGTGCACCGCCCCCTGCCGCACGGGAGGCGCACACACGCCTTTGAGTCGGGCGCTGAGGTAGCGGGCGTGCGCCTGCCGCCGCGCGATGGCGGCGGTCGGCTCCGCGTGCATCCCGTGCCCGACGACTGGCACGTCATGCCGCTGTCCCAGTGCGGCCAGCATCGCCATGTCCGCAGGATGACCGAAGGTGTGCACGGCCACGATCGCGGCGGTGCGCTCGCTCACCGCGGCGTCCACAGCGGCCGGGGCGACGCAAAAGGTCGCCGGATCTATATCGGTGAACACTGGTTCAGCGCCCATCGACAGCGCCACGTGGGCCGTCTCGCACACGTCGTACGAGGGCACGATCACCTCGTCGCCGGCTCGTACGCCCGCCCGTGCCAGCTCGTATCGCAGCTCATCCGCTGGTGTCCCCATGACTGAGATGGTGCCCAGAGAACGTGAACGCCGAGTGACCTGGGGCACAACGCAAAAGAGCCTTGCTGAGACCGAAGTCCCAACAAGGCTCTTTACAAAGATTGTTCGGCGGCGTCCTACTCTCCCACAGGGTCCCCCCTGCAGTACCATCGGCGCTGAAAGGCTTAGCTTCCGGGTTCGAAATGTAACC
>NZ_JACHJL010000011.1 GCF_014203645.1 Streptomyces zagrosensis | reverse complement strand
GGTTACATTTCGAACCCGGAAGCTAAGCCTTTCAGCGCCGATGGTACTGCAGGGGGGACCCTGTGGGAGAGTAGGACGCCGCCGAACAATCTTTGCAAGGGCCCTTGGCCCCAGCGTTCATGCTGGGGCCAAGGGCCCTTTCTTTTTGTCCGGAGCGCGCTGCTAAGGCCGGTGCGCGAGAATGACTGCAGTACCCGAAGACAGGAGTCACGTCGATGTCTACCAATTCTCCCGACGACCGGTCGGATCGCGAGCCGCGCCGCCGGGACGGCGGTGACCGGCGGGATTCCCGGGCCTCCGGTGCGCCGCGCCGCGATGACCGTCCGAGTGGGCCGCGCCGGGATGATGACCGGGGTGGGCGGCCTGGTGGTTTTGTGCGTCGCGATGATCGGGGCCCGAGCGATCGGGGTCCGAGTGAGCGCGGGCAGGGCGCCCGTGGTCAAAGTGATCGTGGTGGTCGTTCTGGTGGCGGGTTTGAGCGGCGTGATGACCGTCCGGCGTTCCGTCGCGATGACCGTCGTGACGATCGGCCGAGTGGACCCAGGTCCGATGACCGGGACCGTGGCCCCCGCCGCGATGACCAGGACCGCGGACCGCGTCGCGACGCCGACCGCGGCGGCCCCCGCCGCGACAGCAACGACCGTCCGCGACCGGTAGGACGTCGCGATGACCGGCCTAACGATCGTCGGGACTCGCGTGAGTCCGGGCCTCGCCGGGATGACCGTGCACAAGGGCCACGCCGTGAGGATGACCGAGGCGGTTTCCGGCGTGATGGTGACCGGAGCGCCCCTCGGCGTGATGGTGACCGTGGTGGCTTCCGGCGCGATGACGACCGGGCCGGTTTCCAGCGGGACCGGGACGATCGTGCGCGTGGGCCGCGTCGGGATGATGACCGGGGTGGGCGGCCTGGTGGTTTTGTGCGTCGCGATGATCGGGGCCCGAGTGTGCGCGGGCAGGGCGCCCGTGGTCAAAGTGATCGTGGTGGTCGTTCTGGTGGCGGGTTTGAGCGGCGTGATGACCGTCCGGCGTTCCGTCGCGATGACCGTCGTGACGATCGGCCGAGTGGACCCAGGTCCGATGATCGGGACCGTGGCCCCCGCCGCGATGACCGAGACCGCGGACCGCGTCGCGACGCCGACCGCGGCGGCCCCCGCCGCGACAGCAACGACCGTGGTAGCCATGGGGCAGGCCAGCGGGACGATCGGACTGGCCGTGGCGGTTTCGCTCGCCGGGATGACCGTCCCAGTGGTGGTGGTTTCGCTCGCCGGGACGACCGTCCCGGTGGTCCCGCACGTCGGGATGACCGGCCTGGGGTCAGCGGCGACCACGGTCGGCGTGATGACCGGTTCGGTGGGGGTTCCGCGCGCCGGGATGAGCGTCCCAGTGGTGGTTCCGCGCGTCGGGATGACCGGCCTGGGACCGGTAGCGATCACGGTCGGCGTGATGACCGCTCTAGCGGCGGTTACCAGCGGCGTGATGACCGTTCCGGCGGGGGATATGCGCGCCGCGATGACCGCTCGGGTGGTGGCTCCGGGCGGCCGGATAGCCGGGGCAGCCGGGATGGCCGAGACAGCGGGCGTTCGGGCGGTGGCTACGGTCGGCGCGATGAGCGTTCCGGTGGTGGCTCCGGGCGCCGTGATGATCGGGGTGGTGGCTTTGGCGCGCGGCGGGATGACCGGGAGCGTGAGCCCGTACGGCGGCTGCCGATTCCCGACGATGTCACGGGCCAGGAAATCGACAAGAGCGTACGGCAGGAGTTGCTGAGCCTGCCGAAGACGCTGGCCGATGACGTCGCCAGGAACTTGGTGATGGTCGCGCAGTTGCTCGATGAGGACCCAGAGCGGGCCTATGAGTATTCGCGGATCGCGCTCAGGCTCGCCTCCCGAGTGGCTGCCGTGCGTGAGGCGGCGGGCTTCGCGGCGTACGCGGTGGCGAAGTATGCGGAGGCACTGGCCGAGTTCCGGGCCGCGCGTCGCATGACGGGTTCCACCGATCTGTGGCCGGTCATGGCCGACTGCGAGCGGGGCCTGGGCCGGCCGGAGCGGGCGCTGGCGATGGCCGGTGAGCCCGAGGTGCAGAAGTTGGATCGGGCCGGGCAGGTCGAGATGCGGCTCGTCGTCGCCGGTGCGCGTCGCGACATGGGGCAGATCGAGGCCGCGGTGGTGACCTTGCAGAGCTCCGAGCTGGCTTCGTCTGCCATACACCCGTGGACCGCGCGGCTGCGGTATGCCTACGCGGACGCGCTCCTCGCGGCCGAGCGTGAGGACGAGGCGCGCGAGTGGTTCGCCAAGGCGCTTGAGGCGGACCAGGGCGGCACCACGGACGCGTCCGATCGGCTCGCGGAGCTGGACGGCGTGGAGTTCGTCGATGCTCTGGAGACCGAGGACGGCGAGGAGCCGGCGGAGTGGTCCGAGCAGCCCGTAGCGCGGGACCTGCCGAATGACGATGATCGCGACCTGTCGCAGGACTATGACGAGGCGGAGGACCTGGAACTGTCGGAGGGCCGCGACCCGTCCGACGATCGGGGCCTGGCGGAGGGCCTGGAGCTGCAAGAAGGCCGCGACCTGCCGGAGGACCTGGAGCTGTCGGAGAACGTCGCTGCTGACGACGTCGCTGCTGACGACGACGTCGCTGGTGATGTCGCGGACGCCGCAGATGACGCGCCCGCTGAGGTGATGGCTGATGCGAAGGGCTCAGCTGCCGATGACGGCGGAGTCGAGGGCGCCGATTCGGCCGAAGACGCCGATGATCGCGATGGCAGCGCGGGCGGCGGCGCTGCGCGGGGCCTCGATGAGGTGCCGAACGGGGACGCGGACGCTGCGGCAGACGTCGCCGCGGTGGACCCCGCTGCGGCAAGCGACGTTGCGGCGGATGACGGCGCGGGAGGCGGCGTCGTGCGTTCGTCCGGTGCCGCTGAGAGCTCTGTGACGCGCGAGGTTGAAGAGGGCTAAGCAGTTGGGTTGAGCGATGGTGTATGTGCCCGAGGGCGGAACCTGTGTGCTGGGTTCCGCCCTCGGGCGTTGCGGGTGGGGTGGCCCGGCCGTCAGTCCAGTTCGAGGCTGCGCAGCACGAGGCCGGTGGCGGGCTTGGGGCCGAAGGACGTGGACTTGTGCGGCATGGCCACGCCTTGCCGCGCGAGGTCGCGTACAACGTTTTCCTCGACGGGGCACATGAGCACCGCCGTGCCGCCGTGCCGCTCCGTCTGCTCGACGGCCGCGGTGGCGTCGTGGATGTACCCGATGTACTCGGGAGCATCCGGGACCTGCCAGATGTGGCCGATGAGCAGCGCGTGCAGCACCGTCGCGTCGAGTGTGCGCCAAGCCTCCGGGCGGTCGGAAGGCACGGCCGCGTCGAGGACTGCGCGGTCGGGGTGGTCCAGGAGGTGGAAGCCGCCGTTGCCCGCGAGGAGGAAGGCATTGGGCGGGTCGCCGGCCTGCACGGCCTTCGTCTGGGCCTCGGCGAGGGCCTCCAGCGCACGGGGCAACGGGCCATCGACGGGGCGTACGCGAAAGACGTCGCCCACGGCGGTGAGCGCTTCCTCGATCGGCAGCTGGCGCAGCAGCCGGTGGATGGCGCGGACCCGCAGCGGGTAACGGGAGCTGTCGATGAGGAGGACCAGACCGAAGTCCCAGGGGCTTGGGTCGCGTTGCTCGGCGCGTAGTCGCAGATAGGTGGCCCAGCGGTGGTGGCCATCGGCGATCAGCGCCTGGTGTTGCGCTAGGTCGGTGGTGACCTCGGCGATGTCGGCCGGTTCGCAGAGCCGCCACAACCGGTGGGCGACGCCGTCCTCGGTGGTCGTGGCGAGGAGCGGCGGGCACAGGACGGTGCGGTCGATGACCGCGCTCGTGCCTTGTGCGGCGGGTGCCGCCAGGTCGCCGCCGTGGTACGACAGCAGCAGGGGTTCGAGGTTGGCCGCCGTGGCGCGCATCAGGTCGGCGCGGTCTTCGACGATATGAGGCATGACGTTCTCGTGGGGGAGGACGATGCCCTCCTCGGGCGGGCTCAGCCGGAGGGCGCCGATGACCCCGCGTTGGAGCAGTCCTTCGTCGCGCTGCTCGTAGACGTAGAGCGCGGGCTCCGGGTCGGGGGCCAGCACGCCCTCCGCTTGCCAGCGGCGCAGCGTTTGTGCTGCCTGCTGGTGGCGGGCGGTGGGGCTGGCGGTCTGCGGAAGGATCAGGCGGACGATGTTGTACGGATCGGCCGTTTCCAGATGTCGCAAACCGTCCGGCCGCACTACAACGTCGTAGGGCGGTGAGGTGACGGCGGCGAGGCTGCTGACCCGCTCGGGGGCGTATCGCAACCCTCTGAACGGGACGAGCTGAAGACCTTGCCTGCCAGGTCCTGGAGTGCTCATTGGGGAATGCTATGTCGCGCAACAGGATGCGCAATGATCGGGGGACAAGCATATGAGTCTACAAGGAGTGACGATCCCATGAGCGAGAGCGTCCGTACCCGGCCCGGCGGCAGCGCGCGTCCGCTGCACGAGGCGTATGACACCGCACTGCTCGACCTGGATGGGGTCGTCTACGCGGGCGGTGAGGCCATCGCCTACGCGGCGGAGTCGCTGGAGGTGGCGCGCAGCGCCGGGATGCACCTGGCCTACGTCACCAATAACGCGTTCCGTACGCCGCAGACGGTTGCCGAGCATCTGACCAGTTTGGGCGTACCCGCCGAACCGGGCGATGTCATTACTTCGGCGCAGGCGGTTGCCCGGTTGATCTCCGAACATGTTCCGGCCGGGGCCCAGGTGTTGGCCATCGGTGGTGAGGGGCTGTGGGTGGCGCTGCGCGAGCGCGGTTTGGTACCGGTGGACTCGGCGGATGAGGACATCGCGGCCGTGGTGCAGGGATATGGCGGTCCGAAGCAGACCTGGGACCGATTGATGGAGGCGGGGTACGCGGTGGCGCGCGGGGTGCCGTGGTACGCGTCCAATACCGATCTGACCATTCCCACCGGGCGCGGCATCGCGCCGGGCAACGGTGCTGCGGTTGAGGTCGTACGGTTTGCCGCCGGTGGCGCCCCGCAGGTCGCGGGCAAGCCGCAGCCGCCGATGCACCGGGAGACTATTTTGCGTACCGCCGCCGAGCGGCCGTTGGTCGTCGGAGACCGTTTGGACACCGACATTGAGGGCGCGCACGGGGGTGGCGTGGATTCGCTGCTCGTGTTGACCGGTGTGACGACGCCGGCGCAGCTTTTGGCCGCCGAGCCCGAGCACCGGCCGACGTTCGTCGCGGCGGATCTGCGCGGCATGTTGACGGCGCATCCGGAGGTCGAGGTGCGGGCGGGTGGCGCCGAGTTCGCGTGTGCTGGTTGGACGGCCAGCGTGCGGGATGCGGAGGCGGTGATCGAGGGCTCGGGTGATCCGTTGGACGGCCTGCGGGCGCTGTGCGCCGCGACCTGGACCGCCGGGACCGCGGCGAACGAGGGCGGCGAGGGGCAGGGCGCCGGTGCGGCCAGGCGCGCGGGCGGCTCCGGCCCGGGGCTGAGCGCTGCTCACCGGGACGGCGACCGGATCAATGCGGACAAGGCACTGGCGCGGCTGGGCTGGTGAGCGATGAGCGGTGAGCAATGAGGCGCGAGGCGTGAGGCGTGGGGCCCGTCCGGGGGGTGGGTGCTGAGTTGTGGGTGCTTGTGCGGTTGGTGCATGGGCCGTGGCGACTGCCTTGAGCGCCGTTGACCGCCGCGGTTCGCGGGTGGTGATCGGCCGTCGTGGACAGCGCGCCGCCCCGGGCCGTGGTGGCCCGAGGCGGCGTGCCGTCAGTCGCCTGTGCGTTCGGAACCGCAGTTGGACGTGGTTAGGCGGTGTCGTCCTGCTGTTCCGCCCCTTCGGCGGCCTCCGTCGCTTCCTGGTCGAGGAGTTGGTCCTCGGTCGCGCCCAACCGCCAGTAGCCGGTGAACTTGACGGCCTTGCGGTCGAATGCGCGCTCGCCGACCAGGTGTCGGCGCAGTGCGCGGATGGTGCCGGCCTCGCCCGCGATCCAGGCGTACGGGGTGCCGCTGGGCAGCTGTGCCGTACGGACCGCGTCCAGGGTGCGTTGGCCGTGCTCGGGCCGCTTCGCCTGGGCGTCGGCCCGAGCCTCGGTGCTGGCTGGATGCTCGTCGCGGACGAGCCAGGTGATGTCCACGTCGGCCTTCGACGGCAGGTCCTGGCGGTCCTCCAGGTGCGCGACTTCCAGCCACACCTTGGCCGGGGTGCCGGCGGGCAGCCAACTGAGGATGCTGGCCACGGCGGGCAGCGCGGTCTCGTCCGCCGTGATCAGTACCCAGTCGGTGGTGGGCCGGGACGAGCCGTCTGCGTGTGTCGCCACCGGGATGCCACCGAGCCCGGGTGGCTGGAAGTCCACGCCACCGTTGTCCTCGACGGCGGGGCCGAGGATGGTCACCTGGTCGCCGGGGGCCGCGGCGCGAGCCCAGCGGGAGGCCGGTCCCGCGTCGCCGTGCAGGGCGAAGTCGATGTCGAGCTCGTCCGGGTCGCGGCGGTGTTCACGCACCGTGTAGGTGCGCATGATGCCGCGTACGGACGGGTCCATGGCCTGCCACTCGGGGTACCACGCGAAGTCGCCGGTACGCGGCACCACCGGCGTGGACTGGCCTGGTTGCGGTAGGAAGAGCTTGAGCCGCTGGTCGCGTCCCCCATTGACGAAGGGTGCCAGCTCCGCGCCGCCGAAGGTGACGCGGATGAAGGTGGGGCTCAGGCGCTTGGCCCGTACGACCCGCAGGTCGAAGAACTGGAATGGCGAGTTCGCCATGCTGGTTCCTTCCGTCGTTGGGGGCTGGACGGCCTGGGGATCAGGCGACCTTCTTGGCGTCCTGGATGGCCTTGGCGAGCGCCTCGACATGCGGCGCGAAGCCCGCGTAGGAAAAGCGTGGCTCGCTCGCCCAGGGGACGACCTGGCCCGCCTTGACGGCGGGCAGTCGCTGCCAGGTGGGCTTGGCCTTGAGGTCGTTGGGCTGGAGGGCTTGGCTGCGGTTGTCGAGGAGGATCAGGTCCGCGTCGTAGGTGTCGGCGTTCTCCCAGCTCAGGTTCTCGAAGAAGCCTTCGCCGCTGACCTTCTTGGGGGTGATGACCTCAACGCCGAGGTCCTTGAAGTACGTGAGGTCGGCGTACGCCTTGGGGTCGGAGGCGTAGAGGAGGTCGGCGCTCGCGGAGGTGGCCAACACCTTGAGGCCGCGCTTGCCCTTGGCGGCTTGGCGGAGGGTCTCGGATGCCTGCTCGAAGCGGGCCTTGGCGTCAGTGACCTGCTTGGCCTTCAGGTCGGCGCCCAGCGACTCGGCGAGCGCCGCGTACCGCTGGACGACGCTGAGGAGCGAGGTGCGGGCCACGGTGAGGCCGACGACGTTGGGGGAGAGGTCGAGGATCTTCTTGCGGCTCTCTTCCGGCACGAACCACAGGTCGCCCTTGGCGTACATGTTGGTGACCAGCAGATCGGGCTGGAGCGCTGCATACTTTTCGATGCTGAACTCGCCCCAGGCCTCGCCAATGATGGTCACTTTATCGACATTGAGGTCGCCGGCCAGGACGTCCGGCTTGCCGTTCTTCTGCCGGGTGGGACCGAAGACGCCGGCGCACGTGATGCCGAAGTCGTGGAGGGCGGCGGCGGTGCCGCTGTACGCGACGATGTTCTTCGGGGTCTTGTCGGCCTTGGCGGTGACGCCGCGGTCGTCGCGATACGTCCACGGGCCCTTGCGCTCGCCCGAGCCGGACGTGGCGTCATCCGTGCCGCTCGCGTCCTTCTTGTCCTTTCCGCAGGCAGTGATCAGGGCACCGGCGCCGAGCGCGCCACCGATGGCGAGCAGACTGCGGCGACCCATTGGTGATGCCGATGACGATGCCGTACGAGAGGTGATCATGGGGTGGTTCCTTTTGCTGGTGTGATGTGGTGCGGCGCACGCGAGCGCGGATAGCGCGGTGCACGGGCCCTACGGTGGGGCGCGGTGTAGCCCGGTGGGGCGTATGGGACTTGTGCGGTCGGTGGGTGCGCGGTGGGCGGTTGACGGAGGAGTCAGACGAGCTTGCGAGCGTCCTGGATGGCCCTGGCGAGGTCCTCGATGAGCGGGGCGATGCCGGCGTAGCTGTACTGCGGCTCGCTGAACCAGGGGATGACCTGACCGGCCTTGACGGCGGGCAGATTGCGCCAGGTCGGTTTGGACCGGCGGAGCTCATCGGGCTGGAGATTGCCGGTACGCCGGTCAACAAGGATGAGGTCGGCCTCATAGGAATCGGCCTGCTCCCAGCTCACCGCGCGGAAGAATCCGAGTTCGTCGGTTTTGCCGGGTGCGCCGATGTTGGCGCCGAGTTGTTGGTAATAGCGCAGATCAGTGAAGCTCTGTGGGTTGCCGACGTGGAGGTTGTCCGAACTGGCCGACACGGCGAGCAGCTTGAGCCCGCGCTTGCCCTTGGCGGCTTGGCGGAGGGTCTCGGAAGCCTTCTCGAAGCGGGCCTTGGCGTCGGTGACCTGCTTGGCCTTCAGGTCGGCGCCCAGCGATTCGGCAAGCGTCGCATAACGCTGGATCGCGTTGCGGAGCGAGGTCTTGGCGGTGAGGATGCCGATGGAACTGGGCGACAGATCGAGGATCTTGTCCTTGCTGTCGTCGGGTATGTACCACAGCGAGGGCGGTGTGTTCATGTTGCTGACCAGCAGGTCGGGCTGGAGGGTCGCGTACTTCTCGACGTTGAACTCGCCCCAGTTGTTGCCCACGCTCGTGAGCTTGTCCACATCGAGATTGCCGGCCTGAATGTCCGGCTTGCCGTTCTTCTGCTTGGTGGGGCCGAAGACGCCGACGCACTCGATGCCGAAGTCGTGCAGGGCTGCTGCCGAGCTGACGTACGCCACGATCCGCTGTGGTGTCTTGTCTGCTGTGGCGGTTTTGCCGCGATCGTCCTTGAAAGTCCATGGCCCGGAAGGGACGCGGGAGTTGGCATGCGCACCGGACGAAGAACCGTCGCTGCCGTCGTCCCCGTTGCTGCCGCACGCGGCGAGCAGCAGACCGGCGCCGATGGCGCCGCCGGAGGCGAGGACGTGGCGCCTGGAGGGTGACGGGGCGTGGGGGTTTGTCATGAAGCGTGCCTCGCTCATCGGGGCTCTCTCGGGTTGGACTGGAGCTGGAACTCGGCGACTGTGCGGACAGGATCGGGCCTGGTGAGAGGCGGGGCGTAACGTGACAAGGGGTGGCGAACGTGGGTTAGGTTAGCCTAACTTAATGGTGGGCGGCAGACCTGGTCGCCTCGTCGTCCTCAGAGGTGGAGTTCCGCGTGACCGTGGTGAGTCCGGTGAAGTCCGCCGCGCCGGCGGAGGCGGTGGTTCCTGAGCCCCCGCCACGACGACGCAACGCGACTCGGGCGGCTGGCCTTGTCGCCGCGCTCGGTGTGTTGCTGCTGGTGATGGCGGCCAGCGTCGCCATCGGCGCCAAAGCGATTCCGCTCGACCAGGTGTGGCACGGCATCGCCCACTACGCCGGCACGGACACGGACGTCGTGATCAAAGACGTGCGGCTGCCGCGCACCCTGCTCGGGGTGCTGGTCGGCATCGGGCTAGGCCTCGCCGGCGCGGTGATGCAAGCCCTGACCCGTAACCCGCTCGCCGAACCCGGCATCCTGGGCGTCAACGCCGGCGCCTCCGCTGCCGTCGTCTCGGCCATCAGCCTCTTGGGCGTCACCTCGCTCACCGGCTACGTCTGGTTCGCCTTCCTGGGCGCCGCCATCGTCTCCGTGCTCGTCTACTCCCTCGGCGGCAGCCGCAGCGCCACACCGGTGCGGCTCGCGCTCGCCGGAACGGCGATTACTGCGGCGTTGTACGGATATGTGCAGGCCGTGCAACTCCTGGACACGGCGGCACTGGACAAGATGCGGTTCTGGACGGTGGGTTCGCTCGCCTCCGCCAATGTGACGGTGCTGAAGCAGGTGGCGCCCTTCCTCGTGGTCGGCGCGCTGCTCGCATTGATCCTGGGCCGACCGCTGAACGCCATCGCGCTCGGCGATGACACGGCCCGCGCCCTCGGTGCGCGGCTCAACCGCACCCGCATACTCGCCATGGTCGCCATCACCCTGCTGTGCGGCGCGGCCACCGCGGCCTGCGGGCCGATCGCGTTCGTCGGGCTGATGGTGCCGCACCTGGTACGCGCGATCACCGGCCCCGACATGCGCTGGACACTGGCGTACGCGGCCGTGCTCTCACCGGTCCTGCTACTCACCGCGGACATCATCGGACGCATCGTCACCCGCCCGGGAGAACTACAGGTCGGCGTCGTCACCACGCTCATCGGTGGCCCGGTCTTCATCTACCTCGTACGCCGCCGAAGGATGGCCCAGCTGTGAACGCCCACGCCAAGGCCCACACCAGCGCAGATGCCCGGGCGAAGCGGGACGCTATGGCCAAACGGGATGCTGTGGTCCAACAGGACGCCGTCACAGGGGAGCTAGGCAGCACCGGCGAGACGGGCAGCACCGGCGAGGTGGGCGCCACGGGCGAGGTGGGCGGCGCGGCTCTCGGCCGCTCACGCCGGAGTGCGGGCCCAGCCCGTACGCCGCGTGCCCGGCCAGAGCGCGGCCCCAAGTCGGACGCGCGGACGCGTGCCCGAAGGACCGCGTTGCGCACCCGGGGCGGGCTTTCGATACGCGTGGACATTCGGGCGACGATCGTCGGCCTGACGCTGACGGCTGCCGCCCTCGCCATGGGCGTGGTGCTCATCGGTACCGGGGACTACCCGATCGGCTTCGTCGATGTGGTACGTACCTTGTTCGGCAATGGCACCATCGCCCAGGACTACATCGTCAACGAACTGCGGTTGCCCCGCGTGCTGGTCGCCCTGCTCGTTGGCGCCTCGCTCGGGCTCGCCGGTGCCATCTTTCAGAGCCTGTCCCGCAACCCGTTGGGCAGTCCGGACGTCATCGGCTTCGGCCAGGGTTCGGCGGCTGGGGCGCTCACCGTGATCGTGCTCTTCCAGGGCAGCAGCTTCCAGGTCGCCATGGGCGCGGTGCTCGGCGGCCTGGTCACCGGCATCGCCGTCTACGTACTGGCCTGGCGGCAAGGCATCCAGGGCTACCGGCTGGTGCTGGTCGGCATCGGCGCCGCGGCCATGCTCAGTGCCGTCAACGGCTATCTGCTCACCAAGGCGGAGCTGGTGGACGCGGCGCGGGCCGTCATCTGGCTCACCGGCTCGCTCAACGGCCGCGACTGGGACCAGGTCTGGCCACTGCTCATCGCGTGCGCCGTGCTGGCGCCGGTGGTGTTCGGCAACGCGCGGGGGCTGCGCATGCTGGAGATGGGTGACGACAGCGCGTACGCCCTCGGCGTACGGGTCGAACGGACCCGGCTAGTGATGATGCTGGCGGCCGTGCTGCTCACCGCCATTGCCACCTCCGCGGCGGGCCCGGTCGCCTTCGTCGCCCTGACCGCGCCGCAACTGGCCCGACGGCTCACCCGTGCGCCGGGACCCAACCTGCTGCCCGCCGCGTGCATGGGTGCGGTCCTGCTGGTCACGGCCGACTGGGGCACGCAGCGGATGTTCGGCGCTGATCAGCTACCGGTCGGCGTGCTCACCGGAATTCTCGGCGGCGGATACCTGCTGTGGCTCCTGGTGACGGAGCGTAAGGCGGGACGGGTATGAGGCGCGATGCCGGCAGTGCTGGGACCGGTGGGGCTTGGCCGGGCGTGCGCCGGTGGCAGGACCCATAGGGCGTTCTGCAGTGGCAGTGGCAGTGGCAGCGACCTCGGCCGTGACCGCCGTATGGGCATCGGCATCGGCATCGGCCGTATGGGGAGCGACGACGAGAACAACAACAACAACGACAACAGCGACGACAGCAACAACGGCGACAGCAACAGCAACAGCAGCGTCAGCGACGACAAGGACAGGACACCGAACGGACCGTGGCTTCCACCTCTGTTTCCTCCGTGGTATCTCCCGCGCAGCAGCGACTCACCGGGCAGGACCTCACCCTGGCCTACGATCGGCGCACCGTTGCCGAGCATCTGTCCGTGTCGATTCCCGATCACTCGTTCACGGTCGTGGTCGGCCCCAACGCGTGCGGCAAGTCCACGCTGCTGCGTGCCCTGTCGCGGATGCTGAAGCCGGCGGCGGGTTCGGTGCTGCTGGACGGGCAGGCCATCTCGTCGCTGCCCGCGAAGAAAGTCGCCAGGACGCTTGGGCTGTTGCCGCAAACCTCCATCGCACCGGACGGGATCACGGTCGCGGACCTGGTGGCCCGAGGCCGCTATCCGCACCAGGGGTTGCTGCGGCAGTGGTCGGATATCGACGAGCGCATTGTCGGCGAATCGATGGAGGCCACCAGTGTCGCCGAGTTGGCGGATCGTTTTGTCGATGAACTGTCTGGTGGTCAGCGGCAGCGGGTGTGGATCGCGATGGCCATCGCTCAGCAGACTCCCCTGCTGCTGCTCGACGAGCCGACCACCTACCTGGACATCCAGCACCAGATCGATGTGCTCAACCTCTGCGCGCAACTCCATGAGGAACAGGGCCGCACGCTGGTCGCCGTGCTGCACGATCTCAACCATGCGGCGCGCTACGCCACGCATCTGATCGCCATGCGAGACGGCGAGATCGTCGCCGAGGGCGAGCCTGGCGACATTGTTACGGCTGCTCTCGTGGAGCAGGTTTTCGGGCTGCGCTGCCAGGTGATCGAGGACCCGGAGAGCGGCACACCGCTGGTGATCCCCGCGGCCCGGCGCCCCCGCCGCCCGGCCGCGGCTGAGCCGGTCGCTGAGTCGGCCGCCGTAACGGCCGCTGTGGAGGTCGCCGAGGAAGCTGGAACCGCCGCGGCGGACGGTGCGCCGGGGGCGAGCGGTGCGCCGGCGGCGGATGCGGCAGCCGTGCCGAGCCAGGCGACGGGCGCCCGGGCGACGGCGGGCGAGCGCGCGGTGGGCGGTTGAGCGCGTGGTGGATGCGGCGTGCGGGTGGATGGGGTGCATGTGTGTGGGCAGTCGGAAGATCGTCGCCTTAGCCAGGCTGTAGCTGGGGTGCCGCCAACCGGTCGAGTGCGCGCTGGCACTCCTCCACGGTCGTCGTCGCGATCGACGGTGGCCCAGTGGCCCGGAAGCGGAATGCCTCGTCGGTGGCGCGGTGCACGGTAGCGTCAGGGCCATGGATGAGCCGATGTCCAGCGCGCCCCCGCGACCGGGGCACACGCTCGCCGCAGAAGCGGACGCCGTACTCCCCGCCGAGCCGACCCCCGCTGGCGGGCAGGCCTGTGGCACCGAGCTGCGGCCACCCGCGCAGCCCGTGCTCCCGGCCCCTGCCACAGAGCCGGCCCGGGCCCCCGCCGCACCGCATGTCCCCGCCGCATCGGACCCCGTCGATGAGTCCGGGCGGCCCGAGCAGTCCGGTTTTGGGGGAGAGCCCGCGGCGGAGCAGGGCGAGCGGCAACTCGGCGCGACGGAGCGGGAGCCTGGCGAGTTGACCGCGCCGCTCGGCATTTCCCGTACACCGACGCAGAACCCCGAGGTGGACGCCGGTCTTGACCGGCTCGGTGGTCTTGACCACCTGCCCATCGACGGACACCTGGAGGTGTATGAGGATGTACACCAGGGCCTGCGCGATGTGCTCGACGCACTTGATCAGCGCCCCGGGCCGGGCCCTCGCGTACCGGCTCCATCCCCGCACCATCACAGGAGCTGAACCGCACGTGGCAGTGAGCCGTCCACGCCGTAACCGACTTGACGCGGAGCTGGTGCGCCGCAAGCTGGCCCGTTCGCGTGAGCATGCGAGCCAGCTCATCGCCGCGGGCCGGGTGACCGTTGGTGGGGCGACCGCGAGCAAGTCCGCCACCCAGGTGGAGACGAGCGCGGCCGTCGTCGTCAGCGAGGACGACAGTGACCCGGATTACGTCTCGCGCGGCGGGCACAAGCTGGCGGGCGCGCTGCTGGCGTTCAGCCAGGAGTACCGCGCCCGCACGGCGCCCGAGCCATCGCCCGCCCAGCCGCCCGCCCAGCCGACTCAGTCGCTCGCCCAGCCGCTTCAGCCGCTCGCCACGCACGACGGTGACGCCGGGCGCGGGTTGCGGGTCGCTGGGCGCCGTGCGTTGGACGCGGGCGCCTCCACCGGTGGCTTCACCGATGTGCTGCTCCGCGCCGGGGCGGCGGAGGTCGTGGCGGTCGATGTGGGGTACGGGCAGCTCGCCTGGTCGCTACAGAGCGACGAACGGGTGGTCGTGAAGGATCGTACGAACGTTCGCGAGCTGACGCTGGAACAACTCGACGACAAGCCAGTTGACCTGGTGGTGGGGGACCTGTCGTTCATTCCGCTCGGTCTGGTGCTGCCCGCACTGGTGCGATGTGCCGCGCCGGACGCCGATCTGGTGCTGATGGTCAAGCCGCAGTTCGAGGTCGGCAAGGAACGGTTGGGCAGTGGCGGCGTCGTACGCAGCGCGCAGCTACGGGCGGAGGCGGTACGTGCCGTCGCCGCCCGAGCGGCGGAACTGGGTCTTGGAGCGCTGGGCGTAACGGCCAGCCCGCTCCCGGGCCCGGCGGGCAATGTCGAATACTTTCTGTGGCTTCGCGCCGGGGCGTCTCCTTTGGACCCGGCGGATGTCGATCGTGCAGTGGCGGAGGGGCCTCGTTGACCACTTCAGAAGCAGCAGCACAGGAGCCGCCGGTGGAGACATCGCCGCGGCCGAGCACCGGCGCGGAAGGGAGCACAGCGGCGCAGTCGTCCCCGCTTGGCACGGGCGCGGGGCCGGTGACGCGGGTGCGTACGCACCCGGCGGATGGGGAGGCGGTGGCCGGGCGCACCGTGTTTTTGCTGGCGCACACCGGGCGCCCTGCGGCCATTCGTAGCGCCGAACTCGTCGTGCAGGGACTGCTGCGTAGCGGCATTGGCGTTCGGGTGCTGGCCGCGGAGGCCGCTGACCTGCCGCTGCCCTCGCAGGTGGAGCGGGTGGACGCGACGCCGCGGGTATTGGACGGTTGCGAGCTTCTCATCGTGCTGGGCGGCGACGGCACGCTGTTGCGGGGTGCGGAGTTCGCGCGTACCTCGGGTGTGCCGATGCTCGGGGTCAACCTGGGCCGGGTCGGCTTCCTCGCCGAGGCCGAGCGGGATGACCTGGACCAGGTCGTGGAGCGGGTGGTGACGCGCGAGTACGAGGTTGAGGAGCGGATGACGCTCGATGTGCTCGTACGTAACGACGGGCACATCGTGCACACCGACTGGGCCCTCAACGAGGCGTCGGTCGAGAAGGCCGCCAGGGAACGGCTGCTTGAGGTCGTCACCGAGGTCGATGGCCGCCCCGTCACCGGCTTCGGTGGCGACGGCGTCGTGTGCGCCACGCCCACCGGCTCCACCGCGTACGCCTTCTCGGCGGGCGGGCCCGTGGTGTGGCCGGAGGTGGAGGCGCTGCTGATGGTGCCGATCAGCGCGCATGCCCTGTTTGCCAAGCCGCTGGTCACCGCGCCCGATTCGGTGCTCGCTGTGGAGGTGCAGCCGCAGACGCCGAACGGCGTGCTGTGGTGCGACGGGCGGCGCACCGTTGAGTTGCCCGCGGGCGCGCGGGTGGAGGTGCGACGCGGGGCCGTGCCGGTACGCCTGGCCCGGCTGCACCACGCCTCGTTCACCGACCGGCTGGTCGCGAAGTTCGCTCTGCCGGTGGCGGGATGGCGCGGAGCGCCGCACGAGCACGGGGCCTGAAGCGGGCTGCGCAGCACGGTAGGAGCGGTAGGAGGGTCGCTGCCTCCCGTGGTGGCGTCCCGCGCGTGCTTGGGCCCCGAGTCGGGCGTGGGGGCCCGTTACGTGCCGGATGCGGCCCCAGCCTGGCGCCGCCTGTCGGCCGCCGTGTCGGGTTGCTGCCGTGGTTCTTGGTCCGGTCGGGGGTGGGGGAGGCCGAGTAGGGCGCGTACGGCCCGCTCCACGAGGTCAGCGGAGTGCGGCGGGATCGGCTTGCTGACCGTGAGGTAGCGGCGGACCGTTGCGTACGGCAGGTCAACGAGGGCGATCCACAGCACGTCCGGGTCGGCTGCCGCGATGCCGTCCGCGCGCAGCCGGGCGGCGAGTTCCGCCAGCCGGTCGCCGATGCCGTCGTTGACCTCGGCCAGCGCCTGGCGGGCGGCCGGGGCCCACTCCGGCAGCCCGAACGCGACCGGGCCGTACAGCAGCACCGATGTGTGTGCCGGGTGGGCGCGGCTCCAGGTGATGACGTGCCGGGCCCCGGCCACCGTCGCCTGCCGGGGGTCCGGATGCGTCACCGCGCTGCGGAACCCCTCCTGGAAGGCGCGCACCGTGCGCAGCCAGAGCGCTGCCAGCAGCGCGGGACGGTCGGGGAAGCGGTGGTAGACGGAGCCGCTCGGGGCCTGTGCCCGGCGAGCGAGCGCCGCCATGGTGACGGCCTGCGGGCCGCTCTCGGCAGCTAGTTCCACGGCGAAGTCCAGTAGTCGATCGGTCGCATGGATCGGTGGCCTTCCCATGAGGCCGAGGGTATAGGCTCCCTTTTTTAGAGAGGGTTCTCTAAAAAAGGGAGGGCCGTTTGATGGCGGTGTGCAACGTGCACGAGCGGCGGATCGATGCCCCTGCCGATGAGGTCGGCAAGCTCATCGACCAGCTCGCCAGTCCCGACGATCGGCTCTGGCCGCGCCGCGACTGGCCACCCATGGAGCTGGACGGCCCGCTGCGGGTCGGTGCGAGCGGCGGACATGGGCCAGTGCGGTACGCGGTCATCGGCTACACACCAGGGCGCTGGGTGCGCTTCCGGTTTTCCGGGCCGCGGGGGTTCCACGGCTTCCACGCGTACACGGTGCGCTCCGACGGCGCGGGCGGCGCGGTGTTGCAGCACCTGCTGACGATGCGGACCCGCGGCGCGGCGCGACTCACCTGGCCGCTGGCCTTCCGCTGGTTGCATGACGCGGTGCTGGAGGACAGCTTGGACCTGGCCGAGGCCGCACTGTCGTCGGGTCCCAGCTCCCCTGCGCGGTGGAACGCCTATGTGCGGCTGCTGCGCCGCGGCATGCCGTAACCGGCCATTCGCCTGGTAGCGTCCGCCACTCACCTGTCCGGTGGCGGATCGTAGGGGAGTCCGCTGCTGGGCCGCTGCGCTGATCATCACTTCGCCGATCGGTGCATTGGGCCACTACGCTCAGCTCATGCCGGAGGCGGGCGGGATGAGTCGCAGAGCGCTCGCTACCCTCCTCGGTGGACAGAACGACCCGAGCGGGAGTGTGGAGCAGACTCCCCAGGATCTCCCCAGAGGGGCTAGTGAGCACTCGCCGAGAGGAAAAAACGCAGGTCATAGCGGGTGCGCGCCCGCATCTTGAAGAGATGCGGATTCAATCGCTCGGGGTGATCGACGATGCCGTCGTGGCCTTGTCGCCTGGGTTCACCGCGGTGACCGGCGAGACCGGAGCTGGTAAGACCATGGTGGTCACCAGCCTCGGCCTGCTGCTCGGTGGCCGGGCCGACGCCGCGCTGGTACGGATCGGCGCCAAGGCCGCGGTGGTAGAGGGCCGGATCGTGATTGCCGAGCGATCCACGGTCGCCGACCGGGTCCAGGAAGCGGGCGCCGAACTCGACGACGGCACTTTGCTGATCAGCCGCACCGTCTCCGCCGAGGGCCGGTCGCGCGCCCACGTCGGCGGCAGGTCCGTCCCGGTGGGCATGCTGGGTGAACTGGCCGACGAGCTGGTCGCCGTGCACGGGCAGACCGACCAGCAAGGGCTGCTCAAGCCGGCCAGACAGCGGCAGGCCCTCGACCGGTACGCGGGGGCCGCCGTTTCCGCGCCGCTCGATACGTACGCGATCGCCTACCGCAGGCTGCGCAAAATCACAGCGCAACTGGCAGAGCTGACCACCCGCGCCCGCGAACGGGCACAAGAAGCGGACATGCTGCGCTTCGGCCTGGAGGAGATCGCAGCCGCTGAGCCACGCCCCGGCGAGGACACCGAACTGACCGCGGAATCGGAACGCCTTGGCCACGCCGAAGCCCTGGGCTCCGCCGCGAGCATGGCGCACACCGCACTGGCCGGAAACCCAGAGGACCAGGAGGGCCTGGACGCGGCCACCTTGATCGCGGGCGCGCATCGCGCCGTGGAGGCCGTACGGTCCCACGATCCGGCGCTCGCCACGCTCGCCGATCGGCTGGGAGAGATCGGCATCCTGGTCTCCGACGTGGCAGGCGAACTCGCCGGATACACGGACGACCTGGACGCCGACCCGCTGCGGCTCGCGGCCGTGGAGGAACGCCGGGCCACGCTGGCGCAGCTCACCCGGAAGTACGGCCAAGACATCGCGGGCGTGCTGAGTTGGGCCGAGGCCAGCGCGGCCCGGCTGACCGAACTCGAAGGCGACGACGACCGGATCGGCGAGCTGACCGCTGAGCACGACGCGCTGCGCGCCGAACTCGGGGAGCGGGCCCGGGAGCTCACCGAGGCCAGAAACGCGGCGGCGAAGCGGTTCGCCGACGCGGTCACCGGCGAGCTCGCCGAACTGGCCATGCCGCACGCCCGGGTGACCTTCGAGATCCGGCAAAGCGATGTGGCCGACCCGCGGGAGGGCATCGACGTCGGTGGCCGTGCGGTGGCCTTCGGGCCGCACGGCGCGGATGAGGTGGAGTTGTTGCTCGCCCCGCACCCTGGTGCGCCGCCCCGGCCGATCGCCAAGGGGGCGTCCGGTGGTGAGCTATCGCGCGTGATGCTCGCGGTCGAGGTCGTCTTCGCGGGCACCGACCCCGTACCGACGTATCTCTTTGACGAGGTGGACGCGGGCGTCGGCGGCAAGGCGGCGGTGGAGGTCGGCAGACGGCTGGCCAAGCTGGCTGAGTCGGCGCAGGTCGTGGTGGTGACGCATCTGCCGCAGGTCGCCGCCTTCGCCGATCGGCATCTGGTGGTCGAAAAGACCAGCGACGGGTCCGTTACGCGCAGTGGCGTCAAGGTGATGGAGGGCGAGGACCGGGTCCGCGAGCTGTCCCGGATGCTGGCGGGCCAAGAGGACTCCCAACTGGCCCGGGCGCACGCGGAGGAACTCCTCCAAACGGCCCGAGCGGCGGCCCGTACGACTCGTCGCCTCCCGGGGTAGCCCTTGTCGGCCTGTGGCGGCTGGCCTTCGGCCTGCCGACTTGTTTGGGGCGTGGGCATGAGCTGGGGCGTCGGCGGGGGTCTCGGCCCCGCCTGGGCGGTGGGCGCGGTCGGGCGGCGGGGCGTGGTGCCCAAGGGGCCTGCGCGGCGTCCAGCCTGGGGCGGCACGACACAGCAGTCGATGGTGTGGGGAGTCAGACGACAGGGTGCGGTGAGAGGCCGCGCGCATGAGGCCGCCGGCGAAAGCTGGCGCGCAAGGGGGGCATGTCGGGCATGTGGTCGCCCGTGTGGGTGAATCCGCCACCGTCGGGGGGAAGCGGGCCGGAAGAAAGGCGGGAACAGTGGTGCCACGGCGCCTGCGTCTGCTGGCATCCTGGACCCGGTGCGTGTCGCTCGCCGCCCCGTTCCTCCCCCTGCTCCGCCCCGCAGTGCCGCCCTACTCGACGTCTCGATTCCGCCCCTCCGACCCGGCATGCTACGCGCATCACTCAGCCTAAATCGCCCCATCTTCCCCACTTGGACACCGCGCTTTCCGTCCCCAAGCCAGCGGATCGCGGCCCGAACAACCACCCCCGGGCAGCCACCCCCGAGCAACGCCGTAGTGCCCTGCCCGACGCGCCATCCTGGCCCCGCCGCCAACCGAGGAGCATCGCCCGCGTGAGCCGTACCGTGAGCAGCCCCCCGGCGCCGTTGATCGGACCCGATCCGCTGCATGCGGTGCAGGTGCTCGGGAGCGGCGCCTCGGGCAGCGGCGTCCATGTCAGGTCGCTCGCCGCCGGCCTGGTCGCGCGCGGCCTGCGGGTGACCGTGTGCGGTCCGGAAAGCGCCGAGTTGGCCTATGAGTTCGGCGCGGCAGGAGCCCAGTTCGTGCGGGTGGGGCCGTGCGCCGACGTGGAGTCCCTGACCGCCCTGCGGGCCGTCTGCGCGGATGCGGGGCTCGTCCATGCGCACGGCACCAAGGCCGGGCTTCTCGCCTCGCTCGCGTTGGGCGGGCGGCGGACGCCGCTCGTCGTCACCTGGCACACCAAGTCCACCGCGAAAGGCGCCCGTGCGCGGGTGCTGCAACTGGCCGAGCGGCGGGTTGCGCGCGCCGCCCGCATTGCCCTCGGTGCCTCGTCCGACCTGGTGGACCGGGCCCGGCAGCGCGGCGCGCGGGACGCGAGGCTGGCGCCGGTGGCGGTGCCGGCGCCGCGCTGGCTGCCCCAGGAAGAGGACCGGCGGCAGCATAAGGCGCGGGCCGAACTCGGCGCCGTCGAACGGCCGCTGCTGTTCACCGTCGGCCGGCTGGAGGAGAACCGGGGGCACGATGTGCTCCTGGACGCGGTGTGGGCCTGGCGGTCGTACGACCCAGCGCCGCTGCTGGTGATCGCGGGGGAGGGGCCGGGGCGGGCCTGGTTGCAGGGCCGGATCGAGGCGGAGGGGCTGCCCGTACGGCTGCTTGGCCGCAGGGATGATGTGACCGAGTTGCTTGCGGCGGCGGATGTGGCGGTGTTACCCAGCCGCTGGGAGGCGCGCTCGCTGTTCGCCCAGGAGGCACTGCACGCGGGGGTGCCGTTGGTGGCAACGGCGGTCGGTGGTGTACCCGAACTGGTCGGTGACGCCGCCGAGTTGGTTCCGTACGGTGACCCGCAGGCGCTGGCGCGTGCGGTGCTCGGGCTGCTGGCCGATCCCGCTCGCCGAGAGCACCTCGCGGCCACCGGGCGGGCGCAGGCCGACTGCTGGCCGACCGAGGACGATACGGTCGCGCATGTGCTGGGCATCTACGACGAGTTGACGCACACCTCGGCTCCCGGGTCACGGGCTGTCAGGCCCCACTGACCCGCCGGACCCCAAGCCCTACCGATCCCCAGCCCGCTGCCGCCCCGCCGGCCCGGCCCACCTCGCTCATGTCAAGGACCCCACTGCCGCAGCCCTGCCACCGGCCGCGACGAGCGGCAGCGCCACGTCCGCTTACGGGAGGCGGCGGCGGGCCTGAAGGGCCAGGCTGAGGGCGAGCACGGTGCGCGGATCATCCAGGTCGCTGCCTAGCAGCCGGGCGATGCGGGCCAGCCGGTCGTACAGCGTCTGCCGGTTCACATGCAGCTCGCGTGCCGTCTCCGCCTTGCGGCCGGCGTGCGCGAGGTACGCCTGGAGGGTAGGCAGCAGCGGTGGTTTGGCCGTGCGGTCGTGCACGAGTAGCGGACCGATCACCCGGTGGACGAAGGCGGCCAGATCCCCGTGCTCGCGCAGCCGCCACAGCAACAGATCCACCTCAAGCCCGCGAACGTCGTGCCACGGCCGGTCAGGCAGCTCGCGGGCGGCGCTCGCCGCAGACGCCACGTGCCGCAACTCGGGCCCGGCAGCGCCCCAGTCGCCCGCCAGGCCCGCCACCACGACCGGCGGCCCCAAGCGGGCACCTCGGTGCCCCAGGGCCGGCGTCCGCTCGGGCCAGGCCCGCTCCACTGCCGCCCGCAGCGTATGCGCCACGCGCTCAGCGACCGCCGCTCGCTCCTCGGCCCCATGGAGCCCCACCAGCAGCGGAACCCGTCCCTCCGGCAGTCGTACGCCCAACAGCACCGGCGCGCCCACGGCAGTCAGCTCCTCGCGGAGCACCGCGGCGAGTGCCGCCCAGTGATCACCGCCATCCAGTGGGGCCAGCGAGGTGGACAGCGCCATCACCATGGGCAGCAGCGGCCCCGCCCCTGGCCGAAATCCCAGTACCCGGGCCTGCGCAGGGGCGTCCGCCGCCGTGATGCGCTCCTCCGCGAGGTCGGTGAGGAAGTCACCTCGACCGCGGGCCGCGAGCTCCTCCTCCTGCCGCGCCTGGAGCAGCACGAGAGCCAGCAGATCGGCCGTCCGCTCGGCGGCAATACGGTGCACCGGCGCCAGCGGCCCCTCCGCGGGCAACACCACCAGCCGGGCCCGCACCGCGCCGGGGCCAGGACCGCCACCCGGCACCTCCACCAGCACGCTCCCGGCGGGCGGCTCCGGCAGCTCCTGACCTGGTGAGCCCAACGGGCCCGGTGAGCCTGGTGCGTTCGGGGAGCCTGGTGCGTTCGGCCGCAGGCCGGCCCCCGCCTGGCCCGAGTTGCGGCCGGCCCGTGCGGCGCGTAGCCCGTCCCATACCTGGAGCGGGTCGGCGAGCCCCGCCCTGCCGGGGGGCCCTGCCGCGTACAGCAGCCGTCCATCCGCGGTCTCCAGGAACACCGGATTATCCGCGAACTGGGCGAACAGCCGCAGGATCTCCGGCACCCCGCCGCCGCGCAGCCGTACTTCAGTGCACCGCCGATGCACCTCGTCGGCGCGCCGCAGCAGCGCGTAGTGCGCATTGACCAGTTCGGTGTGGATCTCCTCGGTGACCGCGACGAACGGCACCTCGCGATGGAGCTGGACCAGCGGCAGCCCGTACGAACGCGCCGTGTCCACAACGGCCGCGGGCAGCGCGGTGAACCGCGAGCCCAGCTCCACCACCAGCGCGGCGATGCCACGCTCGGCCAGGGTGCGGACGAACGCGCGCTGCTCGGCCGCCCTGGTGCCCAGGCCGATGCCGGTGGTCAGCAGCAACTCGCCACCCTTGAGGAGGGAGGCGATGTTGGGGGTCTCGCCCGCGTGCACCCAGCGCACCGGGCGCTCCAACGCATCGGCGCCGGTGAGGATCTCCGGCAGGCCCCGGTGCAGCGCGGGCAGCTCCAGCGCCCGCGCCACAGTGATCGTGCCGGGCTCGGACAAGGCATCGGGCTCGGACGAAGCGTCGGGCAACGCGCCGAACCTCAGCCGCCGTACGCGCCGGAGGCCGTCAGCCTCAGCGCCGTGTCGATCAGCGGCACATGGCTGAACGCCTGCGGGAAGTTGCCCACCTGGCGCTGAAGACGCGGGTCCCACTCCTCGGCGAGCAGGCCCAGGTCGTTACGGAGGGCGAGAAGACGCTCGAAGAGCTTGCGGGCCTCGTCCACCCTGCCGATCATCGCCAGGTCGTCGGCGAGCCAGAACGAGCAGGCCAAGAACGCGCCCTCGTCGCCGGGGAGGCCGTCTAGGTTGTCGTCGCCGCTGGAGGTCGGGTAGCGCATCACGAACCCGTCCTCGGTGCCGAGCTCGCGCTGGATGGCCTCGATGGTGCCGATGACCCGCTTGTCGTCCGGGGGCAGGAAGCCCATCTGTGGGATGAGCAGCAGCGAGGCGTCCAGCTCCTTGGAGCCGTAGGACTGGGTGAAGGTGTTGCGCTCCTTGTCGTAACCCTTCTCGCACACATCCCGGTGGACGTCGTCCCGCAGCTCGCGCCAGCGCTCCAGCGGACCATCCACATCACCGGACTCGATGAGCTTGACGGTACGGTCCACGGCGACCCAGACCATCACCTTGGAGTGCACGAAGTGCCGGCGCGGGCCGCGCACCTCCCAGATGCCCTCGTCCGGCTCGTTCCAGTGGCCTTCCAGGTAGCTGATCAGCTTGAGCTGGAGCACGCTCGCGTAGTCGTTGCGGGCGAGTCCGGTCATGTGCGCCAGGTGCAGGGCCTCGGTGACCTCGCCGTACACGTCGAGCTGGAGTTGGCCCGCCGCGCCGTTGCCGACCCGCACCGGCTGCGAGCCCTCGTAGCCCGGCAGCCACGGCAGCTCGGCCTCGCCGAGCTCCCGCTCGCCCGCGATGCCGTACATGATCTGGAGGTTTTCCGGGTCGCCCGCGACCGCGCGCAGCAGCCACTCACGCCAGGCCTGCGCCTCCTCGCGGTAGCCGGTGCGCAGCAGCGAGGAGAGCGTGATCGCCGCGTCGCGCAGCCAAGTGAAGCGGTAGTCCCAGTTCCGTACGCCGCCGACCTCCTCGGGCAGCGAGGTGGTCGGCGCGGCAACGATGCCACCGGTTGGCGCGTACGTCAGGGCCTTGAGCGTGATCAGCGAGCGCACGACCGCGTCCCGGTAGGGGCCGTGGTACGTGCAGTGCTCCACCCACTCCCGCCAGAAGTCCTCGGTCGCCTCCAGGGAGGCCTCCGGCTCGGGCAGCGCGGGCTGCTCCTTGTGCGAAGGCTGCCAACTGATGGTGAAGGCGATCCGCTCGCCGGGCGAGATGGTGAAGTCGGAGTAGGTGGTGAGGTTCTTGCCATAGGTGTCGGCGGTGGTGTCGTGCCACACCGAGTCGGGCCCTGCGACGGCCACGGTGCGCCCGTCCACCTTGTGCACCCAGGGCACGACCCAGCCGTAGGAGAAGCGCATACGCAGCTCGGAGCGCATCGGGACGCGCCCGCTCACGCCCTCCACGATCCGGATGAGCTGCGGCGCGCCATCGCGCGGCGGCATGAAGTCGATGATCCGCACGGTGCCGCGCGGGGTGTCCCATTCCGATTCGAGCACCAGCGAGTCGCCCCGGTAGCGGCGCCGATCGGCGTACGGCGGGGCGGTGTCGGCCGGGTAGGCCGGACCGAGCCGCCAAAAGCCGTGCTCGTCGGTGCCCAGCAGCCCCGCGAAAATGGCATGTGAGTCAAAGCGCGGCAGACAAAGCCAGTCGGCACTGCCATCCCTGTTTACCAAGGCGGCGGTCTGCATATCGCCAATGAGTGCGTAATCTTCAATGCGCCCGGCCACGTGCATCCCCATTCGAACGGCCACCTCGCCCCGCGGGGCGCCTTGCGGTCTTGCGGCTTTGGATCTTGGACGAGCTAGTGCTCCGGAGGCAAACGGGGTTGGTGCCACACCGGTCGGCTCGCAGCGTGCGTCCGAGCAGGATACGTCCCATGCGCACGATCCGTGGGAAGAGTCCCACATGGTGGCTGCCGCTGGGTGCGCCGATCGGGTGGCGAGGCGGTGAGGTGTGCGGACGATGTGTGCCTACTGTGTGCCCGCCTCGTCGGCCGTCATTGTGTCGCCGCAGGTCAGGGGTTTTCTGGACAGCCTGTTCCAGAAGCTGGGCCCGCGTCGCCGGGAGCGGCGGCCCCAGGGCGCTGATAGCCTGGTATCCCGTGGAAACCGGTGGGAACCCCAGTGACATTTCGGGTAACCCCGGACCGCAGCGACGGCATCTCCCACCCTTGGGACGCTGCCAAACGCATCTCACTTCGCGATCCCACGGGAGCCCCCTCTTGGCACTGTCACCCACATCCATGACGACCAAGCACATCTTCGTCACCGGGGGTGTCGCTTCCTCCCTCGGCAAGGGGCTGACGGCCTCCAGTCTGGGTGCGCTGCTGAAGGCGCGGGGCCTGCGGGTCACCATGCAGAAGCTCGACCCGTACCTGAACGTCGACCCCGGCACGATGAACCCGTTCCAGCACGGCGAGGTGTTCGTCACCAACGACGGGGCCGAAACCGATCTGGACATCGGCCACTACGAGCGATTCCTCGACGTCGATCTCGATGGCTCCGCCAATGTCACCACCGGGCAGATCTACTCGCAGGTCATCGCCAAGGAGCGGCGCGGCGAGTATCTGGGCGACACCGTGCAGGTCATTCCGCACATCACCAACGAGATCAAGCACCGCATCCGGCGCATGGCCACCGATGACGTGGACGTGGTCATCACCGAGGTCGGCGGCACGGTCGGGGACATCGAGTCGCTGCCGTTCCTGGAGACGGTCCGCCAGGTGCGGCACGAGGTCGGCCGGGACAACGTCTTTGTGGTGCATATCTCCCTGTTGCCCTACATCGGCCCCTCCGGCGAGCTGAAGACCAAGCCGACTCAGCACTCCGTCGCGGCGTTGCGCAACATCGGTATTCAGCCAGATGCGATCGTGTTGCGTGCCGACCGTCACGTACCGACCGCGATCAAGCGCAAGATCTCGCTGATGTGCGATGTGGACGAGGCGGCCGTGGTGGCGGCCATCGACGCCAAGTCGATCTACGACATCCCGAAGGTGCTGCACACCGAGGGCCTGGACGCCTACGTCGTACGCAAGCTGGACCTGCCCTTCCGCGATGTGGACTGGACCACCTGGGACGATCTCCTGGACCGGGTGCACAACCCTGACCACGAGGTCACCGTCGCGCTCGTCGGCAAGTACATCGACCTGCCCGACGCCTATCTGTCGGTGACCGAGGCGATGCGCGCGGGTGGATTCGCCAACAAGGCGCGGGTCAAGGTCAAGTGGGTCACCTCCGACGACTGCACGACGCAGGTGGGCGCCCGAACGCAGCTCGGCGACGTGGACGCCGTCGTCATCCCCGGCGGCTTCGGCGAGCGCGGGGTCAACGGCAAGGTGGGCGCCATTCAGTACGCCCGCGAGAACAAGATTCCGTTGCTGGGCCTCTGTCTCGGCTTGCAGTGCATCGTCGTGGAGGCCGCACGCAACCTGGCCGGGATCGCGGGCGCCAACTCCACCGAGTTCGAGCCGGCCGCCGCCGACCCGGTCATCTCCACCATGGCCGAACAGCTCGACATCGTCGCGGGCGAGGGCGACATGGGCGGCACTATGCGGCTCGGCATGTACCCGGCCAAGCTCGCAGAGGGCTCCATCGTCCGTGAGGTCTACGGCGACCAGCCCTACGTCGAGGAGCGGCACCGGCACCGCTACGAGGTCAACAACGCCTACCGCGCCGAGCTGGAGAAGAAGGCCGGGGTCGTCTTCTCCGGCACCTCGCCCGACAACAAGCTCGTCGAGTACGTCGAATACCCGCGTGAGGTCCACCCGTACCTGGTCGCCACCCAGGCCCACCCGGAGCTGCGCTCGCGCCCGACGCGCCCGCACCCGCTCTTCGCTGGCCTGGTCAAGGCCGCCGTCGCGCGGCAGCAGGGCATCAAGAGGGAGGCCGGCCAGGCCGTGCGGCCCGCGGACGCCGAGGGCCAGACCGGCGCGTCGTAACTCTGCGCACGACCGATACGGTTACCGGGGTACGTGCCTGTCACCAGGCACGTACCCCGGTGTCGTCTCCCGAGCCGCTGTCGTTTCTCGGGCCGGTGGCGTCTCTCGGGCCGAAAGTGTCGTACGTACCCCGCGCCGTGGTGAGTACCGCACCGGACCGAGCCGCCGCGCTCGGCGTCGCGCCGGCGCTGGTGGGTGGGCTGGCCGGGCATCACATCCGGCATCGCAGCAGCACACTCAGCTCAGCTCACGGCACGGCAAACACAGCAAACACAGCAAACACGGCACGGCAAACACGGCGCAGCACAGCAGACACAGACACAGACACAGACACAGACACAGCAGCAGACACAGCACAGTTCAGCTCAGGAAGGCGCACAGATGGGCATCAAGGACACCGCTGAGGAATGGCGGGTCATCAACACCGCCACGCCGTTCGAGGGCAACAAGACCAGCGTCCGTAAGGACGAGGTCCTCATGCCCGACGGGTCCACCGCCGTCCGCGACTACCAGGTGCACCCCGGCTCGGTCGCCATCCTCGCCCTTGACGAGCAAGAGCGCGTCCTGGTTCTCCGTCAGTACCGGCACCCGGTACGGCACAAGCTCTGGGAGATCCCGGCCGGGCTGCTCGACGTACCAGGTGAGAACCCGCTGCACGCCGCCCAGCGCGAGCTGTACGAGGAGGTGCACGTCAAAGCCGAGGACTGGCGGGTGCTAACCGACATCTACACCACTCCGGGCGGCTGCGACGAGGCCGTACGGATCTTCCTCGCCCGGCAGATCTCGGAGGCTGAGGGCGAGCGCTTCGAGGTCTCCGAGGAGGAGGCCGACATGGAGTTCGCGCGTATTCCTGCCGCCGAACTGGCCCGCGGCGCACTGGCGGGGGAGTTGCACAACACCTGTCTGGTGGTCGGTGTGCTCGCGCTGCTCGCCGCGCAGGCCGGGGACGGACTCGACGCGCTACGCCCCGCGGACGCCCCGTGGCCGGCCAGGCCCTTCGAAGGCCGGTAGCCACCGCACGCCCCCGAGCACGCCCCAAGTCGATCCGATCAGGTGATTTTAGGGGTGCGTCGCCCGCCTGGGTCCCCCGCTGGGCGGGGGTCGGTGAACTACGCTCATCTCCTACTCTCCCGTCCGCGTCCGCGGCGGGCAGGTATGCGCAGGACTGGGGCCTTCCCGCCCAAGGCAGCCGAAGACAGTCCAAGGCAGTCCGAAGCATCCCAAGGCAGCTCAGGGCGGTCCAAGGCAGCCCAAGGTAGGGAATAAGGAGCGTGGCCCGTGGCGGAGCAGGCGGTGGGCAAACGGGGAGACGTCCCACCGGATGGGCCCGCGACACCGCAAGAGCCGGCTCCCTCGGCGGCCACCCGCACCCCGCCGGCGGAGCCCGCCGCGCGGGGGAAGCCGCGGGACCAACCAGCCACACCGCCGCTCCCGGCCGCACCCCCCGCACCTCCCTCGGGGAACGCGCGCCCCCCGGCCGGTCGGCCCGTGGGACAGGCCGGCCCGCCCGCCTCGCTGGCTCGCACCCCTAACGGGCCCCAGGTAGCCGTTACGGGGCCCGCGCGGCCCGTAACGGCTGCCACCACACCGCAGCCGGACCGCGCGGGCTCCGACGAGCCACTGGGCCGCTTCTCGGGGCGGCGGCGAGAGTTGGCCGGGCTGCGGGCCGACATCGGTCGGGCGGGGCTCGACACGCTCTCCGGACGCAAGGCCCCCCGCAGCCGAGTGCTGCTCATCGCGGGCCGGCCGGGCTCTGGCCGTACCGCGCTCGCGGAGGCGTTCCTGGCGCTGGCCGCCGGCAGCTATCCGGACGGGGTGCTGCGGGCCGCACTCACCACACCGGACGGCGCACCGGTGCCTATCGCGCGGACCGCTCGCGATTTGCTGGCCGCGCTCGGTGCCGCCGCGCCACCCGGCGCGGCGGAGGACGAACTGATCGCAGCGCTGCGCGCCGCCCTCATGGGGCGGCGCGCGCTGCTGTTCCTGGACGACGCAGGCAGCGCCGAACAGGTCGATGCGCTGCTTCCGGACGCGCCCGACTGCCTGGTCTTGGTCGTGAGCCAGGGCCCGCTGACCGGGGTGCCCGACGTGCGGCCCTGCACGATCGGCGGCCTGGACAGCGCTGCCGCGGTCGCGCTGCTCGGGTGCTACGCCGGGTCCACCCGGATCACCTGCGACCCGGTGGCGGCAACCACCGTCGTCGAGGAGTGCGGAGCGCAGCCCGCCGCGCTCGCGCTGGTGGGCGGTTGGCTCGCGGCCCGCCCGCAGGCGTCGGTCTCCGACGCCGCGGCGAAGCTGCGGGAGGTGACATCCGACGCCGGGGTCGAGCAGTCCGGACGTCCGCTGGCCCGCGCCCTGCACCTGGCTTACGCGTCGTTGCCGGACCGGGCCGCTCGGATACTGCGGCTGCTCGCGCTGGCCCCGGGTGGCTGGGCTGACGCGCACACCGCATCGGCCCTGGCGGGCTGCTCCGTGCAGACCGCGCAGGACACGCTGGCCGGATTCCTGGCGCACGGGCTGCTGCGCCCGCTGCCGCCCGATGGGGCGGCCCGCACGCCAGCGGGCGATGTGATGCCGCCCCGCTACCAGCTGCCCGGATGCTTGGTACCGAGCTTGGCGGCCCTGTTACGAGAGCACGAGCGGGCCGCGGAGATCGAGCTGGCTCGCGCCAGAATGCTGGAGCGGACGGTACGGCTCCTGCACTCGGCCCGGCTCGCCGCCGCACCGGACGATGCGGCCACGGAGGAACGGACGGCCGAGCTCCCCGCGGCGCTGCGGTTTCCCACCCGGGCCGACGCCGCGCGGTGGCTGCGGTCACGGCAGCCCGCACTGCTGGCCGCGGCCCGCCTCGCCGTACAGGACGGCGGCCTCGACACGCTGGCGCGGCGCCTGCTGGCGGCGCTGACGCACGCGCTGGCCGCGCATCGGGGCGCGGACGGTGCGGCGCCCGAGCTGTACGAACTGCACGAGCTGGTGCTCGATGTGGCCAACCGCAGGGAGCTGCCGCTGGAGCGCGCGGCGGCGCTGCTGAACCTCGGTGATCTGGACGCGCGGGCGGGGCGCGCCGATGCCGCGCTTGCGCGGTACCGCGGCGCACTCAAGGCGGCCCGCGGGACCGGTGACGCGTACGCCATCGGGCGCTCGCTGGAGTCCATCGGCGCCACCTACCACGAGCTGGGCGACTGGCACCGGGCCGCCGACTGGTACGGGCGGGCCCTCGAACTGCGGCTGACCCGCGGTGAGCTGACCGATCAGGCGCGGCTGTACGGGCGTCTGGGCGCCGTACACGCCTGCGCCGGCCGATGGAGCGAGGCGCTGCGTGGCCTGCGGGCCTCGGTCGCCGCGTACCGCAGGCTCGGGGATCGGGCCGGGCATGCGCGGGCGCTGAGCGAGGTGGCGCGGGTGCAAGAGCACGCGGGCCGCCCGCAGGAGGCGCTGCGCACCTGCCAAGAGGCGCTGGAGTACGCGCGCCTGGCAGGGGACGTCCGGTCGCTGGCCGCGGTGCGGCTGCGGCTCGCGGAAACCCTGGAGCGGCTTGGTGATCGCCCGGCGGCGGAACTGCACCGGCGGGAGGCCGCGCGATATCTGGAGCCGCCGATTCCGCGGAGGGTACCGCCGGCCGCTGAAGCCCTAACGGAGGCTGAAGCGAAGGACGCTAGAGAGCGCCTCGAAAGGGACACGCCAGACCAGACCTGCGAAATCAGCAGCACTCCGCCGCAAGGTTGATGCAATGCAAGGCTAGACAGCACGTCATCCTTCATTAGACTGGGATTACGGCGACCGTCACGGTCGTTTCCGGTGTGCACACGCATGACCGTTTTTGTCCGGAAAACCCCAGAATCAAGGACCGTGATCGACGTGAAGGTCGGCATCCCCCGCGAGGTCAAGAACAACGAGTTCCGGGTGGCCATCACCCCCGCTGGTGTGCACGAGCTCGTGCGCCATGGCCACCAGGTGTTCATCGAGCAGGGCGCTGGCCTCGGCTCCTCGATCGCGGACGAGGAGTACACCGGCGCCGGTGCGAACATCCTTGGCACCGCTGACGAGGTGTGGGCCACCGCTGACCTGCTGCTCAAGGTCAAGGAGCCGATCGCGCAGGAGTACCACCGCCTGCGCAAGGACCAGACCCTGTTCACCTACCTCCACCTGGCCGCGTCCCGCGAGTGCACGGATGCGCTCCTGGAGTCCGGCACCACCGCCATCGCGTACGAGACGGTGGAGACCGCGGGCCGGCAGCTCCCGCTGCTCGCGCCGATGTCCGAGGTTGCCGGGCGCATCGCCCCGCAGGTCGGCGCCTACCACCTGATGCGCTCGGCCGGTGGCCGCGGCGTACTGCCGGGTGGCGTGCCCGGCGTGCAGGCGGGCAAGGCCGTGGTGATCGGTGGCGGTGTCTCCGGTTGGAACGCCGCGCAGATCGCCATCGGCATGGGCTTCCACGTCACGCTGCTCGACAAGGACATCAACAAGCTGCGCGAGGCCGACAAGATCTTCGGCACCAAGGTGCAGACGATCACCTCCAACGCGTACGAGCTGGAGCGGGCCGTCCTCGACGCCGACCTGGTGATCGGCGCCGTCCTCATCCCGGGCGCCAAGGCGCCGAAGCTCGTCACCAACGAGCTCGTGTCCCGGATGAAGCCGGGAAGTGTACTTGTCGATATTGCGATCGATCAGGGTGGCTGCTTCGAGGACTCGCGTCCGACCACTCACGCCGAGCCGACCTTCCAGGTGCACGACTCGGTCTTCTACTGCGTTGCCAACATGCCGGGTGCGGTGCCCAACACCTCCACCCATGCGCTCACCAACGCCACGCTGCCGTACATCGTCGAGGTGGCGAACCGTGGCTGGCGCGAGGCGCTGCGCCGGGACGCCGCACTCGCCAAGGGCCTCAACACCCATAAGGGCCAGGTCGTTTACGGTCCGGTCGCCGAGGCGCACGGGCTCGCCGCCGTCGAACTGAGCTCCCTGCTGGGCTGAACCGACGATAGACGCGTCAACACCGAACCCGTGGCCGGGCCTTGTCGAGCGGCGAGGCCCGGCCACGGGCTTCCGTGACGCGCCCGTGAGCGCGCGCAATATGGCGGCTTATCAACTCGCCTTGAACACAACTTTTTAGCCGCTTTGCGCGGCTGCGAAACCTCGATGACGAGCGCCCTCTGCCCTTGACATCCGAGTGTTCCGTTGCCGACAGATCGGGCCGCGTCCGGCGGATTGTGTTGCTGCGAACCGCCGACACGCCATAGAGTCGCCAACCGTCGGCATGGTGTCACGCTGACCAATCGAGAAATTTCCTGGTCACCAAGGAGGTAGGACGACTTGTGGATGAGTCGACATTTTCTCCCGGGGGTGGTCAACCAGGAATGGGTGCGCGGGGCCAGAGTCCCTTGGGGCAACGGGCTGTCGGCTCCGTCGCTGTCCACACCTTCGCTGCCCGCCAGAGCATGACGAGAGCCCACCAGAGTATGGATGGCCAACACGTGAACGCCATGGCCGGCGAGCAGGGCGGGGCCGACCCCGCCACCTTCGCCGACTACGACGCAATGCCCGAGGGGCGCTTCTACGACCCCGACGCCGAGTACGAGCCTGATCCCGAGTACGCGGCCACGCTCGCGCCCGATGCGGCCCGACAGCGCCGTGAGCGCGTTGGCCCCACCGGGCGCCCGCTCCCGTACTTCCCCATTCCCGGGCCGCTCACCGAGCACGGCCCCGCGACGATCATCGCGATGTGCAACCAGAAGGGCGGGGTCGGCAAGACCACCTCGACCATCAACCTGGGTGCCGCGCTCGCCGAGTACGGCCGTCGGGTGCTGCTCGTTGACTTCGACCCGCAGGGCGCCCTGTCGGTCGGCCTCGGCGTGAACCCGATGGAACTCGACCTCACGGTCTACAACCTGCTCATGGAGCGGGGCATGGCCGCCGACGAGGTGCTGCTCAAGACGGCCGTTCCGAACATGGATCTGCTGCCGAGCAATATCGACTTGTCGGCCGCCGAGGTGCAGTTGGTCAGTGAGGTGGCTCGCGAGTCCACGTTGCAGCGGGCGTTGAAGCCGCTGCTTCCCGACTACGACTACATCGTCATCGACTGCCAGCCCTCGCTCGGCTTGCTGACCGTGAACGCCCTGACCGCGGCGCACAAGGTCATCGTCCCGCTGGAGTGCGAGTTCTTCGCGCTGCGAGGTGTGGCGCTGCTCACCGAGACGATCGAGAAGGTGCAGGAGCGGCTCAACCCCGACCTGGAGTTGGACGGCATCCTCGCCACGATGTACGACTCCCGCACGGTGCACAGCCGTGAGGTCCTTGCTCGTGTCGTCGAGGCGTTTGACGATCACGTCTACCACACGGTCATCGGCCGCACCGTCCGCTTCCCGGAGACGACCGTCGCCGGCGAGCCGATCACCACGTACGCGTCCAACTCGGTCGGCGCCGCCGCGTACCGCCAGCTCGCCAGGGAGGTGCTCGCCCGGTGTCCCGCCGAGTGAGTCTGCCCGGCGCCGACGAACTGTTCCGTACGACCGGGGGCACGGCTCTACAGGCGTCCTCTCCTCGCCGCCAGACCAATGGCGAGGACAGGGCGCTGCCCGCCGATGGCCGCGGTCGGGTGCCGGCCCCGGCGCCCGAAGGCGACGCCGCGGCCTCCGATGGGGCACGGCGTCCGGCGGATGCGGGGGAGCAGGCGGCGGCTGGACGAGATAGCCGAGAAGCCAGCCAGGAGCAGGGAGCCGAGCGGCACCCGTCAGCCACACAGGACCGGCCCAAGGGCCGTCAGCAACAGGACGGGCCGACGCCGACCGCGCAGGCCCGCCGCCGAAGTCGGGCCGCGAACAGGCGGCCCAGCGGCCGAGAGCGTCACGACGAGAAGATCACGGTCTACGTCTCCGCCGAGGAGCTCATGGACCTAGAGCACGCGCGGCTCGTGCTGCGCGGAGAGCACGGCCTCGCCGTGGACCGTGGCCGCATCGTCCGCGAGGCGGTGGCGGTCGTGCTCGCCGATCTGGAGTCCCGAGGCGACGCGAGCATTCTCGTACGCCGTCTGCGCGGTCGCTGACCGGCGCGGAGATCCCGCATATCGCGGGGTGGCGGCGGTAGCCTGCCCGCTCGTACGGGCGTTCCGCCCGCTCCCCGCACCTTGGACCCCGATGCCCACGAACGCCGACCCCACCCCGCCCATGCCCCCGCGCGGCAACCGCCGGAGCCTTGGCCGGGGCCCGGGCGCGCAACAGGGCCAGCGGCCAACGCATCCGCCCGAGCACCCGGCCACGACCGCTGAACCGGGTGAACCGGCGCGGGAGGCGCTGCGAGCGTCGGACCGGGATGAGGGGCCGGTTGATGGGCCTGCGGGCGCTGAGGGCCCCGCTGCGGCCCGGGAAGGGGCTGCTGAGGCCGAGCCGCTCGCCGTCGCGGGGGCCGGCGCCCGCGACGTGGCGCCCGACGCGGCGACGGTCGAAGCCGGGCCGAAGGCCGCGGAGGGACTGGAGGAAGCGGAGGGACAAGCCGCGGGAGGGCCAGCGGAGGCGGTACGGGAAGCGGCTGCGGCAACGGCACCCCAGGCGCAGCCCGCAGCCGGCCCAGCGGCCGACGCGGCCACACAAACGGGCACGAGAACGGTGCCCGACGACGGACGGTTCACGGTCCGGCTTGCCAACTTCGCGGGCCCCTTCGACCTCCTCCTCCAGCTCATCTCCCGGCACAAGATGGATGTGACCGAGGTCGCCCTGTCCAAGGTCACCGACGAGTTCATGATCCATATCCGCGCCATGGGCCCGGACTGGGACCTCGACCAGACCACCGAATTCCTGGTGGTCGCCGCGACGTTGCTTGATCTCAAGGCGGCCCGGCTGCTGCCGTCCGCCGAGGTTGAGGACGAGGCGGACCTCGCCCTCCTCGAAGCCCGGGACCTGCTGTTCGCGCGGCTGCTCCAATACCGGGCGTACAAACGCATCGCCGATATCTTCCAGGAGCGGCTCGACGACGAGGCCCGGCGCTACCCCCGTACCGTCGGCTTGGAACCGCACCACGCCGAACTGCTGCCGGAGGTGGTGATCCGGATAGGGGCCGCGGGGTTCGCGAAGCTGGCCGTGAAGGCGATGCAGCCCAGGGCCAAGCCGCAGGTGTACGTGGACCACATCCACGCGCCGCTGGTCAGTGTCAGGGAGCAGGCCGACGTCGTCATGGCCAGGCTGCGCGAGTTGGGCGTGGCCGACTTTCAGACCCTGACCGCAGACGCCCCCGACACCCTCACCATCGTGGCACGCTTTCTCGCGCTGCTTGAGCTGTACCGGGAACGGGTCATCGCCCTCGACCAAGACGAGGCGCTGGGCGCGCTGCTCGTGCGCTGGACCGGGGCGGAGGGCGAACGCCCGCAGGTCACCGACGAGTTCGACCAGGAACCGGGCGCACGGAGCACGGGCGCACGGAGCACGGAAGCACGGGCGGCGGTCGAGGGTCCGGGCGCCCGCCCGGACCCGGCGGTCAGCGCGGCCGAGCCGGACACCACGGAGGACTGGGCGGGGCCACAGACGCCAGATGTGTCGGGTGCGTCAGGTGTCTCTGATGTGTCAGGCGTGCCGGATGTATCGGGTGAGGCGGGCAAGCCGGGGCAGCCCGGGCGGGACGGCGAGTGGGAGGCGGGGCGGTGACCGAGCGGGACGAGCTGCTGACAGGGCAGGCAGGGCTGACAGGGCAGGCAGAGCAGGCAGCGGACAAGGACGAGCAGCGGCAAGCGGTCACTCTTGAGCCTGACGTGCCTGACGTGCCTGACGTGCCTGACGTGCCTGACGGTGCCGTGGCCGATGGTGTCGCCGAGTTGGAGTTGCGGCCCGCCCTGGAGGCGGTGCTGATGGTGATCGACGAGCCGGCGACCGAGGAACACCTGGCCAAGGTGCTGGGTCGGCCCCGGCGTGTGGTGGCCGATGCGGTGCGGGAGCTGGCCGATGAGTACACCAGGCAGGGCCGCGGCTTCGAGCTGCGCCTGGTCGCAGGCGGCTGGCGGTTTTACACCCGTCCCGAGTACGCCGCGGCCGTTGAGGGCTTTGTGCTCGACGGCCAGCAGGCCAGACTCACCCAGGCCGCATTGGAGACCCTGGCCGTTGTCGCGTACCGTCAACCGGTCAGCCGTTCGCGCGTCTCCGCCGTACGCGGAGTGAACTGCGACGGCGTGATGCGAACCCTCCTACAGCGCGGTCTGGTGCAAGAGGCGGGCACGGAACCCGAAACAGGTGCGATCCTGTACAGGACGACGAACTACTTTCTGGAGCGAATGGGCCTGCGTGGCCTGGACGAGTTGCCCGAGCTGGCACCGTTCCTGCCGGAGGTGGACGCCGTTGAGGCGGACTCGCTTGAGGGAGTCCCCTCATTTGATCCGGACGCACCGGACGACGCAGACACCACGACGGCCCACTCGACTACGGAACCTTGATGCGAAGCAGTGACAGGAACAGCGGCGGCAACCGGAACCCCCGAGGCGGGGGTGGCGGCAGGCGTGACGACAAGCCGCGACGCTCGGACAGCCCTCGGCCCGAGGAGCGCCGTTACGACGTCGGCGACACGGGCCAGTCGGGCGCCAACAGGCCAGGCGGCGTCGGCAGGGCGAGCAGCTCCGACGGCGGTGCGAAGGGTGCACCCAAGGGCGGCTCGCAGAGCGGTGGCCGCGGCGGCCAGGCCGCGGGTGGCCGAGGCGGTGCCACCGGTGGTAGGGGCGGTGCTCCCAGTGGCCGAGGCGGTGCTCCCAGTGGTCGGGGCGGTGCCCCCGGTGGTCGGGGCGGTGCGGCCGGGCGTTCCGGTGGCGGTGCTCCCGGTGGCCGCGGCGGTGCTGCTGGTGGCCGCGGTGGTGCGGCAGGGCGCCCCGGCGCTGGCCGGGGTCGTCCATCTCCGGCGCGACCCCGTGAGCTGGATGCCCAGATCGAGGAGCGCAACCGGGCCCGGCACGACAAGCCGCGGGTCAGTACGCCCAAGACGTTCGGTGAGCAGGAGGGCGAGCGGCTACAGAAGGTGCTTGCCCGCGCGGGCATGGGCTCGCGGCGAGCCTGCGAGGAACTGATCGACCGGGCCAGGGTCGAGGTGAACGGGCAGATCGTCACCGAGCAGGGGCTGCGCGTTGACCCGGACAAGGATGAGATCAAGGTGGACGGGCTTACCGTGGCCACCCAGTCGTATCTCTTCTTCGCCCTGAACAAGCCCGCCGGAGTCGTCTCTACCATGGAGGACCCGGACGGCCGCCAGTGCCTCGGCGACTACGTCACCAACCGTGAGACCCGGCTTTTCCACGTGGGTCGTCTCGACACGGAGACCGAGGGCCTCATTCTGCTCACCAACCATGGTGAGCTTGCACACCGTCTCACTCACCCGCGGTACGGGGTCAAGAAGACCTACCTAGCGGCGATCCAGGGCCCCATCCCGCGCGACCTGGGCAAGCAGTTGAAGGACGGTATCCCCCTGGAGGACGGCTTCGCCCGCGCCGACCAGTTCAAGGTCGTCGAGAACGTCGGCAAGAACTACCTGGTCGAGGTCACGCTGCACGAGGGCCGCAAGCACATCGTGCGCCGCATGCTCTCCGAGGCCGGCTTCCCGGTCGAAAAGCTGGTCCGCACGAGCTTTGGCCCGATCCCGCTGGGCGCTCAGAAGTCGGGATGGCTGCGGCGGCTGACCAACACGGAGGTCGGGATGCTGATGCGTGAGGTGGACCTCTAGCCGAGCCGGGTTGCCGGTCGGGCCCGCGGGCTGCCGGCGGGCTACGACGGGCTATGAGGGGCCTCGGCTGGGAGCGTAAGCCCCAAACCGTAAAGCCCCGGACCCGTGAGCCCCGGACCGTGAGCCCCGGGTCCGCAACAAGCCTTCGGGTTCCCGCCGGCACCGGTCAGGACCACGGACCCAGCGATACCGCGCGGCCGTCCTCGTCCCGTTTGATCTCCATCATGCCGGCCACCGCGGTTCGGTTGATGTGCCCGTAGACGTGTGGGAACTGGGTCGAGGGGGGTACGCCTGGCGGTGGCTCGGGGTCGGCCGCCTCCCAGCGCACCATGGCGTCCAGTTTGCTCTCGTCGATGAGCAACGCCATCAGCGGGCCGATGGTGTAGCGAAAACGCGCGGTGGCGACCGCCAGCGTCGTCGCCTCGTTGGGCGAGCAGTGCACGAAGCCATCGTCGGAGAGCGAACGTGGGGCGTACGGGCGGTCGGAGGCGGCCAGCCAGTCGTCCAGGGCAACCACATGGAAGATCATGCGGAACGTTCTACCGGAATTCAGGCGCTCCGTACCCCGTCCGCCCCGCACGGAAGTGCGCCGCACCCACTTGCCGGCCCGCGGCTGTCCTCACCCGTCTGGCTTGTCCCGCTTGTCCCGCGCTCATCCCGCCGGTTTCACCGCCCCGCAGCCGTCTCGACTGATGGCCGCCGGGACGGCTGACGGCCCGTGCTGGTTAGGGTGGCGGGGGAAGCGGTACGTGGAGACGCCTGCCACGCCCGACACGTCCGCAGCGCGTAGAAGGACAGCACCCAGTGAGAACCGCTCTCGTCATCGGCACCGGCCTCATCGGCACCTCGGCCGCGCTTGCGCTGGCCGGCAGGGGGGTGCACGTGCACCTCAGGGACCACGACCCGGGACAGGCACGGACCGCAGCCGCACTCGGCGCGGGCAGCGACACCGAGCCCGAAGGCCCGGTGGACCTGGTCATCGTCGCCGTACCGCCCGCACACGTCGCCGACACCCTCGCCGACGCGATGCGGCGCGGCCTCGCGCGCGGCTATCTCGACGTCGCCAGCGTCAAGGGCGGCCCGCGCCGCGCGCTGGAGGCCAAGGGCTGTGACCTGACCCACTACCTGGGCACGCATCCCATGTCGGGGCGTGAGCGTTCCGGGCCGTTGGCCGCGAGCGCCGACCTCTTCGAGGGCCGTCCATGGGTGCTCACACCCACCCGGGACACCGACACCGAGGTGCTCAATTTGGCACTCGAACTGGTTGCGCTGTGCCACGCCGTGCCCGTCGTGATGGATGCCGATGCTCATGACCGGGCTGTGGCGTTGGTCTCCCACACCCCGCAGCTCGTCTCCAGCATGGTCGCGGCCCGGCTGCAAAACGCCGACGAGACGGCGGTACGGCTGTGTGGCCAGGGCATCAGGGACGTCACCAGGATCGCCGCTTCCGACCCGGCGATGTGGATAGACATCCTCTCCGCCAACCCGGGCCCGGTCGCCGATGTGCTGGCCGAGCTGGCCGCCGACCTGGAGGAGACCGTACGCGCGCTGCGCGCTCTGGACTCTGGCGACGAGGACAAGCGTGACGACGGTGCCCTTGGCATCGCCGACGTGTTGCGCCGCGGCAATGCGGGACGGGTCCGGGTGCCGGGCAAGCACGGCGCGGCGCCCGCCACCTACGAGGCGGTGACGGTACTCATCGGAGACCAGCCCGGCGAACTGGCCAAGATCTTCGCCGATGCGGGCCGCGCCGGGGCCAACATCGAGGACGTACGGATCGAGCACGCGACCGGCCAGCAGGCAGGCCGTATCCAGTTGATGGTGGAGCCCCACGCGGTGCAGCCGCTGACCGTCGCGCTACGCGAGCAGGGCTGGCCGATCCGGCAGTGAGCGCCCCCGCCGGCCGCCCCGTAGCTCGGTGAGCCAGCACTCGCTGCCCGCCGCTGGCCGAGTCCGCTGGCCCGCGCCCGGTGGCGGGCAGCGGATCGCGGGGTGGGGATGCCGCCCAGCCGTGCGGGGCGGCCGAAGCGTACGGCGACGCCCGGCGAGTAAAGGACGCTCACCGGAGCGCCGAGTGCCGTGCCGTGTCCCGCAGCCGTGGTGAGGTTTTGCTCGCACTACACCAACTCGGCTCGATGTAGGGGCCCTTGGGGATGGTTGTTCGGCAGATAGGTCTGCCGCCCGAAGAACGTGTTGTGCATGCCCCAGCGTGCGGTGAGGAAGTGCTCCCGGGCGGTGGGCCGCTCGATGGGCGGGCCAGGGCGCCCGCCACCGGTGCCCGCCCAACAACACCCCATATGCGCTTGTTGCGGGCATTGTGGTGGCCGGAGTGTGCCGGTACCGCGTCGTGCGGCGCCTGCGACGGGTGTACGCCGCCAAACGGCGGGCACCCGCGGTTTTCCCAGCGCATCCTCATACGCCACGGGAGGCAGCATGTGCGCACGACGGTTCGTTCAGCCAGCGGACGTGGACACGGGTGCCGAGCACTTACCGCGTCGGCCTCGTACCGCGGTTGCCGCTCTCGCGGTCGCCGGCCTGGCCGCCTGCACGGCCCTGTCCGGATGTGGCAGCGACAGCGACTCCGGAAAGAACACGCAGAGCAAGAACACGCAGAGCAAGGAGACTCCCAGCGCCGGGGAGGACCAGGCGAAAGTGGTCAGCACGGCGTACGAGAAGACGGCTGAGTCCGACACCGCCAAGATGAAAGTGCTCACCGAGACCAGCGCGGGTGCCAAGAGCGTCAGCGTGCGGGGCACGGGCGTCATCGACTTCGAGGACGGCGCATCGAAGCTGACGCTCTCCGGCGAAGGGCAGCGCATCGAGCAGCGGGTCATCGGCGGGGTGCTCTTCCAGCAGCCCCCGAAGAAGGAGCGTCAGCAGATACCCGGCAACAAATCGTGGGTCAAAGTGGATCTCGTGAAGGTCGCCGAACACAAGGACCGCGCCGGAGGCGACCGGCTCAATGACCCGGCCGAGTCAGCCGCTTACAGCAGGGCCATCTCCGGCAAGGGTGTCGAGAAGCTCGGAAATCAGAAACTGGATGGCACCCAGACCACCCGCTACCGGGTGACCGTCGATGTGGACAAGCTCGCCGAGGCCAACCAGGCCAAGGCAACGCAGCTCAAGCGGGAGTTCGGCCGCTATCTGCCGATGGAGCTGTGGCTGGACGACGACGGCCGCATCCGGCGCCAGCAGGTGGAGCTCACCCCGCACCGGGGCGAGAACGGGGCACAGCAGGTGACGGCCCGCACGGTCATCGACTACACCGACTACGGCACGGACGCCGAGATCGAGGCGCCGCCACGGGACCAGACCGCCGACCTGACGAAGAAGGCGATGGGCTGACGCCGGCCGGCGAAGCGGGCACCCCGCGCCCCTGACCCCGCCGGCTGCGGACTGCGAAGCCACCTGCCATAGCGCGACACGACGCACCACCCCCGCGCACCACACCCCCGCGCACCACGCCTCCGCACCGCAACCTCGCGCACCACCCAGCGGCCGTGCCCGTACGCCGCCCCGACTTCCCCGCCGGCAGCACGTTCCGCATCTCGGCCGCAGGCCACCAGGACGCGCTGCCCTCGCCGCGCGGCACCGTGCGCCGCGCCGCACAGCAGCGGGCACCACGTAGGCCCACGCAGTGGTACGCCTGCACCGCCTGCGCCCATGCCGCTGCACGCACGTGGGCCCGCGGCCGTGCCCTCCGCCCGCGCGGGCCCGCGCCCAGCTCCTCCGCCCACGCGGGCCCGGGGCCCGGTAGGACGCCGACCAGCCGGGTTGCCGGCTGCATCGGCATGGGCGGGGGCCGGACCCTGGCCGGGGCCCGAAACCACGGCTGTACGGGTTGGTCATTTCAACCAGTAACCTTGTCCGAGACTTCGCGTTTCGTGAACGCCCTGTGTCCGCCGCGTAGTAACCCGCGTAGTAGCCACCGCAGTAGCCCAAGCAGTAACGCCCCGTGCATGAGGAAGGTGTCAGTCACCGTGGAAACCGCCGCCCGGACCGCACCGGCAGCAGTCATTGTCGGCATCGACGGCCCCTCCGGCACGGGCAAGTCCAGCACCTCCAAGGCGGTCGCCGCCAAGCTGGGGTTGCGCTACCTAGACACCGGAGCCCAGTACCGGGCGATCACCTGGTGGATGCTGAGCAACGGCATCGACGTACGCGACACCGCCGCCGTTGCCGAGGCCGCGGCCAAGCCCGGCATCGTCTCCGGGACCGACCCGAGTGCGCCGACCATTGCGGTGGACGGCGCCGACGCCGCGGGCCCCATCCGTACGCCCGAGGTCACCGCGGCCGTCAGCGCGGTCAGCGCCGTCCCCGAGGTACGCGCCCGGCTGACCGAACTTCAGCGCGCCATCGCCGCCGAGGCGCCGCGTGGCATCGTGGTCGAGGGCCGCGATATTGGCACCACCGTGCTTCCGGACGCAGACCTCAAGATCTTCCTCACCGCATCGGAGGCCGCCCGCGCCGCTCGGCGCAGCGGCGAGCTGGGCGGTAAGAGCGCATCCGACCTGGCCGCGACGCAGGCGGCGCTCGCCAAGCGGGACGCCGCCGACTCCGGCCGTAAGGCATCGCCACTGGCCAAGGCCGCCGACGCGGTCGAGGTGGACACCACCGAGCTGACCTTGGAGCAGGTCATCGAGTGCGTTGTCACCCTCATCGAGGACAAGCAGCAGGGCACGTGAGCGCCACCGCGACGGCGCTGACCACAGGGAAGCAGCAGGGGCCGAGCGGCCCCGGCGCGGCGGTCGGTCGCCGGATCGGCATCGGCCTGATGTACTCGCTGTGGAAGCCACGGGTGCTGGGCGCCTGGCGGGTGCCTGCGACGGGCCCGGTCATCTTGGCCGTGAACCACTCGCACGGCCTCGACGGCCCGATGCTCATGGGCACCGCGCCCAGACCGGTGCACTTCCTGATCAAGAAGGAAGCGTTCGTCGGGCCGCTCGACCCGTTTTTGCAGGGCATCGGTCAGCTCAAGGTGGACCGGGCCAGTGTGGATCGGGCGGCGATCACCGACGCACTGGGCGTGCTGTGGCGCGGCGACGTGCTGGGAATCTTCCCGGAGGGCACCCGGGGCGAGGGTGATTTCGCCTCGCTGCGCTCGGGCCTCGCCTACTTCGCGGTGCGCGGCGACGCGCCGATCGTGCCGGTGGCGGTGCTGGGCACCAGCGGGCGCCGCGGGCGTGCCGTAGCGGCGCTGCCGCCGCTGCGGACCCGGGTGGACGTAGTTTTCGGTGACGCGTTCTACGCCACCGACAACGCTTCGGGCAGCGCCCCGGGGCAGCCTGGACAGGCCCCGCGCGGCCGGGCCACCCGAGCGGCCCTGGACGCGGCGACCGTGCGCATCCAGGCGCGGCTGAGCGAGCATGTGGCTGACGCCAGGCGCCTTACCGGCCATGAGACAGACGTGCGCGGCGGGCCGTGAGGGCCCGCTGCCGAGGGACGACGAGGAACAGACTTCATGAACGACCAGATCCACACCGGCGACGAGCGCGGTGAGCTTGGCGACGCCGAGTACGCGGAGTTCATGGAGCTCGCCACGCAGGAGGGCTTTGACCCCGAAGAGGTGGGCAGTGACATCGCGGCGGCCGGACACGGCCCGCTGCCGGTGCTCGCCGTCGTAGGGCGCCCCAATGTCGGCAAATCGACCCTGGTGAACCGTATTCTCGGGCGTCGGGAGGCCGTGGTGGAGGACCGGCCCGGGGTGACCCGGGACCGGGTGAACTACGAGGCCGAGTGGGCCGGGCGCCGCTTCAAGGTCATGGACACCGGCGGCTGGGAGCAGGACGTGCTCGGCCTCGATGCGGCGGTCGCCGCGCAGGCCGAGTTCGCGATGGAGACCGCCGACGCGGTCGTCTTCGTCGTGGACTCCACCGTCGGCGCCACCGACACCGACGAGGCCGTGGTCAAGCTGTTGCGGCGAGCCGGCAAGCCGGTCGTGCTGTGCGCCAACAAGGTGGACGGCCCGGCGGCCGAGGCGGACGCCGCAGCCCTGTGGTCGCTTGGCCTTGGCGAGCCGCACCCGGTCTCCGCGCTGCACGGCCGCGGCACCGGCGACATGCTCGATGCCGCGCTGAACGCGCTGCCCGAGGCGCCGGCCCAGACCTTTGGCATCGCCGTCGGCGGGCCGCGTCGCGTCGCGCTCATCGGCCGCCCCAATGTCGGCAAGTCATCCCTGCTCAACAAGGTCGCTGGCGAGGACCGGGTGGTCGTCAACGAGAAGGCGGGGACCACCAGGGACCCGGTTGACGAGCTGATCGAACTCGGCGGCAAGACGTGGAAATTCGTGGACACGGCCGGCATCCGCCGCCGCGTCCACCTCCAAGAAGGCGCCGACTACTACGCCTCGCTCCGCACCGCAGCGGCGTTGGAGAAGGCCGAGGTCGCGGTCGTACTGATCGACGCGAGCGAGTCCATCAGCGTGCAGGACCAGCGGATCATCACGATGGCCGTGGAGGCCGGGCGTGCGCTGGTCATCGCGTACAACAAGTGGGACACGCTCGACGAGGAACGCCGCTACTACCTGGAGCGGGAGATCGAGCGGGACCTGGTGCAGATTCCGTGGGCGCAGCGGGTGAACGTCTCCGCGCGCACCGGACGGCACATGGAGCGGCTCGTCCCCGCGATCGAGACGGCCATCGCCGGCTGGGAGACCCGGGTCCCCACCGGGCGGCTGAACGCCTTCCTCGGGGAGATCGTCGCCTCGCACCCGCACCCGGTCCGCGGCGGCAAGCAGCCGCGCATCCTCTTCGGCACCCAGGCGGGCACCAAGCCCCCGCGCTTCGTCCTCTTCGCCTCCGGCTTCCTGGAGGCGGGCTACCGCCGCTTCGTGGAGCGTCGGCTGCGCGAAGAGTTCAGCTTCGCCGGGACCCCGATTCACATCTCGGTGCGGGTCAGGGAAAAGCGGGGCAGCAGGAAGTAGTGGCCCGGGGCCGCGCCACAAGCCGTTGTTGTATCGTGCCGTCGCCGCTGTGCTGTGACATCGGCGGACGCAGGGACAGCACAACGGACGCAGGGACGCCAGCGGGCGCCGGATCGGCTGATCACAGCCAGGTCCGGCGCCCGCTTTCGCACTGTCGAGCCCCCGCAGGCCGCGGCCCTACAGGCCGTGCCGCCGGTGGCCGCGGGTCCCCGGTGGCAGCAGCGCGGGTAGGCCGGGGCGCTGATGGCGGCCCGTGGTCGTCCAGTTGCCGCCGTCCCAGGTGCCGGCGCGCTCCCAGCCGCCGGAGCGGTCCCATGAGGTCCGCTGATCACGGTGGCCGAATGCCGTGAATTCCAGGTCCTCCTCGCCGGAGCGGTCTCCTGGCAGCGCCCGGAACGACCTGCGGTACTCCGCGTACAGGGCGTCGAAGATGGGCGTTGCCGACGCAACGGGTGGCTGCTGCGGCCGGGCGTAAGCGGTGGCTCCCTCGTGGGAAGGTCGCATGCCGGGGATGGACGACTGATACGGGTCTCGTGGGGTGGGCTCGTAAGTGTGCACGTAAGCGCCAACGACCTGATCGCTCGTCGGATGCGGGACTGGTGGTGAATGCGCTGCTCGTGTGGCGTATGGGTGAGTCGGTGCGGCAGTCGCGCTGCTAATGCGGCTTGGCGTCGGCTGCCAGGAGACGTACGGGGCGACGCCGGGCGTCTGCGCATGGTGGCCCCTCGGGGGCGCCGCGGGCATCAGGTGCCCGCGAGGGGCATCGCGGCGGCGACCAGCGCGCCGCGGGCCGCGGCGCGCTCCAGCGCGTCACGGAGCAGGTCCTCGCGCGGTTGTTGGCCGATGACCCCGGCCGGGGCCGCGTAGAGAAGCACGGTGTTCGATTTGTTCACGGCGGTCCGCCAGCCCTCGGTGACGTGGAGTGGCTGGTGAGCTTGCCACCATGCGGTGGAGGCGGTGCCATCGGTGCCGGGGGAGAGCACCGCGTGCAGTTGGCCCATGGCGAGCAGGACCGACCAACCGGCGTTCCGCTTGGGCAACTGCTCCAAATCCGTGACCGGCTCGAAGCCTTGCTCGGCGAGGAGTGGGAGGAAGTCGTCGCCGGGGCTGTTCGAGCCAGGGCGCACGATGGGCCCGGTCGGCTCGACGACGAGCGCGGGGTGGACGTCACCGCCGAGCAGGATCAGCCCGCTGGTGACGCCGAGCACCGCCTGCCGGGAATCGGCCTTGGGGATCGTGTCGATGTCCTGTCCTGCGGTGATGGACCGTACGGCGCCCTGCAAGTGTTCCTCGGAGACCGTGACCACCTGAGAGGGGATGCAGGAGGCGTGCGCGAAGGCGAGCACGGCGGTCTCCTCCCCGACAAAGAGCACTGTGCTGGTGGGCTCCTGTGCGGCGTCGCCGGGGGTGCGGCAAGAGGTGCAGTCGTAGTTTCCCGGGGTGTTGTCGCCGACGAGCAGCCGTTCGGCTTCATCGTCGCCGATCTCGGCGCGTACGTCGTCGCTGACGTCGAGCATCCGCGGCACGGGTGGCTCCTCGATTTCGTCTCAGTGCGCCGGGTGAATCCCCCGGCTCGTAAGAACTCAACGGGCGATCAGCGATGAGGGTCACGCGGGCCCGGGAGCGGAATCGCGCCGTACCCAGGGCCCGGAACAGCGTCGATGTAAGCGCTTACTTGACGCGGTCGCAGCGGCGCCCGCCTCCCACCGCTGGCCGCAGGGCCGCCGTCGCGCGGGGCGAGGGGGTCGGGGGCCATGCCCGGGCGTCCGGATTTCGGCCCTGGGGCGGCGCCGCGGACCCGGCGGCGGGATGGCCCGGTGGCGTGGCGGCGCAGGGCCAGGCACCCTGAGACGGCGAACGGATGATCTGTCGCCAGCGCGTACAGGCGATGGACAACCAGCACGAACGGTGGGCAAAGGGGTGAGACGGGTAGGAGGGGCAGCGCAGGCCCGGGAGGGGCGGCGACAGCTCACCCGCCCCGGTGGCACTCTTGTGTACGGTGCGCCGAACCCGCGCCCGCCAGCCATGATGATCACTTGCCTGGGATAGTTCCCATGGGTTGCTACCGATTGCACATCACTTGGGGAACAAGATGGTGATGGGAGTCAACCCGGCAACCGTTATCACGGTCTAACCTCAAGCTAGGCGGACGAGAGGTACCGTCCGCATGAACCGTGGGATACGGGGACGGATGCACATCTCATTCCTGATTCACAACGCGTACGGGATCGGCGGGACGATCCGTACCACCTACAACACTGCCCGCACCCTGGCGGAGCAGCACGAGGTGGAGGTCGTCTCCGTCTTCCGACACCGCAACGAGCCGGTCTTCGACCCGGGCTCCAAGGTGACGTTGCGTCACTTGGTGGACATTCGCAAGGGCAGCCCCACCTATGAGGGCTCCGACCCGCGGTACACCAGGCCCGCACGCGTGTTCCCCAAGGCTGAGGGCCGCTACAAGCAGTACAGCGAGCTGACCGATCTGCGCATCGGCGAGTACCTGGCCGGCCTGGAGACGGATGTGGTGGTCGGCACCCGGCCCGGGATCAACGCGCACATCGCCCGTGAGGCGCGGCGCGGCATCGTACGGGTCGGGCAGGAGCACCTCACGCTCAGCACGCATTCCAGGGCGCTGAAGAAGACGCTGCGCGGCCTGTACCCGCGCCTGGATGCGGTGACCACGGTGACCGAGGCCGATGCCCACTCCTATCGGCGCCAGATGCGGCTGCCCGGTGTGCGGGTCGAAGCGGTGCCCAACAGCGTGCCCGCCTCCGGGATCGCTCCGGCCGATGGCAGCGGCAAATGGGTCGTGGCTGCCGGGCGGCTGGCCCCTGTGAAGCGATACGACCTGCTGATCAAGGCGTTCGCCAAGGTCGTGGCGCAGCGCCCCGACTGGCGGCTGCGCATTTACGGCGGTGGCGAGGAGCGGGCCAAGCTGCGGGCGCTGATCGACCGCCTCGGGCTGTACAACCACATCTACCTCATGGGCCCCGCCAATCCCCTGGACCCCGAGTGGGCCAAGGGCTCGATCGCGGCCGTCACCTCCAGCTTGGAGTCGTTCGGCATGACGATCGTCGAGGCGATGCGCTGTGGCCTGCCGGTGGTCTCCACCGACTGCCCGCACGGCCCCAGCGAGATCATCGACGACGGCGTGGACGGCCGCCTGGTGCCCCCCGGCAACGTGAACGAGATCGCCTCCGCCCTCCTGGCTCTGATCAACGACGACGAGCTGCGGCGGCGCATGGGCCGCGCCGCACTGGAGGGCTCGGCCCGCTTCGACCCCTCGCAGATCGCCGGACGATACGAAGCGCTCTTTAGTGATCTGGCGGCGCGCGGGGGACTGCGCGGCTCGCTCCACCGCACGCGAGGCGCCCTGCTCAGCGGCGTGTACGCGACCAAGGACGTCGGGCGGCTGGCGTTCAGAAAGGCACGTGCCGCATGACCACCTCTGCACAACGGCCCACCCCCGCCTCCCGGCCCGACGATGGGGCCAGTGCACCGCCGCGCGCGGACAGCGTCGCCGACTCCGCGGGCGGGCTCACCTTTGACATCGCCGATCTGCCGGTGCCCGACCCCGCCAACTGGAGCGCGGCGCTGGTGCTCAGGCTTCGGGGCGCCGAGCCTGGGACCGACGATGTGCGGCTGCCTCTTTCCCCGGCTGGTGAGCGGCGCGTACGGGCCGTGTTGCCCAGCACCGTCGCGCTACCCGAAGGCCGCTGGGACGTCTACGTGGCGTGCGCCGACGAGGAGCCGCGCCGGTTGATGCCGGGCCTGAACGACCTGCGCTCGCTGGTGGACCGCGAGCCCAGCGCGAGCCTGTCACCGCTGGCCGTACGCATCCCCTACACCACCAAGCACGGCAACCTCTCGCTGCGAAGCTGGCTGCGCGGGCCCCATGTGGAGGCCGGGGACATTCGGGTGGACGACGCCACGCTGACCGCCCGGGGGCGCCTGTACCGCGTGGAGCGCCCGGCAGCGTGGCTGGCAGGCGCGGTGGTACGAGCGCGGCTCCACCGTGACCCATCGGTGACGCACACCGTCCCGGTGACCGGGGACGGCGCGGACTTCACCTTCGCGCTGGCCTACGCGGACCTGGTCACGCGCTGGGAGGGCGGGCAGGACGTATGGGACCTGTGGCTGTGCCGCGCGGCCGATGACGACACGGCCGACCAGGCCAGCGAGAGTGCTGACGGCCAAGACGCCGACGGCGGGGCGGGGCGCTCCGAGACGGCTGCCGACGAGGTGCGCATCGGGCGCATTCTGGACGACGTCGTGGACAAGAAGCCGATCTTCACCTACCCGGCGGTGTTGGTGACGACCGCGCGCGGGAGCGTGCGGGCTGCCCCGTACTACACGGGTGACAACGATCTCTCGGTGCGTATCGAGGGGGCCTAGCGCCCGCGCATCCGCAGGCGGCGGCGTCGATCTTCGGCCCGCCGCCGTGGCAGATTGCGGCATGAACCGCACCGCGCGGGGCACTCGGTCGCCTTGGAGGTGCGAACCATGGTCCCTGTCCTACTCGTTCTACTGCTCGCACTGCTGCTGTTCGGCGCCGGCTTCGCGCTCAAAATACTGTGGTGGATCGCCATCGCCGTGTTGGTCATCTGGCTGCTCGGCTTCTTCGTACGCTCCACCACGGCAACCGGCCACCGCTCACGCTGGTACCGGTGGTGAGCGGGCGACGGGTGAGCTCACCTAGGCCCGCCGAGCCCGCATCGCGAAACCGCTAGCAGCCCAATGCGACACGATGCCAGCCCTTGCGGACAGAAGCTGTCCGCAAGGGCTGGCACACTGCTGCGCATGTTGGAAACCTCGGCCCGACTGCTGCGCCTACTGTCACTGCTGCAAACCCATGGCGGCCTCGCAACGTTCGATCGCCATGGCGCGGCCGGTGGGCGGCGAAGTTGGTCGGGTGCCGACCTCGCGGAGCGCCTCGGAGTGACGCCGCGCACCGTCCGCCGCGACATCGACCGGCTGCGCGAGCTCGGCTATCCGGTGCACTCCGTGCCCGGCACAGCGGGTGGTTACCAACTCGGCGCGGGTGCCGACCTGCCGCCGCTGCTGCTCGACGACGATGAGGCCGTGGCCGTCGCCGTGGGGCTGCGTACGGCGCCGGGTGGCGTCCAGGGCATCGAGGAGAGCACGGTGCGGGCGCTGGCCAAGCTGGAGCAGGTGCTGCCAGACCGGCTTCGGCGCCGGATCTCGGCCCTGAACGCGTATACGGTGCCGATGCTCAGCCCGGCAGGTCAGCCGGCCATCGACCCCAGCATCCTGTCCGAATTGGCGCACGCCTGCCGGGATCGCGAGCGGGTCCGCTTTGCCTACCGCGACCACCAGGGCGGAGTCAGCCGCAGGACGACCGAGCCGTATCGGCTGGTGTGCTCTCGGGCGCGCTGGTACCTGGTCGCCTGGGATGTAGACCGCGCGGACTGGCGTACGTTCCGGGCCGATCGGATCACCCCCAAGCCGCCGCACGGGCCGCGCTTCGCACATCGGGAGCCGCCGGCCGATGACCTGGCCGACTATGTGTCGCGGGGCGTGTCGATAGCCGCGTACGCCCAACGTGCCACGGTGCTGCTGCGGGTGTCGGCCGAGCGGGCCGCAGAGGAGGTCTCGCCGTCCGCCGGGGTGCTTGAGGCCGTGGACGAGCATTCCTGCCTGCTGCACACCGGAGCGCACACGTTCGATGTGCTGGCGCTGCACATCGTCTTGATGGGCTTTGACTTCGAGGTACGCGAACCGCCTGAGCTGCGCGAGCACATCACACGGATTCGCGACCGGCTCGACCGGGCTCTGCGCTGATGCTCGCCTCCTCAAGCCGGGCCACCTGCGGGTGGTGCAGATCGAAGGCGGGCGACTCGGAGCGAACGCGCGGCAGCGTCACGAAGTTGTGCCGCGGCGGCGGGCAGGAGGTCGCCCACTCCAGCGAGCGGCCGAACCCCCAGGGATCGTCCACCGCCACCTTCGCGCCGTACTTCGCGGTCTTCCAAACGTTGTAGAGGAACGGCAGCGTGGACAGGCCGAGCAGGAAGGCGCCGACGGAGGACAGGGTGTTGAGCGCGGTGAAGCCATCGGCCGCCAAATAGTCCGCGTACCGCCGGGGCATGCCTTCGACACCCAACCAGTGGTGCACGAGGAACGTGGCGTGGAAGCCCACGAAGAGGGTCCAAAAGTGGAGGCGGCCCAGTCGCTCGTCGAGCATCTTGCCGGTGAGCTTGGGCCACCAGAAGTAGAAGCCCGCGAACATCGCGAAGACGACCGTGCCGAAGACCACATAGTGGAAGTGGCCCACCACGAAGTAGCTGTCGGTGACGTGGAAGTCCAGCGGCGGCGAGGCCAGGATGACGCCGGTGAGACCGCCGAACAGAAAGCTGACCAGGAAGCCAACCGACCACAGCATGGGTGTCTCGAAGGAGATCGAGCCGTGCCACATGGTGCCGATCCAGTTGAAGAACTTCACTCCGGTCGGCACCGCGATCAAAAAGGACATAAAGGAGAAGAAGGGTAGCAACACCGCGCCGGTGGCGAACATATGGTGCGCCCAGACGACCACCGACAGGCCGGTGATGGCCATCGTCGCGCCGATCAGCATCACGTAGCCGAAGATCGGCTTCCGGGAGAACACCGGGATGATCTCCGTGATGATGCCGAAGAACGGCAGCGCGATGATGTAGACCTCCGGGTGGCCGAAGAACCAGAACAGGTGCTGCCACAGCACCGCCCCGCCGTACTCGGCCTCGAACACCATCGATCCAAAGCGCCGGTCCGCCTCCAGACACAGCAGCGCAGCAGCCAGCACCGGGAACGCGATCAGGACCAGGATCGAGGTGAAGAGTACGTTCCAGGCGAAAACCGGCATCCGGAACATCGTCATGCCGGGCGCCCGCATCCCGATGATGGTGGTCAGAAAGTTGACCGAGCCCAGGATCGTGCCGAAGCCCGCCATGGCCAGGCCCATGATCCACAGGTCGGCGCCGATCCCGGGGGAGTGGGTGGCGCTGTTGAGCGGCGCGTAGGCGAACCAGCCGAAGTCGGCGGCACCGCCGGGTACCAGGAAGCCGCCGAGCACCATGACTCCACCGAAGAGAAACAGCCAGTACGAGAGCATGTTCAGGCGGGGGAAGGCGACGTCTGGCGAGCCGATCTGTAGCGGCATGATCGCGTTGGCGAAGCCCGCGAACGTCGGCGTCGCGAACAGCAGCAGCATGATCGTGCCGTGCATGGTGAACGCCTGGTTGAACTGCTCGCTGGAGATGAGCTGGAGCCCGGGACGGGCCAACTCGGCGCGCATCACCAGCGCGAGTAACCCGCCGACCAGGAAGAACGCGAACGAGGTGATCAGGTAAAGATGCCCGATCTTCTTGTGGTCGGTGGTGGTGAGCCAGTCCACGATGAGGCGGCCAGGTCGCCGCTCCCGTACTGGCCCGGCAGCCGGCTGGACGGTCTCCGTTCCCACGCGTGCTCCCTTGGGGCGTCGGCGATGCCGGGCTGCGGGTACCCGCCATGATGCTCGTCACCCGCCGCGTGGGTGACGCTGCGACACGCATGCGGTGTGCGGGTTCGCCCCTTTCTGTCCCGTCCGTCACTGGCTATGCGAAGTCCGGTGCGCGGATCGTTGTCGGGCTTGTCTGGTGTGTCTGTCATGTGGTCGTCAGTACGGAAGTCGGTGCGTACGGCTATGGCCAAACCTGTGTGGAGACGGCCGGATCAATGTGGCGGAATTGTGCTCTCCCTAGGTGATGCGGTATGCATTTCCGGCGCTCGCTGAATTCCCGCACTCAAGGCTCTCGGCGGGCGGTTGAATGACGCTGTTTGTCGGCGCGGTAGTGAGTTATTTAAGAAAACTGCGTTACGCCTTCTGATGGGGAACGCAGGGTCCTTACGAGTGACACGGGTTACGGCAAACTGGGCCGGGTTTTCTGTGACCCAAGTGTGACCAGTGACGACCCCGCAGACGACCTCCCGCCGCTAGGACCGGGCTTCCGCCACCCGGTCCGGCCACCTACGGTGGTGGGCATGGCACCTCTACCGAAACCCCCGGCCGAACCGGCCGACGACCTGGATTCCTATGTCGGACTCGACGGCGAGGCCGCCGAACGACGGGCGAGAGAGCGTGGCTGGACCACCGTCAGGTCGCTGCCGCCGGGCGCGATCATCACCATGGAGTACCTGGGCGGCCGACTGAATTTCACCGTTCAAAGCGGCGTCGTCGAACGCTGCTGGAAGGGCTGAGCCGGGTGCCTGATCCCCGGCGGCGCAGGCCGGCGACAGAGCCAGCAGGCCCCGACGCTCCACTGGAGCGTCGGGGCCTGCTGCTGTGCTGACCGTTGGTTGTGCCCACCATCCGCGCGCTGAGGTCCGTTGCCGCTGGTTGCGACGAGCTGGGCTGCGCGAGGCTGGGCTCAGCTGCCGCTACGGCCGCGCGGCGCGCTGGCTGACCCCAGTGGCGCGCTGCGCGCGCGCTCCGCGTGCGGCGGGCGGCGGCTGCCGGCAGGGGTGACCGGGGTGCGCTCGGAGCGTGCGGTATGCGGCCTGGCGGGGTGGTGTGGCCAGTTCTCGGAGCCCCGCGCGGCCCGGCCGGCCAGCGGGATGCGCTCGCGAGCGTGCGGCTCCTCTTCCAGTGTGGCCCGTGACGTGCCCAAGGCAGGGATGGCCAGCGGGGACACCGGCTGCGGAGTGAACAACGAGCCCGCACGCAGCCGTGCCCACGCGATCCGCATCATCATCTCCGCCCAGGCCATCGGTGCCTCGAACATCGGCAGCGCCAGCAGGATCAGTAGACCGGCGGCCCAGCCGAGGAGTACATCACTGACCCAGTGCGTCCCGAGGTAGACCGTCGTCATGCCCACGCCGAGGGTGACCACGGCGGCGATCAGCGACGCGATCCTGCGGGCCTGCGGCGTGGTAGCCAAATAGGCCAGCACTCCCCAGGTGACCACGGCGTTCGCGGTGTGGCCGGAGGGAAATATATCGCCGTCGCCCCACATCTCGTTCGAGCCGACCATGGTCGCGTAGTGCGGCCCAAGGCGGCCCATCCCCAGCTTGGCTGCGCCCACGGTCGCGTTGAGCAGCAACAGCGAGGTGCCGAGCAGCAGCAGCGGACGGGGAGTGCGCTGTGCCCAGCAGCACCAGCCGAGCCAGACGGTCACCGCGACGGCCGTGGGCCCGCGCTGGCCGAGCACGACGAAGTAGTCCAGGAAGGTGTGGAATTCCGGCCACTGCTTGTACGGCCGGAACAACATGACCTGCCAGTCGAGCTTCACCAGCCAAGAGGTGGTGAGCACGCCGACCACCGTGGCCACGTAGACCGCGAGAGTGGACCCCAGCAGCCAGCCGCGCGTCCGCGTCATACGCGGTCGCGCGAGTTTGGCCGGGTGCTCCTCCGCCTGAGGAAGCTTGTCATCGGTACGCACTCAATCGACATTACATTGCGTCACAGGTGACTTCGGTCGATCACGTCTCTTTGTGATGACGATGTGATGTGGAGAGGGTCTCGTTCTTAGCTTTGCCGTTCACGATTTCACGGAATGCGATGAGACCTTGTCTATTTCGATGATGCTTCTCACGGGGATCACCCAGAACCCGTTTATTCTATTAGCGCGCCTCCGTTTATCGTTGATTGGCCGTGATGTTCCCCGTTGTTTCCCGGCCGGTTGCCGCGGGCCGGTGGGCCGGGACGGTGGCGTGATGATCGTTTGGGGCGGTGTTTCGCGGCTGACCTGATCAGGCCGCGCACGCGACCCGGTCACGGCCTCGGCCATCGGGCAGGCCGGCGAACCCGGCTGCCGGCCTACAGCAAGCGCGCGGGCGGAAGCGGAACCCCTCCCGCTTTTGCTGGCCGGGGGGTGCACCGCAGGTCAGGCGGGTGCTGGGGGGAAATGGGGCAAGAGTCGCCAGCAGAGGTAGACATAAGCCCCTCGCGATGACTCGCGTACGCTGACGTCTCACTCGCCCACGCTGCCAGGCCACCGGACTGCCCTCTGGGCGTCATGTAGGCCACATGTTCCCGGTGTAGGCCCCGCGCCGCGAGCGCACCACAGGGAGGTACCTCTATGACTGGGACGACCACGGCCGGCGCTCGACGGTCAGCGGGCGGTTCCCGGTACTGGCGCGACCGTGCGCGGTGGCAGGACGCGGATGGCGGAGCGAGCCGGTGGCTCGTGCTCGTTGTGCTGTGTGTGAGCCTGCTGCTGGTCGCCGTGGACGCGACCGTGCTGCATGTCGCGGTCCCTGCCGTCAGCGAGGACCTGCGCCCCGGCTCGATGGAACTGCTGTGGATCGTGGACGTCTATCCACTGGTGTGCGCGTCGCTGCTGATCCTCTTCGGCACCCTCGGCGATCGGGTCGGCCGCCGCCGCGTGCTGCTCCTTGGCTACGGGCTCTTCGGTCTGGCCTCCGCACTGGCGGCCGTCGCGACCACGCCGCAGGTGCTGATCGTCGCCCGCGCCCTGCTGGGCGTCGGCGGCGCGATGATCATGCCCGCCACGCTGTCGATCCTTCGTCAGGTCTTCCCCGACCGTCGCGAGCGCGCGGTTGCCATCGGCGTGTGGAGTGCGGTCGCCGCAGTCGGCGCGGCGGCCGGGCCACTGCTCGGCGGCTTCCTCCTGGAACACTTCTGGTGGGGCTCGGTCTTTCTGATCAACATTCCCCTGATGGCCGTCGCCCTGCCAGTAGGCCGTTGGGTGCTGCCCGAGTCCACCGGGGACCGCGATGGGCCCTGGGACGTGCTCGGCGCGCTGATGGCAGCATTCGGCCTGTTCGGCGCGGTGCTCGCAGTCAAGCGGCTCGGCAACGGCCAGGGCCTTATGGAGTTGGGCACCCTGTGCCCGACGCTGCTCGGCGGGACGTTCCTGGTGCTGTTCGTCCGCCGCCAGCGACGGCGCGTGCGCCCGCTGGTGGACCTGGCGATGTTCGGCCGACCCGCGTTCGGCACCTCGGTGGGCTGCATCGTGCTGGCCATGCTCGCCCTCGTCGGGCTTGAGCTGATAGCCGCCCAGTATCTGCAACTGGTCCTCGGGCTCACCCCGTTGCAGACCGGGCTGCGACTGCTGCCGCTGACCTTCGCGGCCATGGCCGCCGGGCTCGTGGGCTCCCGGCTGCTGCATCGGCTCGGCCCGCGCACCATGGTTGCGCTGGGCTTCCTCATCACCGCGGGCGCCGTTTTGGTGCTGACCTTGATGGGCCAGCACGACCAGCCGGCCGTGCTCATCATCGGGTTCGTGCTGCTGGGCTTCGGATTGGAGATGACCCTGTTCGGGGCGTACGAGTCGATGCTCAGCGAGGCACCGGCGAAGTGCGCGGGCGGGGCCGCCGCGATCGGCGAGACCTCCTACCAACTCGGTGCCGGGCTTGGCATAGCCCTGCTCGGCAGCGTCATGAACGCCGCCTATGGGCCGCGTGTCGCCGCCACCCCCGGTGTGCCGGACGCGTCAGCTCAGGCCGCAAGCCACTCGCTCGGCGAGGCGTACGAGGTCTCCGACCGGCTCGGCGGGCCCGCGGGTGAGGCGCTGCGCGAGAGCGCCCGTGCCTCCTTCGTCAGTGGCCTGCACAGCACGCTCGTGGTCAGCGCCGTGCTGCTGCTGCTCGGTGCCGCCGCCGCGCTGCGCCTGCCGCGCACCATGGACGGTGCGGAGGATGCGGACGGTGCGGAGGGCGTAGCGGGCGCGCCGGGTGCAAAGGGAGTCGAGGTAGCCGTCCTGTCCCTGGCCGAGCCGGCGGATGACGGCTCGGCCAGGGCGGCGCGTGAGCGCCAGCCCGCCGCCGACCCTGCATCCGCCCCATCCGCCGCCGACTCGGCCGCTACCTCAGGCCCGACATCGGGCCCTGCCTCCGTACCGCCGGCCCGCGAGCTGGCTCGGTCCCGTGCCACTGCACCGGCCCGCCGCTGACGTGTCGCTCATCCACCGCTGCCCCCACCACCGCGTTGGGGCGCCGCGCCCCGGTGACCGGCGGGGCCGCAGTATCGGTGGCCGCGGGGGCTGGACGCCATCTCTTACCCGGAAGTAGCGTCAGATGTGACGGGATGATCACCCCGGTCGCCGAGGCGGTACGGGCCCTGGCCGCCGGACCCGGACACAGACCCGCACCCGAGCCGGAGGCTGTTTTCATGTCCGCGCGCACCTTGCCGCCGTTCGATCCGACCGACCCACTGGGCATCGACGACCTCCTCGATCCCGAGGAATTGGCGGTGCGAGACACCGTCCGGCAGTGGGCCGCTGACCGGGTCCTGCCGCACATCGCCGACTGGTACGAGCGGGGCGAGATCCCCGACATCCGCGCACTGGCCAGGGAACTGGGTGCGATCGGTGCCCTTGGCATGTCGCTCGACGGCTACGGCTGCGCCGGCGCCAGCTCCGTCCAGTACGGCCTGGCCTGCTTGGAGCTTGAGGCCGCCGACTCCGGCATCCGCTCGCTGGTCTCGGTTCAGGGCTCGCTGGCCATGTACGCCATCCATCGGTACGGCTCCGAAGAGCAAAAGCAGCGCTGGCTGCCTTCGATGGCCGCGGGCGAGGCGATCGGCTGCTTCGGCCTGACCGAGCCCGACCACGGCTCCGACCCCGCGGGCATGCGCACCACCGCGAAGCGGGAAGGTACGGACTGGGTGCTGACCGGGCGCAAGATGTGGATCACCAATGGTTCGGTGGCCGCCGTGGCCGTCGTATGGGCTCAGACCGACGAGGGCATCCGCGGCTTCGTCGTACCAACGAGCTCCCCGGGTTTCTCCGCCCCCGAGATCCACCACAAGTGGTCCTTGCGTGCATCGGTCACCAGCGAACTCGTCCTCGACCAGGTGCGGCTGCCGGCCGATGCCGTACTGCCGGAGGTCACTGGTCTGCGCGGGCCACTGAGCTGCCTCAGCCATGCGCGGTACGGCATCGTCTGGGGCTCGATGGGTGCCGCGCGCTCCTCTTTCCACGCCGCCTTGGACTACGCCAAGACCCGCGAGCAGTTCGGCAAGCCCATCGGCGGCTTCCAGCTCACCCAGGCCAAGCTGGCCGACATGGCGGTGGAGCTGCACAAGGGGGTGCTCCTGGCGCACCATCTCGGCCGCCGAATGGACGCCGGGCGGCTGCGGGCCGAGCAGATCAGCTTCGGCAAGCTCAACAACGTACGAGAGGCGATCGAAATCTGCCGTACGGCCCGGACCATCCTTGGCGCGAACGGCATCTCGCTGGAGTATCCGGTGATGCGGCACGCCACGAATTTGGAGTCCGTGCTCACCTATGAGGGCACCGTGGAGATGCACCAGCTCGTGCTGGGGAAGGCGCTCACCGGACTCGACGCGTTTCGATGACAGGCCCACGAGCGCGGGGCTGACCCCTCAGCGCCGGGGCGTCGCCCGGCGGCGTGCGCTGACAAGCGCGCACGCCGCCGGGTTCAGCTCTGGTTGAAGAAGCCGCGCGCCGCGCGGCCCGCATCGCCGCTGACGATCTGGTAGTCGGGCGGCGTCAGCAGGAACACGCGGGTGGCGACCCGCTCGATGGAACCCCGCAGGCCGAACGTGAGTCCGGCCGCGAAATCGACCACGCGCTTGGCGTCGGCGGGCTCCATCGTGGTGAGGTTCACGATCACCGGAACGCCCTCACGGAACAATTCGCCGATGCCGCGGGCATCACGGAAACCGTCGGGGGTGATTGTCGCGATGCGGGAGCCCTGCTCCTGCGCAGCCTGGTCGGTGACCCGCACCCGCGGGTCGGTCACCCAGCCGTCACCAGGCTCGGGTCCCTCGGAGTAGTCGTCGTCGTAGTAGCGCTCATCATCGCCGTCGTCAACGAGGCCTAGCCAAGCACTCGCCTTGCGCACCGATCCCATGGACGCCTCCTCTCACATGCGGCGGGTACTGTCCGCTCCTCTATCGTCGGCCATGATGCGGATGATGTGCCAAGCGGATTGCAGCCGCACAGGGGATTCGTGACGGTACTGGTGCACAACGCGTGGCGGTGAATCAGAGTTCCTCCTGCCCAAAGAGCCTGACGGCATGCTAGTTAGACTCGCCGGGCTAAATGAGTGACGCCACGCGGCGTACGGGGGAATGGGGGAGCTTTGTTTGGGATTGTCCGACCGTGTCGGCATCGCTTGTCTGTTGGTCTGCACGCGGACTGGATGGCACACCTGTGCGGGCTGTGTCTCGCGCTCCGCGCCGATCACGGTCAGTTCGCCCGGGTGGCCACCAACTACGACGGCTTGATCATCTCGGTCCTCGTGGAGGCTCAGACACGCGATGCGGACCGTGCGGCTCGGCGGCGCACCGCCGGGCCCTGCCCGCTGCGCGGCATGCGCACCGCGCCCGTGGCGCGCGGCGAGGGCGCCAGGCTCGCGGCGGCCGTGTCACTCGTCCTCGCGTCGGCGAAGGTCCGAGACCACATCGCGGACCGCGATGGTGCACTGGCCCGCCGCCCGGTGGCTGCTGCCGCCCGCCGGGTCGCCACCCGGTGGGACCGTGCCGGCGCGCATACCGGGGCTGACCTGGGCTTCGATACGGCCGTGTTGGTGCAAGCGGTGGATCGGCAGGCCGGCATCGAGGAGCTGGCGGTGTGGGGCACTCCGCTGCTGGCCATCACCGAGCCGACCGAGACGGCGACCGCCGCTGCCTTCGCGCACACCGCGCAGTTGGCCGGGCGACCGGAAAACCGGGCGCCGCTCGCTGAGGCGGGGCGATTGTTCGGGCGCCTGGCGCACCTGCTGGACGCGGTCGAGGACCTGGACAAGGATGCGCGGACCGGCGCCTGGAACCCGCTCCGTGCGACGGGCGCTTCGGTCGCCGAGGCGCGGCGATTGTGTGAGGACGCGGTACGGGGCGTACGGCTGGCGCTGCGGGAGGTGCGTTTTGCCGATGGCAGGCTGGCGCATGTGCTGTTGGCGCACGAGTTGCGGCACGCCGTGGACCGGGCGTTCGGCCCCACCTGTTCGCACCAGTTGGACCAGCAGTCGCGAGCCCAGCACCACGCGGGGCCCGGTGCCCAGTCGCCGTACGGGCATCCGCATGGAGGCCAGGCTGGGCAGGGCGGCCCGGGCCAGTCGGTGCAGCCCGGCGCCCTGCCGTACGGGCATATGAACGCACCCCGAGGCGTCACGGGTGCGCCGCCCCAGCCGTCCCAGCCGCTGCACCCGGGGCCCGGGCACGGTGGCTCCGATGGGGACTGGTTCGGTGGCGGAGGCGGTGGCGGTGGTGATGGGCATGGCGACCCCGGCCGGCCGCCACGTCGGCGCAGCCTGATCCCGGGGTGTGCGGTCTGGCTCGGGCTGTGTTGTACGTGCCAGATCTGCTGCCGCGAGGACTACCACGACCCGTGGACCGGCGATAAGCGCGGCGGTTGGTGCCACAAGTGCGACTGTTGTGATTGTTGTGAGGGTTGCGACTGTTGCGACGGGTGCGGGGGTTGTGACTGCGGATGTAGCTGCTGATAGACCCCACTGCCCATGGCGGGCGGTGTGCTCCCGCGCTAAACCTGTTGGCCGTAGGAAGACCGGTGGTTCAGCGCGGGCGGTGTGCTGCGCGGTCAACGCGCCAGCCGCGCCATGAGGTGACGGTCATGCAGTGCCTTACGAGAAGGCCATGGGGGCTGGGGCGATGACGCGCAGTCAAGCAAGCGTGCGGATCGGGATGAGGCGCGAGCTGAGCGAGGGGAGGGCCGAGCGTTTACGGTGTGCGGACGCGTGCTGGATACGCGGATGCGGGACGCGAGGCCCGCGCGAGGCTGGGGCCGCGAACTGCTGACATTGCGGGGCGCGAGCGCGGCCTAGCCCTTGCGGGCGGGCGCTCAGACGCGTGGAGCAGCGGTCAGCCCGAACAGGAACACGACCACACCCGACCGAAGTCGATGTGGTCGCGGGTGACCAGACGCTGCCCTGAGTGCATAGGCCAAGTGGAGCAGTCTTCCGTTTTCCCGTCAACCGCGGTGAGACGCGCTGTTCACAGTACGGACAGCCTTGACAGAACGCCGTGGCCAGCGCATAGCCTCACAGTCCGGCCGTGCTGAGGGGCGCGACCGCATGTGTGGACTGGACGCGTGCTCGAACCGAGCACCCACGGAGTCTTCGCATGTCCGTGTCACCGAACAGTTCCCCTCTTCCCCGCCGCCCCCGCCCGCCCGCCATCGCGATCGTCGGTGCGGGCCCGCGCGCCGTAGGTCTGATCGCCAGGATCGCCGCTCGCGCAACCGAACTGCCGCCAGTTGGCGGCCTCATACCCCCGCACGTCGGCGCATCCCCGCACGGCGGCGCCGTCGCGGCGGCTGCGCCGGACGGCGCCCCGCCCGCGCCCTCAACGCAGGGCAGTCGTTTCGCGCCGCGGCGAGACAGCCGTCTCCTCGTGCATCTCATCGACCCGCATCCGCCGGGCGGTGGGCGGGTCTGGCGGCCGGAGCAGTCGTCACTGCTGTGGATGAACTCGATGGCGGCGGACGTGTCCGTCTTCGACGACGGAAGCCGAGGCTGGGACGCCGCGCGGGACGGGCCGCCGTACGCCGGGCCCTCGCTCGCCGAGTGGGCCCAGGAGATCCGCGCGGGCCGGCTGAACGTGCCACTCGCCCGCGAACTAGCGGATGAAGTGGCGGCCTTGACGGGCCGTACGTTCGCGACCCGGCGGCTGCAAAGTGCGTACCTGGGCTGGGTGTACGAGCGTGCGGTGGCCGCCCTGCCGCCCGGTGTCGAACTGCGGGTGCACCGGCGGCGCGCGGTACGGGTAGCCGGGCCGCGTGAGGCGTCACAACGGGTGTGGCTGGAGGGCCGTGAGCTGCCGCTGGTCGCCGATGCGGTGGTGCTCGCCCTGGGCCATCTCGATGCCGAGACCGACCCGGCACAAACCGAGTTGGCCCACTTCGCAGCGCACCACGGGCTGACCTATCTGCCGCCCGAGTACACCGCGGACAGCGACCTACAGGCGCTGCACCCCGGTGAACCGGTGCTGGTGCGCGGCTTCGGACTGGCCTTCATCGATCTGATGGTGTTGCTGACCGAGGGTCGGGGCGGGACCTACGCCGATGCGGCAGGGGCGGCCGGTGCGGCCGGCGCGTCCGGCGACGGTCCCGGTGGCGGTCCCGGTGGCGGCCCGGAGTTGGTCTACCGACCCTCCGGCCGGGAGCCGGTGCTCTATGTCGGATCGCGACGAGGCGTCCCGTACCACTCAAAGATCGGCTACGACTGGCACGGCGAACTGCCGCCGCTACCCCGGTTCTTCGGGCCGCCGCAGGTGGCGGAGCTGCTACGGCGCCCAGGTCCGGTGGACTTCGCACGCGAGGTGTGGCCGCTGTGCCAAAAGGAACTGGGATACGCGCACTACCACCGGCTGTTCACCGCTCACCCGGGGCGCACCCGCGCGAGTTGGCAGGACTTCGAAGAGAAGTACGCCGCCTGCGAGCCGGGTAGCGAGGAGCTTGCCGCCTTGGTGGCGGCCACCGTGCCCGACCCCGCAGACCGGATCGACCTCGTCGCGCTGGACCGGCCGCTGACCGAGCTGACCTTCCCCTCGACCGAGGCGTTACAGGACGAGTTGCGCCGCTACATCACCGCCGACCTAGCGCGCCATCACGACCCCGAGCACAGTCCCGATCTCGCCGTCTTCCTCGGGCTGCTCTCGCTGTACGGGCAGGTGGCCCGGCTGGGCGACATCGGCCCGTGGTGGCACGGCTTCTTCAGCTATGTCGCCTCGGGCCCGCCCGGGCCCCGGTTGAGACAGTTGCTCGCGCTGTCCCGGGCCGGGGTCGTGCGCTTCATCGGTGCCGAGATGACCGTCACCGCCGACCCGGCGCGCGGCGTATTCACAGCCGCCAGCGACTCCGTACCCGGGCACACCGTCCAAGCGACCGCGCTCGTCGAGGCCAGGCTGCCGAACCCCTCGGTGGCCCGTTCCCGGGACCGGCTGCTGCGCGCGCTGTACGAGGACGACCCGGACGGGGTGCGGGCGACCGCAGGCGGGCTGCTCGCCGTGCACCCCGACGACGCCCGCGTGCTCGACCGCACCGGGCGCCCGCACCCGCGTCGCTTCGCGATCGGGGCGCACACCGACACCCGGGTGGCGACCGCCTTCGCCCGGCCGGGGACCGGCGCGCCCGCCGTGCGGCAAAACGACGCGGTGGCCCGGGCCCTGCTCGAACTCCTCACCCAAGGTGCCTGTCCCGCGCGGCTGAGCGCCTAGGGCAACGCGGCGTCGTCGATCGCGGCCCCGCCTGATCGGTCCTGGCTCGACCGATTGGCAACCGCACGAGGGGCGCACTCCGGGTCTTCCGGCCCCGTGGCCGCCGCGCGCCCTGGAGGGCCCGAACGGGCCCCGTACGACCATCCGTACGACCACCCGTCCGATCCAAGGAACCCCCGGACCGTAAGGAACCCCATGCCCCCCTTGAACCGTCCACTGCGGCTAGCCGTCGCCCTTGACGGCGGCGCGCGATACTCGGCGTCCGCCTTTGCCGAGCGGGCCCAACTCGCCGAGCGCGGCGCCTTCGACTTCATCACTTTGGAGGACTCGCTCGGTCAACCCGCACCCGGTGTCGGCAGACTCGATGCCCTGGCGGTGCTGGCCAGTGTGGCGCCCGCAACCGAACGCATCGGATTACTGCCGACCGTCACCACGACCCATACCGAGCCGTTCCACCTCTCCGCCTCCATCGCCACGCTGGACTGGGTCAGCCGCGGGCGCGGCGGCTGGATCGCCGATGTGTCCACCAGCGAGGCCGACGCCCGACTCATCGGCCGCCGCCCAGCTGCGCCCATCGACGAGTTGTGGCACGAGGCGGGCGAGGTCGTGGACGTCGTGACCCGGCTGTTCGACAGTTGGGAGGACGACGCCGAGATACGCGACATAGCAACTGGCCGCTTTATCGACCGGGACAAGCTGCACTATGTCGATTTCGAGACCGCCACCTTTTCCGTGCGCGGCCCCTCCATCGTGCCCCGCCCCCCGCAGGGCCACCCCGTCACCGCCATCGACGCCACCGCGCCACACGCACGGCAGACGGCGGCCCGCTACGCCGATGTCGCGTTCGTGCGCACCCAGGACCCGGACACGGCCCGCGCCGTGCGTGCTGACCTTCGCGAGCGCGCCCGCGCGTGGGGCAGGGAACCCGACCGGCTGATCGTCCTGGCCTCGCTGTCGGTGGACCTCGATGCGTCGGCCGACGCCGTCGCGCTGGCCGAACTCGTCGCGGCCTGGCACACCGACGGGGCAGCTGACGGCTTTCACTTCAGGCCCCGGGACGCCGAACGCGACCTGCGGCTGCTCGTCAACGGCACGGTGCCCGTCCTCCAACACCGCGGCCTCGTACGGCACTTCTATCCCGGCGCCACGCTCCGCGAACACCTCGGCCTGCCGCGCCCGACCAACCGTTACGCCCTCGCCAGGGAGGCTTCCGCCCGATGAGCAACAGCCCAGGCACCTCGCGTACCACCCGTAGGGCCATCCACCTCGCCGCCCACTTCCCCGGCGTCAACAACACCACCGTATGGAGCGCGCCGCCGACCCCGCAGGCGCCGCAGGTCTCACGCCCTGGCAGCGCGGGCCCCACCGCAGAGCGAAGCGCCACGCGTCAGTCCGCCTTCGGCAGTCAGATCGACTTCTCGTCTTTCACTCATCTTGCGCGCACCGCTGAGCGCGGTCTGTTCGACTTCTTTTTCCTCGCCGAAGGGTTGCGGCTGCGCGAGCACCAGGGACGCATCCACGATCTGGACGTCGTCGGCAGGCCCGAGGCGATCACCGTACTGAGCGCGCTGGCCGCCGTCACCGAGCATCTGGGGCTCGCCGCGACCGTCAACGCCACCTTCAACGAACCCTACGAACTCGCCCGCCGACTGGCCTCGCTCGACCACCTGAGCGGGGGCCGCGCCGCGTGGAACGTGGTCACCTCATCCGACGCCTTCACCGGCGAGAACTTCCGGCGCGGTGGCTTTTTGGACCGGGCCGACCGCTACACCAGGGCCGCCGAGTTCGTCGCCGCCGCGCGCGAGCTCTGGGACTCCTGGCCGCCCGGCGTCGAGCGAGGGCGGACCGGCGGGGCCACCGGCAGCTTCGCCCACCATGGCCAGCACTTCGACATCGAAGGCCGATTCAGCGTGCCGCGCAGCCCGCAGGGCCACCCGGTCGTGATCCAGGCCGGCGACTCCGGCGAGGGCCGTGAGTTCGCCGCGGCCACCGCGGACGTCGTCTTCACCCGCCACGGAACGCTGGAGGCGGGTCGGGAGTTCTACGCCGACGTCAAGGGCCGGCTCGCGGCCTACGGGCGGCGCCCCGATGACCTGAAGATCATGCCCGGCGTGACGTTTGTGCTGGGCGACACCGCGGCCGAGGCGCAGGAGAAGGCCGCCGAGATACGACGCCAGCAGATTTCGCCGCAGACCGCGCTCCTCACCCTGGAACAGGTTTGGGGAGTCGATCTATCGCGATATGACCCGGACGGCCCATTGCCGGACATCGAACCCGACTACGAGGCGCAGCTCAGCCAGGGCCGGGTGCGGCAAGCCGATCCACGCGCCATCGTCGCCTCGTGGCGGGCCCTGGCCAAGGAGAAGGGGCTGTCCATTCGGCAGACCGTGATTGAGGCCACCGGCCGGCAATCCTTCATCGGTACCCCGGAGGCGGTCGCCGATGAGCTGGACACGTTCGTCCAGACGGATGCGGCCGATGGCTTCATCCTGATACCGCACCTAACTCCGGGAGGGCTCGATGACTTCGTGAAGCGCGTGGTGCCCCTGCTCCAGGAGCGCGGGTCATTCCGTACGCGATACACGGGCAGCACGTTGCGCGCACATCTCGGGCTTGCCCAGCCCTTGGGAGAGGACACAGCAGCATGACGGAAGCAGCGGCACAGCGCGATACGACGGCCACCACGGCGCGGCACCCGGCGCCGGCCCAGTCCGGAGCTGTCCAGTCCGGGGCCGGCCAGTCCAGCGCGGCCCAGTCCGGCGCCGGTCAGCCCAGCACAGTGGCCCGACCGAAGCCGACGCCAGGCCCCACCTCGGTGGCCCGCTCCGAGTCGGCGTTGCCACAGGGGCCAGCGGCCGGGAGGCAGCCGACCGAGTCAGCCGAGCGACGACGATGGCGTGCCTGGCGGCAAGAGCGCGCCGAGGCGGTCTCCGCGCCCTACGGCCCGCTGTCGGTCACCGGCACCCACTGGCTGGCCGACTCGCCGGACGGCTATCTGCCCGACGTCCCCGGGCGGTGGACCGAGGACGGCGAGGAACTGGTGCTCAGGGCCGTGACACAGGACCAGGTCGCGGTCGCTGGCCAACCGCTCGACGGCGAGGCCAGGCTCGGCCCCGAGCACGGGCCGTTGGATGCCAGGGTCACCAGCGGTGACCGGCACCTGGTGGTGCTGCGGCGCGAGGGCCTGTGGGCGGTACGCGTCTTCGACCCCGATGCGGTGGCCCGCCGCACCTTCGCCGGGATCGACGCCTTCGACTACGCCGAGCAGTGGGCCGTGCCCGCCGCCTATCGTGCCTTCGACACGGGCCGCACCGTGCAGGTGGCCAACGCGGACGGGACGGCCCGGGGCCTTGGACTCACCGGCGAGGTGGTGTTCACGGTGGACGGTGTGCAATACGCGCTGGCTGCCGGGACGGAGGGCGATGGCTCGCTGTGGATCGTCCTCGCCGATGGCACCAGCGGGCGCGCCAAGGACGCGGGCGGAAGCTACCCGTTCCGCTTTTTGCACCCGGGGACCCCGGCCCCTGACGGGACGCTGACCTTGGACTTCAACCGGGCGCTGCTGCCACCGTGCGCGTTCGCCGGGCACTTTTTGTGTCCGTTCCCGCCGCCGGGCAACACCCTGCCCTTCCCGCTCACGGCGGGGGAGCGCAACCTGCTCACGGCGGGCTAGCGCGTGCGTGGCGCGTGCCCTTGGGGGCGCGCCAAGTGATTCGGGGGAGCGCACCGACGGGCGAAGGGGCGCGCGCCGCTTCGTCGGGAGCGAACCGACTCGCGAGGGCGCTCGGCAGGGGGCGGCGGGCGCGGCTGTGACGGAGGAGCGGGAGGAGTCGGAGCGGGGCTACAGGAGGCGTTGGGGGCGCCGCGGGCCGCGTTGGGGCGCCAGCGGGAACCAGAAAATGCTCGGCCGCGTCCCACCCGCACCAAGGGAGCCGCGTAGCGCCCCGGCGGCGCCCCAGAGCCGCCGGGGCGGCACCGCGTGCGCTTCGACAGCCGTCCGGCGAGCCCTTGTGTGCTGCTGGCCGCAGCCCGAATACTCCAGGGCAGCGCTGGTCAGGGGGACACGATCGCGGCGGAGCCGCCCGCGCCCCAGGGCCCGTGTCTGACGGGCCCGCCCAGGCAGCGGGCCCCCGACTCCCTCGGAGGAAGAGTTGAGAAACTCGCGCACCACCCTGCTTCCCGGTTCCCGTGGACGCACTCGGCTCATCGGCGTGGCTTCCGCGCTCGCGGCAGTATCGGCGCTGGCGGTTCCCGCCGCGGGCGCCGCATCTGACGCGCCGGCGCCACGCACCGCCGCGCAGGCGACCACCGCCGGTGACGCGGTCCGCTCGGCTGATGTCCCGGGCACCGCCTGGTATATCGACAAACACACCAACACCCTTGTCGTCACGGCCGACAGCACCGTCAGCCGAGCAGAGATAACCCGGCTTGAGCGGGCAGCGGGCGACAGTGCCGCTGCGCTGCGCATCGAGCGCGTCCCGGGCACCTTCCGCAAGTTGATCGTTGGCGGAGACGCCATCTATGCGGGCGACTGGCGCTGTTCGGCCGGGTTCAACGTCCGTAACTCCGCGGGGACGTACTTCATCGTCACCGCGGGGCACTGCACTGACGGCAAGCCGCCCTGGTACACCGACTCCAATCACCGTACGAAGATCGGCAAGACCACCGGTACCAGCTTCCCGGGGAACGACTACGGGCTCATCCGTTACGACAACCGCGCACTGAAACACCCGGGCACCGTCAACCTCTACAACGGCTCCACGCGGGACATCAAGAAGGCCGCCAACCCCACCGTTGGGCAGAAGGTGCAGCGCAGCGGCAGTACCACCGGGCTGCACGGCGGCAAGGTGACCGGCCTGAACGCCACGGTGAACTACGGTAACGGCGATGTGGTTTCCGGACTCATCAAGACCAATGTGTGTGCCGAACCTGGCGACAGCGGCGGCGCCCTGTTCGCCGGCGACACCGCACTCGGCCTCACTTCCGGTGGCAGTGGCGACTGCTCGTCCGGCGGCACGACCTTCTTCCAGCCGGTCAAGGAAGCGCTGAGCAAGTACAACGTCAAGGTGTACTGACCTGCCCGGGGCGCAGACCTGACGCGGCCTGACCGGGCCAAACCTGGCTGGGAGGGTCGGCCTCAGCGGTCTCAGCGGCCTCAGCGGTCCTCGCCGAAGCGGCAGGACCTGGCGTGCGGCGGCAGCCGAGCCGTACGCGATGAGCCCCTGCCGTGGCAGGACGCTGTTGACCCACTGCGTCCATAGCCCGGCGGGGGCTCACCAGGTTGAGTCGCTGATCGACAGCCCGGCCGTGGGGTGGGGAGTGCACATCGAAGCGCGCGCGGCTAGCGCAGGCGGTACGGAGGGCGTAGGCGGCACGGTCGGCGCCAGGAGTGGGAGCGGCACAGTCGGCGCATGCAGCTCGGACTCGGCGGAGAGGCGCGCGCACAGCGCTACGGGGGCGTCGAAGGTCACGACAACGGCCGATAGTCGGTTGAGCGCCGTCGCATTTCGGAAGTTCAAGGGCTGATATCGGCCACTCGTATGCGTCACCGTGGGTGTGCACCCCCGTGCGGCATGTGTCCGCATGCGGTTCTGACGTGGGCACGGTAGGTGTGGTCTGTGACTCGGACGGCGCGCGGGACGCATGGCGGTAGCGACTTGAACGCGACCTTGTGTGCCGCGCGAGTGCCTGGGAATACTCAGCGAAGCGACTTGGCATGAACGCGCCTCTGTCCAAGGCGGCGTGGCCATGCCTCCTCCGGGTCCAGACCCCCACAGTCGGGCCCAACCCCCCACTGGAGGTTTTGAGTTGAAGCGCACAAGCGTACGTCGTACGGTCATCGCCGGCGCCGGGGTGGCAGCCCTGGTCTCCGCCACCCTCACGCTGCAAAGCGCCAGCGCGGCACCTGCTGCCCCCGATCCCCTCACCGCCATCGCCGCCGGTGCGCTGGCCACCGACATCAGCTCGGACCTCGGCTCTGACGCTGCGGGTTCCTACTACGACGCCAAGAATCACAAGCTCGTCGTGAACGTCCTCGACGACTCGGCCGCCGAGCGCGTCCGCACGGCGGGTGCCGAGCCCAAGGTCGTCAAGCATTCGCTGGCCGCACTGAACGAGGCACGCTCCACCCTCAAGGCCAAGGCCACCATCCCCGGCACCTCCTGGGCCATGCACCCGAAGACCAACAACGTCGTCGTCACCGCCGACCGCACGGTGCGGGGCGAGAAGCTACAGCGACTCAACAAGGTCGTTGACTCGCTCGGTGACCGGGCTGTGGTCACGCGCTCGGCCGGTACGCTTCGGCCGCTGATCGCGGGCGGCGACGCCATCTGGGGCAGCGGGTCCCGCTGCTCCCTCGGCTTCAACGTCACCAAGGGCGGCGAGCCGTACTTCCTGACCGCTGGCCACTGCACCAACTCCGTCTCCAGCTGGTCGGACCAGCAGGGCGGGCAGGAGGTCGCGGCCACCCAGTCCGGCAGCTTCCCGGGCGATGACTACGGCCTGGCGAAGTACACCGCCGACACCGCGCACCCGAGCGAGGTCAACCTGTACAGCGGCACTCAGGTGATCGCCCAGGCCGGCGAGGCCACCGTGGGGCAGAAGGTGACCCGCAGCGGCAGCACCACCCAGGTGCACGACGGCGACGTCAAGGCGCTCAACGCGACCGTCAACTATCAGGAGGGCACCGTCGAGGGTCTGATCCAGACCTCCGTGTGCGCCGAGCCCGGCGACAGCGGCGGCTCGCTCTTCGACGGCGACACCGCGCTCGGGCTCACCTCCGGCGGCAGCGGTAATTGCAGCTCGGGCGGTGAGACCTACTTCCAGCCGGTGACCGAGGCACTTCAGGCCACCGGTACGCAGATCCGCTGATCTGCTGTAGCGGTACGCGGCGAATGCGTTTTTTGCGCGCACCGGCCGGCCCGTAGGCCGACCATCCGTCGTCGCGGCTCCTGCGCGCCGTACGCCGTCCGGTGTCCCGCACCAAAACCGGCACTCCGCACCGAAAGCGGCCTCCCGGACACCCCCACAGTGTCCGGGAGGCCGCTGGCGTGTGGGCGGTTCACCCGTCGCTCACCGGCAGTCGCTCAGCACCAGTCGCTTACCGGCAGTCGCTCAGCAGCGGAGCCGCTGGCGTCAGAATCGGAAGGCCATTCCCTGTGCGGTCTGCTGCAAGCAGGCGTTGCCGAAGGTGTGGGAGAAGGACACGTTGCGCCCCTCCCATACGCCCTGGGCGACGACCGTGACCGGGGCGTACTCGCGGGTGCAGGCCTGATCCGCCGACGCGCGGGTCAGCTCCTCGAAGGCGCCTCCGGTGGCGCGCAGTTCGGCGCACGCGGCGCGGGGCGCCGGGTGATCGCCGCCCGCCTTCGGGCTACAAGTGAGAGTCACGGCACGCGTGACGACGGCCGTCGCATCGTCCCCCTGGGCGACGGAGAGCACGAGGGACGAAGGCGCGTAGAGCGAGGTGGTTCCCCCCGACTCGGCGTGTGCCGTTCCGGTGGCCAGGCAGCCGATGGTCAAGGCGGCGGCCAGTGCAAATCCTCCAGCGATGTTCCGCATATCGAACGCTCCTTTGTTCGAGGTGGCAGCTAACGGTGCGGAGTCTTGCGGATGCATGGGGTGATTGCACGCTCGAAGGCCGGCTTCTGGTCACCATTGGTAATCGAACGGTACCTGGTTGTTGTGTGAACGTGGCCGTACGGGAGCGAGGGTGCGGCCGGGGGCCTGGGGCGGGACGGTGCGGTGGTGTCGAGCGGGTGTGCGGTTTGCGCCGCGCTGGCCCGAAAGGTGGGGTTCGTGGTTCGGCTGAAAGGCGCCGCCCCCTCGCACCCTAAACCGCCGTTGGGCAGGTTCTCGACGCTCTGGATCTACTCAATCAAGGCTGAGTGTTTGTTGAGCCTTGGAAATAAAGGTTTTGTGAGCGAGATCTCAATGGAAGTGCTGGGGATGGTAGGTGGGGGGCGAAACGTAGTGAATAGTCCTTATTTTTGTGTCACCTGCATTGCGGCTGCATGAAATAAATCAGCCTTCATGAAATGTTTCCTTCGTCATTTACCTGCTGCCCACAAAGATGATTTGCCAGCGCATCAAGCCATCGTTTCTCATGGTCGCGAACCGGCTGCGGGAAACCCCCGCTGAGATTCAGGAGAGCGGCAGCGATGGCCAAAGCAGTGGCCGAAGAGACATTCGGCGTACCCGCGGGACCGCTCGTGACCGCAGCCCGCGCGCTACGCCGCGACCGGGTCGGAATGGCGGCTCTGGCCGTCGTGTTGCTGTGTGCCGTGCTCGCCGTAAGCGCACCCCTGATCGCCGCGCTGTACGGCAAGAACCCGACCGAGCACTATGGGCAGAACGCCGCTGACCTGCTCAGTCCCGAGGGGCTTCCGGTACGGCCCAACGGAGGCATCTCCGCAGACTTCTGGTTCGGGCTCGAACCCGGGCTCGGTCGAGACGTGCTCACCCAGTTGCTGTACGGCATGCGCACCTCGCTGCTCATTGCCCTTGCTTCGGTTGCCGTCATCGCCATCACCGGCATCGTGCTCGGTGTGACCGCCGGCTATATCAGCGGAATCACCGACCGCGTATTCGGCTTTATCTGCAATGTCCTCCTCGCATTCCCCACCCTATTGCTTCTGCTGGCCCTTAGCCCCATCATTCAAACTCGATTCGTCTCTCCCGGAGAAAACGAACCCGGCTGGATGCAGTTTGCCGTCCTCATCGCGGTCTTCTCGGCCTTCGGCTGGGTGCCCCTGGCCATGGTGCTGCGGACGACCGTGCGGTCGCTGCGGGAGCGTGAGTTCATCGAGGCGGCCCGGGCGGTGGGGGCGAGTCGGCGGCACATCATCGTGCGGGAGCTGCTGCCGAACGTCTGGGCGCCGGTCTTGGTGCACATCACGCTCGCCGTGCCCGGCATCGTCACGGCCGAGGCCGCGCTCTCCTTTCTCGGCGTCGGCATCAACGAACCGATCCCCGACTGGGGCCGGATGATCGCCCGCGGCTCCGAGGTCTTCTACGCCGACCCCACCTACATGGTCTTCCCCGGCGTCGCCATCCTCGTCTTCGTCCTCGCCTTCAATCTGCTGGGAGACGCCGTACGGGACGCCCTCGACCCCCGCACGGCCCGCTGAGCCGGCCGCTGAGTCAGCACAGGCAGCACAGCCCCGCGCGGCACCCCGGCCGGCAGCGACCCCTTCCCGCCCTCCCGTCCCTCCCGTCCCTCCCGCTCTTCCCGTCCCTCCTCGCATCGGAGTTCCGCATGCCCAGCACGTCCAGCCGCCGCCCGCGCACCGTGGCCGTACCGGCCCTCGCCGTCGTTGCCGCCACGCTGCTGTGCTCCTGCTCCGCCGGCGCCGGCAAGGGCGGCAGCGACCCCGCGCCCCAAAAGACCGCCCCGCTCACCGCGTCCCTCGGCACCGCGAAGGACAGCGCGGGACCAGCTCCGCAGATCTCCGGGGCCCGTAACGGCGGCACCATCACCATCGCCAACCCCACCGGCTACACACACCTGGACCCGCAGAAGATCTACGCCGGCGAGACGTACAACACCTCGCTCCTGTGGGGCCGCCAACTCACCCAGTACCAGGTGGTGAATGGCAAGCCCACCCTCGTCGGCGACCTCGCCACCGACACCGGCACCTCGACGGACGGCGGCCGGACCTGGACGTACCACCTCAAGGACGGCATCGCCTGGGAGGACGGCAAGCCGGTCACCGCACAACAGGTCAAGTACGGCATCGAGCGCACCTTCGCGCCCGGCTTCGAACTCGGCCCCACCTACTGGCCGGAGTGGCTCACCGGTTCCGCCGATCGCACCGCGGCCGTCAAGAAGTACGGCGGCCCGAAGGACGGCGACCTCAACGCGATCGAGACACCCGACGCCAAGACCATCGTCTTCCACTTCCCCAGACCCCAGGCAGACGTGCCGTACATGGCCGCGCAGTCCTCTTCGTCGCCGGTACGCAAGGACCGGGACACCGGCACCAGTTACGACATCAAACCGCTGGCCACCGGCCCTTACCGGATCGTCGAGCACCGGCAAAACCAGCGCTTGACGCTGGAGCGCAACCCGCACTGGAAGCCGGAGACCGACCCCATCCGGCACCAGTACGCCGACCGCTTCGAGTTCACCTTCGGTAAAAAGGCCCTCAACACCAGTCAGGAGATCCTCGCCGGGCGCGGCGATGGCACCAGCACCGTGACCACCAGGGGCGAACTCCCGCCCGAACTCCACCGGGAGGCCGAGCGCGACCCGGGCAAGCGGAAGCTCGTCGTCAGCGGTCGGCAGGGCGCGTACACCAACGACCTCTACATCAAGAACAGCCGCGTCACCGACCCCGAGGTCCGCAAGGCCATTGCCTACCTCTTCCCCCGGCAGCAGGCCCGCCAGGTCATGGGCGGCCCCCGCGCAGGCGAGTTCGCCACGACCCTGTCCTCGCCGGCGATCGTGGGCTGGAAGCCCTACGACCTCTACCCCGCGCCGCCCGCAGGCGACATCACCAAGGCCAAGGAACACCTGGCCAAAGCCAAGCAGCCGGTCACCAAGCTGACGTACGCCTACGAGAGCGATCCAGTCCAGGACCGCGTCGCCCAGGTTCTCGCCGACGCCTTCGCCAAGGCAGGCATCACCCTGGTCACCAAGCCGCTCGACCCCGCGTCCTTCACCCACCAGGTCTTCCGCGGGCCCGCCCCGTACGACCTGTGGCTGAGCACCAACTCGGTGGACTGGCCCACCCCCTCCACGCTGTTGCCCGACCAGTTCCACAGCCGCCTGGACGCACTGTCGAACGGCATCAGGTACCAGAACCCGGACGTGGACCGGGAGTTGGAGCGGATCGAGGACATCGGTGACGCCAAGCAGAAGGCCGCGGCCCTCATCGACCTCGAACAGGTCGTCATGAAGGACGCCCCGGTCGTGCCGTTCCTCTACCCGCACATCTCGCAGGTGCGCGGCGCCCACATCGGCGGCGCCTTCATCCACCCCATCTACGGCAGCGTCAGCCCGGCCTGGCTCTACCGCACCACGTCCTGACCCCGGGACCGGAACCTCATGCTCAGGTACGTCTTCCGACGAGCCCTACAGACGGCGGCGGTCCTCCTGGCGATCACCGCCGCGACCTTCGGCCTCTTTTACGCCGCGCCATCCGACCCCGCCCTCATCGCCTGCGGCCCCAAGTGCGACACCGGCCAGGTCGAGGCGGTGCGCCACAGCATGGGCCTCGACCAGCCCATCGTCCAGCAGTACGCCGACTACCTACGGGGGCTGGTCGCCGGGCGCACCATCAAGGACGTGGACGGCACCCCCATCGACTGCGGCGCGCCCTGCCTTGGCTACTCGTACACCCTGCACCAGCCCGTCAGCGCGGCCATCGCGGACCATCTGCCGGTCACCCTGTCGCTGGCCACCGGCGCGCTAGCGGTGATCTTGGTGCTCGGTATCGGCACCGGTCTGGTCTCCGCGCTACGCCGTGGCAGCCGCACCGACCGGCTGCTGTCCGGCTTCACCCTGATCGGTGCCAGCGTGCAGATCTACTTCCTCGGCTACGCGTTGCAGTACCTGCTCGTCTACAGCACCGATCTGCTCCCGCTACCCGGTTATGTGCCGCTCGCCGACGACGCGGGCGGCTGGGCCGCCGGACTGCTACTGCCCTGGCTGGTCCTCGGGTTCGTCAACGCCGCCATCTTCGCCCGGCTCTCCCGCGCCCAACTCCTTGAGGTCATGCACGAGGGGTATGTGCGCACCGCGCGCGGCAAGGGGCTCAGCGCTCGCCGCGCCCATCTGAAGTACACCGCGCGCGGGGCCGCGCCACCGCTGGTGCAACTGCTCGGCCTGGAGGCGGGGGCGCTGTTCGGCGGCGCGTTCATCACCGAGACCGTCTTCGGCCTCGGCGGCGTCGGAAAGCTGGCCGTGGACGCCGTGGTCGGCAACGACCTGCCGACCGTGGTGGGCACCGTGCTGCTCGCCGCGCTGTGCGTGGTCGTCTTCGTCGCGGTGGCCGACCTTGTCGTCGCCTGGCTCGATCCCCGGGTACGGCTCGCATGACCGCCCCCGTCCAGCCGCCCGGCCGCAGGCCCTACGCGCCCCACCCGTCTCATCCGTCCCGTCTGACCGCAGAGGAAGCCCCGATGGCTGCTGGAGGCCGCAGCCCCGCGCTGCGGGTGCGCGAACTGTCCGTGTCCTTCGCCCGCTCGCACGGTGGCCAACGCGGCGCGGTCGTGCCCGTGCAGGCCGTACGTGACCTCACCTTCGACGTGGCGCCCGGCGAAGTGCTCGGCCTGATCGGCGAATCGGGCTCGGGCAAGTCCACCGTGGGCCTGGCCGCGCTCGGCCTGCACGACATGGCCCGTACGACCGTCACCGGCAGCATCCAGGTCGGCGGCACCGAAATCGTCGGGGCGCCCGAGAAGCGCTTGTGCGCCGTGCGCGGGGCACGCGCCGCGATGGTCTTTCAGGACGCGCTGGCCGCGCTGTCGCCGTTCCACTCGGTGGGAGCCCAACTCGCCGAGGCGTACCGGCTGCACCATCCAGGCACCCCCCGGGCCGAGGCGAGACGGCGGGCCACCGACATGCTGGAGCGGGTCGCCATTCCAGCGGCCCGTGCCAGGGATTACCCGCACCAGTTCTCCGGCGGCATGCGGCAGCGCGTGATGATCGCCATGGCCCTGATCAACTCCCCACAGCTGCTGATCGCCGACGAGCCGACCACCGCGCTCGACGCCCGCGTCCAGCGTCAGGTGCTGCGGCTTTTGGACGAACTGCGCCAAGAGCACGGCACGGCGGTGCTCCTGGTCACCCATGATGTGGGGGTCGTCGCCGAGATGGCCGACCGGATGCTGGTGCTACGCGGCGGGCGGGAGGTCGAACAGGGGTCGGCCCAAGGGCTCCTTGGCGCCGCGGCCAAGCCGTACACCCGGGCCTTGATCGGTGCCGCACCCACGCTGCACACCGTGCCCGGCACCCGGCTGCCGACGGTGGACGACCCGGACCCGGTGCCCCGGTCAGGGCACGAGGCGCCTCCGGCCCGGGCCGGTGCGAGGCCCGCCGCCGCTGCGGCCACCGTGTCGCCGATCGCGGAGGTCCGCGGGCTTTGGGTGGAGTTTGCGGCGCGCGGGTCGCGGCTGCCGGGGCTGCGCCGAGCGCCGGTCCAAGCCGTACGCGATGTCAGCCTGGCCATCGCGCCCGGTGAGACGCTGGGCCTGGTGGGAGAGTCGGGGTCGGGGAAGTCCACCACGGCCCGGGTACTGGCCGGGCTCCAGCGGCCCACCTCGGGCAGCGTCCACTTCGACGGGCGGGACATTTCGGCCGCCGCCCGACATACTCGGCTGCGCCGCGAGCTCAGCCGTGAGGTGCAGCTCGTCTTCCAGGACCCGTACGCCTCGCTCAACCCGCGCCGTACCGTGGAGCAGATCGTCACCACGCCGCTGCTCGCGCACACCAACCAACGAGCGGCCGAACGACGGGAGCGCGCGGCATGGCTCCTGGAGCGAGTGGGCCTCAAGACGGAGCATCTGGCGCGCTATCCGCACGAGTTCTCCGGGGGCCAGCGCCAACGCATCGGCATCGCCCGCGCGCTGGCCCCCGCACCCAGGCTGCTGATCGCCGACGAGCCGGTCTCGGCGCTCGATGTGTCCGTACAGGCGCAGGTGCTCAACTTGCTGATGGATCTGCGGGACGAGTTCGGGCTCTCGCTGCTGTTCGTCTCGCACGACCTGGCGGTCGTACGGCACTTCTGTGACCGGATCGCCGTGTTGCACGGCGGCGAGGTGGTGGAGACCGGAACCCGCGACGCGGTCTTCGACCACCCGTCGCACGACTACACCCGGGAGTTGCTGGCCGCGACGCTTTGACCGACTGCGCGCCCGGCTGCCCCGGGCTGCGCGCCCTGGGCCCGGCTGCCTGGGGGCGGGCGCGGTGGCCGGCGATCGGTTGCCTCGCCGGCCGGCCCGCGCTCACCTGTCGAGTACGGCGAACGCGTCCACCTCCACCAGGAGTTCTGGCCGCACCAGCGCCGCGACCTGGACGGCGGAGCTGGCCGGGGGCTTCGCGGCGTCGATGTGCGCATCGCGCGCCGCGCGCAGCGCCGGCATGAAGGCGACGTCGGTGACGTAGAAGGTCAGCTTCACCACGTCGGCGAAGGTCGCGCCGGCCGCATCGAGGCAGCGGCGCAGGTTGGCGAAGACCTGGCGCGCCTGCGCCTCGGGGTCCCCCTCGCCCACCAGCGCGCCGTGTTCGTCTACGGAGATCTGCCCCGAGATCGCTATGAGCGTCCCGCTGCCCATGACGACGTGGCTGTAGCCGTTGCCAGGCGCGATGCCGTCCGGCGCAATGATCTGGGTGTGCTCTGCCATGGGACTCCCTACGTGGTGCCTGCGGCGCAACTGCCGCTGTCCCGGTTCTACAACAGCGCCAGTTGGGTCCCGGCGGCCGGGTCGGGCAACACGGGCGGCGGCTCGGGCAGCGCGCGGGCCGCCCCGGGTCCGGAGGGGCCGATGCCGTACTCGGTGGCCAGTTCGTGCACCTGGCGGGTGATCCGCCGCTGATACCACTTGGGTGCGTAGGCCCCGTCCGCGTAGAGCGCGTCATAGCGCCGCCGCAGCCCGGGGTGGTGCTGGTCGAGCCAGGTCAGGAACCACTCCCGGGCGCCCGGCCGCAGATGCAACACCAGCGGCGTGACCGAGGTCGCCCCGGCCTCGGCGATGGCCCGCACCGTCTGCCGCAGCTGCTCGGGCGAGTCGCTCAGATACGGGATGACCGGCGCCATCAGCACCCCGCACGCGATGCCGTGGTCGGTCAGGGTGCGCACCGTGCCAAGGCGCCGCTCGGGCGAGGGCGTGCCGGGCTCCACGGTGCCCCACAGCGCGGGATCGACGAAGCCCACTGACATCGAGACGCCGACGTCGGTACGCGCCGCCGCCGATCGCAGCAGCTCCAGGTCACGCAAGAGCAAGGTGCCCTTGGTGAGGATGGAGAACGGGTTGGACCGCTCAAGGAGGGCGGCCAAAATGCCGGGCATCAGCCGATATCGGCCCTCGGCGCGCTGGTAGCAGTCCACGTTCGTGCCCATCGCGATGTGTTCGCCGGTCCAGCTCCGCGCGGCCAACTCGCGGCGCAGCAGCGCGACCGCGTTGATCTTCACCACGATTTGGGAGTCGAACCCGATGCCGGTGTCTAGGTCGAGGTAGCTGTGGGTCTTGCGTGCGAAGCAGTACACGCAGGCGTGGGAGCAGCCGCGGTAGGGATTGACCGTCCACTCGAAAGGCATCCGGGACGCGCCCGGCACCCGGTTCAGCAGCGAGCGGGCCCGCACCTCGTGGAAGGTGATGCCGCGGAACTCGGGAGTGTCGAAGGTGCGCGTCACGCTGTCCATGCCGAACAGCGCGGGTGCGGCCTTCTCGGCGGCTAGGTTCTCCCAGCGCATGAGCACCTCCTCGGTCGTACGGCCTCGATTATAGAACATACGTGCTATTCGAAGGGTGTCAGTCCCCGATTTGGGCGGGTGCGAGGGGAAGTGGTTGGCTTGCCGATCACGCACGAGAGCACGTGAACAGGACCGGAGGAACAGCGATGACGCAGGTCGAGGCCACGACGGAGCGAATCATCACGGCGGGTGCCGAGGATGTGTTCGATACGCTCGCCGACTACAGCGGCAAGCGGGAACGGCTGCTGTCCGAGCACTTCAGCGAGTACGAGGTGCGCGAGGGTGGTGACGGCGAGGGCACGCTGGTGCACTGGAAGCTCCAGGCGACCAGTAAGCGGGTGCGCGATTGCCTGCTCGACGTGACCGAGCCGACCGATGGCCAATTGGTCGAAAAGGACCGGAACTCCTCGATGGTCACCACCTGGACCGTGACCCCGGCGGGTGAAGGGAAGTCGCGCGTCCTGGTCACCAGCGTGTGGACCGGCGCCGGTGGCATCGGTGGTTTCTTCGAGCGGACCTTCGCGCCCAAGGGGCTCGGGCGGATCTACGACGCCGTGCTGGCCCGGCTCGCGCAAGAGACGGAGAAGTGACCTGTCGGTGAGGGGTGGCTTGCCGGCGAAGCGGCGCCAATGACCCGCCGGGCGGCACGGCGGCGTACGCGGGGCAACTTCCCCGTACAGCCAATGACTTGACCGCCCGGCCCGGCCCCCGTCGCGGCCCCGCAGGGCTCCGCACGGCCCCGCAGGGCGCGGAGTTGCGCTGCGCACGCAGATTCGGCGCCGCCCCCGTGCGCGTGAATGGTCGGCTCACCGGATCGAGTGGTTTTTCCCGGCGATGCTCCGATGTGCTCCGGGCGCCCTCGGCAGGGAAACCCCTGATGAGCGCGTGACAGGCGCCTGGGGCAACGAAGTTGCTCGCCCGTGTCGCCTCTTTTCGAAGAATCGTCTCGGTTGCTCGCTGTTGTCGCGTAATGCGAGAAATGAGCAGCGGTGCAGACGTGACGACGGGAGCGGTACGTGGGCGGGACCACCCTGGCGGATCGGGACGAGCCCAGCGCGGCGCTCGACCCGGCCTCCCCAACCAAGCAATACGCGACGGCGCGGGCGGTACGCCCGGCGCGAGACGCAAGCGGTCAAAGCAACCCGGGGGAGCCCAACGGCGCCCCGGGAGCGCTGAAGCGTCAGGAAACGGACCAACCGACGCCCTCGGCGCAGGCCAGATGGCAACCGCCTCCCGATGACGGCGACCCTGCTGCCCCGGCTAGCACAGCGAAAACAGCCAGCACGGCCAGCACGGCCAGCACAGCGGAAACAGCCAGCACAGCCGCAGCAACCGACCCAGCCAACACGGCCATCGTGTCACTCAGCCCGGCCCGGGTGCGGCTGGTCTTTCTCGGGTTGATGCTGACCCTGCTGCTGGCGTCCCTCGATCAGACCATCATCGCCACCGCGTTGCCCGAGATCGTGGGTGATCTGCACGGCCTTGACCAGATGTCCTGGGCCATCACCTCCTACCTGCTGGCCTCGACGGTCGTGCTTCCGATCTACGGCAAGCTCGGTGATCTCCTGGGCCGCAAGGGCGTGTTCGTCTTCGCGATCGTGGTGTTCATCGCGGGCTCGGCGCTGGCGGGCTGGTCCCGCACCATGGACGAGCTGATCATCTTCCGCGCCATTCAAGGCGTGGGCGGCGGTGGGCTGATGATCGGTGTTCAGGCGATCATGGCGGATATCGTGCCGCCCCGGCAGCGCGCGCGCTATATGGGCCTCATCGGTGCCATTTTCGGACTCGCGTCCGTCGCCGGACCGCTGATCGGCGGCTTCTTCACCGACCACGCGTCCTGGCGGTGGTGTTTCTACATCAATGTGCCGCTCGGCCTGGTGACGTTGGCCGTGATCCTCCTCGTGCTGAAGTTGCCCCGGCCCAAGGGGCGCGCCCACTTCGATGTGCTCGGCACCCTGTTGATCGCCGCTGCCTCCACCTGCCTGGTGCTGCTCACCAGTTGGGGCGGCACGGAACACGCTTGGGACTCCCAGATCATCGTGGGCCTTGGCCTGGGGGCGCTTGGCACCGTGCTCCTGTTCATCGTCGTCGAGCACTTCGCGCGCGAACCGATCATGCCGCTGCGGCTGTTCCGTGACTCGATCTTCAACGTGAGCGGTCTCGTCGGCGCGGTCGTCGGCGTCGCACTGTTCGGCGCCGCCAGCTATCTGCCGTCCTACCTGCAAATGGTGGACGGGGCCACGGCCACCGAGTCCGGTCTTATGATGCTGCCGATGATGGGTGGCGTCGTCGTCGCCTCGATCGCCTCCGGGCACTGGATCAGCCGCACCGGCCGCTACCGCGCGTACCCCATCGTCGGTTGTGCGCTGGCAACCCTCGGCATGTGGCTGCTGTCCCGCCTGACCGAGGACACCGCCCGGCTGACCTACAGCGCATGGATGGGCGTGCTCGGCCTCGGCCTCGGCCTGGTCCTCCCGGTCCTGGTGCTCGCCGTCCAAAACTCCGTACGCCCGGCCGACCTCGGCTCGGCGACCAGCGCCAACAACTACTTCCGGCAGATCGGCGGCAGTATCGGGGCGGCGATCTTCGGCACCCTGTTCGCCAACCGGCTCGCCGACGCCCTCGCCCGTGAACTGCCCCCAGGCGCCGAACTGCCGGGCGCCGACTCGATCACCCCGGAGGCGGTCCGCACCCTCCCCGACACCCTGCGCGACAGCTACCTCACCGCGTACGCCGACGCGATGCCCCGCATTTTCCTCTACCTCGTGCCGGTGCTCGTCCTCGGCTTCCTGCTCGCCTTGCTGCTGAAGGAGAAACCCCTGGTGTCCCGCACCGACCAGCAAGACCACGCCGTCCCCACCGCCCGCAGCCGGACCGACACCGCCATCAACGGCACGCCCGCGCACACCGCGGGCCAGCGAGAAACCTCGTACGACACCTCGTACGACACGGGCTACGCCACCTCTTACGGTGCGAAGGACGCCACCCCCACCACCTCCGCCGCGTCGTACGGCACCGAGCACAGCCGCACCGAAGGCCAGCCGATGGCCGGCGTCCCGGTGTGCGGGACCGTCGCGCATCACGACGGCAGCATCGTGCCGCGCGCCGCCCTCACCCTGATCGACGTCGCGGGCCGACAGATCGGGCGGGGCGCGACGGGAGCAGACGGGCGCTACGCACTGAGCACGCCCGGCCCCGGCGCGTACGTCCTGATCGCTGCAGCGGGCGGGCACCAGCCGCAGGCGGTCAGCGTCACCGTCGCGGAGCGACCCGTCGAGCTCGATGTGGTGCTGGGCGGCGCGGGCCGCCTTGCGGGTGCGGTGTGCACGGCGGACGGTACGCCCGTACGCGATGCGATGGTCACGCTCACCGACGTACGCGGCGAGGTCGTCGCCTCCACCCGCAGCGGCCGAGAAGGAGGCTATTTGATCACCGAGTTGGTGGCCGGCGAGTACACGCTCGCCTCCAGCGCGCCCGCCTACCGGCCCGCCGCCCTGCCGGTGACCGTGCAGGCCGCACGCGAGACCCGGCAGGACATCGAGTTGGCCGGCGGTGCGGTGCTCCGCGGCACCGTGCGGGCCAGCGGTGGACGCACGGTGGAGGACGCGCGGGTCACGCTGCTCGACGCGGCTGGCAACGTCGTGGACACGGCAACCACCGGGGCCGACGGCGTCTTTCGCTTCATCGACCTGTCGGCGGGCCAGTACACGGTGATCGCGGCGGGATACCCGCCGGTGGCGACCGTGCTGCGGGTCGCGGGCGGCGGACGCACGGAGCGGGACCTGCAACTGGGATACGAAGACTAAGGGGGCTAACGGGGGCTAGCCGGGAGTAGCGAGGGCTAGCGCGGACCGGCGGTTCGGGTCGCGGGGCGGAACCGGGCGCCCCGGGGGCCGCCTCGGGGCTCGGCCGCCGTGCAGGGGGAGGGCAGAGTTGGGGTAGTGCGCCCGCGCACTACCCATCTATTCCGGCAATGCCCCACGCCGTTGTCTGCCCAGGCCGTACCGTAGCCGTGGGGGCGCAGATCTTGCGTACGCGTACGAAGGAGACTCCGCCAATGAACCACGGCGCGTCGCCGGAAGATGGCGACGACAGGGTGGTCCCGGTGCCACCGGCCCGGGTGCCGCAGTCGCCTGCCTCGGGACGGATACCGCTTGCGGTCGTCGTGGTGGACGGCGCCGGGCGGGTCACCCACTGGAGCACCGGTGCGCGCAAGCTGTTCGGCTACCGCCGTGAGGAGGCCGTTGGCGCGCCCGCCGTCGATCTGATGCCGGTCTCCGGCGCGCTGCGCGACCGCGGCAGCAACGAGGAAGCGGAGGATGGCCTTTCGCGCGCTGGCGCGCTGCCTGTCGCCGCTGACCTCACTGATCTCACTGACGTCACTGATGTCACTGATTTAGTTGGCCTCGCCGAGCTCGCTGACCACGCCGAACTCACCGACAGCGCCGACGAGTCGAGCCTCGGCCCCCAGCTCGGCGCCTCGTTGGGCGGCGGGTCCTTCTACACCACCGCGGGCCGCGCCCGGATGGCCGACACCGAGCACGGCCCGGGTGATGTGCTGTGGTGGGCGTATCCACTCGTCGGCCCGGGCCCCGAGCGACTGTTGGTGCTGGCCGCCGACGCGAGACGGCTGACCGACGAGCGAGAGTGGTACGAGCGGGTCGCGCCCGGGTTTGCGCTGTACACCGAGTTCGATGAGGCGGCGGAGCTGGCCCGGCGGCTGCCCGACATCTTACCGAGCATGAGCCCGCAGGAGAGCGCCCGTATCGTGGCGCAGGTGCTCGAACTCGGCTATCCGGTACTGGAGATCAGCCAGCACGAACGAGTCCCGGTCACTCCGGACTGGGGCGTGCCGAAGCGGATCGAGCGGCGCACCCGGCTGCTGCGCGCGGCCAACGACACGGCGGTGGACCCGGAGGTGGCCGCGGCTGCCGCGGCCGAACTGGAATCCGATCTGGAGTACGCGGCGGTACGCGAGCGCCTGGAATTCCTGAACGAGGTCAGTGGCGCCATCGGCACCTCGCTCGACCTCGCCTGCACCATCCAGGAGGTCAGCGGGGCGGTGGTGCCGCGCTTCACCGATGTTGCGGGCACCTACTTGCGGGAACAGGTCGTCGCGGGCGAGGGATTCCCGGACGGGCCGCCGGACGCTACGACCCTGTGGCACCGGGTGGCCGTGGAGCACAACGACGAGCCGGGCCGCTGGGACGACGTCATCCCGGTCGGCGAGTCGATGCCCTTCCCCGTACAGACGCCGTTCTTCCAATGCATGACCACCGGGCAACCGGTCCTGGTGCCGCGCATCTCAGAGCAGCTGGGCAACGCGATCGCCGCGCAGTTCGAAAAGCGCGACATCAGCCCGCTGATCAACAACCGGTCGATGCTAGTCGTGCCGCTGAAGGCACGGCAGGTCGTGCTCGGGTTCATGATCTTGCTGCGGCACCAGGAGCGACCCGACTTCAACGACATGGACCGGGTCACCGGTGCCGAACTCGCCGCTCGTGCCGGGCTCGTCCTCGACAACGCCCGGATGTACACGCACCAGGAGAACGTCGCCGAGACGCTCCAAGACAGCATGCTGCCGCACATCGCGCCACGGATGGCCGGCTGCGACACCGCCACCCGCTATCTGCCCGGGACCCGGCTCGGCCGGGTCGGCGGCGACTGGTTCGACAGTGTCAAGCTGCCGGGCTCGCGGACCGCACTCGTGGTCGGCGACGTCATGGGCCACGGGCTGAACTCGGCCGCCATGATGGGTCAGTTACGCACCGCGGTGCAGACCATGGCAAGCCTTGACATGCCGCCCACCCAACTACTGCGTCACCTCGATGACCTGGCCCAGCGGCTCGGCGAACACTACCTGGCCACCTGTCTGTACGCGGTGTACGACCCCATCGGCGGCGAATTGACCATGGCCAACGCCGGGCACATCCCACCCGTCCTGGTGCGGGCCAGCAATGGCCGCAGCGAACTGCTCACCCTGCCGACGGGTGCGCCGATCGGTGTGGGTGGTGTGCCGTTCGAGACGGTCCGGGTGGCCGTCGAACCCGGTGACCGGCTGGTGCTGTGCACGGATGGCCTGGTGGAAGTGCGCGGTGAGGACATCGCGGTCGGGCTTGCCGCGCTGTGTGAATCGGCCGCTCATCCGGCCGCCTCGATGGACGACGCCTGTGACACCATCATCCGCTCGCTGGCCGGTTCGTTGAACCAGGGCCGCGGCGAACGCAAGGACGATGTGGCGCTGCTGATGGCCCGGCTAAACGGCATCGCCGCCGAGGACGTCGCCGACTGGGAGGTGGCCCCGGAACCCCGGGCGGTGCGCACCGTGCGCCGCAAGGTCCGTGAGCAGTTGTGCCGCTGGGGCCTCGAAGAGGCCGTGCCCACCGCGGAGTTGCTGGTGAGCGAGGTGGTCACCAACGCCGTCCGGCACGCACGCCAGATGGTACGGGTGCGCCTGGTGCGCTCGGACGCGCTGCTGTGCGAGGTGCGCGACGCCGACCACACGCTGCCGAGCCTGCTGGACGTCACACCTGACGATGAGTTCGGGCGCGGGCTGCATGTGGTGAGCCGGCTGGCCAAGGAGTGGGGCACCAGCCGCACCACCAACGGCAAGACGGTGTGGTTCGAGCAAGGTCTCCCGTAGCTCTAGCGCGGGTGCCGAAGGTGCTGCCATGCGCCTGAGCTGTGTGCGCGCAGGCTGAGCGGAACTCGGTGGCGTGGGGAGCGGATGTGAGGAAGGCTCGCGCGCATGGTTTCGATACTGGAAAACGTGGCGATTGACTGTGCGGATGCCTATGAACTGGCGCGATTTTGGGGCGGAGTGACTGGCCGTCCGCTGCATCCGGAGGACAAACCGGGTGCCCTGGAGACACAGGTATTGCTGGCGGAGGGCCCGGTGCTGCACTTCAACCAGGTGCCCGAGGCCAAGCAGACCAAGAACCGCATCCATTTGTGTTTGCGCCCTGAGACATCGCGTGAGCAGGAGGTGGAGCGGCTACTCGGTCTCGGTGCCACCTTTGTCGCCGATCACCGGAATCCCGATGGCTCTGGCTGGGCGATCCTTGCTGACCCTGAAGGCAACGAATTGTGCGTGCTTCGCAGCGAGTCCGACCGGGCCGCGATGAGGACCTGACGCCCACGCGCACCCCGGCCGGTGTCGTAGGACCGCTGGTCACGGCGCTGTGTTGGTGGCCGGTGGCCGGTGGCCGCTACGAGGACGGCCACCCCGCCGCCCGAGCGTCCCCATCCGTGCTGGTGGGACGTGGCAAAGACGCCGCCCGGTGGTTCCTCCTCCAGGTCACCCCGCTTGCGGCCCTCGGCTACACAGTGATGGCGCGACATATCGCGGAGTCGTGCTCAGGTCCCGCTTGGTGGCACTCTTCGTGTCGGCCAGTGACCGCAGGCGGGTGTGCGGGGCGACGTAGGCGGCGGGTCGGCGGCAGGCCGGTGGCGGATTGGCGAAACTTTCGATCGTCACCTTGTGTACCGGGGCCCGGGCCAGTAGCAATTGGGCCATGACTGAGTCAACCGGCTACGTACGGGCCTGGGAAGAGTTCTGGCGGGACGCTCCCCCCGAGCCGGGTGGCGTCCTGTGGGACGCCCCAGCACAGGAGACTGTCGCGCACCATCTGCCCATGTTCGAGGAGCAGTTCGACGTCGAGTTGCCTCTCATCGATGTCGGCTGTGGCAACGGCACCCAGAGCCGGTACCTGGCGCAGCGCTTCGGCCGGGTCCTTGGTGTTGATCTCTCACACGCTGCCATCGCTCGCGCCCGTGGCGCCGACCGGGCGGGTGTGGCCGAGTACCGGCAGTTGGACGCGGCGAACCTGCCCGCTGTACGGGCGCTGCACGCCGAGCTCGGTGACGCCAACGTCTATCTGCGCGGCGTGCTGCACCAGTGCGACAGCCGTGATCTGCCGCGCGTCGCCGAGGCCATCGCGCTGCTCGTCGGCGAGCGGGGCCGCGCCTTCGTCGTTGAGTTGGCGGAGGAGGCCGGGCGGGTGCTGCGCGGCCTGGCGCAGGGGCCGGCGGGGCCGCCACCCAAGCTCGCGGCCGTCTTCCAGCACGGCATAGCGCCCGGCGAGGTCTCCGACCAGGCGATCCCCGCGCTGCTGACCGCCGCGCGGCTACGCGTCCTGGCGAGCGGGGAGCTGCCGCTGGCGACCACCGAGAGCGGTCCGGACGGAGAGCGGATCGTGCTGCCGTCGGCATGGTGGCTCGTCGCACGCGGGGCTTAGCAGCGCGCAGTGGCAGGGGCGAGGCGCCGCGGGCGTTGCTGTGCCGTGGGCCGTGCCCTGAATAGCTCTGTCGTGAGCACATTCATGTACGCCTGCGCCCATAGTGGCCCCGTAGTCGTAGTCGTAGTCGCAGTCGCGGGATCGGTGTTCGTGTGGCGTCTTCGGTGGCTTCGTAGGGGCGGCGTTGGGCCCTTTGAGGGGCCCCGATGGCAAGCCCCCAATCCTGTGGGGCAGACTGTTCCGTAGGGGTGGCTTGTTCCATGTCCTGTGGGCGGGCGGCTCTGGCGCAGCGTCGTCTTGTCCGCCGCCAGGCACCTGGTCGGTCGTTCGAAGTGAGGGATTTGTCAGATGTTCGCTTCTCTGGCCCGGCTCACCTCCGGTCGCAGCAGGCTTGTCCTGTACTTCTCAGGCGTCCTCTTCATCATCGCGGGAGCGTTGGGTGGCGGGGTCATCTCGAAGCTGTCCACCGGTGGCTTTGTCGATGACTCCACCGAGTCGGCCAAGGCCGCAGCGATCATGGAGGACCGGTTTCAGGCGGGCGCCCCCAACCTCACCTTGCTGATCACCGACAAGCGCGGCGTGGACGCGCCCGAGGTGGCCACGGCAGGCCAGGCCATCACCACCCGGCTTGCCAAGGAACCACACGTCGAACGGGCCGTCTCCTACTGGTCGCTGGGCAAGGCCGATTCGCTGCGCGGCAAGGGCGGTGACAGCGCCCTGGTGATGGCGCGTATCTCCGGGGACGAGGACGAAGTAGCGGACCGCTACGAGAAGTTCGCGTCCCGCTATGCGGGTGAGGTCGAAGGCGTCGATGTGGCGATCGGTGGCTCGGCCCGCGCCAACAAGGAGATGTTCGACATCACCGAGGACGACCTCCTCAAGATCGAGATGATCACCTTTCCCATCCTGTTCATCGTGATGCTGTTCGTCTTCCGCAGCCTGGTGGCGGCCACGGTGCCGTTGATGGTCGGCGGTCTGACGATCGTCACCGTGCTGCTGACGATGCGCATCCTGACGTTGTTCACCCAGGTATCGGTGATGGCCACCAACGTGGCCACGGGGCTTGGGCTCGGCCTCGCAATCGACTACAGCCTCATCCTCATCAAGCGGTACAGGGAAGAGCTGGCCAACGGGGCAGACACCGACGGGGCCATCGCCATCGCGCTGCGCACCGCGGGCCGCACCGTCGTCTTCTCGGCCGTCACCGTCGCCCTGGCGATGGGCGCACTCCTCGTCTTCCCCTTCTACTTCCTGCGCTCCTTCGCCTACTCCGGCATCCCCACCGCGCTGCTCGCTGCCCTGATCTCGGTGACCTTCCTGCCTGCGCTGCTCAAGGCGCTGGGGCCACGCATCGACAAGGGCCGCATCCTGGGCAAGAAAAAGCCCACCGTGACCAACCCGGAGGACGGTTTTTGGCATCGGACGGCGGTCACCGTGATGCGCTTCCCGGTGCCGATCGCCGCGGTCGTCATCGGCCTGCTGCTCTTCCTCGGCGCGCCGTTCCTGGACTTGAAGATGAGCCTGGCCGACGAGCGGGTGCTGCCGACGAGCAGTCAGTCGCGCCAGGTGGGCGAGACGCTCCGCAAGGACTTCAACGCCCAGGAGACCCAGGCCCTGAACATCGTGTTGAGCGGCACGCCGGGTAAGGGCGAGCGGGGTGCCATCACCGGTTACGCCCAGCAGCTCTCCCAGTTGGGCAACGTGGCCCGCGTGGACACCGAGGCCGGTACGTTCGCTGGCGGCAAGAAGGTCGCCCCGCCGGGCCCGACGTCCCACCAGATGGGCGTCGCCGACAGCACTTACCTGACGGTGGTGCCCGAAAGCCAGTCGCTGTCCGAGAAGGGCCGGGAACTGGTGCGGGACATCAGGGCGCTCGACGCCCCGTACGACGTGCAGGTCAGTGGCCCCGCCGCGGAGCTCCACGACGGCATAGAGTCGATGACCGACAAGTTGCCGCTTGGCCTTGGCGTGATCGCGATCAGCTCGTTCATCGTGCTGTTCCTGTTCACCGGCAGTGTGGTGCTGCCGCTGAAGGCGCTCGTGCTGAACTGTCTGAGTCTGAGTGCCACGCTCGGCGTGTTGGTGTGGGGCTTCCAAGACGGCCACCTGGAGGGCTGGGTCGGCGACTTCGCCGTCACCGGAACGATCACCTGGACCGTGCCGGTGCTGCTGTTTTGCATCGCCTTCGGCCTGTCCATGGACTATGAGGTCTTTTTGCTCTCCCGTATCAAGGAGGAGCACGACCGCACCCAGGACAACACCAAGGCGGTGGCCCGCGGCCTTGAGCACACCGGCTCGACGGTCACCGCCGCCGCCGCGCTCATCTCCATCGTCTTCCTCGGCTTTGTGTTCAGCTCCATCAGCTATATGAAGGCCGTTGGTCTTGGCATCGCGCTCGCGGTGCTCATGGACGCGACGCTGGTGCGTGGCGTGCTGGTGCCTGCCTTCATGCGGCTGGCGGGCCGCGCCAACTGGTGGTCACCCGGCCCGTTGCGGGCGCTGCACGCCAGGTTTGGTCTGCACGAGGGTGACGGGCCCCCCGTCGCCCCCGGCGCGGCCAACGTCACCGATGCAGCCGACGCCGGCGAGCGCGACCTGGAGTCCACCCACCGCGACTAACGCCTAGGCAGGTGGCGTAGCGGTGGCGCAGGGAGGCGATCGGTGCCCCTGCGCCACCGCCATGACGGTGCCGAGCCGCGTAGCCGGCCGAGAAGCCGAGAAAGGGGCGCAGGGGCGCCGTCCGTGCCCGGTCGCCGCTGCTGGCCCGATCGATTCGGTGCGCGGGGCTCGGGCGGATCGCCCGGGCACGCCCCCGTGAGCCGCGGGCCATGGTGAGGCACAGTGAGGTACGTAGACAGGCAGCCTTCCACCCGCGTGCGCTCACGGCCTGGCGTACGCAGGCGGAGGGGTGCGCTCGATGCTCCCTGACGCAGCGGCGGCCCCGGAATCGATACCGGCCACCGGTGTCACAACGGGTGCGCATGGCCCCCCACCCGCGATAGGACTGATGCATGGTGAAGATCCTCGTTTCCGCGGACATGGAAGGCGCCACCGGCGTGACCTGGCCCGCCGATGTGCTGCCAGGGACGCCGCAGTGGGAGCGCTGTCGAGCGCTGTTCACCTCCGATGTGAACGCGGCCGTCACCGGCTTCTTCGATGGCGGCGCCGACGAGGTGCTGATCAACGAGGCGCATTCGACGATGCGTAACCTGCTGCTGGAACGGTTGGACGAGCGTGCCCAGCTGCTGACCGGGCGGCACAAGGCCCTGAGCATGGTGGAGGGCGTCCAGCACGGGGACGTAGACGGCATAGCGTTTGTCGGCTACCACACGGGTGCCGGAACCGAGGGCGTGCTCGCGCACACCTATCTCGCCAACTCCATCACCGGCGTGTGGGTGAATGGCACCCGGGCCAGCGAGGGGCTGCTCAATGCGTTGGTGGTCGCCGAGTACGGGGTGCCCGTGGTGCTGGTCACCGGCGACGACCGGACCTGCGATGACGCCAAGGGGTATGCGCCACAGGCCAGGTCGGTCGCGGTCAAGGACTACGTGTCGCGGTACGCGGCCGTGTGCCGCACCCCGGCCCGTACCGCCGCCGACATCCTCACCGCCGCGCGTGAGGCGACCGCGCTGGCCGTACGCGGCGAACCGGAATGTGTTGGTCCGCATGAGGTGGAGCTGGAGTTCGACGCCGAACATCTGGTGGGAGCTGCGACGGTGGTGCCAGGTGTGGAGCGGCGAGGCGAGCGACGGGTGGCCTATACCTCCCCGTCGATGTACGAGGGCATCCGCTGTTTCAAGGCGGTGACCACCGTCGTGTCGTCGGCGGTCGAGGAACAGTACGGCTGAGCGGGGGAGCACATGACACCGACCAACGACAACGGCACGCCCGGCGGGCGCGCACTGGACGGGCAGGCCCTTGAGGAGGTGGTGCGCTTCACCTCGGAGCTGATCAGGATCGACACCACCAACCGGGGTGGTGGCTCGTGCTGGGAGCGGCCGGCCGCCGAGTACGTGGCCGAGCGGCTGAGCGAGGCAGGCGTGGAAGCCGCCTTGCTCGAACAGTCGCCGGGCCGTACCAATGTGGTCGCCAGGATCGAGGGTCGGGACCGGGCGGCTCCCGCGCTGCTGGTGCACGGGCATCTCGACGTCGTGCCGGCCGAGGCGGCCGACTGGAGCGTGCACCCGTTTTCCGGGGAGCTTCGCGACGGCGTGGTGTGGGGCCGGGGCGCCATCGACATGAAGAACATGGACGCGATGATGGTCGCCGTCATCAGGGCCTGGCAGCGGCTGGGCGTACGGCCGCGGCGCGACGTCGTCCTTGCCTTCACCGCCGATGAGGAAGACAGCGCACGGGCGGGCTCCGGCTTCCTCGCCGACCAGCACGCCGAACTCTTCGACGGCTGCACCGAAGGCGTCAGTGAGTCCGGCGCCTTCACCTACCACGGCACGACGCCGGGCTCCGACCGAGTACGGCGGCTCTACCCGGTCGGGGCGGGGGAGCGGGGCACCGCCTGGCTCAAGCTCACCGCGCGCGGCCGGGCCGGACACGGCTCGAAGACCAACGACAACAACGCGGTCACCCGCCTCGCGGCGGCCGTCACCCGCATCGGTGAGCACCGCTGGCCCGTGCGCCTGACGCCCACGGTACGGGCCGCGCTGACCGAACTCGCCGCGCTGTACGGCGTCAAGGCGGAGTTGGACGCCCCGGACTTCGATGTGGAGGCGCTCCTCGCCGAGCTCGGCAGCGCCGCCGCACTGGTCGAACCCACCGTGCGCAACAGCACCAACCCCACGATGCTGGATGCCGGTTACAAGGTGAACGTCATTCCCGGCAGCGCCAGCGCGTACATCGACGGGCGGGTGCTGCCCGGCACGCAGGAAGAGTTCGCGGCCACCCTTGACGAGCTCACCGGGCCCGGCGTGGAGTGGGAGTACCACCATCGGGAGGTGCCGCTGGGGGCGCCGGTGGACTCGCCCACCTTCGCGGCGATGCGCGCGGCCATCGAGCGCTACGACCCGGACGGGCATGTCGTGCCGTACTGCATGGCGGGCGGCACCGACGCCAAGCAGTTCTCCCGCCTCGGCATCACCGGATACGGCTTTTCACCGCTGAAGCTCCCCCGGGGCTTCGACTACGCGGCGCTCTTTCACGGCGTGGACGAACGGGTGCCGGTCGAGGCCCTGCACTTCGGCGTCCGCGTACTCGACCACTTTCTGCGGGAGGCATAGAAGATGGTGTCCACGGCCCCGTACGGAGCTTGGCGGTCCCCGATCGGTGCGGCGCTCACCGCGGCGCACACGGGTGGCCCGGAGGATGTGGGGGTGGTCGGTGACGAGGTGTGGTGGACGGCGCCGCGCCCCGAGGAGAGCGGTCGTCGCACGCTGATCCGCAGCCGGGCGGGGGCTGGTGAACAGGTGGTGCTGCCTCCGCCGTGGAACGTCCGCAGCCGGGTCATGGAGTACGGCGGCGCCCCTTGGGTCGCCACCGCGCGCGCCGCGGGTGGACCGCTGCTGGTGTTCAGCAACTTCGACGACCAGCGGCTGTACGCGTACGAGCCGGACGCCCCCGGCACGCCCGACGCCGAAGCCGCCGAGCCCCGGCCGCTCACCCCCCTCTCGGCTGTTGGGGGCGGGCTGCGCTGGGTCGATCTGGTGTTGCTGGCCGACCGCGCTGAGGTGTGGGGCGTCCTGGAAGAGTTCACCGGGCCCGCGCCAACGGATGTGCGCCGCGTACTCGCCGCCGTACCGCTCGATGGTTCGGCCGCGAACGACCGGACCGTCATCCGCGAACTCACCAACGACGTGCACCGCTTCCTCACCGGGCCGCGGCTGTCGCCGGACGGGCGGCACGCGGTGTGGATCGCCTGGGACCACCCCCGGATGCCGTGGGACGGCACCGAGTTGAAGATCGCAGACGTGAGCGAAGACGGGGCGCTGAAGGGCGTACGGACCTTGCTCGGTGGGCCCGCCGAGTCCATCGCCCAGGCCGAATGGGCGGCCGATGGCACGCTGATCGCCGCGAGCGACCGTACCGGCTGGTGGAACCTGCACCGAGTCGATCCACGCAGCGGGGTCGCGGTCAATCTCTGCCCGCGCGACGAGGAATTCGCCGGGCCGCTGTGGAAGGTCGGCTTTCGCTGGTTCGCGCCGCTGGCCAGCGGGTTGATCGCCGTCCTCCACGGCCGGGGCGCCATGTCGCTTGGGATACTTGACCCGCGTGCCGAGGACGCCACGGCAGGCGAGGGCGCGGGTCGGGCCGACAGCGTGCACCCGGGTGTCACGGAGGACGACGCGACGGCGAGGCCCGCCGGTCATGGCAGTGGCGCCGGTGCACAACAGCCGGTGGACGCGGTCGGGCCCTGGACCGAGTGGCAGCCGACGCTCGCCGTGGACGGCACCCGGGTCATCGGTGTGGCGGCGAGCCCGAGCAGCGGGTACGAGGTCGTCGAGTTGGACACCTGCACCGGTCATGCCCGGGTGATAGGCGAGGCTCATACCGATCTGGTGGACCCGGCGTACTACCCCGAGCCGGTGTCCCGCACCTTCAGCGGGCCCGGCGGGCGCGACATCCACACCCACCTCTACCCGCCGCGCAACCCGAACCACCAGGCACCGGACGGCGAACTGCCGCCCTACGTCGTGTGGGCCCACGGCGGGCCCACCAGTCGCGCGCCGCAGGTCCTCAGCCTGGAGGTCGCCTACTTCACCTCGCGCGGCATCGGCGTCGTCGTGGTGAACTATGGGGGTTCGACCGGTTATGGCAGGGCCTACCGGGAGCGGCTGCGCGAGCAATGGGGCGTGGTGGACGTGGAAGACTGCGCCGCCGCGGCCCAGGCGCTGGCCGCCGATGGCAGCGCTGACCTTGACCGACTGGCGATCCGCGGCGGCAGCGCGGGCGGTTGGACCACCGCCGCCTCCCTCACCAGCACCTCCCTGTACGCGTGCGGCACCATCAGCTTCCCCGTACTTGACCTCGTGAGCTGGGCGACCGATGACACCCACGACTTCGAGGCGCAGTATCTGGAGAGCCTGATCGGGCCGTTGGCCGAGGTGCCAGAGCGCTACCGCGAGCGCTCCCCGCTCCAGCAGGCCGACCAGTTGCGGGCACCGTTCCTCCTGCTCCAGGGGCTCGACGACGCGATCTGCCCACCGGTGCAGTGCGAACGCTTCCTGACGGCGATCGAGGGTCGCGGCATCCCGCACGCCTACCTGGCCTTCGCTGGCGAGGGCCACGGCTTTCGGCGTGCGGAGTCGATCGTCCAGGCGCTGGAGGCGGAACTGTCGCTGTACGGGCAGGTCTTCGGCTTCTCGCCGGAGGGCATTGTGCCGGTCGAACTGGCGCCGTAACCGGGCGCTGTCCGACGTTGTCCGACGTTGTCCGACGTTGTCCGACGTTGTCCGACGCTGCCGGCGGGGCCTCACCCCGTGGGCAGGGTCGCCTCCTTGGCCGTTGCCTCTCCCGTGCCCGCAGCGCCGGTTCGCGCGGGTTGGTCCTGCTCGGCGTCCCGCGAGCTGTCGTGCCGGCCGGGCTGCTGCTCCGCCGCTCGCGCCGCGTCCGGGCCCTCGTGCGCCGGCACCGCGGCGCGAGACCTCGGGACCACCACGGGGGAGCCGTCGCCCGGGGCCGCCAGAATGTCGGCGGGCACGCCGTACAACTGCCGTACCAGCGCCGCGTCCACCACCTCGCGGGGCGGGCCGTAAGCCACCACCGTGCCCTCGCACATCGCCACGATCACATCCGCGTAGCGGGCTGCGCTGGTCAGGTCGTGCAGCACCATCACCACGGTGCGACCGGCGGCGGCCACCTCGCGCACCAGCTCCAGCACCTCCACCGCATGGCCGAGGTCCAGGGCGCTGGTGGGCTCGTCCAGGAGCACCACCGGGGTCTCCTGCGCCAGCACCATCGCCAGCCAGCAGCGCTGGCGCTGGCCGCCGGAGAGTTGGTCAAGGCGCCGGTCGGCCAGGTCGGTCACGCCGGTGGCGGTCAGCGCTGCGCGCACCGCACGCTCGTCCTCGCGCGACCACTGCCTGAACAATCCCTGATGGGGGTGGCGCCCGTACCGTACGAGGCCGGCGACGGTCACCGCCTCGGGCGCCTGCGGGGACTGCGGGAGCAACGAGATGCGGTGCGCCGCCTGGCGCTGCCGCAACTGCCAGATGTCATCGCCGCCGACCTGAACGGTGCCCGTATGGGGCTGGTGCAGCCGCGCCATGGCGCGCAGCAGCGTGGACTTGCCACAGCCGTTGGGGCCGACGATCGCCACGACCTGGCCCGCCGCAATGGTGAGGTCCACACCGCGCACGGCGAGCCGAGCGGGCTCGCTCTTGTTGGCTGAGCCCGCCGGGTAGCCGGCCTTGAGCCGTTCGACGACGAGTTCCACGGTCATGCCTTTCTGGAAGAGGAGCCGCCGAACAGCACCCATAGCAGGAACGGTCCGCCAAGCACGCTGGTCACCACGCCCACGGGGATCTCCACGGGGGCCACGACCCGGCCCAGTGCGTCGCTCGCCGCCACCAGCGCCGCGCCCGCTAGGGCCGAGCCGACGATGGGCACCCGGGTCGGCCCGTACAACTGGGTGGCGATGATCGGCGAGGCGAGCGCAACGAAGGTGATGGGGCCGCCGATGCCGACCGCCACCCCGGCCAGCGCCACGGCGAGGGCAAGGGTGAGGCCGCGCAGCAGCGGCACGTTGAGGCCGAGGGCCGCGGCCATGTCGTCGTCGAAGCGCAGCACGCTCAGCCGCCGCCCGGCAACCAGCGCCAGCGGGACCAGGACCAGCAAGCACAGCGCGAGGGGCTCCCCCACCCCGTAATCGCGCCCGCTGAGGCTACCGACGCTCCACAGAAACACGCCGCCCGCCGTGTTGTCGTTCTGGCGGGACATCACCAGGTCGCTGACCGCGCCGATGACGGTGGACACGCCGATGCCGACGACCAGGACTCGATAACCGCGGGTGCCGGCGCCACCCGCGCACAGCACCACCAGGGCCGCCGCACCCGCCGCGCCCAGCGGGCCGAGCCACCAGTCGCCGACCATCGCGGTGGAACTGCCCACCACGGAGGCGACGACGGCGGCGGTGGCGCCCTCGTTGACGCCGATCACATCCGGGGTGGCCAAGCGGTTGCCCGCCAGGGTCTGGGTGAGGCAGCCGGCGATGCCCAAGGCGGCGCCCACCAGCAGACCGACCACGATGCGCGGCAGCCGAAAGTCCTGAACGAGCATCACCGTCAGCGGATCGCCGGTGCCGAGCAGCCCGTTCAGCGACGCGCGGACGCTCATGCCGGTCGAACTGGCCAGGGTGGCCAGCGCAACGATGACCGCGATGACGGCCGAGAGTCCGAGCGAGACGAGCGCGGCCCGGTAGGGGAGGAGCCAAGAGAGGGTGCCGGTACGCAGCACGATGCTGTCGCTCGGGGCGACGCTGCCGAAGTCCGCACGCGGCGAGGCCGTTGCGCGGCCGGTGGCCGGGGCCGGTTGGGCCGCTTCGGGAGCGGGCGCGGGCTCGGGGGTGGCCGGCGCCGGGTGCGTAGCGCGGTCCGTCATGCGCCTGCTCCCGGGGTGCCGAGGCCAAGAAGGCGGTTGGTGCGGGCGATCCAGATGAGCAGCGGCCCGCCGAGCAGTGCCAACAGGACGCTCACGGGGGTCTCCCAGGGGCGGATGACGATCCGGGCCAAGATGTCGGCAGCGACCATGATGTTGGCGGCGATCAGCGCGGACAGCAGCAACTGGGCGGTCAGCCGTGGCCCGGTGACCAGCCGTGCCGCGTACGGGGCGAGCAGTCCAAGGAAGGCGATCGGCCCGGCGAGCGCCACCGCGGCCCCGGCGAGCAGCGTCACCGCGGCGGCGACCACCAGCCGGATGCGGCCCGGGTGGTGGCCGAGCGCCCGGGCGCTGTCGTCTCCGAGGGCCAGCGCGGACAACGGGCGGCTGGAACCGAAGGCGATGGCCAGGCCGATGACGATCAGTGGGGCGATGGACAGCGCGGTACGCGTCTCCACGCCGGCCAACGAGCCGATGGTCCAGTAGCGGTACACATCGAACGTGGACTGGGTGCCAAGGAGTACGTACGAGGTCATGCCGTGAAAGGTGGCGCCGAGCGCGGACCCGGCCAGCACCAGCCGTAGCGGTGAGGCGGCAGCGCGCCCGGATGCGGCGAGCAGCAGGACGACGGCGCTCGCGGCCATGCCGCCGACCAGCGCCCAGACGAGGATGCCGTACGCCGAGCTCACGTCGAAGTAGGTCAGCCCGATGACGACGCCGAGCGCCGCACCCGAGTTGACGCCGAGCAGTCCGGTCTCGGCGAGCGGATTGCGGGTGACGGCCTGGAGCAGGCAGCCCGCGGCGCCGAGCGCGACGCCCACCAGGACGGCGGCGATGGTACGCGGCAGCCGTACGTCCACCACGGCCAGGTGCAGCGCCGCATCGGCACGGGCCGACGAGTCGCCGAGTACGAAGTCGAGCGCGCGCCCCATCGACGTCTTGCCGGAACCGATCAGTAGAGAGAGCAGGCACAGCACGAGCAGGGCCGCGATCAAAGCGGCGGTGGCCCACGCCGTGGGGCGGTGCCTGGTCATCGTGGGCCTCGTCACGTCGGTGGGAGGCCCGGCCTCTTGCGCAACGGACATGAGGGTAGCCTAACCTCACAGTTGACCCGGGGTGCCGGGTGGGTCGCCGGACCCACCCGTCGATCGCCATGCCCCGGTGGTGCGCGCTTTCTCGCCGTGACCAGCGGCGGAAGCCGCACGGCCACACCGGCCACGGGAACTCCCGTACGCCGGCTGAACACTTCGGAGAACCGCATGTCCTCGTCCCCGTCCTCTTCTTCGTCTGCTGGGTCTTCGTCCGCTGTGTCTGTGCCGGCAGGGTCGGCTGTGCCGGCTGGGCTGGTTGGGCCGGCTGGATCGCGGTCCGCGCGCAGCCGGCTGACCGCGGTCGCCGTCCTCACGCTCGCCTGCGCCCTTACGCTCTCCGCTTGCGGGTCCGACGACTCGGACGGTTCCGACAAGGGAGGCGACAAGGTCAAGGGGGACGTGCGGACGATCAAGGACGCGACCGGTGCGTCGGTCAAGGTGCCCGCAGCTCCCCAGCGGGTCGTGGCGCTCAGCGAGATGGACCTCGACACCGCGCTTGCCCTCGGTGTGCAGCCGGTTGGCCTGACGGCGGGCCGGGGACAAAAGGGTGCGCCGGAGTACCTGGCGGACAAGGCGAAGGACATTGACGTCGTGGGCGCGGTCACCGGTCCCGACATCGAGAAGGTCGTCGCCGCCAAGCCGGATGTGATCCTGGCTGGGCAGATCGCCGATGGTCAGGTCCTCAAGCAGCTCCGTACCGTCGCGCCGACCGTGGTGACCATCGGCAAGGACAAGAGCTGGAAGTCCGCGCTCGACCTGACGGGTGAGGTGCTCAACAAGCAGTCCGCGGCCAAGGCGTTTCTGGCCGGCTACGACAAGCGGTTGGACGAGGTCAAGAAGTCGCTTGGGGACAAGGCCGGTTCGACGGTGAGCGTGGCCCGCTACTCGGCCAAGGGCACCGCCGTCATGCAGCAGGGCGTGTTCATCAGCGATGTGCTGAAGGACCTGGGCTTCAAGCGGCCGGGGCTGCAAAACAAGAAGGGCGCCGGGCACTCGACGCCCCTCAGCGACGAGGACATTCAGCAGATCGACGCCGACTGGCTGTTCATCGGCACGCTCGCATCCAAGGGCAAGGACGCGAACGTGTTCGGCGAGCTGAAGAAGAAGCCCGCCTACCGGCAGCTCGACGCCGTCAAGGGCGGTCACGTGACGGAGATCGACGGCTCCAAGTGGACGAGCCTGGGTGGCTCCCTCGCGGCCATGTCGGTGCTGGAGGACATCCAGCAGGCCATGGGTAAGTAAGCCCACACGGTGGGGCGAGCGGGGGCCGGTGGCGCGAGCCGTCGCCCGCTCGCCCCGTCTCGTTGCCGGGTCTCGTTGCCGGCGCGCGTCCGCGCGTCCGCGCGGGGCTGGCCCTGCGGCCCGCACCCCGTGCCCCACCCGCCCCGTGCGTCGTTCGCTGTGTGCGCCGCCTTCATCCTCGCTGGCGGCTTCCGCCGCTGGTCCCCGTCGCCGGTTACGGCGGCTGGTTTCGGTGACTGGTTTCGGCGGCGAGACCCCCGTACGCGAAAGGCCCAACGGGCCCCGAACGTCGGGCAGTAGGCCCGGATCTCGGCCGGCTGGAAGCGGGCCTCGCCTGCCGTGAGAGGCCCGTCACCTGGGGCTGAATGGCTACGCATGTTAAGTTAGGGTTGCCTAAGTTCGATCAGGTCGAGGGGACATCACGTGCAGCAGCCAGAACTCGCCGGGCGGATCGCGCTGGTCACCGGCGCGGGCCAGGGCATAGGCGAGGCAGTGGCCCGGACTCTCGCCGATCGAGGGGCCCGTGTCGCCGCCATCGACCGAAACGCCGAGGGCATCACGCTACTTGAGAAGGAGTACGGCGCCGCCCGGATCGTCGCGCACACCGCCGACGTCACGGACAGCGCCGCCATTGACGCCGTCGTGGACACCGTGGAAGCCGCCATCGGCCCGATCGGCATCCTGGTCAACGTCGCCGGGGTGCTCCGCCCCTCCCGGGTGGCCGATCTGACCGACCAGGACTGGAACGACACCTTCGCCGTCAACACCACCGGCGTCTTCCACACCTGTCGCGCTGTCACCCGCTTGATGAGCGAACGCCGCTCCGGCTGCGTGGTGACCGTCGGTTCCAACGCGGCGGGAGTGCCGCGTACCAGCATGGCCGCCTACGCCGCTTCCAAGGCCGCCGCCACCATGTTCACCAAGTGCCTTGGCCTGGAACTGGCCCGCAGCGGTGTCCGCTGCAACGTCGTATCGCCGGGGTCAACCGACACCGCCATGCAGCGGCAGTTGTGGACCGACCCGCAGGCCCCGCTGCGGGTCATCGACGGCGACCCCGCCTCCTACCGGGTGGGCATCCCGCTCGGCCGGATCGCCGAACCGTCCGATATCGCCGAGGCGGTCGCCTTCCTCGTCTCCGACCGGGCCCGCCACATCACGATGCATGACCTGTACGTGGACGGCGGCGCCACGCTGCGCGCCTGACCCAACCTGCCAACCCGCCGCCCTCACCCGCCCTGCCACCCCGGCACCCCCACCCACCGCGACCGAACCCGCCTCGCGGCCGGCGGCGGCCTCGCCCCGGGCCGTAACCCGGCCGCGGGCCACGCCAGTCCGCGGCCTGGCGCCACAACCCCCCGACCGGTGCCACCGCACCGAAGGAATGGAGCAGCAGGTGACGACGACACGCGAGGTCGCCGAGCGCCCGATGGCCGGTCCGTCCGAGCCGGACTCTGCCCCCGGGCAGCCCGGCCAGACGACCACGGAACGCGCCGCAGGCGCACCACGTGACGAGGAGGACACCGCAGCCGGCACGGCCCGTACCACCAGGGTCAAACCGGCGCGCGGCATAGCACGCGCTGCCTCCACGCCGCGGCAAACCCGGGCGGTGGACGCCGACTCGGTCGGCGCTGCCACCGCGCTGCTCGACGCCTACACCGCGGGCGACGCCCGATTCTTCGCCTCGCCCACCAGGACCCTGCTCACCCATGGCGTACGCGCCGAGGTCCCGCACGACGACCGGCCGTTGCCCCGCCGGGTCGCCGAGACGCTGGCCGCACAGGCGAGCGCCGGCAACCGGGCGCCGCTGGTCGTCGGCGCCGTGCCCTTCGATCAGTCGGCGCCCGCCGCGCTCGCCGTCCCCGTAACTGCCCGCTGGGCGCCGCCGCTCGGCGAGGACCCGCTGATCGCGCTGCCCGCCGCCGCGCCCGAGGCCACCGGCTGGACCGTACGCCCGGTTCCCGAGCCCGAGACGTATGGTGCGGCCGTTGCTGCCGCCGTGGCCCGCATGCGGCGCGGCGAGTTCAGCAAGGTCGTCCTCGCCAGGACCCTGGAGCTGACCTCACCGACCGCGCTCGACCTGCCCGCCATGGTGCAGCGGCTCGCCCGCCGCGACCCCGGCGGCTACACCTTCGCCCTTCCCGCTGGCCCCGGCCGCACACTGCTCGGCGCGAGCCCCGAACTCCTGGTCACCCGGCGCGGCGGGCACCTGATCGCCAACCCGCTGGCGGGCTCCACGCCGCGCAGCGCCGACCTCGCCGAGGACGTCCGCAGGGCAGCGGCGCTCCTGGAGTCGGAGAAGGACCTGCACGAACACGCCGTCGTCGTCGCCGCGGTACGTGCCGCACTCGCCCCCTTCTGCGCCACCATCAACGTGCCCGAACGCCCCACGCTGGTGCGTACCGCCGCCATGTGGCACCTGTCCACCACCGTTACCGGCGAGCTGGCCGAGCGCGCTGGGCGCACCGCGTCCGCCCTGGAGTTGGCCTGCGCCCTGCACCCCACCCCGGCCGTGTGCGGAACGCCGACCGACCTGGCCCGCGAGGTCATCGGCGAACTCGAACCCTTCGACCGCGGTCTGTATACCGGCATGGTCGGCTGGGAGGATGCCAGTGGTGACGGCGAATGGGTCGTCACCATCCGCTGCGCGGAGGCGGAGCAGCGCACGCTGCGCCTCTACGCGGGCGCCGGTGTCGTCGATGCCTCCACGCCGCAGGCCGAGACCGCCGAGACCGGTGCGAAGTTCCAGACGTTCCTGCACGCGGTAGGGGTTGAACAGTGAGTACGCCGACCTGGCCGAGCGAGTACGCCGAGCGCTACCGGGCCGCCGGATGGTGGCGCGGCGAGACGTTCGGGGGGCTGCTGCGCGATCGTGCAGCTCGGCATCCGGACCGGATAGCGATCGTGGACCCGGCGCCCGCGCCCGGCGCGCCCGAGGGGCGACGCTGGAGCTACGGCGAACTCGACGCCCGCGCCGACCGGCTCGCCGCCGGCTTTTTGGCCCGCGGCATCGGCAAGGGCGATCGGGTGGTGCTCCAGCTCCCCAACGTCGCCGAGTTCTTCGAGGTGATGTTCGCGCTGTTCCGCATCGGCGCACTGCCCGTCTTCGCGCTGCCGGCGCACCGCGAGAGCGAGGTTCGCTACTTCTGCGACTTCAGCGAGGCCGCCGCGTACATCATTCCCGCCGTGCACGGCGGGTTCGACTACCGCGAACTGGCCACCACGGTCCGCCGACAGGTCCCCACGCTGCGCCATGTGTTCGTCGCGGGCGGGGCCGATGGCGCGGGCGAGCACACCGCGCTCACGGACGTGGCGCGCGAGCCGGTGCCCATCACCGATCCGCCGGCCCCCGCTGACCTCGCCTTCCTTCAACTCTCCGGCGGCAGCACCGGCGTCCCCAAGCTCATCCCGCGCACCCACGACGACTACATCTACTCGCTGTGGGGCTCCAACGAGATCTGCGCCGTGGACGAGGACAGCGTCTACCTGTGCGCCTTGCCCGCGGCCCACAACTTCCCGCTCAGCTCGCCGGGCACCCTTGGCGCGCTGTACGCGGGCGCCCGCGTCGTGCTCAGCCCGCAGCCGAGCCCCGATGTGGCCTTTCCGCTCATCGAGCGGGAGCGAGTCACCCTCACCGGTCTGGTGCCGCCCCTGGCGCTGGCCTGGATCGAGGCGGCCCAGCGCGGCGAGCACGACCTGTCCAGCCTTGAGGTATTGCTCGTCGGCGGCGCCAAGTTCAGCGAGGAGGCTGCCCGCCGGGTGCGGCCCGCTCTGGGCTGCACGCTCCAGCAGGTGTTCGGCATGGCGGAGGGGCTGGTCAACTACACGCGCCTGGACGACGACGAGGAGACCATCGTCACCACCCAGGGTCGCCCCATCTCGCCCGACGACGAGGTACGCGTCGTGGACGACGAGGACAACGACCTGCCCGCCGGCGCCACCGGACACCTCCTCACCCGCGGCCCGTACACCATCCGCGGCTACTGGCGCGCCCCCGAGCACAACGCCACCGCCTTCACGCCCGACGGCTTCTACCGCACCGGTGATGTGGTGCGGCAGACCGCGGCCGGCTATCTGGTGGTGGAGGGCCGGGCCAAGGACCAGATCAACCGAGGCGGCGAAAAGGTCGCCGCCGAGGAGATCGAAAACCACATCCTGGCCCACCCGGCCGTGCACGATGTCGCCGTGGTCTCCATGCCCGACGCCTACCTCGGTGAGCGCACCTGTGCGTACATCGTGCTGCGCGAAGGTGCCGCGCCGGTCCGCTCCCTGGCCATCAAGAAGTTCGTCCGCGAGCGCGGGCTCGCCGCCTACAAGGTGCCCGACCGCGTCGAGTTCATCGAGGCGTTCCCGCAGACCGGTGTCGGCAAGGTCAGCAAGAAGGACCTCCGGGCGGCCATCACCGCCCAACTCGCCGCCCGCCCAGCCGCCGCCAAGGCGCCCGATGGCTCGCTGGAGCCCGGGGCTGCGGCACCGGCTGGACTGCCTGCTCCGCAGCCGCACGCCGGAGCGCCGGCCCCCTGACGCGCGCCTTGCCCCGTCGCGGGCCCGCTCGTCTCCGCACGCCGGGCGCACCGCGCCACCCCGCTCAGCCCTGAAGCCCCGAAAGGCCACCCGTCATGGCACTGCCCGCCATCGCGCCGTATCCGATGCCCACCGCAGCCGATCTGCCCACCAACAAGGTGGCGTGGACGGCTGACCCGGGCCGCGCTGTGCTGCTCGTACACGACCTGCAAAACTACTTTCTGTCCGCGTTCGACCAGGGCGCGTCGCCGGTGACCGAACTGCTGGCGAACGTGGCACGGCTGAAGAAGGACTGCGCCCGGCTCGGGGTCCCCGTCGTGTACTCCGCGCAGCCCGGTGGCCAAAGCCCCGCCGAGCGCGGCCTCCAACAGGACTTTTGGGGCCCTGGGCTGCCCGACGACGAGCACGCCAAGGCCATCGCCGCGGCGGTCGCCCCGGGCGCGGGGGACACCGTGCTGACCAAGTGGAAGTACAGCGCGTTCGTGCGTACCGATCTCGCCGAGCGGATGGCCGCACAGGGCCGCGACCAGTTGATCATCGTCGGCGTGTACGCCCATATCGGCGTCCTGATGAGCGCCTGCGACGCCTGGATGCGCGACATCAAGTCGTTCCTGGTCGCCGACGCGGTCGCCGACTTCTCCGCCGCCGACCACGAGTTGGCGCTGCGTTACGCCGCCGCCAAATGCGCCGTCGTCACCACCACCGACACCATTTTCGAGGGGAAGTAACCGCGATGGCACTCACTGTGGAGCAGATCCGCGCCGACGTCGCCGACGTGCTCGGAGAGGACCCCTGCGACATCCCCGACAACGAGAACCTGGTGGACTACGGCCTCGACTCGGTCCGCGTGATGTCCCTGGTCGAGCGCTGGCGGCGGGAGCACGGCGTCGAGGTGAGCTTCGTGGACCTCGCCGAGGAGCCCGCCATCGAGCGGTGGGCCCCGCTGCTGGGAGCCCAGGCATGACCGCAGTGCTCGACTCGGCTGTGCCGAAGGGCAGTGCGGCGGGCCCCGGCGGGCAGGCCGCGGCCGGGCTGCCGCTGACCTCGGCCCAGTCGGGCATGTGGTTCGCGCAGGCCCTGGACCCGGACAGCCCGGCCCAAAACACCGCCGAGTACATCGAGATCCACGGCCCCTTGGACCCGGCCGTCTTCGCCGAGGCGCTGCACCGCACCGCAGGCGAGGCCGACGCGCTGCGGGTACGCATCATCGCGGGCGCCGCCGGGAGCGAGGGGCCCCGGCAGGTCCCCATCGAGATCGAGCCGCCCGGCCGCCCGGCCCCCACTGGCACTAGCCACCCTGGACGCCCTGGTCACCCTGGCCACATCGACGAACAGAGCAACGGCCCGGTGCGGTGCGCCTTCCCGCTGCACCAGGCGGATCTGCGCGGGCCCGAGAGCCGTGCTGACGGCGTTTGGCGCGCGGGCAGCGTTGGCCGCGAAGGTCACCACGGCACCCAGGGGCACAGCAGTCGCCAAGAGCACAGGAGCCGCCAAGGACACACCGGCCGCCAGTTCAGCGACGGCCAGCACGGGCCGGATGCGGTCGCCCTCGCCTGGATGCGCGCCGACCTCGCCACGCCGTTCGACCTGGCGGCGGGCCCACTGTTCCAGCACGCGCTTTTCCGGGTGGGCGACGAGCGGTGGCTGTGGTACCAGCGCGTCCACCACCTCGTCATGGACGGATACGGCTACTCGCTGCTCGCCCGCCGCGTCGCCGAGGTCTACACGGCCCTCGCCGCCGACACCGAGCCAGGACCCAGCCCGTTCGGGCGCCTGACCGAACTGGTCGCAGCCGACCATGCGTACCGATCGGACGAGGCATACCACAAGGACCGCGCCTATTGGGCCGCCGAAATCGGCGTGGACCTAGGCCACTTCGGCGCGAACACCGGCCAGGAGGACACCGGTCAGGAGGGAGCCGGCCAGGGTGACGCCGCAGGCGGCGGTGGGCCGCGCGCTGTCGATGTGCCCGGTGCGCCCAACCTGGCCGGGCGCACCGCACTGCCCGACCGCACCTTCGTACGCCACACCGCGCACCTGGGCCACCAGGAGACCGAGCGCCTGCGCACCCTCGCCGCCTCGCTCCGCGCCACCTGGCCCGACCTGCTGTTCGCCACCCAGGCGCTGTACCTCTCGCGGGCCACGCACAGCGAAAACGTCGTGCTCGGCCTGCCCATGATGGGCCGGATGGGCTCCACGGCGCTGCGCATCCCCGGCATGGTGATGAACGTCCTGCCGCTACGGCTGCGGGTCAGCCCCCAGGACACGCTGGCCGACCTCGTCCGCCAGGTGGTGCTCGGCATCCGCGCCGCACGCCGCCACCAGCGCTACCGCTACGAGGACATGCGCCGCGACCTCGGGCTGCTCGGCGACGGCCGGGCGCTCGTCGGCCCGCTGATCAACGTCATGCCGTTCGACTACGGGCTGACCTTCGCCGGCGCCCGCTCGCAGGCGCACAACCTCGCCACGGGCCCGGTGGACGACCTCACCGTCAACATCTACGACCGGGCCGACGGTGCCGGCCTGCGCATCGACTACGACGGCAACCCACAGTTGTACACGGAGCCCGAACTCGCCACCCACCAGCGACGATTCCTCGATCTGTTGGCCCGCGTCGCCGACCCGGGCACCGAACCGCACGCGCCGCTGGGCGACCTCGCCGTACTGACCGCGGCCGAACGCACCCAGGTGCTCGCCGAGTTCAACGACACCGCGCGCTCGCTGCCGCCCACCACCTTGATCGGCCCGATCGAGTCCCGCGCCGCCCGCGTTCCGGACGCCACCGCGCTCGTCTTCGGCGCCACCGCCCTGACCTACGCGCAGCTCAACACGCGCGCGGGCCAACTCGCCCGGCGCCTGATCGAACTCGGCGTGCGCCCCGGGGTGCTGGCCGCCGTCGCGCTGCCGCGCTCGGTTGACCTGGTGGTAGCGCTGCTCGCGGTGCTCAAGGCGGGCGGCGCGTACCTGCCGCTCGACCCCGACTATCCGGCCGAGCGGCTCGCGTACATGCTGGACGACGCGAAGCCGGTGTGCGTGCTGACGAACGAGGCGACCTCGGGCGCGCTGCCTGCCACCGAGCTGCCGATCCTCGTGCTAGATGACCCGCAGCTACGCGCCGAGTTGGCCACCAAGCCGGGCACCGACCCGGGCCGCGCGCTCACCCCGCACCACCCCGCGTACGTCATCTACACCTCAGGGTCCACCGGCCGCCCCAAGGGCGTGGTCGTGCCGCACTCGGCGATCGACAACCGGCTGCGCTGGATGCAGGACACCTACCGGCTCACCCCCGATGACCGGGTGCTCCAAAAGACCCCGTCCGGGTTCGACGTGTCGGTGTGGGAGTTCTTCTGGGCGCTACGCGAAGGCGCGACGCTGGTGGTCGCCGAGCCCGGCGGACACCAGGACCCGGCCTACTTGGCCCGCATCATCCGCGAACAGGGCATCACCACAACTCACTTCGTGCCATCGCTGCTCGGCGTTTTCCTCACCGAGCCGGGTGCGGTCCACTGCACCGGGCTACGCCGGGTGTTTTGCAGCGGAGAGGCGCTGCCCAGGGAGACCGTCACCGAGTTCCACCGACTGTTGCCCGGGGTGCCGCTGCACAACCTGTACGGGCCGACCGAGGCTGCCGTCGATGTCACGTACCACCCGTGCGAGGCGGGCGAGAGCGGCCCGGTGCCGATCGGCAAACCGGTGTGGAACACCCGCCTGTACGTACTCGACGCCGCTCTCCAGCCCTGCCCGCCCGGCATCGCCGGCGAGCTGTACCTGGCCGGAGCGCAACTGGCGAGCGGCTACCTCGGGCGCCCCGAACTGACCGCCACCCGCTTTGTCGCCGACCCGTTCGCCGCGGCCCAGGGCGAGGCCGGCGCCCGGATGTACCGCACCGGCGACCTGGCCCGCTGGCGCACTGACGGCTGCGTCGAATATCTGGGCCGCACCGATCACCAGGTGAAGCTGCGCGGCCTGCGTATCGAACTGGGCGAGATCGAGGCGGCGTTGGCCGCACAGGACGGCGTCGCCGCGGCCTGTGCGCTGGTCCGCGAGGACCGGCCCGGCGACCAGCGGCTGATCGGCTACGTCACAGGCCACCAGCCCACCCCGCAGACCGGGTGGTCGGCCCAGGCGGATGCCGCCGCCAGGGCCGACCGCTCACCAACGGAGCGCGATGAAACCAGGCAAGCGGTTGCCGTGGCTGCCGCAGCGGCTGAGGCGGACCGGGCCGGTGAGCCGGGGCCCCGCGCTGCCGGGACGGCCCCGAACGGGACTGACGCTCTCCCCGCGGGGACGGCAGTGGTGGAAGAGCTCGACCCCACCATGCTCAAAGAGCGGCTCGCCGCGCGGCTGCCGGACTACATGGTGCCAAGCGCCATCGTCGTTTTGGACGCGTTTCCGCTGAGCCCCAACGGCAAGCTCGAACGCAAGGCCCTGCCCGCGCCGCCGGCCACCGCCACCGCAGTGGGCCGCGCCCCGCGCAGCCACCAAGAGGAGTCCCTCACCCGGCTGTTCGCGCAGGTGCTCGGGGTAGAGCAGGCGAGCGTGGATGACAGCTTCTTCGAGCTGGGAGGCAACTCGCTGCTCGCCGTCCGGCTCGTCGCCGCCATCCGCGAGACGCTGGGCACCGAACTCGCCCTCGGCACCCTGTTCCAGGCACCAACCCCGGCCGCGCTCGCGGAGCGAGTGCTGGCCGCGGGCGACGGCGAGGCCGGCCGCGGGGCCAACGGTGGGGCCGATGACGCGCTGGGTGTGCTGCTGCCGCTGCGCGCTGGCGGCCGTGAACGACCGCTGTTCGCGCTGCATCCGGCGGGCGGCATCAGTTGGTGCTACGCGGGTCTGCTGTCCCGACTCGGCTCCGACCAGCCCCTTTACGGGCTCCAGGCGCGTGGTCTGACCGAGCCCGAACCGCTGCCCGGCACGATGGAGGAGCAGGCCGCCGACTACCTCGACCACATCCGCTCCGTTCAGCCACACGGCCCCTACCGGCTGCTCGGCTGGTCCGTTGGCGGCGTCATCGCGCACACCGTCGCGGTACGGCTCCAGGAGGCCGGGGAGCGCGTCGAACTCCTCGCCCTGATGGACGCCTACCCTTCCGACCAGTGGCGGACCATGGCCATACCGGCGCAAGCCGACGCTGAGCGGGCGCTGCTGCGGATGGCCGGGTTCGATATCCAGGCGGGCGAGTCGCTGACGCGCGCGCAGGTCATCGACACGCTGCGCCGCGAGGGCAGCGCGCTGGCCAGCCTGCCGGACTACACGCTTACGGCAGTCGTGGACATCGTGGTCAACAACGCCATGCTGATGCGCAAGCACGAGCACCGGACCTTCGAAGGCGACGTGCTGTTCTTCACGGCCACAGCGCCCCGCGCGGAGGACTGGCTGACCCGCGAGGCATGGCAGCCCTACGTCACCGGCCGGTTGGTCAACCACGACATCGATTGCCTGCACCCGCAACTCACCCAGCCCGGCCCGCTCGCAAGGGTCGCCGAGGCGGTACGGGAGTGGCTGCGGGACGCCATCTGACGGCGGCGACCGGGGTGAGGTCGCGTAGATCGCGTAGCAGGCTGTTCGACGCCGCGTGGGCCACTTCGGTGGTCCACGCGGCGGGCTGGGTGGCTAGTGCTCTGACCTTGAGCGGGAGGGCCCAAGGCTGGGGAGGAATCCAGCGAATCGGACTTCGAGGCCAAGCTGGACCGGTTCCGCCGAACGCCCCGATGGCCGCCGCCTTCGACGAGGAACCCGGCGCATTGAGGCGGTCAGAGCACTAACCGTGATCGTCGGCTTCTTTTTCGCCGTCGTCCCGGTGGTTGTCCCGGTGGTCGTCCCAGCCTTCGCGTCGGGTGAGTTCGTTCAGGAGTTGCTTGGTCTCCACCAACAGGCCGCCGCTTACCGCCGAGGCGGGCCCGGTCTGGTGGTGGAAGTCCGCGGCGAGACCGTCGTACAGCTCCCACGTGCGCGCAGGGTCGATATCCGCGGTGTCCTGCTGCTGTGCGTTCTGCTGTGCGTCCTGCTGCACGTCTAGCTGGGCTTCCTGCCGTGCTCTTCGCTGTGCCTTCTGTTGACGGGGATGCTTGTTCCGCAGCGCCGCGGCCTCGGCATCACACAGCGCGGCCATGTGCTCGGCCAGCTCCGCGTAACGGGTGAGGTACTGCCTACCGGGCGCGCTCAGCAGCGCCTGTTCGCCCGCGGTCACCGTCAGAGTGCGGGTGATGGCGGTCAGATGGCCGGCCACGCGCTCCCAGGTCATATCGGCCGCTGGGGGAGGCGGCGGCGAGACTTGGCGGCGCAGGCGCCAGCGCGGGTTGAGGCGAACGCTCTCGGCGCTCCACTGGCGCGCCTCCGCGACGGCGTCGGGAATGCGTTCCATGCGCCGGGCCCGGTCGTGCCACCCGGCCGCATCCGCGTCCCCCCAATCGCCGCCCCGGAGCCCTTCGGCGACGGTACGTAGGAGATCCGCGCTCTCCCGGGGCAGGCGAAGGAGTTGATCGCGCACGTTGTCGAGGTGGATGGGCGGCAGGATGAGCACGTTGACGGCGATGCCGATGACGGCGCCGATCGCGGTCTCCAGCAGTCGATGGCTGACGGCACTGAGCGAGTAGGCGCCATAGGTGATGACGAACAGCGCGGTCGTCGCGCCGTAAATGCCCTGCGAGCCGAGCCGGCGATAGGTGCCCACCAGCACCAGGGCCGGCAGCGCGATCAGCATGGAACCCATGGTGTTGCCGTCCGTCATGGCCATGGCGGCTGTGGCCCACAGGGTGCCGACGACGATGACGGCGAGCTGTTGCAGGCCGGCGCGGAAGGACCGGTACACCGTCGCGTCCACCAGGGCCAGTGCCGTCCAGGGGGCCAGGAGGGCCAGCGGCGCGGTCAGCCACCAGCCCGTCAGCGCCCAAGCGGCGATGGCGGCCCCGGCCGCCTTGAGCGACTGGGTCATCGCGTCCCGCTCGGGTCCCGGCGCACGCAGCGCGTTGCGCGCCGTGCGCCCCACGGCCGCCAGCTCCCATCTCAGCCACCACCACGCGGCCACCATCGCCTCCCAGCACCTCGCTGTTGCCTCCGTTTCCCGTGCCCGGCACGGCTCCTTCCCTGTCCAGGCACGGCTTCCTGCCCATGCTCAGGCACGTCCGTTTCCCGTGCCCGGGTGAGCTGATCCCATGCCTGGGTGCGGTGGTGCATGTGCGGACGGCCGCGGCCGTCACCCATACGGCCTACGCTGCGCCGTCACGCGATGCGCTCGCAGACGGCCGCCGCATTCTGGACTTAAGGGGGCGGTCTGGACGTTCGACGGAAGGTGCGGCATGAGCCCCAAGGCGAAAACCGACGGCGGCGGGCGCGGCAGCGAGTTCTTCACGCCCGGCAGGATCGCCCTCCTTATCGTCGCGATCCTCGGCCTGGTCTTCATCTTCGAGAACACCCGGCAGGTCAAGATCCGGCTGCTGATTCCCGAGGTCACCATGCCGCTGTGGCTGGCGCTGGCGGCGGTGACGGTGATCGGCGGCCTGTGTGGCGCGTACCTGTTTCGACGGCGTTAGCAGCCTGTCGGTAACGCGCCCACCGCCTCGCCGCCCCGCGGCTGGCTTCGTACGATGGGCCGATGTCTGCCTCGCACCCCGAGCGACCGCCACGCGCGGGCCGCTCCTCGCCCCCAACGAGCAACCGGCCCACCGGCGACGGCTCACAGGACCCGAGCGGCGCCCGCCATCATGCCCATGACGCCCATGACGCAGCCGGCACCTCCCACGCTTCCCATCTGTCCGGCGCCGGTGGCCCTCCCCGCGGTGGGTATCTCGCCCTTGGGGAGCGCGCGGCCATTCGCCGGCTGCGCCGGGACGATGAGCGGGAGTTCATCACCAGCGCGCGGCAGAGCGTCGCACTGCACCGACCGTGGTTGTTTCCGCCGACGTCCAGGGAAGAGTTCGCCTCCTATGTGCACCGGCTGGAGGAGCCGTCGCGGGTGGGCTTTGTCATCTGTGAGCGGGGGACGGATGAGATCGCCGGTTACGTAGCGATCAACGCCATCGTCGGCGGAGCGTTCCAGTGCGGGGCACTTGGCTATGGCGCGTTCGCGCACGCGGCCGGGCGCGGCCTGATGAGCGAGGGGCTTGGCCTCGTCGCGGAGTACGCCTTCGGCCCCATGCGGCTGCACCGTCTTGAGGCCAACATCCAGCCCGACAACGAGCGCTCGATCGCGCTCGTCAAGCGGCTTGGTTTCCGCCTTGAGGGATTCTCGCCGGACTTTCTCTTCATCGATGGCGCGTGGCGTGACCACGAGCGGTGGGCCATCACCAGCGAAATGCCTCGTCGAAGCGCCGAAGCAGGCACAGTGAGGCCATGACTGTCTCCTTTCGACGCACCGTTCCCGTGCTGCGGGTCTTCGACAAGACCAAGGCCCATGAGTTTTACGTGAACTACCTCGGCTGCGCCGTGGACTGGGAGCACCGGTTCGCCGCGGGAATGCCCGCCTACACGCAGGTCTCCCGGGGTGCGCTGGTGCTGCACCTGTCGGAGCACCACGGGGATGGGACGCCCGGTTCCGCCGTATACATCGAGCTCGATGGCGTACGCGAGCTGCACACCGAACTGCTGGGCAAGAACTACCCGTACCTCAAGCCGGGGCTTGAGGAGGATGAGATCGGCCTTTCGGTCACCCTCCTTGACCCCTTCGGCAATCAGTTGCGGCTCAGCCAGCCGGCGGACTGACCGGCGCGTCCGCACGCCCCGCCGTTGCCCCGCTCGTACCTCCCGCCGCCGGGGCGGCTGTGTATCCCGCCGCCGGGGCGGCTGTATATCCCGCCGCCGGAGCGGCTGCTTGTCCCGCCGCCGGAGCGGCTATGCATTCCGCGAGCAGTGCGGTCAGGCCATCGGCGAGCTCGGTGCGCCAGCACAGGTAGTCGTGGCCGCCGTTGAACTCCCGGTACTCGGCTTCGTATCCCTTCGTCCGCAGCACGGCCGGCAGCCGCCGGTTCGCCGGGAGCAGCACCCACTCCTGTTCGCCCGCCGAAAGCCAGAAGCGCACCGGGTGGGCGGGGTGTTCTGGCGCCGCCTCAAGCAGCGAGGTCAGCCACTGGCCCTGGGGCCCGTCCGGCCACCAGAAGGAGCCCGACTGTGCGAGCGCGTTGCCGAACCGGTGCGGGGCGCGCACCGCGGCGTACGCGGCCATCAGGCCGCCCAGGCTCTGGCCCGCGAGCACGGTGCGCGCCGGGTCGTCCGTCACCGGCCAGCGCGCCGCCGCCCACGGCAGCAGCTCGTCCGATAGGAAGCGTACGAACCGGTCATTGCAGGCCAGTTCGGACCAGCGGGTGTCGCTGTCGAGGGAGTCGGGTAGCAGCGCGATCAGTGGGGGCAGGCGGCCATCGGCGATCAGGTTGTCGAGCAGCGTGGCCACGCCGAGTTCCGGCTGCCACATCTCGCCGTCGAAGAGCACCAGCACGGGCAGGTCCGCCCGCGCGCCGGCACCGGGCGCTGCGTCGGGGCCCGGCGCCGCCCCGGCCGCGGGTCGCCCGGCGGGCGTGTAGACCCATACGCGGCGCTCGGTGCCGAGTGCGGCGCTACGCACCGGATGGCTGCTGACCGCACCGCGGGGGATGCCGTCGCGCACCTGCCAGTCGGCCTCGCTCGGCGCCAGCGGCAGGCGCACCACCGACTGCTGAGCACCACCCCAGCGTCGGGGCAGCGCACGGGGGTTGAGCGGATCGGGCCGGCCCTGGCCGCGTAGCCAGGCGATATACCCGGGGTCCGCGGGGCCCGCGGCGTCTGCGGGGGCCGGACGGCCCCCCGCAGGTGGCGGGCCACCGCGGTGGCTTGCGGCCGGCGGGGGAGCCTGCTCGGCATCGGGTTCGTCGACGCACAGCGCGTACGTCGCCCGCCAGTCGCGCCGCATCCGCACCGACCAGTGCCAGATGTCGGTGCCTGGCAACCGGTCCATCAGGTTGCGGTCGGGCTCGCGCGGATCGATCACCTTGTTGGGCAGCACCAGCACCGCCCGGGTGTCCTGCGAGCCGCGCCAAACGAAGGTGACCACCGCGTGTTCGGGGTCGCCCTGCGGGTCTTGCTCGATCAGTGGGGCGCCAACGGCCGCGACCTCGCGCCAAAACTCTGCCACTGCCTCTGCCGCTGCCCCCTCGGCGCCCGCTGCCTCCTGCCCGCACGCCTCAAGGCGGCGCGCCAGCGTCGCCAACCGCGGGCTGTCCACGCGCGGCACGGGCGCGGGGCGCGGCACCCGCGGGGGCCGCTTGGGCATCCCGGTCGGCGGGAGGGAGGAAAGCATGGGAGTAAACCTCCGGCACGACGCAAAACCGACAAAGAACTGCTAAAGATTAGGATTACCTTACCTGCCGTGAGGATCGTTCCCCCGGCCGCCCACCACCCATGACCGCCCCGGCGGAACTCTGATCGGCGGAAGCCCTGTTCAGCCGGGGCCACACCATGTTCCATGGTGATCACACGGCCGCCGCAGCCGAGGGGGCCACAGGTCAAGGACTGAGAGAGGCAGCAGTGGCAACGAGCGTGCGACGCACCACCCTGACCCTTCCCGCCGCGCCGCTGGGCCCGGAGAACCCGCTGCCCGCCCTGAGCCCACTGGACGAGGTCCACCGCATCGATGACCGGACCCGGGCCCAGCTGCCCGACCAAATGGCCCGGCAAGTCGCGTACGAGCCGCTGCACTCGGTGCTGCCCACCCGGCTGCGCGACGCCTACACGCGCCATCGCGTACCCACCGCGCTGGACGCCATCGTGATCGAGAACGACCGACTGCGCGCCACCGTGCTGCCCGGCCTCGGCGGGCGGGTCGTCTCCCTCTTCCACAAGCCGACCGAGCGCGAACTCCTCTACCGCAACCCCGTCTTCCAACCCGCCGACTTCGCGCTCAACGGCGCCTGGTTCTCCGGCGGCATCGAGTGGAACATCGGCGCCACTGGCCACACCACCCTCTCCTGTGCGCCCATGCACGCGGCGCGCGTCCCCGCGCCAGACGGCTGCGGCGGCGAGATGCTGCGCCTATGGGAGTGGGAGCGGCTGCGTGACCTGCCGTTCCAGATCGATCTGTGGCTCCCGGACGGTTCGGACTTCCTGTACGTGGGCGTACGGGTGCGCAATCCGCATCCCCATCCGGCCCCGGTCTACTGGTGGTCCAACATCGCCGTCCCCGAGGACGAGGGCAGCCGGGTCCTGGCCCCGGCCGACGCGGCGTACCACTTCGGCTATGAGCGCGACCTGCGCCGCGTCCCGGTGCCCGAGTGGCAGGGCGTGGATCACACCTATCCGCTGCGCAGCGCGTATGCGGCCGACTACTTCTACGAGCTGCCCGCCGACGACAGGCGCTGGATCGCCGCGTTGGACGCCGATGGCCGTGGGCTGGTGCACACCTCGACCGACCTGCTGCGAGGCCGCAAGCTCTTTTTGTGGGGCGCGGGGGCCGGTGGGCGCCGTTGGCAGCGCTGGCTCACCGAGCCGGGCACCGGCGGCTATGCCGAGATTCAGGCCGGCCTCGCCCGTACCCAACTCGAACACGTGCGGCTCGGAGCCGAAGAGGACTTCAGTTGGCTGGAGGCGTACGGACCGTTGGATGCCGACGCCGCCGCCGTCCACGGCGCCGACTGGGCAGCGGCCCGCGGCGCGGTGGCCGAACGGCTCGCGCAGGCGCTGCCACGGGCCGATGTCGAGGCCGCGTATCAGGCGTGGCTGCCGCACGCCGACACCGAGCCTAAGGAGTCACTGGCCCAGGGGTCGGGCTGGGGCGCGCTTGAGGTGGAACGCGGCGGATACGTGCTGCCGGGCACGCCGTTCGCCCCCGCCGCGCTGGGCGCCAAACAGCAGCCGTGGCGCGACCTTCTGCGAACCGGCGCGCTGCCCGCGCCCGAGCCCGCGATGCCGCCGGGCACCTCGTTGGTGTCGCGCCCCTGGCGCGAACTCCTGGAGACCGCCGACGCCGATGTGCTGGTGGACCCGCACCTCAAGTACCACCTGGGCGTTGCCCAGTGGCACGAGGGCGACCGTTCGCAGGCGGTACGGAGCTGGGAGCGGGCCATCGAGATCAGCGACTGGTGGCCGGTGTTGCGCTGCCTGGCCGTTGCCGATCAGCTGGACGGTCACCACGACCGGGCAGCCGACCGTTGGCTCGCCGCCTTCCGTGGAGCGGTGGACGAGTGGCGCACTCGAAACGGCGACGGCGGCGCTAGTGGGGCTGGTGGTGCCAGCGGCGCGGCTGCCGTGGAAGCGGCGGACCCAGCAGGCCCGGACGACGCGGCGGCCGAGTGGACCGTGGCGCTGGCGGGGCTCGGACGCGAGGCGGTGAGCGCCCTGTTGGCGGTGCGGCGCGCCGATGACGCGCGTACCGTCTTGGCCGCACTGCCCGCCGCGGTGCGTGAGCGCGGCAGATTCGTCCTGCTCGAAGCCCGGGTGCTGCTGGCGAGTGGCGATGTGCAGCAGGCCCGCGCGCTGTTCGACCGGGGCTTTGAAGTGGACGATCTCCGCGAGGGCGACGAGGCGCTGAGCGACACCTGGTACGCCATCGCCGAAGCCCTCATCGCTGCCCGCGAGGGGGCGGCGGAACTCAGCTCCGGCGACGTGCGGGCGCGGGCCCGCGCGGAGCATCCGCTGCCGGACCGCTACGAGTTCCGGATGCGACCGTCGTAACGCGGTGCGAGCTGGGGGCTGGCCCCGGTCAGGGACCCGGTTGCGGGTTGCGGTCCACGTACTCGAAGACCGAGCCGTCCGGGTGCCGGGCGACCAGGTTGCGGCCGATCGGAGTCGGCAGCGGGCCAGCGATGATCTGCGCGCCCACTGACTCCAGGTCCTGCATGGCCTCGTCCACATCCCGCACCGCAAGCGTCGCCGTGACCTTCCGGAGGATCGACAACTCGGCCTCGGGGCCGCTCATCAGGAAGAAGCAGCCAACGGCGGCGACCGACACGCTGCCCCGCTCGAAGCGCATCGCCTGCGCCCCGGTCAGCCGCTCGTAGACGGCGATTGCGGCATCCAGATTCGGCACGCACACCCGCAGCGAAGTCCCCAAAATGTCCATGCTGCCGAGCCTAGTTGAGAGGGATCACACGCGGCAGAGGATCTCCCCGTGCAGGACGGCAAACCAGCTGTCGGCCGCCTCGCCCCACTCCCGCCAGGCGTCGGCGGCTGTGTGCAATGCCTCCCGAGTGGCGTACCCGCCGGAAACGGTGCGCTCCACATACTCGGGGGTCAGCGTCCGTTCTGCCCACAGCCCGCTCCACCAGGCGCGTTCGGGGGCCGTCGCATAGCACCAGGTGCTGGCGGTGGCCGTGATGTCGGTGCAGCCCGCCTCGCGGGCCCAGGACAGCAACTGTCGCCCGGCGTCCGGCTCGCCACCGCTGCCGCGGGCCACCGAGCGGTAGATCGCCAGCCAGGTATCGAGGCCGGGGACGCGCGGATACCACGCCATGGCGGCATAGTCGGCGTCCCGCGCGGCGATCACGCCACCGGGACGGCAGACCCGGCGCGCCTCGCGCAGCGCGCCTACCGGGTCACCCAGGTGCTGGAGCACCTGATGGGCGTGCACCACATCGAACGAGGCGTCGGGGTAGTCCAGTTGGTGCGCGTCGGCGACGGCGAACGTGATGTTGGCAAGTCCGCGTTCGGCCGCCACGGCGCGTGCCCGGTCCAGCACGCCATCGGCCGCGTCAACGGCCGTGACCTGGCCCGGCGCCACTCGCTCCGCGAGATCGACGGTGATGGTGCCGGGCCCGCAGCCCAGGTCGAGTACCGAGTGCCCGGTGGTGAGATCGGGCAGCAGATAGGCAGCCGAATTGGCGGCAGTGCGCCAGGTGTGGGAGCGGAGCACTGACGCGTGATGGCCGTGGACATAGGAGGCGGCGCGGCGCGGCGTGCCGGTGGACATGGCGGACCTCTCGTTCCCCTGGAGTGGGGGCGCCCGTGCGCGGACGCCCACGTCGCACCGTACGCTGACATCTCGCATGGTGAGCGAGGCGTCTTACGATGCGGTCATCGGGGGATGCGCGGTGACCTCGACCGGTGTGCGGTGAGCCCATCCGGTGTGCGGTGGTCCGTCCGCGAGGTGCGGCGGCTGACTGTCGGCGCGACCACCGGTGCTGGCCCCTGCCGGTACGCCCCACCCGACCAGCACCGGCTGTCGTGCCGCGGCGCAGCCCTCAGCCTTCGAGCGGCCGGTAGACGCGCAGTGCCTCGTTCACCTTGTCCAGGGTCAGGCCGGGCGGTGCCGGTGCCACCTCGCCGTCGTACGCGAGATGCGCACCCTCGGGAATGCCGTCCACCCGCAGCCGGCGCAGCCGTGCCTCCGCGTGGGTGGGGGAGCGGCGCAGCACGCCGAACAGCGCTGCCGTCAGCAGCCGGACACGAGGCAGCCGACCGCCGTGCACGATGCGCACATCGAGTAGCCCATCGGCCAGATCGTGCCTGCTGGCCGGGGCCGAACCAACCCCGCGGTAGGAGCAGTTGCCCGCGAAGAGCATCCACACCGAGCGGCTGGCGCCGTTGACGACGAGTGGGAGCGGTTCCGATGTACGCAGCACCCGGGCCGCGGCCAGCACCTCGGCTGGCCAACTGCCGATGCGCCCTGCCCAGTGTTCCCGGATGCGTACCAGCTCCGGATAGCAACCGATGCTGAAGGTGTTGACGTAGTGGGTGGGCGATGAGGAGCCATCGGGCGTGAAGCGCGCGAGGTCAACGGCCACGGCCTCACCCGCCGTCACCGCCCGGCAGGTGTCATCGACGGTCTCCAGGCCCAGGTCGTACGCGAAGTGGTTGAACGTGCCGCCGGGCAGCACGGCCAGCGGTAGGCCGGTGCGCGCCGCCACGGTGGCCGCGGCGCTGACGGTGCCGTCGCCGCCGCACACTCCCAGCGCGCCGCCGACCTCCCAGGCTCGGCGCGCGGCCTTCTCCAGCAAGTCGGTCAGCGATGGCGGCTCGTCGGCGGGCGGCACTGCGTGAAGTGCTACGGGCGCCGCTACGCCGCCGGCGTCATCGACCTCGGTGACCTGCGTGGGGAGCACACCGGCGCGCTTGTCCCGGTCGGCCGCGGCATGTGCCTTGGCCGCCTCCTCCTCGGGAACCAGATCGGGCTCGGGCTCGGGCGTGAACATCCAGAACTCGGCCTCGGGCAACGCCTCTCTGATCGCCTCCAGCGGATCGGCCCGCGGCGGCCACACGCTCGTTGCGCCCGATCCGGAGTTGGCGACGATGATCAGCCCGCGGCCACCGGGCAGCGCGGGGGCGTCGGTACGCGGGCGCGCGGCGGACGGCAACTGGTGCCGGGTCGGTACGAGTCCGCGTACGGCCAACGCCGCGCCGGCACCGAGGGCCGCGCCCGCGATCACATCGCTGGGGTAGTGCGCGCCCGTGTAGATGCGGGAGAACGCCACCGACGCCGCGATGGGGGCCACCACGGCGCCCCAACGGCGCGATTCCAGTGCCACGCCCACGGCGAAGGCGGCGGCCGACGCGGAGTGCCCGGAGGGGAAGGAGGTGGTGAAGGGCTGTCGGCGCAGCCGCCGGATCATCGGTACCGCATCCAGCAGCGGCCTGGCCCGACGCACCGAACGCTTGCCCACGGTGTTCACCGTCGCCGACGCCAGGGCCAGCGATGCCACTCCACGCAGCGCGGCCTTGCGCGTGGGCCGATGACCGGTGGCCGCCATGCCCGCCGCGATGCCGAACCACAGCAGCCCGTGGTTCGCGCTGCGGCTCAGCCGCGGCAACACCGGCTCAGCCCCCGGCCAATTCCGTGCTGCCACCGTCTCAAAGAACCGTTTGTCCAGGCGGACCAGCCAGCGGTCCCCCTCCGCAGCGCGCTCCGCGGGCCGTATCGGCAAGGCTCCCGCAGGCCGAAGCCAGGGCGCCCACGATGGCGGGGTACCGAATGACCCTGGCCCTGCCGTGGCGCTGCCCCGCGATCGTCTGCGCCCTCGCGACCGGTGCGCCCCGGTCGGCCGCGCGCCCTTTCCCGCCATGCGTCCACTCCCTTGGTTAACTGCTCGCGTGGCTCCGCCACGGCCGCCGGCTCTGCGGCGCCCGTCAGCGTAAGCCGTGGTGCGGGGGACACGGCCGCGGCCTGTACGTACGGCACATGCCGTGCGTACGGTGCGTACGGCGCGTACGGCGCGCCCGGCGTACGGGAACGTTGTCAGCCGGCTGGCCCACCAGCGCTGTTGGTGGGCCGGGCCCGGCTGATGTCTGCCAGCGCGGAGCCCGGATCGTGTTCTTCGGCGATGTCCCCGATGCTCACCATGCCAAGCGGCTGCCCGTTTTCCACGACCGGAAGCCTGCGAATCGCGTGCCGCCGCATCAGCCGTACCGCGTCACCCACGGCCGCGTCAGGAGCCACCGTGACCGGCTCGGGGGTGCAGATCGACAGGCAGCTCACCGTCAGCGGGTCGGCACCGTCTGCGACCGCGCGCAAGGTGATGTCGCGGTCCGTCAGCACCCCGAGCAGCCGGCCATTGTCGGTGACGAGGACATCTCCGATGTCCCTGGCACGCATGAGCTGGGCGGCCTCCACCAGCGAGGCATCCGGCGGCACCGCCGTCACCTCGGGAGTCATGACATGCCTTACGTACTGTGCCATCTCGCTTCGCCTTCTCTGTGGCCTTCGGGTCACGGGCCCTCGCACTCCCCGGGGCGCGAGAAACGCCGTCCCTCGGGGGCCCGGGAGCCCTTCTGGTGTCGGGAAGGCGGAGCCCTGGCGGTCGAATGCCCCCACGGGCACAGCCCGAACCGCATGCGGCACCGCCCGAGCCTGCCCGGGCCGGACCACCTGGCTCGTCCGGCCCGCCCAGGCCCACCGCGGCGAGCGAGTACCCGGGGCCTGCGCTGTCACACGGATGGGCGGGTGCTGTACACCCGCGTGTTGCGGGTGGGATCGGTGTGACCGGGAGCTGAGGAAAATCCATGAGTTTGACCGGGCGCCACCAGGGCACCCGAGGCATGGCTGAGCGGCCACCTGTTGACGGTCGAGAACCGGAACAGTCGCCGGGCGCGGGTGTCAGGGACCCGCGCCCGTTGCGATGGTCCGAGCTGTGTCTCCCGCGACGGACTTAGGAACGGCGCCCCCGCGCGAGCGGGCTCCACACCGAGGTAGGACAGCGGCTCGCGGTGCGCCGGTACCCGCGCGGAGGCGGGCGGGCTGGGGTGTGGCGACAATGGGGCGCATGGCTGACAAGACGGATGAGCAGCGTGTGTCACGACGGCACCGTGAGGCCCTTGAACTCTTCTCCGACCGGGTGCATGCCATCGGCTCCGACCAGTGGGACGCGCCGACACCCTGCACCGAGTGGTCCGTACGGGACCTGGTGAACCATCTGATGGCCGAACAGCTCTGGGTGCCGCCCCTGATCCGGGATGGCTCCACCATCGAGGAACAAGGCGACCGGTTCGACGGTGACCAGTTGGGCGATGACCCGGTGGGGAACTGGGACCGTGCGGTGGCGGAGGCGCTTGCGGCGATCGCCGAGCCTGGCGCGCTGGAGCGGACCGTGCACCTGTCATCGGGCCAGGGCAGCGCCATCGCCTACTGCTCCCAGATGACGATGGACACGGTGGTCCACACCTGGGACCTCTCCCGCGCGATCGGCGCCGACGAGCGGCTGCCGAAGGAGCTGGTTGACTGCGCCACGGAGGAAGTCTCCCCGTACATAGCGGACTTGGAGGGTACCGGGCTGTTCGACGCTCCCCTCCCGCCGCCTCCCGGGGCGGATGCACAGACCAAGCTACTGACGCTTGTGGGACGGCGCCCTTGAGCCGGCCCCGAGCCCGAAGGGGAGCTGAGAGCCCGGCCCCCTGGTCTAGCGTGATCTAGGCCCCAGCCCCAGCCCCAGGCCCGGGCCATGAGCCCGAGCCCGAGCCAACGCTGGGCTGGGCTCCCGGGAGCGTACGGCCGCATGGTGCGCCGGCCGTGCTCCCGGAAGGCCCCTGCTAGCCCTGCGGGCTTGGCCGTCGCTGGCCCTTGCTGGGCTATCTCTTATGGGAGCTGGCCTAACGGGCGCTGGCCCTTACTGGTCGCCCGACACCTTGGCGAACTCCTTCACGAACGCCTCGTTGAACGCGGGCAGATCGTCCGGCTTGCGGCTGGTGATGAGCACGTTGGGCCCACCCGAACAGACCTTGACCTGCTCGTCCACCCATTCACCCCCCGCGTTGCGGATGTCAGTGCGCAGGCTGGGGAACGAGGTGAGCGTGCGGCCTCGTACGACGTCCGCTTCGACCAGCGTCCACGGCGCATGGCAGATCGCCGCCACCGGCTTGCCCGCGGCGAAGAAGTCCCGTACGAACGCGACCGCTCCCGCGTCCATCCGCAACGCGTCCGGGTTGGCGACGCCGCCGGGCAGCACCAGGCCGTCGAAGTCCTCGATGCTGGCCTCGCTGACGAGTTGGTCCACCGGGAAGGTGTCGGCCTTGTCGAGATGGTTGAAGGCTTGGATCTCGCCGGAGGCGGTGGACAGCAGCACCGGCGTGCCGTCGTGGTCGCGGACGGCCTTCCAAGGGTCGGTGAGTTCGACCTGTTCTACGCCCTCGGGGGCAGAGAGAAATGCGACGCGCATGATGGAAGTCCCTTTCTGAGCTCTGTGCTGACGGACAGCTCATGTGTCCCCCACCTACCTCGATAGTTGCTCGCATCCGTGTGCGCCAATCGAGGGGCTTCGTTGCGTGGCGACTGCCCACTGCGGGGTACTTGTTCACACCGGCCCGCCAGAAATGTGGTTTGCGCGCGAAATAGCTCGGGCACCCGAAGAACTGTGCTTCGGACCGGAGGCACACCCGCGGGAGGCCACGGCTGCCTGCGCGTGACTGTCCGGTCCGCGTGCGCACCGCTCCCGCGATGACATCTTCGCTCGCCGTTCGAGATGGCGAGGTACCGATGCACCGACTCAGGGAGAGCGGAATATGACGTCTGTACGTGCCCGCAAGCGCCACCCGCACGACGATGCCCCCGACACCTCGGAGGATTTCCGGCGCATCGAGGAGCTGCCCGATGGTCCCGAGAAGGACGAACTGCGGCAGCGGGTGGTCTGCGCCTGGATGCCCATGGCACAACGTATTGCCGCCACCTACCGCAACCGTGGTGAGAGCGGGGAGGACCTGGAGCAGGTCGCGCTGCTCGGCCTGGTGAAGGCGGTCAACCGCTACGACGCGAGCCGAGGCTCCGCCTTTGAAAGCTACGCCGTGCCGACCATCGTCGGTGAGGTCAAGCGGCATTTCCGGGACCATCTGTGGAGCCTGCACGTGCCGCGCCGGGTGCAGGAGTTGCGACAAAAGGTTCGGGTCGCCGTCCAGGAATTGACCAGGACGCCCGATGGGCGGCGGCCCTCGGTCGAGGACATCGTCCAGCAGACCGGGCTGAGCCCGGACGAGGTACGGACCGGCATGGGCGCCCTCGATAGCTTTTCCGCGCTCTCGCTCGATGCCGAGATGACCGGGGCGACCGATGGATATTCGCTGGCGGACACCCTTGGTGAGCCCGAGCCCGACTATGACCGGATCGTTGACCGCGAGGCCGTGAAGCCGAAGCTGGAAGCGCTGCCCGAACGCGAGCGGCACATTCTCTACCTGCGTTTCTTCTGCGATATGACACAGAGCCGAATCGCCGATCAGCTTGGTATGTCCCAAATGCATGTCTCCCGGCTGATCAGCCGCACCTGCGCCCAGCTCGGCGAGAAGGTCCTCGCAGACGCTGCGTGATCGCGTAAGGCATGCTGGCCCAGCGCGTGACTGCGTACCGCGTAAATGCCCACCGCATGACCGCGTACCGCATGACCGCGTACCGCGTGCGAGGGAATGGCACGTTCGGGTAAGAGCGCCTACGAGGCCGACCGCCGCTGGCCAGCCGAGTAAACGGCCAGCCGACCGGCGGCGGTCGGCCGGCTTGGGTCAGTAGGCTGGCCGGTGTACGGGATCGGGGCCCGGCGGGCGCTGCGGTGCGGTCAGGCAGATGTCCCGTGTCGCGGCGCTCGCCTCCACGTCACCAGCGTGACCCGGGCCGAGTTCAGTGTCAGCGACGGCACTGGTGCTGTCACCGCCGAGGTCCGCGGTGGCCGCCCCGGACGAGCCGTTGGTCCCGGCGGCCGACGCCGGGGCGCGGTCCAAAGCGAGGGCGAGATGCCGGGCCATCCGGTCCGCCACCCCCGCCTCCGCCATTTCGAACGCACGCCGCGCGCCGACCCGAAACAGGGTGAGCGCACCCAGCGCCGGGCCGGAGCCCGCGGCCCGCAGCGGCACGCAGAGCAGCGAGGTCACATCGGCGGCCACCAACACGGGCGCGCCCGAGGCGTCGTGCCCGAACGCCTCCACCTCCTCGGGGCGCACCTGCAACGCCGAGGCACCGGCTCGCACGGCCTCCACCACCAGCGGGCACTGCACGGGGTCCTGCTCGGCCACGGCGGGCACCAAACCGGTGCCACCGTCTGGGCCGCAGACCACAAGGCGCCGTAGCCGATGGGACGCCAAGCCGGCCGCGCCGGCGGACGCCGTGTCCCCCAAGACGCCTGCGGCGACCTCAGCGGCAGCGCTCCCGGCGGTGGCGTGAAGGGTGCCCCCGGCGGCTGCGTCCTCGGGGGCACCTGCGGTGGATGGGCTTTGGGCCGTGCCGCCGTCGCTCGGATGTTCCGCCCAGTCAACGGTCACCCAGTCGGCGAAGCGTTGGTGGAGTACCTGTGCCGCGTGTCTGGCGACCGTGTCGGGGCGAGCCTGGCGCGCCACGCTCAGCAGCGCCGTCGCCATGTCGTCTACGAGGTCAAGCACCTCCGCTTGGCGGGAGACCTCGGCGAGGTCGGGAGTAGCCGGAGAACGGGTCGCGCTGAGCGAGAACTCGACCGCACCAGGGCCCCGCGCCGCGCTGTCGCTGTCGGCGGGCTGGAACACGGCGAGCACCGCAAGCTGCCGTTCGTCCGGCGGGCGTATCGCCCCCAGCGTCACCCACAGCGCGCCGGGCCCTCCCTCCGCTGCGCCGGGCCGCCGCGGCACCCGAACGAGCAGGACGCGACCGCCCTCGCCGCGCGCCACCGCCGCTATCTGTGAGCGCAGCGCCACCCGGCCGTCGTGCCGGAACCAACCGGTGAGCGTACGACCCGTGGCGTAGCCCGCCCGCGTATCAAAAAGCTGGGTTGCGGCGAAGTTCATCCGCCGTACGACCGCCTCCCGGTCCACCAGGGCCACTGCCACCGGCATGCGCTGGAACAGGGCCCGCAGGAGTCGCTGCTCCTGAGAATGGTTACGGCCGCCTCCACGCGCCGCTGACCACTGCTCGAATCGAGGCCACAGGACCTCCGCGGCATGCTGGAGCTCCAGCAGGGCGGCGTCCAGGGCCCCCGAACGTTCCTCCTCGGGCAGTGCCCGTACGGCGCGCAACTCTTCAACACGCCGGCGGAAGTCCGTCAGCTCTTCACTGAACCCCTCATCCTTACCCTCTGTCATGGCCACACGCTAGCCGGTGCCAGCCCACCCAAGCCCCGTCATTCGGTGTGCGAACGCTGTGGGCCCACTTCCTAGCGCGACGTTCACCACGCCGTTTCCCCAGCGTCAGCCCGGGCATCCGACCCAAGGTGAGAAGCCGAGGGGAAAGCGGAGGAAACAACCCCCGTCCATGGAGAGGAAGCCCGCGACCATGTCCGACCAGAACCGCGTAGTTCCCCGCCAGCCGCCCGCCCCGCCAGACACCGGAGCAGCCCTGACCCGTGAACTGACCCGGCTCGCCGAGCAGGCCGCCGCGCACACCCCCGGAAGCTGCGGGGCCACCGCCACCGCGGTCGCGGCCCGCGACGTCGCGAACTGGGCCGAGCCCGACCGGTTACGGGTCGCCGATGGCGTCGGCCGCTCCCCGGACGCCCGCCTTCCAGCGGCCCGTTCGGCCCTGCGCGAGCCGCAACTGCTGGCGGGCGATGACGCGGACGGACTAGGGGAGGCTGAGGCCGAGGCGGAGATGGAACAGCAGCTCACCGCCGCCACCCACCCCGATCTGTCCGCCCTGGTGGCCGTGCAGCTCAGCCTGGGCGACGGGCCGATTCCGGCGGCCCTGTATACGGGGCAACCCAGCTCCGCCGACGACCTGCTGCGCGAGCGGCGCTGGCCGCACTACCGGGCCAAGGCCCTGGAGGCCGGGGTCCGCGCCTGCGCGACGCTCCCCTTCGAACATGACGGGCTCGCCATCACCGTCACGCTGTACGGGCTACGCCCCGGCGTACTCGGCGCGGCGGAACGGGACACCGCGGAACTCCTGGGCGATCTGGCCGTCACCAATTTGGTCCGCGCTAGGCGCTATCAGGCGGCGCTCGCCGAGGTCGATCAACTGGACACCGCGCTGCGCTCCCGGCCCGTCGTTGACCAGGCGTGCGGCATCATGATGCACATCCTGGGCTGTGACGCGGAGGCCGCTTTCGGCATGTTGCGGCGCATGTCGCAGCAGTCCAACCGGAAGCTTGCCGAGCTAGCCGAGACCGTGGTGCGCAGCCGTGGCCGTGGGCTTGAGCCGCATTTCATCGAGTTCGGCCGGAAAGCCAGTCCCGCACCCGATCGACCAGCGCGACCCCGGGGTTGATCAACTTGTTCAGTGGCGGCTTGTCCGGGGCCTCGGGGTGCGGGTGCGTCGGCGCGGTGCGCTTGGCCGACAGGAGGTGCAGCCCGAGGCCCATCCGCTGCTCCGCGCTGAGATGGGTCGCCAGCTGGGGAAAGATGGTGTCCTCTTCGGACCGGATATGGGCGGACACCTCGTCCATGAGCTGCCGTACCAGGGCCTCGAACCGTTCATGCGCCGGATTGAGGTCATCGAGTGAGTTGAGTGTCTCCTCGACGGCCGACTGCCGCGCCAGTTCGGCGTCGGCGACCTGGTCACCGTGCGGGATGGCCGTGCGGAGTGCCGGATACAGATACTCCTCCTCGGCGACCGCGTGTTGGACCAGAGCGATGGTCACCCGATCGATCAACTGCCGGCGCTGCTCGGCGTCCGTAGACCCCTGGTACGCGGCGAACAAGCGCTCCACCTCACGATGGTCGCTCGTCAGCACCTCCAAGGCGTCCCGCTGCCCCTCGGGCATGATCGTCATCCGGTGTGCACCTTCCCTCTCGTTCTCTTCGTCTCTCGTCTCTTTCGCGCCGGGTGCCCCTGGCCCCCGGCGGGCAAACGCGGGGGCCCTGGCCCCGCGGGGCACCCGCGAGCAGGGCCGGGCCACGTGTCGGCAGCTCGTGCCGGGGCGGTGATCTGCGAAGGTGACCCCGGTATGCCCCCTCGCCGATGGAGGTAGTGATGCAGTGGCCCGCCCCGGCTCCCCACAGCCCCCTGGTCCTGCCGGCGGCCCAGGGGGCGCTGCCGCCACTGCCGGAACTCGCCGCACGCCTCGCCGCCGCCGCCGGACGCTCGGAGCCCGAGCCCGTGGGCGGCGCGCTCGCACTGCGCCGAGCAGCCGCCGACTACTGGGCCAGGCGCGGCCTGCCCACCGCGCCGGACCAGGTGCTCGCAGGGCCGGGCGCGCAGCCGCTGCTGCTGACGCTGCTCGCGCTCATGGGCGGCGATGTGCTGCTGACCCGCCCATCGGCCGCCTGGTACGCGCCGCTGGCCCGGCTCGCCGACCGCCCTACCTACCACGCGCCGGCGCCTGCCGAGTGCGGCGGCGTGCCCGACCCCTTCGCCCTTTTGGAGACCGTGCGCCGGATCAGGAAGGAAGGCGGCGCGCCCCGCGTGCTGCTGCTCGCGGTGGCCGATGACCCGACCGGTACCGTAGCGCCGCCCGAACTGCTGCACGAGGTGTGTGAGGCCGCCGAGGCGGAGGACCTGCTGATCGTCAGCGACGAAACGTGGCGGGACACGGTGCACACCACCCCGGGCGTCCAGCCGCTGCCACCGGAACGCGCCGGCACCGCGCCCGCCGACCCGGCCGAACGCGAGCGGCAGCAGACGCAGACCGTGCTCGTCAGCCCCGCCGAGATGGTGCCGGACCGGGTGGTGGTGCTGACCGACCTCGCGGGCGCGCTCATGCCGCCGAGTTGGCCCGCTGCCATCACCCGCTTCCCCGCCTGCGAACGCGGTCGTGTGCTGCGCGCCCGGTTGCTCGCCGCACTCAGCGCCGTACGGGCCGAGTTGCCGGCCCCGGTGGCGGCTGCGGCCCAGCACGCGCTGACGGAACCCGCGGCGGTACGAGCCAGGATGGCCGCCGCGGCCCGCGCGTACGGGGTGGTCGGCACGGCCGCGTACCAGGGGCTCACCGACCTCGGGGTGCTCTGTCGCCCACCGCGCGCGGGCCGTCATCTCTACGCTGATGTGGAGGAGTTGCGCGGTCCACTCGCCGACCGTGGCATCGCCGACTCGGTGGACCTCGAACGCCATCTCACCCGACGACTCGGGTATCCGGTGCCTGGCGGCTACCAGTTCGGGGACGCGCCTGACACGCTGCGGATTCGGTTGCCCACACTGCCTTTGTTGGGGGCCGACGACGAGCAGCGGCTCGCCGCGCTGGCCGCAGCCGCCCCGCTGGAACTCCCGCACGGGACGGCTGCGTTGACCCTCTTCATGGCGGCCTTCAACGAGCTGACGGGTGGCGCCGAGGCGAGCCCGGAAGCCCCCGGTAGCTGATCTCGGCTGCTTGGTGAGGGCCTGGCCCAAGGCACTTCATCCCCTGCACACGCCGTCGGCCGGTCTCATCTGGCTCGAAGTGGCCCCGGCGCCTGGGTCATTTCGCGTAGGGGCCCTCGTGCGCGCTCATGAGAGGTGTCAGGTCGTGCGGGGGAGTCGGGTGCGGGATGTCCCGGTGGGGGCGGTGCCAGGCGCCTTTCGGGTCGTCGTACGCGTCCTGGTAGTGGGCGGTGGCGATCGGATGCGTGCTGACGGCCTCTTCGGGGAGGTCGAAGGCGTCCACCAGGGCGAGGGCGCGGCCGGCGAGCTGGTCGAGTGTGCTGCTGACGAGTTCGGGCAGCGCGTGGGCCTGCTCCACAGTCAGGTGTCCATGGCTCAGCAACTGGCCGCTGGCGCCGATGAGCCGTTGGAGCGCGAACAGGCGGTGCAGCTCAAGGAGCACGGTTCGGGTCTGTGGGTCATGGGCCCGGTCGGCCAGGGCGAGCAGGGCGGCTGCGGCCTGCCGTTCGGCACGCGCGGTGACCCCGGCGAGTGCGAAGGGGGCTGCGGCATTCCAGCGGCGAAGCTGGTCACCGGCCGGTGCCTGGCGCAGACGAGTGCGGGCGTGGTCGAGGTGCAGCTGTTCGGCGGTGTGCAGCAGGGCCTGGAGGGCGGTCGGGCGAGCCAGGTCGCTGATCGTGGCGGGCGCGGTCGCCGGGGGCTCCGGTTCATCTGGGCTGAACAAGAGCTCGGCCCCGGCCTTGGCCCAAAGGGCCAGGTTGTCGCCCTCGGCGGTGATGGCACCCTCGACGTCGAGGACCAGTTGGGCGATGCCGTTGTGCGCGAACAGGCCCTGGGCGCCGCAGCGTTCGCGGCACTCGGTGAGCACGGCCCTGGTCTGCCACGTGATCCAGCCCTTGGCGATGGCGACCTGGCGTTCGGCGGCGGCGGTGTCGGCCGGGTCGGCGCACTGGCGTTCGGCCCAGCGGGTCACGGCCTCGCGGTGCAGCGCGGTCATGGCGTAGGTGGTCGCCAGTGCGGACAGCAACGGCTGGTGGTGGGTGCGGTGGGCGAACACCGGCACTGTCTGTCCTCGGCGCGCGCCGCTGACGGTGCGGTGGTGGCCGTAGCGGACGGCGATCGCCACAGCCGTGCGCGCGGCGCCGATCGCGCAGGCACTCATGCACAGTTTACCGAGTGTCACTCGGCCGATGGCGGCGAGGAATCGTTTGCGCCTGCTGCCCAGGGCGCTGCTGAACGCGCCCTGGGCGTCCAGTTGGCCGTGCGTGCCGGTCAACAGTGCCTCGCGTGGCAGGGGTACCTGGTCGAACGCGGTCAGACAGTGGTCGATCGGGCTGCCGGTGCGCTCCGGCAGCGGGCGCACCGTGACGCCGGGCAGCGGACCGGCCTCGTTCGAAAGCGGAGTCAGAAAGAGGAAGACTCCCACATCGTGGCCGTCCACCAGCAGGCGTGCGGCCACCACCGCGCTCTTCGGACCGCCGGCCGGGCCAGTGTTGGGCATGAACTTCTGTGCTGCTGCTAAGGGGGTGTGCAGCGTGAAGGTGTCGCTGTCCCGGTGATAAGTGGCGGTGGTCTCCAGGTTGGCGGCGTCATTTCCGTGACCGAGCTCGGTGCATAAGAAGGTGCCGAGTTGTTCCATCGCGGCTAAGCCGCCCAGGGGCCGTTTCGGGTGCTGGTCGTGGTCGATCAGGCTGCCGAGGAAGAGGTTGTAGTGAATGCTGGCGATGACGGCCAGCGCACCGTCCAGCGGGGCGATCCACTCGTGCAGGGCGGTCAGCCGGTAGGGGTCGGCAGCGAATGCGAGCGGGTCGTCGATGGCCTGGTTGACCAGGCGCAGGCGGGCGTATGACTCGGCCACTTGGTCGGTCACGTTCGCCGCGGGTCTGCGGCGCATCCGCGGGTCGGCGCTCAGCGCCCGCCACGGTCCGTGGACTCCAATGCGTTGATCGCCGAAAAGGAGGTTGCCCAGTTCGGGCAAGGGGGCTTGGGCCGGTGCGGCCAGGTGCTGGATGATTGACATGTCTTATCGAACCAGGGCACCACACAAAGATCACGGCCTTGTGATCGTGATCACTTCCCGGCACTTAGCCCTCACGGGTGAAGGCGGATATGTGACGTTAAGTCGTCGGCGCTCTCGGGGTTTCCGCGGTGTTCGCCGAAAATGGGGCGGAGACGGTTGAGTAGTAGGCCGCCGACGTCCTGCCCGTTGTAGGTCAGGTAGGTCCTCAACAGCGGTTCTTCCTCGGCACTCACGACGGTCTCCTGACCTTCGGATCGCCGGCCCGGCTCGGCCGCGGCTGCCGTCACAGGCTCAGCAGCAGGTCCCGGACCGCGGCGGGCTGGGACAGGAACGGGTGGTGGCCGGCGTCGAGTTCGACGACGCTGCCGGCCCGGCGGGCGAACTCGCGCTGGAGGCTCGGCGGGGTGCCCCGGTCCTGGGCGCAGATGAGGTACGTAGAGGGCAACTGCTGCCATGCGGCTGCCCCGACCGGCTGCCCGGTCACCTGCACGCTCTGCCGGGCGAGGTGGGCCGCCGCCTGCGCCTGGATCTCGGGGTCGCAGTCCTGCACGAATGTGTCCACGAGCAACTCGGGGCGGACCCCGAATGTGCCGGCGTCGGGGTCAACGTCGAGAAACGGGGCAGGGCTGCCGTCCCCGAACTCCGACAGGCTCTGCCCGACCTCGGGCAAGTAGCTTGAGATCAGCAGCAGGTGGCGTACTGACCCGATTCCCGCGGCGGCTTCCGCGGTGATGATGCCGCCGTAGCTGTGGGCGACCACGATGGTTGGCTCGTCGCTGTCCTGTAGCACCTGCCGCACCGCGGCGACATCCTCGGGCAGCCCGGGACCGCCGACGCCGCCGGGCAGGCCCGCCTCGCCGCAGCTCGGCAGCGCCGGGGCCACGCTCGGCACCCCTCGCTCCTGCAACAGCTCGGCGGTGCGGTGCCACCACCACGTTCCGTCCCGCACGCACGCCCCATGCACGAACACGACCCTCATCGCTGCCTCCACGTCTGCCTTGACTGCTCCCTGCCGACGATAGACGTAGTAGCCGTTACGTGAAAAAGTAGGGCGATGGGTAGACGACCGCAGCCGCACATCAAGGAGAGGCTGCTCGACGCCTGCGCTGATCACGCCCTCGCGCACGGTCTCCCCGACCGGCTCGAACCGCTGGCCACCGCCACCGGCACTTCGGCCCGCATGCTGATTTATCACTTCGGCACCCGCGACGCGCTGCTGCGAGCCGTCCTCGGGCACGCGCGGCAACGCCAACTCGACACATTCGGCGACCTCCTGCGGGTGCGACCCGACGAGTCGTACACGGTCACCCTGAACCGCGCCTGGACCTCCATCACCGGCCTGGACGGGCAGCCGTACCTGCGGATGTTCGGTCAGCTGCGCGAGAGTGCGGAGCAGCAGTTGTGGCCCAACTTCCGGCGCACCGCGACGACCGACTGGCTCGGGCCGCTAGAGGACGGCCTGCGCAGCATCGGTCGGCCGGATCTCGCGACGCTCGTTCTCGCCGTCATCCGTGGTCTCCTCATGGACCTCGACGCCACCGGCGACGCCACCCGCACCGACCGGGCCTTCCGCGACTTCCTCGGCGCAGTCGAGCACCTGCCCAAGGGCTACGTATAGGCGCGGTTTTCCTCGTCCTAGAGGGTGTCCCGAGTCCTCAATGGTGTCTCGCCGGACGCCGCGCGGCTCAAAGGTCCTTTCGCAGGAGAACGCACATCGTCTCGTAGCGGCGGATCGACCCGTCGAGCCCTTCCTCGTCCCAGGCGTCGGGTCTGCGGCCGTACGCGACGTAGCCCAGGCGCTCATACAGGGCGCGAGCCCGCGGATTGCCCTCCTCCACGGCGAGTTCGGTCCTGCGCAGGCCGCGTTCTGCGACCCGTTGTTCGGCGGCTTTGATCAGCAGTGTTCCCAAACCGCAGGACTGCATGGCCGGGAGTACGGCCAGCTGCCACAGGGTTCCGGCTTCTTCGGACACCTGATAATCGATGCCACCGATCGCCACCGGAACATCCGCAGGCGTGCATACAGCCAGGTAGTCCACCTCACCGGCCGCAGCGCGCACCAGTTCTCGCTCGACCTGGCCCAGATGCGTGGCCGAGCCCGACCAGGCGCATGCGGGAAGGTCGCGGGGCAGGAGGTCGCGCACGCTGACAGGAACGACGACGGCGGCATCGGCGGATTGGTTCGCAGCGCTCATGGCCGTGAGCATGCCGACCGGCGCGATGGCGTGGCAACGCATATTCCTGGTCCGGAACCGCGCGGATGGCGTGCACGCACTGGGCGACCTTCCTCAGTGGGCCTCTGGCAGGGTGATCCGATGCGGATACCCAGACAAGCAGCGCGCGTCGCGGTCCTTGACCCGGCGGGGGCCGTCTTCCTCTTCCGGTACGACAACGAGGAAGTGGGTGTGCACTGGGCGATGCCTGGCGGCGGCCTTGACCCGGGCGAGACACCGCATGCCGCCGCCGCGCGTGAAGTGCGCGAGGAGACCGGGTGGACCGACCTCGTCCTGAGCGGCACGGTGCTGTGCCGGTGGGAGCACGACTTCACCCGGGCGGGAGTTCCGGTTCGGCAGCGTGAGGACATCTTCCTCGCGTACGGCCCGCGCCGAGACCCCCATGGAGATCTCACGGCCGCCCACGCGGCAGACAAGATCCTGCATTGGCGGTGGTGGTCGCCGGATGACCTGGTGGGCGACACGCAGGCGCTGTGGCCGCCACAACTGCCCGAGGTGCTAGCCGGATTGCGTACGAGCGGCCCGGCCGTGTCCCCGATCGACCTCGGCTATGTCCCGAACGCCCGAGCCTGAGCGCGCTGACAGGGCGCAGGGAGCGGGCCAAGGGCAGCCGGGCCCGACTTGGCCGGGTCCGACTTGGCGCCGCCGCGTGTTCCGCATGCGGCCGGGCGGATACGCGGTCAGCCCGCTGGTGACCCGCGCAGTCGGCGCCACAGCGGCGGCGCCACGCTCAGCACGAGCGCCAGGCCGACCGCCGCCGCCACGCCTTCCCACGGCTCGGCGAAGAGCGAGCCGCCCAGGATGCCGATCACCTGGTACGTCGCGGCCCAGGCCAGCGCCGCCGGGGCCGCGCCGCGCCCGAACTGCCGCAGGGGCAGGTGTGCCAGCAGGCATGCCAGCATCACCGGAATGCGTCCCGCGGGTAGCAGCCGGGACAGCACGAGGACGGCGATGCCGTGCTCTGCGAGCTTTGTCTGCGCCTGCTCAAGCCGCTCCGGCGCTGCCCGGTCGCGCAGCCGCCCCAGCCACAGCGAGCCGTTCTTCGAGCGCACCCCGCGCTGGCCGAGCCAGTACAGCGCCATGTCCCCGAGGAACGCCGCACACGAGGCCACCGCGAAGACGAACAGCAACGCGAAGGGCGAGGTTTGGTGGATCGCCACCACCGCAGCGGAGCTCACCAAGGCCCCCGTCGGCACCACCGGCACCAGGGAGCCGAAGATCACCAAAAGGAACAGCGAGGGGTACCCGACCGCCTGCTGAGTGGACTCCGGGGGAACGGCGCGGGCGAGCTCGGTGATCACTGAGCGGCCTTCAGGTGCACGCTCTCGCCGTGCAGCAACCGGTGCACCGCCGAGTGCGGAGCGAGGCGGGCCGCATGTCGTACGAACTCGTCGCCCGGCGTGTGGAACTCGTGCGGCCGGACGGCATCGAGGCCGATCGGCCAGAACGTGCCGTAGTGCACGGGCACCGCGCTGGGCACTCCGAGCCGCACCAGGGCGTGCGCCGCGCGCTCCGCGTCCAGATGGCCGGGGCCCAGATACGGCCCCCAGCCGCCCACCGGAAGCAGCGCCACATCACAGGGGCCGACGACGTCCGCCATCTCGTCGAACAGGCCGGTGTCCCCGGCGAAGTAGGTGGTGGCCGCGCCGTGCAGGACGTAACCGAGTGCGGGCGCTCGGTGTCGCCCGTACGGCAGGCGGCGCCCGTCGTGCGCGGCGGGCACGGCGCGTATGCGTACCTCACCGACCGCCACCTCATCGCCGGGCAGTACCTCCGTGACGCGCAGGCCGCGCGCAGCCGCCACTCGGCGCAGCCCCGGCACGGCGGCTCCGGCGCCGCGCGGCACGATCAAGCGGGTGCCGTGCGCTAGCCGTGCGAGCGAGGCGGGGTGTAGATGGTCGGCGTGCAGATGCGAAACGAGTGCGACATCGGCTATGGACGCGCTCGCTGGCGGCACCGGGCCGCGCCGTCGCCGCAGATGTGCCAGGCGCTGGACGAGGAGCGGATCGGTAAGGATGCGTACCCCGGAGTCCACCACCATCGCGGTGGCGTGCCCCCACCAGGTGATCTCCACCGACACCCCGGCCTCCCCATCTCGCGCGCTGACCAGCGTCAGCTCACCCGAGCCTAGTTCAGGCGCCCTGTGTGCCGCGGCGGGGCGTCTCGACTGCCAGGCGCCGGGCCCATCGCATGCATGCAGGCAGGCGCATCGCATGAGGGCAGCCGCCAGGGAGTGTCATGTACGGGTCATGGGCAGATGAGGTCTCCGTCAGCCGGGGCGCGAGGTGATCGCGCGACGGTAAGGGGCGCGGAGGCTGAGTTAGGGTTACCTAAGTTGGAGTGGGTGAAGGGGGAGGGCATGTCGCCGCGCGCCGTGTTGAAGGCTGGGTCCAAGGCCGGTAAGCCGCGGGCCCCGGCCGCCGCGGGCGAGCACCGTGCCACGCCGCCGTGGCTGTTGATGCTGCTCTCGTGCAGCGCGCAGTTCATCGTCGTACTCGACGCGACCATCGTTTCCGTCGCGCTGCCGCCGATCTCCGACGCCCTGGCCTTCAGCGACACCTCCGTCGGGTGGGTGGTCAACGCCTACACCCTCGCCTTCGCCGGCTTTCTGCTCCTCGGCGGACGGCTCGCCGACCTCATCGGCACCCGCGCCGTCTTCCTCTGCGGCATCGGCGTCTTCACCGCCGCCAGCCTCTGGTGCGGCCTGGCCATGGCCCCGGCCCAACTGGTGATCGCCAGGGCGGTGCAGGGCGTCGGCGGCGCGCTGTTGATGCCCACCACGCTGACCATCGTCCACCTGGCATACGCCGAGCCCGCCCAGCGGGCCCGCGCGCTCGGCCTGTGGAGCATGGTCGGTGCGGTCGGCGCCGCGGCGGGCACCGTCTTCGGCGGGCTGCTCACCGACTCGCTCGGCTGGCGCTGGGTCTTCCTCATCAAGGTCCCCATCGGCATCGTGGTGTTCGCCGTGGCCTGGCGCGCACTCAGCCCCCGCGTTCGTACGGACAGCGCGCGCGAGCCACTGGACGTGGTCGGGGCGCTGCTGGTGACCACCGGACTTGCCGCGCTCGTCTACGGCGTCGTCGCCTGCGGCGAGCCGGGCGGCGCGGTGCGGGCGGTGACGTTTCTGATCGGTGCCGTCGTCTTGCTGACGCTGTTCGTCATCCGGCAGCACCGTTGGGCGCGCAGCCCACTGATGCCGCTGCGGATCTTCGGATATCGCGCCGTCAGCAGCGCGAACGCGGTGATGTTCTGCCTGGGCATCGGCTACCTCGCCAGCCCCGTGGTGCTCTCGCTGTATCTGCAAAAGGTGCTGGACTACTCTCCTTCGCGTGCGGGGCTCGGCTTCCTGCCCACTGCTTTGGCGGTGATGGCCGGCGCGCAGGTCACCGGCTGGATGACCACCCACTGGGGCACCAGGCGCAGCGCCTGCCTCGGCCTCTCCCTGGTCGCTGCGGGCTTTTTGCTCTTGACGCGGCTCGGCGCCGACACGCTGTTCTTCCCGACGATCGCGGTGCCGCTGCTGCTGGTCGGGCTCGGCGCGGGCATCGCGTTCACCCCGATCACCGTGGCGGCCACCAGCAGTGTCGAGCCCGCCATGACGGGCCTGGCCTCCGGGCTGCTCAACACCACCCGGCAGGTGAGCACGGCGCTGGGCATCGCGATCCTGACGGCAGTGGCCAACGCGCTGGGCGGAGCCCGGGGGTACGGTACCGCCTTCCTGCTCGCCGGTGTCCTTGCCGTACTCGCGGTGGCCGGCGCGGCGACGCTGATGCCCAAGGGACGCGGATAGCGACGTACAGACGTACCTGGCGTGCAGCCGGCACCCGGCATTCCGCTGCCGGCCCTCAGCATTTCGCTGCTGCCGCCCGGCCCCCGCGCCCTCGTACGGGCCAGTCGGCGCGGCTCAGCAGGGCGGGGACGCCCGGCCCGTTCGGGCCCCTGACCTGTGGTCCGCAAGCGGTCCCGGGCATGACAGGCTGGGCGGCGAGCCGTGTACCAGGCGGACGGGAACATGAGGTGAAGGCGCGTGCAGTTGCCCCGATGGAGGACCGTGGGCGGCGCCCTGCTGCGGGTGACGGCGGTATGGGCGGTCAGCACCCTGACCATGCTCGCGCTCGCCGGCATCCTGCCCGATTTCCGGCTCCAGTCCGCCGATGGCGACAGCGCCACCCGGATCGGCATCACCGCAGCTTCCGGCGCCGGCGCCTTCGGACTGCTGAGCGCCCTCGTATGGCCCGGTCTCGTACGGGCCCTCCTGCTGGTGCCCGCCTACGTACTCGGCCTCCTCGTCTTCTTCCTCAACGGTTCGCTGCTGCTGGTCGCGCTGAGCCTGATACCTGACGGGCGCGGCGAGGCTGAGCCGGAGACCGCCGTCGTCGTCGCGGCCGTCATGTCGGCGGCGTCCTCCGCGACGAGCACGGCCCTCGCGGTACGCGACGACGGCGCGTACCGCAGACGGCTGGCCCGACTCGCCTACCGCAGGCAACGCCGCGGCGGCGCGGCCAGCGCGTACTCCCAGCGCGGCCCGTACTCCCGACGTGGCGCGTACTCCCGGCGCGACGCGTACGACACCTCCAATGCCCCAGGCCAGCGGCCCTTCCGCGGGCCGCCGCACGGCCGCCAGACACCCCGCGGCCCGGCCGCCACAGCGCACCGCTCGCCCGGCACGGTGTTCCTCCAGCTCGACGGCGTCGGCTACGCGACCCTGCGGGCGGCGCTGCGCGAGCGGCCGTGCCCCCGCAGCCGCCGGAGCTCAAGCTCCCGGCGACCAAGCGGCCGGATCAAACACAAGCCGCCGCTCATGGAGACCGTCGCTTCCTGGGAGGGCACGACCCACACCCTCAGCCCGTGGCGCACCGACTGGTCCAGCCAGACGGGCGCAAGCCAACTGGGCATCCTGCACGGCTCCACCGAGGACGTGCCTGCCTTTCGCTGGTACGAGAAGGACACCGGCGAGCTGATGATCAGCAACCGTCCCACCAGCGCCGCCGAGCTTCAGCGCCGCGCCGCCGCGCGCACCGGCCACCCGGGGCTGCTCTCGGTGGACGGCGCCAGCCGGGGCAACCTGTTCACCGGCGGCGCCGACCAACTCGCACTCGTCCTGTCGGTCGCCGCCCGGCGCGGCAAGCACAACCGGTCGCGCGCGGGCTACTTCGCCTACTTCTCCGATCCCACCAACGCCACCCGCACCGCCGGTTCCTTCATCGCCGAGGTCTGCCGCGAGATCGGCCAGTCCACCCGCGCCAAGCTGCGCCGAGAACGGCCCCGCATGGGGCGCGGCGGGCTCTACCCGTTTATCCGTGCCTTCGCGACCGTCGTAGAGCGCGACGTGGTTGTCGCCGCAGTCATCGGCGACATGCTCGCGGGGCGCACCGCCGTCTACGCCGATCTCGTGGCCTACGACGAGGTAGCGCACCACTCCGGGCCGCACAGCCGCGATACGCACCAGGTGCTGCGCCGCCTCGACCGCAGCATCAAGCTGATCGCCAAGGCTGCCCGGCACGCCCCGCGCGACTACCGCTTCGTCCTCATCTCCGACCACGGACAAACCCCGGGCGAGACCTTCGCCAAGCAGTACGGGCTGACCCTGGAAGACCTGGTGCGGGCCGGGTGCGGGCTGCCGGTGCCCCGGCGCGCCGGGCGTACGCGCAGTGGCGCGGAGGCCCGCGCGGCGGCCCGCGCCGCGCTGCACCGCCCTGAGGAGACGGACGAGCAAGCAGCACACGGCGCGGAGCCGAGGCCGCCCGAGACCGAGGGAGCGGCTGGCACCGGGCACCCCACCGGGCAGTCGGCCGAGCGGGCCGCTGGGCAGTCGGCTGGGCAGTCCGCCGGCCACCACGCCGAGCCCCACCCGAAGCGCGCCGCGCAGGCCGGCCCCGACTCGTCGCGCCGCCGCCGGCAGGGACCCATCGTGCTCGGGTCGGGCAACCTCGGCCTGATCTCCTTCCCGGCCGTGCCGGAGCGGCTGAGCAGGGAGCAGATAGACCGGCGCCACCCGTCCCTGCTACGGACCCTCGCCGAGCACCCGGGGATCGGCTTCCTGCTCGTACGCTCCGATGCGCAGGGCGCGGTGGTGCTCGGCGCGCACGGCAGCGAACACCACCTCACCACCGGGCGCGTCATCGGCACCAGCCCGCTGGCGCCCTTCGGGCCGGGCGCGGCGCAGGCTGTGCTGCGCGTGGATGGCTTCCCGCACGTCGCCGACATCATGGTCAACTCGGCCTACGACCCGGGCACCGGTGAGGTCCACGCCTTCGAGGAGCAGATCGGTTCGCACGGCGGGCTCGGTGGCGAGCAGGGCCGCCCCTTCCTGCTGTGGCCGAACGAACTGAGCCCACCGGTGGCAGCGGGTGCGGAACTGGTCGGGGCCGAGCAGGTGCACCAGGTGCTGAGCCGCTGGCTGCACGAGGCGGACGGGCCGCAGGTGCCCGTGGACGAATCCTCGGTTACCCCCCGGTCGACCGGGTCTTTTTCCGCCACAGAGCGCGCCGTACAGGACAAAACCCGCTGATTTTGCGCAACGCTCCTGGTCGATGACCATATTGCGCGGTCCCTCCCGCCCGGAACCATCGGGCGATGTGTGCGCGACCCGCAGCTGAGAGGCCCCCGTGCAAGACCAGCAAGACCAGCGCTCGCGCCGCTTCGGCCTGCCCACGGCAACCGCCCTGGTCATGGGCAACATCATCGGCGGCGGCATCTTTTTGCTGCCCGCCCTCGTCGCCCCGTACGGCACGGTCAGCCTGCTCGCCTTCGTCGTCCTGACCGTGGGGGCGCTCACGCTGGCGCTGGTCTTCGGGCGGCTGGCGCAGCGCGATCCGCGCACCGGCGGGCCCTATGTGTACGCGCGGGCCGCGTTCGGGGACTTCGCCGGCTTTCTGGCGGCCTGGAGCTACTGGATCACCACGTGGGTGAGCAACGCGGCTCTCGCGGTGGCGGCGGTCGGCTATCTGGACGTGCTGCTTCCGGTGCGCGGCGAGACATGGCACACCGTGCTCGCCGCGCTGGTCATCCTGTGGCTGCCCGCGCTCGCGAACCTGGCGGGCACCCGCTACGTGGGGGCCGTGCAACTCGTCTCGACGGTGCTGAAGTTCGTGCCGCTGCTGCTGGTCGCGGTCGGCGGGCTGCTCTTCTTCGACCCGGCGAACCTGGGCCCGTTCCAGGCCAGCGACCAGGGGCTCGCCGGGAGCGTCTCGGCCTCGGCGGCGATCTTGCTGTTCAGCTATCTCGGGGTGGAATCGGCGGCCATGAGCGCAGGCGAGGTGCGTGATCCACGCCGCAACGTGGGCCGGGCCACCGTCCTTGGCACGCTCGGCGCCGCGCTGGTCTACCTCCTGGGCACGCTCGCGGTATTCGGCACGGTCGCCCACGACGACCTCACGCACTCCACGGCGCCGTTCTCCGACGCGGTGGACGCCATGTTCGGCGGCGGCTGGGGCGGCGCCGCCATCGCCGGCGCCGCGCTGATCTCGATGACCGGCGCGCTCAACGGCTGGACGCTGATGAGCGCACAGGCGCCCTACGCCGCGGCCACGGACGGCCTCTTCCCCGCCATCTTCCTCCGCAAGCGGCGCGGCGTGCCGACCACCGGTGTCCTGGTCGGCACGGCGCTCGCCTCGCTTTTGACGGTCGTCAACTTCACGGCCGGAGCCGGTGGCGCGTTCCGAACGCTGGTCCTGGTGACCACGTTCACGGCCACCGTGCCCTATCTCCTCGCGACAGCGGCGCAGCTCTACTTCCTCCTCTCCGGACGCCGCGACCAGGTCAGCCCCGGGCGACTGGCCAGAGACACCGCCCTGGCCCTGGCCGCCTTCGGCTTTTCGCTGTGGCTGGTCGCGGGCGCCGGCTACGCGGCGGTCTACCAGGGGGTGCTGTTCCTCTTCGCCGGCGTGCTGGTCTACGTGTGGCTGGCGGCCCGCCGTGACCAGGGGCAACGGCAGCCGCAACCGCCGTCCGCCGCGGCCGGGACGCAGGAGGCGCCGGCAACCGTAAGCTCCGCTGGGGCGGCCGGTCGGACGCCGGTGGGGGCCGGTCGAGTGGGCGGCAACCATAGCGGCCAGGGATCGTTTTGAGGCGGGCGTTGGCCGTTCGTCCGTCATTTCGCGATTCGTCGTGTGTCGGCAAGCGAATCGATAATGGATAGCCAGCAAAAGCCAACACGCCCAACCTCGCCAGGGCGCGTTTACTCGTTTCCTCGGGCTACTGAGTGTGCGATGCACATTCTCATTCCGTTGGTTGTGGCTTGGGAGTCCTCGCTACCTGACTATGGCCGGGTGGTGGTACGGGGCGAGGAGACGGCTACTCGCATTCAGGTCTTTGGCAGCAGCCTGATTCCTGGGATACTGCAAACTGAGGACTATGCGCAGGCGCTGTTTCGGGCCTCGCTACCCGGAGAGCCGGAAGAGCAAATTGCCGAACTCGTAGCCGCGCGAATGGCGCGCAAGATGGTCTTCGAGAAGCAGGAAAAGCCATTTTACTGGGCCATCATGGATGAAGCCGCTCTCAAGCGTCCCGTGGGGGGCTGCGCGTGCATGAGGAGTCAGCTTCGCGCTGTGCTCTCGGCTGCCCGGGCGCCACACGTCTCGGTCCAGGTGCTGCCGTTTGTGCAGAGGGAGCACCCATTGATGGGGGGCAGTTTGAGCCTGCTGACTCTCGCGACCGGGGCAACGATCGCCTACGTCGAGAGCTTCGCCACGGGGCAACCCATCGAGTCACCGCGACGCATTCTTGAACTCACCCAACGCTTCGATGTGGCTCGATCGCAGGCGTTGCCCGAGGATGAATCTCTCGACATGTTCCGTGGTTACCTGAAAGAGTACGAGAATGAAGACGATTCCTGACGCATCTGTCGTGTCGTGCTGGCGTAAGTCCAGTTACAGCAATGGCGAGGGAGCTGAATGCATCGAGATCGCTGACAGCTTCCCCGGAGCCGTCCCGGTGCGTGACTCCAAGGACCCGCATGGCCCGGCGCTTGTCTTCGCCGCGCCGGCTTGGTCCACTTTCGTTGCCGCAGTCAAGGCCGGAGAGTTCGCCGGCAGTTGACATCCGGGCACATGCCCTCGGAAGCCGTACAAGATTGGCCCCCGTCTAGCCGATGGGGGCCTTCCTCTTGCCCGGGCCATCCGGGTCCGCCCGGCGCGCACCCTGTGCCAATCCGCTCGCCGCCCGCACAATCGGGTTGCGGGGGAGGAAACCGGCGGGCGGCGGAAGGAAACCCCATGGAGCCCAACAGCGCCAGACAGCCCCGGCACGCGGTGGCCCGCACGGCGGCCGATGGCCGGCCCCGACCGCCCCAGCCGCTCACACCCCAGCCGCTCACACCCCACCCGCTCACACCCCACCCGCTCACGCCCCAGCCACTCGCCCGAGCCCAATTTTCCCTCTCCCGGCGCCGACTGCTCGCCTACGGGGCCGCGGTGACCGGCGTCGCCGCGACGCCCACTGTGCCCGCTGTGCCCTCGGTGCCGTCCGTACCCTTCATGTCGTTCGCGTCGGCGAGCCCCGCCGCGGCGAACGCGTCCGCTGCACAGGACCTGGGCGCCGACGAGGCGCTCGCCACTGATCTGGAAGAGCGCGCGCTCGCGCTGACGCCGCCCGCCTTCCTGCTGGAGAGCGCCGTGCCCCAGCCGATCGCGGCCGGGCCGGGCAGCGCGTTGTCGATCACCTCGGAGCACGGCTCGGTGTGCGGTCGGCACGCGTTGCGCTGGGACCACGGGCCGCGCACGCGCCTGACCGTCCATGCCGAACTGGCCTGGGCCCCCGATCCGTACCGCACCAAGCCGCTCGCCGATCAGGCCTGGCAGGGCACCGTCGATACGTTCGCGGTCTGGATCTACAACGCGACCGCGGTGGACGACGTGGTGCGGTTCGAGTTCGGGCGCGGGGAGCGGACCGACTGCTGGTTCGAGTTCCGCCTGAACTTCACCGGCTGGCGCACCACCTGGGTGCGGTACGCGTACGACATGCGGGGCCGCCCCCATCCCGACATGGACACCTGCCGGATCATCGCGCCCCGCCGCCCCGGCGCGCTCTGGCTCGACCAACTCCTGCTCAACGTCGCGCTGCGGCCCGACGCCCCCTGCCGTGATGCGCAGGTCGATCACATCGGCATCGAGGGCGACGGCTGGGACCAGCAGCACTGGCAAGCGCTCCACCTCTTCGACCGACTGCTCACCCGCACCCCCATCGAGACCCCCACACCGACCGCCGCCGAGCGCGCGGGGCTGCGTACCGTCCTACGCCGCTACCACGACGACTACCTGACGGGCGGCCCACCGGTCACCGACGCCTATGTCGCTCAACTCAGCGAAGAAACGGCTGAGTTGACGGCGGGCCGAGCGGCGTTCTCGTTCCAGTCGCAGATCTACCCGCCCGAGATCGGCGCGGACCTCACGGCGTACGTGGGCGCGGCGGACCTCAAGGAGGTCACCGGCCTGCTGCGGAAGATCGCCCAGGCATATGACACGGCGAGCACAAGCACCACCGCCGGCGTGAACACGACCACCCACACGGGCACCAACAGGACCATCAACGGGACCGCCGACAACACCCACACCGTTCCCGACAAGAGCACACACACCGCTAGCGGCACCGGGCACGCAACCGCGCTCGCCGAGCTCTACCTACGCATCGTGCGGCAGCTACGGGAACAGGGTTGGGCGTACGGCAGCTGCCAGGGCACCATCCACCACCTCGGGTTCGCCATGGTCGGCTACTACGACTCGGTGTTCTTGATGCGCGATGTGCTGCGTGATGCGGGCCTGCTGGCGGCGGTACGCGCCGATCTGACCTGGTTGGTGGGGTTTGGGCGGCTGCGCAGGGGCTTCGACTTCCGCAACGGGCACGGCTCCACGGCAGACATCCTCAACATGAACGTGCGGGGCATGCTCGCGGTTGCCCTCCTCCAGGACGGCGAGGCCCGTCGCGTCGGATATCTCCGGGCGCTCAGCGACTGGCTGAGTCGCTATCTGCTGCCCACCGATGGCATCCAGGACGGCCTGAAGATCGACGGCACCACCTTCCACCACGTCGGCTTCTACCCCGACTATGCGCGCGACGGGTTCGCGGGGTGCTCGCCCATCGTCTATCTGCTCAGCCGCAGCCCGTTCCGCATCACCACCGAGGCCCATCAGGCGTTGCGCCACGCCGTGTTGACGTTACGGATCGTGGCCAACACCCTGCACTGGCCCATCCCATTGAGTGGCCGCAAACCCGAGGGCACCACGGGCATGTCCCTCACCCCCTACCAGTGGCTGACCCTCGCAGGCCCGCCGGACGGGCACCATGACCTCGATCCGGAGATGGGCGCGGCCTTCCTACGGCTGCTGCCCGAGCGGCCCACCGGGACGCAGCGAAAGATCGCGGAACGGCTCGCTGCCGCCGGGGTACGCGCCGAGGCCGCGCCAACGGGCGCCTGGGCGTACAACTACGCCGCACTGGTCGTGCAGCGCCGCGACGAGTGGCAGGTCACGGTGCGCGGCCATAACCGCTATCTGTGGTCAACCGAGGTGTACGAGGGCGCCAACTGGTACGGCCGCTACAACACCTACGGCCACCTCCACGTCCTGCACCGCGGAACCCCGGTCACCAACCGCGACAGTGGCTTCCAACACGATGGCTACGACTGGAACCGCCGCCCCGGTACCACCACGCTGCACAAGTCCTGGGACGACCTGAAGGCCGACCTGACCGGCACGATCGAGGAAATGCTGCTCACTGAGGAGCGGTTCGCCGGCGGGCACACCATCGACGGGCGCAACGGCATGTTCGCCATGCGGCTGCGCGAGCACCCCACCCACGACGAGACCCACCACGCCCGCACGTCCGTGTTCCTCTTCGACAACCGGGTCATCGCCCTCGGCACCGGCATCGGCAACCGCGACCGACACCACCAAACCGAGACCACCCTCTTCCAGACCCATCTCGCCACCACGAACGCCCCAACGTATGTCGGCGGCCCCCAACCGATCACCGCCTTCCCCTACCAGTACCCCGGCCACCCGCTCACCAGCGCCACCTGGCTCCTCGACGACAAGGGCCTTGGCTACTACCTGCCGGCGGGGCAACACCTCGCCCTGACCCGCTCCACCCAGCACTCCCGACGCCACGGCAACGGGGCGCCCACCCGCGGCGACTTCGCCACCGCCTGGCTGCGGCACGGCACGGCCCCGCAGGGCGCCCGCTACGCGTACGCGATGCTCATCGGGGCCACCCCCGCGTCCATGGCCGCCTTCGCCCAGCGCATGGCCGACCCATCGACCGCCCCGTACACGGTGCACCGCGCCGACGACGGGGCACACATCGTCACCGACCGCGCCACCGGCATCACCGGCTACGCCGCCTTCGAACCCACCGGCGGCCTGGACGCGGACGACGGTCCCGTACACGCCGTGGACACCCCCGCCCTGCTGCTCGTCCGCGCGGACGGCGACGGCGCGCTCGCACTGTCGGTATGCGACCCGGACCTACGGCTGTACGAGGGCCGCGACCCCGACCAGTACGAAGGGGGCCGCTACGTCGGCCACTGGACCGCCTATTCCCGTCCCTGGCTCACCCACCCCAGCGCGGCGCACACCCTGCGGGTGACGTTGCGGGGACGGTGGCGGGTCGCGGACGCGGACGCGGGGGAGCGGTGCCGAGCGACGCTGAGGGGCGGCGAGACCGTGCTGGCCTTTCGCACGGTGCATGGGCGCCCGGTACAGGTGCGGCTTCTGCCGGCGTGAGGCAGCGCCACTCAGGGCGCCAGCTTCGACGTACGCCCCGAGGCTGCCGCGCGGAGCTGACGGGCCGCCCGCTGCCTGCCGTCCGCTGCCCGCCGCCGGGCGGACCCCTTACACCCGTTCGTGGACCGTGGTGCGCTCGGCGTCCAGCAGGTGTTCCGCCTCGGCCACCGGCGCCGCGCCGCGGGCCGTCGCCGCATGCTCCAGCTCCTGCGCGTGCTCCAACTCCGCAGCATCCGCGGCCGGGCCTGTGCCCGCCGCTTGTCCCGCCCCGGTCGTCGTCGCTTGCGAGCGTTGCGGCCCGGAGGCCAGCGGGGCCGAGTAGCGCCGCATGTCGTCCAAACCCTGGCGTAGCGCCCGGCGCAGCCAACTGCCGAGCGGGCGCTCAACGCAGCGGTGCAGCACCCACGCGGCCAGCAGCATCACCACCAGCACGGCGAGGACGAGATAGGGCGCGGGCAGCAGCCCGCGCAACCAGTGGATCATCGTCAGGCCGACGTACATGTGCACCAGGTACAGCGGATACGTCAGCGCGCCAGCCGGTGCCAGCCAGCGCCAGCGCACCCGATCGAACATACCGAGGGCGATCAGCGCCATGACGGCGAAGGCCAGCCCGACCACCAGGTGGGCGGGCCAGTGCGCGATGGGCTGCTTGGGGTCGGCGAGGTTGTCGGTGATCCGCTCGCCGAGATGGTGCTGCGCGAGCAGCAGCGACACCAGCACGATGCCCCACAGCAACGCGGTGGGCCGGAACCGGTGCATCAGGTAGAAGGCGATACCGGCGATGAAGTATGGCGAGTACATCGGCATCGCCCACATGTCGAGCAGGGTGTTGTCGGCCGTGGGCGCGATCACACCAGCCGCCGTCCAGATGCCGCAGAACATGACGCATTTGCGGTAGGTCACCCCGGTGGCGACGACCACCGCGAACAGTGCGTAGAACTTCAGCTCGATGAACAGCGTCCAGTACACGCCGTCCACATCGGAGACGCCCAGGCCCTGCTGGAACATCGTGAGATTGGTCAAGACCTCGCCCCAGCCGGCCACGGTGCGCACCTGTGGCCACAGCGACACCACCCCGGCCGTCAGCAGCACTGCCGCCCAGTACGCGGGATAGATCCGGGAGACCCGTGAGACCACGAAGTCACCGAGCGATCGTCCCCAGGTACTCATGCAGATGACGAATCCGCTGATCAGGAAGAAGATTTCGACGCCGAGCCAGCCGTAGCGGGCGAACGGGTGTAGCGAGGGAAAAAGTGCGCTGGGGTTGCTGTCCCAGCCGCCGTACAGGGCGACGTAGTGGAAGAGGACCACCATCAAAGCCGCGAGTAGCCGCAGGCCATCCAGTACGTAGAGTCTGGGCGCCGACCGGTGGTGGTGGGTCTCCCCGCCAGTGACATCGCCTCGGTCGGCGTAACGCATATCGTCTTCACCCTCCTCAGAGCCGGGCCGCTCGACGCGGAATCCTTATCCGGGCATGCTGACATGCCGTACGTCCAGCCCGCCGCAGCCCATCCGGACGTCAGACGTCCGATGTCGGGTGGGGCCGCCAGACCCATGGGTCGGCGCCTGCCCCCATGCCGACCACGCACACCTGTTGGTCCAGGCCCGTTGCCAGCGCGCTCGTGCCCACCGGCAGCCACCCGGCGGGAGCGCGCCGCGGCGCCGCGGCGCCCGAAATGCCCCGTTGTGCCTGCACCGTGCCGTCCTCGGCCCGGCCGACCAGGACCACGGTGTCCTTGCCGCCGCGCACGGCGACCGCTCCGGCGCCGATGGGGCCGTAGCCGTCGAAGTGCCGCAACGGCGTGCTGCGCAGCGCCGCCGCGTCGATGGCGGCGCGTCGGGCGTCGGCGCCGGCGGGTGGCGTGAAGCGGTAGGCGACCGGTCGCACCGCCGCGGGCGCGCGATAGACCACGGTCAGCGCACCGTCCGGCGCCAGCGCCACCCCCGGCTGATGGCTGGGCTGCGGCAGCCCGGTCAGCGGCTGGAAGTACACCGGTTCACCCGGGGCGTCCTGCGTCCAGTGGTGCACCGTGTCATGGCCAGCGGCGAAGACATGCACCCGCTGCTGCCGGTCCACGGTGGTGGTCAGGCCGTCCTGGATGCCGTTGCCGCCGAGGTCGCGCCACGGTCCCCACCGGCCGTTCGCCTCGCGCACCCGCGTCGCGACGCCCTTGGCCGCCGTACGGGCGAACAGATGCACCCGGCCATCGGGCGTGGCGACCGCGGCCGGGGTGCCCACCCGGCGCCCCCGCATCGGCCGCCGCTCCGGCGTGCCCAGGCTCGTCCAGCGCCCCCACTCACCATCGGGCGTGCGCTGCTCCAAAACCACGATCTCGCGAGCATTGCCGCCGCCCTGCCCCTCAAGGAGCGAGAAGCGCAAGCCCAGCAGCACCGTGCGGCCCGCCGCGTCGGTGACCACTGCCAGGGCCGGCGCCAACGGCCCGCCGCCCAGGTTCTGCGGCGGCGACCAGCGACCGCTGCCCGGTGCGGTCTCCCGCCAGCGCGCGGCCTGCGTGCCCAGTACGCCGTACGCCTCCAGCCGGCCCGAGCGGTCGGTGCGCACCGCGAGTTGCGCACCCGGGTAGCGGTAGTGGGTGGAGCGAATCCACGCCTTACGGTTGCGCAGCGCCCGCCCGTGCCCCTGGCCGTAATCGCCACACCCTGCGGCGTTGCCACACTCCCAGTGCGGGTCGCCGCCGTAGGCATCCACCAACCGCAGTTTGCGTTCCACCACGGCCGGCGGCAGGTTGTACGGCCAGCGCTGGTTGTAGTAGCCGCGGAAGGAGAGCGTGGTGAAGCGTGGCGCGCGCCGATCGCGCCGCGTGGCATCGGCCACCCACTGCGACATGGCCTTCCAGGTGAACAGCGCGGTCGGGGTGTGGTCGCGGTGGTCCGAACAGGACCCGTAGTCGTTGTCCTTGGGGTGTACGGCGTCGTGGGCTTGGAATTCGGGGTCGGGGTCCATGGTGTGCAGCACCGTGGGCCGGTAGGTATCCATGATCCCGGCCAGCACGTCCACCAGCGTCTCGTGGTCGTAGCTGCTGATGGTCTGGCACGGTGAGCCGGTGGCCGCCAGGGTCTGCATGACGGTTCCCGGCGCGGACCACAGTGCGGGTAGGCGCATGTCGTCCGGTGAGGCCATGGCGATGTTCAAGAAGATCAACCGGGCCTTGCGGCGGCCGTGGATGAGCACATTGGTCTCGGCCCGCACACCGCCCGGCAGGTCGAGTACCGAGGTGCGCCAGGGCGTGAACGTATCGACGCCCAGCATCGTCGCGTACGCCTGACGCAACCCCTGGTGCCGGGCGGAGGAGTAGGCGGCCCTGTCCAGCGTCGGCTTGGGCATGCCAGGCACCCAGTTCTTACCGACCGCCTCGCCGGCGGTGAGGTAGACGGAAACCACGGGGACGCCCGCCCGTACGAGCTGCTGTGCGTCCGGGTTCATGAAGTACAGATCGTCGTCCGGGTGTGCCATGACCTGGAGCAACAGCGGCTTTGCGGCCGTCGTGTAGGCGTCGGTCGAGCTCGGGTCCACGGCCCGTACCGGCCTGCGGGCGGGCTGGGACTGCGATGAGCCGCCGCCCGCGCACCCCGCGGCGGCAACCGCGGTGACCGCGGCGATCCCGGCCAGGGCCGAGCGCCGCGTCATGCCTGTACGAGAAGAGTTGTGCACCTGAGCGGTCCCGCGTTGTTCTCCGGTGGCCACCTTGGGGCCACCCTGGCACGTTGGAAGATGCCAAGGCGATCACCCTGGTTGCCTGGGGTGTGGCCCGTGACGGTCACGAATAGAATGAGTGTACGAATGGCTTTATGTCTGTGCGAATCGGATGGGGCGCATTGGATAGGGCGTATCGGACGGGAACGGCCGCAGGACGCGAAAAACGCCAGTGGCCCCTGATCGTCGTCAGGGGCCACTGGCGCGCGCCCGTCCGCTAGGGACGGACAGTGGCCGGGGGAGCCTCAGCCGTGCAGGGCGCTCTTGGCCTGCCAATCGCCCCAGCTCAGGTTCCACTCGCCGAACCCGTTGTTGGGGGCGATCAGCCCCTTGGTTTCCTGGCCCTTGATCTCGAACGGGTCGCCGACCCGCACCGCACCGTAGAGCGAAGCGGCATGGGCATTACTCATGCCGATGCAACCGGAGCTGTGGTTGGTGTTGCCGAAGAAGGCGGTGTTCCATGGCGCGGCGTGCGCGTAGGTGCCCGACCAGCTCAGCCGCATCGAGTAGTCCACCATCTTGTCGTACGTATTGCCGAGGCCCACCGTCTCGGAGTTCATGTTGATGGTGCCCTCCTTGGACATGAGCACCGTGGTGCCCCGCCAAGACGCCTTTTCGCCGCCGGGAGTGCCACCGGAGACCGGAATCGACTGCACCTGCTGGCCGTTACGAGTCAGCGTGAGCTGCTTGGCGTCGAGGTCCACGCTGACTACCTGACGGTCGCCTATGGTGAAGTCGGTTGCGTAGTCACGGACGAACCAGCCGCCGCCCGTGCCCGAGTTCACGCCCTTGAGCTGCGCCGACAGCTTCACCTTGGTGCCCGGCTGCCAGTAGTCCTTGGGCCGCCAGTCCACCCGGTCCTTGCCGGACCAGTCCTGCATCCAGCCCCACGAGCCCTCGGTGTTGTTCGACGTCTTCACCTTGAGCTGCTTCTCCACCTCGGCCTTGTTCTTCACCGGATGGTCGAAGACCACCGAGAGGGGCTGTGCGACGCCGACCGTGGAACCCGCACCGGGCCGCCAGTCCAGCTTGTTGACCTTGTCGGCGGCGACGGTGCTGAACGAGGAGGTCACGGAGTCCTTGGCGCCGCCTTCGCCCTTGGAGTGCGAGGTGACGGTGTACTTGGCGCCGGGCGCCGTCTTACGCTCCGATGCCCATGCGCTGCCGTCATCGGACAGCTGGCCGGGCAGCTTGCCACCCTTGTCGTCGGTGACCGTCACCTCGGTCAGCTTTCCGTTGTGGGCCGTGACCTTGACCTGCTCGCCCGCCTTGGCCTTCGTGCCCGCGAGGTTGACCTTGACGGTGGCGGGCTTGTCCGATGCGGCGTCGGCCCCCGCGCTGGAGCAGGCGGTGAGCGCCGCGGCAGCCAGCGCGGCCGTGCCTGCGAGGGCCACGCGGCGGCGGGCCTGGGGTGAAACGCGGTGCTGAGGGCGGCGGGTGTGAAGCATGGCGGGTTCCTCCGTGCGCTGGCGGTCAGGGGGAAAGAGGAGTTACCGGGAGCGGCGGTTGCCCATTCGCCCGGAGATCTCCGTAACGTCTTTGTGACAGCCATTGCGGAAGATAGGGAAGACGCGGACGAAAAGGCGCCTACCCGTCATCTCGGAGCGCACACGACGCTGACGCCGGCGCCCTGACCGCCGCGTTTCCTCTGCTATTCCTGCTTTTTCTTCTTTGTCTGCTTTACGCATTTACGGTCGGCCTGGTTCCGGCGGGGCTGGGGCAGCGCCTGGACCGCAGCCGCAGCCCCGCCGAACACCCCCAGCCTCGCCGACACCATCGGTACATCGGTACACCGGTACATCGGCTCAACCGAGCTCAGACCAGCTCAGCTAGGCAGTGGCGAAGGACACGTCAGGACTCGGCGGCCGACAGGTTCGCCCGCACCTCCCGTGCCGCCGCCACCAGGTTCTCCAGCGACTGCCTGGTCTCCGGCCAGCCTCGGGTCTTCAAACCGCAGTCGGGGTTGACCCACAACCGTTCGGCCGGGATGGCCTCAAGACCCTTGCGCAGCAGCCGGATGACCTCGGCGGTGTCCGGCACTCGGGGGGAGTGGATGTCGTAGACGCCAGGGCCCACTTCGCGCGGGTAGCCGGCGGTGGCGAGTTCGTCCGCGACCTGCATGTGGGAGCGGGCAGCCTCCAGGCTGATGACGTCCGCGTCGATGGCGTCGATGGCCGCCAGAATGTCGCCGAACTCCGCGTAGCACATATGGGTGTGGATCTGGGTGTCCGGACGCACCCCGCTGGTGCTGAGCCGGAACGCCTCGGTGGCCCAGGCCAGATAGCCGGCGTGGCCGGCGGCGCGTAGCGGCAGGGTCTCGCGGAGCGCGGGCTCATCCACCTGGATGACCGAGGTGCCCGCCGCCTCCAGGTCGCCGACCTCATCGCGCAGCGCGAGCGCGACCTGCCGGGCGGTCTCGGCCAGCGGCTGGTCGTCGCGGACGAAGGACCAGGCGAGCATGGTCACGGGCCCGGTCAACATGCCCTTGACCGGGCGGTCGCAGTGGGCCTGGGCGTACTGGGTCCAACGCACCGTCATCGGCCCGGGCCGTGAGATGTCGCCGGCCAGCACCGGCGGGCGGACATAGCGCGTGCCGTACGACTGAACCCAGCCGTGCTGGGTGGCGAGGTAGCCGGTCAGTTGCTCGGCGAAATACTGCACCATGTCGTTGCGTTCGGGCTCGCCGTGTACGAGGACGTCGATGCCGGCCTTTTCCTGGAAGGAGAGGACCGCACGGATCTCGGCCTCGATGCGTTCCTCGTACGCCGCCGTGTCGATGCGCCCGGCGCGCAGGTCGGCGCGGGCCGTACGCAACTGGGCGGTCTGCGGAAACGAGCCGATGGTGGTCGTCGGCAGCAGCGGCAGCCCCAGGAGGGCGCGTTGGGCCGGCACGCGCTGGGCATACGGCTGCGAGCGGCGGCCGTCCGCATCGGTGACGGCAGCCGCCCTGGCCCGTACCGCCGGATCGTGGGTGAGCGCGGAACCGGCGCGAGATGCCAGGTCGGCCCGGTTGGCGGCGAGTTGGGCGGCGATCGTGTCGGTGCCGTCCGTGAGGCCACGGGCGAGCGTCACGACCTCGGCGGCCTTTTGCCGGGCGAAGGCGAGCCAGCGGGCGATCTGTGGATCGATGTCCCGCTCGGCGGTGGCGTCAAGTGGCACGTGCAGCAGCGAGCAGGAGGCCGCCACATCGACCTGGTCGGCGAGTCCGAGCAGGGTGCCCAAGGTGGCCAGTGACTTCTCGAAGTCGTTGATCCAGATGTTGCGGCCGTCCACGACCCCGGCCACCAGCCGCTTGCCCGACAGACCGCCGGCCGCCGCGAGGTCGTTGAGGTTGGCGGCGGCCGGCCCGGTGAAGTCCAGCGCGAGCCCGTCCACCGGGGCCCCGGCGAGCACCGGAAGCGCCTCGCCCAGCCGATCGAAGTACGAGGCGACCAGCAGCTTCGGGCGGTCGCCAAGCGCGCCGAGGCCACGGTAGGCGCGGGCGGCGGCGCCGAGCTCGGCCGCGGTGCGGTCCTGGACCAGGGCGGGCTCATCCAGCTGAACCCACTGCGCGCCGGCGGCCCGTAGGTCCGCCAGGACCTCGGCGTACACCGGCAGCAGCCGGTCGAGCAGCGTCAGCGGCACGAAGTCAGCGGCCACCCCCGGTGCTGGCTTGGCCAGCAGCAGATAACTGAGGGGGCCAAGCAGCACCGGGCGGGCGGTGCGGCCAAGGGCGATGGCCTCCGTCAGTTCGGCGACCTGCTTGCCGGAATGGGGGGCGAAGACCGTGTGGGGCCCGAGTTCGGGCACCAGGTAGTGATAGTTGGTGTCGAACCACTTGGTCATCTCCAGCGGCGCGTTCTCCTGGGTGCCGCGGGCCATGGCGAAGTAGCCGTCCAGCGCATCCGCCTCGACGGCGGCGCGGTGCCTGGCGGGTATGGCACCGACCATCACGCTGGTGTCCAGGACATGGTCGTAGTACGAGAAGTCGCCGGTCGGCACCTCGTGGATGCCGGCTTCGGCAAGCTGCTGCCAGTTGCCGCGGCGCAGCTCGGCGGCGGTGTCCCGAAGGGCGGCGGCGCTGACCCGGCCCTTCCAATAGCCCTCGACGGCCTTCTTCAGCTCTCGGTTTTGGCCCTGTCGGGGGTAGCCGTACACGGTGGCACGGGCTGCCGCGGCTGCGGACTTGCGGGTCACGGAACTCTCCTTCGCGAGTGTTGTTCCTAGACCCCGGGCCGGGCCGAAGACGCGAAGGGACAGCGGACCCAGCGGGGTCCGTCGCGATGTGCGTCGCGCCTGCCCGCTCGATCTGCATGCCGATCCGCCCGCGCGGTCACCGGGATCTCCGTGCGCACTGGTCGCACACGGGCAGCGGCAGGTCTTCGGACTTACGGGCTCGTCTGCCGAGCAGACTCCTACTGGCCGTCGCTTCCCAGACCCGATCGGGTCCAGTGCGTATGACGACTGTCGTTCCCGTTCACCGCTGCGGGGCAGTCCCGGTTTCCCACCGGGTTCCCTCTTACGACGCGCCTGTCTGGCCGACAGGGCGAACCGACTGCACCAGCCAGCCTACGGGCTCTCTCCCGCGTGGGACACGGGTGTTCAGGCCGTGGATGGTGCAATGAGACACGTTTACGGATCATGGGCCGCGGGCCACGCGCGAGCTGTGTGGGCACGGTCACCGGTCAGGCGCTGGCTGCGGGCACGGACTGCGGGCGCGGAGTACAGGCACGGACTACGGGCCACGGACATGGCGCGGCCCCCGGCGGTGGTGAGGCCGGGGGCCGGTGCGTGGGCCGTGGGTCCTGGGAAAACAGTCAGGGCCTGGCGAAGAAGTGAGCGTTAGCGCGAGGTCAGGAGTCCGCGGTGCAGGCGGGCGATGACGCGCGAAAGCAGCCGGGAAACATGCATTTGTGAGATGCCGAGTTGCTCACCGATCTGCGCCTGTGTCAGCTCCTCAACAAACCGCAGATGCAAAATGCGTCGCTCACGCTCGTCGAGGTCGGCGATGAGCGGGGCCAGCGACTGGAAGTCCTCGATCAGCTCTATGGACGGGTCTTCTTCACCGATGAAGTCGGAGAGGGCCGCAGCACTGTCCTGGTCATCGCCATTGATGGCGGCGTCCAGGGACGAGGAGTGGTAGCCGTTGGCCGCCACCCGGGCCTCGATCACCTCGTCCTCGCTCATCTTCAGCACCTCGGCCAGCTCGCTGACCGTGGGCGAGCGCCCCAGCCGGCCGCTCAGTTCCTCCGAGGCCTTGGCCAGTTCGACGCGCGCCTCTTGGAGCCGGCGCGGGACGTGCACGGCCCACGTGGTGTCGCGGAAGAACCGCTTGATCTCACCGACGATGTACGGCACGGCGAAGGTGGGAAACTCCACCTCGCGGGACAGCTCAAACCGGTCGATGGCCTTGATCAGACCGATCATGCCGACCTGAACGATGTCTTCCATCTCATCGGCGCGGTGGCGAAATCTCCGGGCGACATAGCGCACCAGCGACATATTGATCTCAATGAGCGTATTGCGCGCGTACTGGTACTCGTGGGTGCCCTCTTCGAGGACGGTCAGCCGGTCGAAGAACAGCTTGGAAAGCGACCTGGCGTCCTTGGGCGCGAGCTTGTGCGGCTCGGCTAGCGCCGGCAGTTGGGTGCCGGGCTCAGTCACGGTCTCGCTGGCCACCAGCGATCCCTTGGTCTGCTTCGTTGCCGTACCTGTCGCCTTGGACATGACCTGCACCGTCATCAGCCTCCCCAAAATCCGCTGCTCCGCTGTTGCTAGCTGCCGTTCTCGGCAACGGAGCACCGTCTACCCGCGCGTAGCGAACTCATGCACCTCAATCTGAAACGGATGGCAACGGGCCCGGTAGGAGCGGTCGGCCACATCGGCCGCACCAGCGGTCCAACGGCTTCACGCCATGTCAGGCCCCCGGAATTCGGCCGCTTGCGGTGCACGAATGTGGGCAGCCGCAGGGAGACGGGAGACAACGCGTCAGTACGGGGTGAAGCGGTGTGAACGCAACGGTGCATCTTTCCTTGAAGCCTCCTTTGAGGGGCCGGCTCAGCCATCCGCAGAGCGCCAGTGATGTGCGGCACCATGTCGAGGACATGGTGAACGCGAACTTTCGTGAGCTCTGGGGAGCGAAGCCCGACGAGATGAGCGTGGCGGACGCCCTGCTGGTGACCACGGAGTTGGCCACCAACGCGATCCGACACGGCGATGGCATCACCGGCTTTTGGGCCGTTTTCGATGTCGAGGGGCTGCGCCTGGCGATCCGTGACCGCAGTGACGCGGTGCCCTTTGTCAGGCCACGCGACCCAAGCAACCCGATATCGATTGGGGGCTATGGCTGGCCACTGATCTGCCGGCTGGCCTCGGAGGTCATCATCACTCCCTACGCGAGCGGCGGTAAGGAGATCTGCGTCGTCATGCCAGTTACCTAACGGCTTGGCGGGGTACCTCTCAGCAGCTCACGCCATGCCGGCACGCCGAGCCGCTGGTGCGGGCGTACCGCGGCGATCACCCGGCGCGACGGCATAGGGTCGGCGGCCTGGCCGTGCGAGCTCACGCACGCAAGCCCGCATGCGAAGGCATATGAAGGCGTATGAGGGCACAGCGTGAGCCCGCACGCCCGTGCGCACCAGCAGGGTGCCGAGCCGGCAGCCGACAAGCCCCACAGCCGACAAACGCAGCGCCAGCGCGCATCCGAAGGACGATGAGGAGCGAGAACCCCATGACGCACGAGACGGCCCCGCCGTCCCCCCGGGGCCCGGCCGGCCGTCTGGCCCGTCGGTGGGGGCTGCCCGGGCGTGAGCGGTGCCGGACGGCGCTGGGCGCCACTCCCCGCGCGATGTGGGACGACGACGTCTCCGACTGGGCCGCCGCCTTGACCTACTATGCGGTGCTCGCCCTACTGCCTGCCCTTCTGGTCGCCGTCTCCCTGATCGGGTTGGCCGGCCCGGCGGCGACCGAGGAACTGATCGACCAGGTCACGGCCATCGCGCCGGCGGAGTCTGGCACCGCGGTGCGCGCCTCGCTGGAGCACATGGCGCACCAGCGCTCGGCGGCCTGGGCCCTCACCGTCGTCGGTACCGTGAGCGCCCTGTGGTCGGCCTCCAGCTATCTGGCGGTCTTCCGCCGTGCCTTGCACGCCATGCACGGGGTGCGCGACAACCGCCCCGCTTGGCGCACGGCCCCCCGCATCCTGGCCACGGCCGTGCTCCTGATGGTCCTCTTGGTGTGCACCGCCGCCGCGCTGATGATCACCGGTTCGCTGGCCCATGCGGTGGGCCAACTGCTCGGCGTTGGCAGCGCGGCGTTGACCGCGTGGAACGTCCTGAAGTGGCCGTTGCTCCTGGCCCTGGTGACCGGCCTGGTCCTGCTGCTGTTCCGATCCGGGCCGCAGGCCGCGCGGGGCCTGTCGCGCAGCGCCCCTGGCGGACTACTGGCAGTGCTGTTGTGGCTGGTGACATCGGTGGGGTTCACCATCTACGCCACCCGCTTTGGCTCCTATGACCAGTTGTACGGTTCCCTCGCGGGTGCCGTCATCTTCCTGATGTGGCTGTGGCTCTCCAACCTGGCCCTGCTGGCCGGAGCTCAGTTCAACGCGGAGCTCACCCGCGGTGCCGCACCGATGGCGCCTCGCCATGCCCGTACGCGCTTCCGCCCGGAACCTGGCCGCATCGTTCAAGACCGGTCGCCGTCCGACCCCAACCGCACTCTCGACGGTCACTTGTGAACATCTGCCGTACGACGCCCGAGTAGCGGGGGCATGCTGAGGCTATGGCGGAGATGGGTGAGAACGTACCCGCGTACCGGATGATCAAGGTCGCCGGGCCGGAGGGGCCCGTGGAGGCCGTCGCGGACGTCGAGGCGTGGCAGGCGCGTACGGCGTATCCGGACCTTCTTGGGTTGGGCGGGCCGGTATTCGGTGTGGCGCGGGAGTGCGAGACGGGCGGGTGGGAAATGCTCGACTCGTTCGCGGGCCTGGCGCCGCAGGACAGCCGCGACGACATGGGCGCGCACCTTCGCGGGCAAGGGCGGCGCGTGGGCGAGGCCGGCGACGCCGCCGGGCGAGCACAGTGCATGGAGGCGGCCGAGCGGCTGGAGTGGGAAGCCCTGAACGAGCTGACCGTCCTCGGCGTGCGCTACCGGGTCGTACGAGCCGAGCGCTTCATCCGCTCCGGCCCCGAAGGCCCGGAGCCGCCGCGTCCATCGGACCCCGACCCGGCCGAAGTAGGGGAGTCGCGCCACGTAGCCGACAAGCCCGCTGTCGGGTTCATCATCGACCCGGCCCTGCCGACCGCAGCAGCCCAGGGCGCGCTGAAGATCGAACTTCTCTCTCTGCTGTGCAAGACGGGCGCTGTGCCCGATGACGTCCGTGACGACTTGGTGCACGCCTCCCACACCCACCCCGGTGGCGTGCTGCTGCCCGCTACCTTCATGACGGCCGAGCGGACGGCCGGGCGCTGGATGCCGGGTTCCATCGGCGTGGAGGCCACACCACAAGAGGCACGCGACGGCCTGGCGATGAGCCTGCGGGTGATGATCCCGTGGCGGCTGGGGCTGAGTGAAGAAGAAAAGGCACCGTACACGGCCGCCGCAGACCGCCTCGACGCCACCCGGGCCAACGAACTGAACGTCGTGGGACGGCACTTCCGGGTGGTGCGCGTCGAGCGTCTGGTACGAATCGGCCCCGATGGGCCCGAGGGCCCGCGCCCGTCCGACCACGATCCGCAGCCCCCCGTAATGGTGCAAAAAGGCACCCCGAGCGCACCAGGAGCGAACAGCGGCACCGAGGGCGACGGCGAAGACGCCACGCGGGCCGACCACCACGGCGGCAACGCGGACGACGCCCCCATCGAACTGGACGAGGACGCACAGCGGTTGCACGACCTGATGTTGGCCGAGGTGGCCCGACACAAGGCGGCCCGCCGCGACAAGAGCTGACCACATGCCGGACAACACCCCGACGTTCTCCACGGGGCTCCCACATCACCGCACTGCGCCGGCGCGCGCCGTACCGCACCGAACCCCACGCACCCACTGGCATGCGGTGCCGTCATCCGGCCGCAGGCCAAGCGGGGGCGTACGACCGCCGATGCGCCCCACCACGGCACCGCTGTGAACCCAGGGAAATGCGCGAAGAGTGTGGCCGGGGCAAGGCCGAGCCGTTGAACATTGCAGAAGAGCGACATACGCTCTCACTCCCGACGACAACCTGGACAACCACCCGTGGATGGCGCCCGGGCGGCGGGGACGCCGGAAGACCGGCACACTCGTAAGCAGCACGGCGGCCTGGGCGCGATGGGAGGCCAGCAAGTGAACGACGGCAGTCGCATTCGGCGTCTGACCAGTCGGCTGGCCACGCAAAGCGCCGCCCGTGGGCGGGCTGCGGCACGCCGACGCGTGCGCGTGAGCCGCGACCAGGGTGGCGGCACGAGCCAGTTCACCACGCGCAGCAAGCTGGCCTGGCTCAGCACGGCAAGCACCCACATCGGCACCACCCTCGACCTGAAGCGCACCGCCCAGGAACTGGCCGAGTTCGTCGTCCCCCAACTGGCCGATGCGGTCGCAGTGGACCTGCTGGAGGCGGTGCTCCAGGGGGAGGAGGGCGACCGCGGTGCCAAGGGGGGCGTGCTCGCCACCCGTCGAGCGATGGCCGTTCGTACCATCGATGCGCTCACCAACCTGGAGCCCGCCCCGGTGGGCGAAATCATCGTCCGCGACGAGAAGCACCGCGACACATTGCTGACCAGTGTGTGTCTGGCGCAGCGCACGTCGGTGCTGGTGGCCAGGATGACGGACCGGGACTTCGACCGGGTTGCCTCGACTGACAGCTCCGCGGCCAAGATGCGCCGCGGCGGTGTGCACAGCTATATGGCCGTCCCCCTGATCGCCCGGGGGCTGCTCCTTGGCAGCGCGGACTTCGCGCGGGCGGGCGACAGCCCCCCGTTCTCCGCCACCGATCTCGCGCTGGCCGAGCAACTGGCCTCCCAGGCGGCCGTCTTCATCGACAACGCCCGGCTCTACGGGCGCGAGCGCGAGCACGTAGTTTCCCTCCAGCGCAGCCTGCTGCCCCGCGCCACGCCGCACACACCGGGCCTCGTCGTGCACACCAGCTACGCCCCGGCGGCCGACGCCCGCGGCGTGGGCGGTGACTGGTACGACCTGATGGCCCTGCCCAGTGGCCGTACCGCACTGGTGGTCGGCGACGTGTTGGGCCACGGGATGTCCGCGGTGGCCACCATGGGGCGGCTGCGGACCGTCGCCCGCACCCTGATGATGCTCGACACGGCACCGGACCGGGTGCTGGCCCGGCTCGACCTGGCCACCCGCGATCTCGAAGACGACCAGGTCGCCACGTGCCTATGTGCCGTCTACGACCTCGCCGACTCCACCTACACGCTGGCCAGTGCCGGACACCCGCGCCCGCTGCTGGTGGCCGCAGACGGCAAGCCCAGCTACGTGGACGTGCCCGCGGGCGCGCCCCTGGGCGCGGGCGTGATCCCCTACGACCCGATACGCGTCCAGGTGCCGGCGGGCAGCCGAATGATCTTCTACACGGACGGGCTGATCAAGACCCGCACCGACGACACCGACGTACAGTTCGGCCGCCTCTTGGACACCGTCGCTCAAATGTCGCCGGAGCGTCTTGACGACGGCAGCCTGTTGACCGCGCTGCCCGACAGCGACAAGCGGTTCGACGAGGCCGTACTGCTCACCGCGGCAATCGACACCACCTCAGCCGTGCGGCTGAGCGTGTGGGACCTGCCGCCCGATGGCACGGCGGCATCGATCGCCCGCAGATACGTCACCGAACAGCTGCGCCGGTGGGACCTGTCCGTACTCGCCGACGTCACCGAGCTCATCGTCAGCGAACTCGTGGGCAACGCCCTGCGCTATGGGCAGGGCCCGGGGCGGCTGAGGCTCTTGCGGGGCGAGCGGTTGATGATCGAGGTATCGGACACGGGCCCTGACCTGCCGCAGATCCAGCACGCGGACGTCAGCGACGAGGGCGGACGCGGGCTCCAGCTCATCAACATGCTCTGTCGCCGCTGGGGCTCCTGTCGCACCCCCACGGGAAAGATCGTCTGGGCCGAGCAAGACATTCCGCACTGACCACACGTGCGCGACGGCAACGGCGCCGGTACGCACCGGCATTACCTCACCGGTAATCGCCTCGATCGTGCGTACCCGGCACAGTGAGGGCAACGGGTTCCGGTCCGGCGCACTCCGGATCGGAACCCGGTCCCGAACACCCCGCTGACAAGGAGCACCGGCATGTCTCAGGCCACCTCGACCACTCCCGCCGCCGCGATCGACTACGACGGTGCCGTTGCCCGCTACTTCACCGCCTGGAACGCGACCGACCCGGCCGAGCGGGCCCAAGCCGTCGCCGCCGCATGGGTGGAGGACGGCTCCTACACCGACCCGCTCTCCGACGCCAGTGGCCATGACCAGCTCGTAACCGTGATTGGCGGAGCTCAGGCACAGTTCCCCGGGTTCGCCTTCCGGCTCACCGGCACCGTTGACGGGCATCACCACACCGCACGGTTCAGTTGGGAGTTGGTCTCCGACGCGGACGGTTCCGCACCGGTCGCCGGCTCCGATGTGATCACCCTCGCCGATGACGGCCGGGTCCGTTCCGTGTTCGGCTTCCTCGACCGGGTGCCCACCGCCTGAGTCGGCGCGGGGCAACGGGCGGCCGGTCGCCACCGGCCGCCCGGTTCGTTACGGCCGCGGCCCGTGCAGATAGCGGGCCGTCTCCGGGTCGGCGGGCAGGAACGTCTCCACCGCCAGCTCGGAGACCGTCACATCCATCGGCGTGTTGAAGGTCGCGACGGTCGAGATGAAGGACAGGGCCCGGCCGTCGTGCTCGATGATCATCGGCAGCGCGAACGGCACGTGATCGGAGCTGTACGCGGCCAGGTGGCCGCCGCCTTCCGGTAGCGGATACGCGCTGACCTCCTCGTACAGCGCCCGCAGGGGCGCCGACCGCAGCAGCGCGAGCTGTCGCTCCATCTGCTCAAGCAAGTGCCCGCGCCACTCGCGATAGTTGAGGATGCGTCGGGCGATGCCCTCCGGGTGCATGGTGACGCGCATGGCGTTGACCGGTGGGCGCGTCAGATGCTCGGCCACGCCTTCCATGAGCATCCCGATCCCGGCGTTGGCCGCGATGACCTCGTACCTGCCGTTTATGACCAGCGCCGGATAGGGCTCATAGCCCGTCAACAATCGGTGCAGCCCCTCGCGGAGTCCGGCGAGTGAGGGATCATCGAGCGAGGACTCGGGAAAGTGCGGTGCGTACCCCGCGGCGATCAGCAGCGCGTTGCGTTCCCGTACGGGGATGTCGAGGTGGTCCGCGAGCCGCAGCACCATCTCCGGGCTCGGGCGGGACCTGCCGGTCTCGATGAAGCTGATGTGGCGCGCGGAGGAATCGGCTCGCAGCGCCAACTCCAGTTGGCTGATCCGGCGCCGGTCCCGCCATCCGCGCAACAGAGCGCCCACTCCCGGAGCAACCGTGGCAGTCGTCATTCCCTGACCGTAACCCGTGGCGTGGCAGGCTAGAGACCCGGTATCCGCAGTGACGAAGGGGAAGACCACATGGCCGCGAAACCGCTGTCCCGGCCGCAGATCGATGAGCGTCTCAAGGAGTTGCCCGGCTGGACCACGGACGGCGACCGGATCACGCATACGTACGCCTTCGACACGCACCCGCAGGGCGCCGCGATGGTCGTACACATCGCCCAGGTCCAAGAGGAGCTGAACCACCATGCTGACCTGCTGCTCAGCTACAACAAGCTGACGGTCACCGTGAACACGCACAGCGTCGGCGGCAAGGTCACCGATCTCGACTTGGAGCTCGCCCGCCGCCTCATGGAGATCGCCCCCGGCCACGGCGCACACTAGCCGCCCCGCCGGCCCCAGCCCACCACGAGGCCACCACGAGGCCACCGCCCTGATGGGCATCGTGCTATCGGGCGCCGTTCACCGCCCGTTACGGCCGGTGGTGGTGTGGCTGAGGGCGCGGTCGGTGAGGGTGGTGGCGCCGGGCTCAGCGGTGGGAAGGGTCATTTGAGCCTGCTGCCGCGGCGGGAGATGCCGTGGTCTCGGCTCGGCCGGGCGAGCTGGGTCCAGTGCACGGTGCCATCGGCTGTCCGGCCGATGACGAAGCCGATGGCGCCGAGGGCGGCGACGAGCAGGAAGGCGGTAAACCCGCCGAAGTAGCCGGCGAATCCCAGTGCCATGCCGGTGGCGAGGCCCACGACCGCTGTGCTCATGTCCTACTCCTTGTGCGCTGCAAGGCGGTGCCCGTCCCCCCGCAGGAGGGTGCCGGGGTGACGGGCGGCGATCTATGCGGGTTATTGGACGCGGGTTTCGTCGTCCTCTTCTTCGTCGAAGGGGAGGTGGACGTCGATGACGGAGATGTTGACCTCGACGACTTCGAGGCCGGTCATGCGCTCGACGGCGACGATGACGTTTTCGCGGATGTCGCTGGCGACGTCGGTGATGGGGACGCCGTATTCGACGACGATGTCGAGGTCGATGGCGGTTTGGCGCTCGCCGACCTCGACCTTGACGCCGCGGGTGACGTTGGGGCGTCCGCCCGGGACGCGGTCGCGGACGGCTCCCAGGGTGCGGGCGAGGCCGCCGCCGAGGGCGTGGACACCGGAAACTTCACGGGCGGCCATGCCGGCGATCTTTTCGACCACGCCATCGGCGATGGAGGTTTTGCCGCGGGTTGCGGGTTGGCTGTCCGCGCCGGCGGAGTTCTCCAAGGTGGTGGTGCCGGTGGTGGGCTTGCTGTCACCAGCGCTGGGCTTGCTGTCGCCGGTACGGGGCTCATTGATCGCCGAGGTAGCCGTCTGAGGTGTCATTGAAGTCCTCTCTTGTCATGGTGGCGTCCGACAGGGCCGGCCCAGCTCGTTCAGCGCGCCGGTTGGTCTGTCCTGGTAGAGACTTGGACCCGTCCACTACCCCGTTCCGCACGCGGAAACCGAGATTTTCCGGCCCGAGGCGCGCGGACCGCGTGACCCAGCGCACGCGTGACGGATGCGCCCCCGCCGTGTCGAACCCGAGAGCGGTGCGTGACGTAGCAGGCTGTAGCGGTATGGAACGGAGAGGAGCCGATGAGTGCCCGAACCCAGCGACAAGTTGCTGGCCGTGCGGGCCGGGGAAGGCGACGAGGCGGCGTTCGAGTTGCTGGTGCGTCGGCACAGCGGGCCCTTGCTCAGCCTGGCTACCCGGCTCCTCGGCAGCCGGGCGGACGCGGAGGACGCCGTGCAGGACGCATTGGTGAGTGCGTGGCGAAGACTCCCGGAATTCCGGGCCGATGCGGCGTTCTCCACCTGGATGTACCGCATCGTCACCAACCGGTGCCTGAACCTGCTCCGTGCCCGCCGCCCCACGCAGGACCTCAGCTCGGTCCCCGAGCTGAGCGCACCCGAGCACGCTGCATCCCCGGTCCGGGCGGCCGAGTCCACCGAGGTGGTACGGGCGCTCTCGGACGCGCTGAACGGGCTGACCCCCGAGCAGCGCGCCTGCTGGGTGCTGCGGGAACTGCACGGCCTGTCGTACGAGGAGATCGCTGATGTCACCCGCATCAGCCAGCAGGCCGTACGCGGCCGGATCTTTCGAGCACGGCGCTACCTGACGGAGGCGATGGGAGCATGGCGGTAGGCATGAACCCAGGTTCGCCCGGCGACGGGCCGGACCGGGACGACGAGACCCCCCACACCAACCACACCCCCGACCCCCAAGACACCCCCCACACCCGCCCCGGCGGCCAGCACGCCGACCACGCCGGCCACGAGGGGGACGAAATCCTGCTCTGCGGGCGTTCGCTCGCCCTCGTATGGGAGGCCGAGGAGCCGGACGAGCACACGGCCGCCTGTCCGTACTGCCGTCAGGCGCTGGCCGGGCTCGGCGTGCTCGACCGGTATGTGCGCGAGGCGCGTATCGAGCCGGAGCCACCCGCCGAGGCCATAACGGCTCGGGTGATGGACCTGGTCAGAACCGAGCTACGACCGGGGCGGATGCTCCCGCTGGGAGAACCTGCGGACGACGCGTGGATCGCCGAGGTCGCGGCGGCCAAGGTATTTCGGGAGACCGCAGAGTCGTTGCCGGGCGTGTTCGCGGGCAGTTGCAAGGTCATGCCCATCGACCCTGCCGCCGCTCGCCGCTCGCTGTTGCCAGGCGGCCAGGACCACCGTGGGCCCATGCGCGTATCGCTGGAGCTGACGGCAACGCTGGACTGGACGGTTCCTGAACTGGCCGCCCTCGTACGCCAGTTGGTCGCCGACGCTGCGCGGGAAGCTGTCGGCATGGATGTCGCGGAGATTGATGTGTCCGTCGTTGATGTCATCGGGGATGGCCTCGGTGACGCCCTGGGCGACGAGCCACCGCTCTCTCGCGACACCCGCGAAAGGAGAGACCGGTGATCCCCTCGCAGGAAGAAGCCACGGAGCGCGCCCGGGTGCTGGAGGCGGCTGCGGAGGCCGCACGCCGAACGCCCGGCGTCGCCTATCTGCGGCCCGGCTTCGGCGACCTGGTGCGCGGTGCGGCGGCCCGCTACCGCTCTCGTACGCACCAGGCGTCGTCCGCGAGCCGGATAGCGGGCGTCCGCGCGTACCGGGTGGACAGCCCGCACGGCTGGGACCTGCGCGTCCACCTCGCGGTCGTCCGCGGATACCGTGCGCTCGACGTCACCCGTCAGGTTCGCGCGGCGGTCACGGCGGCGGTACGGGAGCTCGCGGCGGCGGACGGCGCGCCCGAGCCCCGGGTGAGTGTGAGCATCACCGTCACGGACATCGCGTAACCCGGGCCCGGATCGCGCCCCGCTGGTCGGGCTGAAAACGCGCCCCGCTGGTCGGGCTGAAAAAGGGCGGGCCCGGCGACTATTGCGGAAACAGCAACAATCTTTGCCATCAGTCCGCGGCGGGGGCAGGCTCATCGCAGACGGCCAGACCGTGGCCGTCGCACCGCGATATCCGTTACGAGCCGGAGGCAGCGTTAGATGGCACAAACGCACTCTCATTCCCAAGGCCCGCACGCCGCCCAAACCCAGCACGGCGATGCGCCGCACGGGCCCGGGCACTCGCACGGGCATCACCAGGATCTGGACTGGGCTACGGAAGGCCCCCGGCTGGTGCGCGAGGCAGAGTTGTACCAGCCCGTCACCGAGCAGGTCATCGGCTGGCTTCGGGAGCGTTTCGAGGCGGCGGGCAAGCGCCCCGACGACGTGCGCCGAGTGCTTGACATCGGCAGCGGCTCGGGAGTCGCCACCTGTCTGCTCGCCGAGGCGTTCCCCCGGGCGGAGGTCGTCGCCGTGGACACCGCGCAGCCCCTGCTCGACCTCGTGACCGAGCGCGCCGCCGGGCGTGGCCTCGGCGACCGCGTCTCCACGCTTCTCGCCGAACTCCCCGATGGCGTCGCCGTATCCGAGGGAACCGATGCGAACGGAGCGGGCTCCGCCACGCAAGGGGAGGAACGCGTCGTGGCCGGTTTGGGGGAAGCCGACCTCGTCTGGTCCCGCAAGGTGCTGCACCACGTCGGTGATCAGCGCGATGTGGTGCAGCGGCTGGCCCGCGCGCTGCGCCCGGGCGGGCTGATGGCCCTGACCGAAGGCGGGCTGCCGATGCGGTTCCTGCCCCGGGACATCGGTCTCGGCCACCCGGGACTCCAGGCGCGGTTGAACGCGGTGATGGAGGAGTGGTTCGAGGGGATGCGGGCCGGACTGCCGGGCTCGACGCGAGTGGTCGAGGACTGGCCCGGGCTGCTCAGCGGGGCCGGGCTGAGCCGGGCCACCAGCCGCAGCTTCCTGCTCGACCTGCCGGCGCCCCTCGGCGCGACCGGCCGTGAGCACGTCACGGCCAGCCTCTCGCGGTTCACGGAACTGGTCGGGGACCTCATGACGGCACAGGACATCGCCGTACTGGCCCAACTGCTCGACTCGGCGGACCCCGAGGGCATCGCCCGCCGCGAAGACGCGTTCTTGCTGACAGCGGAGACGGTGCACACGGCGTACGCATAGACGCCGGGCGCCCCGCGCTCCGTGCGCACCCCGCACGCCCGAGCGCCGCCGCCCCGGATGGGGTCGGCGGCGCCGGTGGAGCGGGGTCGGGCTGCCCGGTGGAGTGGGCTGCGTGCGCTGGGGAGCCGCACGGGGTACCGGCGCTCACAGCGTGGGTACCTTCGGCCGAGCCGCTGGCCTTTCGCCAGGTCGGACGGTCGGTGCGGGCGGCGTGAACCGGGCTTGAGCACGCCGCCCGCCGGTCGGTCAGCCGGTGACCAGCCGCAGCCCGTAGGCGCTCAGGATCGGGTTGATCGGCTGGTGGTACGTCGTTCCGCCACTGCTGCAGTTGCCGGAGCCACCGGAGGTGACGCCCTGCGCCTGGCTGCCGGAGATGTACGAGCCGCCGGAGTCACCGGGCTCCGCGCAGACGCTGGTACGGGTTACGCCGGAGATGGTGCCCTGCGGGTAGCTGACGCTGGTGTTGTGCTGCTGGACGGTGCCGCAGTGCCAGCCGGTGGTGGAGCCGGAGCGGCAGATCGAGCCGCCGACGGCCGTCTGCTGCGAGCCGGCGACGGTGACGTTGCCGCTGGGGCCCTTCACCCACGGCTTGACGGTCCACTGGCTGTTGACCGCGACCCAGGCCATGTCGGCGCCGGGGAAGCGGGACGCCTGGAAGCTGCCCTGCGCCACTCGGTTGTAGCCGGTGGTGGTCGCACCGGCCTTGCCGCAGTGGCCGGCGGTGGCGAAGCCGCTCTGGGTGCCCTTGGTCACGGAGAAGCCGATGGAGCAGCGTGAACCGCTGCCGATGTAGTACGCGTCGCCGCCGCGTACGTCGTAGAAGGTCTGCGGTTGCTCCGCGGACTTGACCACGCGTACCAGCGTGCTGTCCGCGCCGCTCTTGGCGACGAGGGAGTGGGCTGCGGCCGGGTTGGAGGCCCGTACGACGACGCTGTTGGTCTTGACGTCCACGTACCACACGGGTGCGGTGGCGGTGGAGTTGGTGCGCGCGATCCGGTCCAGGGAACTCTTCGCGGCGTTCAGTTCCTTGATGCTGTGCTTGACGACCTTGGCGGTGGCACCGGCCGCGGAGATGGCGGCGCTGTCGGCCGGGTCGGTGGTGGCGATGACCAGGCGCGCACTGTCGCCGGCCAGCCAGGAGCCGCCGAAGTCGGCGCCGAGCGAGCCGCGGAGCTTGGGCTCCAAGGTGGCGGCCCGGTACTCGTTGGCTATCCGTTCCTTGGCCTCGGCGGGGGTCAGTCCGAGGTCGCGCTCCATGGCCTTGAGCATCCCGGCCGGTACCTGGGATGTGGAGCTCTCGGCGGAGCTGGGGGTGGCGGTGGAGCCGTTGTCCGCCATCGCGGGGAAGGCGGTCAGGGAGAAGGCGCTCATAGCGATGGCGCAACCAGCGATCAAGCCACGTCTGCGGAGCATCTGGTGTTCTCCTCATGTCGGGGGTGGCGTCACCGTAATGCGGAGAGGGCTCGTCGCGGACCTGTCAACTGACCCATAGCGCGATGCTATGACGTCGAGGGCGCGCCCGTGGCCGTACCGAAGGCTGAGCCGCATTGCGGGTTGGACGCCAGCCACGTCGCGTACGGCACGCTGCGCCGCACCGCGTCCGCGTGCGCGGCCCTGGCGTGCCCCGCCACCGCCGGAGCGGTGTCGGCGGCCGGGGCGCCGGGATGCCAGCCGATGAGGTGCCGCCAGCTCAGCGGCGATCCGGCGAGCGGCCGTACGACCACGCCCGGCGTCGGCGGAAACGTAGCCCTGCACAGGCCAACGGCCCGGCCCACCTGCACCAGGTGTACGCAGGAGGCCGTGTCGGTCTCGAAGACGGACACCGGAGTAAACCCGGCCCGGGCGCAGGCCGCCGCGAAACAGTCGGCGAAGCACCCGTCACCTGGTACGTCCGTCCATGACTCGCCCGCCAGCGCGCTGAGCTTCAGCTCAACCTCACCGGCCAGCGGATGGTCTTCAACCAACATCACGAATACCGGGTCGGTACCGATCGGGTGCCAGGTGAGCTGGTCGTTGGCGGGCGGCGGGCTCTGCCCACAGGTGCCGACGAGCGCGAAGTCTAGCCGCCCCTCGACGACCATGGTGCTCAACTCCTGGACAGACCAGGACGTATGGGTACTTACTGGGGCGGACGGATGGGCTGTCGCCAGCCGGTCGATCAGCCCGCCGAGCAGGGGCCCATGGGTGCCACCAATCCGAAATCGCTGAATGTGCGCCCACGCGTTCGCGAACCGCACGGCCTCTTCCTGGAGTTCGCGCACCGCGGGCAGCAGCACCCTGGCCCGGTCCAGTACCAGTTCGCCCAACGGGGTCGCTCTGGCCCCCGTACGGTCCCGGATGAACAGCGGCCCGCCCAGGGCACGCTCAATCCGCTTGAGTTGGGTGCTGAGGGCGGGCTGCGCGAGTCCAAGAGAGGCTGCGGCCTTGGTCAGCGAGCCGCTGTCGGCTATCGCACGTATCGCTCTGAGGTGCCGCAGCTCAAGCTCCATATCCGAAAGCTATGGCGGGTTCGGCGCGGCAGCAATACACGCGCCTGACCTTCTCTCGTCACCTCCTGCCAACCGGGGTGGCGCGGAACCGCAGCGGCGGAGGGATAAATTCACTCCCGCCCGAAGAGTTGGCACCTGCGAACCCCCGCACCACGGGGACGAGCGGCGCCCCATGCTCAGTGACCGGCCGCCCTGCGCACCACCGCACCACCGCCCCACCGGCGAGAAGGCAGCCGGGCCGGGCTCGGGGCTCGGGGTGGTCTTACGCACCATGTTCACGGCGCTGCGGGAGGCTAACCTACGATCTTGTGACCCGGGTCTACCAGCTCGCCGGCGCTGCCGGTTCCGCCGCGTTGGACGCGATGTATGCGGCGTACTACGCGTCGATCGCTCAGACTGAGGCGAGCAGCGACGCCACGCGCCGCCGTCGCTGACCGAGCTGGCCCGCGCGTCGTCCATGTCGATCCGGCGCCTGACCACCGGATTTCGCGCGCTGTACGGGGCGTCGGTGATGGAGTTCCACCGCCGCCGCTGTCTCGATCGGGCAGCAACTTTGCTGGTCGAAACCGACTGGCCGGTGTCCCGCATCGGGCACGAGGTCGGTTACGCCTCACCCAGCAACTTCGGCTACGCCTTCCGGCGCGATCGGGGCACCACCCCCGTCCGGTTCAGGCGGGCGCACTCCTGATACCCGCCGGCGGAGCACCGCGCTCCACATCCCGCAAACCCGCGCTCCACACCGCAGCGCGCACCCGGCAAGCACGATGTGACAGGTAGTAGCTGGCCGAGTAGACGCGGTGCGTGGAGTCGGTGCTCACGCGGCCTCGGGATCTGTTCCCGGCCGCCAATGCCGAGGAGTAGCGGCGTCTCGACCGGCATCCCGCACAGCGGACCCCTCGGATGGAGACCGATAAACGTCAGTATCGATCCCACGCCCCTGCGGACTGGAACGGGGCGACTCATCGTCGCTCTTGGCAGGCTCTCGGCGGTATCACCGTTCGCCACCGACATGTACGCGCCCGGCTTCCCCGAGCTCGTCACCTCATTCGGCACCTCGGGAGCGGCCGTCCAACTGTCGCTGACAGCCTGCCTTGTCGGGATCGCCGTTGGTCAGCTCGTGCTCGGCCCGGTCAGTGACGCGATGGGGCGACGACGCCTGCTTTTGGCAGGTACCGGCATGTTCACCGTGCTGTCCTTGGTTTGCGCGCTTGCCCCGTCCATCGTCGTGTTCGACATCGCCCGACTACTGCAAGGGATGGCACACGCTGGTCGCCTTGCTCGTGGTCGGCATCAGCACGTTCCCCGTCATCTGGGCTTGCCTGTTCGGCATGACGGTCGGGTTCGGCATCGTGCTGCCCGCATCGACCACCATCATCTTGTCGATCGGTAGCGATGCCCCTGGTGCCGCTTCCGGCGTACTCGGCGGCGCCCAGTTCGTGCTCGGCGCCGCGGCTGCACCCCTCCCCGGCGCTTTGGGACACACCTCCGCCATGTCAATGGCCGTTGTGGTGCTGGTATTTGTCGTCTTCTCCGCGGTGGCGCTGATCACGCTCGCCCGACCGTGGCAGGGGCATGGCGAGCCAGCCGGCCAACGCTGAGTGCGCAGGCTTTACGCCGTGAGCCGGGGGAGCGGCGAAAGGCAACGAATGACAGCAGGAAGCGGAGCACACAAGGCGACGGAGCACAAAAGGCAGCAGAGCAAAAAAGGCAGCAGAGCAAAAAACAAAGGCAAGGAGATCCCGCTCCTTGCCACTCTCAAGATATAGCGCACCGGTGGGCTTGCGGCAAGCCCCCGTTCGTACCGCAGAATCAGCGGCCGAAAGCCAGAGCCTGCGGAAATGGGAGTTTGACGTGCGAGTGTTGTTGACGACGTGGGGTTCGCGTGGGGATGTTGAACCGTTGGCGGGACTGGCGCTGGAGTTGCAAGAGCTGGGGGCAGAGGCGCGGGTGTGCGCGCCCCCGGATGGGGAGTTCGCTGCGCTGCTGGCGCGCGTCGGCGTGCCGCTGGTGCCGCTCGGCCCCACGGTGCGCTCGGTGGTCGCCGGCACGAGGCCACCGACGGCGAACGACGCGTTCCGGCTCGCTCCCGAGCTGGTCGCGGCGCGGTTCGAGACGCTCACCGCCGCGGCCGATGGCTGTGACGTGCTGCTGGCAACCGGCCTGATGCCGGCTGGCGCACGGGATGTGGCCGAAAAACTGGGCATCCGCTATGTGTTCGCCTGCTTCCACGTCTTCGGACTGCCGTCGCGGCACTTCCCTCCTGGGGCGCGACCGGGCAAGCCGTCCCCACGGGACGAGACCGACAACCGGGTGCTGTGGGAGCAGGACGCCCAGCGGGTGAACGCATTGTACGGCGAGGCTCTCAACAGCCATCGGGCGGCGCTCGGCCTGCCGCTGGTGGACAACGTCCGCGACTACGTCTTCACCGATCAGCCGTGGCTGGCGGCAGACGCGACGCTGTGCCCGTCACAGGGCATGACGGACCTCGACATTGTGCAGACCGGGGCTTGGGTCTTGCCCGACGTCCGTCCGCTCTCGCAAGAGTTGGAGGCGTTCTTGGACGCGGACGCACCACCGGTGTACGTGGGCTTCGGCAGCATGGCCGCGTACATCCCGAAGGACATCGCGCGGGTGGCCATAGCAGCGATCCGCGCGCACGGCCGGCGGATAGTCCTCGCCCGGGGCTGGGCGGGCTTGGCCCCGATCGACGACGCCGACGACTGTTTCGTTGTCGGCGAGGTCAACCAGCAGGCACTCTTCCGCCGGGTGGCCGCCGTTGTGCACCACGGCGGCGCGGGCACGACGGCAACGAGCGCCCGGGCCGGGGCGCCGCAGGTGGTGGTTCCCCAGATCGCGGACCAGCCGTACTGGGCGGCGCGGGTGGCCGCGCTGGGTATCGGCGCGGCCCACGACGGCCCGGCTCCGACCGTGGACTCCCTGTTCGCCGCGCTTGCCACGGCCCTGACGCCCGAGACCCGGGCGCGGGCGAGGGCCGTGGCCGGCGCAATCCCCACCGATGGGGCGAGGGTGGCCGCGAAAATGCTGCTCGACGCAAGTCACCCAGGACAGGCCGCCGGTGCCCGCGTGAACCACACCGAATCGCCGGGCTAGGCGATCGACGGGACAGCGCACACTTCCGGGAGCTGTGCGTACGTAGTCAGGACACGTCGAAGACGTCCGGGTCGGGCCCGGTTCGCTTGCCCGCATCCAGGCTCGTAAGCGTCGCAAGGTCGTCGGCGTCCAAGGTGAAGTCGAAGACGTTGATGTTCTCGCGGATGCGGGAGGGCGTCACCGACTTGGGAATGACGACATTGCCGATCTGTAGATGCCAGCGGAGCACGATCTGAGCCGGGGACTTGCCGTGCTTGTCCGCGATGCCGGCGATCTTCTGGTCGTCGAGCAGGCCCTTGCCGGAACCCAACGGAGACCATGCCTCGGTGACGATGCCGTGCTCGGCGTGGAAGGCGCGCGCCGTCGTCTGCTGGAACTGCGGGTGCAGCTCAATTTGATTGAGCGCGGGCACCACCGAGGTTTCGGCGAACAGCCGCTCAAGGTGGGCCGGCTGGAAGTTCGACACGCCGATCGACTTGGCCCGTCCGTCAGCGTGGATCTTCTCCAACGCCTTGTACGTAGCTACGTAGTCGTCCTTGGCAGGCAAGGGCCAGTGGATGAGGTACAGGTCAACGAAGTCGAGGCCGAGCTTGGCCAACGAACTGTCGAAGGCGCGGAGTGTGGCGTCGTAGCCATGGTCCGAATTCCACACCTTCGTCGTGATGAACAGCTCGTCGCGGGGAATGCCCGATTCGGCAACCGCCTTCCCCGTGCCCTTCTCGTTTTCGTAGGCGGCGGCGGTGTCCACGCTGCGATAGCCAGCCTCAAGAGCCGTGCTCACCGCGGCGGTGGCCTCATCGTCAGCCACCTGCCAGACGCCGAAACCAAGCTGCGGAATGGAGGCGCCGCTATTGAGAGTGATTGAAGGGACGTTGCTCACGAGCAATCGATCCTTAACGTAGGGAGTTGCGGTACTCCAGCATCAACGATGGAACTGGTGCTCGCATTCCCGACGCCGGGCATTTTTACCTTGCCGCAATCGACCGAACCTGGTCGTGCCACACCGTTTCAGGTGTGGTAGAGGGCATCCACTTCGGATACGTACGCTCGTTCGATCGCTTTACGCTTCAGCTTCAGGGACGGCGTAAGTAGCCCGTGTTCCTCGCTGAACTGGACGGCCAGTATCCGAAATGTTCGGATCGACTCGGCCTGTGAGACCAGCGTGTTAGCGGCGACCACGGCCCGCCGAATCTCAGTTTCCAGTTCCGGATCGCGGACCAGTTCCGATGGCTCCAGATGCGGCTTCGCACGCATCTGGAGCCAGTGCGCGACGGCGTCTGGATCGAGGGTGACCAGTGCCGCGATGAAAGGACGGTCGTTGCCGACCACGATGCACTGCGAGACCAGTGGATGGGCTCGTACGCGCTCCTCCAGGGCGATCGGTGAGACCGTCTTGCCGCCGGAGGTGATCAGCACCTCCTTCTTGCGGCCGGTGATGGTCAGATAGCCGTCCTCGTCGAGCGCGCCCAGGTCGCCGGTGGCCAGCCAGCCGTCCTGCAGGGTTGCGCCGGTCGCCTGCGGATCGCCCAGATAGCCGTCGAAGATCTGGCCCCCGCGCAGCAGCACCTCGCCGTCGTCCGCGATACGCACCGTGGTGCCGGGGATTGGCACCCCAACGCTGCCGAAGCGGGTGCGCTCGGGGGGATTGGCCGTGGCGGCGGCCGTGGACTCGGTCAGGCCGTACCCCTCGAAGATGGTGATCCCCGCGCCCGCGAAGAACAGGCCAAGGCGCCGCTCCATGGCGGAGCCGCCCGACATGGCGTGCCGGATGCGCCCGCCCATCGCCTCGCGCACCTTGCTGTAGACGAGCTTTTCGTAGAGCTGGTGTTGCACGCGTAGCGGGGTGCCGGGTCCGCCACCGGTGCCGAACGCCTTGCGCTCACCGGCCTCCGCGTATCGCACCGCCACTTCGACCGCCTTGTCGAACGGGCCGGCTTTTCCGGCCGCTTCGGCCTTGCGGCGGGCCGCAGTAAAGACCCGCTCGAAAATGTAGGGAACGGCCAAAATGAACGTGGGCTGGAACGCCCGTAGGTCGGGTAGCAGCGCCGCCGCGGACAACTCCGGCTGGTGCCCCAGCTTGACCCGGCCCCGTACCGCTGCGACCTGCACCATGCGCCCGAAGACATGGGCAAGGGGCAGAAACAACAAGGTGCTTGGCTCATCGCCGGGACGGGAGTGGAACACCGGCTCGTAGCGGGCGAGGACGTTATCGACTTCGGCCATGAAGTTAGCGTGGGTGAGCACACAGCCCTTGGGCCGCCCGGTGGTGCCCGATGTGTAGACGATGGTGGCGGTGGAGTCGGGAGTCAGTGCCAACCGGTGGCGGTGCACCACGTCGTCATCGATGTCCTGCCCGCTGGAGAGCAACTCCTCCAGGGCGCCGGCGTCGAGTTGCCACAGCCGGGCCAGTCGGGGCAGTCGGTCGATCACCGAGCCGACCGTCATGGCATGGTCCTCGTGCTCGACCACGCACGCGGAGGCTCCCGCGTCATGCAGCATCCACAGCACCTGATCGGCCGACGAGGTCGGATACAACGGCACCGACTGGGCGCCGATCGACCACAGTGCGAAGTCGAACAGGGTCCACTCGTATCGCGTGCGGCACATGATGCCGACCCGGTCGCCGAACCGCACCCCCTGCATGAGTAGTCCCTTGGCCAGGGACAGCACCTCATCGCGGAACTCCCCAGAGGTCACATCGCGCCACTGGTCGTTCACCTTACGGGCGAAGGCCACCCGCCCCGGATCGTCGGCGGCATGGTCGAACACGACGTCCGCCAGCCCTCCGACCTGGGGTGCCGTCGCCAAGGATGGGACGGTGAATTCGCGCAACTATTCACTCCTCGGGCTCCACTCAGCGCCGCGACCGTACCCGATCCCGGGCCCTTGGGCGAGGGGTGTTCCGCATCCGCAACCCGGGCCATCGGCGCTGGTCAATGGGCATGGGTGGGCCCATTCGTAGCCCCCTGGCCGCTGGACGAGCGTGTGGCGCGATCTTTGTGGCTGATTTCTGCACTGAATCGGCACAGTTCCTACCGCGTATGTCCTGACCTGTGCTCGGAACGAGGCAGTGGCCCCTCAAGGCACGCCTTCCACGTCTGTGAGCGAGGCCGGTCTACGGCCCCGGAGGGCGCCGTGGACCGTTGCGCGCGGATGAGCGGCGGGCTCCGAGCGTGCTTTTTCAGCCATCGCAGTACGGCAAGGGGCGCCCGTTTCGTCAGCATCGGCAGGCGAGAGAAGGGGCCGCGTTCCGACCTCGGGTCGGGCTCGCCCCGTGGGGCCTGCCCGAGCTGGCCAGTCCCGCCTGAACCGGCGGGTCTGCCCGAGCCAGCGGGGTCTGCCCGAGCCGGCGGGGTCTGCTCGAACTGGCGGAGTCTGCCCGAGCCGGCTAGTGGGATGCGACTCCACAGGAGGGGCGCATGAACCACCCCCATACCGGTAACCCGGCTGGTAAACACCAGTAACCCAGTAACCCAGTAACCCGGCAAAGCCACCACGAAATTGTCGACCGAATCCAGAACCTCCAGAACTCCCAGAACCTCCAGGAAGAAGAGTTGCGAAATGCGGGTGTTGTTGTCAACGTACGGATCGCGCGGGGACGTCGAGCCGATGGTGGGGCTCGCGATGCAATTGCGGGCACTTGGCGTGGAGGTTCGCGTGTGCGCGCCGCCGGACGAGGAGTTCGCTGCGTTGCTGGGCGGCGTTGGCGTACCGCTGATACCGATCGGTCAGCCGGTACGCCCGATGATGCAGGGAAAGAGGCCACCGACCGCGGACCTGCCCCAGCGTTCGGTTGAGTTGATTGCCGCGCAATTCGCCAAGATCACCGCGCTGGCCGAGGAATGCGACGCGCTGGTGGCCACGGGCGTGATGCAGGTTGCCGCGCCATCGGTGACCGAGAAGCTAGGCATCCCCTATGCGTACGTGAGCTATCAGCCGATCACTTTGCCGTCGCCGCACCATCCGCCGGTGCCGAACCCCGTTCGGCCGTTCCCACCGCACGTGACCGACAACGGGGCGCTGTGGGACCTGGACGCCCAGGGTTGGAACGCGCTGTTCGGGGAGGCGCTTAACGCCCACCGGGCATCGATCGGCCTGTCATCGGTGGACAACGTTCGCGACCACATCTACACCGACCATCCGTGGCTGGCGGCGGACCCGACCCTGGGCCCCTGGCAGGAGCCGACGAGCCTCGACGTGGTGCAGACCGGCGCGTGGATTCTGCCGGACAAACGTCCGCTTTCCGCCGACTTGACGACATTCTTAGCCGCCGGCACGCCACCGGTGTTCGTGGGTTTCGGCAGCATGCGCGCCCCGAAGGACGCTGCCCGAGTGGCCATTGAGGCGATCCGCGCGCAGGGCCGCCGTGCACTCGTCTCCCGCGGCTGGGCCGATCTGGCCCTGATTGACGACCGGGACGACTGCTTCGTTGTCGGCGAGGTCAACCAGCAGGAGTTGTTCGGCCGGGTGGCCGCCGTCGTACACCACGGTGGCGCGGGTACGACGACGGCCGCCGCCCGCGCCGGCGCGCCGCAGGTGGTGGTGCCCCAGGTGGTGGACCAGCCGTATTGGGCTGGCCGGGTGGCTGACCTGGGCATCGGCGCGGCTCACAAGGGCCCGGCTCCGACCACCGAGTCCCTGTCAGCCGCGCTGAGAACGGCCTTGGCCCCCGACACCCTCGCCCGAGCGACCGCCATGGCCGGCACGATCCGCAATGACGGGGCGCCGGTGGCTGCGCAACTGCTGCTAGACGAGTGCAGCCGAGATAGGCCGTCTGTGTCCGCGTGAACCGTGCGGGTTGTCAGCTGTCCAACTGCCGGGCGGATTGCGAGAAGTAGCTCCAGGCGCTGAGCGTGTCCCGCTCGAAGTTCTCCTCGGAGATCTCGGTCGCGATGGCCTCCCGCAGTTCTTTGCCGAGCTGCTCGACGCCCGAAGGACTGGCGTACGCGAGCCCGATCGCGTCGGCCAGACCGTCACCGCTGGGCAGGAACCGGTGAGCATCGGGAAAGAACCTGCGTGCTTCCACCTTTTCGGAGTCGGTCATCAGGGTGCAGACGCCGGAGAGCGCGGCCTCAAGTGGCGTGATGCCCAACGTCTCGTACCGCGAGGGGCAGACGAAGATCCCGTTGGACCGCGCCAGGCTAAACAGGGCGTAAAGCTGGGACTTGGTGAGCTTTCCGACCGCCATGAACTCCGCGCTGAGCTCCTCGGGCACGTGGGCACGCAGCGCTTGCCGCGCGACATCGTCCTCAGCGCTGTCCCCAACGACCAGTATGCGCAAGGGGACTCCTTGTTTACGCGCTTGGACGCAGCCGCTGACGAGGAGTTCGACGTTCTTGAAGTAGTCGAGCCGTGCGACGGCGGTGAAGACGAGCAGCTCAGCCCCCTCGACGAACGATCTGAGCCGTTCGTCGCGAAGCGGCTCCGACACTGTGGGCGGCGCTATCGGCGGCCGTATCGCGCGGATGCGTCGCTCATCAACGCCCCGGCTGATCAGGTACTCCCGTTGCAGTTGCGAGTGTTGGAGCACAAACATGCGCCCGTTCGACCGGACACTGTTCACGCCCAGCTCCTGGTGTTTGAACAGGTGCAGCGCCTTGGCCGCGTCACCGAAAGCCTGCGCGGTTTCCCGCGCCGAGAACGTTTCAACGAAGTCGTGTACGAAAGGCCCGTGATGGGTCACGCAGCACGCGAGTTCTTGCGGATGAAATACCAACAGGGCGTCGGTCTGGTAGTAGAGCATGGCCCGGCTGCTGAAGCCGTATGCGGCACAGAGGCGAGCCGCTGCTTCGGCGATAGCGCGGCTCACCGTGTCCGCGCCCATGTCGAAATTGAAGCGAAGAGTAGCGCAGCGGAAGCCCGACCGGTGGGTGAGATCGATCTGGGGCTCTGTTAGTTCTTCAGCTCGCTTGTAGAGGATTACCCCGGCGGAGAGTCCGGCGTTCCACAGGCAACGCAATGCGGAGCGGGAGAACGAGGTGGCACCGACCTGCGCCGGCTCCAGCTCGTCGTCCGGGAAATATCTCTCGTTGACTACGAGAATTCCGGCCATTGGCGGATCACATAAAGGCACTTGCACGCACTCCGGGTCTCTTGGGTGGTGTCGTGACATGCCGAGGCTGAGAGCGCCTACAGGTCGGCGGTCCGCCATACGCCGATCGATTTGTCGGCGAAGCGGTGCACGACCTCCGCTCCGCCTTCCCCGGACACATAGACCTCTGTGCAGTTCTCGTCGATGAGATGCAGGGGGGAAGGAAGCGAGAATGGCGCGCGGCGCAGGTTGAGGCAGCGCCAGCCGCCGGTCTCGATGTCGGCGGCGTTACCAGCCCGACTGGTGAAGGTGGTCGTCGCGAAGTAGGTGGAGCGGCTGCGTTTGATGTTCTCCAGCGCGGCCCACACATCGGCATTGCTGAAATGCACCAGGCAGTTTCGCGAGAAGATCAGATCGACCTGTGGAATCCGGCTCCGCGTGATGTCGAGCACGCGGAAATCACGGCCAGGCCGCGCAAAGCGCCGCTGATTTTGTTCGATGACCTCGGGGACGACATCGGCGCCGAGGTAGGAGTTCACACCGAGTTCTACTTGAGACATCCAGTAGAAGTCCCCGCACGGTATGTCAAGGAGGCTGCGCACACTGAGCTGCGAGAGCAGGCCAGGAAGCTCCCGGCGGAGAGCCGCGGTCTGCACGAGATTCGATCCGCTACCCGAACGCGATAGGTTCCCGTTCTTGTCGCCGCCCCCTGGAAAGAGCTGCCAGGCATCGCTGTCATAGAGATCGCCGAAGATGCCCTTCATGGTCCGTTCCGATGGGTCACAGGCCGACGAAATGACGGGAGAATGGCGAACATGGGCAGTGGAGAACCTGCGGTTCATGTCGTACATAACAACCCTTCACCTGGGAGCCGATGGAACAGATCAACCGTCCGGGAAAGTATTGCCACGTCCTGGGCTGCGGGTAAGCACAGGGGTTTTGCATTTTCGTACATGTCCGCTTGCGGATGTACGCCGGTAATTCTTGCACAGAGCTCGTGCATGTCCACTCGGCAATTGCTACGAGCCGCCAAACCCGCCGCGGGGCATGCCCGTTGATGTTCTTCAGCTGCCCGAAAATGTGGCATGGCGTCATCAATAAGCCCAGGTGAGAGGCTCACCGCGAGTCGCTGCCGCCGGTTGTGGTGCCCGAATAGCGGGGCGGCACGCCCGAATCGTACCGACTCAGGTCCAGACCAACCACCCGCGGCTCTGTGCCCGTTCGTGCCCGGGCCACACCCGCTGGTCCTCGAAACCACATCCTGCGGCCTCCCGGCCGACACCTCGCGAAGGCGGGCCGCTCCGATCGTGCCGATCGTCGGCGTGAGGCGGCAGGAGCGCTATGAATGGCTCTGGCCGGACCGCAGTTGACCCATGCGCTGCTGGGCCCCGTCGCGCCGCCTGGGGCACTGCTTCCCCGGTTCTCCGGGCTAAGACACGTCTCAGCTGCGTCAATTGCGCCAAGGCAGCACATGCTGGGGGGCCTCCGTCGATCGACTAAGGCCCCCCAGCGGGGCGGTCGGCCCCGCACCGTCTATCCGCTGAACTGGCCGGGCGTGTAGTCGCCACCTGGCACAGCGGCGATGACACCGAGCCGGTTGCTGGCGTTGATCAGCGCGATCAGGCAGGTCAGCGCGGCTAGCTGTTCCTCGCTGTAGTGCTTGGCGGCGTTCGCCCACACATCGTCCGGCACGCCACCGGCAGCGTCAGCGATCCGGGTGCCCTGCTCGGCTAGTTCAAGGGCCGCCCGTTCCTCGTCGGTGAAGACCGTGGCCTCGCGCCAGACCGCAACCAGGTTCACCCGGGCGGCACTCTGCCCGGCGTGCGCCAAATCCTTGCCGTGGATGTCGGTGCAGAACCCACAACCGTTGACCTGGCTCACGCGCAACAGCACGAGGTCGATCGTCGTCTTGGGCAGCAGACCGCTGTTGATCACGGCCATGCTCGCCGTGTTGATGCCCTTCATGGCCTTGCTGGCGATCTTGTCGCCCATGAGATTCACGCGCGCGGACACAGTGCACTCCTCATCGTGGTGATTGCTGCGGTTCCCGTCGTCGCCGCGCCATGACACAGCGCGGTGGTGGGGCTCAGTCGGCTCGGACCGGGGTGTTCTGGCAGGCGTGCAGCAGCCAGGTCCCGTCGCCCTGCTTGGTCATGACGTACAGCGGGGCGCCCTCCGAATCGCCGTCGGGTGCGTGGTAAATCTGCCTGACCTTGACGGCTGCCACGTCCGGTCGCAGAAAGCTGGTGTGGACGACCTCGTAGGTGACGTCTCCGTCCCAGTCGGCCTTCGGCAGCACGTCGCGGGTGAATACGGCGATGGCGTCGAGACCGACCAGGACCTTGCCGTGTCCGGTCGTCCACAGCGCATCGGGGTGGAATAGGGACAGGAAGCCCTCGACATCCTTGGCCCGCTGGGTGTTCTCGACGGCGGCCACGACCTGCGCGACGGCGCTGACGTCGGCGGCTGGAGCGTATTCGGTGTGCACGGCGATCTCGCTTTCCAGTCTTTGAGGTGGCGGGTCAGGTGCGGGCATGAGCTGGGGCGAGGGCGTCACGTAGAAAGGCGTCGAAGCGCTGAAGCCAGGGGAAGTCGGCGCGCAGAGCAGGGACGTCGGCTCGGTAGCCGTCCTTGGCGAACCACTCGTACATCGGTTCCTGGATCGGCTTGGCCACCAGCCGCGTGGGGACACCGGTGACCTGTTGATAAGTGGCCGCCACCTGCTCGAAGCTGATCGCGTCCCCGGCGATCGCCAGCCGGGCGCCGAGGTATGTCTCGGGCTTGGCGAACACCGCGGCAGCAATCCGGCCGATGTCCGAGGCTGCGATCATCTGCATGGGGCGGCCGGGAATCACCGGCAGCTCCAGGACGCGTTCGCCGGCGGCGTCGGCGTACCACAGCAGGTTGTCCATGAAGAACACCGGCCGCAGGATCGTCGCCATCGGGAAGGTGGCGGCGAGGTGCTCCTCGATGCGGGCCTTGGATTCGAAGTGCTCGATCCCGGTGGCCCTTTCGGCGCCCTCGACGGAGCTGAAGACCAGGTGCGCGACCCCTGCGGCCCGAGCGGCGTCCGCCATGGCGATGCCGCGGCTGACCTCGATGGCCAGTTCTTCCTCGGTGGCGGCCAGCGGCTGGACGCTGAACACGCCGTGAGCGCCGGCGGCAGCCCGGGCAAGTGACTTTGCGTCATCGAGATCGCCGCGCACCAAGGTCGCCCCGGCGTGCGCCAGGGCGCGGGCGGGGGCCGCGTCCACGTCGCGTACCAGGGCCCGTACGTTCCAGCCGTCGGCGAGCAGCGCCCGGGTGGCGCCGCCGCCCTGGCGTCCGGTCGCTCCAGCGACCAGCACCGTCTTGTTCGAGTCCATGGAATTCTCACTCCCCCTTAGTGCGGAGCGGTTTGCTCCGCACATCGATGACAGTACCGCGGAGCAAAGTGCTCCGCAACGTCTAGACTGGCGAGCATGAACGTCTCCAAACGGCAGCTGGCCCGGCAGGCCGAGGTCGCCCGCAACGACGAAGCCCTCCTTCGGGCCGCCCGCCGGGTCTTCGCCCGCGACGGCGAGCGCGCCTCCGTCAACGCGATCGCCGAAGCCGCCGGCGTCGGCATGGGCACGCTCTACCGCCGCTACGACAGCAAGACCGCCCTGTACGAGCGACTGCTGGTGCTGTCGAACCAGCAGTGGAACGCGGCCTTGCGCACGGCCGCCGACCACCCCGACCCCTGGCAGGGGCTACAGGACCTGGTGATCGAGAGCGTCGAGTACGGCCAGGGCACACTCGCCCCGCTGCGGAAGCTGACCTCACTGCCCCCGCCCACGGCCGACCTCGCGTCGGCGGCGGACCGGGATTTCGCGGCACTCGTGGAGCGCGCGCACGCGTGTGGCGGACTCCGTCGGGACGCGACGGCCACCGACATCATTCTCCTCATCGAGCAGCTGGGCCGCTCGCCCCTGGTCGAACAGATCGAGGAGCTGGGGGAGGCTGCGCTCACCACGGAGGCGCGGGCTGCCCGGCGCCGCCTGATCGCGATCGCCCTGGGTGGCCTCGCCGCTGCACCGCACGCCAGCCTGCCTGAACCGCCCCCCGCGCAACACCTGTTGACGGCGCGTTGGCGCGGCACTCGTTGATGCGGCGAAAGAGGGGCCGACAGGCAGGCGCTGGGCGTTTCAGGGTGACCACTGAGGGGCGGCAGCGAGAGCGCAGTGCGCGGGGCACCCGCGCCACAACACGGCCTTGACGGGGCTGGCTACCCTCAACACCTGCTCTGCGCCGACGATTTCGCGGCACTTGGCCAGGCGGCGATCGGCCGGCGATCACGCGGCGGTCAGGCAGCGGCGAGGCAGCGAATCGTCGGCTCGATGCGCTATCGGGGCCAGCCGGAAGCGACGTCACCCTAAGGGGGCGCCGCTAGATCAGCTCGTCGTCCCAGAGGATCTCCCGCAGATGCGCCAACGCGTCCCGTGCCGGGTCGGGGGCCTGTTGCGTACCACGTTCGATGACGTTGAGAAGGAGATTCCGTGCCCGCTCCGAGCACACCACGTGCGCCATGCCGTGCATTCCGATCGCCAACTCTTCCAAGTCGCTCCAGGCCTGGACGGTTACCAGCGAACTGGCACGCAGCGCGGAGGTAACGCTGATGCGTACCGCCGACCCCCGCATGTCCGTCCCCAGCCGTAGCCAGCCGAGCGCTTCGTGGTGGCGACCGGCCAACAACAGAGCGCTTCCGCGCGAGGCGTCGATCTCGCGCCGATCGAGCCACCAGACCCAGGAGGGGTCGGCCGCGCTGGAGCTGCCGCCTCGCGCCCGGTCGAACCGGTACGTGCCCTCGCGGATGTCACCGCGCCCCACGAGCGCCCGGGCCGCACGCATCTCGAACATTGCCTCGACACGTGGGGGTAGCCGTGCGTCCAACATGGCCGCGGAGATGTTCAGTTCCTCGTCGAGGTTCCCTTCCCAGCCTTCGATCATGGCCAAATTTTGCAGAATCAGCAGCTCGATGGACCTGTCGTCGGCCTCCTGCGCCAAGGCCAACGCCGCCTCGGTATATGCGCGTGCGGCCTTAATGCGGGCGGCGTCGAAGAACAGCCACCCCGTCACCTCCGCCAACTCTGCGGCTGCCGCCAACACGTCGCTTTCGGCGCCCGTGAGCCGGGGACGAACCGCCTTGTAGGCCCGCGCAGCGAGCGGAGCTATCGCCGCCCCCGCTCCTTGATTGTCCAAGGTGACCAACTGTTGGGACGTGGTGCGGATCGTCTGCGCCAGCTCGTCATCACGCACGCCCAGGCCGAGCCCCAGACCCAGAGGAAGCATTGTCGCGCCGAGCGTCGCCGTAGCAGCGGCAACCAGCTCGTCGCCCATACCCAGAAGCTTTCCAAGGTCCCGAGCGAACTGGACCGATGGCGCCTGCTTCCCCGAGCAAATGCGGGACAGGTAGGCCGGGTCGTAACTCAGCTTCCGAGCCGCTGCCCGCATGCTCAGTCCGCGCGCAAGCAGGGCCGCACGAATACGCTGCCCGAACTCATTGCTACTCACGGCAACCATGAGCCAAGGCTACCGTCATCACTCGTCAACGGAGGGTGATCGGTTATTCAGATCGATCGCGGCAATTCTGTAAGCGTCTGATCGCCATCGGTGATCAGGTCCAGCGCCCCTTGCGGCCACCACTGCTTGCCGTGGTGCGCGGCAGCCTCTGAACGGAAGAGCCCTCTGTGACCCACTCGATCCTGCGCATGGCGGTGTACCGCAAGCGACGTGGCGAAACACCGCGTCATGTCATCGTTGAGGTTGACTCGGATCAGGCCGCGCCCCGTAACGAGCCCGAACCGTGGCCCCCGTGCCAGTGCCCTCGTCACCGCAGCGGGGGGACGGGGATTCGGTGATGACTGCCTACTCAGACCGCTGGCCCCCAGCGCCCGAACCGGCCGATGCGCAGGTGGAGCAACGCCTGGGAAGCGAAGATCAGTTGGCCTGCGACGTGCCGCTGGTCGAGGCCGCTGACCCGGTGCGGGCAGTGGCACGCTCCCGCTCTGCCCATCGCATCCTGACCGGCCAGCACACCGTACGGCTTGGTGATGGCACCGCGCTCCGGTTCTTTCTCGCCGGTGCCGCGCCCCTCGCCCCCGCGTGTGGGTGGCAGCCCGTCACGGACGTGGACTTCCAACTCGCCTACGAAGCGGCCTTGTTCGAGGCCAAAGGCCTGGCGGATGGGGTCCTGCGGTCCAACGCAAACCGCGTACAACTCACCCTGGACACGCTCGCCGGGCCGGGCGGCTTCTACTGGTCTGACGGGGCCGACGCTGCCGGAATCATGACTACCAACGGACACACGCCCGAGGCGTGCGGGTTCGACCTGACGGAGATCCGTCGAAGCTCCGGAGGTGCTGGGTGACAGCGGTCCGCGTGGCCCTGCTCGTATGGAAACCACAGAACCCGGATACGCCTGGCGATGTGTCGCGAGGCTGGCCGCGGGTGCTCCAGACGCGCGACAGCGACACCCCGTGGCAGGCCCCGAGCGTCATTCTGCGCCCCGGCGAACTGGTCGTGCCCGCGGCGGAACGCGTGGCGTACGTACTCGGGTTGGTCCTGCCGCAGCACCACCGCGTCCTGTGCGTCGATCAATGGCCGCCCGCGCCGGAGGCGCCCAGGGGGCTGACGCTCGTATTGGACGGTGGCTGGCTGGCTGGTGATGACGTGCGCGGGGATGGCGATGACATAGGCCCATGCTCGTGCGGGTCCCAGCATCAGCGACGGTGGGTCCGGGCCGACCGGACCGGCAGCGTCGCGCTCATGACCGCGGTCAGCGCCGCGGTGTTGAAGTCACCCGCGTTCGTCGTGAGCCCGGGCACCGCTGCACCCCAGTCGTGAGCCCGGGCACCGCTGCGCCCCAGTCATGCATCAGGGCACTGCTGCGTGCAGTCGGGAAGCGGTGCCGAGGCCATCGGCCAGATCTCGCCCGTGCGGACCCCCGCCTCATTGATGGGGCAGCGCATCACCGCTTCGATGGGCCCCTGCCGGGCGGTGTTCCGCCACCGGCACCGCTAGCGAGGGGGTCGGGAGACCATGCGTCACCCCAGGAGAGGCAGCGGCCGTAGAGGTGGCCGCAGATCACCACTGAGCGGAATATCGGGTGCGGCGGCGCTGGCGAGCGCCGCCGCACTCGTCGTATCGGCGCTTCCCGCCGTCGCGGCGACGGCGACGTCGGCACCACCGCCGAGCCCGGGGGAGGTGATTCCGGGTCAGGAGACGCAGACGCCGACATTGGTGCAGGGCATCCGGGAGCAGGCCCCGGCCACGGGCAATGCGGCAGGCGCGGCCCGCACGTACCTGGATGGCAAGCAGGGTCGGTATCGGATCGCGGACGCGAAGCGCGACCTGGTGCCCGCCGGCACCACCGCAGTGGACGGTCAGGAGACCGTCCGGCTCCAGCAGCGGCATGGGGGCGTGCCCGTCCTGGGCGGCCAGTACGTCGTGCGCATGGAGAAGAAGGACGGCGAGCGGGTCGTCACCGGCACCTCGGGCAAATACTTCACCGAACTGCGCACCGGCACCACGCCAGAGGTCGGCGAGGCGCTCGCCGTCGAACGTGCCGTGGACTCCGTCCGCACCCAGCTCAACGAGCGGCATTTCACCGCACAGTTGGAACCCGAGGGGGAGCAGGACGCGCCCCCGCTGGTGGGCACCGCCCGCGGGCTTGTCGTCCTGCCCACCGGGGCAGGCGTGCTCACCCGGCACGTCACTGTGCGCGGCACCGACCCGGCGAGCGGCGAACCCGTGCTGCGCGAGGTCTACGTCGATGCCCGCGCCGGGTATCCGGTCCTCCAGTACAGCGGTATCAAGACGTTCGACGCGCCTCGTACGGCGGTGGGGGAGCCCGCAGCGGATGCGCCTCGTGCGGCGGTGGGGGAGCCCGCAGCGGACACCGTGAAGAAGGGGGCGCGGGTCCCGGAGAAGGGCACCGGCGCCAAGCTCGACGGGAAGGCCGTCACCCTCGATGTGGAGCACGACGTCTACCGCGATCTGTACGTGCTCCGCGACCTCACCCGCATCCCCGAAACCGATTGGGCCAACAACTCCCTGTCCACCTGGGACGCGCGCGGCAAGACGCCCGGTGAGGTGTCAGGGCAATGGCCCGCGGACGTCGCGGAGTTCGGTTCGCCGACGCCCGCGTTCGGCACCGAAGCCACCGATGTCGGCGCCGTGGACGCGCATTGGGCCGCCGGGCAGGTCTACGACTACTTCAAGGGCAAGCACGGCCGGAACAGTTTCGACGACCACGGTATGACCGTGCGTTCCCTGGTGGGCGTCGCCAACTACGGGGACACGTACGTCAACGCCTTCTGGGATGGTCAGAAGATCGTGTACGGCGTCGGGGATGCCGAGTACCGACCGCTCTCCGCGGGCATGGACGTCGTCGGCCACGAGATGACACACGGCGTGGTCGAGCACACGGCGAACCTCGTCTACGCGGGCCAGTCCGGCGCCATGAACGAGGCCATCGCCGACTACTTCGGCAACGCCATCGAGGCGGATGTGTACGGCATACCGGTGAGCGACCCGGATTCGGGCCTCATCGGTGAGCGCCTGTGTCGAACGAAGGCCCCCCGCGAATGCGCGCTGCGCGACCTGGGTGACGGGCGCACCACGACCAAGTCGTTTCTCGGCCTTGGCTTCGCCAATGACAACGGCGGCGTCCACCTCAACTCGACCATCTTCGGCGGCGCGTTGTGGGACGCCCGCGAAGACCTGGGCGCCGACCTGACCGACAAAATCGTCTACAAGGCGTTGACCGAGTACCTCACGCCGCTCGACGGCTTCACCGAGGGGCGGGCCGCCGTGCTCGCGGCAGCCAAGGACCTCAAGATCCCGGCGGCCGACCACAAGGCGCTGCAACGCGCCTTCACCGCACACGGCATCGTGCCCGGCTGGGAGTTGGCCCTCGGCGTTGACTCCGAAAACCTCCTGGACCGGATCAACACGACCGATACGAACCTGGGCGGGGGCGGCGGCTGGTGGGCGGCGTCGAAGTCCAACGAGGACGGCTCGGAACCATACTCGGTGTGGGCCGGCCGCGGCGACGGCAAGGGGCAGCCGAAGTTGATGAGCCCCAACGACGGCCGCTACCACGTCAAGCCGGCCACCGATGGCAAGACGGTGGTGTGGCAGGCGTACGGCGTAGGCGGCGGCACCAACGTCCTGTCCAGGCCGCTCGCGGGCGGCCCCGTGAAGAAGCTGTGGTCCGGCCGGGGCGTGAACGGGACGCTGGACGTTGACGGTGACGTGGTGACCTTCGGCTTCGCGAACCACGGCGGGCGCGCAGGGGTGCTCTACCTGAGTCTGAAGGACCCGGCCAACCTGGTACGAATCGGCGGGGGCACCTACCACCGGGCGTACTCCCCGTCAGTGAGCCACGGCAAGGTTGTCTACCAGGAGAAGGAGCGGGTGCGGGCCGTGTACGAGTGGTCCACCCGTGTCGTTGACGTCGCTACCGGTGAGAACAAGGAGATCCAGCGGTACCCGAACTCCGCGCGCATCGGTCCCACGGCCATCAATGGCACACACGTCTTCTGGCTCCTTGACGAAGGATTGGCCGAGAACACGACGACCCTGCGCCGCGCCGCGATCGATGGCTCCGGCGTGGTGGACCTCAGCCCGCAGGTCGGGCCTAACGCTCTGAACGCCTACAACCTGGCCGCGTCCGAGAGCACCGTGACGGTGGGCTCGTACGTCCCCGACACCGAGATCCGCAACGAATCGACCCCCAAGCTCTATCAGTTCGGTGCGGGCGGCTCGCCTGAGGACCCGGGCAACCGCAAGGGCCGGGTCTCCTGCAATCGCGGCGAGCAGGCATCGCCCGCCGCGGTGGCGGGCAGCCAAGCGGTGTGGCTGGACTCAACGACCGGCACCACCAACGTGGCGGCCCGCACCCGGCCGGCAGGCCGGTGCGGCTGACCCCGTAGAGCGACGCGACTTCGGGCCGTGGCCCGCCGGGTGACGTACCCGGCGGACCACCGGCCTCACGCCGTCGCGGTCGTGTCGCGGTCGTGTTGCGGTCGTGCCGGGTGCGGGCGAGGCTCCTAGCCCTTCTAGCCGCCCCGGTGCAGCCGGTCCCCGCCCGCCAAGATGGCCGCTGCGAGTTCGTCCGCCCCGGCGTGTGCGGCCACTGCGTCCCCACCGTGGAACAGCGCGAACTTCACCGAGCCCAGGTCGGGCAGGCCCGCCCGATCCGGCACCCGGATGAGGCCGGGCGGGATCATGCCCCGGGTGTGCGCCATGACGCCGAGGCCCGCCCTGGCCGCCGCGACCAGGCCGTTGAGGCTGCCGCTGGTACAGGTGATCCGCCAGGCCCGGCCGTGCTGCTCCAGCACCTCAAGGGCCCGGGCCCGCGTGATGCCCGGTGGCGGAAAGAGGATGAGCGGCAGCGGACGGTCCGCATCGATCCGTAGCCGATCGCTACCGATCCACACCAACCGGTCCCGCCACACGAGCCGCCCACCTGGCCGGTCCGGCGAGCGCTTGGCGAGGATCAGATCAAGCCGCCCGGCCTCCAACATGGCGTGCAGCGTTCCGGACAACTCCACCGTCAGCTCCAGCTCAACCCCGGGGTGGTCGCGCCGAAAGCCCTCCAGGATCTCCGGCAGCCGGGTAAGGACGAAGTCCTCGGACGCGCCGAAGCGCAGCCGACCGCGCGGCCGGGCGCCAACAAACCAACTCGCCGCCCGCTCGTTCGCCTCCAGGATCGTCCGGGCGAAGCCCAGCATCGCCTCGCCGTCCTCGGTCAGCTCCACGCTGTGCGTATCGCGCACGAACAACTGCCGGCCGGCCGCCGCCTCCAACTTGCGCACCTGCTGGCTCACGGTGGACTGCCGCAACCCGAGCCGCTGAGCGGCCTGCGTAAAGCTGAGGGTCTGCGCGACCGTGCGAAAGGTGCGCAACTGCGTCGGGTCGAACATTGCGCCACCGTACCCGGCCATCACGTTTCGCGATAACAGTGAGAGTGGTGAACGGCTTTCCCGATGAGCAGGGCGTGCGGCAGGGTGGCCAGGTCAGCTTGATCCGGCCCCGAAAGAGATCTCATGCGCCGCCCCGCACGTGCGTTCCCCTCCTGGTTGCCGCTCGACGGGTTCGTCCTGGCGCTGATCGGCACCGTCCTACTCGCCGCCCTGCTGCCCGCCACCGGACAGGCCGCTGTCGTCGCGGACGACACGACCGCGGTCGCCGTCGCCGGGCTGTTCTTCCTCTACGGCGCCCGGCTCTCCGCCCGCGAGACGATGGCAGGACTACGCCACTGGCGACTCCACCTCACCGTCCTGGCCTGCACTTTCGTGCTCTTCCCCGCGCTTGGTCTGGCGGCCAGAGGGCTCGTCCTGCTGGTGCTGACCCCCCAGCTCTACACCGGTCTGCTCTTTTTGTGCCTGGTGCCCTCCACCATCCAGTCATCCATCGCCTTCACCTCGGTGGCCCGCGGCAACGTCGCCGCCGCGATCTGCGCGGGCTCCTTCTCCAGCCTGGTCGGCGTCCTCCTCACCCCCGTGCTCGCCGGACTGCTGCTCGGCGAGAGCGGCGGGTTCTCGGGCGGCTCGCTGCTGACCATCGCGCTACACCTGCTCGTTCCCTTCCTGGCCGGGCAGGTGCTGCGCCGTTGGGTCGGCGGATTCATCGCCCGACACCGAAGGATGCTCGGTTACGCCGACCGCAGCTCGATCCTGCTTGTCGTCTACACCGCCTTTAGCCAGGGCATGGCCGATGGCGTGTGGCAGCAGGTCACCTGGGCCCGCCTGCTGGCGCTGCTCGGCGTGGAGGCGGTGCTCCTCGCGGCGATGCTCATGCTGACCTCGTACGGCTCGCGCCGCCTCGGCTTCCCGTACGCCGACCGCGTCGCCATCACCTTCGCCGGTTCGAAGAAGAGCCTGGCGGCAGGGCTGCCGATGGCGAGCGTGCTGTTCGGCGCCGAGGCTGGACTAGTGGTGCTGCCGTTGATGCTCTTCCACCAGATGCAGCTCATGGTGTGCGCGGTCCTCTCCAAGCGGTACGCCGCGCGCGCCCCGCAGGAGCGACCTGCCGAACCCGCCGAACCCGCTGAACCCGCCGAACCCGCCGAGGCGCCGCCGTCCCAGCCCGCCGCGGGAGCGCGCGCCCCTGCCGCGTAAGGGGCGCGGCTGGTGCGTACGGGCTGGCGGGCGCGGGCTGATGCGTATCGGCGGCACGCGGGCCAGTGGGTACGGGCCGGAGCGTTGGAGCGTACGAAGGCCGCCGGTACGGCCCACAGGCGCAAGGCCCGCGCTGCGTACCGGCGGCCGATCGGCGGCGGATGCTACGGCCGTACCTGGTCCAATGGCAGCCACAGCACCGAGCCGCCGCGGGCGATGTCCTCCGCCGACGTTCTGCGCAGCCGCTGGATATCCGCGTCCGGTAGGGCCCGGTCGAGCACCAGCACCTCGTCCAGCGCTCCCCGCAGATGCGACCTGCTGTCCACCTTCTGCCCGACGTGCACGCCGAAGACCGCGTTGCGGCTGACCGAGCCCGCCGCAGCCGCGACGCTGATGGGCACGCCGTCCACGAAGAGGGCGAGTTCCCCGCCACCGCGCCGCAGCGCCAGATGGTGCCAGCGGTCGTCGTTGTACGCGCGTGCCGCGTGCACCGTGGTCGTCACCGGCGGCGCCGCGCCGCTCAGAGTCAGCATCGACGCGGTGATCCGGCCGTTGTCCGGCTCGCCGCGCACCGCTACCTGAGGCGACCTGTTGCCGACCCCGCCCATCCACAAGAAGGGTTGCTCGCCACTGGTGGCGGAGTAGCGGAACCAGAGGCTGACGGTGAAGTCCCGCTCGCCCAGCGGCAGCGCACCGCGGAAGGGGAGCCGTACCGCGTCGTCGGCGCCGTCGAACTGCATCGCCTGACCGAAGCGCCCCTCGCCCGTACGCGCCCCGCCGAGCACCGCGGCGGGCCGTGCCTGGCGCCCCCCGTCCGCCGTCGTCGGGTCCGGGCCGCGGCGCGGGCCGAGCCAGTCCTCGGTGAAGCGGGCGAAGCGGATCTCATCGCGGGCGTCGGCCGTCCCGCCCTCGTACAGCAGTCCGACCGAACCGTCGAAGGTGCGGACCATGTCGGAGTAGCCCGACCAGTCGGTGGTGACCACCTTGCCGCGATCCACGCTCTCCCAGCTTCGGCCCTCGTCGTAGGAGGAACGAATCATCATGGTCCGCCGCCGGTCCGGATCGGCGGGCGCGGACAGCAGCAGCCGGCCAGGACCGCGCTCACCGGTGCCAGCGCCGCGCAGCCGGATCACCGAACCCTGCACCATGGGCGTGTAGAGGCTGGGTAGCGCCTGGAAGGGCGCCTGGAAGCTCTCCCCGCCATCTTGGCTGACCGCGGCATCGCGGTGGCCGAGATCCGTGCCGTCCTGCTCGCGCCCATTGACGTAGATGGCGCCGTCCTCGCGTTCCACCAGCGTCACCTCGGACGGCTTCTGCCGGAACGTTCCGTTCTGCGCCAGCGGCCAACTGTCCAGCGCGCCGACCCGCCAGGAGTCGCCGCCGTCATCGCTCAGCACCAGCGCCGCATGGTTGTCGGTGATGCGATCGGCGCCGTAACTCTCCGCGTTGATGCCGAAGACCAGGCGCCCCGCGTGCTTGCCGTGAGTGAGCTGGATGCCGTGCACCGGCCCTGTGGCGTACCAGGCGTCCCAGTCCGGGTCCCGGATGTCGGTGCTCAGGTCGCGGGGGACTGACCAGGTCGCGCCGTCGTCGTCGCTGTGCTGGAGATGCGGCCTGCGGTCGCAAGGCACCTCGCAGTTCTGCGCGTCGTCACGGCCCTTGTTGTACGTGGTGGCGAGCAGAACCCGGCCGGTTTGACGATCCACGATCGGCGCCGGATTGCCGTGTGTGTCGCCGTCGCCGTGGTCGATGACTTTGAGCTGGCTCCAGGTGCGCCCACCGTCGAAGGACCGCTTGAGGACGAGATCTATGTCCCCGGCGTCGCCGCAGTTACCCACTCGGCCCTCGGCGAAGGCCAGCAGGGTCTTGTTCCGCGTCTCAACGATGGCGGGAATCCGGAAACAGGAATAGCCCCCATCCTGGGAAGCCTTGAAGAGCACCTGCTGCTCGAAGGCGGGCGGGGCTACGGCTGTGTCCGTAGTTGTGCCCGTAGTTGTGCCCGCGGTTGCATCCGCGGTTGCGTCCGCGGTTGTGGAGGCGGCTCGGTCGGGGCCCACGGCCCGTACGGGGGTCGGCAGGAGGGCGAGCACCACGAGGGTCCATAACGCCGTCCGGCGCCGGCCGCGGAACCGTGGGCCGTGCGACCTGCGGGGGCCGTGTGCGCAGTCCGTGCCGGACGACCCGTGGTGGACGTCCGGGCCGATGGGAGCGTACGGCCGGTGCGCCGAACGTACCTTGTGGGGAGGGTGCAGTCGGTGCAGTCGCTGCTCGGATCTGAGTGGGTGCGATCTGCCGTCTCTCGCGGGGTCTGCGTGCAGTTCTGACGCCATACTCGGACCTGCCCTTCGAAGGCATCTGGACATCAAGACATCCCACGTCCTATGTGCGCATGCCAGAAGTTACTTGTCTCCCGCATCTCCCTACAAGAACCGTGCGACGTCCGGGCTTCACCCACTCAGGGGACCTGGACGGCGAGGGTGCGGAGTGCGGTGCTGCGGGTTTCGCGTCCCTGCTTCCTTTCGTATGCCACTCGTATGCCACATCGAAGCGGTTCACCGTGACGGTGACGGTCCGCCGCCCATCGGCACCGATGCCGTTCTCGCTGGCGTGGCCGGGCGCATTGCCGCCGTGGTGCCGGGGGGAAGCCACCGCAGCTCAGCGGCGTCGTCTCGATGCCAAGGCCGTACGAGCGTCGCGGCTCGTCGGGCTTCGGGTGGAGGGTCTGCATCTCGTCCAGCTCTGCGGAACGCAGCACCCGGCCGTTGCTGAGGGCCTTGAAGAAGGCGTTGCTGTCAACCGGCGTGCTGGTCAGCGCCCCGCCGCATCCGCGGCCGACAGCTTCATGATCGTGGTGTCCACCTGGCGCCCGAGTTCGGCACCAACTCCCGGGCGGCGTAGTGCCGGTAGCGGTTTCGGTAGCAGCCATCCGCCGAGTGATCGGCGGGGAACGCCCCGGAGAGTTGGTGTAGTTGGCGAGTCCGCTGGTGTATTGAAGGAGCTGGCGCACTATGCCGCGGCGGCCGTCATTGCCCTGGCCGCTGACGGCATCGGGCATGGTGTGCCCGGTCTGCGCAGTCTGCGCGCCGGCCGCCGGGGTCGCGACAGCCAGCCCCGCGACGATCGTTCCGTGCTACTCCTCCCACACGATCCGTTCAGCGCCGGCGTACACGTTCATGTTCGCGCCCCGCAGGAAGCCGACGAGCGTCAGCCCCGTCTCTTCGGCCATGTCCACCGCAAGCGATGATGGAGCCGACACGGCGGCGAGCACCGGAATGCCCGCCATCACCGCCTTTTGCGCCAACTCGAAGGACGCGCGCCCGGACACCAGCAACACGCTGGACGACAGCGGCAGCCGGCCCTCCTGAAGGGCCCGGCCGATGAGCTTGTCCACGGCGTTATGGCGCCCCACGTCCTCCCGTACGTCCACGAGCTCGCCTTCCGCCGTGAACAGCGCGGCGGCATGCAGCCCTCCGGTACGGTCAAAGACCCGCTGCGCGGCGCGCAACCGGTCGGGCAACGCGGCGAGCGTGTCGAGGGTGAGGGTGACCGGGGAAGCGGGATCGCCCACGGGCCAGCGGGCTATCGTCCGCACCGCGTCCAGGCTGGCCTTCCCGCACAACCCGCACGAGGACGTGGTGTAGACGTTGCGCTCCAGCGAGATGTCGGGGACAGGCACCCCGGGCGCGAGCCGCACGTCGACGATGTTGTACGTATTGGCGAGGTTACGGGCGCCGGCGGTCCGGCGAGCGGCGGAATCCTCCAGCCCGTTGGTGCTCACGATCGGGTACGCACCACTCCCGGCCGCCGCACCTGCGCCCCCCGACCACCCGCCAACGCCCTCGTTACGCCGAGAGCCGGTCGCACCCGCCCCACCGTCCCCTACCGCCCCCTCCCCACCGGCTCGGCCGTCCCCGCTCGTTCGGTCATCTCCGGGTGCGTTGCCTTCCCCGCCCGGAGGCCCACCGAGACGCCCCCCGGGCAGTGCATGGAGATGCCTGCCCGAGGGCCCGTCGAGACCCTCGTCCGGCAGCTCGCCGGGTTCCGACGCAAGCTCGGCGACCGCCCCGGCGCAGTACGCGATGGTGGCCAGTTCGTCGGCGCGCCCCAGCACTCCCTCACTCACCAAGAACCCCGCGGCCAGCGCGAAGTCATCACCGGGCGTACGCATCGTGATGGCGAGGGGTTTCCCGTTGAGCCGGATCTCCAACGGCTCCTCGGCGACGAGCGTGTCCGGGCGCGTGCTGACCACCCCGTTGCGGATGCGCACTACGCGCCGTCGTTCGGTGACCCGTCCCATGGTGTCGGTCCGTCCTGATCGTCTCCGCGCAGTAGGCCGACCGTCCCTCTAGCCGGGCCCTGACCTCCGTATTGTCACCCATCGCGGCACGCCACGAGCCTCGCGGCATACCCCACCAGGCCCGAGCCGGCGCCGATGCTGTGGTGTTCGAGGTCGCGAGGTCGCGAGGTCATCTAGCCCCTGGGCCAGCACATGCCGGCCAGAACTGCGCCCACCCCACCCCGCCGCCCGCCCCGGGCACACTCGCCGCGTCACTCACTGACCCCCACAGGCGACCCCACCGACCCCGAGTAAAGCGCACCCCATGCCTTCACTCTGCGTATCCACCACATCAACCCTCCGCACGCCGCCCCCGGCTCATCTCTGCGGCCCGGAAGGCACGGATACGCAGGTGAAACGCACTGCGAATCCTTGGTATCGTTATCCCTGTCGCCGCGGGCAACCGCGGAGCACACCTGGTCCGGGTGGCGGAATGGCAGACGCGCTAGCTTGAGGTGCTAGTGCCCTTTATCGGGCGTGGGGGTTCAAGTCCCCCCTCGGACACCAGCTCAGACCCCTGTTGACCAGGGGTTTTCTGCTTTTCTGGGCCTCACGTGACCCGCAGCGTGACCAGTGGAGTTTTCCGCCGCTTCGGACGGGGCGGTTCGCGACTCGTGACCAGCAGGGCCCAGACCCATGGTTGACAGGCCGATCCGGGATGCGCTGGAGGCTGCGAGCTTCTTAGCTCCCTCGGCGCGACGCCTGCCGTACCGGGTCATGGTGTAGCCCGGCGAGTGGTGCCGGGCTTTGGCGGAGACCTCTACCGGGTTCTCGTGGTTGTCGAGATCGTTCGTGATCTTCGATGCCCGCCAGTCGTGCAGCCGGAAGTTGTCCGGCAGGTGCAGACGGTTGCGTGCCGTCCGCCAGCGGCGGGTGCCATCGTGTTCGCCGTGCTGGCCGTGGCCGCCGAGGTGCAGCGGGAGGCATCCGGGAGAAGACGGTGGAAGGGCTGGACACTGCGGCCCGTAAGGGCAACCACGGTGGACGCCCGACCGTGATGGACGACGACAAGCTAGCCGTAACCCGCGCCCGCCATGCCAAGGGAGAGAGCGTCGCGGCCATTGCCAAGGCGCCGGGAATCTCCTGTGCGACACCTTTGTACCGGCACATTGGAGAGCGCCTGAGACAGGCGCACGGAGACGCAGAGGCCCCGGCGCGAGTGGAGAGCACCGGGGCCTGGGGAAAGTCAGTTCATCGAGTCGGCGGAGGCGGTGACTTCCTCGGCAAGCGCGTCCATCAGGAGTTCGTCGCAGGGGCGGCCGAGCCAGTAACCGGACTGTCGCAGGCGGCCAGCGGGTTCGAACCCGGCCTTCTCGTATGCGGTGATCCCTGCCGCGTTCGGCTCCAGCACCTTCAGCCAGACCATCCGCAGCGCGGCGTACTCGAACGCCCACCGAAGCGTGAGAGCTGTTGCCTCCGTGGCCAGCCCCTTGCCCCGCGCTTCGGGCGCCAGAAGGATGACGTACTCGGCGGTCCGGACGGCTTGGTCGATTTGAAGAGTCGTGATGCCGACTGGTGTGAGGTCCTCGGTGGTGATCACCTCGAACTGGGGGAAGTCCCGGTTTCGGCCTGTGGCTTCCCAACCGCCGGCACGGACCTCCCACGACTGAGGGACCTGTGTTCCGAACCCGAGGATCGTGCTGGGGTCATTCTCCCAGCGGTGGTATTCGGGTAGGTGCTCGCGGTTCGGCATCGCCAGGCTGACGCGCTTGCCCGGAAGCAGGATGTGCGGGTCGGTCATCGGTACCTCTTCGACGTTGGCTCTGATCCATTGATGGGCGTGTAGTCACCAGTCTGAACCGGTTCTTCGACAGGCTGACCGTGAACGTCACAGATCCAGGCGTGCATGCGGATTGGGTCGGTGGCCACGCCGTGTCTCCAGGCGCCCCCACGTCCGCCCGCCGCCAGCAGGAGCGCGGCTGTCGTGGACTCCTCCAGGCATGCGACACGAGCGGGGAAGGCACGCGCGACCCAGCGGACCGAACGGACCGCCAGGCTGGCGTGCGTCCGGTTTGGGTACGGGAGGTTGCGGCCCGCCTCGGCCAGACGTACCAAGCGGCCGAATCGTGTGCGTCTCCGTCCCAAGTGGCGCGCGGCAAGAGTGCCCGCGAGAAGCACGGTCGCCGCGATGCGCCACGACCATGGCGGGGGTGTCAGCGTGTCGAGCCGTGCGGACGACTCCCTGGTTCCCCAGGAGACTTGGGAGGCACGGACAGTGATGGGGGCCGGTGCCTCGCTGTGCTCTAGGGAGGCGAGCCAGCGCGTCAGGGAATCGCCGGTAAGGACCACGGTCGTTCCGAACCGATAGTTGACGACCACGCCCACCGCAGCGGCCAGCGCCGTACGGGTGTGACGACTCGGAACGGGGACGTTCATTGCCTGCCCTCCCAACGAACGCTCTCGGTCGCGGTGTCGCTGGCACGTAGCCATAGCTCGGTGCCAAGGAGCGGTTCGAGCAACCCCCAGGGAACGTCAACCCCGAGCACGGCACGTCGGAGAATCGAGCGGAGAACCGCTGGACACACCAAGCCGAGATCTGCCAGGCGCCCGTCAGCCAGTTCCAGCACGCTCGCCTGGTTGGCCCGTAGCCCGTGGTGGTGCTCCACTGCGAACAGCCCCTTGGAGCCTCGCCGCAGGACCTCGCTGGGCAGGAGGCCCGCAACCGCGTCGGTGAGCAGCGGCTTGTACCGGCGGGCTGACCACCGCGCCGCAGCGGAGACCGACAACACGGCTTCCAGGACCCGCGCATCCGTGAACGGGTTGTGCATCTCGATGCCGTACGTGGCGGCAAGCTGGTCCTCCGTCGCGGCGGTACGGCCGACGTACCGCGCCTCGCTGAGAAGGTGGCGGTCGGCGTAGCCCAAGCCATCAGGGGCCGTGTCCGTCGAGATGACCGACTCGGCCAGCGTGGTGGCCTGGCGGTTGAGCCAGGGCTTCGGGATCGACGCGCCACCTAGTCGATCGGGTGCGTTCCACGCTGCGGCCATAGCGGGCCAGGGGCTCGAACGGTAGAGGCGGCCCCACGCCTGAGCATCGTGGGCCAGACGGACAAAGCGGCCCGAGCGGGCGAGGTCGGCAAGGTGGACAGGGGGAGGCATGAACAGGGAATCTCCGCCGTCCCCAGTCAGGTGCACGGAGGCACCTTCCTCGGTCAGCAGGGCGAACTGATGAAAGAGCTGGGCGATGGTCACGGAGGACGGGGCCGGTTCGTCAGTCAAGACCAGAGGGTCCAGGTCGGTGAACGGGAGATGCTCGCGCCCCAATGCCATGAAACGGTGCCGGATGGAAGGGAACGCACGAGCCACCGCGCGCGCGTGGTCTACGTCTCCACCCGACTCCCGCCCCTTGGGGTGGAAGGTGACCCCTACGACCGGTCCGCACTGTGCGGCGTAGGCCGCGAGGGTGCTGGAATCCAGACCGCCGGACAGGTCAGACGAGGCTTCCCGCCCGCTCACCCGGATCAGCACACTGTTCGACAGGTCGAGCCGAAGCCTGTCCACCGCTTCCGGCCAGACGGAGGAACTCGGCCGCCAGTAGGGAACAGAGAACGGCGCCCCGTCTCGCGGAGCCGTCCACCGATGCCCTGGCGGCACCTGTTCAACGCCAGTCCACGCCGACCGCCCCGGCGTCCAAGCGGTCGGGTGTACAAGGTGAGCGGCCAGCCAAGCCGTGTCCGGCCGACTTCCCAGCAGGGAGGCAAGCGCCAGTGAGCTGGACGCCCACACGGATACGCCGTCGATCTCGGCCACGTACAGAGGACACGAACCTGCCGGGTCGGGCCACAGGAAGAACGATCCCGTGCCGTCGTCCAGGGCCAGGGCGTAGGAGCCAGCCCAAGCCGTAGCCGCCGCGTCGAATTCCCGCAAGTCCGTGCGTCGGGCCAACCGTTCCAGCTCACTGTCCGTCGCGCCGCATGGACCGAACACCGCCAACCGCCGCCCGCCTTCGCTCTCCGCCTGGCGCACCGTGGTGCCCACGACCCAAGCGTCGGGCTTCTGCCACAGGGCATGAGCACCCTCGGGTCTGGGGGCCGTGCCGTAAGGGGCGAGAGCCCCGCCGAACCAACGCATTCCGGCACCTCCTCTGACGAGCGGGAAAGGGCGCGGCGGCACCTCCGCGAAGATGCCGCCGCCGGTCGCTAGGCCCCGTAGGGCGAGCGCTTGTTCTCGACGCTGGAGCTGGTGTTGCCCTTCGTCAGAAGCGCCGCGTCCTCCAGAGGCACGACCTCTTCCGTTGGCTCGGTGTCGAGCTGGGAACGGTCCTCCATGGTTCTCTCATCTCCGTTCGGAATCTGTTGGGCGCGGAGGGGGCTTCCCCGCCACGGTGGTGCGACCTCCCGGAGCGAGTTACGCGGTCCGGGAGGGGCTTGAGACCGGATCGCTAGATGATCCGCGCTCGGTTCCTCAGCCGGTCGCTTCCTGGCCCGGCGCCGACAGGTCAGCCAAGGGCGCAACGCGAGGTCACCCAGTCCGACATGCTGAGTTGCGGTGGCACAGAGGAGGAACAGGGCAAGGATGTTGCCCAACACCCAAGTGCCGGTCAGTACCGATCCCATGGGGTCGTGCCCCTTCCCGCGGTGCCGACCGGCGGTACTACCTGCGTCGTGACGAGCGCTCTCCATGCGGCTTCGCTGCCACCTCTGCGGCCTCTCTCCGTCCACTCCCGTGCCGTTCTGCGACAACTCCAAGAAAAGCGCCGGAAGGCCGTTCATCCCACAGCATTTATGCGGCAGTCTTGATGCACTTCCGTGCACGGGGCAGGGCGGCGCGGGTCACGAAGAGGGGCACCCATGAGCATGGCCGAACGGCGCAAAGCTCTGGGCTACAGTCAGGAGCAACTGGCCGAGTTACTCGGAGTGGACCGCACGACCATCGGGCGTTGGGAGAGCGGCAGAAGCACTCCTCAACCGCCTCAGCGACCGAGCTTGGCCGATGCTCTCGAAGCCAGCCTCACCGAGCTTGACGCCCTCCTGGCGCAGCCACGAGGAGTCAGCCATGAGATTTCAGGGCAGCAATCCGATGACCATCCTGGCGCGGGAGACCCTGACGAAATGATCCGCCGCGAATTCCTCCGCATCCTCACCGTCAGTGGAGCGCTCACCGCCTTACCTCTCGACGAGGCGGAAGCCCTTACGGACGGGGTACGCAGAGGTGCTCCCGCTGACTTCACACAGATGAACAGCCACCTTTGGCAGGTCTACCAACTGGCCCGCTCCAAGGGGACTGTCTACCTCATCGTTCGCGATCAGCTAGCGACACTCAATGAAGCCCTGGCAGCGGACACCCGAGGTAACTCGCGCCCGCTCTTGAACGCAGCAGCCGACCTCTACCAACTGGCCGGAGAAGTCGCCTTCGATGCCAACCGGTACACCGACGCGGCAGCGTCGTACTCCCTGGCAGCGTCCGTCAGCAAGGACGCCGGAGCTTACGACCTGTGGGCGTGTGCCCTCGTGCGCCACGCGTACGTGGCCATGTCGGAGCGGCGCTACCGCCAGGCGGCGCAGATCCTTGTAGCTGCGAAGAGACTGGCCAAGCGGGGAGACAGCATCCTCGCTACCCGGCATTGGGTCGCCTCAGTCCAGGCCGAGGCGTACGCCGGCATTGGGGACCTGACCGCGTGCGAGCGTGCACTCGACAACGCCGAGCAGGTGAGGGAGCTGACCACGGACAGCACCAACGGTGGCTGGCTGCGCTTCGACGGCACGCGGTTGGCCGAGGAGCGCGGAGCACGATACGTGCAGCTTGGCCGACTCGACTTGGCGGAAGAGACCTTGAAGAAAGCGCTAGCGCAGACCGCCCTGGCCTCTGGGCAGTCGTACCGGCGCAGAGGCGCTGTGCTGACCGACCTTGCCGCCGTGGGGGCGAAGCGGCGTGACCCTGAACAGGTCGTCGCGTATGGGCGGGAAGCCTTCCAGTTGGCCCAAGCCTCAGCGTCCGGATACATCGCCCGTAGACTCCAAGCCCTGTGCGAAGAGTTCGGCTCCCTGAGTAAGGACCGCCGCGTAGCGGAGCTGGGGGCGAAGATCGCCACGTTCAGCACGCCGTGACGAGAGGGGTTGGCATGTCGCAGGTCGAAGGTGCACGAGTGTTCCGGGAAGCCTGGATCAAAGGAGTGCACCGCCACTTCCCGGGGGAGCCCAAGCCCGGGTATGTCACCCCCTGGGAGGACACGCCGCAGTGGGAGCGTGACGCCGCAGGTGCCGTCTATGACCAGGTCCGCCAGTTCATCGAGCTCAGTGACGGCCACACGGCCAAACTGTCTCGGGAACAGAAGGGCCGGTTCGTAGCGGTGTGCTGGACGGCGCAGATGTTCAAGCACTTCGAGGACCCCAAGCCGGGGTACGTCGCCGACTGGCCCGACCTTCCGGTATGGCAGCAGGAGACCGACGCCGATATCTTCGAGGTCATCGAAAAGTCCTGATCAGGGCCGGGGCCAAAGGATTGGTCACGTGACCAACGTATGGCCAACCGGGGCCGGAAAGGCCCTGAAACAGCACGTGGTGAGCGGCGCTGGAGCACGGACCTGCGGGCGGTAGCACGCGGCGGCATCGTCTGTGGCTGACGGCATCGGCGAGGGAAGTGACCAAGCCGTAGTGCTACAGCATTCCTGGCGCACGTCCCTCGCCGTAAATCGCGCCTATCGTTCGCTGTCACCACACCCTTCTGCGGGTTTGGTCGGCCGGGAGTTGCCGTCCCATATGGCATTGGTGTGTTTGAGGTTCTTGTATTTGTCCTCTGGATCTACACCGTAATCGGTTCTGCTCAAAGTGCCAATTCTGTCACGCACCCACCTGTTGTTTGCCGAGTCGGTGAACTCGACATCCAGCACCACGAACCGAGGCTTCAAGGGTGGGTTTATGCGCATGGCGGTGCAGGGCGCAAGATTGTATATGTGCAGTCTCGTTGAGTAGTCCAAGTTTGTAGTGGATTCACCTCTCTCTCCATTGTGGGCGATAGACACGTCCATGTCCATGATGGGATCGTGTGATCTGTTTACCACCCAAATTGCCCGCCGTCCTCCCTTGCCGCCATTGAATTCATGCCACCAGGTGACGCGTTCCGCCTGCTCGTGCACCTTTTTCCTCGCATCCTCCTGCGACTGCTCAAGCTGGTCCCGGGAAACCATGGCGCTGTAATATGTCGCCACACCAGTGAAGGCAACACTCCCGATAGCTGCTGCGGCTCCAATTACCGTCGCAGCTTTCATCCAGTCCATCCGACGCCACCACTTGGCCGGAGGCTGTGGATTGGGCTGAGGTGTCTCCTCGCGTGTCCTGGGCCTAACGCGGCCCGGAGCTGGCCGCTGTCGCGCCAAGCGCAGTCGTACGTGTCGTTGTGGCTCGTTGCCCACTACCCCTCCCCAGGTGCCATCAGTGCAGACGCTCACCGCGCTCAACTGCCTGACTCGAAGACCCACTTGAGGACCGACGCTACCGCGCGGCCGGCCTCTCCGGCACGCGGTAGACGAGACGCGTTCGCGCGGCGGGGCAGAGCTTAAGGGAGTAAGCCGCGGCCACGGCCTGGAGCCAAGAGCCGAATTCTTCCGCCAAAGGCTCGGGAAGCGCATCCCGTGAGCGCAAAAACAACTCATCGCTTGAGCGATTGCGAATTAACCAAACTCGCACGCAAGCGAAGAGGAAAGGGGGCCCGCGGTTCTCTTGAGTATGAGAGGTAATGATTACCCCCGGGTGTGTCAAGGGGGTTGTATGTGATGTTTAGTCTCGCGCATATGACACCTCGTCTACTCGACACAAGAGTATGGGTAGTTTTCGGGCGAGTGAGAGGCGCGACCCCTAGTGAGTAGGACCGGAAGTGCCTCGCTAGCTGTGCCTGAATCGTGCCTTACACGTCCGCCACGCCCCGAACCCCGGCCCGCCGATGCCGTACTGACAAAAGAGGGGGAGTCCGAACACGTTCCCCGTGGATCGGACGTGGTCTGGGTGGAGCTCCATCTCCGTGAGAGGCACCCGCTTCACGAACACCGGCGTACCGGACACCTCCAGCAGCGCTGACCTCCCACCGACACCGACACCGACACCGGAGCCGGGCGGGGCAGCGGTGTTCAGCACGTCGCTCAGCCCTCGATCACTGTGCAGGGGCAGGGACGTGGATACGGTGCTGTGCGCCGCCAGCCGTGCGTTGGGCTACGCTCTCGGGCCCTCGACTATGGACTGCATTCGTGTGCCTGCCTCATTCACCGATCCCCGCCTCGGGTGTCCACCCGCGCCCACAGTCCCCGCGGGAGGGTTGGGCTGCACAGTACGCGAGGGCCAATGAGCAGATCGTCGAAGGCTAGGGGCGGTGGGCGGGTGGCACGTTCGCCACCGTGGGAGAGCTTGGGTGAGCCACTTTTCAGACAGCCGAACCGTCGCGGCTGGGTCATCTTCAGCAGGCATCTCAGTGGGCGGGTCTATCGAGACACCGCGCTCTCAGCTCGTATGCCGGCACCGTTGAACTTCCCCGCTGGCAACGCGTGGCGCAGCGGGTCGTGATCCGCCAACTCGCTGTGAGGCGAACGCTTCGGCCGCGGGCCGCATGCTTCGGGGCCGCGCCAAGCGCCGCCGGTTCGCGCCGAGTGCCACGTGCCCGCGCCAAGTGCCGCGAGATGACCGGGGCGCGACCCGTCAACGACGCAGGCGGGCGTTGAGCCGGGCGGCCTGGCGCGTCAGGTGGTCGCGCTCGGCGAGGTTGGGTGCCTTCTGGGCCGCCTCGGCGTATAGCCGTGCCGCCTTCGTCAGATCGCCGTCGCGCTCGTGGAGGTACGCCGCTACCGCGGTGTAGCGGGGCACGGGATGTCCCCTGCTCACAGAGCTTGCGGAAGAGGCGTCCAGCGTTGCGAGTGCCGCCAGGCCAGCGCGCGGCCCATCGGCTTCACCAACGGCCACCGCGCGGTTGAGCCGGACGACCGGGCTGTCGGTGAGGCGCGCGAGCTCGTCGTACCACTCGACGATCTGCACCCAGTCAGTCTCCTCGGTGGTGGGCGCGTCAGCGTGGAGTGCGGCAATGGCGGCCTGGGCCTGGTACTCGCCCAACCGATCGCGGGCAAGGGCCGCCTGTAGGATCTCGACGCCCTCGGCGATCGCCTCCGTGTCCCACCGGCCGCGATCTTGCTCGGCCAGCGGCACCAGGGAGCCATCGGGCGCGATCCGGGCGGCGCGACGGGCGTGGTGGAGCAGCATGAGGGCGAGCAGCCCCGCCACCTCGGGGTGGTCGATCGCAGACGCGAGCTGCCGGGTGAGTCGGATGGCCTCGGCGGCGAGATCTACCTCGCCGGAGTAGCCCTCGTTGAAGACCAAGTACAGGACGCGTAGCACGGTGGCGACGTCACCGGGCTGGTTGAACGTTCCCCGAGCTCTCGGGCCCGCTTGAGCAGGGGAGACCCCAACCCCGGAGATGGTGCGCTTGGCCCGGCTGATGCGCTGCGCCATGGTCGCCTCGGGCACCAGATAGGCCTCGGCGATCTGGCGGGTGGTCAGCCCGCCCACGGCGCGCAGCGTGAGCGCAACCGCGGACGACGGCGTCAGTGAGGGGTGGGCGCACAGGAAGTAGAGCTGGAGCGTGTCGTCCACCCCGGGAGCTGGCCCGGGCGCAGGCTCCTCTTCGACGAGCTCCTCACGCCGACGGCGGGCGGCGTCCGCCCGGGTCGCGTCGATGAACCGGCGCCAGGCCACGGTGACCAGCCAGCCCTTCGGGTCCCGTACGGGGGGTTCCTGGCTCGAAGAACTCGGGGAAGAGTCTGCCGGCCAGACGCGGATCGCCTCGATGAGCGCCTCCTGCACGGCGTCCTCGGCCGCCGCGAAGTCGGCTCCGCGGCGGACGAGGATACCGAGCACGCTCGGTGTGAGGCTCCGGAGCAGGACCTCGTTCATCCGAGAGGTCACTCAGTGATGGTGGGCGGCGCGGTCAGGAACGGGCGCAGCTCAAGCCACTCGTGGATCGGCTTCCCGCCCGCCCCAGGGGCGGCCGACAACTCCCCGGCCAGCTCGACGGCGCGCTCGTAGCTGTGGACGTCGATCACCATCCAGCCGGCGATGAGGTCCTTGGTCTCGGCGAATGGACCGTCGGTGACCGGCGGACGACCCTCGCCGTCGTACCGGACGAACGTCCCCTCGGGGGCAAGCGCCTGACCGTCTACGAACTCGCCGGTCCCCTCAAGCCGGTCCGCGAAGTCCTGCATGTACTGCATGTGAGCCGAGATCTCTTCCGGCGTCCACTGGGCCATGGGTACGTCGTTGACCGCTGCCGGGGCGCCGCGGTAGTGCTTGAGCAGCAAGTATTTGGCCATCGTGGTTCTCCTCGGTGCTGGTACGACCCATTGTGGTCGCGTTCACTGCGAGGACGGAGCCGGTCGCGGGTTCTCGACAGGTTCTCGACACTGCCGTCCAACTTTTTTATTTCGTATCTGAGCCTGGTGGAGCCGTCTTGCGGCCGGAGTAGACCAGCGGTCGCGGCGAGCCCCACCTCCTGAACGGCCGCGCCGCCCTCGACCCCGGGCCGGCCACCGAGCCCCCGCCCTGACACCCCTTCCGCCTCGCCCTCCCAAACCTCGTGTCACCGGCTGCCCCTGTGCGCGGCTGCGGCGCACAGGAGCCCGCCGAAATCCTCACAGTGGGAGGGCCTGCGGGCGACCACGGGAGCAGGGAACGGCCACTATCGGGCCTATCCGATAAGAGTCTGATGTGTGAGCGGCGTGTCTCTTCGAGGAGTCCGCCCGATGAGTTTCATAGTGGTTTCTGCGGAGGGGCACATAACAGCTCCTGTCGCAGATCCGCTAATTGCTGGCTCGTGGGGCTGGACGTCTCCAAGTGCCGGCCATGGTCGAGAGAGGCTACGTACATGAAGAGGACGCGCTTTGCCACCTTGCTGCTGGCGGTCATCGCCGTACTGGTCTCCGCAGCAGCCGTGCAGGCTGACGACCGGGAAGAGAAACCGCAGTATGTTATCGATGCTGCGAAGGGTGGCGGGGGAATCGCACACAACAACGTCAACATTCTGACGTGCTTCCAACTCCCCATTCTCCCGATCCCGCTATTGAGCAACTACCAACACAGCGTGGACTGCTCGAAAAGCAGCAAGGTAGCCCGCTGAGCATTGCAGAGGGCGGTTCTCGCCTCGATGGGGCGCTGCCGCGCACTGTGTTTCAGGGTTTACGCCGTTTGTTGTGAGTCAACAACGGGGCATTGCAGGACCTGTTGCTCAGCAGACGTAACCCAGTGCGTCCCGACAATTACCGGGACTCTCGCTCGTACCTCCCGACCCTCACTTCCTATGGAGGAAAGATGAAGAAGACTCTCGCTGTTTCGTTCGCCGCTATGGCCTTGGTCGCCGGGTTGGCGTCCAGTGCCTACGCCGGTGAGGAGAGCCCCAGGTACGGCAACGGTGGCGACATCCTCAACTGCAACGAAATCCCGATCCTCCCCATTCCGATCCTCAGCAACTACCAGCACAACGCGGACTGTTCGGACAACGTCAAGCTCGTGCAGGACAACAACAACAAGCATGTCCACGACAACAACAACAACAAGTACGTGCGCGGCAGCCACAACAAGTAAGCAAGCGACCACCGGTGAGCTAAGCCGACCTGCGACAAACGCCGCGGTCGCTGATGAGCGAGAACGATCGCAGGCACAACCCCAGGCTGTGCCGGCCCCTGCCGCTCACCAGTGATACCCACGCCCCCACGGGGAGAGTGCGACCATCTCCCGGGCCAGGGGAGGCATGGCCGGTGGTGGAGGCGACGAGGCAGTACGGCAGCGCGTCGTTCCCGCCCTCTGGGGCGACGCGCTGGAGTCACGAAGGCCACTTGGTCACGTATCGACGGCGCCGGCCGCGGACCCGTGTGAGCCTAGGGGCGGCGGTGACCGTGGGCGCGTGGAGAGTCTGCGGCGCCGCCACCCTGCGTCGGCTACCGCGGTCGATGGGATGGTGCCCGCCTCGCTCACGCCTCAGTACGGTTCACTGGCGAGGGCGCGAGGAGAGGGCAGCCCTCGGCTTGCGGGCAGGCCCGGGGACTAGAGGCCGGCGCGTTGTACGAAGAGGGTCCGCAGGTGGGCCAGGCTCTGCTCGGCCAGGGGGCGTAGGGCTGGGGCGGCGGCGCGGGCATCGGCTCGCAGCCGGGTCGTGGCGTCGGGACCCAGGGCGTCCCTGGCCTCGGTGGCGAAGGGCGCTTCGGTGAGCCAGTCGTCCAAGAGGCCGGGAGTGACCTCCAGGTGGAACTGGAGGCCCCAGGCGGCCGGGCCGGCGCGGAACGCCTGGCACTCGGTGGTGTGGGTGCGGGCCAGGACACGGGTGGCGGGGGCGGGCACGATGCGGTCACCGTGCCAGTGGAGTACGGCGGGTGCGTCGGCCAGCGGGCCGACAACCGGGTCGTTGCGGTCCACGTCGTGCAGCGGGGACCAGCCGATCTCACTGTCGTGGCCGAGTTCGGCGCCTGTCCGTACAGCCAGGCCGTGGGCGCGGGCGAGAAGCTGGGCGCCCAGGCAGATGCCCAGCGACGGAGTCCGCGACCGCAGCGCGTCGGCCAGCAGATGCCGCTCCAGCTTCAGTGCCGGGTGCCCTTCCAGGTCGTCAGCGTTCATGGGGCCGCCCATGACGACGAGACCCGCCAGGTCGGATGCCGGCGGCAGGTCGCTCGCTGAGGCACCCGGCGTATCGACCAGGTTCCGGATGACGACGTTGAGGCCGCTGCCGTCCAGTGCGTCCAGGATGAGGCCGGGTTTTTCTACCTCGACGTGCTGGAGTATCAGGACGGTGCGCGCGGGCATGGGGCGATCTCCTTGTGGAAACAGAGGGGGGCGTTAGGGGGAGATTCACCCTAACGTGGCAGGTCATCCCCGGTCTGGGTGGGTACGGTTCGCCCCGTCGCCCCGTCGCCCCGTCGCCCCGTCGCCCCGTCGCCCCGTCGCCCCGTCGCCCCGTCGCCCCGTCGCCCCGTCGCCCCGTCGCCCGGGGCCACTGGTCTTTACCTGGGCCACTGGTCTTTGCCTTTTGGTCCTTACCTTCTCGCGGCGCTGTCGGCCGCACTCCCCGCCTCCTGGCGCCTGCCGGCACGGCCCAACGGCCGTGGCGGACTGCTGGGTAACGTGGACGGCGTAGGTGTCGCTGTCGCCCGTCGTGCTGTTGGCGTCCGGGCTGTCGCCGGTCACGCTGGCACTGTGCGATAGGTGCTAGGTGCTCAGATGGGAGAGGCAGCAGGCATCCGTCATGCGATGTGGTGGCATGTGATCGGACGCGGAATAGCGCGCTGCTGCTGAGCGAGGTGCACGTGTAATGGATGAGGAGAACTGGTTTGTCAACCCTTGTTCTGTTTGACCTTGAGTTCACGTCGTGGCAAGGAGCGCTTGAGCGGGATTGGTCGGCGCCTGGGCAGCTTCGTGAAATCGTTCAGATCGGCGCCTTACGGGTACGTGAGGACCTCAGCGTGGTGGAAGAGTACGAGGTGCTGGTGAAGCCGTTAGTTAACCCGCGATTGTCCACGTACTTCACTGGCCTCACTGGAATCCAGCAGGAATCGGTGGACCGACAGGGGCTTCCTCCGGCTCAAGCGTTGGGCGAGTTCTTGGCCTTTTGTCGGGGGCAGTCAGTGCTCTCGTACGGGAACGACATGGTCGTTCTCGGGGAAAACGTGGGTTGGGCGCGTTCTCGTGGCGAAGAGGTAAAGAACGGCTTCCTTGGCGCCAATTTCTTGAACATTCGACCCTGGCTGAACGCCATTGCGCCGGCCACCGCTTCGTCTCATGTGGGACGTCTTTGGCGCGTTCTTGGTCTTCCCAAACCTGTTGCTGGGGAGGAGCACTCGGCGCTGTTCGACTGCTATTCCTTCGCTGCCGCCATCAAGCATTTATGCGCCGCTGGCGCCACCTTGCCGCAGGGATGCCTCCTGCCTCCCGAGGCGTGAGGCCGGCTGTTCACCGAAAGGCCGTGGACCGGTGGCGTCGGCTAGGAACCCGGGTGGGAGGCCGCCACCCACGGCCCGGGAACGACCGGCTGGACGCCCGCCACATCGGTCAGCCGTTATGGCGGCCGACGACGGCAGGCTTGGGCAGCGAGAAGCCCCGACCGGTGGGGGGACCGGCCGGGGCGGAATCAGAGGGCACGAAGGGCGGTCGCCTCTCGGCGAAAGGCGCCATGGGGCTTCAGCCGAACGATCTTCCCCATGGGCATGAGATGAGGCCCGGGGACACTGTTCCCCTCGTACCCACACCTGGTTCAACTCTCTGCGGTGCCCTCCTGTTCCACCCAGGGCATACAAAAGACGCGAAACAGGACACACTCGGGCGCCCGTCGATGATCGGCTCTTGCCTGGTACCGCCCGGCTGCGCCCACCGCGCCCACTGCCCCCACTGCGCCCCCGACCGACCGAGTCGTCAAGACCAACGTCTACGCGCACTGCCGGCTGACCATGGCGTCGCTGCCGCATCTCAAGGCAGGCGATGCGATCATCGCCATGGCCTCCGCGGAGGCACTCAAGGGGAGCGAGATCATGATGGGCCAATCATGATGGACCACGAAGCGTCGGAGGCGGGCGGGCTGGCTGATGCGTCGGTGCGCGGCTGCCGCGACGGTCACCGGCTGACCCCTCACTCGCGCTGCCACCTGACCCCTCACTCGCGCTGCCACCGGACCGCGATCTCGCTGGTTGACGTGACCGTGATGGGCTCGCGCTGCGGGGCGGACCATACCCGGATCATGTACTTCTCCACCGGGTCACCGTCCTCGCGGGGGTCACCGTCGTCGCGGTTGCGCCCGTGTCCGCGCAGCCGGTAGTCGCCGGGGCCGGGCAGTTCCCGTTGCTTCGCTGCCGGCCATCGGCCGGGGGTGGCGGGCGCTCGTGCTGGGCCGGTGGCCTGCGCCCCATGCGGGCAGCATGTTCATCCCGTGGCCGCCAGCAGGGTGATGCGGCCACCGAGTGCGGCGGAGAACTGGTCAACGACCCGCTCCACGGCCCGGGCCGGCCCTGGGGCGATGGTCAGCGCGCCGTCGCCGCCAACTAGGAGGTCCGTGTCGAGCGTGAACCAGCCCTGCACGATGTGCGCGGCGCCCATGGAGCTGAGCACGGGGCGTAGCGCGTAATCGATGGCCAGAACGTGGGCGGTGGTGCCGCCGGTGGCCAGTGGCAGAACGGTTTTTCCGGTGAGGGCGTACTGCGGGAGCAGATCGAGCAGGGACTTCAACAGCCCGGAGTAGGCCGCCTTATAGACGGGAGTGGCGATCACCACGCCGTCCGCCCGGGCGAACAGGTCCGTGGCCTCGACGATCGCCGGATGCCCGAAGTCGGCGCCCAGCAGGGCATCGGCGGGCAGAGTTCGGGCATCCAGGGGGATCACCTCGTGCCCCTGTGCGGCGAGCCGGGCGTCCAGGTGGCGTAGCAATCGGGCGGTGCGAGAGGAGGCGGAGGGGCTTCCGGAGACGGAAAGAACGGTGGCCATGAGGGTGACCTTTCAGGAGTACCGGCTGGGCTCAGACCCTGCGCGGGCGAGAATGCGGCGGCCGAATCGGTCGGATGGTGCGGGCGGGGGCTTCGGGGTCATCGAGCCAGCGGGTTGCGGGTTGCGGGTTGCGGGTTGCGGGATACGGGCATGGGGCGAGCCTTAGCCCGGTTCGGCAACCCGCTCCTTGTCCGCCGCGCGCTGCCACAGGCGAGTGGGCGCCGCGTGTCGTACCACGGGTGCGATCTCCTCGGCGAAGCGGCGCAGTTGGTCGATCTGCTCGGGCAGCGGCAGCCCGGAACTGTCCACGGTGATGGACTGGAGGTCATGGCCGTACGCCTGGTGGTAGCCGAGGATCTTGTCGATGATCTGCTGTGGGCTGCCGATCAGATGGGGGCCATCCGCGATGGCGTCCTCGATGGTGGTGAAGGGCGTGTTGTAGCCGGGCTTTCCCGCCAGATGGGGCTTGTACGTCTGCTGGACGCGGGCCTCGTAGAAGTCCTTGAAGCGAGCCACCGCCTGTTGCGTGGTGTCCGCGATGAACAGCCCTCCCGAACCCGCACCGACATAGGCCCCGGCCGGGTCATGGCCGTAGGCCGCGAAGCGCTCGCGGTAGTGGTCGATGAGTCGGATGTACGCCGCCTGCGGCTGGATGGCGTTGGCGCTGAACAGCGGGTCGCCGTGCTTGGCCGCGAGCTCCGGGGAGTTGAGGCTGGTTGCCGAGCCGTGCCAGATGCGCGGCGGTCGGTCCCCGTACGGGCGCGGGAGGGTGGTGGCGTCCGTGAGCGGCGGGCGGAACCGGCCCTCCCACGTCACCTTCTGTTCGTGCCACAGCCTGCGGAGCAGTTCGTACTTCTCGGCCTGGTACTCCCACTGAAGGCTCTCGTCCAGGCCAAAGAGGTCGAAGTGGCCCATTTCCGCGCCCTTGCCGACGACCAGTTCGACGCGCCCCCGGGAGAGCTGGTCCACGGTCGCGTAGTCCTCCGCGACGCGCACCGGGTCCAAGATGGCCGCCACCGTGACTCCGGTGAGCAGCCTGATCCGGGTGGTCCTGGCGGCCAGCGCGCCGAGCAGCACGGTGGGGCTTGAGGAGAGGAACGGCCCGGCGTGCCGCTCACCCACGGCGTACGCGTCAAACCCCAGCTCCTCGGCCACGACCCCCGTCTCCACCATCTCGGCGAGCCGGTCGGCGGCGCTGTCGAGCTGACCGGTCAGCGGGTGCGGGGCGTGGCCGCCGATGGTCAGAACTTGGAATCGCACGGGGAACCTCCAAGGCACGTCTTCAGCAAGGAACGTTTCAGCACAGTGCGCGGCTCCGGCCTCGGCACCCGATACGGGGGTGGGGAGCCGAGGCCGTACGGTCTCGTGCCGTGGGGCGGCTACTTATTGGTCGTGGGCAGGCCAGGCGGGTTGATCTCCGACTTCGTCAGGGCCTCGCCGGACAGGCCCCAGCGTCCCAGGACCTTTGCGTAACTGCCGTTGTCGATCACCACGTTCAGGGCGTCGGCCAGCGGTTCGACCAGCCCGTTGTCCTTCTTGGTGGTGGCCGCGATGAGGCCCTGGAGGCTGGCACCGGCGCCGGAGTGGGTGCCGACGATCTCGGTCTTCCCGGCCACGGCCACGTGGTACGCGGTGGTGGGGCTGGGGCCGAGATAGAGCTCGATTCGGCGTGAGGCGAGCGCGAGGTAGGTGTCGCTGGGAGTCTCGTAATACTTGATGTTCACCGGTTTGAGGCCGGCGCGCTCATTGGTCTTACTCCACTCCACCAGCAGTTTTTCCTGGTTGGTGCCGCTGCTCACGGCGACCGTCTTGCCTGCGACGTCCCTGGGCCCGGTCACCTTCAGGCCACTGCCCTTTCGGGCCTCAAAGGCCAGGTCGTCCTTGCGATAGGTGGCGAAGTCGTACTTCTTCTTGCGCTCCTCGGTGTCGGTGATGTTGCTGAAGCCGACGTCGTACTTGCCGCTGTCCAGGCCGACGAAGATGTTCTCCCAGGAGGCCGTGTTGAACTGGGGCCGCAGGCCCAGGACGTTGGCGACCAGGTGGGCGAGGTCGGATTCGACGCCGATGGTGGTCTTGTTGTCGTTGGCGTAGAACACCAGCGGAGCTGACGAGCCAGATGAGTTGACGATCTTCAAGGCGCCTCGCTCGCGGATCGACTCGGGGACCTTGGCCGCTATGGACTCGACCCTGGGCGTACTGATGCGTCTTTGATCTGGACTGAGGTTGATCTTTGTACGGGCGCCAGAGGTGGCCGCGACCTCCGTCGTGCCGCCGTCCGACGGGTTGCTGCACGCGGCCAAGGCGAGGGACGTGGCGAGTGCGAAGACGGCTGCTGCGGTACGTGGGGTCGAGGGGGCGTGCATGGTGGTTCTCCTTGCTCGCGAGCGCGGTGACAGTGGCCCGAATTTCTGCGGTTCAGAGCACTTTGGACAGGAAGGCGCGGGTGCGTTCGTGTTGCGGGGCGTCCAGTACGGATGCGGGCGGCCCTTGTTCCACGACGACGCCGCCATCCAAAAACACCACGGTGTCGGCGACCTCACGGGCGAAGCTGACCTCATGGGTCACGATGATCATGGTGGTGCCGGTACGGGTCAGGTCCTTGATCACATCGAGGACCTCGCCGACGAGTTCGGGGTCGAGCGCGGAGGTGGGCTCATCGAAGAGCAGCACCTTGGGTTCGAGGGCGAGCGCGCGGGCGATGGCCACTCGTTGCTGCTGCCCACCGGACAACTGACGCGGGTAAGCGCCGGCCTTGTCGGCGAGGCCGACCCGCTCCAACAGCCGCTCGGCGGCCACCACGGCGGCCTTGCGCGGCCGGCGCAGCGCCGAGATGGGGGCCTCGACGATGTTCTCCAGGGCGGTCAGGTGAGGGAAGAGGTTGAAGTTTTGGAAGACGAACCCGATGTGGGTGCGCTGCCGCAAAATGTCCTTTTCACGCAACTCGTACAGCTTGTCGCCGGATCGTCGGTAGCCGATCAGTTCGCCGTCGATGCTGATCCAACCCCGGTTCACCTTCTCCAGGTGGTTGATGGCGCGTAGCAGGGTGGACTTCCCGGAGCCGGAAGGGCCGAGGATGACGGTCACCTCGCCGGTGCGAACCTGGAGGTCCACACCGCGCAGCACCTTCAGCGGTCCAAAGCCCTTGTGGACGCCGCGAACGTCCACCATGACGCCGCTCATCGGCCGCCTCCCACGGGTGTGACCGGCGCGTCGTGCCGCGCCGCGGATCGGAGGTTGGCCGCGAAGCGCCGGGCGCGTTGGAGCGGGGTGGGTGGCGGGTTGCGGTTGGCCCCGCGGGCGAAGCGACGCTCGACGTAATACTGCGCGACCGACAGGACGGAGGTCAGGAACACGTACCAGGCGGTGGCGACCATCAGCAGCGGGATCACCTGCCCGTTGCGGCCGTAGATGACCTGTACCTGGTAGAAGAGTTCACCGATCGCCATGACGTAGACCACGGATGTGCCCTTGAGTAGGCCGATGATCTCGTTGCCGGCCGTAGGCAGGATCGCGCGCATCGCCTGGGGGAGCACGATCCGCCGAATCTGCCGCAGCTTGGGGATGCCCAGCGCGGCGGCGGCCTCCAACTGCCCGTGATCGACGGAGATGACGCCGCCGCGCACGATCTCGGCGGCGTACGCGGCCTGGTGCAGCGAAAGACCGATGAGGGCTGCGCCCATCGTGCCGATCAGGCTGTTGCTGTCGATGGACCAAAAGACCGGGCCGAAGGGGATGCCGAGGCCAAGCCGCTCGTACAGGGCGCTGAGATTGAACCAGAACACCAACTGGACGATCATCGGGATGGATCGGAAGATCCAGATGTAGGCCCAGGCCACGGTCTGAAGCACCGGGTTGCGCGAGAGCCGCATGAAGGCCAGCACGGTACCGAGGGTGAAGCCCAAAGCGGTGGCGTAAGCGGTGAGTTGCAGGGTCAAGCCGACCGCTTGGACGATCGTCTCGGAGAGTACGTACGAACGGAAGACACCCCACTCCCATACGGGGTTGGTGATCAAACCGTGCGTTAACTGGGCTGTCAGCACGAGCACGGCCACAGCCGCCGCCCACCGGCCGTAGTGGCGGGTGGGAACGACCTTGAGTGCGGCGAGGTCGCCGTGGTCGGGTCTGTGCGGGCCGGCGTCGATGGGGGCCGCGCCGGGCGGTGCAGTTTTGGTGGTATTTCCCATCGTGGTGTGCCTGCTCATCACTGCTCGGGGAACTGCTGCTCGGCGGGGCGTGGTGGCCCGGCGCGGAACTGCTGCTCGGTGGCGATGTGCTGCTCATTGGGTGGGAGCTGCGCGTCGGGTAGGTGCTGCGCATCCGGTAGGTGCTGCGCGTCGAGGTGGGTGGCGGAGAGGTGTTGCGCGGCGGGCAGGTGCTTCTCGAAGGGGAGCGGGCCGATGGTTTCCGGGTCGGCCTCGGTGTCGAACAGCGGTGTGTAGCCGGTGGCCAGGTAGAGGCCGCGCGCCTCGGGTTGCCGCGGCCCGGTGGTCAGGTAGATCCGCCGGTAGCCGCGAGACTGCGCCTCGTACTCCAATGCGCTGACGACCCGACGGGCGAGGCCGCGCCGGCGGTGTGCGGAGTGGGTCCAGATCCGCTTGAGCTCGGCAGATGTCGCGTCGTACCGGCGGAAGGCGCCGCCCGCGACCGGCGTCCCGCGCTCCAGGAGCAAAAGCAGCACTCCGCCATGAGCGGGGGTGAATTGCTCGTCGGGGTAGCGGGCCAGCTCGGCGTGGGCGTCACCGCCGTAACGGGCCGTGTACTCGGCACCGAGTTCGCGCAGCAGTGGTTTGACGCGGGGGTCGGACACCGTGACCCGAACGACCGTCAGCTCGGACGGGGGTTGGGCGACGGAGGTCATCCGTTCACCACCGCGAGCGTCTGCGGGCCGCGCGCCACGCGCTCCGCGTCCCGCTTGGCGACCTCCTCGCGCACGATCGGGATCACATACCGCCCGAAGTCGATCGCATCATCCAGCAGGTCGTAACCGCGCGCGGAGAGGATGTCCACGCCGAGGTCGTAGTAGTCGAGCAGTGCCTGGGCGACCGTATCGGGCGTGCCGACCAGCGCATTGGAGTTGCCCGCGCCGCCGGTGGCCGCCGCTGTCGGGGTCCACAGGGCACGGTCGTAGCGCTCTCCGGCGTCCGCTATGGCGATCAGCCGCTGCGAGCCGGTGTTCTCCGGGTCGCCGCTTCGGTGCTGCCGTACGAGCCCCTGCTCGCGCCGGGCCCGGATGGCGCCGACCGTGCGGTGGGCCTTCTCCCAGGCTAGTTCCTCGGTCGGGGCGATGATCGGGCGAAAGGCGACCTGGATGCGCGGGGTGTCGGTGCGGCCAGCAGCCGCTGCCGCGGCCCGCACCGCCTCGATCTGCTCGGCGGTCTTGGCCAGCGGCTCTCCCCACAGGCAGTAGATGTCGGCCTCGGCGCCACCGGCCGCGTACGCCGCGGGCGATGAGCCGCCGAACGAGACGCCTGGCCTTGGCTGTTGGACGGGGAAGACGTCGCTGACGAAGTCGTGGAACTGGTAGTGCTCGCCCTCGTGATCGAAGGGCACCCGGGTGGTCCAGATCTTCTTGACGATCTGGATGTACTCGCGAGTGCGCGCATAGCGCTCGTCCTTGCTGAGCGTGTCGCCCTCGCGCTGTTGCTCGTGATCATTGCCACCGGTGATGAAGTGCACGGTCAACCGGCCCGCACTGATTTGGTCGAGGGTGGCGAAGGTCTTGGCGGCATAGGTGGGATAGGAGACGTTGGGCCGGTGGGCGAGCAGGACCTGCAAGGTGTCCAGCTTGCTGGCGATGTACGCGGCGGCCGGGGCGGGGTCCGGCGATCCGGACGCGTAGGCGAACAGCACCCGGTCCCAACCGTGTTCCTCGTGCGCCCGGGCCAGTCGGAGGGTGTAGGCCGCGTCGAAGGCGGCGCCGGAGCGCGCGGTCGTCTCGGAGCCGTCGTTGGTGGCAGCGATGCCAAGGAACTCCACGGGCATGGGACATGGCCTTTCGCAAGGGTGATGGGGTGACACGCCGACATACCGGCTCACCGATATGGCCTGCGGCGTGGGGGCAGGGGCCTCGGATCGACGGGACCTGGCGGGTAGCGGTGGTGGTGCCCGAGCCATCGGGCGGGGTGGGCAGCGGCAGTGCGCTGATGGGCGCACGGGCCGTGCGCAGGCGGCTCACAGGCCCGCAGGCGACGACGGTGCGTCCGAGGAAACGCGAGGGGAGATCGACCCGCGACGGGGTTACCGAAGGAGGGAGGAGCCGGTCACACAGCTCGCTGCTGCGTCAGCTTCAACACGCGGCGGACCACACTCGACCGAAGTCGATGTGGTCGCGGGTGACCAAACGCTGCTGTCCCTTCACGCAACTAATGGACCAGTAGGTTGTGCCTTTCGTCAACCATCTGCCCGGATGCCGGACGGGCCTTGACCGGTTTTGTACGCGTCATATGCCCCATCGACGGGCCGTTGAGGCGCCGTTGACAGACCAGTGAGGGGCGCACTTACGATCGGCGGCAGACCGGGCCCCGCTGCGGGTACGGGTCGCTGTGCGCCGTGTTGAGGGGCACGGTGCGGGTGGTGGCGCCGGGTTCGGGCCGTACGGTGTTGCCTTGCGTCCGCCGCCCGAAGATTTGACATGCCCGCAATGTGCGGGCCGGGGGGCCTTTTCAGCCGGTGATGCGTTTTTGGGTTGCTCGGGGAGGCGGAATGAGGCCGACACAGGGAATGGGCCTGATCGTGCGCCCATAGGACGCCGTCGCTTTTCCGTGGCGGGCACCGCAACGCACACGTGCCGCCGCCGCCGGCTGGGCATGGAGCGAGGGAGCGCGGTCGGCAGCGCCCCGCTGAGACCGCTTGGCACGCTCGCCACTCACCCGGGGCGTCCGTGACCTCGATCCTGTGCCGGACGGGCAGCGACACCCCTAGCGAAGTGGTTATCATTTTCATATAGTCTTCTTGTGTGGCTGTGTGGCCTGGGTGTGGCGAGGCCACGCGCTATGCCGACCGGACTGGCTGGGCCGAAGCGGTGGCCGCACGGCGACCGCGGGGGTCGCCGCGATCGACTCGCGCCCGAAGCGATTCGGTCGCCTTCGGTGGGCCCTGCCGTGCGAGGTGCGACCGGGCCGCGAAAGGGTCGGGCCGCAGGCAAAAAGCCGCGGCGTAGCCGTAGGCAAACCGCAGCAAGAACGGTAGAAGAGTCGCAGGGGAGGGGAGGCGGGCAGTGAACGTGCCAGTTGACGTGCCAGTTGAGCAGCCGTCGCTCACGTGGGACGGCGGTGGTGTCCTGGCCGTCGATCAGCGGGCGCTGCCCGGTGAGACGCGGGTCCTGCGGCTGGAGACGGTGGACGACGTCGTCGAGGCCATCAGATCACTGGCCATCCGGGGCGCACCGGCCATCGGTTTGGCCGGCGCCCTGGGCGTGGCGCTCTCGGCCTACCGGCACCGGCTCGATGGCGTGGTCGATGAGGCCGCGGTACGGGCCGACGCCGCACGCCTTTCCAGCGCCCGGCCCACCGCCGTCAACTTGGCCTGGGCCGTCAAGCGGGCCATCGGACGGCTCGCCGCTGGGCCCGATGCCGTGCTGGCCGAGGCCACGGCCATGCTCGATGAGGACGCCGCGGTCAACGGGGCCGCCGTAGCGCGGGCCTGCGAACTGGTGCTTTCCCGCGTCCCCAGGAGGCCGATGCGCCTACTGACCCACTGCAACACCGGCCGGCTGGCCACTGCCGCGGTCGGCACCGCACTCGGCGTGATCATCGAGCTCGGCAGGCGTGGCCTGGTCCACGAGGTCCTGGTGGACGAGACCCGGCCGCTGTTGCAGGGTGCCCGGCTCACCGCCTGGGAGTTGGGGCAGGCCAGCGTGCCGTACCGGGTGTGCGTGGACTCCGCCGCGCCCGCCGCGATGGCCCAAGGGCTGGTGGACTGTGTGCTGGTGGGGGCGGATCGCATCGCCGCGAACGGGGATGTCGCGAACAAGATCGGCACCTATGGGCTCGCCATCGCCGCCGCGCGGCACGGCATTCCCTTTGTGGTCGTCGCCCCCGAGTCCACTTGGGACCGCGCGCTTGCCGATGGCTCGGGGATCGTCATCGAGGAGCGTGACCCCGCGGAAGTCACCGCGTTCGCTGGCGTCGTCACCACTCCCGCTGACGCCGGCGCGTACAACCCCGCCTTCGATGTCACTCCCGCCGATCTGATCACCGCAATCGTCTCGGAGGATCAGGTGTTCTTGCCCGCTGCTGTGCAAGCTGTGCAGGTTGCGCAGGGCAGCCCACCGCAGGCGGCGACCGACCGTGGCGCACGCAGCGGAGTCACGGCATGACCCCGGCTGCCGACGAGGCGTACGGGCGTGACGGAGCCGCGGTTGAGGCGTACGGGAGGGGCCGAGCTGTGGAGGACGCACCCTTGGGCGACCAGGCTGCGGCCGATCGAACCGTATGCAACCAGACCGCACCGGAGGAGACCGCACCAGACGAAACCGCACCGGAGGAGACCGCACCAGACGAGACCGCTTCCGACCAGGATGCGCAGCAACTGACAGCATTCTCGCGGACGTTGTACGGGCGCGGCTGGATGCCCGGCACCGCGGGCAATCTCTCGGTGCGACGCCCCGGGGCGACCGTGCTGATTACCGCCAGCGGGCGGGCCAAGGGCGAGTTGACGGCGCGTGACATGGTCGTCGTGCACGCGGACACCGGGGCGGAGGTGAGCCGCGGGGAGTTGCGGGCGTCCGCGGAGACGGCGATCCACTGCGCCGTCTACGGCACGACACACGCCCGCGCGGTCATCCACGTCCATTCCCCGTATGCCACAGCCATAGCCTCCCGCACTGGGCACCCCACGCGACTGCGGATGCTGCGGGTCGAGCGGTTCGAGCTCCTGAAGGGACTTGGCCTCGCGGACCCCACCCGTACCGACGTGCCCGTCTTCCCCAACTGGCCCGAAGTGCCGCGCATCGCGGCGGACGTGGCCAGCCGACTGGCCAGCACACCCCACGCGCCCCCGGGCCTCCTCATCGCCGACCACGGCATCACCACCTGGGGGCGTGACCTCGCCCAGGCGCGCGACCGGCTGGAGTGCCTGGAGGCGATCTGCCAACTGCTGCTGCTCACCGGAACTGGTCCGCAGGCCGCGAACGACTAAGGAAGCTGATCCCATGACACTGCTCCAGGTCATGCCCGACGACGCGCCAGGGCAGGTGCTGTTGCGCACCCGTGAGCAGGCGCGCATCGCCGAAGCGCTGCGCGCCTGCTCGGTCTCGTTCAGCCGTTGGCCGCTGCGCGGCGCCATCGCTCCGGACACCAGCCAGGATGAGGTGCTCGCGCGCTACCGCACCGAGGTGGCCGAGCTCTGCGCGCGTGACGGCCTCGACCTGGTCGATGTTGCCCAACTCCACCCCGAAGACGGCCCCGAGTGGCAGGAGCGGGCCACTACGGCACGCGCCACCTTCCTCGAAGAACACCGGCACGCCGAGGACGAGGTGCGTTTCTTCGCCCATGGCACGGGCTGCTTCTACCTGCACCTCAACGAGCGGGTTTACGCGGTCGTGTGCGAGGCGGGCGACCTGCTCTCCGTACCGGCAGGCACCCCACACTGGTTCGACATGGGCCCGCGCCCGGAGTTCGCCGCGATCCGCTTCTTCGAGAAGAAGGACGGCTGGGTGGGCGACTTCACCGGTGACCCCATTGCCCAGCGCTTCCCGCGGCTGGACGCGCTGCTGGCGGCGGACGCGGCGGCATGACCGAAACGCATGTACGCGCGGTGGTCCTGGACATCGAAGGGACCACTGGTTCCGCCTCCCATGTGCACGAGGTGCTCTTCCCGTACGCGAGGCAGCGCATCGCCAACTGGCTCGCCGCTCACCGTGGAGATCCGGCCTGGACGCAGGTCCTGCGGGAGACTCGGGTCCTCGCCGGCGAGCCCGTACTTGACGAGGACGGCGCAGCCACAGCGCTCATCGCCTGGTCCGACGCGAACGTCAAGGCGCCACCGCTCAAGCACGTACAGGGGCTGATCTGGGCCGATGGCTATGCGAACGGTGAGCTGACCGGGCATGTCTACGACGATGTGCCGTTGGCCCTAGACCGCTGGCAGCGGGCGGGTATCGAACGCTACATCTACTCATCCGGGTCACAGGAGGCACAGCGATATTGGTTCGCGTACAGCGACCACGGTGACCTCGGAGGGTTGCTGTGTGGCTACTTCGACCTGCTCAGCGCAGGCAGCAAGCGGGAGCCCGCCTCGTATCGGACCATCACCGACCGCCTGGGTGTATCCGCCGAGGCGACGCTTTTCCTCAGCGATGTGGGGGAGGAACTCGACGCGGCGGCCAGCGCGGGGTGGCAGACCGTGGCCGTGCGGCGGCCAGATGACCCGCGGGGGGGCCCGGTGACCGGGCACCGCACCGTGGCGAGCCTCCAGGAGGTCCTGCCAGATGTGCCGCCCGGTGCCGCCCCGGCGGCCGGCCCCATGGCGCCGGCTCGTACCGACACTGGACACACGCCAGGCACCGCAGACGTCACGGGCACCACGGGAGCGTGAGGCCCGGGAGGGCCCGGAGGCTTCGTCGAGCCGAACGGGCTCGACGAGGCCCACGTGAGTCAAGGGGCTCGACGAGGCCCACATGACGCGCAACATCGGCCAGACCAGTGGAACCCCCACAGACGCATAGAGAGGACGGGCATGACGGCCCAGAACAGCGGCCGGCGGGCCGATATCGGAGTGATCGGGGGGAGTGGGTTCTACCAACTCTTCGAGGACGCCGAAGAGATGGTGGTGGACACGCCGTACGGCGCGCCATCGGACGCCCTCACCGTGGGCAGTGTCCAGGGTCGTACGGTGGCGTTCTTGCCCCGGCACGGCCGCGGGCACCGCTTGCCGCCCCATCGGATCAACTACCGGGCAAACCTTTGGGCCTTGCGGTCGTTGGGGGTGCGCCGGGTGCTCGCCCCCTGTGCGGTCGGCTCCCTCCAGGACGAGTTGGGCCCCGGCACCGTCGTCGTGCCCGACCAACTCGTGGACCGGACCAGTGGCCGCGCCCAGACCTTTTACGACGAGGGCGCGGTCCATGTTTCTTTTGCTGATCCGTACTGCCAGGAGGGCCGCACGGCGCTGCTCAAGGCCGCGGCGGCACAGGGGATCAAGGCCGTTGACGGTGGGACGATGGTGGTGGTCGAGGGGCCCAGGTTCTCCACCCGCGCGGAATCGCAGTGGTTCGCCGCGGCCGGTTGGTCATTGGTGAACATGACCGGGCACCCAGAGGCCGTGCTGGCCCGTGAACTCGCTCTCAGCTATGCCGCGGTCGCCCTGGTGACGGATCGGGACGCCGGTATCGACGCCACGGAGAGCGTCGCGCAGGAGGAGGTCTTCGCCGTCTTCGCGCAGAACACGGAGCGGTTGCGCGGCATGGTCATCGAAGCCATCGGCCTACTCCCCGAGGGCGACGACTACCCGTGCGCCCGCGTGCTTGACGGGCTGACCCTGCCGTTCGACCTCCCCTGAGCCAGCACCCGCTCGGCGGGCCAACACGTGCGGCGAGTTGGCGAGTTGGGGCGGGGGCTGGTGGAGCGCGGTTGATGTGGGCGTCGGGTGGCGAGCCCGGGGTGGTGAGCGCGTAGTGGTCGGCTCAGGCCGAGTCGCTGAGCATGCCGGACATGGCGGCCAGCACGGAGGGCACGACGCGGTAATAGATCCAGGTGCCGCGCCGATCGGCCAGCAGCAGGCCCGCTTCGCGGAGCTTTTTGAGGTGGTGGCTGACGGTGGGCTGGGAGACGCCGACGTCGGCGATGTCGCACACACATGCCTCGCCGTCCGGGTGCGAGGCGACCTTGGAGAAGAGTCGCAACCGGACTGGGTCGCTCAGCGCCTTGAACATGGCGGCCATCACTTCCGCGTCCGCCGAGGACAGTTCCTGCCGGGTGAGGGGAGGGCAGCACGGCTGAACGCGTGTGGTGGCGGCCGTCTCGCGGAGCGTGGGCATCTGCCCATGGTGACACCCGTTTCCGGGCGATGCCAAGAACAGGCAATGAGGGGGTATCCGAGGGTGACTGGCCGGCGCGGTGTGCCGAAAAGTTCGGCGTAGCCGCCGGGGCGGCCACGGTGCGCGTGCTCGCCGTGGCGGATGGTGATCGGCCTGGTGATTGACGCTGACACCGTACGGAGTTCGTCGTGTGTCGTGTGTCGTGTGCCGTGTGCCGTGAGTCGTGAGTGGTGCGGTGCCCAATGGGCTTGGGGCGGGGCGGTACGTGCCGGCGGGGGGTTCCCGGGCGATAATTCGATAGCTGTCTATGTTGACTGTTGTCGAAACTAGGTGCCACGATGGGCTGTGTGGGGAGCGAAGGCCCCGATCGGCGGCTTCGTAGCGCACGGTGGGGGCAGTTACCTCCGCCCGCCATGCGAGCGCGCCAACCCGGCGCGCCCCCAGTGCGCCTACCCACGCCTCTATCATGTCCATCACAACCCTCATGGAGGGGTCATGTCCCGTATCCAACTCGCCCTGCGCGTCGCCGACCTCGAAGGATCGATCGCCTTCTACTCCAAGCTGCTCGGCGCGGAGCCCGCCAAGCGCCGAGCGGGATACGCCAACTTCGCCATCGCCTCGCCGCCCCTCAAGCTCGTTCTCATCGAAGGTGAGGAAGGCCAGCTCACGGCCCTGGATCACCTGGGCATCGAGGTCGAAGAGACCGGCCAGGTCACGGCGGCGGCCGACCGCCTCAAGGGGGCCGGCTTGGCAACGTTTGAGGAGAACGACACCTCCTGCTGCTACGCCGTCCAGGACAAGGTCTGGGTGCACGGCCCGGGCCAGGAGCCGTGGGAGGTCTACGTGGTCAAGGCGGACGCCGACACCCTCGGTGCCAGCGCCGCCGGCTCCCCGGTGCAGCCGACCGCAGACGAGGCCGGCGCCTGTTGCGCCCCGGCGGCCGGGGGAGGGGCGGCGCGAGTCTAGGACGCGCTCATACGTCGCTGTGCTGGGCCAACCGACCGTCAACGGGGGGCGGTTGGGCCAGGCACATGCGACCGCTGGGGCGTGCGAGACGCGGAGTACCACCGGGCTGCTGGCCCCGCCCCATAGCGCTTTCGCGGTGGCCCCCGGCGTGCCGCGGAGAGGGTCAACCTCCCCCGGCGCGTGGGGAGGCCGTCGTGGTCAGGGCGTCCGCCGCGAATCGCTTGCGCCAGGCCAGCGACACGTACACCAGGGCGACGAGTACCGGCACCTCGATCAAAGGGCCGACGACTCCGGACAGGGCCTGGCCGCTGGTGACGCCGAAGGTGCCGATGGCGACGGCGATGGCCAGTTCGAAGTTGTTGCCCGCGGCGGTGAAGGCGAGTGTGGCGGTGCGGTCGTAGGGGAGGCCGATGGCCTTGCCCAAAGCGAAGGTGCCGAACCACATCGTGGCGAAGTAGATCAGCAGCGGCAGTGCGATCCGGGCAACGTCCAGGGGCTCGTTGGTGATGGTGTCGCCTTGGAGGGCGAAGAGGAGCACGATCGTGAACAGCAGTCCGTACAGCGCCCACGGCCCGATCCGCGGCAGGAAACTCGTCTCGTAGCGTGCGCGGCCTAGCCGCCGCTCGCCCAGGTGGCGGGTGAGGAATCCGGCGATGAGTGGTAGGCCGAGGAAGATCCCGACATTGAGGGCGATTTTTCCGATGGAGATATCGAGGTGCTCACCGTCGCCCAGGCCCAGCCAGCCGGGCAACAAGTCGAGGTAGAACCAGCCCAGCACGCCGAACATCACCACCTGGAAGACCGAGTTCAGCGCCACCAGTACGGCGGCGGCTTCGCGGTCGCCGCAGGCGAGGTCGTTCCAGATGATGACCATCGCGATGCAGCGGGCCAGGCCGACGATGATCAACCCCGTGCGGTACTCGGGCAGGTCGGGCAGGAAGATCCAGGCCAGCGCGAACATCACGGCCGGCCCGAAGATCCAGTTGATGGCCAGCGAGGATGCCATCAGCCTGCGGTCACCGGTGACCGCGTCGAGCTTGTCGTAACGCACCTTGGCGAGTACCGGATACATCATGATCAGCAGGCCGAGCGCGATCGGCAGCGAGATGCCGCCGATCTCCATCGTGGCCAGCGCGTTGTCCAGGCCCGGAATGGCCCGACCCAGACCGAGACCACCGGCCATGGCGACGAGAATCCACACCGCGAGAAAGCGGTCGAGCGTGGACAGCTTGGCGACGACGCCGGCGTCCGTAGGGGGCGCCGGATCGCCGATGGCGGGGGCATCTGTCGGGGTCACGGGCACGGCCTCTTTCGGGAGGTGTCGATCGTCGTACGGGCGCTGTCGGCCAGCGCGGTGAACTGCTCCGCCAGCGCGGTGAGGACCTCCGGCCGGAGCTTGTAGTAGGTGAAGCGGCCACACGGCTCGGTCTCCACGACCCCGGCCTCACGGAGCACCCGCAGATGGTTGGAGAGGTTGGTCTGCCGTGCGCCGGTCTCCTCCACCAGGTGGATGGTGCACAGCGTCTCGCGGGCCAGCAGTTGCACGATCTGGAGCCGAAGTGGGTCGGCGATAATCCGGATCAAGTCAGGATCGACTGACGTCATCATGGGCTGATACTGTCACATCAGTGGTCGCTGATGCCAGTACGCGCTGACATCAATGGCGCCTGACTCCATGAGAGACAAGAGAGCCCTCCCCATGACCGAAAAACCTTCTGTGCTGTTCGTCTGCGTGCACAACGCCGGCCGCTCCCAGATGGCCGCCGCTTGGCTCGCTGAGCTGGCCGGTGACCGCATCGAGGTCCGCTCTGCCGGTTCCGCTCCGGCCGACCAGGTGAACCCGGCCGCCGTCGAGGTGATGCGGGAGGTCGGCATCGACATCGCTGCCCAGACGCCCAAGATCCTCACCGTCGATGCGGTCAAGGCGTCGGATGTCTGCATCACGATGGGCTGCGGCGACACCTGCCCCGTCTTTCCCGGCAAGCGCTACCTCGACTGGACGCTGGACGACCCGGCAGGCCAAGGCATCGAGGCCGTACGCCCCCTCCGCGATGAGATCAAGCGGCGCGTGGAGAACCTGATCGCGGAGATTGCCCCGGAAGCGACCGCGTAACCCACGCGAAGCGGCGCTACGCGCAACGCCCGTGAAGCGGCGCTACGCGCAACGCCCGTGAAGCTACGCGCAACGCCCGCGGGGCGACGCGGCGGACATATCGGGCCTGAGATGCCCGTAGCTCCGTCAGAGCCTGGCCGGTCGGGCCGCTTGCTCGGGGCGGTGTGCGGGGCGCCGAGGTGGATGCGGTAGGCAAGGGGTACCTTGCCGCACGGTCACCACCTGGGAGAACACCGATATGAAGCAGCGATGTGCCGTCCTCGACGACTTCCAGGGCGCGGCGATGTCCAGCGCCGACTGGTCGGTCCTGGCCGACGACGTGGAAGTCATCACCTTCGCCGAGCACTTCGGCAGCGAAGACGCGCTCGTCGCGGCCTTGGCCGATTACGAGATAGTCGTCACGCTTCGCGAGCGCGTGCCCTTCCCCGCCGAGCTCTTCGCGCGACTGCCCAGGTTGCGGCTGCTCATCGCCTCCGGCATGCGGAACTCCGCGATCGACTTCGCCGCCGCCAAGGCGCACGGGGTGACGGTGTGCGGCACGGCGAGCTCGCCGACGCCGCCGGTCGAGCTGACCTGGGCGCTGCTGCTCGGCCTCGCCCGAGGCATCGTCGCGGAGAGCGAGGTGCTACGCGACGGCGGCCCCTGGCAGAACACGGTCGGCGCCGACCTCGCGGGTCAACGCCTTGGCCTGTTGGGCCTGGGAAAGATCGGCGGCCGGGTGGCCCAGATCGGCTTGGCCTTCGGCATGGAGGTGGTCGCCTGGAGCCAAAACCTCACCCGGGAACGGGCCCGAGAGGTCGGGGTACGCCATGCCGGCACCCGGGACGAACTCCTGCGAAGCAGCGACTTCGTCTCCGTACACTTGGCGCTCGGCGCGCGCACCCTCGGACTGGTGGGGGCCGCCGAGTTGGCCCTGCTGAAGCCGACCGCTTACCTGGTCAACACCTCACGTGCCGCGATCGTCGATCAAGCCGCGCTCTTGGCCGCACTCCACGCGGGCACCATCGCCGGCGCCGCGGTCGATGTCTTCGACGTGGAGCCACTGCCCGCCGCGCACCCGATGCGGTCGGCGCCTCGGCTGCTGGCCACCCCGCACCTGGGCTATGTCACGCGAGACAACTACCGCACCTACTACGGGCAGGCCGTGGAGAACATTCAGGCGTACCTGGCGGGGACACCCGTGCGCTGCCTCGGCCCGGCGTGATTGTCAGTGCCTCGTGCGAGCCTGAGTTCATGACGTACTGGCTGCTCACTGACATCGAACAAGCCGTCCGCGCGAGCTGGGGCGCAGACACCTGCACACCGGAGTCCCGGGCCACATGGACCCCTGACAACCCGGCCAGGGACCAATGCGGTGTGACCGCCATGGTGCTCAACGACCTGCTCGGCGGTGATCTGATCAGGGGGAAGGTGCATGTGGACGGGAAACAGACGGACTTCCACTGGTGGAATCGGCTGGGCATGGGCGTTGACATCGACCTGACGCGCGAGCAGTTCGCGCCCGAGGAGATCGTCAGCGGTGGGACCGTCGTCCCGCGTCCGGCCGAGATCGTGCGCCTGCGCGAGGAGTACGAACTGCTGCGGGAGCGGGTGCTGACAAAGCTGGGGACGCCGCAGCAACAAGAGGCGGTAAAGGAGCCCGTTCGGGCGTGACGGCAGGCTGCGCGAGCGCGCCCGCCTGGGCTCTGGCCTGGTCCCGATCGTCGGACCCGCAACTCAACGGTCCGGCAGCGGCTGTTCCGTCCAGATCGTCTTGCCGTGCCGGGTATATCGGCTACCCCAGCGGCTGGTGAGCTGGGCGACCAAGTACAGGCCGCGCCCACCCTCATCCGTGGCGCGGGCGCGGCGCATGCGGGGCTGGGTGCTGCTGGGGTCGGAGACCTCGCAGATCAGGACGCCGGCCCGGATGAGCCGGAGTTCGACCGGGCCGCCCGCGTACCGGATGGCGTTGGTGACCAGTTCGCTGACCACCAACTCCGTGGTGAACGCCAGTTCCTCAAGGCCCCAGTCGGACAGTTGGCGGGCCACCAGCTCGCGGATGCGCGCGACCCGCGCGGGATCGGCCTCCAACGCCCACGCGGCGGTGTCTGCTTCCGGGACCACGCGCATACGGGCAAGGAGCAGCGTCACATCGTCGGGCAGCCGACTGGGCGGCAGCCCGGACACGATCTCCCGAGGCAGGCCCGCCAGCGGCCGGTTCAGCACATCCGCGCGCAGCAACCGAGCGCGTAGCTCGGCCATTCCCACATCGACGTCGCCGGTGCCGCGCTCCACCAGCCCGTCCGTGAAGAGCGCGAGGACGCTGCCTGGTGGCAGTTCGACCTCGGTGAGTTCGAAAGGGAGACTGCTGACGCCCAGGGGCGGGCCGGGGTCGAGCTCGATAAACCGGATCGTGCCGTCCGGGCAGATCAGAGCGGGCGGCGGATGCCCGGCGCTGGCCATGACGCACTGCCGTGTCACCGGGTCGTAGGTGATGTAGAGACAGGACGCACCAACGGAGTCGGTCAGCGAGTGCGACGCCCCGTCCTCGATGCCCGGCCGGTCGCTGTCGGCCTCCACCGTCAGTTGCAGCACCAGATCATCGAGGTGGGTCAGCAGCTCCTCCGGATCAACATCCAGGTCGGCCAAGGTCCGTACGGCGGTGCGTAGCCGCCCCATGGTCGCCGTGGCCTGGAGACCGTGCCCGACGACGTCGCCCACCACCAGGGCGACGCGAGCTGAGGAGAGCGGAATGACATCGAACCAGTCGCCGCCGACGCCGCGCGTGGCATCGGTCGGTAGATAGACGCTGGCCGTTTCCGCTGCCACGACGTCGGCGACCGCCGGCGGCAGCAGGCTGCGCTGAAGCTTGATCGCGGCACGCCGCTCGCGGGTGTAGCGCCGGGCGTTGTCCACGGCGAGACCGGCGCGTGCGGCGACTTCCTCAAGGAGTGTCAGGTCCTCCGCGTCGAACGGAGCGGTGGTTCCCGTACGCCATACGGTCACCCGCCCCAGCAAAATGCCCCGCGCATGGAGCGGAGCCGTCATCACCGAGTGCGCGCCGGGGACGGATCGGGCCCAGGCCAGCACTTCCTCGCTCTTGTCGCGATCGTCGGCGTCGCTGCCGTGCTGGCTGTGCTGGCTGTGCTGGCCGTGTGGGCTGTGCTGGTTGAGTGGGCTGCTGTGTGCGTCCGGTGCGTCCGGTGCGTCTGGTGCGTCCTGTTCGCCGTAAGCGCCGCCTGCGGGCTGCTGGCCGTTGGCGTCGCCGCGGTCGCCGTCACGGTTGCTTTGATCGCTGCGGCTGCCGTACTCGGCGCGTTCGCCATGCCGGGGACCCCTACCGCGGTCGCCGCCGTCGCTTTCCCCTCGTGCTCCGGTTGAGGTGTCTGCGGTGTCGGAGGTGTCTGAGGTCTCTGCGGCAGCTGCACCCGCGGCGCTGGCGGGGCTGTCTGTGTCGCCCGTGCTACCCGTCGTGCCCGTACTTTTCGTACGCTCCGGACCTGCGCCGCCCGTGGCGGTGCGGCGTAGATCGGCGATGACCCCACCGCGGCCCGTAGGGGAACGCCCGTTGCGCGCCACGGTGGCGGCCCGGGAACTGTCAACGGCCTCGGCCGCCGCGGTGATGTCCGTCGCCCGGGTTGTGTCGATGCTGCTGAGGGTCATGGGGCCGGTGGGCAACGGGTTGCTGTCCGAGCCCGCCACTGCCATCCGACGCAGGGCGAACAAGTGCTCCCCGTCGTGTGCGGGCTCCTCGCCGATGAGCACGGGGTCGGCCAGGTCCACGGCCGCCAAGTCCGCCAGCGCAGGCACCAGGACGCCCGACAGGTCCTCGGACGTACGGATGATGGACAGCGACTCACCGAGCACGGCCGCCGCGTGATGCAGCAGATCGAGCCGCTGCTGGGCGCGGACGTGCGCCGTGATGTCGGTGAAGAACGCCGCAACGCCGACCAGCCCGCCGTCATGCGGATCGCACAACCGGAACGCGGAGATCGTCATATGCCGGCCGCTTCTGGGGTCGTCCAGGGTGCGGACCAAGACCTCCACGCCGAGCCGTAGATCCCCGGTGCGCAGCACCTCGGCGAGATGTTCCTCGATGGCCGCGGCGTCCTCCGCGTAGAGGAAGTTGCCCAGTCCTTGCCCCGCGAGTTCGGCCGGGACTCCGGTGTAGGAGAGCAGGTGCGCATTGGTGCGTACCAGGCGAAGGTGAGCGTCGAACAGGGCGACGCCCATCCGGTCCTGGAAGAACAGTTCGTGGGAGAAGGCGATGTCCTGTCGCCAGCGTTCGTAGGTGGTGGCGGACGCGGCGAGTACGAGATAGCGGGCCGCGTCGGTGCGACACGGGTCACCGCCCAGGGTGAGCACCCGAAAGACGACTAAGAATTCGCGACCGGTGGCGTGGCGTACCAGCGCGCGCCCTTCCCAGCGGCCTGCGGCGCGCACATCGAGGGCCTCGCGCCACTCATCCCGTCGCATCACCAGCTCACTGATGTGCCGACCGCATGCCTCTTCCCCGGTCAGACCGAGCAGCTTGGCTGCCTCCGGCGTCCAGCCCATGATCACACCGTGGGCGTCCAGCACCGCCCCAGCGGGGTCGCTGAGGACGGATACCGGGTCATTGTTCGTGTCCGCGCGTCGCATACGAGTACACCTCGCTCGGCGTCCTGGTCGGCGCCTGCCACGATGGCTCATCAGTGCCGGGGTGAGCACCGCTGTCACCGGGCGGCCCAGGCCACCGGCGACAGACAACAGCATCGGGCGACGGACGGCCACTGTACGCCCGGCGCCCCCGTCGCACCGGCGCCGCGGCACACGTCGCGCGGCGGTTTCTCAGGCTCCGCGCTCGTCCACGGTAAGCGGCCCTCGCGCACGCAGCACGCCGAAGTGCTCCACTTGGGGACCGGCAAAGGCGGTGACCAGCCCGGCGGGCGCTGCGTGCCCCGTGGCCGTGGGCACGATCCCAGAGCTGGGCACATGCCCGATGCGCCGCCCCCGCGCCGCCCTTGGCGGGGTGCTCTGGTCCAATGAAGTGCCGGGGCGGGGGACGTCATCGAACCGGTGGGTGCCCATGGAGCCAGGGATGGAGCAGAACATGGCGAGCCAGAGTCGGACCGCGCTGGTTGAGGATCTGATGGAACGCTTCCCGCAGGTGCCCAGGGAAGCGGTGATCAAGGAGGACTTGCTGCGAGGTGGCATGGCCTTCGACGAGTCCGCGTTGAGCGGCACCGCCGATGGTTCTTCCGGTGACGTCAAGCCAAAGTCGTACTTCATCTTCTCCTTCGACCACCGCACCCTTCCCGAACTAGGCGCCGCCGCGCTCAATCGGCCGCCGGAGGAGATCGTGCTCACGGGCGGGGCGTACGGGCTGCGCCGCACCGTGGTGTCCGTGCGCGTCAACCCGGAATCCCCCTACATCGTGCGGGCCGGCGAGGATGGGGCGCTCGGGCTGTATCTGGACGGGGCGCGGATCGCCGATGTGGGGCTGCCGCCGATGCCGGACTACTACCGGCACACATTGGAGAACGGCAAGTCGGTGATGGAGGTCGCGCCGACCATCCAGTGGGGCTATCTCGTTTATCTGACGGTCTTTCGGGTGTGCCAGTATTTCGGCGCCAAGGAGGAGTGCCAATACTGCGATATCAACCACAACTGGCGCCAGCACAAGGCGGCGGGCCGCCCGTACACCGGCGTTAAGCCCGTCGAAGAGGTCCTTGAGGCGCTGGAGATCATCGACCGATACGACACCACGCACGCCTCGCAGGCGTACACGCTGACCGGTGGCTCCATCACCTCCCATATAGGCGGCCGGGACGAGGCCGACTTCTACGGTCATTACGCGAAGGCCATCGAGGAGCGTTTCCCCGGACGGTGGATCGGCAAGGTGGTCGCGCAGGCGCTGCCCCGCGACGACGTCCAGCGCTTCCACGATTACGGCATCCGGATCTATCACCCGAATTTCGAGGTCTGGGATCAGCGGCTGTTCGAGCTGTTTTGCCCGGGCAAGGAGCGCTACGTCGGCCGCGACGAATGGCACCGGCGCATCCTGGAATCCACCGAGGTATTCGGCGCCCGTAACGTGATCCCCAACTTCGTGGCGGGCGTGGAGATGGCCCAGCCGTTCGGTTTCGCGACCGTGAACGAGGCCATCGACTCCACCGCCGAGGGCCTGCGTTTCTTTATGTCCCACGGCGTCGTTCCCCGCTTCACCACGTGGTGCCCCGAGCCCACTACGCCGCTGGGCAAGGCCAATCCGCAGGGCGCGCCGCTCGAATACCACATCCGGCTGCTGGAGACCTATCGGGCGACCCTGGAGGAGTACGGACTGGCCTCGCCTCCCGGCTATGGCCCGCCCGGGCCCGGCCGCGCCGTGTTTTCGGTCAGCTCCTTCATGGACAGCCTGCCCGAGGGGACGGAGGCGGCGGAGGGTACCGACGCGCCGGAGCGGACCGGCAGCACGCTGGCGTAAGGCGGGTGCATGCGCCGCGAGGTTGCAGGGGCGGGTGCGTGCCCGCAGGGTGGCGGAGTTGCCGGGCCCGGTCGGTACGCACCCACGGCTTCGGCGTTCATGGCGGCCCGTATCGGCGGCTGGTACGTCCCCAGTAGCGTGGCGATCCGTGACGGCGGGTCCGCGACGCGGGGCGACGGGCCCCAACAGGGGGGAACTGACGTGAGCAACGGCAACGGCAACGGTGACGGCAACGGCAACGGCAACGGTGACGACAACCAGACGGTGCGGTGCGACGGGGTGCCTGCCGCGGTACTGACGGCCCTTCCGTGCGACGGCGAGCGGCTGAGCTGTGCCGTCACCGTGCCCGCTGCGCCGGTGGCGACGGCAACCGCAGCGAGCCCGGAGCCCGCCCAGGGCAGCGGGCTGGCCGTTGTGCTGCTGCACGGTGCGGGCATCGGAGACAAAGGGCGGCTTGCGCCGCTGGCGGCGGAGTTCGTCGATCAGGGCTGCCGGGCGGTGGCCTTCGACTTCTCCGGGCACGGCGCCAGCACCGGTGAACTGCGAGAACTCAGCCTGGAACGGCGTTTTCGGCAGGCGTGCGGGGTGATCGATGCCCTGGTTCCACGGGCGGAGCGGCTCATTTTGGTCGGCTTCAGCATGAGCGGGCAGACGGTCACCGACCTCGTCGCGCACTACGGTGACCGGGTGGCGGCCATCGGACTGTGTGCGCCCGCCGTCTATGCGCAGGGCGCGTGGCCCGTACGGTTCGGCGCCGGGTTCACCGAGATCATCAGGGCCCCGGAGAGCTGGCGCAGCACCGGTGCGCTGGATGTGTTGCGCCGCTACCAGGGCCGTACGGTGCTCGTCGTGCCCACGGTGGATGAGGTCATTCCGTTGGCTGTGACCGAGGCCGTTACCGAGGCCCTCGCGGTGGGACCGGCGTTCACCCGGCTGGAACTCACGCAGGCGACACACCAGTTGGGCCGGTGGTTTCGGAAGCACGGAAAGGATCGGCGCCGGTTTGTGGCGGCCGTGCTCGCGGGCGGCGCTCGCCGCGCCGCCGAGCACGAAGCTGCGAGCCCCGAGAGGGCACTGCGACCTTGTCCTTGAGCATGGCCGTGATCACGTCTCGGTGACAGCTTCGGCCCAGGCCCAGTGGCCCAGGCCCGGCGACTCGGCCCCGGCCCTATGCCCCGAGCCTGACCTCGAAGTCGACCCCGCCACGACCCCGCAATCGCCAGCGAAAGCACCATCGATACGAGCCAGGGGCATGGGCATGGGCCGCCCCGAGTTTCTCAGGTCGGTAGGGGCTGGAAGGGAAGGGTGCGCCAGGGGCTGCTGGGGCTGTCGAGGAGGATGCGGTGCGGAGCGAGGGCTGATGCGTACATCGGCCCGAAGGACTCCTCGTCGAAGCGCAGGACCCGGCCCAGGGTGTAGCCGGCGGAGAAGTCCGCCCACGATGTGTAGTGGCGCCGGCATAGCTCACCGGCCTGGATCACGGCCGCCGCTGCCTCGGCGGGTTCCGTGTACCGGGCGCCCAGCCCCCAGCGGGCGACGCTCACCGCACGCCCGAAGTCGTAACCGGAGGCCGAGGCAATGTAACCGTCAGGCGGCAGCAGACCATCTGCCCGGAATCGGGCCTCGTAACGGATGATGCGTAGGATCAACTCGCGTAGTTCGGCCAATTCGGCCTCGGTTCCCCCGCGTTCGCGCAGCGTGTCCACGGCCAGGCGCTGCCAAAGCTGCGAATCGGTGTGCGCGCCGGGGGCACGACGGGCGATCGCTCGCCGCACCCGCAGCACGAACTCCGGCTGCGGTGGGCTGTTGCGCCCCGCGAGCAGGAAGTCGAGTTGGCGGCGCCACTGGCCCCGGCTGGACGTTCCCCACGCCTCGCGGAGGATTGTGGTGTCGGCGCGATAGTCCGCGTAGACGTCGGTGAGGTCGTTCCACAGCGCGCGCCGATGCACCGACAGATGCGCACCACAGGCGAGCCCCACCGCGAGGGGCCCGCGCAGCGGCCCGGTGTACTTGGTCAGCAGCGCTCCCGTGTCGCCTTCGCGTTCGTACGGGCGCACCTCGTCGCGAAGCGCGAGCCAGCGGCGGCGTTTGCGCCGGGCGCCGGGGAAGAACGTTTCCGTCGGCGTCCCCGGGTTGATCACCATGCCGCGCAACCTCTCCCCCCACCACACATAGGGGGCCAGCGGCAAGGAGACATCGCAGGCGACCTCCCCGGCACGTGGTGCCGTGAGCTCGCCCCGGGTGTACACGGCGAGAAACCGCGAGCCGTGCGCAGCGATGTACGGGAGCCCGGCGAAGAGCTGATCGTCGTCTACGAGGTGCTTGGGGGCGTACGCGAAGGTTGACGTTCCGAAGAGCACCCGTAGGTAGCCGTCCCAGTCCTGTCGCTTCTTCGCCTCGAATAACGCCCACTCAACGTCGGTCGGCGGCACCCATGCGGGCACCTGCGCAGCTGCTCCCATGATCGGCGTCCCCATGGCAGTCAGTATTCCCCGCTGAGGTGGCCCTCTATGGGCACGAAGGCAATTCCGGTGTGGCCGCACGGCGTCCTACCGCCGAATACGAGCCATCGCGCGCCGTGGTGCAGCGGCGGTGATGGTCGCGGGCCGCGCGGCGTGCGGCCGGCCCGCTCGGTTGCGGCCACACGTGCGCACGAGGCGCGGCGCCGGCGCCGGATTACGGTGCGGGGTGGGTAGCGCTGTGCAACGCGAGGCGGGTAGGCGTGCGGCGCTGGGGTAACGCGGGGGGACGCGAGCGTCCCGCCGTCCCGGAAGCCGGAAGTGCCCCGGTTGGTGCGCCGTGCGGACGACTCGATCTGCAACGGCTGGATATCGATTGTGTCCTCGTGCTTCAACGAACACCGTCTTGGGGCTTTCGCGCCCGTTGCGGCCTGCTACGTTTCCCGAGCAATTGATCTGGGCATGACGGGGGACCTCTGTGCGAAACAAGACAAGGATCGCTGCCGCCGCGACTGTCGCGGTGTTGGCGCTCACCCTGACCGGCTGTGGCGACGACGGCGACGGCAACGGCTCCTCGCCGTTCGGAAAGCCCGGTAAGGGCGACAGCGCGGCCATCGGTGGCGGCGGTGCCAACGGCGGTGACGAAATCAAGATTCCGGGCCCCGACACGACTGGTCTTATCGGTGGTTCGAACTCGACGGGCGGCTCCAGCACGATCGGTGGCTCCGGCTCGACCGGTGGCAGCGACGGCACCAGCGCCGATGGAATCTGGTACGCCACGGAGCGCGATGACAGCGGGCAGGTGGGCATTCTGAGCGTCTCGGGCAGCTCGTTCGTCATGCGGGCCGGCACCATGACGTGCACCGGCACCGCCGATGAGGCGATGAACGTCAACTCGGTCTGCCAGGGCGATTCGATGACGGGCAAGGCGGAAATCAGCGAGGGTGGCCAGAAGTTGACCATCACCTGGAACGGCAGCGGCACCGACGAGTTCTCGCGGCAGATGCCCACCTCGTAACGCGACCGCACTGTCCCCGTGCCACGGGGACACAGCTCGGGCCCCATGCCACGCTACTCAGCCGGCATGGGGCCCTACGCGTAGGGTTGAGCAGTAGTCGCTGAGTTCCCGGCCTTGTCCACGGCCTCATACCGGCAACCCGGGACAAGGTCAGGCATCCGTCGGCCCTGGCCCGTGCCCGGGTTCCAGCACGAAGACGGGGATCACGCGGTCAGTCGCGTCCTGATACTCGGCGTACGGCGGATAGGCGGCGACCGCACGCTCCCACCACGCGGCCTTCTCGTCCCCGTCGATCTCACGGGCCGTCATGTCCTGGCGCGTAGAGCCGTCTTGGAGCTGCACACGCGGGTCGGCCTTGACGTTGAAGTACCAGACCGGGTGGCGCGGGAAACCGCCCTTGGATGCCACGGCCGCATACTGCCCCTCGTGCTCCACGCGCATCAGAGGAATCTTGCGGATCTTGCCGCTCTTCGCACCGCGGGTCGTGAGAATGACGACGGGCAGACCCGTGTCCCTAAGCGTCGCCCCCTGCGTGCCGTCCGAACTCTCATACAGCTCGACTTGTTCGCGTACCCACTGCGCCGGGCTCGGCCCGTACTCGCCCTCAAGAGGCATTGCGGTCACCCCATCGTCGCTTGCAGGTTATGTTGCACAGTTCAGCACAGGCCTCGCGCGGAGGCGAGACCAGCCGCCGCAGCCTGCTCAGCCCGCGCCCGCCAGCAGGCCACCACCTTCGGCGCGACATCGGCGAACAGGTCCCGGGGCAGCCCGGTCGCCCGGACCGTGAACAGCTTGTCGATCTCGGTGAGCGTCGTCTCCGGGCTCATATGGTCCGGGGCCTCCTTGAGCCTTCTCAGGACCGGCGTGCTGTCCTTGCCGCCTTGGGCGCCACCGTTCGCCGGGTGGTGGGCAGGTCACGACGGTGCCGGATGGGGGAGAAGAACAGCACAAGGCCAGCCAGCGGCACCCCCGCCGTCGTGATCCACATCGCGGCTCGCAGCCCGAAGACCGTGCTGAGTGCGCCGCCGAGCAGGGCGCCGAGCGGTAGCGTGCCGTAGTTGAGGAAGGCGGCGCTGGCGGTGAGCCGGCCGAGCAACTCCGGGGGACAGTAGCGCTGTTGAAAACTCGCCTTGATCACATTGCCCGCTACCACACCGGCCGATACGCAGCAGCCGCCTATCAGGTACAGCACGACGCCAAGCCCGTCAGTTGTCAGCGCGATCAGCGGCGCGCAGCTGGCGAAGCCGAGCTCGAACAGCAACGTCGCGCGCGCCGTGCCGACCCGGGCCGCGACCCGGCGTGCGAGCAGGGCCCCTGCCACGCCGCCCGCGCTCGCCGTCGCGATCAGGCCACCGACGACGCCTGGGGCCAGCCCCACCTCCCGGGTCAGAAAGACGACGTGGACGGACTGGTAGCCCATGAGTGCCAGGTTTGAGGTGGCACCGAACAGGGCGAGGGTACGCAGCCAGGGGTCGCCTCCCACCAGCCGCAGCCCCTCGCCCACTTCGGTGGTCAGCGACCGCCGCCCCCGTGCCGGAGCGGCCTGGCGACCGCCGGCGCCCTTGTCGGGCCGGGGCCCGGCCCCGGTGTCGGCCCCGGCCGTGTCAGTGGTTGCGATCTCGGTGGTGGCGCGTGTCGGCACTGGCTCGCGGTGGCGAATGCGAAGCAGGCACACCAACGACACAGCGAAGGTCAGCGCGTTGGCGGCGAGGCCGCCCACGGCGCCCGCGAACTGGGTGAGGAAGCCGCCGGAGCCGAGCCCGGCGATCTGCGCGGCCGAAGCGCTGCCGTGCAGCTTGGCGTTACCCTCGGGCTGATCGGCCGGAGCGAGTAAACTGGGCAGGTACGCGGTGTACGCGGTCTGGAAGACGACCGCCGACACGCCTGCGAGCAAAGCGACCGTCAGCAGTAGAGCGATGCTCAGCCCACCCCACCAGGCCAGCACCGGCAGGCAGACGAACAGCGTCAGTGAGGCCGTCGCCGAGGCCAGCATCACGGGCCTGCGGCGCGACCGGTCCACCCACACGCCCACCGGCAGCCCGATCACCAACCAGGGCAGCCAACTCGCGGCGGCCAGCAACGACACCTGGAACGAGCTGGCCCCCAAAACAGACACGGCCACCAAAGGCATGGCCACACCGGTCACCGAGGCGCCGAACTTGCCTGCCGTCTCCCCGCACCACAGCAGCCGGAAATCGCGGTGCCGACGCAACAGGCCGCCACGTATCTCCGCTTGCCCCTTGTCCGCTTGTCTCTTGGCCGTTTCCGCTTGGCTCTTGTCTGGCAGCACGGCCGGGCGGCGCCCCTCGGCCTCCCCAGCGGCCTCGTGGGCTCGCTGGTGGGCCCGGTCCCGACGAGCTGCCGGGTCCTGCTCCGCTGCCGGGTCCCGCCGGCTCATCCGTCGGCTCGCTCTCGCCGCGGGAACGACTGGAGCTGTACGACCACGGGCAGCGCGTCCGGTTGCGGATGAACCACCGACTCCTGCGCATACCGTTCGACCACGGCTGCCAACTCGGCGTTCATTGCCCCTAGTTGAGGGGCGGAAAGTCGTAGTTCATGCCAGGCGGAAACGGTCCCTGTGGCGCGCCAGGCATCGTCCCAGTCCTCGTCGAAGTAGCGTGCGATCCGGTCGAAGTTCTGGCGCAGCACCTCGCGCTTGTACAGGGTCAGCGCGTCCCGGCTTTGCGGGTCGTTCCGAAAGTCGGCGGTATTGAGCTCGTTGCTGACCTGTATCGCCCGCCACCAGCGCTCACGCCGCGTACCCCGGCCGGTCTCCTCTTCGATGAAGCCGTGCTCGGCGAGGTGTCGCAGATGCCAACTCACGGTGCCGGTGTTCTCGCCAAGGTGCCGCGCCAGCCCGGCCGATGTGTTCGGCCCGTCGATCTTCAGCACATCCAAGAGGCGCATCCGCAACGGATGGGCCAACCCGCGCAGACTGCGGGCATCGATTCGGCGGGTGGGTTTGCTTGGCTCGTCGCGCCGATGGGATGCAGGCGGACTAGGCGGGTCAGCGGGGGCAGGGGTGGTTTGTGCGGCGTGGGCCATGGAGGGGAGCGTAAGGTTGCAGACGGTTCTCTGCACAGGTTTTTTCTGCAGAGCCATCTCTGGTGCCGGGTGCAGAGTGCCGCCGGGCGCGCCGCGGTGAGGCCGTACGAGGTGAGGGCCGGACCGTGGGCGGAAGGGGCGGAGAGGCTGAAGGGGTGGAGAGGCTGAGGGAGTAGAGAGGCCGTGGGGCGCAGGGGTGCGTTCCGCGCCTCACGGCCATGGCCGGTCGGGCAACCGGCCCCTATTCAGCGACGTAGGTGGTGCCCGTCCATAGAAAAACCTGAAGGTCGTGCGTGCCGTGCGGAATGGTTTCCGTGGTCGGCGCGAAATGCGCGTAGTGATTTCCACGCGGTAGTTTCAAGGTGGACCTGGGGTCCGGCACATAGCGAATGCGCTCATGGTCGGGAAATTCCGCCGCGGGGCCGCCGCGGAGAATTACATTGGCCTCTTCGGCCGTGGTCTGCTGCGTCAGCACATCTTCGGGCGCGAGTTCTTCGGTCACGATGGAAAGCTCCTCCGGTGAGCGGCGCTGTGGAGGCGATGAACCTTCTTTAGTGAGGCGGCGGGGGTGGCCTGTCCCATCAACAAGTTCAACAGCAGCCCAGCGCCCCAAGTAACCCCTAAATCCGATACGTCGGAGTGCTGGGGATTCTGGGGGCGCTAGGGGCTTGGCAGTGACCTACGCCACAGAAGCGGTGTCGTGGCCGGCATGCGAGGCAAGCACGACGGTCGCCAGGTTGACGTTCATGGCCAGCAACCCGCTCGCGACGCTCGGGGCGACGACCGCCACCACGCGGTCAGGTCCCGTCGCCGGTCCAGGCACCTTCTGCGGACCAATAGCCATATTGCGGGCGCCCCTTGAGGCTGCTGGTGCGGAACGGCTGGCCGGCGTCGTCTATCCGTACGGTCCCGTGGCGATCGCCGCTAGTCCAGTCCAACTCCAGGTACCACTGGCAATCGCACTGCACCGTACGCGCATTGATGCGCAGCACCTCCGGGTCCGTGGCGGACACCCGATACGGGAAGCGAACCGCGGGGAGCGCATGCTCGCCGTCGTAGCCGTCCGTGGGCTTGGCCAACGGGCGGGCCGCGTCGAGGTTGACGGAGAACTCCCGCGGGGTCAGCGCGCCACCACAGCCGTTGTCCATGGCGAAGGACGACCAGGCCAGCGGCGCCTGCCGCCCCACCACCCGCACCTGAAGACCGCGCAGGACCACCGCGTTCGAAGACTGGCCGGTCACGGTCGTCTCCACGATGGTGGTCCCACCGTGCACCGCGTTGTGTGCCCTTGCCCAGCCCGGCGCGTCCTGCTCCACCGGCGGGGGAGCGACCTCGGTGGGCGACTTGTTGATGAGGTAGCGGTGATCGCAGCCGTACTCCCAGACATGCGAGCGGGTGTTGACCGAGAGTGGCGCTCTGGCGCCGTCGTTGGCGCCGTTGCCGGCACCGCTGTCGGGGCCCTCATCCTGGCCCGCGCCGCCGGGCCTCGGTGCCGCGCTTTCGCGCGCTGCGCCACCGGGGGACTGGCCACCGTGTCGCCCATCCGCCGTAGGCTCGCGCTGTCTTCCGCCCGCCCCCTCGTCGCTGCCTTGTGCGCCGGCGCCCTTCCTGTCCGCGCCTTCCGCCTCGTCCTCGCTGCCCTTTTCGGCCTCGTCCCCATGCCCGCGTTCCCGGTTCTTGCCGGCTGCCGCGTCCGGCTCGGCCAACGGCCCTTCGGCGCGCGCATCGGGCCCCGTCGGTGGCGGGCTCACGGGGGCGTTGGCGTACCCCGCTCCGGTGTCCTCGCCGGCGCCCTTGCCCGCGTCGCCCGGCGACGAGCCCGCGGCGACGCCGATGATGGTCGCGGCGAGCAGCGCTCCGGCCGCCGCCCACACCGCAGCCCGCCCTGGCAGCCGGGCCGGAAGACGATGCGCCGGACCGCGCCACGACCTGCGTGGGTGGGGTGGTTGCGGCGTGGGGGACGGCGTGGGCGTGCTGGACGTATCCGGCGTGGGCGAAGGCGTGGGCATGGGTGTGGGCGTACCGGGCGTTGCCGGTACGGAGGGAGGCTGCGGCGTGCCGGGCGATGCCGCATGGCTCGGCTCCTGTGGTGGGTCCGGCTCCGGGGAGGGGCCCGCGCCCTTGGCTGAGCCTGCGCCCGCGGCTGAAGCGGCTGAAACGGTTGAAGCGGCTGAACCCGGGTTACGGGGCTCGCCGGACCCTTTGGCCTGCGGTGGCTGCGCCTCCCGGCCCGAGTTGGCGCAGTCGGTGCTCCCCGATGAGCCTGCCCCCCGCGTGGCGTTGCCGCGGGCCGAGTTCGTGCGGCGGGCCGCGTCCGCCAGGAGCCAGTGGCGGTGCAGCTCGACCAGTTCCTCTTGAGTGGCCGCACAGAGCCTGGCCAGCCGCTCGATCGGGGCGTAGTCCGCTGGTACGGCGTCACCGTTGCAATACCGGTGCAGGGTGGAGGTGCTGACGTGCAGCCGCCGCGCCAACACCCCATAGCTACGCCCCGATCGTTCCTTCAACTCCCGCAGACAGCCCGCGAACTTCTCGATCTCCGTCGCGCTCCTCACCCGCGCTCCCCCTTGCTTCCGCTTGTTTCCACTCGTTCTTAATTCCACTCGTTCTTGCCTGGCGCTGCCCGATACCGCAGCCACCGGCCCGGCGCCGTGGCCGGCTGTGTCGTTCGTACTCCGCCGATCAACGGCGCACTTTCGTACTCCGCCGTACTCCGCCGTTCTCGCGTATGGCGTCGGGTGGTCCGTTACGCGGCTGGAGCGCTGTCCCGCCCATCGGGAGGTCCCGCGGCGCCCGCCGTCGTCCCCCGGGGCGGTACGCGGAAGCTGCTGGGCTTCGTGTCGCGCGTCCGCCGGCGCGATGAGCGGCGGTAACACTCAAGGTGACCGACATAGGGCCAGGACGGTTGCGGTCCGGCGGCTACTGATCGCGCGAAGTCGAACCGGTCGAGCCAAGAGGCCGTGTTCCGCGTACCGTTATGTCGGAAATTCGCCAGCCGATGGCGATACGTGCTGATGAACTTGGCTGCATGAGTACCGAGACATCTTCTGCCGTAGCCACCCTGGTCGAGCGTGCCCGTGCCTTTCGTGATCTGCATTCCGATGAGCGCGTGTTGGTGCTGCCGAACGCCTGGGACAGCGTCAGCGCGCGCCTCATCGAACGGTCCGGGGCCGCGGCCGTGGCCACCACCAGCGCGGGTGTCAGTTGGGCGCTCGGCGCCGCCGATGGGGAGCAGTTGGGCCGTGCTCAGGCGCTGGAACTGATCGGGCGCGTCGTCGATGCGGTCGATGTGCCGGTGACCGCCGATATCGAGTGCGGTTATGCGGACGACGCCGCCGGGGTCGCCGCAACCATTCGCGACGTGCTCGCGGCGGGCGCGGTCGGCGTCAATCTGGAAGACGCCGCGTACACATCCGATGGCCCTCCCGTGCGCCCCGCCGACGAGCAGGCGGAGCGGATCGCCGCGGCGCGGCGAGCGGCGGACGAGGCAGGGGTGCCGCTGTTCATCAACGCGCGCACCGATATCTATCTACGGGCCGCGGGGACGCCGGCCACCCAACTGGCCGAGACCCTGGACCGCGCGGCGGCCTATCTCGCGGCCGGCGCGGACGGGATCTTCGTGCCGGGGGTGGTCGAGCCCGCGGTGGTAGCCGCACTGGCGCGGGGCATCGCCGCACCGCTCAACATCACGGTCGGGCCCGGCGCACCGAGCGTCGGCGAACTGGCCAGGCTCGGGGTGGCCAGGGTCAGCGTGGGCGCGGGGATCGCGCAGGCGGCGCACGCGCTTACCCAGCGCGCGGCGCGCGAACTGCTCACCACGGGCACCTACGCGTCCTTGGCGAACGGGCTCGCACACCCGGAGTTGGGCCGCCTCTTCGCCCGCCCGTAACCCGGCGTGGGTTGGCCAGGAGCACGCGCCGCGCGGCGCACCGCGAGCATCGCCATGTCGTCGGCGGGGGCCGAGCCCGTGTGCCGTATGACATCGCGGTGCAGCACATCGATCAGGTCCGCGGGAGCGGCACCGGCGAACCGGGTCAGCCGCGCCAACGGATCGTAAAAGACGCCCTGCGCGTTCCGCGCCTCGGTGACCCCATCGGTGAACAGCAGCAGCGAGGCACCCTCGGGAAACGCCAGCTCATCGGCGTACGGACCGGCCGGGGCCGAGACCTGTCCGATGCCGGCGACCGCACCGAGGCCGAGCGGCAGCAACCGCCGCCTCGGCTCAAGTCGCTGCATCCGCCCGGGGCGCAGCAGCAGGGGCGCCGGGTGGCCCCGGTTGACCAGCCGCAGCGTCCGACCGTCCAGGCTCACCTCGGCGACCAGGACAGTGGCGAAGTTCTCGTCGGCGCTGTCTTCGTCGGCCCCCGTCGCACCAGCGTCAAGACTGGCACCACCGGGTCTGGCACCGCCGAGTCTCGCGCCGTTGTGCGGGCCGGAATCCTTGCCACCCCGGTGCGCCGGCTGCGCGGTCGCGCCGACCAGTGCCCATTCCAGGGTGTCCACCAGGACGGACAGGGTGGGTACTCGATCCGCGGCCCGGTCGAAGGCCCGGCGCAGCGCGGCGGCACCCACGGCCGCGCGGGGCCCCTTGCCCCGCACGTCGCCGATCAGCAGCCGCAGGCCGTACGGGGTGCGCTGGGCGGCACACACATCGCCGCTGGCCCCGCTGACGGCGTCGGCCGGCACATTGCGGGCCGACACGGTGAGCGCCGCACGCAGACCGGCACCGGGCGAGGTTGCCGCGCCCGCGGTGGCCATGCCGGGCCCAACCGCTGTGCCAGGCAGCGGGTACGCAGAACTCGCCAGGCCCGGCTCGGTCGCGGGGCGCACTGCGGGCATGGGTCGGGACGGCGCGGCGGGCCGGCTCATGCCGGGCGCGGCACCGGCCAGCGCGGTCTCGCAGCGGGCCCCCATCGGCTCAGGCATCCCGTAGCAGCGCCGCGAGATCGGCATCGACGTCGAGGTACCCGCCCTCGTCGCCCGCCGGGACGAGCTCGTACGAGCGGCCGAGGAACTCGCGGAGATCGGCGGTGTTGAGCTGGACCATGGCCATGCCCTCCACGGCACGAAACTCCAGCACGGTCAGCTCGGGGCCGCATGGCCAGATATGAACGTCCCCGCTGCCTGCGGGCTCCCGCAGCCCGATCTCCAGCAGATCGCGTCCGAAGGCCCACTCCACCTCGAATCCGTCGAGTGACGCGGTGGGCGGGAACGAGACGCACACCGCGAACGGGTCGGCGGGTTCGTACCGCAAGCGGGCGGGGATGGCACGGGTCCGAGGCGCCGACGCGATCAGTCGGGCTTGGACGGCTTGGTCTATGACGATGGACAACGCCTGCTCCCTTGCTCTTGGTGCGGGTCCTTGTCTCTTTGACCCCTTAGATGGCTGGTGCATTACGCCAGTGCACTCAATCCATGCGTGAGCTGCGTCACGGCATCGAAGAGCGGCGGGCGGAGATTTAGGCTTGCGAAGTTCCGACCATGCCCGCGAGTCCCCGCGATACCACGCGTCACACCCCGAGGTGCCCCCCACATGACCAAAGCCTCTCCCGCGCCGGACCCCGGGCCGGACACGGCCGCCTACGCGCGGCTGTACGAGAAGGAACACCCTCGCCTGGTCGCGTACGCGCGCAGCCTGACGGGGAACGCCTGGGTGGCCGAGGACCTGGTGGCCGAGGCGCATTTCCGGGTCTGGCGGCGGCTGCGTACCGGACATCACATCGACAACGTTTCCGCGTATCTGACGACCACCGTCCGACACCTCTCCTGGTCCACCGCCGGCCGCAGCTCCCGCGAGATCCCGCGTGACCCTGCGGGGGCGGGCGCGCAGGGTCCTGGCCTGCCCGAGGAGCAGGCGGTGGGCCAGGACCCTGCGCAGCGGGTCGCGTACGTCGATCTGCTGGCCCGTGTCATGGGTCAGTTGCCCGAGCGGTGGGTGAAGGCGTTGTGGCTGGCCGAGGCCGAGGACCAACCGCTGGAGTCCGTCGGCCGGCAGATAGGCGCGAACAGCGCCGCGACGGCCGTCCTCCTGCATCGGGCCAGAGAGGGCATGCGGCAGGCGTTTTTGCGTGCGCAGCCCGGTGCCCCGAGCAGTCCGACTTGCGCGGTGCACTGGGAGCGGATGCCCGCACACGTACGGGGCGCCGACTCACCCCGGCAGGCCGAGAGCATCGCGCTGCATGTCGAGAAGTGCGCGGAGTGCCGGGACCGGCTCGCCGTGCTGGCCCAGGCCAACACGCGGCTGCCCGCGCTGGTCGGGCCCGCGCTGCTGGTGCTGTTTGCGGGCGGCGGTGCGAAGTTCTTGGCGCCGCTCCTTGGCGTGGGAGCCATGGGAGCCGCCGGAGCTGGGGGTGTCGGCGGCTCCGCGACCGGGGGCGCCGGTGGTCAGCCGGTGGCGGGGGCGCTGAAGTCCGTACGGCACCTGCTACGCGGCCAGCTCGGCCAGGCGGGACCGGTCGCCGCCACGGTGGCCGGTGCCGGGGTGGTCGCCGTCGCGGGCATCGCGGTCGCGGTGGGCCTGCTGCTCAGCGGTGGGGGTGACTCCGCACCGCGCCAGCGCGCGCAGGCACCCGCCGCGGCTACGAGTGAGTCCGCAGGCCAGCGGCCGGCCGACCCGGCACCGGGCACCGAAGGCGCGCCGCGGGATGACGTGAAGCGGTCGGCGGCGCCCACCCTTTCGGCGTCGGCGTCGGCGTCGGCGTCGGCGCCCGGCGTGCAGGCCCCGGGCTCCCCTTCCACGGTGCCCCCGGCGCCTACCGCTCCGCGCCCGCCGACCACATCCGCCGCACCGCCGCACCAGGCCCCGAGCACCCCACCCCGCGAGCAGCAGCCAACAAGGCTGGCAAGCCCCACCCACCAGACATCCACCGCTCCCACCTCCCCCTCTCCTTCCGTCTCGGAGCCGACCCCGTCCCCGGCCCCTCCCACGCCCACACCTACGCCAACCGTGCCGCCCACGGACATACCGACCCCGGTTCCGACGCCTACTCCGACCCCCACCGGCGCACCCACGCCCACGCCCACGCCCACATCAACGGGGACGCCGACCCAGACGCCGCCCTCGCCGTCGAGCTCCCCGACCGACCGCCCAACCAACGGTGAACTCGTCTGCAGGCAGCTGGTCCTGGGCTGGCAGGTCTGCTGGTACAGATGAGGATGTACGCCTCCTGCCGCACCCCCTGGCCGGTGCGCATAAGCCGCCGACCGTGGACGCCGCCCGAGGAATGGGCTAGCTTCCAGCGCCATGAGGGGCATGAGGGGTATGACGGGCATGAGGACACTGCGACGGATGATGACGGCGGGCATGTGCGGGGTGGCGCTGGCAGCCGCGCTCACGGCACCCGCGAACGCCGGTGCGGCTGGCGACGAAGGCGCTGGCAGTGGCACTGGTGCTGGCACCGGCGGTAGCACGGGCAACGCCGGCAGTACGAGCAGCGCCGGCGCTGCGGAAAGCCGTGGCGGGGCAGGGGGTGCCGATGCGTTCGACGGCGCTGTGGGCCCGAACCTGGCGTGGCGGTTGGGTGACAGCGGCAGCCAGGCCCGGTTCCGCGGGCTTGCCGCCGTCAACCGTCGTACCGCGTGGGTAGCCGGCAGCCAGGGCACTGTGCTGCGTACCGCGGACGGCGGCAAGAGCTGGCGTAACGTATCGCCGCCCGGCGCGGGCGCGCTGGAGTTCCGGGACGTGGAGGCGTTCGACGGACGGCACGCGGTGGTACTGGCCATCGGCGAGGGGGAGGCGTCCCGCGTCTTTCGTACCGACGATGGCGGCGCGAGCTGGACGGAGAGCTTCCGCAACACCGACCCGGCGGCCTTCTATGACTGCATGACCTTCTTCGACGCTCGGCACGGCATTGCACTCAGCGACCCGGTGGGCGGCAAGTACCGCATCCTGTCCACCGGGGACGGTGGCCGAAGCTGGCGCGTGCTGCCGTCCGCGGGGATGCCGGCCGCGCAGCCGGGCGAGGCGGCGTTCGCCGCCAGTGGACAGTGCCTGGTCAGCTCGGGCAGCCGGGACGCGTGGATCGCCACCGGCGGCGCCGCCACCGCGCGAGTGCTGCACTCGGCCGACCGGGGCCACACCTGGACGGTGACCGCGGCGCCCATCCCGGCCGGCGACCCGGCTCGTGGCGTCTTCGGGCTCGCGTTCCGCGACGCCCGGCACGGCCTGGCCGTGGGCGGCGACTACCGACCGGGCGAGCCGTCACCCCGCACGGCCGCGACCACCGGTGACGGCGGCGCGAACTGGAGCCTGGCGCGGCGTCAGCCGCCCAGCTACCGTTCGGGCGTTGCCTGGCTGCCGTACAGCCGCTCCGCCGCGCTCGCTGTCGGCCCCACCGGTAGCGAACTCACTCTCGACGGCGGCCGGCGCTGGCGCACCTTCGACACCGGTTCCTACGACACGGTGGACTGCGCCCCGGACCTGAGCTGCTGGGCCTCCGGCGAAAAGGGCCGCATCGCCCGCCTCAGCGTCGCGGGCCGCTGACCCGCAGCACGTCGGGGCCGCCCCGCTGCGCCGCGGCCCCCGCCTGGGACCCACTCGGCGGGGGACGCGGAGTGGCCGGCAGCCCGCGTCCGGCCCGATGGCCCGCTTCCGGTCAGCCGCTGCCTCGGCCGGCAGGCGCCTCGCGGCCAGGGGCCGCCTTGGCCAACGGGCCCGCGCCGTGGGGCGCGGCCGGTGTCAGGACGGCAGCTCCTGCCGGTATGCGGCCAGCGCGGGGGCGGTCTTCGTCGCCAGGAACTCCGTGATCCGGTACTCACACGCTCCCGCGACGACCAGCGGGTCGTTCGCCACCACCTGCTCGATGTCCGGCCGGTCCGCCCCCACCGCGAGGATCACGCCGCCGTCGCGCGGTTCCTTGCGCCCGGAGGCGATGAAGGTCCCCGACTCGTAGTGCGTCGTCAGCCAGTCGATGTGGTCGCTGAGCAGGGCGTCGATCCGCTCCAGCGGAGCGGTGTAGTGCAACTCAAGTACGAACATGGTCGCCAGGTTACGTCGATGATCGACTGAGGGCCGCCGGGGCCGGATGGGGCCGGATGGGGACGACTCGGTGATCTCGCGTAGCGTGCGCACCGCTATGAGTCCTTCTCCCGAGTCGCCGTGTCCGCCAGTGGCGGACGTGCCCGCCGACTGGCCCACCACCGAGGCTGAAGCGACCGCCGTGCAGGAAATGCTGCGCGGCCGGGTCACGCAGTCCAGCGCGGCCGTCGAGCCGGGCGCGCCGGGCGTGGTCGTCGGCGTGGACGTCGCGTACGACGATGCCCGTGATCTCGTTGCCGCGGCGGCCGTGGCCATCGACCTGCACAGCCTCGTCGTGGTCGAGGCGACCACCGCCGTTGGCCGGATCTCCTTTCCCTATGTGCCCGGCCTCCTCGCCTTCCGTGAGATCCCCACCGTCCTCACCGCGCTCGGCCGGCTCAGCCGCACCCCCGACCTCGTGGTGTGCGACGGCTACGGCCTGGCACACCCGCGCCGGTTCGGACTGGCGAGCCATCTGGGCGTGCTGACCGGGCTGCCTGCCATCGGCGTCGCCAAGAACCCGTTCGCCTTCCGCTACGCCCCGCCGGGCGAGCGGCGGGGCGACAGCTCGCCGCTGTGGGACGGCGATGAGGAGGTGGGCCGGGCGGTGCGGACCCAGCCGGGCGTCAAGCCCGTCTTTGTGTCCGTTGGCCACCGGATGACCCTGGACGCCGCCTGCGCCCACACCCTGCTCCTCAGCCCGCGCTTTCGGCTGCCGGAAACCACCCGGGCGGCGGATGGAGCATGCCGTAGGGCGCTTGCCGCGCTCGCCGCCGGGAGTTGACCCGTGCCGGGAGATCCGGTTAGGCGGGCCGCCAGGGCTCTGCTGGCTGCCGCTCGCCGCCGCCACGGGGGCATGGGCGGTTGACTTTTATCGGTATGTTGAAGGCATGGCAGAGCATGACTATCAGTCGATGAACCGGTCTCGGTGGCAGCGCAGGCTGGACCCCATCGTGGCCACCGTGCTGCTGGTCGGCATCGTGTACGGCGCGTTCTGGCTCGTCTGGCAGCTGTGTACGTCGTACGCCGGGCTGATCGGCAACCTCTGGGACTGAGCCGTGGCAGCGCCAGCCCCCAGGAGTCGGGCCACGCGAGAGCGAGCCCAAAGATCGGGTCAGAGGTTTCTAACTCAGGGGCCAGGCTGCGAACCCGAGCTCAGAGGCCGGACCGGGACTGGACCGGTACTGGACCGGGACTGGAACAGGTGGGGCCACGCGAGGCGTCACGCCCCGCCATCCACCCGCCGGGTCTCCGCATGAAAGCAGCCGTACTCCACGGCCCGGATGTGCACGGCGGCGACGCGCGGGTCGCTGTACAACTGCTCCAGCGCCTCATCGAGGCTGACACCGGCCTTGGCGTTCCCGTCATTCTCCTCGGTGCTGGCAGTGCTGGCAGTGCCTGTGTGTCCCTCGATGAGGCGTCCGCCGAGGATCTCGCCCTTGGTCGAGTAGGCGCGCAGCACCCTTCGCTCGCCCCACATCTCCCGCGGGTAGCTCATGGCTCCGCCGCCGCCCTGCCCGGCAGCCGGCCAGCCGCCGCACGGCTCGGGGTGGATGAAGACCGGGCCCACCTCGTCGTACGGGCCCGGGTCGCCCCCGGTCTCGGCCGCCCACCGGCGCAGCGGCGCGTACGACACCAGGAAAAGCCGCTCGCCGGCAACGCTGCGGCTCAGACAGCAACGCAGCGGAGTGCCGCCGTCCCCTTCGATGACCACGCGGGGGGCTCGTCCGGCGTCGTCCCGTAGCCGCAGCTCGCGCAGGGTCTCGGGAACGATGGGGCGGACCTCGTAACCGGGCCCGGCGCTGGGAACGGGACGGGGGAAGTCATGGGGCGCGGTGGTGGTTTCGCTGCTCATACGGCCATGCTGCAACGCCCCGTGTGGCAACCGCTGGCGGTTTTCGGACGTCGCGCTCGACCCCGCAGGCCCCGCTCGCACGCCGTCAGGCGCCCTGCACCACCCGGAACACCAGGCCCGCCCGGATCAAGCGATCCGTAAGCGCCCCGCCCATCGCCGTGGCCGGCGTCACCTGGCCCGACGTCTCGGGAAGGTCGTCGAGCGCCAGGCACAGCGCCGACTCGGCCAGCATCTTGGCCGTCTCGTCGTAGCCAGGATCACCGCCGGAAACCTCGGTGATCACCCGCCGCCCGCCGCCCTCGCCGACCAAGCGCACCGTGAACCAGCTCCCCGCCCGCCGCTCCTCGCTCGGCCCCACGCCCGGCTTGTGACGGCCCGAGAGCCAGGAGCGGATCGGCGGGATCTGGGCCAGCGCCAGCAGCGCGCCCGTTCCCGCGACCCCGGCGACGGCCACCGGAAGGCGCTGCACGGCCGCGAAGTGGCGGTATCGGAAGGCCGGGCCGTAGCGCGCGGACGCGGCGGCCGAACGGGCCACGATCTGCGCGTCGATGGTCGGCAGCGGCAGCGCCCAGACGCCGAGGTCCCGGCTGCGGTGCGGCGAGCCGAGCGGCGCGCGCACCGCGCGACCCGCAGGGCGCGGCTCGACGCGCCGGCGGGCGCGGGCCGCGCGGGCCATGGCGACCGGCCTTGAGGCGGCGTTCAGCGCGGAGGCGAAGGTGCCGCCGGAGAAGGCCGCATGGGTGTGCACATAGCCGTCCACCCGCAACGGAACCCCTTCCGGCAGCAGCCCTACCGTGTAGCGCACGCCGAGGTCGGGCGGGATGGAGTCGAAGCCGCAGGCGTGCACCAGCCGGGCTCCGGAGGCGCGGGCCCGCTGGTGGTAGCGGACGTACATCCGGTCAAGGAACTCCGGCTCCCCGGCCAGATCCGCGTAGTCGGTGCCCGCTTCGGCACAGGCGGCGACCAGCGGCTCGCCGTACGTCAGATAGGGGCCGACGCTGCTGACGACCAGGCGTGCACTGCCGGCCACCGCGCGCAGCGAGGTGGGGTCGGTGATATCGGCGGTGAGCAGCGGCAGCTTCGCGTGCGCCGGATCGATGGCAGCCAGCTTGGCGCGGAGCGCGCCGAGCCGCTGTTCGCTGCGTCCGGCGAGCGCCCAGCGAAAGCCCTTGGGGGCGTGTGTGGCCAGATAGGTGGCGGTCAGCGCCCCAGTGAAGCCGGTGGCCCCGAACAGTACGAGGTCGTGCTCGCGCTGTTCCCCGTCCCGCGCTCGCAGCATCGTTGTCTCCTCGCTGGCCACCGGGGCTGCGCCGGCTCGCCGTGCATGCTCGGCTGGGGGCGCGGCTTAGGCGGTCCACAGCCCGGAAGCCGTCACGGTAAGCAGTTGTTGACTTCGAGTCAATAAGCGGCGAGCGGGTGCAGGCGGCTTGACAGGCGCCCGGTGCTCCGTCACATTCGGCCCAAACATAGGACGTCCAACGTCCGGATTGTCGCTTCTTGTCATGGGTTAGCAGTCGTTTTAGATGGCATTGGATGCCGTTCCCCGTTATTCCTCCCCTGTTACTCCCCTAGCGCTAATCGACGTCCTCAATCGACGCCCTCGGAGAAAGCTGGTCCCGATGCGCCTTGCGGTTCCCCTCACCGGCGTCATTCCGCCGCTGTGCACCCCCCTGACTCGTACGGGCGACGTGGACACCCGGTCGCTGGCCGCGCTCGCTGGGCGGCTGCTCGATGCGGGCGTGCACGGCCTGTTCGTCCTTGGCTCCAGCGGTGAGGCCGCGTACCTCACCGACGCCCAGCGCCGGACCGCCTTGGAGACGGTGGTGGAGGCCGCCGCAGGGCGGGTGCCGGTGCTCGCCGGGATCATCGACATGACCACCGCCCGGGTGTGCGAACACGCCGCGAGCGCCGTGGCCAGTGGCGCCGACGCGCTCGTAGCCACGGCCCCCTTCTACACCCGCACGCACCCCGCCGAAATCGCCGATCACTTCCGCCGCATCCGCACCAGCACGCAACTGCCGCTGTTCGCGTACGACATCCCGCTCGCCGTGCACTCCAAGCTCACCGCGGACATCGTGCTGCCACTCGCCGCAGACGGCACCCTCGCTGGGCTCAAGGACAGCAGCGGCGACGAGGGAGCGCTGCGCCGGCTGCTGACCGACGTCCGCCGCAGGGGGCTTGACGCACGGTTTTCCGTCCTCACCGGCTCCGAACTCACCGTAGACGGAGCGCTGTTGGCCGGCGCGCACGGCGTTGTTCCGGGCCTTGGCAACGTGGACCCGCACGGCTATGTGCGGTTGTACGCACACGCCCGCGCCGGCCGGTGGGCCGAGGCCGCCGCCGAGCAGGATCGCCTCGCCGCGCTGTTCGCGCTCACCGACGCCGGCGACCCGACGCTGATGGGTGGCAGCTCGGCGGGGCTCGGCGGCTTCAAGGCCGCGCTGCGGCTGCTCGGCGCCATCGACTGCCAGGCCACCGCGGCGCCCCAGGTGCCACTCGACGACGAGGCGGTAGGGCGGGTGCGCAAGCTCCTCGAAGAAGCGGGACTGCTGCCATGACCGATGCCGTGCCGGCACCCGGGGTGCCCTGGTACCGCGAGGTTTCGGCGGCCCAGTGGAAGGCCATGTTCGCGGCCTGGCTCGGCTACCTCCTCGACGGGTTCGACTTCGTCCTGATCACCCTGGTGCTGACCGAGATCAGCGACGAGTTCGGGCTCAGCGGGGTGCAAGCCGCCAGCCTGGTGTCCGGGGCATTCATCACCCGCTGGCTGGGCGGGGCGCTGCTGGGGGCCTTCGGGGACCATTACGGGCGTAAGGCCGCGATGGTCATCAGCATCCTGCTCTACTCGTTGGGCACCTTCGCGTGCGGCTTCGCGTGGGGCTACACCAGCCTCTTCGCCGCCCGGCTGCTGATCGGCATGGGTATGGCGGGGGAGTACAGCGCGAGCGCCACCTACGTCTTGGAGAGTTGGCCGCCGCGGCTGCGCAACCGCGCCTCCGGCTTTTTGATCTCCGGCTACGCGGGCGGCACCATCATCGCGTCCAAGCTGTACGAGTGGGTGGTGCCCCAGTGGGGCTGGCGCTGGATGTTTTGGATCGGCGTGCTGCCGGTCCTGGTGGCCCTTTGGGTGCGCCGGTCCCTGCCGGAGGCTGAGGAGTGGAGTGCGCAGGTCGCGGCCGACAAGCGGCGGCCCAACGCGTTTGCGCCGCTGTTCGCCGGGCGGCTGCGCAGTTGGTGCAACACGGCGCTCACCGTCGCCGCGAGCACCGCACTGTTTTGCGTGTTCACCCCGGTTGGCGAGGGCCTGGTATGGCCGCTGTCGGTGCTGGCCGCGGGCTGTTTGATCGCATTCGCGGTACAGATCGGCGGACGGCGACGGTGGATCTTGTACGTATCGCTGATGGTCACCGTCTTCTGCGCGTTCCTCTACAGCTGGCCGATCCAGGCGCTGCTGCCCACCTACCTCAAAACCGAGATGGGTTACTCGCCAGGCCAGGTCGGTGACGTCATGTTCTACGCCGGATTCGGCACCATGTGCGGTTGCTGGCTGGCGGGGTTCGTCGGGGACTGGGTGGGCACGCGGCGCGCCTACGCGTGGACGCTGATCGCCTCGCTCGGCTTCGTCTTCCCCGTCTTCGCCGTTGAGGACAGCCTGGTCGCGCTCGGCGTGCTGCTGTTTGGGCTGCTCGCACTCAGCCAGGGGATTTCCGGCATCTTGCCCAAGTACATCGCCAGCCACTTCCCGACCGCCAACCGGGCCGCTTCGCTCGGCTTCGTCTACAACGTCGGCGCGCTCGGTGGCGCGGTCGCGCCGGTGCTCGGCGCCCGGCTGGCCGAGGGGATGTCCCTGGGGCGGGCGCTGGCCGTGTTGACGTTCGGGCTGACCGTGGTGGTCATCGTGCTCGTCGGATGTGACGTGCCGCGCAGGCTCTCCCGCCTCACCGATCCCGATGGCCCGGACGACCATCTGGCGCCGTCCCCCGTCGTGCCTCTGGCGAAGGGGCCGCGCGAGCTAGGTGGACTGCGCGGCAGCGCCGCCGACTGAGCTTGTTGAGATAGCGCAGCTGCCTGCCATGGCTGACCTGGCTGAGCTGGCTGTGTTAGGTGGGGCCGCTGCGTTCGCTGGGGTGAGTGAGCGTGGACAGCCGCCGGTCCCGTGGAGCAGTCGCTCTGCACTCAGCGGCGGGGTCCGGCCCCTGGCCGGTGCGCCAAGTGGGCGTCCGGGCGGGGGCTTTCCGCATGTTTTGGCCGAGGTGCGGCCCGGTGGGAGTCGGCGAACTAGGGGCTTGTGGAAACTGGAACGTGTTCTTAGCATCAGTGGTGTTACAGCAAAAGTGTCACAACTGTCATAGCAAGGTGGGGGCCGGATGACGGCAACACAGCACGGGCCGCTGACCGGCGTGCGGGTCGTGGAACTAGCGGGCATCGGCCCCGGCCCGTATGCCGCGATGGTGCTCGCTGACCTCGGCGCCGACGTCGTACGCGTGGATCGCCCCAGCGGCGCTGGGCTCGGCATCGACCCGGCCCGCGACATCACCAACCGCAACAAGCGCTCGGTGACCGTGGACCTCAAGTCCGCGGACGGGCCGCAGACGGTGCTTGACCTCGCCGAGCGCGCCGACATCGTCATCGAGGGCCTGCGACCCGGCGTCGCCGAGCGGCTCGGTGTGGGCCCCGGCGCCTGCCTGGCCCGTAATCCGCTGCTGGTCTACGGACGCATGACCGGCTGGGGTCAGGACGGGCCGCTGGCCCAGCGCGCCGGGCACGACATCGGCTACATCGCCATCACCGGCGTCCTTGGCATGATCGGATCGCCCGACGAGCCGCCCGCCATCCCCGCCAACCTGGTCGGGGACTACGCAGGCGGCTCGCTCTACCTGGTCATCGGCGTCCTCGCCGCCCTCCATCACGCCCGCAGTCCCGGCGGCGCGGGACAGGTCGTGGACGCCGCGATCGTGGACGGCACGGCGCATCTGTCCTCGATGATCCACGGCATGTTGGCGGCCGGCGCATGGCAGGACCGCAGGGGCGCCAACCTGCTCGACGGCGGTTGCCCGTTCTACGGCGTGTACGAGACCGCAGACGGCGGCCATATGGCGGTTGGCGCCCTGGAACCGCAGTTCTACGCCGAGTTCATCGCCCTGCTCGGCCTCCAGGACGAGGCGCCGGAGCAGGGCGACATGGCCCGCTGGGGCGAACTGCGCGAGGCCGTCGCGGCCCGCTTCAAGGCCCGTACCCGCGCTGAATGGACCGAGATCTTCGCGCCGTCGGACGCTTGCACCGCCCCCGTACTCTCCCTACGCGAGGCGCCCACGCATCCGCACTTGGCCGCCCGCGGAACCTTCACCGAACACGCGGGCATCGTCCAACCCGCGCCCGCACCCCGCTTCTCCGCCACCCCCGGCAGCGTCCGCAGGCCCCCGGCCCTGCCGGGCGCACACACTGCCGAGGTCGCCGCCGACTGGGCCGTACCACGGCTCGCCGAAGCACCCGCGCCAGCACCCGCACCCGCGCCAGCACCCGCACCCGCGCCAGCACCCGCACCACGGAAGTGATCGGCGCCCGCTGCCCGCCCACCGGCGACCGGCCTACCGCCCGCACCAAGAGCCCCCGACCACCGGCAGCGCTCCACCGGCATTCGCCCCGCCAGCGCCGGCCGAGCGCATCGCAACCACCGGCACCGTACGGCAGCCCCGAAGGAGACACACACGTGAAGCGCCAGATCTTCGCCGCGGAACACGAGGCGTTCCGCGAGACCGTACGGACCTTCTTGGCCAAGGAGGTGCTGCCGCACTACGAGCGGTGGGAGCACAACGGCATCGTGGACCGTGACGCATGGCTGGCCGCCGGGCGGCAGGGGCTGCTCGGGCTCGCGGTGCCCGAGGAGTACGGGGGCGGCGGCAACGACGACTTTCGCTACAGTGCCGTGCTCGGCGAGGAGTTCACCCGCGCGGCGGCCCCCGGGCTCGCGCTCGGACTGCACAACGACATCATCGGCCCCTATCTGACCTCGCTGGGCACCGATGAGCAAAAGCGCCGCTGGCTGCCCGGGTTCTGTAGCGGCGAGATCATCACGGCCATCGCCATGACCGAGCCAGGGGCGGGCTCCGACCTCCAGGCCATCCGTACCAACGCCGAGGACAAGGGCGATCACTGGGTGCTCAACGGCTCCAAGACCTTCATCTCCAACGGCATCCTGGCCGACCTGGTGATCGTCGTCGCCAAGACCAACCCCGATGGCGGGGCGCACGGGCTGAGCCTGCTGGTCGTCGAGCGCGGCATGAGCGGATTCGAGCGGGGCCGTAACCTGGCGAAGATAGGCCAGAAGTCGCAGGACACCGCCGAGTTGTTCTTCAACGATGTAGTGGTGCCCAAGGAGAACCTGCTGGGTGAGCTGAACGGCGCGTTCATCCACCTGATGACCAATCTTGCCCAAGAACGCCTGAACATCGCGGTCGCCTCCATCGCCGGCGCCGAACACGTCCTGAAGATGACGATGGCGTACGTCAAGGAGCGCGAGGCGTTCGGACGGCCGCTCGCCAAGCTTCAGCACATCCGCTTCGAGATCGCCGAAATGGCCACCGAATGCGCCGTGACCCGCAGCTTCGTGGACCGCTGCATCGTCGATCACGACGCCGGCGAACTCGACGCGGCACACGCGTCGATGGCCAAGTGGTGGGCGAGCGAACTGCAAAAGCGCGTCACCGACCGTTGTCTTCAACTCTACGGCGGATACGGCTACATGACCGAGTACCCCATCGCCCGAGCCTTCACTGACGGGCGCATCCAGACCATCTACGGCGGCACCACCGAGATCATGAAGGAGATCATCGGCCGGTCCCTGCTCGCCTGACCGACAGCCCCCGGTGCGCGCGGACGCGCCGACTCCGGTGGCAGCCCCCGTCCGTACCGCACCTGAAAGGCTTCCGACGTGAGCACCGAAGCATACGTATACGACGCCATCCGCACCCCGCGTGGGCGCGGCAAGGCCAATGGCGCCCTGCACGGCACCAAGCCCATCGACCTGGTGGTCGGCCTCATCCACGAACTGCGCGCCCGCTTTCCGGACCTGGACCCGGCCGCCATCGACGACATCGTCCTCGGCGTCGTTGTCCCGCTCGGCGACCAGGGCTCCGACATCGCCAAGATCGCGGCGCTTGCGGCCGGACTGCCCGACACCGTGGGCGGCATCCAGGAGAACCGCTTTTGTGCCTCGGGTCTTGATGCGGTCAACCTGGCGGCGGCCAAGGTTCGCTCCGGCTGGGAGGACCTGGTCTTGGCGGGTGGCGTCGAGTCGATGTCCCGGGTCCCGATGGGGTCTGACGGCGGCGCTTGGTTCAACGACCCGATGACCAACCTGGACACCGGCTTCATCCCGCAGGGCATCAGTGCCGACCTCATCGCCACCGTCGAGGGCTTCTCCCGCTATGACGTGGACTCCTACGCGGCCCTGTCCCAGGAGCGGGCCGCCGAGGCGTGGAAGGACGGCCGCTTCGAGCGTTCCATCGTCCCCGTCCGGGACCGCAACGGCCTGGTCGTCCTCGACCACGACGAGCACATGCGCCCCGGCAGCACCGCTGAGTCGCTGGCCAAGCTCAAGCCGTCCTTCGCGGGCATCGGCGACATGGGTGGCTTCGACGCGGTGGCGCTCCAGAAGTACCACTGGGTCGAGGCGATCGACCACGTTCACCACGCGGGCAACTCTTCGGGCATCGTGGACGGTGCGGCGCTGGTCGCCATCGGCAGCCGCGAGGTGGGGGAGCGGTACGGGCTGACGCCGCGCGCCCGTATCGTCTCCGCTGCCGTCTCGGGCGCCGACACGACGATCATGCTCACCGGCCCCGCCCCCGCCTGCCGCAAGGCGCTCGCCAAGGCGGGCCTGACCATCGACGACATCGACCTGGTCGAGATCAACGAGGCGTTCGCCGCCGTTGTGCTGCGCTTCGTCAAGGACATGGGCCTGAGCCTGGACAAGGTCAACGTCAACGGCGGTGCCATCGCGCTCGGCCACCCGCTCGGCGCCACCGGCGCGATGCTGCTCGGCACCGTCGTGGACGAGTTGGAGCGGCGCGACCTGCGCTACGGCCTGGTCACGTTGTGCGTGGGCGGCGGCATGGGTGTTGCCACCGTCGTCGAACGCGTCTGACCGCCCGCAGCCAACCCTCACACGGAGACACACAGATGAGCACCGAGCCCACCACCATCCGCTGGGAACAGGACGAGACGGGCGTGGTCACCCTCGTCCTGGATGACCCGGACCAGTCGGCGAACACCATGAACGCCGCCTTCAAGGCATCCCTGGCCGTGGTAGCCGACCGACTTGAGGCCGAGCGCGAGTCCCTTCGCGGCATCATCGTCACCTCAGCCAAAAAGACCTTCTTCGCCGGCGGCGACCTGCGCGACCTGATCGCCGTCACCCCCGACCAGGCCCAGCAGGTCTTCGATGCGAGCCGCGAGCTCAAGCGCGACCTGCGCCGCATCGAAACCCTCGGCAAGCCGATCGTCGCGGCCATCAACGGTGCGGCCCTGGGCGGCGGTTACGAGATCGCCCTCGCCTGCCACCACCGCATCGCGCTGGAGGCATCGGGCAGCAAGATCGGGCTGCCCGAGGTGACCCTCGGACTGCTGCCCGGCGGTGGTGGCGTGGCGCGTTCCGTACGCCTCCTTGGCATCACCGACGCGCTGCTGAAGGTGCTGCTCCAGGGCACCCAGTACACCCCGGCCCGGGCCCTGGAGGCCGGCCTCATCCATGAGCTCGCCGCGGATCGGGACGAACTGCTCGCCAAGGCGCGGGCGTTCATCGACGAGCACCCCGAGTCGCAGCAGCCGTGGGACACCGACGGCTACAAGATCCCCGGCGGCACCCCCGCGCACCCCAAGTTCGCGGCCAACCTCCCGGCGTACCCGGCCAACCTCAGGAAGCAGCTCAACGGCGCCCACTACCCGGCGCCGCGCAACATCATGGCCGCCGCGGTCGAGGGCTCCCAGGTGGACTTCGAGACCGCGCAGACCATCGAGGCCCGGTACTTCACGGAGCTGGTCACCGGCCAGATCGCCAAGAACATGACGCAGGCGTTCTTCTTCGATCTCCAGGCCGTCAACTCCGGTGCCAATCGGCCAAAGGACGGCGAGCAACACACCGTGCGCAAGGTCGCGGTCCTCGGCGCGGGCATGATGGGCGCCGGCATCGCGTACTCCTGCGCCAAGGCCGGCATCGAGGTCGTACTCAAGGACGTCAGCCAGCAGGCCGCGGACCGGGGCAAGGGCTACTCCGAAAAGCTGTGCGCCAAGGCCGTATCGCGGGGCCGTACGACCCAGCACAAGGCGGACGCCCTGCTGGCCCGCATCACCCCGACCGCCGATCCGCAGGGCGTGGCCGGCTGCGACGCGGTGATCGAGGCGGTGTTCGAGGACACCTCGCTCAAGCACCAGGTCTTCCAGGAGATCCAGGGCATCGTCGAGCCGGACGCGCTGCTGTGCTCCAACACCTCCACGCTGCCCATCACCTCGCTGGCCGAGGGCGTCGAGCGACCGGTTGACTTCGTTGGCCTGCACTTCTTCTCGCCGGTGGACAAGATGCCGCTGGTGGAGATCATCAGGGGCGAGAAGACCGGCGATGCCGCACTGGCCCGCGCCTTCGACCTGGTCCGCCAGATCCACAAGACCCCGATCGTGGTCAACGACTCGCGTGGCTTCTTCACCTCGCGCGTCATCGGCCACTTCATCAACGAGGGTGTCTCGATGCTCGGTGAGGGCATCCCGGCGGCCACCATCGAGCAGGCAGCCGGCCAGGCGGGCTACCCGGCCAAGCTGCTGTCCTTGATGGACGAGTTGACCCTGACCCTGCCGCGCAAGATCCGCGAGGAGACCAAGCGTGCCGTCGAGGAGGCGGGCGGCGTCTGGCAGACGCACCCCGCCGAGGCGGTCATCGACCGGATGGTCCTGGAGTTCAACCGCCCAGGCCGCAGCGGTGGCGCCGGGTTCTACGAGTACGTGGACGGCAAGCGGGCCGGCCTGTGGCCGGGCCTGGGCGAGCACTTCGGCGCCGAAGGCGACGCAGGCGCCCCGTCGGTCCCCTTCGATGACCTCAAGGAGCGGATGCTGTTCGCCGAGGCGCTGGACACCGTGCGCTGCGTCGAGGAAGGCGTTTTGACCTCTGTTGCCGACGCCAACATCGGCTCCATCTTCGGCATCGGCTTCCCGGCCTGGACCGGCGGCGTACTCCAGTACATCAACGGCTACCAGGGCGGCCTGCCCGGCTTCATCACCCGCGCCCGCGAACTCCAGGCGACCTACGGAGACCGTTTCGCCCCGCCGGCCCTCCTGGTGGACAAGGCAAAGCGGGGCGAGAAGTTCAGCGACGAGTAACCACCCGGGGCGCAAGCCCTGTTCAGCGGGGACGGCCCGCGCTCCGCACGCGTGCGGGGCGCGGGCCGCTTCCGCGCTCGGGCCGCGGACCGGCTTCGCACAAGGACTGCGGGCAGGCGTGGCGCCGGCCGCAGGCGCGGCCGGTGGCCCCGGCGATGCGACGCGCTCCACCTCATGGCGCGGCCTGCCCCACCCCGTCCCTTACTCCGTCTCCCGCGCCCGCGGCCCCGAATCCGCTGGCGGGTAGCCCGCTCGCAACTCCTCCCGCAGCGACCGCTGGAACGCGGTCACCAGGGCCTGGACCACCATGGGCTGCATGTGGGCCGACAGCGACTTCATCGCGGCCACCTGCTCCGGGTCCGACTCGCGTTCCCGATAGGGCCCCCACACTTCGTCGCGGAAAAGGCGACTGAGCTCGCGCGCAGCGGCGCGGGCGTGGTCGAGGACCACCGTACGGGCCGACAGCACGGTCTCCAGCGAGATGGGCACATCGAGTAGCCGCACGCCCAGGTGCAAGATCGCGGGGTCCACGCGGAAGACGTCGGGGTCCGCGGTGCGTTCCAGTACGTCCATCGCGGCCAGCCGGTCGATGTCCTCATCGGCCAGCGCTCGCCCGGCCCGCCGCTCCAACTGGTCCCGGCCGGCCTCCTCGGCCACATCCGGCGTCCACGAGGCAACCAGCGCACGATGTATCGCCAGGTCGTGGGCGCTGATCTCGTCCGGCAGCTGCTGGAGATAGCGCTCGATCGCCGCCAGCGTCATGCCGTGGTGCTGCAACTCCTCGATCAGCGCCAGCCGAGACAGGTGCTCCGGTCCGTACCGGCCCACCCGGCGCGGCCCGATCTGCGGAGGCGGCAGCAAGCCCCGGGTGCCGTAGAACCGCACCGTACGCACCGTGACCCCGGCCCGAGCCGCCAACTCGTCGATGGTCAGGCCGAGCCTTTCGACAGCAACGTCATCGCGGGTAGCACCGTCGTTCCTGACAGCACCGTCATCCCCGGCACCTGCGACAGCGCTGACAGCACCGTCGTCCCCGACAGCGCCAACACTGCCCATCGCCCCCCGTCCGTTGCCGGCGTCGGGCGCGCCCCGCTCGTGGGGTGTGCCGGGTGCATAGGTCTCTTCGGGGTCGCTGGCGTCCGTGGTCGCCGGATGGGTCATCGGCTGCGCCTCGCTCTCTGGGCCACTCACGTACTGCTTGGTGGCCGATCATGGCTGATCGTGGCCGCACGCGCACTCGGCACGGAGTACATCTGAGTTCAACAGTATTGCTGTCTCACTGCTCCTGTGAAACCTTCCCCACGCGCAGTGCGTCCGGCACTCACTTGATCGGGCACATCTCAAGTGATCGAGTTCAAAACGGCGGTCGCCTCGGGAAAATCACTGGTGACGGCGAAGCCCAGGCATGAGGCTCGCACCGTGACACTTCACGAAGACGAGATCCCGGTGGATGAGGCAGTTATCCGCTCACTGCTGCGCGAACAGCGTCCGGAATGGGCCACCCTGCCCATCGCGCCGGCCGGTGCGGGCACCGACAACACGATGTACCGGCTGGGCGACCAACTGCTCATGCGGCTACCGCGTACCCCGCACAACGCGCAGGCCGTACGCAAAGAGCAGACATGGCTGCCGCGGATGGCGCCGCATCTTCCCTGTCGCATCCCGGAGCCGGTGCACGCCGGCACGCCGGGTTCCGCATTCCCGCTCGCCTGGTCGGTGTACCGCTGGATCGATGGCGATGAAGCCGGCCCGGGATCGGTCACGAACTGGGCCGCCTTCGGAAGCGACCTGGCGACGATCGTGCAGAGCCTGCATTCCATCCCCCTCATGGGAGCCACTCGCCAGGGCGGGCTCAGCTGGTACCGCGGAGGTGGCCTGCACGCTTGTGAGCGGTGGATCAGCGAGTGCTTCGACACCTGCCGAACGATCCAAGGCGGCCTCAATCTCGACATCGCGTATCTACAACACCTGTGGCAGAGCGCGCTCGCCCTGCCCGAGCCGTCCGCCCGCCACGGGTGGCTCCACGGAGACCTCAAACCCACCAACCTCCTGGTCCAGCGGGGGAAGCTGCACGCCGTCATCGACTTCGGAGGCCTGTCAGTCGGCTTTCCCGACGCCGAGCACTCGCCTGTGTGGGATCTTCCACCCAAGGCCCGACAGGCGTACTGGGACGCCATGAGCCTCGACGACGCGACATGGCTGCGTGCCCGGGCGTGGGCCATCGCTGTGGCAGTCAGCGGAGTGTCGTACTACTGGGGCACCTATCCCCTTTTCGTCAGCGAATGCCTGTCGCGTCTTCGCGCGATTGTGGAGGCTGGCGGCGAGCAGTGAACCAGTTGCGCATGTGGTGCTTTGGGCGCACTTCTTCTACGTGAATGATCTTCACCACTGCGTTCCAGGCCACGGCACGCCCTAGGGTCGGCGGGCCAGCAAGTGGGTGTCGAGGAAGCCCCGCTCGGAGGCCGGGTCGTGGAGCAACCGAGCCACCGTGACGAGCCCGGCCCCGGCCAGCAACTCGGCGAACCGCTCCACCGGCCAGCTATAGGCGGGCGTCACCTTGTGATCGAAGCGGACCGGCTCCGGTCCTTCGGTCCCGAAGAATGACACCAGGAGCAGGCCCCCCGGTGCCAGGACACGCATCTGTTCGGCGAGCAGCGCGGGCAGTTCCCCGGGTGGGGTATGGATCATCGAGTAGTGGGCCAGCACTCCGCCGAGCGCGCTGTCCTCGACCGGCAGGGCCTCCATGCGCGCTTCGTCGAACCGCAGCGCCGGATGGGCCCGCCGGGCGTGCTCGACCATGGCTGGGGAGAGATCGAGCCCGAAGGCATCGAGCCCCAAGTCGTGCAGCATGGCCGTCAGATGACCGGGCCCGCACCCGACGTCGGCTGCCCGCGGATTCCCCGTCCCGCGCACGAGCTCGGCGAAGGTGCCGATCATGTTCCGCGCGAACGGCTGCGTCTCCAACCGATCAGCGAACATCGACGCATACAGCTCAACGACCCCGTCGTAGGCCGTCCTGGTCTCATCCTGGTGTTCCACCACGGAAAGGAAGCTAACACCCGCGCCCTTCGCAGCCGTTGTCCGGCCCCCTAAGCACCGTTCCCCTGGGACTGATCGTTCCGTCACCTATCGAGAACACACTCCGTCAACTACGGTAAACAGTCGGTGAGCGACCAGTCGATGCCTCGACGCATTCGCCAACTATCGCGAATGGTCGCACTGCACTAGGAGGCGGCCTTGGCTCAGACCCTGCGACGTGCGGACCCTTCGCAAGACCTCACGCTCCCCGCCCTGTTGCTCCGTAACGCCGAGTGGTACGGGGATCTCCCCGCCCTTTCCTGGCGCGGGCCCGATGCCGCGTGGACCTCGATGACCTGGGCCGAGGCCCGTCAGGTGATCGTGGAGTTGGCGGCGGGCCTGGCCGGTGTCGGGGTGCGGCGCGGTGAGCGGGTGTTGCTGATGATGGCCAACCGGCCCGAGCACTGGCTGAGCGATCTGGCCGCGGTGCACCTGGGCGCGGTGCCGGTCTCGGTGTACGGCACGGCGGCGCCCGAGCAGATCGCGCACATCGTCCGGCACAGCGGCGCCCGGGTCGCGATCATCGATGGCGCCCGCGAGCTGGAGCGCTGGGGGCCGCTGCTGGTGAAGGAGGTGGGGCAGTTGGAGCGGCTGATCGTGGTGGACCCGATCGCAGCGGACGGCGCGTACCCGGTCATGTCGTACGCGGCGGTCCTTGCAGACGGCGTCCACCGACATGACCCCGGCAGCTTCGACCGCGAGTGGCGGCAGCTGCGCTCCAGTGACCCGGTGACCGTCGTCTACACCTCGGGGACCACCGGCGACCCCAAGGGAGTCGTCGCCACGCACCGGCAGGTGATCCGCAGCGGCGTCGGAATCGACCAGAAGTTCATCGTGCCCGCCCATGCGGCGCACATCTGTTACCTCCCCTTCGCGCACATCGCCGAACGCATGCTGGGCCTGTACCTGCCACTGCTGCGCGCCTCGCACGTCTACTTCTGCGGTGACCCGGGCGACCTGGCCGGCACCGTGCGCGACGTGCGGCCCGAGGAATTCTTCGGGGTGCCTCGGGTGTGGGAAAAGTTCACCGCGGCGGTACGCGGGGCGATCAGCCAGCTTCCGGCCCAGCGGCAGGCGGCAATCGAGGCGGCGAACGAGACCGCACGCTCCTGGGTGGCCTACCGGGAGCGGGCCGAGGAACCGCCCGAAGCGCTGACTACCGCGTACGCCGAGGCCAAGCGGGACGTCTTGGACCCACTCCTGCTGCTGATGGGGTTCGACCGGCTGGTGTGGGCGGTGAGCGCCGCCGCGCCGATGCCACAGGACGTGGTGCGGTTTTGGACCGGCTTCGGGGTCGTGATCCTTGATGCGTGGGGCATGTCGGAGACGACCGGCGTATGCACGCTCAACCATCACGCGGGGTTTAGGCTCGGCTCGGTCGGCCGCCCGATCGACGGCATCGAGGTGCGGATCGCCGCTGACGGCGAGATCGAGGTGCGGGGCGAGCTGGTGTGCGGCTACCTCCAGGAGGACGGCTCGGTGCAACCCCTCGGTGGCGCGACGGGCTGGTTCGGCACTGGCGATATGGGCAGCTTGGACGAGGACGGCTATCTGTACGTCACCGACCGCAAGAAGGAGTTGATCATCACTTCCACGGGCAAGAACGTCTCGCCCGTCCTGGTGGAGAACACGCTCAAGGAGCACCCGCTGATCGGCCAGGCACTGGTGTACGGCGACCGCCGCTCGTATCTGGTCGCACTCCTCGTACTCGACGTGGACACCGCCACGGTCTGGGCCGCTCGGCAGGGCATCGAGGCGGAGCCCGTCGCGCTGCCACAGCACCGGGCCGTGCTCGCTGAGATCGACCGTGCGGTGGCCGGCGCCAACAGCCGGCTCAACCGCACCGAGATGGTCAAGCGGTACCGGCTGCTCGACCGCGAGTGGGGACCCGAGACGGGAGAGCTCACCCCGTCGCTCAAACTGCGCCGTCGGGTGGTTCACGCCCGCTACGCAGAGGTGATCGCAGGGATGTACGAGATGTGAGATAACCCACGGTAAGTCCTGGTATGCGCCTGAGGATGTGAGACTGCGGCGGGTCGCTCGATCAGCGATCCGACAGCAGGAACCTTTTCACCGAAGGCGAGAGACACAGCTCGTGAGCAAGGAAGCCGTGCAGGACAGTACCCCGCAGCCATCCGGTGGGGCGCTCCAGGATGCGGGCGACGCGGGATACAGCAAGGATCTCAAGGCGCGCCATATCAACATGATCGCCATCGGCGGCGCGATTGGCACCGGTCTGTTCCTCGGGGCGGGTGGGCGTTTGGAGTCCGCGGGGCCTGCGCTGGCCATCGCCTACGCCGTGTGCGGACTCTTCGCCTTCTTCGTGGTCCGCGCGCTGGGTGAGATGGTCGTCTATCGGCCGTCCTCCGGCTCCTTCGTCTCCTACGCCCGCGAGTTCCTCGGTGAAAAAGGGGCGTACGTCGCGGGATGGATGTACGTGGTGAACTGGTCCACGACCGGCATCGCGGACATCACGGCCATCGCGCTCTACACGCACTACTGGAGCATGTTCAGCGACATCCCGCAGTGGGTCATGGCGCTGATCGCGCTGGCCGTGGTGTTGTCCCTCAACCTGATCTCGGTGAAGATCTTCGGCGAGTTGGAGTTCTGGTTCGCGATCATCAAGGTCGCGGCGCTGGTCATCTTCATGGCGATCGGCATCTTCTTGCTGGTCACCCAGCACGAGGTGGGCGGCGAGACCCCGGGCTTCAGCGTCATCAGCGACAACGGCGGCATCTTCCCCGCCGGCCTGCTGCCGGTCGTGGTGGTGTTGCAGGGCGTCGTCTTCGCGTACTCCGCTGTCGAACTGGTCGGCGTCACCGCGGGTGAGACCGCCGAGCCGGAAAAGATCGTGCCGCGGGCCGTCAACTCCATCATGTGGCGGGTCGGCATCTTCTACGTCGGGTCGGTCGTGCTGCTCGCGCTGCTGCTGCCATGGGACGGCTACAGCGACGGTGAGAGCCCGTTCGTCACCGTCCTGTCCAAGATCGGAGTCCCGGCGGCCGGCCATGTGATGAACCTGGTCGTGCTCACGGCCGCGATGTCCAGCCTCAACTCCGGCCTGTACTCCACCGGCCGCATCCTGCGCTCGATGGCCAAGGCCGGCTCGGCGCCCCGGTTCACCGGCCTCATGAACCGCCACCAGGTGCCCTACGGCGGCATCATGCTGACCTCTGCGGTGTGCGTGGTCGGCGTGGGCCTGAACTACGTCGTCCCTGGTAAGGCATTCGAGATCGTGATCAACATCGCGGCGCTCGGCATCATTGCCGCCTGGTCTTCGATCATGCTCTGCCACATCGTCTTCGTCCGCCGCGCCGAGGCCGGGCTGCTCACCCGACCCTCCTTCCAACTGCCCTTCTCGCCGTTCACCGAGATCATCACCATCGGATTCCTGGCCGGCGTGATCGTCTTGATGTGGTACGACGGCGGGGTCGGACGCGACACGGTCATGCTGATCCCGATCATCGTCGCGGCCCTGGTCGCGGGCTGGTTCGTCGTCCGCGGCAGGGTGCGCGAGGCCAGCGCGGCGAATGGCGGCCAGGCGGCCGATCTCAGGAAGTGACCGACGAGGCGCCACGGGCCCACGAACCGCGAGTTCACCCTCGGGTTCGTGGGCCGCGCCTCTTTCCGGCCTTGCCAGCGGCGGCCCTGCCAGCCGCAGCAGTGCGCCCAGGGCGTGACCAAGCGCGGTGCCGCCGACGAAAGCGTGGGCGTAACCGATGGGTCGTGCGACCACCCGACCTTCTTCCGGGTGTCCTCGCCCAACGCCGATCAAACCGCCGTCGCCGCCGCGCCGCCTACCTGCGGCGGCGCCAATCCCATGGATTTCGCATCGACGTGGTGAAGGACATCAAGCGGGACGACACCGACAACCAGTCCCTCGGCACGGCCATCCGCGATGCGTCGGGGCCCCAGGGCAGCGACGCGGTGGACGCGGCCGGGGTGCGCAATATGCTCCTCCGAATTGGTCAAAGCGGCCCACTTCCCGGGCTGAGCGGCCCCATCGCCTTCGACGCCAGGGGCAACCCGCAACACAAACCCATGGCCCTGGTCGAACTACGGCCCGAGCAGGAGCGGCGCTACACCTATCGGGAAACGGCGTGGGCGGGTGCGAAGCGGTAGGGCGGTCTCTCGGGCACCGTCGGGACCGGTCCCCGCGGTGCCTGTGAGACTGCCGATGCGCCAACGGGAACCACGCTGAGGGAGTCGCCCCCATGGACGTTCGCACGCTGTACCGCATGCCGGGCTCAGTGAAGTTCGGCCTGATCACGCTGTGGATTCAGGTCCTCATCATGGCGTTCGCCGGGTGGTTCATCCTGTCGGAGATCGATACCCGCCATGACCACGGGCAGAGCGTGCAGGGCGAGGGGGCCGTGCGGTCGATCGCCTATGGAATGTTCGTGTTGTGCGCCGCGCTGCTCGTCGCTAGCGGGTTGTTCTTTCGGCGTTCGCTGCTCGCCTGCAAACTGGTGTACGGCTACGAGGTCTTCACCGTCGTCATCGCCCTGCTGAGCATCGGAGTGGCCCTGGCCGCTGATGGCTTTGTGCTCGCTCAACTCGCCGCACTCGCGCTGCCCTTTGCGGTTTGTTGGGCCTTGGGCCAACAGAGTGCGGACGAGTGGTTTTCGGTGGGATGGTCCCCAGCCGACGAGGTGTGACACCGCGCCGCGCAGTCCCGGAAACGGCCGGCGCGCCGGCGTGGCGGGAAGCACCCGCCGCGCCGGCGCGCGGTGTTGACCTGGTGGGCCGGTGGCCCGGTGGCCGGGGTTACGGCCCTCGCGAGTCAGCGCGCAGGGCCCCCGTAGCGGTCAGTGCTGGCCGCAGTTGCAGCCGCCCGCACCATGGTCGTGCACGGAGTTCGTGGCCTCGATCTGCTTCCACGACTTGGGCTGCTTGAGCGGCGCCGACGAGGGAGCGGAGGAAGTAGCAGCCGACGGCTTGGTCGCGCGGGCGACCCCCGCGTCGTGTGCCGCGGGCGCAGCCGGCTTGGTGTCGGTGAACAGCCAGGTGTCAAAGAGCTCCGACAGCGGCTTGCCCGACGCCTTCTCCGCGAAGTGCACGAAGTCCTTCACCGAGGCGTTGCCGTGCTGGCGGGTGGTCGGCCACTCCTTGAGGATGGTGAAGAAGTCCTCGTCACCGATCTCGTTGCGGAGCGCCTGGATGGCCATGGCGCCCCGGTCGTAGACCGCGCCGTGGAACTGGTTCTGCGGGCCCGGGTCGCCCGGCTTGACGGTCCAGAACGGGTCATCGGCCGGGTGCTGGTCGTACGCGTACTGCGCCAACTCCTGCGCGGTGCCCTCGCCCTCCTTCTCCGACCACAGCCACTGGCTGTAGCGCGCGAAGCCCTCGTTGACCCAGATGTCCTTCCAGTCCTTGAGGGCGACGCTGTCGCCGTACCACTGGTGCGCCAACTCGTGCACGACGACCGAGACGTTGCTGCCGCGGTCGAACGCCTTCTTGCCGTAGAAGGGACGAGTCTGAGTCTCCAGCGCGTATCCCGCCGGCACGTTCGGCACATAGCCGCCGACCGAGTTGAACGGGTAGGTACCGAAGACGGTCTCCAGCCATTCGGTGACCTCGGTGGTGCGCTCGATGCTCGCCCGCGCCGCACCGTCGTTGACGCCCAGGTCCTTGCTGAAGGCGTTGATGACCGGCAGCCCGGATGCGGTGGTGTCCTTGGTGATGTCGAACTTGCCGATGGCGAGCGTGGTCAGGTACGTCGCCTGCGGTTTGTCCGAGCGCCAGTTGTAGCGGGTCCAGCCCAGCTTCGAACTCTCTGACAGCAGCACACCGTTGGATATGGCCTGGGTGCCGTCCGGCACGGAGACGGAGATGTCGTACGTGGCCTTGTCGGTGGGGTGGTCGTTGCCCGGGAACCACCAGGCGGAACCCTCGGGCTCCTGGGCGATGACCCCGCCATCGGGCGTACGGGCCCAGGCGGTGAAGCCATCGATCTTCAGGTCGGAGGGCTTGCCCGCATAGCGGACGACGACGGATATCTGCTTGCCCTTCGCCAGCGGCGTGGCCGGCGTGATCTCCAACTCGTGCTTGCCGGAGGTCGCGAACGATGCCTTCTTGCCGCCCACCCGCACCTCACTCACGGGGAGCCCGAAGTCGAGGTTGAAGCGAGAGAGGTCCTGGGTTGTCTTGGCTATCAGCGTCGCCGTGCCCTCAAGCAGGTCGGTCTTCGGCTGGTACTTCAGACGCAGGTCGTAGTGCGAAACGTCGTAACCACCGTTGCCGTTCGCCGGGTAGTAGCTGTCGCCGACGCCCGGGGCGCCCGGCGTGGGCTGCGCGGCCGATGCCGGGATCGCCAGCAGCAGGCAGGCGGCAGCCGCGCTCGGGGCGAGGAGTCTGTAACGCACGAGTCCTCCAACTCGGTCAGGCGAAACGATCGCTCCTGGTCAGGCAGAACGATCGGTTGGTCGGCTCGACCCTACGTACTGACGGTCCAAAGGGACATGTCCATGGCGCTCACTGTCACAAGATCGACATGAGTGAGTCAGTCGAAGACCGCTGTCGCATGGGGAAGATCTGGCACCCCGCCCTCTTCTGCCCGCGTGGTCACTCGCGCTACGGTCCGCCCGTGCTGAAACGTGCGCGGGGCACCCGCATCCAGTGGACGACGCTCATACTGGCGGTCGTGGCCGCCCTGATGGCCACGATCGCCACCCCGACCTCCGCTCAGGGCAGCAAGTCGCCCGGCGGCACGGTCACCGGCGAACTGAGCCGACCGGCCTACTCCTACGCGGACGCCATCCGCGAGTCCGTATGGGTGGACACCGGCCTTGACCTCGATCGGAACGGTAGGACCGATCGGGTGGCGGCCGACATCGTGCGCCCCAGCGAGGCAGCACGTGCGGGCCGCAAGGTTCCGGTCATCATGGACGCCAGCCCGTACTACTCCTGCTGCGGGCGCGGCAACGAGAGCCAGAAGAAGACCTACGACGCCTCCGGCAAACCCGTGCAATTCCCGATGCACTACGACAACTACTTCGTACCGCGCGGCTATGCGGCCGTCCTGGTGGACCTCGCCGGCACCAATCGTTCCGATGGCTGCGTGGACGTCGGTGGGCGCTCCGACATCATCTCGGCCAAGGCCGTGGTGCAGTGGCTGAACGGCGACGCCACCGCGTACACCAGCCGTACGGGCGGTACGAAGGCCACCGCGGACTGGACCACCGGCGCCACCGGCATGATCGGCAAGAGCTACGACGGCACGGTCGCCAACGGAGTCGCCGCCACCGGCGTCAAGGGCCTGAAGACCATCGTGCCGATCGGCGCCATCTCTTCTTGGTACGACTACTACTTCGCCAAGGGCGCCCCGTACCACAGCGGTGGCCCCGATGGTCTGGCCCGTGCGGTGGAGAGCCAGGAGGCCGCCGCTCGTTGCCGCGTGGTCAAGGACGAACTCGTCAAGGGCGCCCCGCGCACCGGTGACTGGACCAAGCTGTGGACCGAGCGCGATTACGTCCCGGACGCGAAGAACGTCAAGGCCAGCGTCCTGGCCGTACACGGCGGGCAGGACCTCAACGTCCGGATGAAGCACCTCGGCCAGTGGTGGGACGCTCTCGCCACCGCCGGCGTCGAGCGCAAGATCTGGCTTTCGCAGGCCGGTCACGTGGACCCGTTCGACCTGCGCCGCGAGCAGTGGGTGGACACCGCACACCGCTGGTTCGACCACTACCTACTCGGCGTTGACAACGGCATCGAGCGCGAGCCCATGGCCACCATCGAGCGCGAACCCGACCGGTGGACCACCGACGCGGTATGGCCCGCGGCCGGCACCGAGGCCACCACGCTACGGCCACGCAGCGGCGCCACCCCCGGCGTCGGCATTTTGGGCACCGAACCCGCCACCGCGGGCAGCACCGAGACGTTCACCGACGACCCGCGACTGAGCGAGGCCGACTGGGCCGCGCAGGTGGATGTGCGCACCGCCGCCAAGGCCGGGTTCACCACCCGCCCGCTCGCCAAGGACCTACGGCTTTCCGGGTCGGCCAAGGTGACGGTCACCGCGACTCCCAGCACCCGTACGGCCCACCTCTCGGCTGTACTGGTGGACGTGGGGCCCGACACGATCCGTAACTACACGGGTGCGGGGGAAGGCATTTCCACGCTGTCCACCCGTAGTTGCTGGGGCGAGAGCAGGCCGGGCGACAGCGCCTGCTTCCTGGACACCGGGGCCGACACCCGACGCGTGAACTACACCATCTTCAGCCGCGGCTGGGCCGACCTCGGCAACTATGCCGATGACCACATCGGCCGGCCGCTCACTCCGGGCAAGCCGCACACCATCACCTTGGACCTGGCCGCGAGCGACCACGTGGTCAAGGCCGGGCACCGGCTCGCTCTCATCGTCGCGGGCACCGACCGCGGGCTGATCAGCGCGCCGAACAGTCAGCCAAAGCTCACCCTCGACCTGGCCCGCACCAGCGCCGAACTGCCCCTGGTAGGCGGCGCACCGGCGCTCGTCCAGCGCTCGGGCGGCCAAGCGCACAGCGGCCCGAGCGCGCCGCTCACCTCGGTGCCCGCGCCCGGGCTCATCGACCGGCTGCCGACCGGGTCCGACCACCGGACATCGGGTCGCCGCGCGTGACGACGGCATAACACCAGGCCACCGGGGGTCTACCGACCGGCCCCCGGCAGGTCGCACAGTTCAAGCGGCGGGACTGTGTTCCGTGGTAAGGGGTAGCGAGCAACAGAAACGTTCGTTAGTTACTCCTTAAAGGAAAGGTCGCCGCGTGTCGGAGAACCAACAGGAGAAGGGCGGTCGGGGCGACTCGACCGTGCCGGCCAGCGTGCCGGGCAGCCCACACCAGACGAAACCACCACAGACCGACCGTGTGGTCTTCGGGGTGACGGCCGTCCTCACGCTCGCGTTCGTCACCTGGGGTGCGATCGCTACCGACGCGTTGCAGGACATCTCATCCGATCTCCTCACGAAACTCATCCACCACGGTGGTTGGGCCTTCATGCTGGCCGCATCGGGCTTCGTGGTGTTCGCGCTGTGGCTGGCCATGAGCCGCTACGGCAAGATCACGCTGGGCCAGGAGGGGGAGAAACCGGAGTTCCGTACCGTCTCCTGGGTCGCGATGATGTTCAGCGCGGGCATGGGCATCGGGCTGATGTTCTACGGCGTCAGCGAACCGATGTCGCACTTCATCGACGCGCCACCAGGCACCAATAACGCGAACGACTACGAGGCCATGCAGACCTCGATGGCCACCACGCTCTTCCACTGGACACTGCATCCGTGGGCCATCTACGCGGTGGTGGGCCTCGCCATCGCGTACAGCACCTTCCGGCGCGGGCGCCGGCAGACGATCAGCGCCGTGTTCACCCCGCTGATCGGCAAGCGGCACGCCAACGGCACGCCGGGCCGCATCATCGACATCCTGGCCATCTTCGCCACTCTCTTCGGCTCCGCCGCATCGCTGGGCCTAGGCGCCGTGCAGATCGGCAGCGGCATAGAGAAACTGGATTGGATGAACGACGCGGGCACCGGATTGCTCGTCGCCATCATCGCGGTGCTCACGGTCGCCTTCATCGCCTCTGCCGTGTCCGGCATCGCCAAGGGCATCCAGTGGCTGTCGAACATCAACATGGTGTTGGCGCTCGCGTTGGCGATCTTCGTCTTCGTGGCCGGGCCGACCATCGTGATCCTCGACATGCTGCCCACGTCCATGGGCGCCTACCTCGGCGACCTGCCGCAGTTGGTGGGCCGTACCGAGGCCACCGGCGGCCAGTCCGTCGCCGACTGGCTCGGTTCCTGGACGGTCTTCTACTGGGCCTGGTGGATCTCTTGGACGCCGTTCGTCGGCATGTTCATCGCACGGATCAGCCGGGGCCGTACCATCCGGCAGTTCGTCGGCGGGGTGATCCTGGTTCCCAGCTCCGTCTCCCTGCTGTGGTTCGCCATCTTCGGCAGCTCGGCGATGAAGCTTCAGTCCGCTGACAAACTGGGTACCGACACCTCGCCCGAGGGTCGGCTCTTTGACGTACTCGACCAGTACCCGATGGCGACCGTGACCAGCATCCTGGTGATGGTCCTGGTCGGCATCTTCTTCGTCTCCGGCGCGGACGCGGCCTCCATCGTGATGGGGACGCTCTCCCAAAAGGGCTCCTTCGAGCCCACCAAGCTCGTCGTCATCTTCTGGGGCGTGGTGACCGGCGCCGTGGCGGCCGTCATGTTGATGGTCGGCGAAGGCGGCTCGGACGTACTGACCGGACTGCAAAACCTGACCATCCTGGTAGCCGCGCCCTTTGTCCTGGTCATGGTCGGCATGTGTGTGGCACTCATGCGCGATCTGCGGCACGACCCGCTCATCGTGCGTGGTGAGAGGGGCGAGGAGGCCGTGGAGATGGCGGTCATCGCCGGTCATGAGAAGTACGCGGGCGACTTCGAGATCCAGATCATGCCCGGCTCCGGGGCCACCGAGGTCGATGAGGCGGAGCCCGTGAGCAAGAAGTAGCACGTGCTGGCTGTGGCCACGGTGCTGACTGCGTCTGCCATGGCCGCCGGCGTTGGCCGATCGCCCGCCCCGCACGGAGGCGAGGGGCGCGATCAGCCGTTACGGCCCGTATGCCGTCCGGCTGCTGTAGCTGAGTGAGGGGCTTCGCGCACTGCGGTGCGCGAAGCCCCTCAGCCGTCTTTCGGGGACGCTCAGTTACTGATCTCAGCTACCGACCACAATCACCGATCCCCATGACCGGGGAGCCGTCCGGTCGGCCCGTGCGGTCGGCCCACCCCTGTGCACTGGCTCCTTGCACCGTCGCGTGATCAGCCGCTCAGTGCCCGCACTGTGCTGCGCGCAGCGCTCGCTACCGGGCGCCGCGCATCGGGCCGGCGCCGAGCGGGTGGCCCTTCCGCGGTCACCGAGCGGAACGCCACCGCGAGCGCGTCCCGCCAGTGCCGCGGCGGCGTCAGCCCCGCCTCCTCCCACCGAGCATGGCCGAGTACGCTCCACGCCGGGCGCTGCGCCGGCCTGTTGAAGCTGGCGCTGTCCACCGGCAGCACCCGGTCCGGGTCGGCGCCGCACATCCGGAACACCTCTCTGGCCAGGTCGTACCAGGTGGTGCGGCCCCCGCAGGTGGCATGGAAGATCCCGGCCGCCTGCGAGGCGGGTAGCCGCCCGAGTGCGAGGAGGCGACCGGCCACGTCCTTGGTCCAGGTGGGCTGACCATGCTGGTCGTGCGCAACAGCCAAGGTGGTGTCGCCCGCCGCGGCTTGCGCGGCCATGGTGCGGATGACGTTGCGGCCGTGCGCCCCGTAGAGCCACGCCGTACGCACCACGGTCCCCGTACGCGGCAACTCTTCGAGCACCGCGCGCTCGCCGGCGAGTCGGGTGCGGCCGTAGGCGGTGCGGGGCCCGGGGCGAGCGGTCTCGTCGTAGGGCATGGTGGACCGGCCGGGGAAGACGTAGTCGGATGAGACGTGCAGCAACCGGGAGCCTGTCGTGGCGCAGGCGCGGGCCAGGCTGCGCACCGCGTCGCCGTTGACCCGCAGGGCCGCGGCCTCGTGGGACTCGGCGCCGTCTACGTCGGTCCAGGCCGCGCAGTTGACGACCACCGCGGGCCGGGTGCGCCGCACGGCGCGGGCCACCGCCTCGGTGTCCGTCAGATCCAGGTCGGCATGGGTCAGGGGGAGCGCGGGTACGGACGCCGCGGCCAGTCGGGCGCGCAACTCGCGGCCGAGCAGGCCCCCCGCCCCGGTGATCAGCCAACCGTTCATCGGACTGCCTCCTGCTGCTCGCGCCGTTCTCGTTGCTGACGTCGTTCTCGTTGCTCGGGCCGGCCCCGCTGCCACCAGGTGGGGTGGTCGCGGTACCACTCGATGGTCTCGGCGAGTCCGTCCTCGAAGGAATGCCGTGGCGCGTAACCGAGTTCGGTACGGATCTTTGCCCAGTTAGCCGCGTAGCGCGGGCGTGCTCCTGGGGGCGGCGCCGAGTCGATGGCGTGTCCGACGCGGCCCCGGTCCGCGTCGAGCGCCGTGAGCAGCCGGTCGGTGAGCTGCTTGCTGGTCAATTCGGGGCCGCCGCCGATGTTGTAGACCTCTCCCGGCCTGCCGCCGTCGAGCACCAGGCGGATGGCCCGGCAATGATCATCGACGTGCAGCCATTCCCTGGTGGGCAGGGCCGGGCCCGAGGGTGGGAGGCCGCGGCCGGCGAGCAGTCGGGTGACGAACCGCGGAATAGTGCGCTCCAAGGACTGGTAGGGCCCGTAGGTGGCGGAGCAGCGGGTCACGCGCACATCGAGGCCGTGCGTGCGATGACAGGCGAGCGCCAACAGATCGGCCCCGGCCTTGGACGCGGCATAGGGCGTGGCCGGGGCGAGTGCCTCGGACTCCTTCCACGAACCGGCGGGGATCGCCCCGTAGACCTCGTCGGTGGACACGTGCACGAAGCGCTGGACACCGTGTCGTACGGCCGCGTCGAGAAGCGTTTGGGTGCCGAGCACATTGGTGGCGGCGTACGCGGACTCGTTCGCGGCTGGTAGGTCCGCGGCCGGCAGGTCCGTGGCCGACTCGGCCGCGAAGTGCACGACCATCTCGTGGTGCCGGGCCAACGCGTCGATCAGCGCCAGGTCGCGGGTGGTGCCCTGGACGAACTCCAGGCACGGATGGTCCTCGACCGGCCACAGATTGGCCCGGTCGCCAGTGGGGGAGAGGGCGTCGAGGACGGTGACGGCGAGATCGCCGCCAGGGCCTGCCGGGCCGAGCAGGGTACGGACGAAGTGGGAGCCGATGAATCCGGCCCCGCCGGTGACGAGGATTCGCATGGGGATTCCGGGGGGTTGGGGACTGGGGGACGGGTGGTGCGAGCGGTAGCGCACCCGTGGGGCGGCGCGTACGGGCGAGGTGACGTGGGCGCTGAGAGCGGGGGCACGCTGTGCGGCGCCAGGTGAACGGACTAGCGAGTGGGCGTGGCTGACGCTGAGGGATCTGGCCCGCAGGGAACTGCGCTGGAGGAACTGGTCCGCGAAGGGGAGCCGAGTCGGGGCGACTGGCCTGGGGATGTTGTTGAGCTGCACGGCACATGGTTAGCTTAGGCTTACCTAAGTAGGTGCTCGCCACCTTCGATGTGTGACCTCACCCACAATCATCCCTCTATGTGCCCCTATGCCGACTGTTGTAACGCGCCGCGCCGGCGCCGAAGATGACGGCATGTGGGGACGGAAGCGCAGGTAGCCGATGTGTGTCCTGTCCGCCGGTCGCTCCCGTGACGGCTCGCCCTTCCCGGTGATCCCGCCGTCCCGGGCGTATCGTGCCGCAGGCCAACCGGCGCTCACGGAGGGGAGGAACCGATGAGCGCCCACCGGAGCCCCACGCCGGCGGCGCCCGTGGGAGCGGTCGCGCCACCGCCGCACAGTGCCAGGCTGACCGACCTGCCCGAGGTGGCGGGGCGGGCCGTCCGTAACCCGCTCAACACTCGTACGTTGCCGGCCCGTTGGTACGCCCCGCCCGGCTCGGTTCTGGAGCTTACGGACGCCCCCGCGCAGCCGTGGGCCGAGGCGCCGCAGGACGTGCCAGCTGGGGCCCTGCGGCGGCACCGGCTCGGCAGCGGGGCACTCGCCGCCGAGCGTGACGTGTGGGTGTACGAGCCACCGGGGTCATGGCCCGATGAGTGCGATGCCGTGGTCTTGTTGGACGGCGACATGTGGTTCGGGCAGCTTGGCTTCGAGTCGGTGCTCGACCGCCTCATCGCGATCGGGCTGCTGCCGCCACTGGTGGTGCTCGCGCCCGATGCGGTCGATGAGCGCACACGGGCGCGGGAGTTGGGCGGCCGTGATGCTCACGTGAACTTCTTGGTCGCCGAGTTGATGCCGTGGGCTGCCGCGCGCTGGCCGGTTACCTACGACCCGGCTCGTACCGTCGTCGCCGGACAGGGCCTGGGCGGACTGACTGCGCTCTACACCGGATACGCTGCCCCCATGCGGTTCGGCAAGGTGCTCGCGCAGTCCGCCGCGCTGGGGTGGCACCCGGACGGCGAAGAGTGGGATCCCGACGCCCTGCCGTGGATCACGCGTCGGTACGTTGATGGCGCTCCCCGCGAACTACGGCTCCACCTCGATGTCGGCCTGCACGAACCGGACCTGCTCCAGCACACGCGTGGCCTGCGCGCCGCACTACGGGACCGCAACTACCCAGTGAGCTATACCGAGTTCAACGGAGGCCACGACTACTCCTGCTGGTCCGGTGGGCTCGCCGATGGGCTCCTCACCCTGCTCGGTGATCGCCCCCGCTGACCGGACCCAGGCCGCCCACGGCCACATCAGACCGCCCCTCCGGACCGGCATGGCACCCTGTCCCTGCATTTCCCGTATCGGTCCGTCCTCGTGCGAGCGAAGACGGTGGGGCACTGCCCTCCGCACGGGAAATGCGCCTGCCGCCCTCCGGAGGGGCACCCTCGGCCTCGCCCAGGTGGCAGGCGCCCCCGGCCGACCATGCGTCGGCCCCACGATCGTGCTCCCCGCGAGCCGGGCGGCTCCAAGGCCCTGCCGTCAGGCCCTCGCGGGGAGCACACCTGCTCGGGCGCGGGCCGAGGCCCGCCGGTGCGGCCTCCCCATACGCGCCGGTCAGGCGTTGGCCAGGGCCGCCGCCTCGCGGGCGCAGCCCCAGGCCACCGTGACGCCCGCGCCGCCATGGCCGTAGTTGTGTACGCACCGTGCGCCGCCGGCGAGTTCCTCCGCCTCCAGCCGCACCTGCGGGCGCGCGGGCCGCAGCCCCACCCGGTGGGCAATGACGCGCGCCCCGACCAACTCCGGACGGACCCGCACACAGCGCGCCAAGATCGCCTCGGCCGTCGCGGGCTCGGGGCGCATCCCCCAGGCATGCGCCCGCGCCGTGCCGCCCAGCACCACCCCGTAGGGCTGCGGCAGCACATACAGCGTCTCGGCTGCCGCGGGATCGGCCGCCACCAACCACTCGTCAAGGCCCGGATTCTCCACGACCAGCACCTGCCCCTGCACCGGATACACCTCGGGGTCGGGCACCAACTCCCGGGCACCGAGCCCCGAACAGTTCACGATCAGCGGCGCCGCCCGGCCCGCCTCCGTCAGCGAGGTGAGGGCGCGCGCCTCGACCACCCCGCCCGCAGCGACCAACCGCCGTTCCAGATACCGCAGATGGGTGGGCATATCGACCATCGGGACCCGCGCCCGCAACCCAGCACCGAACCCCGCCGGCAGCTCCGCCGCCGTAGCCGGTCGCAGCCCAGGCAACTCATCGGCCCACGCCCCCACAGCAGCGCGGCTGAGCCCGGCGTGCGTGCCATCGGCGATCCGTACCCCGGTCACCTCCGGGGCCTTGGCCAACGCGGTCCATTCGGCCAGGGCCGCCAGCGACCAGCGGCCCACGGCATCCACTGGCTCGATGCGGTACGGCCACCACAGCCCGCCCGCCACCGCCGACGTCGTGTCCACGGCCGGCTCCCGGCTCCACACGCTCACCCGACGACCACCCTCTGCCAAGGTAACGGCGCAGGTCAAGCCGATGACTCCGGAGCCCACAACGATCACATCGCGCACCATGCGGGGACGCTATCCGCTCGCACGACGGCGCGCGAGACCATCGGATGCGCCGAGCTGCCACCGGAGCGCGCAGCGACCCGCCCGCGCACGCCAACCCGGCCCACCGTGTGCTGCCCGCCGTCCGCGCCCACCGCCGCGGCGCGTCCGCCGCCCGAAAAACCCGCGGGCGTTCGCCGCGCGCCCGCCGTTAGGATCGACGCCTGATGACTGCCACTCTCGTTGCCAAAAACCTCGCCGCCGGACACGGCGACCGCACCTTGTTCTCCGGTCTCAACCTGGTCGTAAGCCCGGGCGACACGATCGGCTTGGTCGGCGCCAACGGGGCGGGCAAGTCCACACTGCTGCGCATCCTCGCGGGCCTCGCAGAGCCGGAGGAGGGCAGCGTGACGCTCAGTCCACCGCACGCCACCATCGGCCACCTGCCCCAGGAACACGAGCGGCGGCGTACCGGCGGCTCCGACCCGGCCACCGGCGCCGAAACCGTACGGGACTTCCTGGCCCGCCGCACCGGGGTCGCCGCCGCACAGGCCGCCCTCGACGCCGCCACCGAGGCGCTGGTCGCCGAGCGCCCCGGCGCCGACGACGCGTACTCCCTCGCGCTGGAGCGGTGGCTCTCGCTCGGCTCCGCCGATCTCGACGAGCGGGCCGATGAGGTCACCGCGTCCCTGGGGCTCGCGGTCGGTCTCGACCGGCCGATGACCGCACTGTCCGGCGGCCAGGCAGCCCGCGCCGGGCTCGCCTCGCTGCTGCTCAGCCGGTATGACGTCTTCCTGCTCGACGAGCCGACCAACGATCTCGACCTGGACGGTCTCGGGCGCCTGGAGAGCTTCGTCAGTGGACTGCGCGCCGGCACCGTCTTGGTCAGCCATGACCGCGAGTTCCTGGCCCGCACGGTGGACAAGGTCCTTGAGCTGGACCTCGCCCAGCAGCAGGTCACCCTCTTCGGCGGCGGCTACACCGCCTATCTGGAGGAGCGTGAGACCGCACGGCGGCACGCCAAGGAGCGGTACGAGCAGTACGCGGACACCCGAGCCTCCTTGGAGGCCAGGGCCCGCACCCAGCGCGCCTGGATGGACAAGGGCGTCAAGAACGCCCGCCGCAAGGCGCCAGACGGGGACAAGATTCTCCGTAACGCGCGCGTCGAAAGCACCGAAAAGCAGGCGGCGAAGGCTCGGCAGACCGAGCGGTTGATCGAACGCCTGGATGAGGTCGATGAGCCGCGCAAGGAGTGGGAGCTGCACATGGAGATCGCCGCCGCGCCCCGCTCGGGCTCGGTGGTGGCGACGCTACGCAGCGCCGAAGTAGAGCGCGGCAGCTTCCACTTCGGGCCGGTGGACCTACAGATCGACTGGGCGGACCGGGTGGCGATCGTCGGCGTCAACGGCTCCGGCAAGACCACGCTGCTCGCAGCGCTGCTGGGCAGGCTGCCGCTTGACGCCGGGTACGCCACGCTCGGCTCCGGCGTGGTCGTCGGCGAGGTGGACCAGGCCCGTGCGCAACTCTTCAGCGACGATGCGGACGACGGGCAGGGCGATCAGACGCACGACGGGCGGGGCGGCGGTCGCACGGACGACGCTCACGGCGGCCATGGGGCGGGCCGGGGCGCGCCGGACTCGGCCGCGGGGCCTGCGAGCACCGGCCCGCAGGCGGTGGGCCGCGCGCAAGGCGCCGCTGTTCGGGCCCGGGCCAGGTCGCTGCTTGACACCTTCGGCGCCGTCGCCACCGAGCTGGAGCCGGCCGAGGTCCGTACGCTCCTGGCCAAGTTCGGCCTCAAGGCCGAGCATGTCCTGCGACCCGCACACACCCTCTCACCGGGCGAACGCACTCGGGCCGCCCTGGCCCTCCTCCAGGCCAGAGGGGTCAATCTGCTCGTACTCGACGAGCCGACCAACCATCTGGACCTGCCCGCCATCGAACAACTGGAGTCGGCGCTCGCCACGTACGACGGCACGCTGCTCCTTGTCACCCACGACCGCCGGATGCTCGATGCGGTGCAGACCACGCGCCGTATCGAGGTGGCCGATGGTCGGGTCACCGAGCGCTGACCCGGGCCGCCTCCGCCCCCTTGGGGCGGCGGCCGGGCGGGCAGGCTAGCGGGGCGAGCGTGGTCACTCCGGCCAGGGCGAGTTGCGGATGACGTCCACGAAGTCGCCGCGTTGGAACCCGGGCACGAAGTGTTCCAGGACGTCCGCCTTCACATTGCCGAACGTGGTGTCCGGCTTGGGCGCGATGCCCTCCGTGAACGCCTCCAGGATCTGCCGCTTGAAGTCGGGGCGCGGGTGGAGAGCGGTGATCTCGGTCCGGTCGGCCGCGCTGATGGTGTCGTAGCCGATGCCCAGCACGTCGTACTCGACCCCGGCGGTCACCAGTGCCACCTCCGGTTCCATGAACTCGGGCACGCCCGGCGTGGTGTGCAAGGCGATGGCCGTCCACACCCGGCGCACCGCGTCCTCGGGCACCTGGTGGGAGCGTAGGAAGGCCGCTGCCTCCTCCGCCCCGTCCACCTCGAAGCGCCGGCCGCTGTCCCGAAACTCCTCGTTCAGACCCAGGTCGTGAAACATGGCGCCGATGTAGAGCAGCTCGGGGTCGAACCGCACGCCACGGTCGCGCCCGCGCAGGCTGCCGAAGAGAAAGACGCGGCGCGAGTGGTGGTAGATCAGGTCGGTGGTCACCGCCCGGACCAGTGCGGTGGCCTCCTTGACCAGCGCGCTGTCGGGCACGGCGATCCCCGCGGCGTACGGTTCATCGGGCATGGCGATCTCCTCGTTGTCGGGGGTGGCCGACTGCCTGGGTAGCCGACGATGCCCGCTGACGGCCGTGGCACGGTAGTGCTGTGGCCGCATGAACCAGCGCTCCCCCTCGCGGCGGCCAGGGAAACCCCGCCCGTCGCCCGAGCGCGCAGCGCACGCCACACGGGTGCCGCGGCGGCGCCCCTTACCGCGGCGGCACCCCTGTGCCACGGTTCTTCGCCCCGGCGGCACTCCTTTGACACGGTTCTTCGCCCCGGCTGCGGACGGCCGCCTACGCCGTGGTGTGGCCGGCTTCCAGTAGTTCGCGGACATCCTCTGCGGTGGTCTCCTGGAGGGTCTGCCCGACGAACACCCAGCGGGTGATGCCGATCGACTCCAGGAACGGCAGGTCGTGGCTGGCGATCAGCAAGGCGCCCTCGAAGGCTTCCAGGGCATGCGTCAGTTGTCGCACGCTGGCCAGGTCGAGGTTGTTGGTCGGCTCGTCCAACAGCAGCAACTGCGGGGCCGGTGCGGCGAGCATCGTCGCCGCGAGGGCGGCGCGGAACCGTTCTCCGCCCGAGAGCGTTCCCGCCGGCTGCTCGGCGCGGGCGCCCTGGAAGAGGAACCGTGCGAGCTGAGAGCGGATGTGGTTGTCGCTCACCCCCGGTGCCAGCCGGGCCACATTCGCCGCGATGCTCAACTCCTCGTCCAGCACGTCCAGGCGCTGGGGGAGGAAGCGCAGTGGTACGAAGGCTGTGGCCTCGCCCGACAGCGGTGCGAGCTCGCCGGTGAGGGTGCGTAGCAAGCTGGTCTTACCCGCCCCGTTACGCCCCACCAGCGCGATGCGCTCGGGCCCGTGCACCTGGAGGTTGCCGTCGTTGAGCTGGCCGAACTGGGGGCGCAGCTCGCTCAGGCGCAGCACGGTCCGCCCGGTGGGCACGGCGGTATGGGGCAGCCGCACCCGGATCTCGGCGTCCTGGCGGACGGCGTCCGCGGCCTCCTCGCGCCGCTCGCGCGCCGCACTGAGGCGGTCCTCCTGTACGCCGCGCAGCTTGTCCGCCGACTCCTGAGCCGACCGTTTGCGTTCACCCGCGACGATCCGCGGGGCGCGGCGCTGGGCGTCCATTTTCTTGCTGTGCCGCTCGCGGCGGGCCACCTTGGTCTGCACTTCCTCCAGCTCACGTTTTTGTTGCCGCACCGCTGCCTCGGCGGCGCGCAGCGTCCGCCCTGCCGCCTCCTGCTGGGTGGCCAACGCCGCCTCGTACTCCGACCAGCCACCCCCGTACCAGGTCACCGATCCGGAGCGCAGCTCGGCCGTGCGGTCCATGCGCTCCAGCAGGTCGCGGTCGTGGCTGACGATGACCAACGCACCGGAGCGCCAGGCGTCTACCGCGTCGCACAGCCGGCGGCGCGCGAACAGGTCGAGATTGTTGGTCGGCTCGTCCAGGAGCAAGACGTCGGGTCGCTCCAACAGCAGGGCGGCCAGGCGCAACAGCACGGTCTCTCCGCCAGACAACTGCCCTACGGTGCGGTCGAGTTCGATGCCGCCAAGGCCGAGTGCGGCCAAGGTCGCCAGGGCCCGTTCCTCCACGTCCCAGTCGTCGCCGATCGTGTCGAAGTGGTCGTCGTTGACGTCCCCTGACTCGATGGCGCGCAGCGCGGTGCGCCGCTCGACGATGCCAAGTGCCTGGTCCACGCGTACCGCCGTGTCAAGGGTGACGTTTTGCGGCAGGTAGGCGAGGGTGCCGTGGACGGTCACCGAGCCGTGTGCGGGGCGTAGTTGGCCGGCAAAAAGCCGCAACAGGGTGGACTTGCCCGTGCCGTTGGTGCCGATGAGTCCGGTACGGCCGCGGCCGATGGTGAGTGAAAGCTGGTCGAAGACGGTCGTGCCGTCCGGCCATTGGAAGGACAGGGCTGAGCAGGTTACGGAGGCGGGGGGAGGAGCGGAGTGGGCCATGATGATTCTCGCAGTCACCAGCGCAGTGGGTAGGGGCTTCGTGTGCGAGCACCGTGCGGCGACCAGGCCGATGGAGGGGCTGCGACCGTCCGAAGGGTACGGACGGCTCATGCACCGAGGTCGCATCTGCGCGGGGTCACGGGCGGCACCAGGGCCGGCCTGAGCGTGACGGGCGTACGGACAGGGCCGTACCGCGCGATGATCGCGAACCTCAGATGCGCAACGTCCACCTCTATCGGAGACAACAGGACCCGACCAGTGTACGCGACCGGGTCCGCCAGCAGACAGGGCCGCAGCCGAGCGGCGCCCATGCCAGCAGGTCGCGCGGCGTCATTCGCCGAATCAGCAAAGACGCTCGCGGCTGGATTCCCACCCGACGGATGATCGTCTCGGCGCGCACCCGGCATGGAAGCGGACGGATAACCGGCCGCCGTGCCGTAAGGGAACGGCGCGTCACGAGAACGGCGCGTCACGAGAACGGCGCGTCACGGGAACGGTGCGCTCAGGGAACGACGCACTACGAACGGCGCGCCACGAGAACGACGCACCGCGAGCACCGCACTGGAGGCATTCATGTCGCAGCCCGACCCGTCGCGACCGGCCGTGCACCACCTGGTCCCGACACCGGCAGGCCGTACGCACGTCGTGGAGCAAGGTAGTGGTCCGCTGGTCCTTTTGGTCCACGGCTTTCCGGAGTTCTGGTACTCCTGGCGCCACCAACTGCCGGCGCTCGCCGCCGCCGGTTTCCGCGCGGCGGCCATCGACGTACGCGGCTATGGGCGCTCCTCGAAGCCAGCCGGCATCGAGGCGTACCGCATGCTCGACCTCGTTGCGGACAGCGCCGCCGTCGTAGCGGCGCTCGGCGAGCGCACCGCGGTGATCGTGGGCCATGACTGGGGAGCGAATATCGCGGCCAACGCCGCGCTGCTGCGCCCCGACGTCTTCACCGCGCTCGGCATGCTGAGCGTGCCCTACGCCCCGCGCGGCGGCCCAAGGCCCACCGAAGCCTTCGCGCGGATCGGCGGGGACGAGGAGTTCTATGTGCGCTACTTCCAAGAGCCAGGCCGGGCCGAGGCCGAGATCGAGCCCGATGTGCGGGCCTGGCTCGCCGGCTTCTATGCCGGTCTGTCCGCCGACACCATGTCGCCGCCCGACGCGCCCAGCTTGTACTTCGTCCCGCCGGGGGGACGGCTCAGCGATCGCTTCCCACAAGGCCGGGCGCCCGGCTGGCTCACAGAAGCGGACTTGGAGACGTACGCCGGCGAGTTCGAGCGGACCGGGCTGACGGGCGCGCTCAACCGCTACCGTGCCATCGACCGGGACTGGGCGGACCTCGCCGCCTGGGACGGCGACCCGATCCGCCAGCCGTCGCTGTTCATCGGCGGCGCTGTGGACGCCTCCACCGCCTGGATGGCCGACGCGATCGCCGCGTTCCCCGACACACTGCCAGGGCTGGTCTCCTCGCACCTTTTGGACGACTGCGGGCACTGGGTCCAGCAAGAGCGCGCCGCCGACGTCAACCGGCTGCTGCTCGACTGGCTACGCGCCCTGCCCCTGCCAGCCCCCGGCTGCCCAGCCCCCGGCTGGCTAGGCCCGGCTGCCTAGACCTGACTGGCTAGGTCCGGCTGCCTGGGCCCGGCTGCCTGGACGTTGGCTGCCACGACAGCGTTGGTGAGGTCATCGTCGGTTCGTGGCGAGCATGATGGTGGCCAGTTCCACCCGGGAGCGCAGCCCGGTGCGGTGGAACAACCGGGTCAGGCGACTGGCCACGCTGCTCTCGCTCACCGAGAGGGCTCGGGCGATCTGGCGGTTGGTGAGTCCTTCGGCGACCAGTGTGGCCAGCAGCGTTTCGTTTTCCTCGGTGGCGGTTCGACGGCCAGGAACGGGCAGCGCCGCCTCCCGCAGGGCCGTGCGGGTCCGATAGCGCCACACCAGGGCGCCGAGGTGCCCGAACAGGTCGTACGCCTCCCGAAGCAGGGCTTCGCCATCGGGACCGTGCGGGCCGTCCGGATGCGCGTATGGGTCGGTGGTCGTGGCGACGGCCAGCAGCGTACGAGCCGTCTCGAAGGGCTGGTCGGATGCGCGAGCCAGTTGGACGGCCTCGCGCGCGCAGGCCAGTTGGTCGGGCAGCTCGGCGGCCAACTCGGGGTGGTGCCGTACGGCTCTGAGGCAGGCTCGCAGATACAGCAGCCGGGTGCTGTCGCTTGGCATCGCCGTGGTGATCCGCTCCAGTTCGCTCATGCTCTCCCCGGCGCGCTCGGGGCGCCCCCGATCGCTCTCCAGGGCGGCGAGCGCTGCCCACAGCGGCTCGGTCCCCAGAACGCAACCGCGCTCGCGCGCGTCGTCCAGCCCGCGGCGTACGCTCTGCTCCGCAAGGTCAGGCTCCCCGATGAAGCTGGCGATGGCGGCTTCTTCGGCGTCGAGCAGATAGGACACGGACACTGGCTGCGCCCGTGCGATATCGAGCACCGTACGGGCCCGCGATGGCCGGCCGAGGGCCAGCAGCATCGTCGATGCCCGGGAGTGTGCCAGCACGCTGACCGGGGGCCTGGCCGTCGCGCAACTGCTGACCATCAGTGAACGTGCCGTCGCTAGTCCCTCCTCCCAAGAACCGGTCAGATACTGTCTCAACAAGACAGATTCGGCGGGTAGTTGGGACGCGGCTATGCCGCGTGCGTGCAGCAGCTCATTCGCCTGTCGCAGACTGCCCATCGAGAGCAGGTAGTCACACTGTTGGGCTGTCAGCTCAAAGGCCATATGGGGTGGGAGCGAGGGGTCGGCCGCGGTCCGCAGCGCGGTGTGCAGGCCCGCGGCGTCGCCGCCCATCATCATGGCCGCGTCCTTGTACATCTTGCCGAAGTACCGCGTGACCGGGTCGGGGCGGGTGTCAAGGCCCGTGGCCGCGATCAGCTCAAGGGCCTGTGACCAGCAGCCGAGCAGACACAGGGCGAGCACACCGGCGATGGCGGATGCGCCGTCCGCGTCGTCGGGCCGAGGGCGGTGCTGCGCGCCGAGTGCCCCGATGTCGCCGGCCGCGGCCAGGGCCATGAGGTGGACGACGGTGATCTCTTGCCGAGCTGCGGGGTCGAGCTCGCCGGAGTGGGTGCGTAACACCGTGCCTGCGGCCTCCGCCGCGACCCGGGCGTCTCTGGCGCGGTAGGCGGTGGCCGCATGGCGTGCCAGCAGCGATGCACGCAGCGTCGGATCGTCGGTCAGATCCGCGGCTGCCCGCAGCCAGTTGGCCGCCGCGCGCGTATGGGTGTCGGACAACTGGGCCGCAGCGCCGAGCAGTTCGCCAAGGGCCCGCCGTCGTTCGATGAGCGCGCCCGCATCGACGATGCGGTCCGCCAGGTAGGCGCGGCGCGCGGCGCCGTCACCGCGTTCTTGCTCCGTCGTGGCGGGCCTGTCGTCGTCGGGCTCCCACAGGGCGGATACGGCAGCCGCCGATACGGCGCGGCGCTCGTACGGGCCGAGTCGGGCCCGTAGGGCGACGGCGATGAGCGGGATACGGAACGTCCAGTTCCCGGGGCGCTCGTGGCCGTCGCTGTCCGGGCAGACCACGAGGCCGGCGGTCACCAGGCGGCTTAGGGCACTCGCTACGGTGTCGGCGGGCAGGCCGGTGACCGCTGCGAGAATGCTCGGTGTCCGCCTGCCCATCGGCTCCAGCACGCTGAGGGCCTTGGCCACGCGCCAAACAGTGTCACCGAGGTCCCGCAGGGCGCGGACGAATCGGTCGTCGTCCTGCAACACGGGAGACGGCGCCCCCGGGACCAGATGGGCGTGGCCGATCAGCGTGCCGATCGCTGCCTCGCCCGCCGGCCCCAGCGCTGCCGAGATCGCTCCGGGGTTACCGCCGCTGAGCCGATAGAGCTCGGCTACCAGGTCGTGGTCGGGCACGGCGCGCAACCGGTCCGTGACGAGGTCGGCGACGTCCTCTTTCGTGAGGGGCGGCACACTGACCGTGTCCACTGCAAGGGCACCTGGCAGCAGCCATACGGCGCCTTCGCCTGCCTCGTGTGCTGCGGGTTCTCCGCTGGACACGCCCCCGATGGGGGACACCCCCAGGACCAGCCGCACGGCCGACAAGGCGAGCGTGGGAGCGATGACGCGGACCAGGCGCAGCGTCTCGGGGTCGGCGAACTGGGCGTCGTCCACGAGTACAACGGCTCGGGTGTGGGTGCGTAGAGCCCGGTTGAGCTGGATGGACACCGCCTCCGCCGGGTCGCGCGGACCGGTATGCGAGCGGGCCGCGGGGCGTAGCGTCGAGGTCTTCGCCACGGGCCCGGTAGGCGAGGTGGCGGTGCGCGCAGCGGGCGTCAGGGCCGTGACGAGCCGGTGGGCGAGCAGATAGGCGGCCTGGTGGTCACGGGGCAGACACATCACCTCGTGCACCGGCATGCCGGTCGCCCGCACCCGCTCGGCGAGGGTGCCGAGGACGGCGCTGCGTCCGACGCCGATCTCGCCACGCACCAGCCACACCGCCGGGCCCGACGCTGCGGTAGCGCAGTCAATGAGCCGTTGAACCACCTTGTCCCGGCCAATGAGTTTCGGCTGAAACTGAGGTGACGCCCCCTCATTCATCGCCTGAATATGCCCCGTGACGTGGCTCGCCGCCCCCACCCCCTCGTCTCACCACGGCAGGCCGAAAGGCGCCACCCCCCGTTGACCAATCATATGAAGGTCCGGATGGTGAAGGGAGTGTCTAATCAGTGAAGATCTTGACGGAAGTGTCGAGAGTCAACTCCTGGGAAAGAGACGCGAACTGATGCCGACTCACGGCAAGACGACGCTTGTCGGACGCAGGGAGGAGGTACGCGCGGTCAGCATGGCGCTTCGGCAAACCGGCGAGAACGCGCGTGTACTTCTCCTGCGCGGTGAGTCCGGCATCGGAAAGACCACGGTGCTGGAGGCGGCTGACCACCTGGCGGCACGCTCCGGCGTTTTGGTGCTCCGCGTCGGCCTGACACCGCATGGCCGCACAGGCCTTGACTCCCTCGCACACCAGATAGGCGATCTGCTCGTGAAGGTGATCGAGCACGATGCCCTACCTCTCGTCGCGGCGGTCCGGCGTGCGCAGGTCGAGGCATCCCGCGACCGGCGGCACCTGCTGCCTGCGCTCCTTGAGACCCAAGCCCTGGTACGGCATGCTGCGCTGCGCCAGCGGGTGGCCGTGGTGCTCGACGACGCCCACCACGTCAACGAAGGCGACGTCGGGGCGCTCGGGGCGCTGCTGTGCGGGCTGCGTACCGACGGGGTGCCCGTCGTGGTGTCCGGGCAACTGCTCCCGGGCGGCTCGGGCGCGCTGCACGCGCTGGCCGCCGCGGCGGATCGCACCGTGGAGGTACCGCCGCTGACCTGGGAACAAACCAGCACACTGGCCGGGCGCCGGCTGGGCCTCCTAGCGGCCCCCGAACTGGTGTCCGCCGTGCGGCGCGGGCTGGGCGCTTGGGCCGGCAACCCGCGGGCCGTGCTCTCCACGGTGGGCGCGCTGTGGGAGAGCGACCAACTCATGGTGGTGGACGGCCATGCGTGTCCAGCCGATCCGCAGTTGGCCGTCCACCTGCCCATCGGCCATGCGGTGCTGGACCGGACGTGGTGCGCGGCCGAGGGCAGTGCGCTCACCAACCTCGGTTTTTTGAAGGAGGCGCTGGCACTGCTCGCGCGGCTGACCTCGGTGGCCGAAACGACCGTGGACGACTTCTTGGACCTCGCCCCGGAACTCGGCGGATCGGTGCCGCACATCGGCCGCGCCTTGGACGCCCTCGTCGAGCACCGCATGGTCACCGTGACCGACGAACAGCGGCTCGCCTGCGCCGTACCCGCTCTCGGCACTGCCCTCCAGACCTCCCCGGCGCGGTGGTACGAGGCCCGATTGCATGCCCAAGTGGTGCTGAACGCGCAGCGGCGGGCGGGTGGGACACACGGGGCCTTGGACCCGCGCCTGTGTGATCACGTCCTCGCGGCGGGCGCGGAGTTGCCCGACTCCCTGTCGAATGACATCTTGCTGGCCACGGTTCGCCGTGACCACGGTGGCCAGCGGCGGCGGACAGCGGCGCGCGCCTGTCTGGCCCTGTTCCACCAACTGCCCGCCGACGACGCAGACCTACCCGCAATCCTGCGTGGTGCGATCGCCCTCATGTTGGACCACGGCGATGCCACCGCACTGCTGAGACTTGGCAACCAACTCCTGCCGGAAGCTGATGACTTCGCGCTACGGCACCGCGAGTACCTGCCGGACCTGGCGTCGGCCTGGGCCCTTGCCGCGCTCCACGAACAGTGGCTGGGCAACTACGTCGTCGCCTACGACAGCCCGCCCGCTCGCACCGCGATGCGCGTGCCACCCGCTGCGGCGCTCGTGGCACTGGCCCTGCGGATGCGTGGCCTGCCACCGCCCCCCAGCTCCGCAGGGCCGCTGCTTGACCTGCCGGCGCAGACCAGACCGACCGCGGTCCCGCTGGCGGAGCCACCCTCGCTCCAGATACCGGCCGTCGCCGAGATGCTGTTGTTGACCGGCACGTTGGGGACTCGGGCCGAATTCAACAGCGGCCTGTCCGCTGTGCAAAGCCTACGCATGGACAACGGCCTGCCCCCACTCGGCGACACCGAACAGCTTCGCGGAGCGGCGGCCTTCGGGGACTGGGCAACCGCGTTCGAGGCGGTACTCGGTGACCGCTGCGCACGGTTCGAGGACAGCCCGTTGCGTACGTACCAATCCTTGGTCCGCGAGTATTTGACGGGCTCCTGGGATACGGCGCTGGCACTGGCCCGCCGGGTCGAGATGTACTCCGGGGGCACCGGCCGCGGGCCGCTGTACGACCACAGCCGCAGCTTGGCCGCCGAGATCTGCCGCTGGCAGGGCGACACCGCGCGGGCCGCCGCCTGGCTAGCCGGCGCTGCGGCCCCGCATGGCCGCGGGCCGCTGGCCAGCTGGGCCCGTACCGGCCTGCAATACGACAGCGGCGACGCGGTGGGTGCCTGGCGAGAAGGCTGGCGTGAGTATCGCGTCCTACGAGCGGGCGGCCATCTCGCTGGACTGGAACGCCTGTTGCTGCGTCTGGCCATCTACGCGGTACGGGAAGGACATGATCGCGCTGCCCGTGAGGCGCTCGGAGCGCTGGAGGAGTTGCACACCTGTGTGGACTCGACCACCACCCACGTGGCCACGCTGCTGGCCCGGGCCCTGGTGTGGGACGACGTGGACAGTGCCCTGGCCGTCCATACCCTGCCGGCCTGGCAGAGCGACCAGATGCTGTCCTTCATGACCAGCCTGTGGCTGGCCCGCTCCACCGGCGAAGAGAAGTGGCTGGCCGAAGCGTGGGAATGGTGCGAACGACTGTCGGCGCGGCGAGCCAGGCAGTTGCTGGTGGACGTCGCCGAGTCGCTGGGGCTATCGCTGCCGCGCCGACGCACCAGCAGGTCCGTGTTCAGCGCCATGGAGCTCAAGGTGGTGCAAATGGTCGCCGGCGGTCGGACCAACCGGCAGATCGCGGCCGTGCTGGCGCGCAGCGAGAAGAGCGTGGAGACTTATCTCGCCAGCGTCTTCGACCGCACCGGATGCCGCTCCCGGTTGGAGCTCGCCACCGCCTGGCTGGACGGCGGACTCGCGCGGTACGTGCCCCACTGAGGCCCTGCTGACGCCGTCACCGACCGCTGTGGCAGTGCTCCCAGGCGTCGCGCGTTTGTGGGTTCGCAGGTTCACAGCAAACAGTGGCCGCGAAGTTCGGGCGAGCTGCGAAGTTCGGGCAAGGCTGGGAGTACGAACAGGCACAGTATGGGGGCACAGTTGGACGGCCGTTCGCGACGGTGATTTCCTAAGACCCGTCCGTTGGAGACCTTCGCCATTTCTGTAGCGCGTAGCTCACCCGTATCGAAGGCGCGTCATCCGTTCCGAACGGCGCAGCAGTGAAGTTTTCCTGTTTCGTCTTCTGTGCACTGGTGCGTTGTCCGCATGCGGTATCCACACATGAGGTCGTCGGTGGCCGCTACGGCCGACGACAGGCGAAGAATCACCACGGGAACTCCCGCGATGACCTGCTGAATCACGGAGAACACAAAGATCAATCGGGGGATGAAGAATCTCGGTGACTACGAAAAGAGGTTGTCATGAGCTCCCTGGCTGACGCCTTGATCGGCGGCGCGAAGCCCGCTGAGATAGAACGCCTCGATTTACCCCGCGAATATGTGGCCGCATATCTCCGCAAAGAAGACGCGGATATGTTCCGTGACGTGGCAGACAAGGACGTCAGAAAGTCGCTACGGGTCGGGTTGGTCCCCATGCCAGAACTCGCCCCGGACGAAGTCGTCGTGGCCGTCATGGCAAGTTCGATCAACTACAACACCGTGTGGTCGGCCATGTTCGAACCCGTCTCCACCTTTCGCTTCCTGCGGCAGTTCGCCCAGCAGGGCGGCTGGGCGACCCGGCACGACCAAGACCACCAGGTCGTCGGGTCCGATGGGGCCGGCGTGATCGTGCGCGTCGGCTCCGGCGTGCGCCGTTGGCGCGTGGGGGACCACGTGGTGGTCAGCCCCGCATACGTGGACGATCAGGAGCCGGCGACGCACGCCGATGGCATGCTCGGCGCTGAACAGCGGGCGTGGGGGTTCGAGACGAACTTCGGGGGACTCGCCGAGTACACCGTGGTACGAGCGAGCCAACTCGTGCCAAAGCCCGCCCACTTGACCTGGGAGGAGGCCGCCTGCAACACACTGTGCGCGGGCACCGCCTACCGGATGCTCGTCGGCGCCAACGGCGCCCGGATGAAGCAGGGCGACGCGGTCTTGATCTGGGGCGCCGCCGGCGGCCTCGGTGCGTACGCGGTGCAGTTCGTGAAGAACGGTGGTGGCATCCCGATCGGGGTGGTGGGGTCGGACGCCAAGGCTGATGCGGTGCGCAAGCTCGGCTGTGACATCGTCATCAAACGCTCCGAGGTCGGGCTCGACGATGACGCGTCCAACGATCCGGGGCAGGCGATCGCGATCGGCAAGCGGCTCGGTTCGATCATCCGCGGCCACATAGGCCGGGACCCGGACGTGGTCTTCGAGCACGTGGGGCAGGCCACCTTCGGCGCCTCGGTGTTCGTGGTGCGGCGCGGCGGCACCGTGGTGACCTGCGGCTCCAGCACCGGCTACCAGCACGTCTTCGACAACCGCTATCTGTGGATGAAGCTGAAGCGGGTGATCGGCAGCCACGTGGCGAATCTCCAGGAACAGCTGGAATGCGCCCGACTCATCGACTCGGGCCACGTCGTACCCACCCTCTCCACGGTCTATCCGCTCGCCGAGGTCGGCGAGGCCACCCGGCTGGTGCAGACGAACGGGCACCTCGGCAAGGTCGCGGTGCTGTGTATGGCGCCGCAAGAGGGAATGGGAGTCAGCGCCCCTGAGCGGCGCGCCCGACTCGGCGCAGCGAGCCTCACCCCCCTGCGGGGCTGCTCGGCCCGAGTCGAGGCAACGGCATGAGCGGCATGAGCGCCATGGCGCCGCCACGACCCATCGGCATCTTGGGCACCGGCTCATACGTGCCCGAGCGCGTGGTGACCAACGAAGAGGTCGCCGCGAAGGTGCCGGACATCACCGCCGACTGGATCGAGAGCCGAACCGGCATCCGCACCAGGCGTTACGCGGCCGACACGGAGGCAACATCGGACCTGGCCGCCCACGCCGCGCGCAACGCCCTGGACCATGCGGGCCTGCCGGCCACGCTCATCGACTACATCATCGTGTCCACCTCCACCGGCGACTTCCCGCAACCGGCCACGGCCAGCATCCTCCAGCAACTGATCGGTGCCCAAAGCGCGGCCTGCTTCGACATCAACGCGGTGTGCGCCGGATTCGTGTACGCCATCGAGGTGGCCCGCGGACTGATCATGGCCAACCCCGGCTCCCGCGCCCTGGTAGTGGGCGCCGACGTCTACTCGCGCATCCTCAACTTCAGCGACCGGCGCACCGCGGTGCTCCTCGGCGACGGGGCCGGCGCCGTGATCATGGGTGAGGTACCCGAAGGTCACGGGATGCTTGACGTCACCTTGAGCACCCATGGCGAGGCTCAGGACCTGATCAAGGTCGCGGCCGGCGGCAGCAGGCTCCCGACCTCGGCGCAGACGCTCGCCGACGGAGGGCACTTCTTCACCATGCAAGGTCGCGCCGTCCGCGACTTCGTGATGAACAACGTGCCCCCCGTGGTGCAAAAGGTCCTCGATCGGGTGGGGGTCGGCGTCGATGACATCGCCTGCTTCGTGCCGCACCAGGCGAACGGGGTACTGCTCGGTCAACTCGCCGACCGTTGCGGGTTATCCCGCGACCGCACCCATCTCGTGGTCGGCCGGTACGGCAACCTCGGTAGCGCATCGGTGCCGGTCGCGCTGGACGACGCCGTGCGTACGGGCGCGATCGGGGACGGCGAGTTGGTGCTGCTGTCGGGGTTCGGGGGCGGTATGTCGGTCGGTACCTGCCTGCTGCGCTGGTCGGCGTGCCACGGGCAAGGGCAGCATGAGTGAGTTCCGAAGAATTGGAGTCGTGGGCTGCGGGGTGATGGGCGCGGGCTTCACCGAGGTCGTGGCCAGGGCCGGCCTCGACGTGACCGTCCTGGTCCGCGGCGAGAAAGCCATCGACCGTGGCATGGAACGACTGCTGCGATCGCTCGAACGGGCCGTGCGCAAGGGGAAGATCAGCGGGCACGACCGTGACGCCGCGATGCAACGCGTATCCTTCGCGACCCGCGCCAAGGCCCTGCACGATCGACAGCTCGTGGTGGAAGCGGTCGGCGAATCCCTTGACGACAAGCGGCGGGTCCTGGCCGAACTGGACGACGTCGTGCAGGACCCGGACGCGGTGCTCGCGTCCAGCACGTCCTCGATCCCGATCAGCAAGCTGGGACAGGGCACCCGCGACCCCGGCCGCCTGGTCGGCGTGCACTTCTTCAACCCGGCGCCGGTGATGCCGCTGGTCGAACTGGTCGGCTCACTGCCCACTCGGGCCGCCACGCTGGATCGAGTGGAGTCCTTCCTTACCACCACCCTCGGAAAGCAGGTGGTGCGTGCCAAGGATCAGCCGGGCTTCATCGTCAACGCGCTGCTTGTGCCCTACCTGCTGGCAGCGGTGCGGATGCTGGAAGCCGGCGCGGCGTCGGCCGAGGAAATCGACCAGGGCATGACCCTCGGCTGCGGGCACCCCATGGGCCCCTTGGCGCTGATCGACCTGATCGGTCTCGATACCATCGCCTCCATCGGCGAGGCGATGTACGCCGAACTCAAGGAACCGCTCTACGCACCGCCCTCGTTACTGTTGCGCATGCTCGAAAGCGGGCTACTGGGCAGAAAAAGCGGGCAGGGCTTCCATCTCTACGCCTAGGTATGAACTCGTGGGCCGCAAGCGCTAGTTGGCGGATCGGTGTGTTCACAGCTGCCGCGCCCCAGCGCCTTCAGGCAAAGCAGCGCTGGCCTGCCCTGCCCGGCCGGGCACGATCGCCCGGTCGGGCAGGGCCGTGCCCGCCCGGGGCAAAGTCGCCCGCGCCGCGGTGGCGCCCGTACCGGTCGTGTGCGAAGCGCCAACCATGCAGGCCCCAGGCGTCTTTGCCGCCGAGCCGCCTTCGCCGCGTAGCAGCCGCCTGGTCGGTCGCGCCTCCCCACCGCCGACCAGGGCGGCGCCAGGTGTGCCGGCAGCAGCGCCAGCCGCCCCTGCCCGTGGGCAGGGCAGGGGCCGTTGCGCGAGAGGCGGCGCCCCAGGCGCGTCGCGCGGCACGGGCAGGGTGCCCGCGGATGCGGGGCCATCGCGCACGCACAGCGGACCAGGCGAGCCAAGGACCGTCCCGATGTCACCGTGTCCGGTTCGCGCCTCGCGGCATGCCCAACTCCTTTCCTCGACAGGGCGAAAAAACCACGGTGTTCTTGGGGTTGCGCCACCACGTGCGTTCTTGGCGGCTCTTGGTGGGAGTTCTTGGCGTATCGCGAGTGGAGTGCGCCGGGCGACCAGCAGGGCCGGACACTTTATGCGGCCTCGTGAAGTCGCGCCGGGTGCCACTTTGAGCGAAAATTCATGCGTATCGATGATCGGATACGCCGATTACGCTGGTACGTGCCCTGCGCGCTACCTGATTTTCTCCCCCGAGATGAACCGATAGGAAAAAATGCGACACCTGCTTCGCGGTGTGCGGCATTCCGCTTTCGCGTGTGCTCGCGTGATTTTTCCCTACAGGTAGCTGTCCGTCCGCTCCGGGCTGGGGATGCCTCTGTGCAGCCATGCAATTATGTCGAGGTACCGCCTCGCAGCGGGTCGAAGCCCGTGCTACAGGGGCGCTCATTCGACACGGGGTGACGGTCGTGATCAAGGTAGCGGTTCATGCGGAAGATCCCATAACGTGCATGGGGTTGGTCGGTCCGCTCGAAGCGAATCCGCAATTCGTGCTCAGCGCCGCAGCACCGGGAGTTGAAGTTGACGTCATGGTCGTCTCCGTGGAGACGGTGAATGCAGCCACCATGGAGTTGTTACGGGAGTTGCAGACTCCCTCCGTCCGGTTCTGCCTCATCGTGGACAACAGTTGGCACGCCGATTACTCGACGGCGGCCGAACACGGTGTTCGGGCGGCGCTGTGGCGTGCCGAGTTCACGCCCGCCAAATTTATTGACGTCATTCGACGAGTCAACAGGGGCTGGGCGGACTTCCCTTCCTCTCTCCAGGGGGGATTGCTCGACCATGTGCACCGAGTACAGCGTGATGTCCTCACGCCACGTGGCCTCACCGCATCCGGCCTGTCCGCCAGAGAGATCAACGTGCTGAGACTGGCGGCCGAAGGCTACGTGATAGCAGAAATATCCCAAGAGCTATGCTACTCGGAGCGTACGATAAAGAACATCTTTTACGGGTTGATGAAGCAGCTTAATCTACGCAACCGTACGCATGTGGTTTCCTACGCCATTCGATCCGGCCTGATCTGACACAAGAAACGTCACTGCACTTTTCCCGCGGTATCCATTCGGACCCGTGGGATTCCCGCTGCCCGCAATGAGGCCGCGGTGCGCCACCCAAGGTCCATGGGAAACATGGGCAAGGCGGAAGTACGAACAGGCAACGGCCTCTTCATATGGTTGCGTAGCAGCTATCGGCAGTGGTTATCTCATTCCACGCAACCGGGCCTGAGATTCCCTGACCAAGAATCCGGGCCCGCAGGCCGGAAACGGCCCGGCGACTGCTTGTGCAAGCACGTCTACCGCTGCGAGCTGCTCATGAGTGACGGACGGTTCACGGCGACGAAGACGTCACCCGCGGACTGCGCTTGACCGGCCCAGCCGGCCCCGTCACCTGCGATCAAATCGGCGCGCCCGCGTGCACGGTCCTGTGTCAAAACGCCCCGAGGGGAAGCAGAGTTGTGCCTGAGACCCACCTGCCGAACGAAGAGGCAATAGCTGTCGTCGGTCTCTCCTGCCGCCTGCCAAAGGCAGCCGATCCGCGGAAATTTTGGGCACTGCTCTGCCGGGGAGAAAGCGCAATCTCGCAGCCGCCGGCCGGACGGTGGAACACCTTGGACGCGACCGAAGCGGACGCGGCTACGCCCGCAGCGGCACACACTCGCTGGGGCGGCTTCCTCGATCGAGTGGACGGCTTTGACACGGACTTCTTCGGAGTCTCCCCGCGCGAGGCCACTGCCATGGACCCGCAGCAGCGACTCGCCCTGGAGCTGGGCTGGGAGGCACTTGAGGACGCGGGACAGGTGCCCGCCGCGCTGCACGCGACGCGCACCGGCGTGTTCATCGGGGCGATCTGGGACGGCTACGCCCTGCTCCAGGACCGGCATCGCCGCCGGGAGACCAACCCGCACACCTTCACTGGCCAAAGCCGCGGCATCATCGCCAACCGCCTCTCGTACTTCCTCGGCGCACGCGGGCCCAGCCTCACCGTCGATTCCGGGCAGTCCTCCTCACTGGTCGCGGTGCACCTCGCATGCGCCAGCCTGCGGTCGGGGGAGTCCACCTTCGCCCTCGCCGGCGGGGTGAACCTCAACCTCGTGGCGGAGAGCGCGTTGGCCATCGACCGGATCGGGGCTCTCTCCCCGGACGGCCGCTGCTACACCTTCGATGCCCGGGCCAATGGGTTCGTACGGGGCGAAGGCGGTGGCATGATCGCCCTCAAGCCGCTGTCCCGGGCGCTTGCCGACGGCGACCGGATCTACTGCCTGATCCGCGGCAGCGCCGTCAACAACGACGGCCCCGGCACCGCCCTGGCCGCGCCCAGCGCCGAGGGGCAGCGCGCCGTGCTCACGAGCGCCTACCGGCGTGCTGGAATCGACCCCCACCAGGTGCAGTACGTCGAACTGCACGGCACAGGCACGCGGGTCGGAGACCCGGTGGAGGCATCCGCGCTCGGCGACGTCCTGGGTGTCGGCAGGACGAGCAGCGAGCCCCTGCTGCTCGGCTCGGCGAAGACCAACGTGGGGCACCTGGAAGGCGCGGCGGGCATCGTCGGCCTCCTCAAGGCGGCCCTGGCCATCAAGGAAGGCGAGATACCGCCCAGCCTCAACTTCGCTGAGCCCCATCCACGTATCGACTTCGACGCCTGGAACCTGCGGGTGGCCGCCGTCCGTACCCCATGGCCGGCCAGGGAGGACGGCCAGCGGCTCGCCGGCGTCTCCTCCTTCGGCATCGGCGGCACCAACTGCCATCTCGTCCTTTCAGCGCCACCCGACGCCGCCGCCGCCAATAACGCAGCCAATAACGCCGCCAATAACGGTGCCAATAACGGGGCCCATAGCGACGCCGACATCCACGCCGGGCCGCCCGCTGCGTCACCGGCGGCGGCTCGCGCGACCGTGCCCGCCTCGGGCCCGGTGCCCTGGGTGCTGTCGGCGCGGTCCGCGCCGGGCGTGGCAGCTCAGGCCGAACGGCTGGCGCAGTTCATGGCCGAACGACAGGAGTTGCGGCCGGCCGACGTGGGCGCGGCGCTGTGGGCAACGCGGTCGGCATTCGCCCATCGGGCCGTGGTGCTCGGCCACAACCGGCAGGACCTGCTGACCGGCCTGGCCGCGCTGGGCCGAGGTGAGGACGCGCCGCACGTGGTGCGTGGGCGAGCCCATCCCGGCAAGGTCGCGTTCGTCTTCCCCGGCCAGGGTGGCCAGTGGGCCGGGATGGCCGCGGAACTGTGGGCATCATCGCCGGTGTTCCACTCGACGTTTCAGGCGTGCACGGACGCTTTGACGCCCTACCTCGACTGGTCGCCGGCCGAGGTGATCCGCGGCGTGGACGGTGCGCCGGCGTTCGACCGGACCGATGTGATCCAGCCCGTGCTGTTCGCACTGATGGTCTCGCTCACCGCGGTATGGCGTTCGCTGGGGGTGCACCCCGATGCGGTGGTCGGACACTCGCAGGGCGAGATCGCCGCCGCGCATGTGAGCGGAGCCCTGTCGTTGCAGGATGCCGCGAAGATCGTGGCCCTGCGCGCCAAGGCGGTGGGGTCGCTGTCCGGCACGCCGGGCGCCATGGCGTCGGTGCCGCTGCCGGTCGCGCAGGTGCGCGTGGACCTGGCGGCGTACGGCGGGCGACTGCACGTCGCCGCGATCAACGGCCCGGAGCGCACGGTCGTAGCCGGCGATCAGCCAGCCGTCGATGAGCTGGCCGCCGCGTACGAGGCACGGGGCGTGCGGGCACGAAGCGTCCTTGCGGGCTATGCCTCGCACACTCCGCAGGTCGAGTCGGTACGCGACGAACTGCTTGCGGCGCTCGCCGACATCACCCCTCGGACGTCGGACATCCCGTTCTATTCGACGCTGACCGGGGAACCCATCGACACCGCACGCCTTGACGCGGACTACTGGTACCGCAATTTGCGCCACCCGGTGCGGTTCGAGGAGGCCGTTCGGGCGCTGGCCGCGGCAGGACACACGGTATTCATCGAAAACAGCTCGCATCCGGTGCTGACGCTGAGCGTCGAGCAGATCGTGGGCGAAGCCGGTGCCGCGATCGGCACCCTGCGCCGCGACAGCGGCGATGGGCGGCGGATGCTCATGTCGGCGGCGCAGGCGCACGCTGCCGGAGTACCCGTGGACTGGACGGCGTGCTTCGCGGCACACGGAGCGCGACCCAGCGAGTTGCCCACCTACGCCTTCCAGCGGAAGAGTTACTGGCTGGACGTGACCCAGTCAGCGCAGCCCGGGCCCCTCGCTGCCGACACAGCCGGCCCGCAGTTGGCTGCCTCGCAACTGCCCTCGCAACCGGCCGCCTCGCCGATGCCCGCGCACGAGCCGGATGGCCACGGCGCCCGCGAGGGACGTGCCATCGACGTGCCCAGCGTCGTACTCAGCGCCACCGCGGCCGTGTTGGGGCACGCGCGCCTCGATGCCTTCGACCCGGAGCGCACGTTCAAGGACCTGGGCCTCGACTCGGTCACCGGCGCCGAGCTCGCCAGCAGGTTGAGCACATCAACTGGCCTACGCCTGCCGCACACCCTGACCTTCGACTGCCCCACCCCGCAGCACGTCATCGACCGCCTGCGTACCGAGCTCAACGAGCCCGCGCCCCACGGGCAGGACACCGGTGCCCAGCTGCTCAGCCCCGCCGGCGTACCGGCCACGGACCCGGCTGAGCCAATCGCCATCGTGTCGATGGCCTGCCGCTACCCGGGAGGCGTACAGACACCGGAACAGCTGTGGGACCTGGTGCGCGCAGGAGCCGAGGGTACGACGGACTTCCCCACCGACCGCGGCTGGAACCTCCACGGGCTCTACCACCCGGACCCCGACCACCCCGGCACCACCTACACCAAGCGAGGCGGCTTCCTGCACGACGCGGCCCGCTTCGACGCCGAGTTCTTCGGCATATCGCCGCGCGAGGCCGATGCCATCGAGCCCCAGCAGCGGCTGCTGCTTGAGGTGGCCTGGGAGGCCATCGAGCGGGCGGGCATGGACCCGCGGGCGCTCCGCGGCGGCCCGGTCGGCGTCTTCGTCGGAGCGATGGCACAGGACTACGGGCCCCGGATGCACGAGCCCCCCGAGGGCACGGACGGCGGCTTCCTGCTGACTGGCAGCACAGGCAGCGTCATGTCCGGCCGTATCGCCTACTCGCTGGGCCTGGAGGGGCCCGCGGTAACGGTGGACACGGCGTGCTCATCCTCGCTGGTAGCGCTGCACCTGGCCGCCCAGGCACTGCGGTCGGCGGAGTGCTCCATGGCCCTGGCGGGCGGCGTCACGGTGATGTCACTCCCCGGCATTTTCGTCGAGTTCAGCCGGCAACGCGGGCTGTCCATCGACGGCCGGTGCAAGGCGTTCGCCGAGGCCGCAGATGGCACGGGCTGGTCCGAGGGCGTGGGTCTGCTCCTGCTGGAGCGGCTGTCCGACGCCCAGCGCAACGGCCACCGGGTGTTGGCGGTGATACGGGGGAGCGCGGTCAACCAGGACGGCGCGTCGAACGGGCTGACGGCGCCCAACGGCCCCTCGCAACAGCGGGTGATCCGCCAGGCGTTGGCCAACGCACGGGTGCCGGCCTGCGAGGTGGACGTCGTCGAGGCGCACGGTACGGGGACGGCGTTGGGCGACCCGATCGAGGCGCAGGCGGTGCAGGCCACGTACGGGCAAGGCCGCTCGGCGGATCGGCCGCTGTGGCTGGGCTCGGTGAAGTCGAACATCGGGCATACGCAGGCGGCTGCGGGTGTGGCCGGTGTCATCAAGATGGTGCTGGCGCTACGGCACGGTGTGGTGCCGCGCACGCTGCACGTGGACGCGCCGTCCTCCCACGTGGACTGGTCGGCGGGCGCGGTGGCGCTGGCGACCGAAGAGCGCGCCTGGCCCACGGCGGATCGGCCGCGGCGGGCCGCGGTGTCCTCGTTCGGCATCAGCGGTACCAACGCCCACCTCATCGTGGAACAGGCCCCCGATCGCCTGAGCCTCGATGCGGACCAGGTCCCCAGCTTCCCGACGCACCGTGTCCCCGCCCAACATGACGGCAACGGCAGTGGCGATAACAACGGCAGTGGCGATAACAACGGCAACGGTGATAACGACGGCAGTGGCGATAACAACGGCAGCGCCGAAAACGACGGCGACGGCCGGCCCCTCGCCTGGCCGATCTCCGGCCGCAGCCCGCAGGCACTCGCCGCGCAGGCCGGCCGACTGGCCGCCTGGGCACAGCGCCACCAAGGCACCGAGCCACCCGCGGCGCAGGCGAGCGAAGCGGTGGGCGTGGCCATCGCGTTGGCCACCGAACGCTCCCACTTCGAGCACCGCGCCGTCATCACCGGGCAGGACACCCCCCAGCTCATCAGCGCACTGGAAGCGCTGGCCGAAGGCAAGGACGCCCCCGGCACCGTCACCGGCACCGCCGCCGGCACACCCAAGACCGTGTTCGTCTTCCCCGGCCAGGGCCCACAGTGGACCGGCATGGCCGCCGGCCTGCTGGACGACTCCCCACTCTTCGCCGCCGAACTCGACGCCTGCGCGCAAGCCCTGGAACCCCACACCGACTGGCACCTGCTCGACGTGCTGCGCCACCGGCCCGGCGCCCCCGGTCTGGACCGCGTTGACGTCGTCCAGCCCGCCCTGTTCGCGGTCGCCAGCGCACTGGTCGCCCTGTGGCGCGCGCACGGCGTCCACCCCGATGCGGTGATCGGCCACTCCCAGGGCGAAATCGCCGCCGCGTACGCCTGCGGAGCCCTCTCGTTGGACGACGCCGCCCGCGTGTCGGCCCTGCGCTCACAGGCGCTGGCCCAGGTCGCCGGGACGGGCGGAATGGCATCGGTGCCGCTCCCCGTCGGCCGGGCCCGTGCCCTTCTCGCGGACCACCCGGGCCTGCACCTGGCGGCGGTCAACGGCCCGGCCACCACCGTCGTCGCCGGCGACGTCGAGGCGCTGGAGCGGCTGGTCGCCCACTGCCAGGCCGAAGGCGTCGATGCGAAGACGATCCCGGTGGACTACGCCTCCCACACCCCGCACATGACCGTCCTCCGCGACACCTTGTGCACCGTCCTCGCGGACCTCAACCCCACCGCCGCCGAGGTGCCCTTCTACTCCACCGTCACCGGCGGACTGCTCGACACCACCGCCCTGACCGGCGAGTACTGGTACCGCAACCTCAGCCAGCCGGTGCTGTTCCACCCCACGCTCGACCAACTCGTCACCGCCGGCCACCGGCTCTACATCGAAACCAGCCCGCATCCCGTGCTGACCCCCAGCATCCAGCACGTCCTGCACGCCGATGGCGACCTCGCCGCTGGTACGGCCGCACTGGGAACACTGCGCCGGGACGCCGGTGGTTGGCCGCAGTTCCTGACCGCGCTGGCGACCGGCTACGTCCACGGCGCGCCGGTGGACTGGACCCGGGCACATTGCCGGCCGCAGGGCAGCACGCGGCCCATCGACCTGCCCACGTACGCCTTCCAGGGCACCCGCCACTGGCTGAGCCCCACCACCGCCAGCACCGGCGCGGACGGTGTCGGCCTGCACGGCACCCGGCACCCACTGCTTGCGAGTACCACGCACCTGCCCGATGGAAGCTGGCACGCGACCGGCACCCTCAGCACCAGCAGCCAGCCCTGGCTGGCCGAGCATGCCGTCACCCACACGCCCCTGCTACCGGCCACCGCGTACCTCGAACTGGCGCTCACCGCAGGCACCGCCACCGGCTGCCCCGTACTGGCGGAGCTCACCCTCCACACCCCCCTGCTGCTGACCGGCGAGCAGCCCGTACACCTGCACATCACCGTCGCCTCCGCCGAGTCAGACGGCGGCGACACCGGGGTCGGCGCGCGGCGACGCATCGACATCCACTCCCGTCCCCAGGGCACCGAAGCCGACCACCCCTGGACCCAGCACGCCAGCGGCATCCTCAGCACCGCCACCCGCGCCACCGCGGCAGAGCCAGCCGACCGCACCTGGCCGCCGCCCGGCGCCGACCGCCTGCCCGTGGACGACCTCTACCCGATGTTGGCCGAGCGCGGATACCACTACGGGCCCGCCTTCCAAAACCTGCGCGCCGCCTGGCGCCACCACACCATCGTGTACGCCGATGCCCGGCTGGCACCCGACACCCCCACCAGCGGATACGGGCTGCACCCGGCCCTACTCGACTCCGCCCTACACGCCGTCTTCCTCACCCCCGACCAGGCCGGCAGCACAGCGGACGCGCTCGCGCTGCCCTTCGCCTGGAGCGGGGTCCACCTCCATGCCACCGACGCCGACTCGCTGCGCGTACAGGTCACCCCCACGGGCCCCAACACCGTCCAGTTGACCGCGACCGACCCCGCCGGCCAGCCCGTCATCACGATCGAGAGCCTGACCCTGCGCCCCCTCACCACCCAGGGCTTGGCACCCCAATTCGACACCCAGCGCTCCCTGTTCCACCTTGCCTGGCACCCACTCCCGGCCCGGGACGAGAGTCCGCGGACCGACATCCCGCAGCGCCTGTCCGTGCTCGACGCCCAGGACTCCGGCTTGGCCGGCCTCCTGAGCCAGTACACCGGTGCCACCGTCAGGCGCCACGACCGACTGGCCGGCCTCGCCAACGCCCTGGAAGCAGGCGAAGCCGCACCGGACGCCGTCCTCGCCGTGCTGCCCGCACCCGACGCCGATGCCGACCCCGTGCAACAGACCGCCGCACTCACCGCTACCGTCCTGCAACTGCTCCAGGACTGGCTCACCACCCCGCAGTACGTGGCCAGCCGGCTGTGTCTCATCTCGCACGGCGCCGTCAACCCATCGATCACCGAGCCGATGGACGTACGCGGACTCGTGCACGCCGCGATCTGGGGCCTGGTACGCAGCGCACAGGCCGAGCATCCCGACCAGTTCCTGCTGCTCGACACCGATCACCGCGAGGCATCTCACCGCGCGCTACCCACCGCACTCGCCGCCGCGCTGAGCGATGGCGAGACCCAACTTGCCCTGCGCGACGGGGAGATCAGTGCGGCCCGGCTCGTGCCGGCCACCGGCGGCGACACCCTCATCCCGCCCACGGAAGGGCCCGGCTGGCACCTGGAGGTGTCGGGGCAGGGCGGCACCCTGGGACAGGTGGTCCTCGCGAGCACAGCGCAACCAGACCAGCCAGACCAGCCAGACCAGGCTGAGGCGGCTGAGCAGGGCCGCGCGCCCCTGGGGCCGCGAGAGATACGCATCGCCGTACGGGCCGCGGGCCTGAACTTCCGGGACGTGATGGTGTCCCTGGGACTCGTACCGGGCAAGGTGCCGATCGGCGGAGAGGACGCCGGTGTCATCACCGAGGTCGGCGCGGAAGTGACATCCCTCGCGCCGGGGGACCGCGTGATGGGCATGGCCGCAGACGGCGGCATCGGCCCCATTCGCGTCACCGACCACCGCCTGGTGGCCCGGATACCCGACGACTGGTCGTTCACCGCCGCGGCCACCGTCCCCGCGGCCTTCCTTACCGCGTACTACAGCCTCGTCAAGCTGGCTCGGATACGTACCGGCGACAAGGTCCTCATCCACACCGCCACCGGCGGCGTCGGCATGGCCGCCGTCCAACTCGCCCGCCACTTCGGCGCCGAGGTCTACGCCACGGCCAGCCCGCCGAAGTGGGACACGCTGCGGGCCATGGGCCTGGACGCCGACCACATCGCGTCCTCACGCGCCCTGGACTTCGAGGCACACTTCCGCTCCCATGCCCCCGGCGGCCTGGACATCGTCCTGAACTCCCTTACCGCGGAATTCATCGACGCCTCCCTTCGCCTGCTGGCGCCAAACGGCCGTTTCATCGAGATGGGCAAGACCGACATCCGCGACCCACATGAGGTCGCCACCGTCCATCCGAACCTTCTGTACGAGGTGTTCGACCTCCTCGATGTGGACGCCGATCGCCTCCAGGAGATGTTCGCCGACCTCTCGGCCCTCTTCGACGCCGGAACTCTTCGCCCCCTGCCGACCACCACCTGGCCCATCTCCCAAGCGCGCCAGGCCCTGCGGTACTTCAGCCTGGCCCGGCACACCGGAAAGATCACACTCAGCCTCCCGGCGACTCTCGACCCGGCCGGCACGGTACTGATCACCGGCGGCACCGGCACGCTCGGCGGCCTAGTGGCCCGGCACCTGGTCACCCGGCACGGCGCCCGGCGACTCCTGCTCATCAGCCGCAGCGGACCCGCCGCGGACGGTGCTGCACAACTCCGCACCCAACTCACCGAACTCGGCGCCGAGGTCACCATCGCGGCCTGCGACGCCGCCGACCCGCAGGCCCTGGCCGACCTCGTGCAGAGCATCCCCGCCGAGCACCCCCTCACGGCGGTACTCCACGCCGCGGGCGCCCTCGACGACAGCACCTTGGAAAACCTCACCTCCCCACACATCGCCACCGTCTTCCGCCCCAAGGTGGACGCCGCCTGGAACCTGCACCAGGCCACCGCGGGAGCACCGTTGGCTGCCTTCGTCCTGTTCTCCTCCGCCACCGCCACACTGGGCAACGCGGGCCAGGCCAACTACGCCGCAGCCAATGCCTTCCTCGACGCCCTCAGCCTCCACCGGCGCGCCCAGGGCCTGCCTGCCACCTCCCTCGCCTGGGGGCTGTGGGAGGAGGCCAGCGGCATGACCGGACACCTGGACGGCGCCCAGCGCGACCGCGTCATCAGCCACGCCGGCGTCACTCCACTCCGTACCGACCACGCCCTCGCGCTCTTCGACACGGCCCTGCGGCTCGACCACGCCAACCTCGCGCCCTGCCCCATCACACCGCCCACCGACCCGGTCGCCGTGCCCGCACTGCTACGGGCCCTGCCGGGCGCCCCCACCCGGCGCGCCGCGGCCACCGGCACGACCGCGAGCGGCCTCGCCGAAGAACTCGCGGCCCTCGCCCCCGAAGACCAGCACCGGCATCTGCTCGGCCTGGTACGCGGCCATGCGGCCACCGTCCTTGGTCACCCCACCCCCGACAGCATCGTGGCCGTGCGCCCCTTCAAGGAGATCGGCTTCGACTCGCTCACCGCCGTCGAGCTGCGCAACCGCCTGACCACGGCGACCCGGCTACGGCTGTCCCCCACGCTGATCTTCGATCACCCCACGCCCGCCGAACTCGCCGCCCATCTACACACCCAGCTCAACCCGCGTGACGCCGACCCTGCGCTACGCCTACAGCGCGAGCTCGAACAACTCGAAAGCAGCCTGTCCGAACTCGCCGTCGAAGAATCCGAAAGCGCCGCAATCAGAGCACGCCTGGAAAGCCTTGTGTGGAAGCTGGGCGAAAACGATCGGGAGTCGGCACTTGACTCCGGCGACGACCTGAAGTCCGCCACGGACGACGAGATCTTCAACGTCATCGAGAACGAGTTTGGACTTTCCGGACTGCCCGGCCAACGTGAGGATGGTGGCTTCTGATGTCGGATGAAAAGAAGCTTCGGGAGTACCTGCGCCGAGTGACGGCCGACCTGCGCCGCACTCGCCAACGCCTACAAGAGGTCGAGTCGGACCGGTTCGAGCCCATCGCGATTGTGGGCATGGGCTGCCGATACCCGGGAGGCGTCTCATCCCCCGAGGACCTGTGGCAACTCGTCATCGACGAGAAGGACGCCATCGCGGACTACCCTGCCGACCGGGGCTGGAATCTGGAGACGCTCTACGATCCGGACCCCGATGTAGCGGGCAAGAGTTACGGCCGACAGGGCGGATTCCTCTACGACGCCGCCGACTTCGACGCCGAGTTCTTCCACATGAGCCCGCGCGAGGCCCTGGCCACCGATCCGCAGCAGCGGCTCGTACTGGAAACCGCGTGGGAAACCTTCGAGCGGGCCGGCATCGACCCCACCTCCCTGCATAAGAGCGCCACCGGTGTATTCGTCGGCTGCTATTCCCATGACTACGACACTCTGCTGAACAATGCGTCGGCCGATGTCGAGGGCTACATTCCCACCGGGGTCTACTCCTCCGTCATCTCCGGACGCGTGGCCTATACGCTCGGCCTTGAGGGCCCCGCGGTGACCGTGGATACGGCCTGCTCCTCCTCCCTTGTCGCGCTGCACTTGGCATGCCAGTCGCTGCGTTCGGGGGAAAGCACTTTGGCCCTCACCGGTGGTGTCACGGTCATGGCAACGCCAACTCCCTTCGTGGCATTCAGTCGGCAGCGGGGGTTGGCGCGGGATGGGCGGTGTAAGGCGTTTGCGGAGGGGGCGGATGGGACGAATTTTGCGGAGGGTGTGGGGTTGGT
>NZ_JACHJL010000010.1 GCF_014203645.1 Streptomyces zagrosensis | reverse complement strand
CATCCCCCAGGATGCCGCCCTCGGTCAGCACCACGTCGCAGGGCCGACACGACAGAAGACCCGGCAGGTCAGCACGGTGAGCACCAGGGGCCCGGGTCACGCCGCCTCCCCGTAGGCCACTTCGGCCCAGACCCGCTTGCCCGGACCTGGATCAGCGTGGTCGTAGCCCCACCGCGTGGCCACCGCTTCCACCAAGAGCAGCCCCCGGCCGCACTGCGCCGTGTCACTCGCCTGCCGCAGGCACGGGGCCGAGTCGGACGTATCCAGGACATCGATGTGCACCTGGGTCGCCTGGCACCACACAGCAACGGTTACCCCCGAGTGCAGCAGATCGCCCGTGCCATGTCTGATGGCGTTGGTGACCACCTCACTGGTTACCAAGGCGGCGGCATCAATTGCCTCCGGGTGACCCGCACTGATCAGGCACTCGGCCACATGGCGACGGGCCTCAGCCACTGAACTCTCAACAGCCCGCAAAGCGCACACTCCTGTACCGCGTCCCACCGGCCGAGGGCCTGCCGGCCGAGGGCCTGCTGCGGGCAGGCCACCGTGGACGCTGGAGACAAAAGCACCGTGACGCTCCAGCCACACGACCATTTCTTCGCGCTCACTGGCCGTCCACCACAGCATCACGGGCGACCACGTCACAACACCCCTCGCCAGTCCCAACTCGACCAGCGCCTGCGCGTTCGTCCACCCAGGCCGACAGGCGTACTCGTCCCCGGCCGCCACATCCTCGAACTGCGCGACCGCGCGATAACCGCGCCTCCGCAGGTGGCGTTTCACCTGCCATGCCCATGGGCGCGATCCGGCCGACTGCCCCGGTGACCAGCAGACGTAGACCACTACAGGCGTGGTGCCCGAGGAAGACGATGTGAAGGGACCCGCAGCCAGACCGTGGGCGAACGGTGCAGCCGCGGTAGCGGGTGGTGGAGTAGTTCGGGCCATGGCGTTCCTCATCAGTGAGTGTCCAGGCGAAGGCCCCCGCTGTTCTTGTCGTCGTCTGCGGATTATTCGAACGTTCGTGTTCGACGCATACGGGGGCAACCGCCGAAGTGGCGGCCGGGTGAGCTGTGCGCATAAGTGTGGGGGCGGCCGGATCAGATATTGATCGCTGGTGCGATATCGCAACTGCGATATCGGCTGTGGGCTAGGCTGTTGATCTCTCCACCGTCGGGCCGGAGAAAGCGACACACATGAGAAACACTCGCGTTTGCGATCAGTGCGGAAGCGCGCTGAGCCAGTACAACCCTTCTCTGATCTGCACTCTCTGTTCTCGTACCGGCATAGTTGCTCAGGTGCCGGACAGGGCTTGGCGCGACGATCGAGTCCAACGCGCCCTGCGTGAATGGGACTTCGGCGAGCTTCTGCGTCACCTGCGCCGCCGTTCGGGGTTGACTCAGATGGCCATGTGCTCTCTTGCAGGGTTCACACAGTCGTACGTGTCCGACCTGGAACGAGGGCGCAAAGAACTGAGCGGACCATCCGCGATTATCGATCTCCTAAACGGGTTAGGACTTCCTGCGGACTTACGTCCGCTATTGCTCGCCCCCTTACACGGGAGGGCACGCCAGTCCGATATGCACCGTGATGACCCCGCCCTGCCCTGGACGCCCGACCGTATGGTGACCTCACTGGAGATCGCTGTCGGAGGTGCCATGAAACGGCGCGGCGTCCTGGCTCTTAGCGGAGCTGGGCTCATGCATTACGTCCTGCAATCGTCTATTGCTCCCGCAAGCGCGGTAGCCTCACCACCGCTAGAGCCAGACGGCGTGCAGGTGTCAGGTTCTCTGATTGATTCGCTGCAAGCGACCACCGATGCACTGCGACACATGGACGCCACCAAGGGCAGCGGGACGCTGGTGCCGACCGCAACGAACCACCTGAAGATGTTGCTGAACCTGGTGAAGCAGTCGAGCCACGACGACCGCACCCGGCGCCGCCTCGCGGCGGTCACTGCCGATACCGCGATGCAGACAGGTTGGTACACCTTCGACGGCGGAGCACACGCAGAGGGGCAACGGTTCTTCCTTGCAGCCCTGCGCGCCGCTCACGCCTCTGGCGACCCACGCCTCCGCGCCGGGGCCCTCGCCTTCCTGGCCATCCATGCGTACTCCGTTGGCGATCCGCGGGACGCCGTCACCGCCGCTCTCGCTGCTCGTCAGAGCATCGGCATGCACGATGCGCCCGCGCTTCACGCCATGCTGGCGACACGGCAAGCGCGCGGTCATGCTCGCCTTCGCGAGGCACGGCAGGCTGAGGCCGCATTGGACGAAGCACGAAGCCTGTGCGCCGAGGGAAGAGGCGAACACGACCCGCACTGGCTGTACTGGATCAACCCAGGCGAGATTCTTGGGCAAACCGGCAGTTGTTACCTCGAACTAGGTCAGCCTGCGAAAGCAGCAGTGGCCTTCAAGTCCGCGCGAAGTTGCCTCAACCGGAAGGAAGCCCGTACACACGCACAATTTCTCTCCCGTGCAGCGACCGCACAGTTGCAGGCCGGTGATGTCGATGGCGGATGCGTGATCGGTCAAGAGGTCCTCACCCTCGCCGAAGACATCCGCTCAGCCCGGCTCGATGAGCACCTTCGGTCCATGCTCGCGCAAGCCTGCCAATCTGACTCCCTTCCCTCCCGCGAGCTGGTGGAGCGCGGCACCGCCTCCCTCACCGAACGGGTCGCCTCGTGATCTTGGTGCTATGGGACATCGACCGTACGTTGCTCTACGTCGGTGACACCGACCGACTGGTCTACCGCGAGGTCTTCCGCGACACCGTGGGACGCGAGGCGACAAAGCTCCCTGCCCGCGGCACGGGCCTGACGATGCCGTTGGCCGTGCGCGAACTACTCCTTACCAACGACGTGCCCTTTACCGACGTGGACGCGCTCACGAAGCACATCGTGCAACAGCTGCCTGACCGTCTCGCCCATCACCACCAGGCCCTAAGCGCTAACGGGCACCTCATGCCCGGAGCCGTCCAAGCGCTCAGCGCAGTGCGAGGCGCCCCGCATCTAATCCCATCCATCGTCACCGGCAACCTCAAGGCGAGCGCTGAGATCAAGCTGACCGCGTTCGGTCTCGATGCCTTCGTGGAGATAGCCCTCGGCGGGTACGCATCAGATGACCCACACCGCCCCCACCTGGTTTCCATCGCTCAACAGCGAGCTACAGCGGCTTATCGACGCGCCTTCGACCGGCGTAACACTGTGATCGTCGGCGATTCGTTACAGGACGTCAGCACAGGGCGAGAAGGTGGCGCGCATGTCATCGGTGTCGCCTCTGGCACCACCTCGCGAGAGGCGCTGATCGAAGCGGGGGCTGACCACGTCATTCCAGACCTGACGGACACCCGACGACTGCTGAAGCTGATTGCTGAAACGGGGAACCATACGAGCCCTTGCATCACACCCACGGGCTGGCAGCAATGACGTCAGGCCACACGTCCACTTTGGCTGGAGTGCGTTGGTTGGGGGTCCATCGCGGCATTGCGCCGTGCTTACATAGCGGCTTACCCCAGATATCAAGGCCCTGCGCTATGCGGGCAGAGGACGGTGTGCGTGCCGAAGACGGGTGTTGGTGTGCTCGCGCATGCGGATCTGCGGGAGCGGATGGTGACCGACCTGCGGGCGCGGGGGGCGATCTGCTCGCCTGAGGTCGAGGCAGCTTTTCGCGTGGTGCCTCGACATGCGTTCGCACCCGAGGTGAGTGCTGGGGAGGTCTACGGGGCACCGGAGGCGATCTTCACGAAGCACAACGCCGCGGGTAGACCAGTGAGTTCGCTTTCCGCGCCCTGGTTGCACGCGCGGATGCTGGAAGCTGCCCAGGTAGCGCCGGGGATGACGGTGCTGGAAATCGGTTCGGGGGGATGCAACGCCGCGCTGCTGGCTGAGCTGACGCAAGACCAGTCCTTGGTGACATCGACCGATATCGATCCGGACATCACCGAGCGTGCCCGCACGCTGCTGGACCAGGCCGGGTACGGCCGGGTGCGGGTGCGGCAGGCCGACGGCGCGCAGCCGTTGCCGGGCGCGCCGACACGGGGGTTCGATCGCATTTTGGTCACTGTCGGCGCCGCCGATGTGCCTGTGGCCTGGTGTGACCAACTCGCGGCAGATGGGCGGCTGGTGGTTCCGCTGCGCTTTCGCGGCATGTCGCGCACCATTGCCTTCGGCCGCGAGGAAGCGCATCTGCGCAGTGACGCGCTGATCGTCAGTGGCTTCGTGGCCATGCAGGGCAGTAGCGCGCACGCTCCCCGCGTCGTGCAGCTGGCCGGCCGCGAGGTGCGGTTGACGGTGGATGAGGACCAGGTGGCCGACGAGAAATCACTGGTCACGGCTTTCACCGGCCCCAAGCATGAGCAGTGGACGGGGGTGGAGCTGGGGGCGGCGGGCGGTGTGTTGCCGCGGTTGGAGGTGTGGCTGGCGGGCGCGGTCGCCCCGTACGGCAGGCTGCGCGCGACACAGGAGGCGGCCGAGCAGGGCCTGGTCGGCTGGGTGCTGGGCACAGGGATGCCCGCGGTGTGGAACGAGGACTCGCTGGCCTATCTCACGCTGCGGCAGGTGCCGCAGGTGCGCCCTGAGCGGTACGAGTTGGGGGTGATCGCCCACGGGCCCGGCCGTGAGCAGCTTGCCACCTACCTCTGCGAAGCGGTGCGCTGTTTCGACCGGCACGCCACCAAGGAGCCGGTGGTGCGTGCCTACCGTTCCGGCGACCGGCGCACCCCGGGCGGGGTCATGGTGGACAAACCCAGCGTGCGCCTGTCCATCACCTGACATGGCGGGGCCGCCGGTAGCCAGGGGGCCAACTTCGCTTCTCTGGGCGGCGTGCCCGGAGGGTAGAGGAAAGGGGAATGGGGATGGCAGCACCGCAATCCGCGCACTTACGACCGGTCGAGGAGATGGGCGAGTCTTCGTCGGCGCTGGCCGATGCTTTCGAGTTGGACCCCACCGGGTGTGACACCGGACGGCTGCTTGTCTGGCTCGGGGGTGGTGAGGAGGAGGGCGACACCACGGGAGACGGCTGCGGGGAGTCTCCGCCGCAGGGCCCGACGACCGGCTGCTGACACAGCCCCGGGGCCGGGCACGGTGGTGCCCGGCCTCTCCGGTCGGCGTGAGGGAAAGGGAAGAACCAGGTGCGCGGTGTCTTCGTTCACAGCCCGATGGCGATGGCCCGTATCCCCCTGCGGCCAGGCGCCGGTGGCGAAGAGGCTGATGGCGAGGCGTTGCTGGAGGAAGGCATGTTCTTAGCCAGCCGCAGCGCCGAGCAAGCCCAGGCCACCGAGCGTGGCCGCGTTACGCGACGAGCCTACGATCTGCGCTCGCGTACCCGCACGACCCCGCACGGGATATTCGCGGCAGTCGCCGCTGCCCCGCTGACCGCCTCCACCTCCGTGCTGCGTCTGGGGGACGCGCACCGGGCCGTGACCGTGCCCAGCCCAGCCCTCCTGGCCGAAGTCGCCAACCGGGCGCTGCGGGTGGAGCCGGAGTTGCTTTTTGCCCTGACCTTGACCGCCGCCCCGTGGGCCGCCACGCGCGGGGACCGGCTGGAGGCGGGATGCCCCGCCCCCGGAGGGATGCAGCCGGCGAGCGTGCGCGCCACCACGGTCTCGCTGTGGCTGCTGAGCGCCAGCCGCGACGGCATCGCGGCCACCGACTTGATCGCCACGCTGATGCGCCGCCATCCTCGCGCCGCCGAACAGCACGCCCGGCGCGCGGTACTCGACATGATCGACACCGGTCTGCTGCTGACCGACCTGGTCCCGGCCAACGCAGGCACCCATCCTTTGCGGCACCTGCTGGCCAAGATGCCGGCCACCGCCGCCGTACGGCCGGCCCTGGACCGATTGGATCAGATCCTGGCCCGCTGCGACGAGCTGGCGCCCGGCGCCATGGCACGGCGGGCGCTGCTGGCACAGGCCCGCGAGGTAGCCGACGCCCTCTATCCCACACACCGGCCGCTGGTCGTGGACACCGTGGCCGACGCGGAGATCGCCCTGCCGCCGAAGGTGGGGGAGAAAGCCGCCCAAGCTGCGGGCGTGCTGTGGCGCATCGGCCACCGGCACGGTCCCCTGATCGACTACCACCGGCGCTTTTGTACCGTCTACGGTCGCCACCGGCTCGTACCGCTGCGCGAAGTCCTCGACTCCGTCACCGGCCTGGGTCCCCCCGGCCCCGCCGACGCACTCGGCAGACAGGAAGAGCCCAGGCAACAGCGCACCGCTGCGCTCGCCCGCCTCCTAGCCGACGCTGTCTCCTCGCCTGACGGTGAACTAGTCCTCGGTGAAGAGGACATCGACCAGCTCGCCAACCCCTCTGTGCTCCCTCCACCGCGCACAGCCGAGATCCATGTCCAACTCCTGCGCGCTCAAGGCGGCGTGCGGATCGCGGTGCGCCCGGGCACCGGTTCGCAGACGGCCGGCGCAGCTCCCGGGCGGTGGATACGCCACCTCCCCCACCTAGCACCCCGCCAGGACCGCGATGTCGGCAGCGGGACGATGACCGCGGAGATCGTCTGCCGCCCGGGCACCGGCCCGGCCAGCGCCCTGTCCGCCGAGACCGGCGCCGCCCCCTGGCGCATCCCGCTCGGCGTCCCCGCCCGCCCCGGCGACCTCATGCTCGACGACCTCGCGCTGACCACCAACGGCACCCACCTGATCTTGTGGTCCACCGTCCACCACCGGCCGGTCGCCTCCGTGCTCTACAACCGCCTCGCACCCCAACACCTGCCTCCGGCCGCCTACCTGCTCCACCTCCTTGGCCACGCCGATGCCCGGCCGTGGCACCCATGGTCCTGGTACCCGCTCACCTACTGGCCCGCCACCCCGCGCGTGCGCTACCGCGACATCCTCCTCGCGCCCGCACGCTGGCGCATACCCGAGCCCCTGGCCGCAGCCGCCGCTCACCGCGCCGCCTTCGACGCACACTTGACCGCCTGGCACACCCATACCCGCCCGGCGCCACCGCCTGTCCTCGTCGCAGAGGAGGCCGACCGTCACCTCCCCCTGGATCTGCGCCACGCCGATCAACGGGAACTGCTGCGACGCAGCATCCACCGCGGCACTCGCACCCTGGCCGAGCCCATGGCCCCCCTCGCGGAACAGACCGTAGTCGAAGGCCCCAACGGCGCCCGCCACTTGCTCGACCTCGTCGTCCCCCTCACCCGGCGCCACGCCCCACCGCCCGCGCTCCCCGATCCGCGAGCCGCACTGCGCACCCCGGGCAGCGGCGCCTACCTGCCCGGCAGCCAGTGGCTCTCCGCCACCCTCACCGCGCCCGCCCGCCTCCACGACACCGTCTTGAGCGAACTCACCCCGCTGCTCACCCACCTTGCGCCACAGGTGAACCGCTGGTTCTGGTTGCGCTACACCACCCCCGCCCTGGGCCCCCACCTGCGCCTGCGCTGGCACGCCGACCCCCAGACCCTCGCCGGCCTCGTACAACCACAACTCGCCGAGGACACCGACCGGCTCCACCGCCGCGGCCTCCTGCCCACAGGCGCCCTGCGCCTGGAGCCCTACGCGCCGGAGATCGAACGCTGGGGCGGCCCGCACGCCATCACCGCCGCCGAGCACCTCTTTTGCGCCGACAGCCGCCTCGCACTGGCCGCCCTCGTCCACACCGAAGATCAACGCCTCCTGCTGGCCGCCATCAGCGCCGCCGACATCGCCCGCACCCTCGCGCCCGACCACGCCCACCTCGCCCTGGCCCCTGGCCGCCTCACCCCGCTCCAGCGCCGCCGCCGCGACACGCTCCGCCCCCAACTGACCCAGGCCACGACCACCTTGCTCACCGAAGCCGACTTGGCCACCGCACACACCGAACGCCACACTGCGCTCACCACCTACCGCGACACCCTCGCGCCACCGCACGCCGCGCGGTGCGCCAGCGACGTCATCCACCTACACGCCAACCGCATGCTCACCACCGACCCCGGGCACGAACACCTCATGCGGAGCCTGGCCGCCGACCTCCTCCACCGACCATGACCACCACCGATCTGCGTGCTCGTGCCGCTCAGCGAGCGCTGGAAATCGCACGCGACCTCCGCGACCCCGAGACCATCACCGCCGCACTCACCCCACGGGCCGCCCACACCCTGTGCTACGGCCTGGCCGGTACCGCTCTGCTGCACGCCTGCCTCGCCGAAGCCGAACCCGGTTCGACGGCCACGGCCACGGCCCACTGGGACGCGGCGGCCCGCCACCTGGGCACCGCGCCCGCAGACGGCATCTACACCGGACCCGGAGCGCTCGCCGCCTCATTGATCATCGGAACCGGCTACCTGCCACCCCACGACCCCCACCACGCCCTGCTGCCCCGAGCCACCACCTGGCTCGCCGCACGCGCCATCGCCCTCGCCGACCACCACCACCGTCGCGCCGCCCACCAACAGGCCACACCCTGGGCCATCTACGACGTCATCAAGGGCCTGACCGGCATCGGCCGCGTCCTGCTGGCCGCCCACCACCGCGGGCACCACCACCAGGCCCAACCCGGACTGCACGCCGCCCTCACCGCCCTGACACACCTGACCCTCACACCCCAGGGACAGCGCCCGGGATGGTGGCTGCCCGCCGAGCTCCACCCATCCACCGTCCGCGCCCCGGCCAGCGGCGCGGCAACCACCGGACTCGCCCACGGCATCGCCGGCCCCCTGGCACTGCTGGCCACCGCCCACCCCGCCGGACACACCGTCGCCGGACAGGTCGAGGCCGTCCACACCGCCGCCCAGTGGCTCCTCACCTGGCGCAGCCCCAACCTCACCTGGCCACCCCACATCAGCGGCGACGCCCTTGCCCGCGACGAACAGCCCGCAGGCACCCCCAGGGGGCGCACTACCGCCTGGTGCTACGGAGTCCCCGGCATCACCACCGCCCTGGCCACCGCCCATCAGGCACTCGCCAAGCCCGAACTCCACCAAACGGCGCACGCCGCCATGCGAGCGCTCGCCGAACGCCCAGCGATCCACTGGGACACCGAAGGCTCCGCCTTGTGCCACGGCACGGCCGGAGTCCTCCAGTGCGCCCGACGCCTCCCCTGCCCCGCAGTGACCGACCGCGCCGCCCCCACCACCGTGGACGCCCCGCCCCGCCGCCGAACACCCGGCTTCCTCACCGGGCGAACCGGAACAGCACTGGCCCTGGCCGACCTCGCAGGCATCCTCCCCGCACCACCCGACGCCTGGGACAGCCTCCTCCTGCTGTCCTGACGACGGCGACGGCGCTAACCGACCTCGGCGGTCGGCGATTGCCGGGCTGGTGGGCCCCGACCGGAGCCACGAGCCGGCTGCCCCGGCACCCATCACCGAGCGCGGCGGTTTCGATCGAGTGTCTTGCGCGCCCTCGCGTCAGCGCCGCCCTCGGCCTCGGCGCGGCCGGCCTTCCCGGCATCTGAGCCGATCGCACGTACCGGCCGGGTGTCGGCAGAGACCACGGTGTCCGGGGGTTGCTGAGCGACCCGGGCGCAGAGCAGATCCTTCCCGTCGCACACCTGCCGGGAATCCGTCCCGTCCCGGTGGGCGCCCGGGGCAGGAGGGGTGTGAGCTGGTGGTTGTCGGCCAGATGCCCGGCGTGCGCTGTTGCGAGAGCATCGCACCTGGTCAGGGTGGGTATGACGGCTGTAGCTGCAATCGAATCCGTGTGCCACGGTGAGATTTATGGAGGGGAATCGGCACACTCACACGCACGACCACCACCACGACCACGACCACGGGCGCGGGTCTGCGCAGACGGCGCACCGGCACGGGCTTTCGCTGCCGGCCCGGCTGCGGCACCAACTCGCGCACCTGGTGGCCCCGCACAGTCACGAGGCCGTCGACAAGGTCGACGCGGCGATGGAGACTTCCCGGGAGGGGATGCGCACACTGTGGATCTCCCTGGCCATCCTGGGGATCACCACCGTCGTCCAGGCGGTGATCGTCGCCCTGTCGGGGTCGGTGGCGCTGCTCGGCGACACGATCCACAACGCCGCTGATGCGCTGACCGCGATCCCGCTCGGGATCGCGTTCGTCCTGGGGAGGCGGGCGGCGAACCGCCGCTACACCTACGGCTACGGCCGGGCCGAGGACCTGGCCGGCATCCTGATCGTGGCGACCATCGCTGCATCGGCGGCATTGGCCGCCTGGGTGGCCGTCGACCGACTGATGAACCCCCGCGATATCACCCACCTGTGGGCCGTCTCGGCGGCCGCGCTGACGGGGTTCGTAGGCAACGAGTGGGTGGCCCGCTACCGCATCCGCACCGGGCGGAAGATCGGTTCTGCCGCGCTGGTCGCGGACGGGCTGCACGCCCGTACCGACGGCTTCACTTCCCTGGCCGTCTTGCTGGGTGCCGGCGGCGCCGCGGTGGGTTGGCAGGCGGCCGACCCGGTCGTTGGCCTGCTGATCACCGCCGCGATCCTGCTGGTTCTCAAGGACGCCGCCCGTGAGGTCTACCGCCGCCTGATGGACAGCGTCGACCCCGCCCTGGTCACCACCGCCGAGCAGACCCTGCGCGGCGTGCAGGGAGTACGGGGCATCGGGCCGTTGCGGATGCGGTGGATCGGGCACGCCCTGCGCGCCGAGGCCGACATCGTCGTCGACGCGCACCTGACCGTGGTCGAGGCCCACGAACTCGCGGTCGCCGCCGAGCACGCCCTGATCCACGCGGTCCCGCGGCTGACCGCCGCGACCGTCCACACCGACTACCTCCCCGCCCCCGGCCACGACCCGCACCAGGCCCTGGCCCATCACGGCGATCGCCCCGCGGGCGTTGTCAGTGGCGGCTGAGATGAAGCCCGGTAAGGGAAAGTCCTGCGATGAGTACCCCTTCGCTCGCACGCACGAGGGCGGCACGAAGCTTCCAAGGAGAGCCGTGGTGTCGCAGCCGTGCCCAGGGGTGAGCAGGACCAACGAGGCGGCATGACCACCGCCTTCAACCTCAAACAGCGCGTGCTGGAACGCGAGGCATTCTGGGTCTTCGTCTGATCTGCGCACCACCCGTAGCACGCCGCGGTCCCTGTTCTCGATGATGAGAACAGGGACCGCGGCGCCACGCCTAGGAAAGAGAAACGATGTCCGACCAAAGGGACATGCGGATCAGCATGTCGCACTCCCAGTACGTCCTGTACGGAGCGCACGCCGAGCCTGTGGAGCTGACAGCGGAAGACCTCACAGGCGGCAACGGCTTGGTCTCGGTCAACTCCGCCGGCACCTACATCAGCGTCATGACCGGTACGTCCTGGGGCAACGTGGACCTCACCATCCAGGTGACGAAAGAAGAACCAGCGCAGCACGTGGACGGCTGGAACGAGATCGTAGACGTCAGCATGCACGTGCCCCTTGGCGAACTCAACATCGGCGATGTGACCGCCGACTGCATCGAAGAGCTTTGCCTACCGACCGGCAACGAGCCCCGATGGTGGCGAGTGCGCGTCCATGCACGCGGCCGTGACGCAGCAGCAGAAGAAGGAGACATGTGGGCGGAAGAGGGAGACACAGTCCTGGAACAGCACCTGCTGCAGCTTTGGCCAGCGCCGCCAGCCCCAGAGGTCCGCCACAAGCTCACCGACGAAGTCGGGGCCAACGTACGCAACCCCGACCTCGACCAGCACACCCCGGCCAAGGCAGCAAAAGCACAAGCCGCCCCACCCGAGCAGCCACGCTCTTACCCGCTGCCGCACCACACAGTGACCACCAGCCTGCACACGCACGACTCCTGCGAACAATGAGGACACGGGCTACGGATCATCCGCGAACCTCGGGCGGGGCCAGGGGGCTGGCGGTGATGTCGTACAGCATCGGGTGTTCCTCCAAGCTGGCAGGCGAGGTCGGGTCACGGCGCCGGTGGCGTCACACCCAGAGGTGAACCGGGCGATGAGCGTCCTGGCGGCCAAGGGACTGGTGCGGCCCCGGCAGGGGCGCGGAACGGTCGTAACCCGGCTCCCGCCGGTCTCCCATTCGGCCACCGCGGGGCACGACCCGGCTGATCAGATTCTGGCGCTGGGGCTGGAGCCCCGGTACGAGGTCGTTGTCCAGCGGGCCGAGCCGCCAGACGATATCGCTGACGTCCTGGGCGTCGAACCCGGACAAGCCAGCTATCTCGTGCGCAGGAGTCGGCTGCTCGCCAGACCACAAGCTGGTTCCCCCTGACGGTCGCGCAGAACACCGTGCTGGAAGAGCCGGTCCCGCTCACTCCGGGCGCTGCGAGGGCCGTCTTGATCGGTCTGGGCTTCGCGCAGACCCATCTCGACGAGCGGACCACCCCCAGCCGCCTGCCTACGGAGGCCGAGACCCGCGCACTGGAAATCTCTCCGGAGCGCAGGGTGACCGACATCCGGCGCACCGGCCGGACCGCTGACGGGCGTGCCGTCGAGATCACCACCATCATCACCCCGGCCCACTACCTCGGAGCGACGGCCTCGGCAATCCCAGGGCATTCGAGTCCCACAACAGGTGGCTGGTCGGCCCTCGGGCCCGCAACCTCGGCTCACTGCACGCGGACATCTGGCGCGGATCGGCGGCCGAACTCGCCGACTGCGGCACGCTCGCCGTCTACCCCGTCGGAGGCTGGTGGAAGGCGAACAGGCGCAACGACCGCATCGGCCTGCCCGTCAGCTACGCCTCCTGATCTCCCTGCGCACCCCAGAGGTCTCCACCGACCTGTACGCGCCCATCGCCACCCAGCTCGGCGTGTCGATCGGGGTGGCTCCACACGCCCAGACCGAACGAAATCGTGGACGGCATCCCGATTCAGATGGAATTCGGCTGGTAGCTTCCCAGGCGGGTTCATCTGTGACACCGAGCCCCGCCCCTCGCAGTAACGCCCCGGCCCGACATCGCAGCTTCGGTTCTTCGTCGGCAGGTGCAGGCACCGGAACGCCCGAAGTTGCGCCACAGCAAAGCGGGAGAGCCGGTGGGCGTCGGCGCCCGGACGCTACCGAGCGAGGAGGGCACTTACGGTTTTGCCGTCCGCCTGGCGGTTCACGGCGGTGGCGCGCGCCAGGCGGTTGACCATGGGCCAGCCGAAGCCTCCGGTTTCGCCGCTCAGGTCGGGGGTGCGCATGCGCGGGGCCTGCGGACTGGGGTCGTGTACGGCCACCTCGATGGTACCCGGGTGCCCGGTCAGCTCCAGGGTGCAGGTCTCGCCGCCGTGACGCAGGGCGTTGGTGACGAGCTCCGAGACGACCAGCACCGCGGCGTCGGAGGCTTCGGCCGCAATCGCCGGTACGAGCCCGTCGAGGAAGTCCCGGGTGCTCTCGCGTGCGCCGGCGACGGAGGTCGCGGAGCGGAGGGTTGCGACGTTGACGCTCATCGTGTCCATCAGGTTCCCCCGGTCTCTGGATCGTCAATGCCCGGTCCTGTGCGTCTGGGGCTTGTGCCCCGGACGCGGCCCGTCAACCCGGTTCGCTCCCCCCTTCACCACTGTTCGAGGTCGATTACCTCACCACCGAATACTCGGAAATCTATGTCGGCTGGAGTAGACATTAGCCAGTGGTGTGGTTATGGTTTCTCTCGTAGCTGAGATCGACAAGGCCCGGCAGAGGCGAACTGCCGGGCAGCAGTACCGAAGTTGCAGTTCGCAGGACGGTCCGGTGGTGGAGTACCGAAGCCAGCGTTGTCGCAGGACGGCGACGGGACTGACGACCGGACTGGATGGCCCGCAGTGATTAGAGGCCGTCGTGAGCAGTACCGCAGTTCGGTAGGTGCAGTTCGCAGTACCCAGCAGTGAAGTCGAGTGAGCAGCACCTCGGTGAAGGCGTCGGCTGTGGACGCGCGCACCGGGAGGTTCGGCAGTGGGGTTCTAAGCCAGAGCAGATGCAGGACGGGCGACGGGGCTGGCTGCCGAAGAGTGGCGCTGTGTAGGCCACAGAGCAGTACGCATCACCAGCAGTAAGCAAGTGATTGACCCCAGAGGGAAGAACGGAGGAGCCAGGCGCCATCAGGATCGCCCGGGCGGAAGTCGCGAGCCCGGGTACCGCAGGACATCGATAGTGAGGTGGTCTCCGGTCGAGCAACCGCGATCCCCGCAATCCCGACAGCATCTTGATCGGGTCTGCGGAAACAGAAGGCCGGCGCAGTCTCAGGGCCGGCAGATGGTGTAGCAGTTCCTTCGGGGCCCTGGTGCCAATGGCACCAGGGCCCCTCCAGCGTGTTCCACAGAGAGGTGCGATGACAGCAGACGACTCGTTCGACTGCCTTGACGACTACGACCACCCCGCCTACACCATGGGCCGGGCCGCCGACACGCTCGGCACCACACGGGGCTTCCTCCGCGCCGTCGACTGATCGCTCATCACCCCGCGCCGCCGACCGCGAAGCTACCGGACCATCCCCCGCTGTGGACGCGAGCGGCGTGCGAGGCGATCAGTCGATGCGGTCGCTCAGGCCCAGCACCTTCGGGTCGTCGCTGGGAAGTTCCTGGGCATGCCCGGCACGTCGATGGTGCGCCCGTACACGCCAGCCAAAACTCGACAACACCGACTGGGAACTCGATCCAGTCGGCGTTGTCCGTGCGGACGACCACCGGCCATGCGTCCAGCTCCGCAGGGCTCGTCCTCCAGTAGAAGGCGTCCCCCGAATAGGACGACGCTCAGGAGATCAGACCTCCCGGCTGCGGGTAGGAAACGTAATCCTCGGTGTCTCCCATCTCGTACAGATCCTGAAGAATCTCGTCGTCCCTGGACCTAGATGAATGAGTCCAAGGGGTGTCGTTGCGGTCAGTGACCGCTTGATCGGTTGTCCGGTTTTGTCGTTGTGTCAGATTGCTGCTGTGAGCGCGAGGATTCGGCACAGGACGCGGGCCGCCGCCCGGCCGGGCTTTTGCCTCGGTGTCGTTCCAGGTCGAGCTGTCCTTTGAGGGTCTGGTTGATCGATTCGATGACCTGCCGCAGTGGTTTGAATAGGTGAGCCCCGGCCCTCTTGGCTTCCTCTTTGTGGGCCGGCCGCACAGAACGGGCGGCCATGGCGTCACGCGCCAGGCTTGCACTCGGCTCTATTTTGGCGTGCGGGGAGTAGCGGAGCAGGGATGATCGCTGCGGCGTTCAGTTTGCTGAACAAAGGAGTGCTTGTGGGTGTCAGCGTTTGATGCGGCTGCGGATGGCGAGTGCTGCCAGGGCGAGCAGGATGGGCTCGGTGAAGCGGCTGGCCATCTCTGTATAGGTGCCCCAGGTGGTGAGGTCCTGGCCGCTGGAGCGGAACACAACCGAGTTCAGCGTGACGTTGAGCGCCTTCTCGGCCCGCTTGCTGGTGAAGCGGTCGCCGGTCGGGTTCTTCGGGCCCGGTTCGGCGACGACAGCCTTCCATCCGCCATCGACCCGCTCTCGGACGATCTCCTGCTTCGGTGACTCGTTCGGCAGCCCGAGGCCCATTATCAGCAGGACCGTGGTCATCATCGCGAGAGCCAGCCAGCCGAGGGCCCGAGAGGCGCGCAGGCCGTAACCGAATACCAGCCAGTACGCCCACAGCAGCCTACGCTCGCTCCAGGCGGGATGGGTCGAGGTGGAAGGCCCCGGAGAACAGGCAGTCGGTCAGGTCGGTGTCGGTTAGGACCAGGTGCGCGGCGTCCACTTCGCGTACCGAGACCACCCGCACGCTGCTCTTGGCGCCTGCCCCGGCCAGCAGGCTTTCGTCCACCGCCTTGCCGAGGCTGGTGAAGGGAGCAGGGTGGGCGGTGACCGCCACGGGGAAGGACAGCACCGCGTGACTGAGGTCTGCGGTGGCGTAGCGCTAGCGTAAGGTCGCCGTTGACTCACACCGGGTCCTCTCGCAGCGCACCGCGCCCGCCGCGATTTCCAGCGTCACCGGTACATCGAACCCCGCACCGGACAGATCGACCGTCCCCGCACACACCAATGGCCCGAACGACGACATCACCGCAAACTGCGCCTGGCCGAAGTGGGCGTGTTGGGAGAACCGGTGACAGTGGAATACGCGAGCCGCCAGTAGCTGTACCGCTGTGCCCAGCGCCGCCGATCTACCTTGTTCCTGCGGTGTTCACCAGCGGGCGGCGACGTCGACGAGTGCCTTGCGCAGGGCGGTCCAGGACAGGTCGGAGTAGGTTTCGAAGATGCTCTCCATGTGGGTGTGTTCGTGGATGTAATGAAATTTATCCCGGGAGAGAACCGAGGGTTCGTAGGCGTCCAGGGTGAGTTCGTCCTCGTTGAGGTAGACGTGGAAGCTGGCGGCGAAGTCACCGGTGTCGTTGAGCAGCGGGGTGGGCTGCGGGCCGCCGTCCATGGGGCAGAACACTTTGTGGACGGCGTAGGTCTCCTTGGTTAGCCAGGCACAGCGGCCGGGGGTGAGAGTGGCCAGGCCGCGTTTTTCGGCGTCCCAGGACAGGTGGCTGTAGGACATGACGTCCAGTTGTCCGGCGAGGCAGTGGATGATGCCGGTGGTCTGTCCGTGGGAGTGCATCGGGGAGTAGTGCTGGGCGGGCCAGATTTCTAGCACTACAGGGGAGCCGACCAGGTCGGCGTCGGTGTCGGTGTCGTGGCCGAAGGCGCGTGCCCTGTCGTCGTACAGGCCGCGGCCTGTGCAGGCCACGCGGATGTAGGGCGGGTGGCTGGGGTCGGCTGCGGCCTTCGCGATGAGGATCTCGCGCAGCAGGCGGGGGCGTTCGGACCGGTCCTCCGAGCCCGTGCCGGGGTCAAGGAGTTCGCGGATGGCCTGGACCTCCCAGGTGGCCAGGCGGATCCCGGATGCCTTGCGGGCCAGGTCCATCACCGCGGGCGGCACCATCAGCTGGCGGGTGTACTCATCGAAGGACGATGGCTGATCGATGACCAGTGACGGAGACAACCGCTCGGCCTTCATGCGAAGCCGCCGCTCTTCCTGCCTGGTGATGTAGAAGGGAGGGGCCGGCTTCGTCGCGGACCGCGCGGCCCGGTCAAGGGTGGTTGTCGAAGTCATATGCCCAGGGTCTACGACGGTGCGACGGGCCGGCTGACGCCACGAGGCGCGCCTCACCCGATGGGCCGCACTGCTTCCCCGAACGCCGCCCGGCAGCCGTTCGTCCGGCGGCCGGCAGCGTGGCTCAGGTCTTCGCGGTGGCTCCTCACGGCACAGCCAGTCATCGGGCCGCATCCGGCGAGCCCTGCCGCGTACACCTCAGCTCAACGGCTTGCACTGGTGGGGCACCCTATGCGCGTACTCGCAGCCCGATGTATCCCTGGCCGGGAAAGGCACGGAATGCGGAGCCGTCGGTGAAGAAGTACCTAGCCTGTGACGCCGGCCGGCTGTAAGCGACGACCGCTTCTGGTACAGCGAGGATTCCTGCGGCGTTGATGGTAAATGGCAGCGCCTTCTCGCTGTGCAGGAGTCCGGTGTCGATCTGTTCTTCGGTCGGCTCCCAGCCCTTGGGCATCCGGGCCTTGAGGGCTTCGCGGGTGCCCTGGCGGTAGAGCGGCCGGTAATCGGGATGGTGGATCGCTCGCTGGATGTAGGCGTGTGCCCGGCGGTACTCAGGATGGTAAGCCCAGTCTCCGAACTCGCTGACACGAATGTCCCAGCCTTTTACGGATTCCCGGGCACGGCGAATACGCGAAGCCATCTGTCTGACGTCCGCCCGCGCCTTCCTGCACGCTTCCCTGCGCGGACGTCCCTGGCCGAGGTAGGTGGCTGTGGTCATCTGCAGATCGGACATCACCACGTCGGCGCCCTTCATCTCCTCAACGGCCCACCGCAACAGGACGGTCAAACGGGCAGCCGAGAAGTAGGGGTTGCCGGGGCTGACCATCAAGACGATGTGCTCCCGTCCGGCCAGGATGCGGGCGCAGTTGTCACTGCACGGTTCCACCTCGACCAGAGCGCAACCCATCGCATTGCCTCCCGTTGCTTCCGACCCCCTCCACCGCACCACGAAAACACCGAGATCAGCGTTGCTGACGCATTCGGGGGTCTTCGGCTCGGCGAAGAAGAATCAGTGTCAATACGCGGTGCAGAACCTGGCATCCGCGCGCCAGTCCGCCTCACCGCGCCGAGCTGGTCCAGCACCAGCCAGAGGGCTACCGCAGCCCCCACGGCCATGGCCGACGAATCCGTTTCGCTGCAGCCCGAGCGCCCGCATCGGCAGGGCTGGGCTATGTACCTCGGGCCGGCACTGAAAGCGAACCGGTTGCGGATGACTGCCCGAGACGGTGAAGAGCGATGGCGGCAAGATTGGGCCAGGCTGCGCTTGACGTACGCCGCACCTCTCGGCCGGGGTTCAGGACCGGAGAGTAGAAAGGTGCCACGAACGGCGCCGAAAGCGTCGGCGCGGCGTGCTCCTGGTCGTCGTCGCCTCAGTACGTCACCGAGATGACGTACGGGTGCGAGCGAAGCCGCCAGGCGGGTCGCTCATTCAGCAATGTCGATGTGGGCGTTCTCCGCGGGCTGTTCAGCCTTGTCTTCCTTGGGCAAGCCCAGGTCGCCGCACTGGTTGGCCGGCGCGGAAAACGGCAGGGCGAGGAGATTGGACACCACACCGCCGGACGTGTGCTGTGCGCTGGCGACGTGGGCCGAGCCGCTGTTGGCACACTGGTTGTCGTTCGTGCTGTCGCCGAAGCCGATGACCGACGTGGCATCCGCCGCGGTGGCGGTGAACGCCACCAGCCCAACCGCAGCTACAGCTACCGCGGTCCCTCGGACGGTCACGGTGAGCAGGACCTTGGCGCGGCCCGCGCGGACCTGGTCGAGGGCGGCCTGCAGCTGCCGGTGAAGCTGAGGGCAGCCCGATCGCGGAGACGCGCGGGAGGGCGGTAAGCAGCCCTGACAACGACACGTCCCGTGGCGGCAACAAGATGGAGATGGTCTTCGACGGCGGTCCGGCCGGGGGCCTGTACATGCGCTAGCCGGCCCTGGTCGGCATTGCGCTGAAAGGAAGTTCTGCTGGACCGAGATCGGCGCCTTCGGTGTAGTGGACGGCGTAGGCATTCTCCCCCAGGATGCTGCGGGCTCGGGCGGAGATGCGGTCTGTGTCGCCGCGTTCTGCTGGGGGCAGTGGAGCTCCGATGGATTCGCGGAGTGTGGTCGCCATTCCGAGGAGGCGGGCTGTTTCGGCGGCGGCCGTTTGGGCACCGGCCATGCCTTCGAGGGCCAGCGCGATCGCTCGTGGGTCGTCGATCTTGCGGGCTGCGGCGAGGCCTTCCTGGTGGAGCGAGCGGGCGCGGGGGAGGTCGCCGCGGAGTTCGGCGATGAAGCCGAGTTCGGCGAGGAGCAGGGTGACGCCGTAGAAAGGGACGCCGAAGTCGGCTTCGAGGCGCCGGTTCCATGCCAGCGAGTCGCGGAGTTGGGTCTCGGCCAGGTCGAGGTCGCCTTGGCGGCGGGCGCCGAGGGCGAGGCCGACTCGGGCGAACTCTTCGGCGAACTGGTTGGACTGCTCTGCGGCCAGGCGCATGCCGCGCTCGTGGAACTCCTTGGATCTGGCGAAGTCGCCGGTGAGCAGCGTGATCCGGCCGAGGCTGGAAAGCCGGTAGGAGACGTCCGTCCACAGGTGGAGTTCCTCGGCGATGCGCAGGCCCTCGCGATGCAGCCGGGACGCGCGGTCGTAGTCGCCGGTCACCTCGGCCAGGTAGCCGAGCATGTCCGAGGCTTGAAGCAGACCCCAGCGGTCGCCGATGTCCTCGAAGAGGGCGATGCTCTGGGTGCCGTCGCGTTCGGCCGCCGGAAGGTCGCCTCGGAACATGGCCAGCTTGGCCCGGCCGGCCAGTGCGGCGGCCACTCCCCAGCGGTCGTCCAGCGCCCGGAAGGTCGTCAGCGCCTTGCCGATCAGATCGGCGCCGGTGGCCACGTCGCCGAAATGCAGATGGGCCAGGCCCAGGAACCATTCCGCACGTGCCCGGTGCTCGGGGGCGCCGACTCCATCGAAGGCGCTCAAGGCCGTGCGGCTGTGCTGGCCGAGGTCGGTGCCGTCACCGACGAGGATCGCGAATCCGGCGTGCCAGGCGCGGGTCACGGGATCTTCGGAGCCGGCCAGGGTCAGCGACCTGTGCGCCTCCCGGTGGCGTCCGCGCAGGAACCAGTACCAGGACGCCGCGTTGACCAGGCGCACGGCGAGCTCCGTCTGCGCCGCGCCCTGCAGGTTGGCGGCCTCGGCGTCCAGCAACCGCAGCCATCTGCGCTGGTCGCGGCCCCGCAGGTGCGGCTCGGCCTCTTCGGCGAGCTCGGTGTAGAAAGTGGCGTGCCGCAGCTGGATCAGATCGAACTCGCCAACCTCTTGGAGACGTTCGCGGCAGTAGGCCGCCACCGATTCGAGCAGCCGATAGCGACCGCCGGCGAAGACGACCAGCGAACGGTCGACCAGCCGGGTCAGCAGGTCCAGGACGTCCAAATCAGGTCCGGCGCACACCTGCTCGGCGGCTTCCAACGTGCAGCCGCCCGCATGGACGGCCAGCCGCCGCAACACGATGTGCTCCGGTTCGGTGAGCAGCTCCCAGCTCCAGTCGATCACCGCCCGGAGGGTCTGCTGGCGGTCTGGGCCGCCACGTTTGCCGGTCAGCACCTTGAACCGGTCGTCCAACCGCGAGGACAGCTTCTGCACCCCCAAAGCCCGGACTTTGGTCGCGGCCAGCTCCAAAGCCAGCGGAAGACCGTCCAGCCGACGGCAGATCGAGGCGATCGCGAGAGAGTCCTCAGCGTCGGGCGTGAAGCCCGACGCACGCGCGATGAACAGCTCCGCGGCAGCGGCCTCGGGCAGCGAAGGAACCACTTCGAGGTACTCACCGGTGATGGCGAGTGCCTCTTGGCTGGTGGCCAGGATGCGGAGCCCAGGAACCCGCTGCAGCAGCAGCTCGGCCAGCTCGGCCACCGCATCGATCACATGCTCGCAGTTGTCCAGGACGAGCAGCAGTTCCTGGCCACCCAGCGCGTCCGCCAGCCGCTCGCCCAGCGAGGCAGGTGCCACCCCAGGACGTGACCCGGTCGCGGTGTCATCGCGAATCCCGAGCACGGCGGCCACGACTTCGGCGACGTCCAGGGTCTGCCCGGCCAGCTCGACCAGCCACACCCCGTCCGAGAAGCTCATCTGCCCGGCGGTCTCCAGCGCTAGCCGGGTCTTGCCGACTCCACCGGGCCCGGTCAGCGTGACCAGCCGGGCCTCGTCCAGCAACTTGCGCACCCGCGCCACTGACCCCTCCCGGCCGATCAGCGAGGTGACCGGTGCGGGCAGGTTGGTCCGAGGCCGGGCCGCCGACGTGGCCGGAGCGGGCACCGGAGCCAGTGCCGGGTCCTGTTCCAGGATCGCCTGGTGTAGCGCGGCAAGGTCAGGGCAGGGCTCCAGGCCCAGCTCCCCGGCCAGCTGCTCCCGAAGATCACTGAAGCTGGCGAGCGCCTCGTTCTGCCGTCCCGCACGGTAGAGGGCACGCAGGTGCGCCGCTCGCAGCCGCTCCCTGAGCGGATGCTGCGCGACCAGATCACCGAGCTCGTCGGCGAGCATGCCGTGTTCGCCGAGCTCAAGCCGTACCTCTGCCTGCTCTTCGAGACACGTCAGCCGCTGCTCTTCCAGCAACGCGATCGCGGCCTGACTGAACTCCTCGTCCCGGAAGTCGGCGAATGCCGGGCCCCGCCAGAGCACGAGCGCGTCGGCCAGCAGCCCTGCTCTGGCCTGAGCGTCCTCGGTCGACCGGGCCTGCGCCGTCAGAGCGGCGAACCTGCCCACGTCCAGCGCGTCCGGTGCAATCTCCATCAGATAGCCCGCCGGTCGGAGCGCCACAAGATCACGACTCCCGGGCTCCGCCTTCTCCAGCGCCCGCCGCAGCTGGGAGACCTTGGTCTGCAGGGTGTTGGACGGGTTCCCGGGTGGCTCCTCACCCCATAGATCATCGACGAGCCGGTCTGCAGAAACCGGCCTTCCCTGATGCATGAGCAGGTCGGCCAGCAACGCCCTGACCTTAAGTTCAGGGACTCTCACCGGCTTTCCGTCACTCGTCCAGACGGCCAGCGGACCAAGCACCCCGAATCGTATCCGAGCCACGATATCGGACCGTGCGAATACCCCCAGCGGATCGTGCGCGGTCCTCGGCACAGTGGTGCCCACGAGGTCGAGAGGGGGTTGGAAATGAGCAAGGACAGCCTGCGGGTAGCGATCATCATCGGGCAGGACGGAGTCGGCACTACCGCGGCCGTGTGGTTCGCCGGCCAGGCCGGTCAGCGCGATGACATCGAGGTCGACATCATCGATTTGGCCGAGGCCTGCCTGCCGGAGGCACTACCTGTGATCGGCGGCCGGGTGCCGCAGTCGGTGCAAGATCTGGCGCCGTGGCTGGCGGAGGCCGACGCCTTCGTCATCGTGACGCCCAACCGCAGCTTCCCGGCCTCCCTGAAGAACGCCATCGACTGGTATCGGGACGAATGGAAGGCCAAGCCGGTCGCCTTCGTCTCCTACGGCGACGAGTCCGGCGGCCTGCGGGCGGTCGAGCAACTCCGTTTGGTCTTCGCCGACCTGCAGGCGATGACCGTCCGCGACACCGTCATTTTCCACGACCACCGCGGCTGCTTCACCGAAGCCGGCCGTCCCCTTGAACCAGAGCGCTGCAGCACGGCCGCTCGAAACCTGCTCGACCAACTCGTCTGGTGGGCCCGTGCGCTGAAGAGCGCCAGAACTCAGGAGGAAGAAATCATGTCCGTGAACCGCGAAATCCACCTCGTCTCCCGTCCCGCCGGAGAGCCCGCACTGTCTGACTTCAAGCTGGTCGAAACCGCGATCCCGGAGCCGGGAGAAGGGCAGGTCCTGGTACGTAACACCTGGCTCTCGGTGGACCCGTACATGCGGGGCCGGATGGACGACGTCGAGTCCTACATCCCGCCGTTCCCGCTCGGTGCGGCGCTGGACGGCAGCGCGGTCGGTGAAGTCGTCGAGTCCCGCTCGGCGGACATTCCGGTCGGTGCGACGGTCGTCCACTTCCTGGGCTGGCGGGAGTACGCGGTGGTGGACGCCGCTGCCGCCACGGTCATCGACCCGACGCTCGTTCCCGCCCAGGCCTTCCTGGGAGCGCTGGGCACGACGGGCCTCACCGCCTACACGGCGCTCACCCAGGTGGCCCCGGTCAAGGAAGGCGACGTGGTCTTCATCTCCGGTGCGGCCGGGGCGGTCGGCAGCATCGCCGGGCAGATCGCCCGCAAGCTCGGCGCGAGCCGGGTGATCGGCTCGGCAGGCGGGCCGGAGAAGGGCAAGCGGCTCATCGCCGACTTCGGTTACGACGCGGCGATCGACTACAAGGCCGGGGCGCTGCCCGCGCAACTCGCCGAAGCCGCTCCCGAGGGCATCGACGTCTACCTCGACAATGTCGGCGGCTCGCACCTGGAGGCGGCGATCGGTGCGGCCCGTCCTGGCGGACGGATCGCGCTGGTCGGCGCGATCAGCGGCTACAACGAGCCGGTGCCCGGGCCCGGCAACCTCTTCCAGGCCTACACCAAGGAACTCAACCTGCGCGGCATGCTCATCACCTCCTACCTCCACCTGTTCGGCGAGTACATCCCCCAGGCGATCAGCTGGCTCGCCGACGGCTCCCTGTACACCGAGGAGACGGTGATCGAAGGCATCGACCAGGCGCCCGCCGCCTTCCTGGCCCTGCTGCGCGGTGCCAACACCGGCAAGATGCTCGTCCGCCTCGCGTAGAACCGTCCTCGCTGACCGATCTCCCATCCGAAGGAAACCAGATCATGCACGCACTCGTCGTCTCCGCGCACCCCGAGTTCTGCGGCATCACCGACGCCACCGTTCATCTGGTGTACGACACCCTCGCCGAGCCCCACTTGGCAGGAGTGGACGAGGCGGTATCGCCCACTGCCGTCGCGGCCTAAGGCCAAGTAGCCCTCGCGCCAGAGGACATGGCAAGGCCACAGAGGCATGGCGTCGGATTGCCCGCGAGTCGAACTCATCGCGGTGACCCGGCGCCATGCCCGCGCAAAGCGAATCTTCGATCAACCATTCAGCTTGAGAAGGACCGATCAACATGACCCGAACCGTCTTTGTCACCGGAGCCCGCGGAAAGACCGGCCGCGAAGTGGTGGCGCAACTCGCCGAACGCGGTGACACCGAGGTCCGCGGCGGGTCCTCGCAGAACTCACTGGAGCCGACAACGGTCGCCTTCGACTGGCGGGACCAGTCGAACTGGTACAAGGCGCTGGACGGGGTGGATGCGATCTACCTCGGACGCCCGGACGTCCAGGACGCCCCTGAGCTGATCACGCAGCTCATCGCCGCCGCACCGGGCGCTCACGTTGTCCTCGTCTCCGAGCAGGGCGCGGAGCGGGTCGCTGCCGACGGCTGGGTGCGGCGGGTCGAAGCCGCCGTCACCGGCAACGCGAGCCTCTGGACGATCCTCCGCCCGTCGTGGTTTCAGCAGGTGCTGACCGATCCACGCTACTTCCTCAACGCGATCCGCCTCGAGCGGACGATCGGCCTGTCCACTGACGGCGCGCCGATCGCCTGGGCCGACACCCGCGACATCGCGGCCGTCGCCGTGCAGGCGATCGTGGACCCCGCCACCCACCACGGCAAGGCCTACACCGTGACCGGCCCGGAGGCGGTCACCACCATCGCCATCGCGGCGGACATCTCCGCCGCGATCAGCGCCGAGGTCACCGCCGTGATCCCGCCGCTGTCGGAGACCCTCACCGGAGCCGATCCGTGGCTGGCCGAGGTCGTCGGCGACATGTTCGGCCGGGTGCACGACGGGACGTTCGCCGCGGTTAGCGACACCGTCGAGAAGGTCACGGGGCGTTCGCCGCGCACGATCAAGGAGTTCATCGCCGAGCACGCCGACCAGTGGCGCGTCTGAGACGCGCACAACCCGCACACATGAGGATCGGACACAGCACGAAAGCCCTCGTTCACAACCAAGTCGGCAAGCACATGCTGACCATGGACAGCGCGCCAGCCCCGGGGCCCGGCCCATCGCAAGCACTCATCCAAGTCGTCGCGTTCTCCTTCAATGTGTAGCGGGTGACATATCGCCACGTCGCTGATCTGGCAAACGTGCAGGTCAGGAGGGGCTCGACTCTTCGGAGTCGGGCCCATTAATTTTTTACCGTGCTGGATAGGTGCTGACTTTTCTGACCTCTCGTCACCTGTCATCACCCCTCATATCCGTACCGTGCTGGATTCGTGCTGGATGCCGACGGGACGCGCGTATGCCGGGCGCAGTCCACGGCTCCCGACCGCTCCTGTCGCCTTGTCGCGAAGCTCGCTCATGGCCTGACCGACCGACCGGCCTGACCGACCGACCGGCCTGACCGACCGGCCTGGCCGCTGGCGAAATCGGAAGACCCGGACAGTCGAAGAAACCCTGGTTGCGGTCCTTGGAGAGATCGAGATGCGAGCGGCACAAGACGCTCGGCGTAGGCAGGACGAGCAGCAGGTCCACTTTCCGGATCATGCTCGCGGAGTTCGAGGTCATGGATGACCGTCGCTTCGAGTGTGCCCTGCGGGATCTGCTGGTTCGCGACGGCGGGTCGGCCCGGGGAGTGGGCGGCGGTGGCGAGCGGGCCGTCGATGTCTTCGGTGACCATCTGTGGCGCGGCCGGATCGTGGTGCAGGCCAAGCAGACCCCCGTTGGCGGGCAGGCGGACTCGTCGGTGATGTACGCCGTGAAAGGGACGGTCGGACGTCAGCGAAGCCGATCATGCTGTCGTCGTCACCAACGAGTTTCCCCCGCGATGCCATGGCGTGGGGTATCCGGCACGGCGTCCACTGGATCGACAGGGAGAAGCTGAAACGTCGCTTCAGTTGGTGAGTCTGCGGTAGCTGTTGAGGGCTGCGGCTATGCCAACGTAAGCGAGGAACTCGGCCTTGCGTTCGTAGCGGGGGTGCAGGCGACGGTATCCGGCCAGCCAGGACACTGTTCTCTCGGTCTAGCGATGGCGGCCCAGCCGCTGTGAGAATTTGATGCCTTTGCGGGCGGTGCGGTGGCGAATGCCCTGCCTGCCTAGCCATCGGCGCAGGTGGTCGTACTCGTATCCCTTGTCGGCGTGAGGCTTAGATGGTCTGCGGCGACGCGGGTCGCGTCGGGAACGGATCGGCGGGGTGCGGCGCACCAGTGGCTTCAGGCCGAGGCTGTCGTGCATGTTGGCGCAGGGGATACCCGGCGACAAGGGCAGATCGTTCCGGTCCGTGATCAGGTGGATTTCGGTCCGTTCTTGCGGCGGTCGGTCGTATTCGGTTCGGTCAGTGGCTCCCTATTTGTGGCCCTAGGGCTGACGGGTTTGATGGCGGACCGCGACCAGTTCAGCTCGCCGCGAGCGCCGAGTTCGTCGAGAAGGATGCGATGGAGCCTGGTCCACACCAGGTCCGGGCTCCGCCGGGCGCAACTCCGGTAGACCGTTGGCCAGACCAGGCCGAGCGCTGAAGGCGACTGGCGTCAGGCTCGCGCGGAGCAGACATATCGTCTCGCCACGCATGTGTCTGCGGGACCGGAACACCTCCGCTCGCGCGGAGCGGACTTGTGGGGAAATCCCGAACAAAGCGAGCGCGGCGGAACACCTCCGCTCGCGCGGGGCGGACAGCCGCGCACCAGCCATGCCTTGCGCGAGGCACGCCAACCGGTGGAGAGATAGTCAGCGAGCGGGTGACCCTCCGCGGTGCGCCACGACTCCGGGCCGGAGGCATCGTAGCCGTACACGAGCGCGGCGGCGGCTGAGGGGGAGTTGCACTCGATGTCCCGGGTCGCCCTGAACCGTCGTTGGTCCGGTGGCAGGTTGGGGTCGGCCGTCACGTCGGCGAGGCCGCCGCTCGCGCGCAGATCCGCGCGGTTGCGGCGGGCGTGGTCGCCGAGTCCGGGCCAGGTCTCGGCGGCCACCAGGCAGCCCTCCCGCAGCAGGAACTTGTGCGTGCCGTTGCCGCCGAACTCGGCCAGCAGATGCCCGCGCGCCTCACCGCCCTTGGGGAGCTTGATGCGCAACTCAGGAGTGCCGGGAAGGAACTCGGGGTGCGACATGCCTCTACTCTGCCTGTTGACACCGTCAATGGACTCTGGGTTGGTGAACAACGGCTTTCGAGAGCCGTCACCGCTTCGTCGGCAGCACGCTTCCCACAGACGGTGGGGTGGTCACGTCCGCGAACTGGCCGCTGCCTGCCTTGGCGAGGCCCACGAGCCGCACGAGCTGTGCGTCCTGAGCCGCCTGATCGCCACGTTCCACCGCACTGCGCAGCTCGTCGCGGGCGGTCACGATCTCCTTTCGCAGGGTCGCCGGGTAGGCGTTCTGTTCGGCCAGCCGGATGGTCACGAGGGAGGTCCGGACCTCTGGATCGATGCCGGTCCAGAGGTCCTCCAAGCGGTCGGTGTTCGCCCGCATGGCGTCGAGGTCCATGGCCTTACGTGCGTCCATGACCGCTTCGGCGGCTTCCCGCAGTTCTTCCAGGAGCGGCGGCGGCAGCAGCCCGCGCCCGCTCCGAGGAGCGATGCTCGCCTGCGCGTAGGCACTTCGGGCCCGTGTGCACAGGTCCAAGGTGGTACGGGCGGATTTTAGGAGCCCGTCCAGGGAACGACCCACGGTCTCTCCCTTGGCCAGCGCCGCCAAGTCGGCCTGGGCCTCGGTGAGGGCGTCGAGTTCGGCGGTGGCCAGACCGTGCTTGAAGTCGGCCAGGAAGCGCGCGTACCGGTTGTGGAGTTCGGCTGCCTTCCTGCCTGCACCTGTGGAGACCAAGCTGCGGCGGAGCTCCGCGCCTCGCCAGTCGCCGGAGCCGAGGCGATACTGCAAGGCGATGGTCCGGTCGGCATCGAGCCTCGCCTGAACGGTGAGCGGCACCTCTCCGCGGAGTCCCTCGGTGCGTTCGTCAACGAAGCTCCCGCAGAACTCGTTGCGCTGCGCCGAGCGCAGGTGCGGTCCTTCCCAGAGTTGGAAGCGCACGGATGCGCCGTTGTCGCTGCGTACCGCGAGGTCGTCGATCCGGTGCCATTCGGTCGGGTAGTGGGTGCCGCCGGGGAAGAGGACCTTGAGGGCGCCGTCGTCCAGCTCAAGGCCGATGTGCTGGGCCGTGACCTGCTGGGGAAGCGCGGTGCCGAAGTCGCCGCCGCAGAACGAGCAGTTGCTGAGACCGGGGACGTTGACCATGGCGCAGCCGGGGCATTTCAGTCCTCCCACGTCCAGTGGCGTGTCGCAGTCGAGGCACACGGTCGCGGAGGCGGGATTGTCCGCGCGACCGCATTCCGGGCACTCCGTGCGGACGGCCGCTGGGGTGACCGCCCGCAGCCCGGACAGATCCGTCGTGCATACGGGACAGACGGTGGTGAGTTCGGCGGCGGGGACGTGGCAGCCCGGGCAGTCCACCATGGCGGCGCCGAGGAGCGGGGCGTCACAGGACGGGCAGGCGTCCTCGGCCACGGGGATGCCATCGATCGTGCAACTCTCGGCAGGGCAGTCGAGACTGTCGAGGAGACCGGCCTCCACGGCGGCCCCATGGGCGACGGCCATCATGGGGTCCACCGCGTCCGAGACCGTGTCCTCACCGAAGAGCGTCTGAAGGTCACGCCGGACGGCGGGGATGCGAGTGGAGCCGCCGACCAGGAGGACTCGCTGGATGTCCTCGGGCAGCGAGCCGCTGTCCGTCAGCACCGACCCGACCGTGTCCCGCATCCTGCTCAGGTGCTCGGTGAGGAGCTCCTCGAAGTCGGTGCGCCGTACCGTCCCTGACCAGGATCCGCCCTGGGTACCGAGCGGTGCGAGCGTCACGTCGTAGGCGTCCTGCGCGGACAGTTCGACCTTCACGCGCTCGGCGGCGGCCCGGATGCGGGAGGAGTCACCTTCGCCGCTGTGATCGCGCCCGTCGAGCCGCGCACGAAGGTAGGAGTCCAGCAGTGCGTCGAAGTCCGCACCGCCGAGGAGATTGTCCCCGCCCAGCTTGTCCACCGAGAAGTAGCCGGGGCCGATCGTCAGCAGGGATACGTCGAAGGTGCCGCCGCCCAGGTCGAAGACGAGCAAGGTGGCGTAGTCCGGGGTCCCGTTCTCGCCCGACCTGATACCGAAGGCGTGTGCGGCGGCGGTTGGTTCCTCCACGATCCGCGCTACGTGGAAACCGGCCAGCCGCCCGGCTTCCCGCACCGCATGGGTCTGCGGCTCGGCGAAGTACGCCGGCACTGTGATCACCGCACGCTGGAACGGCACTCCCGCCGAGTCCTCGGCATCCTTCTTGAGTCGTCGCAGCAGGATGGCGGAGACCTGCACGGGGGAGAGGTAGTGCTCGCCGAGCCGGATCTCCACCGAGCCGTCGGCTCCGGCCCGCACCGGCGGCGCGTCGCCCGGACGCGTGACGAGCGCTTGTTGTACGAGGTCGTCGTCCCAGCGCCGCCCGATCAGCCGCTTGACCTCGGTAATGACGGAACGCGGGTCCCCCGCACGCCAGTTGAGGGCCTCCTGTCCCACCAGCAAGGCGCCTCGGGAGTCGATTCCAAGGGCGGACGGGGTGGCCGGATCACCGTGCCGGTTGGGCAGGACGGCGGGGACGCCGTCGTGCAGCCAGGCCGTGACGGAGTTGGTGGTGCCGAGGTCGATACCGAGAGTCCGGTGCATGGCAGAGTGCTTCCTGATCGTCATGGAGCGTCGGAGGCGAACGGGGCGGTACGGCGCCCGTCAGGTACGGCGGGAGCGGCGTCCGTGCCCGGCCGAGGGCTTGCGTGGCAGGCCGCGTCGTTGAGAGCGGGTGGTGCGCTGCGGCTGCGCCCGCCTGCTTCCTGAGGCGGCGATCGTGACCGAGGATTCGGGCTCGGGTTCCGGTGCCTGTCCAGGCACGGCGATGACCACCCGCGGGGCCCGCAGGACGGCGCCGCCCAGGCGGAAGCCGGTGAGCTTCTCCCCGAGTACCGTGCCTTCCGGCCAGGTCGGGTGCGGTTCCGTGCCGACGACGCACATCTCCGCCGGATCGACGACCCGGCCCACCACGTCCACCGGGATAACGTCGTGCTGGGCCAACTCGCGGCGCAGCATCCGGTGCGCCGCGTCGGCCTGCTCACTCAGCGCGATCGCTGCCGAGACCGACTCACGCGGGGACCGCACCTCGTGCAGGGCACCGGCTCGTCGGCTTGTGTCGGTGAGGACATCGTCCAGTGGCAGCAGCGCGGTCAGCAGGTCGCGCAATCGGGCCTCAGCCTCGTCGCGCTTGCGGGACAACGCCTCGACCCGGCGCCGCAGCTTGTCGAGTTCGGACGGCGGGCCGGTGGCCGCGGCCGGTGCGGGCTCGGTCACGGACGCTCCTTGGAGGCTTGCGGGGGCAAGGGCGGGGTGAGCATTTCGGCGACGAGTGCGGCGACGGGACCGCGAGAGGCTTGGTCGGCGCGCTTGATGAGCCCGTGCCTGAGCGAATCCTGTCGGGCCTTGGCCAGTGCTTGTGCCGCCTGTCTGCGCAGGGGCAGGGGGCGGGTGCCTGGCGCGATGCCGGGCACGAGTTCGTGAAGCGTGGGGCCGAGCCAGGGGATCGGGGGGAGCGCACTGTCACCACCGTTCGGGGTGGCGGATGTGTTGGTGGTCAAAAGAGAGCTTCCTGTTCGGTGTCGTCATGACCGTGCCTGGCGGAGCGAGGCCCGGGGCTCGGGCCGAAGAGCAGTCCCTGGGCGGGCAACCTGGCGCCGATCCGCTTAGCGCACACCCGGTCGCGCTGCGCCCCACCCGGATCGCCGACCTGCTCGCGCTCCCGGGCGCGGTTTAGGTAGGCGGATTCCACGGTCTGATCGAAACGGGCACTCACACCGGTCCGCATAAGATCCCGGAGAAACAGCTCGATGACGTCCGAGGGGGACGCAGTGGCTTCCAAGTTCTCCGCGAGCAGGAGAACGGCGGTGTCCAGCTGCTCTCTGACCTGACTGGTCCGGGCAGCGCCCGCGATGTCCACGGCCATGCTCAGTAGTTCGACACGGCGCTCCAGGGTGGTGCGGGTGCCGTCGGTGTCGGGGGCGGAGGTGGCGGTCATCGCCAGTTCCGCGTAGTGGTCCCCGAGCCACTTCCGGGCAGGTACGCACTCCGGGTGGCGTCCGAGCAGACCCTGCACATCGGCGGCACAGAGCTTGTCCCCCCGATCGAGGTCCGCTCTCAGGTGGTCGTCAAGGCCCGACCGGGCGCCCGGGTCCCCGGGCGTCACGTCCAGGGCGCGCGCGAAACGCCGACGGCTCTGCGCCGGGTCGCTCTTGAAGACCTGCTGGCCCTGACTCACCAGCTCGGCAGTCAACTCGGCCGCCACAGAAGTGTGCTGTGGCAGGAGGGCATGGGCCAGGTCGAGGCCCTGGATCCGAGTGACGGTTGAGTTACCGCGACCGGTGAAAGTCCGCCCCACGTTCGCTGCGGCGCGCAGTACGGCCTCCTGCTCCTTGGCCCCGAGGCTGCGTCCGAGCCGCGCCGCCGTGCTGAAGTCCGAGAGCGCCGAGATCCACTCACCGGCCCGTTCCCGGTCCTGGGCCCGCCCCGCCAGAGCCTGGGCCAGCGCGTCGGCGCAAGCACGGTGGTCGGGGGCGTCCACGGTCCAAGCGGTCGTGTCGGGATGGCGCGCGGTGTAGGCATCGAGGAGGTCGATACGGCGGCCATGCCGTACGAGATGAGCGGCGGCGAGCCCGAGGGGGATGAGACCGTCGGGGGCGGCGGCCGAGGGGACGACGACAGGGCCGAGTCCGTCGCACTCGGCCTCCCAGGCCGTCCTCCAGGCGGCGAGGGCGTCGCGGCCGGCTCGGACGTCCAAGGCGTGCAGCAGGTCGGTGACGCGTCCGTGCAGATGGTGGCGGGCTTCCTCCCAGAGCTCCTCGGGTATGGGGGTGTCGCGCCGTTGGCTGAGGAGCCCGTGGAACTCGCCCAGATTCTCCTCGTCCAGGAGGTGTGCCCACAGGACGATAGCGAGCGCGGCGGTATTGGCTTCGGCGTGCCGCTCCTCTTCGCTCAGCCTACGCAGGGCACTCACCGCAAGGGAGTGGACGACGCCGGTGTCCGCACAGTCCAGGTCGTCTCGGTCAGGGCACCATCGGGCTGCCTCCGGCCAGTTCCCCGCACGAGCGGCCAGTGCGGCGCGGAGTACGGCGTAACGCATCGTGGTGTCGTCGGTGTCGGAGGTGCCGAACTCATTCTTGAACCGCTGGAGAAGCGGCCGTACGAGACGGAACTCCGCACACAGAAAGGCGTCCTCAGCATCGAGCAGCAGGCCGCGCGCTGTGACGGTCCGGCCGGGTTCGCCGGTGTCTTTCCGCTGCACGGTCTGTCATCCCCCATGTTCCCCCGCCCTACAAGAAACCACCGTAAGGAGGCGTGTTGGCAACGTCAACGCGTGATCAGGCGGGTTGGCTGGTTCTCGTCGGGGTGTCTCTCAGGCCGGACGGGCGCTACCCCTTGATCGTGGACACCCTGATCTTTGGATCGTGAAGATCCATAGGACAGGAGTTCCCGTTGGGGACGTCGAAGTACTCATCTGAGTTCCGAGCCGATGGCGTCGCGATGTACCACGCCAGCCTGGGTGGGACGTACGCGTCGGTGGCCAAGGACGTGGGCGTCGCCCACGAGAGGCTGCGTACGTGGGTGCGGGACGCCGAGTAGGCCGCCCCGGCCCGGGGCCGTGGAGGCCACCGCGATGGAGAAGGAGAACCGGCAGCTGCGGGCGCGGGTGAAGGAACTTGAGCTCGGGCGGGAGATCCTGCGGAGGGCCGCCAAGTATTTTGCGGCCGAGACCAGCTGGTGAGCAGCCGCTTCCAGTTCGTCGACGATCATCGTGGCGCCTTCGGCGTCAAGCGGCTGTGCCGGATGCTGAAGTCTCGCGTTCCGGCTTCTACCGGCACCTGGCCGGCGCGCAAGCGCAGCCGGCCGGGCACGGGGCGATGCCGAGCTCGCCGAGCGGATCACCGAAATCCACCTGGAGTCTGACGGCTCCTACGGGGCTCTGCGCGTCACCGCCGAGCTCCGGGACTGCGGCGAGCGCGTCAATCACAAGCGGGTGGCACGCGTCATGCGGAAGTTCCACATCGTCGGGTTCCACCTGCGCAAGAAGGTCCGCACCACCGCCCCCGAGCCCTCGGCGACACCGGTGCAAGATCGCCTGCAGCGCGACTCCACCGCGACCACACCGAACAGCCGCTACGTCGGCGACATAACTTACCTCCCGGTGGGCAACGGCCAATTCCTGTATCTGGCAACGGTGTTGGACCTGTGCTCCAAACGCCTGGCGGGCTGGTCGATTGCCGGCCACATGCGCACGGAACTGGTCACCGACGCGCTCAAGGCCGCGGGCCTCGGCCCGGGGGGCCGGCGGCCTGCGCGGGGCCTTCTTCCACAGCGACAACGGGGCGCAATACGTCTCGAAGGAGTTCGCCCAGGTCTACGGGGACCTCGGCGTGATCAGATCGCGCGGCGCGGTGGGCACGAGCGCGGACAACGCCGCTGCGGAATCGCTCAACGCGACCATGAAACGCGAGACGCTCCAGGGCAGGCAACGGTGGAACGGGGCCTACGAGGCCCGGCTCGCCGTCTTCCGATGGGCGACTCGCCACCACACCCGCCGAAGGCACTCCCGCCTCGGCCAGATCAGCCCGATCGCTTACGAACAGCGATCAACTACGCCGGCCACCGCCGCATAGCAACCGGTGTTCACGATCAAGGGTGAAGCCCCGTCGCGGGTATCCCCGGAATCCGGGATCGTTCCTTCGAGATCCTGGAGGACGCCAAAGCTTGGCTTCGCCGGGCTGCCACAGACGAGGAGCGCGGGGAGTTCGCGACCCGCGTGACGGATCCATCACGCGGGCCGATTACATCGCATTGGACTGGGCGCCGGGCAGGGGAGGTGCTCCGAAGACCCAGCAGAGCCAGGAGCGGAGAGCCCGGCTTCACATCGTCCCGCATCTGGGCCAACTATCGCTTAAGAGCGTTACGCCGGCAGAGCTGCGCGCGTACATAGCGAAGTTGGAGGTCACCGTATCCTCGGTCGACTACCGGCGGGGCATCTTGTCCGAGCTGTCCAGCATTCTAGAGGCGGCCTTTGATGACAAGCGGCTCGCCAGGAACCCCATGCGTGCCAAGTCGGTGCGGTGGCCCAAGGCGTCGCAGGAACGTCGAGAGGCGTGGTTGCTGGCGACGGCCGTTCGGGTCCGGGAAGTGATCAGCCCACGGAATCGGATAGCCGTCGTGCTCGGACTGGGGTGCGGCCTTCGGCAGGGCGAAGTGTTCGGCCTTAGCCCGGAGGGCATCGACTATGCGAGGGGCGTGCTTCATGTCCGCCGCCGGGCGCAGACAGTCAGCGGGAGATCGTACTTCGCCCTGCCGAAGGGCGCGAAGACGCGCGTAGTTGACATGCCCTCATCGGTCGCTGAGGAGCTGAAGCGTCACGGCAAGGAGTTCCCGCCCGTCGAGGTGGAGCTTCCATGGGAGAGGCCGGGGGCGGGCAGACCGACAAGGACGTCTTCCCTCGTGCTCACCACGCGCTTCAGCAACGCCATCGCCGTGAACACGTGGAACACCTACACGTGGAAGCCCGCGCTTGCCGCGGCCGGCATCATCCCGCCGCGCGCCGAGGGCGCGAAGCCGTGGCAGTGGGAAGCGGCACCGAAGGACGGCTTCCATGTGCCGCGTCACACCTACGCCTCAATCATGTTGGAGGCGGGAGAGTCCGTGGTGACGTTGGCGCGGTGGCTCGGGCACTCCTCGCCGACTGTCACACTCAGTTACTATGCTCACTTCATGCTGGATGCCGGGAGCAAGGGGCGTACCGCGATCGACGGACTGCTCGGGAGGCAGGGCGATTAGCGTGACAATCGAAACTCCCCAGATTCTCCCCGGGGCTGATCGTGGCCGGGTCTCCCGCGCGAGCGTTCTTGGAGTTGACCGTGGTTTGTAAAGCTAAAGTGTCGGGTGGCCTGGGAAAATGCTGACAGAAGTCACCGCGACCCGCTATGTCACACCCTTGCGTGAGGGTGGCTCGCTCCCCGGGATCGTCGAGGCCGACGATCTCGGTACGTACGTCATGAAGTTCACCGGCGCCGGACAGGGCCGTAAGACGTTGATCGCCGAGGTGATCTGCGGTCAGCTCGGTAGGCGTCTGGGGTTGCGTGTTCCGGAGCTGGTGCAGATGCAGCTCGATCCGGTGATCGGCCTGGCCGAGCCGGACCAGGAGGTGCAGGAACTCCTCAAGGCCAGTGGTGGGCTGAACCTGGGCATGGACTATCTGCCTGGCTCGATCGGTTTCGACCCGCTCGCCTTCGCGGTGGACCCGGTGGATGCTGGGCGCGTGGTGTGGTTCGACGCGCTGATCAGCAACGTCGATCGCTCCTGGCGCAACCCCAATCTCCTGGTCTGGCACGGAGAGCTGTGGCTCATCGACCACGGGGCGACCATGATCTGGCAGCACAACTGGCCCACCGCCGGGCGGGCCGCGGCCAAGCCCTACGACGCGTCCGACCACGTCCTGGCCCCCTTCGGCCCCGACATCACGGCTGCGGCGAAGACGCTCGCCCCCAAGGTCACCCGGGACCTGTTGACCGAGGTTGCCGCTGATGTGCCCGACGTGTGGCTGCTTGATGAGCCGGGCTTCGAGGGGTCGGATGGGCCCGACCGGTTGCGTGCCGCGTATGTGGAGAGCCTGCTCGGACGGGTGGAGAACCTTCACGAACGGATCACGCTCGGTCCGCCGACCGCGCAGGCAGCCACTCAGGCACCCGCTTGGCTGCGCGTGTGGACCGAAGGGAAGGCCGCGAAGTGACTGGTCTGCACAACGGTCGCGATGTCTTCGAGTACGCACTGCTGCGTATCGTGCCCCGGATGGAGCGCGGCGAGTCGATCAACGCGGGCGTCGTCCTGTACTGCCACGCACGCTCGTTGGTTGCGGCGCGGACCCATCTCGATGAGGACCGACTGCGGGCGCTGGACCCGGCGGTGGACGTCGAAGGCGTGCGGGCCGCCCTACGCGCCGTCGAGAGCGTCTGCCACGGCGGTGCGCAGGCCGGGCAGGCGGCGGGTGATGCTGCCGGGCGCCGATTCCGATGGCTAGTCGCGCCGCGCAGTACGGTCGTCCAGCCCGGCCCGGTACACACCGGGCTGACCGTGGACGCGGAGGCGGAGGCCGACCGGCTGCTCGACCTGCTGGTGCGCTGATCGGGCACCCCGTTGACAGGCGGTGGCCAGGCTTCTAGCGTCTCGTCTACTGAGGCTACTAAGCGGTTGCTCAGCTTTCGGGTCGGGGGCCGGCACCGGACGCGGGCGACGCTTCCGAGGCGAGGAGAACCCGCATGTCCACCACCGAGCAGCGCGTCGCCATCGTGACGGGCGCGGCCCGCGGCATCGGCGCGGCCACCGCTGTGCGCCTGGCCGCCGATGGCCGCGCCGTCGCCGTACTCGACCTCGATGCGTCGGCCTGCCAGGGCACTGTGGAGACGATCACGGCAGCGGGCGGCACGGCGCTGGCCGTCAGTTGTGACGTCTCCGACTCGGCCCAGGTGGAAGCCGCTGTGGGGCGGGTCGCCGAGGAGCTCGGCGCCCCGGTGATCTTGGTGAACAATGCGGGCGTGCTACGCGACAACCTGCTGTTCAAGATGAGCGACACCGACTGGGACACGGTCATGAACGTGCATCTGCGGGGCGCGTTCTTGATGTCGCGCGCCTGCCAGAAGCACATGGTGGATGCGAAGTTCGGCCGTATCGTCAACCTCTCCAGCAGTTCCGCGCTCGGCAACCGGGGCCAGGCCAACTACTCGGCGGTCAAGGCCGGTTTGCAGGGCTTCACCAAGACCCTCGCCATCGAACTGGGCAAGTTCGGCGTCACCGCCAACGCCGTCGCCCCCGGCTTCATCGCGACCGACATGACCGTTGAGACGGCCGCCCGAGTCGGCATGGACTTCGAGGACTTCCAGGCCGCCGCGGCCACCCAAATTCCGGTGCAGCGGGTGGGCGAGCCCGGTGACATCGCGAACGCCATCGCGTTCTTCACCGGTGAGCAGGCAGGGTTCGTCTCGGGCCAGGTCCTGTACGTGGCCGGCGGCCCGCTCAACTGACCGGGAAAGTGCGAGGCAAACGTGAGGGAAGGCAGCTCATGACGACAGCGGACAGCGGCAAGGTCGCCCTAATCACGGGTGGCAGCCGTGGCATTGGCTACGGCGTGGCCGAGGCCCTGGTGGCGCGTGGCGATCGAGTGTGTGTCACGGGGCGCAACGAGGGCGCGCTCCAGGAGGCCGTCGAGGCGCTGGGTGCCGCGGCGCCCGGAGGCGAGGGCGCGAGCCGGGTGATCGGCGTTGCGGGCAAGGCCCACGACGAGGCGCATCAGGCCGTTGCCGTGGCGCGCGTGATGGAGACGTTCGGCCGGGTTGACTTCCTGGTCAACAACGCCGGCACCAACCCGGTCTTCGGGCCGATCGCCGAACTCGATCTCGGAGTGGTGCGGAAGGTTTTCGAGACCAACGTGATCTCAGCCCTGGGCTTCGCTCAGCAGACGTACAAGGCATGGCAGAAGGAGAACGGCGGCGCGATCGTGAACATCGCGTCCATCGCCGGCGTTGCGCCGTCCCCTTTCATCGGCGCGTACGGCATGAGCAAGGCCGCGATGGTCAACCTCACGCTGCAACTCGCGCACGAGATGGCGCCGCTGGTACGGGTGAATTCCATCGCCCCCGCGGTGGTTAAGACGAAGTTCGCCGCCGCGCTGTACGAGGGCCGTGAGGAAGAGGCTGCGGCGGCCTACCCGCTGGGGCGGCTCGGCGTGCCGAAGGACATCGGGGGCGCTGCCGCCTTCCTGTTGTCGGACGACTCGGCCTGGGTCACCGGCCAGACGCTGATCGTGGACGGTGGCCTGTTCCTCAACGCGGGCGTCTGACGCGCGGTGCCCAGACGCCGGCCGGCGCGTTGAGTACGGTCCGCGAAAGCGGTGATGGCGGAGTTACCCCGGGCGCTGGTTCGCACGAACCAGCGCCCGGGCCTCCCGCGTTGGACGCGGTTGAGCGTACGAGCGGGGGCGCGGGCAGCGAGGCGCTGGGCGAGGGAGCGGTGCGCGGCGGCCAATGTCAGTGGCCGGGGGTACGTTCGTAACCGTCAAGCCCGAACGGACCAAAGGAACACCCAAGTGACCGACATGCTGCCCGAGTCCTGGCAAGACGCCCTGGGCGACGAGCTGCTCAAACCGTACTTCCCGCAGCTCACCGAGTTCGTCGAGGAGGAGCGGGCGCGCGGCCCCGTGTACCCGCCGCGCGATGAGGTGTTCGCCGCGCTGGATGCCACCCCGTACGACCAGGTGAAGGTGCTGATCCTCGGACAGGACCCGTACCACGGTGAGGGGCAGGGACACGGGCTGTGCTTTTCGGTGCGCCCAGGCGTCAAGACCCCGCCCTCGCTGCGGAACATCTACAAGGAAATGCACGATGAGCTTGGCCACCCCATTCCCGACAACGGCTATTTGATGCCTTGGGCCCAGCAGGGCGTGCTGCTGTTGAACGCGGTGCTGACGGTGCGGTCAGGTGAGGCCAACTCCCATAAGGGCAAGGGGTGGGAGACCTTCACCGATGCGGTGATCCGGGCCGTGAACGCCCGGCCCGACCCGGCCGTCTTTGTGCTCTGGGGGAACTACGCCAAGAAGAAGCTGCCGCTGATCGACACCGAGCGGCACGCCGTGGTGCAGGGCGCGCACCCCTCGCCGCTGTCCGCTCGGCTGTTCTTCGGCTCCAAACCGTTCACACAGATCAACGGTGCGGTCGCGGCGCAGGGCCACCAGCCGATCGACTGGCGGATACCCCATCTGGGCGCGTAGCTAGCGGACGCTCGTGCGGGGTGCGGGGTGCGGGGTGCGGGGTGCGGGGTGCAGGGTCCGGGGTGCCGCGGGCCGCTCCTTATCCGGCGGCGGAGCCGCCCGGACGTGGCCGATGCCTGGGCCCGAGGGCTACTCGGCTCGGGCCCGGGACTGCATTCGGCCGCGTGTTCGCCGGTCGGGTCGGCTCCTGGCCCATCCCGGCCTCTCGCTGGCGCCTGAGCCGGATCGCTGGTGGCTGCGGTTAGCGTCGGGCCGACCACGGGGAACATCGGGGCGACAGATGGGAGGCCATGGTGGCCAAGCAGCAGGAGGAGGCGTCGTCGGACGCCATGCTGACCCGGATCGGGCAGGCGGTGATGCTGCACAGAGGCGGTGACCGCGAAGAGGCGAGGAACCGCCTCGGGGAGCTATGGCAGGAGATCGGCGCGGACGGCGATGCGCTGCACCACTGCACGTTGGCGCACTATCTGGCCGACACCCAGGACGACCCGGCCGACGAACTGGCCTGGGACCTACGGGCCTTGACCGCCGCTGATCGGCTGATGAGGGGGCGAGGCGAGGAAGCGAGCACATCGGAAGAAGCAGTGGGCGAAGGGCACGCAGCGCGCTCGGGTGACGCGGCGGAGCGTGCCGCGCGGCCCGTAGCCGAGCCCGAACTGCACCTGCCGACAGACCACGCCGGGGCGCCGCTGGGGGAGGCGCTGGGGCCGACTGGCGATGCGGGGGCGCCCGGTGAGGAAGGCGGCCAACTGGGCGAGGAGCAGGCGCAAGCCATGCGGCAGGAGAGAGTAGCGGCGGTGCGCGGGTTCTACCCATCGCTGCACCTCAACCTTGCCGCCGACTACGTCAAACTCGGCCGCCCGGACGCGGCCCGGGCCCAACTCGACTTGGCCAAGGCGGCGTCTGGGGTGCTAGCGGACGACCCGTACGGCAACGGGGTGCGCGCGGCGATCGGGCGGATGGAACTGCGGCTGTCCGGTGCACCGGACGAACACGCGCCGCCGCCGGAGCATCGGCCGCGGCCGTGACATGGCCACGACCAGCCGTGACCCTACTCGCCAGTCGCGCCGTCGATCCGCTGCCGGATCAGGTCCGCGTGGCCGTTGTGCCGCGCGTACTCCTCGATCATGTGGATGTAGATCCAGCGCAGGCTGAACGTCTCATCCCGTCGAGAAGCGGTGTCATCGAGGGTGCGGCCCGCAGCCGCCTCTCGGGCGAGCGTTATCTCGGCACGCCAGGCGGCCATGCTCTCCTGGGGATCGGCATCGGCCACCTCGAAATCGCCGTCCGGGGCCTCGGTGGACCAATACAGCGGCGGGGCGTCCTCGGCGGACAGGACGCGGCGAAACCAGTTGCGTTCCACATCGGTCATATGCCGTACGAGGCCGAGCAGTGAGAGGTCGGAGGGCGGCGTGGACGCCTCGCGCAACTGGGCCGTGGTCAGGCCCTCGCACTTGAGGGCCAGCGTCTCCCGGTGATAGTCGAGCCAACCCTCCAGCATGCTGCGTTCCTCCGCGATCAGCGGGGGTTCGCGGCGGTCCGCGCGGGCTACGGAGGAGGCGGTCGCAGAGATATCGGTCGTAGTCATAGCGGCCATCATGGTCCGCCGGTACGCGGCGGGCCACGCATTATCCGCCTTTCGCGGCGGTGCGGGAGGGACACACGGCCAGTGGCCCGAGGCGGCCCCCGGGGCGCAGCCGCAGCGCGCGAGGGGCCCGGTCGGTGCCCCGCGACAGGGGTGATGCGCTGGTCAGCGGTCTGCCCCCAGCACGTATGCTGCCCGAGCACAGCGGCACAGCAGTAACAGCGGTACCGGATGCTGTCGCCGCAGGGGCACGGGAGCGCCGCCATACCGGCGCAGGCGAGGCGCGCGGTGGGCGCGTGGATGAGGGAGGGTCTGTGAAGGTTGGCTGCATTGGCCTGGGAGACATCGCGCGCAAGGCGTATCTACCGGTCATCGCCGCTCAGCCGGGTGTCGAGCCGCATCTGACGACGCGTACCCCAGCCACCTTGCACAGCGTCGGCGACGCGCTGCGTATCCCCGCCGCGCAGCGCCATCCGCATCTGGACTCATTGTTGGCGGCCGGACTTGACGCGGCGTTCGTGCACGCACCGACCGGCGCACACGCCGAGATCGTCACGCGCCTGGTCGAGGCCGGGGTGCCCACGTACGTGGACAAGCCGATCGCCTACGAACTTGCCGACAGCCAGCGCATCGTTGCTCTCGCGGCGAAGCGCGCAGTCAGCCTGATGGTGGGCTTCAACCGCCGTTACGCGCCCGGTTACGCCCAGTGTGCCGACCATCCGCGCGATCTGATCCTGATGCAGAAGAACCGGGTCGGCCTCGCCGAGGACCCGCGCACATTGGTACTGGACGACTTCATCCATGTCGTTGACACCCTGCGCTTCCTGGCGCCTGGGCCGATCGAGCACATCGACGTTCGCGCGAAGATCCGGAACGGGCTGATGCACCATGTGCTGCTTCAGCTCTCCGGCGACGGTTTCTCAGCGGTTGGCACCATGAACCGGATGAGCGGCTCCACCGAAGAGATCCTGGAGGTCTCCGGCGAGGGCACCAAGCGCCAGGTGCTCAACCTCGCCGACATCGTGGACCACAAGGGTCAGCCGAGCGTGCGCCGCCGGGGCGACTGGGTGCCGGTCGCACGGCAGCGGGGCATTGAGCAGATCACCCTGTCCTTCCTGGACGCCGTGCGCGCCGGGCGGTTTCTCGACGCGCAGGACGCACTGCGCACGCACGAACTGTGCGAGCGCGTCGTCACCCAGGCACTGGTCACGTAGCAGCACTGGCTCCGTACCAACGCTGGCCACGTAGCGGCACTGGCCACGTAGCAACGCTGACCGCGCAGTCACGCCCCAGGTGGCGTACCCGCGAGGGGCGTGCCGGCCTGGCGCTCCTGGGCCGTGGGGGAGCGTGCGGGCCTGTGGGGTCCCCCGGCGGCGACCTGGCGTCGCCACCGACCCATGGGTTGACCTGGTGCAGCGTGTGGCTAGTTGGCGCTGGCTTCCGGCGTGCAGGGCTGCCCGGTGAGGTGGGGTGTGCTGGCGGCGGCGCGTAGCGCGTCCAGCAGGCCGTGCAGCGCGGGCTGGGCCAGTGATACCTCTCGTACTGCGGCGTAGATCGCCCGTACCGGTTCCGGGTTGCGAACCGGGCGCACCGTGACGCCCGGGTGGCGGTTTCGCAGCCCCATGCGCGGCATCAGCCCAACGCCAAGGCCCGCGGCGACGAAGCCCTGAGCGGTGGCGTAGTCCTCGCTCTCCACCACGAAGTCCGGGCTGAATCCGGCGGCGGCACAGGCGTCGAGCACCGGCTCAAGACAGGGACCGGGCGGCTCGCTGCCCACCCACGGATCATCGGCGAGCTTGGCGAGGTCGAGTACGGGTTCGGCCGCCAGCGGGTGCCCGATGGGCAGCACCGCGTCGTACGGGTCGTCAAGGAGCCGCACCAGGCGGACGCCGTCGCGGAGCCGATCGCGCGGTCGCACCACGATGGCCAGATCGGCGCTGCCCTGCTCCACCTCGGGCAGCGGATCATCAGGTTCGATGAGCTTCAACTCGATCCGCACACCTGGGTGTTCGCGGCGCAGTTCAGCCAGGGCGGGCGCGACGAGCACGGCGCCCGCGGTGGCGAAGTAGCGGACGATCAGCCGGCCGGTACGTCCGGCTCGCAGATCGGCCAGCGCCGTCTCCGCCTCGGCGAGGTTCTTGCTGATGATGGCCGCGTGCTCGGTCAGTAGCCGGCCGGCGGCCGTAGGCCGCACGCCGCGGCCCACGCGTTCCAAAAGGGCGGTCCCTGCCTGCTTCTCCAGGGCCGCGACCTGCTGACTGACGGCGGACGGGGTGTACCCGAGGTTGGCCGCCGCCGCGGTGACCGATCCGCTGGTGACCACCGCGCGAAGCACCTGCATACGTCTCACATCCAACATGTAGGACAGCTTAATGGTACGTGTTCAACTTTGCGCTTGTCCTGTCGTATTGGGTGCGGGATCGTTTCTTACGAACGACGGCGACCGGACGGAGGAGATGCAGGGTGAGCAGCGGTGAACGCGGGATGAGTTGGGCGGGTGCACGCGTCGGTGTGCTGGCCCTGTTGTGGGGATCGACCTTCTTGTGGATCAAGCTGGCGCTGGAGGGGCTGTCGCCCGTCCAGGTCACGCTGACCCGCTGCGCGCTGGGGGCGCTTCTGCTCCTGGGGCTGTGTGCCTCGATGCGCGTGCGGCTGCCGCGCGGCCGGACGATATGGCGACACCTGTTCGTCGCGGCGTTCTTTTGCAATGCGCTGCCGTTCGCCCTGTTCAGCCTGGGCCAGCAGACCATCGATTCGGGCCTGGCCGGGGTGCTGAATGCGACCACTCCGCTATGGTCCCTGCTGATCGGCGTGACCATCGGCACCGAGCGCGGGCTGCGGCCGGTGCGGCTGGGCGGGCTGTTGCTCGGCTTCGCCGGCATTGTGCTGATCTTCGCACCGTGGCGGCAAGCGGGGCTTGTGAGCTGGGGCGCACTGGCCATCCTTGGGGCCGCCGCGAGCTACGCCATCGCCTTCACCTACATGGGGCGCCACCTCGTCGGCAAGGGCACACCTACCCTCGCGCTGTCCACGGCGCAGCTCATCGCGGCCACCGGTCTGACGGTGCTCACCGTGCCGACGGGCGGCCTGGAGCATCTTGAGTTGGCCCCGAAGGCGCTGGTCGCGGCCGTGGTGCTGGGGGTCGTCGCCACCGGCGTCACCTTCCACCTCACGTACCGCATCATCGCCGACGAAGGCGCCACCAACGCGGCCACCGTGGGCTATCTGCTGCCGGTGGTCTCGGTCGGCCTTGGAGCGGTTGTCCTGGATGAACCCTTGAGCGTACGGGTGATCGCGGGCATGGCAGTCGTGCTGGTCGGCGTGGGCATGACGCGCCGGGGCAAGGCCACGACCGCTGCGGCGCCGCAGCCATCGATACTGCCCGCAGCGCTCTCGCCGGCACCGTCAACGCCGCCAACAGCGCTGGCGGCGCCCGCCCCTCGCGTGACTCTCCACCACCCGCCCACCCCGGCTCCCGTGGGGCAGCCGGCCCCTGTGGCGCATCAGGACCCCACGGTGGTTGCCGCGCCCCGCTGCTGACGCACCGGACCACCCGGCGGCCCGGTGCCCGCTGTGCGCAGCGCCCGGCCGCCGGCCACCGCACCGGCGATGACCAGCGCGGCCATCGCTGTGTACCGCGGCCAGTCACCAAGCCGTGGCACGCTGATCTGGGGCCCGAGTCATCAAGGTCGAGCGGCCGGGCGGTGACTTCGCGCGACGACAACCGGGCGATGTCGAGCTCACCTAGATTCTGTCTGTCTGTCTGTCTGTCTGCCTGCCTGCCTCGCCGAGTTCACCGCCCATGCGCTGCTGGCGCATGCGGATGGGCGCGGCACAGGCGCTCGGCCAGCACACGGGCGCGATCCGGGCGGAGCTCGCGGAGTGGTGACCGTGGAAGCGGCATCCGGTGGGGTTTCTGGGTGAAGGTGCGGATGCGGCGCTTTCCCTGCCCGGCTGCCGGCGGCCGGTGGGCATCTCTTACCCTCGGTTGTGCGTCTGGTAGTACGCCACCCGCCGTGGCCCGGATGAGGGAGAGCCGCACCATGACAGAGCGTAAGCCGCCCGGTGTCAGCTTCGAGAGCTTTGTCGATAAACAGATCCGAGAGGCTGCCGAGCGCGGGGAGTTCGAGAAACTGCCTGGCTTCGGAAAGCCGCTCGACCGCCCGACCGCGCCCTACGACGAGTCCTGGTGGATCAAGGAGAAGATGGCGCGCGAACACATCTCCTTCCTGCCACCCAGCCTGGTGCTGCGCAAGGAGGTGGAGGACGCGCTGGAGGCGGCGGCCAAGGCCCCGTCCGAGCGCGTGGTGCGGCGGATCATCACGGAGATCAACGAGAAGATTCGCGGGGCACTGGCCCGACCGCCCGAGGGCCCGCCGCTCAACCTAGTTCCCCTCGACCCCGAGCACGTGGTCGCGGACTGGCGCACCGGACGCGAGCGACACGGGGTCTGAGCCTGCCCCGCGCCACCGCCGGCGGGAAACGGCACAACGGCCCGCAATGCGGCACGCCCCGCACCGTCGCCTCATGGCGCGGGGCGGGGCGATTTTCGCGCGGCCGGTTCTTTGCCCAGCGGGCGGGGGGTGGGACAGGGGGCGCGGTCAGTATGGGCCAAACCCGGCACACCCCCGGCCAATTCCGCCTCACCGGGCGACTAGTCGCCCGACTCGCCCGCGTGCGGGCTCAGTGCGTCGGAGCCGACCAGGGCGAAGATCACCAGGCCGAGCAGCACGCGGTAGTAGACGAACGGCATGAAGCTCTTTGTTGAGATGAACTTCATGAACCATGCGATCACCGCGTATCCCACGATAAACGCGATGATCGTGGCGAAAATCGTCGGACCCCAGGACACATGACCCTCACTCGCGTCCTTGAGCTCGAACGCACCGGAGGCCAGCACGGCCGGGATGGCGAGCAGGAAGGAGTAGCGTGCCGCGGCTTCGCGGGTGTAGCCGAGGAAGAGGCCACCACTGATGGTGGCACCTGAGCGGGACACCCCGGGCACCAGCGCCATGGCCTGACAGATGCCGAACAGCAGACCGTCCTTGGTGGTCAACGCGTTGAGGTCCTTGCGGTGCTTGACCGCCCGATGGCGACCGCCCGTCTCGTCCCTGGCCGCGAGTCGGTCCGCGATGGCGAGCACCACGCCCAGCACGATGAGCGTCGTCGCGATCAGTCGCAGATCGCGGAACGGGCCATCGATCGCATCTTGCAGCGTCAGCCCGAGCACGCCGATCGGGATCGAGCCGACGATCACCAGCCAGCCCATCTTGGCGTCGTGATCGCTGCGTAGCTGCTTGTTGACCAACGACCGTGCCCAGGCGGAGATGATCCGCGCAATGTCCTTGCGGAAATAAATGATCACTGCGGCCTCGGTGCCGATCTGAGTGATCGCGGTGAAGGCCGGCCCGGGATCGCTCCACCCGGCGAATGCCGCCGTCAGCCGCAAATGGGCACTGGAGGAGATCGGCAGAAACTCGGTCAAGCCCTGGACGAGTCCGAGGATGAAGGATTCAAACCAAGACATCGATATCTATGCCATCCAAATGCTGATCACGTTCTGACCAGCAACATTGCAGGCCAAAGGCGGTTTCTGGGCAGGCTTGCGGTGCGTGTGTGCGGTCATACGGAATCTGGTCTGGCCGGACTCATGCTGACTTTCGCTGAGTGAGCTGACGGGACACTAGTGAGCTGCGCGGCGCTAGGGCCACGGCCCGACCACGATCATCCACCAGTCAGGGGCAGCGTAGCGCCCGTTCGTGAAGGAGCGGACAGAGCCCTCGGTTACGGGCGTATGCGGGCTGTCATGGACCTGGCGTTGCCGTGTGTTCCAGCAGGGCTTGCTTGTCTTGCCTTGTGCTTCCTATGCAGCCCTCTTGCTTGTCATCTTGCTTGTCATCTTGCGCTGGCGCGGTCTCGCCGCGCAGCCGCGCGCGCTTGCGCCAGGCAACCAGCACGGCCATGAGGCCCGTGACGGCGATGAAGGCCATGGCGGCGATGAAGACGGGCGAGGTGGGGGACGAGGCGCGGCTGCCCGCGATCACATAGGCGGCCGTGTTGGGCACGCTGCCAAGGCCCGTCGCCAACAAGAACGGCAGCCAACCCATCCGCGAGATCGCCGCGCAGTAGTTCGCGGCGGCGAAGGGCACCCCCGGAAACAGCCGCAGCGCGAGCATCGAGCGGAACCCATGATTGCTCAGTTGCCGATCGGCCGCCGCAAGGAACTTGGCCCGCAGCAGCGGCCGTAGCGCGTCCTGCCCGAGCAGCCGCCCGAGCCCGAAGGCGATGCCGGCGCCGATGACGGTCCCGGCCACGGCGGCAGGCAACCCCGCCTGGCTGCCGAACAACGCGCCCGCCGCGAGGTTGAGCAGCGGCCTTGGCACCAGGGCCGAGGTGCACACCCCGTACACCGCTGCGAACACCATCACGGCGGCGGCGCCTGACATCTGCGGGGGCCACCCCGTGCTCAGCAGCCGCTGCGGCTCGAAGACCAGCACCATCGCGCCCGCGCCGGCCAGCAGCATGATGAGCAGGCCGAGCCGGGCGCGTGGCGACAGCAGCACCCGGACACACCGCGCGGCGAGACCAGGGGACTGCATGGCAGGTTCGAACATCGGTGGAGCGTAACCGACCCCGGTGTGAACCGGGTGTCCTGTGGACGCCCGGGAACGAAACCCTGGCGGGCCCGGGGCACCCGCCGAAGCCCGGTCCTGAGCGGCGCCGCAGATCACGGGCCGTGGCGAGGGTGGGACGGGGGAGCGAAAACCGCTCGACCGGGCAACGGGCGAGAGCCATGATCAGGCACATGGTCCGGTATGCCCCGCTCACGCCCATGCCCCCAGCTGCCGCCGCCGCTCCGGTGCTAGCCACTCCAACCGTCCCGACCGACGGCATAGGTCGCTGACCCTCCCCGAACATTCGGCGGACCCCACAGGGGGCCGGTCCGGCTCGGGGCCCGCGCGAGCCGGTTGACTCGCGCGGCACCCGGCACCCCGGGCCCGTCCCCTCGCCGACTCGCCCCCTCGCCCCCCTCGCTTCACCCGGGCCACGCCGGGTCGGCCGCGTTGCCCCAGCTCGCTGCTCACGTGCCGTTTCAGAGGGCCCGAAGCTCCCAAGGCCCCCGCCGTATCCCAAGGAAGGAACCCATGTCTCGGCAGGCGTACGCCCGCACCAAGCCACACCTCAACATCGGCACCATGGGCCACGTTGGTCACGGCAAGACCATCCTGACCACCGCTATGGCACGGCTGCTCAGGATGCGGGGCGCGAGAACCCTCGTACCGCTCGCCCGAAGTGACCGGGCGACCAAGAAGGTCGCACCTGGCACCGTCGTCAACGTCGCGGGCGTGGAAGCCGCGCACGTGGAGTACGAGACCGAGACCCGTCACTACGCCCATCTGGACCTGCCGGGACACGCCGACTCCATCCGGCACTTGATCATCGGGACCGCGCAACTCGACGGGGCCATCCTCGTCGTTTCCGCACTCGATGGCGTCGAGCCGCAGACCGTCGAGCATCTGCTGCTGGCCCGCCAGGCCGGCGTCCACCACCTGGTCGTCGCCCTCAGCAAGGCGGACGCCGGTGGCGCAGACCTGATGGAGCTGATCGAGTTGGAGATCCGCGACCTCCTGACCGCACACGGCTATCCGGGCGACACCACCCCCATCGTCCGGGTCTCCGGGCTGCGGGCGCTGGAAGGCGACCCACGGTGGATCGGCGCCATCGAGGCGCTGCTCGACGCCGTGGACACCTGCCTACCGACCCCGGTACGCCACCTGGGCGCGCCCTTTTTGCTGCCCATCGCGCAGGCCGTGGTCACCACCGGCCGCGGAACGGGCGTCACCGGAACCGTCGAGCGAGGCACGGTACGCATCGGGGACCGGGTGCAGATCATCGGACCAGGCATCGAGGCGATGGTGAAGGGTCTGGAGACCTTCGCCGCGCCGGTGGCGTCCGCCGAGGCGGGGGATCGCGTGACGCTGCTGCTCCGTGGCGTGCCGCGCGGCGCGATACGCCGTGGCGACGTTGTCGCCGCCCCCGGCAGCCTGACGTCACGACGGCGTTTTTCGGCCCGCATCCGGGCGCTCTCGGTAGCGGAGGGTGGCCCGCGCGCGCCGTTGCTCACTGGCTGCCGCCCGCGCTTCCACCTGCGTACGGCCGAGGTCACCGGCGAGATCGACCTCGGCGAGGTGAACATGGTCCGGCCAGGCGACACCCTTACCCTGCGAGTCGAGCTGAGCCGCGCGACCCCCCTGCAACCCGGCCTTGACTTCGCGATGCGCGAAGGTGGCCGGACGGTGGGCGTGGGCAGGGTCCGCACGGTCGAGGACTGAGCGCGCGCCCACAGCCGGCCGGCCACACCGAGGCGAGCGGAGCGCGGCGGGCGTTCCCGCAGGTCCTGCCCCGATGCTCGGTCTCCCGAAGAGGTAGGGGCGGGCACTCGCCGGCCGCACAATGGGGGAGTGGATGACCGGATACCCGTAAGCCGAGCCGTGGATTTCGGCACCGCAAAGCTGATGCCCGACGTGGACAGGCCACGTGGCTGGCTGCTGACGGTGGACGGCGCCCCGCAGTCCTATGTGGACCTCGACGATCCGTTGCACCTGGAGTTCGAGTACACGCGGCGGCTCGGGCATGTGCTGGACACCGCGGGGCCGACCGGTGCGCAGGCGCCCGAGCCCCTGGAGGTCTTGCACCTCGGCGGCGGAGCGCTGACCTTGCCGCGCTATGTCGCGGCCACCCGGCCCGGCTCGCGGCAGCGGGTGATCGAGGCCGACCGCGGGTTGCTCGGCCTCGTGACGGAGGTGCTGCCGGTGCCTTCCACGGTCTTGGCCGAGGTGAGCGCGGCGGATGCGCGGGCCGCGCTCCAAAAGTCCCCCGACGCATCGGCCGACGTGATCATCGCCGATGTTTTCGGGGGCTCGCGCGTGCCCGCACATTTGACCTCGGTCGAGTGCGCACGCCACGCCGCACGAGTGCTGCGCCCCACGGGGCGGTACGCGGCGAACCTCGCTGACGGTGCTCCATTCGACTTTCTGCGCTCCCAGCTGGCCACCCTCGGCGCCGTCTTCGACCAACTGTGCCTGATCGCGGAGCCCGGCATGCTGCGAGGCCGGCGGTTTGGCAACGCGATCCTGGTGGCCTCGCACGGCGCGCTGCCCGTTGCCGCGCTGGCGCGCCGTGCCGCCGCCGACCCGTTCCCGGCGCGCGTCGCGGACGGCGCGGCCCTGGAACGCTTCGTGGCGGGTGCCGAGCCGGTGTGGGACGCGGCGGCGGTGCCATCGCCGCCGCCGCCGGACGGCGCGTTCAGCCTCAGCTGAGGGTCGGCCACCGCGCCTTGGTGTGCCCCTGCCTGAAGTGGAGCCCGACGAGGGCGGGCGCTGGCCAAAACCGATGTCCGATGGGAGGGCGGGCTTGCGATGTGGGGCGTTGATCCCCTAATCACAGGTCAATGAGGGATCGCCTGTTCACCGATGCAAGCGTGGCCGTGCTGTACGACGCGCTGTGCGCGGGGCGACAGGACTTCGACTTCTACTTGCCCCTGGTGATGTCCGCGGGGTCGGTGCTCGACGTCGGCTGTGGCACGGGGGAACTGCTCTGCCGGGCTCGGCAGGCCGGGCACCAGGGGCGGTTGTGCGGGCTCGACCCGGCGGACGCCATGTTGGAGCAGGCGTACGCGAAGACGCAGGCGTACGCGAAGACGCAGGCGTACGGGCAGGCACGGGCGTACGCGACAGGGCACGCGCACGCGAAGGCGGGCAGTGGGCAGACCGCCATCGAGTGGGTTCTCGGTGATCTTTCAGCGGTGTCTTGGGAGCGGGAGTTCGACCTGGCGGTGATGACGGGGAACGCCTTCCAGGAGTTCGTGGCGGATGACGCGCTGCGTGTCGCGCTCGCCGCGATTCGGTCCGCCCTTGTGGACGGTGGTCGCTTCGCCTTTGAGACCCGCAACCCTGCGGCGCGAGCGTGGGAGGAGTGGACCGCGGAGCACGCGGTCGAGGTCCTTGACGCCACCGGTGCGGTCGTACGGGTCGCGCACGACGTCGAGACGCCCTGCGACGGCGACACCGTGCACTTCACCACGACGTTCACCAGCCCGGACTGGGACCGACCGCAAGCCAGCCGGAGCACGGTGCGGTTCCGCGGCGCGGTCGAGGTCGCCTCGTTCCTGGCAGGGGCCGGCCTGGTGGTCGAGGAACAGTACGGGGGCTGGCTCAGACAGCCGCTGACCGACACCAGCCCGGACATCATCACCATCGCTCGCCGACGCTGAGCCCCGCCAGCCGGCATGGCGCCACCCAACGGCCCGCCTGGAGCACCCGCTGCTGCCGTTGCTTCCCGTCAACTGGTCTGCTTGCTGGAGCCGGCAGCGCCCGCGGGTTCCTCCGCTGCGACATCCACGGGGGCTTCCTGGAACGGTCGGCCGCGCCGTTCCAGGCGCCGTACGTCTGGGACGGCGAGCACCACGGCGGTCAGCAACACGACCAGCGCCGAGCAGCCCCACAGCGCGGTGTCGCGGCCAACGAGGTTCTCGGCGGGGCCGGCGAGCGCTGTCGCCACCGGGAGCATGGCCACCGAGCCGAACCAGTCGTACGCGGAGACTCGCGAGAACTTGTCCTCCGGAATCTCCTGGTGCAGCGCCATCATCCAGGAGACCCCGAAGATCTCCACGGCGATCCCGCTGAGGACCATCACCGTGAGCAGGCCCGTCAGTGGCAGCGGCACGGCGAGCGCGGCCGACGGCAGGGCGAGCGGAAAGACGCACAGCGTGCCCACGAGCAGCAGCCGGCGCGGGCGCCAACGCGTCATCAGCAGTCCACCGACGACGGTGCCCACCCCGAACCCGGCGAGGGCGATGCCCCAGGGTCTGGCCCCGCCGAGTTGGTCCTCGGCGACTTGCGGGCCGTACACCGACTCCGCCGCCGCGATCACGGCGTTGACCACCGCGAACTGTCCCACGATGCTCCACAGCCAGGGCCGCCCGGCGACCTCGCGCCAGCCCTCGCGTAGATCACGCAGCAATCCGCCGCTCGGCGCACGCTTGGGCACGTGGCTGACGTCCAAAAAGACGCGTAGCACGCCGGCGAGAGCGAACGCGGCGGCGTCGATGGCCAACACCCAGCCGGGCCCCACGGTGGCGATCAGCGCGCCGCCGAGCGCTGCGCCGCCGATGTTCGCGCCGTTCACGCCCATGCGGAAGAAGGCGAAGGCTCGGCTGGCCTGTGTCCCGGTGACCGATGACAGCACCATGCCCTCAGCGGCTGGGGCGAAGAACGCCTGCCCGGTGCCGCCCAGCGCGGCGAGCACGGCCATCTGCCACAGCCGGGCCTCGCCCGTGAGGACCAGGACCGCGAAGGCGGCCTGCGAGAGGCAGTTGAGGGTGTTCGCCGCGACCATCACCCGGTGGCGCGGCAGCCGGTCCGCCACCGCCCCGCCTATCAGGAGGAACAGTACGAGGGGTGCGGTGCGGGCGGCGGCCACAAGGCCGACGTCCGTGCCGTCGCCACCCGCGTCCAGGACCGCGAACGCCGCCGCGATGAGAGCCCCGGCGTTACCGAGGCCCGCCACCACGGCGGCAGCGGTCAGGAGCGTGTAGTTACGGCTGGCCCAGGCCGGGCGGCGACGGTGCGGCGAAGCCGGGGGAGTGGTCACGGACGAACTATCCCCGGGGCGGGACCCGCCGCCAAACCCATTACCCGCCGCCCGGACCAGGGCGGACGGTGCGCGGCCTGGTCCGGTCCGTGGCTCGCTGGCGCGGGGCGGCGGGGGCCGCGGGTCCCGCTCAGCCTTTCTTGTCGCCCTCGCGTGCAGTGCGGGTGCTGCGCGGCCGTGACGGGACGCTGGCCCCCGCCCCTCGCGCCCGCAGACCGCGGCTGGCCACGATCTTGCGAGTGCTCAGGGCACCCAGCGGTTCAGCTGCCTGACTTCAGCGGGCGCAGGCTGCTCTTGATCTTTTCGATGGTCTCGTTCGGCAGCTCGCCCTCGGTACCGGTGGCCGCGTGCAGGACCCACAGCGCGTAGTCGCCGTTGACATCCGTGTACGCCACCGTGAACGCCTTGCCGTTGGTGGTGCACTTGTTGTCCTTCTTCACCCCGGTGACCGTGGCCGACGCGGCGTAGCCCTTGAGCCCGTGCTCGCTTTGAAACGGCTTGGCCTTGGTGACCTTGCGCTCGCCGGTCTGCTTTTGGTCATAGCCGGCGAACACCCAGTTCTCGGCCTCGACCTCGGCCGCACTGCCCTCGCTCTTGGCCCCCAGCGCGCCCTTGGTGCCTACGCCGCCCAGGTCGCTGGTGTCGGGCTCGGTGCTGCCCTCGACCTTCACCGAGCATGCGTCCTGCTTGTACTTGGCGGGGCTGGACATGATGACCAGCGGCTTGCCCTTGTCGCTCTCGAAGCCGATCGACAGGCTCGACGATTCAACCTTCCAGTCCTCGGTGGCCGGGACGTCGAAGGCGACATGGCGCTTGGCGCTGATGACCGTCTTCCAGCCGGGGATGACGGGCTTGGCGGCGGGGTCGGCGGCCCGCGGGTTCTCCGAGTCGCCCCCGCGAGGGTTGTCCGGTGCGCTGGGCTTTTGCGTACTTGGCTGCCCGGACGACGCCGATGCCGATGGGTTGGTGGATTCCTGGGCTGTGTTCTTTTTGTCGTCCTTGTCGTCACCGGAGAAGACCACGACGCCGACAACGATGGCGGCGGCGACCACGGCCGTTGCCGTCACGATCGCGATCGTCTTCTTCCGCTTGTCGCCGCCGCCTTGCGGGGGCTGCGGAGCGCCCGGCGTCGCCGGCGTGTTCCACGTCTGCGGCGCCTGGTTGTGCTGTGGATAACCCGGTTGTTGTTGATACGGGTTGGGCTGCGGGGGGCCCTGTTGCGGCGCGCCGTGCTGGGGGGCGCCGGACGGTGGGCCACCCGGCGGCCCGGTCTGTGCTCCCGGCGGTGGAGGCGGCGGTCCGGGCTGCTGGTACGGATTGGGCTGTCCCGGCGCCGGTGTTTGGTAAGGGTTGGGCTGCCCCGGCCCAGGCTGTTGGTGCCCCGGTTGCTGGTACGGGTTCTGGTCTTGCGGGTTCTGCTCGCCCCCGGGCGGCTGCTGTCCTGGCCACATGGCGAGTAACCATAGAGGGGCCGGGGGCGGGCTGCTACGTCCGCCCTTCCCGCAAGTCGCTACTCGCTGGTAACTTTTGGGTATGTCAGAGACCCTGCCGTCGATCGGCGAGATGCTCACGGCCAGCGTGCCAATGGTCCGTACCCTCAACCTTGAGTTCATCGAGACGAGCGCCGAACGCTCCGTGCTGCGCCTGCCGGACCAGCCCGACTACCACAACCACGTCCAGGGACCGCACGCGGGTGCGATGTTCACCTTGGCCGAATCTGCGAGCGGGGCCATCGTGCTGGCCGCCTTCGGCGACCAGCTCACCCGGGCTGTGCCGCTCGCGGTGCGGGCCGAGATCGGATACAAGAAGCTCGCCAAGGGAGCCGTCACCGCGACCGCGGAACTTGGCCGTCCGATCGCCGATGTGGTCGCGGAGTTGGATGCCGGCGGGCGGCCCGAATTCCCGGTGAACATCGTGATCACCCGCGAAGACGGAGCGGCCAGCGGAGAAATGTCGATCATCTGGACTCTTCGCCCCAACGCCTGACGCACCGGGTCGAGCCGGCGCGCCGCGAGGTGGCGGCGCCCGGCTCGATCGGCAGGGTCTACCGCCAGCGGACTCGGTGGGATGCCCGGCCTCGATAGCGCCGCCTGCCACGACTGCCCGTGGTTGGCGCGCTGGTCCGACCGCCCGTGGTTGCTGCGCTGTCGCCGGGTCGCCGGGTCGCCACTGGTCACCGGGCGTTTGCGTAGTCCAGTAGGCTGCCCGGCGCGCAGGGCAGGGCCGTGCGCGGTCATCTGCACGGGTTTGCGGGAAGGAAACGGCGTTGCACATCCAGGAGTGGTTGGAGACCGTGCCGGCGGTCAGCATTTATCTGCTGGTGGGTTTGGTGATCGGTCTGGAAAGCCTGGGCATTCCGCTCCCCGGAGAGATCGTTTTGGTCAGCGCCGCGCTGCTGGCCGGCACACAGGACCACATCGACCCCGTCATTCTCGGTGCGTCCGCCACCGTGGGCGCGATCGTCGGTGACTCCATCGGCTACCTCATCGGTCGCAAGGGTGGCCAGCCGCTGCTGAACTGGCTCGGCGGCAAGTTCCCCAAGCACTTCGGCCCCCGCCAGGTGGCGTCCGCAGAGCGGTCGTTCCAAAAGTGGGGGATGTGGGCGGTGTTCTTCGGCCGCTTCGTCGCGCTACTGCGTATTTTCGCCGGGCCGCTCGCGGGCGTGCTGCGCATGCCGTACTGGAAGTTCGCGATCGCCAACGTCCTCGGTGGAATCGTCTGGGCCGGCGGCACGACCGCGGTCATCTACTACCTCGGCGTGGTGGCGGAGGACTGGCTCAAGCGGTTCTCCTGGCTGGGCCTCGTCATCGCGCTCGCCATCGGCCTGGTGTCGATGCTGGTGATGAAGCGCAAGGCCCGGCATGAGGCGCAGAGCGCAGAGCCGGAGCCGGAGCCGGCTGCCGAGGCCCCGGCCGAGCCCGCGGCCGACGCCCCAGCCGCCGACGCCGGTCCTACCGAGGCCACCGTCGATGGAGCGGCTGGCGCCGAGCCCGATGCCGGGCGTGACGGTGCCGGCGAGCGGACCGACCCGGCGCTCGGTGCGGAACCCGCCGCCGTATAGCCGCAGCCCGCTGTGGCTCACGGGGAGTCTCCCCAGCAGCCCTCGGGCGCCGCGACACCACGCACGATGGCTGTGAGTAGCTTCCGGGCGCACCGTCTTGCCACCAACGGTGCGCCCGCCGCATTTACGCCGGCGGACCGTGGCCGGGCAGCGCGAGGGTTCCCCGCAGTTCGAACCGGTCCTGGAGCGTATGCGCGTGCCCCGGCAGGGGATCGGCCGCTCACGCAAACGGCCCGACAAGATGCGTGCCGAAAAAGCGTACGGCTCTTGGAAGAACCGCGCCTACCTGCCCAGACGCGGAATCTTCTGCACGATCCCGGAGAAGAAGGACCAGATCCGCAACTGCAAGAAGCTCGGCTCTCGCGGAGGGCGCCCGCCGATATTCGACCTGATCGACTACCGCGAGCGCCACACGGTGGAGTGCGGGATCAACCGCCTGAAAAGACGCCGAGCCGTGGCGACGAGATACGACAAGCTGGCTGTCCGCTACGAAGCGACCGTCCTGGTCGCGGCCATCAACGAGTGGCTGTGACCAGCACTTTCACCAAGGGTGCGGGAGGCAGAGGCCGTCAGCGGTGGCCCAGCACATTGATCACCCGTCCGCTGGGATCGCGGACGAAGAACCGCCGCACGCCCCACTCCTCATCCTGCAAGGGGTGCACGATCTCCGCGCCGTTCTCCCGCATGACCGCATAAGCCGCATCCACGTCGTCCACCTCGACGCTCATGTCGGGGGTGACAGGCGCGGTCTTGTCACTGGTCATGACGCTGATCTGCGCTGTCGGGACGGACGGAGAGGCGAGCGTCATGATCCAGCCGTGGTTCATAACCTCCTCGAAGCCCAGCAGGCCATAGAACTCCCGGCTCTCCTGCGCCGCCTCCGACTGGATATTGGGCACGACACGGCGAACGGTCATTGACGACTCCAAGTGAGAACAAACGTGTCCTTATGTCTCCCCAGGAGTACTACGCCACGTCCACCGCCGCACACACTTTCGCAACACGCCCCATTACACGCCGCCTTTGGCGCGCCCCCGCGCCCCTGCCCCGCTCCCGATCGGTGCCGCCGCTCCGTCCTGTGGCCGCCGTTCGCCGTGGCCACCGCGTGTTCTGGCGGACGCTCGCCCTGACGGCAGTCGGAAGTCCGGGGTCGCGTACGCAGTATCGCGGCAGTCGGAAGAAGTCCGAGCCGCGTGCGCAACATCGCAGCAGTGGGAAGTCTGGGCCGCGTGCGCAGCATCACCACGCATTGGCGGTCGCCGCTCCCTGTGTGAGTACACAGCGCTCCGTCCGCGCGCAGCGCGCCACAGACGGGCGAGCGCGGAGGCGGGCGTGCACGGTCCATGCCGGGCCTTTGTTGCTCGCGTATTGCACGTGTATGGCCATTCCCATCCCCCGCTTCCGCTCGCCGACCTGCCACCTCTACCGTCCGTGTGCAGCCCGTCTCCGTTCGCCGGCCCAACAGCGCCCGGTGTCGTGTTGCTCGATGCCTGGCCGGCCCGCCACGTCGTTCTCACTGCTCCGCTCTCACTGCTCCGTTCTCATCGCCCGTTCCCACCGAACCACTGTGCGAGGACCCGATATGAGCCAGCCCGTTGACTCCGTCATCGCAGGACACACGCCCGCCGATGCCGCTCGTGCTGGCGAAGGGAGCGGCTGGTCCTTCGAGACCCAGCAAATCCACGCAGGCGCCGCACCCGACCCGACGACCGGTGCCCGCGCGGTGCCGATCTACCAGACGACCTCCTTTGTCTTTCGAGACACCGCGCACGCCGCCGCTGTCTTCTCGCTCGCCGAGCCCGGCAACATCTACACGCGGATTCACAACCCCACGCAGGACGTACTGGAGCAGCGGGTCGCCGCCTTGGAGGGTGGAGTTGCGGCCGTGGCCCTGTCTTCCGGGCAGGCGGCCGAGACGTTGGCGATCCTGACCCTGGCGAGGGCTGGCGACCACATCGTCTCGGCCGCTTCGCTCTACGGCGGCACGTACAACCTCTTCCGGCACACGCTGCCGCGTCTGGGCATCGAGGTGTCCTTCATCGACGACCCGGACGACACCGACGCCTGGCGCGCGGCTGTGCGACCCACCACCAAGGCGCTGTTCGCGGAGTCCCTCGGCAACCCGCGCGGCAACGTCTTGGACGTACGGGCGGTGGCCGATGTGGCACACGAGGTGGGTGTGCCGCTGATCGTGGACAACACGGTGCCTACGCCCTACCTGTTGCGTCCCATCGAGCACGGGGCCGACATCGTGGTGCATTCGGCGACGAAGTTCCTCGGTGGGCACGGCACGACCATCGGCGGGGTGGTGGTCGATGGTGGAACCTTCGACTTCGGCGCGCACGCCGAGCGCTTCCCCGAGTTCACCGCGCCCGACCCGAGCTACCACGGGTTGCGCTACTGGCCCGATCTGGGTGCCGGGGCGTTCGCCGTGAAGCTACGCGTCCAACTGCTGCGTGACATCGGCCCGGCGCTCGCCCCGCACTCCGCGTTCTTGCTGCTCCAGGGCGTAGAGACGCTGAGTCTGCGCCTGGAGCGGCACACCGCCAACGCGTTGGAGTTGGCTCGGTGGTTGGAGCAGCGGGACGAGGTGGCGGTGGTGCACTATCCGGGTCTGGAGTCCAGCCGCTGGTACGACGCGGCCCGCCGCTACCTGCCGAGCGGGGCCGGTGCTGTTCTCTCCTTCGAATTGCGAGCCGGTGCGGAGGCCGGGAAGCGGTTCGTGGACGCGGTGTCACTGTTTAGCCATCTTGCGAACATCGGCGACGTCCGGAGCCTGATCATCCACCCCGCCTCCACCACCCACAGCCAACTCGACGAGGAGCAGCTGGCGGCCACCGGCGCCGCCCCCGGTCTGGTCCGGCTGTCCGTGGGTCTGGAGCACGTGGACGACCTGAAGGCCGACCTGGAGGCTGGGTTTCGTGGGGCCAAGGCCGAAACGGCCGCACATGACGCACCCAGCACCCCGGGTTCGCCTGACGCAGACGCAGATGGCGCAGGCGTTCATGGCGCAGACCCTCATGGCACGGGCGCCGATGGGTCGGGCACTGATGGCACGGCGGCCGGTGGCGCCGGTGATACGGCCCCTGCCCCCGCCGCCACCGCGCGAGATGCGTCCTGAACATGCGCACGCCCCCGGCCGTGTCCCTCCCGCCAGCCACCGGTGGCTGGCGGGAGGGACAGCCGGTCGGACGCCGCCGCTGGGTGACGCTGGAGCGTCCGCTGTCGCTGGAGGCGGGCGGTGTGCTGCCCGGCGTGCGCATCGCGTACGAAACCTGGGGCAAGCTGGCGCCGGACGGTGGCAATGCCGTGCTGGTGCTGCACGCGCTGACCGGCGATAGCCATGTCGCGGGCCCCGCCGAGCCCGGGCACCCCACCCCCGGCTGGTGGGACGCCCTGATCGGCCCGGGCCGCCCGGTGGACACCGAGCGGTGGTATGTGGTGGCGCCGAACGTGCTGGGCGGCTGCCAGGGCAGCACGGGCCCTGCGTCACCGCGCCCGGACGGCCGCCCGTGGGGGCCCTCGTTTCCGTATCTGACCCAGCGAGACCAGGTGGCCGCGGAGGCGGCGCTCGCCGACGCCTTGGGCGTTGCCCGCTGGGCGGCGGTGATCGGCGGTTCGATGGGTGGCATGCGGGCCCTGGAATGGGCCGTGGGGCGGCCGGAGCGTACCGGCTCGCTGCTGGTCCTGGCCTGCCCTGCCGCCGCGTCCGCCGAACAGATCGCATGGGGGTCCGTCCAGATCGCGGCGATTCGCGGCGACCCGGGCTGGCAGGACGGGCATTATCACGACGCGCCGCCGGGCGGGGGCCCGCACCGCGGCCTTGGCACCGCCCGGCGCATCGCCCATGTGACGTACCGCAGCGAGCCCGAGTTGGCCACGCGGTTCGCCCGAAGGCCACAGCGGGGCGAGGACCCTTGGCGGGGCGGCCGTTACGCGGTCGAGTCGTACCTGGACCACCATGCGGCAAAACTGGCTCGCCGCTTCGATGCGGGCAGTTACGTCGTTCTCACCGAGGCCATGAACGGGCACGACATCGGCCGGGGCCGCGGCGGCGCGGCCCCGGCTCTGCGGCGGATCACCATGCCCACGCTGGTCGCGGGTGTGGCATCCGACCGTCTCTATCCGCCGAGCCAGCAAGACGAGTTGGCCGCCGCGATCCCCGGCGCCGATCGACCGCGGGTCATCGATTCACCGTACGGACATGACGGCTTCCTCATCGAGACGGAGCAAGTCGGGTCGCTGGTGAGGGAGTTGTTGGCCGGGGCGTGAGCATCGTGCGACTGGTCCGATCACGTGGTGACCGACAAGGGCTACGGTTTCCGCCAATCCGGGTTGTGGTACCGATGTGGCGTACGGCACCACGTACGTGAGGTTTGTCGCAACGGACTTGCTGCTGGACGGTTGCTGGCAAGCTCGGCGGTGTCCACAAGCAGGATCTACGCCTGGGCAGGATGAACCTATGACGGTGAAGAACGGCAGGCGATGGAACCACAACATCCATTACCACCCTCGTATCCTCCGCGCTGTCCCCGACGATGCCGAGCGCGCCCTCGACGTCGGCTGTGGCGAGGGCATGCTGGCCCGTGCACTTCAGCGGACCGTGCCGCACGTTACCGCCATCGACCTCGACGCCCCCAGCATCGATGAAGGGCGCGCATACGCGGACGATGTTGACTACGTCCATGGCGATTTCCTGACCCACCCCTTCGAGCCCGCCTCGTTCGACGTCATCGCGTCGGTGGCCACCTTGCATCACCTGGACGCCGCCACCGGGCTGGCCCGCATGCGTGACCTGCTGCGACCCGGCGGCGTCTTGGCCATCGTCGGTCTCGCTCGGATGACCATGCCGCATGACCTGCCGCGTATCGTCGCTGGTGTCGCTGTCGATACTGTCCACCGCGCTACGAAAGGGACCTGGCAACACCCGTCCCCCATCGTGTGGCCGCCGCCCCTGACATACCCGCAGATGCGAGCACTGGCAGCCGATATGCTGCCTGGCTCGCTGTACCGCTATCACCTCCTGTGGCGGTACAGCATCATCTGGCGCAAGCCGTGGGACTGAGCGGGCCTCAGCCCCTACGGCGGTCATCCCTACGGTCTAGGCTCAAGCGCCTCGTGCGCAGGATCGCCGAGTTGACGATGTCATTCACCCAACTTCGGTTTGCCCGGGGCCTTTGGTCGAGGGGGTGACCGTCCCCGAGATCGCGGCGAAAGCTCACGATCAGATGGCGAACAACGCGGGTAGGTCACCATCGGCTGCCTCGCTGCCTCGCTGCCTCGCTGCCTCGCTGCCTCGCTGCCTCGGCCACCCTCAGTTTTGCTGTACCTCGACTCGGTGATGATCATCGAACGTCAGCGGCCAACGCGACATGGGGGCAACCGTCACACGCGAATGCGCCCCTGTCGCTCGGCGGCGTGCCCGGCGGTCCGTACGTCCGGACGGTTGGTCCGGGCGCCGTACCGTGTCAGGGCTGGTCGAAGAGCTGGCCGAGGACGTTCTTGGCCAGGGGCTCGGGATCGAGGTCCGGTGCGGTGGGCAGGGCGCCGCTGAGCCATAGGGCGGCGAAGCCGTGCGCCATGGACCATGCGGCCAGCTCTGCCGTTTCGCTGTCCTGGCCGGGTGGCTGGCCCGGGCGGGCGGACAGCGCGATGGTGAGGGACCTGCCCGCTCGATCGCGCGCGGCGGCGACCTGCGGGTCGTCGCGGTGGTAGAGCCCTGGTTGGAACATGACCTCGAAGTGGGCCCGGTGTTCGATGGCGAACCGTACGTAGGCCACCCCGCTCTCCAGCAGATCGTCACCCGCGCCGCCGAGTGCGTCGGCGAGCAGCGTGTAGCCCTCGGCGGCGAGCGCCGTGAGCAGTCCCGTCTTGTCGCCGAAGTGGTGGGTGGGCGCGGCGTGTGACACACCCGCGCGGCGTGCTAGGTCACGCAGGCTTAGGGCCGCTGGCCCCTTTTCCGTGATCGCCGTGGCGGCGGCGGTGAGCAGGGCGCTGCGCAGGTTCCCGTGGTGATAGGGCCGGTCAGTCATGCCGCCAGTCTATCTTGCCATTGACAAGATAGAGGGTGGGAGGTGTATCTTTACAGTGGAAAGTTCGTTCAATGGAGGTCATCATGGAACCTCTTGTAGCCCTGATCGTTGGATTCCTCTCGGCGCGCCTGGCCGGACTGATCGGTGTCGAGGCACTCGACGGCTGGCATCCCGCACTGCGCGTAGGGCTGGCGCTGCTGTTTGTGCTCACCGGCATCTCGCACTTTCACCCGCGGCTCCGCCCCGACATCGTGGGCATGGTCCCGCCCCGGCTGCCTCGGCCCGACCTGCTCGTCACCGTCACTGGTGCGCTCGAACTGCTCGGCGCCATCGGACTGCTGATCCCGGGACTCGTCTCGTGGGCGGCTGTGGGGCTGGCCCTGTTGATGGTCGGTATGTTCCCGGCCAATGTCTCCGCGGCCCGCCGCCAGGTTGCCCAGGGCGACCCGCTCGGCTGGCGCACGGTGCTGCAACTCGTGTACATCGCAGCGGCAGTTCTTGTGGCGCTGTGAGGGGGCCCGCGGGTCGATCCTGCGGACGGCGTACGCCTCGTGAAGCGGAGAGCAAGAGGCGTACGCCGTCCGTGGAGCACGGCGCGGGTGAACGTCAGCTCTCGGTCCGCCCGTTGAAGGTGTCACGGTGCCGGGCGAGGTCGAGGTGGACTCCGCGTTGAGCGTCATGCCCGCGCGCTCCTGAAGGGTGCTTCCGGCGCCGAGCGCGATGGGACCGCAGCCCGCGCGTAGGACAGCATTAGCCCGCGTGCAGGGCAGCGTTGGTCCGCGCGTAGGAGCGCGTTCTGCCACACGCTCGGCCCGGCAGCCAGCGTCACATCACCCAGCACCACCGACGAGAGGGCGGTGAACACCTCGGCGCCGATACGCGGTTCCCTGCCGCCGAACGCCGCGATCAGTGCTTGCTCGGCCATCGGATCTCTCCACCGCGTACTCGGGGCGCGCTCACCGCACGGTATGCCGCGCACTCGGCGCGCGAGACCCCCAGCCCTGGCTCCCGACCTCGTGAGGACGCCGCGGTATAGCAGGGCCCGCTTGGCGGGCCGTCACACCGGGGCGCAGGGCTCCGCCGGTCGGCTGCGGGAGGTGGTCACGGTGAACAGTCCGCCGTCCGGATCGCGGAGGGTGGCCTCGTAACCCAGCGCGGAGGCCGCCGGAGGGGAGACCACCGAGCCTCCGCCGGCGACGGCGGCCTTCATCGACGTCTCGACATCGGAACAGTGGAAGTACACATGCCAGCGCGGCCTGATGGTGGGATCGGGGGCCGCCTCCACGGCACCGCCGCACAGCCCGGCGACGGTGTGCGTCCCGTCGCCGACCACCACCTGCCCCTGCGTGTAGTCCACGTCGCATCCCGACTCGTCGGGGGTGGCCCACCTCAGGACCTCCCCGTAGAAGATCGCGGCGTCGAACGCGTTGCGGGTGCGCAACTCAAGCCAGGCGGGCGCGCTGCCGCGCCCCACCGACCAGCGCAGCACCGCGCCCTCCCATAGGCCGAAGACCGCGCCGTCGCGGTCGGAGACGAGGGCCGCGCGCCCACGGCCGAACCGCAGCGGCCCGACCGCGACCGTGGCACCCCGCTCCCTGACCCGGGCCGCCGCCTCATCGGCGCTCGCCACGGCGAAGTACGGTGTCCAGGAGACCGAGACGTGCAGCGTGTCGGCGAGCGCCCCGAGCCCCGCGACCGGCTGGCCGTCGAGCAGGGCAACCGAGAACTCGCTGCCCAGCGTGCCCTGCCGAAAGGTCCAGCCCAAAACGGCGCCGTAGAAGTCCTGGGCGGCCGTGAGGTCACGGGCCATCAGGCTCACCCAGCACGGCGCACCGGGCACCAAGTGCCGAGCGGCCGGCTCGTGCGCGGAGACCGACATGGGATTCTCGCCTCACTCCTGTTCCCGGTGGACCCGTTCCCCGGAAACCCGATCGCTACGGACAACCTTCGTCCGCCCCCGCCGGTCACCTTGCCAGCTAAGCCGAGGCGGCGCATGTCGGCTCGCCCACACGTCGCTGCCCCGGCCATGCGGACGCCTATGGGGCGGCCCGCACGCGCCGGCCCGCGCGCACATCCGCAGGCCCGGGCACGGCGCGGCCCGGCGGGGGATGGGCACGCCGTGCCCGGACGGTACGAGTGCCCATGGCCATCCGTCTCAGACGGGCCAGGGCACATCCGGCGGGCCACCCGCGAGGCACACGCCCTGGGGCGGGCGTGCCGGGCTGGGGCCCGCTGCGTACGACCTCGCGCTTCATCGACCGCGCTCCAGTAGCCGTACTCGGCGCTCCACCCGAGGTGGCAGCCGGCGGCGGCGGGCGAGCGCCGCGGGCAGCCGCTGGGCGGCCTCCCGCAGCGCCGCCCTCGCCTCCGCGTCCCGGCGGCAGTCCGCCATCAGCCTCGCCGTCTGCCCGACGGCATGCCGCAGCGGGCGCCGCAGCCACGCCGTCAGCACCTCGTTGCGGCGCACCCGCACCGTGCGTCCCAGGCGGGGCTGCTCGTCCGGGTGGTGCCGGGCGATGACGTCGGGGCAGTGTGCGACGCCCCAGTGGCGCGCGTCGAGATCGAGGGCGAGCAGCGTCTCCTCGGCGCCGAAGTGCAGCACCGGATGGAAGCCGCCCACGCTGAGGAACGCCGTACGCCGCAGCACGGCCGCGCAGGCCAAAAAGCCGAGCACGCCGGGGCCTGGCAGGTCCGGGTCGCGGCCGAGCGGCGAGTTCAGCAGGGCGTCGTTGAGCGGGTCGGGAAGCCCGTGCGGGCCCACCCGGGTGGCGGCGGCGATCAACGCCAACCGCGGGTGGGCATCGAGTAGGTCGGCCGCCCTGCGCAGCGCGCCAGGCTCCCACCAGGAGTCGTCGTCGCTGAAGGCCACATAGGGGGTGGTGAGCGCGGCGGCGCCGTGGGTACGGCCCACGGCGCCGAGGTTGCGCCCCGGGCACACCAGGCGCACCTGCGGAAAGTCGCGCCGTACGGCGTCGGCGGTGCCATCTGTTGAGCCGTTGTCCACCACGACCACCGGCGGCCGTTCGGGCAGTTCCCGCAACTGCCGCAGGGTGCCGAGCAGGCTCGCCCGACGGTTGCGGGTGATCACGACCACGCCTACCCGGGGGGCCTCTCCCCTCGCGTGTTCCCTCGTGGGCTTCGTCGCGTTCTGCGCCGTGCTTGCTGGCGGGGGCTGTGTCGCGGGCTTCATCGCGCCGGCTGTGCTCGGTGGTGTGGCGTCGTGCGTCATGGTGCCGCCTGCGGTACGAGGGGACGGTGTGGGCCGCTGGCGCGCGAGAGCGCGCGTACCGCGTCGATCACCTCGTCCGAGTTGATCCGCAGCAGTCGCTCATCTGGCCGCTCGCCGTGTGCGTCGCCGGGCCGGGCCGGGTCGGTGGAGCCCGGGGCGCCCCCGGGGAGGTCGGGATGCCACAGGGCCCGGTGGCGCGGCGAGCGCGGCGGTCCCCACAGCCGGGGCGCGACGGGGCCGAACAGCACGACGGACGGCGTACCCAGCGCGGTGGCCAGGTGGGCTAGGCCCGTGTCGCCGACGACGACCGCGTGGGCGGCGGCCACCAATGCGGCGAGGTGGTCGAACGGCACGTCTGCGGCCCCGCCGAACACCGCGTCCGGCGCGAGGCCCGCTCGCGCGGCGACCTCCGCGGCGAGCGGCGCCTCGCCCGCGCCCGCGGTGATGACGACGCGATGGCCGTCCGCGCACAGCGCGCGGGCGACGGCCGCGAACCGATCCGGCGGCCAGCGGCGGGCCGCGGCGTCCGCCCCGGGGTGCACCACCACCGCACCGGCGGCCGGCGAGGGGATGGAGGGCGCGGGCAGTGACAGGTCGTCGGGGTCGGCAGGGAACCCGTACCAGGCCAGCAGCCTGCACCAGCGGTGCCGTTCGTGCTCGTCGGGCCGCCATTCAGGGCCGCGGAGATGTGGCGTTTGGGGGTGCGCGTACGCGAGGAGTCGGCCCGGGCGCAATCGATCGAGCAGGAGATGGCTGGGCGGGCCATTGCCGTGCAGATCGACCGCGACATCGGGCGGCGGCCCGCTCCAGTCGAGGCGGCAGGGCACCGCACGGCCGGCCGCGGTGGTGGGCAGCAGGTGATCGACGAGCCCGGTGGCGGTGGCCGCGTCGGCCAGTCGGGCGGGTGCGGCGAGCACCAGGTCATGGTCGGGTAGGCCCCGCCGCAGCGCCCGTAGCGCGGGGATAGCGGTCAACAGATCACCGAAACCCAGGGCGCGCAGCACCAGCACCCGGTCCCGGTCGCCGGGCCCGGTCATCGGCGGCGCTCTCCCACGTCGGCGCGGGCGGCTGACTCGCCGGCTGACCGCGCGGCCCATCGGGCGGCTGACCGGGCAGCCCGATCCGCGAGTGAGGTGGTGGAGCGGCCGTTGAGATAGGGCAGCACCAGCGCCTGACCGCCCCATTCGCGCAGCGCGGCGGCCTCGGGGAGGGCATCGACCGAGTAGTCGCCGCCCTTGACCCACACATCGGGCCGCAGTTTGCGCAGCAGCGGCTCGGGAGTGTGCTCACCGAACACGGCGACGGCGTCCACGCTGCCAAGCCCCGACAGCACCCGCACCCGATCGGCTACGGGCGTCAGCGGGCGCCCCGGGCCCTTGAGTTGGGCGATGGACTCATCGGAGTTGACGCACACAATGAGGCAGTCTCCTATCCTGCGTGCGCTCTCCAAGAGCCCCACGTGTCCGGCATGCAGCAGGTCGAAGCAGCCGCCCGTGGCGACCACCGTGCCGCCGGCGGCACGTACGGAAGCTGCCAACGCGAAGGCGTCCATGGCCTCCGACGCGGGAACAGCGGGCGCCGGCGCGGCCCGCCACAGGGCGCGGTCGCCCGCGCCACCCGCGGCGACGAATGCCGCCGCCTCCGCGACTCCTCGCTGTACGGCTTCTTCCGGAAGGGCGCCGTCCGCGAGCGCGGCGGCCGTAGAGGCCGCGAAGCGGTCGCCGGCCCCACAGGGATCGCCGCTGGCCCGGTACGGAGCGGGCACCAGCATCGGCCGCTCGCTGCCCGCCTGGACCAAGAGCGCCCCGCGGTCGCCGAGCGTGATGGCCACGGCCGCCGCGTGCCAGCGGTTCGCCAGCCAAGCGCCCCGCGCGGCGTCGGCGCGCAGCGACGCGTCATCGTGGGGGCTGAGCGCACGGGCCTCTGCCGCGTTGGGCGTCACCAACCGCGCCCCGGGGACGGGCGCCGCGCCGCGCGGATGCGGGTCCCACAGCAGCGGCGCCCGGAACGCGGCCTGGCCCAGTTCGCGGCGTACGGCATCGGCGGTGCCCCGGCCGTAGTCGGCGACCAGCAGGGTGTGGCCGCTGGCCAGTACGGAGCGCACCGCCTCATCGGGCGCCCCGCAACTGCCTCCGCCCCGGTCGATCCGTACCAGCGGACGCCCGGCCGCGCGCACCCGGGTCTTGACCGGAAGCGTTCCGTGCAGGGGGAGCTCCACCAACTGGACCCGGTCGGCGAGGGCCGCTCGTACGGTGTCGCTGGCCGGGTCGTCGCCGAGCGCGGTGACCAGCACGACCTCCCGGCCATCGCGGGCGGCCAGGATCGCGGCGAGACCGGCCCCACCGGGATGGCTGTGGTCATCGTGCACCTCGACCACGGGTGCCGGGGCGTCCGGGGCCAGTCGGTGGGCGTCGCCGTCCACGTCCTGGTCGAGCAGGACGTCACCGACGACGACGAGCGGCTGACGCGTGTTCACGAATACCTCCCTAGCGCTGTGCTGAGGTAGCCGGCACTCGGGCCGGAACCGCCACTGTGGTGCCATAGTGGCCTTATTTGTTGCGTTTTGCCCGATGTGTGCGGGACTGTCGGCGTCACCATGGGGCTCGCGACAGCGCGCGGGCGCCGCGGCTGGGTCCTCACACAGGCCCCCAGAAGGGCCCCCACGAAGGCCCCCAGAACGGCCCCCACAAGGGCCCCCGCGAAGGCCCTCAAGGCGGCCCTCCAGACGGCCGCCGCGGTGCTGGTCGAAGGGGCCGTCGGCGTCACAACGGGTGCTCCCGCCGGGCCCTGGCCGCTTCCAGAGCGGAGCCCGCGGTGGTCGTGGTAGCGCGGGGCGTACGCAGGGCATCGAAGCTCTCGCACAGCAGATGCACCGCCACCAAATGGGCCTCCTGCACCGTCGCGGTGTTGTCCGCCTCCACGCATATGGCCTCGTGCGCGGCGCTGGCCAGCGGGTTCGGCGCCGGGCCCGTCAGCGCCCACACCCGCAACCCCGCGGCCCGGCCGGTCTCTGCCGCGGTCAGCAGGTTGCGGCTGCGGCCCGATGTGGACAGCAGCAACAGCACATCACCCGGGCGGCCGTGCGCCGCGACCTGCCGCGCGAAGATCCGCTCGAAGCCGTAGTCGTTGCCGATGGCGGTGACACTGGAGGTGTCGGCGTGCAGCGCGATGGCGGAGTAGGCGGGGCGCTCCTGCCGATAGCGGCCCACCAGTTCGGCGGTCAGATGCTGCGCCTGGGCGGCGCTGCCGCCGTTTCCCGCGGCCAGCAGCCGCCCGCCGATCGGCAGGACGGTGGCGAGTTGACTGCCCCAGTTGGCGACGTCCCTGATGCCGCTGCGCCGAAAGCGGCGCAGCGCGTCCTGGAGGGACTGGCAGTGGTGGTGTGCGGCATCGTGCACATCGCTCATGGCGGGTCGGGCGGTCGCGCGTGGTGGACGGCGACTTCGCCCGCGCCTCCCTTCGCTCTCGTAACTTCGCTCGTGGTGCTGCATCGCCACTCGGCGGGCGCGGAAAAGTCCAGTTCAGCCAGGTCAGGCCGGTTCGGTGACGGCCGCCGGGCGCCGCGCCACGACCTCTTGGTAAACCGCCTCGGTGGATGCGGCCACCCGGCCCCAGCCGTACCGGGTCAGCACCCGGCGTCGCCCGGCTGCCCCGCAAGCGGCACGCTGGGCGGGGTTCTCCAGCAGTGCGGCGGTAGCGCGCGCCAGCGCCGCCGGGTCGCTCGGCGGTACGAGGCGACCGGTTCCCGGGTCGGCCACGGTGTCGAGTTGGCCGCCGACGGCGCTGGCCACCACCGGCGTGCCGCACCCCATGGCCTCCAACGGCACGATGCCAAACGGCTCATAGTCCGCCGGGCACAGCACCACATCGGCGGCGCGCAGCAGCGGGGGCACCTCTTCGCAGGGGACACCGCCAAGGAAGCGCACCCGATCCCCGACCCCGGCCGCGCGGGCCAGTGCCCGCAGCCGGCGCACCTCCGGTTCCTGGTCGATCAGTTCGGGGGGTGGGCCGCCGGCGATGAGGAGTTCGGCATCCGGCAGCCAGGGCAGTGCGGCAATGGAGACGGCGGCACCCTTGCGCGGCACCAGGCGGCCCACCTGGAGCAGCAGTTGGCGGCACCCGCCGCGGTCGGCGGCCCGTCCCCAGGGGGCGAAGCGGTCGGTGTCCACACCACAGGGCACCACCGTCACCCGGTGTGCGGGTACGCCCATCTCCGCGAGTTCGGCGACTTCGTCCCGGCAGGTGGCGATGACCCGGTCACAGCGCTCGCCGACCTCGGTCTCGCAACTGATGCGCTCCGCCGGGCTGGTGTCGGAGCTGCGTTGGTGGCGGCGCTTGACGGTGCCGAGCGCATGGTACGTATGCGCCAGCGGGAGGTCCAGCTCGCGGCAGGCGGACAGGGCGGCCACCCCGGACATCCAAAAGTGGGAGTGCACCACGTCCGGTGGTCGAGCCTGCCACTCGCCCACCAGGAAGCGGCCGAACTCGGCCATGTACGGCAGGAGTTCGTCCTTGGGGAGCTGCCAGGTGGGTCCGGCCGGAACGTGCCGCACCTCGACGCCTGGGCGTGAGACGACCCGGTCGGGAAGGTCGGGCGCGTCCTTGCGGGTGTAGACGGTGACCCGGTGGCCCCGCTGGGCGAGGGCCGCCGCCAGATGGGCGACGTGGACGTTTTGGCCGCCGGCGTCCACGCCACCGAGCACCGCGAGGGGACTCGCATGCTCCGAGACGAGCGCGATGGACAGCCCACTGGCCTGCTTCACGATGGTCATCCCGCCACCTCCGCTATCAGGCGCTCCCAGTCGTAGAGGAAACGCTTGAGTCCGTACCGTGCGAGCGCTGCCCGCCGGGCGCGCGCCCCGTCCTCGGCCGCCGCGGTGGGGTCCGCGAGATAGGCGCGGGCCGCATCGGCCAGTTCCGCCGGCCGGGTGGACAGCGTCCCGGCCCCCGGCGGCACCGCCTCACATGCCTCGGTGGTGGCCAGCGCCACCACGGGCATGCCCAGGTGCATGGCCTCAAGGAGCGAGAGGCCAAGCGAGGTCCAACGCACCGGATGCAGATACAGGCGGCACGCCGCCATCGCGTCATGCAACTCGCCCTGCGGGAGATCGGCGGTGCGGCAGCGGTCGTACGACAGCCCGAGATGGGCGGCGAGCCCGTCGGTGCGCATGCCGAAGACGCTCAGCGGTGCCTTCTCGGACAGGGCAGGCAGCAGGTCCGTGCCGGTGGTGCGCCCGCGGCGGATGGGCTCGTTGACGACGACGGCGGCTCGCTCGATGTGGCCGCTGTAGCGGTGGCCGGGATCGACGATGCCGTGCTCGATGACGGTGCTACGGGTGCCCCCGCTGTCCCAGAACAACTGGTTGAAGTGGGTGACATGCACCAGGGTCAGATCATCCCGATCGGCACACGGGTGCCGAGTGTTCGGCACATCGCCGTGCGGCGCGTTGTGCTCCAGGTAGATGGCGGGAACGTCCCGGCCGGGCCGGCGCCCGCCGAGCCAGCTCTCGGCCAGCCGCGCCTCGTGCGGGCGTTGCAGGATCACCAGGTCCACGGGGTCGTCCCGAAGCTGCTCCGGAGTGCGTTCGCGCACCGTAAGGGGCCAGGGGAAGGTTTGCGCCCGGCCGAGCCCATCGGGCCCGCGGTCCTCGGTGACAGGCACCAGATAGGTGTGCGGCCCCTGTACGAACGCGGTGGTCCACGAACCGTGTACATGCCACAACAGGATGTTCATACGGTCGCCCCTCGATCGGATGCGGTGGCCCGGTCGCCGGTCGCCTGGGCCCGGCGGCCGGACACCGCCGCGACGGCGGACAGCACGGCGGCATCGCTCACCCCGTCCAAACAGGGGTGACCGCGCACCGGACACCGGCGTGCCCGGGTACCCGCACACGGTGCGTCCTGCTGCCCGAGCAGCACATGCGGCACTCCGTAAGGCCGCCACAGCGGTGCGGGCACCACGGGCGCGAACAGGCAGACGACGGGCGTGCCGACCGCGGCGGCCAGATGCGCGGGCCCGGTGTTGCCGACGACGGCGACCTGCGCCCCGGCCAGCACTCCGGCCAGTTGCCGCAAGTCCGTGCGGCCACCGAGGTCGAGCGAGTGGTCCCCCGCGACCCGAGCGGTCAGCGCCTTCTCGCCCGGACCACCGGTGACCACCAGCCGGTGCCCGGCCGCGGCCAGCGCGGCGGCGGCCCGCGCGGCGCGCTCAGGGCCGAACGCCCGGGCCGGCACCGCGGCGCCGGGATGGAAGACCACATAGGGCCGGGTGCCGGTGAGCGACGCGGTGGCGGGCGGCGTCGTGACGCGTAGGCCACCGTCGTCCCCGGGCGGCAGCCGAAAACCCGCCGCGCGGGCCAGCTCAAGCGCCGCCGCCGCCTCATGCCGCTGCGGCGCCCGGTGGTGGCGCAGATCAAGGAGCGCGCCCGGATAGTCCACGCTGTCCGCCGCCGTCCACCCCACGCCCGCCAGCCGCAGCAGCAGCGCGGCGGGCAGCGGACTTTGGTGGTACGAGACGAGGATTAGCGCCCGGTCGAAGCGGCGCGCGGCCAGCGCATCCACCAGGCCATCCGTGGCCCGCCTGGACACCGGTGGCGGGTCCAGGCCCACCCAGGGCGCATCGTGCACCAAGACCTCATCAACGCCGGGCAGCAGGCGCGCGGCCTGCTCTCCTTGGGGGCCGCACAGCAGCGCCGTATGCGCGGAACCGGCCGCAGCGGCCCGTACCGCGGGCCCGGCCAGCAAAACGTCTCCGGCGCTGTCCAGCCGGACGATGACGGTGCGGGGGGCGGCCGTCATACGGGCCCTCCCGGGGTCTGCGCCGAGCAGACGAGCAGCCGTACCGCCGCCAACACGTCGCTCGCCCGCTCGTTGGCCGCTGCCGTCTCGGCCGGCAGCGTGACGGGGTTGGGCACCAAGATGCCGCGTGCCCCGGCGGCGTGGGCCGCCGCCAAGTCCGCGCCGATGTCCCCGATCACCACCGCGTGAGCGGGGTCGGCCCCCAGCCGCTCGCAGGCGGCCAGCACCAGGCCGGGGGCGGGCTTACGACACGCACAGCCGTCACCCGGCCCATGCGGGCACACCGCCCACACATCGAACGGGCCAAGGAACTCCTCCACCCGCTCCTGCACCGCCGCCACCTGCGCGCGCGTCAGCAGCCCGCGCGCCACGCCCGACTGGTTGCTGACCACCCCCACCGGGACGCCGAGGGCACGCACGGTGTCCACGGCGGCGCGGGCGCCCGGCATCGGGCGTACCTGCTGCGGATCGCCGTTGTAGGGCACATCGACCACCAGGGTGCCGTCCCGATCGAACAGCACCGCCTGCGGTAGTCGGCTGCCACCTTCCTTTGGTTTCTGTGGTTCTTGTGGTTCCTGACGCGGCGGGCGGGTGGGCGGCACCTCCGCGCGGGTGGTGATCCAGGGCCCGGCGGCCGATGGCGGCGTGCGGCCCGCCCCGTTTGATGTGCGCGTGTGGGCGTCCATCGGCTACACCCGCTCGATGAGGGGCTCGGTGGGCTCGTACGCGGCGGTGGGCGGCCGGCCCGGGGGCAGCGGTCGCACCTCGCGATGTCGCACGAGACCACGCAGCCAGTGCCAACTGGCCAGCGGCGGAATGAGCGGGCTGGTCAACACCATCGTGGCCAACTCCGCGCGCGAGCGCGGCCCGGGCGCGACGCGGGCCCACGCGAACTCGGCGGTTCCGGCCGCCCACAGGGCCGCGCACCCGGCCGCCGCGCGACCTCGCCCCGCCAGGGCGCAGGCCACCGAGGCCACCGCCGCGCCGGTCACCGCGAGATGAGCGGGGCGCCTGCCGCGCGGCGCATCCGCCCGATACCACCAGGAGCGGCCGTGCCGGCGAGTCATCAACACGTCGTCGGCGTTGCCGGCCTGCGCACGCACCGACACCCAGCGGTCGGCGGGGCGTACCGGATGCGTGGTCAGCCGGCGGCCGGCGGCCATTTCCCATCCCGCCGCGAGCAACCGCAGGGCCAGATCCGCGTCCTCCCGAAAGGCGCGCCGAAAAGCCTCGTCGAAGCCGTTGACGGCGTCCAGGGCGGCCGTGCGGCAAGCCATGTCGGCGGTGATCCAGCGCGCCGTGGCCAGCCCGGCCGTGCCGCGCTCCCAGTCGGTCGGCCTGCGGTCGGCGGGCAGCGGCACGGCGATGCGGGCCGTGACCGCCGCCGTGCGCGGGCCGGCCGCCGCCAGATCGGCGGCGAGGGCTGCGGCCCAGCCGGGGGAGGGGATGACGTCGTCGTCGAGAAAGACCACCCAGGGCTCATGGACGGCCCGCCAGCCGGTGTTACGCGCTGCGGCCGGCCCCTGGCCGCAGCTGAACGCGATCTCCACTCGGTCACGGAGCGCGTCGGGCACGGCCACCGGGAGCGGTGCGCAGTCCTGGAGCGGACGGTCATCGACGAGGACGACACGACGCGGCCCCGGCTCGCCCGCTTCGGCCAGCGCCCGCAGACAGGCCGTGAGGCTGGGCCGCCCCAGGGTGGGGATGACGACCGCGTACTGCGCTGGGGCATCGGTGGCGTTCATCGGCTGTCTCCCCGGTGGGCACGGGTGGTGTAGGTGGCGGGGCGGTGCGCCATCGGGTCGGGATCGGTGGGCGGCACGTCGGCGAAGGGCATCGCTTGCCTGCCATCGGCGGTGGGGGCGTACGCACCCGGGTCCACCGAGGTCGCCGCGTCGGGCTGCTGGCCGGCGAAGAAGTCACCGCGGCGAACGATGAACGGCCCGATCGCCAGCAGATCAACCGGCGCGGACCCAAAGCACTCCAGCGCGTCGCGCGGGTCATCGACCATGGGCCGCCCCGCTGTGTTGAGGCTGGTGTTGACCACCACGGGCAGTCCCGTGTAGCGCTCGAACTCGGTGAGCATCCGGGCCACCAGCGGCTCGGTGGCCGCATCGACGGTCTGGATACGGGCGGTGCCATCCACGTGCACCACAGCGGGGATGTGCTCCCGCCACTGCGGCGCCACCTCGTGCACGAAGAGCATGTACGGGCTGGGCAACGGGCCTTCGAAAATCTCACCCGCACGCTCGGCGAGCACCATCGGTGCGACCGGCCTGAACTGCTCGCGACCCTTCACATCGTTGAGCCGCTCCAGGTTTCCCGCGTGCCCGGGGTGCGCCAGCAAGGAGCGATGCCCCAGCGCCCTGGGCCCGTACTCCGAACGGCCCTGGAACCAGGCGACGATGGCATTGTCGGCGAGGGCTTCGGCGACGGTGGCCGCGAGGTCGTCGGGGCGCTCATAGGGCACGGCCGCCGTCTTCAACCGGGCCTCAAGCTCCGCGTCCGACCAGCCGCGGCCCAGCGCGGCGCTGGCCATCGGCGCCGGCTCATCGCCGCGTTCGGCGGCCAGCAGCAACGCGCTGCCCAACGCCGTCCCGGCGTCACCCGCGGCCGGCTGGACCCACACCGAGCCGAACGGGCCCTCGCGGGCGATACGGGTATTGGCGACGCAGTTCAGGGCCACGCCGCCGGCGAGCGTGAGCACATCGTCGTGCGTGCGCCCGTGCAGCCAGCGCACCAGGTCAAGCAGCGTCTCCTCCAGACACTCCTGCGCGCTGGCGGCTGCGTCCGCGTGCTCCTGGGTCCACGCCTCATCCCGGCCGCGGGGCGGGCACAACTCGCTCCAGGGCACGCCTGCCGCGCGGAACCCGCCATCGCCGGTGGGGTGCACGTACCGGCGCAGTTCGCTGAGCATCCGCGGCCGGCCGTGCGAGGCGAGCGCCATCACCTTGAACTCGTCCGACGAGCGCAGAAAGCCGAGGTGTTCGGTCAACTCCTCATAGACCAGGCCAAGGGAGTGCGGCAACTCCTGCCCGTACAAGGGTTCAAGGAGGTCGCCGACGCGGCGCGCGGCCAGGTGCGAGGTCCGCTCTCCACGGCCGTCGAGGACCAGGACGGAAGACGATTCGGCGCCCGGAGCGCCGAACGCGCTGGAGGCCGCGTGCGCCATGTGGTGCGGGACGAACTGCACGATGTCCGGGTCGAGTCCGGGCAGTGCCGTGTGCAAGAAGTTCGGTGCCTCGCGGGCGTAGGCCAGCCGCAGGTGGTCCCACGGGTCGTCGAGCCCCAGCGTGTCGGCGGGACGGGCCAAGGACGGGTCGAACGAGTAGGCCACCGCGTCCAGGTCCTGTGGTCGCAGCCCAGCCTGCGTCAGGCACCAGGCGGCGGCCTGCCCCGGCATCTCCCACGCCGCGAAGGGCACCGGCCGCTTGCCGTGCTTGCGCCGCGAAAAGCGTTCCTCCTCGGCTGCCGCAACGGTGTGGCCGTCGATCACAAGGGCTGCCGCGGGGTCGTGGAAGAGTGCGTTGATTCCCAGAACACGCATAGGAGGTGGGCCTTTCGGCGAATGCGAGGCGGTGAACGGAAGACGGGGCGGGGATACGGGGCCGGTCGCGGAAGCGGCCAACGGGCCACAAGCGGGGGAGGTGAGGGGCCGGCGGGCCCGGCCAGCCAAGCGCGTTCAGGCGGCGAGCCGCCGGCGGAACCAGCCGATGGTGCGGCCAAGACCCTCCCTGGCGGTGATGCCGGGCTCCCACTGGAGCTTGCCGCGTGCCAGGGTGATGTCGGGGCAGCGCACGGCCGGGTCGTCGGTGGGCCGTTCGATGAAGCGGACGGTGGAGCGCGAATCGGCCAACTCCACGACGAGCTCGGCGAGTTCGAGCATGGTGATCTCGACCGGATTGCCGAGGTTGACCGGGCCGCGCAGATCGGACGCGGCGGCGGCGAGGATGCCGCGCACCGTGTCGTCCACGTAACACAGCGAACGCGTCTGCCGCCCGTCGCCGGTGACCGTGAGCGGCTCACCGGCAAGTGCCTGCCGGACAAAGGTGGGCACGGCACGGCCGTCATGGCCACGCATCCGAGGGCCATAGGTGTTGAACAGCCGGACAATGCCGGTGTCGGTGCCGTTCTCCCCTGCCTCGGCGGTGGTGAGTGCCTCACCGAACCGCTTGGCCTCGTCATACACGCTGCGCGGGCCCACGGGGTTGACGTTGCCCCAATAGTCCTCGCTCTGCGGGTGCTGCTGGGGATCGCCGTAGACCTCGGACGTCGAGGCCAGTATGAAGCGCGCCTCGTGGGTACGGGCCAAGGCGAGTGCGTTGCGCGTGCCAAGGCTGCCGGTTTCCAGCGTGTGCAGGGGCAGCCGTAGGTAGTCCGCGGGGGATGCGGGCGAGGCGAAGTGCAGCACCAGGTCCACCGGGCGCTCGACGTTCAACGGCTGGCAGGCGCTGGCCCGTTGGAAGGTGAACCCCGGGCTGCCGAGGAAGGGGGCGATGTTCTCCTGTGCCCCGGTGCTGAGGTCATCGACGCAGGTGACGTCCGTGCCGTGGTCGAGGAGTGCGGCACACAGATGTGAACCGACAAAGCCTGCCCCGCCGGTGACGACGGCGTGGCGCCAGTGGGGTGCGACAGAGGTGTTCATGCGGCCTCCTTGGGGTGCCCCTGGGCAACCGGCCGGTGGCTGTTGGCCGGGCCGGGCTGGGTGCTCGTGGTGCCTGTGCCTCCGCTCGAAGTTCCCGAATAGACCGGGACCAAACGGTCATCATCGTGGCACGGTTGGACGCGGCTCGCGACATCGCCAAGGGTGGGCCCCTCGGCTGCGCGGGCGGCGGGGGGTTACGAGGGCGGCGCGCCCAGTGGTCGTGCGGCCAGCGCCTCGGCTACTCCGATCAGGTTCGCGGCCATGGCCTTACCGGTCGAGCGCGACCAGTCGTGGCCGCGCTCGTCATCCAGGAAGTCGGGCCCGGGGCCTGGACCCAGATGCCAGTACGTCCACGCCTGGCCGGGCACCGTGAACCCGATGTCTCCCAGCGCCCCGTTGATCTCGCTGATCACGTGGTGGGCGCCGTCCTCGTTTCCCGTCACCACGACCCCGGCGACCCGGTTGAACGCCACCGGGCGGCCCTCGTCGTCGGTCTCGCTCAGCATGGCGTCCATCCGCTCCAGGACCCGCTGGGCCACCGATGAGGGGCGCCCGAGCCAGGTCGGCGAGGCGATGATGAGGATTTCGGATTCAAGGATCTTTCGGTGCACGGCCGGCCATTCGTCGCCGCCGCCCATGTCCGATTCGACGCCGGGTGTCAGTTGCAGGTCAACCGCACGTACGACGTCGGAAGTGGCGCCCCGGCGGGCGAGCTCAGCGACGACGACGGCGGCGAGGGCCTCGGTGTTCGAGGGCTCGGGGGTCGGCTTGAGGGTGCAGTTGATCACGAGAGCGCGCATAAGAGGCGGAGTACCCGCGTCACACGATTCACACGGGGCGAGTGGGTGAGTCACTCGGTGCACGGCCTCGTACGCGGCGCGTGTACGCGTGTGCGCGCGGCCGTGTGGGGAGGCTGCGGTTACGCGGCGGTCTGGTGGGGCGGGGCATCACCGCGGCGGTCTGGTGCGGAGTGGGTGAGCGGAGCCGATCGCGGGCTCGGGGTGCTGGTGTACGGCGCCGGCCATCGGCCCCGAGGAGCCTCCCGCGCGCTCGATTGAGGCCCTGTGAGCAGCCCTGTGAGCAAGGGCACGCAGTCGGCACAGCCCTTGGGGCGCAAGGCATTCAGCGCTACCGCCTACGAGAGGGAGGCCCCCGTCACAGCGTCCGGCCGCAGCCGTCTGTGACGATGGGGCCCTTGCTGAGCGCGGTGGACCCGATGACGTCCCTCTGCCGGCCCAGTAGCGAGGGCCCGGCTGCGGCCATGACCGCCTGGTGCGGGCACTCCTCCTCACTGAGTCCGTTTTCCGAGCCTGCTGGGCTCTTCACGAAACGTGTCGCTTTGCCTTTTTCGCTGTCTGTCCTGAACCGCGTGCCCGCGCCAGCCCCGGCGCCCGACGTGGCCCCCGCCCCCGGCTCCACGATCACCCCGGAGCCCACCGCTACTGCGGGAAGTACCGCTACTGCGGGAAGTACCGCTACCGCGGAAAGCACCGCCGCCACTGAGTCCGCCACCGCTGCCCCGGCCGTTCCCGCCCAGGGCATCACGCGCGCTCTGGGCTGGATCACGCCGCGCCGCCGCAAGGCCGCCGCGGACAGCGACCGCGCGCCGTGGCGCTGCCTGCGCTACCCGAGCATGCGCTGGTGGTCGCTGGCCAACCTGGTCTCCAACGCCGGTACCTGGATGCAGCTCACGGTGCAAAACCTGCTGGTACTCCAGATCACCGGCTCCGCCGTCGCCACCGGTCTCTCCCTTTCGGCGCAGGCCGGGCCCGGGCTCTTGCTCGGCCTGTTCGGCGGTGCGGCGGTGGACCGCTGGCCGCGGAAGGTCACCGCGGGCATCAGCCAGGCCGTGCTGGGCGCCGTGGCCTTCGCCACCGCGGCACTGGTCGCCTTCGACCAGCTCAACATGGGTCTGCTGCTCGGTCTCGCGGTCGTCACCGGCCTCATCGCCACCATCGACGGCCCGGCGACCGCCCTGCTCGGCAATGACCTCGTCGCAACCAAGGACGTACCTTCCGCCATCGCGCTCGGGTCGGTGGTGCACAGCGTCGGCCGCCTCGCGGGTACGGCAGCGGCCGGTGTGGCGATCGGCGTCTTCGGTACGGCGGCGGCCTATGTGACCAACGGTCTGTCGTTCCTCTTCGTCGCCACCGTCATCCCCTTCCTGCGCTTCGCGCCGACCGAGTCCCGCGTGGTCACCGGCGCGGCGAGCGGGCAGCAGACGGCCCAGGCCGTGGCTACGGAGGATGCGACGGCTGCGGAAGCCGCGGCCCAGGAGCGTGCGGCGGCCGGCATGAGCGCCCGCGAAGGGCTGTCCTTCTTCCTGCGCCGGCCGCGCCTGGTGGCGCTGGCCGCGATCACCGGCCTCGGCGCGATCTTCGGCCGTAACTACGGTCTGACCCTCGCGGTGCTCGTCACTGGCGCGCTCCACGGCAGCGCTGCCGAGTTCGGGACGGTTTCCACCGTCCTCGCCGTTGGCGGCATCGCGGGCGCGGTGCTGGCTGGGCGGCTGCGCAACCCCTCCGTACGGCTCGTCGGCATCTTGACGGCCGCCGGTGCGCTGCTCCAGGTCGCCGCGGGGCTGTCGCCCTCGCTGTTGTGGCTGCTCCTGCTGGTGCTGCCGATGGCCGTGGTGGAGTCCGTATCGGACACCGCCGGCACCACCGTCTTGCAGACCGACCCCCCGGCGTACATGCGCGGTCGGGTGCTGGGCGTGTGGCGTAGCGCCAGCACCGGCTGGGGTCTGGTGGGCCCGCCACTGCTCGGCCTGCTCATGGAGTTCGCCGGTGCGCGGGGCGCGCTCGTCGTCGGCGGACTGATCGTCGCTGGTGCGGTGGGGGCCGGCAGGCTGCTGAGCCCGCGTCTGTTGCGGACGGCGGCGGCCCGCCCGACGGCGGCCCAGGCCACGGAGCCGTACGTCCCGACGCCCCTGGCGCCGGCCGCTGTGGAGGCCCGTCCGGTGGCAGCCGACCCGGTGCTGGTGCCGGCCGCCTGAGCGCGCCGGCCGGGGCGGGCCAGCCGCCCGCCCCGGCCCTATGGCCCTCCCGCGCGGGCCCTGGCCCGGCCCTGCTGCCGGCCGCCCTTGCCGATCAACCCTGTCGATCACCCCTCCCGACCGGCGGCGGCGTCCGCATGCCCCAGGTGCCGCAACAGGTCGGCCAGCAATCCAGCTCCACCCGGCCGGTCGGCCAGCAGCTCAGCCCCGCCCGACCGGGCGGTGGCATGCCTGGCCTGCCGGGCGGCGACCTCGCGGGCCCGTTCGCGGCCCTGCGAGGTGAGGCACCACGCCAGGGCCCGGTCCAGCTCCGCTGGTCGGGCGTCTTCGCTCGGCAGCACCATGGGCCAGTCAAGGGCGGACGCCTGAGCGCTGACCTTCGCGCCGCCCGCCACCGGATCGACGGCCAGCACGGGGGTTTCGGCCCGCAGCGCGAGCACCAGACCGTGCAGCCGAGTGGTCACCACGGCATCGAGCCGGGAGAAGACGGCGTGCAACTGGTCGGGTGTGGCGGGCAGCCGCCAGTCACGCGTGTCGAGCCGGGTGTCGAGCGGCAACCGGGCGGCGTCTAGCCCGCCCAGCCATTCCTGTACGGTCTGCGCCACCTCGCCATGTCGACGCCGGGTGCCGTACTCGTGCTGGCCCTCGGTCAGCACGACGCCGAGCAGCGGCACGGCGCCGGGTGGCGGCGCGCGCAGGCTTAGATCGGGAGCGCTCACCGACTGCCCGGCCCCGTCCCGGGCCAGCAGCACATCGAACCCGGTGACGGCTGGATCGGCCGGGTCGATCACGGAGACCCCCACGGCGATTCGGCGGCAGTTCGCGAAGCGGCGGTGCAGCTCGCACAGCGGAGCGCCGGCCTCGTGCCCGGGAGGACGCCGGGAGTGTATGGGGCCACAGGCGAATACCAGATGCGTGTACGCGGCGGGATCGGTGTTCTCCAGGCGCAGCCCGTCCGGCCGGAAGACCGGTGACCAGGCGGTGTCGCAGGGGATCGACGCGCTGCGCAACGCGTCTCGCACGGCGTCGGCGGCCAGCATGTCGCCCGCGGTGACCTCGCCGTGCAAAAAACTGAACCAGCCGGTGAGCAGGACACGAGTCACGTGGGTCATCTCCTGTCGGCCGCTGGGGGCCGTGCTGCGGGGGTGGGGGGTCGCTCAGCCGACGTAGCGGCGAGCCGACGAGGCGTTCTGCGGCGCCTCCAGGAGCGCCAGGCGGTGCTCGACCGCGGACGGCAGCGGGCGGCGCTCGCGTACCACCCAGGGCAGCCCCGCGATGGCCTCCGCGAAGGCCCGCACGGACGTCACATCGCGTGGCACCGTGGCCGCGAGATGGACGGTACGGCGCAACGCGGCCGGGCCCGAGCGGCGCAACCAGTTGAACCACAGGGTGTTGCGGATGCCGTGGCGGCGGCGTAGCTGCGCGTCCCTGCTGGGAGACGGCCGGTGGTGGATCGTCAGCTCGTCGGCGTAACTGAGCCACCAGCCCTGTGCCGCGAGGTCGGCGGCGAGCAACTCCTCTTCGCCGCCGAGCCACAACCGTGGCGAGAAGCCGCCGGCTGCGCGGAAGGCGTCGGCGCGCAGCACGGTGGCCGCGGCGAGAAAGGAGCCGAGTGCCGGGCCTGGCAGCCACTCGGGGCCCGTCAGCGGCGAGTCGCGCAGCTCCCGGACGATGGGGTCCTCGAAGGGCACGTCCGGTGGCTGCGACCCGCCACCCAGCGTCGTGAGCGGCGGCGTGTGCACGACGATGCGCGCGGTGACCGAGGCGAGCCGCGGATGCGCGTCCAGTAGGTCTGCGGCGACCGACAAGGAGCCGGGTTCCCACCAGGAGTCGTCGTCACAGAAGGCCAGATGCGGTGTGGTGACCAGGCGGGCGGCGAGATTGCGGCCGACCGCGCCCAGGTTGCGGCCGGGCGTCAGCAGCCGTACCCCCGGGTGGTGGGCCCGTACCGCCGCCGCCGTGCCGTCGGTTGACGCGTTATCGACCACGATCACCGGTGGCCGCTCCGGCAGCGCGGCGAGCCGTTGCAATGTGTGCAGCAGCTCGGCGCGGCGATTGTGGGTGATCACGACGACGGTGGTACGAGGATCGCTCATGGCGGGTCCTTAAGCGTCTGGGGTGCCTCTCGGATGCGTCTTGAGGTACGTCGGTGAGTACGGCTTGCTGCCCTTCGGTCGCGGCAGCAAGCCGTAAGCCGCAGTCTCACGGCGGCGGCAAGCGCAGTCTCACGGTGGCGGCCGGGCGCGGTGTCACAGCAGCACGATCCGGGCGATGAAGTAGATCACCGCCGCAAGGGCCAGCAGACCGATGATGAACACCGGGGCCTTGGCCCAACCGGTCGTCGGGTTGTGCGTCTCCTCTGGGCCCGCGTCGGGGGTGCTGCCCTCGGCGGGCGGTGTCTCACCTGGCGGCACCGACCCACCGGGTTCAAGGCCCGTTGTCCGGTCCGGGTCCGGGTCCGGGTTCTTGTTGTCCATGCCCTACGAGTAGACGGGCCGGGCGATTTTCACACCTGTCCCTCGATGTCCCTTGCGCACGCCCACCGCACACCGGCCGAAACGGCTCGCCGCGGGCTTCTTCGGGCGCTCGTACGGGCCTATGGCGCATAGCCCCATCCGGCCGGTTTCGGCCGGACCCGGACGCCGCGGCCGAATGAGCCCCCCGCGCGTGCCAGGCGCCCGGTAGCTCCGTCGCCCGGCGTGCGGGAAAGATCACAGGGGGCGACCCGAACGAGGTGGCTACCGGTGAGTACCGTGGGCGGGTGCCGATACCTCACAACGTGTTCTCCTCGCTCGGCGCCTGGCGGCGGCGCGCCACCTCACGCGCGGTCCACCGCGGGTGGCGCTGGGTGCAGCAGTCCGGCGCGGTGACCGCGGACCGCCCCGGCCCCTACCGATTCCGCCGGATCGGCCCCGGCACCCGGCTGGCGTTTCCGCTCGGCACGGTGTTCGGCGAGGAATGGATCGAACTGGGCGACCACTGCGTGATCGGCGAGGGCGTCACGCTGGCCGCGGGCATGCTGCCGGGCCTGGACCTGGGACCCGAGACGGTGCTGCGGGTGGGGCACGGCGTGGTCCTTGGCCGGGGCACGCACGTGGTGGCATCGGTGCCGGTGGAGTTCGGGCGCGACGTCTTTTGCGGTCCGTACGTCTATGTCACCAGCGACAACCACGCCTACGACGACCCGGCGCAACCGATAGGCAAACAGTGGCCGCGCAGCGCGCCGGTTTCCATCGGGGCGGGGAGCTGGCTCGGCGCCGGGGCGGTGATCTTGCCGGGTGCCCGCCTCGGCCGCAACGTGGTGGTCGCAGCCGGCGCGGTGGTACGGGGCGAAGTGCCCGATCATGCGGTGGTGGCCGGCGCGCCCGCCAAGGTCGTACGCCGCTGGGACGCGGATGCGGGCTGGCAGCCGCCGCTGCGTACGCCCGCTCCGATGCCGGTCCCGGAGGGGGTCACCCACGAGCAACTGCTGGCGCTCGGCGTCCTGCCGCCTGCGACCGCGCCGCCCGGCACACTGGACCTGACGGCGGACCGCTGAGCACACACCGTCCGGGAGCGCGCTGCTCATGGCGGACCGCCCTCGGGGGATTGATCGCCGTGCGCGGTGCGTCGAGGGAGGCCATGAGGTGAAGCAGCGTCAGTTGCGCGTGGTGCTCGCCATCGCCGTGGCGCTGAACGGCATTGCGCTGCTGGTCTGGTACCTGCGGCAGGGCTGAGGCGGCGGCCCGGCGCGGTCCCAGCCGGCCCGACCCTAACCGCTGGTCAGCAGTATCGTGCCGATCAGCGCGAGCCCCGCGCCCGCCGTTTGCGACACATGCATGCGTTCGCGCAGCAGTCCCCGGGCCGCGAGTGCGGTCACCACCGGATAGAGCGAGGCCAGCACGGCGGCGACCGTGACAGGGCCATGCTGGGCGGCGATGGCGTAGGTGCCGTTGGCCGCTACATCGGCGAGCCCGACGAAGGCCAGCGCGGGCAGCGACGCGTAGATCGCATGCCTGCCGCCCTCGGGAAGCGCCTTGCCTCCCCGACGTACGGAGACCGCCAGTGCGGCACCGCCGATCAGCACGTTGCACACCCGCTGGACGAACAGGGCGAGAAAGAGCCCGGTGACGGTGGTGGACGCCGCGGCGATCAGTGTCATCACCGAGCCGAAGCCGAATGCGGCGATAAGGGTCAAGAGCAGTGTCTGGCGTTGCACTGCCGCGCCGCCCAGCCGAGGGTCGGAGGCGAGTACGACCCCGGCGATGGCCACCGCGATGCCCGTGAACTGGAGCGGGCCCGGCCGCTCACCAAGGGCGAGGCCCACCCCGAGCGGGACGCAGACCTGGCCGAGGGCGCCGACCGAGGAGACCACGCCCATCGGGCCGATGGCGAGGGCGCGGTAGAAGCAGAGCATGCCGATGGGGCCGATGACGCCGGCCGCCACCGCAAACCACAACCGTGGCCCGGCCTCCGACCAGCCGCCGGTGGCGATCACGATCGCGCCCAGTACCCCAACCGCGAGCCCCTGAGAGACGACCACCACGGTGAGGGCGGCGATGCGCCGGGTGAGCAGTCCGCCGCCGAAGTCGGCCAGTCCCCACATGAGGCTGGTGGCCAGCGCGAAGAGAGCGGTCATGGGGAACCTCGCAGTACCGTGGAGTGAACAGTGAAGTGCAGTGCACGGTAGTGCAACATAATGAACTCTGTCATTCAAAATAATAGACGGTTGGATAGGTTGTGACGGATCTCGATCAGCTCACGCAGTCACTCGCGCGCAACCTCAAGCGCTGGCGAGGGGAGCGCGGCTTTACCTTGGACGCCCTCGCGGCCCGTGCCGGAGTCAGCCGCGGCATGATCATTCAGATCGAGCAGGCCCGTACGAACCCCAGCGTCGGCACGACCGTGAAGCTGGCGGACGCGCTCGGCATCAGCATCACCACCCTGCTCGACCACGACCAAGGGCCGCAGGTCCGCATCGTGCCCCCGGACCAGGCGGTCCGCATGTGGTCCACCGAAGCGGGCAGTTACACAGCGCTGCTGGTGGGCACCGAGAAGCGCGGGCCGCTGGAGATGTGGGAATGGCGGCTGATGCCGGGGGAGAGCAGCGCGTCCGATCCGCATCCGCCGGGCACGGTCGAACTGCTCCATGTGACAGCCGGCGCACTGACCTTGGAGGTGGACGGCCAGTCGCATCGGCTGCCCACCGGGACGTCGGCGACATTCGAGGCCAACGTGGCACACGCGTACCGCAACGAGGGCGCCGACACCGTCGAGATGGTGATGATGGTGGCGATCCCACCGGTGGGCTGACGTCCGGCCTGCATCGGCCCGCTGTATCGGCCCGCTGCATCGCCCCGCAGCATCGGCACAGCCGCTCCATCGCGCGCTGCCCCGTCGCGCGTTGCCTGGCCTCGCCGCTCGGGTGGACACCCGACTCGCTGCCGGCACCCGGCTGTTAGCTTGGCGCGCATGAGCATGCGTACGCCCCAGGAAGCCTTTGCCGATGTCCGCCCCGTAATCGAGTGCCTGGACCTGCTGGCGCGCCCCGTCGCCGATGCGGTGCGCGGCTGGAGCGGTCCGGTGCCTGTCCGTGAACTGCTGTACGTGGACACCGACCCGGACCGGGCCGATACGGCCGTACTCGTCGAGAGCTACGGCGCCTGGCTTCTCGACGTCTCGGCGAACTGCGTCGTGGTGGCGGGCAAGCGCGGCGGCGTCGTCACCCTCGCCGCCTGTGTGGTGCTCTCCACCACACGCGTCGATGTCAACGGTGCCGCACGGCGTGAACTGGGCGCGCGCAAGGCGTCGTTCGCCGCCATGGACACGGCCATTGGCGAGAGCGGCATGGAGTTCGGCGGCATCACCCCAATCGGGCTGCCCGCCGACTGGCCGCTCCTGGTGGACGCCGCCGTCGCCGACACCCCGTACGTGCTCCTGGGCAGCGGCAGCCGTCGGGGCAAGCTCATCGTCCCGGGCAAGGCGCTGGCCGGGCTCGCCGGAGCGCAGGTGGTGGAGGGACTCGGCGTCTGAGCGCGCTGGCCACGGCCCCACACGGGGGAGCGGGGTGCGGGCGAGGTCAGGCTGAGACGCGCAGCGTCCGCGCTCAGCCCAACAGGGGTATCTCGATCGCCGGGCAGCGGTCCATGACCATGGCCACACCCGCCGCACGCGTGCGCTCGTACGCCTCCTCGTCGATGACGCCGAGCTGGAACCAGACCGCCTTGGCGCCGATGCCCACCGCCTCGTCCGCGACGGGCCCGGCCCACTGGGAGTTCACGAAGACATCCACCACATCGACCGGGAAGGGGATGTCGGACAAGGTGGCGTAACCACGCTCACCGTGCACCGTTTCCGCCTTCGGATGAACCGGCACCACGCGCTTGCCGAAGCGCTGCAACACCCGCGCCACACCGTAGGCGGCCCGGCGCTCATTGGAGGACAAGCCCACCACCGCCCAGGTGTCGCCGCTGTCCCGCAAGATTGCGCGGATCGTCTCCTCGTCTGCGTACATGCACCACTCAACCCACCGCGCCCGCCTCTCATTCCCCGCCCTCACCTGCCCGCTCCCCGCCGGCCAAGCCCCGGCCGGTCGCCGACCGCTGGCCGGACGTGCGCGGCGTGCCGCATAGGCTGGCGAGATGGCAGAGCAGTACCGCACGGTCGCCCGCGAAGGCGTGCACGAGACCGAGATCAACAAGTCCCGCTTTCGCTGTGCGCTGGCGCCCGCCGCGACCGAGCACGAGGCACAGGCGTTCATCCAGCGCATCCGCCGCGAGCACCCGACCGCCAGCCACAACTGCTTCGCCTACGTCATCGGCGCCGATGGTGGCGTACAAAAGGCCAGCGACGACGGAGAGCCCGGTGGAACCGCCGGGGCACCGATGCTTCAGATGCTGGTGCGCCGCGAGGTGCGGTACGCCGTGGCAGTCGTCACCCGCTATTACGGCGGCGTCAAGCTGGGCGCGGGCGGGCTGATCCGGGCGTACGGCGGGGTCGTCGGTGCGGCCCTGGACGCGCTTGGCACCGTCGTGCGGCAGCGGTTCCGGCTGGTCACGGTCGTCACCGACCACCAGCGGGCGGGCAAGTTGGAGAACGACCTGCGGGCCATGGGCCGAGCCGTACGAGAGGTGCGGTACGGCGAGGGCGTCACCATCGAAATCGGGCTGCCCAACGCCGAGGTGGAGGCGTTTCGGGCCTGGCTCGCGGACAGCACCGCGGGCACCGCGCGGCTAGACATCGGCGGCGAGGCATACGGCGAGGCACGCGGCGGCTCGTCGGCGGGCGGGGCTGGTGGCGCACGCGACGGCTCGTGAGCCGGTGTGCCCCGCGGTGGGGAAGGCGGCTCGGGCGCGGGGGAGCCCATCGCCGTGACCGTCCGGGCGAGGCCGTCTCCTAACCATCTCCCCAGCACGCACGCCCCCACCGCGGTCGCCGCTGCGACCCCCGCTCACCTGGGGACTCAACAGTCAACAAAAAACTCTGTGGAAAACGCACCGCCGGCGGAGCCTTGCCGGGGGCGTCGTGGCAGGCCAGGGTTCAGGGCGATCTACGCGCTACCACCGAGCCGCGCGGATGCGAGGCAGCGCGCGCACCTACGGGCTCCGGCCCCGGGGCGGAACCTGGCGCCCTGCGCGGAGCCGCGCCTTGCACGCGTACCGCCGTGCAACGCTGCACCACCAAACGAGCGCCCCGTGCCGACCACCCCCCCGCACGGGGCGCTCAATGTGTCGGCCCGATAGCGGGCCCGCCCACCGCTCGCCGCCCGAACGCCGCTGCGATCAACCGACTGCCGTTTCCCGCCAAGGCTCGCCAAGCGGCCCCGCCGAGTGCCCCCGCCGAGTGCCCCCGCGGCCGGGCCTGCGCCGCGCCTCGTCGCTCCCGCGCCGCCCGGCCGTCCGCAACCACCCGACCTCCTGTCACCTCCTCCGCCGGCTGATGGAAAACTGAGGGCCGTGAGGGGTCAGATACGCAGCGGCGTTAGCGTGGTCGCTGCGGGTCGCCGGGCCGTACCGGGTCCGGGGCAGGCGGGAGGGACAACATGCGGGGTGGAACGAGCCGTTGAGAATGCTGCATACGTCGGACTGGCATCTAGGGCGCTCCTTTCACCGGGTGAGCATGCTCGAGGCCCAGCGCGAGTTCATCGAGCATCTGGTCCGTACCGTCCACGAACGCGAGGTGGAGGCGGTCCTTGTCGCGGGTGACATCTATGACCGTGCCGTGCCGCCGCTCGCCGCGATCGAGTTGTTCGACGATGCCCTGCACCAGCTCGCGCACTGCGGCGTGCCCACCATCTTGATCTCAGGCAACCATGACTCGGCCCGGCGCGTCGGCGTCGCCTCCGGGCTGATCCAACAGGCCGGAATCCATCTGCGCACCGATCCGACGCAGTGCGGCTCACCGGTCGTGGTGCCCGACGCGCACGGCGACGTCGCCTTCTACGGGCTGCCCTACCTGGAGCCCTCCCTCGCACGCGCCGCCGTGGGCGCCAAGCGCGGCGGGCACACGGCCGTCCTTGGGGCGGCCATGGACCGCGTACGGGCCGACCTGGCCACCCGCCCCGCCGGAACCAGGTCCGTCGTCCTCGCACATGCCTTCGTCGCCGGTGGCGCCGGCAGCGACAGCGAGCGCGACATCACCGTCGGCGGCGTCGCTGCCGTGCCGGCATCGGTCTTCGACGGCGTGGACTACGTTGCCCTCGGGCACCTGCACGGCTGCCAGCGCATCTCGGAGCGGGTCCGCTACTCCGGCTCCCCACTGGCGTACTCGTTCTCCGAGACCACGCACCGCAAGTCCATGTGGCTCATCGACCTCGACGCCGACGCCGGCGTGCGAGCGGAGCGCCTGGACTGCCCCGTGCCACGCCCGCTCGCCCGCATCACGGGCCGCCTCGATGACCTGCTCAGTGACTCCCGGTACGACCCATACGAGGAGTCGTGGGTGGAGGCGACGCTCACCGACCCCGCCCGGCCGCACGAGCCGATGGCCCGTCTCACCCGCCGCTTCCCGCACGTCCTCAGCCTCGCCTTCGTACCCGAGCGCACCGAGGAAGCCTCCCACTCCTCGTACGCCCAGCGGCTGCGCGGACGTACCGATCAGCAGATCGCGGAGGACTTCGTGACCCATGTGCGCGCAGGACGGGACGCGGACGCCGCCGAGTGCGCCGTGCTCAGCGGCGCCTTCGACGACGTGCGCGCCGCAGCCGTGGGCGAGGCACTGCCCGATGGCGACACGGCCGACCGCCGCGGCGGTCGGCGCCGGGTACCCGGCATGCGCGCGGCAGGCCCCGGGGCCGGAACCGGTGGTAAAACGCCGGGTGCCGGTGTCCGCTCAGCCCATCAAGAAAGGTAGGGCCGCCCGATGAGGCTGCACCGGCTCACCGTCACCGCCTTCGGCCCCTTCGGTGGCACCCAAGAGATCGACTTCGACGCCCTGTCCGCCGCCGGTCTCTTCCTGCTGCACGGGCCGACCGGCGCGGGCAAGACCTCCGTCCTGGACGCCGTCTGCTACGGGTTGTACGGGGCCGTCCCCGGCGCCCGCCAGGGCAGCACGCTCAGCCTGCGCAGTCACCACGCCGCACCGCACACCCCCACCAGCGTCCTGCTCGAACTGACCGTCGCCGGGCGGCGCCTGGAGATCACCCGCAACCCGGAACAACTGCGCCCGAAGAAGCGCGGCGACGGCACGACCCGGGACAAGGCGCAAACGCTGCTGCGTGAGTACGTCGCGGACGGGCCACAGGGACCCGAGTGGAAGCCCCTCAGCCGTTCCCACCAGGAAGTCGGCGAGGAGATCGGCCAGTTGCTCGGAATGAGCAGGGAGCAGTTTTGCCAGGTGGTGCTGCTGCCGCAGGGCGACTTCGCGCGCTTCTTGCGCGCCGACGACCAGGCACGAGGCCAACTCCTCGGCAAGCTCTTCGACACCGGCCGGTTCGCCGCCGTCGAGGAGCGGCTCGCCGAACTGCGCCGCGGCTCCCAGCGGCGCGTCATCAGCGGCGACGAGGAACTGCTGCGCCTCGCCCACCGGATCGCGCAGGAGGCCGGCGACAGCCCCGACGCGCGCGACTACCCGCTACCCCACCTCACCCCCGGCGAAGCCGGCGTGACAGGGGCCGTACTGGAGTGGGCCGCCGTGGCCCGTAGCGGTGCCCGCGAACGGCTGGACGTGGCGCTGGCCGCCGTACATGCCACCGAGTCCGCGCACCTCGCCGCGCGGCGGCACGCCGAAGAAGCCGCCGAACTCGACCGTCGTCAGCGGCGATACGCCCAGGCCCGCGACCGCTCCGAGGCGCTTGCCGCGCGCGCCCCGGAGCGTGCACAGGTGCGTGAGCGGCTGCGGCGCGCCCATGACGCCGAGTCCGTCGCCCCCGCCATCGACCTACACGAGGCCGCCGACCGGGATCGCCAGGCGGCCCGCGCCGCGGAACAGCGCTGCCGTGCCCTGCTGCCTCCGCAGCTGACCGACACGAGCCGCAACCAACTCGCCGCGCTGGAACGCGAACTGCGCCAGGAACTGGGCGGTCTGGCCGCCGCGCGGCGAGCAGAGCGGCGCGCCCTGGCCATCGGCACCGAACTCGCCAGCCTTGACCAGGAGTCCCGCGCCGACGAGGAGACCATCGCGGAGGCCGCCGAATGGCTCACCGGCTGGACCGAGCGCCGCCTCGCCCACCAGCGCCTCATCGACGACTGCCAGGACGCCGCCACCCGCGCCGAACACCTCGCGGTGCGCCTGGACCCCGCGATGCGTGCCCTGGAGGCGGCCCAACTGCGCGACCAGCTCACCGGGCAGGTCGAGGCACTGCGCACCGAGCGGCTGCGCGCCGCCGAAGAGGCCACCACCGCCCAGACCCACTGGCTCGACCTCAAGGAACGGCGGCTGCGCGGCATCGCCGCCGAACTCGCCGCCGCGCTGCGCCCCGGCGAACCCTGCGCGGTGTGTGGTGGCACCGACCACCCACAGCCGGCACGCGCAGGTGATGACCATGTGGGCCGCACGGCGGAAGAAGTCGCGCACGCCGCGTACCAAGATGCCGACGCACTACGTGCGGAAGCCGACCAGCGGCTCGGCGAGCTCCGCGAAAAGCTGGCCGCCGCCACCGCGGGCGCGGGTGAGACCCCGGCCGCTGAACTCGCCGCCTGCGTACGCGAACTCCAGCGTGAGCATGCCGCCGCCCAGGCCACCGGGGCCGGCACGCATGCCGCGCGGGAGAAGCTGACGCATGCGGAACGCGAGTACGAGCAGCGCCGCACCCAGCACGAGGACGCCGCACGCCGAGCCGCGGCCCGCACCTCACACCGAGACGCGCTGGCCCGTGAACTATCCGCATTGCAGGACGAGTTGGCCGAGGCCACGCGCGGCGCGGCCTCCGTCGCCGCCCGGGTGGCCCGCCTGGAGCGACAGGTGACGCTGCTGTCCGAGGCGGCGGAAGCGGCAGCCACCCACGCGGCGGCGGCCGAACGGCTAGCGGACGCGGACGCGCGCGTAGCGGATGCCGCATCGCGTGCCGGTTTCTCGTCCCCCCAGGCCGCGGCCGACGCCGTACTCCCCGAACCCGAGCGCAGCAAACTCCAGCACACACTTGACCAGTGGCAGGCCGAGGAAGCCGCGGTGGCCGCCGAACTTGCCGACCCTCAGAGTCAGTTGGCCGCTGCCCGTCCCCCCGCCCACCTTGCGGTAGCCGAGGAGGCGGTGGAGGCCGCCACCTCGGCCCTGCGCGCGGCATCGGCCCGCGACGCCGCCGCCCGCGAACGGTGCATCCAACTCGATCAGCTCTCCGCCCAGGCGACCCGCGCGGCTCGCACCCTTGGGCCATTGCGCGCCGAACACGACCGAGTTGCCGCGCTGGCCTCTTTGGCCGCCGGTACGTCAGCGGACAACGAGCGCAAGATGCGGCTTGAGTCCTATGTGCTGGCCGCGCGTTTGGAACAGGTCGCCGCCGCCGCGAGTGCCCGCCTCGGCCATATGTCCGCAGGACGCTACACCCTGGTCCACTCCGACGCCCGAACCAGCGGCCGGGGCAGGGCGGGCCTTGGGCTGCATGTCATCGACGCCTGGACCGGCAGCGAGCGCGATACCGCGACCCTCTCCGGCGGCGAGACGTTCTTCGCCTCGCTCGCCCTCGCCCTCGGCCTTGCCGATGTGGTCACCGACGAGGCGGGCGGCGTACGGCTGGACACCCTCTTCATCGACGAGGGGTTCGGCAGCCTCGACGAGCAAACCCTGGACGAGGTGCTGGACGTCCTCGACTCGCTTCGCGAACGCGACCGTACGGTCGGCATCGTCAGCCACGTCGCCGACCTGCGCCAGCGCGTCCCGGCCCAACTGGAGGTCGTCAAGAGCCGATCAGGATCGGCGGTGCGGCACCGTATCGACGTCTAGGCCGTACGCCTGTGACCGGAGCAAGAGGCGACTCGACGTCGATGAGGCACCACAAGCGGCAGTCCGCTTGCTCGCACCCACGTCTGCCGCGGTGGCCGCGGTGGAGCACAGGCGGCGTACTTCAGGAGTCCACACGTCGCGGTGGATTCTCCCCGGACACCTGCGACGAGCCCGCACGCTCGCTAGGGTGGTTACGCACAAGTGCCAAGCAACTACACGTAGTTGTGCGATGAGGGGACCATTATGGCGTGGGTCACGGAGGAGTTCGGGGCATCCCACGAGGGTCGGGCGCAGGCCCTGCTCGCGGACGGCAGCGAACCGAAACCGGTGTACTTCGATGTCGGGAGCGGGGGGTACGTTCCGTCGCTCGACACCTGGTCGGTCTACGACGGCATGTATGGCAGGCCGTTGGCGAAGCACGTGCAGGGCTCGTGCTCGTGCGGGTGGCGGGGCGAGCGTCGCTACCTCCTGGACTGGTCCGAGGACGAAGACGGGGAACGGTACGCCGCGGAAGAAGAGCCCGGGCCGCGCGTGGACTGGCAAGAGCATGTCCACCAAGTCGAGGCCGCGTCGGTTCCGCTGCCCGAGGACGTACGGCACCTTCTGGAGCAGGTGGCCAAGCGCTTGAGCGCGTTGGCTGACGACGCACCGCTGGCGGCCGTGAAGGCCGTCGCCGCGCTGGAGCGAACCGCTGACCACCTCGCGAAGGAGGCCGCTTTCAACACCATGGCGGACGAACTGCCGTGGGAGGACATCGCCACGGGCCTCGGCCTGACGGAACAGGACGCCCGCTCACGCCTGATGGACTACGGGCGCCGATGACCCGCAGAGCCCGAGGTAAGAGCTACCGCCAGGCGCCCACCCGGACATGCGCCGACTCCCGCACCCGCCGTTCCCGCCTCACCCCAGTGGCGGGCGACTGACGTCACCAGATCTGGGTAGTCGCGGCCCCCGTGCCCTCCCAGGTGGTGTGCAGGACGCGGAAGCGGTCGGGTCCTGCCGGGTCCCGGTCTACGACCTGGGTGGGCGGCCAGGCCCATTGCCACACGCCGATGCCGGGCACGCGAGAGAACCGGATCTGCCCGCGGGTGCCTTCGACTGCAACGCGCGACCACGATTGGGCGATGCGCGCCCGATCCGGGCCGTGCGAACGCAGCATGTCGGCGAGGACCGCGACCGTGTCGTAGCCCTCGAACGCGACAAAGGAGGGCGCTTGTGCTAGCCGTGCGCGCAGGGCAGCCTCGACTCGTACACCAAGTGGGCTGAGGCGCTGGGGCAGGTAGCGCAAGAACGGAATCGCGACGCTGTCGTCACCCAGCAACGCCGCCCATTCGGCGAACTCCGGTTGCCCGGCCGGAGCGCCGATCATGAGCTCGGCAAGGCGCTGGTCGCGGCGGACAGAGGTGACGATCGACACCGCCGGCTCCGGGAAGCCGGTCAGCAAAAGGAGCGCTGTCGCGCGGTTGTTGACGAGTTCGTCGCACACGGCCGTAGGGGCGAGCGTGCGCACATCGAGTTCGACCACGGTGCCGCCGCGTGGGGCCAGGTAGTCCCGAAGGATGCGGGTCCCTGACGCCCAGTACACACTCGGTTCGGTTGCTACGGCGATTCGCCTGTGGCCCGCACCGAGGAGGAAGTCCGCGTAGCTGCGCCAGCCGTGGGACTGCGCCGGGGCCAGCCGCGCGACCCAGTCCGTCGGTTCCTCGGTGAGCGCGTCGAGCACCGCTGACGAGCACAAGAACGGCAGACCGAGCGCGTCGGCCTTGGCGGCAGCGGCGCGAGCGACGACGCTGTGGTACTCCCCGGCCACGGCAGCCACACCCAGGTGAGCCAATTCGGCCACGGCCGCCGCGGCCCTTTGCGGATCGGCCGCAGTGTCTCGGACCACCAGCTCAAGTGGCCTTCCGGCAATCCCGCCGGCGTCATTGACTTCGCCAACGGCCAGCTCAAGCCCAGCGAGCAAGTGTCGGCCCGCCTCGACCCAACCAGGCCGAGTGAGCGGAACGAGAGCGCCGATCCGCACGGTTGAGCCGTCAGCCCGCTCCGCGTCAGGCGACGATGGTGGTGCATACATGCGTTGGCGTCTTCCTGTGTTGACGATTCGACTGCCGTCAGGCCAGACCCAGCGTCGCAGCTCGACGCTGTGCGCGATGTCGATGCCGAGCGGGCCGCCCCCGGTGAGGCGCGCGCCTAAGACTCGTTCCCCTTGCGGGTCCGTTCCCTTATGGTCCGTTCGCCTATGGTCCGTTCTCTTACGGTCCGTTCCCTTGAGGTCGCCCGCCGCAGCTATACGCGGTGGACGAAGGGCCCCGGTCATGAGCACGCATGGTAGCCAGCTTCTTCTCCCACGCGTTGCCGGTGTCGTCCGCTCGCGGCCTCGCTGATCACCCAGCGGACGTGGGACCACGACGCCGACGCCCCGTGCTGCTCCATGGGCGGGGAAATCGGTGGCGCCTGATGGGGTGAGCCGTTAGCTTCCGCCTGAGCGCAGTGAGGTACGAGATGCTGCGGTGAGGGGAGTCAAGCATGGCGATTACGGGCGCGCGGATCGACCGTTTGGGCTTGCTGCTCGACCAGTTCGACCATGCCAGGGAGCTGGCCCAGGTGCGGCTGGCGGGGCTGAGCGACGAGGAGTACCTGTGGGAACCGGTGGCCGGTTGCTGGTCGATTCGGCGCCGGGGCGCCGCGGTGACACCCAGGGCCTTTGGACCTGGCGAGTGGGTGCTCGACTTGGGCGCCCCGGACATCCCAGCCAACGAGTATGCCGAAATCGCACGGCAGGCCGCCGGCGGCATGACCGTCGCCAAGATCGCCGATGACTGGAGCGTGAGTGTCGAGCGGGTCGAGCAGGTCCTCGCCCACACCGGTGCGCCGGAGCCTGACGAAACGCCGATCACCACCATCGCGTGGCGGCTGGGGCACCTGCACTTCTGTTTCGCAGGCGGGTGGGAGTGGACCTTCGGCGAACGGCGGCAGGAGCCGAAACTGCTGACCGACTTCACGCCCTCCGCCCCCGTGGCACTCGATCGGTTTTGGGCGCTGATCGACCGGTGGCGCGATAGCGTCGCCGCTGTCACCGACGAGCAACTCGATACGGTCGGTTTCTCGCAGTACCCGTACGGCTCCGACCCTGATGACCCCTTCGTCACCGTGCTGTCGGGGACCAATCTCGAATTCATCCACCACATGGCCGAGATCGCGCTGCTCCGCGACCTGTGGCAGGCCCGTTTCGCCACGCCCGGGCAAGCGCTGTAGCAACGGGCACGCGGCGAAAGAGTCTTCGACGGTGTTGGCGATCTGCCCGCCAGTGAGCGGGTAGTAACTGGTACCGCGAGCACGCGTGGTGGGCTGTTGACTGCCGCGATCAGCGACCCCGAAAAACGGTTCGACGGCTTCGCGGGGCCCTGGCACAGTGGCGCACCGTGACGAATTGCGAGCTTTTGGCCGCGGCGGATGTGCAGCTCATGCAGGGTTTGGCGCAGCGTGTCACCGCCACCCGTCCGGATCTGGTGAACAGCGACGCGTCGTTCGGCGAGCTGGCCTGGAACTGGGGCAAGGGGCACGCCAGCGACGGGGCAAGCTGGCCGTGTCGGCTGTGGTTCTCCGGCGGGGACGTGGTGGCGTGGGGCTGGGCCCAGCTTCCGCGCCAGGTGAGGCGGCGTGACGGGTCGGTGCATAACGTCACCGGTGCCTATCTGGCGTATCAGGTCCATCCCGACAGCGCCGAGCTGGTTGACGAGGTGATCGACTGGTACGACGGTACGGCGGGGGACGTCGAACGTACGGTGATACCAAGCGCCGCCGACGAGTTCGCCCTCAAGCGATGGGCGGCGCACGGCTATGAGACCGACCCGGCCTCGCTCGGTGCCGCCGGCTCCTGGACCCAGCTCAACGAGCGGGACCTCATCGACGTAGAACAGCCGGTACTGCCAGCCGGGTTCCGGTTCCGCACCGCCGACGAGGCCGGGCCGCAGGCCGCGGTCCAGGCCCATCGGGACGCCTGGGCTCGCTCGACGTACACGGCCGAGGCCTACGAGGGCGTGCGGCAGACGACGGCGTACCGCGGTGACCTGCACATCCTGGTAGAGGCGCCGGACGGAACCATGGCATCCTCGACGATCATGTGGCTCGACGAAGCCAACAACACGGCTGAGTTCGAGCCGGTCGGCACGCATCCGCGCTACCGCCGGTTGGGGCTGGGCAGAGCGATGCTTCTGCACGGGATGCATCGGGCGCGAGCGGCTGGGGCCACTCACGTGACGGTCGCCTGCCTGGGCGCACCGGGGCACCCCCAGGCGCGCGGGCTGTAAGACAGCGTCGGGTTCCGGGAGTTCACGCGCGATGCGCCACTCATCAACACCACGACCGCGGGCTGAGGGCTGCTCGTCACCACGTTGCCCCGAGTATGAGGATCGCGGGTGCCACCCGCCAACGCACTGGTCAGCGTGGCGCACATGGACGCGTCGCCGCAGCGGGCCGCCGCGTACATCATGATCACGGCGCGGCGTCACCCTCCCCCCCTGGACCGACGCCCCGGCGAGCACTGCCGGTGCCCGCTGGCCAACGAAAAACCTTTGCGTGTGCCGTCGTCCGGATGGTGAGGTGACACGGTGACCAACCACGATGAGGTGGCTGTCCGACCATTGACGCTGGCTTGGGTGAGCCGGCACCTAGGGGACGGCGAACGGACCGTAGAAACCGAGGTGCTGCACGGCGGCACCACCGCCGAAATGCGCAGGCTGACCATCAGCACGGGGGACGGGAACACCCGTGACCTGGTGCTGCGGAGCTTTAGCGACCCGTTCTACGTGGGGCACGCCGAGGACTGGCTGCACCGGGAGGCCGGCGCCCTGAGCCTGCTCACGGAGACCGGCGTGCCGGCACCTGGGCTGGTGGCGGTTGATCCGACTGCCGCGCATTGCGAGTATCCGTCGCTCTTGATGACGCACCTGCCAGGCCGGACCGTCCTCGACGATGAGGGATTGGAAACGCGCGTCCCTTTGCTGGCTCGTCAGCTCGTGGCGATCCACGCGTTGAGTCCCGCCGAGCGGCCCCGGAAGTATGTGACGTTGACGACCGCCGACACCGTTGTCGTTCCGAAGGGCGCCGACGCGGCGGCATGGGCCGCGGCGATCGACGTGATCCGTAAGCCCGCGCCGCCTTATGAAGGGCGATTCCTGCACCGGGACTTCCAACCCGGCAACGTGCTGTTCGACGTGCCGCCCTCAAGGCCGACAGACGCCCAGATCACCGGCGTCGTCGACTGGGCAGTGACCTCCTGGGGCCCGGCGGATCTCGATGTGGCGCACTGCTCCACCAATCTCGCGCTGCTGCACGGCCCGAAGTGGGGCCTGCGGTTCGCTGAGGCGTACGAAGAGGCCGGCGGGGTGCTGGCCCCGCTTCCGAGCGAGCGGCTGTACTGGCAGGTGCGGGACGGGCTGGCGAGCTCCGAAGAAGTGCAGTTGGTGGCGCAGTCATGGCGGGAGGCGGGCAGGACAGAGCTGACGACGCGCGTCGTGGAACAGCGGCTGGCTGCCTATGTCACCGCCCTGGTGGACACGCTGGGCTGAGCCGGCGGTCCGGGGCGCGGTCACGACGGTGAACCGCCACTAGGCCAGCGATGGTCAAGGCCCGGTGTGCGGCGTACTCACCACAAGCGGCGGTCCGTTGGCCCAGGCGCAGGGTGTTCGATACGGCTTCACGGTCATGGAGGTACGCGATCCTCGGCGCGCCTCAGCGCTGCGCCGGGGTCAGGAGGCCCACGCCGGCACCGGCACATGGATGACTACCTTCGCCCAGTCGCAGGCCAATTGTGCGCGGCTGTGTGCGTCATGGCGCCCCGCCCCGCCTCGCCGCACCGTCACCCGCACCCCACCGTCACCCGCACCCCACCCCACCGCCCCGCACCCATCGCGCTCCGCCGCACCCATCGCGCCCCCGGCCGGACGCCTACGGGCGTCCGGCCGGGCCGCGTCGCGCCCATCGCGCGTGTAGGCCACCGCGGCGAAGGCGGCTCAGCTCATAGCGCCGACAGCTCAGCGACCAGGTCGTCCAGGCCGAGCGAGCCTTGGGACAGCGCCGCCATATGCCACTTCTTGGCGTCGAACGACTCGCCGTGCGCCGCGCGGGCCGCGTCCCGGCCCGTGAGCCAGGCCCGTTCGCCGAGCTTGTAGCCGATCGCCTGGCCGGGCAGGCCCAAGTAACGCACCAGTTCGCTCTCGACGAAGTCGGCGGGCCGACCGCTGTGCAGCCCGAAGAACTCCTGGGCGAGCTCGGGGGTCCAGCGCTCGCCCGGGTGGAACGGCGAATGGTCGGGAATCTCCAGCTCCACATGCATCCCGATGTCGACGATGACCCGCAACGAACGCATCATCTGCGCATCCAGGTAGCCCAGCCTGCGCTCGGGGTCGGTGAGATATCCCAACTCGTCCATCAGTCGCTCTGCGTAGAGTGCCCAGCCCTCGCAGTTGGCGCTGACCTGCCCCACCGTGGCCTGGTAGCGGGAGAGTTGATCGGCCACGTGCACCCACTGGGCGAGTTGGAGATGATGGCCTGGTACCCCCTCGTGGTACCAGGTGGTGACGAGGTCGTACAGGGGGAATCGAGTCTCGCCCATGGTCGGCAGCCAGGTGCGCCCGGGCCGGGAGAAGTCCATCGATGGCGACGTGTAATAGGGGGCCGCGGCGGAACCGGGCGGCGCGAGCATCGACTCGACCTGCTTGATGCGGTCGGCGAGTTCGAAGTGGGTGCCGTCCAGCGCGGCGATGGTGTCGTCCATCAGCTTTTGTAGCCACACCCGGGTCGCCTCGGCGCCCTCGACCGCCTCACCGTGGGTGTCCAGATGGCGCAGCGTCTCCCACGGAGTCGCCCCGGGAAGGATCTTGGCCGCCTCGGTGCGCATCTCGTCGTGGATGCGGTGGTACTCGGACCAGCCGTACGCGTATGCCTCATCCAGATCCAGGTCGGTGCCGTTCCACTGGCGGCTCCAGCGCCGATAGCGGTCGCGGCCCACGACGTTGGGCGCGCCCGCGATGCCGGGTGCGTACACGTCCCGTAGCCAGTCCCGCAGCACGACCAGGGCACCGTTCGCAGCGACGGCCGACGCGTCCAGTTCGGCGCGCAGCGACTGTGGCCCCTCCTTGGTGAAGGCGGCGAACCAGCCGCCATCGGTGCCGATCCATTCGCCCAACTGCCCGATGACGGTGGCAACCTGACGGGGTCCGGCGGGCAACTGGCGCTCAAGGCCGGTGGCGAGCGAGGCCCGGTAGCCGTCAAGTGCGGCGGGCACGGCCCGCAGTCGAGCCGCGATGTCGTTCCAGTGCGCGTCGGTCTCGGTGGGCATCAAGGTGAAGCAGTCGCGTACCGAATGCAACGGCGACGAAAGGTTGCTGACGGTCCGTAGATGTTCCTGGGCCTCATGGATGGCGAGGTCGGCCGTCAGCCGCTCGCGCAGCAGTCGGGCGCAGCGCCGTTCCACGTCGCTGTCGGCGCCGGGCCGGTCTTCGGCCGCATCGAGCCGGGTCAGCGTGGCGCGAGCCAACTCCGCCAGCGCCTCCTGCCCGGCCGGCGAGAAGTCAGGCAGCAGTGGGGCGCTCTCCGGCACGCCGAGGTAGGTGCCGGTGATCGGGTCGAGGGCGACGAGGGCATCGACATAGGCGTCGGCGACCTGGCGCGGTAGCGGTGCATTGATGATCTCGGACATGTGGTCATCCTCGTACGCCGGACGCTGCCGCGTCACTAGCCATCGAGGGAACGTTGCTGACCGGCAGCGGCCCACGCGTACGCGCCCGGCCCCGACCGGAACCGCACCGCTGCCACGGTGACAGGGCGCGGTCCAGGGCCCACTTCGGCCCGGGTCAGGTGTTCAGCCGTTTTCGCCGCGCGGCCCCGTTGGCAGGGCCGCCGCAGCGAGTCGGGCGGTGATGACCAGCGTGCCCTCCTCGATCTGGTAGTCGAGCGGCAGTCGAAGGCCGCGCATGGCGGCGACCATGCCGGTGTTGGTGGACTGGGTGACGGCGTAGACATAGCCGCAGTCGGTTTCGGCGGCCATCTCGACCAGTTGCCGCAGCAGCCGGGCACCGATGCCGCGGCGCTGCCAGGCGTCCTCCACGAGCAGCGCGACCTCGGTCTCGTCGCCGTCCCACAGCAGGTGGCCGAGCGCCACCAGCCGCCCGGACGTCGTCTGCACGGCGAGCGTACGACCGTAGCGGGGGCTGAGCAGGTGCTCCAGATAGCGGTCGGCGTCACCGACCGGCCCGTGGTAGCGCAGCGCCAGCGTTGCCTGCGAGCACCGTCCGTGCAACTCGCGGGCGGCCTCCAGATCGGAGATGTCGGCGCGGCGCACGATGATCTCGTTGCCCTCGGGCAGCGTGGCTGGGCTCTTGTTGGCCCTGTCGGCTGTGTTGGGCTTGTTGGCCGTGTTGGACTTGTTGGTCCTGTCGGCCTCACGGGCTTGGTCGGCCGCGTTGTGCGGGACGCGCGGGCCGAGCCGGGTGCCCAACTCGATCAACGCTCGCGCGCGGGCGAATTCGGTCGGAGTGAAGCGAAGATACGGGCGCTCGATCGTGACGGAACCACCGGCGGGATCACGCAGTCGCATGATCGTTTCCTCCAACACTCCTTCGGCGGGCACCCGATCCGCGGGCTCTTGCTGCCCGTCCGGAGGTCGGTCCGGGTGCGAGCGGATCGTGCAGCGGCCTAGCAACTGACGTAGCGCCAGAGGCAGCTCGGAGGTGTCCAACGCGGTGCGGGTGGCCAGGCCAAGGACGTGGGTCGGGGTGTCTACCAGGTCATGCGCGTCGGCCCGCTCCACCCAGGTGTCCCACCCGCCGCCGGCGGTAGCGGCGCTGGTCAGCGCCTGCGCACTCAACTCGATTGGGGCACGCACCAGCATCTCGTCCGCGGTGCCGGCACCGAGCGGATGGGTTTGCAGCGTCAGGAGGTCCACCCGCAGCACCGCGAGAGCTGTGCACAGCGCCGCCAAGGTGCCCGGCTCGTCTCCTACGGTCGTACGCATCCGCCACAGTGCCGTAGCGCCCCCGCCGTGCGCTGACGAGCGGGCCAGTGCAGCCCTTGGCGCCATGGCACCGGTATCGGCGTCCGGCTCCGCGGGCGGGGCGTGGCTATGCCGTCCTGGCCCCCAAGGGAGGCCGTGGGGCGTGGCGATGCGTTCCGCGAGACGCTGCCGCCATGTGTTGCGGATTCGAGCACGCTTCGTCAGGGTCGTGTCACTCATAGCTCCACTGTGCGGGAGCGGTGTTGCGTGATCACGAACGGTATGTGACTGATGAGTTAAGGCAGGTTCTGGACGCTTATCGCCCGATTCTGTTCGATGCTCAACCACGTGATGTCCCAGTCCCTTTGTCGCCTACTACCGGCGCGTTGTCTCGGCGGTGCGCCGCAGTCGGCCTGTTCTCACTGACCGACCAGGCCTGGCCGCAGCGCCTTGGTGAAGAGGACCGCGCCTCCCTCCTCACGTAGTCGGACGGTCAGCTCCGCGCTGCCACCATCAATCTCCACTTCGCCGTAATACTGTCCACCCTCGGACGGCGGTGTGTTCGGCTTGGTCGGAGCTTTGACGAAGGCTTGCTCGGGGCCGAAGGTGCCATCCAGTTTCAGCGCCGGGAAGCCACCCGCGTGCAGCGGTCCTGACACGAACTCCCAAAAGGGCTCAAAGTCCGTGAACGCGGCCCGCGACGGCACGTATCGCTGTGCCGACGTGTAGTGAACGTCGGCCGTAAGCCACACTGTTCCCGTTATGCGCCGGTGTTTGATGTGCCGCAGCAGATCGGCGATTTGCAGCTCGCGCCCCAGCGGCGCTCCCGGGTCGCCCTGCGCCACGGCCTCGAAGTTCGTCGCCCCATCGGTGACCACGAGCCCCAGCGGCAGGTCGGCGGCGATCACCTTCCACACGGCGCGGGAGCGCGAGAGCTCTCGCTTGAGCCAGGCCAGTTGCTCGACGCCGAGGATGCCGGCGCTGTCATCGGGCTGCTGGCCTGGCGAGTTGGCGTTGCGGTAGGTGCGCATGTCCAGCACGAACACATCGAGCAGCGGCCCGTGCCGCTGCACCCGATAGACCCGTCCCGACCCATCGGGACGCGGCGTCGAAAGGGGGAAGTATTCGCTCCACGCCCGCCGCGCCCGTGCCGCCAGCACATCCACGTTCTTCTCGGTATACCGAGGGTCATCCAGAATCTGCCCCGGGTACCAGTTGTTGCGTACCTCGTGGTCGTCCCACTGGGTGATGGACGGTACTTGAGCGTTGAACGCCCGCAGATGGGTGTCGAGCAGGTTGTACCGGAAGTTGCCCCGGTACTCCGCCAGCGTCTCGGCGACCTTCGACTTCTCCTCGGTGGTGATGTTCCGCCAGATACGGCCGTCAGGCAGCGTGACGCTGGCTGGTATCGGGGCGTCCGCGTAGATGCTGTCCCCGCTGCACAGAAAGAAGTCGGGGTCCAGGCGGCGCATCTCCGAAAAGATCCGGAACCCGCCCCGGTCCGGGTTGATGCCCCAGCCCTGCCCCGCCAGATCGCCCGACCACAGGAACCGCACATCGGCCCGCCGGACCGGGGCCGTGCGGAAGGTGCCGTAGACCGGCTCACCGGTGCGCCGCGGATCGTCCGGGTCGGCGAGCGTGACGCGGTAGTAAATCTGTTCGCCGGGCGGCAGACCGCGCAACGCGGTGCGGCCGGTGAAGTCCGTCCCCGGGCCCAGCAGGGGGCCGTGCCAGCGGCGCGCCCGGCGGAAGGATTCGGTCGCCGAGGTTTCCACGAGCATGCGCGCACGCCGGTCCGAGCGCGCCCACACCAGCCCCGATGACGTCGTGATGTCGCCGGCTTGGATGCCCCAGCGTGCCTGCGGGCGCCCGGACAGCGCCAGCGCCGGTGCCGCGGCCACTGACGAGGGCAGTACGAGCGCGGCGGAGGCGACCGCCGATCCCCGCAGCACTGTGCGCCGCTCGATCGCGTTTTTGGGGTCCCGACTCATGCGTAACCTCCTGTTGTTCCCGTTCCGCACGTACTTCACGCCTGCCACCGCAGTATCGCCCGCGGTCTTCCTGGTGGTACGGATGGAGCCGAAACGCAAGGTGAATAACTAGCCAGCACGAAATGGGGCATCTGGCCGCGGGTCGCCGCCTGCATGCTCGCACCGTTCTCGCCGTATTCCATCGGCTGCCACCGGCATGTGGGCCGTTGTGACAGGACATTGACGAATCCCGTACTGGATATGTACGCGGCGTTCCTGCGAAGAGCGATCCAGGGGTACGCGTGCGGCGCGGCCCGGTAGCCGCGCCGGGCGTGCTGGAGGTACGCGTGGGCGCCGAAGGGACCGCCCCGCCTCGGTTGCCCGCTGAAGTGAGCCGCCCCCTACGCTTGCCGCGGGAGGCTCCGCGCCGAACGGCGGCAGGCAGCGGTGGGGCGTGGCGGATTGGGCGCGGCAGGCGGGACAGCGCGCCGCCGGATAGTGCGGCGTGCGGGGCCCGCGCGGGTGGCCGGCCGTCAGCGCTGGGCTTGGCGCAACTGTCGTACGGCCGCCGCGATCCGCCCCGGTGCCAGATGGGCGTAGCCGAGCACCAGCCGAATTCCCGGCCGGGTGGTGGTGCCCGGGCCAGTGCCCGGCCCGGCTCCGGTCATTGGGGCGGTGCCGCACGCGTACGCGCTCAGCGGGGCGAGCGCCACGCCAGCGCGGCGAGCCCGCTCCAAAAACCGCTCCTGCGGGCCGTACTGCTCGGGCAGCCGCGCGATCACGTGCAGCCCCGCCGCGATGCCGGTCACCTCGGTGCCGGGGAAGTGCTCGGCCAGCGCCGCGACCAGCGCGTCACGCCGCTCCCGGTAGGCACGCTGGCAGCGTCGCAGCTGCCGGTCGTAGTCGCCGCGCTCGATGAGGTCGGCGAACACCGCCTGATCCAGTACGGGATGGCCGAGATCCATTGTCCGCTTGCGCTCCACCAACTCGGCCACCAGCGGCTGCGGCACCACCATCCAGCCCAGCCGCAGCCCAGGGGCCAGCGATTTGCTGACCGATCCGGCATAGGCGACCCGGGCCGGGTCGAGCCCCTGCAAGGCGCCCACAGGGGCCCTGTCATACCGAAAATCGCCGTCGTAGTCGTCCTCGATGAGCAGTCCGTCCGCGGCGCGCGCCCAGTCGAGCAGCGCGGATCGGCGCCGCGCCGAGTAGGCGATTCCGGACGGGAACTGATGCGAGGGCGTGAGCACTGCCCCGCGCACGCCGGCGGCGGTCAGCGCCGTCGGGTCGAGCCCCTCCGCGCCCACCGGCAGCGGCAGCGTATCCACCCCCACGGCCGCGAACAGCCCCTTGTACGCGGCGGTGCCCGGGTCCTCCAGGGCCACGCGAACGGCCGGCACCAGCTCCCCACCGGGTATCCGCGCGCCGCCCGCGGTGCCGTCGAGTGGGCGAGCGTTCGTGCGGTCCGAGCGGCGGTGCGCGAAGCTCGCTCCGGCCCACCGCCCGCCCTCGCGGTCCGCGCCCAACGGATCGTCGGCCGCCGCGCTGCCCGTGGGGTCTTCGTCCGGGTCGAGCAGCGGACCCGCACCACGTCCGGCGAGCACGAAGCCGAGCAGCGTCAGCGCCTGGGCCACGCCCGAGCAGACGATGATTCGCTCCGGGTCGGCGACCACACCGCGCCGCCGGGTGAGCAGGCCGGCCAGTGCCTCCCGCAGCTCGGGCAACCCGCGGGGGTCGGGATAACCGAGTGCGCTGTGCGGCAGTTTGGCCAGCGCCCTGCGGTGCGCGGCCGACCACGCCGTGCGAGGGAAGAGCGACAGGTCGGGGATGCCGGGTACGAACCCGGTGTCTGGCTCATCGGCGCTGGATGCTTCCGGGCGTGCGGCGGGCACGGCGCAGCGCACGGCGCCGCTGACCCAGGTGCCCGCGCCTCGGCCGCTGCGTAGATAGCCCTCGGCGGTCAACTGCTCGTACGCGTCGGTGATCAGGCCGCGTGAAACTCCGAGGTCGGTGGCGAGCTCGCGGCTGGCCGGCAGCCGCGTCCCGCCCGCGATCTGCCCCGATGTGATGGCGTCACGCAGCGCACACTGCAACGCCCGACCGCGCTGCCTCGGCGGCAGGGCGACGCTGGGCAGCAGCAACTCCCAGGCGGGGGTGGCCATCCGATGAGTGGAACGGGCGGCCTGAGTGGCCTGGGCACGGGCAGGCGAGCGGTGGGTGGTGGCCGGGGGCGCAGGGGGACGGCTGGCCGGCCGCGGGGGAGTGGGGGCCCCGCTGCTGGGGGCCGTGGTCGAAGTGGTCCGCGAATCGCTCATCACATTGGACCTTAAGACGTACCGCCTTGCTGCCTAGCGTCGCCCACATGGATCGCAGTAACTCCTCCCAGCAGCGGCGTGGTGCCCTGCTCGCCGCCGTTGCCTGTGTGCTCGTCGGCGGCTCCTTCACCGCCAACAGCGTGCTCGGTGACTTCCCGCACGCCGGCGGGCAGGCCCTTCGCTACGCGGTGGCCTGCCTCTTGTTGGTGCCGCTCACCGGACGCGGCGGCCTTGCGCCATTGCGCGCGCTGACCGCGCGGCAATGGGTACGCCTCGCCCTGCTCGCGGGGGTCGGAATGGTCGGCTTCAACATGGCGGTGCTCGCGGCGGAGCGCACCTCCGAACCCGCCGTGCCCGGTGTCTTCGTGGGGTGTGCGCCCGTGGTGGTGGCGGTGATCGCCCCCGCGCTCGACGGCCGCCGCCCCACCCGTGCGGTGTGTTGCGGCGCGCTGTTCGTCGCGATGGGTGCCTTCACCGTCCAGGGCTGGGGGCGGGCGGACGCCAGCGGGATCGCCTGGTCCGTGGCGGCGCTTTGCGGCGAGGTCGGGTTCGCTGTCCTCGCCGTGCCGGTGTTGCGCACGATCGGCCCCGTCCTGCTGTCGGCCGCCGCGTGCGGCCTTGGGGCCGTGGAAGCGCTGGGGCTCGCCTTGTTGGTGGACGGAGGAGGATGGCTGCGCATGCCGGACTCGGGTGAGGCGGTCGCCCTGCTGTGGCAGGCCCTGATCGTCACCGTGATCGGCTTTGTGTGCTGGTACCGGGGGCTTCAGCGCATCGGTCCCGAACGGGCCACGCTCTTCTCCGGCTTGATCCCGGTCGCTGCTGCCGCGACGGCGCCGATCGTCGGAGTCGGCGGCTACGGCCCCGCGCAGGCGGCGGGCAGCCTGCTGGTCGGCGCGGGTGTGGCCGTGGGCGCCGGGGTACTGGGCAGGCGGTGGCGGGACGCGGCACCCAGCAGCGGCACGCCGGAGGTAGCCATGACCGAGCCGCCCGCCGGCACAGCGGCATCGGGGCCTGCGGCGCCCGGTCGGGCGTCCGCATCGGCCGGTGTGGCGGGGCCCGACTCCCTGCCCGTACGTCCCACCGCGGCCCCCGCCGACGCTGCGACGGCTTGTTCGTCAGGCGGAGGCGCTGGCGCTGGCGCAGGCGCTGAGCGCTTTGGCGCCGCTACTGCGTGTGGCGCCGGCCGTGGGCCTGGTGGCGTCGAGGACGACGCGGGAGACCAGCGCGGGGTCGTCGTTCATCGGCACATGGCCGCAACCAGGCAGGCGGATGAGCCGGGCCCCGGGGATGACGCGCTTGGCGCGGATTCCCTGCCGGGGTAGCAGCAGCCGGTCCGCGGCGCCCCAGGCGATGGTGACCGGCACATTCGGTATGTCCTGCGTGTAGCGAACGGTTCGGCCGGCGGCGAGGGTCGGCGTGAAGCCGACGCCGTGCCGCATCGCCTGGGCCTCGGCCACGACGCTCTCCGGTGCCCGCTTGCCGGGGCGGGCGTAGATGGCGCCGACGAGTGCGGCGCGGCCCGCGGCGGTGCGTGCCACCTGGGCGACGAACGGTTCCGGCATGGCCCGGGCGGCGTGGTACATCATGCGGAGCACGCCGAAGCCGTAGCGCCGCTCGGACTCATTCCAAAATCCCGCGGGGGACAGCGTGGTGACGGTGCGCGCATGTCCAGTGCGGGCGAGTTCGAGCGCCAGCAGCCCACCCAGCGAGTTGCCCACCACATGCGGTCGCTCAAGGCCCAAGGTGCGAAAGAGCTGGGCCAGTACGGGCACCACGCCGTGCGTGTCGTAGCCGACTCCGGCGGGCAGCGCGCCCGACGCGCCGAAGCCTGGCAGATCGACGGCGAACACCTCGCGCTCGGCAGCCAGGATGTTCAGTACGGGCTCCCACGCCTGCCAGTGATGCGCGACGCCGTGCAGCAGTACCACTGGTTCTCCCGCCCCCCGCCTTTCGTAGGCGATGTCGATCGGCACGGTGCCGGCGGCGACGTCATGGGCGAAGGAGATCGTTTCGGTCATGGGGGGCTCCGTCTCTTCCGGGGCGAGGGTCTTGTTGGACAGCATGTCAGCAAGGGTTACCGCTGGGTAGACCTTGGCTGGTCGCAATCGACACAGCGCCGTCTGTCGGGAGCCTGAGCCGGCCGGCCGCTGCCGACCCCGCCCCCTACCTCGGCTGACCACGGGCGGGTCGGCGGCGTGTCGCTCGTGCCGGGCGGGGAACCCGAAGGGGGCACACGGGCGGACCGGCCGGTACAGCGCGACCGGTCAGGCGCCTGACCAGGCATCGGACCACCGAGGAAGCCTCATGAACGCTCACGAGAACAAGACCGGGCCCCTGCACGACGACGAGCTGAAAAAGCGCATGCAGGGTGAGCTGAAGAGCGGCCACTCGACCCGCGCCCGGGAGGAGCGCGAGCCGGAGCCGCCGGGCGAGGACCAGCCCGCTGCGAGCCGCTCGCCCTACACCCCGCTGTCTGGCGCGACGCCGCCGGGCATGACCCCCGAGGACGTGCAACTGCGCACCGAACTGGCCCAGCACCTCGGGCGCAGCGTCTACCCGGCCGACCGCGCGAGGGTGCTCGACACGCTGCGCGAGCACCATGCCCCAGACCGGCTCATCGATACGGCGGCGGAGCTTCCCGAAGGGCAGAAGTACGGCAACGTACAGGACATCGTCCGAACGCTCGGGCGCGGCGGCGAGTAGCGGACTCCGGGCCGTGCGGCTGGCACCCCGCCTTCGGCCCCGCCTCCGGCCCGGCCCGCGGCCCGGGGCGCGGGCCGGGCGGCTGCTGACACTGTTGGTACAGGGCGCCTGCTGCCCGGCCCCGAGCGTGGAGCTGTGCTCAAAGGCCCCCGGCGACGCGCAGTACCGCGCCGGTGGCGTACGAGGCGTCGGCCGACATGAGCCAGGCGATGGCGCCCGCGATCTCCTCCGGTTCACCGGGACGGCCCATCGGCACCCGGTCCGGATTGCGCCACGGCCGCTCGGGATCGCCCATCGTGGCGTGGATATCGGTCACGGTCATTCCGGGCTGTACGCAATTGACGCGAATGCCCTCGACGGCAAGCTCCTTGGAGAGCCCCACCGTCATCGCGTCCACGGCGGCCTTGCTCGCCGCGTAATGCACATACTCGCCGGGGCTGCCGGTGGTGGAGCTGGCCGATGACACGTTCACTATCGCCCCGCCCGTGCCACCGCGCCGGGTGGACATGTCGCGAGCCGCACGGCGGGCGCACAACAGCGCGCCCGTCACATTCACGTCGATCACCCGCCGCATGGCCTCGGGCGAAGTGTCGGTGAAGCGGCCGAGTAGGCCCGTAATTCCGGCGTTGTTCACCAGCCCGGTGACTACGCCCAGTTTCTGCCTCGTAGTGTCGAACAGGTCATCCACTTGACCTGCGTCGCTCGTGTCGGCCCGTACCGTCACACACCGCACACCCTCCGCGCGGACCTTCATCGCCGTGGCCTGCGCGGCGTCGGCGGCGCGCTCGTACCCGATGGCGATGTGGTGGCCGGCTCGGGCCAGCCGGATGGCGACGGCTGCGCCGATGCCTCTGCTACCGCCCGTGACGACCGTGACCTGATCCACTGCCCCGCTCCCTGCTGTCGTGTCCGGCGCCCTCGGGCCCCGTGCGGGCCTGCGGGACGCTTCCGTTCTTGCGCCGTGTCGCCGCAGGGGCGGCCCGGCCCGTCAGGACCGTAAGGCCCGTCGGCCCTGACGCTACCGGAGGCCCGCAGAAGGCCGACGCGTGGATTGGTCTTGACCAAGGTGACGTACCGTCCTATCGTCACACCCATACTGAAACAACCTTTAATAAAGAAGCGCGCATAACTCAATACGCGGTGCGGCGCGAGCCCGCACCGTAGTGCGCTTGATCCAGTCGGACGCGCGGCCGGTGCGAGACCGGCCCGGACACGGTGATCGTGGAGGACAGGGTGGGGACCACGCAGCTCAATACGGTGCCGGAGCCGAAGTATTGGCACCTGAAGACGGTGCTCAGCACCGCGCTCGACTCGGAATTCGCGGTGGGTGAGATCCTGCCCAACGAGCGCGAACTCGCGGCGCGGTTCGGCGTCGCACGCGCCACGCTGCGGCAGGCCCTTGAGCAGTTGGAGCTGGAGGGCAGACTCCAGCGCCGCCGAGGTGTCGGCACCACCGTGGCACCGCCCCGGATGGGCGTGGCGGTCGGGGACAGCAAGCACGTGTGGCCCGGTGCGGTTGCCGACCCGTGGCAGGCGTTGGACAGCACGCAGGGCGAGGTGCCCGCCGCCGTGGCCCAGTTCCTTGGCGCCTCGCCCGACGAGCTCGTGTACACCGTGCGGCGGGCGCTGACCACAGCTGGTCAGCCGGTCGCCGCCGAATTGCTGTACGTGCCGGCCGGCTCCGTGCCCGCACTGAACCCCAGCGAGGTCGCCGCCGTCCCGGCCGGGGTCAGCGTGGTCCCGGCGGCGAGCGGGCCGACTCGCGCCCGTACCGTGCTGCGGGAACTACACCGGATGGAACTCGAAGGCCAGGAGCGGGCGGTAGAGCTCGGCTCGGCCCGCGCGGACGATGCGAGGGCCCTCGATCGGCTGCCCGGTGCGCCGGTGCTGGTCGTCACCACCCGCTACCTGGCCGAGGGCCGCACGGCAGCCGTCAGCGTGGCGACGTACCGCGCCGACACCTGCCGCCTCACCTTCGGCGACACCGGCCCCGACCTGCTGGCGGGCTGAACCCCTCCCGCGCCCGCGGCCGTTCCGCCTGCCCTCGGGCCTCGTGCTCCTACGAGCCGTCGCTGACGGCCGTGGCCGCACGGAGCGCGATGGCCAGCAGCCGGCACCAGTCGTAGTGACCCCCGCCCTGCCGCACACCGCGGGGCGGGGGGCACCGCGCGCGGCGGGGAAACCACGATCCACCCGCGCACCGGCACTACCGACGGGCCGTCACCGTGCTCTCCACCGCGAACAGTTCCGCTTCCACATGGTCAAGCGCCAAGCGCAGCGCACCCGTGGCGATGGCTGCCTCACCGAGCACGGACTGGGCGACCAGCGGCGGACGCAGGCAGTAGCGGGCCAATTCGCCTCGCAGCGGGTCGAGTACGCCATCGAGCCCGGCCGCCCAGCCGCCGACGACGACCAGTTCGGGATCGAGCGCGAGCGCCAGCGCCGCCACATGGTGCACCAGCCGACGGATGAACCGGGCCTCCGCCGCCTGGGCCCGGCTATCGCCCGCCCTGGCCAGCGCGAAAACCCTGGCCACCTGCTCCTCGTCCAGTGGGTGCAACGGCTCCCCGGTGGTGGAAAGCACCTCCTCGGGCGGCGCCTCGCCACCCAGCAGATGCAGCGCCCCGATCTCCCCGGCCGCGCCGCCGAAGCCCCGGTGCAGTCGCCCGCCGATCAGCGCACCGGCCCCCGGGCTCAGCCCGGCCAGCACGAAGACGACGTCATCGGAGTGGGTCGCCGCGCCCTTCCAGTGCTCGGCGACGGCCGCGGTGTTCGCGTCGTTCTCCACCAGGACCGGGCACCGAAACGAGCGGCGCAACCGGTCACCGAGCGGCAATCCGGTCCAGCCCGGTAGGGCCGTACCCAGCCGTACGGTTCCTTCGGCGTCCACGATGCCCGGGCTGCCCACGCCGACCGCGCGCAGCGAACTACGGGCCACCCCCGCCCGCTTCAAAAGATCCGCGATGGCCCCGCGCAACCGCTCCAGCCGCTCGTCCGCCGATGCCGCCACCGAAACGTCCCTGGACACCGAGCCGAGGAGTTGGCCATCCAGGTCGGAGAGCAGCGCCGCGACACGGTGCGGGCCGATCTCGATGCCGCACAGATGCCCCGCCTCCGCCCGAAAGCGGAACTTGCGCGCTGGGCGCCCCTGACGGCGGGTCTCGCCCTCTTCCGCGGGCGTCTCCACCACCAGGCCGCTGTCCGTGAGTCCCTCGATGACGCCCTCGACGGTCGGCCGGGAGAGCCCGGTGACCCGCACGAGATCCGTGAGGGTCGCGGAGTCAGCCGATCGCAGCGCGTGCAGCACCACAGCGGAGTTGATCCGCCGCAGCAATGACGGGTCCCCGCCGGTGAGCCGCCCCAATCCGGTCTCCCTACCTGTGCGTGTTTGCCGGATCGTATCCGCTACCGCTGGTCCCGGCGACTCTCGCCTTCCGCTTCTTTTCCCCTCTTCCTTAATCTTCTTCAATCTTTTTTGATCTTCTTCGCTCTGTGGCTCTTCGCCCCGCGCTCGTCGCTCCGCACCGGTCCGCCTTCCCCGTAAGAGCCAAGGACACTCAGCGCGGTGAGACGAACCCTGACTCGTACGCGGCGATGACCGCCTGAGTGCGATCGCGCGCGCCAAGCTTCGCGAGCACCGCACTGACGTGGCTCTTCACCGTCTCCGTGCCGACCACAAGGTGTTCGGCGATCTCTGCGTTGGATAGGCCGCGCGCCATCAGCCGCAGCACCTCCGCTTCACGGCCGGTCAGCGCCGCACGCTCCAGCACAGCGCGCGCCCGCGCGTTACCGTGGGCCGCCGCTAGCGATCGTACGGCGGCTGGGAAGAGCAGCGACTCGCCCTCGGCCACCAGTCGCACGGCATGCACGATCTCGGCCGGACGCGCGCGCTTGAGAAGAAAGCCGGCGGCGCCCGCGCGCAGCGCTTCGTAGACGTAACTGTCGTTCTCAAACGTCGTCACCACAAGAATCTTCGGCGGCTGTGGTACCGACCGCAGCACGGCGCGCGTCGCCTCGATGCCGTCGATGAGGGGCATGCGCACGTCCATGGCGACCACATCGGGGCGCAACTGCCGTACCAACGGCACCACTGACGCCCCATCGGCGGCCTCTCCGACCACCTTGATGTCGGGCTGGTCCTCAAGGATCGCGCGCAGCCCAGCCCGTACGAGCTGTTCGTCATCGACGAGAAGGACGGTTACCGGCATCTGATCACTCTAGTGAGGGCAGGGCACAGGCCAGCGCGCGGAGCGTCATCCCACCGATGCGGACGTCATGAGTGCCGCTCCGCCCGCGGGCGTTGACCTAGCGGTGGCAGCTCACGTAGGGGCGCGACCGAGCAGCATTGATCCGGGCGATGGTCTCGGCGCTTGCGCGGGGCCACGAGGCAAGCGCGCGCCGGCACTCATCGGTGAACGCGTGCCACTTGGCGGCACGCAGCCTGCCATGCTGCCCGCATGAGAACCCTCACCGCCATCGCCGTGGCTGGTGCGCTCGTCCTTGCCGTGTCGGCCTGCGGTGGCTCCGACGTCGGCGACGGCAAGGCCGAGCCCCAGCCCGGCACGTCGAAGGCCTCGATCAGCCAAGTCACCACGCCCAGCCAGGCACCCGCCGGAGAACCGGGCACGCCTCCGCTTTCCACGCACTACGAAGGCATGGCCGCGGCCCCTTCGGACATGAGTGATCGCGCCAAGCAGGACCTCCTGGGCCTCAAGACGCTCGAACTACAGGTCGCCTTGCGGGAGATCGATCCATCACTCGGCGCCCCCGCGGACGTCAACAAGGCAGTGCAGCAATGTGTACGCCTCCGAAGCGACAACGATTCCAAGGACGCGGCACAACGATTCAGCTCCCCGCACCACCAGGTGACCGAGGCTGACGGCAAGCGCATCAATGCGATGCTGCGCGAGCGCTTTTGCCCCTAGAAAGCAGAGCCCAGTGTGACGCGGGTGCCATCGTGCAGCGAGGGCCGGAGCCGTGCCCGGGAGCTCCACGCCCAACCGGCGCACGGCCCAGCGGGCCCGCTCCCGGGCGAAGGTCAGCAGAGCCGGTCCAGTGGCAGGCAGACGTGCACCCGCCACTGGCCGCCTTCGGGCCCAGTCCGCGCATCGCCGCCGAGCAGGGTGGCCCGTTCCCGGATGTTACGCAGCCCACTGCCGCGGTCCACCAGGCCGCTGCCACCGTCCGCCGGGTGGTCGGCGGGGGTGGGCAGCGGATTGCGGACGTCCAGTTCCAGGCCGGTGCCCGAGACGGCGACGCGTACCGCGACCGGAACCGGCCCAGCGTGTCGCAGTACGTTCGTCAGCGACTCCTGCACGATGCGATACCCCTCCCGGGATAGCGGCCCCGGCAGCTGCTCGACCGCGCCGGTCACCTCGGCATCGACCGGAGCCCCGGCGGCCCGGGCCGACTCCAGGAGGCGTTCCACGTCGGTGAGGGCCGGTCGCCGCTCGATGTCCTGCGGGCCCACCGCACTGTCCTGGCGCAGCAACCGCAGCACCCGCTCCAGATCGCCCAGGGCCCGCCGGCCGGTGTCCTCGATGGCGACCAGCGCACGCTCGGTGAACTCCGCAGAGCCCGCCAAACGCGCCGCACCCGCCTGCACCACGGCGATGGTTAGCGCGTGCCCGATCGAGTCGTGCAACTCGCGGGCCAGCCGGTTGTGCTCAAGCAGCCGCTCCGTACGCTCCTCGACCACCGCCAGCCGCTCATCGGCGGACGGGGCGAGCAGCCAGCGCGCCACCTGGGCCAGCGTGGCCCCGGCCACCACCACCAGCGCGGCCAACGCGGCCAGCGGAAGGGGAACAAGGAGGACGAACCAGCCTCCGGGCCCGGCGATCAGCACCCCCGAAAGCACCGGCAGCCACACCGTAGCCATCAGCACCGCCGTCCCGGCCAGCACCCGCACCAGCAGCCACAGCACGGTCCGTCCCCGGTCAGCCCAGGTGCGCGCGGGCGCAAGGGAGATATCCGACTCGGTCAGCCCGTACCGACCGTGGCCCGCGGCGGCACCGTGCCGGTCCACCGACGCTGGCAAGCCCGGCCGCTCTTGCCACGCCGCGTCGTCCTGCGGCTGGGCCGACCGGCCCGGCATGAGCATCAGCCGCGCCTGCACGCCCTCCGCCAGTCGTACCACCGGCACCAGGCCCAGCACGATCAACAGCGGCACCGGCAGCATGAGGAAACCCGCCCAGCTCAACGGGCCCTGCGCCGACACACCAGGAAAGACAAACAGGCAGATCGCCGCGAAGACCCCGCCGACCAGCATATGCAGCCAGCGGGTGTAGGTGACGGCCTGCGTAAGCGGTCTGAACAGGGAGTTCATCGAGTACACGGCCACATCGTGCCAGGGCGAGCCGCCCGACGGCTCCCCCGCCCGGGGGAGGAGGAACCCGCGCGTGGGGGAGGCGGCGACCTCGCCCACGGCGGCAGCCTGACGGCATGACCTCGATCGATGTACGGGAACTTCGCAAGACATACGGCTCCGTTCGCGCCGTGGACGGGGTCACCTGCACCGTGGAACCGGGCCGGGTGACGGGCTTCCTCGGCCCCAACGGGGCGGGCAAGTCCTCGACCATGCGCATCGCGCTCGGCCTCGACCGACCCACCGCCGGCCGGGTGACCATCGGCGGCCGTCCCTACCGCGCCGCTACCCGCCCCCTGCGGCTGGTCGGCGCGCTCCTTGACGCCGGTGCCGCATCCGGTGCCCGTACCGCCCAAGACCATCTGCGCTGCCTCGCATACAGCAATGACCTCCCGCTCGGCCGGGTCGCTGCGGTGCTGGCCGAGACCGGGCTTGAGACCGTCGCACGGCGGCGCGTCGGCACCTTCTCACTCGGCATGCGACAACGGCTCGGCGTCGCCGCCGCGCTGCTCGGCGACCCACCCGTGCTGATGCTGGACGAGCCGACCAACGGCCTCGATCCCGAGGGCATCATCTGGATACGGGACCTGATGCGCCAACTGGCCGCCGAGGGCCGCACCGTGCTGGTCTCCAGCCATCTGATGAGCGAGACCGCCCGTACCGCCGACCACCTGATCGTCCTGGGCCGCGGGCGGCTGCTCGCCGACACCTCGATGGCCGCCTTCATCGCCGAGCACAGCAGCTCGCGGGTGTGGCTGCGCACCACCGAACCGGAGCGGCTGCGTGACCTGCTGACCGCGGCGGGGCTCGCAGGCTCTCCCAACGGAGACGGCCGGTGGCAGGTGGACGGTGCGTCGGCGGCGCAGATCGGTGCGCTCGCCGCGGCCCAGGGCCTTCCGCTACTCGAACTCACCGATGACCAAGCCTCCTTGGAAGAGGCATACCTAAAGCTGACGGCCAGTGCCACGGAGTACGCCTCCGCGCCAGCTGCCGCGAAGGGAACGTAAAGCCATGACCGTCACCTCGGTTCTGCGCTCGGAGTGGGCCAAGGTCCACACCGTGCACGCCCCCCTCATCTCGCTCGCCTGTGTCCTGCTGACCACGGTCGGCATCTCGGCCCTGGCCTGCGCCACCTATAGCCCCGACGACGCTGCGGACGACTTCGACCCGGTCTTCTATTCCTTCTTCGGCCTCTCCTTCGGGCAGTTGGCCGCGCTGTGCTTCGGCGTGCTGGTGGTGACGGGGGAGTACAAGGGCGGCGCCCTGAGCATCTCGCTGGCTGCGGTGCCACGCCGCGGACTGCTCTACGGTTGCAAGCTCGCGGTCATCGGTGGTCTCGGCCTCACGGTCGGCCTGGTGACGGGCTTCGCATCCTTCCTCGGTGGCCAGGCGCTGCTCGGTGACCGCGGGGTCGGCCTCGGCGAGGAGGGCGCGCTGCGCGCCGCCCTGGGCTGCGGGCTCTACCTGGGCCTGATCGCGGTATTGGCGGCGGGCGTTGCCACCTTGCTGCGCGGCCCGGTCGCGGCGCTCGGCCTGCTGATCCCGGTGCTGACCTTCGTACAGCCCGTCCTTGGCGCCACATCGGCGGTGTACGACGTGACCCGGTTTCTTCCGGATGCGGCGGGCCAGAGCATCCTGCACGCCACACCTGAGCAGGGCCTCGGCCCCTGGACGGGCCTGGCGGTTCTCGCGCTCTGGACGGCGGCGCTGGCGGTAGCGGGCTGGTCGGCCCTGGAGCGGCGCGACGCGTAGCCGGCCGCGGGGCGCCGATGGCGGGCGTGCGGGCCGCTCGCGGGGTTGCGCCCCGCAACGCCGGATGACGGCGCCCGGGCCCGGGCCGGCGCCCGGCCCCGTACCGGCTCAGTCCGTCGCAGCGGCGCGCAGCCGCCCGTACTCCGCGGCCATCGCGTCCAGGCTCCAATGGGCATTCAGCCCACTGGGGTTGGGCAGTACCCACACGCGGGTGTCGCCCAGCGGGGTGTCCTGTGGGCCGATGCGGGCCTTGCGGTCGGCGAAGGCGACGCGGTACGCGGTGACGCCGACGACCGCGAGCCAGGCCGGACGCAGCCGCGTCACCTTCTCGCGCAGTATCCGCCCGCCCTCGCGGTACTCCTCATCGCTGAGCTCATCAGCCCGCGCGCTGGCCCGCGCGACGACGTTGGTGATACCGAGCCCGTAGGCGAGCAACTCCTGCTCTTCGTCGGGCCGCAGCCGCCGCGGCGTGAACCCGGAGGCGTGCAACACCGGCCAAAAGCGATTGCCGGGGCGGGCGAAGTGGTGGCCGGTGGCCGCCGACATCAACCCTGGGTTGATGCCACAGAACAGGACATGCAACCCCTCCGCGACCACGTCGGGTACGACGCGGTCGCGGGCGGCTGCCAGCTCATCGGGGGTCAGAGGATCGCCCCCGGGGCGTAACCGGCGGCCTGCGGATGCTGCTTGGTGATCTCCTCGACGCGGGCCACGACGGAGGCCACCTGGCTGCCGGCGGCGCCGGTGAAGGACAACTTGTCGGCCATCAGGGCATCCAGCGCCGCCCGGTCCAGCGGCAGGCGCTCATCCGCGGCCAGCGTGTCCAAAAGCTCGTTGCGCTCGGCGCCCTGCTCACGCATGGCCAGCGCCGCGGCTACCGCGTTCTCCTTGATCGCCTCATGCGCCTCCTCGCGTCCGACGCCGGCACGCACGGCGCCCATCAGCACCTTGGTCGTGGCCAGGAACGGCAGATAGCGGTCCAGCTCACGGGCGACGACGGCGGGGAAGGCGCCGAATTCGTCCAACACCGTCAGGAACGTCTCCAGGAGTCCATCGAGCGCGAAGAACGCGTCCGGCAGTGCGACACGGCGCACCACCGAGCAGGACACATCACCCTCGTTCCACTGGTCACCGGAGAGCTCGCCGACCATCGACGCGTAGCCGCGCAGGATCACCATCAGGCCGTTCACCCGCTCACAAGAACGCGTGTTCATCTTGTGGGGCATCGCGGACGAGCCGACCTGGCCCGGTTTGAAGCCCTCGGTGACCAATTCGTGCCCGGCCATCAGTCGAATCGTCTTGGCGATCGAGGAGGGGGCGGCGGCCAGCTGGACCAGGGAGGTGACCACCTCGTAGTCCAGCGAGCGCGGGTAGACCTGGCCGACCGAGGTGAAGACCTGGCCGAAACCGAGGTGCCCGGCGATCCGCTGCTCAAGGTCCGCCAGCTTCCCCGCGTCGCCGCCGAGTAGATCGAGCATGTCCTGCGCGGTGCCGACCGGGCCCTTGATGCCGCGCAGCGGGTAGCGGTCCAGCAGTTCCGCAAGGCGCGCGAAGGCGACGAGTAGTTCATCGGCGCCGGTGGCGAAGCGCTTGCCGAGCGTCGTGGTCTGGGCAGCGACATTGTGCGAGCGCCCGGCCATGACCAGCTCGGCGTGCTCGGCGGCCAGGCGTGCGAGCCGTGCGAGCACCGCGATCGTGCGGTCGCGCATCAGCTCAAGCGAGAGCCGTACCTGCAACTGCTCGACGTTCTCGGTCAGGTCCCGGGACGTCATGCCCTTGTGTACCTGCTCGTGCCCGGCGAGTGCGTTGAACTCCTCGATACGGGCCTTCACATCGTGCCGGGTGACCTTCTCGCGCTCGGCGATCGACTCCAGGTCCACGGTGTCCAGGACCCGCTCGTAGTCGGCGATGGCGGAGTCCGGCACCTCGATGCCGAGATCCTTTTGGGCGCGCAGCACGGCCAGCCACAGCCGCCTCTCCAGCGTCACCTTGTACTCGGGGGACCACAGGACAGCCAGCTCCGCCGAGGCGTAGCGGCTGGCCAGGACGTTCGGGATGCGCGGCTTAGCAGTCACGGGCGCACAGTCTACTGGCGATACCCGCAGGCCAGCGCCGCGCCCCGGAGGGCACCGCGTCGATGCTGGCCAGGGCGGGGCGGGCAGGGCCACCGGACGGGGCCGGGCAGCAGGGCGAAACGGCGGGCCGGCTCTGGAGGAACAGCGGCTTGGTCAACTGCCTGGGGCCGGTCGGGGAGCGGGCGCCTCCTTCGCGGCCTCGCCCGGCAGCAGGAGAGGCAGCAACTCGGCACGCTTGGGGGAGCGGCCGTCACCGGAGGAACGGCCGGTCAGCCGCCGACCGATCCATGGCCCGAGATGCTGCCGGGCGAACCGCACATCCGCGCCGCGCCGGGTCCGCCAACCCGGCAGCACCGGCGGCGGCAGCGCCTCGTTCCAGTCGTACGAAGGCGCGAGCCCGATCGCCTGCCACACGGCCTCCGCTACCCGGCGGTGCCCTTCCGCGTTCAGATGCAGCCGGTCATCCGCCCACATCCGCCCATCGCCAAGGACCGGCGAGCCGAGCAGGTCCACGACCACCGCGCCATGCCGCGCAGCGAGGGCGTCGATGTGCGCGAACAGCCGCTCCATGCGCGGCCTGCCCCGCTCAAGCAGCGGGCCGCGCCGTCCCGGGCTGTGCATCAGCACGAGCTGGCGACAGCTGGGCGCCAGGCGCTCCACGGCCTCCTCCAGCCGTGCGCCGACCCGCGCCATGTCGCACGTGGGACGCAGGACGTCGTTGAGCCCGCCCACCAGCGTCACCAGGTCCGCGCGCATCGCCGCCGCCGGCGCGACCTGCTCATCGACGATCTGGCCGATCAGCTTGCCGCGCACCGCGAGGTTGGCGTACCGGAAGTCGGAGGTGTGGGCGGCGAGCCGCGTGGCCAGGAGGTCGGCCCAGCCTCGGTAGGTGCCATCGGGCAGCGCATCGGACATGCCCTCGGTAAAAGAGTCGCCGACCGCGACAAAACTGGAGTATGTGGCGTTGATCTGCATGGCGGTAGCGATCATATCGTCAGGTTGTGTCCGGCCACCGGGCCCGGTCACTGCTCTGTGCCCCTTCTCGTTGCGTCTCACTTTTTGTGTCATTTCTGTCGTCTGTGCCGCTTCGACAGTTCCTGTCGTTCTCGTTGTACTCGCCGTTTCCGTCAGTGACCCGACATCCGTCCCATGAGGAGATCGTCCAATGACCGAGCGCCTGAGCGCCGACCAGATCAGGGCCGACCAACTCGACGCCTTGCACGAGCTAGAGGCCCGCGCCACAACCGAGGCCCGCCCCGGCTCAGCCGCGCCCGCCGTCCTGGAGGGGCCCGCCGTACTCGCCGCACATGACAGCGGGCAGGCGCCAGCTGCCCCGCAGGGCCAGGCCACGGAGGCAGGGCCGCCGGGGGTGGCGCTGTGGGAGGTGGCTCGCCAGTCCGTGGCCTGGCTGGATGCCGCCAACGCCGCACGCGGCCGTGCCGAGGAGACGGCGCTGCGACTGCTGAAGATCGCTGAGGAGTCGGGCGAGGTGATGCAGGCGTATATCGGGCTCACTGGTCAAAACCCGCGCAAGGGCGTCACCCACCGGCGCGCGGACGTCGCTGCCGAGCTCTGCGATGTGATCCTCACGGCCGCCGTCGCCCTGCACGATTTCAGCGACGATCCGGCCGCCACCCTGGATGCCCACGTCCGAAACGTCGCCCACCGGTTGCGAGCGCACACCGAGGACCCGACATGATCCACCGGCCGCTGTCCCTGCTGCGCCGCGCGCCTCCCGCTCGATGCGCAGCCCGCGTCCGCGCGGAGCGCAACCGCCGGCCGTCCGGCTCCGCCCACCGGAGCCCGGTCGTCCGCCGCGGCCAGCAAACCGGAGCGAAGTCGTCCGAGTAGACGCGAGGCCGGTGCCCGTGGCCCGCACTGGCGAGCCACGGACACCGGCGACAAACCCCGCGGGGCCTGGACGGGAAAGCGACGGGCTTACGCGCTGGGCGCCGGGCCCACCAGTTCCCGTAGGACGTCCTCCATGGTGACGAGCCCGGCCAGCCGGCTGTGCTCGTCGATGACGGCCGCGAGATGGGTGCTCGTGCCCCGCATGGCGGTCAGCACGTCATCGAGCGGCGTCGCGGCCCGCACCCGGGCGATGGGCCGCAACTGCTCCGGTCGGAACGCCACGTCGCGCGGCCGGGCGTCCAGCGCGTCCTTCACGTGCAGATAGCCCAGGATGCGCCCGCTGCCATCGACGACGGGAAAGCGCGAGAACCCGGAGGTGGCCGACAAGCTCTCCAGCCCCTCGGGGGAGACCCCGAGCCTGGCCGTGACGACCCGATCGACCGAAAGCACCACATCGCGCACCGGACGGCGACCCAGCTCCAAGGCGTCTCGCAACCGCTCGGTGGCCCGGTCATCCAGCAGTCCTGCCTCGCTGGAGTCGGCGACCATCCGGGCCAGGTCGGCATCCGAGAACGATGCGGTCACCTCGTCCTTGGTCTCCACCCGCAACAGCCTGAGCAGCGTGTTCGCGAACGCGTTCACCGTGAAGATCACCGGGCGCAGCGCACGCGACATGGCCACCAGCGGCGGGCCAAGAAGCAGCGCGGAGCGTACGGGCTCGGCGAGTGCGATGTTCTTCGGCACCATCTCGCCGAAGAGCATGTGGAGATACGTGGCCACCGCCAGCGCGATGACGAAGGCGATCGGATGGGTCAGCCCATCAGGCACGCCCACCGCGTGGAACACCGGCTCCAGCAGGTGCGCGATGGCCGGCTCGGCGACGATGCCGAGCACCAGCGTGCACAGCGTGATGCCCAGTTGCGCCGCCGCCATCAGGGCCGAGACGTGTTCGAGCCCCCACAGCACGCTGCGGGCCCGCCGATCGCCCTGCTCGGCGTGCGGCTCGATCTGGCTGCGTCGCACCGAGATCAGCGCGAACTCAGCTCCCACGAAAAACGCGTTGACCACCAGCGTCAGCAGACCGATCAGCAGTTGGATCGCGGTCATCGGTGGGTCTCCTTTCGCTGTCGGGCCGCATCGACGGGAGCGGTGTCCCGCCCGCGGCGCCATCGGTGGGCGCGGCCGTCATCGGCCGGCGCAGCGGGCCCGGGGCCCGCGCCGGTGGCACTGGTGGCAGGGGTGGCACTGGTTCCGTTGGTAGTGCGGGTGGTGCGGGTGGTGCGCGTAGTGCCGGCTGTGCGAGCGTCGTCCGCCGCGCTGACCAGCGGTGACTGAAGCCGTATGCTCGCGGCGCGGCGCCCCGACGCGTCCGTCACCTCAAGCCGCCAGCCCTCGACCTCCAATGTGTCGCCCTGGACCGGGATGCGCCCCAGCTCGCTGGCGATCAGCCCGGCCAGCGTCTCGTACGGGCCCTCCGGCGCCCGCAGCCCGATCGACCGCAACTGGTCGATGCGGGCCGAGCCGTCCGCGTCGTACAGCGCGCGGCCCTGCGGGTCGGTGCCGCGCGGCGCCAGGTCCGGCGTCTCCTGCGGGTCGTGTTCGTCGCGTACCTCGCCGACGACCTCCTCGACGATGTCCTCCAGGGTGACCACACCGGCCGTGCCGCCGTACTCGTCGATGACGACGGCCATGGTGCGCTTGCCGGAGAGTCGGTCCAAGAGCCGGTCCACGGTCAGTGACTCGGGGACGAGTAGCGGGTCGCGCAACAACTCGGAGATCGGATGCCGGTGCCGGCGCTCGGCGGGCACGGCCAGGACGTCCTTGATGTGGGCGACACCGACGACCGTGTCGAGGCTGCCCCGATAGACAGGGAAGCGGGACAGACCGGTGGCCCGGGTGGCGTTGGCCACATCCTCGGCGGTGGCCTGCACATCGAGCGCCATCACCTGGACCCGTGGCGTCATCACGTTCTCCGCCGAGAGCTCGGCCAGGTTCAGTGTGCGCACGAACAGCTCCGCGGTGTCCCGGTCGAGGGCGCCCGCCCGCGCGGAGTGGCGGGCGAGTGCGACCAGCTCCTGCGGGCCGCGCGCCGAGGCCAGCTCCTCCGCGGGTTCGAGGCCGAAGCGCCGCACCACGCGGTTGGCGGTGTTGTTGAGATGGGAGATGAACGGGCGAAAGGCCGCGCTGAAGATGCGCTGCGGGGTGGCGACCCGCTTGGCCACCGGCAGCGGCTTGGAGATCGCCCAGTTCTTGGGAACCAGCTCGCCGACCACCATCAGGACCAACGTGGACAGCACGGTGCCCACCACCAGCGCGACGGAGCCCACAGCGGAGGCGGGCACCCCCGCGGCCTTGAGCGGCCCGCCCAGCAGTGCGGCGATCGATGGCTTGGCGAGCATGCCGACGATCAGATTCGTGACGGTGATGCCGAGCTGGGCGCCAGAGAGCTGGAAGGTGAGGCTGCGTACCGCCTTCAACGCGCTCTCGGCGCCGCGCTCGCCCCGATCAACGGCCCGCTCCAGTTCGGCACGCTCGACCGTGGTCAGCGAGAACTCCGCCGCTACGAAGGCGCCACAGGCCAACGACAGAAGGAGCGCCAGCGCGAGAAGAAGCACTTCAATCATCGGTTCACCTCCGTCCCAAGGTCGGGCAGGGACAGGGGCAACGCGCGGTAGCGGCTACTGGGAGGCTCGCCCATGGACGGACGCTCACACCTTTCACAGGGAAGAAGAAGGATCGATCACTCAATCGTAAAGGATGGGCAAAGCGCCAGTCGGGGTGGCGGCGAGGAGCGCGGCGGAACGGCGTTCCTTGCCGCTGCCGACGGCCTGCCGCGCAGCTCGCACGGGGCGGCGGCGCCCGTTGGTGAACGGCCTCGTGCGGACTGCTCGGCTACGCCTTCGCACTCGCCCGTACGCATCCAGGCGCACATCGGCGGGCCGAGGCCGAACGCCTCGATACCCACTCCTGTACTCCGCGGTCACAAGTCAGGCGAGTACCCGCCCCGCCCGGCACCATGCGGCGCTGCCGGCACCGAATCGTTGACCTGGGGCGCCTGCCGCCACGCCGCCCCGTACGCGCCTCGGCGGCCCGCTCAGCTCTCGCGCAGCTCCGCGATCACCGCTCCGAACGCCTCCAGGCAGGGATCGAGCACGGTGAAGTAGGTGAAGCCGAAGCGCTCGCGGTGTGCCCGCACCTGCTCGGCGATCTGCGTAACGGTGCCGACCAGCAGCGCCGGATGCTCCAGCAACTGGTCTTCGGTCAGTCCGCCCGCATGCTGGGCGAACTCCGCGGCAGCGGCCCGCCGGTCGTCCGAGATCACTACCCGCTGCACCAGATAGTTCAGTTCGGCGGGTGCTTCTCGGTCGGCGGCGAACGACTGGTACGCGTTCACCCGCTCCTCCAGCGCGTCCGCGCTGATCATCGACAACGTGCCTTCGGGCGCGCCGGGCGACTGCCTACCACCGGTGAACGCCGCGATCTCGGCATGCCGTGCGGCGAGGCGCAGCACACGGTTGCCGTTGCCGCCGAGCAGCACCGGCGGTCGGGGCGACTGGGCAGGGCGCGGCTGGTGCTCGGGGTCGGTGAGGAGCCGATGCAACTCGATCAGTGTCCGCTCCAGGTGATCGACGCGCTCCCGCGGGGAGCCCCAGGGCAGGCCCGCGGTGTCGTGCTCGGCCTTGACGTAACCGGTGCCAAGGCCCAGCTCCAGCCGACCGCCGGTGAGTTGATCGCAGGTGGCCACCTCGCGGGCGAGGAGCGCGGGGTTCCAAAACCCGGCATTGAGGACGAAGGTGCCCACGCGCGGGCGGGTGGTCGCCTCGGCGGCGGCGACCAGTGCGGGAAAGGGGGCGGGCATGCCCAAATGGTCAGGTACGTGCAGCACGTCGTAGCCAAGTGCCTCGGCACGGCGGCATTTCTCGCGCCACGCCTCGCCCGTTTCTATGGTGAGCATGTTGACGCCGAAGCGGAACGGTCTGGTCACGGCGGCCTCCCTGAGCATGGATAGCGGCAACCTACCCCGGCCGCGTGCCGTTTGAAGCGGGTGGGCCAGCCGCTCAGGAAGGGCACGGGGCGGGGCTCCCCGCGGGTGCTTGAGCGCCGCGCCGGTGCGCGATCCGCCCCCCCCATTCCGGTGAGAGTGGAGTAGGGCGATTACGCCCGAGTGGTAGCGGTTTGTGTCGAGTGTCGGCAACTCGTACTGCGGTGGAGATGCTTATGGGGGTGGCCACGGCGAGTTACGGGTGGCGTGCAGCAAGACAGGGGTTGGCGGGCGCGTTGGTACGGGTGAGGGTGGTGTGAAGTGCGTCGGCGATGCCGTACGCCAGCGGCGCGGACGAGACCGACCCCGCGCCGTATGCGCTGGTCGCGACGGCCCGTACGGCCCGGTGCCGACACCGCGTCACCGTCATGGCCCGGCTGTCCCGTTGCGGCGATGGCTGATGAGATAGGGAGCGTCCGCTGACCCGTTGTGGTGTCGGCGGGTGGCAACCCTCACGGAACGCAGCACGACGAAGGAGCGAGGATAGCTATGAGCACCACGGAATCCACGACCGACGACCTGTGGGTCCGGCGCTTCCATCCCGTAGCCGACAGTCCGCACCGCGTGGTGCTCCTGCCGCACGCAGGAGGGTCCGCTTCCTTCTTCTTCCCCTTCTCCAAGGCCCTGGCCGAGACCACCGACGTGCTCTCGGTGCAGTACCCGGGCCGCCAGGACCGGCGGGCAGAACCGGGGATGGGGAGCGTTGGGGAACTGGCGGACGCCATTTACGAGGCGCTGCAACCCTGGGCGGACCGTCCGCTGGTGCTCTTCGGGCACAGCATGGGTGCGGTGCTCGGCTTCGAGTTGGCGCGCCGCTTCGAGCGGGCGGGGAGCACTCAGTTGGGTGGCCTGATCGCGTCGGGGCGCCGGGCGCCGATCACCTATCGGGAGGAGAACGTCCACCAGCGCGGCGACGATGCGCTGATCGCCGAGATCCGCGCGCTCAGCGGCACCGACAGCGGGGTGTTGGCCGATGAGGAACTGCTGCGGATGGTGTTGCCCGCGATCCGCGCCGACTACAAGGCCATTGAGACCTACCGCTGCGACGTGGACGGCAGCGCGCCCGTACTGCGCTGCCCGATTAGCGTGCTGACCGGCGAGTCGGACCCGCGGGTCTCCTTTGACGAGGCCAAGGCGTGGTCTCGGTTGACCACGGGCGGCTTCACGTTCCGCAGCTTCCCCGGTGGCCACTTCTACCTCACGCCGCAGCAGGACCAGGTGGTGGCGGCCATCGGCGAGGACGTCGCCGCGTTCGCCAACTTGGCCATCGGCTAACTACGCGAGGGCCCCACATCAAGGGCCCCTCCCACAACGGGCGCCGGGCGGCGGCCGGAGCCAGCGGGCTTCGACCGCCGCCCGGTGGCATGCGCCGTGGCGTCATGCCGCCACTTCGCTGGGTGTTCACCGCCGGCGAAATCCGTACATTGCGGGCATTCATTACGCGCAGCGCCGCTACGCGTCGTGAAGCGAAGCCGCGAACGTCGCGGCGTCCCAGGTGCCACCGAGCGCCGGAGCCAGCCAACCGGCCGCCGCCATGCGGAAGTCCGCCGGTGATCGCGCACCAGCGCCTGCCGGGATGGCCCCAAGAAGCGGGACACCGGAGGCGTCCGGCATGTCGGAGAGGTTGCAGCGGGTGGCGAGGTCGGGGGCGGCGGGGAAGCTGCCGAACACCACCCCAAGACAGGTGACGCCGCGAGTTTGCAGTGCCTCCGTGGTCAGCGCCGCAGCGTTGAGCGTGCCAAGCCCCGCGCGCGCCACCACCAGAACCGGCGCGTTGAGGAGTTGCGCCACGTCCGCCAGCGACGAGCCCGCCTCGTCGAAGCGTACGAGCAGGCCGCCCGCGCCCTCGACCAGCACCAGGTCATGGTTGCCGGCCAGGGTGCGCGCCGCCCGCTCCACCTCGCGCGGGCGCACCGGCGCGCGCCCGGCGCGGCGAGCCGCGGTCGCCGGGGCCAACGGGTCGGGGAAGCGGGCGAGTTCGGAGCCGGTGACCTCGCCGGCGAGCCGCTGTACCTCGGCGATGTCGCCCGGTTCGTCCTTTTGCACGCCGGTCTGGGCGGGCTTGAGTACGGCTACGGTACGGCCCTGAGCCAGGGCAACGGCCGCCATTGCCGCGGTCGTCACGGTCTTGCCGATCTCCGTGTCAGTGCCGGTGACGATCACCGTGCTCATCTGCGGTCCATGCCTTTCTCGTGAAGTGGTGCTCGTGACCGCGGTCAGCCCTCGCTCGCCCTGGTGGCGGCGCACATCGCCGCCGTGATGCGGGCTAGATCCTGGTCGCCGGTGATGTACGGGGGCATCGTGTAGATCAGGTCGCGGAACGGGCGGAGCCACACGCCGCTGCGGATGGCCGCATCGGACGCCGCCGCCATGCGTGCCTCGTCCAGCGGTCGCTCCAACTGGATGGCGCCGATCGCGCCGAGCACCCGTACCGACGCCACCCCCGGCAGCGTGGCAGCCTCACTGAGACCGTCGATGAGCCCCGTCTCGATCCGCTTCACCTCGGCCTGCCAGTCGTGGGACAGCAGCAGGTCGATGGAGGCGTTGGCGACGGCAGTGGCCAGCGGGTTGCCCATGAAGGTCGGCCCATGGGCGAGGACGGGCACATCGCCACCCGAAATCCCCTGAGCCACCTCGGTGGTGCACAGAGCAGCCGCCAAGGTCAGATAGCCGCCGGTGATCGCCTTGCCCACACACATCACATCGGGGGCGACATTGGCGTGGTCGGCGGCGAACAGGGCCCCGGTGCGACCGAAGCCGGTGGCGATCTCGTCGAAGATCAGCAGCACTCCGTACGCGTCACACGCCTGCCGCAGTGCGCGCAGATAGCCGGGGGAGTGGAAGCGCATGCCGCCCGCGTTTTGCACCACCGGCTCGACGATGACCGCCGCCAACTCGTCGGCGTGCAGCGCTATCAACTCGTGCAGCTCGCGCACGTACGCGGCGTCGGGCTCGGCGTCGAAGCCGGCGGGCGGCTGGTCGGCGAAGACCTGCCGGGGCAGCGCGCCCTGCCAGATGTGGTGCATCCCGCCATCGGGGTCGCATACCGACATCGGCTGCCAGGTGTCACCGTGGTAGCCGCCGCGCCAGGTCAGCAGGCGCTGCTTGGCGGGCTTGCCGGCCGAGCGCCAGTATTGGAGGCACATCTTGATGGCCACCTCGACCGACACCGACCCGGAGTCCGCCAAGAAGACGTGCTGAAGCGGCTCGGGGGTAATCTCCACCAGCTTGGTGGCGAGCCGAATGGCGGGCTCATGGGTGAGCCCGCCGAACATCACATGGCTCATCCGCCCCAACTGGCTGTGCGCGGCCTCGTTGAGCACCGGGTGGTTGTAGCCATGGATGGCCGACCACCATGACGCCATGCCGTCGATCAACTCGCTGACACCGGCCACCGGTTCCGCCAGTTGAAGCCTGACGCCGGCCGCCGATTCCACGAGGAGGGGGCGGTTGCGCCCCGGCATCGGCCCGTAGGGATGCCACACATGCTGCTGGTCGAGTTCGAGCAGCCGTGCGGGGCTCATCGGTTCAGGCATTGGGCGGCAGGTCCGTTCCCGCGCCACGGCGGCGTACCGCGACCGGGCCGGCGTGCGATGGCCTGGACGGCGCTGCGGCTGCGACTGCCGTGGCCGGCTGCGGGTCCTTCGCCAGGTCACCGGCCACCCCGTCGCGCACCGTGTCATCACCACAGGGGCCGCAGCCACCACCGCCGTGCGAACCGCAACTCCCGGCGGCCGGCGCGTCGTGTCCGGTGAGCGGGCCGTGGCCGCCGGCGGCGGCGAGCGCGTCCGCCCGGTGCTGGGGCAGCGTCGTGGTGTCGGCGCCCTCCACCTCGAACCCGGCGTCGGCGATCATCGCCAGATCAACCTGGCCCGCCTGCCCCTCGCTGGTCAGGTAGTCACCCAGGAAGATGGAGTTGACCAGGTGCAGCGCCAGCGGCTGCATCGACCGCAGGTGCACCTCGCGCCCGCCGGCCAGCCGTACCTCCACATCGGGGCATACGAACCGCGTCATGGCCAAGATGCGCAGACAGCGCTGCGGGGTGAGGTTCCACTCCTTGGCCAGCGGCGTCCCCTCAAAGGGGATGAGGAAGTTGACCGGTACCGAGTCCGGGTTGAGTTCGCGCAACGAGAAGACCACATCGATCAAATCCGCATCGCTCTCGCCCATGCCCGCGATCAGACCCGAGCAGGCGGACATGCCCGCAGCCTGGGCCTGCTGCACGGTCTCCACCCGGTCCGCGTAAGTGTGCGTGGACGTGATGGCGCCATAGGTCGCCTCGGAGGTGTTCAGATTGTGGTTGTACGCATCGGCGCCCGCCTCCCGCAGCCGCGTCGCCTGCCCATCGGAGAGCAGCCCAAGGCACGCACACACCTCGACGCCCTCGTTTTGCTCCTTGATGGCCGCGATGGTCTGCGAGACCCGGTCCACGTCACGGTCGGTCGGCCCGCGCCCGCTGGCGACCAGGCAAACGCGCTTCGCGCCACCCGCCACACCGGCCGCGGCGGCCTGCGACGCCTCGTCAGGCTTGAGCCAGGTGTACTTCAGAATCTCGGCCTTCGAACCGAGCCGCTGTGAGCAATACGAACAGTCCTCGGGGCACAGCCCCGACTTGAGGTTGACGAGGTAGTTGAGCTTGACCCGGCGCCCGAACCACTGGCGGCGCACCCGCCCGGCGGCGGCCACCACATCCAGCAGTTCTTCGTCGGACGTCGCCAGCACGGCGAGCGCCTCATCCCGGGTCGGCAACTCGCGCCGCAACCCCTTGTCTACCAGCGTCTTCAGCAGGTCCATGGCGCTGATCCTGTCTCATGGCGGCGCTCGCGGCCAAGGAGAGATCGCACAACGAGTAGAGCTGGAGGTGTGTGCATCACCACACCCTGTCCGGGCTGGTGGCCGGTTACGTTCTATGCGAACCCCACAGAACCCAGGGATGGCCGATGCCTCAGCACTCTTCGCCCGCTGCCGCCGGACAGGACCCGTTCGGCTGGCTCGATGTGCGGCGCGAGGAACGCGAGCGCGCCGGACTCGTCCGATCCCTACGGCCTAGGCAGGCCACCTCGCCGCTGCTCGATCTGGCCAGTAACGACTATCTCGGACTCGCGAGACACCCCGAGGTCACGGCAGCCGCCGCGGCGGCTGCACGCCGTTGGGGTGCCGGTTCGACCGGCTCTCGGCTGGTCACCGGAACCACCGCGCTGCATGCCGAACTGGAGGCGGAACTAGCCGCTTTCTGTGGCTTTGAGGCGGCCTTGGTGTTCTCGTCCGGCTATGCGGCTAATCTCGCCGCCGTCACCGCGCTCAGCTCCCGCGCCTCGCTCATCGTCTCCGACGCCGACAACCACGCCTCACTCATCGACGGCTGCCGGCTTTCGCGCGCGTGCACGCTGGTCGCCCCGCACGCCGATCCGCAGGCGGTTGACAAGCTGCTCGATCAGCCGCCGGGGAGCTACGCATCGGCGCTGACCGTCACCGACGCGCTGTTCTCCGTGGACGGGGACGCCGCTCCCTTGCGCGATCTGGCCGCCGTCTGCCGCGAGCGGGGTGCGGGGCTCCTCATCGACGATGCGCATGGCCTTGGCGTGATCGGCGCCGGCGGGCGGGGTGCGGCGCATGCCGCAGGACTCGCCGGAGAGCCCGACGTGGTCGCCACCGTGACCCTCTCGAAGTCCCTGGGCAGCCAGGGCGGTGCGGTCCTGGGCCCGGCCCGGGTCATCGAGCATCTGATCAACACGGCCCGCACCTTCATCTTCGACACCGGCCTCAACCCGGCCGCCGCCGGCGCCGCACTGACTGCTTTGCGGTTGCTACGGGGTGAACCTCAGCGTGCCGACCGGGTCCGCACCGTCGCCCGCGATCTGTACCAGCGACTGACCGCCGAGAAACTCACGGTCGTGCCCCCGGATGCCGCCGTGGTCTCCGTCCGGGCGCCCTCCCCCGAGCGCGCCCTAGCCTGGGCAGCGCGATGCCGTGCGGCAGGTCTGGTGGTCGGTTGCTTCCGGCCGCCGTCGGTGCCGGACGGGATCTCCCGGCTGCGGCTCACGGCCCGTGCCGACCTGACGGACGAACAGGTGGCGGTGGCCGTGCGGACGATCGTGGACACGGCCTGACGCCGGCGGGCCCCATTTATCGGTTCGGCACCCCAAGCGCAGCCCTCAAGCGAAGAGTTCACCGCTTCGAGCGATAGATATTCGGGTATACCCGTGGATCGCTCACCGCCCTCCCACCTGGATGACACCCTGACGCGCAGACCCGTAGCAGGCCCGGTACGACTTGATGCACGGCGCGCACGCGCCGGGTCGGTCCTCGCGGTGGGAAAGGGACATCGTCGCCATGGCAGACCACAAGGAAGCATCCGTCACGCTGCCGAGCATTGCCGCGTCGGTTGCCGCCGCCCGAAGACACGTCAGCTCGGTGCTCACGGACTGGGGATTGCCGTCCGATGCGGAGGTCGCCGACAAGGTCCGTCTGATCGTGTCGGAACTCGCCACCAACGCCGTCCAACACACCCGCGGCATGTCGCCCACCTTCACCGTAGAGGTGGTACTCGACCGTGATGAGCGGTTACGTATCGGTGTCACCGACAGCCATCCGCGCTTTCCGCGCCGACTGCCCGCCGCGGTTCAACAGGACAACGGCCGGGGCATGATCATCATCCGCTGTCTGATGGCGGAGTCGGGTGGGCGGCTGTCGGTAACGCCGACAGCCGAGGGCGGCAAGACCGTATGGATCGCGTTACCTTGGCCCGCGCCGGTGCATTAGTACGCTGCGCCCGCCTGGTCGGTTCGCGACCTGGCGGGCGCTCGTCTGCGCCTAGCCCAACGGACCGGCGGTCGGGGGCCGCCGCCTGGTGCGGACCGGGTAGCCGGTGACCTGCTCGGCCCACGCGAGCGCGCCACGCGAGCGCGCCGCGAGGCGGCGTGGGCGCGCCCCACGGCTCTCGTCGGGCGCAGCCCATGGCCTGGGCCACCGTCGCCCCGTACGCACGCTGCTCGTCTTGCTCCGTGTGTTCGGCCCCAGCTAGTGCACCCGCCCGTAGCTGATGTTGTTGCTCCAAATCCGTTCCAGTCGCACTACCGCACCTGTCTTGGGGGCGTGCCAGATTCTGCCGCGGCCGGCGTAGATGCCGACGTGGTAGATGGACCGGGAGGACCGGAAGAACACCAGGTCCCCTCGGGTGCGTGCGGACGGTGACACCTGGCGGGCCCGGTTGTACTGGGCGGCGGCCGTGCGCGGCAACCGCTTGCCCGCCTGCTTGAACGAATAGAGCGTCAGGCCCGAACAGTCGAAGCGGTGCGGCCCGGTGGCCCCCCACTTGTACGGGGCGCCCTCCTTGGAGGCTGCGACCCGTAGGGCCTTGGAGCCGGGGGATGCCGCCTTGGCCTCCGGCGTTGCCCACGGTGTCAGCAGAGTGGTGCCTATGGCGGCGGCCGTCAGTGCCGAGGCGGCGCCGAGTCGGGAGAAGAGGGGCGAGACAGTGACTCGTTTGCGCGTGTTCATGCGCAACCCTTCGTCAGCCGCTTGCGGAGGAGAGGACCTACAGGTCCCGAACCCCGGCCGCAGGGCCGATGGCATTCCTCCACTCCCGCCGGTCCACAACCGTGGCCCAGGCGCCCGGAGCGACGGCGGGATCAGGCGTCCGCCCGGGCCGCCCCGCCACCGTTGGCGGGGGCTTGTCGTCCCAGGGATCGTCACGCACAACACCGGTAAATCCGAGTTGAAAAGGCGCTATGTGACGTTCCTCACTTTAGGGTCATTTGAGTGAATAGTGCGTCGTGTTCCCCATTTTGGGCCATGCTCGGCCTCGGCGTCGATGCCAGGACCAGGCGAAGATCGCGCGGGCAGTTACGCGGCGGGCGCGCATTCCGCAAATCGGGCCCATCCCGCACGTCGCGTCGCATTACGCCGATGGAAGGAGCCCAATCGGGGGACGGGGGTGCGCGGAGCGCGTTTCAACCTGCCGGTTTTGGAGGCACGGCCACCCGCCCCGCGCGCCGTTCGCCATCCAGTACGCGCATCGCGCGCGCCAGCGTGTCGGCGTGTACCTCGGTTTCGCCCCGGTCATGCATGAGCGTCAGCGCGTCCCGCAGTGCACTGGCCTTGGCGACCAGGGCCTGCGCCGCGCGAAGGCCGCCGTAGGTGTCCCGACCGCGCGCAGGGTTAATCCGCCCCAGCAGGTCAATGACCTCCAGATAGCAGTCAACGAGGTCTGCTTCGGCCCGCGTCAGCGCGGGCAGCGGCGGCAACTCCGGCGGTAGCACGGCCGGTTACCGCAGGCCAAGCGGTACGGAAGCGCGCTTGCGGCTGGTGGTCAGACGATCCACCAGGCCGTACGCCAGGGCGCCCTCGGCGTCGAAGATCTTGTCGCGCTCGATGTCACTGCGTACGCGCTCGATGGGCTGCCCGGTGTGCTCGGCGAGCATCTCCTCCAGCAACTGCCGGGTGCGCAACATCTCGGTGGCCTGGATCTGTAGGTCCGATGTCTGGCCGTGGACCGGCTCGTTGAGCGAGGGCTGGTGGATGAGGACCCGCGCACCAGGCAGTGCCATGCGCTTGCCGTGCGTCCCGGCCGCAAGCAGCACCGCGGCGGCGGACGCGGCCTGGCCCAGGCACACCGTCTCGATGTCGCAGGTGACAAAGCGCATCGTGTCGTAGACGGCCGTCATGGCCGTGAAGGAGCCGCCAGGCGAGTTGATGTAGAGCGAGATGTCCTGATCGGGCGCTGCGTGCTCCAGGTACATGAACTGGGCCATGAGGTCATTGGCCGAGATGTCGTCGATGGGCGTGCCAAGGAAGATAATGCGCTGTTCAAGGAGCTTGGAGTACGGGTCCATCGTGCGCACCCCGGAACTGGTGCGCTCCGTGAACTCGGGCAGGACATAGCGGGCGGTGGGCATTTCCATCGCGGCACCTCTCGTCGTCTCTTCCAGCGGCTTCGCCGGGGGCGCCCCATACGTAAAAAATGTACAGGACGTACATCCCGTTATGATGGGGAGCATGGCCTACGAGATTCCGGTGACGCAAGCCCGAGCAGAGCTCGCCGAGCTGATCAACCGTGTGGTGTACGGCGGTGAGCGCGTGGTCGTCACCCGGCACGGCAAGCCGCTCGTGGCCCTGGTGTCCGCCGCTGACCTGCGACGACTCGATGAGGAAGAGGTGGCGGCAGAGGAGCAGGTGATCAGCACCGTGTCCACGCTGCGCTCGGGGACGTCCGCTGCGGGCGAACGGCGCCGCTTCGGCATCGCGGCCGAACACCGCAGTCCGGACACCGGTGGGCGGCGACCGATGAGCGAGGAGTGAGGTTCCGGGGCGCGCCTGTCTCCTGTGCCCTGTGCTTCGGTCGCCCCAGCTTCCGCGTCAGAATGCGCAGCGGGCGCGGGGCTGGGGTGCGCTGGGGCCTCGCGTGCTCGGGCGGCTGGTGCTTGTCCGCTTCGTTCGGACAGTTCCGTACCGGATGAGCCTGTTGGGTACGGAAAAGGCAACGGCCGCCCGGCGTGGACCGGGCGGCCGTTGTTTTCTTCCGAGGTGCGTGCCGTGGCCATCAGGCGGCCTGGCAGCGCGGGGGCGCCTGACGGGCGATTAGGCGCTCAGGTCCCAGATCGCGCTGGCGATGGCGTCGCTGTTGTAGTCCAGGGCCGTGTCATCGAGGTTCTTCGTGGTGTCGCAGGAGGAGTGGTAGCACGGGTCGAAGGACTCGCCCGCCGTGCCGCCCCAGTTTCGGGCCTGCTCCTGGGTCTTCTTGGTCTCGGCTCCGGTGAACAGGCCGCCCACGCGTACACCGCGCTCCTTGAACGGTGCATGGTCGGAGCGGCCGTCGCCCTCGGTCTCCGGCTCGGTGGCGATGTCCTTCGCCGCGTACCAGTCCTTGAACACCTTCTCCAACTCCGGATCGTCGTCGTAGACGAAGTAGCCGGGGTTGGGCGACCCGATCATGTCGAAGTTCAGATACGAGTCGATCTTCGACAGGCCGCCGGAGCCCAGTTTGCCGACGTAGTGCGTGGAGCCGACCATGCCGTACTCCTCGGCACCCCACCACGCGAAGCGGAGCTGCTTGGCGGGCTTGAGGTCGGCCTTCGCGACGGCGAGCGCGACCTCCAAGATGCCGGCGGAGCCGGACCCGTTGTCATTGATGCCGGGGCCACGGCCGACCGAGTCCAGGTGCGCACCGGCCATCACGACCTGGTCGGCGCTGCTACCCGGCCAATCGGCGATGAGGTTGTAGCCGGTGGAGCCGTTGAAGTCGAACTCCTGGATGGCGGTGGTGAAACCGGCGGCGTCCAGCTTGCCCTTGATGTAGTCAAGGGACGCCTTGTAACCGGGTTGGCCGTGTGCCCGGTTTCCGCCGTTGCTGTCGGCGATGGACTGCAACTCGTTCAGATGTCCCTTGACGGCGGCAACGTCGATGTCCGGGGCGGCGACCTGGGTGGGGGAGGTGGTCGCCTGGGCGCCGGCGGCCCCGCTGAGCAGGACGGCGGCGAGCGCGGTGCAGGTTCCGGCGGCGATGGCGCTACGGCGCAGCGATGCGTTTCGGTACACGATGGCTCCGTTACTGATGTGGGGGGTGGTGCGGGAGCGAATGACGCGGACATGAGAATTGATGCTTTCTTGCTCATCGTCAAGAGCGATTATCGGACGAGTATCTCCGGGAAGCGGTGTCGCGAACTCTCCGCACCGGGCGATGCCGGCGTTGACGCGGGAGAAGGGCCACGGAAGCCTGGTCAGGAGGGCCGTAACACTCATGAGCATGCGAAGCGACCGTCACTATGGGAGGCGCATCCCGTTCGTGAGGCCGGCCGGCGCGCTGGCGTTACGGGGCACATCCGCCGTGTCGGGGTCGCGGTGAACCGGCGTCGCGCCGGGCGTACGCCGTCTGCCCCAGCCCGCGGTGCAGCTTACGTCTTGGTAAAGAACACTTGTGTGACCTGTTCCGATGGTGAAGGAGACGTAAAGATCCTCCTGACCACCAGCGTCGTTGACCGACGGCGACCCAAGTAGGGGGAGTACCTACGTGAAAAGAACAGCGATATTCGGCGCGGCGGGCACCGTGCTGACCGGCGTCCTCGTCGCCGGGTCCTTGACCAGCCCGGTAGCCAATGCGGGTGAGCGGTCAAGCCACCGCTCCGCAGTGTCCGCGGAGCAGCGCGCCGCCATCGGCGTCAAGATCGCCGCCGCCCGGGCCGCAACGACCGGCATCCACTGGAAGGACTGTCCGGCCGACTGGGGCCTGGAGAAGCCGATCCAGTGTGGGTACGTCACCGTTCCGCTCGACTACGCCAAGCCGCACGGCCGTACGATCAAGATCGCGGTGGACCGGGTGGGCAACACCGGCACCGCCAGCGAACGCCAGGGCGCGCTGCTGTACAACCCCGGCGGTCCCGGCGGCTCCGGGATGCGCTTCCCCAGGCGGGTCACGACCAAGGCCCCGCTGTGGCAGAAGACCGCCAAGGCGTACGACTTCGTCGGGTTCGACCCGCGCGGTGTCGGCCGCTCAGCGCCGATTTCCTGCGTGGACCCGCAGGAGTTCGTCAAGGGCCCCAAGCTCGACCCGGTGCCCGACAGCGAGGCCGACAAGCGCGTTCAGCGCAAGCTGGCCGCCAAATACGCGCGGGGCTGCGCCGAGCGCAGCGGCGACATGCTCCCCCACATGACGACGCCGAACACCGCCCGCGACCTGGATGTCATCCGTGCCGCGCTCGGGGAGAAGCGCCTCAACTTCATCGGCGTCTCCTACGGCACCTACCTCGGTGGCGTCTACGCCACGCTGTTCCCCACGCATGTGCGCCGCATGGTCGTGGACAGCGTCGTGAACCCCTCGCAGGAGAAGATCTGGTACCAGGCCAACCTGGACCAGGACGTCGCCTTCGAGATGCGCTGGACCGACTGGAAGAAGTGGGTCGCGCGTTACGACTCCGTCTACCACATCGGCAACACCCCGGCGAAGGTCCAGCGGCAGTGGGAGAAGCTGCGCGCGACCGCGAAGAAGAACCCGATCGGTGGGGCCGTCGGCCCGGCCGAGCTGCTCGGTTTCTTCCAGAGCGCCCCGTACTACGACTCGGCATGGACCGAGGTCGCCTCGGTGTGGAGCGCCTACCTCGCCGGTGACCACAAGCCGCTCATTGAGGCAGCCGGCCCCGATATGTCCAACATCAAGGGCAACATCGCCTCGGAGAACGGCAACGCGGTCTACACGGCCGTGGAGTGCGCCGACGCCAAGTGGCCCACGAGCTGGCGCAAGTGGGATCGGGACAACACCAAGTTGCACCGCGACCACCCGTTCCTGACCTGGTCCAACGCCTGGATGAACCTGCCCTGCGCGACCTGGGAAGGCCCGCAGTACAACCCCGTTAACGTCGCGTCCCACCGTGGGCTCGGCAAGGTCTTGATCGTGCAGAGCACCCGCGACGCTGCCACCCCCTACGAGGGCGCCGTGGAGTTGCACAAGCGCCTCAAGGGCTCGCGCCTGATCACCGAGAAGGACGCCGGCTCGCACGGCGTCACCACCGAGCTCAACCCGTGCATCAACAAGCGGGTGGACGCCTACCTGCTGCACGGCACCGTGGACGCCAAGGACGTGGTCTGCGGCCCGCACGCCACCCCGAAGCCGGAGGGCACTGCCAAGGCGAAGGCGCCGCTGGCAGCCGAGCGGGTCGTGCGCTGACACCCCCGACCGGCCCCTGCCTGACCGGCACCTGCCCGACCGGCACCTGCCTGAGCGGCAGGCCTGCGCGGCGGGCCTGACGGGCCTGCAACACCGGGCCCGCCAGGCTCCCTTGCGGCCGGGACGGCACGACGAACACTGAGGGGCGACCGGATACCGGTCGCCCCTCAGTGTGCCGTCACTTTCCCTGAACCTGCCCCGGACCCCGGCTGCTGCACGCAACTGCCGTACGCAACCGGCTCACGCAACCGCCGGCGCGAAGGTGATCCGCGCCGAGGGGGCTTGGCGGCGTTGCAGCATGGTGCACACCACACGTGCGAGGCGGCCGGCGAAACGATGCGCCGCTGCCGATGCGCGAAATGCCGCCCTACGGGGCCACGGGTCGGCCCGCCGCGAGCCACGCGTCCTCGGCCGCATAGTCGAAGAGGCCCTCGCCGTAGCTTTTGACCATCGTGGGGAACGCCGTTCGCCAGTCGCTGCCCTCCAGTTGGCGGGCGATCCAGCCGACCGTGGCGGGCAGCGTCTCCGCATAGGTGGCCACCGGGCGGTACCCCAACTCCCGCTCGGCCGCCGACATGTCGTACACCACGGGCCGGGACCCGCTCCACGGCGTCATCCCGACGCCGTCCGCAGCGGGCACCCCGTCCGCCAGGACCAGTTCGCTCTCCACACCCAGCACCGCGTCCACGGCGGTGGCGATCTCCGCGACGGTCGGCGTCTGCGGATCGCCCGCATTGAGCACCCGGGCGCCCGGCCTGCGGGCCGCGAGGCGCACCAACTCGGCGATGTTGTTGACGTGCACCGGGTGGAAGCGGCTCTCACCTCGGTGGGCGAGGACCCGCACCGGCCGCCCGTCGAGAGCGCGCCCCACGAAGTACAGCTCCCGCGGCGAACGACAGTGCAGGCCGTGGATGGCGCCGGCGCGCAGCAACGTCGTCGGCAACCGGTCTGCGACTGCGAGCAGCGCCTGCTCCAGAGCCACCTTGCGGGCGCTGTAGCTCTGGTCGCCAGGTGCCAGCGTATGGTGCGTTTCGGGCACGGGGACCGGCAGCTTGGGGAAGCCGTCCGGCTCGCCTTGGGTATCGAAGGTGCGCCCCTGGGCGTCCTTGTACACCGAGCCGGTGGAAATGACGACGGCGGAACCGATCCGGTCCGCGAACGACGCCAACTGGGCGGCGTGTGCCGCGCCGTAGGCGACACAGTCCAGCAACACATCGCAGCCGTCGCCGAGCGCCGCGGCCAGCGCCGCATCGTCGTTCCGGTCCACAGCGAGTGCCGTCACCTCACCCGCTCCAGTTGGCCAGTCCTCAGCCCTGTTGCCGCTGAGCGAGGCCGCCCGGACCTGCCAGCCATCGGCGGCCAGTGCGCGCACTGCCGCCCGGCCGATCTGCCCGTTCGCCCCAAGGACGAGCGCCGTTCCGCGATTTCGCCCCGGCGCCTGCCCTTCCGCGGCTGCCGCCACCTCCGCTGTCTTCTCTGGTCCCGCCGTTCCTGTGATCATGGCCGGGACGCTACGGGGCAGCCGCCGCGGCTGAACAGGGCCGTTCGCCATCCGCGGATTCGCCGTCAGCACAATGGTGCCGGGGGTGGGGCGGGTGGCACGGGGCGCGAACTGGGGCAGGCGCCGACAACTGCCCCGAAGACTGCCCGCCGGGCCCGGGCGCGAAACCGCAGCAGGAAGGCCGCCGTGGCCCGCGGCGGGCTCACCCCAGGGTGTAGTCGAAGGTGTAGGCGATGGCGGGCTCACCTCGCTTGACGGTGAAGCTTCCGGTGCCGCGTAGCCCGGTCAGCTCTTCGGTGCCGGTTCCCGGCACCACCTCGAAGGTGCAGCGCACGGTCCCTTCGGCGTCGAACCCGCCGCGCTCCTCGACAACGAAGGTGCCCTTGCGCCCGTCGAGCCGGCCAGCCAACACCTCCATGCCCGTGTAGGTGCCGGTCTCGTCGGTGGCGTAGACGATGGTGTATTCGCAGGTGGTGTCGGCGGCCTCGATGCCGCCCACGAAGGTGTTGGTGACACAGGCGTGGGCAAGCTTCGGGCTCGCCTCCTCCGCCGTGATGGCGCGCTCCTCCCAGTTGGCGTAGGTGAAGTGGCCGGTGGTGTGCGTAGGCATGGAGGTCCTTCCGATCGACCGCTCGGGCACGTCCCGCGGCGTGTGATGAGTCTGTCGGCCGTACCTGACACCTTCTGTCAGGTACGGCGGGAGAATGCCCCCATGCGTGCCGACCGGCTTCTTTCTCTGCTGCTACTCCTCCAAAACCGTGGGCGGCTGACCGCTCCCGAGCTCGCCGCGGAGCTGGAGGTGTCGATTCGCACGGTGTACCGGGACATCGAGGCGCTCAGTGCCTCGGGAATCCCGGTCTGCGCCGACCGCGGGCCGGCCGGTGGCTACCGCCTCCTCGACGGTTACCGCACGCGGCTGACCGGGCTCACCGACGCCGAGGCCAGCTCGCTCTTTCTCGCCGGAGCACCAGGGCCGGCGCACGATCTTGGCCTCGGCGCGGTCCTGGCAACCGCTCAGCTCAAGCTGCGGGCCGCGCTCCCGGCCGCACTGGCGGAGCGGACCCAGCACGTTCAAGACCGCTTCCACCTGGACGCGCCGGCATGGTTCAGGGACGCAGACCCGGTTCCTCATCTGGCGCTGGTCGCGCAGGCGGTATGGGAACAGCGGGTGCTGCGCGCGCACTACCGGCGATGGCGCGGCGAGGTACACCGGGAGCTACGCCCGCTCGGCATCGTCCTCAAGGGCGGCATTTGGTACCTGGTGGCGTTGGTGGACGAGGCCGTACGCACCTATCGCATAGCGCGGTTACTGGCCGTGGACCTGGCGGACGACACCTTCCAACGACCGACCGGATTCGATCTGGCCGCCTCCTGGGCGGAGTCCTCGCGGAGTCTGGAGGCCGCGCGCTACCAGGGAACGGCGTGGCTGCGGGTCTCTCCCCAGGCGCTGAAACTGCTGCCCATGCAGTTCGGTGCGGCGGGCGTGGGGGCCGTGGACAGCGCCGGACCGCCGGACGATGAAGGCTGGGTGTCGGTGCAGCTGCCGGTGGAGGCCCAGGCCGTCGCGGTGAGCGATCTGCTCAGGCTGGGCGCCGAGGCGGAGGTGCTGGCACCCGTCGCGTTGCGGCTGGCCGTCGCGGAGGCTGTGGCGGCCATGGCGAACCGGTACGCGGCGCCCTGGGCAACGGCGCCCTGAGTTCGCGAAAGCCGCGGCGCTCTGTGGTGAGCGGTGGCGCCTCAAAGACCGGTTCGGGGCTCGGGTGGCCGCCAAAGAGGTGATCTCCGAGTTAAGGCAGCCATCGCGGCCTGCCTTCAGGTGCCCCGTGCGGCCACCACACCCACGGTCAGCAGACCGAGCACGACCCAGCCGAACCACAGCCAGCCATTGCTTCCCAGCGCCACGGTGTAGGCGGTCACCATGACCAGGCCGCCCACCGTGAATATCGCCATCGCCTTCGCAGATCCGGGCATCCCCGCAACCTCCTCATGGCGGCCGAGGCGCACGCCCCGACCACGGCCAGGAGGCCATCGTCTCTCGGGCAGGGGCGTTGCCGCTAGCGCTCGGTCCGGCTATCGGCTCCGGGTCTGCAACGACGCCAGGTAGTCGTTGTAGGCGTTCAGCTCCTTGTCGCCGTCCCGGTCGGCGACCCGGTCTGCCCGGCGAGCGGTGCGCTGCTCGGTCTTGTACCACTGGAAGATCAGCGCGATGAGCACCAGAACAGAGGGAATCTCGCTGAAGGCCCAGGCGATGCCGCCCGCCGCGTTCTGGTCCGAGAGCGCGTCGATGTTCAGTGAGCTAGGAGGGTTCTTGTAGGTGCCCACCATCGGCTCGGACGCCATCATCAGTGCGATGCCGAAGAAGGCATGGAACGGCATCCCGGCAAACAGCTCCAGCATCCGCATGACGTAGCCAGGCCGGTGCGGGCCGGGGTCCACGCCCATGATCGGCCAGAAGAAGATCAGGCCGACCGCGAGGAAGTGCACCATCATCGCGATATGGCCCGTCGTGCTCTCCATGAGGAAATCGAAGATCGGCGAGAAATACAGCCCGTACAGGCTCGCGATGAACAGCGGGATCGTGAAGGCCGGATGCGTGATGATCTGCATGTAGCGGCTGTGCAGCAGGGACACGAGCAGTTCGCGCGGTCCCGGGCCGCCCCGCCCAGCGCGCCCCCGCCCGGCAGGCAGCGCTCGTAGAGCTAGCGTCACCGGCGCGCCGAGCAGCAGCAAAATGGGCGACAGCATGCTGATCACCATGTGCTGCACCATGTGCACGCTGAACATGACCATGCCGTAGTCATTGAGCTTGGTGCACATCACCAGCGCGACGCTGAGCACGCCGATGGTGAAGGCGGCGGTGCGCATGATCGACCAACTGTCGCCGCGCCGCTGTAGTCGCCATACGCCCCACCCGTAAAGGACCAGGCCCAGCACGCAGCCGATCAGAAAGAACGGCTCGCTGCTGTACTCCAACCCGCGAGCCAGGGTGAACGGCGGCAAATTCATGTCCATGCCGTGCCCGCCGTGATCCATCCGCTCTCTCCTCATTTGGCCGCAAACGCTCACACCAGACTAGAGCCGCCCCCGGCCGCGTCGTGGGCCGGGGGCGGTCGGCGCGCGGACGGCGGAGCAACCGGGCGCGAGGGCCGCCCCGAGGCGGCCGAAAGGAAGCGGGAGGATGGAAGGACGGAGGGGACGGAGGGGACGGGAGGGACAGGAGGACGTGAGGGTACAGACGAGCGAGACGAGCGCCAGAGGGCGCGAGCGAAGCTCAGCTCACAGCACGCACTCCGCCTCCGCGTACCGCTCCATGGGCACCGTCTTGAGATGCTCCACGGCCTCGGCCAGCGAGGTCAGGACGATCTGGGTGCCGCGCAGCGCCGTCATCATGCCGAAGTCGCCCCGGTGCGCCGCCTCCACCGCGTGCCAGCCGAACCGGGTGGCAAGCACGCGGTCGTACGCGGTAGGCGTGCCGCCGCGCTGCACATGGCCGAGAATCACCGGGCGCGCCTCCTTGCCCAGCCGCTCCTCCAGTTCCAGGGAAAGCTGCCTGGCCACCCCGGCGAATCGCTCATGGCCGTAGACGTCCTTGCCGCCGATGTCGAACTCCATGGAGCCCTCGCGCGGCTTGGCGCCCTCAGCGACCACGACGATCGCGAACCTCTTACCGGCCTGGAAGCGTCGGCCCACCAACTCGGCCAGTTCACCGATGTCGAACGGGCGCTCTGGCACGACGATGGCGTGCGCACCGGCGGCCATTCCCGAATGCAGCGCGATCCAGCCGGTGTGCCGCCCCATGACCTCGACGATGAGCACCCGCTGGTGTGACTCGGCGGTCGTCTTGAGCCGGTCCAGGGCCTCGGTGGCGACCCCGACCGCCGTGTCGAAGCCGAACGTCACATCGGTCGAGGCGATGTCGTTGTCGATGGTCTTGGGTACGCCGACGATGGGCAGTCCCGCGTCCGACAGCAGGCGGGCCGCCTTGAGGGTGCCCTCGCCGCCGATCGGAATGATCGCGTCGAGCCCAAGGTCGGCGACGTGGCCGCGGGCCCGTTCGACCCCGTCCCGCAAGTGCTCGGGCCGTACGCGCGAGGAGCCAAGGATGGTGCCGCCGAGGGCGAGGATGCCGCCGACCGCGTCGAGGTCGAGTTTGCGGTAGTCAGCTTCGAGAAGGCCCCGCCAGCCGTCGTGGAACCCCACGACCTCATCGCCGTGGTCGGCAACCGCCCGATGGACGATCGACCTGATGACGGCGTTGAGACCGGGGCAGTCACCGCCGGAAGTGAGCACACCAATACGCATGGTCCGTGATACCTCTGCAACTCAACCGGACGACGACCGGACCCCGTCGTCCGGTTGGATCGCGGCCAGCCTACAAGCGCGCGGCGGTCTTCAGGGGCGAGTGTCCGTCATGCGGTCTGAGTCGCCGCGGCCGTACGCTCGCTGCGCAGCGCCTCATACCACCGATCGTCCACTGGCGGCAGCGCGTTGACATCGAGTGCCAGCTTCAGCAGCAGGTCGGCGATCTGCGGATTGCGGGCGAGCACCGGGCCGTGCATGTAGGTGCCGAACACCGTGTCGTTCCAGGCGCCTTCAGTGCCGTCACCGGTGCCATTGCCCTTGCCAAGTCGTACGCGGGCGAAGGGCCGGGCGGTGGGGCCCATGTGCGTGACGCCCTGGTGGTTTTCGAAGCCGGTCAGCGGCGGCAGCCCGAGCCGGTCGTCGATGTCGCCGAGCACATCGCCCACGCACCGCTCACCCTCGCCACGGGTGCTGATCACATCCAGCAGACCGAGCCCCTGCTCGCGCTGTCCGAGGTCGTTGACGAACTCGTGGCCGAGGATCTGGTAGCCGGCGCACACCGAGAAGACGATCGCGCCGTTGGACACCGCGCGGTTGATGCCCCCGTCGCGGCGCAGCCGCTCGGCCGCGAGCCGCTGCGGCCTGTCTTCGCCGCCGCCGATCAGATAGATGTCCCCGGAGGTGGGGATCGGCTGGTCGGAGCGTACGTCAACGCGCGACACGTTCAGGTGGCGCTGACGGGCACGCCGCTCTACGACCAGTGCGTTGCCCTGGTCTCCGTACGTGCTCAGCAGGTCGGGGTAGACCCACACCAGGCGCAGACTGTTCTGGCTCATCCTCGGCATCCTTTGTGCTTCAGCGGTTCGGTGGCGTTGCGGCGTCGGATCTGCGCTGCGGCGGACCGACCCCCGCGCCGGCGCTCGCGGCGCGGGGAGGAGAGCGATCCGCTGCGAGTGGCGCTAGTTGCCGACGCGGCGGCGCAGATCCTGGAAGGCGGTGTAGTTGGCGATGACTTCGATCCGACCAGGCGGGGCCATCCGTACCGCCTCGTCCGTGTTCTCACAGACCCGGAAGTCGAGCCCGGCGACCTCAAGGCGCACCGCGAGGTCCAGTTTCCGGTCACCGATCACCATGATCGGATGGCCGGCGAGCCGGGTGTAGTCCACGTCCCACAGCCACGAGGTATCGGTGCCGTCCGCGCCGCGCGCGTTGACCGACAAGATCACCGGCGTCGGTGGCGGGTCGATGAGCGAGAAGGTTTCCAGCCAGCCAGCCGGGTTCTTGGCGAGCAGCAGCCGAAGTTGACGGTCGAGGAAGGTGACGACGTCGTAGCGGCCGGCGATCGCCTGCACCGCGTACATCCGCTCCAGCGCGACCTGCGGCGGCACCCCGAAGGTAGCGGCGACGGCGGCGGAGGTGGCCGCGTTCGCCTTGTTGGCGCGGCCGGGGAGTTGGAGGTGGATGGGCCATGCCGAGCCCTGCGGGTCAAGGACGTAGTCACCGTTCAAGGCCCAGGTGGCGTGCGGGCGGCGGAAGCCGCAGTCGGCACAGCCCCAGTCGTCGCCGGGGCGCTGGAGCACGCCACCACAGGACGGGCAGGACCAGGCGTCGTCCTTCCACTCCTGACCGGCCGCAACCCACACCACGTTCGGGCTTGAGGAGGCCGCCCAGACGATGAGCGGGTCATCCGCGTTGGCGATGATCGTGGCCTTCGTGCCGGCCAGACCCTCGCGCCACTTCTCGGCGAGCATCCGGGTCTCGGCGGCCCGGTCCAACTGGTCGCGCGAGAGGTTCAGCAGCGCTATGGCCTTCGGCGTGGTGTCCCTGGCGACACCGGCCAGGTACTTCTCGTCCACCTCAATGACGCCGTACCTGGCGTCGGAACCGCCGGCGAGGGCTGAGGTGATGCCGGCGGGCATGTTGGCGCCCAGCGCATTGGAGACGACCGGGCCGCTGGCCCGCAGCGCCTCGGCGATCAGCCGGGTGGTGGTCGTCTTGCCGTTCGTCGCGGAGACGAGGATCACGTCCAGATGCCGCGCCAGCCGGGCCAGCAGGTCTGGGTCGAGTCTGAGGGAGACCTTCCCCCCGATCACCGATCCGCTGCCGCGACCAGCGACCCGCGACACCGCCGCTGCTGCCTTACCCGCCGTCACGGCCAGTTTGGCGCGCGGCGGCAGCGGCTCCGTGTTGCCTGCCATCGTCCTTGTTCCTCCTTGCGTCCGGCACGGTGCCCGCCCCCGGGGCTGCCGGTGAAACGCCCCCTTGGTGCCGGATCGCCAGCCGGGAGGCTACGGTCGAGGTTCAGCCTATCGAGATCCGGACGCTGGCCCGAACCCCGCCACCTGCGCACGGCGTAAGCGTCCGCAGGCTGGAGCCTGGTCACCGGTGGTGAACCGTACCCTTGTGCGCATGCGAACTGGTGCGATCCCCGGCAGCTCGGGGCGGGTACGGCCGCTGCGGCTACTGGGGGACCCGCAGCTGGCTGAGCCGTGTGTAGAGGTGACGGAGTTCGGATTCGACCTCGCCCGGCTCATCGAGGACATGTACGCAACGATGTACGCGGCAGCAGGCGTCGGCCTCGCGGCCAATCAGATCGGCGTTGCGCTGCGGGTGTTCGTCTACGACTGCCCCGACGACGAGGACCAGCGACAGTTGGGATACCTCGTCAACCCCCGTCTTGTGGACCTGGACGGACTGATCATCCGGGGCCCCGAGGGGTGTCTGTCGCTGCCGGGGATCGAGGCCGGCACGCCCCGTTGTGACTACGCCGCGGTGGAGGGCGTCAACGCGGACGGCGATCCGCTACGCGTCGAGGGCAGCGGCTTCTTCGCCCGCTGCCTCCAGCATGAGTGCGATCACCTGGACGGCAAGCTGTTCACCGACCGGCTCGACGACCGCCGCAGGCGCCGTGCGCTGCGCGCGGCGGCTCGGGCGCCGTGGGCGACCCCAGCACCCGAGTAACGAGCCAGGCGCGCGGCCGGGCCGGTTGGCGCCGGGGAGTTGCGGTGCGGCCGTGCGCTGGCCGCCTAGAACGCCGGGCCGCCCACCCGGTCGCCCGCGACGGCGAGCTGTCCCCACAACAGATCCGTCAGGTGGCTGACCAACTGCTCGCGGGGCAAGGGGCGTTCCCCAAGCCACCAGTCGCCCGCGGCGTGCATCATGCCGACGATGCCATGCCCCCATACCCGGGCCTTTTCGTCGCTGCCGGGACCGAGATCCACCCGCTCGGCGATCACCTGGGCCAACTCCTCGCCGAGCCTGCGCAGCAGCGGGGCGGTGTGCCGCCCGACGTCGAAGCCGCCTTCGGGCTGTTGGCCCTCGCTCTGGTCGTCGGCCGGGTGCATGAGGAAGCGGTAGACCTGCGGCCGGGCCTCGATCGCCGCGAGGTAGGTGTCCAAGGTGGCCTCGACCCGGGCCCGGCGGCGAGCCGGGGCGTCCAGGGCCGCACGCAGGGCGGCGAGCAGGGCATCGGTGTGTCGGACGGCGAGCGCACGGTACAAGCCGCCCTTGTCGCCGAAGTGCCGGTAGAGGATCGGCTTGGTGATCCCGGCCTCGGCAGCGATGGCGTTCATCGAGGCTCCGGGGCCCTCGCGCAACACCACTCTGTCTGCGGCCTCCAGCAGTTCGCGTCTGCGCGCCTCGGTGGCGCGCTGCTGCTCATCGCGCTGTGTGGTGTCCATGGTCGTGCCTCCCACCCCCGGTGTTCCGTACCGCCCGCGAAACGTAACACTCCGCCTGGGACGGGTGCCGGGAACCGGCCCTGCGACCAGGGAGTTGACACCAGCTACTGATGAGTAACAGACTCCTGTTACCGTAGGTAATGAACGGCTGGAGGGGATCATGCCGGAGTTCTCTTTCGAACTCAACGATGAACAGAAGTCCGTACGCGATTGGATTCACGGATTCGCGCAGGACGTCATGCGCCCGGCTGCCGCTGAGTGGGATGAGCGCGAGGAGACCCCTTGGCCGATCATCCAAGAGGCCGCCAAGATCGGCCTGTATTCGTTGGATTTCTACGCCCAGCAGTTCTTCGATCCCACCGGTCTTGGCATCCCCATGACCATGGAGGAACTTTTTTGGGGTGACGCGGGCATCGCCCTGTCCATCGTCGGTACCGGGCTTGCCGCCGTAGGTGTGCTGGCCAACGGCACCGAGGAGCAGATCGGCACCTGGGTGCCGCAGATGTACGGCGATGCGTCCGACGTCAAGGTCGGTGCCTTTTGCTCATCGGAGCCCGACGCCGGCTCGGACGTGGGCGCGATGCGCACGCGCGCCGTCTACGACGAGGCCAAGGACGAGTGGGTGCTCAACGGCACCAAGACCTGGGCGACCAACGGTGGCATCGCCACCATCCATGTCGTGGTCGCCGTCGTGGACCCCGAGTTGGGCTCGAAGGGACACGCCTCCTTCATCATCCCGCCGAACACCCCGGGCCTGTCGCAGGGGCAGAAGTTCCTCAAGCACGGCATCCGCGCCTCGCACACGGCCGAGGTGGTCCTGGAGGACGTCCGCATCCCCGGCAGTTGCCTGCTCGGCGGCAAGAGCAAGCTGGACGAGCGGCTGGCCCGGGCCAAGGAGAAGGCCAGGTCTGGGGGTGAGCGGGTGAAGAACGCGGCCATGGCCACCTTTGAGGCCTCGCGCCCGGCGGTCGGTGCGATGGCGGTCGGCACGGCGCGTGCCGCGTACGAGGAAGCCCTGGAGTACGCCAAGACCCGCACCCAGTTCGGCCGCCCGATCATCGACAACCAAGGCGTCGCCTTCCAACTCGCCGACATGCGTACCCAGATCGACGCGGCCCGGCTGCTGGTGTGGCGCGCCTCCTGGATGGCATCGGCCGGCAAGCCGTTCACCTCAGCCGAGGGCTCCATGTCGAAGCTGTTCGCCAGCGAGACCGCCAAGAAGGTCACGGCCCAGGCGATACAGATCTTCGGTGGCAACGGCTACACCCGCGAGTACCCGGTCGAGCGCATGCACCGCGACAGCGCGATCTACACCATTTTCGAGGGGACCAGCGAGATCCAGCGCCTGGTCATCGCTCGCACCCTGGCCGGGATGCCCATCCGCTGACGCGGCGGCGCCGTAGCCGCCCACCGCTGCCAGCGGGCGGGTCACGGCGCTGTCACCGCGCCCCACCGCCGGTCGGCGGCCGGACCGTTTCACCCCTACCGCGCGGCGTGGGGGCGGCGCCCCGCACGGGCGCCGCCCCCACGCCGTTTGGTCTTCCACCTGCGCGGCCTGCAACCGCGCACTGCTCCCTTGCCCCGCCGCCTCCTATCTGCTCCGTGGTGCGCTGCGAGCGACACGTCCAACAATGCCCCATAAGTCGCGCCATGCGTTCACTCGAACGGAGTACGTCTCAATTTCCTGGATCGCCCCGGTATGGAGCGCTCATAGAGCCCCGAGACGCGTCCCGGCGAGGTGGTGGCCGGCGTCGTGAGGGGCGCCTGCGGTCGCCGTGCGCTTGCTGGACGCGCGCAATGGAGAGAAGCACGCCCAGCCGTGTTGGCGCGTGCTTCGCGCGAAAGGAGACAGTGGCGATGACTGCACCCCAGGGCGACACCCCGCAGGAGCTGTCAGGCATGCACGTGGTTGACCCGGATGGCCAAAAGGTCGGATCGGTGCAGCAGGTGTACAGCGATGACATCACCGGCGTTCCGGAATGGATAACGGTTCGTACCGGACTCTTCGGCATGAAGGAGACCTTCGTCCCGCTCGCGGGCGCCCAGCACTCGGGCGGTGACCTGCGGGTTCCGTACAGCAAGGACGAAATCAAGGACGCTCCGCGCATCGATGCCGCAGGGCACCTGTCGCCGGAGGAGGAAACGGAGCTCTACCGACACTACGGCCTCAAGCAGCCAGGGCGGCGGACCACGGGCCAAGGGCAAGCCGCGGGCACCGCAGGCGGCACCGGCACTGCCATGGGCAGCGACGCCAACGCCGCCAGCAGCGGCGTCGCCGGGGCTGCCGGATACGGAATGGGAAACTCCGGCCAGCGCGCCGAGGCTCAGGGCCCCAAGCTCGTCGGCGCCGGCGCCGGGCGCAGCGCCGAAGGGGGCGAGGAAACCGGGAAGTCCGCTCGGGACGCCAGGGCAGCCCGCGAGGCCAAGGAAGGCGTCCAGGAGATGATCCTGTCCGAGGAACAGCTCCGGGTCGGCACAGAGGAGCACGAGACCGGCCGCGCCCGGCTACGTAAGCACGTGGTCACCGAGGACGTGACCCGCACCGTGCCCCTGAGCCACGAAGAGGTCCACCTCACCCGTGAGCCGATTTCCGCCGAGGACGCGGGACGGCACAGTCGCGCGGGGCGGATCGAGGCCGGGCAGGTGGAAATCACGCTGCACGGGGAGCAGGCCGTGGTCCGCAAGGAGACCGTGCCGGTGGAGCGCGTCCGGTTGGAGACCGAGCGGGTCACCGAGCAGGAGGAGATCTCGGCGCAGCTCCGCAAGGAGGAGGTCGAGTACGAAGGTGGCGAGGGCACCGAGCGCGCTCGCCGCGGCAAGGGGGGGCCCGAGGGCCTGCGATGACCCGGCCGTCCCTCCGCTAAGGAACTCCCCGACCAACGGGCCAACCAGTAAGTACATGACCCAGCGACCGCCCGATGGTCTCCGCCGCACCCCGACAGCGGCGGAGACCTCGGCGTGCGCGGCGCAGGCCGCGGACGCGGGTGGCCGTTCACGCCGCGGCCCTCGCCGTGCGTGAGCCGCAGCCGTCTCGTGGGGGCACCAGGCGGCCGTGTGGTGCCCACCTGGCGACCCTTCAGTCGTCAGGCAGTGGTGCGCGTGCCGACTTATCGGTGAGCGGTGCCAGCGGATCGGGGCCGGGCCCGTCGATGCGCTCCAGCACCTCATCGGGCCCGAAGCGCAACACGGCGGACTGCTCGCACGAGGCGACCTCGTCCCAGTCGATCGGCGTCGCAACGCCCGGGCGGTCGCGGACGCGCAGTGTGTACGGCGCGGCCGTGGTCTTCGCCGAGGTGTTCTGCGACCAGTCGATGAACACCTTGCCGTGCCGCGCGGCGCGCGCCATCGTCGCCACCGCGAGATCCGGCAACTGCGCGCGCATCCGCCCGGCCATCCGCTTGGCATAGGCCACCGCGGCGTCGCCAGGGGTCGGCTCCAGCGGCACGTACAGGTGCAGGCCCTTGGAACCGGAGGTGACCGCACAGGCCGTCAGACCGTCGGCGGCGAGCGCGTCACGCAGCGGAAGCGCTACGCGGCAGCAGTCGGTGACATCGGTGCCGGGGCCCGGATCGAGGTCGAAGACGATGCGGTCGTGCACATCGGGCCCGGTGCTGGTCGTCCACTGCGGCACATGCACCTCATACGCCCCGAGGTTGGCCATCGCCACCAAGGTCGCGGTCGAGTCCACGACGACATACGGAGCTGGGCCCTCCGTGCCGGGCACTGAGGTGATGGTCACCCACTCGGGAGCGCCCGGCGGCGGATTCTTCGCGTACCAGCGCTCGCCCTCCACGCCGTCCGGGGCCCGCACGAAGGACGCCGCCCGGTCAGTGGTGTGTGGCAGCATCAGCTCCGCGATGCGTGCGTAGTAGTGCAAGAGCTCGGCCTTGGTGTGCTCCGAGGCCGGGAAGAGCGTCTTACGGAGATGGGTCAGGGCCAGCCGATGGCCGTCCACCTGCACGGCCTGCCGGTCGGGGGCTGCGGACATGGTGTGGACCCTCCCACGCACGCCCGCGAACTATGCCGACGCGCGCGCCGCGGATCGATGGCTGGACGGCAACTGGGGGATGGCATGAGGGCGGACGACAGACAGGCCGCGGGCGGCAGGCGCGGCGGGCAGCCGCATAGCGCGCAGCGCGGGCAGGGCCGGCAACCGGAGATCCGGCGCGCCGACGATGGTGACGCGCTGGCTGCGGCCGATGTGTGGCTGCGTTCCTACGCCGCCGCGCTGCCCGCGGTGCGCCGTGCCCACAGCGATGACGAGGTCAGGGGCTGGTTTCGGGCGGTGGTGATCCCCAACCACGAGACCTGGGTTGCGGTCGCCGATGGCGCCGTCGTCGGCCTGCTGGTGCTCGCGGAGGCCGAACTGGAGCAGTTGTACCTCGACCCCGGATGGCGCGGGCAGGGGCTTGGTGACCAGTTTGTGCACCTGGCGAAGCGCCGTCGCCCGGACGGGCTCACGCTGGTCACGTTCCAGGTCAACGCCCCGGCCCAGCGGTTCTACGAGCGGCACGGCTTCACCGAAGTGGCCCGTACCGACGGCTCGGCCAACGAGGAACACGAGCCGGACATCCGCTACGCCTGGCGGCCCACAGACCGCTAGCGACACCGCACGCCGCCGTATCCCGGCTGTCTCCTCGCCGTGCTGTCTCCTCACCGTGCTGTGCCGTGCCGTGTTGCGCCGTGCTGTGCTGTGTTGCGCTGTGCTGCGTCGTGCTGTCGTGTTGTGCCCGTCTCGTATCCAGGGCATGGCACTGCACTGCACCCGGCGTCCGCGCGCACCTGCCGGCACCGCATCTGCCGGCTGTACCTACCGGCACCACACCGTGGCCGTGTGCGTTCCGCCACGGTGTGCGCCGCGGTCAGGCGGGAAACGCGCGGGGACACACCAGGTCGCACCACAAGGGGTCGGAGCCTGTCGTTCCGGCGGTCACCTTCGGTCATATAACGTTAAAGAAACCGTTCTGACCACGTGCGTCCCAGGAGGCAACCATGGGCACACGGCGTACAACGCTGCCCGGTGTCGGTACCCAGTACGACTTCACGACGCACGCAGGACAACATCTGTCCGTCGTCGTCCACCAAGACGGCCGCCGCTTTATCGGCTTCTACTCCGACGACGACCCCGACTCCTGCCAGGCATCGATCCCGCTCTCTCCTGAGGAGGCCACCGCGGTCGCCCACCTCATCGACACGGCGCCGATCGATGCGGTCCGCACGGACGGCATCGATCTGGTCACCGAGCACATACCGGTCGGCAGACGCTCACCGTACGCGGGGCGACTGCTCGGCGACACCGGAGCCCGGACCCGCACCGGAGCCTCCATCGTCGCGGTACTGCGGCGCACCAGCGCCCACCCGTCGCCCGGCCCGGACTTCCGGTTCGCCATGGGCGACACGCTCGTCGCGGTCGGCACTAGGGAGGGCGTTGACGCGCTCACCACGATCATCGCGGAGGGCTGACCGGCGTGCATGACACCACCACGCTCCTGATAGAACTCGGGGCCGTCATCTTGGGACTCGGCCTCATAGGCCGTATGGCGCTGCGCTTCGGCCTGTCCCCGATACCGCTGTACCTGCTGGCCGGGCTCGCCTTCGGGCAGGGCGGGCTGCTGCCGCTCAAGGCCAGCGAGGACTTCGTCGGAGTCGGCGCGGAGATCGGCGTCATCTTGCTGTTGCTCCTGCTCGGCCTGGAGTACAGCGCATCGGAGCTCGTCACCAGCCTCAAGACCCAGTACCCGTCTGGGGCAGTGGACTTCGTCCTCAACGCCACCCCGGGCGCGGTCGCCGCGCTGCTGCTCGGCTGGGGGCCGGTGGGCGCGGTGGCCCTCGCCGGTGTCACCTGGATCTCCTCATCGGGCGTCATCGCCAAGGTCCTCACCGATCTGGGACGGCTGGGCAACCGTGAGACGCCGGTCATCTTGAGCGTGCTGGTCATCGAGGATCTATCGATGGCGGTCTATCTGCCCCTGCTGACCGCCCTGCTGGCCGGGGCCGGGCTCGCGGGCGGCAGCGTGACGTTGCTGATCGCGCTCGGCACCGTAGGCGTCGTTCTCTATCTCGCCCTACGGCACGGGCGGTTGATCAGCCGTGCGGTCTCGTCGGACAACCCCGAGATGTTGCTGCTGGTCGTCCTGGGCCTGACGTTGCTCGTCGCCGGGGTCGCTCAGGAGCTTCAGGTCTCCGCCGCCGTCGGCGCCTTCCTGGTGGGCATCGCACTGTCCGGCGAGGTGGCCAAGGGCGCGGAGCGGCTGCTGACACCGCTGCGGGACCTGTTCGCCGCCGTCTTCTTCGTCTTCTTCGGGCTCTCGACCGACCCGACCGAAATCCCCCCGGTGCTGCTGCCCGCGCTGCTGCTCGCCGCCGTCACGGCGATCACCAAGGTCGGCACCGGCTGGTACGCGGCACGCCGCGCCGGCATCGGCTCCCGGGGGCGGCTGCGGGCCGGCGGTGCGCTGGTCGCACGCGGTGAGTTCTCCATCGTCATCGCGGGGCTCGCGGTGGGCACCGAGCCCAGGATCGGCCCCCTCGCCACCGCGTACGTCCTGATCCTGGTCATCGTCGGCCCGCTGGCCGCTCGCTACACCGAACCCGTCGTACGCCGGCTAGGCGCCTGGCAGGGGGCCCGCTCGGCCAGCGCCAAGCCGCACGCCCCCGAGGCTGAGTCCGCAGTCGGTGCGCCCGCGCCGCGCCCGGTCGAAGGCGCCGCAGCGGAGCACGACGGGCCTACGGCCTCAAGGCCGGTACCTGAGCCCGGCCCGCGGGCCGCACCGCCGAGCGATGACGAGCCGCCGCTGCCCTCCCACCGTGGTGGCCCACAACCTCTTCCGTAGCGGGTGGGCCACCCCGGTTCTGGGGACGGGGACATCGCAGATCTGAGGGCTTGTGTGCCTGTGTGCTTGCGGTGTTGCGGTGTTGCGGTGTTGCGTTAGACCTTGCGCCAGCCGGGTATCCACGCGCCGTCATCGATGGTGTAGTCGCCGAACAGGGCCGGGGCCTCCTTGGTCAGCAACTCGCCGACCTTGCCGAACAGTAGCCGGATCTCCTCCTCGGCGCCGGGCGCCGTTCGGCTCTCGATGACATGGCGCAAGGTACGCACATTGGCCGTCCACACCAGGCCGGTGGCCACGCCCTCGGGGGCGAAGCGTCGCATGAACGAGGTCTTGGCCTTCTTCTCGGCGAACGGCACGCCCTTCTCGTCCAGCCCGAAGTGCTCGGCCATCCACAGTTGGAACTCTTCCATCCGCGTGAGCAGTTCCGTGGCCCGTTCCATGAGCTCCGGGTCGCCCTCGGCCCAGTCCGGGAACCAGAAGGGCAGGTCGTCCAGGCGTACGAAGCGCAGCGACTCCTGCGATACGGCGGTGCCCGCGCGATGGCGTACCAACTCGTGGGTGGCGACCCGGCTGACGTGGTGGAGCACGAGGGAGAAGCTCACGTGCTCAAGCACCGAGCCGTGCGCGCTGGCCAAAATGTTGTGCAGGTACTTTTCCTGGTCAGTACGGATGCGGGTGACATTCGGGTTGAGGCCCGGCTCCCAGGAGCGATAGCACACGCGCCCGGCGAACTCCGCCAGGTTCTGCGCGTCGTCCAGGTCCCCCCGGTCGATGCGCTCCAGCCAGTTCTCACCGCCCACCTCGGCGAGGTATCCAGCGACCTCGTCGTAGTCCAGTTGGGGGCGGGCGATGAGACGGACTTCGGGTTCAACGCGACGCAACGTGACCATCCTTCGGTAGCTCTGGGAAACGCGCGGGCCGAGTCTGTCACGTCCGCTCACCAGCCCCGACGCGTGGTCTCCCGAGGCGCCAGGCGCCCGGAGGAGGGCACTGGAGACGACGCTGCCCCGGCCACTTCGCGTGGCCGGGGCAGCGTCGTTCCGCCGCTGGCGCCGGGTGTGCCCAACAGTCGGGCTGCGAGCCCAATCGGTCCGCCGGCGCCCCGGTTGGTGTGCCCGCCGTGCCGGTCAGCGCAGCGTGCCTGGGGTGCCTGGGATGTCTACCGTGCCGAGGTCAGCGCAGCGTGCCTGCCGCCACCGTCAACACCGCGCGTATCTGCGCCGTGATGGCGAGCCGGTTACGGACGAACTGCGGGTCGGTGACCTTGCCCGTGGTCGGATCGGCGTTGTCGGCGCCGAAGGTGAGGACCGGGGTGTGCAGGTGCCCGCCGGGCGCGTTGAGGTGCACCGCGTCACGCAGCAGCGTCGCGCGATAGGCGATCTCGTTGGAGAGGTAGTTACCGCCGCCGCCGGCGCGCGCCGTCGAGCCGGGCGTGGGGCCGTTGGGCCGCTGCACGGGCTCGGTGCCACCGGCCGGGATCTCGGTCACGGCCGTGTTGTCGCGTACCGGAAAGGGACCGGTGTCCGCCGCGACGATCCGCTGATACGGCAGCGAGGTCGTCGTCCACTGAGGCTGCGGGCTCGGTGTCGGCACGCCCGGCGAGATGGGCACCGTGCCGGTGCGGGACACGTTCGCGTTGTCACCGTAGCCCCCGCGCCAGGCCCCGTTGGTGCGCTCCACATCGAACCGGCCCGGGCTGCCCTGACTGATGGTCGTGAACAGATCCGCCTGCCGCGGCCCTGGCCGGAAGTGCGGCAGCAGCGTGCGTTCGACCACACCGCTGGCGAAGTCGTCCCAACGGACCGGGAAGACGGCCGTCTCGATGCGCGCCGGGCCCGAGGAGGTACGGATCGTGGTGCCGTCCAGCGCGAGCGCCGCGGCGCCGGAGGGGTTGCTGCGCCGCGGATCGGAGTCGAGTTGGAACGGGTCGAACCCGGTCACCACGATCCGCTTGATGCCCTTCCCCGCCGGCAGCCGCATGGTGTCCTGCCCGCGCGAGGAGCGCTCAAGGCCGTCAAGCAGCGCGGTCCTGCGCGCGTCCGACAGGGGAAAGGACGGCTTCCAGTCGGCCAGTGCCCGGGTCATGCCGAGCCGCGCCCAGTACAGCGGGCGGTCGTCGTCCCGACTCAGATCGCCGCCCGCGGGGCCGCGGCCTTGCGCCCGGTCCACCGCGCGGTCCCACACCCGCTGCCCGTGCCGCTCCACCAGTCGCTCAGCCGCCGTTGCCGAGCGCGCGCCCACCAGCGCACGAGCGAAGCGAGGCGCCACGTCGTCGAACCCGCTGCGGCGCAAAATCTCGCGCGGCACGGGCAGATCCAACCGCTTCTCCTCGACGGTGGGCCCATCGAAGGCGCCGCGGTCGGCCGTGGCACGTGCCCCGGCAGCAACCGGCGCATCGGCGGCGACGGGGGCGGCCATGGCCAACGGCGCGGCGGCCACCAGCGCAGTGACAAGTCCTCCAAGGCGGATACGGAGCGGTTTCATGTGGGGTCCTTCGATACAGGGAAGAAACGTACAAGGTCGGACGAATTACGGGTCGCGATGGGGGTAAAACCGTGCAGCGCGGGATGGTGGGCTGGTGAGGGCGTACCGCACGGCCACCGCTTCCGGTAGCCGTTCGGTGTGCCCGCCATCGAACCCGACCACCGCCTGCCACGCCACCCCCAAAGGCCGGGTGTTTTCGTCCGCCGGGCATCGGCAGCCGGGGGCGCGGGTCCGCAGGGCGCCCCTCGCTCGATGGGGGAGACTGCCAGGGCAGGGCCGCCGGTCTCCTCGTGCGCGGTGGCACCGCCTACGACCGAACGGAGATGACCGTGACGACCGCGCCCGTGTCCCCGTGGCTACGCCGCCCCGTGCCGCGGCCCGACGCCACCACCACCGTGCTATGTCTGCCGCACGCGGGCGGCAACGCCGGATTCTTCATCCCCTGGGCCCGGATGCTGCCGCCGAACATGGAGCTCCTTGCGGTCCAATATCCGGGACGTCAGGACCGGCTCCTTGAGGAGCCATTGGTCGAGATGGCCGCGCTCGCCGACGCGCTCACCGCCGAGCTGACCCGTACACCGCTACTGCGCGGACGCGACCTGGTGCTGTTCGGCCACAGCATGGGCGCGTCGGTGGCCTGGGAGGTGGCGCTGCGCCTGGAACGGGAGGCGGGCCTGCGGCCCCGGCGGCTGTGCGTCTCGGGGCGCCCCGGCCCGCGCCGACTGCGGCCCACTGACACCTACCGTCTGAGCGAGGCGGAACTCGCTGATGAGCTGCGGCGGTTGGGCGGCACCGACAACGCACTGCTCGACGATCCGGAGATGCGGGAACTGCTGTTGCCCGCAATCCGTGCCGACTACCAACTCATCGGCACGTACGCTCCCGACCTCGATGCCCGGGTGAGCTGTCCGATCGACGCATTCACGGGTGACGCGGACGACGAGGCCACCCCGGAGATGGTCGAAGACTGGTCGCTGGCCACCAGCGGCGGCTTTTCGCTGACGGTGCTGCCGGGAGATCACTTCTTCCTGTGGCCGCAGAGCGAGCGGATGATCGCGGCGTTGAGCACGAAGGCAACGCCCAAGGCATCGCGCTACGCGGCTGTGGAGAATGCGGACTGAGTCACAGGCAAATGCGGGCTAAGCCGTAGCTGCTATGACCAGGGATGGCTCATTCGAGTCCTAAGGCCGCAGCCGCTTCACCATGATCGCGAAGATGGGAGAGTCCTCGAACGGCTTTTGCTCCCCTACCTTTTCGTAGCCCCATCTCTCATAGAGAGCTGAAACCTTGGTGTGCTCCGTGTCCACGAGTAGTGTCGCCACGTCACTTCCACGACTGTTGATAACAGCATCATGAAGGCGGGCCGACACTCCGGTCTTTCGCCATGACTGTACGACCGTCAGGTCTGACAGGCCAAACACCGTGGCGTCCGGTCCCACTGTCCCGGGCCGTTCGGAGCCTTGCCACCACCCGCCGGAATCGAAGGATGAACCGTAGGCGAAGCCGACCGGAGAACTATCCACAAAGCCGACTACACATGACCACTCAACTTTGCTGCTCCAGTGGTCGAAAAATTCGCTGAAGCGCTCGCGGGAGTGGAACGTGTCGCTCTCGTCTCTGTACGCCGCGTCGTGCATATCGAGAATCATCTCTCGGATATTTACAGCATCAGCGTGCGAGTAACGCTTCACGTCCATGTTTCGGCCCTTTCTGCCCATTCTCGAACATGGGGATCTTTGGAGTGAGACCCTGCCACGATGGTGCGAACTTCCGTGCGGCTGGAGGAAGTCCGCGCCGACTTGACGTCACAAGCCAGGTGATACAGCGCCGTGCGTGTCTTCGTAGATGATCGTCCTGTTGCGAGTGCCGACTTGATCTGTGTAGCGAGCTCGATGGAGTGGCTCTCCACGTCCTGACTGCCGCCCAGCGTCTGGTCTTTATTGACGATTCTGGTGTGTTCGGCCCGGAAGCGGCCCACGTCGGCTCGTCCAACAGAGGGAGCAATTGGGCCTATGGCGGTAGAAACGACGGTGCCCGTGGCGGCAGTGCAGAAGAAGCGGCGCTGCAAGGGGTCCTCCTCGGCAGGCAGCTTGGCCCGAGGCTTGAACCCTAGTTCGAGCGCTGGCCGTCCGAGAATCCTCTCCAGCGCGATGCGTTGGACAGGGTGCGGCCACTGAACCTCACCTCTGAGCCAGCGACGTACCTGACGATCAGTCAATTGCCCCTGGTGACCAGTCAGCCGTCTCATCTCGTCGTCTAACTTGCGCGCCAACTCGGCTTGAAAGACGTCTTGGTCTTCCATGGCTGCGCTAAGGCCACATTTTTCTCCATTGACTCAGCGTAGCCGTTTAGGCGTCTAGCGTGACGGCATTGATGGGGTGAAAGGCCCGGGGGCAACCGTCAGCGCTTCAAGGTCTCGCCCTGTCGTAGGTCGGGCAGCATGAGCCATCTTGGGGCTTCGAACCAAGGTGAGGAGGTATGAAGTGGACACGCCACCTGGAGGTCAACAGGGGGGCCGCGTCACCGTCCCTCCTCCCCTGCGGGCCTGCCTCGCCGCGACCGCTAGGGGCCTATGCGCCAAGCTGCGGTTGTGTACGCCCCCTCGCGCCCCCAGAGCCTCGGGCCGTGCCCCGAACCACCCTGGACGTGGAAATCATTGTCATCTAGCGTGTGGGTGTGAGCCACACGCTGTCGAGCTGCGGTGGAGGGCCAATGATCGTGGGCGGTGGGCTGCCCGGGGAGGTGGCGGACGCGGTGCGTGACGTCCCGTCGGGGCGGTCCACGCCGCAGCGCGCCGCCGTGCTGCGGGTCCTTGCGGCCTGCCCCGACTTCGTATCGGCGCAGGAACTCCACGCGCGGCTGGCCGCTGACGGGGTGTCCATCGGGCTGACCACGGTCTACCGCAGTGTCCAGGCCCTGGAGCGCGCCGGGCTGCTGGATGTTGTACGCGATGACGCGGAGGGCCGGCTGTATCGGCGGCGCCCCGCCGCCGGGCACCGGCACTACCTCATCTGCCGCGACTGCGGCAGGAGCCAGTCGGTGGACGCCGATGTGGTCGAGGAGTGGGCGGAGCGAGTGGGGGAGTGCACCGGGTTCTCCGCTGTGGAGCACATCCTGGAGCTCACCGGAGTATGTGCCAGATGTCGTGTCGGCTCCTGACGGGACGACAGCGGCCGTCCCGTCGGGAGGCACACGGCTCGTATCGCCTGCGGCCGGCACCGACGATTGCCGGAGCGCGACACCGGCGCCACCCCGTGGGCGCCCCCGCGCGCAGCGGCCGGGGGCCGGCGGCGACCCGGCTACTCCGTCCGCTGCCAGGTCAAAATGTCGCCCCCCTTGCCGGCCATCAGCGTCCCCGGCATCACCCGCAGTCGCCACGGAGTGAGCTTCAAGGCGGTGAACCCGGGCGACTCGGGCGTCTGCCAGTCGGGGACGCCAATGCCCCCGGGGTCGTAGCCCAGCGGCTCGGGGGCCGACTTGAGCAGATTCCACACCCGGGTGCGGGTCTCCACGTCATCGGCCCACTCGGCCGCGCACTCCGCGACACAGGTGTCGTGCCCGGGAGCCCAGTAGTTGACCGAGGCATACGGGCTATGGGCCAGATGGGCGCGCTTGGCCGGGGTGGGACCCGTGCCCACCCAGCCGGTGAGCACGCCGTCCTCCCAGGTCCAGATCGGGTGCAACACCCTGCTGCGCGGCCGGCCAGACCGGTCCACGGTGGCGACCGACGCCCACACGATGCGGTGCGCCATCTCCACGAAGGCAGGCGCAATCGTCGCGAGATCCTGCATAGGGCAACACGTCCTTCCGGTCACGAGAAAACCCGGACGTACCCTATCCGCGCGCCACGCCCTGCCACGGGCGTGGGGTGGCATCGCAGGCTCCCGCGCGGAATGCAGGCGCGAGCCGGTACCGGGCGCGCCCCGTGGCTGGGTGGCGGGCCCACCCCGCCGGTACCGGTGCCCGCCGGGTCAGTTGAGGTGGGCCAGCACCTTGTCCGGGGTCATCGGCAGCTCCCGCAGCCGTACGCCCGTCGCGTGGTGCACGGCGTTGCCGATCGCCGCGGCCGTGCCCACGATGCCGATCTCTCCGATGCCCTTGCTGCCCATCGGGTTGAGGTGCCGGTCGTCCTCGTCGATCCAGTGCGCCTCCATAGCGGGAGTGTCGGCGCAGGTGGGCACGTGGTACGAGGCCAGGTCGCGCTCGGCGAAGTCACCGAAAGACGGGTCCATGGTGCTGCCCTCCAGCAGCGCCATGCCGAGCCCCATGACCATTCCGCCGATGAACTGGCTATGGCCGGTGCGGGAGTTGAGGATGCGACCGGCGGCGTAGACGCCCAGTAGTCGCCGTACTCGCGTCTCGCCGGTGTCCGCGTCCACCGCGACCTCGGCGAAATGCGCGCCAAAGGCGTGCCGGGCGTAGGGGGATTCGGCGTCCGCCTCTCCGGAGGTGTCCGCGAAGGCGCGCAGCGTGGTGGTCGGGGTTTCCGCGCCCCCCGCCTCCATGACCAGTGCCCGCAGCCTGCGGCACGCGTGATGCACCGCCCAACCCCAAGACGCGGTGCCGGACGAGCCGCCGGCCAGGGGCGCCGCGGGCAGATCGCTGCGGCCGATGTCGATCAGCACATGGTCCACGGGCACCCCGAGCGCGTCCGCGGCGACCTGGGCGAGCACCGTACGAGCGCCGGTGCCGATGTCGGTCGCGTTGACCCGTACCCGATAGCCGCCGCCGGGCACGGTGCACGCCTCGGCCATGGAGGGCGAGACGAGAACCGGATAGGTGGCGGAGGCGACGCCCGTACCGATCAGCAGGCTTCCCTCGCGACGGCTGCGCGGCCGTGGATCACGTTCTTCCCAACCGAACCGGCGGGCGCCCTCGCGCAGGCACTCCACCAGATGCCGGCTGCTGAACGGCTTTCCGGTATCCGGCTCGATGGCCGGGTCGTTGCGTACCCGCAGTTCAACCGGGTCCATGCCAAGGGCGACCGCCAACTCGTCCATGGCCGACTCCAGCGCGTACATCCCCGACGCCTCGCCTGGCGCGCGCATCCACGACGGCGTTGGGACATCCAACGCGGCCACCTGGTGCGTGGTACGACTGTTGGGCGCCGTGTACATGGTGCGTGAGGGCGTCGCTGCCTGCTCCACGAACTCCCTGACCGTCGAGGTGTGGGTGATGATCTCGTGCCCGAGCGCGCTGATCCCACCCTTTCGGTCCGCGCCGATCCGCAGCCGCTGCACCGTGGGGGCCCGGTGGCCGACGACGGCAGCGAGTTGATTGCGGGGCAGCGCCAGCTTGACCGGGCGGCGAAGCTGACGGGCGGCCATCGCGGCGAGTACCACCTGCGGACGCGGCGTGCCCTTGGAGCCGAAGCCGCCACCGACGTGCTCGGAGACCACGGTCACCTGCTCGGGGCGCAACTCGAACAGCGTCGCCAGCGCGTCCCGGACCTTGGTCGAGCCCTGGTTCGAGTCGTACACCGTCAGCCGGTCACCGTCCCACTCGGCGGTGGAGGCGTGCGGCTCCATGGGGTGGTTGTGCTGCGCCGCCATGGTGTACGTCGCATCCACGCGCACCGCTGCACTGGCGTACGCGGCATCGAAATCGCCGTGCTCACGGCGGGCCGGATGGCCGCCGTTGGCCAACTCCGGCTCGTACAGCCTCGCATGGCCCTCGGTGAGGACCACGTCGTGCTCATCGGCCGCATAGTCGATGTGCAGTGCTGCGGCCATGCCGCGCGCCGCCTCTAGGGACTCGGCGATGGCCAGAGCCACGTACCAGCCGCGGTGCGGGACGTGTGCGTTCTGTAGGACGCTAAGCACCGGGTCATCGGCCGGGGTGACACGCGGCGCGTTGTGGTGGCTGAGTACCGCGAGCGCGCCGGGCATCGCGAGCGCATCGGTGTCGTGTACGGCGGTCACCGTGCCGCGGGCGATGGTCGCCGGCACCGGCCAGGCGTATGCCGTGCCGCGCGGCGTGTACTCCGCGGCATAGCGCGCGGCGCCGGTGACCTTCAGCTGTCCTTCGAGGCGGCCCAGCGGGGCCCCAGGCTCGGGGTGGCTCATGGGTGCCTCCTCAACTGCCTAGTTGCGGCATGTGGTTGGCGTCGGCGAGCGAGGCCAGCACGCGGACCGCCAGATTGCGGGCGAGCGGGACCTTGAAGCCGTTGTCGCGCAGCGGCCTGGCCGCCGCCAACTCGGCGTCGGCCGCATGCCGGAAGGATTCCTCGGTCGCGGGCGCGCCGAGCAGCGCCTGCTCGGCGACCGTGGCCCGCCACGGCTTGTGGGCCAGACCACCGAATGCGAGGCGCACCTCGCGCACCGTGCCGCCTTGGACGTCGAGCACGGCGGCGACGGAGGCGAGCGCGAAGGCGTACGAGGCGCGGTCTCGGGCCTTGCGGTAGGCGGAGCGGCCCGGCGGCGGGGCGGGCAGTTCGACGGCCGTCAGCAGTTCGTCGTGAGCGATGACGGTGTCCCGCTCCGGCAGGTCCGCGGGGAGCCGGTGAAATGCGGTGGCGGCAACCGTGCGCTCGCCGTCCGGGCCGCGGAGCACGACGCTGGCGTCGAGCGCGGCGAGCGCGACGGCCAGGTCGGAAGGGTTGGTCGCAACGCAGTGCTCGGAGTGGCCGAGGACCGCTAGGTCCCGGTGGATGCCCTCGCGGGCTGGGCAACCGCTGCCAGGGGCGCGCTTGTTACAGGGCTTGCTGACGTCCTGGAAGTACAGGCACCGAGTGCGCTGGAGCAGATTGCCCCCGGTGGTGGCGGCATTGCGCAGCTGGCCGGAGGCGCCCGCGAGCAGCGCCTGGGAGAGCACCGGATAGCGGGCGCGGATCAGTGGATGGGCGGCGAGGTCGCTGTTGCGTACGTTCGCGCCGATCCGCAGCTTGCCGTCGCCGACCGGATCGATGCCGGTCAGCGGCAACCTGCTGACGTCCACGAGCAGCCCCGGGCGCTCCACGCCCAGCTTCATCAGGTCCACCAAATTGGTGCCGCCGCCCAGGAACCGGGCGTCGGGCTCGGTGGCGACGGTGGCGATCGCCGTTTCGACGTCGTCGGCTCGTACGTAGCCGAACGGCCTCACGGCGCCACCTCCTCGATGGCGTCCACGATGTTCGTGTACGCGCCGCACCGGCACAGGTTGCCGCTCATCCGCTCGCGGATCTCGCTCGACGTCAGCGGCACCGGGGAGCCCGGCGGCGGCGCCCCTGAGCCGGTCCCCGGCAACGGCGTGACGTGCGAGGGGTGCCCATCGGCGGCCTCGGCGAGCACTCCGATCGCGGAGCACAACTGGCCCGGGGTGCAGTAGCCGCATTGGAAGCCGTCGTGATCGAGAAAGGCCCGCTGGAGCGGGTGCGGCTGCTCACCATCGGACAGCCCCTCCACGGTGGTGATCTGCGCGCCGTCCGCCGCCACGGCCAGGGTCAGACAACTGTTGATCCGATGGCCGTCGATGAGCACGGTGCACGCACCGCACTGGCCGTGATCGCAGCCTTTCTTCGCCCCGATCAGGCCAAGGTGCTCGCGGAGCGCATCGAGCACGGTGGTGCGGTGGTCAACGGTCAGCCGATGGGCGGCCCCGTTGACCCGCAAGGTGATCTGCGATGCGGTCGGTCGGTGCTCGACGGGAGGTGTCGAGGTCGTTGCCATGGCGTCACGGCCCTTCGCTGGTGTGCTGCTGCCCCGTGATCGCGTCCCCGTCCACCACTCGGACAAACCGTAAAATATTAGCCAGTCACTCGCATGGCGCACCGACCCCGCACGGTCGGTGGCTCCGCAAGCGCGGGTCAGCCGGTGGCGCGGTGGTTGGGGGCGGTGCAGGTCGGCGCGGGCGGCTTGCCGTCCGGCCACGCCAGCGTCTCGAACCGGGCCGCCTTGGTCCGTGCGTCGGGTGTCACGATGGCCACTGCCTTGTTGTACGCGTTGCCGTACCGGTCCAGGCAGATCCAGTCGCTGGCGCCCTCCAGCTTGCTTTGGCCGTGCAGCCGGAGCCAGCCGTCCGCAACCTGAGTGAGTTCGGGCATCTTCACCGCGCCGACCGTGCTGTTGCGGATGGCGGCGATGGCCGTGGTGAGGGAGTCGTAGGTGATGACGGCCCGCGAGTCGGTGAGGGAGACCTGGCCGATGGCCGCGCTGCGGCCGGTGCCGAACTCGCGCACCAGGTCACTGAACTGTCGATACGCGGCCGGGGAGCCGCCCGTCTTGGGGGCATTGGGGCCGCTCCACGCGTCCGGATGCGCGAGCGATGCGTACCGTACGGTGATGCCGCTGCCCCGAGACAGCGCCTCCCAGCCGAACGCGCGGAACACGGCGAGTGTGGATGCGTGCGAACCGCTGACGACCGTGTAGTGCTTGCTCACGCATGATCGATTGCCCAGCCGGTTGCCGCGACCACGTCCCTGGCGATGTCCGGCACCGATCTGCCGTCCGTCGCCACCCGTACGGTGCCCGCCGGCGCGTGCTCCGCGAGGTGCCGCGCCATGACGGCGCTGCGCTGGACGTGCGGCTCCCACTGCGAACCGATCTCGCGACCCGCCAGCCGCTCGGCTGCGGTGGTGTCCTGCGCGGTCAGCAGGAGCGGCACGAGCCGTACGGGCTCGCCCAGCACCCGCCGGAACATCGCGCCCTCCAGGATGCTCACCGTGTTCGTATAGACCAGCCGGCGCTGCCCCAACGCGGCGTAATTGGCCCAGACCGCCGCGAGGTTCCGCTCGGTGATCGCCGAGCGGTCCGGGTCGTCGGGCGGTGCCGGGTGTATCTGGTCCATCAGGTCGCCCTCGATCAGACAGTGCGCCGTCCCCGCCGCCTGCAACAGCGCGGAGACCTCCCAGGCCACGGTTGACTTGCCGACGCCCGAGCGTCCGCCGATAAGCAGTACGTCACTACACTCCACAGCATCCACGCCCGGACCCTCGCAGAGGGTCGCGCCCCGGGGCATCCGGTTTTCTCGGCGAGCCGAGCACCGCCGCGGTGCGCAAGCGGGTCGGGGGAGCGGGCCCGGGAGCGGACCGGGCCGGCGAGAGGAGTCGGCGGACCCGGTGGGTTTGCGCCACGTCGCGCAGGTGGACACACGGGCCGTACGGGGGCAAAGCCCGTCACATATCCGCGGTGTCCAGGCCGATGGGCCGAATGAGTCCCGTGGTAGGTGGCCGAAGCTGTTACCGTGCGCCCCGTCTCCACGGAACACTCGACGGGCCATGAGATGGCCACGAGAGGACGCGACATGAGCTTGGACCGGCGCGGCTTCCTGTTCGGCGCGGCGACTATAACCGCGGGTGGGCTCGCGGGGTACGCGGGCGGGCACCCGGCCGCGGCGAGCAGTGGGCCCCTCACCGCACCGCCGCGTACCCCCCGACCCACCACCCAGGACTGGCTCGCCCAGATCGCCGACGACCTGCCAGTGGCGCGTCTGAGCCTGCCCGGGACGCATCACTCGGGCGTTCGTCTAGGCGGCGCGCAGGTCGCCTGCCAGCGCCGCACCATCGCCGAGCAACTGAATGCCGGCATCCGCTTCCTGGACATCCGGTGCCGGTCCTTTCACTCGGCCTTCGTCGTCCACCACGCGGCCCTGTCCCAGAAGTTGCTGTTCGGGGATGTGCTGCTGGCATGTGAGGCGTTCTTGCGCGCCCATCCGACAGAGACTGTCTTGATGCGTCTGCGGCAGGAGCACTCCACGGTGCCCGACGCCGAGTTCCGCCGCGTTTTCGATCTGTATCTGGCGGGCTTTCGCCCCCTGTTTCGGCTCGACGCGACGCTGCCCACACTCGGGGAGGCCCGCGGCAAGGTCGTCCTGCTCGCCGACAACGCCAAACTGCCGGGCATCCCGTACGGCGACCCGAAACTGCTGGACATCCAGAACGACGAGCCGGCCACCCTCGCTGCCAAGTACCGCGCGGTGGAACGGCACTTCCGTAAGGCCGCCGCACGGCCCGGCAAGCTCTACGTGAACTACGTCAGCACCTCCGCAGCAGGCTCCCCGCTGACGGGCGCCCAATACCTCAACCCCCGCGTCCGCCACTTCCTGACTGGCCCGAACGGCCGCTTCCTGACCGGGCTCGGCCTGGTGGCCATGGACTTTCCCGACGCGACACCGGGCCTCATCGAGACCGTGATCCGCCACAACCCGGTGGGCCGCGGCGCCTAGCGCACCGCGTCATCCAGCTGGCCGATACGGTCTTTACGCACCCGCATGGCTGGGGTAGGAACTTCGGGTGAGCGACGACGCCAGCGAGACTGACGAGGCCGACCAGGTCGGCGTGGACCATCCCATCTTGCGCCGGATGTACTCCCTCAGCGGAGACGTCGAAGAGCGCACCGGCATCTACGACGACTGGGCGCGGGACTACGAGCGGGACACGGCGAACCTGGGCTATGTGGGGCCCGCGCTCGCCGCCGCTCGGGTTGCCGAACTGGTCCCGCCGGACACCGAGGTGCTGGACGCCGCCTGCGGCACCGGGCTGGTCGGCGTTGAGTTGGCGCAGCGCGAGTTCACCGCCGTCGATGGCGTTGACCTCTCCTCGGGGATGCTCGACGTGGCCAGGCAGAAGGGCATCTACCGACATCTCGCCATCGCCGACATCACCCGGCCGCTACCGGCGCACCAGGGCGGCTACGGCGCCGTCGTCTGCGCCGGGACGTTCACCGCGGGGCACGTCGGCCCGGAGGGCATCGACTCGCTCGTCGCGGCGGCCAGGCCCGGCGGATACACGGTGCTGACCGTGCTGTCACACATCTGGGACGCCAGGGGATTCCCGGCCCACATCGCGGAGCTGACCCAGCGCGGCGCGGCCCGCCTCGTAGATCAGCGGGCCGGCCAGACCTACCACACCAAAGAGCCGCTCACCTGCTGGGTCGTGGTCCTCCAAACACCTTGAGCGCGCGCCGCCGGTGCCCGTCAGCTACTGCGCGGCCAACTCGTTCCGTACCGCACGGAACGCGGCCACCGCCCGGCGTACGTCGTCCGTCGAGTGCGCGGCCGAGAGCTGGACGCGGATGCGGGCCTTGCCCTGGGGTACCACCGGGTAGGAGAACGCGATCACATAGATGCCCCGTTCGAGCAGGGCCGCGGCCATCGTGGCGGCCAGGGCCGCGTCACCGACCATCACCGGGGCGATGGCGTGCTCGCCGGGCAGCACATCGAATCCGGCCGCTGTCATCTCCGTGCGAAACAGCGCCGTGTTCGTACGCAACTGCTCACGCTGCTCATCCGATGCGGCCAGCAGGTCGAGCACCTTCAGCGAGGCGCCGACGATGGAGGGGGCGAGCGAGTTGGAGAACAGGTACGGACGCGAGCGCTGGCGCAGCAACTCGACGATCTCGGCGCGGGCGGCGACATAGCCACCGCTGGCGCCACCGAGCGCCTTGCCGAGCGTGCCGGTGATGATGTCGATCCGCTCGCTGACCCCGTACAACTCGGGTGTGCCACGGCCGTGCGCGCCGACGAAGCCAACGGCGTGCGAGTCATCCACCATCACCATGGCGCCGTACCGCTCGGCCAGGTCGCAGATCTCGTCCAGCGGCGCGATGTAGCCGTCCATGGAAAAGACGCCGTCGGTCACGATGAGCTTGCGGCGCGCCCCTGACGCCTCCTTCAGGCAGCGCTCCAAGTCGGCCAGGTCACGGTTGCGGTAGCGGAAGCGGGCCGCCTTGGACAGCCGGATGCCGTCGATGATGCTGGCGTGGTTGAGCTCGTCGGAGATCACCGCGTCCGCTTCGGACAGCAGCGTTTCAAAGACCCCGCCGTTGGCGTCGAAGCAGGAGCTGTAGAGGATCGTGTCCTCAGTGCCGAGGAACTCCGAGAGCCGTCGCTCCAACTCCTTGTGCGGCTCCTGGGTGCCGCAGATGAACCGCACCGAGGCCATGCCGAAGCCCCAGTCGTCCAGCGCCTGCTTGGCCGCGGCGATCACCTCGGGGTGATCCGCGAGGTCGAGGTAGTTGTTGGAGCAGAAGTTGACGACCGCCTCGCCGCCAACGCGGACGCTCGCGGACTGCGGGCTGGAGATCACACGCTCGGACTTGTACAGGCCGGCGTCGCGGATCTCCTCCAACTGGGCACGCAGATCCTGGCGCACGCTGTCGAACACGGGGACTCCTTCGGGGACGGATCGGTGGGTACGCGGCGAAGGCCAGGCCGGCGGCCACTGGGGCGATCGGCCAGGCGGAACCAGGTCAGGGCAGGTCAGGGCAGGTCAGGTCAGGTCAGGGCAGCGCGGGTCCAGTCAATGATGACCTTGCCGCAGTTGCCGGAGCGTGCGGTGGCGAACGCCTGCGCATGCTGCTCGTAGCCGAACCGATGCGTGATCACCGGCGAGATGTCCAAGCCGCTTTGGAGCAGCACGGACATCGCGTACCAGGTCTCGTACATCTCACGGCCGTAGATGCCGCGCAGCGTGAGCATGCGGGTCACCACCGTCGCCATGTCCACCGGGACCTCCTCGGCAGGCAGGCCAAGCACCGCGATCCGGCCGCCGGGGCTCATGGTGGCGATCATGTCGCGCAGCGCCTCCGCGCGCCCCGACATCTCCAAACCGATATCGAAGCCCTCACTCATGCCGAGGTCGGGCATGACGCCGGCGATGGAGTGGGCGCTGACGTCCAGGCTGACGGTGGCGCCCATCTTGCGCGCGAGATCGAGCCGGTACGGGCTGACGTCGGTGATCACCACATGGCGCGCGCCCGCGTGGGCGGCGATCGCCGCGGCCATCATGCCGATCGGGCCAGCCCCGGTGACCAGCACGTCCTCGCCCAGCACGGGGAAGGCCAGCGCGGTGTGCACCGCATTGCCGAACGGGTCGAAGATCGCGGCCACGTCGAGGTCGATGTCATGCCGGTGGACCCAGACATTGGACGCGGGCAGCACCACGTACTCGGCGAACGCGCCATCGGTGTGCACACCGAGACCGATCGTACGGATGCACAGATGGCGCCGTCCGGCCATGCAGTTGCGGCACTTCCCGCACACCAGATGGCCCTCGCCGCTGACCGTGTCACCCGGCGTCACATCCGCGACGCCGGCACCCACCTCCACCACCTCGCCGACGAACTCATGGCCGACGATCAGGGGCGTACGAACCGAGCGGGCCGCCCAGTCGTCCCAGCTTTCAATGTGCAGATCGGTGCCGCAAATCCCCGTGCGCAGCACTCGGATCAGCACTTGGCCCGCCCCGGCCTGCGGGGTCGGCACCTCGGTCAGTTCGATGCCGGGCCCAGCGGCGGCCTTCACCAATGCCTTCATGGGCGCCCACTGTGCTGCGCTCACGCTATGAAGTCCATCGCCATTTTCCCAGGTCACCTGTGAAGCTCAGCTTCACAGGCATGGAATACTGCCCCGGTGATCGACCCCAGAAGGCTGCGTGTACTGCGGGCTCTCGCAGATCACGGCACCGTCACCGCCGCCGCGCAGGCGCTCTATCTCTCGCCCTCCGCCGTATCCCAACAACTCGCCGTGTTGGAGACTGAGGTGGGTCATGCGCTCCTTGAGCGGCGTGGCCGGGCGGTACGGCTGACCGCCACCGGCGCCGTGCTCGCCACACACGCCACCAAGATCGCCGCACAACTCGAACGCGCAGAGGCCGACGTCGCCGCCTGCGCGGCGGGCGTGACCGGCGAGGTGACCATCGCCGCGTTTGCGACCGCGATCACCGAAGTCGTTGCCCCCACCCTGGTGGCGCTGCGCGAGTTGGCCCCGGGCGTACGGGTGCGGGTCAAGGACGCCGAGGGCAAGGAGTGCCACCGGCTGCTGATCGCTGGCGAGGCCGATGTGGCCGTGGCCGTGGAGGATCGGCAGACGCTGGGGCGCTGGGACGACCGCATGCTGCGCGAGCCGTTGTACGCCGAACCGTTCGACGTGGTGCTGCCGCCGGACCACCCCCGGGCCGAGGCGCCCGATGTGGACCTCGCGGCCCTGGCAGGCGATCCATGGATCACGCCGTGGCCGGGCAACCCGGTGCATGACGCCGTGGTCCTCGCCTGCCACAAGGCGCGGTTCCAACCCCGGGTGGCGTCCTTGTCGGACGACTTCAGGGCGGTGTGCGCGCTGGTCGCCGTGGGAGCGGGGGTCGCCCTGGTGCCCAGGTCCGCGCTGCCCGGAGCGGTGGCCGCTGGTGCAGCGGTGCGGCCCGTACGCGGTCACGGGCCCACCCGCAAGGTGTTCACGGCGGTGCGCTCGGGCACGGAGGGGCATCCGCTGCTGCGGCAGGCCCTGGCCGGGCTGCGCGAAACGGCGGCATCGCTGCCGGTGTGAGCGTGCGCCAGCGCCGCACCGGGTGGGGCAGGGATGCCGGGGTCAGTCGCGCGGCAGGAGGGAACCCAGGGGGCCCAGATCGAGGTTGAGGTCGTCCATCGTCAGCCCGTAGCGATCACACAGCTCAGCCATTCGATCCTCCAACGCCAGCAGTGTGCAGCCGACTCGCTCCTCCTGCTCCTCGTCCAGGTCCCCCTGATCGACTCGGTGTATCGCCGTACGTTCCATGAGCTGACGCAGCAACTCCACGATGGTGAGCACGAGTCGGATCAGATCCCGTTCCACCGTCTCCGGATCGGCGTTCAGCCGGCGCGCGGCCGGAACCGGGCTGGTGCCTTGCCGCACCCCGGCGGTGCGCGTGGCGGTCACGGTGGTTACGGCATCCGCGGCGGTCACGGCGTTCAGGGCATCTGCGAGATGCGCAGTGTTTATGGTGCCTATGGCGTTTACGGTGTTTATGGCATTTGGGCTGTTCCGGGCATTTGTGATGCCCCCGGTGTGCATGGTGTTGAGGGTGGCCGTGGTGTTGACGGCGCCTGTGGCGCTCACCGTCTTGGTGACGTCCGCAGCGGCAAAGGGCTTGGCCGTATCGGGCAGATCGTGCACGGTTTCACTCCTCTCCTGCCCTCCCGCGCCGGGCTCGCCGTCGCTCACCATGGAGCGAGATTCTCGGCGGTGATCGAGCGGATGACCGCCCGCACATTGATGTGCACCAGGTCCACATCGGCGATGGAGAGCACCAGGTCGCCGGTGAGGACGGCGCCCCCGGTGAGCAGCCGGTCGAGCAGATCGATCAGGGCGACCTGCCGCCCGGCAAGGGCTTCGAGCCCCGGGGCACCGACGCCGGCCACCGGCAGCTCAGCGTCCATGGCCCGCCCCTGCTCCAGGGTCGCTGCCGGTGCCGGTGCCGGTGCCGCTGTCGCTGCCGGTGTCGGGGGCCGTCTCGGGGGCCGGCGGCGAGGTGGCGGCGAAGGAGTACGGGGCCCAGGGGCCCGTCACCTCGACGCGTACGCCTGGTGCGTCCGCCGCCGCCTGGCGTACCGCGGCTTGGAAGGCGTCGGTGTGCTCTACGGACACCAGGTAGGCGTCGTTGGCCAGGTTTTCGCCGGAAGCCGTCGCCAGTTCGCCCTGCTGGGGGTGGTGCGCGACATGGCCGGCCGCAAGCGCTGCGGCCTGCTCGTGTATCCGGGCCACGACGTCGCGCGCCGTGCGATACACCGCATGGTGAGCGTCCCGCACAGCTCGCCGCTGCCGCAGATAGGCGCGCCCGGGTGAGCCGGCGGAACTGGCGGAGCCGGCAGTTGCGGCACCAGACTGAGGGGCCGCCGCCGGGGGCATGGCGCGGGGGTCGGCGTAGACCTTGACGCCCCACTCGGCGTGTCCCTCCAACCGGTCGAGCAGCGTCCGCAGGGCCCCGCCGTGCTCCTGGAGCATGTGGGCGACCCGGGCCTCGTCCCGGTAGACCGTGCCGAGCCGCATCGGCAGCACCGTGGTCAGCGCATTGGCCGCGACCACCAGGGCATGGTGCGATCTGGCGATGGCCGCCAGCCGGTCCAAGTCCTCCATCTGGCCGCGCAACCCCTCCTCGCCGAAAGCGTCCGCTGGTACGTCGCACACCAGCGCGCTCAGCCCGTCCGCGCAGACGGTGCGTACCGCCGCCCCGTCGAGCCCCGGCGCGCCGGCCGCGGCCTCAGTCAAGGCCGGCTCGTGCCACCCGACGGCATAGACGTAGGCGTGGCGCCGGCGATCATCACCGTGGCCCGACCCTGCGGCCACCTGCGGCCGGTTCGAGGCGCCGGTCGTCGCAGTGGCCGTGACATCGCCGTTCATCACTCGCTCCCTTCCGTGCGCGCACCGCGCGCGGTGCGCTCGACTGCCTCGGACGCCGCGGGGGCACCGGTGATGGCCCGCAGTTCGTCGAGTTCGGCGCGCAGTCGGGCGTTCTCCTGTGCCAACTCGCCTGCTGCGGGCGCCTCGCGGGCGGCTGTGGCAGGCTCGGCCGGCTCAGAGGGCGCCGCCGGCCGTGCGGAGGTGCCGTTGGCCAGCGAGGAGAGCGAGGGATCGCGTTCCCACCAGTCGATGCCCATCTCCTTCGCCTTATCGACCGATGCGACAACGAGTCGCAGTTTGATCGTCAACAGCTCGATGTCGAGCAGATTGATCTGGATGTCACCGGCGATGACCACGCCCTTGTCCAGCACGCGTTCCAAGATGTCGGCGAGGTTGGCGGATGAACCCTGCTGGCTGTGGGGCGAGAGCCCGCTGGCAAGCCCGGGCCGGGTCGAGAGCGGATCGGACATGGCAGCCGCCTCCTTGGTGTCGATATGCGGTGGGAACGCGGGGCCCGTGCGGCGCGGATGCGGTACGGCCCGTCAACGCCCCGCTGCCCGTATCCGGCGCTGGTACTCCTCAAGCCACTCCAGCCGCTCCAGCAGCTCGTCCTCTCGGCGGTCGAACTCCTCCTCGCTGATTCTTCCCTCCTCCAACTCGGCGACAAGCGCAGCAAGTTGGGCCCGTACGGGCTCGGGGTCGTAGTGCTGACGCTCGGCCGCCGCCACCACCTGATCGAGTACCCACACCGTGCCGTACACGGGGGCGAACGGCAGCTTCAGCAGCCCGGTGACAAGTCCCATGGGCCCTGCCTTCCTCGTCGATGGCGCCGAGGCTCTCCCGGCTGCGTCACACGAAGCTGTACGGCGGCAGTGGGCCGTGCAGGCTCAGCACATAGCCGGGACCCTGCTGCTCGGCCTCCTCGTCCACGGCCTGTGCGAACGAGGTGGCATCCGCACGCTTGACCAGGAACGACACATTGAGGAAGTGACTTGAGGTGGCCGCCCCCACACGGTGCCCAAGCCCGGTGGGCGCCAGCCGCGCCACGATGCCGTTGGCCACATCGTCTTGGCGCTGCCGCACCTCATGCGACAGGAGTTCTCCCAGGCGCAGGCGTTCTTCTTGCGCATCGGGTCGCTCTCGGGTGATCTCGTTGAGCCGGCGGACCTCATCGGACTCGGAGACGATTTCGCGGAGCATGTCGCTCTCGTCGCGCGACACCTTGAGGTGGTACTCGACGCATCCGGCGATTTCCTTGAGGCGTTCGCCGTACTCGGCGCGCCGCTCCTCCAGCGCGGCCAGTACCCGATCGTCGTCCGGGCCGACCAGCCCGAACCGCATGGGCAGGGTGGCCCCTTCGTCAAGCAGCCGACTCAACACGCTTTGATGGGCAATCAGGTCGCGACGCTTGGCCCGCAGATCCTCGGGCGCGTCGCTGACGACGGCGCCCAACTCCCGGGTCTTGAGCACTCGCAGCTCACCGGCGGGTTCGCCGACCCCGTGCAGACCGTCGAGCCGCAGTGGGTGGTCTACCGGTGTGATGGCGTACACGTACGTGGACATGGGGCCTACTCCTCTCGGGACGTCGTGCGGCGGCTGCTCGTCCTCTTGCTGGTGCGCTCGCTTCCACGCTCGGCGGGCTCCTCCTGGGAGTCCCCCTTGCGACCGCGCGTCAGGGACTCGCCCACGGCCTCGACGGCGCCGGTCAGCGCACCCTTGGACTTGCCCTTGGCGCCGCTCTCGGTGGCCTCGCCGACGATGTCGGTGAGCTGGGTCGGGGCCTTGCGCCCGGACTCCAAGTCCAGCCGGTTGCACGCCTCAGCGAAGCGGAGATACGTGTCCACGCTGGCGACGACCACCCGGACGTCAACCTTCAAAATCTCGATGCCGACCAGCGACACTCGGACGAACGCGTCGATGACCAGGCCACGGTCCAAGATCAGCTCCAGGACGTCATAAAGCGTCCCTGATCCGCCGCCTTGGCTCGTCGCGGCCGTATTGGCTTGCGGCACGACAGTCACGTTGGCTCCTCCTCTTTCCTTTCCGGCATTCCTGGATTTTTGGGAATGTGTCGGGACGTCGTGATGGTGATTGGCATGTCAGCGCGTTCCGGTCAATGCGTCCCGCTTCGGTACGCGCCAAAGAAAGCTCAACGGGCAGCCCAGGGCCGGCAGTTCACCTAGCGGGCGGGGCCTTGCGTGGAGCCGGTGTACGGCGGCGAAGGTGCCGCGTACCGGGACCGCCTGGCATTTCTTCGGGCACCACCACCGCGCCGTTGCGGTCGGTGGCCAGTTGGTCAGCGGTCAGCCATCGAGCTGCCCCCTGGCGTAGCGGCGGGTGCGCTCGTAGCCGAGGAGACGGCCGGCAGAGTCGAGCCGTACGCGATAGGACGCCAACACGCTGGTGGTGTCCGGGACCCGCTCGACCTCCACCACTTCGACATCGGCCGACCAGCCGTCATCGGTCGCCCGCAGCGCGGATACCGAACTCGGTTGGCTGCCCAGCAACTCGCCGAGTTGCCGGGCGGCGCTGCGCATCGCCTCGGGTGCAGCGAGGCGGTCCTCCCGATCATCGCCGTCATCGCTGGGCGTTCTCGCCATGTCCGCTCCATCTCCGTCATCCGCCGATGGGGCCGGGCTCGCCGGCCGCCGCGCCTCTCGCGACTCGGGAGCGGGTGCCCCGGCAAACCGAACGTATGCACACCCAGGCGGCCTCGGGTCGGTCTCTTCGGCCGTGGGCGACCCCCGGCGCGCCGGCAGAACGGATGGCGTGCCGCGGGGGCGGGCTCAGGTTCTGGTGAGGCGCCTGCGTGGAGACTTCGCCGTATCAGGGTCGCCGGCGTTGGCTTGCGGGGCCGGCGCCGGCTTGTGCTGGTGCCGGTGCGGCTTGTGCTGTCGCCGGGCCGAAGCGTTGCCGGTAGGCAGCGGGGCTCAGGCCCGTTCTGCGGCGAAGTTGGGCACGGAGATTGGCGCCGGTGCCCAGGCCGCTGAGCTGGGCGACTCGGTCCAGGCTCGGCTCCCCGCGCTCGATCAACCGGCAGGCCAGGGCGACGCGTTCGGCGGTGAGCCAGCTCAGCGGGGTCGTGCCGAGCTGGGTACGGAACCAGCGGTGCAGTGTCGCCTGGCTGACCGCCGTCTGGGCCGCCAGCTCCATGATGGTCAGCGGTTGGTCCAGGCGCTCTCGTACCCAACCGAGCACCGGCGCCAAGGTGGCATCGGGCGTGGCCGGAACCGGCAGTTCCACGAACTGCCGCTGGCCGCCGTCCCGGTGGGCCGCGAACACCAGCCGCCTGCTCACCATGTTGACCACCTCGGCCCCGTGGTCGTGGCGGATCAGCTGGAGCCCGAGGTCGAGTGCGGCGGCGCTGCCCGCGGCGGTGAGCACGTTTCCGTCGTCCACGAACAGCACATCGGGCTCCAGCCTGACCGCCGGATAGCGAGTGGCGAAGCTGTCCGCCCAGCGCCAGTGTGTGGTGGCCCGGCGGCCGTCCAGCACCCCGGCGGCGGCCAGCGTGAACGCTCCTGTGCACAGGCTCACCAGGCGGGCACCGCGCGCCGCCGCCCGCCGGATGGTATCGAGCACCGGGGCAGCCGGCTCGGCGTGCGGGTCGGGCCGGTTCGGCACCACCACGGTGTCCGCCGCGTCCGCCGCGGACAGGTCCGCGACGCCGGACAGCGTGAACAACCCCGCGTGCATCTGCACGGAGGGCGCGGCGGCGCAGAGCGTGAACTCGTACCAGGGGCGGCCCAGTTCCGGCCGCCGCAGCCCGAACAACTCGGTCATCACCCCCAGCTCGAAGGGGTTGGAGCCATCGTCCACGATCACCGCCATCCGATGTGGTCGGCTGGCTTCGGCCGCCGGCCCCCAAGGGTGGTGCGAGAATCCTTGCGGCATATGCGATTTTTAGCACTCTCCTGGCGCGGTGTCACCGGTGCACGATGGCCGGGTGACAGACGACACCTTCCGCGGCGATCAGCCCACTCCCAGCAGCCAGCCCGTCCGCGGCGGCGGCGCGCCCAGCGCGTCCGCGGCAGGCGAGGGCCCCACCCACCGCCGTGAGCCGATGGGCCTGCGGGACGCCTTGGCCACCTTTGAGACGGTATGGAGCCCGCGCATCGTCACCCAGGTCAATGACTACGACGTGCGGGTTGCCAAGATGAAGGGCGACTACATCTGGCACCTGCATACCGACACCGATGAGTTCTTCATGCTCATCGACGGCGAGCTCAGCATCGGCCTGCGCGATGGTGAGCCGAAGGTGCCAGGAGGACCGCCGGGGGAGCGCGTGGTCACGCTCGCGCCGGGCTCGGTGTTCGTCGTGCCGCGAGGAGTTGAGCACCGGCCGTCATCAGTGGCCGGGGCCTCGGTCCTGCTCTTCGAACCCACGGGCACGCTGACCGTCGGAGACCAGCACGAGCCGGTCCCCGAGCACGTGGACGCCACCACGGGACACGCCCTCACCTCACCCACGCCGCACGTCCCGTAACGGCCTGGCCACCGCCGTTCAGCCCTACGCGCTCGCGCGGGCCGGGGCGGCCCGACCCTGGCCCCGCGTGAAGCGACGTGGGCCCGCAGGAGGGCGGTGCCACCCGCGGGCCTGCGATGCTCAGGGACGGCAATGCCCAAGGGGTGCGGTGCTCAGGAGGGCGGCGCCAAGGGATGAAGGCATTCACGCGGACGCGGTGGGGGAGTCCTCGTCCCCGGGGCGGGTGGTGAGCGCGGGACGTCGTGGCCTGTCGTCCATCACCTGATCGCACAGGGCGGCACAGGTGCGGTTGATCAGCCGCGAGACATGCATCTGCGAGATGCCGAGTTGCTCGGCGATCCTGCTTTGGGTCATGTCGCAAAAGAAGCGCAGATACAGGATGTGACGCTCCCGCTCGGGTAGCCGGCTGAGCTGAGGTCTGACCGCCTCTCGGTCGATCACCTGGTCAAAGCCGGGCTCCTGGTCGGCGAGGGTGTCGATGAGGGAGTAGCCGTCCTCGGTGCCGGACAGCTCGGCGTCCAGCGACAGCGCCGTATAGCTGTCTAGGGCCTGCATGCCAAGGCGGACGTCGTCGGCGCTGAGCCCGGTGTGCTCGGCGATCTCGGCCACTGCCGGAATGCGGTCCTCCAGGGTGGGCGACAACTCCCGGCACGCGGCCCGTACCTGGTTGCGCAGCTCCTGTACGCGGCGCGGTACGTGCACTTCCCACATGTGGTCGCGGAAGTGGCGCTTGACCTCGCCGACGACGGTCGGCACCGCGAAACTCTCGAACGCGATCCCTCGCGTCGGGTCGTACCTGATGACCGCCTTCACCAGCCCAAGGGCCGCCACTTGCCGCAGGTCCTCCAGGGCTTCGCCGCGGTTGCGGAACTGTCGGGCGAGCCGGTCGGCCATCGGAATCCAGGCCGAGACGATACGAGCGCGCAGGGCGTCCTTTTCCGGCCCGTCCTCCAAAATGGAAAGCTTGCGGAAGTCGGCGGCGGTGTCGGGCGCGTCGTCGTGCGGATGTTTGGTGGGGCGTTTGGCGTGTACTCGTGCAGTCGTCATGGGACAGCTCCCGGAACGGCGGACGATTCTCCACGGAGCGCACACGCCAGCCCGACACGGGGTGGGGGCAGACGCGACCGCCCCCGTGGTGCGTGCCTGTGGTCCGAAGCACGGTGCTCGTTGCCCTTCGGCCCTGGGCGCCGCGCCGTTGGTGGGTAGTGCGGTGTGCCAATGAATCGGACCAAACGGGCACTTCCCACCGTAACTACTTCCGCCCCAGCACGCATCAGACGGAATCGGCAGCCTTGCGTGTCGGGCCACCTGGTCTAGGGAGAGCCACGGGGGCGGGGGTTGCCGCGCGCCCTGTGAAGGGGACGGGAGGTTTGCCGCGCGCCCTTTGAGCGCGCGGCTCGGCGGGGGCTCGGGTGCGTACTCCTCGGATCTGCTGGCTACCTGAATCCGCTGGCTAGGTGGCGAGGTGCTGTCTCGTGGGGTAGGGCTCAGGCCGAGCCGAGGGCTCAGGCCACGCCCCGGGGCCGGAACTGCACGCTGATGCGCGGTCCCGTCGCCCGCCTCGACTTCGAGATGGCGTGGTCCCAGGTGCGCTGGCAACTGCCGCCCATGACGATGAGGTCGCCGTGTCCAAGGGGCCACCGCAGCGTTGGGCCGCCGCCGTCGCGGGGGCGCAGCAGGAGTGGGCGCGGCTGGCCGACGGAGACGATCGCGACCATCGTGTTCTGCGTTGCGCCCCGACCGATCCGATCGCCGTGCCAGGCGACGCTGTCTCGACCGTCTCGGTAGAAGCACAGCCCGGCGGACACGAAGGGCTCACCCAGCTCCGCCGCGTAGTGCGCGCTCAACCGGTCTCGGGCCGCGTCGAGCACGGGGTGCGGAAGCGGGTTCCCCGCGCGGTAGGAGGCCAGCAGCCGCGGAACGTCCACCGTGCGCTCGTACATTTGCCGCCGCTCCGCGTGCCAGGGCACCGCGTGCGCCAGGTGTGCGAACAGGGCATCGGCACCGGTGAGCCAGCCGGGTAGCACATCGATCCACGCGCCGTGTGCCAGCGGGGTGCGGCGTACGGCCGTCAGCGGGCGCAGCCCGGCCTCCTCCGCCGCCGCGTCGAACAGTGAACCTTGCAGGGAAGCCGCCATGCTTGCCAGCATACGTTTTAATAGAACATGTGCGCGATTTGGGTATCGCGTGATAGCCGTCGATACCAGAATTTTCCGGGAACACACCAGTCGCCCCGCCGTCGCATCGATGTCAGCATGGGCTCATGGGTCGTTCCCGGTTTTCGTCGGCCTCCGCCGCTACCGGCCGACGCCGGCACCGCCGTAACCGCCCCGGCTCGCGTTCGCGTTCGCTCCTGAGCGTGCGCAGCATCGCGGGCCAGATCTTTGTCTTGCAGCTGCTGATCGTGCTGCTGGTCGTGGCGACCGGGGTGACGGCTCTGGTGCTCCAGACCCGGCGGGATGACGAGCGCGAGGCACGCCACCGCGCACTGGCCGTCGCCGAGTCCTTCGCGCACGCGCCCGGCATTCTCGACGCCCTGCGCTCATCGGACCCAACAGCCGTCCTCCAGCCGCGCGCCGAAGGCGCCAGGGTGGGCGCCGACGTGGACTTCGTGGTCGTCATGCGCACCGATGGGACCCGCTACACCCACCCCAGGCCCAACCGCATCGGCAAGAAGTTCGTCGGCGAGATCGGGCCCGCCCGGCGCGGCGAGCGAAGCACCGAGACCGTGCAGGGCACCATCGGCCGCGTCGTCCAGTCGGTGGTGCCCGTCACCGACGCAGATGGCAGGGTGGTGGGCCTGGTCGCCGCCGGCCTGCGGACCAGTCGGGTGAGCAAGTCGCTCAACGACGAACTGCCGATCCTGCTGGGTGGTGGTGCGGCGGGACTGGCCCTGGCGTGGGGCGGAAGCGCACTCGCCAGTCGCCGACTGCGCCGCCTCACACACGGCCTTGACCCGGCCAAGATGACCCGGATGTACGAGCACCACGACGCGGTACTGCACGCGGTCCGTGAGGGCGTGCTCATCGTCAGCGGCGACCGCCGGCTGCTGCTCGCCAACGACGAGGCGCGCCGACTGCTGGCGCTGCCCGACGACGCGGAAGGCCGCCATGTCGCCGACCTCGGCTTGGACGTCCCGCTGACTGAGGTGCTCGTCTCAGGCCGGGTCACCACCGATGAGGTGGTCAGCTCGGGTGACCGGCTGCTCGCAGTGAACCACCGGTCCACCGAACGGCACGGCGGGCCGCCCGGCACCGTTGCGACCCTGCGCGACACGACCGAACTGCACACCGTCACCGGTCGGGCCGAGACCGCCAGCAAGCGGCTACGGCTGCTCTACGACGCCGGCATGGAGATCGGCACGACCTTGGATGTGCGGCGTACCGCAGAGGAACTGGCGCAGGTCACGGTGGACAGGCTCGCCGACTTCACCAGCGTCGATCTGGCCGAGACGGTGGTACTCGGCGAGGAGCCGCCGGCGGGCGGCGCCATCCAGATGCGCCGCACGGCCCTGACCGGCATCCGCGACGACCATCCCCTGTACCCCGTGGACGAGATCATCGACTTCGCTGCCTCCACGCCCCAAGTACAGGGCGTCGATGACCGGCGCGCCGTGCTGGCGGCACGGCTATGCGAGGTGCAGGGTTGGCGAGCCCAGGACCCCGAGCGCGCCCAGCGCATCCTCGACTACGGAGTGCACTCGCTGATCGCCGTCCCGCTGCGGGCCCGTGGCGGCATCCTGGGCGTTGTGAACTTCTGGCGCTCGGTGAAGCCAGAGCCCTTCGACGAGGACGATGTGGCGCTCGCCGAGGAACTGGTCGCCCACGCCGCCGTCTGCCTGGACAACGCCCGCCGCTACACCCGCGAGCACGCCATGGCCGTCACCCTCCAGCAGAGCCTGCTGCCGCGCGGGCTGCCCGATCAGAGCGCGCTGGACGTGGCGTACCGCTATCTGCTGGCCCGCGCGGGGGTCGGCGGCGACTGGTTCGACGTCATTCCGCTGCCCGGGGCTCGCGTCGCGCTCGTGGTCGGCGACGTCGTCGGGCACGGCCTGCACGCGGCGGCCACCATGGGCAGGCTGCGGACCGCGGTACACAACTTCTCCTCGCTCGACCTGCCGCCCGACGAACTCCTCAGCTACCTGGACGAACTCGTCAGCAGCATCGACCAGGACGAGACCACCGCGAGCGAGGCCGCCACCGTCACCGGCGCGACTTGCTTGTACGCCATCTACGACCCGGTCGAACGCCGCTGTGTCGTGGCCCGCGCCGGTCATCCGCCACCGGTCATCGCGCACCCGGACGGCTCGGTGGAGGTCCTCGACCTACCGGCCGGGCTGCCACTGGGCGTCACCGGCCTGCCGTTCGAGGCAGCCGAGATACAGGTGCCGGAGGGTAGCCGTCTCGTGTTGTACACGGACGGGCTCATCAACGACGGCGTCCGCGACGTGGACGCCGGCCTTGAGTTGCTGACCGAGGCGCTACGCGGCCCCGATCGCACCCCGGAGGAGACCTGCCAGGTGATCCTCGACGCGCTCTTGCACGACCGCCCTGACGACGATGTCGCCCTGCTCGTGGCCCGTACCCGCTCCGTGCCGCCGGACCGCATCGCCGACTGGGAGGTCCCCGCGGACCCCGCGGCGGTCGCCGACGTACGGGGCAAGGTCACTCGCACGCTGTCCGCATGGGGCCTGGACGAGGAAGCCTTCACCACGGAGTTGATCCTCAGCGAGCTGATCACCAACGCCATCCGCTACACCTCCGGCCCGATCAGGGTCCGGCTCATCCGCGACAACGGCCTCATCTGCGAGGTCGCCGACTCCAGCAGCACCGCCCCACACCTGCGCTACGCCGCCACCACCGACGAGGGCGGACGCGGTCTGTTTCTGGTCGCCCAGTTCGCCGAGCGCTGGGGCACGCGCTACACGCCCACCGGCAAGGTCATCTGGACCGAGCAGGCGGTGCCGGGATCGGCGGTACGCGAGGACGCGTAGCCCCCGCAGGTCGCCGTCCTCCCCACCGGCAGCGGGTCGGGTCGGTGGTTACATCGCGCTGTGGCGCGTTTCCTCCAGGTAGCCGCGCACCAGGGCGTCGGCGCGTTGGAAGAAGTCTCTGAGTACGGCGATCTCATCGGGGGAGTAGTCGGCGTACAACTCGGCGAGGCGCCCGTAGAACGGCTCGTAGACCGCGTAAACGCGGGTGAGCGCGGCTGGTTCCGCGACGATGCGCACCCGTCGGCGGTCCTCGGGGTCGGGCTGGCGCAGCACGAAGCCCGCGCGTTCGAGCCGGTTGAGGATGCCCGTCACCGCGCCGGTGGTCACATGGGCCCGCTCGGCGAGGTCCCCCGCGGTCAGTGGCTCCACGCCCGCCTCCAGGACGTACCCGAAGCAGGTCAGATCGGTGGAGTTGAGGCCGAGGCGGCGTGCGATCTCCTGCTGGCCGATATGGCTGCCGCCGACGAAGTGGTCCATGGCCCGCTGTGCCTCCTGCGCCGTCGCCGCAGGGCGCTTGCCTTCCACCTAAAGTCTCCTTAGTATCTAAGATACTTAGTTCGTGAGCTAAACCATTCCTGTTCAGTGGACATTACCCGCGCCTCACCGCGCAGCCCGAAGGGGAAACACATGAGCGCACACGCTCAGTGGGACGAGGGGCACACCATCGCCGGCTGGACGGGCTGCGTGCTCGCCGTCACCGGCTCGGCCGTCGCCGGGGTCGGCGTTGCGATCTGGCGTCCGATGGGCGTTTGGCTGGGCGTTGGCGTCATGGTGGCGGCTGCGCTGCTGACCTGGGTGCTGCACCTGGCGGGTTGGGGCAAGCCGGGTGGGGTGCGGCCCCGCGGCCAATGGGGGATGCGAACGCGGGACCTGTCGGCGCGTCAGGGGCACCCGGGCTGCCTCGGCTGCCGGCTGGCCGGGCGGCAGCCGAAGCCGGCAGCCGCCGCCTTCCGTGCGGGCCCCGCTGGCCGCACTGGTCCCGCTGGCCCCGCTGGTTGTATCGGCGGCAACGAGATCCCCGTTGACGTGCACGGCGAGCACGCGCCTGCCGTTACGGTGCCGGCTCAGGCACCCGCCCCCATACGAACTGGGTGAACCCGGCCACTCGCTGCCCCACCTCGCACAGGCCCCGCTCCCGCAGCGCGTCGGTGAGCTCGGTACGCCCGAACAGCCACATGCCGGAGGTGCGGCGAAGCAGTTGGCGCAGCGCCGGGCTGCCGCCGGCAGGCTGACACGTGGTGAAGATGACCAGACGCCCGCCCGGCGCCATCACACGCACCATCTGATCGAGCGCCGCCATGGGGTCCGCGAACATATTCAGTGCGGCGAAGCAGCACACCGCGTCACAGCAGCCGGCGCGCAGCGGCAGCGCCGTGGCATCGGCCCGCAGATAGGCCACGTTCGACTCGTCGGTCTCTTGCACGGCCTTGTCCAGCATGCTCGTTGAGGCATCGAACCCCAGCACCAGGCCGCTGTCGCCCACGACCCGCGCCAGGCCGCGGCTGAAGTTGCCGGGACCGCAGGCCATGTCGAGCACCGTATGCCCCTGCGTCAGGGCAAGTTGCTCGCGTACGATGCGGTGCTCATCGGCCATGCTCGGCCCGGCTGGGCCGCCCTTGGCCACCCAACTCCACAGCGGACGCCACCACCGCTCGTAGACCACGGGCACGGCCCGGGTGGACATCAGCGCCTGGGCCACGCCGCTGGGCGGCGAGCCGTGAGCGCCTATGAGGTCGAGATAGCCGCGCGTGGTGTCCGGCGGCGTGCTGGGCGGCTCATCGAACAGGGCCAAGGCCCGCTCCAGGGCGGGAGGCAGACGCCCGCTCATGCGCAGCCCGCCCGATGGCGGCGCAACCCGGGGACCTCGGTGCGGGCAGCCGCTGCGCCCGCGCGGCGCGATGGCTCAGGCATCGTGCGGGTACCAGCGCAGTTCTACGGTGTTGCCGTCCGGGTCGCTCACGTACAGCGACTGGGCCACGCCGCGGGCGCCGAAGCGCTCGCCGGGACCGTCCAGGACCGTGAATTGGCCCGAGTCGATGACCTGCTGCCAATCGAGCGGCTCGACGGTCAGGCAGATGTGATCGACGTTGGTGCCACGCGCAGTACCTTCCTGGCGCCGCACGAGGTCGATGATGGTCGTCGGGCTCACCCGCACCGAGGGGAAGGGCACCTCGCCGGCGCGCCACTCCGCCACGCGCACGGGGTCCAGGCCCAGCGGTCCGCAGTAGAAGGCGAGCGAGCGCTCAACGTCGTCAACAGTGAGCACGAGATGGTCGAAGGCGGTCACGCGCATGGGGTGCTCCAGGGCAGAGTCGAACGGAGGGGCGCCAAAGGGTGTCAGGAGTGTGCTCGGACGGACATAGCCTGCTTCGCCCGATGTGCTCAGTCCACCGCATTGTGCCGCCCCCTGCGTTCGTGTCTCACGGCGCCCCACCTGGGCAGCACCGTTCGCAGCTCGATCGGGCACGGTGGTGCCCGCTGCCACCTTTTGGTCTAGACCTTGACAGGTTCAGGGCGATCGGGTTTGGTTCCCTCACCCCCAGGAGCCACCGGACCCCCGCTGGCTGCGCGAAGGAGAGAGTCACTTGAGACAGCGCTTGCTCGCCCTGCTCACCGCGGTGGCCTCGGCCATCACACTCGCCCTCTTCCTGCCCGGACCCTCCGCTTCCGCCGCGACGACGTGCGCCGCAGGTTGGAGCAACTCCGCCGTCTACACGGGCGGGAAAACCGTTTCGTACAACGGTCATAACTGGTTGGCGAAGTGGTGGACCCAAAACGAGAAGCCCGGCTCGACCCAGGTGTGGACCGACCAGGGCACGTGTGGCGGCGATGGTGAAACGAAGGGCTTCGTGGTCAGCGAGGCCCAGTTCAACCAGATGTTCCCGAACCGGAACCCCTTCTACACCTACCGCGGGCTGACCGACGCGCTCAGCGCGTACCCGGCCTTCGCGAACACCGGAAGTGAGACGGTCAAGCGTCAGGAGGCCGCGGCGTTCCTCGCCAACGTCAGCCATGAGACCGGCGGCCTGGTGCACATCGTCGAGCAGAACCAGGCCAACTACCCGCACTACTGCGACCGGACGCAGCCCTACGGCTGCCCCGCCGGGCAGGACGCGTACTACGGACGCGGCCCCATCCAGCTCAGTTGGAACTTCAACTACAAGGCGGCGGGCGATGCGCTCGGCATCGATCTGCTGCGCAACCCATCGCTCGTGCAGAACGATGCGGCCGTGGCCTGGAAGACCGCCCTGTGGTACTGGAACACCCAGTCCGGCCCCGGCACGATGACCCCGCACAACGCCATGGTCAACGGTGCGGGCTTCGGTGAGACCATCCGTTCCATCAACGGCAGCTTGGAGTGCAACGGCGGAAACCCGAACCAGGTGCAGAGCCGGATCAACAACTACCAGCGCTTCGTGCAGGTCCTGGGCACCACGCCCGGCTCGAACTTGAGCTGCTGACGCACCTGCCACCCCCGACACCTGAGCCCCGGCCGCTGCGGTACGCCGCCCCGGCCGGGGCCTTGTGTCGGCCGGCGCCGAGTGGCACACAGTGGCGCCGCACCGGCGCACGTCCTCCCAGGCTGGCGCCGGGTCTGCGACCACAGGACTAGGCCCCCCGCCCGATCCCGCCGTCATAGCGCGCGGCTACCGTCCCGGTCATGACGACAACCGAACCCGCACGCCCCCCAGAGCAGCGCAAGCAGGACACCATGAAACTGCTCCGCGCGGAGCAGGATGCCTGGGTCGCTACCGCATCGCCGGATGGTCAGCCGTGCCTGGTGCCGCTCTCCTTCGTCTGGGAGAGCGAGTCGTTGCTGATGTGCACCAAGCGCACCACGCCCACGGCACGCAACCTCGCCTCCGGTACGAGCGTCATCGTGACGCTCGGCCACACCCGGGACGTCGTGCTGATCGAGGGCACGGGCCAACTCATCGACGCCGCCCGGCTGCCGGCCGCGGCGGCCGACGCCTTCGCGGCCAAGCTGGTCTGGGACCCCAGGCAGCAGACCGAGTGGATATACATGCGGATCACGCCGCGGGTCATCAAGGCATGGCGGGAGGAGAACGAGCTGGCTGGGCGCGTACTCATGCGCGACGGCGCGTGGACGGCTCGTCGGTGAGGCCGGTGACGCGCAGGGTGATGTTCAGCCGTCCCCGGGCCAGGCCGTCAGCCGGGTCGGCGGTGCCGGGATACACCTTCGGTACGCCGTGGTACGCGAAGCGGGACGGGCCGCCAAAGACGAACAGGTCGCCCGAGCACAACTCGACGTCCGTATACGGACGGGTACGCGTCTCGGTATTGCCGAACCGAAAGACGCAGGTGTCGCCGAGGCTGAGCGAGACGACGGGGGCGCTGGAACGTTCGTCCTTGTCCTGGTGCATGCCCATCGTGGCGACCGCGTCATAGAAGTTGATCAACGCCGTGTCGGGGGTGTATGCCTCCCCGGCGCTCGGGTCCTGGTACGCGTCGGCCACCGCACGCCGCCCCAGCCCCACCAGCCACTGCGGAAGCGGTGCGACCCGCTGGCCGTTGACGTCGTCCGCCGTGCGCGTGTAGATGTACGGCTTCCAATGCCAGCCCAGACAGACAGTTTGCGCCGACATCGTCCCGCCCCGGGGCAACCGGGTGTGCCGCATGGGTACCGGGCCCACCGCCCACTGCCGACAGGCCGTGACCAGCGAACGCTGCGCGCCGGGTGCCAGCCAGCCCGGTACGTGCACGGCGCCGGGAGCGAGGGTGGTGTGAGGACGCGGGAGCAGGGCGTTCATGAGCGGGTCTTTGCCCAGGACGTGGGCAGCGGGAGCGGGTCCGCTGACGGGGATGGCGACCGGGGCGAGAGGAGGGTGATCCCGCCGCGGCTGATCTCCCAGTGCCCGCCCTGCGAGGTGACGCCGCGCAGCCCTTCCACGGTCTGCGCACCGGCCAACTCCACCATGTCCGCAGTGCCCAGAGAAGCGAAGGCGTAGGTGTGCGCCGGGGACCAGTCGGTGCTCAGCCGCAGCCGGCGCGCCATCCGCGCCCATCCCGCCGGGGCGCCGCACACCACCCAGGCATCAGGTGCCCCGGCAGCGAACCGCCGCGCTTGCCGCAGCCACGACGCCGCTTGTTCGGGCCAGTCCACGACGGCCAGTACCGTGTGCTCATCGATGGCGGCGTCGATGTTGTCGGCTGCTTCCCGCGCTGCGCCCGCGCTGTCCTCCGTACGCCCGAAGGCGTTGTCGGCGCGCCATGCGGCGGCGAACGCCCTGGCCGCCGCGCGTGCAGCGGAGTTCCGGGCGTGGCCGATGCTGACGGACCGAACACGAGGCCGCTGGTCATGCAACAAGGCGATGAGGGCCCGGAGTTCGAGCTCGGTGTGTGGGCCCTGCTGCGCGACGACCGGGTCTTCACCTCCGCCCCGCCAGTCGCGCAAGCGGCTTGACTTCGTCATGGAGACTCCTTCGATGTCACTGGCTCAGTTATCTCTTCGGGCTCATGCGGCCGGGCCGCGCCGGCGTGCGCCTTCCACCGTGCGTACTGCTGCGGCAGACACACGGCACACGGCCGGTACCCAGCCGCCCGCGCGGTCACCTCATCGGCGAAGAAGACACGTTGCGACCGGTACTCGCCCCGGTCGAGTGCCCGCAGCGCGCTGGGGCAGTCGAGCCGCCCGTACAGCCGGCCCGCGCGGTGACCGCCGAGCGTGCCTGGCAGGACGCTTGCGTACGGCCGCCTATCGCGGCCGAGCAAGGTGTACCGCCGACGCGCCGCGGCCGGCTGGGACCCTGCCGCCCCGGACCGCGCGGGCTTGGGCTCCGCAACCCGGGACCGCGCTGCCTTGGACCCCGCCGCCCGGGGCCCCGCGGCGTCTTCGGTCGGCTCAGCCGCTGCCCGCGCGGCGCTTTCAGCCAAGGCGCGCCGGGAGCGCGCCCTCGTGCACGAGCAGCGTCTCCTTGCGGTCGAGGCCGCCCGCGTAGCCGGTCAGCGAGCCGTTGGCGCCGATGACGCGATGGCATGGGCGCAGGATCAGCAGCGGGTTGGCGCCGATGGCCGTGCCGACCGAGCGGACGGCCGAGCGCGGGGCGCCGATGTGCTCGGCGATCTTGCCGTAGGTCGTCGTGGTGCCGTGGGGGATGGTCTCCAGGGCCTGCCACACTCGCCGCTGGAAGTCCGAGCCGCCGACCGTGTAGGGGAGGTCGAAGTTGGTCAGGGCGCCGGCGAAGTACGCCTTTACCTGCTCTGCCGCCTCAGCGAGCGCCGCCCGGTCCGCGCGCCACTGCGGCCCGATCGTGGGCGCGTTGCGCTGGCCCGGCATGGACAGTGAGGTCACCGTGGTACCGCTGCTGGCCGCCGGGTCCTCATCGCCCGTCATCAGCAGCTCCCCCAGGGGGCTGTCGATGGTGGTGTAGACCGTCATCGGCCTGTCCTTCCGTTGTCTTCCTCAAGCTGTACGGGTACCAGCCTGCGCCACGTCAGCCGGGTCGTCTGGCGGGTTTCGGACGTGACGCTGAGCGGGCTGTGACGCTGAGCCGGCCGGGCCAGGGTGGCTGTGCACCGGCCGCGCACCTGGCCCCCCGGCACCATAACCGGCTGCCCGACCCGGCCTTGCCCGGCCTTGCCCGGCCTTGTTCGGCCTGGACCGGTCTTGCTCGGCCTTGTCTGGCCTTGCTGGTCTTGTCTGGCCTTGCCTTACCGGAGGCTCGCCCGCCGTGTCAGTGCCCCATGCGCAGCCCCGCCGCCCCCGCTCCGCGCTCCAGCACGGCATCGCGTATCTCGGCACGTGCCCGCGCGTAGTCCGCATGGTGCGGGTCGTCCGCCAGGGCCTTGCCGAGGTCTACGAGCCGTAGCCGCGGGTCGTTCTCCATGACGTACGGAATGAACTCGGCCTTTCGCACCGACCACGGCGCGCCGGGCCTGGTCGGCGGGGCGAAGGTGAAGCGGGCTGCGGAGCCCTGCTGGCCGCGGTGGTCATCCATGCGCCCGGCGATCTGATCGCCAAGACCGTAGACCACCCAGGTGCCGTTGACCTTCTCGTAGGCCTGCGGCACATGATTATGGGTGCCGATGATCAGGTCGATATCGCGCCGGCCAGCGCGCTCGGAGCGGGTGAGTTGGCGGGCGAGCGCGAGTTGCTGCTCGTCGGGGGCCTGCTGCCACTCGGTGCCCCAGTGCAGACTGACCGTGACCACGTCGGCTCCCGCATCGCGGGCCGCACGGGCATCGGCGATGACGCGCTCGGGGTCGATCGTGTTCACCAACCAGGGGCGGTCCTTGGGCACCGGAATGCCATTGGTGCCGTAGGTGTAAGCGAGTTGAGCCACGGTCGCCCCGCCCGCTTGTAGCAGCGTCGGGCGAGCACGCTCTCGTGCGGTGCGGGCGGAGCCGGCGTGTTTGAGCCCCACCGCGTCCATGGCGTCGAGCGTGCGGGAGACCCCCTCGGGGCCGGCGTCCAGGCTGTGGTTGGAGGCGGTAGAGCACGCGTCGTAGCCCATGGCGCGTACCGCCTTGGCTATCTGCGGTGGGGTGTGAAAGAGCGGGTAGCCGGCGTACGGGCCGCCCCGCGGGCCGTACACCGTCTCCATGTGGCAGATCGCCAGATCGGCCTCGGAGACCAGCGGTGCGGCGGCGGCGAGCATCGGGCCGAAGTCGTAGCCGGAACCGCCTGCATCGGCGCGCGCCTGCCGAATGATCGAGTCGTGCACCAGCAGGTCGCCCGTGGCGACCAGGCTGAAGCCCCCCGTGCCTGCCTTGGGCACGGCTGCCTTGACATCGCGTTCCGCCCGCCGTGCGCCGTCTGCCGCACGGTTCCCATCCTGCTGGTCGGTGCACCCCGCCAGCGTGCCCAGCACGGCTGCGGCGATCACCGCCGCTCCATGGCGTGCCCATCTCATCACCGGTTCGCTCCTCATCTGCGCGATGCGCATCCCAAAGAAACTTCCATATCGGATGTTTCTGTTGTTATGAGGATTTACCCGGCGAAGGAGGCGCGCCATGGGAGTCGCCTGAAGGGGGGCGGTGGTACGGCCAACCGGCCCGACTGTTGCGCCATGGCGGCGGAGTCCCGGCATCCGCGGTGGACAAGCAACCAAAAGGTTGCCTATGGTGGACGTGGGGGTGCCCGTGGACGAGGTATTCAAGGCGCTTGCCGACGCAAGCCGCAGGCGGTTGCTCGACCGGCTCAACGAGCGCAACGGCCAAAGCCTGCGTGAACTGAGTGAAGACCTGGAGATGAGCCGTCAGGCCGTGAGCAAGCACCTGGCGGTGTTGGAGGCTGCCCGTCTGGTCAGCACCGTCCGACACGGCAGGGAGAAGCTGCACTACCTCAATCCGGTGCCGATCCGCGAACTAGCAGACCGCTGGATCGGCCAGTACGAACACGGACGGCTTACGGCGTTGTCCCAATTGAAGCGAACCCTGGAGGAACGAACGATGAGCAAGCCCGCATACGTTTACGTCATTTACATCCAAAGCACTCCGCAGGAGATCTACCGGGCGCTCACCGATCCCGAGTTCGTCGCTGTCTACATGGAGGGCACAGGGCCGCGCTCCGACTGGCAGGTCGGGTCCCCGGTGGAGTGGAAGATGGACCCGAACGGCGCATACAAGGACTACGGCCAACGCGTCCTGGAGGCGGAGCCCGGCAAGCGACTGGCCTACACCTGGCACCCGCTCCAGGAGGAGCACCGCGAGATGGTGGGCATCACATCCGACGAGGAGTTCGCCGAGGCCACCAAGGAGCGCTCCCAGGTCACCTTCACCATCGAACCGGCGGAGGAGCCTTCGGCGGGCACCAAGTTGACCATCGTCCATGACGGTTTCGACAGCCCGGACAGCAAGATGCTGCAATCCGTCTCCTTCGGCTGGACGCTCATCCTGTCCGGGATGAAGACCCTCCTGGAGGACGGCAAGCGGCTGGCCCCCGCGCACCGCGCGTAACGTCCGCAGGCCGCGGCTCCGGGGGCCAGGGTGGCAGCCGGAGCCGCGGCCGAGCGCGTGCTGGCCCGCACACCTGGGGGCGGTGAGCGCACTGCGAGGCGGGCCGGTGCAGTGCGTCGGCTACGCGACAGGGCCCCCTGCCGCCGCCGCGCGGCTGCGCAGGTCCTCGGCCTGCCGGGCGAGGCCGAGCCGCTCGTAGAGCGCCAACGCTTCGCGCCAGTGCGGCGCGGCGGCACTCGCGCCGTGCTCCGTGTGGACGATCTCGGCGATGGCACCCAACGTATGCGCTTCCTCGTATGGCCTGTCCAGCTCCCTGGCCAAGTCGAGAGCCGCCCGGTAGGTGCGCAGCGCGGTGGCGTACTCACCGTGCGCCCGCTGGGCGACGCCGGTCGCGGTCAACACTCGCTGCTGTTGGTGCCGGTCGCCGATGAGGCGGGCGATCTGGTCCGCCAGCTCCAGATAGACCCGGGCTTCGCCGTACTGCCCGTCCGCCTGGTACGTAATGCCCAGGTTGACCAGCGAATCCGTCTGGCCGGAGGCGTCGTGGATGTCTCGGTAGGTCTCCAGCGCGAGTTGAAAGTACGTGAGCGCCTGCGGGAACTCCTTGGCCTCCCGGCACAGATTGCCGAGGTTGTTGTACAAGATCGCCAGCTCTTGCCGTCCCCCCACGCGGCGGACCAGGGTCAGGGAACGCTCGTAGTACTCCCGGGCCTCCGCATGCCGCAGTTGAAGGCTGTAGACCTCGCCGATGTTGTTGAGCGCTTTGATTTGCCCATGCGCGTTTTCGGCGTCCTCGTGAAGCGCGAGCATGGTGTGGAACTGGCCCGCGGCGTCTTGGAGTCGTCCTAGGTGAGCGAGGACGATGCCCTGATGGTTCAGCGTCTCAGCCTCCCCGTCGCGGTTGCCCACGGAGCGGTGCAGCGGCAGCGCGGCGCGGAACCTGCGCAACGCCTCCGCAAGCCGCCCCGAGACCAGATCAACGATCCCCATCTGGTCCAGCGCTTCCCCCTGTAGCCGATGGTCCTTCGCGGCCTCGCCACCGGCCAGCGACTCCCGCGCGCAGGCCATCGCCTCCTCATGGGCCCCCTGGGGCCGCAGCAGGGCGGCACGTTCGACGAGTAACCGGGGAACGGTCACCGGGTCGCCATGCCCCCGGGCGAGGCGCAGCGCCACCGCGTTCAGCTCCGCGGCGGCCTCCCACATGCCCCAAATGTGCACCGCCCGGTCCAGCACATGGGGGAAGGCCATGGCTGCCGTTGGGTGGAGCTCGGTCGCTAGCCGGGCCGCCGCAAGCAGGTTGCCCCGGTTGAGGTCGAGCCACGCGGCGGCGGCGTCCGCGTCCTGCGGCGCGTTCCGCGGCTCCGGGAGTGGCGTGCTGAGCGGTAGGCGGCGGCGCTGCGGATGGGCGAGCCGGTCCGCGTGGTCGGCGACCGACAGATAGTGCTCTACTACGCTGCGCGCCGCACGGTGTCGCACCTCCTCTGCGTCCTCGCGCTCACCGGTGCGCAGCGCGAAGTCCCGTACGACGTCGTGTAGCCGATACCGGCCCATGACGGGTTCTTCGAGCAGGTGCGCGTCGAGCAGCGCGTCCAGCCCCGCACGGACCTGGGCCGGCTCCCCGGCGGCGAGCGCGCACGCCGCGGGGAGCGTGAGGTCGGGCCCCGGGTGCAGCGCCAGGTGCCGGAACAGCCGTTGGTGGGCCGTGCCCAGTCCGGCGTAAGAGAGATCGAACGCGGAGGCGATGCCGGGTGGCGCGTCGATCTCGGCCAGCGGCCGGGCCGACTGCGTGAGTTGGTCGGCCAGATCATGTACGCCCCACGACTCCCGGTGCCGGAAGCGGTTGGCCGCCAGCCGGATGGCCAGTGGATGACGCCCACACAGGGCGACGACCTGCCGTACCGCCGCGGTGTCGGACACCCGGTCGGCGCCCGCGATGCGGGTGAACATGGCCGTCGCCTCCACCGTGTCGGGCACCTCCAGGCACACCGACCACGCCCCTTGCAGGTCCGCGAGCCGATGGCGGCTGGTGACGAAGACCCGACAGGTGCGGGCCCCCGGCAGCAGCGGGACCACCTGCTCGGTGCTCCGCGCGTCGTCAAGCAGCAGCAGTGCACGGCTGTGCGCCATCCGCTCCCGCCACAGGGCCGCCCTGCGGTCCAGCGAGGCGGGGAGGTCCTCGGTAGGCACGCCCACCGAAAGGAGCAGCGCGGCGAGGGCATCCTTCGGATCGACCGGCGGCTGCTCATGGTGGGCACGCAGCGACACGTAGAACCTGCCGCCAGGAAAGTGCTCGGCGAGCAGATGCGCCGCGTGCGTGGCCAGGGCCGTCTTACCGACACCACCCATGCCGTGGATGACAGTGAGCGACATGGCGGTCGCCCCCGGCTCCGGATGCGCCAGCAACTTGCCCAACTCATGGCCGCGCCCGGTGAAATCCCCAATGTCACGCGGCAGGCTGTCCGGCGGCGCAGCCGCGGCCGGTGGGGGAGCGGAGACCGGACCGCGCAACTTCGGGTCGCGGCGCAGCATCCGATGGTGCAACTCGGCCAGTTCCGGGCTCAGGTCACATCCCAGTTCCTCCGCCACGTGGCGCCGTATGTCGCGATACACGCCAAGTGCCGCACCGTACCGACCGCACCGGTACAGCGCGAGCATCAGTTGGCGTGCATACGGTTCGGCGCCCGGATCGTGCGCGATCAGTTCGTACAGCTCGCCCACTAGATCCGCGTGCCGCCCCAGGTCCAGCTCCAAAGCGATGCGCTGCTCCCGCGCCCGGCGCAGGTCCTCCGTCAACCGTCTGCGGGTAGCCGAAGCCCAACTGCCGCTGAACTCCATCAGCGGCTCCGCCCGCCACAGCACCTCGGCCGACCGCAGCAGCGTGACCGCGCGATGCTGATCGGTGGCTGCCGCCGCCCGGGCCTGCCGCGACAGCGACTGAAATCGGTGCAGGTCGATGGAGTGCGGATCGGCGACCCGCAGGGCGTAGCTGCGCGCCGTGAACTCCACGTGGGCCCGGTCGCCAACGGCGGCCCGCAACTGGTTGCGCAGCCGCGACACGCAACTTTGCAAGGTCGCGGAGCCGCTCGCAGGCGGGCGCTCTTCCCACACCCGGCGCAGCAGCGTATCGACGGGGACGGACGCGCCTCCCGCACAGAGCAGGACCGCGAGCAGACGGCGCTCCTTACCGGAGCCCACCTGGTACTGCCTGCCGTCCACCCACAATTCCAACGGGCCCAGTACCCGGAACTCCACCAGCGGCCCCCTTGCGCCGGTTGTGCCCCATCTCGCTGACTGACCATCGACTACTGTGCCACGGCGGCTTCAACGAGCGTAGGGAGTGGTGAGCCGGCGCCGGAGGCACGAGGGGCGCTCAGTCGCGCGCACGGAGCACGGCGTGCGAACGGACGCCTGGCACCGTACGTGCGCGCCTGGTGACCGTTTGTTCGATGCCCGCCCTGGGCAGCCGTGATGAGGGGGAGCCGCTCCGCGCCCCTTGTTCCCGTCCCTAGGGGACCGCTTTCAAGAGCCTTGGGGGATGGCGTGGGGGGAGACGGTCGCCGGCCATCGGATGGGTCACGGCCCGGTGACGCGCACAACGCCGTGTCCGGACGGGTGTACGGGCCAAGCATCCAGGCGGGAGCCATCCACGGCAACATCCACATCAGTACGCCCGGCGCCCACCGGCTGCCGCCGAGGCAACTCCCGCCAGACCCGCGGCACTTCACCAACCGATCCCGCTTGCTGGCGCGGCTTGACGGGCTGCTGGGCTCCGGCACCCGGGCCTTCGCACTGCTGAGCGGACCCGCGGGCGTCGGCAAGACCTCGCTCGCGGTGCATTGGCTGCACCGGTGCAGCGACCAGTTTCCAGACGGACAGCTCTACGTGGACCTGCGCGGTCACGAGGCGGGCGATCCAGTGGCCCCCAGCGTGGTTTTGCCGTGGTTCCTGCGCGCACTCGGAGTGGAGCCCGAGCGGGTGCCGGCCGAACTCCCGGAGCAGGCGGCATTGTTCCGGACCGTCACCGCCGACCGGCGGATCGCCGTGCTGTGCGACAACGCCGTCTCCGCGGCACAGATCCGCCCGCTCGCGCCCGCGGGTCCGGCCGGCGCCTGCGTGGTGACCAGCCGCTGGCGGTTGGCTTCACTGCTTTTGGACGGCGCCGATGTGCTGCACGTCGAGCCGCTGGACACCGCGTCGGCCGTCGAACTGCTCGGCAAAGTTGCCGGCCGCGACCGGGTGGCCGACGACGCCGCGGCACAGCGACTCGTGCACTCATGCGGCCACTTCCCACTCGCCATCTGCGTGGGGGCCGCGCTGCTGACGACCAGGCCGGATTGGAACGTCGCATCGGCCGCGGACGGACTCGCCGCCCTGCGGTCCGGCAGACCCGACGAGGAGGTTTCCATGACCGCCAGCCTCGACCAGTCCTATGCCCTGCTACCAGGCCACGCCGCGCGCCTGTATCGGCGGCTCGGCCTGCACCCGACGCCCGGATTCGGCACGGGCGCAGCCCAGGCAGTCGCGGCCACGCCCCCCACCGTGAACGACGTGCCGCGATGCCTGGCGGCCCTGGTAGAGGCCAACTTGCTGACGACCCCGGCCGCGGGCAGGTACGCCTTCCACGACCTGATCCAGCAACACGCGCGCACCCGCGCTGAACTGGACGAGACCCCGAGCGCCTGCCGGGAGACCGTCGCCCGGGTGGCCGACGACTATCTATCCCGGGCCAACGAGGCCGACCGATTGCTGCATCCGAAGCGGCGACGGCCACCGGCGGCATACGCGTGCCCGCCCCCCGCACCTGTCGCGTTCGACACTGCGACCGCCGCGCTGAGCTGGCTCGACACGGAACGTCACAACCTGCTCGCTATCCAGCGCATGGCCGCGGAGCAGGGCATGCACCAGGCGAACTGGCAACTGGCCGAAGCGCTGTGGGCGCTGTTCGTCATGATGCGCTACCACCACGACTGGATCGACTCGTACCGGCTGGGTGTTGCCGGGGCCATCGCCTGCGGTCACCAGCTTGGCCAGGCACGGCTGCGTTCCGGGCTCGGGGTCGCCTACCGGGAGGCCGGCCGGCACGAGGACGCGCTGCGCGAGTTCGCGTTGGCGGGCGATATTCGCCGGAAGATCGGCGACCGGCGGGGTGAGGGCCTGGTGCTGCGAAATATCGCCCTCACCTACCGCTTCGCCGGTGACCTGGGGCGGGCTCAGCAGGTGCTACGCGAGGCGCTCGCCATTCACGCCGAAATCGGAGACACCCACGCCGAGGCCAGAGAGTATGCGGCGCTCGGCGAGGCGGAGAGCCTGGCCGGAAAGCACGAGGCGGCTATCGACCACCTGACCCGGGCTCGCGCCGCCCTCCTCGCAGCCGGGGACGCCTATCACGCGGCCTTGGCCCAGCGGTTCCTGGGCGAGGCGCACTGGCGACGCGGCGACCTTCCCGCGGCCCGCGCACACCTGGAGTCGGCCCTGATGGAGCACGACGCGCTAGGCGGTGACGTGTTCGAATCGGGCACTCTCCACGAACGTCTCGGCGAGTTGGCCGAGGAGGAGGGCGACGCCACGTCGGCGCGCACCAGCTTCGTACGTGCCGGCGTCGTGTACGGCAGGCTCGGTGCCGACTCCGCTGCTCACCGTGTCGCTCGGCGCCACGAGGGCCTGGACCCGCACCCGGCGCCGGGCGGTGGTCCACACCCGAGCGCGCCGGGCGGCGGGCCCCCGCCCAACCTGTCGGAAACGGGGTAACAGCGGCAACGGCTCGATGGGCTTCGGCGGTTGACCGGTGGCGACGACTTGGGCCTACGGGCCGGGCGGGCGCCCCGCCGATGGCGCATCCTCGTGATGCCACCGGTCGCCGGCGGTTCAGCGCCAGGTACCGAGCGTGGTCCGCAGCGGATAGACGTGCCGCAGCGCCGCGAGCTCGGCACCGGTGAGGAACCCCTCGGCCGCCGACTCCGCGCCGACTTTCCAGCCGGCGAAGAGCACGGCCGACTTCAGCGCCTCTACCGGCTCGCCCGACGCCAGCCAGCCGTGCAGGAACGAGGCGAACAGTGCGTCCCCCGCGCCGTCCGTGCTGCGCACTGGGCGCGGACGTACCGCCTCGATCTCCACCAGCCTGCCGTCCCGCAGACCCATGGCACATCCCCGGTCGCCCCGCCCCACGGCGGCTATCTGGCAGCCGGGGTACCGCCTCAGCACCTCGGCGATCCACTCCCCTGGCGAGCGCGACAAACGCTCATGGCTGCGGAAGAGTACGTCGGCACACTCCAACCAGGGCCGCTGCCCCACCTGGTCCACATCGAGGGCGGTATGCAGATCGGTCGCGATGGGCAGACTCAAGAGCTCCTTGGCCACCGGAAGGAACGGCTCCCCGAACGCGCCGCCGCAGATCACCGCCAGATCCGCCCCCACGGCCCGTTCGATGAACCGTTCCATCGGATAGTCGCGGGGCCCACTCGCCCACCCATTGCGGGCCGCCCGTCCATCGGGCTCGATCAAAATCACCGTCTTGGCCGATTCCGGCACAGTGACCACCCCCGGGCCGTTCAGAGCGGAACGCCGCAGCGCGGCTCTGATCACCTCGCCGGCGTCATCTGCCCCAACCAGCGTGCACAGCCGAGGCGTGTCACCCAGGCGCAGCAGTGCACCGGCGATGTTGTACGCCCCGCCCACCACCGCACACCTCATCCAGGATGGAGTGCGGTAAGCGTCGAACTGGAGGGGGAAGCCGTCCACCGGCACCGTCATGGACAGTCTGGTCATCCCTGCGATCACGATATTTGCCACGTTATGCCCCCGAGGCCGTTTGCCACATGTCGGGCCTGGGTGCCGAACGCCTCGCGCGCCCGGCCACTGGCCCACCCGTTGCCATCAGCGTGGGGCAGGGGGCTGCGCGGAATGCTTGCAGAACGCTTGCGGACGACTGGCACACGTGACGGGACGACCGCGGGCCCCTCGTCCGCATGGGGCGGGGGAGCCCGAGACTATCGTTTGACGCCGGAGGTGCGGGAGGGGATTGCCGCGAACTGGCCGCAGAATCAGATCATGAACCGCAGAATCTCTACGAACACGGGTATTCCGGACATCATTATTCCCAGCACGGTCGCGCTTCTCCTCAAGGTTCAACAATCAAATGGCAGAGAGGAGTTGCAGAGTTGCTCTGGTCTACTCTCTCAGTAGCAACCCTAATCGACTGGCGTAGCTCGTGCGGGTGAGGGGTGGTCATCTTCCGAAAGTCTGTCCGGATCTTGGCCTTCCGGTCTTCGGTGCCGGTTTCTCCATGTCATAGCCCTAGAGGGGAACATGGGTACGAGGCGGGGTGGGTCCAGCGGATGAGGGCAACTCAAAGATCGGGACATCGGACGGCGGACGCGTCAACCCGACTCCGGATCACTGTGGTATGTCATGCGGATCGCGGCGTGCTGGCTTGCTGTCCCGCTCTCCCGGGCCGAGGGCGTGAACTGCCAATGACCAGGGAAGTCGGCCCAACTGTGCGGCGGGAACAGACCTTCGCGCGAACGTCGGCGGCTGGTCGGGCACACTGCCAGGCCGGCGGCGCATGTGTTCGCTGTGCGGCACCAAGACCCGAGCCGTTTCGCAAGGAGGCGCCATCAAGACTCGAAGCCGACGACCCGGGGGTGCCTCGGCCCGGCGTGGCCTTCGATGCACGTGGCCGTGCCCGCCGTACTCGGTGGATTCGAGGGGGCGTTCGCCGCACGTACCCGACCCGTTCGGGGCGCCCGCCGGTGGCCATCGGGCTTATTCGTTGCCTGGCCTCGTACCTGGCCTCGTTACCTGGCGTTATTACCTGGCCTTTTCGCGTCGCGCCCGGCGTAGCAGCACCGCCCGTTCCTGCTCGCTGGTGCCGCCCCATACGCCGTGCGTCTGGCCCGTGGCCACGGCCCAGTCCCGGCACATGTCGATGATCGGGCAGCGCGCGCAGACCGCCTTGGCCTCCTGTTCCTGCTGAAGGGTGCGCGGGCTCGTGGCGCCGACTGGAAAGAACAACTCGGGGTCTTCATCAACGCATGCGGCGTGCCGCCACCTGTCCGCGTGGCCCTCAGGCACCCCTTCTCCTACCGGGCGGGCGAAGGGCTCGGTGCGGTTGGTTGCCGCCGTTGGGGACACGGCCATCAGTCCTCGCCCCGTACGATGTGCGGCTCCAACGGGACCTCATCGGGGGAGCGGCGCAGGCCGCCGTGAACCCCGGCCGCCTGCGGTGACGCGTCGTCGGAGCGCTGGGCGGTACGTACAGGCCATTGGTGCGGTGCGGGTGGTTCCTGAGCCGCCTTGGCCGGGGAGGTGACCCCCCTCCCGTTGGCTGCCTGGCTCGTGTGATCGATCACTGCCCTGCCTCCTTAACTCCCGTTTTCTGCACTGCGACTGACTGTCGTGTAACCCGGTCCGGCGGGCAGCGGTGTGCTGTCAGCCCCGTGGCTTCAGTGCCGAGCAGTGACCGGGTCCCCTGGCTGTCAGCGGGTAAACGGGAAACAGGCCGAACGGAGCGGGTTTGGCCATCACGGGCACCGGCCCGCAGCCGGTGCGGCAGCGTCCCAGCGCGTAGGGGGCAATTGATGTCCTGTGGCGGTAAAACGCCCCGAGCCACGGGCATTTGGCCACGAAAGGCTGCGCGAAGCGTCTGGTTGGGGCCAAGCCCGAAAGGCGCAGACGTGGCCGACCGGGATTGCCGCGAAGAGATGCGCGCCGAGGCGGCGGTCGCGGTGTGCGGACTGTTGGCGGAGCTGCCTGTGTCGCTCTCCACAATCGGCCGCGCCACCGAGGAGATGCGCGCCAAGGCCGAGACACAGCTTTTCCGCCCACGGTGTCGTCCTGCTACCGCCAGGGCTTCTAGGTCGCCGACCGCTCGCCCGCCCCGGCCGGGACGTCCTGTTCTGCCCAGACCACCTTGCCGGTGGCCGTACGGCACGAACCCCAGCGCCGGCAGAGCATGTTGATTAGTTGCAGGCCCCGGCCCCCCTCATCGCTGAGGGATGCGTGCTGGATCTGCGGGAGATCCGGGCCGGTGTCCGAGACCTCCACCACGAGCCGGTCGTGACACAGCAGCCGCAGCCGGCCGGGGCCACCCCCGTAACGCAGCGCATTGCCGACGAGTTCACTGACGACCAACTCGGTGACATCCGCAAGGTCGCCGAGGCTCCACAGGTCAAGCTGCTCGCGGACGTACTTGCGGGCCGCCCCCGCAGCCGAGCCGTCCGCGGGCAGCTCCCACACCCGCAGCCCCACCCCGGACGCGGGCGGTCGGGCCGCCGCTACCAGCAGCACGGCCTCATCGAAGCGTTCGCTGCCGGCCGGGGCGAAGTCGTGGAGCGCCACCGCGTCAAGGTCCGCGAACCGCAGCGCCGGCGCCGACTGCAACAGCCGGTTGAGCTGCTTGTCGATGTCCTCCGTCCGCGACTTGACCAGTCCATCGGTGTAGAGCACCAGCCGACTGTCCGGTTCCACCGGAACCCGCAGCCCGTCGTACGGAATGACCCCCGCGCCGATCGGGGCGCCGACCGGCACCTCCACAAAGGATGCCGAGCCATCGGGCGCGATCAGCATCGGCAGCGGATGTCCGGCGCTGACGACGGTGAAGCTCGCATCGGCAGGGTCGTACACCGCACACAGACAGGTGGCAATCTGGTCCTCCTCCAGGTCGCGGGCGGCCAGATCGAGCCGGGCCAGCACCCGATCTGGGGCCATGTCCATCGCCATCAGCGTCCGGGCGACGGCGCGCAGTCTGCCCATGGTGGCCGCCGCCGAAAGCCCGTGCCCCATCACGTCACCGACCACGAGCGCGGTGCGCCCACCCGGCAGCGACGCGACGTCATACCAGTCACCTCCCACGCCGCTGGGGTCGGCCGTGGGCGCGTAGCAGTGGTTGACCGTCAGGCCCGGGGTGTGCGGTGTGTCGCGTGGCAACAGGCTGCGCTGCAAGGTCACCACGTGTTCGCGTTCGCGCTCGTAGAGCCGGGCGTTATCCACGAACAGGGCTGCCCGCGAGGCCAGTTGGGTGGCCAGTTCGAGGTCGGCTTGGGTGAAGGGGGCTCTGTCGCCCGCCCGGATGAAGTCGGCCGCGCCCAACAGCACGCCCCGGGCGATCAGCGGTACCACCAGATAGCTGTGCACACCCGCAGCGCGCAGCAGTACCGCAGCGCTGGGAGTGGGCGCCACCCGGTCGTACTCGTCAGGCCCGATCCTGCTGACCAGCACCGGCTTGCCGGTCGTCAGGCAGACCGTGGCGTACTTGTCGGCCCCTGTGGCGCTGAGTTCGCCCACTGGGTCGGGCTCAAGGGACGTCAGCGCGTCGATGGCGGATACCGCCATGGCCCGCGTTGCGGGGCGCCCGGCCCTGCCGGGGCGGGCGCCCTCCTCGCCGTGGAGCACGGACTCCAGCAGGTCCACGGCGGCGGCATCGGCCAGTCGGGGAACGGTGAAGTCGGCCAACTCCTGCGATGTGGTGACCAAGTTGAGCGTGGTCCCGATGCGCACGCTCGCCTCGTTCAGCCACGCAAGCTGATCACTCGCATCGTCACCCTGCGCCGCTCCGTCGTACCCGGTGGGCTTGGCCGCCTGGTCGTGCACCGCGCGCCCGATGGCCCCCTCATGCGGTGCGGGCTCGGCCGACCCGGAGTCCTGGTCTGCGTGCTGATGCGCAACGGGGTGGTCAACGGAGGCCGAGGAAGAGTTGCCCGTGGCGCTGAACCCGGCGTCGTTCTTCCGGCCTTGCTCCACGTCCGTCTCCTCCTTGTCCGCTGTTGCCGCGCTCCGGCTCCTCACGCCCCGCCGGGAGCGCCGACTCTAGCCCCCACTTGGCCCCTTGCCAGGTGTGGCCTGGCGTGTCGGACGTTCTCTGCTGGTAACGGCGCAGGGTGCGGCACGCCAGGGGGCGGTGACCACGAGCGCGGTGGGTGGCCTGTTGCGCGCGACCGGCGACGTGGGCCGCCGGCCGGGCAGCCCGGCCGGAACGGCGGGCCGTACTGGGCGGCCCGGCCGGGTGCCAGGTGGTCGAGGGCGTACCGACTGGGCACCGGCCGTGGGCCGTGCTGTGGCGATATCCGCACCGTGTCTCGCACCTCGTCGTTCCGCGTGCCGCGCTGCAAACCCACCGGCCAGCACGCCCACGCGCGCGACAGCGACGGCCCGAGGCTTTGTGCTGCCGGCAGGCCGGGCCCACCGGGTCGGTTCCCGCGTATCCCTGGCGGCTACCTTATGGGCGATCTGCCGGGCCGGCACCCGGGCGTCACCGAGGATTCCGCCGGTCACGGCCCGCAGCCGCGCATTTACGCGAGGTGTCCCTCGCCCTCACGCGAGGTGTCCTAGCGGTGGCGCCGGGCCCGCAGCATGCCGCACCCCGCGCGCTGCAGGCGCGCGCCCTGCCTTGTCCTGCCTTGTCGGCTCGAAGCCGAGGCGAAGCCCTGGAGCTACCGCCGGGTCGCTTCTTCCCTGGCATCCCGGCCAGCGTTCTTCGGCAGCGGCTGGGCGTCGTGGGGGACGGCTTGTCGAACGACGAGGGCGGAGACGAGGCACACCGTCCCAGCGACTGCCATTTCGGATGAGGGTCCGAGAGCCGCAGTAAGCCCGGTGGCAGCCGCCACGGTCAGCAGGCTGAGCATCATCGCTGCCTCGCCCGCGCCCATGCCCTGGGCAGAGCCAAGCTGCGGGAGCTCGGTCAACCCGACCACGAGCATGCCCATGAAGGCACCTGTTGCCAGCGCGTACGCCCGATAGGCGGGAACCCGCAACAGGTCCACCGGTATCGCGGGATCGGGTGCGCGCCGTTCCACGCGCACGAGTGCGAGGGCGCTGGCTGCCGCGACGATGAGGAGTGCGACCGGCCCCCACCACGGGACGCCAGTCCCTCAACCCAGACCCAGTGCGGTCATCGCTGCGGCGATGGTCACATCGGGGACGACAGCCGTCGAGCCGGTGATGGCGAGGGGAAACACGGCTGTGGAGATGAGGTCAGCGACCAGGACACGCCGACGCTGACGAGCAGACAAGGCAACCATGGGGTGCGCTCCGGAACAGGGAAGTCCGAGCGCCACAAAGGCGCTCCTGGCCAGGGGTCAGGAGCGACGGCGAGAACTGGGCTGTTGCGCCGTCGCTCTCAGCGACGGCGCACCCTGTCTGTTGTGGGCACGAGCACTAGTTAACAGCAGCCCTCTGGCGAGCGGGGCACCCAGCACAGACTCACGCCGCGCGCAGATTCACGCCTCCCACGGGCCCCGCGGTACCTCCCTGCCCAGGCTCGTGTCTTCCTCGCTCGCGGCCCCCGTCAGTGCGCTTGCCACCAGCGGCGGCAGCGGGGCCAGCCCCAAAAGGCCGCTGACCACCTGGGTGGTCAGCGCGTGCCAGGCGGCTGCCCGACGCAGCATGGCGTGGTCGCCATCGGGGAGCAGCAGGGTGCACGCCTCGGCGCCCGCCTCGCGGGCCCGCGCCGCCAGGTTCTGCGATCCACTGGGCGCCGTCACTCGGTCCCGGCCGCCATGCAGGAGGACGACGCGCTTGCCCGCCAGGTGCGCCACCGGTTCGCCATCGGGGCACCACGGCGCGAGTCCCACCACGGACCGTACGTGTGGATGGACGGCGGCCCGCAGCGCGGCCCGACCGCCCATGGAGTGCCCGACCAGCACCACCGGCACCGGGCCGTGCAACTCGCTCAGCTCATCCAGGGCCCGCTGGGCGTCTTGGGCCGCATCATCGCGCTCACCGTTCCAGCCGCGGTGGCGGTAACGGACACTGCCGAGCACCACCGCATGGCCGGCCGTGTCCCGTGCGATGGCTCTGGCGAACGGCAGCATGCGCGCGCTCGGTAGGTTCAGCGCCGGCGGTGGCTCCAAGCCATCTTCGCGGCCACCGTGCAGTAGCAAAACCACTGCTCGCGGTGGTGTGGCGCAGGGCCGCAGCACCAGCGCGCGGGAGGCGCCGGTGGCATCGCGTACGAAGAGGGGACCGGTCCTCACCGCGGCCCCCGGCGCCCGAGCAGCCCCACTACGGACAGCGCGCCCCAGCCCACCGAGACCGCCACCGCCTTGATGCGCCGGTCTCGGTCCGGCAGTGTCAGGCCGAGTAGAGCGGCATCGCCGAGGTCCGCGGCGATCCGTACGGCGGTGGCCGTACGTAGCGCGGGGCCCTCGGGTGCGACCAGCATGGCCAGCCCGCTGGCCGCGTCACGCCAGGCCAGGGGGCGCAGCGAGATGCGCGTGGCCGCTCCCACCGCGCCGTCCTCGTCCGCGAGTCCGGACGGCTTGGCCAGCAGATCGGGCCACGCCGTCACCGCGAGGCCGTAGAGCGCCGTCGTTGCGCCCACTGTCCGCAATAGACCCACCCGCATCGTGCACATCACCCTCTCGCCGCCCGTCTCCGGCCGCCCGACTGACCACCGGCCGACGCCGATATGCCGTCCCGGCGGCCCATCGGACGTTCCTTTCCACACCGTACGCGGAGCCGATCGTGCCCCGAGGCACGAAGGGCGCTCGATCGCGAAGGGCGTATCGCGAGCACCGCCGGCGGCCTGCTCCGAGCCCGCAGGCGGAGCACGGAGCGGGCCTAGGCGTCGGGCCGCACCAGGCTGGGCGAGCTCAGCCTCCTGTGCGGGGGAATACGTCCAGGTGGCACCTCGTTGGCAAGAGTGGTTGAATATTTAACGAAAGTCGAGTCGAGTGCTTCGGGGTGCGGCCCCGAGCCAGAAGAGGTGGAAACGACATGCAGTTCGGGATCTTCACGGTCGGGGACGTCACGCCGGACCCCACCAACGGAAGCACGCCGAGTGAGCACGAGCGGATCAAGGCGATGGTCGCCATCGCGCTCAAGGCGGAAGAGGTCGGCCTCGACGTCTTCGCGACCGGCGAGCACCACAACCCGCCGTTCGTGCCCTCCTCGCCGACGACCATGCTCGGCTACATCGCCGCGCAGACCAAGCGGCTCATCCTGTCCACGTCCACCACGCTGATCACCACGAACGACCCGGTAAAGATCGCCGAGGACTTCGCGATGCTCCAGCACCTGGCCGATGGCCGCGTGGACCTGATGCTCGGCCGCGGCAACACCGGTCCGGTCTACCCGTGGTTCGGCCAGGACATCCGCCAGGGCATCCCGCTCGCCATCGAGAACTACGCGCTGCTGCACCAGCTCTGGCGTACGGACGTGGTGGACTGGGAGGGCCAATTCCGCACCCCGCTCCAAGGGTTCACCTCCACGCCCCGCCCGCTGGAGGGCGTCCCGCCCTTCGTCTGGCACGGCTCGATCCGCAGCCCGGAGATCGCCGAACAGGCCGCGTACTACGGCGACGGCTTCTTCGCGAACAACATCTTCTGGCCCAAGGACCACTTCATCCGGCTGATCGACCTCTACCGCCGACGCTTCGCCCACTACGGCCACGGCACCCCGGAACAGGCCATCGTCGGGCTCGGCGGCCAAGTCTTCTTGCACAAGAACTCCCAGGACGCCGTCCGCCAGTTCCGGCCCTACTTCGACAACGCGCCGGTGTACGGACACGGCCCCTCGCTTGAGGAGTTCACCGAGCAGACCCCACTGACCGTCGGCAGCCCACAGGAGGTCATCGACAAGACGCTGACCTTCCGGGAGTCCTTCGGCGACTATCAGCGGCAGCTCTTCTTGATGGACCACGCGGGCCTTCCGCTCAAGACCGTCCTTGAACAGCTCGACCTGCTCGGTGCGGAGGTGATCCCGGTGCTGCGCCGGGAGTTCGCCGCAGCACGACCCGCCGAGGTGCCCGATGGCCCCACGCACCCGGCCCTGACCGCACGCGCCGCTGCCAACAACGGGAGCCGGCCCACCCGCGACTTCGGGCACGACACCGCCACGGCGGAGCGCACCGATGCGGACACCAAGCGCTGACGCGCGGGCTCACCCGGTCCCGCCCGGCTCGCACGCCCCCTCTCGGCGTCCCGTACCGCATCCCCATACCACATCCTCCTACCGCATCGGAGAAGAATCCCCATGCAGCCCCTGTACCTGGTGGCCGTCACCGCTGGGATGAGCCAGCCGTCCTCCACCCGGCTTCTGGCTGACCGGCTCACCGACGCCGCCCAGCGGCAGTTGGCTCACACCGGGCGGCCGGCCGAGGTCCGCGTCATCGAACTGCGCGACCTGGCAACCGCCATCGCCCAGAACATGGTCACCGGCTTCCCCAGCACCGCGCTACGCGAGGCCATCGAAGCGGTGACGCGGGCGGACGGGTTGATCGCCGTAACCCCCGTCTTCACCGCCTCCTACAGCGGCCTCTTCAAGTCCTTCTTCGATGTGCTGGACAACGAGGCGCTGGTGGACAAGCCCGTGCTGATTGCGGCGACCGGTGGTACGGCCCGGCACTCCCTGGTGCTCGACCACGCGCTGCGCCCGCTGTTCTCGTATCTGCGTGCCGCCGTCGTCCCCACGGGGGTCTACGCCGCCTCCGAGGACTGGGGAACGGCGGGGGATGACCGCACTGATGGGCTGGCCACACGAATCGAACGGGCCGCGGGCCAGCTGGCCCGGCTCGCCGCGGGGACTGCGCCGCAGCCACGGCAGAAGACCGAAGAGGTCGTCCCCTTCGCGGAGCAACTCGCCGCGATACGAGGCAGCTGACCGCACGCACAGCGTGCACGGCACTGCTGGCAGCCCGCTCCCGCTCCAGGTGGCAGCCCGCTCCCGCTCCATGCCGATGCCGCCGGCGCAAGGGAAATGCGCCGGCGGCACGGGGGAGCGATTGGCCTAGGGCGGCTCAACGGCCGTCGGCCCGGGCGCTCCTGACCCGTACAGCTTCAGCAAGGCGCTCAGCGCAGCGTGCCCAGCAACAACTTGGCGGTGCCCATGGCACCCCGCGGCATGTCGGCGACCGCGTTGAGGGTGAACGGCTGTTCTCCCCTACGCAGCGGAGACTTGCCGAACGTCTTCTTGAGCAGCTTCTCGCCCTCGGCGGTCAGCGTGGTCTTCACATCAACGGCCTTGATGTGCTTCTGCGTAAGCTGGGCGTTCTCCCGCTTGATGGCGAAGGTCAAGAACTGGGCAGGGCGCGCCTTGGCGCGGTTGACCGACGCATGCAGCATGGTGCGAGGGGTCTTGTCCACGTGGTTGTAGATCTTGGTGAGGTCGAGGCGGTCGTCCTTGTCGCGGAACGTCATGCCGCCACTGAGCTTGGAGTAGGTCTTGGTGCCCTCGGGCATCGGCAGCGTCACACACTGACGCTGCTTCCCGGTGAGTCGCGCAGTACCGGTGGCGACCAGTTCGACCTTCGCATTGGCCAGCCGCTTGGCGGTGGCCTTGTTGAGGCAGAACTCGGCCTTGCCGTTCTTGATCGGCGTGGTCCCCTCACGGGCCTCGGCCGGCGCCACCGCGCACGCCAACGCCGCCACCGCGACGGCGGCGCCCGTCATTCCTCGCATCATGACTAGTCCTCATGGGTCAGGCCGACCGTGGTTCGGTCGACACGTGAGGACAACGCCGTTTGCCCCCTGCGGGTGACGTACTTGACGGCAACATCACCCGGCCTGGTGACTGTGCGCGGCCCGCCGAGCCCCTGGTGCGGTCAGCCGCTCGGTGCGCGCTGCGCTGCACGGCCGAGGGGGCGCGGCTCAGCGAACTCGGCCATACCACACGCTCTTGGTCCAGATCTTCTCCAGCCGCACCGACTTACCTGGCTTCGGCGCGTGCCAGACCTTGTTCTTTCCGGCGTAGATGCCGACGTGGTACACGTTCCGCCCGGAGTGGAAGAAGACCAGGTCGCCCGCCGTGCGAGAGCGCGCGGACAGATGGCGGGTCTTGTTGTACTGGGCGGCGGCCGTACGCGGCAGCTTCTTGCCCACCTTCTTGAACGAGTACAGCGTGAGCCCTGAGCAGTCGAAGCGGTGGGGGCCGACCGCTCCGTACTTGTAGGGAGCACCCTTCTTGCCGGCTGCGACCTTCAGTGCCTTGCCGGATGCGGTCGCCGCCTGCGCGTCGGCGGTCATCGCCGGTACGAGCGAGGAGCCCGCAAGGACCGTGGCGGTGAGCGCGGAGGCGGTGCCTATACGGGAAGCGAGCGCGGGAATACGAGCATGCGCGGACATACGAAAACCCTTCGTCATCCGCCTGCGAAAGATGACCTGTCGGGTTCGGGCTGGCGAAGTTGCCCGGCCACTTGCGTGGCTTCACCCCAAGGGCCACCGACTTCGTGGCCCGTCGTGCCTGGGTCTCCCGCTCCTGCCGATCTGCGGTCTTCTTCCTGGAGTCCGGTGCGGCGGCAGGATTCGGCGTCCGCCCGAACTGCCCCGCCGTGGTGACGGGGGCTTGGTGCTGTCGGATAGGGATACTGCGCTATCGGCGGCCCGAATTGGCAGTCGAAAGGGTCGTATGTGAACTTCTTCACCTTCGGCGACGACGCCGGACCGTTGAGCTGCCAGCGACCAACACGACTCCGGGTCATCGGAGCTGACCTGCGAAAACCCGATGTTGGACGAGAACGTTCCGCAGGCCGGCCGCCGCGCAGACCCGGTCGCCGCCGAGGGGCCTCGCGACCGGAGTGTGGACACAGTGACGAGCCGTCACGCTGGGCCCCACGCCCGTCGTCGGCGGGCCGCGTGGTCCCGGACGCCCGCGGCGAACAGCCCGCGAGCCCTCCGCGGCTGCGGCATGCGTGCGCTATGGCAGCACCGAGGTAGAGAGGCGGTATAGCGGCGCCGCGACGGGTGGGCGGCAAAGGCCGGCCGCCCGCGCGGCGGAGGTGCGCCAGCCGTCCGGGGCCCGTACGCCGCGGACGGCCGCTGGTCAGCCCTCGACGCCGTAAGGGCTGACGCCGGTGAAGGCCCGGAACTCTTGTCCGGGCATCAGACGACGGGACCGTACGTCGGTGAAGCCCGCCTCCCGCAGTTGCTCCACCAGCTCATCGGGGCGCGGCAGCGGGCCGGTGAAATCGGCGTACCGGCACCACAGATTCAGCATCTCCATACCGGGGCTGCCGCCATGGCAACTCGTCGTCAGCAGCAGCTTGCCGCCGGGCGAAAGGAAGGAGCGCACCCGCTCCAACACCTTGGTCCGCTCACCCTGCGGGAAGTAATAGATGTTGTTGTGCAGCGTGACGAGGTCGAACTTCTGCTCCGTGGAGAAGGTCCGCAGATCGCTGCGTACGACCTCCACCCGCTCGGCGAGTCCCCAGGCGTCGAGGTTCGCACTCGCCTGCTCCACCACCTCACTTTGCAAATCGATCGCCACGGCCGTCAGACGCGGATTGAGCGAGGCGGCGTGCCGTACATAGGTACCGCTGCCGCACCCCACCTCAAGAAGTCGCACCGGCGCCGTGCGGTTGACACATCGCTCCACTACGCCCTGCACGGCGGGTTCCAGGACCCGGGACGAGCGCGCGATGAGCGCGCCGTCCTGGTCGGTGATCGCCACCCGCCGCCCTTCACGCAGCATCGCAGGCGCGTCGAGCAGCAGCGGTGTGTGATAGCGCACGAGTTGTTCGATGAGCGCGACGTAGGAGTCCGCGTCGGGCCGCGCCAGCGCCTTCGCCAGCCGGCTGCGCAGCCGGTAACGATCACCGCGGCGGCCGAGGTCGCCCACGTGTACGCCCATATCAAGCCAGGCGCCCAGTAGTTGCTCTTCGCCATGCATGCCGAGCTCATCCGCAAGCGCGGGGGCGTCCAGCGGCTGTTGCGCGAGGTGGCGGAGCACCCCGCAACTGGCGGCTGCGGCCAGGAACGAGGCGCGGTAGGCGGGCACTCCCAACTCCTTGGGTAGCCGCAGCATCAGCGGAAGCTGGTGGCTACGCACCATCTTGACGAGAGTTTTGATCTTCACGGTGGAGGTCCTCATTCGTGGTCGATCCTGGGGCGGCGACGGTGCGCCGATGGAGGCGGGCGGCCCGGCGGAGAACTCGCCAACGGCTCCCGTGCACGACTTCCGCCAACGTCCCGGCGGCAGACGGTGCGGGAAGATCGCGCAGCAAGTCACGCTCAGGAGAGTTGACGGTGGCGGGCGCTGGGGGACTGGTTGCCCAGCGCTCGTGTGATCCACACCGTCACGCACCGGTCACGTGCGCTGGACAGGTGTACCAGGAGATCCATCGAGCGCGCCGTGCGTCGCACGCCCGGTGCGCCCGCCCCGGCACGCCCCCGGCGCACCGAAGTGTGAGGTGACCTGGCAACCGCGCCTTTTGCGCAACACCGTGTGGCCTAGCCCATGGTCCACTCGTATGGGTGACGTATAGTTCGGCCGCATTCCGTTGAATAGCCCTGGGGCGAGCCCAGATGAGCCGGGCGACACACGGAATCCGCGCACCTGCCCCTCAAACGCCTGTTCGTGATATCACCCCTCCGTTTCAGCGCGCGAGAAGGTTGGCCTAAGCCCCTTGCTGAACGGTGGTGCCGCCAGCGAATTCTTAAACCAACCGGCTACCTGCTGGGGGAGATTATGACTACTGCACCGCAAACAGACGTCGCCATGGGCATGACCCTGGAACTCGATGTTTTGGCCGCGCCGGACACGGAGCTAGCCGCGCTCAAAAAGAAGGTCTACGAACACAAGATCGTGATCTTGAAGGGGCAGCACCTCTCACCGGCGGAATTCGTCACCTTCGGGCAGAGGCTGGGTGAGGTGGAGACGTACTACCAGCCGATGTACCACCACCCGGAGCATAAGGAAATTTTTGTCTCGTCGAATGTGAAGCAAGAGGGCCAGCAGGTCGGAGTGCCACAGACGGGAAAGTTTTGGCACCACGATTACTCGTTTATGGCCCGTCCCTTCGGGCTGACCCTGATCTACCCACAGGTCGTGCCCCGAGAAAACCGTGGCACGTACTTCATTGACATGGGAAAGGCGTACCAGAAACTTCCCCGAGAAGTGAAGAACGCCATCGAGGGAACCCGTAGCGTCAACAGCGTGCGGCGGTACTTCAAGATCCGCCCCAACGACGTGTACCGGCCCATCACCGATGTGCTCGCGGAAATTGAGGACCACACCCCGGCGGTTATCCACCCCACCGTCTTCCCGCACCCGGTCACTGGCGAACCACTGCTGTACGTCAGTGAGGCGTTCACCTACGAGCTGCGCGATGCCGATGACCACCCGCTGCCCGACAGCCTGTTGCGGGAAGTGCTGGCCGCGGTCGGCCAGACCGACCCGACCTTCCAGCACGAGAACATCCACCTCCAGACCTTCGACAAGGGCGATCTGCTGGTCTGGGACAACCGCAGCCTCGTGCACTGCGCCCGGCACACCCTCAAACCCGAGCCCACCGTCTCGCACCGGGTCACGGTCCACGACGAGTACGAGTTCTACGCCGGAATCGGCACACAGCAGTCGGCAAACGGCCGCTGAGAGGAAGCAGTGGAACTCATCACTCCCACCACCTCACGGTCGGTCCAATACGGCTGCGACGAGCAACTCCTGGAACGGGTCCTCACCCCGTACAAACCCCACTGCCGATATCTCACAGCCGCCACCTTGACCCGTCAAGGAGAACCACGAGACGGCGGACGGGTCAGCGCGCGCGGTGAATTCACCATCCCCGAGTCGTGCTATATCGACGACACCGGCCACTTCAACGCGGTCGAATTCAATCTGTGCTTCAACCAGCTTGTCTACTACCTGCTGGCAAAGTCCGTGAAAGAGCGCACCATGTGGCCGTTCAACACCTGGACGCTTGACGAGTATTGGGCGCGGCAGCTACCCGACATTCTCATCGTGGACTTCCGCAGCACCTTCCGGCGCGCCATGCGCGGGCACGGATTTTGGGGCGAGATCGACGTCGTCGGCATCGACGAGCGCGACGGCGACGGCGGCTCGATCGTCCTGGTCAGCACCCTCTGCCGATACGGCGAGGAGGACATGCCGGCATGCCACGGCGGCGTAAGGCTCGCTGTCAGGACGACTCGGACCAAGGCCGCGTGAGAGCCGCAGCACGGACTTTGCAGACAAGAGCAGGAGCCATGTCACACAACGCTACCGAACAGCAGGGCCACGCCGGACACCCCGAAACGCCCTCACCGAACACCGCGCCTACCCCCATTGCCATTGTCGGCATCGGTCTGCGCATTCCCGGCGGGAGCAACGCGCCGGACGAGTTCGCCGAGTTCCTGCGCACCGGCCAGTCCGGCGTACGAGAACTCCCCACGGACCGCTGGGACCCCGAGGGCCTGACCTCCGACGACCCAGAGGCCAAGGGCGTGATTCGGTGTGAACGCGGCGGATTCGTGGACCGAATCGACCACTTCGACGCGAAGTTCTACAACGTTTCACCGAAGGAAGCCGACTACATCGACCCCCAGCAGCGGCTCACCCTGGAGACCGCCTGGGAGGCGCTGGAGGACGCCGGCATCGACCCCGGCCCGCTGCGCCACGGCAGAGGCGGCGTCTACGTCGCCGTCAGCAACACGGATTACGCCGGCGAGATGGGCGCGTACTCCCACGAGGAACTCAACAGCTATATGCCCACCGGCGCGGCGCTCAGCGCGGTCTCGGGACGGCTCTCGTACTTCCTGGGCTGGCGCGGGCCCTGCATGACCATCGACACCGCCTGCTCGGCCTCGCTGGTCGCGGTGCACCTCGCTGCCCAGGGGCTGCGCGAGAACGAGTCGGACATCGCGCTGTGTGTGGGCGTCAACGCGATCATCAACCCCCGGCCGTACATCCTCGCCAGCCAATCCAACATGCTCGCCCCAGACGGCCGCTGCAAGACCTTCGACGAGACGGCCAACGGCTACTGCCGTAGCGAGGGGGGCGGCGCGCTGGTACTCAAGCGGCTGTCCGACGCGCAGCGCGACGGCGACCAGGTCTACGCCGTGGTGCGCGGCTCCGCTGTCGGCTCCGACGGCGAGAGCAGTTCCCTCATGGTGCCCAACGGCACCGCGCAAGAAGGGCTGATGCGGCAGGCGTTGCACGTCGCGGGGTTGCGACCGCACGACATCTCGTACATCGAGGCACACGGCACCGGCACCCCCCTGGGCGACCCGATCGAGATCAGTGCGATCACCTCCGTGTTCAGCGAGTCACACAGCCCCCAAGCCCCGGTCACCATCGGCTCGCTGAAGACCAACGTCGGGCACATGGAGTCAGCGGCGGGCATCGGAGGACTCGTCAAGACCGCGCTACAGATGCGCGAGTCCACCATCTTCCCGCACCTGAACTTCACCACCCCCTCCAGCCGCATCCCGTGGGAGACGGCACCCGTCGCCGTGGCCACCGAAGCCCGCCCGTGGAAGGCCGAGACGAAGCGGGCCCTGGTCAACTCCTTCGGACTCACCGGCACCATCGCCTCCGTCGTCCTGGAACAGGCCCCCGAGCGCACACAGCCGGCCACCCCCGCAGACGACGGCGGCGGCCACCTCCTCACCCTCTCCGCCAAGTCCGCTCCCGCGCTGACCGGCCAAATCCAGCGCTACCAGCGGATGCTGCGCGACAAGCCCGAGACCGACGTCGGCGACCTGTGCTACACCTCCAACGTCGCACGGGCGCACTTCCCGCTGCGCCTGGCCGGAGTCGTCCGTGACCACGATGACGTCGCCAGACTCCTGGACCGCGGCCTGGCCAAGGCCGGCCAGGCCGCCTCTGCGGGCGGTGGCACCCAGGTGGCGTTCCTCTTCTCCGGCGGCGGCACCCAGTACGTGGGCATGGGACGACCGCTGTACGAGCGGTTCGAGGTCTTCCGCGAGCACCTGGACGACTGCGACCGGCTGTTCACCCCGCATTTGGGCCGCTCCATCCGCGACATGATCCTGGGCGAGGCCGATGACGCGGACCTGATCCACCAGATCAGCTATATGCAGCCCGCGCTGTACGCCCTGGAGTACGCGGTGGCCAAACTGTGGCTCTCGTGGGGCGTGCGGCCGTCCGTGCTGGCGGGACACAGCATCGGCGAGATCGTCGCGGCCACGGTCGCGGGGCTGTTCACGCTGGAAGACGCGGTCACCCTCATGGCGGCCCGCGCCCGGCTGATGGCCGCCTCTCCACCCGGTGCAATGGCCGCCGTCGAGGCTTCAGTTGCCGAGGTCGCCGGGCTGCTTGAGGACCACGATGACCTGTCGATCGCCGCTGTGAACGGCACCCGGCAACTCGTGTTGTCCGGTGGTAAGGAGTCCCTGTCCGAGGTCGAGCGCCAGCTCACCGAGCGGGGCATCAAAAACCGGCGGCTCGCAGTCTCCTGTGCCTCACACTCTCCGCTGATGGCCGAGGCCGCCCAGAGCCTGCGTGAGGTCGTAGCGGGCCTGACCTTTCACGAGCCCGAGTTCACCCTCATCTCCAATCTGACCGGCACGGTGGCCGACCCCGCGGAGATCTCAAGGCCCGACTACTGGGCCCGCCACCTACGCGAGGGCGTCAAGTTCGCGGACGGCATGCGGGCGATCGCCGAACGCGGACGACACGTCTTCCTCGAATGCGGACCCTCCACCGAGCTGATCGGCATGGGCAAGCAGTGCCTCGATGACGCGGCCGGCCACACCTGGCTGAACAGCCTGCACACCGAGGACACCGACGCCACCATCACCCGCCAAGCACTCACCCAGCTCTACGCCGCAGGGGCGGCCATCGACTGGGTCGAGCACCACCGAGGGCGCGAGCGCCACAGGATCACCTTGCCGACCTACGCCTTCGACCGGCGCCGGCACTGGCTCCCCGCGCCCGCCGCGCTACCCCAGCCCGGCGGCGCACCGGGCGGCCACCCGCTGCTCGGCAAGGAAGTCTCCACCGATGACCAACGCGCCGCGGGCGTGCGCGAGTTCGGCAGTCGCATCAGTGCAGAGCGGCCCGCCTACCTCACCGACCACAAGGTCATGGGCAAAATCGTCTTCCCCGGCGCCGGATACGTCGAGATGCTGATCGCGCTCCAAGACGCCGTGTACGGCGAAAGCGCGCTGCCCATCACCGACGTCAGTATTCACGAGGCACTGTTCATCGCCGAAGAAGGCAGCGTCGAACTCCGCACCCGGCTGGTCCCGCGCCCGGACGGCCCTGCCGACGTCGAGATCGTCAGCCTCCTGCCGGGAGACGAGCCCGGCACCAAGGCCATTGAGCGGCGGCACATCACCGCCACTGTTGCTACGGGACCCGCCCCCGCGCTGGCGGAGACCGAGCAGCAGTTGCGCGAGTTGGCCGAGCAGGCGGGCGAACCAAGCTCGCGGTTCACAGCAGACGATATCTACGCCGACTTCACCGAACTCGGCGTCGGCTACGGACCCCTCTTCCAGGGGCTCACACAGGCCGAGGCACACGGCACCGACCTGGCCATCGGCGAACTGCGCGGCCAAGACGGGGCCAGCGCCGAACACCTGCCACCGGCCATCCTCGACTGCGCCTTCCAGACCATCACCGCGTTGAGCGGTGACAGCGACGTCGTCGCCATGCCGGTTGGCATCGGAAGCTGCCGACTGCTGAAGAAGCCGCGCGGGGCAAAGCTGCGCAGCGTGCTGCGGCTTGCCGCACCCGAGCACAGCACGGCCCACGACACCGATGCGCCCGATGCCGCCCAGCCGCCCGGCCCTGTTCTTGACCTGCTCGTCCTCGAAGGCGACCGGACCGTCTTCGTCATGGAGCGACTGACATTGCGGCAGGTGGCGAACGCGGCCCCGGACCGCGACCGGATGTACTCCGAACTGCGCTGGGTCAAGCGCTCGCTGCGCGCGGCCGACCCAGAGCCACGGCACGCGTTGCTCATCGGCCCAGGCGAGCAGGGCCTCGCCGAACTGGCCGAGCCTGCCAAGGACCACAACGTCACCCTCACGGTCGTGGCGAGCGCCGCCGAGACGACGGCAGCGCTGCGCGACCGCCCTGCCGACGTGTGCTGGTTCTGGCAGCCCAGGCGGGACGCGCAGGAGTCGCTGCGCTCGGAGTGCGAGCGCAACTACCGCGATCTGCTCATCTTGCGGGACGCGCTGGAGGAGGTCGGCTTCGGCCGTGACCAGCGCCTGTGGCTCATCACCGAGGGTGGGCAATGGGTGCCGGGAGATCGACCCGAGGGCGGGGACGAGGAAGCCACTTGGGCGGCGGCCACGCTATGGGGCTTTGGCCATGTGATGTGGACCGAGTACCCCGCCCAGCGCGTGACCCTCATCGACCTGCCCGTACGCGGCAGCACCGGGGCCTACCCGGCGCTGCTCGACGAATGGGCGGCCAAGGACTCCACCGAGTACCAGGTGGCCTACCGCTCAGGGCTGCGGCACGTGCGCCGCGTCTACGCCGGCACCGGCGGCCCGTCCACAGCGGACGTCGAACTGGTCATCAAGGAGTACGGCCAGTTCACCGGCGTCGTCGCAGCGCCGCTCCAGGAGGAGCCGGAGCCGCAGGGGAGCGAGGTCCGGGTCCGGGTGCGGGCAGCCGGATTGTCGCTCAAGGACGTCTTCAACGTACTGGGGCTACACCGGGTCTTCGCCGAAGAGGCAGGCACCGGGCCACTGGAGCTCCCACTTGGCCAAGAGTGCGCAGGCGAGGTCATCGCGGCAGGGCCCGAAGCCTCCTTCACCATCGGGGACGAGGTGATGGTCGCCCATCTCGGCAGCCTCCGGCGACAGGTGACCGTCGAGTCCGCACAAGCCGTCCGCAAGCCCGAGCAGCTCACCTTCGCCCAGGCTGCAGCGCTGCCCACCGCGTTCCTCGTCGCCCACCATGCGCTGCACCGGCTGGCCGGCATTAAGAAGGGCGATCGCGTCCTCATCCACGCGGCAGCCGGTGGCGTGGGACAGGCCGCGGTACGGCTCGCCCAGCGGGCCGGGGCCGAGGTTTATGCCACCGCGAGTCCACACAAGTGGCCGCTGCTGCGCTCCCAGGGCGTACAGCACCTGATGAACTCACGTAGCCACAACTTCGCCGACGAGGTGCTGAAGGCCACCGAAGGCAAGGGCGTGCACATCGTCCTCAACAGCCTCGACAAGGACTTCGCCCAGGTGAGTCTGCGGGCCGTGGCACCGGGCGGTCACTTCGTAGAACTCGGCAAGGTCGGTCTGTTGAGCGCGCAGGAGGTCGCACAGACCCGCCCGGACATCACCTACATCGATGACAGCGACGTATCGGCCGAGCGCACCAGGCAACGGGCGGGCGATGCCCTGGCCACCTTGGCCGAACTCGTATCAACCGGGGAGTTCACACCGCTGCCCACCACCACCTACACCCTCGACGAGATCGACGAGGCGTTCGGCGCGGTCAGCCGGGGTGCCCTCACCGGCAAGGCGGTCATCGCCTTCCACGACGAGAATCTGCCTGCGGCGCCGCCGGCCGAGATCGGGCCCGACCGCACCTACCTGGTCACCGGGGGCCTTGGCTCGCTGGGGCAGCTCGCGGCGGAAAAGCTCGTCGGGCTCGGTGCCCGGCACATCGCGCTCATGGGGCGGCGTACGCCCTCCGAGACGGAACTCGCCGCGCTACAGACCCGGCTCGGCCCCGACACCGAGGTCATCACCTACGCCGCCGATGTGAGCGAGGCCGACGACGTACGCCGGGTCAGCGCGGACCTACGCTCCCGGCCACAGCCGCTCGGCGGAATCATCCATGCGGCCGGAGTGCTGGCCGACGCCCCGGTGACCGCACAGACCTGGGAGAGCCTGGACACCGTCTTCGGCGCCAAGGTCTACGGCACCCATCTGCTGCACCAGGAAGCGGCCTCCCACCCCGAGCTCACATTCTTCATCGGCTACTCGTCGCTCACCTCCGTGCTCGGCTCCCGCGGACAGGCCAACTACGCGGCGGGCAATGCGTTCTTGGACACCTTGATGTGGCGACGGCGCGCGGCAGGGCAACCCGGCATGAGCGTCAACTGGGGCGCTTGGGGCGAGATTGGCCTCGCCGCCACCATGGACGAGCAGCACATCGCCAACGTCGAGCACCAGGGCTTCGGCTTCTTCAAACCGACCACCGGAATGCGCTCACTCATCAGGCTCCTCGAACGGCCACCGGCCCAGGTGACCATCGCCGAGGTGGACTGGGACCAGTGCGTGGCAACCCGTCCACTTCCCAACGCGCTCTATCACCAGGTCGGCCGCGCCAAACAGAACACAGCCGTCAACGTGGACCTGGACGCGCTGCTCCAGCTCTCCAAGTCGGAGCGACGACAGGGAGTCTCCCTCGTGGTGCGCGGCGTCATTGCCGATCTGCTGCACTTCGACGGCGCCGACGATGTGCCCCCAGACGCCCGCTTCTTCGAGGTCGGCCTCGACTCGCTGGCCGCCGTCGAGCTGAAGAACGCCCTGGAACTGTGCTTCCGGCTGCCGCTCTCCGCCTCCAGCGTGTTCGACCATCCATCGGTCTCGCTGCTCGGCGAGTTCATCGATGGGCAGCTCACCACTGCCGGGCAAGGAGGACGGTCATGAGCGCACCAGCCACCGGCGGGCGTCCCCGCACGATCGCCGCCGCGTCAGCACAGCATGCCGAGATCAGGCCCGACCACATCGCCATCGCCTGCGAGGGCCGCACGGTCACCTACCGAGAACTCCACCAGCGCAGCAACCGAACCGCGCACGCACTACTCGCGGCGGGCGCGGCCCAGGGCACGCGGATCGGCTACCTGGGGCATGACGGCGAGCACCTCTACGACCTGCTCCTAGCCTGCGCCAAGACCGGAGCCGTACTGGTGCCAGCCGACCCCCGGCTGACCCCGGGCGAAATCGAGCACGTATTGCACGATGCGCAGGCCGAGCTGCTGTTCACCGAGGAGCGACACCTCCTGGCCATCGAGGGCATCCGACCCGCGCTCGACCGGCTGCGCCAAGTCATCCAGCTGACGCAAACCGAACAGGCCGAGGGGTTTTTGGCCTGGACAGCAGGGCACCCCTACACCGCACCAACCACCTCGGCAGGCCCCCGGCACCCACTGGCCCAGATGTACACCTCTGGCACCACGGGAGTACCCAAAGGCGTTGTGCTCAGCCAAGCTAGTTTCTGGGCGATCAATGACCTGCTGGCCCGCCACGAGCTCGACTGGCTCGACTGGCGGGAGGACGACCACAGCCTCAGCCTGCTGCCCGGTCACCACATCGGCGGGCCCTGGTGGTTCCTCCACGGCTATCGCGCGGGCGCTACCAATGTGCTCGTCCCCGGGTTCGACGCCAAGCGCACCATGGAGCTGATCAGGGATGGCGGGTTGACCACCGCCTTGATGGTGCCGTCGATGCTGCAAATCTTGCTCTCGGAACCGGACGTCGAACCGTCCGACTTCGCCGGGCTGCGCAAGGTCGTCTACGGCGGCTCGCCGATCTCCGAATCGGTCCTCCAGCGCTGTATCGAGGTCATGGGCTGCGAGTTCGCACAAATCTACGGGCTCACCGAGACCTGCGCTTCGGCCGTCTGCCTGCCCCCGGCCGACCACTATCCGGGCAGCCCCCGGCTCGGCGCTGCGGGCCGTCCTTACCCGGGCGTCGCCGTACAGGCCGTGGACGAGAACGGGGCCGTGTTGCCGCCGGGGGGCATCGGCGAACTGCGCATCGATACGCCTGCCGCCATGGAGAGCTACTGGCAGCGCCCGCAGGAGACCAGTCGGACCCTGGCCGACGGCTGGCTCTACACGGGAGACGCGGGCTATGTGGACGCGGACGGCTATGTGTACGTCTGCGACCGCATCAAGGACGTCATCCTCGTCGCCGGGGAGAACGTCTACCCGGCCGAGGTCGAAAACGCCCTGAGCAAGCATCCGGCGGTCGCCGACGTCGCGGTGACCGGCGTGCCGCACCAGGTGCGCGGCGAAGCCGTGCACGCCTGCGTCGTGGCCGGACCGGGCGAGCGACCGAGCCCCCGGGCACTGCTGCTGTTCCTCAAGGACCGGCTCGCCGACTACAAGATGCCCACCAGCTACGAGTTCGTGGACGAGCTGCCACGTAACGCGGGCGGCAAAATCCTCCGGCGCGCGCTGCGCGACCGGGCCTAGGGAGAACCGATGGACCAACATACCGACCGGACAGGCACGCGAGAGCTGATGGAACTGCCGCTGCCCCGGCCGCGCGAGTGCCCCTTCGGGCCCTCGCCCGACTACGCCCGGCTGCGCATCGAGGCACCCGTGGTCGAGGTCAGGTGCCCCACCGGCATGCGGGCCTGGTTGGTCAGCCGATACGCGGACGTGCGCGAGGTGCTCGGCGACTCGGAGCGCTTCAGCAGCCGTACCGGTCAAGTGCCGCACATGATGGGGCACGCCGACCCGGCACGACCGGTGCGGCCCGGTGAGTTCACGCGCATGGACGGTGCCGAGTACCAGCGCTTCCGCCGCCATATCAGTCCGGAGGTCGGCACCCCCAAGCGGTTGGCTGAACTGCGCCCGCGGATCGAGGCCATCGTTGAGGAGCGGATCGACGCGCTGGCCGCGGCCGGGAGGACCGCCGACTTCTACGGTGACTTCACGGTCCCGGTGACCACCGCGGCGATCAGCGGAGTGGTCGGGGTGCCGTACGCGGACCGCCATCTGTTCCACGATGCGGCGGCGGCGGTGTTCAGCGACGTCTCCTCGGAGCCGGAGATGGCGGCAGCCATGCAGCCGCTCCACGCCTACCTGTACCAACTGGTGCGCGCTCGCCAGGAAAATCCGCAGGACGACGGCGTCAGCCGGATCATCGTGCGCAGCCAGGAGAGCAACGAGCCCTTCTCCGAAATGGAGTTGGTGTCGATGTGCGCGGTGATGTTGGTGGCGGGGTTCGATACCACCGCTACCGCGCTCGCGCACGGCCTGTTCGCGCTGCTGGCGCACCGGGAGCAGTACACCCGGCTGCGTACGGACCCGTCCCTCATTCCGGGGGCAGTGGAGGAGATTGTGCGCTGCTTCGGGGGAGCGGCGGGCATCGCCCGGCAGGTGACGCGGGACACCGAAATCGGTGGCACACCGGTGAGCGAGGGCGACTATGTGGTGGTGGCCATCCAGGCCGCCGACCGGGACCCAGAAGCGTTCGATGAGCCCGATCGGATCGACGTCGGGCGCCGGATGAGCGGCCACCTCGGCTTCGGCTACGGCACGCACCAGTGCTTCGGGCAGCAGACCGCTCGTCTGGAGTTGACGGTGGTGCTGGAAAAGCTCACCCAGCGCATTCCGTCGCTGCGGCTAGCCAGCGCGGTGGAGGACGTGCCGTTCAAGACCCATACGCCCGTGATCGGCCCGGCGGCCGTGCCGGTGACCTGGGATGAGATTGTGCCGAGCGAGAAGGGACAGCGTTGATGAAGGTCCGGGTCGAGGAGGACGCGTGCGTGGCTTCGGGCATGTGCGCGTATCTCGCCCCCGAGGTGTTCGACCAGCGAGATGACGACGGGGTCGTCGTCGTGCTACAGGAGGCGCCGGGCGAAGATCAGCACGAGGCGGTGTGGGACGCGGTCCGTAACTGCCCGGCGCAGGTGCTGTCGCTGGCAGACGCGGACGACCCAGCGGAGGGCTGACCATCACAGGTGGCTGGGCCGCGCCGGTGCGCGGGCCAGCCACCTCTCGCCGCCGGCCGGACCAGCGGCGAGTGCTGACGTGCGCCCGGCGACGGCCTGGCCTGGGGCCCTCGGGTCTCTCGGGTCATCGACGTGGCAGATCGGCCGGTGGAGTCGGCCTGTGGTCGCAAACGGCCAGCTGGGCGGCCACTGTTAGCTGGGCCGCTCGCTGAACTGGTCATCGCCGCTCAAAATGGCCTGGTGAAGATCGCGTAGCGGGCGGCAGGGAGCAAGGCCGAGTTCCTCGCTCAACCGCCCGCAGGCGGCGCGGTAGACCATCAGCGCCTCAGCCTGCCGCTCGGATCGGTACAGCGCCAGCATCAGATGGCGGTAGAACGTCTCTCGTAGCGGGTGGTCGCTGATCAGGGCGTAGAGCTGGCCGACGATGTCCCGGTGGCGGCCGAGGGTGAGGTACTCCTCGATAAGGAGTTCCAGGCACTGTAGTCGGGTCTCTTCCAGCCAGGTGGCGCAGGTGTTGACGATGGGCCCGTCGCGCGCGTCGTCGAATGCGGGTCCGCGCCACAGTGCGAGTGCGGACTCGAAACGTTCCAGGGCCTGTTCATGTCGTCCGAGGCGGACCTGCTGCCGGCCGTCGTCCATGAGCCGCTGAAAGTCCAAGCTGTCGAGCTCATCGGAGCCAAGACGCAGCAGATAGCCCAGCGGGCGGGTGACGATGGACTGGCCGCCACCGGCGTCCCGGAGGAACTTACGCAGTTGGGAGACGTACACATGCAGGGCGGCATGTGCGCGACGGGGCGTCCGGTCCCCCCAGAGCTCGTTGATCAACTGATCGGCGCTGACCACCTGTCCGGCCCGAGCGAGCAGCGTGGCCAGCAGGACTTCGGCCTTGTGCGCGGTGATGTAGGACGTGTCCTCGGGGCCGACGACACGGATGAGTCCCAGTAGTTCGTATCGCATCCGACTCCCCGTATGCCCCTGCGTCACGGTCATCGGGGGCCCGGCAACATGCCCCAGTGGCATAACCGCCGTCGTGACGTACGGTATCGACCCAAGTGATCATCGTGACCATACCGATATCAGAGCATGCGGCGCGGCGGAGCGCACCATGGCGCTCGGTTGTGCCCTTGGCATGTGCGGTGGGTCGAACGTCAGGATACGGGCCGGGAGTTGGGCCCGGACGGCGAAGCTGGTGGGTATGACCGCTCGCGGTCCGGGCCCGGCGGATGTGCTGTCCGCGGAGGCTGGTGGGCAAATTCCCCGGCCCCTTTGCTGTCGCGCCGTCAGGCCTCGTGGACGATCCGGCCGTCGAAGACGGTCATCGCCACGGGCACCGCGGTGATGTCCTCCGGGGGCGTGGTCCGCAGGTTGCCGCCGAGCACGCACAGGTCGGCCACTTTGCCGACGCTCACCGATCCCTTCCACGTTTCGGCGAAGTCCTGCCAGGCACCGGCGCTGGTGTACGAGGTCAGCGCCTGCTCCAAAGTGAGGCGCTGCTCCGGCCCGTGCACCTCGCCGCAGGCACCGCGCCGGGTCATCAGGGCCCGCACGCCCGCGCGCCAGTTCGGGTCGTTGACCGGGGTGTCCGAACTGCCGAGGAAGGGCACACCCGCGTCCACCGCGGAGCGCCACGGGAGGAACCCGTCACCCGCCGGCCCCTGCGCCGTGCCGTGGATCACGTTCGCCCAGCTCTGTGCCTGTGGTCCGAGGCCGATGTGGTGCTGAGCCATCGTGGGCAGGAGGCTCGCGGGGACGAACGCGCCGTGCATCAGGATGTGCCGGGCATCGGCCCGCGGGTGGCGGCGCAGCGCGGCGATGAACGCGTCCACGACGGTGGGCACCCACCGATAGCAGTGCACCCCCAGTTGGTAGCCGGCGGCGTGTGCGACACGGACCATTTCGGTGAGCTCGGCGGCCCGCTCCTCGTTCGTGTCCCCGGCGACCAGCAGATCACCGCCGCTGTCGGAGAACAGCTTGACCCCGCGCACCGCGAACCGCCGGGTATCGACGCCGGCCGGTGGCGTGAAGGCGCGCAATGCCTCCTCGACCGCGGCAGCGGACCCGCCGGACTGAGAGCAGGGCAGGAACAGGGCACTGACCCGCGCGTGGAGGTCTCCGGCCCGCGCCAGGTCCGCATAGGCCTCAAGGGTCTCCATCCCTTGCGTTCCACCGCCGAGTCCGTCACCACCGGGGCCAAGACCCGGGTCGGTGAAGCTGGTGATGCCCTGCGCGTGCAGGCGAGCGACCGCGTCCTGAATGGCCTGCTTGCGCTGTTCCCTGGGCCAGGGCGGGAGCAACAACTGAACTAGTGCCTGTGCTCCGTACCGCAAGATCCCGGTGGGGCGCCCGTTGGGGTCGTAGTCCACTCCGGGCTTCTTGGGGTCGTTCGGCCCGACGTCCACGATGTTGGCGAGTGCGAGCGCACGGGAGTTGACCGCGCTGACGTGATAGCCGCTGTCCTGAAGGAACACCGGGTGGTTCGGCGACACTTGGTCGAGATCGTCCCGGTTCGGCCCCCGCTGCTCGGCCAGTTGGCCTGGGGACCACCCGGCGCCCCGGACCCATTGCCCGGCCGGGGTGCGGCCGGCCTCGGCGGCCACCGCGGCGGTGATGTCGGCGATCGATGTCACGGTGGCTGCACCGAGGTCCAGGGCGTATGGCGGCAGGTTCAGCCGGTACACCGCGGCGTGCAGATGGGTGTCATTGATGCCGGGGAGTAGGCTCCGGCCCCGAAGGTCCACCACCTTGGTACCGGCCCTGGCCAACGCCCGGGCGCCGGCGTCCCCACCGACGTAGACGATCTTGCCCGCTCGGATGGCCACGGCCGATGCCTTCGGCCGCTTGGGGTCCATCGTGATCACATCGCCGTTGTGGAACACCAGGTCGGCCTTGCCCGATGCGGACGCGGCGGCAGCCGGACCCGCACCGGCGAACAGCGAAGCGGTCGCCGCGGCCCCAAGTAGCCGGCCGGCATCCCGGCGAGACAAGGCCGAGGCGGGACGCTGATCAGGTGCAGACATAGGGGAAGTCTCCTGTTCGCGAGGTAAGGGGGCCGGCGGCTGCCGCACGAACGAGGGATCAGCCGACAGCGGCAGACACGTCAAGTACCGGGACAGGTAATTGGGTCAGGTGCGGCCATCGCGGTAGCTGTGTGGTGGACGACTGGCGAGCTCCTCTGGGCGTTTGTCGACGTACGGCGCTGGAACCAGACACAGGATACGGCGAAGATGAGGTTTGCCTCACCTAAGTTGGGTGATGCGTTTGCGGCGTCCGCAGGTGCCAGTGACGGGCCGTCAGTGGCAGTGGCCGCCTCCCGTCCGAGCTCGGGGCGGCGCGCGCAAGCCACCGCTGACGCCGGAGCGGCCCGCTGAGGTCGGGGTTGTGGCGCTTCGTGCTGGCCCGGGGAATGGGCGACTCGTGCCAAACGGCCCCATACGCAGTCGGCTGCCCGCCGAGCTCCACCGAACCGATCCACGGCGTTCATCTCCAATGATCGATCCCATGCCACGCTGCCTCGGGTCGAACGACAGTTCGCCTGGATGGCCGTGGCGGGTGACCCGCGCGGCGGTCGTCCGGCTTCGGGGAGAGGACACCGATCATGCGCCACAGCCGAGTTGCCCGTTGGAAGCTGCTGCCCCTACTGACCGGCGTGGCCCTTGCGGCCCTCGTCGCACCGAGCCCGGCCACCGCCGCCGGCCCCGCGCGCGACGCCGACCAGTTCGCACAGGCCAAGGCGTTCTTCGGTGCGTACGACGACACGTACTACAAGGGCGCGATCGGAAAGACCGGCGAGCCGCTCAAGGCCGCACTGCACCAGATCATCAGCCGCAACACAACAAAGCTCTCCTACAGCCAGGTCTGGGACGCGCTGAAGGCCACCGATCAAGACCCGGCCAAGTCGGCCAACGTCATCCTGCTGTACAGCGGGCGCTCCCAGAGCAAGAACTCCAACGGCGGCGGTGCGAACCAGTGGAACCGCGAGCACGTATGGGCCAAGTCGCACGGTAACTTCGGCACGGCCACCGGCCCCGGTACCGACATCCACCACCTGCGCCCCACCAATGTGTCCGTCAACAGCATTCGGGGCAACAAGGACTTCGACCTGGGCGGCAGCGAACTCGGCGAGGCACCCGGCAATCGCACCGACAAGGACTCCTTCGAGCCCCGCGATCAGGTCAAGGGCGATGTCGCCCGCATGATCCTCTACATGGCCGTGCGTTACGAGGGCGGGGACGGCTTCGCCGACCTAGAGGTCAACGACAAGGTGGGCAACGGCTCCAACCCGTTCCTCGGGCGGCTGTCCGTGCTGAAGAAGTGGAACGCGCAGGACGCGCCGGACGCGTTCGAGAAGAAGCGTAACCAGACCATATTCGACACCTACCAGCACAACCGGAACCCGTTCATCGACCACCCGGAGTGGGTCGGCAAGATCTGGAAGTAAGGGAAGGCCATCGCAGAAGTCCACGGCGGTGTCCGAGGCACCGGCCGGCCGCGGGCGCCCCAGCGCATGGGCTGGGACGCCCGCGCGGTCAGCCGAGTTCGAGGCTGGTGACCGCGTAGGTGCTGTCCGTCCTGGTCTGCGGCGCAGGCCCGGTGTACATGCGTGTGGTCACCGAGTCGGGCTTGAGCCCCCTGGCAGCGGCGAGCGCACCGGCCTGCGCATTCGGCTCGGGCATGTCGAGGTAGACGTTTTCGCCCGGGCCGAGGTGGCTGAGGAGTGCATCGAGCAGTGCCTCGGCGCCCTGCTGGCTGTCGGCGAACAGCGGCCCAAGGCGCTGCCCGTCGCGGGCCGGCCGGATCACCCCGTACCCGGCGATCTGCCCATCCTGTACCCAGGCGTACGACCGGTGGCCTTCGGCGGTCAGCCAGCGGTCCACGAAGGCGCGCCGTTCGGCGGGGAAGCAGTGCCGGTCGTAGTCGGCGATCGCCCCGATGTGCTCGCGGGTGACCGCTACCGCCCCCGTGGCCACCGAGTGTGGGCGCTCGGGCACCCCGGCATAACGGATCGTCTCGTACGCGGAGGTGAACCCCGATCGCTCGTACGTGGCCTGTTGCGCGGGCACCGCGTCCAGGCCGATCAGCCTGCTCCCGGCGTGTGGCATGGCCGCCTGCCAGGTGGCGACGCCCAGGCCCTGCCGCCGAAACTCGGGGTGCACGAGGTAGTAGCCGAGGAAGGCGTACTGATCGGAGTATCCGACGAGGGAGACAGCCGACACCAGCCGACCGTCCAGGCGGCCGACGAAGAACCCGGCGGGATCGGTCGGGTGGAAGCAGGCCACATCGCGCCGCCCCGGGTTCCATCCCTCGGCGGCGGCCCACTCGGCCACCTGATGCCAGTCCTCCAGCGAGGCTCCGCCTACGGTGAGCCCGGCCGCCTCACCGGTCGGCGGCGCCGAGGGAGCCGCCGGGCGCTGGTCGTTGGAATGCCCGGGGGATGCTGCGTCGAGGGGGTCCATTGTGCTGTTCGTCCCTTCCCGTGGTGAGTGGCCGCAAGGCACGGCCGGTGGTCATGCTGCGCTCAGATCAGGTCCATGGCGGCCACCTCGTCGGGGCGGCCATAACTGACCGGTCCCTTGAAGCGGCGGCGGGCGCTGGCGAACCACCACACCGTAGCGATCAGCAACACCGTAGCCAGTGCGATCGGCGCGTAGTTGAACGAGGTCGCCGTGATGGGCGAGGCATGCGGCAGCATGAACAGCACGCTGCTGATCACGATCCACGTCACCGCTACGCGCCCGATCAGCTTGCTGTACCGGCCCAGGTGCCAGGGACCCGGCTCGAAGTCGTCCAGCCGCAGCCGCAAGAAGATGGGCACGGCATAGGAGAGGAAGAGTCCCACGACGTTGACGCTGACGACAGCGGTGAACGCCGTGTGCGACCACCAGCCGGGGATGACGAGCACGAACGAGCAGGCGGCGGCCAACCACACCGCCTTGACGGGGGTGCGGGTACGCGGTGAAACCGAGTGCCACCAGTGCGATCCGGGCATCGCTCCATCGCGCGAAAACGCGAAGATCTGCCGGGTGTTACTGGTCATGTTGGCCAGGCCACAGAACAACATGGCACCGATCACGATGAGCAACAGTAGTTTCGCGGTGCCCACGCCCAACGCGTCGACGAGAACCTGCACCGGCGGTGCCGCCGCGCCCGCCTCCTTGTCGTAGTCACGGATCGCATACACCAGTGCGAGCATGAGGATCAGGCCGGTCACCGCGGAGTAGCCGATGGCCCGCATGATGCCCTTGGGCGCGTTGACCGTTGCGCGTACCGTTTCCTCGGACATGTGAAAACTGCCATCGAATCCGGTGAACGTCCAACTGGTGACGAGCAGTCCAAGCATTCCGCCGTACACCGCGTTGGAGAAACCGGTGTCGTTGACGAAATGGGTGGCGAACGAGGCGGACTGGTGGTGCGACGGCTCCACCGTGAGGACCACGACGATCACGACCAGGCCGATCAGCAGCCACCACACCGAGATTCGGTTCATGAGGGCCACGAGGTGCACGGTGTAGGTGTTGGCCAGGGCCTGGACCAGCAAGATGACGGCGGTGATCAGGACCGTACGCTGCGCCGTCACATCGTAGGAGGGCCACTGCATCGACAAGAATGCCTGGATGAAGGTGGCGGCGGCGTATCCGGTGGCGGCGGTGCCGCCGACTTGCCCGACGAAGTTGAGCCAGCCCGTGTACCAGGACCAGGCCCCGCGGTGGCGCTTGGCGAGCTTTCCGGCGGAGAAATACAGCGCGCCACTCGTGGGATAGGCGGACGCGATCTCCGCCATTGCGGCGCCGACGAACAACACCATGATGGAAACGGCGATCCAGCCGAATACCAGGACGCGCGGGCCGCCGGCGGACATGCCGAATCCGAATGACGAAAAGATGCCCGAGATAATGTTGATGATCGTGAAGGATATCGCGAAGTTATCGAAGGCGCGGAAACGTCGAGTAAGTTTGCGCGGATATCCCATGGCGTGCAATGTCGCATCGTCATCGAGCGGTCCTGGTTCCGCCGCGTGACGTGCTTTCGTACGAGCAAGGGATTCGGGGTCTGACACTACCGCGACCTTTCTGGGGTGAGGGAGAAAGACCTCGCCGCGGGCTGAGCGGTTCACCCCGCGGCGGACGCGCTGGAGTCGCTCAGGGTGAGCCGGGCACGGGTAGACCGCATTGCCGCCGCGCCCGGGTGAGTTGGTCCTCGGGGTCGCCGAACACGCTCCACGGCATGCGGGACGCATAGGGACCCATAGCTGTGAGAACTGCCCTGGTCTCGAACGGGCGCCGCGCCATGAACAGCGCGTGTGCCAGATAGGCCAGGTCGAGCACGGGCGTAAAGCGACAGGATTCCGCGTGCGGGAACCAATACTGGTAGATGCTCAGCGCAGCCGTCCTCCACTGGGGTTCCTCCCAGACGTGGTTCGCCAGCGGAGCGGCCGGTTTGTGCCCCTCCACGAGGGTGACCAAGGGCAGCAACCGCAGCGCGGAAGAGGCGGGCGCCCGCTGCCCGAGGAACGCGGCCACATCCCAAGCGGCGTTGGTCGAACCGCCGTTGCGCGGAAAGAAGAAGGCCAAGAACCGGTGGTGAGCCTCGCGGTGCCACGGATCGAGCCGTAAGACGCGCGCGAACAGGAACCAGGGACCGGGCGGTGCGGTGAGCAGTCCCCGAGGCGCGGGATCGCGCGACTGCTGTAAAGAGGACAGGCCCAGCCGGGCGGCCCATGGCGTGGGGTCAGAAGGCGCCATCTCCGCCGCACGCTCGCAGGCCGTCGTCGCGATGCGGCTCAGCACAGCCGCCCGACGATCATGGCCATCGGCGGCACGCGTGGCCCGTAGCACCGCCACCCTGGCCCACAACAGCGCCGCCTCCTGGCCCGGCTCCTCGGCCAGCCAGCGCTCCGTAAGATCGGAGTCCGCCGCCTCGGAGGCCAGGACCAGGGAGCGGTGTGCGCGCAGACCGAAGTCACCGCGCGCGGCCTGTAACACCTCCCGCGCGCTCCGGTAGCGTCCCGCCCGTACGTCCACACACGCGTTCGCGAGTTCACGGTCGTCTGCCGCCGGATGCCAAACGTACTGCCCCTCGAAAACGCCCGCGGTCATGCTCCCCTGCCGTTCCTGTTGACGACACCGCTCACCCACACCCGCCCCCACTTCTGCCGAATTCAGGCCGGAAATCGTTCCGACCGGACTCGCGGCAGAGACCACACCTTACTCAGCATCACTACGGACCGACACCGGTCACCCAAATCACCTGGTTTCCCGTCAGTTACGGGCCTGACAGGGGGGAAGACAACGTAAGCCAAACCGGCTTAGCTGTCACCCGCTGACGCGAAATGTGTGTTTGGCATATGCGAAACGGCGCGGCTTTGTGTAATGGCAACGGGCATTGCGTGTTCTCTGCGGCCGATCATGGGCCGATGGCCCGCAGCTCTCCGGCGGATCTCCGGCAGATCTCCGGCAGGGCCGAAGACCTTCCCTGGCGCGGGGGCGGGGCCGCGAGGGGCGGCCGAGGAGAACAGGTCGTGAGGCGGGGAGGCCAGTGGGGCTGCGGGGCTGCGGGGGCGGGAGGGGAGTGCCGGGGGTGTTATCCGGCGGGCTTGCGGAGCACCTCGATCAGGCTGGTGAAGCTGTCGTCGGCATGGCCCGCGGCGATGCCCCGGCGGAAGACCTCCAGGACGGCTGCGGGGAGCGTGGCATCAACTCCTGCGTCGGTAGCGGTGTGGACGACATGGTCGATGCTCGCGACCCCCATCGCGAGCCGATCCACATCGCCGGGGTGGTGTCCCTCGGCGATGCGCGGGGCGTAAAAGGCCAGGAAGTCCGGCACTGAGGCGAGAGTGGCGGACAGGTGCGGCAGGACGTCTTCCGCCGTGATGCCGTGGGCGTCGGCCACCGCGAAGGCGTGCAGCGAGCTGAGCATCGCCGTCCAGAACACATCCATTTGTACCTGGTACATCAGCGCGGCCAGGCCCGGATCGGTGCCTCGATAGTCGGTTCCGCTGATCACCTGGAGCGTTTCCGCATGAGCCTCGAAGGCCTCGGCGGGGCCGCTGTAAAAGGTGGAGGACTCCGGTGCGCCAATGCCCGAAGGTGGCGACTGCACCCCTCCGGTGAGATGCACGGCACCATGCCGCTCGGCCCACGCGGCGGCCTCCCTGGCCTTGAGCGGCGTGTCGGACGTGAGGTTGACCAGTACCCGACCGGATAGCGCGCTGGTGACCGGTTCGAGGATGGCGTACATCGCGTCGTAGTCGGTGAGGCTGAGGATCACCAACTCGTTGATGCCCAGTGCTTCTTCGATGGTCGCCGTGCGCGTCGCGCCCCTGGCGACCAGGTCATCGGCCTTGCTCGGGGTGCGGTTCCAGACGGTGACCTGGTGGCCGCGGTCGAGGTAGGCGCCGGCCATGGCCCGCCCCATCGGGCCGAGGCCGACGATGGTGACGGGCTGCTGGTGCTGCTTGCTCAACATGGTGGGGTCCCTCGTGATCGGTGGTCGGTAGGGCTGCGCTCGGTGGGTGCGCAGCGTGACGTGCGGCGACATGCGCTCGGATCATGGGCGTGACGGTGTTCGCGTCACTAGAGCGAGCGCTCTATCTAGTCGCTGACGAGAACCTAACATGCTCTAGAGCGAGCGCTCTATCCGGTAAGCTGCGGGGGTGAAGACCAAGGCGCAGCACGATGAGGACACGGTGGAGCAGGGTCCGCTCGGCACTCGTGAGCGGATCGTCCGGACGGCCTCGCGGCTGATGCAGCGGCAGGGGTACGAGGCGAGCGGGGTCAAGCAGATCTCGCAGGAGGCCGGCGCGACGCTGGGCTCGCTGTACCACTTCTTTCCCGGTGGCAAGCAGCAGCTTGCCGCGGAAGCGATCCGGCACGGGGACCGCGAGTTCGCCGACATCCTGGGGGAGATGCTCGACAGCCGCCCGGACCCGGCCGGCGCGATCGACGACTGCGCTGTGGCGCTAGCCGAGGGTTTGCACGCCTCCGCTTGGCTGGATGGCTGTCCGGTCACCGCCACCGCGCTCGGCGCTGCCGGCCATCTCCCCGACATTCAGCGGGCGGCGGCCGAGGCATTCCAGCGGTGGCGGGAGTTGGTGTACGAGAAGTTGCGCGGCGCGGGTATCGCCGAGGATGAGGCCCGCGAACTGGCGAGCACGGTGATCAGCACCCTGGAAGGCGCGGAGATGGCGGCTCAAGTCGCCCGAAGCGAGGAGCCGTTGCGAGCGGCGGGGCGGCAATTGGCGCGGCTGATCAACTCCTACCGCTGACTACCGCCGGCCCTTGCTGATCGCTGAGTGCCGTGAGCTCTTGCTGACCGCAGTTGGTCAGCGCGTTACGGCCCTCGGCGTGCGCCCTGTGTGCCCTGTGCGCGATGGCGGCGGCCGGTTCACAGCGGCCGTACGAACGTTGGGCCTGCGCAGGCTGCTCAGTCTGCTCGGCAAAGAGACCGCTGCCGCGTCGGCGTGCAAGTCAACGGGCCGCCTCTTATGGGCCTTCGGCGAGGTTCCTGAAGCGGGCAAAGGTTTCGGTGCCCTGGCTGTCCCAGTTGACCGTCACCGTGTCGCCGTCGAGTGTGACGTCGCCGCCGAGGTTCTTGTCCTGCTTCCCGCCGCGCTCGCACAGGAGCGCGAGTCGCCAGGTCTTGCCCGGTGTGCGCTCTTCGCGCTGACCCTTACACTCCAGATCGCCCTTGACCAGGGCGGCACCGGCCCGGCCCTTGCCGTTCACGTTCTGTCCGCTCGCGGCCATGGCGAGCATCCTGCCGTCCTTGTTCGAGCGCCAGACGCCGTCGATTCCCGTGCCTGTGGGGACGAGATCGCTGGGCCCTGTGGCGCTCGGGCTCTCCGTGACGGTCTCGCTGGGCAGCGCGTCATCCGGCGTGCCTGGCGGCTCCACCGTGGGCTGCGGCGTCGCGCTTACGTCCTCGCTGTGCTGGGCCACCGGCTTCTTGTCGCCGTCATCGTCATCGCGAGTGGCGACGTACACGCCACCGGATATCACCAGTAGCGCCGCGACGACCGATCCGGCGATCAACGCCGTCTTGCGCGATCCCCGCCCGTTATGAGGCGGCCCGGGCGGTGCCGGGTAGCCGCCACCTCCATAAGGTTGCTGCTGCTGACCGTACGGCCCTGGCTGTTGCCCGTACGGGTCTGCCGGGTATGGCTGCTGCCCGTAGGGGCCGGTCTGCTGCTGGTGTCCGTAAGGCGATGCGGGGTTGCCCTGCGTGGGTTGCCCGTAGGCCGATTGCCCGTAGGCGGGCTGGCCGTACGGTGCTGGCTGGCCGGCCTGCGGGTCCTGGCCGTAGGGAGCAGCGCCTTGCCCTGGTTGCTGGGGAAAGCCGTAGCCGGGCTGCGCCGGTGGGGCAGCCGATGGGTGAACGGGTGGCTGCTGCTGCGGGCTTGGCGGCGGAGGCGACGGTGGGGGCTGGCGGGGATCGTGTGGGGGAGGAGGCGGAGCGCCGAAGCCGCCCTGCGGTGGCTCGTTGGGAGGCTGAGTCATCGGCGTGCTCCTCTGTGTGCGGACCGAGTAAGCGTACAACCGTTTGGCTGGCCACCTCGTGCGATCTTGCGGTGCCGAAGGCACCACCCGCAGTGTGCGGAGGGCTTCGGGTCACGAGCGCCCGTCCGGTCGCACATCCTCACTTCAGCCCTCCTGCCGGTTGAGCAAGAACAGCGCCACGCAGGTCAGCACGGCCAACACTGCTCCCGCCGCGAGCAGCACCGACATGCTGAACGCACCGGAAAGCAGCGATAGCACATACGGCGTGCACATCCCGATGTACGCCATCGCCCAGAACCGCGCCGTCAGTCGGGCCAACCGGTCCGGTGGGGCCATGGCCGCGACCTCCGTGAGCCCATAGGTGAGGGCGAGCCCATAGCCGGCGCCGAGAACCGCGGCGGCCACCAGCGCGAGCGCGGGCTGCCCCATGGCGGCGGCCGGCACGGCCAGGCCGAAGCCCATCGCCGTGACCAGCAAACCGACGATGGCCGTGGCCAGCCGCCGGCGGGCGGCCAGTTGGCGGGCCAGCGGTTGCACGAGGAGCCCGGCGCCTGGGACGACGGCCGTGGTGATGCCCGCGTAGACGGTCTGCCAGCCCGACAGGCCGTTGTCCACCAGGTCGGGGAGCGTGGCGAAGCCGACGCTGGGGCCAATGAACACCCAGGGGGCGAGCAGTGCGATCGACCGCAGGAAGCGGTGCTGATGCTCGATCGGCGAGGCGGTAGAGGCGGCGGAGGCGGTAGAGGCCGTGGTGAGGGTGGAGGTGGTGGAGGTGGTGGAGGTGGACAGTGCAGGAGAGACGGACAGTGCAGGAGAGACGGACAAGACAGGAGAGGCAGGCGGGACAGGAGAAGCAGGGGTCGTCGGGGGCTTCGGGGGCGTCGGGACCCATGCGGTGGGTGTCGATGCGGTGGGTGCGAGGGCGATATCCGGGGTGGGCGTCACCGTTGGCGCCGAGGTGACGTGCGGGGCTGGGGCGGCGACCGAGGGTGGCGCGGCGGACAAGGCCTTGTCGCCTGGGCCGTCCCCCGGCTGGCGCCGACGTGACTCCGGCACCCTCAACGCAGCCACCCCCGCCGCGGTCGCCAAAACGAGATGGGGCAGATACGCGGTCAGCATCGGATGGGGTGCCCACTCGGCGATCATGGAGGCGATCAGGCCGCCCGAGGCGAAGCCCGCCGAAACGAAGAGCCCCGAGCGCTTGGCCGCCGTGCCCGGCGCCAGGTGTGAGGTGAACGGCGGGGACGACAACTCCTTGACCCAGGCGCTGCCCGCCGCAAGCAACGCCCCCGCGCTGATGCCGGTGATGAAACGGCCGGGCAGCAGCAACCAGTTCGCGGAACTGCCGGCCATCAGCAGGAGAGAGGAGACGAGGTTGAGGACGAGCGCGGTGAGCGCCACCGGGCGGCGTCCGGTGCGGTCGGCCAGCGGCCCGCCGGCCAGCAGCCCCGGCACCAGCCCGATGACGTACACCGCAAACAGACCCGTCACGGTGGACTCGGCCAGCCCCAACTCCGAGCGGTAGGCGCCGAGCAACGCGGTGAACTGGTTGGCGCTCCAGCCGAAGGCCATCATCAGCCAGGCCGCGCGCAGTCCGTAGCCAGGTGATGCCAGCGGCTGGGTGGTGGGGGGCGGCTGCCGCAGCCCTCGCGCCTTGTGGTTCGTCGTGGTGCTCATGCCGCTCAGTTGTACGAGCGTGCAACCGTCCAGCGCCGCCCGCCTTCACGAATCGTGAAGGCGGGTCGAGGCGCTGCCCGCGACCTCTCTATGGTGGTGGGCATGGACCTTCGCTTGCTGTCGTCGTTTCTGGCGGTCGTTGAGGAAGGACATTTCGGACGGGCCGCTGCGCGGCTCTTCCTCTCACCGCCCGCCGTCACCCAGCATGTGCGTCGCTTGGAGAGCGAGGTCGGCGCCCGGCTGCTGCATCGCAACCCGGTCTCGCTGACCCCTGCCGGCGCCCGACTGGTCGGGCACGCCCGTGGGTTGCTCGCCGCCGCGAACGCCGCCATGGACGACATGGCCGACCTGGTCCAGGACCGGGAGAGCGACACCGTACGGCCGCTGCGCGTGGGAATCATGGGCCATGGCTCGGCGGAGCTGACGCCCGCCGCGATCAATGCCTACCGGCGGGCCAGGCCCGAAGTCCCCGTCGAACTGCGGCAACTGGACTTCACCGAACACGTGACGGCGTTGCTCCAGGACAGCGTGGACGTGGCGTTCGTACGCCCCACGCCCGATGACGAGCGGGTCCTCGCCGATGTGCTGACCACCGAACAGCGCATCGTGGTGGTGCCCGAGACGTCACCGCTCGCGGACGCCCGGGAGCTCGGCGCGTACCTTCAGGACATAGCGGATCTGCCATTTTTCCGCTTGCCGTCGCACACCCCGCGCCCCTTCACCGAGTATCTGTACTTCCACGACGAGGCGCAGCGGCGCAGCGCGCACTACGCCCTCACCCCGCAGGAGGTGCTGACCGGAGTGGTCACCGGGTGCGCGGCGGGCTCGGGTCTGAAGTCCTTCGCGCGGTATTACGGCTGGCCGGGCGCGGTGTACGTGCCGGTGCTCGACGCACCGTGGGAAAGCAGCTACCTCGCCATACGCGCCGATGACAGCAACCCGGAGGTCCGTATCTTTCGCGCGCTGACCATCGCCCTGGCCCAGGAACTGGGGCCGCTGGTCGCCCGCTGAGCGACCCGGCGATGCTCGTGACAGTGCTTCCGATACCCCCGATGCCTCCGATACTCCCGATGCCTCTGGTACCTCCGATACGTGCCCCTGCCGATACGGGCCGCCCTGCTCCGCGCGAAGCGCCTGGTCCGGGCGTGTCACGCCGGGCACCGGGCGGGTCGGCGCCGCCCCCGCCGCGGGAGCCCGCACTGGCGCTGAGCCGATCTCACCGGCGAGGCTCAGCGCAGGCCGGGCTCCGCGCAGCCTGCGGCGCGCTGCGGTGGGACCGGCCCTGGGCAGTGGACGCCGTAGCCGGCCCGTACCAGCGGGCGCGGGGCCCGCTGCCGGGCGCGCGCCTGGGCGACGGCGAGCCGCAGCACCCGGACATCGGCCAGCCGTCCGCTGCCGTCCGGCAACGAGATCCACATGGCGCGGTGCCCGGTCGGCGGATGCCGTGGATGCGGCATGACCAGCCAGTCGTCATGGCTGAGCACCGTGACGGCCGGGTCGCCCCAGCGGTCGGCGCTGCGGGGGGCCACCGGGATGTAGACAAGTTGACTGTCCAGGTCGCACAGCAGCGGTGTGCCCTCCAGGTCGGCGCGCTGCTCGAAGCTCAGTTCCGCGGAGGCCGCGGCGGCCAGTGTGCAGGGCAGGGCGACGGCGTCCCAGCCGCAGCCCGCGGGGACCAGCGCGGTGTTCCGCGGCGGGCGCTGCCATTCGGCAGCCAGTCGTTCGGGGCGTGGATGCGAGGCGCTGATCCACTGCTCGGCGGCGTCGGCCCGTTCGGGAGTCAGCGCTGGCCGGCGGGGATGCCCGTCCTGCGAGAACCAGTGCGCCAACCGCTCGCGGGCGGGGTAGCGGGCCATGTGTCCTCCGGGAGCCTTCCCGGGTACGGGTGGTCGCTGCCGCGGCGGGAAGGCGCGTGAGTGGGTGAGCCCGTCTGGAACGACGAGCGCGGGGCCTGGTTTCTTCGTACGTCTCCGTCTCGTGGTCTCCAAGCCACCACCCACTATGGTGAGGGAAAAAGTCAGAATGCAAGTCCAGTTTGCAAATTGCAGTTCAGCGAGGAGGGACGGATTGGCCGCCGGCGATCCCCCAGAGGTGCTCCGGCAGATCCTGGGAGCCCAGCTCAAGGAGCTCCGCGAGAGCGCGGGCAGGACGTATCACGAGGCGGCCAAGGCGGTGGGAGTCAGCGAGGCCACGATCCGTCGCATGGAAGCAGGCCAGGCCACGCGCTATCTACGCGCCTCACTGATGGCGCTGCTCGACTGCTACGGCGTGACCGCGCAGGAGAAGGCCGAGGCCGTGCAGCGGCTCGCGGACGAGGCGAGTCAGCCGAGTTGGTGGCACCCGTACCGAGATGTAGCCCCTGAGTGGTTGCGTACTCGTATCGGCCTTGACGAGGCGGCCCAACTCATCCGCGGCTACGCCCCGCAGCACGTGCCCGATCTGCTCCAAACCGAGGAGTACGCCCGCGCCCTGCTGCACGCCGACGACCCCCTCACCACGCCGGACGTCCAACGCACCGAGCGGCGGGTGGAACTGCGCATGCGGCGCCAGGCTCTGCTCGGCCGCGAGGAACCGCCGCGGCTGTGGATGGTGCTTGACGAGACCGTGCTGCGGTGGCCGGTCGGCGGTCCGAAGGTCATGCGCGATCAGATCGAGCGACTACTGGAACTGTCCGAGCTGCCGCACATCACTCTTCAGGTCATGCCGTACGAGTTCGGCCCGCACGTGGCAGCCGGGGCCAGCGCCTTCACCGTCTTCCGGGTCCGGGCCCGCGAGCTGCCCGACATCGTGTCCAGCGAGAACGGGCTGACCTCGCCCACCATCGACACCAAACGTGAGCACGTCGCCCGCTATCAGGCCGCCTTGGACCACGTCTGCGCGCAGGCGCTCCAGGCGCCCGCATCGCGCGACCGGCTGGGGGAGCTTCACGCACACTGGAGCGACGCCCCCCACGGCACAGGAGGATGACGGTGCAGTACGACCCGCCGCAGACCACCGCACAGGACGACCCGTCCCCACCCGCCTCGCCCGCCTCACCGGCCGCGTCGGCCACGCCAGCGGTCTTCGCCATATCCACCAACCCGGTGCCGCCGCAGGCCCCCACCGCCCCTGAGCCACCCAATCTGAGCATGACGACCGGGACGGCGCACTCGGCGCGGATGTACGACTACTTCCTCGGCGGCAAGGACAACTATCCAGCCGACTGGGAGGCGTCCGAGCGGGTCCTTGAGGTGCTGCCAACGGCACGCACCATCGCGCGTACCAACCGGGCGTTCTTGCACCGGGCCGTGGAGTACCTCACCCGGACGGCGGGTGTCACCCAGTTTCTCGATATCGGCACCGGCATTCCCACCGAGCCCAATTTGCACCAGGTCGCTCAGGGAGCCGCCCCAGCGGCTCGGGTCGTCTACGCCGACAACGACCCCATCGTGCGCAGCCACGCCCAGGCCCTGCTGCGCAGCACCCCGCAGGGCCGCACCAGCTATCTCCAGGCCGATCTGCGGGACCCCGCGGGCATCATCGGCTCACGCGAGGTACGCGAAACGCTCGACTTGACCAGGCCGGTCGCCCTGACGCTCAGCTCCGTGCTGCACTTCCTGCCCGAAGGGCACGACCCGTACGCCATTGCGAGCGAACTGCTGAGGCCGCTGCCGGCTGGCTCGTATCTGGCGCTGTCCTACGCCACGACCGACTTCGCCCCCCAGGAGATGGCCCGCGCGGCGGAGGTCTACCGTCAATCCGGTGTCTCCTTGCGGCAGGGCACCAAGGCCGATGCCGTCCGCTTCTTCGACGGACTCGACCTGGTGGACCCCGGAGTGACCCCGATCCACCGCTGGCGCCCAGACCCCGGCGCGGGCACCGGTCTCCGAGACGCAGACGTCTCGATGTACGGCGGGGTGGCCCGTAAGCGCATGGCTACGGCCGCTCCAGGGCGCTGACGTACACCCAATGCCCGTCCTCGCGTACGAAACGGCTCAGCTCGTGCTGGCTGTGGGCCTGGCCGCGCAGCGTGAAGTGGGCTCGGAACTCCACGGTGCCATCGCGGTGAAAGGACGATCCGCCGGTGGTGCCGAGGACCTCCAGCCCGGTCCAGTGCTGGGCCGGCTCGAAGCTGATGTCGCTGGGGCGGGTCGTGGAGTGCCAACTACGCAGTAGATAGGCGGCGTCGCGGACGACGAATGCGCTGTAGCGCGCACGCATGAGCCGCTGCGCGGTGGTGGCCGTGGTGCGCCCGTCATGCAGGCTGCCGCAGCAGTCGCGATAGGTGGCGTCGAGCCCACAGGGGCAGGGCGCGGCGGGGTTTGCCGCAGGCCCGGTGGCCGTTTCGGTCGCTGGTTGGCGGCGAGCGCTCTTTTTGGACATCTGTTTGGACATCCGCCCATTGTCGCCGCCGCGCGTGGCCGGTCAGCACGGTGGGGCGGTGGGGCTGGACCGGCGTACGCCCGGACCGGCGTACGCCCGCAGGCCCCTGCCGTGGGCGTCAGGTGTACATCAGCGATCCGGGCGTGGTGAGTAGCTCGCCGGTCTCCAGCCAGGTCTTCAGGCCGGACAGGACCATCGGCCAGCCGCCGTAGAGCTGGTCGTTCGCGCCCTCGCGGAGTTGGTCGTGGGTGACCGTCAGCCGACACGAGTCGCCCACCGGCTCGATCTCCCAAGTGATGCGCGAGGTTCCCTCGCTTCGCACGTCGTCGCCCCAGAGCGCGACCATGCTCTGTACGAGCCGGCGCGGCGGATCGACCTCCAGGTTCTCGCCCTCACCGAGCAGCGTGTCGGCGCGGGGGTTGCTCATCTCGTACCGCGAACCTGGCGTCCAATCCGAGGTGACCCGAGAGCCGAAGTTGTACTTGCTCCTGATCTCGGGGTCGGTGATCGCCTCCCACAGGCGCTCCGGAGTCGTACGGATATAGATCTCGAAAACCTTCTCCATGGTGCTCTCCAAACGGCGCTTGAGCTCGCTGAGCGTGCTGGCCCAGGGCGCGGCGTACTTGCTCACCCACCGGTCGTGGACGAGCTGGATGGGGAGGGGATTGAGGAAGTGGAGCTTCTCGCGGCCCCGCCGCTTGGCAACGATCAGCCCCGCCTCCTCCAGCAACTTCACATGCTTCATCACGCCGAATCGCGTCATCGAGAAGCGCTCGGCGAGCGCGCTCAGGGTCTGCCCGTCCTCTCGGAAGAGTTCGTCGAGCAGGCCCCGCCGGGTGGGGTCGGCAAGGGCTCGGAACACCTCGTCCATGCGTCCATGATAGGTGACCAATTGGTCACCTATCAAGAGTCGCGAGGTGATTCGGTCGGCTGGATCACCTCGCGGGATGGCTTGGGGGTGCGGCGCTGCAAAGTGGAATCCGTGCTGGTCCAGAGGGAGGCGGGTGCTCCGTTGTGCTCGTTGCTGCCCTGCCGTGCGGCGGCGCGTCGGGGCCCGGCCGTCATTAGTTCCATCCGGATTGCCATGTGCACGACTCTTGTTGTCTGGTCTAGGCCAATGCGACCCTGCCTTTGAATGCCCCCTTGGGGCGCCGTGTCTTGCTCTGCCCCTCCATGACAAGACCCAGCGGCCCGCGACCTGTGCCAGCAGGCCGTGTTCCACCCGTGTTCCCCCCAAGTTGGAGAATGGAGCCCCCGATGTCCGCTCGACGCAAGGCTGCCTCCTTAGGCGCGGTCGGTGCCGCCTCTGCGCTGCTCGTGACCTTCACGCCCGGCCAGGCGAGCGCCCACGGCACGATGTTCAACCCGGTCAGCCGCGTTGCCACCTGCTACGCCGAGGGCCCGGAGAACCCGAAGACGCAGGTGTGCAAGGACCTCGTCGCCGCGAGCGGCACCCAGCCGCTCTACGACTGGAACGAGGTGAACATCGCCAACGCCAACGGGCAGCACCAAAAGATCATCCCCGATGGCAAGCTGTGCTCGGCCAACCGTGAGAAGTACAAGGCGCTCGACTGGGCCCGCACCGACTGGCCCGCCACGAAGGTCTCCGCCGGCGCGATCAACTTCCGGTACCGCGTCACCGCCGCGCACCCTGGCACCATGACCGTCTACGTCACCAAGGAGGGCTACGACCCGACCAAGCCGCTCAAGTGGTCGGACCTGGAGACCACCCCGGTCACCAAGGCCACCGTTGCCAGGAGCGCGCCGAGCGGCTGGTACGAGTTCTCCGGCAACCTGCCCAGCCGGACGGGCCGTCACCTGCTCTACAAGGTGTGGCAGCGCAACGACAGCACCGAGGCGTTCTACAGCTGCTCCGACGTCGTCTTCGGCCAGAGCGCTCAGGGCGCGGTGGCCAAGGCGCCTTCCCAGCAAGAGATCGACGCGGGTGCGTCCAAGTCCACCGTGACCCACCACGGTCACGGAGGTGACGTGCCCGGCGAGCGGGACGCCGCGATGAAGGCCGCCGCGAATGACGGTGTCGTCTCGTTGAACGCGCAAAACGCTGCCGCCTCGAACGGCAGCAGCACGCTTTCGCAGTCCCTCGCGGGCGCTGCGGCCGTCGGCATGACGGCCGGCTGCTTCATCCTGTTCCGCCGCCGCAGGGCCTCCTGACCTGCCGGCTCACACCGGTTCGGGGCCCGACGCGCCACCTCCCGCCGATGGGCCCCTTCCTGGGGCGCCGTGCGCGCCCTCCCCAGCCGCTGGCCCGGCCAACACGCCGGGCCAGCGGCGCCCATCTGTGCTCCACCCGGGGTTCTGGGGCGTTGGGGCCTGGGGGGCTGAGGGCTTGGGGCGCCGGGTCTGCGCAGGTGCCGACCCGGGAACGTCGGCGGGAAGGCTCGGCCGCCCTCGGCCGCACTCAGCCGCCCTCGGCCGCCGCTCGCTCGTGCGCATGCTTGAGCGCCATTCGCCCAGCCGGCACCCGCGGACCCTCCAGTGACTTCCAGAACGCATGGGTGCTCACCACCGTGACCAACTCGCGTTCCCGTACGCGCAGCCGTGTCACCTCGGCGAGCTCGGCCGCCGGCCAACCGGGGCAATCCGGCCGTTCGCGAGGCCGCCACAGCTCCTGATCCTTGAAGCCCGCCGCCGGTTCCACCGACCACGGCAGCCGCTCGTAGAGGGCCAGCAGGCGCGCGCGGACCTGATGCAGCTCCTCCTGGGCCTCCAGGAGATCGCGAGGGAACTCATACGTTTCGGCCATGCCAAGAATGATACGACTGTTCGAATTGCTGTCCGTGCAGACCACGCCGAACAGCGCTGATGACCACCCCCGAAGGGGTGTATCGAACGCGTGCAGGGATATATCCGGCCATGCGGCCGGCAGGCCGTGCGGCGCCGGGATGCGTGCCCTAGGCGGGGGTCGCAGGCTGGAGGCATGGACGAAACGAATCGGCGAGGGGTGCCCAGTGTGATCGTGGATGCGCCGCTCGACGGGCGGCGGCGGGTGACGATCGACGGGCGGAACGCGGGGGTGGCGGTCGAGCCGGACGAAGTGGTGGAGATGATGCGCCGCGCCGGGGTGCCGGAGGACCGCATCGCGCTGGATGATCCCCAACGTGTCGAGTGGCACGGCGGCGGGCCCGACGTCTGGCTGGATGCGCCGCCACGCTGAAGCCGAGTGGCCGGGCCGTGAGGTCACAGCCGGTTTTTTCGCGGCACCTCACCTCCGTTTCCGTGCGCCGGTGTGCGCGAGCGGTGGATCGACGGCACGGTTAAGGCATGACCGAACGTGACTGCCCGCGTGTTACCGCTCCGCTGCTCGTCGTGCTGCCCGTGCAACCGGGGAGCCCGCCGTTTCGGGTGGTGGAAGTCGGCGGGGAACTGGCCGGTACGGCGAGGTCGGTGGTGGACGTGATCGAGATCGCCCAGCAGGCAGGCGTACATCATCTCGACCTTGAGGACCCGGACCTTGTTCGCTGGGTCGGTGGCGACCAGTTCACCTGGACGCCCCGGCATCTGCGCTAACGCCACCGGCAGCCCGCCACGGCCGCGCCGGCGCGGCAGGCCGGACAAGGCGGCTATTTCGTACGCGACGTCAGCTCGGCCGCCACCCGGGTCGTCACCCTCGCCGTCGCGGCAATCCAGGCCTCATCGCCTCGCGATTTCGGTGCCGTGGTCACCAGGGCGGCGATCGTCTGACCGTGCTGGTCGCGGATCGCGACGCCCACCGCGCTCACGTCGTCCTCGCTCTCGGCGTGATTGACCGCGTAACCGCGCTCGCGCACCGTGTGGAGGTGGCCGCGCAGCGCCGTGCGGGTGGCCGGGGCGCGCGCGGTGGGGGCGTCGAGGCGCTCGGACGGATAGAGGGCCGTCAACTGCTCGTCGCTCAGTGCGGCCAGCATCACCTTGCCTGCCGCTGTCGCATGCGCGGGCAAGCACCAGCCGATCCGGCTGCTGACACGTACGGTTTGTTCGCTCTCGACGCTGTCGATGTACAGCACCTCGGTGCCGCGCCGCGTTGCAAGATGTACTGTCTCGTCCGTCTCGTCCCGCAGTTGGACGAGCGAGCCGCGCGCGAGTGAGCGGATGTCCATGTTCCGCACCACGGACAGGCCGATGTCTACCAGCACAGGTCCTGGCCGGTACGCACGGGAGTGCGTGTCCTGCTCGACGAACTCGTGGTAGCTGAGGGTCGATAGCAAGCGGTGCACGGTGGATCGGGACAGCCCCATATCCCGGCTGACCTGGTTGACGCGGATCATCTCGTGATCTTCGAAGAGCCGCAGTAACCGCAGCACGTTGTCAACGGCCCCGATGAGCCCCGCCGGACGGTCCGCCGTCGTGTCTTTTTCCTGGTGATCGGCCTCCTCCAGGATGTCCGCCTCCTCCGTGCTCATGAGCTGCACCGTAGCGCAGCACTTTCCCAGCCCTGTCGGGCTGCGTCAGGTCGTCGGTCCTCTTGCGGCCTTACCGCGATATGTAGCAGTATCCGGATCGGTGTTCCTCATCGTGACACGTAACTCGTCTCAGCGCCCCAGCAGTTGACCCCTCATCGCCCCGTGGCTTGGGGCGGTAGGTGTCGGGCCGGCCGGGTTGGGGCGGCGAACTGGCGCTGGCCGGGTGTTCTGTTGCGGTGCGGATGCCAATGGCGGCGGTGTGCTCGTCGTCCGGCACGGGGCGGACGGCGAGGGCATCGCGCCGAGGAGGTCGAACGCGCGGGCACGGGCGTACGCACTGGTGCGTAGGCCGGACCGCGCGCAGCCTGCCGGAGCCTGCACCCGCATGGCGGTGGGCGTCGAGCCGCGGATCGACGCGCGCCTCGCGCGGCCGAAAAGTCGAAGGCCCTCAAGCGCGGGCATGCTTACCCCATAGCTACCTCGTGTGGGTGACCCATCACTCGGCGTGTTGGTCAACTTGCCATCGAAATCCAGCCGCAGGGGCGAGATTCCTTCTGTCTCTGTGTGATCATCTGGGGGCATAGAGTGATCACCTCGGGGAGTTGGGGTGATCCGTGGAGAGCTGACAGCCGATCACCGAGCAGCCAGACGACCGTGCTACGGCGCGTGGGCCACGGGGCCCGGCTTGTCAGCCTCTGCCCACAGTGTGGCGGGGGAGGAGCTTTCGGTGACGGGCGGATCGACAGGCGGATCACAAGAAGAATGGGTCGCGGTCGTCGGGTTGGCATGCCGACTGCCCGGGGCCCCTGGGCCCAGCGCTTTTTGGCAACTGCTTCGCGACGGTGAACACGCCATTGGCCAGCCTTCGGCAGAGCGCGGCCGAGCCGGTTCCTTCTCGGCTGCCAGCGGCGAGCAGACCGGTCCCATCGCCGGATACCTGGATCGAGTGGATGCCTTCGACCCGGCATTCTTCGGTATCTCGCCGCGGGAGGCCGTGGCGATGGACCCCCAGCAGCGGCTGATGCTCGAACTGGCCTGGGAGGCCCTGGAAGACGCCGGGATCGTCGCCGCCAGCCTTCGTGACAGCCAGACCGGGGTGTACGTGGGCGCCATGTGGGGCGACTACGCCACAGTGCTGCACCGCGGCGACCCGGCATCCGTCTCCCGGCACTCCATGACCGGCACCCACCGCAGCCTGCTCGCCAACCGGGTGTCCTACCTCCTTGGTCTGCGCGGCCCGAGCCTCACGCTCGACGCAGGCCAGTCCTCGTCCCTGGTCGCCGCCCACCTCGCCTGCGCCAGCCTGTCCACAGGAGAGTCGGACCTCGCCCTCATCGGTGGCGTCAACCTCATCCTCACCAGCGACAGCACGCTGACATCGGAGCGACTCGGCGCGCTGTCGCCGGATGGCCGCTGCTATGTGTTCGACGCCCGCGCCAACGGCTACGTACGGGGCGAAGGCGGCGGCGTAGCGGTCCTCAAACCACTCGGTCGCGCCTTCGCCGACGGCAACCGCATCTACGGCGTCGTCCGCGGCAGCGCCGTCAACAACGACGGCGCGTCCACCGGTCTGACCGTCCCCAGCCAGGCCGCGCAGGAACAGGTGCTGCGCCGGGCCTACGCCCGCGCGGGACTGGCCCCCGCCGACGCCCAATACGTCGAACTGCACGGCACCGGCACGCCCGTTGGCGACCCGATCGAGGCCGCAGCGCTCGGCGCAGCGCTCGGGGCCGGGCGCCCCTCGCACAGCCCGCTCCTCGTCGGCTCGGCCAAGACCAACGTCGGGCACCTGGAGGGCTCCGCCGGGATCGTCGGATTGCTGAAGACGCTGCTGAGCCTCCACCATCGCCAGCTTCCACCCAGCCTCAACTTCCAGACCCCGCACCCCGGCATCCCACTCACCGAACTCGGCATCGCCGTACAGCGCGATCTGACGCCCTGGCCCCACCAGGACCGCCCGCTGGTGGCCGGAGTGAGCGCATTCGGCATGGGGGGCACCAACTGTCATGTGGTGGTGAGCGAAGCACCACACGCGCCGGCGCGCGGTGCGATTCCGCCGCCGATCGTCACCCGCACAGCACCCGTTGGCGACGGGAAACCAGCCCTGGCCGCTGAGCCCGTGTGTCTGCCCTGGGTGCTGTCCGGCCGCGGCCATCGAGCCCTGCGCGCCCAGGCGGAGTGTCTGGCCGAACGGGTGGCCCGCGAGCCAGCGCCGCGCGCCCGGGACGTCGGCTGGTCGCTGGCCGCCGGTCGGACCGCCTTGGAACACCGGGCCGTCGTCATTGCCGATCACCCCGCCGCCTTCACCTCCGCGCTCGGCGCACTGGCGCGCGGTGAGCCTGCCCCCGAGCTGATCGAGCCACCCGCGTACGGCACGGGACCGGCAGGAAGGCGCGTGATCTTCGTCTTCCCTGGCCAGGGATCGCAGTGGGCCGGCATGGCCATCGAACTGTGGGACCACGCGCCCGCCTTCGCCCAGCGCATGGCCGAATGCGCCGAAGCGCTAGCCGAGTTCGTTGACTGGGACCTGGAAGAGGTGTTGCGGCAGGCCCCCAGCGCGCCATCGCTGGCGCGGGTGGACGTTGTGCAGCCCGCGCTCTTCGCCGTGATGGTCTCCCTGGCTGCCTTGTGGCAGGCACACGGAGTGGTGCCATCGGCGGTCATCGGAGCGTCCCAGGGCGAGACCGCCGCGGCGTGTGTGGCCGGCGCCCTGTCGCTACGGGACGCGGCCCGCGTGGTGTCCATCCGCTCACAGTTGATCGGTGCCCTCACGGGACACGGCGCCATGGCCTCTCTGGCCCAGAGCGCCGACCAGGCCACCGAGCGGATCGCGGCCTGGGATGGCCGGCTGTTTCTTGCGACCGTCAACGGCCCCGCCTCCGTCGTCGTCTCGGGCGAAGCCGATGCCGTGGAGAACCTGCTCGCGCAGTGCGCCGACGAGGGCATCCGCGCCCGCAGGATTCCCGTGGACTACGCGTCCCACTCCGCCCAAGTCGAGCAGATCAAAGACCAGTTGCCCAAGGCGCTCGCCGGCATCACACCGTGTACTGCCACGATCCCCTTCTACTCCACGGTCACGGCCGGGCCGTTGGACGGTACTGAGTTAGGCCCCGATTACTGGTACCAGAACGTGCGCCAGACGGTCCGCTTCGCGCAGATGGTCGGCACCGTGCTCGACGCGGGCGACGCCGTGTTCATCGAGCTCTCCCCGCATCCCGTACTCGTGCACGGTATTGAGCAGAGCGCCGAGGCGCGCGGCGCCGAACACACCGTGGCCGTCAGCTCGCTTCGCCGCGGCCAAAGCGGACCGTGCCGCTTTTTGACCTCGCTCGCCGAGGCATATGTGCACGGCGTCGCCGTCGATTGGACCGTCCCGTTTCACGGCACCGACGCCACCCGCACCGACCTTCCCACCTACGCGTTCCAGCGGCAGCGCTACTGGCCGGGCCAGCACAGCAGTGCTCTGTTCGACGAGCCGGACCGGGACGAAGGCCCACTGCGTGCCGGGCTTGCCAGCGCGGACGCGGAGGAACGCCGCCGCTCCGTGGCCGAGCTGCTGCGCGCCCATGTCGCCCAGGTCCTCGCGTACGAGCCGGAGGACGGGGACGCCCGCCGGACCTTCAAGGATCTGGGCTTCGACTCACTGGGAGCTGTCGATCTACGGAACCGGCTCGGCCGGGCCACCGGGCTCCGGCTGCCCTCGTCGCTGCTCTTTGACTACCCCACCATCGCGGAGCTGGAGCGGCACCTGACGACCGCGCTGGACGAAGGGGCACGAGGCGAGCCACTCCCGTCCGTCGTACCCCGCCCGAGGGCCGCGCTGACCACCGGCGCCACCAGCGACACGAAGACCGCCGGTAACACCGCTAGTAACACCGACACCGCTCATCACACTGTCAGCGCTGATATCACCGACACCGCTGGCACCGCCGACACCGATGGTGATGAGATCGCCATCGTCGGCATGGCCTGCCGCTACCCGGGCGATGTCTTCTCTCCCGACGATCTGTGGCGGCTGGTCGCCGATGGCAAGGACGTCATCTCCGGCTTCCCATCGGGCCGCGGCTGGGACGAGGCCCTGTACGACCCGGACCCGGAGCGCACCGGCAAGAGTTATGCCCGCCAGGGCGGGTTCCTGCACGACGCGGGCGCCTTCGATGCGGGGTTCTTCGGCATCTCACCCCGAGAAGCCTTGGCCATGGACCCACAGCAGCGGCTGCTCCTGGAAACCGCATGGGAGGCGGCGGAGCGGACTGGAATCGACCCCAACTCGCTGTACGGCAGCGCCACCGGCGTCTTCATCGGCGGCACCGGCTTAGACTACGGTCCGCGCATGCACGATGCCCCCGAAGGCATCGAGGGGCACCTGTTGACCGGCGGGCACACCAGCGTCCTCTCCGGCCGCATCGCCTACCACCTGGGACTGACCGGACCGGCCATAACGGTGGACACCGCCTGCTCGTCCTCGCTGGTCGCCCTCCATATCGCGGTCCGCTCACTGCGCCAAGGCGAGACAGAACTGGCCCTGGCGGGCGGCGTAACCGTCATGGCCACACCCGGGATGTTCCTCGAATTCTCTCGGCAGCGCGGGCTGTCACCCGATGGGCGATGCAAGCCCTTCGGCGCAGGCGCAGACGGCACCGGCTGGGCCGAGGGCGCCGGGCTGCTGATGCTCGAACGCGTTCGAGATGCGCACCGCAACGGCCACCGGGTGCTCGCCCTGGTGCGCGGCACCGCAGTGAACCAGGACGGCGCATCCAACGGCCTCACCGCCCCCAACGGTCCCTCCCAGCAGCGCGTCATTCATCAGGCCCTGGCCGACGCCCGCCTGACGGCCGGCGATATCGACGCGGTAGAAGCACACGGCACTGGCACCGCGCTCGGCGACCCCATCGAGGCCGAGGCCGTCCTTGCCACTTACGGTCGAAACCGGCGCGGTGCGGAACCGGTTTTTCTTGGATCGCTCAAGTCCAACGTGGGCCACACCCAATCGGCCGCCGGGGTCGGCGGCATCATCAAGATGGTCCAGGCCATGCGGCACGGCGTACTGCCCAAGACGCTGCACGCTCGGGAGCCGTCCCCGCACGTCAACTGGGACACGGGGGCCGTCGCCCTGCTCACCGAGGCGCGGCAGTGGCCACGTACCGGTCGGCCACGCCGCGCGGTTGTCTCCTCGTTCGGAATCAGCGGTACCAACGCGCATGTGGTGATCGAGGAACCGCCGGCCGCCCCCGGGCCCCACGCGCGGCGCGCGGCATCCTACGGGGCACAGCCCACTGACCCGGCCACGAGTAGCGAGCCCGCACAGCCCGCAGTCCCGCCCTTGCCCAGCGGGCCAGTGCCCTGGTTGGTCTCGGCCCGCAGTGACGGCGCACTCAGGCAACAGGCGGCACGGCTGCGGGAGTTCCTCACCGACCGACCCAACGCAAGCCCGGCGGACATTGGGTACTCACTCGTCACGACCCGTACGGGCTACGAACAACGCGCGATCATCACCGGCGCCGACCGTGCCGACTTCCATGCCGGTCTGGACGCGCTGGCACAAGGGCGCACATCGCCGAACGTGGCTCGCGAAGCCGCCTCCCGGCCGGGCGCCACGGCATTTCTCTTCACCGGCCAAGGCGCCCAACGCGTGGGCATGGGCCGGGAACTGTACGCGAGCTACCCGGTGTTCGCGCAGGCCCTGGACGCCGTGTGTGCCGCGCTGGACCCGCACCTTGAGCGTCCGCTGCGTGAGGTGATCTTCACCAGTGAGCACACCTCGCGGGCCACGGACGAGGAAGTGGCCGGCCCCGTTGAGGACGCCGCACTGCACCAGACGACGTACACCCAGCCAGCGCTGTTCGCATTCGAGGTGGCGTTGTTTCGGCTCCTTGAGCACCACGGGCTCCGGCCGGGCGCACTCGCCGGGCATTCGATCGGCGAACTCGCCGCCGCGCACGCCGCCGGAGTCCTCCCGCTCGCCGACGCCGCCGTGTTGGTCGCGGCCCGCGGCCGACTGATGCAGGCCGCTCCGGCAGGGGGCGCCGTGATCGCCATCGAGGCCGGCGAAGCCGAGGTGTTGCGATCCCTGGCCGAGTACGCCGACCGGCTGTCGATCGCGGCGGTCAACGGGCCCGCCTCCGTGGTCATCTCCGGGGACGCGGACGCCGCCGCGGCGGTCGCCGGCACCTGGCGTGAACGGGGGCGCAAGACCCATCGACTGCGGGTCAGTCGAGCCTTCCACTCCCGACATATGGACCCGGTGCTCGACCAATTCCGAGCCGTGGCCGCCACCCTCGACTACCGGGCGCCCACCTGCCCCCTGGTGTCCACCGTCACCGGACGATTGGTGACCGCAGCCGAGGTGGCTTCGCCCGACTACTGGGTGCGGCAGATCCGCGGAACCGTACGGTTCCTGGACGCCGTCCGCTTGCTCGAAGAGCGCGGCACCACCATCTTCGTAGAGGTCGGTCCGGACGCGATCCTCACGGCGATGGCCACCGACTCGTTCACCGGCTCGGCGGCCACCGCCATTGCCCTCCTGCGCGCCGGCCGCCCCGAACCCGAGACGCTCGTCATGGGCCTGGCGCGCGCACATGCACGGGGTGCGTCGGTGGACTGGGCGACATTCTTCCCCGGAGCGCACCGGGTGGAGCTGCCCACCTACGCATTTCAGCGCGCTCATTACTGGCTCGCTCCGCCGCCGCGTACCGACGCCCGCGGCCTGGGACTTGAGACGGCGAATCACCTGCTGCTGTCCACCGCCGTTCCGCTCGCCCACCGCGATGAGTGGCTACTCACCGGCCGTCTTTCGTTGACCAGCCACCCCTGGCTGGCCGACCACACCATCGGCGACCGCGTCATCGTCCCGGCCACCGCATTGTTGGAACTCGCCCACGCAGCCGCACAGCACTCCGGCGCGGGCCAGGTGGCCGACCTCACCTTGGAGACCCCCCTGCCGCTGCCCCCGCTGGGTGCTGTCCAAGTGCAGGTCACCGTGGGCGCCCCCGATGCCTCCGGCCACCGGGCATTGAGCATCCACGCCCGCCCGGAACGGCCCGACGAGGAGGCGGGCCCCTGGACCCGCCACGCCTCGGGAGCGCTCGGCCAAACACCGGGCGGTGCCTCGGCTGACGCGCAGGAGGTGCTGGCACCATGGCCACCCGCCGGGGCCGTCCCCGAACCAGTGGATGACATCTATGCCCGACTGGCCGACCTCGGATACGGCTATGGCCCCACGTTCCGCAATCTCGTCGCTCACTGGCGGCACGGCCAGGACCGCTACATCGAGGTGCGGTTGCCCACCGGGCACGACGAGTCCGCCGCTCGGTGTGCGGTGCACCCGGCGCTGCTCGATGCCGTACTCCACCCGCTTGTCGCAGCCGCGACGCGACTCGACGAGCCGGATGCCATCCGGCTGCCGTTCGCATGGACCGGCGCAGCGGTGTACGCCAGCGGCACGACCGAGCTACGGGCGCATCTACGGCCCACAGGCCCGGACTCCGTAGCCCTCACGGTTGCCGACACCACCGGAGCACTTGTGGCCTCGGTGCGCTCGCTCACCCTGCGCCCGACACGCACGGTACAACTCGCCCCAACCGGGCGCGATCACGCGGGCCCGCTATATACGGTCGGCTGGGAACCGCTGCGGCTCCCGGAGACGGGTGGGCCCCCGCTCGTGGAGGCCGTAGGCGCCATGCCGGATGGTGACCTGCCGGATGGAGCCGCATCGCACGGCACGGAGCGCGGCGAAGCCATCGACCGGGCACCGCGGGAGGGTCCGCACGAGGATGCCGGAGGTGGCACAGAGCGGAACGCAGGGGCCGGTGTGGATGCTCCGGGCGTGTCCCGGGGGGCCGAGGCATCGGCCACCGAGACCGCTGCCGATGCCCTCGACGCCGTGGTGGGTGCCGAGGCCATCCTGGTCAGGGTGCGCCATTCGGTAGCCGCGGCGGACCCGGTCACGGTCGCCCATCGCACCGCGGGACATGCGCTGCGCCTGGTGCGGAGGTTCCTCAGTGACGACCGATTTACTCGGTCACATCTGGTGGTGGCCACCGCCGGGGCAGTCGCCACCCGTCCAGGCGAGGATGTGACCGCGCTTGGGGCGGCCCCGGTCTGGGGGCTCGTTCGCTCCGTCCAGTCCGAGCACCCGGGCCGGATCACCCTGGTCGATCTCGAACCAGCGAGCGGCGATGAACTGTTGCCCGCCGCCGTTGCCAGTGGAGAGCCCCAACTCGCCGTGCGCGACGGTCAGTTGTTCGTACCACGTGTGGTGCGCTCGGACACCTGGACGGGTGCGGCGCTGCCCCCCGCCCCACCGTCACGGGGCATCGCCATGTCGGCGGGCACTGCGACGCGTTCGCGTGGGGGCGACGGGAACGGCGGGGGCGACGGGGGCAGCGGGGGCAATGGGGGCGACCTTCCAGGTGGTGAGATGCCGGCGAACGGCATGGGGTCGGTGGTGGGCGCGTCGGCGACGTGCGGGTCGGTGGCCGGCGGCACGGGCCCGGTGGGCGGCTCTCCCCTTGGGCGTAGCGCGTCGGCGGCACTGGACCCGGAGGGCACCGTACTCATCACCGGCGGGACCGGAGGGCTTGGCTCGCTGGTCGCCCGGCACTTGGTCACCGCGCACGGCGTGCGGCATCTGATGCTGGCCAGTCGTCGGGGCCACGATGCCCCCGGCGCGCGGGAACTCACCGCCGAACTAGTCGGTCTCGGTGCCCGGGTGACCATCGTGGCCGTTGATGTCGCGGAGCCCGACGCACTGGCCGCGCTGCTGGCCTCGGTGCCGGCCGAGCATCCATTGACCGCGGTGGTACACACGGCTGGGGTCGTGGACGACGGCACGCTCACCGCCCTCACGCAGGAACGGCTTGCTGCGGTGCTGCGGCCCAAGGTGGATGCCGCCTGGAATCTGCACCGACTGACGGAGGGCAGCGGGCTCGCCGCGTTTGTTCTCTTCTCCTCGTTGTCAGGCATCACCGGTGCTGCCGGCCAGGCCAATTATGCCGCGGGGAACACCTTTCTGGATGCGCTGGCCGCCTACCGCGCTGCCCGCGGACTGCCCGCGACCTCCCTCGCTTGGGGCCTGTGGGACGTGCCCCAGGGCATGGGGGGCGCCCTCACCGAGGCCAGCCTGACGCGTTGGGCCCGCTCCGGGGTGACGCCGCTCACGGCGGAGCGGGGGCTCGCCCTGTTCGATGCCGCACTCGCCGCGCCGCACGCACTGCTCGTACCGGCGATGTTCAACCTGGCCAGGTTCCGGGCCCGCGCCGAAGACGCCCCCGCCCTGTTGCGCGGGCTGGTGGGCGCCCCCGTGCGGCGAGTGGCGGCCCAGCGCGTCGATACTGGCGCTCACACCGCCGAATCCTGGATGCGGCAGCTCGCCGCGCTGCCCGAGGACCAACGGCAGAGCGCAGTGGGGGACCTGGTGCGCGAGGTGGTCGCGGCCGTGCTCGGCCATACCGACTCCGTCGCCGTTGACCCAGACCGTAGCTTCAAGGAGATCGGGTTCGACTCGCTGGCCGGCGTGGAGCTGCGTAACCGCCTGCACATCACCACCGGGGTGCGGCTGGCCCCCACCGCCACATTCGAACACCCCACGCCGGCCGCCCTCGCGGCCCATCTGGGGCAGGCGTTGGCTGCCGACGAGGACGCTTCCAAGGGCTCGGTGGCCGCGCAACTCGCCCGACTGCGGCCGGCCGTCGAGGCGGCGGCATCGGATCTGGCCGGGTACGAGCAGATCACGGACCAGCTCCGCACCTTGCTGTCCGCAGCGCATGCGGTCGGCATGGACGCGGCAGCTGCCGAGGCGGGGAGCGAGCCGGTGACGGACGAGGAACTGTTCGCGTTGTTCGATCACCGCGACTGAGCGGGCCCGCGCCTTCGTACCTGCCGGGGGAGAGGCTGCCCACTCACCGGGCCGCGAGCACCAGGCCGAGAGGGCGCAGCCCTGGGGACGGAACGGCACGGGAGCAGTGGGGCCGGCGGCCACCGGTGATTGCGGTGGCCGCCGGCCGGGGAGGGGGTGGCGACGTTGTGTGACATGCAGGGAAACATGAGCAACAGGCTGCCGGCCTACTGGTGGGCCGCTGCTACGTCAGTGCCTGGTCGCCGCGCCCAGTGTGGAGCCTGTGGTGTGGAGCGAGTGGCGAGGTCAGGCGGATAGCGGCATGGGCAGCTCAAGCCGGTCATCCGAGGTCAAAATCGCCTGTTGTAGTGCCTGCAAATCGCGGCACGGCTCAAGTCCGAGTTCCTCGTTGAGCGTCTTACGGGCGGACTGGTACACGTGCAACGCGTCCGCGCGTCGTCCCGAACGGTAGAGCGCCAACATGAGCTGCCTATGCAGCGCCTCTCGCAGCGGATGTTCCGTGGCCAATTGGTAAAGGTCGCTGACCAGTTCCCGATGTCGGCCCAGCATGAGCCGAGCGTCCATCAGCATCTCGACGCACTCCAGCCGGGCCTCGTACAACCAGGTCTGGAAGCCTTCCAGTATCGGGCCGCAGCACACGTCGTCCAGGAGTGGGCCGCGCCATAGGGCGAGCGCGCTCTCGAAGCTGTGCCTGGCCTGCTCGTAGCGGTGCGCTCGGGAGTGATCCCGCCCCTCGTTCACCAGGCGCTCAAAGCACCGGATGTCGAGCTCGTCGGTGCCAAGGCGCAACACGTAGCCGGGCGGACGCGTGATGACCGGGCTCTCGCTGCGATCGGGGCGGTTGAGGAACTTGCGGATCTGGGATACGTACACATGCAACCCGGCGATGACCCGGCGCGGGGGCTCCTCGCCCCAGATCTCCGTGATGAGGTGATCGACAGGAACCACCTGGTCCGAGCGGACGAGGAGGATAGTCAGTAGTACCTCTATCTTTCGCGCCCTGATAGACGTTTTTTCCTCTCCGTGGACCACACGGAGAGGCCCCATGATCTCATATCGCACAGCGTGTCCCAGTCGATGAGAGTGGCGAACTGTCGTATGCCGGAGACGAATTCTTCGCAGCGGGTCGGCGAATGCCGATCGTCGCCGATGGGTGACCGGCGGAGTCGAAGAGGACGACTAAGGACGCCGTGAACTCTCCTCGCTGGTAGGGCCGTATCCACTGGCTCACATCAGACAGCACTGTAGCCACATATCCCCCCGTCTTCGTGGCGGTTCGATCGATGGTCCGGGCAGAAAGACGTACCAAGAGTGCAATGGCGGCCGGCCCGCCCAGGCGAGGCTTTTCAGCCGCTTGCCGGGATTTCGGGGACCGTCACCCACTGGTGTTGTCTCCGGGCAAGACGATACGCCGCTCTCCAGCGCCGGACAGACCGAAGCACCCCTGTCCGGCGTGCGCCAGCCCCAGTCGCGCTCTCCGTGACCCCCTAGGGAAAACGGGGGTGATCGCAATGGTGTCGAACGGTCCCGAAAGGGGAATTGGTCCTGTTCCGCTCGGGGCGAGCGGATAGTTACTGCTGGTCGTATCGTCCAAACCCCGCCGATTCGGACGCTCGGCTGGCCGACTCCTCCTGAGTGCCGGTCTCTGGGGTGCTAGGGGTAGCGGCCCCGGCCGCGCCGCGCCGCGCGCCACCGCCGGAGGCCGGGGCAATGCCATCGCCTTACCAGGGGGGTCGGTGGGGCCCGGAGGTAGGGCGCTAAGGGTGGGTCAGGGCTTGTGCGCGACCACGATCACGCATCCGGCGCTGGGCACCGCCGGCAGCGCGTCCTTGGCCGCGTCGAACACCTCTTGGACCGAGATCCCGTGCTTGGCCTCGAACTCCTTACGGCACCGCAAGATGCCGTCGATCATCCGGGTCGCCGTGTCCTTGGTGTTCTCGGTGACGTCCTTAAGCTCGTCGATGACCAGCCCGGCCTCGGCGATCAGCGCGGGCCAGTCCTCCAGCTTGACCAGCGAGGAGACCACGGAAGGGTCGGTGGGCTCCTGGTAACTGCCGTCCTCGGGCGGCGTCACGTCGGTCAGCACAACCCGGCCACCGGGCACCAGCACCCGAGCCATTTCGCGCAGCGCCGTCAGCCGTTCCATGTGGTTGATCGACTCGAACGCCAGGATGGCGCGGAAGGACTCCGCCTCGAACGGCATCTTCATGGCGTCCGCGAACTGGAAGGACACCTGGTCCGACATGCCCGCGGCGGCGGCCCGTTCAAGCCCCTGCTTGACCTGCTGCTCGCTGATCGTGATGCCCAGTACATCGGCGCCGGTCGAGGTCGCCACCTGCATCGCGGGCTTGCCGATGCCGCAGCCCACGTCGAGCACCCGGTCGCCCGGCCCCACTCGCAGCCGCTCGATGAGGAGATCGGTGAACCGGTCGGTGGCCTCCTCGACGGTGGCGGTGTCGTCGGCGTTCTCCCAGTACCCGAAGTGGAAGTTGTCGTCCCACGCCATCTGAAGCAGCGGGCCCAGCGAGCTGTAGTAATCGGACACCTGGCCGCTCGGCGGAACGGACGCTTGGGACATAACTCTCCTCCTGTGTGCTCGGCGACCCGGCTGGCCGTCAAGGGGCCGCGGAGGCCCACTCGTCGGGCGATGATCCGGGCTGGCGATAACACCCGACTAAAGTCACCGGCCGCGGCCTGTTTGGTGTGCCTTTAGAGGCACAGACCACGCTGGCGACGTGCTCGCACCGATCACCAAGTCCGGAGCGGGAGTGCCGCCAATGACCCATGACGACCGGAAGTCTTTTCACTCTGAGCTCCGTACGAGGCGTGATGGCTAGCACCAATCCCACCCGGTCACCACAGTCCGCTACTCCCATCGCCGTGGTGGGATTGGCCTGCCGATTGCCGCACGCGCCTAGCCCATCGGCTTTTTGGCAACTGTTGCGAGACGGCGAAAGCGCCATTTCCGCGATGCCGGATGACCGCCGGCACGCGGAAACTCCCGGCGCCGTAGACGACGCTGCCGCACCGTCGCGAATCTGCCGCTCGGGCGGATTTCTCGACCGCGTGGACGCATTCGACGCGGAATTCTTCGGTATATCGCCGCGCGAAGCGCTCGCCATGGACCCCCAACAACGGCTGATGTTGGAACTGGCATGGGAAGCGCTGGAGGACGCCGGGGTGTGCCCCGACGCTCTCGCGGGCAGCTCAACGGGCGTCTTCGTGGGTGCGATGTGGGACGACTACGCCACCTTGCTGCGACGGCACACCGGACTCGTGGGCAACCGGCATCCGATGACCGGCCTGCACCGCAGCATCATCGCCAACCGCGTGTCGTACAGCCTCGGGCTGCGCGGCCCCAGCCTGGTCGTTGACGCGGCCCAGTCGTCATCGCTGGTAGCCGTGCACATGGCGTGCGAGAGCCTGCGGCAGGGCGAGAGCACGCTGGCCCTGGCAGGCGGCGTCAACCTGATCCTCGCCGAGGACAGCATGGACGCGGCGACCGCTCAGTTCGGCGGCCTGTCCCCGGACGGCAGGTGCCACACCTTCGATGCCCGGGCGAACGGCTTCGTACGCGGCGAGGGCGGCGGCGTGGTGCTGCTCAAACCGCTGGACGCGGCGCTACGCGACGGCGATCCGGTGTACTGCGTGATGGTGGCCAGTGCGGTCAACAACGACGGCGCCACCGATGGGCTCACCGCCCCCAGCCCGGCCGCCCAAGAAGAGGTGCTGCGCCAGGCCTACGCACGAGCCGGGGTCGCCCCCTCCGACGTTCAGTATGTCGAGCTGCACGGCACGGGGACGCCCGTTGGCGACCCGATCGAGGCCGCCGCGCTCGGTGCCGCCATCGGCCAGGGCCGCCCGGCCGCAGCGCCGTTGCGGGTCGGGTCCGCCAAGACGAACGTCGGCCACCTGGAGGCCGCGGCCGGGATCGTCGGATTGCTCAAGGTGGCGCTCAGCATCGCGCACGGGGAGCTCCCGCCGAGCCTGAACTACACCACTCCGAACCCCCGCATCCCGCTCGCCGAGCTGGGGCTTGCGGTGCAGCGTGAACTGACCGGTTGGCCGCGCCCGGACCGGCCGCTGCTCGCCGGTGTCAGCTCATTCGGGATGGGCGGCACCAACTGCCATCTGGTGCTCGCCGAAGCGCCCGAGGCCGGCGCGCCCGAGGCTGACGCACGCAAGGTCGGCACACCCAAGGTCGGCGAGTCCAAGGTCGGTGCACCCGCGGCTGATGCGCCCGAGGCTGGCGCACCCGTCTCGGAGGCCGCACCGCGGCCCGTACCGGACCCGCGGCCGGCGGCCGTGCAGCCGCAGGCCGGTGGCGGAGCCCGTACCGAAGCTGGGGCCCGAGCCGGAGCGGGTGCCGGTGCCGAGGAGTCGGCGACCGTAGCGCTGCGCCGCGCGCCCATCGCCTGGCCGCTGTCCGCGAAGAGCGCCGCCGCGCTGCGCGGTCAGGCCGCGCGGTTGCGAGCCCACCTGGCCGGCCGGAGCGACATCGACCCGGCCGCCGTGGGGTACGCGCTCGCCACCCGGCGCACCGTATTCGCCCACCGCGCGGTACTACACGGTGCGAGCACCGATGAACTGCTGGCCCGCTTGGCCGAGTTGGAGCGGGGTGCGGACGCGGTCGGTCTCGCCCGGGCGAAAACCACCGGCGGGAAGGTGGCGTTGCTGTTCAGCGGACAGGGCAGCCAGCGGCTGAACATGGGGCGTGAGCTGTACGACGCCTACCCGGTCTTCGCCGCCGCCCTGGATGCGGCCATCGGCTGCCTCGACCACCACCTGGACCGGCCGCTACGCGAGGTCATCTTCGCCGAACAAGCCGCGAGTTGCGGGCCCGCTGAGCAGGCCGGGCAGGTCGGGCAAGCCGGGCAGGTTGAGCTCGCCGACACCGATGGCGCCGAGCCAGCGGGCGGCCCCGTCGCCGGGACCGGAATTACCGGGAGTGCTGGGAGTGCTGGGAGTGCCAGAGGTGCCGGGGGTGCCGGGGGTGCCGCCACCTCGGTCGAGCCCACCGTGCTCGACCAGACCTCCTACACCCAGTGCGCGCTGTTCGCGATTGAGGTGGCCCTGTTTCGGCTCGTGGAGTCCTGGGGCCTTCGGGCCGACTATCTGTTGGGGCACTCCGTAGGCGAGATCGCCGCCGTCCATGTGGCCGGGGTGCTGTCGCTCACCGACGCCGCCGCGCTGGTCGCAGCCCGCGGCCGGCTCATGCAAGCGCTCACCTCATCCGGCGCGATGGCCGCCTGGCAGGGCACCGTGGAAGAGGCGGCCGAGCTGCTCGACGGACGCGAGGACCGGCTGGTCATCGCCGCCGTCAACGGCCCCACCTCGCTGGTGGTGTCCGGTGACGCAGACGCCGTGGACGAGGCGACCGCCACCTGGCGAGCCCGCGGGCGCAAGGCATCCAGGCTGCGAGTCAGCCATGCGTTCCACTCGCCGCACATGGACGCCATGCTCGACGCGTTGCGGGCCGTCGCCGCGGGCCTGACGTTCGCCGCCCCGACCATCCCCGTCCTATCGAACGTGACCGGCGAACCGGCCACCGCACAGCAACTCGGCTCCCCCGACTACTGGGCCGAACACGCCCGCAGCACCGTGCGGTTCATGGCCGGCGTGCACACACTCCACGCGGCCGGAGTCGATACGTTCCTGGAGCTGGGCCCCGATGCGCCGCTGGCCGCCATGGCCCGCGAGTGCTTTACGACTCTGCCCGCCACCGGGCCTGCCGGCGCCGACCGGCCGCGCCCGGTCGCGCTCGCGGTACTGCGCCGCGGGCGGCCCGAGGTGGCCACCCTCACCGCGGCCGTGGCCCAGGCGTACGTCCGCGGAGTGGAGCTGCGCTGGGAGCGGACCCTGGAGGGGACCGCGTACCCGAGGGTGAGCCTGCCGACGTACGCCTTCCAGCGCCAGCGCTTTTGGCCGGACATGACGGGCGCCACTTCGCGAGCGGGATGGGCCGACCGAGCGGGGCAGGAGGGGTCGGAGCCGGGCGCTGGGCACGAGACCGGGCGCAGCACCGTACACATTCCGGCCCGGGTGAACGGGACGGCCCTACCGGGCCCGGTGGCCGAGCCTTCCGCGTCGCCGTCGCCGTCCGGCCCCGGGGCGGCGTTGCGGGGCCGGCTGGATGGGTTGACCGACGCCGAACGCGACCGGGTACTGCTCGACCTGGTGCGGGCCAAGGCCGCCCTGGTCCTTGGGCACCCAACGGCGAGCGCCGTCGATCCGGAACTGACGTTCAAGGAGCTCGGCTTCGACTCGATGGCCGCCGCCGAGCTCAGCGAACAGCTCAGCGCCGCAGCCGGGTTGCCGCTGCCCGCCACCCTCACCTTCGACCACCCGACACCCACCGCTGTGGCAGCGCAATTGCGCGCGCAGACCGGCGACCCCACGGACCGGGCAGTCGGGGTGCGTACGCCAGTGGCCAGCGGGTTCACCGACGCCGACCCGATCGCCGTGGTCGCCATGAGCTGCCGCTTTCCCGGCGGCGTCACCTCGCCCGAGGCGCTGTGGGACCTGGTGGCCGGGCGCGTTGACGCGATCGGCGCATTTCCCACCGACCGGGGCTGGGACCTGGCGGGCCTCTACCATCCCGACCCCGACCACCCGGGCACCAGCTACGCACGCGAGGGCGGCTTCCTCTATGACGCCGCACAGTTCGACGCCGCCTTCTTCGGCATCAGCCCGCGTGAGGCGCTGGCCATCGAGCCACAGCAGCGGCTGCTCCTGGAGACTGCCTGGGAGGCGTTCGAGCGGGCCGGCATCGACGGCGCCGCGCTCCGGGGCAGCGACACCGGCGTGTTCGTCGGCGCCACCTCGCAGGACTACGGCCCCCGACTGCATCAGGCCACCGGCGGCATAGACGCCCATCTGCTCACCGGGGTCACGCCCAGCGTGGCCTCCGGCCGGGTGGCCTTCACCTTCGGGCTTGAGGGCCCGGCCGTCACCGTGGACACGGCCTGCTCCTCATCCCTGGTGGCCCTGCACCTGGCCGCCCAGTCCTTGAGGCATGGCGAGTGCGCGCTCGCGCTGGCCGGTGGCGTCACGCTGATGGCCTCACCCGGCATGTTCACCGGCTTCTCCCGGCAGCGCGGCCTCGCCCCCGACGGGCGGTGCAAGCCCTTCGCCGCCGCTGCCGATGGCACCGGCTGGGCCGAGGGCGTGGGGCTCGTCGTCCTGGAGCGGCTCTGCGATGCGCGGCGCAACGGTCACGAGGTCCTTGCCATCGTCCGCGGCTCCGCCATCAACCAGGACGGCGCGAGCAACGGGCTGACCGCGCCCAACGGCCCCTCCCAGCGACGGGTCATCGGCCAGGCCCTGGCCCATGCCCGACTCGCACCGAGTGAGGTGGACGCCGTCGAGGCGCACGGTACCGGCACCCGACTCGGCGACCCGATCGAGGCGCAGGCCCTGCTGGCGACGTACGGCCAAGAGCGCCCCGATGGGCGCCCGTTGTGGTTGGGCTCCATCAAGTCGAACATCGGCCACACACAGGCCGCCGCAGGCGTCGCCGGTGTGATCAAGATGGTGATGGCGCTGCGGCACGCGGAGCTGCCCCCCTCGCTGCACATGGACGAGCCCAGCCCGCACGTGGACTGGACGTCGGGCGACGTACGGCTGCTGACCGAGCCGGTTCCGTGGACGCCGGGCGAGCGCCCGCGCCGGGCCGCCGTGTCCTCCTTCGGCATCAGCGGCACCAATGCACACCTCATCGTCGAGCAAGCACCGGAACCAGCCCCCGTACCGGCCCACGACCCCGCTCCCGTACCAGCCACCGAAAGGGGCCGGGCGGCAACGGGCGATGCCACTGCCGACAGTGGCGGCATCGTGCCCTGGGTGATCTCCGCCCGCAGCCCGCAGGCGCTGCGAGGTCAGGCCTGCGCACTCATCGAGCAGCTGGCGACCGCCCCGGACGCCACGCTCGCCGAGGTGGGTTGGTCGCTGGCCACCCGGCGCACGGTGTTCGAGCATCGGGCGGTAGTGGTCGGCCAGGACCGGGACGAGCTGACGGTGGGCCTGGAAGCCCTCGCGGCCGGGGAGACGTACCCGGGCGTGGTCGGCCCGGCCTCCCCGGTGGGCGGCGGCGCGGCCCTTGGCCCGGTGCTGGTCTTCCCGGGCCAAGGCTCGCAGTGGGTGGGCATGGGCGCGGGCTTGCTTGAGGCTTCGCCGGTGTTCGCGGCGCGGGTCGCCGAGTGTGAACGCGCGCTCGCCCCGCATGTGGACTGGTCGCTTACCGAGGTGCTACGCGGCGGAGTGGCAGCGGCGGAGTTGAGCCGGGTTGATGTGGTGCAGCCGGTGCTGTGGGCCGTGATGATCTCGCTCGCCGCCGTCTGGGCCGACCAAGGCGTCGTCCCCGCGGCCGTGGTGGGGCACAGCCAGGGTGAGATCGCGGCGGCGGTCGTCGCCGGCGCGCTGTCCATCGAGGACGGTGCGAAGATCGTCGCGCTACGTAGCAAGGCCCTGCGGCAGTTGGCGGGCGGCGGTGCGATGGCCTCGCTCGGCATGAGCCAGCACGAGGCGGCCGAATGGCTGGCCGGGCTCGGCGAGCCGGCCTGCGCCGTGGTGGTGGCGGCCGTCAACGGCCCCGGTTCCGTGGTGGTGTCCGGCCCGCCGGAACAGGTGCGGCACGCGGTGGCCCGCTGGCAGGAGACCGGCGGCCGGGCCCGCCTCATCGAGGTGGACTACGCCTCGCACAGCCCCCAGGTCGATGCGATCGCCGACGAGCTGTCCAACGTACTCGCCGGCATCGAGCCGGCCCCCTCCAGCATCGCCTTCTACTCCACCGTCACCGCCGAACGGATCGACACCACGGAGCTGACCACCGCGTACTGGGTGACCAACCTCCGCGAACGCGTCCGCTTCGCCGACGCCGTGCATCGACTGCTCGAAGCGGGCCACCGCTTGTTCATCGAGGCCAGCACGCACCCCGTACTGACGGTCGGCCTACAGGAGTCCTTCGACGAGGCCGGGGTGGCCGCGGTCACCGTGCCGACCCTGCGCCGCGACCAGGGCGGGTCGGCGCAGTTGGCGCAGTCGGTCGCACAGGCGTTCACGGCCGGTGCGGCAGTGGACTGGACCCGCTGGTTTGCCGCAGAGCCCGCCCCGCGGGTGGTGCAACTACCCACGTACGCCTTCCAGCGCGAGCGCTACTGGCTCAGCAATGGCGGCAGCGGCGTGAGCAACCCGGCGGACCTCGGGCTGACCGCGGCCGGGCATCCGCTGCTCGGTGCCGCCGTTGAGGTCGCCGATGGTGTGACGCAACTGCTCACCGGGCGGGTGTCGGCCCAGACCCACGCTTGGCTCGGCGAGCACGAGGTGGCCGGCGCCGTACTCGTGCCCGGTACCGCGCTGGTGGAGTGGGCACTGCGGGCCGCCGATGAGGCCGGCTGCGGCGGCGTCGATGAACTGGCGTTGCAGGTGCCGCTGGTGTTGCCCGCGACGGGCGGGCTGCGGGTCCAGGTCGTGGTGGCCGAGCCCACGGATGACGGGCGGCGCGATGTACGGATCTACTCCCGCGCCGAGGACGGCACGGGAGCCGACGTCCAGTGGCTGTGTCACGCGGAGGGCGTCCTCAGCCCACCCGCAACCGAGCCCGAGGACGCCGCGCAGACGGCAGACGCCGAAAAGACCGCAGACGCCGCGGGGTTGGCGGGCGTCTGGCCACCGGCCGGCGCCCAGCCCATGGACGTCGCCGACTTCTACGCCACCAGCGCGGCCGATGGCTACGGCTACGGGCCCGCGTTCCGCGGGCTGCGGGCCCTGTGGCGGCACGGGGACGAGGTGCTGGCCGAGGTCACGTTGCCCCAGGCCGCGGGCGACCGTGACGGCTACGGCATCCACCCGGCGCTGCTCGACGCGGCGCTCCAGCCGGCGCTGTTGCTCCCCGCGCCCGGCACGGACGGCCCCGAGCGGGCCGATGGACAGGTGTGGATGCCGTTCAGTTGGAGTGGCGTGCGGCTGTGGGCCGGTGACGCGAGCACCGTTCGCGTCCGGCTCAGCCCGCGCCACGACGCGGCCGATGGCGAACGGGCGCTGCGCGTCACGGTGGCCGACAGCGCTGGTGCGCCCGTGCTGACGGCCGACGCGCTGGTGACTCGGCCCGCCGACAAGAACCAGCTTCGAAGCGCCGCCAGCCGCGGTGTGGATGGTCTGTTCGCGCTGGAGTGGGCCCCGCTGCCCGCTGTCGATGGCCTCGCGGATGACCAGGTCATCGGCGGCGGCTGGGCGATGCTCGGCGAAGACCGGCTTGGCCTTGGGGAACTGGCCATCGCCGGCGCCAGCCCGTACGGCCCGGTGCGGTATCCGGATGTGCCGGCGTTGGTCGCCGCGGTAGCCGACGGCGCGCCCGCCCCTTCGGTCGTACTGACCCAGGCGCTCGGTGACGAGATCGCCCTCAACGGTGACGAGCGCGCCTTCGGCGGCGACGGCGGGCAGGGCGCCGGTTTGCGGCTCACGCAACGGCTGTTGGGCCTGGTGGGTGACTGGCTGGCGCAGCAGGTGTTGAGCGATACCCGGCTTGTCGTTCTCACCCGCGGCGCCGTGTCCACCGGCGACGGCGAGCCCGCTCCGGACCTGGCAGCCGCCGGCGCCTGGGGCCTGATCCGCGGCTTGCAGACCGCACACCCGGGCCGCTTCCTGCTGCTCGACCTCGACGAGAGCACCGATGCGCTGGTGCACGCCGTGCTACGGACCACCGCGCGGCCCGAGCCACACCTGGCGGTGCGCGGCGGACGCATTTTGGTGCCCCGGCTGGCCCGCGCGGTGACCGGGGGCGCCCACTCGGCGGACTCGGTCGCTGCTGAGGCCGGTGTGCTCGACCCGGACGGCACGGTGTTGATCACCGGTAGCACCGGGCCACTGGGTGCGCTGGTGGCCGAGCACCTGGTGCGTACGAGGCAGACCAAGCACCTCATTCTCGTGAACCGACCCGAAGACCCGGCAACCGGCGCGGCCGAGAGCGCGACCCAACTCGTGGACACACTCGCCGGGTTGGGGGCTCAGTCGCGGGTCGTGGCCGCTGACCTCGCTGACCCGGGCGCAGTGTCCGGCCTGGTCGCCGCCATCGACCCCAAACACCCGCTCACCGCGGTGCTCCACATCGCGGCGGAGCCGGGTGTCGCGACGGCCCCCGACGCTGAGGGTGGCGCGCGGGCCACCGCACTGCGCGCCGACCGGCTGGCACGGGTGTGGGCCGCGCAGGCGAGCGTCGTGGCCCAGTTGCACACGGCCACGGCCGGACTGCCGCTCGCCCTATTCGCGACGTTCTCCTCGGCCATCGGCACCCTTGGCGGCACCGGACGGCCGGAGGAGGCGGCGGCGGACGCGTACTGCGAAGCGCTGGCCATCCACCGGCGCACGCTCGGCCTCCCCGCACTGGCGGTGGCCTGGGGCCCGTGGGCCGCTGACGGTGGCGCCCCGGTCGCGGACCCGGCGCGGCTGGCCCGCTTCGGCGTCGGCGCCCTGCCCACCGACCGCGCGCTGGCCCTACTCGACGCGGCATGCCGGCATGGCGGTACCCACCTGGTGGCCGCCGCCGTCGATGCTCGCGCGCTCGCTGCTCAACCCGCCGATACGCTGCCCGGCCCGTTGCGCGGGCTGCTCGCGCCCCGCGGACGCGGCCGGCGCAGCGCGGCGGACGCCGACGTGGCTCAGTCCGTGGACTGGGCCGGGCAACTCGCCGGCCTCTCCGCCGACGAGCGGCACCGCGCCCTGCTCGGCCTGGTGCGCGGCCACGCGGCCACGGTGCTCGGGCACGCCGACACCGACGCCGTCCAGGTGGACGCGAGCTTCAAGGAGTTGGGCTTCGACTCGTTCACCGCCGTGGAGTTGCGCAATCGGCTCGCCGCAGCCACCGGCCTGCGACTGCCGGCGGCTCTCATCTTCCGATACCCCACGCCGGACGGCATCGCGGCCCATCTGCTCCAGCGGCTCGCACCCGACGAGCCCGACAAGGCCGGCGCCTCGGTGAGCAACGCGGTGGGCCCGGTGCTGACCGACCTCACCCGGCTCGAAAACGCGCTGACCAACGCGATTTTGGAGGACAGCGATTCCGGTGCGGTGATGTCCCGGCTGGAAAGCCTCCTTGCGAAGCTGAAGGCGGAACGTAAGCCAGCGAACGAAAGTAGCGCCGCGGAAAGGCTGGAGTCCGCGTCCGCGGATCAAGTCCTCGACTTTATCCACAACGAACTTGGTGTGTCCTAAATGTGCTGGGCGCCACCATCGCTGAAGGCCGGGTGATACCTCATGGTGAACGAAGAGAAGCTGGTTGAGTATCTCAAGCGCGTTTCTGCCGAATTGCATGACACGCGCCTGCGTTTGCGTGAGGTTGAGGAGCGGGCCCAGGAGCCCATCGCTGTGGTAGGCATGGCCTGCCAGTTCCCCGGCGAGGTCCGCTCACCCGAGGCGTATTGGGAGCTCATCGTCTCCGGCGTGGACGCGATCGGAGAATTCCCGACCGACCGTGGCTGGGATTTGGAAAACCTGTACCACCCGGACCCGGGCCACTACGGCACCAGCTCCGTACAACAGGGCGGATTCCTCTACGACCTTGACCGGTTCGATGCCGCGTTCTTCGGCATCAGCCCGCGCGAGGCGCTGGCCATGGACCCCCAGCAGCGGCTGCTGCTGCAAACCTCCTGGGAAGCGCTGGAGCACGCAGCAATTGACCCGCTCACGCTCAAGGGCAGCCGAACAGGCGTGTATGCCGGAATATCGGGACAGGACTATCTCTCCCGAACGATGCGCATTCCGGAGGGATTCGAGGGCTACGCCACCACCGGCGTCCTGCCCAGCCTGCTGACCGGCCGCGTGGCGTACACCTTGGGCCTGGAAGGCCCGGCCGTCACCGTGGACACCGCATGCTCCGCCTCGCTGGTCGCGATGCACCTCGCCTGCCAGGCGCTGCGCCAGGGCGAGTGCACGCTCGCCCTGGCGGGTGGCGTGAACGCGATGTCCACACCGCTGATGTTCACTGAATTCTCCCGCCAGCGGGCGCTGGCCCCCGATGGACGCTGCAAGTCCTTCGACGCCTCCGCCGATGGCACCGGCTTCTCCGAGGGCGTTGGCCTGGTGGTCTTGGAGCGACTGTCCGAGGCGCACCGCAACGGCCATCGGGTGCTCGCGGTCATCCGTGGCTCGGCGATCAACCAGGACGGCGCCAGCAATGGCCTCACCGCGCCCAGCGACGCGGCCCAGGAGCGGGTGATAACCCAGGCGCTGGCCAACGCGCGGCTCGGCCCGGCCGACGTGGACGTCGTCGAGGCGCACGGCACCGGCACCGCGCTCGGCGACCCGATCGAAGCCGATGCGCTCATGGCCACCTACGGGCAAGAGCGGCAGCCCGACCGGCCGCTGTGGCTTGGCTCGGTCAAGTCCAACATCGGGCACACCCATGCGGCGGCGGGCGTCGCCGGCGTCATCAAGATGGTGATGGCACTGCGGCACCGCCTGCTGCCAGCCAATTTGCACCTCAACGAGCCGACACCGCACGTGGATTGGGACAACGGCTCGGTGCGCCTGCTGACCGAACAGGTCGCGTGGCAGGAGTACGGGCGCCCGCGCAGGGCCGGCATTTCCTCGTTCGGCATCTCCGGTACGAACGCCCACCTCATCGTGGAACAGGCCCCCGAGCCGCCGACACACATGCCCGCAGCAGACACCGCGGCGCCCGCGTCGGCCGGCGCCGCAGCGAACGCCAGCGCGACCACCGCCACAGCCGGTGCGGCCCAGGCGACCGGCGGCCCCACCGCGGACGGAAGCGGTAAGCCGGCGGCGTTGCCGGACGGCAGCCCGCTGCCCTGGGTCCTCTCGGCGCGCGGCCCCAGCGCCCTGCGGGACCAGGCGGCGGCGCTCGTTCGCCGGGTGACCTCCGCCTCGGACCTTTCGCCCAGCGACGTGGGCTGGTCCCTGGCCACCACTCGCGCGGCCTTCGACCATCGAGCCACCGTCGTTGGCGTAGACCGCGCCTCTCTGCTGGCCGGCCTTGCTGCGCTGGCCGCCGGTGACAGCCATCCGCAGGTGATCCACTCCGATGGCCCCACGGTCGGCGGCGCGGGCCCGGTGTTGGTGTTCCCGGGTCAGGGTTCGCAGTGGGTGGGTATGGGGGCGGGTCTGCTCGAAGCTTCGCCGGTGTTTGCGGCGCGGGTGGTGGAGTGTGAGCGCGCTCTTGCTCCGTATGTGGAGTGGTCGCTGTCCGAGGTGCTACGCGGTGGTGTGGGCGCGGCTGATTTGGGTCGGGTTGATGTGGTGCAGCCGGTGTTGTGGGCGGTGATGGTGTCCTTGGCGGCGGTGTGGGCTGATCAGGGTGTGACGCCGGCGGCGGTGGTGGGTCACAGTCAGGGTGAGATTGCGGCTGCGGTGGTGGCTGGTGCGTTGACTTTGGAGGACGGTGCGAGGGTCGTTGCGCTGCGGAGTAGGGCGTTGCGGCGGCTTGCGGGTGGTGGTGCGATGGCGTCGCTTGCGATGAGTGCGGACAAGGCCGTGGAGTTCTTGGCCGGTTTGGGTGAGCGGGCTGCCGGTGTGGGCATCGCTGCGGTCAATGGGCCTGGTTCGGCGGTGGTGTCCGGGCCACCGGAGCAGGTGCAGTACGCCGTGGCTGTGTGTGAGGAGGGTGGTGGTCGGGCGCGGTTGATTGATGTGGACTACGCCTCACACAGCGCCCAGGTGGATGAGATCGCGGAAGAGTTGCACCAAGTCCTGGCCGGTATCGAGCCCGTACGGTCGCAGGTGGCGTTCTACTCCACGGTGACCGCCGAGCGCATTGATACCACCGAGTTGACCACCGCGTACTGGGTGACCAACCTGCGCCAACAGGTGCGTTTCGCCGATGCCGTACGTCAACTCCTCACCGATGGCCACCGCGTGTTCATCGAGGCCAGCACGCATCCCGTCTTGACCGTTGGCCTCCAAGAAGCGTTCGAGGAAGCCGGAGTGCAGGGGGCCACCGTGCCGACCTTGCGTCGGGACCAGGGCGGCCTTGACCAACTGATGCAATCGGTGGGCCAGGCGTTCGCCGCGGGCGTGGAAGTGGACTGGACCCGCTGGTTCCCGGCTGATCCCCGCCCGAACGCGGTGGACCTGCCGACGTACGCCTTCCAGCGCGAACGGTTTTGGCTGGACGGGCACAGCGGAGACAACGGCCGCGGCGGCGACCCTGCCGACCTGGGCCTGACCTCCGCCGGACATCCGCTGCTCGGCGCGGCCGTGGAACTCGCCGACAACAGCACCTGCCTGCTGACCGGGCGGCTGTCGGCGCAGTCCCCGTCGTGGCTGGCCGAACACGTCGTCGCGGACACCGTGTTGGTGCCCGGGGTGGCGCTGGTCGAGTGGGCGCTGCGAGCCGCCGACGAGGTCGGGTGTGGTGGGCTGGAGGAACTTGCGCTCCAGGTGCCGCTTGCGCTGCCCGCAGCCGGCGGCGTACGCGTGCAGGTCGTGGTCGGTGAGGCCACCGCGGACGGGCGGCGCGATGTGCGCATCTACTCCCGCCCCGAGGGCGAAGCCGCCGGCTCCTGGCTGTGCCACGCCGAAGGCGTGCTCAGCCCCGTATCGACGCGGACTGGGCAGACGGGGCAGGGCGAGGGGCTGGGCGGTAGCTGGCCTCCGGCCGGTGCGGAGCCGGTCGATATGCAGGGGTTCTACGAGCGGGCCACCGCGGCCGGATATGCCTACGGGCCCGCCTTCCAGGGCCTGGTGGCCGTCTGGCGGCACGGCGCTGACCTCTACGCGGAGGTCGAGTTGCCCGAGGCAGCGGGGGAGCGGGCGGGGTTCGGCATCCATCCGGCGCTGCTCGACGCCGCGATGCAGCCGACCCTGCTGATGGACGACATGCACGAGATCGACGAGCCGGGCGAGCCGGGCACTGCTTCGGGCGGCGGCCAGGTGTGGATGCCCTTCACCTGGAACGCGGCATCGCTGTGGGCCGGTGAGGCCAGTACCGTGCGCGTCCGGCTTTCGCCGCGCCCCGGCAGCGCCCCGGGCGAACGAGTGCTGGGGCTGACCGTGGCCGACGCCGTGGGTGCCCCGGTGCTCAGCGCCAAGTCTGTGGTGCTGCGACGGGCGGACATCGGCCAGTTGCGGACCGCGCGCGGGCGAGGCGCTGATGACCTGTACGTGCTGGACTGGACCCCGCTGCCAGTGCCGGCCGGGACGCAGGCCGCTGCCGGGCCCTTCGCCGTGCTCGGCGACGACCCGTACCAACTCGGCGGCGGTGGCCTGCTGCTGCCCGGCGGCGTGAGCCCGCAGCCGTACGCCGATGTGGCGGCGCTCGCCGCCGCGCTGGACGCGGGCGCCCCGGTGCCCGCGGTCGCGCTGCTGAGCGTCCCGCCCGCCGGCGACAGCGACCAGTTCGCCGAGGCCGGGCTCGCGGCGACCCGCCGTGCCTTGGAGCTGACGCAGGCATGGCTGGCCGAACCGCGGCTCGCCGATACCCCACTGGCCGTGGTCACCCGTGGCGCGGTCACCGCGGGTGAACCGGGCGGCGGGAGCGGGGCTCTTGACACCCGCTGGGTCGAGGTGGCCGGCGCCGCCGTCTGGGGTCTGATGCGTAGCGCACAGGCCGAAAACCCCGGCCGGTTGCTCCTGCTCGACCTCGACCCGCAGGCGACGGCAGCAGACACGGCAGCAGACGAGGTCGCCGACGCCGTGTCGGGCGCGGTCGCGGCCGAAGAGTCACAGGTGGCGCTGCGCGACGGACGGCTCCTCGTACCCCGACTGGTGCGCGCCGGGTCCGCTGGCGGCGAGCTGGTGCCGCCGGTCGGCGAGCGCGCGTGGCGGCTGTCCACCCAGTCCACAGCGACCGTGGAAAACATCGCGCCGATGGCCTGCCCCGAGGCGCTGGACCCGTTGGAACCGGGGCAGCTGCGGATCGAGGTGCGCGCCGCGGGCGTCAACTTCCGCGATGCGCTGATCGCCCTGGGCATGTACCCGGGCGGTGCGGCCTTCGGGGGGAGCGAGGGCGCCGGCGTCGTGGTCGCGGTCGGCGATGAGGTGACCGGTCTGGCGGTTGGTGATCGGGTGCTTGGCCTGTTCGATGGTGCATTCGGCTCCCTCGCGGTGGCCGACGCCCGCACGGTGATCCCCGTCCCCGCGGCATGGAGCTTCCACGAGGCGGCCTCCGTGCCGGTGGTGTTCCTCACCGCTTGGTACGGGTTGGTGGAGCTTGGTGGCCTGCGGGCTGGTGAGTCGGTGCTCATTCACGCTGCTACGGGTGGGGTGGGGATGGCGGCGGTGCAGATTGCGCGGTACCTGGGTGCCGAGGTGTATGCGACGGCGAGTCCTGGCAAACATGCGGTGCTTGAGGAGTTGGGCATCGATGCGGCGCATCGGGCGAACTCGCGTGAGCTGGGCTTTGAGGCGGTGATCCGGGAGGCCACCGGTGGGCGAGGCGTGGATGTCGTACTCAACAGCCTCGCCGGCGAGTTCGTCGATGCCTCGCTGCGGCTACTTGCCGAAGGGGGGCGGCTGTTGGAGATGGGCAAGACCGATGTTCGCGACCCGCAGCAGCTCGCCGCCGAACACCCCGGTGTGCGCTACGAGGTCTTCGACCTGGTCGCCGACGCCGGGCCCGAGCACATCGGCCGGATGCTGGCCACACTGCGTAAGTTGTTCGCCGACAACACACTCACGCCACCGCCGGTGCGGGTGTGGCCGCTGGGCCGGGCCCGGCATGCGCTGCGGTATCTCAGCCAGGCCAAGCACACCGGAAAACTCGTCCTGGACGTGCCCGCCACCGTGGACCCCGATGGCACCGTCTTGATCACCGGCGGCACCGGAACGCTCGGCGCGCACGTCGCCGAACACCTGGCCCGTACGGGACGCACCAAGCAGCTGCTGCTCGTCAGCCGCCGTGGCCCGGATGCGCCGGGCGCCGTCGAACTGACGGCGCGCCTTGCCGCGGCTGGTGCCACGGCACACATCATCGCGGCCGACGTCACGGACCCCGTGGCCGTCGCCGACCTCATCGCAGGAATCGCCCCTGAGCATCCGCTGACCGGCGTCATCCACGCTGCCGGCGTCCTGGACGACGCCATGTTCCCGGCCCAAAACGAGCAGCGGCTGGCCCGCGTCTGGGACGCCAAGGCCACCGCGGCGGCGAACCTGCACGCTGCCACCGCGCACCTGCGCCTTGGCATGTTCGTCCTGTTCTCCTCGTTCGCGTCCGCGCTCGGCACCCCAGGCCAGGCCAACTACGCGGCGGCCAACGCCTTCTGCGACGCGCTCGCCGCACACCGCAGGGCCGCCGGACTGCCCGGCCTCTCGCTGGCCTGGGGTCTATGGGCGCAGGCCAGTGGGCTGACCGCGCGGCTCGCCGCCGCGGACCTGGCCCGGATCGGCCGCCTGGGCATCAAGGCCAACAGCACCGCTCAGGGCCTGGCGATGCTGGACGCCGCCTGCGGCCACGGCCAACCGCAGCTCCTCGCCCTCAGCCTCGATGCCCGTGCACTGGCCGGCCAGCCCATCGAAGGGTTGCCGACGCCGCTGCGTACCCTGGCCGCCGCGAGCGCCAACGCCGGCCGCAGGACCGCCGCCGCTGCCGCCCATGAATCCGCCGACTGGGCGAGCAAGCTCAGCGGGTTGCCCGCCAGCGAGCAGCACCGGCTGGTGCTGCACCTGGTGCGTACGCACGCCGCCACCGTTCTTGGCCACAGCGACGCCGGGCGGGTGCACGCAGACACCTCCTTCAAGGAGTTGGGTTTTGACTCGCTGACCGCCGTCGAGCTGCGCAACCGGCTCTCGGCCGCCACCGGGCTACGGTTGCCCGCCGCCCTGGTCTTCGACTACCCGGAGGCCGCCGTGCTGGCCGACCACCTACTCAGCCAGCTAGCGCCGGGCCAGGCGCCGGCCGCAGCGGCCCCTCGTTCGGGGGGCTCACTGGTCGCCGAACTCACCGGCCTGGAGCGTGCACTGACCGGCGCGGCCGTCGCGGACCTGGACGCCGCAGCGGTCACCGCGCGCCTGGAAGCACTGCTGGCCACCTGGAAGGCGATGAGTGCCCCGGCGGCCGGCGAAGACGACGCGGCGGAAATGCTGCACACCGCATCGGCGGATCAGTTGGTGGACTTTATCGACAACGAACTTGGCTTGTCATGAATTACTTGGGTGCGAATATCGCTGAAAGCCGGGTGACCCTCCGTGGTGAATGAAGAGAAGCTGGTCGATTATCTACGCCGGGTGACCAGTGACCTCCACAGCACGCGCACGCGCCTGCGCGAGGTGGAGGAGCGATCTCAGGAGCCGGTGGCCGTGATCAGCATGGCCTGCCGTTATCCGGGCGGGGTCACTACGCCGGAGGAGCTGTGGCACCTTGTCGCCGCGGCACAAAATGCGATCGGGGAATTCCCCACCGACCGCGGCTGGGATTTGGACAACCTATTCCATCCGGACCCGGATCATTCCGGCACCAGCTATGCCAGGCAGGGCGGATTCCTTTACGAGGCGGCCGATTTCGACCCCGAATTCTTCGGCATCAGCCCGCGTGAGGCAGCGGCAATCGATCCGCAGCAGCGGCTGCTCCTGGAAACGTCGTGGGAACTCTTGGAGCGGGCCGGCCTTGACCCGCTCTCGCTGAAGGGTTCGCCCACCGGTGTGTACGCGGGAGCCGCCCTGCCCGGATTCGGCACCCCGCACATCGACAGGCACGCCGAGGGCTACCTGGTCACCGGCAACGCGCCCAGCGTGCTCTCCGGCCGGGTCTCCTACACTCTCGGCCTCGAAGGCCCGGCCGTCACCGTGGACACGGCTTGCTCCTCCTCGCTCGTGGCCATGCACCTGGCAGCTCAGGCGCTGCGGCAAGGCGAGTGCACGCTCGCGCTCGCCGGTGGCGTCACCGTGATGACCATCCCGAACGTGTTCACCGAGTTCGCCCGGCAGCGCGGGCTTGCCGCCGACAGCCGCTGCAAGGCGTTCGCCGCCGCCGCCGATGGCACCGCGTTCTCCGAAGGCGTCGGCCTCGTACTCCTGGAGCGGCTCTCGGACGCCCAGCGCAACGGCCACGAGATCCTCGCCGTCATTCGCGGCTCCGCCATCAACCAGGACGGCGCGAGCAACGGTCTCACCGCGCCCAACGGCCCCTCCCAACAGCGCGTCATTGGCCAAGCCCTGGCCAACGCCCGACTCGCGCCCGGCGACATCGACGCGGTCGAGGCGCACGGCACCGGCACCCGGCTCGGCGACCCCATCGAGGCGCATGCGCTGCTGACCACCTACGGACCCGAGCGCCCCGCGGACCGGCCGCTGTGGCTTGGCTCGATCAAGTCCAACATCGGGCACACGCAGGGCGCCGCCGGAGCGGCCGGCGTCATCAAGATGATCATGGCGATGCGGCATGAGCAGCTTCCCCGCACGCTGCACATCGACGCGCCGACACCGCACGTGAACTGGGAGAGCGGCGCCGTACGCCTGCTCACCGAGCCCGTGCCGTGGCCGCAGGGCGAGCGCCCCCGCCGGGCCGCCATCTCCTCCTTCGGCATCTCCGGCACCAACGCCCACCTGATCCTGGAAGCGCCGCCCACCCCCACCGAGGCCAACCCTCCCGAGGCCGCCCCCGCCGCCGACCAGCGCGCCACACCGGCGGACCAGCCACTGCTGCCCTGGGCCATCTCCGGGCGCACCGAGCAGGCGCTCCGCGACCAGGCCCACGCGCTGGCCGAGCACCTTGCCGCGCACCCGCAGCTGACAGCGCGCGACATCGGCTGGTCGCTGGCCACCACCCGATCCGCCTTCGAACACCGGGCGGTCCTCCTGGGCCCACACCGGGAACAGCTCACCGACGCGCTGCGCGCCCTCGCCGACGACCACCCCCACCCGGGCCTCACCTCATCCAGCGCCCCGGCACGGTCCGGCGCCACCGCCTTCCTGTTCACCGGGCAGGGCAGCCAATACCCCGGCATGGGACGCGAGTTGTACGCGGCGTATCCCGTGTTCGCCGCGGCGATAGACGAAGCCTGCGCCCACTTCGACCCGCTGCTCGGCCGGTCGCTGCGCGCGGCCATCTTCGCCGCCGATCAACCCAGCCCTGCCGATCAACCCAGCCCTGCCGACCGACCCAGCCCTGCCGACCAGCCCGCCGCCGCCACACCCCAGCCTGCCGACGGCTCGGCACCGGCGCACGCCCTGCACCAGACGGGCCTGACCCAAGCGGCACTGTTCACGGTCGAAACCGCGCTCTACCGGCTCGTCACCTCCTTCGGCATCACCCCCGGATACCTCACCGGGCACTCCATCGGCGAACTGGTCGCCGCGCACGCCGCGGGCGTGCTGTCCCTCGCAGACGCCTGCACCCTGGTCGCCGCCCGCGGAAGCCTGATGCAGGCCCTGCCCGCAGGCGGCGCGATGATCGCCGTCGAGGCCACCGAGGAACAGGTGACCGCGCTGCTCACCGGGCGCGAAGACCGCGCCGCTGTGGCTGCCGTCAACGGCCCCACCGCCGTCGTCATCTCCGGCGACCAAGACGTGGTCGAAGAGATCGCCGGCACCCTGCGTGAACGCGGCCACAAAACCAAGCAGTTGAGGGTCAGCCATGCGTTCCACTCGCCCCGCATGGACCCGATGCTCGACGCCTTCAGCCAGGTCGCGCACACCCTGACCTACCGCGCCCCAAAGATCCCGGTCATCTCCAACCTCACCGGCGAACTCGTCGGAGCCCAGCACCTGGCAGACCCCGCGTACTGGGTGCGGCACGTGCGCCAACCCGTACGGTTCCACGACGGCTTGCGCACCCTCCAGCGCGAAGGCGTCACCCGCTACCTCGAACTCGGCCCCGACGCCGTGCTCACCACCATGGCCCAAGGCGCCCTGGCCGACGCGGACGCGGGACCAAGCGCCCCGGCGTTCGCCACCGCGCTACGCAAGGGCCGTGCCGAGCCGCACACGCTGCTCACCGCCCTCGCCCAGACCCATATCGATGGTGGCACGGCCGACTTCACCGCCGCGCTGCCCACCGGTGGCCGCAAGGTCGCGCTGCCCACCTACCGGTTCCAGCGCAAGCGCTACTGGCGGCCGATCCCCGACGCTACCGCGGACGTACGCGCCGCCGGCCTGGGCAACACCGAACACCCGCTGCTGCGAGCCCTGGTGGAGCCTGTCGGCGGCGGACTCCTGCTCACCGGCCGGCTCTCCCTGCGCACCCACCCTTGGCTTGCCGACCACACCATCCAGGGCACTGTTCCGCTACCCGGCACAGCCTTCGTCGAACTGGCCCTGCTGGCCGCCGGTCAGGCCGGCTGCGACCTGGTGGAGGACCTCACCCTGGAGGCCCCCCTCATCCTGCCCGCCACCGGCGCGGTGCAGGTGCACCTCGCGGTCGGCGCCCCCGACGCGGCGGGCCGCCGTACGGTCACCATCCACTCCCGGCCGGCCGACGACCAGGCCTCCGGCCTCCCGGCGGCCGAGCCCTGGCGCCAGCACGCCGCCGGCACCCTCGCCGACGCGACCACCACCCCGCCCACCAGCAGCATCGAGGCCACGTCCTGGCCGCTCGCCGACGCGGTGCCGATCGGCGCGACGCCGATCGACGTGGCCGGCCTTTACGAGCGGCTCACCGCCCAGGGCTACACATACGGGCCCGCCTTCCGCGCCCTCCACGCGGCCTGGCGGGTCGGCGAGGACATCCTCGCCGATGTACGCCTGGCCACCGAGTACCGCGCCGATGCCGCCGGATATGGGCTGCACCCCGCCCTGCTCGACAGCGTGCTGCACCCGCTGGAGGAGCTGTGGGGCGGCACCTGGGACCCGGCCAACCCGCCCCGCACCGTGCGGCTGCCGTTCTCCTTCAGCGGAGTGCGCCTGCACGCCACCGGCGCCACCCGGCTGCGCGTGCGTATCACCCAGACCGCCACCGACCAGGTCACCTTGACCATGGCCGACCACAACGGCGCTCCCATAGCCACCGTGCAGAGCCTTGGCGTGCGAGAGATCCCCGCCGACCAGTGGCGCACCACGCGTGCCGCCGTCGATGACACGCTCTACCGCCTCGACTGGCTCGCCCACCCCAGCCCCACCAACCTCCCCACCCAGTCAGCGCCGGGCGGCCACTGGGCCGTCATCGGCACAGGCGACCTCGACCTGTCCGCCGCGGCCGACAGCGGCGCCGTCACCCTCTCCCCGCACCGAGACCTGGCCGCGCTGCGCAACGCACTCGCCAACGGCGCCCCCACCCCCGACGTGACCGTTTTGACGTGCACCGACGCGACCACCACCGGGGACGAGAGCGCCGCGGCAGGCGCCACGGGTAACGAGAGCGCCGCGGTCGGCGCCACCGGGCAGCGCGCCGATGTGCCAGGGCGCGCACGGGCGATGGCCCACCAGGTGCTCACCGCGCTCCAGGACTGGCTCGCCGACGACCAGTTGGCCACCTCCCGGCTCGTCGTCGCCACCCGCGGCGCGGTCAGCACCGATGACGGCGAATCCCCCGCCGACCTGACCACCGCGCCCCTATGGGGCCTGGTCCGCTCGGCCCAGGCCGAACACCCCGACCGCATCCTGCTCCTGGACACCGACGACGCCCCCGCCTCCCACCGCGCCCTGCCCGCCATCGTGACCGCGGCCATCGCCGGCGCCGAAGCCGAACTAGCCGTACGAGAGGGCCAGGTGCGAGTCCCGCGCCTGATCAAGTTCCGCCCCGAGCAACACGCCGCCGCCCCCGCGCTCGACCCGGACGGCACCGTCCTGATCACCGGCGGCACCGGCGCGCTCGGCCGCCAGGTGGCCCGACACCTGCTCACCACGCACGGCGCCCGGCACCTGCTGTTGGTCAGCCGCAGCGGCAGCACGGCAGCAGGCATCGACGCCTTCACCGCGGAACTGGCCGCTGCCGCCGAACAGGTCGGCCACAGCGCCGAGGTGACCGTCGCCGCCTGCGACACCACCGACCCCGCCGCCCTAGCCGCGCTGCTCGACGGCATCCCCGCGGCCCACCCACTGACCGCCGTCATCCATACCGCAGGCGTCCTGGACGACGGCGTGGTCAGCGCCATGACCCCGCAGCAACTCGACGCCGTACTCGCGCCCAAGCTCAACGCCGCCTGGCAACTGCACCAGCACACCCGCGATCTCGACCTGGCCGCCTTCGTCGTCTTCTCCTCGGCCGCATCCGTCGTACGCAACGGAGGCCAAGCCAACTACGCGGCGGCCAACATGTTTCTCAACGCGCTGGCCGAACACCGCCGCGCACAGGGCCGCCCCGGCCTCTCCCTCGCCTGGGGCCTGTGGGGCTCGGCGGGCGGCATGACCGACCACCTCGGTGACGCCGACCTGGCTCGCATGACCCGCTCCGGCGTCGCACCCGTCCCCGCCGAACAGGCCCTCGCGCTGCTCGACGCCGCACTGAGCACCCCCTACGCCACCGTGGTCCCCGCCCGCTTCGATCTGAGCGTGCTGCGCACCCAGGCCGCCGCGGGCCCCCTACCACCCGCACTGCGCCGCCTGGTGCCAGCGGCACCGCGTGCCGCCGCCGCGACGGGCGACGCCACCTCGCTGACCGCACGACTGGCCGGGTTGCCGACCGCCGACCAGCAGCGCCTGGTGGCCGACCTGGTACGCGAGCAGGTTGCCACGGTGCTCGCGCACCCGGCCCCGGAGACCATCGACCTCGGGCGGGCCTTCCAAGAGCTCGGCTTCGACTCGCTCACCGCCCTCGATCTACGCAACCGCCTCAATGCCGCCACCGGCATGCGCATCCCCGCAACCGTCATCTTCGACTACCCCACCCCGGACGCCCTCGTCCGCCATCTCCACGGCGAACTCCTCGGAGCCTCTTCCACCCCTGTCGCCCCCACCGTGACCACGGTGGCCACCGACGCCGACCCGATCGTCATCATCGGCATGGCCTGCCAGTACCCCGGCGGCGTCCAATCCCCCGACGACCTGTGGCACCTGGTCACCTCCGGCACCGACGCCATCGGAGCCTTCCCCACCAACCGCGGCTGGGGACTCGGTGACCTCTTCGACCCGGACCCCGACCACACCGGCACCAGCTACGCCACCGAGGGCGGCTTCCTGCACACCGCGGACCGATTCGACGCCGCGTTCTTCGGCATCAGCCCGCGCGAGGCCGTGGCCACCGACCCGCAGCAGCGACTGCTCCTGGAAACCGCCTGGCAGACCTTCGAATCGGCCGGCATCGACCCAGCCAGCGTTCGCGGCAGCCAGTGCGCGGTCATCACCGGCGTGATGTACGACGACTACGGCAGCCGCTTCCTTGGCCGCGCCCCCGAGGGCGTCGAGGGCCGCCTGATGACCGGCAGCACCCCGAGCATCGCCTCGGGACGAGTCGCGTTCACCTTCGGCCTTGAGGGCCCGGCGCTCACCGTGGACACCGCCTGCTCCTCCTCGCTCGTGGCCATGCACCTGGCAGCCCAGGCCCTGCGGCAAGGCGAGTGCACGCTCGCACTGGCCGGCGGCGTCACGGTGATGGCCACGCCCAACACCTTCGTGGAGTTCTCCCGGCAGCGCGGCCTGGCCGGCGACGGCCGATGCAAGCCCTTCTCGGCAGCCGCCGATGGCACCGGCTGGGGCGAAGGCGTCGGCCTGCTGCTCTTGGAACGACTCTCCGACGCCCGCCGCAACGGCCACCGCCCCCTTGCGGTCCTGCGTGGTTCGGCGATCAACCAGGACGGCGCGAGCAACGGGCTTACCGCGCCCAACGGACCCTCCCAGCAGCGGGTCATCGGGCAGGCACTCGCCAGCGCCCGCCTGACCACAGCGGACGTGGACGTGGTGGAGGCGCACGGCACCGGCACCACACTCGGCGACCCGATCGAGGCGCAGGCCGTCCTTGCCACCTACGGCCAAGACCGCCCCGCCGACCGGCCCCTGTGGCTCGGCTCCATCAAGTCCAACATCGGGCACACCCAGGCTGCGGCCGGCGTCGCCGGCGTCATCAAAATGGTGCAGGCCATGCGGCACGGCGTACTGCCCGCTTCGCTGCACATCGACGAGCCAACCCCGCATGTGGACTGGGAGGCCGGCGCCGTACGGCTGCTGACCGGGCAGGTCCCGTGGCCCCGCGCCGAACGGCCGCGCCGCGCCGGCGTGTCATCCTTCGGCATCAGCGGCACCAATGCGCACATCATCTTGGAGCAGGCCCCGGAGCCGGTGACGGCACCCGAGCCGGCACCCGAAAGCGCCACACCGCAGACCACCGAGGAACAACTCAGGTCCCCGGCCGAGCGCATCGTGCCCTGGGTCATCTCCGCCCGCAGCCCGCAGGCACTGCGCGGCCAGGCCGCCGCACTGGCCCAGCGAGTGACCGCCGACCCCGGCACTGACCTGGCCGACATCGGCTGGTCGCTGGCGGCTACGCGCGCAGTCTTCGACCATCGCGCCGTCATCGCCGGCCAGGACCGCGACGAACTCCTCGTCGGCCTGGAAGCACTGGCGGCCGGCGAGACCTACCCCGGCGTCATCGGCCCGGACACACCGCTCACCGGCGCCACCACCAGCGGCCCGGTGTTGGTGTTCCCTGGTCAGGGTTCGCAGTGGGTGGGTATGGGGGCTGGGTTGTTGGAGTCTTCGCCGGTGTTTGCGGCGCGGGTGGCGGAGTGTGAGCGGGCTCTTGCTCCGTTTGTGGAGTGGTCGCTTGCTGATGTTTTGCGGGGTGGTGTTGGTGCGGCCGATCTGAGCCGCGTTGATGTGGTGCAGCCGGTGTTGTGGGCGGTGATGGTGTCCTTGGCGGCGGTGTGGGCTGATCAGGGTGTGATGCCGGCGGCGGTGGTGGGTCACAGTCAGGGTGAGATTGCGGCTGCGGTGGTGGCTGGGGCTCTCACGCTGGAGGATGGTGCGAAGGTCGTGGCGTTGCGGAGTAGGGCGTTGCGGCGGCTTGCAGGTGGTGGGGCTATGGCATCGCTTGCGATGCGCGAGGATGAGGTCGTTACCTTCTTGGCCGGTCTTGGTGAAGAGGCCGAAGGCGTGGGCATCGCCGCTGTTAACGGGCCGGGTTCCGTGGTCATTTCAGGGCCTCCTGACCAGGTCCAGTACGCGGTCACAGTTCGCGAGGAGGCTGGGGGTCGGGCCCGCCGCATCGAGGTGGATTACGCCTCGCATAGCCCGCAGGTCGATGAGATCGCCGACGAGCTGCGCGAGGTTTTGGCGGGCATCGCGCCCGTACGGTCGGAGGTAGCGTTCTACTCCACTGTCACGGCCGAGCGCATCGACACCGCCACGCTTGACACCGCGTACTGGGTGACCAACCTGCGCGAACGGGTGCGCTTCGCCGATGCCGTACGCGAGCTTGTGGCCGCTGGTCATCGGGTGTTCATCGAGGTCAGCACCCACCCGGTGCTGACCGTCGGGCTTCAGGAGTCCTTCGAACAGGCCGGCATCGCGGGTGTGACGGTGCCCACCCTCCGCCGTGACCAGGGCGGTCCCGCGCAACTCGTGCGTGCGGTTGGCCAGGCGTTCACGGCCGGTGTGGCGGTGGACTGGACCCGCTGGTTCGAAACCGACCCCGCCCCGCGGGTGGTGGAGCTGCCCACGTACGCCTTCCAGCGCGAGCGCTACTGGCTCGACGGCGACCCCCGCAACGGCGGCGACCCCGCCGATCTCGGGCTGACCTCCGCCGGGCACCCCCTGCTCGGCGCCGCCATGGAACTGGCCGATGGCAGCACGCACGTGTTGACGGGGCGTCTTTCGGCGCGGTCGCACGCGTGGCTTGCCGAGCACGTGGTGGCCGGCGCGGTCCTGGTGCCCGGCGCAGCGCTGGCCGAATGGGCGCTGCGCGCGGCCGATGAGGTCGGCTGTGCAGGCGTCGAAGAGCTGGCCCTCCAGGTGCCGCTGGTGCTGCCCGCACAAGGTGGCGTACGCGTTCAGGTGGCCGTCAGTGCCGCATCGGCGGATGGCCGGCGCGACGTACGGATGTACTCGCGCCCTGATCGCGAGGCCGGTATCGGCGGCGGCTGGGTCTGCCACGCGGAGGGCGTCCTCAGCCCACCGGCGCCCGGCCACGGCACCACCGCCGAACTGGGCGGCAGCTGGCCCCCGGCGGGCGCGGAACCGGTAGCCGTCCACGACTTCTACGAGCAGCTCGCCGCGGACGGCTACGGCTATGGCCCGGCCTTCCAGGGCCTACGGGCCGCCTGGCGACACGGCCCCGACGTACTCGCAGAGGTCGAACTACCGGCCGCCGCGGGCACCCCGGACGGCTTCGGGCTCCACCCGGCGCTGCTCGACGCCGCCCTGCACGCGGCCCGGCTGGTGGACTGGCCCAACACAGGCCCCAACACAGGCCCCAGCACAGACCCCGAGTCGGACTCACCGACAGCCTCCACGGCAGACCCCGGGGCGGCCGGCCGGCTGTGGCTGCCCGCTGCCTGGCACGGCCTCGCGCTATGGGCCGCGCAGGCTCGTACGCTGCGCGTGCGGCTGACACCGGGCCAGCACAACACCGAGGACGAACGGTCGCTGCGGGTAGCGGTGGCCGACGCGGCCGGCGAGCCGGTGCTGACGGTCGAGACGCTGGCGCTGCGCCCCGCCCGTACCGACCAGCTCCGGTCCACGGGAACACCGGGCACCGATGGGCTGTACGCGCTGGAGTGGATTCCCGCCCTCATACCGGGCGGCGCCGACGCCTCCCACCCGCGCTCGGCCGCCGGGGGCTGGGCGGTCCTGGGCGACGACACCTTCCAACTCGCTGGGCTGCCCGTCCCGGACGGCTCAACCGTCAACGGCTACCGAGACGTCGCTGCCCTGTCGGCAGCCCTGGACACGGGCGCGCCGGTACCGACGACCGCCCTGCTCAGCGTCGTACGCGCCGGCGCCGACACAGGGGAGGAACCGGCTCAGGACACGGCCGGTGCCGGCCTCGCCCTCACCCAGCGCATGCTGACTCTGGCGCAGGACTGGCTGGCCGAACCTCGGCTGACCGACACCCGGTTGATCATCGCCACCCGCGGCGCCGTCAGCACCGGCGACGCCAACGGCGGCAGCGCGGGCGCCGACCCCCGCGGTACCGCGACGGACGTGGCCGCAGCCGGCGTGTGGGGACTGATGCGCAGCGCGGAGGCCGAGAATCCGGGCCGCTTCGTGCTGCTCGACCTCGACCCGGCCAGCGGCGGCACGGACACAGCCAGCGGCACCCGCACCGATGCCGAAACCCCGGTGGAGAGCGTGCTGCGGGCCGTGGACCTGGACGAACCACAACTCGCCGTGCGTGCCGGCCGGGTTCTGGTGCCCCGCCTCGTACGTGCCGGCGCCCTCGGCAGCGAGCTCGTGGGCCCGATCGACGCGCCCGCCTGGCGGCTGGCCTCCGATGGCACCGCCACCGTGGACAGCATCGTGCCCCTCGCCTGCCCGGAGGTCCTTGAACCCCTCGCCGCCGGCCACGTACGAATCGAGGTACACGCGGCGGGCATCAACTTCCGCGATGTGCTGATCGCCCTCGGCATGTATCCGGGTAACGGCATCTTCCGAGGCAGCGAGGGCGCCGGAGTTGTGACCGAGGTCGGCCCTGAGGTAACCGAACTCGCTCCAGGCGACTGGGTGTTCGGTCTCTTCGAGGGTGCCTTCGGGCCCCTCGCCGTCGCCGATACCCGCCTGGTCGTACCGGTCCCCGCGGGACTCGGCCTGCGCGAACTGGCCGCCGTTCCCACGGTGTTCCTCACCGCCTGGTACGGCCTGGTGGACCTGGGCGGTCTACGGCCCGGCGAATCGGTGCTCATCCACGCCGCCACCGGCGGGGTGGGGATGGCGGCGGTGCAGATCGCGCGGCAGCTGGGCGCCGAGGTATATGCGACAGCCAGCCCCGGCAAACACGCGGTACTCGAAGAGATGGGCATCGACGCGGCGCATCGAGCCAACTCGCGTGACCTGAACTTCGAAACGGCGATCCGGGACGCCACCGGTGGGCGCGGCGTGGATGTCGTACTCAACAGCCTCGCGGGCGACTTCGTGGACGCCTCGCTGCGCCTACTCGGCAACGGCGGCCGACTGATCGAGATGGGCAAGACCGACATTCGGCACCAGCAGACCATCACCGCCGAGCACCCCGGGGTGCGCTACCAGGCCTTCGACCTGGTGCCCGACGCGGGCCCCGACCGCGTCGGCGCCATGCTGCGCACCGTACGCGACCTGTTGGTCTCCCGGGACCTGCGCCCCGCACCGGTGCGGGTGTGGCCGCTGGCCCGGGCCCGGCATGCGCTGCGGTATCTCAGCCAGGCCCAGCACACCGGCAAACTCGTCCTGGACGTACCCGCCGCCGTGCACCGTGATGGCACGGTCTTGATCACCGGCGGCACCGGAACGCTCGGCGCCCTCGTCGCCGAACACCTGGTCCGCACCTGGGGGCTCAAGCACCTGCTGCTCGTCAGCCGCCGCGGTGCCGAGGCCCCCGGGGCGGACGAGCTGGCCGACCACCTCACGGGCCTAGGCGCCACCGTACGGATCGCGGCCGTGGACGTCACCGACGCGGCGGCGGTCCGCGACCTGATCACCGGAATCGACCCCGCCCATCCGCTCACCGGCGTCATCCACGCCACCGGCGTCCTGGACGACGCGGTCCTCGCCTCCCAGACCCCGGAGCGGCTGGCCAGGGTGTGGGAAGCGAAGGCGACCGGAGCAGCCAACCTGCACGCCGCGACCGCCGGGGCGCGCCTTGGCATGTTCCTCATCTTCTCCTCGGCCGCGGGCACCCTGGGTGGCCCAGGCCAGGCCAACTACTCGGCGGCCAACGCCTTCTGTGACGCACTCGCCGCCCACCGCCGTGACCTGGGCCTGCCCGGCGTTTCCATCGCCTGGGGCCTGTGGGCCAACGCCAGCGGCATGACCGGGCACCTCGCCGACGCTGACCTCGCCCGCATGTCCCGCTCCGGGGTCAACCCCATCGGCACCGAACACGGACTGGCCCTGCTCGACGCCGCCGCCCAGCACGGCACCCCGCACCTGCTCGCCGCCGACCTCGACCTGCGGGTCCTGTCGGCCCAGCCCGCCGACACGCTGTCCGCACCACTGCGCGGCCTGATCACCCCCGGCGCGGCCACCACGCGAGGCCGCCGCACGGCGACCGCCGCGGGCGAGCAGCAATCCCTGGACCTAGCCGGCCAGTTGGCCGGACTACCCGCAGCCGAGCAACACCGCACGCTGCTCGCCTTGGTCCGTACGCACGCCGCGACGGTGCTCGGGCACGCCGACGTGGACGCGGTGCCCGCCGACGCCAGCTTCAAGGAACTGGGCTTTGACTCGCTGACCGCGGTGGAGCTCCGTAACCGACTGTCCGCCGCCACCGGACTCCGCCTTCCCGCCGCCCTGGTCTTCGACTACCCGGAGGCGACCGTGATGGCGGAGTACCTGCTCCAGCGCATCGCCCCGAGCGAGGCGGCGGCCCCCGGCCCGGACGCCGTGGACCCGGTGCTCAACGAGTTGGCCAGGCTGGCGCAGACCCTCACCGCGCTCGCCCTGGACGACGAAGGACGGCAGCGCGTGGCCAAGCGACTGGGCGGGTTGCTGGCGCAGGTCAACGACGAAGCGGCGACCCGACCCGACGGACAAGACTTCAGCGACCTCGACGCCGCTTCGGATGACGAGATGTTCGCGCTTATCGACCGTGAATTGCCTTGATGGAGGAGCGAGCACTGATGTCGGACACGGAAGAGAAGCTCCGTCAGTATCTGAAGCGGGTCACGGTCGATCTGGGGCAAACCCGCCAGCGCCTGCGCGAGGTGGAGGAACGCCTCCAGGAGCCGGTGGCCATCGTCAGCATGGCCTGCCGCTTTCCCGGTGGCGTCACATCCCCCGAAGACTTCTGGGAGCTGGTTTCAACAGGCGGCGACGCCATCGGCGAGTTCCCCACCAACCGCGGCTGGGACCTGGAGGGCCTCTACCACCCGGACCCGGACCACCCCGGCACCAGCTACGTGCGCCGTGGCGGGTTCCTGGACGGCGCCGACCAGTTCGACGCCCCCTTCTTCGGCATCAGCCCGCGCGAGGCACTGGCCATGGACCCGCAGCAACGGCTGCTGCTTGAGGTCTCCTGGGAGGTCCTGGAACGCGCGGGGCTCGACGCCGCCACGCTCAAGGGCACCCCCACCGGCGTCTACGCGGGCGCGGGCATCCTCGGCTTCGGCACCCCGCACATCGAGCAAAGCGCCGAGGGCTACCTGCTGACCGGCAACACCCTCAGCGTCGTCTCGGGCCGGGTGGCGTTCACCCTGGGCCTGGAAGGCCCCGCGGTCACCGTGGACACGGCCTGCTCCTCGTCCCTGGTGGCCATGCACCTGGCGGCCCAGGCGCTACGGCAGGGCGAGTGCACGCTAGCGCTCGCCGGTGGCGTGACGGTCATGCCGAACGCCAACCTGTTCACCGAGTTCTCGCGGCAGCGCGGCCTCGCCCCGGACGGCCGGTGCAAGCCGTTCGCCGCGGCGGCCGATGGCACCGGTTTCTCCGAGGGCGCGGGCATGGTCCTGCTGGAGCGGCTGTCGGATGCCCGCCGTAACGGCCACCGCGTGCTGGCCGTGCTACGCGGCTCGGCGATCAACCAGGACGGGGCGAGCAACGGTCTCACCGCGCCCAACGGCCCCTCCCAGCAGCGCGTCATCCGCCAAGCCCTGGCCAACGCCGAACTCTCGACGTCCGAGGTGGATGTCGTGGAGGCACACGGCACTGGCACCACGCTCGGCGACCCCATCGAGGCCGACGCGCTGATGGCCACCTACGGCCAGGACCGCGCCGCCGACCAACCGCTGTGGCTCGGCTCGGCCAAGTCGAACATCGGCCACACCCAGGGCGCATCCGGCGTCGCCAGCGTCATCAAGATGGTCATGGCGATGCGGCACGGCCTGCTGCCCGCCTCGCTGCACATCGATGCGCCGACATCCCATGTGGACTGGAGCGGTGGCGGCGTACGCCTGCTCACCGAGCCCGTCGCATGGCACCCCGAGCGGCCCCGTCGGGCCGGGGTCTCCGCATTCGGCATCTCCGGCACCAACGCCCACCTCATCTTGGAGCAGGCACCCGAACCATCCGCCGAGGAACAGGTGGCCCCTTCGGCCACACCCGGCACAGCCAGCCCCATCGGCGGCGTCGTGCCATGGGTGGTTTCCGCACACCACGACGACGCACTACGCGCCCAGGCCGAGGCCCTTACCGCCCGGCTCGCCACCGAGCCCGAGTTCGCTCCGGACGACGTCGGCTGGTCCCTGATCACCACCCGGGCGACGTTCGACCACCGAGCCGTCGTCGTGGGCGACAACCGCGATGACCTGCTGGCAGGCCTAGCTGCGCTGGCCGCCGGCGAGCCACACGCCCATGTCATCAACCCCGGCGGTCCGGCAGCAGCAAGCGGCGTCGGCCCGGTGTTGGTGTTCCCGGGGCAGGGTTCGCAGTGGGTGGGTATGGGAGCGGGTCTGCTCGAAGCTTCGCCGGTGTTTGCGGCGCGGGTGGGGGAGTGCGAGCGGGCTCTTGCTCCGTATGTGGAGTGGTCGCTGTCTGAGGTGTTGCGGGGTGGTGTGGACGCGGCTGATTTGGGTCGGGTTGATGTGGTGCAGCCGGTGTTGTGGGCGGTGATGGTGTCCTTGGCGGCGGTGTGGGCTGATCAGGGTGTGACGCCGGCGGCGGTGGTGGGTCACAGTCAGGGTGAGATTGCGGCTGCGGTGGTGGCTGGTGCGCTGACTTTGGAGGACGGTGCGAGGGTCGTTGCGCTACGCAGTAAGGCGCTACGGCGCCTGGCCGGTGGTGGTGCGATGGCGTCGCTTGCGATGAGTGCGGACAAGGCCGTGGAGTTCTTGGCCGGTTTGGGTGAGCGGGCTGCTGGTGTGGGCATTGCTGCGGTGAATGGGCCTGGTTCGGCGGTGGTGTCTGGGCCACCTGAGCAGGTGCAGTATGCGGTGGCTGCTTGTGAAGGGGGTGGTGGTCGGGCGCGGTTGATCGATGTGGACTACGCCTCGCACAGCGCCCAGGTGGATGAGATTGCCGAAGAGTTGCACACCGTGTTGGCCGGTATCGAGCCCGTGCGGTCGGAGGTGGCGTTCTACTCCACGGTGACCGCCGAGCGTATTGATACCACCGAGTTGACCACCGCGTACTGGGTGACCAACCTGCGTGAACAGGTGCGCTTCGCCGACGCCGTACGTCAGCTTTTGGCCGCTGGCCACCGCGTGTTTATCGAGGCCAGCACCCACCCCGTCTTGACCGTTGGGCTGCAAGAAGCGTTCGAGGAAGCCGGTGTGCAGGGGGCGGCGGTGCCGACCCTTCGACGCGACCAGGGCGGTCTGGCGCAGTTGGCGCAGTCTGTGGCGTTGGCGTTTGCCGCCGGCCTGGAGGTGGACTGGACCCGCTGGTTCCGCACCGATCCGCGCCCGGGCGTGGTGGAGCTGCCGACGTACGCCTTTCAGCGCCAGCGCTACTGGCTGAGCGGCACCGGCGGACGCGGCGGGGACCCGACCGACCTGGGATTGACCTCCGCGGGGCATCCGCTGCTCGGTGCGGCCGTGGAGCTCGCCGATGGCAGCGTTCATCTGCTGACGGGGCGCCTGTCGGCGCAGTCGCACTCCTGGCTGTCAGAACACGTGGTGGGTGGCACGGTGCTCGTGCCGGGTGCGGCGCTGGTGGAGTGGGCGTTGCGGGCCGCCGATGAGGTGGGCTGTGCGGGCGTCGATGAGCTGGCACTTCAGGTGCCGCTGGCGCTGCCCGCGACCGGTGGCCTACGGGTGCAGGTGGTCGTCAGTGCCGCGTCCGATGACGGGCGCCGCGATGTGCGGGTGTACTCCCACGGCGATGGGAACGTGGCCGATGAGAGCTGGGTCTGCCACGCGGAGGGCGTGCTGAGCCCGCCTGCCACCGCTGCCGAGCGGCAGCCTGAGGAACTGTCCACGGCCTGGCCTCCGCCCGGGGCCGAGGCGCTGGACGTCACCGGGTTCTACGATCAGGCCAGCGCCGCCGGCTATGGATACGGGCCCGCGTTCCAGGGGCTCAAGGCTGCTTGGCGGCAGGGCTCCGACGTCTACGCGGAGGTCGAACTGCCCGAGGCGGCGGGGGAGCGGGCGGGGTTCGGCATCCACCCGGCGTTGCTCGACGCCGCGTTGCAGCCCGCGCTGCTGTTGACCGAACCCGATTCCGAAGGCGCCGGCGACCAGGTGTGGCTGCCCTTTGCCTGGAACGGTGTCGCGCTGTGGGCCACCGAGGCGGGGACGGTTCGCGTCAGGCTCTCCCCGTACCAGGAAGGCAGCACCGACGAGCGTGCCGTACGGGTCACCGTGGCCGACACCGCTGGTGCTCCCGTCCTCACGGTGGACTCGGTGGTGACCCGCCCTGCTGCGATCGATCAACTCAAGGCCGCGGGGCGTGGTGCGGAGGGTCTTTTCGCGGTGGATTGGGTTCCGCTGCCCGGTGGCATGGCGGACGCCAACGCGCTTACTTCGTACGGTAGTTGGGCGGTGCTGGGTGCTGATGTGTTCGGTCTGGCGGAAACGTTGCCGGGCCGGGGTCGGGTCTTCGCGGATGTTGCGGCGTTGCTGGACTCGGCGGGCGAGGATGGCTCGCTTCCCTCGATGGTGCTGGTTGGTGTGCAGCCCGATGATGTGGGCGATGGTTCGGCGGTTGTTGGTTTGGGTGTGGTGGAGCGTGTTGTGGGGTTGGTGCAGGCGTGGTTGGCGGAGCCTGTGTTGGTGGAGTCGCGGTTGGTGGTGGTGACGCGGGGTGCGGTTGTTGCGGGGGAGTCTGCGTGTGGTGTGGAGGTGGCGGGTGCGGGTGTGTGGGGTTTGGTGCGCAGTGCGGAGTCGGAGAACCCGGGGCGCTTCCTGCTGCTCGACTTGGACGCGGAGCCCGTTGACCCCACAGCCGATGGCATAGGGAGCGCGTTGTGGGGTGCGGTGGCGGTGGATGAGTCGCAGGTGGCGTTGCGTGGTGGGCGGGCGTTGGTGCCTCGGTTGGTACGGGCTCGTGTGGAGCCGCGGGAGGAGGAGGCTGCGTCGGCCGCGCTCAATCCTGCTGGCACGGTGTTGATCGTCGGTGGTACCGGGGTGCTGGGTGCTCTGGTGGCTGAGCATGTGGTGCGGGCCTGGCAGGTCAAGCATCTGGTGCTGGCCAGCAGGCGCGGCCCGGACGCGCCCGGCGTCGAACAACTCACCGCACGGCTCGTTGAGTTGGGGGCCGAGGCGCGGATCGTCGCCGCTGATGTGACGCGCGCCGACGAGGTGACCGAACTGGTCGCGAGCATTGCCCCAGAGCATCCGCTGACCGGTGTAGTGCACGCAGCGGGCGTGTTGGATGACGCCGTGGTGACGTCGCTGTCGCCGGAGCGGTTGGCGCGGGTGTGGGCGGCGAAGGCCGCGGTTGCGGAGCACCTGCACACGGCGACCGCTGGCCTGGACCTGGGCATGTTCGTCATGTTCTCCTCGGCCGCCGCCGTATTCGGCAGCCCAGGGCAGGGCAACTACGCCGCGGCCAACGCCTTCTGTGACGCGCTGGCCGCTCACCGGCGGTCCCGCGGGCTACCCGGTGTGGCCATCGCCTGGGGCCTGTGGGCCGACTCCAGCGGCATGACCGGGCATCTGACCGAGGCCGACCTGGCCCGCATGACGCGCTCCGGCATCCGGGCGATGACCAGCGAGCACGCCCTACGGCTGCTCGACTCCGCAGGCGGGCAGAGCAATCCCCAGCTGGTGGCCGCCGATGTGGACCTCGGCGCGCTCTCCGGCGCCGACCACACTCCAGCCGTACTGCGTGGACTGGTTGCCCGCACCCGGCGCAAGGCGGCCGGCGCCGATGCCCACGGCCCGGCCCTGGCCTCCCGCCTCGCGGGCCTGGATGCGGCGGGGCGGCTTGACGTGGTCCTACGGATAGTCCGTGAGAGCGTCGCCGTGGTGCTGGGCTTCGCCTCCGCGGACGATGTGCGGGCCGAGGCCACGTTCAAGGAATTGGGCTTTGATTCATTGACTGCGGTGGAGTTGCGCAACCGTTTGTCGGGGATGAGCGGCCTGCGGCTGCCTGCGACGTTGGTGTTTGACTATCCAACGCCTCGGGTGTTGGCGGAGTTTGTGGTGTCGCGGTTGGGGGGTGAGTCGGTTGCGGTGTCGCGGGTGTTGGATGTGGCGGGTACCGATGAGCCGGTGGCGATCATCGGTATGGCCTGCCGTTTTCCCGGGGGTGCTCCGTCTCCGGAGGGACTGTGGGATGTGGTGGCCTCGGGACGTGCGGTGTTGGGAGATTTCCCGACGACCCGAGGTTGGGACCTGGAGGGGTTGTTCCATCCGGACCCGGATAATCCGGGGACGAGTTATGCGCGTGAGGGCGCGTTTTTGTATGACGCGGACCGATTCGACGCGGGGTTCTTCGGCATCAATCCGCGGGAGGCGTTGGCCACCGATCCGCAGCAGCGGTTGTTGTTGGAGGCGTCGTGGGAGGTGTTGGAGCGGGCCGGTATTGACCCGGTGTCGTTGAAGGGCTCGGCAACGGGCGTATATGCGGGTGTGATGTACCACGACTACGCGGCGGGGCTGTCCCGTGGTGGTGATGCGAAGTTGGAGGGGTATGCGATGCTGGCCGGCTCCGGCAGCGTCGTCTCCGGCCGGGTCGCCTACAGCCTGGGCCTGGAAGGCCCGGCCGTAACGGTGGACACCGCATGCTCCTCTTCTCTGGTCGCCATGCATCTGGCCGCACAGGCGTTGCGGCAGGGCGAATGCACGCTCGCGTTGGCGGGCGGGGTCACGGTGATGGCTACGCCTGATGTGTTCACGGGCTTTTCTCGGCAGCGTGGACTTGCGCCCGATGGCCAGTGCAAGCCGTTCGCGGCGGCGGCGAATGGTACCGGTTGGGGTGAGGGCGTCGGTCTCCTTCTTCTGGAGCGGTTGTCGGATGCGCGGCGTAACGGGCATCGGGTGTTGGCGGTGGTGCGTGGTTCGGCGGTGAATCAAGATGGTGCGTCAAATGGATTGACGGCGCCGAATGGTCCGTCGCAGCAGCGGGTGATTCGGCAGGCGTTGGCGAATGCGCGGCTTTCTCCAGCGGATGTGGATGCGGTGGAGGCGCATGGTACGGGCACGACGTTGGGTGATCCGATTGAGGCGCAGGCGGTGCTTGCGACGTATGGGCAGGAGCGTTCGGCGGACAAGCCGCTGTGGTTGGGTTCGATCAAGTCGAATATTGGTCATACGCAGGCTGCCGCGGGTGTAGCGGGTGTCATCAAGATGGTGATGGCGATGCGCAAGGGGGTGTTGCCGCCGTCGTTGCATATCGATGAGCCGACGCCGCATGTGGAATGGGATGCGGGGGCGGTGCGGCTGTTGACTGAGGCTGTTGAGTGGCCGCAGAACGGTCATCCGCGTCGGGCGGGCGTATCGTCCTTCGGCGCCTCGGGCACCAACGCCCATGTCATCATCGAACACGTCCCCGATGCGCCGGAGACCAGTTCCGGGCCCGAGATCGCGGGCGTGCTTCCGTGGCTCCTTTCGGCCCGTAGTGGAGAGGCCCTGCGCGGCCAGGCGAAGGCGCTCGCCGAGCACCTGACCACGCAACCCGAACCGACGCCCACCGAAGTGGGTTGGTCGCTGCTCACCACCAGGTCGCTGTTCGACCACCGTGCAGTCGTCGTCGGTGACGATCGTGCCGCACTGCTAGCGGGGCTCGAAGCGCTCGCCGCGGGTGACACCCACCCCGCCGTCGTGCCCAGCAATCCCGAAGCGCTGGTCGGCATTACCTCCGGGCACACGGTGTTCCTCTTCAGCGGCCAAGGCAGCCAACGCCCCGGCATGGGCCGCGAACTGTACGAACGCTTTCCCGTCTACGCGCGGACCTTCGACCACGTCTGTGACCTCCTTGACCCCCACCTGGAGCACCCCCTCAAGGACGTGGTGTTCACCGGCGGACCCGACCACCTCCTTGACCACACCACCTACGCCCAAGCCGGCCTGTTCGCCCTACACATCGCCCTCGCCAAACTGCTGGAAACCCTAGGCGTACGCCCCGACGCCGTGATCGGGCACTCGATCGGCGAGGTCGCCGCAGCCCATATCGCCGGGGTCTTCGACCTCCCCGACGCCTGCCACCTCGTCGCCCAACGCGCCACCCTCATGGGCAGCCTCCCCACCGGCGGTGCCATGGCCACCATCGCCGCCACCCCCGAACAACTCGCCGAAGACCTGGCAGCGCTCGATGGCCAGGTGACGATCGCCGCGCTGAACACCCCCGGCAACACCGTCATCTCCGGACCCGCCGACCTCGTCGAACACCTCCGCACCAGCTGGGCCGACAAGGGCCACAAGGCCAAGGCGCTCACCGTCAGCCACGCCTTCCACTCACCGTTGATGGACCCCATCCTGGAACCCTTCACCCAAGCCATCACCGGGCTCACCTTCCACGAACCCACCATCCCCCTGATCAGCAACCTCACCGGACTCCCCGCCGATCCGGAAGAGATCACCACCCCCACCTACTGGGCCCAACACATCCGCCAACCCGTCCACTTCCACCCCGCCATCACCCACACCATCCCCACCACCCACACCTACCTCGAACTCGGACCCGACCCCACCCTCACCACCGCAACCCAACACACCCTGGAGCACGTGCGCGGCGAGGCGGAAGGCGCTGAGGAGGCCGCACCGCTGGTGGTGGCCGCGCTGACCCGTAAGCAGCCCGAGGTGCAGGCGTTCGCCCAGGCCGTGGCGCGGCTGCACGTGGCGGGGGCCGAGGTCGACTGGACGAGTTGGTTCCCCGCTAACCCGGCCGCGCGGACGGTGGACCTGCCGACGTACGCCTTCCAAGGCGAGCGTTACTGGCTGAGCGTGGACAGCGGCGTCGGTGACATGGGCGCCGCTGGATTGCAGCGCGTCGAGCATGCGCTGTTGCCCGCCGCCGTGGGGCTTGCCGATGGCGGGTTGTTGCTGACGGGCCGCGTGAGCGCCGGTGGTGGCAAGACGTGGCTGGCGGAGCACGTGGTGGCGGGCTCGGTGCTGTTGCCGGGCGCCGTGCTGGCCGAGTGGGCGCTGCGGGCGGCCGACGAGGCGGGGTGCGCGGGCATAGCGGAGCTGGCGTTGCAGGTGCCGCTGGTGCTGCCTGCGAACGGTGGCGTACGCGTACAGGTGGTTGTCAGCGCCGCGTCCGAAGACGGGCTGCGTGACGTACGGGTGTACTCGCGCCCGGACCGGGATGCCGACCTCGGCGCGGACGCGGGCTGGCTGTGCCACGCGGAGGGCGTGCTGAGCCCACCCGCCGACGGTGCCGAGCAGCCAGCGGCGGATCTGGCTGGTGCCTGGCCTCCGGCCGGGGCCGAGCCGGTGGAGGTCGATGGCTTCTACGAGCGGATCGCTACCGGCGGCTACGAGTACGGCCCGGCGTTCCAGGGGCTCAGGGCCGCCTGGCGCGCCGGCGACGCGGTCTATGCCGAGGTGGAGCTGCCCGAGGCGGCGGGGGAGCGGGCTGGTTACGGCATTCACCCGGCCCTGCTTGATGCCGCATTGCACGCCGCGCTCCTGCTGGATGGAGGCCCGGACGCGGCAGCGCATCTCACGGATGAGCGGGTGTGGTTGCCGTACGCGTGGCACGGCGTAGCGCTGTGGGCCGCTGAGGCCACCACGCTCCGCGTGCGGCTCTCCCCGAACGCCGAGGTCGCGGAGGGTGAGCGGGGGCTGCGGGTGACCGTGGCCGATGCCGTGGGTGCCCCCGTACTCTCGGTGGACTCGCTCGCGATGCGTGCCGCCACCGCTGACCAACTGCGGGCCGTGGGCGGTGAGCAGGGCACGGATGGTCTGTTCGCACTGGAGTGGACTCCGCTAGTGGCCCCAGCCGCTCGGGAGGTCGGAAGCGCCGGGGAACCCGGCAGCGCCCCCGAGGCCGGCGATGGTTGGGCGGTACTCGGCCAGGGTGATCCGTACGCTCTGCGCGACCTAGACCTACCGGGCGCCCTGCGCCCCACGCCGTACGCGGATATCGCCGCGCTGACCGCTGCTCTCGATGGCGGTGCGCCGGCGCCGGCGGTGGTCCTGTTCGGCGTCGCGTCGCAGGAGGGCGCGTTCGATGGCGTAGCTGCCGCTGGGCTTGGCGTGGCGGAACGGCTGCTGGAGCTCGCACAGGAGTGGCTGGCCGAGCCCCGGCTGGCCGAGGCCCGGCTCGTGGTTGTCACGCGGGGCGCCGTCCCCGCGGGCGAGATCGACGGGGGTGACGGTGCCATGGCCGACGACTGGGTGGCGGTGCCGGCCGCCGGCGCCTGGGGCCTGATCCGCAGCGCCCAGGCGGAGAACCCTGGCCGCTTCGTCCTGCTCGATCTCGACCCTGCCGGGGGCAGCGCCGCTGCGACGCCCGGTGCCGGCTGCGACGTACCGGGGGCTGTGGAGCTTGCCGTTGTAGCCGACGAGTCGCAGGTGGCGCTGCGCGCTGGGCGGGTCCTGGTGCCCCGGCTGGTGCGGGCGGGCGCAGGCCATGGCGAGATCGTTGGCCCGGTCGGCGAGCGGGCTTGGCGCCTTGAGCTTCAGGGCGCGGCCACCGTGGACAATGTCGTGCCCGTGCCCTGCCCCGAGATCCTCGCACCGCTGGCCCCGGGTCAGGTGCGGGTCGAGGTGCACGCGGCTGGCATCAACTTCCGGGATGTTCTGCTGAGCCTGGGCATGGTGCCGGGGCAGGTCGGTCTCGGTGGCGAGGGTGCCGGCGTCGTCACGGCCGTTGGCCCGGGCGTCACCAACGTTGCCGTGGGTGACCGGGTGCTGGGCCTGTTCGACCGCGCGTTTGGGCCGCTCACGCTGACCGACGCCCGCATGGTGGCCCCCGTGCCGGACGGGTGGAGCTTCCACGAAGCGGCGTCCGTGCCCACGGTGTTCCTCACCGCTTGGTACGGGTTGGTGGAGCTTGGTGGCCTGCGGGCTGGTGAGTCGGTGCTCATCCACGCTGCTACGGGTGGGGTGGGGATGGCGGCGGTGCAGATTGCGCGGTACCTGGGTGCCGAGGTGTATGCGACGGCGAGTCCTGGCAAACATGCGGTGCTTGAGGAGTTGGGCATCGATGCGGCGCATCGGGCGAACTCGCGTGAGCTGGGCTTTGAGGCGGTGATCCGGGAGGCCACCGGTGGGCGAGGCGTGGATGTCGTACTCAACAGCCTCGCCGGCGAGTTCGTCGATGCCTCGCTGCGGCTGCTCGGCGCCGGTGGGCGGCTGTTGGAGATGGGCAAGACTGATATTCGGGACGCCGACCAGGTGGCCGCCGCGTACCCGGGGGTCAGCTACCAGGTCTACGACCTGGTCACCGACGCGGGCCCGGCGCACATCGGGCACATGCTCGGCACCCTCAGCGAGCTGTTCGCCGCGGGCGCGCTGACGCCACCGCCGGTGCGGGTGTGGCCGCTGGGCCGGGCCCGGCATGCGCTGCGGTATCTCAGCCAGGCCAAGCACACCGGAAAACTCGTCCTGGACGTGCCCGCCACCGTGGACCCCGATGGCACCGTCTTGATCACCGGTGGTACCGGAACGCTCGGCGCCCTCGTCGCCGAACACCTGGTCCGTACGCGAGGCCTTAAGCACCTCCTGCTCGTCAGCCGCCGCGGCCGAACGGCCGATGGAGCCGAAGAGTTGGCCGCGCGGCTGGCGAGGCTCGGCGCGCAGCCCCGGTTCGCCGCCGTGGATGTCACCGATGCGGCGGCGATCCGCGACCTGATCGCCGGGATCGACTCTGCCCACCCGCTCACCGGCGTCATCCACGCCGCAGGCGTCCTCGACGACGCGGTGCTCACCTCGCAGAGCCGCGAAGGGTTGGCGCGGGTGTGGGCGACGAAGGCCACGGCCGCGGCCCACCTCCACACGGCGACAGCGCACCTGCGGCTTGGCATGTTCGTCCTGTTCTCGTCATCGGCCGCGACCTTCGGCAGCCCGGGCCAGGCCAACTACGCGGCGGCCAACGCCTTCTGTGACGCGCTGGCCGCCCACCGGCAGGCCGCCGGTCTGCCTGGGGTTTCCATCGCCTGGGGCCTGTGGGCCAACGCCAGCGGCATGACCGGCAACCTGGCCGATGCGGACCTGGCCCGCATGGCACGCTCCGGCATCGCCGCCATGGCCAGCGAACACGCGCTGGGACTCCTGGACGCCGCCGTCCAGCACGGCGGCCATCACCTGGTCGCCGCCGACATCAACCCCCGCGCGCTGGCCGCACAGCCCGCCGACTCGCTCCCCGCCTCGCTCCGTACGCTGATCGCCGCCGGCAGCAGCGGCAACCGCGGACGGCGCACCGCGACCGCGGGCGGCGGCCAACCAGCGGACTGGGCAGACCGACTGGTCAGGCTCTCGCCCGACGAACAACTACGCACCCTGGTCGCCCTGGTCCGCAGCAACGCCGCCACCGTGCTCGGGCACGCCGACGCGGAAGCGGTGCACGCCGAGGCGAACTTCAAGGACCTGGGCTTTGACTCACTGACCGCCGTGGAGCTGCGCAACCGACTCTCGGCCGCCACCGGGCTGCGGCTGCCCGCCGCCCTGGTCTTCGACTACCCAGAACCCACCGCGCTGGCCGACTTCCTGCTCCAGCGCATCGCGCCCGGCGACGCGGCAACCACCGGACCGGACGCGGTCGATCCGGTGCTCAACGATTTGGCCCGGCTTGAGAACGCCTTGATAAAGCTTGAGCTGGAAGACGGTGATTCCGGTGCGGTAACGGCTCGGCTGGAGAGCCTGCTGGCGAAATGGAAGGCGGCACGCAAGCCCGCACATGAGGGCAGTGCCGTGGAAAGGCTGGAGTCCGCGTCAGCGGATCAGGTTCTTGACTTTATCGACAATGAACTTGGTGTGTCCTGAAATGTACGGGACTACACCATCGCTGAAGGCCGGGTGATACCTCATGGTGAACGAAGAGAAACTGGTTGAGTATCTCAAGCGCGTTTCCGCTGATCTGCACGAAACGCGGCTGCGTTTGCGTGAGGTGGAGGAGCGGTCGCAGGAGCCGGTGGCCGTGGTCAGCATGGCCTGCCGGTTCCCCGGCGGGGTCGCCACGCCCGAGCAGTTGTGGGAACTGGTCACCTCGCGCGTGGACGCGATCGGAGACTTCCCGGCCGACCGCGGCTGGGACCTGGCGGGCCTCTACCACCCGGACCCGGACCACCCGGGCACCACGTACGTCAAACAGGGCGGATTCCTTTACGACGCCGACCAGTTCGACCCGAGCTTTTTCGGGATCAGCCCACGCGAGGCGCTAGCCACCGGACCGCAGCAGCGCATGCTCCTGGAAACCGCGTGGGAAGCGCTCGAACGCGCCGGCATCGACCCGCTCTCCCTCAAAGGCAGCCAAACCGGTGTGTACGCCGGCACGGCAACCACCGGCGGCGCCTCCCAGGGCGACACCTCGCAGCAGGGTTCGGAGGGGTACGCGGGCAACGCGCCCAGCCTGCTGTCCGGCCGGGTCTCCTACACGCTCGGCCTCGAAGGCCCCGCCGTGACCGTCGAAACCGCCTGCTCCTCGTCCCTGGTGGCCATGCACCTGGCCGCCCAGGCGCTGCGCCAGGGCGAATGCTCGCTGGCCCTCGCCGGCGGTGTGACCGTCATGGCCACCCCCGAGGTGTTCACCGGCTTCTCCCGGCAGCGCGGGCTCTCACCAGACGGCCGCTGCAAGGCGTTCGCCGCCTCCGCCGATGGCACCGGTTGGGGCGAGGGCGTCGGTCTAGTCCTCCTGGAACGGCTCTCCGACGCCCGCCGCAACGGCCACCGCGTCCTCGCCGTCATCCGAGGCTCGGCCATCAACCAAGATGGCGCCAGCAACGGCTTCTCCGCGCCCAACGGCCCCTCCCAACAGCGCGTCATCCGGCAAGCCCTGGCCAGCGCCAGGCTTTCCCCCTCCGAGGTGGACGCGGTCGAGGCGCACGGCACCGGCACTCGGCTCGGCGACCCGATCGAAGCCGACGCGCTGATGGCCACCTACGGCCAGGACCGCGCCGCCGACCAGCCACTGTGGCTCGGCTCGATCAAGACCAACATTGGGCACACCCAGGGCGCCGCCGGCGTGGCCGGCGTGATCAAGATGGTGTTGGCGCTCCAGCAGCAGCACCTGCCCGCCTCCCTCCACCTGGACGAGCCCACCCCGCATGTGGACTGGAACGCAGGCGGCGTACGCCTGCTGACCGACCCGGTCGCATGGCCCGCCGGTGACCGTACGCGCCGCGCGGGCGTCTCCTCCTTCGGTATCTCCGGCACCAACGCGCACATCATCTTGGAAGAGGCACCCGAGCCCGCCGCCGACGAGCGGCCCGCGACGCCCGCTGCGCCCGTATGCGGCGTGTTGCCGTGGGTCATCTCGGGACGCAACGCGGACGCCCTGCGAGCCCAGGCCAACGCCCTGGTTACGCACCTCGCCACCACACCGGATGCGTCACTCGTCGAGGTCGGGTGGTCCCTGGCGACCACCCGATCAGTATTCGAGCACCGCGCGGTCATCGTCGGCGAAAGCCGCGATGAACTGCTGTCCGGCCTCCAGTCCCTCGCGAACGACGGCACCCACCCCAACGTCATCGCCCCAGGCACGACGGCGGCCACTACCACCGGGCCCGGCGGCGTCGGCCCGGTGTTGGTGTTCCCTGGTCAGGGTTCGCAGTGGGTGGGTATGGGGGCTGGGTTGTTGGAGTCTTCGCCGGTGTTTGCGGCGCGGGTGGCGGAGTGTGAGCGGGCTCTTGCTCCGTTTGTGGAGTGGTCGCTTGCTGATGTTTTGCGGGGTGGTGTTGGTGCGGCCGATCTGAGCCGCGTTGATGTGGTGCAGCCGGTGTTGTGGGCGGTGATGGTCTCGCTGGCGGCGGTGTGGGCTGATCAGGGTGTGATGCCTGCGGCGGTGGTGGGTCACAGTCAGGGTGAGATCGCGGCTGCGGTGGTGGCTGGGGCTCTCACGCTGGAGGATGGTGCGAAGGTCGTGGCGTTGCGGAGTAGGGCGTTGCGGCGGCTTGCAGGTGGTGGGGCTATGGCATCGCTTGCGATGCGCGAGGATGAGGTCGTTACCTTCTTGGCTGGTCTTGGTGAAGAGGCCGAAGGCGTGGGCATCGCCGCTGTTAACGGGCCGGGTTCCGTGGTCATTTCAGGGCCTCCTGACCAGGTCCAGTACGCGGTCACAGTTCGCGAGGAGGCTGGGGGTCGGGCCCGCCGCATCGAGGTGGATTACGCCTCGCACAGCCCGCAGGTCGATGAGATCGCCGATGAACTGCGCGAGGTTTTGGCGGGCATCGCGCCCGTACGGTCGGAGGTAGCGTTCTACTCCACCGTCACGGCCGAGCGCATCGACACCGCCACGCTTGACACCGCGTACTGGGTGACCAACCTGCGCGAACGGGTGCGCTTCGCCGATGCCGTACGCCAACTCCTCTCCGCCGGACACCGGGTGTTCATCGAAGCCAGCACCCACCCGGTGCTGACGGTGGGCCTCCAGGAGTCCTTCGAAGAGGCCACCGTCCACGCGACCGCGGTGCCAACCCTGCGTCGCGACCAGGGCGGTTTGGCGCAGTTGGCGCAGTCCGTGGCGCAGGCGTTCGCCGCCGGGGCCGAGGTGGACTGGACTCGCTGGTTCGAAACCGACCCCGCCCCGCGGGTGGTCCAGCTGCCCACGTACGCCTTCCAGCGCCAGCGCTACTGGCCCGCATCGAGCGGAGGCGTGGGCGACGTCAGCGCGGCGGGCCTTCAACGCGTCGAGCATGCGCTGCTCCCGGCAGCCGTGGGCCTGGCCGCCGGCGGGCTGCTCCTGACCGGCCGACTCTCCACCCAGTCGCAGCCCTGGCTGGCCGAGCACGTCGTGGGCGGCACGGTCATCGCGCCCGGCGCCGCACTGGTGGAGTGGGCGTTGCGGGCCGCCGACGAGGTCGGTTGCGGTGGTGTCGAGGAGCTCACGCTCCAGCTGCCGCTCGCGCTGCCCACCACCGGTGGCGTACGCGTGCAGGTCGTTATCGGGGCCGTGGCCGACGACGGCCGACGCGACCTTCAGATCCACTCCCGCCCCGACCAGGACACCGACCTGGGTACGGACGCGGGCTGGCGCTGCCATGCGCAGGGCGTGCTGAGCCCGCCCACCACGGACCACGGCGACCCCGGCCACCTCAGCGGCGCCTGGCCGCCGGCCGGCGCCGAGCCCATCGACACGCTGGGCTTCTACGAGCGCGCGGTGACGGCCGGCTACGGCTACGGCCTCGCGTTCCAGGGGCTCAAGGCTGCCTGGCGGCGGGGCTCCGACGTCTACGCGGAGGTCGAACTGCCCGAGGCGGCGGGGGAGCGGGCGGGGTTCGGCATCCACCCGGCGCTGCTCGACGCCGCCCTGCACCCGGCACTTTTGATGACCGGGCCGGCTGGCCCGGACGGGGCAGCAGCAACAGCCGCCACCGACCAGGTGTGGTTGCCCTTCGCCTGGAACGGCGTCGCGCTGTGGGCCGCCGACGCGGGTACCGTACGCGTCCATATCTCATCGGAACGACAGGTCACGGACCAGGAGCGAGCCCTGCGCGTCACCGTGGCCGACACCACGGGCGCCCCCGTGCTCACCGCCGACGCGGTCACGATGCGCCCGGCCACTGTGGACCAACTAGGGGCCGCGAGCCGTGGTGCGGACGGATTGTTCGCAGTGCAGTGGGTTCCGCTGCCGGGTGGTATAGCGGACGCCAACGAGGCTGCCAACACAGGCAGTTGGGCACTACTCGGCGCTGACGTACTCGACCTGGCGAGGCACTTGCCGGGCCAGGGCCGTGCCTTTGCGGACGTTGCGGCGTTGGCGGATTCGGTGCGCGAGGGTGCATTGGCCCCGTCAGTGGTGCTGGTTGGTGTGCAGCCCGATGATGTGGGTGATGGTTCGGCGGTTGTTGGTTTGGGTGTGGTGGAGCGTGTTGTGGGGTTGGTGCAGGCGTGGTTGGCGGAGCCTGTGTTGGAGGAGTCGCGGTTGGTGGTGGTGACGCGGGGTGCGGTTGTTGCGGGGGAGTCTGCGTGTGGTGTGGAGGTGGCGGGTGCGGGTGTGTGGGGTTTGGTGCGCAGTGCGGAGTCGGAGAACCCGGGGCGCTTTTTGCTGCTCGACCTGGACGCCGATGCCGATGCCGATGCCGATGGTGATGGCGCTGGTGATGGTGGTGCTCGTGCGGATGGTGTGGTGGTGGGCGCGCTGTGGGGTGCGGTGGCGGTGGATGAGTCGCAGGTGGCGTTGCGTGGTGGGCGGGCGTTGGTGCCTCGGTTGGTACGGGCTCGTGTGGAGCCGCGGGAGGAGGAGGCTGCGTCGGCCGCGCTCAATCCCGATGGCACGGTGTTGATCGTCGGTGGCACCGGGATGCTGGGTGCTCTGGTGGCTGAGCATGTGGTGCGGGCCTGGCAGGTCAAGCATCTGGTGCTGACCAGCAGGCGCGGCCCGGACGCGCCCGGAGCTGAAGAACTCGCCGCGCGATTGCTTCAGTTGGGCGCTGACGTGCGGATCGTAGCGTCGGACAACACCGACCCGGACGCGGTCTCGGCACTCATCGCGAGCATCGCCCCAGAGCATCCGCTGACTGGTGTAGTGCACGCAGCGGGCGTGTTGGATGACGCCGTGGTGACGTCGCTGTCGCCGGAGCGGTTGGCGCGGGTGTGGGCGGCGAAGGCCGCGGTTGCGGAGCACCTGCACACGGCGACCGCTGGCCTGGACCTGGGCATGTTCGTCATGTTCTCCTCGGCCGCCGGCGTGGTCGGCAACGCGGGGCAGGCCGGATACGCGGCGGCCAATGCGTTCGTCGATGCCCTGGTAGCCCACCGGCGCGACCTCGGCCTGCCGGGGCAGTCGATGGCCTGGGGACTGTGGGAGCAGGCCAGCGAGATGACCGGGCACCTGGGCCGGGCGGAGCTGACGCGCTTGCGCGGCATGCGCCCACTGACGGCCGAGCGCGGCCTCGCCCTCTTCGACACCGCCTACCAGTCCGGGCTGCCGCTCGCCGTGGCGGTAGACCTTGACATCAGCGGCCTGGCAGGCGCCACTGACCTGCCGCCGCTACTCCGCGGCCTCACCGGCCGGACCCGGCGCAGGGCGGCCGGCGCCGATACCCAAGGCCCGGCTCTGGCCTCCCGCCTTGCGGGACTGGACGCGGCGGGGCGGGCTGACGCGGTCCTCGACGCCGTACGCGGCTGCGTGGCCGCCGTACTCGGCTTTGCCTCCGCCGCCGATGTGCGACCCGAGGCCGCATTCAAGGATCTCGGTTTCGATTCGTTGACTGCGGTGGAGTTGCGTAACCGTTTGTCGGTGGTGAGTGGCCTGCGGTTGCCTGCGACGTTGGTGTTTGACTATCCAACGCCTCGGGTGTTGGCGGAGTTTGTGGTGTCGCGGTTGGGGGGTGAGTCGGTCGCGGTGTCGCGGGTGTTGGATGTGGCGGGTACCGATGAGCCGGTGGCGATCATTGGTATGGCCTGCCGCTTTCCCGGGGGTGCTACGTCTCCGGAGGGACTGTGGGATCTGGTGGCCTCGGGGCGTGCGGTGTTGGGGGAGTTCCCGGCCACGCGTGGGTGGGATGTGGACGGGTTGTTCCATCCGGACCCGGATAATCCGGGGACGAGTTATGCGCGTGAGGGCGCGTTTTTGTATGACGCGGACCGATTTGACGCGGGGTTCTTTGGCATCAATCCGCGGGAGGCGTTGGCCACCGATCCGCAGCAGCGGTTGTTGTTGGAGGCGTCGTGGGAGGTGTTGGAGCGGGCCGGTATTGACCCGGTGTCGTTGAAGGGCTCGGCAACGGGCGTATACGCGGGTGTGATGTACCACGACTACGCGGCGGGATTGTCCAGCGGTCGGGACGCGAAGTTGGAGGGGTACGCGATGCTGGCCGGCTCCGGCAGCGTCGTCTCCGGCCGGGTCGCCTACACGCTGGGCCTGGAAGGCCCGGCCGTCACGGTGGATACCGCATGCTCCTCCTCCCTGGTCACTGCGCACCTCGCAGCGCAGGCTTTGCGGCAGGGCGAATGCACATTGGCGTTGGCGGGTGGCGTCACGGTGATGGCCACGCCCGATGTCTTCACGGGCTTTTCCCGGCAGCGTGGACTTGCGCCCGATGGGCGGTGCAAGCCGTTCGCGGCGGCGGCGGACGGCACCGGTTGGGGCGAGGGCGTAGGGGTGCTGTTGCTGGAGCGGTTGTCGGATGCGCGGCGTAACGGGCATCGGGTGTTGGCGGTGGTGCGTGGTTCGGCGGTGAATCAAGATGGTGCGTCAAATGGGATGACGGCGCCGAATGGTCCGTCGCAGCAGCGGGTGATTCGGCAGGCGTTGGCGAATGCGCGGCTTTCTCCAGCGGATGTGGATGCGGTGGAGGCGCATGGTACGGGCACGACGTTGGGTGATCCGATTGAGGCGCAGGCGGTGCTTGCGACGTATGGGCAGGAGCGTTCGGCGGACAAACCGCTGTGGTTGGGTTCGATCAAGTCGAATATTGGTCATACGCAGGCTGCCGCGGGTGTAGCGGGTGTCATCAAGATGGTGATGGCGATGCGCAAGGGGGTGTTGCCGCCGTCGTTGCATATCGATGAGCCGACGCCGCATGTGGAATGGGATGCGGGGGCGGTGCGGCTTTTGACCGAGGCTGTTGAGTGGCCGCAAAACGGTCATCCACGTCGGGCGGGCGTATCGTCCTTCGGCGCCTCGGGCACCAACGCCCACCTCATCATCGAACAAGCCCCCGATTCCATCGAGCCCGACGCGCCCACCCCGACACCGCACGACGGCAGCACCCCGCTGCCCTGGGCGCTGTCGGCCCGTAGTGGAGAGGCCCTGCGCGGCCAGGCGAAGGCGCTCGCTGAACACCTGGCCTCCCAACCCGACCTATCGCCCGTTGATGTCGGCTGGTCACTCATCACCACCAGGTCCCTGTTCGAACACCGAGCAGTGATCACCGGCCACCACCGGGCGGAATGGCTCGCCGGACTCCAAGCCCTGGCGTCAGGCGAGGCCCATCCGGACGTGGTCAACCACGAGGCGTCCACCACCATCGACAGCGCGGGCCCGGTGTTGGTGTTCCCGGGTCAGGGTTCGCAGTGGGTGGGCATGGGCGCGGGTCTGCTCGAAGCTTCGCCGGTGTTTGCGGCGCGGGTAGCGGAGTGTGAGCGAGCTCTTGCTCCGCATGTGGAGTGGTCGCTGTCCGAGGTCCTACGCGGTGGCGTGGACGCGGCCGACTTGGGTCGGGTCGATGTGGTGCAGCCGGTGCTCTGGGCGGTGATGGTCTCCCTGGCCGCGGTGTGGGCTGATCAGGGCGTCACTCCGGCAGCCGTGGTGGGTCACAGTCAAGGTGAGATTGCGGCTGCGGTGGTGGCTGGCGCGCTGACTTTGGAGGACGGTGCGAAGGTCGTTGCGCTACGCAGTAAGGCGCTACGGCGCCTGGCCGGTGGCGGTGCGATGGCATCGCTTGCCATGAGTGCGGACAAGGCCGTGGAGTTCCTGGCCGACTTGGGTGAGCAGGCTGCCGGTGTGGGCATCGCCGCGGTCAACGGGCCTGGTTCGGCGGTGGTGTCAGGACCACCGGAGCAGGTGCAGTATGCGATGACCGCATGTGAGGAGGGTGGTGGTCGGGCGCGGTTGATCGATGTGGACTACGCCTCACACAGCGCCCAGGTGGACGAGATCGCGGAAGAGTTGCACCAAGTCCTGGCCGGTATCGAGCCCGTGCGGTCGCAGGTGGCGTTCTACTCCACGGTGACCGCCGAGCGTATTGATACCACCGAGTTGACCACCGCGTACTGGGTGACCAACCTGCGCCAACAGGTCCGCTTCGCCGACGCCGTACGCCAACTCCTCACCGATGGCCACCGCATCTTCATCGAGGCCAGCACCCACCCGGTGCTGACCATCGGTCTGCAAGAAGCCTTCGAAGAAGCTGGTGTGCAGGGCGCGACCGTGCCGACCCTTCGACGTGACCAGGGCGGTCTGGCGCAGTTGGTGCGGTCGGTGGGGCAGGCGTTCGTTGCGGGCGTGGCAGTGGACTGGACCCGCTGGTTCGCGGCCGACCCCGTCCCGCGCGCCGTGGACCTGCCGACGTACGCCTTCCAACGCGAGCCGTACTGGCTCATCACCAGCAAGGGCGCCGGCGACATGGCCGCCGCGGGGTTGCAGCGCGTCGAGCACGCGTTGCTGCCCGCCGCCGTGGCACTGGCCGATGGCGGGTTGCTGCTGACCGGTCGGCTCTCAGCTGGCGGCGGCAGGGGTTGGTTGTCGGAGCATGTGGTGGCTGGCTCGGTGCTCCTGCCGGGTGCCGCACTGGCCGAGTGGGCGCTGCGGGCCGCGGACGAGGCGGGTTGCGGCGGCGTGGAGGAACTGGCGCTCCAGGTGCCGCTGATGCTCCCGGCCTCGGGCGACGTCCGCGTACAGGTGGTAGTGAGCGCCCCCGCCGCCGACGGGTCGCGGGACCTGCGAATCCACTCCCGCCCCGATGACGACCTGGACGAAGCGGCGACCTGGGTGTGCCACGCGGAGGGTGTGCTCAGCCCGGCTGCTGACGGCGCCGAACAGCCAGCGGGCCTGGGCGGTGCATGGCCTCCGGCCGGTGCGGAGCCGGTGGAGGTCGATGGCTTTTACGAGCGGGTCGCCTCCGGCGGCTATGGATACGGTCCGGCGTTCCAGGGCCTTCAGGCCGCGTGGCGGCATGGGGACGATGTGTACGCCGAGGTGGAACTGCCCAAGGCGGCGGGGGAGCGGGACGGATACGGCATCCACCCAGCCCTCCTTGACGCCGCGCTCCACCCGGCTCTCCTGATCGACCAACTCGAAGCGGGCGCGCACGGAGGCGACACCCTTAACGGAGGCGACACCCGCAACGGAAATGGCACCGCCCCCGCGGCCCCCCGTATCAAGGCCGCCGCCGATGCTCGCGTCTGGTTGCCCTTCGCCTGGAGCGGTCTGTCCCTTTGGGCCTCCGAGGCAGGCACCGTACGGGTCCGCATCTCCCCGCAGCAGCGCAGCGGGGACGATGAGCGGGCCCTGCGCCTGACCGTGGCCGATGCCGTGGGGGCCCCGGTGCTGACGGTGGACGCGGTGGCGATGCGCGCCGCCGCAGCCGACCAGTTGCACGCCGCCGGTGGGCGCGGCGCGGACGGCCTGTTCGCGCTCGACTGGACAGCGCTGCCCCTGCTGCCTGTTGACGCGCCGGACACATCGGTGGGCGGGGACAGTGATTGGTCGGTGCTCGGCGAGGACGCGTTCCACCTCGGTGGCCTGTCGCTGCCAGGAGGCGCGAGCCTTCGCCCATACGCCGACGTTGCCGCGCTGGCCGATGCCCTGGACGCGGGCGCGGCGGTACCCCCCATCGCACTCGTCTGTGTGCCACCCACCACCAGCGGTGAAGGGCTCGCGGACGCGGGCCGCTCCGTCGTGGAGCGTGCGCTCAGCCTCGTCCAAGCCTGGCTCTCCGAGCCGAGGTTGGCGGGCTCCCGGCTGGTCGTCGTCACACACGGGGCGGTCGCGGCCACCGAGGCCCATGGCGGCGGTGTGGAGGGCAGCGGCGTCGATGTGGCCGGGGCCGGGGCGTGGGGTCTGGTGCGAAGCGCCGAGTCGGAGAACCCGGGACGCTTCGTCCTCCTCGACCTCGACCCCGATGCCGCGGCGACCGGCGGTGACGGCCTGGCGGACAGTGTGCTGCGCGCCATCACCGCTGAGGAGCCACAGGTCGCGGTGCGCGGCGGACGGCTCCTCGTACCCAGGCTGGTACGTGGCGGCACGGCGAGCGCCGGCATCGTCGGACCGGACGCCCGCTCCGCCTGGCGCCTGGACACGGATGGCAGCGGCACCTTGGACAGCGTCTCGCCCGTCCCCTGCCCCGAGGTCCGTCAGCCGCTGGCGGACGGGCAGTTGCGGGTCGAGGTGCACGCGGCGGGCATCAACTTCCGTGATGTGGTGGTCGGCCTGGGCATGGTGCCCGGGCAGACCGGGCTCGGCGGCGAAGGCGCCGGCGTTGTTACGGGGGTCGGGCCCGGGGTGGCCGGGGTGGCGGTTGGCGACCGGGTGATGGGCGTGTTCGACCGCGCCTTTGGGCCGGTCACACTGACCGACGCCCGGCTGGTCACGCCCATCCCCGAAGGCTGGAGTTACCAGCAGGCGGCGGCGGTACCGATCGCCTACCTCACCGCCTGGTACGGGCTCGCCCACCTCGGGCGCGTCCAGGCGGGCGAATCGGTGCTCATCCACGCCGCGACCGGCGGCGTCGGCACGGCCGCCGTACAGATCGCCCGGCACCTGGGTGCCGAGGTGTACGCCACGGCAAGCCCAGGCAAGCACCCCGTCCTCAACGAGATGGGCATCGACCAGGCGCACCGGGCCAACTCCCGTGACCTCGACTTCGAGACGGCGATCCGAGAGGCCACCGGTGGCCGGGGTGTGGACGTCGTACTCAACAGCCTCACCGGCGAGTTCGTGGATGCCTCGCTGCGGCTACTTGCCGAAGGCGGGCGGCTGCTGGAGATGGGCAAGACCGACATCCGGGACGCCGACCAGATGGCCGCCGCGTACCCGGAGGTCAGCTACCAGGTCTACGACCTGATCACCCATGCCGGCGCCGACCGCATCGGTGAGATGCTCGGCACGCTGCGAGAACTGTTCCAGCAGGGCACACTGCAACCGCCGCCGATCCGGACCTGGCCGCTGAGCCGCGCCCGGCAGGCGCTGCGCCACCTCAGCCAGGCCAAACACACCGGAAAGCTCGTGTTGGACGTGCCCGCGACGGTGGACGCGAACGGCACTGTACTGATCACCGGCGGCACCGGAACGCTCGGTGGACACGTAGCCGAACACCTCGTACGCCACTGGGACATCAGGCATCTGGTGCTCGTCAGCCGCCGGGGCCACCACGCGCCCGGCGCCACCGAACTGCTGGCGCGCCTCGCCGATCTCGGGGCCGAAGCGCGGATCGTCGCGGCCGATGTGACGGACGCGGCAGCGGTCACCGACCTGATCGCGAGGATCGACCCCGCGCACCCGCTGACCGGCGTCATCCACGCCGCGGGCGTGCTCGATGACGCCATGGTGACCTCCCAGTCGGCCCAGCGCCTGGCGCCCGTGTGGGCGGCGAAGGCCACCGCGGCGGCGCACCTGCACGCGGCGACGGCCGGGGCACGCCTTGGCATGTTCGTCATGTTCTCCTCCGCTGCCGCCACCCTCGGCAGCCCAGGACAGGCCACCTACGCGGCTGCCAACGCCTTCTGCGACGCGCTCGCCGCCCACCGCCGGGCACTCGGCCTGCCGGGCGTGTCCATCGCCTGGGGCCTGTGGGCCGATGCCAGCGGAATGACCGGCCACCTCGACCAGGCGGACCTGGCCAGGATGAACCGCTCCGGCATCAAGGCGCTGAGCAACGAGCACGCGCTGCGACTCCTGGACGCGGCATGCCGACACGGCGACGCCCAACTCGCGGCCGTCAACCTCGACGTACGCACCCTGGCCGCCCAGCCCACCGACACCCTGCCCGCACAGCTCCGGGCACTCATCAGCACCGGCACGGCACGCCGCGGAGCGGCCACCAACCAAGCCGCCACCAACTGGGCAAGCCAACTCGCCGCCCTAGCGCCCGACGAGCAGCACCGCACGCTGCTCAACCTGGTACGTAGCAACGCGGCGGCAGTGCTCGGGCACGCCGATATGAACGCGGTGCACAGCGACGTCCCCTTCAAGGATTTGGGATTCGACTCGCTGACCGCCGTGGAACTGCGTAACCGACTCTCCGCCGCCACCGGGCTGCGGCTGCCCGCCACCTTCATCTTCAGGCATCCGACACCGACAGCCATCGCCGATGACCTGCGCGAGAAGCTGTGCCCCGCCGCGGCCGACCCATCGGCGGCTGTCTTCGACGAGTTGGCGAAGTTCGAGGCGGCGATGGTGCAGTTCGGCCCGGACGGCGACGTCCGCGGCAAGCTCGCCAAGCGGCTGGAGACGCTGCTGTGGAGGCTGAACGACAGCGGACCCGACACACCGCAGCACGGCGAGGACGTCGTGGCCAGCGACACGGTGGACACGGCGTCGGACGACGAGCTGTTCGCATTCATTGACCGGGAACTGTGATCAGGAGCGAGAACTGATGTCGGACACGGAAGACAAGCTCCGCCAGTATCTGAAGCGGGTCACGGTGGATCTCGGGCAGGCACGGCAGCGGCTGCGGGAGGTGGAGGAGCGGTCCCAGGAGCCGGTGGCCATCGTGGGGATGGCCTGCCGCTACCCGGGCGGCGTGCGCGGCCCCGAGGACCTGTGGAACCTGGTGGCCTCCGATACGGACGCCATCACGGGGTTCCCCACCGACCGTGGCTGGGACCTGGAGGGCCTCTACCACCCGGACCCGGACCACCCCGGGACCAGCTATGTGCGCGACGGCGGGTTCCTCGACGGGGCCGACCGCTTCGACGCGGAGTTCTTCGGAATCAGCCCGCGCGAGGCACTGGCCATGGACCCGCAGCAGCGACTGCTGCTAGAGGTCGCCTGGGAACTCTTCGAACGGGCCGGCATCGACCCCGCCCAGGTCAAGGGCTCGGCCACCGGCGTATACGCGGGCGTCTCCAGCCACGACTACCTCTCGCGTACGCCACACATCCCCGCAGGTTTCGAGGGCTACGCCACCACCGGCAGCCTCACCAGCGTGGTATCGGGCCGGGTCGCCTACTGGTTCGGGCTCGAAGGCCCGGCGGTGACGGTGGACACGGCCTGCTCCTCCTCGCTTGTGGCCATGCACCTAGCAGCTCAAGCGCTGCGGCAGGGCGAGTGCGACATGACCCTCGCCGGTGGCGTCACCTCGCTCACCACGCCCACCGCCTACGCCGAGTTCTCGCGGCAGCGCGGCCTGGCACCCGATGGCCGCTGCAAGTCCTTCGCGGCGTCCGCAGACGGCACCGGCTTCTCCGAGGGCGTCGGCCTGGTGCTCTTGGAGCGGCTGTCGGACGCCCGCCGAAACGGCCACCGCATCTTGGCCGTGCTGCGCGGTTCGGCGATCAACCAGGACGGCGCGAGCAACGGCCTCACCGCCCCCAACGACGTCGCTCAGGAACGCGTGATCAGGCAAGCACTAGAGAACGCACGCCTCGCCCCCGATCAGGTGGACGCGGTCGAGGCGCACGGCACGGGGACCTCCCTCGGCGATCCGATCGAGGCGCAGGCACTCTTGGCGACCTACGGTCAGGGCCGGCCCGATGACCGGCCGCTGTGGCTCGGCTCCATCAAGTCCAACATCGGACACACCCAGGCCGCGGCCGGTGTCGGCGGCGTCATCAAGATGATCATGGCGATGCAGCGCGAGACGCTGCCGAGCACGCTGCACATCGACCAGCCGACGCCGCACGTGGACTGGGAAGCCGGCGGCGTGCGCCTCCTCACCGAACCGGTCGCCTGGCCCCGCAGCGAACGCCCCCGCCGGGCGGGCGTCTCCTCATTCGGCATTTCGGGGACGAATGCGCATGTGATCGTGGAGCAGGCTCCGGAGGTGGAGTCTGGGCCTGGGCCGGGGCCTGAGTCGGGGTCGGGGTCGGGGTCTGTGATGGGTGTGGGTGGGTGGGTGCCGTGGGTGTTGTCGGCGCGTACGTCTGGTGCGGTGCGGGCGCAGGCTCGGGCGTTGGTTGAGCGGGTGGTTGGTGATCCGGGTCTGTCGGTGGCTGATGTGGGTTGGTCGTTGGTGACGACGCGTTCGGTCTTTGACCATCGTGTGGTGGTGGCTGGTACCACGCGTGATGAACTCCTCGCCGGTCTTGGGGCATTGGCCGGGGGTGAGCCTCATCCTGCCCTGACCGATCCTGCCGCTGCGGTGGCCACTGACCTGGGCCCGGTGTTGGTGTTCCCGGGTCAGGGTTCGCAGTGGGTGGGCATGGGCGCGGGCTTGTTGGAGGCTTCGCCGGTGTTTGCTGCCCGGGTAGCTGAATGCGAACAGGCCCTTGCTCCGCATGTGGAGTGGTCGCTGTCTGAGGTGCTACGCGGTGGCGTGGACGCGGGTGACTTGGGTCGGGTTGATGTGGTGCAGCCGGTGTTGTGGGCGGTGATGGTGTCCTTGGCGGCGGTGTGGGCTGATCAGGGTGTGACGCCGGCGGCGGTGGTGGGTCACAGTCAGGGTGAGATTGCGGCTGCGGTGGTGGCTGGTGCGCTGACTTTGGAGGACGGTGCGAAGGTCGTTGCGCTACGCAGTAAGGCGCTACGGCGGCTGGCCGGTGGTGGTGCGATGGCGTCGCTTGCGATGAGTGCGGACAAGGCCGTGGAGTTCTTGGCCGACTTGGGTGAGCGGGCTGCTGGTGTGGGCATCGCTGCGGTGAACGGGCCTGGTTCGGCGGTGGTGTCTGGGCCACCCGAGCAGGTGCAGTATGCGGTGACCGCTTGTGAGGAGGGTGGTGGTCGGGCGCGGTTGATTGATGTGGACTACGCCTCGCACAGCGCCCAGGTGGACGAGATCGCCGAAGAGTTGCACCGAGTCCTGGCCGGTATCGAGCCCGTGCGGTCGCAGGTGGCGTTCTACTCCACGGTGACCGCCGAGCGTATTGATACCACCGAGTTGACCACCGCGTACTGGGTGACCAACCTGCGCCAACAGGTGCGCTTCGCCGATGCCGTACGTCAACTCCTCACCGATGGCCACCGCATCTTCATCGAGGCCAGCACCCACCCGGTGCTGACCATCGGTCTGCAAGAAGCCTTCGAAGAAGCTGGTGTGCAGGGCGCGACCGTGCCGACCCTTCGACGTGACCAGGGCGGCTTGGCGCAGTTGGTGCGGTCGGTGGGGCAGGCGTTCGCCGCGGGCGTGGCAGTGGACTGGACCCGCTGGTTCCCGGCTGATCCCCGCCCGAACGCGGTGGACCTCCCCACCTACGCCTTCCAACGCGAACGCTACTGGCTTCCCGATGCCTTGCCCGATGTCACCGCGCCTAGGGCCAACGATGATGAGGCTAAGTTTTGGGCCGCTGTCGAGCAGGAGGACGTACAGGCGCTCGCGGACACCCTGCGGATATGTCCTGGGGCGGATGGTGACCGCGGCGCGGTGCAGTCCTCGCTCGGCTCCGTACTGCCTCTACTGTCCGCGTGGCGGAAGGCAGGACATGAGCGCTCGACGGTGGACGGGTGGCGCTACCGGGTCGAGTGGCAGCCCTGCACCGATCTCACGGTGCGCCCAGGTTCGGCCGACTCGTGGCTCGTGGTGTGCCCCGAGGCCGGGGCCGAGGACTGGGTGGAGCTGTGCACCGAGGCATTGGGCGCCGAGGGTGGCCAGGTGCGCCGGCTGCCTGTGGGGGAGTCCACCGATCGCGGCAGGTTGGCCGCGGCGCTGCGGGCCGAGTTCGCCGAGGAGGCCGCGGCGCCTGCCCGCGTAGTGTCCCTTCTCGGGCTCGACGAGCGCCCGCACCCTGAGCACGAGAGCTTGGCCGTCGGGGTGGCCGGGACGCTTGCGCTGGTGCAGGCGTTGGTGGACGCCGATGTCGAGACCTCGCTGTGGTGCGTCACCCGCGGCGCGGTGGCCGTATCCGATACGGAGTCCCTCAACTCTCTTGTCCAGTCCCAGCTTTGGGGTCTTGGTCGTGTGGCCGCCTTGGAGCATCCGGCGCTGTGGGGCGGGCTTGTGGACCTGCCCACGACTGCGGCCTTGGTGGACACCGGCCTGTTGCGCGCCGTGCTCGCCGGGACGTCAGGCGAGGACCAGGTGGCGCTGCGGCAGAGCGGGGTGTTCGGGCGGCGGCTGGTGCCGGCGCCGCTTGGCGGCCGGGAGCCGCAGCGAGCCTGGCAGCCGCACGGCACCGTGCTGATCACAGGTGACGCGAGCGGGCCCGCCGCGCACATCGCCCGCTGGGTGGCCGCGGGCGGCGCGGAACGCGTGGTGCTCCTTGGCCCTGGTGGTCCCGAGGCCCCTGGGGCTGCGGACCTCACGGTGGAGCTCGACGCGCTGGGTGCCGCCGTGGAGATCGCGGACTGCGCGCCGGCCGACCGGGTAGCGGTTGCCCGTCTCGTGAAGCGGCTGGAGGGCGACGGCGTACGGATCGGTACGGTCATCTACACCTCGGCCACCGGAGAGTTGGCCCCGTTGACTGACGTCACCCCCACCGGACTCGCTGATGTGATCGCCGCCAACCTGGCGGACGGCGGCCCGCATGTGGACGAGCTGTGTGGCCTGGGGCCCGATGACACGGTGGTGTTCTTCTCCACCGTGGCCGCCGCCTGGGGAAGCAAGGACCACGGCGCCTATGCCGCCGCCACCGCGCATTTGGATTCGCTGGCGCAGCGGCGCCAAGCCGAAGGGCGTCGGGTGGCCTCGGTGACCTGGGGCCTGTGGGAGGTGGCTGGCGGCACCGACGAGCACAGCGAACTGGTCGGCCAGCACACCGAGAACCTGCGGCGCCAGGGCCTCGCCCCGCTGGCCCCCAAGCTCGCCTTGACCGCGCTGGGGCAGGTGCTCGACCACGCGGACCCGCACGTGGCTATCGCCGACGTGGCCTGGGACCGATTCGCGCCGCTGTTCACGCTGGCCAGGCCGAGTGCGCTGCTCGAAGGCGTACCGGAGGCCCTGCGTGCCATCGAAGCGACCAGGGAGCCCGCCGATGGTGTGGCGGCAGATGGCGCGGCGGCCCTGCGCGCGGAACTGACGGCTTTGCCAGCGAAGGACCGGGTCGAGCGGTTGTTGGACTCGGTACGCGCCCAGGTGGCGTCCGTACTGCACTATCCCTCGCTCGACGCGGTGGAGCCCGACCGGCCGTTCAAGGAGCTGGGGTTTGACTCGATCGCGGCCGTCGAACTACGCAACCGGCTGCGCGGCACCACCGGCCTGAGCCTGCCCACCACCTTGGTCTTCGACTACCCGACCCCCAGCGCGCTGGCGGGTTACCTATTGGGCCAGGTGCTGCCCGCGGACGCCGACCACGAGCATCCCGCGCTCGGCCACGTCGATGAGCTGGAGGCCACGCTTGCCGGGTTGCCCGCCGCCGATCCGCGCCGTGCCGGGCTGGTCAACCGACTGCAAGCGCTGCTGTGGAAGTACACGGCCGTGACGCCGGACGATGCTCCACACAGCGCGGACGACGAGGACCTCTCCGGCGCGACGGCAGACGAGGTCTTCGCCCTCATCGACCGGGAGCTCGGCACGTAGTGGGGACCAGTACGCACTGCCTTGCCGGGGCGCCGACTGGCGGCGCCCCGGCACCGTTCCCACCGCTCCGTTAGAGGTGCCCGGCCTTCGGACCCGAAGGCGTCGGCGGAGCGTTGACGGGCGGCTTGAGTATCAGCTTGTTTGCTGGTCGGAAGAGGTTCCCGGTACGTGGACGCGGCAGCTCGATGCCGTGATCGGCCGGCCGATCACGTTACTGGTCGCGGCTCATCGGGAAGCGCTCAACGGAGCTTTGCTCCCGCCACAGGCGCCCTACGAGTGCGAGCCCCGCCACGAGTCCTCCCCGAAGGCACTATGGACGTTGCCGTAGACCGCTCCGGAGTCACTGGTGGTCAGACAGGTGCCGTAGTTGGTCAGCGCGCTATAGAAGTAATGCGACAGGTCGTTGTAGTGAAAGCGCATGCCTTTTCGCCAGTCGCATTTGCTCGTCCAGACGGAGTTGTTGCGCGCGTGCTCATTGTCGGTGGCCATGCAGAGCCCCGTGGCCTTGTTTTGAAGTTGCAGCATCGGTTGCGAAGCCGTCGGGTCGGTACCGCGCCAGTCCCACTGCTGGAAGTTGCTTCCGTTGCACTTCGACATGAAGACCTTCGTCGAACTACCGTCGATCTTCCCGCTGGTCAGACATCGGTCCCAGAGCTCAGTCGCGATGTTGCGAAAGGTCCAGTAGGTGGGGGACGGGGCCGCCTGCGCGGGGGTGGGCTGGATGGCTCCGATGCCCGCGGCCAAAGCGATGGCGGCGACCACGGTACCCAGACGGTTCTTGATCCTGGTCCAGTTGAGTTGCATGCCCGGAACGTAGCTGGCGCAACCTGCGTCTCATCGGGGGCGAATGCTGAGAGAATGAGAGGAAAGGGGTGAAGGGGCTGTGAAGATTTACATTCCCCTGGGAGGGCGTACAGTTGAATGCCGCTCCCCATTTACCTGAGCTTTACGCCAGACCCTCGCAGGGGTGACGGATTGACGAACTGCTGCCACGTCCCCGGCGCTCGGATAAATCCCCCAGGGCGGTTCACAAGCGCCCCAACACCCGCCGTTGACCTGCCGATTCCCGCCTGCCATGGTGGCCCCGGCCATCGGCACCTGGTGGCAGCGGCGCCTTATTCTGCTACGCCATATCTGTCAACTCGCCACGGTCCGACGCTAAATCAATTCTCACCTACGCCATCGGAGCGCCGGGCCAACTCCAGCAAATCGGCTGCTACTTGGTGTGGACGTTGGGCGTGCAGATCGTGCTCGGAGTCGGCGTACTCGCGGAGCGTCGCGTTCCGCAGGGGGGCGGTGATGTTCGTGACGCGGGTGCGAATGCGGTCCGCCAGCGGCGGCAGGGCGCCCTTGGGGATGGCGAGCATCAGCAGCGTGGGCACGTCGATGCTCGGATACCAGGGCGCCGGCGGCTCATTCCAGATGCTGCGTAGGATCGACATGTGCTGATCGAGCGTCATACGTTGGGACAGCGAGCCGTCCGGATGGATACGCATGGTGGCGACAGCCGCTTCGATTGCCGCCGGTGACCAGTCGGGATGAATGGTACGGAAGTACGCGCTGATGCTGTCCACGGTGGCACCATCCAACGCGCCCGGCCGCAACGCCGCCACGAACGCCTCCCACGAGGTGAAGGCCGCGGAGGGCTCAAGCCAGCCGCCGTCCACCAGGGCGAGAGCGGCCACGAGCTCGGGGTTCTCGGCGGCGAAGCGCACGGAGATGTTGCCGCCCCATGAGTGCCCTGCGACCACGACCCGTTTCAGGCCGAGCGAGGCGCAGGCCGCGACCAGGTCGGCGACGGCGGTGGGGGTGTCATAGCCGTCCTGTGGGGAGTCGGACTCGCCATGGCCCCGCAGATCGACCGCGTACACCGGATGCCCCGCGGCGGCCAGTTCACCGGCTACCTCGTCCCAGAGCTGGGCGCTGGAGGCCATGCCGTGTACCAAGAGGAACGTTGGGGATTCGGTTCCCGGCCGGTGCCGGAAATGCAATTTCACGTCATCGGTTACGGGCACGGAGAGATCCATGACGGAAAGTCTAACGCGCAAATCTACCGCTTTTCGAGCCCTTCTGGAGTCGGCAGGCTGCACATTAGAGGCGCTTAAGGGCTGGGCGGGATGCTGGTACACGCTGGACCGCCTGAACGCAGGAGACAACGCAGGAGACTCCGTGCCGATCACGCCGATAACCCCACCCATAACCTGCGTGGAAAACTCGGTGGACAGGAGCGATAAGAACGGGGTCGGCAGTTATCTGCGACTGTGCACCAGGTGCGTTAGAGCTTTCCGGCCAGCACGATGACGTCGCAGTGCGATGACTCGCCTGCGGCGATTTTGCGTTACCCGATGACCTATCGGCGTCCGATACGGGCATGCCGGATACATGGCAGCCGTGCCTTCTCTCCGTGCAGTCTGGTCGTCCCCTTTCGATCCCTTTTCCCAGCGTGAAGCGAGGCGCCGTGTATCCCCCCGAATCCAGGTTCGACGACGTCGCCAACATCAACCTCACGGACTTGGCCTTCTGGGCGCAGCCGTTCGGTGATCGGGACGCGGCCTTTGCGGCGCTGCGTCGAGCGCCGCACCCGGTGCTGTTTCGCGAGCCCGCCATGCCTGGCTATCCGCGCGGGTCCGGCTACTACGCGCTGGTGCACCACGCCGACATCGCCGAGGTAAGCCGCCGTCCGCAGGACTTCCGTTCCACACCGACCGCGATCAGCATCGTTGACCTGCCGCAGGAGTTCAACAACTTCTTCGGCTCGATGATCAACATGGACAATCCACAGCATGCGCGCATGCGTCGCATCGTCTCCCGTGCCTTTGGCCGTGGCATGGCTGCCGAATTTGAGGTCGCGTCGCACAAGGCGGCCCGGCAGATCGTAGACGACCTCATCGCGCACGGCCCGGGCGACTTCGTACGGCAGGCCGCCGCGATCATGCCGATTGCGGTACTCAGCGGCATGATGGGGATACCGAGTAGTGACTACGAGTTCATCTACGATCGCTCGAACATCATCGTCGGCACCTTCGACCCGGAATACGTGCCGCGGCTCGACCAGGCGACCCCGGCTCTGTTGCGTACCTCCCGAGAACTTGGGGACTACATCTCACGCCTCGCCGCCGACCGGACCAAGAATCCCACGGGCGACCTCGTCACCCGACTGGTGCACGCGGAGATCGACGGCGAGCGGCTGACCGCCGATGAACTGTCCTCCTTCTTCATCCTTTTGGTCATCGCGGGCATGGAGACCACCCGAAACGCCCTCTCCCGCGGCCTGGTCCTGCTGACCGAGCACCCGGACCAACGTGAGCTGCTGCTGTCCGACTTCGAGACGTACGCACCGCGCGCCGTCGAGGAAATACTGCGGATAGCGACGCCCATCAACTGGATGCGTCGAACGGCCACTCGTGACTGCGAGGTCAACGGTCACTTGTTCAAGAAGGACGACAAGGTCCTCTTGTTCTACTCGTCGGCCAACCGGGACGAGAAGGTTTTCCCCAACCCTTATGAGTTCGACATCACTCGGGACCCGAACCCGCATATGACTTTTGGCTCCATCGGCCCGCACTTCTGCCTCGGCGCACACCTCGCCCGAATGGAGGTCACCGTCTTCTTCCGGGAACTCTTCACCCGACTGCCGCATATTCGCACCGAGGGCGAGCCCAGGCGGTTGGTGGCAAGCTTCGTGGAGGCCATCAAGCACGTGCAGTGCGTGTTCTGACCCCTGTTGGCCGCGCACCGCAGCCCACAGCAGCGGCGTCGGGTGGGGAAGCCATCGTGCCTCCCCTACCCGGCGCCGTTTCGCGTAGCCCCGCGGTCCCCGGGACCGCAGCAGGGCGACCTCGGGACCGCAGCGGGATGACCCCGAGGCCACAGCGGGGCGACCCGAGCCGAACGGCATGGCGCCGCACCAGAGTGGGTCACCCTGGTGCGGCGTGGATGCGGTCATCAGCCGGCTGTGCGGCGCCTGCCCGCCGCCGTGGGCCACGGGCGAATGGGGTGGCTCGCCCCAGTGCCTAGTCCGTGCCGCTGCCCGCGACGGCCGGGTCGGCACTGGCGGCGGCTGCGTACGCCTCCGCCAGATAGTTGCCGAGGGTGGCCGGCGTCGGGTATTCGAGGATCGCGACGAGGGGGATCTCCACGTCGGTGAGGGTCATCAGATTTCGGGTCAGCTCCAGAGCGGTGAGCGAAGTGAGCCCGTTTTCCAGGAAGTTGCTGTCGTCCTCGATGGTGGACTGGGAGAGGATGCCCGCGAGTTGGGTGCGTACCGTCTCCCGCAAAATGGCCTCGCGCTCCTCCGGCGTGGCTGCGGCGAGGTCCTTACGCAGTTCCGTGCCGTCGAGGTTGGCCTCGCTGTTTTCGGTGTGCATCACTTTCTCCCGTCTGGTTGGGTCTCTGGGACATCGCCGTCAACGTTGCTGACGGCGGTGGGTGTCCCCGAGAACTCGTGGCCGGTTGTTCGGCCGGTCTTGGGTGGTGCGGTCCGGTAGGCGCCACAGCGCGCGGCGCCGCTCATGGGGGCGGGGGAGGGGTCACGACAGTGCCGGGACGGTCAGGGGCTCAGCTTCGGCCGCCGCCGCTGCCGCGTCATCGGGAGCGGCGGATGGCTGAAACTCTGGAACGTCGGCGAAGAGTTGGCGTACGCCGAGCTCTGTTGCGTGCGCTGCCACCCACGCCCAGTCGATGTCGGCGATCACCATGGCCGGGGTCTGCGCCGCGAGCGCCTGCCGCAGGATCGACGCCACCGCATGCCCGGGCAGTGCGGCGATCCCGTTGCCCCGCAACTGCTTGGCGGCCCCGATGGCCGTATCCGATGCGCCGATGGCCCCGACGCACACCGATACCGCCGGCACGCCCTGGTCCCGGCACTCCTGCGCCAGGGCGCTCACATACGCGTGTGCGGGCGCCTCGTTGCCAAGGCCGGGACCGGAGAGTACGCCGGCGACCGACGAACACAGCACGAACGCCGACACCTCGTGCGCCCGGCTGAGCGCGCAGAGGTTTTTCGCCGCCCCCACCGTGTCCGCCCATGTGGCCTCGATGCGCGCGGCCTCCAACCGCGCCGCCTCGTGGCGGAGGTCCGAGGCGAGGTGGAGCACGGCGGTCAGTGGCGCATCGGCCGGGATCGCACGGGTGACCCGGTCGAGGCCCGCCGGGTCCGCCAGGTCGGCGGCGATGGCCGACACCCGCGTACCCGTCGTGGTCAACTCCGCCACCAGGGCATCGTCCGGGGCCGCCCGATCGACCAGCAGGAGATGCTCGGCGCCGAAGTCGGCCGCCCAGCGCGCCGCGTACCCACCGATGGTGGAGCCCGAGCCGCTGACCAGCACGGTGCCACGCAGGGCTGAGCCATGGGGTGCAGCTGGCCCGGGCGCCTGTCGTACCAGGCGCCGCGCGAAGGCACTGTCGGAGCGTAGGGCCACCTCGCTCTCGCCGTGCGGAGCCAGCAACACGGCGGCCAAACGTCGCCCGGCGCGGTCGTCGAACCGTACGGGCAGATCGACCATGCCGCCCCAACGTCGCTGCCGCTCGGCCGCCAATGCGCCGCCAAGTCCCCAGAGTGGGGCCTGCTCGGGGCGGGCTGGCGGGTCGCCGGCGCCGATGCTGACCGCGCCGCGCGTGAGCACCCACAGCGGGGCCTCGATGCGCGCCCGCTCCAGGGCGTCGGCCAGCGCGACGGTCGGTGCCAGCGCAGGGCTCCTGCCGTCGTACGAGGCCGTCGCCGAGCCCGTACCGTTGTGCGTGGCGCGCTCATCGGTGGCCGGGGGCGGGTCCGCGGCCAGCAGCGAGAGCACGCCGGCGACCGGCCGCCCGGCTGCGGCCTCCGTCAGGCGCTGCACCAGCTCCGCGGCGGGCCCGGCAGCCCACGCCATGCCGACCTCGGCGACGTCGGCACCCCGCTTGCGCAACGCGTCGATCACCGCCGCGATCACGGTGTCAGGGGCCGCGCCGCGCGCTGTGTCACTCGGCGCAGCACCCTTCGGCGGCTGCGGCGGGGTCACCACCAGCCAGCGTCCCAAGAGCCGCGGGTCCACGGCATCGGCCAGGGCCCGCCAGCCGATCCGGTACTGCCACTGCCGCTGCCGCCGCCAGGCGGCCAGCGCCGGCAGCGCCTCGCGTAGCAGCGCACCCTGTTCACCCGTAGCTCCGATGGCCTGGGCCAGCGCCTGCGGGTCCGCGCGCTCCACGGCGTCCCAAAACCCGGTATCGGCGGGGGTCTCGACCACTGGCGCCTTGGCCACCGGTTCGTTGTCCAGCCAGTAGCGGCGCCGCTGGAAGGCGTACGTGGGCAGCGGCACGCTACGCGGCGTGGGGCCACCGTCGAAGAACGTCTGCCAGTTGACGGCCGCACCCGACAGATGCAGGCGCGCCACGGCATGCGTCAGCGCCCGCACCTCGGGCCGCTCCGGCGTCATGGCGGATACCACCAGCGCAGCCGCAGGAGCCTGCGTGGGCGCCGCACCTGGCAGCGGTTTCGCGCCCAGCAGCGGCTCCGGGCCCAGGTCTACGACGATGCTCGCCCCGGCCAGGGCGCCGACGACGCGGCCTGCTGTCTGGACCCGCTGTGACGTCGCCCAGTAGTTGGCCGTTGTGACGTGTTCGTTCATGGGTTCACCGGTGTGCGCGCTGAGCACCGGCAGAGTGGGCTGTCGAAAGTCCATGCGCTCAGTGGCCTGCCGAAGCCGATCCGGGCCCCCGGCTTCGGCGATGACCAGTGCGCACGCGTCGGACACCGTCAGCACGCCGGCCACCTGCGCGGCAGCGATCTCCCCGCCGCCGGCGCCGATGACCGCGTCGGCCTTGATGCCCAGCGCCTGCATCAGCCTGGCCAGCGCCACCTGCACCGCCAGCCGCGCCGCCAGGGCGTACGGGGTGGTTCCCGCAAGCTCCGTGTGGGCTGGGTCGGTGGCCAGTGCCACGTCCCGTAGCGGATGCTCAAGCCAGCCGCTGAACGCGTCGCACACCTCGTCGAACGCCCTAGCGAAGGCCGGGAACCGCTCGTACAACTCGGCGCCGAGCCCAGGTCGCTGCCTGCCGGCACCGCCGAAGGCGAAAACCGTCTTGCCCGCGGCCCTTGTCGCCGCCCCGGGCCGCACCGCACCGGGGCCCACGACGGCGGGGTGTGCCCGCCCGGTGGCGAGCGCCTCCAGACCGGCCGCCAACTCGCTGTGGTCCGCGCCGATCACCACGGCCTGGTGCTCGAACGCCGTCCGGGTGGTCACCAGCGACCAGCCCACATCGGTGGGGGATGCGCCATCGGCGCCCGCGGCCAACTGCTCGGCCAGGGCGCGCGCCTGTCCCGCCAGGGCCGGTGCCCCGCGCGCGGTCAGCAGCCACGGCACCACACCGCCCACCGAGGCGGGGGTTGCCGCGGCCGGCAGGCTTGCCTGCGCGGCGTCCCGAGACGCCTCCGGGGCTTCGCCCTCGTTCTCGGGAACCTGTTCCAAAATCAGGTGCGCATTGGTTCCGCTCGCGCTGAAGGAGGAGACGCCGGCGCGCAACGGGCGCTCCCGAGCGGGCCAGTCGGCCCGCTCGGTGACCAGCCGTACCGCACCCGACCGCCAACTCACCAGCCGGGTGGGCCGGTCGATGTGCAGGGATGGTGGCAGCGTTCGGTGCCGCATCGCCTGCACCATCTTGATGACGCTGGCGATCCCGGCGGCGGCCTGGGTGTGCCCGATGTTGGACTTTATGCAGCCAAGCAGCAGCGGATCGTCCGTGGGCCGGTCCTTGCCGTACGTGGACAGCAGCGCCTGCAACTCGATGGAGTCACCGAACGCGGTTCCAGTGCCGTGCGCCTCCACCACGTCCACATCGGACGCGGAGATCCGAGCATCGGCGAGGGCGTCGCGGATCAACTGCTGTTGGGCCGGGCCGTTGGGCGCGGCCATTCCGGTGCTAGCCCCGTCCTGGTTGATGGCCGAGCCGCGGATGACCGCGAGGACGCGGTGCCCGTTGCGCCGCGCGTCCGATAGCCGCTCCAGGAGGACGAGACCGACCCCCTCCGCGTACACCATGCCATCCGCGGAGTCCGCGAACGACTTACACCGAGCGTCTGGGGCCAACTGCCGTTGGCTGGAAGCGACTTGAAAGGCACTCGCCGTGTAGTTGATGGCCGCGCCGCCCGCCAGCGCCAGGGAGCACTCGCCCTGCCGCAGCGCCCGCGCTGCCAGGTGCATGGCCACCAGCGAGGAGGAGCACGCAGTGTCGAGCGAGACCGCCGCACCCTGAAGGCCCAAGGTGTACGCCACCCGGCCCGAGGCCAGGCTTGCGGCGTTGCCGTTGCCGACATAGCCGAGCAGGCCCTTGGGAATCGTGCTCAGCCGGGAGGCGTAGTCGTGATACATGACGCCCGAGTACACGCTGGTGGCCGATGAGCGCAGGGTGTGGGGCGCGATCCCCGCGCTCTCCACCGCCTCCCAAGCCACCTCAAGCAGCAGCCGTTGTTGCGGCTCCATCGCCGGCGCCTCACGCTCACCGATGTCAAAGAACTCGGCGTCGAACTCCGGCGCGTCGTAGACGAATCCGCCCGCCCGGACGTACGAGGTGCCGTGGTTCTCCGGATCGGGGTGATACAGGTTCTCCAGATCCCAGCCGCGGTCCGTGGGAAAGCTGGATATGGCGTCCCGCTCGTCCGCTACCAGGTCCCACAACTGCTCCGGGGAGCGCACGCCACCGGGAAGGCGGCAGGCCATCCCCACGATCGCAATGGGCTCCTGCTTCTCTTCCTGGAGATCCCGCAACTGCTGTCGGGTCTGGTGAAGCTCGGCCGTAGTCCACTTGAGGTAATCGACGAGCTTTTCTTCGTTCGTCATGAAAAGGCGGGCCTTTCTCGCCTGAGCCGTCGTTGCGGATCGGACCGAGCGTTCGATGGATCAACCAGTAAGACCCTTGACGCCCGCCAGGCTGCTGGGGCTCAGATCCACCAGGGCCAATTCGTCGGGAGTCAGTGGTGGCGCGGTCAACTCCGGCAGCACCCGGTCTTGATGCATCAGCGACAGGAAACGGCTGGAGGCCAGTTCGGACTGCGGCGCGGTCAGGCTGATGACATCCGTGACCACGTCACACACCGCGGACGAGCGAACCGCCCGGTCGGCGATGAGGTCGGAGAAGCGCTGCCGTGCCGTCGCCCCACCGGTCAGCCGCGGGTCCTTGGCGTTCATCCGACAGCCCACATACTCGACGTCCTTGGACGCAGCCATGATCCACGGGTCGTCCACGACCGCGCTGATCGCCGCCTGCATGCGCCGCGCCGCACCACTTTCGTCGCCGCCCGCGGTCAACTGCTCATCGAGCGCCGCGGCGCTACGAGCCGCGGCGCTCATGCCGTGCCCGTAGATCGGGTTGAACGCCGCGAGCGCGTCCCCAAGGACGACAAGCCCCTGCGGCCACTGCTCAAGCCGCTCCGGGTAAAGCCTGCGGTTGGCGCCGACGCGGGAAATGGCGACCGGCGTGAGCGGCTCGACCGTGCTGATCAAATCGGCGACCAGCGGATGTCGCAGGGTGCGCGCGTACGGCAAGAACTCGTCCTCGGACGTCGGCAGCCCCGCGCCCCGAGTGGAGGAGAGGGTCACCATCCACGTGCCGTCCTCCTGCGGGTAGACCACGCCGAACCGGCCGGGCTCGCGCAGTCGGTGGTCGGCTGCGACGTTGATGGCGGGGAAACCGTCCGTCGCCCCGGGCGGCGCCTGGTAGATCCGGGTGGAATAGGCGATCCCGGCGTCCACGATGTCTTCCTCGATCGGCGGCAGATCCAGCGCCGATAGCCAGTGCCGCAGCCGCGAGCCGCGCCCCGACGCGTCCACCACCAGGTCGGCGTCCAAGGTCTGCGTCGCCCCAGAGTCCACATCGCGTACCCGCACCCCACTGATCCGGGTGCGGTCGCCGACCAGATCGAGGATCTCCGTGCGCTGGCGCACCGTGATCCGGCCACCGGCCAAGATCTCGTCACGGACGTGCCAGTCCAAGAAAGGCCGGGTGCACATGATGGCGTACTGCCGGGGCGGAAAGCGGTGCTGCCAGCCGTGCGAGGTGAGCGTCACCAGATCCTGGTGAAAGTTGATCTTGTGGGCGCCTGCCTTCAACAGCCGCTCGGTCACCCCCGGCAGCAGCGACTCGACGATGCGCGCCCCGCTGGACCACAGCACATGGACATGGCGGCCCTGCGGCGAGCCCTTGCGATGCCGTGGCTCGTCGGGCAGCACATCGCGCTCCACGACAGTGACGGTCTGCGCATGGCGGGCCAGCACCTGGGCAGCCAGCATTCCAGCCCAGCCGCCGCCCAAAACGATTCCATGTTTCGGTTGAGTCATGGTGATGCTTACGTCCCTTCCCCGAGACGGGCCGCGACGGTCCATGGGCGCGAGATGACGGTGCTGACCATGGTGCGAGCGGCCGACGGGACAGTTATGAGGGCGGCGGGGCAGCGGGGCCCGCCAGACCGGTCCTGACCCGGACCGGTCGGCGCTCGCTGCGCGAGATCGCTATCCGATGGTGTGGCGTGGGCGAGTGGTAGGCCGCGGAAGCCCCCGGCTTCCCCGGTGGCTTCTTCGGTAGCACTTGGTGGCCTGCCGGCCCGGGTGTCGCCGCGCCAAACATGACGCGGCGTCGCTGCGATGATGGCCGCCATCGCTTAAGTCGGACTAGGGCTGCCCTTGGCCTGCACCATGGTGGCGAGGTTTTGGGTCACGGCCATGAAGTGCGCTACGCCGGTGAGTTCGGGACCGTCTCCGACCTTGGTGTCGGTGATGCCCCAAAACGCCCGGGCGTGATGCACCAGACCATCGTCACCGAGCTCGATGATGCCGATGATCTGAAAGGTCAGTTTGGTTGGCGCGTACACCGTCACCGTGGTCGGCACGGCCACGCTCTTGCCGTCCATCGACACCACCGGGCGGCCCGGTGTCTCGTGCACCTTGCACTCGATGGACCAGGCAATATGCCCGCGCAGCGCCTCCTTCCCGATCAGCGGCGGCGCGCCCACCGGGTCCTCGAAGACAATGTCGTCGGAGAACAGCTCAAGCACGGCCTCAACGTCACCGGCGTTCATTCGCCGGGCGTATTCCATAGCCAGAAACTTGAGGGTCGCCTCATCGGCCATGAGCATCTCCTTGCTGGGTGCATACGCGCGGGGCATCAGTCGGTGACAGCAATGTCCGACCTTCCCCACAGGGCCTTCAGCTCCGTAATGGCCCCGCCCTTACCGGCCCGCAGCATCAGTACGTAATTCCACGTGATGCGCTTGCCCTCCGGGCTTTCCGGGGCCTCAAGCCAGCCCCGTTGCACAAATTTCGGGCCCTTGGGCAGGTAATCCATGACGGCGCTGACCGGCGCCAGCACATGCCTACCGTCTTGGCCCGCAACTGGCGCGCCGATGGTTTCCTTGATGCCCGCCGTGGCGAACTCCTCGAAATGCGCGCGCAGCGCATCGCGTCCGGACCGCTGGTCGGCGCCCACCGGGTCTTCGAAGCTGACTTCTTCCGCGTACAGGCCGAGCAGCCCGTCGATATCTGCGGCGTTCATGAGTTGGCTGTGCTGGAGAATGAGCTTTTTACGGCTCCGCTCGTCAATCAACGCGTGCTCCCCATGTGTTCTCCGTTGTCGCTCCGGCCGAGGTCCTGGTCGATGAATTGGAAGATCTCGTCTGTGGTGGCGCCCTGGATCTTTCCGCTGACGACGGCCGCCGCCGCGGCTTCCGCGGCCTCTTCGGGCGCCGGCTGACCGCCGCCCAACGCGTTGAGCTTGGTCAACGTGTTCTGCAACTGCTCGTGCAGCGCCTGCCTGGCCGCCGCGTCCTGCGCGAGCGCAAGCAGCGAGCTCTCCATGCGCGCCAACTCGCTGAGCATCGGCGGCAGCGGGTCCGCGGCACGCGGCGCCAGTTCGGTGTGCAGATGCGCGGCGAGCGCCACCGGGTTCGGGTGGTCGAAGATGAGCGTGGTGGCCAGCCGCAGCCCGGTCACGCTGCCCAGCCGATTCCGCAACTCGATCGCCGTCAGCGAGTCAAAGCCCAACTCCAGGAAGCCGCGCTCGGTCTGGATGCGTCCCGGGTCGGCGTGGCCGAGCGCGGCGGCGGCGTGCGTGAGCACCAAATGCAGCAGCACCCGGTGTTGCTCCTCCGCGGGCAACGCCGCCAGGTGTCCGGCCCAGTCCGTCAGCGGCTGGCTGGTGGCGGCGGTACGCCGCGCGGTGCCGCCACCGGTCAGTGCGCGCAGCGGCGCGGGCAGCGTCAGCGCCGGCTGCCCCGCCAGCGCGCGAACATCCAACTCCATGGCGACCAGGTGGGGGGCGCCGTGGCGGACGGCGGAGTCGAGCAGCCCGAGCCCCCGCTCGGCGCTCATCGGGTGGATACCCGAGCGCGCCATGCGCTCAAGCGCGGCCTCGTCCAGATGCCCGGTCATGCCGCTCGCGTCACCCCACAGGCCCCAGGAGATAGACACCCCCGGCAGGCCGAGCGCCTGCCGGTGCGCGGCCAGCGCATCACAGAAGGCGTTCGCCGCCGCATAGTTGGCCTGCCCTGAGGAGCCCAGCGTGGCCGCCGTCGAGGAGAACAGTACGAACATGCCGAGGTCCAGCGGGGCGGTCGCCGCGTGCAGCAGGGCCGCGGCGGTCGCCTTCGGCGCCCACACCCGGGCCAGCCGGTCCGCCGACTGAGAGGTGAGTACCGCGTCCTCCAACGCACCGGCCGCATGCACCACGCCGGTCAGCGGGTGCGCCGGCTCAATGCTCTCGATGAGGGCGGTGACGGCGTCCGGCGCCGTCACATCGGCCGCCACGACCCGTACCTGCGCACCCAACTCCGTGAGTCCCGCGGCGAGTTCGCTGGCGCCGTCAGCTTGTGGGCCCCCGCGGCTGACAAGCAGCAGGTTCCGCGTCTGCCCGGTACGTACCAGATGCTCGGCTACCAGAGCCCCGAGCGTGCCGGTGCCGCCGGTGATCAGCACCGTCCCCTCCGGGTCGAGCCCACCGGCCCGATCCGCGTCCGATGGGGCGGCGGCGGACGCGCGGACCAGCCGCGGCGCCAGCACGCGCCCCTTGCGCAGGGCGAGTTGCGGTTCGCTCAACTCCACACCGCGCACCACGGCCTGCGGCACCGCGTCGATGTCCTCATCGATGTCGAGAAGAAGGAAGCGGCCGGGATTCTCGGACTGGGCGCTACGGATCAATCCCCAGGCGCCGGCACCGGCCAGGTCCGTATCGGCCGACTCGCCACCGGGAGCCACGGCGCCCCGGGTGACCACCACGAGATGCGCGTCGGCCAGCGCCGGGCGGAGCAGCCAACTCTGCACCAGGCGCAGCAACTCCTGCGCCACCCGCAGCCCGTCGTCGGCGGTCCCCCCGGCCTGCGTCAGGACCACGGAAGGGGCGGGCGCACCGCTGTCCAGGGCGGTGACCAGCGCCTCCAGATCCGCGTACCGCACCGGGTGCGGCCCATCCGAGCCCGCATCCTCCACCGCCAACCCCGCCAACGAGAACCGGTCAGCTCCCAGCACCGCCCAGCCACCGTCCCCGAGCACGGCCTGCGGCTGCTGAGCGATGGCGGGCGCGGGCAACGGCGTCCAGCCCGGCGCATACAGGCCGTCCACACCGCGCTCGACGGCCACCGCCTGAAGCTGGTCCCCACCCGCAGGCCGGGTCACCAGCGAGTCAACCGTCAGCACTGGGGCGCCCACGGCGTCCGCCACCGTCAGCCGCAGGGTGTCCCGCTCCGTGTCGCGAGCCACGCGGACACGTACCGTACTGGCCTCGGCCGCCCACAGCCGGACGTTGTTCCACGCGAAGGGCATCCGCAGCCCGCCCCCCGCTGTGTCGTCGGCGTCGGCGGGCTGCTCCATCAGCAGCGACGGCTGGAGCGCGGCATCGAGCAGCGCCGGGTGGATGCCGTAGCCGGCACGCTTACCGGCCGCATCCGGCAGCGTGATCTCCGCGAACACATCGGAACCCTGCCGCCAGGCCGCCCGCAGGCCCTGAAACGCAGGCCCATACCCGTACCCAGCCGCCGCAGCCTGCTCGTAAAACTCCGCCACCTCCACCACTTCCGCGCCCACCGGAGGCCAGGCCCCGGACAGGCCATCGGCCGACTCGGTGCCATCGGCGGGCGGACTGAGCACACCGATGGCGTGGCAGACCCACGTCGCAGCGCTTTCATGCTCGGGCCGCGAGAAGATCCGCACATCGCGCCGACCGTCCGCACCGGCGGCGGCCACCGCGACCTGCACCCGCAGGCCACCGGACGCGGGCAGCGCCAGCGGCACCTGAAGCGCCAGCTCATCGACGCCCGCGCAACCCACCTCATCGGCGGCCCGCAACGCCCACTCCACCAGCGCCGCACCCGGCACAAGCACCGTGCCACCCACCACATGCTCAGCCAGCCAGGACTGCGACTGGGCCGATACCCGGCCGGTCAGCAACTGAGCGCTGCCATCGGCCAGCTCCACGGCCGCACCGAGCAGCGGATGTCCGGCGGCGGCCAGCCCCCAATGCGTGGGGTCGCCGCCGTGTGAGCTGGTGTCGTCCAGCCAGTACCGGTCGCGTTGGAAGGCGTACGTGGGCAGGTCCACGGTGTGCGGGGTGGGGTCGGCCGCGAACCAGCGGGTCCAGTCCACTGCCACGCCCGCGGCGAACGCCTGCCCCACCGACCGCGCGAGCTGCACCAAGTCCCCCTGGTCGCGTCGGAGCGTGGGCACGGTCGTCCCCGGCACGCCAGCCTCTTCGAAGGCTTCTTGGAGGCCAACGGTCAGGACGGGGTGGGTGCTGGCCTCGATGAACACGCGGTGGCCATCGGCGAGGAGTTGACGTACGGCGTCGGCGAAGCGGACCTGTTCACGCAGGTTGGTCACCCAGTACGCGGTGGTCAACTCGGTGGTATCGATACGCTCGGCGGTCACCGTGGAGTAGAACGCCACTTCCGACCGTACAGGCTCGATACCGGCCAGGACGGTGTGCAACACTTCGGCAATCTCATCCACCTGGGCGCTGTGTGAGGCGTAGTCCACATCGATCAACCGCGCCCGACCACCACTCTCCTCACACACAGCCACGGCGTACTGCACCTGCTCGGGTGGCCCGGACACCACCGCCGAACCGGGACCGTTGACCGCAGCGATGCCCACACCGGCAGCCTGCTCACCCAAGTCGGCCAAGAACTCCATCGCCTTGTCCGCACTCATCGCAAGCGACGCCATCGCACCACCACCCGCAAGCCGCCGCAACGCCCTACTCCGCAGCGCAACGACCTTCGCACCGTCCTCCAAAGTCAGCGCGCCAGCCACCACCGCAGCCGCGATCTCACCCTGACTGTGACCCACCACGGCTGCCGGAGTGACGCCCTGATCAGCCCACACCGCGGCGAGGGAGACCATCACCGCCCAGAGCACCGGCTGCACCACATCGACCCGGCCCAAGTCGGCCGCGTCCACGCCACCGCGTAGGACCTCGGACAGCGACCACTCCACATGCGGAGCAAGAGCGCGCTCACACTCCCCCACCCGCGCCGCGAACACCGGCGAGGCTTCGAGCAGACCCGCGCCCATGCCCACCCACTGCGAACCTTGACCCGGGAACACCAACACCGGGCCCAGGTCTCCCGGGACCGCCGCGTTCCCCGGCGCGATGACCTCGGGGTGGGTCTCGCCCGCGGCCAGTGCCTTCAGGCCAGCCAGCAACTCGTCCGCATTCTGGCCGATGACGGCGGCACGGTGGTCGAAGAACGAGCGCGTGGTCACCAGCGACCAGCCGATGTCGGCTACCGACGTTTCGGACGCCGCCACCTGCTCGGCCAGCGCCTGTGCCTGCCCACGCAGCGCGGCGCCACTACGGGCCGTCAGCACCCACGGCACCACCCCGTCAGCGGGGGCCGGCGCGCCGGGGGCGGGAGCCCGCTCCGCGTCGGTCTGGGGCGGGGCTTGCTCCAAGATGAGATGCGCGTTCGTGCCGGACACGCCGAAGGAGGACACACCGGCCCGCAACGGCCGATCCTCCGCCGCCCAGTTGACCTGCTCAGTCAGTAGCCGTACGGCACCGGTCTCCCAGTCCACATGCGGGGTCGGCGCGTCGATGTGGAGCGAGGCGGGCAGTACGCCGTGGCGCATGGCCATCACCATCTTGATGACGCTGGCGACACCGGCCGCGGCCTGGGTATGCCCGATGTTGGACTTGATCGAGCCAAGCCACAGCGGCCGGTCATCGGGCCGGTCCTGGCCGTACGTGGCCAGGAGTGCCTGCGCCTCGATCGGGTCGCCCAGCGTCGTACCGGTGCCGTGGGCCTCCACCGCGTCCACCTCGGCGGCAGACAGCCCGGCATTGGCCAACGCCTGGCGGATGACGCGCTGCTGGGAGGGACCGTTGGGGGCGGTGAGACCGTTGCTCGCGCCGTCTTGGTTGACCGCGGAGCCGCGGATGACGGCCAGCACCCGGCGGCCGTTGCGGCGCGCGTCCGACAACCGCTCAAGGAGCACGAGGCCCGACCCCTCCGAGAAGCCCGTGCCATCGGCCGCCGCCGCGAATGCCTTGCAACGTCCGTCCGGAGACAGCGCGCCCTGCCGGGAGAACTCGGTGAACCCACCGGGCGTGGCCATCACCGTCACACCACCGGCCAACGCCATCGAGCACTCGCCCTGCCGTAGCGCCTGGGCTGCTAGGTGCATGGCCACCAGGGAGGAGGAGCAGGCCGTGTCCACCGTCACCGCCGGGCCCTCAAGCCCGAAGGAGTACGACACTCGGCCCGAGACCACACTGCCGAGGTTGCCGGTTGCCACATAGCCGGCCGACTCTTCGGTTGACTCGCCGATGAGCGAGAGGTAGTGGTACGAGTCCACGCCGGCGAACACGCCGGTGTCGCTGCCGACCAACGTCTCGCGGGCGATGCCAGCGCGCTCGAACGCCTCCCAGGCGTTCTCCAGGAGCAGCCGCTGCTGCGGGTCCATCGCCGTGGCCTCACGCGGGCTGATCCCGAAGAAGTCGGCGTCGAAGTCGGCGACGTTCTCCAGGAAGCCGCCTTCGCGGGCACTGCTGGTGCCCGCGTTCTCCGGGTCCGGGTGGTACAGGTTCTCCAAATCCCAACCCCGGTCGTCGGGAAAGCCGGAGATGACGTCCGCACCGTCGCTGACCAGCTTCCACAGTTGCTCAGGAGTCGTCGCGTTGCCGGGGAAGTCGCAGGCCATGCCAATGATGGCGATGGGCTCCCGCGCACGGTCCGCCACCTCGCGCAACTGCCGCTTGGCCGACCGCAGATCGGCGGTCGCGCGCTTGAGATAGCTGCGCAGCTTCTCGTCATCTGTCATGTCACATCAACCCGATCGTTGCGGCCGTCTTGGTTCACAGGGCTTGCGGAATGCGTGCGGTAGGTGGCAGTCGCGGTGGGCCTGGCAGGCCCGGCGCGCACCGTGCGCGCGGTAGGGGCGGCATAGGAAGTGGGAGCGGGAGGCGTGGGACGCGTGGGGCGGGCGGTCCACGCGATGGCGATCACCGAAGGCCCTCGTCCGCAGGCACGTGCAGCTCGTTGTCGAGCACGTCGAACAATTCGTCATCGGTAGCCGACTCCAGATCGGCCTCGGCCTCGTCCGCCTCCTGAGCGCCGTCCCACGACGCGTTCACCTTGCGCAGCAGCTCCTGCAACCGGGCCGCGATCTTCGTGCGCTGCTCCCGGTCCTCGATGGCCGCGGACATCGCCGCGTCGATCCGGTCGAGCTCCGCGAGCACGGAAGCCGACGGGGCCGCGTCGTCGGGCGCGAGCAGATCGCGCAGCAAACGCACGACCGCCGTGGGCGTTGGATGGTCAAACACCAGCGTGGCGGGCAGCCGCACCCCCGTTGCGGAGCTGAGCCGGTTGCGTAGCTCGACGGCGGTCAACGAGTCGAACCCCAGCTCCCGGAAGTTCTGCGTCGCCTGCACCGAGTCCGCGCTGTCGTGCCCGAGCACCGTCCCCACATGGGATCGCACCAGGTCCAGCAGCATCTGCTGGCGGTCATCGGCGGAGAGCGCAGCCAGCGCCTGGGCCAGCGCGGGCGCCGAGGCGTCGGCCACCGCAGCCGCCGCCTGCGGGGCGGTGCCGCGCACTAGGCCACGGAAGACAGCCGGTGTGTCGGCTGCGGACCGCTCCTGTCGCCGCATCGCGGCCAGGTCAAGTTGGATCGGTGCTAGCAGCGGCTGACCGCTGCCCAACGCGACATCGAGCAGCGCCATGCCCTGCTCGGTCTCCAGACCCACCATCCCGGCGCGCGCCAGGCGGGCCCGGTCCGCGTCGGTCATCGCGCCGGTCATCCCGGACGCCTGCGCCCAGTAGCCCCAGGCCAGGGAGGTTGCGGCCAGCCCGTGCGCCTGCCGGTGCTGGGCCAGCGCGTCCAAGAAGGTGTTGGCCGCCGCATAGTTGCCTTGCCCGGCGGCGCCGAGCAACCCGGCCGCCGCGGAGAACAGCACGAACGCCGACAGCTCCATGTCCCGCGTCAGCTCGTGCAGATGCCAGGCCGCGTCGGCCTTGGACCGCAGCACCTCGGCGACCTGGTCGGCGGTGAGCGCCTGCACCGTCGCATCCTGGAGCAGTCCGGCGGCGTGCACCACGGCGGTCAGCGGATGCTCGGCCGGTACGGAGTCGAGGAGTTTTGCCAATGCGGTCCGGTCGCTGGTGTCACACGCGGCGATGGTGACACGCGCGCCCAGCTCGGTCAGCTCGGCGGCGAGTGGCCCCGCGCCCGGCGCGTCCGCCCCCCGGCGGCTGGCCAGCAGTAGCTGCCGTACGCCATGTGCGGTGACCAGATGGCGGGCGGTGGCTGCTCCGAGAGTGCCGGTGCCACCGGTGATCAAAACCGTGCCATCGGGGTCGAGCGCGGCGGGAATCGTCAAGACGATCTTGCCAATGTGGCGCGCCTGGCTGAAGAAGCGGAACGCCTCGGGTGCCCGGCGAATGTCCCAGATGGTCGTCGGCAGCGCTCGTAGCGTCCCGTTTTCGAACAGCACCGACAGATCGGCCAGCATCTCCTGAATGCGCTCCGGGCCCGCGCCGCTGACCAGGTCGAACGCCTGATACGTCACCCCCGGGTGTACCGCGCTGACCTGCTCGGGAGCACGGATATCGGTCCGGCCCATGTCGATGAAGCGACCCCCAGGACCCAGCAGTCGCAGCGAGGCGTCCACGAAGTCAGCAGCCAGCGAATTGAGCACCACATCGACCGAGTCGGCAGCGGCCCGTACCTGGCCCTCGAAGTCCAACGAGCGTGAAGACGCGATGTGTTGGTCATCGAAACCCCGCTCGCGTAGCGCATGCCACTTGGCCGGACTCGCCGTCGCGAAGACCTCGGCACCCCAGTGCCGGGCCAACTGCACGGCCGCAAGGCCGACACCACCGGTCGCCGCGTGCAGCAGCAGCCGCTCCCCGGGCCGCAACCCGGCCAGATCGGCGAGTGCGTAGTACGCGGTCAAGAACGCCGATGGCGTGGTGGCAGCCTGCGCAAACGTCCAGCCGCGCGGTATCCGGGTGATCATGTGCTGGTCGGTGATGACCAGCGGTCCCGTCCCGTTGAACAGGCCCATGACCCGGTCGCCCACCGCGTACGCGTCCACCTCCGGGCCCACCTCGGTGACCACACCCGCGCCATCCCCGCCGAGCGGCCGGGGGTCATCGACCATGCCGAGCGCGACCACCACATCATGGAAGTTCACCCCGCCGGCCCGCAGCCGCACCCGTACCTCTCCGGCGCCCAGCGTGCGGGTGTTCTCCGGGCAGCCGATCAGCGCGAGGTTGTCCAAACTGCCGTGCCCCACCAGGCCAAGCCGCCAAGCCTCGGTGCCCTCCGGCGGAGCGAGCCGCTTCCCGGCGTCATCGTGCGCCAGCCGGGGCACGAACGCCTGCCCATCGCGCAGCGCCACCTGCGGTTCATCCAACGCCAGCGCGGCCCCCACGGCCGCCAGCGAAGCCTCCCGCCCATCGAGGTCGAGCAGCACCAACCGATCGGGGTTCTCCGACTGCGCGCTACGCACCAGGCCCCAACCGGCCGAGCCCGGCAGATCACGGATGTCCTCATGCCCGTACGCGGCGACCGCACCCCGGGTCACGATGACCAGCTTGCTGGCAGCAAACTCGGGCGCAGCGAGAAAGTCCTGCAACAGCGTCAGCAGGGCGCCGCTTACCGCATGCGTCGCCGAGACCGGGCCAACGGCGGCTTCATCGGCGTCGGCATCCTGGCCGGAAGAGGCGGCGCCGGCGGGGGGGACGGCGCCGGCGGGGGAGACGAGGCAGGCCAAGACGGTGTCAGGACCCGCCGCCCCCGCGGCCATGGCCTCCCGCAGCTTGGCCAGCTCTGCATGCCGGTCGGCGCCCGGCAGCGCCGTGGCAAGGGATGCGGCCACGGCATCGTCCTCGGGCCCGACCACAGACCAGGTAGACACGGGCACGGTCTGCGGCAATGCGGTCTGCGGCCAGGCGAGCTGGAACAGTGAGTTCCTGCCCACCGAACGCGCACGGTCGAGCTGTCCGTCCGCGACCGGCCGCAAAATCAGGTCATCCACCGTGATCACCACGGCCCCGGTCGGGTCCGCGGCGGTCAGGGTGAGTCGGTCGGCGGCGGTGGGCGCGATACGGACCCGCAGCGCGTTCGCACCGGTGGCCCGCAGCCGTACCCCGGTCCACGCGAACGGCAGCGCAACCTGTTCCGACTTATCCGACCCGGGCTCCACCGCCAGCGCGCGGGCCTGTAGGGCTGCGTCGAGCAGCGCAGGGTGCATGCCGTAATCGGCGGCCCGCTCCCGCTCCTGCTCGGGCAGCAGCACCTCGGCGTAGATCGCTCCGTCGAGTCGCCATGCGGAGACGAGCCCTTGGAAGGTCGGCCCATAGCGGTAGCCGTGCTCGGCGAGCTGCTGGTAGAAGTCCTGCACGCTGAGCCGTGACGCGCCCGGTGGCGGCCATGCCCCGTCCAGCGCCACAGGCACGGCCGCGGGCGAGGCACCCAGCGCGCCACTGGCGTGCCGAGTCCACGCCGCGTCACCGGATTCCCCCGCCGGGCGGGAGTGGACGGTGAGTGGTCGCTGCCCCGTGTGGTCGGGCCCCGCGACCGCGAGCTGTACGTCAACCGCCGTACCGTCCGGGATGACCAGCGGCGCGTGCAGCGTGAGTTCCGCTACGTGATCACAGCCGGTCCGCCCTGCGGCGTGCAGCGCCAACTCAGCGAACGCGGTCCCCGGCAGCAGCACCGTGTCCAACACCGTATGGTCGGCCAGCCAGCCGTGGGTCTGTGCGGACAATCGCCCGGTGAGCAGGTACGAGCCGCCCTCGGCCACCTCCACGGCCGCACCCAGCAGCGGATGCCCGGCTGCGGCCAGCCCCAACTCGGTCGGGTCACCGCTAGGCCCGCTTCCGCCTTCGACCCAGTAGCGCTCGCGCTGGAAGGCGTAGGTGGGCAGGTCCACGGTGAGCGGGCGCGGATCAGCTGGGAACCAGCGGGTCCAGTCCACTGCCACGCCCGCAACGAACGCCTGCCCCACCGACCGCACCAACTGCGCCAGACCGCCCTGGTCACGTCGAAGGGTCGGCACGGTCGCGCCCTGCACACCAGCTTCTTCGAAGGCTTCTTGCAGACCGATGGTCAGCACCGGGTGGGTGCTGGCCTCGATGAAGATGCGGTGGCCATCGGTGAGGAGTTGACGTACGGCGTCGGCGAAGCGGACCTGTTGGCGCAGGTTGGTCACCCAGTACGCGGTGGTCAACTCGGTGGTATCAATACGCTCGGCGGTCACCGTGGAGTAGAACGCCACCTGCGACCGCACGGGCTCGATACCGGCCAGGACTTGGTGCAACTCTTCGGCGATCTCGTCCACCTGGGCGCTGTGCGAGGCGTAGTCCACATCAATCAACCGCGCCCGACCACCGGACTCCTCACAAGCGGTCACCGCATACTGCACCTGCTCGGGTGGCCCAGACACCACCGCCGAACCAGGCCCGTTGACCGCAGCGATGCCCACACCAGCAGCCCGCTCACCCAAGTCGGCCAAGAACTCCACGGCCTTGTCCGCACTCATCGCAAGCGACGCCATCGCACCACCACCCGCAAGCCGCCGCAACGCCCTACTCCGCAGCGCAACGACCCTCGCACCGTCCTCCAAAGTCAGCGCACCAGCCACCACCGCAGCCGCAATCTCACCCTGACTGTGACCCACCACCGCCGCCGGCGTCACACCCTGATCAGCCCACACCGCCGCCAAGGACACCATCACCGCCCACAACACCGGCTGCACCACATCAACCCGACCCAAGTCGGCCGCGTCCACGCCACCGCGTAGGACCTCAGACAGCGACCACTCCACATACGGAGCAAGGGCCTGTTCGCATTCAGCTACCCGGGCAGCAAACACCGGCGAAGCCTCCAACAAGCCCGCGCCCATACCCACCCACTGCGAACCCTGACCCGGGAACACCAACACCGGGCCCAGGTCAGTGGCCACCGCAGCGGCAGGATCGGTCAGGGCAGGATGAGGCTCACCCGCGGCCAACGCCCCAAGACCGGCGAGGAGTTCATCACGCGTGGTACCAGCCACCACCACACGATGGTCAAAGATCGAACGCGTCGTCACCAACGACCAACCCACATCAGCCACCGACAGACCCGGATCACCAACCACCCGCTCAACCAACGCCCGAGCCTGCGCCCGCACCGCACCAGACGTACGCGCCGACAACACCCACGGCACCCACCCACCCACACCCACCACAGACCCCGACTCAGGCCCAGGCCCAGGCCCAGGCCCAGACTCCACCTCCGGAGCCTGCTCCACGATCACATGCGCATTCGTCCCCGAGATACCGAAGGCGGAGACGCCCGCCCGGCGCGGCCGGTCCGTTCGTGGCCATGTCGTCTGCTCCGTCAGCAGCCGTACCTCACCCGCGTTCCAGTCCACGTGCGGGCTCGGCTCGTCGATATGCAGGGATTGGGGGAGCAGGCCGTGCCGCATGGCCATGACCATCTTGATGACGCTCGCTGCGCCGGCCGCGGCCTGGGTGTGCCCGATGTTGGACTTGATGGAGCCGAGCCACAGGGGCCGGTCGGCGGGGCGGCCCTGGCCGTAGGTCGCCAAGAGTGCCTGCGCCTCGATCGGATCACCCAGTGTCGTGCCGGTGCCGTGGCCCTCCACCACGTCCACCTCCGCGGTGGAAAGCCGGGAGTTGGCCAACGCCTGGCGGATGACGCGCTGCTGAGAGGGGCCGTTGGGGGCGGTGAGGCCGTTGCTGGCACCGTCCTGGTTGACGGCGGAACCACGGATGACGCCGAGGATGTGCCGACCGTTGCGCTGTGCATCGGACAGGCGCTCCAGCACGACGAGACCGGCGCCCTCGCCCCAGCCGGTGCCATCCGCGGCGGCGGCGAATGGCTTGCACCGGCCGTTGGGCGCGATCCCGCGTTGCCGCGAGAACTCGATGAAGGCGCCGGGTGTGGCCATTACGGCGACCCCGCCCGCCAGCGCCATATCGCACTCGGCCTGTCGCAATGCCTGACAGGCCAGATGCATGGCCACCAGGGAGGAGGAGCAGGCCGTGTCCACCGTTACCGCCGGGCCTTCGAGCCCGAGGGTGTACGCCACCCGCCCCGACGCCACGCTGCCGAGGTTGCCGGCGCCGACGTAACCCTCCACGTCGCTGGTGATGTTCCCGATGACCGACAGATAGTCGTGGGCGCCCACTCCTGCGAAGACGCCGGTGTTGCTGCCGCTGAGGGCTTCGCGCGGGAGGCCGGCCCGCTCGAATGCCTCCCAGGCGGTTTCCAACAGGAGCCGCTGCTGTGGGTCCATGGCCAGCGCCTCGCGCGGGCTGATGTCGAAAAAGGCCGCGTCGAAGTCGATCGCGTCGTAGCAGAAGCTGCCCTCTTGCACATACGACGTGCCGTACTGGTCCGGGTCCGGGTCGAACAGTTCCTCGTTTTTCCATCCTCGATCGGTGGGGAACGCGGAGATGGTGTCACCGCCGTTCCGTACGAGCTCCCACAGCTCCTCGGGCGAGCGCACGCCACCGGGATAGCGGCACGCCATGCCGACGATGGCGATCGGCTCGGGGTCCGCCGATTCCGCCGCGCGTAGCCGCTGGCGGGTCTCGCGCAGTTCCGCGGTCACCCACTTCAGGTGATCGAGAAGCTTCTCTTCGTTCGACATCGGGCTCAGGCTCCTTGGCACGGCACGGAGGGTGGGGGCATCGGGCTCACGACTTTCCGAACTCGTCGGAGATGAGGTCGAAAATGTCTTCCGCTGTCGCGGTGTGCAGATCGCTGTGAGCCGTAGAGGGCTCCGTGTCCGCTCCCGTATCGCTCCACTTCGCCAGCAGCAGTTGCAGGCGTCCGGTGATCCGGCGCCGGGCCGCCTCATCGACTGCGGCTGAGTCGGACGTGGTGTCCCATCGGTCGAGTTCCGACAGCAGCTGCCCTTCGGACGCCACATCCACATCGACGAGCTGCTCGCGCAGGAAGTCGGCGAGTTCCTTGGGCGTGGGGTGGTCGAAGATGAGCGCCGGAGTGAGGTCGAGGCCGGTGGCGCTTGCGAGCTGGTTACGAAGCTCGACCGCCGTCAGCGAGTCGAAGCCGAGATCCTGGAAGGGTTGCGTGGCCGGAACGGCGTCGATGGTGGGGTGGCCGAGGATGTGCGCGGCCGTGGTCTGGATGTGGTGCAACACGATCTGCTGCTGCTGGCCGGGTGTGCTGTCGGCGAGTTGTTGTTGGAGGGCGTTGGTTGTGGCGGTGGTGGTGTGGGGTTCGTGGGGTGTGGTGTTGGGGGTGAGGTCGGTGAGGAGGGGGCTGGGGCGTTGGGTGGTGAAGCTGGTGGGGAATGTGTGCCAGTCGATGTCGGCGATGGTGAGGGTGGTGTCGCCCTGGCTCAGTGCGTGGTGCAGGGACTTGACGGCCAGCTCCGGGCTCAGCGGGTTCATGCCGCGCCGGCTGTAGTACGTGCTGGCCACGTCATCGGCGGCCATTCCCGTCTCGCCCCACGGAGCCCAGGCGAGGCTGGTGGCGGGGAGGCCGAGTGCGTGGCGGTGTTCGGCGAGTGCGTCGAGGTAGGTGTTGGCGGCGGCGTACGCGCCTTGGTGGCTGCCGCCCCAGGCTGCGGCGCCGGAGGAGAAGAGGACGAAGGCGCTGAGGTCCAGGTCTTTTGTGAGCTCGTGCAGATGGGCCGCGGCGAGCGCCTTCGGCCGCAACACACTGTCGATGTGCGGCAGATCCAACTCCGTGAACGGCGTGTTCTCGGGCAGCCCCGCGGCGTGGATGACTGTGGTCAGTGGTTGCTCGGCGGGGATGGTGTCGATGAGTGCGCGGAGCTGTTCGCGGTCGGAGACGTCGCACGCGGTGATGGTGACCGTGGTTCCGAGTGCGGTGAGTTCTTCGGTGAGTTGGGTGGCGCCGGGTGCGTTGGGTCCGGTGCGGCTGGTGAGGAGGAGTTGGGTGGCGCCGTGTGTGGCGAGCCAGCGGGCGATGTGGGTGCCGAGTGCTCCGGTGCCGCCGGTGATGAGGGTGGTGCCGCTGGGTTTCCAGGGGGTGGTGGTGGGTGTGCTGGGTGCGTGGTGCAGGCGGCGGGCGAGGAGGCCGGCGCGGATGGCGACCTGGTCCTCGGGTTGCCCAGGCGTCAGGAGTGCGGCAAGGCGGCCCGGAGTCTGCTCGTCGATCTCGGTGGGCAGGTCGATGAGCCCGCCCCAGCGGTCGGGGTGCTCCAGGGCCGCAACCCGACCGAGCCCCCAGATCTCCGCCTGGTGCGGGCACGGCAGCACATCACCCGACTCGGCGGCCACCGCCCCCTGAGTGAGGCACCACAGCGGCGCCGCGATGTCCGCATCACCCAGCGCCTGTACGAGCACGGTGGTCGCGGCCAGCCCTACCGGCACCGCGGCGTACTCCGCGTGTGATCCATCGGCCAGCGCCAACAGGCTCACCACGCCATCGAGCGGCACCGCGGCATCGGTCGCCTGATGCAACTGCTGAGTGACGAGGTGCCGTTCGACGGTGGCACTATCGACCACCACATCGGTTCGTAGCGCGCCATGAGCATCGAGAGCCTCGCTGACGGCTTGGACGGCCGGATGGTCCTCGTAACCCGCGGGCAACACGAGCAGCCAGCTTCCAGCCAGCACCGGGGGAGCGGGCTCCGGAAGCCGCGTCCAACTGGTGCCATACCGCCAGGAGTCGATGACCGACTGCTCACGGTGTGCACGCCGCCACGTGGACAGAACCGGCAGCGCAGGCAGCAGCGCCGCCATGCTCGGGCTGTCCGGCTCCAGCTTCAATGTGCTGGTCAGCGCATCGACATCGAGTCCTTCGATCGCGTCCCACAGCCGGGCATCCCCCGCGTCCTGCCCCCCGCCGGCGCCACCAGGCCGCGCGGCGGGCGGCTCCACCCAGTACCGCTGGCGCTGGAACGCATACGTCGGCAACTCGACCACCCGCGGCGGCGGAGTAACCGGGAACCACCCGGCCCAGTCAACCTGCGCCCCGGCCGCGTACAACTGGCCCAGCGCCAGCCCGAACGCGTGCACCTCGGGCTGCTTTCGGGTCAGCGTGGCCACCATCAGGGGCGTGGGTGGGGGGCTGGCGCCTTCTGTGGTGGGTGGGGTGGTGGTGTGGTGGTGGTGGAGGGTGTGTTGGGTTGCGGTGGTGAGGGTGGGGTCGGGGCCGAGTTCGAGGTAGGTGTGGGTGGTGGGGATGGTGTGGGTGATGGCGGGGTGGAAGTGGACGGGTTGGCGGATGTGTTGGGCCCAGTAGGTGGG
>NZ_JACHJL010000009.1 GCF_014203645.1 Streptomyces zagrosensis | reverse complement strand
GCTGCAACATCGCCGCCGTAATCCCCACCACATCCTCACGCTCCGCACCCACCCGCACCATCTCATCGGAAAACACCGACGTCCACGACGGACCCAACGCGGGATCGGCCGGGCTCACCGCAGGCAGATGGCCTGCTGCCGACGTACCTGTGGTGCCGGCGGCAGTACCAGCGGCCGTGTCGGCGGTTGGGTCAGCTCCATCGGCAGGCGGTTGCCGGGTGACGCAGTGCACGATGGCCGGCCCGCCGAACGCCTTGGCCCGCCGCAGCGCCGACTCCACCGCCACCACGTCATGCCCGTCCACAGGCCCGACATAGGCGAAGCCCAGGTCGTCGAAGAGGCTGCGGGCTCGTAGCGTGTCGTGGGCGCGAGTCGCTGTGGGTGCGGGGCTACCGACCGAGCCCACACCGCGGTCGCCGGTGGCCATGGCCGGCGCATGCGGCGTCTGCACCAAGACGCCGGTCTGTGATATCACCACGGACGGGCCGCTGGTGGAGAGGATGCCGTGCCGCGCGTCACCTGCCGGCTTCGGGGCCCGTTCGAAGCTCACTGCGCCACTCTGGCGCCTGGCGCGCAGGGTGGCCAGGTGCTGGGCGAGGCCGCCCCCCGTTGCCCCGTCGCTCCGTGCGCCGCCGCTCGGTGTTCCGTCGCTCGGTGTCCCGCCGTCCAGCGCTCCGTCACTCGGTGTCCCGCCGTTCGGTGCCTCATGTCCGGGGACGTGGTCATGGAGCACGATCACCAGCGGCAGATCGCGGGCCGCAGCGATGTTGTTGAGCGCCTCCCAGGCCATACCGCCGACGAGCGCCTCGCTCCCGACGACCGCCACCACATACCGATCGCGTAGACCGCGGAGCCGATGCGCCTTGGCGAAGCCATCCGCGTACGACAGGGCCGTGCCCGCGTGTGCGGTCTCGATCACGTCGTACGGTGCCGCCTGGCGCGCTAACTCGCCGGTGGGGCCGCGGCTGCGGGCCCTGGCGGCGTCCCGGCAGCCGGTCAGCAGCTTGTGCGCGTACGACCGCTGCCCGGTGTCCCAAAGGAGCCGGTCGCGCGGCGAGTCGAAGACCCGGTGCAGGGCGATCGTCAGCTCCACCACGCCCAGTTCGGGGCCCAGTTGCCCGGCCGGCCGCGACACCGCCTGTCGCATACACACTCTGATTTCCGCGGCCAGTGCGAGGAGCCGCGATACGGGGACGGCCCGCAGCGTGTCGGGGCCGGCGAGGGTGTCGAGCAGTGGTGTCGCGGCCGGACGCGCTGGCCCGTCAGGGCGCAGGGTCAAAACGTACCTCCATCGCGGGCCGCAGCCCCAGGTCAGGCCCGGTGGACGTCTTGTCGGCCTTGATCAGGACGTTGTAGTGGTTCGGGAAGTGGCAGGAGTCGAAGCCCAGTACGGTCCCGACCAGATGGCCGTCGATGCGTACCTCATCACCGCGGTCGATGACGCCGCCCGCGGAGATCTCCACAAAGCCCAGGAACCCGACGCGGTCGATGACCGCGCCCGTGCTGGGGTCGGCGTGGTCGGTGGTGACCAGTTCGTGAATCTCCTCGCGGCGCACGCAGCGACTGGCGAACTCCGTCAACTCCATGCCTCGATCCTCCCGTTTATGGGTGAGGATCTTGACCAGGTCGCCGGTCACCGGTCGCTTCAGGCCATCTTCTGCGGGGTTCATCGAGTGCCTCCCTAGGCATCTGTTGCGGTGTTCACCGCGCGGCGGCTGTATTCCCGACAGCCCCAGCGGCCTCAGCATTCCCGGCGGCCCCCGCGGCCTCGCGGCGGTAGACCTCAGCCACCAGTTCCAGGGCGGCCAGGCCGCCCTCGCTGCGGTCCTCATTCGCGGCCACGGCCGCCGCGAAGTCCCGCAGCACGCCCACGTACTCATGCCACAGCGAGGTCTTGAAGCCGTCGTGGCCGCCGAGCATGTCGGCGCTCAGGACGGTGCCATCGGTGAGCGTCAGCTCGACGTCCTTGGTCTCTCCCGGGTAGGCCCAGTCGAGCAGCACCCGGGCGGTGGCCCCGGAGGTGGCGAGCAGTTCGACGGTGGCCTGCCGGTCGGTGCCTTGCGCGTCGCGGACGACCTTGGATTCGGTGACCGTGACGTCGCCGACGAGCTGCCGCACGGTGTCGAAGGCGTTGGGGCCGTTGTCCGCGACACAGCCTCCGCCGCACCGCTCCGGGTCCAGGTACCAGTGGTCGTCCCCGGCGTGCTCCTCGATCATCTCCAGGTAGCGCACGGTCGCGTGCTGGAGCGTGGACCCGGCCGGGATGCGGTCGATGAGGGCCAAGACGTTGTCGTTGTAACGGCGGTGGAAGGAGGTGAAGAGCACCACGTTCTTCTCGCGCGCCGCGCACACCAGTTCGCGCCCGTCCTCGACGCGGGTGGCCAACGGCTTTTCCACACACACCGCGAGCCCCGCGGCGATGAGGTCGCCACAGACCCGGGCGTGCACGTCGTTGGGCACATTGACCACGACGGCGTCGAGACCGCCGGCCGCGATCATGGCCTGGTGGTCCCGGTAGGTGGAGACCTTCCCCTCGAAGGGGGCCAGCGCCTCAGCACGCAGGTCGCACACGGCAGCCAACTCGACGCCTGGCAGCTCGTCGAACGCCTTGACATAGAAGCGGGAGATGACGCCGAGCCCGACGATCCCCACGCGCAGTGCGCCGCTCATCCGTTGACTCCAGCCGGGACCTGAAGTCCCCATTGATCGGCCACCTCGCGCAGCTCACCATAGAGCGCGGAGGTGATGGATACGCCGTCCGCACGGGCGGCGGCAGCGGTGGCGGCCTCGCGGGCCCCGGGGTAGCTCACGGGTGCGTCCGGGTCGATCGGCGGGCAGTCGAGCAGTGCCTGGAAGAGCCCGCCCGCCTGCGACAAGAAGCCCTCCACAGGACGCAGCGCGCCCGGGGCCACGACCAGGGCCAGGATGCCGATGTCGTCATCGCGCCCGGAGGGACCGCCGGTTCCCTCGTACGCCTCGGGGGTCGGGCCGAGTCCGGCGCCTGGTACCAGGGCGGCCAGCACCTCGACGAGCAGGGCGAGTCCGTACCCCTTGTACGCGCCGGTCTCCGGGCGGCCACCCAGCCAGGTGGGGAAGCCCTCGCCCCGGTCGAGCGCGTGCGGGTCGGTGACCGGCTGCCCCTGGGCGTCGGTCAGCCAGCCCTCGGGTATGGACTGGCCCGCGCGGGCGGCCTGGCGGATCTTGCCGGTGGGCACGGCCGTGGTGGACATGTCCAGGCAGTACGGGGGCAGCTCGGGCCCGGCGGGGGAAGCGATGCTCATCGGGTTGGTGCCGAGCATGGCGACCCGGCCGCCCGGCGGCCTGGCGATGCGCTGACCACCGCAGTTGGAGGCCAAGATGCCGACCATGTCGCGCTCGGCGGCCCGCAACGTGTGGTGCCCCGCACAGCCGAAGTGGGTGGCGTTGCGCACCGAGACCAGCCCGATGCCGTACTCGGCGGCGCGGTCGGCGGCCAGGTCCATCGCCTCGCTGGCGAGCCACAGGCCAAGTCCCTTGTTGCCGTCCAGGAGTACGGAGGCGCCCTTGTCGGCGAGCACCTCGGGCTGGGCGTCGGGCTCGACCCGCTTGTCGTCGAAAAGCGGCAGGTACAGCCGGGACAAATTGGTGAGCCCGTGCGAGCGCATGCCCGCGAGGTCGCCGTAGACCAGGGCCTCGGCCGCGGTGTGGGCGCGGGCGTGCGGCACTCCGCGGGCGGCGAACACCTCGGTGGCGAAGCCGACCAGGCTCTCGTACGGGACGCGCGGGTCCGGCTCGCCGGCTGCTGAGGGCGACGTCGGTGTCATGACCATCCGTTCCTGGCTAGGGCGGTGGGGCTGGTGTTGCCGGAGGGTGGGTGGGTGCCGGGCTGCTCGGTGCCCGGGGCGGCGGCGTGTGCGGTACGGGCGTGAGCGCCGGCGCGGGCGAACTGGGTGAGCAGCGAGCGCACGCCGGTGGCGAACGACTCCAGGTCCGCGAGGTCGGCGTGCTCCCCTTCGGCGTGTGCGCCGTTGGCGTCGAGGTCGCCTGGCCCGTACACGGCCGTGTACGCGCCGGGTACGCCGTGCATCCAGATGGCGTCACAGGTGCACACCCCGGCGTCGGCTGGTGCGTAACGCAGGCCCGCGTCCTCGGTGAGCAACTGCTCGGCCCACGGGTCGGAGCTGCTGAGAGCGGGCAGGCCACGCTTGAGCCAGTCGAGCGTGGTGACGGCGGCGGCCTCGCGGGCGGTGAGCGCGAAATCGGGCAGGTCGGCGAAGCGGGTGCGGAACGCGGCGAGCCCGGCCGCCAGTTCATCGGCCAGCGCCGCTTGGAGGGCGAGTCCGGCCTCGGTGGTCTGGTAGGCGAGGTTGAGCAGTAGGTGGCCGCTTCCGTACACCTTGTTGTGCAAAGTGCCGGTGTGTAGGCCGGCGACGCACACCCGGCCGCCGTCCACGCGCTCGGACAGCCGCTCCGCCAGGTGCTGGGCGAGGTAGCCGAGCAGCACGGTGGCGTTGTGTCCGCCGCCTGGCCGATCGTCGATGGAGTCCTGGCCCGCGACGGTGATCCGGGCGGTGGCCGACGCGGTGGAGCGCGGCACCAGGAGCGTTTGGGTGGGCTCGCAGAAGATGTTGAGCCGCCCGGTGTATCCGGCCTCCACCAGCGGGCGGGTGCCGAAGACACCCATGGCGCCGCCCTCTTCACCTGCGACGAGCTGGATCAGCACCCCCGTGCTCGTCCCGAGTTCCGGGGCGGTGGCCAGGGCCGCGCGCAGCCCTGCGAGCAGCGCGACGGCCGGGCCCTTGGCGTCGATGGCGCCCCGGCCGTGGAAGCGCCCCTGCGCGTAGCGCGGGGGCTCGAAACCGGCCACGGTGTCCAGGTGAACGTTGAACATGACAGTCTGCTCGGACGGCAGCTCGGGGCCGAGCCGCAGCACCATGCTGGGCTGGCACTCCAGGAAGTCCGGCATGGCGGCGGCGGCCTCGCGAACGGTAACCGGCACGCCCTCGCGGTCCAGCACCGCCGGTTCGGCCGATGCGTGGTGTACGACGGTGAAACCGAGCCCGGCCGCGGCCTCGGCGTAGGCCCGCTGGGCCTCCCACAGCTTGGGGCGCGGCCCGTCCGGGCCCACCTCAAGCGGGCCCGCGGTGGGCAGGCCGATGAGCTGGAGCAACAGCTCCCGTTCGGCGGCCAGCAACTCGACACCGGCGCCGGCCGCGCTATCAGGGCTAGCGGGGGCTGCCCCCGCGGGGCGCTCGGTGCCCGGATCGTGCGCCAAGGCGCCGCTCACACGCGCTCCCCGGCCAACTTGGCGACCAACCGCTCCAAGGCGCGGCCGTAGTCGATGAAGGCTTCCACGCCGCCCTTGCCCTCAACGGCCAGCGACTCGTGCGGGCGGACGTTGATGTGCGGCTCGATGGACCAGATGCCCGTGTAGCCCTGGTCAAGGAGGAAGCGCAGCGAGTCCTCGACCCGACAGCGGCCGTCACCGGGCAGCATGTAGTGGGCGTCGTCCGGCGTCCCGATGGCGTCCTTGATGTGGACGTGGGCGACATACGGGGCGATCTCCGGCAGCAGATCGTACGCCTCGTAGTCGTACGCGACGCCATTGCCGACGTCGAAGAGCAGCCGCAGCGCCGGGCTGTCCACCTCGTCGAGAAGCTCCCGCATCCGGGCAGCTTCGGTGCCGGCCCACCCCGCGCAGTTTTCGTGCAGCAGGACGAGCCCGGCCTCTTCGGCGCGGACGGCGAGCTTCCCCATCCGGGTCAGCACCTCCTGCCGCCAGCTCTCCTCGGAAAGACCGTCGTTGGGGTAGGACATGACGCGGATGAAGCGGGTGCCAAGGCGCGGGCAACGCTCGGCGAGGATGTCCAGCTCGCGCAGGTCCACCTCGAAGTCGCCCGTGATGGGCCGACCCCAGTTGGCGATCCGGGAGTCCACGCAGGTGACGGTGAGGTCGGCGGCGGCGAGCCGGTCCACGAGGTGTTCGAACGCGGCGTCATCGAGGTCGGCCACCGCGGCGCCATCCACGTTACGTAGCTCGATGTGGCCCCAACCGAGGGTGCTCAGCGCAGTGATCTGCTCATCGAGCGAGGCGCCTGCCTCATCGCCGATTCCGCACAGCGCGATCCCCGGCGGCAGCGCGGTCCCCGCGCTCGTCCCGGTGGCGTCAACCGACATGGATGCTCCCGTTCTTCGTGGACGTGACCTGCTCCCCCGCCTCGGCCCGGCGCTCATCGACCGCACGCTCGGCGGTGTCAGCGCTGGCGGTGACCGCACTAGCAGTGACCGCGTTGGCAGTGACCGGTTCGGCGGCGGCGGCGTGCTGCTTGGCGCTCTCCAAGAGCTCCACGACCTGGGCCTGGAGCTCGAAGTCTGAGGTGAAGTCGGCGTGCTCGGCGAAGCCCCGGTAGGCGCGCAGGAGGCAGGCGTCCAGCGCGTCGTCCTGGAAGACCTCGTGCTCCTCGGGCAGCCCGATGGGAGTCACCCGCAGCTGCGCGTAGTTGTCGTCCCCGCTGATCGGGTAGTGGCCAACGGCCTGGCCCGCGTCGAAGTCCAGCACGATGCTGCGCTCGCGCACCGGCGACACCAGGTCGGTGACGATACGGGTGGTGGCGCCCTCGTCATGGGCCAGGGTGAGTGCGGCGGTACCCATGCGGGGCACCACGCGGTCGCCGGACGTCGCATCGGTCCAGGTGGCTTCGGTGATCTTGCCGCCCCCTGCGAGCCGCAGCGCGACGCCCACCGAGTGCGGCAGTTCGACGTCGAAGGCGGTCGGGTGGCTGGGGGTGCTCAGCGAGCGGCGCAGCCGTGGCTTGCGCTGGTGCACGGTGATGCGCCGCAACTCGCCGAGGCGCCCGGAGCGCACGGTACGGCGCAGCCGGTCGGTCAGCGTGCTGTGCAACCAGGGCGCGACAACGGCGAGGCGGAGCCCGTACGCATCCCGCACGGCGCGGGTCTCGGCAACGGCCTCGCTGTCCACACCCAGCGGCTTTTCCACCAGAAACTGGCTGAAGCCCAGTTCAGCGAGGTCACGCAGCACCTCGGCGCGCTGGCCAGGTGGCGTGCACAGATGGATGACGGTGGTCTTGGGGTCGAGCCGGGCGCGTGCCTCTGCGAGCGTGGGCACGGTGGTGAGGCCGGGCACGGACTGGCCCTCCGGCAGCGGGATCAGGTCGTAGCCAAGCGGGGTTGCGGCGGCGAAAAGGGCATGCGGAGCCGCGTTTCCGAAACCGGTTCCGGCGTCCTGTCGCAGACGGCGGAGGACCGGCAGATGCAGCTCTCGTCCTGACCGTCCCAGCCCGACGAGCAGTGTGTGCAGCACCGCGAACTCCTCATGGATGCGCGAAGGGGAGCGCCCACCGTATGCCAGGTGTGACCTGCGAGTCCTTAGCAGATAACTGCCTGGAGTACGGCCAAGCGCGCACGCTCTTGCCATGGCAGGGTCTTGCGCAGGTTTCTAGCCTGAGCCCCACACAGGCTGGGCGTGGGCGGCAGTGGCACGAGGTCCACGGAGGATACGAGGTCCACGGAGGGCGAGGAGCGATATGAGCATGACCGACCAGGAGCCCAAGAAGTATGTCTTCGATCCAACCTGGGATCAGGAGACGGAGCGGCTGCGCGCCAACGAGGCCCTCTGGGACCCGGGCACCATCGAGCGCCTGGAGCGCGTTGGCGTGACCAGCGGCTGGCACGCGCTTGAGGTGGGCGCGGGTTCCGGGTCCATCGCGAGGTGGCTCGGGGAACGGGTCGGGCCCACCGGGCGGGTGCTCGCTGCCGATCTGGAGATCGGGCGCCTTGAGGCACTGCGGGCACCGCATGTAGAGGTAGCCAAGATCGATATCCGTACCGAGGAGTTGCCCGCCGCTTCCTTTGACGTCGTGCACTCACGGATGGTGGTGCAGCACCTCCAGGACCGACCGGCCGCGGTGGCCAGCATGGTTCGGGCGCTGAAGCCGGGCGGTTGGCTCTTCCTTGAGGACACCGACTCGATGACGCTGTTCCGCAGCGCCACCTCTGAGGACTTCCTCCAGGACGTGCGGGCGGCCGGCTACGAGTTGATGCGCCGCTCGGGCCATGAGCCCCGCGGCGGCCACTTCGACCTCCAGGCCGCGCTGAGCACCGGGTTGGAAGAGGTGTCGGCCGAGGGCCGTGCCGTCGTGGTCCAGGGAGGTACCTTCCAGGCCCGGCATTACCAGTTGTGGCTGGAGTTCATGAAGCCGCGCCTGGTCGCCGAGGGCATGGTCTCCGCATCACGCGTGGACGAGGCCCTTGCGCAGATGGGCGACCCCGCCCATCACTGGCTGACTCAGGTGCTCATCTCGACGTACGGCCGCAAGCCCCGGTAGGGCATCACCCATTCCCTCAGCGCCGTACGCGCATACTCCACACACCTCACGCATTCACCTACTCAACGTTTCCGTCTTTTCGCGTGTTCGCGTGTTCGCGTTTCCCTCTCTTCGCGTTTCCGCGGACTGCACGCGGCGCGGCACCCGCCGCGACCGCGTGCCGTGCGCGGCATCCACCGACCAGACAACCCCAGCGGACACCCCACCGCGTCCCTCACCCGGGTGTGAAGGCACGATTCCGCACACCCCCGCGCACCTTCGTATGACGTCGTGCAACCTCATACGACACTGCACAACCCCACGCGCCCACGCACCACCTCGCACGACACGCATCACCCCGCACAATCCGCCGCACCATCCGTACTCAGGCACCTCGCCCACCGCACCCAACACCCAACACCCAACACGCAGCACGCAGCACGCAGCACGCAGCACGCAGCACGCAGCACCAATTGCCCAACACCCAGCACCACGGCCGCATCCGTCCACACCGCTAGCCACTAGCCACTAGCCACCGATACCACCCCACACAGATTCCCGCCCGCGTACTCCGCACGCTCCTAGCACACCGGGAAGACCCACCAGAGCTCGAAGACACCATCACAGAAGGCAGCCTCCGCATGTCGCTGAACATCGCCGCGTCGCCGGACACCCGAGATCGCTTGAACGCCTATATCAAGCTCGGCAAGCTCGGGTTCTACGACTACTACCTCAGCGCATTCATCGTCTGGGCCGCGCTGCCCGGCTCGCAACTGTGGGACGGCACGACCTTTGCCGTGCTGCTCCTCTACATAGCGGGTTACGTCGGGGTGGTCGCCGCCACCGTGGCCCTGGACGATGTCACCGGCATCCGGGACGGAAGTGACGCGCATAACTATTCCCCGGAGACCGGCGCACTGCGCGATCTGACGCGAAAGCCGCTCCTCAGCGGAGCTCTGACGGTACGTCAGGCAGAGTTGTTCGGCTGGGGAGCGATGGTCTGGGGCGCCATCCTGTGGTCCATGGTGTTTGTCATCGCACCCGAGACCTCGCTATGGGTGGGGCTGTTGATGGCGGCCGTACTGATATCCAATGTCCAGTATTCGTACGGCATGAAGATCAGCTACAACTTCGGCCAGGAGCTCATCCTGGTCACCCCGGGCCTGGCGATACTCGTCCCGTACGTCCTGTTGACGGGCGAGGCCACGGGCCTGGTGATCCTGGAGACGGTGCTGTTCGGGCTGTGGAGCCTGCTGGTCTCCATCTACTCGAACATGAATGACGTGGAGGGCGACCGGCTGGCCGGGCGCCGCAACCTCGCGACGCTCACCTCGCCTTCGGCGTACCGGAAGATCATCGTCGGCGCGCATCTGCTGGAGCTGATCGCCGTGGCGGTGGCCATCGGGGTGGGCGCGGTGCCGCTGTGGTTCGTGGCGCTGATGGTGCCGCTGTGGGTGATGCGGGTGTCACAGGCGCGGGCCGGCGTCGGCCAGGGCAATCTGCTCCAGGCCCGGATGCTCGGCATCAAGCTGCACCGCTGGGGCGTTCCTGCCCTGCTGCTCGCCAATGTGCTGGCGCTGCACGTGTGACCCGCGGCGCCCGACGCGCGCACGCGCGCAGCCAACGGCTTCGACGTCGCCCCGCTTCCGCACCCGGCAGCGGGGCGACGTCCGTATCCATGGCCAGCCGTCGATGCTAGGCAGGGGCCGCGGTTCAAGGGGTGGAGCCAGCGTGTGGATTTCGGCACGGACGGGGCCCCAGCAGGGCACAGCCAGGGCCCAGCCGAAGCCCAGACAGGGCCAGCCAGGGCCGAGACAGGGCATCGGCGGCGCGGTTGGTGACCGGCCCATCCCGCCGTCCGCAGCGCTGGGCAAGCACCTCGGGTAGCTAGGCAACGCCCCGTACGCGGCGAGAGGCCGGCGAGCACCACAGCTCGACGCGCTCGACGGACACGACGCCGAAACGCCGCTCCCCCGCACATCAGACAGGGTGCGGCTGCTGGCACCGAACACGCCCCACTGCCCTTCTGTCGCGCGGTGGCCCGAGTAGCGAACGAGGGGTTTTGGATCACGTTCCGGTGACGTTCTCTACATTGTTGTGCGTTGAACTCATCTTCCCGGGAAGGGTGTTTGACGACTGTCACTCATGCTCCGTACCGGGCACGACGTCGGCATCCGAACCGCTGCGACGGGATGACGCGACCTCCCGCCGAGGACACGCGCGGCGGCCTATGGAACGGGTTGCACCGGAGCCAACGCGAGGTGCAGACTGTTCCATAGGTTCAGTGCAAGTTGTTCCATAAGTCCTCGCACGGTGCTCCCCATGGCACCGCCCGACAGGAGATATCAAAAATGCTCGACAGACTAGCGAGTCTGATCCTCCCGAGGCCAAAGAAAATCCTGTTGGCCATGCTGATCATCGTGCTCGCCGTCGGTGGGGCCTCCATGGGCCTGGCAGACAGGCTGACGATGGGGGGCTATGAGAACACCGACACCGAATCGCACAAGACCGAAAAAATCCTGGAGAAGGAGTTCGAGCAGGGCCGTCCGAACCTCTCCATCGTCGTCAGTGACCCGCGCGGTGTCGATGACCCCGAGGTCACAAAGGCCGGTCTCAAGCTGACGCAGGGCCTTGCGGACAACAAACACGTTGCGAACGTCGCGTCGTACTGGAGCATGGGCAAGGCCCCCTCGCTCAAGGGCGAGTCGGGACAGCAGGCGCTCATCAGTGGCCGCATCCTCGGTGACTTCGACGAGGTCAACGACCGGGTGCAGGACCTGGAGGACGAATACTCCGGCAAGGTCGAGGGCCTGAAGGTCGAACTGGGCGGCACCGCCCTGATGAACTTCGAGAACGTCGATCAGTCGGCCAAGGACGCCAGCAAGGCGGAGACCCTGGTCTTCCCGCTGGTCCTGGTCGTCCTCGTCATCATCTTCGGCTCGCTGGTCGCTGCGGCGCTTCCGCTGGCGGTCGCCCTGGCCACGATGCTGCTTGTCTTTGGCTTGCTGTACCTGATCACCTTCGCCTTCGATGCGAACAACCTGCTGACCAACGTCACCACGCTGCTTGGCCTTGGCCTCGCGATCGACTACAGCCTGCTGTTCATCACGCGCTACCGCGAGGAACTCCAACGCGGGTTCGACACGCACGATGCCATCCGCGCCACGATGCGCCAGGTAGGCCGCACGATCACCTTCTCCGCCGTCACGCTGGCCATCGCCCTGATGTCGCTGGTGGTCATGCCGTTCGGCATGTTCCAGTCGATCGCGGTCGGCGGCGCGGCCACCTCGCTGGTGGCGGCCTTCGGCACGTTGACCATCGTGCCCGCACTGCTGGCCTGGGCCGGGCCACGCATCGACAAGCTGCGTCTGATCCGTCGTAAGCCACGCCCGGTGGCCGAGTCGTCCGAGGGCGGCTGGCACCGCATGGCCCTGTTCGTCATGCGCAAGCCCGTCCCGCTGGTGGTCGCGGTGCTGGCGTTGATGACGCTGCTTGGCTCGCCCGTCCGCGACCTGAACCTGCGCCTGCCCGACGAGCAGATTCTGCCGAAGTCGGCTCAGTCGGCCAAGGTCGCCAAGACGGTCCAGGAGGACTTCAACAACCGCGAGGCGCAGGCGATGCAGGTCGTCGCCCGCGACATCGGCGATGTGAAGGCGCGCGACAGCGACATCACCGCGTACGCCACCAAGCTCTCCGCGCTGCCCAATGTGGCCCGAGTGGACGCGCTGACCGGCTCCTACGCCAAGGGCGAGGAAATCGCCCCGCGGACGAAGCTCTCGGAGGAAACGTACGGGACGGACTCGTCCACCTACTTCAGCGTCGTGCCCGCCGTTGACGGCCTTTCCCCCAAGGGCGAGGACATCGTCCGAGACATCCGGGACGCCGACTCCCCGTTTCCGGTGAAGGTCGGCGGCCATCCCGCGATCTCCGTGGACACCTTCGACGTCCTCACCGACAATCTGCCGCTGGCCCTGGGCATCATGGCGATCGGCGCCTACATCCTGCTCTTCTTGCTGACCGGCAGTTTGTTGCTGCCATTGATGGCCATCGTGCTCAGCGTGCTGAGCCTGAGCGCCACCTTTGGATCGCTGGTCTTCGTCTTCCAGGACGGCCACATGCAGTGGCTGGTCGGCGACTTCATCAATACCGGCGCCATCAACTGGACGGTCCCGGTCCTCGTCGGCACCCTGGGCTTCGGCCTCTCCATGGACTACGCGGTGTTCATCCTCTCCCGGGTCAAGGAGGAGTACGACCGCACCGGTGACAACGAACTGGCTGTCGCGACCGGCTTGGAACGCGTCGGCAAGGTCGTCACGTACGCGGCGATCATCCTGTCGCTGGTGTTCATCGTGATGCTGACGTCCGGCATCAGCTACATGAAGGCCCTGGGCCTCGGCGTCCCGCTCGCGATCCTCCTCGACGCCACGCTGATTCGAGGCATCCTGCTCCCCGCGTCGATGCGTCTCCTTGGCGAGAAGAGTTGGTGGGCACCGGGCCCGATGCGCAAGTTCCATGACCGGTTCGGCATCAGCGAAAGCGCCCCGCCGGTGCCGCCGTCGTCCACCGCGGACGAGGGCAACACCTCGGAGCGTGCCGTGGACCGCGTCTAAGAGACCCGCCGCGCGACCGACCCCCGTGGACGCGCGGCGTCACGGCGGAGCCCCGCCCACCGGTCGCCCGGTGGAGCGGGGCTCCGTCATGTCGGCTCCCCCTCGCTCGTGGGGAGCCTCAGCAGTCCTGCCGCACTCGCCACGGCTGTCATGCCTGTCATGCCCGCCAGCTTTGACTTAAACAGCAGTTGAAGTTCTACGGTCATCGAATGACCGAGATCCTGGTGACCGGCGCGACCGGCACCGTAGGCAGGCACATCGTCGCCGCACTGGCCGCATCGGACGCTCAACCACGGGCGCTGGTACGCGATCCGGATGCGGCGACGCTACCCGCGGGCGTACACACCGTACGGGGCGATCTGACGGACCCGGCCTCGCTGGAGGCCGCGGTGCGCGGGGTGGACAGCGTCTTTCTGCTGTGGCCGGGGCTGCCGGTGGTGGACCCGCGCGTGGTGGAGGTGATCGCCGAGCATGCGCAACAGGTGGTGTATCTGTCCACCGATGTGGCCGACCTCGCGGACGGTGAGACGGCGGCCTCGTATCACCAGGAGATCGAGCGCCAGCTCCGCCACTCGGGAGTGAGCTGGACGTTTCTACGCGCCATCGACTTCGCCGCCAACGCGCTGCGCTGGGCCGACCAGATTCGGCAGGGCGTGGTGCGCTATCCGTACGGGCGGGCCGCTAGGTCGCTGATCCACGAGCGGGACATCGCGGAGGTGGCCGTATGCGTGCTCACCGCGAGCCGCGCCGATCGAACCCAGCACGACGGGGCGAAGTACCTGCTCACGGGCCCGGAGGCGGTCACCCACAGCGAGCAGGTGCGCATCATTGGCGAGGTGATCGGGCGCCCAGTGCGGTGGGAGGAACTGCCGCCCGAGACGGCCCGTGCGGAGTTGACGGCCGCCTGGGGAAACGCGGCGTTCGTGGAGGGCCGGCTGCGGGCCTGGCAGTCGTTCGTGGACTCGCCCGAGCGGGTCACCGACACGGTGGAGCAGTTGCTCGGGCGCCCTGCACGGTCCTTCCGGTCGTGGGTCCACGACCACGCGGACGACTTCCGCTGACCGCGCTGGCCCCCTGCCCCCCTGACCGCTGCCCGCTGACCCGTGGGGGTCGGTGCTCGGACAAGGACAAGGGGCAGCAGCCGCCCGCCTTGTAGCTCACAGCGTCGGGGGGGGGGGGGGGGGGGGGGGGGCGGGCCGGGGGGGGGGGGGGGGCGGGCGCGGGGGGGGGGGCGCCCCCCCCCCCCGCCCCGCCCCCCCCCGCCCCCCGCCCCCCCCCCGCGGGGGGGGGCCGCCCCCCCCCCCCCCCCCCCACGACGCTTTTCCGGCTTCATGACGCCCTGTTGAGACCCTCTAGACCCTCAAGACCATCCAAACAGTCGAGACCAGCAAGACCGTCAAGACGGTGCGGGGCGTGAAGACGGTTGAGGAGAACCGTTACAGCGTTTGAGGCGGGTGAGAACCCGCTGCCTGCTAGCGCTGGCCAGAGAGCCAGGCGTGCACCCGGTCCACCGCCAGCTTTGACGACGCGATGGCCGCCTCGCTGCTCGGGCGCAGATACAGCCAGTCGCCCGCGTACTCGATCGGCCGCGGGGACCGGCGGACAAACCGGCCACGGAGGTTGAGCGCGGCCGGCGGCGCGGCGGGAAGGCCGTTGGGCCAGCGGACGACGTGGTGCCCCACGTACGCGGAGCGTAGGCCGTCGATGAAGTGGGTGCTTTCGTCCAACGCCCGCTCCAGCACCTCCTCGTCCGGCAGGTTGAACACCTCGTGCACCCGGCGCGGCGAGACCAGCAGCGTGACCAGGCCGCGGCCCGCCGGCACGCGCTCGGGGCACTTGTTGTGTTCGATGGTGCAGCCGGAGAAGAGCGAATCCTCGTCCGGGCCAAGGACGACCGCGTACGAACGCGGGCTGTTCGGGTCGCGGCGCGGCTCCAGCGGGCGGTCGAGGCGAACCGCAACGCGCATCATCGTGGTGAAGGTGGACGCCTCGATGAACGGCCGCTCGTCCTGCGGCAGCCCGGGATAGATCGCGGGGATCTCCGGGGACGGCTGGGTGAGGACCGCGGCGCGCGCCGACAGGTCGGTGCCATCGGCGAAGTGGATACGTACCCCGTCGCCCTCGCGCTCCACCCGCTCCACAGGCCGCGACAGGTGCACCTTCACCTTCTCGGCCAACTGGCGGGCCATGGTGTCCTGGCCGTCGCGGTAGGTCTGCCAGCGGACGATGCCCCTGGTGCCCTGCACGATGGCAAGCAGCGGTGCCACTGAGCTGGTTTCGGGCTGCCAACCGAAGGCGGTGTGCGCGATCGGGCCGAGACTGCGCTCGACCATCTCACGGCCGTAGCGCTCACCGAACTCGGCGAGCGTCATGGTGCCGTACTTCGAGTTCTCGGGCCATTCCGGATCGACCTGGCCGGACGGCAGGATGCCGCCCAGCGTCGAGCGCAACGACTGGACGCGCCCGGCGACGGACATGCCCGCACCGAACAGCATCCCCTTGGGGTGCCCCACCCATGGGTGGTTACGGCCCTGGTCCCACAATCCCACTGGGTGCTGGATCTGGTGGATCTGGTTGCTTCGATCCAGGCCCAGTTCCTTGATGAACTCCCAGGTGGCCGGGTAGCCGTAGGGGGAGATCGTCTCCGACCCATGGTCGGTGGTGTAGCCGTCAATACGGCTGGAGCGCATCCGCCCCCCGGGCGCGTCCTCGGACTCGAACACCTCCACCCGGTGGCCCTCTTGCGTCAGCCGGTACGCGGTGGTCAGCCCGGCGATCCCGGCGCCAATCACAGCTATGTCGATGTCAGCCACTCCTGCTCCTCATACGCGTTACTTCCTCGGGCTCACGTCTCGGTAATCACCAACCGGGGCATCTTGTCACCCGTGTTGGCTCCGGTACCGTTCCGGTGCCGTCAGATGGTGCCATCTCACACCACACCCGACCATGGGTGCGGCCCTACACAACTGGAACCGCCGCCCCGCTGGTGCGCCCGGCCAACCGCCCGATAAAGCCCGCAGCCGGCACTGCGTCGGACGGTAGGGCATGGGGCGTACGCAGCGGGGAATCTGGGCTGCGGACCGTCAGGTCCAACGGCCGGTGCCGATGGCCTGCTTGCTGCCCAGCACCTGTTCACGCAGGTCCAGGCGTCGCACCTTCCATGTTGCCGTCCTGGGAACCTCGTCCCAGGGCACCAACTTCGGCTCGGCCATCGGGGGCAGCCCGACGGTTGCGGCGGCCCACTCCTGCGGGTCCAGCCTGTTGTCGATCATCGACACAACCGGAACAGGAAGTTCACCCGGCAATCCGAGCACGGTCACATCGGACGCCCGGGGCAGTCGGTCCAACAGGATGCTCTCCAGTTCGATGCCGCTGGTGCCGGGGATGATGTCCACCTCGCGGTCTACCAGCTTGATGCGGCCAAAGGCGTGCATCTCACCGATATCGCCGGTGTTCCACCATTCACCGTTGATCTTCTCCGCGTGCCGTTCGCTCTCGCCGAGGTAGTCCATGCATCGGGCCTTGGTGGCGACCATCATCATGCCCGGCTTGCCCTTGGGGAGCGTGCGGCCGGTGTCGATGTCCACCACCTTGACCTTGGTGAAGCCCGGTGACGGCCAGCCGATGTCACTGGTGGCCGACGAGTCGTCGGAGAGCTTTTGCATCCGGCCCCGGGTGTAGACCGCGAAGCAGATGGGGCCGACCTCGCTTTGGCCCCAGCCCTGAAGCCACAGCGGGAAGCGGCGCTTGGAGACGTTGAGGAAGGTGCGCACCGTACGCGGGTGAATGGCGTCAAAGGTGCCGATGAACAGCCGTGTTTGGCGAAACAGTTCGGGGCGCTGGTGAGCCATGTCCTCCCAGCGCTGGAAGACGTTCGGGCACGCTTCGATCGAGGTGGGGCGGTGCTCCTCAAACATCCGCTCGGCGACGTCGGTGTCATGCCGGGAAATGATGACGATCTTCTTCGGCGCGAGCACGAACTGACCGATCGTCCACGACACGGTTCGCCCGTGCGCGAAGGACACTGAGGTGGCGACCACGTCATGATGCCTGCTGGCCAGCACGGGCAGGCGGATGCGTTCGATCCGGGCAACGCCGCCGAGCAGCGAGTTACCGGAGTGCACCACCAGCTTGGGCACACCGGTGGTGCCGGAGCTGTGCATGATCATCATGGACTCGTGCGGGGCGCGCAGCCGGGTCGGCGGGGCGTCCGCGCCATCCAGGTCGCTCAGGGCCAGCGCACCATCCGGCGCCCCCTCGCCCAGCTCGCCAAGGACGATCACCTTGGTGTCGGGGCCGCTCAGCTCGACGCCCGCACGCGCGGCGTTGGCCAGCGCGGTGGGAGACACCACCAGGACCGACGGCTCCAGCCTCGCTATCATGGACCGGTGGTTCTCCGGGGTGTTGAGACCCGCGATAGTGGCAGGTATCGCCCCAAAGCGTGCCGCCGCGGCGGCGGCCAGCGTCATGTCGAAGTGATTGTCCTTGACAATGGCGACGCGATCGCCCGCACGCGCACCCGCTGCGTAAAGCCGGGCAGAGAAGTCACGTACCGTCTGGACGAGTTGTCCGGCATCAAAGCGGGTGCCTTTGTCCGGGGCTATGTCAAAGGGTCGGTCCAGGTACGCGACGGTTTGCTGCTTCGCCTGGGCGTGCCATTCAAACAGCTCAGCGATGTTCAACGGGTGTTTGCGAGAGGACATTCCAGCTCTCCCCACTAGGAACGGGATTACCTTCACGACGGGCCGCGCGAGTGGCCGCGCAGTATGCGTGCAGGCGCTGGTCGCCCGGGTGCTATGAAGGCTAGAAGTCGTTACAAAATAGGTCCCGACCTGCACGAATCGCCATAGCAAGCTGCATGGCAAGCTCCACCATGTCAGATAGCAAGAACTAGCCGCTACCGCGGCAGAGCACTATCCCCAACACTCGGAGGCTAGTTCGCTCATGTCGAGCTGACCCTCTCGGTGATGTGTCGTACAGGGAATGGAGAGCGACATGACCAGCACACGCCTCGATGTCTGCGTCATCGGGGCGGGCCCGCGCGGCCTATCGGTCCTGGAGCGACTCTGCGTCAATGCGCGGCACTTCACAGCGCACGACGCGATCACCGTGCATGTGGTCGATCCGCACGTACCGGGTGCGGGGCGGGTATGGCGAACTGACCAATCGCGGCATCTCCTGATGAATACCGTGGCCTGTCAGGTCACCGTATTCACCGACGACAGCGTCGAAATGGAGGGCCCGTTGGCAGCAGGCCCGAGCCTGTTCGAATGGGCCCGGGCGATCGCCGAACGTGGGCCACGCGGCCAGGCGGTAGCGTCCGACAGCGCGCCGAAGCGGCCCAGCGGGGCAGCGAGGCAGCCCTGTGCGGGGCCCGAAGTTCCGGCTACGGGGCGCCCGTACGGTGCCGAGTCGAGCGCACCAGCGGCGCCCGGTGCCGAGTCGGTTGGTCTGCCGCCGCAGGCCCTGACGTACGACGCGGCGACGCTCGCCGAGGCCGCCGCGCTCGGCCCCGACACGTATCCGACCCGCGCGCTGTACGGCAGCTACCTTTCCTGGGCCTTCCAGCGGATCGTCGCCGGCGCCCCCGCCAAGGTCACCCTGCGAGTGCATGCGGCGCGGGCCGTCGCCCTGGACGACGACACGGTCGGCACCCAGACCGTGGCCCTGTCCAACGGGGCCCGGCTCACCAACCTGAGCGCGGTCGTCCTGGCTCAGGGGCATGTCCCAGTCGAGCCCTCACCGCAGGAGAACGACCTCACCGACTTCGCCGCCCGGCACGGACTGGTGTACGTCCCGCCGTCCAACCCCGCCGATGTGGACCTGTCGGCCATCGAGGCGGGCAAGACCGTGTTGTTGCGCGGCCTTGGGCTCAACTTCTTCGATCACATGGCCTTGCTGACCGAGGGCCGGGGTGGCAGCTTCGAGCGCGTCGCGGGGCGGTTGGTGTATCGCCCATCGGGCCGCGAGCCGCAGTTGTACGCCGGCTCGCGCCGCGGTATGCCGTACCACGCACGAGGCGAGAACGAGAAGGGCGTCGAGGGACGCCACGAGCCGCTGCTGCTCACCCCCGAGCTGATAGCCAAGCTGCGCGCGCAGTCGGCGGACGGCGCCGGAATCGACTTCCGCGATGTGCTGTGGCCGCTGGTGGCGCGCGAGGTGGAGACCGTCTACTACTGCGCGCTGCTCACCTCGCGCGGTCGGTCCGGGCGGGTCGCGGAGTTCCAGGAGCACTACCTGGCCCATTCGGCGGACGACGGGCAGCCAACGGAGTTGCTCGCCGCATTCGGCATCTCCCCCGCCGACCGCTGGGACTGGGACGCCCTGCAACGCCCTTACGCACAGCGGGAGTTCAGCGATCCATCGGACTTCCACGACTGGCTACTCGACCACCTGCGCGAGGACCTCGACGCGGCACACGCCGGCAACGTCAGCGGAGCGCTCAAGGCCGCCCTCGACGTCCTGCGCGACCTGCGCAACGAGCTGCGGCTCGCGGTCGATCACGGCGGGCTCAGCGGCGATTCGTACCGCAGCGACCTGGACCGCTGGTACACCCCGCTGAACGCCTATTTGTCCATCGGGCCGCCCGCGCGCCGCATCGAGGAACTGCTCGCCCTGATCGAGTCGGGGACGGTGCGCATCGCGGGGCCCGGCATGCGGATCGAGGCCGACCGCCAGGCGGGGGTCTACGTCGCGGAGTCGCCGGCGGTGCCCGGCTCGCGGGTGACAGCCCGCGCGCTGATCGAGGCCCGGCTGCCGGAGATCGATCTGCGCCGTACGGCCGATCCACTCCTTCGGCACCTGTTGAACACCGGGCAGTGTGCCCCGTACCGCATCCCCTCCACGCTCGGCGATGCGTACGAGACGGGCGGGCTCTCCGTCACCGAGCGGCCGTACCATCTGCTGGCCGCGGACGGCGTGGCGCATCCGCGCCGGTTCGCGTTCGGGGTGCCCACCGAGTCGGTGCACTGGGTCACGGCAGCCGGCATCAGACCGGGGGTCAACTCGGTGACGCTGGGCGACTCGGACGCCATCGCCCGCGCGGTGTTGGGCAATGCGGCCGGTGACGCCCCCACCGGCCGCGGAGCACTGGCCTTTGCCGCACAGATGGACGGCCGATGAGCGACCAGCGAGCCGCAGGGCGTGCAGGGGCCGTGGGCGATGGGCACTTCCCGGCCAGTGAGCCCGTACCGGACCTACCGGACCGGGAACAAGCAGCGGACCGAGAACGAACGGCGAGCAGCGTTCAAGCGGCGCAGGCCGCGCACTGGCACGCCGACTCGGGGCTGCTCTCCCCCGTGCGCGCGGGCACGCCCGTCGAGGCCGCCGTCGCCGACCACGCCTGGCTCCAGGCGATGTTGGACGCCGAAGCCGCGCTGGCCCGCGCGCAGGCCCGACTCGGCACTGTGCCGCACGAGGCCGCGCGAGTGATCACCGATGCGGCACAGGCCCGGCACCTGGACCTGTTCGCCCTGGCGCGCCGGGCCCGCGAGGCGGCGAACCCCGTGGTCGCCCTGGTGCAGGAGTTCAGCGCCGTGGTCGCCGCGCGGGACGCGAGCGCGGCCGAGTACGTCCATCGCGGCTCGACCAGCCAGGACATCTTGGACACCGGCGCGATGCTGGTCGCTGACCGGGCCCTGGGTCTGATCATCCCCGACCTCGATCGGACCGCCGAGGCGTTGGCCACGCTCGCCGAGCGGCACCGAGACACGACGATGGCGGGCCGCACCCTGACCCTGCACGCGGTGCCGACCACCTTCGGCCTCAAGGCCGCTGGCTGGATGTGGCTGGTGCTCGACGCGGCGGAGCGGCTGCGCCGGGTGCGCGATGGACTTCCGGTGCAACTCGGCGGCGCGGCCGGCACGCTCGCGGGCTATCTGGAGTACGCGGGATGCGGACACGGCTCGCCGCGCGTGGGGTCCTACGCGCAGGAGCTGACCGCGGCCTTCGCCGATGAGGCGGGGCTGGCCCAGCCGGTACTGCCCTGGCACGCGCTGCGTACCCCGATGGTGGACCTGGCGGCGGCGTTGGCCTTCACGGCCGGGGCCCTGGGCAAGGTCGCTGTCGATGTGCAGTCGCTGACCCGTACCGAGGTCGGCGAGGTACACGAGGGCACGGTTGCCGGGCGCGGCGCGTCATCGGCGATGCCACACAAGCGCAACCCGGTGCTCGCGACGGTGATCCGCTCGGCAGCGCTCCAGGTGCCGCAGCTCGCCGCGACGGTGACCGGCGCGATGGCCGCTGAAGACGAGCGGTCGGCGGGCGTGTGGCACGCGGAGTGGGAGCCGTTGCGCGAGTGCCTGCGGCTGGCGGGTGGCGCGGCGGCGCACGCCGTGGAGCTCACCGAGAACCTGTCCGTCGCCACCGACCGCATGCGGGCCAACCTCGGCCTCACCGGGGGCCAACTCGTCTCCGAACGGGTCGCCGTGGCCCTGGCCCCGCTGCTTGGCAAGGCCGTCGCCAAGGACGTACTCAGCCGTGCGTCGGCGGACGCGGCGGGCTCGGGACGGCCGCTGGGCACCATACTCGGCGAGCTGCCCGAGGTGACGCGGCACCTAACGGCCGCGCAGATCGCCGACCTGGTCGAGCCGACCAGTTACACCGGTGCCGCCGGCGTGCTGGTGGACCGCGCGCTGACCAGGCCGCGCCAGGGCCGCTGGCAGGAGGTTGTCATGGCCCCGGACGGCGAAGAATCGCAGGATTGACCCATGACCCCCTGGGGAGGGCAGGTGAGCGCGAGGGGCGCCTCGCCGGTGGCGAGCCACCGTGCCGCGGCGGCCGGTCAGCGCTGTTCCCCTGCGAGGTCGGCCCGCACCGCGACCACCTGCCGTACCACTCGCCCCACCTCTGCGCACGCATCGGCCGCTCCGCGGCCAGCGGCTCCCACCGCCCCCATGGACCGCGCCGCTGTACGCGGGCCGGCCGGGCCGAAAGGGCCCGGCGGTGTCGGCCCGCTGGCCATTTTGCCCGGCCGGGCGTCGCGGAGGCGGTGTGTGCGGGGACAGTTCGCGTGGGGCCGGCTGCCACCGGATCGGTTACTCCTCGCCGAGCAGAGATCACCGCAGAGCAGACACCTGAGATCCTTGCCAAGCCGCCCGATCTTCTAGATCACCGTCGAACCGCTGGTCGGCAGCCCGTGTGAGCCGGGACGCGACGGCGCGGACACCATCGGCCCAGCCGCCGACACCCGCACGACCACCACCGAGGACTTCGTCTTCGCCATGCCGGGGAGCTTGTTGTGACATCCATAGAGGCGACAACCACCGTCGCTCAGGCCGCCATCGACGACAGCCAGGCCACACCGCGCGTACTGCGAGATCGCATGCTCGCACGCGTAGAGGAGCGGCTGTTTGCGCTGCTCGCACAGGAGCGTGCGTACTGGACCGAGCAAAACCCCGACGCCCTTGAGTTGGTTGACTGCGTCGGCACCATGGTCGCCAGCGGCGGCAAGCGGCTGCGGCCCGCGTTTTGCATCGCGGCCTACCTCGCGGCGGGCGGCGACCCCGCATCCCAGGTGGCCGTGGACACCGCCGCCGCGCTGGAGTTGATGCACACCTCAGCGCTGCTGCACGATGACGTGCTGGACGAGTCGGAGCTACGCCGCAACGAGCCCACCGCGCACGTCCGGCACGCCACGCTGCACCGCGAGCGCGACTGGCACGGCGACGCCCGGCATTACGGGCAAAGCGTGGCCATGCTCGCCGGGAACCTTGCCATCGTCTACGCGGAGCGGCTGCTCGCCACCTGCCCGCCCGCCGCGCGCTCGGTATGGGGCGAGCTGTCCACGGAGCTGATGGTGGGCCAGTTCCTGGACGTACGGGCCGCCGCGAGGTTCCAGCCGGACATCCCGCTGGCCCGCTGGATAGCGCTGTTCAAGTCCGGCCGCTACACCGTCTACCGGCCGCTGTCCGTTGGCGCCATGCTCGCGGGCGGCTCTCCGGAGTTGCTGGTTCCGTTCGAGGAGTACGGGCTCGCGCTCGGTGAGGCGTTCCAGCTCCGCGACGACCTGTTGGACGCGTTCGGCGACACGGACGTGACGGGCAAGCCCGCGCGCCTTGACTTCAAGCAACACAAGATGACGTTGCTGATGTCCTTCGCCCTCCAGGACGAGCCCGAGGTCAAGGCCCTGGTGGGAGACGACCTGCCCCACACGGACCCGGACGAGCTGCACGCCCTGCTCATCAAGACGGGCATCAAGGACCGGGTCGAGGCGGTCATCGAAGAGCGGCTGAAGGTCGCCAACGACGCGGTGAGCGCGGCCCTACCGGATGCCTGGGCGAGCGAGCTGCACGCGATGGCACGAGCGGCGGCGTACCGGGTCAAGTGAGCGCCGGCGCCGGGATGGGCGACTCGCACGGGGCGGGTGAGCCGGCGTACGGGGGCGGGTGACTCGTATCTGGGCGGGTGAGCCGGCGTACGGGGGCAGGTGACTCGTATCTGGGCGGGTGAGCCTGCGCGCCGGCTGGGCTGGCCCTGATGCCCCCCTGGGGCGCGTGGCGGCCCCGCTAGCGAGCCGGCCGCTCCCGGGCGAGACTGCCGCCCCGGTCCGCCAGCAACACGCTCACCCGCCCGTACTCTGTCGTCGCCGCTGCCGCGAGGAGAGCTACGCACACTGGGCCCGGCGCCATCGAAAGAAAGCGCCGGGCCCAGCATGGTGACTGCCGTTCCTAGCCGGTCGCCGTCCGCTGCACGATGCGGGTGACGTGGACCCGCGACGGGCATTCGAGCTTGTTCATCACCTGCCGCAGATGGTTGACCACCGTCCACTCGGACAGTTCCAGCGACCGGGCGATCTGCCGGTTGGTCATGCCCTCGGCGACGAGTTCCGCAATCTGGTGCTGTCGAGGCGTGAGCCCCGCCAGCCTGGCATCCACGCACGGGGTCTCGGCGGGCTTGGGCATCGGCGCCGACAGCGCGGTATTCAGCGCCGAGTAGAGCGTTGGCGTCTGCGCCACGCTGGCAGCGCGGCTGGTGTCCCCATCGGCCGCGTCCCCCGCGGCCTCCCGCATCTGGTCGGCGAGGTTCCGCAACGCGGCCCCGTCCTCGCCCTCCGGTATGGCGTGCTGCTCTCGCAGCGCTCCCGCCATCGACAGCAGCCGCATGATGTGCGCTCGCTCCGTGCCGCCTCCGCTCGGCACCGAACGAGCCGCTGTCTCCAGCGCGAGCACAACATCAGCCGGGCTGCCGACGTGCCGGGTGAGGATCTCCATGGCCTCTCGGGCCGTGGTGTACGCCTCCAACGGCCGGCCGGTGGCCTTCCGTACCCGAGCCAGGTGGATCAGCGCGATGGCGCGCGCGTACGGCTCCTCAAGGGCACGCAGCTCCTCCAACGCCCGCAACAGCGGAGCATCTGGTTCCGGCTTGCCGCGTGCGGCGCGGACCAAGGACTGCAATCGTCGCGCCGTGGCCGCGTTCCTGATGTCGCCGAGCGCATCGAGTTCGGCGACGGCGAAGTCTGCCTGCTGTTCGGCCGCCTCGATGTCCCCCGCGCGGCGCAGCAGTTCCCCGTGCAGTGCGGCCACGCGGGCCCGCCCGCCCGCGTCGCCGGTGCTGCGGTACAGCTCCGCGGCCCGGGTCAGCAATGCGCGAGCGCACTGAAGTTCCTCGCCGGCCATTGCCCACCGGCCCGCCGTCTCCAGCGCATCGGCCAGCAGCGCGGCGTCCCTGGCATCCCGTACGTCGGCCGCCTCCAGGGCGGTGACGGAGCGGGACAAAATCCCAGCGGACTCGTGGATCACGTTGTGCACGGTCCACGCCTCTTCGAGGGCGAGGAGGGTACGGACCGCGGTGGCGTGCTCCCCCTTGGTCTGTAGCCGCCGGATAGCGGTGCGGATATCGGTGAGCCGGGACTGCACGAGGGCCAGCCAGTGCGCCCGCTCCTCCGCGATGCGCAGGCCCCGTTCGGCGGCAATGGCGAACTTTGTGTAGTGATCGGCATGCCGATTCCGCGCCTCGGTCTGCTCTTCGGGGTCCTGGGCGAGCCGCTTGCGGTAGTAGTTTCGGGTCGCGGTGAGCATGCGAAACTCCGGCTCGCCGCCCTCCCGCTTGGCGCTCACCAGCAGACTCTTGTGCACCAGCGAGTCGAGCCTGCGAGCCGCCTGCATCAGCGACAGATTGCCGAGCCGCTGTGCGGTGGGTAGATCGATGGACGTCTCGCACACCGCGAGCCGCTGGAGCAGGGCGCGCTCTTCGGCGCCAAGTGACTGATCGCCCCAGGAGAGCGCGCCGGGCACCGACTGGTGCCGGGTCGGCACATCGAGGGGTCGGCTGTTGTACGGGTGTGCCCCACGCCGAAGCTGTTCGAGCAGCGCCCGAGGGCTGAGCGTGCCGACGGCCCGCGCGGTCACCTCGATGGCCAACGGCACGCCATCGAGGAGTTCACAGATCTCGGCGATGTTCCGCAATTCGCCGCCGTGCAGCACATCGTTGCGGTAGTGCGCCCGTACCCGGTCGATGAACAGTTGCACTGCAACCGAGCTGTACGGCGTCTGCCCTCCGGAGCCCACGGGGAAGGGCGCCACGGGGAACAGGTGCTCGGCGTACACCTCAAGAGAGATACGGCTGGTCAGCAACACGCGTAGAGATGGGCATTCGCGTAGCAATGACGCGATATCGGTTGACAGGAGCGGCGCTACGAGGTCGCAGTTGTCGAGGACCAGCAGCAGTTCGCGCTCGCCGATCTCGGAGCCCACTAGGTCTGGTAGGGACAGCGCTGCCGCGTCGCTGCCGACGCCAAGCGCCGCCGCGACCTGGCGCCAGGCAATGGTGCGGCTGCCAGTGGACGCGAGGTCAGTCTTGATCACGCCATCGGTGGCGTACGGCACGGACCCGGCAAGCACCGCGTTCGCCAGCGCGCTCTTGCCGACGCCGGCAGGTCCTGTGATGGTCAACAGCCGGATTCCGGGATCATGCAGCATTCCGCAGAGTTCGGCGATTTCCCCTTCCCTTCCGAATAACCGGGCAGAACGGGGTTGGTGCGTTTTCTCACGGTTCATTACGGACAATATGGGAATTGCCTCGCAGACACCGCTATCCATGAGCTGGTTCACGAAATCACTCCCGCCATGACTTCAGGCACGTCGCCTCCGGCCAAGGGCAGCAACACGAGCACACTCATCAGTCGCGTGACGCTGGGCTCGCCAGACCCCCCGATGAGCGCCCCCGTTCGCTCTCCCCCGTGCGCGGTACAAGATGTTTCATAGAGCGGACTTCACCAGGGTCTGCGGCACGAATAGAGCGCCGCTGGAGTCTCACTGAAACATCTGGCCGTCGAGCATAGCGGCCTTTGCTTGTGCGTCGCGCCACGACACGAGCACAGACGGTCAGTCTGTGCCCTGGACCTGCGGAAGCGCGTAGGAGTCAAGGAAGCGGTCCACGAGATCGGCAACATAGCCGTCATCAAACGTTCCGTTGAAAAACAACCGCCGGAAGAGCATCGGGCCGGCCAGCTTGTCGATCGCGACATCGGCCTTCAGGTCACCCGGCAGCTCGCCCCGAACCTTCGCCGCCTCGACGATTTCCCGTAGAAGTTCCGTACCTTTGCGGTGGCAATCTTCGAGGATGATGGCGCTCGCCCGGTCGGCCGTGGCCCGTTCGATCATCACTCGCAGCGCACGCTCGGCCACAGAATCAAGCAACATCGCGCGAAGCGCCAGCAATTCAGAGATCAGGTCAGTTCTCAAGTCCCCGGTCGGCGCTGAATGATCCGCCTGGAAGGAACGGGCCAACACGTCGCGGATCAGCATGGCCGACTCGGGCCAGTGTCGGTAAAGGGTCGTCCGCCCGACGCCACTGCGCGCCGCGACGGCGACATGGGTCACCGCGGCCCATCCGTCCTCGATCAGCAACTGCTGGGCTGCCGTGAGCGCCGCAGCACGACTACGCTCCGCACGCGGATCGGGGCCTCGGTGTGTCACACCGATCGCCGTGTCGTCCGTCTTCGCCATGCATCACGCTCCACGCCTGGGCTTGACTACTGTGGAGCAGTCTGCACCAGACCCCTATGGAGCGCCTACCTCACCGGCCCCCCAACGGCTTTTTGGGCTTGCTCAACCCCTACACCGGCGCGAATTGACCCCTCAATACCACCACAACAAGCAGCCCAGCAGCCAGCACACCACCATGTCACCCACTCGCCCACGCTCACGGTGAACCCCCATGACGGCTCGCCGCCGCGAGCTTTCACGCGAGACGATTCCCACCGGATGGGGTCGGCCCGCGGTGCGGGTCCTAGTACGCCGCGCCCGCCGCCGGCTCGGGCCGTCGCATCGAGGTCAGGTCACGGTGCGACGCCAACGGCGCCTCCACCGCATAGGCCCGCAAGAAGCCATCGACCAGTTCGGGCACGTAATCCCGCTCGAATCCATCGTTGGCAACCAGCCGACGGAAGAACATGGGCCCCAGCAGCAGCCCGATCGCCTCTTCCGTGCCCAGCCGTTGCGGCAGGTCACCCTGCTCGCGGCCGTGGTCAATGATCGCCGTCAGGACCTCGGCGCCCTTGTGGCGACACTGTTCGAGGACGTCGGCGTACTCCTCGTCGATCGACGCCTGGTCGATGATCACCCGCAGTGCGCGGTCACCGGTCGGGTTCTCCAGCAGGAGTTGGAACGCCCGCAACTCGCAGATCAAGTCCTCCCGCAGATCGCCCGTGCGCAAGGAATGGTCGATCTGGAAAAGCTGCGCGAGCAACTGCCGGATGAGCATCGCCGAGTCCGGCCAATGCCGATAGAGCGTGGTGCGTCCGACTCCGCTGCGCGCCGCCACGGCGACATGGGTCACCGCCGCCCAGCCCTCTTCGATGAGAAGTTCTTGCGCTGCCGCAAGCGCTGCCGCCCGGCTGCGCTCCGCGCGCGGATCGGGCCCTCGGCCCGTCACGCCGGCTGTCATACCGTCTTTGTCCACTGGCCAACACGCTCCCCGCAAGTGCTTCACCGCCATGGAACGTTCCGCACCACAGCCACGCTTAGCCTCCCGAGGATAGCAACGATCGACCATACGATCAGTCGTACGGAACGGACATAAACGGGCACAGCTTTCCGGCCACGCCTCGCCCCGCGCACGGCGTACGCCCTGGTCACCGCCCGTTCACACTCGTGGCCACCCCCGCGGTTCCGCCCTGGTCATCCCCTGCCACATCCGCCGTTATGGCAAGTTTTCTCCGTTCCGTCCCCGCTGGCCGCCGCCGGCCGCCTGTCGCCCGGCGCTCGCCGCGGCGGCCTCACCGCATGGCACGGCACCCCCCTCAGATGAGGGATTCCACCGCGCCGCGAAGCGCCGCACGATCGGTCCGTGCCCAGCCGGTACGCATTCGGCGCCAGGCATCCCCGTACGCCCGACGAAACACCCGCTCCGGAGAAATCAGGTACCGGAATAAACGCCATAAAACTCTCTAAAGCATTCAACTCCTAAAAATCCACCGACACTAAACGAAAGCAGATGTCATGCACGCCGTTATCGTCACCCGACACGGTTCGCCCGAGGTTTTGCAGGCCGTCACCTCCCATCCAGAGCCGCAGAGCCCGGGCCCAGGTCAGGCCCTGGTGGACATCGCCGCCAGCGGCGTGAACTTCATCGAGCTCAGCCAGCGCAGTGGTGCCTTCTCGATGCCCACCCCCTTCGTACCGGGCGTCGAAGCCGCCGGGACGGTCGCCGCGGTCGGCCCCGATGTCACCGGCGTCGCGGTGGGCGACCGGGTGGCCTGGGCCATGGACGGCTCGGTGAGCACCGCGCAGGGCACGTACGCGCAGCGTGCGCTCGTCACCGCCGACCGTCTGGTGCCCATCCCTGAGGGTCTCGACAGCGAGACCGCGGCTGCCGTGGTGATGCAGGGCATGACCGCGCACTACCTCGTCCACGACGCCTACCGCGTGCAGCCGGGCGACACCGTCGTGGTGCACGCGGGCGCCGGGGGTCTGGGCCGAATGGTGACGCAGTACGCCGTCGCCCGTGGGGCCCGCGTCATCGCCACCGTTTCCACACCGCAAAAGGAGGCGGTGGCCCGCGCCGCGGGGGCGGACGCCGTCCTGGGCTACCAGGGGTTCGCCGCTCGGGTGCGGGAGTTGACCGATGGGCTGGGCGCGGCGGCGGTGTACGACGGGGTCGGCGCCGCGACCTTCGACGACAGCCTGGCCAGCCTGCGTGTCCGGGGCACGCTGGCACTGGTGGGCGGGGCCAGCGGCCCGGTGGACGCGTTCGATGTTGGCCGGCTGCTGGACGGCGGCTCCCTGTACCTCACCCGGCCCGGCATCGCCCACTACACCCGCGATCGGGCCGAGTTGCTGACCCGGGCCAACGACGTGTTCGCGCGCACCCTCGCAGGCGGGCTACGCGCGCATATCGGTGGCCGGTACCCGCTCAGCGAGGCGCGCCGGGCCCACGAGGATCTGCACTCCCGGCGCACCACAGGGAAGCTTCTGCTCATCCCCTAGGTTGACGCAGCCAACCGCGCGGCGCCCGAGCCCTGCGGGCGCAGGGAAGACCCAGCAGGGAAGATCCAGGAGGGCGACAAGGCGATGGTTCGGCCTGACGCATGGAAGCGCGAGGAACTGCTCTCTCGCGCCGCCGAGGCGCCCGATGCGCTCACGCTCTTCGCGACCGCCTCCACGCGGCTGTCCCGGCTGCTCCCCTTCGATGCGGCGGTGTGGCGGGCGACCGACCCACTGACCGGGCTGATCGCCGCGCCGATCCGGGTGGAGAACATCGATGAGGGCGGCTGTGCGGTGTTTTGGACCAGCGAAGCCGACCCGGGCACGGTCAACCCGTTCCGTACGCTCGTGCACGCCCCCGTTCCGGCTGCCGCACTGCGCGCGAGCACCGCTGATCGGCCGGAGGTCAGCCCGCTGTACGACACCTATCTGCGTCCGCGCCACTTCGGCGACGAACTGCGCGCCGTGCTGCGGATCGCCGGGCGGCCCTGGGGCACCGTCAGCCTGTTCCGCACGCTTGGCCGACCGGCCTTCACCGGCGCGGACACCGACCTGCTCGCCGGGCTCTCCAGCCCCCTGGCCTCCCGGCTACGCGGCTTTTTGCGCCCCGGTGCCACGGGCGTCCCCACCGCGACCGCGACCGGGGCCGGAGCCGGGGCCGGAGCCGGTGGCGGCGGGCTCGGGGAGGCGACCGGCGTGCTGCTCTTCGACCGCTCCGGGCGCCTGGTGTCGGCCAACGAACAGGCCAGGGAGCACATCGCTGGCGTCGGTGGTGTGCCCGCTGAGGGCCCCGCAGCGCGGGCAGCCGCGCCCATGCCCATCCCGATGTGGATCGCCACACTCGCCGCCGCCGGGGCGGGTCGTGTGCGGGTCCGCCGCCGAGATGGGCGCTGGCTCGTGTGCCACGCGAGCCGGCTCACTGGTGATGACGCGTTCACCGCGGTCATGATCGAACCTGCCGCCGCATCCGAGGTGGCCGCGATCATCGTGGAGACGTACGAACTGACCAAGCGGGAGCTTGAGGTCACCCGTCTTGTCGCCAGCGGCCTGCCGACCGCCGAGATCGCGCAGCGGCTCCACATCACCGGGCATACGGTGCGCGACCACATCAAGTCGGTGCTGGCCAAGGTCGGCGTGGCCAGCCGCGGCGAACTGGTGGCCCGGCTTTTCACCGAGCACATCACACCGGCGTCGGCGCACGCGGTGGACCGCGTGCACACGGCGGGCTGGGAGGCGGCAGGCTAGCCGGCGCGCCCTGCGCCGCCGTCCACAGATCGGACACCTGCCCACGCCGATGGCCCGTACAACTAGCCTCCAGCGCAAGCTGGCGAGCACGGCCACGGCCCCGGAGGCCGCCCCTACCCTGCTGTGCGTCACGGACACGGACACCGCACGCGAGGAGGCGGCATGACGAGCGGTACGAAGCGAGTGCGCGAGGTGGCCACCGGGAGCCCCGGGGCGCCCGGCGGGGGCAGCAACAGCGCCGCCGTGGCCTGCCTCAACGCGGTGGCCGTACGCAGGCCCACCACCGGACAGGTCATCCTGGACGACATCAACTGGGCCATCCACCCCGGCGAGCACTGGGCGTTGCTGGGCGCCAACGGCGCCGGCAAGACCACGGTGCTCCGGCTGATCGGCGCGCTCATGCACCCCACCAGCGGCACGGTCGATGTCCTCGGTCACCGACTTGGCCAGGTGGACGTCCGGGGCCTTCGTGCCCGCATCGGCCTGGTGTCATCGGCGCAGAAGGTCCCGCAGGACGCGACGGGGCTCACCGTCGCACTGACCGGGGCAACCGGCACCGTGCAACCGCTGTGGCGCTCGTACGACGATGCCACCCGCGAGCGGGCCGGCGCACTCCTCGCCGAGTTGGGGTGCAAGGAGTTGGCGGATCGGCCCTACGGCGTGTGCTCAGGCGGCCAGCGGGCGCGCATCCTCATCGCTCGCGCGCTGATGGCCGACCCAGGCGCCGAGTCCGGCCGGCCGAACTGTCAACTGCTGCTGCTCGACGAGCCGTTCAACGCGCTCGACCTGCCGTCGCGAGAAGACCTGATCGACACCATGCGTCAATTGGCCGATGCACGGCCGCACTTGGCCACGGTCACCGTGACCCATCACCTGGAAGAGCTGTCGCCAAGCATCGGCCATGCGCTACTGCTACGCGATGGCCGGGTGCAGGCGCAGGGCCCGGCGCCCGATGTCCTGACGGACGCGGGGTTGACGGCCTGCTTCGGTCGCCCCATCGAGGTCAGTCAACACGCGGGCCGCTGGCTGGCTCGCTCGGCGTCCTTCGGGCCGGCTGACACGGCGTGAACGGCCGGCCCTAAGGAACCGATCCCACAGCACGACCCGGTCACAGCTCGCGCAGCATGCACACCCGTGGCCAACGATCGAGCCCAAGCTCGGCTTCCCGGCGTCGAATCTCCCGTAGCCCGGGCGTCACCTCCGCCTCGGGCAGCACACGAAACCCGCACCGATGCGCGTAGTACGGCGCGTTCCAGGGCACGTCGGCGAAGGTCGTCAACGTCATCCCGTGCAGCCCCGCTGCCGCGGCCCGCGCCGCCAGGTGGTCGATCATGGCCCGCCCGACGCCCTGCCGGGACGCGTCCGGGTGTACCGAGAGCTGCTCGATGTGCACTCGCCCGTCCACCGGCTCGGTCAGCACGTACGCCACCGGCCGATCACCGTCGTCCGCGGTGACCCAAGAGCGACCCGTCCGCTGATAGTGGGTGAGTTCGGTGAGGGTGGGCGGTTCGTCATCGGCGATCTCCGCCATGCCCACGCTCCGGAAGCACTCCCCCGCCGCCCGCTCGATGTCCTGGAGCGCCGGCAGTTCATCGAGTCGCGTCAGCCTCGTGATCATGATCCCATTGTGCGGCGACTGGCGGATCTCGGGAAAGCTCAATCCGTAGCCCTGGCTCTTCGGTCGCGGCAAGGCCGGCCGGAGCGCCTCGACCCGCTGCGCGCTCAGCCATCGGTCACCACGGACGCGTCGTTCGCCGCGGGCGCGTCGGCCACCGCAGGTACGTCCGTCACCGCGGGTACGTTGCTGCCAGGTGCGCCGTCGCCGCTGTAGAACTGCCCGGCCCAGCGCCTGAACGGCATGATCGGGCCGTCCCCCTTCGCGAGCCGGGGGCGCTCCACGTAGCTGCTGTGGGCCCAGATGGCGGCGTCCCGCTTGGTGTCGGCCGCAGCCGCCCGCGCGAACACCTTGGGAGCCAGGGTGGCCACCACGCCGGCTACCCGCCGGCGCCCCGGTCCCGTGGGTCGTAGGGCGACGGACACGCGCAGGTCGCTACGGGTGGCCTCTACAGGCGTCACACAGATGCGGGCCCGCATATCGAAGCCGAACTTCATCTGATCGGCCTTCACCTGAATATTGCCGAGCCCATCCGAGATGACGCGCATCGTCGGGAGCGTGGAATACCGCTTGCCCGATCCCTTTCCGGATGGGCAAAGCCGGTACTCGACCTCCAACCGGCGCCCCTCGAACAGCGGGCCTTCCACGGCCTCCACGGCGATTCCATGCAGCGGGCCGAAGTGGCCGACATCGATGAAGTTCTCCACGACATCCTGGGGATGGGCCAGCAGCGATCGCGGGGTGATGTGCGGCTTGGGGAAGTCCGAACCCAACAGCCCTTCTACGTCCCACTGGGGCGGCTTTCCCTCGGTGTGGGCCCACACAAAGACGAGATGATCCACCTCGCAAAAATGCAGCGCGGACAACTGAGCCTTGGGCGGAGGCGTACCGTATCCAGTTTTGACGCACCTTCCGTCCGGAGCGAACTGGAAATGATGGAAGGGGCAGACGAGATTGTCGCCCTGCACCGTTCCACCATGCCCAAGGTGCGCCCCCAAGTGCGGGCAGAACGGCCGAATGACGTTCAACCGCCCACCTGTGGTGCGGTAAAGGACCACGTCCTGGCCCCGCAACCGCCGATTCACCACCTTCCCCGGCTTCACCTCGTCACTCGTGGCCACCGCGAACCACCCGTCGGGATACGGAAGACTGGGCGTCGGGTGCTCCTGCGACGCCGGCAACGCCGGCTGCACCGGATCAGACGTACGTCGATTTCCTACGTTCATGGTGGTGCACCCTTCATTCCTCGCTAGGCGTTAAGCACTGGCACATCGAGCGTCAGACATCAGGCGTCAGGCGTCGGCGGTTCGTTGTGAGCCGTCGCGTCCTCGGTATTCAGCGCACCAGCGCTGTCCTCCAATACGCTGTAGAACTGCTTACTCCAGCGCCGAAACTTCACAATCGGCCCGTCCCCCTTGGCCAAGCGAGGCTGTTGGGCGTACCTGCGGTGTTCCCAAATGGGGAAGTCTTTCCTAGTGTCGTACCAGAAAAGCCCGGTAAGCGCCCTGGCGACCAGGGGGGAGAGAGAGCCGGCAATCCGTCCGCCACCGAGCTTGGTAACCCGTGCGCTCGTAGTTAGGCGCAGATCCGCATGGGCGGGGTCCACGGGAGTGACGGCGAACCGGGTCCGCATGTACAGACCGAACTGAGGGACCTCGATCTCCGTGTACCCCACGCCAATGCCCTGGACGATGACCTTCACCTTCGGCGCGATCGACGAGACCCGCGCCGCATCCTTTTCGCCCTTGGCCTGGTGGAACCGATAGGTGGTCCCCATCCGGACGCCGTCGAACCACGGCTCCTCGACGATCTCGGCTCGAATGCCGTGAGTCGGCAAGAAGTGCCCGTAATCCACGATGTTCTCGATGACATCCTGCGGGCACTCCACCAGCGCCCGCACGGTGCTGTACGGCGGGGAGAACCCCACGGACGAGCGGGTGTCGATCTCCCATGACGAGGGCTTGCCCAGCGCATGCCGCCACACGAAGACCAGGCCCTCGACCTCGGTGCACTCCATCGTGAGCAGCCTGGCCTTGGGCGCCGCGGTGCCGTACCCGGTCTTCGAGCACATACCGTCCGGGCCGAACTGGAAGTGGTGGAAGGGACAGACGATGTCCTCGCCACACACCGTGGCGCCATAGCCGAGGTGCGCCCCCATGTGCGGGCAGTGAGCCTCAGTTGCGCGAACCCGCCCGCTAGCCGAGCGATACAGCACCACGTCCTCACCCATGAGCCGCCGGGTGAGCACCTTCCCCCGCTGCAACTCGCTGCTCGCGGCCAGAGCGAACCAGCCGTCCGCGTAGGGTCCCCTGGGCGCCAGCTGCGCCATTGACGGGGGCAGGCCCGCTTCCCCCCGGTCGTACCAGCCCTTCTTTCTGACCCTCATGCCACCCCTTCCCCGCGCTTCGAACATGCCGCCGTGGCAGCGCTCCCAAGTGCCTGCCTCGGCCTGCTCAGCCTTCCCGACCTTGATCCGTCAGCAACCGGAGGGCGTGGAGCGGGTAGTGGTGAATAGGGGGGCACGTCAGGCGCACACACAGGGGGTCAGTGCGGCCCGCCGAATGTCGCCACCGGCACCCGGCGGCGACGGGGGTGGCTAGGGGTGCGTACGGCGCATGCGTACGTAGCGCGCGGGGAAGTCAGGGCGTCAGCCACCCCCGTACGGTCGCACTGAGCGCGGCCCAGGCTAGTTCGGTATCCGGCGTGCGCTCATGCGGCGCGCGGAACCAGCCCAGGTAGCTCGCGACGTCCTCCAACTCCCAGCGCAGTGCGTACAAAGCGAGCGCGGCAGGGTCCGGCGGGTGGCCGGTGGCTCGCGCGTACCGGTCAAGCTCCGCGGGACCGGCAGCCGCCAACCACAGATCACGCTCCGGTACGGCGAACCCCACCGTGTCCCAATCCACGAGCAGCAGCCGATCTCCGCGCCGCAACACGTTGCCAGGATGCGGCTCGCCGTGCGTCACCACGCGGTGGGCGCCCTGCGCGGTCACCTCGCCGACCAGCCGATCGAACGTCGCCAGTTGTCCGCGCAGGGTCTCTCCGGCCGCCGCGATCAACTCCCGTGCCGGCTCCGAAAACGGCCCACCGTGCCAGGGGGACTGCGCCGCGGTCAGCGCCTGCTCCAACGGGCCGCGCACCGACAGTGCCGGCGACAACTCGGGAATGCGGTGGGGAACCGTACTGCCGTGCAGAACGGCGAGCGTGTCCACGACTCGGCCGCGCTCCTCGGCGGACAGCGGCTGCCCGAACTCGCCCGGCTCCCCGCTCTCGTACGGGAAGACACTGAGCGCATAGTGAGTGCCCAGCGGGCGGATCGTTTCCCCGGCCGATGTGGTCAGCGGGGCGACGACGAAGTCGGCTCCGGGCTGCGCGCGCAGCGCGGCGGTGGTGTCCATCGCCCGGCGCAACCCGTCGAGGGCGGCCTCGGGCCCACTGCCCCACTGATCCTTGTGTGCGAGATTCGCAACGGTGACGAAGTACGCGCGTCCCTCGTCCGACTCGGCAATCCAGTGCTGGTCGCCGAAGCCAACGGGCGCGTACGCCAGGGTCACGGCCCCGATCCCCCAAGCGTCCAGAGCTTGCCACAATGTGTGGTCATCGAGCGCTTCTGGCCGATCCTTCATGCGGCGAAAGTAGCCGCACCATGCCGTCCGCGCACGCGCGTTACGGGCGGGGTGTTATGTGCAGTGGCGCCACGTGGAAGGGCTGCGTAGAGGGACGCTACGTGCAGGGGCGTGGCGAGCGCGTGCGTTGGCGGCTTGTGGGGCCGGGCTGCTTGAGGGCACCGCTGGCTGGGGGCGCCGCTGGCTGGGGAGAAGGCCACCCGGGAGCAGCGCTGGTCGGGGGCGGCGCCGGGTAAGCCGGGTAAGCCGGGTAAGCCGGGTAAGGGCGCGCCCACTTCGGGGGCGTGCGCGCGCACGCGCCGGGGCTCGGTGAACCATCTACTGCAACCCATGCGCACTCTTTGCTTATGACTGATTACACCTGGGTAGCTTCCGCAGGCCTCACCACCATTCACCGTCGTTCGCCTCGCGAAGGCCCTTCGCGGACGCTGCGTAGAAAGTGCCCCACGCCATGGATCTTCAGCTCGCGAACAAGACCGCCGTCGTCACCGGAGCCAGCCGGGGAACCGGACTCGCCATCGCGAGGGCCCTCCTCGCAGAGGGCGTACGGGTGGTCGGCTGCGCCCGTACGATCACACCCGCGCTCAAGGACTCGGGCGCCGTACCGGTCGTGTGCGATGTCACCACCCCTGACGGGCCGCCCAACCTCATCGAAAGGGCCGTCGATACGCTCGGCGGACTCGACTTCGTCATCAACAACGTCGGAGGCAAGGACACCTACAACGCCGGCGGATTCCTCGCCCTGGATGACGCCGAGTGGCAACACACGTTGAATTTCAATCTCTTCAGCACCGTACGCGTCACCCGCGCCGCGCTGCCCCATCTCATCGAGCGCCGGGGCGCCATCGTCAACATCTCCTCGACCGCGGCCCGCGTGCCGGCTGCGACGACGGTGGACTACGGGGCGGCCAAGGCCGCGCTCAACGCGCTGACCAAGGCGCTGGACGAGGAGTTCGGCCCCCAGGGCGTGCGCGCCCTGACCGTGTCACCCGGACCCATCAACATCGAGCGCTGGACTGATCCGGACGGGCCCGGCGCGATCCTCGCTACCGTGCTCGACGTACCACAGGAAGAGGTCGTCCACCGGCTGCCCGCCCGGTTCCGACTGACGACCGGACACATCGCGGAACCGGCCCACATCGGCGCTCTGGTCGCCTTTCTGCTCTCCGAGCACGCCGCCAGCATGGCCGGCACTGACATTCGCATCGACGACGGGCTGGTGAAGACCGTCTGAAGCCCGACAAGGTAGCGCGCGGCGCGAAAAAACACGGCGCGCAGCGCGGAAAAACACAGCGCGCGGCGCGGGGTAACGCAGCGCACGGCGCGGGAACTACAGAGCGCGCGGCGCGGAAGTGAGGCGCGAGGTGCCGGGCAGGGCCGGCCGCAGCGGTGTGCGTTTTAGGCTCCCACGCTGCCGTCGATGCCTTCGCGCAGGAAGTCCGCGTGCCCGTTGTGCCGGGCGTACTCGTGGATCATATGCAGCATCACCAGTCGCAGTGACACGTCTGCACCCCACCGAGGTTGGTGGCCGGTCACCTCAAGCGAGGTGGCCGCCCGCTCGATACGGCGAGCGTGTGCAACCTCCGCATGCCAGGCGTCGAACGCCTTTGGCGCGGAGGCCGTAGTCGCGTCGTACGCCTCCTGGTAGTCGCCCTTGTCCGACCAGACGTGCGCAATGTCTTCCGCGTTGATCACCCGGCGGAACCAGGCGCGCTCCACCTCCGCCATGTGCCGTACCAGGCCGAGCAACGAGAGTGCGGACGGTGGCATGGACTGCCGTCGCAACTCGTCGTCGGTCAAGCCCTCGCACTTCATGGCGAGGGTCGCCCGGTGGAAGTCGAGGTAGGCGCGCAGAGACTCGCGCTCGCCTCCGGTCAGTGGCGGATCGACCCGCTCACTCCAGCCGGTGCTTACGGTCGGTTGGCTCGTCACGGTGGTTCTCCGGCTGAGGTCGGGCTTGGGCTGATGTCAGTTGGGCTCACGGGATGGGTTTTGCCCAGGCACGCGAGGGGCGGCGCGTGGGGCACTCGGGGCAGTGAGGCGCCCGGGGCGTGGGCGGGCGCGCTGGGGGCATTCCCGGAGCCACCGCCGGGCATCCGTGCATCGTCACTGGCGCCTCTTTCCCACCACCAGGCTCCGTACCTGCCCGGACGGGGGTCCTTGGGCGGCCCGGCGGGTCGCAGGTTCACACGGTTGTTATCGCCGAGTCAACAACTTATGCCGAGGGGATTGACTGCCTTGCTGACACGCAGTCTCATAAGAGCGTGACCGCGGGTAACCCATCAGCGAGGTGTCCTCAGCCATGACCACGACGATGACCGAAATCGAAATGCTCCGGGACGCCCTCGGGCTGCTCAAGGACCGGGAACAGGTGGCCGAGCGCCTCCTTGACTCCTCCGCCAAACACTCCTTCGACCCGGACAAGGAACTGGATTGGGACGCGCCCTTTGAGGATGGCAAGTGGTTTTGGCCGCCGGAGCTCGTCTCGCTCTACGGCACACCGATGTGGAAGCGAATGTCGGAGGAGCAGCGCATACTGCTGTCCCGCCACGAATCCGCGGCGCTCGCCTCGCTCGGCATCTGGTTCGAGATCATCCTGATGCAACTCCTGATCCGGCACATCTACGACCGGCCGGCCACCAGCGCGCACGTCCGGTACGCGCTGACCGAGATCGCCGACGAGTGCCGGCACTCCATGATGTTCGCCCGTCTCATCCAAAAGTCGGACGTTCCCGCGTACCCCGTCACGCGGCTGCACCACAACCTCGGCCGCCTGTTCAAGACCATCTCCACGACGCCGGGTTCGTTCACCGCGACCCTCCTCGGTGAGGAGATACTGGACTGGATGCAGCGGCTGACCTTCCCGGACGAGCGCGTCCAGCCGCTGGTGCGCGGCGTGACCCGCATCCATGTCGTCGAAGAGGCACGGCATGTGCGATACGCACGCGAGGAACTGCGCCGCCAGATGGTGACCGCACCGCGCTGGGAAGCGGAGTTCACGCGCCTGGTTTCGGGCGAGTTCGCCCGCGTCTTCTCCATCGCCTTCGTCAACTCGAAGGTGTACTCGGACGCCGGCCTTGATCGCAGGGAGGCCATCGCCCAGGTCAAGGCCAGCGGCCACCGCCGCGAGGTCATGCAGAGTGGCGCCAAGCGACTGACGGACTTCCTGGACGACATAGGCGTGCTGCGCGGCGCGGGCCGCAAGCTGTGGAAGAGCAGCGGGCTGTTGGCCTAGCGCCTTGCCCACCAGGGCCCTGCCTGCTGGGGCCCCGCCTGCTCAGGCCCCGCCTGCTGGGGCGCTTCGGCGAGGGCCCGCGGGCACGGACACGGACACGGACGCGGCAGCGTAGGCGACGCGGACCCGAGGGGCACCTCGGGCCCTCGTGACCCATCAGCCCCAGGAGCCCCGCTGGGCAAACTCCGCGACCATGCGCGCCCCCTACCCGTGGGGACTTTCGACCGGCCCTACCGCCAGCCGGTTAGGCTGCTACGCATGAGAGGCAGCCCTTCATGACCAGCGGCGGGATCGCACCCGCGGCGTCGATAGAGCCCCGGCCCGCGCCCCGCGGCACCTACCGCAGGCTCAGCGTCGAAGAACGCCGCGCCGAGTTGCTCGCCGCGGCCCTGGGCCTGTTCGCCCACCGGCCGCCGGAGGAGGTCTCGTTGGACGACGTCGCCGCCGCAGCCGGCGCCTCTCGGCCCCTCGTCTACCGGTACTTCCCCGGCGGCAAACAGCAGTTGTACGAAGCGGCGCTCGGCAGCGCCGCCGAGCAACTCCGGCGCTGCTTCGCCGAGCCGCAGACGGGGCCGCCCACCCAGCGGCTAAGCCGGGCACTCGACCGCTATCTCGCGTTCGTAGATGAGCACGATGCGGGGTTCTCCGCGCTCCTCCAGGGCGGCAGCGTCGCCGAAACCTCCCGAACGAGCGCCATCGTGGACGGCGTGCGCCGAGCCGCGGCGGAACAGATCCTCATCCACCTGGGCGCGACCAGCCCCGGCCCCCGGTTGCGCATGATGGTGCGGATGTGGATAACGGCGGTCGAGGCCGCGTCGCTGATTTGGCTCGATGAGGGCAAGCAGCCACCCCTGGACGAACTGCGTGAGTGGCTGGTGGACCACTTCGTGGCGCTGCTGGCGGCGACCACCGCACGCGATGAGGAGACCGCAGAGGTGGCGCGTACGACTCTTGCGCAGGAAACACCGGACGGCGCCGTAGCCGATCTGGCACGCCGCATCCTGCCCCTGGTGAGCCACGCCGCGCACCTGCTGTAACCCGCACTGAGCTGAGCTGAGCTGACCTGAGCCGTTCCCGCCAGCCTCGCGAGGGAGCGTGCGGCGGCACGGCGTACCTGTGTCGGCTGCGTACACAGCCCCTGCCGACCCCGTACGCGACCGTTTACGGCAGCTCCGGCGGCACCGGGCACCCGGTGTGACACTGGACGCGTGAGAAGCGTAGAAACGCCATTCGTCGGTGGGCCGCTAGACGGCCGGGTGCTGCCGGTACTGGTCGGGGCGACCGGGCAGCCGCCGAAGACATACGAGGTGCCGGTGCCGAACGACGACGGCACCCCGCCAACGGTGTACGTCTACGTTCGTGTCCCCGCCGCCATCTCCCGGCGGCTCGGCGTGCCCCGCGGCTGGCAGTACGAGTACGCCCCGCACGGCAAGCCCCGCGGGGGCCTCAAGTGGCCCTGGTCCCGACCGGAACGGTGACCTCCGCCGATGGCCAACACCCCTATCCGGTGCCGTCCACTCGGCATTCGGTACTCGGTGACTAGGCCGTTTCGTTCGGATCTCGCCCTGCCGCACGCCGGTGCGGGGGCAGCGGCGGGGGTCCTACGGCCCCGAGCGGGAGAGGCCGGGCTGGCTTGAGTTGCCGCTATGAGCGATCGCTGCGGACCGCAGGCCGGATGGCCGGCATCGCTCGGCATGGGTGGCGACGATTGGCTTCCTGTCACCTCGGGCGAGTCGGGCGCCTCCGTCTTTCGCAGTGCGGGCGCCACCCGGTATGCCAAGTGCGTACCCGCTGCGGACGCGGCCGATCTCAGGGCCGAGCGCGACCGGATCACCTGGCTCAGCGGTCAGGACGTACCGGGCCCTCGGGTGCTCGACTGGCACTCGGGGGACGCGGGAGCCTGCTTGGTGACCAGCGCCGTCTTCGGCGTACCTGCTGACCAGGTGTCCGCTGAAGGCCTGCGAGTCTCCTGGGAACGCATCGCGGACGCGGTCCATCGGCTGCACGAGCTGCCGGCGTCGCAGTGCCCGTTCGGCCGGAATCTGGACGCTATGGTCGCCGTGGCACGCGACGTGGTGGCCCGTGACGCCGTGAACCCGGAGTTCCTCCCAGTAGAGCAACAGCACACGCCCCCCACGCAGTTGCTGGCCCGCCTCGCCCGGCACGTTCCTCGGCGACGGGAGCAGGAGGTCGCCGACACGGTCGTCTGCCACGGGGATCTGTGTCTGCCCAACATCATTCTCAATCCGCGGACCCTGGACGTGTCGGGCTTCATCGACCTGGGCCGCCTCGGACTGGCCGACCGCTACGCCGACTTGGCTCTCCTTCTTGCCAATGCGCGAGAGACATGGACGCACGAGGAGCAGGCACGGGCCGCGGACGTAGCGTTCGCCGAGAGGTACGGCATCGCCCTGGACGACGACCGCCTGCGCTTCTACCTCCATCTCGACCCGCTCACCTGGGGCTGACCGGTCATATGGGTCCCCGGCGGGCCGGAGAAAGACGCCTGCGCTGTGGAGCTCCGCCAGGTAGCTGCTTGGGATCTGCTCGTAGCGGTGGCGATGCCGCGCCAGTGTTTCGGGCGGTTGATGCGTCGCTCGACCGTGCTGGGCTGTTTGCAGCTCTTGCGGTCGAAGACTGCTGGTCTACCGCCGTGAAAGACACGGGAGTCCAGCACGTACGGGGACGGCGTCAGCGTCTCCCTCGACGCGGCGCCTCCATCCGGCGCGGCAGGCGCTGCCCGCCGCCTACCTGCGGGGCCTGGGCCCTCCACCGCGACGTGGTGCCTTGGCGGCGTCGAGCTAACGAGCGTCGAACCCTCCGTTTTAGTTTTGGTCCGGACCATTGACACTTCTGGTCTAGTCCTTGTTTGCTGCTTGCGCGGAGAGAGCCGCTTCCGCGCCTCCCTGGCCGTCCCCCACCCCACGGGAGCGCCTCTCCCGCCTCGACCTCGTCCCCCCACCCGTACCGCTGTCGGATTAGCCCCCGAGGAGATCCCCATGCGTACGCTCCCCCACCCCTGCCCCCGTCCGCGCCGGCGCGCGAGATCACTCGGTGTTCTGATCGCCACCGCGAGCGCCGTCGCGGCGACCGCGCTCGCGGCGCCAGGTGCCGCTTCGGCTGCTACGACAACCCCGGTCACCTCAGCGCCCGCCCCGGCAGCTGCCGCCCGAGCCGACTCCTCGGCCGCTCTCCCGGCGCACGCGCTGGTCGGATATCTGCACTCCAGCTTCGCCAATGGCTCCGGCTACACCCGCATGGCCGACGTCCCGGACAGTTGGGACATCATCAACCTGGCCTTCGGGGAGCCAACTTCCACCACCTCGGGGGACATCAAGTTCAGCCTGTGCCCCCAGAGCGAGTGCCCGAAGGTAGAGACAGAGGCGGAGTTCAAGGCCGCGATCAAGGCGAAGCAGGCCGCGGGCAAGAAGGTGCAGATCTCCATCGGCGGCCAAAACGGCCAGGTGCGGTTGGCAACCACCGCCGCACGCGACAAGTTCGTCTCATCGGTGGGCGCCATCATCGACCGATACGGGCTTGACGGCCTGGACATCGACTTCGAAGGCCACTCGCTCTCACTGAACAACGGCGACACGGACTTCAAGAACCCGAAGACGCCCGCCATCGTGAACCTCATCTCGGCGGTCAAGACGCTGAAGGCCAAGTACGGAGCAAACTTCACGCTCACCATGGCACCCGAGACGTTCTTCGTGCAGCTCGGCTACCAGTTCTACGGCTCCGGGCCATGGGGCGGCCAAGACCCGCGCGCCGGGGCGTACCTACCGGTCATCCAGGCGCTACGCAACGACCTGACGTTGCTGCACGTCCAGGACTACAACTCAGGCCCCATCATGGGACTCGACAACCAGTACCACTTCATGGGCGGCGCCGACTTCCACATCGCGATGACGGACATGCTGCTGGCCGGCTTCCCGGTGGCCGGCAACAAGAACAACGTCTTCCCCGCCCTCGCTCCCTCCCAAGTCGCCATCGGCATGCCGGCGAGCACCCACGCGGGCAACGGCCACACAGCGCCGGGTGAGGTCAACAAGGCCCTGAACTGCCTGACGAAGAAGACGGACTGCGGCAGCTACCAGACCCACGGCACCTGGCCCGCGCTCCGCGGGCTGATGACCTGGTCCATCAACTGGGACAACTTCAACGGGCGGGAGTTCTCGAAGAACTTCGACACGTACTTCGGGCGGCGTTAGCGGCGGAGCCAAGACACGGTGCGGAGCCGCCGGCCGGAACCGTAGCCACCTCTGGGCCGGTTCGGGGCTGGAGCCCGACTTGGGACCAAGGCCCGGCTGGGCCGCAGTCTGAGCCGGCGTCGGAGCAGCGGTTGGCGTCACATCCGGCGTGGCCCCGGCGTCGCGGTTCGCGTCGCAGTTCGCGTCGCGGTTCGCGTCGCGGCGGAGCTGGCGTCTCGGTCGGCTTGGGTGCGCCGAGCGGGTGACTCCGTACGCCGGACACCCCCACAAATGTCCGGATGATACGACCGGTCGTGCCACGATCCACCTGAGCCGGGCCCGTCGCGGCCCGGCTCGGTGGCCGTGGAGGTGAGCTCGTGGCACGACGCCGCGTACGGAAGGTGTGCGTTCTCGCGCTGGTCGCGAGCACGGGGCTTGCGCTGCCCGCGCCGTGCGCCGTCGCCGCGCCGGCCCCGTCCACCGCCCCGCATCGCGCACCAGACCGGCCAACCGCACCGAACAGCTCACCCAACCTCACCACCGAACCTCACCAGCCCGCCGGCCCCGGCCGGGCCGGGCAGCCCGGCATGGGCTCCGTCGGGGCCCTGCTAGCCGAGCTCCAGACCCACTACCGCGCGGCCGGGGAGGCGAGCGAGCGCTACCACGTGATCGAGAAGAAGCTGACACGGCAACGCCGCACCACTCAACGGCTGGTCGCTCGGCTCGCGGAAGCCCGGGCCGAGCTCGCCGACGCCCGCAACGGCGCCGGACGGCTCGCCCGCCAGCGCTACCGACACGGCATCGGTTTCACCTCGTTTTCCCCGTATGTCCGCATGTTGCTCAGCGACAACCCCAGCCGCGTGCTGGATGAGGACCATGAACTGCGGCGGGCGGACGGACGCATTGCCGCCCTTGAGGCACGCCTCGCCGATACCGAGGTAACGGCGGATTTCTACGCCACCCGCGCCCGCCAGGCACTGAGCCGTCAGCAGTCACTCGCCGACCGGCGCAAGCGGCAACGCAACGTGGTGCGGGACCGACTCGCCACCGTGCAACGCCTGTTGGCCTCCCTCAGCACCGACCAGCTCGCCGCGATCCGCCAGCTTGAGACGTACGGAAGCGGCACCGTGCGCGGTGTCGGAGCGCAGGCTCCGGGAGCCCTGTTCACGCCGGGCGCACTCGACACCCTGGGCGCCCCATCGGCCGACGACGCGCTCTCGGCTGGCGGCACCCCCACCACCGACCGATTGCCTTCGGCGGAGGGGGCTCGGGCCGTGCGGTACGCGATCGACCAAGTCGACATGGCGTACGCCCGATCCGCTGGGGACCCGGCGGCGCACGACTCAGCAGGATTCACCGCCCGGGGGTGGGCGCACGCCGGGCGGGACATCCCCCGTACCGGCCCGCAGCAGTGGCGCCGACTGCCCCACGTCCCGCTCACGCAATTGCGCCCGGGCGACCTGGTGCTGTACTTCCCCGGCGCCACCCATGCGGCGCTGTACATCGGTCAAGGACGGGTGGTGCACGTACCCCGCCCGGGCGCCGCCGCCCGGGTCTCGCCCATCGCGACGAACCCGCTGCTTGGCGCCGTACGCCCGGACGCCGGACGACGAGCCCTCCACCAGTACACGGCCCCCCGGCTGCCCGGCGCCCGCCTCGATCCGGCTCGTCCTGCTCGCCCGGCTCGCCCGGCGCAGGGAACGCGGGCCGCTCGGTAGGGCGAGACTTGAGCACGAGCAGGGCTTGAGCACGAGCAGGGCTTGAGCACGAGCAGGGCCGTAGAGCCGGAGGCGCTTTAGCGCGGGGGTTGTGCCGGGTTGGGTGCGCTGGGCTGGCCGTGTCCCTGCGCCGGTACGCGGGGTGGGGCCGAGGTGAGGCCCGCCAGGTAGGCGCTGGTCTTGTCCGGGTCGTAGAAGAAGTGTTCGAAGTCGGCCGGATCGTTGAAGCCGTTGGCGAAGCGGTCGGCAACCGGTTGCAGCCCGCCTGCCGCGCCGAACAAGTTCAAGACGTGCTCCGGCGGCGGCGCCAGCATCGTGTTGGTCCACTTGGTGACGTACTGCGCCGTCTCCCAGTAGCGGTCGAACGCGGCCTGCATCCACTCGGCGTCGAACGGCTGGTCACCCCGCTCGATGATGGACGCCAGGTACGAGGCGGCGCACTTGCTCGCGGAATTGGAACCCTGCCCGGTAATCGGGTCGTTGGAGACGACTACATCGGCGACGCCGAGCACCGAGCCGCCCGACGGGAGCTGCCCCACAGGGTGCCGTACGGTCGGCGCGTACCGCCCGGCGAGGGTGCCGCACGCGTCCGTCAACTCCACCTTGGTCGAGCGCGCGTACTCCCACGGCGTGAACCTGGCCAGCAGCTCCAGCGTCAGCTCCAGGTGTTTGTTCGGGTCTTTGATGCCCTGGAAGACGTCGAGTGGCCCGCCGGGTATGCCCTCCCAGAAGAGGATGTCGGCGCGGCCGGAGTTGGTCAGCGTCGGCATCACGAACAGTTCGCCGACACCCGGGACGAGATTGCAGCGCACCGCGTCGAACTCGGGGTGTTCGGGGCGCGGCCCCATGCCGTGGACATAGGCGACGGCGAGCGCCCGCTGCGGGGTGTCATACGGGGAGCGGCTCGCGTCCCGCCCGAACATCGACACCAGCTCGCCCTTGCCCGCCGCGACCAACACCAGGTCATAGGCGCGGGAGAGGTAGTCAAGGTCGGAGACGGCGACGCCATGAATGACGACCTGCCCGCCACGCTCGGCGAACGCCTCCATCCAGCCCGCCATCTTCAGCCGCTGGTCCACGGACTGCGCGTAGTGGTCGAGCTTGCCAACCCAGTCGATCAGACGGGTGGATGCCCCGGTGCCCTCATCCGGCGGGCCGGCGACGGAGACTCCCACACCCTGGATACGCGGCGCTTCGCCCTCCCAGCCGTTGAGTTGCAGATCGCGCTCGTGCTGGAGGGCCGTGTGGAACATGCACTGGGTGGACATGACCCGCCCGGTGCGTATCTCGTCGGCCGTGCGGTTGGACATCAAGGTGACCTCGTACCCGTGGGACTGTAGGCCGAGGGCGAGCTGAAGGCCGGACTGACCGGCCCCGACAATGAGTATCTTCCGCATGACAACGCTCTCTCTCACAGCGAAACGCGGCGGTCTCCGGCCTCAACGGCATGGCCGGCCCCAGGAGACGAGCGGACGCGGGGCACGGAGACGGACCGCCGAATTGGCGACACGTACAACAACAAAAAGGCGGAGGAGAGCAGCTCGCTCCCCGACCGGGGGCAGACGCTACGTCACTCGGGCGTCACGTCAAGTGCATAGGCCACCAGTGTCAGCAGTGCATCCACAACCGTGACCCGGCGCCGCGCGTCCATGATCACGATGGGTACGTGAGGCGGCACGGACAGCGCGTCGCGCACGTCCTCGGCCGTGAATCTTTCGGTGCCCTCGAAATGGTTGACGGCCACCACATACGGCAGCCCACCGCTCTCGAAGTAGTCGAGCGCGGGCCAACAGTCCTCAAGCCGGCGGGTATCGGCCATGACGATGGCGCCGATGGCGCCCCGCACCAGGTCATCCCACATGAACCAAAACCGCTGCTGGCCCGGGGTGCCGAACAGGTAGAGGACCAGATCGGAATCGAGAGTGACCCGGCCAAAGTCCATGGCGACCGTGGTCGTGGTCTTCTGCGGCGTGGCCGCGAGGTCGTCCACACCGGCGCTGGCCTGCGTCATCAACGCCTCGGTCTGCAACGGAGTGATCTCCGAGACCGAGCCGACAAACGTCGTCTTACCCACCCCGAACCCACCCGCCACCACGACCTTCGTCGCGATCGGCGCACGGGAACGGTCTAACTGCCAGCTTTGCAGACCCTCCTCCGTGGCCAGCAGACAGGCCACATCGCCTTCATCGAGGCCGCCAGCGGCCACAACGGCCACGCCACCAGGGGCCTGGCGCACGTACCGGTCACCCTCGGCGCGGCTGTCGTCTGTGTCGGATGATGGGGAGGCGTGGGGAGCGTGGGAGGCGCCGACAAGGGGATCGGACAGGGCCTCGGGGTTGTGGGCGTTCTGGCCGGCGCCCCCTGGCGCCCGGCCAGGGGGTGGATCGCCAATGTCCGGTATCGCCGTCACGGTCTCAGAGCCTGCGGAGTCCACCGAGCACCCTTTCCAGCAGCGCGCGATCCGGCTGCCCGGTGCCTCGCCCAGTGCCGTATACGCGAATCTTTCCCTGGTCGGCAAGGTCGCTGAGCAACACCCGCACGACACCTAGCGGCATCTTGAGCAGCGCCGCCACCTCGGCCACCGACCGCATTCGACGGCACAGCCCGACGATGGCCCGGATCTCCGGCAGGACGCGGCTGTTCAGCCCGCCGGAGGTCAGCTCGCGGCGCTCCTCGGGAGCGTCGAGCGCGGCCACGAACGTCTCGACCAGCAGCACATGCCCAACCCGAGTACGTCCGCCGGTCAAGCTGTACGGCCGCACGCGCGCTGGCCGCCTTCTCGGCGGCTTGGATGTGGTACTCACCGTGCCGACTCCACCGACTTGCGCAGCTCGCTGCGGAGCTCCGGGGTGAGCACATGGCCGGCCCGACCGACGAAGAGCGCCATGTGATAGGCGACCACGGTCATCTCGCAGTCCGGTGTCGCATGCACGCCCAGCAGCGAACCATCGCTGATCGACATCACAAACAGGCTGCCCTCGTCCATCGCGACCATCGTCTGCTTGACGGTCCCACCATCCATCAACTGCGCTGCGCCCAGGGTCAGGCTGCCGAGCCCGGAGACGATCGTGGCGAGGTCGGCACTTGATCCCTTCGGCCCGTCCTGACCCTCCGCGGGCTTGGCCGGCCGAGCAGCCGCCGCGGTCTCCTCCGGATCGGAGGAGAGCAACAGCAGGCCATCGGAGGACACGACGGCCACCGAAATGACGCCGGGCACTTCCTCTACCAAATTGGTCAGCAACCAATGCAGGTTGCGGGCCTCGTTGCTCAGCCCGTATGCATGGGGGCTGGCCGGAGCCGTAGCCGGGGACCCGGGGGTCGCCCCCCGGAACATTGCGGTCAACTGCGTGCCTCCTCGACAGTCCCACCCGCGTCCAGCGCCCCCGCTTGATGGTGTGTGTGTCGTTGCTTCGATGGTCGATCGTCCTGCTCCCGGCCGTGCGGCGGTTGGTCATACCGCCCTTGGTCGGACGACGGTTGATGATGCTGCTCCTGCTCGTACGTCGAACGGTAAGGCCGCTCCTGTCCGTGGGGCGGTTGGCCGCACAGCGGTGTGCCTGACGGCGGCGTGTCGGATGTGTCGGATGTGTCGTAAGGGGGTGCGTCGTGCGGGGATGCGTTGTGCGGGGATGCGTCTGACTGCGGCGTGTCGTACGGCGACCGCTCGATCTGGGAGCGGTGCGGTGGCTGGTCCTGCTGCGGGTTGGACGGCAGTTGACCGGGCGATGGCGCGTCTTGCCGTCGCCGCTGTGGTGGCTGGTCGCCTGACGGCTGCCCCAAATCTCCTGCGGTCTGCGCTTGTTCGCGCCTCGGTTGTTCGTGCTGACAGGCAGCGGGCGGGTGGTCACGCCGCTGCTGCGGGGGTTGGGACGGTCGCCGGTCCTGCTGCTCCCGGTCTTGTGCCTCCCGGTCCAGTGCCTTCCCGTCCGCTGCCAACGGGCTGCGTTGGGTGACGATCTGTTCGGCGATCTCCGCCTCGGCGTCCCGGCGTCCTTGCTGCGCACCTTGCTGGAAGCCGCCGAGGCGGCGACGCACCGCCTCGGCGTCCACCTTGCGGCGTTCCCCCGCCACGGCCTTGCGCGGTGCAACAACTCTCGGACTCCGCTTTGGCAGCCCCTTGTCGGTGCGCGGGCCGATGTCAGGGGACTCATCGGGGCCCGCTAGACCACTCACAGGGAGGTTCGCCGCGCGCGGTGCCCTTGCGGGCGACTGGGCCGCCCCGGTTTGTGGCGCGCTAGGTTGTGGCGCGCCGGGTTGTGTTGTCGTCGCTTCCAGCGCACCCGGGGCCTGGAGCAGCGAGAGCTGAATGGTCCGCTCGGCGGCCACCACGAGCGGGTCGCGTTGCGGGCCCGGCACTGAGCCAGCCCTGGGGGCACCCCCGGCGCCGTTCGGTTCGGAGACCACCTCAGGCTCATCTGGGGCCGAGGGCCTATCGGGAGCCAAGGGCCTATCCCCCACCCCACGCGCCCGGCCCCGGCGCAGCCCGGCTGCCCACGGCTCGTCTGGCGAGGCGGCTACTGGCGGCTCCTCGAAGGGGCCGGCTGTTCGTAGCCCGGGGGGGGAATCGGCTTCCGACTGTTCCGGCGCGAGGTTGGCTGCCGGCGTACCAGCACGGCCCGGCTCCGCCGAGCGCGGCTCGTTCACCCGGGGTGGCCCATAGCGGTGTGGTTCATCCGCCTCGGGACCATCGTCCCAAGGCTCACCCTGCCATGAGGTGGGCTCGGCGGTCACGGGTCCCCGATGCCCCGGGTGTTCGCGGCCCCCCGGCGACGCGGGCCCGCCACGCTGCTCGCGTCGCCCCCCGGACAGTTGGGCAGACTCGGTGGCAGCGTCATCGGCTACGGGAGCGGCTCCGGGCGCCGGGACCACGCCGGGCCCGCGCATGGTACGTCCCGAACCAGTGTCGGTCGCTCCGTGCGGACCAGCGGCCCGGCTCGGACCGTGCGCATCTGGGTCGGCGGACGCGTAAGGCGCCGTACCGGTGTGGACGTCGGGGGCTGCTGGGGTGTGCGCGGTGTCGGCGTACGAGGTGGCAGGGAGGCGCGGGGCGGCGGTGTGCGGGGCGGCGGTGTGCGGGGCGCCGGGGCTCGGGGCGGCGGGGTCCGGAGCGGCGGGGTCCGGCTCTTGGGCCGGGCCGGAGTCGGCTGAGGCATGCGGGACCATCGGGGCAACTGGGCTGCGGGCACCGGCCGGGGCGGCATGCGGGCCATGGTCGTGGGACCCCCGCGGCGGGTTCAAGCCGTCGAGATTGGCGGCGCCGTGTGGATCGTTCGCGTCGTCCGCACTGTCCCGTACGTATCGGTGGTGTTGGCCGGACGGGTCGGCAGGGCCGTCGTGTGCGTAGACCGGAGCAGCACGGGAGTCAACTTCGATCTCGGGGCCGGAGTCAGAGCGGGGACCGGGTAGGGCGAGGCCGTCGCCCCCTGGCCAGCCCGAGTCCGAAGACAGCGCCAACGGCTGGGCTTCCCCGGTAGCGAGCAATCGATCCGGGAGAATCGGCTTGGGCAGCACGACCACGGCGGTGACACCGCCCTGCTTCTGTTCGCGAAGCTGAACCCGCACACCGTGCCGGGCCGCGAGCCGGGTCACCACATACAACCCGAGCCCCAACGGGTCCTCTGGCTGCGGCCCCTGGCAATACTCCGGAACGGGGTCGGCAAGTCGGGTGTTCAGCTCATCGAGGCGGTCCGCTGTCATGCCAATGCCCTCGTCCTGCACGGAGAGCATCACCTCGCCGCTCTCCAGAAGCCAGCCGGATACGTGCACCTCGGTCCCGGGTGGGGAGAAGACGGTGGCGTTTTCGAGCAGTTCCGCGATCAGGTGACTGACGCTGTCGGCAGCGAACCCAGCGACCTGCGCATGCGGCGGTAGCGGCTGGATACGAATGCGCTGATAACGCTCTACCTCGCTGATCGCGGCACGCAACACATCGAGCAGCGGCACCGAACCCGGGTGGTTCGACTGGCGCTCGGAGCCGGCAATGACCAACAGATTCTCGCTGTAGCGGCGTATTCCGGTGGCAAGGTGGTCGAGTGCGAAAAGGGTGTCTAGGCGTTCTGGGTCCTGCTCGTTTTCCTCCATCGTTTCGATGACGGTCAACTGTCGTTCGACTAGGCCCAGTGTGCGCAAGGCGAGATTGACGAAGCTGCTGTGCACACGCTCGCGCAGGCCATTGAGCCGGGTTTCGATCTCGTCTTTACGCTGCCGCAGTTCCTCACATTCCTGCCGCACCTCGGCAATCTGCGCGGCGAGGCGCTGCCGCTCCTCAATGAGGTGCCCGCGCTCGGCTGCGAGCTTCGCTACCCGCGCCCGCTGACTGCCGACTCCCTCGTAGAGCTGGTTGACGGACCGTACGACATCACAGAACTCGTCTCCGCGCGCCGCATCCCGACGCCCTAGCACCACAGGTTCCGCGCCCGCAGGATCGTCGGCCAACTTGAGTGCGCCAACGCGCAGCGCGGTGAGCGGGCGGGTCAGCGAACGAGCAGCGTGCACGCTGACGGCAATGGCCAACAGCAAGCACCCGGCAAGCACCGCGGCACGCAACTCCAGCGCGGTGACCTCGTCGTCGCGTGCCTTCTCCGCGCGGGTGAGCTCCTCGGTGGTCAGTGCCGTCTCGACATCACGCATCCGGTTGACCCGGGCGAAGAGCGCCGAGCCAACCCGCTCACGGTCCAGGGCGAGATCGGCGCTGGACAGCCGGGGGCCATCGGTGAGTTGAGCGAGGTACCGCTTGGCTGCGGTGACCTCGGTGTCCTCAGTGTCATTGACAGTGCGGGCATAGCGCTCGCGGGCGCCGCGTGGGGCGGTCTGTTCGAAGTCGGCGACCGCTGCCTGCTCACGGACGTTGGTGCGTTGAGCGGCAGCGGCCAGACCCGGCTGCCGCCCACGGGAGGCGAGGGCACCGAGAAGCAGCGCGCGGCTGGCCGACGCCTGCTCCACGACGCGGCCAAGCGGACCGAGGGTTTCGGGATCGGTGCCACCGGCGGCACGATGCAGAGCCTGCACCGCACTGGTGTACGCATCGAAGGTCTCGGCAGCCGAACCCGGGCCTGCTAGTGCCCGCTGACGGACTCTCGACAGCTCACCGAGCCGCTTGGTGGCTCCGGCAAAGGTCACCGACGCGTCGCTGGCGCTACTGCGCAGATCGACTATCTGCCGATCGACGCGGGACCGCACGTCCTCCGAGACGCCCGCGCCCGAGGCGGTGGAACGTCCGGTCGCCACGTACGCCGTCATGGCGTCACGTTCGTCGGATAGCGAATGGGCGAGGGCCACGGCGGTCATGGCGGCCTCGGCACGATCCACGCACCGCTGCGCTTCCTTGACATCGTCAACCGCCGCGACGATGACGGGGGCTCCGGCCGCGAGCACAGCGGCGACGATGACGATGGCGGATACGACAAGCCGGCTACGCGCATGCGCCCGGCGCACTGGCACGGCTGTCTGCTCGCCTCTTTCGCCCTTGCTGCCCCGAAGCCGTCTCTTCCGCACCGGTGCCCACATTCTTCTCTCGCCCGACCCACCGTGATTCCAGGAGGTGACGACAGTTCCGCAGTTGCTTCGGACCCGCGCGCTCGGCCGTGTGGCCTCGTGCTCGAACCCACCCCTGGTACGAAAACCGACCCTTCCAGTACCGCTCTGCGGCGGGTGCACATCGACAGCCCGGCCACTCGAACGAGTGAACATCAATCGGAAGTTGACCATCAACTTGCGCCACTGTCTGCACACACGCAATAACTCCGCCGAGTGGAAAACACCACAGTGTCCTGACAGGATGCCCGCCCGCAGCCTTTCGAGGGCCAATTCCATCTGATTTCACCTCCCGGAAACCACCTGGCAGTAGTTGGTATGGGCCAACACCCGGGCCTCTCCCGCCTATCGGCCGACTCGGGTGATGGTCCGGCAGACTTGCCCCATGCGTCTCGATCTCACCACTGTTCCCGGAGACCCCCAACGCCCCAACGAGGACTACGCGTCCATAGCGCTGCCAGCGTCTGGACAGGGTGGCGCACTGGTATTGCTCGACGGCGTCACCCCACCGGTGGACCCTTGCGGGTGCAGTCATTCCGTCCCCTGGTTCACCGCCCGGCTGGGCGGTGCGTTGCTCGAACTGTCCGGTTCGCGGCGGGATATGCCCCTCGCCGATTGCCTGGCGGCTGCCATCACCAGGACTGCCGATGCACATCGCGACACGTGTGACCTTTCTCATATTCGTACACCTCAAGCAACTGTGGTCGGCGTCCGGTGGGACGCCGAGTACGTCGAGCACCTGGTGCTCTCCGACTCCTCTCTTCTTATCGAGGCACCCGATGGCACGGTGAACCCGGTTCTCGATACCCGGCTCGACGAGCTGCCGCCCGCGGTGCGGGAGCTCGGAGCTGGTGTCCGCGCCCTGCCCCGTGGCTCAGCCGAACGGCGTACAGCAGGCGCCGAGTACGGCCGGGCGGTGGAGGCGCTACGCAATGCCGAAGGGGGTTTCTTCACGGCCGCCGCTGATCCGGACGTGGCTCGCCGGGCGGTGACTGGCACCACCCCACGCACAGGAGTCAGGGCGCTCGCCGCGCTCAGTGACGGTGCCACCCGTTGGGTCGAGATCTTCCGCGAAGGTGACTGGATGGAGACCTTCGCGCTGCTTCGCAAGGAGGGTGCACAGGCCCTGATCGACCGGGTACGGGCGGCGGAGGACGCCGATCCCGATGGCGAGGTCTTCCCCCGGGGCAAACGACACGACGATGCGACGGCGATCTACGCCGAACTGTGAGCGCCCGCGTCGAGCCTCGGCCGACCAGGTGGTCGGTCCGTCGGTGAGCCGAGGTCGGGCCTGGCGACTGCCGAGGGCGGGCCTAGCGGCTGAGCTGGATTGATGGGTGAGCGGAACGGGTCGGTGCTCGAAACGGCTGAGCGGGCTGGGTCTCGCACGTCTCACCGGAGAGGCACGTCGGGGCGGGCGGGGCCAGTTGCAGGGAGTAGGTCGTAGGGAGGGAACTGAGGTTGGGCAGGCGTCCGGTTGCCGGTCCAGGAGGGTGGGCTCAGACTGTTGGTTCAGGGGGGATGGGCTCAGGCTGTTGGTCTGACACGGCGGGCTCGGGCGACGTGTCCTGGCCTGGCAGCGATTCCGGTGCAGTGTCGGGCTCATGGCCCGAGTTCAGGCGGTGGAGGAGGCGGGCCAGCTCCGCCACCTCCGCACGGTTCCAACCCTCCAGGCGCTGGGCATAACGGGCGCGTAGTCCCCCACGCACCCGGGTGAATCGGGTTCTCCCCTCCTCTGTCAACTGCACCAGCCAGGCTCGCCCATCGTCCGGGTCGGGAGCCCGCGCAATCAGCCCCAGGGTTTCCAGCGCCCGCAACTGTCGGCTCATCGTCGCCTTACCGACCCCGAAATACGAGGCCAGGTCCGTGGCCCGCACCTGCCCGACGTCATTGAGCCGGGCTAGCAGCCCATAGGCCGCTGGCTCAAGGTCCGGATGCACCTCCCGGGCCATCTCGCCCGAATTCGCACGAGCTCGACGGAGAAAGACGGACAACTCACGCTCAAGGGCCAGAAATGCGCTATCGATCCCCGCCCGGCCCTCGCCCTCCCCAGGTGTCCCGACCCCGGTGTTGTGCACGTCAGCACCTCTCCGGCTTTTCAGCACGTGAAAGTTTCGTCGTGCCGCGACCCGTTGTCGCAGCTCCGCCAGTATTTTGCAGGAATAGACCATCGGCGCCACCCCAGCGCCCTTCTCTTCGCTCATCTACGCCCGTAGAGTTGACCGTGACATGGTCATTACAAAACCATGTGACACTCCCCCACCGAGGCCATCGGAGGCACGCTCATGCCCGTGCGCAGACCCGATTCCCCCCACCGCTCCCTCACTACAGTGGTCGGGTTTCTTGCCACCTTCCTCGTCATGACGCTCGCGTTCACGCTGCCCGGTACGGCCTCCGCCGCCGAACAGCGCATTCCCCACCCGGAAAAGGACTGGATGGGTTCTACCATCCTGGAACACGAGGGTGGTAACCCCGACAATCCACCCCCCGCCTCACGCGCCGCTTCCGTCGAAGGTGTCGATGTCAGCAGCCACCAAGGCAACGTCAACTGGTCCTCGCTGTGGAACAGCGGGGTGCGCTGGGCTTACACCAAGACCACCGAAGGCACGACGTACAAGAACCCGTACTTCGCCCAGCAGTACAACGGCTCCCATAACGTCGGCATGATCCGCGGCGCCTACCACTTCGCGCTGCCCGACGCCTCCAGCGGCGCCCAGCAAGCGAACTACTTCGTGAGCAATGGCGGGGGCTGGACGGGCGACGGCAAGACCCTTCCCGGTGCTCTCGATCTGGAATACAACCCGTACGGCGCCACGTGTTACGGGCTGAGCCAAAGCGCAATGGTCAACTGGGTGCGAGACTTCTTCAACACCTACAAGGCACGCACCGGACGTGACGCGGTCATCTACACGTCAACTAGCTGGTGGAAGACGTGCACGGGCAATTACGCGGGCTTTGGCAGCACCAATCCGCTGTGGATTCCGCGCTATGGCTCATCGGTGGGCGAACTTCCAGCTGGATGGGGCTTCCACACCATGTGGCAGTACACCTCCTCTGGGCCCATCGTTGGCGACCACAACCAGTTCAACGGTGCGTACGACCGTCTCAAGTCTCTCGCCAACGGTTGACGTTCGACGCTCACGCTCAACGGCCGCCTGCCCGAGGCCCTGCCATTGCCCTCATGCGGCCTTCCGCGTCGCTGTCCACTGCCTTGCGGTGAGACCGCCTCGTCGAGCTGTGCGCCGCCATCGCGGCGCGTGGGGCGCGACCCACGCGCCGCGAGTGGGCCTCTCTCGCCGTTCGGGAGGGGCCCGCTTCGCTGCCGTCGGGGCCCACCCCCTTTGCCCCAGAGCCTCACTGGCCCGACATCGGCATCGAGGTCACTCCGCTCCATACGGACAGGTCTGTCTGTATCCTGGAGGCGTCGGATCAGGTGCCCGGGTGCGTACCGGCTCCGACGTGGAGCCCCTGGGTTCGAACCAGGCACCCGCCTCAAGGAGCGTGACGCATGGCTGGCAAACGACCCCCCGCCCGGAGCCGGATTTTGGACACCGCTACGGAGTTGTTCAACGCGCACGGCGTGCGCGGGGTCGGTGTTGACCGGATTATTGCCGAGTCCGGCGTAGCCAAAGCGACTCTTTACGCCCATTTTCGCTCCAAAGACGATCTCGTTGTCGCGTATCTGCACGGCGCTGACGGGCACTGGCGGGGCGCGCTGCAAGAGGCAGCGGCCGACGCCGGAGCCGACCCGCGCGAGCAGTTGCTCGGTCTATTCGACGCGCTGCGCACGGCCACCGTTTGCGACGGCTTTCGCGGCTGCGCGTTTATCAATACAGCGAGCGAAACAGAGCCGGGCACCGTACCCCACGCCACTACTGTCGAGCACAAGCAGGCCGTGCGGGCCTGGCTGGGTGAGCTCACCAGCGCCGCCGGCGCCGTCGATCCGGATCTATTGGCCCGACAACTCAGCGTGCTGATCGACGGAGTGATGTCGGCTGCCGCGCTGGAGCCAACGGCGGAGTTCACCGAGGCGGCCCGTGCCGCAGCGCACACCCTGGTATCTGCTGCCTGCCGGGGCTCGGATGCACCGAAGTCGGTCACCCGGGACTCGGCTCCGGCGTAGCCACATCTGGTTCGTACCGCTGCTGGTTCGTACCGCTGCTGGTTCGCGGCCCGGACTTGACTGCATGCGCGACTGCGGCTCGCCACTGGTTGTGACGGGGGGTGCCGCCTTGTGACACCTGGTGCGCCTCTTCTCGCACACGCCCGAGAGCGGGGCCGAAGGGCACTGACCGGCACCACGGCATTGGCGCAGGCAGCCATGCCGCCAGAGGTGTACCTCCGCGCAGCAACCCGATCTGGGAGCGGCCCGGGGCACATCACGACAGGACCGCGGCCGACTGCGGCGCGTACGACAGATTGTGCTCGCCACGGTGCGGAGGCCATATATGCGAAGGGCCCGGCGCGGCGAGGTACGCCGGGCCGAGCCCTGGGCAGATGGCGACTGCTCATGCGGTCGCTACGCTCAGGCGGCCAGGCTCGGCTCCTTGGCGCCGGCCGGCGATATTCGGGATGCGGCGGGCAGTGCGCCGGTTTCCAGCAGTGTGCGATAGGTCCTTTGGTGGTCGGCGAGTGCGGCATCGCCGACTGTGCGTACGCCGTAAACCAGGAACGGCTCCTCGTACCGCATGCCGGTCAGCTCTGCCGTCGCGTCAAAGGGGCGCAGTAGGTCGGGGATGGGGAAGCGGTTGAACCCATCGGGGCGGTAGGAGTCGCGCGGGCCACCGGCGGAGGTCACCACTCGCAGCGTCTTGCCGTGCAGCGCGGTGCCCCCGGTGCCGTAGGCGAACCCGTACTCAAAGACCTCGTCCAGCCACTGCTTGAGCAGTGGCGGCGACGAATACCAGAAGAAGGGGAACTGCAGCACGACTCGGTCGTGCTGCAGGAGCAGACGTTGATCGTGTGCCACATCGATACGCCCGTCGGGATACGCGGCGTACAACTCATGAACCGTGACACCGTCCACGCTTGCGGCCGTGCCGGCGAGGGCTGCGTTGATGCGCGAATCGGTCAACTGCGGGTGGGCGACAACAACCAAGGTGCGGGGCTCGGATGCCACGGAAGTCTCCTGTTCGATGGCGGCGCGTACAACCCAGGCCGCACAGACATAGGTAAGATACGAACAGACAGGTCTGTCTGGTACGAGAAAGTTAACAGACAGACCTGTCTGACTGTCAAGGCTTGCCGGGGGCGCCAACGACCCAATCACTCTTTCGAGTTCGGTCTTAGTCGCCAGCAGCGTTCGATGGACCGATTCCCAGCCGCTATGGGCTGCCGGCGAACGCCCAGACCTCAAGACCGGCGTGTGGGCGACCGATTCCGAACCGCCAATCGCGCAACACCCCTGCCGACAGTGTCGTTGCGTGCGGCCCTTCGGCCCCCCGTGGCCAAGAGCCCCACCGACCGCTGCTCCCGACGCCCTGCCCGATGTTCTCGTCGTCCAGCTCGCCCGCCACTTGGCGCTCAACAGTGGACCGCCGGCACACGGGTTCACACCTCCGTCACCCACCAGCCTGACCAGCGAAAACCGTCATAGAGCCAGACGAAAGGCGTTGATCGGAGCAGGATAGAAAGGCGCCCGGAAAGGCGGCGTGAACGCCGGGACGGGTCCCGTGCAGGTGGCCTACATTGCGCGACATGGCCATCCAACGCGCTGACCTAATCCCGCTCATGACCGCGGTGCTCCTCGTGGTTTCCGGGTGTGGCTCCAACACCTCCGATGACGCCGCCTCGAAGGGGAGCGACGAGAGCACTGTGGGCACCTCGGGTCCCACATCCGAGGGACCCTCGGAGTCCGTATCGTCATCCCCCAAGCCCGCGTTGCCCAGGGCGGCTGACGGTGTAATGCTCTCCGCGTGCGCCGATGGGCGATGCGAGGTGCGCGTAGACAGTTCCGCTCGCATCTCGGTGCCTGCGCGCCTGCAAGTGGCCTCGCTGCGCGTGCGATCGATCGCCTCCGGCAGAGTGAGCATCAGCGGACGCTACCTGGGGCAACAGGGCGGCGGCGGGTGCAGCGGGACCTATTGCAGTTCCTCATCCGGCAACGGCGAATTCACTGTCACGATGGGCTGGCAGAGCGCAGCCCGTGAGAACGGGTTGCTCATCGAGGTCGTCGCCGTGAACGAGGGCAACGCCGTGCTGAGGCTCGCCCCCAATTGACGTCACCCGGCATACCTCGGCCCGAGCCCGCAGCCCAGTGACCCCAATGATCCCGACGACCACGACGGCCCCAACGACCAAGCCCGTTTCCGGAACCCGCCCTCCGGAAACGGCCACGGGTGACAACGGTACGGCTCCCTCCGCCTCAGCGGAGGGAGCCAGCGAAAGCCCGTCGGGCATATCGGTACCAAGGTTTGCCCCGCGGCGGCCACGGGCCGGGCCTCGGGGACACATCGACCAATAGCGTCCTCGTGGGTCGGCCCTAAGCGCAGGCCCGCCATCGAACGAGGGCTTGGAGCGCGACCCCGCTCAGCTCACGCGGCGACCACAGCCCGAACGTCCTTGTCCGACTTCACATCGGACTCAGATGCCGGGTGTAGCGCCAGCTCAAGAACCCGCCGTACGTCCGAAACGGGGTGTACGTCGAGCCGTTCGAGCACCTCGGCGGGGACGTCGTCGAGGTCGGGCTCGTTGCGCTTAGGAATGATCACAGTCGTGATTCCGGCCCGATGTGCGGCCAGCAGCTTCTGCTTGACGCCACCGATGGGCAGCACCCGACCGGTCAGCGACACCTCACCGGTCATCGCCACGTCCGGGCGCACCTGACGGCCCGACAGCAGCGACGCGAGCGCGGTCGTCATGGTGATGCCCGCGCTCGGGCCGTCCTTGGGGACCGCGCCGGCCGGTACGTGCAGATGGACGCCGCGTTCCTTCAGATCTGCGACCGGAAGCTCCAGCTCCGCTCCATGCGAACGTAGGAAGGACAGCGCGATCTGCGCAGATTCCTTCATGACATCACCGAGCTGCCCCGTCAACGTCAGGCCAGCACCGCCGGTTTCGGGGTCGGCCAGTGACGCCTCCACGTAGAGCACGTCGCCCCCGGCACCCGTCACCGCTAGCCCGGTGACCACGCCAGGGACGGCGGTACGCCGCTCGGCCGGGTCCTGGGCGGCCTCGGGAGTGTGGTGCGGACGCCCGATCAGGGGGCGCAGCTCATCGGGGCCGACGACGAACGGCAGCTCGCGGTCGCCCATTTCGTGCTCGGCGGCCACCTTGCGCAGCAGCCGCGCCACCGACCGTTCCAGGTTACGTACGCCGGCCTCGCGGGTGTACTCCCCCGCTAGCTTGCGCAGCGCCGTGTCCTCCAACACGACCTCACCCGGTTCGATGCCGGCACGCTCCAACTGGCGGGGGAGCAGGTGGTCGCGGGCGATGGTGACTTTCTCATCCTCCGTGTAGCCGTCAAGCCGCACGACGTCCATCCGGTCGAGCAGCGCCTCCGGGATGGCTTCTAGCACATTGGCGGTAGCCAGGAACACGACGTCGGACAGGTCCAGTTCAACCTCCAGGTAGTGGTCCCGGAAGGTGTGGTTCTGCGCGGGATCGAGCACTTCGAGGAGTGCGGCGGACGGGTCACCTCGGAAGTCCGAACCGACCTTGTCGATCTCGTCGAGCAAAACCACCGGGTTCATCGAACCGGCCTCCTTGACGGCCCGTACGATTCGGCCCGGCAAGGCGCCCACGTACGTACGACGGTGGCCACGGATCTCTGCCTCGTCCCGCACGCCACCGAGCGCGACCCGAACGAACTCGCGCCCCATGGCGCGGGCCACCGACTCACCGAGCGAGGTCTTGCCGACGCCGGGTGGACCGACGAGGGCGAGCACGGCGCCGCCTCGGCGACCGCCCACCACGCCGAGACCTCGGTCGGCGCGCCGCTTGCGTACGGCCAGATACTCGGTGATGCGCTCCTTGACGTCCTTGAGCCCGGCGTGGTCGGCGTCGAGAACCTGCTGCGCGCCCTTGATGTCGTACGCGTCCTCGGTCCGCTTGTTCCACGGCAGCTCCAAAACCGTGTCCAGCCAGGTCCTGATCCAGCCGCCTTCGGGGCTTTGATCCGAGGCCCGCTCCAGCTTGTCAACCTCCTTGAGCGCCGCATCGCGGACCTTTTCCGGCAGGTCAGCGGCCTCGACGCGGGCCCGGTAGTCACCGGACTCGTCCTCGCTGTCGCCGTTGAGCTCGGACAGTTCCTTGCGCACTGCCTCAAGCTGGCGGCGCAGCAGGAACTCGCGCTGCTGCTTGTCGACGCCGTTCTGTACGTCCTTGGCGATGGACTCGGCCACGTCCTGCTCGGCCAGGTGCTCGCGGAGCCAACCCATGGCGAGCCTCAGTCGGGCGACCGGGTCGAGGGTCTCCAAGAGTTCCAGGCGCTGGGCAACAGTGAGGAAGGGCAGGTAGCCAGAGTTGTCGGCGAGCTGGGAGACGTCGTCGATTTGCTGGACCCGGTCCACGACCTGCCAGGCACCGCGCTTGCGCAGCCAGCTCGTGGCCAGCGCCTTGTACTCCTTCATCAGCTCAGCCTGGGAGCCGGGCGAAATGGCGCTGGAGTCTGGGCCGGTCTCCTCTACCGGGGTGCCCTCGATCCACAGCGCGGCGCCCGGACCGGTCGTCCCGGCGCCGACCCGGACCCGATGCACGCCGCGGATGAGCGCGCCGGGGTCGCCGTCAGAGAGTCGGCCGACCTGTTCGACAGTGCCGAGCGTGCCCACTCCCGCGTACGTGCCCTCGATCCTCGGTACGAGCAGCACCTGCGGTTTTCCGCTGCTGCCGGCGGCGGTCCCGCTGGGCCCAGCAGCGGCCTGGGCCGCCTCTACGGCGGCTCGTACATCCGCGTCCGTCAGATCGAGCGGCACCACCATGCCGGGCAGCACGACCTCGTCATCGAGCGGCAGCACGGGCAGCGTGAGCGGTGTAGACAGCGAAGCCATGATCTCCCCTTCGGCAGGCAAGTTGAGTTATACCGACTCAATGCTGCTACGGCTCCCAATGTTCCCCAGACGCTGTTCGCTGTGAGCGATCAGCCGTTGGTTGTCCTACTCAGCCGAGAACTGTGACGTGAAGCTTCGGATCGCCTCGGGGCTCTTGCGACACCCGCCCGGCACGAGGCCGCTGCCTCCGACACCAGCAACCTGGCTGCCCTGCACTGGCTCGGCATCAACACGGTCTGGCGGCGCGTCGCCGAACAAGAAGCCTCTGGCGGCATGCGACGCGTCGTCGTCCCCGAACGGCTCGCCGCCGTCACCACAGCCGCACCGTCCACGGACTGGCCGGCGCTCTGCCCGAATCGCGCACACCGCCACTCGACTAGACGATGTTCCGCCACCAGCCTCAGACCAGCTGCCCACCGCAGGCCGCCGCCCGCGCTCGCGGAACCTGCGGCATCGCCTCGCACATCCGCCCCGCAGCGCACAGCAGCACAGTGACCTCATGAGCGAACGAGGGCTGGACCACGACGGAACGACTGCACGCGAAGGCACACTGGATCGAGTGCCAGCGGCATTCGCCCCCGTCGTCAACGCCGCCCGCGTTCACATCACCGAGACGTTCGGCAATGCGCGGCTGCACAGCGCCTACCCCACCGCATGCACAGCCGTGCACGGCGAGAAAACACCCCGTCCCCGAAAAGCCCCTTTCCAAGGCATTGGCCAGGTGAATCCGCACAAATTCCGACGCGGATCAAGGCCCCATCCACGCGAGTCGCCGGCCTCCGTCTCAAGGCGTCGCAGACATCACAAGCAAAGGACGCTGGCTGTTTTCCTGATTGTTGCCCTGGTTGTTTTCCTGTGGTGCCACGCACTGCGACCTACAAGGCCATCGCGAAGGCCACATTTCCGCGATCAACCCACTGTTCGTCCAGCACCGGCCCGACTACACCGGGCGGGACGTCTCCCACTAGGGGGAGTGAGTCGAGGGCCGGGCCCTCTGGGCGGCCCCCGAGCTCCAAGTCCTGCTCAACGAATGGTTATTGACCCGGTAACAGGCTTGGTCAACATGACGCTCGGCGAGTCCCGTTCCGCCCGAAGAAGGCGCGATTCTTATGAGGACCCACGCCCGTCCGCTGACCGCCGAGACCGGTTTGGACAACACCAACGACACGGCGGTCGCCCGTGTCCTGGACGCTCTGCTGACCTGTGCCGAACACGACCCGGGCAGCCTGTCGGACAAGGTGAGTTCGTCGAGCACATCGGGCCCGAGCTGGTCTGCCGCCACGGCTACTTACGGCGGTCGAACACGCCCTGACGGTCTGTGCATTGCGTTCGAGTGAGTGGGGGCGGGGCGCACGGTCGAAGGCCAACACCGCCAACACCGCCAACACCGCCAATACCCTCAATCGCGACGTCCGCTGATCGTCACCGAGCTGGTGATCCGCCGGCTCCGATAAGCCCTCAAGCAAGGGTGGTTGACAGGTCCTGGCATGGGCAGTGTCTGCGGTCGAAGCGGGTGGCTTCGTGGTCGCCTACTGCGATTTCAGTAGTTGGTCGTGTGATTTCAGTAGGTCGCAGTGTCCGTAGCGGCATGACGACGGGACGGGTCTTCCCGGACGAGCCTTGAGCGGTCATCGCTTATGAATGTGGAGACCCTGACGTGGCGACTTTTCTGTATCGGCTCGGGCGCGGCGCTTTTCGGCGACGTGGCTGGGTCATCGTGGTGTGGCTGGGGGTGCTGGCCGCAGTCGTGGTGGGCGCTGCGCAGGCGTCGGGGCCCTCGGACGAGGAATTCTCGATGCCGGGAATCGAATCGCAAAAGGCGTTCGATCTCATGGAGGAGCGTTTTCCCGGGGCGGCTGCGGACGGCGCCACCGCCCAGGTCGTCTTCGTCGCCCCGGACGGGCAGAAGGCGACCGCGGGCGACCTGCGGAAGGCTGTCGAGGACGCGGTGGGCTCGCTGGGCAGCGGCCCACAGGTGGCCAATGTCGCGGACCCGTTCGCGTCGGAGGCCGTCAGCAAGGACGGTTCGACGGCGTATGCGACCGTCACCTACAAGGTGGAGTCCTCCGAGGTCACCGACGCCAGCCGGGCGGCGGTGGACAAGACGGCGGACCAGGCGCGGGCGGCGGGCTTGACGGTGGAGACCGGTGGGTCGGCGATGGACAGCGGTGGCGGGCCCGGCGGAGTCGCGGAGATCGTCGGCCTCTCGGCGGCGGCGGTCGTGCTGCTGTTCACGTTCGGGTCCCTGGCGGCGGCGGGCCTGCCGCTGCTGACCGCGATCGTGGGCGTCGCCGTGAGCCTGTTCGGGATCTTGCTGCTTGCCGGCCCGCTGGGCCTGTCCGCGGACACGCTCACCCTCGGGATGATGCTGGGCCTGGCGGTGGGCATCGACTACGCCCTGTTCGTGGTGTCCCGCTATCGGGAGGAGCGCGGGCGCGGCCGGGCACCGCAGGATGCGGCCGGGGTGGCGGTGGGTACCGCCGGGTCGGCGGTCGTGTTCGCCGGAGTCACCGTGGTGATCGCGCTGGCGGGCCTGTCGGTGGTCGGGATTCCGACGCTGACAAAGATGGGCCTGGCCGCGGCAGGGGCCGTGGTGGTCGCCGTACTGGTCGCGCTGACGGTCGTCCCCGCGCTGCTCGGGTACTGGCCCAACGCGGTGCTGGCGCGCAGGGCACGCAAGGCCGACACGCGTTACGGCACCACCGGGCCGCGTAACCGCGCCACAGGCAGGAAGTTCCTGCCCACTCGAAAGCACTCGGCCCGCACGCTGGGCAGCGACCGGGCCGTCCTCCCCAGCGGTGGCGACCCGGGCGTGGGCGGGCGGGGCAACCTAGGCACGCGCTGGGCTCGTTTCGTGCTGCGTCGTCCGGTGGCGGTGCTGGTTCTCGGCGTGTTGGGTTTGGGCGCGCTGGCCGTGCCGATGGCGTCACTGCAACTGGGCATGCCGGGTGACGAGGCCAAGTCCACCGCCACCACCGAGCGGCGGGCTTACGACGCGCTCGCTGAGGGCTTCGGCCCCGGCTTCAACGGCCCGCTGACCATCGTCGTGGACACGAGGGGAACAGCCGACCCGCACGCCGCGGTACGCACCGTCAGCGACCGGATCGGAGGCACGGACGCCGTCGTGTCGGTCTCGCAGGCCAGCTTCAACCAGGCCGGCGACACGGCGGTTTTCCGGGCCACCCCGTCCACCAGCCCCACGGACAAGAGGACCAAGGCCCTGGTAGAAACGATCCGCCGCGATCGTCCGGCTGTGGAGGAGCAGGCTTCGGCGACGTTCGAGGTGACTGGCACGACCGCGCTGAACATCGACGTCGCGGCGAAGGTGCAGTCCGCGCTGGTGCCGTATCTGACGGTGGTGGGCGGCTTGGCGGTGGTGCTGCTGCTGGTGGTCTTTCGGTCAGTGCTGGTACCAATTAAGGCGGCCCTGGGTTTCGTCCTTTCGGTGCTGGCGGCGCTGGGTGTGCTGGTGCTGGTCTTCCAGCAGGGACATGCCGCGGATCTGTTCGGGGTGGAGCAGACCGGGCCGATCATGAGCCTGATGCCGATCTTCATGATGGGCATCGTCTTCGGGCTGGCCATGGACTACGAGGTCTTCCTGGTCTCCCGGATACGGGAGGCGTACACCCACGGGGAGGCTGCCGATCAGGCGCTCGTGTCCGGGTTCCGGCACAGTGCCCGAGTGGTGACGGCCGCTGCGCTGATCATGATCGCGGTCTTCTCCGGGTTCATCGGGGAACAGGGGTCGATGATCAAGATGCTGGGGTTCGGCCTGGCCGCCGCGGTGCTCTTCGACGCCTTCGTGGTCCGTATGGCGATCGTGCCCGCCGTCCTGGCTCTGCTCGGCGACCGGGCCTGGTGGCTGCCGGTGTGGCTGGGCCGCGCCCTGCCCCGCGTCGATGTGGAAGGCGAGGCACTCGGCCACGCGCGATCCGACAGGCCGGCTCCTGGTCCGGACGGGCCGGTCGAGGCGCACGTGTGACCAACTCCGCCCACAGGACCGTCCGAGCAAGGTGCCTCGGGCGGTCCGCGCGCCCGTACTTGTCACCATCGGCGACCATGGGCCTCGGCACATTCCCTTACGGAGAGCGCGATGACCAGCAGCCTCGAACGGTACGCGGAACGCCATGCCCGGGCCGCTGACGTGGTGACGGCGGTGGCATTGTGCGTCTGCACGCTCTTCGGGGCCCGAATCAGCACATCCGAGTCCTCGCCCCCGGACCCCTTGTGGCCTGCGTGGATTCTGGTCATCTCCGGCGCGGCAGTCCTGGGCTCCCGTAGCCGTCCGCGTGCCACCCTCGCGGTCACCGCCGCCGCGGCTGCCACGCTGACCACCCTGGGCTACCTGCCTAGTCCCTTGCTGCTGGCCCCCGTCATGACCGCCTTGTACTGGCTCGCCGCGCTCACCGATTCGCGCACCACCGGCATCTACAGCTCGGCGACCGTGGCCGTGCTGGTGGCCACCTCGCTGGCAGCCGCGCCGCTCGGCGATGACTTCATCCTCCGGACCGTGGGCACGGTCCTGTGGCTGCTGCTGCCGGTGTCCTTGGGCGGCAAGAGCCGCTTCCGGCGCGCCTACCTCGAATCCGTCAAGGCCCGCGCCGCGCACGCCGAACGCACCCGAGAAGAGGAAGCCCGGCTCCGCGTCGCCGAGGAACGCATGCGCATCGCCCGCGAACTCCACGACGCCGTCGCCCACCATATGGCCGTCGCCCATGTCCAAGCCGGCACCGCTGCCCACCTCGCCGCCACCCAACCCGAGCAGACCCGCAAAATCCTCGCCGACCTGGTCGGCACCACCACCTCCGCGCTCCTAGAACTACGCGCCACGGTGGGTGTGCTGCGCCAGACCGCCGATCCCGACGCCGACCCGCTGGAACCCACCCCGGGCCTGGATCGCCTGCCCGAACTGGTAGCAGCCTGCGAATCGGCCGGCCTGACCGTCACCGTCATCACCGAAGGGGAGGCCCAACCCCTGTCCCCGGGAGTGGACCTGACCGCCTACCGCATCATCCAAGAAGCCCTGACCAACGCCACGAAACACGCACCCGACCACGCGGCCCGAGTCCGGCTCGGCTACGACAGCTCACGCCTGCTCATCACCGTCACCAACGACGGCACAGCGCACGGCGGGACCGTCCCGCCGGTAGCCGGCGGCGGATACGGACTGATGGGCATGCATGAACGCGCCCAGTCCATCGGCGGTGACCTGAGCGCCGGTCCCCGACCTGACGGCGGCTTCGAAGTCGCCGCCGCCCTCCCCCTCCAGCCCCGCACCCCGGTGGACGCCCCGGCCGGACCACGACACGAGGAAACCCGTTGATGATCCGCGTCCTGCTCGCCGACGACCAGGCCCTGCTGCGCGGCACCTTCCGACTCCTGATCGACTCCTGCGACGACATGGAGGTCGTCGGCGAGGCCGCCGATGGCCACCAAGCGGTGGAACTCGCCCGCGCCCGCCAACCCGACGTCGTCCTCATGGACATCCGCATGCCCGGCGCCGACGGCCTCGCCGCCACCGCCGCCATGTGCGAGGACCCCGACCTCGCCAGCACCCGCGTCCTGATCCTGACCATGTTCGAGACCGAGGAATATGTCGCCCAGGCACTACGTGTGGGAGCCAGCGGCTTCCTCGGCAAATACGTCACCACGGACGCGCTGCTGAACGGAATTCGCACCGTCGCCGCAGGCGAAGCCCTCCTGTCACCAGGAGCCACCCAAGCCCTGATCACCCGCTTCCTCACCACCCCCGCCTCCGGACCGCCCCTGTCTCCGGCCGCACGCCTCGCCGACCTCACACCCCGCGAACAAGAAGTCACCGTCCTGGCAGCCCACGGCAAATCAAACGACCAGATCGCCCAAGAGCTCGTCTTGAGCGTCCTGACCGTCCGCACCCACATCCAACGGGCCATGACCAAACTCGGCGCCCGCGACCGCGCTCAACTCGTCGTTATTGCCTACCAAAACGGCCTCGTACGCCCCGAACCGCCGAGCCTGTGACGCCAGCGGGTGTGGCCCCCTCGCCACCAAAGCTCGCCCCCGAAGAAGGCGTCAAAGCATGGCGCGGCAACGGTTGCTACTGCACGGCGGACTACGCCTGCTTCGATGGCTGCCCGTTGTTCAGACGGTCCCTGCCCGCACACCCGGGTTTGCACCTGGCTGCGGGTGCGGGTGCGGGTTCGGGTTCGGGTGAAACGGTACGAGTCGGCGCCGGCCTCGATGATGTTGTCGCCGAAGGTGAGCCCAGTCCACGATCGCCGCAAACAGCCGGGGGTGGGTAGGCGTCTTCGGGCGACCTCGGATGATGGTCACGCCTGCGCCAGGTACATGAACTCCCAGGCGTGGCCATCGAGGTCCCGGAAGCTGCCGCCGTACATCGGGCCCTTCCACAGCCGGCTTCCACGGCTTCCACGGCTTACCGCCTGCCGCTACGGCCCGAGCGACCATGTCGTCCACCTGGTCCTTGGACTCCGCGGACAGATAGATGAGGACTCCCTCGGCCTCTTTGGTCCTAAAAAACAAGTAACTAGTTTTCTTTTAGGACTAGGGCGGGTAAGCTGTCGTCATGACCACGAAACGCAGCTACCACGACGCCTGCGGCACGGCGCACGCGCTCGATCTGATCGGCGAGCGCTGGGCCCTGCTGGTAGTGCGCGAACTCCTACTGGGGTCGAAGCGGTACAGCGACCTACGAAAGGATTTGCCCGGTATCAGCACCAATGTTCTTTCGCATCGGCTCGATGAGCTAGAAGAAGGCGGTGTCGTCCGGCGGCGCACACTGCCGCCGCCGGCCAGTTCGCGGGTCTACGAACTCACCGAGTGGGGCCTTGAGCTGGAGCCGGTCATCCAACAGCTCGGTCGTTGGGGCTCTCGCTCCCCCGCCCATCCACGCGACGCCCAGATCAGCCCGACGTCATTCGTTCTGTCCCTGAGAACGAACTTCGACCCCCAGGCAGCCACCGGTGTCCACGCCGCCTACGAACTGCGTCTTGGCGAGCACAGCTTTCACGCCACGGTCGCGGACGGCGTGTTCGAGGTCACCAGGGGCTCGGCTCCGGAGCCTGACGCGACGATAGAGGGGCCTCCGGGCGCGCTGGCTTCGGTCATGTACGGCGAGCGCGACCTGACGGATGCAGCCAACTCAAACGGCCTGGCTATAGAGGGTGATCTGACCGCGGTCGAGCGTTTCCTCGCCTTCTTTTCACTGCCTGAGCCGGTGGCCGAAGCGGTGCGGGAGCAGGGCTCATGACGCACCACGAGTTCAGGCACGGCAAACGCCCTACGGTCACGGCCAGCGATGAGCAGGCGTGGTCGAGGAGGCGCCGAGCACCGCAGACCCGCATTCCAGCCCGTTCCCCGATCCTGGGCCGCCCGGCGTGGGGCGCCTGTAACCATCCGGCATACAGGGACAAGAGGAACGCTTTACCGTGGGCCGCGCCCATCGCCCTGACCTCCGACAGACGGCGAACGGAGCGCCCGCCCGGCATCGGGCGGTGCCGGTCATTGGCTGCGCATGGGATACCGGTTCGCCTCGCGGTGAGGCGCCACGCGGCTGCGCAACGGCGACCAACAGGCCAGACCGATCAGCACGGCGAGAACATGACCCCAGTTGGTCAGCGGGTCGGCAAGCTCGATCACATCCAGGGTGAGCATGACGCCCACGCCCCCCAGGACGCTCCACCGGGCCCAGCGCGCGAGAAGCCCGGTCAACGCGGCCAAGCTCGCCAACAGCCCATAACTGATCCCGTAGTCGAGCCGGTCGAGCGAGCTGGCGGGCAGATAACCAGATGCCACAGAAGCCGCGACCGGCAGCTCGGTCAGCAACGTCGCGAGCACATGGCCAAGGGTGAACACCGCAGCCGTCCGCCAGCCGCCCACCCGCCGTTCCAACAGGCTGAGCACGAGCAGAAAGACGAGAATGGATGGTGATACCAGCCCACCTGCCACCCAGACGCCGCTTGTGACCAGCGCGAATACCGGCCGGCGAGCGAGGTTTGATGCGTCGGAGCTGGAGCCTTCCAAGGCGCCGTGCACCGCGCCGGGGTCGCCGAAGGTCACAAAGAGGCCGGTGAGGACGAGTACTGCCGCGTAGCAGAACGTAAACGGCGTATGCCTCGGTGTGGGAAGGGCGGCAACCAACCGTCCAAGCCAGACCGCGGGCCGCGGCGACCTGGAGCCCCGTTTTGCTGGCCTCGCCCGTTCAGCACCATCCCGTGAACGCGGTTCAGCACGGCCCCACGCAATCCGGTTGGCGCGCGACCGGAACCTAGGGGACTTGGCGAGCTGAGGCACGTTCGCTGCCGACGCCAGCACCGGGGTGACGGAGACGGCCGTCTGCCGCTGTGGCATGGGCAACACTTCGACCGGGTGACCCGGGGACGAGCACAACCTGCTTCGCCAAGCCCAAGCAGGCCGAACAACGGCATGTCGAACACCGCCGGGCCGCACGGCATCGGGCGACCTCTCTTCGGGCGAAGGGGAGTTAGCCGGCCGGCAGGCAGAACCAGGCAGGAAGCCCACGGATCGGCCTGGGTCGGGCGAGTCAGGGGCGAGGCGAGGCTCGGTATTCGGGGGGCTGGCCGCCTCGGCAAGAACAGCACCGGTTATCGCGTTATCGGCCGCTTCGGCTGCCGTTCCCGACCAGGTCACCGCCCTGGAGCCCCTTCCCGCAGGGAGCGCGGCCAGGCACCGCGCGCTGGCACCACCCTGCGCCATTCGCACGCCGCAAACCCCAGAAAGAGAGTGTGATGATCATCACTCTGAACAACCCAACTCCGCTGAATCTCGTCACCCACTCCGACTCCGTTCCAGCCCCTTTCTCGATGCTCCCCCAGCGGCCCGGCCCACTCGGCACCCGCCTCGGTGGGCCGCCTCTCGCCACCTGCCGCCAAAATGGCCCGGTTCCACCCACCTACCTCGCGCCAAAAATCATCCGGAGGTCAGCACCATGCCCGCCGCGCCGTACGAGTCCGCTCCGTACGACATCGCTGATCGGCCGGTAACCATCGACCGGCGCCAAGGCCACCAAGGGGAGGTTGTGCTGCGGCGGCGTGGACAGGAGCCGAAGGCGATCTACGAGATCATCGCCAATGGCTGCTTCCTGATGGACACCTCAGACGGGCGGTCCGAGCGGCTGCTCATCCGCGTCGCGCTCGCAGCCCTCGCCGACAGCCACGCCCACAAAGCCTTCATGAGCGAGGGCCCCGGACCGGACGGCCGCGCGCCCGCGCCCACACGCCGGTCCACGCTCATGCCCACGCGGGCGCCGGCGCTCCCGCCCACGCCCGCGCTCCCGCCGCCACCCACGCCCACACTTCCGCCAACGCCCCGGCCTGCAACCGTCGAACTAGCTCATGACGATGACGTAAACGGCGAGCCAGCAGCTGGAAGGTCCATACACGGTGGCCCCGGGTACGACGAGTTCGTGCACAACGAAGCCGCACCTCACGGGCCTGTGTCGCACAAGTTCGCGCGCGGTGAAGCCACGCCCAACAAGCCTGTATCCCTCGCACCCGAACCCTTCGCACCCGGGCCCGGCGAGGCTGATTCTGGGTCCAGCTACGGCGAGACCGAGACCGAGACCGGTGGGGCTGATTCTGGGTCCGGCCGGGCCGGGGCTGGCGAGGTCGGGGAGAGTAGGTCGGAGCTGGGTCGGTCTGCCCTCGACGGCCCCAGCCGTGGTCGTTCCGGGGTCGGCCCGGGCAATCGCGATGTACGCGGCGTACGCGACGTACATGGCATGGGCGCCCTGCACGGCACGCCGGGCGTCGGTGAGCGTCCCGTGGGGGAGGGTTCGGGTGGACGCGCCTTTGGCCCCGCCGTCCTGATCGGCGGTCTTGGGGTGGGGTTTTCCCTGCTGGAGGCGGTGGCGGACCACCGATGGGGGCGGATCGTGGTCGTCGAGCGGGAGCAGGCAGTGATCGAGTGGCATCTGCGCGGCCCGCTCGGCGCGTTATCCGCCCAGGCCCTCGCCGATCCGCGGACCGAGATTCTGCACACCGACCTGGTGGCTTACCTGCGCGGTGCACCAGCGGTCAGCGCCGCGTACGCCACTCCTGCCGCAGCGACGCCGCCGGTCGATCTCGGCCCGTCCGGCCATGCGCAGCGGTACGACGCTCTCTGTCTTGATATCGACAACGGGCCGGACTGGACCGTGACCGAGGACAACGGTGGTCTGTACTCTCCCGCGGGGCTCGCGGCCTGCCGGGAACGGCTGAACCCCGGCGGGGTGCTCGCCATCTGGTCCGCGCAGCCATCGTTCGAGTTTGAGGAGGCGTTGCGGAATGCCGGTTTCACGTCCGTACGGACGGAAGAGATCATCGTTGCCCGAGGCGTCCCAGACGTCGTCCACCTTGCGATTCGCGGTGCGTAGCCGAGCTACGCACACTGCGTTTACGCTGCATGCCAGCGAATGCGGCCAAGGTAGCCAGGGATGACCGACCCCGGTACACCGGGCAAGGGACAACGCAGGGGCGGGCATATGGAGCAAACACACAACGGCCTTGGCGGCGCCGCGGGGGCCGCCAATGGGGCCAATGGCGCGCAGCGCCGGGTGCTCGTCGTCGAGGACGATCCCACGATCGTCGATGCCATAGCGGCTCGGCTGCGGGCCGAGGGTTTCCAGGTACGTACGGCCGGAGACGGACCGGCGGCGGTGGATACGGCCGAGGCGTGGCAGCCTGACCTGCTGGTACTCGATGTGATGCTGCCAGGGTTCGACGGGCTAGAGGTATGCCGTCGAGTGCAGGCGCAGCGGCCGGTGCCGGTCCTCATGCTGACCGCGCGCGACGATGAGACCGACATGTTGGTGGGTCTTGGGGTCGGTGCGGACGACTACATGACCAAGCCGTTCTCGATGCGCGAGCTAGCCGCGCGGGTGCACGTGTTGCTGCGCCGGGTGGAGCGGGCAGCGCTGGCCGCGCATACGCCGCGCACCGGAATTTTGCGGCTCGGCGAGTTGGAAATCGACCATGCGCAGCGGCGGGTACGTGTGCGAGGCACCGATGTGCATCTCACGCCAACCGAGTTCGACCTGCTGGTCTGTCTGGCGAACACGCCGCGTGCCGTGCTCTCGCGGGAACAGTTGCTGGCCGAGGTATGGGACTGGGCCGACGCGTCCGGCACTCGCACTGTGGACAGCCACATCAAGGCGCTGCGGCGCAAGATCGGTGCGGAGCGCATTCGTACGGTGCATGGCGTGGGGTACGCCCTGGAGACGCCCGCCGCATGAGTGGTGGGCGCCATGCCACTCCCGTAAGCACGTCCACCGCCGCACGCCCGGTCAGCCACCTGGCCTCGGTCACCACCGCACGCCCGTCCGCCACCGCCGCCTGGCCAACCCCCGCACGCCCAGCCAACCCCCGCGGCCTCGACCTCCACCGCCGCACACCGCACGCCGGCCACCCGGGTGTCCGGTCCAGCACCGTGCACTCGGCACCGCACTCTTGGCACCGCACGTGGGCAATCCGCCCCCGCCGAGTGGGTGGCCCGCCCATGATGGGGTGGTGCGATGCGTTCGAGGTCGCTGGGGTGCCTGACGTTCTCCGCACGCCCGAAGGCTTTTGCGTACCCGACCAGTAGCACCGCTCCCCCGCGCCGCGCGGGCTGACCAGCGAACGGGACCAGGCACCACATGAACACCATCCGCCCGGCCACCCACCCGCACGCCACGACACCCACCGGCGGCGCGCCCACGCCCACCAGCGCCAGCCCCCGCGCCACCTCAGCCGCCGCCACCAGCACCCCCACGCTCGCCGGCACAGGCGCAGGCGCAGGCCCAGGCACAGGCACAGGCACCACGCCCAGCGCCATCACACTCAGCGTCACCCCAGCCATCCCCACCACCGCCTCCACCCCCGCCGCTGCCTCCACCCGCACCCCGATAGCCCAGGTGCCGGCCATCGCCCGCAGCACCGCGCGCACCGCACCGGCGGCGAGTTCCCCTGTTCTCCCTGCGCCACCGCCACCGCCAGCCAACGGACCGGGTACGCCTCCCTGGCCCGGCATCACACACGAGACGGACATCGGGCCCAAGCCGCAGGCGACCCGCGGGCCTGACACGGGGGCGCTGCATGCACCAGGTAATCCAGCGCGCGGCAGCAGCTCAGCGCGCAGCGGCAACCCGACAGGCAGCGGCAACCCAGCGCGCAGCGGCGGCCCGGCACGCGGCAGCGACCCGGCACGCGGCAGCAAACCCCTGCTCGGGGGCGGTCCGGGCCATGAGTCGCGGGTGGCGCTTGTGGCGGGTGTGGCATGAAGACGCCTGGCGTGCGGCGTACGAAGGAGCACGCGCCCCGGGTGGAGGGGCAGGAGTGCCGTGCGAAAGAGCAGCGGTCCACTGCCCGAGGCGCGTTTCGCTCCCGTGTGCAAAAGCGGGCCGCGGAGGCGCTGAGCTGGCTGTGGGAAGCATTGCGACCGCTCGATCCCTACCGTTCGGTGAAGGCCGCGCTGGGCGCGCTGGTGATCGTCTCGGTGATCATCACCACGCTCCTGGTGTTTGTGGCGGTTCGCTCCGAGACCGAACTCCGCATCATCACGATCTTCTCGATCATCACCTCACTTCTCGTCACCCAGTTCGTGGCGCACGGTCTGACCGCGCCGCTGGACGAGATGACGGAAGTCACCCAGGCAATGGCCCACGGAAACTACACGCGGCGGGTCCGGGCGGCGGGGCGGCGGGATGAGTTCGGCGCTTTGGCGGCATCGTTCAATCGCATGGCCGCTGACCTTGAGGCCGTGGACACGCATCGTAAGGAGCTGGTCGCCAACGTTTCGCATGAGTTGCGGACGCCGATCACGGCGTTGCGCGCGGTCCTTGAGAACGTGGTGGACGGGGTGTCGGATGCCGATCCGGAGACGATGCGTACGGCGTTGAAGCAAACCCAGCGGCTCGGCCGGCTGGTGGAGCAGTTGCTCGATCTGTCGCGGTTGGACAACGGCGTGGTGCCGTTGCACGCGCGCACTTTCGAGGTGTGGCCCTACCTGGCAGGCATCCTCAAAGAGGCCAACATGGCCAGTGAAGCCAGTACCGCCTCGTCGGGGTCGCACACGCGCGGGGACGTGCATCTGCATCTGGATGTCGCGCCCTCCGACCTCACCGCGACCGCCGACGCGGAGCGGCTGCATCAGGTGGTGGCCAACCTGATCGACAACGCGGTCAAACACAGCCCCCGGCACGGCCGGGTCACGGTGCGCGCGCGACATGGAGACGGTCCGCAGAGTCTGCTGCTTGAGGTGCTGGACGAAGGCCCCGGAATTCCGGAAGCGGAACGGCATCGGGTCTTCGAGCGCTTCAATCGCGGCGGCCCGGAGCACAAGCGTCCCAGCAGCGATGGCGGTACGGGGCTCGGGCTCGCCATCGCGCGCTGGGCGGTGGACTTGCATGGTGGTCGGATCGGGGTGGCCGAATCCCCTCGCGGCTGTCGGATACAGGTCACTCTTCCGGGCAACGTGCGAGAGACCCGTTGACGTATGGTCGGTGGCGGAAGCACACATTCAGCAGGTTGCGGGCGCGATGAGTCACGGCCTGGCAAGGGTGTGGCGCGGGAAACCCCGTGTGTTTCCCGCCAAGTCATGCCCCGAAACCCGTCGATCAATGTGATGTACGCGACGCCTGGCCCGTGCGGCCTGCACCAAACGTCCCAACAGGCGTAGCCTTTATTTCCGCTGTCCACCACCTTAGGAAGCGGAAGAGGGCGGTTGCCGCCGTGTCGCCACAGTCCCCCAACACTTCGAGCATCTCGACCGACCAAGACGGGCCAGGGAAGACCCCTCCCGCCGAGTTCGGACCCAATGAGTGGCTCGTTGACGAGATCTACCAGCAGTACCTCCAGGACCCGAACTCGGTAGACCGAGCCTGGTGGGACTTTTTCGCCGACTACAAGCCAGGCAAAGACGGGGCGTCGGCCCCAACAGCGGCGGGAGGAGTAGTCGCTCCACCGGGCCCCGAAGGCGGGATCGCATCGAACGCTGCCGCCCCAGCCGCACCGCAGACGCCCGCAAGCGCCCCTCAGGCGCCGGCCCAGGCCCCGGCACAGCCGGCGGCCCCCGCGGCCAGCGCCCCGGCGCCTGCGCCAGCACAACCCGCCGCGGCGCCGCCAGCGCCCGCCGAGGAAGCGCCCGGCAAGGCAGCAGCGGCCAAGGCCACGCCTGCCGACCGGCCCGCTCCCAAGGGCAAGGCCACCCCTCAGCCGGCCGAGCCGAGCAGCGGGCCGGAGCTGGTGACGTTGCGCGGCCCGTCAGCGGCCGTGGCGAAGAACATGAACGCCTCGCTTCAGCTGCCCACGGCCACGTCCGTGCGCGCAGTGCCGGTGAAGCTGCTGTTCGACAACCGCATCGTCATCAACAACCACCTCAAGCGCGCCCGCGGCGGCAAGGTGTCCTTCACGCACCTGATTGGCTACGCCATGGTGCAGGCGCTGAAGGCCATGCCGACGATGAACAACTCCTTCACCGAGAAGGACGGCAAGCCGACCCTGGTCAAGCCGGAGCACATCAACCTCGGCCTCGCCATCGACCTGGTGAAGCCGAACGGTGATCGGCAGCTTGTCGTCGCAGCCATCAAGAAGGCTGAGGCGCTCAACTTCTTCGAGTTCTGGCAGGCGTACGAGGACATCGTCCGCCGCGCCCGGGACAACAAGCTGACGATGGACGACTTCACCGGGGTCACCGCGTCGCTGACCAACCCCGGTGGCATCGGAACCGTGCACTCCGTGCCGCGTCTGATGCCCGGCCAGGGCTTGATCATCGGCGTCGGCGCGATGGACTACCCGGCGGAGTTCCAGGGCACCTCACAGGACACCCTGAACAAGCTCGGTATCTCCAAGGTCATGACGCTGACCAGCACCTATGACCATCGTGTGATCCAGGGCGCCGCCTCCGGCGAGTTCCTGCGCGTGATGAACCAGTTGCTGCTCGGCGAGAACGAGTTCTTCGACGACATCTTCAAGTCGCTGCGCATCCCGTACGAGCCGATCCGCTGGCTGCGGGACATCGACGCCTCACACGACGACGACGTCACCAAGGCGGCGCGGGTCTTCGAGCTGATCCACTCCTACCGGGTCCGCGGCCACGTCATGGCCGACACCGACCCGCTGGAGTACCGCCAGCGCAAGCACCCCGACCTCGACATCACCGAGCACGGGCTCACGCTGTGGGACCTGGAGCGCGAGTTCGCGGTCGGTGGCTTCTCCGGCAAGTCGATGATGAAGCTGCGCGACATCTTGGGCGTGCTGCGCGACTCGTACTGCCGCACCACCGGCATCGAGTTCATGCACATCCAGGACCCGAAGCAGCGCAAGTGGATTCAGGACCGGGTGGAGCGCCCGCACTCCAAGCCGGAGCGCGAGGAGCAGCTGCGCATCCTGCGTCGGCTGAACGCCGCGGAGGCGTTCGAGACGTTCTTGCAGACCAAGTACGTCGGGCAGAAGCGGTTCTCGCTTGAGGGCGGCGAATCGGTCATTCCGCTCCTCGACGCCGTGATCGACTCGGCCGCCGAGTCGCGTCTCGACGAGGTCGTCATCGGCATGGCCCACCGTGGTCGGCTGAACGTGCTGGCCAACATCGTCGGCAAGTCGTACGCGCAGATCTTCCGCGAGTTCGAGGGCAACCTCGACCCGAAGTCGATGCACGGCTCCGGTGACGTGAAGTACCACCTGGGCGCCGAGGGCACCTTCACGGGCCTGGACGGCGAGCAGATTCAGGTCTCGCTCACCGCCAACCCCTCCCACCTGGAAGCGGTGGACCCGGTCGTCGAGGGTGTTGCACGCGCCAGGCAGGACATCATCGGCAAGGGCGGCACGGACTTCACCGTCCTACCGCTCCAGTTGCACGGTGACGCGGCCTTCGCGGGGCAGGGCGTCGTCGCGGAGACGCTGAACATGTCGCAGTTGCGCGGCTACCGCTGCGGCGGCACCGTGCACATCGTCATCAACAACCAGGTCGGCTTCACCGCTGCCCCGGCCGCGTCCCGCTCCTCGATGTACGCCACCGATGTGGCCCGCATGATCGAGGCGCCGATCTTCCACGTGAACGGTGACGACCCGGAGGCCGTGGTGCGCGTTGCGCGGCTGGCCTTCGAGTTCCGGCAGGCGTTCAACAAGGACGTGGTCATCGACCTGATCTGCTACCGCCGTCGCGGCCACAACGAGACCGACAACCCCGGTTTCACCCAGCCGCTGATGTACGACCTGATCGACAAGAAGCGTTCGGTGCGCAAGCTGTACACCGAGTCGCTGATCGGCCGGGGCGACATCACGCTGGAAGAGGCAGAGCAGGCGCTACAGGACTTCCAGGGTCAGTTGGAGAAGGTCTTCACCGAGGTCAGGGACGCCACGTCGGCCCCGGCCCCGACCCAGGTGCCGCAGCCACAGGCCGAGTTCCCGGTGCATGTGGAAACCGCGATCTCCCAGGAGGTCGTCAAGCGGATCGCCGAGTCCCAGGTCAACATCCCCGATCGGGTCACCGTCCACCCCCGGCTGCTGCCGCAGCTCCAGCGCCGGATGGCGATGATCGAGGACGACACGATCGACTGGGGCATGGGCGAAACCCTGGCCATCGGCTCGCTGCTGATGGAAGGCACCCCGGTGCGGCTCGCGGGTCAAGACTCCCGTCGCGGCACCTTCGGCCAGCGGCACGCCGTACTGGTGGACCGTGAGACCGGCGAGGACTACACCCCGCTGCTGTACCTGGCCGATGACCAGGCCCGGTACAACGTCTACGACTCGCTGCTCAGCGAGTACGCGGCGATGGGCTTCGAGTACGGCTACTCGCTGGCCCGGCCGGAGTCGCTGGTCATGTGGGAGGCGCAGTTCGGTGACTTCGTCAACGGCGCGCAAACCGTTGTGGACGAGTTCATCTCCTCGTCCGAGCAGAAGTGGGGCCAGACCTCTGGCGTCACGCTGCTGCTGCCGCACGGCTACGAGGGTCAGGGCCCGGACCACTCCTCGGCCCGCCCCGAGCGCTTCCTGCAACTGTGCGCGCAGAACAACATGACCGTCGCCATGCCGACGTTGCCGTCGAACTACTTCCACCTGCTGCGCTGGCAGGTGCACAACCCGCACCACAAGCCGCTGATCATCTTCACCCCGAAGGTGCTGCTGCGGCTGAAGGCGGCGTCCTCCAGTACGGAGGAGTTCACCACCGGCGGCTTCCGCCCGGTGATCGGCGACCCGGTTGCCGAGGCCAATGCGGCGAACGTGCACAAGGTCGTCTTCTGCTCCGGCAAGGTCTACTACGACCTGGTGGCCGAGCGGGACAAGCGGGGCGCGAACGATACGGCGCTGGTGCGTATCGAGCGGCTGTACCCGCTGCCCGGCAAGGAGCTCCAGGCCGAGATGGCCAAGTACCCGGGCGTGCGGCAGTACGTGTGGGCCCAGGAGGAGCCCGCCAACCAGGGTGCGTGGCCGTTCATCGCGCTGAACCTGATCGACCACCTGGAATTGGGTGTCGGCGCCGACCTGCCGCCGGCCGAGCGGCTGCGCCGGGTCTCCCGGTCGCACTCCTCCTCCCCGGCCGTTGGCTCCAACAAGCGCCACCAGGCCGAGCAGCAGGCGCTGGTGAACGAGGTGTTCGACCTCTAGCCTGCGACGCGCTACGACCGGTGCGGAGCGGTTCGCACCGCACCACCGTAGGAACTCACCAATCGAGGGCCCGGCTCCCCGTGACAATCGGGGAGCCGGGCCCTCGGTGTGCGCCAAGCGCGGCGCTTGGTGATAGCACGGCGAAGGCAGGCCTGCGGTAGCACGGCTGAGGAGATGAGCGCTGCTCTGCGGCTGCTTCGGCTCCGCCCCGGACCTGGCACTCACCGGCGCAATCAGGTCCGGCAGGCCTCCCTCACCCTGCTAGTGCGCGTGGTTCTCGAAGTCCCAGAACGGCCTGGCCCGGGAGCGGGCCGAGATGGTGTGGACGTGCTGGGGGCCGAGGGTGGCGGACAAGGCGCTCAGGGCTGCCTCTTCCACCTTGTCGGCCTGTTGGCGGTCCCGTAGCGCTCGCAGGTCGGCCGCGAGCGCCACCTGACATGACAGCGACAACGGGTGCCGCGCGCCCAGCATTTCGGCGGCCAGTCGGCCCGTCTTGCGGCTCAGGTCCGCGGCGCCCTCCGGGTCGCCCGCCAGGTTGCGGGTGGCGGAGGCGTTGAGGGCGATGCCCAGGGTCCACGGATGGCGCTCGCCGACCGTGTCGGCCATCGTGACCAGCGCTTCCTCGATCAGCATCTCCGACGACTGGCGCTCACCGGCCGCGCGTAGCACCAGGGCATGGTTGACGGAGCTGCCAACGGCGTACGGGTGGCGGTGGCCGAGCATCTCGCGGTAGCGGGTGAGCACCCGCTCCCCCAGGTGGCGCGCCAGGTCGAGGTCCCCGTGCTCGCGCTGCATACAGCCGTAGCTGGAGGCGGCCATCAGCGTCAGCGGGTCCTCGTCGCCAAGGACGCGCTCGCAGCGTTCCAACGTGTCGGCCAGCAGCGTCATGGCCCGGGCGCGCTCTCCCAGCCGGTATTGGCACATGGCCAGGTTGTGTTCGGCACGTAGGGTCTGCGGGTTGTCGGACCCCATCACGTCCTGGTGCGCTGTGACGCTCTGCTCCTGGATGGAGATGGCCTCCTCGTAGCGGCCGAGCAGGCGTAGGTCCCAGGCGTAGTTGATCTCGGAGAACAGGGTCCAGTTGTGCCGGGGCCGCAGATGCTCCCGGCGGGCCTCAAGCGCCCGCCGATCCATCTCCAGGGCCTCCTCGTAGCGGCCGAGTACGCGGTAGGAGACGGCGAGGTTGTTGAGCGCGCCGAGGGTGCGGGAGTCCTGCTCGCCGACGAGTTCGGTGTACTCATCCAGCACCGTCTGCTGGAGCTGGAGCGCCTCGTCGTAGCGGGCGAGCGCGCGCAGGTCGGCGGCGAGCCCGGTAGCCGCGCGCAGCAGGTCCAGGTCCTGCTGGCCGCGTTCCGCCCGCAGGTGGTCAACGGCGGCCCGGTCGAGGCGTTCCGCCTCGCTGTACCGGCCGACCACACGCAGCAAGTTGACGTGGTGGTAGGCCAAGTCCCACACGCGCGGATGGGTGGGGCCGAGGAGTTCGCGCCACGCCGGCGCGACCCGGTCGGCGATCTGGAGCCCGGCGCGGTACTCGCCGCTGAGGAAGAGATAACGCAGACAGTTCATGACCAGGCGTTGCACCGCGCCGTGCGTGCTGGTGAGCGAGCCGGATGCCTCCAGGTGCGGTACCAGTTCGGCGTACCGGGGCCATAGCCGGGTGTCGGTGGGGCGGCCCGGGTCGGAGTTGGCCAGCGCCCTGCGGGCCACCCGGGAGTATTCCTCGCGGTCCTCGTCCGGCATGCCGGCCCGTACCGTCTGGTGCACCATGCGGTGCAGGTGCAACACCTCGGTGCCGGCGATGGGTTCGTCGGTGCCTTCTTGCGGGTTTTCGGTGCGGACCACCGAATACTGCACGAGCTTGCTGATCGACGACGTCCAGCGCAACGGGTCGTCCATCAGCCCGCGCAACTGCTCGGGCAGATCGCGCGCGGGCAGTTCGCGCAGCAGCCCCAGCGGCACCGGGCCGGGGGCGAAGAAGGAGCACAGCCGCAGCAGGTCCACCGCCTCGGGCACGGACTCGCGCAGCCGGTTGAGCAGTATGGAGAAGGCGGTGTAGTAGGTCATCGGGAAGTCGGCCGCCACCTTCAGACCGACCTCGATGTCCGCGCCGTTGCGCAGCAGTTCGATGTACTCCGGGACCGGCATCGTGGAGTCGTTGAGGGAGCCTGCGGTCTGGTCCAGGGCCAGCGGCAGGTCACCGAGCGCATCCGCGAGCAGGTCCGCTTCGTGCGGGCCGATGCGCCGCGCCCTGCGCCGCACGAACGCCACGCTTTCGTCCCTGCCGTAGACGGGGATCTCCACGAGGGAGGTGTTGTGCTCGTCCCAATCGCGGTTTTGCGAGGTGATCAGCACATGCCCGGGGCCGCTGGGCAGCAGGTCGGCGACGGTTTCCGGCTCGTCCGCGCCATCGAGGATCAAAAGCCAGCGGCTGTACGGAGTGCCGCGGCGCAGCGCGTCGTGTACGGCCCGCAGCCGCTCGCCGTACTCGGGTCCCGCGCTCAGGCCGAGTGCCGGGGCGAGTTCGGCCAGTCGTTGGCGCAGTGTGCCGCGCTGGTCGGCGGGGACCCACCAGACCATGTCGTACTCGGAGCCGAAGCGGTACACGTACTCGGCGGCCGTCTGGGTCTTGCCGACGCCGGACATGCCGAGCAGGGTGACCACGGCGGCGGCTGACTCGGCCTGGTTGAGCTGGTGGTAGATCTCGCTGAGCAAGCCCTCGCGGCCGGTGAAGCGGATGTTGCGGCGCGGTACGCCGCCCCACACCCGGGGTTGGTCGCGGGGGAAGCGCGGGCCGGTGGGCTCGGCCGCAGTGCTGGGCGTCACGCTGTAGGGAGTGCCGAGGCGGGCGAGGAGTCGGCGTTCGGCCTCGCGTGGTCCTGCCGCACCGAGTTCGGCGACGTTGAGGGCGGCGGTTGCGGTGGGCATCGCGGCGTTGGTGACGGTGATGGCAGCGAACCGGTCGGTGTGGGGGACGACGACGGCACGCAACGCCTTGTTCCAGTCGTCGTGCGAGCGGGGGCCGAGTTGGAAGTACCAGTCGCTGAGGATGAGCAGGACACGTCCGTCGGCGAGCAGCAGGTCGCGCAGCGAGTCTTCCAACGGCGTCTCGACCGGCGGGTCCCAGCGCTGGAAGGACACCCGGTGACCATGACGTTCGAGCCGGTCACCGATCCAGGCCGCCCAGGCCCGGTTGAAACCGGCGAAGCTGACGGTGACGGGCTGCCGCTCGGCGGCAGCGGGTGACTTTCGCACTACGGCCATCCGACCGTCTCCCTTGCATTGCTCCATGCGATACGAACAGCGCGTATTGCTCCATGCGATACGAACAGCGCGCGGGCCTCAGACGGCCCGTCAGCTCCTGTGATGGGGAACATACACCTGCGTTTCACCACGGGGCAGTTCATCGTGTGTGCTGCCTCCGCCAGGTGAGACGGGCCGTTTCCACATAGGCCGCAGCACGCGCCAGATACCTGGCTGGAGGGGGCTTGCCCTTCATTCGAGTGTGCAGTGCGGCCAACTCGTTGACCACCATCCGGCCCGGCTCGGTGAGTTGGTGCGAGCCGGACAGTGTGGGCAGTATCGCCCCAACCTGCTCCCGGCATCTGGCGTGCTCGGCCCACGCCTGGTCGCGTAGCTCGGCGCCGACCGGGGCAAGCGCCACGCGCTGCCAGTAGTCGGCCAGCGCCAGATGGGCGTACGCCCCTTGCAGCAGCCCGTCGAAGGGGCGGGCGTCGGGGCGCCAGGGGGCCCAGTAGTGGCGTGGGGAGTTGGCGGTGTGCAGCGGGACGAGGTCACTGACGGCGGAGAGCTTGGCGTGATGCAGCTCGTGCACCAAGGTGGCCGCGAGGGAGGCGGGTCCGCTGGGGGCGCTGGCCAATACCGCGCCGAACGCCTCCCTGCGGGTGCCGCTGGAGTGCGCGCCGTTGCCGTCGCGCGGCGGCACTTCGGGTGGGCGGGTCATCGGCACCACACAGTCCAAGAGGCCGGCGTCAACCAGCGGGCGCTGCCCGCCGACGGTCAGCATCGGCAGCGCCGCGCGCCACATCGTCTGCCACTGCTCCCGCTCGCCGGGCGTCAGCGTGCCGAAGGCGAACAGGCCGTGCCGCTTCAGGGCGTTGTCCACCGCGCGATACGGGTCGCTGTCATCGAGGACCACCCGATGTGGTGCCTCCTCCAGCGCGTGCGCGGGATGCCAGCGTGGATCGTCCGAGCGCCATCCGCCGTGCCCATCGGGCCGCAGCACGACCGGAGGGAGGCCGGGCCCGATCACGGTCAGCACCCCGTCCGCGCCCCGAACCTCGACGGTGCGCCCAGGGCCGGGACGCGGGCCATAGTCGGGGCCGGGTCCAGCGACATCGGGCGGCCACGGGGCGTGCGGCGGGTGTCCGCGCGGGCCGTTCCCAGCGGTGCGCGGTGGGGCGTCGATGGCGTCGCCCCGAACGGGGTCAGTGCCGGGACCGGAGCTGGGGGTGGGGCTCGTGCTAGGGCCGGGGCTGGCGCTAGGGCCGGGGTCTGCGCCCGGCTCGCGCCCGGACCGGGTTACGCGCTCAAGTGGGGCCGCAGGGCCTGTTGGTGCCGCAGGGACAGCAGGGACAGCAGGGTGCGCCTGGCCAGCGAGGGACACGGGACCCGCCACGGCGGGTGGCACCTCGGCATGGGGCCGTATCCGCAGCGCGCCGAGCGCGGGCAGCGGCACCCAGCCGTCCCGCACGGCGAGCAGGGCACGAAACCCTATGCCAGCACGCGCCGCCGCGACGACGGCCAGTCCCCCGAGGTGGGCGAGGTCATCCGCGATGCGCGGAGCCGCCTGATCGGCGGGGGCCGGCGGCATCTCGTGCGGCGGCGTGGTGAGCAGCCGGACGCAGCGTTCGGCCCAGGGCCCGACCAGCGGGTAGTACAAGGTCGCGCGGGCCAGGTCGGGAGCGGCCCGGTCGGCGGCCTCAAGGAGCGCCCAGTGCTCACGGGCCAGCGCCGCGGCCGAGGGGGCGAGCACGGTGGGCGGGGCGGCTCGTACCGCGTCCAAAAGCAATCGCACCAGCAACAGCCTGCGGGTGCGCTGCCCGGCTATCAGGACGCCCAAGGTCTGTGCTCCGCCCTCGGCCCTGCCGAGTTCGCGGAGCATCCACGGCGGGACCCGGTCGTTCACGCGCCTGCCGCCTCGGCGAGTCGGCCCGCGATGTGCTCGATGAGGTGGCGCAGGTCCGCGCAGTACACAGACGGGTGACGAAAGCCTGCGCCGTGGTGGTATCGGTGGGCGTAGTGCCCGCCACCGCAGACCCGCACCACGGGACAGCGCAGACAGCTTGGCGCGAGCGCGTCGGCACCGGCCTGCCGCGCAGCGATGCCCGGGTGCGCCAGCGCGTCGTCGAAGGAGTGCCGGAAGACATCGAGGCCGGTGGCGGCGGCGCCCTCGTAGGCGGACTTCAGTGCGTCGCTCTGCTCGATGGTGCCGTCGGTCTCCACCACCGCCGCCGTGAACGGCTGGAGCCCGACCGACTCGGTCGCGGCAGGCAGCCCGAGCAGGAGCGCCAGGCACTCCTGGAACAACCGCACCCGCACCCGGCGCCGATCCGCGAGCCACCACTGGTCGAACACGGCACACAGCCAATTGCCGTACGGCACAGGCTGCTCCCGAGGAGCCGGTTCGCCGTGCGCATCGACGCCGGGCAGCCCGGGCGGGGGTGCGCTCCAGTTGCCGTGCGGCAGCAAAAAGTCCAGCATCGGCGGGCTGAAGCCAAGCAGCGACCCATACACCTCGGCCGGGTCCAAGGTCGCATCCACGACGCACAGCACACCGGCGTACGCGTCCGGGTGGCGCTCGGCCAGCAGCCGCAGGCCCCGCGTGGCGGCCGTCCACGAGGGCCGCCCGGCATGATCGACCCGAGCCCGGTTATGCCGCTGCAAACCGCCGTCCAGGCTGACCCCGACCCGGATGCCGCTGGCGGCCAAGGTGTGCAGCCCGGCGTCGGTGAGCAGGGTGCCGTTGGTCTGTATGACGGCGCGCACCGTGCAGTTGGCAGGCACGGCGGCGCGCACCCGCTCGACGATGGCGGCCACCTCGGCCGCCCCGGCCAGCAGCGGCTCTCCGCCGTGCAGCACAAGGGATATCTCCCGCAGTCCGTGCTCGGCGGCGTGCTCGGCGATGCGGTAGGCGGTACGCGCCCGCACGCGCTCACTCGTGACGGCCGCCCGGCGCCGCCAGCCGGTGTCGGGGCCCGAGTAGAGGTAGCAGTAACGGCAGTTGAGGTTGCACCGCCCGTTGACTTTGAGGATGAACTGCTGGAAGGGGACGGCGGCGGCCGTCGTACTGAGGGTGTCCGGCTTGCTCAGGCTCGTGGGCGGCTCGCCCGGGGGGTCCGCCGCGCCGAGTCCGGGGGCGTGTGGCGGGCAGGCGGGCCTGGCGGCGGTGGGTTGGGGTCGCCGCTCCCCCGCCTTTCCGTGCGCCACTCCTCGTCCCCCTTGGTCCCCTGCCGCACTGCGCAGGGCCCTGCGTGCCGGGCCCGATCAGTGGAAATCCCGGTTCCGCATGGCTCCATAGCCCCGTGGCTCCATAGCCCTATGGCTCCATAGCCCCATGGACGCGCAGCCGCGTGGGCCGTCGTGTGTCGCGTACCGAACGCGGCCACGCACGTCGCGCAGCATCCCACTCGGCGCCGCTCCACAACCCGTTCGGCTCCCATGTGTCCATTACCCCACTGCATTGGACCGAAAGCATGCGTGCGGGCCCGTGCACCGGGGACCGACCGTTTCTGGTAGCTCGAAGGCGGTGCGACCGCAGGGCGTGCGCCGGTGCACACAGCGGCCGTCAGGGACGCAGCTTCCGCGGCCAGCTGCCCTGTCAGCAGGCGCTGTTGAACGCCCAGAGCATTTCCCGCGGCTGCGCCACCCGGCCGCGTAACTCTCCGAGCACCTCGTCCAGGACGGGGTGCTCCAGGGTACGTAAAGTGGCGAGATCCAGGCTCAAGAGGTCCGGCAACTGGTCCGTGGCCTCGACGGTTTGACAGCTCTGCCTGACCGGGGCCTGCGTGGCCGGGGCCGCCATGACCGGGGCCCGCGTGACCGGGGGTGCCAGGGCGCTCGGCTCGCCTGTGGTGCTCTCGTGTGCGGTGCTGTCCCTGCTCATGTCACGCCTCATCCTCCCCGCGTCGCGGCCCACCAGAGATTCCCCGGCGGATGGTCGTGGAAACTCTTGTGCCGGTGGAGCGGTGGGTTATCGGACGCGGGCCAGGTCCGCGAGACGCTCCGCGGTCCGTTCGGCCAGCGCTCCGCCGCCGTCCGGCAGTGTGCGCCACCGTGCGATGGCCGCCTGGTACGCGGCGCGTGCCGCGCGGGGGCGCTGGCCCGTCTCGTAGACGACACCGCGCCAGTGGTGCGCCGTGGCCGCAAGGCGTGCCGCCTCCCCGCGCGGAGCAGCGGGCCCCTCGGCCCGGTCCGCGCCGCCTTGTGCTCCGCCGTCGGATGCGCTGGCCGCCTCAGCGGCGCGGCGGTACGCGTCGGCCGCCTGGTCGAGCCGCTCCGCGCGCCGGGTGTACCGGTAAGTGCTGCGATGGGCCTCGCCCAGGTTGAGCCAGCAGCGGGCCCGCAGCAGCGGTTCTGTGGCGCTGTGCGCGGCCAGCCCGAACAGGTACTCCGACTCGCGTAGATCGACCATGTCCTCTGCTTCCCGATAGCGGATCGCCAGGGCGCGGCCGAGCATCAGCAACCGTTCCGGCAGCCGGGCGTCGCCGGCCGGCGTCTCCATGCGGCAGTCCCTGAGCACCCGTACCGCATCGGAGACGTACGCGCCGCCACCGGGCCGGTCGGCGCGCTCGATGAGCACCGCGCCCCACTCGGCGATCAGATCGCTGTAGCCGGTGCAGTCGCGGGTGAGCAACCGGCTGGCGTCCGCGAACCGGTCGGCCGCTGCATCCAGTTCGGCCGTATCGCCGCCGGTTTCGCCGGCCGACTCGTACCGCCGTACGCACAACCGCGCATCCCGGGCCAGGCACTCCGCCCGCAACTGTCGGCTCGGGGCCAGCGCGAGCGCGTCGGCCACTATGGCGCCGGCTCGCTCCAACCGCTCCCCGGCGACCAGCAGCGCGTCCACCACATCGAGTGCGGCCCTGGCACGGGCGTCCGCGGACGCGCCCTCGGCGGTGAGCCCGGTGCGCCCGCGCTCCAGCGAGGTGGCGGCCTGCTGGGCGTAGGTGCGGGCGCGCTCGCGGTCGGGCGCCGACCTGGCCAGCCGCAGCAACGCCCGGCCGCGCGCCAGGGACAGCCCGCTGGGTTGGGGCCTGCTCACCGGCCAGGCGTCGGCGAACGCCTCCAGCATGCCGACGCTCTCCTCCAGCAGCGCGCTGTCGCCGCCGAGTTGCCATTGCTCTTCGAGCACCCGCACCCGATCGAGCGTGACCGCGAGTGCCTCGCCCGTGGCCAACCCGACGCTGGCGCACACCGCGGTGAACTCGCGATCGGCCCGGCGCAGCAGATCGAGCGCGCCGCGCGGGTCGCCGGCCGCGCGGCGATCGCCGGCGGCTGCGTGCAGCACCCGGGCGAGCACCGTGCGTGCGGGCACCGAACCGGGGTAGGAGGCGGCGGTCTGCGCGGCATCCTGCGCCTCGCGCAGCAGGTCGATGCCGCCGCGCAGCCGCCAGAGCCGCAGCAGGTTTTGGGCGAGGTCGCTCCACAGTTCGGGGTCGATGCCCTGGGCCAGTGAACGCTGCTGGGCCGCCGCCCGGCGCAGCAACTGAACGGCGTCCAGCAGGTTTTGCACCATGCCATTCGCCTCGAAGCGCTCGACGAGCAGTGTCGCTTGGCACACCGCAAGCGAGCGGGGGGGCTCCTCGCGGGTCAGCGATACGCCCTGTGTGGGGGCGTCTGGCATGAAGCGCTCCAGGACCCGCGCGGCGACCTCGGCGAAGGGCTGCGCCGGCCGGGCCTGCGCGTCGTGCTCCGGGTCATCGCCCCGTGGCAGCCCGTTGGCGGTGGCGCCCCGCGTCCCGTCCGCGACGGCGAGTTGGGCGATGGCCAGGGCGGGGAAGTTGGGGCCGCCCTTGCCGAACCGTTGTTCGACGTACTCCGAGCAGTGTTTGAGTACCAGCAGCGCCTCGTCTCGGCCCAGGGAGCCGAGCAGTGCCTCCTGCACACCGTCCGCGAAGGCGTACCAGCGGCTGTCGTCGCCGGCCTCTCGGTCGCGGCGCCGCAGCAGCCCACCGAGCAGCACTTCGGAGAGTTCGGCGGGTCCTGAATCGGGCAGCATGGTGCGCTGGACGAGCTGCATGACGGGCAGGAACAGCGGTGCGGCGGCCAGGTAGATGGCGAGTTGGCCCGCTCCCGGGGATGCGGTGGCGCGGAACCGGCTGACGAGTTGCGTCGCGGAGAGCGGGCCGCGCGCTCGGGCCGGTGGCGCGGGCGGCTGGTCGGCCCTGACCCAGCCGACAGCGGCTTCCACCGGCCCGGACCCGGTACCGGTCAGCAGCCGGGCCCAGGCCCCGAGCGCGGCGGCTGCCGGGGGCAGCACGGGCACCGGGACCGCGCCCGCGCGGCGCGGGTCGTCGCGGCTGCCAGCGCCTTGGGCTGCGGGGGTTCCTGCGGCGGAGATGAAGTGCAGCGGCGCCGACGATGCCGGCCCGTCGCCGTGCATGAGGGCGCCGAACGACGCAGGCAGCCGGGTGCGGGCCCACAGCCGCTGCGGCAGCGGTTGCAAGACGGCGACCGGGGCGTGCCGCAGCAGCCGGTATGCCAGGCGGTGCGCCTCGCCGCTACGCCACAGCGGGCCAGCGCAGTCGCTGACGAGGACGGTGACGCGGCGTCCGGTGGGGTCGGTGAGCTGGTCGGCGGAGCGCAGGGCGGCGGCGTCGGGTTCGAAGCGGCGGCTGATGGCGGGCGCGCCGTCCGGGGCCTGGTGAAGGTATTGCACCGTCACATCCCGGAAGGCTCCTAATTGCCCGAAAACTTGCTGGAGTTCGCTGAGCATGCGCTGCCATACGTACATCGATGACGAGGCGTCCATCAAAAGCTGGAGCGAGGCGTCGCCGCGCAGCACGGGGCGGAACACGGGGATCACCAGGCCCCCGGCCCGCGCGCTGTGGTCGGCTGTGCGCTCCTCGTCCAGGACGCGGCGCAGCGGCGGGGCCGCGGCCCGGTAGCGCTGGAGGGGGCGCAGTGCGCGCTGGAGCTCCAGTAGCCGCGGGAGGACGGCGGCCTCGGGCACGCCGATGGGCACGCCGCGGCGGCCAGGGCCGCGGAAGGCCGCCCGGGGGCCGGCGCCGGGTCTGGCGCCGGCTGGTGGTGCCGTGCCGGGGTAGAGGGAGACGCGGGTGGCGCGGGCGGCGCCGTCGCCCGGCTGGGGGTGGCCGTCGTCGGACGGCGACTCGTCCTGCGGGTCGGCCCCGGGCTCGGTGCCGTCCCCGGGGCCAGGGCGCGCGGTGTTGTCGGCTCCGGGGGTGGCGTCGGCGCCGGCCGGCGGTGCGGCGCGCGGGTCGGCGGCGTGCGCGGTGGCGGTCTGTGGCCCAACGTCGGGGCGCGCGTAGCGGGCCAGCCACAGCGCGTCGGCCAGCTCGCCCAGTGCCGGGTTCAAACCGGCACCGCGTAACACTTCGATGAGATCGGCGAGCGGGCTGGGGCCGCGGCCGGTCCGCGCGGCTGGGTCCTGCCTGGCCTGCATGGCGTCACCTGGGCCGGTCGAGGCGTTGGATAAGCATGTCGGCGAGCCTGTTGCGGGTGGGCGGTGCCGCGTGGTGCGTGAGGTAGATGGCGTTCAAGAGCTGGTCGGTGGCGAGGAGTTCACTGCGGGAGCGTTCCAGGAAGCGCAGGATGAGGTCGTCGCCGACGCGCGCCAGTTCCTCGCCGAGGTGGGCGCGGACCACGGTGGCCAAACGCTCGTGGTCGGGTTGGCCGAGTTCGAGGTGGATGCAGCGGCGCAGCAGCGGGGCAGGGAAGTCCCGCTCACCGTTGCTGGTCAGGACGACGAACGGGAAGGCCCGGCAGCGCACTCGGCCGTCCCTGACGGTGACCTTGGCCCCGTCGTCGGTGAGCACATCCACCTCGGGCTCGCGCTCGGCCAGCCGCTGGAGCTCTGGTATCTCGAACTCGCCCTCTTCGAGCACGTTCAGCAGGTCGTTGGGCAGATCGATATCGCTCTTGTCCAGCTCATCGACGAGCAGCACTCGCGGCTTGGTGGTCGGCAGCAGCGCGGTGCCGAGCGGGCCGAGCCGGATGTAGCTGCCGATGCCGCCGGGGACGCTCACCGCCCCGGCGCCGCCCGTGCCGCGGCTGCTGGCGGCGATCTGGGTGTCTTGGAGGCGTGCGATGGCGTCGTAGCGGTAGAGCCCGTCGTCCACCAGCGTGGTGCGGCTGACGATGGGCCAGCGCAGCACCCGACCCAGGCCCAGTTCGTAGGCGACGGCGTGCGCGAGGGTGGACTTGCCGGTGCCGGGGCTGCCGGTGACCAGCAGTGGGCGACGCAGGTACAACGCCGCGTTGATGATCTCCAGTTCCTCGCCGCTTGGCCGGTGCAGGGCGGCCATATGGCGGTATGCGCCGAGCCTGCGGGTGGAGGCACTGTCGGTCTCGGGTCCCGGCTCGACCAGCGGGGCGCCGTCGAAGTCCCGCCAGGGGGGCGGCTTGGGGAGCGCGGAGATGCCGGGGTGCGGCTCTCCCGTACCCCGGTAGATCAGCCATTCACTGGCGGCCCCCCGGCCACCGCCACCAGCGCCGTCGGCAGCGTCAGCCCCGCCGGCGGCGCCACGGGCGTCGATGGTGGATGGTTTCGGGGACCCGGACGAGGCAGGGCTGAGGTCCGGATTGCTCTCAGGCGCAGTCACAGCTTGCTCCTCGTCGCTCGGTTGTCGATGGCGGGAGCGCCGACGTTGACTCGACGGTAGCGCTGAAACGCATCGCGCGTGGGCGGGACGCGTAAGGGAGTGCTCGACCGGGCTGTCATGGCGCCTCCAGCGGCTGATCGGTACCGGGCAACGGGCGCGTGGGGTCGTCGTAGAGCAGCGCGACGCCCTCGGCCCAATACGCCTCGGGTACGCCGGCGTCCAGGTCGGCGCGCAGTCGCCAGACGGCGGCCGGCAGCCGGTCGGCCTGCCCGGCATTGGACACGGTGCCGGTCGCGCCCCGGTGGAAGTCCGCGCACACCCCGTGCCTGCCCACCGGTTCCCGCCGCCACAACACCACATCGTGGCCGCCTTCCATGACCTGGCGCAGGGCGCCCGGGTCGGCCCCCGGGTCGGCGGCGCGGCACAGCACCGGGATCAAGAAGCTGTCCCAGGCGAGCAGGTCGGCGAGGTCGGGCACCGGCTCGGGCCGCCCGGAGTCACAGTCGAGCACGAAGGGCCGCATGGGGCCCACATGGGCCCGCTTCCACCGGGACTGGCGCGGCGTGGTGTCCTCACCCGCCTCACCGACCAGCTCCGCCGCCACGCCCCCGACCAGCCCGGGCATGTCTGCCAGTTCCCGATCGGCACAGCGCACGACGACGGGGCGTACGCAGCCGAGTGGGTCATTCTCGTGCGGCGGGACCCGCCACTGGTCCACGGGAAAGCCCAACAGTGCGTAGGGCAAGGCGGCTTGCAGCGTCACCGGGCGGCCGGGCTCGTCGCCGCGCCGGAAGGATTCGGCTAGCGCCGCCCGGAGCCGCTCCGGCGGTTCGGGCGGCTGGTGCAAGAGTCCCCGTACCCCGAAGTCCTCATCCACCGAAACGAGTTCGCCGGACGGGCGTGCGACGCACACCCGCCAGTCGTAGCTGTCGCGCTCCCAACCACGCGGGATGATCTCCAGCAGGGTGTGTGAGCGGGCCGCGCCTTCCTGGGGCACGGTCATCGAGTCCGCCGCGCCGAGACCAAGCCCGTATCCGCCCTTGGGTGCCGCCCCCGCGTCGGCGGAGACGGTGTCCCGGCGCAGCCGCAGCCGCGCGGCCCACTCGCCGCCGAGCGCGTTACGAAAGGCGCGCGGCAACTCCGCGTCGGCAGCGGCCCGTGCGGCCCATTCCCACAGCGCGCGCTCGGCGCCGGGTGCCGCGGGGTAGGGCCGGTCGGCGGTCGCGGCGTGTACCGCGTAGCGCAGCACGGCCTCCAGTTCGCTGCGGCCCTGCCGTAGGTCGTACAGGAGGCCGATGCCATCGCGCCAGCCGCGCGGAGCGGGCAGCCGCCCCTCGTAGGACTGGCCGCGCAACCCGGTCACCAACTCGTCCAGGCTGCGGGCGCTGACCGGCGGCGGGAGCTCGGCCAACAGGCCCAGTATTTCGGTGCGTTGGCCTGGCGTCAGCGCGCGGCTTGCGGTGGCCCGTAGGTCGCTTTGCCCATCGGTCCAGGTGTTGCGGCCCACATGGTCGTTGCGGTGCTGGTCGGCGTGGTAGCGGTCATGTGCGTGCAGCACGCGCTGGTAGAGGTCATCGCGCTCGCAGTGGACCGGCTCCCCCGCCGCCGGCGCCCGGCGGAGCTGGACGACGGAGATGGCCAAACCGCCGTCGCGGCCGTTGCCGCGCCTGGCCTTGAGTACGCCGATGACCTCACCGCGGTCGAGGTCCACGATGGGCCCGCCGGAACAGCCCTCGGGCATCTCGTCCTCGTTGCCGAGCTTGAGCCTGCCGTCCGTGCCCAGTTCGCCCCTGATGGTGCAGCGTCCGCTGATGTCCTCGATCTCGCCGTCCTCCTCGGTGCAGCCGAAGAAGGCGACTTCCTTACGGGTGAAGACCTTGGCCGTGCGCTCGGAGAGCCATACGCAGCCGTGCGGTGCCGGTTCCAACATCCGGATCAAGGCCAGGTCGGGCGCGGGCCACAGGCCACCCGCCGGGTTGTCCTCCGGCTGTGCCCACTCGACAACGCCAGGCACCGTACGCCCCGCGAAGCTCAGCCCCACCGCACGCCCGCCTCCCTTCCCCCGCATGGCCACGTGGGCGCATGTGAGCACCCAGTTCGGGGCGATGAAGAAGCCGCTGCCCCAGGGCCGCGGAGCCAGCCCGTCCGGGGCATACCCGGTGCCCGGGGCGTGGATGCGTACCGTCGCCGCGGCAACGAGGGGGGCCAGGGTCTCGAAGGGGTCCGCGTCGGTGTCCTGTGCGCCCCCGGTGCTCACCCTTCTCACCCGCCCGACCCGAGGTCGGCCGGTGGCCCACCCTGCCAACTCAGTGTCACCGTGATCGCCCCCTTGGCCTCGCCGTCCGCGAGGAGGCCCACGACTTTGCCGGCCCGTGCCGTTAGTTCGATGCCGAAGGAGACGGTGACCTGGTCGGGCCGTGCCGCGCGCAGCGAGTCGGCGAGCGAGCGCGCGACGCCGGTGACGAGCCCGTCCAGGCTCTCCATCCGCGCGGCTACGCGCTCGGCCAAGCCAGTGTCCGAGTAAGTGCCCCGTGCGCCCCCTGTGAGCTCCTCGACACCGGAGATTCTTGCCCAGACCGGCGTCCCGTCCGGCAGTTCCACACGGGTGATGTCCTCGCCCATTACGCCCCCGCTCCCCAACCGTTGGAAAAGGCTATCCGGTGGGCGGTAAGGGCGCGAGAGTCCGGGCCAATAGTGTCCGGACGGCGGACGCACACGGCGCGGACCGCGCGGGGGCGCGGGGCCGGCCCGCTGAGCCAGGCAGGACGGGACGGGACTGGAGCGGACGGGGCTGGAGCGGACGGGACGGGACTGGAGTGGAGTGGACGGGGCTGGACGGGACAGGGCTGGGGTCGATCAGAGGCAGCGCCTATTCTTGGCGGAGACCGGCCGGGCCCTTGTCCCATCGCCCGGCCCGGTTCCCATCGTCTGTCTCGTCTCTTGCGGAGCGCGCCTTGTACTTCACCGACCGCGGCATCGAGGAACTGGAGAAGCGGCGCGGCGAGGAAGAGGTCACCTTCGAGTGGCTCGCCGAGCGGCTGCGCGAGTTCGTCGACCTAAACCCGGATTTCGAGATTCCGGTGGATCGGCTGGCCACCTGGCTTGCCCGACTGGATGACGAGGACGACGAAGACGACGAGTAGCCACCCGGCACGTTCGCGGCACGGGGTGTCCTTCGCGTCACGGGGGTGCGCATCGCGCACCTGATGCGCATCGCGTCATGGGATGCGTTGCGCAGGTGCGCTCATCGCCCGCCGCCACCGCTGTTGACCTGGTACGAGCCTGCCCCGTCAGGCCGAGTGCCGTGCTGAGCACAGCAGCCCCTCCCCATGGCCGGCAGCCGGCAGCCGGCAGTCAGCACGCGGAATCGGCCGGCGCTCCGTAGGCCAGCAGCCATCACCGTACGTAACGGGCAGCCAACGCCCCACGTGGCAGTCGGGCCCAAGGACGGTCCGCGCAGCGAGTTGCCGCCACATCCGTCACAAAAATCGCACGCATTCACACAACCTTTCGATGCCTCCGGCCTGTCATACAGACCGGCGCATCAGGGTGCGCTGATCACGCATGCCAGCGGTGCACGACGCACTGCCAACCACGGGGGAATCACCCATGCCGCATTACCGAATATCCCGCTCTGCCCAAGGGGCGCTCGCCATGGCGCTGGCCGCCGGCGTGCTCACGCCGATCGCAACGGCCGGGACCGCGTCCGCAGCGGCTCCGCGGCCCGTCTGTTCCTCGACCAAGTCGGGACTCGCCGCCAAGCTGACCAAGGACATCACGGCAGCCCTGAAGGGCCGGCAGGCGACGGCGGCGGTGGCGCTGCGCGACAAGAGCACGGGCACGGTGTGCACCTTGCGCCCGGATCAGAAGTACGACTCAGCGAGCGTTGTAAAGGTCACCGTGCTCGGCACCCTCCTGTGGGATGCCCAAAAGAGCAAGCGCAAGCTGACACAACGCGAGACCAAACTGGCCACGGCCATGATCACCAAGTCGGACAACGACGCGACAAGCACGCTGTGGAAGCAGCTCGGTGCGACCCGAGTGAAGAACTTCCTACGCGCTGCCGGAATGACCAAGACGGTGCCAGGCAGCGGCGGCTACTGGGGGCTGACCCAGATCACCGCACGCGACGAGCAGCAGCTCCTGCACCTGCTCACCACCAAGAACAAGGTGCTCACCGACGCCTCACGGTCGTACATCCTGGGCCTGATGAACAAGGTCGTCACCGCGCAGCGCTGGGGCACCCCCGCGGGCGCGCCGAGCAGCACCAAGATCCATGTGAAGAACGGCTGGCTGTCCCGCTCCACGCACGGTTGGCGGGTGCACAGCATCGGGGCGTTCACCGGCGGCGGCAAGGACTACACGATCACGGTGCTCACCCACGACAACCGCACCATGCAAGATGGCGTGAACGCCATCCAGGCCGTGGCCCGCGCCGTCCACAAGGACCTGCGCCCCAGCACGTCAAAGTCGGCCCCGCGGTACGCGCCGACCCGCACCCCGCAGGAGACGCACCCGCAGGTGCCGCGCTAGTCGGCCCCGGCCGGCACCGCGCGGAAAGCCGCTCGGCGCCGGCCAGGCCAGGCAGGCCAGCAGGCAGGCAGGCAGGCAGGCAGGCAAGGAGCCAAGCCGGACGAGCCAGTCAAGCCGCCAAGCAGTACGCCCTACCGGCTGCGCAACCCGTCGTAAGCCAGCCCGGCCGCCCCGTCCGCCGTCAGCAAGGCACCCACGAGCGCCCACCCGGGCCGGCCCCGTCGCAGGCCCCAGGCCGTGAGCGGTAGTCCGGCGGCGAGTTGGGCGGCGCCCATGGCGCGGGCCCGAGGGCCGCGCAGCCAGCGTCCACGGGGCCCGCTGTCCACGCTGTCCAGTTCGGCCCGTACGGCATCGCGCCAGCCGTGCCCACCCCGCCCCGGCACGGCCTCGAAGCCGGGCGCGGCATGGAGCGCGGAGCGCAGCCGGTGCTCGGGTTCGCCAGGGGTCAGCCCTGCGGGCAGATCAAGACCCGCCCGGGTGAGCACGGCGAGCAGTGCGACCAGCCGCTGACACGACGCGGCACCCGGCCCGAACTCGACCGGGGCGGAGGGCTGCGAGCCGTTCGCGCCGGGCTTAATCTCCCCGGGCTGCGCCTGAGTCTCCCCGGGTTGCGTCTGGGGCTTCCCAGGCTGCGTCTGAGTCTTCCCGGGTTGCGCCTGGGTCAGTTCCTCCAGCGCCGCACCGTCCCGCACCGGGTCGAGGCGAAGGCGGGTCAGTAGGGCTTGGGCCGCACCGAAGTCGCCGGTTGGCGTTCCGTCCGCTAGCCAGGCGTGAGCTACGGGCCGGCGGAATCCGGAGGCGACCGTGAACCCGGCCCCATCGGGGCCCCACCACACCCCGATCACCGGCCACGATTCGCCAGCGGCGACCGTACGAGCGAGATCCGCAACGGCGGCCCGCCCACGCATCGGCCCGCCCCGCCCGGTGGCCCGGGCCGTGGCGCGTGGCGCCGACTCCCCTGGCGAATCCTCGGGCGGTTCATCCGACATCTCCCCGGGTGGCTCCGCCTCCGGCTCCGCGGCCAGCAGTACGCTCCAGCCCGCGCCCGCCGGGGCGAGGAGCAGGGGGGCCGGGAGGAGGCCGGCCGAGGGGCGTACGTCGTCAGGGTCCGCCCGGCAGAGCAAGAGCGCGCCGGTTACGGACTGTCGCTTTGGTACGTCGGGACGGGGGACAGGGACATCAGGCATCTTCACCACGCTATGACGGTTCATCCGGTATTTAGCTGCTCGCCCAGAAATGCCATTGAGTGGGCGAGGTGCCACCTGCGGAGACCTCCCGGCTTATGCCCCGCTCTCCCGAATTAAGCCCGATACGCCCGAACGAACAACTCCGCCGCCTCGTCGCAGAGCGTCACCGCCTCCTCGTCGGTGAGCGGCTGCGTGCCGTACACCGAGGCGTGCAGGCCACGCTGCACCAACAGCGCGACAAGCTGCCGGGCCGCGACCTCCGGGTCCGGCACGGTCAGCTCGCCGATCTCGCTTCGGCGGCGCAGGAGTTCAGCGCCGGCGGTGACGAGTTGCTCCGGTTCGCCCTGCGCACAGGCCGGGCGCAGGGACGGGTGGCGCTCCGCCTCGGCGATGATCAGGCGACGCAGCGCGGACGCCCGCTCGTCGAGCAGTGCGGTGAGCACCTGTCGCCCATAGGCGGCGAGCGCGGCGCGGGCATCCAGCCACGCGAGCGCCTCCAGCGCGCCCCGCGCCCCGGCATCCCGCGCCAGGGCTGGCCCCCTGGGCTCCGCAGGGCCCATGGGCCCCACAGGTCTCACGGGTACGTCCCACGTGGTGGGGGCGTTTGCGGATGTGTGGGGCGTGAAGCTGGCCGCGACGCGCTGCCGTTCTCCCTCAACCGCCGCGAGGAACAAGCGTTCCTTGTCGCCGAAGTGGTTGTAGACGGTCTGTTTGGCCACCCCCGCCTCCTCCGCGATGGCGTCCACACTCGCCCGGGCATACCCTTCGCGCAGAAAAACCTCAACGGCCGCCCGGAGGATGGCCTCCCGCTTGGCCGACAGCCGACCCGCCGGGCGCCCAGCCGCGCCCAACTGCCGTGTCTGCTCCGCCTTTTGCCCACCTCGCGCGCCTCGCGCACCCTGCGCATCGTGCGCCCTCTGCCTATCCACGCCCCACCTCCCCCGTGCGGGCGGCGCGCCGTGCCCCGCCCGTACGCCTCATCGCGTACCGAAACCGAACCGAACGCTCGCACGGTGGCACACCCGTACGCGACGGCGCCGCGCGACGGCCGCAACGGTCACCGTGTCCACGACGGTCACGGCAGTCACTATGTCCACGACAGTCACAGCAGTCACGACAGTCACTGTGTCAATGACGGTCACAGCAATCGCACAGCACCCGTTCCCGCACCCGCCATGTCACCACTGTGTGTGACCGGCCTTGCCGTGACGTGATCGCCGACTCTAGCCTTCACCCCACAACTGGACTAGACGGTCCAGTCCATTTAATGGGTAACGCCCACCCACCACCGCCACTTCAGGAGAGACCCGATGAGCGCCCCGGTGCACACCGACACCAACCCGCATCTCACGCTTTCCCCGGCCGCCCAGGAGCAGTTGTTCCGCTCGGCCCGCACGGCGAACACCTTCACCGATGAGCCGGTCACGGACGCTCAGGTCGAGGCGATTTACGAGTTGGTCAAGTACGGCCCGACCTCGATGAACCAGCAGCCGCTGCGCGTGGTCCTGGTCCGCTCCGCCGAGGCGCGCGCCCGCCTCGTACCCCATATGGGCAGCAAGAACCAGCCGAAGACGGCCACCGCCCCGCTGACGGCGGTCCTCGCGGCTGACCTGGACTTCCACGAGGAATTGCCCCGCCTCGTGCCGTTCATGGACAACCCGCAAAACGTCTTCGCGGAGCCGGAGATGCGCACGGCCTCGGCGCGCTTCAACGCCACGCTGCAAATCGGCTACTTCATCATGGGCGTACGGGCCGCCGGCCTCGCCGCAGGCCCGATGTCCGGCTTCAACGCACCGGCCGTCACTCAGGAGTTCTTCCCCGACGGCAGGCACCAGGCCCTCCTCGTGGTCAACATCGGCCGCCCCGGCCCGGACGCCTGGCAGTCCAGGCTCCCCCGGCTCGACTACGCGGAGGTCGTCAGCACGGTCTGACGCGCCGGCCGCCCCGACTTTTCCGATACTGCCCGCCCGTTGGCGGCTGGGCCCGCGGTTCCGGGGCCCAGCCGCCTCGCCTCATTACCTTTGCCTCAGCAGCCGCGTATCGCGCTCGCCCGCGTCAGCTTTCGATCAGCCGGTGAAAGGCCACCGTGTCGAAGATGTCCTCCATCTTGGTCGCCTTTCCGTCCCGCATCGTCCAGGAGTGGACGAAGTTGAGGGTGGCCGTGGTGCCCGCGCGGGAGGTGACCTCGCGGGTACCGAAGACGATGACGCGATCCTTGGACTCGATGAACTCCTGCGGGCTCAGCCGCATCCCGCCCAGCACGGTCGGGACGTGGGCCAAAAACTCCTTGATCCCCGCATGACCATGCTTGGTCCCGCCGAGCCCGTACACGTCCATGCCGTCCGGGTGCACCCACTCCACGTCAGGCCACATCGCCGAGAGCACGCCCTCGATATCGCGGCTGGCGAAGCCCGCGTACGCCGTGCGTATGGCCTCGATGTTCCTGGACGTCACCGTGGTCTCCTCGCTCTCATGTGTCATACCGGTCTCACCAGGCTCGTACGGTTCGTACGGCCCACTTCCACAACCCCGAGGGCTTTTCCACAACCCCCAAAGCGCCCCCACGCCCGAAGAAGCTCGCACGCCGGGCTTGTGTCAGGCACCGGCGTTCGCCAGCAACCGTTCTGGGTAGTGCGCTGCCAGCGTGCGCCGTACGCCCTCGCGCCAGTCGATCTCACAGCCGCCGATGAGCTTGTGCCGCAGCGTCGCGTCGAACTGGTACGTCTCACGGGTGACCTCGCTCGGCACCAGGCGAGGGGCAATGCCCGTCAGCTCCTCCAGGTAGCGCACGCAGTCGGTGATGCCGACCGGTTCGTCGCCACCCCAGTTGACGACGGTGGCACGGCGCGCGGCCACCTCCCACAGCAGCGGCACCTGGCGCACCAGGTCGTCGGTGTAGAGCGGCGAGCACCAGTTCTGGCCCTCGATCGGCACCGGTATGGGCTCGCCCGCGAGCATGCGCTTGAAGTAGAGCATCGGCACACCGCCGTAGCCCCCGGGGCCGTAGGCAATGTTCAGCCGGGCGATGGTGGTCGGCAGGCCGAGTACCTGGGCGAAGGCGCGTGCGGTGCCCTCGGCGGCGATCTTGGCAACGGGGTACGGGGGCAGCCAGTCGGCCACGCCGTCGATGGGGTCGCTCTCGCGGTACGCGTGGTCAAGGGTCTGGCGCGCATAGAGGGCGCCCGTGGACACGTACAAGAACGCCTCCGCGTCGCGGCAGTGCGTCATCAGGCGCCCTGTGGCAACGGAGTTGGCTTCCACAGCCGCGTCGAAGTCGCCGTCTTCGCCGCGTCGGACGGCGGAGTGGATGACGTGGGTGAAGTCGGTGGGAACACCGTCGAGCGCGGTCGGTGACATGTCGTTCATGTCCCAGTGCCAGGTGGTGATCGCACGCTCGGTGAGGGCGCGCTCCACTCCCGGGTCGCCGAAGCGGCCAAGGCACCACACCTCGTTACGCTTCGCCAGGGCCTCGGCCACCGGCCGGGCGACCTGCCCCGTGCCCCCCGTGACCAGGATTTTCTTACCTTCCACCGGTTCTCCTTGGTGTTGTCTGTCGCGAATCTCTTCCAGCGCCGCCCGGGCTCCAGGCGTCACCATCACCGCCCGCACGCCGCGGCCCCACGGCCCGTCTCATCCGCTCTCACCCAGGGCCCGATCGAGTTCGCCTCGCAAGATCGCCTGGAAGGTGGCCACATGGCGCGGGCCGAGCATGGTGTAGTGCTCACCAGGCACTTCGACGTAACGATTCTTCGAGCGGGTGTGCTCGTCCCAGCGGCGAAGTTCGTGCGCGAGCCAGTCCTCCTTGGTACCGCGCAGCGGGATGGCGTAGAAGACGGTCATCGATTGGACGGTTCCGGTGGGCCGGTAAGCGCGGCCCAGCGTGGTGAGGCCGCTGGCGAGCTCCGCCCACTGGGTGAACTTCGCCAGGTCCAGATCGAGTTCGCGCAGCCGGTGGGCGGGCGCCAGGTCGAGCAGTCGGGCAAGACGGCGTTCGGCGGGCAGCGTGCGGAGGGTGGCTGGTAGCTCCAGTGACTGCTTCTTGCCGATCAGGTCGAGGAAGAACGCCAGGTTGGTGGCGGTTTCCACGAAGTCGAGTTCGTCCATCCGGTACTTGATATGCGGAGGAAGGTTGAAGCTGCCGACGAAGTCCACCCGTTCGCCCTGCGCCTCAAGCTGTTTGGCGATCTCGAAGGCGACGGCCCCACCGTAGGAGTAGCCCGCGACGGCGTACGGGCCGTGCGGTTGCCGGGAACGGATGGCGCTCACATAGCAGTCGACCATCTCGGCGAAACTACCGAAGGGCTGCTCTTCGGCGTTGAAGCCCCGGGCGCGCAGTGCGTAGAACGGCCGGTCGTCGGCGAAGTAGCGGGCGAGGTTGACGAAGACCAGCACCTCGCCGACCCCGGGGTGCACACAGAACAGTGGAGTCTTGGCGCCGCCGGTTTGCAGCGGCACCACGGGGTCGTACGCCGTGGGGCCCAAGGCGCCGGCTCCGCCGACGTCGAGTCGCGCGGCGAGTTGCCGAACGGTGGGCGCGGTGAGCACGGTGATCACCGGCAGGTCCGCGACGGCGAGCCGGGCCGCGACCAGGCGGCGCAGCCGCAGGATGTCGAGCGAGGTGCCACCGAGGTCGAAAAAGCTGGCGGTGGCGCTGATGTCAGCCGGGTCACGCTCAAACAACTCGGCATAGATTTCGGTGAGTGCCTGCTCCGTATCGCCCTGTGGCGCGGCATAGCCACCGAGTTGACGTCCCGTCAGATTAGCGACGGCGGCGATGGCATCGTCGTACCCACCGGACTCCAGGCGGTCGCGCATCCGCTGCCGTAGCGTCTTGCCCAGGCTGGTCTTGGGGAAGGCCGTTGCGGGCAGCGGCAGTACATGCACGGGCCGAAAGCCCCAGTGCGCCACGACGGTGGCGCGGACGGCGGTCAGCAACCGGTGCAGCGCCGCGCCATCGCCACCGCCATCGGGCGAGTCCGGATGGAAGGCCACCACGAGGTGCTCGGTGTCGTGCCCCGGTTTCCGCGTGGGGAAGGCGGCCACATAGCCACCAGCAACGCCGTCCAGGCGCTCGATGGCCGCCTCGATGTCATGGCTGAAGTAGTTGACGCCATTGACGATGATGCTGTCCTTACTCCGCCCGACCAGGGTGAGCCGCCCCGGGCTCGGGGCCTGACTCACGAACGCGCCCGGCGCGAGGTCTGGATCAAGGTCTGGAGCGAGGTCTGGAGCGCGCACGCCCGGCGCACTGGCCCCGAGCACGCTCGGCTCCCCAGCCGTGAGGCCGTCGATGCGGCCCAGATCCCCACTGCGGAACCACCCGTCAGCAGTGAACGCGCGTGCCGTTGCGGCCGGGTCGCGATGGTAGCCGTCAGTGATCATCGGCCCCTGGAGCTGGAGCTCACCGACCTGCCCCGCCGGCTGTACGCGACCGTCCGCGTCGGCGATGCGGATGCGCAACCCGTGGACGGGCTGACCGAGGGAGGCAAATTCCTGGCCCGCGTCGGCGTGCGGGAAGGCGCGGGAGTAGATGCTGCCTGCGCACGTTTCGGTCATTCCGAAGGCGGGCCACAGGGCGTCGCCACGCAACCCGTACGGGGCGAACCCCGCGAGGAACGTTTCCCCGGTGGTACGTACGTTGGCCTCGCCACCGCTCACGATGTGCCGAAGCGAACGAAGGTCGATGCGCTCAGCGCCGGCCTCTGGCCCCGTCTCGGCTTGCTCCCTGGCCGCGTTGAGAAGTCCGAGCAGGAAATTCGGCGTGAAGGTCATGGTGATGCGATGCCGGGAGATCACCCGAAGGAATTCCAGCGGATCGCCGAGGATCGTCGCACTGTACGCATGGAATTGGTCCGCGCCCACCGAGAGGGGCAACAGATGCGCCTCAAGGAGCGCGGCCACATGATCGAACGATATCCAGTTGAAGGTTCGGTCCGCGCCAGTGAGCCGCTGCCGCTCGTTCTTCCCCGCCATCGAAGCGAGGAGGTTTGCATGCGTGAGGCGTACGGCCTTGGCGCGGCCCGTGGAACCCGAGGTGAGCACGAGCAGAGCAAGGTCGGCCGAGCCAGAACGGGGCATCGGCGCGGCCTCACCTCCCCAGGCCGCTCCCGCGCCCTCCCCTACGGCCGCTCCCGCGCCCTTGGCCCGACCCTGGCCCTGGCCTTCGCTCTCGCTCACGCCCTCGCCCTGGCTTACGCCCTCACCCTGGCCTACGGATGCCGTGCCTCCACCGCCCGAGACCCCAGCTCGCCCCGTCGCGCCATTGCCATCTTGCGGCGCCGACTCGGCGTACAACTCCTCAAGGCACGCCACGCGCACCCGCTCAACCTGCGGTGTCGTGGTGGCCATCGCCTCGGTGGTGAGCAACAACGGCCCATCAAGTAGCTCTCCCACGTGGACGAGTTGGGCCCGCCAGCGGTCCGGGTCGCCCGGGATGGACGTCAACGGGCAGGGCACGAATCCGCCGAGCACACAGGCCCAGAATGCCGGGATGAACTCCCGTGGCCGCTCCAGGAGCAGTGCCACCGTGTCGCCCGGGGCCAGCCCGCGGCGGGCCAGCCCCATCGACAGTGCCCGCGCGGACGCGAGCAACTGGGGATAGGACTGGAATTCCGGCGGCCCCGACGAGCCCTCGCGGAGATAGCTGATACCGGAATCTGGATGACGCTGCGCCGCCTGGGCCAGCAGTTGCACAACGGATGTGCATCTCGTCGCCTCGTCGGGCGCCGGGCCCGTCACCATATGAGTCTCCATCGCCCCCACTGACTCCCTTTCCCGTTTTCCCGCAATGTCCCTCCCACTCCCGCTAGCCGGTCCCTTACGACACGAAGGCCCGTCACATAAGGGCCGCCGCAAAAGGGCCAATGCATGAGGTCCTGCCGTTTGGGAGCCTCACAAGAGGACCCATATGGGGGCCCGTGTGAGGGCCCCCATGAAGGCCCGTATGAGGATCAACGCAGGACCTGCATGGGAAAAGAAAACTAGCAGTCGCGAAGGGTCGCGCTCCCTCCCGCGGGAGCACTCCCGAGCGAGCTTCAGCGCACGCCTACCGATCCGAGAGTGAGACCCGCTCGCCCCCATAGCGCTTGACTTCCGCCATCCGCGATATATCGTGTGTAGCGGTAGACGCGATATGTTGCGTCCATGCTCCATCTTGGGGAGGTCCCGCATGTCAGCCCGGTCCGAGTGGTCGCTCAGTGCGCCACAAAAGCTCACGTTCGACGAACCGGTCTCCGCGCTGCATGTGCGCATCGTGAGCGGCACCGTCAACATCGTCGGCACCGACTCCGGCCCTGCCAGCCTCCAGCTCTCCGAGATCGAGGGCCTTCCGCTGGTGGTGAGCCTCGATCACGGCATCCTGAGCATCGCGTACGACGATCTGCCCTGGAAGGGCTTCCTCAAGCTGCTCGACGGCAAGGGGTGGCAGCGCTCGGCGCACATCACCCTGACCGTCCCGACCGACACCCGCGCCGAGGTGGGCGCCATCAACGCCGCGGCCGTCATCTCCGCACTGAGCGGGCGCACCGAGGTGCGCGGCGTCTCGGGTGACAGCACCCTGGTCGGCCTCACCGGGGACGTGCGGGCCGACACCGTCTCGGGCCATGTGGAGGCCCAGTCGCTCGGCGGCAGCCTGCGCTTCAACTCCGTATCGGGCGGGCTCACCGTCATCGACGGCACTGGGCCCGCCCTGAAGGCCGACTCGGTGAGCGGTGCCATGGTCGTGGACATCGCCCCGGCGGCCACGCCCACCAGCCTCTCGCTGAACACCGTCTCTGGAGACATCGCCATCCGGTTGCCGGACCCGGCGAACATGGCGGTCGAGGCCCACACCGCGAGCGGCACCCTCGCCAACGCCTTCGACAATCTCCGAGTGGCCGGGAGTCCTTGGGGCGACACGTGGGGCCCATGGGCGTCGCCCAGCGGCACGGGCGGCAAGATCACCGGCAATCTGGGGCGGGCGCGCGGACGGCTGAAGGCCGCCAGCGTCTCGGGCGCCATCGCCGTACTACGTCGCCCGCCATCGGAAGAGTCGGCGGACGCACCGGTGGACGCACCAACAGCCGGTGCCCCATCCGGCGCCGACTCGGGCCCCCACGCACCGCCCGGGCCCTCCGTGCCCACCGGGCCCGCTACCCCCACCGGGCCCGCAGCTCCGGATACCCCCACGGTGCCCCACCCGGCCGGCGATCGGCCCCACACCGACGATCGTCACGAGACCCGCCCGTCCGACAAGAAGGTCCTCTGATGCCTCCCGTCTTCGCGCACGGACGCCTGCGCCTGTACCTGCTCAAGCTGCTCGATGAAGCGCCGCGCCATGGCTACGAGGTCATCCGGCTCCTCGAAGAACGGTTCCACGGCCTGTACGCACCATCGGCCGGCACCGTCTATCCGCGGCTGGCCAAACTGGAGGCCGAGGGCCTGGTCACGCACACCACCGAGGGCGGACGCAAGGTCTATTCGCTCACCGACGCCGGGCGTGCCGAACTCGCCGACCGGGGCGGCGAGCTGGCCGACCTGGAACTGGAGATCCGCGATTCGGTCGCCGAGTTGGCCGCCGAGATCCGCGAGGACGTACGCGGCTCCGCCAGCGATCTGCGCCGCGCGATGCGGGAGGCAGCCGCCCAGGCTCGTACCACGGGCTCCGCAGGCACCGATGGCCGCTCCACCGGCCGGGACCACCCGACCGGCACGGACAGCACCACCAGCAAAGACAGCACAGACAGCAGGGGTGGCAGGGGTGGCAAGGCGCCCTGGGAGGGCGGCCCGTGGACCGACTCGGAGGCATGGCGGCAGGCGAAGGAGGAGCTGCGGCGCGCGAAGGAGGAGTGGAAGGAACAGGCACGCCGCGCAAAGGAGGAGAGCCGCCGCGCCAAGCAGGATGCCCAGCGCGCCCGCAAGGAAGCTAAGGACGCGCGGGACTTCGCACGCGAGGAGGTCGAGCGGATCGCCCACCGGGTGCAGGAGCAGACCCAGGAGCACCTGCGGACCGGGGACTGGCAGGGCGCACTGCGCGAGGGTCTGTCCGAGGTCACCCGCGCCATGACGCGGATGACCCAGTCGGATCATCCGTGGGCGACCAGCACCGACCCGGCGAGTGATGACGCCATCACGGTCGAGCGGGCGGACGACGCGAGGCCGCAGTCGAACACCGCGACAGGCAGCACGCCGCCGCCCGGCACGGCATCGTTCGGCAAGGCTGCGCCGGGCTCGGCCGGGCCCGGCACGGCATCCGATGACGCGGCAGGCGCCGATGCAGCATCCGATGGCGAGGCAGGCAGGTGGCCCGAGTGGGCCACGGTGGACGACGACACGTCCACCGACCCGGCTCGCGATCTTGAGCGGTTGCTCGACCGGTTCCGTGACGGCGTACGCGATGCCGCCCGCGACCATGGCGTCACGGCCACCCAACTGGCCGCGATCCGGCGCCAGCTGGCCATCGCTTCCGCCCACGTGGACGGCGAGCTGCGACGCGGACGAAACGGCTGAGGGCGGCCAGTGCGAGATGAGGGCCGGGTGCTGGGCGGGTGGGCGCCGGGTGCTGGGGGCTGGGGGCTGGGCCTTGGGCGCCGGGCGTTGGGCGTGCCGCTTTCGGGGCGACACCGCAGCTAGGGCATTGACTTCACCCTTGGTTTAAGTATCAGAGTCGTGGGTGCGGGCCTGCACCGGGCTCGCACCCACGACGCATAAGGAGCACAGTCATGGTGTCCCCGTCCCGCCTCAGCGCTCTTCCCCACGTCACTCGCCCCGACGCGGGCACCATCCTGATCAGCCCCTGGGTGGTGTCCGACCCGGCGCACCAGCGCCCCGCGGCGGACTCGGTGGTGGACTCCTGGGAGCGACTGGACCGCCCCGCCGCCATGCTGAGCCTGACCACGTTCCTGAGCGAGGACGGTGGCCATGTCCTCAACTACGCGCAGTGGACGAACGACGCCGACCACCTCACCTTCGTACGCACCCAGCGCCCGGCCCTGGTCCGTACGATCGACGACGAGTTGCCGGGCATCGAGCGCCCGGGGCTCACCCGCTACCGGCTGCACGACAGCTACCTCGCCCCTGCCGACGACTCCGCGTCCGGCACCGACTCCCCGACCGGCGCCGTCGTCACGGTGGACTTCGAGACCGATGGGCCAACGGCCCAACACCTGCTCACCGACACGGTCGTTACGGGCCTGCGCGAGAACCCCGTGCCCGGCCTCATCGCGGCCCACTTCCACGCGAGCACGGACGGCACCCGGGTCCTGAACTACGCGGAGTGGACCACGCTCGACGCCTGGCGGGACTTCACCCGCAGCACCACATCGCACAACCTGGCCAAGACGATCGCCACCCTCCCGGGCATCCACCCGCTGGGCCCGACGCCGTATCAGCCGTACCGCAGCGTGGTGAACGTTCCGGCGCCATGACACGCCCACTCCCGCGGGCGGGCGAGCGGACCTCAGGAGCGTGCGGTTCCGCCGGGTATGGGGGCCGGCTTCAGGATGAGGAGCGCCCGTTGGTCGCGGCGGAGTATCACCCAAAAGGCCACGGCCACCCCGATGAACGCCGTGCAGAGCCCGACCGGAATCCACACCTGGAGGCTGAGTCTCGTCTGCGAGGCGTACGCCCAGCCGCTGCCGGCGAAGACCGTGTCACCCTCGGCGACCTGTGGCCCCTGAATATCGCCCATGCTGGTGCGGCCGTCAGCGAACTCCCACTCTCCTTCGCAATGTGATGGCTCCGTACCGGGGCCACCACCGTCCGCGCAGCGCTCAACAGTTTGCACCGTGGCACTCTCGCCGGTGGCGAGCTGTTGGGCCTGTCGCCCGATGAAAAGACCGACCACGCACACCACGAGAACCAGCAGCCCGGCCCCGGAGAGCAGCCCGGTCACGCCGCTGCGGCGCGTCCCCGCGGCACGAGCTGGCTTGACCGCACCCGGCGACGTACGCCTCACCCATCTCCTCGGCTCGCTCAACACCCGCGCACCCCCCGTACGTACCGTACCCGCGGCCGACATACCCGGCGAGAGTCCGCGAACACACTGATGAGCACGACATGGGCGCGACGAGGCCCGCGGCACGCCCCGCGGCGTCATTCCACGGCGCGCAACTCACTCGCGGACACTCCGCGTAGGAACACCGGGATGGTTGCCGCAACGGCCACCGCGAAGGCCAAGAAGGCGAACCGCACGCCGCACCACTCGGCGAGCACCCCCATCAACCCGGCGCCCAGTGGAAGGGCTCCCCAACTGAAGAGTCGGGCCACGCCGCTGTAGCGGCCCATCATCGCGTCGGGCACCACGTTCTGTGCGATGAGGCGGGAGTTCACGGCCCACAGCGTGCCTCCCATGCCGCCCACGAACGCCGACAGGACGACGGCCCACAGCGCGGTGGTGAACGCGGGCACGGCCATCATCGCGAGCGTGCCGAGCAGATCAGCGAACATCGCCCAGCGGCGGCCGAGCAGCCGGTTCACCCAGGTCACGGTGATGGCACCGACCAGCCCGCCGACCCCGAGCCCGCTCAGCACCATGCCGTACTCCTGCGGCGAAAGACCCATGAGCCGGGTCGCGACCAGCGGCAGCAACGCCAACCAGGCGCCCCAGCTTGCGCAGAGCACGGTCAGGATCAGCGTCGTGGTCCGCAGCAACCGGTGCTGCCACAGATAGCGCAGCCCCACGCCGATCTGTTGATGCACCGGAGGTTGGTCCGCGACCTGTTGTTGTGCTGCGTGGTGCTGTGCTGCCGGCGGCTCTGCCGCGGGCTGGCCCGGTGCCGGCTGGTGTTCGACCAACCGGTCCGCCGCCGGTCGAGAAGGCTCGCGCACGGCCCGGAAGCGGCCGGTGAGCAGCAGCAGGATCAGGCTGGCGACGAGGTAGGTCACCCAACTCGCGCCGAGTGCCACGCCCGTACCCGCGGCGACGAGCAGCCCGCCGACGAAGGGGCCAGCGAATTCGTTGGCGGCCGTCTCCGCGCCGGTGATCCACGCGTTGGCGCGCTCGCGCTCCGCGCGTGGCACCACGGCGGGCACCAAGGCCGCGGCCGAGGTGAGCGCGATGACCTCGGCAACCCCAAGGACCACCCCGGCCACAGCGAGCCCCCACAGCGTCACGCCCCCCGCCGCCACAGTCAGCAGCAGCGCGCCGACCGCGAGCAGCCGCATGCCGTCCGCCAACCAGAGCAGCCGACGACGGTCGGCCCGGTCCACGAGGACGCCGACATGCAGTGCCACCAACAACCACGGCAGCGTCAACGTGAGCGAGACCAGCGAGATCAGGGCCGGCGAGTCGGTGATACGGGCCGCCATGAGGGGCAGCGCGATCTTGGTGACCCCATCCGCCAGGTTGGTGAAAACGGTGAAGACCAGCAGCACCAGGGTGTTACGCCCCCGAGGCTGCGCCTTCCCCGGCGGTCCCACTGGCGGGCTCGTGCTGCCGGCGCGGCATTCCGCCAGCGATGTGGTGGCAGGCACGGCATCAACACTCATCGGACAGTCCCCTCCCCGCGAGCTAACCACCTAATGAGGTTAGCGGGTTATTGGCGGTGAGCCTGACATGGACGGTCAACGCCGTCAACCGGTAAAGCGCTTTGCCGGTTAAGTCGAGGTAGGGTGGCAGGACAGCGCAGGACAGCGCAGGAGAGACGGAGGCGGCAGCGTGCACGAGGAACCGGCGACAGCCCGACTGGTTGAGGCATTCGTGAACACGGTCGATGTGGACCTGGGCACCGACGACCTCAGCGCGCCGGAGCAACTCACCGAGTGGCTGCACACGCAGGACCTACTGGAACGGCCAGGCCAGGCCGGACCGAGCGATCTCGAACTGGCGCTGCGGCTGCGCGCCGGCATGCGCGAGAAGCTGGGCATTTCCGTGGGAGACCAACCGGACGCGTCCCTGGTCGCCGAGGCGGAGCGAGCACTACGCGACCTGCCGCTCCTCGCCACCATCGGCGGACCGCCACCATCCCCTCCGACGAGCCCCGCGGACGCAACGGCCGGCAGCGACAGGGGCGGCGGCGCCCGCGTGTTGGTCCCTGCCCCCGGAATGCCCGCCGTCAGGCAGGCCCTGGCCGCGGTGGCCGTCGCCTGGAGCGAGCTGCTCATCACCGGCGATGCCGCCCGCCTCAAGCGGTGCGCGGAGCACTCGTGCGCCTGGGTCTTTTGGGACGTGTCCAAGAACCGCAGCCGCCGCTGGTGCTCCATGCGCGTGTGCGGCAACCGCAACAAGGCCCGCCGCTTTGCGGCGAAGCGCTCGACCGACGCGGCAACGCCCGCACCCCCAACGGCCTGACCACCCCGGTCGCCCCGACCATCTCGATCACCCACCTGGCGAGTGACCCAACTTCCGCGCACGCAACGGCAGGTGACTGACTGTCAGGGTACGTCTGCATCTGGTTACCCGTCAGGACAGCAATCGACACGCCCGGGCGGCGGCACCATGACCACTCGCGCCGCGCGGGTCATTGCACCCCGTATAGCGCGATTTCTTGCCACGTGATGAGCAGCCCAACACGACGCTGCGCAGGCGTGTACTCCCTCGGGAGTACCGGTAATCCGGAGCCGACCGCGGTCTGTTTCGACGGCGTTTCGACGGCCAGAGCCCGTTGGAGAAGTGGGCCGCCGCAGCGGTCCAACAGCAGCGGCCCGAGGGGGAACTCAACCCGGTACTCGCTGGTGCAACCGGGTCTGACCTGCTGGTTTCTGGGATAATCGGGTCTGGTCTCGACCCGTTGCAGCGGTGCGGGACCATCGCCCGGATACTGTGGACGGTCGAATTCCACGCGGCGAGGCTCGCCGCCCGGCGCCCGAACCGCGCCTGAGCGAAGCGTCCGCCGCCGGCCGGAGATGCCAGCGCGCACTCCGCAGGGCGCACTACCCCCGCCTTACGGAGGAGGCGTATCTCCGCCCTGGGCGGGTCGTGCACGGGCCATCTGTGGGATGTACTGGGAGATCCAGTGGCCGCGTCGCCTCGTGTGACGCTCACGACGCGGAAGAGGGAACAGTATGTCCTTGCCCGCCGCCATCACGGTGGAATATGACTCCGCCCCCGAGGCCGACGAGCTGCTCTCACACGAGCTGGCCGACCTTGTGGGCCTCGACATGACCGAGGAGTGGCCGGCCGCGGACTCCGCAACGCGGCGGCCTCCCGAAGCAGAGTCGCCATCGGAAATCGCGCGGGCGGATACGGCAAAGGCCGACGCCTTTGCCTTCCGCGGTGTCGTCGTCGCTCGGGCCGGGTCCGAACTAGCCGGCTGGGCAAGGCTGTTGCAGCCGCCGGGCGAGGCAGCGGCCGTCGTCTTCGACCACATACTCGTCCCACGAGTGCGCCGGCGACTGTCCGCCGGGCGCTACGCCGTGGACGGGGACCCGGCCGAGCTGGCGGACGAGCGGGAGTTGCTGACCCTCCTGCTGCAACACGCCGCCACCCACGCCAAGAGACTCGGCTTCGCCACCATCAACTGGAACGGCCCCGACACCGACCCCATCGGCCTCGCCGCCGAGGAACTGGGAGCCCGCGTCGATGCGGAGCTCGGCCGACACTGGACGGTGCCTGACCTAAAGGCGTGGGCCCCACCGCCCGGCCTTCCGCAGGTGACGCTGCGCGCCACGGCACGCCCGTTCCCAGCAGGCCCGGACATGGCAGTTGAGGCATACGTCCGGTTGTACAACCACGTCCACGCACAGGACACCGGCTACGGGGATCACACCGACCACGAGCTCATCGGCGCCGTCCCCGACCTGGGTGAGGACGGTGCGGCGCTGGAGCCGTGTCCGGGCAACCACGCCGAGGCCGAGCCTCCCTGGGACGCCGCGGGCATCGACGCCTATCTGACCGACCTCGCGCCACAGGGCCATGTGCTCGACCTACTGACCGCGGACGGCGCGCTCACCGCCCAGCTCGCCGCTGGCCTGGCCGACGATCGAGCTCTCCTGGAGGTCACCGTGCCGCGTGACGCCTCGCCGGCTCAGTTGGCCGCGGGCATCGCCGGGTTGATAGCCCACCTGCGTGCGGCCGACGCGGACGCAACGGACCTGGACATCCGCGAGATAGCCGACCCACCGCTTCGCCAAGCAGCGGAGCTGCTCGGCGCCCGCATCACCAGCCGCTGGCAGGCGTACGCGTTGACACTTTGAGCCCCCTGCCGGTCCACCCCGAGTCCCATACGTACGCCGAGCACTCGCCGCCATCGGTCCCGTACGGGCACCACTGATCGGCGCGCGCAACCGGCACGCCGACCTCCACCATGTGCTGCGTCACACCGGCAAAACGCACCGGCAAAACGCACTAGCAGAACGCACTGGCAGAACGCTTTTGCGCGCCTCGCTCGCCATCGGTGACCGCAGCGCGTCCCGCGTGCCATCGGTGTGCTCGCCGCCTCGCGACGCCGGGGCGGCAGCGGCCCGCGGTGGCCGCCGCGAAGACGACGTACGCACCGCAGGGCACCACTTCCACACAGCCCGTACTCAACAGCCCGCACTCAACACCCCGTACCGGCACGGCCCGTACTCAGCAGCCCGTACCGGCACGGCTCGTCACACCGTCAGTACGACCTTGCCGAACAGTTCGCCCTCCGCCATCTTCGCGAACCCTTCGCGGGCCCGGTCCAGCGGCAGCACGGTGTCGATCACCGGGCGCACGCCCGTGGCCGAACAGAAGTTGAGCAGGCCCTCCAGCTCTTCCTTCGTGCCCATGGTCGAACCGACCACCTTCAGCTCAAGGAAGAAGATCCGGTTCAACTCGGCGGCTTGCGGGCTCGGGCCTGAGGTGGCGCCCGAGATGACCAAGGTGCCGCCCGGCTTCAAAGACTTGACGGAATGCGACCAGGTCGCCGCGCCCACCGTCTCGATCACGGCATCCACTCGCTGCGGAAGCCGAGCGCCCGGCTCGACCGCGTCCGTGGCACCGAGCTCCACCGCACGCTTGCGCTTGGCCTCATGCCGGCTCGTCGCGAACACCCGCAGCCCGGCCGCCTTGGCCAGCACGATCGCCGCGGTGGCGACGCCGCCGCCGGCACCCTGCACCAGTACGGCATCGCCGGGCTTGACACCGGCGTTGGTGAACAGCATGCGGTACGCGGTCAGCCATGCGGTCGGCAGACAGGCAGCCTCCTCGAAGGAAAGCTCCTTGGGCTTACGCAGCACGTTCCACTCCGGAACCGTCACCTGTTCCGCGAAGGTGCCCTGGTAGCGCTCGGTGAGGATCGAGCGCGGTTCCTTGGAGCCGATGCCGTACCCGCTTTGGCCAATGACCGAATGCAGGACGACCTCATTGCCATCCGCATCGATGCCGGCCGCGTCACAGCCGAGGATCATCGGCAGGCTCTCCTCGCCGAGCCCCACGCCACGCAGCGACCACAAATCATGGTGGTTGAGGGAAGCAGCCTTAACGTTGACAGTTGTCCATCCGGGCCGTTCAGCAGGTACGGGTCGATCACCCAACTCCAGTCCGTGCAGAGGCTGGTCACGGTCAATGCGAGCGGCGTAGGCAGCGAACATGCTCCTGACCCTAGAGGCGCAGTGGCCCCGACGGAACCACGCGTCCGTGTGACACTCCCCCCACCCCCCGACCAGCCGACCAGCCGACCAGCCGACCAGCGCAGCATGGCGGAACCAACGGCGCGCTACCGCCGCCGTCACAGCGCGGCACGAGACGGGCCCGCCCCTTCGACGATCCGAAGAGGGGCGGGCCCGCTCGTACAACGAAGGCACCGCCGCCCCTCGGCGACGGGCTCCCTGCTGCGCCTAGCGCCGGGCGACGCCCTCCGCACGCGCCGCGGCGGCGACCGCGGCGGTGACCGCGGGAGCGACCCGCTCGTCGAACGGCGAGGGGATCACACAGTCGGCGCTGAGTTCGTCGGCGACCACGGCGGCCAGCGCCTCGGCCGCCGCGAGCTTCATGCCCTCGGTGATCCGGGAGGCCCGGACCTGGAGGGCGCCGGCGAAGATGCCGGGGAAGGCGAGCACGTTGTTGATCTGGTTCGGGAAGTCACTGCGTCCGGTGGCCACGACCGCGGCGTACTTGTGCGCGACGTCCGGGTGGATCTCCGGGTTCGGGTTGGCCATCGCGAAGATCATCGCGTCCTTGGCCATGGTCGCCACGGCGGACTCCGGGACCGTGCCGCCCGAGACGCCGATGAAGACGTCCGCGCCGTCCAGCGCCTTCTCCAGCGAGCCGGCCAGGCCGGCCTTGTTGGTGTAGCTCGCCAGGTCGCGCTTGACGTCCGTCAGGTCGTCGCGCCCCGCGGAGACGATGCCCTTTCGGTCGCAGACCACGACGTCGCCGATGCCCGCCTCGACGAGGATCTTGGCGATGGCGACGCCCGCGGCGCCCGCGCCGGAGATGACGGCGCGAAGCTGGCCGAGAGTGCGGCCGGTAAGTTTGGAAGCGTTACGCAGCGCCGCCAGGGTGACGACGGCGGTGCCGTGCTGGTCGTCGTGGAAGATCGGGATGTCCAGGCGTTCCTGCAACCGGCGCTCGATCTCGAAGCAGCGCGGCGCGGAGATGTCTTCCAGGTTGATGCCGCCGAAGGAAGGCGCGAGCCGGGCGACGGTGTCGATGATGTCGTCCACGTCCCGGCAGTCGAGCGCGATCGGCACCGCGTCCACCCCGCCGAACTGCTTGAAGAGAATGGCTTTGCCCTCCATCACCGGCAGGGACGCCTCCGGGCCGATGTCGCCGAGCCCCAAAACCGCGCTGCCGTCCGTCACCACGGCCACCACCTGGGACTTCCAGGTGTAGTCGTGGACGAGTTCGGGCTGTTCGGCGATCGCGCTGCACACCTTGGCAACGCCCGGTGTGTAGGCGAGGGACAGGTCGTCCCTGTTGCGCACTGGCACTGTTGCCTGGATGGCCATCTTGCCGCCCCGGTGCAGCGCGAAGGCCGGGTCGAAGAGTTCTTCGTCCGTCGTACCGTCGCTGTCGCTGCGAGGATTCACGATCTCCGCTGCCACTTTTTGACCCCTTTGTCGTATTTCTATTGAGGGTAGCCGCCCCCTGGTTGAGGAGCGGGCGGGCACCGCGTTCGGTTTCCGCCTCGCGGATGACCGCGGCGGAGGGGGAACGAACGCCGGGCACGCCGCACACGTGCCCTGAGCCCCGGGTAAGGGGTGTAACCGTCTTTTTTACCGGAGAAGCGCTGCCCCGGACGAGTGAGTTCCGTCGCGGCGCAGCGCGGCAACCCGGCGTTAACGCTACAAGCGGTCCAACCGCTACCGAATATCTACGTACCGAGACATCACGCGCACACGGAAGTAGTCATTCCGTCACCCCTTGGCATTCCTCGGCGTGCAGCCCAGCCGCTGCTTGCGGCACTTCTTCGCACACCACGCCGCGGGATTCGCCCGTTATCCGATTTTGACCTCGCTGGCCCCCCATACCCGCTGGTCCGGATGGCAAGATGCCCCAATCGCACAAGGTCGCGACACCCGAAGGTGCGTGCCGGACCCGTCGATGCTTCCCTCACTTGCAGGAGGAACCAGTATGACCACCAGCAGTCCCCGCCGACCGGGTAGGGCCACCCCTCGGACATCCCGGTTGGTCGCCTTCGGCGCTATCGCGGTCACCAGCGCCCTGCTGCTGACCGGCTGCGGCGATCAGCGGGACAAGGTGGACGGCTCCGCCTCCGGAAAGGGACTCTTCAGCAAGCTGCCAAAAAGTGTCCAAAATGCGGGCGTGATCAAGGTCGGGTCGGATATCGCGTACCCGCCGGTGGAGTTCAAGAAAAGCGGCAAAACGGTCGGTCTCGACCCCGATCTCGCCGACGCGCTCGGCAAGGAGCTGGGGGTCAGGTTCACGTTCGCCAACGGCACCTTCGACACCCTCCTCACCGGCCTGCGCTCCAAGCGGTACGACATCGCCATGTCGGCCATGACCGACACCAAGGAGCGCCAGCAGGGCATCGACCCCGAAAAGGGCAAGAAGGTCAGCGAGGGCGTCGATTTTGTTGACTACTTCCAGGCCGGCGTCTCGGTCTACACGCGTAAGGGCAAGACCCAGTCCATCCAGACCTGGGACGACCTGTGCGGCAAGAAGATCGTCGTGCAGCGCGGCACCGTCTCCCACGACCTGGCCAAAGACCAGGTCAAGGCATGCGAGAAGAGCGGCAAGAAGAAGATCGCGATCGAGGCGTTCGACAACGACGTACAGGCCCAGACCCGGCTGCGGGCCGGTGGCGCCGATGCCGCCGCGAGCGACTTTCCGGTAGCCGCGTACGCCGTCAAGACCTCGGGCGGCGGCGAGGACTTCGAGATCGTCGGTGAGCAGGTCGAGGCCGCCCCGTACGGCGTGGCGATCAGCAAGGACAACACCGAGCTGCGCGACGCCCTGAAGGCCGCCTTCGACGAGATCATCAAGAACGGCGAGTACAAGAAGATCATGGCCAAGTGGGGCGTCGAGGCCGGCGCCGTGACCGACGCCAAGATCAACGGCGGCTCCTGACCGTACGATTCGTAACGGTTTCATGCTGAAAGGCAGCACCTGTGACTGTTGATATAGACAAGGTGAAGGGGCCATCCAACTCCCCGGCGCCTGCCCCCGAAGCCATCAAGGCCATCCCGATCCGGCATTACGGCCGGTGGGTCTCCGCGGTGGTCACGCTCGCCTTGCTCGCCCTGCTCATCAACGCCTTCGCACAAGGCAAGGTGAACTGGGGCGCGGTTCCCGACTACTTCTTCGACAAGGACATCCTCAAGGGCGTCCGGAACACCATCTGGCTCACGATCGTGGCCATGGCGCTCGGCGTGGTCCTTGGCGTCGTACTCGCCGTGATGCGGCTGTCGAAGAACCCGGTCACCGCGTCCATCGCCTGGGGCTACATCTGGTTCTTCCGCGGCACCCCGGTCTATGTGCAGCTTCTGCTCTGGTTCAACCTGGGGCTCGTCTTCGAGTACATCAACCTCGGCCCGATCTACCAGGACGAGTGGTCCGACTTCATGACGCCGTTCCTGGCGGCGCTGCTCGGCCTCGGTCTCAACGAGGCCGCGTACATGGCCGAGATCTGCCGAGCGGGCATCCAGTCGGTGGACGAGGGCCAGACTGAGGCGTCGCACGCGCTGGGCATGAGTCACACCAAGACGCTGCGCCGCGTGGTGCTGCCGCAGGCGATGCGGATGATCGTGCCGCCGACCGGCAACGAGTTCATCAACCTCCTCAAGACCACCTCGCTGGTGATCGCGGTGCAGTATTACGACCTGCTCCAGGCGGCCACCAACGTCGGGCAGACCTCGGGTGGCACGGTCGAGATGCTCTTCTTGGCAGCGATCTGGTACCTGGTGGTCACCAGCGTGCTGAGCATCGGACAGTTCTACCTGGAGCGGCGCTTCGCGCGCGGCTCCCTGCGTCAGCTTCCGCCAACCCCGTGGCAGAAGGTCCGGGCCAACATGCTGTCGCTGAGCAACCGCGGCGGCACGATGGGAGGTGGCGGCGCGTGACCGCCATGGTCAAGGCCGAGGGCGTACACAAGTCCTTCGGCGCGGTTCAGGTCCTCAAGGGCATCGACCTTGAGGTCGCCCCGCGCGAGGTGTTCTGCCTGATCGGCCCCTCGGGGTCCGGCAAGTCCACCTTCTTGCGCTGCATCAACCACCTGGAAAAGGTCAACGCCGGGCGGCTGTATGTGGACGGCGACCTGGTCGGCTACCGACAGCAGGGCAACAAGCTCCACGAGCTGCGCGACCGCGAGGTCGCCGCGCAGCGCCGCGACATCGGCATGGTCTTCCAGCGCTTCAACCTCTTCCCGCACATGACCGCGGTGGAGAACGTGATGGAGGCGCCGGTCCACGTCAAGCGGGAGAGCAAGGCGGTCGCGCGCGAGCGCGCGCTGAGGCTGCTCGACCGGGTGGGCCTGGCCGACAAGGCCGGCAGCTATCCCGCCCAGCTCTCCGGCGGCCAGCAGCAGCGGGTGGCCATCGCCCGGGCGCTGGCAATGGAGCCCAAGCTGATGCTCTTCGACGAGCCGACGTCGGCGCTCGACCCGGAGCTGGTGGGCGATGTGCTGGATGTGATGCGCGACCTCGCCGAGTCCGGCATGACCATGATCGTGGTCACTCACGAGATGGGCTTCGCCCGGGAGGTCGGCGACGCGCTGGTCTTCATGGACGACGGCACGGTGGTCGAGACCGGCCACCCGCGCGACGTGCTGACCAACCCCCAGCGCGAGCGCACCAAGTCGTTTCTCTCCAAGGTGCTGTAAGGAGCTGGCCCCGGCAGCTAGGCGGACTCCAGCGATCCTCCAGCGGCATGGCCACTCATCGACGTATGTGCATCACGACAAGGCGGTACGGGCCACCCGGCCCGTACCGCCCTTTGCCATCTCCACACACGCTACGGGCGCCATGGCCCCACGCAACGCCGCGGCCGTTCACAGCACAAGCTCCGCCGCCCTACTTCAGGCCGAGCACCAGGGCGTCCGTGACCGAGCACCACACCGGGCGCGCCTCGGCGAACCCGGCGTCGCGCAGGGCCGCCGCGTGCCACTGTGGAGACTCGTCGTTACCGTCCTTGTGGTCGGAGCTGGAGTCGGTGGGGTTCTCGAAGATCTTGAACCGCTCCGCGGCGGGGCCCGCGAGCACCTCGTCCGCGGCGACCATGCGCCACCAGTCGGCCCAGTCCTGCACGCCCGCGGCCTTCTCGCGCTGCTGCTGGGCCTTGCGGTATCGCCGCTCGACGGCGTTGATCCGGGGCGTGGACTCCACCGGCATATGGTCGGCGTTCATGAACACCCCGCCCTCCCGCACGATCCCCGCGACCTGCCGGTACAACACGCGCAGTGCGTCGGCGGTGAGCCAGTGCAGCGCGGTAGCGGTGAGCACCGCATCGTACGAGGTGTGCGGCAGCTTGCTCACCCAGTCCGGGTCCCGCAGATCGGCCGTGACGAACTCGACGCGACTCTCCTGCGCGAAGTACCCGCGCGCGATGGTCAGCAACGCCGGGTCGAGGTCGATCCCGGTGCTGGTGGCCCCGGGGAAGCGAGTGCGTACCCGGTCGCTGATGCTGCCGGTGCCGCAGGCGAGGTCGAGCACGCGCGGCTCGGCGCCGGCTGCCGCCTCGACCATGTCGAGCATGACGCGGAAGCGCTCCTCGCGGTCCGGCAGATACCACTCCTGCTGCCGGTCCCAACTAGCCTGCCATGCTTGCCAGTTCGCCCCGGCTGCCGTGACCGTTCCCGTCATTGCGACCCTCCCATGGCCTACACGTAATACCCTGATAGCCAGGGCAGCTATTACCGATCTCACCGATGACCATAGACCGCCTCCGTAAGGACTACAAGTGGAACTGGCCTATTACTCGGACCTTGCCGTTCAGCTCGTCAACAGTGAGGAGCCCGAGCGCGGCACCGACAAGCTCACCTCGGTCGAGGCCGTGCGGGAGTTGTTCGGCGCCAGCAAGCAGGCCGCACGGCGAGCCACGGACGCCGATGTGACGCGCCTACGCGGCGTACGGGGGCGACTTCGCGCCGTTTTTGAGGCGGCCGATCAGGGGGACGAGGTCCTCGCGGTGGACCTGCTGAATGCGCTGCTACTCGAATTTCCGGTGAGCCCACAGATCTCGGGGCATGAGTTCCGGGACGTGGACGGCAGCCCCAAGTGGCACATGCACATCGCGGACTACGCGGCCAACGCGGGCGCGGGCTATGCGGCCACGGCCTCCATGGGGCTGGCGTTCCATCTCACCGAGCTCGGCGCCGACCGACTCGGCATTTGCGAGGCATCGCCGTGCCGCAACTCGTATCTCGATACATCGACAAACCGTTCACGCCGCTACTGCTCCGACCGCTGTGCGACCCGCGCGAACGTGGCCGCTTACCGGGCCCGCAAGCGCTTGGAGAGCGAGCGCTCAGAGCGCGCCGACCTGCTGGCAAGCCAGCCCAGCGGGCCCCGTCCCGACCGTACGGGCCGCACCGCCGACGCGGCCCACGACAGCACACCGGTAACCGAGCGCTGACCGGCCCCCGGGGGCGGTCGAAGCCGTGCCAGGGCCCGAGCGACCACCAACTCGTCGGGGACCGCGCCGAACTCCCGGCTGTCGTTGTGTACGTACGGGTTGTCCCCCTCCACCCACCAGCCGCCGGCCCGTCGTTCCACGACACGCTTGACGATCAACAAGTCCTGCCCGAACGGATGACGCAACACCACGACGTCCCCGGGCCGCACGCTCACTCCGTACTGGATGATGAGCTGGTCTCCCGGTCGCAGCGTGGGCACCATCGACGGGTTGTACACCTCAGCGAGCCCGATCCGCAGCAGCCCATGGCGTTCGCGGTCTTCCTCCTGCCCGCGTTCACGACCGCGCTCCTGCGCGTGCTCCCGCATCACGGCACCTCCCGGTCCGTTGGTCCATCAGTCCCAGGCTGGCACTGGACTTTTGTCCTAAGCCCCCCGGGGCACCCGAGAAAAGCCTTCCCTCACGGAGTAATCTCGCACCTGAGAAGACGATCACGAGGAAGGACAGCTCTATGCTCTCCCGCCTGTTCGCCCCCAAGGTGCAGGTCAGCGCCCACTGCGACCTCCCCTGCGGGGTCTACGACCCGGCCCAGGCCCGCATCGAGGCCGAGTCGGTCAAGGCAATCCAGGAGAAGTACCAGGCCAACGAGGACGCCCATTTCCGCGCGCGCGCCACGGTCATCAAGGAGGAGCGCGCGGAACTGGCCAAGCACCACATCTCCGTCCTGTGGAGTGACTACTTCAAGCCCCCGCATTTCGAGAAGTACCCGGAGCTGCACCAGTTGGTCAATGACACCCTCAAGGCCCTGAGCGCCGCCAAGGGCTCCACCGACCCGGCCACGGGCCAAAAGGCCCTGGACTTCATCGCCCGGGTAGACAAGATCTTCTGGGAGACCAAGAAGTCTTGATCTAGGTTACGCCGTCTGACCTGCGGATTCGCCGGTCGCATCGCCTAACTGTCCGCACCCGGTCCGCAGGCCGCCGAGCATGGCGTCCATGGCGGACCGGGTGCGGTCCTTTGCGCTCGGCTACAGGTGCGCGTAGGCCCGCGTGGTGATGACGGGGGAGGCGTGGCCGAGCCGAAACCGGCTGGATCTGCTGGACGCTCGCTCTGCCGGCGATGAGGGCGCAGGTGAAGAAGTGCCGCCGGTCGTGGGTCGCCAGGTGCGGCAGTTCGACGGCCTTGCGGCCCCGCCCCACTCGGGGGCCTCGTTCTCGGCCGCCTGAAGCGCCTTGCGGGCGCAGTTCGACTGGGTCGTCCAGCGGCGGTAGTTGAGCGGCTCGCCCTCTTCCATCGTAAAGAGCGCCTCCAGGGGCATCGGAGACGCCGCGGCGAGGCCCAGGCCCTCAACAGACATGGAGACTTCTCCCGCTCAGCGGTTCACGGCGACGCGGAACGACTCCCCCGAGAACCGCTTCCTTGGGCAGCCGGCCCCACCCGGCCCATACGCCGCCATATACGGCCGCACGCCTCCCCACACGGCCGCGCACCGCTACACCGGCCATACGCAGCCGCACACGGCTGCTCACCGCACCACCCGCACCGTCACCCCCTCCGAGGTCGCCGCCCCGCCGCTACTGCGCGCCACGGCGTACGAAACGGCGACGGGCTCCAGTGCCGCTGCCAGCACGTCGGGGGGCACGACGAACGCCATCTCGCGCCCTACCCACGAGGTGGAGACGGGCGAGACATCCGCGTAAAGAGAGCCGAAGTTGACGGTGACGACGTCGCCTTTGGCCATGCCGGGGTAGGGCGCGACCCTAACGGTCGCCCCGTAAGGCGCGTCCGCCACGGCGAGGGCCCCGTCAGCCAGGGCGTCCACCTCCGGAGCGGGCAGGTGGAGGCTGCTGCCGTCAGCCGCTGATAGCTCGCTCATGGCGGGGCCCTCTCCGGGAAGCCGAGGATGCGGTGGCGCCGACAACACGGTGCGCGGCGTGGTTCTCCGGGGTGATCTTTCCGATGCTCGGCTGCTACGACAAGGGGGCATCCGCAGCCCGTAGGGCCGGACCTCCTTCGTCCGCTTCGCCCCCGCCGCCCCCATCGGGCCCGAAACGCGGGACCAAGCAACCACCGTCGCGCCTTCGGCGTCCCGTTCACCACAGTGGTCGGGCCGCGCCTGCTCCTGTGGAGCGCCACGCTGGTGTTTCGTAGGCAGCCGGCGCAGTCGGCATACTGAGCGCCCCCTCACATCGCAGGAGCCACCGTGCTCACACCGCAGGAGCCACCGTGTCGATGATCCGCACCTTCCGGACCGCGGTCCGTATCGGGCGGCGGCGCCCGCGCAGCGTTGACCTCAGCCATCCGGCCCGCTCTCCGCTCGGCAGCGCCGTGGTGAACTGCGTGGTGTACCACGACGGGAAGCGGCAGCACGGCGACTGCGCCGCACAGGAAGCGATTCGGCGCGTACGCGCCGAGCACGCCACCGTACCGGCGCAGGGCGCTGTGAACCGGCCGGCGCGAAGCGCGCCCGCCGGGGTCGCTCCGGGCCCGTCCGGCGCGCGCAACGGTCGGTCAGCCGGCTTCGTATGGATTGGGCTGCACGAGCCCGCGTACGAGGAGTTCGCCGGCATTGCCCAGCTCTTCGGGCTGCACCCGCTGGCCGTGGACAACGCCCTTCGGGCGCATCAGCGGCCCAAGGTCGAGCGGTACGACGAGACGGACACGCTGTTCGCCGTGTTCAAGACGGTGCGCTACGTGGAGCACGATCAGCTCACCGCGACCAGCGAAATCGTGGAAACCGGCGAGATCATGGTCTTCACCGGCCCCGACTTCGTCATCACCATCCGGCACGGCGGCCATGGCTCGCTCGGCCCGGTGCGCGAGGAACTGGAGTCCAGGGCCGAGCTGTTGTCCCATGGGCCAGCCGCCGTGCTGTACGCCATCGCCGACCACGTCGTAGACGACTATCTGGTCGTCACCGCGGCCGTCCAGGACGACATCGACGCGGTGGAGACGGAGGTCTTCGCGCAGCGCCCCCAGCGCACCAGAGCCCGGCGTGCCGGCCGGGCCGACGACGCGGGGCGGATCTACCAGCTCAAGCGCGAACTGCTGGAGCTCAGGCGCGCCGTGGCGCCGCTCGACCGTCCGCTGCACGCGCTGTCCACACAGCCGTCCCGGCTCGTGGACGCCGACGTCAGGACGTACTTCCGGCATGTTGCCGACCGGCTGTCGCGCGTCTCGGAGCAGGTCACCTCTTTCGACGACCTGCTGAACTCGATCCTTCAGGCCAGCCTCGCGCAGGTGACCGTCGCGCAGAACGAGGATCTGCGCAAGATCAGCGCCTGGGTCGCGATCCTCGCCGTACCCACTTTGGTTTGCGGTCTGTACGGCATGAACTTCGACCACATGCCGGAATTGGGCTGGACGTACGGCTACCCGGCCGTCCTCGGGGCGCTGGTCGCCATCTGCACCCTGTTGCACCGCGCTTTCCGCCGCAGCGGTTGGCTGTGACTTCGCGACCATCTGACCTCGCGAACAGTGGCGTGTACAGCACAGCGGACCGTCAACGAAGCATTAACGGAGGTTCCGGTTCCGTCAGTTCGGCGTCAGGGCCAGCACTGATCACGCAACAGCGGGCGTAGCGTCATGGGCACACCCCCGCCCCCGCGGGTCGGACCACGCTCTTCCGCTGGAGGACACCATGACCGACCACCGCACCCCAAAAGATCCCGAGCCCGCCGAACGCATCCCGGCCGGACCCACTGAATGCCTCTACGTTCCGGTCCGGTCGGGTCCCGCAGGCCACACGGCCCGCCTCTTTCGCACTCCGTTAGGAGGCCGAACCGCGATCGGCTTCACCAGCGTGCGGCGACTGACCGCCGCGCTCGGCGCCGAGCACGAATGGATCAAGCTCGGCGAGCCCGCGCTCCGCGCCCTCGTCGCCCCGCTCGGCTGCCCGCGCATCACCATCGATCCGCGCTTCGCAACGCGCCGCGCGGAAGACCGTCCCGCGCCGCCCGGTGCGACGGCCGCCGCACTCCACGGCTCCGCCGCGCCGTCCACCAGCTCCACACCCGGCCCGATCGTCCCCGAGCGAAGCGAGCCTGTCCACCCCGACCTCGGCGCACAAGCCGCATAGGAGAGCCGACAGCCATGTCCGTCTCCGCTACCCACGGCACCGTCCCACTCACTCGCGGCGGCACGTCCATCGCCAGCGACACCCACACGACCACCGCAACCACCACCACGACCGCAGCAAGCACTCCGCCCGCCTCGGGCCCCAGCGCCCAAGGCAGCGCCGCGCCACGCGGTACCGCGGGCACCGCCCCGGACCTGTCCGTCTGGCCACGGTCCGCGCAGCCGCTGGCGCGGCACGACGTCACCATCGGCGGGGTTCCGCTCGCCGAGATCGCCGATCGGTTTGGCACCCCCACCTACGTACTCGACGAGGACGAGGTACGCGACCGTTGCCGAAGCTACCGCCAGGCCTTTCCGGAAGCCGAGGTCGTCTACGCCGCCAAGGCGTTCTTGTGCCGCGCCATGGCGCACTGGGTACGGGAGGAAGGGCTTGGCCTGGATGTCTGCTCGGCCGGGGAGTTGGAGTTGGCCGTCACCACCGGTTTCCCGCCCGAGCGGATCATCTTGCACGGCAACGCGAAGAGCCCGGACGATTTGCACGCCGCGCTGCGTCTGGGCGTGGGGCGGATCGTCGTGGACAGCGGTTCGGAAATTGCCCGCCTGGCTGCCGGGGTGCAGCCGGGCGGCCGGCAAAAAGTCATGGTTCGGGTCGTTCCGGGGATCGCGGCCGGTGGCCACGCGGCGATCCGTACCGGCACCGATGACCAGAAGTTCGGGCTCTCGATCACCGATGGGTCCGCCCAGCACGCCGTCGCCCGCATCGTGGATCAGCCCCGGCTCGAACTCGTCGGCCTGCACTGCCATCTGGGGTCGCAAATTACGTCGGTCAAGCCGTACCTGCTGGCCGTGCGCCGTCTCGTCGGGCTGCTCGCCCGGATACGGGACCAGCACGGCACGGTGCTCCCCGAACTTGACCTCGGAGGCGGGCACAGCATCGCGTACCGGCCGGGGGACCGCGCGCTCGACGTGGCCCATCTCGGCGCGCGAGTACGTGCCGAACTGGCCGCGAGCTGCGCGGCGGCGGGGCTTCCCGTGCCACGGCTGACGATCGAGCCGGGGCGCGCGGTGGTCGGCCCGGCGGGCGTGGCGCTGTACCGGGTGCTTGCGGTCAAGCGGACCGGCGAGCGCACGTTCGTCGCGGTAGATGGCGGGATGAGCGACAATCCGCGGCCCGCCCTGTACGGGGAGCGGTACGCGCCTAGGCTCATCGGCCGGGACGCCACCGACGAGGTCTGCTGCGCGACCGTGGTGGGCCGGCACTGCGAGGCGGGCGATGTACTCGCGCGCGACGCGGAACTGCCCGCCGACGTCCGTCCAGGCGACCTCATCGCGGTCCCGGCAGCCGGCGCCTATCAGGTCTCCATGGCCTCCGGCTACAACCTGGTCGGCCGGCCTCCGGTGGTCGCCGTCACTCGTGGCCACGCCCGACTTCTCGTACGCCGCGAGTCGCTGGCCGACATTCGCAGCCGCGACGTCGGGCTGTAGCGAGCGAGCCCGGCCGCACACGGCTGGTCAGCTGGTCGGTCAGCCAACCAACCGACCAGCCGATCGGCCAACCAACCAACCAACTAGCCAGCGAGCCAGCCAGCGCCGTGGGCGAGTTGCCAGACCGCTAACCGCCAGCCATGGCCTGGCTGCCCCGCGTCCACCACCGTCCGTGAACATATGTGCGAGGCACGCCGCGCTGCGGCAGCTTCCGCCCGACGCCCACCCCGATACTCACCCCGGAGCTCCGCTCCACCACAGCAGGCCCCGCGCACCGCCAACGGCGCCCGTCGTCGTGGGCGCGCGCGGGCCCGCGCGCGAGGAGGGACCATCCGATGGCTGCACCCATCAGAGTCGGCCGACTTGGCCGACTCGGGCCGGTAGCCGTCGCCCTGGCGGCGGCGGCCGGGCTGTGCGGCACCATCGCCGTCACGGCAACCGCCGCACCCCCCACGCCTGGAAGGACCGGCAACGGCTCTCCGGCCCACAGCCACAGCGGCCCTGACCGTGCTACCAGGACGACGCCCGCTCCTGCCAACGACGGCGCCGACCGACACACTGGTCGCGACCTGGCACACCGCCCGGGCAGCCCAGGTACCCCAGGTACCCCAGGTACCCCAGGCATCCCAGGCGCAACAAGCACCCCATAGGCCCACTGTCGCGGCTTATGCTCCACCCACCCAGGGCGCCTGAGCCGATCCGCGCGACCCCGCCACGTATCAGCGCGACACGCCGGCAGTGAGCCGACACGCCGACGGACGCACGACGCCCGGTCGAACTGCGCACGACGCCTAGAGAACGGCACAACACCGCCCAGGTTTGCAGAAGACTCCAGATCTCACCCCGGAACGTTGGTGGATCACACACCCAAACACCGCTATGCGCCCCGCAGACTGGTACTCACCGCAACGGTGGGATGGCACCGCTCACGTTCCCCGCGTCCCACCGCCGCCAGCTCGGAGAAAGGGGCGCGTCCGCATGTCCGGATCACGCGTACTGGCCCTCGGCCACTACCAGCCCGCCAGGGTGCTCACCAACGCCGACCTGGCAACCACGGTCGATACCAACGACGAGTGGATTCGCAGCAGAGTTGGCATCCGCACCCGGCACATCATGGGTGCCGAGGAGAGCGTCGATGAGATGGCGGCGCACGCGGCGGCCAAGGCGCTGGCCAATAGTGGCCTCGCGCCCGCCGACATCGATCTGGTGCTGGTCGCCACCTGCACCGCCGAGGGCCGCAGCCCCAACACCGCTGCCCGGGTCGCCGCCCGGCTCGGCCTCGGCTCGCCCGCTTTGATGGATATCAACGTTGTTTGTGCCGGTTTCACCCATGCGTTGGCCACCGCCGACCATGCGGTACGGGCCGGCGCGGCGAGTCGGGCGCTGGTCATCGGGGCCGATGCGTTCACGTCGGTCGCCGACTGGACCGACCGTACGACCTGCATCCTCGTGGGGGACGGGGCGGGCGCCGCCGTGGTCGTGGCCGATGACACGCCCGGGATCGGTCCGGTGCTATGGGGCTCGATGCCCGAGATGAGCGAGGCCGTGCGCATCGAGGGCAACCCCACCCGCTTCGCGCAGGAGGGCCAGACCGTCTACCGCTGGGCCACCACACAACTGCCGCCGCTGGCCAAAGAGACCTGCCGGCGGGCCGGAATCGAGCCCGAGGAGCTGGGGGCCGTGGTGCTGCACCAGGCGAACCTGCGGATCATCGAACCGGTCGCGCGCAAGCTCGGCGCCATCAACGCCGTCGTCGCCCAAGACGTCGTTGACTCGGGCAACACCTCCGCGGCCAGCATTCCGCTGGCCCTGTCCAAGCTGGTCGAACGCGGCGAGATCCCACCGGGCGCCCCGACCCTGCTGTTCGGCTTCGGCGGCAACCTCTCCTACGCGGGACAGGTCATCGCCTGCCCGTAACCCACAACGCGGACCAGCCCCGGCTCACCGCTCAGCCTCCGGGAAGCCCTGAGCCCGGCGGAGCTCGCCCCGCGTCCCGAGCACCGAGAAGGCCGCCCCGAGCGCCCACCACACCAGCACGCGCACCGGCCCACCACGCTCAGAAAACCGACCAGCCCGTCAGCGTGGTGAAGTAATCGAGGGCGGCGACACCGGCCACCGAGTTGCCGCGCGCATCGAGTCCGGGGCTCCACACGCACAGCGTGCATCGCCCCGGTATGACGGCGATGATGCCGCCGCCGACGCCGCTCTTGCCCGGCAGCCCGACCCGGTACGCGAAGTCGCCCGCCGCATCGTAGGTGCCGCAGGTCAGCATGACCGCGTTGATCTGCTTCGCCTCGCGTCTGGGCAGCAGCCTGGTCCCATCCGCGCGCAGCCCGTGGCGAGCCAGAAAGCCGCCGGCCAGCGCCACATCGCGGCAGCTCATCTCGACCGAGCACTGCCAGAAGTAGTGCTGTAGGACGGTCGGTACGGGGTTGTCGAGGTTGCCGTAGCTGGCCATGAAGTACGCGAGCGCGGCGTTGCGGTCACCGTGGTCGGTTTCGGAGAGCGCCACGGACGGGTCGAAGGCCAGATTCGGGTTGTTGCTCTCGGCTCGCAGGAAGTCCAGGAGCACGGTGCTCGCATCGCCGGTGAGGGTCTGGAGTCGGTCGGTGACGACCAGCGCGCCGGCGTTGATAAACGGGTTACGCGGCACGCCGTTCTCGTATTCGAGCTGCACCAGGGAGTTGAACGAGCTGCCTGATGGCTCCCTGCCGACCCGCTCCCAGATCACCTCACCGCCGTGCGCAAGCACCAGCGCGAGGCTGAAGGTCTTGGAGATGCTCTGTATGGAGAACGGCTGCGTCCAGTCCCCCACCCCGTACACCTCGCCGTCCATATCGGCGATCGCCATGCCGAAGTGATCGGCGCTGACCGAGGCGAGTGCCGGGATGTACTGCGCCACCTGGCCCTGCCCGATCTGTGCTTGCACCGCGGCAGCTACCTCTTCTAGCGCCCCTTGATAGTCCATGTGCTTGCCCCGTGTTCCCTTGCCTTTTCCCGCAGCGTTCCGGCAGCGGCCTCGCGGCATGCCGCCACCGCCCCACCGCGGCGCTCCGCCGGGCTCCCCCGCGCCTTCCCGCGGCTCGTGCGCCGTGCACTGCGCTCCCCGGGCCGAGGCCCGGGGAGCGCAGTGAGCTGTCAGCGCCATCATGCACCGCGTGATACCACCCGCCACACCGGCGCACGCCCCCATGATTCGCGCCCCTGGTTCGCTCCTTCACCCCACGCGCTCACCTGCGTAAATGCCCTCGATGGCGGTGCGCGGCCGGTGTCCGGCGGCCGGAACGGTTCGCACGGTATCCGAACGGCTAGTCCAACAGCGAGCGTTCCGGTACAAGCGGTTCAGGGAGGCGGTACGCGATCGGGCTACCGCCACGCACCGAACGGAGGCGGCCATGTCCCCACCCATGTCCGCGCGGGACTTCATCAACGGTCTCCGCGACGAGGGCGTGCGAATCAAGGAAGTCGGTGACTGGGAACACCACAACCGCAACGACAAGGGCCCCTGGGGCCCGGTGCACGGCATCATGATTCACCACACGGTCACCTCGGGGGCCGCCGAGACGGTGCGGCTCTGCCGTGACGGGCATCCGAGCCTGCCGGGGCCGCTGTGCCACGGCGTCATCACCAAGGACGGCGCGGTGCATCTGGTCGGTTACGGCCGGGCCAACCACGCCGGGCTCGGCGACGATGACGTGCTGAGAGCGGTGATCGGCGAGAAGACGCTGCCGTCCGACAACGAGGCCAACACCGATGGCAACCGCCACTTCTACGGCTTCGAGTGCGAAAACCTTGGCGACGGCAAAGATCCTTGGCCGGACGCCCAGTTGGAGGCCATCGAGCGCGCCTCCGCGGCCATCTGCCGCCACCACGGATGGACCGAGCGATCCGTCATCGGCCACCTGGAATGGCAGCCGGGCAAGGTGGACCCCAGGGGCTTCAGCATGAAAAGCATGCGGGAGCGCATCCACGACCGGCTGAAGTAGCCGCAAGCGGTCAGCACAGTGCCGGCCCCCACCGGCCCGCACCACGGTGCGCCGCCGCCGACTCGTGCTCGCCGCCGGCCGTCGCGCCGTGTGCCTCCCCGCGCGCGGCGGGACGACCGGCGGCCGGCCGACAATGGACGGGTGAGCAGCAACGCCCCCGCCCCTGACCCCGCCGGACGCCCCGCCTCCACCGGCATCGATGCCGGCATCGGCCACACCCGCGCCCCCGCCGATGACGAGACCGGCCTCGGCTCCCTGCACCCTCGGCTGCCGTCCCCGCTCCAGGAGGTCAAAGACGCACGGTTCGCGCGCCATGGCGTACGGCTGCTGCTCAAACGGGACGACCTGATCCACCCCGAGTTGCCCGGCAACAAGTGGCGAAAGCTGGAACTGAACCTGCGCGCCGCCGCCGACACGGGGCCACGCCCGCTGCTGACGTTCGGCGGTGCGTACTCCAATCATCTGCGTGCTACCGCCGCCGCCGGCCGGCTGCTCGGCCTGCCCACCATCGGCGTCGTACGCGGCAACGAACTAGCCAGCCAGCCGCTCAACCCCGTCCTTCGGCAGTGCGCCGCCGATGGCATGCGGCTGCACTTCCTCACCAGATCCGCATACCGTCACAAGGCCGAGCCCGAGGTGCTCGACGCGCTGCGCGCCCGGTTCGGCGCGTGTTACGTGATACCCGAGGGCGGCAGCAACGCGCTGGCCGCACAGGGGTGCGCCACGCTGGGCCGGGAACTGCGGGCGGCCCTCGCCTCAGCCGACGGTCCACTCATCGTCGGTGTGGCGTGCGGCACGGGCGGCACCCTGGCCGGGCTCGCCGCCGGACTCGCGGAAGGGCCCGAGCCCCGGCCACGGGTCATCGGTTTTCCCGTGCTCAAGGGCGGCTTCCTGGGGGCAGAGGTCGCCGCGCTGCAAGCCGCGGCGTTTGGGGCGCGCACCGGCGACTGGGAGCTGAACGAACGCTTTCACGGTGGCGGGTACGCGCGCACGACGCCGGAAATCGACGCCTTTGCCCAGGACTTCACACGTCGGCACGGACTCGTACTAGACCGCATCTATGTGGCCAAAATGCTGTACGGGCTGACGATCTTGGCGGAGGAGGGCACGTTCGCTCCCGGCGCCACGGTCATCGCGGTGATCACAGGCCCGGCCCTCACGGCGTAACCCCCACGCAGGTCGGCCCGGTCCGTCGGGCCGCACACCGCCGGCGCGCGACATACACACACCGCTCAGACGACCACCTGCGCGCCCCACGCTCACCCCAACGCACCCGGGCAGCTACTCCTCGCCCTCGCGGTACGCCGCCGCCTCCTCCAAATCCAGTCGGCGCAGCAGCGTCCGTAGCATCTCGTCGTCGATGCGCCGCTCATCCCGCAGCCGTACGAACGCCTCCCGCTCGGCCCCGATCACCTCGCGGAAGAGCCGCCGGTACGTCTCGTCCACCGATTCGCCCGTGGCCGCGCTCACCGTGCCGAGCCGCTCCCACACCGCGTTGCGGCGCCGCTCGACGACCGTCCGCAGCCGGTCGGCCAGCGGCAGGGGGAGCTGGTTGCGCTCGTCCGCGAGCAGTTCCGTCAGCCGCTGCTCGGCCGCCTGCGATGCCTTGCTCTGCGCCTGCGCCTCAGCCAGCGTCTCGCCGCGCACATCGCGGCCCGGCAGCCGTAGCGCACGAATCAGCGTCGGCAACGTAAGCCCCTGCACGACGAGCGTGCCGATCACGGTGCTGAAGGTGAGCAGCAGCACCAGGTCACGGGCCGGAAAAACGTCCCCGCCATGGGCGGCCGTGGGCAGGGAAAAGGCAATGGCCAGCGACACCACGCCGCGCATCCCCGCCCAGCCCACGATGGCCGGGGCCTTCCAATCCACATCGGGCTCCCGCTGCCTGACCCGCGTCGAAAGCGCGCGCGGTACGAAGGTCGCCGGGAAGACCCAGAGATAGCGCACGACCACCACGGCGAGGAACACCGCCGTGGCGTACCAGAGCGTTTCCCCGATCCCGTACTCGCCAAGGCCCCGCAGCACGACGGGCAGTTGCAGGCCGATCAGCGCGAAGACCACCGACTCCAGCACGAAGGAGACCATCTTCCACACCGCGTGTTCCTGAAGCCTGGTCGCGAAGTCCACCTGCCAGGAGTGATGGCCCAAATGCAGCGCAACGACCACCACGGCCAACACTCCCGACGCCTCGACCTGCTCGGCGACCGCGTACGCGACAAACGGGATGAGAAGCGACAGCGTGTTTTGCAACAGCGGCTCCCGAAGCCGGGTCCGCAGCCAGTGCAGCGGCACCATCAACACCGCCCCGACCACCACCCCGCCCACCGCCGCTACGAGGAACTCCCGCACGCCCGAGCCCCAGGTGGCGCCCTCGCCGACCGCGGCGGCCAGCGCCACCTTGTAGGCCGTGATCGCGGTGGCGTCGTTGACCAGCGACTCGCCCTGCAAGATCGTGGTGATGCGAGACGGCAGCCCGGCCTTGCGGGCGATGGCGGTGGCCGCGACCGCGTCGGGCGGGGCGATCACTGCGCCAAGCACCAGCGCCGAGGTCAAGGGCAGCCCCGGAACCACCAGATACGCGATCCACCCAACGGCAAGCGTCGCGAAGAGCACATAGCCGACCGACAGCAGCGCGACCGGCCGCAGATTCGCCCGCAGATCCAAATAGGAGCTCTCCAACGCGGCCATGTGCAGCAGGGGCGGCAACAGCAGCGGCAGCACGACATGCGGGTCCAGCGCGTACTCGGGCACACCCGGCACGTACGAGGCGACCAGACCGGCGGCGACGAGCAGCAACGGCCCCGGCACCGGGGTACGGCGGGCCGCACCGGCGATCGCCGCACTGCCCGCAACCAGCATCAGCAAGGGAATGACGTCCATCGGCCCGCGCCCATCCCATCCTCACGGCTCGCACGTCTCGTACGGCCCTCACCGCCCCATGTTTCCCCCAGACCACGCTCTCCCCACGGCCGGCAGGGTCCGCCGTGGCAGGCATGACCCGCATGGCCGCGCACACAAGGCGCCCTCCCTGATCCACCCGACCCGTACCGCCCGTACCGCCAGCGCCGCCCAGCCCCGGGGCTCGCGGCGCGCTTGCCGCTTCCCTCACCCGTCGAGGCCGGACGAAGCGGCTTAGGCTTGCCACCATGAGCGAGTGCCTCCATGTCGCCGAGTTGCCGCGCCCCGAACCCGCCGCCCAGAGCGCGGCCTGCCTGGAGTGCGTCGAGGCCGGCACCCACCCCGTTCACCTGCGGCTATGCCTGAGCTGCGGCCATGTTGGCTGCTGCGACTCCTCCCCACTTCGGCACGCTTCGGCCCACCACGCTGCCAGCGGCCACCCGGTCATGCGCTCGTTCGAACCGGACGAGAACTGGCGCTGGTGCTTCGCTGACCAGACCCTCGTCTGAGTCTGAGTCTGAATCGGAGGCCGGGGTCTGGGCCCGAGGTCTGGGCCCGGGGTCTGGGGTCTGGGCCCGACGCTGGTGGCGCGGCGCGGGCGCGGGTTTGGCTCGCCGCCGTGTAGTGGGCCAACTGCGGGCCCCACGCAGGCGAGCGGCCATCGGGTCGGGCCCGGCGCCTCGGCTGTCGGACCCCCCGGTTACCTTTGGCCGCATGATCCGACCAGCGACACCCGGCGACGTCCCCGCGATCCACGCGATGGTCCGCGAACTCGCGGAGTACGAGCGTGAGCCGAAGGCGGCCAAGGCCACCGAGGAGCAACTGCGCGTCGCCCTCTTCGGCGAGCACCCGGCCGTCTTCGCCCTGATAGCTGAGCAGCCCGTCGAGCCCGCCGCCGGTGGGCCCGCCGCCGGCGAGCCCGAGGGCGCCGCTGTCGAGCCGGTCGGCTTCGCGCTGTGGTTCCGCAACTTCTCCACGTGGACCGGCACGCACGGGGTCTACCTGGAGGATCTGTACGTTCGCCCATCGGCACGTGGCGGCGGCCACGGCAAGGCATTGCTGGCCGCACTGGCGCGAATTTGCGTGGACCGTGGCTATGAGCGCTGCGAGTGGACGGTCCTCGACTGGAACGAGCCCTCGATCATGTTTTACAAGTCCCTTGGCGCCGAAGCGATGGACGAGTGGACGGTGCGGCGGCTGTCCGGCGCCCCGCTGCGAAGCCTCGCGGCGCTTGCCGAAGAGACCTGCTAGGCAGCACCGACACACTGTGCTGAGCAGGGACGACGGCCCCTCTTGAGGAGGCGAAGGGTGTCGGGGTGATCAACAGGGCGCCATCTCTTTCAATTTGAGGCCACAGACCCCTACCACTGTGCGTATTCATGTGCTTACCATGAGTGACAGTCGTGGTCCTCGGGCTCCGTACTCCCCTGGGGCGAGCCATGCTCCGTCCAGGCGACACGAGGCCACAGATCGCGATAGCGTCGCAGCCGAACCATGTGCCGCGCCAGTTCGTCTGCCTCCACCATAAGGGCTGACGGCCGGCGCTCATATCAGCTCAACCAGCTTGTGTCACCTTGGAGGTGAGGGTGTCCCAGATCGCAGGCGAGCCCGGGACCCAGGACTTCGTGGAAGTCCGGTTGCCCGCTGCGGGTGCCTACCTGTCGGTGTTGCGTACGGCCACAGCCGGCCTAGCAGCCCGTTTGGACTTCACCCTCGACGAAATCGAGGACCTACGCATTGCCGTGGATGAGGCATGCGCGATCCTCCTTCAACAAGCGGTTCCTGGCAGCGTCCTCAAATGCGTCTTCCGACTGGTCGGCGACGCGCTACGGGTCACGGTTTCCGCACCAACTACAGATGGTCGCGCTCCCGAGCGCGACACCTTCGCCTGGACGGTGCTCTCCGCGCTGGCCGGCGAGGTTGACTCCACGGTTGCCGATGACCGCACGGTCACCATCAGCCTGCACAAGAAGCGCGGCGCCGGTCCCGGACAGCCGTGACGGAAAGGGGGGCTCCGTGAGCACTGCATCATCGCGAGGGGTGCGCACCCCGGCCATCCCGCAGCAGCCGGACCGGCCGCATCCCGCGGACCCGGAGTCGGCCGGCGACGGACCAGAGCGGGCGGACCACATGGATCAGCACCAACACGAGAAGCGCAGTCACGATCCACAGGACCGAAGCGGCGCACGGGCGATGTTCATAGAGCTGCGCCAGCTCCCCGACGGCTCCATGGAGCGGGCCGAGTTGCGCAACCACCTCGTGCGGATGCACCTCCCGCTGGTGGAACATCTCGCGCGGCGCTTCCGCAACCGCGGGGAACCGCTCGATGACCTCACCCAGGTCGCCACCATCGGGCTGATCAAGTCCGTTGACCGGTTCGACCCGGACCGCGGCGTGGAGTTCTCCACGTACGCAACGCCCACGGTCGTCGGTGAGATCAAGCGGCACTTCCGGGACAAGGGCTGGGCGGTGCGGGTGCCGCGCAGGCTTCAGGAACTGCGGCTGGCCCTCACCACAGCCACCGCTGAGCTGTCCCAGCGGCATGGCCGTGCTCCCACCGTGCACGAGTTGGCCGAGCATCTGGGCATCTCCGAGGAAGAGGTGCTGGAGGGGCTGGAGTCCGCCAACGCCTACAGCACGCTCTCGCTCGACGTCCCTGACACGGACGACGAGTCCCCGGCGGTCGCGGACACCCTCGGCGCGGAGGACGAGGCGCTGGAGGGCGTCGAGTACCGCGAGTCCCTCAAGCCGCTACTTGAGGACCTGCCACCACGCGAGAAGAAGATTCTGCTGCTGCGTTTCTTCGGCAACATGACCCAGTCGCAGATCGCCCAGGAGGTCGGCATCTCCCAGATGCACGTCTCCCGACTCCTTGCGCGCACCCTCGCCCAACTTCGGGAAAGGCTGCTCGTGGAGGAGTGAGCACGCCACACACACCACACCGGCGGCCTCGTCGAGCCGAGGGCGCCGGCCCCATCGGGCAGCGCCACCCGCCCGTGCCCACGGCCCCCGCACACCACCCCATGTGGGGGCACGTGCACGGGGCCGTACGCGGATCAGCGGTCAGCGGTGGCGGTAGCAGTGGGGGTAGCAGTCAGCGCGAAACGTCGTGCGGCTCGCCTCGGAGTCCGAGGCGAGCCGCACGACGTGCTGGCAGGGCACCACGCCGCACATGGGGCGCGGTGAGCGTTACGCGTCCCGTGGCCCGATGCCGAGCGCCTCGGTCGCGGTGGGGTTGACGAGCAGCACGAGGACCGTGATGGCGGCGATGGCGATGCCGATCCCGCCCGCGATCAGCAGACCTCCGGAGTTGATCAGCGTCCACGCCACCGGCAGCGCCATGATCTGCGTAATCATCGCCGGTCCGCGGCTCCAACTGCGGCGCAGCCACAGTCCGCGGGCAGCCACCAGCGGCAGCGCCGCCAGGACGAAGAACACGACCGCGAGAATCTCCGTCTGCTGCGGACTGTCCGGGTCACCGACCAAGCCCATCACCACCAGGTAAACCCCGTACGCGGCGAGCAGTGCGCCCTCGACGACCGCGATGACCGCGGCACCGGTCAGCCGAGCAGGACGCGGGCCCGCCGGCTCGTCAGCCGCCCCATCGGCCGTGGCGCGGCTGGGCGAGGTGCGCTCATCAGCGGCACGGCTTCGGTCCGCGGGCGCCTGGGAAGCGGGGGCCACCGGGGCCCGGTCGTCGTCCGAAGCCGTCTTACGCTGTGTTTCAGCTGTGTCAGCTGTGTCAGCTGTTCCAGCTGTTTCGGCTGCTTTTGCCGCTTTAGCTGTCTTGGCGGCTCCGGCAGCCTTCTGTCGGCGCTGCCCGGGGCTACGGTTCTGCTTGCTGCTCACCCATGCAGGGTAGTCCGTCCGCTGCCCTGCCCCGTGGGGCCCCGAAGCTGGGCCCCCAAACACCCCGAGCCCGGCCCCTGTGAGCCGTGGAGGCGCACCCGGGGGGTGGGAGCTCCATCAGCAGCTAGGTAGTCTGCATCGCATGCGCGCGCTCCTCGTGGTCAATCCGGCAGCAACCACCACCAGTGCCCGCACCCGTGATGTGTTGACCCATGCACTCGCCAGCGACCTCAAGCTGGAGGTCGCGAACACGGAGTATCGGGGGCACGCCCGCGATCTGGCCCGCCGAGCGGCCGAGAGCGGCACGTACGACGTGGTGGTCGCGCTCGGTGGCGACGGCACCGTCAACGAGGTGGTCAACGGGTTGCTGCACCATGGCCCGTCCCCGAGCGATCTGCCCCGGCTCGCCGTGGTGCCGGGTGGTTCCACCAACGTGTTCGCACGGGCACTCGGCCTGCCCAACCATGCGGTGGAGGCGACCGGCGCGCTACTGGCCGCGTTGCGCGAGGGCAGCGAGCGCACGGTGGGCCTTGGCCTTGCGGCGGGCACCCCGGGCACGGCGGACGAGGCAGTGCCCGAGCGCTGGTTCACCTTCTGCGCGGGCTTCGGGTTCGATGCCGGCGTCATCGGCCGGGTCGAGCAGCAGCGAGAGCGCGGCAAGCGTTCGACCCACGCCTTGTACGTACGGCAGACCTTGCGACAGTTTCTCGGTGAGCCGCATCGCAGGCAGGGCGCCATCACCATCGAACGGCCAGGCGAGGACCCGATCTCCGACCTGGCGCTGTCGATAGTGTGCAACACCTCACCATGGACGTACTTCGGCAACCGGCCGATCTATGCATCGCCCCAGGCGTCCTTCGACACCGGCCTTGACGTGCTCGGATTGACAAAGCTGACCACCCCGGCGGTCGCCCGTTACGCGACCCACCTGCTCACCTCCACTCCGGAGCGCGGTCCGCACGGCAAGCACGCGGTCACCCTGCATGACCTCACCGACTTCACCTTGCAATCACAGGTTCCACTGCCCCTCCAGATGGACGGCGACCACCTGGGACTGCGTACGAGCGTGACGTTCACAGGCGTACGCCATGCACTGCGTGTGATTGTGTGAGTGGCAGGCCCAAAACTCCTTCCACTCGAACGTTTAGGCTGGCCTCCACCCTGTGGAAGTACGGCTGTGACTGAGGCGACACCGTGGATTCAAAAAAAACTTTCCGGAAGGGGTTGTATCCGTCGCCGAGGTTTGCGAGTCTCTTCATGGCGATCGGGACGGCTGCACACGGGCCCCCTTGAGAGCCCGAATCCTCCTCCTTATGACTTCAGGTCCGCACCGGGCAACTGGGCGGCGGCCCTTCCATTGCAGGGGGATTCGTGAAAGCGTTCACATTCACAAGCAATGATCCCGCAATACGAGGAGATGGAGCAGCCATGGACTGGCGTCACAACGCCGTTTGCCGCGAGGAAGATCCCGAGCTGTTCTTCCCCATCGGCAACACCGGTCCTGCGCTGCTGCAGATCGAGGAAGCCAAGGCCGTCTGCCGCCGCTGCCCCGTCATGGAGCAGTGCCTGCAGTGGGCGCTTGAGTCCGGCCAGGACTCCGGCGTCTGGGGTGGCCTCAGCGAGGACGAGCGCCGCGCAATGAAGCGCCGCGCCGCTCGCAACCGGGCGCGCAACGCCAGCGCCTGACCGCAGCCCCTCGGCCCCCGAGCCGCAGCGCGCAGTACCCCAATGCTCTGCCAGGCTCCGCCCCCGGTCTTTGACCGGGAGGTGCCAAGGGCGGTGCCCCCACAGCAACGTGAGCTTTGAGCCCCGGACCAGATGGGTCCGGGGCTCAGTGCTGTGTGGGGTCCGCCGCCCCACTGCGCACATCAACACACGCTCACCAAGAAACCCGCACATCAGGGGCACATGGCATGCGCGTGCGCTGACGTGATTGTCCGGACACCTCCGCCGTAAGGCGTGTCCCAGCGCGCGAAAGAACACCGCGTAGGCAACGGTCAGATATCGATCGCCGGCAGGTTCCCGCACTGAGCCCAGCAACCCACGCCTATCTCCCCCTGCGGCCCGGCCGTAGCCGGCTCGTCGGGCCGCTGGGCACATAACGAATGAGCGACGTTCACTGACGCCCCATCAACTATCGGTGCAGGAACCGATTCCGCGTACGCTCGCCGACCATGCGTACGCCTGCGAGCGGCGCATGCGGTCGTCAGCTCCGCGTTCAAGCAGGGGCACGCATGCTCGTAGACCGACGATGCGCGCGCCTCGTACCTCCACGAAGGTGCGCGTGTGCGAGCGCGGCGGCGGATGTGTTCTCGTGCCCTGACGGTGCACTTACCGGCGGCGCGAGCGGCGCGTGTTGGGGCGTGCGGTGCGGGCATACGGTCGGGGCGCGCGCCCGTTGGGTGTTGTGGGCCCACGCGCCGGTCCGGTACGCCGCAGGCCCACAGGTGTTCGGGGCGTCAGCTCTTTTTGGCGCGCACCGGGAGGTCGAGGATGACCCGGGTTCCGCCGGTGGGTGCCGGGAGCATGTCGAACGTGCCGACCAACTCCCCCTCGACCAGGGTGCGGACGATCTGGAGGCCGAGGTTCCCCGCCCGGCGCGGGTCGAATCCCTCCGGCAGCCCGCGCCCGTTGTCCTGCACCGTGACCAGCAACCGGCCCTCGGTCCTGGTACCACCGCGCACCGCGCTGACCTCGACCATGCCCTGCTCACCTGGGCCAAAGCCATGCTCAAGGGCGTTTTGCAACACCTCGGTGAGCACCATGGCCAGCGGCGTGGCCACCTCGGCGTCGAGGATGCCGAACCGTCCGGTGCGCCGAGCGGCGACCGTGCCCGGCGCGATCTCGGCCACCATGGCGAGCACTCGATCGGCGATCTCGTCGAACTCGACACGCTCGTCCAAATTCTGCGACAGGGTCTCGTGCACGATCGCGATCGAACCGACCCTGCGCACGGCCTCGTTGAGCGCCTCGCGGCCCTGCTCCGAATCCATCCGCCGAGCCTGGAGCCGCAAGAGGGCAGCCACGGTCTGTAGGTTGTTCTTCACCCGGTGATGGATCTCGCGGATGGTGGCGTCCTTGGTGATCAGCTCCCGTTCCCTGCGCCGCAGTTCGGTGACGTCGCGCAGCAGTACGAGCGAGCCGATATGGGTGCCCTTGGGCTTGAGCGGAATGGCGCGCAACTGGATGACGCCCTCCTCGCCCTCGACTTCGAACTCCCGCGGAGCCCAGCCGCTGGCCAGTTTGACCAGTGCCTCGTCCACTGGCCCGCGGGCGGGCGCAAGCTCGGCAGTGGTACGTCCCAGGTGGTGGCCCACCAGGTCAGCGGCGAGGCCAAGGCGGTGATAGGCGGAGAGCGCGTTGGGGCTCGCGTACTGGACGACGCCTTCCGCATCGAGCCTGATGAGCCCGTCCCCCGCACGCGGCGACGCGTCCATGTCCACCTGCTGGCCGGGAAACGGAAAGGTCCCGGCAGCGATCATCTGGGCAAGGTCGGAGGCGCTTTGCAGATACGTGAGCTCCAGTCGGCTCGGAGTCCGTACCGTCAGCAGATTGGTGTTGCGCGCGATGACCCCGAGCACCCGGCCGTCGCGGCGCACGGGGATCGACTCCACCCGAACCGGCACCTCCTCACGCCACTCCGGGTCGCCCTCGCGGACGATGCGGCCCTCATCGAGCGCGGCGTCCAGCATCGGACGGCGTCCCCGCGGAACGAGGTGGCCCACCATGTCGTCCTGGTACGAGGTGGGCCCGGTGTTGGGCCGCATCTGCGCCACCGAGACGTAGCGAGTCCCATCCCGGGTGGGGACCCACAGCACCAGGTCGGCGAAGGACAGGTCGGAGAGCAACTGCCACTCCGAAACCAGCAGGTGAAGCCACTCAAGGTCGGAATCACCGAGAGCGGTGTGCTGGTGTACGAGATCGTTCATGGAGGGCACGCCGCGAGCCTACCCGGGCCCTGCCCCAGGCCAGTCTGCACGGAGCCGTAGACAGCGGAGAATGGTCTAGTCCACAATAACGACAGCGACTTCCGCTCTCCCCGCACAGGAGAGCGGACCGAGGCTGACGGTGCTCTCTGCCCTGACCGCGCCGAGCCTCAGATCGGCCACATTGGCCGATGCAACTCCGGGCTGCGGTGCCGGGCGGGTTGAGGGTCCCGCCCTGGCGCCGCGGCCCGCGGGTCTTTTACGAGGCGCCCGATTCCGCCACGGGTGACCCGCGCCCCTCCCCCGCTGCACCCCGCACCTCGGCAGGCCAGGCCGCCATCGCGGTGTGCGCCACGGCTTCCAGCGTCTCCCGGTCCACGCCGTCCCTGGCCTGTTGGGCCATGCCGTGCAGCACGACCGTGCAGTAGACGGCGAGCGCATGGGCGTCCGTATGGCTTGGCAAAATCCCCGCCGCAATGTCGGCGCCGATGCGCCGCTCGATCGCCGCAACCCCGTCGTTACGGCGGCCGGCGAGACCCTGGGCGACCTCTGCGGACTGGGTGGTGCAGTTGATCGCGGCGCTGATCAGCATGCAGCCGCGCGGGTAGCCGGGCAGCGTATGCCAGGCCGCGGCCTCATGAAGCATGCGGGCAACGCCCTGGTGAGCGGTCGGCTCCTCTTCGAGCGCACGGCCGATGAAGCCGCCGAAGTCGCGCAGGTACGTCTCGATGGCCTCTTCGAACAGCGTCTTCTTGTCCCCGAAGGCCGCATAGAGGCTCGGCGCCTTGACGCCCATCACGCGGGTGAGGTCGGCGATGGAGACCGCCTCGAAGCCGCGGTCCCAAAACTCTATGGTCGCGGCCCGCAGCGCCGCATCACGGTCAAAGGAGCGGGGCCTGCCGCGCCTCACCGCCCCTTCGCATCCCTCGTTCGTGGTAACCATTTCCCCATTCTATAGCGACCACTAATCAATGTGTTACGGTCCTTCTGTAGCGACTCCTAAAGAAAGAAGGGGGCGTAGCCATGGGCGCGCTCAACGGCAAGACGGCTCTGGTCACCGGTGGCAGTCGGGGCATCGGGCGAGGCATCTCCGAGCGGCTGGCACGGGACGGCGCCAGGGTGGCCGTGCACTACGGGCGCAATGACGCGGCGGCGCGGGAGACGGTGGCGGCGATCGAGACGGCAGGCGGACAGGCGTTCGCGCTGCGTGCCGAGCTTGGGGTGCCGGGAGACGCAGAGACCCTGTGGGCCGCCTTCGACGAGCAGGCCGACGGGCTCGACATCCTGGTCAACAATGCGGGAATCGTCGAGTCGAAGGACCCGATCGCCACGGTGACACCGGAGGCGTTCGACCGGGTCTTCGCGGTGAACGCCAAGGCACCTTTCTTCGTGACCCAGCTCGGACTGTCACGGCTGCGGGACGGCGGCAAGATCGTCAACATCTCCACGACGCTGACCCGGGGCGCCGCCATACCGGATTTGATCGGTTACTCCATGACCAAGGGCGCCATCGACGTTCTCACGATGACCCTCGCCAAGGAGCTTGGCCCCCGCGGGATATCGGTGAACGCGGTAGCGCCGGGCGTGGTGGACACCGACATGAACGCGGACTGGTTGCGCAACGAACCCGAGGCCCTGGCTGCCGCCGCCGAGGCATCGCCTTTCAACCGAGTAGCCAAGGCCGATGACATAGCCGACATCGTGGCCTTCTTGTCCTCACCAGACAGCCGGTGGGTCACCGGCCAGTGGATCGACGCATCGGGAGGCGCGCTGGTCTGACCGACGCTGGAATGGCCGACAGAGCCCACCTCGGGCACTTCAGGTGGAAAACGCCTCGGATGGGGGCGGGGGCACGACTGAACGTGCCGAACGTGGCAGACGATCGAACGTGGCGGACAGGGCAAACGGGGCAGGGGCAGCGCCCGAACGCCCAGCCGTACGGCCCACCGGCCATCGCTCCCAAGGCTCGGCCTCCGCACTTCCCCAACCGCCGGCGCCAACCGATCAGCCGGCTCGTCCCCCGATCGGAGCGCTCCTACCGGTGGCGGGCCCCGGTTGGCCCGACGCTGCCCCGGGCAGGTGCGCGCCCTACCAGCAGGCATGCGCCCTATCGGCCGGGCCGGTGTACGCCCTACCGACAGATGTCCGTCGCTCGGCACGGACATGGGCACGGGCACGGGCACGGGCGCTAAACATGGGCATGAGGAGGGGAGGGGGGAGGGGAGGGCGTCGGCACAAGCATGGGGATGAGCCCCAGCCCCAGCAATGGCCCCCAGCCCAGCACCAGCACACGGATGCTGTGCCCGGCCTCGCCGGGCACCTCACCAGGCGGACCATCAGGTGCCTCACCGGGCGCCTCACCGGGCGCCTCACCAGGCGCATGACCGAGTGCCTCACCGGGCCGCATTACCGTACGGCTTCGCCGCCAGTGATGACCTCCGCCGCGGCGCGTCCGCAGACTCGGGCTGCGCCGTGAGTGGCGATGTGCAGGGCGCCGATGGGCGCTGCCTGGGGTACGCCCATTTCCACGACGATCGTGTTGGGCCGTGCGGCGACCAAGGCGTTGAGGCCCTCGGTCATCCAGTGGTGTCGGTGGACGTCTCGCACGACCGCGACGATCGGGCGTTTGCCCGCCGCAGCGCACACCCGCGCGATCGTCGCGGGCACACCGTCGCGGGTCATTCGGGCCTTGGTCACGGGTTCGGTCTCGGTGCCGGGGAGCAGCCGGGCCAGTTCGGCCGCGACGCCCCACGGGGTGTCATCGCCGACCGCGATGCTCGCCATGGGGGTGAAGGCGGCGACGTAGGCGGACTGTTGGAGCGGGCTGAAACCCTGCTCACCGGCGGTCACGCGGACGGCGCGGCGCGCGGCAGTGAGGCCCACCTCGGGGGCGGCGGGTACGGCGTGCGCTGCCCGCCCGGCCGGCGCGCTGGTCGGCCCCGAGGCCGACGCCAGGGCTGCATCCGAGCCCGAGACTGACGCGAGGACCGCGGACTGCGCCGAGCCCGAGGCCGAGGCTGACGCCATAGCCTGGGCCGACATCGGGGCCGAGGCCGAGGCCGAGGCCGACCTGGGGGCCGAGGCTACGAAGGAGGCCGCGTGCTGGGTGCCGAGGCGGGCCCAAGCACCCAGGGCGCGGACCCGGGCCGCGGCGTCGGCGAGCCGCTCCTCCGTCAGTTCGCCGACGTGTACGGCCCGTACGAGGGCATCGTGCAACCGCTGCACGGTTTCCTCGTCGGCCAGGCCGCCACCGACGCAGATGGCATCAGCACCGGCGGCGATGGCCAGCACACAGCCGTGTTCCAGGCCGTATGTCGCGGAGATCGCTTTCATTTCCATGGCGTCGGTGACGATCAACCCGTCGAAGCCGAGTCCGCCATCGGCCACGGGCTGCCGCAGCAGGCCATGTAGGGCGGCGGAGCTGAGGGTGGCGGGCCGGATCGGGTCGAGGGCGGGCACCAGGATGTGCGCGCTCATCACCGCGCGGGTCCCGGCCGCCACGGCGGCGCGGAAGGGCACCAGATCACGGCGGTCCAAGACGGTCCGGTCGGCGTCGATACGCGGGAGGTCATGGTGCGAGTCCACGGCGGTGTCGCCGTGGCCGGGGAAGTGTTTGACGCTCGTGGCGACCCCGGCCGCCTGCATGCCCTCCACATAGGCCGCGGTGTGCCGGGCCACCAGGGCCGGGTCTGCGCCGAAGGAGCGGACGCCGATCACCGGGTTGTCCGGATTGGCGTTGACGTCGGCGGCCGGCGCCCAGTTGAGGTTGATTCCGCACTCGGCTAGGCGCCGGCCGATCTCCTGGGCGACGGCCCGGGTGAGGTCCGGGTCGTCCACTGCGCCAAGGGCCAAGTTGCCGGGGAAGGAGGAGCCCTCGTTCACCTCAAGGCGGGTGACGTCGCCACCCTCCTCATCGATAGCCACCAACAGGTCACCACGTTCCGCCCGCATCCGACCGGTGAGCGCGGCGAGCTGCTCGGGCCCAACGACGTTGCGGCCGAACAGCGCGACGGACGCTAGCCCCTCGTCAATCCTGCGAAGCAGCCAGTCGGGGGCGGAGGTGGTGCCCTTGAAACCCGGCTGGAGGACGGCGAGGGCGTCCCTGGTCAGGGAGTCGGTGGAGGCGAAGGCGGAGGTGGTCATCGTGCAGCGGTGTCCCTTGAGGTGAAAAGGCGCCTTATCCCTTGACTGCGCCTGAGGTCAGGCCGCCAACGGCCCGGCGCTGGAGGAAGAGGAAGAGGATCAAGATAGGCAGGGCGAACAGCGTGGAGGCGGCCATGGTCGCGCCCCAGTCATTGCCGAAGTTGGTCTGGAAGCTGTAGAGCCATACGGGGAGCGTCTGAGCGTGGTCTTCCTTGTTGAGAATCAGCACCATGGGGAACTCGTTCCAGGCGGTGATGAATCCGAACAGGGAGGTCGCCATCAGGCCGGGGGCGAGCAGCGGGAAGATGACCTTCCTGAACGCCTGGACACGGGAGCAGCCATCGACCATGGCGGACTCCTCCAGTTCCTTGGGCACCGCCGCGATGTAGTTCCGCAGCGTCAGGATGGTCAGTGGTAGCACCATGACCATGTAGAAGATGGTGAGTGGCACCAGGCTGTTGAGCATGTCGGCGTCCCGCACCAGCATGTAGATCGCGATAACCATGACCTCCCAGGGGGCCATTTGGGCGATCATGAAGACGAGGATCACGCCACGGCGCCCCTTGAATCGCATCCGCGCGATGGCGAACGAGGCGCTCAGGGCGATCAGCAGGGACAGCGCGACCGCCACGATCGTGACGGTGAGGGAGTTGCGCACCAGCGTCCAGAAGTTGGGCGCGTTGATGGCCGTGTCGAAGTGTTCGAAGGTCAGATGGGACGGAAACCAGACCGGGTCCTCGGTGAGGATGTCGCCGGTGGGCTTCAGAGCCGTGTTGAACATCCAGTAGACAGGGAAGACGAACCCGATGGCCAGGACGATCGCCGTTGCGTTGGGCCAGATGCGGCCGAGGCGTGAACGCTTCACAGCTCGTCCCTCTCTTGCTTCAAAACGATGCGGAGGTAGTACGACGTGAGGGTCAGCAGAACCAGGATGGTGAGCATCGAGATCGCCGCGCCCATGCCGAAGTGCTGGTTTCCGACACCCTCGACGAAGGCGTAGATCGGCAGAGTCTCGGTAAGCCGGTCGGGCGCGCCGCCGCTGATGGCGTAGATCTGCGGTAGGGCCTTGAAGACCCAAATGACCTCAAGGAAGGTCGTGGCGAACAGGAACGGCTTGATGAAGGGGAACGTCACCGCGGTGAAGCTCTTCCAGCCGCCCGCGCCGTCCAGGGCCGCCGCCTCGTAGAGTTCGCCGGGGATCGTCGTGGTCGCGGCGTACAGGCTCAGGGCCACGAAGGGCACGGACTGCCAGACGATCAGCAAGGTGATGACGAAGAAGGCGGAGAACTGGGAGCCGATCCAGTTGTAGTCGGCCATCGAGTGCCAGCCGAGCTTGTCTAGCGTCCAGTTCACGACGCCGAAGCGCTGGGCGAAGAGCCACTGATAGACGGTGGTCGCGGCGATGATGGGCATGGCCCAGGTGAGCACCAGGGCCAACTGGAGCGTTACGCGCATCGTCTTGCCGAGGCGGGCGAGCAACAGGCCGATCAGCGTGCTGATCACCATGATGAGGATGACGTTGACGCCAGTGAAGACGATCGAGCGTCCAACGACGCGCCAGAACTGCTCGCTCTTGAGTGCCTCTTCGAAGTTGTCGAACCCGGTGTACTCGGTGAGCCGAAGGATCAACTGCCGTCGGTTGATGTTCTGGAGGGACAGATCACCGTTCTTCACCATCGGCCAGCCCAGGAACACCAGGGTTACGGCTAGCGCGGGAAGTAGCAGCACGTACGGCAGGAAATTGTCTCTGATCCGCTGCCGTTTGGCGTCGAGTCCGCCGGGGGGTTCCCCACTCTTGTGGACGGCGGTTTCTGGCGCCGCGTCCGCGCGTTCAGTCTGCACTGACATGCTCGTCTTCTCTTCCTGAGCCGGACATAGTCGATGCGCTGCCGGGGGCTGGTATGTCCCATCCCCCGGCAGCGTGCGTGTACTTCAGCGGCTAGAGCTCCTGGCCGAGACGCTTGTTCAGCTCGCCCTCAACAGACTTGGCGGCTTCCTCGTGCGACTTGCCGTTGAGCACGGCGGTCATGTACGTCTTGATCGGGTTCGGGGCGTTCTCGACCGAGGCCCACTCGGGGATCAGCGGGGTGGTGCCGCCGCTTACCGAGGCCGCGGCGCTGGCCTCGGCGGCCACGTTGCCCTTGAGGTGGGACTTCAGCGCTTCCTTGTTCGGAATTACGCCGCCTTCCTTGGCAAGCTGTCCCTCGAACGTGTCGGAGAGTGCGATACGCAGGAATTCCTTCGCCAGTTCCTGCTTTTCGCTGCCCGCGGCAATGGACAGGTTGGAGCCACCGAGGAACACGCCCTCGGGCTTGCCAGCGGTCTCACCCGGGATGGTGAAGTAGCCGATGTCCTTTTCTATCTTCGGGTTCGCCTTGATGGCGGTGGCCGCTTCCCAGGGCATGCCGATGAAAGCGCCGGTCTTGCCTCCGGCGAAGACCTCGGCCTGCTGCGGAGTGGCTTCGTCCTTGTCCTTGGGCGCGTCACTGAAGGCGGCGTACTGCTTGTAGATGTCCATGGCCTTGCCGACCTTTGGGTCGGAGAGGTTGGAGACGTACTTGTCGCCGTCCTTCTTCGCCAGTTCGGCCCCGGCGCCAATGGTGAGGCCGTCGAAGAAGTACCAGTTCTGGCCGGGCATGTAGATGGCCTCGGCTTCGGTCTTCTTGTCGATGGTGTCGAGCGCCTTGAAGAACTCGGTGCGCGTCTTCGGCATGTCCTTGATGCCGGCGTCGGCCCAGACCTTCTTGTTGTAGATGACCACGCGGTTCACGGCGAACCAGGGGGCCGCGTACTGCTTGCCGTTGAAGACGGAGGACTTGTTGATGTTCTCCGTCCAGTCGGCGCCGATCTCTTTCTTCAGGTCCGACAGGTCGGCAAGGCCCTCGGTCTGTGCGTAGGCCGGGGTCTGGGTGTTGCCGAGCTCGATGACGTCCGGGGGATTTGTCTCGGAGAGTGCCGTGGTTATCTTCTGTTGAATTCCGTTCCACTGCTGAACTTCAAACTTCAGCTTGGCTCCGGTCTTCTTTTCGAAGGCAGTCGTCACATCTTTCGTCCAGCCTTCCGGCGTGGACCCGTCCATGGCCCAGACGGTCAGGGTCTCGCCCTTCCAACCGTCCTTGCCGGAGCCTTTGTTGTCGTCGCCGTCAGACCCACAGGCCGCAACGCTCACCAACATGGCCGCGACACCCGTCGCCGCTATGAGCCCACGCTTCACAGCACTCTCCTCAGAGAACAGAAATTGGTCTTTAATGGTTTAGACCAGTTCCCGCAGCTTGGCCTAGACCTTTAGGGGTGTCAAGGGTGTATAAGAGTCGCTGTCAGGTCCGTTATCGGACCGACACCTGGGGCCTGCCAACACGTTGATGGGGGCACCTTTGGTCCCGCCCATGCCACGATGTGAGCCGCGCTGCGTTGTCCGGGGAACACCCCCGTACCTCCAGCCAAAGTAACGGAGGAGCCGGTGACGGCAACAGGATCGGAGTCGGGACGTCACGCCATGGGGACCGACGGGGGCACTGCACAGAGCGTCGGCGGCGTGCTGGACAACGGCAACGGGACGGCCGGGAGCGGCACACGCACCGCGCGCGTCCCCAAGTATTACCGTCTCAAGCGGCACTTGCTGGAAATGACCGAAACCATGCCCCCGGGCACTCCGGTGCCGCCCGAGCGTACTCTGGCCGCCGAGTTTGACACCTCCCGGACGACGGTGCGCCAAGCGCTACAGGAACTGGTCGTCGAGGGGCGGCTTGAGCGCATTCAGGGCAAGGGCACCTTTGTGGCCAAGCCCAAGGTGTCCCAGGCGCTGCAACTTACCTCGTACACCGAGGACATGAAGGCACAGGGTTTGGAACCCGCCTCCCAACTCCTCGACATCGGCTACGTCACGGCCGATGACCGGCTCGCCGAGTTGCTGGACATCACCACCGGCGGCAGAGTGCTGCGCATCGAGCGGCTGCGGCTGGCCAGCGGCGAGCCGATGGCCATCGAGACCACGCATCTGTCCGCGAAGCGCTTCCCTGCGCTGCGCCGCAGTCTGGTCAAGTACGCCTCGCTGTACACGGCGCTGGCCGAGGTGTACGACGTACGCCTGGCCGAGGCCGAGGAGACCATCGAGACCTCGCTGGCCACCCCGCGCGAGGCGGGGCTCCTTGGCACGGACGTCGGGCTGCCGATGTTGATGCTGTCCCGACATTCCCTGGACGACAACGGCGAACCGGTGGAGTGGGTGCGCTCGGTCTACCGGGGCGACCGGTACAAGTTCGTCGCCCGATTGCGCCGTCCCACGGACTGACCCAGCGCCCGCTGCGGCCAACCAGCCAACCAGGAACCAGCAACCAGCAACCAGCAACCAGCAACCAGCCGCAGCATCGCGCCCCCACCCGGGCTCGCGGCGCCCCCTGCCACCTGGCAGGCGGGCGCCGCCCTCCCGAACATTCGCCCCACCACTCCCCCGGGCCCCGCCCCGCCGCACAGCCACCCCCCGTGCGCACGGCCGTCCCGCGGTACCGGGCCACCCCCGGCCATACGCCGCCCCACCACACGCCCGCCCTGCCGCCCGCCTGGCCCCACGGCGCCCCGCACAACACCCGCAGTGCCACCGCTGGCTACGAACGCTGCTCCAACGACCACACGCGCTCCGTACGCAGCGGGCCCGACCAGGACAAAAACGGGCCGTGGTCCACACCGAGCGGGGCGAGTTGCGAGCCGTAGCACTGCACGGCCAGGCGCTTGCGGGCCCACTGCGCATCGTCGAGTCGGACGTCCCAGCGAACGCTGAGCCGGTAGCGGTCCGTCAGACTCCGATAGGACTCGCCGTGCTCCGGCTCGGCCGCGAGCGCGGCCTCGGCCGCGTCGGTGTGCCAGCCCGGAGCGTGCCCGGTGTACGGAAGATCGGCGTAGATCAGGGGCAGCGGCGCGCCCTGTGCGGCCCGCGTCAGCAGCGCCTGCTCCCGAACGAACGCGTGGTGGGCCTGCCGAGTGCCGAGGGGGGCCAGCACGTCGATGCCGTCGGGCAGGTCGCGTAGCCACTGGTCGAGGTGGCCGAGTTGATCGGCGCCGCCGTACGGGCCGTCCGGGTGCGGCAGGGTTATTCGGGACACCCCGAGCATGTCGAGGGCTAGCGCGTCCTCGACCGACCGAGCCTCGTACGCCTCGTGCGGCGTACCGAAGCCGCAGCGCTCGTCCCAACCGGAGACGGCGGCCTCGGGCCCAGGCTCCCCGCCGTACACGGTGACGACGACAACCGGGCCGCGCAACCGCGGGATCACGGCCGCCAGCGACAGCACGGCATCGTCGAAGTGCGGTGACAGCACAACGGTGCGCCACCGTGGCGCGTTCGGCGGCGTCGTTGCGGAGCTCACCGCGGGCGCCGTCGCGAAGGGTGTCACGGACGGTTTCACAGGCGCCGTCGCGGAAGGCTTCGCCTCGTGGGTCATGGGTTTGTGATCCTTTCCTACTGTCGAACGCTCCCCGCACGCGCCGGTGCCGGCGGACGAGGCCACGCGTGGTTCATGCAGCGTCCTGACTCTGTCATCCCCCGTACGCGGCTTCGGCCGGCCCATCCGCTCGGGCTATCTGGCGAGTTCCGACTGTACGTGTCGTGTACTGCGCGTATGCGGCGTATGTCGTGTACTCCGTGCATGACGTGCATGCCGTGCATGACGTGCACGACGCACATTTTGCGCATGCCGTGGGAGCCAGCCAAGGCGCCAGCCGGAGAGTGAGTGGCGGCGGAGGCTTCCCTTCCGGTGGCTGCCCGAGCGACGATTTCCGCCAGCCGTTCGACGGACACGGGGGCGGCTGACACGAGTGGCGGTTCAGCGGGTTCCGGATGACGCACGGGCCGGGCCAGCGCCGCACCGCGTGGTACGAGCGTGACCTGTGAGGCATGAGGGAAGGATGATCGGGTGTTGGCGAGGATGGAAGGCGTCTTTGCGTTCCGGTTCAGAGCGGAGGAGGCGTCGAGTGGGGCGCCTTCAGCCCGCAGTACCACCACGACGTCGAGCACGTTCGGGTCCCATCGCAGGGGTGGGGAAGCGGAGTTGCATCAGATGAAGGCGATCGTACGAGCCGTCGGGCGATTGGTCCAGACCACGCCCGGCAGTGACCCACCCGGACGCGCCTGTCCCCCACACCACGGCCCACCCCCCGGCCCACGACCCCCAGCGCGTCCCGGCGCAGCCAGCCCCTTCACCAGGGAGCGCGACAGGGGGCTGCACCAGTGAACACCTCCACACCACGGATGATCTCCCCCCGCACCATCCTCATTTGGTCAGCCGTCGCGATCGTCGCCGCCATCGGCTGGGCCATGCTCGCCCTCTCGCGGGGCGAGGACGTATCGGCCGCATGGATGGTGGCGGCGGCGCTGGGCTCGTACGCCATCGCGTACCGCTTCTACTCGCGCTTCATCCTCACCAAGGTGCTGCGCGCGGACAAGACACGGGCCACGCCGGCCGAGCGCCTGAACGACGGCGTTGACTTCCATCCAACCGACCGCCGGGTGCTGCTCGGGCACCACTTCGCGGCCATCGCGGGCGCGGGCCCGCTCGTTGGTCCGGTGCTCGCCGCGCAGATGGGGTATCTGCCGGGCACGATATGGATCATCGTCGGCGTGATCTTGGCGGGCGCCGTGCAGGACATGGTGACGCTGTTCTTCTCCACCCGCAGGGACGGCAAGTCCCTTGGCCAGATGGCCCGCGAGGAGATCGGCCCGATCGGCGGCGCGGCGGCCCTGCTGTCCGTCTTCATCATCATGATCATCTTGCTTGCGGTGTTGGCGCTGATCGTGGTCAACGCGCTGGCCGAATCGCCCTGGGGTGCCTTCTCCATCGCGATGACCGTCCCCATCGCGCTCGGCATGGGCTTTTATCTGCGGGTGCTGCGGCCGGGCCGGGTCACCGAGGTCTCCCTCATCGGCGTCGTGTTGCTGCTGCTCGCCATCGTCAGCGGCAACTGGGTCGCGGAGTCCTCGTGGGCGGGCGCCTTCACCCTGGACCACAGCACGCTGGTGCTGTGGCTGGTGGCGTACGGATTCATCGCCTCGGTGCTGCCGGTGTGGATGCTGCTCGCGCCGCGTGACTATTTGTCCACCTTCATGAAGATCGGCACCATCGGGTTGCTCGCCGTGGGCGTCGTCTTCACGCTGCCAACCCTCAAGATGGACGCCGTCACCGACTTCGCGGGGCGCGGCGATGGACCGGTCTTCGCCGGATCGCTGTTCCCCTTCGTCTTCATCACCATCGCCTGCGGCGCGCTCTCCGGCTTCCACGCGCTCATCTCCTCCGGCACCACGCCGAAGATGATCGAGAAGGAGACCCAGGTACGGATGATCGGCTACGGCTCCATGCTGATGGAGTCGTTCGTGGCCGTGATGGCGATGGTGGCCGCGTCCATCATCGATCCGGGCCTGTACTTCGCGATGAACGCCCCACCGGGGGTGGTCGGCGGCACCGTGCAGTCCGCGTCCGACGCGATCGCCGGGCTCGGGTACACCATCTCGCCCGACCAGTTGGCCGCAGCCGCCAAGGCCGTGGAGGAGCATTCGCTGCTCTCCCGTACCGGTGGCGCCCCGACGCTGGCCGTGGGTGTGTCGGAGATCTTCTCCGATGTGATCGGCGGCCACAGCATGAAGGCGTTCTGGTACCACTTCGCGATCATGTTTGAGGCGCTGTTCATCCTCACCGCCCTGGACGCGGGCACCCGGGTCGGCCGGTTCATGCTCCAGGACATGCTCGGCAACCTCTACAAGCCATTTCGCGACGTGGGCTGGAAGCCCGGCGCCTGGATCGCCAGCGCCATCGTGGTCGCGCTGTGGGGGTACTTCCTGTGGGTGGGCGTGCACGATCCGCTGGGCGGCGTCAACCAGCTCTTCCCGGTGTTCGGCATCGCCAACCAACTCCTGGCCGCCGTCGCACTCGCGGTGTGCACCACACTGCTGATCAAGTCAGGACGACTCAAGTGGGCCTGGGTCACGGCGATTCCCTTGGTCTGGGACACCGTGGTGACCCTGACCGCAAGCTGGCAGAAGGTCTTTTCCGACGATCCCAGGGTGGGCTTCTTCAGCCAGCGCGACCGCTACCAGGACGCCATCGACGCCGGCAAGGTGCTGCCGCCCGCCAAGAACATGGACGAGATGCACACCGTCGTCACCAACTCGACGGTGGACGGGGTGCTGTCCGCACTGCTCGCCGTGCTGGTGATCATCGTGATCGCGGACGCGACCCGCACCTGCGTCCGGGCCATCCGCAACCCGGACGCCACCCGGCTGCACGAGGCACCGTACGTGAAGTCGCAGATCGTGGCCCCCGATGGACTCATCGCAACTCACGAGGAAAAACGGGAACTCGCGGCGGCAGCTGCTGCGCCGACCGCCGAAAGCGGCCGGGCCACGCAGGGCGACCGATCGCCGTGACCACCGGGACCGGCACCGTAACCACCCACACAGCCGGCACCGTAGCCACCCACACAGGCGCCGCACCCACCGGCATCATGGAACGGAGCCGGACTCCCGCGGCACTCAGACAGCCGGCCACCGTGAGCGTTCGCACCGTTGGGGAAGGGAGCCGATCGACATGATCACCCACACCGCGCGCCGGGCGGCGCACTGGGGCCGCCTGGTGCGCTGGTACGTACGCGAGCTGACCGGCGAGAACACGTACGACCGCTACGTCACGCACACTCGGCGACAGCATCCCGAGGCGGCTCTGCCCAGTCGCGCCGAGTTCGAGCGGCAACGGATGGACGAGCGCGAAGCCGACCCCCGAGGCGACTTCCGCTGCTGCTGACGGCCGCCCCGGTGTCTGCCGCACGGCGGGCACCGGCCGTACCGCGCCACCCTGATGGCCGCCGCTTCCCTTCGAGGGAGGCGGCGGCCATCGGCCGCTGCGGCGACGGGCCGAGGCCCGTACGGCCCGCCGCCGCCCGTGCGGCCGACAGACGCACCACCTTCTTCGTCCGGCTCACCGCATCCCGTTCCCACCCCTTCGGCTCGCTATATCCGCCGCCCCAGATGGCCGACGCGCGGCGAACCCCACTCCTCTTCGGGACGCCGGTCAACACGCGAGGGACTGTGACAAGCCACCAATCCACAGGGGTGCAGCCGAACCGTTCCGGCCCTTGATGACGGGCCCAATGGGCCCTCACGTATCCGGGAGCATTAGCACATCCGTACGAGATTCCTGACGACGCGACACAAGATGTGGGGCTGCATGCGTTGGTCGGCACAAGATGTATGCTCGTGCTCGCTGTCGCCGCAGGGGAATCCGGTGCAAATCCGGAACTGTCCCGCAACGGTGTACGTATGCCTTTTTGCGCATCGTGAGTCCGAGGGCCTGCCGACAGTACGCCCACCACCGGGACGAGTTTCCGGGCCCTGGGCGTCGCATACGTCTGGGCCTCGCGGGTTGGGTCGGTGGACGCTGCGCGGCATGCCCGGCCACCGGCCGCGGCGGCCCGTACGCGCCTTCCGCCCGCCCCGCCTGGCCCCTTGCCGAGCGAGGGAGAGCCACACGTGACCATCGCGCCAGCGGACCCGGTTGCACGCCAGTCCGTCTCAGAGTCAGCGGTCGAAGGAGCCGGGACGCAGCTGTTGCGCGTCCTGACCGACCTCACCGCCGACCTGCCCGCCACCGACCCCGGAAAGGTCGCCGCCACTGCGCTACGCGGACGCCATCCCGGCTCGGACGAGGCGGAGTTGCGGTCGCTTGCGACCGAGGCTGCGGCCGGTCTGATCGCCGAGGAGCCGCAGTATTCGCGGCTCGCCGCGCGGCTGCTGACTCGGGCGATCGCGCAGGAGGCCGCCGAGCAGGGCGCGGTGTCCTTCTCCGCATCGATTGCTGTGGGTCACCGTGAGGGGCTGATCGCGGACGAGACAGCGGCGTTCGTACGGGCTCACGCGGCGCGCCTGGACGCGCTCATCGCGGAGATCAACGCGGTGCCCGGCGACTGGGCTGCGGGTGCTGGCGCGGGCGCTGGCGGACACGGTGTGGGCCGTGCTGATGACCGCTTTGGTTACTTCGGCCTGCGCACCCTGCACAGCCGCTATCTGCTGCGCCACCCGATCACCCGGCAGGTCATCGAGACCCCTCAGCACTTCTTGCTGCGCGTGGCCTGCGGCCTGGCCGAGGACGGCTCGCAGCGGGCGTTGGCGGACGTCAGCGAGTTGTACCGGCTCACCAGTTCGCTCGCCTACCTGCCCAGCTCTCCCACCTTGTTCAACTCCGGCACCCGACACCCGCAGATGTCGTCCTGCTATCTGCTGGACTCGCCGCTGGACGAGCTCGACTCGATCTATGACCGCTACCACCAGGTCGCACGGCTCTCCAAGCACGCGGGCGGCATCGGCCTCTCGTACTCCCGCATCCGCTCTCGCGGTTCGCTGATCCGCGGCACCAACGGGCACTCCAACGGCATCGTGCCGTTCCTGCGCACGCTCGATGCATCGGTCGCCGCCGTCAACCAGGGCGGCCGGCGCAAGGGTGCGGCCTGTGTCTACCTGGAGACCTGGCACGCGGACATCGAGGAGTTCCTCGAACTGCGGGACAACACCGGCGAGGAGGCCCGCCGCACCCACAACCTCAACCTCGCGCACTGGGTTCCGGACGAGTTCATGCGCCGGGTCGAGACGGACGCCGACTGGTCGCTGTTCTCGCCCGCCGACGCGCCGGACCTGGTGGACCTGTGGGGCGATGAGTTCGATGCCGCTTACCGGGCGGCCGAGGCCGCGGGCAAGGCCGTCAAGACGGTGCCGGCGCGGACGCTGTACGCGCGGATGATGCGTACCCTCGCGCAGACCGGCAATGGCTGGATGACCTTCAAGGACGCCGCCAACCGCACCGCCAACCAGACCGCCGAACCCGGCAAGGTCGTCCACTCCTCCAACTTGTGCACCGAGATCCTGGAGGTCACGGACGACGGCGAGACCGCCGTGTGCAACCTCGGCTCGATCAACCTGGCCGCGCATCTACGCGAGGGCCCGCTAGATGCAGCCAACGCCCCCCTAGGCGCTGGTACCGCGGAGACAACAGCCCCGTGGGACGCGGGCATCGACTGGGAGAAGCTGGACCGCACGGTCCGTACCGCCGTCGCCTTCCTGGACCGCGTGGTGGACATCAACTTCTACCCGACCGAGCAGGCCGGCACCTCCAACGTCCGCTGGCGCCCGGTGGGCCTTGGCGTGATGGGCCTCCAGGACGTCTTCTTCCGGCTGCGGCTGCCCTTCGACTCGCCGCAGGCCAAGGAGTTGTCCACCCGGCTCGCCGAGCGGATCATGCTCGCGGCGTACGAGGCGTCCGCAGAGCTCGCCGAGCGGCGCGGCCCGCACCCGGCCTGGGCCGCGACCCGCACCGCGCGCGGCGTGCTCCACCCCGACCACTACGCGGACGCGAACGCGTACTGGCCCGAGCGCTGGGACGCGCTGCGCGCCCGGATCGCGAAGACCGGCATGCGCAACTCGCTGCTCCTTGCCATCGCGCCGACCGCGACCATCGCATCGATCGCGGGCGTGTACGAGTGCATCGAGCCACAGGTCTCCAACCTCTTCAAGCGCGAGACGCTCAGCGGTGAGTTCCTCCAGGTCAACGCCTATTTGGTGGCGGACCTGAAGAAGCTGGGCGTGTGGGACACCCAAACCCGCGACGCGCTCCGCGAGGCCAACGGTTCCATCCAGGACTTCGGCTGGGTGCCGCAGGAGGTGCGCGACCTGTACCGCACCGCCTGGGAGATCCCGCAGCGCGCCTTGCTCGACATGGCCGCCGACCGCACCCCCTACCTGGACCAGAGCCAGTCGCTGAACCTCTTCTTGGCCTCGCCCACCATCGGCAAGCTCAGCTCGATGTACGCGTACGCCTGGAAGCGCGGCATCAAGACGACGTACTACCTGCGCTCGCGCCCCGCCACCCGCATCGCGCACTCCGCACGCGCCGCCGAGGCGACGACCGGCACCCCGACCCCAGCGCCGGCCCCCGTACCCGCGCAGCAGACGCCCGCCGAAATCGACGCGATCGCCTGCTCCCTTGAGAACCCCGAGTCCTGCGAGGCATGCCAGTGACCAGCCCGGCCCAGACCCCGGCCACCACGAACACGACGGAGGCCAAGGCCACGACCCCCGCCAAGGCCACGACCGCCGCCGGCAGTTCGGCCAAGGCCGCGGCGAAGACGAAGAACCTGCTCGACCCGGGCTTCGAACTGACCCTGCGCCCGATGCGCTACCCGGGCTTCTACGACCGCTACCGCGACGCGATCAAGAACACCTGGACCGTGGAGGAGGTGGACCTCCACTCCGACGTCACCGACCTGGCCAAGCTCTCGCCTGGCGAGCAGCACCTGATCGGCCGGCTGGTCGCGTTCTTCGCCACGGGCGACTCCATCGTGGCGAACAACCTGGTCCTGACCCTCTACAAGCACATCAACTCGCCCGAGGCCAGGCTGTATCTGTCCCGGCAGTTGTTCGAAGAGGCCGTGCACGTCCAGTTCTATTTGACGCTGCTCGACACCTACCTCCCCGACCCGGAGGACCGCACCGCGGCCTTCGACGCCGTCGAGAGCATCCCCTCCATCCGCGAGAAGGCGCAGTTCTGCTTCCGGTGGATCAACGAGGTGGAGAAGCTGGACCGATTGGAGTCCAGGGCGGACCGCCGCCGCTTCCTGCTCAACCTGATCTGCTTCGCAGCCTGCATCGAGGGCCTCTTCTTCTACGGGGCGTTCGCCTACGTGTACTGGTTCCGCTCGCGCGGCCTCCTGCACGGCCTGGCCACCGGCACCAACTGGGTGTTCCGCGATGAGTCCATGCACATGGACTTCGCGTTCTCGGTGGTGGACACGGTCCGCGCGGAGGAGCCCGACCTCTTCGACGAGGAGATGGGCCGGGAGGTCACCGCGATGCTGGAAGAGGCCGTGGAGGCCGAGTTGCAGTTCGCCCGCGACCTGTGCGGTGACGGGCTGCACGGCATGAACACCGAGTCGATGCGCGCCTACCTGGAGTGCGTCGCCGACCAGCGCCTACGCCGCCTCGGCCTGCCGGCCCGGTACGGCTCGGAGAACCCGTTCTCCTTCATGGAGTTGCAAAACGTCCAGGAGTTGACGAACTTCTTCGAGCGGCGGCCATCGGCGTACCAGGTCGCGGTGGAGGGCTCAGTCTCCTTCGACGACGAGTTCTGATCGCTCCCTGACACACGGGACGCGCGCCGCTACGAAGTAGCCGTCTGCCGTCTTGCGAGACGGGCGGGCCTGGCCAGGTGGCCGGGTCCGCCCGCCTTTGTGTCTCGCTCCGGCTGTCCCTCGCGCCGTGCTCCAATCGCCCTTGCTCCACTGGTTCTTGGGGTCGTCATCCACCTGGCCGTGCGCCGTGTTTCACCTGTCCCTTTCTTCGCTGGCACGGACCTGCCACGGCCTACGCGGGACACATCACCCCAAAGCCCGCCGGGGCTCGACAAGCCCCCGCTAGCGTGTGCGCATGCCCGGACCCGAACACCCCGCCTACGGCCCGACCTCACCCTCCAGCCCCGGAGCCGCCTCGCCCGAAGGCCACACACCCCACTTCGGAGCGGGGCCCGCCCAGGGCTACTACGCTCCGCAGTACGGGACTCAGCCGCACGTGCACCCGCTCCACTACCCCGGGATACCACCGGGCCAGGGCGGCTACCTCCCGCAGCAGATGCCAGGCATCGTCCGCGCCGCGCAAGTGCTGCTCTTCGTAGGCGCCGGGTTCTTCGTCCTTGTCTCCATCCTCGCGGGTGCCCACGACGGCGCGCGCACTGCGGGCGCGGTGTTCAGCATCGGTCTCTTCTGGTACGCGGGAGCGATCTGCGCGTTCCGGTTCGGCAAGGGGGGCCACGGCACAAAGGTGACCGCGATCGTCTTCACGTCGATCGCCATCGCCGCGAGCCTGAGCGCGATGCGGGAGTACCACACCGGCCCGGCCGCGATCGCCGCCATCGTCACGGTGGTCCTGCTGTCGCAACGCACCACAAGCCAGTGGTTCCGCCGCCCTCGCTGACGGACGGCTCAACCTGCCTTGATCCCCCGCAGAAAAGCCCCCCACACGACCCCGGACACCACCAGGGTCACATCCGGCGCATCACTCTCACGTATGTGCAGGAGCCCATCGGGGCCGGGGGCTACCTCGACGCACTCCCCGCTCGTGCCGCCACCGCTGTAGCTCGACTTCTGCCATCGAAGTTCCGACATCTCGTCCCTTTCACAAGGCGTACAGCAGGTGCTGGATAAGACCAAGAGAGTCCTTCCGCATATGGAACTCGGGTTCGAGTAGGAGGTCAATCGGGGGCAGTGACACACCACTCAAGCGATCGAAAGCATCTGAGAACTCGGCGAGCTGAGAGGGTTCGTTGACGAACGGCGATGAGACCGGATGCTCGACGTATACGGTATTCAGCTCGCTCATGACTGACTCGAACACAACGAACGGCGTGCCGAAGCGGGCTGGATAGTCGCGCGCTGTGAACGGCAGAATCTGGATGCGCACGTGTGGGAGTCGTGCCATCCCCACGAGGTGCTCGATCTGCTTCCGCATGACCTCGGCCCCGACGAACTGCATGTGCAGCGCCGCTTCATGGATAACTGCGTGGAGGGGTACAACGGGTTCGTCTGTGATGATCCGCTGCCGGTGCAGACGGAAAGCAACGGATGCCTCCACCACCTGTAGTGACGCGTCGGGCGATCCACCCTTCAGCAAGGCTCGTGTGTAGTCGGGCGTCTGCAACAGACCAGGAACATAGATCCATTGGAACGTCTTGCAACCGACAGCAGACGACTCCAACTCGGCGAGGTCGAGGGCACCTGCCGCGAGTGTTTCTTTGTACCGCGACCACCACCCCTTGCCCGTGGCGTTGCTCATGGCAACCAAAGCGTTGACCAGAGCTTCGTTCTTGCAACCACAGCCATCCGCCAGAGCCCGCAGCTTAACCTCGGGAATGGCCGTACGAGCCGCTTCGATATGCCCCAGATGTGGTGCGCCAAGGCCAGCGAAGCTAGCAGCTTGCGCCAGCGTCAAGCCCCGCGCTTCTCTGAGCTTTCGCAGCTCAATGCCCAATCGGCGCTGTCGTTGTGTCGGATTGGTTCGTAGCCCCATGACGGCCTCCTTGCGATGGCCAGCAGTCTGCCGTGCGCGGGGAGTTGCGTGCCACTCGTTGGGGGCAATTCCACCGATCGAGTTGCTAAGCAGAAACAAAGCTCTCTACCGTCGAAGACGAACCGCTCGCACGGCGACGCAAGCCGGAAGTACGCCGCAGCCACGCCCAGTTGGCCGCGCGTCGGCGCCCACGCGCACGTACGGGCTCAGGTGCCGAAGGAGTCACGCCATGTGCCCCACCACCGCTGCGACGGAAGCCGCGCCGCACCCCGACTTCTCCCTCGTGTTTCCGCCGGACCCCGGCTGGGTCCGTACCGCCAGGGAGGCCGTACGCACCGCGCTGACGTCAGCGCATCGTACGGAACTCACGGACGACGCCCTGCTGTTGACCTCGGAGGCGGTCACCAACGCCGTCAACGCCTGTTTGCTTTCCGGGTGTTCCGCCCCCGTGACCCTCTACGCGGACTGGACACCCGCGGGCTCTTTCCGCGTGCTGGTCTGCGATGACGCACCCGGCGGCCCCACCGTCTCCCGCCCGTATCGCCGCGGCGGGGACGATGAGCACGGGCGCGGGCTCTTCCTCATCAGCGAGTGCGCCGCCGAGTGGGGCGTGTGCCGGCATGGGCCGGGCCCAGGCAAGGCCATCTGGTTCCGGCTCGGGGCGCGAGTGCGGGCCTAGCGCCGGCCTCCCCAGGAGCTCCGTGCGGAATGGGGGGCCGAACCGAGCGGGCCGCCCCGGCCGCCTCGCAAGCGCGCGGCCTGGAGCGGCCCGGGGAAGCCGTGACCGTACGGCTCAGTCGTTGGGCACCGTCTCGTAGCGCGGGGTGCCCTCCTCCATCTGGCGCAGGGCGTCTTTGCGGTCGCGCGAGGAGAGGCGGTCGATGTACAGGTAGCCGTGCAGGTGGTCCGTCTCGTGCTGGAGGCAACGTGCGAAGTAGCCCGTGCCCTTGACCTTGATCGGCTTGCCCTGGGCGTCCTGGCCGCGCACCTCGGCATAGTCCGGGCGGGGCATCGACGCGTAGGCGGTGGGCACCGACAGGCAGCCCTCGTTGGAGTCGTCCAGGTTGCGGCGCTCGGCGGGCAGGTCGATCAGGACCGGGTTGCAGATCGCGCCGACATGGCGGGCCCCCTCGTCGTCCAGGCAGTCGTAGACGAAGACCTTGCGGTCCACACCGATCTGGTTGGCGGCCAGGCCCACACCCTCAGCCGCCCGCTGGCTGGCGAACATGTCATCGATGAGCGCAGCCAGCTCGTCGTCGAACACGGTGACGTCCTGACACTCCTTGTGCAGCACCGGGTTGCCCACGACGGTGATGGGACGGGCCGTGCCGCGCTCGCGGTGAGCCTGCTCGCGCTCCTCACAGTCCTGGGTGTCGATGACGAACCCGTCCTCCGCCTCCGGCAGTGAGGACTCCTCGTTCACCTGCTGGTCGGTCTCTTGCTGCGCCATGGTCCGCCGTAAGCCTTCCTGGAATCTCTGCTTCGTCCCGCCCTACAGGGTACGGGCAACAGCAACCGCCCCGGTCCGCGATACGGCGGCAGCAGCGCCGCCCCGGCGCCCCCGGCAAACCCTCAGCAGACCTCTTCCAGGTCTCGCCACTCGCGCGTATCCGGGCTGTCCGCCACCCAGCCGTCCAGCAGGCCGCGCACCAGCCCGGCCGGGGCCGCGATGCCGCACTCCCGTTCCGGCATCCACAGCGATCCGGAGCCCGCCGTGCGGTGCCCGAGCGGGCCGGGGTGGCCAGGTTCGCTGTGGTCGTGCGGGTCCAGGTGCTCGCCGTCGCCCTCGTCGCTGGGCATCCGGCTTTCGGAACAGGAGCGGCACAGCAGCCGAACCGACGACGACCAGTCCTCGGCTGCGAAGCCCGCGTCCGCCGCCAGCCGCTCCAACGCGTCCCGGTCGATCTCGCGGGCCGCCTCGATGAGCACCACCCAGGTGGGCACGGGCGACGGTGCCCACAGCTCGATCTCGTCGAAGACGGGGTAGGAGGGCCCGGCGGCCGTGGTCCGCTCGCCGTGCGGCACGCCGTCGTGCAGCACGACCTCGCCCCAGCGCCGCCCCGAGGACGGCAGCGGAATGCTCAGCACCTCGATGCGGGCCGGGTCGAGGCGGCGACCCCACACGACCTCGGCCTCGCCCTCGGGCGAGAGCCGCACGGCCGCGCTGCCAAGATCCATGTCCACGGGGGTGCCGGCGGGCCCGGAGGTCACCGCCTGGTCGCCACGCGGCTTCAGCCCGTACGCCTGCCAGGCCCGGCGGGCCAGCGGCCAGTCCTGGAGCGCGGTGGCGGCAATGCCCACGTTCCACCAGTCGGGGGCCCCGGAGTCTCGGTCGAGCAGTGCGACGGCGCGCAGCCCGGCGGCCCGTGCCTGCTCCCAGTCATGCCGGAACTTATGCAGCAGGGCCAGGTTGAACCAGGACTCGGAGAGCCACGGCTCCAGATCGACGGCGCGCGTCAGCAGCGCGCCCGCGTCCTCGTACCGGCCGTCGCCGATGAGCGTGAACGCACGGTCGGTGGCCTGCCGCCAGGAAGCGGATGGCCGGTGCCGTACCTTGCCGAAGATCCTCACGATTCCCGCCTGCCGATTGCTGCGTCATTCCGCGCCAGTGCCCTTGCGAGCGGCGTCGCCCTCCCTGACGACAACCTGCCACATCTTCACGGACATCTCAGCCCGGCCCCCGAGATGTGGTCGGGGGATGGGGTGCACTACCCCTACTCCTTGCCGCCGGTCAGCGCCCCGACACCCCTTCACTCAGCTTTCTCCGCATCCAACCATGCCCATTCTGGGGCTCGCTCATTACCCATGGGTTCTGACAACCGCCTGCCAGACGTGGAACTGCTGAACGGAGGGTTACCAAGTCACCACCCAATTCGGCCCCCTCCCACCACTCCGACATCCACCGCACGGAACGCAAATTTCACCCTGCGATATCAATCGCGGGGCGCCCGTTGGAGCACCCGCGCCAGCGCCGCCACCACCGCCGGGTCGTACTCCCGCACCGTCCCTCGTTGTAACCGCCTCATCGCCCACAGCATTCCCCCCGGCCGCCCCGAGTCCGCCCCCGCGGCCGACCCTCCACCCGCATTCCAGCCCGCTCCCCCACCCGTATCCCAGTCCGTATTCCAGTCCGTGCCCCAGCCTGCTCCGCCATCGCGGTCCACCGGTTCTTGCGCGCCCTCGCCGCCGCTGGGGGCCGTGTGCACGCCCCGCGTCGAAGGGAGCGGTGCCGCGTCGCAAGGTGCCGCAGCGGATTGCGCACCAAGATCACCCGTGAGGTCTACGTACGCGTTGACCACCCGAACGATGCGAGCGGTGAGCGGCTGCTCCCGGTACGGTGCCGCCTGCTGTTCCACCACGACGGCAACCTCCGCCGGCACCCCGGTCTGCCGCACGACAGCGCCGCCGAGCAGGGCTATCCGACGCGCCTCAGGGGCCGGAAGCGGCTCGGTGGCCCCGGCCGGAACCGGATCGACCAGCGAAAGCTGACCGATGTCATGCATCAGGGCCGCACATTCGAGGACACTCAGCGCGCGCTCGGACAGGTCGAGTTCCCTGCCGACTTGCTGGCTGAGCAGCGCCACCCGCCGCGCATGCCCTGGCGGGGTATACCCGGCGATCTCCGTGGCACAGGCCAGCGAGGCGACGGTCTGCCGATAGGTGGCCCGCACGGCGGCGCCCCGGCGCAACGCACCCTGTGCGAGCAACAGCGGCACGCCGAAGACCGGCAGCGTCCACAGCCCGGCAGCGTCCACGGCGAGCGCCATCACCACACCCGTCGCACACACCACGACCCCCATGCCGAGGAGCGCGCGCAACTGGTCGCGCAGCAAGGGCGCGTACGACCCGTTGGTGCGCGCCCACGCGAACGTGGCGGTCAACAACGCGTCATACAGCGCCGTGAGAAGGAGAAGGGCCAGCAAGTACGGGACACGATGGGGCCCTTCGATGTGCCACGGGGCCAGCGGGCCACTGTGGTAGAGCGGTTGGCAGCAGGTGACGGCGAAGCCGACCGTGAGCACCCGGCGCACCAGGCGATCGACGCCAGGGCGTTGGCCGAGCGCGACGGGCACCACCAGACCGACCAGGCTTGCGGCGAGGACGATCGCGACGGTCTGCGCCACGCCGAACGCCCCCCGCTCGCCCGCTACCATGCCGAGCAACACATACGCGAGCGCCCCCGCAGCGGCCAGCGGAGTCGGCTCCCGCTCCCGCCCCAGCACCGCGTACTCACCTGCTTTCGGGCCACCATCGGCCGCTAGTGGGCGGCGTGTTGAGTCGGCTCGGGCCATCGGGGCCGTCCAGTCGCCGGGGCCTAGGAGGCCGGCCAGCGGGTCTTGCTCCGACGTGCCGCGGCTCCCGGGCGCGTCCAGGAGAGAGCAGGTGCCCGGCGTGGCCGTGCCCTGCTCAACTGCTTGCGGCGCCCCTGCTTCGGGCGTCGCTGCCCTCGGCGTCGCGGTGGCCGGCGCGGCCTCCCGGCAGCGGATGGCTTCCCCAGCGGCGATCAGCGCCCCGAACGCGAGCGCCATCCGGGGCGCGCTCAGCCCCTGCCACGCCGTCCAGCCGCACGAGGCGACGGCGAGGGCGCCGGCCACGCCGTAAGTGACGGCGACGGCGAGCGTCCCACCGGGGCGGGGGCAACTGCCCCACCCACCCGGCCGAAGCAACCGGCGGCGCGCGCGCCGCTGCTGGCGCCGGCTGCGCCCATCCCACTCCCCCGGCTCGTCGGCGCCCGCTGCCGCGTCGCTTGCCACGCCGGGGGGCAGGCCATCGTGTCCCGCACCCTTCGGCGCGGCGGCGTCAGCCATGCTCCTCGCCCCGAGGGGGACGCGCCGCATGCGCCGGGGCTGGCACCGACCGCAGGTCATCGGAGCGCGGGAACGGCACATCGCCGGGCACCCCGAGCACTCCCGAAGCCTTCGATCCCCTCACTCCCTTCGACCTCCTCGCGTCCCCCTGCCCCTTCCTATCGCTCGCGCCCTTCGGCTCACTTGACGCAACAGGTCTCACATCGGGCTCTGCCGTCGCGCCCGTATCCGCGCACCCATAAGCCTCTCGGCGCCCCGTCATGTCACCCTGCGCGCGATTCCCCTCGCCCTCCTCGGCGTACCCCCGACCGTGCACACCGCTCGCGTAAGCAGCCCCGTACGCCCCCTCAGCCGCCCCACGGTGCCCGCCTTCGCCCGCCCCACCTCGCAGGCTTTCGGGGGCCCCACCACCGTTCACGACACCGTGGAGGACGCTCTCGTACGCGTCGCCACACGTGCCCTCGTACGTCCGGCCATACGCGCCCTCGCGCACACGGTCGTACGCGCTTCCGTGCGCCCGGTGATCCGCAGGGCCATAGGCGGCCCCGGAGGCCAGGTAGGCGCAGCCGCTGTCGATGGCACCGCCGTGAGGTCCCGCCGCGTCGTACTCGATGCCATCGGCGGCAGTTTCGGGCTGCCAGCCGTGCCGGGCCAGTGCCCGGGCCAAGGCACGCACCATGCGGGGGTCGAACTGCGAGCCCGCGCAGCGCCTGAGCTCCTCGACCGCAGCGGCCACCGGTCGGGCGCGCCGATAGCTGCGGGTCGAGGTCATGGCGTCGAACGCGTCCGCGACCGCCACCACCCGCGCGGCCTCGGGGATCTCGTATCCGGCAAGGCCGTGCGGATAGCCGCTGCCGTCCAGCCGCTCGTGGTGGTGCAAGATCGCTGACCTGGCCTCGTCGAGGAAACCGATGCCGCGCACCATCGCGTCCCCGTGCTCGGGGTGCAGTTCGATGACGCTTCGCTCCTGCGGGGTCAGCGGCCCGTTCTTTCGCAGCAGCCGGGTCGGCACGCCGAGCTTGCCGACGTCGTGCAGCACCCCGGCGATCCGCAGCGTCTCCAGGCGCTCCTCCGCCATCCCCAACTCGCGGGCGATCAGCACCGCGGCGCGGCCCACGCGTTCGCCGTGCCCGCGCGTGTAGCGGTCCTTGAGGTCGACGGCCTGCACGAGGGCCCGCACCGTCGCCTGATGTGCGGCTCGCTCCCGGTAGCACTGTGCGAGGGCCCAGCAGGAGACGGCGATCGGCAGCAGCACGAGCAGGGCGGCCGGTGGCCCGTACGGGCTGCGCCACAGCACGGCCATCGTCAAACCTGCGAGCCCATGGAGCAGGTGCGGGGCGCAGGAGCGGACCAGCCAGGTGGACCAGGCCGTGCGCGGCTTGCTGCGTCCGGTAGTGCCCATGGCGCCGCGGTCAAGGACCACCACGACCAGGCAGCAGGCGAGCGCCGCGACGGCGGCGGGCAGCAGCGCATGCGGAACGTCGGCCGCCACGACCGCCGCCGGGCCATCCAGCGCCGCGAAGGCCGTGGCACCCGCGTACGAGGCGAGCGAGAGCCGTACGACGTCCCCCGCGCGGCTGACGGACATCGGCCGCTGCTCCCCCCGCCCGATGAGCGCGCCGGGAACGGGGACCAAGGCCGCCGCGGCCGGCGGCAGGAGGAAGGCCCCGGCGAGGAGCACCGGACTGCCCCATTCGGGTGGCGGGCCATCCACCGTGGCGGCGCGGCCCGTGCCGTACGCCGCGCGCCGGCTCACCTCCTGGCAGCCCGCGAAGACGAGCGCGAGCAGCACCACCGGAAGCCAGGCGGCGGCGTCGGAGGTCACCGGAAGGACCGCGGGACCCCAGACAAAGGTCATGGCGGAGCTGGAGAGGAAAGTCGTGGCAGGGCCGGAGATAAAGGCCGTGGCAGGGCCTGCCGTGAGGATCGGTAGGCCACAGATGGTCGCCGCTGATACGGCGCCCAGGATGGAGACGCGCGTTGCTCGCGGGAGTGCCCGCATGGTGCCCTTCCTCCCCGCCCACACAGGCTTCGACGTCAGGTTGGGGAGGATAGGACGGCCCGATGGCAAAAACGTCTGCTCAGGTGGAATCAGCCGCTCGGCGGGAACAGATACACACCTTCGGGTGACGATCTGGTGGCGCAAGGGTGGCGCGGCGCGCCATACCCGCCCACGTGTTCTAACGCCGACGAAGGGCGTGCACCGAGCCCCGCAGCGGTCCCGGTGACCCACCGTCCGTCGCGCACTTGGGCTGGTGCGCGGGCCGCGGCCTGCCGTACTGAACCGGGCCGCGTCCCTGGTCGCGTCGTACTGGGCTGGGCTGAATGCAGTGTCGCGTCGTACGGGGCTGGGGGCTGGGCTCCGCGATGTGCCGTACTGGCCCGAGGCGCGTGCCGCGGCATGCCGTACTGGCTTGGGCCGCCGCGCCTTACGACCTAGCCGAACACACCAATCCTGATGCCGCTGATGGCATGCACGACGTTCACGACCGTCACGGCACGGGTAGCCGAATCCTCGACGGCCGAGCGCTCGGTGGCACAGCGCTCACTTAGCCCAGCGCTCAGTTGGCGCAGCGCTCGGGCGTTCAGTCGCGGGCCGCGGTCTCCGCACCACTGTCGGCAGCCCCGGTGGCCGATGCCCCAAGGGTCTGGGCCGACGTCGAGGGAGCTGCGGTCGCCGGAGCCGAGGCGGCGGCTGTGGCCGTAGCCGCCCCGGGGATCGCGGCGGAATCGGACGCCGACGCGGCGTCCGTCTCCGCAGTGCCGGACTCCCGAGGGGCGGCCTTCGGGCCACCCCCGTGCACCGAGGCACCGGGGCCGGTCTCCAAGATCGCCTGGTCGGGGACGGCCTGGCCGGACCTGATCAACTCGATCCGGCCCATCACCTTCGAGCGCAGATCAGCTGGCACATCATCATGCCCGCAGCAGCGCTTGACGAGTTTCTTCACGGCCTGCTCCAGGCCGTATTTCTCCAAACACGGCGAGCACTCGTCGATGTGCACCTCAAACTTGGCGCAGTCGCCGTCCGGCATCTCGTGATCGAGAAACTCATACAGATGGTCGAGGACCTCAGAGCAGTCCGTCTCGTGCGGGTCACCGCAGCTCATGAGCTCGAGCCTTTCCGATCGTGCGACTCTTCCCCTGACGATGCCGGGGAGACCCCGCTCGACACAGCACCCGCGCCCGCAGGCACCAACCCGCGTCCACGGGCATAGTCCTCCAGCAGACCCCGCAACTGGCGGCGCCCACGGTGCAGTCGAGACATCACCGTACCGATAGGTGTACCCATGATGTCCGCGATCTCCTTGTAGGCAAACCCCTCAACGTCCGCCAGGTAGACCGCGATACGGAATTCCTCGGGAATCGCCTGGAGCGCTGCCTTCACGTCCGAATCGGGCAGGTGATCGAGCGCCTGCGATTCGGCGGAGCGGAGCCCGGTGGACATGTGCGACTCGGCGCGAGCGAGCTGCCAGTCCTCGATCTCCTCGGCGGCGCTGCGCTGCGGTTCGCGCTGCTTCTTGCGGTACGAGTTGATGAAGGTGTTGGTGAGAATGCGGTACAGCCACGCCTTGAGGTTGGTGCCCTCACGGAACTGATGGAAGGACGCATACGCCTTGGCGTAGGTCTCTTGAACCAGATCCTCGGCGTCGGCCGGGTTACGGGTCATCCGCAACGCGGCTGAATACATCTGGTCGAGGAAAGTGAGGGCATCTCGCTCGAAGCGGGCGTTTCGCTCGGCGGTGGTCTCGTTGTCGGCTCGGCTGGCGGTCTCGTTCTCGGCCTGGGCGGCCTCATTCTCATCGTGGCTCACCTGCGCCGCGGCGTCCTGCTGCCGCGCGTCAGCCGAGCCTCGCATCGTGCCGTCGGTCCCCGCGTCCGTCCCAGTGACCGGACCCACCTCCTCCAACACCGTGGCGAGACCGGATGCGGACCCGCTTGAGTCGGAGAATAGACGACGATCCGGCCCGCCCGCCGCTCCAGCCAGCGCGGACTGGTCTACCCGCACCTGCGACCACGCCAGGCCAGCGGTCTGCGGACGGGACGGGCAAACAAGCGAACCCATGCGGGAATCTCCCATTCCTCGTACTGATGCCGCTACGTTTTGATCTCTACGCCACGCACAACATCCGCGCCCCGGCCCGCATTCCCGGGCCTAATAACCGCTGCGATCCAGCCACCGCGTCACGGCGTCTGTGATCACGCTCACCGCCGCCTCCTGCGTCAGCTCAGCCTTCTTCGGCACCGCAAAGCCATGATCGGCCTCCGGAACCTCCACGATGTCGGTCCCATCGGGAAATTCGTCGGGTCGGCCGAACGGGTCTCGGCCACCTTGCACCACAAGCGTGGGCAACCCCGCGTCGAGCAGCTCGCCGGCGCGGGACTTCTCCGGCTTGCCGGGCGGGTGCAAGGGAAAGGAGAGCGCGAGTACCGCGCTGGCCCCCAGCTCCCGGCCGGTGCGGCAGGCCACCCGGGCGCCGGCGCTGCGCCCGCCCGCGATCACCGGCAGCCCTGGCCCGGCCAGGACCGGCCACACCGCGATCCAACCGGTGTCCAGCGTCCCCGGCGCCGGCGCCACCTTCTTCCCCGCGACCCGCCACGGCTGCTCCACCAGGGCCACACTCACGCCGCGCGGCGGCAGGGCCGCCGCCAGCGCACGCAGGTCCCTGGCCTCGATGCCACCACCCGCCCCGTGCCCCAGGGCCAGGACGACGCGGGCCCCGGGCGCGCGATGCCAGGTGACCCGCGCGTCTCCAGCGGGGGTCGCCACGGTTTCGCTCTCCCCCGCGGCCCCGGGCTCCGCCCCGCTCGGGCTCCCGCTGTCGCCCGTGCTCGTGTTCGCGGCGCCACCCGCGGCCTTGCTTCTGCTCACACCCGTGCTTCCGGCGCCGCCCGCGGCCTTGCCAGCCGCCCCGCCACCGTCCTTGTTCGCTGTCGTACGCATCCGCTCATCCTGCCCTCGCAACCGGGCCGCCGTCCCATTCCACCCGCCGGCGGGGCCCCCCGAGACCGCTCCCTGACCGTACGAAGACCGCCCAAAGCCAGCCCCACGGCCGAGCCACGACCCCGCCACGGCCCGACCACGAGAAAACAGCCGCGAGAAGACAGCCACGCGAAAACGACCGTCAGAAAGCAGCCGCTAGAACAGGGTTTCCTCCTCCGGCGCCGGCAGCTCCGCCAGCAGCTCCGGGCCGTTGTTGCGGACATTGCTCACATCCGTGGATACCGGGTAGGCCCGCAACAGCCCACCGGGCGGCGGCGTAAGCAGCGCCCGCAGGGACTCCTCGTCGGTGCGGGACGGGTCGAGCCAGGCAGCCCAGCGGTCCGAAGTCAGCATCAGCGGCATACGCGGGTGGATCTCCGCGAGCGAAGCCGGCCCGCTGGCGTCCGTGTCCCGGTTCGCCAACGGCTCGCTCTCAGCCTCCGTCGTGATCACCGTGCAGGTCGCCCACCACGCCTGCGGATGATCGTCGGGCAGCGTGCGGTCCCGCCAGAACTCGTAGAGCCCGGCCATTGCCATCACCGAGCCGTCCACGGGCGTAACGAAGTACGGCTGCTTACGCGGGCGCTTCTTGCGACCCCGCTCCTCCAACTGGCGCTCGTCGGCGCCGGTCACCCACTCGTAGTAGCCGTCCGCCGGTATCAGGCAACGCCGGGCAGTGAAGGGGCGCCGGAAGGAGGGCTTTTCGTGCACCGTCTCGGCCCGCGCGTTGATCATTTTCACGCCTACATCGGGCGACTTCGCCCACGACGGCACCAGGCCCCAGCGCAGCGTCCGGAGCTGGCGGACCGGGGCGGGGTCGGCCGACTGCTTCAGGGGCCGCTCCAGGATGGCGTACACGCTCTTGGTCGGCGCCACGTTCCAGTCCGGGGCCAGCGCCTCGGTCGGCTCCCCCTGCGTCACGCCGAACAGCCCGACCAGTTCCTCGGGCTTCCTGCTCGCCGCGTACCGTCCGCACATCTCGCTACCCCTCTTACCTGCTTACTGCCTCTGAGCACCGCACCGTTGCCCCACCCATGCTGCCGCACTGGCCCAGCGCTCCGTGCAGCAATCGCCCCAGTCGTCGGCCCGCATCCCGACGTCACCCGCTGTAACGCGCGTATCGGGCACCCCGCGCGCCCCACACACCCGCACCCGCACTCCCATGCGCTCACCCGCACTCCCCACCTTCACGGATGGCCCGTGGCTCGACCTCGGGGCGTACGCGTGGAACCCCGCCTCCCGCCGCCGCGTTTTTCATACCGTCCGCCCGGAGTGCCAGACTGCGTCATTCATCACCCCGGCCAGGTCCCACTGAACCCGCTAGACCCGATAGACCCGAGAACCCGCTAGACCCGCTAGACCCGCTAGACCCACCAAACGATCAGACCCGCCAAACGATCAGGCCAACCGGGGACGAGCCCGGGACCCAAGGAGCCGCCCGCACATGGACAGCACCAGCGCAACCGAGCTGTGGGACCGCGTCGTCGGCACCCAGCCCGACCCCTCGCAGTGGCTGGTTGCGATCACCGGCCTGATCGCGCTGGCGACCGTGGTCTACCGCACCACGTGGCGCCTGAGCCGCAACGCCATCACCATCGCCCACGAGGGTGGTCACGGGATCATCGCGCTGCTCAGCGGGCGCCGCCTGGACGGCATCCGACTGCACTCCGACACCTCCGGGCTGACCCTCTCGCGAGGCAAGCCCACCGGACTCGGCATGATCCTCACCGCGGCAGCCGGCTACACCGCGCCCTCACTCCTGGGTCTTGGCGGCGCCTGGCTACTCGCCGCAGGGCACATCACAGCGCTGCTGTGGGGCGCAACCGCGCTGCTGATCGCCATGCTGGTGATGATCCGCAATGCGTACGGGGTGCTGTCGGTCGTGGTCACCGGCGCGATATTCCTGCTCATCTCCTGGCTGACGGAGCCCGAGGTGCAGGCGGCGTTCGCGTACGGCGTGGTGTGGTTCCTGCTGCTGGGCGGGGTGCGCCCGCCGTTCGAACTCCAGCGCAAGCGCCAGTACGGGCACGCCGGGGACTCCGACCCGGACCAGCTCGCCCGGCTCACCCATGTGCCCGCCGCAATGTGGATGTTTTTCTTCCACACGGTCACGCTGTGTTCGCTGGTCGGCGGCGGGCGCTGGCTACTCGCCCTGTGAACGACCTTGGCCGAGCAGACTTCTAGCAGTGCCGTGTTACGGAGGGGATTCACCGTTTTTGATCGAGATTCGTCCTCCGGCGGAGCCACTAAAGTAAGGCTCATGACCGGCACTGAGACTTTTCCAGACGACGCACTCGCGCTCTGGCCCGCTCCGCTCGCGCACGGAGCGGTCAATGCGACCGTCACCGTGCCCGGTTCCAAGTCCGTCACCAACCGCGGCCTGGTCCTGGCTGCACTCGCCGCCGAACCTGGCTGGCTGCGCCGCCCGCTGCGCTCGCGCGACACCCTGCTCATGGCCGAGGCGCTGCGCGCCATGGGCGTCGGCGTCGAGGAGACCATCGCGTCGAACTCCGCCACCTCCGCTGCTCCCGGCTCCCCCGGCGAACCCGACGCCCCCGAGGGCGGCGGTGAGGCATGGCGGGTGATCCCCGCCGGTTTGCACGGTCCGGCCACCGTGGACGTCGGCAACGCCGGTACGGTCATGCGCTTCCTGCCGCCGGTCGCCGCTCTCGCAGAGGGGCCGATTCGGTTCGACGGCGACCCTCGTTCGTATGAACGCCCGCTGCACGGCGTGATCGACGGGCTACGCGCCCTCGGCGCCCGCATCGACGACGACGGCCGCGGCGCACTGCCGCTGACCGTGCACGGCAACGGCATCATCGACGGCGGCCCGGTCCGTATCGACGCCTCCTCCTCCTCACAGTTCGTCAGCGCCCTGCTGTTGTCGGGCTCGCGCTTCAACCAGGGCGTCGAGGTGCGGCACGTGGGGTCCACGCTGCCGTCGATGCCGCACATTCGGATGACCGTGGACATGCTGCGCAGCGCGGGCGCCGCCGTGGACACCCCCGAGTCGGGCGGTGAGCCCGATGTGTGGCGGGTGGCACCGAGCGCGCTGCTCGGCCGGGACCTGGTGGTCGAGCCCGACCTGTCCAACGCGGCCCCCTTCCTGGCCGCGGCGCTGGTCACCGGCGGCCGGGTGACCATCCCCGACTGGCCCGAGCACACCACCCAGCCCGGTGACGCACTGCGCGGCATCTTCACCGACATGGGCGGCTCCTGTGAGTTCACCGCCACATCGGACGGCACGGCGCTGACCTTCACCGGCACCGGTCGCATCACCGGCATCGACGCCGACCTGCACGAGGTGGGCGAGTTGACGCCGGTGATCGCCGCGGTCGCCGCGCTGGCCGACTCCGAGTCGGTGCTGCGCGGCATCGCCCATCTACGGCTACACGAGACCGACCGGCTCGCGGCGCTGGCCAAGGAACTGAACGAGTTGGGCAGCGACGTCACCGAAACCGAGGACGGGCTGCGCATCAGGCCACGCCCGCTGCACGGCGGCATCTTCCACACCTACGAGGACCACCGGCTCGCCACCGCAGCCGCCGTGCTCGGCCTCACCGTCCCCGGCGTCCAGGTGGAAAACGTCGCCACCACCGCCAAGACCCTGCCCGACTTCCCCGGCCTGTGGACAGGGATGCTCGGCTCGCCAGCCGGGCCGGCCCCGATGTCGAGGGTCTGAGCGTCCGACGATGCGCCGCTACGGAAAGCACCCGGACGAGGACGACGTACGCATCCGCCCAGGTCGCAAGGGCAGCCGCCCGCGCACCACCATCCGCCCCAAGCATGAGGACGCCGTACCCGGCTTCGTGCTCACCGTGGACCGGGGCCGGATCACCTGTCTGGTCGAAGACCGGACGATCCATGCCATGAAGGCCCGCGAGCTAGGCCGCAAGGGAGTGGTGGTCGGCGACCAGGTGGCCATCGTCGGCGACCTGACCGGCGACAAGGACACCCTGGCCCGCATCGTGCGGGTCGAGCCACGCACGTCTGTGCTGCGCAGAACGGCCGACGACGACGATCCGTACGAGCGGGTGGTGGTCGCCAACGCCGATCAGCTCGCGATCGTCACCGCGCTCGCCGACCCCGAACCGCGCCCCCGGCTCATCGACCGCTGCCTGGTGGCGGCCTTCGACGCCGGCCTGGAGCCGCTGCTCGTGTTGACCAAGTCGGACCTGGCGCCGGCCGAAACGCTACTGGCGACGTACAAGTTGCTCGATGTGCCGCACGTGGTCACCAGCCGCGATGACCTGATCGACGATGCCACGGCCGACCAGGTCAGGGAACAGCTCGCCGGGCGGGTCACCGCCTTCGTCGGACACTCCGGGGTCGGCAAGACAACGCTCGTCAACGCCCTGGTTCCGGCCCGCAAACGCGCCACGGGGCTGGTCAACGCGGTCACCGGACGCGGTCGGCACACCACCACATCGGCGCTCGCCCTACCACTCCCGGACGGCACCGGTTGGGTGATCGACACCCCGGGCGTGCGCTCCTTCGGGCTGCACCACGTGGACCCGGGGCGCGTCATCCACGCCTTCCCCGATCTGGAGGCGGGCACCGAGGGCTGTCCGCGCGCCTGTAGCCACGACGAACCCGACTGTGCACTCGATGCATGGGTCGCCGAGGGGCACGCCGATGGGGATCGGCTCTACTCGCTACGCAGGCTGCTCGCAACCCGCGAACGGCGCGAGGGGGACTGAGTACATCCAAAGGGAACACCGGGACGACGTTTGCCCGTTGATCTCCGAGGTACATCCTTAATCGCACACAGACCGAACGTGGGAGGCAATCTGATGGCGTGGCTGCTCGTTGTGGTCGCCGGCCTCCTGGAGACCGGCTTCGCCATCTGCCTCAAGCTCTCCCACGGCTTTACCCGGCTCTGGCCAACGGTCGCCTTCTGCATCTTCGCGCTCGGCAGCTTCGGGCTGCTCACCCTCTCCTTGAAGAAGCTGGACGTCGGCCCGGCGTACGCGGTGTGGACGGGGATCGGCGCGGCGGGCACGGCGATCTACGGCATGATTTTTCTGGACGACCTGGTCTCCACCTTCAAGATCGTTTCTATCTCGTTGGTCATCGTGGGCGTGATCGGCCTCCAGCTCTCCAGCACGACACACTGAGCGCTGCTTTGCGCGCGGGCCAGCCGTCGGCCGATTGTGGCGCGGGGCCCAGCCGCGGTGGGCTCAGCGCCAGCTCGGCTCGCCCTGCCCAGCCGTACGCCACGGCACCAGCACCTCGCGGACCAGCCAGGCCACCTCGTCCGGCTTGCCCGGGGCGACTACGTACGACACCGCTAGCCGCGCCGCGGTCTCGCACACTCGCGCCAGATCAGCCGCCGACTCCGGTGGCCAGTCGTCGCTGAGTGCCGCCAGTGATCGATCGCTGACGGTTTGCACCAGTTCCACGGGGGTTGGCAGCGACGCGCCCGGCCCCGCGGCATCCACGGGCCTGTCCACCACTACCGGCCCCCGCCCGGCGTCCGTCGCGGGGCGCAGTTCCCGGTGGGCCGCCACGGATGCGCTACCCGGCGCCGGCCGCTGCCCGGGGAGCGCCGGTGGCCCGGCCGCCGGGGCCGGGAGCCAGTCATCCCAGCAGCCGGTCAGCGCCGCCCGTACGAGCGCATTGTCACGCGCTACTCGTACGGTCCACACGGCGGCAGCGGCCAGCCGGTCACCGGGATCGCTCGCATCGTCGGCAGCCACCAACGCCCGTTCCACGCCCCGGAGATACGCCTCCGCCTCGCGCCGCATCAGCGCCCTGGCCAGGCCGTCCTTATTGCCGAACTCGTTGTAGAGGGTCTGCCGGGACACCCCGGCAGCGGCGGCTACATCCACCATCCGCACCCCGGCCCACGGGCGGCGACCCAGAGCGACAAAAGCGGCATTCAGTAAAACTTCACGCGCTGTAGGCATCGTTGCCTCCCAGGCCCGGACAGCCAACATGGCTGCCGTGCGCCACAGAATTGACGCGCCGCCAGACGCTGTCAATAGCCCCCGCGAGCGCCGAATCGTCCCGCTTGTGCGAGGTAGTGTGCGAGCATGCCCGACTACCACGATGATCTGCGGCTCGCACAGGTGCTGGCGGACGCGGCCGACTCCGCGACCATGGAACGGTTCAAGGCTCTGGACCTCAAGGTCGAGACCAAACCCGATATGACACCCGTCAGTGATGCCGACAAGGCCGCCGAAGAGCTGATCCGCACGTCATTGCAGCGTGCACGGCCGCGGGACGCGGTGGTCGGCGAGGAGTTCGGCAGCGAGGGCGCCGGCCCACGCCGTTGGGTGATCGACCCGATCGACGGCACCAAGAACTACGTACGCGGCGTACCGGTATGGGCCACCCTCATCGCCTTGATGGAGCGCGGCGAGGGCGGCGACCGACCGGTGGTCGGCATGGTGTCGGCCCCGGCGCTCGGCCGTCGCTGGTGGGCCGCGGAGGGGCTCGGCGCTTACACCGGGCGTAGCCTCTCGTCGGCCAGCCGGATCGCGGTGTCCAAGGTCAACACGCTCACCGATGCCTCATTCGGCTACGCCTCGCTCAGCGGCTGGGAGGAGCGCGGGAAGCTCGACAGCTTCTTGGATTTGACCCGCGACTGCTGGCGCACCCGCGGATACGGCGATTTTTGGCCGTACATGATGGTCGCCGAAGGCTCGGTCGATCTTTGCGCCGAGCCGGAGTTGTCGCTGTGGGACATGGCCGCCAACGCGGTCATCGTGCAGGAGGCGGGCGGCCGGTTCACCGGGCTCGACGGAAGGCCCGGGCCACACAGCGGCAACGCCGCTGCCTCCAATGGCCTGCTCCACGAGGAACTGCTCAACCGCCTCGGGTAACACGCCCCGCCCCGCAGTAGCCCTTGCCTCGCGGTAGCGCCCAGCACCGCCGCCGGCCGGCCATCCGCCGGCGGCGGTTGCCGCCGTGGCGCACCCTTATCGGTGCTCCCCCATGGCGCGCCCCATACAGGCGTTTTCCACCCGAGCCCGTCTCAGGTGTTCCCTTTTGGTGCCTCCTTCAGGTGACAGCACAGTGCGCCCCATTCGGGCGCCTCGCGCGCCCTTGTCACCGGCGCCGACGTCGATTGCACTGGGGAAAACCGCCGCTTTGAGCCTCGGCGAGTCGGGCAGCGCCGGAGCGGTCCGCGCCATGTCCCCCTGTTCGGGCTCTTGTTGTGCCGGCCAACCCATGTGAATATGAGAATCCTCCCGCTTGTGCGCTTGTGAATGCTTTCCCGAGGTGCCCTTGGGCGCAGGGTTCGCCGAGCGGGTTCTCCAAGGAGGTGGCTCCAGCCCATGCCCACTCTCGTCCGCGACGCCATGAGCACGGTGGTCCTCACCATCGGCCCCCATCACACCCTCCGCCAGGCCGCCCACCTGATGGCCGATCGCCGGGTCGGCGCGGCGGTCGTCCTCGACACCGACACCAGCGGACTCGGCATTCTCACCGAGCGCGACGTCCTGAACTCCCTAGGCGCAGGCCAAAATCCCGACCATGAGACCGCACAGGCCCACACCACCACGGATGTCGTCTACGCCGCACCCGAGTGGACCCTCGAAGAGGCCGCCCAGGCGATGACACGAGGCGGGTTCCGGCATCTCATCGTGCTCAACGACCGCGAACCGGTCGGACTCGTATCCGTACGCGACATCATCCGCTACTGGTCCCGCGCCGGTCAGCCAAGGAGCGCACTAGCGAGTGTGAGCCCGGCCCGCACGGTGTAACCGCGCGTCATCCCCGCAGTTCAACCCCGTACTTCAAGCCAGGCGGACCCGGCGAGTTCCACGCTCTTGCGAAGCACGCCGGCCCCACCCCGGTCACGCCCCACCCCCGTCACACACAGCTCACTGGCACCCGCGCCTAGGCACCCCATGCTTTCCGGTGCTCCCCGGCGATCTCCAGGTGCACGAAGAGGCCGGAGCCCCATGGCGTCCGGCCTCTTCGGTTAGTACGGCAAGCAACCGTTCCACCGTCCACACAGCGGGCCACCGGCTCCAGGGAGTCGAGTCGGTATGCCCGCTGCGCGGACGACTCAGCCGCGTAGGGCCTGGACCGCGGCCTCCAGCCGCTTGCCGTAGTCCGCGTCCGCCTTGCGGAAGTTCGCGATGGCTCGCTCGGCGATGTCCTCGCGCGACACCTGGGAGATGGAGCCCGCCAGGTTGGCGATCAGGCGCTCCTTCTCGTCCTCCGACATCAGCCGGTACAGGTTGCCCGCCTGCACGAAGTCGTTGTCCTCGGCATGCAAGGGCGTGGTCTCGCTGCCCGTGATGCCGCTGACCGCGATCGGCTGCCAGGACGGGGCGTTGGTCTGGGCGGGGCCGCCGAAGCTGTTGGGCTCGTAGTTCTTCGCGCCCCCGTGCCGTCCGTCGTACGCGAGGCCATCGCGGCTGTAGTTACGCGCCTCGGTGGCGTGCGGCCGGTTGACCGGCAGGTGGTCGGCGTTGATGCCCACCCGGTAGCGGTGCGCATCGCCGTAGGCGAACAGCCGGCCCTGGAGCATCTTGTCCGGGGAGGGGCCTATACCGGGCACGAAGTGCGCGGGCGAGAAGATCGACTGCTCGACCTCGGCGAAGACGTTTTCGGGGTTGCGGTTGAGCTCCAACTTGCCGAACTCAATCGGCGGGTAGTCCGCGTGCGGCCAGACCTTGGTCAGGTCGAACGGGTTGAAGCGGTAGGTCGCCGCATCGGCCACCGGCATGACCTGGATCTGCACGGTCCAGCTCGGGAACTCGCCCCGCTCAATGGCCGTACGCAGATCACGCTGGTGGCTGTCGGGGTCCTGCCCGGCCAGCACAGCGGCTTCTTCGGCCCGCAGGTTCTTGATGCCCTGGTCGGTCTTGAAGTGGTACTTGACCCAGAAGGCTTCGCCCGCCGCGTTGTTCCACTGATAGGTGTGCGAGCTGAAGCCATCCATGTGACGGTACGAGGCGGGTATGCCACGGTCACCGAAGAGCCACGTCACCTGGTGCGTGGACTCCGGCGAAAGCCCCCAGAAGTCCCAGACGTTGTCCGCCTCCTGCGAGCCGGTGTACGGGTCCCGCTTTTGGGTGTGGATGAAGTCGGGGAACTTGATGGCGTCCCTGACGAAGAACACCGGAGTGTTATTGCCGACGAGGTCGTAGTTACCCTCCTCGGTGTAGAACTTCAGCGAGAAGCCACGCGGGTCCCGCACCGCGTCGGGCGCGCCCAGGTTGCCCGCCACCGTGGAAAAGCGCAGGAAGGTCTCGGTCTGCTTGCCAACCTCGGAAAGGAAGTGCGCCCGGGTGTACCGGGTCACGTCCGCGGTCACCGTAAAAGTGCCATACGCGCCCGCGCCCCGTGCGTGCACCACGCGCTCCGGTATGCGCTCGCGGTTGAAGTGCGCCAGCTTCTCCAACAGCGACTGATCTTGCACCAGCACCGGGCCACCGACGCCCGCGGTCTCACTGTTCTGGTTGTCGGCGACCGGAGCACCGGCCTCCGTAGTCAGCGGTCCTGCCGACTGAGCCGTCTCGCCCTGAACCGTCACGTGCGCCTCCTGCGTATCGTCCTGTCCCTTGGCCTGAGCCGTAACCGATCCTACATTGGACTTTGTCTAAGTCAAGACGAAATGGAGAGACGTACGAAGTCTGGTCATGGACAGACACTGCTACTCTGGTCCTATCTGACTGATAGGTGATTGGCATGAGTGACCTGCTAGAACGACTCCGGGGACGCGGTTGGCGACTGACCGCCCAGCGACGCGTCGTGGCCGAGGTCCTCAACGGGGACCATGTGCACTACACCGCCGATGAGGTACACGCCCTGGCGACGAGCCGGCTGCCCGAGATCTCCCGGGCGACCGTCTACAACACCCTTGGCGAATTGGTGTCGCTCGGCGAGGTCATTGAGGTGAGCACGGACGGCCGCGCCAAGCGGTACGACCCCAACGCCCACCACGACCACCACCACCTGGTATGCAGCCGCTGCGGAACCATCCGCGACGTGCACCCCGCTGGCAACCCGCTCTCCGATCTGCCCGAGCAGGAGCGTTTCGGTTTTGCGGTCACCGCGGTCGAGGTCACCTACCGAGGCGTCTGCCCCTCCTGCGCAAGCGCCTGACGGCCCGTTCGAAGCGCCATCGCGGGCGCTGAACCAACAGAGCTCGGCGTTGAGGGCCGGTCCCAACTGGGCTGTGTGGCACGGGAGTACGGCATAACGTCCGCGCGCTGGCCCACCGGCCCGCCGCCCCACTGCTTCACCGGCACTGCCCCCCCCCCAGGTGATGCCCCGCCGCCCCTGCGCGACTGCTCCTGCGCGGCTACTCCTGCACAGCCGCCGGCACCGGCGGCCCACATACGTGCCCGCTGTTCCGCTTCCCGGCGGCCCTGCCAAGCCCGATGCGCGGTCTCCAGCCGCGCACGAACCCACGGCACAGACATGCGCCCATGACAAAGGCCCGAATCCTGATCAGGATTCGGGCCTTGTCGTGAGTAGCGGGGACAGGATTTGAACCTGCGACCTCTGGGTTATGAGCCCAGCGAGCTACCGAGCTGCTCCACCCCGCGCCGTTGTGTGCTTACTGTAACCCCACCCCGCCGACCAGGGCAAATCGCGATGCGCGCACCATCGGCCACGCTCGCCAGCGCCCCCACAGCACGCCCGCAACAAGCTCACAGCACGCGGCGTCGCACGGCCATAGCCGCGCCGCAAGGCGCGACCCAAGCGGCGGCTACGCCCCGCGATCGCCCGGCGGGCAACCCTGCCACCAGCCGGCCGGTCGCCGCGCCGCCCTAAGCCGACAGTTCCTGCTGGAGGGCGTCCGCGAGCCGGGCCGCGCGCTCGGCGACCTGGGCCGGGCCGAGCTCGACCGCTCGGGCACACCAGCGCTGCCCCTCGGTGAGCGCCCCGCGTCGGGCCGCGAGCAGCGCGAGCCGCAGTGCGGCGCGGCCATGTCCGGCGTTGGCGGCACGGGTCCACCACAGCGCGGCCTCCGGCTCGCTACCCTCCCGGGCCAGCAGCAGGCCCAGGTTGAAGGCGCCGTTGCGGCTACCTGCCTTAGCCGCAGTGCGGTACCAGTGCGCGGCCTTCACCACGTCCCCGCGGGCAGATGCGAGCATGCCAACGCGCACCTGTGCCCGCCGGTGGCCCTGTTGGGCCGCCCGCTCGTACCACTCCTCGCACTCCCGCTGCTCCGGCTCGCCTTCCGCACCATCCCCCAGGCCCGTGCCCTGCTCGGCACCCGGCCGGTCGAGGAGCGCACCCAGCCGAAATGCGGCCTCCGCGCTGCCGCCTCCGGCCGCGCAGCGAAGATGGCTTTCGGCCGCCTGCTCGTCCCCGTCGCGCAGCAGCACAATCGCCACCTGGAGAGCCGCCTCGGTGTGTCCTCCGGCGGCGGCCCGTGCGTACCACTCGTGCGCCGTACGCTCCGCACCACGGCCGGCATGCAGGATGCCGAGGTTGAACGCGGCATCCACGCTGCCCGCCTCGGCGGCCTTGGAGAACCACGGCTCAGCACCCGCCGCGTCCGAGCGCTGGAGCAGCAGCACGGCGAGCGCGTTGGCGGCCTCGCGGTGACCCGCGTAAGCGGCGCGGCGGTACCACTGTTCGGCCTGCGCGGTACGGCCCTGCGAGGTGCAGAGCAGCCCGAGGTTGTACGCACCGTTGACGTCGCCCGCGTCGAGCGCCGCTCGATACCACCGCTCGGCGGCCTGCGGCTCGCCCCGGTCGGCGTGCAGCGCGCCCAACGCGTTGGCGGCGTTGCCGTCGCCGTCCTGGGCGGCCCGGTGCCACCAGACGCCGGCGCTGTCCAGGTCACCCGCGTCCCGCAGCAGAAAGGCCAGCGCACAGGCGGCGCGCGGCTCGCCGTCTTCGGCGGACATCAGGTACCAGCGGCCGGCTTCCTTGGTCTCGCCGCGCTCCTCAAGGAAGGTGCCCAGATGCAGGGCGGCGCGCCGATGCCCACGTGCCGCGGCCTGCCGGTACCACCGCTCGGCCTCGCTCTGCTCGCCATCGGCGCCCGCGCTCTTGCCCCGGCCGTCCGGGTGGTGCTGCTCGCGCGCGCGCCGGTGCAGGATCTGCGCGAGCCGGTACGCGGCCTCGCGGTGCCCGTGCTCGGCCGCGGCCCGAAACCAACGCTCGGCACCGACGTCACTGCGGTGCTCCAGCAGATCGGCCAGTGCGTAGGCGCCCAGCGCATGGCCCGACTCTGCGGACTGGCGCAGCCAGTATTCGGCCGCGGGCTCATCGCCGCGCTCGCGGTGGTGGCGACCGAGCGCATGGGCCGCGGCAGCCGAACCGGCGACGGCGGCGGTACGCCACCAGCCTGCGGCCTCTTCCGCGTAGCCTCGTTGATGCAGGAGGACGCCCAGGTTGTTGGCGGCGGCGCGGTCGCCGGCGACGCTCGCGGCGCGCAGTTGCGGTTCGGCCCTGTCCAGGTCACCGCGGCGCAGCAGCAGCGCGCCGAGAACGCTCATGGCCGCCGTGTCCCCGGCCTCGGCCGCCCGGCGGTGAGCTGTCTCGAACTCGACGTCAGTGCTGTAAGTGCTGTCAGTGGTGTCCGCAGCGTCCCCGGCGACCGTGGTGGCGTGCTCCGGGGCCACCATTGCAAGTACCGGCATGCTCTCATCGCGCCCATCAGCGGGCGCTGGCACAAGCCGCTCCTTCTCCAACAACCTTGCCCTGTCCCCCATGTGTTCCATCGTTGCACCACCCACAACCGGCGTACACCTGGTATACCGCAGCGGCGGGGTCACTTCAGCGGTTTGTCGACTTCCCGACAGAACGACTCTGAAACCGCAGTTGAAGCGGTCTGCACAGGATGTTCCCGGCGCGTCGCGCAGTTCTTCACGCCGCGCCGATGCCCGCCAACTCTCCCGCGCCAGCAGGCCCATACATGCGTACACACGACAAGACCCGAACCCCTGAAAGGAGTTCGGGTCTTGTCGTGCAGTAGCGGGGACAGGATTTGAACCTGCGACCTCTGGGTTATGAGCCCAGCGAGCTACCGAGCTGCTCCACCCCGCGTCGTTGTTCCTCTAAGGTACCACGGCGCGGGGTGGGCTCAATCAACCGTCGGCTCTGCCCGGTGATCGCTCCGGCTTGTCGGCAGGCTGTTGCCCGGTATCGGCCGACGCCTGGTCGGCGCCGCCGTTCTGCCCGCCGCCGTTGTCGGCATCGCTCCTGTCGCCGGCCTTGTCGCCAGCCTTCTCATCGGGCTTGTCGCCGTTTTTGGCCTTGTCCCCGGCGGCCTTTTCCGCCTTGGCCGCCCGCTCCAGCGCCTCCTTGAGGTCGCTTTGGGACTTGCCAAACGCCTCCCAGTCCTGGGGCTCCTTCTTCAGCGCCTCCTGGCCGGCGTCGATGGCCTCCTGGGCGTCCTGCAACGCTTCTCGGACCGTGGGGTCGGCGGATGGCTCATCCGGCTTGTCCGGCTCGTTTTTTGGCGGCTCCGTCGGACTGGGCGACTTCTTGCCGAACACCACGTCCAGAGCTCTGTCCAGGGTGTTTTCAAAGGCTGTTTGATCCCCGAAGGTCACCAACACCTTCTTGAGCAGGGGATAGTTCGTCCCCGCGCCCCGGACGTAGACCGGTTCGACGTACAACAGCCCGTTCTCCAATGGCACGGTGAGCAGGTTGCCGTACTTCACCTCCGAGTCGCCCCTCTTCAAGATGTTGATCTTGTCAGCGATCTCGGTATCGGAGTTGAACTTCGACTGCACCTGCTGCGGACCTGAGACGGTGGTCTCCGATGGCAGCTTGAGCATTCTGATGGTGCCGTAGTCCTTGCTTTCGGCATCGGCATCCACGGCCATGAAGGCGCCTAGGTTCTCACGCTGGTTTGGCGTGAAGGTCGTCGTCAGCGAGAACCGCTGATCCTCCTGGCCCGGCATCTTCATGCTGAGGTAGTACGGCGGCACCGACGTTCCCCTGTTAGTGGGGTCGTCCGGGATCTGCCACACCTCACTGCCGCTGTAGAACTGCTCGGGGTCCTCGACGTGGTAACGCGTCAGCAGCTCGCGCTGCACCTTGAACAGGTCCTGCGGATACCGCAGGTGTTCCATCAGCTCGCCGCTGATCTGGTCACGATCCTTGACCGTGCCGGGGAACGCCTTGCGCCACGTCTTGAGTACCGGGTCCTTGGTGTCCCACTCGTAGAGCTTTACGGAGCCGTCGTAGGCGTCAACGGTCGCCTTGACCGAGTTCCGGATGTAGTTGACCTTGTTCTCCTGGGCCACCACTTCGCGCTGGCCATCGGTCAGCGAGTCCTCGGTGGTGTCGCCGAGAGTCGTCCGCGACGCGTACGGATAACCGCTCGTCGTGGTGTAGGCGTCCACGATCCACTGGATGCGCCCCTTGATGACCGCCGGATAGGCATCGCCGTCGATGGTCAACCAGGGAGCGACCGCCTCGACGCGCTCCTTGGGTGTGCGGTTGTAGAGAATCCGCGAGCCCTTACCGATGGCGCCCGAGTACACGATCTGCGGCTCGTTGAACGCAACGGCATAGGCCGCCCGGTTGATCGGGTTCGAGAGGTTTACACCGCTCTTGCCCTCATACGAGTAACTCTTCTCGCCATTGTCGTCGGAGTAGTCGAGTTCCGTTTGCGGGCCACCGACGATCGAGTATTGCTTGGTCTTCTCGCCGTAATACACCCGTTGCTCATACGAGCCCAACTCGCCCTTGGACGGCAGGTTCCGCTCCGTGAAGTCGGGCGCTCCGGTCTTCGTGGTGGAGGTGCCCTTAGCGGCCACGGCACCGAAGCCATGGGTGTACTTGAAGTGGTCGTTGATCCAGTTGCGCTCGGGAATGCCGTCGATGTTCAGCTCGCGCAGACCGATGACGGTGTCCTGCTCCTTACCGTCCTTGGTCTTGTAGCGATCGACATCCAGCGTCTGCGGGAACTGGTAGTAGCCGCGGACCTGCTGGAGTTGCTGCACGGTCGGGGAGACCACATTCGGGTCGAGCAACCGCATGCTGGCGGTGGTGTCGGCAGCGCCGCGCAGCTTTTCGTTGCTCGCGTCGCTGACCCCCGAGTAGTCCCGCACCTCGGCCTTGTCGATGCCGTACGCCTTGCGCGTGGCCTCGATGTTCTTCTTGATGTACGGCGCTTCCTTGGCCTGCTCGTTCGGCTGGACCTGGAACTTCTGCACGATCGCCGGGTAAAGCCCGCCGATCAGGATCGCCGAGAGCACCATGAGGCCAAAGCCGATAACCGGAAGCTGCCAGGTACGCCGCCATAGCGTCGCGAAGAACAGCAGCGCGCAGATCACCGCGATACAGAACAAAATCGTCTTCGCGGGCAGATACGCATGCGCATCGACGTACTTCAGACCGGTCCAGTTGCCGGTCTCCTTCAGGTCGCTCGACTTCACCGCCAAGCCGTACCGATCCAGCCAGTACGCGACGGCCTTCAGCGCAACGAAGATGCCCAGCAGCACGGACAGGTGACCGGTGGCGGCTGCCGTGGCGCGCGCCCCGGGGCTGGTGATGCGCAGCCCGCCGTACAGGTAGTGCACCAGCGTCGCGGCGATCAGCGACAGCACCGTGGCCGCGAAGCCGAAGCTCAGCAGGAAGCGGTACCAGGGCAGGTCGAACGCGTAGAACGAAACGTCCTTATGGAACTGGGCGTCCTTTTGGCCGAACGACACCCCGTTGACCCACAGCAGCCAGGTACGCCACTGACCCGATGCGGACGCCCCGGAGATCAGGCCGACCAGCGCGGTGACCCCGATCAGGAGCCACTTCTTGTACGGGTCGATGCCCATCCGGTACCGGTCGAGGGACTGCTGTTCCAGCGACATCGCGCTGAGCGGTGGGCGCAGCCGGTGCGCCAGCCAAATGTTCACCCCGACGGCGGTGGCCATGAGGAGGCCGAAGACGAAGAAGAGACCGATCTTGGTCGTCAACGTGGTCCTGAAGACCGACGAGTAGTGAACCGAGCGGTACCACAGCCAGTCCGTCCAGAACCCGGCGAACATGACGAACGCCATGGCCAGCACGGCCAGGACGCCCAGCGTCATGAGCAGGGTCCGGACCCGTCGAGACGGTCGGCCGACTCTGATCCGTGGCCCGGTTGGGCCTCCGCCGCGGTCCGGCATCTGGAAAGCCAAGGTGCGCACCTCAAAGTTCGGTGTCGAGAGAGCTCGTAAAGCAGCCCCGAGATACTAGGGCTTACTGATGCAACTTACTCAGGCTTTACTCAGTTCCCGTTTTGGGGTCCGTTCAAGGCACGATATTGACCATGTCCAACCTTCCCCCCGATTCCACGCCCGCGCCTGCGATGGCCGCGAGCCCCCTCACCCGTGCCGTACTGGAGCTCGATGAGTACGCGGCCGGGCTCGGCTGGGACCAGCCCGCGCGGCTGTTCGCGCTGGTCGATACGGTCCGACTGCGCGCCGACGAACCGGCGCTCGCCACCCAGCTGGGCCTGGACGCCGAGGGCTCGACCGGCACCCTGACCCCCATCGAGCAGGACGAACTGCCCGCGGGCACCGCGCTCGACGACTTCCTCGGCACCATCGCCTGGCCGGGCGCCGTGACGGGCTGCGCCCTGGTCGTGGAGCGGTTGATGCTCCCCGCCACGGCCGAGGCCGCCGTTCCGGACGGCCTCGACGAGCAGCAGTTGGCGAGCTGGGTGGCAGGCCACCCGGAGCGGCAGGAGGTGCGCATGACGGTGGCGGTGCTTCGCGACGGGGCGCGTGAGTCGGCGCTGCGGCTTCGCGAGAAGGACTCCTCCACGGAGGTGCTAACCGGGGCTGACCTGGTGCCTGGTCTCGCGGAGGCGCTGGCGGCGACGTTCGAGGACTGAGCGCCACAGGCGCGGCGTGCCGCGTACGCCCGGGGGCAATTGCGGACGCGTAAGCCCCTGGGGCGTACGCCGCACGCTCTCACGCCGCGACGCGCCCGTGCCGCGCCTCACGCGCCCCGCTTGGGCCTGGCCGGTGCCCACACGCGCCGCGCGGGGCCGTGCGCGTCCCTCTTGGCCCTGCGGCGGTCGGCCGTCATCGTTGGCCCGCGGCAGCCTCGTAAGGCCGCCGCCAGGTGGGCCAGCTACCCGTCAGCTCTTCGGGCAGCTCGGCAACTTGTCCGTCTTCTTCTCACGGATGTTCTTCAGCGCGGTTACCGCATCGTCCAGGTCACTCACCTTGACCAGCGTGAGCCCATCGGGAATGTCCCTCGTGGCCGTGGCGCAGTTGGCTTCTGGGGTCAGGAAGAACTTGGCGCCCTTGGCCCGCGCACCCACGGTCTTCATCGAGATGCCGCCAATGGGGCCGACCTTGCCCGTTTCCTCGATGGTTCCGGTGCCCGCGACGAACTCTCCGCCCGTCAGGTCGCCGGGTGTCAACTTGTCGATGATGCCGAGTGAGAACATCAGGCCGGCGCTGGGGCCGCCGATGTGGTTCACCGTGATGTTGATGTCGAACGGGAACGTGTAATCGACCGCCGCCTCGATGCCGACTATCGCCCGCTCCTCCTGCGGCGCCTTCACCGTGGTGATGGTGATGTTCTTGGCACCCTTGGGCTCCTTGTGCGCCTTCTCGGCCGCCTGCACCCGCTCCGCCGGAATCACCGTGAAGACCGTCTTCTCGCCGGCCTTGTGTTCGGTGACGAGCTTGGCCACATCGGACGGGCTGTGCACCGCCTTGCCGTCCACCGCCTTGATCGCGTCGCCCGCGTGCAAGGTTCCCTCGGCCGGTCCGCCCTTGAAGACGCTGCCCACGACGATGTGCGAGCCGACCTTGATGTCCAGCTCCTTCATCTTCTTCAACTGCTTCAGCGCGGCCACCTTGGCGCTCTCCTGGGACTGGCTGAACTCCTCGGCGTTCTCCTGGTTCACCTCGTCCGCGGACTTGTCGTCCGGGTAGAGCGTCTTGTGCGGCACCACCGCGTTGTCGTGTGTGAGCCAGCCGTAGACCGCCTCGACCAGGTTCATCTTGTACTCCGAGTTGGTCACTCGGACGGTGGTCATGTTCAAGTGACCGCTGGTCGGATACGTCTTGTGCCCGGTGATCTGTAGCACCGTCTCGCCCTTGTGCTTTCCCAGGGTGTTGACCGTCGGGCCCGGGCTCATCTCCGAATACGGCACGGGTATCAGGGCCCCCGCGCAAAGCAACGCGATGAGCGTCAGGAGCGAGGCGAGCAGCGTTGCGGTGCGGCGTGGCATGGAACGACAGTACGGGACGGGCCTATGAGTTCACCTCTGGGGCCGTCCGTCCGGATGGCTCCCGTCGGCCCGTTTTCCCAGTTCCGTACGCCCCCGCGCACCCCCCACGCGTCGGGCCTACGCGCCCGCGCTCCGACTCGCCGGCCCCCGGGCGAACCCGGGGCCCACACGCGAGCCGCGATCGCTCGCGCAAACAGCTGCACACCGGCACGGACGAAGCCGCCCCGGGTGCGTGCTGGGTCAGACGGAGCCGGAACCGGAGTGTGAACGCTGCATGGCTTCGCGGAACCGCTCGTACCCCGCGACCTCGGCGACGTCCCCGGCCCTGCGGTCACGTGCCGCCCAGGTCGTGTACACCACGGCCGCGCCAGCGGCGATGAGCGGAATGATCAACCACACGAGCACACCCACAGCGGCCTTCCAATCCCCTACACACCCGCAACTGACAGATGAGCAGATTAATCGTCTGCCAGATCAACGCTTACGGCAGGGGCCTGGTTACGCAACCGCACGCGCCCCCACTTGCTACGTCGCCGCGGTGTGCCTGCCCCTTCCTGTGGGAAGACGCAGTTAAGGGCCGTGGGGATGCCTCACGCACCGACCCATTCCTCCGTTCCGTCCCCGAAGCTCTGGTGCTTCCAGATCGGCACCTCGCTCTTGAGGTCATCGATGAGCCGGCGGCAGGCCTCGAACGCCTCCGCGCGATGCGGGCAGGAGACGGCGACCACCACGGCCAGATCACCGACCGCCAGGTCACCGACGCGGTGCACGGCGGCCAGCGCCCGGACCGGAAAGTCGGCAGCTACCTTCTCGGCCACCCGGCGCAGTTCGGCCGCGGCGCTCGGATGCGCCGAGTACCCCAGCCCCGTGACCGCGGTGTCGGCTCGCCCATCGTGGTCGCGCACCGTACCGACGAAGAGCGCGGTACCGCCCGCGGAGGTGTCACCCACCGCGCCGAACACCTCGTCCACGGAGAGCGGCGCATCGCGGATGGCCAGGAGCTTGATGGGGTCGGCTGCCCCACGCTCCCCCTGATGCGTGTCGTACGTGTGTGCCATGTCGTCCATCGTGTCCTACCCGTGCCCCTAGCGAAAACAGCCGATCCCACCGGTCCGCCGGGGGCCGGTATGGAGACTCCGCCAGGACTCACCGGCGGGGCCATGGGCTACAGCCGCCGGCGGGCCTTGCGGGCGCGACGTACCAACGCGGCGGTACCCACCAGCGCGACCGTGGCGCCCGCGGCGCCCAACGTCGTCGCGTCCTTGCGGCCGAGCCTGCGCCCGGCGACCGTACGGCGACCCGCGACTTCCTCCAGCAGTTCGGCCAGGACCTCCTCGTTGGTCCACTGAGGTCGCCAACCCGCATCGTGCAGCCTGCTGCCGCTGACCACCCATGGATGCATCGTGTACGCGAGGTCACCGGCGGGCGACGGCGTGAGGCCGAGCCGGTGCAGCCGGGAGGCGGCGCCGAGAGCAACCGCGGACGGCAACTCCATCCGCCGAATACCGGTCAGCTCCTCGACCTCCTCCTGTTCGAGCCAGCCGTCACACCCCACGGCCAGCTCGCCCTCGGCTTTCTCAAGGACCGCGTACTCCAAGGCGCTGACCAGGTCTTCCACATGACAGAACTGCCAGGTGGGGCGCGACCCGGCAACCACGAGCAGCCGGGGCGACTCGAAGTAGCGGGTGAGGGCGGTGTCGGTGCCGCCGACCAGCACGGCGGGGCGTACGACGGTGACATTCAAACCGGGGTGCGCGCGGGGCGCACGCCGCGCGAGCTGCTCGATCTCCAGGAGGTCGCCGACGCCGGTGGCCTCGGCCGTGGCGCGCAGTTCGGCGTCCTCGGAGAGCGGTACGTCGTTGTCGGCCAGCGCCCCGTAGACCATCGCCGAGGTGCACAGCACCACCCGGCGCACCCCGGCCGCCGCCGCGGCGGTCAGCACGGTCTGGGTGCCTCGTACGTTGTACGCCGTCCTGGCCTCGGGGTCGGTCTCCAAATCGAGGTCCGTGGCGAGATGCACCACGACATCGACGCCGGACAGCTTGTCGGCAATGACCGGATCGCGTACGTCGAGCACATGCCAAAGGGCCTCGACGACGTCGCCCCTGCGCTCGTCTATGGCCACGACCTGTTTGATCTCATCGCATTCCGTAAGCCTGCGGGTCAGCAGCGCACCGACGCCGGATGCGGCCCCCGTGACGGCCACGACGGGGCGCCGCAGGGGCGCGGAAGGTGGCTCCCCCCAGGCCGAACGCTCGGGGGGAGGATCGTTTCGCGCTGCGCGAACGGTTGGATCTGGGGAACTCACCGGGCGGCTCCAGCGGTTGTCTTCTGTACGTAAGAGAACTGATGCGTACGTACCAGGCGCTGTCCATCCTGCCGCAGGCATCCGATCAGCGAAGCACCGAGCCCTGATAGCGGCTGGGTGTCTACGCTGGTGGTGTTGTTGGGCAGTCGCCGCCGGCTCCGAGCCGACGGCCCTACGAGCCGAGGAAACCCGTGAGTGACACCCCATTTGGATTTGGCCTTCCGCCGGAGGAGCCGGAGGACGGCGACGACGGCAAGAAGAAGGGCAACCAGGGCGGTGAGCCCGGGCCCGCGAACCCGTTCGGCTTCGGCGGGAGCGGCGGAGACAACCCGTTCGCCGCCATGTTCGGTTCGTTGAACCCGAACGACCTGGGTGCCGCCTTCCAGCAGCTTGGCCAGATGCTCTCTTACGAGGGCGGCCCGGTGAACTGGGACATGGCCAAGGACATCGCCCGCCAGACCGTGGCGCAGGGCGGGGCCGAGGGGCAGGACAAGGACGCGAGCGTGGGCCCCAAGGAGCGGGCCGCGGTCGAGGAAGCCGTGCGCCTGGCCGACCTGTGGCTGGACGGGGTCACGTCGCTGCCTTCGGGCGCGGGCTCCGCGGTGGCCTGGAGTCGCGCCGAGTGGGTCGAGGCGACCTTGCCGGTGTGGAAGGACTTGGTAGACCCGGTCGCCGAGCAGGTCGGGTCGGCGATGGGCCAGGTCCTGCCGGAGGAGATGCAGGCCATGGCCGGGCCGCTGCTCGGCATGATGCGTTCCATGGGCGGCGCCATGTTCGGCACCCAGATCGGTCAGGCCCTTGGCGTGTTGGCCGGCGAGGTGGTCGGCTCCACCGACATCGGACTGCCGCTCGGCCCCGCGGGCAAGGCGGCGCTGCTGCCGGCCAACATGGAGGCGTTCGGCTCCGGCCTCGGTGTTCGGCAGGAGGAGGTACGGCTCTATCTGGCCCTGCGCGAGGCCGCCCACCAGCGGCTTTTCGCCCATGTCCCGTGGCTGCGCTCGCATCTGTTCGGCGCGGTTGAGGGGTATGCGCGGGGCATCAAGGTGGACACCGCCAAGTTGGAGGATGCGGTCGGCCAGCTCGATCCGACCCACCCCGAGCAGTTGCAGGAGGCGCTCCAACAGGGCATGTTCCAGCCGGAGGACACGCCGGAGCAAAAGGCGGCACTGGCTCGGCTGGAGACGGCGCTGGCGCTGGTCGAGGGCTGGGTGGACGCCGTCGTGCACGCCGCCGCGGCGCCGCACCTGCCGTCTGCTGACGCGCTGCGTGAGACGCTGCGCCGCCGCCGCGCGAGCGGCGGCCCCGCCGAGCAGACCTTCGCCACGCTGATCGGCCTTGAGCTGCGGCCCCGGCGGTTGCGGGACGCGGCCCGGCTGTGGGCCTCGCTCACCGACGCCCGCGGCTTGGACGGCCGGGATGCTCTGTGGGAGCACCCGGACATGCTGCCCACGGCCGCCGACCTGGACGACCCGGACGGTTTCGTCCATCGCGAGCAGCTCGACTTCTCCGAGTTGGACAAGATGCTCGGCGAGGCCGCGAGCGGCGCCGACCTGAGCAAGGGCGGCGCTTCCGGCAGCACCGCACCGGAACAGCAAAAGAGCGGCGGGGACGCCCAGCGGGGCGGCGAAAAGGGCGACACGAACGACAACAAGAACGACGGCGAGAACGACAGCGAAAAGGACAACAAGGGGAGCAGCGAGAAGGGCGACGGCAAGGACGACGGTCCTGACGAGGGCGCCGGCGGCGAGCGCCGCTGATGACGGCGCTGCACACGGAGGCGGTCCGGGCGCTGCGTGAGTGGTCTGCGCCCGATCCGGATCAAGAACGGTTGCGGCTGGCGTACGAGGATCATCTGATCGCCCACCCTGACGGCCTGTGGAAGGCGTGCCGGGACGGGCATCTGACGGCCAGCGCGCTGGTCATCGACCCGCCGCGGGAACGCGTCTTGCTGACCTTGCATCGCAAGCTGCGAATGTGGCTCCAGATGGGCGGCCACTGCGAACCGCAGGACGCGACCCTCGCCGACGCCGCGCTGCGTGAGGCCACCGAGGAGTCCGGCATCTCGGGGCTGACCCTGCTACCGGGTGGCCCGGTGCGCCTTGACCGACACCGGACGCCGTGTGCCTGGCACCTGGATGTGCAGTACGCGGCGCTCGCACCGGCCGACGCACAGGCGGCGATCAGCGATGAGTCCCTCGACGTGCGCTGGTTCGGCTATGCCGAGGTGGCCGGCGTGGCCGATGCGTCGGTCGTCCAGTTGGCGCAGCGCACGCGCGCACTCCTTTGAAGCCGGCGGGGCGGGCGCGGCGATCGGAGGGCGGACGGACGAGGCTGTCCGGGGGCGAATACCGCTGCTGGAGGGCGAGGAGCGTGCGCAGGGCGCAGCAGGGCGCAGCAGGGCGCAGCAGGGCGCACGGCACAGAAGTACGAGCCGGGTCGGATGAGGTACTCCGGCCCGGCTCGCGGTGTGCACTGCTTGGAGCGGCCACTGCTGCGTACGGTGCGTACTGCCTGCGTACGTCGGTAATGCGTCGGCGCCGCATAGGTCGGTGATGCGTAACGGCGCCGCGTACGTCGGTGCCGCGTACGGTCAGCGGCTGTTGGTCCAGACGTTGCCCTGGTTCTGGCCGTGGGCGCCCTGCTGGCCCATGCCGAACTGGGCGGCGGCGCCCTGCCCCAGCACCGCGTTCTGCGGCGGTAGCACCTCGCTGGGCTGGACGAGGGCGTACCCCTGGCCGAGGAAGCTGAGTTCCCAGCCTTCGCCGGTGTTGCCGCGCCGCCGCCAGACACCCGACGAGTGGGTTTGCGCCTGCATCTGGACCCGCAGCGAGCTCGACCAGGCCACGATGGCGTCGGCGTCCGCGTTGACGTACTTGTCCGGCGTCACCTGAAGCATCAGCGGCTGGCCCGAGGTCATCAGCGCGACCTTGCCCTGCCCCGAGATGTTGAGGTTGTACTTGCCGGACCCGGAGACGCCGAACTGGCTGTCCACCGCGATGGTCTCCCAGTGCAGCCCGGAGTCGAGCGCGAGGACGTACGCGCTGTCCACCGTGAGCCCGTCGTGATCGACGTCCACGACATGGACGTACTGCGCCAGATTGGCGAAGTAGATGGTGCCCTGCCCGGAGCAGCGCATCAGGTCCAGGCCCTCACCGGTGTTGGCGCGGGCGCGGCGCTGGCCCTGCGTCTGATATTCGGCGTCGAACTCGACAAGCCCCTGGTAGGCGACCATCGCGCCCTTGCGGGCGAGGACATCGTCGTGGCCGGTCAGCGCCACCCGCAGCAGGTGCGGGTTCTGCACGGCGTAACGGTCCTGGGTCTGATTCTCGGTGTGACCGAACAGTGGACTTTGCATGTCTTCTCGCTCCCCCTCAGCCCCGGGCCCGGAGCCGGTCAGTGCTGTCCTCGCTGGGCTGTACGACGACGAAGCCCTGCCCTGAGAAGCCGAGCTGGTACGCCTCGCCGCTGCCCCTGCCGATCATCGAGGATGCCTTGAAGCTGCGCTTCCCCTTCATCTTCAGGTTGGTTGACCAGGCCACCAGCGCGTCCGGATCGACGTACGTCTCGTCCTCGCCGCGCCCGCAGTCCACGACGATCGGCGTACCGCGTGAGGTCAGTGCGACCCATCCAGTACCGGATATACCGACATTGAAAAGGCCCTGGCCTGCGAACTTGGCCATGCCCTTGACGCGCTGCACACCCCACTGAAGGTGTGCGTCGAAGGCCAGCAGATTGGTGCCGTTGACCGAAAGCGAGTCACCGGCCAGGTTGATGCAGACGACGTCGGCGCCGTAGTCGGCGAGGTACAGCAGCCCATCGCCGCTGCACTTCATGAGCGGGGCACCCTCGCCGGTGAGCCACTGGGAGGCCATCTGACGAACGGCGGGCGGGTTCGGCTCGTACTGCACGAAGCCCTCGTAGGCCACCATCGAGCCGGTACGGGCGAACAGGTCCTGACCGCTTTGCATCGCGACCTTGAGCATGTTGCTGCCGTGGTTTTCCATCCGGGCGGTGACCGGGGTCGGGGCGTAGCCCGAGATCAGTTGCTGGTCCATGACGGGCTCCCTCACACCTCGTAGGGCTGGACGACGATGAAGTTGCCGGGCGCGCCCCGGAACTGGAGGTTCACGGCCTCCCCGCTATGCCCGGGGAAGGCGTTGCGGCGCAGCCGCACCTGGCTGGAGATGATCACCTGCGAGGCGGCCGACCAGGCGACGATGGCGTTGCTGTCCACGAACGTCGTCGGCGTCACCGGCAGCACCACCGGGGTGCCCTGCGTCTTGACGATGACGGTCCCGGTGCCCTGGAACTGCATGGTGAATAGGGCGCCACCGGGAATGCCGTGGCCCTCGATGCGGCGGACCTCGTGTTGGAGCGACTCATCGAAGGCGAGCACGTTCTCGGCGGAGACGCAGATCGCGTCGCCCTGGAGCTCGACCGGGTGCACCTCGGCCGCGTTCTCCGCGAGGAACACCTGCCCCTGGCCCGTACAGCGCATGAGCTGCATCTCCTGGCCGGTGGCGTTGCCCTCCATCCGCCCCCGGAAACCGGCGCTCTTGTGGCTGAAGTCAACCTTGCCCTGGTAGAGCACCATCGTGCCCTGCTTGGCCAGTACGGGCTGGCCGCCGATGCCGAGGTCCACCCGGATCAGGCGCGGGTTCTGCGGGGTCCAGCGCTGGCCGGTCGGCGCCTCGCGGTACTTGGCGAGCGCGGCTTGCACACCGGGGGTGGCCTGGCCGCCGTGCGCGCCCCCCTGCCCGGGGGCTGGCTGCCCGTACGGGGCGGGCTGGCCCGGATGGCCCTGCGGCTGGCCCAGCTGCGGCTGCCCGTACGGGGCGGGTGCGGGCTGGCCCGGTTGGTGGCCCGGATAGCCGGGCGGCGGGCCGGGCTGGCCGGGGAACGGCGTGGGCTGGCCTTGCGGCTGCCCATGCGGCGCGTGCGGCGGCGCGGGGTAGCCGGGTGCGGGCTGGCCCGGTTGGTGGCCCGGGTAGCCCGGCGGCGGGCCGGGCTGGCCGGGAGGCGGTACGGCGCCGCCGGGCGGAGTGAGCGGCGCGACGATGGTCGGTGCCGTGTGCAGGGGCGCCTGTGGCTGTGGCGCCTGCGGCGGGGCGGGCTGCTGGGGCAGCGGCGCGGGCGGTTGCGGTGCCGGGGGCTGTGGTTGCTGCGGCTGAGGCACCGGAGCCAGCGGCTGTGGGGCGGCGGCTGGAGCCGCGAAGCCGGGGGCGGGGGCCGGCGCGCCCTGGGCACCGCCGGGGGGCGCGAAGCCAGGGGCTGCGCCCTGCGGGGCAGTGGGCGCCGCTACGGGCTCCTCCTCCTCCGCGACCTCGCCGCCGAAGTTCTTAAGCAGTGCGTCTAGCCCGCCGTCAAAGCCCTGCCCGACAGCAGCGAACCGCCACACGTCCTTGAGGTAGAAGTCTCCGAGCATCACGGCACGTTCGGTGGTGAACTCGGAGCCGGTGAACGCGTACCGCGCAACCTCGTCACCACCCGCGACGATCCGCACGTAACCGGGCCCGACCTGCGACATCTGTCCCGCGCCATCGATGGTCGCGGTGAACGACAGCTTCTGGATGTGCTGCGGAATGCGGTCGAGCGTGACCCGGAACGACTCCGTGTCCCCGGCCTGCGCGCCGAGCTGCTGAATTGCGTCCTCGGGCGACTTGGACTGGTTGAAGAAGATGAAGTAACGGTCGTCGGACAACCGCTCGTCGGCGTCGAGGCCGAAGCAACTGATATCGAAGGACAGCCCGGGCCCGGCGATCTGCACGCCGACGTACAGGTCCCTCCCTGCCGTCAGATCACTGATCTTGGCCTTGTGACCACGCTGGAATTCCCTGGCCATACGTAACGACCGTCCCCCATCCCGAAAACCGTGACTGCGTTGCGCGCCAGGCTAACCGCTGACAGCGCAGAGGGGGGATACCGGGGCGAGGCACCGCCAAGGCAGGTGAGCGCCGTAGGAGGCAACTGGTTGCCACCTTGGGAGCGAGCAACATGCGAACAGGCAGCGTGGGAGGAAGCAACGTGGGGGGGAAGCCGCGCGAGAGGAAGCAGCGCGGGAGGATGCCGCGCGGGGAATGGCAACGCGGGAAGGTGCAGCCCCGCGCCGGGCGACCGCGGTGAGGTGGTCGCGGGCGCGCCGAGCCGCGTGGGAGCGCGCTATTCGTCACGCGCCTCGGGAAGATGCGGCAGTCGGCTCGCCGCGACGACGCCCTCCAGGTAGCCCTGGGCCCGCTCGGTTCGCGGATACGCCTCAAGCAGCCGCCAGAACCGTGGCCCGTGGCCGGGCACCAGCAGATGAGCCAGCTCGTGCAGGAGTACGTAGTCGAGCACGTACTCCGGCATGCCCTGGAGCCGGTGGGAGAGCCGGATGCTGCCTTCGGCCGGGGTGCAAGAACCCCAGCGGGTGTTTTGGTTGGTGACCCAGCGGACGGTCTTGGGCTTGGCCCGGCCCTCCAGATACTGACCGGAGAGGACCTTCGCGCGGGCGGACAGCTCCGCGTCGCCCAACATCCGCTTGCTCTCCTGCGCGGCGAGCTTGTCGAGCATCACGCCCACCCAGCGCTGTTCCTCCGCCTCCGACATCCGGGCGGGAAGCAACACAATGGTGCGGTCGCCGTCACGGTAGGCGGAGACCGTACGGCGCCGACGGCTGCTCCGCCGGATCTCGACGGCGCTCGCCTGCATATCCCGCCGTTGCGGGCTGGGAGGGACGCGTTGGGTTCTGGGGACGCTTTGCAACGGCGTTTCCCCGGCGGCACTCCCCCAGCTAGCGCTGGAGGAACCCTCACCCGTGCGGGTTCTCGGGGAAAAGCGAGGGGGCGGGTCGGCGGGCACGCCCCGACGTTACCCGCTAGCGGTGCGTGAAGTCCCGCCCCGCACGCGGATAGCGGCCGAACAACCCGAGGGCCCGCACAGCTTGTATGACTATCGCGAGCGCCTGTGGATAACTTACGACGGCCGCCGGGAGAAGTGTCCATGCTGGGACTGCGCAAAGACATCCGGCCCATCCCTTGCTATCGCGCAGATCCGTTCGTTCGACGGGCGCACCACCTTGACCTGTCCTCGAACGGGCTGTGCGAGACCGCCCTGACCCCTGTGCGCGAAGCCCCGCGGTCAACACGACACAAAGAGACAAAGGCACGAAAGATTCAAGAGGAGAACTCATGCGATCCATGCGCTCAACGCCACATCTGACCGCCGACCCACCAGGCGCCACGGACTCACAGCGACCGCAAGCGACTCGGGCGACTCGGGCGACTCGGGCGACTCGGGCGACTTCAGGATCGCCGCCGCTGGAAGCCGTACCGCGACCGGAGCATCCACCACGGCTTCGGCCGGGCGCCGTGCGGCCCCCGTCGAACACGGCGCCGCCCCCGAGGAGCACCCCACGAGGCCCGACGTCCTCGACCCGTCGTTCAGCGGGTACGAAACCCCCGGTAGGTGGAGCACCGTCCCAGGACGCAGCACCACCCCGGGACGGAGCAGCAGTCCCGGGCGGGCCGAGGCCCCGGAGCGAAGTGGCGTGCTCGGCGCCCGCAGCGCGGCGGCGAACGGGCCCAGCGCGCCCCCCAGCCACCCCACCACCCGCAACCCCGCCACCGCCACCGCCACCGCCGGGCTGCGCACCGTCTCCCGCGAGTAGTGCGTCGCCCCCGGCAGGCGCCGCACGACGTTCGGCGAGTCAGACACCAGACGGCCCGGTCGTCTCAACGGACCCGGCCCTGGCCGGCATGGCACGACCGGCCGACCCAACCCTTGAGTGGCCCACCCACCCACGGCTCAAACCGGCGCTGCGGCGGGCGTGGCGTAGTCGGGACACCGTGCAGTTCGGGATCACCCCGGCGCACGCGGTGGCGGTCGGTCCGCTCGACACGGCGACCGGCAGCTTCATTTACCTCCTCGATGGCACCCGAGGATTGCCGCTGCTGCGTCAGGAGGCCCAGGCGATGGGTCTGCCAGCGGGCAGGGCTGACAGCGTCGTGGCGCGGCTCGTCGCGGCCGGGCTGATCGAGGATTCCTTGGCGGGTGGCGGCACCACCTCGGCGGTACGGAGCGATGCGAGGGCCAGGGATCGGTTGCGGGCCGACCAGGCGGCGCTCTCGGTGCTCCATCCCGACCCGAGCGCCGGGCTTCGGCTGCTTGGTGCGCGGCGGGCGACGAGGGTTCAGGTGCGGGGCGCCGGACGGGTTGGCTCGTCGGTGGCGGCGCTACTGTCGGCCGCGGGGGTCGGGCAGGTGGACGTGATGGACGGCGGCTACGTCGAGCCGTGGGACGTGCTGCCCGGTGGGCTCTCGCCCGAGCAGATCGGCGAACGCAGGGACACGGCGGCCCGCCGTCTGGTCCGCAGCGCCGCACCCGCGCGCCGTACCTCCCGCGCCGCGAGCCCAGCCTCGTCCGCGCGTGGTGCGTCTCCCGCCCCGGCCGCATGCGGCACGGCAGGCCCGTCCTGTGGTGTCGCAGCCTCGGCTGGCCACGGCGCCTCAGCTGACCCGTGTGGCCCGGACCTGGTAGTGATCGCGCCACGCGACGGGCTGGCTGCCTACGCTCCGGAGCCGGATGCCGCCGAGCAGTTGATGAGTGCCAAAGTCCCGCATCTGTATGCGGGTGTACTGGAGGGCACCGGGGTGGTGGGCCCGCTGGTCTTGCCGGGGATCACCTGCTGCGCCGGATGCATGGCAGCCCGACGCGCCGAGCGGGAACCCGGCTGGCCGAGGATGCTGGCCCAGTGGCGGTCCGGGCGTCAGACACCCGTCCCGGCATGTGACGCCGCGCTGGCAACCGTGGTGGCCGGCTACACAGCAGCGCAGGTCCTGGCCCTGCTTGACGGAGGGACCCCGCCTAGCGTGGGGGCCCGGTTGGAGCTCACGCTGCCAGGTCTAGCCTGGGATGTGCGGCCCATCGAGCCGCATCCGAGCTGCGTGTGCGGCGCGATGACCACTTCGGTTACGAGGTATTCATCAGATGGCGAGGAGCCGCAGGCCACAATGTCCGGGTAAGCCGGCGTCCGCTGGGTGGGCGACGGGGGCCCGGGGTTCGCCCCGGGAGAACTCAGTTGGAGTTGGAGGGGCGCATGTCTGATCTACCCCGCAAGGCGGTCACCCGCACCGCCAAGTTGGCCGCACTGCCGCTGAGTTTCGCCGGACGAGCCACTTGGGGCTTGGGAAAGCGAATCGGCGGACGACCGGCGGAGATCGTCGCACGAGAACTACAACAGCGCACGGCCGAGCAGTTGTTCAGGGTGCTTGGCGAGCTCAAGGGCGGCGCGATGAAGCTCGGCCAGGCCATGTCGGTCTTCGAGTCCGCATTGCCGGAAGAGATCGCCAAGCCCTACCGTGCGGCGTTGACGAAGCTCCAGGAAGCGGCGCCACCGATGCCCACTCGTTCGGTGCACGCAGCGCTGGCCAATCGGCTCGGGGCAGACTGGCGCGAGCTCTTCCAGGAGTTCAACGACAAACCGGCCGCTGCGGCCTCCATCGGACAGGTACATCGGGCAACCTGGCACGACGGGCGCGATGTCGCGGTGAAGGTGCAGTACCCGGGCGCCGGGGAAGCACTGCTCTCCGACCTCACTCAACTGGGCCGCCTTTCCCGACTGCTTGGCCCCCTGGTGCCTGGTATCGAAATAAAGCCACTGATCGTAGAGCTGCGCAACCGGGTGTCCGAGGAGTTGGACTACGAGCTGGAGGCACAGGCACAGCAGACCTACGCGGACGAGTTCGCCGACGATCCGGACGTCGCCGTCTCGGGGGTGGTGCACCAGTGCGACCAGGTGCTCATCACCGAGTGGATGGAGGGCATACCGCTCTCCGAGGTGATCTCGAACGGCACACCCGAGCAGCGAGATCGTGCCGGCCAGTTGCTGACCCTGTTTCTCTTCTCCGGCGTCGCCCGCACCGGCCTGTTGCACGCCGATCCGCACCCCGGCAACTTCCGGCTTCTCGTCGAGGACGCGCCGGATGGCCCACCGGAGAAGTGGAGGCTGGGTGTCATGGACTTCGGCACGGTGGATCGGCTGCCGGACGGCCTGCCTCCGCATATCGGCACCACACTGCGGATGCTCCTGGACGGCGAGGGCGACGAGGTCCAGGAACTCCTGCGCGAGCAAGGGTTCATCAAGCCGGGGCTCCAGCTCGACTCGGAAATGCTCATGGACTATCTGTTGCCCATCATCGAACCGGCCCAGCAGGAGGAGTTCACCTTCTCCCGGGAGTGGATACGCGGCCAGGCAGCCACCCTCGCCGACCGCCGCTCGCCCGCCTATGACCTTGGCCGACAGCTCAACCTGCCGCCGTCGTATCTGCTGATCCACCGGGTGAGCATGAGCACCATTGGGGTGCTCTCGCAGCTCGGCGCCACGGTGCGGATGCGGGATGAGATCGAGGAGTGGGTGCCCGGGTTCGCGGTGGAGGACGAGGTCGAAGAGGTCGGGCCCGAGTTGGAAGCCGCAGTAGCGCTGGAGCACGACATCGCGGAGGAGACCTCGGCCTCATAGGTTCCGTCTCCTGGCCCGGGCCCCCGCCCCGGGCCAGGCCGGACTCCCGCCCCGGGCCAGACCGGACCCGAATGACGAGCCCCAACCAACCGGATTCCGCCCGTCCCGACCCGGCTCTGCCCAACGCGACCCGGCTCTGCCCGGACCTGCTTCACCCGACCCGCCACGGCTGACCGACCGACTCATGACCTGCCGTCCGGCCGCAGGGAGATCAGCCGACCGCTCGGGCCCGCCAACCTCCCAACCAACCGGCCCGCCAACCTCCCAACCAACCGGCCCGCCAACCGGCCCTCCGGACCGAGCGCAAAGCACCGCCCCTGCGGTCTTGCCGGTCCGGGTCGGTCGGGTTATCGGCCGGGGGCTGATAGGGGTGGCTGCCGAGCCGCTGCCGTCAGGCCGAGCCAAGCAGACCCTCGATAGCTTTGATGTTCTTTCGGGCGCAGGTGTCGCAGAAGTCATGACGGCTGCCGATTTCGACGGAACAAGTCTCCATCGGTGGGGTGTTGGGGGCGACAGTCGTGCAGCCGACACAGGTGATGGCCTCGGCGTCCGAAGACACTGATTCACGTGACGTCTGGTCCGCCTAGAGACGACATCTGCGAAATCCGTCCACGACATGGCACACATGCCCCGCCAAAAGGAGCGGGGAATGGCCTGGGGGCCGGTCCTTTCGGACCCGCCCCCAGTGATAACGGCACTATGCGTGGGTGGTGCACGTTGGCGATCGTTCGTTCGTTGCCACGGTACGACGACGGTTAGCCATCCTCCGCTCCAAGGGAGCGGTCGATCGCCGGGGCCTACCGGTCGTTAACCGGCTGGACATCTTTCAGCTCATGACCGCCATGGCCAAGGCACGGCGGGCGCGCAGTGAAGCGCGTTCGGCCCGGCGCTGCATGCGGCGGGCGGTGGCGAGGCGCACTGCCCTGCGTTCGGAATCCGCCTCGTGCATTCGCTCGCGCATATGTGCGCGAGCCAAGGCTTCTGGGATGAGTTGCATTTCGCGGGTCCTGTTCTGGCGCGACTCGGTCGCACCTGTGGTGTTGCGTGGGGGAAATACCAGCGTGGGTTCATCGGTGGTTGGCATCATCGGGTCCTGCTTCTTGGGGTCGTGCGTCGCGGGGCGGTCGATAGTTCCCGGGGTGTTCATGCCACGACCGGGTTCTTACGCGGGCGCCCACGGGGCCGCTTGCGGGCCACGACAACGCCCTGCACGAAGAGTTCGCCGCCCCAAACGCCCCAGGGCTCCCGGCGGTCCTTCGCACCAGCAAGGCATGCCTCACGCAGCGGGCAGGTCTGGCACAGCGCCTTGGCGTACTCGACGTCGGCGGGCGACTCGGCGAAGAAGACCTCCGGGTCGTACGAACGACACGGCACGGCCTCGCCGAGGCTGTCGATGGCGTCATCCAGCTCGGTCAGAGCGGTGAGCGGGGCCGGGGTCAAGGAGTCCTCCGAGGGGTAAGGCGGGGGGATCAGGTCGGTCGCTACGGACGGGGTGTGCGCCTTGAGTTGCACGGTGGTGAGTTCCTCGTCTGTGTCGGCCCGGCTGGTGGCCGGGCTCTGCGTTTCCCCCCTGGGCAACCAGGAGGGCAAATCAAAAGGGCCGCGAAACCCGGTGTGGGTTCCGCGGCCCTGGAAGGTGCCGACCTGATTGCCGATCAGGTTGGATCACTCCAGGGTTCGAGCCCGCGGGAGGCCCACTTCTGGTGATGCTGCGTCTGGATTTCGGCGCCATTAGCGGCGGCCATGGCATAGGTCCTGGCCTGTGCCACCGCTGCTACTGCCGGTGCCTGGATCGGTCGCTCACTGCGGAGCTCATGAACCGGACGGGGCGCCAGGGTTTCCGGGCGCACGCCGGAGATACCGAAGCCGGCAGCACCGAAGCCAGAGGTGCCAAAGGCGGAGGTACCGAAGCTGGACACATCAGTGCCCTGCGAGGAGAAGCCGAGCGGGCAGGTGGCGATGACCGGACGATCGATCATTTTGATGGTGCTGATGTAAGTGATCATTTGGTCTTCGCCTCCTCTCGGCGTCTCGGGACTGATCTGGCAGGGCCAGTTCGTGTCTGGTCAGTACAACATGAATCCATCGGATCTCGGAAGGCCCGTTGTCTCCGTGCTCGGAAGGCTATGGGTACGCCGTCCGCGTGCGCAAACTATTTTTTCGACGAGTTCTTTTCCGGCTCCTCATGGCTCGCGAGGTCCTCTCCGGCGCACAGTGTGAGCACGTCAGGGCCGTACGTGCGGAGTTTGCGTGCGCCGACGCCGGAGATCGCGGAGAGTCGGGCCTCGGAGTCCGGTACCGCCTCGGCGATGGCGAGCAGTGTCTTGTCGGTGAAGACGCAGTACGCGGGCTGGCCCAGCCGCGCGGCCTGCTGCGCCCGCCAGTCAAGGAGCCGGTCGTGGAGGCCCTCGTCGAGCTCGGACGGGCAGTCCTCGCACCGCATCAGCTTCATCTCGCCCGCATCCGTGAGCGACCTGCCGCACACCCGGCAGCGCACCGGGCCTCGGGGCCGCCGCTTGGCGCTCACACCCCGCTCCACGCCTCCTGTGGCGGCGGTGCCGCCCGAGACGGCCATGCGGGGTGCGGCAGCAGCCGCGGAGCCGGGCCGCAGGCCATCCAGGAAACGGCTGGGACGGCGGGTCGGGCGCCCGCCCGGTGAGCGGGACAGTGCCCAGGACAGCATGAGGTGGCGGCGGGCTCGGGTGACGCCGACGTACAGCAGTCGCCGCTCCTCCTCGATCTGCCGGTCGGTCTTGGCGTGGGTGATCGGCAGCATGCCTTCGGTGAGGCCGACGAGGAACACCGCGTCCCACTCCAGGCCCTTGGCCGCGTGCAGGGAGGCCAGCGTCACGCCCTCGACCGTTGGGGCATGTTGGGCGGCGGCCCGCTCGTCCAGCTCCGTGACCAGGTCGCGCAGGGTCGCCTGGGGCCTGGCCCGTACGAACTCGTCGGCGAGCCGGACCAGGGCCGCAAGCGACTCCCAGCGCTCCCTGACCGCGCCCGAGCCGGTGGGCGGCTGCGGCGCCCAGCCTCGGGAGCCGAGCACGGCGCGCACCTGGGACGGTATGTCCGCGTCCTCCAGGCTTGGATCGGCTCCCCCCGCGCGGGCGGCGCCGCGCAGCAGCAGCCCGGCTTCGCGCACCTCGGGCCGTTCGAAGAAGCGCTCGGCGCCACGCAACTGGTAGGGGACGCCCTGGTCGGCGAGCGCCTGCTCGTAGACCTCGGACTGGGCGTTGATGCGGTAGAGGACGGCGATCTCGCTGGCGGCGACGCCCGTGTCGAGAAGGTCACGGATGCGGCGGGCGGTGCCCTCGGCCTCGGCCGGCTCGTCCGCGTACTCGCTGTAGCCCGGCTCGGGGCCCGGGTCCCGCTGGGAGATCAGCTCCAGACGGTGCTCGGCGGCGCGCCCGCGTGCGGTGGCGAGCAGACCGTTGGCCAGGTGCACGACCTGGGGGGTAGAGCGGTAGTCGCGGACGAGCTTGACGACGGTGGCCGATGGGTGCCGGACGCGGAAGTTCAGCAGGTGGTCCGGGGTCGCGCCGGTGAAGGAGTAGATGGTCTGGCTGGCGTCGCCGACCACGCACAGACTCTCCCGGTCGCCGAGCCACAGATCGAGAAGGCGCTGCTGAAGCGGGCTGACGTCCTGGTACTCATCCACCACGAAATGCTGGTACTGGCTGCGCACCTGGTCGGCGATGTCGAGCCGGTCTTGGAGGACACCGACCGTGAGCAGCAGCACATCCTCGAAGTCGATCACGCCGCGGTCCCGTTTGAGCTGCTCGTACACCGCATAGATCCGTCCGGTCTCAGCCGGGTCGCGAGGGGCGTCGCGGGCGGCCTTGACGACGGCGATCGGGTACTCCTCGGGCACGGTCTGAGTGGTCTTGGACCACTCGATCTCGCTGGTGACATCCCGCAGCTCGTTGCGGTCGAGCCGGATCGTGCAGCGCGCGGCGGCCTCCGCCACGAGCTGGGCCTTGCGCTCGACCAGCCGCGGCAGGTCGCCCCCCACCGCCTTGGGCCAGAAGTAGTGGAGCTGGCGCAGCGCCGCCGAGTGGAACGTACGAGCTTGCACACCACCCGCGCCGAGTTGGCGCAGCCTGCCGCGCATCTCACCGGCCGCGCGGTTGGTGAAGGTCACGGCGAGGACGCTGGCGGGCTGAAGGATGCCCGCGCGGACCCCGTACGCGATCCGGTGCGTGATCGCTCGCGTCTTGCCCGTGCCTGCTCCGGCCAGCACGCACACCGGGCCGTGCAGGGCCGTGGCGACCTCGCGCTGCTCGGGGTCGAGACCGTCGAGCACCGCGTCGGCGGAGTCCGGAACGCTCGGGAAGAGCGCGGTGGGCTGGCCGCCGCCGGAGGCGAGAGGTGCGTTGCTTGCTGTCACCCCGCCATGCTGCCAGGTTCCGGGTTGGCGACGTTTCGGTTGTCCACAGCCAAGGGGTTGCGGTCGTATTAATCTCACATGGCGATTCGCTCTGCCGCTGGTCAAGGCGCAGCACCGGCCGGGTTGAGCAGAGCCAGGCGCGCAGCGGGCTGCCCACCCCTGCCCCGGAGTCGTATGCCCGCCTCCTTCTCCGGCAGCTGGGCCTCGGGGGGAGTGCGGGGACGGTAGGCGGTCGGGCGCGAGCGGGCTCTGGGGCGTACGTCGTCTCTGCGCCCACTCGGCCCACCACAGCCCCTTCGGCGGCGCGAGCGGGCTCTGGGGCGTACGTCGTCGGGAGGAGCTGTGCGTGGTGGGTACGAGGCCGGGCACGGGTCGATGCGAGGCGTGCGCGGCCGGTAACGGGGCCGTGCGCGGCCGGCACGGGGTCGTACGGGGTCGTACGCGGCCGATGCGGCGTGCTGGGAATGGCCGGGGGCAGGCGCGCGTTGTACGAGCACTACCGCACAAAGCCAACACCAGCCGAAGGAGCGCCAGGACCGATGTCGGGCACTGTGACGATGTACAGCACCACCTGGTGCGGCTACTGCCGCCGCCTCAAGGGCCAGATGGAGCGCGAAGGAATCGCTTACACCGAGATCAACATCGAGCAGGACCCGGAGTCGGCGAAGTTCGTGGAGCAGGTGAACAACGGCAACCAGCTCGTGCCGACCCTGCTGTTCCCCGACGGCTCGGCGCTGGCCAACCCCTCGTTGGCACAGGTCAAAGAGCGGCTCGGCGTCTGACCTTGCTGGCCCTGGCCCGCCGGTTGGGCCCTTGCATCAACTAACAGCAGCGCCAAGCAGCCGCCCCCGTACCTACCTCGGGGGCGGCTGCGTGGGCGGTGCGTGACGGCAGCGTCCGCGGTCGGCTCGCCCAGGTCAGGGGCGTGCTTAGCGGGCAGGTCACCGGGCGTGCTTGGCGGGCAGGTCAGGGGCGTGCTTGACGGGCCCAAGGTGCCCGGTTAGCCCGGTAGGGGCTTGCCGTACCAGAGCTCGATGAGGCGGCCCGCGATGGAGATGCCGTAGGGCGGCAGCATCTCGCCCGACTCGTATGCCGCGCGCAGTTCGTCGCGGGAGAACCAGCGCGCCTCGTGGATCTCCTCGCCGTCGACCTGGATGTCCGAGGTCGTGGCGCGGGCCATGAAGCCGAGCATCAGGCTGGACGGGAAGGGCCAGGGCTGGCTGCCGACGTACTCGACGTCGCCGACCGTCACCCCCGCCTCCTCCGCCACCTCACGGACCACCGCCTGCTCGATGGACTCGCCCGGCTCGACAAAGCCCGCCAGCGTTGAGAACCGACCCTCCGGCCAGTGCACCTGTCGGCCGAGCAGCGCCCGGTCCTGTTCGTCGGTGACCAGCATGATCACGGCAGGGTCGGTACGGGGGTAGTGCTCGGCGCCGCAAGCCTGACAGCGACGGATGTGACCGGCCGCCGCAATCACGGTCCGCTCGCCGCAGCGCGAACAGAAGCGGTGCAACCGCTGCCAGTTCTCCAGCGCAACGGCATGCACCAACAGCCCGGCGTCCCGCTCGGAGAGCAGCGCGCCTGCCTCACGCAGCCCCGCTGGGCGCGCCGACTGGTCGATGCGCCCTGGCAGCGTGTCCTTCTGTAGCGCGAAGTAGCGCACACCCTCGGCGTCGGCGCCCAGGAAATAGCGGTGGGTCTCAGTGAGGGGGGCCTCGAAGGCCGGCGTCATCACCAGTTCCGTACGGCCGTCAGGGGTGTCGTCCACCAGGGCCTGGCCGCCGGAAACCACAAAGACGCGCGTCGTCGGATGGCTCCACGCTGCGGCGAGCCACGCCTCGTCCAGCCGGTGGTGTGCCGCGCGGTCAACGCCACCCTCGGCCGTCAGTGGGATCGAGATGCCGGTGGATCGTTCGGTCCAGGTGGTCACGTTACTTCCAACTCCCCCTATGTGAACCATGTACAGCTGTGCTCTCTTCCCGGCTTACGCGGCCGTCGTTCGGGCTTCGCTGGGTGTCGGGTTTACCGGGCCTTACGCACTCTCCAGCGGTCTCGATCAGCCCGACCGTGCGACTGTCTGACCTCTGGCCTGTCTGACCTGCCTGGCCGCTGTCTGCCTGGCCGCTGGTCTGTCTGGTCGCTGGTCTGTCTGGAACACTTTGTCGTGTTCCCGGCGGTCCCGCCTGCCCGACCTTCGGCCCGCTGCACGCCCCGTGGCCCGCTTCTGGGCTGGTGGGTGGCCTGGTGGGGCCTGCCTGGCGCTCGGTGGTTCGCCGCTGGCCCGGTGGGTGGTCCGCCCGTACGGCTCGGTGGTCCGCCGTGCAGCTCACTGGTCGGGCAGTGGCTTGCCGTCGCCCCAGGGCCTGGCCTGCTATCGCGTCACGGGTACCCGCCAGGTCTCGGCAAGATCGCCCCATAGATAGGCGGCGCTCTCGACGCCCTTCATCAGCAGGTCGAGTTCCACCTTTTCGTTCGGGGCGTGCCACCCATCGGACGGCACCGAGATGCCGAGGAAGAGCACCGGTGCGCCCAGGACGTCCCGCAGATCGGCCGCCGGGCCCGAGCCGCCCTCACGGGTGAAGCGGACCGGCTGGCCGAAGGCGCGCTCCATGGCCCGTACGACCGACTGCAACGCCGGGTGATCAAGCGGGGTCAGACAAGGACGGGTCGCGCCCCAGAAGGTGATCTCGTGCCGGATACCGGCGGGCAGCCGTTGCGCCACCCACTCCCGTACCGCCTGCTGAATCTCTTCCGCGTCCTGGCCCTCCACCAACCGGAACGACAGCTTCACCTGGGCGCTCGCGGGAACGATGGTCTTCCCACCGGGGCCTTGGTAGCCGCCGCCGATGCCGTTGACCTCGGCGGTCGGGCGGGCCCAGATCCGCTCCAGGGTGGTGTATCCCGTTTCGCCCGACGTGGCGCGTGAGTGTGCGGTACGCAGCCACTCCGCCTCGTCGAAGGGGAGTTCGGCGAAGAGCTGGCGCTCACGTTCGGTGAGTTCCAGCACACCATCGTAGAAGCCGGGTATCGCCACCCGCAGGTCCGCGTCATGCAGCGCTGCAGCGAGCCGGGCCGCCTCCATGGCCGGATTCGGTACGGCTCCGCCGAAGGAACCTGAGTGAATGTCCTGCTCAGGCCCGTACAGGTCGATCTGGCAGTCGGCCAGTCCACGCATCCCCGTACAAACCGTCGGGGTGTCCCTTGACCACATGCCGGTGTCGGAGACGACCACCGCGTCACAGCCCAACCGGTCGGCGCGGGCCTTGATCAGCTCGGGGAAGTTCGGCGAACCGGACTCCTCCTCGCCCTCGATGAGCAACTTCAGATGGACGGCGGGCGCGCTGCGGCCGGTCGCGGCCAGGTGGGCGCGGACGCCGAGCGTGTGAAAGAGCACCTGCCCCTTGTCGTCGGCCGCGCCCCGTGCGTACAGCTTGCCGTCGCGCGTCTGCGGTTCGAACGGATCGCTGTGCCAGCCGTCCTCCAGCGTGGCGGGCTGGACGTCGTGGTGACCGTAGACCAGGACCGTGGGGGCGTCCGGATCGCTCGACGGCCACTCCGCGAAGACCGCGGGAGCACCGGCGGTCTCCCAGACCTCCGCTGTCGGGAAGCCGGTCGCGGCCAGCTTTTCGACCAACCACTCGGCACTGCGTCGGACGTCACCGGCGCGGCCGGGGTCGGCCGATACGGAGGGGATACGCAGCCAGGCGACCAGGTCATCGAGGAACGCGGCACGGTGGGCTTCGACATAGGCGCGGACAGCGTCGTCCGGGGCGGTGCTCATGACGACGAGCCTAACCGGCCGGGCCGACCCGCCTCGCCCGGGTTCCGCCGCCCGAGCCCGAGGGCCGGTCATGGTGTGAGGGGCAGCGCAGCAGGCGAGACCGCCTCCCGCGCCGGGCCCCTCGCGAGGTGCTCACCGCGTTCGGCTAGGCGCCTGTGCCGCGTGGTTCACCGAGCAGGATGCGTTCGATTTCGGCCCGGCCCGGCAGGGGTTCCGGCCGGACGATCTCGCCGCTACGAACGTAGAGGAACGCCGCCGTGACGGCGGACAGCGGCAGGCCATGCTGTTCGGCCCAGGCCAGCCGGTACACGGCGAGCTGGAGTGGGTCGGCGTCCTGCGCCCGGTTGGTCTTCCAGTCGATGATTTCGTACTCGTACTCGTACTCGTACTGGAGCTGGTTTTGGTCCCCCTGGTCCTGGAGCTGGTCACCGTGCGCTTCGTCGGCAGGCCTGCCGTCGCCGTCCACGGGGGGGCCGTGGGGCGCGGCACCCGGTGTGGCTTCGGCGGCGTGCGCGCCGTCCGCCGGGGGGGCGGGCTTCGCGCCAGGAGCATGCCGTACGCGGTGGCGGTATACGGCGTCGATCCTGCCCCGCACCACCCGGCCGGCGAGGTTGAGCTGGAAGGGGGCTTCTATGCGGTGCGGCGTGCGGCGGGCGTACGGGGTGCGGTTGAACGCCTCCTTCAGCGCCTCCAGGTCCCAGCCGTCCCCACCGCCCTCGGCGTCCGACTCCGGGCCGTCCTCGTCGGCGCCCGGCAGTTCGTCCGGTCCCAGCATCGGCAGCGGCAGCGCCTCGAATCTCGACTCGACCCAGGCGTGGAAGCGGGTGCCGCGGCGCGCGGCGGGGCGCGGCGGGCCCGGCATGGGGCGGGCCAGTTCGCGGGCGAAGCCATCCGGGTCGGCGGCGAGCCGCAGCACCTGCGATGCGCTCAACGCGGGCGGCACGAGCACATCGCGCACGGTGGCCCGGGCCCGGCGCAGTTCCCCAGCGAGCGCGTCGAGGTCCCGGTCCCACGAGTCGGCAAGCCGCGTCTCTGCTGGCAGCAGCGGCTCGCCGCTCGGCGCATGCTCGCTCGGTGCTTGGTCGTTTGGTGCTCGGTCGTTTGGTGCTCGGTCGCTCAGTCCCTGGTCGTTCGCTGGCTCGTCGTTCGCTGGCTCGTCGCCGTGCGGAGTGTCGGGTGGGGCTGCTTGCGGGACGGCCGGGGGCGCCACCGATGAGTCAGCGTGATACGAGTCGGCGTGCTGCTCGCCGTACGGGCGCTCATGCGGGTCGTCGTACAAGTCGTCATACGGGTCGGGGTACGAGGCGTCATCGTGCGGGTCGTCTGGAGGCGGCCACTCCGGGTCGTGGGCGTAGCCCGAGCCAAGGGCATCGTCCGCGGCGTGAGCATCGTCCGGGGCGAGGGCGGTAGCGAAGGCGGCGGTGGCGGGGTGCTCCGTGTCGTGGCCTGATGGGCCCTCCGCGCCAGGGGTGGCGGTGGCGGGTTCCACCAGGTCCGCGGTGTGCGCGGCGGGGTGCGTGGCACGCCCGGTGGGGGCGTCGAGGCGGGCGAGGTGGGCGAGGACCGCGTCAGCGGCCCGGCGGCGGCGGGCGAGCGCCGTTGGGTTGAGCGCGAGCGGCCAGGCCCGGTCGGCGGGCGCGGCCTCGTCCGAGTCTGGGTCCGGGTCGCGCAGGGCTGGGTTCTCCTCGTCAGGGGCCGGTTCGGGCGCCCAAACCTCGATCTCGCCCGCACCCGTTTCGCAGTGCTCCCGCAGCGCATCCAGAAAGGCGGACGGGCCACGTGGCTTCTTCTGAGAGGGGCCCCACCAGTGCCCGGAACCGAGCAACAGGGAGCGGGGGCGGGTGAAGGTCACGTAGCCAAGGCGGAGTTCCTCCGTGCGCTGGTGCTCCTTCATCGCGGCCTTGAACGCGTTCAGCCCCTTGGCGTCCCAGCTCGTCACGTCAGGAAGCGTGTCGGCGTCGCCGCGCAGCGCGTGCGGCAGCACCCTCGCGTTCGCCGTCCAGGACTCGCGGGACTGCTCGCTCGGAAACGTCTTCGCCACCAGCCCCGGCACCGCCACCACGTCCCACTCCAGGCCCTTTGACTTGTGCGCGGTGAGCACCTTGACGGTGTTCTCGCCACCCGGGAGCGCGTTGTCCAGGCCCTTCTCGTACTGGGCGGCCGTCCGTAGGAACCCAAGGAACGCCAGCAGGGTTGGCGCGCCGTCCAGCGCGGAGGCGCCGCCTTGACGAGCTGCAAATCCGGCGGCGATGTCCAGGAAGTTACCCAGGGTCTCGCGGCGCCGGGCGGCGAGTGCGTGCGGCGAAGCGGACAGTTCCACCTCAAGGCCGGTGACCGCGAGAACGCGGTGCAACACGTCCATCAACGGATCACCGAGCGAACGGCGCAATACACGCAGTTCTGTGGCCAAGCGGGCGAAGCGGACTCGGGCGTGCGCCGAGAACGGCAGTTCGTCGCCCGCGTCGTCATGAGCCTGGGGTCCATAGGGGGATGTGTTCAAGACGAGTGTGTCGAGGGCGTCGGCGAGCGAGATGGCCTCGGCCGGATCGACCCCCTCGACGGCCTCGGCGAGGCGGCGGTCCGCGTCCTGGCCGGGACTGTCAGGGTTGTCAGGGTCAGGTGAGTGAGTGGGGTGACGTCGTACGAGCGCACGGGCGCGGCGGCCCAGTAGCGCCAGGTCGCGTGCGCCAATGCGCCAGCGCGGGCCGGTCAGCAGCCGTACCAGGGCGGCGTTGGCCGTGGGGTCGTGCAGCACTTCGCACATGGCGACCAGATCGGCGACCTCCGGCAGATGCAGCAGCCCGGACAGGCCCACCACCTCGACCGGAACGTCCCGCTCCACCAGCGCGCCCTGAATCTGGGCGAAGTCAACCGCCGTACGGCACAGGACCGCGATCTCACCCGGCGGCGTGCCCGTACGCACGAGGTGGGCGATGGAGTCCGCGAGCCAGGCCAGTTCTTCGGCGTGGGTGGGCAGCAGCGCGCAGCGCACCAGGCCGTCGCGGTCGGCGCCGGGCGCGGGGCGCAGCGCCGCGACGCCCGCGTGCCGTGCGCGCAACGGGGTGGCGAGGCGGTTGGCGAGCGCGAGTAGACGGCCCCCGCTACGCCGGTTCTCGCTGAGCGAGAACCGCTCGGCCGGGCCACCGTTGCGCGCCCGAGCAGCGGACGTGACTGCCCCGACAGCACCACCAGGTACGTGAGCATCGCCGATCTCGCTGCCACCACTAGCCCCATCAGACCCATCAGACCCAACAGACCCAACAGACCCAACAGGCCTGTGAGCACCATGAGCCTCGCGAACACCCCCAGCCGCGCGGGGGAAATGCTCGGGGAAGTCATCCAGGTTGGCGACGGAGGCGCCGCGCCAGCCGTAGATCGCCTGGCAGGGGTCGCCCACGGCGGTGACGGCGTGCCCCGTACCGTCGTGCAAGCCCGCCCGTGCGCCGGGGACTGCGCTCCCACCACCGCTCCCACCACCGGTCGCGCTCCCGGCCACCGCGGTCACAGCGGCCCCCGCGCCCGCAGCTACTCCGGGGCTGCGCGCACCGGCGTCCGGGTCCGCCCCGCCGCCGGCTACCGCCCCCGCCCCGCCCTCGCTAGCCGTCGCCTCCTCACCCGCGCCGAACAGGCTCGACAGCAGCAGTCGCTGGGCCACCGAGGTGTCCTGGTACTCGTCGAGGAGCACCACGGCGAACTCCTCGCGCAGGGCCCGGCCGACTTCGGGATGGCTGCGGGCCAAGGTGGCCGACAGGGCGATCTGGTCGCCGAAGTCGAGGAGGTCATGGCGGCGCTTCTCCGCGCGGTAGCGGCCGACAAGGTCAAGGAGTTCGAGCCGGGCGCGGGCCGCCTCGGGCACCTTCCGCAGGTCGTCGTTGCTGAGTTTGGCCCCTTCCAGGGTCGCCAGCAGTTCGGTGTCGTGGGTCCGCAGCCGTTCGACGGGCACCAGGTGCTCGGCCAGTTCGCCGTCAAGGGCGAGGAGGTCGGTCACCAGGTCGGCGAAGGACCGCGTGAGCGCCGGATACGGGCCGGGCGCGGTGCGCAGCACGCGGGCGGCGAGTTGGAAGCGGGTGGCGTCGGCGAGCAATCGGGCACCCGGCTCGACTCCGATGCGTAGCCCGTGGTCCCCCAGCAATTGCCCCGCGAAGGCGTGGTACGTGGAGATTCGCGGCTCGCCCGGAACCTCGCCCTCCAGTTCCACTTCACCGGGCCCAGGCCCGCGAACGGCACCTCCGACGTCACCGGGCTCGCCGATCCCGGCCCTGTGCAGCGCCTTACGCACCCGCTCGGCCAGCTCGCCGGCCGCCTTGTTGGTGAAGGTGAGGCCCAGCACCTGTTCCGGCGCGACCTGTCCCGTACCGACCAGCCAAACGACCCGCGCGGCCATCACCGTCGTCTTGCCGGAGCCGGCCCCGGCCACGATCACCTGCGGAGCGAGTGGCGCAATGATGCAGGCCATCTGCTCTGGGGTGAACGGAATGCCAAGAAGCTCCTTGAGCTGCTCGGGATCGGTGAGGTGTGCTGACACCCCAGTGAGGCTAATGCCGCCCACTGACATCGCCCACCACGTCCCGGCGACCAACCACCGTCAACCCCGCCTCCGCGTCCCCCCACCCCGCCTGCCCCGCCTGCCCCGCCTTCGCGGTGCTACTCGACCACGTGCCGGCCCTCCGGGCGGGCGCCACAGGAGGCGCGGAAGGCGCAGCGGTTGCAGTGCTCGCCGGGGCTCGGGGTGAAGCGCTCATCGAGCACCCGGCCCGCCGCCGTAGCGAGCAGATCGCCCACCCAGTCCGGTGCCCCGGCACCCGCCGTCCCACCCGCCGTCTCCCCGGGCGAACCGGCCGCCGCGGCAACCGGCCCCGCCACACCAGCAGAATCCGTCGCGTCAGCCGTATCCACTGGGCCCGCCGCGCTCACCTGCTCCGCCGAACCCACCCGCTCCACGGGACTCGCTGAATCCGCCTGCCCCACGTGCCCCACCGGCCCCGCCGAATCTCCCTGCTCCACCAGCCCCCGCGGGAGCGGCTCCTGTGCCTGCACCTTGGGCAGCGTCTCGCCCCCCGCCTTGCGTGCGGCTCCCTGCCGTAGCTGCACCAGTTCCGCGCCGCCGGGCTCCGGGTGAGCGCCGCCGAACAGGTCGTCCACCGCGCCCTCGCGCACCGCAAGCTGGTAGACGGCGAGCTGCGGGTGACGGGCAACCCCGTCGCGGGTGACCGACTGCTTGCCCGTCTTGAAGTCCACCACGTACGCGCGGCCATCGGCGTCCGTCTCCACCCGGTCCATGGAGCCGCGGATGCGTACCTGGTACGTATCCACCTCAAGCGTCACATCGAAGGCGTGCTCGCTGCCGACGACGGTGCGCCCGCCGCGCTCCATCACGTGCCAGCGCAAAAAGCGTTCCAGGGCTGCCCGTGCGTTCTCCTTTTCTTGCCGCGACTTCCACGGCGCCTCGAAGGCGAGCGCATCCCACACCGAGTCGAGCCGCTCCATCAGCACCGCGAGATCGGCGGGGGTACGCCCCGAGGCGACCTCGTCGGCGAGCACGTGGACGACGTTGCCGAACCCTTGCGCCGCGGTGGACGGTGGTTCCGCCTTCACCTCACGCCCCAGGAACCACTGGAGGGAGCAGGTGTTGACCAGTTGGTCGAGCGCGCTGCCCGAGAGCCCCACCGGCGCTTCCCGGTCCCGCAGCGGGACCTCGCTGTGGGTGGTGTCGTCCAGGCCCCACCAGCGGTACGGGTGCGCCGCGGGGACCAGTGGCACACCCTCGTCGTCGCGCAGCGCCGCGAGTCGGGCGAGCCGCTGGGCCGCCGCGTCCCGCAGCGCGTCGGAGGCCGCTGGATCAACGGTGGTGGCGCGCAGCTCCGCGACGAGTGCGGGCACCGACAGCGGGCGCCGCGGCCGGTGCATGACATCCACCGGTTCGATGCCGAGCTCGGTCAGGAACCTCGACGGCTGGTCGCCGTCGTCGGCGGGGGCCCGTACGGCGGTCACCACCAGACGCTCGCTGGCCCGCGTCGCCGCCACGTAGAACAACCGCCGTTCCTCGGCGAGCAGCGCGCCGGGCGGCAGTGGTTCCGCGATGCCGTCCCGGCCGATCCGGTCCGCCTCCAGGAGCGAACCGCGCCGCCGCAGGTCGGGCCAGAGCCCTTCTTGGACACCCGTCACGACCACGAGCCGCCACTGCAACCCCTTGGAGCGGTGCGCGGTCAACAGTCGTACGGCGTCGGGCCTGGCCGCCCGGCGTGCCAGCGTGTCGGCGGCGATGTCCTGGGCGTCGAGCTCTTCGAGGAAGTTCAGCGCGCCCCGGCCACCGGTGCGCTCTTCCGCGCGCGCGGCCGTCTCAAACAGCGCACACACCGCATCGAGGTCCCGGTCCGCATTGCGCCCCGCTGCCCCGCCACGCCAGGCCGCTCGCTCCAGCCGCTGCGGCCACGACGTACCGTCCCACAAGCACCACAGCGCTTCTTCCGCCGTGCTGCCGCCAGCGAGCAACTCGCGCGCCTTACACAGCAGCAGCCCGAGCCGCTGCGCGCCCCGCGCGTACGCCGGATCGTGCACAACCAGTCGCTGCGGCTCGGTCAATGCCTCGGCGATCAGCACATCGGACGGCCTGGGCACGGCGCGCCCGGCGGCCCGCTCCTCGTCCCGCAGCGCCCGGCCGAGCCGGCGCAGGTCGGTGGCGTCCATGCCGCCGAGTGGCGAGGTGAGGAGGGAGAGCGCGGTCTCCACGGAGAGCCACCCGCCGACGGCGTCTGAGGCGTTGTCGGCCGAGAAGTTGTCGGCGTCCTCAGCTTCATCGGCCCCCGGGTCGTTCGTCGAGTCGTTCGTCGAGTCGTTCGTCGGGGCCTGGCGCTGGTGGGGTACGGGCGGCGTGGGCGTCGCGCCGGCGCGCGCCGGCAGAGTCGCTGTTGCCGTGGCGCGCAGGGCGGTCAGCAACGGCGCGACGGCGGGCTCGTTTCGTAGCGGAATGTCGTCGCCGTCCACCTCGACCGGCACGCCCGCGGTGGTCAGCGCCCGCCGTACGCCCGGCAGCGCCCGCGCGCCCGCCCTGACGAGCACCGCCATCGCGCTCCACGGCACCCCGTCCTCCAGGTGCGCACGGCGCAGGATGTCGGCGACGTTGTCCACCTCGGCGCTGACGGTGGGATAGGTGTAGGCCTCGACCCTTCCGCCGTCGCCGGTGGCGGTCAGCTCTCGGTGCGCGCGCGCAACGGCGGCCGGCAGCCGGGACAGCGGCATCCGGCGGGCGAGTGTCCTGGTGGCGGTCAACAGGGCCGCGCGCGCACGGTGGCATGTGGTGAGCACCGCCACATCAGCGGGCCGTCCATCAGCGCGCGGAAAGGCTGCGGGGAAGCCGAGGATGCCGCCAACGTCCGCGCCCCGGAAGGCGTAGATCGACTGGTCGGGATCGCCGAACACAACCAGCGCCGTACCCGCCTGGGGCGTACGCCCTTGCGGCGTACCCCCCTGCGGTGCGGCGCTCCCCGCGGCACCGCCCACCGGCGCACCGTCCGTTGCCCCCGCCCCCCTCGACACACCGCCGCCCGGCGCACGCCGTTCCGACACGCCGCCGCCCGGCACACGCTTTTCCGACGCACCGCCGCCCGACGCAACTGCGCCGGGCGTGCCGCGCCGGGGCGTCGCGGTGACCGCCAGCGCGCGCAGCAGCCGCGCCTGGGCGACGTCCGTGTCCTGGTACTCATCGACGTAGATCGCGTCGTACTTCCCGGCCAGCTCCGCCGCCACCTCGGGGCGCTCTGCGAGCAACACCGCGCGGTGCACCAGTTCCGCGTAGTCGAGCACTCCCTGGGCGTCGAGGACGTCCAGGTACTCGGCGAGGAAGGAGGCAGCCGCGCCCCAGTCGGGCCGGCCGGTGCGGGCGGCGAAGGAGCCCAGCGCTTGGGGGCCAAGGCCCAGCTCCCGGCTTCTGGCGAGCACGGCGCGCACCTCGTCGGCGAATCCTCGGGTGGTCAAGCAGGCGCGCAGGTCGTCGGGCCAGCGCACCGAAGCGCGGCCCTCGCGCTCCAGCTCCGCCTGCCCGGCCAACAGGTCACGTACCACCACGTCCTGCTCGGGTCCCGACAGCAGGCGCAGCGGGTTGGCGAACAGGTCGGCGTCCTGGTGGGCGCGTACCAACGCGTAACAGAAGGAGTGAAAGGTCGTCGCCCAGGGAGCGGCGACGCCGCCGATCCGTGCCGCCATCCGATCGCGCAGGGCGACCGCCGCCTTCCGGCTGAAGGTGAGGACCAGGATGCGCTCCGGGTCGGTGCCTCGGCGCACGCGGGCGGCGACGGCCTCGATGAGCGTGGTCGTCTTTCCGGTGCCGGGACCCGCCAGCACGAGCAGCGGACCGCCGGCGTGATCAACCACCGCGCGCTGTCGGGCGTCCAGCACAGGGGACGTGGCCGATCCGGGCGGCGTACGCACCAGCCGGTAGCCGCCCGAACCGGAGGCTGCGGACGTCCAGGGAGCGCCAGCTGCCCTGGCACCGCCGTACGCCGCGGCGCTGCCGCGCGCTTCGGTCGTTGCGGGCGGTCCCGGTTGGGGGGCGGATGGGAGTGCGTCCCCGGCGGGGTGCGCGGCGGAAGACCCCATGGGCGTCCCCTGCCGCGGCCCCGGGGGCGTTTGCCGCGTTCGCGACGTCGGCCCGCGCCGGGGAAGAGACGAGGAGGAGGAGCTCACGTGGTTCGCCGGTCCTGGTGGTTGTACTGGGTGCCTTGCGGCCGTGCTGGACGGGTGGGGCCATGACGCCTGTGGTCAACGCCCGGTTGAGCCCGGCCGTGCCCCCGACGCGCCGTTCCGTGGCCGAAATGCGCCTCGTGATGGCCAAGACTTGTTGGACGGCGGCCGAGCGGTGAGGGCCGCCCCAGACGCTACGCCAGTGCCGGCGCGGGGCGCAGCGCGTCCCAGGCGTCCCCAGCTCGCCCTACATCCCCCTGCCGTACACCCGCACGCCATGAGTCCGGGAGTTAGGACGGAAGCTCCCCGATTTCCGAAAACACCTGCCACACCAGGGATAACAGCCGCCCGGGCCGTGCCGGAGGCCCGGGCTCCGCACGCCGCGCCGAGCACCGCGGGCCCATGGGGCGCGCCAGGCGCATCCGATAGGCGCGTGATGTACGTAACGCGGCAATCCGTGCGCACCACGCGTACCGCAAGCACCACATGCCTCCACAGCGCACTCCAACCCTCTGCTGCGGAGGACACATCAGACAATCGGGGTACGTGGAAGCTGAGGGCGTGGGGCTCCCGGAAGGCGCCAGCCGCCCGCCATGCGCGGATCACCCAAGACACGCCGCACCCGCGCACTATGCCCGGTACGTCAGGAAGTCCGGAGGCATCGCTCATGCCCGAGATGTCCCATCCGCGGACGGCACGGGACGGCCCGGCGGCGACCGCGGAACCCTCCCGTCCGCCCGGCGCGCCGGATGCCTCACGCCGACCCGCCGGGCGGCGGGTCGGCGCCGTCCCAGCGGGCCCGCCGCATGTCGAGCCGCGGCAGCTCCCCGCTCGTACGCCCGCGTGCGCCGCTAGCTCCGCGCGCCCCGCGCCGGCCCTGGCCGCCGCCGGACCCACCGGATTCAGCAGCGTCGGGCGCGGGCCTGGTCCGCGCCGCCTCGCGCAACGGTGTGCCCTCCGCTCGGTAGTGAGCCAACGCCTGCCGCTCATGGCCCGGCAGCAGCGTCCCGTCCGCGCGCACCACGCGCCACCAGGGCACCGCCTCGCCGTACAGCGCCATCACCCGGCCCACCTGGCGCGGGCCGCCCACACCTCGGCCACCGCCACCGGGCACCGGCGCGGCCTCCGGGTCTATCTCCTGGGCCAGCCACTCGGCGACGTCGCCGTATGTCATCACCCGACCGGGCGGAATGCGCTCCGTTACCACCAGCACACGTTCTGCGTATTCGGGATACTCCGGATACTCGGCGTGTTCTGCGTATTCGCGGTGTTCGGGCAGCCCGTCCCGCTCGGATCGTTCCTCGCTCTCGCGGCTCATCCGCCTCATCCTGCCGCACGGCACCGACAGCGGAACCCCGCAATTACACCGGGTGCGGATGGGTGCTACGGGGCGTACCATCCGTATCTCGCGCCCCCGAAGTACACCCTGCTGCCGCCCCCGGCTCGCTGGCCATGCCACCATCTTCCGGGCGGTGACAGGTGATACGAGACCAAGAAGAGACGACTGAGATGCAGGGTGCGCAGCCTTCGGAAGAGGACAGCACCCCCGCCGCGCTGCCCCGCTCCGATGAAAACGACGCGACGGACGGCCCGGACGCCGAAGGTGCATCGGGGGCCCGTACCACCGATGCAGCCGGCGCCACCGCGCGCCCCGTTACCGCGTCCGGCGCCACCGCCTCATCCGACACCCCAGCGCCCGAGCCCGGGCCCGAAGCCAACAAGCCCAACTCAACCGCCACACCTGCCACACCTGCCACACCTGCCACACCCGTCTCGCCAGCCTCACCCAAGGCACCCGACGCACCCGACGCACCAGCCGAGCCCGCCTCCACCGGGGCGCACCGCTGCGAGGAGCCCGATCTCCGCGCGGACCAGGTCTCCGGCGACGAACCACTGCTGCCCGCCCGGGTGCACCGCCCCTCCGACCTGGTCAAACTGGTCCTCGGAGTGCTCGGCATCGCCGTCGTGCTGGCCATCGCCGCCTTCGCCCACGGCACCACCGCCGGCCTGGGGAAGGACATCGGCAAGGGCGCGGAGCAGGCACCCGACCTGCTCATCGACTTCGCCGGTCTGACAGCCAGCGTCGCCGTGCTGATCCTGCCCGTGGCCTTCGCCATGGAACGGCTGATCAAACGGGACGGGCTACGGATCGCCGATGGCGTGCTCGCCGCCGTCCTCGCCCACGGCGTATCGCTCGCCACCGACCTATGGGTGGCGCGCTCCGCGCCCAACTCCGTACAGGAGGCGCTGACACAGCAGTCGCCCGGCGGCGCGTTCTCCGATCCCGTGCACGGCTATCTCGCCCCCGTCATCGCCTATATGACGGCTGTCGGCATGGCCCGCCGCCCGCGCTGGCGGGTGGCGATGTGGATCGTGCTGCTGCTCGACGCCTTCGCGGTACTCGTCGGCCGTTATACGACGCCGTTTTCGATCCTCGTCACCGTGCTGATCGGCTGGACCGTCGCGTACGGGACGCTGTACGCGGTCGGCTCGCCCAACGTCCGGCCCACCGGGCAGCATCTGCTTCTCGGCCTGCGCCGGGTCGGCTTCAGCCCGGTGAGCGCGCTGCGCTGGGACGAGGGACAAAGCGGCGAGCAACCGTCCAACGCCGACCGGGGCCGCCGCTATCTGGTCACTCTGGAGGAGGGCCTACCGCTCGACGTCACCGTCGTGGACCGCGAGCAACAAGCGCAGGGTTTCTTCTACCGCACCTGGCAACGGCTCGCGCTGCGCTCCATCACCCAGCGCCGCAGCCTCCAGTCGTTGCGGCAGGCGCTGGAGCAGGAGGCGCTGCTCGCGTACGCGGCCATCGCCGCCGGGGCCAACGCGCCTAAGCTCATCGCGACGTCGGAGCTGGGCCCGGACGCGGTCATGTTGGTGTACGAGCACACCGGCGGCCGGACCCTGAACTCCCTCCCCGACGAGCGGATCACCGACGAACTCCTTGAGGGCGCCTGGCGCCAGGCGCGCGCGTTGCAGTCGCGGCGCATCGCGCACCGCAGGCTGGAGGGCGACGCCATCTTGGTGGATCGTTCCGGCCGGGTCATCGTCTCTGACCTGCGCGGCGGCGAGATCGCCGCGGGCGATGTGGTGCTGCGGATGGACATCGCGCAGTTGCTCACCACGCTCGCGCTGCGGGTCGGCGCCGAGCGTTCGGTGACCGCCGCGGTCGGCGTCATGGGCCCCGACGCCGTCGCCGACTGCCTCCCGCTGCTTCAGCCCCTCGCGCTCAACCGCGTCACCCGCGGCACGCTCCGCCACCTCGCCCGCGAGCGTGCGGAGCGCGAGCGCGAGGCCGTGCTCGCGGCGGCCCGTAGCGAAAAGGAGGCGCGCGAGGCGGAGGCCGCCGAGGTCAGGCAGCGGGTCGATGCGGAGCCGCTGGACCGCAAGGCGAGGAAGGCCCTCAAGGCGGCGCAGCAGGCGGAAAAACAAGCCGAGAAGCGTGCGGTGGACGAGGCGCTTGAAGAGGCCCGTGAGGAGGACTTGCTCTCGCAGATCCGGCAGCAGGTGCTGCTGGTGCGCCCGCAGGCGCCGATAGAGCCGGTCCGGCTTGAGCGCATCAAGCCGCGCACCCTGGTCAGCTTCTGCGCGGGCGCGTTCGCGGCGTACTTCCTGCTCTCCCAGTTCACCCACATCAAGCTGGGCCAGGTGGTGGACGAGGCCAACTGGGCGTGGGTGGCCATCGCTCTCTTCTTCTCCAGCCTGACCTATATCTGTGCGGCCATCAGCCTGCTCGGGTTCGTACCGGAGAAGGTGCCGTTCGGGCGAACCGTGCTGGCGCAGGTCGCCGCGTCGTTCGCCAAGCTGGTCGCCCCGGCGGCTGTCGGTGGCGTGGCGCTCAACACCCGCTTCCTGCAACGCGCCGGAGTGCGCCCCGGGCAGGCGGTCGCCAGCGTCGGCGCATCGCAGCTCTTCGGTTTGGCCAGCCATGTGATCTTGCTCGGCACCTTCGGCTACATCACCGGCACCGAGCGCACCCCAACCCTCTCGCCGTCCCGTACGGTCATCGCCGGGCTGCTGACGGCGGCGGTGCTGGCCTTGGTGGTGACGGCGATTCCGGCGATGCGCAAATTCGTGTCCACGCGGGTGCGGTCGCTGTTCGCCGGGGTCATTCCGCGCATGCTCGACCTGCTCCAGCGCCCGCAAAAGCTGTTCGCGGGCATCGGCGGCATGCTGCTCCTCACGGCGGCGTTCGTGATGTGCCTGGATTCCTCGATCCGGGCCTTCGACGGCAATTTGAGTTACGCGAGCATCGCCGTGGTCTTCCTGGCCGGCAACGCCCTGGGCTCCGCTGCGCCCACCCCCGGCGGCGTCGGCGCGGTCGAGGCGGCGCTCATCGCGGGTCTGACGTTCGCGGGGCTCCCGTACGACACGGCCGCGCCCGCGGTGCTGCTGTTCCGGCTGATGACGTTCTGGCTCCCGGTCCTCCCGGGCTGGCTCGCCTTCACCCACCTGACCCGCAAGGAAGCGCTGTAGGCGGGCTGCGGTAGCGGCGCCTCCAGCCACAGTCGCGGTCAAGCCGTGGCCGCGTACCGCGGCAGTCGCGTACCGCGGGGCTGCGGCTGCTCGCTCACCCGCACGGGCGTATCGCCGCGGCTCACTCGTACGGCCGTCTGTGCGGGCAGCGGCCCGCGCTCGCCCGGACGATGGCAGGCAGCCGGTCCACCGCCTTGGGAGGACAGCCATGTCCCGAGAGATCCGAGCGGATGCCAAACAGCGGGACCCCTCACGCACGGGTGCGGCAGCCAGACGCACCGGGGCACAGCGCACAGCAGCGGGGCAACCAGCAGCGAAGCAGCCAACGGCGGGGCGCCCCGCAACGGGATACGCCGGGGGCGTACGCGGCGTGCCAGGCGTACGCACCGGTGCATGGTTGGCCGCCGTGTTGCTGATCGGCGGCGCCGCCGTGGGATGTGGTAGCTCCGACGACGAGGACCACGGCGGGCGGCCCGACGCCTCGGCGCAGCAAGAGCTGGACTGGTCGTCGTGCCCGGCACCGGACACGAGCGAGGACGGCGCGGACGGGGGCCCGCCGGGCGAACCGTGGGAGTGCGCCACGTTGCACGCCCCACTCGACTACGCGCGGCCCGAGGGCAAGACGATCGGCATCGCCCTCATCCGCGCGCGGGCGACGGACCAGGACCGCAGAATCGGTTCGCTGATCTACAACTTCGGCGGCCCCGGCGGCTCCGGCATCACGGCACTGCCGGCGTTCGCGGAGAATTACCAGGACCTGCGCGAGCGCTACGACCTGGTCAGCTTCGATCCGCGTGGCGTCGGCCGCAGCAACGGCGTGCGGTGCCTGGATGATCGAGACCTCGACGCGTACCACGCGGCCGACGCCACCCCGGACAACGCCCGCGAGAGCACCGCGCTCGACGCCCGCATACGGACCTACGCGGCGGGCTGCAAGAAGCACTCCGGCACGGTGCTACCGCACATCGGCACCGTCAACGCCGCCCGCGACCTGGACTTGATGCGACGCGTGCTCGGCGACAGCAAGCTGCATTACTTCGGCGTCTCGTACGGCACCGAACTCGGCGGCGTCTACGCCCATCTGTACCCCGACAGGGTCGGTCGGGCGCTGTTCGACGCCGTCGTGGACCCGGACCAGGACCCGCTACGCGGGGCCATCGGGCAGGCGAGAGGGTTCCAGCGGGCGTTGCAGAGCTATCTGCGTGACTGCCCCGCCGAGCGAGACGACTGCCCGACCGAGGGGGAGATCACCGCGTTCCTCAAGCGGCTCGACAACGACCCGTTGCCTGGCAAAGGCGGCCGGTCCCTGACGCAGTCGTTGGCCAGTGGTGGCATCGCGCAGGCGCTGTACTCGAAGGACTTCTGGGAGTACCTGACGCAGGGCCTCAGTGACGCCGAGGCCGGGGACGGTCAGGTGCTGCTCGCGCTCGGCGACGCGATGAACGGCCGCAGCGAGGACGGCCACTACAGCTCTCTTCAATCCTCCCTCACCGCCATCACCTGCGCCGACTTCACCCAGCGCTACACGCCAGCGGACATACGGGCCGCGCTACCCACGTTCCGCAAGGCGTCACCGGTGTTCGGCGACTACCTGGCGTGGGGCCTGCTCCAGTGCGCCCATTGGCCGACGCATGGCACCTGGCAGACGCCGGACGTCAGCGCGCGGGGCGCCGCCCCGATCCTGGTCGTCGGCAACACCGGCGACCCGGCCACCCCGTACGAGGGCGCCCGTCGCATGGCCCGCGCGCTGGGCCGGGGCGTCGGTGTGGAGCTGACCTACCACGGGGAGGGCCATGGCGCCTATGACAGCGGCGACCCGTGCGTGAAGCGCGCCGTGGACGCGTATCTCCTGGCGGGGAAGGTTCCGCGGGATGGCACAGTGTGCCGCTAGCGAGGTGACCGGTGGCGGCAGCGCCCCGGCGAGGGGCCGGATGGCCCGGTGCGCTGGCGAGAGAGCGAGCCGGGGCACCTAAGATCAGGCAGCATGTCACGTCTTATACGGAGCAGGGCTTTGGCTTCGGCGGCCCTGGTGGTCGCCTTGGGTGCGACGGTGAACGGCTGCGGAGGCGGTGACGACGGCGGGGACTCCGCATCCGATGGGGGCGCAAAGAACGCCCGGCCGCCGTCGTCCGCGCCGCCGGTGCCGCGCGACGCCACCCTGCCCGAGGCGCTCACAGGCCAGCAGGTGAGCTGGAAGTCCTGCCCGGCGCCCACAGCGCTCCAAGGCGGGGGCGAGGCGCCAGGAAAGGCCTGGGAGTGCGGCACGCTCAAGGCTCCACTCAACTACGAGAAGCCGACCGGCGACACCATCGACCTCGCGGTGATTCGCAAGCAGGCGACGGACGGTGACCAACGAATCGGTTCGCTGATCTTCAATTTCGGCGGGCCCGGCGGCTCCGGTGTCGGCACACTGCCCAGTTTCGCCGATGACTACAAGAAGCTGGGCAAGCGGTACGACCTGGTGAGCTTCGACCCGCGCGGGGTCGGCGCGAGTGAGGGTGTGACCTGCCTGAGCGATGCCGAACAGGATGCGGCGGCGGCCGTGGACAACACACCTGACGACGAAACCGAGTTGACGGCAGCCCTCGCGCAGTCCCGCAAGTACGCGGTGGCCTGCCAGCACAACTCCAGCAAGATGTTGCCGCGCGTGGACACCGTGAGCGCGGCGCGCGACCTGGACCTGATGCGGCAGGTGCTGCGCGACCGCAAGCTCCACTATTTCGGCATCTCGTACGGGACCGAACTGGGTGGCGTCTACGCCCACTTGTTCCCCAAGAACGTCGGCCGGAGCGTACTTGACGCGGTGGTGGACCCGACCCACGGCCCCGCCGAGCACGCACTCGCGCAGGCCAAGGGCTTCCAGCTCGCACTGGGCAACTACCTCAAGGACTGCGCCCGCAAGGGCTCCAGGTGCCCGGTCGGCGACGACCCGGCCAGCGGCAGCCAGCAGATCGCGGCGCTGGTGAAGAAGTTGGACCAGCAACCGCTGCCTGTCGAGGACAGCAGCCGCAAGCTGACGGCCGATCAGGCCGTGTACGGCATAGCGGCGGCGCTCTACGACAAGGAGGCCTGGAAGTATTTGTCGCTCGGCCTCCAGGAGGCGACACAACGCGGCCAAGGCTCCGTGCTGTTGGCGCTCGCCGACTCGATGGCAGGACGCGACGAACAGGGCCACTACAGCAACATCCAGCCCGCCAACACCGCCATCTCGTGCGCGGATTCCCGCCAGCGCTACACCCCGGACCAGGTGAAGGCCAAACTGCCGCAGTTCCGCGCCGCCTCCCCCATCTTCGGCGACTTCGTCGCCTGGGGGTTGCTCAGTTGCGACAGTTGGCCAGTGGCCGGGCAGCAGGACCACCCCGAGGTCAGCGCCGCTGGGGCGCCACCGATCGTCGTGATCGGCAACACCGGCGACCCGGCGACGCCCTACGAGGGTGCGCGCAAGATGGCCCGGCAGCTTGGTCAGGGCGTTGGTGTCGAGCTGACGTACAAGGGCGAAGGGCACGGCGCGTACAACAGCGGCAGCGCTTGCATGACCGAGGTTGTTGACGGCTATCTCCTCGACGGCAAGGTGCCTGCCAACGGCACGACGTGCAGCTAGCCCCAACTGCCCGGCTAGCTGTCCTGGCGATGGTTGGCTAGCCGCTGGCCGGGCTCACTGGCTGACGAGCTGGCTGAGAGTCGTCCATGGGCCGCACGGCGGCCAACGCGTAGGGGCCCGGCCACCGGTGAACGGTGATCCGGGCCCCTGCGTCGTTCACTGGTGTCTGCTGCCGAAGGCACGGGGCGGCCCCAGCACCGAGAGACCGCAGCACCGGACACCCATCGGACACCCATCGGACGACCGGAAGGCCGCCCGGATCGGACGGCCACCGCCCGGTCGAGCGAGGGCCGGCCCAATTGCCTGACGGCAGCTGCCGGTTCCCGCCTGACAGCCGCCGCGCAGTTCGCCTAGTAGACGGGCTTGTCCGGCTCGATCTGATGGACCCAGCCGATCACGCCGCCACCCACGTGTACGGCGTCGGCGAAGCCCGCGGACTTCAGCACGGCGAGCACCTCGGCCGACCGGACGCCCGTCTTGCAGTGCAAGACGATCTTCTTGTCCTGTGGGAGATCCTGGAGGGCGTTGCCCATCAGGAACTCATTCTTGGGGACCAGCCGGGCACCGGGGATGGAGACGATCTCGTACTCGTTTGGCTCGCGGACATCGATAATCTCGATGCCCTCGCCCTCGTCGATCCACTCCTTGAGCTGCTTCGGGGTGATGGTCGAGCCCATCACCGCTTCCTGTGCCTCTTCGGAGACCACGCCACAAAACGCTTCGTAGTCGATCAGCTCGGTGACCGTGGCGTTCGGGCCGCAGACCGCGCAGTCGGGGTCCTTGCGGACCTTGACCTGGCGGTAGGTCATCTCCAGGGCGTCGTAGATCACCAGGCGGCCGACCAGCGACTCGCCGATGCCGGTGAGCACCTTGATGGCCTCGGTGACCTGAATTGAGCCGATGGAGGCGCACAACACGCCCAGCACGCCGCCCTCGGCGCAGGAGGGGACCATGCCGGGCGGCGGGGGCTCCGGGTACAGGCAGCGGTAGCACGGGCCGTGCTCGCTCCAGAAGACGGACGCCTGGCCGTCGAAGCGGTAGATCGAACCCCATACGTACGGCTTGTTCAGCAACACGCACGCGTCGTTGACCAGATAGCGGGTGGCGAAGTTGTCCGTGCCATCCACGATCAGGTCGTACTGGGAGAAGATCTCCATCACGTTCTCCGCCTCAAGGCGGTCCTCGTGCAGCACGACGTTCACATAAGGGTTGATGCCAAGGACCGAGTCCCGGGCGGATGCCGCCTTGGAACGGCCGATGTCGGCCTGACTGTGAATGATCTGGCGCTGTAGGTTCGACTCGTCAACCTCGTCGAACTCCACGATGCCGAGCGTGCCGACACCGGCAGCCGCCAGATACATCAGTGCGGGCGAGCCGAGGCCGCCCGCGCCCACACAGAGCACCTTGGCGTTCTTCAGGCGCTTCTGCCCGTCCATTCCCACATCGGGAATGATCAGGTGACGCGAGTACCTGCGAACCTCGTCCACGGTGAGCTCGGCAGCCGGCTCGACCAGGGGTGGCAGCGACACGGGGACTCCGTAATTGGTGGGAGCAGCGTTGTTCTTCTCGTAACACTGCCACGCGGCGTCTCATTCCGAGACACCCGGTCCGATGCGCGAGACGATTTCGTCCCAGTACCCGGGCAGCGCCTCCCAGGGGTCGGTCTGGCCATGGCCCGAACGGTCCGTGAAGTAGATCGTGCCCGCGCCCTGCCACCGGGCGATGCGCAGCGCCTCGTCCAAATGTGAGCGAGGCACCCCGTGCACCAGGTGGCAGAACCGCTCGGGCGGATAGTCCGCCGTCCACGCAGCCACCTGTGACCACCGGTAGTTGGCCCACGGCCCGGAGAAGGTCACCAGTTGATCGGCGCTCTCCACATATCCCGCGTAAGGGTGCATTCCATGCGTGAACACCACGTAAGCCCCCTCGCACAGGGCGCGCAGTGTGGTGGCCACACGGCGGATCTCGCCGAGACCGGTGCGCTCGGTGGGGCACCGGTCGAGATAGAACCCGCCAACTTGGTACCACTCCAGATAGCGGTGCGCGTCCGAGAGGAGTTCGCCGAACGGGCGGGTGCCGAACCGCACATCGAGGTGACCGAGGACCCGCACCCGCGCGTCACGCAGCCGAGTCGCCTCCGCAAGGCAGTGCGGATCGGCGCGCGCGCCAGGACCACGCGCCACGTTGAGCACCGCCCAGTGCAGGGGGGTGCGCGGGCGGGCCAGTTCGGCCCACTCCGCGGGAGCCAGCAAAGGATGGGCGTAGCCGGGCACCCCGAAGCCGAGCCGCCCCGCCGCCGCTGTCGCCCGCGGGGAGCCCGTGGACGTCAGATACGACATGCCGCCTCCATCCAGATGTCGGCGAGGGACTCCTCCAGACCGATCCGCGTCCGCCAGCCCAGCCGGTCCCGTGCGGTGCGCACATCCGCCTGTTGCCAACCGCCGCAGCCGTCCGGGTACGCGTACCCGGCGGGGCCCAGGTGCTCGGCCCCGTGGTCGCCCCGCGCGTGCCCTGCGCCGTGCCCCGGGCCATGGCCGCTTCCCGGGCCGCCATGGCCGTGGCCGTGACCCGCCCCGTGGCCCCCACCGAGCGGGCTCACGTGCCCTACGGAGTGCGGGATGCCGGGGGGCTGCGCCGGATGCGGCACGGTACGCAGGGGGTGGGAGATGCCCTCCATGTCGTGCAGCGCACCGCCGAAGCCCGCCACTCTGGACAGCACGGCGGCGGCATCGCGCAGCCGCACCGAGCGGCCGGTGCCGATGTTCACCACGCCCTGTGCAGCCGACAACGATGCTGCGTGCACTGCACGTGCAACGTCCCGTACGTCCACAAAATCGCGCTGGGCGCCGAGCCCGGGAAACTTCAACTCGTTGTCGCCCGCCTGCATGGCGCGCCGCATCGTGTCCGCCAGGCGGCCCAAGGGCGAATGGGGCGGGGTGCCCGGCCCGACCGGCGAGAAGACACGCAGCACGATCGCGTCAAGGCCGGAGCCGAGCACCAACTCCGTCGCGGCCAACTTGCTCACCCCGTACGGGCCGCCCGGGCGGGGGATCGCGTCTTCGGCGATGGAGGACCCCGGCTGCGAAGGCCCGTACTCGGCGGAGCAACCGAGTTGCACCAGCCGCGCGCCGCAGCCGCTGCGCCGCAGCGACTCGCAGATGGTGGCCACGGCCACCGTGTTATGCCGGGTCAGCTCCCGGGCACCGCCTCGGGTGGCGCCCGCACAGTTGATCACCACGCCGGGATGTACGGCGTCCAGGAAGCGGGTCAGCGCTCCGGGACTGCCGGTGGACAGGTCGAAGCGCACGTCGGCGCCGTCGCCCCGGCCGAGCTCAGTGAGCTGCACCGCCGGGTCGGCGAGAAGGTGGTCGGCGACGTATCGCCCGAGGTAGCCACCGGAGCCAAGCAGCAAGACGCGCATCAGCCGCGCCCCCGTTCCGCTGTGCCGCTGGCCTGCGTGACGCAGATGCTGAGGGGCTGAATCGTCCTGACGGGCCAGGCCGGACGGGGCATCTGAGCCACCCGGTCGGCGGGACGGTCAAGGGGAAAGGTGTTCATCTCGCTTGCTCCTTGTGAGGGTTGGGCCGCCGGGAACCACTGTGGGCCCGGGGGCCGGGCTGCGGCGGCGGCTTTCACGGCACGTGCGCCAAGGGCCAACGCGCGCGATGGCTACGGCGCGACGGCGTCGGTGTTACGGGAATACGGCGGGTCCGCGGGATCGCCGCGCCCGCCCGTCCAACGGCGCGGGGCTGCCCGCGCCGGGTCCCCGCGGCACCGCGGTGGAACGGCGTGCGGACTCGGCCGCCGTACGCCTGAGGACGGCATCCCGCGCCGGGGCACGGCGGGGGCCGATGTCATAGGCAACGGCGGGGCGAGGACGCAGGTCGTCGCTCATGCCGATGGTGGTGCCGGAGGTCGGGTCGAAGGTGGGGTCGAAGGTGGCGTCGGCGTAGGGATGGGCGTCGGGGCCAGGGGTGGCGTAGGGGTCAGCGTCGGCGGGATTGGCGGCGGGGTCAGCGTCGGCGTCGGGGTTGGCAGAGTCGCTGGTACGCGAGCGGGACCGGGAGGGACGAGAACCGCGGCTGCAAGGAGAGCCACGACGGGCACGGGCACGGGGCTCGAATACGGGACGGGTGCTCGTGCCGCAGAGGTGGGCGCCGGGGATCGCCGGGCCGGTGTCGTACGTCTGGGGTGCTGGCGCGGTCGGATCGCGATGGCCGATGTCATGCGCGCATGCGCGCGAGAGGGCGCTGCATCCGTAGGCGCACAGCAGGAGCGCACCCACCGCACAGGCCACCGCGGGGACCGTCGCCGGGCCGGTGGCAGCCACCAGACCTGCTACGGGGCGGGCCAGCATCCCGCAGTGTGGCAACCGGGAGGCCAGCACGGTACCCAGCGCGATGGCCTCGATCCCGCCCGCTAGGGCGAGTCCGCCCGCCGCCGCTCGGCGGAACCCGTGCACCGCCAGGAGCCGCGAGACGAAGAACAGCAGGCCAAGCGCTACCGCGGCGAGCGCGGCAGCGAGCCCGAACCCGTGCCGCGGCAGCAGATACCAGACCCCTGCGAGCAGTCCGCCAAGCGCACCCACGAACACCGCGACCGCGGCCACGAACAACGACCTGGCCCGTGCGGCGAACCACTTCACCTCCCGGCTCACCACCAGCCGGCGGCGGGCGCACGCCGCGAACCACCAGGCGCACCACGCCGCGGGCAACAGCGCGAGGCCGAGTGCCACCACGCCGGGCGCAACGTCCTGTCGCACACCGGAGTAGGCGCCGGAGTAGGCGCCGGAGTGTGTGCCGGGATAGGGCGCGTACGGCGCCTGTTCGGTGAGCTGGCCGGGGTCGGGTCCGCCCGCCAACACCTCGGTGAGTAGCCAGGGCCCGAACAGCAGGTACCCGAGCAACCAGCAGCACCACGCCGGCCCCAGACCCGACGTCCGCCGCCGACGCGGCCCCCAGGGGGACCCGCCGCGCACCGCACGGGACAGCGGCGGGCGAAGACCGCTGGACCGCACGACGGATCGAGCAAAGCGTGCGGGCCGAACAGGGCGAGCGGGCCGAGCGGGCCAAGCGGGGCGGACGTGGTTGGCTGGGCGGGCGCTCGCGGGCGTACGGAGCGGCCCGTACCGCAGGCACAGCCAGAGCGCCACGGTCACCAGGGCCGCGCCACCCGCCCCCACACCGCACCGCACCGCGTCCGACGCGCCCGCCACCCGATCCAAGACGGCGAGCGTTGCCAAGCACAGCGCGCCCGGCAACAGGTGCCCCAGCAGAAGCGACACACCACGCCTCCACCGCGTCACCCGCCGACGCCACTGGGGCCCCTGGCCACCGCCGATACCCCGCCCCTGGCCGTGTTGCGCGCCTAGGCACACACCAAGGTGCCGGCCGGCGTACGCGCCGGAGCCCGTACGGGAGTACGCGCCGGCGCCGGGTGACGCGCCAGCGGGCACATCGGTGCCGGACGATGGTCCGGCGGGCGCGCCGAGATGAGCGCCGTACGCAGCGGGGTCCACAACGGCGTCCGCGCGGGCACTGGTGTCACGGGGCGCGCCGGGCGCACCGGGTGTGGTGCCGCACCAGCCGAGTCCACCGGCCACGGGCCACCGCGCCTCGTCGTCCGTCAGCGCGCCCTCCCGGGGCGCCCTGGCGTACAGCTCCTCGGCGAGCGCGAACACATCGCGGTGCCGGTACCGGGCGGCGGCGCGGTCGCTGAACCCTCGTTCCTCAAGCCCGGCCGCGATCTCCAGTGGGTCGACAGCGTGTTCACACAGATCGCGGTACTGATGCAACACCTTCCGTACCGGATCGGCGTATCCCCGATGCGTTACCTCCGAACGCCCTCGCGGAGCGGCCGAGCGTGCGGCCGGAGCGCTGTCCGCGACGGGGCGTGCTCCGGCGAAAGCGCCGGCGCCGGGACCGGCACCGCCACCGCCACCGGCGGCTTCGGCTTCGGCTTCGGCTTCGGCTTCGGTCAAGCGGTGCGGGGCGGTGGCCGCGACTCCGGTCAAGCTGGAGGGGCGGCGCTCGCCCTGTGCCGGGCTCAGGAAGTGGGGTGCGCTGTCGGGCGTCGTCATGCGTCGTCCTCCTCTCGCTTTCTCGACCGGCCGCAGGCCGCCTCACCCGCTTCGGTCGGCGCGGCGCGCTCGGCCGCCCCGTCGAGGGCGGGGGAACCTGCGCTGTGCGAAGCCGGGGCACCAGGGCGGGCTGCCCACCGGGGCGCGGGCCGGCCAGGCGCGGCGCTGGGCGTCGCGCGATGCGGAAGCCGTGCCGGAGCGTCCGCTGCCGTCCAACGGCCCGGCACCTGGGCCTCCGCCGGGTGGGTGAACGGCAACGGACTGCCCTCCGCGCTTCCGCCCCCTGCCACCCGGCGCACGGGGGCGTGCGCCATCAGCTCCAGATAGCTCCCCCGGTAGGCGGTGACGTTCTGCTCAACGGTGAAGAGTTCCAACGCGCGGGCGCGGGCAGCAGCGCCTAGGCGCTCTCGACGCTCGGGGTCGCGCAACAGCGTGAGACACGCCGCCGCGAGCGCCCGGGGGTTACGCGGCGGCACCATCACGCCGGTACCACCGACGACCTCACCGACCGCACCCACATCTGTGGACACCGTGGCCCGACCACAGAACATCGCCTCCACCAACCCGACCGGGAACCCCTCGGCCACGCTCGATCGCACCACCACACTGCTCCCTGCGTACGCCTCCTGAAGGTTCGGCACCTCCAGATCGCCCAACACCTCGAAGGAGACGGGGTTGTCGCCCACCGCGTGGGCGTGCGCCGCCTCATCGGGGAAGAGTTGGGCGGCAACTGCCGCACAGTGCGCTCGATACGCTGCCGCCCCGGCCTCGGTGCCATCGCCCCCGGCCACCACGGTGCCGCCGCCGACGAATCGGCCCGCACCAGTTCGCCACCGGCCACCGCCCCCGCGCCCCCAACGCGCCGCGCCCTTCCGTCCTTCGCGCACCATGCCGCCCCGCACCATGCCGCCCCACACCGCGGCCGTATCTACCGTGGCCCCGGGCGCCACTGCCGCGAGCGTCGTGCCACCCGCTGCGGGCCCGAACGCTGTGGCTCCGTGGGCCGCGGCTCCGTACGCCGCGGCTCCGTACGCCATGGCCATCGGCGGTGCGCTGCCGAGCAGGGCAGCCGCGTCGATCGGGTAGGTGCCGGCGGCGGTCTCGTCCGGGCCGGCGGGCGGACCGGTGTCCACGATCCGCAACCGGCTGCCCGGCTCGGCCCGGTGTACCTGTGCGAACGCGTGCAACAGCGAGAGGAGGTCCCTGCTGGGCTCGACACGGCCGACCCACAGCAGCGTCCGGCCGTCGTCGGCGCCCGCCGCGCCACCCTCCCCCGCGTCGGCGAACCGGCTGACGTCCAGCCCCGGATACACGGTCCGCACCCGCGCGGGGTCGGCACCGCAGCGCTCCTGCCAGCGGCGGGTGTGCGCATGGCCCGGCGTGATGAGTGCGGCTTGGGCGTACACCTCCGCGGCCAACTGCCGGTGGAACGAGGCGATCAGGGCGCGTACGGGAGCAGAGTGGGGGGCGCGTTCTGGTGGGCACGCCGGGTTGGTCGCGGACGCGCCGGAGTGGGCGAGGTAGTGCTCGCGTAGCCGCGTGCCGTGTTCGGTGACCAACAGTGGCGTGCCGAAGAAGCGCTTGGCCAGCAGCCCTGGGAGTGCGGCGGGCCCACCGGACGTGGCGTGGCACAGGTCCACGCCGGCGAGACCGCGCTCCGCGGCCTCGCCGCACGCATCGCCGTGGTCGGGGAGGCCGGGGCGGTCAATGCAGCCGGTAGCGCCGTTGTGGGGACGCGCGCCGGCCCGGCCGCCGTCGCCATCGCCGTACCAGTCCAGGGACAGCGGGCGCAGCGCAGACTCCAGATATCGGGTGACGGCCAGCAGCTCGGTGACGGTCGCCCGCTGTACGTCGCCCATCGCGCCCGGCGCATGGCAGGCCGCCTCCAACAGCCGCAGCGCCTGTTCGGAGCGCAGCGCGGTGGACAACCCCCCGTAATTGCGCGCCAGTTCGGCTAATCCGTAAAGCCCATCGGTGAAGGTGCGCGACGGCACGGCGTACGCACCACTGGCCCGCGCCACGGACGTACGCAAGGGGTTAAATCCACGGGACCCATCCGCGCCTTCGTCCAAGCCTTCGTCCGCACCCGAGCCCTCACCCGCGCCTCTGTCCGAGCCCCGGCCCGCCTCCGTACTGGTACCGGTACCCCCAACCGTCCCCACACCCTCATGCGTCACCGCCCCCTCGCCGCCACTCGCCGCGAGGTCCCTCCCGTCCGGGCAGTTCGGGCCGCGTGGAGCGTTCTGCCCCACAGTGGCGAAACGGTCCGCCAGGCGCGCGGAGCGCTCGCGTGACGGACCCACGCCACCCCGCCCGCTAGAGAGCCCGGCCGACCAGCCCAGGTTTCCAGCAGGAGCACCCCGACGCATATCGCCCGCCGATTCGGCCTCCTGCGCAGCCGGGGCCGCTCCGGTGCCCGCTGGGACACTCGAATGGATGCCCGCCATCGCGGCAGCGCCCGAACAGCCTTTCGTCGTATCCGTTCCGCGTGCGGCTGGGGCTTGGGCATCGCCGTCGCGTGCCGTTTCGCCGGTTGAAGCGGCCCCGGCCTGGTCGGTGTCCGTCTCGTCGTCCGGTGAGCCGATGGTCGCCGCGCTGATAGCCCGCGCAAAGTGACCGAAGTGTTCGGCGAACCGGGCGCGTTCCCGACGCCGGTAGGGGCGTGCCGCGCCGTGCATCGACTCGTACGGGAGATCTCCCCACAGCGGAGCGGTGCGGACGCGTCGCACCTGGTCCGGTAGCGGCACCCAGCCGGCGGCCTCCTGCTCGGCACTGCGGCTCAGCGCACAGACCTCGAACTCATGCTGGCCAAGGCCGCGTACGAGCCGGTCGCACCACGTGCTCGCCGCACCGTTCGCGTACGGATATCCACCCTCGGTCAGCAGTCCCACGCGCACGTTCACACCCCGATCTCCCTGGTAGGCAACCGCCGTGAGGCAGCGGCAGCACGCTATGCGGGGGGCCGGGTGGCGCGATGGACGGTTGTCCATCGCGCCACCAGAAGGGGTGAATGGCCGTAACTTTTCCTGGCAGCCGCCGTTGCGACACGCTATGCGGCGGCTTCGGCCCCTCCCAGTAGCGGCACCGCGGCCAACAGAGCGCGGGTGTAGGGGTGTTGCGGATCGTCGTACACCGCGTCCGTCTCGCCCTCTTCTACGATCCGGCCGTCGCGCATCACCGCGACCCGGTCGCTGACCTGCCGGACGACGGCGAGGTCATGGGCGATGAACACCAGGGCGAGCCCCAGTTCCCGCTGCAACTCACCGAGGAGTCGCACGATGTGCGCCTGCGTGGTGACATCGAGCGCGGAGACGGGCTCGTCACAGACGATGAGCCGGGGCTCAGGGGCCAGCGCCCGCGCGATGCCGACCCGCTGCCGTTGGCCACCGCTGAACTCGTGCGGGTAGCGGTGGTACCAGTCGGGTTCCAGGCCGACCCGTTCCAGCAGCTCACGCACTCGGGCGACGATCCGCGGGGCGGGCAGCACGCCCGCGGCGCGCAGCGGATCGGCGATGGACTCGCCGATGCTGCGACGCGGGTTCAGGGACGACACCGGGTCCTGGAAGACCATCTGCAACTCGCTGCGGAACGGCCGCAACTGCCGCTCGCGCAGCCGACCGATCTCCCGCCCCTGGTAGCGCAGTTCGCCACCGGACGGTTCCAGGAGTCGGACGATCATCCTGCCGAGCGTCGTCTTACCGCTGCCGGACTCGCCAACGATGCCCAGCGTCTCGCCGGAGTGCAGTGTCAGTGACACATCGTCCACGGCGACCACGCGGGGCCCCCGCTTGCCGAACTCCCGGCGCAGCCCGACCGCTTCCAGGAGCGGCTTTCCGCCCGCCGGCTCTCCCGAGCCCACCACCACACCCGCATCACGCACCCCATGCAGCTTGCGCACCCCATCCGGCCTATCCAGCCCGTCCGGCCCGTCCGGCCCGTCCGGCCTGCCCACCTCGTTCGCCCCGCTCGCCCTGCTCACCCCGTTCGCCCCGTTCGCCCCGTTCGCCCGCCGCGCATCGACCCGCGGCACCGCCGCGAGCAGGGTGCGGGTATAGGGCTCGCGCGGCGCGCTCAGCACCGTACGAACCGGACCGCGCTCCACCGCGCGCCCCTCCCGCATCACCAGCAGTTCATCGACGTTGGACGCGGCCACGCCCAGATCGTGCGTGACCAAGATGAGCCCCATCCCCGTCTCCGCGCGCAACTCGGCGAGCAGCCCGAGGATCTGGGCCTGCACGGTCACATCGAGCGCCGTGGTGGGTTCGTCAGCCACTAGCAGTTGGGGTTCGCAGGACAGCGCCATGGCAATCAGCGCCCGCTGCCGCATGCCGCCGCTGAACTCGTGCGGCCGAGCGCGCGAGCGCCGCGCCGCATCCGGGATGCCGACCCGGTCGAGCACCTCGACGGCGCGCGCCCGCGCGGCGCGCCGGGACGCGCTCCGGTGGTGCACCCGGTACACCTCGGTGATCTGATCACCGATCGCCAGATAGGGATCGAGCGACGACAGCGGGTCTTGGAACACCATGGCCGCGACCCCGCCGCGTATCCGACGCAACTCCGCATCACTTGCGGTGAGTACGTCACTTCCGCCGACCCGCACCGCGCCGGTTACCTGGGCCCCGGTGCCGCGGTGCAACCCGAGCAGGGCGAACGCCGCGGTGCTCTTGCCGGACCCGGACTCCCCGACGATGCCGAGGGCGTTCCCCGCCTCAAGGGTGAAGGACAGCCTGTCCACGGCTCGCACCAGACCGCGACCCGCCGTGCCCGCCCTCGCCGCGCCCGCGTGCCCCGGCGCAGGTGGAGCATCGGGGCCATCGCCGGACTCCCGCGCGCCCCCCGCCGGGGACAGCGCGCTGCCACCCACCACCGGAAAGCCGACGCTCAACTCCGCGACCTCCACGAGCGGGCGTATGGACCGCTGATCGCTCATGTCAGGGTCACCCTTCGGTCGGTTGCGGCGTAGAGAAGGTCCGCGATGATGTTGGCAATGACGACGGCCGCGCCGGTGACCAGCACGACGCCGACCACGACCGGTAGGTCGATGTCCCGCACCGCGTGCACCATGAGTTGGCCGAGGCCCGGCAGTCCGAACAGCGTCTCGGTGAGCATTGCGCTGCCGAAGATCGACCCGAGGTCGAGCGCGCTGAGCGCGATCACCGGCGGCAGCGCGCCACGCAGCGCGTGCCGCCCCACGATGGCGCGCTCGGAGACCCCATACGCACGAAAGGTGCGGATGTGGTCGTCGGCCAGCGTCTCCAGGACGGAGCTTCGGGTCAGCCGCGCATATTTGGCCGCCTCGATCAGCGCGAGTGCGATCCACGGCAGCAGCATGTTCCACGCCCACTGCTCGGGGCTCTCGGTCAGTGGCACGTACGACGGGAAAGGCAACCACTGTAGTTGCGCGCAAAAGACCATGAGCAGCAGCAGCCCGATGATGAACACGGGCGTCGCCGTCCCGGCCAGTGTGAACCAGGTCAGCACTCGCTCGGTGGTCCCCCCGCGGCGTAGCGCCGAGAGCAATCCGGTGCCGATGCCAAGAACCAGCCACAGCACCATGGCGCCGAAGCCGAGCGATGCTGTGACGGGCAGGCGCTGTGAGATCAGCTCGGTGACCTGCTGGTCGTTTTGGTACGACAGGCCGAAGCAGGGCGCGTTGCAGTGCAGTACGCCGGTGCCGGTCGAGTAGTCGTGGCCTGCGAACAGGCCCTGGAGGAAGTGCCAGTAGCGCGTGTACAGCGGGTCATCCAACTGGAGCTGGTCGCGCACCTGCGCGATTTGCGCGGGGTTGCAGCGCGGCCCGCAGGCCAGCTTGGCGGGGTCACCTGGTACGGCGTAGAAGACCGCGTACACGACGACGGACAGCACGAACAGCACCAGGACCGCGCCGGCCGCCCGGCGCAGCACATAGGAGGTCATGCCGGGTCTCCCTTCCGGCTCGTACGGGTCCGGCGGGTGCGGCGGGTGCGCTCCCTGCCGACGCCGAGGCGGGACGCCTCGCGCGGGTCGAGCGCCGTGCGCAAGGCGTCGCCGAGCACCGTGAAGGCCAGCACCGTGAGGAACAGCAGACCGGCCGGGAGCAGCACATAGGCCGGGTCGGCCCGGAACCAGGTCGTCGCCGACGAGAGCATCTGCCCCCAAGACGCCGTGGGTGGCCGAATTCCGACGCCGAGGAAGGACAGGCCCGCCTCGGCCACGATGTTGGTCGGCAGCAAGATCGCCACGTAGGTGATCACGGGTGCGGCGAGCGAGGGCAGCAGTTCACGGCGGGCGACCCGAAAGGGTCCTGAGCCGCCGAGACGCGCCGCAGCCACGAAGTCGAGCTTCTTCAACGACAGCGTCTGAGCCCGTACGATCCGGGCCGTGCCGCCCCAGCCGAGCAGCGCGATGACGAGGATGAGCAGCAGCGGACGGGGGAAGTCGCCGGGCACCACGGCGGTCAGCGCGATGGCGAAGGCCAGCGTGGGCAGCGCGATGAACACGTCGCTGAGATGGCCGAGCAGGCCATCGAGCAGGCGGTTGCCGAGCCCGGCCGCGATGCCGATGCTCACGCCGATGAGCACCTGGAGCACGGTGGCGCCGATGGCGACGAGGAGCGAGACCCTGGCCCCGTAGACGAGGCGGATGAACAGGTCGCGCCCGGTGCCCGGTTCGACACCGAGCCAGTGTTCACCGCTGATGCCGCCGTACGAGCCGGTCGGCACGCCGCCACGGGCCGAGTCGATCAGGTCGTCGTGGTACGCGTTGGGGTCCTGACCGATGAGCACGGACAGCAGGGGCGCGGCGAGCGCGAGCAACAGGAGCAGCCCGAGCCCGGCACCCGCCACGGCGGCGGCCCTGCGGGCCCGCAGCCGCCACCACACCTGGCGGGCGCCCGAGGCGGGGGCCGGGACCCCCGCCTGGGCCGCGGCTAGCACTTCGGTGCTCATGAGGCCACCCAGCGACCGGCACGCACCCCGCGCGCCCGCGCCCCGGACATCCGCACCCCGCGCGCCCGCGCCCCGGGCATCCGCATACCGCGCATCCGCACCCCGCGCGTTGGCGCATCAGCCGGCGGCGGGGCAGGCGCCGTAGCGCCCCCCGCCGGCCGGGCGCTAGCCGCTGGCCGCGCGTCGGCCACCGGCACCACTCGTATCGCTGAGAGCACGTACATCACCGGACTGCGACCTGCGAGACGTCCAGCACGCCGGTCCAGTCGCTGATCACCACGTTCTTGACGTCCGCGCCGTACAGCCGCTTGTACACCGGGTGGAACAGCGGGACGGTCAGCGCCTGTTCGCCGATCTTCTTGTCCAGCGCGCCCCATCGCTTGGCCGCGGCGTCGAGGTCGGTCAGCTTGTTGATGGCGTCGATCTCGTCGTTGACGGCCTTGTCGTTGAGCTGGGCGGCGTTGTAGTTGGAACCGTCCTTGACGATCTGGCGGCCGTCGAAGATCGGCGCCAGGAACGGTCCGCCAGCGGGCCAGTCGGCGCCCCAGTGCGAGAGGAAGAGGCCGGGCGCTTGCTGCACGCTCTTGGTCTTCTCGCTGTAGTCGTTGTCCTCAAGCCCCTGCAACCGCACGGTGATCCCCGCCTTCTTCAGACCTTCCTGAAGGGCAGTGGCGACTTCGGGGCTGGTCTCGAAGTTCCTGGCAGTGGAGTGGGTGAGGGTGATTTTCAACCCGTCCTGGTAGCCCGCTTTCTTCAGCAGTTCCCTGGCCTTGTCCGGATTGCCGGTCTTGCCCGCGGGGAAGTGGTCGTAGGGCGTGTACCCGAAGTATTTCCGCTCGGGCAGGAAGGTGGTGGCGGGCTCCGCGAGCGAGGAGCCGCCCGCCGCGTTGACCACGCTGGTGCGGTTGATGGCGTAACTGATGGCTTGCCGCACCTTGGGGTTGTCGAAGGGCTTCACCTTCGGGTTGAACGCCAGGTAGTTGACGTACCCGAAGTGCCCGGTGCCGACCCGGTCCGCGAGCTTCTTGTCCCCGCTGACCTGCGCGAGTTCGGCGGGCCCGAGGTTGGTGTCGGTGGTCACGGCGGCGGCGTCGGGGCCAGTGCCTGTGGACAGGCGCTGGTTGATGACGGCCGAGTCGAGTCCGGACCTCACATCGACGGTGTCGGGGTAGGCGTGCCGCTCCGCGTCGGTCTTGTCCGACCAGTGCGCATTGCGCTCAAGGAGCAGCCGCTCGCCGTCACCGGAGTTCTTGACGACCTTGTACGGGCCGGAGGAGATCGGGTGCTTCTCGTACCCGGTCCCGGTGTCCTTCGCCTTGGGCACCGGGGCGAACTGCGTCCCGGTCGCCAGGTAGGGGAAGTCGCCCTCGGGCTTGCGCAGGTGGAAGACGATGGTCTTCTCGTCGGGCGTCTCGATCGAGTCGAGGCCCTTCTTCTCCTTGTACGGGCCCTCGTACGAGTCTCCGCCGACCAGCCAGTCCCGCAGGTACGGGGCGCCGCCGGACAGTTCGGCCGCGAACGAACGCTCGATGCCGTACTTGATGTCCGCGGTGGTGATCTTCGAGCCGTCCTCGTACTTCAGGTCGTCCTTGAGCGTGTACGTCCACACCGTGGCGTTCTTGCTCGGCTTGCCGATATCGGTGGCAAGGTCGGGCACGACCTTGGCGCCCGCCGGGCCGTTCTCGCGGTTACGGGTGGTCAGGGTGCGAAAGACAAGGCCGGGCACGTTGCCGCCACCCGAGGTGTACAACCGCGCCGGGTCGAAGTCCGACTGGGGCTGGGAGTTGAGGACGGTCAGCGTGCCGCCCTCGCGCGGCGCATCGCCGCTTCCGCCCTTTGAGCCACTGCTGTCACTGTCCTCCGGCCCGCAGGCGGCCACGCCACCGAGCAGAACGACGCTGACGGCCGCCGCGGCCACGCGGCGGGATATGAGGGGCAGTTGACGCATGACGAAAAACGCCTTTCGCAGCAGGGAGCATCCACGTGCAGGCGGCTGCGGGCTCGGTCTCACGACAGGCCGCAGGCCGCCCCGGGCGGATACGGAAAGTTAAGAAACGGCGGTGAAGCCGTGGAACGCGCGGCACAGCGCACGAGCGGGAGGTGCCGGCCCTGGGCCCAGGCTGGGCGGGGAACCGGGGAGGTCGGTCCTATCGACAGCGAACGTCGGCGACAGCGTGTCCGGCCACGCCGAGCAGCGCCAGCTCGAAGCTGACGATCTCGGTGGCAGGACGGCGCGACATGCGCAGAAGACTGGACGATTTTTCGCCCACTAGCAAAGATGTCTCACATAAGGAGACAGTAAGTACCGACATGCGGACACCGGCTACCACTGGCAACACCGCAGCCGACCGGGCCCACACCATCACATGTCCGCCGCCGAAACCCCTGGTGACAAGGGGCCCAACGGGCGCGGCAGCCGGCGCCCCGCCGCTTAGGCGCGCCGACAACGACAGCCCGGCGCCCATCCGTCGCCCGCTCGTCGCCCGCCCGGAACCGCCGAGCGGCGCTACTGCCCCTTCGCGCCCTTGGCACCCTTGGCGTCTTTCGCGCCCTTGGCATCTTTCGCGTTTTTCGCGTCGGGGAACGGCCAGGCGTTGACCCGGCAGGTGGCGTTCTTCGTGCGCAGCAGCTTGGTCTGCTGCATCATCACCGGCGCGAGCGCCCCATCCCGCGGACACCCCTCGTGGTCATGCCCGAGCCGGTGCCCCACCTCGTGGTTGATGAGCATCTGGCGGTACACCGCCATCTGGTCGTCGCGGAACGTCTTGGCGCCCTGCGCCCAGCGATACGCGTTGATCATGATGCGCTCGGTGGCCGCCGAATCGCACGACACGTTGTCCTCGGTGGTGTCCAGGCCGGACTTCGCGCACCAAGTAGCGGTCGTCCCCGGACTGGCAAGGCTGATCACGAAGTCCGCGTCCCCGGATGAGACCCGTTCGAAGGTGCGCTCACCACCGTGCGCCCAACTCCGTTCGTCATTGAGGGACTTCTGCACCGCCTGCGCGAACAACTTCGCCTCCAGCGGCAGTTCGTTCTCCACGTCCACCCGGTAGCGCAGCACATCGCCCCGCCCCGGCGCCTTGTCGTGCCCCGGCACGGTGGTGAACGTGTTGGGGCCGCGCAGCGTAGGGCTCAGCGGGTTCTTCGTCGCGAGCTTCTCCTCGTACGTCGGCGGGGCCGGGGGCTTGGGGGCAGCCGGCCGCTTGCCCGGCAGCGACGCTTTCGCGTCGTCGTCCCGCTCCACGGCCTCGCTCGACCGCGCCCTCTTGTCGTCGTCCTTGGGCCCGGCGGCCACCTGCCCGGCCACCACGACCGCGAGCACGGTGGTCACCGCAGCGGCCACGATGCCGGCAAACGTCCGACTCTTGCCTCCGGCCGGGCCCAAGGCGCCCGCGGGCTCGGGCTCGGGCTCGGGCTCGGGCTCCACATGCTCCCCGTCATCGGGCGGTCTCACGCCGCCGGGGTCGGGGCGCTGCGCAGCAGGAGCGGCACCGTTGGGGCGCGCGGTGCCTTCGGGGCCATGAGGGCTGTGGGGGCTGTGGGGGCTACGGGGGCTCTTGGGGCTCTCGGGCCCCTCCTGCCCGTCGAATGCCGCGAGGTACTCCTGCCGCGGCCCGGGCACGCCACCTCGCACCGGCGAGGCGGCCCGCCCCCGCTGGGCCGCCCTGCCGAGCGCCCCCCAGCCACCCCCCGGCTCCCGGTGCTCGGGGTGCCCGCCCCGGGCCCGCTCGGGCGCCCCAGCCGACGCACCCGCCTCACCAGCAACCCGCTGCACGCCATGCGGCGGGGTGCCATCCGCCATGGGTACCCGTACCCCACCGGGCGGAGTGAACGGTTCTCCGGCCGCCGCAGGCGGTATGACCGCACGCGAAGAGGCAGCGGCGGGCGAAACAGAGGAGGCCGCAGGGACGGAAGAGGCCGCAGAGGCAGACGAAACAGGAGAGGCGGGGGCCGGGACGGGCACCGTAGAACCGGAGAGCCCAGCAGGCCCAGCAGGCTCGCCGTACCCGCCAGTTGGCCGGCCGCCGCGGACTCGCGGACCGCCGCGTGCGCTGTGTTTACCCACGCGCCGCAGCGCCCCTGCCCGCGCCCCGCTCCGCGCCGGGCGCGCCCGGCGCGGCGGGTCGCTCCGTGCGCCGGGATACCGCACCCTCAGCTTCGACAGACTCCACGGGCTCCACCTTCGCGCGCTGTGCAACGTCATCCAGCAGTTCACGGAAGGCCCGCGCCACCGCCTCGGGGTACTCCATCATCGCTACGTGCCCCGCGTCGAGGAGTGTCAGCAGCCGGGCGTCCCGGAACACGGTGGTCGCCCGCCGGGCCATCCGGAATGAGATGAGCTGGTCCCGCAGCCCGTAAATGAGCAGCGTGGGCGCGAGCACCCGCCCCGCCTGCCGCCACAGGGAGTGCTGGCCGCCCAGGGTGTACGCATCGACGACGCCGCGCGCGGAGCGCGTGAGCACATCCCAGAAGTACGGCAGGGCCAGCCGGCGTTCATACTCGGCGGCTGCGGCGGCCAGGTGCTCCGGATGGACCAGGGTCGGGTCGCCGTAACACAGCGCCAGCAATTCGCGGGTCCGCCGCTCGGCCGTCCAGTCCCTGGTCAGATGGCTGAAGAGGCGGGTGACGCCGGGTACGGCGAGGAGTGCGGTCGGCAGCGCGGTCGGTTGGGGCGGCACCTCGGGCAACGCGGGCGAGATAAGTGTCACCGTACGCACCAGGTCGGGCCGTGCGGCGGCCACCCGCGTGACGACCGCGCCGCCCATCGAGTTGCCGAACAGATGGACGGGGCCGCGGGCCCGCGCTTCGATGAGGTGAATGACGGCGCGGGCGTGCCCCCCGATCGAGTAGTCGCCGCTCGGCGGCGGCGGAGAGAAGCCGAAGCCGGGCAGATCGACGGCCTCACCGTCCACGACGTCCGTCAACTGGGCCATCAGCAGCGACCAGTTATCGGACGAGCCGCCGAGGCCGTGCACATACAGCGCGGGCGGCAACCCGTCGCGATCGGGCGCCCGGGACCGCACGGCAAGCGTGTGCCCATCCAGCCGCTCTTCGCTCAGTCGCTCTCCCGCACCGACCGGCTCGACAGGCGCCGGCGAGGCCGGCGGCACGCTGCGGAGATCCGGTGAGTCGGAGGAAGACATGGAGCAATGTTACGAGACGATCACGCGGCACGTTCGCGTGTTCGCCAACACAGCGGTGAGCTGGACCACATTCGCGCCTTTCCTCGTGTCACCACGTGCCGCGACAGTTCCCCGCGCCCCGGGCCCCGGGCGCGTAGCGCCACAGACGGACCACTCGTAGGCTCGTATAGAGGGCGCTCGTCCTGGAAAGGGGAGCCATATGCCCATCGAACCGATTGATCCCGAGACCTTCCACCACGACGAGCCCGCTGCGCCCACCGAGCCCGCTGATGGCGCCAGCGGCGAGCGGAATGTCGAGGCTCCCGAGGCGGACACCGCCGAGCAGCGGACCGGCATCGCACCCGACTCCCATTCCGACGAGCAGCCCAACGATCTCGACCTGACGACCGCCAACCCGGCCGATGTCGCCGAGCAGTATCGGATCGTGGAGACCGATGAGGACGACTACCGATGATCCGTCCCTTTTGTCGGCCAGCTCCGGTGGTCGGTCCGGGAAATTGTCCGCACGGGCCGCGCGCGTCTCGGTTACCCAAAAGTACGATGGCGGGCGCGGTGAACACCGTGCACGGAAAGACCCACCTGGGAGGCGGCGTGACAGCCATCGAGCAGACCGAGGCGCGCCCGCGAGGCACGCGCCTGCCGCGCCGAGCCCGACGTAATCAGCTCCTGGGCGCCGCCCAGGAGGTCTTCGTCGCGCAGGGCTACCACGCGGCGGCGATGGACGACATCGCCGAGCGCGCCGGAGTCAGCAAGCCGGTGCTCTACCAGCACTTCCCTGGCAAGCTCGACCTCTACCTGGCACTGCTCGACCAGCACTGCGAGTCACTGCTCCAGGCAGTGCGTACGGCGCTCGCCTCGACCACGGACAACAAGCTGCGCGTCACGGCGACGATGGACGCGTACTTCGCCTACGTGGAGGCCGAGGGCGGCGCCTTCCGGCTGGTCTTCGAGTCCGACCTGACCAACGAACCCGCGGTGCGCGAACGCGTGGACCGAGTTTCGCTCCAGTGCGCCGAGGCAATTTCCGAGGTCATCGCCGAGGACACCGGACTGCCCTCCGACCAGTCCATGCTGCTCGCCGTGGCGCTCGGCGGCGTCTCACAGGTCGTGGCCCGCTACTGGCTCTCCAGCAAGAGCGACATCCCACGCGACCGCGCGGTGGAGCTCGTGACGTCCCTGGCCTGGCGGGGCCTGGCGGGCTTCCCCCTGCACGGCATGGACGGCCCAGGCTCGGGCCAACCTGAGTGACAAGCCCCTGACCCCCAAAGGTCGGGCCGCGGTGCGGCTAATGTGTCCGTACGGCGCGGGAACCGCGCACCCTCCTCTGGCGCATTGGCCAGGGGAAACCCGGACCGTCGGAGGGACATGGCCGTGGAGGTCAAGATCGGCGTGCAGCACGCGCCTCGCGAGATCGTCATCGAAAGCGAGCAGACTGCCGAGGAGGTGGAGCGCGCCGTCGCCGACGCGCTCAGCGGCAAGGCGCAGTTGCTGAGCCTGGAGGACGACCACGGCCGCAAGGTCCTGGTTCCGGCCGACCGGCTCGCTTACGTCGAGATCGGCGAGCAGTCGGCCCGTAAGGTCGGTTTCAGCGCACTCTGAGAAACGAGACGTACCAACCAACGGCGGGGCCCCGGTGAAATAGACACCGGGGCCCCGCCGTTGAGGTATGTGCAAAGGATTGTCTACGGCGGCTGCGGGGTAGTACGGGATACGACCGATTTGCGATTGCTCATAGCTAGCGCGGGAGGAAAGCACATGGTTCTGGAAGCGCTCGGTTCGGTACTGATCGGCCTTGTCGTCGCCTTCGCGGCGCTCCGCTGGCTGCCTCGGCGACTTCCGGCAGCCCAGCTTGTACTTTCCACCGGCCCAGGCGCCGCGCTGTTCGGCGCCCTCCTCGGGCACTCGGTGCTCGGCGCCGGCCACTCCACGGCGACGTTGGCCGCCGCGCTGATCATGGCCGTCGCCCTGCTGTCGCTCCTCGTTCGCCGCCCCACCCGGCGGCTACACCGCTCCGCGACGGTCTAAGACCCCTACCAGCCGGTCTAAGACCTCATATCAGGCGGCTTAACGCGCCCGTATCACCCGAACGCCGGCCGAGGCGCACCCCCGGCCGGCGTTCGACGATTGGGCCGTGAGGCCCAGCGCAGTGATCAGGGCACCAGGCCCAGCACAGTTGATCAGGCGGCGAGGCCCAAGGCCGCCATCCGCTTGGTGTGCGCCTCGGTGATCCGCGAGAACATTCGGCCGACCTCCGCCAGGTCGAAGCCGTCAGCCACGCCGCCCACCAGCATGGTGGACAGTGCATCGCGGTCGGCGACCACCCGCTGCGCCTGCGAGAGCGCCTCGCCCATCAGCCGCCGCGCCCACAGCGCGAGCCGCCCACCGACCCGCGGCTCGGCCTCGATGGCGGCCCGTACCTTCTCCACCGCGAACGATGCGTGCCCGGTGTCATCGAGCACCTGGAGCACCAGGGCGCGGGTGTCAGTGTCCAGTCGAGCGGCCACCTCGCGGTAAAAGTCGCTGGCGATCGAGTCACCGACGTACGCCTTGACCAGGCCCTCAAGCCAGTCTGACGGCGCCGTCTGGCGGTGGAACTCGTCCAGCGCGGCGGCGAACGGCTCCATGGCCTCGTTCGGCTCCGCCTCGATCGCGGAGATCCGGTCCCGTAGCCGCTCGAAGTGGTGGAACTCAGCCGACGCCATCTTCGCCAGCTCCGCCTTGTCATCGATGGTCGGCGCCAGCTTGGCGTCCTCAGCGAGCCGTTCGAAGGCGGCCAGCTCGCCATAGGCGAGGGCGCCGAGCAGATCGATCACCGCAGCCCGGTACTGCGGTGCGGCGGACGCCTGCGCCCAGTCCTGGGCGGCGATTCCGGTGGTCTCGCGGGGTTCGTCGGGTGTGGTGTCAGCGGCGTTGGGCGTCTCCATGACGCGCACAATAGTCCGCTCAGGGGTCAGCGGAAGTCCCTGGTCAGCCACGGCGGTCAGGGGCGCCGCCAAGTGTGTTCATCGTCGCACTCAAACAAGCCTCCGGATGGAGCGCCGTATCCGGGGTACAGTGGTATTGAGCCCGCCCATTATCGGCGGGTCGTTCCACGCATGCGGATGCCCGGTCGGTGGCCCGATCGGCTCCAAATCGACCGCCCTCCACGCGGCACGTATGAGACATACGTGCGACGAGAGGGACCCGCTCGCGGCGTGCGCGCCTGAGCGGAGGCAGTGGTCCCGCGCCATCCGGCCTGTCCCCGGTCGGCCAAAGTACCCGGTGCGGTACGACCCCCTTCGCCGCCTCGCGCCGCGTCTCACAGAAGAGGCAAGCATCCTGTCTACGTTTCGAGACCTCGGGGTTCTCCCCGAGACCGCCGAGGCCCTAGAAGCCGTCGGCATCACGTCCCCGTTCCCCATCCAGGAGATGACTCTCCCGGTAGCCCTCAGCGGCTCCGACGTCATCGGCCAGGCCAAGACCGGCACCGGCAAGACCCTCGGTTTCGGCCTGCCGCTCCTGGAGCGGGTCACCGTCCCCGTCGATGTTGAAGCAGGCCGGGCCACGCCCGACCAGCTCTCCGACGCTCCCCAGGCACTCGTGGTCGTCCCCACCCGCGAGCTGTGCCAGCAGGTCACCAACGACCTCCTCACCGCAGGCAAGGTCCGCAATGTGCGGGTCCTGTCGATCTACGGCGGCCGGGCCTACGAGCCACAGGTCGAGGCCCTGCGCAAGGGCGTCGATGTGATCGTCGGCACCCCGGGTCGTCTCCTCGACCTGGCCGGGCAGAAGAAGCTCGACCTTTCCAAGATCCGCGGCCTTGTCCTCGATGAGGCCGACGAGATGCTCGACCTGGGCTTCCTCCCGGACGTCGAGAAGATCATTCAGTTCCTGCCCGCGAAGCGGCAGACCATGCTGTTCTCGGCGACCATGCCGGGCGCGGTCATCTCGCTCGCCCGCCGCTACATGTCGCAACCCACGCACATCAGCGCCACCTCGCCGGATGACGCGGGCCAGACCGTTGCCAACACCACCCAGCACATCTTCCGCGCCCACTCCATGGACAAGCCGGAACTGGTCTCGCGCATCTTGCAGGCCGACGGCCGCGGCCTGGCAATGATCTTCTGCCGCACCAAGCGCACCGCAGCCGATATCGCCGACCAGCTCGCGCAGCGGGGCTTCGCCTCCGGCGCGGTCCATGGCGACCTCGGCCAGGGGGCGCGCGAGCAGGCGCTGCGCGCCTTCCGTAACGGCAAGGTGGACGTCCTGGTCTGCACCGATGTTGCCGCCCGTGGCATCGACGTTGAGGGCGTGACCCACGTCATCAACTACCAGTCCCCCGAGGACGAGAAGACCTATCTGCACCGGATCGGCCGCACCGGTCGGGCGGGCAAGTCCGGCATCGCGATCACTTTGGTGGACTGGGACGACATCCCGCGCTGGAAGTTGATCAACAAGGCGCTCGACCTGCCGTTCGATGATCCGGAGGAGACGTACTCGACCTCCGAGCACCTCTACGAGCTCCTCGGCATCCCCAGCGGCACCAAGGGCATACTGCCGCGGGTCGAGCGCACCAGGGCCGGTCTCGCCGCCGAGGAGGTCGAGGACCTCGGGGAGACCGGCGGCCGTGCCAGCCGCGGTCGAAAGGCAGCGCCCGCCGCCACCGTGACGGAGGAGCGCGAGCTCCCGGCCCGTACGCGTACACCGCGCCAGCGCCGCCGTACCCGGGGCGGCACCGTCGCCCTGGACGGAGCTGCCCCGGCCCCTACGGCCGAAGCCGACACGAAGGCGGCCGACGCCGCCAACACGGCGGAGAGCACGACCGCCGCCGAGCCGGGCACGGCCAAGCAGCCGCGCCGGCGCCGCCGCACCCGTCCCGTGGCCGGCGAGGCCACGCACGCGGAAGCGGTGGCGGGCAACGCGCCCGAGGCCGGCACCGCGACAGCGGCCAGCGCCGCGAGCGCAGTCGGGACCGCCGCAACAGCCGAGGCGGCAACGGCCGCTCCCGCAAAGCGGGCACGTACGGCGAAGAAGTCCGCCGCCGCACGGTCAGCGGCCACCGAAAACACCTCGCATGCTTCGGCCACCCCGGCCGAAGCGAGTAGCCCCGAAGCGGGCGAGGCCCCGGCCAAGCCGCGCCGGCGCCGGACGCGCACCCGCGCGGCGGTGAGCTCCGAGGCCTCGGCGGAGAGCTGACCTGGTCGCCACTCCACGCACAGCACCAACACTCCACGCACAGCACCAAGGCGCGCACAGCACGCACACCATGCAACGCACGCACGGCAGAGGGCCCGACGACGCACCCCCGTCCCGGGCCCTCGGTCGTACCTCGCCCCAGCTCCCCCACGGCTCACCCCGAGCACGCCCCCGCAACTCACCCCGCAACTCACCGGGAACGTACTCGCGTTGTTCGGAGCCCGCGCCCGCTGGCTTGCCGGGCACGGCGGGCGAACCGGCCCCGCGGAAGAACGCCGGGCGCCCAGGTGGCTGCGATGGGTCGAACGTACGGCGACGAACCGCCCATCCGTGTTCCAGCGCCATCCCCCGCGTTAGCCTCGACCGCATGAGCAGGCCGCCGCATCTCACCCTTCCCCCGCGTGCCCGCGCGTACGCCCTGCGGACCGAGCGCGGCGCCTTCGCCGTGCACGATGCGGCACCCGATGGGCCGCCGGCCGGGACGGCGCTGCTGGTGCCGGGTTTTACGGCCAGCAAAGAGGACTTCATCACGCTGCTTGCACCCTTGTCGGCGGCCGGGTTCCGGGTGGTGGCCGTGGACGGTCGGGGGCAGTACGAGAGCGAAGGCCCGCCCGACGAGGCCGCGTACACCCCTGCCGAGCTGGCCAGGGATGTGCTGGCCCAAGCCGCCGCGGTCGGCGCGGGGCACCCCGTACATCTGCTCGGCCACTCGCTGGGTGGCCTGATCGCCCGCGCTGCGGTGCTGCGCGACCCGACGCCGTTCGCCTCCCTCACCTTGATGAGCTCGGGCCCAGCCGCGGTGGACGACTCCCAACAGGCCCGGCTCAAGCTGCTGACCGAGGCGCTCGCGAGTTGGAGCATGCAAGAGGTCTGGGAAGCGATGCGACAGCTCGATCCCCCGGAGGCGGCCGGGGGGGCGACGCCAGCGGCCGTACAGGAATTTCTCTACCACCGCTGGATGGGCACCCGGCCTGAGCAACTGGTGAGCGCAGCACGCCAGTTGATGACCGCGGAAGATCGCGTAGCGGAACTGGCCGAGGTGGCGCTACCTACGCACGTGCTGTCCGGTGTCGTGGACTACGCCTGGCCGGTGCCGCAGATGGATGACATGGCGGCCCGACTCAAGGCCCGCCGCACGGTGATCGCCGGCGCCGAGCATTCACCCGCGGTGGATCGGCCGGCCGAGACCGCGCAGGCCCTGCTGGCGTTCTGGCGCACGACGAACGCCTGATCCGCGCCCCGTCGCCCCGCTGCCTCGTCGCCCCCGTCGCGCCGGGCACGACGATGCAGCGCGCTGATCCACCCCACAGCCCCAGCGGCCCGAGCCGCCTTGGTCCAAGCCCGTCCCCACCCCCTGCAAGGCTTGCCCGCGGCGGCCTAAGCCGCCCGCGGGCAGCGCTCAGTACTGCGCCTGCAAGTGGTCCCAGAACCCGTCCCGCAGCGCCCGCCGCAAATCGGCGTGGGCCCGCAGCGAGAGCTGTAGCAACCCCTCGGCCTCGATGAGCAGCTCCTGGTCTACCGAACCCGGCAAATACGGATGTCCTGGCAGCAGATCGGCAAGCGCACCCCGGCCCCGGCTGCCCAGCCACTGGGCGGCGACCTGCGCCCCGACGAACCGCACATCCTCCCGGCTGGGAAGGTGGCCGGCGGCGAACTCACCTGACGGTTCGGTGACCATGGCACGGCGTATGACGTACGGCTTGCAGAAGTCGAGGTCGAACGTGCGCTGGCTGTCCACCTCCCACAGCAGCGGCTCGGCCTGGTTGCGTCCGGCCGCCGCCTCGATGCCCCACAGGTGCACCCGCGCCCCGTAGCCTTGCGCGGCCTCGACCGCCGAAACCAGGTCCTCGTCCCCGCCCACGAGCACCGCATCGCCGATCGCCCGGTGCCGGGCCAGGGACTCCAGGTCGGTACGGATCAGCGAGTCAACGCCCTTTTGTTGGTTGTTGGCATTGAGGTTGCCGAGTCTGACCTTGACGTCAGGCAGTTCGGCGATGCGCTGCTGCTCCGCGGTGTGGATGCGGCGGCGGGCGCCGTCGTACCAGTACACCCGCAGCAACCTGCTGTCCGGGAAGATCGTGCGGGCCCGATCGATGAATGCCTCGATCAGTCCCTCGGTATCCAGCTCGAAGGAGCGGCGGTCCTCGGTTCCGGCGACCAGCCGGCCGGCCGCCGCGTATACGTACCCCGCGTCAACAAAGATCGCGTGGGTGGAGGGCGTCGTCGCGACCTCGGCCAGCACGCGCTGTAGCAGCTCGTTGGAGCGCTCGATGCCCGCGGCCAGCGCGGCCAGGTCGGTGGGGGCTGGGGGTTCGACGGGCTCGACGTCGTTCACAGCGGCCTCATTTCCCGGGCCGTGACACAGTGCACACAACCACTCTCATTACCTATCAGTAATTAGCATGTTGAAAAATTTCCTTAGCGTAGGGAATGTTTGCTTCGGGCAACCCGTTCTCTCTAGTGGAACGCGCCGCGAAGAAGCGACGCGTCTCGCTACTCACAGTTCTCCTTCAGGAGGATCAGACGAAGGGAGAAGCCTTGCGCTTCGAAATCATGCGTCTCGACGACATCGACGGCACCGCCGTGGATAGCACTGTCGTAGACGCCGCCTCCGTCAAACGGATCGTGCAGCAAGCCGCCTCTGTCGGCCAGCGCATCTACATCCGTCCAGCCGATTCCGGCGCACGCTAACGCGAACCGGCCGTCTGCACGACGACGCGACCCCCACGCGAGGCGCCCCCGTACCACCACGGTACGGGGGCGCCTCGCGCCATTGTGCGCCCACCTGCCACTAGCACCCGCGCGGGTGCTCACCCGGCGGCGGCGCCAGCCGAGCGGGCGGGCGTCACGCCGCCTGGATGAACTGGGTGATCCCGTTCGCGATCTGCTGTACGGCGATGGCGGACAGCATCATTCCCGCGAGGCGGGTCACCAGCACCACGCCACCGTCCTTGATGAGCCGGATGATCAGCAGCGAATAGCGCATGACCAGCCACAACACCACATGCATGACCACGATCGCCGACCACACCGAGAGTTGGCCGCCAAACCCCTCAGCGTGCTGCACCGCCAAGATCACCGAGACGATCGCGCCGGGCCCGGCCAGGAGTGGCATGCCCAGCGGTACGAGCGCGACGTTGACGTCCTTGGTCTGGGTCGGTTCCTCCGACTTGCCGGTCAGCAGGTCGAGCGCGATCAGGAGCAGCAGCAGCCCGCCGGCGACCATGAGTGCGGGTACCGAGACATGCAGGTAGTCCAGGATCTGCTGACCGCAGACACCGAAGAGGGCGATGACACAGAAGGCCACGGTCGCCGCCTGCCACGCCATCTTGCGCTGCACCTTGTGGGGACGCCCCGAGGTCAGCCCGAGAAAGATCGGGGTGATGCCAGGGGGGTCCATGATGACAAAAAGGGTGAGAAAGAGGGACCCGAAGAGAGCAAAGTCGAACACGATGTGCCTTGCGAGGAGAGAGCCGAGACCTGGGACAGGCCGAGGGACAGTACGGATAGGACAGACAGAGCGGACAGGACAGAACAGGCAGGTCAGGCAGGTCAGCGGGGAAGCGAGGGGGACCGGGATGGCGCGGCCAGAGGCAAAGGAAGCGGAGAGCGTGCGGCCCGTACCCACCGCAGGGCGGCCACGGCACCGGCCGGCCGAGCGCACCTCCCGCGCCGATACGCCGCGACAGCTCCCGCCGGTTCCCCGCCACTCCGCGCGCCACATCTCAAGCGCCGCACGGCCACGCCCACTCCGGAACGTTGGATTCCGTCGGGAGTCAGAGGCTTCCCTCGCACTGATCGCCGTACCGGAGCACACGGGGGCTCCCGGGAGCACAGCACGGCGGGTGACAGCGGGAGGCGCCTACGAAGAGCGAGCCATGGGGCGTACGGGATGCGTGCGCCGGGCGTAGCCGTAGCGTGGGCAGCGCCCAGCCATGGCCAGCGCTGGAAGCGGCTACGGAGCGCGGACGGGCTTAGCCACCGGCGCCCGGGACCGGGAATGCGCCGGTCGCGCGGCGGATGATTTCGCCGTAGATCTCGGGGTCAGTGGTGTATTCGCCGAGCCGACAGGTCTTGCGGCTGCCGTGGTAGTCACTGGAGCCGGTGATGAGAAGGCCGAGGTCAGCGGCGAGGCCGCGGAGCCGAGCGCGGGTCGGCTCATCATGGTCCATGTGATCCACCTCGATGCCGTCGAGACCTGCGGACGCCAGCTCGGCTATCGCGCTCTCGGGCACGCACTGCCCCCGCTTGAACGCCAGCGGATGAGCGCAGACGGTGACGCCTCCGGCGGCCTTGACCAGCCGAATCGCATCGAAGGGGTCCAACTCGTGCTTCTCGACGTACGCTCGCCCGTCGTTGGCGAGCCAGTCCGGCGTGAAGGCGTCCGAAACGCTCGCGATGATGCCGAGCTCGACCATCGCCGCGGCGACGTGGGGCCGCCCGACCGCACCATCTCCGGCAATCTTGGCGACCTGCTCCCAGCTCACGGGGACACCGAGCTCGCGCAACTTGACCACCATGGCCTGGGCACGCGGCGTTCGGTCGTCCCGGACGAGTTCGCGCTCACGGAACAGCTCGGGCTCATCGGGATCGAAGAGATACGCGAGCATGTGCAGGCTCACGCTGCCATCGGTGTCGGTATCAGTATCGGCAGCGGCGTGTGCGCCAGCGGACTCGGCGCCGCCCGGGCGCGCACCAGCGGGCAGCCGCAACCTACAAGAGAGTTCGGCGCCGGTGACCAGGGTCAGCCCGGCGGGCAACGCGGCTCGTGCCTCGGCGTGCCCGGCGACGGTGTCGTGGTCAGTGAGCGCGACGACGTCAAGGCCGCTGGCGGCAGCGTTGCGTACCAGCTCAGCGGGGGTGTCCGTGCCATCGGATGCCGTGGAGTGAGTGTGCAGGTCGATGCGCACGACGCGAACTCCAAGAGGGGCGAGGGGACGGCGGGGACCTCTTCACTGTACCGGGGCAGCGGAACGCTCCCGTCCACGCCGCCCTGAGCTCCCACCGCTTCGGCGCGCCCCGGCGCCCGCGGTAGCCGCGCCCGGCGCCGCCTAGGACAGCACGCGCGGGGACAGCGCACCGCACGGCAGCAGATCCGTTTCGGCCCCGGCGTCCCGCAGGTCCGTGAGGACGAACTCGTCATAGAGCAGCAGCCCGGACTCTGCGGGCCAGACGACCGCCCACAGCCACAGGCCGCACGCCTCGCCAGCGAAGACCGCCCGGTCGTCGGGGACGCCGTTGACGTGCCACAGCGGGGTAGGTCGCCCGGCGGCGAGCACCTTGGCGTGCGGCGGCTTGTCCAAGCACATCGCCGGACCCGGGTCCGGTCCTGCGATCCCTGCGTATCGGGCGCCGAGGCCGACCCCGAGCTCCTCCGCGATCAGCAGCATCTCGCCCGGGCCGCCGAGCGGCCCAGGGCCCGAGCAGGCCACGGCCGTGGCGCGACCCCCGCTGCGGTCATCGCCCGCGCAGGCCACACCGGTGAACAGCCAGCCCACGGGCAGCGGCCACGGCATCCATACGGGCACCTCGGCACGGTTCACCACGACGGCAAGTGCCTCGACGCTCGGCGGTACGACCGGCTGGAGGGGATGCACTGTGCCGTGCACACCACACTGCCAGGAGTCGGCGAATAGGCCGGGCGCCCGCACCCGGCCACCGCACTTCGGGCAACTGGGTTCGCCCCTCATAAGTGTCACGGTCCTCCCCGCCCGCCGTCGCGTCAAGGACGATCACCCGTCCGGCCGCGCCTCCCAGGCAAAACAAGATGTAACTTGCACTAATTAGCACGCCTAACTTAATATGTGCACACGGCAACGACCCCTGTTCGACGCAAGGTAAAGGAGAAGGGCCATGCGCAGTCGCAGCGCGAGCGCCGACGCTGACGAGGACCCATTCGACGCCGGGAGCGCCCAGGGGCGCGGCATCTTGCATCAGCCGATGGCCGTATGGGCGACGGCGGGCGCCTCGGTCGTGGCGTTCATGGGCATTGGCCTGGTGGACCCGATCCTGCCGTCGATCGCCAAGGGCCTGGACGCCTCCCCCAGCCAGGTGTCCCTGCTGTTCACCTCGTACTTCCTGATCACCGCCGTGGCGATGCTGGTCACCGGCTTCGTCTCCAGCCGCATCGGCGGCCGAAAGACGCTGCTCGTCGGCCTCGCGCTGGTGATCGTCTTCGCGGCACTGTCGGGCACCGCGTCATCGGTCAATGAGTTGGTCGGCTTCCGCGCCGGATGGGGACTCGGCAACGCGCTGTTCGTCTCCACCGCGCTCGCGGTCATCGTCGGCGCGGCGAACCCCGTGGAACCGCGCGCCGGCGGGCGGCGGTCCAGCGGCAGCGCGACGGCGATCTTGCTGTACGAGTCGGCCCTCGGGCTCGGCATGGCGTGCGGGCCGCTGCTCGGCGCGGTTCTCGGCGATATGAAGTGGCGCTACCCGTTTTTCGGCACCGCGGTACTGATGGCGGTCGGCTTCTTGGCCATCAGCGTCTTCCTCCGCGAACAGCCAACGCCCGCCCGTAAGACCTCGCTGCTCGACCCGGTCAAGGCGCTCGGGCACGGTGGGCTCGCCTCGGCCGCCGCCTCCGCGTTCTTCTACAACTACGCGTTCTTCACGGTCTTGGCGTTCACCCCGTTCGTCCTGAACATGACGCCGTACAAGTCGGGCGCCGTGTTCTTCGCCTGGGGCCTGTTGCTCGCGGTGTTCTCGGTGCTGGTCGCGCCCCGACTCCAAGAGCGGTACGGATCGCTGCGCGTGCTGGCCGCCTCGCTGGCCTTGATGGGCGCCGATCTGGTGCTGCTCGGCTACGGCAGCCACACCACGGCCATCGTCTGCACCATCGTCTCCGGTGCCTTCATCGGTGTGAACAACACCGTGTATACGGAGCTGGCGCTCGGCGTGTCCCCCGCGCCACGCCCGGTGGCCAGCGCGGGTTACAACTTCGTCCGCTGGTTCGCCGCGGCTGCCGCGCCCTACCTGGCGCCCAAGATCGAAGAGTGGAGCGACATCCACATGCCCTTCGTCGTCGCCGCGCTCGCGGCCGTGGTCGGCGCGGGCATCATCGTGGTCCGGCGCTCCGCGCTCACCCTCCAGGCCGAACAGCTTGAGCCGGCACACGCGGCGCAGGACAGCGTGGGGGTGTTCGCCAACGAGCCGGCCGCCGCCCAGACCACTCCCCACCATGCCGCGGGCGGGTCACGCGCCAACTGAGCGATGTCTCACACATGTTGACGTTTTCGCCAGGACGGCACGAGGACGGGAAGACAGGAAGAGGTGTCCCACGCCGCGCGCCGGCGTGGGTTCCCTCGTTTGCCCGCGCCTGCCCACACCGGCACGCGCCTGCTCGCGCCCGCGTGCATCCGTACGCGGTGCGAAGGCGCCACCCGGAGCTGATCCGGCGTCAGTCGTCCAGCATGACGGAGCGGCGCTGCGGGTCACGCAGGTCGGTGCCGTAGGCCAACCAGCGCTCTTCAAGAGCGCTTGCGCCGTGTACCCGCTTCCACGCGGCCTCGTTCGCCGTCATCGGCAGCAGCGGCAAAAAGCGCACCGGGTCCATCGGCGCGTCCAATTTCAGGTCCTCCACCAGACCGCCGGGCTCGGCCACCAGGACGGAGCTGAACAGGGCTCCCGGCCACAGCGGCTCGCCCACGTCAAGCGAGCCGCCCGGCGCCACGATCACGCCCTCGACCTGCGGTGATGCGGCGAGTATGGCCAGCGGGCGCAACGCCTTGTCGGTATCGGCACGCCCGGCGCGTACGGTCAGCAGCAACTCAGCGCGAGGGCCGTGCACCGGGTCCGACAGCGCGTCGGCCGGGTCCGCCATGGGCTGAGCCGACATACCGAGCGTGGCGTAGCGCACAACCCCGTTGCTGCTACCGCCACCGCCGTTACCGCTACCCGTGAAACGCAGTACCTCGATGCGGTCAGTGCCGACGAAGGTGATGGCGGCACGGGCGTCTGGCTCACCCAGTGCCGTGCGCAACCGGGCTTCGACCAGCTCAAGAACATTCGCCATGCGGCGAGCATAGAACCCGTATCGAAGAGGCAAAGCGGCGCGCCGAGACCATACGCCCCTGGTAGCCTTGGCGCCTGATCAGGGACTTACGTCGTCCCCTACGGGGGACCGGCCGGAGGAGGTGGGGCTGCGATGGGTGATCCTAGTCAACCGCGCAGTACCGACTGTTCTCCCGTCCTCTCGCTCGGGGCGCGCTCCCTCTCTCGGTGATCTGAAGCCTTCCTTACCCGGCGCTCACAAGGTGAAACGTCCTTCCGGGAAGGAAAGTTGAGGGGTCTTTCGCGCCCGCGCCATCTGTACGGAAGAGCATCTTTACCCGCTTGATTCCGTGTTCTCGTGTTTCACGTCTTCGCGTTTTTGCGGCTTCGCGAACACACGTCAGCGCCCAGCACACGGAGTGCCGTCCGCTTTGCGGACGTACGGCTCAACGACGCACCGTACGTCCACGTTCCGGATCGCGCTGCGCCCCGCGCTCTGCCGCTGACGACCGGCCCGCTGAGGAGTCCGTATGTCGATGATTCGTGACCTGCGCGCAGCCGTCCGCCCCGCCCTGCGGCGAGGGCACACCACCAGTGACTACGACACCACCCGCGATCCGTCCGTCTCCAGCGCCATCGTGGACTGCGGCGTCTACCGCGAGGGCAGGCGGGTCAGCGACCACGTCAGCCCGTCCGAGGCCATGGCCCGGGTGCGCGCGGACGGCGGCTTCGCCTGGATCGGGCTGCACGAGCCGACGGAGCGTGAATTCTCCGGTATCGCCCAGGAGTTCGGGCTGCACCCGCTGGCCGTCGAGGACGCCGTACACGCTCACCAGCGGCCCAAGCTGGAGCGCTACGACGACACGTTGTTCACCGTCTTCAAGACCATCCACTACGTCGAGCACGCGGAACTGACCGCTACCAGCGAGGTCGTGGAGACCGGCGAGGTGATGTGCTTCACCGGGCGGAACTTCATCGTCACCGTTCGGCACGGCGGCCAGGGCTCGCTACGCGCGCTGCGGCACCGCCTGCAAGATGACCCCGACCTGCTGGCCAAGGGCCCTTCCGCGGTCCTGCACGCCATCGCTGACCAGGTGGTGGACGGCTACATCGCGGTGGCCGATGCCGTGCAGGACGACATCGACGAGGTGGAGATCGAGGTTTTCTCCGCGACGAACGGCGCCACCAAGAGCAGCGGGCGCGGCTCCGCGCGCGGCGGTGACGCGGGCCGGATCTACCAGCTCAAGCGCGAGGTGCTGGAGTTCAAGCGGGCCGTGTCGCCGCTGTTGCGGCCGATGCAGTTGTTGAGCGAGCGTCCGATGCGGCTGGTGGACCCGGACATCCAAAAATACTTCCGGGACGTGGCCGACCACCTCGCCCGCGTCAACGAGCAGGTGCTGTCCTTCGACGATCTGCTCAACTCGATCCTCCAGGCCAACCTGGCACAGGCGACCGTCGCGCAGAACGAGGACATGCGCAAGATCACCGCGTGGGCGGCCATCATCGCCGTGCCCACGATGATCTGCGGCGTGTACGGCATGAACTTCGACACCATGCCCGAGCTGCGTTGGAAGTACGGCTACCCGGCGGTCCTCACGGTCATCGCGGGCATCTGCTTCACCATCCACCGCGGATTCAAACGCAACGGGTGGCTTTAGGCAGCTGGCTGTGACCGGCTGATCCGCTGGCGCTTGGCCGGCTGCCGTCAGTCGGCCGGCTCCCTGCGGCTGCCGGCCCGCGCCTTCCCCCGGCCATCCAGGATCACCAGGGCCAGGCCCACCAGGATGACGCCAAGCGCCGGGTACGCCGCGGCCGGTGGCTGCTGGCCGAGCCACAGCGCCGCTATCAGCGCCGCGCCCGGCGTCTCCAGCAGGATGCCGGTCGAGGTCACCGCCGGACCGAGGCCCTTGACTACCCGGTTGATGAGCGAGTGGCCGAGCAACTGGGCGGCGACCGTCAACACGGCCAGCTTCAGCCAGGTCGTACCGCTGTAGCCGCCGAGCGATACGCCGCCCACCAGGCAGACCATCAGGAGCAGCGCGGCGGTGGTGGCGTAGCAAACGCAGGTGTACGCGGTGGTGCTCACTGTGCGCCGCACCTCGGCACCGAGCAGCATGTACCCGGCTCCCGCCATGCCGCCCGCCAGCGCGAGCCCGTCACCGGCGAGCGCGCGCGGCGAGAGCGAGAGATCGACACCGGTGAGCAGCACCACACCGAGGAAGGCGACGCCGATGCCCGCCCACACCAGCCTTGACGAACGGTGCCCGAGCAGCCGCAGCAGGATGGTGGTCCAGATCGGTGTGGTGGTGACCAGGGCCGTGGAGGAGGCGACGGACGTCATGTGCAGGCTCGGCAGCCACAGCCCGAAGTGCAGCGCGAGCAGCGCGCCGGCGGCGGCCGACAGGCCCATGGCGCGGCCACCCATGGAGCGCAGTTCGCGGCGGTGCCGTAGGAGCGCGAGCGGGGCGAGGGCACCCACCGCCATGATGTTGCGCCAAAAGGCGATGGCGAGCGCGGGGGCGGCGGTCGCCGCGATGAGTGGGGCGGACAGCGAGATGCCGGCGATGGCGACGCCGAGCAAGACGAGGTCCAGGGGCATATGGCCGCCCTGCCCGGCACCCACGGAAGCATCAGCAACAGCGGGGCGGGGGACGATGCCAGACTTGGCCGGCCGAACACGCATTCCCCCAGCGTAAGGTGCAGCACCGCCAGACGGCACTGTCATCGCGCGCCAAAACGACGGTCTCCAGCTGCTGGCCCGGCCAGGCTCAGAGCTCCCGGCTCGCCCCTGCCCCGGCCCACCGCACCGTCACCGGGTGACCTACAGGGTGCCTCGCCCCCGGCGTATCGGCTGGGGCCCAGGTCAGCTCGGTACGGGGCGCACGGCCATCCCGCTCGCGCGGGGCCACCCCATAAGCTGGGTTCATGACGCACAGCGTGGAGCAGGCCCTCACGGATCGGGCGCTGATCGAAGAGGCGACGAAGAAGTCCGGCCTGGTCTGGGTGCTGGGCTCCACCGGGGCCACCCGCAGCGCGCCCCGTGCGCTGTGGCACCTGTGGCATGAGGGTGCGGTCACGCTGGTCGGTTCGTACCAGACGGGTTCCGCGTCCCGCGACGGCGTCCCGGCGCCCGGCATGGGGCTCATGGAGCAGCCGCTGGATGGCCTCGGGCTGATCGACGGCGGCACCGCCACGGTGACCGTGCGCAGCAAGGACAAGGGCGGGCGCCTGGTCGGCTGGACGGCCAAGGTGGTGGAGCTCACGCCGCACAGCGAGGCGTGGGCCGCCGCCGTGGCCGAGTTGAAGCCCAAGCGGTTGAACGCGCCGGACTCGGAGCAGGTCATCGAGCGCTGGGCCCGTGAATGCCGGGTGCTGCGCCTGGAACCGGTCGAGGCGCCGCTCGCGGCGCAGCCGAACGGCTCGCTGGCCGCCATTCCGCCCTCCAGCCCGGCCACGACCCGGCAGCCGATGCCCGAGGCCCTGCCGAAGCTGTTGCGCCGCCGGGCCCGTAAGAACGCCCGCAAGGACCCGCGCTGAGCGTTCGCCAGCTGCCGGCGCGGCGCGAGCAGCGCGTCGCGCGGAGGCGAGCCGCTGGCCCCGCACGGCTTACCCGCGCTCCGCGCGTGGGTCAGCCGTTTCTCCGCGTGGGTCAGCCGTTCTGTGGCAACTGCTGCCCGTAATCGACCATCTCGCCCTTCTTGGGCGCGGACAGCGCAAATTCCTTGTTCCAGTCGGCGAGCTGAATGACGCCCGCGCCACCCGCGCGCTGCAAGCGCACCGGGTACGGGGTGCCCCGTAGCGAGACGTCCAGCGTGCCGCCGTTGCCCTGGTCGCCGGTGATGCGGATGGTCGGCACGCCGGCGACGTGCGCCCGGTCGCCGCTGGTGATGGTGCCATGCAGCCCGAGCAGTCCGTCGAGTAGCAGGGTCTTGTCGGTGAAGCCGCTGAGCTGCTTGTACGAGGGGTCGCCGGCCGGGACCTTGACGTACTTGCCTTCCAGCTTGCTTGCTGCGGCGCGGTCCGCGCCCTGGCCGCCCTCCGAGGTCGGGGCAGAGGTGTTCTTCTCGCCCGGTTCGCCCTGCTGGTGCGACCAGAAGTCGGCCCCCGCCTTGAGGTAGAGCTCCTTGTCCACGCGCAGCAGCTGAAAGGTGCTGCCCTTGGTGGAGACCTGCCCGGTGCCGCCGTCGCCCTTCAGGCGCATGTCGAGACTGTACGTACGTCCCTTACTGACCACGTTGCCCGTCAGCCGCACCGCGCCCGCGCGCTGAGCCACTTGGCGTGCCTTGGCCTCGATCTTGTCGGCGGGGAGCTTGCCGACCCCGTTGGTGCCCTCGTCGGGGTCCTTTTTTTTCTCGCTGCCGCCGCCGCATCCGGCGAGCGTCGCGGCGGCCAACCCCGCGCATACCGCCGCAACGAGAGCCGTGTTCCAGGTGCGCACGTCCGCTCTGCCTCCTGATGCCGGTGCAGAGGGCAGCGTACCGGTGTCGTACGGGCCCGTCCGCAGCGCGCCGTAGGGAGACGGGCACCGATGTTGAGCGAACGCCGAGCGGACTGCCGAGCGAACTGCGGCACGGCGGCCTGAAACAGAAAATCCATCACATAACAGAAAGCGAGCCCGATGAGCGGGTACCCGCACCGGGCACCGTCCACGCCTGACAACACATCATCTGATACCACTGACTATCAACTGATATCTGTGGATAGGAGGAGGTATATAGAGGTACTCGGGATCTTCAGATCAGCGCGCCATCTGCGGGTACGCGCATCTCGAGACATCCGCGAAAGGAGGCGTGTGGCATGGGAGCGGCAGCCCCGCGCGTATTCGTCTCGCACCTGGCCGGTGTCGCCGTGTTCGACCCGAACGGGGACCCGGTGGGTCGGGTGCGGGACCTGGTGGCCATGCTGGGGCTGAGCGGCAGACCGCCACGCATCCTCGGCCTGGTGGTGGAGGTGGTTAGCCGGCGCCGGATCTTTTTGCCCATGACCCGGGTCACCGGTGTCGAGTCCGGACAGGTGATCACCACGGGCGTGGTGAACATGCGGCGCTTCGAGCAGCGCCCCACCGAGACCCTGGTGCTCGGCGAGCTGCTGGATCGGCGCGTGACGCTGGTGGAGAGCGGCGAGGAGGCGACCGTCCTCGATGTGGCGGTGGCCCAGTTGCCCGCGCGCCGCGACTGGGAGATCGACAAGGTCTTCGTACGACGCGGCAAGGCCCCGGCGCTGCGCGGCAGGTGGCCTGGCGGTGGCCGGCGCTCCGGCGAGGCGCTGACCGTCGAATGGTCGGCGGTCACCGGCTTCTCGCTGGAGGAGCAGGGGCAGGGCGCGGAGAACCTGCTGGCCACCTTCGAGCAGTTGCGCCCCGCCGACCTCGCCAATGTGCTGCACCACCTCTCGGCGAAGCGGCGCGCTGAGGTCGCCGCTGCGCTGGACGATGACCGGCTCGCCGACGTCCTGGAGGAGTTGCCCGACGACGACCAGGTGGAGATCCTCGGCAAGCTGCAAGAGGAGCGCGCCGCCGATGTGCTGGAGGCGATGGACCCGGACGACGCCGCCGACCTGCTGTCCGAGTTGCCCGAGGAGGACAAAGAGCGGCTGTTGGCGCTGATGCGGCCTCGCGAGGCGGCGGACGTGCGGCGGCTGCTCTCGTACGAGGAGCGTACGGCGGGCGGATTGATGACCACCGAGCCCATCGTGCTGCTGCCGGACGCCACGGTGGCCGACGCGCTGGCGCGCGTACGCAACCGGGATCTGTCGCCCGCCCTTGCGGCACAGGTGTACGTGTGCCGGGCCCCGGACGAGACGCCCACCGGCAAGTACCTGGGCATCGTGCACTTCCAGCGGCTCCTGCGGGACCCGCCGTTCACGCTGGTCAGTTCGCTCGTGGACAGCGATCTGCGCCCACTACCGCCGGACACCGCGCTGCCCGAGGTGACCAGCTACCTCGCCGCGTACAACATGGTGGCCGCGCCCGTCGTGGACGCCGGCGGATCGTTGCTCGGCGCGGTGACCGTGGACGATGTGCTGGACCATCTGCTGCCCGACGACTGGCGCGAGCGTGAGTTGCACGGCGCGGTCGTCCCCGATCTGCCGGAGGTCGCCGATGGCCGGTGAGCGCATCCGCCTCGACCAGCCTCGCGAGCCGCGACGCACCCTGTTGCCCCGGTGGGACGCGGAGGCGTTCGGCCGGGTCTCCGAGCGCACGGCGCGGTTCCTGGGCACCGGGCGCTTCATCGTGTGGATGTCGGTCGTCATCGTGCTGTGGGTGGTATGGAACACCACCGTTCCGTCCGACCTGCGTTTCGACAACTATCCGTTCATCTTCCTCACCCTGGCGCTGTCTCTCCAGGCGTCGTACGCGGCGCCGCTGATCCTGCTCGCGCAAAACCGGCAGGACGACCGAGACCGGGTCAACCTCGAACAGGACCGCAAGCAAAACGAACGCAGCATCGCCGACACCGAGTACCTGACCCGGGAGATCGCCGCGCTACGGCTCGGCCTTGGCGAGGTGGCAACCCGCGACTGGATTCGCTCGGAATTCGAGGACCTGGTCAGGGAGCTGGACCGGCGGCACACCGCGGACTCGGACCAACCCCCGTCGCGGCACTCCAGGGAGCGCGAGCACGCCCGAGCTGACGACCACGGCCCGGGCGCCACCGGCGCGGCGGACGGCACGGACGCCCGGAGCACGGGTGACGCGCGAGGTCACGGCGGCGCCCGGGGTCAGAGCGGCGCGCGGAGCCAGGGTGGTGCCCGGGGCCAGGGTGGTGCACCGGGTGCTCGGGGTGCCAGTGGGGCTCGTGGTACGGGTGGGGCCCGTGGCGGTCCTCGGGGCCGCGGGGAAGATCGGGAGCCAGGTGGCCCGCAGGAGCCGGGCGAGTAGGGGATGAGCGCAACAGCGCGGGTGCGTAGCGCGTCCGAAGCCTGAACGCCTGGCCCCACTATGTACGCGTCACGACAGATATGTCGTACGTGTCACGACGGATATGTCCCACGGAGAGTTCGGCAGGTTCGCGGCGCCTCGTCTATTCCCGGCGGGCGGCCCCGCTGAGCGTGAGGAAAGCGACCGTCCACAGGCTTTCCCGCGCGCTGCGCCCGCGCCGTACCATCGGGGCATGGCTACCGAAACGACCAGCCCGCACGGCGTGGCTCCCGCTGAAGAGGCGGTGCGCGACGCGCTCGCGACGGTGAACGACCCGGAGATCCATCGCCCGATCACCGAACTCGGCATGGTCAAGTCGGTGGAGATCGCCCCAGACGGGGCGGTGGCGGTCGCGATCTATCTCACGGTCTCCGGCTGCCCCATGCGGGAAACGATTACCAACACAGTGCGGGATGCGGTGGCCGCAGTTCCCGGCGTCACCAGTGTCAGCGTCGAACTCGATGTCATGAGCGACGAGCAGCGCAAGGAGCTGGCCTCCTCGCTGCGCGGCGGGCAGGCCGAGCGCGAGGTGCCGTTCGCCAAGCCCGGCTCGCTGACCCGCGTGTATGCGGTGGCCTCCGGGAAGGGCGGCGTCGGCAAGTCGTCGGTGACGGTCAACCTGGCGGCGGCGATGGCCGCGGACGGGCTGAAGGTCGGCGTCGTGGACGCGGACATCTACGGGCACTCGGTCCCCCGCATGCTCGGCGCCGATGGCTCCCCCACCCAGGTCGAGAACATGATCATGCCGCCGTCGGCGCATGGCGTGAAGGTCATCTCGATCGGCATGTTCACCCCGGGCAACGCCCCGGTGGTCTGGCGCGGCCCGATGCTGCACCGCGCGCTCCAGCAGTTCCTCTCCGACGTCTTCTGGGGCGATCTGGATGTGCTGCTGCTCGACCTGCCGCCGGGCACCGGCGACATCGCCATCTCGGTCGCCCAGTTGGTGCCCAACGCGGAGATCTTGGTGGTGACGACGCCGCAGCAGGCCGCGGCCGAGGTTGCCGAGCGGGCCGGGTCCATCGCCGTGCAGACGCACCAAAAGATCGTCGGCGTCGTCGAGAACATGTCGGGGCTGCCCTGCCCCCACTGTGACGAGATGGTGGACGTGTTCGGCACGGGCGGCGGTCAGTCCGTCGCCGATGGCCTAACCAAAACGACCGGCACATCGGTGCCCGTGCTGGGGACCATCCCCATCGACCTACGGCTGCGCGAGGGCGGCGACGACGGCAAGCCCGTCGTGCTAACCGACCCCGACTCCCCGGCGGGCAGCGCACTGCGCTCCATCGCGGGCAAGCTGGGCGGTCGCCAACGCGGTCTGTCGGGCATGTCGCTGAACCTCACCCCGCGCAATAAGTTCTAGTACGCGGTCGGGTACGGAGCCCTGAAATCGCCCACGGGGCTCCGCACCCGTCGCTACGCCCGCTGCGCCGCATCGACGAGCCGCGCCAAGCCAAAGCCGTCAGCACCAGTCATCGCAGGCGCCGCCACGTCGCGCAGTGGCGGCACCGACTACGCGTACGTCGTGATGTCCTTGACGACGGAAAAGCCCAGCCCGTAGGCGCTCATCCCGCGCCCGTACGCTCCCACGTGCACACCCTCGCGCGCCGAGCCCGCCAGCACCCACCCGTACTCCGACTCGCGGTAGTGGAAGTCCGTTGGCACCCCGTCCACCGGCAATGTGAGCTGCGACCAGGCGGACCCGCCAAGGTCGTCCGCCAGTTCCCAGGCGATGGCCGTTTGCTGGTCAAGCCAGTCCTGCCGGAGCGCCCGCTCCATCTGTGACGGCCAGGTGCACGAGAGCAGTCCCGAGCCCGCGAGCCAGGCCGCCGATGACACGGACGTCGCCTCCAACATTCCGGTGCCGTCAGCGCTGCGCCGTACCGGGCGGCTGGCCACCGTCACCACCACCGAGAAGCGCTGCTTCGCGCGGCTTTCCGTGGTGGTCTCCACCTTCAGCGACGGCTCTTCGCCATGCCCGGTCGAACCGTGTTCCACAATCCCATCGGCCGCCGCGCCAACCTGCATCAACCAGCGCGGCCCGGTGAACGCCTCATCGAGGCCGTACCAGGGAAACGCGGCCAGCAGATAGCCATCGACCGTCCTTCGCACCTCGGTCGGCATGTCGTGCGTGGCCGCCGTGACTTCTCCGGCGGGCGCGCCCGAAGCCGCCGCCGCATCCTGCACGTCTGACCGACTCGTCGTCCCCATCTGCGCGAAGCCTCCTCGTTGCCCTTCGCCGTGGCGGCCCGCCCCCCTTCAGGCGACCTCACCTGGACACAGGGAGAATAGCCATAGGAGGCGGCCCGAATGGGATCAGGTGGCATCCGAGTCGAACGGTGGCGGGTCGTCGCGCTCCGGCTTGTCGCGCTTGCGCAGCAGGTCCGAGCCGCCCGAGGAGCTACCGGATGAGCCACCAGACGGGGGTGTCGCCGGTGGGGAGTCGGTGCTGCCCGAGGCGTCGTAGCTGTGCGCCGCGTCGGCGACCTCGGCCATTTCCTTCTTGAAGTCGAATCCGTTACGGATCTCCTTCAGGCCCAGCTCGTCCTTGTCCAGCAGGTGCTTGCGCGCGAACGTCTTGGGGTTCAGATCGTCGAACTCGAAGTCCTTGAAATCCGGGCCCAACTCTGTCCGGATATCTTCCTTCGCGCTGTCCGAGAACTCCCTGACCTTGCGGATGAACCGGGCGGCGTCTTGGATCACTTTGGGAAGCTTGTCCGGGCCGAAGACGAGCACCGCAAGGATGACGAGAGCGACCAGCTCTAGGGGTCCTATGTCGAAGAACACCTTGCAGCTCCTTGATGCGTCCGTGGCCGACGGTCCAGGCCATCCAACACGGTACCTGTCTCGCGGGGCGGCACGGGAGACGGTCGGACCAACAACAGACCAAGCACCGGGCCTCTGCCCGCGCGCCCCGCACCCCATCCGCACCGTTCGCCCCGCACCCGTGGTGCCCGAGCACTCGATTCCGCAGTGCCCTACCTCACGCTTGCCGCGGTACGCCAGTACGCCGCTCCTCGCCCAGGAAACGCCGGTTAACGCCTGCGCACAACCCCGCCTTTCCAGCCTCCGCGCGCCGCCGTACGCCGGGCCGACTTCCGGACGGCCGGGCCGACTTCCGGACGGCCGGGCGCGGACACCCCCGGCGTTGCTCAGCGTTCGACGTCGCTCGCAGAGCCCAACGTGAGCTCGACGGGCCGTTCGTCGCCGTCCCGCTCCACGGACAGCTTCAGTCGATCGCCGGGCCGGTGACTGCGGATCTTCACGATCAGCTCCTGGCCGCTGTGCACGGGCACCCCGTCCACCTCGGTAATCACATCGCTCGGCCGAATGCCCGCCTTGTCGCCGGGGCCGTCCTTGGTGACCGCGGGGCCACCGCTGCCGGTCATCGCGACCCGTGCACCATCGCCCCCGAACTTCATGTCGAGCGTGACGCCAATCACCGGATGCGTCGCCTTGCCGCTGTTGATCAGCTCTTCCGCGACCCGCTTGCCCTGGTTGATCGGGATCGCGAAGCCGAGCCCGATGCTGCCGCCCTGGCCGCCGCCCAGACCGCCGTCATTCGCGGCGCGGATCACGCTGTTGATCCCAATGACCCGGCCCTTGGAGTCCACGAGCGGGCCGCCGGAGTTACCGGGATTGATGGGGGCATCGGTCTGCAACGCATCCACATACGAGATATCGCTGCCGTCCGCCTTCTCACCGCCCGCGGTGATCGGGCGCTCTTTGGCGCTGATGATCCCAGAGGTGACGGTGCCCGCCAGGTCGTACGGGGCGCCAATGGCTACCACCGGGTCGCCCACCCGCACCGAATCGGAGTTACCCAACGCCAGCGGCTTGAGCCCGGAGACGCCCTCGACTCGGATGACCGCCAGGTCGTACCCGGAGTCCCGGCCGATGACCTTGGCCGATGCGGTCTGGCCGCCGTTGAACGTCACCGATATGGCCGAATCGCCCCCAGCTTGGTCGGCTGGTTCCACCACATGGTTGTTGGTCAAGATGTTGCCGCGCTTATCGAGCACGAAGCCGGTGCCCGTGCCCTTCTCCCCCGCGCCCTTGACGTGGATGGTCACCACGCTGGGCAGCGCCCGAGCCGCGATGCCCGCGATGCTGTCCGGGTCCCTGGCCTGCTGGGTGTCGGCGGATGCCTGCGGCAGCTGGATCTGCTCGGTGTCATCGCCTTCCTGCTCCACGTACACGCCGATCCCGCCACCGATCCCACCGGCAAGCAAGGCGAGCAGCATCGCGCCGATCACCACTTTGCTGCGCCGCCGCCGACGCGGGCGTCCGGCGGCAGGCGCCCCGGCGCCGCCACTGGACGCCCGCCAGGGGTCATAGTGCTGCCACTGCGGGACGGCAGGCGTGCCGTGCGGGACCTGGGCACCGTGCGCACCGTGTGGCGCGTGGGGGCCCTGCGGGGCTCCGCCACTGTGCTGGGCAGAGGCATGCAGCGGGAACGACTGCTGCTCCACCCCCGCCACACCCTGCGGGTGAGACTGCGCCGGCTGCGCCTGGGGGTGAGGCGGTAGCGGTAGCTGCGGCTGCGAGTGGGGTTGCGAGTGGGGTTGCGGATGCGGCTGGTGGGCCGGGTGATGTGGAGGGACTTGCTGATGCGGTGACACCGGCTGGTGCGGGTGCGGTACCTGCTGATGCGGGTGCGGGGGTACCGGCTCGTGCTGGTGGGGAGGCACTGGCTGGGGAGGTTGCCCGTCGCCGGGCTGGCTCGCCGGGTGCGGCGGCATGGCGGTGCCGTGTGCGGGCGTCATGCCGGGGTGCGGCGGATGCGCGTAGTGCGGGGGCAACTGGGTGCCGTGCGCAGGCGTCGGCATCGGGCGCTGGACGGGCGGCGCCGGGGCCCATGGGCCAGGCTCGCCATAGGGCGGCGTGCTGTACGGATCTGGGTCGTGCCGGGGAATCGGCCGCGCCTCGGGCGCGGCATCCCGCAGCGCAGCGGCATCGTCCACCGCCCCGACACCAGGCCCCGCTGACACGTCGAAAGCAGCACCCGCCGACACATCGGGAACAGCCGGGGCGTCCGAGCCATCCCAGGCCCCCGAATCATTCCGGGCACCCGAAGCCTCTCCGCCGCCCGGGGCGTCACGCACGAGGCCGTCACGCACGAGGCTGTCGCGCACGAGGCCGTCGCGCACGAGGCCGTCGCGTACGGCATCGTCCCGTGCGAGCTCCTCAGATGCGGGCACGCGCCGTGCGGGCTCACCCGATACCGCGTCATCTCGCACAGCGTCATCCCGCACAACGCCGCCTTGGACCGCGTCATCCCGCACAACGCCGTCCCGGACCGCGTCATCTCGCACCGCGCCGTCCCGGACGACGTCGCCTTGTCCCGGCTCAGGCCGTACAGATTCACCCGGTAGGGCGTCCTCACGCACCGAATCGGCCTCCACGGGCTCGTCCCGCACTGGCTCGACTCCCGCGTGCGGCTGTCCGGTGGGGTCCACGCTCGGACGGCTCCACCACTTCGGCCCCGGGGCCTTCCCCTCGTTCATGTTCTCCCCACAGTTCGCCCGCGGTCCGGCGCGGGCCGCGCCACCAGCGAGCGCGTTTCAGCGTCCGGCAAGCGTGGCCCACTGGCGATTCAATCAGGTCCTTCGAGGCCCGCGCAGTGGACCGGCCACGCCAGGTCACCCGAAGCGGGGCACCATCGGTGGCCCGTCCCGTGATCGCCGTGCTGGGCCGCTCCCATCGATCGGCGATCAGCGGGCGTTGGCGCCGTGCAGCTCAGAGCCGACATCGGCGCTGGTCAGTGGTGTGGTTCGGCTAGCGGGATGAGAGGGCACTTCCATCTGGGTGGGCGCCGGGGCCGCCTGCCGTTCGCGCACCCGGTGCTGACCGAACGACGGCTGCTGGGCCGCCAGCGACAGCACTGGCTGGATGAGCGGCGGCAGCGCGCTGCCCATGGACCGCGGCAGTGCCTCGTACGGCGGGGGTTGCGCGCCGGGGTGAGTGGTCGCGCTGGGTGACGGCGTGAGGGGCTTACCGGTCCGCGGGTCGAGCTGCGCGGTCCGTTCGCCACTGACCGAGAACAGTCCCATTGATCGGCGGGCGGCCTCTTGGAAGCCCACCGACGAGCCGCCCCCGCCGTCAATACGCAGGGGGGTCGTCGCAGAGCCGTTGCCATCCAGGCGACTCCCGGGCGAGTCAACCGCCGCGTCCAAGGGCAGCGCACCGCCGAGGGCGAAGGCGGCCAGCGAGACTGCTCCGGCAGCAGCGAAGGCGAACCGCCTGCTGCGCGGTAGCGCGCGGTCCATCTCATGTATGCGGAAGCTACGCTCGCGGGGTGCCGCGGTCGTAGGAAGGAAGGCAAACGCCTCGTCGCGCATGCCGAAGACGTCCCGGCTGGACGCCGAGCCGCCGAACGGGCCTTGATCGTCGTCGCCGGTGAGCGGGCCGGCGGGCAGATTCTGGAGCCGGGCGAGGAACCCCTCGGACGGCGGAGGCACGGCGGTTTGGGCGAACATGCTTTTCAGCCGCCGCTGTTCATCCGCCTCTTCCTTACAGCGAGGACACGTCGCCAAGTGCGCGAGCACTCGCTCGCGCGCATCATGCCCCAATTCGCCATCGACCAAAGCCGCGAGGCGGTCGCCGAGGTGCTGCTCGGCGGGGGACTGACCGCCTGAACCGGTCACGCGATCCCGACCTCCCCGCTGAGCCCCGGCGCGGCCGGGGACACCGAAGCAACCGCGCGCTGTTCGGCGCGGGCCGATGGGGAACGGTGCTGAAGCGCCTTGCGCAGGTGGGACCGGCCGCGGTGAATGCGGCTGCGCACGGTGCCGAGCTTCACGCCGAGCGTCGCGGCGATCTCCTCGTACGACAGGCCCTCGATGTCGCACAGCACCACGGCCGCACGAAACTCCGGCGCCAGGGTGTCCAGGGCTTGCTGCACATCGGCGTCGAAGTGAGTGTCGTTGAAGTGCTGCTGGGGAGAGGGCTCGCGGCTGGGGAGCCGCTCGGCCGCATCATCACCGAGCGCGTCAAAGCGGATGCGCTGCCGGCGTCGGACCATGTCCAAGAAGAGGTTGGTCGTAATGCGGTGCAGCCAGCCCTCGAAGGTGCCCGGCGTGTACGTCGAGAGGGAGCGGAAGACCCGGACGAACACCTCTTGGGTCAGGTCTTCTGCGTCGTGCTGATTACCAGTGAGGCGGTAGGCGAGGCGATAGACCCGTGCGCTATGGGTGCTGACGATCTCCTCCCAGGTGGGAGGGGTCCACGCCTGCGAATCCGCATCGGTGGCGAAAGTCGCGGTAGTTGCGGATTCAGTAGTGCGGAATCGGTCAGCGGTGTTGGTCACGGATTTCGGCTCGTCCGTCGGCCTGCCAAAGCGCTTCAGCACTCTTCGGCCACCGGTCGCAGCCGCACCTCCCCTGTCGGCTCTGGTGGTCTCCAGTAGAGCCACTACCATATCCACCTCGCCCGTTAGCTCCGGATAAGCATTTTTGCCCTGCTATTTGGACTCGATCGCTCAGCACTCACTCAGTCGTTCCGCTCTCTTTCAACGCCCAGTCCCATCTGCGGGTTCCCGAGCGCAGCGGATACAGTCACCGTTGCGTCAACTACGGGGACAGGAGAGGGCCATTACCGGCAACCGGCAGACGAGCTGGGCGTTCGCCGAGGCGTACGGCGTCGAGCACATCGACGACACAGCGCTGCGCTGGGCCCGTGAGCGGGCCCGGGAGGCAGGGCTGCGCTCGGTGTCCTCCGGCACGGGTGCCGCGCTGCGCCTGCTCGCCGCGACCGCCGACGCCAAGGCCGTCGCCGAGATCGGCACCGGAACCGGGGTTTCCGGCATTCACCTTCTCCACGGCATGCGACCCGATGGCGTACTGACGACGGTGGACCTGGAGCCTGAGCGCCAGCAGTTCGCCCGGCAGGCGTTCCGGGCGGCAGGCTTCGCGGGAAACCGGGCACGTTTCATCCCCGGCCGCGCACTCGACGTACTGCCTCGGCTCGCCGATGGCGGGTACGACCTGGTTTTCTGCGACGCCGACCGCGCCGAGTGCCTCGACTACCTCGCCGAATCGTTGCGCCTGCTGCGTCCCGGCGGGCTGGTCTGTTTCGAGGGCGTCTTCGCGGACGGCAGGACGGTGGAGTCCGCCGCCCAGCCACCGGAGGTGCTGCGGCTGCGGGAGCTGCTGCGCGCCGTGCGTGAATCCACGGTCCTCCAGCCGTCGCTGCTCCCGGTGGGCGACGGCCTCCTGTGCGCGGTCAAGCGCAGCTAGTACGGCGCAGGGCACAGCCAGTACGGCCCCAGACGGCCGGCGGGCAACACATGCTGGGAGCTCAGGGTGGGCGGACCCGGGCGGGTCCACAGCCTCGCGGGGTCGAGTTCCTTGCTGACGGGTCCCTCTATGCGGTGAAGCACCCATGCGCCGAAGTGCCCTCGTTCAGTCGGACGTGTGCGCCGCACAGTCGGCCGGCGCAGGGCCGAGGCAGACCACCCAGCGGGCGACGAACCAAGGGCCTGCGAGCGAGTCAGTGCGAGCGAGTCAGTGAGCCAGCGGAGCGACCGGGCCAGCGCCCATGGGCGGAGCTCGCCGGAAGAAACACGCGCGGGATCGACGCGAAGGAGTGCGGCGTACGCGCTGGACGCCTCGAAATTGCGCACGGGAATCGAGGCCAGAAAGTGACCTGAGCGTTCGGCACCAAGGGCTTACGCAGAGAAATCGACGCCAAGAAGTGATCTGCGCAGCCGGCGCCATGGCATTGCACACGGAAATTGACGCCAAGAAGTGATCTGCGTACGCGACGTCAAGGTTTTCCTCACGCGCTCGGCGGAGCACGCGGCGGGTGGGACCGTACGGAAACGGGGGGAAGACATACCGCTGCCCCGGCTACGATTCTCAGCCGTAACCGGGGCAGCGCGCGTGATCATGTGGCCCGCGCCGCTAGCCGACGACCTTCTTCAGTGCGTCGCCCAGCGCGTTGGCCTCGTCCGGTGTCAGCTCGACGACGAGTCGTCCGCCGCCCTCGAGCGGAACGCGCATGACGATGCCCCGCCCCTCCTTGGTCACCTCGAGCGGGCCATCGCCCGTCCGCGGCTTCATGGCCGCCATGCTCGTTCCCCTTCCTGAAACCAGCTCATCGCAGCCGACAACCTAGGTGTCACCGGCATCGAACACATTGCTTCCCCGCCATTATCCCGCATGCCATGACCCGATGACCAACGGCGGCGAGCATCACCTTCGCAAGCGACTCCCACAAAACCCCCCAATTCGGTGATCGCCCTGCGATACTGCGCGACCGTCCGGGCCGAACGGTAGGTCGGTTCTTTGACGCAGGTCACATGACGGACGTACGGATCTCCGGCATGCTGATCGCGAACCGAGGCACCACGGTCCGGGCCCTTCGCTCCGCAGCCGGCGCCGGACCGGAACGCAAAGGTCCAAAACCGGGCCACCGCGGGCCGTGACGCCCCACGGCTCAGCCGGATGCACCAGGAACCCACGGGCCCGCGAGCCGCGGACCCAACGGACTCACGGACCCATACGGAGGGGACCCACCCATGGCCGACACCGTGCTCTACGACGTGACCGAGGGACTCGCGACGATCACCTTGAATCGTCCCGACGCCATGAACGCGCTCAACACCGAGCTCAAGGTGACGCTGCGGGACACCCTGCACGAGGCCGCTGGGGACGCGGCCGTGCGAGCCGTGTTGCTGACCGGCAGCGGTCGGGCCTTCTGCGTCGGCCAGGACCTCAAGGAGCACATCGAGCGGTTGCACGACGATGCGGTACGCGCCGCCGGGTCCACCATGAATACCGTCAAGGAGCACTACAACCCCATCGTCACGGCCATCGCCGAGATGCCGAAGCCGGTCGTTGCCGCGGTCAATGGCGTCGCGGCGGGCGCCGGAGCTGGCTTCGCCTTCGCCGCCGACTACCGGGTCGTCGCCGACACCGCTTCCTTCACCACCTCCTTCGCCGGAGTCGCGCTCAGCGCTGACTCCGGGGTGTCCTGGACACTGCCCCGGCTCATCGGCCACGGCAGGGCCGCCGAACTGATGCTCTTCCCCCGCTCGGTCAGCGCCGAAGAGGCCGCTGAACTCGGCATCGCCAACAAGGTGGTCCCCGCCGCCGAACTGGCCGCCACGGCCCAGCAGGTCGCCCAGAGGCTGGCCCAGGGCCCGACCGTCGCCTACGCCGCGATCAAGGAATCCCTCGCCTACGCGGCCGGGCACTCACTGCTCGCCACCCTGGCCAAGGAAGAGGAACTCCAGGCCAGGGCGGGCGCCTCGGAAGACCACCGCATTGCCGTGGACGCCTTCGTCAAAAAGGAGAAGCCCGAGTTTCTGGGCCGCTGACCCCACACGCTGATCGGCCCTTGCCCTGTCTCGTCCTGCCTGTCCCCCTGCCCCCCGCTGTCCCCCCTGCCCTGGCCTGTCCTGCCCCTGCCTCGGCCAGCGCTTCGGGGCTGGGCTGGTCGGGGGCTAGTCGGGGCGGGGCGGGGCGGGTCGGCCGCCTAGCCGGCCCGCACGTGGCAGTCCGCCAAGTGGTCGTTGACCAGGCCGCAGGCCTGCATCAGCGCGTACGCCGTGGTCGGGCCGACAAAGCGAAAGCCGCGCTTCTTCAGATCGCGGGAGAGCGCCGTGGACTGCGGAGTGATGGCGGGCACCTCGTCAAAGGTCCGCGGCACCGGTCGGTTGGTGTGATCCGGTGCGTACGACCAGATCAGCTCGTCCAACTCGCCATCGGCCAAATTCGCCGCGATCCGCGCGTTGTTGATGGTCGCCGCGATCTTGGCGCGGTTACGGATGATGCCGGGATCGGCGAGCAGTCGCTCCACGTCCGCGTCCGTGAAGTCCGCCACTGCCTTGATCTTGAACCCGGCGAAGGCGGCACGGAACCCCTCACGTCGGCGCAAAATCGTCAGCCACGACAGACCGGACTGGAACGCCTCCAGGCATATCCGCTCGTACAGCGCATCGTCGCCGTGCACCGGGCGGCCCCACTCGTGATCGTGGTACGTCCGGTAGTCCGCCATCGATTCCGCCTGGAGCCCCCACGGACACCGCAGCAGACCATCGGGGCCGGCCACCGATCCCCTGTCGCTCATCGCTGTTCCCCCTCTTCGTCCGCACGGCCCTGGTTGCCCGCACCATGGCCGTGGTGCCTTGCGCCATCCTCGTTTGGGCCCCCGTCTGAGTCCGCTGGGCCCGCTGGGCCCGCTGAGCCCGCTGGGCCCTCGTCAGGCTCTGCGGACTCGTCGGAGCCCACGCCGCCCGGGGTGCCACTGGCGCTACGGCGCATGGCGTCGTTGTCGCGGGACTCCTCCGCGTCGGACGGACGGTGTGCGCCAGCCGGTCCGCCGCCGTGTCCGGCACGGCCGGGCGCCGCGTCCGACGAAGGGCCAACGGGCATCGCGTCCGCCGGGGCCACGGGCGGCACCGCTCGCGCGGTCGGCGTGGCACCCGGCTCACCTATCAGCCCTGGTCCCGCATACGCCGTGGCCTGTGTGCCCGCGAGGGCGGCCTCCAGCTCGGCGATCCTGGCATCCCGTTCGGCCAACTCGGCACCGAGCCGCCCAAGCGCATCATCGACCTCCATCATCCGGTAACCCCGCAGGGCCAGCGGCAGCCGCAGATCCTCTATGTCCGCGCGATCTACCGGGCGATCCTCGGGCAGCGGGTCCACGACCCGGTCCGGCTGCGCCTCGGGCAGCGCACCGCCGTCACCGCCGCCGATCACGACAAGCGTGACCGCCCCGACGACTGCGACGAGCGCGATGAGCAAAAACCAGAACACGACGACTCCCCGAGGTGCATCCGCCATTCAACAGATCCGATCGTGCCATGCCCCACTGACACCGGCGCCGTACGCCGCAGCGGTTAAGGTCACTGCCGGACGACGGAAGAAGGAGTTACGCAATGCTGCGGCTTGGACGGCGCGAGTTCGACACGCACGAGCCGGTGATCATGGCCATCGTGAATCGAACGCCGGACTCCTTCTACGACCAGGGCGCCACATTCCAGGACCGGCCCGCTCTCGACCGCGTCGATCAGGCGGTGTCAGAGGGTGCTGCCATCATCGACATCGGTGGGGTCAAGGCCGGACCGGGGGACGAGGTGAGCGCGGCGGAGGAAGTGCGCAGAACCGTCGGATTCGTCGCCGAGGTGCGTAAACGCCATCCCGACGTGGTGATCAGCGTCGATACGTGGCGACACGAGGTCGGGGAGGCGGTCTGTGCGGCGGGCGCGGACCTGATCAATGACGCGTGGGGTGGCGTGGACCCCGGGTTGGCGGAGGTCGCGGCGCGGTACGGCGTGGGGCTGGTGTGTACGCATGCGGGCGGCGTCGAGCCCAGGACCCGACCGCATCGCATCGGCTACGACGATGTGATGGCCGACATCCTGCGGGTCACGCTGGGGCTTGCGGAGCGCGCTGCCGGCCTTGGCGTGCGCCGCGACGGCATTTTGATCGATCCGGGGCACGACTTCGGGAAGAACACCCGGCATTCGCTGGAGGCGACCCGGCGGCTCGGCGAGATGAGGGAGACCGGCTGGCCGGTGCTCGTCTCGCTGTCCAACAAGGACTTCGTCGGCGAGACGCTCGACAAGCCCGTGAAGGAGCGGGTCATCGGCACCCTGGCCGCCACGGCGGTCTCGGCGTGGCTCGGGGCCCAGGTCTATCGGGTGCATGAGGTGAGCGAGACCAAGCAGGTGCTGGATATGGTGGCCGCCATCGCGGGGCACCGGGCGCCTGCCGTAGCACGGCGCGGCCTGGCGTAACCGCGTAACCGCCTACGCCCACCAGCCCCCGCACCGCGCTTGCGCCCGGCGCCCACCCCCGCGCTTACGCTCGCCCTCACGCCCCTCGCCCGCGCCCACCCCACGCACACGCTCCCGGGAGCGCCCGGGAGCGCCGCAATCTCAAGCCATGTCACGCGCCGGACGGGCGCCCTCGAACAGGCTGCCCGGAAAAGAAGCGGGGGCAGGGGCAAGGGAGCAAGGTGCCCGCCCGGCGCGCAGCGGGCGTCAGACGCCCGCCTCCTTGCTCACCAGCGCCACCGCCTCGTCCACGTCGTCCGTGATGTGGAAGAGCTCCAGATCCCTCGGCGACGCCTTGCCCTGCGCGATCAGCGTGTCCCGCATCCAGTCCACGAGCCCCTGCCAGTAGGCGGAGCCGAAGAGGACGATCGGGAAGCGGGTGACCTTGCGGGTCTGGACCAGGGTCAGCGCCTCGAACAGCTCATCCAGCGTGCCCAGGCCACCGGGCAGGACGACGAAGCCCTGTGCGTACTTCACGAACATCGTCTTGCGTACGAAGAAATATCGGAAGTTCACCCCGATATCGACGTATCTGTTCAGGCCCTGCTCAAACGGCAGCTCGATGCCGAGTCCCACCGAGACCCCGCCGCCCTCGCACGCACCCCGGTTCGCGGCCTCCATCGCGCCGGGGCCACCGCCGGTGATCACCGCGAAGCCCGCGTCCACGAGCGCCCGCCCGATCCGGACCCCCGCCTCGTACTCGGGTGAATCCGGTGTCGTACGCGCCGAACCGAACACACTGACCGCGGGGCCGAGTTCGGCTAGGGCCCCGAAGCCCTCCACGAACTCCGACTGGATGCGCAGCACCCGGAACGGGTCCTCGTGCACCCAGCCACTGGAGCCCCGCGTGTCGAGGAGATGCTGGTCCGTCGTGCCCGCCTGCATCTGGCCACGGCGTCGCACCACCGGCCCAAGACGCTGCTCCCCGCCCTCGTCCTGCGGCGTACGCCCCTTCTCGGCATTGGCCATATGCGCTCCCTTCGCGTGCGCCTCCCCCCGCCGGGGCGAAGGGAGAGTCTCTGCGCCTCAGCGTAAGCCTCCCGCGACGCCGACCAGCATCGTTTGGCATGAGCAGGGTCAGCGATACGCGTACGGGACGAGCTACAGAAACCGCTTGTTCAGGTAGACCGGGTTGCGGGAGCGCAGCGCACTGGCAGGGCGGAGCGGGGCAGCAGGCCGCCAGCGGAAAACAGGCGCGCCTAGCTAGGCCACCAGCCAGGCGCGCAGCCGCTCCTCGGCCTCCAGGATGGCGGCTACCGAGACGTGTTCCTCGCGGGTGTGCGCCAACTTCGGGTCGCCCGGGCCGTAGTTGACCGCGGGGACGCCGAGCGCCGAGAAGCGGGCGACGTCGGTCCAGCCGAGCTTGGGCCCGAGTTCGGCACCGACCGCGGCCACGAACGCGGTGGCTGCCGGGTGCGAGAGCCCGGGCAGTGCGCCGGGCGCGCTGTCGGCGAGGACGACGTCGAAACCGTCGAACACCTCACGTACGTGCGCGAGCGCCGCCTCCTCCGAGCGGTCGGGGGCGAAGCGGAAGTTCACGGTGACGGCGCAGGCGTCGGGGATCACGTTGCCGGCGTGACCGCCCGCGATCCCCACCGCGTTAAGGCCCTCGTGGTACGTCAGTCCGTCGATCGCGACCCGGCGTGGCTCGTACCGGGAGAGCCTGGCCAGGATCGGTGCGGCCTTGTGGATGGCGTTGTCGCCGAGCCAGCTGCGGGCGGAGTGCGCTCGCTTGCCAGTGGTTTCCACGCGCGCCCGCATGGTGCCCTGACAGCCGCCTTCGACCTTGCCGTGGGTGGGTTCGAGGAGGACCGCGAAGTCGGCGTCGAGCCAGTCGCGGTGCCGTTCGGCCAGTCGCCGCAGGCCGTTCAGTTCGGCGGAGACTTCCTCGTTGTCGTAGAAGACGAACGTCAGGTCGCGGTTGGGCTCGGGCACCGTGGCCGCGATCCGCAACTGCACGGCGACCCCGGACTTCATGTCGGATGTGCCGCAGCCCCACAGCACGCCGCCGTCCCCGGCAGCACCATCGGTTGCGCCGGTCAGCCGCGAGGGCACGTTGTCGGCGATCGGCACCGTGTCGATATGTCCGGCGAGTGCGACGCGTTCGGTACGGCCGAGGTCGGTCCGCGCGACGATCGCGTCGCCGTCCCGGTCCACGCGCAGGTGCGGCAGTGCGCGCAACGCATGCTCAACGGCGTCCGCCAGCGGCTTCTCCGCGCCGCTCACGGAGGGGAAGTCCACCAGGCGCGCGGTCAGCTCGGCGGCATCCACGGACAGGTCAAGTGCGGGGTGCTCATGCTCCATGAGTGCGACCCTACGGGGTCCCCGGCCGCCTGAGCCGGTGGCCAACGCACCCGCTGTGCACCCCCCGCCGCGACCCTGTAACCGCAGCTCGCACCCAGGCCCGAACCGGAACCGAAACCGGAATCTGGCTCTGAAACTGGAACTGGAACTGGCTCTGGCTCTGGCTCTGGCTCTGGCAGGAGTCGCACCGAACCCGTCATCGGGAGGCACCGCACGGAATGCACGCCGGCGCGGACCCTCCGCTCCCCGCTGCCGCGTCTCGTTCACCGGCACGCCTCCGGGCACGTACCAGAGCCCGCATCACGGCCCCCATGACCGCCTCTAGCACGGCGGCCGAACGCACTCCAGTACGGTGTGTCGCGTGTCCCTCCCCTTCCTCTCCAGCCGCGCCCGCCGGGCGCGTGCCGGGGTGGCGTGCGCGGTGCTCCTCGCGCTGGTCGGGTACGCGATGGCGCACCTGCTGACCGGCGGTGGCGGGCCACCGCGCTGCACCGTACGGGCCGATGGCGAGCGCCTGGAACTCGACCCCGAGCAGTCCATTCACGCGGCCACCATCTCGGCCGTCGCCTCGTCGCGCGGGCTGCCGGACCGGGCGGTGACCATTGCGCTGGCGACCGCCCTACAGGAGTCGGGGTTGCACAACATCCGGCGCGGCGACCGGGATTCGCTGGGTCTCTTCCAGCAACGCCCATCGCAGGGCTGGGGCACCGCGCAGCAGATACTCGATCCGGTCTACTCGGCGGGAAAGTTCTTCGACTATCTGGTGAAGGTGCCCGGGTATTCGCGGCTGCCGTTGACCGTCGCTGCCCAGCGCGTGCAGTTCAGTGGCTTTCCGCAGGCGTACGCGAAGCATGAGGCGACGGCCAGGCTGCTGACCGCGTCGCTGACCGGACGGCTCGCGGCCTCGTTCCGCTGCCCCGCACTCCCGGATGACGGGGAGCCCGGCGATCCGCAGCGGCTACGGACGCTCATTGCCCGCGAGTTCGGGCCGAAGGTCCTGGCCTCCGGTGCGAAGCGGGCCGACAGCGCAACCCCCGGCACCGGAAACGACACCACAGGGCAGGGCGGCATGGGCGAGCCCGGCTCCAACAATGAGTTCGACCCCGAGAATGACCCCGGCTCCAAGGATGACGGCGCGGCACACCACGGCGCCGGGGCACGCGGCACCGGTGGCAGTACCGGTGACGATGGCAGTACCGGTGACCATGCCGGCAACCGTGGCGAGCGGGAGACCAACTCCCGGGGCGGGAGGGCGAACCCGCACGAAGTAGATGTTCTCGTACGCGCCACGACCCCGGGCGGCGACCCGCAAGAACGCGGCTGGGAGGTGGCGCACTGGGCCATGGCCCACGCCACCGAACTGCGCATCATCCGCATCTCTTTCGGCGACCGGGAATGGACGGCGAGCAATTCCACGAAAGGCTGGCGCACGGTTTCCGGGCAGGCCGCCCATTCCGCGCGTATGACCTCGGAGAATTCCCCTACGAAGGTACGTATCGGGCTCGCCCGATAACACAGGCGACCCGAGAGACTCCGAGTATTGCGAATTGACCCACTTTGCCTGGGCCGATAATGCGACACATTAACAACTCTTTACCAAAACGAGCCGCAACCTTCCCGTCGCTCACGCGGTAGTCACTGCGTCCGAACACTGGATACAGCACTGCAATTCTTTCCATATGACACCGCCGAAGGAGCATGATGTCTCTCCCTCTCACGCGTCGGATTGCCCAGGCCGCGCTGCTGGTCGCCGCGGGCACAGCTCCCCTGATCGGCGCCGGAGCGACCCAGGCAGCCCCCGCTCCCGCTCCGGTCGGGCCGGGCGCCCTCGGTAGCGCTGACGCCTCCTTCCTGGGTGACGCGGTGGACGACGTCTCGCGGGAGACCACGGACAGCGCGGGGCAGGTCGGTGCCAACCTGGTGCGCAAGAGCGCACCCGCCGCCGGCAAGGTCGTCGGCTCCCTCGGCAAGAGCGCGGTCCCGTCCGTCGCGGGCAGCGAGCGACTCCTCGGCACGGCGAAGCAGGTCGGCCAGGCATTGCCCGCAGACACACTGCGGCCGAAGAACGTCTCCACCAACAACCTGGCGGACGCGGTGACCGACCTGAACCTGCCGATCACCTAACCACCGCGCCGCTCGTCGCGTCACCGCGCGCAAGGGGCCCGCAAGGCGATCCGCTGACACGCAGCGATCCGCCCTCCGGGCCCCGCACCTATGGACAACGCAGCCGGGCTGCGGGCTCCCGCCCCGGCACCGGATGTCAGGCCCCGAGCCGGGCCACCGCCGCCGCCACGCGCTCGTCCGTCGCCGTCAGGGCGACCCGTACGAAGCGCTCGCCCGCCGGGCCGTAGAAGTCGCCCGGCGCCACCAAAATGCCGCGCTTGGCCAGCTCACCAACGGTGTCCCAACACGGCTCGTCGCGCGTCGCCCACAGATAGAGCGACGCCTCGCTGTGCTCGATGCGGAAGCCGTACGCCTCCAGCGCGCCGCGCAACGCCGTGCGACGGCGGACGTACCGCTTCCGCTGCTCCCCGACGTGCGTGTCGTCGCCCAGCGCCGCGATGGTCGCGGCCTGCACCGGGGCCGCCACCATCAACCCGCTGTGCTTGCGGATGACGAGCAGCTCGCGCAGTACGGCCGCGTCCCCGGCGAGGAACGCCGCGCGATAACCCGCCAGGTTGGACCGCTTGGACAAAGAGTGCACGGCCACGATGTTCTCGAAGGAGCTTCCACAGATGTCGTGGCGCAGCACCGACACCGGCTCGGTCTCCCAGCCGAGCTCTAGGTAGCACTCGTCGCTGACCAGCAGCACCCCATGCCGCCTGGCCCAGGCGACGGCGCGGCGTAGCTCGGCGACGGGCATGACGCGGCCGGTCGGATTGGACGGCGAGTTCAGCCACAGCAGCTTCAACCCGGTCGGGTCGAGGGTGGCCAGCCTCTCGTCGTCGGCGAAGATGTCCGCCTCGTACGGAAGGGGCTCGGCGCGGGCGAGCCGCGCGCCGACCTCGTACGTCGGGTAGGCGAGCCGCGGAAAGGCGACCTTGTCGCCGGGTCCGAGCCCAAGCTGCGTGGGCAGCGCGGCCACCAGTTCCTTCGATCCAACGATCGGCAGCACCTGCGCAGGGGTGACGCCGCGGGCGCCCAACCTCCGCTGGACCCAACCGCTGATCGCTTCGCGTAGCGCAACGGTGCCCCACACCGTGGGGTATCCCGGGCTGTCGGCCGCCTCCGCCAGCGCCTGCTGGATCACCGCGGGGACCGGGTCCACCGGTGTGCCCACCGACAGGTCCACGATGCCGTCCGGATGACCCACCGCGGTGGCCTTGTACGGCTCCAGCCGATCCCAAGGGAAGACGGGAAGGCGGTCGGTGACTGCGGACACGGTGCCTCTTTCTTGGGAGTCCTTGGGAGTTTCTCGGACGTTTCTTGGGAGCGCTGGGAAATCCATAGGGGCCTGGAGAGTTTCGGAGCGTTCTTACGGGCCGCCTGCGCAGGGCTGCGGCGGTTCCTGGGGCGCCTAGGCGCCTACAAGCGCTCACGGAGGCCTGCCATTTCTGGCAACGCGGCTCAGCCCCGCACCGCCCATCACCCGTACCCAAGGGCGGGGAGAGCCATGCGGGGCCGAGGCCGCGCTGATCGCGCGGAGCCTATCGGGGCCTGACGAGGGCCACGGTCACTCGTCGTGGCTCTGCGGAGGGAGCGCTGCGATGAAGGGGTGGTCCCGCTCGATCAAACCGAGCTTCGAAGCCCCACCGGGCGAGCCGAGCTCGTCGAAGAACTCGACATTCGCCTTGTAGTAGTCCTTCCACTCCTCGGGAGTGTCATCCTCGTAGAAGATGGCCTCAACCGGGCAGACCGGCTCACACGCACCGCAATCGACGCATTCATCAGGATGGATGTACAAGGACCGCGAGCCCTCGTAAATGCAATCTACGGGGCATTCCTCGATGCAGGCCTTGTCCTTCAGGTCAACACAAGGCTCCGCGATGACGTAGGTCACGCTGTCGTTCCTCCTTGGTAGGGCTGGCGGGACCGGTGTGTGGCTCCGCCGCGTGGCGCGCGGGAGCGCGGCGTCGTCGATGCCCGCACCTAGTATCTCCGTTCCGGGGCAGGAGACGAACATGAGGGGCAAACAGAGCTGTGGAGTTCACCACGGGCGGACGGCTTGAGGTCAGGATTACCCCTGCTGACGTGGGGAAACGCGTCTCGGTACGGCGTCTGAACGATCCAGGGGGCGGGCCCCAGAAGTTCACGGACACCGTAGGGGTGCTCACCTCATGGGTCGGGGGTGTGCTACAGATCACGCGGAAGAACGGCGAGGGCGTTCGCATTGCGGACACCACCCTCGTGGCGGGCAAGGTGATCCCGCCCGCCCCCGGCGCACGCTCCGCACGCCCACCCGTACGCCGCCGCGGACCCGCCGCCGATGCGCACGAACTCGACCGGGTCGCGGCTCGCGGCTGGCCCCCCGCCGAACGTGCACGGCTCGCCCCGCCCGGCGCCGACGCCGCTGGCCTCGCCTCCGGCTCCGGCTGGGAACTGCGTGCGGCCGGTGGCTTCACCCGGCGCGCCAACTCCGTTTTGCCACTCAGCGACCCCGGCCTACCGCTGGACGAGGCGTTGCGCCGGGTGCGGGCATGGTACGCCGAACGCGGGCTGCCCGCGTATGTCCAGGTCAGCACCGGGGCCGAGGGCACCCAGGAGGCACTGGCCGACGAACTGGCGCGGCGCCTTTGGACACGTGAGGTCTCGGCACAGATATGGATCGCCGCGCTCGCGCCCCTCGCCGACCGGCCGCAGCCGCCACCGTTGCCGGCCACGGGCGGCGGCGACAGCTCGGGAGAACCAGCCGCCCAGGGGCCGGCGGGCACCGGCGCCCCGGAGCTGCGGGTGGAGCTGTCCCGGACGATCGGCGCCGCATGGCTGGCCCGCTACGAACGGGCCGGCCAGCCCGCGCCCGAGGTGCTCCAGGTGTTGACCGGGGGCCCTTCGGTGTGGTTCGCGACGGTACGCACCGAGCCGGGTGGCCTCGATGGCGCAGGTAGCGAGGCCGCCGGGGAGGCGGTGGCGATCGGCCGCTGCGTGGTGGACGGCCGCTGGGCGGGGTTCACCGCAGTCGAGGTGGCGCCCGCCTACCGGCGGCGCGGGCTCGCCAGTGCGGTGATGGCCGCGCTCGCGAGCAAGGCGCTCGCGGAGGGTGCGTCGGCGGCGTACCTCCAGGTCGAGACGGACAACGCGGGGGCGCACGCCCTCTATGACCAGCTGGGCTTCCGCCCGCACCACTCCTACCACCACTGGCGCGCTCCCCGCTAAGACATCCGCTGAGCAGGCACGCGACAGGGTACGAGGCACGTATGTACGACAGCACGGACCGAAGGCGGCACTTCGCTGAGGCGGCGCGTGAAGAGCGCCCCGACCTCGCACTCCTCTGCCTCCTGGTGGGCGCGGAGGCCGACCCCGCGTTGGACGAGGCGGGCATCGACGCGGCGCAGATCGAGCTCGACCGACTGGCCGGCCTGTTGCCCTTCGCCCCCGGCGGCCCCGCCGCCTGGGCCAGCGCCCTGGCCCGCCTGCTCGGCGAGCGCCATGACTTTCGCGGCGCCCCGGCCGATTACCGGCGCCTGGAGTCCTCCCTGTTGCACGAGGTGCTCCGACGGCGTCGGGGGCTGCCCATCCTGCTGTCGGTGGTCTGGTTGGAGGTGGCCAGGCGGGCAGGCGCTCCGGTGTACGGGGTCGCACTGCCGGGCCATTTCGTCATCGGGTTCGGCGAGCCGGGCGGGGAACACGCCTTGGTAGACCCGTTCGACGGCGGCCGTGCGCTGTCCGCGGACGATGCGGCCCTGCTGGTTACGGGCGCCACGGGCGCCTCGCTCGCCCCTGCGCTGCTGGTCCCCGCCGAGCCGCTGGAGATCGTGCTGCGGGTGCTCAACAACATCCGCGCCTGGGCAGCCGCCCGTCCCGAGCGCACCGATGTCCAGCTCTGGGCGGTCGAGTTGTCCTTGCTGCTGCCGAGCCACCCAGCGAAGCTGCGGTATGAGCACGCCCAACTCCTCGTACAACGCGGCGACTTCACAGGCGGTGCGGCGGAGCTTGAGGAGTACGCGGATGTCATCGCCCCCATGGAGCCAAGTTCGGCGGAGACGGTCCGCCGCCAGGCCCGCGCAGCCCGGGCACTACTCAACTAGGGCTCGCAGCACCAGCGCGGGCCTCATAGCGATGCGGGCCAGCGCCGCCCAGCATCGAGCAGGCCGGCCCGCGGCGCGCCACAGGGCCTTGGGCAAGAACCCTCAAAAAAACCACGAGAACCCCGAGAGCCCCCAAGAAACCCAAGCCCTGGACGGCTGGCGGCGCACCACCCGGCGCACGATCGCTCTCCGTCACGCTCCGCGCGCAGGCGGCGCTCCCGGCGCTCCCCGGGTGCGCGGCGGCCCCCGGTGCGCGGCGACCGAAGATCGGCGTGTACGGGGGCGACACACGCCCCCGTACTGCTTTATGCCGATGCTGCTTATACCGATGCTGCGTTATACCGATACGGCGTTACGCCGACGCTGCTTTATACCGATACTGCTTTATACCGATGCTGCGTTATGCCGAAACGGCGTTATGCCGAAACGGCGTCACCCCAGCACGGTGTTCGGGATCGTCACGATGCGCTCGGTCGGCGTCTTGCCGACCAGCGCGCGGCCCATGGCGCTCGCCACGTCCGTTGGCTTGACCGGAGTCTTAGAACCGTCGCCCCGCTCGACGAGCACGCCCTGGAAGGTGCTGCCGTAGAGCTGCCTTATGGCGTCCAGGTCGTAGTGCACGACCAACTGCCCATCGACCTCCCGCATGGACAGGATCTGTGGCAACGAGCGGTCCGGGCCGAACTGAATACGTTGGTTTCCCGCCAGCACGGTGATCAGGCCCGACATCGCGGGTTCCGCGAACGTCTCCATCTTCTGGTCGACATCGGCGTTGGAGATCTTCGGCTGCTTAGTCACGCTGGGCAGCACCACCGCCCTGTTCGCACCGGTCTCGGCTCGATCCCGGTATGCCTGTGCGACGGCTTCGACCGACTTCTTGGCGTCCAGCGACTTGCCTGCCTTGCCGTAGACGGGCACCGCCTTGCCGGGCTCGAAGGTGATGTTGCCCTCTCGGGCCGCACCGGCGCCGTCCCCCGCTAGGCGCCCGAGGGCGTCCCGTAGCTTCTCCTCATCGACCGTGACCTTGGCGTCTGCCTCCCGGGTACCGCCGAAGAGCGAGCCGATCACCGTGACCGGGTTGTAGTCACGCCCGGCGGTGTCGCGCACGGTGGCCTCGGTGTCGATCGACAGGCCCGCGACGGACGGCTTGAGCTCCAGTTGCTCGCCATCGACGGACACCTTGATCGGCGCGGTCGTACGGTTGCCGAGCTGGGTGTCCAGCTTCTTGACGGCCTCCTCCTTCGAGGTGCCGCCGATGTCGATGCCAAGCACGGTGGTGCCGTTCGGCACATCCGTATGGCCGAGCACCAGGCCCGCTCCGTACGCGACGCACGCCACGCCGATGACGCCCACGCCCGCCATGACGAGCTTGGACCGGCCCTTCTTCTTCTTGGCCTTGCCACCACCACCGCCGCCACCGCTGGGGGCAGGCGCCGGCGCGGTGGGCGGCGTGCTGTCCCCGCCCGGAGCAGCGGGCTTGGTTGCCTGCGGGCGGGGAGGCGCAGCCACAGGCGCGCCGCTGACCAGTGTGTTCCCCGATACGGGCGGGCTACTGGGCTTCTTGCCAGACGCGAGCGCGTCCAGCGCTGCCTTGGCCGCGCGTTCGCTCTCGGTGAGTTCGGGGTCGTCGGGCAGCGGGCTCTCGGCCGGGCCGCCGTGCGTCGGCGTGCCCGGGGAGCCCTGGCGCGGGTGCTGCGGCGTCAGCCGCGCCGTGTCGCCGCCGGGGCCGGCTGGACCGCGGAAGGGGTCATCCAGGCCGCCGGAGCTGTCGAAGGGCTCGCCGCCGGGGCCACCGGGGCCGGCGAAGGGCGCGCCCGACCCGCCAGGACCGGCGAAGGGGCCGCCCGGGCCGCCGGAGGTGTCGAACCCGGGGGCCGCGCCCGGCGACGGTGTGTGGCCGGGGAGGGAGTCCGGCGGCGGCACCGGCATGTCGCCCGTGACGGGCCCGCCGGTCGGCGCTGCCGGATGAGCGGAGCCCGAGCCGCTCAGCCAGGGGCTGGGGAAGCCATCCGGGGGCGTCTGCGTACGCTCCATCCGGTCCTCGTACGGGAAGCCGGTGGGCTCGGCCGGGCCGGTGGGAAAGCCGGGGCCGCCGAGCTCCGGGCCACCAGCGCCCGGCGGAGGGCTGGAGCCCGGGAAGGTGCCCAGCGGATCGGTGAGGGGGTCGGGCAGCCGGTCCGTGAGCGGATCGCCCTGCCCACCGCCCGGGCCCGCGCCGTACTGACCTTCGGCGTAGTCGGGGAAGTACGGCTGGTCGCCCGGCTGGCCGCCGCCCATGCTGGGGCCGCCACCCGTCCCGGGGCCGCCGGGTCCGTCTTGGCCGCCGAAGGCGTCGCGGCCCGCGATGCCGCCCGGGCCGCCGAAGCTGTCCTGCTCGCCATGGCCGTCCGGGCCCGCGTAGCCGCCGGCGCCCGGCTGGTCCGCACGGTCGGAGTAGCCCGGGTGGCCGGCGAAGCCCTCATCGCCTGGGTGGCCATCGCCGGGCAGGTCCTCCGCGCCGAACATGGGGAACGGCTGTGTGGTCTCCTGCGTGGTCTCCGGCGTCTGGGTGGGCCCCGGGATCGGCGCGACCGTGCCCGTGGGCGTGTTCTGCGGGGTCGGTACGGCTTGGCCCTGCGGGCCCTTGCCCTTTCGGGGGGCGAACCAGTCGCTGGTCCGCTCGCCGCCCTTACGCTGCGGGTCGTCCGACCGCGCGATTTCCCCCGGGCCCGACAGTGAGCCCGAGCCGGACGCGGTACCGCCGGTCGGCGCCACCGCCGAGGCGAGTGAGCCGGGGCCAGCGCCCTTGCCAGCGCCAGCGCCGGGAAGGGAATCACCGGGGCCGCCCGTACCGCTCGCTGGGCCGCCCGGTCGTGGGCCGCCCTTGCCGCCGTCCTTCGTGCCACCCGAGCGCTGCCCACCGCGTCCGGGACCACCCGGCTGACCGGAAGCGGAACCACTACCGGAACCGCTGCCGGGAAGAGGTACCGCGGAATCGGCCGAGTCCTTCTCGTTGACCGTCTTGCGCACCACGACCGGCGGAATCGGCCGCGACCCCGGGATGTTGATCCGGATGCGCGTGGTCAGCGTGGTCTCGGTCTTCGGCTCCGCTGGCGCGGGTGGCGCCTCGGGGCTATCCCCGTCGGCGTTGTCGTACGGGGCCTCCTGGGTCGGATGCGGCGACGGATACTGGCGCGATCCGTACGGCGGAGTACCCGATGGGTAGGCGGCATCACCGCGACCCTGGGGCCCGGAGGACGAACTGTCAGATTCACGGCTCAAAGCAGGTTCTCCCAGTTAGCTCCGCCGCCCCCCATCTCGCGCTGGGGTTCCCCATGCCGTAGGCCAGGGGAGGCTCGGCGGCGCGCACCACCATACTGGGCACTGCCGACTGGTACTTGTCGGCCGCCGTTTCCCCACTCCAAGCGGGTACGCAACGCCGTGCCCAGCGTCATGTGGACCTCACACCCAAATGGTGACGTCATTTCCCAAGTCGGGTCGCCGATGCCGCCGATTGCGGCAGCTTCGGGACCGTGGCACAGATCACACCGGCGAACATCCCCCCCAACAAGAAGAGATACGAGCCGACGCCCGAGCCGAAGACGAAGTCTCCCTCAGCCCGGGTCGCGGTGAGGAACAGCACCATCATCAGCCATCCGGCGGCAGGCGACCAAGCGCCGGCTCGCGCTCCGGTCGCGTACAGACCGCCGACGCACAGTGCGGCAAACCCGAGCAGCGCCAGCAGCAATCCACCGGGGAACCAAGCCGATTGCACGAGCGCGCCAGCGATGCCAACGATCGCGCCGACCACGACGAGCAGGGCATACACGCCGATGCGCAAGGGGCTGAGCGGCTTGGCCAGCCAAGCGCCCGGGCCGGCGCCGGCGCTTCCTCCTGGGCCCACGCCCGATCTCGCGCCGGTGCGCGCCCCCGCCGCCGCACCCGCACCGCGCCCGGCGCTACTGCTACCGCCACTTGCGCTGCGGGCGGGCGTGCGGGCGGGCGGGCGTACAGGCCCGCCCTTCGCGCTAGTGGCCGCGGCGCCCGCGCCCTGGGCCGCGCCCGTTGCCTTGTCTTGGCCCGTCCGGGTGGCCGCGCTCGCCTTCGCGCCCTTGCTCGCGCCCCTACCTGTGCCCTTACTCATGTGCTCACCCCGGCGAACAGGTCGTCCTCCCGATCCGGCAGCGCCGCGCTGCCGGGCGCGGCCGGTCCCGGCCGCCCCTGCGCGAGGCGGTAGCACTCCATGGTCAACAGCGGCTGGCCCAGGCCGTTGGAGAGGGCGAAGAAGTCGCCGCTCACGGTGATCTGCGTAGCATGCGCGCGCATCGCCGCGGCCTTCGCAGCAGCGTACGCCGAGCCGTCGAACACCGTCGTCACCTGCTCGTCATCGACGACGCCCGGCACATCGGCCAGCGAGGCGACGCCGGGGAACGGGCCGCCGGCGGCACCCTCAGCCAAGGCGTGCAGGCGTGCGAAGCCCGCTTCGGCCACCGAGCGCGGAACGCAGTTCCAGTAGACCTTGGCGATCTGGTGCGCACCACCCAGATCGCGGCGGAAACAGGTCTCCGCCGCGAGTTCCGCCGCGCGGGTCGCGACCTGATGTGCCTTGATGTGATCGGGGTGGCCGTAACCGCCTTGCGGGTCGTACGTGATCAGCACTTGCGGCCTGACCTCGCGGATGATCTCGACCAGCAAGGTGGCCGCCTCGTCGGTGCCCGCCTGCCAGAAAGCGCCGGCGCGCCGGTTTTCCGGCAGGCCCATCATTCCCGAGTCGCGATACCGGCCGGCGCCGCCCAGGAGACGGTGGTCGCTCACCCCCAGTTCGGCCATGGCCGCGGTCAGTTCGCCTGCCCGGTAGGCGCCTAGCGCGCTGTGGGGCCTGGAGTCGGCCGTGTCACTGTGCGCGGTGGCGGGCGTCGGGCCGGCGACGAGATGCGCCAGCTCCGCGGGGATCACCTCGCCCTCCTCACCGAGGGTGCAGGTCACCAGGGTGACGCGCGCGCCCATGGCCGCGTACGCGGCCATGGTGGCGCCGTTGTTGATCGACTCATCGTCCGGGTGCGCATGCACCAGGAGCAGCCGACGGGCGGGAAGGACGGTCATGCAGGACAGCCTACGAGCCCGCCCGACGACATGAGCCCCGGGCGGTGGGCTGCCTGCGTTCCCCCGCGGCAACGCGCCCGCGCCATGAGCGCGCGGGCGCGCAGCACATCACGCGCCGGCGCAGCGCACCACGCGCCGGCGCGCGCGCACGACCGTTCGGGCTTCGGGCCACGGGCTTGTCCGGCTGCTCAGAACTTGATGTCGCCAATGATGCCGGCGACGTTGGTGCCGAGTTCATCGATGGTGGGGGCCATCGACGAACTGGCGAGGTAGAAGCCCAGCATCATGCAGACCACCGCATGTCCCGCCTTCAAGCCGGATTTTTTCACCAGCAGATAGACGATGATCGCCAGCAGCAACACCGCTGAAATAGACAGAGTCACAGCGGCTCACCTCCAGGTCCACACCTCGACGACTATCGACCAAGGATCAACGAGGTGGTACGACAACGGTTTCCGCGGCGCGGCACCAACCTCCGGCACCAATCCCCGGCGCAGCCGTCCCGTGCGGAGCGGTCCGAGCACCATGGCCCGGCACCTGCCCCCCACGTCCCACACGCCTCACCGGACCGGCACTACCCCGACCACAACGCAGATATTCGCTCCCACAGCGCACCCACTACGCATCACCCATCACACCCGCCTAGCTCCGCCACCGGCTCCACAGCCCCGCCCGCATGACAGAACCCGCAAGCCACGCACCGCAAGAGCCCCGGCCCGCGCGCCACCTGAGACATACCCACCAGGCGCGGGGGGTCATAACGTTCCACCCGCTCACACTTCACGGTGCACGGGAGCATGCCAGGGGCGCATGCCCGTTCGCAGCTCGCCCACGGCGGCCGTATGGCCCGTATGGCCCGGCGTCATCGCGCTTGCCCCTGGCGCTCCAGCCCCCCTCAGCAGTCCGCTCGTTGGCCCCTACCGTCGTCGGTGGGCACCCTTACGGCCCGTCAAGCTTCCCGATATCGCGCAGCGAAACTTCGGTATCCGGACGAGACCGAGACGTAGGGGCAGCCGCGGCGGGGGTCGGCCCGTAGGCTCGGGCGCATGACCGGACAGCTCTCGTTTCCTCGGCAGCACGCGCGTACGCAGCGCTTCACCCTTGGAGCGCCACGCGCCTTCAGCGTGTCCCCGGACGGCTCGCGAGTCGTCTTCCTCCGCTCACGGCACGGCACCGACCGGGCGAACCTGCTGTGGGTACTGGACGTCGCGCAGGGCCGGGAGTACCCGGCCGCCGACCCGGTGGCGCTCCTTGGCGACGCGGGTGAGGAGTTGTCGGCCGAGGAACGGGCGCGCCGTGAGCGCAGCCGCGAGGGCGCGTCCGGCGTGGTCGGCTATGCGACTGACAGCGCCGTCGAGTTGGCGGCCTTCGCGCTGTCGGGACGGCTGTTCGTCACCGAACTCCGCGCCGGCACCACCACGGAGCTGCCACTCAATGACGCGAAAGGGCCGGTGGTGGACCCGCGCCCCGCCCCCGATGGACGCCATGTCGCCTACGCGGCGGGCGGTGCGCTCCGCGTCGTCGGCAGCACGGGCACGGGTGACCGGGCGTTGGCCGAGCCAGCGGGGACGGACGTCACGTACGGCCTCGCGGAGTTCATCGCCGCCGAGGAGATGGACCGCTTTCGCGGCTTTTGGTGGTCGCCAGACAGCGACGCGCTGCTGGTCGCACGGGTGGACAACAGCCCCGTACAGCGCTGGTGGATCGCCGATCCGGCACACCCGGACCGGGAACCGGCCGAGGTCGCCTATCCGGCGGCCGGCACGGCCAACGCCACGGTCACGCTCGAACTGATCGGCCTCGACGGGACGCGTACGGAGGTGGATTGGGACCAGGAGCGGTTCCCGTACCTGGCGCGGGTGCACTGGTCGGCGGCCGGACCGCCGCTGCTGTTGGTCCAGACGCGTGACCAGCGCACACAGCGCTACCTCACGGTTGACACGACCTCCGGCGCGACCCGCACCGTGCACGCGGACGAGGACGACGCCTGGCTCGACCTCTTCCCCGGGGTGCCCGCATGGACCCCGGACGGGCAGTTGGTACGGATCGCCGACGAGGCCGGGGCGCGCGTCCTGATGGTCGGCGACCAGCGACTCACCTCCGACACCTTGCAGGTCAGGGCGGTCCTCGACATCGGTGAGCGCGATGTGCTGTTCTCCGCGGCGGTCGGTGAGGGGGCTGAACTACCCAAGGCACCCGGCGAGATCGGCGTCTACCGCGCCTGGTTCCGTACTGGCGGCGATGAGCCGGGCAGCGGCGCCCCACTGCCGAACGTGCCCGGTGGCTGCGAGCCGGTCGGCGCGCTCGCCCATCCCGCCATCACATCGGCGGTGCGCGGCGGTGACGTCGTGCTGCTGCCCTCGTCCGACCTGACCCGGCCGGGCGTGCGGGTGACGCTTCTACGGGCCGACGACGAGCGCGGGCCCGCCGATTGGGAGCGGCTCGCCGAAATCACCAGCCACGCGGAGCGCCCCGTCATCGAGGCAGCGCCGCAGTTGGTCTTCGCCGGTGAGCGGAACATCCCCTGCGCCGTGCTGCTGCCCACCGGGTACGCAGAGGGCGACGGGCCGCTGCCGGTGCTCATGGACCCTTACGGCGGGCCGCACGGGCAGCGCGTGGTGGCGGCGCACAACGCCCATCTGACCTCGCAGTGGTTCGCCGACCAGGGCTTCGCTGTCATCGTCGCCGATGGCCGGGGCACCCCTGGGCGCTCCCCTGGCTGGGAGAAGTCCGTTCGGCACGAGCTGGCCTCGGTGACGCTGCAAGATCAGGTGGACGCGTTGCACGGGCTTGCCGACCGGTTCCCGCTCGACCTTGGCCGAGTCGCCATCCGCGGCTGGTCGTACGGCGGCTACCTGGCCGGACTCGCGGCGCTGCGCCGGCCCGACGTCTTCCATGCGGCCATCGTCGGCGCCCCGGTCACCGACCAGCGGCTGTACGACACGCACTACACGGAGCGGTACCTGGGCCACCCCGACGAGCAGCCGGAGGTGTACGCGCGTAACTCGCTGATCACCGACGACGGGCTCTCTGGGGCCGCGGAGCAAATCCGTCCGATGATGATCGTCCACGGCCTTGCCGACGACAACGTGGTGGTGGCCCACACGTTGCGGCTGTCGTCGGCGCTGCTGGCCGCTGGCCGCCCGCACGAGGTCGTACCGCTGTCCGGGGTGACCCATATGACGCCGCAGGAGCAGGTGGCGGAAAACCTGCTGCTGCTCCAGGTGGACTTCCTGCGGCGGGCCCTGGGACTGACCACAGCGGGCTTCGGGGCCGGCGCCGCATAACGGCCTTTGCCGCACGGCTTCGCCTGGTGCCGTGACCGTACTGGTTGCGGGGTTGGGGTCAGGCTGCGGCGTGGGAGGGCGTCCGCCCCGGCGGATGCCCTCCCGGTCAGGGGCTGCGCTGGCGTGAGCACGCAGCGTTTCAACCCTTCGATCCTTCGATACGGCCTGCCTCCCATCGTCGCGGGTCTGTGAAGGGTTGACGTCCGCGCGTCGGGGACCGGTGCTGTTCAGCGCAGGGTGAGCGGGGTCGCGGATACGATATGGGACAGTTTCTCGGGGTTGCGGACGTAGTAGAGGCCGGTGATGCGGGCGTCTTCGATACGAAGCGCCATGACGCCGTCGATCTCACCGTCCAGGCGGACGAGCAGTGCCGGGTTGCCGTTGACCACGGTCGGTTCGGTGGTGAGCGTGCTGTCGAGCTTGCCGATGCCGCCGGCGAACATCCGGGACACCTGCTCGGCGCCGGTGACCGGCCGCAGCGCGGCGTGTTTGATGCCGCCGCCGTCGCTCATCAGGACGACCTCGGGGGCGAGCACATCAAGGAGGGCCTGCGGGTTCCCGGATTCGATCGCGCGTTGGAACGACTCAAGGACCGCCTTGCCCTCCTTCGAGGAGACCACCCGGCGGCGGGGGCGGCGGGCATCGACGTGCTGGCGGGCGCGGCGGGCGATCTGCCGAACCGCCACGGGGCTCTTGTCCACGGCAGCCGCGATCTCGTCGTAACTGATGTCGAAGACCTCGCGCAGCACGAAGACGACGCGCTCGGTTGGGGCCAGCGTCTCAAGGACGAGCATGAGCGCCATTGACATGCTCTCGGCGAGCTCGACGTCCTCGGCCACGTCCGGCGCGGTGAGCAGCGGCTCCGGCAGCCAGGGGCCGACGTATGCCTCCCGGCGGCGCTTCATGGTGCGCAGCCGGTTGAGTGCCTGGCGAGTGGTGATTTGGACCAGGAAGGCGCGCTGGTCGCGCACCTGCCCCTGGTCGGCCTTGACCCATCGCAGCCAGGTCTCCTGGAGGACGTCCTCGGCGTCGGCCGCCGATCCCAGTACCTCGTAGGCGACGGTGAACAGCAGGTTGCGGTGGGCGAGGAACGCCTCGGTCGCCGGGTCAGTGGCGCCGTCGCTCATCTCTCGTCCCTTCTGCTCATCCCTCGCAGGCTTCGCGGGCTTCGCGGGCTTCGCGGGCTTCGCGGGCTTCGCGGGCTTCGCGGTCGGCCATGGCAGCCGACCGCATTCGCGTGCGTCACAGCACGATCCTCGCAGCGCGCACCGGTCACACTGCCTGGTCGGCGGCGTCCGGTGCCTCGGCGCGGTGGGCCCGCAGCAGCCGCTGGCGCTTGGCGACACCTCCCGGAATGCGGTGCAGCTTGAACGAACCGGGCTTGTGCGCCTCGTCGGCCAGGTGCGTGGGGATCATCTTGCAGACCATCTCCTTGACCGTGGCGCCCAGGCCGTCGTCGATGTGCAGCCACACCGCGACGTCGGACCTGTTGGCGAATTGGTAGATGCCCGCGCTTCGGCCCAGGCTGATGCACTGGGCGCTCAACGACTGGCGGAGGTCATCGGGCTGCTCGCCGGCGAGTCGGCTGAGTACGGTGTCGGCGGCCCGCGCGCCTAGCGGCAGCGCGTTCACGCAGCTCATCCGCAGCGGCAGGCCGGACGGTGCCGCCGAGTCCCCGGCCGCCACGATGCGCGCGTCGTCCACGCTCGTCAGCGTCTCGTCCGTACGCAGGCGGCCCATGCCGTCGGTGCTCAACCCGCTGCGCGCGGCCAGGTCCGGAACCCCGAAGCCGACGGTCCAAACGGTGACCTCGCTCGGCAACTCACGGCCGCCGGCGAGCCACACGGCATCGCGGGTCACCGTCGTGACCTTCGCGTCGGGGCCGTCGATGACCGTCACACCGAGCTTGGCCAGCCGCTTCGCAACCGAGCGCCGGCTGCTGGCGTGCAGGTACGGGCCGAGCACGCCACCGCACACCAGGGTCACCGTGTGGCCGGCCTCCGCCAACTCGGCGGTGGTCTCGATGCCGGTGGGACCTGCGCCGACCACCGTCACCGGGGCTGTCGCGGCCGTGGCGTCGAGGACCGGGCGCAGCCGCTGTGCCTCCTCCAGCGTGGAGATCGGGTAGGCGAACTCAGCCGCCCCTGGCACGGTCAGTTCGGCGCTGCCACTGCCCACGGCGTAGATCAGGTAGTCGTAGTCGAGTGTGGCGTCGGCCGCCAGCGTCACGCTGCGCTGTGCCGCGTCGATCCGCGACACGGCGTCGGTCACCAGCCGAACCCGCTTGGCCAGGACGTCGCGGTAGGCGACGACCGCGCCGTGAGTCCCACCCACTAGCTGGTGCAGGCGGACCCGATGGACAAAGTCCGGGCGCGGGTTGATCAGCGTCACGGCCACGTCGTCGCGCAACGTCAGCCGGTTCGCCGCCATCACGCCCGCGTATCCGCCACCGATCACGACCACATGCGTGTTCTCAGTCATGGTGCCTCCTCCGATTCCAGGTGTTCGGCCTCAAGACACCGCGTCATCGTTCGCTGTGACAGGACGTGAGACAGATCACTTCACGCAGGCTCGGCTGGAGCTGTGACCGCATGGGTTGCGGGGTTGGGGCAGGCCGCGGTGCGGAGGAGGTCTACGCCCCGGCGCATGCCCCTATCGATTCGGATGCGGGCTCGTTCCTTGCGTTCGGCAGCTAGGACGCCCCGGTGTGCCGGGCGTTGGTGTTACGCGTTGGTGTTACGCCACCGCAGGTACGCAGGCGGAATCAGGGCCGGCCTGCACGGTGTGGTTGGGGCGGTTGAGCTCAAGGGGAGGAGGTGGAGGTGGCCAAGCCGGCGGCGCTGGATCGGGTCGGGCTTCGAGCCGTTGTCCGCTAACGGTTGTTCCCAGCTGAGCCAGCGGACGGCGGCGCTGAGGGCGGCGGTGGTGCGGCCGGCGGCGGTGGCGGTGCGGACGGTGGCGCTGAGGGCGGTGGCGGTGCGGCCGGCGGCGGTGGCGGTGCGGCCGGCGGCGAGGGCGGAGGGCCGTGACCGCCCGCACCCGAATAGCCGCCGCCTTGGTAGCCGTCGTTCTGGTAGCCACCGCCCTGAAAGCCACCGCCCTGGTAACCGTCGCCTCGGTAGCCCCCACCTCGCTGGCCACCGCCCTGGTAGCCGCTCTGATAGCCCCCGCCCTGGTAACCATGGGCGGGGCCGCTGCCGTAGCCATCGGCCGCGTAACCCCCGGGTCCGTAGGCCGGGGCGGGCGGGGGGCCCCAGCCGCTCGGGCGGTCGAGTTGGGGACCGCGGGGGGCCAGGGCGAGGAGCGCTATCAGCCCGGCGAGCACCTCGACGAAGGACGAGTACACGAACAGCTTGCCGCTGGTGGGCAGCTCGTCCATGTGATCGAACAGGTCCAGCTTGAGAAGGCGCGCCACGTCGGCAGTCGCGAAGACGATTACCAGGAAGGCGGCGACCAGGCCCAGCGGCCGAACGTACGGTGCGCGGCTGAGCACGAGGCCGCCCGCCACGACCGCCAGCACCGCGATGAACCAGCCGACCCAGGCGGAGGGTGCAGCGAGCACCGACAGGAGGTACTCGGTGCCGGTGAGCTGCTTCTCGTAGAGGTCCCAGCCGATTTCCTGGGCGACGTAGAACTGCCAGCTGATCAGCACGGCGCCGACACCGCCCAGGAAGAAGAACGCGGCGCCCGAACTGCCGTACGTCGGCTGGGTGAACGGCGCCGGCGGAGTCGCACCGTAGTTCCGGTCGATGGCTTGCGGCGCCGATCGGGCGGCGGACCGCGAGCCAGCGACTACCAGCACCATGACCACGCTCACCAACACCGCGGCCCAGCACGTGAGTTGAGCGCGGGTCAGCAAACCGCCGGGGATGAATCTCGCAGCGTCGGATTCGAGGCTCCACAAGCTGGGCAGCCGCAACGCGATGGTGGCGAGCGCGACGCCGACCAGGGCGCTGCCGGCAACCGCGGACCGCATCACCACGGTGCCAATCACCACGTACAAGATCAACAGCGCCAGGTCGTAGAGGGAGGAGGCGATCACGCCGTCGCTGTAGGAGTTCCGCGCGAGGCCGACCCAGCTCCACCACACATAGGAACCGTCGTCGACCTTGTTGAGATCACGCACGATCCATGCCAGCGAGACGACCGCGAATACGGCGCAGTACAGCGCGCCAAAGACCCGCACCTCACGCCTCATGGTTTGCCCCTCGCCCATGCTGGCCGCCCCCTGACTGCCGACCGAGCGGCGCCCCCGCCCGGCACCACAGGTCTACCCAGGGCTTGACTCGCTCAAGTGCGCGGGCGATGAGTTACCCAGAAATTCTGCCGGCGGCGGGCAGCCGGGCATTTCGGCCCGGCGCAGCCCGATGCGAGGCGCGCCATACGGCGGGAAAAGCGACCGGCGGGGGTGGTGGTTGCCCACGCCCCACTCGCTCCGCGGCACCCGCACGGCCGTACGACCGTCCGCTGTTCAGGATGGTGCAGGATGGTGCGTTCGTATATCGGGGTCGGGTCAGCGAAGTTGATTGACCGTTAACGCATTTGATGGCCTTTTATGGCCGTCTGCCGCTCTTTTTTGATCCTTGTCAAGCACGTGGTCACCTCAATCTGCAAAACCTTCGCTCAAGAAGACTGTCCGCGTGATGTATCCGTACGTCAGCCCCTTGACTGAGCTGGGAAATCATTGCCACAGTCCGGCTCATCCGGCGGCGTTCAGCAGCGCCCGCGGGGAGTCCGCAAGCACGGCACGGCCAGTGAGAAGTGCGGGGGCGATACGCGATGACGAGTCCATCTCAGGCCGCGGCGGCGGGAGCCGAACCGATCGCCAAGGGCGGGCTGCCGGGCCTTCCGCAGCTGCCTTCGGGCGATCCGGCCGTGCCCCAACAACTCGTCGGCCTCTCGCCCCGGCAGTTGATGTGGCGGCGCTTCACCCGTGATCGGGCCGGTGTGATCTCCGCCTGTGTGGTGTTGTTCTTCTTCGCCGTCGCCGTCCTGGCCCCGGTCATCTCGTGGTGGTACGGGAAGGACGCGTACACCACCTATGGCCTGGACCGGCCGGAGCTGTTGGACCCGATCACCGGCTATCCGATGAAGCCCAACGGCGGCATCGACGGCGAGTTTTGGTTCGGTATTGAACCCAAACTCGGCCGTGATGTGCTCATGCAGCTCGTGTACGGCATTCGTACCTCGCTCCTCATCGGTATCGCTGCCACCGTGCTTTCCACGATCACCGGCATCGTGATCGGCGTCGTCGCTGGATATATGGGCGGGCGCACCGATTACTTCCTTGGCCGACTCATCGACTTGTTGCTCTCCTTTCCACAGCAGTTGTTCTTTGTGGCATTCATGCCCGTGGTTACCGCGCTTTTCGTCAGCCCCGAGAAGGAAACGCCTACATATCTACGGGTGACAGCACTGATTTTGGTGCTGTGGCTGTTGGGCTGGATGCAGTTGGCGCGGCTGCTGCGCGGCCAGGTGCTCTCGTTGCGCGAGCGCGAGTTCATCGAGGCGGCGCGAGTGACGGGCGCCTCGCCATGGCGGATCATCCGCAAGGAGCTGCTGCCCAACCTCGGCACACCGATCATGGTGCAGTCCACGTTGATGCTGCCGATGTTCGTGACGGCCGAGGCAGGTCTGTCCTTCCTCGGCGTCGGCGTGGTGGAGCCGACCCCGGACTGGGGCCGGATGTTCGCCAAGGGTGCCGAGGTCTACGAGGGCGACATCACCTACATGTTCTTCCCGGGCGTCGCGATGGTGGTCTTCGTGGTGGCGTTCAACCTGCTCGGGGACTCGATACGCGACGCCATGGACCCCAAGACCACGCGATGACCCCGGCGGCACCCACCAAGCGGGGCCAGCCAGGGGCCACAGCAGCCAGCCAGACAGTGCGCAGCAGTGTTCCGTCCGACGAGGCAGGTGCATTCACAGCCATGACGGTCAATCGCACATCGAATGTCAGAACCTGCGCCATCGCGCTGGCCACCGGGGCCCTGGTGCTCACGGCGTGCAGCGAGGGCGGCGGGTCCAGCGACGACAACGCCAAGGAACCGTCGATGGCGGCCCAGGGCATCACCCTGGGCACCGCCGCCGACTCCACAGGGCCCGCGAAGGAGGTGCCGGGGGCAAAGCAGGGCGGCACGGTTCAGGTGCTCCAGCGTGATGCGTACGAGTATCTCGACCCCGGGCAGATCTACGTCAGCGACGAACTGATCATGCAGACGGTCTACAACCGCACGCTGACCAACTACCAGGTGGATGACAAGACCGGAAGGACCAAGTTGGTCGGTGACCTCGCGACGGATACCGGCACATCGTCGGACGGCGGCAAGACCTGGACGTACAAGCTCAAGGACGGGCTGAAGTTCCAGGACGGCACGCCGATCACCACCAAGGATGTGCGGCACTCCATCGAGCGGCTGTACCACAAGTCCCAGACCAACGGCCCGACGTACCTCCAGCAATGGCTGTCGGGCGAGGGCCAGAGCTACCGCAAGGCGCTGCCCGACGGCCCGTACAAGGGCGATCACCTACCAGCATCGGTGCTCGATACGCCGGACGACAAGACCCTCATCTTCCATTTCAACCAGCCGCGCGCCGAGGTGCCGTTCGCGGTGGCCATGCCGAACATCGGCGCGGTGCCGCCGGACAAGGACTCGCCGAAGTACAACAAGAAACCGATCTCCTCCGGCCCGTACAAGGTGGCGAACTTCAAGCCGGGCAAGGGCATCACCTTCGTCAGGAACGAGCATTGGGACCCGAAGACCGACCCGATCCGGCATCAGTACGTGGACAAGTTCGAGGTCTCCTTCGGCCATCAGTGGGTGGACTCCACTCGCCGGCTACTCGCCGACAAGGGCGCCGACCAGCACGCCATGACGTGGAACAACGCGGTCGATCCGGCGCAGATCTCCACCGTCCTCAAGGACAAGAAGGCATTGGCGCGCTCGCTGACGCGCACCCAGCCCTATGTGGACGTCGTCAGCATCAACACCAGCCGCGTCAAGAACAAGAAGGTGCGCGAGGCGCTGGCCTGGGCGTTTCCAAACGGTCAGTATCTCCAGCAGTACGGCGGCCCCAAGGCCGGTGAGATCGCCGGGTCGTTGGTCGGCCCCACCCTCAAGGGCCACAACAAGGGCTTCGACCCGTTCCAGAAGAAGAAGTACCCCGGCGGCAACATCGCCAAGGCGAAGGAGTTGCTGAAGGAGGCGGGCGAGGAGGGCTACCCGATCGTCTACGCGTACGGCAACGACAAGCCCGCGCAGGACGCCTCTGTGGTGGTCGAACGCGCCCTGGAATCGGCCGGCTTCACGGTGGAGAAGAAGGAACTGGACCGGGGCACGTACTACACGCAGATCGGCAAGGTGAACAACACCTACGATCTGTACCGCTCATCGTGGAGCGCCGACTGGCCATCCGGCTCCACCGTCGTACCGACGATCTACGGCGGCAAGAACGTCTACGACGACTCGCCGAACTACTCACACCTCAACTCCCCCGCGATCAACAAGGAAATCGAGCGGATCGCCAAGATCGAAGACGTCGATCAGGCCGCCCCCGAATGGGTCACGTTGGGTGAACGCATCCTCACCGAGGAGATCCCGCAGGTCCCCGTGTTTTACAACCGGCTGTTCACGCTGTGGGGTTCGGGCATCGGTGGCGTGAAGTTCCACGAGCCGTACGGTGCCGTGGACCCAACGGCCGTGTTCGTGAAGTGACCACAACCACGCGTCAGGAGCGCCTGGTGCACCTGCTGCACCAGGCGCGCTCCCGGCGCACCAGGTTCGTCTGCTGCGCGCCACCCGCACGGCGCGCCTGGCGGTGCGCCCAGCGCGTACGGCGCGTACCGCGTGCCCAGCGCGCGGCACACCCTCACGCGTACGACACCTACGACACGTACGACAGCAGCGCCACGACCATGACGTAACCGCTCCTCCCCTCCCACCCACGACAACACCACCGCTGGAAGCCCGGCCCCGCAGCCCACCGACCCGGAAGACCCGCGATGCCATGCTGAGATTCCTCGCCCGCCGCTCCCTCGGCGCGATCGTGATACTCCTCCTCATCAGCGCGATCACGTTCTTCCTCTTCTTCGCGCTGCCGGCGGAGCCCGCCAGGCTCGCCTGCGGCAAGAACTGCGATCCGGCGTCCCTGGCGATCATCAACAAGAACCTCGGCCTCGACCAGCCGGTCCCCGTCCAGTACTGGGACTTCATGGTCGGCATCTTCGCGGGCCGTGACTTCCCCATCGGGCGCTGTGACGCCCCCTGCTTCGGCTACTCCTTCGTCAACCAGGAACCGGTCTGGGGCACCATCGTGGACCGCTTCCCCACCACGCTCTCGCTCGCCATTGGCGGTGCCGCGGTCTTCCTGGTGGTGGGTGTGGGCATCGGGATGATCGCCGCGTGGCGGCGCGGCACATGGATCGACAAGTTCTTCAGCTCGTTGTCGCTGCTCGGCCAGTCCATGCAGATCTACTTCGTGGGCGTGCTGTGTCTGGCCTGGTTCGTCAGCGGGCTGTCGATCATGGAACAGCCGGCGTACCACCCGATCACGGAGAACCCTGCCAAGTGGTTCAGCGGCATGGTGCTGCCCTGGCTGGTGCTTTCGCTGATCTTCATGGCCAACTACAGCCGGATGACCCGCTCCCAGATGGTCGAGCAGCTCCAGGAGGACCACGTCCGCACCGCCCGCGCCAAGGGGCTGTCCAGCCGTACGGTCTTCTTCCGCTACGCCTGGCGCGGGGCCATCGCGCCCATCGTCACCATCTTCGGCATGGACCTCGGCTCGCTGCTCGGTGGCGCGATGATCACCGAGTACACGTTCACGCTGCACGGCATCGGACGGCTGGCCGTGGACTCCGTACGGCTGACGGACCTGCCCATGCTGATGGGCGTGATGCTGGTCAGCTCGGGGGCGATCGTGGTGTTCAACATCGTGGTGGACGCCGTCTACGCCGTCATCGATCCGCGTGTGCGCCTCGCCTAGGAGCCCTGACCACATGACCACACTCACCAAGGGCGCGGGCGCGCCCGCACCGCGCGCGGACGGCGCGTATCTGTCGGTACGCGACCTCTACGTACGCTTCTCCACCGAGGACGGCACCGTCAAGGCGGTGGACGGCCTCTCCTTCGACCTGGAACGCGGCACAACCCTCGGCATCGTCGGTGAGTCGGGCTCCGGCAAGTCGGTCACCAACCTCAGCGTGCTCGGGCTGCACGACCCGCGTACCACCACGGTGCAAGGCCACATCCTGCTGGACGGACAGGAGTTGATCGGCGCCGGGGAACGCACCCTGGAGCGGCTGCGTGGCAACAAGATGGCGATGATCTTCCAGGACCCGCTGACCGCGCTCTCCCCCTACTACACGGTCGGGCGGCAGATCGCCGAGCCGTATCGCAAGCACACCGGCGCCTCCAAGCGGGAGGCGCGGCGACGGGCCGTCGAGATGCTCGCCAAGGTCGGCATCCCCAACCCGTCGCTGCGCGTGGACGACTATCCGCACCAGTTCTCCGGCGGCATGCGCCAGCGCGCGATGATCGCCATGGCGCTGGTCTGCGACCCCGATCTGCTGATCGCCGACGAGCCGACGACGGCACTCGATGTCACCGTGCAGGCGCAGATCCTCGATCTGCTCGGCGACCTCCAGCAGGAGTTCGGCTCGGCGATCATCCTGATCACTCATGACCTGGGGGTGGTCGCCAACACGGCCGATGATCTGCTGGTGATGTACGCGGGCCGGGCAGTCGAACGCGGGACGGTACGCGAGGTGCTACGCGCCCCGCAACACCCTTACACCTGGGGCCTGTTGGACTCCATGCCGAGCCTGATCACCCCCGTAGACATTCCACTCAACCCCATCCCCGGCTCCCCGCCCAGCCTCCTCGCCCCACCACCCGGCTGCCCCTTCCATCCGCGCTGCGCGCACACCGCCGAGGTCGGCGGCAACCGCTGCGTCACCGAACGACCGGCCCTGCCACCGGGCCGCGGGGCCGCCTGCCACCTGGGCCCCGAACGCGCGGTCAGCATCCGCCGCGGCGGGCCGGCGGACACCGGGACCAGCCGAGCGACACGGGGCGATGGCGACGAGAGCAACCAGGTGCCACCGGGCGGCGGACTGCTGAAAGACCAGGCCAGCGGTGGTCCGCTCCAGAGCCAGGCCGGCAGGCCGCACGAAGGCCAGGCCGACAGGCCGGTTGAGGGCTCGGCCAGCGAGCGACCGGCGGACGACGCGGGCGAGGGAGCGAACCCATGAGCAACTCCATGAGCGACCCCAGAAGCAAGGACACAACCCAGCAGCCGGCGAACAAGACCGAACCCGCTCCCGGAGAACCGCTGTTGACGGTCGAGCGGCTGACGAAGCACTTCCCGATCATGGGTGGATTCCCGTTCAAGCGGAAGGTCGGGGCCGTACAGGCGGTGGACGGCATCGATGTGACGGTGCACGCGGGCGAGAGCTTCGGCCTGGTCGGCGAGTCGGGCTGCGGCAAGTCCACCACCGGGCGGCTGCTGACCCGCCTGCTGGAGCCGACCGGCGGCCGGATCAGCTACCGCGGGCAGGACATCACCCACGCCGACCGCAAGGGCCTCGCCCCGATTCGTTCCGAGATCCAGATGATCTTCCAGGACCCGTACTCGTCGCTGAACCCCCGGCAGACGGTCGGCGCGATCATCTCCGGCCCGATGGAGATCAACCGCATCCAGCCCCCCGGCGGCCGGGAGGCCCGGGTGCGCGAACTCCTGGAGACCGTGGGGCTCAGCCCCGAGCACTACAACCGCTTCCCGCACGAGTTCTCCGGCGGCCAACGCCAGCGCATCGGCGTGGCCCGCGCCCTCGCCCTGGAGCCGCGGCTCATCGTCGCCGACGAACCGGTGTCGGCGCTCGATGTGTCCATCCAGGCCCAAGTGGTCAATCTGCTCCAGCGGCTACGGTCCGAACTCGGCATCGCCTTCGTCTTCATCGCCCACGACCTGGCCGTAGTACGGCACTTCTCGCAACGGGTCGCGGTGATGTACCTGGGCAAGATCGTGGAAATCGGCGACCGCGAGTCGATCTATACGCGCCCACGGCACCCGTACACCCACGCCCTGCTGTCGGCGGTACCCGAGGCGGCGACGCTCATCGACGAAGCCGACGCGCGCGAATCAGCGCCCGAGGGCCAGGCCGGCCCCGGCACCTCCGCGGTAACACAGGCCCGCGCCGGCCGGGGCCGCGAACGCATCCGGCTCGCCGGGGACGTCCCCTCCCCCATCCGCCCGCCATCGGGTTGCCGATTTCGCACCCGCTGTTGGAAGGCCCAGACCCGCTGCGCCACGGAGGAGCCTGCGCTCGTACGCATCGAGGGCAACCGCGACGGCCACCTCTCGGCCTGCCATTTCCCCGAGGCCCCCACCACGGCCCGCACTCACGAGGTCATCCTCGACCCGGCGTTGCGGCTGCGGGGGGCCGGGCCGAGGAAGGCGTAAGCAAGGGGGGCTGATGGAAAGGCGGGCCGGAGGGGGTACCTGCCGAGTGCAGGCCGGGGGCTCCGGTCAGTCGCCGCTGGATGGGCTGGCGGAGGCGTCGGGATCAGAGAAGCAGCGAGAGTAGACCGCGAAGGAAATCAGAGGTTCGTGGCCATCCTGGCCCTTCATCCACGAGATCTCCGCTTGAGACTTACTTTCTAGGTGCACGGCGAGGATTTCCAAACTTCGGTTCTTGTTGGCAGCCGGGCCCCGCTTGACGACCTGCCAACCATGCTTCGGCAACGCCTCCGCGAGGTTTTCCATTGCGACGCCCAACACCTTATTGTCCACGCCGTAGAGAGACCATGGATGTCTGACGCTTCGGTACGATTCAGGGGCATCGGCAATCGCCCCACACGGGCCCGCCATGGGGTCTGCGGGCGTGGCCTTCCCTTTGACTCGTAGCATGTCCAGGAGTTCACTGGACAGACTACCGATTTCGGCTTCTACTTCTTTACTCCGCCGATCCGCCGGCTGGTAGTTCAACTTTTCCGAATCATCCGACACAGGAGAACACCCCATACAGAGAATAACGACCAGACCGAGCGCCGATCCCGCCCGCCTCCAACCACGACCACCCTCGCTCACCAATGAGCTTCCCTCTCAAGGGTAACTTCTCCATAACTACCAACGATCACTTTCGCCTGGTTCGATAAGCTCGTCGACGCCTTACCATCCTCTTCTTGCCAGAACCCACCATGACTATCCGAATCACTCTTCATGACGTTGGCCCCGAACTCGGGATCGGTGGGGATGATTCGGTCTCCCCCAAGTCCGACCCACCTGCCACCCTCACGCACGAGCTCGTCATCCCCGCCACCCGCCATGGCCCAAGTGTGGTGAGGATCGAGGCCAAGGTCACCCGGCCGCTTGGCCTGCATACCGGGGCTACCAACGGCCACTACATCGTCCACAGGCAAGGCGTTGCCCCACGAATCAGGGGCGTAGTCAGAGGTGTATTTGGCTGTGTCGCCGATGAGAGTGCTGCCATAGCTGTGCCCGATGAGAGTGGTGTGCCCGCTGTCTCCCGTGGCAGTCCGATGGGCCGCTTCGTTACCGTCGAGGAAGCTACGCAGATTTGGCGCTCCGCGCGCCGCGAAGCCGTCACCCATTGCCTCGGGCAGGATGTCGCCGTTTTCCAACGGCTTGGCCGAGTTCGGTGCGTCGTAGTCGAACCACATCAGGGTGGAGACCGACTCACTGGGGGAAAGTCGAGCGCTTTCCCGCCATAGAGCATCGCTTTTCGCAATCTCGTCATCGGCGTTTTCCAGAGCCGTTTTGGTACCCGGAACGAGGATAGCTGTGTGGTCGGCTGTATCTGGATTCCCGTTGGCTATGATGACACGACCATCCTTGTTCGCAGCAGGGTCGAACCCCAAAAGATACGCTTCGGGCAGCCCGCGCTCACCCGTTCTATCGAAGCGTCCCTGAATGTTCGCCATCCCATCCAAGCTGCCCTTCAGGTGCCAGTAACGGTCCCCGTGTTTCTTGTTCCAAGCACGCCAGTCTTTCCAGTCGATCGGCGGTTTGGGGGTTCCCCGCAGCTCCAGCTCGTACTGGCTGCGCTTTTCTGCCAGCACCGTCCGGTTCGCCTCGTCGCGGACCTCGGCCGGAAGGCCGTCAAGGGCTCCCACGCTGGCGGGGTGCAGGGAAACGTACGCTGCCTTCTCATCTCGCGAGAGGTCTTTCCACCACTCCGCGTTCGATGCTGGGTCTTTGTCCTTCGGCGGCGGCTCAATCGCCTGGAGGTACTGCTCCGCCGCGCGCCCGACGCTTCCCCTATCGTGCCCCGTGTCGGCCCAGTCGGCGTGTGAGACATGCAAGTCGTCGTCGGCCTTGAGGCGCCGCAGCTGCGGCGCCCACCGTTCGTCCGCCTCTGTGGCCTCAGCGACTGCTTCAGCCAAGCGGTCGGCATATTCCTGCGCACGGCCGTAGTTCGGATTGGGGTGCATGCGCGCGGCCTGGTCATCGAGAGCTTCAGCCGCATCGCGAGTGTCCCCTGAGAGGTCGATCGGTCCCGATGAACCGTTGCCCGCAGCAGTGCCGTTTACGCTACCGCCTGCCGGGACCTTGCCATCCACCTCATCGCCGCCAGCGGGATAGCGCACCGAACCATCGGGGTTCACCGTGCACCCCCCTGCCTCGGCCGCCTCGATGGCCGCCTCCAGCTTCTTCTTGGCCACACTCAGTTCGCCGGCGAGTGTGGTCAACGCCGTTGTCATCAGGCCGCATTCGACCTGGATGTAGTGGAAGTTCGTGGATAACTTCTGGAGTTGCTCGGCAGCCGCGTCCACGGCCTCGCCATGGAGTGCGTTCCGCATGGCAATGGGTATCCGACCGTTGAGAGCGTCCTTGGCCGCGCTGGCCATGTCCCGGCTCGCACGGTAGCCGTCCGCCGCGTCCTCGAAGTCTGCAGGCCGCAGGGTCTTCAGTGTCGAGAAGTCCACTGGTCAACGTCACCGGCCCTGACTCTGGCCACCCACAGCGGGGGTGTCGCGGTACTGGTCGTTCATCCCGGCGAACGCGCCGTGCATGGCCTGATCGTTCTGGTAGTGGTCGTTACCGGCCTTTTCCAACCGGCTCTTCAACGCCACACACCGTTCGCCAACGGCCTTCAAATACCTCTGCCATGAGAGGTACACCTCCCCCTGTGCCTTCGCGCTGGCTACGCCCTTTGCGGTGCCGCTCTCCACGCCACGCTGGCCATGCTCCAGTTCCGTCAGCGCCTTCGTGACGTTGGACCGCAAGCCTGAGACGCTCGCGCCCGCGGCGTTCCATGCGGCCTTGTCCGACTTCACGCCGTCCCCGCCGTCACCGCTCCACTGGTCAGGCGCCTCGGTGCTGGCCAGGCGCATATCACCCACGGGCGATGGCGCGCCCTGTCGAAGCTGCGCCCACTCGTCCTCGAAAGTTCCCACGGCTACCGTTCTCCACCCCTCATTGACCCCTGCGGCAACAGCGATCACTCTACGAAGAGTGTCCATGTGATGTGTATGAGTAGTCGTACTCAGATCAGGCTCGCCCCTGCCACCCCCAGCCCTCCCCCACCCCCCGGCCTCAACCCGCAGCCGCCCGGCCGCCCCACCCCCGCTACCCCTTCCGCCCCGCCCCGCCAGGTTCCGTGTTCGGTACCACGTCCCGTTCCTCCGCGAAGTGGCAGGCCGAGTCGTGCGCCACCGGGCCCGTCGTGGTGCGGAAGACGGCGGGGACCGCTAGGAGGGGGACCTCCAGGGCGCAGCGTTCTTGGGCCTTCCAACAGCGGGTGCGGAAGCGGCAGCCGGAGGGTGGGTGAGCCGGGGAGGGGACGTCGCCGGACAGGAGGATGCGGGTGCGGTGTTCGCGGGCTTCGGGGTTGGGGACCGGGACGGCGGAGAGTAGGGCCTGGGTGTACGGGTGGGTGGGGTGGTCGTAGATCTCCGTTTCGGTGCCGATCTCGACCAGCCGCCCCAGGTACATCACCGCGACCCGGTCAGAGATGTGGCGGACCACCGAGAGGTCGTGGGCGATGAAGATGTAGCTCAGGTTGAACTCCTGCTGGAGATTTTCCAGCAGGTTGATGACCTGGGCCTGGACGGACACGTCGAGTGCCGAGACGGGTTCGTCGGCGACGATGATCTCCGGGCGCAGGGCGAGGCCGCGGGCGATGCCGATGCGCTGGCGTTGGCCCCCGGAGAACTGGTGCGGGTAGCGGTTGATGTACTCGGGGTTGAGGCCGACGACATCGAGGAGGTCGCGTACCTTGCGGCGGCGGTCGCCCTTGGGGGCCACCTCGGGGTGGATGTCGTAGGGCTCGCCGATGATGTCGCCGACCGTCATCCGGGGGTTGAGTGAGGTGTACGGGTCCTGGAAGACCATCTGGATGTTGCGGCGTACCGCCTTCAGGGCCCGGCCCGAAAGGTGGCTGATGTCCTCGCCGCGGTAGAGGATCTGGCCGCGGGTGGGGCGTTCGAGGTGGACCAGGAGCTTGGCGACGGTGGACTTGCCGCAACCCGACTCGCCGACGATGCCGAGCGTCTCGCCGGCGGCGAGGTCGAAGGAGACCCCGTCCACCGCCTTGACCGCGCCGATCCGTCGTTTGATGACGACGCCCTGGGTGAGCGGGTAGTGCTTGACCAACGCCCGCGCCTCCAGGATCGGCTCACTCGTCATTGAGGGTCTCCTCCCAAAAGTGGCAGGCGCTGGCGCGGCCCGGGGCGACGTCGTACAGCGGCGGGTGGTCCTTACGGCAGATGTCCCGGGCGCGCGGGCAGCGCGGGTGGAAGGGGCATCCGGAGGGGATGTGCATGAGGTTCGGTGGCAGGCCCTTGATCGCATACAGCTCCTGCCCCTTTTGGTCCACGCGGGGGATCGAGTCGAGCAGCCCGCGGGTGTACGGGTGGGCCGGGGCGCGGTAGATCTCGTGTACGGGGGCGGTCTCCACGATGCGGCCCGCGTACATCACCGCGATGGTGTCGGCGACGTCCGCGACCACGCCCAGGTCGTGGGTGATGAGGATCAGCCCCATGTTGAGCTCGTGCTGCAACTCGGCGAGGAGCTCCATCACCTGGGCCTGCACGGTGACGTCCAGGGCGGTGGTGGGCTCGTCGGCGATGATCAGGTCGGGTTCCAGGGCCATCGCCATCGCGATCATGATGCGCTGCCGCATGCCACCGGAGAACTGGTGCGGATAGTCGCCCACGCGGGTCCGCGCGGCCGGGATGCGTACCCGTTCCATCAGCTCGACCGCCTTCTTGCGGGCGGACCTGCGGGACATGCCCCGGTGCACCTCGTACATCTCGCCGAGTTGTGCGCCGACCGAGACCACCGGGTTCAGTGCGGACAGCGCGTCCTGGAAGATCATCGCCATGTGCGCCCCGCGTACCTTGCGGCGTTCCTCGCGGCCGAGGGTGAGCAGGTCGCGGCCCTGGAAGAGGACTTGGCCGCCGGTCACATAGCCGGGTGGGGAGTCGAGGATGCCCATGATGGCCTGGGCGGTGACCGACTTGCCCGAGCCGGACTCGCCGAGCACGGCGAGCGTCTCGCCCGCGCGGACGCTGTAGCTCACACCGTTGACGGCGTGCGCGACGCCGTCGCGCATCCGGAATTCGACGTGGAGATCGCGTACGTCGAGTAGCGGGCCGGCGGGCGCGGGGGTGGCCGGCTGCGGGATGGGCTCGTTGACCAGGGTCACCTGCGGTCTCCTCAGCGCAACTTGGGGTCGAGGGCGTCGCGCACCGCGTCGCCGAGCATGATGAACGCGAGCACCGTCAGGCTGAGTGCCCCGGCGGGCCACAGCAGCATGTGCGGGGCGTTGCGGATGTGCGTGGAGGCGGCCGAGATGTCGATCCCCCAGGACACGGTGGGGGGCTTGAGACCCACGCCGAGGTAGGAGAGCGTGGCCTCCAGGGCGATGTACGTGCCGAGCGCGATGGTGGCCACGACGATCACCGGGGCGATGGCGTTGGGCGCGATGTGCCGTAGCAGCAGCCGGCCGCTGCCCGCGCCGAGCGCCCGTGCGGCCTGTACGTAGTCGTTCTGTTTGACCGTCACCACCGAGCCGCGGGCGATGCGGGAGATCTGCGGCCAGCCGAGCAACACGATGAAGCCGACCACCGGCCACACTGATCCGCTGGTGATCACGGACAGGAAGACCAGGCCGCCGAGGACGATCGGGATGCCGAAGAAGATGTCCGCGATGCGGGACAGCACGGCGTCGCCCCAGCCGCCGAAGAAGCCGGCGAGCCCGCCGAGCAGGCTGCCGAGCAGGGCGGCGCCGGCCGTTGCGCACACCCCGACGACGATGGAGGCGCGCGCCCCGTACACGACCCGGGTGTAGAGGTCGCGGCCCTGCACGTCGTAGCCGAAGGGGTGCCCGGGTTCGGCGCCCCCTTGCGCCTTGGCGAGATCGGCCTTGTACGGGCTGCCGCTGGCGATCAGTGAGGGCCAGATCGAGATGACGATCAGGAACAGGATCAGCAGCGCGGAGATGATGAAGACCGGGTTGCGCCGCAGATCGCGCCAGGCGTCCGACCACAGGCTGCCGACCCTGACCTCGGGCCCGGGACCGGCGGGTTCCTGGCCGGGGCCGTGCTCCAGCGTCTGGGCCTCGCTGCTGGCCAGGTCGAACGCGGGCCCGCCGGTGGGGGCGATGGCCGCGTTGGGGTCGTGGGGCGATCCCTGCGCAGGACCGGTCGGTCCGTGGGGCGGGCCCTGGAAGGGTCCGGGCGGGCCTTGAGGAGGACCAGCCGATCCGGGAGGCGGGCCCTGGGGAGGCGGCTCAGGCATAGCGAATCCTCGGGTCGAGCACGGCGTAGAGGAGATCGACGATCAGGTTGGCGACCAGGAAGACGATCACCAAGATGGTCACGAAGCCGACGACGGTGGGCGAGTTCTGCCGCAGGACGCCCTGGTAGAGCTGGTAGCCGACGCCGTGGATGTTGAAGATTCGCTCGGTGACGAGGGCGCCGCCCATCAGGCCGCCGATGTCGGTACCGATGAACGTGACCACCGGAATCAGCGAGTTACGCAGCAGATGCCGGGTGATGATGCGGCGCCGGGGCAGCCCCTTGGCCAGTGCGGTGCGTACGTAGTCGGCGCGTACGTTCTCCGCGACGGAGGTGCGGGTCAGCCGGGTGACGTAGGCGAGGGAGACCAGGCCCACGACGACGCCGGGCAGCAGGAGTTCGTTGAGCGGCGCCTCGGGCGAGACGGTGGGGCTCACGGTGTTCCACTTGACGCCGCACAGGTACTGGAGCACGTAGCCGCTGACGAAGGTTGGAATGGAGATGACGACGAGCGTCAGCACCAGCACCGTGGTGTCCACGGCGCGCCCCCGGCGCAGACCGCTGAGGACGCCGAGCGTGATGCCGATGAGTATTTCGAAGGCGATGGCCACCAGCGTCAGCCGGACGGTGATCGGCCAGGCGTCCGCCATCAGCTCGGTGACCTGCTGGCCGTTGAAGGCGGTACCGAAATCGCCTCGGAAGGTCAGACTCATGTAGTGCAGGTACTGCTTCCACAGCGGCTCGTCGAGGAAGAGGTCCTTGCGGATCTGCGCGGCGGTCGCGGGGTCGGGCGCCCGGTCGCCGAAGAGTGCGGCCACCGGGTCGCCGAGCGCGAACACCATGAAGAAGATCAGGAACGTGCTGCCGATGAACACCGGGATCATCTGCAACAGCCGCCGGATCACATAGCGTCCCATGGGTGGCTCCGGAGAGGGGAGGGTCGGCTGGGTGGCTCCGATGGGGCCGCGTGGCGGGTGGCCCTACGGTCCGGGGCCCGGCCCTGGGCCTGGGTCGGCGAATGCGCCGAACCGCTCGCCTGCGGGGTCAGTTGACCTTGATCTGGTTGTAGACCGGAACGCTGAAGGCGTTGAGCCGCACATCGCTGAGCCGGTCCGAATAGCCGGCGCTGCCGTTTTGGTACCAGAGCGGAATGCCGGGCATGTCATCGGCTAGCACCTTCTCGGCCCGCCGGAAGTCGGCGATGGCCTTTCCGGTGTCCGACTCGGCGTTGGCCTGGTCCACCAGGTCATCGAACTTCTTGCTGCTGTACTCGCCGTCGTTGGACGAGGCGTTGGTGTAGAACATCGGCTGGAGAAAGTTCTGGATCAGCGGATAGTCCATCTGCCAGCCGGCGCGGAAAGGGCCCTTCATCTGCCGGTCGGTGATCTTGTTGCGGTAGTCGGCGAAGGTGCCGATCGACGTGCCGACACAGGCGTTTTCCTTGTCGAGCGCGTTGTTGATGCTGTTGCACACCGCGTCCACCCAGTCCTTGTGGGAGCCGGTGTCCGCGTTGTACGTGATCGTCATCTTGCCGCCGGGCAGCCCGCCGCCCTCCTGGATGAGCTTCTTGGCCTGGGGCGGGTCGTACGAGCACGCTTCGCCGCACAGCCCGGCCTGGTAACCGCCGTCGTCACCGAGCACCGGCGATGTCCAGTCGGTGGCCGGGGTGCGTGTCTTCTCGAAGATCCGCTCGGTGATCTGCTTCCTGTCGATGGCCATCGACAGGCCGCGCCTGACCTTTTCCATCCCTTCCTTGTTCCACCGCTTGTCGTACATGGGGAAGGTGAGGGTTTGGATGATGCCGGCGGGTTGGTTGATGTACCGGTCGCCCAGGTCCTGTTTCACGTTCTTGAGCTGCGCGGCGGGAATGTCGTCGGCCAGGTCGAGGTTTCCGGCCTGGAGATCGGTGTACGCCGTACCGACGTCGGTGTAGACGCGCAACTCGACGCCGCCGTTTTGGGCCTTGTCGGGGCCGGAGTACTTCTCCCACTTCTTGAGCTTCATCGACGAGCCCTTTTTGTACGAGCCAACCATGTACGGGCCATTGCCGATGGGCTTGCTCACCCACGCGTCATGGTGGTCGAAGAACGCCCGGGGCAGCGGCGCGAAAGCGGCATACCCCAAGGTCTCCGGCCAGGTGGAGAACTTCTGGGTGAGCCGGACGGTGAAGGTGCTGTCGTTCTTCACCTGGAGCCCGGACAGGGTCTTGGCCGTGGCCTTCCCCGAGGTGGGGTGGACCGCGTCGTAGCCCTCGATGTACTCGAAGAAGTAGGCGTTCTTCTGTTTGTTGTCCAACAGCGCGCCGTAGTTCCAGGCGTCCACGAAGGACTTCGCGGTGACCTTCTCGCCGTTTTGGAAGGTCCACCCCTTCTTGATGGTGACCGTGTAGTTCTGGGAGTCCTTCGTCTCGATCTTTTGGGCCAGCATGTCCTGGGCCTTGCCGGTCTTCGGGTCGTACCGCTTCAACCCGCGGAAGACCATGTCCAAGACCTTGCCGCCCTGCACCTCGTTGGTGTTCGCGGGCTCCAGCGGGTTCTGCGGGTCGCCCCAGGAGGACCGCACGGTGCCCGACCCGTCGCCCCCGCCCCCGCCCCCGCCACTGTCCCCACCTCCGCCACAGCCAGCCGCCGCCACCGCGACGGCCAGCGCGCAGACGACCCACTTGGCGCACCTGACTTCGCGCATGGAGTCCTCCTCAGATCCCGAAGCACACTTAGGACCCGATATCACCCCACATGATCATGAACCGCACTCCAAGCGCGGCTATCCGGGTCGCCGATCGGCCTGCCGGGGGCCTGTCCGAAGGGGTGGGGGCGCGCACGGTCGCCAGCCCCACCGGTCCGCACGGCAGGCCGGGCCGCGCTGAGCACCAGCCGGGGCTGCGGAGTGCCAGCCGGGGCTGCGGAGTGCCAGCCGGGGCCGCGGTTAATCCGTGGACGCCGCATCCCGGCAGCGCGCCTTACCGGCGGTTCACCCACCCCGGCTCCGCGAGCTGGCCAGCGGAGAAGGGGCGGGAGCGGGCGCTAGTCCGTTGCCGGCTTACGCTGAAACAGCCCCGGCCACCGCCCGAACGACTCCTTCTCGGTTGCGACGTGTGAAGCCTCATCCGCGGGGTCCGTGACTGCCCACCGGTGGGGGCCGCTGTGGGACACGTACAGGGAGCACGCGTGCTCGCGCGGCCACCCGACAACCGCGCACCACGGGTGAGCCTCGAAGCGGTAGCCGCTCTCTGACCAGCGGAAGAAAACCGCACCCCAGGGGTCCAGGTCGGTGGCCAGAGCAGCATGGCCGTCATCGTGTGCCTCACCCAGCTCGCGGAGATCTACGGTCCCGTCGTCCGGGACATCAGCGATGGCGACGGCTGTGCACTGCGACGTCATCACAGCCGACTGTCACCCCGATGCACCGTGACCCGCACGCCGTGCAGGAGGGTCACGGACCCGTTGCGGAGTATGAGCGTGGTCCCGGTCTCAGTACGCCGCACTTCTTGAACGGTCCGCACTAGCTCACCGAGTGCGACGCAGTCGCCCACGCGCGCTTGGCGCGCATCTACCACCTGCCGGATCAGTCGCCTGCCTGTCATGGCTGTCATGGCGCCTGCTTGTTCAAGCGGGTGAGGGCGCGTGTGTAGTGGCGGGTCCACAAGTGGTTCATCTGGGTCAGGGCGGCGGTTACCAGAAGTCGCAACGCGGGGGCGGCGGTGGGCAGGAGAAGTGGCGGTTGGCCCTCGCACAGGTCAGCCGTGCCGAAGGCGGAGACGTGGAAGCGGGCATGCCCACTGTGGGCTCGGTGCGTCGCCATCCACACGTCTACCTCGGCGATGGTCAGCCTGTCGTCCGCCTCGGCTTCGCACTCGTCGCCATCCCCGAGACAGAACGCGGCGTATCCGTGGGTGTGGGTCTTCCAGTGGCGCGGCAACGGGATCACCTGTTCTCCTTACCTAGTGGGATGGTCACCGCGGCATGCAGGGCGCGAGTCATCACGTCGTCCAGTTCCGTCCAGGCAGCCCACCGCCTGCTGTGCGGCTCGGCGTGGCACCGGCACGAGCTGAAGTGGCCGTCCGCTGTCCGCGCGTCCGCCCCCGAGACCCAGCCACCGTCTACGACCAATGTCATGTGCTCGGGACGGCGGAAGTCGGTGGCGAGTACGCGGTGGTGGTTCGGCAGTTCCAGCCCGACCGCGTACGCGGCCCGCGCTGCCGCGGATAACAGCAGCTCACCGGGGCGCAGGATGACGCCCGGCACCTGCCATGGGGTCGTACCCTCGCGGATCTGTAGGACCTGCGGCAAGCCGCGGGTCGTGTCGCCTGGGGCCTCGGGGTCCAGCGGTTTCCACACCAGCAGACTCACGCGGACGTGCGGGGCGCCCGGGATCACTTGTGGCCCCGGGACGTGTGCTAGGTGGAGCTCGCAGTCCTCGGGCGCCTTGCCGTTGGTGGTCATGATTCCGGCTGTGTGTGCTCCGTCCGACCAAAAGAACCCGCCCGTTCCGGCGAGCGCATCCAGCGGAATTTGGATGCGGTGGGTGTTGGCGCACAGCTCGCCAGCCGCAAGCGCCTTCGGGTCGAACAGTGCGTTCTCGTACGCGTGTTGGAACTCGATGTCCGTCGCGGGCTTCCATCCCATGGCGGGCTCGCACGGGTCGGCGTCCGTGAGGAAGAACCGCAGCACGGTGCCATCAGCGACACGTACAGTGTGCTGCCAGGTCAGCACAATGCTGCGCCGGTCGGCTGTGCCCACCCCATCGCGTTCGCCGGCGAGTTGGGTCAACCTCATCATGTTCGCTGGTTCGGGCGCGGGGGGCCAGTGATCAGGCTTCTCCACAGCAGCTCAACTCCCCTTGCTGTCGCAGCAGTTGAGGCACTGGCACGCCGGCCACTGGGGCGGGTAGTGGTCGTCCAACCACTGAGCCGTCACCTCGTCGGGGTCGATGGTGACCACCGTCGTGGCTCGACAGTCCCTAGGGTCCTCACCCGGGCGCTTGCGGTAGACCTTCAGGCTCATCGTCGTCATGTGCAACTCCCTTCTTGGACTGACTAGACAACGACGGTTCCGGCAGACCGGGAAGGCTTGAATGGCCTACATTCAGATTCCCAACTCCGCCCTTAGCGGGGTTGATCGGGAGAATGCTGAGGCAGAGGTCATGTCCGATGAGAGTGCGTCCTCGCATCTGAATCCGTTGGTTCGATTCGGGCAGGATGTCCGACGTGTGCGCGAGGGGCGCAAGATCACGCAGAGAGCGCTGGGCGCCGCCGCAGGCGGCTATAGCGAGAGCTACGTGAGCAAGGTCGAGAAGGGCGTCATTCTGGCGAGTGCCGCATTCGCTGAGGGCTGCGATCGGGTCTTCGGAACGCCGGGACTGTACGCAGGGCACCGAGCCCGCATTGACGAGGAAGCGGCGCCGTCCTGGTTCGTCCCGTATCTGAAGTTGGAGCGGAGGGCGACGCATGTGTTCGACTACTCGTCAACGACTCTGATGGGCATCCTCCAGACGGACGACTACGCCACAGCCCAGTTTCGCGCGGGCTTCCCGGGGGAGACAGAGAAGGTCATCGCTGCCAAGGTGGCGCAGCGCCTGCGACGGCGTACGGTGCTTGAGCGCCAACCTCCACTGACCCTGTGGGTAGTGATCAACGAGGCCGCCTTGCGCGCCGAGGTTGGGGGCCCCTCCGTCATGGCGGCCCAGTTAGATCATCTCGTGGACTTGTCCGCGGTTGGCAACGTCGAACTTCAGGTACTCCCCTTCAGCGCGGGCGCGGTGGGGACATACCTCACCGCGTTCACGCTATTGAAATTGCCCGAGGGCAAGGCTGTGATGCACGCGGACGATCCAACTGGTGGTCGCCTGTACCAGGATGGCCCAGCGGTGGAGTACACCGTCGAAGCGTTCGATCGCTTGCGCGCTCACGCCTTGGCCCCAGATGCTTCTAGGGCAATGATCAGGGCGCTTCGTACGGGCAAGGAGACGTAAATGATGAAGGCGGACAGCCGACAGCGATGGGTGGCGTCCAGTTACAGCGGAGCCAACGGCGGGCAATGCGTCGAATGGGCCCCCGACCACGCGCACACACACGGGCTCGTCCCAGTCCGAGACAGCAAGAACCCGCACGGTCCGGCGCTAGCCTTCGAGGCGTCGGCCTGGTCGGCGTTCGTGGCCGGAATCAAGGCGGGGGAGTTCACCGTCTGACCCTTAGCGCAGCTACGCGAACAGCCCCGCCACCTCATCGAAGGTGGCGGGCTTTCGTCGCTCTACCTGGCGCGCCAACGCCCCGTGGTTGCCAGAGAGTGAGGCTGCGACGTGCGTAAAGGCCACGTGGTGGACCAGCGGCGGCACCTGGTCCACCCGCGTTGTACGCAGCGACCAAGGCGCCCACCCTGGGCGGCAGCTTCGCCACGGCCGCGTTCAACGTGGGCGCCGCGATCGGGCCGGCCATCGGCGCCCTGGTCATCGGTGCGGGGCTCGGCTATCGCTCGCCGCTGTGGGTCAGCGCGCTGTTGGTCGCCCTCGCGCTCGCTGCGGCGGCCGTAGCCCAGGGCGTACGCCGGCGGGCCACGGCCAACGACGGCAACGAGTCGGCAGCGGCGGCACCAACCGGGTGACGGTCGGGGCGAGCGGCCGGGTCGCTCCCCGGCCGCCCGCCCCACCACTGGCGGCCCACCGCCGCCCACCACCGTCAGCTCCATGCCCCCTGGCACGCGCCCAACTCACAAGCAGTCGCGCGGCACCGTCTCGTTCCAACTGCGGGAGAAGACCCGGCGGTCTCCCTCGTAGCCGTCCAACGTGGCGTTGACCAGGAACTCCTTCTCGTTGCACCGCATCACCGTGCGGGTTTCCACGCGAACGTCCCAGTCGCCGCGCCGAAAGTGCATCGTCCAGGCCGATTCGCCGCTGGGCGAGGTGAAGTCGTCCGCGACGGCCGTGTAGCGCTCGTAGGCGCGGCGGCCCACATCGAGGCAGATGTCATCGAAGCGCACCATGCCCCGGTCCTTCACGATTTCCAGCTCCGCGTGGTAGCCAACCAGGTCCCGCTTTACGTCCCAGCGTTCCTCTACGGGGGTGAGCTGGGTGCTCGGCAGCGGCGCGGTGCCCTCTGGTTCGCCGAACGGATGTTGCGGCAGCCCATCGGGCCGATCCGCCGGGCGCACCGGCAGCGTCAATGTGCTCGTCCGCTCGTACACGCTCAGCAGCACCGGCCGCGGCGGCGGCCAGGCCAGCGGCCAGTACGAGGTGGACAGCGAGAGCCGGATGCGGTGGCCGGCCGGGAACGCCTGGGCCACGCCGTTGAGTTCGATGACCGCGCGGTAGCGGCGGCCTGGTTCCAACGGCTCGGGGTCCTTGGTGCCGTCGCCGCGGCCGATGTTGAGTAGTCCGTACGTCACCCGGGTCGCGCTGCCGTCCGGCGCGACGTCGGAGATACGGGCGGCGACCTGGGCGACCGGCTCCGATACGGCGAGGTCCAACTCCACGGTGGGCGAGCCGAGTATCTCCACGCACTCGGTGAGCGTGTCCGTATCGAAGACCAGCGAGCCGCCGTCCTCCTCGCGCTGGTCGTACGGCAGGTCTGGGGGCGCGTTGTAGGACGCCCACTTGCCGGCGAACTGGCCCACGGAAAGCGGCGATCGCACCGTCAGCGCCACCCCCTCCCCCGCACCCGCACCCGTGCCCGAGCTCGCGTCCGCACCCGTGCCCGAGCCGGCACCCGCGCCCGCATCCGCGCCGATCCCCGCATCGCCCGCGGCCCCCGCCGCCGGCAGCGCGCCGTCCCCGCGGTGTCCGCCGCCTGGGCCGCCGGCGCCCGCCGGTGCCTCCTCGGGGGTGCCGATGCGATGCCGAAGGAGAGGGCGTACGACCTGCTGGATGTGGGGCGATGGCCAACTCTGCTCAGCGACCCAGCGGCCGGGGCGCTCCTCGTACGACGTGGAAGGGGGCACGCTCTCCTGCATCCAGGTGCGCAGCATGGGACCGTCCATGACGTCGTTGTCGATGCCCTTGAGCCAGCGGTCCCACCAGCGCACGACCTCCTGGAGGTAGCCGATCGCCGGGCCCGGCTCGCCCAGGTGCGGGAACTTGTGCGACCACGGCCCGATGAGGCCCTTGCGGGGCACATCCAGGTTGGCGAGCAGCCGGGTGACCGCGTTGGAGTAGCCATCGGCCCAGCCGCTCGACGCGAGCACCGGACAGCGCACGGCCTGGTAGTCCTCGCAGACCGAGGCGCGCCGCCAGTAGTCGTCGCGACGCTGGTGCCGCAGCCACTCCAGAACCCATGGCTCGGTGTTCTCCAGGCGCTCGTGCCACATCTCGCGCCACCGGCGGCCGACGACGGCCGGGTCGGGCGGACAGGTGCCGTAGGCGAACATGGTGCCCGCCTCGGCCAAATTGTCGGAGAGCAGCGCGCCACCCATGTAGTGCATGTCGTCGGCGAACCGGTCGTCGGTGAAGGACGCGATGACGATGGCCCGTAGGCTCGGCGGTTGCCGGGCGGCGACCTGGAGCGCGGCGAAGGCGCCCCAGGAGATGCCCATCATCCCGGTCGTGCCGTCGCACCAGGGCTGGTCGGCCAGCCAGGCGAGCACCTCCTCGGCGTCCTGCTGCTCCTGCTCCAGGTATTCATCGCGCAGCACTCCCCCCGAATCGCCGGTGCCGCGGAGATCGACGCGTACGCAGGCATAGCCGTGGCCGGCCAGGTAGGGGTGGTGGATCGAGTCGCGTACGGACGTCAGATCGCGCTTGCGGTACGGGATGTACTCCAGGACCGCGGGAACCGGTTCGTCGTCGGATGACGTCGGGCGCCAGACGTGCGCCGACAGGCAGACGCCGTCGGACATGGCGATGGTGAGGTGTTCCGCTTCCCTCGTCGCGTATGGCAAGTTGCTCACATAGCGCATGGTCCCGGTTCACTCCCTTCTCGTAACCGCTCTCGTCACCGCTCTCGTCACCGCGCGGCCCCTCCTTGGGCCGGCCGTTGACCAGCGGGAATGCTTACTGGTTCCGCTCGGCCCGGCCGCCGGGCGCCGTTCCATCGAAGCTGAGGTTCAGCGCTGCCACGCAGTGGTCGTACTTCGCGCGCAACTCCTGCTCGCTGTCACCGCCGGTGATGATGTGGGCCACCTCGTAGCTGTAGCTGTCCTGTTCGCGGGCGTCGGAAAGCCGCTGACCCTCCTGCGGCAGTACGCAGACCCGCACGCCGGGGATTTCGCGCTCGATGCGTTCGATGTCCGCCCGGGACGGCACGCTGCGCACCACCCCATCGGCGAACCAGCGGTAGTACCACTTGGCTGCCATCCGATAGCGGCCCTTGCGGTAGGGGAAGTCCGGGTCCTTGCCGAGCGCGAGGCTGATCATGCAGTGGTGGTTGGGCGCCCCATCGACGTACTGGAAGAGCACCGCGTGCGACTGGGAGTGCCGGGGGTTGATCTCCAGGAGCTTGATCGTGTCGGTGCGTGGGTCGTAGAAGAACTCGATGCTGAACGTCGCGTTGTCGAAGCCGAGCTGCCGCACCACCCGCGCCGAAACGTCGCGCAGCCGCCCCAACACCGGCTCGGGCAGCGTCGAAGGGTACTGGTGGCGTAGGAAGCAGGAACTGTCCGGGTAGTTGATCGAGTCGAGTACGCCGTAGACGGTGACCTCGCCCTCGTGTACGTAACCCTCCGCGGCCACCTGGATGCCGGTCAGCGTCTCCTCGGCCAGGCACACCTCGCCGCCGATTCCGGTCATCGCGGGCGGCACATCGAGCCGGTCCAGGACGTAGGTGAAGGGGCGCCCGACCCGGCCGATGCCCGCGCGTATCTGGGCGACCGCGCTGTGGAACTCCGCCAAGTTCGAGACGCCGAAGGCCAGTTCCGACGAGTACGCCACGGCCGGCTTGACCCACATCGGAAAGCGCACGCCCTCGGGCGGCTGCGGGTCCTGCGCCGTCAGGTCAACCTGCCCGAAGCGCGGATACTCCGCTATTGCCTCCCGCTGCTCAAGCCGACTCCAGTATTTGTGCTCGCACTTGGCGACGGACAGCAGGCTGGTGCCTCGGGTGCCGTAGCGCTCACTGAGAATCGGCACGAGCGCGCTCACGGGGAAGTCCCAGTAGCCAATGATCGCGTCCACGCCGCCGTCAAGGGAATCGAGGATGCCCGTCGCCTTGTCCACGAGGCGATCCATGGACACCTCGCCGACCTGGAGCTCACTCAGCTCGAACAGGCCGTGGAAACGGTAGTCGTCCGCGCCGGGAACCTCCCGCAGGGTCCGTAGATTCGCGTCGTTCATGCCGATCACGACGATGTTCTTCTTACTCACCACTGCTCCCACTCCCCCACCTGTTCCTGCCGTCCATCCCACTCGCTCTGCGTATGCGGCTCATCCGTCCCACCCCCATATGGCATATGGCATATGGCCGGTATATCCGGCCCGGGTACCCGGGCCCTGCCGGTCTCGTCGGTGCCGACGCTGGCGTCATTACTGGTGTCATCACTGGTGCCGTTGCTGGTGTCATTACTGGCGCCGGTGCCGGTGCCGGTCCGCGACCGGGTACCCGGTCGCCGGCGCTCAATGCCAGGTCATCGCGGAGTCGCGGAGAGCACTGCGGTACGGACCAGGCGGCGCACGGGGCGCAGGGCACACGCGGGGCGGGGCGCACGGGGCGCGAGGCGCGGTGGACAGCGCACGAGGTGGGCGCGGGAGTCAGTGGGCGCCGAGGCGGTGGGGGCTTGAGCAGTCCGCGTCCGGGTACCCGCGCCGCCGTGATCGCCCATGACCCGGCTGACGCGGCGCACGCGCCAGGCGATCACGTGGCCGAGCGGGCGTGTGCTGAAGGGCTGAATCTCCTCGATGTACCCGTTTGGCGCCCCGCACCGGCGGTCAAGGCTGTGACGTTGCCGACCCGCCACTTCACGACACCGTCCCCAGGCACGGAGGAATCGATGGGCAAGTCCCACCCCATGAAGGCAGCAGCCGACAAGGTGACCGGCGCACTACGCGGTGACACCGGCCCGGCCGAAGGCATCCCGGGCAAGCCCGGCGCCGAGACGCCGCCGGTCGATGAGCCGACCGCCCCGCGCGGCCCGCTGCCGCCCACGCCCGACCAGGGCTCTCCCGCCACCGTCAGCCCTACCGGGCAGCCCACCGGGGCCGACCCATCGGACCTGGGGCAGGCGGGCCCGTATCTGACCACGGCGCAGGGCGCTCGGCTGTACGAGACCGACAAATCACTCAAGGCCGGCGCGCGCGGCCCGGTGCTCCTCCAAGACCACCACCTGCGCGAAAAGATCACGCACTTCGACCATGAGCGCATCCCGGAACGCGTGGTGCACGCCCGGGGCGCCGCGGCGCACGGCGTCTTCCAGGGGTACGGCACGGCCGCGCAGGTCTCCAAGGCCGCCTTCTTGGCCAAGGACGTGGAGACGCCGGTGTTCGTACGCTTCTCCACCGTGCTCGGCTCGCGCGGCTCCTCCGACACCGTCCGCGACACCCGCGGCTTCGCCACGAAGTTCTACACCGCCCAGGGCACGTTCGACCTGGTCGGAAACAACATCCCGGTGTTCTTCATCCAGGACTCGATCAAGTTTCCCGACATCATCCACGCGGGCAAGCCCCACCCCGACCGGGAGATCCCGCAGGCCCAAAGCGCGCACGACACCTTCTGGGACTTCGTCTCGCTGCACACCGAGGCGACCCACCACACGATGTGGAACATGTCCGACCGGGGCATCCCGCGCTCGTACCGGATGATGGAGGGCTTCGGCGTCCACACCTTCCGGCTGGTGAACGCCGAGGGTCAGACCACCTTGGTCAAGTTTCACTGGAAGCCGAAGCTGGGCGTGCACTCCCTGGTCTGGGAGGAGGCGCAGATCATCAACGGCATGGACCCGGACTTCCACCGGCGCGATCTCGCCGACGCGATCGAGGCCGGCGCCTTCCCGCAGTGGGAGCTGGGCATCCAGACCTTCCCGGACAACCCGGAACAGATGTACGAGGGCATCGACCTGCTCGACCCGACCAACATCGTTCCCGAGGAGATCGCCCCCGTACAACCGATCGGGCTGCTGACCCTCAACGCCAACCCGACGAACTACTTCGCCGAGACCGAACAAGTCGCCTTCCACCCCGGACACCTGGTCCCCGGCATCGACATCACCGATGACCCGCTGCTCGCCGGGCGGCTCTTCTCGTACCTGGACACCCAGATCACCCGGCTCGCCGGGCCGAACTTCGCACAAATCCCGATCAACCGCACCCACGCACCGGTCAACGACATGCTGCGGGACGGCTTCCACCAAGACGCCGTGCACGCGGGCGTCGCGCCCTACCGGCCCAACTCGCTCGACGGCGGCTGCCCCTTCCTGGCAGGCGCGGACACCGGCGCGTACATCGAGGTACCGGTCGAGGTACCGGCCGCCCGCAAGGTCCGCGAGGCACCCGCCACCTTCTCCGACCACTTCAGCCAGCCGCGCCTGTTCTGGAAGAGCCTGACGGACGTCGAGCGCGAGCACCTCATCGGCGCGTACACCTTCGAGCTGGGCAAGTGCTACGAGCAGGCCATCAAGGAGCGGCAGCTCAAGGTGCTCGCCAACATCGACCCACAGCTGTGCGAACAGGTCGCCACCGGCCTCGGCCTGCCCGTCCCCGAACCCACCGTGGAACTCACCCCGGTCACACCGAGCCCCGCCCTGTCCCAGCTCGGCCAGGTCTGGCCGCCGGACGGGCGCATCATCGGCATCGTCACCGACGGCGCCGGCGACCTGGCCGGGGTACGGTCCGTGCGCCAGGCCGTCCTCGACGCGGGCATGGTCCCGCTGGTCATCGCCCCGGCGGGCGGCAAGCTCGACCCGAGCGGCGACCCGATCACCATCCAGCGCTCCTTCGCCACCGCACGGTCCACGGAGTTCGACGCCATCTTGCTCGCCGGCGTGCCGGGCCCCGGCGCCGACGCGTACGGAGCGCGGGACGCCAAGGCCGGCGACGAGGCGGCACGGGCCGCAGGCGCGACCGACCCGCGGGTGCTGCTGATGCTCAGCGAGGCGTACCGCCACGGCAAGGCGATCGGCGGCTGGGCGGGCGCGGACGCGGTGCTGGCCGCGGCCGGCGTCCCGGCCGACGCGCCCGGCGTCATCGTGGGCGACGGCGGCGATGCCACGCTCGGCCAGATCACCGAGCTGTTGGGCAACCACCGGGTGTGGGAACGCTTCGCTCCCGCGCTCTAAAGCGCCCTGCGGTCTCGTGAGCTCCGCGGGCCCACGGCCCGCGGCGGGGGCGTGCACACCCAGCGGGGTGCGGCACGCCCCCGCCATCATGACCAAGCCGCCTCCACAACGGAGGCATACAGCTCTGCATACCGGGTACCCGAAGCCTGGACGCCCATCGTCCCTTAAGGCGAAAGGAGACCCCTGTGTTGATGGCTCACCCGGCGGTACTGCAACGACTAGTTGAGCAGTACGAAACGCTTAAGGCCCTACACGCCGAGGCCGGCGACGAGGCAGCTCGCCAGCGCATGGATGACGTGGCCTACACGTTGTGCGTATCGACCGGTACCCAGGACGTGGACACAGCCCTGATCTCCGCGAAGTACCACCTCCCTGGCGCCCGCGTACACGATGACTCCGTGCTGACCGGCGCGGGCGAAGAGCCGGCACAGCCTGTGCCCGGCGGGGTGTGAGGCGACCACCTCGCCCTGCTTCGCGGCCAGCCTCGCCTACCCCTGGCTGACAGCGCCCGCTTGCCTCGCACGCGGGCGCTTTTCCTGCCCGCCCGATGCCCTCGCAGCCGTGCCACCCCCGAGGTAGCCAACCGCAACGATCTTCGGGGCGATTTCCACTTGTCCCGCAGAGCCCGCGTGAGAGACGGTGAGCGCAGCTCACGGGGTGAGCGGACCGTTGCTGGATGCGCGCTGGTGGAGGGTACGCGATGTTTGCCATCTTGTTGGGGGACGACGGCGCGGAGTTGCGCCCGCTGGAGCCATGGAACGCCGAGGAGTACCTGACCCATCTAGATCGGTCCCGCGATCACATAGGGCGCTACATCGGCTTGGCCGACGCCGCCACCGACCTGGACTCGGCCCGTGCCTTCCTCCAGTCGTACGCGGACAAGACGGCGGCCGACGGCGGGCGCATCTACGGCATCTGGCTCGATGGCACGCTGGTCGGCGGCGTCCTCTTCCGGACCTTCGACGCGCCGGCGGGAACCTGCGAGGTCGGATGCTGGCTGGAGGAGTCCGTCGTGGGCCGCGGCCTGGTCACCCGCGCGATCCGGGTCCTCATCGACTGGGCCGTAAACGATCGCGCCATCTACCGCGTGGAGTGGCTGGCCGACTCCGCCAACGCCGCGAGCATCAAGGCCGCCAAGCGGCTCGGGATGGCACGCGACGGGGTACTGCGGGGCAGCTACGCACGCGGCGGCGGTCGCCGCGACATCGAGGTGTGGTCGGTGCTCGCCCCGGACTGGCGCAAGCACCGCGAAACGTCGGCCCGCGGCTGAGGCGGGCTGCCGTTCGTCTTCGTCAGCGCCCGGTGAAGTCCCACTGGCCCGCCTTGAGCGCCGACAGCAGTGCGCGTAGGGCGGGTGGGGTGGTAGCGATGACCACCGCCGGGGCGGTGCTTTCGCGAAGGTGGGGGGTGCCGGTGGGGCCGGCGGCTATCTCTACGCAGTTGGCGGCATCGCCCGCACTGAACGTGGATTTCCGCCATTGAAGAGGGGACATGCGCGATCTCCTAGAGCAGGGGGTACAGGAGGTGCTGAATGAGTCCGAGCGAGTCCTTCGTTCTGCGCGCTTCCGGTACTACCTCGGTGTCCACACCACCGGAAGGGAGCTCCCACGGACCGCCGAAGTAGTCCTCAGCGGCCCGGTGCAACAGCGGGACCCGGCTATCGGCGGCCAAGGCAGCGTTCACGGGTGTGCCCACGGATGCGTTCACGGCATGCGGTCCTCGCGGTGCGCGGAAGCCGTCGGACTGCGCCTACTCATCAGCCCGCACCACCATCCGACCGGCCCGCTTTCAACACCCGCAGCAGCGCCTGGAGCGCGGGTCGCGTCGTAGTGATCACCATCCCGGGAACGGCGCTTTCGCGAAGGTGAGGGCTGCCGGTGGAGCCAGTGGCTATCTCCACACAATTGGGAGCGTCGCCCGCACTGAAACTGGACTTTCGCCATTGAAGAGGGGGCATGCGCGATCTCCTAAAGCAGGGGGTACAAAAGGTGCTGAATAAGTCCGAGCGAGTCCTTCACCCTGCGATCTTCTGGCACCACTTCGGCGTCTACCGCAGGCAACGCCAGCTCGCTCAGCCTAGCGAAGGACTGCTCATACTCCGTGGTCACTTGAGCGTCTCCCAGTAGCTGCGCTGTGCCCAACTGATCAACGAGCACAGTGCCCAATTCGACCACGCTCGGCTCGATCACCATGAACGAGTGGTTGAACGCCGCTCGGCGCTCGTCTTCGAGCGGGATGATCTGGACCGTCACATTTGGCAACCGCGACACCTCCACCAGCCTGAGCAGTTGCTCGCGCATGACTTCACGCCCGCCGTACAGCACACGCAGGGCCGCCTCGTGAATGATCGCGTGCAGCTTTGGCGGATGGTCGCCCGACAAGATCCGCTGCCGCGCCATGCGGAACTCAACAGCCTTGTCCTGCACTTCCCGGACCGATTCCGCGTAGCCGCCTCCGTGCACAGCTGTCGCGTAGTCGGCGGTCTGGAGCAGCCCGGGAATGAACAGCAACTCGTAGTTGTGCAGGGCGACCGCGCCTGCCTCCAGCTCGGCAAGGTCGAGGTGGGATTCCCCAAGTTCCTTGCGGTACTCCGTCCACCATCCCTTGCCGGAGTCTTGGCCCATCTCGTTCAAAGCTTCGACGAACGGGCCATTACTAATACCTGCGGCATCTGCTAGGTACGACACCCTGGCTGCCGACAGACCAGTCTTGCCGGACTCGACGTTGCTCAGTTGCGGTTGCTTCATGACGAGCAGGCGCGCGGCCTCGGTAGACGACAGGCCAGCGCGCTCACGCAACTGCCGCACCTCTACCCCGAAACGGCGTTGGCGGTAGGTCGGCTTGACCCGTAACCCCATGCGATCCCTCCCTCAAGACGACGGCAGTCTCACTCACTGGAGTCGCGCACGTCTAGTTGGTGACCACAATCGAGGCATGAGGTTGAATAACTAACCCGGCTATGGCTACGTTGAGTATGGCGCCAGTCACAGCAGGCACTCAACTGGAGGCTGCCATATGCGCATGCCTGAAGAACCACGGTCCTACGGCCTGTTCATCCCCCGTGATCCGCGAGCCATCGGCATCGTCAGGGCCACCGTCCGCAGCGTGCTCGGGGCTACGGGCCTCAACTGCCTAGCAGAGACGGTCGAGTTGTTGGCCTCCGAGCTCGCTACCAACGCGTACCGCAACGCGCACAGCGACGCCTACGTCAGCATGGACTGGCAGCCGGGCGACTTCCGGGTCACGGTGTGGGACACGGGACCGGGCCTGCCCGTCAGGCGCAGCGCGGAGGACACCGACGAGCACGGCCGCGGCATGGGAATCATCGCCGCACGGGCCGACGACTGGGGCGTACAGCGGCACCCCGGCGGCAAGGCAGTCTGGTTCTCGCTCAAGCCCCCACCCATCGCGTGAGCGCGGTCGCCACGACGGCCGCGGCCCAGGTCGGCGAACCTCTGGGCGCGGCACGCCGCGAGGTCGCCCACTAGCCGCAGCACACCCGTCAGACGCCCGGGCCATCAGCAACCCCTACCGGCCCGGGCGTCTCGCGGCACAACACGCACCGCCTCCCATCTCCACAGCGCGTGCCCGAAGGGCACCGACGCCTCAGCGGAGCGATAAACACCGTTACTCCAGCAGGGACCGGGGCATGCGGGAGTGGGTCACCCACTCCCAGGAGGCAACGACGATGGGTACGTTCACTGCGGTACAGGGCCGAGGCGCGGCCCGCAGAGCGGCGAACAGTTCGGCCATGGACGCTGCCGCACGCTGGGGACTTGCGGCCCGCGGGGTGATCTACTGCCTCATCGGTCTGCTCGCGTTGCGCCTCGCCTTCGGGGGCGGTGAACAGGCCGACAACGGCGGCGCACTGCGTGAACTCGGCAGACAACCCTTCGGCGCTTTCCTCATCTGGGCCATCGGAATCGGCGTCGCCGGGATGGCGCTGTGGCGGCTCTCGGAGGCGCTGTTCGGGGCGGCCGGGCCTGACGGCCACAAGGCGACGAAGCGGCTGTCGTCCGCGGGGCGCGCGGTGTTCTACGGGCTGACGTCCTATTCGATGATCTCCTTCGCCATCAAGGACAAGGGAAGCGGCTCCAGCGACAAGAAGTCGCAGGACGTGACGGCGACTGCCCTCGGCTGGCCCGCGGGGCAGTGGCTGGTCGCGATCGGCGGGCTCGTCATTGCGGGAGCGGGGGTCTGGATCGTCATCCAGGCCGCGCGGCGCAGCTTCCACAAGCACCTCAAGCACGCGCAGATGTCGCAGACCGCACGCAAGGTGACCGATGTCCTCGGGGTCACCGGCGGCATCGCACGGGGCGTTCTCTTCACCGTGGCGGGCATCTTCGCCGTGCGGGCCGCGCTCGCCTACGACCCGAACAAGGCCAAGGGCATGGACGACACGCTGCGCACCTTCGCCGACACCCCGGCCGGCCCCTGGCTCCTGGCGGCGATCGCCATCGGCCTCGTCCTGTTCGGCGTCTTCTCCTTTGCCTTGGCCCGGTGGCGGCGGGTGTGAGGTTCGTACGGGTGAAACGGCAGAGCCCAGGGTGGGCCGCCATCACGGTGGCGTGACGGCACCGGCCTGACCCTTGCGCGCGTCGGGTCCCCTCCCCAACTGACCCGCACGGGTGGCGGAAGAGCCATCGCGCCCATGGCCTGCGGGCCGTGCGCAGACTGGGCGCCGGCCGCCACTTGTGCGCTAGGCCGACAGACGGCAGCTCGCCGCGCACGGGTGTGCATCGGGCGTACGACGGAGGAGAGAGCACCATGACCACTCGGCGCAGAGAACAGTTCGGCCGTGACGAGCCGCTGCTTCCCATGCCGCCCCTGACGGAGCAAGCGCTCAGGGTCGCCGTCCGGACCATCGACCTCAGCGCGTCCATCCGTTTCGAGGCAGAGTTCCACGATGCGTGGCAAGAGGCCGTGCAGACCGATAGCACAGTGCCCATGCACACCTTTCTCCACCGCTGGGTGGTGTTCGAAGCCCTGCGACGCTTCCCGCGCCGCGCTCAGCGGCTGGACGCACTGGAACACGCCGTGACTGACGCCGACAACCTGGAGGATGCCCGCCGCGCTTCGGCCGAGATCGGCGCGCTACTCGATGAGGCGCATCGTGAGGTTGCCGCGTGACTGACTAGACGTGGGAATATCTCCCGGACGCCGAGCACGTGGTAGATGGCTTAGACCCGAGCGTCAAGCAAGACGTGGAACGTCTCGCACAGCAGCTCGCCGACGCGGCAGCCGTTCGATATCTCGGCGACCCGCCACTCCACGAGTCAGGGGTGTCCCGGCTGCTCGACCACGCCGAAGGCAGCCTGATGGTCTGGTATCAGGAACACCGCCGGCTGACCATGATCTTCGTTGTCCGGGTACAGCACTGGCCAGTGACGACAACCCCCTGAACAACGCCCGAGGGCGCCCAGGCCACCTTCGGCCCGGGCGCCCTCGTCAGGCACAGCCCGTACTCCACTACGCCTCAGCGGCGAGCGCCACCGCGGCGAGCGCCACCGTCACGCGTGGACGACGTCCTTCTCCTCCGCGAAGTGGCACGCCGACTCGTGCGCCGCCGGGGTGTTCGCGCCCACGAACCGTTGCGGGATCGCGAGTAGCGGCACCTCCTTGGCGCACTTGTCCTCCGCCTTCCAGCAACGGGTGCGGAAGCGGCAACCGGACGGCGGGTTCGCCGGGGACGGGACGTCGCCGACGAGAATGATCCGCTCCCGGCCTTCGCGGGCCGCGGGGTCGGGGACCGGTACCGCCGACAGCAGCGCCTGGGTGTAGGGGTGCGTCGGGTGGTCGTAGATCTCCGTGTCCGTGCCGATCTCGGCCATCTTGCCCAGGTACATCACGCCGACCCGGTCTGAGATGTGCCGGACGATCGACAGGTCGTGCGCGATGAAGATGTAGGACAGGTTGAACTCGTCCTGGAGCTTCTCCATCAGGTTGATGACCTGCGCCTGCACCGACACGTCGAGCGCCGAGACGGGCTCGTCGCAGATGATGATCTCCGGGTTGAGCGCCAGGCCGCGGGCGATGCCGATGCGCTGGCGCTGACCGCCGGAGAACTGGTGCGGATACCGGTTGATGTACTCCGGGTTCAGACCCACCACGTCGAGCAGGTCCCGCACCTTGCGGCGCCGGTCACCCTTCGGGGCCACCTCGGGGTGGATCTCGAAGGGTTCCCCGATGATGTCGCCGACCGTCATGCGCGGGTTCAGCGACGTGTACGGGTCCTGGAAGACCATCTGGATGTTGCGGCGTACGGCCTTCAGCGCGCGCCCGGACAGCTTGGTGATGTCCTGGCCCTTGTAGAAGACCTCGCCCGCGGTCGCCGTCTCCAGCGTCATCAGCAGCTTGGCGACCGTGGACTTGCCACAGCCGGACTCGCCGACGATGCCCAGCGTCTCACCCTGATAGAGGTCGAACGACAGGCCGTCCACGGCCTTCACCGCGCCGATCTGGCGCCTGAAGAGAATGCCCTGGGTCAGCGGGAAGTGCTTGACCAGGTTGCGGACCTGGAGGATCGGCTCACCGCGCTCGACCGGAGCGTCGAGCACGGTCTCCACCTCGGCGATGGTCGTGGCCTCGGCCACCTCCACCTTGGTGAGGTTGGGTACGGCGTCCTGGGGCACGTCCTTCCGGCCGGCCGCCTCGTCCTTCTTTGCGGGGTCAGCCATGGATCGTCTCCTTCCAGAAGTGGCACGCGCTGCCGCGGCCCGGCAGGTCGGTGCCGTCCCGCTCGGTGACCGACAGCAGGAGGGGCACCTCGGTGCGGCAGATGTCGTCCGCCTTCGGGCAGCGCGGGTTGAACGCACAACCCGGCGGAATCTGCGTCAGGTTGGGCGGCAGACCCTTGATCGCGTAGAGCTCCTGGCCCTTTTGGTCAAGGCGCGGGATCGAGTCGAGCAGGCCGCGGGTGTACGGGTGCGCCGGGCGCTTGTAGAGCTCGTGCACTGGCGCGGTCTCCACGATGCGACCCGCGTACATCACGGCGATCTTGTCCGCGACGTCGGCGACCACGCCGAGGTCGTGGGTGATCAGGATGAGCCCCATGTTGTACTCGGCCTGCAACTCCGCGAGGAGCTCCATGACCTGGGCCTGCACGGTCACGTCGAGCGCCGTGGTCGGCTCGTCCGCGATGATCAGGTCGGGCTCAAGGGCCATCGCCATCGCGATCATGATGCGCTGGCGCATACCGCCGGAGAACTGGTGCGGGTAGTCGTTCACCCGCTCCCTGGCCGCGGGGATACGGACCCTGTCCATCAGGTCGATGGACTTGGCCTTGGCCGCCTTGCGGGACAGCCCCTCGTGCACGCGGAACATCTCGCCGAGCTGGTAGCCGACGGACAGCACCGGGTTCAGCGAGGAGAGCGCGTCCTGGAAGATCATCGCGATCTTGCGGCCACGCAGCTTGCGGCGCTCATCGTTGGGCATGGCCAGCATGTCCTTGCCGCGGAACCGGATCTCCCCGTGGGGGATGCGGCCCGGCGGCATGTCGAGGATGCCCATGATGGCCTGCGCCGTCACGGACTTGCCGGACCCGGACTCACCGAGTACGGCCAGCGTCTCACCGGCACGGACGCTGTAGCTCACGCCGTTGACGGCCTTGACGAGGGAGTCCCGCGTCTTGAACTCGACGTGCAGGTCCCGGACATCTAGGAGCGGGGTATCCCCGTCATCCTCAATGCGCCGGCTGGGGGCGCTCGCGGTCTTATCGATAGTGGTCACGTACGCCTCCCTCAGCGCAACTTCGGGTCGAGGGCGTCGCGCACCGCGTCGCCGAGCATGATGAACGCGAAGACCGTGAGGGTCAGCATGCCGGCCGGGAAGAACAGGGCGTGCGGGTTGTTCCGCACCACCTTGGACGCGGTCGAGATGTCGATGCCCCAGGAGATCGTCGGTTCCGCGAGACCCATGCCGAGGTACGACAGGGTCGCCTCGGCCGAGATGTAACCGCCGAGGGCGATGGTGGCGACGACGATCACCGGTGCCATGGCGTTGGGCAGGATGTGCTTCGCCAGGATGCGCCCGGTGCCGGCGCCCAGTGCCTTCGCGGCCACCACGTAGTCCGCCTGTTTGGTCGTGATGACGGCAGCGCGCATCACGCGGGCGATCTGGGTCCAGCCGAGGAACGCGAGCGCGCCGATGACGACGCTCACCGTGCGGTCCGTGAAGGCGTTCAGCACGACCAGCGCGCCGAGCAGGAACGGGATGCCGAAGAACACGTCGGTGACACGAGAGAGCAGCGCGTCCAGCCAGCCACCGAAGTAGCCCGCGAGCATGCCCATGAGGCCACCGAAGATGGTGACCAGGACCGTGACGCCGACGCCGACCTGAATGGAGGCGCGGGTGCCGTAGATGACCCGGGCGTAGATGCTGCGGCCCTGGTTGTCGTATCCGAACCAGTCGGCCGTGAAGAAGCTGCCCAGCTCCGGCTTGGTGAGGAAGTGGTTCGTCAGGTCCGTGTCCCGGGGGTCGGCACTGGTGAACCAGCTCGGGAAGACGGCGATGAACAGCAGCAGCACCACGAGCAGGCTGGAGATGACGAAGTACGGGTTGCGTCGCAGGTCCCGCCAGGCGTCGCCCCACAGGCTGCGGACCTGCTCGTCGCGCACCGTGTCAGCGGGCCCGGGGCCGGCTGCCGGCGCCTTCGGGCTGGTCGGTGACTCACCGCGGTTCGCGGCGAGCGCGGCGTTACTTGCGCGGGTCCCGGGGCCTGACTGCGGGGAGTCATAGATTTCAGGCATAGCGAATCCTCGGGTCCAGGACCGCGTACAGCAGGTCGATGATCAGGGACATGGCGAGGTAGACGAAGACCAGGCAGGTCACGATGCCCACCACGGTGCTTCCCTCACGCCGGATCAGCCCCTGGTAGAGGGCACCGCCCACACCCTGGACATTGAAGATGCCCTCGGTGACGATGGCGCCGCCCATCAGTGCGCCCAGGTCGGTACCCAGGAAGGTGACGACCGGGATCAGCGAGTTGCGCAGCAGGTGATTGACGACGATGCGCCGCTGGGGCAGGCCCTTGGCGAGTGCCGTACGCATGTAGTCGGCGCGCAGGTTCTCCGCGACGGTGGTACGGGTCAGCCGGGCCACATAGGCCAGCGACAGTGAGCCGAGCACGATGCCCGGCAAGATCAACTGTTCCACGCTCATGGAGTCCTGGACCGTGGCTGTGGTCCACCCGAGTTCCGTACCGAACACCGTCTGGAAGATGTACGCCAGCACGAAGACCGGGATCGAGATCACCAACAGGGTGAGGATCAGCACGCTGCGGTCCACGAGCTTGCCGCGCTTCATGCCCGCGAAGACGCCGAGTACGAGGCCGAGGACCATCTCGAAGGTCAGCGCGATGAGGGCGAGCCTGATCGTGACCGGAAAGGCGTCGCTGAGGATCTCGGAGACCGGTCGGCCACCGACCGTGGTCCCGAAGTCGCCCTGGAACAGGCCCTTCATGTAGTCGAGGTACTGCTGCCACATCGGGTTGTCGAGCCCGTACTCGTGGCGCAGCGCTGCGAGCTGTGTCGGGTCCGGTGCCTTGTCGCCCCACAGCGCCCGGATCGGGTCACCCGGCAGGGTCCGCACCATGAAGAAGATGAGAAAAGTCGTCCCGATGAAGACCGGGATCATCTGGAGCAGTCGCCGCGCGACATATCGCCCCATCGTGCCTCCGTCCTGGGGTCGGCCGAAAGCAGCCGCGTTCCTGGTAAGGAACCGGCTGCCCCCGTTGGCCAGGGGGCGCCCGATTCGGGGCGCCCCCTGGCATCAGCGTCCGACGACTACTTCTGGTTCACCGTGATGTCGGTGAGGATCGGGTCGCCCTTCTGGTTGAACTTCACATTCGAAACGTTCTTCGAATAACCAGAGTTGACCTTGTAGTACCAGAGCGGAATGGCAGGGAAGGTCTTCTTGAGCTCTTGCTCGGCGAGGTTGTAGTTCTTGGCGGACTCATCCACCGTCTTGGCGCCGTCGGCCTTCTTCACCAGCGCGTCGAACGCCGGGTCCGAGAAGGCGCCCTTGTTGCCGGCGACGCCGGTGCCGTACAGGTCGCGCAGGAAGTTGCCGTTGAACGGGTAGTCCAGCACCCAGCCGGACCGGTACATCGACTTGACCTGCTTGTTGTCGCGGGCCTCCAGGTCGGCCTGGAAGTCGGCCTTCGAGTCACCCACACACTCGACGCCGACGCTCTTGCGGATGGAACCGCAGACCGCGTCGACCCACTCCTTGTGGCCGCCATCGGCGTTGTACTGGATCTTCATGGCGTTCTTCGGGACGCCACCACCCTGCTTGATCAGGTCCTTGGCCTTCGCGGGGTCGAACTTGCAGAACTCCCCACAGGCGCCGGGCTGGTAGCCGAGCACGTCCTTGGCGACCCAACCGGTGGCCGGGACGCGGGTTCCCTGGAGCACCGTCTTGGTGATCGTGTCCCGGTCGATCGCCATCGACAGGCCCTGGAGGACCTTGACGTCGATGTCCTTGAACTGCGTGTTGTAGAACGCCGGGTTGATCGTCTGGATCGCCGAGTAGTCCTGGTCGATCGCGCGGTCACCGAGGTCGCTCTTGTAGTTCGGCAGGTCGTTCGGCGGGACCTGGCGGATCACATCGACGTTGTCGGAGGTGAGGTCCTTGTACGCGGCCTCAGGCTGCGAGTAGTTCTTGAAGATGACGCCGCCGTTTTTGGGCTTGTTGCTGCCCTGGTAGTCGGCGTACGTCTCCACGTCGATCTGCTTGTTGTGGTCCCACTTCACGAACTTGTAGGGACCGTTGCCGACCGGCTTCTGACCGTAGCCCTTGGGGTCTTCGAAGAAGCCCGAGGGAAGCGGGGAGAAGACCTCGTAGCCGAGCTTGTACTCGAAGTACGGGATCGGTGCGACGAGCTCGATGGTGAACGTGGTGTCGTCCACGACCTTCAGGCCCGACATCTTGTCGCCCTTGGCGTCACCCTTCTCGGGGTGAACGTCCTCGTAGCCCTTGATGTCAGCGAACCAGGAGCTGTTCTGCTGGTTGTTCTTGGTGGCCGCTGCCCAGTTCCAGGCATCCACGTACGACTTGGACGTCACCGTCTCGCCGTTGTGGAACTTCCAGCCCGCCTTGAGCTTCACCGTCCAGGTCTTGTTGTCCTTGGTGGTGATGCTCTCGGCGTTCTGCTTGACGATCTTGCCGGTGCCGGCCTCGTAGTCAACCAGGCCCGTGAACAGCGACCTGATCACGGCGCTGCCGTACGACTCCATCGTGTTCGCCGGCTGTAGCGGCTTCTGCGGCTCGCCGTTGTCGAAGACGACCTTGGCGTTCTTATCAGCCGGTCCGCTGCTGTCACTGTCACTGTCGCCGCCGCCACAAGCCGTCGCGGCGAGCGCCACAACTGCCGCCATCGCGACCCACTTGGCGCTATTGGCACCGCGCATGGGTTTGCCTCCTCAGGAGTCCACTGTCACTACGAGAGAGGGCACCGGCCGCGCGCTGACACCCCTGACAGCGACATAAAGACCCGGCACCCCAAAGTGTGCTCGTAGGCCGGCGCTCCCCACAGCGCGTGACCCATTGACCCGAGCTCAATGGACCCCATGATTGAGCACACCTGGCCCGTAAACCACACTTAAAGGGTCTCACTTTGGTCACATCAACCGGGGACGGAGTACCGAAATCCGGACAAAGGCATCGCAGACAGACACCCCCGAAACGGACTGTTAACGCAACATCCGGAACGCCTTCACCGATATCCGAACGCCCGTTAGAGGAAAACTTGTTGACTTGACCGGTCCTGACCTGCCGCCAGGCAATAGCCCCAGGGGCAGCGATGGAAGCTCCGCGCACCCGGCACTTCGACACAGCGTGACGGTTACCGCTGGCCGACACACCGCCACCGACGCCACCTCGACCGCACCACGGCAGGTGAGCGCCGCGATTTAAGGCCGACTGCGTCGATACGTCAACCCCCTTCCAGCGGGGGGCGATTCAAAATCAAGGCCAAGATTCTTTCGCCGCAGCGCTGCGGCGAACCGATCGGCAAGCCCATGAAAATGCCCGTGGCCGATTGAGGTCTACGTCGGGGCGCGCCGATCGCTGCTCGACGCCTCGGGCGGAGCGAACTGCCCCCGTACGCATGACTGAACCCGCAGCGTCGAGACCCCCTCATTCGAGGGACCAGACGGCAGGGCCGATGCTCCAGCCCGGTGGCCTGATGGCGTTGAAATCGGTTGGCTTGATTACGCCTTGCATTTCGCTGCGCGGCGAAGGAGGCAGGGCAGGGCTTCCGGGCGCGTGCGAGGGCGCTGAGGGCGAGGCAGGGCGCCCAGGGCAGAGAGGGCGCTGGAGGCGCGAGAGGGCGCCCGAGGCATGGCAGAGCGCCCCGGTGCATGCGGTGTGGCGCATCCGGCGGATGTGGTGTGGTGCATCCTGCGCGCAGGCCCCAGTGCGCACGCCGGTTCACCCGGCGCGAAGACTGGGGCCTGTAGCACGATGCGCATCCATGCGCCCGCGCGGTAAGCGTTAGCGCTTGGCGCGGGAGGCTGCCCGGCCGCGCTCCTTCTGGTCGAGGACGACCTTGCGGATACGGACCGCCTCCGGGGTCACCTCAACGCACTCGTCGTCGCGGCAGAACTCCAGCGACTGCTCCAGGGAGAGCTTGCGCGGCGGCACGATCGACTCGGTGACATCGGCGTTGGCGGAGCGCATGTTGGTGAGCTTCTTCTCCTTGGTGATGTTCACGTCCATGTCGTCGGCGCGCGAGTTCTCCCCGACGATCATGCCCTCGTACACCTCGACGCCCGGGTCGGTGAACAGAACGCCGCGCTCCTGGAGGTTGGTCATCGCGAACGCGGTAACCGCACCGGAGCGGTCGGCGACCAAAGAGCCGTTGTTACGGGTGATCAGCTCGCCGAACCACGGCTCGTGGCCCTCGTGGATCGAGTGCGCGATGCCCGTACCGCGGGTGTTGGTCAAGAACTCCGTACGGAAGCCGATCAGGCCGCGGGAGGGAACGATGAACTCCATCCGCACCCAGCCCGAGCCGTGGTTGGACATGTTGTCCATACGGCCCTTGCGGGTGCCCATGAGCTGGGTGACCGCGCCCATGTGCTCCTCGGGCACATCGATGGTGATGCGCTCGATCGGCTCGTGCAGCTTGCCGTCGATCTCCTTGGTGACCACCTGCGGCTTGCCGATGGTGAGCTCGAAGCCCTCCCGGCGCATGGTCTCGACCAAGATGGCCAGCGCCAGCTCGCCGCGGCCCTGTACCTCCCAGGTGTCCGGGCGCTCGGTGTCCAGGACGCGCAGCGAGACGTTACCGATCAGCTCGCGGTCCAGGCGGTCCTTGACCTGACGGGCGGTGACCTTGCGGTCCTTGACCACGGCCTTGTTCTCCGCGCCCTTACCGGTGCCACCGCGACCGATCAGCGGGGAGGTGTTGGTGCCGATGGTCATCGAGATCGCGGGCTCGTCCACCGTGATCAGCGGCAGTGCGACCGGGTTCTCCGGGTCGGCCAGGGTCTCACCGATCATGATGTCCGGGATGCCGGCGACCGCGCAGATGTCGCCGGGGCCGGCCTTTTCGGCAGGCTTGCGGGTCAGCGCCTCGGTCATCATCAGCTCGCTGATACGCACGTTGGCAACGCTGCCATTGCGCTTGATCCACGCGACGGTCTGCCCCTTCTTCAGCTCGCCCTGCTCCACCCGCAGCAGCGCGATACGGCCGAGGAAGTTGTCCGCGTCCAGGTTCGTGACGTGCGCCTGGAGCGAGCCACCCTCTTCGTATTCGGGGGCCGGAACGTGCGAAAGCAGCGTGTCGAAGAACGGCTGGAGGTTTTCGCTGTCGGGCGGGACCGTGCCGTCCTGCGGCTTGGTCAGCGAAGCGACGCCGTCGCGGGCGCAGGCATAGACGATCGGGAACTCGATCTGCTCCTCGTCCGCGTCCAGGTCGAGGAAGAGGTCGTACGTCTCGTTGACGACCTCGTCGATACGTGAGTCGGGCCGGTCGGTCTTGTTGATGCACAAGATGACCGGCATCCGGGCCGCGAGCGCCTTGCGGAGCACAAAGCGGGTCTGCGGCAGCGGACCCTCCGAGGCGTCCACGAGCAGCACGACCGCGTCCACCATCGACAGCCCGCGCTCCACCTCGCCACCGAAGTCGGCGTGGCCAGGGGTGTCGATGATGTTGATGGTGATCGGGTCACCACCGTCTTTCGGGTGATACTTGACGGCGGTATTCTTCGCCAGGATCGTGATCCCCTTTTCACGCTCCAGGTCGTTGCTGTCCATCATCCGGTCGTCAAGCTTCTCAGCCGCGTGCGCCGCGAAGGCGCCCGCCTGCTTGAGCATGGCGTCGACGAGGGTCGTCTTGCCGTGATCGACATGGGCGACGATGGCTACATTACGAATATCGTGGCGCGTGGGCACTGCGACGCTTCTCCCGGAATCGTGGATCGCGGCGTACGGTCCGGTACGCGCGCTGCCGGGCAGATCTAAAGCCTCGGCCTTACCCCATGGTACGGGGCAAGGGCGGTACCGGCCGCCTCAGCCCTTCCCCGGCCCTTTGCGGAGCACCACGACCCGCAGCTCAGCGGGGCCCCGCGAGCCCCGTCTTTACCTGCCCTTGTCCCGCGCTTACCCCCTGCTTCTTTCGCTCCTTCCCCGTTGTCCTCCCTCGATCCCCTCCCCCGCCACCGGCCCGGCCCCGGCCGCGCGCGCTCGCCCCGGCTCACTGTGCGGCCCCCGCCTTCGCGTCCTCGGACTTCTCGTAGCCGATGTCCTGGTAGCGCGGAGTGCTGAAGCCGAAGGCGCCCACGTTGGCCACGCCCGAGCGGACCGCGACCAGTTGCGGACGCTGGTAGAGGGGAAGGGAACCGGCCGCGGCCCAGATGCGGGCGTCGGCCCGCTGGATCAGCTTCCGTGCCGCGTCCTCGTCCAACTCGGTGGACGCCTGGTCGAAGAGCTGGTCGATCTGATCCGTACCGACCCGGGTGTAGTTCTGCTCCACGAGCAGCGAGCCGTCCGCCGCCGGGCGCGGCTTGGCGAAGATCGGACGGGCGTCGGTGGCCGGGAAGGCGGTAGCGGGCCAGGAGTACAGGGCAAGGTCGTAGTCGCCCTTGGCGACGTGGTCCTTGAAGTACCTCTTGTCCGTGACCTGGGTGATGTCGGTCTGGATGCCGATCGTGCCCAGCATGCGCGCGATCCGCTCGCCGACCTCGCGCACCTGCTCGGTGCCCGGGCCCGCGGGCAGGACGAAGCGCAGCAGCAGCGGATCGCCGTCCTTCACCCGAACCGGCGCCCCGCCGGGCACGGTGCCCGACCGTGTGGTCCCTTCCCGGGCGCTCCCGTCCCGGGCCGCGGATCGGCCGGTGTCCCGGTCGGAACCGTGCTGGTTGACGCCGTTACGCGCCGCACTTCGGCCCTCGGGGCGGTCCCGCTCGGGCTGGTCCTGCTCCCCGGCCCGCCCAGCCTCCTCCGCCGCATCCTGGGCAGCGTCCGGCTTGCTGTCCGTTCTGGCGTCCGACCTCGCGCCCGGCTTGCTGTCAGTGCCGGCGTCCGACCTCGCGCCCGCTTCACTGTCCCTCCCGGCGTCGGGCTTGGCGTCGGGCTTGGCGTCCGTGGACTTCGGCGGGGCCGCGCCCGCGCCCGGCTGCCAGCCGGCGTCGGCCAGGAGCGACTGGGCCGCCTCGTTGTCCTGGGCACCGATGACGCCACTGTTGTCCTTGTATCCCCGCTGGCCGGCCATGGTCAGATGGCTGCCGAGCGGCTTCGCGGACAGATCGAGCGAGCCCAGCACCGTATCGGCCAGTTCCTCCCGGTCGATGGCCCGGGCGATCGCGCGGCGTACTCGCTCATCGGCGAGCGGCCCGGATGTGCCGTTCAGCGCGAGCTGGGTGTAAGCGGGCTCAAGGGACCTGCGGACGGTGAAGGCGCTCAGCGCCCGGTTCTCCACCGCGCGCCGCACCGCTGCCGCCCGTTCCACCTCCATCGCTCGCAGCGCCCTGTCCCGCGCGTCCTTCGGGCCGTACTCGATCACCCAGGAGCGCAGCGCACTCGCCGCGTCCGTCATGGTCGCCGCGCTGCCGCCGAGTAGGGGCGCTGCTCCGACCGCCCCGTTTGGCCCGTTTCCGGGCGGTGGGCCGCCGGCGGGCCGCCTCGCGTTCTCGGCCCCGCCCGCTTCCTTGGCCCCGCCCGCTTCCTCGATCCGCTCGGCCGTGGCCGCGTCGATCTCGGCCACGTCGAGCGTGCCAGCGGCCAATGCAGCGGTCCGCTCCGCACGGGGCACCGGCGTGAACACCAGCTTGTCCAGCCGCGCGGGCTCGCCCCACCAGCGCGGATTACGCACCAGCGACAAGCGCGACAAGCGCGACGAGGGGGCCCGCGCCGCACGGTGCTCCGCCGTGCCGGTTCGCGCAGTGCCGGTTCGCGCACCGGGCCTTTGCCCCCGCTCCCGCCTCTCGTCGTACCGCTCCGGCCCCCGCTTGCCGTCGTCGCGGCTGCTGCCCCGCTCGGTGTCCGTCGCGCTCGACATGAAGGGGCCGGCCGACAACGGAAGCCGGTCCCGCACTCCTTCGTTGAACGCCTTCGGGCTGGCCATCACGTCCTTCGGATACAGCGGGCTGAACAGGGCACGCCAGTCCGCGTACGGCCGGCGGAAGGTGACCTTGACCTCCCCGGGCTCCGCGCCGGGCGATACCTGCTTGATCCGCTCGTAGCCGGCGTTACGGGCCGTCCAGTACGCGGTGTTCTTGCCGCGCAGCGCCCGCCACTGCGCGATGAAGTCGGCCACCCCCACGGCGCGGCCATCGCTCCAAACAGCCTTCGGGTTCAGCCGGTAGACGACGACCTGTTGGGGGTCGCGGTCGGTGATCTCGGCGGATTTCAGATAGTCCGCGTTGCGCTGGGCCCGGCCCTGCTTGTCGAGGGTGAACAGCGTGGGCAGTACGGCACCGGCCACCCGTTCGGTGCCGGCGTCGGCGGCGGCCTGGAAGACGTTGAGAGTGGTGGGCCTGGCGTCGATGGCCCAGCGCACCGTGCCCCGCCCGGAGAGGTCGGCGCGGGAGGCATCGGCGACATCGTGTGCGGCGGGAGCCGCCGCCGCGTCCTTGTCGCCGCCGGAACTGCACCCGGTGAGCCACGGAAGCGGCAGCAGCACCCCGGCGGCGAACAGCGTGGCGCAGCGGCGGGTGCGGGACGCCGGGCCCCTGATGACGCCATCGACGGACATGGCGGGTACCTCCGGGTGACATTGCCGTTCATCAGATGGACTGACCACTCACTGAAGGCGACAGCCCCCGGCCAGCGGCGCCGACACGGCGGGTTCACGCCGCAAGGCCACCCGCCCGGCCTAGCCAGGCCGGGCGGGCCGATATCCGGCCAAAACGGCCGCCACTCGCGCGGCGTAGCGCTCCCGAAATTGCGCGGCGCTCAGGTCTAGGCTTGAAACGGGAGGGGCGCAATGACACCGGTGTGCGCCCTGAATCCCGGCAGATCTCTTCCCAACAGCGGGCGCGGCGCGCGACACTCGCTGTCGCATGAGTGTCGCCGTCCGCAACCGCGGAAGTGAGGGCAAGTCATGTCCGTACACGATGATTTGACGGCTGTTCAGCGAAGTCTCAACGATCTGGTCCGCTGCGTCGGGCGGTTGGAACAGCAGGTCGGCTCCGATGGACTCGACATCCGCAGGGTACGTACCGACGCGGATCACCTGCGGGAAAGCGTGGCTCTGCTGCGCGCATCGGCCCCGCCAGAGCCCGCTCGCCCGAAGCGCGTGCCCATCCCCGACACCCCGTACGACGCGGCGCTATGGGTGGGCGCCGAGGACGAGGGCCTCGGCTCCCGGGAGGGTCACGCCCCCTAGTGAGTGGTGCAGAACCGGCAGGTCAGGGCCCCGGCGTTGGTGCGGCGCGCACACCGCACCGCCGCCTGGGCCGTACCTGTCCACTCGCCACCGCCCGGATCGCCCCCCGGCGCACGCCGAAGGCCCGGCCGCGGGCGCGCACGCCGCGGGCCCGCGCCCGGGCGGCGCGAGACTGGGCCATACGCCTAGGGCGCAGACCGTACGCACACAGCGCGGGCCCCGGCGCGCACGCCGCGGGCCCTGGCGCACACGCCGCGGGTCGGCGCCCCCTTCGCCTCATGTCGCCACCCACGCCTCCTCCCCCGATATCGCCAATGGCTCGGCACCCGATGAGTGCAACTCGCCGAGCGCGCACCAATTTTCTTGAGCGGATGACGTCGCCTGATGCGTGCGGTGTCGTTTGTCCCTGTGTGACCTCATGTGACCGGTCTTCCCGGTCAGCTCGTCCGTACGACCGACCCGAGCCGCTACCACGCCACCGCGGAGTCCCCCTTGGCCACAGGCACCGACCCTCATGTCCAAACGGGAGCGCACGGCGTGCACAGTGCGTCGCGCGCCGCCATCCCGGAACGCCATCTGCGTACGGACCGCTGGTGGCTGGCGCCCGCCGCGTCCGCCGCGGGACTGCTCCTGTTCATCATTTACTCGACGTGGCGGGCCTTCGCCAACGACGACTACTACGAATCGCCCTATGTGTCACCGTTCTACTCGCCGTGCCTCGCGGACAACTGCGAGCCCATGCGCGACGGCCCCAACTGGGCCCTTGTAGGTGACTGGTGGGGGATCTCACCGGCGATCATCATCCTGATCCTGCCGCTGGGCTTCCGGCTGACCTGCTACTACTACCGCAAGGCGTACTACCGCGGCTTCTGGGCCTCGCCCCCGGCGTGCGCCGTGGCCGAGCCCCGTAAGCGGTACACCGGCGAGACGCGCTTTCCGCTGATCTTGCAGAACATCCACCGTTACTTCTTCTACGCCGCGACGCTGGTGGCCTGCATCCTGACGTACGACACCGTGTTGGCCTTCCGCAACGCCGACTACGAGTGGGGCCACATGGGGCTCGGCACGCTGGTGTTCTTGGCCAACGCGGTGCTGCTGTGGACCTACACGCTTTCCTGCCACTCCTGCCGGCACATCGTCGGTGGGCGGCTCAAGCACTTCTCCAAGCACCCGGTGCGCTACCGGCTGTGGGGATGGATCGGGAAGCTCAACGCGCGCCACGCCAAGCTCGCCTGGTACTCGCTGGTCAGCGTCGCGCTCGCGGACTTCTACGTCTATCTGCTGGCGATCGGAGCCTTTGACGACCCGACCTTCTTCTGACGACCACGCACGGGACGGGTGGGGACGGCCCACGGTCCGGGTGGCGACCGCCCACAGGGCATGTGGGAACTCCGAGGCTGTGAGAGGGAAACAAAAGACATGACGCAAGTCGAACGGCAGGCGTGGGACGTCGTCGTGATCGGCGCGGGCGGTGCGGGGCTACGCGCCGCCATCGAAGCGCGCGAGCAGGGCATGCGTACCGCCGTCATCTGCAAGTCCCTGTTCGGCAAGGCTCATACGGTGATGGCCGAAGGCGGCATCGCGGCCAGCATGGGCAACGTCAACGAGGGCGACAACTGGCAGGTGCACTTCCGCGACACCATGCGCGGCGGGAAGTTCCTCAACCACTGGCGGATGGCCGAACTCCATGCGCGCGAGGCGCCGGACCGGGTGTGGGAGTTGGAGAGTTGGGGCGCGCTGTTCGACCGCACGGTTGACGGCAAGATCTCACAGCGCAACTTCGGCGGGCATGAGTATCCGCGGTTGGCCCACGTCGGCGACCGCACGGGTCTTGAGCTGATCCGCACCCTCCAGCAGAAGATCGTCGCTTTGCAGCAGGAGGACGAGCGCGAGTTCGGCGACCACGAGGCGCGGCTGAAGGTCTTCCAGGAGTGCACGGTCACCCGCGTACTCAAGGAAGCCGACCCGGCGGGCGGGCCAACGGGAGCTGGCGGCAGCGGGCGGGTGGCCGGGGTCTTCGGCTACGAGCGCGAGTCGGGCCGCTTCTTCGTCATCGAGGCGCCCTCAGTGGTGCTGGCCACCGGCGGCATCGGCAAGTCCTTCAAGGTGACGTCCAACTCCTGGGAGTACACCGGCGATGGCCATGCGTTGGCGCTGCTCGCCGGGGCGCCGCTGATCAATATGGAGTTCGTGCAGTTCCATCCGACGGGGATGGTCTGGCCGCCATCGGTGAAGGGCATTCTCGTCACCGAGTCGGTGCGTGGCGACGGAGGGGTGCTGCGCAACAGCGACGGCAAGCGCTTCATGTTCGACTACGTTCCGGACGTCTTCAAGGACAAGTACGCGCAGTCCGAGGAGGAGGGCGACCGCTGGTACGAGGACCCGGACAACAACCGCCGGCCGCCGGAGTTGCTGCCGCGTGACGAGGTGGCGCGGGCCATCAACTCAGAGGTGAAGGCGGGCCGCGGCTCACCGCACGGCGGCGTCTTCCTCGACGTGTCCACCCGGATGTCCGCCGAGACCATCAAGCGACGGCTGCCATCCATGCACCACCAGTTCAAGGAACTGGCGGACGTGGACATCACGGCCGAGCCGATGGAGGTGGGCCCGACCTGCCACTACGTGATGGGCGGCGTCGAGGTCGATCCGGACACGGCTGCGGCGACCGGCGTGCTTGGCCTGTTCGCGGCGGGCGAGGTGGCGGGCGGCATGCACGGCTCCAACCGGCTCGGCGGCAACTCGCTCTCCGACCTGCTGGTCTTCGGCCGGCGAGCGGGCCTGTACGCGGCACAGCTCGCGGCGAACACGCGGCCCGAGGACCGCCCGGTGGTCGCGGAAGCCGACGCGGCTGCGGCCGAGGCCGAGGCGCTGCTCCCGTTCAGCGCGGAGGACGTGAACGCCACCACGGCCAGCGGCCCGGTGGAGAACCCGTACACCCTGCATCAGGAACTCCAGCAAGCCATGAACGACCTGGTGGGCATCATCCGCAAGCACGAGGAGATGGCCGAGGCGCTGAACCGGCTCGCCGGATTGCGGGCGCGCGCCCGCCGGGCGGGGGTCGAGGGGCACCGGCAGTTCAACCCGGGCTGGCACCTGGCGATCGACCTACGCAACATGCTGCTCGTCAGCGAGTGCGTCGCGCGGGCGGCGCTGGAGCGCACGGAAAGCCGCGGCGGCCATACCCGCGACGACTTCCCGGCGATGGACCGGCTCTGGCGCCGGGTCAACCTCGTATGCCAGGTGGCGACCCAGCCAGAGATCGACGCGGAGCGGCCAGCGGTGCACGGCGGTGGGGTCGCGCCCGCGGACCCGGGCCTCAGTGGTCTGGTGGGCGACCAGGCCGGGCAAATTCAACTGGAGCGTCGCGAAACGCCGCCCATCAGGCCAGATCTGCTCCAGCTCTTCGAGAGGGACGAACTGGTGAAGTACCTGACGGATGAGGAGCTGAGCCAGTGAGTTATCAGGCGCACTTCAAGGTGTGGCGAGGCGATGCGGACGGCGGAGGTCTGCGCGACTTCACGGTCGAGGTCAATGAGGGGGAGGTGGTCCTCGACATCATCCACCGGCTTCAGGCCACCCAAACTCCCGACCTGGCCGTCCGGTGGAACTGCAAGGCCGGCAAGTGCGGTTCGTGCAGCGCCGAGATCAACGGCCGCCCCCGGCTGTTGTGCATGACCCGAATGTCCGTGTTCGAGCAGTCCGAAACCATCACGGTGACGCCGATGCGAGCGTTCCCGGTGGTGCGGGATCTGGTCACAGACGTCTCGTTCAACTATGCCAAGGCCCGCGAGATCCCCGCCTTCGTCCCCCCGGCCGATCTGAAGCCGGGTGAGTACCGCATGTCGCAGGAGGACGTGGGGCGCTCACAGGAGTTCCGTAAGTGCATTGAGTGCTTCCTGTGCCAGGACACCTGTCATGTGGTCCGCGACTTCGAGGAGAACAAGCCGGCGTTCGCCGGCCCCCGCTTCCTCATGCGCATCGCGGAACTCGACATGCATCCGCTGGACGCCGCCGACGAGACCGGCCTCGACCGCAAGCGCGCCGCCCAGGAGGAACACGGCCTTGGCTACTGCAACATCACCAAGTGCTGCACGGAGGTCTGCCCGGAGGGCATCAAGATCACCGACAACGCCCTGATCCCGCTGAAGGAGCGCGCCGTGGACCGCAAGTATGACCCCCTGGTGTGGCTGGGGAACAAGATCAAGCGCCGGGGCCAGTAACGGGCGTGCGCGCCGGGGGCGGGGTCGCGGGCGGGGGTCGCGGGCGGGGGTCGCGGGCGGGGGCGGGGGTCGCCGACTTCGCGCCGCGCCCCGCACCTCCGCACCCCCGCACCCCCGCACCCCCGCACCCCCGCACCTAGAACATGCTCAGCAGCGCCTCGGTGGTGTCCGCTTCGCTCGAATCGCCGTTCGGCAGAGCCAGTTCGAACCAGACCGTCTTGCCGCGCGGCGTCCGCCGGCTGCCCCAGGCCGCGCTCAGCAGGCCGACCAGTTGCAGGCCGCGCCCGCCCTCGTCCGTGTCGCGGGCCCGTCGTCTGCGTGGCTGCACCAGACCGCTGTCCCACACCTCGCATACCAGGCTTCGATCGAGCAGCAGCCGAACGCGTATCTCGCCACCTTGTTTCGCCGGCGGCACGCCCATCTCGCCGTACCGCAACGCGTTCGTCACCAGCTCGCTGACCAACAGTTCGGCCGTATCCACCAGGGAGTCAAGGCCCCACTCGCGGAGCTGGCGGCAGGCCAGTTCGCGAGCCCGGCCCACCGACCTGGGCTCACACGGCAGCCGCCAATCGCCGACCGAGCTGGCGGGCAGGCCCTGCACGCGGGCCATCAGCAAAGCCGTGTCATCCTCGCCGTGGTGGGTGTCAAGGGCGGTAAGCACATGGTCGCAGTAGCCCTCCAGCGGGCTGACGTCGGCGGCGGTGACCGGCGGATCGATCAGCGCCATACGCAGCGCCTCGATCCCCACGTCCAGCGAGTGATCGCGGGATTCGACCAGCCCGTCCGTATAGAGCGTGAGCAGCGCCCCGTCCGGGAGCTCGAACTCCTTCTCCTCAAACGGCTCGCCGCCCACCCCCAGCGGCATTCCGGCCGGCAGTTCCACCAGTCGAGGCTGCTCGCCGTGCGGGACGAGCACTGGCGGCAGATGCCCGGCGTTGGCGATGGTGCAGCGCCGGGTGACCGGGTCGTAGACGGCGTATACGCAGGTGGCCAGGTAGATCTCGGACGGGTCGGAGTCGCCGGGGCCGCCCGTGCCCCGCGCCCGCCCCGTCGCCCCGGGCGCCCGTACGGAACGGCGCGTGCCCTGCCGGACTGCCGAGCGCGTGGAGGAGCGCGTGGTGCCCGGCGCCCCAAGGCCCTGTGCGATCTCGTCCAACGCGGTCATCACCTCGGCCGGTTCCAGGTCCAGCATCGCCAATGTACGGACGGCGGTACGCAGTTCGCCCATGGCCACGGCGGCGCGCAGCCCGCGCCCCATCACATCGCCGACGACGAGCGCGGTGCGGTGCCCGGGCAACTCGATGACGTCGAACCAGTCGCCACCCACCTCCGTCGCCTCGCTGCCCGGCAGATAGCGGCAGGCGATGTCGAGGCCGGCCGCCTCCGGGTTGCCCGGCGGCAGCAGGCTGCGCTGGAGGATCAGCGCGCGCTCGTGCTCGCGCCGGTAGAGGCGGGCGTTGTCGATGGAGACGGCGGCGCGGGCGGCCAGTTCGACGGCGAGCGCAGTGTCTCGCTCCCCGAACGGCTCGCTGCCCTTCGTACGGGAGAACTGGGCAAGGCCCACCACCGTGTCCCTGGCCACCATCGGCACGGCGAGCGTGGACTGCACGACCGCCCCCAGTTCGGGGCCGCCGTCTGGGTCGATGCCGGCCTCCCGGCCGGGGATGACGCGCACCTGCGCGGTGCGTAGCGCGGTGGCGCACGGTGAGTGTGGCGCGTACTGGTGCACCTCCCCGACCTGCACCGGCCGCCGGCCCGCGCGTCCCGGACGGCCGCCGTAGGGCACGTGCGACCGTGCGTCGCCGGCCCCGTACCCACCGGGCGACCCCGACCCCGGCTCATCGCCTGCTTCCTTCTCGGCCTGCGCCGCCTTTTCCGCACCAGCCGCACCAGCCGTATCGGCTGTGCCGCGTATGTCACCTACATCGGCCGTGCGGCCCATGCCCTCTGGGCTGGCCGTGCTGGACGAGCCGCCGGTGCTGGCTGTGCTGGCTGTGCTGGCCGTGCTAGCTGTGCTAGCTGTGCCATCCATGCCGCAGGGTTCGCTGTCGTCGTAGCCGGAGAGCGCGACCGGGCCATCCGATACGGCGCTGGCGAAGGCGACCCGGCGTAGTTGTGCGCTGCCCGTCACGGGCTCACCGGCCCGGCCGCGCCCTCTGCCCGAACCGCGGGCGGCGGCCCACAGCTCCGGCGGGGCCTCGTCGCCGGCGAGCAACCCCTGATACAGATCGACCGACGCCAGGTCGCAGAATTGCGGCACGGCGACGGCCAGCAGCTCACGGGCGGTGGTCTCCAGGTCGAGCGAGGTGCCTATGCGGGCACCGGCCTCGTTCAGCAGCGCGAGATTGCGGCGGACGCCCGCCGCCTCCTGCTCCGCGCGGCGGCGGTCAGTGGTGTCGATGACCAGACCGGCCACGCCGATCGGCCGCCCCGATCCGCTATACAGCCGGTAGAACGACGCCTGCCAGCGGTGCCGGTCCGTCTCCCCGTACCGCGAGCCAATGATCTGCATGCCGGTGACCGGTACCCCGGTCTCGATCACCCGGCGCAGCGAGGCGCTGAACCGGTCGGCCTCTGCGCGCGGCAGGAAGTCGTACGGGGTGCGCCCGCGGTGCCACTCCACCGGGCGGCCGAAGGAACGGGCAAAGCACTCATTGACCCGCATCAACCGCAGGTCCATATCGGCGAAGAAGAAACCCAGCGGAGATTGACCGAAAACGGCCTGCGAGGCGGCGAGGTCCGTCTCGATTTGGCGCAGTGCGCTTACATCCACGGCGATGCACAGCGCGGAACGTTCACCCTTGTCGTTTCGGGTGGGCATCAGATAGATCTCGGCGAGTCCGTACGGCCCGTCGCCGGGGCTGCTTCGCGGGTAGCGCCCGCCCTCTCGTCCAGCGCCCCTGCTCGACGTGCGGGATTCCGCGGCGGTGCGGGGGTCGGGGATGAAGTCGGTGCGCGCGATGGGTGGGGCCGCCGCGGCGGTTTCCTTAGGGGCCTCGGGGGCCTCGGAGGCGTGCGTACGGGGGGCTGGGGCAGCGGGCTCCGGTCGCAGATAGGGGACGAGGCCGGTCCACTCGCGGCCGTCGAGCAGTTCGGCGACCTTACGGTGGCCGCGCTCGTGCAACTCGGGCGGGACGAACACCTCCACCGGGTCACGTCCTATGGCCTCGTGGGCCGGAATGCCGAGGAGTTCAGCGGCGCGTTCGCTCCACTGCTCCACACGTCCGTCAGGGCCGATGGAGAACGATGCCACCCGGATATAGTCGTAAATGGAACCCGGCGGGCTGCCCTGCCACATCGGTGCCGAAATCGGTGCTATCTCCGTTCCGTCGGGCGTCTCCGCCCCCGCTGGCATGTCGCTCACGTGCCCGTCTCCTCCGGCTCAGGTGCTAGGACCGGCCCAGAACGCCGAGTATCCAGCACCCCGGCCACTCCCTGCACGGCCTTCACGATCACAGCACGGTCTCGACGCACTCCCGTGCGAAGTAACGATCGCGAACGCTCGACAAGCCGCTCGACGGACCCAGCACGGGTCCGCTCGGGCTTGGGCGGCCCCATCGAACCCCCGTCAGCCCCCGCCGGGCCATGGCATGTCGGCCAGGGCCCCGTCGCCGCGAAATATCCCGCCTACCGCTCATTACGGCAGGCCAGACCGTTTCACAGACCGCTGCTGCCTGACTCCTCACCAGGCAGACTCGACTCTAACCAGACAGCTCACGCGCGTCCCCCACCCGTCAGGCTCCCGTTCCAGCACACGCGCCCCACACACCGTCCCAGCACCCCGGCCCCGTGCCTTGCCGTAAAGCTTCCCGGCCTTCGTCCGGCCGGGTCATACGGTGCGCTTGGGTCGCACCGCCGCCGTTTCGTCGCCTACCCGTCCGGCAGCGTTCATGCACCGCTCGGGAGCGCGAGTTCGAACCAGACCGTCTTGCCCACCGTGCCGCGCCGGGTCCCCCAGCGTCGGGACGCGCAGGCCACCAGTTGAAGGCCGCGACCCCCTTCGTCCTCGGGGGCCGCGGCCCGTTCTCTTGGCGGGTCCTTCACCGGGTCGGACACCTCGACCAATAGGGCGCGACCGCCGGAGCCGGGTAGGGGCCGGCAGTACATGCGAACACCGATCGGGCCGCTCGCGTACCGGAGCGCGTTGGTGACCAGCTCACTGACCAGCAAAACGGTCACATCGCTGATCGCTGCAAGGCCCCAGTCCGCCAATGCGTTGCGCACCAGCCCGCGGGCGCTGCGCACGGAGTCAGGCTCGGCGGAGAAGCTCCACTCGGCGAACCCCGGTGTGGAGGCCACGGCCCCTGCGCTGTCGTTCACGCCGACCACTTCCCCTGAACGCTGACGGGCCCCATTGAATTGTCCACGTTAGACGGGGTTAATCAGCACATACCCGATATTCGGGTGGGCCTATCGTCCGCGGGGAAGCACGGTGGCACGTTCGGCGTATTCTCGGCCGCCAGTACGCCTCGACCGCGCCTGCCGGCTCAGACCAGCCGGCCCGATGCCTTGAGGTCATCGAAGAGAAGCTGATCCACGGGTGGGACCAGGGGGCGGTCAGCGTAGGAGAACCAGGCCAGCTCCTCGATCTCGCTGCTCACCGTCAACGTCCCGGCGTAGTCCGCGGTGTAGCAGCTCATACGCACCACGGCGCCGCCCGGCACATCGGATGCCACGGCCTCGTAGGTACCCACGTGCACCGCGGTGTCCGGGTCAAGGAGTACGGTCAGCTCTTCCTCGATCTCGCGGAGCAGGGTCTCCCGATCGCTCTCCGCGCCCTCCCGCTTGCCACCGGGGATGTAGAAGATGCTCTTCCCCCGCGGCCGTGCGCAAAGAATCCGGCCGTCCTGCACACGCACCCATGCCACCGTGTCGATCAGGACCGCCATCACTCCGCCTTCACCGTCGGGAACTCACGTCAGGGCAGGACCCTAGCGGGGCTGCTCGTCGGGGCAGGCCATCGGGACGACCGAGCGGGACGGTTGAGCAGCATGGTTGAGCAGGACAGTTGAGCAGGACAGGCCGGCGCGGATGCCTCCGGCTTGGCCCCGCTCAGGTCTCCAGGCTGTCGATGGCCTCGGCCAGCCACTGCGTTTCCGCTGCCGCAGTGGCGCGGGCGATGCGCAGCATGCCCCGCCGGAAGAGATCGGACTCCTCCTCGGCCCGCACCGGCTCGCCATCGCGGTAGAAGAAGCTCGCCGGGGTGTCCAGGAAGGCCTGCCGGCGGCGCAGGACGGCGGCCTGCTCGGCGCGGTCAGTCAGGTGCCGCAGGAACGCGAGCAGCGTGAAGAAGCGCTGACCATCAGTGATGTCGGCTTGCTTGGGGTGGCGCAGCCGGGCCCGCAGTTCGGTGCGCCCCGCCTCGGTGAGGGTCAGGACCCGGCGGGCCGCGGCGCCGGTGCCGGGCTCGGTGCGCTGCTCGACCAGGCCGCCCTTCACCAGCCGACTGATGGCCGGATAGAGCGCACCGTCACTGACTGGGCGGATGTGGCCACTGAGGCCCTGGATGCGGTTCTTCAGTTCGTAGCCATGCAGGGGCCCCTCGCACAGGAAACCCAGAATCGACAGCTCCAGCACGCGCCGAGCCCCTTCCCGTATCGGTCCACACACTTGCCCGCTCTCCGCCCTCATGTTATCTCTATTCGCTATACCTCTAAACGAGGTACAGCGGATAGAGAGGGTGCCGTCGTGGAGGCAACGCAACACCGGCGCATGCTGATGTCACTCGCATTACCGGTCTACTGCGAACTTCTCGCAGGAGTCACGGCCGGGATCATCAACATGGTCTGGGTGGCACGGCTCGGCGGGGCCGCGGTGGGCGCGGTGGCCGTCGCCACCACGGTCGAGAACCTGCTGCTCGGTGTCATCCTCGTTGCGGGCTCGGGCACCACCGTGCTGCTCGCCCGAGCCAGTGGCGCAAGGGACCCGTTAGCGATGCGCTCCGCCGTGCGCGGCGGATGGGCCCTGTGGGCACTCCTCACGCCAATGGTCGCCATCGGCGGTTACCTGTGCCGCGAACCGCTCGCCCGCCTCGTGCTCGGCGGTGGCGACTCGCTCCCTTTGGCCACCGACTACTTCTCGATCGCGCTGCCAGGAATCGCGGTCTTCTTCGCCACCAACGTCGTGGACGGCATGCTCAAAGGCGCGGGCGACACCCGGACCCCCATGCGGCTCGCGGTGCTCGCGAACGGACTGATTCTCGTGCTGGACCCCTTGCTCATCCTCGGCTTCGACCTCGGGGTACGCGGGGCGGCGATGGCCACGGTGCTGGGTCGTACGGTCGCGCTCACTTGCGGTTTCGTGGCCCTGCGCCGCAACGACACGCTGCGGCTCGCGGCCCGAGCATCCCCCCGCCGGACCGGGTCGCTCGGCGTCGATGCCCGCAAAACGGCTGCGACCGGACTGCCCATGGCGGCCGACTTCGTCGCGCGCATGACGGGGGCGCTCGCCATCGTCGCCGTCGTCGCCCGGATCGGTGCCGGCGAGGTCGCCGCGTACGGCATCGCGACCAAGGCGATGTACGTCGCGACCATGGGCTTCTACGCGATACGCCAGGCCGCCGCCATTCGCACCGCCCAGCTACTCGGCACGGGACGCGATGAGCGGCGGGCCATCGGACGCCAGGCGCTGCTCCTCGCCGGGGCACTCGGGCTCTTGACCGCGCTGACACTGCTCGCCGCCGGTCCGTTGATCATGCGGGCCTTCGGCAGCGAGGGCGAGGTGGCCGAGGCGGGGGCGCTCTATCTGCGGTGCGTAGGCCCGTACTTGGTACTGCTCGCCTGCTTTATCGCGCTGGGCGGGGTGTTCGAAGGCAGCGGCAGCAGCCCGGCACTCGCCCGGGTCACGGTATGTGGGGTGCTACTCCAACTTCCGCTTGCATACGGTCTGTTGACATTCGGACTGCCGGGCGTGTGCCTGGCCATGGCGCTCTCCATGGCCTTGCAATGCGCAGCCATCACCGCGCTGTACCGGCGTACCGAACATCCGGTGCCCGCGGGCCATGGCGGAAGTCGCGTGAAAAGCTCCGTACCGAACCCGGCACCTCCCCACCCGGCCACTGCTTCGCCTAGTGAACCCTCGTGAGCCCCGCGGTAGTTCAACCGTGACCTCGCCGCTGACCTGCGCGCTCGGCGAGTCGCGCGGTACGGGGAGCGTTGGTGCGGACGGACGGCGTCGTGGTCAAGCGGTGCGCCGGGGCGCGGTAGAGCGTTCGACTACGTAGAGCTTGCTCGGGCCACGTGCGTGGAGCCGGTCGGCTACCTGTTCCGCCTCGCTCTTGGTGGCATACCGCCCGACGCGATAGCGGTTGCCGTTGTCGTCCTGGCGGACGACCAGCCAGGGCAGGGAGGGCTCGGGGGCGCTATCAGTCATCCCGCACCCCCTCTTGAGGCCGGCTGCACCCCGGCGCACGCTGTCGAAATCCGTTCTGGGAAACCGCGATCCGCATATGCCCGAGCCTACGCCCGACCCTTACGCAGCGGATACGAATTCTCACCAAGAGGTAGGCATCCGGCCACTCTATGGACGGTCAGCGTGACTCACGGCACTCACGGATACCTCACGCACCATCCGGCACACATCACCATAACCAGTGTGATAACGCAGCCGCCCAACCGACCGAGCGGCGAGAAAAGGGTCAACGACCCATCGGCGGGGGCGTCCGTCACCCACGGTGCTGGGTCATCGGACCGGCAGGTGGTAGGCGACCCGGTAGCGGTCTGCGGAGGTCACGACGTCGGCGGTTTCCACGGGCCGCCCGCCGGCGTAATACGTACGGGAGATGACCAAAACCGCGTGGCCGGCACAGCCGCCAAGGGCGAGCATCTCTTCGGCGAGCCCAGGGCGCGCACCGACCTCCTCGACGACGTTGTCCACCACCAGGTCGATCGCCGCCATGCGGTCCACGACACCGCGCCCGGCCAGCGGGCCCTCCTCCGGCAGCAGCACCGGCGTGCGCCCCGTGATGGCCAGTGGCTCCCAGGAGGTGGAGAGCATCGTCGGCTCATTGGCGGCCCGAAAGACATAGCGCGTGCGCATCACGCGCTGACCGGGGGTGATCAACAGACGGGCGGCGACATCGGACGTGGCCTCCTCCTGGATGCTGCTCGATTCCCAGGTGCCGCGCACGGTCTCGTCGGCCTGCTCCTGCCGGAAGGGGGTGCAGTCATCAACGGTGCGATATCCGGTGCGGATCAGGCGGCGCAGGACGGGCTGCGCACGGACGTACGTACCGGAGCCGGATCGGCCCTCCACCAGCCCCTCCGCCATGAGCACCTTGCGGGCTTCCAGGGCGACCGTGTCGGAGACTCCGTACTCCTGGCGAATGCGGGCTTGCGAAGGAAGACGGGTATGCGGCGGCAGCTCGCCGGCGACGATCTTCTGCCGGAGGTCGCCGGCCACGCGGAGATATGCGGGCTGCTCGCCAAAGGCCACGGCCCCTCCCAACAGGTCCCAGGGGGTTGACAGTCCGCATCAGCTTCGCAATCGCCTAAGAAGACCCGCAAGCTTTGGGCTACGAATCACCCGATGTGATGCATTGCTGGTCAGGAGTGGACTCCGGTCAGCTCTTCCGCTAGGTGTACGCAGGGCCCCGCCCCAAGGCATCGCGCCACGAAGGCGCCCCCGCCGCAGCGTACGCACTGCGCTGCACGCTGACCACCGGTCTCCCTCACACCGCGGGCAGTTGGGACAGGAAGGTACGCACAGCGGCGGCGAACTGGTCGGGAGCATCGACATGCACGACATGCCCGGCTGGGAGTTCGGCCAGCCGAGCCTGACCGGCCCGGCGGGCGATCATTTCCCGGGCGTGGTCCTGGGCAAGTACCTCGCTGTCCGTTCCCCGGACCAGCAGGGTCGGGCAGGTCACCGACTCCCAGTCGCTCCAGTGGTCACCGCTGAGGGCCTGGTGGGACCGCACCGTGTGATCGATGTCGAACGAGTATCCCCAGCCGTCGTCGAACTGGCGCAAGGAAGCCTCAAGATAGGGCGCCGTCGAACCGAGAGCCGCGGCCAATGCCTGGCGGGACGGCGCCTTGCCAGGTAGCTGCGTAGCGAAGGACCAGTCGGCGTTCACTTCGGCGCCAATGTCCTCGGCGATCAGGGCGGAGACCTGGCCTGCGTGCCGGGCGGCGTACTGGTAGGCGTTCACGCCGCCCAAGGAGTGGCCGAGAACCGGCACGGGACCGAGTCCCAGATGGCGATGGAAGGCCGCGATATCCGCGACGTAGTCAGCCCGCTGATAGCTCTGTGCACGGTCGGACTCACCATGTCCACGCTGGTCCAAAGCGATGACTCGCCATCGCGGCGCCAACGCCTCAGCCAGCGGGGCGAACACCGACGCCTCGTTGAGATGCCCGTGAAAAGCCAGCAGGGGAAGACCCGGACCGCCGAAATCCAGGAAGGACAAGCGCAGTTGCCCAGCTGTGAAGGACTCACGCATGGCCCGCATTCTAGCTAGGCTGGTTGACCAGCCCGGCCACAGGCTAGGCGGGCCCCCAGCCCTGCGGTCGGCGGCCTATTCCGGGCGCGGCTGCCCCGTGTGCTGAAAGAGGCTGCCGGGGATGGAGAACACGATGTCTTCCGTGGTGGTGGTCACGCTGTCGATATCGCCGTAACCCAACTCGGTGAGGCGGGCGACCAGTTCCTGTACGAGGACCTCGGGCGCGCTGGCTCCGGAGGTCACGCCCACCGTGTCCACCCCATCAAGCCAGCGCTCGTCCAGCTTGGAGACGTCGTTGACCAGGTAGGACTGGGTGCCCTGCCGGATGGCGACCTCCACCATCCGCACCGAGTTGCTGGAGTTGTCGGAGCCGACGACCAGCACCAGATCGGTTTGGGCGGCGATGTCCTTGACCGCGTTTTGCCGGTTTTGGCTGGCGTAGCAGATGTCGTCGCTGCCGGGGCCCTTGATGTGGGGGAAGCGGCGCGTGAGTTCGCCGATGATGTCCTTGGTCTCGTCCAGCGAGAGCGTGGTCTGGGTGAGGTAGGACAGTTCCACACCGGGGTCGAACTCCAGGCGCTGCGCGTCCTCGACGCTCTCCACCACGATGGTGTCCTGCGGGGCCTCACCAACAGTGCCCTCGACCTCTTCGTGGTCGGAGTGGCCGATCAACAAGATCGTCTTGCCCGCGTCCGATGAGCGGCGCGCCTCCTGGTGGACCTTGGCCACTAGCGGGCACGTCGCGTCGATCACCTTCAGCTCGCGGCTGGCCGCATTTCCACGGACGGCCGGCGATACGCCGTGTGCGGAAAAGACACAGATCGACCCTTCGGGGACCTCGTCTTCGGAATCGACGAAACGTGCGCCCAGCTTCTCCAGTTCATTCACTACATGCTGGTTGTGCACGATCTGCTTACGTACGTAAACCGGCGCTCCGTACAGCTCAAGGGCCTTCTCGACCATGCCGATCGCACGGTCCACCCCCGCACAAAATCCGCGCGGCTCGGCCATGATGATTCGCTTGCGCTGCTGCCGCGGGGACGTGAGCGTTGTGTCACTTACCGAAGGCATCGACTGCTCCCTCCAGGCATCGAAGACGTCGTAACGACTAAAAGTCTGATGTTCCCAATTCTCGCGGCGAGTGCGCGTCGGGTATATAGCAGACTCCTGTCACAAATGCCTGTCGCGCACGACACCTGGCTTTTATGACCCGCCGGAGCGCGAGCATCACCGGCATCAGGTGGCCGGGGCGAACGGCCGATGCACCGCTCGCTCGTCCAGATTCCACGGAATTGTCAGGTGAGGAAGCACCCAAACCTGGCTGGCCCTGGCACTTCAGTGCAGATGGAAGACGCGACACAGGCAATCAATTGCCATACGCGCATGCGCCACGGCGGCCGTAGCGTGGACGCCGCACCAGGGGCTCACCGTTCCCCTCCTCCTCAGCCACGAAGAACTCCCCGACCGTGGTCGGCCGTTCCACGGAATTTCGCGAGGGCAGTGCCGCCCCCGCGCCAGTAATGGAGGTGCGTTTTGAGTTCTCGCTCGCAGTCCGGGGTCAGCGCAAGCACCACGCCGCTCCTCGACCGGATCAGCGGCCCAGCGGACGTACGCCGCCTAGCGCCGCACGAGCTGACCGCCCTGTCCAGCGAGATCAGGGAGTTCCTGGTAGAGGCGGTGTCAAAGACGGGCGGGCACCTGGGGCCAAACCTAGGGGTGGTGGAGCTGACGATCGCGCTGCACCGGGTCTTTGACTCCCCGCGCGACCGGCTCCTTTGGGACACCGGCCACCAGTCGTACGTGCATAAACTGCTCACCGGCCGCAAGGACTTCACCCAACTGCGCAGCCGCGGCGGAATGTCCGGCTACCCCTCGCAAGAAGAGTCCGATCACGACGTGATCGAGAACTCCCACGCCTCGACCGCCCTGTCCTACGCGGACGGCTTCGCCAAGGCACACCGGCTGCGCGGGCTGACCGACCGGCACGTCGTCGCGGTGATCGGAGACGGGGCGCTGACCGGCGGCATGGCCTGGGAGGCGCTCAACAACATCTCCGCCACCAAGGACCTCCCGTTGGTCATCGTCGTCAACGACAACGGCCGCTCGTACGCGCCCACGCGCGGCGGGCTCGCCGAACACCTGACGACGCTGCGCACCACCCAGGGCTACGAGCGCTTCCTGGAGTGGGGCAAGGACCGGCTGCGCGGCACGCCCGTCATCGGCACCCCGCTACTCGACACCCTGCACGGCGCCAAAAAGGGCCTCAAGGACTTCGTCGCCCCCCAGGGCATGTTCGAGGACCTGGGCCTGAAGTACGTCGGCCCTGTGGACGGCCATGACCTAGTGGCGGTCGAGTCGGCGCTGCGCCGGGCGAAGGCGTTCGGCGGGCCGGTGATCGTGCACTGCATCACCCAAAAGGGCAAGGGCCACGCTCCCGCCGAACAACACGAGTTGGACCAATTCCACGCGATCGGCGCCGTATCGTCGCAGAAGAAGCCAGCGGGTCCGTCGTGGACGTCGGTGTTTTCCGATGAGATGGTGCGGGTGGGTGCGGAGCGTGAGGATGTGGTGGGGATTACGGCGGCGATGTTGCAGC